>NZ_CP187926.1:0-4510286 GCF_049933045.1 Pseudocolwellia antarctica | reverse complement strand
GTTTTAATGTTGCGTTCATTTCATCTTCCTTTGAATTATCTTTTCGCGGACTTTAAACTACATATTAAACGTAAAAATACATTTAAAAAATTAATAAGTATACCCTTTAAATAAATTTTACAAATAAATGTAAGAAGAATGATTATATGAAAGCTGATCGCTAATAACAGTAATATTTAACTTTATCGCGTTATCTTAATTATCTGTGCCTCAAGCCATCAAGTGTATTAAAAATATAGCTCTAGCTTAATAAACAAGTCATATCATCCGAAATACACATGATGTAAACACAGGTGTACAGTCAGTATTTAAGTGAATTTATCAGATGATTTACTCACCCATTCAAAGCGACTTAAACTCTATTTAATGTAATTTAAGCTCGGCTCGACTTTACCTACCTAAAATAGACTTATTGGAAACTTAAAATGAAACTTTATAGCTATCACCGTTCTTCTGCAGCATACCGTGTACGCATAGCCTTAAATTTTAAAAATATCGCTCATACGCTTGTTCCAGTAAATTTACTTAATAGCGAACAAACTCAAGCGCCTTATACAGATAAGCAACCACAAGGCTTAGTGCCGTGTTTAGAAACAGAAGATGGACGTTTATTAGCTCAATCTGGCGCCATTCTTCAATATATAGAATCCTTACACCCTATTCCTGCTTTAGTACCTACAGAACCATTTGAAGCAGCTCAAGTACGTAGCATGATCGATATTATTGCTTGCGATATACACCCTGTTGATAATTTACGTGTGCTTAAATATTTAACACAAACTCTAAATGTGAATGAAGAAGATAAAATGACATGGTATTTACATTGGATCATCAAAGGGTTTGATGTATTAGAAACACAAATAAAAGCTACACCATATAGCTTAGGTAAAGAGGTAAGTTTAGTGGATTTATATCTAATTCCGCAGGTATACAACGCGCTACGCTTTAAGCTTGATATGTTGCCTTACCCGAAAATCATGGCGACTTATAATAGCTGCAATCAGCTACCAGCATTTGATATAGCTAAACCTGAGAGTCAAATAGATTTTCCCAAGTAAAAGTAGCTGTTATACCAAACGGATTAATTTATTGCTCACTTAGCGAGAATTTAAAGGCTTAGAGGCACAGGTTCATAGTTCCATACTGAACCTAAGCACCTACATCCATGTAGGCGAGGCATTGATTGAGAGAATGGTTATTCTCGGTAACTGCTCCTGCGTTACCCTAATGTCCTACATCCATGTAGGAACCTTGTCAAAATCAATAACGCGGCATATAAGCCTTTAAATTCTCGCTCTTCGGGAGCTCATTAGCAAACTGATAACATCACAAAATTAAAAAAATATAGAATAACTATGTTTAATCAATTTTGCTTGTTCTAAGCTTGCTAATGTAGCTCTAAGTTGCTCAATAAATTAATCCGCTTGGTATTAGAGAAGAATATATTAAGCCGAGCTCAGGTTAGATAGCAAAAAGCCTGACGATATCAGGCTTAATTAATAAATAATGTTTACTGTGATTATGCTTTCTACTTTACCAATCCAAGCCTTTCTGCGCTTTTATACCATCTTTAAAAGCATGTTTAACGGGCTGAACTTCTGACACTGTATCAGCTAGTTCAAGTAAACGACGGTGGCAAGCTCGACCAGTAATAAGTACGTGTTGCATTTTAGGGCGATTATTTAAAACCTCGATAATCTCATCTAAATCAATATAACCGTATTTCACCATGTAGGTCATTTCGTCAAGCAGCACCATGTCGATAGAAGGGTCGCTAAGCATGGCTTTAGTCTTTTCCCATGCAACCTTAGCTGCAGCTATATCAGTTTCTTTAGATTGTGTTTCCCAAGTAAACCCAGTCCCCATAACCCAATGTTCTACAGGAAATTGCTTGAGGATATTCATCTCTCCACATTCCCATTTCGAACCTTTAATAAACTGTACAATACCTGTTTTTAAACCATGACCAACTGCACGCAATATAGTACCAAAGCCCGAAGTACTCTTACCTTTGCCATTACCCGTAATAACAACTAAAACACCACGCTCTTCTGTAGCGTTCGCCACTCGTTCGTCAACTTTAGCTTTGATCTTTTGTTGACGTTCTTTATGCTTTTGTTCGTCTGTTAATTTGTTATCTTTTTCAGTCATTTTTATATTCTTTATTATTTGATTACTTGGCATTAGTTGGCGTTACTTAGTTCGAAATCTAACTTTCTTACTTTAATATTTACACCTGATTCGTTAAGTTCTTGATAAAAGTCGCCAGCGTTGCATGCTTCAACTTGTTTACAAATAATGCCATATTTAAAGATAGCTGACTTACTACTTTGCAACGAAGCTTGTTTTAACCAATGTAGCGCTTTGTTAAAGTCTTTATTAACAAACTCACCATCAATGTACATTTGAGCTAAGTTTATCTGACCTTTAACAAAACCTAACTCAGCTGATTGTTGGAAAAAACCAAAAGCTTTTTCTAGCCCCATCTCGTTAAAGCTATCATTAAAAAATGCCTCGCCTTTTATGTTTTCTTGTTTGCCGTAAGTCAGCCTATTTGAACGATAATGCTCTTCTCTTGGAACAACGAGGTTGCCATATAATTTATTTTGAACAGGTCTATTAGCTAAATAAATAGCTCCACTTTCAAATAAATTTTTTACTTTATTATGAGGAAAGTCGTAACGCTTACCTTCAAAATAATCTTTAAAGGTGAGTTGCCCGTAGCTTATGGCGTTTAAAGTGGCATGTTTACGCTGATAATAAAAACTACCATATACCAAAGTAATGATATCGCCTGTGATGTCGGCTACCTTGGCAATTCTGTACTTTTCATGAGGTCTTAAATCTTCTTTAATCACTCTAAAATCCATGAAATAAATATCATTAATTTTAGGCTCAGAAATAATAGCTAAAGAATTATCTGCCTCATGTTTATAGTCGAAGTATTCAATAAAGGCTGTATATAAGACAAACAATACCACCAATATTGAAATCACTCTTGCAGGAGCAGCAAAATAACTCAGACCTAGAGGCTTTATTTTAGAATCCGTTTTAGTGTAGGTTTCAGTTTTCATGCTCACGCTTATATCTTTTAACATCTGTTAAGGTTTATACAATAACCTTAACAGAAATAACATCTTCCTACCTAAACTCTAGAAATAAAATCCTTTAGTTTAACTACCTACACGAGTAAATAGCTTCACAGTTAACTCAGGATTACTTTGAAAATACCAATGCATGTATGACGCTAAAATATTACCGTGTTGATAAACAAACTCACCTAAACGTTCCGTTGGATGATGTTTAGTTTGACTAATAGGCTCTAACGCTATTTCTGCACTTGAATAATGAAAACTATGACCACGTATAATATTACTCGCTAAAGTTTCAGTACCTAGTAAAGGTAATGTAACTTGCTGAGAGCCTATTGCTGCTACTTTCTTTTGCATTACGGCTTTACCAGGAAGTAAGCCAACCATTGAAAACTCTTTTTCTTCTAAATCAGTTAACTGATCGAGTAAATAAAGCATACCGCCACATTCAGCAATAATAGTTTTATTTGATTGAGCAAAAGCAATGATGCTAGTTATAAAGCTTTTGTTAGCTGCCAGTTGCTCAGCATACAACTCAGGGTAACCACCTGGAATATATAACACATCACCAGCAGGTAATTCACTATCAGTGAGTGCTGAACAATAAATTAACTCAGCGCCCGTTTCTTCTAAGAAAGCGATGTTAGCCGCATAAATAAAGCTAAAGGCTTTGTCTTTAACAATAATAATTCGAGTACCCGCTAAGGCACCATCAGCTTTGTATGTTTCAGTTGCTTCACAAGCAAAAAACTCTACGGCAGCAGGTAATTCAACTAACCCCGTTTCAGCGATATGTGACGCAGCTTGATCAAGCTGAGTATCAATATCAGTAAGCTCTTGTGCTTGCACTAAACCTAAGTGACGTCGTGGTAATGTAATACTTTCATCTTTAGGGATACGACCATAAAAACGTATATCGTCGGGTAAACAGTTTTCTAATATTTCTTTATGACGAGGAGTATTAACGCGATTAGCAATAACGCCAGAAAATGGCATTGCGGGACGATAATTTGCTAAACCAAAAGCAACGGCCGCAAATGTTTGTGCCATCGCTGAAGCATCAATAATACCTAATACTGGAATATTAAAAGTTTCAGCTAAATCAGCACTGCTTGGTGTGCCATCAAAAAGCCCCATCACACCTTCAATCAAAATAAGATCAGAGCTTTGAGCGGCTTTATATAGTAATTCCTGACAACCTTGTTCACCCACCAACCATAGGTCTAATTGATAAACGAGTTCACCACTGGCTTGGCGTAAAATCATAGGATCAATAAAGTCTGGTCCCACCTTAAAGATGGTAACTTTTTTCCCTTGATTACGATGATATCTCGCAATAGCCGCTGTAATCGTTGTTTTACCTGTACCAGAAGATGGAGCCGCAACAATTAATGCTGGGCACATTATGCCTGTACCTTTTATATTTTGTGAAGTATTTTCAAATGCCAAAATAAGTCCTTACCTATCAATAAAATTAAAAGCTTACGAAGTTAACTGAGCTTCTACTTTATGATTATATAAACGACTAATTCCCCAATCGATAACGATGGCGCTAGTTGCATAAAAAATAGGATTTGAAATGGAGTTAAAGTAATACTTATTAACGCGTGTTGAATACTCATACCAAGACAGATCAGTAAAATTTCCTGACAATACATAAAAACTGCCATTTGAAATAAAGAAAGCGATAGAACTTCCGATAAATAAAGCCGCTCCAACCTTAACAAGATTAACGATAATATTTTGCTGTAACCAATCTGGTTTAGCGTAGTAGCCAAAAGCAAACATTACCGCATAGCTTATTGCTAACGCTGGGTAGGCTGTTGTTAAGCAATCACCAAATGAGCCACGATAATATGATGACACGAGATCAATCGTGATAGATAAAATATAGAAAAACCAATAGCTTTTTACAGTACGTAAAAACATACCTGCTAAGAAGAAAACGCCAATTGAAGCGCTAGGCAAGGTATTAAATGCAGTAAAGTGACTTCCGCGAGTCGCGATCATTAAAAGGCTTAATAGAGCAACAATGCCTATAAAGTAAAATAGTGGTTTTTGTAATTCTTCTGATTTCATGATGATCCCATTAAATATATTAACGGCGGGAGATCAAAGTTAGTAAAATAAAGGCTCACCTAAGAAATTAGGGAGTAAACCTACAACAAATTTTAATATCTCTGAATAACCGCCCACCGCAGTTGTTTAGTACAAAAATAAGTAGGCCGGTCTCCGGACTCCTGATCATCGCTATTTCAATCCCTTCCCATGTTCATCTAATGCTAAATGATTCACAGTGGTTTAATTGAAGCTCACAGTTACCGTTGCGGGGGCAGTACTGGTATTTCACCAGTTTCACGTTTCACCACTATTAAAAGTAAAAAATTTAATAAATGGCACCTAATTAACTCAAATTTTACGCTAAGGGCTAAGCTTATACAATCATCGCTAGAGCAATTTATCGTCTATTTTTTATTTATTGTATTTTGCGTTGAAGCCTAAGTTCGATTTAGTTATGCTGCGCAGCAATTATCAACATTGAAAAGCATCTGTTTTAACTTATGGTTTTGATTACAATGGCACTAAATAAGCGCTAAACACAATCACTTCTGCGTTGCTTGCATGTACGCAAGTACTTAACTTTTGCCTAAAGCAAAAAAGCTGTAACCTTTATCTAAGAGACTGGCTATTATGACAAAACCTCGCCTAAAATTGATATCATTTAAGTACATTGATGTATCCTTCTTGATTACTTTTATTAGTAACGAAAACCTATGAAAACAAGCTTATACATAGCCCGTCATGGAGAAACACAGTGGAATAAAGTCCAACGTTTTCAAGGACAACTTGATAGTCATTTAACTGAGTTAGGTAAGCAACAATCCGCACAAATAGCACAACAAGTTTTAGATAAAAAAATAGATATCATTTTTTCATCCGATCTTGGTAGAGCAAAACACAGTGCTGAAATTTGCAAAAGCTTACTTAATATTGACGTAAAAACCACTAAAGACCTTACCGAAAGACATTTAGGAAACTGGCAGGGCGAGAAAATAGAAACCTTGTCACACGACAACAACTACATTGAATTACTATACAAATTCACTGAACTTACGCCTAAAGGTGGAGAAAGTGCGATAATCTGCGGGCAACGAATTTATAATGCTCTTGAAGAAATAGTACAAACGCATGAATCACAAAATATTTTGGTTATTTTTCATGGTGAAGCCCTGCGCTGCTTTTTAGCCTTGTTAGGTGAACGTTCAGATCATAATGCTTATGAATTATTTAAAAATGGTTGTGTTACCCACTTAACTTACGACCATAACACTGAATATTTTAATCTAAGTTAACGCTATATAAGTTAACGACTATCATCCAAATAGATTTAGCTTAGCTATTATATTCAACCCATGAATTATTCATTAACAACAAAGAAAAGGAGGAGAAAATATTGTTAGCAAACGACTTTATTTCATGGCTACTTATCTATCTTCCTTCATGTTCAATTGGCTTAACACTTCTACTTGCTCTGCTTCTTGATAAGTTCTTAGGTGAAGCGCGTCAATACCATTACCTTGTTGGCTTTGGCTGGTTAGCTCAGCAATGTGAAAAGCGACTAAATATTTACACCCAAAGTAAAGCAGACAACAATTCCCAAGTGCTAGTTTTCAATAATAAGAATGCAGCTTTAGGTGCCCTTTCATGGGCATTATTAGTGTTACCTCTGCCCTTACTGTACTTCTTTTATCTTAATGATTTAGTCTGGTACTGGCAGATACTCTGTGATGCCAGCGTACTGTATTTAGCTATTGGACTTAACAGTTTACATCAACATGCAATGCAAGTTTATAAGCCACTAAACGTGAATAATTTAACTGAAGCTAGGCACTTCACTGGCTATTTAGTGAGTAGAGAAACGAGTACATTAACACCCGATGAAATGTCGCGAGCGACGGTTGAGTCTATGTTAGAAAACGGTCATGACTCCGTTATAGCTTCGATGATATATTTTATTATTGGTGGCGCACCTTTAGTTATTTTTCACCGTTTTGCGAATACCTTAGATGCCATGTGGGGCTACCGAACACTGCAGTTTAATTCTTTTGGATTTGCCAGTGCCCGACTCGATGATTTACTTGGTTTTTTCAGCGCTAAAGTTTGTACGTTACTTTATGCAATGCAAAGTAAAACCTTTAAGGTCTTTACCAAGGCGTTAAAAAATTCAGCATCACAAGGTAACCAATATAAAAGCCACAATGGCGGATGGGTAATGGCTGCAGGCGCAACTGTGATGAATATAAAACTTGGTGGTAGTGCTTCATATCATGGAAAATTAGTAGAATCGGTTACTTTAGGCTGTGGCAATAAAATAGAAATTGAAGATATTCCTAACAGCGTATTACTTGTAAAACGTGCAGCTATCTTACTGACGTTGATTGTTATGTTGTTAACTTTTATGTGGCTATATTGATAACAAGTTTTCTAGCTAATTTCTTATCATAATTCGTTTACGTTAATCCTTATATACAACTGAGATCAAAACATGGCGCTAATTCATGGCGGGCAATTACAACAAATAGCCCAGAAATATCAAACTCCTGCTGAGCAATGGCTTGATCTCTCTACAGGTATTGCTCCTTTGAGCTACCCTATTCCTGATATTCCTTTGAATATTTGGCAAGATCTCCCGCAACAAAATAATGACTTGTTAACTGCTGCTAAACACTATTATCAATGCGAACACTTAATCGTAACCAATGGTAGCCAAGCAATAATTAAAGCGCTGCCCGAGCTATGGCAGAAGAAACAAAATACGCTAACTTTAGATAACAAAGATCCAGCTCATTGTGCTCACCATGTTTATTTACCTCAATATGGTTACAAAGAACATGCTCAAGCTTGGCGTAATGCTGGTTATAGTTTGCACTTTTACTTAGATGAACTTCCAGTCATTGATGACATACAAGCAAACAGCGTGCTTGTTATTATTAATCCAAACAATCCAACAGGTTTATTGTTTACTAACGAAACATTACTCACCTACCAAAAAGTGATTGAAAACCTTAACGGCTTACTCGTTGTAGATGAAGCTTTTATGGATGTTATACCAACGAATAACTCAATTTGTTCACAAGTTGCCAATAGCAATACGTTAGTTTTTCGCTCGTTCGGAAAATTCTTTGGTTTAGCGGGTATTCGCATTGGTTTTCTAGTGGCTAATCAATCATGGTGTGAAGCTTTTAATGAACATTTAGGTCCTTGGCAAGTCAATGGCCCTGCGCAGCTTATTGCTCTTCATGCACTTCATGACAGCGACTGGCATCAACAGCAAAAACAAACATTAAACATATTAAGAAATGAGTTAGAAAAATTATTGTGGCAATACTTAGGTAACAATATTATTTCAGAGATTAAAGGTACTGATCTATTCTTAACACTTAGCTTTAATGAAGCATCAAATATTAATGCTGAAAGTTTATATACCCTATTATGCCAACAAGCCGTTTATGTGCGCTTAACAGATGAAAAAGACAAGTTACGTTTTGGCATTCCAACGCAGCAACAACTCATTAAACTGGCAAAGATATTACAAGCGTGTATTTAAGAACAACTCACATTCAGCATAAAGCTAAATTTTAGGCAAAAAAAAGGCTATTAACTAAAAAATAGGTAATAGCCAAAGAGAGAGTGTGACAATACGACATCGAATATGGGGGTCTCCGGCCTTACGCGTCCTGTAACCTAAAGCCAGAGGTAATTCGATACCGATTAAGAAAAAGTAGTAGTGGACTCCTCCCTAACCGACAACTAAATAATAATCATTCTCATTTGCATTGTAAAGCCTTTTCTACTCTTTTTTTAATTTATTTAATATAAAAAAACAAAACCCCAAAAGAATGACCTTTTGGGGTTTTAATCAAGGTCTGTTGATCTTTCAGGGTTAAATTTTATTCAATTCAAAACGGATTTAATCGCGATGTGAGCTTTGTCTAATAGTTATTCTATTAAAAAAGCGAACAGCAATAAGTAAATTTGTTTTAAATGAACCCAAAGGGCAGCATGTGTTTGAAATTCCTAACTTTGGATAGACAGGGCGTTATCGTCTGTTCGAGTAGCTAGCTACACGTCACAGACTCTGCCTTGTCTAAATACCAAACACCTTGCTGTAAAAATAATCTCGAAAGTTCAACAGACCCTAAGTCTTATTTTATGCAGCTAAAAGACTTACATAACTAACTTCTTTATCAGGCTTAGCTAATAAGCTGTTCTAACAAAATAAATAGCTATTAAAAGTTTTGGTAAGTAATACCAACATAAAGCGCACGACCTTGAGTAAAGTATGTGTTCGCTGTTTGGTATTCTTTATCAAGTAAGTTAGTTACTCGAGCATTTAAAACTAAGTTTTTAGACAACGGAGCATTCAAGCCTAAATTGATTAATTGGTATGCACCTAATTCAACATTATCTTGTAGATAAACACTATCTTCTCTACTGCCTACAAATTTATATTCGGCATACAAATCAGCAACGTTAATTGAAGTAGTAAACTTGTAGTTAAACTTCTCTTTTGCACGGCGTATTAACTGCTCATCAGTTTGTTGATCTTCAGCATCTGTATAAGATAAGTTCAGATCATGTGTTCCACCCGTAGCAACAAGATTAAAGTTTAACTCAGCACCTTTAATAATAACTTCATCAAAGTTACCTGCATTACCTTCAGCGTTTCTTCCAATTAATTCGTCAATTTTTGAATAATAAAAGTTAACGCGCGTATCAACTGCACCTAAACGAGTTTCAAGAAATAGCTCTGTTGTTTCTGAACGCTCAGAATTTAACGTTGGTGTACCAAATCCAGGGTAATATAGATCGTTAAATGAAGGAACTTTGAAACCTGTACCATGATTTAGCACAATTCTACTGTCATCACTAATGGTGTAACCTGTACCTAAGTTATAAGTAACTTCTGAATCTACACCTTGTACTTCGTCATTTCGTACAGAGCCTTCGAATGTCCATTTGTTACTTGTATATAAACCATGAGCAAACACACCAGTCACATTACGTTTTTCATCTTCAAATATTAATGTGCTTTTAGATATGTCATCTTGATAAAAATCCGCACCTACATTCATTTGGAAGTTTTCAGTAAATTGGCTATTATTGATAAGTGAAAATTGATCACGGCGTGTCTCAATAATCCCTTGTGAATCAAATCCACTTAAACTATCAACACTATCTCTACTTTGCCCTACACTAACTACTGTATAGTTTTTTACATCATTGATCTGGCTTGCATAGCTACCACGAACTAACCAAGCATGTCGGTCAATATCTGCGCCGTCGTAAAAGCCGTCAGAATCATTTTCACCTTGATCACTTGAAAGTAACCAATCTAAGCTAAAGTCTTCATTTATTTTTTGTTGACCACGAATCGCAATAGAAGTGAAATCATAACCATCATCATCTGCATCAGCTTCACTTGTTGTATCTCTTACATCAAAACCATCAGTACGTTCATTACTAACACTTACAGTTGTTTGTCCGTCGCCATGTTTTAAGCCAATACCCGCTTTAAACTTACGGTATGAATCACTACCAATACTTACGCCAGCAAAGTGTTCACCACCTTCTAATTGGCGAGTAAAGATTTGTATAACACCACCAATGGCATCAGCTCCCCATAAAGAAGCACGAGGTCCTTGAACAATTTCAATACGTTCAATCATTTCAGGTGAAATACTGTTAAAGCTTGTGCTACCTAGAGTTGCTGAACTTACACGAATACCATCAATTACAACAAGCGTATGATCAGAGTTGTTACCACGTAAGAAAATCGATGATGTTTGGCCTCTACCACCATTATTCGTAACATCTACACTCGGTAATGTTGATAATAAATCTAAAACTGAAATAGGATTAATTACATCAATATCCGCACGAGTAATAACAACTTGGCTTGTTAATGCATCGTCAATGTTTAACGCTGAGCGAGTCGCCGTAATTGTCATACGTTCAACTTTTTCTTCAGCGCTAGCATTGTTAGTTTCTTCTATCGCCATAGCAGGCATAGAGAAAACAGCTGACATCGCTAATAAAAGTGCTGATTTTTTAAAGTTATTTTTTGGGTTCATTTGATTCATATGTTTAGTATTCATGTTTGCCTCATTAATGATGCCCTCCGCATCATTTGATAGTCGTGTTTGCACGACTTTATTAAATAAATTTAAGCGGTCGGACTCATGCATTTTATTATGCATATACCGTTGCGGGGGCAGTGAGGAGTTTGCATCCTCTTTCCTTAAATTCATTATGTAATGACAACATATTAAGTCGCTTTATATGCAACTAAATTATTGTCGTGTCTAAGTTTTATCCGTACATTACTGAACAGGTTTTGTATCAACACCTTGTTCAATAATCTTTTGAATTTTGTTTAACGCTAAATGCTCTACACATACATCAGCTAAGCGCTCTAATTGCACTTCTCGATGTTGGTTTATATCAATAACGGGTTGCTCTAAGTTTTTAACACCTAACCAATCAAGTATTTGTTGAGTTGGCTCTGGGCAATCAAAAAAGCCATGTAAATAGGTCGCAATTATTTGCTTATCATCTGATATGCAACCATCGGCTTTTATTTGATTATTGTGATTAATATGCAATAAAGGTTGCTCTAAAGCCTTACCTGTAGAAACACCACAATGAATTTCATAACCTTTTAATTCACATGCTTGCCCATCTAAGTGCATTATCCCAGTAACTTGCGTCAAAGTCTTTTCTTGCGTCAATTCAGTTGTAAAGTCGAGTAAACCTAACCCCTCTATTTCATCAACCTTTGATTCAATATGCAGTGGATCGAATATCTTCTTACCTAGCATTTGATAACCACCACAAATACCCATTACTTTGCCGCCATAACGAAGATGTTGGTTTATCTCTTGTTGCCAGCCCTGCTCTTTTAAAAATTTAAGATCGGAGGTTACGTTTTTACTACCCGGAATAATAATTAAGTCTGCACCTTGAAGTGACTGACCTATTTTGATGTATTGCAGATCAATATTAGGTTGTAAGCGTAAAGGGTCAAAGTCAGTGTGGTTACTCATATGTGGCAATAGAGGAACGAGGATCTTCACCTTGGCTTGACTCACTTTATTGTCTAAAGCCACAGCATCTTCTGCGTCTAAAGCTAAATCGTGTAGATAAGGTAAAACACCTAAAACAGGTTTTCCTGTGCGTTCTTCTAGCCAAGTTAAGCCTGATTCAAGCAGTTTAATATCACCTCTAAAACGGTTGATGATAAAACCTTTAACGCGCGCTTGTTCCGACTCAGATAACAACGCTAAGGTTCCTACTAAATGCGCAAAAACACCGCCTTTATCAATATCAGCGACAATGAGTACAGGGCAATCTACCGCTTCGGCATACCCCATATTCGCTAAGTCATGGGCGCGTAAGTTAATTTCAGCTGGACTGCCTGCGCCTTCAACCACAAGGATCTCAAATTCATTGGCAAGGCGTTGATGAGACTCAAGCACTGCTTGCATCGCAACTTTTTTATAGTCGTGATATTTATCTGCTTCCATATTTGAAATCGCTTTACCATGCACAATAACTTGTGCGCCAGTATCACTATTAGGCTTTAATAAAATAGGATTAAAATCGATGCGTGCTTCTACTTTTGCCGCGATGGCTTGCAGAGCTTGTGCTCGACCAATTTCGCCACCGTCTTTAGTTACTGCGCTATTAAGCGCCATATTTTGCGGCTTAAATGGCGCAACTTTATGACCTTGATTAACCAAAGCTCTGCACAAACCCGCTACTAGCGTACTTTTACCAGCATCAGACGTTGTGCCTTGTATCATGATGGTTTTCATTAAATTTCACCTCGTGAAGGTTCTGTTTGCACAGAAGTAACAGATTTTAATGAAAGGGGTAAGCCTGCCATAACAAAATCAACTTTATCAGCCACTTCAGCTACAGCTTGATGTAACCAGCCTGATTGATCAACAAACTCACGCGATAAATTGCCCATAGGCACTATGCCGTGCCCTACTTCGTTACTGACTAAAATAATATGGATATTTGGGTGTTTTTGGCTATTGATAAGAGACGTTAAAAGTTGCTGTTTTTCTTGCTCGAAATAAGCTAAATCATGTTGGCACAAACAGTTAGTCAGCCATAACGTGAGGCAATCAATAAGAATGCAATGCCCAATATTTTGTGTGTTATCAGAAGAAGTATTTATAGCCTGATCAACAAGTGAATCTATGGTTTCAGCTAATAAAAGTGGCGACTCTAGCGTTTGCCATTGCTGCGGACGATCTTGTTGATGCAGTGCAATACGCGTTTGCATTTCTTTATCAAGAGCTTGAGCTGTAGCAATATAGGTAACAGGTAGGTTTGATTTTTTAGCACACTGTTCTGCAAGCGAGCTTTTGCCCGATCGTGCTCCGCCTAAAATTAAATGTACTTGTCCCATAATGAGTCCGCTTATATTAGTTAGCTGTGCTGTTAGTTAGGTATTAGTTAGGTATTAGTTAGCTTAAGTATGACTTAGCACTAGCATTATTTAGTTAGTGTAAGGACAGAGAGGCAATAGAACATTTCATCGATTAGAAAAACAGATGAATTAACATGTTCGAGTAGACCCGCTCGACCTAATAGCAAAATTAATCCATCGGATTTGAATCCAATATGAATCACTTGCTATTAATTTCATACATTTTCACCTGATATCCTGACTTACAGCATCTCAACATACACCTTCCCAAGTTAAACTCAGTGGTTTGTAAGTATGTCGCTCTGTTTACAGTTGCGGGTACAGTTGTGGATTTTCACCACATTCCCAGTTTTATTCCTCATTTTCATCTTATCGTTAATATGATTTTTTAACGTTTAAGCTGAACGAAATAAATATGAAAATATATGACTTATTTGGGGCGAGATTATCAACTGCTAGCAAAAAATAGCAAGGTTTATTTTGTACTAAGCCATTAAGATTGAGCATAAGCGAAGGGATGTTGTCTTAAGAGGATCTCTCTTAAATTAATCGAATAAATAACAACGCATAAAAAACGCTCAAACATCTAACCGATGCTGAGCGCTTTATTGTTATTTTCTACAATGATTAACTGAAAGTTAAAACATTTAAGTGAAGTAAAAAACCCCGCAGCAAGCTGTCTCGCTTAGGCTCGTCTTTCACTACGTGAAAGCGGGGTATTAATTAACCCTCTATCACCATAGTTGGAATTGATCATCTGTTATTGATTCTCGCTTAAGTTTTTTATAAGAATCATCTCCTTGATTCTTCACATAATCTTTTATTATTGACTCATTTCCATGCTTACCTACGCTGGTAATAAAGTATCCATCTGACCAAAACTCCCCTCCCCATAATTCCTTTTTAACAAATGGGCATTTCTTAAAAATCTCTCTTGCCGTAATACTTTTAACTATTTGCGCTATTTTTTTAGGGCTATACATCGGGACTGATTGAATCAAAAAATGAACATGATTTTTATCTGTTCCTATTTCTATGAACGCAATTTCATACCTTTTAGATATTTCTTCACAAACACCTTTCAGTACCTGATCAACTTCATCAGTAAATATCGCTTTGCGATATTTAGCTGGACAAACAAGATGATACATTAGAACTGAAACATTATGACTTTTATGGAGAAATATACTCATCCTAATACTTTAGCGCTTATCCCAAATCGCAGCAAGCTGCGGGGAATTAAACCCCAAAGAGATTAAAATCTGAAGTTTAAACGTGCGTAATAACTCATACCGTCAAAACCGTATGGTAAAGCTCTAACTGGATATTTAAATGCACCATTGGTTATAAAATCAAGCGCTTCGTCTTGACCTAATTCATCAGGCGTTTTATCAAAAAGGTTATTAATACCTGCAGAAATCGTAAAGGTTTCATTAATTTGATAATCAAGGTTCACATCAATTAACACAGCTGATTCAACTGTACTTGTTGGTTTAAACTCACCTGTCGGCGATAAAAAGCCAGGTAAGCCAATGTGATCGTTACCGAAGTAAGTGATTTCAGTTTCGCCAAAGTAGTTAGCTCTGATCACAGCAGACCATGCATCTTGTGCGTAATCGAATGTTAAGGTTGCACGTTCTTTTGGCTGCCCGTCAGTTAAAAAGCTACGTTGTAAATCATCTAACGCTACTGACTCTGGAACGCCTTCTGTCGTATTAACGCTGTCAATTTCTGTTTCGTTAATGTTACCCGCGAAAGTAATACCGAAATCACCAGAATACAATTCAGTATTGTAAGCAATAATGATATCTACACCTTCAGTAACCGAATTAACTGAGTTAGAAAAATAGTTAGCTTGTATAGCACCCGTTGCTTCTAATGCCGCTGATGCCTCTGCGTTAAATGCTACATCATCTGCATTAAGTAAGCTTCCTAAGGTAATTCTGTCGTCAATTTCTACACGGTAAGCATCAATGGTTACTGATATTTCATCAGATACTGTGATCACTGCACCTAAACTAAAGTTTTTCGACGTTTCTAAATCTAAACCATCAACACCTAATGCCGCAGGAAATGCAGAACCGGCTGTTGCTGTAAACGATGGTAATAAAACACCACCATCACCTAAGTTAGCCGTAAAAGCAGTGTAAGCACTTTGTTGAAGCGACGGCGCTCTAAACCCCGTAGAAACAGCACTACGAAGTGAAAAGTTTTCAGTAACGTTAAAACGTGTTGATACTTTACCAATTAACTTATCACCTGAATCAGAGAAGTCTTCATAACGAAGTGCTGCGCCAATATTCCAGTCTTCCATTAATTGCGCTTCAGCATCTACATAAAATGCATAGCTGTGTCTGCCTGCTTCACTCGCTGCATCAGGTCTTAAACCTGGGTAAGCTTGAAAACCACATTCAGCAAAAACTGAATCATCAATTACCGAAGGAAACGCTACGTCTTGATTAGCAATCCCACAAGCGTAAGAGGCTTCTTCACCAGGAACAATTGAGTAGTTTTCATCACGATACTCAGCACCAAAAGCAAGATAAAGAGGTTCATCCCAGCCTAAATCAATTAAGCCAGTAACATCAGCATTAACCGTTAATTGGTCGTATCTGAAACCACCTGAATAACCAGAAGTTGGCCCTGCGTTAGCTGCAATGTCAGTGTCTGTAGCATCTGGGTTTTCACTTAAGTATTCAGCTGCGTAAGAAGCATTAATAGTGTTTGCTGAATGGAAGTCATAATCATTTTGACCATAAGTTGCTGAAACATCGTAATCCCACTCATCATTTATTTCACCGCGAACACCTATGGCTGTTGAAAGATCTTCTGCTTCGTTGTCTATTCTAGGTAAGAAACCATCGGCATAAACTTGCGGTACGTTTTTAACTGCATCGCCAAAATCACGATAAAAACCGTTACCTAATGCCGTACGATTTGAAAAACCACCAAAAGCGTATAATTCCATATTACCTACTGGGATCATGGCATTATAAAAAACCGACGTAAATTCTGAAGCCGAGTTACCTTGGATCCAACGAACATCGTCAGACAATTCGCCAGCAAGCACTGTTGAACTTCCACCTGTATCTCGTTCAGCTCGGTTAGTACCGTCTGCGTCACGATATTCAGCTGAAAGGTTTATAAAACCACCTTCAGTGCCAATATCAAAACCTGTGTTTAAACCAAAAGATATTGTATCGCCATCGCCCTCACCTGTTGAGCCAGCTTGAACAAAACCTGTTGTTTCATTAGTTGAGTTTTTTAGTTCTAAGTTAATAACACCTGCAATAGCATCAGAACCATATTGAGCCGCAGCACCATCACGTAAAATTTGTACATTTTTAAGTGCAGTCATTGGAATAGAGTTCATATCTGTTCCCGCTGCGCCAGCACCAACAGTTCCGTTTAAGCCAAAAATAGCTTGGTTATGACGACGTTTACCATTAATTAACACTAAGGTTTGATCTGGTTGAAGACCGCGTAAAGTTGCAGGTCTAAATAAATCAGAACCATCTGAAACTTGTGTACGGCTAAAGTTAAACGATGGTGCACTGGCTTGTAAACTTTGACCTAACTCGCTAAAGCCACCTTTTGTTAGTGATTCAGCGGTAATAATATCAATAGGAGAAGTCGATTCTGTAGCCGTACGTGTTGATACTCTAGAACCTAAAATAGCGATTTTTTCTACATCTTCATTTGTTTTCACTTCTGCAGTTTCAGCAAGTGCAGGTAAACCAACAAATAAAGTACTTAATGCGATAGAAATGGCATGTAAATGGAATTGTTTTTTCATGTTGATACTCTTTAGTTTGAGTTTAATTTATTTTATTTTTTAATGTTTTTATTGCCTGTATTCTAACCACTGCACCTTAGTGATGCAAAAAATATGTCATGCCTGCTTATATAAAAAACGTCTAGCTAAGGTCAAATAATTTAACTATGTAATAAAAAATAAACGCATAAAAAGATCAAATAAATATTGATTTAAATCAATAAAGGTTTAAACTTTCAGAAATTACTGAAACTTCAGAAATAACAAATTATGATAATAACAGATAAAATAGAATCGTTTGTAATGCATTGCGGAGAAATGGGCAGTCGTTGGGGTTTTAACCGAACCGTTGGCCAAATGTATGGTTTGCTTGTGATAAGCAAAGAGCCATTAAGCGCAATACAAATTTCTGAAGCGTTAAATATTTCTCGTGGCAATGTCAGCATGGGTATTAAAGAACTGCAATCATGGCGACTTGTTCAAGTTCAACATAAGCCAAAAGATCGCAAAGAATATTACTCTCCTGCCGGTTCTATTTGGGAAATGGCGATTCGTGTATTTGAAGAGCGCCGCAAACGTGAAGTTGACCCAACCCTGTCTTTATTACGCGATAATTTATTGAACGAACCTGCTAATGAAGAAGAGCAATATGCTCAAGTAAAAATGCATGAAATACATGAATTGCTTGAAACCATTACCCATTGGGCAAGTGAACTTCAAAGTATGAGTCCTGACAAATTAAATACCTTGATGAAGCTTGGCGCTGGGGTAAGTAAAGTAATTGATATTAAAGACAAATTACTGAAGAACAATTAACGATACTTTATAAGCACAACCAATCAGCTCAACCTCACTTATCGCTATTGGCTACCAAGCCATAGCGATCTTTTTAAACATGTTTTAACAACAGCCCACAGCGTGCTGCATAGGGCTAATGGAGTAAAAAATGTTAGATACCTTGATTTTATCTCGCATTCAATTTGCGACTAATATCAGTTTTCATATTCTGTTTCCAGTTATCACTATCGCCTTAAGTTGGTTCTTACTTTTTTTCAAAGTACGATATGTCCAAACTAATGATCCGGTATGGATGCGAGCTTATCGTTTTTGGGTAAAAATATTTGCCTTAACTTTCGCTCTTGGCGTTGTAAGTGGCATTACCATGTCGTTCCAGTTTGGTACTAATTGGCCAAAATTTATGGAAACTGTCGGTAATATTGCAGGTCCATTATTAGGTTATGAAGTGCTAACAGCCTTCTTTTTAGAAGCTGGCTTTTTAGGCATTATGCTATTCGGTATTAATCGCGTATCGCCATTAGTGCATACCCTTTCAACCTTTATCGTTGCTTTTGGTACCACATTATCGGCTTTTTGGATCTTAGCGCTTAACTCTTGGATGCATACACCGCAAGGTTACGAAATGCGTGATGGTGTTGCTTTTCCTGTTGATTGGTTAGCGATAATTTTTAATCCATCATTTCCGTATCGCTTTACCCACATGCTTATTGCTTCGGGCTTAACCGCTGCTTTTTTAATTGCAGGTATTAGTGCCTATCGTTTATTAAAAGGTGACGACAAACGAGCACCTAAACTGACCTTAAAAATAGCTTTAACCGTGGCGGCTATTTTAGCGCCAACACAAGCATTAGTGGGTGACTTTCACGGCCTAAATACCCTAGAACATCAACCACAAAAAGTTGCGGCAATGGAAGGCATTTGGCATACAGAAAAAGGCGCACCTTTGTTACTTTTCGCCTTACCGGATGCTGCAGCAAAAACTAACCATTTTGAAATAGGCATTCCAAATATGGCGAGCCTTATTTTAACGCATGACTTAAATGGTGAGATAAAAGGTCTAAACGAATTTGAAGGTAATCACCCGCCTGTTATGCCTGTGTTTTTCGCTTTCAGGATTATGGTTGGTCTCGGCTTTCTGATGTTATTTGTAGCATGGACTGGACGTATTCAACTCTGGCGTAAGAAGGAGTTATCTCCTTGGGTATTAAAAACCTTACTGTTTATGACATTCTCAGGCTGGGTTGCGACATTAGCTGGCTGGTATGTAACAGAAATAGGACGCCAACCTTGGTTAGTTACCGGTGTATTAAGTGTTAAAGATGCAGCAACAGATATAGCGCCTTCAAATGTAGGTTTATCATTAATCTTATATTTAATCTTGTACACGGTGTTAATGATTGCTTACTTACATACCATTTTCACTATGGCAGGTAGAGCGGTTGAAATTGAAGAAATCAGCGATGATGAAATCACCAAACCCATTATCACATCAGCAATAGAAGGACTCAAATAATGTTTGAAGCTAACACACTAGCCGTAATATTTGTCGCTTTGATGGGACTTTCAATTCTTCTTTACGCCATTTTAGACGGCTACGATTTAGGCGTAGGTATTTTACTTCCTCTTAAACAAGAAGATAACAGCGATACCATGATCGCCTCTATCGGTCCTTTTTGGGATGCTAACGAAACTTGGTTAGTTTTGGCTATAGGCTTGCTACTAATCGCTTTTCCTGCTGCTCATAGTTATATATTTAAAGAGCTGTATTTACCGACTGCTGTTCTATTGATTAGTTTAGTGCTGCGAGGAGTCGCTTTCGATTTTAGAGCTAAAGCCGCATTCAGCCACAAACCTACATGGAACAAAGTGTTTAAAATGGGATCGTTACTCGCCTCTATGAGCCAAGGCTATATGCTCGGCATGTATGTAATGGGTTTTGAAAGCACATTTGCTGCCTACAGCTTTAGTTTACTCAGTGCTTTAGGTGTTGCCGCGGCTTACAGTTACATTGGTGCTTGTTGGTTAATAATGAAAACCGAAGGCGATTTACAAGTGCAAGCTGTTGCTTGGGCTAAAAAGTCGGGTTTAATTTGTTTCATTGGTATATTAGCTGTATCAGCTATCAATCCAATTATTAACCCTAATGTATTTGATCGTTGGTTTGAAACGCCTAACATGTTGCTACTTTTGCCTTTACCTTTAATCTGTTTTGGATTGTTTGTTTACAGCTTTTTTGTACTTAAAAAACTACCTGCTAAAAATGACAAAGGCTGCTGGATACCTTTCACCGCAGCATCAACAATATTTTTACTGTGTTTTATCGGTTTAGGTTTCAGCTTCTTTCCTTACATAGTGCCTAACAAATTGACGATTTGGGAAGCAGCTTCAGCACCAGAATCATTAAGCTTTATTTTATGGGGCGCTATTATTGTTGTTCCTGTGATCTTCAGCTACACCGCATTTTCATATCGCGTGTTTTGGGGCAAGGTACAAGAATTGAGATACCATTAAAAAATAAAATCAAATAACCCTATCTAGTTAAGGTTAAGTAAGGAGTAAGTCGTTTTTTAATGACTTACTCCTTTTTTTTCATCTTTAATTATCACAACTCCCCCCTTCTTTACAATCATTTCAGCACAAGGTTAATTTGAACAAATTATTGCATTCAATGTTATTTTTACGTAGGATAAATTAACTATAAAAACATATCATTATAACATAACTTACTTACCCCAAAATTTGAGAGATTGAGCATGATTAAATACATCAAAAAAGGAAAACAAGAAGAAGAAAAAAAGGATTTTTTACAATCAGTTAAAACAACTGTTGAAAATATTATTGAAGATATCGAAACAGATGGCGACAAAGCTGTAGCTAAATATTCAGAGACTTTTGATAAGTGGAAGCCTGAGTCATTTAGAATAACAAAAGAAGAAATAGCAGCTTGTTACGCTGAACTTGATGATAGTGTTATAGAAGATATTAAATGGGCACAAGAGCAAGTACGTAACTTTGCCCAAGTGCAACGTGATTCAATGAAAGACGTTGAAGTAGAAACAATACCAGGCGTTATTTTAGGTCATAAACATATTCCTATGGAAAGTGTAGGTTGTTATGTACCAGGTGGTAAATATCCTTTAGTTGCGTCAGCACACATGAGTGTTGTTACCGCAAAAGTTGCCGGTGTAAAACGCGTTATCGCTGCTGCTCCTCCATTTGACGGTAAGCCATCGCCAGCGATTGTTGTTGCTATGGATCTCGCTGGTGCTGACGAAATATATTGTTTTGGTGGCGTACAAGCTATCGCGGCAATGGCGATTGGTACAGAAACTATTGCCCCTGTAGATATGATTGTGGGTCCAGGTAACGCTTTTGTTGCTGAAGCTAAACGTCAACTATTTGGTCGTGTAGGTATCGATTTATTTGCAGGTCCAACTGAAACATTGGTTATTGCAGACGACAGTGTTGATGGTGAATTATGTGCGGCTGATTTATTAGGTCAAGCTGAACATGGTCCTACATCTCCTGCTATTTTATTAACCAATAGTGAAAAGCTAGCTCATGAAACGATTGCAGAAGTAGAACGACAGTTAACTATTTTACCAACAGCAGAAGTTGCTGGTGCCGCTTGGAAAGATCATGGCGAAGTTATCGTATGTGACACTTACGAAGAAATGATTAAGGTTGCTAACGACTTAGCTTTTGAACATGTTCAAATAATGACAAGCAATGTGCCTTATTTTAAAGAAAACATGCGTAACTTTGGTGCCCTATTTTTAGGACCAGAAACCAATGTATCTTATGGCGATAAATGTATTGGTACCAATCATACCTTACCTACACGCAAAGCAGCACGTTATACAGGTGGTTTATGGGTTGGTAAATTTATTAAAACTTGTACCTTCCAAAAAGTAACAGAAGAAGCATCTGTGGTTGTTGGTGAGTATTGTTCAAGACTTTGTGCGGTTGAAGGCTTTGCTGGTCATAAAGAACAAGCCGACATACGTTTAAGAAGATATAAAAAATAAACACGACTGCTTAAATTAGCACTTGCTTATAAGCATCTATAATATGTTCAACATTATGGATGCTTCCTTGCTGCATTCGTTGATAATGCCTTAACGTTTTACTTAAATATTTTTTAACGGTTTGAGCTTGTTGCTCTGTATTGTATTCCCATAGTTCTTTCCCTACAGCATCTACATTACGATAATCGGCTTTCTTTGTTGAAACATAAATCACTTCGTAAAAACGCTTATTTTCTTCAACTAGTACTTCCTTTTTCAAACCAAAATCTAACTCGATTAAACGTTGTCGTAATGCAAATTGATGATGTACAGGACACAATAAAAAGTCGATATCTACACTTTGATGCTGTGCGTAAATAGCATTAATAAACTCCATCATTAAGTCACCTCCCACGCCAGCAATAATAACCAAAGGTTTACCTTTATATTGCGCTAAAGGCAACGTGGCTACATCAATACAGTGGGTTTTCCATGAAGCTATTTCTTTTGAAGGAGGGTAAAACTGTTCAAGCTTATTTTCTAGTTGCGCCATCAGTTCAGGCACAATATCTACAAAGTGAATTTGGCTCTTATTATTACTCTCACTTGCATTGAAGCTATCAGCATTACACCGAGCTAAACGAGATAATAAAGCAGCGCCCAAAAAACCATGATCACAGCAACAGTCCCAAATATGATCATATTCAGCAGTTACCATTTGCTCTATTTGTTTTAGTCTTTTACTGAGTTTCAACGTTCGAATATCGATTTTATGAGCAGATAGTCGGCATTGTATAGTGAATCAAGTCATACCAACAAGTGCTTATTAATTGAATTCATCCCCTATTAAACAAGGGTTTTATTGACATTAACCAAGGCAATCTGTAAAAAGGTCTTCGGTCTCTGCATGCTTACTTTATGGGTAAATAACTTATAGAAAATAGCATCATGGAATCCAGTGCTGATAATCTTAATTGCTTATAAATCTGGAGCTGTCCTCGCAACTGTATGTATTGTGAATAAAACATTTCAATCACGAATATAAGCCAGATACATGACGCAGATACCCACTGTTTTGAGCGAGAATACTCAATTTAGCACAGCAATTTTCTAGCCTTTTTTTATAGCTAGCTCTATTTTTTTGAAATAGGGTTCAGTTCGTTATTACGATGCTAGGCTAGCACTCAAATATACACGCGCTGTTCTTTATTTAATTCTCTCACTTATTTTTAATTTATTTTGAGAATTTATGCGCTTCCTAATCTTATCTTTACTCTTTATTAGTTCCATCTGCTCTGCGGTAGAAGATGACTATTTACTTGTACTCGCTTCACAACGTAACTCAGAAACTATCGCTGAAGCTGCTCGTTTATTTTATATCGAGCATCCTCAACACAAGCAATTAATGATCAAAGCACGTAGCGATGTGCAATTATGGGAACTATCACCCGAAGAGCGCTCCGCATTAATAACTAACAGCCGAGCTATTTTAGGTTTTGGCTTATACGGCGCTAGCGTGCCTAATTTAAAGTCATTACTCAGCCAATTCAAAAAGCCTAAGTTAGTCATTAACAGTGATCATCGACTGGTTATTCTAAGCCAATTCAGCACTTATCCTATATTCACTCATTCAAAAGAAATGCGTGAAATAACCAAAAACCAGCCAGGCGATAACTTCTCAGAAGATCTTCAACAGCAAATTACCCAATATCCAAACAAAGCAATATGGCTACAAACCAGAGGTTACTGGAAAGCAGGCGGAGCCAACAACAGCGCTGAAATGTTCGCGTCAATTTTTAATGCCTTAGGTGAAAACATAAACTTTGAAGCACCAGTACCAACACCTGAATTGCGTTGGGTTATTAATAACAACTTTTATAATCAACTCACCAACACCGAACTATCAAAGCTTAATCAACAACCTATTGTTGCCATTATTGATCACGCAGGTGGTGCACGCCCTGCAGATACTAAGCTACTACGCGAAATTTGTGATATCGCTACCAATCAATACAATAATCAATGTTTAGGTGCTATCGCCGCTTGGGGTAAAGCTGGTGTAGATGCAGTTAGACAACTGGTACCGATTAAAGAACGATTAAGCGCAGTGATCATGCTGCAAGATTTTGTTATTGGTGGTGGCGATGGTCGCTCAGAAGTTACAGAATTACTCACGCAACTTAATGTTCCTGTGATCAAAGCAATCAAACTACGCGACCGAACCGCTATTGAACGCCAGCTTTCATCAGACGGTTTAGCACAAGACAAAGTTTATTACCAAGTCGCAATGCCTGAACTACAAGGCGCTAGCCAACCTTTAGTAATAGCAACCGCAGGTGCTGCAAACGACGATCCGCTAACAGGTATTCGTGTACAAGGTGTTACCGCTGAAACAAGCTCGATTCATTCGTTATTAACGCGTACACAACGTTGGAACCAACTACAAACGAAAGATAATGCTGATAAAAAAGTCGCAATTATTTATTACAACCACCCTCCAGGGCGCCACAACATAGGTGCTGATAACTTAGACGTACCAGCATCGTTATGGCAAATATTAAATCAACTAAAAGCTGCAGGTTATAACACAGGTCAGTTACCAAAATCACAAGAAGAACTACTCGATATGATGCAAGCTCGCGGTGTTAATTTACCACGCGACTCTGGCGCTCTAGCAACCATGAGCCAACATATTGAACGCATGACAAGTGCAGAATATAGCAGATGGTTTAAAACCTTACCTGCTAGTGTTCAGCGCGAAATGGAACAAGGCCCATTTGGTTTATTACACGAGCAACTGACCGCAGCCATCAGCCAAAATAAAGGTAAGCTAGCCTCCGATGCGCTGCATCATACCGTGGAAGAAATGCATCATTTACTCGAAGGTGTTGATCACAAAGGTCGCACTCGTGCACTCGCTTTATTAGATCAGCTAGAAACTTGTTACTTAAACGTGATCAAAACACCAGAGCAACAAACCTGCATGGGTGAAGCACCGAATATTATTGATGCACTACAAAAAACAGGCATTGAAGGTTTAGGTGGTTGGGGTAAAGCCCCTGGTAAAGTCATGACCTTTAATGACGAGCTACTTTTACCCGGTTTAACCTTCGGCAATATATTTATTGGTCCACAACCACCAAGAGGTTGGGAGATTAACGAAGAGCTTTTACACGCGAATTTGGCTTTTCCACCACCACATCAATATTTAGCTTTTTATCATTTTTTACGTAATAAATTTAAGGCAGATGCTTTTGTACATTTAGGTCGTCATTCAACCTACGAATTTTTACCTCGTCGTTCAGTAGGTTTAGCACCAGACGATTACTCACGCATTATTGCAGGCGATGTACCGGGCGTTTATCCTTATATTGTTGATGGTGTAGGTGAGGGTATTCAAGCCAAGCGTCGTGGTTTAGCTGTGATGGTAGATCACCTAACACCACCTCTTGCTAGCACGCCACTTTACGACGAGTTGCTACAGCTTCGTCAACTGATAGAAAGCTTTGAAGCCAGCCACGGTACTGATAACGAAGTAATTGCTACACGCCTCGTTAAACAAATACGTGAGAAAGTCGACAAACTCGAACTTAAAGAAGAACTTGCACAAGCCATGTCGGCAGAACTTGCTGTTATGGGCATCAGTTTTGAAGAAGTCGACGACGATATGATGGTGCATGAAGTCGGTCATTACCTTACCGACTTACAAGAACGCTTCATGCCATTAGGTTTACATATTTTTGGTAAAGACTGGCAAGAAAATGCAGTAGAAATGATGCTTAATTCAATGCTTAGCCGAACAGACAGCCAAGACAGCGTTTTGAAAAAAGATATAACCGCTAGATTAGTCGCTTCACCAAAAGCTGAAATGACCGCCCTACTTAATGGTTTAAATGGAGGATTTATTACGCCGGGTCAAGGTAACGATCCCATAAGAAGCCCTGCAAGTTTGCCTACAGGTCGTAACTTCTATGCCCTTGATAGCTCATTAATCCCAAGTCGTGTTGCATGGCAGCTTGGTCAAGAAATGGCAAAATCTGCAAGAAAAAACAACGAAAAATCAGCTGATAAACGCGAAGCCTTAATTCTTTGGGCATCAGACGTAGTACGTGATGAAGGCGTAATGATCGCCTTTGGTTTAGACATGTTAGGACTTGAACCTGTATGGAATAGTCGAGGTTTAGTTAAAGGTTTAAAACGCCAAGCTAACTTTCCAAACAATAATCTAACCGAAGATGGCGAGAAAAATCGAGTACGTCGCGATATGGTATTTACCACTTCAGGCTTATTCCGCGACTTATACGGGCAGCAAATGTTGATGTTAGACAAAGCGACATTAATGGCAATAGATGCCAGTGCTGACACCATCAGAACCGATTACCCTGCACTCAGTTTATCATTAGCAAACGCATTAGAAGTTTTGGGTAAAGAAGCGATAGGCGGTAACGAATCACTTAAAATAAACCAAGTTGCAGCTAACTGGGTGATTCAAGCTAAAGAGTTACTTGCCGCAGGTTTTAATGCTAAAGATGCAGGGATTAGTGCAAGTTTACGTGTATTTGGCGATGCTCCTGGTAGTTACGGTGCAGGTATCAACCGTTTAGTTGAACGCTCGGGAGCATGGGAAAAACGAGAAGAACTCGCTAAAGTTTATACCCGACGTTTAGGCCATAGTTATGGATTGTCATCGTTTGGTACGCCAGCACAAAACACTTTCAAGCGAGTGTTAAGTGATGTTGAAAATACTTACTTTGGTCGTTCAAGTAACCTTTATGGCTTAATCGATAACAACGATGCTTTTGATTATCTTGGCGGCTTGAGCTTAGCGGTAGAAACCTTAACAGGAGAACCACCTAAAAATTATATAATTGATCATGCCGATCCAGACAACGTAAAAACAAAACGTTTAGGGCCAGCACTTCGACAAGAACTTCGCGGTCGCTTCTTAAATCCTGCTTGGCTAAAAGCGCAAATGAAGCATGACTATGCAGGTGCTCGTACTATGGGTAGTGAGTTTCTTGAATATTTATGGGGCTGGCAAGTCACCAATCCTACTTTAGTAGGTGATTGGGCTTGGGAAGAAGTTAAAGCCGTTTACATAGACGATCGTTACGATCTTCAGCTCGATGAGTTTTTAGAAAAAGGTCATAACGCGCATGTTAAAAGTAACATGCTCGCCATTATGTTAGTGGCAGTTCAAAAAGATTTTTGGGATGCAGATAAAGCCACTATCGAGCAACTCGCTGCTAGCTTTGCACGCTTAGTTAAAGCTAATGGTTTACCCGGAAGTGGACATTCAGATCCTGACAATCCTATGTTGCCATGGTTAGAGCAACATTTATCTCCAGAACAATGGCAAGATCTCGCGCAAGTTATCGCTTTAGCCAAAGGTAACGATACACAAGTTGAACCTGAAGAAGTACATCGTGTTGCCGAGCTTAAATTCAAGGCCGAAGAGCTAGCGCCAGAAAGCCCTGATAATGCTGGCAGCGCTAACGCTGAAGAAAAAAAAACATCTGAAAACGAATCAGAAACAAACAACTCAACATGGCAATGGTGGCTAGCCCTAGTGCTTATTGCCTTTATACTTATCAGTTTTTATCGCGGAATAACAAAAGCCAAAAGCCTAAAAAATAGATCTTCAACGGGAGAGCAATAACATGCACACGGAATACGGAATGATATTAGGCTTATTGCATCAATTTGTGGGTTGGTTACTTTATCCTGTTATTTTGGTTTTAGCTTTAGCAGTAATAGGTGTTTTATGGGAGCTAGGTTTAGCTTTTGCTGAACGTTATTATATTTTAAAAGCTTTTATCCAAGCCGCTCACTCGACGGCAACTTCAACTAAAACATTGAAAATAAGCCATACTGAAATTGAACAAGAGTTTCAATCTCATGCAACCAAACGCTTAGAGCGTATCGACTTGTTCGCACGTTCTGGTCCAATATTAGGTTTAATGGGCACCTTGATCCCTTTAGGTCCTGGATTAACAGCCTTAGGTTCAGGCAATATCGATATTTTAGCAACTGCCCTCACCGTCGCGTTCGATACAACTGTTGTCGGGTTATTAGTTGGTTTAGTCGCCTATACCATAGGTCGAATTCGTCGACGTTGGTATGATCAAACATGGCAAAAAATCACTTCGGTTTCTTCTGCAAATAATCTAGCTGAAGCGTCAACTCAAGAGTAAATTTAGGAGAATAATATGTCTAATAAATCTTCGTGGCAGTCTTCTCAATTTGCTGAACAAGACACCGACCCACTCGCAGGCTTTGCTAATATAATGGATGTAATGTTAGTTTTTGCACTTGGCTTAATGCTAGCTTTAGTGGCGCAAAGTAAAGAACTACAAGAAAAATTCTCTATAGAATCTAATAAAACAGAAACAATTGAAATAACAGAAGTAACTACAGGAACTGAACTCGTTGATGCGCCAGAATCAATGTCAAACCCAGTGAATGCAAAAGCCAACGGTATGGAATCATTAGGACAAGTTTATAAAGATCCTAAAACAGGGAAGCTTATTTTAATTAGTGGTGGCTAACGAATGTGAAATCATAAAACTTATTTTAATGAGCTAAAATAAGTTTTATTCGTAATCAGATCTTTTTATAAGAAAATTTTCAGGCCAAACTTCTCTTACCTGACTTTCCCATGCTCTATCTATTTTGCCATTAGGCAACATTCTTAACCAATACTTTACCCATTTACGCACTATTTTTCCTGTTTTACTTAAGGTAAGTGGCGCAAATACGCATTTATAACTATGACCTTGATGTTCAACTATTTGATGATTTTTAGCTCTTCGGTGTAAAGCCATTAATTTTACACTAACAGTTTCAACTTCAGATAAAGGTAAGAGTTCAGCTTTTTTCAAATGCTTTAATATTTTAGCTTTTTTAACTGCTACAAGATTATAAGCATCAATATGAGGAGTGTAGAGCAAGCCCGTTAATCCATAAATAGATTTAAGTTCGCGGTCAGCAAGATCTTTAAGAGGCTTTAGTTCTTCATTAATATTATCTAAATCGTTCATTGAAAACATAAATTAGTACAAACCTTAAAAGGGTTAAGAAGAGTGACTCTACAGAGCTCAATATGAAATATTTATTCAAAGAAGATAAGTGCTTTATTTAAAAAAGCGAACACATTAAACATGAATAACGTTAGTGACCATACTAACATTCATCAAGCCTAATTAGTGCTGTATTTTTGTAGGATATTTTAGCGAGAGTGTTCAATTCGAGATGAAGATTTTGGTAGATTAATGCTGTAAATCGTACTATCGGATTTTAGCTGGTCTTTATATTTAGCAGCTATAGCACTTGAATGGGTATTCTCAGTATTAAGTGTGATCCTCTCTCTCGAATTTAATTTAAATATTTAACTTGTCGCTAACCAAGATAAAAATTGTTTAAAGTCTGATGAACTTGAAAAAGTAACATAACTTAATCCATGGCCATCTTTTATCGCTACGCGATTTTGATTAACAGAAATTGAATGCACTGGTTGCATCACACGGATCTGTTGTCCGTTATAATTGTAAGACATATAAAACTCTAATATATAATACCAATCACAATAATTAATTGATCATTTATACTTGTTTAAATGACCAACTACATCGTTATTTATTTAATAATTAGAACAACTAGTTATTAAAATAAATGTCTTGTATTTGAGCATTTAATCGTCGCATAAAACAGCTTAATTTATTAATGCGTTTGGTATAAGTGTTGTTATTGGGGAGTTGATCACGCAATAAGAACAAAGTGTTATTATTGTTTTTGCTCAAATATAAAGATTTTACGCTGAAATATTTCTATGGAGACTAAACAATAATGGAATAAAAAATCTAATGAGAACTGACATGTTTAAGGAAGGCAGAGCAAGAAGAAATTCATAAAAGGTTCAATGTTAACGGCTAAAAATCATATGTGTTAACTCGAATTGAGATGGAGTCTATAGGATGTTCAAATAGTAAACAAGGTTTATTTGAGTTTAATTTTTTGTGATTTTAGCTGTAATAACGATACTTAGAATAATAAACACCGCACCTAACCAAGCATAAATATCAGGAATATGATGCCAAATATACCATCCCCATAATGCATTAAACGCAATGCCAATATAGCTTACAGGCGCAATAACGCTTGCTGGTGCATAAGTGTAAGCCAGAGTATATAAATACATACCAAAGTAGAGTGAAATAGACACTACCAACACCCAAAGCCACGACGCTTGATTAACAACAATCGCATCACCTTTAGCTAAAACCAGACCTAATGAAAATACGCTGGAAAAAAAGAAGTAAACAAAAAGCGCTTCTTTTGCTGATACGTGATGACTCAACATACGCGTACTTACCATAGATATAGCTAAGCCAATTGCTGATGTAAAGCCAACCAGATGCCATATATTTATGTTGGTTGGGCTTGGGCGCATAATAATTAAGACACCCAAAAAACCTATAAATAAAGGTAACCAACGCCGATGAGCAATCCCTTTTTTGTGTAAGGCAAGCACCACAAAAGGAACACATAACGGCGCGCAAGTTCTTAAAATAGAAGCCTCAACAAGCGGAATATGATTCAAAGCAGTGTAATAACATAGTAAAGCTAAAAAGCCGCCAAAGCTTCGTAAAACAAGCAGACCCCAAACTTTACTGGGGCGATAAATCTTACTCTTAATCACTTGAGGTAATAACAAAAAGGTACATATAAGACTTTGCCAGAATAACAAGGTAGAAATAGAAATACTCAGTTGCACCTGCTTTGCTGCAACTGTTGCGATAGACATAATAAAAGCACAAGCAAGTGTTAATAACACAGCTTTTTTTATGTCTGTTTTCATGATTGCACTCATTAAATCAACCTATTTACTTGCATCAAGCCTAGTGTTTCATCAGCCTAAGCTTACAACAACTTTAACGCTAATATATTTTAACTAAAGACAGCGCTTTGTATCACTTTAAAACATTTTTTAATGGTGTTAGGTAGTCTTCAAAATATCGCCACTGCTCTGTTGCGCTTTTATAAATAGGTTGGCGAACTTGCTCTGAACTTGGGGTTTTAATATTACGCTTGGTTTTATGAAAATCGATACACGATTGTTCGAAATCCAGCCCACAAAAATCTAAAAGGCGATTAACTTCTTTATCTAAGTCTTCCACTACATCTTCATGATTCACTGTCAGCACAAAGTCAGGCAGCACCTTTTTCCAATGGTTCATTAGCTTCAAGTAGGCTTTATAATAACGCCCAATATCTTCAAGGCTGTAGCTAAAGTCTTGCCCTTCAGCGAATAACTGTTTAAAACCACTAAAACAACAAGCCATGGGTGATCGCCTAGCATCTATAATTTTAGCGTTAGGCAGTATAAGTTTGATCAAACCTAAATGCAGAAAGTTATTCGGCATTTTATCAATAAATAACGGAGCGCTTTCTCTATAAACACTTGTTTCATTAATAAATTGTTGTCCAAAACGTTTAAAGTAATCGGTATTAATTTCAGCTAAGTTTTTCGGGTATTGATTGTCGGTATTGTCTTTTTTATTGTTTCTACCACGTAAACGAGACGCTAAACCTAAAATATTATGCAGCTCCATCGTTCCGTCAACTTGACTATGTGATGCTAATATTTGCTCAAGTAGTGTTGAACCTGCACGAGGTAAGCCAACAATAAAAATAGGATCTGGTACATCGAGCCCTAACTGACCACGTTCTTCAAACAGTTCAGCAGTGCAATATTTTATTTGTTCGTCGACTTGTTGCTCAATTTTACTAATGTCGAAGCCATTATTTGCGTGTTGTAAGCTGTTACCTTCTTGATAAGCTTCAAATGCTTGACCGAAGTCTTTACGGTCTTCAAAGGCTTTACCTGTAGCGAAATGCAGCTGAATTTTATCGATTAACGCTAAGTCTTTATTAGTTCGCTTAGCTTGCATTTCAGCTATTTCTTCATCGCTAAAACGATAGGTTTTTGTATTCGCTAAACTCCAATAGGCATCACCGTAATTAGGATTAAGTTGATAAGCTTGTTGATAAGCTTTAACGGCTTCTTCTATATCGCCTTTGGCTTTTAATGCATGACCTAATTGCAAATACACACCTGAAACTAGCGTGTTATTTACTTCTGTTTTAGCTGTTGCTTGCGCTATAACTTGCTCAAAAAGGATGACAGCTTGTTCTATGTGTCCTAAACCCGTTAACACATTAGCATTAGCTAATTTAAAACTAAGATTGTCTGGTTGTAATTTGAGTGCTCTTTCAATTTGTTTAGTCGCAATTTTGTATTTACCCAAACGAATAAGTAAATTGATATAAAGAGAAAGTGCGTGAATATGATCGGGCGATAACTCTAGTGCGCTTGCCAATAAAAACTCAGCATCGTCATAAATTTTTAACTCTAAGCCTATTTCAGCAAGTAAACACATACCATCGATATGCTGCTTATTATTTTGTAAAAAGTGACGACAAATCTGTTCTGCTTTTAATAATTTCTTTTCATGCATTAACTCTGTAACAGCAAGTAAGGCAGGAGGAAGTTTTTTTAATTTGGCTAATTGATTAGCTGCTTTTTGAATATTTTCAGACTGCTTTAATTCTCTATAAATTTCAATAAGCTCTTGCCAACTAGCGACTAGACTCGGGTTAAGTTCAGTAGCCTTCTCAAAAGAAATTTGAGCTTCTTTAGGCTTTTTCAAAGCAATATTGATATAACCTAACTCTTGGTAGGCTCTACTATGTTTTTCATTTAGTTTTATTAACTCGTTAATACTAAGCAATGCTTCAGAGAAGTTTTTAGCATAACGCTGGGCTACGGCAATTAAATACCATAACTCTATTGATTCTTGATCATCTAAGCTTTGTTCTAAACACTGCTTACCTTGTGAGATTGCTTCAGTAAACTTAGCTGTTTGAATAAGTTGCTGAATTGATTTTAATGCTATATCAATTGATACATTAGCGTTATTTTCCAAGGCTTTGGCTCCACAAAAGAATACAAATAGTGTGCAAGTTAGCACAGCGGTTTAAATAATAAAAAATGCCGCTTGATTATAACATCAAACGGCATTTGCAACGAAACTACATACTATGAATAATTTAAGTTTATTTTTATTAAATAACCTTTAATCAATGTACGGCTTAATAGAAATCGTACGAGAATCTAAAACCTATAGTACGAGGTCTGTTAGATACAACTTTCGGCGTATACTGCTGAGTATCAATATACAAAATTGCACTTTCATCAGTTACGTTGTCAATAAAAAGCTCTGCTTTCCATTCATCGTTAGTTACACCAAAGCTTAAGTTAGCCAAAATATAACTGTCTTGAATATAACGACCACCAGCAAAAGTTTCACCATTACTGTCTTGGTAGTTTACACCAGCAAATACATCAGCTTCTTTTTGGATACTTAAGCCTGAGCCTGTACCATAAATTAACTGCGTAGCATCTTCGATCATATATGCATCCATGGTCATACCAGCAAGTCTATCTCCAGTATAACTAATTGATCCATTTACATAACCTGTTAAGTCACCTTTAAGCTGATAAAAATATTGAGCTTGTAAGTTACCTGAAAATTTCGCTGAGTAAGGTAATCTACTTCCTTCTGCAGGAGCAATGCCATCAAGCTGATCATTCACTGACGTTAATTCAGTATCAATGAAGCTAAATGCACCTGAAATAATCAGATTATCAGTAGCAACCCAAGTAAAGTCACCGTCAATACCTTTAATTTCAGCTTCGCCTACGTTATCAGTAAATACTAAGAAACTGATGTTGGTTGGATCATATCGTGATGTTTGTAGATCCGAGATTTGTGAATAGTAAGCTGTCGCGTTAAAACGTAATGATTGATCAAATAATGTTGATTTAAAACCCACTTCAAAATTATCTAAGCTATCTGTCGTTGAATAAACAGGAATACGGAAGCCTTCAAAAGCACCTTCTTGACTGGTAGATGAACCACCACCCACTCGGTTTGTAACCGGCGGTCTAAAACCTTCTGAATAAGAAGCAAACAATAGAACATCTTTTGATACTTGCCAATCTAGCGATGCTTTAATAATAGTGTCATCAACTGTTAGCTTACCGCTACTATCAAGTAAGCTTGTATCTAATTGACCGCTAGCGATTGCTTCTTGAATTGAAGCGGCTTCATCGGCTCCAAAAAATTCAGTTAATGCTTCAGGGCTACCATCACCAAAGGCTTGTAATCGACCACTTACATCAGCACTTGTTGTAGCACCTTTATAAATATCATCAATTTGATACCAACGAGCACCAAAGCTTGCTGTTACAGTATCTGTAATATCAAACTCTAATTGACCAAAAACGGCAATTTGATCTATCGTGTGGCTAACATCATTAACAAAGCTCACTTCAGAAGGGAATGGACCACCATTACTGTTAATACCATCACTTCCTGCAAGTGTTCTTGCTAAATCAGGAAATTTATCTGTATTGGCTATTTTAAATTGACCTACGGTAGATAACTCTTGAGAATCATAAAATATACCCGAAGTTAAACGCCAGCGGTTTTCAGCAGAAGTATTGAAACGTAATTCATGAGTAATACGTGATGAACTAGTTTCTTCTTTATAATACTTAGTTGGATCAAGACACTCTTCAGTTTCTGGAGCACTAGCATCATAGTTACAAACATAAAAAGAAGAATAAAAACCACCATTAGTATAACCAGTATAATCAATGGTTGAATTGATATCTCGGTTTAAGTAACCACCCGTATAAACAATATCTAAATGCTCAAGGCGCCCTTCTAATGTCCAAGTAGTTAAACCAAAATCATCATTATTGTTTTCTGGTGTGAAACGGTTTGTTGAAGTTTCGCCTTCAAGAGTTGGGTCATAAGCAAATACACCTTCAGTATCAAGAGACTGCTGTGTATGTTGAACTAATAAGTCCCACTCATCGTTTATCAAGTACGATAAACCAAAACGAGCACCGGCATAACTTGCTGTGTTGAAGTTGTCTTCTACTAAAGCAGCATTTTGTGGTGAAGTGATAGGTGTATTTTCAGGATCTGCTAATTTTGAGAAGCCAGCAGAAATTCTATCAATAACAACCGCACTTCCAATGTAACCACCTTCGCCAGGAACATTAAGTGTGTTGTCTATCCAACCACCTTGAAAGTCATTATACGCTGTAACTCGCACAGCCAATGAATCGTTTAAAGGCATATTAAAATAAGCTTCAACCGAGTTACTTAAATCGCCACCTTTAGTAGAGCTAATGCTTGTATCAAAACCAGCAGCAAAATCATCATGGGTAGGTTTATTGGTAATTAAACGAACAGTACCTGATTGAGAACTAGCACCAAAAAGTGTGCCTTGTGGACCGGGTAATACTTCTACGCGTTCAACATCGGTTGCGTAAATATCTAAGTTACGACCTTGCATTGATACCGGTTGTTCATCTAAGTAAAACGCTACAGAAGGCTGTAATGCTTGTACTGATGATACTGAAATATTGGTTTGGGTTGTTGCTGCACCACGAATATATATTTCGTTTTGGCCAGGACCTGTACCCTGAAATACTACATTAGGTAAAAATTCTACATATTGATCAAAATTGGAAACACCTAACTTTTCTAGGCTGTCGCCAGTTAACGCGGTAACGGTAACAGGAACTGCTTGGATAGATTCTGAACGCTTGGTCGCAGTAACTTCAATTGTCTCGATTTGAGCTTTTGGTTGTTTTATTGCTTCTTCTGCATAGATGTTGCCTGATGCCGCTATCGCTGTAAGTACAGCATAATGCAGCTTAGTGAATTTCATATGTTTTCCCTTGATATAATTTTTAATGTTAATTAAATATAGTTAGAACTCTAACTATATTTAACATCTAGTATAGTGTAACAATTTATGAAAGTCTTTTCATGACCTTAACTACATTAATTTATTCAGGATTTTTATGGTTATAATACTTAATATTATGCACACATGACTTAAGCAGATATAATATCAACACAAATAAAATTCAGGGGAATATTTTGCCTTTAGACACAGAGAGTAAACTCAATAAGAAGGTGTTTTTTAGTGCCTCTTTCATCATTATCGCACTCATACTATATACCGCTTTACTACCTACACAGGCGAAAGACTTATTTACGCTTATTCAAGCAAGTATTATTGAAAATGGCAGCTGGTTTTATGTACTTGTTGTTGCCTTTATTTTCTTCTTTGTTTCTTTTCTCGGTTTCTCTCGTTATGGCGACATACGTTTAGGACCAGATCATGCAACACCTGATTATCCCTTAGTTACTTGGCTTTCTATGTTATTTGCTGCAGGAATGGGGATTGGTTTAATGTTTTTTGGCGTTGCAGAACCCTTAATGCATTACTTGTCTCCACCTACTGCAGCTACAGGCACAGTAGAAGCTGCTCGCGAAGCGATGAAAATGACATTCTTCCATTGGGGATTACACGCATGGGCTATCTATGCGGTTGTTGCATTAGTACTCGCATACTTTAGTTATCGCCATAACCTACCTCTAACTTTACGTTCAGCACTTTACCCTTTAATTGGTGACAGAATTTACCAATGGCCAGGGCATCTAGTCGATGTGTTTGCCGTAGTTAGTACTGTTTTTGGTGTTGCTACATCCCTTGGTTTAGGTGCTTCACAGGTAAACGCTGGATTTGGTTATTTATTCGGTATTGAAGTATCTACCACCAACCAAATACTTATTATGTGCGGTATTATATCTTTAGCGGTTGTATCTGTTGCTACGGGTTTAGATAAAGGTGTTAGACGTTTATCTGAGGCCAATATGATTTTAGCTGTTATTTTATTAACACTTGTTTTCATCTTAGGTCCAACTGTATTTTTACTACAAGCTTACCTACAAAACATTGGTGATTACTTAGCTGATATTGTGCATAACACCTTCAACTTATTTGCTTATAAAAAGACAAATTGGATTGGTGGTTGGACTATATTCTACTGGGGCTGGTGGTTAGCATGGGCACCTTTTGTTGGCTTATTTATCGCTCGTATATCTCGCGGTCGTACCATCAGAGAATTTATATTAGGTGTTATGCTTATACCTACTGTATTTACGTTATTATGGATGACTATTTTCGGAAATAGCGCTATCGACTTAGTGTATAACCAAGGTGTTGTCGCCTTAGGTGATATGGTCAGTAAAGATTCCTCTGTCGCATTATTTGTATTTCTTGAGAACTTCCCACTTTCTTCAGTACTTTCATTCTTTAGTGTATTGATGATTGTTATTTTCTTCGTAACGTCATGTGATTCAGGCGCTATGGTTGTTGATATGCTGTGCTCACACGGAAGAAACGATACACCATTATGGCAACGTGTTTATTGGGCGATTGGTATAGGCGTAGTTGCTGGAATATTAATGTTGGTGGGCGGATTAAGTGCCCTTCAAACCATGACCATAGCCAGTGCACTGCCCTTTGCTATTGTATTAATTATCGCGATTATTGGTTTGATTAAAGCTTTACGTGTTGAAGCCTTTAAGCAAGATAGTCAATTAGCTACCGTGATCCCTCATTCAAGTAGTGTTAATGATGATAGCTGGCAAGATCGTTTAAAAAACATTGTTGATTTTCCAAATAAAACCAACGTTAATAAGTTTATTAAATTAACCGTTGAACCGGCATTTAACTCGGTAGCAAAAGAGCTTAAACAAAATAATATTAATGTTGAAGTAACACACGAAGACGGCTTAAGTTTGATTGTTTATCAAGGTGAAGAAAGCGTATTTATTTTCAGAGTAAAAGCCCGTAAACATTCACAACCTGACTTTGTTACCGAAGACGATGAAGACGAACAAAGCTACTACCGAGCAGAAGTTCATTTAGTTGAAGGTGGGCAAGATTACGACATTATGGGTTGGTCTAAAGCAGCAGTGATCAACAACATTATTGATCAATATCACAAGCATCTACATTTCTTACACTTAATGCGTTAAAAATTAAGTGCTAAGTATTAAAGCTCAGACTTTAATACTTGGTTTTAAAACTTAGATATTAAGACTTGAGAGCGTCAGTATTGTTAACAATATTGACGCTCGACTGAATAGTTATATTGATTTGAACCCACTAATACATACCTTTTATCACTAAATTAAATTCAGGATTAGAGCATAGTCACTATTAGGCTGCATATTTATCAACAAACTCTTTTACTACAGGTAAGACTGAACTCACTAAAAGTATAGCCATAGACACATTGAATATTTTTTGATGCTTAGGAGATTTTAAATACTTTTTAAGTCCTGCACCAAAGACTAACCAATCCCCAACAGATGAGGCAAACTGAATTTAACACCATGATTTAGTCCTGATGTCATAATCATTATATTATTTGGCCCCGGGGTAATACTTGTAGATAGTGCAAACAAAAAAATAGCAGAAAAAAATTCCATTAATTAATGAGTTCCCTTGTTAGCTAATACCTCACTTAGAGGCAAATAATTGTTAATTAAAATGTGTAACGAAACTAAGTTTTAAGCTCTACTTAATTGCCTTATAAGGTAATAAAACCAAGCATACTCAAAATAAAGAATGGAACAAAAAGAACTACAGCAGATCCTATAAGGCAAATAAGGCTAATGCCAAAAACTTTCCAATTGGATTCGAATTGGTATTTTTCTGATTCAATAATAGCCTTCTTAGTTATTTGGTGTTTTTCGGCGACTGCACGAGCGATAACAACATAAACAACGGTAAAAGGTGCACTTGGGAAATCATCGGGTAAAATAGATAAAATAGATAAGAGAGCAATTATTAAAGCTACCCCAGCGTAAAGCGTATTTCTTTTACCTTCATTGTTATTCAACGAGCTGAAATTCGTCATCAAAAAGTAGATCAACCCGACAGGTCCTCCAACAAGTGCTCCACATGCGATTTGTGTTGGTGAATAAACGTTTACTTCAGCGAGATCAGTTGAAGTATTTTCAATATCAGATTTTGGGGTTGCATAAACATTACTTTCCATAGTATTTGATTCCTAAAATTGTATGCTTAACGCTTCATTCAGAAGCCCATTTTTTTGTTAAAATAAGTGAAGGCAAGCAATATCCAGATATTTAAGTACCTAGAAATATATTGTTAGCTGTCTATTCCAGCATCTAAATATTTCAAGACTCGTTTAATGTCTGACTTTAAATAAAGCTTAATATTTATAAATATAGATTGTTTGTTAATATCGGTAAGATAAATACCACTCCTGTTAACATAACTTTCATTAGGTTCTAACTTTTCTAAATTCACGCATACAGTTCCACCAAAACTAGTAGTGTAATTGATGTTATTATCAATAATTTCTAATTCAGTAAACCATGGTTCAAAAAGGGCCATTAATGCGTGTAAAATTGAAGTAATAACAATAAATAAGAATGCCCCAACACGGAATTCATCACTTAATCCAAAAGAACTAAAAACCATTAAAATGATCGAAAAAGCAATATTTGGAACTAACCTATAATAAGTGATTAGGTGAATGCGCTGTCTAATTTTAATACTCATACCTTATCAAGACTTCTAATGCCTGATTCAGAGACTAAAAATGGTTGGCTGTAAAAAGCATAGCTAGCTATTTTTTCAGTTTAAATAACTTAGGTAAACTTAAGTACCTACACAGATAACAAACCTTTTAAATAAATTACTAACTTCATCTTTATCCGAATAGATCTTACCTTTATTAGGAAATACTTTCTCTATACAAGTAGCTTCAAATGATTTTAATTTATCATGACATGAAGCCACTGTATGACCTCCAGCAACTTGGTAACTAACATCATTACAGAAAAGTTTTGCAGTACTTACAGAAGCAGTTATAACTTCACTTGTTGAGACCTCTCCACCATTTATCAAATATTTAAATAGCATTTTACTATCAGTCGGATCGAAATCATTCTTCGGTGTAGAAGAAAAATTTCATATTATTCCTTTATATGATGGTAGGTTGTGGTTTATCTAACAGTTTAATGTAAGTGATTAAGTGAGTCAGTTTATAGTTATTTCCCTCTCAATATCATATTGAAATGGAACACTCTAGTTAGTTAGGATTTTAAGCCTAATAACTTATTCTGAGGTCAGGTTAACTATACTGGCACTTAACGTATCTAACTCTAATAATGGCGCTGCGTCTAACTCATTAGCGTTCATCATATCCGCAAGACGTTCAACCGACGACAACAATTGCGATTGTTCCCAACCAGCTAAATTAGCAAACTTTTTAATGAAATGTTCTTGAAGAGGTTGTGGCGCTTTTAGCAAAATAGCTTCGCCATTTTCAGTTAAATATAAACCCACTTTACGCTTATCTTTTGTGTCTCGTACTCTTGAAACAAGATCTTTGTTTTCTAAACGGTCAAGAATATTAGTTACGGTAGCCGCACTTAGGTTAATGTTTTTAGCAACTTGTCCTGAATTAATACCCGAGGTTTTTACTATCTCTTGCATAATTAATAATTGCGGACTCGTTAGGCCTGACGTTTTGCTCAGGTGTTTAGAATGCAGATCAATTGCCCTGATAACTTTTCTTAGTGCAATTAATAACTCTTGATGTTTTTCCATAAAAGGTAAGACTGTAAATATTGATTTTACTTAGTTTAATCAAAATCAAAAGGGGATCACAGGTAAATTACACTTTAGGGTGATTTATCTGGGGTTAAAATTATTTATTAACTTATATCTGCATTTAAACTGACTTTAAAAAGAGACACTAAAGGTTATCAGGTCGCCTTCATTTAACTCCACCGAAACTTTCATATCACCTCGCTCAGCCAAAGTTTTAACTATGGCTAAACCTAAGCCAAAATGCGTTTCAGATGTTCGAGCATTGTCTTTTTGCCATAACGGTTCAAACATGTTTTGTATATCTGTTTGAGTTAAATTTTGCATTGGTACATTAGCAACGTTAAGTACGGGATGTTGTTCAACAAGGCTGAGTTTAATATTCACTTTACTTGCTTCAGGACTATAATGTACGGCATTGTTAATGAGGTTTGTGATTATTGCTTCAACTGAAAACACATCATTCACAATAACTAATTCATCAGGAATATTACGTTCTATTCGCTGCCCAATATTCGGCTGTGAAATAGCTAAACGTTCAAGAATGGCTGAAATAGTTACCGATAAGTTTATGTTTTCAAGAGTTAAATGAAATTGCTCTGAGCCAACTTTATTTAACAACAATAACGATTCAACAATGTTTTTCATACGTGTTGAAATAGACAAAACATCATCTTTGTAATTTTCTAGCACTTCAGCATTATCAGGATACTTTATCGCTATTTCACTCACACTCATTAGCTCGGTGATCGGTGTTTTAAGCTCATGTGCTATATCTGAGGTAAGGCGTTTTTCATTTTTAAGTAGTACTCTGTTTTCAATCAAAAATTGATTCAATTCATCGATAATTGTTTTTATCTCACTCGGAGGAGAATCAATGATAAATGTTTCAGATTCGTTATTTATATCTATTTCCCTAATCTGCTGGTTAAGCAATATGATAGGTTTTAGTCCATTTGAAACAATTCTATTTACTAAGTATCTAATGAAAAATGCAGTTCCAATCGCGGTAAGTAAAAAGACAACATCAATCAGAATTAAAATACGTTCAAGGGTTGCGCTTGAACGAGCAAAAACAAGATAAATAGGCGGATGAAATTCATTAAGGTTGTCATCACTATATTTACTATCACCTGTGGAGTTTTCGTTTTGAGGGATAAACTTAAAGAGAAACACTCGCCCACTCCTGCCGTCAGGTAAGTCAGACTCAACAATGGCATTTTCACCTAATAATAAGTCGACTTTATTGAAGTTAAATTCAGAAGCTGCATTTAAGGTTTGTGAATATTTCAGGAGCTTTTTGTTTGACCAGATTTGAAAGTATTCGGCGTTGTCGCTGCGGTTAAACTCTGTCATTACATCCGTTAGCATAGTGAGTTGGATGGCATTCTCTTTATAGCTGATTAAATTAACGAGGCTTTTACCTTTCTGCTCTAAAGACTCATCAAATTGTTTATCAACATAACTATCAACACTAATATCTAAAAATAGTAAAACCAAAAATAAAATGATGGTAATAAATGTTGTTAGTTGTCTAACTAAAGATTGCTTAATTGATGCCATTTCTAATCCTAAAAATTCGTTTATCTGTCAGTTGAAACTTCAGTAGCAACATAACCAAAACCACGTTTGTTTTTAACAGGGAAAGTGGCAGAGAAATGTTTTAATTTTTTACGAATAGACGAGATATGAGCTTCTAATGAGTTTTTATTAACCGCATCGTATTTGCCAACGATGTATTCACCCATTTTTTCGGCACTAACAATCCGCTCTTTATTGATAAATAAACATTCTGTAATTTTATATTCTGTTGGTGTTAACTCTATTGGTTGGTCTTGGTAACTAAAGACTTTAGCTTGTAAATCAACAACAAAATCATTAATAGTAATTGTATTAGAGGTTCTTAATAACTCACCTCTTCTAGTTAACGCTATAATTCGGGCGTGTAACTCATCAAATGAGAAAGGCTTAGTCATGTAGTCGTCAGCGCCTATTAATAAACCATCAATACGATCAGTGATGTGATCTTTAGCCGACAGTATCAAAACTTTACTTTGTTTTTTATGCTTTCTTAAGGTTTTTAATATCGATAAGCCATCTACACTTGGCAGCATTAAGTCTAAAATAATAACGTCGTAATCATCGGCTAATGCCATAGACAATCCGTCAGCGCCATCACTCGCTTCATCCACAGCAAAACCTAAGCCCACCAAGCCTATACGCAAACTACGTCTTAATTTATCAGAGTCTTCAACAAGTAAAATATTCATACTAAAAGTTATCGCTATTTTTTACTATTTTATCATTCGATTCTTAAGGTTGACTGAATTTTAAGGAGGTAAATAACTCAATACCTATTTATTTAATACTTCAGCATTCCTTAAGTTTCCCCTCAGGTGATCTTAAGTTCAACTTGATAATTTAGCGGTAAGAGTTATTACACTTATCGAGTTATCAATGACAATACAAAAACATAAAGGCTTTAAACGTATTTATTTAGCGTTTATTAATTCATTACAAGGTTTTAAATGGCTTGTAAGAAACGAAGCTGCTTTTCAACAAGAGTTATTACTTATCGCTATGTTATCTGCGATTAGTTTTTTCTTACCTGTGAGTTTATTAATACATTTATTACTAATTGTATCGTTACTTTTTGTACTTTTGATTGAAGTAATAAATACCGCAATTGAAGTTGCTATAGATTGCATAAGTACTGAGCACCACCCTTTGTCTGGATTAGCTAAAGATCTAGGCTCGTTAGCCGTATTTATTAGCTTAGCTATCGCAATGACTACATGGGGTGTTGTTTTATGGCAACTTTAATAAATAAGCAAACAAATGTTGATATGAATTTTTCAGCAACGGCTCCATTAAATAACACCTCTACTTACTCTGTTGGTTTCGCTATTAAAAAGCTGACTCGATTATTAGGTCCCGTTGGCATTATTCTACATTTTTATGTATATGCACTCGTCTTACTTTCAATTTCACGCTTGGCTTTAATTGTATGGCAGGCAGAAAGAACGTTAGCTGAAGATTCATGGCCACAAATTTTATTGAATGGTTTACGTATTGATATATCGGTATTGTCTTACTTGTTTATCATTCCAGTGTTAGTGACTTGTATTGCTTTATTTTTTAATTCAAATAAAGAAACTTTACGTATATTTATAAAAATTTGGCTAATTACAGCGGTTACCGCATTAGTCTTTTTTGAAGCTATAACACCTACCTTTATTTTAGAATACGATTTAAGACCTAATCGCTTATTTATTGAGTACCTTATTTACCCGAAAGAAGTATGCGCTATGCTTTTTACGGGATACAAAGTTGAGATAATAAGCTGTTTGATCATTATTGCTTTAGCGATAAAATTTCTCACCAAGTTATTTAATACACATTGGCAAGCGAGTACAAATTTACCTAGAAAATATAAAGCGGCATTAGCTATAGTTTTGATATTAATGTGTGCCTTAGGCGCTAGAGGCACTTTACAACATCGCCCTATTAACCCAGCGATGATGGCATTTTCGACAGACCACTTAGTCAACGAGCTTACCTTAAATTCTCTTTATTCAACTTTATTTGCCTTAAAACAAATGCAACTTGAAATGAGCAGTGCTGATTTTTACGGTGATATGCCATTTGAAGAAGCTCTAGCTCAAGTACAGCAAGCATCTAACCTTGCTCCTGAGCAGTATTTAAATAAAGAAGTGCCAACACAAGCTTTTCATCAAGCCAGCTACAAAGGTAAACCTAAAAATATTGTAATACTACTTCAAGAAAGTTTAGGTGCTAGATATGTAGGAGCTTTAGGTGGTTTGCCTTTATCCCCTTCGTTAGATAAATTAATGACTGAAGGTTGGAATTTAACAAATTTATACGCAACAGGTACGCGTTCAGTACGAGGTATTGAAGCGATAACAACCGGTTTTTTACCCACCACATCTCGTTCGGTAGTTAAGTTAGGTAAATCTCAAAACAACTTTTTTACTATTGCTGATTTTTTACAAAAACAAAATTATCACACACAATTTATTTATGGTGGTGAAAGTCACTTTGATAATATGAAAAGCTTTTTCTTAGGTAATGGCTTTGCTGATATTGTTGATCATCCTAAATTCAATAAAATAGCATTTGAAGGTTCTTGGGGGGCATCGGATGAAGATTTATATATTCAAGCTCATCAAGAATTCACTCAGTTAGCTCATAACGATCAGCCTTTTTTTAGTTTAGTATTTACGAGTTCAAATCATACACCTTATGAATTTCCTGACGGTAAAATAGACTTATACGATAAAGACAAAAATACGCGAAACAATGCCGCCAAATATGCAGATTATGCGTTAGGCGCCTTTTTCGAAAAAGCTAAAAAATCTAACTATTGGGAAAACACCATATTTTTAATCGTAGCAGATCATGACTCCAGAGTAGCAGGAGCTGAATTAGTACCTATACAGAATTTTCATATCCCTGCAGTATTTATTGGTGAAGGTATTGAAGCTAAAAAGGATATTCGATTAACTAGCCAAATTGATCTAGCCCCTACCTTATTATCTCTTGCTGGAATAAGTGGGGATCATCCAATGCTGGGTCACGATTTAACTCAAGAAATACCTGATAATAAATTACGCGCTTTAATGCAATATGATAAAAACTTTGCGTACATAACAAACACTAACAAAGTATTTTTACAGCCAGATAAAGAGGCTTTAGTGATAGGGAAAAACACCTTGCCTGAAGACGAGAAAAAAAGCCTAATTACACGAGTAAAAGCTCACGCTATTTTAGGCAGTAAACTGTATCAAAACCAAGCTTATAAATGATAGATACAGATAAATATTTATAATCCTATTTATCAATAACTAAATCATTTACACGTTAACGAATTAATGAATAAAAAGAGGAGAAAACATAAAGAAAGATGAAGGAATAATTCAGTAGTTCTTCAGTTTAGATTAAGTCTTATTTAAGTATTAAACGGCACAATATTATTTTTATTAAAGAGATAATATTGTGCAAAAATTATTAGCTAAAACCCTCACCTTAAATTCAGTTACCCTGCTGATAAGTATTTATTTCTCATTAGTTTTTAACTTCCCTTTTTTACAAAAAACTTATTATGACTTAGCTAAACTAAATAGCTTTGATTGGGCTTATTTAGTCTCCTTACCGATTTTTTTAACTTGTATATTTGTGCTGTTTTTTAGTTTATTACCTAAGCAATACATTTATAAAATAGTGGTGAGTATTTTCATCCTTTTATCTGCTGCGTTTTTTTATGCCATTAATAGTTACGGTATTATCTTTGACTATGGCATGGTTGAAAATATGCTTGAAACATCAACATCTGAAGCTTTTACCTACCTTAATCCTTCAGCTATTATTTATGTAGGTTTGTTAACCTTCATTCCGTTACTATTCTTATTCAAAATAAATAAGCAAAAACAAACATATAAAGTTAGTATGATTGAACGACTAAAGCTGATTACTGCTGCCCTTGTTATCATCTTTATTATTGCTGCTAGTCTTTACTCTAGCTATGCATCGGTTAATCGAAACAACCGAGAATTAGCCAAATATATTGTGCCCTTTCCAACCCTAGTTTCTAGCTATAAATACGTTAAACAAAATTACTTTTATGAGCCTAGCGTTTTTAAAATATTAGATGCTGAGCCTAAATTTAAAAAGATTAATACTGGCGATAAAAACGTGATTGTTATGATAGTTGGCGAAACTGCGAGAGCAAAAAACTTCTCTTTAAATGGTTATGAAAAAGCGACAAATGAATATACAGCAAAACTCAATATTCAGTCTTTCAAAAATATTTACTCCTGCGGAACGGCAACAGCAGTATCAGTGCCTTGTATGTTTTCATTATTAAACAAACCAGAGTTTAATAAGCAGCTTGCAGCATCACAACAAAACTTATTAGACATAGCTAAACTAGCCGATGTAGACGTTTTATGGATAGACAATAACGAAGGCTGTAAGGGCGTATGTAAAAGAGTAGCAACCATTGAAATAGATAAAAATCAAAGTAACTCTTTATGCGATGGAGATTATTGTTTTGACGAAATATTACTGCCACAACTTGAGCAAAAGTTAACAAATTTAACCCACCAAACCACATTAATTGTATTACATTTAATGGGCTCACACGGACCAACCTATTACCGTCGCTATCCTGATAAATTTTCAACCTTTTTACCTGATTGTCAGCAAAGTGATATTCAAAACTGCACCTCTGAACAACTTGTAAATACTTACGACAATACGATTCACTATTCTGATTACGTTATTTCAGAAGTTGTAAACATATTGGATAAGTTAGTTAAAACAACTGAGCAATCTACTGCTAACAATAGTGAGACATTACGTAATTCAACAGCAAGAAGTACAACTCCTAAAAGAATAAATGCTGAGATGTTATATGTATCAGATCATGGTGAATCGTTAGGCGAACACGGCTTATATTTACATGGATTTCCTTATTCAATAGCACCGAGTGAGCAAACCCATATTCCTATGCTTTTTTGGTCGAATAACAGCGCTCATAAAATAAAAGGTCTATGTGCCCAAGCAAGCAGTAAAAAGGCCTTTAGCCATGATAATATATTTCACACTATGTTAGGTTTACTCAATATTGAAACAACAAGTTATCAAGCTAAAAAGGACATTTTTAACTTATGCATTAGCTAGTTTTAATGCTAAGTTAAATCATATAAATTGCATGCTTACTGTCACGGCAGCGAGATGACTAAACAAGGATCCGTAATTATAGTGATGAAAAATCTCTCATTTTTATTTCTCATTCTTTTTGCTTTAGATACTCAGGCGGTGTCTTTTGAAGATGATATTGTTTCGGCTTTGTTAGAAAGAACCACACATAATGTTAGTTATGATGGTGCTTATTTATCAATTCCTTACCCTAATGGTGACGTTCCTGACAATATAGGTGTTTGTACTGATGTTCTGATCCGTTCTTATAGAGAATTAGGAACAGATCTTCAAAAGCTTGTTCATGAAGATATGCTGGATAACTTTAATTTATACCCATCCAAACGTATTTGGGGATTAAGTCGAACTGATAAAAACATAGATCATAGGCGAGTACCTAACCTACAAGCCTTTTTCTCAAGGCATGGAGAAGTTTTAAATATATCTGATGATGCAAAAGATTATAAAACAGGCGATATAGTAAGCTGGGTATTACCTGGTAACCTTCCTCATATTGGCGTTATTATTAATCGTGTATCAGCGCAATCGGGCAATCCCCTTATTGTACATAATATCGGTAGAGGACCTAAAGTTGAAGACATGCTTTTCAATTATAAAATCACAGGTCATTATCGATATGTTCCAGAAAAATATAAAACTCAGCAGTAGTAATATAATAGTAAAAAACGATTCACTATTAACGTTTTCTTCAACGATCTTTTAAGGGTTATTTATGATTTATTCAACGACTGAAACTATTCCAGGTAGAGATATCAAAGAGATAGTGGGTATTGTTACGGGCAATGTTGTTCAAGCTAAGCATATTGGACGAGATATTATGGCAGGCTTAAAAAGCATTGTTGGTGGTGAAATTAGAGGCTATACCGAAATGTTAACCGATGCTAGAGATATAGCGATTCAACGTTTGATTGCCAATGCGAGCGCAAAAGGCGCTGATGCAGTTGTAGGCATACGTTTTACTACAAGTTCAATAGTGGATGGTTCGTCTGAAATAATGGCCTTTGGAACCGCTGTAACATTAAAATAGATAAATGATTAATAATACCAAACGGATTAATTTATTGAACAACTTAGAGCTACATTAGCAAGCTTAGAACAAGCAAAATTGATTAAACATAGTTATTCTATATTTTTTAATTTTGTGATGTTATCAGTTTGCTAATGAGCTCCCGAAGGGCGAGAATTTAAAGGCTCATATACCGCGTTATTGATTTTGACAAGGTTCCTACATGGATGTAGGACATTAGGGTAACGCAGGAGCAGTTACCGAGAATAACCATTCTCTTCAATCAATGCCTCGCCTACATGGATGTAGGTGCTTAGGTTCAGTCTGGAACTATGAACCTGTGCCTCTAAGCCTTTAAATTCTCGCTAAGTGAGCAATAAATTAATCCGTTTGGTATAACACTCTCCCTGCAATAACAACAAAAATAAAACATAAAAAAAGCCTCAGTATAACGACTAAGGCTTTCATGAAAAGTGCTTAACTTTTATCTATAAGCTTAACTTTGTATTTGTAAGCGATAGATAATGTAAAAACTTAGGTGATGTTATTGCATATCACTTTATTAATGACCATTTTATTGGTTATCAATAATGATCTCAACACGTCTATTTTTGAATCGACCTTCTTCTGTATTGTTATCTGCAATAGGAAGTAATTCACCATGACCTTTAACTGTCATATCCGTTTCTTTTATTGAAGTATGTTCAGCAATAATCTTAGCAACGGCTAATGCTCTACGTTCAGAAAGTGGTTGGTTTTTAACTTGTTTACCTTTCCAATCTGTATGACCTTCAACGGTTAATTTTGGATTTTTGTATTGTTTTAACTTTTCAGAAACCGCTAATACTTGCGTTAGGTATTCTGCTGAAATAACATCTGATCCATTATCAAACTGAATGTTTAAAGTGATTTTATTTAATACAACACAACCAGTTTCATCTACAATGGCGCCTTCAAGCGTTGCAGGACACATATCCAGCTTGTTACTCACGCCATCCATATCAGAGTCAGCTTCAAGAATAGGTACAAGAGCTACAGGCGCTGCTTTAGCCGGCATAATTGATGTCTCTTTCTTTGCAGCTGTTTTAGTTCCGCCAAAATAATAACCTAAGCTTAAATTCAATGTTTGAGCATCAAGATCATAAGCCGTAATATCTAATCGACTGAACCAGCGATCTGCAAATCGCCATTGAACGCCAGCACCTATTGTTATTTGTGAGCCATGAGTTTGTTCAACATATTCACTAGTTGATGTTTCCAAATAAGCTAAGCCGCCCTTAAGATAAACATTCCATGTTGAATGCTCATCATAAAACCAATACCCCGCATTTAAAGCCATAACACTATAATCCACAATAAGCTTACCCGTGATCGCAGGGTTTAAGTTATAAAGCTGAGCTGAGCCCATATCTTCATAACTGAACTCGCCAAACCAATGGTCAGTAAAACCATAACCCAAGAGTAATTTCAGGGAATGATCATTGTTATCCTCTACCTGCCATGTAGTTTTTCGTTCTTCAGGGTCAACATGTGACAAACCTACGCCAGCACCTACATACCAACATCCAACCTGTGTTGTTGCGTTTTCAAGGGTACAAGTATCTTTTGCTTGCGCACTTGTTGAGGTTAACGCTAATGCTGCTAGTAGCAGTGTTCCTGCTTTTTTTCTGTTACGTAATATAGATATCATTATTAGTCCTAATATAGCTAATAAATTCATTGACCCAGCTCCTTTAACGCCTGTTTCTACTTTACCGTTGTCTTGCAATGCATCGTTTATACCATCATTGTTAAAGTCACCATTTTCAATATCATCAGGAATACCATCATTATCTGAATCTATATCTATGCTGTCAGGGATGCCATCTCCGTCAGTATCAACTAAACCTTCATCAGCATCTGAAATACCGTCGCCATCGCTGTCTAAATCTAGGTAATCAAGTTGACCGTCATTATCAGCATCGTTGTTAAATAAAACTCTATCGTCAATACCATCAAGATCAATATCGATACCCTTTGTAAAGTCGACATCAAAAGCATCATCTATACCATCACCATCACTATCATTGTTCGTGGCGATAGCATTCATTTGCTCTTTATTATCGCTAATACCATCGTTATCTGAATCGGTATCTATGGCATCATATATACCGTCAAGGTCTGTATCAGTAAGAGCAAAGATTAACTCTCTAAAAGCCTTGTCTTCCCAAGCATCGTCAACACCATTTAAATTAGCGTCAATACCTGAACGAGCAACGTTGTTATTTTCAAATGCATCGGAAATACCATCGTTATCACTATCGCGATCTAAATAATTCAGAATGCCGTCATTGTCACTATCAAGGAAACCTTCAACAGTGTCTAAAATCCCGTCATTATCGTCATCTAAATCAAGTAAGTTAGATATGCCGTCGTTATCGTAATCACTACCAACAGCTGAGCCATGAATACCTGCCAAGAAATCAATCGAATCATCAATACCATCTCGATCAAGATCAAAGGTAATATCTATGCTGCCGTCATTATCAAGATCTAACGACTGTTGAGAATTACGTGATATATCAAATACACCATCGCCGAAGCTTGTTACGTCTCTGTAGTTAGCGAATCCATCGCCATCTGAGTCATCAGGTAATGTATTAAGTTGGCTACCTACATCTGCAATACCGTCAATATTTTCATCAAGTACTGGCGCTTCTTGCGTATCGAACCAACCATCGTTATCACTATCAAGATCATGCATATCGAAAACTGAATCACCATCGGTATCTATCAGTAATATGTTATCAACAATGCCATCTTTATTAAGATCTATTCCTGAGTTGTAATCAATATCAAAACCATCGTAAATACCATCACCATCAGTATCTTCGCTGGTAACATTAGCCTCAACTGTGTCACTTATTCCGTCATTATCACTATCAATATCAATGAAATCTGCAAGGCCATCTTGGTCATGATCATAAGCACGTAAACGTGTATCGTTTATACCATCGCCGTCAGCATCTATACCTGGTACAAAATCGATGTCAAAACGGTCATCAATCCCGTCTTGGTCTTCATCTATACCTAAGGTATAATCAACATCATAACTATCATTTATGTTATCTGAATCAAGATCCATAAACCCTAAAGTAGCTTCTAGAGCATCTGGTACAAAGTCACCATCTGAATCTACATCTACATAGTTAGCGATACCATCATTGTCGGTATCAAGCAATTGAATCGTATCAACAATTCCATCATTGTTGGCATCAACGCTTGTGCTATTTTGATCAATGTCGAAAGTATCGTCTATGCCATCATTATCACTGTCTAATCCTGATATATTGGCTTCAAAACCATCCACTAAACCGTCATTATCGCTATCAATATCTAAGTGATTAGGAATTCCGTCGTTATCTATATCTCCAGTGCCTTCAATAATATCTGGAATACCGTCAAAATCTTCATCAGCACCTTTGTCAAAGTAATCTGATACACCATCGTTATCAGAATCTAAAACACCTTCTTCAATATCTGGAATACCATCGTTGTCAGAGTCGGTATCTTGATAATCTAAAATGCCATCGTTGTCGCTATCTAAAGCTCCTTCGTCTTTATCAGAAATACCATCGTTATCTGAATCAGTATCTTTGTAGTTTGGAATACCATCGTTATCACTATCTAAAGTACTTTCGTCTGCATCTGGAATACCATCGTTATCAGAGTCAGTATCTTGGTAATCTAAAATACCATCTTGATCGCTATCTAAAGCACCTTCGTCAGCGTCTGAAATTCCATCATTATCTGAGTCAGTATCTTTGTAGTTAGGAATACCATCTTGGTCACTATCTAAAGCACTTTCGTCAGCATCTGGAATACCATCGTTGTCTGAATCAGTATCTTTGTAATCTAAAATTCCATCGTTATCACTATCTAAAGTCCCTTCATCAGCATCAGGAATTCCATCATTGTCTGAATCAGTATCTTGATAATCTAAAATGCCATCGTTATCACTATCTAAAACACCTTCGTCAGTATCTGGAATGCCATCATTATCTGAGTCAGACTCTTTGTAGTTAGGAATACCATCTTCATCGCTATCTAAAGTTCCTTCATCAGCATCTAAAATCCCATCATTATCTGAGTCAGTATCTCGGAAATCTAAAATGCCATCTTGATCACTATCTAAATTACCTTCGTCAGCATCAGGAATACCATCGTTATCTGAATCTGTGTCTAAGAAATCTAATATGCCGTCTTGATCACTATCTAAATCACCTTCATCAACATCTGAAATACCATCATTATCTGAGTCATTATCTTTGTAATCCAAAATACCATCGTTATCAGTATCTGAAATACCTTCGTCAGCATCTGGAATACCGTCATTATCTGAGTCAGTATCGCGGTAATCAGAAATACCATCTTGGTCGGTATCTAAAGCACCTTCGTCAACATCTGGAATACCATCATTGTCTGAGTCAGTATCTTTATAGTTTGGAATACCATCATTATCAGTATCTAAAGCACTTTCCTCAGCATCAGGAATACCATCATTGTCTGAATCGGTATCTTTGTAATCTAAAATACCATCTTGGTCACTGTCTAGAACACCTTCATCGACATCAGGAATACCATCATTATCTGAATCAGTATCTTTGTAATCTAAAATGCCATCTTGGTCAGTATCTAAAACACCTTCTTCAGCATCTGGAATACCGTCATTATCTGAGTCAGTATCTTTGTAATCTAAAATACCATCGTTATCAGTGTCTAAAGCACCCTCGTCAGCATCTGGAATACCATCATTGTCTGAATCAGTATCTTTGTAATCCAAAATACCATCGTTATCAGTATCTAAAACACCTTCGTCAGCATCTGAAATGCCATCGTTGTCTGAGTCTGTGTCTTGATAATCTAAAATGCCATCTTGGTCGCTATCTAGTGCTCCTTCTTCAGCATCTGAAATACCATCGTTGTCTGAGTCTGTGTCTTGATAATCTAAGATACCATCTTGGTCACTATCTAAAGTTCCCTCGTCAGTATCTGAAATACCATCATTATCTGAATCAGATTCTTGATAATTTGGAATACCATCTTGATCGCTATCTAAGCTCCCTTCGTCAGCATCTGAAATACCATCATTGTCTGAATCACTATCAAGGTAGTTAGGTGTATTATCTAAATCTGTATCGATAGCGCCTTCGTCTGCATCTGAAATACCATCGTTATCTGAATCGCTATCAAGGTAGTTAGGAGTACTATCTTCATCTGTATCGATAACACCTTCGTCTGCATCTGAAATACCATCGCCATCGGAGTCGCTATCAAGGTAGTTAGGAGTACTATCTTCATCTGTATCGATAACACCTTCATCAGCATCTGAAATTCCGTCGTTATCTGAATCGGTATCAATATAGTTAGGTGTACTATCTTCATCTGTATCAATAACACCTTCGTCAGCATCTGAAATACCATCGTTATCAGAATCGCTATCTAGGTAGTTAGGTGTATTATCTAAATCTGTATCTATAGCACCTTCAGTTTCATCTGGAATACCATCATTATCTGAATCTGTATCAAGGTAATTAGGCACTTCATCTTCATCGGTATCTACAACACCTTCGTCAGCATCTGAAATACCATCGCCATCTGAGTCAGTATCTAAGAAGTTAGGTTTTTCATCTTCGTCTGTATCTAAAATACCTTCTTCAGCATCTGAAATTCCATCACCATCTGAATCAGCATCAAGGTAATTAGGCACTTCATCTTCATCGGTATCAATTGCACCTTCACTCGCATCTGGAATACCATCGTTGTCTGAGTCGGTATCAAGATAATTAGGTGTATTGTCTTCATCTGTATCTACAACACCTTCTACTTCATCTGGAATACCATCGTTATCTGAATCGGTATCGATGTAATTAGCTCTTCCATCTTCGTCGCTGTCGATATTGCCTTCATCTTGATCGCTAATGCCATCATCGTCTGAATCTGGGTCAATGTAGTTGGCAAGGTTATCTTCATCAGTATCTATAGCGCCTTCTGTTTCATCTAAAATGCCATCGTTATCTGAATCGGTATCAAGGTAATTAGGTGTATTGTCTTCGTCAGTGTCTATAGCTCCCTCTGTAACGTCAGGAATACCATCACCATCTGAATCTGTATCTAGGTAATTAGCTATGCCGTCATCATCAGTATCAATAACACCTTCGTCTTCATCGGAAATACCATCGCCATCCGAATCAGTATCACGGTAGTCTGGAATGTTGTCTTCATCAGCATCTAAAGCGCCTTCGTCTTCATCAGAAATACCATCGCCATCTGAGTCTGTATCAAGGTAATTGGCAATATTATCGCTATCAGGATCACCAACACCTTCGTCAGCATCTGAAATGCCATCGCCGTCTGAATCACTATCAAGGTAGTTAGCGGTATTGTCGTTATCGGTATCGACAGTGCCTTCTATTTCATCTGAAATACCATCGTTATCTGAATCTGGGTCTATGTAGTTAGCAAGTTCATCGTTATCAGTATCTATAACACCTTCGTCTTCATCAGAAATACCATCGCCATCTGAGTCAGTATCACGAAAGTTTGGAATACCATCATTATCGCTATCTAAAGTTGTACCTTCAACTGCATCTGAAATGCCATCATTATCATCATCAGGATCGTTTATATCAGGTATGCCATCGCCATCTAAATCTTCTAAAATGATAATTGAAATGGTGCTAATAGTTGAAACGCCACCGTCATTATCAGTAACGGTATAAGTGAAGCTGTCGTCACCAAAGAAACCCGCATTAGGTGTATAGGTAAGATCAGGAGCTATACCTGTTAGTGTTCCATTTGCAGGAGTGCCAATCGCATAACTAACAACGGTGCCATCACTGTCTGTAGCAACCAAGCTAAAATCGACTGATTCATCTTCTGTCACTTCAATTGTTTGTGCTTCAGCTATAGGTTTTGCATTCGGAATTACAGTTAAGCTAATAGGATCGAGTGTTGCACTATTAAGTCCATCACTCACCGTGATGAGTATATTGTCTGAGGTACCTGCATCAGCATCTGTCGGTGTACCGCTTAGCTCACCTGTTACAGGGTTTATTGTTAGCCAGCTAGGGTTATTACTGACACTATAATCTAATGTTGCGGATTCAGGATCAGATGCCGTTGGCGTAAATGAATAGCTATCACCAGCTCTAAGGCTAGAGACTGGGCTAGTGCCTGAAATTGTAGGAGGTTCATTAACATCTTTAACATTGATGTTATAAGTAAGAACTTCTGAACCTCCGTCTGATCCCGTTACGGTAACAAGAACTTGGTAGGTATTACTTCCCGCACTTGAGCTAGGTACTTCAAAATCAGGAGAATTTTTAAAGGATAATGTGCCAGATATTGGATTTATATCAAAATCGCCAGCATCTACACCCGCTAACGCATAACTCGGCGTACCACTAACGCCGCTTGAGTCGACAATAGTAACACCAATTTTGTTCTCAAAAACACTGACATTACTTGTTGAACCTGAAGTGAAGTTAGTCGCTGCTGCGTCAGGACCAAAGCTATTAGTACCATCGGATGCCGTTAAATTATATGAAGGCGCAAGACCATTATTATCATGAACAAATTGAACTAAACCATTATCAATATCAGCTTGAGTAAAGCTTGTTATTTCTGTACCCGCATTAGCTATATACTCAAACTGACCATTTAATATATTGGTTACATTGATAGTAAGCTCTGAAGCATCATTGTCAGCATCAACAAATTTAATGTTATCGCTAGAAATAGTGAGTGTATCGCCATTCTCTAAACTTAAATTATTGTTTACAACAACAGGTGCACCATCTGTTGGTTTATTCGGGTGATCTTCAACATCGATAAACATTGAATAACTACGATTTAAACCATCACCATCTTGAATAAATAAAGATAAGTTTCTTTGTTCAGTTGAACGTAAAACAAAGGTATCTGTGTAAGTTAAACTACGCACTAAGGCTTGAATCGCTTCAAGTGTTACATCACCAAAATCAAGTCTTAATGCTTGACCTGCACCATCTTCAAATGGGTCGATATCAGCAATTTTTACGCCTTCGTAAAATACTTCGTAATCAGTACGGCGTATTTGTCCTGGACCATCACCTTCAGATTCAATATCAAGTACTTCATATTGACCGTCTGAAAAAGTAACATTGAAACGAATATAACCATTATTAAGATGGTCGACTACGTTACCTGAATTATCTAAATCCGTAACAACTGAGTCAGTACCATCATCAACAAGTTCAGCAAAAGTTGATGCATAAACGGTTCTATCACCTTCTATATTAGCGATCTTAGGGGCGTTAGGATCAGGAACTATAAAGTTTAAAGTTAAATAGCTTGTTGCTTCAGTACTATCATTATCACGAACTTCAAAAGTGATTGGGTAAGTACCAGGATCTAAATCGACAGTATCGCCAATATTACCCGGTGCAAAAGTAAAGTTACCTTCAGCCCCTTCAGTTAAGGCTCCTTTTAAGTTACCAAGGCTAGATGTATCAACAGCATCGCCAGTAATAGAAAATTCAAAACTATCGCCTTTCTCTACAATAATGGTGCGACTTTCAGGTATATTATCGCCAGTTGTAAAAGTAACGCCTTTTTGATTTTTTAAACTTAAAATAAGATCCACATGACTTTTAGACTTAACATCACCATTACTATCTAAATCTTCTGCAATAAAACCAGCACTATATAAACCAGTGTCAGCTACAGTGCCAGCTGGTAATGCGTTATAATCCCATGTAACCACCCCTGTACTTGCATTTATACTGATGCCAACAGGATTTGTATAACTCTCACCTTCGCCACCTAATTCATCTTCATTCGCTAAGCGATAACGAACTTTATCGCCATTCGAATCAATAGCGCTTACAGGGAAAGAAAAAGAATCAGCTCTATCGCCATTTTGATCAAGTAACGGCGCCTCATATAAAATAGGTAAATCAATTTTTGGTGGTAAGTTACCATCTTGCATCAAGATAGTGGTTTGAATTTTCCACGTTCCCTCACTGTTATTTTTCAACTCCTTAATTCTATTACCACTGCCATAATAAACAAGATAACTCGTTTCAGGATCAAGGTTATTAGCTGTAAAAGTTGTTTCATCAAAACGGTAAGCTTCAGTACTTCCCTCTTCACCGAATGTTATTGGGTCTGAATATACGGGACTAGAAAGTGTAGGAAAGCCATTAGGAGTCGTTAAATTACTAGGTCGACAACCATTACTGTTACTTAAGCCAAGACCACACGCTGTCTTAACCGTAATTTCCACATCATCTATCAAACCATCGTTATCAAGTTCAACGGCTCTCCATGAAATAGAGCCACCACGGAAGTGGGCTAATGTAAAAGTATATTCACTTTGAAATGCAGGCGAAAACATAACAGAAGCATCTACTCGACCAATGGTGTGCTCTAAATTCCAGTTACCACCTAAAGAAGCATGACCTGTCGCATCCGTTGAAGCCGCTACATCGGTACCTGTTTGTGCTGCAATGATTAAAAGTAAGTCTTGTCCGCTAGCGGTTGCGGCTAAATCACAACCATAAAATAAAATGTCTGCGCCATCGAGTAAGCTGTTATTAATATTCGTTAACTGTTTTTCATATGTATGAATGTTATTAGCGTTTATTGATTTACCAGAAAGATTTAAAACACCTGGTTCCGCATGAGAAAATATATGCACCGTATCAACAGGCTTAATGGCTAGTTTATGCGCAATTTGCTTAAAAGGGTCACCTGAATTATCTAATAAAAGATAATCAGTATTCTCAGGCAAATCGTTAATGATTTTTTGGAAGTCAGGCACTCCGCGATCAATAACTAATAATTTAGTTTCTGCGGACGCAAAAGATGATTGAGCTGCCAACAATAGCCCAAACATGAATAGATAAAATACTTTAGCTATATTTGACATTAAACTTCGAGATACCATTTAGCATTCCTTGATTCTTCATACATCAGATCTGATTCGTAACTAACAAATCAGAAAATTTATCTTTATTATAAAATTTATGGGTTAATTTAAAGGTAGAACAATTTTATGGGGCTCGCTAATCAGGCGCAGCTGATAAACGATATTTAAGACTTATATTGATGTTTTCATTTGTCTTTTGGACAGGGAAAAAATTAAAACAATAAGTACCTGGTTTTTTTGTAGTGATTTCCCCATTTTCTTCTTCTATTGAGTCAGATTTAGAGAAGTAATCGGTTTGATATTCATTTTTTTCATTATTTGGATGAACATGAAAATCATACATCATCGAAGATTCAGCTTTAAAACTATATTCCAGCTTATACTCCTCTAAAATATCGACACAATGCTCTGTCGCCCAGTTATCATAAGCTTTCGCGATAAGTGTTAAATTTTGCCATTCATTAGTAACCGCTTTGTCACCGCCGTGAGCAGAAGCAAATAAGGAAATAAAAACTAAAGATAAAAAAGAAAACTTTAAAGGTCTAAAATTGATCAGTAAATTGAAGAGGCAAACTTTATTTAGACAAAGTTTATGTAGTAAATGTTCTTTCACGGGACTTCCTTATGCTTTGAATATGTATTTGGGAAAAGCTATTCAAAGTCAGTGTTAAAATATGATTCTCAATTTAAGCGTAGACACAAAACCTGAAATATTCATATTTGAGGGAAAGATTTTAAAATAAAATATTTTCTCTTTTAAGCTAGTAGATATATTTCATAATTCAAAAATTCGTCTTCAAAAAAGTAGAATAAAAACCATGCTTATTAGGATTTTACAATAAATTAACGTTTCAATTACATTTCTGATTATTTTTTCATCAAATACAGAAAGGAAAGTTTATGGCTTCACGTTTAAAGCATTAATTGAAACGCAAACATGTATTTTCTTCTTTATAAATTGCCATTATATTTGCCATACTTTCTATACGAATCGAAATTTAAACCCATAGGGCGAGTAATTACGCGAAAGCCTGAAAATAATCATTAGTGTACTAAGCTTTAATAATTCTTCTCTTTGTCACCTCTCTACTTTCACAATCCTCTAGTAGCCCTTTATTTAGCATTCACCAAGCAAGAAACTACATTTTTAAAGGCTTGAGGTTATTTACAGTAAACGTGCCTCGTTTGATAATTTTGTTAAAAACCGTTAGAATAGAAATTAATTGAACGTTCAATTAAAAAAAAGAAATAGAACATATGCCTAAAGTAGGAATGAAACCAGTACGTAAACAGCAGCTTATTGATGCCACGTTAGAATCGATAGGTGAATACGGTTTACAAAGTACAACGATTATTACCATCAGCCGTATTGCTGGCTTATCGTCAGGCATTATTAGTCATTATTTTGGTGGTAAGCAGGGTTTGATAGAAGCCACTATTATGTATCTTTTAGACAAACTGAGATTATCTTTGCTTGAGCGTATTTCAGTTAAAAACCTTACAGCAGATGAACGTTTAAAAATAATTATAGAAGCCAACTTTACGCAGTTTCAGCAATCAACTGCGGCAATAAAAACCTGGCTTAGCTTTTGGGCAGAGTCGATGCACGACCCTAAGCTGAAAAGATTGCAGAACATTAATAGTAGGCGTTTACACAGCAATTTACTTTTTTCATTTCGTCAGTTACTCACTGAAGAGAAAGCACAAAAAGCCGCAAAACAAACGGCAGCCATGATTGATGGCTTTTGGCTACGATGTGCTTTAAGCGCACAACCTGATGAAGAATTTAAGCAAGCTGAACAATTATGTAAAAACTTTATAGACGACCAACTTAACCATTAAATTAGCGAAAGCGGAGAGAAACTTGTCAATAATACGTTATAAAAATTATGTCGATGGTACTTATATTGAAAATGCCAATGGTGAAACATTTGACGTGATCAACCCAGCAACGGGTAAAGTGATCTATCAAGTAGAAATTGCTGATGAACAAGTAAAAGAACAAGCGATAGCAAGCGCTAAACGTGGTTTTGCCACTTGGTCAGCAATGAGTGCGATGGAACGTAGTCGTATTTTACTTAAAGCCGTTAATTTATTACGCGAACGTAACGACGAGCTAGCAGAAGTTGAAGTGCTTGATACAGGTAAACCTTGGCAAGAAGCTTCAGTGGTTGATGTATTGTCTGGCGCTGACTCGATTGAGTTTTTTGCTGGATTAGCTCCAGGTGTTGAAGGTAATCAACAATCTGTAGATGGTGATTTTTATTATACACGTCGCGAACCTTTAGGTATTTGTGCGGGTATTGGCGCTTGGAATTACCCATTACAAATCGCATGTTGGAAAGCAGCTCCTGCATTAGCTTGTGGTAATGTAATGATTTTCAAACCTTCTGAAGAAACACCACTTGGCGCATTAAAACTTGCTGAAATATTTACTGAAGCAGGTGTTCCTAACGGCGTATTTAACGTTGTTCAAGGTGCAGGCGAAGTTGGCGCATGGTTAACTCATCACCCTGAAATAGCAAAAGTTTCTTTTACTGGTGAAGTAGGTACTGGCAAAAAAGTAATGGCGGCGGCGGCAAGTACCCTTAAAGATGTAACGATGGAACTTGGCGGCAAATCACCTTTAATTATTTTTGATGATGCAGATATCGACAATGCAGTTTCTGCCGCTATGTTAGGTAACTTTTATACCCAAGGTGAAATCTGTACAAACGGTACGCGAGTATTTGTGCAAAAGTCGATTTACCCAGTATTTATTGAAAAGTTATTAGAACGTACAAGCAAAAATATCGTGATTGGCGATCCTATGGATCCTAATACTAACTTTGGCGCGCTTATCTCTGAAAAGCATCAAAAACTCGTACAAAGCTACATTGATATTGGTATTAAAGAAGGCGCTACATTACTACATGGCGGTAAAGCGCTTAAGCCAGCTAATGCTCCTGATGGTTACTTTACAGCACCAACAATTTTTGGTGATTGTACTGACGATATGACCATTTGCCGTGAAGAAATTTTCGGTCCTGTTATGAGTGTACTAACCTTTGATAATGAAGATGAAGTGATCAGCCGAGCTAACGACACAGAATTTGGTTTAGCCGCAGGTGTATTCACCCAAGATATTACGCGTGCTCATCGTGTTGTTCATCAAATGGAAGCAGGTATTTGTTGGATCAACAACTACGGCGCTTCACCAGCTCAAATGCCTGTTGGCGGTTATAAGCAGTCAGGTATTGGTCGTGAAAACGGCTTAGCAACACTGAATTACTTTACTCAAATTAAAGCGGTATATGTAGGATTACAGAAACTTGATAGTCCATTTTAGCCATTAGCCTGACTTCAGGTTAATTAGCGAAAGTTCGGTCATTACAAGGTTTCAACTTCTTTAAATTATTAAAACGGGTTTTAAATGAATAGCGAAAAATTTGATTACATTATTGTTGGTGCAGGTTCTGCGGGTTGTGTACTAGCAAATCGGTTGAGTGAAGATAGTAATAACAATGTATTACTGATTGAAACGGGTGGCAGCGATAAAAGTATTTTTATTCAAATGCCAACTGCTTTGTCTATTCCGATGAATACCAAAAAATATGCTTGGCAGTTTGAAACCCAACCAGAACCGTTTTTAGATAATCGTCGGATGCATTGCCCTCGCGGTAAAGTTCTCGGTGGTTCATCTTCAATAAACGGTATGGTTTATGTGCGTGGTCACGCGAAAGATTTTGATGAATGGCAAGAACATGGCGCTCAAGAGTGGGATTATGCTCATTGTTTGCCTTATTTTAAAAAGTCTGAAGATTGGGCTTTTAGCGCAAATGAATACCGTGCAAAAGATGGACATCTTGGTGTTAACAACGGCAACGAAATGAAAAACCCTTTATACCGTGCGTTTATCGATGCTGGTGTTGAAGCGGGTTATGCTGAAACCAAAGACTACAACGGCGAGCAGCAAGAAGGCTTTGGCCCAATGCACATGACGATTAAAAATGGCGTGCGCAGCTCAACCGCAAATGCTTATTTACGCCCAGCGATGACACGTAACAATTTAACCGTGATCACCCATGCTTTAGTGCACAAAGTTTTACTTGAAGGTAAGAAAGCGGTTGGCGTTAGATACGAACGTAAAGGTAAAGTTGTTGATGTAATGGCGAGCAAAGAAGTGATTTTATCTGCAGGTCCTGTAGGTTCTCCGCACTTATTACAACTTTCAGGCATAGGGCCTAAAGCGGTACTTGAAGCAGCTAATATTGAAGTTAATCACGATTTACCTGGTGTAGGTAACAACTTACAAGATCACCTTGAGTTTTATTTTCAGTTTAAATGTAAACAACCTATTTCGCTTAACGGTGAATTAGATTGGTTCAGTAAACTTAAAATTGGTGTTCGCTGGATTTTAACTAAAAAAGGTTTAGGCGCGACAAATCACTTTGAATCGTGTGGCTTTATTCGTTCAAAAGCCAGTGTTGAATGGCCTGATCTACAATATCATTTTTTACCTGCAGCAATGCGTTACGATGGTAAAGAAGCCTTTGCAGGTCATGGTTTCCAAGTACATATTGGGCATAACAAACCTAAAAGTCGTGGGCATATTAAAGCGATTTCAGCAGATCCTAAAGCACATCCAGAAATCTTGTTTAATTACCTTGAACATGAAGATGATCGCGAAGGTTTCCGTGCCTGTGTTCGCTTAACGCGCGAAATAATTAACCAACAAGCATTCGATGAATATCGCGGAGAAGAGATTCAACCAGGTATTAACATTCAAACTGATGAAGAAATCGATACTTTTGTTCGTGAGTTTGTTGAAAGTGCTTACCACCCTTCTTGCTCATGTAAAATGGGTACAGACGAAATGGCTGTAGTTGATCCGCAAACGCGAGTTCATGGTATTATAGGGCTTCGTGTTGTTGATTCATCAATCTTCCCAACGATTCCTAACGGCAATTTAAACGCGCCAACCATTATGGTTGCAGAGCGTGCTGCTGATATGATTCGTGGGCGAGAAATACTTGCACCTTCAACAGCTAAAGTCACTATTGATCCTAAGTGGCAAGAACAACAACGTTCAGCAGCACCCAAAAGAACAATCAGCTAAATTTACACATTTTCAAAACATGAAATAAACGCGAGTATCTTTCATTTATTAATTTTCGCCGTCATGTATTTTATATGACCGCGAAAATTAAGATTTAAAGCCTAAAATAACAAAATTAATTAGGCAAATTGAATACTCAGACAATAAGCAACAGAGGAGTTAATTATCTTAATACACATAAAGTGCACTTCAGGGAGACAACTATGACCACTTGGTTATCAGCAGGCATGTTATTTACATTTGCCGCCATCATATTCGTATTATATCGATGGGGAAATATTCGTTGCGTTGGTGTAACGCCCGTAAGAACCTTTACTTTTATTGCTATATTATTTACTTCAGGCTTAGATGTGGGGCTCATCATGTTCCCGTTAACTGAGTTTGCTGGCTACGCCGATTTAGCCACCAGTCCTGAATATGGATTTACTAATCCACTGTCTATCGAATTTGGCTTTTGGGCCTTTCTTATCTGGGCTTTTTACTTCTTAACGTGTTTTTACTTTTGTGTTCTTGAGCCACGCGTGCGCTTTTTCGAGATCCCTTTAGTTAAAATTATCAATAACGTTGTCATCATAGGTACCTGTGCGTTTACCGCCAATTTATTACTGATTAATTTACCTTGGTATATGCCTGATATTGGCGATGGTGAATCGATTATTGGTACCTTTTACGCGATTGTTTTCCTTGTAATTGCCTTTGCCGTTTATTCAAGTACCAACATACGTTATGTACGTATTTTAAGTTTATCAACAACCTGGTTATTCCTTGGTTTAATTGCCTTAATGTGGGGCGGAGCTTTCCTTGGTGAAGGTTCAAGCGTAGCTGATTTTGCTAATACGTTCTCAATGCTAGGTGGTTACTTTGGTAACATCCATGAGTTTGTTTTACCAATGAACGACTACCATGAGTTTTATCTTTATTGGTGGTTCGCTTGGAGCATAATGATCGGTCAATTCACTGCACGTTTTGTTAGTGGTTTACGTACCTATCAAGTACTTGTGGCTATGATGGTATTTCCGTCTATTCCAATCGCAATTTGGTTTACCGTATTGTATTACTACAACTTAAACGGCATAGAAACCGCAGGCTTTTATAACATCGCTATGGTTATTGTTGGTATTACATTCGTGATTAACTCGCTCGATTCTTTAGTGCGCTTATATACTGATAACTTAAACATAGGTGTAGCGCGTGTAGGTAAAGTGAAATACTTAATTGGTAACTTAGTTGCATTGAGTTTGCTTACCTTGCTATTCAAATTAGATTTCTTACAAATCCAATGGGTTGGCGCATTAGTAGTAGGAATGTTTTTCGCTTGTTTTGGCTATATATTATTTGCCAAATTCAAAGATGTGGCGGCAATTGAAAGCTCGCCAAAAGAAAACAAAATTGATTTTACAAAAATTGAACATGTAACTTAAAGGGAAATTTAATAATGAAAAAAACAATAATGACTTTAGTAACAAGTGGCTTATTAGCTGCTTCTTCAAGTGCTTTAGCTGAAGTATCAGCAACAGTTAACCTTGCTTCAGACTACACTTTTAACGGTGTGAGCCAAACCAACAACAACCCAGCTCTTCAAGCAAGTTTAGATTACGCTGGTAATGATGGTTTTTACGCTGGAGCTTGGGCATCAACTATCGATTTTGGTAGCGGTGAAGATTCAAATCTTGAGTTTGATGTGTACGCAGGTAAGTACTTTCAATTAGACGATAAAATTGGTTTAGACGCAGGTATTGCTTATTACACATACCACGGTGATTCTATTTCAGATACCTATAACTACCCTGAAGCTTATGCGAAGTTTGGTTATAACTCAGACTTGGGTGATACCGAATTAAACTTTTGGTACAGCTGGGATTACTTTGGTTTTGATGTAGGTCACTACATTGCCATGGTTGCTCATACAATTGCAGTAGCCCCTGGTCATAACGTTAGAGTTAGCTTCGATCGTTCAACGTCGCAAGATGAAAACAGATGGAGCTGGGATGGCGGTTCGTCATACAATCATTACCGTGTTGAATACATGACTAGCTACAAAGGTTTTGATTTTAACGCTGCTCTTGAAGATACCGATATGGGTTGGGATACTGCCGACACGCGTGTTGTGTTATCTGTATCTCGTACTTTCGGTTTATAAAAACCTGAATCTAATACGAAAAGATCACTAACCTTTCAGTGAACTCTTACCTAAAAGCTCTTATATCTCAGATGTAAGAGCTTTTTTATTTATAATACCAAACTGATTAATTGCTATTAATTGCCTCTAGCACTTCCTGCCCTCTCACTATACCTGTATTATCTGCGCCATAAATTACGACGACAACCTTTGTTGAAAACACATTAGTTAGATTGGACCATCTTATGACCAAAACACACAAACCCAATAGTGCCAACATGCTCAAAAGAGCGCATACCAACATGCCTTTAGGCGTTGCCGATAGCTACCGTTACTGGGGCGAAGACAACACCGTATTTTTGAGTAGTATGAAAGGTTGTACGATCACCGATTGCGACGAACAAACCTTTGTAGATTTTCGTTTAGCTTATGGTCCAATCATTTTAGGTTACCGTGATGAACGTGTTGATAATGAAGTTATCAATGCGATTACCAACATAGGCACTATTTCTGGTTTCTCTACAGGTCTTGATTCTGATGTGGTTGAACTAGTGAAATCACTATGTCCTAACATCGATAAAATGCGTTTTGCTAATTCAGGAACTGAAGCCGTTATTGGCGCTGTGAGAACCGCTCGTGGCTTTACACGTCGCAATAAAATTGTTGTGGTTGAAGGTGGTTTTCATGGTTTACATGACGAAGTTATGTGGAAGTCGGATGTTGATAACTGGGAAGTAGATGATAATAAGTCGCCTGAAGTTATTCCTTTTGGCGCAGGTATTCCACAAAGCACACGTGAACATCAAGTCAGTGTTCCATTAAACGACTTTGAAGCGATTGATGCTGTATTTGCAGAATATGGTGCTGATATTGCAGCTATCTTGATTGAACCTATCATGGGTAATTGTGGCTCTATTGCTTCAACGCAAGAATATATGCAAAAGCTACGTGATATTTGTGACAGCAATGGTTCATTGTTAATTATGGACGAAGTTAAAACAGGATTTCGCGTCGCTAAAGGCGGTGTACAAGCTTTATATAATATTCACGCTGATTTAACCACTTACGCTAAAGCTATGGGTAATGGTTACCCTGTTGCTGCTTTTGGTGGTAAGGCTAAAGTGATGGATGCTATATCTTTCGATAAGGGTGGCGTTACACATGGCGGTACTTATACGGCTAATATGGTAGCGTTAAGTGCGGCAAAAGCGACATTAACTTTATTAAAAGAAACTGATGCGTTAGCCACTATCGATAGTGTGGGTTTACGCATTCAAAACTTACTTTCTCGCGTATTTACTAAGTTTGATGTTGAACATTGTTTTGCAGGTCCTAATGCCATGTTTGGTGTGCATTTTGGTGCTAACGTGCCGCAAAACTACCGTGATTGGAAAAAAACCAATAGCGACTTATATACACAGTTCGCTCTTAACTTAATCGACAATGGTGTGATGCTAGAACCTGATTCACGCGAACCTTGGTTTATTTGTGAAGCTCATCAAACCATGGATTTTGAATGGTTAGAGCAAGTCGCTGAAAAATCTATGGCCGATGCCATTAGCGCTAGCTAACCTTTTAACCTATTTCTTTCGCATAGCTCTTAGAAATAGCTCTTATAAGTAATAATTACCGAAGCTGAAAATATTAATTTAAGCTTCGGTAGTCCATCCCCTCTTTAACATCACTCCCTAACTTCATACGCCTTAGTAAACTCAAAAGCCTTTTCAATTTCATTGATTTATTTAAATATTTACAGTAAAACTAGTTAAGTCTTCTTATTATACCAAACGGATTAATTTATTGAGTAACTTAGAGCTACATTAGCAAGCTGAGAACAAGCAAAATTGATTAAACATAGTTATTCTATATTTTTTTAATTTTGTGATGTTATCAGTTTGCTAATGAGCTCCCGAAGGGCGAGAATTTAAAGGCTTATATGCCGCGTTATTGATTTTGACAAGGTTCCTACATGGATGTAGGACATTAGGGTAACGCAGGAGCAGTTACCGAGAATAACCATTCTCTTCAATCAATGCCTTGCCTCTAAACCTTTAAATTCTCGCTAAGTGAGTAATAAATTAATCCGTTTGGTATTATTTAAAACTAATGGCTTGAAGATAAAAACCTAACTTTATAGTCATACTCTGTAAACACACTTTATAAATTACCTCACAAATGGAAGCACCTATGCTTTGGCAATCTTTCAGTACCTTGTTACTAAACTCTATCAAGCAAGTTGAAACCGGCTTAGCTGTTTCAAAAAGTATTGACCAACAAATAGATGAGTTACTCCAACCCGTCGCAGAATTATTTACTAGCATCATATTTTATTCATTCAATGTTGCGGGTGCGTCAGTTCCTATTATTGTTTTATGGCTGATTGTCGCTGCCGTTTGTTTCACTCTATATTTTGGTTTTCTTAATTTTCGTGGCTTTAAACATGCCTGCAAAGTGATAAAAGGTGATTATTCAGATCCTAAAGATCCAGGCGAAGTTAGTCACTTTCAAGCCTTAACCACAGCCCTTTCAGGCACAGTAGGTTTAGGTAACATTGCAGGTGTAGCTATTGCTATTTCTATCGGCGGACCAGGCGCAACTTTTTGGATGATAGTTGCAGGTTTGATGGGCATGTCCACCAAGTTTCTCGAATGTACTTTAGGCGTTAAATACCGACAAATTAGCGAAGCAGGTAAAGTTCGCGGCGGTCCTATGTATTATCTTAGAGATGGCTTATCAGATTTAGGTCATAAAAAACTAGGCAAAGCCTTAGGTGTATTTTTTGCTATCTGCTGTGTTACCGCATCTTTATGTGGCAGTAATATGTTGCAGTCAAACCAAGCTTATCAGCAATTTGTTACCGTGATGGGTGGCAGCAGCAGTGTTTGGGCAGATAAAGGCTGGCTGTTCGGTTTAATACTCGCTATTTTTATTGGTTTTGTGATCATCGGTGGTATTAAAACCATCGCTAAAGTTACCTCAAAAGTTGTCCCTTTCATGGCGGGTATTTACCTATTGGCTGCGTTATTTATTTTAGCGGTTAACGCCAGCGAAATACCTCATGCATTCAGCTTGATCTTTAACGGCGCTTTCTCTCCAACAGGTGTTGTAGGCGGTATTATTGGTGTAATGATCCAAGGTTTTAAACGCTCAACCTTTTCGAGTGAAGCAGGGGTAGGTGCAGCTTCTATCGCACATGCTACGGCATCAACTAAAGAGCCTATTCGAGAAGGTTATGTTGCTCTACTTGAACCTTTTATTGATACCGTTGTTATTTGTACCATTACTGCGTTAGTCATCGTGATCACGGGTGCATATACTTCGGTTGAAGGCATAGATGGCGTTGCGCTTACTTCTAGAGCTTTTGGTAGTGTTATTTGGTGGTTCCCGTATTTACTCAGTGTTGCTGTTTTATTATTTGCTATTTCTACCATGATTTCGTGGGCGTATTACGGCTCAATTGCTTGGGGGTTTTTAGTAGGCGACAGCAAGCTTTTAGATTTGGGGTATAAGTTTATATTCTGTTTATTTACCATTATTGGCGCATCAATCAGCTTAGATTCTGTTATCGCTATTTCTGATTCCATGTTCTTTTCTATGTCTATCGCTAACATTATCGGTTTGTATATGTTGGCACCTCAGGTCAAAAAAGATCTTAAAGTCTATCAATCTAAATATACGAATTAACCTATTTATACTTGAGAGGCTAATCAACAAAACAACTCTGACAATAGTCAAATCGCTATTGTCAGATATTATTCAATCATCACTCCCCTACTTTCATCTTTCTCAAGATCCTATTAACTCAACATAAACGACAAAAATATTTACAAAATACTTTATAAAGAATAATGATAACTATTATCGTTTACATTGACATTAAGTACGTTGTTTAATAAAGTGCTCAGCATCAAAATGATGGATAATTTAGAATGAAGTTTTCATTAGGCAATGTGCGTCAGTGGCATTGGATCAGCGCAGCTATTTGTATAGTAGGAATGCTTTTTTTTTCATGGACAGGGATCACCCTAAACCATGCCGCAGATATACCTGCAAAAAATGATATTGCCACCATTGAAACCCAATTACCCGACGCTTTAATTCAAACTTGGCTACCTGTTGAGAATGAAAAAAACGCGTTAGAAAAAAATATTATAGAACACTTAGACAAGCAGTTTGGTCTCTCTATTCCAAGTAATGTGCAAGGAGAGTTTAGCGATGGTGAATTCTATTTAGCCATGCCTGAACCTGGTGTTGATGCTTGGCTTTCTATTGATGTTGAAAGCGGCGAACTTATTTATGAGCGCACCGACAGAGGCTGGATTTCATTTTTTAATGATTTACACAAAGGTCGTTATACCAATACCGCGTGGATTTGGTTTATCGATGCCTTTGCTGTTGGCTCTATCATCTTTTGTTTAAGTGGTTTGTGGCTACTGATAAAACAAACGTCTTTTAGGTTATCAACTTGGCCCTATGTCACTTTAGGTGTGCTGATACCCTTCATTATTATTTTAACCAATCTACATTAATTTTATAAATATAAGGACATTCAATGAACCGTAAAATCCTGTTTAGCTTGTCATTATTCTCAGCGCTTGTAGTGAGTAACTTAAGTTATGCTGCTGATAACAATCTAGTAATGGAAGTCGATATCCCTCGCTTTAATGTGGCTGAATACCACAAGCCTTACGTTGCTATTTGGCTAGAAGATAGCAAACGTAAAGCCACACAAGTGGAGCTTTGGTACGACTTAGACATGAAAGATAATGAAGGCGAAAAGTGGCTAAAAGACATCAGACAATGGTGGCGACGTGTTGGCAGAAAAGCTGAACAACCCTTTGATGGTGTAACCTCAGCAACTAAAGGCCCTGGAACCCACAAAGTATCTATGTCTTTAGACTCAAAACAATTCAGTAATTTAGCTGCAGGTGAATACCAATTACGTATCGAAGCTTCAAGAGAAGTTGGCGGTAAAGAAGTGATCAATATTCCACTGACATGGCCACCTAAAGCAACTGATTTTCCTTTAAAAGCTGTAGGGAAAACAGAGTTAGGCAAAATTAATATAGTTCTTGTTAACGATTAACTAGTTAACAATTAATTTTTAAAAAATCATTTATAAGGAGAAGCAAATGAAAATATCTACATCTTTGAAAACGCTATTATCTATCACTATGGTAATGAGCTTAAGTTTTAGCGCCAATGCACACAGAGCTTGGATTTTACCTAGCACAACAAACCTATCGGGCGATGCTCCTTGGGTATCATTTGATGCAGCTGTTTCAAACAGCTTATTTGTGCCTGAGCATGTACCTCTTCGACTTAAAGGTTTAATGATTCAAGATCCAACAGGCAAAAACATTGATGCTGAAAACCCACATACAGGTAAATTCAAAACAACGTTTGATTTGAACTTACTTACACCTGGTACTTATAAAATCGGTTATGCGTCAGGCGGTATACGTGCAACTTGGAAAGATGAAAACGGCAAACGTAAAATGTGGCCAGCACGTGGAAAAGCAGCTAAAGATGGTGAGTTCGAAACGGCAGTTCCAAAAAATGCAGACGCTTTACTTGTGGCTCAAAGCTTTAGACGTTTAGAGACTTTTGTTACCTCGGGCGAGCCAACTGAAAACACATTTAAACCAACAAACTCAGGTTTAGAATTGATCCCAGTTACACATCCAAACGATTTATTCGCTGGCGAAACAGCTAAATTTAAGTTCCTATTTGAAGGTACACCTGCTGCCAATGCTAAGTTAACTGTAGTTGCTGGCAACATGCGCTACCGTAACCAACAAAATCAATTAGATTTAGTTACTGACGCACAAGGTTTTATAGATATTGCTTGGCCTGAAGCAGGTATGTATTTATTAGAAGCTGAGTTTGAAGACGATAAAGCTATAGCGCCTGCAACCGTTCGTAAAGGCAGTTACGGTGCTACTTTTGAAGTATTACCACAGTAGTAAAGTAAAGGTTATACCTTTAGAAAACAGACAGAAGTAGATATATGGAAAGCTTGTACATTATGGTTACAGCTATTGTTGCATGGTTAATATTATGTGTTGTGATGTGGCGTTTACATCGCGCTAAACAACACATAAATATAGCAACTGATGCATCAGTATTAATTGTTTACTCAAGCCAAACGGGTAATGCATTAACAATAGCGAACCGTTGTGCACAAGCTTTAAATTTGTCTGAAATGTCTGATGTTTTACCGCTAAACAATCTAAGCATTGAACACCTAAGCCGCATCAAAAAAGTGCTTTTTGTACTAAGTACATATGGCGATGGTGAAGCACCAGATAACGGTAATTTGTTTAATGACAGACTCACTCAAGCACTCGACGAGTCAATAACATTAGAACAGGTAAATTATTCAGTTATCGCTTTAGGTGATTCAAGTTATCCAGACTTCTGTGCTTTTGGTCATCAAGTTAACAACGGACTTAAAGCATTAAAAGCTCAACCATTAAGTGAGTTAATCACTCTTGATAATTATGACGAAGAAACGACACGTTTCTCTGACATTATTCCCGCTTGGTTAGACCTAAATAATACACAAATAGATAAAACACAGGGCAACTCAAGCTATAATTGGCAGCTGGTTGAACGTGAAGTATTAAACCCAAATTGCGGCGATGAATTACTCGTTAAAATAGGTTTAAAATGCTTAGGAGCTACACCTATTTGGCAAGCTGGCGATCTTATTGATATTCAGCCACGCAATTCCGTTGAAATTGTTGAAAACTGGTTACTTAAGCATGTATTCGATGGTTCACTATGGTTAGCTCATCAAGGTCATCAACAACCTTTATCAGCTTGGCTTCTTGAGCGAGAACTGCCTGAAAAGTGTTATATACCCGTTTCTGATTTACTAACGCAACTCCCTTACTTAGCTAAACGTAGTTATTCAATTGCTTCGGTTACTGAAAATAAACAGCTCGAATTAATTATCCGTTTATTACAAAAGGATGATAAGAGCTTTGGTTTAGCTTCTAGCTTTTTAAGCCACCATTGTAAAATTGGCGAACTGATTGAAGGTAAAATAAGATCGGTAAAAGCCCATCATATTATAAACAATACACAGCCTATTATACTTATAGGTTCAGGTAGTGGTTTAGCTGGGCTTAAAGCACAAATAGCTGCACGTACTTATGCTCAACAAAGTTTGAACCAAGTCACTGGATCTATGTGGCTAATTTATGGTGAACGCAGAAATAATTTACAACTTCCTATCAATCAACATTTATTGGCTTTAAAAGATACCAAAATAGATAAACTCAGCTGTACTTTTTCACAAGGTAATAACTACCCTAAATACGTACAAGATATTCTAGTTTCAGATCAATACATCATAAAAAAATGGTTAGATGATGGCGCTATTATTTATGTTTGTGGCTGTTTATCAGGTATGGGTGAAAGTGTTCATCAAACGTTGATTGATACTTTAGGTCAGAAAACCTTAGATAATTTACAACAAGAGCAACGTTACATTCGAGATGTTTATTAAGCTCTGTCGATAAGCTTTGAGGATAAGTGTTATTTGTGAAGAAACGTTTTAATCACATAGAAGAAAACGTTTTTAGTCGATTTTTCGAAGATTACATAACCTGAACTTGGTTTAAGAGATATTTAACAAATTGAAAAATAAGTAATCATTTTTTAAATATCTCTAGCTTAATAGTTCTTCTTAATTCAAGGAAAATTTCGCGTCAATAGATAGCTATTGCAAGTAAATTTAACGCAGAAGTAAGGAAAAATAGATGCTAGAGAAACATTTGTTAGACCGAGATCAGGTTAAATAATGAATTAAAGTTGGAACTGACCTTCTCGTTCTGGCTGATAAGTCACTTTACTTACTTTAACAAGTAAATCTCCTCCACCTGGTTTTGGCCAAGATATCTCATCTCCTTCACTTAAACCCAGTAAAGCACTACCAACAGGCGCTAAAATAGAAATTTTATCTCCCGCTGTCGTGATATCTTTTGGATAAACAAGTGTTAAAGAAAACTCCTTCTCAGTAGAGGCAACCGTAAACACAATTGTCGAATTCATTGTTACTACGTTGGCTGGAACTTCCTCGGGCGCAACAATATTCGCTCTGTCTAACTCAACTAATAAATCATCTAAATTTGGGAAAGACTTTTCATCAAGTGTATCAAGTAATCGATCTAACCTTTCAGCATCAATCAAGGATATTGTAATGTTTGGTTTTTGCATTATTTATAACTCCATGTGTGTGTATAAATGCAGGGGGAATCTTATCGGACTGATCATCATATCAAGTAAGAATTAGACTAGCTAGCTTAAAAGGATAAGAAAAATAAAACACCCTAATCGCCTATTTTTACTTAGCTGGAAGCGAATACATTAAAAACTCATATGAATTATTTTAAGTATTTAAATTGCCTAATTAAATGATAAAAACTCGCCTAGAAGACTGGAAATTTACCTGTATTCCATTTAAAGTCACTTCCAAATAAGTACAAGTAAATGAGTGCTTTATTACATCTCCTATTAAGTACCGATAAGTTTATTAGCGGTATAAACTTATGAAGTATAAAAATGAATAATATTATCTGGAATCAACTATTGTCAGTTTCTGATGAGTTAAACGATTCTACACAATCAAAAGAAGAAAAAATCAAACTCCTCATAGCTCAACTAGAGTCTATTGAAATTACTCATGAACGTTCATTTGATCCTGCAGAAAACTTTGAAGAGTATGTTGCTGTCGCGCTATGCCAATCAATCAAAAAAGTATTAGAGAAGTAGTAATATAAATAAAGTGTTTGGTAAGAAAGAGTAATGAAATGAGGGAGATAAATATTGTATCTATCTCCCTGTAATGATGGTTTAGCGCTACATCTTAATATGTTGTTTGAAGAGTGGTAAAAACTCGTCTTTTCGATGGCTAACTAACAATACGGTACTGTGTTGCTGTTTTTCTAAATGCTCTAAAAAATTCAGTAATCTGTGTCTGTTTAATTCATCTAAACCTTGAGTTGGCTCATCTAAAATCAATAGATAAGGTGATTTAACTAAGGCTCTAGCGATTAATGCTAAACGTTGTTCACCATAACTTAGGCTTTGGAATGGGCTATGTTGCAGTGTGATTAACCCTACTTTCTCTATCCACTGACGGGCAATAATTACTTGTGATGCCGTTGGCTGTTCATACAAACCAATCGAGTCGTAAAACCCAGAAACAACCACAGTTAATAAATCGCTGTGCACGCGATATTGTCGATGAAATTCTGAACTAACAATACCCATGTGCTTTTTAATTTCCCAAATGCTTTCGCCCGAACCACGCTTGTAACCAAGCACTTCAATATCGTTGCTATAACATTGCGGACAATCACCTGTAATAAGCTGCATTAGGGTAGATTTTCCGCTGCCATTACCACCGGTTATCAGAGTATGTTGTAACGGTTTTATCGAAACGTTTAAGTTTTCGAATACATTCTTGCCGCTATAATGAACCGAGCCATTCACTAATTTAACTAAATAGTCATGTGGATAGTCAGACAACTCACGCATATTTTCAGGCCAGCTGGTGTCATCAGCAACAGGTGCCAGTAAAGCATCTAATTGGTTTTTAGTTTCGGTACTTTCTAACTTCCCAATAACATCAAATTGCCCGCGCTCAATAAAAGCAATATTGTTACACCAGTTAGGAATGTCTTGTCGATTGCTCAACATCAGTACAACACTAATGCCTGTTTTAGATAAACGTTCTAAAGCGATAGATAACGCCTCACAAGATTCAACATCTAAACTGTCAAAAGGGTTATCGCAAACTAACAATTCAATACCGTTAAAAATCGCCTGTAAAATAAGAATCTTTCTACTTTCACCCGTACTTAATTGACGATAGCCCGCTTCAAGGCGATGACTTAAACCAAACTCGCTTATCAGTGGATCATCCCACTTGTCTTCAGGCAGGAAATCTTTTGCTTTAGTACCAATATCATTTTTATTGAGAAAGTCGGAGTTATCTATTTTCAGCTCATGCTCGTAAATTTCTTGCTGAGCTTCGAATGAAATCATTCCCACTTTTTTTGCATTCGGTAATGTAAGTTGTTCTACAGAATCTGCCTGTAATTCACCTGTCAGCAATTGGTCGATGTATTGTTTACCTGAGCCATTACGCCCTAGCACGCACCAACCTTCATTTTTATTAAGTTGCCAATTAGTAATGGTTAATTTTTTATGGGAAAAATTTACAATATTTATCATAGAATTATCAGTATGTTTAAGACATTAAAATGCATTGAGCGGCTATAGAGGTAATATATAATACAACTCCAATTTATTGCTACTGCATTATTAACAATACCCCGTAAATAATTGTAACTTGCCATTAATTAGCTCTCTTTTTTAGAAACCCACAGATAAATTAAGTTATATGTGAAGGCTCACTCAAATAGAACTTGAACGTTTGTTCAAGCAAGTTTATAGTATGATTAATTAAGTGCTATACCTAACCAATTTACTAGCACAACAAAATGCACAAAGAGAAACAATTAAATGAATGATAAAACTGAAAGTAACGACATAATCAAACTAGATATAGTGTCAGATATTGTATGCCCATGGTGCATTGTTGGCTATAAACACCTTGAAGCCGCTATTGACGAACTTGGCTTACAAGACCGAATTGAAATCGAATGGCAACCTTTTGAATTAAACCCTGATATGCCAAAAGCAGGCGAAAACTTACGTGATCATGTATTACGTAAATACGGCGCTAAACGTGAAGATAGCGACAAAGCACGAGAAAACATTAGTGAACGTGGTGCTGAATATGGTTTTACTTTTGATTACTTTGAAGAAATGAAAATGGTAAATACCCGTGATGCTCATATACTGCTTGATTATGCTCATGACGAAGGCTTGCAGCATGAATTAAAACAACGTTTATTCGCGGCTTTTTTTACTGAACATAAAGATGTATCAGACCGCGCTACTTTGTTAGCAGAAGCCAAAACCGTTGGTTTAGATGAGCTAGCTGCAGCATCTGCTTTAGATGACGCTGCACGTCGTCTTCGAGTAGAAAGCCAAGAACTACAATGGCAGCAGCAAGGTATTTCAGGTGTACCAACGGTTATATTTAATCGCTCAAGTGCTTTAACTGGTGCTCATCCTCAAAGTACATATAAAGATGTATTGAAAGAGCTAGCAGGGCTTTAAATACACAAGGTTATTAATACGTAATTGAAATTATAAAAGGTTCATAAAATGAATAATGCACACAATATTGAAGTTCTGCTGTTTGATGTAAACGAGACCCTACTTGATATTACTGTTCTTGAACCTTTATTCTTACGTCTTTTCAATAACCCGCAAGTGCTGCGTCATTGGTTTGCTGAGCTAGTGCTTTATTCACAAGCCATGACAGTGTCTGGCTTATACGAGCCCTTTGGAAACTTGGCAGTGGGTGCTTTAAAAATGGTTGGCAACAATCATAATGTTGACATTAACGATGAAGATATCGCTGAATTTAAAGGTTTGATGGGTAGCTTGCCTCCACATCCTGATGTTTTACCTGCTTTAAAACGTTTACAAGATGCTGGTTTTCGCTTAGCGACACTAACAAATTCAGCGCCTACGTCCTCTCCTACTTTGTTAGAAAAAGCAGGAATTAGTCACTTTTTCGAAGAACAATGTAGTGTAGAAGAAGTGAAACGTTTTAAGCCACATCCTGATACTTACAGACACGCAGCTAAAGCTTTAGGCGTTGAACTCGATAAAATATGTTTAGTGGCTTGCCACCTTTGGGATACTTTAGGCGCACAAGCTGTAGGTTGTTCAGGGGCTTTTATCACACGTCCAAATAACAATCTTTTGATCACAGAAAACTTACCACAACCCAACTTTGTAGCGAAAGATTTAAAGCACTTTGCCGATAAGATTTTAGGCACAACTTAATGCTCAAACGGGTACCTACTGACGATAAGCCTCAAGTATCATCATCCAACAACACTAAGTTACATTATGCGTGGATAGTTGCGCTTACAGGATCGTTAGCTATATTTTGTGGCTTGGGCTTAGGGCGTTTTACCTTTGGTATGCTGTTACCTTCTATGTCGGCTTCATTGGGGTTAGATCACTCACAAGGCGGACTATTAGGCTTGTCTAATATGACAGGTTATCTAGTTGCCGTAATAATCAGCCCTTTTGTTTTATCTCTGCTCGGCACTCGAATCACTATAGCCTCAAGTTTAGTTTTAATATCCGCCACCATGATAGGTATGACCTTAACCACAAACTTCAGCTTACTCTGTGCTCTTTATTTAATTACAGGTATAGGCAGCGGAGGTGTGGTGATGCCGATTATGAGTGTAATGTCGAAATGGTTCACGCCATCACGCAGAGGCATTGCATTAGGTGTAGTGATGTCAGGTCCTGGTTTGGGCATTATATTATCAGGCTTTGTGGTGCCAAAACTTGAACCTGTATTCAGCTTATTATCGTGGCAAACAGGTTGGTTAATTTTTGCTTTAATTAATATATTTGTAGCCATTATCGCCTATAAATTAATGCGCAATCATCCGAGCGAAGTAGGACAACATCCTTTCGGACGAAGAGCAGACACATCGCCACCTATTGCTTCAAAAATTTCTATAAAAGCCAATGAAAAACCGCAAAGTAACAAAGTTAAATTACTTGCCCACTTAGGGCTAATGTTTGCCATTTATGGCGCTACTTATATGGTTTATATCACCTTTATAGTAACCACTATGATTGACAGCTATAAATTAACCGAAGCCTCTGCAGGCAGCCTTTGGGCATGGTTTGGTTTTCTAAGTATATTTTCAGGAATTATATTTGGCTGGATTTCAGATAAAGCTGGAAGACACATAGGTTTAGCCTCTGCTTTTATAACACTTGCTGTGGCTTATTTCTTGGTGGGGCTTACAGATTCAATGCTGGGTCTCTATTTATCCATCATTCTATTTGGTTTAGCTGCTTGGAGTGTTCCGGTGATTATGGGCGCATCAGCAGGTGACTTTTTTGCAACGGCTTCAGCAACAAATGCTCTGGCGATATTAACCTTAGCCTTTTCAGGTGGACAAGCTTTAGGGCCTTTAACAGCAAGCTATATTGCTGAAATAACGAATAGTTTCAGCATAAGTTATACAAGCTCAGGCATAGCGGCAATTTTAGCGGTTGGACTCGCTTTGTTACTTCGACCACAACAAGCTAACGATCATTAAAGACAAATAGCCATTAAAGACAAACACTGACTCTCAAACTAAAAAACTATTTGAACGAACCCTTAAAAACCTTATTGAATGATTGTTCAACATGACTTATAGTGATTTCAATTCAAAAATGTTTTGATTGAATGTTAATACCAAACGGATTAATTTATTGCTCACTTAGCGAGAATTTAAAGGCTTAGAGGCACAGGTTCATAGTTCCAGACTGAGCCTAAGCACCTACATCCATGTAGGCGAGGCATTGATTGAAGAGAATGGTTATTCTCGGTAACTGCTCCTGCGTTACCCTAATGTCCTACATCCATGTAGGAACCTTGTCAAAATCAATAACGCGGCATATGAGCCTTTAAATTCTCGCCCTTCGGGAGCTCATTAGCAAACTGATAACATCACAAAATTAAAAAAATATAGAATAACTATGTTTAATCAATTTTGCTTGTTCTAAGCTTGCTAATGTAGTTCTAAGTTGCTCAATAAACTAATCCGTTTGGTATAGCAGTTCATCATCGACTTTATTTACATTAAATATATTAGGATAAAATTATGCTTAAGTTTTATTTTCACCAAACTCCAAACCCTATGAAAGTAGCCCTTTTTCTAGAAGAAACTGGCTTACCATATGAATTAGTCCCTGTTGATACAATGAAAGGCGAGCAACATACAGCTGAATTTCGTGTTGTTAATCCAAATGCTAAAACACCTGCCATTGAAGACAGTGGTAAGCGCATATTTGATTCAAATGCTATTCTTATGTATCTATCTGAAAAGTCAGGACAGTTAGCAGGCAAAGCTGAAGATCGTGGCGAAATGCTTTCATGGTTAATGTTTGTAGCAACAGGTTTAGGTCCATTTTCAGGACAATCAGTTCACTTTAATCACAAAGCACCAGAGAAATTACCTTATGCGATGAATCGTTACCGTCGTGAAGCTGCTCGTCATTATGAAGTGTTAGAAGCACACATGATTGGTCGTGAATATATTGTGGGTGATGAATATTCTATTGCTGATATTTCAGCTTGGGGTTGGATCGATAAAGCTATGTTCGTGTTAGGCGAACCTGGTTTAGACACTTACCCTAACCTAAAACGTTGGTTCACTAAAATAGACTCACGTCCAGCAGTAGCAAGAGCACGAAACGTAGGTAAAGATATTGAATTTAAATCTGAATTTGATGAAGTAGCAGCGCGCGCACTTTATCCTCAAAATTTTGATAAATAGTCCAATCACTAAATTAGGAGTGATAATAATGGAAAACCAATTTGTACCACCAAAAATTTGGACACACGATGCCGAAAACGGCGGTAAATGGGCAAATATAAATCGCCCTGTTTCGGGTGCAACACATGAAAAAGCATTACCTGTAGGCGAGCATGATCTACAGTTATATTCTTTGGCGACTCCCAATGGCCAGAAAATAACAATTATGCTTGAAGAATTGTTAGCACTAGGAAAAGACGCAGAATACGACGCACACATTGTTCAAATTGGTGAAGCTGTTCAATTCTCATCTGGCTTTGTAGAGGTTAACCCTAACTCTAAAATACCCGCGATGATTGATAAATCGAATGAAGAAACCAATCCTATATTTGAGTCGGCTTCGATCTTAGTTTACCTTGCTGAAAAATTTGATGCTTTCTTACCTAAAAGCGGTACTAAGCGTACTCAAGTAATGAACTGGTTATTCTGGTTACATGGCTCAGCACCTTATTTAGGTGGCGGCTTTGGTCACTTTTATGCTTATGCTCCAGAAAAATTTGAATATCCAATTAATCGTTTCACCATGGAAATTAAACGCCAATTAGATCTGCTTGATAAGCAATTAGCTAAAAATGAGTTTATCGCCGGAGATGAATACAGTATCGCTGATATTGCGACTTGGCCTTGGTACGGTAACTTAGTTTTAGGTGCTTTATACGAAGCAAAAGATTTCTTACAAGTTGACGAATACGCCAATGTTCAACGTTGGGCTAAAGCCATACTCGATCGCCCTGCTGTACGACGTGGTCGTATTGTTAACCGCACTTGGGGTGAGCCGTGGGAACAAGTTGAAAACCGTCACAGTGCTGCAGATATTGATAAAGTATTAGCATTAAAATCTAAATAACCTCAGCTCAGAATAAGCAAAGTTACTCAATAAGCTATTTTTAAGCCTAACATCGTTGTATTTGTTACCAATAGCCAGCTATTGGGTAGACAAATCCGCCTTGCTAGGCGTAAAACTATCAATATTGAGTCATGATATTACATGTAAAGTACTCTGATAGTTCTTTAATCTATTGATAAGTAATTCTTTTTATTTAATTTTATGACATTCATTATCCCGAGTTGAGGTTAAATAACCTGAGTTCTAAATCATTTTTTAGAGAGTTGTAGAGAGTAAAATCAAACACCCAATAACTAAGGTTACTGGGTGTTTTTCGTTTTAAGGTGAGTTATCTGAGTTGAGATTAATCACGATGAAGTGACAGAAAAAGCTAATCTAATTTTAATAAGCTACCTTCAGTAGGCAAATTCTAATCAATCACCTCTAATAAACTCGGTCCAATAAAAAAGCCTCAACATTTCTGTAAAGGCTTATAAAAAAGATTAGCTGACATAAAGTCATAGATTCAAATACAGAACCTATAACCTATAAATCAGGCTAGATAAACATATTTAACTCAATACACTTGGCTCAATACACTTAGCTAAGAAAAACTTATTACTCTGAAAATAAAGAAATAAAAGTTTTTATACGCTCAGCATTTGCACCTAAGTCTGAACCACCAATGCGAGATACAGATCTTAAATCAATTTTACTACCAGTATCAGTCGCTAAAATACGAATAGCGACATCATCCTTAAACGCCCACAACAAAGTCGTATCAACAGCCTCTATCGTGCCTTTGATTGCATCTTTAGCAACAACTTCCCAACCTAATTTTATTGCTGTATCAACCGCTTTACTAAAAGCTTGCTCTGTATTGAGTTCACTCATAATAGGTTGTAATTCTGGGTAAGCTTCTTGTTGTAATGGCTCTAGCTTTTCTCTGTCGTAAGCTAGAGGATTACTATTATCACCACGTAACTCGATAACTTTTTCAAATTTTGGCAAGTTTACTGTGTCTGTACTTACTTGGTGTATAAAAGGTAAAGATTTAGCTTTAGCGCCTGTCATTGATAAACCAACTACAGGTATTGCTAATAATATGGCTACAGAAGTACAGGTTTTAACTACATCTTTTTGCTTTTTGAAAAAACCAATAATACCTACAATTAAAGCTATCGCTAATACAGCAACACTCGCATAAGCAGTAAATTTAATAAGCTGAAAAGAAGTTCCCATATTCCATAACTGTATACGGTAAGCAATTACAGCAAGAGGAAAACCCAATAACAAAGGAATTACTGCGAATTTACATAGATTAGATATTTTTTTAATAGTCATTATGTTGCCTTAAATGTGTTACTGAATAGATCTTAATGAGTTAATGGGCTTATTCTAAAATAAAAAATAACTTTTTAATTAAATAATTAATATTTCATCCTTACCATTACGTTCGAAAACCGAAAAAAGATTAATATTTTTTCAGTTTTAAAGATGACTGCTACAGCATGTGCTTAGTATTTAAATAAGGCAAAGTTTGTAACGCAAACTTTGCCTTGAGTATACAATGACGCCGTATGATTTTTAAACATATACAGTCCATTACTTTAATTAAAATTTAGCCCTGAAAGTTAAACTATCTTCTTAATGTACCATTTAATTTACACATAAAATTGAAGTCTTTAATTTGTGTAAAGTCAGTTATTCCGTACCATATTTGCTTTTTAGTTAGTGTTTTTTGTCCATTCAAGATTGATACATTTTAACAACTCGAAATCAGGTGAAAAGAATACTTTCCACTCTGATTTAACTATTTATTTCACCATTTTGACATCAATAATCATTAACACTAACATCAATAAAAACTAGTAACACTTGTTACCAAAACAATGACAATACATACAAATAATTAATTAGGTACGGAGATAAAAATGACTGATTTATTTGAAAACCCAATGGGATTAGATGGCTTCGAATTTGTAGAATTTACTGCACCAGAAAAAGGTATTTTAGAACCTGCATTTACAGCAATGGGTTTTACTATGGTAGCAACACACAAATCTAAAGACGTAAGCTTATGGCGCCAAGGTGATATCAGCTTAATTACTAACTATGAAAAAAACAGTCATGCTTATCATTACGCTAGAGAACATGGTCCTTCTGCATGTGGTCTTGCTTTTCGTGTTAAAGATGCTCAGTTTGCTTATGCTGAAGCTCTTAGGAAAGGCGCACAAGCTGTAGATATTCCTACAGCCCCAATGGAATTACGCTTACCTGCGATTAAAGGTATTGGTGGCGCTACATTGTACCTAATTGATAGATACGCTGAAGGTCAAACAATTTACGATATCGACTTTAATTGGATCGAAGGTGTAGATAAACATCCTAAAGGTTGTGGTTTCAATACATTAGATCATCTAACACACAATGTTTACCGTGGCAGAATGGAACATTGGGCTAACTATTACGAAAACCTCTTCAACTTTAGAGAAGTTCGTTACTTCGATATTAAAGGTGAATACACAGGTTTATTGTCTAAAGCAATGTCAGCACCTGATGGAAAAATTCGTATTCCATTAAATGAAGAAGCGGTTGGTGGTGGTGGTCAAATAGAAGAATTTTTAATGCAATACAATGGTGAAGGTATTCAACATATTGCATTCTCTTGTGACGATTTGATTGCTTGTTGGGACAGATTGAAAAAATCTGGCGTTAAATTCATGAAAGCTCCTCCTGCTGCATACTACGATATGTTAGAAGAGCGCTTACCTGGTCATGGTGAACCTGTTGAAGAAATGCAAACACGTGGCATTTTATTAGACGGTACAACGGAAGGTGAAACGCCACGCCTATTATTACAAATATTTTCTGAAACCACTTTAGGTCCAGTATTTTTCGAGTTTATTCAACGTAAACAAGATGATGGTTTTGGTGAAGGTAACTTCAAAGCCTTATTCGAATCTATTGAACGCGAGCAACTAGAGCGCGGCGTTATTGGTGCTTAACTAAATACCTAATCTAGAGTTAAGTGCCAAATAAACACAGAGAGGTTAACACCTCTCTAGCACCACTCATTAATTTATTATGGGAACTTATTGTTATGATAAAAGTAGATAGAATCCACCATGTCGCTTATCGCTGTAACGACGCTAAAGAAACAGCACAGTGGTATAAAGATAAGTTAAATATGGACTTAATCTTATCCATTGCAGAAAACGAGGTTCCATCTACCAAAGAACCTGATCCTTATATGCATATTTTTCTTAATGCAGGTAACGAAAATGTTTTAGCTTTTTTCGAAATTCCTAACTCTCCTGATATGGGACGAGATGAAAATACACCAATATGGGTTCAGCATCTGGCATTACGAGTAAACAGTGTTGAAGACTTACTTGAAGCAAAAGCTGATCTTGAAAGTAAAGGAGTTGATGTTTTAGGGCCAACAGATCACACCATTTTCAAGTCTATTTATTTCTTTGATCCTAACGGACATCGTTTAGAGCTTGCTGCAAATACCGGTACTCCAGAGCAATTTAAGCAACTTAATAGTGTTGCTCAAGCAATGATTGATGAATGGGCAGAAACGAAAGTAGCTCCAAATCATGCTGATTGGTTACATAAAAAACATTAATTATGGACATTATATTATGACTTTATTAAATGAAACTCACGACGTTAGCTTGTCTAGCTGGGTAACATCAGCTAATACAAATAGCGACTTCCCTATTCAAAATTTACCATTTGCGACGTTTCGTAAAAATGGTACAAATGAAACAAACAGAGGTGCTGTTGCCATAGGCGATTATGTTATAGATATGGCAGCGGTAGCAAAGCTAAAATTATTCTCAGGTATTGCTCAAAAAGCCGCTGAAGCCGCGGCACAACCGACATTAAATGCTTTAATGGCATTAGGTAAAGACGTGAATTCGGCTTTACGTTTGGCGCTATCAAAAGGCTTACGTGTTGGAGCTTCTGAAGAGTCTGCTCTTAAAGATTGTCTGGTTGCACAAAGCGATGTTACTTATGCGATGCCCTGTCAAATTGGCGACTACACTGATTTTTATACCTCGATTCATCACGCTACCGCTGTGGGTTCTTTATTCCGCCCAGATAACCCGTTACTTCCTAACTATAAATGGGTACCTATTGGTTATCATGGCAGAGCTTCAACTATTGATATTTCTGGGCAAGAATTTCCACGTCCACATGGCCAGCTAAAAGCACTCGATGCTGATGCTCCTGTTTTAGCGCCATGTAAGCGTTTAGATTACGAACTAGAAATGGGTATATTTATTGGTGAAAGTACGCAATTAGGTGAGCGTATTTCTATCGAAAAAGCAGAAGATCATATCTTTGGTTTATGTTTATTCAACGATTGGTCTGCAAGAGATATTCAAGCTTGGGAATACCAGCCACTAGGTCCATTCTTAGCGAAAAACTTTGCTTCAACAATCTCTCCTTGGATAGTAACAACCGAAGCATTAGCACCTTACAGAATTAATTTTACTCGTCCAGAAAGTGATCCACAGCCTTTACCTTATTTAACAAGTGAAGCGAATACTCAATCTGGCGGTTTAGACATTCAACTAGAATGTTTGATTCAAACTGAAAAAATGCGTAATGAGAATAAAGCGGCAGATAAAGTAAGTGACTCTAACTTTAAATATTCTTACTGGACGATAGCGCAATTAGTAACACATCATAGTGTTAATGGTTGTTCAATGAAGGCTGGTGATTTACTCGGTTCAGGTACTCAATCAGGTCCAGTGCACGAACAAGCTGGCTCTATGCTAGAACTATCGCGTGGCGGTAAAGAAAAATTTACCCTAAGTAACGGTGAAGAACGTACTTTCTTAGAAGATGGCGATACCGTGATTATGCGTGGATATTGTCAAAAAGAAGGTGCTGCACGCATCGGTTTTGGTAAAGTAACAGGTACAGTGCTTCCTGCGATACCCTTAGTATAATTAAGGCAGATTAAGCAAGACGAAACTGACTTAAACGATTACCTTGCCCAACCAGTTTGGCGAGCTCTACAAGAGTTACTTGTAGAGTTTTTTTCTATTCTTTAAAGCATACTTATTAGCTTGGCTCTAGCTGCTCACATTATCTAAGTGACTACTTAATTTACGCGTTAATACTTTCAATTGTTCACATTCTTCTGGTGTTAATCCAGCTAATAATCGATCTTCTTGCACTTTAACAAGTGGAATAATTTCCCGATAAAGCTTATTACCTTTAGATGCAAGCGTTAATAAATTTTTGCGTCTATCTTCTGAACTCGTTTGCTGTAATAAAAGTTCTGACTGGATCAATTTATTAATGGCTCTACTCACCTGCATTTTATCAAGATGAGTAAAAGTACAGATATCTCTAGCTGATATTTCAGAATGATAACCTATGGTAGCAACTACTCGCCATTCCATGCGCGTAAGCCCAAAGTTTTCATATATCTCTGCAACAAACTCTGTCACTTGTTGAGCTAAAACCGAAAATTGATAAGGGAAAAAAGTATTCAAATTTAACGACACAGAATCACCTTTAAGGTTTGATTAATAACAGGTAGGCAAAGTTATAATGATAAAGAAGGTATCATACATATTTTTAGAGTGAGTAACAAAAGTGATTAAACGCTGGCTGAGGTTAACTAATACTAGGGGCTGTTGATCTTTCACATTGACAGCCAAATCATTGCGCACGCCAGTGCTAGCATACTCTCGAACTGTAATTTCAATTTATCATACCTTGTAGCTATAGAACGGAAATGTTTTAGCCTTGCAAATGCATTTTCAACTAAGTGCCTATATTTATACAAGCACCAATCAATATCACCATTACCTGTTTTTGAATTTTGCTTTCTCGGTATTATAGGGATTGAGTTGCGCTCTCGAACTTTATTTCTTATAGCTTCACTATCATAGCCTTTGTCTGCGATAACAAAATCACCTTGAGGTAATAATTCAATCAGCTCATTTGCCACTTTACTATCATGAACATCACCACCTGTAATAATAAATTCGATAGGCAAACCATAACTATCAACAGCTAAGTGAATTTTACTCGTATTACCCCCTCGACTTAACGCTATCGCTTGCTCTTGTTTAGATGCAGCACCTGTACTGTGTTGGTGTGCTTTAATATAGCTACCATCAATGAACTCCCACTCTACATCACTATTAGCGGATAACGATTTGAATAACCTCATCAATATTCCCTTTCTCGACCAAAGAAGGAACCTGCGATAAATGGTATTCCATAAACCAAAACACTCTGGTAAGTCACGCCATGGGCAGCCGACACGCAAGCGATATAAAATTCCTTCCATCGTTTGTCTGTGTTCAAGCTTGTTATAAACTCTATCTTCAAGCAAAATAGCTTTTAGCTTCGACCACAACTCATCAGTGAGCATTAATCGGGGCATGGTGATCTCGTAAGGTTTGTTTTTGGCGAAGTAAATTATACGAGATTACCGCTTACGTATAAAATTAAAACAAAGATCAACACCCCCTAGTATGCAGTATCTAAGAATTAGATACTTAAACTTACTTCTATGCGTCTTATCTATTTAAGAAGAACAGCTGTAATGTGACACACCACCTGCATCAAAAAAGACTTGTGGTTTTAAACTGTCGTATTTGTTTTCAATCTCTGTCGATTGCTCATTAAAAGGCTGCGTTAATACCTTTTGTAATTCATGAACAAGTGCAAAGTCACCATGGCTAGCTTGTTGATATGCAGGCACTACTAACCATTCTCGCCAACTGTATTTTGGATTAGTTTGTTGCATTTTTTGTGACTTTTCTTTTGTCTCTTCACTAGTATAACCATTGGTATTCATTAAGTGTCGCCAATTCTGTAACCAGTGGTTCCATTGTTCGCTCAATTCGTCTGTAAGCGAACTATAAAAGCTTCTACTCAGACCCGAAATATCCTCTGGAATTTTAGAAAGTTCACGAAAGAAAATGGTGTAGTCGACAGACGTTTGGGTCATTAACGTGATCAGTTGATCAAACAGTTCAGGATCGAAAGAGTCTAAGCCAAGTTTAGAAGCCCACATTTTTTCCATCTTATCTTCCATTTCTGAATCAAAGCCCTTATTTATATTATTCAATTCTTCTAAGGCAACAGGATCTGACGCAAGCAAAGCTGATAAAGATTTACAAAACATGTTGAAATTCGTTTTTGCGGCAGCACCTTGATTGAAAAATGAGTAATGTTGCCCTCCACCCGTCCAAGGTTGGTAATAAGGTTCAAAGCGTTCAACAAAGCCGAAAGGACCATAGTCGAGTGTATAACCTCCACACGCACAGTTATCACTATTAAAGTTACCTTGGCAATAACCTACGCGGATCCAATGACTGATCAAGCTTGTTAATCGATGACGAAATGCTGATGCTAATTTTAGAATTTTATCTGCAAGTGGTAGCTCGTGATCAACATCATCTTGATATTCACGATCAATTAAATGCAATACAATCATCTCTAACTCTTTTAATGCATCAGGATGAGAATTAAAACGAGCACGGCGTGCAAACAGTTCAAGTTGACCTACTCGTAAAAACGAAGGCGCAACGCGAGTTGAAATAGCCACTGGAGTATAAACAGACATATCAGGATTTGTTGAGTACGAGCCTTCTGAATACCAAGGGCGATTTACTTGCTCTGATTGTGAGACAAACAAACATAGTGAGCGAGAAGTAGGTACACCCAGCGCATGCATATGTTCTTGCACTAAAAACTCTCTAATACTTGATCGCAATACGGCTCTACCATCTCCACCACGGCAATAAGGTGTTGGCCCTGCGCCTTTTAACTGCATCTCCCAGCGCTTTCCATTAATAACAGATTCGTTTACAGAAATCGCACGTCCGTCACCATACCCGTTACCCGTTCGAAAAGGACATTGCTGAATATATTCAGTCCCATATATAGATAGCGCGTAACCAGTAGCCCAACCAACTGGTCGCATAGGCGCTGGTACATCGGAGGTATCACCAGCGAATAGTCGAGCAAAGCCTTCTGTTTGCACTAGGCTTTTATCAAAACCTAATTCAGCAAATAATGTTTCACTGTGAGCGATATATTTAGGGTTAGCAATAGGTGTAGGTTTAACTGGGACATAATGACCAGAGAATACTTGTCTTGGTTCATAATCGTCACCTGTTTTAGTAGCATCAGGATCACAGTTAAGATTATCCAGTAAGGAGTAATCAGTTAACTTAGCCAAATCATCAAGGGTGTATACGCTTACAGGAACATTAGTACTGGGTTGACTAGCCATGTTATTCGATAAACCTTTTTTTAATCTAATTGAAAATATTATACTTCATTTATTTTTGATTCTTAATAGAACAACATAATGATATTTAAACCGTGTCTTTATAGTATCGATGTTTAGCTCTATGTATTCATCTGTAATTTGTAACTCTTCTGTTCTAACCTCGAAAAATAAAAAGAAAATAAAAAGAAAACTCATTACTTCAATAAGTATAAAAGTATGCCGTAACTTAACAGCACCTGTATATAAAACATTTAACGGCATAAGAAAATTAGCCGCCCTTTAATATTAATAAAATAGAGAAGAATACAAGGACCAGAGTTCAACCGAATCTGAGTTTAACCAAGGTTGTTGCTAGTACTAAACCTTATTACTTATAACCAAACTACAAGGCAAATGATATTGATTCGCATTTTTCTTTGTGATTTAATTGCGCCCATTATTATAAGTATATTTAATCTTTAGGGGATATTCATTATGCAGACAACAAGGTCATCGCTATCGCTAGCCATTACGTTAGCCTTAGTATCATTAAATACTGTTGCTGAACAGCAAGCTAGTGGTGAAGAAAACGAAAACCAAACAATTATGCCAGCAATGGAAGTTATCGATGTGTTTGGTAATGCAAACTCGGTAATATTAAATCATACTGGATCGGTTGTAGTGGTAAATCGACAACAAATTGAGAAAATTCAGCCGCTATCTACTGAAGATATTTTACGCCGTATTCCAGGCATAAATACTAAAAGCGAAGAAGAAACCTCAATTGTAGCTAACTTTGGTATTCGTGGTTTATCTGCAAGTGAATCAAAATCTCTTATGTTAGAAGATGGTGTTCCTGTGGCACCAGGCTTATTTATTGGTAATGAACGTTACTACAATCCTCGTATTCAACGTATAGAGCAAGTTGAAGTATTAAAAGGTTCATCTTCACTTCGTTATGGACCATCAACTATCGGTGGCGTAGTAAATTACCAAACAAAAACACCTGATGATGGGGTAATGCTAACGGCCCGAGCTGGCTCTTTTAACATGCAAGAACTCAGCTTAGAGGCTGGTGGAAAAAACGCATCTGGTGATGCTTTTGCTGGTATTGTGGCAACCCATGCTAGCAGTGACGGTTTTATGGATAAAGGCTATGAAATGACTGATGTCATGGCTAAAGCTGGAGTTATTTTAAGTAACGGCCAAAAGATTGGTATTAAAATTTCACGTTATGAAAATGATGCAGATATTTCTTATCGCGGTTTGTTGAAAGATGATTATTTAGCGGGTGCTGATTATAACCCTGGCGCCGATGATAACTTTTTAACAGATCGTACCGCTTTTGATATTAATCATGAGTGGAATATCTCTAGTCGGGCTACATTAAAAACGTTAGTGTATTGGAGTGAAGTAACTCGTGATTATTGGCGTTACGATGTTGATACTGAAGCTTCAAACGCTGCTGGACGATGGGTTTATGAAGACACGTTAACAGGTAATAACCGCTCATTTGATCGCGTAGGTATAGAAACCCGTTTAACACTCGACCATCAGTTATTTGGTATGACTGCAGACAGTGAATTCGGCTTACGCTTTATGCAAGAAGAATCAGATGATTCTCGCATCCGAGCTACACGCGCAGCTGATCGTACGGGCATTAATGACAGACACAGAATTGATTCTGCAGACAGTTTTGCTGCTCATGGTCAAACACGTATTGAAGTAACTGAACAATTTGCGGTTACTCCAGGTTTACGAGTTGAATCATACGAGCAAAAACGTGTGATATTAACCGAAAATAATAGCACAGCTAAAACCACTAATACTGAAGTTTTACCGGGTGTTGGAGTTACTTATAACCTAAGCGATTCTGCACAAGTTTACGGTGGTATATACCGTGCATTTTCACCTGCTTCTAATGGTGTAGCACTTGATGGACTTACTGATCAAGACTTAGATGCTGAACGTTCAACTAATTATGAATTAGGGCTTCGTGGTAATAAGGGAGATATCAATTATGAAATTGCTGCCTTTGCTATGGATTTCAGTAATCAGGTAGTTACGGGTAATAGCGATCCAAACTTATCACAATCTAACGGTGGTGAAACTGAGCATCTAGGTATGGAGTTCGTGTTAGGCTATGTGATAGGCGGTGGTTTTAGTGTCGACACTAATGCTACTTGGGTTCCTACTTCAGAGTTTAAAAGTGGCGAGAACCAAGGTAATAGATTACCGTATGCGCCAAAATTTGTAGCTAATCTTATATTCAACTACCAATATGAAAACTTAAGCACAGCCTTAACGGTTCACCATAGAGGCGAACAATACGGTGATGCTAGTAATACTGAAGAGCTCCCAACAGATGCAGAAGACGGTATTTGGGGTGCTTTACTTCCATCTTATACGTTGCTAGATCTAACGGCACAATATAATGTAGCAACTAATTTACGTTTATTTGGTTCTGTTAAAAACTTGACTGATAAACGCTATATTACTGGTCTACGCCAAGGTATTTATGTTGGTCCAGAGCGCTCATTAGAAGTTGGTGTAAGTTACAAGTTTTAAATAAACAACCTGAACTAAAAAGTATTAATAATAAACTTTTTAGTGTTAAAAAATAAAGCATAGTCTGGGTAACAGGCTATGCTTTTTTGTTAGAGTAAAGTCGGTTACGATTAATCCCATCTTTATTTATCTGCTCTTTAAATAAGATACATATATCATCAAATACTTTACCTCCTGAAATTAACTTATGAAGTAACTCCGTAATTTGCATAACGAGATAATCTAAGCAATCACTTTTGGTGTAGCGGAGAGGGAAATCATACGTCTAGCTTCATTCCCTTTTCACAAACAAAAAAGCCTCAACATTTCTGCTGAGGCTTTCTGTATTTCTTGAATTTAGTGAGCTGACCGATAAGTCGCTGAGTTTAGGTGTAGCGGAGAGGACAATCATTCATCTAGCTTCATTCCCTTTTCACAAACAAAAAAGCCTCAACATTTCTGCTGAGGCTTTCTGTATTCTTTAAATTTAGTGAGCTGAATGTAACTCGCTGAGTTTAGATATAGCGGATAGGACAATCATTCGTCAGCTATATAAGTTTCTTTCTATTTAAATAACTAATCCTCAAAAACAAAAAAGCCTTAACATTGCTGTTAAGGTTTTCTGTATTTCTTAAATTTAGAGAACTGACTGATAAGCCGCTGAGTTTAGGTATAGCGGATAGGACAATCATTCGTCTAATTGAATTTAGTGAGCTGACCGTAAGCCGGGTTTTGTCTAGGACAATCATTCGTCTAGGCCTTAAATCGCTCTAAGGCTCAAGCAACCTACCCGGTTTCCACGCGAACCACGCTTATACTAATTAAACTTGCGCCTAATTAGTCATGAAACCCTATTTGGTCTTGCTCCGGGTGGAGTTTACCCTGCAACCAACTGTTACCAGTGGTCCGGTGCGCTCTTACCGCACCCTTTCAGCCTTACCTGTTCCGCAAGCGGCCATCGGCGGTCTTCTCTCTGCTGCACTTGTCGTGGGCTTGCGCCCCCCAGGCGTTACCTGGCACCCTGTTCATTGGAGCCCGGACTTTCCTCCCCCCTACCCGTATACAAAATGCCGAGGCATTAAATACAACGATAAAGCAGCGATTGTCTGGTCAACTCGCGGCGCATTCTACAGTAAATAGTTGTTTTCACCAATAGTAAAATAAGATGTCTGATTGAAATAGACTATTTAATTAACTGTTTACAAGAATAGACATCGACTTCAATTCAGGTTTATTTACCCTTTAAGCTCTAATGCAATATCGTAAAGTGCGTTTTTCTTCACGCCGTAAATTTCTGCTGTTATTGCACAGGCTGTTTTTGGCTTCATTTCTTTTAACAATAATTTAAGGGTATCGATAATTTTTGGAGAAATAGCATTTGGGTCAACTTTAAAGCCTTCAATAATCAGTACCATTTCACCTTTTAATTGGTTTGGATCTTCATTTAACCAAGTTAATAAGTTTTCAGCTGTATCAGAATAAATGGTTTCAAAAGTTTTAGTTAACTCACGGGCGATAACAACATAACGTTCACCACCTAATACTGTAACAATGTCGGCAACCGTATCTATTGCTCGTCTTGGCGCATCGTAAAACACCATGGTTCTTTCTTCATTAGCAAGATTTAACAAGGTTGCTTGTCGCGCACCTGATTTAGACGGTAAAAAACCTTCAAATGAAAATCTATCTGTAGGTAAACCCGCTGCAGATAAAGCCGCAATGGCAGCACACGCACCTGGAATTGGCGAAACTTTCAAACCTTGTTGACGACAATGTCTCACTAAATGAAAACCAGGATCACTAATCAACGGAGTACCCGCATCAGATACCAGCGCAATGCTTTGACCTTCAGTAAGTAGCTTAGCAATATGCTCTTGTCGTTGACGTTCGTTATGATCATGCATCGACATCGTCTTGTTTTTAATACTATAAGCCGAGAGTAATTTTTGAGTATGACGTGTATCTTCACATGCAATTAGGTCTACTTGACTTAGAACGTCTAAAGCTCTTTGTGAAATATCACCTAGGTTGCCAATGGGTGTGGCTACAATATACAAAGTGCCCGCGTCGATAGATGATTGCATGTAATGTGTTCGCTATAGTTGAGACTGAAGTGGATGACGTTTATTATAAGGGATATTATGACGCATGGATCTATTATAAGTGACCCAAACAACAGTATATTCTTTCAAAAAACGCATATTATCAGTTTTTATCACTATTCTGGTAGTTTCAAGTTGTGCTAGCCCTGATAAAAAGCCAAAAATCATTCAACCGATAACGACTGAAGAAGTTGTTTTAGAAGTTGAAGAAGGGGTAACGGCGAAAGATTATCTACAAGATGCTAAAAAGGCATCGTCTCAAGATGCCATCGCTCTAATGCTAAAAGCAGCGTTAACGTATAATCATGAGAAAAATTATATTAAATCATTATGGTTAGCGGGTGAGTTGATTAAGTTACCTCTTAGTCATAGCCAACTCTTTAGTACTTCACTTATCAGAGCCGAAAGTTTATTCGCTTTAGATAAAAATAAAGAAGCTGAAGCACAATTAAGCTTAGCAAATAACTTTATAGCTGATGAAGAAGCAACACCAGATCATCAATATTATGTTGTTACCGCTATTTCTGAAAAGAAAAAGAACAACAACGTTAGAGCAAACAATGCTGCCCTACTCGCTTTCAGCTTAAACACACATGCTAACGACAGTGACGTAATGACGCTATGGAATGAACTAAGTGCATTATCAAGCTGGGAACTACAACAATTAAAAAGCTTAAAGCCACCTTATTTTGAAGGTTGGTTAGACCTAATATTAGCAGCTAATAAATGGGGCGATAATAAAGTTGTATTCGATCAAAAAATTGCTGAATTCCAATTTAAATATTACAACCACCCAGCTAAATTTATAACGGAACAATTACTCCTTGTTAGCCAAGCAGATACCGCTAACATTAATAACATCGCTATTTTATTACCTCTTTCAGGTCAACATAAAAGCATTGGTGAAATTGTTCAACAAGGTATTTTAGCAGGCTATAACGACCAAACGTTATTAACCTTTATTGATACAAATGAACTTGATTTTACTACGCTAGCGTTGCGTTTCAAAGACGAAGAAGTTGATCATGTTATCGGTCCATTATTAAAGCCTAATGTTGATGCATATATCGCCCAATCAGATATACAGCAGCCGACACTATTATTGAATATACCTACCTTGGGTAACTTAAGTGCTAATCACTTCGCGTTTTCAATGAGAAGAGAAGATGAAGCAATTCAAGCGGCAACCGTGCTTGTTAATAAAAACTATAAACACCCTGTTTTATTTTCAACACAAGACAATGCGAGCCAAAAAATAGCGTCTTCATTCGCAAGCAAATGGCAGCAGTTAACAGGTGATTTGCTTGAAACGATCCAACTTCCACCGAATCAAGAAATGCAAAAAGCACTGAAAACAAGTTTAGACATTGATGTAAGTACAGCGCGTATTCGTAATCTTGAAGCACAAATAAGCGAGAAGATTAAAACTGAAAACCGTAATAGACGTGATATCGACATGATTTTCATTGCTGCACCATCCCAATATACCCGACTTATAAAGCCATTTATTGATGTGAATACAAGTACGTTTTCAAATAGCATTCCTATGTACGCTAGTTCGCTAAGCCATAAAGGCGCTACCGAAGATTCTGAAATAAGAGATTTATCTGGCTTAACTTTTTCAGAAATCCCATGGTTATTAGAAAGCGAATCTCAAAATAAAGTTCAGCAAGCTATCAGTCACGATTTATGGCCAAACAGACCAGAAAGCTTACAGCGAATATTTGCTTTAGGTTACGACAGCTTACAAATTATGCCTAAGCTGGAACTAATGAAAGAGTTACCCTATCTAAGACATTACGGGCAGACTGGCGAGCTCAATATGGACAAAGATAATATTATTTCTCGAAGTATTCTCTGGGGACAATATAACAATGGAACAGTTAAAGAAGTGGATATGGAATAAAAAGCAAACCACTACACAAACAGGCAAAATCACTGAAAAGTTTGCCTGTGAATATTTAATTTTACAAAATCTAACATTTATCGATCAAAATTTTCATAGTAAGTATGGGGAGATTGATCTTATTATGCTGGATGGCGATACCTATGTTTTTATTGAAGTAAAATACAGAAAGAATAATAACTTTGGTGGCAGCTTAGTAGCTGTTAGCCATAGTAAGCAGAAAAAACTACGTCTTAGTACCAAGTTTTATCTGCAAAAAAAGCAATTAAATGAATATAATACACCTTGTAGATTCGATATTGTCGCACTAGAAGGTGACATAGAAAATCCCAATATTAATTGGCTTAAAAATGCCTTTTAACCCCTACGGAACTTAATAACGCTATGTTAGAAAGAATAAAAAGTAACTTTACACAAAGTATCCAAACAAAAATTGCCGCAAGTGAAGTACTTTCTGGTCCTATTGAACAAGCCAGCATGATTATGGTTCAAAGCTTGTTAGCAGGAAATAAAATATTATCTTGTGGTAACGGCGGTTCAGCAGCTGATGCTCAGCACTTTACTGCAGGCTTATTAAATAGATATGAAACAGAGCGTCCACCATTACCTGCTATTGCCTTATCTACTGATACTTCAACGCTAACCTCTATCGCTAACGATTATCACTATGATGAAGTGTTTTCAAAGCAATTAAGAGCCTTAGGTAATAGTGGCGATGTATTATTAGCTATATCAACTAGTGGTAATTCACGTAACGTGATTAAAGCGATAGAAGTTGCCGTATCAAAAGACATTCCTATCATTGCCCTTACAGGTAAAGATGGCGGAGATATAGCAGGTTTACTCGGTGAGAATGACGTAGAGATCCGTGTACCTTCGGCCCGCACTGCACGTATACAAGAAGTCCATCTACTTGTTATACATTGTCTGTGCGACATTATTGATACAACCTTATTTCCTCAAGCGGAAGATTAAAATGCAATTTAAAAAAACATTAGTAGTATTAGCGTGTATTAGTATTTTACAAGGCTGTGCCGCAGCTGCGGTTGTCGCTATTGTTGGCGGAACAAGTGTTGCTACCGACAATAGAACCTTAGGCAAACAAATTGATGATCAACGTATTGAACTTGTTGCTCACAACCAATTAGCTAAAATGCCTGAACTTAGTCAACATACTAACATTCAAGTGATCAGCGTAAACGGCAGTGTATTAGCTGTTGGTCAAGCGCCTAATACACAGTTGCGTGATGTAGTGATGAAAACCTTAAGTAACATCAATGGTGTATTAACGGTACATAACCAAATCAGAATTGGTAACACCATTTCAACAACCACAAAAAGCAATGATTTATGGCTTACTTCTAAAGTAAAAGCTTCTTTATTAGCTGATGAAAACGTAAGTGTAAAAGACGTAAAAGTGGTAACAGAAAATGGCGAAGTATTCTTAATGGGCTTACTTCCTGAAGGTCAGGCAAATACAGCCGTTGATGTCGCTCGTAATATCAGTGGTGTTAGCCGAGTGTATAAACTGTTTGAATACCTATAAGTACGAGTAGGTTTAGCTATTAATTAAACTTTAATCACTAAACTTTAAGCACAAAAAAAGCAAGCCACTAGGCTTGCTTTTTTGTTTCTGCTAAATAGTTATTTACCCTAAATAGCTTACTTAATCACTTTCAGCGTAGCTCCGCCTTTCGGCTTAGCTGATGAAGAAGACTGTGTCTTATTACTATCAACACTCGTTAATGTAGCTCTTGGTGTTAATGTAGCCTTAGGCTCTTCTTCCTGCTCAACAGGATGTTCAATAGGTAATGAGGTGCCAGCACCTGTTTCCTTCGCATATATAGCGCCTATTGCACCGTAAGGTACAACAATGTGCTCAAGCTTACCGCCAAATCTAGCGCTAAACTCAATAGCATCACTTCCTAAAGAAATAACACCAACAGCACCACCTGATACATTTAGAACAATTTGACCATCTGTAACATAAGCCATAGGAACTAATACACCGTAAACATTAACGTCTACCATGATATAAGGTGTTAAATCGTTATCTGAAATCCAATCGTAATAAGCCTTAACTAAATAAGACTTATTGGATGTCATCTTAACATCAGACACTATACTGGATTTCCAAAACGTAATTCACGCTCAGATTCAGTTAATGAAGCTTGGAAAGATTCACGTTCAAAAACTCTTAACATATAAGTTTTTAATTCTTTAGAACCTTGACCATCAAGTTCAATACCTAATACAGGTAATCTCCATAATAACGGAGCTAAGTAACAATCAACTAAGCTAAACTCTTCACTCATAAAGTATGGTGCTTCGTTTAAGATAGGAGCAACACTTAATAAACTTTCTTTAAGTTCTTGGCGTGCTTTAGCAGCAGCATCAGCTGGACCGTTATAAATAACTTTAGCTAAGCTGTACCAATCTTGTTCAACTCTGTGCATCATTAAACGGCTTCTACCACGTGAAACTGGGTAAACAGGCATTAATGGTGGATGAGGAAAACGCTCATCTAAATATTCAATAATGATACTTGCTTCATATAACGCTAATTCTCTATCGATAAGCGTTGGAACAGTACCGTATGGATTTAGGTCTAGTAAGTCTTCCGGCAGGTTTGCCAAATCAACTAGGTGTATGTCTACGCCAACACCCTTTTCTGCTAATACGATGCGTGTTTGATGACTATACATATCATCAGCATGTGAATATAAATTCATAACAGAGCGTTTGTTTGCAGTTACGGCCATTTTGACTCCCAAAATTCTTTAAATAAAAACTAACAAAGGGGGCTCAAAGCCCCCAATCAAGAAAAGATACAATACACAGCTATTAACTAGTGTACATCTCTCCAATATTCTTTCTTCAATAAGTACGCAAAGATCAAGAAGATGAATAGAAAACCGATAACCCAGTAACCTAAGCTCTTACGCTCAAGTTTGTTTGGCTCTGCAGTATATTCTAAAAAGTTGGTTAAATCTCGAACAAAAGTGTCATACTCTTCTTCAGTCATTGAACCACCTTGTGCTTCACCAAGTTCACCGTGTTCATTAGCTGTACGAACACCTTGTAAACCTTGTAATACATGCGGCATACCAACATCAGGGAACACCTTGTTATTTACACCAAACGGACGGTTCTCATCAACATAAAAAGAACGTAAGTAAGTGTAAATATAATCAGGGCTTCTAAAACGAGCTTCTAATGTTAAGTCAGGTGGTGTGCTACCAAACCAAGCAGCAGCATCTTTAGCTGGCATCGTATTTAAAATATGATCACCAGACTTCTCACCTGTAGGCATCCAGTTTTTAACACCTTCAGCTTCTTCAATACCTAAATCTTCAAATGTACGGTTATAACGTTGATATTGAAGTTGATGACAACCTAAACAATAATTTAAGTAAGATTCAAAACCACGTTTAAGTGACTCTTTATCTGTTAAATCATTTTCTGCGCTGTCTAAATGTAAGCTAGGGCCTGAACCAATAGCAAGCATAGGAACAATCGCTAATAAAGCTAAAATTAACTTTTTCATTATCCTGTTACCCTCTCTGGAACTGGCTTAGTTTTCTCACCCTTACTATAGAACCATAAGAATATGAAGAAACCAAAATAGCCTAAAGTTGCAAGTCTACCAATTAGGTTAGCTAGATCTGAAGCTGGCATGGTACCTAAAACACCTAACGCTACAAAACAAACTGCAAATTGCGTTAAGTTTAAAAGATGTAATTTACTACGGTATCTGAATGAACGCACAACACCACGGTCAAACCAAGGTAGAGCGAATAACATACCAATTGCAGCAAACATCGCAATCATACCAAATAACTTATCAGGAATAACACGCAACACAGTGTAGAAAGGACCGAAGTACCAAACTGGAGCAATATGCTCAGGTGTTTTTAAACCATTAGCAGGCGTAAAGTTTGGCGGCTCAAGGAAATAACCACCACCTTCTGGGAAGAAGAACATTACCCAAGAAAATAGAATCAAGAATATAACAACCGCTACTAAATCTTTAACAGTGTAGTAAGGGTGGAACGGTATCGCATCAACAATGTCATACTTTTTAGTATATTGCTCATGGAAAGTAAATTTAGATAATTCTTCAGGTTTCATACTACCTTTAGGCTTCTTAATATTAGAGCCATCAGGGTTGTTAGAACCTACTTCATGTAATGCTAAAATGTGTAAAAACACAAGAATTACAAGAACAAGTGGTAATGCAATAACATGTAATGCAAAGAAACGGTTTAACGTAGCACCAGAGATAACATAATCACCCTTGATCCAAATAGTTAAGTCTTCACCAATAACAGGAATAGCACCAAATAATGAAATAATTACCTGTGCACCCCAGTAACTCATGTTACCCCAAGGTAATAAGTATCCCATGAACGCTTCAGCCATTAATACTAAGTAAATTAGCATACCGAAGATCCATAGTAGTTCGCGTGGTTTCTGGTAAGAACCATACATAACACCGCGGAACATATGTAAATATATTACAATGAAGAATGCTGAAGCACCCGTAGAATGCATATAACGTAGTAACCAACCGTAGTCGACATCACGCATAATATATTCAACAGAAGCAAATGCGCCATCGCCAGATGGTTCATAATTCATTGTTAACCAAACACCTGTAAGGATTTGGTTTACTAAAACTACAGTCGCTAAAATACCGAACACATACCAAAAATTGAAATTTTTAGGTGCAGGATATTGAATAGCATGCTTATTCATGGCATCCATGAAAGGTAAGCGCTTCTCGATCCAAGCCATAAAGCTATTCATTATGCTTCTCCTGGTGAAATACCAATAACAAGGGTATCTTCAGTTGGGAAAGAGTGATCAGGAACTACTAAGTTTAATGGTGCAGGAACGCCTTGGAATACACGGCCAGCCATATCAAATTTAGAACCATGACACGGACAGAAGAAACCATCTTTAACACCCGTAACAAACTCTTCAAAATCACCTTTATGGTGAGTAGGAGCACAACCTAAATGAGTACAAACACCTAACGCTACCATAAACTCAGGTTTAATTGAGCGGTAAGGGTTAGTTGCATATGTAGGTTGCTGAGGTTCAGTTGACTCAGGATCGCGTAACTGTGAATCATGAGCGCTTAACGCATCCACAATAGCGTCAGTACGACGAATTACATATACAGGTTTACCACGCCATTCAGCACGGATCATTTGGCCTGGCTCAATTTTACTTACATTAACTTCAACCGGGGCACCAGCAGCTTTCGCTCTAGCACTTGGGTTCCACGAGCCAATGAAAGGCACAGCTACACCAACTACACCTACGCCACCAACTACAGAAGTAGCAGCAGTCAAAAAGCGTCGTCGGCCGTTATTAACGGGCACATTGCTCATTCAAGATCTCCAATTAGTATTCAATTACCACAATAATAATTTTTATTATTTCAAACAAAATTTTATTACGACGGTTTTATTAAACTAGCGACAAAAAAATTTTTACGATCATAAAGAAATCAGTGTTTTTTTACAAGGTAATTCAGCAGTTATGGCTAATCAATTTGCTTTCTACAGGCCGTTATTGATAATGATTCTTATTCAGTTCATTAAGAGGTTTTATTACCTTGCAAAACGGTAATTATTTGTATGAAAAACAACCACCAGTAATAAATAACAAATACACCCTGCTTATTCTGATTTACCTCTAACCACAGCCTAGACTATTTTATAAGCGTTCGAGCTAAAATAAAAATAACGACAGAAAATTTTGACAGATTTTTTATAAAGAAATATTGATTGAAAACAATAAAATGCGATTTGTAGCAAATTAATTAATCATTTATTCAGGGGAGAATTAAACGCAATAAAAGTATGTAACGATTAAGAAGTGAAATAGCAGACATAAAAAAACCAGCAGAAGCTGGTTTTTTGAATATAACATATTGGTAAATATTAACGTTTTGAAAATTGTGGCTTTTTACGAGCCTTGTGTAGACCAACTTTCTTACGTTCAACTTTACGAGCATCACGAGTAACGAAACCAGCTCTACGTAGTTCACCACGTAAAGTTTCATCGAACTCCATTAATGCACGAGTAATACCGTGACGAATTGCGCCAGCTTGACCAGAAATACCGCCGCCTACAACAGAGATATTGAAATCAAACTTTTCAAGCATTTCTACTAATTCTAATGGTTGACGAACAACCATACGAGCCGTTTCACGACCAAAGTAAACAGAAATATCACGCTTGTTAATTGTAATTGCACCGTTACCAGCTTTCATAAACACACGAGCAGTTGAGCTCTTGCGACGACCAGTACCGTAATATTGATTATCAGCCATTGCTTAAAGCTCCAAAAGTTGTGGTTGTTGTGCAGTATGTTTGTGCTCAGCACCAGCATACACTTTTAGCTTGCGGTACATTTCACGACCTAAAGGACCTTTAGGTAACATGCCTTTAACCGCTAATTCGATAACACGCTCAGGAGCTTTTTCGATTAGCTTTTCAAAACTAATTTGCTTTAAGCCGCCAACATATTCAGTATGCGAGTAGTAAATTTTACCTTTCGCTTTGTTACCAGTTACACGTACTTTCTCAGCATTGATAACAACGATGTAATCGCCAGTGTCAACATGAGGAGTAAATTCTGGTTTGTGCTTTCCGCGTAAACGGCTAGCAATTTCAGTAGCGATACGACCTAAAGTTTTATCTTCGGCGTCCACTAAGAACCATTCGCGTTCAACGCTTTCTGGTTTAGCTACAAAAGTTTTCATTAAGAAACCCAATTATATAAATGTTACTTTAAATAGTGATTAAATTATTTAACCACCCGTTAAAAGACTACGCTGTACCCCTTCGAGTATCGAGTCCGTGCCTGATATTCAAAAACACCAGGCCTTTGTAACGCAGGGAGCGCGGATTATACAGAAGTTTTCTAATAAAAAAAAGCTAATTTTTAAACTTATCAAAGTATTTACGGAATATGCTCACTTGCAAGGTAAGAATGTGATTGCATCTCTTGCAAGCGACTTAAACAACGCTTAAATTCAAAGCTTAATCGTTCACCAATGTATAATTGCTCTAAAGCGACTTCAGCTGAAATAATCAACTTCACATTACGCTCATAAAATTCATCTACAAGCGCGATAAAACGTCTTATTGAATCATCATGTTCAGCATTCATTTGCGTTACATTCGCCATTAGCACCGTATGATACAGCTTACTAATTTCCATATAATCACCTTGGCTACGCGCACTTTCACATAAAACCGAAAATTCAAAGTGCACAACACCTTTAGATTCTTGCACAGAAAGTAAATCGCGATTGTTAATCAGTATGGTTTTATTACTAGTGCCTTCTTCTATCGATAATTGATTGAAGTAAGTATTTAAATTAGTTTTCGCGTCTTCATCTAACGGACAATGATATATCTCAGCTTGCTCAAGGGTTCTTAATCGATAATCAACACCGCTATCAACATTAACAATGTCGCAATGCTTATTAATTAAATGAATAGCAGGCAAAAAGCGCTCACGTTGTAAGCCGTTTCTATAAAGCTCGTTAGGTATAATATTTGAAGTAGCCACTAAAATAACATCACGTGCAAAAAGCTCTTCAAATAAAGTCCCTAGAATCATCGCATCCGTAATGTCTGATACAAAAAACTCATCAAAACAAATAATGCAGGTTTCTTTAGCAAAGCGTTCAGCAATAATTTTAAGAGGATCTGATTGGCCATGAAGTGTTTTTAACTCTTCATGTACACGATGCATAAAGCGATGAAAATGCACGCGTGTTTTGTTTTCAAAAGGTAAGCAATCAAAAAACGTATCAACTAAATAAGTTTTACCGCGCCCTACTCCACCCCAAAAGTATAAACCTTTGATGTTTGACGGCTCTTGCTTAGAGTAAGTTTTTTTCCAACGATTAAGTACTTTTTTAAACCCTGAAACAGGTACAGGTTTATTTTGTAAATCATCAAATAAACGTTGTAAACACTGCACCGCATTTTCTTGCGCAGCGTCGTACTGAAAACCTTCTTGCTTTAAATCTAAATTATACTTTTCAATAGGGGTGATTTTTATCATACAATGGCCATTAGATTATTAAGCAACCTTTTATCTTGGAATGCTTGAAAATTAAATTTTTGTAAACATATTCTATATATAGAGAGAAACATAAGTATAACAAGGCAAAACATTATTTTTAAACTAAATCTCATAACTTTCGTGAAGAGACTCAGGTTTAAATTTTCATTTCATTTATCAAAGGTAGTTTTTGTATGGCACTTATAATAGGTTTAGTTACTTTCGTTGTTGGTTTACTAGTTGGCATTATCGCCAATAAATTTATGGGCAGTACTTCACAAGAAAATCAAGAGCTCACTAACAAACTTGATCAAGGCGAAAAAGCACTAGATGAATACAAAGCAAATGTTGCAGAACATTTAGAAAGTTCAGCTAAGTTGTTGGAGCAAATGCACACAACATGTAAAGACGCTATGTTACAAATGGCTCAAAGCACCAAGTTATTGCAAGAAGCAACACCTGACGATAAATCAGCTATGCCATTCTTCTCTCAAGAAACGCAAGATCAATTAGCACAAACCATCAAGCTAAGAGATGCCAGTGCAGCGAATAAGAAAGATGCAGAAATCACTGAAGCGCCCCTCGATTATTCAGGTAACCCAAGTGGCTTATTTAAAGATGAAACACAAAGTGTTACAAATCCTAAAGGTGAGAAAAAGGAACTTAGTTAAATAATAAAGACTCAGAGCCTGCATATAATATTTATATTTTGTTTATTTATTTAGTTAAGGAGTTAATCCAAATATGAAAAAACTTTCTCTTATTGTAAGTACAGCTTTGCTTTCAAGTTCAATCGCGTTAACCAGTTTACCTGCTAGCGCAAATTTACCTTTTGCCGTTGCAGGTGAATCTTTACCAAGTTTAGCGCCAATGCTAGATGATGTAACACCTGCTGTAGTACTTATATCAGTAAAAGGTACTCACGAAGTTAAAAATAATGTACCTGAAGCATTTAAGTTTTTCTTTGGCAAGCAGCAAAGAAAAGGACAGCAGCAACAAGAAAAAGAATTTAGAGGTTTAGGCTCTGGTGTAATCATTGATTCTGATGAAGGCTATATAGTTACCAATAATCACGTTATAGCAGAAGCAGACGAGATCCTTGTTACCTTAAAAGATGGTCGACAACTAGAAGCTAAAAAAATTGGTTCTGACGAATACAGCGACATCGCTCTACTACAAATAGATCACAAAGACTTAACAGCAATAAAGTTAGCAGATTCAGACAACTTGCGTGTAGGTGATTTTGCTATTGCCATAGGCAGCCCATTCGGACTAGGCCAAACCGTAACATCAGGTATTGTTAGTGCTTTAGGTCGTACCGGTTTAAATATAGAAAACTACGAAGACTTTATTCAAACCGATGCCGCAATCAACAGCGGTAACTCAGGTGGTGCACTTGTAAACCTTCGAGGCGAACTTATTGGTATCAACACCGCAATATTAGGCCCAAGTGGCGGTAACGTAGGTATTGGTTTTGCTATCCCAAGCTCAATGGTTAATAACCTAGTTAGCCAAATTATCGAATTCGGTGAAGTTCGTCGTGGCATGTTAGGCGTACAAGGTAGAAGCGTAACAAGCGATATTGCCAAAGCAATGGAACTTGACACAACTCAAGGTGGTTTTATTGAACAAATCACTCCAGACTCAGCCGCTGAAGAAGCTGGATTAAAAGCTGGCGACGTTATTATCAAAATCAATGGTAAGAAAGTTAAGTCGTTTAATGAAATACGCGGAAAAATAGGCTCTATTGGCGCAGGTAAAAAAGTTAAAATTACCGTTATCAGAGATGGAAAAGAGAAAACGTACAAAGCGACACTGAAAAAGTCTGATATGGCAAATGTTGAAGCTGAAAGTATTCACCGTATGCTAGAAGGTGCATCGTTAGAAAACAATGCAGGCAAAGGTGTTGATGTATCAGAAGTTGCTAAGAATAGTCCCGCAGCTATTGCAGGATTAAGATCAGACGATTTGATCATTGGTGTTAACCGCCAACGTATCAATAACATTGCAGAATTAAGAGCAATATTGAAAGAACAAGATAATGTATTCGCTCTGAATATTGTTAGAGGCAATTCAAGTTTATTCTTGATGATCCGTTAATAACACCAGTGATATCGATTCACTTTTTAAGAAATGTATAAAGTGAAGTCCAACAAAAAAGGAGCCTAGGCTCCTTTTTTTATACTTGATAAATAATGATTATTTATCAAGTGTTATCGATTAGTCTCCCGTTGCAATATTACTTATTATGATAAGGCTTACTTAAACGATGAACCGACTCAATAAAGTGGCCAGCATGCTCAGGATTCACATCTGGGTGAATACCATGGCCTAAGTTAAATACATGACCTGTACCGCCGTCACCAAAGCCAGCTAAAATCTTAGCAACTTCTTGCTCAATACGTTCAACAGGAGCATAAAGCATTGAAGGGTCCATATTACCTTGTAAAGCAACTTTATCACCGATTCTTGCTTTAGCCGCTTCAATATCAATCGTCCAATCTAAACCAACACCATCACAACCTGTTGCTGCAATATCTTCTAACCACATACCACTATTTTTAGTAAATAAAGTTACTGGAACTTGGCGACCATCAGCATGACGCGTTAAACCATCAACTATCTTAGCCATATACTGTAAAGAAAAATCTTTATAGTCACGAGGAGATAAAACACCACCCCATGTATCAAATACCATTACCGACTGAGCACCAGCAGCAATTTGCGCATTTAAATAACTAATAACAGAGTCAGCTAACTTATCTAATAAAATGTGTAATGTTTGTGGGTCTGAAAACATCATCTTTTTGATCTTAGTAAAAGCTTTAGAACTTCCACCTTCAATCATATAAGTTGCTAAAGTCCATGGGCTACCAGAAAAGCCAATTAACGGAACACTACCGTTAAGCTCTTTCTTAATAGTACGAACGGCATTCATCACATAACCTAACTCATCTTCAGGATCAGGCACTGCAATTTTTAATACATCAGCTTTACATGTGATTGGTCTTTCAAATTTAGGACCTTCACCTGTTTCAAAATATAAGCCTAATCCCATAGCGTCAGGGATAGTTAAAATATCACTAAATAAAATAGCTGCATCTAACTTAAATCGTCGTAAAGGTTGAAGAGTTACTTCACACGCTAATTCGGCATTTTTACAAACCGACATAAAATCACCTGCACCTTTACGTACTTCTCTGTACTCAGGTAAATAGCGTCCAGCTTGTCTCATCATCCATACGGGTGTGTAATCTACAGGTTGGCGTAATAATGCACGTAAATAAGTATCGTTTTGTAATTCAGTCATTAAAGGGATCTCAGTTTTTAAGTGCTAATATTCTAACACTACAATTTTATTTCTTCTATATTCGAAATAAAAACAAATATTTTATTACAATTAATCACAAAAGACCGACAAATAAGCGTCTGTATTCATTGAAATATTTTGTTAACATTTAATTAACGGTTAATTTTCATACTCAAGTACGAAAGAAATACTGGTGTATATACTCTATTAAAGTTGTTGCATCCCCTAGATCCCTTTGCTATAAATTGTCCCGAGCTAACGAATAACAACAATAAATAGTCAAAATAAATAATAAGAAGCTTGTTATACAAGACAATACAGCGAGCATTTATGGCCTTACCTTTGGTAAGGCCTTTTTATTTGTAAAAGAATGTAAAAACAATAACAAAGTGTAATACCTCAATTACAAAACACCTCTAGTTCGAACCTTAAAAATAAAACTTATATCCAGAACATATAACTTTAATTGATTGAATTGTTAATTCTATTCACTCTTCATTTTTATAGTTTATGACAAACCGAAAGACCCCAATCCATACCCTCATATAATTCATCTATCTTTCACTTCTTCTAGTCGAATTTTAACAGTCTGCGTGCTACATTAGTTTCTTACAATTTTTAGTAACATTACGTTTATTGAAGGAATCCACCAATGCGTACATGGAGTATGTTTTTCGCTATATTTAGCATGATGTTAGCGAGTTGTGCCAGCATAGCCCCTATCAAAAATCCTGATGTGAGCTTGGTTAGTATTGAGCCTGCAAAAACTAAAGGTTTTACACAGTATTTTACGTTGAATTTAATGGTGTCTAACCCGAACAGTTTCGATTTAGATATTGAGGGAGTTACTTTTAATTTAGGTATTGCCGATCAAAAAGTACTAACGGGTATGTCGAACTCAGTTCCGTTATTAAAAGCTTATAGTGAAACTCCTGTTAGTATAAGTGCAGGTGTAGGCTTGTTTGATTTATTAAAATTACTGACTTATTTTGGTGAGCACCGTAACGAAGAGTTGAAGTATCATTTAGCTACAACGATAGATCCTAATGGTTTTATCCCTATTACTATTGGGCGTGATGGTATTCTGAGTGATGATTTATTATCAGGCTTAAAACAAGGTAAGAAATTTCTTAAATAAGATTTAACATGAAGCTAACCTTTGTCAGCTTCATGTTGTATAAATTCGGTGATATGCGCCTTAAAAGTGATAAATTCTCTTATCACTTCCTCCCCTCTTTGTTCATCTTAACATTCCAATGCTGCGACTCATTAACAAGTATATGTCTGCAGCTATGTTTGGCATTATTACTCGAACCTTAATGCGCTAACGTTTCGTAAATCAGCTTGGTAAGTAAAAGGGCTTCAACATAAAACCCCCTTACATGTTGAGTCATCACTAGTTTTAATAAGATGATTTTATTTGTGAGCAGTTAGACATAATTAATCACAACGAATGAACTTCCTTTTCTTTATAGACGACTCTATAGAAATAGATGAAAAGCTAAAGCTAAACTCACCTTTTGTTTCTATTACTACAGGGGAGTTAACCTGTAAAAGCTCATCTTCTCTTAAGTCAAAACAATGCAGAGGTATAGCAATATCTGTCCATTGGTTAGTAGGGATAGCAGCAATGCTTTTTGTGAGTTCAACAATCTTCCCACAAGACTCGTTACAGCTAAGTTTCATGAAAACAGCATCACTTGGTTTGCTATTTATTAATACGTTAATATTTACATAACTTGATTGAGCATACATAGATAAATCTACAGGTTCAGCTGTTGTAATTGAATAAGCTACATTCTCAACGCCTAAAAAGCTTAACTTACGCGCATCCTCTTGAATGTTTTTATCAATAGCTTCCATGCGAATAAGGTTATTTTCAAATTGATTAGAGTCTATTTGTGAAGTACCTTCTTGATTAACAATTGTTGGATACCACGGTGCAATAAAGTTTTTATCAAACAATACAAATTTGCCTTTAACCGCTTTATCATTAAGGCTGACTGTTTCATCAAAAGAATTTAATCGCGTATTATCTGAATGAGTTAATCCATATCCATATTCGAATAGTGGTGCATAGTTATCATCACCATAATTCAGATCTGTTTGTGCAACCGTTTTAGGCCATGAGAATGATAACTTGCCAGTAAAATCAAATTGAGCATTATCATCTACATCACGTAAAATAACATCCGCAATCCCCTCTCCTTCAGAACCAGGTAACCAAGCAGCAATAAAGGCATCAGATTGATTAAGTTCAGGATTAACCCACATAGGTCTACCTGAAATAAAGATACTTACTACAGGAATATTGTCTGCTTTTAGTTTCTTCAGTAATGCTAAGTCTTTCTTATAACTCGGTTGATACTCTATAGAGTCGCGATCGCCAACGCCTTCGGCGTAAGCTTCTTCACCAAAAACTACGATAGCAACATCAGGCTTTTGGTTATAATTACCGTTGATATCTAATTCAACAGAACCGCCCGCAGCTTTTACTTGTTCGGCTATGCCTTTATAAATAGAAGTCGCGTTTGGAAAATCACTATTTTTATTATCTGCACTCTGCCAACTTATTGTCCAAGCACCTGATTGCTTACCTATATTGTCGGCGGCATCGCCTGCAACTAAAATATGTTGATTAGCAGATAAAGGTAATAATTGGTTATTATTTTTAAGAAGTACTAAGCTTTCACGTACAGCTTGTCGAGCTAACTTTCGGTGACTATCTGTACCTAATAATTCAGGTTGATTAACAAGGCTTCTTTCTATTGGTGCTTTCTTTTCAAATAAACCTGAACGTAGCTTTATTCTCAACATACGTGAAACCGCATCATCTAATCTTTTTTGAGTGATAATACCTGAGTTAACTTGCTCTAAAGTGTTTTGATATAAAGGTTTCCATGAATCACCTGCAACCATATAAACATCGAGACCTGCATTAAAGGCTTGTGGGCAGTTATCATTTGTACAACCTTTAACTTGACCATGACCATTCCAGTCACCAACCACTACGCCATCAAAACCCATGCGTTCTTTTAATACTTTAGTTAGTAGATATTCATTGCCATGATTTTTTTTACCATGCCAGCTATTAAACGACGCCATTACAGTTTGGGCTCCGGCTTTTAAACCAGTAACATACCCCTGAGCATGCTTTTTAAATAATTCTGATTCTGTATCTAGATTATCGCCTTGATCTACGCCAAATTGAGTACCGCCATCTCCTATAAAGTGTTTTAGTGTAGCGATTGATTTACTACCTGGATTTTCATCATTAGCGAGTTCTCCTTGCATACCTTGAATAAAAGCTTTGGCATAAGTACTAATAATTTCTGGATCTTCAGAATAGCCTTCATAAGTTCTGCCCCATCTATCATTACGAGGAGCTGTAACCGTTGGTGCAAATACCCAATCAATACCTGTAACATTCACTTCAATCGCTGTTACCTTAGCAATTTCTTCAATAAGTTTGATGTTATTAGCTGCACCTAAACCAATATTATGAGGAAACACCGTGGCCCCTCTAATTTTGGCATGTCCATGCATCGCATCTGTTGCCCACATAGTAGGAATTGTAGAACCGTCTAAGGTGTCATCTTTCGCAGCTTCAAACATAGCTTGTGAATAATTCACCCAGTCTTGCACTTCGGCTTCTTTATTATTAAGTGGAAATGAACTTGCTCCATTTAAATACGAGCCAAAGCCATACTTGCGCATATCATCAACTGTTATACTTTTAATTTCTGGTTGAATAATTTGAGCAACTTTTTGCTCTACAGTCATGCTAGCTAAAATATCTGTAATTCTTTTTTCAATATCATCATCTTTTGCTATTTTAGATTCAATTTTCGGCCAATATTTTGGTATTGAAGAAAGCTCTTGCTCATCAACCTTTTCATCGACTACTGGCTGTGAATACACGTAAAACAACAAAGAAAACACTGCAATAAATACAGCAAAAAACACCCAAAATTTATATTTATAATTCATAATATACCCAGTAATAATTAACGTTTGTTCGCGAATTTATTAGTTTTAAAATTAAGAAGTTAGTAAAAGCGATTAAGTACTCGACTAACCAGTAAGGTTGATTTAACTCCTAACATTTATTTTTTATATGATCCTTTTCTATAAAGTGACGTAATATCAATATATCGCTACTCACTTGCTGTTAAATTAAGAAGCAGCTTTACAGTTTTTCTGTATAAACTCGGTATGAGTTGGCATTTTCATAACAGATTGCTCAATCACATGTTTTATGTGGTCAACACGTTTTTGAGCTTCTTCTACAGGCATTGCATCAACAAGTGGATGATAATGCTTCGATGTTAGTCCCTGCCCTACCATTACTGCAACCCAGCTCGACTCATGAAACAACTCGTTGTTTTCTCTAAAAACACGACCGTTTGTTTTGAATAAATCAATTTTTTTCTGTACTGACGAAGGTACATCCATATTTCTGCAATAATTCCAAAAAGCAGAATCATCGCGTTCTGTTATTTTGTAATGGGCAATAATAAAATCTCTAACGGCTTCTTGTTCAGCCATAGACTGTCTATTAAACGTATCAATATCTGTCTTATCAAAATCAGTTGACGGAAATAAGCTCATTAAGCGAGAAATACTTGATTGAATTAAATGAATTGAAGTAGATTCTAATGGCTCAATAAAGCCACTAGATAAACCAATAGCTACACAGTTTTTATTCCACTGCTTACGTCTAACACCTGTTTTGAAGTGGATGACTCTAGGTTCAGTTAAAGGCTCACCCGTTACATTTTCTAATAAAATCTTTTTAGCTTCGTCGTCCGACATAAATCGACTCGAATATACATGACCATTGCCTACTCGACTCTGTAGAGGGATTTTCCATTGCCAACCCGCGGTATGAGCAGTAGAGCATGTATAAGGCACCGCTTCTTCTGTTGATGTAGTAGGCATAACAACGGCTCGGTCGCAAGGTAACCAATGGCTCCAACTTTCATATCCTGTATGTAAAGCTTGTTCTATCAACACACCATGAAAGCCTGAACAATCAATAAATAAATCGCCTTCAACAGTTTGACCATTCATTAATTCTATAGAGCGAATAAATCCATTTTTTGCTGAATCTTTATCTTCGATTAAATTCACTTTATTAACCTTAGATATAATATGGTTAACTCCATATTTCATCGAAAACTTGTTAAGGTATTTAGCGTATAAGCCCGCATCAAAATGAAAGGCATATGCAATATCATTAAGCGGTGAATTGGGCACATTAATTGATCGCATCATTTTTTTATTTATCGCTGAAACACTATTAAATGCATAATTATCAAGAGATTCAGCTTTACCTAACTTAGAAAGTTTTAACCAATATTGATAAAAGTCGATGCCATCTAGTGGGATACCTATACTCCCAAATGGATGGATATAGTCATGATTAAGCTGCTTCCAATTTTTAAACATGATCCCATGCTTAAAAGTAGCTTGTGTTTCAATAACAAATTCATTTTCATCTATGCCTAGTAAAGCATTAAATAGTTGAAGTTGAGGTATGGTTGCTTCACCAACCCCCACACTCGGGATCTCTTCAGACTCAACTAAAGTAATGTTTATTTCACTTCGATTTAACAACTTACTTAAGGCAGCTGCGGTCATCCAACCCGCGGTACCACCACCTAAGATCACAATATTATTAATTTGCTTAGTCATAATTCAATCCTATTAATATCTCACTATTTATCTAACAAGTTAGTCATTCAATACGCAGGCTAAACCTACGTATTGAATACATTTTAGTTAGAATGTAGCTCTTAAGATCAAAGAGACTCTTCTATCGTTAACAAACCAAGAACGTCCAGAACGGGTGCCTTCTTCATCTATCTGAATAGACGTTTTAGTCACCGTATCTAATAAGTTAACGCCTTGAATACCAACTCGAATAGAGTCCGAATAGTTATAAAATATTGAAGCATCTAAAAAGCCAGACGCTTCACTGAAAACAGGACGATTCGGTGCAGTTACATCACGGGCAGTGATCATATATTCAGAACGCCAGTTATAAGCAATACGACCTTCTATTTTATCGCCTTGATACATTAAGATCATATTAGCAGTGTGTTTTGACTGTCCTGCCAACGGCAATTCGTCAAATGCAAGCTGACGAGAACCTGTCGCAGGTGAACCATCAGGAGAGGTAGTAAATAAATTACTATTAGGTACGCTTGAAGCATCAACATAGGTATAGTTAGTTTGAATACCTAAGCCATTAAAAGGTGCAGGTAAACCATGAAAAAAGTGCTGTAATGCAATTTCAGCGCCTTTCATACGCCCTGAATCACTGTTCAATGGTGTGGCTAATTCAACGGTTTTGGTAATACCAGTTGTTGGATTCTCTATGTCTTGAGTAAAACCACCTGATACCCAAAAATCTTTCAGTTCTTTATAGAATAACGTTGTGGTGAAAGAGCTATCACTTGCGTAATACCATTCTAATGACCAATCAAACTGGGTAGACAACATAGGTTTTAAATCAGGATTGCCACTATCGCCATTATAAATAGCGACCGCATCAACTAATTTGGGGTTTTCCGGATCTGCAGGTACGGCTTCTTGAATACCTTGAACTTCAGACTTTATACGTTTATAGGCTTTCATATCTCCCGTATTTGGGTAGGCAATCGCTTTAGCCGCAGCAAAACGAGAAATTAAACCATCGCCAAGTTCAAACTTAATATTAAAACTAGGCAATATATAATCGTTTGTAGAACGAGCTGAAATTTCTTGAGCTGCAAAGTTGCCAAAAGATTTGTCATCGTCAGGAAGTAAGTTTCTCGCACTTTCGGGATCTAGTTCACCATTATCTAAATAAACAGGTCGATGATCAGGAAAGCTAATAAAGCCTGATGTATTTCGTTCTAAATGCACATATCGTGCGCCGAAGTTACCCACAAAAGGTAAAAAATCATTATCTGATTCAAAATCTAAACGTACATAAAAAGCTTTATTTACTTCTGAAAACTCAGTAATTTCACTCGGTCTAAAATAACCATCAAACGCTTCAAATATTGGTTCACCTTGAGCATCAACACCCAATTGGGTTGGTTCTCGCTCAGATAACGGTACCCAATCAGTAGCTACATCACTTAAGCGAGACGCCCAATTAGCATAATCTCTAACTAATTCGGTAGCTGGGTGCAGTGTATAACCGTCACCAGGAATTGAAACATTGCCGCCACCAAAATGATTATTCCAATATATATTATCCACGTCATTGGCTAATGATTCATGCTCAGGTAAATCTAACCATGCAGCTTGATATCCATTTCCATCATTATCGGGGCTATATAATGCACCTAACTCATCAAAATTAAAGGCACTATAGCGGACTGTTTGATCGCGTTTGGCATAACGTACGCCTGCTTTTACTGAAACAAAGAAGCCTCTATCAAAGGTGTATTTACTGTCCCATTTAACAGCAACTTCATCGCCTTCACTACGCTCAACATGATCCATTGCAGAACGCCAATAATAAGTATCTTTCGATTGTAAAAAATTCTCGTTATCTTCAGCACCAAATCCATTTTGGCCATTCCATGGATTTAGAAAAGAAACTTCAGGTGCATCACCCGTTAGGTCTAAAAACTGATTAGCAAAAGTACCTAAATTAAGAGTAAGATCTAAATCATCAGTTTTAGCATTAACGGTTTGAATGTCTAATTCATGTGCCCAAGAGTGATTTGGACGAAATTTAAAGTTAAACGAAAGATCATCAACAACTGATTGTTGTTCTTTAATTCGAGTATTTGTTTCAAAGCGATGACCAAATTGTGGAATAGGATTGCTTCCCCACGAGGCAGCTGTTGGTACTCGTGTTTGATCTAAACCATTTGAGCGCCAGCCACCCTGTTCTACATTTGTAATATAACCTGATTGGAAAACACCGTTATCATCAAATTCATACTCAGGAAAACCATCAAGTGGAAAAGACTCATCTTGAATAGTAACGCCGTCGTCATCCCAAATATTGGTGGAATATTTAATGGTATTTTCATTCCATGAAAGCGAAGAGTCTGATCGTAAAAATTGTACTGTTGCAACCATGGTTTCATCTAAACTTTCCCATTGCCCAGCCAACGCATAGCCTTGACGCTCTCGTTCTTGCAACTGTCGACTTAAACCTGCACCATTAGGAGAATACAAAATAGTATCGCCTTGGTCTTCGTATAAATCTGTTCTTGGTAAAATAATTTGTGATTGAATGCCATCTGAACGGCTGGTTAATTCAGAATTTGCAGCATTAACTAAAAAGCCATAAGTACCTGAATCAGTTCGCCACTTGTTACTATAAAGTGCCGAAATTGAAGGTGAATATTCTTTTGCTAAGTCGGTATATGTGGCATCAACTGAAATGGCAAAAACTTGTCCTTCGCTATCAAAGGGTAATTTGGTATTCAGATTTACGGTACCACCAATACCACCTTCAATCATATCGGCAGATTGGTTTTTATAAACTTTTACAGATCCTACCAATTCAGGAGAAACATCCTGAAAACTTAAGCCTCGATTAGAGTTGGCACTAAAAGTATCACGTCCGTTAAACTCACTACGAGTTTGTGTCATACCTCGTATAACCGCTCCACTACCTTCAATACCAAAGTGGTCTGGATCATTAGCTGATGCGAAACGCTCTAAAGAAACACCAGGAATTCTAGACATTGCTTCTAAAACACTTCGGTCAGGTAAAGAACCAATATCTTGAGATGATATAGCATCAACAAAGGTATCAGCTTCACGTTTAATATCTTGAGCTTTAATTAAACTGCCACGAATTCCCGTAACTTCAATAACTTCTACTTGTTCTGCATCTTTTTCTTGTTCCGCTGCATATGTATTATTTACAACACTTAGAATAGTTGCGGCAATAATACTGTGTGCAAACGTTATCTTTTTATTAGAATAACGTCTTTTTACGTGTTGTTGCTTTTTGTTCATAATAACCCCGAAATTTTAGTTATAGTTATTGCTTTCAATAAGATAGTGAAAGCTTTGTAGTTTTATTATCTGGTTTATATTTGTTGTATTTATAATTTTTTCTAAAAAACAAAACGGATCATTGTTATTTACATGCTGAGTTAAATCGAATTTCTGATGACCATTTACATTCGCCATCGATGCAATCAATTAAATTATTGTCAAAAGCATTGGTGTCATGATCAAACACTTTAAACCAGCCGCCATCGTCCCAAACGGCAGTTGGCATTCCTTTACTTGAGGCATATTCGGCATCAAACTTTGAATACCAAAGTCGAATATTATTACAATCCATTATGGCCAACTCGTTTTGCCATGCGGTTCCCCATTCACCAATATATACAGGCATACCATGGCCAATATTTTTAGACCACTCTTCCATTATCTCCATTGATTTAGTCAGATCTTGTTCAGTCCATTTATCCATAAAATCACCTTCACCGTTGCCATGAAAAGCCCATGGTTTATAGTGATGAAATGTTGCCATAATGAAAGGGTCTGTTCCTGAACCGACTTGTTTAATATCAGGCCAAGTTTTAGCCATTTCGTCAGCCGAAAACCATTGATTACCACCAATAACAACAAGACGATTTACATCATTCTTTCTAATGTTGTTGTAAGCCATTTGTGTCATTTTTCTTAAATCGGAAGGTTTCATTGCGGAGCTATCTTTTAAATGAGGTTCATTTAAAATTTCATAAAGTAATCGAGCATTGCGGTTCTTAAACGTTTGGCTAATGTCTTCCCATAAGTTTGCTAATAAAGCGGCATCTGCGTTTTCTTTAAGTTTTTTCTCATGGTGAGCATTAATCACCACAAACATGTCTTTTTTATTTAAGGCGTAATCAATCACTGCTGTTAACGCGATAAAACGGCTGTTATTAGAAAAAATCTTGCCTGATTTTGGATCAGCTAAATAATTATTATATTTTTTTTTCTGTCCAAGTAATAGGGATCCGCACATTTCTAAAACCACGTGCATGGTAAGCATCTATTTTTAATTTGGCGGAGCGTAAACTCGGTTCATGTTGTGCATTTTCAAACATTTGGCCTAAATTGAAGCCCTTTCCCATTTGTTTAGCAGCATCTAATGCTGTAACACAGGTATGTTCAGGAGTATTTTTATGTTCACAAATGTTTTGAGAAAAAGCTTGAAAGGAGGACAGTAATACCGTGAATATAATTATTTTTTTTAGCATGTTTAAAGTTCTCTATTAATCTATTTTTTTCTTTTAAAAAAGATGAGTATTTACAGAGTGATAACTTAAACAAAACATTGTTTTTTTTCGTCCACTTAAAGGAATTTACAACAACTTGTACAATTAAAAAATAAACCACTGAAATTAAAGAACATTTAATTAATGGTTATACTTATAAATTCAAAGGATTATGTACAAATTTATGTAATTATTTTATTTATACTGTTTTTTGTAACTTTTTCTTTTTTAAGTAGGTAGTATATGAAACGATTTTTAATCCAAGGGACTTTGCTTTGAAGACGGTTTTATTTAACTCTTTTGATATTGTATTGTTGATAACAACCTATCAATGCATTCTGTTTGCAATTTTTTTGTTAAATCAAAAGTCTGATAAAAAAAACACAAATATATTACTGTCACTATTTTTATTAACTCAAGCAGCAATCCCATTAGATAACTTGATTAACTTTGGCGCAGCTTTCAGTCAATTTGCTGTATCCATCACCCCAGACCTTACCTATTTATTTGGCTTAGCTTATTGGTTAGAAGCCCCTTTAATGCTGCTATATGTTCGTTCTATGATTTATAAAGATTATAAATTCAAAGCCATTAATATCCTTTACTTCATGCCTTTCATACTCTTTACCATTTACCATAGTGTTACGTGGATCATGCTTGATGATTCTATTCAACGGACCATACTAGCCGTTGATAAAATAGATAATGCTTATTGGTTAGACCGACTACTTTATTTTATTAGACAAAACTTTAGAGTGATATTGAGCTTTGTTGCGCTATATGAACTGATGAGATATCAAGATCTAATTAAAAACGAAGTATCTAATACTTTAGATATAGATTTAAATTGGTTAAAAGTTTTGGTTATTGGTTTCTTGCTGATTCGATTGAATTCACTCGTGATCAGTATATTAATTATTTTCAATTTTGATTTAGATTTAAACTGGGTAGATCACGAAGCAGTAGGTTTAACGTCTAATTTTATTATTATGTTGTTAGTAAGTAGTTTAATTTACTTCGCACTTTCAAAACCAAATTTCTTCAAAGGCATAATCATTGATAGATCTCCGTCCTCGAAAAAAGAAAACTGCGTTGAGTTAAAGGAAATTATTTCTTCCGATAAAATAAAGCATATCGTTTCGTATTTAGAAACTAATAAACCTTTTTTACATCCTCTTCTTACATTAGAGAGTTTAGCAAAACAGCTTGATATGTCTCCTCGTTTACTTTCAAACGTACTGAACAAGCACTTCGAGAAGAATTTTTATGAGTTTATTAATAGTTATAGAATCGAAGAAAGTAAACGCTTAATTAAAGAGAACATTGATAAAAAATTCACCATGCTCGAAATATTAAATGAGTCTGGCTTCAACAGTAAAGCAACTTTCAATACCTTCTTCAAAAAACAAGTTGATATGACGCCTAGAGAATTTAAGAAACACTGTCAAAATCAAATAAGCGGCTAAGTAAGCGTTTAGTAATGAACCTTATTTATTAGCATATTCACTACGATTAAGTCCGTACAGTACACCCTTATATTTTCACTTTATAAAGAAAGAAATGTAATGCCTTAATTAAATTTACTGTCATTATCTTTCTTGCCTCTCTAACTCTCCAACTGTAAATCCCACATAGATTCATTCTTAAAAGTATCAATACATATGTTAATCGTATGAGATAAAGCCCAATCAATAACAATATTTTGTATCAAAAAAACTTATGTTCACTAATTTTTATATAGTGCTTTTAGTTATAAAACTTAAAAAACAACTCATATTTTTATATTAAAGAAAAAATCAAATAATAAATTTTAATAAATATCTTCTGCTTTTTTGTCTAACTAAAGGTAAATCATCAATTAAGACAAAATATAACGTATTGAAAATAAAGTATAAATCACACCTTTATGTCTAAATAAAGAATTGCCGTTTATTTAGACTATCTCGACCTTAGCTAACAGGTAATATCTAAATTGGCCCTACCAAAATAAATATAGGTCTTGCCAGATAGATAAACATAATTAATAAAAAGCCTACGAGAAATTAATACGTAGGATAACTATTAAAAATATTAGAACGGGGAATATAAATGAACAATTTAATAAAAAAACAATACTTTGTTAAAAGCCTTGTTGCTGCAGGAATAGCTATAGCAATAACACCTTCTTATTCTGCAATTGCACAAGACGAAGTAAAAGACATAGAAATTATATCGGTAACAGGTATGAGATCGAGTATTCAAGAATCAACACGATTAAAGCGAGATGCTAGTGGTGTTGTAGATGCTATATCAGCAGAAGACATTGGTAAATTTCCAGACACTAACTTAGCTGAATCTTTACAACGTATAACGGGTGTATCAATTGACCGTGAAAATGGTGAAGGTGCAAGGGTAACTATTCGTGGTTTCGGACCAAGCTTTAATTTAGTGACCTTAAATGGACGTTCAATGCCTACAGCTGCTGGTGGCGGTTCTTCAGCAAGTTCAGGTGAAGGTCGTTCTTTTGATTTCGGTAATCTAGCATCTGAAAGTGTTAAGTCTGTAGAAGTATATAAAACAGGTAAGGCGAATGTTTCTTCTGGCGGTATTGGCGGAACAATTAACATCAATACGTTGAAACCACTTGATCATGAAGGTACTAAGTTTAGTTTTGGTGCAAAAGCTGTTCATGATACAACAAATCGAGTTGGCGACGATGTAACTCCTGAATTATCGGGCTTATTTAGCTGGACAAACGATGAATCGACTTTTGGTATGTCGTTAACCGCAAGTCATCAGGTACGCCATAATGGAACTGTTGGTGCTTATGTTACCGATTGGAGAACATCAGTATGGGATGGGACTGTGCCGAACACACCTCAATCAGCAGCTGACGGTGCACCTATTGTTTTAAATAACGCACCAGAAATTGGGCAATTACATGCATTACCATCAGATATTCGTTACACCATATCTGATAGAGAACGAACAAGAGATAATGCTCAATTAACACTTCAATATAGCCCTACAGATAAATTGGTTGCCACCCTTGATTATACCTATTCTGAAAATGAATATTTTGAAGCCAGAGCAGAGCATTCTATTTGGATGGATTCATTCAAAACTGACTTTACTTTTGATGACGAATCAACAGCAACACCTGTAATTTATAATGAAGACAGACGTCATCAACAACCAAGAGATGTTGCAAACGCACTGAATGAATACAACTATATTAACAAGAATGAATCGCTTGGTATTAACTTAAGTTACGACTTAACTGATGAATTTGTAGTGACATTTGATGCGCATAACTCTACGGCAAAAAGAACACCTAATGCCTCTTATGGTAACTCGCTTACTACAGGTATCAATGCACAAGTAGCAAAAACTCAAGGCGCAGTATATAACGATGGATTGCCTTTAATTGTATTAGGTTTTGATGATTGTGAGCGCACTAATCTTAACTGTAATGGCATTTTAGATGAAACTGACTTTGGTACATCGATGCTAAGACGTTTCCAAGAAACACATGAAACAGAAATAACGCAATTCCGTTTAGACGGTGAATACGAACTTGATGAAGGAAGCATCAACTTTGGTATTGAACGTCGCGAAATGGAAAGCCACGAAATAGAAAAAACATTATTAGAAGAAATGGGCGGCTGGGGTGTAGCTAATCCTGGGGAACTACAAGATGACTTCTTAGAGCCTATCGATTATGCCGATTTATTTGAGGATTATTCAACTCAAGGTTCATGGACACAAGGTTATACAGGAAGTGCTTCAGTAATAGGTGCTTGGGCCGCAAATAAGTACGATTTTGGCTTTGGTAATATTGAAGACGAAAGCGTTAACCGCTTAATAACAGAAGATGTAACATCTCTTTATGCATCTTTAAATTTATCAGGTGAACTAAACTCAATGCCTTACACCATTGTAATGGGCTTGAGATATGAAAGAACAGACACTAATTCAACCGCGAACATTGCTATACCTACCGCAGTAAGATGGGACAGTGATAACGATTTCACTGTTATACCGGGTTCTGACAACAGTAAAGTAGACTTTGCTAAAGGAGGTAGTTATAGCCATTTATTACCTAGTTTTGATTTTAGCTTAAATGTGACTGATGATTTAATTACTCGTGTTTCATACAGCAAGACCATTGCTCGTCCTGATTATGGAAATTTAAGTTCAGCCGTTAGCATTAATAGTGGACCTACAGCCCCTACCCTTGTTGGTGGTCTTCCTGGTGAAGCAAGTGGTGGTAACCCTGAGTTAGTACCTTATGAATCTGATAACTTAGATCTATCAGTAGAATGGTACTTTGACGACACCAGTTATGCTTCAATTGGTTATTATCAAAAAATTGTGAGTAACTTTATTGGTAATGAACCTAGCTTGCAATCGCAGTATGGTTTACGTGATCCGAGTGCAGGCCCTAGAGCATTACAAGCCATAAGTGAATTAGATGCCTTAGGTATTACCGTTACTGATACAACATTATTTTCAATGATGGCTGCTAATCAGTTAGGTGTTGATTATTTCTCTCAAACAGAAGACGAGTTCTTACAAGCAGTAGACATTTTTGCAACTGCAGAAGATCCTCTTATGATGTTTGAAACCAACCAACCCGTTAATAATGAAGAAGCTAAAATTAATGGTTTTGAAATTGCGGTTCAACATTTTTTTGGTGAATCAGGTTTTGGTATTCAAGCTAACTTGACCACAGTTAATGGCGATGTTGAATACGACATAACACTTGACCCTTCTGAGTCACAATTTTCACTAACGGGGCTAAGTGACACCGCTAACCTTGTACTCATGTATGAAAAAGAAGATTGGTCGGCTCGTTTAACATATAACTGGCGTGATGAATTCTTGTCTGATACTCGAGGTCAAGATCCTGTCTTTACTGAAGAATATCAACAAATTGATTTCTCGGTTTCATATACGGTAAATGATAATTTAAGTATTTCGTTTGATGGTTTAAATATTACGGGTGAAAACTACCGTAAATTTGCCAGAAGTAACGTGCAGTTATGGAATTTAGAAGAGTCTGACGCTCGATATGTTTTAGGCGCACGTTATACGTTCTAGCTTTTAAATAGAGAAATATGCCACCTTATATGTTCATTGTGTATTCGTGGCAATTTCATTGTTTTTAAGGCGCTACTTTTAAAGTGTTGATCAGTAACAACGATATAAACACTTCAATTCCTAGCGATGAATATGTACTTAACTTAATAAAGACTAGTGCTAAACAGTTAAGTACGATCCGCCTATTTTCATAATGAAAATAAATGCGTGAGAACAGAATCATGATAAATAAAAAACAAAAAGTAGTGATTGCTGGTGGTGGTTCTGCAGGTTGGATGACAGCCGCTGCATTATCAAAATTACTAGGCCATACATTAGATATTTGCTTAGTTGAGTCTGAAGAAATTGGACGAATAGGCGTTGGTGAAGCAACAATCCCCCCAATAAGAACCTTTAACAAATTACTTGGAATTAATGAAAAAGAATTTGTTACCCGTTGTAAAGCAACGTTTAAATTAGGTATTGAGTTTAAAAATTGGGGAAACATTAACGACAGCTATATTCATTCTTTTGGCACAACGGGTCAAGGTTGTTGGGCTGCCGATTTTCAGCATTTTTGGGTAGCTGCACAACAAAAGTCTATTGGTGGTGATTTTGGTGACTACTGCTTAGAACTTCAAGCAGCAAAAGCTGATAAGTTTGCCGGAGGTGAAAAATCACCTTTAAATTATGCCTATCATCTAGATGCTGGACTTTATGCTAATTTCCTACAAGAACTTGCCATTAAAAATGGCGTTAACCACATCGAAGGAAAAATTATTGATGTGGTATTAGATGATAATTCGGGTGAAATAACCGAATTAATATTAGATAACAATCAAACCGTTGTCGGAGACTTATTCATAGATTGTACTGGATTTGCCTCAAGACTCATGGGCAAAGCACTGAATGTAGGTTATGAAAGTTATCAAGATTACTTGCTGTGCGATGCTGCTGTAGCCGTTCAGTCAGAACTCACTTCTACACCTAAACCTTATACCCAATCAATAGCACATGATTGTGGTTGGCAATGGCGTATTCCTCTTCAACATAGATTCGGTAATGGCTTAGTTTTTTCTAGTAAACATATGTCTGATGGTGAAGCCATTGAACTCCTGATGAATAACCTTGATGGCGGTGCACTCAGTACACCTAAAGTCTTTAAATATAAAACAGGTAGACGCTTAAAAACATGGCATAAGAACTGTGTAGCAATAGGTTTATCAAGTGGTTTTATTGAACCGTTAGAGTCTACGGCTATTCATATAATAATGTCTTCTATTTTGCGTTTAATGCGTTTATTTCCTCATCAACAAAAGTCTGACGCGGCAGTTGATGAATTTAATCAACAAAGCAAAGAAGAAATGGAATTCATACGAGACTTTATTGTACTGCATTATAAAGTAACCAATAGAGAAGATAGTGATTTTTGGAAAAGCTGTAAAAATATGAATGTTCCAGAAACGCTGAATCAAAAAATAAAGCTATTTGAGCAAACGGGTAATGTGAATATTGCAAAACTCGAGTTATTTAAAACAGATTCTTGGACACAAGTAATGATTGGTCAAGGGCTACTGCCACAAGATTATCACAGTATAGTAGAACTAATGAGTGAAAAAGAATTAACAACCTTTCTAGAAAAGATCAGATTATCTGTAAACAATTCTGTAGCTAAACTGCCTAATCATCAGGAGTTTATCGATTTTATCAACCGTTAAATGCATGTTTTATTTCATACCATTTAACCTAATGTACCGTAAATATAGTTAACACTAAATATACGATTTTATTATTTAATTCAACGATATAAAAGGTCTGTTCAAAAAGGCCTAAATTAGCTAAAAAGTTTAAAGGAGTTTTAAACATGAAGAGTAAATTATTTTGTTTTTTATTATGTAGTCTTTCTTTATTGTCCCACGCTGAGGGAACGAATAAGCAAGAAACAGATAAAACAGTTACGCAAAGCTTAATACAAAACCCAAGTGGTCGTGAATCTACCAGTTTAAATGGTCTATGGTCGTATGTTGTAGACCCTTATGAAAATGGTTATTACAACCATAGATACCAACCTCATACCGATGGTTATTTTAAAAACGACAAAGTTAAAAGTCCATCAGACCTTATTGAATACAACTTTGATACGGCCGATAAAATTAATGTTCCTGGTGATTGGAACACTCAAAAGAAAGAATTATATCTTTATGAAGGAACCGTTTGGTACCACAAAGAATTTACCTTTCAAAAACAAAGTAAAAAACGTTATGTAGTTAACTTTGGTGCGGTAAATTATCAAGCCATTGTTTATGTTAATGGCGTTAAAGTAGGACAACACGAAGGCGGTTTTACAAGCTTTCAGTTTGAAATAACAGACCTACTTAAGCAAGGTGATAACTTTATTACCGTTAAAGCGGATAATAGACGTGAGCGTAACCAAGTACCAACGGTTAATACTGACTGGTGGAATTACGGTGGGATCACACGTGAAGTAAGCATTCTAACATTACCTAAATCACATTTAGCTGATTACACCATACAAGTTGCTAAAGACAACACAAACCTAATAACAGGTAAGCTAACTGTAGATGGTAAAAATGAAGGTAAAGTAACGGTTGTCGTGCCTGAGCTTGATATTAAAAAGAAAATTAAACTTTCTAAAAACGGTGAAGCCTCATTCTCTTTTAAAGCAAAACCTACCTTGTGGAGCCCTGAAAACCCTAAGTTATATGCGGTTGAGTTTCATTACAATGGTGAAGTAATAAAAGATACGATCGGTTTTAGAACCATTGAAACAGATGGCGAAGACATTAAGCTAAATGGTAAATCTGTGTATTTACGCGGTATCAGTATTCATGAAGAGTCACCATTAACAAATGGTAGAGCATGGAGTGAAGAAGACGCTCGTTTATTATTAACATGGGCTAAAGAATTAGGCAGTAACTTTGTACGTTTAGCGCATTACCCTCATAACGAAAACATGTTACGTGTTGCAGATGAATTAGGCTTAATGGTTTGGTCTGAAATACCTGTTTATTGGACAGTATTGTTCGATGACGAAAATGTTTATAACAAAGCAGAACTACAGTTAACTGAAATGATAAGCCGTGATAAAAACCGCGCGTCAATCATAATGTGGTCAATGGCTAACGAAACGCCTAACGAAACAGCACGCTTAACGTTCATTACTAACCTGATTAAAAAAACCCGTTCATTAGATGATACCCGTTTAATTACAGCAGCTATGGATACTCAAAGTAACTCTAAAAACGGCATGGTAATCGAAGATCCATTAGCCAGTGTTGTCGATATTATTGGTATTAATAGTTATTGCGGTTGGTATTTTGCCGAGCCTGAAACGTGTTCAGATTTAACATGGGAATCAACTTATAACAAACCTGTCATTATGAGTGAATTAGGCGCAGGCGCATTACAAGGTAAGCATGGCGAAAGTAACGAGCGTTGGACAGAAGAATATCAAGCAAGTGTTTATAAACACAACCTTGCAATGGTTGAAAACATATCGTCTTTAAGAGGCTTAACACCTTGGATATTGAAAGACTTCCGTTCACCAAGACGCCCACTAAAAAACATTCAAGACTTCTGGAACAGAAAAGGTTTACTTTCAGAAACGGGTGTTAAAAAGCAAGCTTGGTTTATTCTTCACGACTTTTACAAAAAAATTGAAGAAGCTAAAAAATAGTCTGTAAATACGTTCATTAAGTAAAGGGTTAACGCAAAATTAGTAAGTGATTTTATTATTAATTAGGTTAACTCTTTACTGCTTTAAACCGTTACAACTAAATATAACACCTTAATTATTAATACATTTATAACATTATATTGAGATCTTAATTATGCTACATCCTGATAGATTATTTTCTTCAGAGCCTATTAAACGAGGTATTGCTAGGGATTTATATTCAGCAATAAAAGACCTACCAATCGTTAGTCCTCATGGGCATACAGATCCTAAGTGGTTTGCACAAAATAAGGCGTTTGATAACCCTGCTGAATTATTAATACAAGCTGATCATTACCTACTTAGAATGTTATATAGCCAAGGTATTTCATTAGAAAGCCTAGGGATAGGTAAAAACCAAGAAAACGTTGAACAAGATACACAAAAAATATGGGCATTATTTTCTAAGTATTATTACCTTTTTCAAGGCACACCTACTCAACTATGGTTAGATTATGTATTTTCTGAAGTTTTTAGTATTAATGAACCTTTAAATGAGAAATCAGCAGACACTTATTACCAACACATTAATAGCTGCCTAAAGACAGATGCTTTCAAACCTAGAGCTTTATTTGATCAGTTTAAAATAGAAACACTAGCGACTACAGAATCAGCACTGGATGATCTTAGTCACCATAAAACGATAAGAGAAAGTGATTGGCAAGGTAATGTAATTACAGCATTTAGACCCGACAATGTAATCGATCCTGAATTTGAAGGTTTTGAGCAAAACTTAGCAGAACTCTCCTCATTAACGAATGAAAACCTACTTACCTTTAATAGCTATTTAAACAGTTTACGAACACGTAGAGCCTTTTTTAAAGAAATGGGGGCGACTTCAACAGATCACGGTCATTTATCGTCAAGAACTTTAGACCTCACCTCCCCAGAAAAAGAAAAGCTTTATCAAACCATTAGATCAGGAAAATTTACCTGCGAAGAAGCTGATTGTTTTCGTGCACAAATGTTAACGGAAATGGCAGAAATGAGCATTAATGATGGCTTAGTAATGCAAATACACCCGGGAGTTCATCGAAATCATAATGACTTCTTATTTAACAACTTTGGTCGAGATAAAGGTGCCGATATTCCAATTGCTACCGAATATGTTCAAAACTTAAAACCCTTGTTAAATAAATTTGGTAATAATCCTGACTTCACTTTAATTATTTTTACATTAGACGAAAGCACCTATGCGAGAGAACTCGCTCCGCTTGCAGGGCATTATCCTGCATTAAAAACAGGCCCTGCATGGTGGTTTAACGATAGTCCTGAAGGAATGAGACGTTACCGTCAACAAGTAACTGAAACTGCCGGTTTTTATAATACAGTAGGATTTAATGACGATACACGCGCCTTTTTATCTATTCCTGCTCGCCACGATCTAGCTCGCCGTATGGACAGCGTAATGCTTGCTGAATTAGTATCAGATCACCGTTTAACGGAAACACAAGCACACACACTTGCATATGACCTTACTTACACTTTAGCTAAGAAGGCATATAAAATTTAATTGAAATAACTTGGTAATTTAAAACCGATTCAATAAATAAGATTAGGTTTAGTGCTTAACTCAAGAACCAATGATCATAGTGATTATTAAAATAATAAAGAAAAAGGTAATAACGAATGAGCCGCTCTACAACATCAAACGACTATAAAAAACATCATCTCGGGGATGATAACGAAACGACATCAATATTATTTGTCGTGTTCATTTCAGCTGTTGCTGCTATTGGAGGATTCTTATTTGGTTTTGATTCCGGAGTCATAAATGGCACGGTAACCGCACTAGGTAATACTTTTAATGCTAACGATATTTCTACTGGGTTCAATGTTGCTTCTGTACTACTAGGTTGTGCTTTAGGTGCCTTAGCTGCTGGACCATTATCTGATCATTTTGGGCGAAGACCTATTATGATTATAACGGCAATAATATTTGCTATTAGCGCTTTTGGTTCAGGAGTATCAGACTCGTCAGCAGAGTTCATTTTTTACCGATTATTTGGTGGTTTAGGTATTGGTGCCGCATCAGTATTGGCGCCAGCATATATTGCTGAAGTAGCCCCTGCAGCATTAAGAGGTCGTTTAGCAACTTTGCAACAATTGGCTATTGTTTTAGGGCTTTTTGCTGCATTTTTAAGTAACTATATTATTGCTTCTTTGGCTGGCGGTGCCGAAGCTATTTTAATGTTAGATATAGCAGCATGGCGTTGGATGTTTTGGGTAGAGCTTATCCCGTCAATTTTATTTTTAGTTGGTGTATTGTTTATTCCTGAATCGCCACGTTATTTAGTTGCGCAAGGTCAAACCGAAAAAGCAAAAGCGGTGTTCAAGCGAATTTCTTCTGGTAATGAGAATGAGCAAATAAAAGCCGTAAAAGAGTCTTTACACGGAGATCAAAAAACAAGTATTCGTGATTTGTTTATTTCAGGTACCGCAAAAATCCATCCTATTGTTTGGGTTGGTATTGCCCTTTCTGTTTTTCAACAATTTGTCGGGATTAATGTTGTTTTTTATTATGGCTCTCAGCTCTGGCAAGCTGCAGGATTTGATGAGTCACAATCGTTATTTATCAATGTACTTATTGGCTCTATCAATATTATTTCAACGTTTATTGCTATCGCTTTAGTCGATAAAATTGGACGTAAACCTTTGTTATTAATAGGCAGTATAGGCATGTTTATTAGCTTAGGTGCACTAACATACGTGTTTGGTACTGCTGGATTAGATGAAGCAGGGAAATTAGCGTTAACGTCAAGCATGGGAACTTTTGCACTAGTAATGGCAAACTTATTTGTTGTTTTCTTTGGTCTTAGTTGGGGACCTATTGTTTGGGTTTTACTTGGCGAGATGTTTAATAACAGGATCCGAGGTACGGCATTAGCGGTTGCAGCAAGCGCCCAGTGGATAGCTAACTTTGCCATTACTATGTCATTCCCTATTATTTTAGGCAGCGTTGGTTTAGCAGGAGCTTACGGTCTTTACACCTTTTCAGCCTTCCTTAGTATTTTCTTTGTCATTAAATATATAAAAGAAACACGCGGCGTAAGTATTGAAGATATGTAGGAATTCATGTTGTTCTTCGCACTTTATTAGACTGTATTTTATCTATTAAAGGCATCTATTAAGAATTATCCACATGGATGTGGAACCGAAACATTTACACATGTCATTTTGTATTCAGCGTAACTTTGGTTTTATAAATACACATTTGAATAAGGTAATGATTTTGAAAGTTATAGTAAGAAACGCTTGCGTGAAAATTATGTTTAAAAATATTATTAACAATAAAACATTAGCACTACAGGAGGCTGCTTTATGACATTGCCTCTGAAAAAAACATCTATGCTGATCGTACTTTTATTGTCACTAATGACCATTTCTTGTCAAAAAAACAATCAACAAATGATATCTATTAGCTTAGCGCATAACTCAGATATTCAGCACCCTATTCACCAAGCATTAATTTATTTTGATGAGCGTTTACAAGTTATTTCTAATAACACCATGTCTCTTAAATTATACCCTGGCGAACAATTAGGATCGGAGCGTGAAATTTTAGAATTGATCCAAATAGGCACGTTAGGCATGACTAAAATTTCAGCCAGCTCGTTAGAAACCTTTGTACCTCAAATGAAGATTTTTAATCTCCCTTACCTTTTCAGAAATAAATCACATTTTTGGCAAGTGCTAAATAGCCCGCTTGGTGAAGAGTTATTGCAAAACGGGGAAAAGTATAGAATCAAAGGATTAGGTTATTTCGATGCTGGTAGCCGAAGTTTTTATACTGTGAACAAAAAAATAGAAAGCCCTAAAGATTTAGCTGGGCTAAAAATTAGAGTCATGGGCAGTAAAAGTGCTGTTGATATGGTTAATACTATGGGAGGAGCTTCTACTCCTGTGTCATGGGGCGAAATTTATACTGCATTGCAACAAGGCATAGTAGAAGGCGCTGAAAATAATCCACCTAGTTTTTTTTATTCTAAACATTATGAAGTCAGTAAGTATTACTTATTAGACGAACATACTTCAATTCCTGACGTTATCGTTGTCGGTACTCATGTATGGAATAAGCTTAATACTGAACAACAAACGTGGCTTAAACAAGCGATGAAAGAAGCAACGGTATACCAACGTAAATTATGGGACGAAGCCACTAAAATGGCACTAACTAAAGTAAAAGAAGCTGGCGTTATGGTTATAGAAGCTGATAAATCGTTATTTGAATCGAGTGTTAGTTCTATCTATAAAAAAATTGAAAATCCAGAGCTATTAACTTTAGTAGATAACGTTCGCTTAATAGGAGATAAATAATGACCTGTTACGCTTTAATTTTAAATAAAATCGACCAACGTTTACAACAAATATTGGTATTGTTACTGGTGTTACTTGTTGTTGATGTTAGCTGGCAAGTATTAACCCGATTTATTTTACCTCAACCCAGTTCTTTCACTGAAGAGCTCGCCCGATTCTTACTGATATGGCTAAGCCTATTAGGCGGGTCTTATGCTTACCGACAAAACTTACATTTAGGTTTTGATCTCGTCATTAAATATTTACCTACGAGTACACGTGCTTGGATACAGCGTTTCAATTGTTTGCTCATTGCAATATTTGCAATCGCAATATTAATTGTAGGTGGTACTAAATTAGTGATCTTAACCTGGATATTAGAACAACATTCCCCCGTATTAAATATTCCAATGGCTGCTGTTTATTTAGTAATCCCCCTCAGCGGCATTTTATTTTTATTGTTTAGCATAGAAAGTTTTTTCTCTGTTAACGACATAGCTATCGACAAGGAAACTTAAATGACAACCGCTATTTTATTCTGCGTTTTTGCATTATTGCTGTTACTCAATCTTCCTGTAGCGTTAGCTATTATTTTTGCAACCTTCATTGCGATGTTAACTTCAATAGATCTTGCCCCCACAGTTACGACTATTGCGCAACGTTTGGCTGCTGGAATCGACAGTTTTTCACTCTTGGCGATTCCATACTTTATACTATCAGGGTTTATTATGGGTCAAGGTGGCATAGCCAGACGCTTAATTAAATTCTCACAAGTATTAGTAGGACGATTACCCGGAGGTTTAGCTTTTGTTAATGTAATTTCTTGCTCTTTATTTGGTTCTATTTCTGGTTCTGCTGTTGCTGCAACGTCCGCTATTGGTGGTGTTATGATCCCTGTAATGAAAAAAGAAGGTTACGATACTCCTTTCAGTACAGCTGTTACGGTTACCGCTTCAACAACAGGCATGCTGATACCTCCGAGTAATATTCTTATTATTTATTCGTTGGCGAGTGGCGGAGTATCAATAGCCGCGCTTTTCATCGCTGGATATTTACCTGGTATATTATTAACCTCAATGTTGATTTTGGCTTGTTTTTATTACGTGAAAAGAAATAAGTTAAAAACACTACCTCAACAAAATCCCGATCCTTTTTGGAAAACACTCTTTGATGCTATACCCAGTTTGTTTATAATCATTTTAATTATTGGTGGCATTATTTCAGGGTTATTTACTCCTACAGAAGCTGGCGCTGTCGCTGTATTATATTCACTGACACTCTCTTTAGTTTTTTATAAAGAGATAAACTTTAAAGACCTGTTTAGTATTTTTCTGCGCTCTGTTAATACAACCGCTATTGTTATGTTGTTAATTGGTGCATCTTCAGCAATGTCTTGGTTAATGTCTTACGAACAAATACCGCAGTCAATTAGCCAAACGTTATTAACGCTATCAGAAAACCCACTAATTATATTATTAATTATTAACATTACGTTATTAATTGTGGGTAGCTTCATGGATATGACGCCTGCTGTACTTATTTTTACACCTATATTTTTACCTATAGCAGAGTCTTTAGGCATTTCGCCTCTACACTTTGGTATTATGATGATTTTAAATTTATCTATTGGTTTATGTACTCCTCCTGTTGGTAGCGTACTCTTTGTAGGCTGTAGTATCGGTAAGGTAAGTATAGGAAGTATTTTAAAGCCTATGTTGCCGTTATATCTAGCAATGATAGCAACATTATTCTTAGTGACTATGTTCCCTCAAATCAGTGAGTTTTTACCACGAGTATTCGGCTTATATACTCCTTAGAGCTAGCGTTCAAACGCCCTTTAAATGTAATGATGACGTGATAAATAGAGAATCTCTTTTCTTTTTATCACATCATTTATTTTATCTCATTAATGTTTTCCCACATCACCTGAACTATTGCTTGTTACTTGCTATCGTATAAGTTTAAATCTATTTTTAAGCGTTAACTTTTACACCGTAAGAGAACCCACTTATACTGCAGTCAATATCCATTTAAGCAGCTAAGATAGAAATTAAAGGAACAACAAACCTATGCATATTCGTTCAAATAACAGTGTTATTGCCCTATTGGCATTTACCCTCATTTTATTTTCATTTTTTACACCTAAGGCTTTTGCTTTAGGTAAAGTTGGGCATCAAGTTATTTGTCAGCTGGCTTTCGATCATTTGCCTGCAAATACCCAAAATAAAGTAAATACGTTATTAGGCGGGTTATCTAACAAGCATAAAAAACTCATCAACAAATATAATCATTCAAGTGTTAAATCTGAGGTTACTTTTGCAGAGTCTTGTACTTGGGCTGATGCGATTAAAAAAGATAAGTCTTTCGATAAATATAAAAGCTGGCATTACCTGAATGTTGATCGAAATGAAACCGAAGTTACTGAAAAAACTTGTGATAAAAACTGCATCACAGTAGCAATACAACTTCATAAGAAAATATTATCAGAACCTTTAACTAATAACGCTTCTCAGAATGATTCTTGGGAAAGGCTTCAAGCTTTAATGTTTTTAGGTCATTGGTTTGGAGATATTCATCAACCTATGCATATCAACTTCGCCAGCGACTTAGGCGGAAATAGAACGAAAATAACCATGCTAAACCCTCAAGCAAAAGGTAAAGAGTTTGTTAAGTGTAACAACATGCATTGGTTATGGGATGAATGTTTACTCTACCCTATGACTGAATCTAAAAGTCATGATCACAGCAATGAAGGTTTATTTACCGTACTGCATGATAAGTTAAACAAGCAGTGGTCGTTTGCACCTATTAGTGAGTGGCAAAAAGATTCTGTGTACACTTGGGCTACGGAGTCGTTAACCATTACTCGTTCGGCTGATCTTTTATATTGTGAGTTAGATAGCAAAAATGCTTGTTTGCCAATAAAAAAACAAATCATCAACTTACCAAGTACTTATCAAGACGAGCATCAAAGCATTTTAGAAACAAGAATGTTGCAAGCTTCAGCTCGTTTAGCTTACACCCTTGAGAACACTTTAAATTAAGCAATTTAAAAACAGATGGTTACATGGTTTTCCGTTAAAACACATTAACTAAAAAACAAGTATAAAAAAGCGAGCATTTGAAGTTACCCTCAACAGCTCGCTTTTTTAATAAGTGCTATTTAAAGCACTTATTATTTAAGAAGAATTACTCACCAACTTGTGCTGGAGCTTCTGCTTTTTGAATTTCTAATAATTCAATTTCAAATTCTAATACTGAATTACCTGGAATACGTGGAGGGCTACCCGCTTCACCGTAAGCTAATTCTGAAGGAATTGTGAATTTGTATTTAGAACCTACAGACATTAACTGTACGCCTTCAGTCCAACCAGGAATTACACGGTTTAGTGGAAATACTGCTGGTTCGCCACGATCATAAGAACTATCAAACGTATCGCCGTTTAAGAATGTACCTTTGTAGTGTACTTTTACAGTATCTACAGCTGATGGCTTGTCGCCTTCTGCTGGAGTCATTACACTGTATTGAATACCCGACTCAGTAACCATAACGCCTTCTTTTTTAGCATTTTCAGCTAAGAAAGCTACGCCTTCAGCTTTACTTGCTTCAGACTCTACAACTGCTAGCTCTTGTTGCTTAGCTTTCATTTGTTGGTCTAAGCCCATTAAAATAGCTTGGATATCTTCTTTCTCTATTTGAGATTTACCCGCTAAACTATCTTTGTAACCTTGAAAAATAATATCATGGTCTAATGCGATACCCATTTTAGCCTGCTCTTCTAGGTTACGCTCCATGTACATACCAATTGAAGCACCTAAGCTATATGCTTGTTTTTGCACATCAGTATCTAATACTAATTCTTTCTCAACAGGTGCCTTTTCTTGACAGCCCATTACAGTTACAAGTGCGATAGCGACTAAAGTCGGTTTAAAAAATCTCATTAATTTCTCCATATCCTTGCTCGGTGGAAGTTTATCCCTCAAGACAGTGTTTTTATTTGTGTAATGTTAACCATTGCGGCTTATACTAACGATAAATACCTGCAGTGAAAAGTATTAATAGTTTGTATAAATGTAACAGATGGTATATCTCCGCATTCTTCATAATGATATTGAGTGCTTGCCAACCAAATTCAAGTACCCCGATTGAACGTTGGCAACATTCCGTTGAAGGCGCTTATGCGGCTGACATTTCAAATAACGGTAAATTTAGCGCTGTATCCTCTATTCATCATGGCATTAGCTTATGGGACTTAGAAAAAAACGCCCGTAAATTCAGCTGGTCGCAAGAACAAAATAGTGCCGATAATTTAGTACTGGCTGTAGATATTGCTGACGATAATAGTTATGTATTAACCGCCAGCAGCCAAAATTTTGCTTTATGGAATATGACCGATGGTGGATCTGAAGGCTATTGGCAGGTTCGCAATTCCACTATTAGAGATATAGCCCTTTCAAATAACGGTGAACATGTACTTATTGGTAAAAGTAACGGTACGGTGGTTCATGTCACTATTGATTCAGGCAGACGCTTAGAGTTTTTAGGCCATCAAGAAAAAATAAATTCAGTTGATTTATTACCTAACGGACGCGTTGCGCTTTCAGGCGGTAATGATTTTGTAGCTTACGTTTGGGACACTTTGTCGGGACAGGTTATTTATCGTTTTAATCACCCAAGTAGAGTGACTAAAGTGGCATTAGATCCAAAAGGTAAATACGCCTTTACTGCCGACAGTAAAAAAGACGCTAACATCTGGGATTTAAAAACCGGTAAGCTTATTAGCCAATTACAATATACCAACCGACAAGAAATATTTAGCTCGATACAATTTTCTGAAGATGGCCAACACCTGCTTACAGGAGCGCCGTCTCGTAAAGTCAATTTATGGGATGTAAAAACAGGTGAACGTTTAGAAAGTTGGTATGTTACGCCAAGAGATGACATTAGACCTGCAGGAGCAGTTGTTTACAGCGTTGCTTTTCGCGATAATGCCCACATAATTACTGAAAGCTCTTCTGGATATGCCGAATTGTGGCAAATAAAATAATATGACCTCTATTACAGTATTAGAACAACGTGTTGAAGCATTGGAATCGCGTAATGCTTTTCAAGATGATGTTATTGAACAACTCAATGATGAAATTACTGTTCATCAATCTCAAATCGCAGAATTACAGCATCAGTTAACATTAATTGCTGCGCGTATTAAAGACTCGTCTTCGGCACCACAATCAGGCGATCAAGATATTGAGCCACCACCACCGCATTATTAACCATGGTAAGTTAACCATAAGAAGTTAATGTCGATAGCTTACCTTAAACAAGTAAGCGTCGTTCAACAGCAGCTCAATCCAAGTTTCATTTAATCTTTTACTTAATTCTTTATTTGATAAGCAAAAGAAAGCTTGAATTAATCTTGCTTGAATACACCAATCACTTGTTCGTAAGGTCGTACTTCTTTAGCTACCTGCTCTTCTGGTTGTGTCATGCTTTCTCCACAAGAAACACACGTTACTTTTTCAACACCATTTTCTTTAATTAAAGATAAGGTGTCCATAGCTTTACATTTTGGACAAACAGCACCAGCGATAAAACGTTTTTTCACAATAAGAAGCTCTTATATTTAGTCAGGACGCGTATTTTACCTTGAATAACCCCCATAGGAAAAGCGACAATACCCATATTGATTATAAAGAAGGAATAATACATTGATTACTGCGAATAACTTGGGCTTAGACCGAGGTACAAAAAACCTTATTTCTGGCTCTAGCTTTACCATTCACCCTAATCACAAAGTAGGATTAGTGGGCGCTAATGGTTGTGGTAAATCTTCTTTATTTGCAGCCTTACTTGGCGAGCTTCAACCTGACACGGGCGATTTGTCTATGCCAAGTAGCTGGAGCATTGCTACCGTAAAGCAAGACACGCCAGCATTAGAGCAGTCGGCCCTTGATTATGTAATGGACGGCGATAAAGAATTTCGTCAGCTTGAAGATAAATTAGAACAAGCTCGTAAAGATGATAACGGTTCGCTTGAAGCCACTATTATAAATCAAATTGATGCAATTCATGGTTACAGCTTACCTGCAAGAGCGGGCGAATTACTACATGGTTTGGGCTTTTTACAGTCGCAGTTGGTTAATCCTGTAAAGGCCTTTTCTGGTGGTTGGCGTATGCGTTTAAACTTAGCGCAAGCCTTGATCAGTCGTGCAGACTTACTACTACTCGATGAACCAACCAACCATTTAGATTTAGATGCAGTTATTTGGCTACAACGTTGGTTGAAACGTTTTATGGGTACGTTAGTGCTTATTTCTCATGACCGTGACTTTTTAGATGACGTTATCGGGCAGATCCTTCACATTGAGCACAAACAAGCCAAGCTTTATTCAGGCAACTACACAGCGTTTGAAAGACAACGTGCAGAGCATTTAGCGCAGCAAGACGCGCAATATCAGAAACAACAAAAAGAAGTGGCTCACCTGACTTCTTTTGTCGATCGTTTCAGAGCAAAGGCCAGTAAAGCGAAACAAGCGCAAAGTCGTTTAAAACGTTTGCAAAAATTACCTGACTTAGCGCCAGCACATGTAGATAGCCAATTTACCTTTAATTTCGAAACACCTGAAAGCTTGCCTTATCCTTTACTGTCACTTACCGACAGTGAGTGTGGCTATAACCCTGAAGCGATTATTTTAAGCTCGGTTAATATGACTTTAGTACCTGGTAGCCGTATTGGTTTATTAGGACGAAACGGTGCAGGTAAATCTACCTTAATAAAATCGTTAGCGGGTGAATTAACCTTAATGCAAGGCGAACGTTACTGTGCTCAAGAACTTAAAGTTGGCTACTTTTCGCAGCATCAATTAGAACAGCTACACATGGCAAGTTCAGCTATTGACCATATTTTACGAGCGAAGCCTGAAAAAACATTATTAGAAGCACGCTCGTTTTTAGGTCGTTTCGGTTTTAGTGGTGATCAAGCTTTAGATTCCGTTGGCACTATGTCGGGGGGTGAAAAAGCGCGTTTAGTTTTAGCGCTAATTGTTTTAGAAAAGCCACAATTACTCTTACTCGATGAACCAACCAACCATTTAGATTTAGAAATGCGTCAAGCGTTAGTCCTTGCCTTACAAGACTTTGAAGGCGCGATTATACTTATTGCCCATGATAGGTTTTTACTAGAGTCGTGTGTTGACGAATTTTATATTGTGGCAAATAACACAGTAAAAGATTTTGATGGTGATATAGATGATTATCAACAATGGTTAAACGACGAGAAAAAGCTGACCTTTAAAAATGCTAAAGCTAATTCTGGTGCTGCTGAAACTGTTGATAAAAAACAACAACGTCGAGAACAAGCAGAACTGAGAAAGAAAGCAGCGCCTTTGAAAAAGCAGGCTGATAAATTTGAAAAGCTAATCGCTAAATACCAAGTTGAGCTTGATGAGGTTGAATCTGTATTAGCCGATCCCGATATATATCAAGCTGAACATAAAGCGCGTTTGTCTGAACTTATAATGAAACAAGCGAAGTTAAAATCAGACATTGAAGAAAATGAAATGGAATGGCTAGATTTAGAAGAACAAATTGAAGCGGTTATGTCTCAAGAGTAATATTTAATAAGCAATACTTGCTAATAAAGATATAAACACAAATATAGTAACAATAATGTTATACGCTAATTAACAACATTATTGCTACACTGTAGAAAAGCCTGTTGTGCTTTAATTTTAATCGTTATCTAAAGTAAAACAGCAAAAATCTAGACCAAACCAGTTGTAAAATGATCGAGTTATTCACTATTTATTTTGACCATTTATCTTGCATAATATGCTGATAAATAAGGAGTCCACAATGAAAATGCGCTCACGAGTATGTATATTTTTAGCTTTAACTACGAGCTTTTCAGCTTTTAGTTTTGATGGTGATTTAGATTTAGGTATTTTTCAATTAAACCGAGGTGAATTTAAAGCAGCCAAGGCAGAGTTTGAACCACTGGTAGAAGAAGGATACGCTCCAGGACAATACCAAATGGCATTAATTTACCAAAATGGTTATGGCGTTAAAAAAGATTTAACAAAAGCATTTGATCTGTTTTCACTTGCTGCTGCAAAGCATTACCCTGATGCACTGTTTAGTTTAGCCCTTATGTATTCTTCTGGTGAAGGTGTTAAGCAAGATTTAAAAACGGCTTTTACGCTTACTGAAAAAGCGGCAAATAAAGACTTAGCCAGCGCTCAGTTTAACTTAGGTGTTATGTATTATAACGGCGAAGGTGTATATCATGATTTCGCAAAAGCCTCGCGCTGGTATGAGCGTGCTGCTGAGCAAAACTATGCGCTAGCACAATTTAACTTAGCCTTAATGTACTCTGAAGGTAAAGGTGTTACGAAGAGCGATGAACTATCGTACTTTTGGAATATTATTGCTTACAGAAATGGTTATGCTGTAGCGAAAAAAAGCTTAGAAATGGATGAACGTGTATTAGGCTCAGCAGATATTAAAAAAATACGAGAAGATGCTGAACGTAAGCGCGAAGAAATTGTAAAGCGTGAAGAATTGAAAGCTAAATTAGCAGACCAAAAGCTTTTCTAAACCTGTCACTGTACAGGCTATGACCAAACAAGTATCAGAACTTACTTAGTGAGTTCTGATACATTACATGTTAAATCACAATTCAGATAATATCTAAGATAACAGCTTAGATAACAGGTCATATCACACTTCATATAACAGGTCAGTTTTCGGCAAATACTTATTGTCGTCACAAGTAATATTACTCCTTCAAACTTACTCTGAACGTCTCCCTATCAAGCACTTCTTTTACACTTTCAAACTTTCTATTGATCCATATCATCATTTTAAATCTCAGTTTAGTTAAACTATTTATAGTCCTTAATATTGGTACTTAACCATTAACTAACGAGAGGTTTATATGAACGTTTTCACTTTACTACTAACAGATCCAGTTGCCATATATTCACTTGTTGGTTTATTGGTTTTATTTGGAATTTGTGGATTTTATGTCTTCTATTTTATGAAAAAAGTCCACGACAACGCCTAACGCTTGCTTTCGGAGAGTAGTACTTTTGATGCTCTCCATTTTTTAGTTTTCATATCTTAGTATGTCCTTCATATACCCAAACGATTTTTTTTATTACAATAAGCTATATTCTTACAACTCTTTGTGAATAATGTTTCAAGCCAGTAACTTCACACCCGCTAAAGGTTTATCAAATCCCCATATGCAAACTATGGTGGCAAAGTGGTTAACCCAAAAAGACTTAATTCCAACAGTTCGCGAAACTCTCGAATTACCTGACGGTGACTTTGTTGATTTAACCTGGACCGAAACCCCAGAAGCTAGCGACACTAAACCTATTGTGGTGCTATTACATGGCTTACAAGGCTGTGAATATAGCCATTATGTTAAGAGTATGTTTAAAGCTGTTGTGCAAAAAGGTTGGATAGGTGTATTAATTCATTTTCGTGGTTGTAGTGGTAAACCTAACCGTTTAGCGCATTCGTATCATTCAGGTTTTACTTACGACATTCGTTATTTTACCGAACAGTTAAAGTCGCGCTATCAGCATTGTAAGTTCGCAGCTATTGGTTATTCGTTAGGTGGTAATGTACTCACTAAATATTTAGCTGAAACACCAGACTCGCCCTATGAATGTGCCACGGTAATTTGTGCCCCTCTACATTTGTCGAGCTGTAGCGCTAAAATTAATAGTGGGTTTTCAAAAATATATCAGAATTATTTACTGAAATTACTGAAACGAGAAACAGAAAAGAAAATTAAGCTAGGTATTATTAAAAGCATCACGTTAAGCGAGCTGAAACACATTAAAACCATGTGGGAATTTGATAATAAGGTCACAGCGCCTTTAAATGGTTTTGATAACGCTGAACACTATTACAGTGAGTCGAGCGGAATTAAGGTATTAAACCAAATAACTAAACCTTGTTTAATTATTCATGCCCAAGATGATCCTTTTTTATCTCACAAAGAAATAACCGCAATAAATACTCTGCCAGATAATGTAACCTTTGAAGTTTCGACAACTGGCGGACATGTAGGATTTTTAACAGGTAACTCTCCTTTCAAACCTCAGTATTGGTTAGCGACTAAGGTTCCACAATTTTTACAGGATTTTTTATGATCATTCCTATTCAGGATATAAACCCAGACACGCTATTTAGCATTCTTAAAGAATTTGTTTTAAGAGAAGGCACAGAATATGGTGCAGAAGATGTTTCTATAGAAGAAAAAGTTGAGCAAGTGCGTAAACAACTAGATTTAGGTACTGCGGTTTTAGTATATTCAGAACTACATGAAACGGTGAATATAATCCCTAAAGATCAATTCGAAGAAGAAAAAGAAGAGCTTGAATAGCTCTTCTGTACAGCTTTAATTTACGAAAACGTTTAGAGAGTGTTAAATCTAATTTCAACTAGATGTTGATTGTTAATCACGTCGAGCTGAATGCGGTTTTATCACTTTCTGCCAAGGAATGTTGGCTGAACCTAACGACATAAAGTCTGGGTTCATTAAGCTTTCACGTTTGTTATAGCTTAGCTGAGTAAATTCGCTGTCGATGATTGAACCACCTGCTTGCTCTAAAATACAATGGCTAGCGCCTGTATCCCATTCACCCGTTGGACCAATACGTACATAACAATCGGCTAAGCCTTCTGCAATTAAACTGTTTTTTAATGAGCAGCTTCCTAAAGGTACGTATTCGTATTCAAATTCAGGATTTAAATACTGCCCCATTAAACTCAGTTCTTGTCTGCGGCTTACCGCGACTTTGATAGGACGATCGTTGTCATACTTAGCTACTTCTAACTTGGTTGTACCTTCAGGTGTTTCTTTAAAAGCACCTAAACCCGTTTGAGCATAATAAGTAATATTCTTATCTGATGCGTGTATTACGCCAATAGAAGGCCAACCATTTTGAACCAGTGCTACGTTTACCGCAAAGTCGCCACTGCCTAATATAAATTCACCTGTGCCATCAATAGGATCAAGTAGCCAGTATTGTTTCCACTTGCCACGCTCTGCCAAAGGTAAAGCGCCAACTTCTTCAGAAATAATAGGAATATCGGGCGTACGTTTTTGTAATTCACTCATTAAAACGTCATTCGCGGCTATGTCTGCACTCGTAACAGGACTATTGTCATGTTTGATTTCAGAGGTGTAGTCACCATTTTGATAGTGCTTAGTAACTTCTACACCTGCTTTTTTAGCGCTTTCTATCGCGATTAAAAGGAGTTCTTCGTTATTCATTAGGTCCACTTAAATAATCTTTAACTAACATAAGTGCTGCTATGCTGCGTGCCTCGTTAAAATCGGGCTGAGCAAGTAACGACTTATATTCACTTAGTTTCCAGGGTATTACGTCGAGCTCTTCTGGCTCATCGCCTTCTAAACGTTCTTCATAAAGGTCGGTTGCTATAAAAATGTTCATGTTAGCAGCAAAAAAACCAGGTGCCATAGCAACGTTTTGAATTTCTTTGAGTTGGTTACTACCAAAACCTATTTCTTCTTTTAGTTCTCTGTTGGCTGCAATATCAGGGCTTTCGCCAGGATCGATTAAACCTTTAGGAAAACCAAGCTCATAAGTATGAGTACCAGCACAATATTCACGAACAAGTAAAACGGTTTCAGGATCAGGCATAGCAACGATCATTACCGCGCCACGAGTCCCTCCTTGCATACGTTCATACTGTCTTTTGACACCATTGCTAAAAGTAAGTTCGATTTCTTCAATTGAAAATAATTTACTTTTTGCGATAACTTTACGGTCATCAATAGTAGGAAGCTTTTTCCCCATTGTGATATGTACCTTACTCGATAGTGCTAATTCATTTAGAATAGCATGATAACTTTATATATAATCCTATAATAAACGCGTTATTAGGGAAAAATCTATGCTTGATTGGTGAAAATTCCAACCGTCACGCACCCATCACAAAAGATGAATCATAATTTTGTATGTTGACGTAAATAAAATTCTCGGCCGCAAGCGACCGAGTTTCAAAACAAGTTCAGTGGATCGCTATTAATTTCTTTACCATCTAATTCGATTAACTGTTCTTGAACATATTTCCTGATAACTTCTTCTGTTGCGTTACCAATCGTTTCAACAAAAAAGCTTTGTGTCCATAATTTACCGCCCCAGAAATACTGCTTTTTAATTTCAGGATAAATTCTAAAAAACTCACGAGCAGTTATACTTTTAATTATTTGCATAACATCGCTTGGCGACTGTTTAGGGATCCCTCTAATAACCATATGAATATGGTCACTCGGAATTTCTAACTCTACGATATCAATATCGTAGTCATATCCTACTTTTTGAATAATTGCTTTCATTGTTGAACGATAAGGTTCAATGAAGACTTTGTGTCGATACTTTGGTATCCACACAAAGTGGTACATTAATCTAAAGACATGATGTGTATTTCTTTGAAGTTCCATATGAAGAATAGCATTTACTGGGGTCCCCCCAGTATACACTATCCAGCACGGGGGCAAGCCCCCGAGATTTACGCTTCGCTAGTTAAATATGAAAAACCAGTAATAACAATACATCGTTTTAACATATTCTAAATAACTTAATATTCTTTCACTATAAATATAATATATTCATCAATGATGAAAATCAGTTTTTCTTTGTAAAAAATCTTTAATAAATTATGAGTAACTAAAGTCTGTCCACGACCACACACTCATATCAATATCATTAGAGATTGTTGAGCTTTCCAAATTTATTTTGCAGCGATTTGTTGGCTATTGATAAAAAATAGAGCTTTTGTCTGTGGTTGTTCCACTTAATAAAGCGATGACGCTGTAAAAAAAATGAGCTTCCCTTAGTATTTCATTATTTTAAATTAAATTTATCTTAACTTTGCCTACTGACTTTCACTTTAAACAATCCCTGTTAGCACTTCCGCATAGTTAACCTCTTCCCTCTTAAACTATAAATTATTGGTTAAAAAAGTTAATTAAAAAATAATTATTCATGTGTTCCCTAAATTATTTCAACGTTTTAAAAATAAGTTGAGGGTGTTTGCTTTTTGAAACGTTTAATACATAGAAAACAATGAAAACAATGAAAACAACATAAGAGACGACGTGTATTATGAGAAATAAATTAATTTTAAGTTTCAAACCAACAAAGTTAAGTATTTGTCTTCTTGCTGCAATATCAACGCAATCTGCACAAGCACAAGACACTCAACAATTAAAAGAAGAAGCTAAAGTAGAACGTATTTCTGTTATTGGTAGTAACATAAAACGAGCAACAGATATTAGCACCTTACCTGTAACGTCACTAACTGCTGAAGATATTGCGAATACTGGGGCAATGTCAGGTGATGATTTAATTCGTTCTATTCCTCAAATGGGGGCGGTAAATTTTGGTGCCTCTACAGGTAATGGTGGTGTTAATGACGCTCGTGGTGATGTTGGATCAGTTAACCTACGTGGTGTTGGCTCAGGTAATACACTAACACTACTTAATGGCCGTCGTTTAGTTAATCATCCTGGTACACAGTCAGAAAATTTTGTTCCTGTTACTACTGTTAATACTAATACGTTACCTGTTTCTGGTTTGCGTTCTTTAGAAGTACTTCGTGATGGTGCAGCTGCAATTTATGGTTCAGATGCTGTTGCAGGTGTAGTTAACTACGCTCTAAATACCGATTATGAAGGTTCTAAAGTCAGCTTAAATTATGGAAAATCTCAAGGTACTTCACTAGACGAATTAACCTTCAGTTATTTAACTGGTTTAGAGTTTAATGAAGGAAAAACACATCTTACAGGCTCATTTACCGCCTACAAACGTAATGGCATGATGGCTTCAGAAAGAGATTATTCAGCTAGTCACGATTTGCGTGAATATTCAACATTACCTGAAGCGTTTATTGGTGATACCCAATTAGATAATAGAACAACGAGTACTCCATGGGGAGAATTCAATTCAGAGAGTTTAGGGACTTTTCATCTGCAACCTGAAAATTTAGATGGCTGTGTAGAATCAGCGCTAAGTGTTGAAGGCGTTTGTGTAGATCAGGGAAGTACAGGTCGAGATACTCGCTTTGATCGCGGTACAACACGCTCTTTAGTTTCTGACGTAAATCGTTTAAACCTTTATGCGCATTTAACTCATGACATTAACGATGATTTAAGCTTTTTCTCTGAAGCTATTTATTATAGTGCAAAAGCTGAACGTACTCGCGAACAAACAGCTAACCTAACCGCACAACGCTTTAGAATTTCAGCTGATGCAGCCTATAATCCTTTTGGTGAAGAGCTATTACTTCGCAGTATTCGTCCGATAAATACGGGTGTACGAAATGTTGAAGTTGATGATACAAGTTATCGTTTATTAGCGGGCCTAAAAGGTTATGTGGGTGATTGGGAATGGGAAACTGCAGCATTTTATAGCGCAGCTGAAACTAATGATGTTGCTAATCGTATTCAAGCCAGCTCTTTTCAAGCCGCGATAAACAGTACGGATGCAACCACTGCTTATAATATTTTTTCTGGTGGTGATATTAATAACCCTAACACTACAGGTAATATTCCACTTGCTTCGCAAGTGACACTTGATCAATTTATGGTTGATGTGCACAGAGACTCCAAAACGAGTCTTGCATCTATTGACTTTAAAGCAAGTAACAGTGATATTTTTGAGGTGCCAGCAGGTAGTGCTGGTCTTGCTATTGGTGCTGAATTTCGTCATGAAGACTTTGAAGATGACCGTGATAGTTTATTAGATGGTAGCACGCCTTTCGTTGATGCTATCACCGGTGTTACATTATCAGATAGTGATGTTCTAGGGAGTAGCCCAACTGAAGATTCTAAAGCCAATCGCAACGTTGCTTCACTTTTTGCCGAATTAATTGTTCCACTTATTGATTCAGGGGATCAGTATGCTGAAATTCAACTTGCCGCACGTTATGAAAATTTTTCTGATGTGGGTAGCACATTAAAACCAAAAGTTGCTTTGTTCTGGCAGCCTATTGAATGGCTAAGTTTACGAGCATCTTATGCTGGTGGATTTAGAGCTCCAGGCTTAGCACAAACGTCAGCAACAGCAGTACGAAGTAATACCTTGTATGACCCGACTCTTGATCGTAGTTACGGTGTGATGGATATCCGTGAACCAAGTAAAAATCTTTCTCCTGAAGATGATGTAAACACGTCGATAGGTTTAATATTCCAGCCTACAGAAAATTTAACCTTTAACGTTGACTTCTGGAAGCTTGAACAAGAAAACTTAGTGGGTATTTTATCTGGCAGCTCGCACTTACTTTATGACTCATTGTTACGAAGCGAAGGTTCAAGTAATCCTTCTGTAATACGTGATGCTGTTACCCAAGAAGTTGTTCAAATAAATAATGTTTATGAAAACCTAGATTCTAGAGAAATTTCAGGTGTCGATATTGGTCTGGTATATGACTTTGAAACTGAAATAGGTAAGTTTGAATTCACGGCTAATGCTGCTCATTTAAGTAAGTTCGAGCAAGTAGCTGACTCAATTTCAGCGAAACTCGTTGCCGCACAAAACGCTGGAAATGCTGCAGTACCTGTAGATCGAACTATTGAAAATGTAGGGGACTTAATAAAGCAAAATGGCAATCCAGAATGGCGAGGGAAAACATCAATTAACTGGCGTCTGAGTAACTGGAGAGCTGGTGTTAGTGCCAATTATATTAGTGAAGTTGAAGATACAAGTACAACAGCCACTGTTGATGGTGAAGTAATTCCATTACCAGTAGACAGTTATACTACTGTAAATATTTACGGTTCTTACCAGTTTACTAAAGGTGATGTTCTTGAAGGCATGAAGCTTAGTTTAGGCGTACGAAACATTGCCGATGAAGAGCCACCATTAGCAGATGAACTTGCCCATGGTTACTTTGGTTCTTTACACAGTAACCGAGGTCGTTATATGTACATGAATATCAGTAAGAATTTCTAATCACTCGTTAATATCTCGAAAGTATACTAAGCGGACGAATGATTCGTTCTGTTTAGTATTAGAATGATGCGACTCAACTAGGTTAGCTTAATTGAGTCGTATTCACTTCACTTATTAAATTATAAAGATGAAACCATGAAAAAATCTCCCCTTATCTATTTCTTATTATTATCAAGTTTCTTTCTAACCTCCTGCAAATCAAATCAAATTGTATCGAATAATAATGTACAAACCTGTAGTACAGGCAATGTTCGTTTAACGGCTGATTTTGATAGTGGGCGGATGGATGAGTGTACATTAGTTGCAGAAAACGAATATTTAATCACCCTTATTCCAGAGAACACACCAATTAATTCAAGCCCTTGGTATGCTTTTAAAGTAGAAGCAGATCAAAGCACAGATATTACTATTACCTTAAAAGTTCGTGGTCATAAACATAGATACATGCCTAAAGTTAGCCTTGATGGTAAAAAATGGCAACGTCAACAATATAAATTAGAAGATGGCCGTTTAACAATGAAGCTAACCGCTTCAACACAACCTGTCACTATTGCCGCACAAGAGATCATCAATAATCAATACTATATAGACTGGGCAAAAAAATTAACGGCTAATAGTAAGGCATCTCATAGCTTACTAGGTAATTCGACTCAAGGGCGCCCTATTTATAAAATAGAACACAGAAATGCAAAAACTAAAGAATGGTTAGTTATATTAGGAAGACAGCATCCACCTGAAATTACAGGTGCATTAGCTTTATTTCCTTTTGTTGAAACCTTATTAGCGAAAAGCGAGTTAAGTAACCATTATTTAAATAACTACAATATTTTAATCATTCCCAACATTAATCCTGATGGTGTGTACGCTGGAAATTGGCGACATAATATTAAAGGCGTTGATTTAAATAGAGACTGGAAAAACTTTAATCAAGTTGAAACTAAACAAATTAATGAATATTTAGAGCAATTAGTGGCGCAAGGGCAAAAAGTTTCTTTTGCTGTTGATTTCCACTCAACTCACAAAGATATTTTTTATACTATGCCTGTAAGTTATGGCCTCGAAAAACCTTACCTCGTCAAACATTGGCTATTATCACTTGATGACGAAACGGCTAATTTTGACGTTATTATGCAACCTGGAAGTAATTCAAATAAAGGGGTCTCAAAACAGTATTTTGCCGATAAATATAATGTGCATGCGATTACCTATGAAATGGGAGATAACACCAATAGAGATGATATTTCACATATAGCTCACAAGGCTGCAACAACATTAATGAGCACAATGTTATCTAAAAAAAATCATAATATTGAATAATGATTTTGATACCCGCTTGCTTTTAAGCCATTACTTTTATTATTTGGAAACTTATATGTTTAAGTCAGTAAAAATTTCTATATTAGCTTTAATTCCTTTGCTAATTGTAGGATGCCATTCAATTAATGAACCTGTAAGTTTCATCTCAAATAATGACTGTGAAACTCATGGTGTAATCATTACCAAAGATTTCGAAGCTGGACGATTTAATACCTGTAAAGTCATTAATGAAAACCATATCGAGTTATCTTTATCGCCTGAAAATATTCCTATTATGGCAACCCCGTGGTATGCATTTAAAGTAGAGTCGACAGAGAAAAAGTCTATAGATGTTACTTTACATTATTTGCATCATAAACATAGATACAGCCCTAAAATATCACAAGATTTACAATCATGGACCTTACTAGATGAAGATAAAGTAAGTATAAGTGAAGATAATAAACAAGTTACATTATCGCTAACATTAAATGATAAGCCTTTATGGATAGCATCCCACTCTATAATAGATAACTCATTTTATAATGATTGGTTAGCAAAGTTTAGTCACACAGCGAGTAACATAAATGTACAAGAAATCGGAAAAAGTGAGCAAAGTAGATCATTAGTTGAGTTATCGTCTTTTGCTGGTGAATTAGAGCCGACTATTATTCTATTAGGCCGACAACATCCGCCAGAAATTACAGGAGTGATAGCGTTACAGTCTTTTGTTGATCGGATTTTTGAAAACGATAAATTAGCACGAATTTTTCGTCAAAACTTTAATGTATTAATTTATCCGAATATCAATCCAGATGGCGTTGCATTAGGTAATTGGAGAAGCAATAGCAAGGGTAAAGACTTAAACAGAGATTGGGGACCTTTTAACGAGAAAGAAACTCAACAAGTTATCAAAGCTATTGAAAACAAAACAAGTACAAGTTCAGTTTGGGGAATGTTAGATTTTCACACTACATGGTCAGATTTACTTTATACTCAAACAGAGCAACAACCGAGTCGTTTCCCTGAATTTACTAAAGATTGGATACACGCATTAAATAATAGTGATGCTCCTATCAAATTTGAGCATAAACAAACCCATAGACCAAGCTCACCTACAACAAAACAATATTTTTATGAGCGATATAAAATACCTGCCATCACTTTTGAGTTGGGAGAAAATAGTGACTTTGAAGATATAAAAATATCATCCACTATTGCAGCAGAAAAATACATGCAACAACTATTAGTACGAAAACAGGCACAATAAAATGTCAAAAATACAAGACTGATTACCAATTATGTCTTTAGGAATTATAGAGTTAATTAAAAGATGAACTCATGTATAGAAGAAATTTAAATACTAGGTGAACTATGTCTGTTGTATATATCACACAATGTAAAGACAGGAAAAACAACTTATTAGAGTCATTAATTGATAAATACGAATCTGATATTATGCGATTTTTACGTGTAAGACTGGCATTAGAAGCAGACAGAGACGATATTATTCAAGATTTAATGATCCGCTTGCTTCGAATTGAAAATTTAGAAGAGAAGCTGATGATGGAAGGTTCAAATGCTAAAAGTTACTTACTGTCTATTGCGGCTAATTTAGTTAAAGATCTTTACCGACGCAAACTAGGTCGCGGTGAACAATCAGATGATGCTTTAGCCAACACAATTCTAGACAATGGAAACCCTGAACAAATTTTGTCTCACCAACAAACATTAACAAAAGTAAGCCAAGTATTAGAGTCTGTAAAACCTATTCAAAAAGAAGCTTTTTTATTGAATAGACTAGAAAATAAATCTTACCGACAAATTAGTGAAGAAATGGGTGTGTCTGTCAGTACCATTGAGCGTCATATTTCTAAAGTGTTATTAGCGCTTAGATTAAAGGTAGTAAAAAAATGAATTTACATAAAAATACGGCTCAAAGGGTTCAAGCTCAAGCAGCCCACTATATCACTAGACTCTATTCTGGAGAGTTGACGGAACAAGAAGAGAATCAAGTATATCAATGGCTTGAGGAGAGTGATGACAACAAAGAAGAATATCAACGTCAACTTGAGCTGTGGGACTCTTCATCTGATTTAATTTTACCTACACAAAAGACAGAACATAAACTTTTTACCATGACATTTTTTAATCGGTACACATCTATTGCTGCAACCGCATTAATTGCCATGACATTATTCATCGTAAGTATTACACAGGTAACACAAGCACCATCAATTGTTTATAAAACAAAAATTGGTGAAATGGAAAATATAACCTTAAGTGATAAATCTGTTATTACCCTCAACACAAACAGTGAAATAAAAGTCACGTTAACGAAAGAAGCAAGAAAAGTAGACCTGATTTCAGGTGAAGCGTTCTTTATTGTAACAAGTAATAAAGAACGACCTTTTATCGTCACTTCGGGCGGACAAGAAATTACCGTGGTTGGAACGCAATTCAACGTGCATAAAATGCAAACTAGTATCGAAGTTGCTGTAATTGAAGGTATCGTTCAGGTAAAGAAAAAACTAAAGATTCACTCTAGAAGCAAGTTAAAACCTATGGCACAAGATAAATACCTATTAGAAAAAGGTAACATAGGTACATTTAATTCTGCAGCAGAAATCATCATGCCGATCAATAACGATAAGTTGGCAAAGAAAACGAGCTGGAGAAATGGTTTACTCATATTTAAAGATGAAAGCTTACAAACCGTCATTAATGAATTAAATCGATATAGACAAAATAAAATCGAGTTAAAAGGAAAAGAGACTCAAGCATTAAAAATTAGTGGGGCATTTGATTTTACACAAAAAGAGCAAGTTATTAGTGGTCTACTTCAAACACTACCAATAAAGATGATAAATGAAGGTGATAAGATTATTTTAACAAGTAACAACAGCGGTAATTAAAGTTAGTTATTAATGATGTGTATTAAAAACAAAGCTATTTCTACTATCAGAATCATTTCATTATTGTTGTTTATTACTTCTATTTTTAGTATGAAGAATGCTTATTCGACCGCTATTTATTCAGCAAAAAATATTGTCGCCGTCGATATTCCAGCCCAATACACTAAAGATGCCTTATTAAATTTAGCCCTAAATCATAATGTACAAATAATTTTTTCACCTAATGTTGTTGGCGAGTTACTCTCGCCAGAAATTAAAGGCTCCATGTCTGTTGATCAAGCAATTAAATTAATTATAGATGAGAACCCTCTAAAATTAATTCGACTGTCGAATACGTCATATATTATTCAACGTAAAAAAAGATTGCTTGCTAAAGCGACTTTTACTGCTCCAAAAATAAAAACTGTAAAAAAAGCCTCTCATATAAAAAAATTAGAACGCATAAATATTGTAGGTAGCCATATTAAAGGAAGTGAATTATCAAAACATGTATCAACTCGCATACTCGATAAAGCATTTGTATTTTCTACAGGTGCTGTTAACGGGGAAGAATTGTTAAGACAAATACCTCAAATAGGTGAAATATCTTTTAATAATGAACGTGCAATTGGTAGCATGAATGACGCTAGAGGTGATGTGTCATCTATAAATTTACGCGGTATTGGTACAGGCTATACATTAACATTACTCAATGGTCGCCGTTTAGTACAACATCCAGGTACACAAACAGAAAACTTTGTTCCAGTAAGTACCGCCAATATAAATACATTACCCATTAAGAGCTTAGATCGCGTTGAAGTATTGTTAGGCGGCGGTACTGCGCTTTATGGTAGCGATGCAGTTGCCGGTGTCGTTAATTATATTATTGATAATAACATACCCCAAAATGAGTTCTCGGTGAACTATGGCGGCGATCAAAATACAAATTTTGATCAATTAAATATCGCTGGGCAGAAAAGCTTCGCATTTAATCAAGACAATTCTCTCGCGAATGTCTCACTTAACTACTATCAACGCAATGGTATTATGGCCGATGAATTACCTAATGCAGAATCAGAAGATAGACGACAGGCAGATCAGATACCCGATGAGTTTCTTTTTGACAGTCAATTAGATAATAGAAGCTCGTATACACCATGGGCTGAATTTCAACACCCGACAGACGGCATTGTACATATTCAACCTATAACACTTGGGAATTGTACGTTAACTATTTCTGAGTCAATTTGCTCTGCTTTAGGGGAGACACCTGCCGACTTAAAGTTTGACCGCACTGCTTACAGAACAATGACATCAGACGTGAAAAGAATTAACTTTCATGGCTATTTTTCTCACTTATTAAGTAATGAAGTTGAATTATTTTCTGATACTTACCTTTACCATGCTAAAACTGAGCGCACACGTGAGCAAGCACCCAATCTCAATATTCAACGTTTTACCATTGCCAAAACCGCAGCTTATAATCCTTTTGATGAAGAATTAATATTACAGCGTTATCGACCAGTAGATACAGGATTGAGAGAGATATCTGTTGTTAATAACAGTAGTAGAGTTTTACTTGGTGCTAAAGGATTGTGGTTTAACTGGGATTGGGAAAGTGCGTTGTTATATTCAAATGCACAAACTATTGATACCGCTAAAAATAGAATTAATGCCACGGCATTTCAACAGGCTATTAATGAGGAAGATCCTTCATTGGCCTATAATTTATTTAATGGCGGTAGTCTTGAGTTTCCTAACTCTATTGATTCAACTATCAACTCTCAGCAGGTTATTGACAAATTCTTGGTCAACATTAATAGAACCTCAAACACATCTTTAATGCAATTAGATACTAAATGGTCAAACCCTGAAGTGTATGCATTAAAAAATGGTTATATAGAGATTGCTACAGGTATCGAATTACGTCGTGAAACATTCTCCGATGACAGAGATGAACTACTAGATGGAAGTACTCCTTTTATTGATAACGTAACAGGTATAACTTTAAGTCAGAGCAATGTATTAGGTAGTAGTTATACTTTAGATTCTAAAGGAGATAGAAATATTGTAAGTACCTACTTTGATTCATATATTCCTTTATTTAAAAATACTTCGGCTCAGTTAGCATTTAGATATGAAAACTATTCAGATATAGGTAATGTTGCTAAAGCAAAAGTCGCTATAACATCAAAAATCAATCAATACTTACTTTTGAGATCTTCTTGGGCGAATGGCTTTAGAGCCCCTAATTTACCCCAGATAGCAGAAGAAGGCGTATCTCGATTTAACTTTATATATGATCCCACTCTTAACTCTACTTATGGCATCAGTGAAATTCGTTTTGGCAATGAGGATCTAAAACCAGAAGACAATGTAAATCTGTCTTTTGGAAGTGATATCTCTCTTTCAAAAAATATAAATTTATCGATCGATTGGTGGAAAATAAAACAAAGAAATGTCATTGGGATTACCCCTGCAAGCACAGTCTTATTATATGATGGCTTATTTAGTGGAACTAAAGGTAAATCAAGTAATATTACACGTGATGAATTTGGAAATGTTGTTTCAATAACGAACCAATATACTAACTTAAGTTCACGAAAAGTGTCTGGTATTGATTATAACGCCACCTTTAAATATGAATCTAACTTGGGACTATTTTCAGCAAATTTAAATATAGCGCAACTTTTAGAGTTCCAACAAGGTGCAGACCCCATTAGTGCTGAGATATTGAAAGAAGTAGAAAAAGAAAACCCTAATATCCCATCAAATACAATCCTCCCTAATATTGGTAACTTGTTAAATAATAATGGTCGACCGTCATTAAGAATAAACCAGACACTTGATTGGCGTCTTAACAATATTGGAGCAGGGTTAACTTACAATTACATCAGTAAATTTAATGATAGAAGTGTTCAAAGTTTAACTGGAGGCTTACTCCCTATCTCTGATTATCATACTTATAGCGCATACATTAGTTATAGTGCTTTTAATAAAATGTTAAACACTAAAACAAAAATAGTTTTGGGTATTAAAAATATAACGAATCAGCTCCCCCCCATTGCAGATGAAAGCTTTGGTTATTTCTCTAGTGTACATTCAAATATAGGGCGCTATGTATACATAGATATGTCTATAAAAATTTAAAGAGCTGAGGTTAATTATTATTAAGGCGTGTTAAATAGTTATATATGGTTGATAATAAACACCTCAACTACGCAATATAACTTTATTTATATGATTAATTGGTCCGAAATAGAAACTGTGCTTCTGGACATGGATGGCACCATACTCGACCTACACTATGACAATCATTTTTGGCTTCATCATCTTCCTCTTAGATATAGCGAATCTGCTCAAATAAGTCTAGATGAAGCACAACAAAAATTAATGGGCCATTACGAAAGAGTATTTGGCACAATTGACTGGTACTGCCTAGATTACTGGGCTGAGCAAACAAAACTGCCGATTACTGATTTAAAAAGAGAAGTGCAACATCTTATTAAATTGCGTGATGACGCTCATCATTTTTTAGTTGCTCTAAAAGAAAGCGGACGAAAAGTGATACTAGTAACGAATGCGCATCCAAATAGTTTGTCATTAAAAATTGAACGTACCCAACTCGATAAATATTTTGATACTTTATATTCAACACATGAGTTTGGTGTTACTAAAGAGTCACAATTATTGTGGGAAAGATTACAAGCTAAAGAAGGTTTTGAATTAGAAAGCACATTATTTGTTGATGATAGCTTGCCAATTTTAGCATCGGCGCAGCAATATGGTATCGGGCATTTACTGGCGATTACAAATCCTGACAGTAAAAAAGCGGACAATGTGATCACACAATATCCTGCTATTTCAAACTATGATGTACTTTTAGAAGAAATAAAAGCACATCCAGTTTTAAGTAACTAGGCTAATTTTAGCTATAGACTTAACCACTAAAAGTTAAGTTTATAGCGACCGCCTTCTGGCTTACCAAGGAAAGGTAAAGCTTCTTTTAATATGGTGGGAAATTTACTACCCGGTTCGATATAACCACTACCTGAAATGCGTTGCGGTGAATAAACGTAAGCACTAAAAGTTAAGCCTAAGTTGTTTTTAGGATCAAAAGAAAATTTAGCGATACCCTTTTCACATGCTAGCTTGCCACTTAACGTTCCTAGGTTAATTTTTTCGTCTAGGGCTTTTATACTCGCTTTTTCCCATTTAACTGTTCCATTTAGCGCTTCACAGGCAGGTTTCCCCATCACAAATGTATCTAATTGAACATCTAAAAACTGTTGCGCTGTGAGCGGAATAGGTAATTCATCTCTTAACAATTGAGCAATATCATTCGCAGGCATAAAGACTTTAGTATTGCTAACTTCAATATCGCCAAGTAGATGACTTAGTGTAGCTTCACCTTCGGGTCCGTCAAATAATGCGCCACCAAACTTAGTATCAACACTCACATTAAGCATCAATAAAGCCAGTAAGTTAACATCAGTTGTTACTTCGTTAATGCTGTAACCATCAATAACAATACGCTTAATTTTTGCTTGCCAAATAGTACCTTTAACACCTTGTAATGAAACATTTTTAGGCAATGATATTTTATTAACTACCCATTGCGCTGGTACTTGCGACACCATAAAAAACAGATAAGCTAAAATAAATATTAGCGCACCTAAAACCCACTTTTTCATTAACTTCTTCCTAATTGCAAACGTCTTACTTTAACAACACCTGCTTGCTCAGCATGGGCAATATCTATAGCTTTTACTTTTACGCCTTCTTTCTGCGATAAATGTTCTAACCAATTTAATAAATTGTCGAAAGGTACTTCATCAATCCATACTTGTATGCTTTCACCTTGTGGTTGCATACGTGCAATTTCAATATTGTTACGTCCAGCAGTTTGATTAACTAAGCTCGATAAACTGGTATTCCGATTATTAGAGGCATTAGCACCTGCTGCACTTTTGTATATGACTGTGCTTTTTTGTATCCAGGTTAATAACTCTTGCTGACGTTCAACTTTTTTAGTTGCCGCTTCAATGTTATTAGTTAGGGGGGCCCAAATAGCGCTATATAAAATGAAAAATAGTACAACACTTCCCATCGCTATCACTAAGCGTTGTTCTCGTATATTAAGCTCTAACCAACGTTCTTTCATTATCGACTCCCTTTAGACGTAATAACAAATGAACCTGATACTTGATCGCCCAAGTTATTTTGCGCACCTTGATTAACATTTAAGGATTGCTTTTCTAAACCTACTTTTAATTTTTCGAACGACTGGTAATCTTTTGATATTGCTTGAATTCTTAATTCACTTCTTTTGGCATCGTATTTCATTGATTCAGGCTTTAATGCGGTAACCTCACTAAAAGCGGGTTGAACATTGTTTAGCATGGTGAGGAAATCAGCTTGAGATGCTGAACCGCCCACTTCTGATAACTTACGATTAAGCTGAGATTTAATGGTTGATATGCGTACGCGTTTGGTTTCAGGAAACGTGTCTTTATATACTTTGATTATTTCAGTTTCGATGGCGGCATTTTGGTTATTTAATTTAATTAACTCTGCACCTTTTAATGCAACATTCATCACTAAAGCAATACCTGCAATACTCGCTACCCATAACCAGTTGCTGTAATTAGCAGAGCGTTTATCTTTAACTTGAAATTCACCTTGAAGTAAATTAAAAAACTTAAGATCAACATGCTGAGCCAGTAAAACTAGCGGTAATTCTTCTGGCATTGCATTAATGGTAATACCTGGAGAGTCTGGTAATTCTGCATAAGCATTTATTGAAGTCGTTGGTAAAGGTGCTAACTCATCACTAGCTGTTTCACTGTCATCTTGATCTTCAGTATCAGAAGCTACTTCAACTTTATTTGCCCACTGATGATTGATTAACGCCCAAACATTAGCTTCAACAACTAACGCTTGCCATGGTCCTTGTCTGAGGAGTATTTGGTTATTTAACGTAACTGCACTCCAAGGCCCTTCACTAACGCTTTTGTTAAAAGGTAAAGCTAAAACGTCAGGAATAAGAATTTTACATTTAATGTCAGCATCTTCTAACCAGAGTAACCAACGTTTTAGTTGCTCTCTATCAACCGCTGCAGCAAAGCAATTATTTTCATCTTGGTCTTTCGCTAAATTAGCGTAAGCAAAAAATAATGACTCTACATCTTGTGCCAGTTCATCTTCTAACATGTAAGGCGCAGCTGCTGTTATAGCGCGCGCCGACTTACCTGGAACCTTCAAGCGTTTTAAGGCAATTTCACTTGCGGGAATAAAGCCGACAACTTTACGCTGAGCTGCTTTTTCAGTTAAGTGAGAGAGATCGCTTGCGTGATTGAGATCACCACTAGCAATAACTTCGTTTTCTTGGTTCGACCATATCAACCATTGAATGGGATCATGAGCTTTGCAGCCCAGTCGAATAAAAAGAGTTTCTAACATTAGTCACGTCCTATGGTGCGGCTAATAATATTAATTTGATTGTTTTGTTCAACTTTCATAATACTGTTTAAAAAGAAATAACTGTCGTTAAATGTGGTTTTAGTTTTTAATTTAAAGTATTCACTATCAACAACAAGCTGATTTTTCATTTCATCTTCTATTTGTATTGCACTTAATTGAGGTAAGGCAAAAACATCATCTATTGTTTGATAACCTTCTTCACCTCGACCAGAAATAATATCGTTTGCAACATCTTCGGTTACATCAAGTAAAGCACTTAATAACGCAGAATGTTCTGTATCTATGGTATTAACGTTAATCTGATTTAAATTTGAGTTAGGTATAACGCATACGTAAGGCTTTAACTCCTCAATAATGTCTCGAGTAAAATGCGCTACTGTACGTAATTCATTTAAGCTTCCTAAGAAACCATTTGCGGCTAAATATGGATATTCTAATGATGAGTAGTCATTGTCTTCAGCGCCACCATTATTGGTGATAATGTCATTATCGTCTAACCAATCGGTTAACGCATCAACCATATCTTTGGCTTCAAAACTGCTGACATTTTCAATTCCAATCGCTAATATTAAGCGCTCTAACGCTGCAGCAGCTATATTATCATTACTGGTTGCTGCTGTAGTGGTTTTTGATGTAGTTGAGTCGCTATCCGAATCGCTGTCTGTATCTGTTAATAACGACGGAGTTGTTGTATTTGCCGAAGAAACCACAGCACTACCGCCTTCAGCTCGCAAAGCGTTTAAATTGAAACACGACTGTAAATCAGTGATCTCACCTGTTATATCGCCATATTCGACTGGATAAGAATTTTCACCTTGTGCCCATAACTGGCCTAAATGAGTAACTGTTTCTTCGCCATCAAACGACAAAGTTAATATGCGCTTTGTAAACGCTTCTGCTCCCATCGCATACCAATAGGCTTGCTGGTTCGATTCAATATTAATACTTCGTTGTAGTTGCAGCTGTAATTTTGCTGTCATTTGCGTAGCAAGAATTGACGCTAAAGCGACAACTAACATAACTGTAATTAACGCCACACCTCGATGACACGATAGTTTTTTCATGTCATCCTCAATTGGTAAGTGCTGTTGCGGATTCAATACCCGTAAGTAAGAATTTACGCTTAATTAAACCGAACTCTTGGGTATCAAGTTCTATCGAGATTGCACTAGGTAAGTCATTACCTTCGTATGCTTTGTTCCACTTTTTATTAAAATAATACTCAAAACTTATGTCGTTAACACCGGTGAGTAACTTTCTTATTTTAGGCTCTTCACTTAAGCTGGCATCAACAAAGTTAAAATGAATACGCTCTAAGGTTTCTTCATTAACTAGATAAGCAACCGACTGCATATCTCCACGAGGTAATAATAACCCTGGATTTGTCCAGCCACTGCGAACAAAACCAATAGATTGCGAGGTAGATTCATAGTTACTGCCATCGGTATGAAGAAAGTTACTTAACGGGCTATCACCGGCTAAACGTAAACTACGTCGAGATATTTGTAAAAAATCGCGTTCGATAATAATAAAAGCACGTTGAATATCATTCATGCTTTCTATTCTTTTAGATGACTTTGCTTCACTGGTAATAACCGTGTCGAATAAGCTAAAGCTCGCCAAGCTTATAATCGCAAATATTGAAATCGCCACGAGTACTTCAAGTAGAGTAAAACCTTTAGTTTTAGTGATAACAGAATGGTTCACTATGAACCTTCCTTAACAACGTATGTAGATAGGCTAGTTAATGAAGACTTTGCTGTTTGATCTAAACGAATTTCGATAGTCACTTGGCTCATGTTCTCATCATTAGTTTTAGCAATTTTTTGTAGCCAAAACCATTCACGACCTGCAAATTCTTCTTTGCCTTTTTTATTATTTTTAAGTGGCCACGTTTTATCTAACGACACTTCCACTAGTTGGTTAGAAGCCACCCAGTTCGCTATCATTTTTGTTTCGAGTAGACTTAGGCTTCTAAAGTGTGTGCTGGTACTCGACACTAAAGCAACACCGGCTATAGCAAAAATAGCCATAGCGAGCATCACTTCTATTAGCGTAAAGCCTTTAGTTTTTATTCGCTTACTCAACGATTTATTCATCAAAAAGTGGGCCTTCAATAGTTAATGGCGTTGTATATAAGCCACTCACCATATAGCTGATGTAAGAGTCAGCATCAAACCTTTCGGTTAATTGAAAACGTAAAGTAAAAGGCGTTAAATCACCACCCGATAAAATATAAACTTGTGGAGTTAGCTTTTCCTCTTCTTCATCAAGTTCAGAGCCCGAAAATTCTAAATCGCTTTCTTCATTCTCTTCATGCAGAACATTGATCAGAGGTATTTCATCTAAAGGTAAGTCGTCTAAGGTTAAAATGATGGTGACGGTTTCAGGTAAGGCATAAGGTGCTAAAAATGGCGTGTCTGATGTTTTTACCCAAGTTTCACCGTCAAAAGCTAAAAACTGATAAGTATTCTCTTGAATCATTAGGCCTAACTCAATGTTATTTAACATTGAGTATTCGGCAGCAGTATTAAATATTGCGCTAAAACGTTGGCTTTCTTTATTCAGTAATTTGTCAGGATCATTACCATTAAAAGTAAATTGCACCGCAGACGCCATTAAGCCAATTAAAACAATCACTACCATAACCTCAATTAAGGTAAAGCCTGTGAGTGACTGTTTTTTAGGAGCTTGCTTGGCCAATGTTCTAAGATGCATGAGCAAAATAACTTAACGACTTATTGGAAGTCAGATAAGTTCCAGTTACCAATATCGTCTTCAGTACCGGCTTCGCCATCTTGACCCATTGAAAACACGTCATATTTACTATTTTCACCTGGGTATAATAATTGGTATTCGTTGCCCCACGGGTCATTTGGAAGACGCTTAACATAGCCTTCTTCAGGAAAACGACGCGGTAAAGGCTCTACATCTGTTTCAACCGTTAAAGCTTCTAAACCTTGCTCTGTAGTTGGGTAATCGTAGTTGTCTAACTTGTACATGCTTAATGACGTTTCTAATGCATTAATGTCTGATACAGCTTTTTGCATATTTGCGCGATCTTGGCTACCTAATAAGTTAGGAACAACCATACTTGCAAGTACACCTAAAATTACGATAACAACCATAACCTCTAACAAGGTAAAACCGCTGGCTTTGTTTAATGATTTAACTGAAGATTTTGATGAGTGTTGGAATGTTTTCATTTTTATTTCCTGATTTATGTCTGTAATAATTTGATTTGAAAAAATGTTACGATATTTTTTAACTACCGATCAATGTGTTTAACTGTAATATGGGTTGTAATATCGCCATTACAATAAATAACACGACCCCTGCCATTGAAACCATTAATGCAGGTTCAAAAGCTTTGAGTGAAATATTCACTAAAGATTCAAACTCTCTATCTTGGTTATCAGCGGCTCTGCCTAACATGTGTTCAAGTTGTCCACTTTTTTCACCACTGGCGATCATATGAAGCATCATCGGCGGAAATAATTTCGTTTGCTCTAAAGAAACGCGAAGACTTGTACCTTCTCTAACTTTATCAGAAGCTTCTTTTACTCTGCGTTTAATATATAAGTTATCAAGTACTTCGCCAGCAATTGTCATACTTTCTAATAAAGGTACGGCACTCGCGGTTAATATACTTAATGTACGAGCAAAACGGGCGGTATTGAGCCCTTTTGAAACTTTACCTATACCTGGAAGCCTTATAATACGTTCGTGAGCTTTAAACCTAAATGCTGGCTTTTGCATTAATCGTGAAAATCCGATTATGGCGCCAACAATTAATATGACAATAAATAAACCATAAGATTGCAAAAAATCACTGCTACTTATTAAAAATCGTGTCGTGCCAGGTAAGTTTGCACCTAAATGCTCGAACTGTCCTACAATTTTAGGTACAACAGCTGTTAATAGAATAGAGATAACACCAACCGCCACAACGGTCATGATCACAGGATAAACTAACGCTTGAATCATTTGAGAACGTAAATGCTGACGTTGTTCAGTGTAATCAGCTAAGCGATTAAGTACTTTGTCTAAATGTCCTGATTTTTCACCTGCGGCAACCATAGCGCGAAATAAGTGGTTAAATACATGAGGAAATTCAGACATACTTTCAGCCAAACCGTAACCTTCAGTTACCTTGGTTCGAACCGCCATCATCATACTTTTCAATGCATTTTTATCACATTGCTCAGCTACAGCCATTAACGCTTCTTCAAGCGGTAAGCCTGACTCTGAAAGAGTCGCCAGTTGTCGTGTTATTAACGCGAGTTCTGATGCGGATATTTTTTTAGCTGCACCAAAGCCACCTTTGGTTGAAGACTTGTTTTTTCTTTGTAAGCTCGGGGTAACTTCAGTGGGCATTAAGCCTTTGTCACGCAGCAAGCTTCGTACTTGTCTGGGAGTATCGCCTTCAATAACACCTTTTTTGGTTTTACCACGGCTGTCAACGGCTTGATAATCAAATGCTGCCATAGAATATTTTTACCTTATCCTTCTCTCGTAACACGTAAAACTTCTTCAAGTGTTGTTAAACCTAACATCACTTTATTAAAGCCGTCACGTCGAATACTACGGGTGCTTTTACGGATAAATTTCTCAATAGCCTGTTCACCTTGGCCATTATGAATAAGCTCGCGCACGGTATCGTCTACATATAATAATTCATGAATACCTGTTCGGCCTTTATAACCTTTCATATTACATTCAATACAACCTACAGCTCTATAAATAGGTTTGGTATTACCTTCAGGTAAATCAAGTAGCTTTTGTTCTTCTTCATTCGGTAAATGGCTTTCACGACAATGAGGACATAAGGTTCTCACTAAGCGCTGCGCTAACACACCCAATAAACTTGATGATAGAAGAAAAGGTTCAACACCCATATCTTCCATACGTGTTATTGCACCAGCTGCTGAGTTTGTATGAAGTGTTGATAAAACTAAGTGACCCGTTAAACTCGCTTGTACTGATATTTGCGCAGTTTCTAAATCTCGAATTTCACCTACCATAACTACATCAGGATCTTGTCGTAAGATAGCACGTAAACCACGAGCAAATGTCATGTCTACTTTAGTATTTACTTGAGTTTGTCCAATGCCTTCAATTGCGAATTCAATTGGATCTTCTACTGTTAGAATATTGCGCTCTTTGCTATCGATTTGCGATAAACCTGCATAAAGCGTGGTACTTTTACCAGAACCTGTAGGGCCTGTTACAAGAATAATTCCGTGAGGTTTTTCGATAAGCGTTGAAAAATGTTCGCGTGTGTCTTCTGCCATACCTAAATCAATAAGATTTAAGCGCGCTGCGTTTTTATCTAATAAACGTAATACAACACGTTCACCATGGCCTGTAGGCATAGTTGATACACGTACATCAACAGCACGGCCACCAATTTTTAATGAAATACGACCATCTTGCGGGATACGCTTCTCGGCGATATCAAGTTTAGCCATAACCTTGATACGAGAAACCAATAAAGACGCTAGCTGTTTATTTGGTTTTAATACTTCGCGTAAAACACCATCAACACGGAAACGTATTTGTAAGGTATTTTCGAAAGTTTCTATATGAATATCCGACGCTCTTTCTTTAATCGCTTCACTTAACATAGCGTTAATGAGTTTGATAATTGGCGCGTCGTCTTCGTTTTCGAGTAAATCTTCGCTTTCTGTTATTTCATCAGCAATTGAGTATAAGTTAACTTCGTTACCTATATCTTCCATCATCTGTTTAGCTTCAGATGAATCTCTTTGATAAGCGATGGTTAACGCAAGTTCAAACTCAGGAGCGCTTTCTACTTTTACTGTAAAAGGCGCTTGAAGTGCTCGGCGCACTTCTAACAAAATATCAGCTTTAACATTTTCTAAACAATGTAGTACGTAACCATCATCATTTTGTGTAATAAGCACGCTATGGCGCTTAGCAAAACCAAAAGGGAGCTGATGAGGTTCAAGTACAAATTCTTCTTCAGCTTCAACAGTAGATGCAGCTAAACCTGCTTGTTCTTCAAGTTCATTCATTACTATTATTCTTTTATCAGTTCTAAAGTGCTTACGTCATCTGTTTTGTTGATGTATTCATCAAAAGAAGGTGGTAACTCAAGCGAGTCATTCCATTTAGGAAGTAATGGTAATTTTTCGTTGTCCATTAAGTCTAAACCGTCTTCTCTTTTACGCATTTCATCAGCACGAATATAGTTGTATTTGTCTTGACTGATTTTATCCATGCTTTCGCCATCACGAATAATCGTCGGCTTTAAAAATACCATTAAGTTACGTTTACGCTTTGTATTACTTGTTGATCTGAATAAGGCACCGATGAATGGAAGATCACCTAACAAGGGTACTTTCTGAACACTTTCTTGTACGTCTTCATCAATTAAGCCACCTAAAACAATGGTTCTACCACTGTCTGCCATAATGGTGGTTTTAATTTCACGTTTGTTGATAGAGATATCTACGCCCGTTGCACCACTTACTGATGAAACTTCTTGCTCGATAGTAAGTTGTACAGCACTACCTTCATTTACTTGCGGTGTTATTTTTAATTTAATACCTACTTCTTGACGGTCAACAGTTTGGAATGGATTACTGTTACCAGAGCCTGTAGCTGAACCTGTAATAATAGGTACTTCTTGCCCAACTAAGAAATAAGCTTCTTCGTTATCGAGTGTAGTAATACTTGGTGTTGCTAGGATATTAGAGTTGGTGTCTGTGCTCGCTGCTTGAAGAATTGCACCAATATCACCTCTTAAAATACCGGTAACCAAACCACTTGCTGAACCTAGCACTTCACTTAAAAGAGTGTAATCACCGTCAACATCATTTTCGTTATATTGATCACTTATAAGATTACCTGTTTCTGATGAATATACGGCAGGAACAACATCACCTTCAGTCGTTTGAGCAGCATAAACACCTGCAGCAACAGAACTTAATGACGCTGAATTATTCGTAAACTGTGTAAAGCCTGCGCTAGGTGAAAACCACTGAATACCTAAGCTAACACCATCTGATTCAAAAACTTCCACGATAATGGCTTCAACATGTACTTGAGCTCTACGGATATCTAATTGACGAATAACCGCTTCAAGTGAGCGAAGCATGTCGGGTTCTGCTGTAATAACAAGGGTGTTGGTATCATCATGAGAATCAATACTGATATCACGCGATGACGTATTACGTGAAGATGTCTTACTTGTAGTTTTACCTTCTGACTCGATTGATTTACTGACACCTTCAAGCACTTTGACTAAGTCTTCTGCTTTAGCATATTTCAAATAATAAACACGAGTATTACCGTTTGTTTCAAGTTCACTATCTAAGCGCGCGATTAATTTAGCAATACGCTTACGCGCTTGTGATTCACCGCTAACAATAACGCTATTAGTTCTATCGTCAGCAACAATTTTTGGAATTAAGAACGTTGGCGTACCCGCTTTACCATCAGTACTTTTGCTCATGGCTTCAATAATTCGCACCATTTCACCTGCTGATGCATATTGAAGTTTAATAATCTGCACATCTTGATCACCGGCTTTATCAACACGTTCAATTACAGTAACTAAACGATTAACCGTTGCCGCAGTACCTGTTAATAAAATTACGTTTGCAGGGTCATAGTTAACTACATTACCACCACCAGATTGATCTGATAGTTGGCGTAATAAAGGTACTAATTCGCGTACCGTTACATTTTTAACTTCAACTACGCGAGTAACCATTTGGTCACCTACGCCTGGGTTTTCATCACCAACCACTGGAATGGAAGAGGTTTTAGCATCTTTGTTACGAATAACTTTGACGATATTATTTTCCATTTCAACCGCAGCAAAACCATAAACTTCTAATACGTTAAGGAAAACTTGATAGTACTGCTCTTCAGTTAAAGCATCGTAACTACGTAGATTAACTTTACCTCTAACATTAGGATCAACCACCATGGTTTTATTAAGGTTTTTACCCACGATGTTAATAAACTCTACTATCTCAGTATTTTTGAAGTTAGGAGAATAGCTAGCAGCCTGAACTTGCGTACAGAATAAAAAGAGATTGAATAAAACAGCTGCGCTAAAGAATGTGAAAGCTTTTTTAAATAAAGGCGTAGTTGAATTCTTACGCATGGAAAATACCTCATTTGTCATTTCTATTTTATCCATCAATTTTGCTGAGCAATTTAATTATCTGAAGATTAGTTAATACTAAAAAGTATTTCCGTAATATCATCATTTCTTTTTACTAAGAGTGAAAGTTCTTGTTCTTGTTTTAATGCTTTTAATGCTTGTGCGGCTTCACTAGGTTGGCTTAAATCGAAACCATTCATTTGAATAGCAACATCACCACTTTTTAAACCTGATGTTTTGAAAAACTCTGGATTTTTCCCTGGCATTAAACGGTACCCGATAATTTGGCCATCTTCACGCTTAGGTGAGATTTTTAAGTAATCAGTAATCTTCCCAGGGTCTTCATTAATATCGTCTCTTAAGTTCTGAGCTTGTGTAGTCAGCGCCTCATTTGATCTATTATCGATACGCGTATTTTCAGCGTTATCTTTTATAGGACCTTCTCTAGCGGCATTTGGTTTCCGCGAAGCGCTATTATTTTTCCTTGTAGAGTCATTATAGTCAAAACCATCAAGCATCAAGGTTTCTAATCTGCCTGAATGTCGAATATGTACTCTATCGTTATAAACTTTCTTAAGAACAGCTCGTGTACCGTTAATGGTTTCATCAATCGCGTAAATTTCTTGTACGCCATTTTTTTGAATAATGGCTGCTGATCTTGCTTCTACATCACTGGCAGCAACACCTGTTAATGTAAGTTTTAAATTAGTTTCCGGTGCATCTTCAATGTCTTCTTCTTTATCAACCGCAGCAGACTGATTATATTCACCAAATAAATTAAGGGATTTCACATCAGATAAATTATAACTTGCGGAAGCATTTTTACTTTGGGAAAAAACAGCGTTTGAAGTGTTTGGATTATGCTGAGGTAAATCATCTAAAAATAACCAAGTAAGTTTTGATAATAGATAGGCGATATAAATTAATATGAATAAGCCAAGAATCTTAGCGATTTTAGCATGAGGTAATTTTAATAAGGTTTCCGCGATAGGCGAAAGACTATGAGATAACTGCATTATATTCTTACACTAGGATAACTGAAACTGCATATTTATGATGATACGTGAGCAAAGTCTTTGCAACAAGCCATCTACACAGATTGTAACTATTAATTATTACTAAATTAAGACAAATACTTAAGAAGACTTAACTCTCGCATTAACCTAACGTAATAAGCCATTGATTTAACAAATATAGCACAAAATATACGGTACATGATAACTGACTCAATTACTTTACTTATCTTTAATTAATTTCTAGGTATTTTACTGAAAAGCGATGGTTTGACTTGATATACGTAAAACACCCTCAATAACATGGATACTTAAACATCATTCTTAAGTCAGTAATGATTGTTTACGCGGCCTTTACACGCTAAAAAGTAGAGAATAAATGAGTGGTATGATACCTTGCGCGCAATTAGAAATAACCCGTTATAAGGTTAAGTAATTGAATTATATAGCAAAATTTCATATATTATTCACTTAGCTAAATTTAAAAGAATTGAGATTATTATGGATCAAAATAATAAAACACAAGAAAATTTATCTGCCCGATTAGATAAATGGCTTTGGGCTGCTCGATTTTACAAAACACGTGCAATAGCTAAACAAATGATCGATGGCGGTAAAGTTTTTTACAACGGCCAAAGAAGCAAATCAAGTAAAGCAGTTAACATTGGCGATCTAATAAGAATTAGACAAGGCTATGAAGACAAAGAAGTACTTGTAATAGCTATTGCAGAAAGACGAAAAGACGCTACTTTTGCTCAAACTTTATATCAAGAAACTGACGCCAGTATAGAAGTGAGAGAGAAAAACAGTTTAGCGCGCCAGCAAGGTATTTTACTCAGCCCTGCAAGCGATACCAAACCCGATAAAAAACAGCGTCGTAAGCTAAGAGAATTTAAAGAGAGGATTTAAACGATGACCATCAAAGCAGACGTTCTTAATCGTTACTTATTTGACAACATGCACGTTCGTGGTGAACTTGTACAATTACACAAAACCTACAAAGACATTATTGCCCTACACGACTACCCAAAAGGTGTGAGTGAATTATTAGGTGAATTAGTCGCAGCAACATGCTTATTAACCGCTACCTTAAAGTTTGATGGTGAAATTGCCGTTCAACTACAAGGCGACGGACCTATTGGCTACTTAGCAGTAAACGGTAATCATAAACAAGAAATGCGCGCTATTGCCCGTTCATTTGACGATGTAACGGGCAGTGGTTTAAAAGAGATTGTGGGTAAAGGTACAATGGTAATTACCATTCGCCCTACTAAAGGCGAACCTTACCAAGGCGTTGTAGCTTTAGAAAAAGACACTTTAGCTGAATGTTTAGCGCATTACTTTGAAGTGTCTGAGCAAATCCCAACAAAAATTTGGTTATTTATCGATGAAGCTAATCAGCAAGTTGCTGGAAGTTTAATTCAATTATTACCTGATGCTGATACCAAAGAAAACCAGTTAGCTGATTACGAACACTTATGTCAGCTAACGAATACGATTAAAGCAGAAGAAATATTTACGTTAAAAGCTGAAGATTTACTGTACCGCTTATATCATCAAGAAGAAGTTAGATTATTTGAACCACAAGCAGTGTCTTATCAATGTAGTTGTGGCCAACAGAAGTGTATAAATGCTATTGCTCAAATAGATCCTGCAGAGCTTAAAAGTATTATTGAAGAGCAAGGTAAAGTGTCTATGACGTGTGATTATTGTAGAACCACTTATGATTTCGACGAAGCTAAACTTGCATTATTCTTAACTGATGACGACCAAAGCCATTAGCTACTAACTATTAGATATTAACTATTAGATATTAACTATTAGATATAAAAGTTTAACGAGTTCATAAATTTAAAAAATAAAAAGGGGCTGAATATTCAGCCCCTTTTTTGTGTCTATTGATTGTTTGTTCACAAGTAACGTAAACAAATAACCGTCAGCGTTATCTCACTTAAAAGTGAACAATTGCGCCAGCAAATACACCTTTAAAATCTAAGTTAGAATGTAAGTTATCTAAGTCATCAATTTCAAGTTGAACAGCGCGGTAACCTAAAGTTAAATCAACATCTACAGCTAGGTTATCAATTAATTCGTAGCTTACACCCACTTGAAAGTCATAAAGGGTGTGATCACCTATTGATAAGAAGTTACCTTCACCGAATACGTTAAAACCTGTAAAAGGTAAGCCAATATTAGTGTAAGCATAAAGCATAGGTACAATACCTGAAGCGCTTAATGTTCCTGAGCTTTTGCCTTCTTGACTTAATGTGATGTCTGTATCGAAATCACGGCCAGTAATACCAAAATCAATTGATACAAGATCGTTATCAAAAATTTCGTAATAAAGCGTGTAATCTGTGTAAGTTAGATCAAACTTAGTTGCTACTTCAGAAGTACTATCATAAGTTTCACCTCTGAAATCAATACTACTTGAAAGCGTAGTAATACCATCGGTATCTAGTGATGTACGCGCAACCTTAATATTTGGAATTAATGGTAACGGATGTTCAAAAGCTACGTAAAAACTACCTTGCTCTTGATCATCTAAATTAAAATCAGCTTGGTTATTACCACTATCACCAAACGTTCCTGATGCTTCCGTTGCCCATATTTGTCCGCCAACGTACAAGCCTAATAACGTATCAGCTTGAACAGAAGTTGATATAGCTGCCGATAAAGCTGTCGCTAAAAGTATTTTTTTCATGTTTTATCCCTTTGTTTAACCTTGACTCAATAAATCGTTTAAATCTATTAGTGCTGCATTCGCACGAGAGATGTAGTTAGCCATTACTAATGAATGATTAGCTAATACCCCAAAACCACTTCCGTTTAAAACCATAGGACTCCATACCGCTTCCTGACTGGCTTCTAATTCTCTTATAATTTGTCTTAAGCTCACTTGAGCATTTTTCTTTTCAAGTACATCATTAAAGTCGATTTCAACAGCTTTTAAAAAGTGTAACAGTGCCCAACAAGCACCACGAGCTTCATAAAACTCATTGTCGATTGTCCACCAGCTAGTTTTTAGCTCAATGTTAGATGCTGAATAAGTAGATTGCTGTGCAACACTATCGCCGGCTAAATCAACATTAACTTGATCACGACCAACACTTGAACTTAAACGCTGTGAATAACTGCCTAAACGCTTAGTTACTTCACCTATCCAATCTCGTAAGTTATCTGCTCTTGCATAAAACTGAGCTGATTGACTGTTTACATCTGTTAACGCAGTGCGGTATTTATAAAGTTCAATTAAAGCTTTTCCGTATTCACCTTCAGCGCTTGGCATTGCCCAACTTTTACTGTCGATATTAAATTGCGGTTGAGCCACTTTTAAATATTCGTTTTCAATAGATTGAGATTGCGAGCGACTAAACTCTTGGCGCATCACTAATGCCATATCTCGAACCATTTCTAACACACCAAATTCCCATGAAGGAATATTATCTAAAAATACCGACGGTGGCAGCGCATCATTGGTTAAATACCCACCTGGTTTAGTAAGTAACGTTTCAGTAACTTTAATTAAGGCTGTTGTGGTTGTGTAACCCACTACTGGAGATACACCCTCAGCTTCAGCAGCTTTAGTTACTTCTGCTTTTATATCAAAAGTGTCTGGTTCAAAACTCCAAAACACACCAATAAGATAGAAGATAAACACAACGCCTACAAATAAGGCACTTAATGTTTTAGTAGAAAATTTCATTATCATGAACAGCTCCCGATGCTGGTATGAATCATAGCGGCACACGTTATAGTATGCTTATGTTACTTAATCATTATTAAAGACAACCATGACAATTGTGGTATACATCTTTAATTTTAAATATTATGGTTATTACACTCTATTGTAACCAAGCTTGAACCAAATGGATAACTTAATTGTAACGCAAAAAGATAATCATATTTTAACCATCACATTAAATCGTTTCGATAAAAAAAATGCACTTACCTCAAGTATGTATCGAAGCCTAGCTAAAGCCCTTACCGATGCCAACACAGCTGACGATATTCGTTGTGTTGTAATACAAGGCGACGAAAACTGTTTTTGTGCTGGTAATGATTTAAAAGACTTTTTAGAACATTCTGAAGAACTTGCTGCACTTGAGTTTATTGATGCTTTAGTATTATTTCAAAAGCCACTTATCGCAGCCGTTGCAGGTCATGCTGTAGGAATAGGTACAACCTTATTACTCCATTGCGATATGGTTTACGCGGCTAATAATAGTAAATTTAAATTACCTTTCACTCAGCTAGGTTTATGTCCAGAAGCTGGCTCAAGTAGATTACTGCCTGCTCAAATAGGTCATACACGTGCTTTTGAATTATTAGTGCTAGGTAAAACGTTTAGCGCCGAACAAGCTCTTAGTTACGGTTTAATCAATGAAGTATGTGAACCAGAAACTTTATTAGCGTTAGCACATGCAACAGCCAAAGCGATTGCTGCTTTACCACTTGATGCCGTATTAACCAGTAAAAAACTCATGAAAAGTGAAGCTACGTCATTAGAAAGCGCGATAAAAGTAGAAGCTGATGAATTTAAACGTTTAATGGCAAGTGATGATTGTAAAAACATACTTTCACAATTCTTCAAATAAGCGATTCACGTAGAATCCAAAGAACATAATAGCCATATTTAATAATATGGCTTTTTTTTGTTAGGTTTTCATAAAATATAAAATAGCTTTCATTTAATACTTATGAATATGCTGCTTTACTTGTATCTCTCACCATCAACCAAATAACGAACCCTACCAACAAAATAGGCCAAAGCGCGCCGATCATAAACATAAGCACCGCACCAAAAATTAAGACCATCACTAAAAAAATCGAACCAAATACACTTAATACTACCGCCAAACCAGCAATAATTAACAGCACACTAATTAAAGCAGAAACACTTATGGCTTGAATCGGTTCCATAATATTACCTTTAATATTGTCTTTAATATTTACCTCAGCTATAGCGTCAATACCAAAAAACTCTAGAAAACTAGCACCTAAAAAATAGGTGAGTAATAACGTAGCCATAATAGCGAGTAATAATGATTTGAAAAAAGACATAAATCCTCTCTGGTTGATTCTCTAATTGATTATCTGATTAACGGTAGTGGAAATATTTACGGGTTAAACTTAGTAACTAATAATTAGTCTTTAGGCATAACTAAAGTCGCAACAACGTAGGCAACACCTACCACTACAGGAAATACAAACATTGAAACTACAACCGCTAACCTTACACCAAACCTAGGCAATCCATAGTAGTTAGCTAAGCCACCACAAACACCTGCTAGCTTTTTATGTACCATGTCTTTCTGAAGTTTTTTATTAATTACATATTCGTGTTGGTATCGCATTACTGTCTCCTACTTAGTATTAAAAGAGCTACTTTTTTATGGTTGTAGCTCTTAGTCTTTATTCAATCAAAAAATATCTGCTTAAGCGTTAGCTACCTGCTTTTTAAACTGCGCCAATTCATCTTCTAAATGCGCTTCAGCTTCTAATGCTCTAAATTCACTTTCTAAGTTTTTCGGCTGAGCAAGATCATAAGCTTCTACTTGCGCTTCAACGCGGTCGATTTTCTGTTCGTAACGTTCAAAACGAGAAATAGCTTCATCAATATTATGCACCGTTGCTTGAGCTCTAACTTTTAATCGAACTTCAGCTGATTGCTGACGTAATACAAAAGAAGCCTGCTTACGTTTAGCTTCAATCAGCTTATCTTGTAATCGACTTGCATCTTCTTGAACAGCAAGTAAATATTCATCTAATCTCGCCATTTCTTGAGTTAACTGAGTTAACTCTTCAGTAAATTTGTACTTTTCTTTTAAAGCAAGTTTAGCTAAATCGTCTCTGCCTTTTTGTACCGAAATTTGTGCTTTGGTATTCCAGCTAGCAATTGTTTTTTCAGTGTTATCAATTTGGCGCTGTAGTGTTTTTTTCTCTGCAATGTATTTAGCCGCCGTAGATTCGAACATCAACTAACGTTTCTTCCATTTCTTGAATGATCAGCTTGATCATTTTTTCTGGATCTTCAGCCTTGTCTAACATGCTATTTATGTTTGCATTAATAATATCGGTGAACCTTGTAAATAAACCCATTCTATTTCTCCTCAAAAATATTTATTAAACGTATGAACCTGAGCAGTAGTTAAGTAAAACGCCAACGACTCACGTTATGTAAATATTCTTATTACAAGTGTTGTGCCAATTAACAAAAATAAAATAAGCAACTGTTAAATAATGACTTATTATAAATACTGATAAATTCACATTAAAAGACATATTATGTCTAAAATCAATTATTAGTAAATAAGACCATATATTTAGTTAAATTGACCAACTACAGAGAGTTACAAAAACAGGAGAAGTGATCGGATATTTGAAAACAAAACAGACATAAAAAAGGCCGCAATAATCGCAGCCTATTTATATATTAAGAAGTGATATTAATAAGAAGAGAAGTTACACGTCGATAGAAACATTCGAATAAGCTTCAAATAAAGACTTACTATCAGCGCCCTGCTTGCCAGAGCAATCACTTAAGTGACGTCTAAACTGTCTAGCACCTGGTAAGCCATTACATAAACCCAACATATGGCGAATAACATGCCAAGCTCTACCACCTTCAGCAACGTAACGGTCAATGTACTCTGCCATATGTTCGAGTACTTCAAGTCGACTCAATATAGGCGCTTCAGATTGCCAAATAGTTTGATCAACATTACTTAAAAAGTAAGGCGATTGGTAAATCTCTCTACCTATCATCACACCATCAACATGTTCTAAATGAGCTTGAGCTTCTTCTAAGGTTTTAATACCACCATTAATGGAAATGGCTAGATCAGAGAAGTCAGATTTAATTTGATACACACGATCGTAATCCAGCGGTGGAACATCTCTGTTTTGCTTAGGACTTAAACCACTTAACCAAGCTTTACGTGCATGAATAATAAAATGCTCACAGCCTGCTTGAGAAACAGTATCGATAAACTGATGTAGAAATTCGTAACTGTCGTGATCATCAATACCAATGCGCGATTTAACCGTAACAGGTATTTTAACTTGCGCTTGCATACTCGAAACACATTCAGCCACTAGCGCTGGTTCACCCATTAAACAAGCACCAAAACGACCATTTTGAACTCGATCTGACGGACAACCTACGTTAATGTTAATTTCGTCGTAACCTAATTGCTCAGCGCGTATAGCACACTCAACCATAGCTTTAGGATCGCTACCACCGAGTTGCAAAACAACAGGATGTTCAGCATCGTTATATGAAAGATAATCACCTTTACCAAAAATAATGGCGCCAGTTGTCACCATTTCAGTATACAACACCGTGTGTTTAGACATAACACGATAGAAATAGCGGCAATGGCGATCAGTCCAATCGAGCATTGGGGCAACAGAAAGTTTATGACCGCCTGTGAATACTGTACTACGTGGCTCTAAAGCCTTCTTAACTTGCATTATATAACAACCTGAATCGTCTTGAATTGCCTGTACTTTCGTCGAACTTCCTTATTAATGTTCCAGAAGTGCTCAACATATAGTAGGACGACTAAGGAAAATACAATGGCATCGGTAACAATTGATAAACGCCAAAAGGCAAACGGTCAATTTAGCTACCGATGCACAGTGCGTGTAAAAAAGAATGGCGTAATTATACATAGAGAATCACTAACATTCAGTAAAAAAGAATTACCTAAAACATGGGATAAAATTAAAAAGATGCCGCAGAACTAAACAGCATAATCAAACAAAATAAAGTTATTAATATTGGTGAATTATTAGGCTTATTTATTAATGACCATGATTTGTGGGCGAATACTGGAATAACTAAACGCTACGTAATAGAAATGATACGTGATTGCCCTATTTCATCAATATTATCTAATGAATTTAAAAGTAGTAACTTAATCACTCATTGCAAAATGCGTAGAGCCGCAACTATTTATCATGACATTGCCTATTTACGTAGTGTTATGAAAATTGCCCTACCTGTATTTGATGTAACAGCAAACTGGAAAATATTCGAAGATGCTGTGCCTGTACTTATTGAAATGAAACTTGTCGGTAAAAGCCAAAAACGCACCAGTAGACCTACAGAAAATGAACTAGAGAAACTAACTAAAGCATTAACTGAAAGACAAAATAAAATCGGTAGTCATATCCCCTATGTAGATATTCTTAACTTTTCAAGTTTAACATGCATGAGAATAGGCGAAATGTTTAGCATTAAGTGGGAAGACCTGAATGAAGAACATAAAACTATCATCGTAAGAGACCGAAAAGATCTAAGAGAAAATAGAAAGTAGAATACTCCCCTATAACTCAAGGTCAGTTACAGCAGGCTTCCAACGTGTTAGAAACGCTTTAGGAATTACAGATTTAAGCTACCATGATTTAAGACGTGAAGGTGCATCAAAACTTTTCGAAAAGGGTTACAAAATTGAAGACGTAGCGCAAGTAACCTGACGCCGAAGCTTGAATATTTCATGGAAAATTTATACTCAATTATTTCCACATAAATTACATGAAAAATTCAAAGAATAATAATTCGAAATCAGAAATAAAAAAACCACTATGAAAGTGGTTTCTATCAAGTAATAATTAAGTAATTCTAGATTAATTAATAATGAAATCGAGCTGCAAAGATGATTAAATCTTTTCCGTCACTCTTATAAACAAGACGGTGTTCCAAATCTATTCTTCTAGAATAATATCCTTTAAGATTACTAGATAGTTTTTCAGGCTTACCAATTCCTGTATGGAGTGATAACTGAGATGCCTCTATCAAACGATTAACCTTCTGGAATTTTACAGGGTCATTCTTAAGCCAATATTGGTAATCTTCCCAACCATTAGCCGTAAAAATAACTTTTTTCTTATCTACTTCATTATTCAGTTTTTTCTTCGTATTCATTGTTGCTATTTATCTCCGCTTTAATAAGGGAGCCTGTTTCATACTGAGCAATTGATTCCATAAGTCGATTTGCATTATTTCGAGAGCTAAGCAAATACATTGTTTCTTGCATACTATCAAAATCCTCTCTAGCTAGCATAACTACATCGGCAGTTTTACTAGTAATTAACAATGGTTCATGTCTATCGGCTACAGATTCAATCGCAGCTTTGAAATTTGCTCGCGTTTCACTATATGTTTGTACATTCATTTTTATTTGCGGTAACGCTTATTAAGCGCGGAATAGCTATACCTATATTGGATTTACTATTCTGAATTTATCAGTCTTTACAAAGTAAAGTTATTGATAAAGTTTACCTTTCTCCTAGTGTTATTGTTTGAAATAGTCACTCACGGTCTATTAATTGACCTCTTGAGTGATTTCTCTTAGGGTGGTTAGCCACCCTAAGAGAAATAGTACAACATATAGTACAACACTGTCAACAGAATAGTACGAAAAGTGGTACAACTCTATTTGTGTTATAAGATTCGCTTGTGAATAAAAAGATTCTAAATATAAAAAAAATTTATCTTTATACCCGTAGTGCTATACGGGTGTCATTTAAAATCAATGAGTTATGTCAGTACTATTTTTATTCAAAAAAATTTTAATAATAAAAAGTCAAGAGACTATAATAATATTTATAATTTAAATACATGGAAGAAAAACATGAAAAAGCATAAGTCGAGTAATCCCTCAGAGTTAAAGACATATCCCCAAATTATTTGTCCAAAAGACGTTAACGAGACAGAGGATGGTTATTTATGTGCTTTAGAACTGCCATTATTTATTACAACGTCAGAACAAGGGCAAGTAATCAATAAAGCTAGGGCTATAGAGAAATCACGTACCGAAACTTATAGCAATAAAGCCCTCTAACACACTTTGTTTATTCAATAACGAGTCAACAATTAACCCATTTTTTATCTATTATTTTATCCTTAATTTATTTTCGCTACGCTCAAAAATAAAGGATAAAATAATTAATTAGAATAGAGTTTGTATCTTCTCGGCTACCAACATGCGAAAAATAAAACGTTATTTGATGGTTCCCTGTACGAATTTCCTTTATTAGTACTAAAAGTTTTTTCAAACCAATTATCATTATCAGAAGATTCACACATAACATAATCATTGAAATCAAAACCTGTAACCAAGACAGTACAATCATTAATTGGTTTTAATTCATAATTGAGTTTGGCTAGATCGTTATAACTAAAGTCTGCTGATGAATTATCAAATTTAACCCTAAACCTATATTGAGTTTTAGGAAAAGCACCGTTACTAAGAATAATCGAAAAAAAAGTTGATTTACTAAGGTATGATGGGAGTTTAGGCTTTAGGGGAGATTGTTTTTTCAATAAATTGATAAGCAAAACTAGCTACCAACCTAAATCTTAGGTGGCAAAAATTATCTCTGAAGATTTACCATCTTCTACAACCATATACCTATGTTCAGCTATAAGTTCGAAATAATTGGGATAACACTTAAAGAGTATCATTCACCCGTGTACGAAAAAAATTAGAGATCAGCGTTGTTGCTCTATGCTAAAAAACAAGGCTAATAGTTACCGCTACCTTTTAACTCTACCCAATCAATGATGCTTTGTACGTCGATAAAACGTGATAATTTTGTGAACTTTTCGTGATTTCATATCAACTCATTTCATTTAAGATGTTATTTAGTATTAACTCACGGGAAGACAACATGTTATTGAAAAGACCCATTAGGTCAATACACCTGATACTTATTGCGTTAAGCATATTGGTCAATGTGAAAAGCGCTGTGGCAGAGCCTGTGACAATTTCAAGTACAAATGAACAGACCTATTTTTTAGAGTTATATACATCTCAAGGTTGTAGCAGCTGCCCGCCTGCAGAAGAATGGATATCACAATTTACAGATCATGAAAAACTATGGAAGAGCATTATTCCACTTAACTTCCACGTTGATTACTGGGATTATTTAGGGTGGAAAGACCCTTTTTCCTCCCCTGAATTTGCTCGACGACAACGAACCTATGCCAAACTTGGTAATAGCAGAACTGTTGCGACACCTGGGTTTATAATCGATGGTAAGGGCTGGCAAGGTTGGTTTAGAGGTAAAGGTTTTCCAGCAGCTAATATTAAATCGCCAAACACGTTAACTGCCACTATTGATGAGACGAAGGTTAAAGTGAACTTTGATCCCGCCTCTGACAACAAGTTAATCGCACATGTTGCCTTATTAGGTTTTGGTATAGAGACGGAAGTAAAAGCAGGTGAAAACAATAGGCGTTTGTTAAATCACGACTTTGTAGTAATTGGTTATCAGCAAAAGGAAATGATTGTAAATAATAAATCATCTAGCGTTATTGATTTGCCTTTCCCTCCTATTGTGAACGTTGATACAGAAAAAACAGCGATGGTTGTCTGGGTGTCGACAAAAGAAGATCCTACGCCAATTCAGGTCGCCGCTGATTGGTATGAATAAATAAAACCATAGAGCTTAAGTACAGCTAAAAGTTTATAACAAATAATAGTCAGCTAGAGTTTTAATTTACACAAAACTCTAGCTTTTATCATTATAGATAAAGTGATTATCCAGCTCAGGCTTTACTTAAAACGAGCCGTACTCGCCTCTAATAAAACGACGGCTTCAGATATCTCGTCTGCTTCTTTAGCTAATACTTCAACTTTTAATGCATCATCTTTACCGAGTGAGCTTAGTCTTTCTGTGCTTTTGGCGATCTCATTCGTTGTAGCTGACTGTTCTTCAACTGCAGCAGCAACAGAATGAGCAATATCACTTGATGAAGAGACTAATTGCGAAGCATTCATAACTTCTTTATTGGCTTTATCTGCCACTAAAATCACCATATCGATAGCACTCAAACATTCACTCATTAGGTGAGTAGAAGATTTAGAATACCCTGCAAGCTTAGTTAATGTATTTCCGATTTGATCTGTACTTGTTTTGGTTCTGTTGGCTAAAGTTCTCACCTCATCAGCAACTACGGCGAAACCTCGGCCATGCTCCCCTGCTCTTGCAGCTTCAATGGCTGCATTTAGTGCAAGTAAGTTGGTTTGATCTGCGATACTGGTTATTTCAGATAGTACATTCGTAATAACATCACTTGAGCTTGCTAGTGCTGAAATTTCATCACTGGTTCTATTCAGAGCATTGGTCAATTCATCATTTTTGGTATTAATTTCTTCAAAATATTGGTTGGTGGTTTGAGTAGATTGGCTTGCTGCTATCATTCGGTCATTTAACGTAGTGGTATCTTTAGCAATTGAAGCCACAGTGACAGCCATTTCTTCAAGGGATGAAGCGATAATTTCAGTTTCATGTTGTCTATTACATGCAGAAGTTTCGAGTTCATTCTTTGCGGTATTTAAATGGCTAGCATTCACCTTAAAATCTTCAACCTGACTTTTTACACCTGTTACCACGTTATCTAGTACGAATAAGAGTTGATTAAAGCCTTCTAAAATCACATTACCATTAGCGTCAGCTCTCAGTTTGAGATCAAGTGAGTTTTCATTTTCAACTAATGTTTCAGTTACTTGCGCTAACTCTTTACCCACTTGACTGTCATCATACAAAGTTTTTGCGATAAACCCCGCTATAACTGCTTCTACGATGGCATATACGGCATGAATGATAACCGTTGAAAATAATAATCGATCTTGATCGAAAACAAAGATGTTCATACCATTTGACTGCATGAAATAAAATGAAAAGTGGTGAATGGCTATTGTAGCGACAGCAGAAAAGTACACTTTCCAGTCACTATAAATAATCAATACGGCTAATAAAATAAAGATTTCAAAATGAACCTCTATTAAACCATTCATTTGATGTATATGAAGAGCAGCGTATATCATCACTGCAATAGCAGATGCATGCCTAGTTAAAGCTGCATCAGGGGCACTTTTCATCATTAATAGAGGAACAAGCATCGCTGGAAGCCCTATAATGAATGCTTCCATATATGTACCATTAACAAAGGCAAGTGCAATAGACTCAACAAATAACAATACGAGAATACTTGAGAAAACTTTATTTATTCTATTCATGATTTTCCTTCTAATTTTTTTTCTGTCTAGAAAATACTCATTTAAATAATATAGTCTAATTAAGTAAATAGTGTACTCATATGTTCGAAAGATTGAAAAGCTATTTGTATTTATCGTTCCTTTTAATGAGAGGATTAACTTGTCTCTGAATCGGTATCAGCGGGTATACATTGCATTAATTCATTTTGTATCCACATTATGAATTTTTGGCTTAACCCATTATCCATAATACTATCTTGTCCTAGTAAAATATAACGATGACCTGAAGGTACAAAACCGAAAGGAGCAATTAAATTTCCTCTTTTTAAATCATCAACCACTAATGGATATGAGCCTAACGCAGCACCCAAACCATCAACTGCCGCTTGAAAACAAAAGTAAAAGTGAGCAAAGTTTTGAGATGGGTTTTTTAATATAGATAAATTATCAGTACTGCCTGCCCAATTTAACCAGGCATTCTGTCGTGTATCACTATGAATTAGTTTTACCTTTTTTAGATCTCCTTTTATCTGTTTCCAATACTCAGGTGAAACAACAGGGCCAATCCATTCATCAACTAAATGTATGCTTTTATAATGTGCTGGAAATTCAAAGTCATCACGTCTAATTGCCATAGATAAATCACTACTATCAAGATTAATTGAACCTCCTGCTGTAGATAACCTTATATCCATATTGAGGTTTTGTTCATAAAAACCAGACATTCTCGGCATTAGCCAGCGCATCGTTAATGTTGGCTCGCAAGAAACATTAAGACTCGTTTGATGTATTTCAGATAATTTATTAACACCTTTATCTAGCATTTGAAATGCCTCAAAAGTGTAACTTTTAAGTAGGTTTCCTTCAGGTGTTAAACGAACATTTCTACCTTGTTTGTAAAACAATTTAAGCGCTAAATAGTCTTCTAATATTTTGATCTGTTTACTCACCGCTCCATGAGTTATGCATAAAGAAAGTGCAGCCTCACTAAAGTTTGATGTTTGTGCTGCAACATTAAAGATATGAAATGCTTTTAAATGCCTCATTCGTTACTTTTTCTCACATATAAATATACTTAAAATCGATTATAGATAGCAAAATTAGTAGATACAATCTAAACATAATTTTAGATAAGATAAGAAGTTTGATGGAAATATTAAGTTTGGCGGTTATTGGTTTATTGATTGTACTAAGCCCTGGTGCAGATTTCGTTCTAGTACTTAAGAATAGTATTAACTCAGGAAGACGAGCAGGCATACTTACAGCGTTTGGGATAAGTTTAGCTATTGGCTTTCATATCACTTATTCAATGTTGGGGATCAGTTACTTAATTTCACAGAACATAGTGCTTTTCAATGTAATAAAGTACGCAGGGGCAGCCTATTTAATTTATATCGGTATAAAAAGCATCATAACGGCAAGTAATAAAGTGGATGAAATAGAGCAAAGCACTTGTACTAAAATGCCTTTGAAGTATTTAATTGAAGGCTTTTTATGTAATGCGCTTAACCCTAAAACGATGTTGTTTTTTATTAGCTTGTTTAGCCAGTTAGTTTCACCTGACTCAAGTAGTAACAGTTTCGCTTTATTGTATGGATTATATATAGCCATACTCCACGGGCTATGGTTTTGTTTAGTATCAATCGCTTTCACCTCTAAAGCATTACAGAAGAAATTGAGCAATATGAAAAAAAGGCTAAGTCAACTTTGTGGCTTGGGTTTATTGTCTTTCGGTTTAGCGATAGTAGTAAAGTCATAAACCAGCAAAGCTTAAGCTATTCCCAGAAAAACCTGAGTTTAGCTTTATGCTGAGCACCTAAATTCTGATAAAAGTTAATAGCTTTGATGTTCTCAACTGGAGTTTGCCACTGTATTTCTAACAATTTATGCTGATGCGAATAACTTTTACAATATTCCATCAGTAACTTCCCTACACCTTCGCCACGTAACTCTGGCAATAAATATAAGCAGTCCATATACAAGTAATAATCCATATCCCATGTAGAAAATTGCTTTAGTAAGCTCATGTAGCCTTTAATTTCAGAGCCTTGAGCAACAACAAAAAGGATAAGTGGCGTATCAGATAAGTTTTTTAACATATTCAACTTATCTGACGCAGCTTGTTCTGTTGATAACAATGAATGCCCTTCATATTCGGCATGTTTTTCGAAAAGCCTTAAAAGCTGATCAGCGTCATGCTTTGTAGCCTCTCGAATAATTGTCGTATTATTCACAACATTCTACACCTGAGCATTGGCTTGATATCGATTAACAGGATAGCGTTCAAAATCTTCCCAGTAATGTATACCGCCAATCATCTCTTTTACGGGAAAACCTAAAGCTGATATTTTTTTAGCCGCTTTAGTTGCACCGTTACATCCTGGGCCCCAACAATAAACAACAAAGACAGTTTGCTTATCAAATTGTGCAAAAGACTCTTGCGTTATATTGGCGTGAGGCATACTTAATGCAGTAATAGCATGGCTTTTCTCGTAAGCTTCTGCAGAGCGAACATCGAATAATATGTAATTGTTATTACCTGATTTAATATCAGCATAAACATCTGAGCAATCAGTTTCAAAGCTTAACTTGTTTGAGAAAAAAGCATTGGCTACATCACTTTGAGCGGGTGTAAATTCAAGAGCATTAGATGATAACATAAGTGTTTCCTTGTATTGTGGTTTACTATTAAAGCAAAGCTTGATTGAGCTCTAGCAAATTAGCTTAATTTTATTAAGATAGATATAAGGTAAAGAAATCAGAAAAACTTAGCCATTCATAAAATATGAAGTCTGTATTCATGATTTATGAATGCTACTGAAAGGCGTTATTCGCTATAGTATAGGCAGTAAATAATTCTCCCTCCCAAAATAGGGTTAATTGACTAGAACCTATTTAAAGAAAGAGTGAATAATGGAATTTTATCATCTGCGTTCGTTTGTAGTCGTAGCCAAAACGGGAAACCTTACCGCTGCCGCTAAACATCTTTGCACAACACCTCCTGCAATAAGTGCTCATATAAAAAGCCTTGAAGAAGAACTTAAAACGCCATTATTCAACCGTTCAAGCAAAGGTATGTCGCTCACCGACAAAGGTAAGTTGTTACTACCTAAAGCTGAGAAAACATTAGATTCAGCCATCGATATGGTTAACTTAGCCGTTGAAAATCAAAGTGAGATAATTGGTGAGTTTAGTCTTTCAATGAATCAATCTCCGAATCAGTTACAGTTGCCTACTTTGTTAAATAATATAAGCGAAAACTGCCAAGGAATTCATCTCAATATAGAATCACTTTCAACGGGCGCAGCGATCCAAGCTTTATTAAACAATACGATTGGTGGCGCTTATATTTACGATGATGTGCCTGATGAATTATTTGCTGTGTTTATTAAACATCAAAAAATCACAACAATTGCACCGATAGACTCTACTTTAGATAAAGACAGTTTGATTACCGAATTAGCTCAAGATGCTTGGATAACGATGGGAAAATATTGCCCTTTTGATGAAAGGTTAAAATCGAGTTTAAAACAATTCAAGAAAGCTAACTTGCAAACAAGTAGTGACGATACGAGGTTACAATTAGTTAAAGCAGGACAAGGATTGAGCTTTTTAGAATTAGAAGAAGCGCAAGCCGCAGAGCAATTGAAACAGGTAAAAATACTGCCTCAGTTAGATTTTGAAATACCTCTGTATTTTGTTATCAACCTCCATAAAAAAGAAGAACCTGTTATTAAAGCAATGTTGCAAGAGATTAAGATATTGTGGTCGTTAAAAGACTAAAAAGCCTCATTAACTAAAAGCTTTTGCATGAAAGACTAAATGAGAAATAAAAATGATCTTGGGACAATACTCAATTTTTACTCAAAAAAAAGCACCATATATTATGGTGCTTCTCATAAAGTCACTATTCAATTTACATTAAATAACACTTCAGATTTATCGTTAGTTAATTGATAACTAACCTGAACTCTGGATAATAAATTTTTAATTTATTGATTCATATGACTTAAAAATAAGACGATATGATTTCACTAAAAAATATCATTTACTTTTCTCCTAATGTTGGGATTTAGCCCGTATAACAAGACGGTTAAATAACAATATTAGGCATAATTGCTTATCCGGTTTTCAGGTTAACTATATTGCTTTTTTAGCTTTGCGGCTTAATGCAAAACCAGCAAGACCTAAACCAAATATAGCTAAAGTACCTGTTTCAGGTACTGTAGATGGGTCTGGAGCGTCATCAAAAGTATAAGTTACTTCAACTTGTCCCCATGAAGCAGAATCAATGATGTTTGTAAATTCTGCACTGCCACCAGGTACGATGTTAGTGAAAGAACTTGAAGCACCAATAACAAACGTAAAATCTACTGCAGATGTAAAGTAAGTAAGGTCAATAACTGAAATAGTACCAGCGTGGTAAGAATCTAAATGACCGTAATCAAAAATCTCATCTGCTTCGTGGTTTAAATCAGTTTCTGTAAATAAATTACCAAAACCTAAAAACTGGTAGTTACCAACTGCTGAAGAAACAGTCCAATCGCTATTCAAGTTAAACTGGAATTGACTTTGTCCGTCTTGACCACTGTTGTTCATTGACTGACCTTCAGTATCAATTTGACTGTAAACATTGATTGAAACACCCGTTAAATTACCTAAAGCAGTATTAAAAGGGTTAATCGTTACAGTTTCATTAAGACCAAAGCCAATTGTAACGTCATCAACACTTCCTTGAGTACCAAATGAAGCTGTTTCTACTGATACACCAGCAAATGCTTGTGAACTAGCAAGTAATAATGCTCCAGCTGTTAAAATATTTTTCATTTTACGTCCTTTATTTTAAAAAAGCAGTTCTCATATGAACTACCAAAATTCAATTATTTTGCTTAATTGCAATTGTCTATGTAGTTATAAATAGTTAATAGAATTTTAATCTTTATCTATAGAGCTAACATATCTCTAACATATTTAGTGATCTGCAAAGAACACGCCAAAAGAACAAATGCATGATTTATAACAAATAAACCAATATGTTAATAATTCGTTAATTTAAAGTGTAAATATTTCCGACACAAAAATACTTTAAAATCATACTCTTGTATACTTAATACAATAAACAGAACTAAATAAAGCAAGCTCAGCATAATGAATACAACATAAAATAAGCACGAATGTACAAACCGACTTACTACTACACAAGAACAGTTTGATAAATTAATGAGAGATAATTTCTTAAAATAATGAAGGGAAAAATTAAGAGCGTCTTATAAGGGATTCGACTAGTGTGCCTGCTAAAGGCGAAGCAATTGTTTAACAATATAAGTGAAATGCAGTGCTAAACAGGATGATAGGACTTAAACAAAAAAAGCACCATAAATTATGGTGCTTTCATAAAAGTATTATTAACTTTCGTTAAATAATATCTTCAACTGCATGGTTAATAGCTAACTATGCAGATTTCTTCGCTTTACGGCTTAATGCAAAACCAGCAAGACCTAAACCAAATATAGCTAAAGAACCTGTTTCAGGTACTGTAGATGGATCTGGAGCAGCATCAAAAGTATAAGTCACTTCAACTTGACCCCATGAAGCAGAGTCGATGATATTTGTAAATTCTGCACTACCACCAGGTACGATGTTAGTAAAAGAACTTGAAGCAGAAATAGCAAAAGTAAAATCTACTGCTGATGTGAAAGCAGAAAAATCAGCTACTGTAATAGTACCAGCTTGAAACTCAGTTAATTGACCGTAATCAAAAACTTCATTTGCTTGATGATCTAGATCAGTTTCAGTGAATACATTACCAAAACCAGCAAATTGATAATCGCCAACTGTAGAAGAAACATCCCAAGCACCATTTAGGTTAAATTGAAATTGGCTTTGTCCATTTTGACCACTGTCATTTGTTGATTGACCTGCAGTATCAATTTGGCTGTAAACATTAATTGAAACACCCGTTAAGTTACCTAAAGAAGAATCAAAAGGGTTAATAGTAACTGTTTCATTAAGACCAAAGCCAATAGCTAAGTCAGTAGTGCTTCCTTGTACGCCATAAGAAGCTGTTTCTACTATTACACCAGCAAATGCTTGTGAGCTAGCAAGTAATAAAGCGCCAGCTGTTAAAAAAGTTTTCATTTTTCGTCCTTTATATTAATAAAGCAGCTCTTTTATGAACCACTAAAATTCATTAATCTTTTGCTTAATTGCAAATGTATATGGTTATTAATAATTAGCGCATATTAAGTAAAAATGTAGCGCCAACCTATCTATAACATGACAAAACAAGCAAGAAACACACCATAAATATTAAGCACCTGATTATAAAGAACATAATTCATATGTTAACCAAAGGTTAATATACTGTTAACCTAGAGTGTAAATATTTACGACACATAAAAGGCTTTTAAATCAGCATATTGTATACATTACCAGCACAATATTAATGTATAAACAGCTTTAATATGATAAATATGAAATAGGTAAACTCATACGATTAGATCAATATTGTGTTTAAAAAAAGAATATTTACATATTTTATTTCATGCTTTTATAAGTAAAAATCAAAGCCTATTTTTGAGTATTATTAACTTTATAATTCATTGAACAAAACATCCCTTTATAATTCATCTAGACGCATTCCATCACTATGGTAAACTTGTGGGGCAATTTACCTATAACAATGAAAAATATGCTTACTGACGATTTATTAGAACAAGCAAAACATGTCTGCCAAACTCGCGGAGCAAGGTTCACAACAGCTCGCGAAGAAGTATTTAAAATACTCGCTGAGCATGAAGGTGCAATAGGCGCTTACGACTTGTTAGATCAACTCAAAAAAATTGATTCATCAGCTAAGCCAGCCACTATTTATAGAGCTTTAGACTTTTTAGGTAAGCAAGGTTTTGTTCACAAAATAGAATCGATTAACGCTTTTGTTATGTGTCACCACTTCAGCGAATGCAGTCATCCTGTTCAGCTACTTATCTGCGATGTTTGTGATTATGTAGAAGAAATACAATCGAATGATCTAGATTCTTCTTTAAGAACAATGGCCGATACTCATGGTTTTTCAATAAGCCACCAAATTGTTGAAGCACACGGCACGTGCAAAAGCTGCCAATAAAACCTGAATAATCCTTTGGGCTTTCGCCTACGTTAAGCTATTATTAGCTATCACCTTATTTTTATCCTTTAATATCATGTATTAAAGGCTTAAAAATGAGGTAAACATATTACGTTCTACTCTGTAAACACTTCATAGGTATATTATGAAATTCACACCCTCTTTGTCACTCCGCTCTATAGTATTGTGTTTGACCATAGCAACATCCCACAACGTTATCGCTCAAAACACGATTGATGACCAAAAGTTTCGCCAGCTAGAAGAAATACTACCAACGCCAAATACTTATAGAACAGCTTCAGGTGCGCCTGGCCACGAATACTGGCAGCAAGAAGTAGATTACGAAATTGAAATTAAATTAAACGATGAGACCCAAGAGTTAACAGGTAGCGAAACGTTAAATTATACTAACAATTCACCTGATACTCTTCGCTACATTTGGATACAGCTTGATCAAAATAGAATGGGCAAAGCCTCAGACTACAAGTTAACTAGTACAGCCCCTGCTAAAAAAATCACTTATAAAGGCTTACGAAGTGCTATTGAAACAGAGAAATTCGATGGCGGTAACCGTATATTAAAAGTTACAGATAAAAGCAATAAAGCATTACCGTATACCATTAACGGTACTATGATGCGCATTGATTTACCTAAGCCATTAAAATCTGGTGCTGACATAGAGTTTAATATTGATTGGACTTATGCCTTACAAGAACAAAAAGTATTAGGTGGTCGTTCAGGCTATGAATACTTTAAAGAAGACGACAATTATTTATATGAAGTAGCAAGTTGGTTTCCAAGAGCCGTTGCTTACTACGATGCAGTTGGCTGGCAAAACAAACAGTTTTTAGGTAACGGTGAGTTCGCATTAGAATTTGGTGATTACGATGTAAAAATTACAGTGCCAGCTGATCATGTTGTTGCTTCTACAGGTGAATTACAAAACCCTAAGAAAGTATTAACGAGCAAGCAAAGAAGCCGTTTAGATAAAGCGAAAACAGCTAAAAAGCCTGTTTTAATCATCACACCAGATGAAGCTTTAGAAAACGAAAAATCTCGTTCTACTAAAGAAAAAACATGGCACTTCAAAGCTAAAAACGTAAGAGATTTTGCGTTTGCATCAAGTCGTAAGTTTATCTGGGATGCTCAAGGCTATAAAGCGGGTGGTACAGATACCATGGCAATGTCTTACTATCCAAATGAAGGTAATCCTTTATGGGAAAAGTATTCAACTGAAGCCATTATCCATACTATGGAACAATATAATAAATACACATTTGCTTATCCTTACCCTGTATCTATTTCTGTAAATGGTCCTGTTGGCGGTATGGAATATCCGATGATCACGTTTAATGGTCCTCGTCCGACACTTGATAAGAAAACAGGTGAAAAAACCTATTCACGTGCAACTAAGTACGGTTTAATTGGCGTTATCATTCATGAAGTAGGACATAACTACTTTCCTATGATTGTTAACTCTGATGAACGTCAATGGACTTGGATGGATGAAGGTTTAAATACGTTTTTACAATTTTTAGCTGAGCAATCTTGGGAAGAAAACTACCCTTCTCGACGTGGCCATGCTGCCAATATGACGTCTTACATGAAAAGCAGTAACCAAGTGCCTATCATGACAAACTCAGAGTCTATTCTACAGTTTGGTAATAATGCTTATGGCAAGCCAGCAGTAGCTTTAAACATATTACGTGAAACTATTATGGGTCGTGAATTATTTGATTTTTCTTTTAAGGAATATGCACAACGTTGGAAATTCAAACGTCCTATGCCTGCAGACTTCTTCAGAACAATGGAAGATGCATCAGCCGTAGATCTTGATTGGTTCTGGCGTGGTTGGTTTTACACAACAGATCACGTTGATATTGCTTTAGGCGACATTCATTTATACCGTCCAAATAGTCAAAACCCAGATACTGAAGAAGCATGGGAACGTGCTTTAGAAAATGAAAAGCCAACGTTTATTTCAGACCTTCGTAACAAAGGTCATTGGTTACGCAGTGATGATAAGCCTGAACTTCTAGATTTTTATAACGAGCACGACAAGTTCACAGCAACAAATGCTGCGCGTAATAAATACAATGCAATGCACAATAAATTAGAAGACTGGGAAAAAGAATTACTGACGAATGAAAGTAACTTCTACATTTTCGACTTTGAAAACATTGGTGGCTTAGTTATGCCAATATTATTAGAAGTTACTTATGCTGATAGCACAAAAGAAAACATTAGAATTCCAGCTGAAATTTGGCGTAAAAATAATGACAAAGTATCTAAGCTCATTATTACTGAGAAAGAAATTACAGGTATAGCGATAGATCCTAACTGGGAAACAGCAGATGTAAATGTGAATAACAATTACTGGCCTGCGCGTCCTATCAAATCTCGTTTCGATTTATATAAACGCAAGAAGAGCGACATGATGCGTGACTATAATAAAGAATTAAAATCGAGTGACGATATAGAAGAAGCTGAAAAAGAATCTAGTAAGTAATGATAAAAAACTTACTGAAATTAGTATCAGTAGTTCTATTATGGGCAGTTGCGTCAATCGCTTCTGCTCATACTTATTTCTTTGGAATGACTGATCTAACCTTAAACGGTTCAACTAAAACAATCGAAATTATTCATCAATTTACAACACACGATGTTGAAAATTCGATTGCAGAACAGCAACAAATTAACTTTTCTCCTGAACATAAAAACTATGAGAGCTTTATTCAATCTTATGTTGAAGCACACTTTTCATTACAACATTTAGATAAGCAAGTGAAGCTCAACTGGATAGGAATAGAAGTTAAAAGTGGCAATATTTATATCTATCAAGAAGCACCATTTGAAAGTTTATTAACGGGTTTATTGGTAAAAAATGACTTACTCGTCAATACTTACCCTAAGCAAATCAACATACTTAACTTTCAAGGTATAAAAATTAAAGGCAGTATCACCTTTAATGCCACTGAAACAACAGCTGTTTTCGAATAAATATAATTGTAAGTACTGATTTACATTTTCTGATTTTCCGTGCAAAATCAGTACTAAAGATTAATAAAGGTCGTGGAAATATTTAATGAATGTAGAGTTTATCAACCCATTTCTATCGTCAATGCTAAACGTGATGTCAACGATGGCGCAGATGGAATTAACCCCAGAAAAACCGAGACTTAAAAAAAGTGAAGTTGCTATGGGTGACGTTTCAGGACTTATTGGAATGGTAAGTGAACAAACTAAAGGCTCTCTTTCTATTACTTTTGAAGGCGCTTTAGCTATTGCTACCATGAAAAAAATGGTGGGCGAAGGTCCAGACGAAGTTAATGAAGAAATTACCGATTTAGTCGGTGAAATCACTAACATGGTTACTGGTGGCGCTAAACGTATGTTAAGCGAGAAAGGCTTTGAATTTGATATGGCAACACCTGTTGTAGTATCAGGTAAAAACCACACAATCAGCCATAAAGCTGATGGTCCTATCGTTATTATTCCATTGTCATGTGATCTTGGTAAAGCTTATATCGAGTTTAGCTTTAACAAATAATCCTAAAAAACCTTTATTAAACGCCTAAAAACCTCATTGATTTCACTGGGGTTTTTTAATATCTGGCTTTTGTAACATTTTAAAACTGAATAACACTTTTATACCAAACGGATTAATTTATTGAGCAACTTAGAGCTACATTAGCAAGCTTAGAACAAGTAAAATTGATTAAACATAGTTATTCTATATTTTTTTAATTTTGTGATGTTATCAGTTTGCTAATGAGCTCCCGAAGGGCGAGAATTTAATCCGTTTGGTATTACACTTATGGTAGATACATTTACTCAAACACTAAGTGTAAATTAACGAAAATAAAAGGAGTCGATATGTGGCAACAAGTTGAGTTTTCATTGCGTGCGAAAAAACGAGGTTTCCATTTAGTCACTCATGACATTATTAACCATTTACCTGAAGTAGCACAGATAAAGGTTGGGGTACTTCATTTATTTATTAAACATTCTTCTGCGTCATTAACGATTAACGAGAATGCTGATCCTACCGTCCGTACAGATATGGAAAAACACTTTAATGTTATGGTGCCAGAGAATGCGCCTTATTATGATCACACTTATGAAGGCAGTGATGATATGCCTGCTCATATCAAAACCAGCTTACTTGGTAATAACATTACTATTCCCATTACTAATGGCGAGTTAAATTTAGGTATTTGGCAAGGAATTTATCTAGGTGAACATAGAAATCATGCTAGCTCGAGAACATTAGTGGCAACAATTAATGGTGAGTAGTTAATCTGAGTAATATCCGAATTCAATAAAGCTAGTATTAAAGATAGTCATGCTATTTTTTAATAGTGATATGGACTCTTCGACTGATATTACATAAAAGCTCATACGGGATCGTGGTAGCGCGCATGGCAATTTGCTCAATTGGTAGTTCAACACCCCATAAGGTTGCTTCGTCTCCAACCTTATCGTTAATTTTTCCAGCTGCGCCCTCACCTAAATCAACAGTTATCATATCCATCGATACTCGGCCAATGATAGGTACGATCCTGCCATTAATATAAATAGGTGTACCATTTTCAGCATGGCGAGGATAACCGTCACCATAACCTATAGCAATAACGCCAATGTAGGTGTCTTTAGCACTTGTCCAAAAACTTCCATAGCCAACAGAATCGCCTTCATTTATACGTCGTATGGAAATAAGACTCGATTTCAGTGTCATCACTGGTTGCAGAGCTTTCTTCTGATCGCTTGGCTGTAACATAGGTGAAACGCCATATAACATTAAGCCAGGTCTTACCCAGTCAAAATGCGTTTCAGGCCAACCACATATACCCGCAGAATTAGCTAACGAGCATTCATGCTTCGAGCTTGTTAATTGTTTAAATACATTAAGCTGAATTGCCGTTGTACTATCATTTAAGTCATCAGCACAACCCAAGTGACTCATTAATATAATGTCACTCTGAACATTTTTACTCTGCTCTAACGCATGATAAAAAGAGGTAAAGTCTGCAGGCGAAATACCTAAGCGATGCATACCTGTATCAATTTTCAGCCAAACTTTAATTGGCGAATCTAGATGAGCTTTATCAATAGCTGCAAGTTGTTCTTTGCTATGAATAATAGTTTCTAAATTATATTCAGACAGTAAGGTGAGCTCATCAGGAGAGAAGAAGCCTTCTAATAAAACGATAGGCTGAAAAATTCCAGCCTTACGCAAAGCAATAGCTTCATCAAGCCTAGCTACACCAAAAGCATCCGCTTGAGGTAAAGCTTTAGCAATACGTTCTAGACCATGACCATAAGCATTCGCTTTTAATACCGCTAATACTTTACTGTTAGGCGCGTAAGATTTAATGATTTTGTAATTATGGGCTAACGCTTGGAAATCAATAATCGCAGTAGCTGTACGTATACTCATTGTTCAACATTCAACATCTAAGGGTTAATCTTCTTCAAGCACATGCGAACCCGCATAGTTATCGAAGCGAGAAAATTGACCTTGGAAAGTTAATGGCACACGCCCGATAGGACCGTTACGTTGTTTACCAAGAATAATTTCAGCCATGCCTTTAAACTCAGAATCATCGTTGTATACCTCATCACGATAAATAAACATGATTAAATCGGCATCCTGCTCTATCGAACCTGATTCACGTAAGTCTGAGTTAATTGGACGTTTATCTGCACGTTGCTCCAAACTACGGTTTAACTGAGAAAGAGCAACAACAGGTACTTCTAATTCTTTCGCTAAAGCTTTAAGAGAGCGCGATATTTCTGCAATTTCTAAGGTACGATTATCAGAGAATTGAGGCGCACGCATCAGTTGAAGATAATCAATCATGATCATACTAATACCACCATGATCTCGATGAATACGTCTTGCTCTTGAACGAACTTCTGTAGGTGTTAAACCGGCAGCATCATCAATAAACATTTTACCTTTTTCCATGAGTAATCCCATGGTTGAAGAAAGGCGTGCCCAATCTTCATCTTGTAATTGACCGGTACGAATTTTAGTTTGATCGATACGACCTAACGAGGCAAGCATCCTCATCATGATCTGATCTGCAGGCATCTCTAAACTAAATATTAAAGCAGGTTTATCTGAGGTCATCGCTGCATTTTCTGCCAAGTTCATCGCGAATGTGGTTTTACCCATAGATGGACGTGCTGCAATAATGATCAAGTCAGATTTTTGTAAACCTGCAGTCATTTTATCTAAGTCAGTAAAGCCTGTAGAAACGCCAGTAACACCATTGGTTGGAGACGAACACAGCTTTTCGATACGGTCGACTGTTTTCTCTAACACTGAGTTAAGTGAAGCTGGACCTTCAGATTTGTTTGTTCTTTTTTCGGCTATCGCAAAAACTTTAGTTTCAGCAAAATCGAGTAAATCTGCACTTGAACGACCTTGAGTATCGTAGCCCGCTTCAGCAATTTCGTTAGCTACGCTGATCATTTCGCGGGTAACCGCTCTTTCTCTTACAATTTCAGCATAAGCAACAATGTTGGCAGCACTTGGCGTGTTTTTCATCATCTCAGCGAGATAAACAAAACCGCCAGCAGAGTCTAGCTTTTGATCGTTCTCTAAACTCTCAGAAAGTGTGATTAAATCTACCGGTTCGCCTAATTCAATTAAAGCCCCAATACATTCAAAAACAATACGATGTGAACGGCTATAAAAGTCGGCAGCAACCACTTTTTCACTCACACGGTCCCATGTTTCATTATCAAGTAACAAGCCACCTAAAACAGATTGCTCGGCTTCTAATGAATGTGGTGGAACCTTAAGCTCATCCATTTGGCTATCGGTTTTAAATTTTCTGTCTTTAAAAAATTTATCGGGCTTACGGTCTGCCATTTACTTACCTTGATGAATGAGGGAATGGGGAAAATTGAATGGTGACTAATGTAGCAGAAATACCTAAAAAGAAGAATATAAGTTATTCGAAATCAGATGATATTTCAGTGCTAAATTTAACTAATACCAAACCTGATGTTATGAATATCATAAATAGCAGACATAAAAAAAGCGCCTAGGGCGCTTTTTTCTAATAATGTTACCTTTATAAGAAAGCTTACTTCTTAGAAAGAGCACCAAAACGTTTGTTGAATTTATCAACACGACCACCAGTCTCAGCAGCTTTTTGCTTACCAGTGTAGAATGGGTGACACTCTGAACATACGTCTAGGTGAAGATCTTTACCTACTGTAGAACGAGTTGTTATAACATTACCACAAGAACAAGTTGCCTTGAACTCTGCATAATTTGGATGAATACCGTCTTTCATGGGGTTTACCTCTGTAAGGCCGTATCGCCACTTGATCAGTCAAATTGCTGCCAAGCACCATACGAGTTAAATAATTTGGATGCGCATAATAATTTAATTATGACTATTACGCAATATATAATGCCGTAAAAACACACAAAAGTAACAAGTTATTATTAATTAAATCTTTTATTCGTTTCAAACTTGGCAATCGTGATTTTAAACGTCAAAATAAAGCATTATTCAATGATAAGTAGTAACTCGTGACACAATCAGGAACTCCATGTTTTGTACAAATAGCTATACCCGTTCCGTTGCGCCAGTTATTTACCTATATTGTACCGCCTAATCTAACCGATACGCCTATCAATATTGGCGAGCGTGTTGCTGTTTCATTTGGTCCTAGGCAAGTTATAGGTGTGGTTTTATCGGTAAGTGAGCACACTGAACAACCAATAGAGAAGCTTAAAAGTATCACCAGTCGTGTTGTTGATAATTTTCACTTTGATGCGCCTTTATTACAATTCTTACAACGTTGTTCTGATTATTATCACCACCCTATTGGTGATGTATTACAGCAAGCTCTGCCTGTACTGTTAAGACAAATCAAACAACCTGATGTATCACTTCCTTTAGTTTGGGCTGCTTCTGAACAAGCTGATAAAAACGTATTAGAAAAGCTAAAAACCAAAGCCGCGAAACAATATTCTCTGTTTCAACTCATCGATAAACATCTCTCTATTACATGGGCAGAGTTACGTACTCTAGGTTATATAAAGTCACAATTAACCTCACTCGAAAAGAAAGGTTTAATTGAACAGCATGAACGCCAACCGACTATTTTTGAATGGATAGATTCAGCCTTAAATACAGACAACAAGCTCACTCTATCAACAGAGCAAGCGATAGTTCTTTCGGCCATTGAACAAACAAATACGCAATTCTCTTGTCATCTTATTGATGGCATTACAGGTAGTGGTAAAACTGAAGTTTACCTACAAGCAATGGAAAATGTACTAGCCGCTAATAAACAAGTGTTAGTACTTGTACCTGAAATTGGTTTAACACCACAAACACTTAACCGTTTTGAACAGCGCTTTAATGTGCCTATTTATTTACATCATTCAGGGTTAAACAATAATGAAAGATTACAAACCTGGCTTGAAGCACAACGAGGTAGCTCAGCCATTGTTATAGGCACACGTTCTGCTATTTTTACTCCCTTGCATCAGCTAGGCATGATCATTATTGATGAAGAACACGACGGTTCTTTCAAACAGCAAGACAGCTTTAGATATAACGCACGTGACATGGCAATTTTAAGAGCGCGTCAGTTAGATATTCCAATTATATTAGGCAGTGCAACACCCAGTTTAGAGTCATTACATAACGCCCTTTCAGGTAAATATCATTATCATCAATTACTCAATCGTGCGGGAAATAGTAGTGCCTCTCAAATTCAGTTAATTAATATTGCTCAGCATCAAATGGAGCATGGCTTATCAGACACATTAAAAAGCGAAATTAAAAAAACGATTGCGAGAGGCGAACAAGTTCTCATATTTTTAAATAGACGAGGATTCGCGCCAGCGATTAACTGCCAAGAGTGTCATTGGATTGCTGATTGTAAACGCTGTAATAAGCCTTACACCTTGCATCAAAGTAAACAGTTATTGATGTGTCACCATTGCGGCAGTCAACGACGTGTACCCGCTCAGTGTGACAGTTGCGGCAGTGTTCGTATAAAACCGTTAGGACAAGGCACTGAACAGCTAGAGCAGCGTATTAGTGATTTATTTCCTGATGTGAGTAGCGTAAGAATAGACAGAGACAGCACACGTAAAAAAGGTGAGTTAGCTAAACTCTTACAAGAAGTAACTGAAAAGAAACATCAAATATTATTAGGCACTCAAATGCTCGCTAAAGGGCATCATTTTCCTGATGTGACGCTGGTTGCGATGTTGGATATTGATGGTGCATTATTTAGTTTCGATTTCAGAGCCGCTGAACACATGGCACAATTACTTGTACAAGTTGCAGGTCGGGCTGGTCGTGAAAGTAAGCCAGGTAAAGTGCTTGTACAAACAGGTTACCCTGAACATCCTCTATTACAAGATTTAGTGAATAATGGTTATAAGCATTTCGCTGAATATGCACTCACGGAACGCAAGCAAGCTTACTTACCACCTTTTGGTTTTCAAGCCTTGTTTAGAGCCGAAGCTAACTACCCTTCTTATCCTGATAAATTTCTTCGTGAAATATGTGCTGTTCGTTATGAAGGATGTGAACTTGCAGGTCCTTTACCTGCAGCAATGGAGAAGCGTGGCGGTAAATATCGTTTCCATCTTATTGTACAATCCAAAAACCGTAAGCATTTACATATGGCTATTAATCAAATGTTACAATTAATACCCAACAACGAATGGCAGTCAAAAGTACGTTGGTCGGTTGATATAGATCCTATTGATTTAAGCTGGTAACAAGTGCCCTTTGGGTTAAAATCCACCTTACATGTAGTTGTTACAATTCATATGAATAAAAGTAGTATCATTTATTCATAAGTCCGTTAAAATTACTTATTATTTTTTCCTGTAAATTATTCTTTCATGGCGCATCAAGATTACGTTTCTCGTCCTAGAAACCCCAAAAAAAGTCCTTATAAAAAGCCTGCGGCTAAACAACAACCACAAGGCGTACCACTAAAGGTTAAACTTATTGGTTTAGTCACACTGATTGTTCTATGTGGGTTTATCTATTTGTTATGGAGCATTAAAGGTGACGACACCGCAGCACCTGTAGTGCAAGAAACGCAAACAGCAGTAACGCCAAAAGCTGAAGAAGTAGTAAAAGATAAAGCCACCTTACCTACTCCACCAAAAGAGAAGTGGGCATATCGCAAAGAATTAGAAGATAAAAAAATTGAAGTTGGCGAATATGATGTTAAGCAAGGTGGTCCATATAAAATGCAATGTGGTTCATTTAAAAGCCTCAAACAAGCGGAAGTATTAAAGGCTAATATTGCCTTTGCAGGTCTTTCTGCACAAATAGGTGCACCCGTTGGCGCTAACTCAACTTATTACAGAGTTTACTTAGGTCCATACGAGAAAAAACGTGATGCAGAAAAAGACAAACACAAACTAAAAAGAAACAAAATTAATTACTGTCAAATTTGGTTATGGAATTAATTCCTCGTCTATACTTGAAATCATCGCCTCACACCCCTACCTCTTGAACATACATAAACATTAAAGATCAGCATACTAGTTACAATAGTATGCTGATTTATAGATTGGATTTAATATGACTACTATCGTTTCAGTACGACGCAATGGCAAAGTAGCTATTGGTGGTGACGGCCAAGTGTCTCTTGGAAATACCGTTATGAAAGGCAATGCACGTAAAGTTCGCCGTTTATATAACAATAAAGTTTTAGCTGGCTTTGCAGGCGGCACAGCAGACGCATTTACCCTATTCGAACGTTTTGAAAGTAAATTAGAACAACATCAAGGCCATTTAACTAAAGCCGCTGTTGAGCTTGCCAAAGATTGGCGTAGTGACCGTGCTTTAAGAAAGCTTGAAGCTTTACTTGTAGTAGCAGACGAAACTGCGTCATTAATTATTACAGGTAACGGCGATGTTGTTCAGCCAGAACACGATTTAATTGCGATTGGTAGCGGCGGAAACTTCGCTCAATCAGCAGCAACGGCACTATTTGAAAATACCGAATTATCAGCGAGAGAGATTGTAGAGAAATCTTTAAAAATTGCTGGCGACATTTGTGTATTTACCAATCATCAACACACCATTGATGAGCTATAAATTTAAGCTTTAAGGAATTAACATGTCGAATATGACACCTCGCGAAATTGTTTCCGAATTAGATAGCCATATTGTTGGTCAAAGCGATGCTAAAAGAGCCGTTGCTATTGCCCTTCGTAACCGCTGGCGTCGTATGCAACTTAATGAAGAGTTGCGTAACGAAGTAACACCAAAAAATATTTTAATGATAGGTCCTACAGGTGTAGGTAAAACTGAAATTGCGCGTCGTCTTGCTAAGTTAGCAAATGCTCCTTTCATCAAAGTTGAAGCAACTAAATTTACTGAAGTAGGTTATGTAGGTAAAGAAGTTGAAACCATCATTCGTGATCTTGCTGATATGGCGATTAAATTAACGAAAGAGCAAGAAATGGCTCGCGTTAAACATTTAGCTGAAGAAGCTGCTGAAGAACGTATTTTAGACATTCTTATTCCTAACCCACGCGATTCATTTGGAAACGATGAAGAAGCTGATAATTCAAGTACTCGTCAAGTTTTCCGTAAGAAATTACGTGAAGGTCAGTTAGACGACAAAGAAATTGAATTAGATTTAGCCGCTCCTCAAGTAGGTGTTGAAATCATGGCTCCTCCTGGTATGGAAGAGATGACTTCACAGCTACAAAACATGTTCCAAGGCATGTCTAACGACAAAACAAGCAAGCGTAAATTAACCATCAAAAAAGCCTTAAAAGCACTTCAAGAAGAAGAAGCGGCTAAGATTGTTAATCAAGACGATATCAAGCAAAAAGCGATTGAATCTGTTGAGCAAAACGGCATCGTATTTATTGATGAAATAGATAAAATTTGTAAGCGTGGTGACTCTTCAGGACCTGACGTTTCTCGCGAAGGTGTACAACGTGACTTATTACCTTTAGTTGAAGGTTCAACGGTAAGCACTAAGCACGGTATGATCAAAACAGATCATATCTTATTTATTGCTTCTGGTGCTTTCCAAATGGCTAAGCCTTCAGACTTAATTCCTGAGTTACAAGGTCGCTTACCTATTCGTGTTGAGTTACAACCTTTAACAACAGAAGATTTTGTCCGTATATTAACAGAGCCAAATGCTTCACTTACTGAACAATATATTGCCTTAATGAATACTGAAGGTTTAACTATCGAGTTCACTGAAGATGGTATAAGCGCTTTGGCTAATGCTGCTTGGCAAGTGAATGAAAGTACTGAAAACATTGGTGCACGTCGTTTACATACTATGATGGAACGCTTGGTTGAAGAAGTATCTTTTAACGCTGATGAACGTTCTGGTGAAGTGATTAAAATTGATAGTGCTTACGTAGATAAAACATTAACTGAGTTAGTTAAGAATGAAGATTTAAGTCGCTTTATTTTATAATTGCTCTTAACTTCTAAATTAAGTACTTTAGATTAATTGAAAATGAGAGAAGCTGCTTTAACTTCTCTCATTTTTTTTACTTTAAGATTCATGAGGCGCCCAAATGACAAACGTATCAAAATTCACCCTTAATGCGGATCAAGATATTTTAGAGATAAGCCTTAAAGACTCTTCAACTGAACAGAGCAACCCACTTTCATTGAGCTGTGAATATTTACGAATATTTTCACCAAGCGAATGTCAAAAAGCTCACTCAGCAAAAGCACCAACACCTAACAACATCCCTCAAGTATTCCACAAAAAAAATGTACAGCTTTCTCATATCGAACCTTTAGGTAAACATGGTCACAGATTTATTTTTAATGATGGTTTTAATGATATTTATTCGACCACTCATCTACTCGAATTATCAGAAACATTTGAAGCTAATTGGTCGTTATATCTTGATGCTTTATCCAGTACCAACAGCAGAGAAGAATCTATTAATTTCAAAGCGGTAACATAGCACTTTACTACAACTAAAAAATAGACAGTTGAACCTAATCTCAAGCCAGTTATACTAAAACTTCTTAGGAACAGCCTCAACCACGCTAGGAAACACCCATGGAATACAATACTACCGAGTTATGCTCTATTTATACTGATTTAGTTGATGTAGTCGAACCCATTTTTAGTAATTATGGCGGACGACACTCTTTTGGCGGAAAAGTAGTAACAATCAAGTGTTTCGAAAATAATGGCTTAATATTACAGCTAGCTTCTACCGACGGTGTTGGACAAGTGATGGTGATTGATGGCGGTGGCTCTACTCGCAGAGCATTATTGAATAGCGATATAGTTGAAACTGCAGCTGAAAATGGCTGGGAAGGTATCGTGTGTTACGGCAGTGTATGTAACGTAGATGCTTTAGAAGAGATTGATATTGGTATTCAAAGCTTAGTGCCTATTCCTGTAGGTGCATCTCCTAGTGAAGCGGGTGAAAGCGACTTAGCCATAAACTTTGGCGGTGTAACTTTCTTACCTGACGATTACTTATATGCTGACAATACCGGGATTATTTTATCACCTGAGCCTTTAGACATAAGTTAAAGCTAGAGTCATTAATTAGGCTTATCTAGCTTTTACCGTTCTTATATTTATATAACCCTATCAAACGGGGTTATATAAATTATTCCACGTAGTGACCCAAGTACTTATATTATCGCTCGTAACGCCAATATCTACTATTTCACCTTGTACTAACTCACCGCCCATTAAAGTAAACGCTTTTTCAGTTGTTCTATTATTTATAGAGGTCCCGATTAATGGTAATTCCATTTTCTTGGTCAACTCAATTAAAGAAGTAATAATTGCATTTTCAGGATCATCCACTTCCTCAGTTATACGCTCACAATCAATTTTAACCTGATGAACTGCCATTTTTCTTATATAACGCAAAGACTCATAGCTTCCTGAAAAGTCTGAAATAGCAATGTTCACATTTAATGACTTAAGCTCATCAATAATGTTTTTTGCTCTTTCACTCGCAGAGAGCACAATTTTCTCTGGCAGTTCAATCACTAAATATTTAGCCGGTACGTTATACATCGTAATTTGTTTTTCAATAAAACTAACTAAATCCGGTTCAAGTAAATACTGACTCAATAGTTTAATTGAAACTCTTTCATAATTTGATGCACGTTGAAGTTTTAAAATTAATTTAAACGCTCTGGTGATCATCTGTTTGGTTAAAAAATAGATTTCACCGCTGTGTTCTGCAGTATCAATAAAGCCTTGAAACTCAATCGGCATATTGTTTTCATTCTGCCATTGTACTAACAATTCAAAACCGACTAATTTTTTATCTTTAAGGTTTGTTTGCGGCTGTACATACCAATATAAATTGTCGTCAACAATATCTTGCTTCAAGCGTTCCATTTGCAATAAATGCGATTCGTTATAAATCATTTCGTCTTTATTAAAATAGCTAATTAGCACTTGATTACTTTCTGCAGTAAGCAAGGCATCTTCTGCATGGGCAACAGTTTGCGATAAACTATTTACGTATTCATTAATAAATGAAATACCAAAAGTTAATTCAAAGTTTAATGAAAAACTTTTAAAACTCATCGCATCTGGAACTGCTGCAGTTAATTCCTGAGAAAGCATTTCAGCAAGAATGTCTTGATCCTTGCTTTTTTCAGGTAATTGTAAAACAACTAAAAAGTGTAAACCACGTAATCTAGCAATACGTACAGGTGCTAATTTACTGCCAAAGTTAATCAAGTTTTTATTAGATTCAACACTTTTTTGTAAACAATAAGCTAATTGTAAAAGCAAAATATCGGAATTTTTATGACCTAATATTTTGTTTACTTGCTGAAAATTAATAGGCTTAAAAACAATAATAGCGAATTTGTCTTTAGAGTGGCTCTTTAACACCTTATGTATACTTTGAAAGGCTTGTTGTTGAGAAGGGAGATTAGTGGCGGTATCACTTGAACTATTCGAGAAATCATTTGTTCCTGAAAATAAGTTGGCTTCTTGTCTTAAGTTTTTACTTTTAGTATTGTAGCGCGTACTTATTCGCCAAAAACTTGCGAAGAAAAACAGCAAGTAAGCGCTTAAACTATTAATCAAAAATAATTGTTCTTCAATATTTTTATTTACCCAGAAAAAAACAATAACTGAAAAATAAATAGCAGGTAATAAAAGAATGAACATCTTAGTCATGCAGGCTTTAACACTAGTTGTAGTGCAATGTATTCTTACTGCGATTAAAGCTAAGGTAATACCGCTGATAAACAACCACAAAATAGCGTTATTTTCTGTGACGTTAAAACTAACAAGAGCAATATATATAGCTGAAAAAGCTAAAACTACAACATGGCTAACCGTTGTCACAATAGGAATTAATTCAGCTTTATTAGACGACCAACTAAAATAAATAAACACGAGATAAAGTGCAGCAAAACTTAATACTATATTTGTATTATCTTGTTCAGAAAAGGCGACAAAATAAATCATCCCAATCAAACTTAATGTTAATAATACAAAAAAGCGTAATTGAAACGCCTCTTTAAACTTATATAACAAAGATATAACGATAACGGGAATACTTATCCCTAAAATAAAAGCGAGATTAATAACGCCATATGTAGATGTAGAAGTGGCTGAATAAGCTGAAAACGAGGTAAAACACAATATACTTAAAACAGCATATAAAGTGGTTTTTAGGTTAGATTTAACCCGATGTGGTACACAAAAATCCATGTTTGATACTCAAATATAAAAAGTGCTTACAGAAATGTTACTTAAAACTTTATTTAAGAGTAGAACTTAGATGCTCATTTGTACAGAGCTAAATAACTATACACCCTTCTTTCATCAATGATGTTAAGGGGTTAACGCCAAATTGATAGGCAAGTTCGGCTGGCTGTTCTATGTCCCAACAAGCAATATCTGCGTCATACCCAACGGCTAATTTACCTTTTGATTCATCAACACCTAAAGCTTTAGCCGCGTTAATAGTTACACCAGCTAATGCCTCTAGTGGCGTAAATCTAAATAAAGTGCACGCCATATTTAACATAAGCTGTATTGAAGTAATCGGTGATGAACCAGGATTAGAGTCGGTAGCAATCGCCATTGGCACGTTATACTTTCTTAACAATTCCATTGGAGGTAACTTAGTTTCACGTAAAAAGTAATAAGCTCCAGGTAGTAAAACGGCTGTCATATTAGCTTCATGCATTGCCTTTACACCATCTTCGCATAAGTATTCGAGATGATCTGCCGACAGCGCTTTGTATTTTGCAGCTAGCTTAGCTCCTTTCATATTAGAAAGTTGTTCAGCATGTATTTTTACAGGCAAATTTAACTTTGCTGCGGCTTCAAAAACTTGTTCAGTTTCCTTTAAAGTAAAACCAATATTTTCACAAAAAACATCTACGGCATCGGCTAAGCCTTTTGCTGCAATATCTGGGAGCATATTATTACAAACCTCATCAATATAACCTTGTGAGTTATTTTGATATTCAGTAGGAATGGCATGTGCGCCTAAAAAAGTTTTTTTAACCGTAACAGGAAGTGCATCAGCTAATTGCTTAGCTACCCTTAACATTTTAGCTTCAGACGCTAAATCTAATCCATAGCCAGACTTAATCTCAACAGTTGTTACGCCTTCATTATGTAACGCTGTTAAACGTTTCTTAGCACTTTTAAACAACTCCTGATAGGTTGCATTACGAGTTGCTGCAACCGTTGAAATAATCCCACCGCCTGCTTTAGCTATTTCTTCATAGCTTTTACCTTGCAAGCGCATCTCAAATTCATTGGCGCGATTACCACCAAAAACAATATGTGTATGGCAATCAATTAAGCCAGGCGTTAACCACTGATGTTTACCATCAATAACTTGTTTAACTGAATACTGAATACCCGCTAAGTCTTTCATGCAACCTAACCAAGCTATTTTTCCTTTTGAGATAGCGATAGCAGCATTTTTAATAATGCCATAATCCAAATAACCTAAATCTTCATCGTCTTTAGAAACGTTTTCTCTTTCAGCTTTATTCTCGCCCGCAGCCATAGTGGCAATGTTTACATTGATCCAAAGTATGTCCCAACAAGGTTTATCTATTTGAATGTTTGTCATTTTATTACTCACTACGTAGCGACTCGATAAGCTTACTTTACTTGATAGCAATAAAAGGATCAACACTTGTATATACAAGTGTTGATTTTTAGTAAATAAAATGAGATTGTATAAATAAGATAGACATTTAAAAACACAGTTTGGGATCAAGATGAAAGCAAAGACGCCAGCAAAAGCACCAATTAAAAAAAAGTCAGCAGCCAAGTTTACTGTTATCAAACAGTTTATCTGCCAGAAAATAGAATCAGGACTTTGGCAACAAAATAAAAAAGTGCCTTCTGAAAACGAACTTGCTGAACAGTTTTCTGTTAGCAGAATGACTGCAAGAAGAGCGTTACAAGAATTAACCGAACAAGGTGTACTTGTACGTTCTCAAGGTGCAGGCACTTTTGTTGCGACCTTTAAATCACAATCATCAATTTTAGAAATTAGAAGTATAGCTGACGAAATTTTTGAACGCGGTCATCAACATAGTTCTGAAACGATAACTTTAGAAAAAGTAGACGTCACCAACGAGCTCGCCATATTATTAAATGTGTCAGCTTCAGACTCTGTTTATTATTCAGAACTATTACATTTTGAGAACGATGAACCTATTCAACTCGAACAAAGATACGTAAATAGTGCTTTGGTACCTGATTATATTAAACAAGATTTTAATCAAATAACTCCGCACGAATACTTAACGCTAGAAGCGCCGCTTACAGAAGCAACACACGAAATTGAAGCCATACTTGCATCGCGATCAGTCGCTGAGCTATTAAAAATCGCAACCACAAAGCCTTGTTTACAAGTTAAACGCAGAACATGGTCAAGTAACGGCGTTGTCAGTTTAGCCATATTAACTTCACCAGGTGACAAGTATCGCTTAGGTAGCCGCTTAGTTTTTTAAAACTAGCCAATAATTTTGAAAGATGAGGATTGAAGAATGACCACGAATGAAAAAAACATCGCGGATAAACGCATTGATACAAGCCGAATTATAAAGGCTGACACTGGCACAACAATCACGACTAAAAGTTGGTTAACTGAAGCGGCTAAGCGCATGCTAATGAACAACCTTGATGCTGAAGTAGCAGAGCATCCTCAATCGCTTGTGGTATATGGCGGTATTGGCAGAGCAGCAAGAGATTGGGAATGTTTTGATAAAATAGTTGAAACCCTTGAGCAGCTTGAAAATTATGAAACCTTACTTATTCAATCAGGTAAGCCTGTAGGTGTTTTTACAACACACGAAGATGCACCACGCGTACTTATTGCTAACTCTAACCTCGTACCTCATTGGGCAACGTGGGAACACTTCAATGAGTTAGATAAGAAAGGCTTGATGATGTACGGCCAAATGACGGCTGGCTCTTGGATCTACATCGGCTCGCAAGGTATTGTTCAAGGAACATATGAAACCTTTGTTGCTATGGCAAAACAACATTTTGGTGGTAGTGCTAAAGGTAAGTGGGTACTTACAGGCGGCTTAGGCGGTATGGGTGGAGCTCAACCTTTAGCAGCAACTATGGCTGGGTTTTCAGCATTGGTTGTCGAGTGTGACGAATCACGCATCGATTTCAGATTAAAAACACGTTACGTTGATAAGAAAGCTACGTCTTTAGATGAAGCCTTAGCAATGATTAATGAAGCTACATCAAAAGGTGAAGCAGTTTCTGTTGGCTTACTTGGTAATGCCGCTGATGTATTTCCTGAATTAGTAAAACGTGGCATAACGCCAGATGTAGTAACCGATCAAACTTCCGCTCATGATCCCCTTAATGGTTACTTACCTCAAGGTTGGACGATGGAAGAAGCTGTTGAGCGTAGAAAAGAAAATGAAGCTAACGTAGTAAAAGCTGCAAAACAATCCATGGCGATACAAGTACAAGCTATGCTTGATTTACAAAAGGCAGGTGCGGCAACAACCGATTATGGTAACAACATTCGCCAAATGGCTTTAGAAGAAGGTGTTACCAATGCCTTTGATTTTCCAGGTTTTGTTCCAGCTTACGTACGTCCATTATTTTGTGAAGGCATAGGTCCATTTCGTTGGGTCGCATTATCAGGTGATCCTGAAGACATTTATAAAACAGACGCTAAAGTTAAAGAACTTATTCCTGATAACCCACATCTACATAACTGGTTAGATATGGCACGCGAGCGTATTGAATTTCAAGGGCTGCCAGCACGTATTTGTTGGGTTGGTCTAAAAGATCGTGCTCGTTTAGCGGTTGCTTTTAACGACATGGTTGCTTCAGGCGAATTATCAGCACCCGTTGTAATTGGAAGAGACCATTTAGATTCTGGCTCTGTTGCTTCACCTAACCGTGAGACAGAAAGTATGAAAGATGGTTCAGATGCCGTTTCTGACTGGCCTTTACTGAATGCTCTACTTTCAACATCAGGCGGAGCAACTTGGGTAAGCCTTCATCACGGTGGTGGCGTAGGCATGGGCTTTAGCCAACATTCAGGTGTAGTTATTGTTGCCGACGGAACGGAAGCAGCTAAAAAGCGCTTAAGTCGTGTACTTTGGAATGACCCTGCCACAGGTGTTATGCGACATGCCGATGCAGGATACGAACTAGCACAAACCTGTGCGCAAGAACAAGGTTTAAACTTACCTATGATCACTAACAATACCCAAAACACAAAACAAGCTTAGGAGATAACCATGACACAAGTAAACACCTTAAACATATCTCCAGGAAAGCTGACTTTACAACAGTTACGTACCGTACAACGTAATGGCTATGATCATTTTACACTTAATGAAAACGCTTTTGAGAACATCAATAAAAGTGCAGAAGCTGTTCAACAAGTTATTAAAGAAAATAGAGTGGTATACGGAATAAATACAGGCTTTGGTTTACTCGCCAGCACACGTATTAAAAATGATGAATTAGAGTTACTACAACGTTCCATTGTTTTATCTCATTCGGCTGGTTTTGGAAAAAACATGGACGAGTCCACCGTTAGATTAATGATGGTATTAAAAATAAATTCATTATCTCGTGGTTTTTCAGGTATTCGTTTACAAGTCATTCAAACCTTAATAACGCTGTTAAATAAAAAAGTTTACCCATGCGTACCCAAAAAAGGTTCAGTTGGCGCATCTGGCGATTTAGCCCCTTTATCTCATATGGTTTTACCTTTATTAGGTGAAGGTGAGATGACTTATCAAAACCAAGTACTTCCAGCCAAAGAAGCTTTAGCTATAGCAGGATTAGAGCCTATAACCTTAGCGGCGAAAGAAGGTTTGGCATTACTCAACGGCACACAAGCCTCTACAGCATTTGCTCTTGAAGGTTTATTTTTATCAGAAGACTTATTCTCAGCAGCAGTTGTTATTGGTTCGATGTCTGTTGAAGCAGCTTTAGGTAGCAGAGCACCTTTTGATGAAAGAGTTCATATTGTACGCGGACAAATAGGGCAAATTGATGTCGCAAAGGCTTACCGACATGTATTAAGTACAAACTCTGAGATTGGATCATCACATGAAAAATGTGAAAAAGTACAAGACCCTTACTCACTTCGTTGCCAGCCTCAAGTAATGGGTGCCTGTTTAACGCAAATAAGACAAGCAGCCGACGTGTTACATATTGAAGCCAATGGCGTTACTGATAACCCTTTAGTATTTGCTAATGAAGGTGACTTTATTTCTGCAGGTAATTTTCATGCAGAACCAGTTGCTATGGCTGCAGATAACTTAGCTTTAGCGATTGCTGAAATAGGTTCGCTCTCTGAAAGAAGAATGGCGTTACTGATAGATTCTCACTTAAGTAATTTACCTCCGTTTTTAGTGGATAATGGCGGGTTAAACTCAGGCTTCATGATTGCTCAAGTAACTTCAGCTGCATTAGCTTCTGAAAATAAATCATTAGCTCATCCCGCTTCTGTCGATAGTTTACCGACTTCAGCAAATCAAGAAGATCATGTTTCTATGGCAACCTTCGCAGGTAGACGCTTGGCAGAAATGAGTGAAAATACTAACGGCGTATTAGCCATTGAATATTTAGCATCTGCTCAAGGTTTAGATTACAGAAGCCCATTAAAAGGTTCACTAATCATAGAAAAAGCTAAACAGATTTTACGTGATCAAGTGAGTTTTTATGATAAAGATAGACACTTTTCACCTGATATTGAAAAAGCCTCAGGTATTATTTCTAATGCGGTATTTAACCAGTTCTCAACTCAAGGTTTATTACCAAGCTTGTAACTAAGTCCTGCTTAAATAACGCGTATAAAACAAAAAGCCAAATCACTATGATTTGGCTTTTTTGATGCTGATTTTTATACTAATTTATTTATAATATTAACCTACTAACTTATAGCGGTTTTACCAACATAACATTACCGTCTACGCCTGTTATAACGCATGGCTTATCAGCTTGAATAGCATCAACAGCACAATCACTTGCTAATCTAGCACTCCAATCAACACCTGAAAAACGTATTTTCCCTGCCACATGAGTAATTTCAGCAGAACTCGGTACCTGCTTACCAATCATATCGCTGCTGGTATCTGAGCCACTGCTTGAGTTTTGAAAAGACTTAAGAGGTTTCCATAACAACAATGCAATCAATGCAGTTAGAACACCAACAGATAAAAGCTCACTCTCCCAACCAGACAATATATTGAGTTGCACGAAAATCCCTGTCAACACACTAGCAATAGCGATAAATAATAAAGGTCCGCTCATTCCAAGTACGGTAAGTTCAACTATAAAACTTATACCCGCTATCAAATAAAGAAATTGAGCATGATGCTCTGAAAAGTAATTAATGAGGTCCATATATAATCCTTAAAAGTTAACTTTAAGATGCACTAACTTGAGGTAACTTTAAAGATCCTGAAACAGCAATAGCTTGCGCTACGGTGTTAGCAATATTGTCACCTGTTTTACCATCAGTTAATACAACTGTACTTTGCGAAGCAATTGCCTTATGAGCAGCAATGGCATCTTGAGCTAAGTTAAGCGTTATAGCGGCTTTACCACTATCAGTATTTGCAGCATCACCTATAGTGGCTAATGCTGCAGCTTCGGCCTCGGCAACTAAGCGAATGGCTTCGGCTTTACCTGTTGCTTCTAAAATTTGTTTTTCTTTATCTGCTTCTGCATTTAATACTTGCTCTGCTTTTGACGCTTCAGCATCTAATACTCGTGCGGCTTTTAAGCCTTCAGCTTCAGTTATCGACGCTGTTTTAACACCTTGTGCTGTTAAGATAACAGAACGTTTTTCTCGTTCTGCTGTCATTTGTTTTTCCATATCTTCACGGATACTTTGTGGTGGACTAATATCGCGAATTTCATATCGAGTAACCATTACACCCCAAGGAGATGTAGCTTCAGTCATTGCTGCTAATATGGTTGCATTAATCATGTCTCTTGATTGAAAACACTCATCAAGTTCCATTGAACCAATAGCATTACGCATAGTTGTCATCGCAAGTTGTGTTACCGACAATTTATAATCGGTAATGTTATTGGTTGCCGCACCAGCATCTATAACCTTCATAAACAAAATGCCATCAAGTTCTAATGAAATGTTATCTTTGGTAATAGCCGATTGAGATGCAATATCTAAAGATTGCTCTTTTAAGTTTCTGTCGGCTGCAACTGATTGAACAAACGGAATAATAAAGTTAAGTCCTGCTGATAAGGTTTTATCGTACTTCCCTAAGGTATAAATTACATAACCTCTGTTTTGTGGAACAAAATAAATGCCCTTCTTTAAGGTATATAATACAACAAGAGTGATCCATAAAATGGGACTTGAGATGAGAGGTAAAAGTAATTCCATGTGCCTGTATTCCTATATTAGTTTATTCTTATTAATGAACTAATATAGGTTAATTATCGGCAACATACTATTTCTTAGGGCATTTTAAAACGAAAATGATGAGCTAAGTTATAAATATTAATAAATAAAACAACGTAAATGGAATTTAGAGAAAATCTAGATAAAGTCGCGAAGAGAATAAAAGTTAAAGTTAAACAAGCTACATCTAATCATTGAACTTATTGAAGGTACTTTTTAAAACGACTCACTAGATAATTAAGTAAGTAATAAAAGCCTACACTTACGCATACAATAAGTAGATGAGTAATAATCGTTTCTAACTCTATATTCTTATCAACTAATATTTGTGCTCCTTTATAAGTGATCATTACAAGATCAAGCAAAGTGATATGCAGTAATAATACGATAAAGAGAGTGAAGCTTTTACTTTTAAACCATCTCATAGCAATTGGAACACTTTTAATTAAATTTCATTTACAAAAATTATGAATGCGATAACCAAGACAGTAAGTCATCATATTGGAAAGTATAAGACAGGAAATTTCTTATTTTATCAGCGTTGATAATTTTATTGGCAACAGATAAATCATTATTCGAGTTAGTATTTACGACCTCAACAAACTCTGGTTTAGCAAGTCCAAGTTCTAGTGCTGCTTGTTCGTAATATTTACGTTTAGCGACATAAGTATGACTTGACCCATTATAAATAGAGCTATGTGCAGGCGCATTGATAAGCCCAAACAATAAACCAACAGCGTCATGTTGGTGAATAAGGTTTGTTGTAGCATCCGGATCAGATAACAAGCGACCACTTTTTAAAAACTTACCAGGGTGTCTATCAGGTCCAACTAACCCCGAAAGTCTTAAAATAATAGTTTCACCTGAAAATTTAAGAGCAGCTTCTTCTGCTTGATGAATAATAGCTGTTTTTTCTGAAGATAAGTTTAATGCACAATCTTCTTTAATATCCCCATCCAATCCATTATATACAGCGGTTGAACTGATCATTATGAGCTGTTTTACATCACCCGATTGTGCAAGTTGAACAATATGTTTAATTTTATCTGCATAATCTTTACGCCCTTGGCGTATTCCTGGAGGTATGGCGATAATAACGCAAGACTGTTTGAATAAAGAAAGTGTAAAGTCAGTAATCGATGGAGAAGAATCAGATAAACTAAAGCATTCAACTTGAGCGCCCAATTGCGATAATTGCTCTACTTTATCTTGGTGCTGAGTAGAAACAACAACTGAATAGTGCTGACTTATTAATTTTTCAGTTAGTGCTTTACCTAACCACCCACACCCTATAATACCTACACTTGTACTCACAGCTTCGCCCATTTAATTAATTTTTCTTATGTTTTTAGATTACGATTTTAGTCACCTTTCTGATGACTTTGGTGCTAATAATTTGATGTTAACAAGTAAGTCTAAAAGTGACAGGTCCATCATTAAGTAATCGTACTTTCATATCAGCACCAAAAATGCCCGTTGGTACTCTAAAACCTAATTCTCTAAGGTTTTTACAAAAATCTTCATACAAACCTTTACTGATTTCAGGAGCAGCAGCATTGGTAAAACTCGGACGTAACCCTTTAGATGTATCTGCGGCTAAAGTGAACTGAGAAACCACTAAAATCTCACCACCAGCTTGCTCAACATTAAGGTTCATTTTTCCATTATTATCTTCAAATATGCGATACCCAGCGACTCTTTGAGCTAAACGCTTAGCTTTAGCTGCATCATCTGTTGGTTCAATAGCCACAAATACTAATAAACCTTTTTCTATTTCACCTGTTATTTCGCCATTTACAGTAACACTTGCTTCAGTGACTCTTTGTAATAATGCAATCATATAACTTTACGAACCCTTCTCGTTTAAAAATTCAGCCATAGTATCAGTCGCTTTACAAAAGGCATCTATGGTTTGTCGTTCAAAGCCACTATGACCTGCACAAGGTAAGGTATGAAGATGTGCATTGTCCCATTGATCTGTAATTTGTTGAGCAATGTATAATTGGCAAACCATGTCATATCGTCCATGGATCAAAACAGCAGGTATATCTTTAATTTTATGTAAGTTTTTCAAAATATAATTTTCAGAAAGAAAAGCATTGTTAATAAAATAATGACTCGATAATTTAGCCATACACAAAGCTTGGTGCGCATCATCTACCTGTAAACTACCAATACTAGGATGCTCTAGACTCGCGAGTCTTAGTTCCCATAAATACCATTTTTTACTGGCTGATATAGCGGCTATCTCATTCTCTGAATGTAATTTTTTATGATAATAAATCAACGGGTCACATTGTTCATCGCCAGACATATTTTTACAGAACTCTTGATAATATTCAGGGAAAAAGCGTTGAACTCCTGCAGGTCTATAGAGCCAATCAAACTCAGTTTGGGTACCTAAAAATAAACCTCTCAATATAAATCCAAGTACTTTCTCAGGATAAGCAATACCATAAACCATTGCTAATGTTGTACCCCAAGAACCTCCAGCAATGAGCCATTGTTTTATGTTTAAATGTTCTCTTATTTTTTCAATATCGGCGACTAAGTCTTTCGTAGTATTATTTTCAATACTTGGAGCAGGGTTGGATTGTCCACAACCGCGCTGATCAAATAAAATGATATGATATAAATTAGGATCAAAATAACGTCTATGATTTTCGCTAGAACCACCACCAGGTCCACCATGTAAATAAATAACAGGAATACCTTTAGGGTTTCCTGATTGTTCTAAGTACAGTTGGTGCCCATCACCTACATCTAAACATTCTTGATGGTAAGATGATATTTTAGGAAACAGTGTTCTAGACATAAATCACCTCAATTATTCATTATTATTTTCAGCAACTTGTTCATCACTAAAATCTTGTAGAGCTACTGTTAATACCGCACCAATTAAAGTAACCAACCATGACAAATACACCCATAAGAAGAGAATAGGAATGGTACCTAAGGCACCATATATAGCTTGATAAGAAGGTAGTTGAGTAACATAAAAAGCAAAACCTTTTTTCGCTATTTCAAATAATATTGCCGCAGTTACTGCACCTGTTAATGCATATTTAAAAACGACCATTTTATTCGGAACAATCATATATAAAACTAAGAACCCTCCTGCTGATGCCAATAAAGGTAATAGCCTTAAAAATATATTAGCAACACCATACACATCGTAATCACCTAATGAAACTAACGAAGCAATATATGAGGTAACAACAATACTACCACCAGCAAGGATAGGTCCTAGGGTTAATACCATCCAATACATAGAAAATGAAGTAACTATTCGTCTTGGTTTATTCACCCGCCATATCTTATTAAACGTTTTATCTATCGCAGAGATAAGAAGTAAGGCAAATACGAAAAGAAAGGAAACAGCGATAGCTGACATTTTAGAAGCGTTATCAACAAAACCAGTGAGATGATGCTGAACAACATCACCTGATGTAGGAACGAAGTTATTATAAATAACACCTTCTACTACTTCTCTAATATCTGAAAATATAGGAAAAGCGGTCATTATAGACAACATCACCACCATAAGTGGTACAAGCGACATTAAAGTTACATAAGATAAATACCCAGCAACAACATGTATTTGTTCATGCTGTACTCTTTTAAACAGATAAAGACCGAACTTTGCGATTATTTTCCAGTGTGCGTAGTTTCTTATTTTTTCGTAAAGATTCATATTTCCACAATTCGATTTTTTAAAAGTGCATTATTAATAGTATGATAGACTTATTATCAGTAACACGAAACGAAATTATACTAAGCGTACAAGATTTTAATGCTAGGTTAACAATAAATACCAATATAAATAGTCACTTCATTTAACAACATAACGTTGTTGAAAGTAATAGAAGTGTTATTAATAATCTGTTGACTAATAAGTTAATCAACTAAGCATTAAGATATTATTTCTGTATAAATAGTTATAATTTTAGTGAATCAATATTATCTATTTTAACGAGGTTTATTTATGTCAGATCAAGGTTCGGGCGGTAATGTTTTAGCTGCTATTTGTAATATTTTCATCCCTGGATTAGGGCAATTAGTACAAGGGAGAGTATTAGCCGCTATACTATTTTTTGTTTTCACTGCCATAGCTTGGGGAACAGCAATAATACTTATTGGTTGGATATTAGGACCTGTAATGCATTTATGGGCAATTATTGATGCGGCAAGATTTAAAGCTTCAAATTAGCGATGAGATAAATTATATCACTTAAGTTATGGCTATAATTTAAGTGATAATTTACATGATATTTTTTCTCGAGTTAAATGGCTCAACATTACTTACACCTTCCCTGCCCTCATCAATAAACACCTGGTAAAGCCAAGTTAACTGTTGCTGTTCATCAGCACTTGCTTTGTTTGCAACCATCTTTTCGAACAGTTGACTTAATTTTCTCATTTCTGCATCTTTCACTTATATCTCCTTATGTAACTGAAAAACAGACACCTTTGAAATTTACAAACTAAATTTAGAGTTTATAAATTTAAGTACTAATTAAAGTGTAGTTGGCTTATCGAGTTCAGCCAGTAAATATGAATAAAAATATCTTCGATAACCAATTTGAATTAGAGACAATCAATTAAACCTCATATTTATACCAAGTTGATTAATTAACGGCTCATTTTTAACGGTTAAAATTAATAATGACGGCGTTATAAAATTTATAAGTAGAATAACTACTGACTAAATTTTATGCTTTGTAATTATCTATTTTTCCTCATGAAAAAGTAGATCACTTAATTAATCAAATTGGTATTACATTTGATCGATTAGAATTTTTACCTGCATAGATACAAGTATTTTTTTGCCGAAATAAGAAATGAAAGAAAGTGATATTTTAGACAAAAAAAAGCCACTACTTTAAAAGTAATGGCTTTTCGAATTCTTAATTATACTTACTTAGGACCACGACCTTCACGTTTACGCTCATTCTCTTTCAAGAATTTCTTACGTATACGAATATTTTCAGGTGTAACTTCAACTAGTTCATCGTTATCAATGAATTCAAGAGCTTGCTCTAAAGACATGATAATTGGTGGCGTTAATGTTTGTGCTTCATCTGTACCAGAAGAACGAACGTTAGTTAATTGCTTACCTTTTAACGCGTTAACTGTTAAGTCGTTATCACGGCTATGAATACCAATGATTTGACCTTCATAAACATCAACACCATGACCGATAAATAAACGTCCACGAGATTGTAAGTTAAATAGTGCGTTTGTTAATGCTTTACCTGTAGCATTAGCAACGATTACACCATTCAAACGTTGACCAATTTCGCCACCTTTATGAGGTCCATACTCTAGGAATGTATGGTAAATCAAACCAGAACCAGACGTTAATGTCATAAATTCTGTTTGGAAACCAATTAAACCACGGCTTGGCATAATAAAGTCCATACGAATACGACCTTTACCATCTGGTGCCATATCTGTTAGTTCAGCTTTACGTACACCCATCTTCTCCATGATAGGACCTTGATGTGCTTCTTCAACATCAATAGTTACTGATTCATATGGTTCTTCAAGTTTACCATCAACTTCACGGATAATAACTTCAGGACGTGATACAGCTAATTCATAGCCTTCACGACGCATGTTTTCAATTAAAATACCTAAATGAAGTTCACCACGACCAGATACCTTAAATTTATCAGCATCATCAAGTTGTTCAACACGTAAAGCAACGTTATGAATAAGTTCTTTATCTAAACGCTCTTTAATATTACGTGAAGTAACAAATTTACCTTCTTGACCACAAAATGGTGAAGTGTTTACTTGGAACGTCATGTTAATAGTTGGTTCATCAACAGATAACGGTGGTAATGCAGCAACTTCATTTGGACAACAAATTGTGTCTGAAATTTTAAGCTCGCCTAAACCAGAAATCGCAATAATATCACCAGCATGAGCAATTTCACTTTCGTGACGCTCTAAGCCTAAGTAACCAAAAACTTTACCTACTTTGCCGTTATGTAGCTTACCGTTAGCACCTTCAATAGTAACTTGTTGATTTGGTTTAACTGAACCACGTGTAATACGACCAACACCTATTACACCTAAGTAAGAGCTGTAATCAATTTGAGATATTTGCATTTGGAATGCGCCATCTGCATCTGCATTAGGAGCTGGCACTTCGTCGATGATTGTTTGGAATAAAGGAGTCATATCTTCGCCAACAACATCTTCTTCTAAAGAAGACCAACCGTTGATAGCTGAAGCATATACAACTTTAAAATCTAACTGATCGTCAGTTGCACCTAAATTATCGAATAAATCAAAAACTTGATCCATTACCCAATCAGGACGAGCGCCTGGCTTATCAATTTTGTTGATAACAACAATTGGCTTTAAACCTTGAGCAAACGCTTTTTTAGTTACAAAACGCGTTTGTGGCATTGGGCCTTCTTGTGCATCTACTATAAGTAGCACTGAATCAACCATTGACATAACACGTTCAACTTCGCCGCCGAAATCAGCATGGCCTGGAGTATCTACGATGTTTACTCGATATTCTCCCCAGTTAATAGCTGTGTTCTTAGCTAGGATGGTGATACCGCGTTCTTTTTCGATATCGTTTGAGTCCATCGTACGTTCCTCTAGGCCGCTTCTCGCGTCTAAAGTACCTGATTGACTTAATAATTTATCGACTAGGGTAGTTTTACCATGGTCAACGTGGGCGATGATCGCAACATTACGTAATTTCTCTAACACGGGCTTCTTGCTCAATAGGCTATAATTGGGCGCGAATTATACAGCAGAGACGATCATAAATATAGTCGAATAACATTAAATATAATTTTCTATTTCTCGAATATGTAATAACGTTATGATAATGTTAATACGTTGCTTTGGACATTAGTGGTGCGTTGCACCAACTAGTTACACACATAGCACCAACACAGTGCGACAAAATACTGCATATATATATAAATCATTATATTTCAATAGCTTATTTCTGGCACGATATTAGCTTTAAATTATCTAAAACAAATACTTGGTATTTGTAAATTTCACAAACTATATTACTGGAGACTATCGATGTCACAAGCAGTTCTAGATTTAATTAAAGAAAACGATGTTAAATTTGTTGATTTACGCTTCACCGATTCAAAAGGTAAAGAACAACACGTTTCTATTCCTCATCATCAAGTAGATGCTGATTTCTTTGAAGACGGTAAAATGTTCGATGGTTCATCTATCGAAGGTTGGAAAGGCATTAACGAATCAGACATGGTTATGATGCCAGATTCTGAATCTGCAGTACTTGACCCATTCACAGAAACTCCAACATTAAATATTCGTTGTGACATTTTAGAACCTGCAACTATGCAAGGTTATAGCCGTGATCCTCGTTCAGTTGCTCACCGCGCTGAAGAGTACATGCGTTCTACAGGTATTGCTGACACAGTGTTAATTGGTCCAGAGCCTGAATTCTTCCTTTTTGATGATGTACGCTTTAGTACTGACATGAGTGGTTCATTCTACAAAATTGATGATAAAGAAGCAGCTTGGAACTCAGGTACTGAATACGAAGAAGGCAACATGGGACATCGTCCTGGTGTTAAAGGCGGTTACTTCCCAGTATCTCCAGTAGATTCATCACAAGATATTCGTTCAGCTATGTGTTTAATCATGGAAGATATGGGCTTAGTTGTTGAAGCACATCACCATGAAGTTGCTACAGCTGGTCAAAACGAAATCGCTTGTCGTTTTAACACTCTTGTTAAAAAAGCAGATGAAGTTCAAATTTATAAGTATGTTGTTCATAACGTAGCTCACGCTTACGGTAAAACAGCTACATTTATGCCTAAGCCTTTAGTAGGTGATAACGGTTCTGGTATGCACGTTCACCAATCTTTAGCTAAAGACGGTGTTAACTTATTCTCTGGCGATAAGTACGGCGGATTATCTGAACTAGCTATCTACTACATTGGTGGCATCATTAAACATGCTAAAGCACTTAATGCATTTACTAACCCAGCAACTAACTCGTACAAACGTCTTGTACCAGGTTTTGAAGCTCCAGTAATGCTTGCTTATTCTGCGCGTAACCGTAGTGCATCGATTCGTATTCCAATTGTTCCATCTCCAAAAGCTGTACGTATTGAAGCTCGCTTCCCAGATCCAGCGGCTAACCCTTACTTAGCTTTTGCTGCATTATTAATGGCTGGTCTTGACGGTATTAAAAACAAGATCCACCCTGGTGATGCTATGGATAAAGATCTTTATGACCTACCTGCAGAAGAAGCAGCACAAATTCCACAAGTTGCTACTTCATTAGGTGAAGCTTTAGACGCTCTTGAAGCTGATAAAGATTTCTTAATTGCTGGTGGCGTTATGGATGCTGACATGATTGATGCATACATTGGCTTGAAGCGTGAAGAAGTTGAATTGTTAAACATGACAACTCACCCTGTTGAATTTGATATGTATTACAGTGTTTAATTAGTTTTTTACACTAATTGATTAAAAAGCTCACTTAGGTGAGCTTTTTTTGTGGCATAAATCTGATAATTTGCTAGATTAGTACAGTAATTAAAGAACGGACTTTTTCATTGTATATATTAAAATCTTTTATCTATTTATTATTAATAATGTCATTACTCATACCGGTATATGCGACTTCAGCAAAAGTGTACGTATGGCGAGATGAATCAGGAGTATTAGTATTTTCAGATAGCCCTAAACCAGGTGCAGAAGAAATAGAAATAAACACCGAAAATCAAAATATATCTTCATCTATAGATACATCAATTCTAGATATAAAACCTAAAAAGCTTATTGATAATTTTGAAGTTGATATTATCAGGCCTACAAATAACTCAACTATTCGAGATAATAGTGGCTCTGTACATGTTTCAGGAAGAATAAAGCCAGTATTTAAACAAGGCCTAACAATTCAACTTATCTTAGACGACATTCCATATAAAGCCCCTCAAACTCACTCTATGTTTGCTTTACGTGATATAGAACGTGGTGAACACCAAATTAAATTAGTTTTATTAAACGCTACAGGCAAGGTTATTGCATCATCTAAATCAGTTACCTTTTATATGCACCGTATGTCAGTTAATAAAGCAAATTAGCTTCAATATGAAGTAATATCGCTTCAATTAAGACAAACTGATGACAGTGCGGCACCATAACAGTGCAGTCAAAGTTGGTTATAATGTTAAGTAATATTTTTGAAATAAAACAGAATAAAATAAAATTCCAACAGGTTTTGCCAAATCATATGATCACGGCAATGATGTTATTGAATAAAAATTTAGTTATTAAATATCTAAATCCCGCCGCAGAAGCAATTTTAGTAAAAAGCCTTAACAGTTTATACGACCAATCTATTGAAGACATTATAAGAAAAACATCAGTTAAGAAAGAACGTTTCTCGCAACTGTTATCATCTGGGCAAGAATTTAACGACGGTGATGTGGTGATCGAATTTATGGATCAAGCTCAAATAACCATAGATCTAACAGCATCCTCCATAGAATTTAATAATGAACCACATATTCTTCTCGAATTTAAACAAATAGATCACCAAAAACAGATCAGCGCAGAAGCTTTCCAACATCAACAATGGGAATCAGGTCGAGATTTAATTCGTGGCTTAGCCCATGAAATCAAAAACCCTTTAGGCGGTTTACGTGGTGCTGCTCAATTATTGGATAATGATTTAGATGGCGAGCAGAAAGAATACACAGCCATGATCATTGAGCAGGCTGATAGATTAACAAATCTAGTTGACCGACTTCTAGGGCCTAATCAATTACCTAAAATAGCTAAACAAAATATTCATGTTGCTTTAGAGAAAGTTATACAGCTTGTTAACTTTAATAACCCTAAAGGCATTAAGCTCTTCAGAGATTATGACCCTTCAATACCCGATATAAAGTTTGATGAAGACAAAATACAACAAGCTATTCTGAATATCGTTAACAATGCGATACAAGCGATTGAAAGTCACAACACCATCTTACTTAAAACTCGAGTTGCTAGTAACCAAATTATTAACGGAAAAAGAGTCAAGCTCGGTGTTCAAATTAGCATAATAGATGATGGACCAGGCATACCAGAAAATATTCAAGGCACACTATTTTATCCCATGGTTTCAGGCCGTAGTAACGGCACAGGACTTGGTTTATCTATTTGCCAAACTCTTATTCATCAGCACCGTGGAAAATTACTCTGTACAAGCCAACCCGGTAAAACTGAATTTACAATATTATTACCCATTTGCGGAGACAAGATATAATGACAACAGAACAGATTTGGATTGTAGATGATGATAGTTCGATACGCTGGGTACTAGAAAAAGCATTCAACAAAGCCAATATATCAGCTGCCTCATTTGAAAGTGCAAGAGACTTACTTACAGCACTAGAACATTCGCAACCTGAAATTATAATATCTGATATAAAAATGCCTGATATAGATGGCATGACGCTACTAGGTCAGATTAATTCAGAATATCCAAATATACCTGTAATTATTATGACTGCGCATTCAGATCTTGATAGTGCCGTAAATGCTTATCAAGGTGGTGCATTTGAATATCTACCTAAACCATTCGATATTGATGAGGCTATCTCATTAAGTAAGCGAGCGCTAACTCACGCTCGTGAACAAAATGCAAAAAATGCTCCCAAAGATTCATCAACGCTTAGTGTTGGAATTATTGGTGAAGCTCCTTCTATGCAAGAAGTCTTTAGAGCTATAGGTCGATTATCTAGATCAAGCATTAGTGTATTAATCAACGGAGAATCAGGTACAGGTAAAGAGCTTGTTGCTCATGCATTACATACACATAGCCCAAGAAAAAACGGACCATTTATACCATTAAACATGGCTGCAATTCCTAAAGACTTAATTGAGTCTGAATTATTTGGTCATGAAAAAGGTGCCTTTACAGGAGCTAATTCGATTCGACAAGGTCGTTTCGAACAAGCCCATAATGGTACTTTATTTTTAGATGAAATTGGTGATATGCCTCTTGATATTCAAACACGATTATTACGTGTTTTAGCTGATGGGCAATTCTATCGCGTAGGTGGTCATTCACCAATCAAGGTAGATGTAAGAATCATAGCAGCAACACATCAAAATCTAGAAAACCAAGTAACTAAAAACGAGTTCCGTGAAGATTTATTTCATCGTTTAAACGTTATAAGAATTCACTTACCAAGCTTGAGTGAAAGAAAAGAAGATATAGCTCAACTCGCTTCTCACTTCTTAATGCAAGCGGCTAACGAGTTAAGCGTAGATCCAAAATCTTTACACAAAGATGCCGAGAAGTTTTTAACGCAATGTGAATGGCCTGGCAATGTAAGACAATTAGAGAACTTATGTCGTTTTCTAACAGTAATGGCAAGTGGTCAAGAAATCTTAATTGAAGATTTACCTAATGAGCTGAAGAATAAAAAAGATGTATCAAGTACATCAGTAGCCAGCTGGCAGCATGCTTTTAGTTTATGGATAGATGAGCAGTTAAAAGCAGGCAACAGCAATATATTAGATACTGCGTTACCTGAATTTGAAAAGATAGCTTTAGAACGTGCTCTTCATTTTACACAGGGGCATAAACAAGAAGCATCTAAAAAATTAGGATGGGGACGAAATACATTAACTCGGAAATTAAAAGACTTAGATCTTAACTAGTCTGGCACTCATCATCGGCGCATTGTTTACAATTATTGCAAAGTTTTAAATTAATAACATGCGCCGCAACAATCAAAGAAGCACCTAGTATTATAAAATAGGGTTCTAAAGCCTCAGAGAAGTCATGTTTTATCCAATAAATAGCTATGCCAAGGAATAGTAAGTAGAAAGGATAAATGCGTCTGTGGTATTTTCTAAAACCTGAAAACAACGCAAAAGTTCCTAAAACAGCGGTAACCACAAGGAAAAAATGCTCCCATTGATGATCAGCTAAAAAACTTAAACCTAATAAAGGCAATGCTGGTAATAACACGGGTAATAATATGCAATGTAATGCACATAAACTCGTTGCTGTAATACCAATACGATCTAACATTTTCACAAAACCCAAATTAAAACTTCATTAATGAGATAATATCACACATGATATGTTATAACATAACTTTATTAAGCTCGATCTATAGTAAAAGTTATAACCTCCTCAATATCCTGTTTATTTAACGCTAGCATTAATAATCGGTCTATACCTAAAGCAACACCTGAACAACTTGGTAAACCCGATTCTAATGCTTGAATAAAGCGTCTATCTATTACCTTTTCTTCAAGACCAAGTTGCTTTCTCTCCAGGTTATCTTTATTGAACCTCTCAACTTGCACTATTGCATCGGTAAGCTCACAAAAGCCATTTACTAATTCAATACCTTTGAAATAACATTCGAAACGATCGGCAACCCTTTCATCACTCATATTCATTTTCGCAAGCGACGCTTGATTAATAGGAAAGTCACGAATAAATATAGGTGTATCAATCCCAACATTAGGCTCTATCAACTCTGAAAGTATAAATTGTAAAAGAGTGTCGATACTGCTTTCATCTTTTAACCAATCACTCATCTTATTATGATTGCTAATAACATCCTTTAACTCTTCTACTGATGTATCTAAAGCATCAATATTGAGATGTTCAAGAAACAGATTTTGATAGGTTATTACTTTAGGCATATCACATTTTAAAATGGCTTGAATTAAATCAGATACCTCAAGGATGAGATCGTCTTGTTGAAATCCAATTCTATACCATTCAAGTATAGTGAACTCAGGGTTATGTATATGACCTTTAGCTTCATGCCTGAAAGCTTTAGAAATTTGATAGATTGATTGATAACCCGATGCTAACAATCTCTTCATGCAAAACTCAGGTGACGTCTGTAAATACAATGTATCTGCATTATTTATCGAACTGTCAGGTAAATAATTGAAGTGAGTGTTAAAAGCCTCAAGGTGAACATCTGTCACTGTTGATCGACCTAGAAGAGGAGTTTCTACCTCAATAACATCAAGATCATAAAAAAACTGTCTTATCTGATTTAAAATATAGGCTTTCTTCTTAGCATCTTCCCAACTTAACGTTGTTTTCCAGGACATTGAATACTCAATAAAATAAATAAGTTAACTACTAAAGTAATGTTAACTTTCTTTTATTGACAAAAAAAGCCTAGGCATCATTATAATCGGTGATTAAGATAACGATGAACATCTATTGTTCAGTAATTATGTACTGTCCCTGCATAAAGAATAATCTTAGATGTATGTAATTAGAGTAATGAAGGAGCAGTTGTCGAGATGTGCAGGAGCGGCGACCTGTTAACGCACACGAATATGCTTATGTATACATGAAGAACAATAATCACTTATGACCAACCAAGTCATTAGGTCCACTTTATTTTACCCACAAAAAAAGGCTATCCGTTAGGATAGCCTTTTCTTTGAAATAGAAGCCTAGCAATGTCCTACTCTCACATGGGAACTCCCACACTACCATCGGCGCTAACACGTTTCACTTCTGAGTTCGGAATGGGATCAGGTGGGGCCATGTCGCTATTGTCGCTAGACAAAAACTGTACTTGTTAAATTAATAACAAGATTTAAAATCTTAGAAAGCTGACGTACAGGATGTACTAATATCGCAATGCCATGGATGGCAGGAGCGATGGACGTCCTATACAATGTTCAATATAAATACATTTTAATCTCTTATTCGCACATTTTATATACGCGATGGTGTATTCCTACACCTACCTCTCGGTAATTTTGTCAAACTTCATACAATTCACTTCATAGCCAAAACTATTTAGGTGTTGTATGGTTAAGCCTCACGGGCAATTAGTATCAGTTAGCTCAAGACCTCGCAGTCCTTACACACCTGACCTATCAACGTTGTAGTCTCCAACGACCCTTTAGGGAGCTTAAAGCTCCAGTGAGAACTCATCTCAAAGCCTGTTTCCCGCTTAGATGCTTTCAGCGGTTATCAGTTCCGAACGTAGCTACCGGGCAATGCTATTGGCATAACAACCCGAACACCAGCGGTTCGTCCACTCCGGTCCTCTCGTACTAGGAGCAGCCCTCTTCAATTCTCAAACGCCCACGGCAGATAGGGACCGAACTGTCTCACGACGTTCTAAACCCAGCTCGCGTACCACTTTAAATGGCGAACAGCCATACCCTTGGGACCGACTTCAGCCCCAGGATGTGATGAGCCGACATCGAGGTGCCAAACACCGCCGTCGATATGAACTCTTGGGCGGTATCAGCCTGTTATCCCCGGAGTACCTTTTATCCGTTGAGCGATGGCCCTTCCATACAGAACCACCGGATCACTATGACCTACTTTCGTACCTGCTCGACGTGTCTGTCTCGCAGTTAAGCTGGCTTATGCCATTGCACTAACCGTATGATGTCCGACCATACTTAGCCAACCTTCGTGCTCCTCCGTTACTCTTTGGGAGGAGACCGCCCCAGTCAAACTACCCACCAGACAGTGTCCCCAAGCCCGATTAGGGCCCTAGGTTAGAACATCACGCATACAAGGGTGGTATTTCAAGGTTGGCTCCAATGTATCTGGCGACACATCTTCAAAGCCTCCCACCTATCCTACACATGTAGGAGCAATGTTCACTGTCAAGCTATAGTAAAGGTTCACGGGGTCTTTCCGTCTAGCCGCGGGTATACGGCATCTTAACCGCAATTTCAATTTCACTGAGTCTCGGGTGGAGACAGTGTGGCCATGATTACGCCATTCGTGCAGGTCGGAACTTACCCGACAAGGAATTTCGCTACCTTAGGACCGTTATAGTTACGGCCGCCGTTTACCGGGGCTTCGATCATCAGCTTCGTCCGAGGACTAACCGAATCAATTAACCTTCCGGCACCGGGCAGGCGTCACACCGTATACGTCATCTTTCGATTTTGCACAGTGCTGTGTTTTTAATAAACAGTTCCAGCCACCTGGTTACTTCGACTCTCCTGTGCTTACACCGCAAGGGTTTCACACGAGAGAGCGTACCTTCTCCCGAAGTTACGGTACTATTTTGCCTAGTTCCTTCACCCGAGTTCTCTCAAGCGCCTTAGTATTCTCTACCTAACCACCTGTGTCGGTTTGGGGTACGGTTCCTATATATCTGAAGCTTAGAAGCTTTTCCTGGAAGCATGGCATCAACAACTTCAACTCCGTAGAGTCTCGTCTCGTATCTCAGTGTTTAAATGAAGTCCCGGATTTACCTAAGACAACCACCTACTTACTTTCACACGGACTACCAACGCCGTGCTTGTTTAGCCTACTCCGTCCCTCCTTCGCAATATATAGAAGTACAGAAATATTAATCTGTTTCCCATCGACTACGCGTTTCCGCCTCGCCTTAGGGGCCGACTTACCCTGCCCTGATTAACATGGGACAGGAAACCTTGGTCTTTCGGCGGGGGAGTTTTTCACTCCCCTTATCGTTACTCATGTCAGCATTCGCACTTCTGATACCTCCAGCATGCTTTACAACACACCTTCAACGGCTTACAGAACGCTCCCCTACCACTTGAACCTAAGTTCAAATCCGCAGCTTCGGTGACTAGTTTAGCCCCGTTACATCTTCCGCGCAGACCGACTCGACTAGTGAGCTATTACGCTTTCTTTAAAGGATGGCTGCTTCTAAGCCAACCTCCTAGCTGTCTATGCCTTTCCACATCGTTTCCCACTTAACTAGTACTTTGGGACCTTAGCTGGCGGTCTGGGTTGTTTCCCTCTTCACAACGGACGTTAGCACCCGTAGTGTGTCTCCCGCATATCACTCATTGGTATTCGGAGTTTGCAAAGGGTTGGTAAGTCGGGATGACCCCCTAGCCTTAACAGTGCTCTACCCCCAATGGTGTTCGTGCGAGGCTCTACCTAAATAGATTTCGGGGAGAACCAGCTATCTCCCGGCTTGATTAGCCTTTCACTCCGACCCACAAGTCATCACCGCATTTTTCAACATACGTGTGTTCGGTCCTCCAGTTGATGTTACTCAACCTTCAACCTGCCCATGGGTAGATCGCCGGGTTTCGGGTCTATACCTTGCAACTAAACGCGCAGTTAACACTCGCTTTCGCTACGGCTCCCCTATTCGGTTAACCTTGCTACAAAATATAAGTCGCTGACCCATTATACAAAAGGTACGCAATCACTAGACTAAATCTAGCTCTCACTGCTTGTACGTATGCGGTTTCAGGTTCTATTTCACTCCCCTCACAGGGGTTCTTTTCGCCTTTCCCTCACGGTACTGGTTCACTATCGGTCAGTTAGGAGTATTTAGCCTTGGAGGATGGTCCCCCCATGTTCAGTCAACGTTTCACGTGTGCCGACCTACTCGATTTCATGGTAAGTTTATTTTCGTGTACGGGGCTATCACCCTGTATCGCTCTACTTTCCAGTAGATTCCACTAACTTACAAACCACTTAAGGGCTAATTCGCGTTCGCTCGCCGCTACTAACGAAATCTCGGTTGATTTCTTTTCCTCGGGGTACTTAGATGTTTCAGTTCTCCCGGTTCGCCTCGTTAAGCTATGTATTCACTTAACGATACCCGCCTTACGACGGGTGGGTTTCCCCATTCGGACATCTCAGACTATAACGGTTTTTATCACCTTATCTGAGCTTTTCGCAGATTAACACGTCCTTCATCGCCTCTAACTGCCAAGGCATCCACCACATACGCTTAGTCACTTAACCATACAACCCTAAATAGTCTCGAAAGATATTCAGTACAAGAAGGTGACAAAACCTTCCCAATTGTAAAGTCTGACATTTTCACGCACACAAAGTGTGTCTTGAATAAGAGTTGATAAAACCTTACGGTTTTATCGGGTTGATTACATTTCCGAGGAGGAAACATAATCACCATTATTACTTCCCGATAAAAGAAGTAACAACAGCTTGGTATTTATAACGTACAAACAACAGCGCGACACCGTTGAGTGCTATATAAATACCGGTATTTATATCAGCTTTCCAGATTGTTAAAGAATCAATTTCCAGTACGCATTCGACTGAAAAATTTGGTTTAAAAAACCAAATTTAAACCATCTCATTTTACACGTTGAGATACGTTAAATTTGGTCTCTTTCTTTAAAGAAGAAGTGGTGGAGCTAAGCAGGATCGAACTGCTGACCTCCTGCGTGCAAGGCAGGCGCTCTCCCAGCTGAGCTATAGCCCCTTATATTGCTATAAGAGCTGTGCACTTCTTCAATTTCGTTATCAGGCAATTTGTGTGAACACTCAGAAAGTACATTTGCATGTAAATTCCATTAAAACGTTTTACTTCAAGATAAGGAGGTGATCCAACCCCAGGTTCCCCTAGGGTTACCTTGTTACGACTTCACCCCAGTCATGAATCACAAAGTGGTGACCGTCCTCCCCGAAGGGTTAAACTAGCCACTTCTTTTGCAACCCACTCCCATGGTGTGACGGGCGGTGTGTACAAGGCCCGGGAACGTATTCACCGTAGCATTCTGATCTACGATTACTAGCGATTCCGACTTCATGGAGTCGAGTTGCAGACTCCAATCCGGACTACGACAAGCTTTGTGGGATTCGCTCCACCTCGCGGTATTGCTGCCCTCTGTACTTGCCATTGTAGCACGTGTGTAGCCCATCCCGTAAGGGCCATGATGACTTGACGTCGTCCCCACCTTCCTCCGGTTTATCACCGGCAGTCTCCTTAGAGTTCTCGCCATTACGCGCTAGCAAATAAGGATAGGGGTTGCGCTCGTTGCGGGACTTAACCCAACATTTCACAACACGAGCTGACGACAGCCATGCAGCACCTGTCACTACTTTCCCGAAGGCACGAAACTATCTCTAGTAACTTAGTAGGATGTCAAGGGATGGTAAGGTTCTTCGCGTTGCATCGAATTAAACCACATGCTCCACCGCTTGTGCGGGCCCCCGTCAATTCATTTGAGTTTTAACCTTGCGGCCGTACTCCCCAGGCGGTCAACTTAGCGCGTTAGCTACGCCACCCACAGATCAAGTCTACAGACGGCTAGTTGACATCGTTTACGGCGTGGACTACCAGGGTATCTAATCCTGTTTGCTCCCCACGCTTTCGTGCCTCAGTGTCAGTCTCTGTCCAGGTAGCCGCCTTCGCCACTGATGTTCCTTCCAATCTCTACGCATTTCACCGCTACACTGGAAATTCCACTACCCTCTACAAAACTCTAGTTTGCCAGTTCAAAATGCAGTTCCCAGGTTGAGCCCGGGGCTTTCACATCTTGCTTAACAAACCACCTACGCACGCTTTACGCCCAGTAATTCCGATTAACGCTTGCACCCCTCGTATTACCGCGGCTGCTGGCACGAAGTTAGCCGGTGCTTCTTCTGCGAGTAACGTCACAGATATAAGTTATTAGCTTATACCCTTTCCTCCTCGCTGAAAGTGCTTTACAACCCGAAGGCCTTCTTCACACACGCGGCATGGCTGCATCAGGCTTTCGCCCATTGTGCAATATTCCCCACTGCTGCCTCCCGTAGGAGTCTGGGCCGTGTCTCAGTCCCAGTGTGGCTGATCATCCTCTCAAACCAGCTAGAGATCGTCGCCTTGGTAAGCCTTTACCTTACCAACTAGCTAATCTCACTTGGGCTAATCAAATGGCGAAAGGTTCCGAAGAATCCCCTCCTTTGGTCCGTAGACGTTATGCGGTATTAGCAGTCGTTTCCAACTGTTGTCCCCCACCATAAGGCATATTCCCAAGCATTACTCACCCGTCCGCCGCTCGTCAGCAGAATAGCAAGCTATTCTCTGTTACCGCTCGACTTGCATGTGTTAAGCCTGCCGCCAGCGTTCAATCTGAGCCATGATCAAACTCTTCAATTATAAATCGTTTGTGTAACCTCATCGCAAGCGATGTGTTACTGCTCAATGAATTCTGTCGTGTTACCTACATAAGTAGATAACTACATAAAACGTATGATTTGATATAAATATCAAATCATACTTTTTTGTGTGACATTCAACATAAGCTGTTTTACGTCTTCCTAAACACTGATATAAATACCAAGTAAAAAGGCCGACTATGTAAAATCAATCTTAATGTGAGTGTTCACACAAATTGCATGATAACTAATTGTTAAAGAAATATTCTCATTGAGAATAAAGAGGTTAATCGCATTCGTTAAGCTCTTGTTGCTGCAGGCCTTGCCTGAAGCGAGATGCGCATTCTACGCAACTCAGTTTTGATGTCAACAACTTTTTGAATTCTTTTTGATTTAATTTCAAATCAAATTCTAAGTTATCTCATGTCTAATTAATCAGTTAAGCTTAACTAAACAGTTCAAAACTCTCACTTGGCTTTCCATATTAAGTGAACTAAGTATTTCCTATACTTACCTTCTCTTGGTTCCCCTTAAGAAGTGGAGCGCATTCTAACGATCTTTTGATTCCAAGCAAGCTTTATTTCGTATTTTCTTTGATTTATTTGTTGTCTGCTCCTTTAATATACACTTTGGGTGTTTTTCTTACATAAACTCCCCGTTTTTGTTTATAACGAAAGTCTTTTATATACGTATTTCATTTAATTGAATAAAAATACCACTATATAGTTGCACATTAAAAAAAGCTGGGTAACATGGAATTGCATTTTATAAATTTAAAAAATAATAATTAGGTATTCATTATGAAATCCCCTCAAGTATCAACAGTAATTACTGCATTAGTTTTTTCAGGTTTAGCGTTCTTTATTTTTAGTTTAATAGAACCCACCCAAACAACAGTCGCTATCGCTATTTTCATTATTGCTTTAGTAAGTCCTTTAATAGGTACTACCAGCTCTTCGGAGAGTGTTGCTTCAGATGATGTTAAAACACTTTATGTAGGAAACCTTCCTTATAGAGCAAACGAAGCTGCGGTTAGAGAATTGTTTTCTACTGTTGGCCAAGTTCATTCGGTTCGTTTAATGAAAGATAAGCATACGGGTAAAAGACGTGGCTTTGGTTTTGTTGAAATGTCAGCGAGTGATACTGACAAAGCTGTTGAAACTTTAAATGACCAAGAGTTCCAACAACGTACTTTAAAAGTTAGAGAAGCTAAAGAACGTCCAGAGAAAGAAGCTGAAGGCGAAACAGAATAAGATTATTTCGCCTGCATAATCCTTGTGTAGGCGAATTACCCTCTCTCAGTATTTTCCTCATTATACTTATTTAAATTTAATTGATTCAATTTCACTTCTTCTCTTCATTCATCTATATCGCTGATTAACCATTTAACACTAGACAAAATAGTTACTCGCGCTAAAATCTGCCCTCATTTTAAAATCAGTATTAAGGTATGTCATGTTTAGTCATATAAATCCCAGTAATTATTCTCAGCAACTAGAGGATAAAAAGAATGACATTGCACAGTTATTTTCAAACTATGACTTACCTAGCTTCGATGTTTTTGAATCTGATCCTATCAATTACCGGTATAGAGCTGAATTTAGAACCTGGCACGAAGGTGACGATCTTTATTACATAATGTTTAATAGTGAAACTAAAGAGAAGTATAAAGTTGAATACTTCCCTGTTGCATCAGAACTTATTAATCAATGTATGTCTCAACTGTTAATTGAAATTAAAGATAATGAGCTGTTAAGACAACGTTTATTCCAGGTCGATTTCTTATCGAGTAAGAGTGGTGAGGTTTTAATTAGTCTTCTTTATCACAAACAATTATGTGAAGAGTGGCAAGTAGAAGCTGAGCAATTAATTGAAAGGTTATCGTCAATAGCGAAAATTAATATTATTGGTAGAGCTAGAAAACAAAAAGTGATCTTACATAAAGATTATTTGATGGAGAAGTTAACTGTAGGAGATCAGTCTTACATTTATCATCAAGTTGAAAATAGCTTTACTCAACCTAATCCCTCAGTTAATGAGAAGATGTTACTTTGGGCTCAAGAAGCAACGCTAGGTTCTACAGGTGATTTAATAGAGTTATATTGTGGTAATGGTAATTTTAGTATTGCCTTAGCAGAAAACTTTGACCGTGTATTAGGTACTGAGATTGCAAAGTCATCAGTTAAGTCAGCTCAAGTGAATATTGCAGAGAACAATATAGATAATATTAATATTGTTAGAATGTCGAGTGAAGAGTTTAGCCAAGCAATGAATAATGAACGTAAGTTCAGACGTTTAGAAGGTTTTGATTTAACCGCATACAATTATGATACGGTATTGGTCGATCCACCTCGAGCAGGTTTGGATCCAGATAGTATTGAGTTAGTAAGTCGCTTTAATAAGATTATCTATATTTCGTGTAATCCACATACGTTACATGAAAATCTATCTCACTTAGTTAAAACGCATAAAATTGAACAGTTCGCTTTATTTGATCAATTTCCTTATACCCATCATGTTGAAACAGGTGTAATTTTAACTAAACTTTAATATTAACTTTTAACAATTCTGTTCGACCATTAAATTCAGTAGCGCCTTTAGCAATAAAGCGTAGCTGCTGAATAGTTCGATTAGCTAGCTGTTGATAGTCTTTCGCATCTATATCTAAAGCATCGGATCCTGCACTGAATACAATAGTCACGGCAGCATTAGCTTGTAAATAAGCAACTTCAGCATCTAACTTATTCACTTGTTGCAAATAATCACATAACTCCATAGTGAAATAACGTATTTCTCGATTTACTGCTGCTCTAAATGCAGGTGAAGTTCCTGAACGTTCTCGTAATAATAATCTAAAGATATTGCCATTGTTCTCTATAAACTCCATAAAAGTAATTACAGATATCTGAATAACTGAACCACCTTTCTCTATTCTTTGGCGTGCTTGTCTCATTAACTGCCTAAGCGTTAGCCCAGCTTCATCTACCAAAGTAAGTCCCAATTCATCCATATCAGAGAAATGACGATAAAAAGAAGTGGGTGCTAAGCCCGCTTCTTTAGCGACTTCTCTTAAACTTAAACTAGAAAAGCTTTTGTCACTACTTAACTGACCTAATGCAGCATCAATTAACTGGCGACGAGTTTTTTCTTTTTGCTGGGCGCGAATACCACTCATTGATAAATAACCTAAATATATAGAGAATTGCAATTATAATACTATTAACTGTGTCTAATATACATATTCCACTTGACGTATGTACAGTGATGAATAAAAATAGTGTACACGCGTACGCTGAATCTTTATTACTATAGCTTGGAAAAATCCATGAATAAACCACCAATAATTTGGTTAAATGTTTTCGTTTTCATCATTACTTTTTTAGTTGCTGCAATAGCAGTGCCTTACAGAGCTATTACACATGGCTTTGATTCTGCAGAAATTATATTCACTATTCTATGCTTTATTTATTGTGGAATGTCGATTACCGCTGGATATCATAGATTATGGTCTCACAGAACTTATCAAGCGCATTGGAGCTTCCGTCTTATTTTCGCTATTGGTGGTGCTTTTGCTCTACAAAATAGTATTTTGCATTGGTCTTCTGATCACCGTGTTCATCATAAACATGTAGATAATAACGATGTGGATCCTTATTCAGCTAAGAAAGGGTTTTGGTATTCTCATATTGGCTGGATGATAAGACGCTATAATCCTGAAACTTACGCTGATTATTCTAATGTTAGAGATTTACAGAAAGATAAAATTGTAATGTGGCAACACAAAAATTATTTATTACTGTCTCTCCTTACTAATTTTGGTATCCCTATTCTATTCGGTGTTATTAACGGCGATATTTTGAATGCTATTTTACTTGTTGGCTTTCTACGTTTAGTTTTAAATCATCACACTACATTTTTTATTAATTCATTAGCTCATATTTGGGGTAAGCAAACTTACACTGATAAAAATACTGCGCGTGATAATGGCTTTTTAGCATTCTTTACCTTTGGTGAGGGTTACCATAATTATCATCACATTTTCGAAAATGATTATAGAAATGGTATTCGATGGTGGGACTTCGATCCTACAAAGTGGTTAATAAAGTCAGGTGAGTATTTAGGGTTAACATCTAACTTGAGAAAAACACCTCAGGAAAAAATTGAGAAAGCACGTATAAAAATGGTTTTACAAAAAAGCCAACGTAAGCTTAAGCATCATCCAAATGGTGATCAGTTACTTGAAGCTTTACAAACTGAATACGATGCTTTAATTTTAAAAATAAATGCGTTTTACGATGTTAGAAAAAATATTCTTACCGCTAAAAGAAATAACATGATTAAGAATGTTGAAGACTCAGATCTATTTTCACAATATAAAGAATTGAAAAACCACTTAATAACCCAACAAAAGAGTTGGCAAATGTTCTTAGCTAAATTAGCTTAATCCTTCAGGTTTAACTATCCTTAATGTTTTATTATAGTTAGCGGCACATAAGAGAGATTGATGAAATACCTATTCTTATTATTGATGTTAAGTTATCAATGTGCCGCAGCTAATACCCACCATATATTTCTAACCACTCAAGCAGAAACAGAGCATAAAAGCATTAACCCTGCCCTTTCACAATGTGGACGCTTAAGAGCTCATCAATTATCTACTTTATTAAGCTATTCGAATATAGAACGTGTATATAGTACAACTGAGCGTAGTGCGATGGAAACGGCTAACCCTTTAGCGAAACTGAATGGCATACCTGTAAAGATATTTACCGATAATCTCTTAGATAGCTTGGCTGTAACAGTAATGAAAGAGTCTAAAAATGTGTTAATAGTTGCCGAACAGGAGGCTGTAAAATTTCTTGTGGAATTTATCAGTAAGCATAAAATCCATCCCCCAGAAAATAATAATCATAAAATCTTGTATCAAATATCCATCATCGATGATCAAAAAATGATAACTATTTTAAAGCAACCTTTAGAATGTTAGCTACAGACCATCAAAATATAGTACTTTAAGCACCATACATTACTTCATTTATTTATTGTCGAGCATATTTTATGGTACGATTTAGCAAAGCCTAATTAGACTATAATCCATTGAAATTTATCTCATCTTTAAAATATATTATCCACTCTGCTTTTTATGGAGTCGTTATAGCTATTGCCTTGATTTTACTATTCCCACATTTAAGAGACAGTAGCTTTTCAGGTATCGAATTTTTTAATCCCCCGGAACCGGTAGTTCAACCTTTGTCTTATGCCAAAGCCGTTCAAAGTGCAGGACCATCAGTTGTTAATATTTATTCTGAAGAAATTCAAACATCTCAAGGATATGGCAGAAAAGCATCAAGCAGCATTAGCTTAGGATCTGGCGTTATAATGGATAGCGCGGGTTATATTTTAACTAACTATCATGTTGTTCAAAATGCTAATTCAATCATTGTATTACTTCAAACAGGTCAATCTCTTTCTGCTGAGTTAATCGGCTTTGATATCTATACCGATTTAGCTGTATTGAAAGTGAATGCGATTAATCTACCTGTGATTCCTCAGCGTGAAGGGTTGATCTCTCGTGCAGGTGATGTTGTATTAGCGATAGGTAACCCTCTTAATTTAGGGCAAACCATTACACAAGGCATTATAAGTGCTACTGGGCGTAATGGCGGAGGTTTAAGTATTACGAGTTATTTAGAGTTCTTACAAATGGATGCTGCCATTAATGATGGTAACTCTGGTGGTGCATTAATTAACACTAATGGCGAGTTAGTGGGTATTAACTCACGTAAATTTATTGATGAAAAGCATAACATTCAAGGTATCTTCTTTGCCGTACCTTATAAACTTGCTCATAAAGTTATGCAGAAGATCATTGCAACAGGAAGAGTAACGCGCGGTTGGTTAGGTGTTTCTACAAACTCAACCAAAGCGGGTGAAAAAGGTATAACGATTGCAGCAATAGATACTAACAGCCCTGCTCAAAAATCGGGTCTTCTACCAGGTGATACCATTTTAAAAATAGCTGATACAGCAATAACATCAGTTGCTCAGGCGCTTGATCTTGTTGCTGAAACTATCCCTGGAACTTCATTAGTGTTTAATGTATCTCGTAAGAAGAAATTGATGGATATATCTGTATTGATTGAAGAGAAAGTTGATACATTTAATTAGGGGCTGTTGATATAAAAAAAGGATAAGAGTTTAAAAACTCATTATCCTTTATTAAGAACTGCTTATTAAGGATCCGTAATTAACGATCCTTCATTTAAATCCGCTAACACGTTTACTCTTAGCAGCGAGTAAACGTTATTAGCTAAAGCTATTAAACACTTATACGTTTTATGTCAGCACCTAGCTTTGTTAATTTATCTTCTATTTGCTGGTAACCACGATCAATGTGATAAATTCTGTCTACTTGTGTCTCAGTAGTCGCCACTAAACCCGCAATAACCAAACTCGCAGAAGCTCTTAAATCAGTAGCCATAACTTGCGCTCCCGTTAAAGTATCAACTCCACAACTTATCGCTGTGTTACCTTCTAATGAAATGTTTGCGCCCATTCTTTGTAACTCAGGAACGTGCATAAAACGATTTTCAAAAATAGTTTCGGTTGTTGTAGCAGTACCTTCAGCAATTGCATTTAGCGTAACAAACTGTGCTTGCATGTCTGTAGGGAAAGCAGGATGAGGTGCAGTACGAATATTTACGGCTGTAGGTCTTTTATTCATCGACAGCTCAATCCAATCATCTCCTGTTTCAATCTCAGCACCCGCTTCTTGCAGTTTACTAAGAACAGCATCTAATGCTTTAGGATCGGTATTCAAACACTTAACTTTACCTTGCGTGACGGCTGCAGCAACTAAAAAAGTTCCTGTTTCAATACGGTCAGGCATAACAGAGTAAGACGAACCTTTTAATTCAGGAACACCTTCAATCGTTAAGGTATCTGTACCAGCACCCATAACTTTTGCGCCCATAGAGTTTAAGCAATCAGCTAAATCTACAATTTCAGGTTCTCTTGCTGCATTCTCAATAATAGTTGTTCCATCAGCTAAAGCTGCGGCCATCATCAAGTTTTCAGTACCTGTTACACTTACGGTATCCATAAAAATAGTAGCGCCCGAAAGCTGCCCTTCATTTTTAGCATTAATGTAACCATTTTCTACATTAATGTCGGCTCCCATCAGTTTTAAACCATGAATATGAAGGTTCACAGGTCGAGCACCAATAGCACAACCACCAGGAAGAGAAACTTCAGCATGACCAAAACGTGCCAGTAAAGGTCCTAACACCAATATTGATGCTCGCATGGTTTTAACTAGCTCATACGACGCTTTACAGTGATCAATCGTACTGGCATCAATTAGAATAGAGTTATCATCAACCCATTTAGCTTTAGCGCCTAACTGATTAAGTAATTTAATCGTCGTTTCGATATCGTTCAGTTTAGGAACGTTATGAAAAGTGATAGGCGTTTTAGATAACAATGCTGACATTAAAATAGGTAATGCCGCATTCTTTGCACCCGAAATTGTTACTTCGCCGCGTAGTGGATTACCACCGTTTATTTTAAATGCGTCCAATATATTCTTCTTTTAAATTAAATTTATAGAGGGAGATTAAACATTTTTTCACGCTGCCATTCGGTCGTGGTAAATGTTTTTATAGTTACTGCGTGTATAGCACCTTCTTTAATTGCTTCTGACAAAGGCGAATAAATTGTTTGTTGTTTTTTAACTCGGCTTAATTCACCAAGAAAATCAGCAATTGCGATAACTTTACATTGAGAGCCGTCAAATTTCACATGAAGTTCATCAAGTTCAACTGCATCGTTTATTAATTTTTCTATATCTGAATTTTCCACAGGACTACCTTAAGTATGTAATTACACTACTGTTAATTACATTTTTATTAAATGTTGGTTGGAAGGAATAAATCAACCGCGCTTAGTTTTGCTAATTTTATCAAATCTTGCGGGATATTGTGAAAACTTATTTCTGACTTTGTTTTATTTGCGGCTTCTACTAGGCATAAAAGCCAAGCAAGACCTGCGGTATCAATTTTATTGATACCCGCTAAATCTATAACAACATTTTTATTATGAAATGCATGCAATGTTTTCTTCTCGAAAGCAACATCAATAGTAAAAATTGAAAGCTCACCTTGAAAAACGGCTATGTCATTTTCATAAGTCCAATCTACACTTGTCATTAATTAATTCCGTCTTTAAAAACGATATCTTTGCTGCTTTTTTCTATCAGCATTTCAGTCACGTGAGGTAAACCTTTCTGACGAATAATACTCGCTAATTCGGCTTGCTTACTATCAAGTAAACTTACACCCTCAGCAACCATATCGTAAGCTCTCCATTCGTTCGTTTTTTTGTTTTTACGTACTCTAAATGAAATATTAATAGGCTCGCGACCTGGTTCAAGTACCGCAGTATTCACAGACACAATCTTTTCATTTTTTAATGTTTTAGCTGGCTCAAATGTCACTTCTTGTTGTTTGTATAAGGTAAATACTTGTGCGTAAGAAGTAATTAAGTAATCTCTAAAAACAGGTACAAAAGCTTTACGTTCTTTCTCTGTTGTATTTTTAAAGTTTTTAGCGCCAATAACTTTATATGCTGAATATTTATAATCAATATACGGCATCAATTCTTCATTCACTATGTCTTTAAGTAAGTTAGGTTTTACTTGAATTGCAGACTGCTCATTAGCAAAGCGCTTAAATGTTTTTTCAGCTACTTTTCTGATCATCAAATACGGGTTCTTCTTATCAACACGTTCACTTGCTTCAGGTTGATTATAAATGCTTACCGATTTTGCAGCAGATATGTTTACATCATTAGCTATAGCTGATGTCGCGATAAATAATGGTAATACTGTTAAAAATTTCTTAATCATAATAAACCTACTCTTACTCTTTCGAGTTAATCGTCGCTTCCTTGGCCGAATAAAAACTGCCCTATAAGCTCTTCTAACACTAACGCAGGCTTGGTATCTTCAATAAAATCGCCTGGTGCTAATGTTGCTACTGATTCATCAATAAATCCTGGTAATAAACCTATGTATTGTTCACCCAATAAACCTGCCGTTAAAATTGACACTGAAGTCGCTTCAGAAAATTTATTGTATTGTGCGTCTAAATCTAGTGTTACTACAGGCGTATAATCTTCCGCATCTAATGCAATATTACTTACTCTACCAACAAGAACTCCGCCGACTTTTATTGGTGAACGTACTTTTAAGCCACCAATATTGTCAAACTTAGCATAAAGTTGGTAAGTTTCTCCGCTACCTGAAAGTCCGCTATTCGCAACCTTTAATGACAACATTAATAAAGCTGCGATACCTAGAGCTGCAAATAGTCCAACCATTACTTCAATTTTTTTAGACAACATGTCTTTCACCAACCAATAATAAAAATGTAAATTCGTTATGTTTACTAATTAGTAAACATCAATGCGGTTAATACAAAGTCTAACGCTAAAACTAATAACGACGACTGAACAACAGTTTCTGTTGTTGCTTTAGCTATACCTTCTGACGTAGGTATACATTCATACCCTTTATAAACAGCTATCCAAGTTACAACAAAAGCAAAACATAAACTTTTTATGATGCCATTCATTATATCTTTACTGAAATCTACTTGTGATTGCATAACAGACCAAAAAGTTCCGCCATCAACACCAAGCCAATCAACACCAACAAGATGGGCACCTAGAATACCGACAGCTGAAAATATAGCAGCTAATAAAGGTAAACTAATAAAACCCGCCCAAAATCTTGGCGCTATAACTCTTCTTAAAGGATCTATAGCCATCATTTCTAAGCTTGAAAGCTGTTCTGTTGCTTTCATTAAACCTATTTCTGCTGTTAATGCAGAGCCTGCTCTACCTGCGAATAAAAGCGCTGCAACTACAGGGCCTAATTCTCTTAATAAAGATAAAGCAACCATAGGTCCTAAGCTTGCTTCTGCACCATATCCAACAAGTATTGTGTAACCTTGTAAGGCCAACACCATACCAATGAATAATCCAGAAACCATAACAATAACTAAGGATAAAACACCAACCGCATAAAGTTGATTAATAAGTAATGGTGTACCCTTTTTAACATTAGGAATATGAACCAAAGCTGAACAAAGCAAAATAATTGCTTTACCAAGACCAATTAATCGATTGATAACCTTACGGCCAAGTAATTGAAATATATTCATGTTTACAGCTCCTTGCCAATTAATTCATCACGATAAGGAGGCGCAGCATAATGAAATGGTACAGGACCATCAGACTCACCTTTGATAAATTGTTGAACAAGAGGAGATGTTTGCGCTGAAATTTCTTCAGGTGTTCCTTGACCTATAATTTTTTGTTCTGCAATGATGTAAATATAGTCAGCAATGCTCATGACTTCTGGTACATCATGAGAAACTACTACAGACGTTAAGCCTAGGGCATCGTTTAAAGCACGAATAAGCCTTACAATAACGCCCATCGAGATAGGATCTTGCCCCGCAAAAGGTTCGTCAAACAGTATTAATTCAGGATCTAATGCAATGGCGCGTGCTAAAGCAGCTCTTCTTGCCATACCTCCTGATAATTCATTAGGATTAAGATGACGAGCACCACGTAAACCAACAGCTTCTAATTTCATTAGTACTATTTTTTCAATGAGGTGTTCTGATAAGTTAGTGTGTTCACGAATTGGGAAAGCAATGTTGTCATATACAGACATATCGGTAAATAAGGCACCACTTTGGAAAAGCATACTCATACTTTTACGTAATTCGTAAAGGTCATTTCTGGAAATTTTAGGAATATCCTGACCTTTAAACATGATACTACCTGACTGCGGTTTTAGTTGTCCGCCAATCAATCTGAGTAACGTTGTTTTACCTATACCACTTGGGCCCATAATGGCCGTTACTTTGCCTTTAGGAATGGATAAACTAATATCATCATAGATGACACGTTCATCGCGTCTAAACGACATGTTTTTAATATCAACAAGATTATCTGACATATTATTAATGGGCATCACAGTTAATTAGTTTAAATACATTAGAATTCTAACCCAGCGCAATAAATACTTCATTAGAAATTAATGATTAAATATGTTTATCACAGGTTTAAAAGCTCGTTGAAGTGTAAATAATTGTAAGACTATTACAGAGTATTTCTGTGCAACCTACTTTTGTTAAAAATACATTATCTCACATTTGCTTAAAAAATTGGCTAATCATTAAGCATTATTGGAATTTTTATCGCTGATTCGATAAAATTTCTTTTTATTTCCTCCTCAACCAGCGACAATTTACACAACTGATGGGAGTCGTTAATGTTTATACAAGTTTTAATTTTATTGGTCGCTCTAGTGGTGCTCGTTTGGAGTGCTGATAAATTCGTATTTGGAGCTTCTTCGCTTGCGAGAAATTTAGGTATTTCTCCAATGATAATTGGTTTAACTATTGTTGCTATGGGATCTTCTGCTCCTGAAATGATGGTTGCGGCAACTGCGTCTCTTCAAGGTAATCCAAATACCGCGATTGGTAACGCCATTGGATCAAACATTACCAACATTGCTCTCGTTTTAGGCATTACAGCTTTTATGCAGCCTCTCACGGTTTCTTCAAGTACGATTAAACGTGAAATCCCACTTATCTTAGCAGTTACTGCTTTAGCTTATTGGATGTTAGCTGATTATAACTTCAGCTTTATCGAAGGTTTGATTCTCATTGTAGGTTTTTTTGCTTACATCATTACCTTACTTGTTATCACCTTAAGAAGATCTAAAACAGCTCCAGTTGATGATCCTATGATTTTAGGCGCAGAGAGTGATGTTCCAGACCCTGTAAGTACAGGAATGTCTGTCGTTTGGTTAGTTATAGGTATGATATTACTACCTGTGAGTGCTTCTTATTTAATTGATTCCGCTGAATTTATTGCTAAATCCTTTGGAATTAGTGACCTAGTTATTGGTTTAACAATCGTAGCTATTGGTACAAGCCTACCTGAACTTGCGGCAAGCATTGCTAGTATCCTTAAAAAAGAGGATGATTTAGCCTTAGGTAATATTATTGGTTCAAACATATTTAATATTTTAGCTGTTTTATCACTTACCGGGCTTATCGCTCCAGGTGATATTGATGCTCACGCAGCAACACGAGATGCTCCGATTATGTTGGGCATAACGCTATTACTATTTGTTCTTTGTTTCAGTAGAAATCGCGGTAGCTTCAGGATAACTAGGCCAAAAGGTTTGCTATTACTCGGTATTTTCGTTGCTTATCAAATATTACTTTTCTCTCAATAAAATTAGATTAACGAGACTATCTCATGAAACAATTTAAACAGCTTGCTATCAATGTTATTGATATTGAAAAACAAGCTATTGAAGAAATCAAACAATACATAAACGACGAATTCGAACTAGCCTGCCAATTAATGTTTGATTGTAAAGGTAGAGTTATTGTTATTGGTATGGGGAAGTCTGGCCATATTGGTGGAAAAATAGCAGCTACGTTAGCTAGTACAGGGACACCTGCTTTTTTTGTTCATCCTGGAGAAGCCAGTCATGGTGATTTAGGCATGATCACACAAGATGATGTAGTATTAGCTATTTCTAATTCGGGTGAAACTGAAGAAGTGCTTTCAATAATGCCAGTGATCAAACGCATTGGCAGCAAGCTCATAGCGATGACAGGCAATAGTAATTCAACTCTCGCCAGCATTTCAGACACTCATGTATGTATTAAAATATCTAAAGAAGCTTGTCCATTAGGTTTAACACCAACATCAAGTACAACAGCAACCTTAGTCATGGGCGATGCTTTAGCTGTTGCTTTACTTAACGCTAGAGGTTTTACCGCTGACGATTTTGCCTTATCACATCCAGGTGGTAGTTTAGGCAAGCGATTATTACTTAGACTTTCTGATGTTATGCACACTGATGAGCGTGTTCCTGTTGTACAAAGCACAGCAAAAATTAAAGATGCATTAGTCGAAATGTCATTAAAAGGTTTAGGCATGACTGCTGTTGTTACTAATAATAAGCTTGTGGGGTTATTTACTGACGGTGATTTACGCAGAATACTAGATCAAAAAATAGATATTCATCAAGATGAAATTACGAGTGTAATGACAGAGAATCCTACGGTAGCCTCAGCCGATATGTTAGCAGCTGAAGCATTAAAGGTAATGGAAGACAAAAAAATTAATGGTCTTATTATCGTAGATGAGAACAACACGCCAATTGGCGCAATGAATATGCATGTACTTCTAAAATCAGGGATCATTTAAATGAATACACTTTATGGAAATGTTTCAGATGAAGTTCTAAACAAAGCCAAAAATATAAAACTTTTTATATGTGATATCGATGGTGTATTTTCAGATGGTCGCATCTATTTAGGAAATGACGGTGAAGAGTTAAAAGCCTTTCATACTAAAGATGGATACGGAATAAAAGCACTAGGAGCAAGCGGTGTTGATGTTGCTGTGATTACAGGGCGACAATCCAATATAGTGCAAACCAGAATGACAGCGCTGAACGTAAAACACATAGTTCAAGGTGAAGAAGATAAACTACCTGCGTTAAAAAACATTCTAAACAAACTAAATTTAAAACCTGAACAAGTTGCTTATATTGGCGACGATATGCCTGATTATGAATGTATGGCTTATATCGGGTTAAGTATTGCAGTCAATGATGCTCACCCTCAGATTTTACAATTAGCACATTACACCACCTTCACTCGTGGAGGTTTTGGTGCTGTTCGTGAAGTGTGTGATTTAATTATGCAAACTCAAAATACACTAGCTAATGCAACTGGCGCTAGTATATGAATAGGCTTTACACCACAGCTTTATTTGCTTTATTAGTAGCCTGCATTGCTTACGGTTTAATAGAATGGAAGCAATCACATCAACAAATAATAAAAACGATAGATACAGAATTAACGCCCGACTTTATTGCTGAATCATTAAAAAGTAACACTTTTAGTGAAACTGGAGCGCTTTCTCATATTATCGATGCACAAAGAATGGAACATTATTCGGGTATAGAAGTTACTCACTTTGAATTTCCGAGCTTGACCTTATACCCAGAAAATAAAGATGTTCCATGGAAAATTAGCTCAAAAGAAGGCACACTGTTTAAAAACAATCGTGTAAGCTTAAAAAATAGAGTGAAGTTAGAATCTACGGATCCTGATAGCTTAATACAGCAAATTCATGGAAAATCGATTGAATTAGACTTAAACACAAACATTATTAGCTCAGAACAAGCCATCGTTATTTTAGGTAATGGCTTTACCGTGTACGGTTCTGGATTAATTGTTGATATAAACACCAAACAGATGACATTAACTGAACATGTGCAAACTATTTACCAAAAAACTCAAAAGTAGCTTATTAATTCTCGTATTATCGTCTTTAGCTAGCTCTACAGCTTTAGCTAAAAAGCTCGATATAAATCAAGAATTAAGTATTGATGCCAGCAAACAATCAGCGGATCTAAAAAATAAAATTTTTAGTTACATCGATAATGTAGTTATCAAACAAGGCACCCTAATTATTAAGGCTGACTTAGTACAAGTGATCACCGATGTTGATACAGGTGAAAAAACCTATATAGCTAAAGGAAAGCCAGCAACGTTTGAGCAAACATTAGACGATGGCAAGCCGATTAACTTACAAGCCAACGAAATTAGATACGAACCTTCTTTAAATACTGTGGTTATTTCAGGTAATGCATTATTACAACAAGACGGTAGTGAAGTAAGTGGTAGCAAAATTACTTATAACGCAGAAACAGAATATGTGAATGCTGAAAGTAATGAGAATGACAAAGTGAAAACAGTTATTCAGCCAAAAACTAAAACCAAAATAAACACAGACAAACCACTCGTTGAGGATATTCAATAAAGCATGGCTACCTCTACTCTAATTGCAAAAGGTTTGGCTAAATCATACAAAAGCCGTAAAGTTGTAAAAAATGTTGGCTTAACCGTTAACGCGGGTCAAATTGTTGGCTTACTCGGCCCAAATGGCGCAGGTAAAACAACCTCTTTTTACATGATTGTAGGTCTTGTACCTAACGATGAAGGCTCTATTGTTCTTAATGATGAAGATGTCACCTTATTACCTATGCATGAACGTGCTAGAAAAGGTATTGGTTACCTTCCTCAAGAAGCTTCAATTTTCAGAAAACTTAGCGTTTATGACAACATCATGGCCATTTTACAAACGCAAAAAGCTTTAAACCAAGTTGAACGCGAAGCAAAGTTAGAGCACTTACTAGAAGAGTTTAATATAGGCCACATAAAAGACAATTTAGGTATGAGTTTATCGGGTGGTGAGCGTCGCAGAGTAGAAATTGCACGAGCATTAGCCGCAGACCCTAAGTTTATATTATTAGATGAACCTTTTGCGGGTGTCGACCCTATCTCTGTAGGTGATATTAAAAAGATTATTCTACACTTAAAAGAACGAGGCATCGGCATACTCATAACAGACCATAATGTTCGTGAAACACTTGATGTATGTGAACATGCCTATATTGTAAGTCATGGTGAATTAATCGCAGAAGGTAATGCTGATGAGATACTTTCAAATCAACATGTAAGAGATGTATACCTTGGCGAACAATTTACGCTATAGTTATCAATAAGTATCAATAATGTTTATATGATTAATAGGATAAATAATACGTAGATGCGCCCTTCTTTACAACTCCGTATAGGACAACATCTAACGATGACACCTCAGTTGCAACAAGCAATAAAGTTGCTGCAACTATCAACGTTAGATTTACAACAGGAAATTCAAGAAGCTTTGGAGAATAACCCGTTGCTTGAAGTTGATGAGAGTTCCCCTAACTCTCAGGATAGTTCCGTTAATAATTTAGAAGATGCATTCTCTGCAAACGCAAAAGCGGATACAGATAAAGGCAGCACTGACGGTTCAGAAGACTCTACTCCCTCTATTGATGAAATATCAACGACTGAAGCGATGAGCAATACCGACATCCCCGAAGAACTTAATATAGATACCACATGGGATGAAAGCTACAGCGCAGGTATTTCTAATACAGGTAGTATTAGCTCTCCTTCTGAAGATTATACCTATCAAGGTGAAACCAAAGATTCTCTACAAGATCATCTTTTGTGGCAAATGGAACTAACTCCTTTTAGTGATACCGATAAAACCATCGCCATAGCCATTATTGAAGCTATTGATGAGTCAGGATACCTAACGGTTTCTTGTGAAGACATTCTCGATTGTGTTGGTATTGAAGATCTTGAATTAGACGAAGTTCAAGCCGTACTAAAACGTATTAATGTTTTTGATCCTGTAGGTGTAGGTGCACGTTCTGTTGCTGATTGTTTACTGATACAACTTAATCAATTTGATACCGCTACACCTTGGCTTAAAGAAAGTAAACAAGTTGTAAAAGAGCATATAGATTTATTAGGTAATAGAGATTACCGTCAATTAATGCGTAAAACGCGTTTAAAAGAAGATCAACTACGCGAAGTATTACGCTTAATTCAATCATTAGATCCTCGTCCTGGCGACAGTGTTGTTAAAAGTGATGAACAATACGTGATCCCTGATGTTTCCGTTGAAAAGAAAAATGGTCGCTGGGTAGTAGAATTAAACCCAGACACAGCACCTAAGCTTTCTGTAAATCAACAGTATGCATCGATGAGCCGCTCAATGAAGTCATCAAACGATACACAATATATACGTTCTAACTTGCAAGAAGCTAAATGGTTTATTAAAAGTTTAGAAAGTAGGAACGATACATTATTAAAAGTGTCAAATTGTATAGTGCAGCGTCAACAGGGCTTTTTTGAACATGGTCCTGAATCCATGAGACCTATGGTTTTAAATGACATTGCTGAAGCAGTAGATATGCATGAATCAACAATTTCTCGCGTAACTACTCAAAAGTACATGCATACCCCAAGAGGGATTTTTGAACTTAAATACTTTTTCTCAAGCCATGTAAGCACTGATAATGGTGGTGACTGTTCTTCTACAGCAATAAGAGAGCTTATTAAGAAACTTGTTGCCGCAGAAATTCCAGCAAAACCATTAAGTGATAACAAAATGGCAGAAATCCTTGCTGAGCAAGGTATCAAAGTCGCGCGTCGTACTGTCGCGAAATATAGAGAGTCATTATCAATACCGCCGTCGAATCAACGTAAGAGCTTAATATAATTTTCCAATATGACTAAAAGAGGACGTTAACTTATGCAAATAAACCTAACAGGCCACCATGTAGATATCACTAACTCTTTACGCGAATATGTTAATACGAAATTTTTAAGGCTAGAACGACATATTGATCAAATTAATAATGTATATGTAGTATTAACAGTTGAGAAAATAAACCAAATTGCTGAAGCAACTGTTCATTTAAAAGGTACAGAAGTTCATGCAACGGCAGACAATCAAGATATGTACGCTTCAATCGATGCTTTAATTGAAAAGTTAGATCGTCAAATTTTGAAGTACAAAGGCAAAACCGCAACCCATTAACTCAGTAGAATAAAGTAGGCTTTAGAAGTAATTATGACTTTGCAAGATATCTTATTACCAGATTGCACATGTTGTGCAATTTCTGGTTCTAGCAAGAAACGAATTTTAGACCAAATTTGCACCATAGCCTCCGACAAAATTTCTGAGCATAGTCCGTACGAGTTATTAGAAAGTTTAGTGTCTAGAGAAAAACTAGGCTCTACAGGAATTGGCAATGGCATTGCAATCCCTCATGGGCGACTGGCAAATGCTAAGTCTGTGGTTGCTGTTGTCGTAACTACTGAAACACCTATTGACTTTGACGCGATAGACAATAAACCTGTCGATATTTTTATTGCCCTATTTGTTCCCGAAGATGCTTGTAAAGAGCACTTAACGACTTTACAAAGTATTGCTAAGTTATTCGGCAATAAGCAAATAGCTAAGCAAGTTAGAAAGTGTCAAAGTAATGAAGAATTGTTCAAGCTTATCCAACAAAACACATAAAAAAGGATCGAACAGCTCAATGAAGTTAATTATCGTAAGTGGACGTTCAGGTTCAGGAAAATCAGTAGCCTTAAGAGTACTAGAAGATTTAGGTTACTATTGTGTTGATAATATCCCTGTAAATTTATTGCCTGCACTCGTGCATACCGTGATCAACGATTACGAAAATGTAGCGGTAAGTATTGATGTTCGTAATTTACCTAACAATCCTCAAGATGTTTCCGAAATATTAGATTACCTACCGAATACCGTTGATTTAAACATTTTATATCTGGATGCTGACGACAGTGATCTTATAAGACGCTTCAGTGAAACCAGAAGATTACATCCGCTAATTAAAAAGAATATAGCGCTTGATCAAGCGATTGCATTAGAGAAGAAGTTACTCGAGCCTATTTCAACACGTACAGGGCTTTATATTAATACTAGCCAACTATCTCCTCATCAGCTTGCCGATTTAGTCAGAGAAAGAATTCTCGGTAAAAAGTCAGGTTCTATGGTGGTAGTATTTGAATCTTTTGGTTTTAAGCATGGCGTACCACAAGATGCTGACTATGTATTTGATGCACGGTTCTTACCTAATCCTTTTTGGGATAAAGAACTAAAAACTTATACTGGATTAGATCAGCCAGTTAAAGACTTTCTTTCTAGCCAACCTATCGTTACTAAGTTTATTTGGCAAATTAATAGCTTTATGATGACATGGTTACCTCATTTAGAGCGTAATAACCGCAGCTATGTAACCATAGCAATTGGCTGTACTGGTGGTAAACATCGCTCAGTTTATATTGCAGAACTGTTGGCTAACAATTTAAGAAAAGAACGTGAAGACGTACAATCTCGTCACCGAGACATCACCATATCAAGTACATAAAATAAGAAAAACAACATTATGATCACATGCGAAAAAACACTTATTATCAGCAACAAACTTGGTTTACATGCAAGAGCAGCAACAAAGCTTGCTCAACTATGTCAAAAGTTCGATGCATCAGTTACTGTTTCGTTAAACGATAACTCTGCTGATGCCAGTAGTATTATGGGATTAATGTTGCTTGCAGGTAGCCAAGGAAAAAGCGTTACCGTAGTCACTGAAGGTGTTGATGCTAAAGCCGCTATTGATAGTATTTGTCAGTTATTCTCAGACAAGTTTGATGAAGAAGAATAATACTTATTATTTATACACCTAGCGCCAAATTCAATCATACCAACATAAAGAAAAAAGCTGATAAAACAATTGAGTTAGGATAGAATATTTATTATCAGTAGCCCCTAATACAGTCATATCCGATACAAATAACACGTACTATTTAATATTAATTTCATATAAATAGTTCAAAATTGATAATCGCAGACTTTACTTCAACTGAACTCAAATTACGGGCTGAGCATACCCACCTAATTCGTACATGAAGGGTTTATGGCAGAAATAGCAGAACAAGAATATAACCAACAAAGACTCCTCGAAGTTAATGCCGCTCTCAGCAGTGGTATGTTTGTGCATGTTCGAAAACTGCTACAGAAGATGCCAGCCTATGATCTAGCCCTTATTCTAGAATCATCACCACCAAAAACTCGTGCTATTTTATGGCAACTTATCGATAACGATAATCATGGTGATGTACTTGAAGAACTAAACGAAGAAGTACGTAAAGGCATACTTAAAAGTATGCGTCCTGAGAAGCTTGCTGCTCTTGCAGAAGGCATGGATGTAGATGATGTTGCTGAAGTATTAAGAACACTACCAGATAGTGCTTATCAAAATGTACTAAGCTCGATGGACTCGCAAGATAGAAGTCGAGTTGAAAAAGCCCTGTCTTATGAAGAAGACACAGCTGGCGGTATCATGAACACAGATACCATCACTATCCGCCCAGATGTTTCAGTCGATGTAGTATTAAGATACTTACGTTTAAAAGGTAAATTACCTGAATCCACCGATTCATTTTATGTGGTTGATCGACATAACAAATTCATAGGTTCAGTTTCATTATCTGTGATCATTACCGCAAAGCCTGATGTTATTATATTAACTTTAGTTAACGACGAGATTGAAGCGGTAAACGTTACAATGCGAGAAACTGAAGTTGCACAATTATTTGAAAGATATGATTGGTTTTCTGCACCCGTTATCGATAAAAAAGGTCATCTATTAGGTCGTATAACCATAGATGATGTTATTGATATAATTCGTGAAGAAGCAGAACATTCTATGATGAGTATGGCGGGTTTAGATGATGAAGCCGATACTTTCGCTCCTGTTTTAAAAAGTACACAACAACGCTCTATCTGGCTAGGTGTTAACTTAATCACCGCATTACTCGCGGTAGCCGTTACCAGTATGTTTGAAGGAATACTTGCCCAATTAGCTATTTTAGCTGTATTGAACTCCCTTGTACCTAGTATGGGTGGTGTAGCGGGTAATCAAACCTTAACACTTGTTATTCGTGGTATGGCGTTAGGTCATGTTGGTGACAGTAACTCTAAAACCTTATTACTTAAAGAACTCGCTGTCGGCTTTCTCAATGGTATTATTTGGGCTGTATTAATTGCAACAGTAGTTGCCGTTTGGAAGCAAGACTTCATGCTAGGCTTAGTTATAGCTTTTGCGATGTTAATGAATATGACTGCAGCAGGTCTCGCTGGGGTATCAGTGCCTTTGTTACTGAAACGTATGAACATAGACCCCGCATTAGCTGGCAGTGTTATATTAACCACAGTAACAGATGTTGTAGGTATATTTGCCTTTTTAGGAACAGCGACCCTACTACTGACTTAGCCAGAAAAAAAAGCGTGCTCACTTAATAGTGAGCACGCTTTATTTTTTAGTCTATTTCTAACTTATAATGAACTTAAGTTAAGCTCCTGCTAAATCAAAGTTCAAGTCTAAACTCAAATCCTAAATAGTTTAGTTACCAGCAACCTGCATTTCATTCATAAGTAACGAGCCCGTTCTAATGCTGCCGCGCATATCCACATCGTCACCTACAGCAACTAAACCTTTAAACATCTCTTGTAAGTTACCTGCAATCGTTACTTCTGCAACAGGGAATGCAATTTCACCGTTCTCAACCCAAAAGCCTGCTGCACCACGAGAATAATCGCCATTTACAACGTTAACGCCTTGCCCCATTAACTCAGTTACTAGAAAACCAGTGCCTAGTTTCTTAAGCATATTATCAAAGTTACCGCCTCGACCTTCACCTTCTGCATTTAATATCCAGTTATGAATACCACCCGCATGACCTGTAGTTTGTAAGCCTAACTTTCTTGCTGAGTAGCTAGTTAATAAGTAAGTTTCTAAACAACCTGCTGTAATAATTTCTCTATCAAGTGTTTTTACGCCTTCACTGTCAAATGTGCTACTCGCTAGTGCACCTTTGATATGAGGACGCTCACTAATATTTAAAAAGTCAGGAAAAACTGACTTTCCAATAGAATCTAATAAGAAAGATGATTTTCTATATAAATTACCACCACTGATCGCTGCAATAAAATGTCCGAAGATAGTATTAGCAATATCCGCTCTAAACATTACAGGAACTTTACCCGTAGGTAATTTTTGTGGATTTAATCGTGATAAAGTTTCTTTTGCCGCTTCAACACCAACAAGTGCTGGCGCATCTAATAAATCGAACTTTCGACTAACGGTATAAGCATAATCACGTTGCATATCATCACCTTCACCAGCGATCATTACACAACTTAAACTATGTCGACTACTTGGATATCCAACAAGCTGTCCATGAGTATTACCATAAACCTTAAAGCCTTCAAACGTATCTAAACTTGCGCCATCTGAATTAGTAATGCGTTTATCGTAAGCTAATGCACTTTCTTCACACGCTTTAGCAATTTCTATCGCTTCATCAGTATTAATGGCTTTATGATGATATAAATCTAAATCTTCCGGCTCCATTGCAAGTAGCGATTTATCAGCTAAACCAGAACAATCATCTACTGAAGTATATTTAGCTATATTTACAGCCGCTTGTACTGCTTGTTGTAATGCGCCTTCTGAAAGGTCAGCAGTGGATGCACTACCTTTACGACCCTCTATGTAAACAGTAAGTCCTAAAGCGCCATCATTGGTAAATTCAACCGTTTCAACTTCGCCCATACGTGTGCCAACACTTAAACCTTGCTGTCTGCTCATCGCGACTTCTGCAGAATCAACACCTAAGGTCTCTGCTAATTCAAGAACTTTAGCTACGCGATTTTTTACTTGTTCAAGTTGATTAATAATGCCGTTTGATTCTGTCATGATGGAATTTATGTCTCTAATGCATTTAATGATTGATGAAATACTAACAAATAAGACTATCTACTATTTTTGGATTGCAGAGGTGTAGTATACTATTGGTAATTTCAATTATATTACTAAACATTATGCCCCAGTCTGCTAACGATATCGACGAATTAGATGAAGATTTAAAAAGTAAATCTGAAATAAAACGTGAAATGCACAGATTACAAGATTTTGGACAAAAAATTGTAGAAATGTCTAAACATCAACGTAGTCGTCTTCCTTTAACAGATGAGTTAAAAGACGCCATGGTTTTGGCTGACAAAATTCTGAATAAACATGAGGCATTGCGTAGGCATATTCGTCATATAGCCAAAATACTCTCTGAAACTGATCTTGAGCCAATATATCAAGCGTTAGATGTTATGGCGAACAAACATCAACAAGAGTCTGTTAAGCACACTAAATTAGAGTCCTTAAGAGATGCGTTGATTGAAGGTGATAATGATGCGATTGAATCATTACTTACAGAGAATCCAGAAATGGAAAGACAAAAGTTACGTCAGTTGATCCGTCAAGCAAGTAAAGAAGTAAAAGCCGAGAAACCAGCAAAATACTTTAAAGAATTGTTCAGCTATCTTAAAAGTCATATCGTTTTTTAATAAAAGCCACTTCATATATAAATAGATTAATTCAATAACGATTAAATGTGATCGTTATTGAATTTCCTCACTACAAATATAATTTAACTAAGCTTGCTTCGATTTAGAAAGAAATTGCTTACTTAATAATACAAGTGCTATTCCTCCTAACACCATCAGTGTTGATATTTGTAAACGAGTTGTCATCGCTTCACTCATAAATATCACTCCGCCGATAGTCGCTATCACAGGAACTAAAAGCTGAACAACTGCCGCTTTAGTTGTTGTTAAACCCGTTAAAGCGGTATACCAAATAGCGTAACCAACCCCTGACATAATAGCGCCCGACAATACAGCAAGCAAAATACCATCATAAGAATATTCAGTCGTTGAAATCGTTAATAATAAAAGGATTAAAACAAACGGGATGGTTCTAAAGAAGTTATAACACGTATCAATTAAAGGAGCCTTAGATCGCTTACCTATTAAGGTATAACCAGCCCATGCAACACCTGAGACCATCATCAAAACAAATCCCACTAGAGAAGGTGTCGTTAATTCTGGATAAATAAGATAAACAAACCCAATACAAGCTAAACCTAAACCTAACCATTCACTCAATAATAATTTTTGTTTTGCGATTAATGCCGACAAGATCAAACAGATTTGTACAGAGCCAAACAAAATAAGCGCTCCCGTACCTGTATCTAAATAGCCGTAAGCATAAGAAAATGACAATGCATAAGAAAATAATAAAGCACTACCTAACCAACTCCCTTTGGAAGTAGATGAGTTGTCGTTATTATCTTGAGAAGAGCCATTAGCATCAGCCTTTTTACTATACTGATGAAAAATCAAAATAAAATAAAGGGCTATACTTCCAGATAATAAGCGAATAATGGTAAAGCCAGCGGGATCAATATATCCCTGCCCTAATGCAATCCTACAGAGAATTGAGTTAGCCGCAAAAGCGATTAAAGAGAGTACAGTTAAAGCAAAAATCATAATGATGTCGTCATTTTTTATTCCGTAATTAATAAATAGACCTTGGGTTTATCAGTTAAATTACAAAGTAAAATAACGTGTAAAGACTTTATATAACTCAGTACCTTGATTCACACTGGCTGAAGCAAAATGAAGAATAGGCAAAACTTCATAATCTAAAGTAATTTGATGTAAAGGCTCGCCGTCTCCATAGTTATCCATACGAAGTATTTGAGCTAAGGGCTGCCCTGCCACTAATGGTTTACCAAATTCGGCAAGATAATCAACCATACCGCCCATAGGTGAATAAAACGCTTTGTAATCTTTCAAATAACAAGCATAACGCGTTAATTCTTCGGGCTTTAATGGTGTTTCTTCAATAACATTTTTATGTTGTAAGTAAGTTAAAATACTTAACGCATCTTGATAAGCTTCAGCCAAGTCAATTTGTTCTTGCGAACCAAGTTCGACAGTAAAACTTTCTTTAACGCATTCAGTAGAGGTTATTGAAAAGTCATTACCTACTTTGTTCAAGGCATCTTGCAATGTCCACCACGAACAAAAAGTAGCTTCATCTAAAGCACCACTAAAAACATTAGGAATTAAAATAGTATGAGGAATATTAAAATATGATGCACTGTCTTGTGCATATTCAGGACAATAAAGATGTTTACTTGAAATAGGCCCAGTATGTAAATCTAAAACAATATCAGCTTGATGAGCTAATCGCTGCAACTGGTAAGCAATCCTCTGCCCTGTTGTTAGCCCAAAATCACTATTTTCGAGTTTTTTATCAATACTTTGAACAAGTTGTTTTTTAAAGGCTGATTGAATAACAGAAGGTGTTTCATTTTTGTATTGTTCAACAAAAGCAGGAATTAGGCTTTCATCAAAGTAATACATACGATTCCAATTCACTCCTGTAATAGGATCAAATCGCCCTAAGGTATATTCACCATTTTTATGGTTACAACCTACAGGGTTTGCATAAGGAACTAAGGTAATATCACCATAAACTTGTGAATCCTTTAATATTTCAAGTAACTGAAATATTACCGCATTACCTTGAACTTCAGCACCATGCATATTAGCTTGAATGTAAACACTAGGCGCTAAGCTATTAATGCCCTTAATGCGATAAACAGGAACCGTTAATTGCGCACCACTCGCCATTTCACCTACATGCATGACTTCTTTAGAAATGTTATTCACTTGCTACCTGTATTTATCTATTACCTTTAGCTAGCTAATATAGCATCTTCTATTTGCACTAATCTATCTTGACCCCAGCAACTTACGTCTTTATATCTAAAACAAGGAACGCCCCACAAGCCAAGGTCGTTTAGTGCTAGGTGATTTTCTTCTGACCACTGTTGCCAATCATTTTCTTTACCATAAGCTATAGCGTCTTCGTAATTAATATCAATTTTTTGACAGATTAATTTGATATTTTTATCGAGTTCTAAATCAATTGGTGTCACATAAATCGCATCAAAAGCAGCTAACATAAATTCATACGACTTACCTTTTAACTGAGCAAATGAAAACAACGAATAAATATTTATCACACCTTGAGTCAGTGGTTTAGCATATTCTTTCAGTAATATATTATTCTTATGAGCAACCCTTGTTGCATCAAGCAACATATAACGTTGTTTATGCTCTGATATAGTTCCGCCTCTCATATTCATTGGGATCATAGGTTTAATCGACAATGGAATTTGATAATGATCTGTTAGCTTTTTTGCTTGGATAAGACCTAAATAAGCAAAAGGACTATTGAGAGAAACAAAAGCTTCAACCGATTCAGCACCTACTTCATTGCGATCATCCAAAAACTGTAAATCATTCTTATTAAAAGTAACCTTGGCTTCTTCTTTATTTAAACCTTTTTCATTTAATAAAAGCTCTAAATGCTCTAAGCGATCGACACCCACAAACCAGTTACCGCAAAAGAATAAACCGCCTGAAGCATGATAACCTCTTCTAAACATTCGACGTTGGTTATTGATCTGCGCGGTTATTACTGGTGTTGATATAGGAAAGTGTTCGGTGAAATTATTAGCCCATGTATCAGTAAATACGGCTAACGCTTGCTCTACTGTTTTAGCATGTAACAACCAAGTCTGTTGACCTGTCACTAATGTTTTCATATCTGGAAATGAAGAAATTTTAATTAAGCCATACTTATCTGCTATGTGATTAGCATCTTTTAATGCCCACTGATTTAATAAAGCAGCATCAACTTCTGAACTTAACGTTGTATTAGTTACTAAATACAGTCTAAAAGTTAAATTAAATCTTTTTTCTATGTCTGATAATACTTGAATAAGCATAAAACTATGCGGATCATTTAAAGCCAGGTACACATCTGCAATAGGTTTATTACCGAATAAAAGCGGCAGATTATAAAATCTATATGTTAAGAAAGACTGACGCATATTGCTTTGTAGCCAATGCACTTTCATCCATGCCTTTATTTTGCTAAAAATAAATTACCCCTTACACCAAACAATAAAATGTTATTTTAACGTTAATATATTGTAAATAACATAAGTTTTTTGTTAACAATCTGAAGAGGCATTAGGATCAGAGTAATTGTTACAGTAGAATAGACGTTTATTCTTCTGTGATACTACTAATTAAACCTTTATGTCTTCAATTATTGTAAACCAAATTCTGTCGAGAAATATTAATATTCTGGAAGCCCAAACTCCCTTATTTATTAATTTGAAAAATGATGTGTTTATTCAAGAATATATCAACCTATATCCTCAAGCAGAACTCTCTTGCTACAACATAAACTTTGAAGAGTATTGTGATTATCAATCTAACAAAAAGGTCCAACGTTTTTTTACTGCTCATTATCAAACAGAAAAAAAACATGACCTCGTAATTATCGCATTTCCTAAGAGTAAAGCAGAGCTAAACTTTACTTTGTCGATGATCGCTCATGCCACAGATGAAAATACCAATATTATTGTTGTGGGTGAAAATAAAAGCGGCATCAAAACCTTAAACAAAGTTACTGAAAAAACACTCATCAATTGCAGTAAATATGATTCGGCTCGTCACTGTATACTTTTTGTTGCGCAGTTATCGAAGAGCATAGCTCCTTTCACATTAGATGACTGGTACGATTATTACTCAGTAGACATTGCAGGCACACAGATCAAAGTGGCCGCACTACCTGGTGTATTTAGTCAAAATGGATTAGACAAAGGCACTAAGATTTTATTGGAAAACTTACCCAATATAAAACCTGGTGATATGTTAGATTTTGGTTGTGGTGCAGGTGTTATTGCTAGCTTTATTGGTAAAAAACACCCAGAAGTTAAATTAAACTTACTCGATGTAAATGCACTCGCGTTAGAGTCATCAATTAAGACGCTTGCCTTAAATAACTTAACTGGCAACGTATTCGCTTCTAACAGTTTATCTGACGTTAAAAATAAATATGATGTAGTTATATCAAATCCACCTTTTCATCAAGGGATTACAACTGACTACAGCGCTACAGAGAGATTCTTAGAAGGTATTAAAGGTTATTTACACAACAATGCCGATGTAATTATTGTCGCTAATAGCTTTTTAAAATATGAGCCTATTATGCAAAAAACAATTGGCAGAACGAATCGTTTACTTTCGCAGCAAGGCTTTACTATTTATCAATGTAAAAAGTGATAATTTCCTTAAAATAACCGATTGAAAGCACTTCTTTTGTAATTATCTTAATAATAATGTAGCAAACTTACGCAAAATGTAAAATTTGTGTTAACTTAAATATATAAGAAGATGGTTAAATTATTTATTACTCAGTAAAATATATTTTATATGGCAAGTACAAGATTGTGTTATTGATTAGTGTTATATAACATAAGGCAAGATAGACCATTAACTAAAAATAAACATACTAATTCTAAATTTATAACTATTATTTAATAAATAAGTACAAAGAATTAACCTGGACGAAATGAAATGCAAAAAACTCACATACTTATCGTTGAAGACGAAGAAGTTACTCGATTTAGCTTACGAAATTTATTCGAAGCTGAAGGTTATATTGTATCTGAAGCCACTGATGGCGAAAGCATGGATCAGCAACTACAACAACATACCATTAACTTAGTCATAATGGATATTAACCTTCCAGGTAAAAACGGTTTGCTCCTTGCGCGTGAGTTAGCAAGTAATCAAGATATGGGATTAATATTCCTTACTGGCCGCGATAGCGATATTGATAAAATCTTAGGCTTAGAAATTGGCGCTGATGATTACCTAACTAAACCATTTAATCCTCGTGAACTTACGATTAGAGCACGAAATATCTTAAGTCGTATTTCAAGCACAAGTACAGAATCAGAAAATGCGGTTATAAGCTTTAACCAATGGACACTAGATGGTAACTCTAGAAAAATGACATCACCTAATGGTGATATTATTTCTATTCCACGTGGTGAATACCGTGCATTACATCTTCTTATTGAAAACGCAGGTCAAATAGTTACAAGACAGCAGCTGATTAAAGAAATGACAGGACGAGACTTACGTTCGAATGACAGAACAGTTGATGTAACCATTAGACGCCTTCGTAAGCATTTTGAATCTATTAAAGGCTCTAAAGAGTTAATTAATACTATTCATGGTGAAGGTTATCGCTTTATTGGTACGCTTGATTAAGCTTTAAAGCGATAGTTAAAAAAATCTGTTACAAGGTCAAAATAAGTAAAGCGTTTAGTATGCTTTACTTAGCCACTCACTAAATTCAGTATTGGCTTGAGTATTTAATTCATCTAATTCAATTATATGCTCTTGCTTAACACTTTCTGATTCTACAATTTTCTCAATCGCAACCAACTTCTTATGCACAAGTAACAAACCAACGCTTCCTGCTGCACCTTTCATTTTATGACAACTTTCTTGCCAAAGCTTTTGCTTTTCTTCACTGACATTGCCACGAATATCATCTATATAAATAGCTGATTGGCTAATGTAAAGTTGTAGCATCTGTTCAACAACCGCTTTACCTAAGTTATCAATATAACCTTGTAATAAATCTAAATCTAAATGCGCTGTGTTATTCACTTTTATCCCTTTACCTTTATTCTTTATTTAGCATATTGTATTAAGTTAGCAAAAAACTCACTGATCATATAGCTTTATCGGCGATAACATCTATAGATATTGATTTTAAATGTACTTTACGTCAAAATAGCCGCGTTTTTCATACAGATCTCTTATATCCCCTTAATAATTGTTATATCCAAGAACATATTAATTATTCATCTGTACCAAAAATGCGATAAACTATGCCACTTAAAATTTGTCGATTTAATAATCACATAATAAGTCATTACAACATTTAGCTATATAGCGGAGTATAAATGCCAACATCAATGCCTGATATTGCCAATCACACTAAAGCACAAACTGAAGGTACTTTAGATTGGGTAGGTATGAGTAATATCGAGATGCCTATGATCGTAGCATCTAAAAACGAAGCGGAACGCATGGTTTCGGCTCATGTTGACGCATTTGTTAATCTAAAAGATCCAAAAGCTAAAGGCATTCACATGTCTCGCTTATATCTTTTAATTGATGACCTATCAAACAATGGTGTTTTAAATTACCAAAGCTTAGTAACAGTGCTTGATGGTTTTATTAGCAGCCATAAAGACTTAAGCGATAATGCAAAAGTACAATTTGCCTTTGATTACCATTTACGTAGAAAGTCGTTAATTAGTGGCAAGCAAGGTTGGAAATCATACCCTGTTACTGTTACTGGTAGACTAAACAAAGGTAAGCTTACTGTTGAGCTTAAAGTTGATATTAGGTATTCATCAACTTGTCCATGTTCAGCAGCTCTCGCTAGACAGCTTATTCAGAAAGCTTTTTCTGATAAGTTTGGCGATGAAAAGCAAGTTGACTTAGATACAGTTCACGCTTGGTTAGGAACAACAGAAGGTGTTGTTGCAACGCCTCATAGCCAACGTTCAGTTGCTGAAGTTAAAGTATTATTAAACGACGAAGCGCAAGAGTTTCCAATTAAATACTTAGTTGACCTTGTTGAAAATTCACTGAAAACGCCTGTTCAAGCTGCGGTAAAACGTGAAGATGAGCAAGAGTTTGCTCGATTGAATGGTCAAAACTTAATGTTTTGTGAAGATGCTGCTCGCCGTTTACAGTACGAAATGAATAAAGCGACAAATATCGATGATTTCTGGCTCAAAATAAATCATCTAGAATCATTACATGCACATGATGCAGTAAGTATTACCACTAAAGGTATCTCTGGCGGATACCAAGCTTAATTAAACAGCAACAAAAAACAGGATTTATATCTTCCGTAAAGAATGAATCCTGTTTTATTTTCCTCAATAATTCATCCCCATTTTGTTGTATAATTACAGCCAGTTAAATAGCATAATTTATAAGAGTTTCCCTTAATATTTTCATTATTCAAATGTTAAAAACAGAATAATTATGTAGTTTTTTTACATATAAATGAACATTTAATCAGCGATTATTTATTGCGCCTTATTTCATGCTTTTATCCATAGATAAAAGCATCCAAAAAACACATTTAATTCATTTAAATACAAAGACTTACTTTTATGTAATTAAGTTACGAGCAAATGCTCTAATTTATATTGACCTTTTTGCTAAAAGTGTTTAATGTAGCGGATTCCTCTTGGTTAAAAAATAGGATGTTTATGCATTTTTTACATAACTTTATCTTTTTTAATTCCAATGTTGCCAAGACGATATAATAATTAGGTATTAGGAGAGACAATATGCAGCTTTATGATCCCAACTTCCAAAAAGACAACTGTGGATTTGGTTTAATTGCTCATCAGCATGGTGAAACGAGCCATAAGCTTATTAAAACCGCTATTCACGCTTTAGACCGTATGCAACACCGTGGGGGTATTGCATCTGACGGTAAAACAGGCGATGGCTGTGGTTTATTAATGCAAAAGCCCGACTCGTTCTTTCGTGCTATTGCTGAAGAAAACAATTGGCAACTAGGTAGTAAATATGCGGTTGGAATGATATTCCTGAACCCTGACCCTATTGAAGCCGCTCTTTCTAAAAGGATTTTCGAAGAAGAATTATCAAGAGAAACCCTTACAGTCGTAGGCTGGAGAGTAGTACCTACAGATAAAACTATTTTAGGTGAAATTGCTGCTGGCAATTTACCTGGTATCGAACAAATATTTATTGATGCTCCAGCTGGGTGGCGTAACCCCGACTTAGAGCGTCGTTTATATATGGCTCGTCGCCGTGCAGAAAAGCGTATTACTGATGATCGTTTTTATGTTGCTAGCTTATCGGGCTCAGTAACTATCTACAAAGGCTTAGTAATGCCTGTAGATTTACCTAACTTCTATTTAGATTTAGCAGATATTCGCTTACAAAGTGCTATTTGTGTATTTCATCAACGCTTCTCAACGAATACCTCACCACAATGGCATTTAGCGCAACCTTTCCGCTTCTTAGCTCATAACGGTGAAATAAACACAATTAAAGGTAATAGACAATGGAGTCGCGCGCGTACTTACCGCTTCCAAACTCCTTTATTACCAGATTTACAAAATGCAGCTCCTTTCGTTAATGAAAGTGGTTCTGATTCATCATCATTAGATAACATGCTTGAGCTATTTTTAGCTGGTGGCATGGATTTATACCGTGCAATGCGTCTACTTATGCCTCCTGCGTGGCAGAATAGTCCTAATATGGATGATGACTTAAGAGCATTTTACGAGTTTAACTCTATGCACATGGAACCATGGGATGGCCCAGCGGGTGTTGTAATGACAAACGGTCGCCATGTTGCATGTAACCTTGATAGAAATGGCTTACGCCCTGCTCGTTACGTTATTACACGCAATGGTTTCATCACACTAGCTTCAGAAGTTGGTATTTGGGACTATGGTGAAGATGAAGTTGTAGAGAAAGGCCGTGTAGGTCCTGGTGAAATGCTTGCTATAGATACCTATACAGGCAAAATATTCAACTCTGCTGCTATCGATGAAAAATTAAAAATTCGTCATCCTTACCGTGAATGGTTAGATAAGAATATCCGTAGTTTAGTTCCTTTTAGTGAATTACCTGCAGAGCTTATTGGCAAACGTATATTTAGCGACAGCGACATAGCGAAATACCATAAATTATTCAATTACAGCTATGAAGAAATTCATCAAGTTGTAAAAACTATGGCTGAGAATGGTCAAGAAGCTACAGGTTCTATGGGTGATGATACACCTATGGCTGTATTGTCTAGCCAATCACGTACTTTGTACGATTATTTCCGTCAGCAATTTGCGCAAGTAACTAACCCGCCGATAGATCCATTACGTGAGCGTTACGTTATGTCTTTAGCGACCTGTGTTGGTCGTGAACATAATGTATTTAATGAAACTACAGGTCATGCTGATCGTATTTCATTTGGCACGCCAGTACTTATGTACACAGGCTTGAAGCAATTACGTGAACTTGATCCTGAGCATTACAGAAGCGACACGCTTTCATTAAATTATGATCAAGCTGAAGGTTTGGAAGCTGCAATCATTCGTTTATCTGATGAAGCAGTTGACTTAGTACGTAATAAAAATAGTGTTTTACTTATACTTTCAGATCGCGAGATTGAAAAAGGTAAACTACCTATTCCTGCAGCTATGGCTGTTGGTGCACTGCAAAAACGTTTAGTCGACGAGCAACTTCGTTGTGACTCGAACATAATTGTTGAAACAGGTTCAGTACGCGACTCACATCAATTTGCTGTACTTCTTGGTTTAGGTGCTACGGCGATTTATCCGTATTTAGCATTTGAAACAATTGAGCAACTTGTTGAACAAGGTCAAATTAGTGGTACCGCACGTGAAGCCGTAACAAGCTACCGTGAAGGTATTAACAAAGGCTTATTGAAAATACTTTCTAAAATGGGTATTTCAACAATCGCAAGTTACCGTTGTGCAGGATTATTTGAAGTTATCGGCTTAAACGATAACATCATGAAGCTATGTTTCCCTGAATTGCCAAGTCGTCTTCAAGGTGCAGATTTTGAAGATATTGAGCAAGACAATATTAACTTAGCGCGTAAAGCATTTTTACCACATCAGAAATTACCTCACGGTGGTTTATTGAAATATGTACACAATGGCGAATACCATGCGTACAACCCTGATGTAGTAAGCACGTTACAAAAAGCAGTTCAAACGGGTGAATACTCTGATTACCAAATATATGCTGACACGGTAAATAACCGCCCACCAGCTATGTTACGTGATTTACTTGCACTAAAAGAAGATACTCAAAGTATTGATCTTAGTGAAGTTGAACCTGATAGCGAAATGTTTAAACGTTTTGATAGTGCAGCAATGTCTATCGGTGCATTAAGCCCTGAAGCTCATGAAGCATTAGCCATTGCGATGAACCGTTTAGGCGGTTACTCGAATTCTGGTGAAGGTGGTGAAGACGAGCGTCGTTTTGGTACAGTGAAAAACTCACGTATTAAACAAATCGCTTCAGGTCGTTTTGGTGTAACTCCACATTACTTAGTGAATGCTGATGTACTACAAATAAAAGTAGCACAAGGCGCTAAACCAGGTGAAGGTGGTCAATTACCAGGTGATAAAGTATCACCATTAATTGCCAAGTTAAGATTTTCGGTTCCAGGTGTAACGTTAATTTCACCTCCTCCGCATCACGATATTTATTCAATTGAAGATTTAGCTCAGCTAATTTTCGATTTAAAACAAGTTAACCCTAAAGCGGTTGTATCAGTTAAGTTAGTATCTGGCCCTGGTGTTGGAACTATCGCTTCTGGTGTAGCTAAAGCTTATGCTGATTTCATTACTATTTCAGGTTACGACGGCGGTACAGCTGCGAGTCCATTAACTTCTGTGAAATACGCAGGTTGTCCTTGGGAGCTTGGTTTAGCTGAAGCTCATCAATCACTTGTTGCTAATGGCTTACGTCATAAAGTACGTTTACAAGTTGATGGCGGTTTAAAAACAGGAATCGATATTGTTAAAGCAGCTATTTTAGGTGCTGAAAGCTTCGGTTTTGGTACTGCGCCTATGGTAACTTTAGGTTGTAAATTCTTACGAATTTGTCATCTAAACAACTGTGCTACAGGTGTTGCAACACAAGATGAAGTACTTAGAGAACAGTACTTCAAAGGTTTACCAGATCAAGTAATGAATTACTTTAAATTTATTGCTCATGACGTACGTCAAATCTTGGCTAAATTAGGTGTTGCAAGTTTAACTGAAATTATCGGTAGAACTGACTTACTTGTTCCTCTTAAAGGGATCACAGCTAAGCAACAAAAATTAGATTTATCACCAATTATTGCTCCTGTTATTGCGGGTCCTAATACGGCTCAATACAAAACAGAAGAAAACGTTGCGTATGATGAAGGTAAACTGAACAAAGAAATGTTAGCTGCTGCTTCTGAAGCAATAGTAAACAGTGCTGGTGGTGAATATAGATTCCCTATCCAAAATATAGATCGCTCTGTAGGTGCTTCACTTTCAGGTGAAATTGCACGTCATCATGGCGACCAAGGTATGGCAGCATCACCAATTAAGATTCACTTATCTGGTACTGCAGGTCAAAGTTTTGGTGTATGGAATGCTGGCGGTTTAGAGCTTTACCTTACAGGTGATGCAAATGATTATGTTGGTAAAGGTATGGCGGGTGGTAAAATATCCATCAAGTCACCAAAAGGTGTAGCATACTTATCGCATGAAACCATGATCATGGGTAATACCTGTTTATACGGCGCTACTGGTGGTAAGTTATACGCTTGTGGTCGTGCTGGTGAACGTTTTGGTGTACGTAACTCAGGCTGTCACGCTGTTGTAGAAGGCACGGGGGATCATACTTGTGAATACATGACTGGCGGTGTTGTCACTGTGTTAGGTAATGTAGGTGTTAACTTTGGTGCTGGTATGACAGGTGGTTTTGCTTACGTACTAGATGAAGCAAATGACCTAGATGTTAGATTGAATAAAGAATCAATTGAAATGCTATCGATTGATAACGACAGTCTAGCAATTCATCAAGAACACTTACGTGGCATTATAAGTGAACACTTTGATGAAACAGGCAGCCTTCGCGCACAAGAAATTTTAAATAACTTTGATGCTTTTGCACCATTATTTAAACTAGTTAAACCTAAAGCTACCGATATTAAAACTCTATTGGGTCATCGTAGCCGTTCATCTGCAGAACTTCGCGTTCAAGCACAATAACCTGAACGCGAATTGAGGAAGAAACAGAATGAGTAAAAATGTTTACCAATTTATAGATGTTAAGCGTATCGATCCTCCTAAAAAGAAAATCGATGATCGCAAAGTTAACTTCGTTGAAATTTATCAGCCATTAGGTACTGAACAAAGTGCAGGTCAAGCTGACCGTTGTTTAGATTGTGGTAACCCATATTGTGAATGGAAATGTCCTGTTCACAATTATATTCCACAATGGTTAGAACTAGTCACTGAAGGTAAGATTTTTGAAGCGGCTGACTTATGTCACCAAACCAATAGCTTGCCTGAAATGTGTGGACGTGTTTGTCCACAAGATAGATTATGTGAATCAGCTTGTACGTTAAATGAAGACTTTGGCGCCGTAACCATTGGTAATATTGAAAAATATATTACTGATACTGCGTTTGCTCAAGGTTGGAAACCTGACTTATCTAATGTTGAAAAGTTAGGTAAAAAAGTTGCCATCATTGGTGCTGGACCTGCTGGTTTATCATGTGCTGACGTACTAACTCGTAACGGTATCGATGCAGTTGTTTATGATAGGCACGCTGAAATAGGTGGATTGTTAACTTTCGGTATTCCTTCATTCAAATTAGAAAAAGATGTTATCAAGAAACGTCGTGAAATATTTGAAGGTATGGGAATCGAATTCAAGTTAAATATTAACGTAGGTGTTGATATTACATTTGAATCGTTAAGCGAAGAATACGATGCAGTATTTTTAGCGTTAGGTACATACACTGATATGACTGGTGGCTTCGAAAATGAAGGTGCTACAGGTGTTTATAACGCATTAGATTTCTTAATTGGCAATACTCAAAACTTAATGGGTATTACTGAAAATGCGAAACCTTACGTTAGCTTTGAAAAGAAAAAAGTTATTGTACTAGGTGGTGGTGATACTGCGATGGATTGTGTTCGTACATCAATCCGCCAAGGTGCAACAGAAGTAACATGTGCTTACCGTCGTGATGAGGCAAACATGCCTGGTTCTCCACGTGAAGTACAAAATGCTAAAGAAGAAGGTGTAAACTTTGCGTTTAACATTCAACCTTTAGATATTGCGACTGATGCAAACGGCAAAGCATGTGGTGTTAAGTTTGTTAAAACTCAACTAAGTGCACCAGACGCTAATGGCAGGCGTAATCCTGAGCCAATTGAAGGGTCTGAATTTATTATGGAAGCTGATGCAGTCGTTATCGCATTTGGTTTCTTACCAAGCCCTCCACAGTGGATGAAAGACGCTGGTGTTGAACTTGACTCAAGAGGTCGTGTTATTGCTGTAGACAATAGTAATTTTGCTCTACAAACAAGTAAAGAAAACATCTTTGCTGGTGGCGATATGGTACTAGGTTCAGATTTAGTTGTTACTGCTGTAGATCAAGGCAGAAAAGCGGCTATAGGTATTCTTGATTACGTTTGTAATTAATACACCAACCTAAACTAAGCTAATAAAAAAGCCTAAATAATTAAATTATTTAGGCTTTTTTAATCCACAATCTTTTTATCATTTAAAGCTTAATAATAATATTGAGCTTTAACTATATTTCACTCTATTGTGATTTTATTTTGATGTACTTTTCTTTGCTTTAGCTTCTGCTTTCTTTGCTTTAGCTTCTGCTTTCTTAGCTTTAGCTGCTTCTTTCTTTGTCATTTTTTTAGCGTCAGTTGTATCTGTTTTAGACTTTGCTTTATCTTTAGTTGAGCTAAGTTTTGAACTTGCTTTGTCTGTTGTCGCCTTGCTTTTAGACTTCATGCCATCCGTTTTAGAGGATGACGTTTCTTTTAAGCTCGATTTTTTAGACGTGGCTGCCTTTTCAAGACTACTTTTACTTTTAGCTGTTCGACAGTAGCCATTAACTGAAGCGCCATCTTTACGTTTATAACCATCAACCCAACTACATGATGAGTTAGATGAACATGCCGATGATGACATGCCTTTACAATCTGCTGCGTTTGCTGATGTTACTGACAAACCTAAACCGATAACTACAGCAACTAAACCTTTAAGTATCCCTTTCATGCTCTTCTCCAATTATGTTAATTAATAAAATAATTTACTTAGTTATATTTCTTATCTTTAGTAAATTAACAAAAATATAACATTTCTGTGTATTTTATCAACAAAACATTGGTTTTAGATATAAAAAAGGCTTAAATGCGTTAACATTTAAGCCTTCGAATGAGCTTATAGGTAAACTAAGTCATGTCAGAAAACGGGTTCTCTGTTGGTAAATCGATACCGATACCAAAATTAGGAATACTCATATTTTCTTTCGTTATAACAATATCATTTTCTTCAATCATGCCATTACCAAAACGATAAATCAGATCAAACTCACCATTATCAGCTTTATCTTGGTAAACTTTTTGAGCTTGCGTCACTTGTTCAGTCTTCTCAAGATAAGCTTTAAATACTTCACTGCCATGACGTTTTTCTAACATAGTTAATGTAACAGCTGGAGAAAGTAAAATAGCTGTAGCATTGTTACCACCAAAGCCTTTAGAGTTAATGAAAGCCACATCCATATCACCACAATCCCAATGTTCTGTAGTAATTTTTAAGTGCTCGTCGTAAACATCATCAGCTACTTTATCAATAGTATTAATACCAGGCATAATATTATGTGCGAATATACCTAATGCCATCGTAAATTGATCGCCACTCGCTGGTGCTATGGTGTGACCTACGTAAGCTTTAGGTGCAGCTATTGGCCAGTCATTAATATCGAAAGTTTTAGCAATGCGATCATAAATTAGCGACTCAGTCACTCTGTTTTGAGGAGTACTTGAACCATGAGCTAAGATGAAGCTACGTTTTTGTACCGACTCTTCACCTAAAATGTTATTAGCTAACGCAACTGATTTAGCCATAGTAATGTAATTACCAGGACCTGGAGCTGTAATTGATTTCTTAACACCATCAGCATTAATAAATACATCAGCAACTGAACCTAATGGCTTAGCACCTAATTCAATCGCTAAATCATCATCCATCAATACAAAAAAGTGTGCTGCTTCACCTATAGTAAAACCACAGTTTTGTCCGAATGGGCGACTTGTACGACGGTGATCAGCTTCGCCTTCAGTAATGCCATCAAGTTTTTTCAAACCTTCTTCATTAGCTAAGGCACTCATGTTACCAAAACCTTCAATAATTTCAGGTGTGATTGGACTTTCGCTACTACCAACAATAGCGACACGAATACGCCCTGCTTTCATATCTTGAATAGCGTTACGTAAGTTATATAAGAAACTTGCACAAGCACCTGTCACTGTAGAAGTAGTACCAACACTGCCCGTTACGTAAGCGTTGATAAAATCAGACGACATACTGTTTAAGCCAAGAGCTAAATTCTTAGTACTAACACGTTCACCATTTAAACGGTTTTTCATCATGCCGCCTAAACCTTCAGCTTGCATTTGACCAAAACCCGAACTTGAATAAGTACCCACTAAATCAGGACTTATTTTGGCAATAATTTCATCCCACGAAAAACCTGTTGAATGAATAGCATCTGACGCGCCAAAAATAGTGGTTTGTAAACCACGTGGCTGGTAACGGCTATTGTACAAATTAGCAGGTTCGAAACCTGTAGGGAGTTGGCCAGCCGCTTTAATTGGATTATTGCGAAAGGTATCGTGTTTAACTTCTAACTCGCCTTCAATCTCAACACGTACTTGTTTATCTTCTAATTCAGTAACTTTCCATGTTGCAGGTAAAGGCGCAGGTAAATCTCTTTTACGCATTTCAAAGCAAATTGCATTATCTGCTTGCTGCATAGTAATTTTTTGATGTGCGTGAGTAGCGTCTGGATCAAAGTGATTTTTTTCAATCTTTCTGATCAAAGTACCTGCTAATATTTGCTCTCCAAAAAGTTTCTCAACATCTTGCTTAGCTACAGCATTACCTTCTAAATCAACTAAACTGCCATCTTCAATTTTTATTAAATTCATTAATGAAGCTAAACCAACAAAAGTTTCTTGTCGTGCTTCTGCATTTAATTTATCTATAACAATACGACGAAAGCCTTGATGAAAAGAAGAACGACCCGATGCATTAACGCCACCCATGCCAACAATAAGAGGTAAAGCAGTCATAAAAAACCTTAAAATAATGATCTAAAAAATTAATTAACCGCATTCTATAGTTAAACGAAAACAACAAACATACAAATAAAGTCAAAAATAATGCAATAATAGCCATATAAAATTTAACCTTGGGTATTTTTTACTTATGTCTCCTAGAAAGTCTAAAAAAGTTAAAGTTGCCTTAATGCTTTACGATCATATGCTATCAACCAGCGTTAGCTTACCCGTTGAAATGTTACGTGCGGGTGAAGCTTTTGCTTTACGAAAAAATAAAGCCGCGAAGCAACTTTCAATAGAAATGGTTGGAGAAAATTTATCGCCTGTCGTTACGCGTGCATTAATTAAATTACAGCCTGACTTTTCTATTGGACTTGCGAGTAAACCTGACTTTATATTTATACCTAGCTTATGGCGCAACCCAAGACCTTTGTTAAAAAAATATCCAAAAATGATCTCTTGGCTGAAAAAAAGCTGGCTAGATGGAGCTACATTAATTGGTGGCGGAACAGGTGTATGTTTTATTGCCGAATCAGGCGTGCTTGATAATCACCCTGCGACAACTCATTGGCATTATGTAGAGCAATTTAAACGCGCTTACCCTCGAGTAAAACTAAAGCCCGATTTTTTTATCACACAATCTGAACGCATGTACTGTGCAGCAAGTTTGAATGCTTTGGCTGATATTGTTGTGCATATTATTCATCAAACTTATGGTGAAGAAGCAGCGCAACACGTAGAGCGTAATTTCTCACATGAAATAAGAAAGCCTTATGAAGAGCAACGTTACTTAGAAGGTGCTGTAGATCGTCATCCTGATGAGCTTATAACGCAAATTCAGTTCTGGATGCGTACTAATTTATCTTCAACGCTATCGATTAACCAATTAGCCAACGACTTCAGCATTAGTCAAAGAACATTCGCACGTCGATTTAAAGTCGCTACAGGTAATACACCTTTAGAATATTGGAAAAAAATGAGGTTAGAAGCTGCACAAGAATTATTGTCGTCGAGTAACTTATCTATTCAGGAAGTGGCTTTTCAAATAGGTTATCAAGACCAAGCCAATTTAACGCGTTTGTTTAAACAAACATTAAAAATAACGCCAAGCGCATATCGAGCTATGGTGAGAAAGAAGTTATTTAGTCAGCAATAGTAATACCAAACGGATTAATTTATTGCTCACTTAGCGAGAATTTAAAGGCTTAGAGGCAAGGCATTGATTGAAGAGAATGGTTATTCCCTTGTCAAAATCAATAACGCGGCATATGAGCCTTTAAATTCTGGCCCTTTGGGAGCTCATTAGCAAACTGATAACATCACAAAATTAAAAAAATATAGAATAACTATGTTTAATCAATTTTGCTTGTTCTAAGCTTGCTAATGTAGCTCTAAGTTGCTCAATAAATTAATCCACTTGGTATAAGTTAAGAATAGAAGAGAAATAACGATAGAGAAAAGCAGACATAAAAAAAGCTCACAAAAGTGAGCTTTTTAAGAGCGTAATAAAAGTTTTATTTAGACGCTCTTGAAACGTAGTCGCCAGTTCTTGTATCAACTTTAACAACTTCGCCAATTTGCACAAATAAAGGTACACGTATTACTGCACCAGTAGATAATGTTGCTGGTTTGCCGCCTGTTCCTGCAGTATCACCTTTCAAACCGGGGTCAGTTTCTGTGATTTCGATTTCTACAAAGTTAGGTGGTGTTACTGAAATAGGCGAGTTATTCCATAGCGTAATAGTACAAACATCGCTTTCAACTAACCATTTTGTTGCATCAGCTACAGCTTTATCGTCTGCAGCAACTTGCTCAAACGTTTCATTATTCATAAAATGCCAGAATTCGCCGTCAGCATACAAGTAAGCTAGTTCTATTTCCATAACGTCTGCGCCTTCAACTGAATCGCCAGACTTAAAGGTTTTTTCAAGAACTTTTCCTGAAATAAGCTTACGGATTTTTACACGATTGAACGCTTGCCCTTTACCAGGCTTAACGTTTTCGTTTTCAAGAATGTTACAAGGTTCACCGTCAAGCATGATTTTTAAACCTGCTTTGAATTGGTTTGTACTGAAATTAGCCATGATAATTGTGCTCTTATATAAATACTGAGATTTTTAATGCCGCAAATAATAACCCAAATAGCCAATAAAATGCACATTTCTTGGCAAAAAGAATTGGCAAATGTTGTAACCGACCCGAAAGAGTTACTCGAATTAGTCTCAATTGATGCAAATAAGTACTTACAACACTTCAAAGCAAGACAGTTATTTCCTGTAAGAGTGCCCCGACCTTTTATTGATAAAATGATAAAAGGCGACATAAACGATCCTTTATTAAAACAAGTCATGCCGTTAAATAATGAATTTTTAGTGACTGATGGCTTTTCAACAGATCCGTTAGAAGAGCACGATACCGTTGCCAAAGGTTTATTACATAAATACAAACACCGCGTGCTTATGATTGTAAAAGCGGGCTGTGCGATTAATTGTAGATACTGCTTTAGACGACATTTTCCTTATCAAGACAACAGCCCAAGTAAAGCGGATTGGCAAGAAGCCTTAACTTATATTGCTGAGCATACAGAAATCAACGAAGTTATTTTTAGTGGCGGCGATCCTTTAATGGCAAATGACGAACATTTACGTTGGTTAGTCGAACAAATTGAAAATATCAGCCACATAAAACGTCTTCGAATTCACACTCGGTTACCTGTTGTTATTCCTCAACGTGTCACGCTAGCATTGGTTAACGTTTTAAAAAGTAGTCGTTTAAAAGCAACAATAGTACTGCATATTAATCATCCAAATGAGATCAATACTGAACTCGATGATGCACTTGCACCTCTCATATCAGCTCGTATTCCATTATTTAATCAAAGTGTTTTACTTAAAGGCATTAATGACGATGCGCAAATATTATCAGCACTTAGTGAAAAGCTATTTGATAGCGGTATTCAACCTTATTACCTTCATATGTTTGATAAAGCTCAAGGGGTTGCGCATTTTGAAGTGGAAGAACAAACAGCCATTAATATAGTGAATGAAACCATGGCTATTCTGCCTGGATTTTTAATGCCTAAATTAGTAAGAGAAATTGCGGGTGAAGCTAACAAAACCCCTATTAATTTGACATAATACGCATAATATATATCTATCAAAAAACAAAGAGCTTAAATTCATGACCAGCACTGTAAATCAACAATTACTCGATAACATTTCATTAGTTTTAAAAAAGTCATTAGCCTCTGATGCGACGCTAGCGGATTTAAGAGAAAAGAAGCAAGCAGGCTTTGAAGCAGTATTTACAAAAGAAGCAGGCTTTGATTGTACAGCCAATACTTTTCAACCGTATGTTGAAGAAGTTGCTGATGAATTTATTTTATGGCAAAAAAACCAAGATCAGAAGTTACTGGTTAACATTGTAAAAAAGATTGAGCAGTTGTTTATCGTATTAGGTAACTTTGAACAGAGTTATAAATAAGCTTTACTGTCTAACTTCATTTCATAACAATAAGCGCTTATGAAATGAAGTCTGTTTACTAAAGACTCATATTAGATTATCGCACTAGTCTCCAATCGTTACCGTGTTATTAAGCCTATTTAACAAAAGTGGAAAAATCATTTGCAGGCATTGGACGTCCTAAGAAATATCCTTGCCCATAATCACACTCAAGTGCCTTTAAAAAATCTAGCTGTTCTTGAGTTTCTATGCCTTCAGCAACAACACGCAAGCTCAACTTTTTAGCCATTAATAAAATAGTTTCAATTAATGTTTCTACTGAAGCGTCTTTACCTATAGCATCAACAAAACTTCGATCTATCTTGATAATATCTACAGGGAATTTTATCAAATAGCTCAATGACGAGTAACCCGTACCAAAATCGTCTATCGCAATTTTGACTCCATATTCTTTCAATTTTTTCAAAACATCCAAGGCTTTTTCAGAGTCGCTTGTTAATAATCTTTCTGTTATTTCAATCGTGATATTTAACTCTTGGCTTAGGTCTTTAATACACACCATCCAACTTTCTAGTGCTTTATCTTTGGTATGGAAAATACGAGGCGAAATATTAATTGCTAGTCCAATATTATGACCATTTTGGTTAATTGAAATAAGCTGTTGCGCCGAATTTTGCAACATAGCTAAATCTATCTTATTAATTAACCCTGACTCTTCTGCCAATTCAATAAATTCTACTGGAGGCACAAATGTTCCATCATCTTTTTGCCATCGTGCTAATGATTCACTCTTACAAACAATATTCGTGTTTAAATCAATAATAGGTTGAAAGTAAGGTGTAATTTTATTGGCATCAACAACTGCAATAAGATCGTTAAGTTGATTATGGCGATATTCCGATCTAACTTGCATTTCTTTTGTATAAAATTGGCAGCCATTTCTTCCACTACCTTTAACTTCATACATAGCTTGGTCAGCTTTTTGAATTAATGAAGCCGCATCAACACCATCTTCAGGGTAAATAGCAATACCAATACTTGCACTACAATATAAAAACTTGTCATCAATATCGTAACTCTTCTGCATAGCCTCATGTATTTTATCGCTGATGTGTATAGCATCTGATAATTTATGAATGTCTGAAATAATAACCCCAAACTCATCACCACTCAATCGCGATACAGTGTCGTAATCACGTACACTATGTTTAACTCTGTTTGCAGCAGAAACTAATAATTTGTCGCCCACTTGATGACCGTGATTATCATTAATATCTTTAAATCTATCTAAATCGATAAAAAGCACAGCTACTTTATTATTTTTTCTGGCTGCTATTTCCATCGCGTTTTCTAAACGATCATTGAATAAAACTCGATTAGGTAAATTAGTTAAGGCATCGTAGGTGGCTTGATGCTCTATGATTTTTCCACTCAGCACTTTATCTGTTACATCTTGCATAGTGCCAGTAATTAAATCCTCTTGCCCTTTATCAGAGATATTCATAATAACTCTAAGCCAGTCTTTAACTTCTTTATCAGACACTAACTCTAAATCAAGCTCAAAGTGTTTATGGGTAAGAAAAGCTTGTACTATGTTGTTTTTGAGTTCATTAAATGAAGAAGCATCAAATAAGTCAGAGACGTCATCTAAAGCAGATGGACGAAAATATAACGGTTTACCCAATAAACGTGATGACTGTTTAGACCAATCAATAAATTTTAAATTTTTATCTAATTTCCATCCGCCAATTTTTGCAACTTGTCCTACATTTTCTAGAAGTTCTTGATTGGTTAAAATAGTTGCTTGAAGTTTAAGTTGCTCATTTTGTTGCCTAATACGAATCACAGCAAAAACACATATAATCAACGTTGACAGAATTAAAATCATTCTAAAAATGATAATATTAATTTCGGTATTACTATTGATTTTATGAGGTGTTGCAGCCAGCTGCCATGTACCAGCGCCAACATTAATTGCTACTTGAATATTATCAGGATCATCAAAGGTAGCATCTTCACCAAAGAACACTGCACCTTTTTTACCTTCAATATCAATGCTGCGTATCGCTAAATTAAAATACTTAGTCGTAGCGAGAATACCAGTACGTTGATATAACATATCCGAATTTAGTGGCGCAGAAATAATGCCCCACAATTTACGCTCGACCCCATTACCAGTATAGATAGGTGCTCTTCCAATAAAAGCATTACCGCCTTGCACCAATTGAATAGGCCCAGCAACCAATAATTGTCCGGTATTAACGACTTGCATTACCATATCTTTTTGAACAAGATTTTCACGATAATCTAATCCTAGCGCACTTTCATTACCCTTTAGTGGATAAATATAGTTAACCACTAAATCTTTTGCTGCAGAAAAGTTGATAAGCATAGGCTCTTTTTTAAAGATTTCTTGTGCATAATGGCGGAAATCATCGTAATCTAAATTAGGTTCAGCAGAGATATAAGCAGAAAAACCACTCAACATAGATAGGTTTTTTTGTAAGTCTCTATCAAGCTTTGCACTAACAGACGTTAACTGTCGGTATAAATTAAGTTTTTTCTGTTGTTCATGTTCATTATTGAGTATGTTCACAATTTTTAAATCAATAACATATGAAAACAACAGAATGCATATTATAGCTAATAGAATGCTGCGCTTATTCCATGAAATATACATGCCGATAAAAAGAAGAATTAAGATGAAGAATAAGATAAAACTAAAAGATAAATTAGTTCTTTGATTGAATGAGTCAAAAAAGAATTCCTCTTCAACTAAATGTGAATTCACTATACCCAATTTTCTTAAGCTGTCATTCATTGCAATCCAACGGTTTGGGTTTACTTCACCAATAGATTGTTCCGGATAGTTTATTAACGAATCAACGATCTCTGCATAGCCCATATTGTAGTCATAAAGATCTTCGTATTTGTAAATATAGCGAGGTAAGTCATTAACGATTCTATTAACGATTTCTTTTTTGTGGTTTAAAGCATATTTCCACCCCTTTTTAGACGCAGAAATAAAATTAGCTACAAGTTCAGGATCTCTTTGGGTTAATTGTAAGGATGTAAATAAAGTATCACCGTAGAAATTCGCACCAAAATCTATTGGATCTAGTTTATTAAGTGTTATTCCTATTTTTTTTGCTTTATAAGCTACATATACGTCATAGCTAAATACAGCATCAGCTTCATTATTAAGTAAAGCATCAATTGGATCTGAAGTAGTGACAAACTCAATTTTATTAAGGTCATAGCCATGAGCCATGAATAACGCTTCAATTTCGGCGCGACCTGAACTAACAGATGTAGCTCCAATACGTAATTTAGATAATTGTGAAAGGTTCTCTATTGGTGTATCAGAAAGTGAATATGCAGCATATTGGCTTCGTTGAAATATAGAAGATAAAACCACTACATCTAAACCATAATCTTTTGCTGTTAGAATATTCACTCCACCTATAGCAAAATCAGCATTACCGTTTTGTATTTCACCCACCGCAGAAACAAATGATCCATCAGGTCGACTTAAAGGCTTTATCTCTAGCTCTATACCAGCATCTTTATAATAGCCTTGCCACAATGCCGCATAATACCCTGCAAATTGGAATTCATGCTCCCACTTAAGCTGTAACACGACTTTATCCGAAGAAAAAGCAGGCGTTACTATGCTGCAGATAAGAATAATTCCGAGAAGAATTTTATGCATTTTTACGAAATCTAAAATCTATTAGTTAAGACAATCGTAACAGAATTTTTCAGTGGTTTCTTTATTATGGAATAAGCTTTAAAACGCTCGATTAAGGTGTTTTGGTAGGAATAGTGACAGGTTCTTTATTAATATTAATAGCTTAACAATATTTTTCACATTGAAATAACATATTCAGTAAGAAAAATATCGTCAAAAAGATAAACGTAATTTGTAATAAGGTGACTCTTCACATTTTTACACCTCAAAAAGTGGTATAAAAATAGACTTAACGCTTTAGTCTATCTTGTCTGGTATGAAGTTATTCTTAAACCATTTATTTATCATACGTTTTTCATAATAAAGATCACTGCTTGATTTATATGCCGAGGATGAAGTCATAAAACCCATATCTTTTAAATCCACTTCACCTGAAGCCGCTAAGCTTTTATCAGCATTGACTAATTCGTAACTGAATTCTAAACGTGGAATATATATATCTTTAACAATACGAATTTGTTGCATGCTAGAAAATCGTACGTCGCCAGCTAAATCGACATTAGTTACATTAATTTTAAGTGTTTTCCCTTCAGGCAGCTTTTGACTTAATTTGGCAAAGTGCTTTTCAAAGCTTTTAAATATTCTTTCTTTAAAGTGTTTTCTGTTTTCATTACCCGAACGTACATCAGTATATTTATCAGGGTCTGTCCAAGTGACTTCAGACTCACCCGCTACTGCACTTCCCACGGTAGTAAGTAGAAATAATGGTATTAAAGATGCTCTTAATATTCTCATGTTGCCTCCGCTAGGGTCTGTTGGTATTCAGGTAACTTTACAGTAACGTTATTACGAGTTGTGATAACGTGTAAATACTCACTCTATAATCAAATCTAGAACTATAAAAAGTATTTAAGAATACTTTATAAAAAATAGCTTAACTCAAATAGAGATGACTTAGTGAGTAGTTTACACACTAAAAATGTAATCAAGTGCGACTAACTGACTCGATAAGCAATCAGCTTAATGCTACTTAACTGATAAAAGTGCTTCTACCTGACACATATTCTGTGCACAAATTTGCGTTAAATTCTTAGATTGAACATCACATTTGTTTTGTGGAATGGATTTACCTTTAAAGTCTTTTCTTAATTCTTTCATTAATAAAGAAGCACCAATAGTATTTACAGCCACAACACAATTTAATCCAACTTCTTTAGTATCGATAAGTACACACTGCTTTGAATTAACGCAGGTGATATTTTTAACGATAATGTTTTTATAGCGCGTTAACTTATCTAAATTTATTTGGTCTTTATCAACTAAAGTTAACTTAGCTGTTGGTGAGTTTTGATCTGTGGCGTTAATTCTTTGTTGATCTAACTTATTTTTGAGAACTGTTGTTGCCGCTTCATTTTCTTTAAGTGCATAACCTAAACTCAGTAATACAACTACAAAACCAAAGCAAACAATACCCATAATTGTTAACCATTTATACATTATTAAGCCCCTTACTTATCGACGGAATACATTCATTATAAATAAAGTAAATATTCCTGCAATCAATCCCCCGCAATACACTGAGCTAGATAGAACTTGTTAACCATTTATACATTATTATGCCCCTTACTTATCGACGGAATACATTCATTATAAATAAAGTAAATATTCCTGCAATCAACCCCCGCAATACACTGAGCTAGACAGAACTTATTAACCATTTATACATTATTAAGCCCCTTACTTATCGACGGAATACATTCATTATAAATAAAGTAAATATTCCTGCGATCAATCCCCACAATACAGAGCTAATTCCTAACATGCTTAACTCAGACGCCGTGACGAGAAAGGTGATCATTGAAGCTTCAAGGTAATTATCATCAGACAGCGACTGTTTAATGCTATTCGTTATTGTGCTGAACAAAGCGATACCTGCCAGCGAAAAAATTAATGCTGCAGGGAATGTAGAAAATACACCGATTAAATATCCCGCAAAGATCCCCATCAGAATATAAAAAACGCCACCAGCAATAGCTGCCCAATAACGTTTCCCAGGATCTTTATCAACATCTTCAGTCATACACAAAGCAGCGGTTATCGCGGCTAAATTTAATGAATATCCGCCAAAAGGTGCTGCAACTATATTTGCCAATCCCGTAAAGCTAAGTACCTTTGATATAGGTGCTTGATAGCCATGTGCTTTTAATACGGCAATTCCAGGAAGATTTTGTGCCGCTATTGTTACAATAAAAAGAGGAATACCAACACCAAGCACACTTTGCATAGTGAAGTGTGGAACTACATATTCGAAGCCAACAAAAGTAAATTCAGCTTCATTAGGAAGAATCAATCCCGTTTTTTGGGCAACGATCACACCCGCAGTTAATACAAACAACATCGTATATTTTGGTAAAAAACGTTTACTCACAAGGTAAACAACAAACATAACAATTATAAGTAAGGGCTGTGTATTCATTTGATCAAACACATCTATTCCAAAATTAACTAATACCCCAGCTAACATAGCTGTCGCTAGTTGAAAGGGAATTTTATTCATTAGTTTTTCAAACCAGCCCGTAATGCCACAAAAGAAAATAAGCGTTGCAGAAAAGATAAACCCAGCGACCGCCTCATTAAGACTTAAACCTTGAGCATTACCAATTAATAATGCAGCACCAGGAGTCGACCAAGCCACTAAAATAGGAATACGATAAAGTAAAGACAAAGTAATGCTGCTAACACCCAGAGATAAACCTAAAACTAAGAGCCAACTCGCGGCAAGACCTGAGTCACCACCAAAGTTAATAACCATTTGATAGATAAGTGCAATAGAGCTCGTAAAACCAATTAAAACAGCAACAAAACCAGCAAGGGTAGCGTTTAATACTCGATTGACTAACAAAGACCAGACTCCCATAATAAAGCGCTTGTATGTTTTAACGTACGCTCGAATAACATTTTTATCTAATAATCATTATATATAACATTGTGCGCAATAACGCACAAGGAGAATTAGTATTAACCTTTCTCATAACATTATCGGCCTTCAATTAAAGTCAGCAAGAAGTAAAAAAGGCTGGAGTTTAGATGCTACGAGCAAACAAACAGGCGTTTCTAAAGCGATGTTAGGTCAAATAGAGCGCGGGGAATCTAGTCCTACCGTGAGTAAGTTATGGGAAATAGCTAATGGCTTTCAACTACCTTTAACCTATTTCTTTGGTGAATTAGAAAGTAATAACATAGAGCCTAAAAAACTCATTACAGAAAAAAGCATCGCCGTTTCTACTTTATTTTCTTTTGATCCTGCAACAAAAAGTGAAATATTGTTATTAACCTTAGAGCCTGCGCATCAACATATATCGGTACCTCATAGCAAAGGCGTGATAGAGCACCTGATTGTAATTGATGGAGAAATGGAATATTTCATCAACAACCAATGGCATCATTTAAAACAAGGTGAGTTTGTTAAGTTTAAAGCCGATGTAGAACATGGTTATCGTAACCTTTCAGATAAACCAGCCACGTTTCATAATATGATTTTTTATACGGGTGAAGAAAAACGCTCGAACTAAGTCGAACATTTTCAACCTTGTTTCGACAATAGATAATTTAACCTGAACTCTGGATAATGAATTTTGTAATTCATTGATTCATATAACTTAAAAATAAGACGATATGATTTCACTAAAAAATATCATTTACTTTTCTCCTAATGTTTGGATTTAGCCCGTATAACAAGACGGTTTTATGTACTAATAGCTGGCTATTAGTAATAAAATCACAGTTTTTTTATTCCCGATAAAAACTAAGTACCTGCATCCATGCAGGCAACGCAGATAGACGGTTAAATAACAATATTAGGCATAATTGCCTATCCAGTTTTCAGGTTAATTTAATATCAGTAAAAAAAAAAAATAAAAAAGCCAGTAATCATTACTGGCTTAATAAAAGTAAACATTGAAAGATAAAGCTAAGTTTATTTCACTGTAACTTTAGCAAACTTACGTTTACCAATTTGGAAAACAGCTGTTGTTCCTGCTTCAATAGAGAGTTTATTATCAACAATCTTCTCACCATCAAGTTTTGCAGCGCCCTGCTTTATCATACGCATCGCTTCAGAAGTACTTGCTACTAAACCAGCATCTTTAAACAAGTTAGCAATAGCGATAGTGCCATCTTCTGAATTTACATCAACTTCAGGAATTTCGTCAGGCATAGCACCTTTTTGAAAACGGTTAATAAATTCTTGATGAGCCGCTTCAGCTGCAGCTGCATCATGAAAACGTGTAATTAACTCTTTCGCTAAGTTAATTTTAACATCGCGAGGGTTAGCACCATTCTCAATATCTGTTTTGTAAGCTTCAATTTCAGCAATCGGCTTAAAGCTTAACAATTCAAAATAACGCCACATTAATACATCTGAAATCGACATCATTTTACCAAACATTTCTGTTGGGCTATCTGTAATACCAATATAGTTGTTTAATGATTTAGACATTTTTTGCACGCCATCTAAACCTTCTAACAATGGCATCATTAATACAGTTTGAGGACGTTGCCCTTCAGACTTCTGTAATTCACGACCCATTAATAGATTGAATTTTTGATCTGTTCCGCCTAACTCAACATCAGCTTCTAAAGCAACTGAATCCCAACCTTGAACAAGTGGATACATAAATTCGTGGATAGCAATCGCTTGACCACCAGCATAACGCTTTTTAAAGTCGTCACGCTCCATCATACGAGCAACCGTTTGGCGAGAAGCAAGTTTTAACATACCCGCAGCGCCTAATTGGTCCATCCAAGTAGAGTTAAAAGCTACTGTAGTTTTAGCGGGATCTAAAATTTTAAATACTTGTTCTTTATACGTTTCAGCGTTGGCTAATACATCTTCTTTAGTTAACGGCTTACGTGTAACATTTTTCCCCGTTGGATCACCGATCATTCCAGTAAAATCACCAATAAGAAATATAACTTCATGACCTAACTGTTGAAACTGACGTAACTTATTTATAAGCACTGTATGTCCAAAGTGCAAGTCGGGAGCGGTAGGATCAAAACCAGCTTTTATTTTTAATGGCTTACCTTTTTTTAACTTTGCAAGTAACTCATCTTCTAACAAGATCTCTTCTGCACCGCGTTTAATTTCTTCAAACGCTTGGCTGACGTCGGTCATTCATGGCTCCAATAGGGATAATTTTTCATATTTTATATACGAATTCTACTGCACTTTTTGCTCAGGATAAAACCCTATAGCTGTTGTATTTGTTTTTTTTTGTTATAGTTACTCATTCGCCTTTCCGTAAAATTTAGACAATAGAAGTTAAACGATTGAATAATATACATAATTACTTTCTAGAGCTGCCAAAGCAACATAAAATTATAATTAGTATTTGTACTATTATATTTGTGCTTTTGCTTATTTTGCCTTCTGAAAAGGCTACTGCAGGTCGTCAAACACAAGATACTGCGCTAGAAGTTGGTAAAAGATATAAATTATCTGTTCCTCAAAATTCGTCTTCTTTAGTGAAAGATGAAAAGTCTGCATCTAACGAAAAGCAAACACCTTCAGTTCAAACTAGTGTTGCAAATGAAACTGCAGCAATCGATGAGATTATTGAAGACGAAATTGATATTTCTGAAAACTATGAATGGGAAACAGCTAAAGTAAAAAGTGGTGACTCTTTAGCAAAAATCCTCAAGCGTTTAGGTTACAGCCCACGCACAACTCACGAGTTGAGTATCGCTAAAGGTAAAGATTCAAAGTTATTACAAAAAATTAATATTGGCGATCAACTTCATATAGCAAAAGATGATAGCGGTAAATTAGTTGCCCTCAACTACCCACTGAATAAAACAGATACTTTATATGTAAACTGGAATGCAGATCATTACGAGTCACATGTAGAAACTAAAACAGTAGAAATTAGAGAAACAACAGCTCACGGTACGATCAAATCAAACTTCTGGAGCGCTGGTATTGCTGCAGGTTTAGATGATTCTCAAATCATTAACTTAGCCAATATTTTTGGTTGGGATATTGATTTTGCATTAGACATTAGATCAGGCGACAGCTTTCATGTTGTTTTTGAAAACAAATACATTGATGGTGAATTTATTGGTGCTGGTAAAATATTAGCTGCTGAATTTATTAACCAAAACGAACCTTTCCAAGCTATACGCTTTAGCGATGGTGAATATTACTCAGCGACAGGAAAGAGTATGCGTAAAGCCTTTTTACGTGCACCTGTGAGCTTTAGATATATTAGTTCTAATTTCAAGCCTAAACGTTTTCATCCAATACAAAAAAGATGGAAAGCACATAACGGTACTGACTATCGTGCTAAAACAGGTACGCCAGTTGTAGCAGCAGGTAATGGTAAAGTTATTCAGTCAGCGTATAACAAATACAACGGTAACTATGTATTTATTCAACACGGTAATGACATTGTCACTAAGTACCTACATTTTTCAAAACGTAAAGTTAAAAAAGGCCAACGTGTAAAACAAGGTGACGTTATTGGTTATGTGGGTTCAACAGGTATGTCTGAAGCACCGCATTTACATTATGAGTTTTTACTTAACGGTGTACACCGTAATCCTAGAACCGTAAAATTACCTAATGCGAATCCTTTAGCTAAAAAAGACAAAGCAGAATTTGCTATTTTAGCTGAGCAACGTTTAGCTGAACTAGCGGGTTCTCATCAAGTTATGCTGAGCATGCAAGAAGAACAATTAAATAAGTAATGACCACAATTAACAATCAGTTTTATATTGGGATCATGTCAGGAACAAGTGCTGATGGTATAGATTTAGCACTTGTTGATTTTTCATCGAATACGCCTGAACTTATTGCGAGCTACTACCAAACCTACGACGAAACTACCTATCAACAAATAACTCAGCTTTATCAACCTGCCATGAATGAAATAGATAAAGCATTTGCCTTAGATATTTTATTAGCAAAACAGTTTGCTGAAGCTATTGAAGCTTTTATTTCCCAAGAAAAAATCGATAGAAAGCAAATTATCGCTATTGGTAATCATGGACAAACCATCCGTCACAGACCAACAATAACAGCTGACATAACTGCCCCATTTACGCTGCAGATCACTTGTAATCAAACTTTAGCCACTTTAACGGGTATTAGAGTTATTGGTGACTTTAGAACTAAAGATATGGTGCTAGGCGGCCAAGGAGCTCCATTAGTTCCTGCTTTTCATAAGGCTTTATTTCCAAACGAATTTCAAGACGTATTTGTTGTAAATATTGGTGGTATTGCTAACGTGACTTACCTACCTGTAGACACTAAAAAGTCGATATTAGGTTTTGATACAGGTCCTGGAAATGCACTTATCGATGATTGGTATAAAACACATAAGCAAGGCAGGTTTGATAGTAATGGCGAATGGGCGCAATCGGGTACTACGAATGCAGCCCTTTTAAAAAATTTCCTCAATGATCCTTATATCAAGTTACCAGCACCTAAAAGCACAGGCAGAGAATATTTTAATCTTGATTGGGTAAACAAAAATATAACTCAGTTTATCAACGCTTCAGCAAAAGACCTTCAACAAGCTGATCTAAAGATTGAAGATATTCAAGCCACATTGACTGAATTAACAGCACAAACAATTAGCGATCAGATCAATGTTTTAAGTACGAAAGCCAACGTATATCTTTGCGGCGGCGGTACCTTAAACACCCACCTTTTTAATCTTATAAAACATAAGCTTAATAACTTTAATGTCACAAGTAGCGATACAATTAACATTAATAGCGATGCGTTAGAAGCATCGGCTTTCGCTTGGTTTGCTTATGCCTTTGATAAAAAAATTCCAGGTAACATTCCAGCAGTAACAGGGGCTAGCAAAGAGACAATATTAGGTATTGAGTTTAACCCGTAAAAAAGACTAGATATAAAAACTTCTCTCCCTATAATGATTGTTCGTTGATTAAAAATCAGACGTGCATTGTTGTAAGATTGTACTACAATTATAACTCAATCTAGTTTGTACGCCTTACTATTCATAGTTAAGCTAAGGGGAAATGATGCAATTTGATGATATTCATGTAGGAATGAAATGTGGCAGCAAAAAAGGTAGCGGAACGGTTACCTCAATTGATGGCTCAACTCGAAGAATTTATATGGCAGACTGTAACGAAAGTAACAGTTTTGAAGTTGAATTCGACGAATTAATCGAAGATCCACAGGCTCATAACCGAGAAGATACTTACTACTAATTTTCTTACAATTTAATATTAAAAGCCTTTGGATAATTATAGTTATTTGAAGGCTTTTTAATTTGGCAAATACCCTTAGTTTACAATTCGTATAAGCAACTGATTTGAATTAACTTTAATTCATTACGAAATAATTTCATTAACACGAAATTTACTCTCAACAAGTTTCCTCCGCAACTTAACTCTCTATATATGATTTACTTATTATAATCATTCTAAAAATTATTTAGCATAAATTAACATACATGGTCTAATTGCGCCCTCTGTTAGGCGGGATCATTCTAGCCTGCTAAATTTTAGTTAATACCGAGTTAAATATCATGTTTCAATACCTTCTAATTTCTTTTGCTGTTCTTGCTTTATTAAGTATTATTTTTGAAGAAATAACACATATTAATAAAGCTAAAACCACTCTATTTTTTGGATGTATTTCATGGGTTGCATTATTTATACATGCACAGCCTGAACAACATTCCATACTGAACCATCACCTAGAAGAAAACCTCTTAGAAATCGCCGTATTATGGTTGTTTTTAATGTCGACAATGACTTTTGTTGCTTACTTAAACGCTAAAGGCGTTATTCAGGTTGCGGTACAAAAGCTTTTCCCCGCTAAGCTTTCTAAACGCAGGCTTATGTTATTAGTTGCGTTATTCTCATTAGTTTTGTCAGCTATATGTGACAACGTTACCGCAACACTAGTAACTTTAACCTTATTACAATCTTTTGATTTAGATAAGAAAACTAAGCTTAAAATGGCTGTGTTAACTATTTTCGCTGTTAACTCTGGTGGTGTGTCTTTGATCACAGGTGATGTAACCACACTAATGATATTTTTAGATGGTCACGTGAAGATATCTGAGTTGTTGATGTTACTTATTCCTGCTGTTGCGAGTGTTTTCTTTTTAGCGATTATTTTGTCTTTTGGTACTAAAGGACAAGCGAATATAACACCGTCAGAACAAAGCTATGACAGAATAGATATTGTTATTGCTGCAATATTCTTTAGCACTATCGTATTAACTATGGTGTTTAATATCCTATTTCAAATCCCGCCAGTGTTAACTTTCTTGTCAGGTCTTTCTATTATGTTTTTAGTGGGAAGAACTTACAAAACAGATACTGAAGAGACTTTGATATTAGATTATGTACGTAAAATAGAATACGACACTTTACTATTCTTTTTAGGCATTTTGTTAATTGTAGGCATGCTAAAAGAAGTTGGCGTTTTAGAATTAATTACTGAAATTTACAACAAATTCGATCCAAATGTTTCAAGCTTTTTAGCGGGTATAGGTTCAGCCTTACTTGATAATGTGCCTTTAACGGCAGCTTTATTAAAAGCTGATCCAGCGTTAACCACACCACAATGGTTAGGACTAACATATGCTGTAGGTGTAGGTGGGTCATTACTTGTTATAGGTTCATCAGCAGGTATTATTGCTATGAGTAAAATGAAAGAAATTACTTTCATGTCTTACTCTAAGTACATCCCTGCTTTATTCGCCGCTTATGTTTTTGGCTATGCTGTAACTATAATGCTGGCACAGCACTTTTATTAAGTCGCTGTTCAATGTTATGAAGTGATTGCTTCTATTATTCTCTTGATGATTTATAGAGAATAATAGAAAGCATTTTTAAATCTGCTTTCTCTTGCCTTATTACCTTAAAACGTGAGCTTAAATCGTTATTTCGCCTGTCATATAACTGACTGCTTGCCCCGTTAAAATTACTCTATCGCCTTTAACTTCACATAAAACAGTGCCGCTTCTTTTAGATACCTGTAAGCCTGTTAATACTTCAGATACAGAATGCGTTATAGACGTTATAGAACGTGATCCAGCGAAAGCCTTATGCCAATAAGGGGCTAATTCACAGTGAGCAGAGCCTGTAACAGGATCTTCGTTTACTCGTAATTTAGGGAAAAAGCTTCGGCTAACAAAATCTACAGCATTATCATCAGCAACAGCGGTAACAACCACGCCGCGTAAATCAAGTGCTAACCATTTTGAAAAATCAGGCTTAAGTGCACGTACTTCCGCTTCGTTATTTAGCACAACAACGTAATCGAATGCTGCCATAATTTTTGCAGGTAAAACGTCATCAGTTGTATTTATGTTTAAACCTAAGCCAGCAAGTAAAGCTTGCGGAGGCTCAATGATACTTGGCATTGATGCAGGAAAGTCCATACTAAAACCTTGTTCATTTTTACTCACAATAAGCTCACCACTTTTAGTGACAAAATTTACTTCTGGTTTAGTATAATCAAGGTATTCATAAAGTACGAAAGCTGCGGCTAACGTTGCATGACCACATAAATCGACTTCTTCCATTGGCGTAAACCAACGTAAACGAATACTACCTTCAGAGATCACAAAAAATGCAGTTTCAGAGAGGTTATTTTCTTCTGCTATTTTTTGCAGTACATCGTCATCTAACCATTGAGTTAATGGGCAAACAGCCGCAGGATTACCTTCAAAAACTTTAGATGCGAACGCATCAATCTGATATATTTTTAATTTCATACGTTTTAATATGCCTGTCTAATCAACAGACGCCCATCCCTAAGTAAATAACAGCAAGTGCTTCATTATAAACCAATTTCACTTGAACGCACGTAAGCTAATTCATACTCGCTAATTATCTGATAAGAAATGTTTCCTCAATAATAACTCAAGTGAAAATAGCATCAATACTTGATATTAAACATCAAAATATAAACACGTACAATTGGCACTACCAATTAATATTTATGAATTTTTAATAAACCAGTTTATCTACACTACCATCAATATAACTCAGCTAAGGGCTTAACATTGACAGGTGTTTAACCCACAGGTTACTATCGATACAATAATAATTTGAAAGCCTCAGCTTCGAGTGAGTTAGCTTCTTATAATATAAGAAGCATTTAATTCTCTAACTTTTAAAAAAACCGTTTTAGGCGAAAAATAAATGAATAAAAACAGCAGCATGAGTAACATGAAGACATTCTTCAAATCACTACTTCCGGGGATATTCTTATTTGGTTTTACTGTAGGGACAGGTAGCGTTACGGCTATGGCTAAAGCCGGTGCAGATTACGGAATGTCTTTATTGTGGACGATATTTATATCTTGCGCGATAACCTATTTCCTCATTCATCTCTTTGGTAAATTCACGCTAGTAACTGGTTTGACCGCATTGCAATCTTTCAAAAAACATATTCATCCTGCTGTCAGTTTATTCTTTATTGTCTCCTTAACGACGCAAGTATGTGGCAGTGTTATAGGTGTAATGGGGATTTTGGCTGACGTATGTTATGAATGGTCGAAAAACTTTATTGATGGTGGTATATCCTCACTCTATTTTGCGATATTTTTTATTACCTTTGTGTATGTCATTTTTCTAATAGGTAAAACTGAAGTTTTTGAAAAAGTATTAGCAATATTTGTCGCGATTATGTCGGTCTGTTTTTTAATTAACTTTATTATTTTAATGCCTCCCGCGATGGAAATTTTAAATGGTATGGTACCTAATGTGCCAGACACAGGTTCTGACAAGAATGCATTCCTTGTAATAGCGTCAATGGTTGGTACGACAGTATTTTCAGGGCTATTTATATTACGTACTATCTTAGTTAAAGAAGCTGGCTGGACAATGGCTGACTTAAAAACGCAAAATAGAGACGCGTTGTTTTCAGCATTTTTAATGTTTATTGTTAGCACGTCAATTATGGCTGCAGCTGCAGGCTCTTTGTTTATTCAAGGCATTACACTCACTAACGTAACTCAAATGATTTATTTATTAGAGCCTTTAGCTGGTGCTGCTGCGGTAGCAATATTCACTATTGGTTTAATTGCTGCAGGTGTATCTTCGCAGTTTCCTAATGTTGCATTATTACCTTGGCTTTTAGATGACTTTCATCAACGTAAACCTAATTTAAAAAGACCAAGCTACCGAATTATTGCTTTAGTTATATCTTCATTAGGTTTAATCGTACCAATTTTCAATGCGAAACCTATTGCTATAATGGTGAGCTCTCAAGCGTTTGGGGCTTTACTATTACCTGCGACTGTTGCTTGTATTTCTTATATGGGTAATAAAAAGTCGCTGATGGGTGAATATAAATTCTCGAATATAACCAATATTTTATTGGCTCTGATTTTCATCTTCTCTTTAGTGATGAGCTATATGAGCTACAGTGGCATAATGTCCACGCTACAAGCGCTTTAAGAATTTTAACCTGAAAACTGGAATACTAACTATGAATCAAATTATCAAGTTCTCCGCTAACCGTGTTTGGCGAACCTATCAGGGCGGTAAATTGCTCGATATGATTGAAGGGAAAGAAACACCTCAAGACTCAAGCTTCCCTGAGGACTGGATTGGATCAACCGTAGAAGCTCGTAATATAGGTCGCGAACATATCACTGAAGGTTTAGCTATGGTAAAAGACGAAGACGGACAGTTAGTGCCTTTTCGTGATTTACTACAGAAAAATCAAGATTATTTTTTAGGTGAAAATTCTGAAGGTAAGCGTTCTATGGACGATATCCCTTTAGTTAAATATTTAGACAGTTCAACACGTTTACATTTTCAAGCTCATCCAACACGTGAATTTGCACAAGAGCGTCTAGGTTTACCACGCGGTAAAACTGAAGCTTATGTGATTATTGAAACTCGTGAAGATATTAGCGATCCATATATTTATGCAGGATTTCAACGTTCTCCTGATCGTGAGCAACTTAAAGAATGGATTGAAACCCAAGATATAGCTTCTATTGAAAGCTGTTTTGATCGTATTCCTGTAAAAACAGGTGATGTATTTCTAATTCCAGGTGGTCGCCCTCACGCTTTAGGTGAAGGCATACTTATGCTTGAAATTATGGAGCCTTCTGATCTAGCCGTTAGGTTTGAATTTGAACGTTGTGGCTATGTTATCCCTGAGCAAGCACGCTTTATGGGTAAAGGTATTGAGACTGCATTAGACGTATTCAATTTTGATCCTGTACCTCCAGAAACTGTTGATGCTGAGTTCCGTTGTGCGCCTAAAGTTATTTCTACAGATGATCAAGGTAACAATCTTGAAGAATTAATAGGTTCAGACAAAACTTCTTGTTTCACTATTAAAAGAGCATCAGTAAAAGGTAGCTTTGCACGTGAAGAAGAAGCCTTCTTTTATGGTGTTGTGGTTGAAGGTGAAGGTACATTTACAGTGGGTGATGAAGTAGTTAACTTGAAGCGTTTTGATCGTTTCTTCTGTCCTGCTGGTGTTAAAGCTTTTGAATATTTATCAGAATCAGGCATGACGGTTTTAGAATGTTACCCTGGTAATATTTAGATAATATTATTTAACTGAATATCAAAAAGGCTTTGTTTTACAACAAAGCCTTTTTATTTGTCTGCGCTAAACAGAATAATTTCAAAACAAATAACCTAAGCTCAGGTTATTTTTTCATATTTTATTTTTTAGGAATTTTAGCTAAACCGGTAACTAAACGCGTAAAAGTTACTTGAGCATAATCGCCATTGGCTTTATCAGTCGCCCAATCACCAGAACCTGCACAATTAGCGTACCAGATGCCAGGAGCATCTTTAGTACTACATTGGTTATATGCACCCGCTTTAAAGAAGTGTAAATCACCAGTATAGCCATGTGGATGATCAAGCTTATCAACGTTGCCATTTGCATCAAGGTTATCAGCTAAATTAATTTTAAAGTTAACCTTACCATTACGTTCATTGCTAAAAGTTAAATACATAGTGTTCTCGTACACATTAACTTCGTAGCTAAAAGCTTCATTAAGCGCAATACCTTGTTCACCTGGCTCTACACCTGAAGTCCATGGTTTACCCCAAACAACATAGCTTATATCTTGTCTGTTTGGATTTTCTTTCTCTAGGTTACGTTCGTAATTCCAAAATACAGAACCATATTCATTACCTGGTAATTTCTTGTAGTAAATTTTTAAGGGTTCGTTGCCCCAACCGTACCCTTCACCTTCAGCAACTAACGCTTTACTTTTACCTGCATGAATTTGTCCAACAACTACCGAGAATGCAGGTGGTTTTTCAGGGTATTTAGCACGTTTCGCTACATGGTTAACTTTAAGAGTAGCCTGTAAGTTTCCACCTACTTGCGCGAACTCGTCAGTTTTTGTGTGTGCTTTTAAGGCAAAGTTATTTGAGTAATCGTATGCTGCAACACCTTCTTTACCCAATAGTTGATGAAGCTCACTACGAGTATTACTTGAATTAGGTGTAGTAAAAGCTTTGTTTGGCACAGCAAACACCATATTGCCTTCATCATCTAAGAAGAAGTAATCAGAATGTTGGTAGCTTTGAATCTCTTTTACGCTAATTTCATCTACTTTCCCGTCGTTATTAATATCGGTAGGAATAGTGATTTTCCATTTACTCAGATCGAATTTATCAGCAGGCACCGTGGCACGTTTTTCAGTAACATCATTTGTTGTATTACATGCCGATAAAGCTAAAGCACCCAGTATTACTATGCCGCAAGGCACTAGTTTATTTTTCAAGTTAGTCATTTAAACTCCATTATTGTTGTTAACCTCAATAAAAAGCTAACATCCTGTAGTTAAAAAGAGGATTGCCACATAAGTAGCAACCCTCTTATTTATTCCAATAAACAGCGGGGACAACCCCTTTAGAACAAAGCCTAGCTACCCGTTAAGTAGTAAGCTCCAGTCCATTTATATACTTTGCCGTTTACTTTCAACTTATGTTTTTTAGACGTTGAAGCATTGGTATTCGCTAAGATGAATACACTTTCATTGCCTTTTACATCTTTAATTAAAACAGCTGTATATTTTGCATCATCGTGTACAACTTTCAGTTCAGAAATACTGCTATTAGAATTTCCTGAAAATTCAGATACAGGATCATAAGACCCATGAGGCTCAATTACTGAAGCAAAAGTAGTATCTTTAGTATCTTTTCTACGTAACATTAACGCTGCGTCTCTGCGAAGGTTAAAGTTAGGATCATTTGCGCCTAATCGTGTTAACAATATTTCATCATTAGAGTCTGTTGCAGTTGTTAACGTGTAAAATCTGCCATCGCCTAACCATGAAAACTGAGTAGTACTAGCTGCTGCTTGGCCTTTACCTTCAAGATATAAATGCTGATAACCATCTGATGCACCTAAAGGGCTCAAGCTTTTAGGTGAATCATACTCAAAGTTAGCTTTAATCATTTGACCCATGTAGTAAAAAGGGAAATCATATTGGTTTTTAGAATCAGAGTTAACTTTCATAATGTCTAAAACAAAAGGCTTTTCAAAAGCTTCAAGCTTGATCATCGCCATTGTTCTATGCATTTTCGTACCAGGATACGCATTAGCTTCTGTAGCACTTACCACTTGAACATTAGGATTTGATGAATCAAAAACATAAAGATCTGAATGGTATTTACTTCCCGTTTCGTAATCACCATTGAAATGTGATTTTTCGTTGATAGTAAGCGTATTATGCGCAACGGTTTGTTTTGCCCAAGTTTTGTTTTCTTTAAGGTAGTTACCACCACCTTTTTGACCAATATTTACAAAGCGCGATAAGCCATAATCTTGTAGTACTTCATCGCCATTCGCATATAAAGAGTACGAAAGTTTATCGTAATGTCCATGACTTAAACCATGAGCAGCATATTTAAAAACTAATGTTAAATCTTCGTTGCCGTATCTTAAAATACCAACACCACCTTGCTTACCATCATGTCCGTCAGAATAATTAACTGATTTTTTAACGAAAGGCTTACCCTTTCCTTCACGAACACCAATAGCAGCCTCAAGACCCGCTTCATTTAATAAAACAGAACCTTGCTTTTCAACTATACCCAGTAATTTTGGATCTTGCTTACCGTAATGATAGGCAATATCAACCGCTGTAACTAATGATGGCGTATAATAAGACATACCTTTTTGACCATCATTTAATGGGAAAAATTCACCATCAGCATCTGATAGGTTAAGTAATGCGTCTACACCTTTTAATAATACGTTATCTTTATGCTGGAACACTTTCATGTCAGGTTTTACGTTTTCCATTCCAATGCCAAAAATTAAGAATGGGTACATTGCATAACGTTGGTAATATGGACCTTCAGTAAAGTAACCTTCTGGCGAGAAAGGGTCTTCAAGGTTAGCTAAGAAGCCTGCTTTTTGGCCTTTAACTTTAATGAAACCACCATCGTTGTCTTTAAGACCAAAATCTAAGCCATCATCTTCAATACCGTATAATGCTCGTTTTAATAACTCTGCATCATCCATAACAAGTGCAATCATACCAACAGCTGCATTGCCCCATGTACTATGGTTATGAATGCGATTATAGAACTGTGGATTTCCAGTTGAAATGTAATCTGCAAATGGACGGAATAAGTTGTCTTGTAATTGTTTATGCTCTGCTTCTGACAAAGTATCGTAGATAGCATCATAGGCTTGGCTCATGTAAACCAACCAATTACTGTCATTCAGACATTGCCAAAAAAGCTTACCACGCGCATAAGAACGCTCTTGTGGATGAGCGGGTAAATCTTGATACATAGCTTCGTATTGAAACAACATATCTTTAATGTAAGTAGCGTATTTATCATCTTGCAGTATTTGATATAAAGCACCTGCTTTTTGCGCAATAATAAAGTTTTGTTTATGTCTTTGATGGGTATAACCACCTGAAAAATCTTTTGGGATTGGCGTATCAATACCTAGCGCTATTTCGGCATCAACTTGCTTTTGAACACTTTTCAACGTTGCATCAAATAAAGGCACTTTACCTAAATTCTTTCTAATTTTTTCTACACCAGACTTGGTCATAATCAAGTTTGGATGTTCGCCAGCCTGAATAGTAAGTGGTATAGACAGTGTTGTTACCATAAGTAACAGGGCTGTGATTTTAGTTTTTATCAACGCCATTTGCTCCAATTTATAATATTTACGATAGGTTATCTTCTAGCCTAGCTCGACTAGTTAATTCTAATGGGTAGAAACATCTAATTGATGACCATATTCATTATATTTAAATGCTAACCCCAGCATAAGCTGGGGTTAGTTTAGTTCTACTGTATAACTTCTATATGATTATATAGTCATATTAGAAAGTATACGTTGCGCCAAATGTAACACGACGGTCAGTAATACCTTGAGCACATTGTAATGCACCTTCGTTAACACAAGATTGAATAATATCAGATCTAGTTAAGTTAACTGCTTCAACACCAAGGTTTAACTGGTCGTTTACATCATAGCTAACACTTGCATTAAGTTGGCCTCTGTCGTGTGTAACAACAGGGAAGCCTAAAGTAGAGTTAAGTGATGCACCCGCTGCTGTATCTTCAGTACGGAACGCTTCACGCCATGTGTAACGTAATCTAGCTGAAAGACCAAACTTCTCGTAGTACAAAGTAAAGTTGTAAGCATTCTCAGAGAAATCAAGTAACCCTTGGTCTAATGTATATTCAACAAACAGTGAATCATCATAAACGCCTTGTGAAGCGTTTAGTATATCGATACCACGAGGATCAGCTACAGTATAAACGGTTGAACCACCTTTAAAGTCTTGAATCGTGTAGTTTGCTTGGATACCAAAACCAGATGCCCAACCTAAATCATCTTCAAAGCTAGAAAGGTCATACTGAAATGCCATCTCTATACCCGTTTGAGTTAATGTAGCAGGGTCATTTACAATTGATTCTCTATCAACACATAAACCAACAGTGTCCGCATCGCCTAATGAGTTAGGGATAACAGCTGGGTTATAAATGCCACCATCAGCACAAGCTAAATCGAAGTAACGATTACCGTTTGCATCAGTAGGGGCTGTATCTAAGATCGAGCTAAAAATATTAGTACGTTCTTTCTTGAAGTAACCAATACTAACAACAGCAGCTTCTGCAAAATACCATTCAGCTGAAATATCTAACGATGTAATTTCTTCAGGCTCTAGCTCTGGATTACCGATTTCTACAGCTTGGTTTTCGTTAACTCCGTAAGATACAGAAGTGTTCAAATTACCAAAATCAGGACGACGAATATCTTTACCCCAAGCCATACGTAATACAACGTCTTCGTGCACATCAGCAACAATATTTATACGAGGCAATACGTAACTATAATCACCTTTGTTATTCACTTGAGAAACAACACCATCAATTTCAGTATTACCAATTGAAGAAATATCTGTTTCTATATAACGAACACCAAAATTACCGCGAAGCATTTCATATTCAAAATTTGCCTGAGCATATAATGCACTTGTGTCTTCTTCAACTTTAAACGCAGCCGTTGCACTAGGTTCTTGATTTAAATAATCGACACCATTACTAAAAGTAATACCATCGGCTTCCATATTTGCACGATGAGTGTCCATTGCAGTATGAAGAGTATCAATAACACTTTGTGGATTATTGTAAGCTAGATCAGGGTCAATGATAATAAAATCAGTCATTGCTAATGCACGACCATCATTTTCTCCAAAGTTATTTTGACCTAAAACTAATAAATCAGAAAATAATGCGCCACTAGGGCTATCAATCATTTTACTGAAACCACCAATTCTATCCGAAACAGTTACAGCTTCATGCTCTGTTTCGTTATAACGGAAACCAACATCAACAGATGTAATAACGCTATCATCAAAGAAGTATGTTGCATCAACACGGAAAGATGTATCGCTGTTCTCTGTGCTACTATCACTAAAGTCAACTTGATCTAATACAACATTATTTGGATCGGTTAATTGCGCTGTAGTTGGTGCATAAATAGAATCTTCATTGATCCCAAATGATAATAGTTCACCTGTTAAGTCATAAGCAAACGGTACTGAGTTATCATTACTGGTGTTTGAGGTAATGTTACCTTCAGAATCAAGACCATCAAGTGGAGCATTTGGATTAATAAAGTTTAACTGTGTGTTTAATTTTGGTTTAGTTGTTTTAGAACTAGCGTGTGATAATTCTGCACTAACAAATAAATCACTAGTTGCTTGCCATTCACCACCCAATCTAAACTGTTTACTTTTAGATAAACGTGCTTCGGTATCACTGTTAAAGCGTAAGTTTGGATCATCATCATCAACTCCAAGCATTGGTTCAATAACGCCTGTTTGTGCTGCTTGAATGCTACCAAAATTAACACCACTAAGTGAACCTAAGTTAACTGTTTCAAACGATGATGGTACCGATTGATTAAGTACTGAATTAATACCTGAAGCTTGTACTCGAGAACTATCTTGACGAACTTCTTGATCAGTTATTATTGCATCAACGAAGAATTTCATATCATCATTCGGAGCATACTCAATAGTACCTGCGAAATTTTTAGTTTCATATTCAAAGTTTTCAATTTCTTGGTTAAGAAATTGAATACCTAGGAAATCATAATCTTGAGCAGCAGGTCTATCCGCTGCTTGATCTTCTAATTCACCACTACGAACAACATTAGCATTAACATTTTCAACCAAGCTACCATCACGGTCAACACGTGGTCTAAATGCTGTAGCTTCTTGTCTAGTGATACTAGCACTTACAACAACACCAAATTTACCGCCATTGTCTAATTCCCAGTTATCTCCATAAGCACCAGAAAGACGAGGTTGAACACCGTCAGTTGTTAAACTACTGTCTTCACCTTGAACACGGATAGAGCCTAAAGTTTGAGATAACTCTAAAGGACGAATAGTACGTAAGTTTACAGTACCACCCACTGAACCTTCAGTCGTTTTAGCTTCACCCGCCTTAATAACTTCAACACCAGCAATTATACCTGCCGATAAATCTTCAAAACTCATACCACTGCGGCCATCACCAGTACCTACTGTTGATGCACCATTAATTTCTACACGGTTATCATTACTACCACGGATTTGAACGCCAGTACCTATACCTGCTGTACGAGTAATTTGGATACCTGTAACGTTCTCAAGTACTTCTGCTAAATTTTGATCAGGAAGTTTACCGATATCTACTGCTTCAATAACTTCAATTAGGTTAGTTGTGTCGCGCTTTTCGGCAAGTGCGTTGGTAAGAGAGCTACGTATGCCTGTAACTTGAATAACTTCTACAGCTTCTTCAGCTTGAGCATTTTCTGCTGCATTTACTGATGCAGTCATGTTTAAAGCAGAAGCTGCAACTACAGCTAAGCTTATTTTAGATAATCTGTATTTCATTTTGTATCCCCGGCTGTTGCGTTAATAAAGTGAAACCTTTATTTAACACCACATTGTTAATTTATAATTATTGATCTTGTAACATCAAGATGACATAAAATTGCCAACAACTTTCTTGTATTGTCAGGACAAAATATTTCACGAAAAGCAATATTGGTCAACCTTTTTCATTAAAAAATAAATTGGACAATCCAATATTGGTTAACTCAAAACGCATTCCAATGTTATATTTTACTGTTTTTTTGGTATTACCAATATACGCTAATTTATATATCCAAAATAGAAAACAATTTAACATTAATAATTTACATCTATAAAGATCAATAGATTAAGTCGATTAATAATTCAACGTTCATCAAAAATAAAAATTTATTTATTACTACACTTAGGTATAGCAATGATTTTAATAATTACAGTAAAAGTAATGAAATTTATTTTATATATCAATCAAGCATAACGTATTACGGAAAATGAGAAAATTAGTCTAAATACCCTGAACTGAAAATATCTATATGATTAAGTAATAAGCGAGCCTTACTTACAAAATAGACAATATAAGGTTCAGCTAACTTCAAAACATGAATTTTTTAGATATATATTTGGATATATAAACTGACTTAGGTCAATAAATAACTTAACCAATATTCAACCTGTATTACCAACTTACATAAACCTATCAACACTAAGTAATCTCACTCATTATTGATTAAAAAATGCTTAATGCTTTGAATAGATCATTAGTTAGCCCTAAGAAGTACTACAAGCTTTAATAATGACTAATAAACCCTATGTTGATATATATGTGTGCGTCTTACCATTTGAGTCAGTAAAAGCGGATAACGGAAGGGTTAACAGGCTAAGTTAGGTTGATAGTTAAACTGAATTTCTATTTAAATTAACTTTTGGTATTTTTAGTAATACTTATTACCAAATACATAACCTACTTTTTCCATACGCATCCTGGTAAGCACACATCACACTTTGGTATTACAACCCTAAGAAGAAAGAAACAAAATACACTTATCCATTTATAAATGTTGGAAGCTTTCAATAATTGCCTACGATGAGAGTTATTAGAAGTTCAAGTTCAGTATGATATTCGTCTCTATTTTTTAAAATTCAGCTATATTTCCTTTAACCTATCGATTAATTATAGAGCATTAGTTCACTATGTTTTGATTTGTATATATTAATGTAATCCTATGGTAAGTTATTTAGATAAAACGTTTTACTAAGTTAGCTGAAATAATATTTAATATAGTTATCATGAGGTTAAGATGGAAGTTTCCAATATTGAATACATAGTGATTTTTGCTTACCTTATACTCATTATTGTCGTTGGGCTTGTTTTTAAAAAATTCTCATCCAATACCGATGATTATTTTAAGGGGGGAAGCAAAGGCACTTGGTGGTTGGTTGGAAGCAGTGCTTTTATGAGCGCTTTCAGTGCATGGACCTTCACAGGTGCGGCTGGTATTGCATACGAATCTGGCTTTTCGGCTATGTTCATCTTTTTTGGTAACGTGCTCGGCTTCTTCGTTAACTACCTATTTATGGGTCCTTGGTTACGACAGATGAGGGTTACCACATTTCCTGAAGCGATAGCGGCTCGTTTTGGTAATGGTACTCGTGATTTTTATGCATATTATGAAGTGCCTGTTCGTATTCTTTATTCTGCGATGGCACTTTATGGCTTAGGGATATTCTGCTCCGCTGTATTTGGTTATGATATTAACCATGTCATAGTTGTTTGCGGCATTGTAGTGCTGTTCTATTCTGCAACTGGCGGACGCTGGGCAGTCATGGCAACTGACTTCCTGCAAGGCCTAATTTTAGTCCCCCTCACCTTAATCGTTGCTTACCTTTGTTTAGATGCATTGGGAGGTATTGATAATCTATTTTTGAAAATAGAAGAGCAGGGATTAACCGAAGAATATAGCATGGTTAACTCTGCCACTCTCTTTGGCGGTGCTTACACTTGGGGCTGGGCAAGTGCCATGATGGTTAAACAGTTTATCGTATTTAACTCAATGAATGCCGCACCACGTTACTTCTCAGTAAAAGATGGGAAAGAGGCTAAAAAAGCCGCCTTATTATGTGCTGTGCTTATGTTATTTGGCAGTTTCATCTGGTTCTTACCACCGATCACCGCTCGACTTTTATATCCCGAATTAGTCATAGCATTCGATATTGCAAAACCCGCTGAAGCAAGTTATGCCGTTGCAAGTATTGCGTTGTTACCTGTTGGTTTAGTTGGATTGATCGTTGTTGCCATTCTTGCAGCAACCATGAGTTCGATGGATACAGGTTTAAATACCAATGTCGCTATTCTCATAAAAGATATATATCCAAAAATCGCTCGTAAACTTCGTTGGAAAACAAAGAGCGAATCACAACTGTTAAGCCATGGTCGAACGTTAACATGGGCAATGGGAACAATCGTCGTTATTCTCGCGCTATATTTTGCTCAACAAGATGGTTCTGGCATTTTTGAAATTATGCTACAAGTCGGTACTTTATTATCTACCCCTATTACAATCCCACTCCTATTAGGTATGTTTATTAGACAAACACCATGGTGGTCAGCATTACTGTCTATTGGTTGCGCCCTATCTTTCTCAGCATTAGCTTATTTTGAAGTTCCATTAGTTTATTTAGGCTTCTCACAAGCTTATAGCGATGCTTTTGAATGGAGTTTCCAACAGCAATTTTTTGGTGTTATGGCAACAGGTACGTTTGGTTTCTTAATTTCAATTCCATTTGCGCCAGCTAAAACTTCAGAGCATAGGGTTAAAGTAGATAGATTCTTTAAGAACATGAAAACCCCTATCGATTTTGCAAATGAAGTGGGTGAAGGAAATGATGATCAACAACTTACTATCATTGGTCGGTTTGGCGCTGCGGTAACCGCCTTTGTCGCGTTGTTACTTATAATACCAAACCCTTTAGAAGGTCGATTAGCTATTTTAGCTTTAGCGATAATGATCGGTACCATTAGCATATTAATGCTTAAGGCTGGCAATAAAGCTAAAGCGACACCTATTACATAACACCATATAAATACAGCCTATAAACTTATGGGCTGCGAAGAATATATAACTTTTAAACAAGGTTTAACCATGAATTATTTATTAATTAACGATCAGCTTGAACTGTTAAAACAAGATTTAAAAACAACACGTAAAGAACACTTCACTCGCCTAATTGAGCAATGCCGTTTATATGAAGGCCAAGCGTTATCTAAAGAGCATCCACCAACAAGTATTACGTACATTGGTATGGCTGCGGCAAACTTAAGTTTGGCTTATTTATTAACAGAGCAAGACCATTACCTTCAAGAAGCTAAACGTTGGATATTTACAGCGGTTGACTACGATGTGTGGGGTTATGGCTTTTTAGTAGATGTAGATTTAAGTGCCTCTTGGATGTTGTTTGGTTTAGGCTTGTCTTACGATTGGTTAAAAGATCATTTAACAGAAGAAGAAAGAACTAAGTTTTTAAACAAACTGATCCTGCAAGGGAACAAAATATTCGATTATGGCCAAGAGAACTTAGGTCATTGTTGGTCTACTAATTACTGGCAAAACCATAACTGGATCAATTACTCGGGTTTACTAACAACAGCTTATGCTATCCGTAGCGAGCACTCTGGTTCTGAAAAATGGATTGATGAAATTCAAGACAACTTCGACAAAGTGTTTAACTACTTACCTGAAGATGGTTCAAATTACGAAGGCACTGGTTACTGGAATTTCGCAATGAAGTTCTTCTTAGTGGCTGCCGACCTTATCCGTAAAGATGCTGGTACTAATCACTTCGAATCAGAGTTTATGAAAAACACCTTTAATTACCGTCTATATCAATGTGCGCCAAACTGGGAAGAAAACATCAATTTTGCAGATGTACATGATAGAAGAAGCTCACACACAATATGTTCATACTATAAAATAGCCTCTGAATATAACAACAATCAAGCACAGTGGTTAGGTGAAATGGTACGCACTAAATTCTTATTTAGAGAAGCGTATGAAAGTAAAATTTTCCCAGGTATTTTACCTGAAGCATTCTTAGAACTAATTTGGTTTAACCCTGAAATTGAAGAAAAGTCACCTGAAGATTTACCACTCAATAAATATTTTGAGGATCTAGGTTTAGTCGTTATGCGATCAAGCTGGGATACTGATGCAACGCATCTTTCATTCAAATCAAGCCCAGCTGGTGGCCATAAACAATGGGAAGAAAGCTGGAAGTTAGATGAAGCAAACAACTGGAAAACTCGTAGCCTTACGCATTACCATGTTGATTTTAACCATTTCATTCTTATTCACAATGATGCGTCATTAGTGATTGATGAAGGTTATAACCGAACCTCTAAAGCAGAAATCCATAACCTTATCACTGTTGATGGTACGGGTTGTGTCGGTGAGAAAATTTGGGAAGAAGGTGATTTAAGTGATCCAGTTCGCTTCGACTTAAACTGCAAAGGTATTCATAACGTTTGGAGAGATGTACCTAAAGAAGCTATCGCTAAAGTTGAAGCCTATTCAAGCGAAGACGGTTATGCCTATGTTGTGGGTGAATCAAGCCGTATGTATTACCCAGAGATGGAGTTAACCCGTAATGCTAGACACATTGTAAACAGTGAATGTGGTTACTTTATTTTATTAGACGAATTAGAGAGTGATTTAGAACATACTTATACTTGGCGTATTCATTCTGAAAAGTTTGCCGATAAAGTAAGCGATGACCATTTTGAAATTGTAAATGGTAAAGGTGCCTTAAACGTATTTACAGCATTTCCGAAAGCCCGAGCAACTCACGTTGATGAAACTATCGTTGAAGAAATAATGACACCGCAACGTCCTGACGATATTAGACGCATCAGCTTAAAAACATTATTAATTGAAACCCCTGAAAAAAGTAAAAATGCTTACTTTCTTAATGTATTCCAACCAAAAGATACGTTAAAGGGTGATAACAGCGATAATATTTCGGTTAAATCGATTGAAGGTGAACAATGTATTGGTGTTGAAATAACATCAAAATCACACATTGAAACCTTCTTATTCTCTAGCGAAAACAACATTGATTACAACGGTATTACCTCTCAATCTAAATGGATTTCTATCCTAAAAGATAAAGCGGGCAACCTGGTTAAAACAACAAGCTATGATGGTGTTGAATAACTCAAGAATTAGCGTATTGTAGATTTAGAACATATAAAAAAAGCGATATAACAACTTATGTTATATCGCTTTTTTTATGTACGTTCTTATATCATAGATAAATAAATTTCTAACTTTCAATTAATAAATATCTATCTTCCCATCCATCCGCCATCTACTAGTAAAGTTGTACCATTTACATAGCTAGAGGCTTCAGAAGCTAAGAACACAGCCGGACCTTTAAAATCTTCAGGATCTCCCCAACGTCCTTGAGGAATACGACCTAAAATAGCAGCTGAACGTTCAGGATCATTTCGTAGCCCTTCTGTATTGTCAGTATTTATATACCCTGGAGCAATGCCATTAACATTCACACCTTTTCCAGCCCATTCATTTGAAAGTGCCATAACTAATTGTCCGATAGCACCTTTACTTGCTGCATATCCAGGAACGGTAATTCCACCTTGAAAGGTCAACAAAGACGCTGTAAAAATAATTTTACCTGCACCACGAGAAACCATTTCTTTACCAATTTCACGACTTAAAATAAATTGTGAGTTTAAGTTAACATCAATCACTTTATCCCATAGTTCATCAGTATGCTCGACCGCTGGTGCACGTAATATGGTGCCTGCGTTATTGACTAAAATATCAATTTGAGGAAAGTCGGCTTTAACTTCTGCGATAAATGAATATAATGCCGTTCGATCTGAAAAGTCGCATTGATAACCTTTAAAATTCTTGCCTAGAGCATTCACTTCTTTCTCTATATCAGAACCTTCTAGTTCTAAACTAGCTGAAACACCAATAATATCAGCTCCTGCAGAAGCAAGCCCTAACGCAATAGCTTTGCCAATACCACGTTTACAACCCGTTACTAAAGCAACTTTCCCTTCTAAGCTAAACTTTTCTAACATGCTAATTATTTCCCTAATTCTCTATGTGTCATCATGCGTACTCAAATGTCATGCTACGATTGTAGCTTCAACATACTATCATTTATGTTTAAAGCGCTACACCTTGCTTCGGGTTTATTCACCTAAATATCTTGTATATTAACCTGATGCTAGCCCGTATAAAAAAGAGGTTAGCCCATTTCATGATTTAACTTTATTTATCTATGCTATAGATATTATCACTAGTGAAATTCCTATAAAATAGTCCTTATATAATATTACATTTCTGAGATGATATTTATCTCTAATTTTGTTGCTTTGCTCTTTAAGTATGAATAAGAATTTGGCATTTTTGATAAAGGTTTTTTCTTGATTATTACCAATATGTATATCCGAAAGAATTTAGCTCTTTCTTGGCCTTTAGCCTTTAACGCTTTACTCGTTCAATCAATGTTAATGATTGATACTTTACTTATCGCACCCTTAGGTGAATTACCTGTTGCTGCTATGGGTATAGCAACAACGATAGTAGCTTTTGCTTTAGGGATTGAAGTAGCTATAGGTAATGGCGTTCAGCTTCTAGTAGGCAGAGCTTATGGTGCAAAAAGTCAGGCTGAACTTGCTGTTGCTTATTGGTCTGGGTTGTTGATTAATATATCTACTTCTTTAATTTTTCTCTTTATTCTTACCTTTTTTAGTCATGAATTGGTTGCCAGCATTACCGATAATATTGAAATAGCGCGTCTGGCTGAAACCTATATATCAATTATTAAATACATTGTTTTAATAACAGCATACACCCAAGTGTGTACCGCTTTTTGCAATGGTCGTGGTAATACGAAAGTCCCCTTAAAAGGCTTTATGATTGAGTTACCCGTTAACGCTTTACTCAGCTACTTCTTAATTAATGGGGTTGCAGGTTATGAAGGGCTAGGTTTAGAAGGAGCTGCATGGGGAAGCCTTATCGCTGTGACATTGAGAGGTGTATTTCTTTATATTGCTTTGAAAACTAATAATAAGGTTGATTTATCCTACCCTCAAAATAGAAAGTTTTGGTTTGAAATTAAACCTCAGTTTGCAGAGATATACCCCATTGCGGCTAATTTCTTTGTTCTGTCGATCGGAGCTACTGTCTATCAACTATTATTTGCACAACTCGACTTATTCTCGTTCGTTGCTATTACGTTAATATTTCCTTGGATCAGGGCAGCGACACAGTTTCCAAATGCATGGGCACAAGCGTCAGCTATCAGTATCAGTCAAGCGCTAGGTCAAAAGGATAAAGGTGAACTCAAGTTATTTATATCTAGTTGTACACAGGTTGGTATGCTGCTTTCAGCAATGGTTGCAGCTCTGCTGTTTATACTCAGTTTATGTATCCAATTTGTTTATCCAGATATTGAACCTGAGACTCAAATAGCCTTAATGATAATTACGCCACTTTATATCATTCTTCCTATTATTCGAGCTTACAACACAGTAGCAGGCAATATACTGCGAGCGCTTGGTAATAGTAACCTTGTGTTAAAGATTCACTTCATTACCCAATGGGCGATATCATTACCAGTTTGTGCTCTTTTGATATTACATTTTGATGTTTCAATTTTTTGGGCATTTGCCATGATCCCAATAGAAGAATTACTTAAAACAGTGCCATTTTATCGATATAAGAAGTTTCATATCAACCGTATGGATATGTGATAAAACATGGCGAGTATTGAAAGTATTTGAAAACATAATGGTTGAATAACAAAAGGCTTCTCAGCACAAATACTCTTTGTGTTCAGAAGCCTTTATTCCATACCCTCTAATCAGTCAGTAATCACTGACTAATTGAGTTTATGTTTATTAACTTTTAGGTTTTTGCGCAACGTCTGTCGTCAATCGCATAAACGTTACTTGCGTATAATCACCATTAGCTTTATCTACTTCCCAATCACCTGTACCTGGGCATGCTGGGTAGCGGAAGCTAGTAGCATCTGCTGTACTACATTGATTATATGCGCCAGCTTTAAAGTGATTACCCTCACCTGTATAGCCTTTAGGATTATCTAGCTCATCAACCTTGCCATAAGCGTCAACATTGTTGGTTAGATCAATTTCAAACTTAGTTGTTCCATGACGAGCACTCGTAAAGCTCAAGTACATAGTATTTTCATACACATTCACTTCATAACTAAAGGCTTCATCTAACGCGATACCATCTTCACCAGGTTCGTTCATATCTAACCAAGCTTTACCCCAAACTGGGTAACTGATATCAATTCTGTTTGGATCGTCCTTTTCTAGATTACGTTCGTAATTCCAAAATACTGAACCATATTTGTGATCAGGCAGCTTTTTATAATAAATCTTTAAAGGTTCGTTACCCCAGCCGTAACCTTCACTTTCTTCTCTACGCTTTTTATCTTGAACAGCATGCACTTGACCAATTACAACTGAAAAAGCTGTAGGTTTTTCTGCATATTTAGCACGAGTAGAAACATGGTCTACCTTTAGTGTCGCCTGTAAGTTACCACCAATTTGTGAAAATTGGTCAGCACGTCTATTAGCCTTAAGAGCAAAGTTGTTTTTAAAGTCTCTTTTCTTGCCTTTTACGCCACCTAACATGTGATGTAACTCACTACGCGTATTTGTAGAGTTAACAGAAGTCATGGCTTTATTAGGCGCAGCAAACACCATATTGCCATCAGCATCTAAATAGAAAAAATCTGGGTGCTGATAGGTTTGAAGATCTTTAATACCAATAACATCAACAATACCGTCTTTATCCGTATCGGTAGGTGCATCAATTTGCCATTGCGTCAGGTCAAACTTTTCAGCAGGGAACATAACACGCTGCTCACTTGTGGCAGAGCCTGCTTTATTACTTGTATTAGCACTCTCGCTATCTGTTGTTACACAGCCTTGCAGAGTTAAAGTACCTAATGCTATTGCACTGAAAGGAAATAGTAATTTTCTTATATTCATCATTTACACTCAGTTTATTATCGCAAGATATCGCGAATATTTATTGCAGGGAATAAAACAGCTGAAGCCTCCAAAAGAAAGCGTCGAACTGCTTATGTTATTTTTTGTAAAATCTCAGTAATCATGTCATCTAAAGAGCTAGAAATTGACACCGTTAACGCTTCTTGAGGAACTTCTAAAGTTGCTAGTTGGCTCTGCAATAAGGTTTCAGGCATATAGTGCGATTCTCGATTGCGTAAACGTGACGATAAGAGCTCTTGGCTACCTTCGAGATAAATAAATTGCACAACCTTGTTTGTCGTTGAGCTTAAAAGTTCTCGATAACTTTGCTTTAGAGCAGAACACGCTAAAACGGCACCGCCATCACTCTCCCATTGCACAATATTATTAGCCAGTAAGGTTAACCATGGCTTACGATCTTCATCAGTTAGCGGTGTACCTTGTGACATTTTTTCAATACTTTCAGGAAAATGGAAATCGTCAGCATCGTAAAAAGGTACTGACAATTTTTCAGATAAAAGGCTACCAACGGTCGATTTACCACAACCACTCACGCCCATTACTATATAAATCATAAAAACACTCTAATTAAGTTAAAACTGATACAAGGCTAATACAAGCCAAATAGTTTAGGCAGAAACTCACTAATCGCTGGAACATAAGTGACTAACATCAAAATACAAAACATTGCGATGTAAAGAGGCATTAATGGACGAATGATTTTACCTATCGTGGTTTTTGCTACCGCACAACTTACAAATAATACAGCGCCAACTGGAGGTGAACAAAGCCCTATAGATAAGTTAAGAACAATCATAATACCGAAGTGTAATGGCGACATCCCCAATTCAAGCGCTACAGGTAGGAAGATTGGCGTAAAAATAAGTACCGCTGGAGTCATATCCATAAAGGCACCAACAGCAAGTAAAGTCAGGTTGATGATCAATAGAATAAGTAATGGGTTATCGCTGAGCATCAACAAGAAATCAGTAATGGCTTGCGGGATATTTTCATAAGATAAAATCCACGACATTGCTGATGATGCGCCAATTAATAGCATAACAATCGCCGTAGTTTCACCCGACTTTAATAAAATAGCAGGCAGTTGCGACACTTTAACTTCTTTATAAAAAACAACCGATAACAATAATGAATAAATAACGGCGATAGCGCCTGCTTCTGTCGGTGTAAATATGCCACCGATAATGCCACCAATAATAATAAAAATAAGAAATAAGCTAGGCACTGCGGCAAGTACTTTTTTCGCCATTACTCTAACGGGTACGCGTGCTTCAGTAGGGTAACCATTTATTTTTGCATAACCAGAACAAACCAGCATTAATGCTAAAGACACTAAAATACCGGGTAAGTAACCCGCCACAAAAAGTGCAGCAATAGAAACACCGCCACTAGCAATAGCGTAAATAATTAAAATACTACTTGGAGGAATTAACATACCCGTTGTTGCTGCAGCGCCCGTTACCGCGGCACTAAATTCTCGGCTATAACCCTTTTTTTCCATTTCAGGGATCATAAAGCTACCAATAGCGCTGGTTGCTGCAACCGCTGAACCTGAGATAGCACCAAAAAGAGTACACGACAATACATTTACCAAGGCAAGTCCACCTGGCAACATACCAATAAGTGCCATAGCACATTCAATCAAACGCCGAGCAATACCGCCCTGTCCCATGATCAGTCCTGACAACACAAAGAATGGAATAGCTAATAGAGCAAAACTGTCTATACCACCCGCTAATCGTTGCGCGATAGTAGTCGCTGCAGGAATAAAATCTATGCTGTAAAGCATAGTAACAAAGGTCGCTATACCAATACTGAATGAAATAGGGATATTCATAATTAACAGTACGAGGAACACTGACAATAAAATAAGTCCTGAGAATTCCATGATTATGCTCCCTTCTTAATGTTTAATATTTGTGAAAGTAATCCTGAAATTTTCATTAAAGCGATGTATACGATGATCGCGCCAGAAATTGGCACTACGCTATAGATGTAACCCATTTTTATTTCTAATGCGGCTGAAATCTGAGGTGGATCAAAAGTTAATAAAACAAGAGAAACACCGCCAACCACCATAACCGCTATAGCAAAAGTCATAATGATTAAGTGAGATACAATACCCACCCAATAACGTGATAATTGATTCAACTTATTTGTGGCTATGTCTAAACCTAGATGTGCATTTGAATGGTAGCCATAAGCACCACCTAATAAGCCAATCCAAATTAATAAGAAACGCGATAACTCTTCTGTAATTGAGCTAGGCGACTGTAATACAAAACGTGAAAACACTTGAATAGTAACAACAATAACAATGGCGGATGATAGAAAAATCACTAAGAATTTTAATACGCTAATAATCCATAAATATAGCTTATTCATTTGACTCTCCTTGCACTGCCATATCATTTACTCTTTCTAAATAGTCAGAAATAATGGTTCCTTCAAGGCTTTTATATAATGGTGCTAATGCATCGATGAAAGGCTGCTTGTCTGGGTAAATTATTTCAACACCCGCTTTTTCAACTTCTGTTAATGATTTCTTTTCTAAAGCTAGCCATAACTCTCTTTGCACTTTAACTGAGTCTTTAACTGCCATATTCAGCCAAGTTCTTTGTTGTTCGCTTAATTTAGACATAATGTACTTACTGGCGATAATCACTTCTGGAATAGAGGTATGCTCATCAAGTACATAATATTTAGAAATTTCATAATGATGTGATAAATAAAACATTGGAGGATTGTTTTCAGCGCCATCTACAACGCCTTGCTGTAGTGCAGCATAAAGCTCTCCCATCGAAATAGGAGCTGCGGCACCACCTAAAGATTGCACCATTTTCACCGAACTCTGGCTTTGCATTACTCGTATTTTTCGACCCACTAAGTCTGCAGGTGACTCAACACGATCTTCTGTCATGTAAAAGCTGCGACTGCCCGAGTCGTAATAACCTAACCCAACAAAATGTGCCTTTTCGGTTAGATCTAATAATTCTTGCCCTATATCACTTTCGAGTACTTTCCATTTATGCTCTCGATTTCTAAACAGATAAGGTACTGCATATAACTTCATTTCGGGAACGAAGCCTTCAATCGTTGCAGCAGACACTTGGGTCATAGCTAAACTTCCCATTTGTAGCTGCTCAAGTACTTCACGTTCACCACCTAACTGACTATAAGGATAAATTTTTATCTCCATAGTGTTACCTGAATAAAACGCTAATCTTTCGGCCATATGCTGAATAGCTTTATGGGTGCTGTGCTCAACATCTACAGTATGAGCAATTCGCAATACGGTAACATCGTCATTCTTACTACAGCCCACTAAGGCTAAGCAAAGTATGATGCTCGCATATATTGATGGTAAATTTTTCACTGGTAACTCCCCATAAAACGTATTGCGCTAATTACATTATTTTAATTGTTCTTCATACGGTCCAATATCTATTCTTTGTATTGCTTGCGTATAAGGATTTTTTGTAATTTAACGTACTGTTTTTCTATATTCATGAATTATATTAATAATCATGAATATAATATTAAAAACGATCTTGTTCTAAAAACCGTTTTCTTCTGCCATTTTAACTACCCCAACAGTAAGGATAATATTGGCGAACCGACGTTGTTCACCCGTTTGAATAATTAAAGTTGTTTCGCGTGCTCTAATTTTGTCATAAAAAGCCCATCGTTCCATCGTATCCCAGCTTACATCACCTAATAACGTTTTGTAGCTGTCGTGGATTTCAGCATTAGCTTCTGCTGGTTTTTCCATCACAATGGCCCCTTGAATAGGACAAACTTCAAGTATGCCTTCAAGTACAGTTAACGCATCTAACATACCTGGACGAAAGTTAAGATGAACCGTTGTAGAGTTTGGACCTGTCATAGCGCCTACAGGTAAATTACCATCGGCTATCACCACTTGTGCAAAGTGACCCGATCTACCTAGAGCTTCCATAATCGTTGGATGTATTACCGCTGTTTTAAGCATAAATTTATCTTTATTGAAGTGACAAAATAAAGAAAGCCAGCGCTAAATCTATCTGACTTTCTGACCAAATTGAACAAACGATTACATATTGTAAACGCCGCCATTGATATCTAACGTAGCTCCAGTAATAAAACCATCATACTCAGACGCTAAATAAGCAACAGCACGTGCTACATCATCAGCATTACCTGCACGCTGAATAGGGATACCCGCAACAGTTTCATCTGCTGACTCTTTTGTTGTATGAGTATTATGGAACGATGTACCTAAGATAAGCCCTGGAGCAACAGCATTAACACGTGTACCTTGTGGACCTAACTCAGAAGCTAACGCTCTTGTTAATGTAAGGATAGCGCCTTTACTTGTAGAATAAACAAGTGAACCAGGATGACCGCCTTTACGACCCGCAAGAGAAGCCAAGTTAACAATACTACTATTCTCGTTTTTAGCTAAATGAGGTGCCGCAGCTCTTGTAACAAACATCATTGAAGTAAGGTTAATATCCATTACTTTATGCCAAAACTCTGCATCCATATCGTTCAATAATCTTCGAGCAACTAAAGAGCCCGCGTTATTGATCAAAATGCTCAAACCACCAAGAGACTCAACCGTTTTTTCAACCATCGCATTAGCATCTGCTTCGCTGGTTAAATCACCACTGATTGCGATAGCTTTTTGTCCTTTGCTCGTTGCATATTCAACTAAAGCATTAGCCGTATCTGCACTTGAGAAATAGTGAATAGCAACGTTTGCGCCGCTATCAATGAAATGCTTAGTAATCGCTTCACCAATGCCTTGAGCACCAGCAGTGATAAGGATGTTTTGTCCTGTTAATTTGTTATTCATGTTATTCCTAAATCAATAAAGTAGATAATCGTAATAGATTGTTAATGGTAAGAATCCTGATAATAGAAACCTTGATGTTGTGTCTGTACACGTAAACCAAATACTTCTAAATTAATGTTTCTCAGTAACTTACCTGCCCATGTGACCGAGAAACATTGGAAAATCAATTCAATACATTTTTAATAACAATCAATCAATTACTTATAAGTAACGTTTTTAGTTTTATATCCGTCATTGTTAGCGCGGATTTTTCCTGTATCTTTCATCACAACATCTTTGATCATTGTGACTGGCTCACCATTCGTTAAGTACAGTGAAACTGGAGCACTGTTATCCCAAGTCGTATCAGAAATATTTAATTTTTGAACACCATGGAAATACATAGAAGCACCTGAGCGATGTGTTGAACCTTTACCAACATTAGATAGTTTGTTGTCGGTAATCGTAACAATCGGTCCGAAAGTACTTTCATCAAAACCACCACGGTAAAGTGTTACCACTTCTTCTTTAACATCTTTAAAGGTATTACCTGAAATAGTTAAGTTTTCAACACTGTAAACACCCAGGTCATCCACTTCTCTATTCATTTGTAAAATAGCACCTGTGATATTGATAAATTCTGAATCAAGAATTTCAATTGAGTCAGCAAACGTACCTGCATTCGCTTTAAAGAAGTAGAAATAACCGTTCACATCAAGGTCTGTAACTTTAATGTTACGCACTGACAATGAATAATTGATGTTCATTGAAGTACTGCTCGTATTAATAATATTGTTACCTTTATAATCAGGTGATTCAGCACCATCAAACCAAAGGTTTTCAACTTCTAACGCACCACCATTCTCAATATTAATAAAGTTAGGTTTAAGTGAACGAATAACTGGCTTATCGCCTTTTTTCGCCATAATAGTAATTGGATGATGTACTTCTGCGAATTTAGTCAGTAAATACTTTCCGCCATTTTCAAGTACTAATACATCGCCAGCGCTACTATTATCTAGAGCTGTTAAAATAGTATCGGTACCTGATTTAACATTGATAGTTTTACCGCTCTGAAAGGCAACAATAGCTTCTTTTTTAGAGTAAAAACTTGCACCCGTTTCAGCTTTAGTCACAGGTAATTTAACTTCACCAAAACCTATTTTATCGAGCAATGCTTTTGATGGTGATTTTAAGCCATACTTGTTAACTGTTACGTCATAAGGCGTGCTAGCAAAACCAGATTTAATTGGCGTGCTTGCTTCTTCATTTAATAAGTTACCTTTGAAATCAATACCTGACATATCATCATATAAATTGAATACCGTGTTACCTAAAATGATGTTGTTTTTAAATTCAGAGGTTGTAGGCGGAGCAGAACGTTCTTCATCAGAACCCGCACCCAATTCAATAAAGCTACTATCGATAACAATATTATTGTTCATTGCAGAGTCAATTACTGGGTCATAACGATTTGGTGGTGAATTAGGTACACCATTCATAATAACTAACGCACCACGTAATCTTGTGCCCGTTAAACCATACATATAGTTGTTACTAACAGATTGGCTTTCATTGATGATACGAATACCACCCGTGTTTGGCTTGCCGTTACCTAAAAAGTAATTGCCTTCTACTTTAGTAAAGTGGCCATGGCGCATAGTTAATGTACCTTGAGTTTCGAAGAACACATTCTTGATCAGTGAATTACCACTTGATTTGTTTGAAATTATTTCATGCTCACCATTAGTACGATCAAAGTAGTTATATTGGGCAGTAGTATTTGAATATTCTCTTGAGAAGTGACTTGTACCTATACGTAATGTTTCACCACCATTAGAACCTAAGATTTGACGAGGACCAAAATAGTTGTATTCAATAAGGTGATTGTTTTTGCGACTAGCTTCAGTGTTCATACGAACCGCTAAAGTTACACCACGATTACGCTTATTAACTAAAGAGTTATGATCAAAATGGTTATTCTTACCATACATAGCAACCCATAAATCAGACATTGGGCGATCAACGGTACTAAAGTTATCAATAACAATATTAGTTACGCGAGTATGATTAGCCACATCATCTTTTGATGTTCTAAAAGAAACGACTTCACCTGTTGGTGTTGAACCATCTTTAAAGACTAAACCTGAAATTACAAGATACTCACCTGAAAAACTCAAGTTAGATTGTCCTGTAATAATCACTTTACCTGGTGTTTGCGCTTTTAATTCAATCAGTTTTTTTGGTGTACCTTTAGCTTTAAAAACTAACTCAACATCGCTCCAAGTACCGTCAGCTAAAACAATCTCGCCACCTGGCTTAACTTTAGCAACCGCTTTATTAAATTGTTCAAGGTTCTTTACCAGTTCAGCATTACTTGTTTGCGAATATGAGAAAAGCGCAAAAAACAATACGACTGGATAAAAATGTAATTTAGAATTTTTCAACATATTTTATTCCCCGATCTTTATTTTTTATGTACTAAAAAGAAATACTTCAAATGAACTAAAACGGTTTATATATTTATTAACACAATAAGCATTTTTACAAAAAACATAGCCCTGAGATCAATTTAAAAACTTGGTCTTACACTATACTTACAGACCTTGTTACTTTCAGTAGACTTAATACAACGTTAGATTTGCTGTTATAAATATTTCCATTCTTAACTTTAGCTTACAAGAAAACTTTCAACACTGCACGTACTAAAACGATTTAGTTTTGGTAAATCAAGGAGTATTTATAGCCTAAAATTAACAAATATCAAAGTGGATTAATAAAATAATAAATATATAACAGTAACTTAACTACCTAAGAACAATCAATGAACGTGTTTTTAAATTGATTTTTACTTTTTAAAATAAACTTCATTTATTTATGCTTTTATCTTTAAGTAATTCAAGGAATATTCTGTAACGCTTTCATCATTAAAATAAAGAAGTAGAGAACTTAGAATTAAAACGTTTGATAGATATTGATTTGATGATGCAGGTCATTAAGAAGCTAAATGAACCGACACTTATGGACGGCAATAAAAAAGGCCCTTATAAATAAGGGCCTGATTAAGTATTTTTATCTTTTAGTTTTTTTAAAAACTGTTTTCTCAGAATCTAAAACGGGATGTCATCATCAAAATCAATAGTAGGCTCTTGAGGATTTACCTTAGGAGCAGCAGGCTGTTGCTTTTGTTGTTGGAAGCCACCAGGATGAGCTGGAGCTTCTCGCTGCTGATAACCACCTGGTTGAGCTGGTGCTTCTCTTTGCTGATAACCACCTGGCTGCGCTGGAGCTTGGTGTGCTGGAGATCGCTGTTGCTGAAAACCACCTGACTGGGCGGGTGCTTCTCGTTGCTGATAACCACCTTGCTGAGCTGGAGCTTGATTATATTGAGATTGTGCAGGTGCTTGTTGTTGGAAACCACCTTGAGATGCTCCGCCGCCTTGGCCACGAGAATCTAACATTTGCATAATACCGTTATAACCTTGTACTACAACTTCAGTTTTGTACTGGTCTTGGCCTTGCTGGTTTTGCCATTTACGTGTTTGTAATTGGCCTTCAATATAAACTTTAGAACCTTTTTTCAGATATTCGCCAGCTACTTCAGCTAACTTTCCGAATAAAGAAACACTATGCCATTCAGTTTTTTCTTTTGGCTCACCTGTTTGCTTATCTTTCCAGCTTTCAGATGTTGCTACAGTAATGTTAGCAACTGCGCTTCCATTAGGTAAAAAACGAACTTCAGGATCTTGGCCTAAATTTCCAAGAATAATAACTTTGTTAACTCCGCGACTGGCCATGTGTAAATCCTATCTCTGCAGTAATAATGGTCACTGATAATTATTCCTTTAATTAAAATGTATTAAAGAATCACCAATGCTTAAAAATGGGAAATGATTTTACCACGAATATAAATTATTGCTGATATTTTACAAGATATTTTTTACAGCTCATGGTACGAATAATTAATTTAAAATGTAACCAACTGATTTTGTTATCAATAGGTGTTCATTATGTAATTACGAGTGAAAATAGTCTATGTATATCTACTCGTAAATAATGCTTATCTGGCTATCAAGGTATTCTAAAACATGATACCTGCCTATTAAGTATAAAAAATAATACTGATAGCACTTAAATTCTATTATTTATAAATCACGATATATTCCAATAAGAAACTTAGTTCTCAAATTCCGCTCACCAAGATCTGTTAACCGTGACCATTTTGAACTGAAAAGTTACCCTTCATCATTTTCAATAAAATGAGATTGCAGTAAGGCTTTAATATCTTCTGGGATAACTTTAGATTTTTGCTTTTCAAAAGAGAAGTGAACCAAAACCGAAGTGCCTGAAGCGCATTTTATATTGTTTTGCCAAAGCTCTTGGTGAACATCGAATGATGAACTTCCTATTCGACTCACGTAGGTTTTTACTTCCATTTCTTTGCCGTAATGCATTTGCGCATGAAAGGTGACGTCGATTTTGGCTAGAATTAAGCACCATTTTTTAGGATCTAGATTAGGAATGAAAAATCTAAAGATAGGATCACGTCCGCCTTCAAACCAAACAGGTACGTTGGTATTGTTAATATGCCCTAAAGCATCTGTATCGGTGAACTTTGGAGAAAAGATATCGCTAAACATAATCAGCCCTTAAATAAAAAATTAGGTTAACGCTAACGCCATAATTCTTTATTTACAAGGGCTTTGAATTACAAAAATCGTTTAAGTAATCGATCTATTTGAGTAAGACGAATTTTTTTGATGAGTTTTTTAGGTTTCACGGCATAGTCTGCAACAGTATCTAGCTGATCATAATGAGTCAGTACTTCAGTGTTAGCAAAAATAATGTCGGTTTCTTTTTTAAGATCAGGTAGTAATGTTTTATCTACATCATCTAATATCAGACCATTCTCTAAATCTAAAGACCAAGCTCTTGGATTTAAGTTACTGCCTGTTAATAAATGATAACGTTCGTCTGAAACTATACCTTTTAAATGAAAGCTGTTGCATTCATGCTTCCATAATCTAACGGTCAATAAGCCCGAATCTACAAACTTTTGCCAGCGCTTAACAAAACGTTGTAATAACATTTCATATAAATACGGCACAATACCTATAGTGGTAAAGTCTTTTTCTTCGGGAATATAAAAGTCATTCGCGGTTTTATCACCTATCACTATGGTTATTTTAACACCACGTTTTAACGCTTTGATGATGTCTTTTTTTAGTGGTTTAGGTAAATTGAAGTAAGGCGTAAAAATCAGTAAAGATGTTTCACTTTTTTGGATCAGTCGTCTAATGCTTCGATTCAAATCATTACGTAATGCACCACAAGCAACAACAGGTTTGATGATGACATTCTGTTGTGTTTTACATTGAGCCAAACGATAAGAAGAACGTTTGATCAACGCTTTAAGCTGAGCAACAGTAGCTTTACTATAATGAGTAATTTCACCACGGTTGAGTAATGGACATAATTCAGATTCAACAAAAGTAAAATCTAAATAATCACAAAAACTGTTTGAAAGTGGTCTTGAATTGATAAGGTAATAACGGTCAAGTCTGTATTTATCTTCTTGGTGTAGGTAAATATTATTTATACTTGCGCCTGTATAGAACACCGAATGATCAAACACCATGCCTTTTAAATGTAATACACCTAAAAGCTCTTTACTTTTAACGGGTACACCATAAATATCGATAACTTCAGCATACTCTTCTGCAAGCTTCAAATATAAACTACGGTTACCTAAATGCGCTTTTTCACCAATTAAACCACGTCGGGCACGATGAAAATCGACAAATACTTTTATCTCTAAATGAGGATTAGCAATTTTAGCTTTATATAAGGCATGAAGCACTTCTCTACCCGCTTCATCGTCTTGCAGATAAAGTGCGGTTATGTAGATACGACGCTTAGCTTGGGTAATTAAATCAAGTAGAGCTTGTTTATACTGCTTTGCGGAGAAAAATGCTTGAATATCTACATCTGACTTGCCAACTGATGACAACAATTCCATTAACTGCCTTATAATTATTATTTTGAATGTAATGTTTAGCACGACCATAATTCGCGCTTTCAAACAAATATTATAACGTAATTTAACGCCAAATAACCTAAAAGTCAGACTTTTAAGTTATTCGCGTTATTATTTCAGTTGAAATTGAAGGGGATGTTAGTTGAAATTAAATAGTTGAAGCCAGTTCAGCAGCTTGTCTAATCGCTCTTTTTGCATCCAGTTCAGCAGCTACACTAGCGCCACCAATTAAATGCACACTCGCTTGAGCATCAACTAGATCTTGATATAAAGCACGTTGAGGTTGTTGTCCTGCACAGATAATGACGTGGTCAACTTCAAGTAATTTATCTTCTCCGTCAACACTGATAAGTAAGCCATCATCGTTAACTTCTTTGTAAGTAACTCCAGGAACCATCTTAACGTTATGTTTATTTAAAGTCGCTCTATGTATCCAACCTGTTGTTTTACCTAAGCCTGCGCCAACTTTAGTTGTTTTACGCTGAAGTAAATATATCTCACGTTCATTCTTATGTGATTCTTCAAGCTCATCGTTATTAGCTTTAGCTGCAGCGCTTTCTTTTGTAAATAACGCGCCAGCACCTTGATAACTTTTATCTACACCCCAGTTTTTCATCCAAGCGTCAGCATCCATCGTTAACGACTTGTCTTCAGCTAAGTAACACGCAATATCAAAACCTATACCGCCAGCACCAATAATCGCAACTTTATTACCTATCTCTTCTTTGTCTCTTAATACATTTAAATAGCTTTTAACTTTAGGATGTTCAAAGCCTTTTATATCAAGTGTTCGGGGTACAATACCTGTCGCTAATACCACTTCATCAAAACCATCACTGATTAGCTTTTCCGTGTTTACTTCGGTAGATAAGTTAACCGTAACTTTATGATTTTTAAGCTGTTCATTAAAATAGCGTAAAGTTTCGTAAAACTCTTCTTTCCCAGGCACTTGTTTAGCAAAGTTGAATTGTCCACCGATTTCAGATGCTTTATCAAATAAGCTAACCTCATGTCCACGCTGTGCTGCATAAACACTAAAAGCAAGCCCTGCTGGCCCTGCTCCTACAACGGCAATCTTTTTAGACTTAGCTGCTTTTTCAAAGGTAAGCTCGGTTTCATAACAAGCGACTGGATTAACTAAACACGACGCTCTTTTTTGTTTAAATACATGGTCTAAACATGCTTGGTTACAGCCAATGCAGGTATTAATTTGATCACTTTGATCAGCAGCAGCTTTTTGTACAAAATCAGGATCGGCTAAGAATGGTCTCGCCATCGATACCATGTCTGCATGACCATTGGCTAATACACTTTCAGCTACTTCAGGAGTATTGATACGGTTAGTGGTAATAAGTGGAATAGAGACTTCTTTTTTCATACGCTCAGTAATCCAAGTAAAAGCCGCTCTTGGTACTGATGTTGATATGGTAGGAACTCTGGCTTCGTGCCAACCAATACCCGTATTAATTAATGTAGCGCCTGCGGCTTCAATGGCTTTTGCCATAGTAACAACATCTTCCCAGCTGTTACCGCCTTCAACTAAATCGAGCATAGATAAGCGGAAAATAATGATAAATTCTTTGCCGACTTTTTCACGTACTGCTTTCACTGTTTCTACAGCAAAGCGCATACGATTTTCGATACTTCCGCCCCACTCATCGATACGTTTATTGACTCGCACACATGAAAACTGATTTAACAAGTAGCCTTCAGAACCCATAACTTCAACGCCATCGTAACCTGCTTTTTTAGCTAACTTGGTTGAATAGGCAAAATCTTTAATTGTACTTTTAATTTGTCGAACCGACATTTCAGCAGGCGTAAATGGGTTAATAGCTGATTTAACTTTGCTCGATGAAACACTAAATGGATGATAAGCGTAACGACCTGCATGTAATAGCTGAACACATATTTTTGTATCATATTTATGAACGGCTGATGTGATTTTTTTATGTTTGTTAACATGCCAAAACTTACTGAGTTCACTTCCTAAAGGCGCTAAGCGACCTCTTAAATTAGGACTGATCCCTCCAGTAACAATCATACCGACTCCGCCTTTTGCTCTGGCTTCATAGAATGCGGCTAGTTTGTCGAAACCGTTTTTTTCTTCTTCTAAGCCAGTATGCATAGAGCCCATAAGTACTCTATTCGCTAATGTAGTAAAGCCTAGGTCTAAAGGAGCTAGTAAGTTGCTATAAGGAGACGTTTGATTCATGTTCACTCACTATTTTAATGTTTACAAAAGGGCTCAAAAGAATGAATAATAAAATTCATTAAACAGCCAATGGTCGTACCAGTTGATATAAATTAACTCTTGTTAGAGAAAAACTCAACATTATTCGAAAATCATGATCTTTTCATAAGTCTTAAATTCAACTAATCTACACTATCTTATTTACCTTCAGTTCACTATTTTAAATTAACTTAGCTTAGCTCTAACTATAATAAACTACGGCGACAAATCAACTGACGCTAAATAGATATAACAAACTCAATTCATGACTTAGTTATAAAGAGTGTGAAATAACAAAACATTGAATCAATAACACTGTGATAAAATAAAGATGAAAGACACCTCCCCTTTTATTTGATAACCAGAACTCGAGATAAAAAGCAGTAATGAATAAAAAAGATATTATCCAAAAAGTCCTACAACACTTATCTAATGAATTAGAAGCGACTAAATTAGCCGCACATAATGCGCATTTAGCTGCGACTGATGATCAATCGATTGCTGAAACACAATACGATACGGTAGCGATAGAAGCAGGTTATCTCGCTGAAGGACAATCAAAGCGTGTCGAAGAAATTAAACACTCAATTAAGCTATTCGAGCAATTTAATACTCAAGAGTTAGAGGCATCTTCTACCGTTGCTTTAGGTTCTTTAGTTCAGCTAGAAAAAGGTATTGAGAATAATGAATGGCTTTTTATCGCACCTTCTTCGGGTGGTTTTAAATGTGATATAACAAGTGAGAAAGACAATAATCTAACTAACAAGATTACTGTGATAACACCTCATTCCCCTATGGGGCAAGCGTTAATCAATAGAGAAGTGGATGATGAAGTAACGTTATTAATTCAAGGTATTAATAACGTTAAAGATCCAGATTATATCAATGCTATAAGTTAAGGTTTATAACATTGATTTAAGAGGCTAGTTGCTATGTTGTGGATTCAATAAAGCTTTAATACTCAAAATATCCGCTAGCTTTTCATCTATTTTTAAATAAGCCACTGATTCTTGATAAACCAAAGTCGCTTCTAAAACCCCAGGCATGCTAATCAAATGTTCGGCAACTTCATCCGCTTGTTCTTCACTTTGGAGTGAAATAGCAAAACTAAAGTTTTTCGACTTTTTAAGAGGTTTCATACCTAAGGTAAGTACAGCCCACACGATACATAAAATCGCCATAACTAAGAAGATTGATTGCTCACCAAATTTACTCGCAATAGCCCCGCCTACTACACCGCCAGTAAACGCACCTAAGAATTGGCTACTCGAATAAATCCCCATCGCACTACCTTTAACGCCAGCAGGCGCAATACGGGAAAGTATTGATGGCATAGTTGCTTCTAAATAGTTAAAAGCGGTAAAGAACATGATCACTAAAACGACTAAAGACCAAAAACCAAGAGGTAAATACCATAACAGTGATAAAGCTAAAGCCAATAGCAATACTGCGGCAGTAAACATTTGTTTTTCTTTCTGCTTTTTCATCGCAAAAATCATAAAAGGTACCATCAAGAAAAATGATCCTAATAAAGCAGGTAAATAGAGTTGCCAGTGTTGCTCTAAAGCTAAGCCACTCGCTACAAATTGTTTAGGTAAGGTAATAAAACAGGCAGTTAATGCCATGTGCAGAACAAATACACCCGAATTTAATCGGCTAAGTTGTGAGTCTTTTATTAACTTTCGTAATTGCTCAGGTAAGGCAACACTATCACCTTTGGGTGCTTTATTTACGGTGTGAGGCACCATAAATTGAATCATGATCATGGCAAATATACTTAATATAGCAGTGAGCCAAAATAAACCACTTAAACCAAATGACTGCGCCACGATAGGCCCAATCACCATTGCTGCAGCAAAAGATAAACCAATAAACATACCGATAGTTGCCATCACTTTAGGTCGTTGATCTTCACGAGTAATATCAGCAGCTAATGCTAATATGGCACTCGCAATGGCTCCCATACCTTGTAAGGCTCTACCAAAAACAACACCATAAATAGTGTCAGACATGGCAGCGACAACACTACCAAGAAGAAACACCACTAAACCACCTAAAATTATAGGCTTTCGACCATATTTATCAGACAACATGCCCATAGGTATTTGTAGCATTGCTTGCGTCAGACCATAAGCACCAATCGCTAATCCTAGCCATATAGGGCTATAACCCGTAAGTTGCTCACCATATATGGCGAACACAGGTAAGATCATAAACAAGCCAAGCATACGTAAGCCAAATACGGTGGCTAAAGAAAACGCTGCTTTTTTTTCAATTTTATTTAAACCTGTGGTGCTCATCGCTCTATTCTTATGTCTGTTTTGCTACATTAATTAAGAGCGTTATAGTATCACGACTCCACTATGAACAAAATGACATTTAATGTGAACTTAGGATAGTTTTTGTGCGATAATTGTTGGTTAGAAATCCACACGGAACCGTTATGAGAAATATAGAAGTTAGAGGGGCTCGCACCCATAATTTAAAAAATATTAGTTTAGATATTCCTCGCGAAAAACTCGTTGTTATTACCGGCCTCTCAGGCTCAGGAAAATCATCATTAGCTTTTGATACTTTATATGCTGAAGGTCAACGTCGTTATGTTGAATCTTTATCTGCTTATGCGCGTCAATTCTTATCATTAATGGAAAAACCCGATGTAGATCACATTGAAGGTTTATCGCCTGCAATTTCTATAGAACAAAAATCAACATCTCATAACCCACGTTCAACAGTGGGCACAATTACTGAAATATACGATTATTTACGTTTGTTATATGCTCGAGTGGGCGAACCTCGCTGTCCTACACATAACGAACCTCTTGCCGCACAAACCGTTTCTCAAATGGTAGACAATGTACTTGCTTTAGAAGAAGGTACAAAAGTCATGGTGCTAGCACCTGTGATGCAAAACCGTAAAGGTGAACATCTTAAGTTACTCGATAATTTAGCCGCTCAAGGCTACATTCGTGCTCGAATTGATGGTGAGGTGTACGATTTATCCGATCCTCCAACGTTAGAACTACATAAAAAGCACACCATTGAAGTAGTTGTTGATCGCTTAAAAGTAAGAGACGGCATTCAGCTACGTTTATCTGAATCTTTTGAAACCGCTTTGGCATTAACAGCAGGCACCGCAAAAGTTGCCTTTATGGATGAGCCAGACAGAGAAGAACTGCTGTTTTCAGCTAACTTTGCTTGTCCTCATTGTGGTTATAGCATGCAGGAACTTGAGCCTCGATTATTCTCATTCAATAATCCAGCGGGTGCTTGTCAAACCTGTGATGGTTTAGGTAATCAGCAATTTTTCGATCAAAAACGTGTTATTGCCAATCCTGAACTTAGTTTAGCGGGCGGAGCTATTAGAGGTTGGGATAAGCGTAACTTCTATTACTTCCAAATGTTACAAGCACTAGCCGACCATTTCGATTTTGCTTTAGATAAACCTTTTAATGAACTGTCTGATGAACATCAAGATCTGATTTTACGTGGCAGTGGTAAGCAAGAAGTAGAATTTAAATACATGAATGACCGTGGTGATATCGTTATTCGGAATCACCCATTCGAAGGTATTTTAAATAATATGGATCGCCGCTATCGTGAAACAGAATCGAATGCTGTACGCGATGAGCTATCAAAATATTTGAATAGCCAACATTGTCCAGATTGTAATGGTAGTCGACTACGTTTAGAAGCACGTAACGTATTTGTAAATGAAACACCGTTACCTGAAGTTGCTGAATACGCTATTGCCGACGCATTGAAATTTTTCCAAGAATTGAATTTACCTGGCCAAAAAGGTCAAATTGCTGAAAAAATTCTTAAAGAAATTATCGATCGCCTTGGTTTCTTAGTAAACGTTGGTCTGAATTATTTAAACCTTTCACGTGCAGCAGGCACATTGTCTGGTGGTGAAGCTCAACGTATACGTTTAGCGAGTCAAATTGGTGCTGGTTTAGTGGGCGTTATGTATGTACTTGATGAACCTTCCATTGGTTTGCATCAACGTGATAACGAACGGCTCCTTAAAACCTTAGTTCACCTACGTGATTTAGGTAATACCGTGATCGTAGTTGAGCATGATGAAGATGCTATTCGAGAAGCCGATCATGTGATTGATATTGGTCCTGGCGCAGGTGTTCATGGTGGTCAAATAATTGCTGAAGGTACCGTTGAAGATATCTTAGCGTGTGAAGACTCACTAACGGGTAAATACCTATCAGGTCGAGAGTGTATCGAAATACCGAAGAAGCGAGTACCTTTTGATAAAGACAATGTTGTTAAACTTATTGGCGCTACAGGTAATAACTTAAAGAATGTAGATTTAACTATTCCAAACGGCTTAATGACTTGTGTAACAGGTGTTTCTGGCTCAGGTAAATCAACACTCATTAATGATACGTTATACAAACTTGCTCACATAGAACTTAATGGCGCGACGACTCAGGAACCTTCTCCGTATAAAGAAATCATTGGATTAGACCTACTTGATAAAGTTATTGATATAGATCAAAGCCCAATAGGTAGAACACCTCGTTCAAACCCTGCTACTTATACGGGGATATTTACGGCGGTAAGAGATATTTTTGCAGCAACACAAGAATCACGTTCTCGTGGTTATAAGCCAGGGCGATTCAGCTTTAATGTTAAAGGCGGTCGTTGTGAAGCTTGTCAGGGTGACGGACTGATCAAAGTAGAAATGCACTTCTTACCTGATGTATATGTACCTTGTGATGATTGTAAAAGTCAGCGTTATAATCGCGAAACTTTAGAAGTTAAATACAAAGGTAAAAATATTCATGAAGTACTGGATATGACTATCGAAGATGCTTTTGAGTTTTTTAATGCAATACCTGCAGTTAAACGCAAATTAAAAACCTTGCTTGATGTGGGTTTAAGCTACATAAAACTTGGGCAATCAGCCACTACATTATCGGGTGGTGAAGCGCAGCGCGTTAAGCTTGCTAAAGAACTATCTAAACGTGATACAGGTAAAACCCTTTATATATTAGATGAACCAACAACAGGACTACATTTCCACGACATTAAACAATTATTACAGGTTATTCACCGTTTACGTGATCAAGGTAATACCATTGTCGTTATTGAACATAATTTAGATGTTGTGAAAACAGCTGATTGGGTAATAGACCTTGGTCCTGAGGGTGGTTCAGGCGGTGGTGAAATACTTGTGTGCGGTACACCTGAAGAAGTGGCTGAGCATAAAACATCTCATACGGCTGGGTTTCTTAAGACATTACTTCAACAATAATTAAACGCTAATCGCTAGCTATATAAACCTATAAAAACTGAATTTGGGATGAATAATAGTCCCAGGTTCAGGTTCAAAAAATATGGTTATCGAATCTTCATTTGCGTCATTCATACCATTTACACAAATGCTGAATACACGCGAAAAACAAAATTAAACCTCGTTTACATACCAAATAAGTTACTGGAAAAACAATATCAATAGAACAACAAACCCTAATCGTTTTCACCTTATTTACATCTAAAAACTAATCCGCCTTAAACTTCATTATTAATAAAATTTACCGGTTACTTTAGGTAAAAGTACGAATTAATACATCAGTTAAATTATAATTTCGTCTAAATATTCCGCTAAAATTAATTTTATATCCACAGGATAAACTCACTTATTTCATTCTGAAATAGTGTTTTTCTAATTTAAATAAAAAATATTTTAATTTTTATTTAAATATTTCACCTCTTTATTATTGGAAATAACAAAAAGCATATTTCATATATAAAAACATTTATCCCCAGTAAAAAACCCTATAGATTGGTCATATGTATATATTAAAAAACAATAAAAAAATGAAAATAAAATGAGCAGACAACCTCTTACTTTACAAAGCTTTTATTTATAAATATTAATTTACACTTTGTTTAACCTATTGTTTATAAAAGTGATAATTACTTAGTGTTTTTTTGTGTGAAATTTTTCAAGATAATTCACTCATTACCTTTTTGTATACAATAAACACAGTAAGAGGTATGACCAATAGAACGTAATATCCATCCAATTTGGTATAACCAAAAGTTGACATCTTGTTTAAACTCAACTTAACTCTTGAAGTCGCAGTACCATATAAAAAAACATTAAATGTAAATTTTGGCTGTATGACGTAATAAAAAAACAAATAAAAATTATAACTTACAAAGTAAAAAATTGGGGAACATCACATGGAAGCACAACTCAACCGAGTTAGTTCAATTCTAAGAAGTCGTAAAACACAATCCACCTTATTAAGTACCGCTTTAGTTGCTCTATTAGCTGCACCAGTTATGGCTGAAGAAGCATCTGAAAGTGAAGCTGATAAAACAGAAGTTATTACTGTTCGTGGTATTTTAGGGAGTATGAAAGCCGCAGCATTACTCAAACGTACTGATGGGCGTATCATCGATGCTATCGTTGCAGAAGACATAGGTAAATTACCAGATAATAACATTGCTGAAGCACTTCAACGTATTTCAGGCGTATCAATTAATACTGATTTTGGTGTTGGTAGCAGTGTTTCTATCCGTGGTTTATCGCAAAACCGTGTTGAATTAAATGGCCGTTCTACCGTTGGTGATTCACGTGACGGTGTAAGTATGGAAGATTTTCCTTCAAGCTTTTTGAAATCTGTATCTGTAGTTAAATCTCCTACAGCAGACATGATTGAAGGTGCGCTTGGTGGAACTGTAAGTATGGAAACCGTTAGCCCTTTAGAATTTGAAGAATTAAAAGGTGCTGTTTCTCTAGATTTTGAATATGCTGATAAAACTGAAAACTGGGCACCTATCTTTAACGCTTCAGTAGGTAATAGCTGGGAGTTAGGTGATGCTGGTAGCTTTGGCGCAATGTTCCTTGTTTCATACCAAGACCGTAAAATTCGTCAAGATGAATATTCAAACCGTTTAAGAGTCGTACAAGAAGCAGCAGGTCCGACAGATCCAGTTACAGGAGCTTATTTAGGAGGTGGTGCTGGCGACATTGGTGAAGGTAATACGGCTAGTGGCGGATATGTTTTTAGAGATCAAAACAGAGTTGAACAATACGTTGAAGATCGTGAGCGTACAGCCTATAACCTTCAATTAGAATGGGCTCCAGCCTCTGGTAACGGTAACATTTATTTAGACTTGGCTTTTACAGAACGTGATGGACAGCAAGCAGGTAACTCTATTCTTGAGGTTGGTGGTTCGAGAGATTATACCGCCGCGACTACACAAGATGCTAACGGTCAATTAAATAATACTATCCTAAGAGGGGCTTTTGTTATCCCTAAAACATGGAGTGACTTCCGTCAAACAGATACTTTCACTCATGCATTAGGTGGTGAATGGAATTTATCAGATAATGTTAAAATATCAGGTGAAATATCAGTTGCTTCATCTGAAAGCTATAATCCAGACTCTGAATTTAACTTACGTCCTGTAAATAAAACAAATTGGAACATCTGGGCTGATCAGTATGATCCTGCAACAAGTGGAACCTACGACGATGATTGCAGAATTAACTTTGATTGCCGCCATACTTCAGATGTTACTTTAAGTCAAAACGGCGAAGACGTTCCTTCTATTATTTATGCTGATCAAAATGTTTATACAAATCCAGAAAATTTAGCTGTTCGTGCTTTTTGGTTTGAAGGTAAAACAACTAAAAATGACGAAACTGCAGCACGTTTTGATATTGAGTTCATTGAACCAATGGGGCTAGAGTGGCTTTCATCGTTGGAGGCAGGAGTACGAGTTACAAAACGTGACTTTGAATTGAACGAAGAAACATTCCGATTCAATGATATATACAGTAATGCATTTACCGATCAAGGTACAGCTAGCGAAAAACCAGCAACTTTCTGGGCCGATGATTTTGAAGCAGCATTCCCAGGTTCTTTCGAAGTAGTTTCCCATCCTAACTCTTTTGACCAATCAGGTTTATCGGGTCAAAATGATTTACTAACTTACCTTACATACCGTGGTAATTTGTTAGCTAACCCTGAAGCAACCTTTGATAAAGTGAATCAATTACTTGCTGGTACTAATTTAGCTCTAACGGGTGGCTTACATGACAACACACAACGTATAGATAACTCTTTTAGTGATATTGAAGAAGAAACAGCGGCGATTTATGTATCTTCTCATTTAGATTTTGATGAACTAACAGGTATTATAGGCGCTCGTTACGTTACAACAGACATTGATTCTGGCTACATTGCAGATGGTAAGTTTGCTGTAGATTCTAACGACTATAGTGATTTCTTACCTAGCATAAACCTTAACTACTCACTTGATGATAATACTCAGTTACGTTTTGCTGCAGCTAAAGTTATGCGCAGAGCTGACTTTGGCGATCTAAGTCCTTCAATATCAGCTGATGGTTTTGCTGTAACGGCAACATCAGGATCAGCAACATTAAAACCACATCGTGCAACTCAGTATGATTTATCTGTAGAACATTACTATGGTGAAGCTAATATTGTATCGTTTGCCATATTTTATAAAGACGTTAAATCATTTTTGTCTCAAACAGCTACCTGTGTTGCTAGTGAAGGGACTACAGAGCAAAACGTTACCGAATGGCAAAACGTTTGTATACTTGATCAAGCAGGTGTCACTAACGACAACCTGGTATTAAGAACAACATCTGACTTTGCTGGTGCAGCTGACCCAGAAGAGGCTGGTTTCATAGCAGTTGGAAACCTACGAGATCAAGGTCTAACAGGTATCAATACCGCTAGAACCACTAATGGTGAAAATGGCTCAATCAGAGGTTTTGAAGCTTCGATTCAACATGGCTTAGATTTTCTACCCGGTTTAGGTGTGAGTGCTAACTGGACATACGCAGACAGTGAACAGCCTAATGGTAGTACCTTACTTGATGTATCTAAAAATACGTTCAATGGTCAAATTTACTGGGAAAACGACGAGTTTCAAGTTCGCCTAGCCTATAACTACCGTTCACGTTATTTAGCGACTGAAGATGAAAGACTAATAGAAACAATAGGTGCTTTAGCGCTGGATAGTTCAACAGATGAAGCAGATAACCCTCTTTTCGACCCTACTTCAGGAAATAACTACCGCGAAGACAGAGGACAGTTTGATTTCTCAGCAAGTTGGGATGTTAACGAAAATCTGACTTTAGTTACTAACGTCACTAACCTTACTGGTGAGCCATCATTATTCTCGACTGAACTTGGTAGTGTTTGGAAATGGACTGAAGCCGACCGTCGTTTCACTGTAGGTGTACGCGCTAAGTTTTAATGAATAAAAAGACCAATATGATTAATTCACTATTCTAATTGGTATTATAAATCCCCGCTCAAAGAGTCTACGTTGTTTGTAGACTCTTTTTTTGTTTCTTTTAATCAAGCAGGAACTCCTCACTTTTACTACTAGCTAACTATGAATCATCAAGTTAAGATAATAACCATCTGATAACTCCTTAAAATACTGACAATTACATGATTTCAAAAACGAATGCCTTGATCTATTTTTTAGCTTTTTCCAGTGGTTTTAGCATCATGGGAATTGAATTATTGGGCGGACGAATACTCGCGCCATTCTTTGGTAGCAGCGTTCATATTTGGGGCAGTATTATTACTGTATTCATGCTCAGCTTATCATTCGGCTATTTAATTGGCGGTAAGCTGTCTACAAAAAATGCATCCTTAACGCGCTATGGATTAATATTCATCTTCGCTAGTATTACCGTTTTGCCTATTGTTTTCTTTTCTCAAGAATTAATGGAGCTGATTTTTACTCATGTTGAAGATAGCCGATACGGTTCATTACTCGCCTCGATGGTATTATTTTTTATTCCAACCATTATTCTCGGTATGATATCCCCTTACTCTGTTCGCTTACTGGTAACAGACAGTGAGAAAAGCGGACAAGTAGCAGGCATACTTTATTTTGTAAGTACGTTAGGCAGCGCACTCGGTACAATAATTACTTCTTTCTACATGGTGCTCGCCTTTAACGTAAACGACATTATTTTAGGCTTTAGCCTGACATTAGGTTTATTAGGTTTACTGGCTATAGCTTTACATAAAACTGTATTTAAAATGCATATGAAAACCACAGCTAATACAGCAACATCTAATTAATACAACCTAAGCACAAAGTAAATAAGAGGTTCACATGTTCAAATATCTAAGTCTTATCGTTTTAATATTATTACCTACTATGAGTTTCTCAAAGGTAATACACAGTGAACGCTCTTTATATCGGAATATAATTGTTGATGAAAAAGGTAATCAGCGCTGCTTAAAGTTTAATACTAAAAGCAGTAAAACCAATCAAAGTTGTATATTTAAAGATAACCCAAACAAGCTTGTGTTTAATTATACTAAGCTAGTTTTTTCAAGTTTATTAATGATAGATAACCCGAAAAAAGTTCTCATTATTGGTTTAGGTGGTGGAACCTTATCAAACACCATTCATCAAATTTATCCTGATGCATATATCGACAATGTAGAAATAGATCCTGCAGTTACAAGTGTTGCCCGCGAATATTTTGGATTTTTTGAAAATGACAAAATAACATCTGCGACTCAAGATGGTCGTATCTTCATTAAACGTGCACAGCTGAAAAAACAAAAATACGACTGGATAATTTTAGATGCTTTTAATGGTGACTATATTCCTGAGCATTTATTAACGAAAGAGTTCTTTGAAGAAACTCAAAGCATTTTATCTGATAAAGGTGTAATTTCCGCGAATACCTTTTCTATCAGCAAATTGTACAATCATGAATCAGCAACATATTTTGATGTTTTTGGCGACTTCATTAACGTAAGTAATAAACGCAATAGCAATAGAATAATATTGGCCGGCTACGCTGAAGAACCTAGTAAAGAACTTATTCAAGCACGAGTTGAAAAGCTAACGCCATTATTAAAACCTTTTGGTGTTGATATAAAAGCATTAAGTCGAAATATGGTTTCTACAAAAGATAATATGGATTGGCCTAAAGATACTAAAGTACTTACCGATCAATACTCTCCTGCTAATTTACTCAATTTATAAAAGTAATTCCTCACTTAAAACACTTCCAATGAATAGACATAAGCCTATAAATTGGGAGTTCAAGTCATTAGCCAAAGGTCTAATGGTGTGTTCCGCTAGCAATCTCTAAACTGGTTATTATCTATCCACCAAGGTAAGAACCATGAGTTATCAAGAAGAATATAATCAATCAAGTAATGATCCTATAGCTTTCTGGAGAAAACAGGCTGACGATATACAGTGGATAAAAAAACCAAAAATTGTATTGTCTAAAAATAGCGAAAACAATTATCAATGGTTTGAAGATGGTCAGCTCAATACCTCATACCTTGCTTTGGATTATCATATAGAACAAGGTAATGGCGATACCATAGCGTTAATCTACGACTCCCCAGTGACTAACACTAAACAGCAATTTACTTATCACGAATTAAAGCATGAAGTTGCCAAGTTTGCCTGTGTACTAAAGAATAAAAATATTGAAAAAGGTGATCGCGTTCTTATTTATATGCCGATGATCCCCCAAGCTGCAATCGCTATGTTGGCATGTGCTCGCATAGGTGCAATTCACTCTGTCGTTTTTGGTGGATTTTCTGCTCACGAATTAGCAATCCGAATAGACGATGCTCAACCAAAAGTAATTGTTTCTGCAAGCTGCGGAGTAGAAATACAGAAAGTCATACCGTACAAACCTATGATTGATCAAGCCATTGAATTGGCTCAATACAAACCTTCTTCGTGTATTATTTACCAAAGAGACTTAATAGAAGCTAGCTTGGTAGATGGCAGAGATCATAGCTGGGCATCATTAATAGAAAACTCAGCTGAAGTTGAACCTGTTGCTGTGAATGCAACAGATCCCCTATATATACTCTACACATCAGGCACAACAGGTAAGCCTAAAGGTGTCGTTCGTGATAACGGTTCACATGCTGTAGCAATGAAATATAGTATGAAAGCTATTTACGATATTAATGAAGGTGAAGTATTTTGGGCAGCCTCAGATGTGGGTTGGGTGGTTGGTCATTCATATATCGTTTATGCACCACTTATTGCGGGTTGCACAACAGTGCTATTTGAAGGTAAGCCTGTTTTCACCCCTGATGCAGGAACCTTCTGGCGAGTTTGTGAAGAGTATAATGTAAAAGCATTATTCAGTGCGCCAACAGCCTTTAGAGCAATATGTAAAGAAGACCCTAATGCTGATCTAATTCAAAAATATGATTTATCAAATCTAAAACGTTTATACCTAGCAGGTGAACGATTAGATCCGGCAACATATCAATGGCTAAAAGATAAAACTCATCTACCTGTAATCGATCACTGGTGGCAAACAGAAACAGGTTGGGCAATCGCTTCAATTCCTTATGGTATTGAAACTAAAAAAACAAAAGCAGGCTCAGCAGGTCTGGCAACTCCTGGCTACGATATTAAAGTCCTTGATGGATTAGGTAATGAGTTGGCCAAAGGAGAAGAAGGAAATATAGCAATTAAGCTACCACTACCTCCAGGTTGTTTAAGTACTATTTGGCAGAATGCAGAACGATTTAAAGAGGGTTATCTAAATACCTTCCCTGGTTATTATGTAACGGGCGACGGCGGATACATTGATAAAGACGACTACCTTTTTATCATGGGAAGAACTGACGATATTATTAACGTTGCTGGACATCGAATGTCTACAGGGGAAATAGAAGAAGTTATATCTAATCATCCATCTATTGCCGAGTGTGCGGTAATTGGTGGTCACTGCCCTATTAAAGGACAAATACCTTCAGCACTCGTCGTAATGAAAAACAATGTAGACTTGTCTAATGATGAACTCACATCACAGTTAAAGAGTTCAATACGAGAAAAAATAGGACCGATTGCAAGCTTGAAAGATGTTCACGTAGTTCAGCGATTACCTAAAACAAGGTCAGGAAAGATATTAAGAAAAACCATAAGACAAATTGTCGATGGTGAAGAATATCAAATACCTTCAACCATCGATGATCCTAATGTACTAGAAGAATTACAGTTATCATTAGGCGCAGTGTAAACATCAACTTGTTGAGCTGCGTTTAAATATAATCATGACAATGGAAGTCAGATTATTTTTTTAAAGATAACTTATTACGACTTTCAGCTTTGTTTGAAGCTGTTACTTTTTTAGAAGTAAACTTCAATTCTTTTGTATCAACTTTAGTGATTGTTTCGACTTCATTTTCATCTTCAACGACCATTTTAGGCGTTGCTGTTTCTAAAGCAGTTTTAGATGATCCAGCAACGGCAGAATTTATTTCATCCATTTCAGATGTTGAAAGATAACGCCATTCACCACTTTTAAGATCACCGAGTTCCACGCTCATAATACGTGAGCGTTTCAACGTTAATACTTCGTAATCTAAATATTCACACATACGACGGATTTGACGGTTTAATCCCTGAGTAAGAATAATCTTAAAGGTATATTTACTTTGTACATTAACGAGACAAGGTTTAGTGATAGTTCCTAATATAGGAACACCTTTAGACATACGCTGAATAAAACGTTCACTTATCGGCTTATCCACACTAACAATATATTCTTTATCGTGAGCATTCTCAGCTCTTAAAATCTTATTAACAATATCTCCATCACTGGTTAAAAAGATTAAGCCTTCAGAAGGTTTATCTAAACGACCAATAGGGAATATTCTTTTTTTATGCCCAATAGCCTCAATAATATTGCCGCGAACATGAGATTCAGTAGTACAAGTAATACCAACAGGTTTGTTATAGGCAATGTATATACGATCTGATTTATTTTTAGCAACTTGTTCAACGATAAAACCATCAACACGTACTTCATCACTAGAAGCGACCTTAGTACCTAACTCGGGGATTTTACCATTAATAGTTACTCTAGCTTTCTCGATAAGCTTATCCGCCTCACGTCTTGAGCAGAAACCAGAATCACTAATGTATTTATTGAGGCGCTTTAGATCTTCAGACACAAACAAACCTTTAAAAAATTATCAAAAACATATTATACATCAGTTCCTACATAAGTAGAGAAAGTTATAAATCATCATTAAAAGAATATTAGGAATGAAATACATGAATGTAAAGAATGAGAAAAAAGCTGGAGCCGTTGTCGAGATGAGCAAGAGTGCCGGTCTGCTAGCACACACGAATATGCTTATGTATACATGAAGAACAATAATCACTTATGACCAACCAAGTCATTAGGTCCACTTTATTTTACCCACAAAAAAAGGCTATCCGTTAGGATAGCCTTTTCTTTGAAATAGAAGCCTAGCAATGTCCTACTCTCACATGGGAACTCCCACACTACCATCGGCGCTAACACGTTTCACTTCTGAGTTCGGAATGGGATCAGGTGGGGCCATGTCGCTATTGTCGCTAGACAAAAACTGTACTTGTTAAATTAATAACAAGATTTAAAATCTTAGAAAGCTGACGTACAGGATGTACTAATATCGCAATGCCATGGATGGCAGGAGCGATGGACGTCCTATACAATGTTCAATATAAATACATTTTAATCTCTTATTCGCACATTTTATATACGCGATGGTGTATTCCTACACCTACCTCTCGGTAATTTTGTCAAACTTCATACAATTCACTTCATAGCCAAAACTATTTAGGTGTTGTATGGTTAAGCCTCACGGGCAATTAGTATCAGTTAGCTCAAGACCTCGCAGTCCTTACACACCTGACCTATCAACGTTGTAGTCTCCAACGACCCTTTAGGGAGCTTAAAGCTCCAGTGAGAACTCATCTCAAAGCCTGTTTCCCGCTTAGATGCTTTCAGCGGTTATCAGTTCCGAACGTAGCTACCGGGCAATGCTATTGGCATAACAACCCGAACACCAGCGGTTCGTCCACTCCGGTCCTCTCGTACTAGGAGCAGCCCTCTTCAATTCTCAAACGCCCACGGCAGATAGGGACCGAACTGTCTCACGACGTTCTAAACCCAGCTCGCGTACCACTTTAAATGGCGAACAGCCATACCCTTGGGACCGACTTCAGCCCCAGGATGTGATGAGCCGACATCGAGGTGCCAAACACCGCCGTCGATATGAACTCTTGGGCGGTATCAGCCTGTTATCCCCGGAGTACCTTTTATCCGTTGAGCGATGGCCCTTCCATACAGAACCACCGGATCACTATGACCTACTTTCGTACCTGCTCGACGTGTCTGTCTCGCAGTTAAGCTGGCTTATGCCATTGCACTAACCGTATGATGTCCGACCATACTTAGCCAACCTTCGTGCTCCTCCGTTACTCTTTGGGAGGAGACCGCCCCAGTCAAACTACCCACCAGACAGTGTCCCCAAGCCCGATTAGGGCCCTAGGTTAGAACATCACGCATACAAGGGTGGTATTTCAAGGTTGGCTCCAATGTATCTGGCGACACATCTTCAAAGCCTCCCACCTATCCTACACATGTAGGAGCAATGTTCACTGTCAAGCTATAGTAAAGGTTCACGGGGTCTTTCCGTCTAGCCGCGGGTATACGGCATCTTAACCGCAATTTCAATTTCACTGAGTCTCGGGTGGAGACAGTGTGGCCATGATTACGCCATTCGTGCAGGTCGGAACTTACCCGACAAGGAATTTCGCTACCTTAGGACCGTTATAGTTACGGCCGCCGTTTACCGGGGCTTCGATCATCAGCTTCGTCCGAGGACTAACCGAATCAATTAACCTTCCGGCACCGGGCAGGCGTCACACCGTATACGTCATCTTTCGATTTTGCACAGTGCTGTGTTTTTAATAAACAGTTCCAGCCACCTGGTTACTTCGACTCTCCTGTGCTTACACCGCAAGGGTTTCACACGAGAGAGCGTACCTTCTCCCGAAGTTACGGTACTATTTTGCCTAGTTCCTTCACCCGAGTTCTCTCAAGCGCCTTAGTATTCTCTACCTAACCACCTGTGTCGGTTTGGGGTACGGTTCCTATATATCTGAAGCTTAGAAGCTTTTCCTGGAAGCATGGCATCAACAACTTCAACTCCGTAGAGTCTCGTCTCGTATCTCAGTGTTTAAATGAAGTCCCGGATTTACCTAAGACAACCACCTACTTACTTTCACACGGACTACCAACGCCGTGCTTGTTTAGCCTACTCCGTCCCTCCTTCGCAATATATAGAAGTACAGAAATATTAATCTGTTTCCCATCGACTACGCGTTTCCGCCTCGCCTTAGGGGCCGACTTACCCTGCCCTGATTAACATGGGACAGGAAACCTTGGTCTTTCGGCGGGGGAGTTTTTCACTCCCCTTATCGTTACTCATGTCAGCATTCGCACTTCTGATACCTCCAGCATGCTTTACAACACACCTTCAACGGCTTACAGAACGCTCCCCTACCACTTGAACCTAAGTTCAAATCCGCAGCTTCGGTGACTAGTTTAGCCCCGTTACATCTTCCGCGCAGACCGACTCGACTAGTGAGCTATTACGCTTTCTTTAAAGGATGGCTGCTTCTAAGCCAACCTCCTAGCTGTCTATGCCTTTCCACATCGTTTCCCACTTAACTAGTACTTTGGGACCTTAGCTGGCGGTCTGGGTTGTTTCCCTCTTCACAACGGACGTTAGCACCCGTAGTGTGTCTCCCGCATATCACTCATTGGTATTCGGAGTTTGCAAAGGGTTGGTAAGTCGGGATGACCCCCTAGCCTTAACAGTGCTCTACCCCCAATGGTGTTCGTGCGAGGCTCTACCTAAATAGATTTCGGGGAGAACCAGCTATCTCCCGGCTTGATTAGCCTTTCACTCCGACCCACAAGTCATCACCGCATTTTTCAACATACGTGTGTTCGGTCCTCCAGTTGATGTTACTCAACCTTCAACCTGCCCATGGGTAGATCGCCGGGTTTCGGGTCTATACCTTGCAACTAAACGCGCAGTTAACACTCGCTTTCGCTACGGCTCCCCTATTCGGTTAACCTTGCTACAAAATATAAGTCGCTGACCCATTATACAAAAGGTACGCAATCACTAGACTAAATCTAGCTCTCACTGCTTGTACGTATGCGGTTTCAGGTTCTATTTCACTCCCCTCACAGGGGTTCTTTTCGCCTTTCCCTCACGGTACTGGTTCACTATCGGTCAGTTAGGAGTATTTAGCCTTGGAGGATGGTCCCCCCATGTTCAGTCAACGTTTCACGTGTGCCGACCTACTCGATTTCATGGTAAGTTTATTTTCGTGTACGGGGCTATCACCCTGTATCGCTCTACTTTCCAGTAGATTCCACTAACTTACAAACCACTTAAGGGCTAATTCGCGTTCGCTCGCCGCTACTAACGAAATCTCGGTTGATTTCTTTTCCTCGGGGTACTTAGATGTTTCAGTTCTCCCGGTTCGCCTCGTTAAGCTATGTATTCACTTAACGATACCCGCCTTACGACGGGTGGGTTTCCCCATTCGGACATCTCAGACTATAACGGTTTTTATCACCTTATCTGAGCTTTTCGCAGATTAACACGTCCTTCATCGCCTCTAACTGCCAAGGCATCCACCACATACGCTTAGTCACTTAACCATACAACCCTAAATAGTCTCGAAAGATATTCAGTACAAGAAGGTGACAAAACCTTCCCAATTGTAAAGTCTGACATTTTCACGCACACAAAGTGTGTCTTGAATAAGAGTTGATAAAACCTTACGGTTTTATCGGGTTGATTACATTTCCGAGGAGGAAACATAATCACCATTATTACTTCCCGATAAAAGAAGTAACAACAGCTTGGTATTTATAACGTACAAACAACAGCGCGACACCGTTGAGTGCTATATAAATACCGGTATTTATATCAGCTTTCCAGATTGTTAAAGAATCAATTTCCAGTACGCATTCGACTGAAAAATTTGGTTTAAAAAACCAAATTTAAACCATCTCATTTTACACGTTGAGATACGTTAAATTTGGTCTCTTTCTTTAAAGAAGAAGTGGTGGAGCTAAGCAGGATCGAACTGCTGACCTCCTGCGTGCAAGGCAGGCGCTCTCCCAGCTGAGCTATAGCCCCTTATATTGCTATAAGAGCTGTGCACTTCTTCAATTTCGTTATCAGGCAATTTGTGTGAACACTCAGAAAGTACATTTGCATGTAAATTCCATTAAAACGTTTTACTTCAAGATAAGGAGGTGATCCAACCCCAGGTTCCCCTAGGGTTACCTTGTTACGACTTCACCCCAGTCATGAATCACAAAGTGGTGACCGTCCTCCCCGAAGGGTTAAACTAGCCACTTCTTTTGCAACCCACTCCCATGGTGTGACGGGCGGTGTGTACAAGGCCCGGGAACGTATTCACCGTAGCATTCTGATCTACGATTACTAGCGATTCCGACTTCATGGAGTCGAGTTGCAGACTCCAATCCGGACTACGACAAGCTTTGTGGGATTCGCTCCACCTCGCGGTATTGCTGCCCTCTGTACTTGCCATTGTAGCACGTGTGTAGCCCATCCCGTAAGGGCCATGATGACTTGACGTCGTCCCCACCTTCCTCCGGTTTATCACCGGCAGTCTCCTTAGAGTTCTCGCCATTACGCGCTAGCAAATAAGGATAGGGGTTGCGCTCGTTGCGGGACTTAACCCAACATTTCACAACACGAGCTGACGACAGCCATGCAGCACCTGTCACTACTTTCCCGAAGGCACGAAACTATCTCTAGTAACTTAGTAGGATGTCAAGGGATGGTAAGGTTCTTCGCGTTGCATCGAATTAAACCACATGCTCCACCGCTTGTGCGGGCCCCCGTCAATTCATTTGAGTTTTAACCTTGCGGCCGTACTCCCCAGGCGGTCAACTTAGCGCGTTAGCTACGCCACCCACAGATCAAGTCTACAGACGGCTAGTTGACATCGTTTACGGCGTGGACTACCAGGGTATCTAATCCTGTTTGCTCCCCACGCTTTCGTGCCTCAGTGTCAGTCTCTGTCCAGGTAGCCGCCTTCGCCACTGATGTTCCTTCCAATCTCTACGCATTTCACCGCTACACTGGAAATTCCACTACCCTCTACAAAACTCTAGTTTGCCAGTTCAAAATGCAGTTCCCAGGTTGAGCCCGGGGCTTTCACATCTTGCTTAACAAACCACCTACGCACGCTTTACGCCCAGTAATTCCGATTAACGCTTGCACCCCTCGTATTACCGCGGCTGCTGGCACGAAGTTAGCCGGTGCTTCTTCTGCGAGTAACGTCACAGATATAAGTTATTAGCTTATACCCTTTCCTCCTCGCTGAAAGTGCTTTACAACCCGAAGGCCTTCTTCACACACGCGGCATGGCTGCATCAGGCTTTCGCCCATTGTGCAATATTCCCCACTGCTGCCTCCCGTAGGAGTCTGGGCCGTGTCTCAGTCCCAGTGTGGCTGATCATCCTCTCAAACCAGCTAGAGATCGTCGCCTTGGTAAGCCTTTACCTTACCAACTAGCTAATCTCACTTGGGCTAATCAAATGGCGAAAGGTTCCGAAGAATCCCCTCCTTTGGTCCGTAGACGTTATGCGGTATTAGCAGTCGTTTCCAACTGTTGTCCCCCACCATAAGGCATATTCCCAAGCATTACTCACCCGTCCGCCGCTCGTCAGCAGAATAGCAAGCTATTCTCTGTTACCGCTCGACTTGCATGTGTTAAGCCTGCCGCCAGCGTTCAATCTGAGCCATGATCAAACTCTTCAATTATAAATCGTTTGTGTAACCTCATCGCAAGCGATGTGTTACTGCTCAATGAATTCTGTCGTGTTACCTACATAAGTAGATAACTACATAAAACGTATGATTTGATATAAATATCAAATCATACTTTTTTGTGTGACATTCAACATAAGCTGTTTTACGTCTTCCTAAACACTGATATAAATACCAAGTAAAAAGGCCGACTATGTAAAATCAATCTTAATGTGAGTGTTCACACAAATTGCATGATAACTAATTGTTAAAGAAATATTCTCATTGAGAATAAAGAGGTTAATCGCATTCGTTAAGCTCTTGTTGCTGCAGGCCTTGCCTGAAGCGAGATGCGCATTCTACGCAACTCAGTTTTGATGTCAACAACTTTTTGAATTCTTTTTGATTTAATTTCAAATCAAATTCTAAGTTATCTCATGTCTAATTAATCAGTTAAGCTTAACTAAACAGTTCAAAACTCTCACTTGGCTTTCCATATTAAGTGAACTAAGTATTTCCTATACTTACCTTCTCTTGGTTCCCCTTAAGAAGTGGAGCGCATTCTAACGATCTTTTGATTCCAAGCAAGCTTTATTTCGTATTTTCTTTGATTTATTTTCTATTTGATTTATATTTGAACTATATGCTTATTTTAGAGACTAAACTATAGTATCTAAGGCGATCTAAGAGTAATGTGTTGGAAGTGTCTAAAGAATTATGTAAGGATGCTGGTTACCTTCTTTATGGTATTTAACAGATAATCAACAATAATAAATAGGACAAATGATGAAGTATTTTTTTATTTTGTCGCTTTTAAGTGTTATCAGTATTAATAGTGTTGCATCGGAAGCAATAACAAAAAAACAAGAATCGTTTATTACTCAATTAATAACTCAACAAACTAAGCAACAAATTTCAGTTCGGAAAAGCATTAAGTCAATTTTATCTCGCTACCCTGAACAAATTGATAAAGTATTATCTATTGCTTTAACTTTGCATCCTGAAGATTATAAACAAATAATGTTGGGAGCTATAGATGCTCAACCCGTATTTGCATGTAATGTTATGGAGCATGTTCTAGAAAAAGACATTGCTTCTAGCGAAGAGTTAATTCAGATAGTTGTTGAAGCAGAACCTGCTTATGCTCAAGAAATATTAGCTACTGCTGCATTCCATGATCCAGATAACTTGGAGCAACTGGTTAGAGTAACTATTCAAACCGAGCCTCTGCATTCTAAAGATATTATTTCTAGTGCTATGGCTAGCTACCCAGATCGTATGATTGATATTTTATCTGGTTTAATTAAGGCGATTCCTGAAAAAGTATCTAAATGGGTTTCTTACACTTTTTTATTATTTCCAGATGATGGTGAGCAAATAGTTTCAACTGCGGTAAGCTCTACTAATGAGAGTCATAACCAAGCAATTGTTAATGCTGCTGTAAATGCTGGCTTAGATAAAGATTTAGCTTTCTCTGCAGCTGTTGATGGTGGAGCACCTATTGAGTCATTAGCACAACAGAAATAAACCTCTATATAGTACAACTCAATATGAAGACATAAAAAAGCCAAGAATTATTCTTGGCTTTTTGTTATTAAAATTCTAAAAGAGAAATTAATTACGCTTGTTGTTCTCTCTCTATCGCACGGTAAGCAATATCGGTTCTGAATTGAACATCTTTCCATGAGATCTGATTTAATAGCGTATAAGCTTTTTCTTGTGCTTCAGTTACTGTGTTACCTAAAGCTGTTGCACATAGTACACGCCCGCCATTAGTCACTACATTTCCATCAACTAAAGATGTTCCTGCATGGAAAGTTTTTGCATCGTCAGCTTTGTTAAGTTCTAAACCTGAGATCACATCACCTTTATTATAACTTTCTGGGTAACCACCTGCTGCAAGTACAACACCAACAGCTGCTCGTTTATCAAATGAGATTGTTGCGGTATCGAGTTTACCGTCACAAGCTAATAAACACAGTTCTGCAAGATCTGATTGTAAGCGCATCATAATAGGCTGAGTTTCTGGATCACCAAAACGACAGTTATATTCAATCACTTTAGGTGTACCATCTGCATCAATCATTAGTCCTGCATATAAGAAGCCAGTATAAGGAGCGCCTTCTTTAGCCATACCTTCCACTGTTGGGTATATCACTTCGTTCATAATACGGTTATGTATTTCAGGCGTGACTACTGGAGCTGGAGAATATGCCCCCATGCCACCTGTGTTTGGACCTTTGTCTTCATTATATGCGCGTTTATGATCTTGGCTTGTAGCAAAGGGTAATACATTCTTGCCATCTACCATTACGATGAAACTTGCTTCTTCACCTTCTAGAAACTCTTCTATAACAACTCTATGTCCTGCATCACCAAAAGCATTACCCGCTAACATATCTTGAATAGCGTCTTCAGCTTCTTTTAATGTTAAGGCTACAATCACACCTTTACCTGCTGCTAAACCATCGGCTTTAACAACAATTGGTGCACCCATCTTTCTTACATAAGCTAAAGCGGGCTCAATTTCAGTAAAGTTTTGGTAGTAACCTGTTGGAATATCATTACGAGCAAGAAAATCTTTAGTAAATGCTTTTGAACCTTCTAACTGTGCAGCTTTTGCACTAGGTCCAAAAATAGCTAAACCTTCAGCTTGAAAAGCATCAACCACACCATCTACAAGGGGTTGTTCTGGACCAACAATAGTCAATTCGATTTTATTCGTTTTAGCAAAAGCAACTAAGCCAGCAATATCGTCAGAAGATATATCGATATTTTCTACTTTATCTTCTGTTGTTGTACCTGTATTACCTGGAGCAACGAATACTTTTTCAATATTTTCTGATTGTGCTGTTTTCCACGCAAGCGCATGTTCACGACCACCACTACCTATAACTAAAACGTTCATTTACTATTGTTCCTGTGTTTTAAATAATTAACGTCTATGACGCTGCTTTGTACAACGTCATAGAAAAGCGTTAGCTTATTTTATAAATTTTAAAGTCATACGATCGCTTTCGCCAATCGCTAAATATTTTTCTTTATTTTCATCACCCAATCTTAATACTGGTGGTAAAGTCCAAACACCTTTAGGGTGATCTGCTGAATCTTTTGAATTCGCATTAATATCACTTGTTTCAACAAGAGTAAAACCTGATTCTAACGCTAATTTTACCGTTAATGCTTCTGGGAAGTAACCACTATTCATGTTTTCTTTAAAGTTTTGGCTTTCAGGCATGCGATGTTCAACAACACCTAATACACCACCTTTTTTCAAAGCAGCGTAAGCATCTTTAAATACTTGTAATGTCCCATCTTCTTTCCAGTTATGTAAATTACGGAAAGTTAGCACTAAATCTGCTGTACCCTTTGGTGCTAAGGCGCTTTCTTTTCTAGGAATGAAATCTGTTAATTCTACTTCGCTATACATCTCATTGCTTGCTAACATTTTAACTAACTTCTTACGAGAGTTACTAAAATAGTTATCTTCACCCGTATCTGGGTAATGAGCCCCATAAAGCTTACCTTTCCCTTTAACCGCAGGTGCTAAGATTTCTGTGTACCATCCGCCACCTGGTGTAATTTCAACAACAGTCATTGATGAATCAAAGCCAAAAAACTCTAACGTTTCTTTAGGATGACGATATACATCACGCGCTTTATTTTTCTCTGAGCGTTGATCACTAGCAATGGCTTGATCTAATTGAGAAGGTTCTTGAACAGGTGCCGCACAAGCAGTTAATAAGCTTGCTGATACGATTGAAGCAGTAAGTAGTTTTATAAGTGTAGTCATTGTTATCTCCGTTAACTAACGAGAATTAATTTTAAAAAATCAGTTATAGCAGACTTAATGTATATGAGTAATATAACAAACGCTAACCTATTGATTTAAATTAGCATTTAAACTTTGTGAAATTGTAATGAAATATATCAGATAAATGCTTACCAAGTTAATCTTTATATGAAAATTAACTTGGTAAGCAAAGCAGTATGAATGATTAAATTAATACTGCTTTAATAATGATTATCAGAGCTTAATGTCTGAAGTGACGCATGCCTGTAAATACCATCGCGATACCGTGTTCGTCAGCTGCAGCGATAACTTCGTCATCACGCATTGAACCACCTGGTTGGATCACAGCAGTAATTCCAGCTTCAGCGGCAGCATCTAAACCGTCGCGGAATGGGAAGAAAGCATCAGATGCCATAACAGAACCTTTAACTTCTAAGTTCTCATCAGCCGCTTTAATGCCTGCAACTTTAGCAGAATAAACACGACTCATTTGGCCAGCACCAACACCGATAGTTGAGCTATTTTTAACGTAAACAATTGCATTAGATTTAACAAACTTTGCTACTTTCCAGCAAAATTGTAAATCGCGCATTTCGTCTTCAGTTGGTTGACGCTTAGTAACAACTTTTAAGTCGCTCGCAGCAACATGCCCTTGGTCTCTGTCTTGAACTAACAAGCCACCGTTAACTCGTTTGTAATCAACACCTGTAGTTTTAGTATCCCACTTACCACATTCTAATAAACGAACGTTAGGTTTAGCAGCAACAATTTGAGCTGCAGCGTCTGAAATACTTGGAGCGATAATCACTTCAACGAATTGGCGAGAAACAATAGCTTCTGCCGTATCTGCATCTAACTCACGGTTAAATGCGATAATGCCACCAAAGGCTGATGTTGGATCAGTAAGGTAAGCACCTTCATAAGCAGCTAAAAGGTTATCACCAATAGCAACACCACATGGATTTGCATGTTTAACAATTACACACGCCGGCTCTTCAAATTCTTTAACACATTCTAATGCTGCATCAGTATCTGCAATATTGTTATATGAAAGAGCTTTACCTTGAATTTGGTTAGCTGTTGAAACTGACGCTTCTTCAGGATGCGCTTCTACGTAAAAAGCCGCATCTTGATGTGAGTTTTCACCGTAACGTAAATCTTGTTTTTTAATAAACTGGCTATTTACAGTACGTGGGAATTTGTTGCGGTTTGAAGATGAAACATCTTTATCTTCAGAGTTATATGCTGGTAACATTTTACCGAAGTAATTTGCGATCATTCCATCGTAAGCTGCAGTATGTTCATAAGCAGCAATCGCTAAATCAAAACGTGTTTGGTAAGTTAATGAATCATTGTTTGCATCCATCTCAGCTAAAACGCGTGAGTAGTCTTGTGCGTTAACAACAATCGTTACGTCTTTATGGTTTTTAGCTGCAGCACGTACCATAGTAGGTCCGCCAATATCGATATTTTCGATAGCGTTTTCTAAACTACAGTTCTCATCACTTACTGCATCAGCAAAAGGATAAAGGTTTACTACAACAATATCGATAGCACTGATATCGTTCTCAGCCATAACTGCTTCATCTATTCCACGACGAGCTAAAATGCCGCCATGAACTTTTGGATGAAGTGTTTTAACACGTCCGTCCATTATTTCTGGATGACCCGTGTAATTTGAAACTTCAGTTACTTGGATACCATTATCTGCTAATAATTTTGCTGTGCCGCCTGTTGATAAGATATCAACACCTTTACCAGCTAAACTTCTAGCGAAATCTACAATACCTGTTTTGTCAGATACACTTAATAGTGCGCGCTTAATTGGGCGTGGAGTTTCCATTGCTGTTTTGTTTACCTTTAATAGGGTAACTAGATTAACGAATGTCGGTTTAGTTACATGTTACTTAAAATATAAAAATCGATTAAAGTAAAATAAAAAAGCACCCGAGGGTGCTTTTTAGTGACAGGCTAAACCTGCCATAATTCTTAGTTCATACCGTATTTTTTTAACTTCTTACGTAAAGTACCACGGTTGATACCTAATAAGTTCGCAGCGCGTGTTTGGTTGCCACGAGTATACTGCATTACTTCTTCAAGCATTGGCGCTTCAATTTCCGATAGTACAAGGTCATACATATCATCTACATCATTACCATTTAACTGAGACAAATAGTTTTTGATCGCTATTTTAGCTTGGATACGTAAAGGCGATGCCTTTGTCTGAGTTTGTAAATCACCAGTAATAAATGGAGAGGAAATATTTTGTTCAAACATAAAGTTGAGACTCTTTCTAAGTTAAATTATCAAAATACAGATCTAATGAGGTGAGCTGTTCATTTACAGACTCTAAACCATTAAAAATAGAACGAAACTGTTTATCTGGATCTCGCGTCTGCATATACCAAGATACGTGCTTACGAGCAAATCTTACGCCCATAAAATCACCATAAAAATTGTGTAAGTCCTTTACATGTCCAGTAATCACCGAACGTACCTCATCCATTGAGGGAGCCGACAAATGTTGACCCGTTGCCAAGAAATGATTAATTTCTCGAAAAATCCAAGGATTACCTTGGGCACCACGACCAACCATAATTGCGTCAGCATTAGTGTATTCTAGTACTTGCTTAGCTCTTTCAACTGTAGTGATATCACCGTTAGCAACTACAGGAATAGAAATTGAAGCTTTAATTGCTTTAATGGTGTCGTATTCTGCTTCGCCTTTATAAAAGTCGTTGCGAGTACGGCCATGAACAGCTAATGATTGAATACCATTGTGTTCAGCAATTTGGGCTATCTCTATTCCATTGCGAGTATTTTCACACCAACCGGTGCGAATTTTAAGTGTTACTGGGATATCAACCGCTTGTACAACCGATTTAATAATCTGCTCTACTAGGCTTGGTTCTTTCAGTAACGCTGAACCCGCTAATTTTTTATTTACCTTTTTAGCTGGGCATCCCATATTAATATCTATAATTTGGGCGCCGTTATCAGCATTAACTTTTGCTGCAAATGCTAATTCGTCTGGATCGGAGCCTGCAATTTGCACAGACCGTATACCTGACTCATTATTACTTACCAGTCGGCGTTTAGACTTTTCTGTATCCCACACTTTAGGGTTTGCGGATACCATTTCTGATACTGCAAGCCCGGCACCCAGTTGACAACAAAGCTGTCTAAAAGGTTGATCTGTAATTCCCGCCATTGGCGCTAAAATCACATTGTTTGGTAATTGGTATGGACCTATCTTCACACTGCTGTTTTTTTGAGCTACTAGTCAAAAGGGCGCTAAGTTTACGTGTTTTTTTTGCGATTGAAAAGGATATAAATTGAACAAAATTGCTTTTTTTTTGCCTTTTTATCATTGACATTTTCTAAAGCACTGATGTGAGTAGTTTTCGTACAATATACAAACAAAAACTACTCACTAATTTATTTCATTCACGCTTATTTTTTAGTACCAGATAAACGAACCCATTCTTCTTTCACTTGAATCGGGTCCATTTTGCACCATTGACCATAAATTTCTTGAAGTGTTTGTGCTTGATCTTCTAAAACACCAGACAATGCAAGTACACCTTGGTTGGCAACAAATTCAATAATAGTAGGTGCTAATTCTCGTAATGGACCAGCTAAAATATTAGCCACTACAACATCAGCTTTAAAGGTAGGTTGATCTACTGGTAAATATAATTCGAGTCTGTCTTCAACATTATTACGTTTTGCATTAGCTAAACTTGCTTGTAATGCTTGTGGATCAATATCAATCCCTATCACTTTAGTTGCGCCTAGCTTTAATGCCGCAAGTGATAATATTCCTGAACCACAACCAAAATCGACAACGGTTTTACCTACAAGGTCTAAACCATCGAGCCATGTTAAACATAAAGCTGTCGTTGGATGTGTGCCTGTACCAAAAGCTAAACCAGGATCTAACATAACATTTACTGCATCAGGTTCTGGTACATCTCTCCAGCTTGGACAAATCCATAAACGCTCGCCAAACTTCATTGGGTGAAAGTTATCCATCCACTCTCTTTCCCAATCTTTATCTTCAAGTTGCTCAAGTTTGTATTTCATCTCATTTTTGTCGGGATGAATACTTTTTAAATAAGAGACTACTTTATCCATGTCATGATTTGCTTCAAACAAGCCCATAACAACCGTCTGATTCCAATAGATCACTTCATCGCCCGGTAAAGGCTCATAAATAGGCGTGTCTTTTTCATCAATAAAGGTAACAGCTTGTGCGCCACTAGCACTTAACCAGTCACTGTATTTTTCAGCGGTTTCTTCATTCGCATTTAATCTAAGCTGTACCCAAGGCATCTTAACTCTCAACTTTTATGTAATTTGATATTTAACTATTGCGCATAGTTTAACACTCTAAGGTTAATACCAATACCACCAAAAGTAATAAATAATAATAAAGCAATCGTTGTAATAAATAAGCTATCAAGCCATCATTAGTTAACATCAAATGCTTAAACCGCTATTACTTAAAAATAACCTAAAGTAGATACATGAAATATTTCCCGATTTTTTTAGATGCTAAATACATCAACGCTATAGTTATTGGGGGTGGCGATGTTGCCGCTCGTAAAATTGAGTTACTGTTAAAAACCACAACAAATATTACCGTTATGTCTGAGCAGTTATCTATTAGTGTGAAGCGCTTGATTGATACTCATAGCCTGCATTGGCTTGAACATAACTATCAAGCAGGACATATTGAAAACGCTAACCTAGTGATTGCCGCCACAGACAATACAGAAGTGAATCAAGCCGTCGCTGCAGAAGCCGCACAATTTAAGTTACTTACCAATGTTGTAGACCAACCTGACCTTTGTACTTATATAACGCCAGCCATTATTGATCGCGATCCAATGTTAATTGCGATGTCGAGTTCAGGTAGTGCACCTATATTGTTAAGAATGTTACGCGAACAAATAGAGAAAACCTTACCTGACGGCTACGGAAAGCTTGCAGACTTTTCGCTTAAGTTTCGAGAACACGTCAAAGCGCGTATTAAAGGTATAAGAAACAGAAGAAGCTTCTGGGAGAAAATATTACGTGGTTCCGTTGGGCAATTAATTCTTGATGGAAAAGATACCGACGCTGAACAACAACTTATTTCAAGTTTGAAAGAAACCATCACGCCTCCTCAAGGTGAAATTGTTTTTATACACACGTTAGATGGTGAACCCGATAATTTAACTTTAAAAGCTCACCGAGAATTACAATTTGCCGATGCGGTGTTCTATGATGAAACCGTTAACATAACACTAATTGAATATGTAAGACGCGACGCGGACAAATACCCTCAGGATATTGCCGCCGCTGTTTTAATTAACTTTCAACATGCATTAGAGTTAGCAGAGCAAGGCCAAAAGGTGATTTATTTATTGTCTGGAAATAATGTCCTTCCTAAAAATGAAGCTTTATTACGTAGTAATATCTCTTATAAAGAGTTAACCAGTGGAGCTTAACTAACTGATAAAATAGTTAATTTACATTTTTGCAACAAAATAATATCAATATATAACAATTAATCATTTTAAGTGTTAAAATTACTCAGTCGTTTTAAATAAATATTAATAAGGGAATACCTATGTTTGATCTTAAAAAAATTATTTCTGCTGCTATCTGTGCAGCTTCTGTTGTAACTCTTTCTGCTTGTAGCGATAACAGCTCTGAAACTAAGCCTACTAAAGCTGAAATGGAAGCTACTGTAACTGAATCAAACGCTTCATTACTTGACGATGCTAAATCTGCTGGTTCTGATGCAATGAACTCAGCTAAAGAAATGGGTTCTGAAGCTATGGATACAGCTAAAGAAAAAGGCGCTGAAGTTATGGATTCAGCTAAAGAAGCTGGTGCTGATGCATTAGAAGCGGGTTCTGACGCAATGGAATCTGCTAAAGAAGCTGGTTCTGAAGCTATGGATTCAGCTAAAGAAAAAGGTGCTGACTTAATGGATGGCGCTAAAGATAAAGCTGCTGAAGCAAAAGCTAAAGCGAAAGCTATGATGTCTGACGAAGGTTAATCTTCGCTCAAGACATTACAGCTAATACATAGCTGTACATTATAATAGAAACGGACTTAGGTCCGTTTTTTTATGCCCTATTTTTGCCTAATGCTGACTTAATATTTAAATAACCTGAGCTCGGCTTAATATATTCTTCTCTAACAGCTAATTTATACCAAACGGATTAATTTATTGAGCAACTTAGAGCTACATTAGCAAGCTGAGAACAAGAAAAATTGATTAAACATAGTTATTCTATATTTTTTTAATTTTGTGATGTTATCAGTTTGCTAATGAGCTCCCGAAGGGCGAGGATTTAAAGGCTCATATGCCGCGTTATTGATTTTGACAAGGTTCCTACATGGATGTAGGACATTAGGGTAACGCAGGAGCAGTTACCGAGAATAACCATTCTCTTCAATCAATGCCTCGCCTACATGGATGTAGGTGCTTAGGTTCAGTCTGGAACTATGAACCTGTGCCTCTAAGCCTTTAAATTCTCGCTAAGTGAGCAATAAATTAATCCGTTTGGTATTACTTGCTTCATCGTTAAATTTACTTGCAATAGGCTAGCTATTGACGCGAAATTTGTCTTGAAGAAAGAAAAACTATCAAGCTAGAGTATAAGTTAAATTTTATGAGTAATAATTTCAATGGATTAAAAACATCTTAAACCGAGTGCAGGTTAAATAGCCTCTTGCTCTAGTGATCTTCAATTCAAGTAACAAATCTCCCTCAGTTAATCATATAAAACATCTACCTCTGCACAAACCTATTCAAACCCGTATAATGTTGCTATTCAGTCTTCTTATATAGTCGACATAAAGACAAATATTTATCACTCCAATTCATCATGGTTAATAGAATGCTTAAAACTGAAAATTGCTTTATCCCTTTCAAAAGTTCGACCGAAAGCTATTCTTTACCTACACGTTTTACCTTCCCGTTTTATTATCAGCCGCACCCTTTATGTGTATTAGCGGCAAAAGAGTTACAAGATTATTTGCTTAGCCAAAATACATGGCAGCATAACTTTGGTTTAGGTCATAACAAAGATGATGCATCAGGCAAAATGTTTGGCGTGTTGTTAGTTGAAAATGATCAAAAAGAAATAGGTTACCTAACTGGCTTTTCAGGAAAGCTTTGTGGCGAATATACCCTGGGACGATTCGTACCTTCTGTACCTGAAACTGAGCAACTCAATAGTTATACTACCGAAGAATGTAATAAAGAACCTAGTGAGAAGACCTCTGAGGTGTTATTTTCACAACAGTTTGATGAAGAACAAGTGGCTATAAACGGTTTAACCGCACACCTCACTAAACTAGAAAGTAATCCACAACTACAAATTTTACAGCATGAACTCACTGGTTTGACTCAAGATTTTCAAGTTGAAGTCACAAAGCATCAAGCCTTAATGACAGTGAATCGAAAAAGTCGAAAGTTACTAAGAGCCGACGCAGAGTTAGCATCAGCTAACAATGCTTTGTCACAAGAAGTGAATGATGAAATTTTAGCACCACTATTTGATAGGCTAGCGAAAGAAAGTGTTAATGATAAAAACCAATTAAAAGCCCTTAAACACCTTTGGCAAGCAAAAATAGAATACGTGCAAAAAGAATTAAACATTCTTGAAAACGAAATAACAGCCCTTAAAGATGAAAGACAAAGGCGTTCTTCGTTTCTGCAAAATCAATTATTTCAACAATATCAAATGGTGAATAAAGCAGCCTGTACTCAATCGCTACAAGATATCTTCAAGCCAACACCTCAACAAATTCCGCCATCAGGTTCAGGTGACTGTGCCGCACCTAAATTAATCCAATATGCTTTTAGAAATAACTTCAAAATATTAGCCATGGCAGAATTCTGGTGGGGAATGTCGCCTAAATCAGAGATCCGACAGCATAAAAATTACTATCCAGCTTGTTCTGGTAAATGTGAGCCTATTCTTAATTGGATGCTTGATGGTATAGAGCAAGACGATAACCCTTTATTAATAAATACCGCACACGCCAAAACCCTTGAAATATTGTATCAAGATGAGGTGATGGCTATTGTGAACAAACCGAATGAATTGCTTTCAGTTCCAGGTAAAAATATTCAAGATTCAGTGCAAACCCGCATTAAACAATTAATTCCTAGTGCTAGCGGTCCTATCATTGTGCATCGATTGGATATGTCTACTTCTGGCTTAATGGTTATTGCATTAACCAAAAGAGCTCATAAGCAATTACAAAAGCAATTTATAGAAAGAAGTGTGAAAAAAAGATATGTCGCTCTGTTAGAAGAAAAGTTAGCTGGTATTTCAGATAATGTTAAATATGAAGCTATTCAATCAGAAAGTACTGAACGTAATAATAATGACCTTGAATATAAAACTACCAAAGGCGAAATCACTTTACCTCTAATAGGCGACTTTTATAATCGCCCTCGACAGCTAGTTTGTGAAGAAAGCGGTAAGCCTGCTCACACTACTTGGGAATTCATTGAGCATATAGATAACAAAACCAAGTTATATTTATCTCCTAAAACGGGTCGCACTCATCAATTAAGAGTCCACTGCGCACATCCTCTAGGTTTAAACATACCTATTTTAGGTGATGATTTATATGGTAATAAATCGACGCGTTTACATCTTCATGCTGAAAGTATTAGCTTGCGTCACCCTATAACTAAAGAAGAAATATCATTCCACTGCCCTGCTGAGTTTTAATATAAATTCACTCTTTAGTTTATAATGGATAATAAAAAACCAGCTAACTACTAGCTGGTTTTTTAATGAGTTATTCTTTATTTAATCAGAAACCTTTATCAAAATCTTAAAAGACTCTTGATACACCTCTATGTCGGCTTTTAGCTTCTGAAGCAGCTGTCACTTTATTATCGTGTTGAATGATTATTTGCACATCACCAAACGATTGCTCTTTCGTTGTGTAACCCATGTCATGTAATTGTTTAATCACTTTGTCATCAATTCCAGGATAATGAGCGATAACATTTTTAGGCCATAGTTGATGATGAAATCTAGGTCCGTTAGCCGCTTCTGTCGCGGTCATATTAAATTCAACGGCATTTAAGATTGACTGATACACAGATGAAATTATCGTAGTTCCACCTGGTGAGCCTGTCACTAATTCAACTACACCATCTTTTAATAAAATGGTTGGCGACATTGAAGATAGCATGCGTTTGTCTGGCTGAATTTCATTTGCTACACCACCTAACGCACCAAATATATTAGCAACGCCTGGCTTAACACTAAAATCATCCATTTCGTCATTTAAAATAAAACCTGCACCTTCAACAATTACTCCACTACCAAAGGTATAGTTGATGGTAGTTGTGTTAGAAACAGCGTTACCCCATTTATCAAGAATTGAGAAATGCGTAGTATCCATGCTTTCTTTTAAGCCTGGTTTAATAGCTTCTGTAACCGATATTTTATCGATTGAAATATCTGCTGCACGTTTTTCAAGATACGTTTGATCCAATAATTTTGCTTGTGGTACTGCATAGAAATCGGGATCACCTAAATATTCAGCTCTATCGGCAAAAACACGCTTCCCAACTTCCGATAATAAATGAATATATTCTGTAGAGTTATAAGCAAGCGCCTGATCTTGCTTAACTCCTTCATTCTTAACAAGGTTAGCCTTCACCACATCATACATAGTTAACCACTGCAGTACGGCAATACCACCTGAACTTGGAGGTGGAGCCGTTACTACATCGTAGCCGCGCCATTTTTTTTGAATCGGTTTACGCCACTTAATACGGTAATTATCTAAATCTTTTTCAGTAATAATGCCACCGTGCTCTGCCATAAAGTTACTAATAGTTTTAGCTGTTTTACCTTTATAGAAACCATCACGACCTTGTTTGGCAATAAGTTTTAAGGTTGCTGCTAACTCAGGTTGTTTAAATGTTTTTCCCATTTCTGCCGATGAAAAATATTGTGCAAAATTGACATGAATATCTTCTTCCTTAAAGCTCTCGATACGCCAATCTATCGCTTCTTTTAACGTACGATGAACAATAAAACCATCTTCAGCCAGCATAACAGCTGGAGCAAGCAGCTCTTGCCATGATTTAGTGCCATACTTTTTATGCGCTTGCCACATACCTTCTACAGTACCTGGAATACCTGCCGATAAAATACCGTACAAAGACAAATTAGGTATTACATCCTTATTTTCGTCAAGGTACATATCTTTATGAGCTGCCGCTGGTGCTACTTCACGATAATCAAGAAAGTCAGTTGCTCCATCTTTATAAATCGTCATAAAGCCACCACCACCAATATTGCCAGCTTCAGGTAAAGTTACCGCTAAAACAAATTGTGCAGCAATAGCCGCATCAATCGCATTACCACCACTTTGTAATATTTGTTGGGCTGTATCTGCACTATAGCTATCTGGCATAGCAACTGCCGACTTCATATTCCCAGCTATTGAAGCGTGCGTAAAAGCTAAGGTAACAATAAATATTATGAATTTTTTCAAGAACTTTCCTTACTATAATTTATGATGACCTTGTTTTTAGATTACTGTTTATTATTACAAACAAATTAATCGCTTAGAAAAGTCATCATTAGCGTTTGAGGGATAGTGTTAATCATTTTATAGTTAAATACCTATACTCAACTATAAAAGCATAAGTCACTTTATACCGATAAATACGTCGAGTAAACAATTCCCATATAACGTCATTTTACGCACCAAAAAGTAGCAAATGATAAAGAAGCGTTAATACTATGCACCTATAAATAGTTCGCCATTTATAACTGCACTATTTTAAACCCATATATTTCATGACTTTATATTTACATGCAATAATTCCAATCAATTGGCATAAGAGTTGTAGGTATAAATATTGAGAAGACAGATGAGTAAAAATAAATATGCTTTCAACTTTCATGGAAAAAAACAGATTACCTGAATCATTTAAACTTTTGATCAATAAAAGTTACTTGCCTCTGGCTGAACGAATATTTACTCAATACCAAAATCAAGGTGCGCCTTATTTTGTTGGTATTAACGGTTGCCAAGGAAGCGGTAAATCAACCCTGTCTGATTACATTTGTTATCACTTATCAGAAACTTATAACCTCAATATTGTTGTAATGTCGCTAGACGACTTTTATTTGTCGCGCGATGCTCGAAGTAAACTCGCTGAAAACGTTCATCCTCTACTTAAAACCCGTGGTGTTCCAGGCACACACAACACAACATTACTTAAAGCGGTTTTAGATAAAGTAAAAAACCGTGAGAGTGACTTTTCTATCCCTAGGTTCAACAAAGCAACCGACGATCCTTACAGCGAAGATCAGTGGCAACACATAGAAAAACCTATCGACATTCTAATATTAGAGGGTTGGTGCTGGGGCGTTATTGCACAAACAGATGAACAATTAGTAGAACCGATTAACGCGCTTGAACAAAAAAAAGATGAAAACGCTGTTTGGCGTAGCTATGTTAACAGCGAGCTATTAAATCATTATCAGCCTCTGTATCAATATTTCGATTTTTGGGCTGCCTTGCAAGTACCGTCATTTAATAGTGTTTATCGATGGCGCTTAGAGCAAGAGCAAAAATTAATTAAAACACTGTCTCCTACCGATCTGCAGTCTAATGTAATGAATGAAGAGCAAATTTTAAATTTCATTCAATATTTTCAGCGATTAACAACTCACGGCATGCAAACGCTACCTGTGCTCGCTCAAGCCATTTATTACTTAGATGATAACCGCAGTATTACCAAGTGTGTTGAAAAGGATTAATCACGTATGACCAAACAGATACTTATTTTTAGTGATTTAGATGGAACATTAATGGATCACTATACTTACAAAAGCACAGAAGCCTTACCTGTAATAAAACAGCTCAACTCAGCTAACGTGCCGATTGTATTAACTACAAGTAAAACCATTGATGAAGTAAAAGCGATACAAAGCGATTTACACATTAATGATGCGTTAATTGTTGAAAATGGTGCTGCTATTTTTCTTCCAAAAGCACTTTTTAAAACACAGCCGAAAGACACAAATAGTGAAGGTGATTATTGGGTGAAGTCTTTTTGCCCACCTCGCCAGCACTGGTTAGATATTATTAAAAAAGCACCAACAAACTTTGCCAGCTTATATAAAGGATTTTCTACGTTAACGATTAAAGAACTTGCCGAGATTACAGGATTAACAGTAGAAGCCGCTGAACTTGCGAAAAATAGACACTTTGGTGAACCTATTCATTGGATGGGTGATGAAAGTAGCAAACTCGCTTTTATTGAATACCTTGAAACGGCAGGTGCAACTATATTACATGGCGGACGTTTTTTTCATGTAAGTGGTGAAAGCGACAAAGGTCGTGCCCTTAATTGGTTAACTCAATATTACAAAGAAACCTTTCAGTTCAATAACATTTCATCTATTGCCTTAGGCGACGGTAAAAATGATATTGCCATGCTAGAAGCGGCAGATTATGCCGTACAAATTCGTTCTCCTGTGCACGATTTTCCTGAGCTTAAAAAGCACATAAACGTTATACAAACAGAATCTTATGGTCCTGCAGGCTGGGCTGAAGCATTACATCAAATATTACCTGAACCACTACCTATGCAAGTGTGTCCTGCCAATATTTTATAAAAATAAACTTATTCTAAAATTTAATTATCATCCTAACCAAGAGGTATATCATGGCTGACTTTTATCAAAATGGCGTTGTAACTACATTACACAACTTAGCGCAGAGAACTCCTGAGGATATGGAAGCGGAATTAGAAGAGTTTTCTAAAACTCGTCCGCTAGGACTAATTTTACCGTCTCTTTTTTCAGAATTAGAAGGCAAAGCCTTACCAGACATCATCAATAAAATAAAAGATGTTAAATACTTATCTGAAATTGTAATTGGCTTAGATAGAGCTGATTTAGCACAATATAAGCATGCATTATCTTTCTTCGGACAATTACCTCAACATCATCGCGTGTTATGGAATGACGGTCCAAGATTACAAGCACTTGATGCTAAATTACAAAAACTAGGTCTAGCACCAAAAGAACTAGGTAAAGGTAGAAATGTTTGGTACTGCATGGGCTACATCCTTGCTTCAGGTAAAGCTGAATCAGTTGCACTACATGATTGTGACATTCTTACCTACGAAAAAGACTTACTAACTCGCTTACTTTATCCTGTGGCTAACCCGACGTTTAACTACTCTTTCTCGAAAGGTTTTTATGCACGTGTTGCTGACGGAAAAATTAATGGTCGTGTATCAAGACTACTTGTTACGCCATTAATCAAAGCATTAAAGAAAACCGTTGGTCATTGTGATTATCTAGAATACATGGACAGCTTTTTGTATCCGTTAGCAGGTGAGTTCTCATTCAAAAAAGACGTACTAAGAGATATCCGCATTCCAAGTGATTGGGGATTAGAGATTGGTGTACTTTCAGAAATGTACCGTAACTATTCGTCTAACCATGTTTGTCAGGTAGACATCGCGACAACTTATGATCATAAACATCAAGACTTATCATTAGATAACACCAGCGGTGGTTTATCTAAAATGTCTATCGACATCAGTAAAGCCTTTATACGTAAACTTGCTACAGAAGGTGAAACCTTTACCACTGAGAAGTTTAGAACACTTAAAGCAACTTACTACAGAATCGCATTAGATTACGTTGAAACTTACCGTCATGACGCATTAATGAATGGTTTAAAATTAGATCTACATAGCGAAGAAAAAGCTGTAGAAATGTTTGCTGAAAACATACTTGAAGCGGGTCACACATTCTTAGAGCAACCAATGGAAACACCTTTCATACCGTCTTGGAACCGTGTGATCAGTGCAATGCCTGATGTGCTAGCCCAAATCAAAGAAGCAGTAGAAGCCGATCATCAAGAATTCAGCGAAATGTTAAAATAGGAACAGTATTTATGGCAACACCATACGAACAATTATTAGGTAAATTAACACAGCAGCTAGACGTTATTTATAAAGATATAAATCTTCAGCAAACCACAGAAAAGTTAGCGCAACAGTTGGCACTTCTGATGAACTTGCATGATGATTGTTCTGCGGTGACGCCTTTTACCAACCAATGGTCTGAAGAAGATGTAATTTTAATTACCTACGGCGACAGCATAGTTAAAGACGACGAAGTACCATTAAAAACCTTACGTCGTTTTATTAACGCTAATATGAACGAAACAGTAAACAGCGTTCATATTCTGCCATTTTTTCCATACAGCTCAGACGATGGCTTTTCGATCATTGACTATTCAACCGTTAACCAATCACTTGGCGATTGGGAAGACGTTAAAGCAATAGCTAAAGAACGCCATCTCATGTCTGACTTAGTAATAAACCATTGCTCAAGCAGAAGCTTTTGGTTTGAAAACTTTATTAAAGGTGAAGGTGAAGGTCACGACTTTTTCTTCACAGCCCCAGCAGACACCGATACCTCTGATGTAGTACGTCCGCGTACTTCGCCATTGTTTAGAGAAGTGAATACTCCTTCAGGTGAGCAATCAGTGTGGTGCACCTTTAGTCACGATCAAGTAGATTTTGACTTCAGAAATCCAGAAGTGCTTAAAGCTTTTGTTATCATTATTCGACAATATTTAGACATGGGCGTTAAAATATTTAGATTTGATGCTATCGCTTTCTTATGGAAAATAGCAGGAACATCATGTATCAACTTGCCAGAAACTCATGAGGTTGTTCGTTTACTTAGAACCTTAATTGAGCACGCCAAGCATGATGCAATTATTATTACTGAAACTAATATTCCTAATCCACAAAACCTGACTTACTTTGGTAATGCTAACGAAGCACACGCTATTTATAACTTTTCGTTACCGCCATTACTGATCAACACCTTATTAACAGGTAATTGTTTATACCTAAAACGTTGGTTAATGAGTATGCCACCAGCACAAGATGGCACGACTTACTTTAACTTTATCGCCTCTCATGACGGCGTAGGGTTAAGACCTGTTGAAGGTTTATTAAGTGACGAAGAAACTAACGCATTAGTTAAAACTATTGAAGGCTTTGGTGGAAAAATATCTTGTAGGACCACTGAAGATGGTACGCAAAAACCTTATGAAATGAATATTTCTTTGTTTGATGCGATGCAAGGTACAACAGAAGGTAAAGACGAATTCAACATGGTTCGTTTTGTATGTGCACATGCCATTATGTTCGCGTTAGAAGGTATTCCAGGTATATATATCCATAGTATGTTGGGTACACAAAACGACTATAAAAAGATTGAAGATACAGGAAGTAACCGTTCAATCAACCGTCATCGCTGGAAAGATGATTTGCTTGTAGACGCATTACAAGATGACACTAAACATCACGCTAATGTACTAGCTACACTTAATAAGTTATTAGCGATAAGAATAAAACAACCTGCTTTTCACCCAAATGCTACCCAATTTACATTGCATTTAGGTTTACAATTTTTTGGTTTTTGGCGTCAAAGCCAAGACAGAAAACAAAGCATATTCTGTATTAGTAATGTTACAGACAAGCCATTATCACTACCATTAAGTGAACTTAACTTGATTGTGAATAATAGCTGGTATGAATTAATTAGCGGCGAAGAAATAACTGACTTAACACAAGAAATAGAGTTAGCACCGTATCAAAGTGTTTGGATTGCGAATACACGCGGTAAGTAAACACTACTTATATAAACTCTAGGTTATCGATATTAGTTATATCTGTACTGCGGTTGTTCATTCGACTGTAGTGCAGGTTACCTCATCCTTTATAAGCACGCTCTATAAACACTCCTCTATAAGTAAAGTCTCTTTACACATACACTTTAGAATCAACTATCGATAACACACTCCAATATAGCTCGTTTCTTATAAGTACGTTATCTACTAAGTAAACTTTCTATAAAAAAACAGCCTAAACACGCATATCTTTCATTATATATCCATTATTTTAATTCTTTATTTATCAATAACTAACCTAGTTTTTTAAGCTCAGAAAGTAATAAACCTTCCACTTTTTAGATCCTTTAAGCAACTTATCTCGTATTGGACAGTATAAGAAGTTAATAGGGGTAAGGTATTTCACTTAAACAATATAATGCTGATGATTTGAAATCGATGCCACAGAAGTATCGAGCAAAATTCATCAATAGTTTATCGGGGTTTAAAAGCGCTAACCTTATTGGTTCGCAAAACCTGAGTGGTCAAAGCAACTTAGCTATTTTCAGCTCTGTTGTTCATTTAGGTGCATCGCCAGCATTAGTGGGTTTTATCATGCGACCAGATAATGGCGATAGACATACTCTTAATAACATTATAAATACAAAGCAATACACGATTAACCAAGTATCAACCGACTTCTATCGCAAAGCGCATCAAAGTTCAGCTCGCTATACACAAGAAGAAAGTGAGTTTACACAGTCAGGTTTAACTGAACAGTATATTAACGATGTAAGCGCACCTTTCGTTAAAGAAAGTCGCTTAAAATACGCCTTAACTTTACAAGAAATTGTGCCTATCGCACTCAATAATACTCAGCTTATTATTGGGGAAATCTCTCATATTCTTTGTGAAGACAAGGTTATTCAAGAAGATGGTCACATTGATATAGAAGCCTTAAAAACTGCCTGTATCTCTGGGCTTGATAGTTACCATAACACCACACGCCTTTCACGTTTAAGTTATGCCAAGCCAGATAAAATCATTACCGACTTACCTGTAAACGGCTCTCCTACAAACTCAATAAGAGAGGAGCAATCACAATGAAAACATATAAAATATTAGGTTATGCAGGGGTCATCCCTTTCATCATTTTCTTATCGTTATTTCAATACCCTGTAAATGATATATTCATCGATCCACTACAGGGATTTACTTTTTATAGCGCCATAATTTTTAGCTTTATTGCGGGTTCATTATGGCGTTCAGATAACTCAGCAAGTAATCTAAATGCTCAAATTATCAGTAATATTCTCTGTTTATATGCATTTGTCTGTTTATTTTTATCAACATTTTACGCCTTATTATTTTTATCTTTTGGTTACTTCATTCTATTTGTTGCGGAATATTTGATCACCAACGTACAAGAAGATACTCCAGCTGAAACCCAAAGCTATTTACGAATGAGGTTAGTACTCACTCTTGTCGTTAACCTTCTGCACTCAATTGCTATCGTTTTATTAATATAAATCAACATTAACTCATTCATTAAGAGTTAACCGCTGCTCGCTGAATACCCAGTAAAAAATAAAAGCTGATCCTCAAAGATCAGACATGAATAGGAAGAGGAACCTTAGAGGCTCCACTGTAGTTCCTTGTCATTAATAATTGGCTCAAGGCATTTATTTAATAAAGCCAAATTGAGCCGCCCTATTTCTAACTTTTAACCCATATTTTGGTACAGGTAATACACCTATATGGGAGGAATTTACCATGAAAAATCAAACCATAGTGATCATCGGAGCCAATAGCGAAATTGCTAAAGCTCTGTCACTACAAGTTATTGCAGGCGCGAAAAACAATGATAATACTCAGCTTATTGTTATCAGTCGTGAACTTGAGTTTTATCAGCAAGAAAGCTTTCTTCAATTACCATCAGCTTGCTTAAACACCATTAATGTTAATAGTTACGAAGAATCTGAGATTAACCTAGCGGTGAAAAAAATAGATTTAATCGCCATGTTTGAAATAACTCAAATATATATTTGTCATGGGCTTTTACATAATGAGCAACTTCAGCCAGAAAAACGTTTAGAAGATTTTTCGCCTGAAGCTTTTACTAAAATATTAACCGTAAATACCATCACACCTATGTTATGGCTGAAAAATCTAACACCTATACTCAGCGATAAAGGAGATTGTAAAATAGTAGTATTTACTGCGAGAGTTGGAAGTATAAGTGATAACAGATTAGGTGGCTGGTATAGCTATCGCTCTTCGAAAGCTGCGATGAATATGCTGCTAACTTCTACCGCTGTGGAATTAGCCAGAAGAGCGAAAAACATCAAGCTGATCTCTTTCCACCCAGGCACTACCGACAGCCCTCTTTCAAAACCTTTTCAGAAGAATGTGCCTAAAGGTAAGTTATTTACAAGCCAATTTGTTGCTAAGCAATTATTAAACATCGTTGAACATACTCAACTAGATGGCAAAGCAAGTTATTTAGATTGGGAAGGAAAATCAATACCTTGGTAGAGGGAAGTTAATCGTTATTAAGAAGTAAGATTACATGTTGTGACTATTTCGAAAAGAATACATTTACCAAATCATTAACTAACTAAAACCTCAAAATTAAGACTTATTAGCTTATAAAGAACTTCCTCAATATAATTATGGAGGAAGTTCTATTCTAAGTTTTGTTTAAGCTGCGCTGATAGTTGAGCAAATTTCTTGATCTCTTAATCCGAAATGTTTTTTATCATGCGATTAAAGGCTTGGCTTTCAACATTTTTAAACAGAGTCATAATTTCACTGCCTTTAATAGATAACACTAAAAGCTGGCTGCGTTTATCTTTGTCCCTGTCTTCTTTTTCAATAAGCTATATCCTCCCAACCCTTTGATAAATAAATTAATCAATACTTTATCTCGTCCCATAAAGACAGCTAAAAGTACATTTTAGTGATAACTGTGAGTATAAGAAATATAGACTTTACGCCAGCGCTTACTGGAATCAAAAGCGATAACTCATGTGCATGAATTGACATTAACCACAAATTAGTTATCATGGTAACTAATTTGTGGTTTTAATGATCTATTACCTACGAGGAAGTATCAATATGCACTGTGTCTTTGCAACTATCACCCCAAAAGCAGAATATTTTGAGTCGGCTAAAGCAGCTATATTATCTATCCTTGATGAAACTCGTCATGAAACAGGCTGCATTCAATTTGATATTCATACCAACACTGACCAAACTGAATTATTTCTTTATGAACAATGGGTTAACGAATCAGCTTTACAATTACATTACCTGCAAGATTATACTCAGAAAGTATTCGTCGCGTACGAAACTTGGTTAGAGAAACCTGTAGATATTGTTGCTATGAATCACTTAGGCTAATTACATGTTTTTCTTAAAAGAGTTACCCACTCAAGCAATGATAACGCGCTATAGTGATGAATTTTGTCCTGATCAAAGTCAGAAAATAGCTCAACGGCTTGAAGGTCTGAGGGAATATAGTTCACTTATACGAAAGCTAGACGATTACTTTGCATCACATGGCTTATCTCAATTACGCTTTTTAATACTCATGGCAATTGATCGTGAGTTAGATCGTGAGTGGCTTTACGCATCAGAATTAGTGAGTCGGTTAGATGTATCTAAACCCGTATTAAGTCGTGCTGTTAAAAAGTTAGTTGAAGATGCTTTGTTATGCGCAACAAAAGATGAAGACGATGGCAGAGCGGTAACTTTAGCACTAACAAAAAAAAGCGAAGTTCTGTTAAAATCAATATTGTCAGGCTATTTTGATATATTAACTACCTCCCCAAATTTGGAGTAAAACTTTTGTCGTACCGTTTAGTATTTTCACTGTTAATGTCTTTTGTATTATGTTTTTTGATGACCGTATGGGTAACTTTCATTAATTTAGGACTGGTTGATGGTTTTCTCATTAGTTGGGCTCGAGCTTTCTTATTTGCTTGGCCTGTGGCGTGGCTTATCTCGTTTTCATTAGGACCTAAAATTGAAGCTGTAGCTCAGAAGTTATGTAAGCAAAATGGGCAATAGGCGTTTTGTTCTATCCGATTATCAAAGCTCTCTAAACAAGTGTGTATCAAACAGGTATTCACTAACAAGAAAGATGAATAAAACGGGTATCTTCATCAAAGTAACTTAAATGCTCCAAGGTAACTTAACTACTTCCAGCCTATTTTCCAACACTCACTATTTTTTAAATCGCGCCAGTTGATTGAATATTCATTTTTAGACATAACGGCTTCAATTTTACATTCAACAATACGCTGTTCGTCATCCATCTCAAGTTGAGTTACTACAAAATGCTTTTCTTTATTCTCAACTTCAACTTTAGTCCACTTACTGTGAAGCAACGCTTTTGGGCTGACTTTATTCATATTTACCTCTAATAGTTAACACAACAAACTCGAAAAACATTCATCACTCACAAGATTACAACTACAAACAATTTAGTTTGTAGTTGCCTTTCAATAATCACTTTCTATATATCTTTGTACCTTTACTAGCTTTATTCGTAATAGTCAGATTGCTTACCGCGAGGTTGGTTTCTCGCTTGTTCAGGTATTCCGCCATTAAGTACGCGAATAACTTCTTCACTGGCACGAACACGTAATTCTTCAAGTGATGCATCAGACGAGAAAGCCACGTGCGGCGTAACAATAGTATTAGGATGATCACGTAACTCAGCAGGAACATTAGGCTCATCTTCTAAAACATCAAGTCCTACAGATGAAAGTCTACCGCTCGCTAAAGCATTAATTACCGCATTCGTATCAACCACACCACCTCGGCTAACATTAATTAATAATCCGCCTGGTTTAATGCGGTCTAAAATATTTTGATCAATTAACTGATGCGTTTGTGGTGTAAGTGGCGTTTGTACAATCAGTACATCACTACGTTCAGCCATGGTTTCAAGATCACAAAACTCTATATCATCTTCATCAGGAGAGCGATCTACAGCTAATAATTCACAACCGAAAGGTCTTAATTTACTTGCGGTACGTTGACCGATTCGACCATAACCTAAAATACCAACAGTTAGGTTAGCTACACGCAATAACTTAGCGCCAGCAGGTTCCCAAACACCTTCGCTTACTTTCTTGTTAAAAGGCACTAAACCTCGAGCCCAAGAAAGTAACATTGCTACTGTATGATCAGATACTTCTTCAACACAGTAATCAGGCACATTGGTTACCCAAATCCCTAGTTCAGTACATACGTCAACGGCTAGGTTATCTAGCCCTACACCTAAGCGTGCCGCTAGTTTTAAATGAGGAACACTGCGAATAGCTTTTTCAGTGACAGGTGCCCAACAAAACAATACAACATCAGGTTGATGCTCTAACATAAGCGCTTCAATCACTTCTGCTGAGGCAGGAGCTGATGGCCCAGAAACCACTTTATAGCCAGCACCTTCTAAAATACTTTTTTCAATATCGAGATCAGGCCAAGCGTAATCAGTAATTAATACAACAGGTTGTTTTTCGGTTGCAGTCATCAGCAACATTCCTTTTAATTTATTTCGCAGGTAGCTTGCACTGCGGTAACGGAAATTTAATTGAACTCATAATGAAGTACAGATTTAAGTATAAATCTCTTTTAAGTGATGAATTCTATTTGATTAAGTCAGACAAAAATAGCAGATGAAAGCAAAATGTCGCAGAAAACATCTGTTGTTACAAAACAAAGGGAAGTTTTATATAAATTCGATGGAGTAAATGTTTAAAGAAAAGTGGCTTGGTTGTTTAGCTGATAACAGAAAGCCAACATGGGTAATAGTAGAAGCCTTTAATAAAGGGGCATTACTGATAATTAGTCCTCTAAATGATGCTTCAAAATCAGATAATTTGAATGTGTGATTTGTTACTGTATCAATGCTTGTATCAAAGTTAATTTTATAAGCCAGTTCGTAGCCCATAACTTGCGTTCTAACACGTAATTGATAAGGTTTTTCATCGCCTTTAATAGCAATAGTGACTGACTTTATAGACTCAGATAATCCAGAGAGCTTTTTAAATACACTACTAAACCCACCTGAATTTTCAGTAGATAAAAAGCCTGAAAAAGTTACAGTATTATCTTCAACAAAAGTATGACCTTTTGATAGCCCGCCCATCACACTGTCGTTAGTGATCAGCCAGTCGTCGCTATTATTTAAGGTATGTAAAGGCAAGATTTTATAACTCTGATTCCATTTTTTCGATCAAAGCGATGAACTCTTCTCGTGTTGGATCTTTTTCATAGTCGTAAGCAAATTTACCATGAAAATATAAGCTCATAGTCAGCTCTTTATAACCTAGGTAGCAGGTATATCCGTCAAAGTCGTGCCAAGCCGATAATTCGCCCAAAACGTACTTATCGCCCTGTTTCTCACCATTTGTAACGATATGATTATAAACATTAAGATGGAGGGTTAAATTCATATTAACTTTTCCTTTAGTTAAAGTTGCACTATTTTATAATGATACAGTTTCATGCGTAACTTTGGATGTTGGTAAACCGCACATCTCGTCGTAAGGAGTTTGTAAGGTTAACTGAGCTTCTAACATATCATTATCACGTAACAATTGCTTTGCCGATGACAAAGAGTTACATATTACAACATCGCCCAAAACGGGTAAGGCAGTAAAATTATCATCAACATCGGTTCCGCCTACTAAGTAATGTGTTGCTTCAGCTACACTTATGATTGTTGGTTTAAAATACATAATAAATTCCTCATATTAATTGAAATAAATACTGTGTTTTCTGTTTTCATTAGCTCAATACGTTGGAAAAAACTTTTTGGTTTAAATTAAATCATCATTTTATCGATATATTTAAGATTTGGAGCACTTTATAGATGAAATGCTGGCAGTATAAAAAGGTAAAATGTTGGAATATTAAAAAAATTGTGAGCTAAACTTACTTTTACATCGTATTGATTTATATAACCTAAGTAATACAAAGTCATTATTCAAAAGAGAGTATTCAAATGCGTATTTTTCTATTATCTTGTTTCATATTTATAGCGACAGGTTGTAGTACAACTTATTCAAATAAAGACATTACAGGTAGCACATTTCCTTCTGTGTTAGGCGAATCTTTAGAGCAAGAGCAGGTCAATCTACCTGAAGATTTTAAGGGTAAGTTAACTTTATTATTAGTAGGTTATAAACAAGATTCTCAATTCGACATTGACCGTTGGTTAATTGGTTTAGATATGACTGAAACCCTAGTTGATGTTTATGAAATACCAACGATTCAAGGTTTATTTCCTCGTATGTTCAGTACTATGATCAATAACGGTATGCGTAAAGGTATTCCAAAAGAATTATGGAAAGGTGTTGTTACCGTTTATGAAGATGGTGAAAGAATTCAAGAATATACAGGTAACGAAACGCCTAATAACACGAGGGTCATCCTGTTAGATAAAAATGGCAAGGTTATCTATTTTTATGACAGAGGTTTTTCGGTAGCGGCATTAAATGAGTTGAGAAGTTTTTTAGACTCAAAGAACCGATACCAAACGGATTAATTTATTGCTCACTTAGCGAGAATTTAAAGGCTTAGAGGCACAGGTTCATAGTTCCAGACTGAACCTAAGCACCTACATCCATGTAGGCGAGGCATTGATTGAAGAGAATGGTTATTCTCGGTAACTGCTCCTGCGTTACCCTAATGTCCTACATCCATGTAGGAACCTTGTCAAAATCAATAACGCGGCATATGAGCCTTTAAATTCTCGCCCTTCGGGAGCTCATTAGCAAACCGATAACATCACAAAATTAAAAAAATATAGAATAACTATGTTTAATCAATTTTGCTTGTTCTCAGCTTGCTAATGTAGCTCTAAGTTGCTCAATAAATTAATCCGTTTGGTATAAAGCCATTATCGAATAGTACATAAAAAAAATGGGATAACAATCATGTTATCCCATTTTTTGTAATTTATGCTTTTTTAAGTAAAGCTCTTTTACTCTGCAAGTGCCATAGCAGCCATTTTCATTGTGCTTTCCAAAGACTCTGAACCCGCAATAAATAATCCGTTATGACAAAACATTGCATCGGCGATACCTGTTACGTCTTGTAGCTCTTTATCGGCTAAACCAGCCCAAGCTGCAGGTAATGGCTTTCTGTCTTCAAACGAACCAGGTTCAACAGGCACGGTTTGAATGCGCCATTCTCCTGATTGTGATGGGTAGATCATGTATAACGCTTCTTGAGATAAAGCGTGAACTGTTCTTTTCCATGGAATGTATTTTTCTAATACGATAACACGTGGATCTTCGGCATTTTCAATGGCTTCTGCCACAATAGTTTTAGCACTAATACCACCACTTGATGAGGCGATAAAGCGAGTTAAAACATGTGATGCAAATACAACAGCTTCATCAAAACAAATATCTACATGCTTATCTTCTTGCCATGTTGGGTTAAACATTGAAATGGTTTGGCTAAGGCTAATACCAGTAGGAACACCTTCAACATGACCACAATCTATAGCATCGATTGTTGACACTAAACCTGCATCAACTGAGTTAGCAACGTCTTGATTACCACCACATATTTCTAAACCATATTTTTGCCAGATCAAGCCAAATGAAGAATAAGGAATACCGTTTTCACGTGCGCCAGCGCCACCACGTTGATGATGATCAAAACGACCTGCGTCTGCATCATATACGCCGCCAACATCTATCACTAAATCAGCTTTGCCAATAAGTTCTAAATCTCGTGTACGTATTAATTTAAACGTAGGAAAAATGTTGCTAAGTGCTGCGATACTGAAAACATCGTCTGCATGAAAATTACCATTATGCGTTGCTATTGTTGTTTCATTCATTTGTTTTATGTCATTTTTAGAAAGAGATAAGAAGGCGAAGCTTGTTCAGCTTTACTGTTTGGAAATATAGTAACCCCTAAATAGGTTATTATAATTTACCTAAGTTTTAACGAATTAAAAACTAGGGAATAATTACACGGCTAATTCTATACGAATACGCCTTACAAAAATAGTTAAGCTAACCCTCTTTAATCTTAAGTGTCTAAATCAACAGCATTTTCTTTTGCTCTTTTTTTCCATAATTTACGTGCTTTATGCTGCATATCAACGGTTTTATCTTTTTCATCAACAATTTCTAAGCCTAAAATGGTTTCAATCACATCTTCTAAGGTGATAAGTCCTTGCACACTTCCATATTCATTAACCACTATCATCAAGTGAGACCGCTCTTTTAGTAACTTTTGAAACACGAGTTTTATTCTCATGGAATCAACGACTGTGACTATCGAATAAAGATAGTTCGATACAGACTTACGACCATTACCTCTTGCTTGTGCCAGCAACAAATCGCTACGAAGTACATAACCAATAATATTTTCCATTTCATCGCAGTAAACAGGTATTCGAGAAAAGTAAACTTTATCGTATTTATGAAAGTATTCTTCAACTAACAAGGTGCTAGAAAGCGTAAACATCACCATACGTGGCGTCATCGCATCTTTAACATTCACTCCTTTCAGCAGCATTAAACTCTTAAGTAAGTTGGATTCTTGTACGCCTAACTGCCCTTCTTTTGTACTTAATTCTGCCATAGCTACAAACTCATCTCGGCTTAAACCTGTAACAATCGACTTGTTCTCAAAGGGTGACGTTACGAGCTCTGCTAATTTAATAAATGGATATAAGCTCCATGTCATGAATCTTAATGTATGAGCAGTAAAAGGCACGAGTTCTCGCCAATAATGTGCGCCAATTGTTTTAGGAATAATTTCAGAAAAGATAAGAATAAATAGTGTTAAAACAGCAGAAAAAATACCAACATAAGTATTACCAAATACTAGCGCAGCTTGTGCCCCAGCTCCTGCAGCCCCAATAGTATGAGCTATGGTGTTTAACGTTAAAATAGCAATTAGTGGCTTGCCGACATCGTCTTTTAGTTTTCTGAACATAATACCGATAGCCGAACCTTTTCGAGTCAGGTTTTCAATATAGGCGTGATTAACACTAAGTAAAACAGCTTCTAAAACAGAGCAGATAAAGGAAACGACAATAGCGATAAATACATATAAGAAAAGCATACTCATAAAAGTACATCCACTCATTAAAAGGCATCTACCTTTATTATAATCAATTGAGAATAAATTGAATGGATAAGCACCGAATAGAAATAGACTGAAACAATTAAAAATGACGACCTATTATAATCGCCATCTTATGTTAAGTTTTTATTTTTTGATCACTACAGCTGTACGAAGTCGGCTTGCACCAAAACTCGCCATTTTGTCAAAATCATCACGTGCGATAGGCACATGCTGACAGTCAAAACCATTGTGCTCATGTTCGTCTAAATCAGGATCATGTACGTATAAACACATATCATCAATGTGCGTTACTGTAACCCAATGAGGCGATTTTTTACCATCTAAGCGATAAGTACTGATCAATACTAATACAGCATAACCTTGCTCAAGCCAAAGGGATATTTGGTCTTGCTCAACGGTTTGATAGTTAATTTCAACACCAAGCTCAAGCGCCTCTGCTTTGAATTGATTATCAACCGTTGTCATTATCTGCTTTTTATCTTCAGTGCGAACACCATCGGTAAATAACACATCTTCAGTATTAATATATACCGTGGCTTCAAAACCACGTCGCTTAGCCGCAAGCCCTAAACCAATAGGATGACAACCACCGTGACCTGACGTCATAAAGATGGTGGTTGCTTCACGCCACAGAGCCAGCTCTAATACTTGGCTTAATTCTATTTCGTCATCTAACGAAGTCATTGCCATCATCAAAGCTGAAGGACCGCAGGTAAACGCTGTTGTTTGTGCATACCAAGGTGTTATACGAGATATTTGATGCGTATTCGCACGCAAAACTTTCTTTTGCATACGCAGCGCATCACTATGATCTTCGTAATAATCTGAATACTCGCCAAAAATGCGATAACCCGCCGCTTCGTATAAACGAATAGCGTTATGATTATTTTTATTAACCTCTAAACGCATAAACAAGCGGCCTTGGGCAGCAGCTGCTTGTTCAAGTTGTTGTAATAAATGTTCAGCAATACCTTGCTTACGCGCAGCAGGTAAAACGGCCATCGAGTATAAGCGAACTAATCGCCGTCCTTTATGGCAATAAACCAAACCGTAACCTACAACTTCTTGATTACGGTGCGCGACAATAAAGATACCGTTGTCTGAATTTATCCAGCGAATAAAACTGCGTTTGCTAATCTTGTCAGAAGTGAAACACGTCGATTCAATAACAAGTAAATCGTTTATATCTGATAATTGCGCTTTACGATATTGCACTTCTTCAAACCCAATAGCAGTATCAGGTTGTGTGTTCAATTAACGGCCTCTCTCTTCTAAACGACGTTGAAATTCAGCCATGATCAGCATATAAAGTTCGTCGCCTAAATAAGCGTTTTCAATACCGTGATCGACACTTGGGTTATCATTCACTTCAATCACATAAACTTGTTTATCTTTTTGTTTTAAGTCAACACCATAAAACCCATTACCGACTAGGTTAGCTGACTTTATTGCTGCATCTAATACGGCTTTTGGCACTTCAAATGTTGGTAACGTATCAAAGTCACCTGACGAGAATTTTTTACTCGCTGTGTGGTTGTAAATTTGCCAATGGTTACGTGCCATATGATAACGACAAGCGTAAATAGGTCGACCATTCAAAATACCAATACGCCAATCAAAATCTGTATATAAATATTCTTGTACCAGTACTAAAGCTGAAAGCTCAAATAATTCAGCTAACTTTTCAACTAACTCTTCTTTGTTTTCAACTTTATAAACACCGTTTGAGAATGAACCTTCTGGCATTTTCAATACGATAGGATAGCTATACTCTGCTTCAATGTTAGCAATCAGTTCGTCACCGCCTTGCATAAATACAGAGGTTTTTGGGCTTGGTACTTTTTGATAATTAAACGCATCATGTAAAAACACTTTATTACAGCATTTTAAAATAGAGTCGGGATCGTCTAATACCACTAAACCTGCAGATTCAGCTTTACGCGCAATTTTATAAGTGTGGTGATCTATAGCGGTCGTTTCGCGAATAAATAACGCATCGTAATTTAGAATTTGTGCGGCGTCAGTCGTCGTTACTAAATCAGCTTTAATACCAAACTTTTTAGCCGCTTTAACAAAGCGTTTTAATGCTTGGTCACAACTCGGCGGAAAAGCTTCATCTGGGTTAACCAAAATAGCCATTTCCCAACGTTGCGCTTTAGATTTATTAGTCCGCCAAACAGCACCCGTAAAGTGGCTAAGTTGATTTAAAAATAAGATTTTATCTTCAGCCGACAATTCAGTAATTGATAAGCGTGAAATATCAGCAATACCTTTATCTGAAAAGGTTACTTTCAATATAGGTGCTGGAAATAAATCAAAAAGCTTACGTGCTGATTTTTGAATACGAGTATCTTCGGTCCACCCTAAAAAGATCAGGAATTCAGTAGCGTTAGCATTTTTTGTTAACGATAAAATATTATCAATAATTGAGCTATGATCTTCAGAAATATCACGCAGTTCGTTTATTGTTTTAACACTTGGCAATGCTTGATGCTGTCTAGCTTCAGCCAATAACGAACAATAATAACCTTTACTCAAATACTGAGCGGTATCACATAAGTTAATAATGCGAGTTTTAGGTTCACCCTTTTTTGGGTATTGTTCTAAGTAATCTTTGAAACTTATAACGCCAGTTGAGTTTTCAATTGATACGTCATTTATATCATCACAAATGATTAAGGTTTTATGCATTTCTGTTCTCTAATTTAGCAAGGTCGATAATAATATCTAAAAAGGCAGCCACTGATTTTATTGGCGCCGATTCCGACATGGTATGGTATCCAGAGGTCGGTATTTGTAATGTTGTACCATCAACTATTCCGTTTGAACCGTTAATAATTTTACCCATTTCAGTTGAACCCAGAGAAAAAACATCAAGATCCTGAGCTAACCTTTCAACATTAATTTGTTGTGTGTATTCATCTTTAAAAGTAACGCTGTAATTATGCTTTTCACAAGTACGAGCTAACTTTTCAGTTAACGCTTGGTTGAAACTCGCATTCGCATCGCAATTACGTAAAACAAGATCTTGCTTTGAAGCGGCTTCAAAGTCAGGAAATGGGCTCGTATCAACAACAACTAATTGGTTAGTTTGCCCACCAAAGCGTAAAAACCATTCCAATAAGTATTGCCAGCTATTGCCACACTCTTCTTCAGCAGTAAAAAAGGCCGTGCCTTCAAAACCTAATTCAAACATATAAACAAGTACTGCTGCTGTTAACACATTATCGATTTGACCTACTAAGGCTTCATCGGTTATCGATAATTTGTCGGTAAAAGCAATCGGTGTACCTGCAACTAAATGTTGTAAATTGTCTAATTCAAAAATCAGATTTTTACGTTTAGGGCAAATGTACGAATGTTTAACTTTTCCAGCGCCACGATAAGCACCTGACCATGGCTCGTAAGCGTAAACACTTTGCTCAGGATAGCGCTTAACAATTTTACGCATCAGCTCTTCGTCAGCTGAATTACCTAATAAACCCGAACGATTGGCAGATACAAATGCTGCATATTGAAACTCATTAGGACCAGTACAAACTAGTCCGTGACGATCTATATGTGCTGAAAAAAACACACTTTCAGGATCGTTACCTTGAGCAACAAGTATGCCTTGATACCAAGTTACTTTAGCGCCTCGCTCTTCTAGCTCTCGCTGTAAAACGCGAAAAAATGAATGTTCGGCACCCACAACACTTGGGCTACGGATCAATTGTGCGATTAAATTAACTAACGCTTCTGGCAAACTATCAATCAGTGAATTTACTTGGTTCTTTGGCATTATTGCTCTCTGAAAAAACTTAATTTAGAACACCTAAATTTGTATATTTATTAGGTTATTTTTTTTGCGATTTATATACCTGAATTTAAACTTTAGCAATATTTATTTATCGATAATTAAAAATATTTTCAATGGCAAATATAACCAATATAAAACAGCAAGTTACAGGGTAATAAAAACAGATAAAAAAGAAGTGAAAGTAGTAAATAAATATAGATATGTACGCGTAATTAAAATGTTTATTGGTACATTTATAAAACAGCAGTCTTTAGGTATAAAGGAGGTCGATTTATATCAAAAAGGTTATAAGTTTTTTAACACATTTGAATATTAAGAGAATGAGTGGTTATTGGTTTCAACAGTCGAAAAATCTCATTAAAGTAACTAACCTGAACGATATAAAATCGTATTCTAAGAGGTGATTGTTAACCTTAAACCAGCTAAAAATTATGATTACATTCAATATTACAATTTAGCGACTTATCGTTTGTAGTAAAATGGGAAACAGGCAGTTATATTCCTCCCAATTTTTAATATTGAAGTCGTTGTTATTGCTTTATCAAAAGCACATGAGATATTCTGAATTAATGCCGTTTAAAAAATTGAGAGTCACATGTAAATGATCTCATTGAACTCAATCTACTATTTATGGAGTATACGCATGAAAAAAGTAATTTTATTATCATTATTATTTGTAACCACAATGTCACTTTCGGGTATCTCGTCGGCTTTTGGATTAGCAGAAGCTTTAAAGCAACCAACCTATAAAACCAAGAAAGATGCTGATAAGGCTAATGAAGTAAAAGAAGTCAAAAAAAGCAGTGAGGTTAAAGCCTTAGAAACAACAATCGCTGACTGGGCGAATGCTTTTAATAATAAAGATATTGAAACTTTGATGTCTTTTTATGATGAAGATAGTCTTTATGCCAGCCCAGACTTAGGACTTATTAAAGGCAGTGAGAATATAAAAGTTTGGTATGAAACCTTCTTCCCTGAAATGGATGGTACTTTAAAATACGAACAAGAATCTATTACTGAAAAAGGTGGCGTAGGAACTATTGTTCTTACTTTTTACCTTGAGTCTACTAATAGCGATAAAGCAGAAGTTACATTTAAAGGTAGGTCGATGTTAGTGTTTAAAAAGAAATTCTTAGGTGACTGGTTATTACTATCTTCTATGGTTCACGCAGTTCATTAGCTAATAATGAACGACTTTGAATGACCTGTTATTAATCTCTTTGGGTAATTACCAAGTATTAAAGAAATAAAGCCACAAATGATGTGGCTTTATTATTTGTGGCTTAAAATTATTCAACGCTTATTCATATAGCGCTAATTAATAAGCGCCCGCAGCGTAAGTTAATTCATAGCTATGGCTGTATATTTCAAGAATATTACCAAATGGGTCTTCCATGTAAATCATACGGTATGGTTTTTCATTTGGGTAGTAATAGCGTGGTTCTGCCATTCTCTTTTTACCGCCAGCAGCAACAATCTTTTCAACTAACTCTTCTAAGTTTGGATCTTGTACACAAAAGTGGAAAACACCTGTTTTCCAATATTCGAAGTTATTCTCAGGGTTTTCTTGGTTTTTAAATTCAAATAACTCAACGCCAATACGATCACCCGTCGACATATGAGCAATTTTAAACTTGCCCCAGTTAGCTCCAAACACATCGGTACACATTTCGCCGATTGGGCTGTCATCTTCTACAATTTCAGTTGGTTCCATAATTAAGTACCAGCCTAGTACTTCTGTATAAAATTTTACGGCTTTTTCTACACTAGGAACTGAAATGCCTATGTGTGAAAATGTTCTTGGGTATGCTTTGCTCATAGTTTTTCCTTGAAGACTTGCTTAACTCATTTGATGGGCAAAGTGTACGCTTAGTGATAAAGTATAAAAAATTATCATTTTTAATAATAATGAGTACATTTCGTAATGATAAATCCTAATTGGCTTAAAACGTTCTGTACTCTTGCTGATGCAGGACATTTCACTAAAACGGCTGAATTGCTATTTATGACCCAGTCGGGCGTTAGTCAGCACATCAAAAAACTAGAACAACAACTCGATACGCCATTATTGATACGTGATGGGAAATCTTTTTCATTAACTTCGGCGGGTGTAAAGCTTTATCAACAAGGTAAGTATTTGCTGAACAACTTAACGGAATTAGAGGCTTCAATTAAGTTAGATGAGCCATTTACTGGCAGCGTTAAAATAGCCTCTCCTGGTAGTGTCGGTTTAAAGCTATATCCGTATTTATTAAACATACAAGAACAACATAAAAGCTTAGTTATTGATTACAGCTTTGCGCCAAACAGCGATATTGAAGAGAAAATTATTGAACGGAAAATTGATATTGGTTTATTAACGGAATTAAGCAAAGCCAAGCATGTTGTTTGTAAGAAAATAGCCGTAGAGCCTTTATTATTAGTTACTTCAAGTGATATTGAATCAGTAACCTGGCAGCAATTACTTGAATTAGGTTTTGTATCTCATCCTGATGCAGCTCATCATGCACAGTTATTGTTAAGTAAAAACTTTCCAGCCTTTGAGCATATAGAACAATTTGATCGTAAAGGATTTTCTAATCAAATCAGTTTGATTTTAGAGCCTGTCAGCCGTGGTATAGGTTTTACTATTTTACCCTTACACGCTGTAAATGCCTTCCATAAAGAATCAGCTATTCGTATTCATCCACTTGAATATTCAGTCGGTGAACCCTTGTACCTTTGCCACAATCGACAATCTTTCGAAACTAAGCGTAGCAGCTATATAGCATCTAAGATTTGTGAGTTTATTGGTAAATAGATAGTTCCATTGTTTTGAATCGAGGCGATCCCAACAGTCCTAATTTATCATTTACTTAAACTGTGTATAAAGTAAAAAGCACGCTGTAACGATTAATAACCCGCCCATGAGGTAATTAAAACACTTTAATTTAAAGGCATTATTCAACAATATTGACGCTTTCTTACCGACTACTGACCAGATAAAAAGTGAGCCGTAACATACAACAAAATAAATAAAAGCAAAGGTTAAGAACTCTAGATTACTGTTTGGCACAGAGAATAAAGAAATACCGACCATACTTGCGATCCAAGCTTTAGGGTTTAACCACTGCAACAAGAAACCTTGACTAAATGTAGGTTGGGCACGAGTTTCTATATCAACTTTAGGCTTTGAACTTGCTATTTTATAACCCATATAAACAATAAATAATGACCCAACAACCGCTAAAACATCAAGAAAGTGTGGATATAGATCTATAACTTTAGAAAATCCTAAACCAACAAATAACAGCAATAATGTAAAGCCAATCGCTCCACCTGAAACGAATGCAAATGTTTTACGGATCCCGTAATTAGCTCCTGAAGATACCACCACCATATTCACAGGCCCTGGTGAAATGGACATAGCTAAAGAGAATGAGAACATTGCGAATAATAACGACATGGGTTTCCTAAATATGATTTTTAGATAGTTGGAGCATTTAAAGCATAACTATAAAGACGAGAAGAAGATTAAAGATAAAAACGGAACGTTGTTGGTGTTTATCAAGCCATTATATCACTAACTATAATAAGTAGTGAAAGTTGTATAGTTAATTCAAACTTAACTACATTTTGATCAGAAGCGACTGCTGATCTTTCTTGGCCATTTTACTCACTACTAACTTAAATGAGTTGTCGATCATACGCTCTATTTCACCTTGTGGAATAGAGCCATCTAGAATAATGGTATTCCAGTGGCGTTTGTTCATATGGTAACCAGGGATCACAGAAGGGAATATGTCGCGTAGCATTAAGGCTTCGTCAGGTTCGCATTTTAAATTGATGTAATAATGCCCTGACATTTTGCTATCTGACTTTTCAGTCTCTTTACCTAAAGATAAAAATCCAAACATTTTATGTTTAACGCGATAAACCTCTACGCCATCACCAAAAGGATAATTTACAAAGGCTTTGGGTTTACTCAATAAGTAATTTTGTACCTGTTCTTTGTTCATAAGTGACTTTAATAAAGGTAATGAAACAAAAGAATATCATAACATTCAAGATACACTTCATATTCATTACCTAAATATAAGCCGCTTATTTAGAAAGCGCTTTTAAACGCTCGGATAACTTAACCACGCAAGGCATTAAAAAAGATACGAGGTAGTTTCAAAAAGCTTGGCGAATGTTGAAACTGTGTAAGTAACTGCCCAATCTTATCCTGCTTCTTGTTAGTAACAAACCATGGTGGTTTCGGCAATAACGTTAGCTCACCTGATAATAGGTTACGTGGGAACGGTCGCCAAGGAGAGCGCACAATCACACGTTCAGGTTTGTCGAACATAAACGTATTATGTGCGAAGCCAATACCACTTTGTACATCTTGTAAGGTATGACCTGGGAATGCTCCCCAAGGACAAGCAGGAGTTAAAAAGCCGAGACCACTCCACGTATTAATAGCGATAGTTCCATAACGTAATTCAGCAATTATCTCTTCAAAACGCTCTTTCCCCATTTGCTTGATGGTTTTAGGGTGAACAACAATATTAGCCCCCAATGTTCCATACAGTTCGTTATTAGCAAATTTAACCGCTGCACGTAAATAGGCTTCAGGATCTAGCTCTGATATTTCATGTGTCGCAAGTGCTGGAGCAAAAACTTCAGTCATACGGTACTTATCGTTAGTTGAATCGGTTTCAGAGCTAACCAATAAAGGTGTAACGGTTCCACGATCAAATTTAACAACATTATTCGCGCTTTTCTCAAACTCTGATAAACGATCTGCCGCACCAGGATAATAAGGCTGGCGAGGATCGAGATTACCTATGGTTTCTTCAATCGTTTTCAGTAGCGTTTCTTTCTTATCCCAACCTTTTGGTAAAATAAGCATTTGGCAGGCAACACAGTTAAAACCTGAGTTATGCATTTTTTGTGTTGCTATGTTCTCAGCCTGAAACTTTAAGTCTGCTGATGACCAAGGCCCTGGCACTACGATGGTAGGACAAACTGCACCTAACTCAGATGTGATTGTTTTAGTCAGCTTAGGAGTGTTCGCTGCTTTATTACGAACACCTTCTTCACCTGGTCCCCAAACAATAATGTCGTGTGAGGCACCCGAGCCGGTAATATGTATTTCATTCACATCTGAATGTTCACACAAATAACCACCTACATCAGCACCACCTTTTACTATACGTAGAACATTCAAATCAATCAGAGGCTTTAACGCTTCATTTAAAAATTCTGTTAGATATTCATTAACAGGATTCATTTTCAAGATAACCACTTGATGTTCATTAAAGATTTTATGAAAAACATCTAATGGCGCTATTGATGCAATGTTACCTGCACCTAAAACTAGAGCGAGCTTACCTTTACGTTGTTCTGGAGGTACGTCGTAACTGCCTGCCGTATGTTGTGCAAGGTTACTTTCTGTAACTTTATCTTCCATCCAAACTTCTGCAGAAACGCCAGATAACAATAAATGGTCCCAAATAGAATGCGGTAATACTTTTACAGCGAGTTGACCTGATTGTGTTTTACGTTTTTTCAGTGAATTAAGAAAAGTTTTCCCTTCCATTTTTGTGAGTGTTTGCAGTAAAGCATTACAGGCAGACATCACTGTATATGGACCTGAAATCCACTCTTCACCAACTAAAGCAGAATCTTCTGGTATACCTTTTTTACGGCCTGCTGTTTTAGCCCATTTTTCTGAAACAGGTAAAAGACACTCTTTAATGTCAAGTAATACTGAAATACGTTTGGCAATACTTGTTTGAGCCCATTCGCCTTTTTCAGCAGTAAGATCACTGAGATCTTGATCCAGAGCCGTTTTATCAATGGAGGTGTTTTGTACTGTATTATTAGTCATTCTGTTTTCCTTTATCCATTAAATGTTCACCAAACTGTTTACGTAATTCTGCTTTTTGTACTTTGCCCGTTGCACCCAGTGGTAAGTTATCTACAAAAATAACCGCATCAGGTATCTGCCACGATAGAATTTTTCCTTTATAAAAAGCTAAAACATCTTCTTCAGTAGGGTTCATGTTTGGAGCTTTAACGGCGATAACAATTGGGCGTTCATCCCACTTGTCATGTCGAGCAGCAACCACTGCGGCATTCGCAATCTCAGGATGTGCAATAGCTATATTTTCTAACTCAACGGTAGAAATCCATTCTCCTCCCGACTTAATAATATCTTTGGAGCGATCTCGAATGATCATAAAACCGTCTTCATCAATCGTGGAAACATCTCCGGTATCAAACCAACCATCATCGGTCAGTGCATCTTTATCTTGTCCGAAATAACGTTTAGCAACCCAATGCCCGCGAACCTGAAGATCACCTTGCGTTTTTCCATCATGAGGAAGTAATTCACCGTTTTCATCAAGCAAGCGTAAGTCGACACCAAATAATGGTCTGCCTTGTCCTGTACGTAATGTGGTTTTTTCTGTGTCAGATAGAGCGCTATGACGTTGTAAAAACTGATTAATTGTTGCTACTGGAGAAGTTTCTGTCATGCCCCATGCATGCAACAACTCAACACCGTAAGAGGCAAAAACTGGGATCATGGATGGCGGTAATGGTGCCCCACCTACCACTGTGCGTGTCAAACTTGCTAATGTAGAATCTGAAGCTTCAAGTGCCGCTAATAAGTTCATCCAAATGGTAGGAACGCCAAGTGCTATAGTGGTTTCAGTATCATCAATTAGGTTGAGAATACTTTTCCCATCTAAGTTAGGACCTGGTAACACAAGCTTACAGCCGTTAGCCGCCGCGATGTAAGGAACTCCCCATGCATTTACATGAAACATAGGTACAACAGGTAAAACAGTATCTTGTGCAGAAAGTGCAAGACCGTCAGGTTGATTGCCCACTAATGTGTGCATTAGCGTAGAACGATGCGAATAAAGCACACCTTTAGGATTACCAGTAGTGCCAGAGGTATAACATAAGCTTGACGCCGAACGCTCATCGACTTCTGGCCAAGGTGCATCAGCTTCACCTGTAGTAAGAAGCTCATCATAAAATAACAATCCTTCGATCGCTTGAGCAATATTTTCGTCTCGAGGACCCATCACAACGAAGTGTTTAACGGTTTTCAGTAATGGATAAATTTTTTCAACTAAAGGTAAGAAAGATTGTTCAAAAAGTAAGACTTGGTCTTCTGCATCATTAACCACAAAGGAAAGTTGTTCAGGAGAAAAACGTGGATTAATAGTGTGGCACACCATGCCCCCACCAGAAATACCAAAATAACTTTCTAGGTGACGACGATTATTCCAAGCAATAGTTGCACAACGGTCTCCGCCAGCAATACCAAGCTTACGAAGTGCGTAAGCAAGTTTTCGAGAATTACGTCCGACTTCTCCCCAGTTACTCGTGATTCGTTCGCCTGTGGTTTCTACTGAGATAATTTCAGTGTGGGTGTGGTAACGTTCCGCATGAGCAATGAGGCTGCCAATTGTGAGTGGCATCTCCATCATTTGTCCTAGCATTACGATTCTCCTATTTAATTGTTAACGAAACATATTGCTTATATTCAAAGCACCTCGGAAGAGGTTTATATAAAACAATATCGGTTATATAAGAAGGTAGATTCTCCACAAAGAACAACGTGGAGATCTTTTTATTTATAGCTTCATAATCACACCTTTGCAGTAAAACAACGTGTGATTATGATATTTTTAACGTTATGCTTTTCGGATTAAATCAGCACATTTCTCGCCAATCATAATGGTTGGTGCATTAGTATTCGCATTAATAATGGTAGGCATGATTGAAGCATCAGCAATACGTAAGCCATCAATACCATGCACACGCAATTTATGATCTACAACAGCCATTTTGTCGTCGCCCATTTTACAAGTACCTACTGGATGATAAATAGTCTGAATGTACTTGTTAATATACGTTTTTAACTCATCATCAGTTTGAACAGCAGTACCTGGTAAAAACTCTTCCCCGCGTAAATCATCAAGTGCTGATTCAGCAATAATTTTACGAGCAATTTTAACACCGGCTATTAATGTATCGTAATCACTTTCATCCTGGAAAATATTTGGGTTTATTAAAGGCTTTATCAAAGGATTAGCCGAAGCTAATGTAACCGAGCCTTTTACTTTACTTTGCACTAACGATGGCAAAATAGTGAAAGCATCTGAGCCATCAGTTGGATTTCCTGCACCGTCTAAAATGAAGTAGCCCGGCACAAAATGAAATTGAAGATCTGGCGCTGTAGATTTAGGGTTTATTCTCATAAAGCCCCCTGCTTCACCAATATTTGAAGTAAGCAAACCTTTACCTTTTCCAAATAAAGCGGCTTGTTCTTTGTTACCCGCTTGAGATAAGCTGATTGGCTTTTTACAGTTATAAACCACTGGCATCATATAATGATCTTGCAGGTTTTGACCTACGCCAGGTAAGTCATGAACTACATCAATACCGTGCTCTTTCAAATGTTCTTTCGGACCAATACCAGACACCATCAAGATTTGAGGTGAATTAATAGAACCACCAGAAAGTATGATTTCTTTACGTGCGCTAACAACATGTTCTTTACCGTTAACAAGAAATTGAACACCTGTAGCACGACCATCTTTTACGATAAGTTTTTGAACCATTGCTTCAGCTTGCGCGGTAAGGCGACCTGAATTAATTGCAGGGTGAAGATAGCTCACTGCAGCAGATGCTCTATATCCGTTCTTTTGAGTTACCTGAAACATGCCAAAACCTTCTTGGTCACCATCATTAAAATCATTATTTTGGGTATAACCAGCTTCTTTCGATGCTTCGACCATAGCAAGCGTTATTAGGTTAGGATCATTCAGATCTGAAACACTTAATGGACCATCTCCACCATGGGCTTTAGATGCACCACGTGAATTAGTTTCAGATTTTTTAAATAAAGGAAGTAGATCAGCATAGCTCCAACCTGGATTTGTTTCTCCCCAAGTATCATATGTTGAATAATGACCACGTTGATAAATCATGGCATTGATCGACGAACAACCCCCAAAAACTTTTCCACGTGGCATGTATAAGGTGCCACCATTTAATGAGCTTTGTGGTTCTGAACGATAATTCCAATCCAATGCAGTTTTGAACAATAATGGGAATGTAGCTGGAATATGAATAAAGTCGTTTGTATCAGCTGGGCCTGCTTCAAGAATTAAAACTTTGTTAGCTGGGTCTTCAGATAAACGAGCTGCTACGGCACATCCAGCAGAGCCTGAACCAATAACTATATAGTCGTATTCTTCTGCTGATGTACTTTTAGCATGTGCGGCACTTAAGAAAAATGGAACTTGTGCAGCAACCCCAATTGCTGCAGCCATTCGAATAAAATCACGCCTAGAGATATTTCCTGCGGCGAAGTCTTTGTAAAGTTGTTTTTCCCCTGGATTTTTATTGATTGATGCAACTTGTAATAGTTTTTTTCTTTTAAGGTTTTTATCAGTCATAAATAGTTATCCTAATTTGTTTTTATTTTTTATAATATTCAGCATGATATATGCCAAAACAAAAAAAACCAGTTAATAGTTTGATATATAATGATTTATTCTGTTTACCATTAAAAATAAACACAAAAGAGATAAATCAACTTGAGACAGTTAATGTGAGATGTGTGTCATGTTGAAACACTTGGTGAGTTATTTTTTAGATAACTTCCGGTATAAAGTTGCTCGAGAGATACCTAACCATTTAGCTGCCTCACTCACATTACCTTTACATTGCTTTAGAGACGTTGAGATTAGCTTTTCCATTTCAACATCAATCTTTCCATTTAATTTCTTACCTAATGAAGTACATGATTGATCGGGTAGCAGTTCTACAGCGTTATGATATTCTTCTGGAAGCTCTTCAAGGGTTATATTCTCATCACCCTCATTCATTGCGTCGGCATAAAGCAAAGCATTTCTAAGCTCTCTTATATTGCCCGGCCAATCATAAGTATTAATGAATAATTCCATGCTTTCATCTAGCTTAGATTTATTGTGACAATCTTTATGTAATATAATGTCTGCTATGCCAATTTTGTCTACTCTTGATCTCAGCGGAAGTAGATTAATTGAATAACCTTTGATTCGATAATATAGATCTTTTCTGAATCCACCTGATTCCACTTGTTTTTCAAGATCAACATTTGTTGCACATATCAGTTGAAAGGTTACGTCTTTCTCAATATTTGAACCCAGCGGGTTAACTTTTCTGGTTTCTAATACTCGAAGTAAGCGGCTTTGCATAGCAAGAGGCATATCACCAATTTCATCTAAAAATAATGTACCGTTATGCGCTTCGACTATTCGTCCTTTATTACCTTTCTTATCTGCACCTGTAAATGCACCTCCTTGATAGCCAAACAGTTCACTCTCAATAAGTGCTTCAGGAATAGAAGCACAATTAATGGAAACAAACTTTCCGGTACACTCACTTTTATCATGTAAATATTGCGCGGCAACTTCTTTACCAACTCCAGACTCACCTAATAAAACGATAGGGAGGCGTGATATAACTTTACTTCCGCTATTCATATTTTTATTGATAGTGGGATCACCGAAGTATATAGAATCGGCCTTACAATGGTTTTTTTCGGCTTCTAACGGTGCATAAGTATGTTTAGTGGTTATAGGTTGGTCTTTCGACTTTATAACTTTTGCCGTTAACGAAATACCTGAATGTAATCTCAATTTAAAAGGCTGTTGTTTTGTTAAGCCTAAATTAAGCACATCAGAAAATGGTGTATCAAAAATAGAACTAAATAACTGTCCGTTGATAGAGTAATCATGAAACAAGAAACGATTCGCCGCTTCATTACACCCAACAATAGTCGTATCTGCTGCCACGGCAATAATTAAATTAGTTAGTTCGCCAAATTGGGCTGATGATAAGGTTAACTCTATGGTTAATGTTTCAGGTATTGAATAGACAAGTTGTTTTTGTATGTTTTTAGCGCAGCTTTTCAACATATAAAAGACTGCTGGATCATCTAACGGGTTTTCATTTGTTAAATTGATAGAACCGATAACGATACCTTTTGGACTTAGAATCGGCAAAGCTGCGCAATTTAATCCAACCAGTAAATCTTTATAATGTTCATTCCCAAACACTCTTGTAAATTGTTTTGAGTGAATAGAACAAGACATCGCCGTTGTACCCACTCTATGCTCATCTAAGGCTACACCGTCCTCAAAGCCCACAAATAGTTTGTCATTCACTATTTTATTAGAGCGCATAACTTGCAGGGTATTACAGTTGGTATCAGTTAAGAGAATAGAACAGCCTGAGTCGGCTACTGAATTATGTAAATATTCAAGATGGTTTTTTGAGCTATCGATAAGCAACCGTGAGTCATATTTTACTTCAGCAAAACGACTTTTATTAAGGTGATCATATTCAAGACCACCTTTCATATCTAACGAATTGTTTTTGCATCGTAACCAAGATTCTTTAATGGAGTATGGTAAATATTCATCAATATTTAACTCACCTTCATCAAAGCGTTGCTTTAATATTTCTAATTTAGAACCCATCATATATACACTCAGCTCTATTAAATTAAACACGTAGAAAGGGTTTTCACCAATATATTTACAACATGACTAAGAGCATTTTTTAAAAATGTATTAGCTTAAATACATGGTTAATCCCATACCGTTAAATTTTAACCTTTAGACATGCTAACACCTAAAGAGCTAAGTTCCAATAAACCTAAATTGTCTTTATAAAACTATTACTTTGCCTTTTCAACTTCATAGTTAACAATCCTTTACACAACCTAGCTTAAGGTTGAGTAAAGAGATTGAACGTTATAATCACCTATTCATTCATAGTCATGCTATGAACCTTATGAGTTAATTAATACGACATATTAAAAAACTTTTACAAGTCTAAGATTAATAAATGAGTTTTCATAAAAGCCATTTTCTATTGAAACACTTTGGCCATATTGTAGTTGTACTTGTAAATCAGGTTTTAAGAAGTGCTGAGCAGTAATTTGAAAACGGCTGTTATCTAATTCATCATCTTGTTTTACACCTTCAATTTCAGACTCTGCACCAAAATCATGGTAATAGCTTAAACTTAAGTTAGTAGCCTCTGTCATATGGTAATTAAGATGTGTTTGGATCCCATATTGTGCATCTTGTTTTCTGGTCGTATTACTGTTTCCAAACTCATCATTTTCACCAAAGAATGTATATTCTCCGATTAATTCTAAAGAAAAGTCATTAGAAATCTGATGTATATAAGCGGCTTGAGTAATGAATTTATAACGATTTTCGCCAATATTAATACCACCTTGCTCTTTATCATAATTTCCTAACGGAATAGATAAAAAGCCTGTAACACCAAAGGAATTCTTAGTTTCAGCATTGTTGTATAACCAGATAGTAGCGCCAACTAAAGGATCACCAACACCTGATGCAGATAGTGAGGCATCACCCGCATTTAACTCAACACGTCCAAAAGGGATAACGACTTGCGGATCAACAATAAAATCACCTATTTTAAGATAATGTATCCAACGCGCGATACCAATATTAGTAGATAATGTAGGTGCGCCTTCAATACGATCACCATCAACATAGAGCTTGTCGAGGTCTGTCGTTTGGTAATAAAGTGCAGCAACGTTAAGTCCTGCAGGTAAAGGTCTATAGTCCCCAGGATCGGTAGTCACTTGAGCAGCAAATACGGTAGATGTACAAAGAGATAAAGCTAGTGCAGGTAAATAAGATTGTTTTATGTTTGATGTCATAGTTATGCTTCCTTGTTATTTTTATTTTTTATCAACAACAGAAGAGCAATAAATATTCCATTTATATAAATACAATATAAAACATACACTTAATATATTTAACAGGGGAAAACGAAATAATAATAGTCTTGAAACAGAACGTTTTAATGGATGTAGATCTCATATTGATACAATGAGTAAAATAAATAGGTTTAGCTGTAAGAGATAACAAAGTGTTTTATAAATAATAGATATAGTACGAAGAGGTTTAGGTGTGATTATGTATTTATTAAGGCGTTAGAAAATGACATTTTAATGAAGGCCCTGAGCAATTGAGTTCGCCCAGGGAAATTACTCCTCCATTTGGAATACCACTATTAAGCTGAGTACAGAAAGACTCTGATTTTATAATAGTGGATCAACTTAATTCTATTTAGCGATAGCTCACCATAGTAGGGATAGTCAGTATATTCTTACCAAAACGCTTTAATGTCATATATATGCTAAAGAACACCAAACTAACTACAGCTAATATAATAAAGGACAGCATAGGTGTTGCCGCAAAAGTTGCGACTTGGTAACTTGCTGTTGCAGCTAAATAAGCTAACGTGAAACTCCATGAAGCAGCAAAAACAGCCCAACGTGTACCCACCTCATTTTTAATTGCGCCCATTGCAGCAGCACAAGGCGTATAAAGTAAAATGAAGAGTAAGTAACTAAAGGCACCAATTTTACCGGCAAAGGCGGCCTGCATTATAGTTATAGTGCTTTCTTCAACATCTTGAGCCTGAGCAGCAGCTTGAATAGTGGATACGTCGCCAATACTAGTACCTAATGGATCGTCTGCTTCTATTCCTTGTAAATTATCTGTAATGCTTGATACAGCATCATTCCATACCACACCAAAAGAGTCTGGTTCAGCAGCTTCTTCCGACTTAGGTGAATATAGGCTATTGAATGTTGCCACAAGTGCTTCTTTAGCAAATAAGCCTGTAATAATACCTACACTTGCTTGCCAGTTATCTTCTTTCACACCCATAGGTGCTAATAACGGAGTAACCACTTGAGCACTTCGACTTAATAATGAGTCTTGAGTATCGTGATGTCCAAATTGTCCGTCAGTACCTAACGAGTTAAAAAAGTTAAGTACACAAACAACAACAATAATAGTTTTACCCGCGCCTAATACAAAAGAGCGTGTTCTTTGCCATACACGTTTACATAAGAAAGATAGCTTCGGCCATTCATATAAAGGAAGCTCCATTATATTAATAGAGTTACTGCCCATTAAAATGGTTTTCTTAAGCATTAAGCCTGTAAATAATGCTGCTGCGATACCAATTAAATACAGTAAAAATACAATATTTTGACCTGACTCAGGGAAGAAAGCTGCTGCAAAAAGTGCATATACAGGCAATCGAGCGCCACACGACATAAACGGAGACATCATTACCGTAGTTATGCGCTCGCGTTCGTTATCTAAAATACGTGCTGACATAACCGCAGGTACTGTACAACCAAAGCCAACAATTAACGGTACAAAGGCTTTACCTGGTAAACCAATTCTTTGCATCGCGCTATCAACAACAAAAGCTGCTCTAGCTAAATAACCGCTACTTTCAAGTAATGATAAACCTATGAATAAACAAGCGATAATAGGAATGAAAGTCGCTACTGTTTGAATCCCTAACCCTATCCCACCAATAATGGTTGTTAGCCAATCTGGTAAACCAAAGCTACTTAAAAAGTGCAGTGGATAATCTACAAATATTGCGCCTGCAAGAATATCGAAAAAATCGATAAAAGCACTACCAACGTTAATAGCAAACATGAACAATAAGTACATCATTACCAAGAAAATGGGTACACCTAGAACAGGATGTAACATCCAGCGATCTAATTTATCGCTGAAAGTATTTTTTTCTGGTGGCTCAACAGTAATGTCTGCCATGAGTTGTTCAATAAAAGTATATCTTGCCTGCATTACAGCAAGTGCTCGTTTGTCGTTTGACTGACAAGAGCCAGAACAAGCTTGACGCTCTAATGATAATGGTATGTCTTGATAGTCAGCTAATTCATCAGGAAGCGTTAGTAAGTGTTTTTTCTCGCTGACTTTTGGGATTGTTTTTAAAATTTCTTTTAAATGCTTTCCTGCATTTTTACCAATACTGTTTTCAGTTACAACAGGACAACCTAGTTGTTTAGACAGCTTGCTTACATCTATATTTTCAGCTTCTTTACGATCATTTTTGTTAAGCACAACCACCATAGGCAGTCCAAGCTCTAATAACTGTGTAGTTAAATAAAGTTGACGCTTAAGCTGAGTAACATCGATTACATTAATTAAGCAATCAATCGGCTTATTCTTAATAAAGTCTTGAGTTATTGATAAGTCTTTACCTTGCTGATCACGCTGGGCTAACGAGCTAATACCCGGTAAGTCGGTTAATAATGTAGGCGTGTTATTAATTTCGCACTGTTTCTGTTTTGCAGAAACCGTTACGCCTGTCCAATTACCTGTTTTTTGTTTTCCGTCACTTAAGGCATTAAATAATGTACTTTTTCCTGAATTAGCAAAACCCGCTAATACAAAGTTTTGCTGTGTCATTCGTTTATTAACTCAATTTGAATTTGTTTGGCGATATCATTTTGTAAGCACATTTTTGTTCCGTGTAAATGGAATGCAAGTGGACCTTTAAAAGGAGCTCTATGTGCTAAAGATATTTGTGTTTTTAAGGCAAAACCTTGCTCAATTAGCTGAGCACTTAAATTAAAGTTATCAGGTAAAAAGCAAATACGTGCCTGTTGATTGGGTGATAATTCGGATAATGTCATAAAAGCCACAAATGAATGATAATTGTTATCATTTAATAATACTAAATCTGTAGGTCTTCGACAATATAATTAATACATAGATCAAAAAATGATGGGCTTAAACCCACCATTTAACCGCTATCTTTAACTAATTCGATATTGTATCAATTTGCAACAGCCCAATATCAGTCACTCAAGCTCACTTGATATTGAGTTCTATAAGGCTTTGGCTGTTATTTTGTAAGATTTTATAAGTGCGTATTTACATTAAAGCGTAACATTGGATAATGATCCTTCTAAATATTGCTCATTCAACGTTAATTTTCTTAACTGAATTATTCAGTTCCTCTAGGTTCAGTTGATGTTTCAAGAGTTTATACTAGTATTGGCATAAAATACTCAGCTAGATATGGCTTACTTCGATTAAGCTTTAATTCGCATAAATTTTGATAGCGGAAGTTCAACAAACCCAATGATATTTAATGACAATTCATTTAACAGTGGCACAATAGAAAAGTATTTAACGATAAGGATTCTAAATGAAAGGTATTATCGCCTTACTATTAATAGCAACAAGTAGTATTTGTAATGCAACAGAACAAGCAGAAGCAATTTTTAAACAACTCGCTCCCTCTCTATACCAAATTAGACTTATTGATAAAGCCAGTGGTGAAAAATCATCTATTGGTTCAGGTTTTCAAGTCACCAGCGATGGACTTATCGCAACCAATTATCATGTAATTTCCGGCTATGCTCGTCATCCTAGTAAATACAAAATTGAATACTTAGATAACAAAGGTAATAAAGGCGCACTCGAACTTAAAAGTGTTGAGGTAATTAACGATTTAGCATTAGTAAAACGTGAAGTTACTCGTGAGATGCCTTTTTTCGAAATTTCAGACACAACCCCCACTAAAGGTGAAGAACTATTTTCTTTAGGTAACCCTCACGATTTAGGCATGATTGTAGTACCCGGTACCTACAATGGTTTAAAGAAAGAATCTTTTAATGACCGCATTCATTTTACCGGTTCAGTTAACTCAGGAATGAGTGGTGGTCCGGTTGTAAATGCTCAAACCAAAGTGGTAGGGATTAATGTAGCAACGTCAGGAAATCAAATAGGTTTTTTAGTACCACACGATAAACTATTATCACTTTTTGCATCATATAAAATAGACGAACCTGTAAGTATTGAACAACAAATGCTAGCTCAGCTTACTAAGAACCAAGAAAAGCTCATGTCGAGTATTTTAGCGAATGAATGGCAGTTAAAACAGTTAGGTGAGAGCTTAATTCCAACGATAGATGTACCTTTTATTAGATGCTGGGGAGACTCGAATGCTGATAAAGCTGATGCACTTATTTCAGCCGCTGTTGCACATTGTACTTTAGAAGAAAACACTTACCTGTCTTCACATTTTTTTACCGGTATTCTGGAAATGGAATTCAGGTATATGCAGGCTAAAGAGTTGAGTGATACTAAATTCTATACTTTATATGAACAACGCATTAAAAGAGCTGGTCCCGCTAACGAAGCAAATAAAGAAGATGTGACTGAATATCAGTGCCAGCACGATATTGTGATGCCTTCGCATCAAGGAATGAAAAACAAAGCTGTTTTCTGTACCAGAGCTTATAAGGACTTTTCTGGCTTATTCGATATTCTGTATCTAGCTGCCTCTATTGATAAAAACGATCAAGCACTATTAAGTCACTTTACCATTGCTGGTGTTACGCAAGATTCTGCCATGGCATTTTCTAAGAAGTTTATGGAGTCTGTAACATGGAAATAATCATTGAAGAAATCAGCAAGGGTCATAAGCTTTTAGGCAGACACAAGTTTTCTCAAACATCGATAACCATTGGTAGAGGCTATCAAAACGATATTATTGTTTCTGATCCTCATGTTTGTGCTGAACATTTGAATTTTAATTACAATGGCGAAGACTGGATTGTATCTGATTCAAATACCGTGAATGGTAGTTTTATAGAAAATAGTAAATCGATAATAAAACAGCATATTGTTAAATCTGGCGATGTTATTTCATTAGGTAAAAGTCAAATACGCGTGTTTTTTCCTGATCACCCCGTTGAAGCTAGTACAAGCTTCAGCCCTTTCGAAAACTTGATTGATATCGCACGTCACCCAATTACTCTTGTGTGTAGTATTGCTTTGTTTGCGGTTATTACTGGCTTTTTATTTTATTTAAACCACGGTACTGAAGTATCCTTCACCCAACTGTTTGTTCCTACAATAAGTATGGCGCTGATGTTTGCTTTATGGCCAGCCATTATTTCAATAGTATCTCACCTAACAAAACATGACGCTCGTATAGCCAGCCAGCTGGGCATAAGTTTCGTGTTTTTTAACTTGATGTGGGTAAGTGATATTATCCAACGTTTTGTGCAATTTAATGTATCAAGCCAATGGCCATTAATGTGGTTAGTGTCAGCCGTGCCTATTGCTTTAGCTTTCTGCTTGTTTTGGTTTAACCTAAGTATTGGTTTTCATACCTCTGAGCGTCGTCGTTTAATCATTTCAGCCGCTTTAACAGGTTTGTTATTTGGTGGTACTGCCTTAATTGAATTAAGTAAGAAGCCTGAGTTTAGTACGCGTCCGAAATACGATGCTACATTGATGACACCAATATTTAATATAACGCCTAGTACAAGTGTTGATGAGTTTATTAAAGACAGCGCTAAGTTATTTGAAAATGCGAAAAAAGAGATTGATGAAGAATAATCAGCATAATATAAATTGAGTTATTCGATTACCTTAAAAAACTAAAACGCCCTCTAAATTTATATTTAGAGGGCGTTTTATTTATTGCGTTTACTTATTCTGATATCAGAATATATAACCAATTTTTACTATGGGCGAGGAATAAAACCAACCGCTTCGTATACAGACTTAAGTACTTTTTGGGCATGAGCTGAAGCTTTCTCAGCACCTTGACGCATAACAGAATCTAAAAAGGCTTGGTCGTTACGGTATTGATGATACTTCTCTTGAATTGGCTCTAAAAGCGCTACAACAGCTTCTGCAACGTCACCCTTAAGGTGACCATACATTTTATCAGTATATTCTGGTACTAAAGACTCAACCGTTTTACCTGTACAACAAGATAGCAATGACAATAAGTTAGACACACCTGGCTTCTCAGCTACATCGAAATAGATATTTGCTTGCTCGTCTGAATCTGTCATTGCACGTTTAATTTTCTTAGAAATTTTCTTAGGATCTTCAAGTAAACCAATAAAGTTACTAGGATTATTGTCTGACTTTGACATTTTCTTAGTTGGTTCTTGTAGGCTCATTACACGTGCACCAAATTCAGGAATATACGGATCGGGAACGGTAAACACTTCACCATGAATATTGTTAAAACGTGTTGCTATATCGCGAGCAAGTTCTAAATGCTGTTTTTGATCATCGCCTACAGGCACGGTATCTGCTTTATATAACAAGATGTCTGCAGCCATGAGTACTGGGTAAGTAAATAAGCCTGAATTCATATGTGCTTCAGATTTTTGCGACTTGTCTTTATATTGAGTCATACGATTCAATTCACCCATTTGGGTGTAACAATTTAACACCCAACTTAACTGAGCATGTTCTGGCACGTGAGATTGAATGAAAATAGTACTTTTTTCAGGATCTACACCACAAGCTAAGTACAAAGCTAAGCCATCAAGTGTCGCTTTACGTAATGCTTCAGGATCAGGACGAACAGTGATCGCATGTTGATCAACAAGCATATAAAAACATTCGTGGCTGTCTTGCATGTTAACCCACTGCTTTAAAGCTCCTAAATAATTACCAATAGTTAATTCACCTGACGGTTGGCAGCCACTTAATACAATAGGTTTACTCATGATTTTCCTTTAATAATTTTTAATTGGTTTTTGAACATTGTTTATATGCTGGATTCAGCTTTAGCTAATGCTAGATAATTCTTTTCTTAATTCATCAATAGCAACTTTGTAATCTGGTTGTGAAAATATAGCACTACCTGCAACAAACATATCTGCACCTGCAGCTGCAATTTCAGCAATATTTTCACTGTTAACGCCACCATCAACTTCAAGTCTTATATCTCTTGCGCTCTCAGTGATTTTAGCCTTAACATGTTTAATTTTTTCTATTGTGGTTGGTATAAAGCTTTGACCACCAAAACCTGGATTGACTGACATTAATAAAATAACGTCGACTTTATCCATAATGTAATCTAAACAACTTAACGATGTAGCAGGGTTTAAAACAATGCCCGCCTTACAGCCTAAATCTTTAATCAGTTGTAGTGTTCTATCAACATGGTCAGTTGCTTCAGGGTGAAACGTTATAATGTCTGCACCCGCTTTTGCAAACGAAGGAATTAAACTATCAACTGGCTTGATCATAAGGTGAACATCAATAGGAGCTTTTATACCAAAAGCTCTTAATGATTCACAAATCATAGGACCAAAGCTCAAATTAGGAACAAAATGATTATCCATTACATCGAAATGAATAACATCAGCCCCAGCATCTAAAACAGCTTGAACGTCATCGCCCAAACGAGCAAAGTCAGCAGATAAAATAGAAGGTGCAATTAAAAAAGACATAGGTAATCCTGCAAATAAAATCTGCGCTACTTTATAACAAAGCTGCAATATTTTCCATTATAGAAAATATTATTATCGACTTATTACTCTGTTTAGGTGAGTAATTATAAATTATACTTTTTTTAATGATTAATACTAAAAACTTCTCTGCTTCGTTTTCATCAATTCATGTCGATATATTACATATATTTCCTTGTGAAACGCACTATCGACCATGTCAAATATGAATAAATCAAACAAAACCTTATCAATTTAGAATCTTTATTCTCTTTATTAGAATATTTATAAACATCGCACCCAAATGGTGCGCAACTATGTTTAGATACGCACCAAAACCAAACAAATACTAAAGAAAAAGTTATATAAATGTTAACAAAACATAATAAAGCACTGATATTTAAGTAAAATAAATATATTTTATTTTTGGCAACCAAATTGCTTTATATCAAGGAAACATTTAATAAAATAATAGAGAGAACTAAACATGAAAAAAACAATCGTATCTATCGCATTAAGCGCTACTTTAGCGACTTCAGCACTTGTTTCTACTCAAGCTTCAGCAGTTGAAGGATTATCAGCAAACGTAGCAGCTTCATCAAACTACATTTGGCGCGGTATCAGTCAAACAGGCGATGAAGCAGCAATATCAGGCGGTATTGATTATGCAGCGGATTCTGGATTTTATGTAGGTACTTGGGCTTCAAGCCTAGGTGGTGGTGCTGCTGAAGTTGATTTATATGCTGGTTACGGCTTTGAAGTTGATGGAATAAGCTATGATTTTGGCTATATCTTTTACGGTTACGATAGCTCAATAGCATCTACTGGTGATTCTGATTTCGGTGAGATTTATGCTTCTGTAGGAATTGATGCATTTTCATTTGGTGTGTCTGTTTTAGCTCACGCTGAGTGGGATGAAGATTTTGCTGATGACATTTATTACACAGCTGATTATGCCCTTGATGTTGAAGGTCTGGAAGTTGGCTTTCATGCCGGTTATTACGATACTGAATCTTCATATGATGAAGGTAATGTATATGATGGTTACGATTTAGGTGTAAGTCTGTCTAAAAACAATTTTACTTTTGGTGTTAACAAGCACGAAAACACAAACACAAGCGTATACCTTTCTTACGCTGTAGATATTGATTTATAATCAAATCTAATTAAGTACTAAAAACCTAAATTTTTATTTAGGTTTTTTTTTTCGCCTATTTTTCTCTAACTCTAAATCATCGATAAGTAATGGATACACTTTTGGGTGAAAAAATAACAAGAATAGCTTTCAATATACGCAGAAAATGAAATAGCTACTCTTATTGTTTGATGTTGCTACTCCGACTAAATATTTTTCATTTTTATACCTTATAAAATCAAGAATAGACTGATCCACTTCATTTAAGGTTGAATTCATCAATCAAAAATCATTACTCCATCGTTAAATACATTATTAATTGAAATAAAACATCCTCACAACGGGTCTTTTCTTTATTAGATGAATATTGGTTTATTACCCAGATAGAGGTTTTTATGAAAAAAATACTTGGCTTAGTTTTATCAACATCAATACTTTTGTACTCATCTTTAGCGAGTGCAGATAAAGCTGTTTTAGCTGGCGGCTGTTTTTGGTGTATGGAATCTGACTTCGAAAAATTACCTGGTGTAACTAAGGTGATTTCAGGTTTTACAGGCGGTGAAGTAAAAAACCCAACCTATCAAGGTGATCATAGTGGTCATTATGAAGCCGTAGAAATAACCTATAATCCAGAAAAATTAAGCTATCAGGATATACTCAATCATTATTGGGTTAACATCGATCCTTTTGATGCTCGCGGTCAATTTTGTGATAAAGGCTCAAGCTACTTAAGTGCTATTTTTGTTGCCAATGAGGAAGAAAGGGCTCTAGCAGAAAAATCTAAAGCATTAGTTATAAATGAGTTCCCTGATCAAACGGTTGTAACTCCTATATTAAACAGTAGTATTTTTTACCCAATAAAAGGTAAAGAAAGTTATCACCAAGATTTCTATAAAAACAATCCAATACGTTATAATGCTTACCGTTGGAACTGTGGTCGAGATAAACGTTTGAATGAAATTTGGGGAGATAGATCTACACATTAAAGTAAAATTTATTAAGACTATCTATACCTACCTTACCTAATTTCTTTAGGTAAGGATTAATAATCATTTCAGACAAAATCAAAATAATATCAACAAAGGTTTCTATAGTTTTCATTCGAACTATTAGCTTTATTAAAAGCACAGAAAGAATAACCACCTTCGATTCATAAATACTTTAATTGCACCTCTTTAAATCTACCTGAAATTAAACATTCAGTACCACAACTCTAAAAACTTCATGTTAGATTTATTAGTTCGTTTAATCATTTATTACCTGTAAGAAAAAATTCAATAATTAACATCAGTGACTTAGATGTAATTTCTATTCATAAATATTAAAAAGAGCTGATATTAAATAAATATTTAGGCTTTTTTTTCGCCTATCTTTGCTTTACTCTGAAGTATCTATAAACAACGGATGTACTTATGAGCAATAAAAACAACGAGAATAGCTTTAAAGATACAGCAAAGAGTGTAGGAGCTGCCTTTATTGGAGTACAAAGTGAAGCCAATAGGAAACGAGATTTCTCACAGGGAAAATTTAGTCACTTTGTTATTGCGGGTGTTATTGGTGTGGTTTTATTTATAACTGTACTACTGGTTATTGTATCTTTTGTTTTGCTTTAACCTTTAATTGTTAATCTTAAAGCTTTTTAGATTTAGGTAAATGATACAAAGCTAACAACTCTGCTGCTTTTTTACGTTCACCGCCTTTCTGACTTATAGTACGTGCTACTTGAATAGATTTAATTTTATGCGCGTGCTCATAAATTTTTCTTGTCCAAATCGTATCGTGATTACTAATGAGAACACTCGTTTTAACTTTATTAATGATCTCTTCAGCAGCATTAGCTAAATCAGCTTGTTCATCTAAACCAAAGCCATTTCCTGAATAACTGGTAAAACTAGCTGTAGTACTTAAAGGTACATACGGCGGATCACAATAAATAACATCGCCATCTTGTGCGTTATCTATAACACTACGATAGCCTTGGCATATGAATGTGGCTTTTTCTGACTTCTCTGAAAAGTACTCGAGCTCTTCACGAGGAAAATAAGGCTTTTTATACTTACCAAAAGGCACATTGTAACCACCTGACTTGTTATAACGGCACAGTCCGTTATAACCGTGTCTGTTCATATACAAAAACAGAAGCGAGCGGTAGTATTTATCCGTTGTTTCATTAAACTCTTTTCGCAAGCCGTAATAAACATCGGGATCATTATGTTGCTGATTGAATAAGCGCGCTGCATCTTCAATAAATTTGATAGGTGTTTGTTGGACGATTTTATAAAGGTTAATGAGATCAGCGTTGATATCATTAAGAATATATTCATCATAATCTGTATTTAAGAAAATAGAACCTGCGCCAATAAACGGCTCAATTAAGCGTTTACCATCGGGTAATAATTTATTGATGGTGTCAGACAGTGTGTATTTACCACCTGCCCATTTGAGAAACGCTCTATGTTTAATTTTCATCTAACTTTTTATGGTTAACACTTTCTAAGAGGCTGGATTGTAACTAATTATCGTGACTGATTATATAGGTTGATTTCATTATTCACTGCTTGAATTGACTTTATCCATGGTCCACGGTCTCGAAGTTCAGGAGATAACACCTTGATTGCTGCTTTGGCCTGTGGAATTGACTTATAAACATGGGTGGTCACTATATAAGAAAATTTACCATTAACTTCTCTAGCATAGCCATGAAAGGGGTTGTTTATATGTGTATTTAAAAATGCTTTGTAGCCATCAAGTTTTGCAAAACTAGCAAGTTGAATCACATAACCTTCTATGTAGCTTTGGTAATATTCTGAATTTTTACTAATATCGAGTGGTATATTTTCACTTTCTGTCAATGTTTTTTGTATCTTCAATACTTCGATTTTAGGCTTGCTAGCAGATTGTTTAATTTCAGGTATATCAGTTTCTTCCAAAGTAGCGAATGTTCTAACTTCAGCTTTAGACTTATTTCCGATTGTGTCTACCACTTCACTCTCTGTATTTCCAATACTTTCAGGTTGGATAACTATATCAGTACCTTCTTCAACAATTGCTTTCTGAGTGTTTTCAGCTACATCTATTGATTCATTTATGACGAGTGTCTTTTCATTTATGAGAAATTGAAAAACTTCTTTAGCTGTTGCTATAGCTGGCTTTAATTCTTGCTCTTCAGCTAATGTATTACCATCTCCAATCTTATTAGTTTGTACAAAGGCTTTTTTATATTCGTTCTTGTTAGCTGCTTTACCTTGAATGGATTCAGCATCATCAAGGATATCGTTACTATTAAAACCACTAGAGTAGAACATAAAACCTAAAGAACACATGAGCACGACGATAGCTAAAGTAATTAGAGTGTTTTGTATTCTGCCTTTGTTCTTTTTGTTTTTAAGTATTGATGCATTCCAGCTGATTAGCTGACCATTAGCTGCTAACAATATTGATATTTTATTTTCAAATAGATGTTTATTTCCAGATAGATTGATTCCCGCTTGAACTTTACCTAGAAGTAAAACATTGATCGTTTTATTTAGTTTTTTCGCAATTTCCGCTAATTGACATAATTCATGGGATAACTGTAATGAAAGGTATTCAACATTAGAAATAACAATGGTGATTGCTTCGTTTTTAGCTTCAGCTAACTTAATTACGTTTACAGAGAGTGGTTGTTCGGGATCGAATAAGGTATTTCCAAATAGTTGTTCGATGATTCGACAACGAATTTGAATATCATTTAGTTTTGAAGAGAGTGAGACAAAAGCAGCGTTATTATCTTGCGATAATGAGCCCAGGAATTCATTACCAACATTGGTGTAAACTTCTGGATCATCGTCTATAACTAACACTGCGTGTTTCGAGAATCGTAATATGTAGTCTATACGTGCATTAGCACTAATTGCTGTAACACTTTCACGCAAATTTGGCTTCATTTCTGTGCGTTCAATTGTAGACATACTTTTCTCTTAAAAAATGTTGGCTAGTACACGACCAAATTTACAGTATCTCTTTTAGAAGGTCCTCTGCAATGTCGTCACGGATTTCTGATTTACCAATTGCTGTTGGTATGATGAATCTTAATTTACCCGCTAAATTTTTCTTATCACGTTTCATATGACAGATAAATTCTTCGAACCCCATATTACTTGGTGCATCTAATGGTAAATCAAAAGCTTCAATTAGCGTTTCAATGCGTCGTAAATCTGACACATTAAGTAAATTTAGCTTAACTGCTAGTTTAGCAGCAAGTACCATACCAGTAGCAACAGCTTCGCCGTGTAACCATTTTCCATAACCTTGATCTGCTTCAATTGCATGCCCAAAGGTATGACCTAGATTAAGAAGAGCTCTTATTCCGCCCTCTTTTTCATCAGCAGAAACAATATCAGCTTTTAGCTGACAACATGTTTCTATCATCTTGCTCAATATAGCTGGTTCACCTGAATTAATTGCGTCTATGTTATTTTCTAACCAAACAAAAAATTCGTAATCACCTAAGATGCCATATTTAATAACTTCTGCCATACCTGCGTTAAATTCACGCTTAGGCAAAGTTGTTAATGAATTGATATCGATAAAAACAGCTTTAGGTTGGTAAAAAGCACCAATCATGTTTTTACCCAAAGGATGATTAACAGCAGTTTTACCACCAACAGACGAGTCTACTTGTGAAAGTAATGTTGTTGGAATTTGAATGAAGTCTATCCCACGTTGATAACACGCTGCAGCAAAACCTGTAATATCACCAATAACACCACCACCTAATGCAATAAGAGTTGAATCTCTACCGTGTGCACTAGAAAGTAGATGTGACATTATGACATCAAAATTTGACAGGCTTTTTTCTGATTCACCATCAGGTAAAATCACTTCATCAACATCAAAATCTTTTAACGTATTTTTTAATGCTGATAAATACAGAGGCTGAACAACAGTATTAGATACAATACAAACTCGAGTACCACGGATATGTTTAGAAATAAGATCACTAGTTTCTAGTAACCCTTGATCTATATATATCGGATAACTTCGTGTATCTAACTCAACATGAAGAGTTGTCATGACTTAAATACAACTTAGAAGTCTAAGCGCTCCATTATTTTATGAGCAACAACTTTGGCACTTTGATCATCTGTTTGTACAATAACGTCAGCAATCTCTTCATATAAAGGGTTACGCTCAACAGCTAGATTCTCTAGTACTGTACGAGGCTCTTCTTCAGTTTGAAGTAGTGGACGTTTTCTATCTCTTTGGGTGCGTGCGACTTGTTTATCTATCGTTGTTTCTAAATAAACAACGATACCACGAGCGGATAGACGGTTTCGTACTTGTGCACTAATAACTGATCCACCACCTGTAGCAAGAACAATACCTTGCTTTTCGGTTAGATCTTCAATGACAGACTCTTCCCTTAAACGGAAACCTTCTTCGCCTTCTAGGTCAAACACCCAAGCAATATCTGCGCCTGTACGACGTTCAATCTCTTGATCTGAATCAAAAAAATCTAGATGCAATCTATCTGCTAACTCTCTACCAATGGTACTTTTACCGGCGCCCATAGGGCCCACAAGGAAAATATTACGTTTCTCTGCCATTAGACTAACTTTAACTCATTAAATATCAATTATGTAAAATAGGGTATATCTGGAAACCCCCAACGAAAACTCAAGGGCGCAATTATCGCAATTCTTCTATGTAAAATGCAAGTAAGTGAGGACGAAAGTCCTCACTTACTGCAAAATAGTTATAAACGCTCTGTTACTATGCGGGGTGTAACAAAGATTAATAGCTCTTTTTTCTCGCTAACATTGCTAGTATTTCTAAATAACCAACCAAAATATGGTACATCTCCAAGCACAGGTACTTTTGAAACACTTGTAATAAGTGATTGTTCATAAATACCACCTAACACGATTGTCTCAGCATTATTAACTAATACTTGAGTGCCGATGCGTTGAGTATTAATTGATGGACCTGAGACTGTTTCCTCACCTCTTGTATCTTGAGAAACAATTAAGTCTAAAATAATACGGTCATCCGGAGTTATATGAGGAGTTACTGTTAAGCTCAATACTGCTTTTTTAAATGAAACAGATGTAGCACCACTTGAAGCTGCTTCTTGGTAAGGTATTTCTACACCTTGCTCAATATAAGCTTCTTTTTGATTTGAAGTAGTAATACGTGGGCTAGCTATAACCTCACCTTTGTTTTCACTTTCTAGAGCGCTTAACTCCAAATCTAATATCGTACCATTTGCTAATCTAGCAACCTGAAATGCAAGGCTAGCTGCACCAGTAGTGGTTACAGGTAAATTCACATTTAATCTGTCTGCTAAATCTGGCACTTTACCTGTTCCAACCGGCGATTGAGTTAAACCATTACCATCATCAAGAGCATCTATAGTAGCTGCGCTACCATATTCGCCGTCAGTATTTGTAACACCCCAACGTATACCTAACTCTTCATCAATACTATCAACAACAGTAACCATACGAGCTTCAATTATCACCTGACGAATAGGTATATCAAGAACCGTTACCATTCTTCTGATATCTTCAATACTTTTTGCTGTATCACGAATTAACAATGTATTCGTTCTTTCGTCAACACTCACACTACCGCGGTCAGATAAAATACTATTGTCTTCAGTTTTAACAAGATCTGCTAATTCACTTGCTTTAGCGTAATTCACTTGAACGTATTCAGAATATAAAGGAGCTAACTCTTCAACTTGCTGCAATGCTTGCAAATCACGAGCTTCACGTGCGGCTAGTTCGTCGCTCGGCGCTACCATTAAGATATTACCTTCCATACGCTTATCAAGACCTTTAACTTTAAGGATAATATCTAAAGCTTGATCCCAAGGAACACCATCTAGTCGTAAAGTAATGCTACCTGCAACCGTGTCGCTAGTAACAAGGTTAAAACCATTATAGTCGGCAATAATTTGTAAAACTGTTCTTACTGGAATGTCTTGGAAGTTAAGAGATATAGCTTTGCCTGAAAAGTCATCACTTTCACCTAAATAACCTGGTACTTTAATTTTTTCAGCAACAGTTAATGAAAATAAGTTATTTAATTGTTGGTGTTTAAATGTGAATTCCCCATTAATATCTATCACTAAACGCGCATTTCGACCCTCTTTAAAAGTTTCAATATTTGTAACAAGGGTACCGAAATCGGTTACGTCTAGTTGATATAATAAGTCTTCTGAGATTTCAGTATTATGAAACTCAACATATAGCTTACCTAATTTATCACTTACATCTACGGCAACCATACTGTCTTCAAGGTTAACCAAAACTTGAGCTTCGTTATTCTGACCTTTCCTGAAGTCTAAAGATAAAACATTATTAATAAAGTCTTTACCTATATCAGGTAACTGCGAAACAGAAGAGTTTTTCAGGCCTTTATTTAATACTAAGGAAAACTCATTATCTACTTGAGAAACATCAAATACAGATAATTGATCCATATGAATAGTCGCAACAACTTTTCCAGAGCGTTTTTGCACGGTAATATTATTAACCCCTGCATGTTCCACTATAGTTTCTTGAAGTTGTAGATCGAAACTATCTGCATCAAAAGTAAGTGCAATATTCGCTGGACTCATCGAAGTCTTTACTTTTGGCTGAATACTAAGATTTTCTGACAAGATAAAAGTTAATTTTATCTCTTCATTTTGCATCGTATTATATTTAACGCCAGTTAAACTAGAAGACATTGCAAATGTAGAAAATAAACACATTAACCCAGAAATGAAGTATTTTATGTTTAACATTTTATAAGAATTATTTTTATTCATTTTATTTAATAGCAACATTACTTCCTTTGCCCCTTTGAATCCGATTCTGACATTGTGATAACCGTTTCTCTTTCTACCCAACAACCTGCACCATCAGGAATTAATTCAGTAACAGAAACCGATTTCTGATTTACTGCGGTAATTTTTCCATTATACAAACCAACATACCCACCAATTGAAATACGATGTAAAGTAAAATCAGATGCTTCCACAAGTCCCCAAGTAATACCTAACTCACCTAGTGTGCCTCGCATTGTCAAATCACTAATCGAAAATTTTTCAAGTGGTTGTTTTCTACGACGTGGGTCTGGACTTAAACATCCAGAGGTTTGTTGTAATTTTTCTTGAATCGCTTCAGGTTGTGGTAAGTCAAAAGGGCTACGCATATTCTGAGCTTCATAATCATAATGATGAAAAACAGGAACTTCTGGCATAGGTTCAATACGACTTGTCGTCGTTTCTTGAACATCTGCAATATAGGCTCTTATTTCATTTGTATCATCAAAACAACCAGATAATACAAATGGTAATAGCAAAGCTAATTTTTTCATTCTTCAGCCTCTCTATAACGATATGTTTTTGCTTGTAGTTTTAATATGAGAAAATCATCTGCTTCAAAAGGAGCCGGAGGAAATTCTATATCGAAGTCATGCAATGTAACTATCCGTGGTAAACCTGCGATCTTACTAACAAAGTTACCAAACTCGTGATAAAAGCCTTGAACTTCAATATCAATAGGAAGCTCAATATAAATTTCTTTCGTAATTTCAGGTTGCCAGTTAAGTTTTGCAAAATCTAATCCGCTTGTAGTACCGACGAAAGTTATGTCATCCAATAAACCAGGAGTCTCATGACTTTCTGGTAAACTTTTTAGTTGCTTTGCAAATAAATTTTCAGCCTCTTTCATTTGTTCCTGAAAAAGTTCTAAATTAGCGGCGACATGATATTTAGCACGATAATCGTCACGTAAAGTTAACTCTTGGGTTTGTACATTTTTTAAGGTATCGATTCTGTCGCTGACTAAACCGATATAACCTAAAACAAGCACTACAATACTAATAAAAATAGTGAGTACTATTTTAGGTAAAACTGGCCATTCACCTACATTGTCCAGCTCTAAACCATCAAACTGAGAAAAATCTAATTGCATGTTTAGCGTCCTCCCTGAGCTGATTTGGTTTGCTCAGATGACTTCAAACCTTTTATCGACACTCTCATTTTAAAATCACTTAATAACTTACTCTCAGCATCTTTCGATGTAATCGATTCGAGTACCGCATCAATGAACAAGTCAGACCTTTCTATTTCTCTGATCATATTTGCTAAATGATTGTTTGATTCGCTTTTACCTTCTAATTCTAGAGTATTATTTACTTTCTTCAAATGTGTTAGATAAATACCATTAGGAATTATTTTAGCTATTTCATTTAAGACTTGAGTACCTACATTACGGCTACGTTGGAGTTGTTCAACTACACTCATGCGTTGTTCAAGTTCTTTTTTCTTTTCATCTAGTGTTTTGATTTCAGCAATACGAATATCTAATATTTTTATCTCATTCTTTAAATATTCATTACGTGTATTTTGTCCATCTATTTTAGCTTGGAAATATTGGCTAATAGAGAAAACAATAGCAAAAGAGACAATTGCAACTAGTGCAAGTATCGAGAAGAACTCTTTTTGCTTTGCTTTTTCAGCTTCTTCACGCCATGGGAGTAGATTTATATGTGCCATGAACTAAAGCTCCTTAATGCTAACCCAGCTGCAACCATGAATTTAGGTGCTATGCTTTCTAACTTAACCATATCAATGTCATCAGACTTTTTCATATCTGTAAATGGGTTAGCTATTACCGTATGAATTCCCAGCTCTTCCGTTAGAAGACTTTCAATCCCTTCTACTGAGGCTGTTCCACCAGAGATAACAAGGTAATCAACTTTATCTTTACCACTTGATGTTAAAAACATTTGAATAGCACGACGTATTTGTTGAACTAAAACAGTATGGAATGGTGCTAGTACTTCAAAAGTATAATTAGGGGGCAAATCATTACTTACTTTTGCAAACTCAGCTTCTTCAAAGGTTTTATTGTAATAAGAAACAATTGAGCGAGTATATTGTTCACCACCAAATATTTGATCTCGGCTGTAAATATGATTTCCAGCTTCTGTAACTGAAAACAATGTCATAACAGAGCCAACATCTACCAAGGCAACAATTTTATTTTCTGCATCTTCAGGTAACTGAGACAACACCAAGTCATACGGCCGACTAATGGCATAAGATTCAACATCAATAACCTTTGCTGTAAATCCGCCACTTTCTAGTGCTGAAACTCGAGCTTCAACTGATTCAGTTCGAGCAGCACTTAATAAAACGTTAATTTTACTCGGATCAGATTCATTAACATCTAATGATTCAAAATCTAAACTAACTTCATCAAGTGGGTAAGGTATTAAGCTATCAGCTTCAATTTCTATCTGGCTTGCTAATTCTTGTTCGCTAAGATTAACATCCATATAAATTATTTTGGTGATGACGGTTTGACCTGATACGGCTGCCGCGGCATGAGTTACTGAGGAAGTGATTTTTTTTCTTATTTTAGCAATTACATTACCTACTGCTTCAATATCTTGAATTTCACAATCAATCACTGCACCTCTAGGCATTGTTTCTTCCAACAAAGCCTCTAGTATGTAGCCATCATTTCCTTGATTAAGCAACACAGCTTTTACACTATGTGAGCCAATATCAATCCCAACAATGAGTGATACTTTCTTTTTCCATAGACTGCTTAACATAACATCCTACTAAGTTATTTTTGTTATTCAAAATAATAAACATAAATACATTTATTACACTGTTTTACAGGATATACTAGTAATATTAAACGATTTTATTAATTTTATTGAGTATTTTTTATTGTGTTTACATTTAAAAAACTATTAAAAGTATTTTTTATACTATTTATTCTTGGAACGATATCTCTCGCAGCCCTTTATTTTTCAATGCGGTCAGAACTGCCAAGTGTGAATATTCTTAAAGAAATTCAATGGCAAACGCCAATGCAAATATTTAGTGCTGATGGAGAATTGATTTCTCAGTTTGGCGAAAAAAAACGCATTCCAGTAACTCTTGATGAAGTACCTCAACATTTAATTAACGCACTTCTTGCTACAGAAGATGACCGATTTTATTACCATTTTGGTGTTGATCCCATTGGTATGAGCAGAGCTATTCTGGGTCAATTAACAGGTCAAAATAAAGGCGGTGCTAGTACCATAACAATGCAAGTCGCTCGTAATTTTTTCTTAAGCTCAGAAATTACTTACACTCGAAAGATCCGAGAAATATTCCTTGCTTTTCATATAGAAAGTTTATTAACAAAAGATGAAATATTAACCCTTTATTTAAATAAAATTCCTCTCGGACATCGTTCATTTGGATTTGCCGCTGCTGCACAAGTTTATTATGGCAAAGAGCTAAACGATTTAAGTTTAGCACAAATAGCAGTTTTAGCAGGATTACCAAAAGCACCTTCTGCAATTAATCCAATACGCTCTCCAAGTAAAGCAAAAGCAAGACGAAGTGTTGTCTTAAGACGCATGCTCGATACAGACTACATTACAGATGATGAGTACGCTGAAGCAATGCAAGAGCCAATTACAGGAGAAAAGCACGGCACAGAAATACAACTTAGCGCACCTTACCTTGCTGAAATGGCTCACCAAGAAGTCTTAAATATGTTTGGTAAAGAAGCCGCTTACTCAGAAGGCTATAAAATATATACAACGGTTCCAAGTCATTTACAAATTGCAGCTCAACAAGCTGTTATAAAAAACTTACATGCTTATGATCAGCGTCACGGATACCGTGGACCATCATTAAGTTTACGTCCACAATTAAAAGAAACGGCTGAAGATGGCAACCCAGTAATTACTGATAATGAACGTTTAACAGAAACAGAAATAACACAAGCATTTAAAGAAGTGACAACTTATCAGTCGTTGATCGCCGCTGTTGTTACAGAAGTATTAGACAATTCAATAAAAGTCCGTTTAGAAAATAACAGTACTATTACAATAGATTGGGATGGACTTTCGTGGGCACGTCAATATATTACAGATAGAAGACAAGGCACGGCTCCAGATTATGCTTATCAAATTTTAACATACGGTGATGTGATCCTTATTAGTCGACAAGATGACCTCTACCGTTTGAGCCAATTACCATTAGCAAGTTCAGCATTAATATCACTATCTCCTGATGACGGTGCAATAAAAGCCATAGTTGGTGGTTATAGTTTTGAACAAAGCCAATTTAACCGTGTAACTCAAGCTAAGCGTCAAGTTGGCTCGAATATCAAACCTTTTATTTATTCGGCAGCTCTTGAGCATGGTTTAACTTTAGCTTCTTTAATAAATGATGCACCAATCAATCAATGGGACGAAAGTAGCGGTAGTGTGTGGCGACCAAAAAATTCTCCTGCAAAATACGATGGTCCTATCAGAGTTAGGCTCTCATTAGCTCAATCTAAAAACGTTGTTGCTGTTCGTTTATTTCGACAAGTCGGCAAAAAGAATATTATTAACCACTTGCAGTCTTTTGGCTTTCAGCGAGACGAAATACCTAGAAATGAAACTTTAGCACTAGGTTCAGCTTCTTTTACACCATTAGAGATTGCAACAGGCTATGCTGTTTTCGCCAACGGAGGGTTCTTAATTGAACCTTACTTTATAGACAGAATTGAAGATTCAAATGGCAATATTGTATTTAAAGCTAATCCTAAAATCGCCTGCGATGAAATGTGTATACAACAAAAAGTAATAGAAGCTGAACTTCTCGCTTCAGCAAGTGAAAAAATCATCGCCCAAGACGTTGTTGTAGAGTTTATATCGAACAATGATGACGACAACAATGAAAGATTAGATTACGAATCAACCGAAATTAATCAAATTAATAGTGAACTATCAAACAACGGTTTTGTTTCTGACGAGTCAACTTTCAAGTCAGATTCTACAAATACTTTGAATACTGTTGACACAAACATAAGAGAATTAAATATAGCTGAAAGAGTATTAAATCCTCAAAATGCCTTTCTAATTACCAATGCTATGAACTCTGTTATTTGGGGCGCAGATTGGAATAAAAAGCCTTATTGGCAAGGTACAGGATGGCGTTCTCGTGCATTAAAAAGAAAAGATTTATCGGGAAAAACAGGAACCACTAACCAATCTGTAGATGCTTGGTTTTCAGGGTTTTCGAGACGATTAGTCACTTCAACTTGGATAGGGTTCGATGATCCATCTAAAGATTTAGGTCGCACATCATATAATAACAACCTACCAAAAAATCAAATTACGGGCTCAGAGGCTGGTGCTAACTCAGCACAACCTGCATGGAATCTTTATATGAAAGAAGCATTACCTTACTTTCCTTATGAAGCTTTTACGCAGCCTAACGATGTTGTATCTGCACGTATAGATAAAGCTACAGGTAAATTAACTCATAAAACAGACCGTTCAAGTGACTTTGAGTACTTTAAAAAAGGGACTATTCCAACTGAATCGATACCTCAAAACGATACTTACAACTTGAATGAAGACGAGGATTCTAGTATTGATGGCATATTCTAACAAGAATCATGTAACCAACGCTGGTGACTTTCATAAAAAACAACAAATACATACGTAAAATTCACTAAAAGTAGATTTGTGATAACTTAAATATAGTTATTCACAAATCTCACCCTTCTTCAAAAAAACAAATAATAATTACAAAACAACGAGTTAAAGTTAAATCTATTTTATAATGTATTTTTACTTATAATATAGTTGTGAAAGTTATATGAAAACTTTCACAACGAAAGATATAAACCTTTCGCTTTCCATGAAAGTCAACTAGAATACTTACAAGCTTAATTCTATTTGAAACTTTACCGCTGGAGATACATCAGATGACCACTTTGGGAAATACAATCGATCTAACACAATACGGCATAACGAATGTTACTGAAATTGTTTACAATCCATCTTATGAAATGCTGTTTACTGAAGAAACCAAAAGTACGTTAACAGGCTTTGATAAAGGCGTAGAAACAGAGCTAGGAGCGGTAAACGTTAACACGGGTGTTTTTACAGGTAGATCCCCAAAAGATAAATATATTGCTAGAGACGATGTATCTCGCGACACTGTTTGGTGGTCTGATCAAGGTAAAAATGATAATAAGCCTATGACTCAAGAAACATGGGACAACCTGAAAGGTTTAGTTACGAGTCAATTAACAGGTAAAAGGTTATTTGTAGTAGATACATACTGCGGTGCAAATGATAATACTCGTTTGAAAGTTCGTTTTATTACTGAAGTAGCATGGCAAGCTCATTTTGTTAAAAACATGTTCATACGCCCTACAGATGAAGAATTAAAAAACTACGAGCCTGACTTTATTGTTATGAACGGCGCTAAAACAACCAATCCATTATGGAAAGAACAAGGCTTAAATTCAGAAAACTTTGTTGCTTTTAACCTAACAGAAAGAATTCAGCTTATTGGTGGTACTTGGTATGGCGGAGAGATGAAGAAAGGTATGTTCTCTATGATGAACTATCTTCTACCTCTTCAAGGTATTGCTTCAATGCATTGTAGTGCTAACGTTGGAGAAGATGGTGACGTAGCCATATTCTTCGGACTTTCTGGAACAGGTAAAACAACACTTTCAACTGACCCTAAGCGCCAGTTGATTGGTGATGATGAACATGGTTGGGATGACAACGGTGTTTTCAACTTTGAAGGTGGCTGTTACGCAAAAACAATTAATCTTAGTAAAGAAAATGAACCTGAAATTTATGATGCGATAAGACGTGATGCGCTATTAGAAAACGTTACAGTAGACGCAAACGGAAAAATAGATTTTGATGATGGCTCAGTAACTGAAAATACACGTGTTTCATACCCAATTCATCATATTGAAAATATTGTTAAGCCTATTTCAAGAGCGGGTCATGCTAAAAAAGTTATCTTTTTAACTGCCGATGCCTTTGGGGTTTTACCTCCAGTGGCTAAACTAACGGCTGATCAAGCACAGTACTATTTCTTATCTGGTTTTACAGCTAAATTAGCAGGGACAGAAAGAGGTATTACAGAGCCAACACCTACATTCTCAAGTTGTTTTGGTTCTGCATTTTTAAGTTTACATCCGACTCAATATGCCGAAGTACTAAAAAATCGTATGGAAGCCGTAGGTGCAGAAGCTTACTTAGTAAATACGGGTTGGAATGGCACAGGTAAACGTATTTCAATAAAAGACACACGTGCGATTATTGATTCAATCTTAGATGGCTCTATTGACGACACTGAAACATCTGTTGTGCCTTTATTTAACCTAGAAGTACCGAATACTTTAAAAGGTGTAAATACACAAATATTAGACCCAAGAAATACTTACGAAGCAGCGGGGGAATGGGAAGATAAAGCTCACGCACTAGCCACTCGATTTGTAAATAACTTCAAGAAATTTACCGATACTGATAATGGTAAGTCTTTAGTTCCTGCTGGACCGCAACTTTAAAGATATTTAAAGTTTAACTGTTCCGCCCTGAAATAGGCAACAAAAAAGCAGTATAAGATTCCCTTATACTGCTTTTTTATATCAAATATAAACTTGATCGGCTAAATAAATAAACTTGGAAAGTGATCTCCCAGTTCATAAATTAACTAAGTTAATTTAAACGGTAAAGTAACCGTAGCTTTCAGCCCTCCTTCTGCACCATTTGTTAACTCGACATTACCGCCATGAGAATCAACAATTCGTTTTATTATAGCCAAACCTAAACCACTACCTTCACCACCACGAGCTATATCGCCTTGTGTAAATGGTTGGAATAAACGAGAGATTTCATTTTCAGGTATTCCAGGTCCTTCATCCACCACAGTAAAAGTGATTTGATTACTTTTTACTTGTTCACTTAATGCTACCGTTATTTTACCGTCGCTATAACGTAATGCATTTTGAATTAAATTAGCCACAACTCGTTTTATAGCAATATAACGAATAGGCACTAATGAGATCACATTCTCTTTATAGTCAATAATACGATCATGAGTTTTTTCAGCCTGTATAACTTCTTTTAATAACTCATTTAAATCGCTATTTTCAACCATATCTTTAGTGTCATGACGAATATAATCAATGAATTGATCGATGATTTTATTCATATCATCAATATCACCTTCAATACCTTCTTTTAGAAACTCATCTTCGACAGACATCATTTCTGAAGCTAATCTTATGCGAGTAAGCGGCGTACGTAAATCATGAGAGATCCCAGCCATCAATAGATTTCGGTCATCTTCTAACTGTAAAATACCTTTCGACATATGATTAAAAGCTTGAGTAACTGAAACAACTTCAGTGGTTCCATGCTCTTCTAATGGCTCAGGGAAGTTACCCCTTCCAACTTCTTCTGCTGCATTTTGTAATGCGGTTAAAGGACGGTTTAATTGTCGAACAAACAGCCAGCCGCCCGCAACACTTACAATACCTAAAATCACTAGAATAACGAGCAATGGATATAAATTTTCTTCTTCTAACCCTGTTAACGGTATTTTAACCCACCAATTGGGCGACTGAGGTGGTCGTATCCAAAACAGATATTCATCACCTTGTGAAATACGTACTTCTGCAGGACCACCTAACAAAAATGACATTTCTTCAGAGCGAAATGGATAATGAATAGCATGCTGTAAACCTAGCTGCATTGCGACATTCTCACGATACACGCCTATCCCAGTTTCTTTATGAAACGCTTCAGCCATTGCAGGTCTTAAAACAGGATCGTCAATATCGATAAATACGGCTTTTACTTGTTTTGCGAGAAGTTGATTAACTTGTTGGGCGTTAGGTTGGAGGATATAAATGGCAATTGAGATATAAGAAACAACTTGATTAACTAAAAGTAAAACACCAATTAATAATACCGTTTGCCCAAATGCACTCTGTGGTAATACTTTCATAATAACTTTTTACCTAAAAACCTAAGTTTTTGATGGGCGATATTCAGTAACTTAAACGTGGAAATTACCTTTTAACTATCGGTTAAATACTGCCTAAAAACACTTCACCCTTTAATAAAGTGAAGTGTGTATTTTCAGTTGCTAAAAGATTTAAGCAGTTTCTTTACCTTCAGGAACAAATACGTAGCCTAAGCCCCATACTGTTTGTATATAACGAGGTTTGGCAGGATCTTCTTCAAGCATACGTCTTAGTCGAGACACTTGAACATCAATACTTCGCTCAAGAGCAGAATAATCTCGACCTCGAGCTAAATTCATTAACTTATCTCGAGAAAGTGGTTCTCTAGGATGGCTAATAAGTGCTTTTAGTACAGCAAACTCACCACTCGTTAATGGCATGCTCACATCGCCTTTCAACATTTCTCTTGTTGCTAGGTTTAGTTGATATTCGCCAAATGAAATTATATTTTCTTCTAAGCTTGGCGCACCTGGTGCTTCTAAAACTTTACGTCTTAGCACAGCTTTAATACGTGCTAATAATTCTCTTGGGTTAAATGGTTTAGGCATATAGTCATCAGCGCCTAATTCTAGACCAATAATTCGATCTACTTCATCACCTTTAGCTGTAAGCATAACAATTGGAATGTCGTTAGAGTTTTGACGTAAACGACGACAAATAGATAAACCATCTTCACCTGGTAGCATTAAATCTAATACTAATAAATGAAAGTTTTCACGTTCTAATAAACGATCCATTTGTTCTGAGTTTGCAGCACTTCTTACAACATAACCTTGTTCAACAAGATAACGTTCAAGTAATGCACGTAAACGCATATCATCGTCAACAACTAAGATTTTTGGAGTTTCTTGACCCATAGGAATGTTCTCTGTTTCGGTTATGTTTCTAATATAAATGAAAAAGCGCTAAAACTGAAAAGCTCCTTTGTGACAATGCCTAGGCATTTGTTACAAATTATGAATAGCTGAACAATTCTAACGCAATAAATATCTACACTCAGGTTAAATGAGGTTATTCACCTACATTCAAATTATATTTCTCAATCAATGAATATAAAGTAGGTCTTGTTACACCAAGTAACTCAGCTGTTTTCGACATGTTAGTATCTGAAAGTGAATAAGCTTTTTTAATCGCTATCGACTCAGCTTGTTCACGAACAGTACGTAAGTTTAAAGACAACTCAAATGATGTGTTTTCGTGATCAAAAAAGCCTAAGTCCATCGCCGTTACTTGTGTGCCTGTACACATAATTACAGAGCTTTTTACTTTGTTCTGTAACTCACGAATATTACCAGGCCATCTGTGTGCTTTAATTGCGGCAAAACCATCATCAGAAAAACTTTTTACATTACTTTTATATTCAATAGCATAACGTTGTAAGAAGTATTGCGCTAAAATAATAACGTCTTCATCTCTGTCTCTAAGTGGCGGAATATTTAAAGTTATTTCGCTAACACGGTAAAATAAATCCTCTCTAAAGGTTTTTTCTTTTACCATTTCTTCAAGGTTTTGGTTGGTTGCACATACCACTCTTACATCAACCGAAATTTCTTGTCTACCACCGAGTCGTTCTATCTGTTTTTCTTGTAAAAAACGTAATAATTTAGCCTGAAGGCTGAAAGGCATATCCCCTATTTCATCTAGAAATAAAGTACCTCCTTCTGCACACTCAATTTTACCTTTAGTGGTTTTATGAGCGCCTGTAAAAGCGCCTTTTTCAAAACCAAACAATTCACTTTCTAACAAGGTTTCAGGAATAGATGCACAGTTAATAGCAATAAATGGTTTGTCTTTTCTATCACTCGCTAAATGTACCGCATTTGCAGTAACTTCTTTACCTGTACCACTTTCACCCAACAATAATGCTGTGATTTGCGTAGGAGCAATGCGTTTAACCATAGTACGCAATCGATCAATAGTCGCACTATTACCAATAATACCGATATCGCTACCAGCAACTGAACGCATTAATCTATTTTCTTCTTCAATTGCAGCTACACTAAAGGCGCGAGAAACAATCACATTAATCACTTCAGCCTCTACGGGTTTCTGATAGAAGTCGTACGCTCCTGCTGCAATAGCTTTTAAAGCATTAGTTCTGTCGTCATTACCGGTTATAACAATAACTTTAGTATGTGGTGCTATCGTAAGGATTTCTTGAAGTGCAGCTAAGCCTTCTGAAGCATTCGCTTCATCTGGTGGTAAGCCTAAATCTAATGTCACTACTTTTGGTTCAAAACGTCTAACAGCTGCAATAGCGCTCTCTCTATCGCCAGCTAAAACCACATCGTAATCAGATAAGCTCCACTTAAGCTGTTTTTGAATACCTTTATCGTCATCAATGATTAATAATTTTTCCATTTAGAAAGAATCCTTCTTTTTTAATCTTTCATTTACATTAATGGTGAAGTTGCTGGTATGGTCACAATAAACTTACTACCCACGCCCTCTTCACTTTCTACTTTAATAACCCCCGAAATGCTTTCGATGAATTGCTTGGCTTCGTATACACCAATCCCCATTCCAGCATTACCTTTTGTTGTATCAAAAGGTTTGAACAATCTTTTTTCTATGAATGCTTTCGACATTCCTGTGCCATTATCTTCAATAATTACAAGTGCGTCATTTGCGCTATTATTCAATGAAACTTTCACCCAACCATCAGGTTGTGTCGCTTCCTGAGCATTTTGGATAAGATGGTTTAAAACCGAAAACAACACCTCTTTATCCGCTATAACCGTCGCATCTTGTTTCACTGTAAATGTAACCACAGGTTTTTTAACGTTTCTCTGCTCTACGACTTTCGTGAGTACATCACTAATAGTAAACGTATTACTCTTAGATTGCGCCACTTGTTTATTACGTAATTGAGACAATACTTTATCTAAGCGTTCGGTCGCAGACTCTACCGTTTCAAAAACATCATCAATAAACTCAGGATTGTCCCTATGTTTTTGAGCATTTGTTGTTATCAGCCCAAGTTGAGCTTGTATGTTTTTTAGATCATGAACTAAAAAAGCCGACATTCGATTAAATGCATCAAATTGTTTTGATTCTGCAAGCTTATCGTTCGCTTCATATAACGACAAAACGTTACCTAACTGCTGAGAGATGGCAAAAAGTAAATCGCGATCTTCCCAATTTAATTTATTTGATTTTTTCTCTGTAGCTAAAATAAATAAACCGTAAAAATCTTTACCAATAAAAATAGGTACTACAACCGATATGTTTTTCTCTTGCCATTGTAATAAATTAAGTGACAGATCAGGGTAAATACTAGGACCTTTTGAATATTCTTTTAAATCAATGATCCAGCCCTGGCGCTTACAAAAATGGCAAAGATGAATTAATTGCGGAACAAACATATCTTCAAACTCTAACCCAGAAGTATATTTAGTTTCAAACTGCGTATTAGACACTTGTTTAACAATAGCACCATATTGAGCATCGGTTTTATCCATCATGATTTGAGTCGCCATTTGATAGTTATTTTCGGCGTTACTCGTTTCTATCTTTCCTATGAGATTAAGCCACTCATCTCGGTATTCATATTTATTCGCAAAGAAATTCTTTGCGATAAAAACTTTAACGTTTCTTCGTAAGGTTTCGGTTGCTAATAAAACAATGAGCACTACGCCACCTAGAGCCAGAAAACCAATACTAAATACAGATCCCCATTTACCACCTAAGTAACTAAGTACATAACCAACAATTGCCATTACAATTAGATATAAGCCGGCAATCATGAGCATAGAACTGTAAAAAACAACATTTCTTGAAACGAAAATCCTTACCGAACCATTTTTAATTCTACGTGTACTTATGAGTAACAGTGGTACAACAACTATCGCGATGAAGCCTCGACTGAACCAAAAATCGAAGTCTAAACCTTGCACCATCATTGCTTGAGCATACAATACGAAATCAAATAACGAGACACTTGCAATCGCAATAACAAGTGGCCATATCGCCCACCTGACCTGAGAGTCGGCACTGCGATATAATTGCTCAAGTAAAACCAATGCCCATAAATTTAATACGATGAATAATAAGAACAAATATTCATAAGAAAAGTTAAGACTATAAGTAAGCCCCCAGCAACTTAGCATTAAACCTAACCATATTAAGCAATACTTTCTTATATAAAAATTGGAGAGTAAGCGCCGAAAAGTAGGTTCTTCTGTATTGCAAATAAGAATTAGAATAGACCAACACGCTATTTTAAAGCCATCAGCCACCATAACGAGCTGTAAGCTAAAGCCCAATTTTATTTGAAGTGCAGCGACTAAATTAGCAATTAAGGTAGATAATGCACAAATAATTATGCATCGAGCCATCAAGGTATTATTTCGAGCAGCCAGAATGAGTAATGTAAAAATAACATATGAAAAGCTTGCAAAGGCAAACCCTAAAAAACCAATTGAATTCATTGCTATTCATCCTATGTGCTTCTGGATAAAGAGACAGATATGCTTTATGACTCTTTAAAAACTAATAATATATTAACGTTAAAACACGACTTTTTCTATGTATATGTAGTTAATACAAAAGGATTTATTATTGGATTATTATTAATATAAGAATTGGCGCTCTCGGCAGGAATCGAACCTGCGACTTAGACTCCGGAGGTCCACGTGATATCCACTTCACCACGAAAGCACATTAAGAGGCTGCGATTCTAGTCAAAAGCGTACCTTATTTCTAGTATACAGCTAAAATAAATAGCTTAGCGGCACTAATATAACAGCTAGTAGTTGCCTATCATTACAAGTTTACGTACATTGTATTATTTACTTTATATCGTTTGAAAATCCATGCACAGTAACACGCTCGCTCAAAATCATTTATGTAATACCGTTTTACTAGGCAACCTAGTTGATAAACCCATTATCAGATACCAAGCCAACCCTGTTTTAGCTATTGCTGAATTCACTTTAGCAACACACAGCAAATGGTTTGATAAAAGTAGTAATCAATATAAAGAATGGACGCGATATCATGTAGTAAAGGTAATAGGTGAAGTTGTTGAGCGCTCTCTTATTCATGCACAAAAAGGCGATATAATATTATTGCGCGGCTATTTACTCAATAGTAAAAAAACAGGCCGTGAAATAATACATGCAACCTATGCTCAAACTTACCCTAAAGGCTATGCTAAATCACTGAATCAAATTCATTGCAGTGGGCAAATTGACTCCCCTATTAAATTCGTTACAACAGAACAAAATAAAGAATTAGTAGAGTTAACGCTTTCAACTAACTTCTTTGTGCATTCATCTGTGACACAAGAACTTAAAAATATAGAAATAAAACGCCCTATCCATATATGGGGAAAGCAAGCTGCTTATATTAATGATCAAGCAAAAATAGGCGACCAATTAGTGATTGAGGGTAAACTAAGTTATTTAAATAACTCAAATAAATCGCAATTAATTGATTGTCAGCAAGTGATATTGTTAAAATAACGTAATAATGGAATATACTATTATTTGAATCCTCGATTCACTTAAAAAAGCCTATGGGTAAAATGAATAATAATAACAGCTCAATAACCTTACAAATCATTAAATATCTATTCTTAACATTTGCTATGTTAGGAGCTAACCCTCTATTAGCTAACGATTTCTATAGTGTAGATCCTTATATTGATTTCTCTACCCAAGGAATGAAAGAAACCACTTGGTTAGCGCCTATTGCAAATACCACGCAAGATGATGAACTATTTTTTGTTAATACACATGGCGAAATATATCGTTCTAAAGGGCAAAAAGTTGGCACCGAACCTGTTATTAATTTATCTGAGCATATAAAAAATCAAACAAACCTTACATTTACAGCATTAACACTTCATCCAAGCTTTGATTTACCCGATCAAGAAGGCTCCTATGTAATTTATACTGCCCACATAGAAAAATATGACCCATCCATTAAGAAGAATCGCTTAGATAATAAAGAAATAGAAAAAAGTCATAGTCACGATGCTGTAATAACAGAATTTCAGCTAAGTAATGTAAACAATAATAAAGTGAATATAATTCATCAACGAGAAGTATTACGTATAGCCTCTACTTCTGCAGATATTAATATAAATCAACTGTCTTTTAATCCTTACCTTAAATCATGGAGTGATGATTTTGGATTACTTTATATAGCGTTTGAAAATGACAATACACTACAAAAAACAAGTTTATATTCTGGAACTATCTTACGTATAAACCCTAATAAGTTTGGGCTAAAAAATTATACTATCCCACGTAATAACCCTTTTATAAAAAACCCACAGGTTGAAGATGAAATTGTAGTGCTTGGTGCTCAAGAAATACAACATTTTACTTGGTCTAAAAAAACCAGAAACCAACTAATACTGACTCACCAATTTAATGCAGAACAAAACATATCAGTAACGCCTGTAGGAAGTGACTACTTACAAACAGAACCTTTAAACATAATATATAAACGTAAAAATCCAGATAGCTTACTCTCTACTGTGTATTACCGCAGCAGAGAACTAAATACCTTATGGAATAAAATACTCTTCATTGAAAAAGTAAATAATCAATGGCAGTTGAGCGCGACAAATATCGTCAATCAATCAGAGAGTGAAGTAGTTCCGACAGCGGTACTAAACTTAAATCCAAAACAAGTTAATCCCGAGAGTCAGCTTGCTTTATATATACCACGTGAGAATGAATTGCTGATATGGGATCGCTCACAAGCCATCATTTATAAAGTTCTCCCTCACTTATCTACAGACAAAAATTTTTCTTCTGTGAAAGAGTTACCAGAAGAAAGCGGTTCTAATACATTACCCTATACTTTTTTAATATTGATACTTGCAGCCATCCTATTTATTTATATAAAGAAACAGTACGGGCAAAATATCATTAGAAACAAATCATTATTGAGAGCTAACTTTGCTCGTTTTGAATTTGATACCGAGACTAAGACTATCTCTTTGTTCAAACGACATGAGACTGAAGTAAACACAAGCTTATCGGTTGTGGATATTGCTTCAAGTGAAGTTTGGTTAAATAACACTTTATTAAATACTGTCAGTATAGAAAGTGGACGTGGGTTTGATTTGCCAAAAGAAAATGCTCTTAGACTCAGTTTTGAGCAAGAACACCGCGATAAAATGGTCGATGATAAAGTTAGACAAATCTCAGTAAAACTAATAACAAGTCAATCTGAGCAATACCATATTTGTGCTTACTTAAGAGAAGGTAATCAAAGGTTAACTAAAGAAAAATATCACAACGTTATTGATCATATTATCGATTGGAATTGGTACTTTTCTGCTTTAATTAATAAAAATGAAACGCCAGAAAGACCTGTAAAAACGCCTGAAGTGAAGCCAAAGTTAAAACCTGAAAAAGCTAAAGTTATTACACCGATAAAAACGAAAGAAGTGCTCGATAAAAAAGTAGAACCTACAAGTTTAGCAGAAGAAAAAGTGACTCAAAGTTCAGTAGTTGAAAGCTCTACAGCTAAAACTAAAACTAAAGCAAAGATCGACACTAAATTGATCGAAGCATTAAATAAACTTGCGGTATTAAAACAGCAAGGCTATTTAACAGAAGAAGAGTTTGCTTTAGCTAAAGCCAATTTATTAGAAAGCTTATCAGCATCTTCTGCAGATTAAGCAAAATGTCCAATGCCTTGGCTTAAAAAACTACTTTTTAATAAGAGCACATTATGGCTGATAGCAATAAGTACATTTGTTGTACTTTACGCTCTTATCTCAATAACTGTTTTCACACAGAATGCATTTCAAGAGTATTTACTGTCAATCTCACCTACTAGCCTAAAATCTATAATAATATTGCTTAGCATCTTGTTAGGACTCTCTTGTATAGGCATGCCAAGGCAAGTAGTAGCTTTTACTTGCGGGTATTTCTTTGGTGTTATTTTAGGTTTAGTTTACGCAACACTAACCGTTACTATCGCCGCTGCTATTACTTATAAGGTAGCGTCTTTATTTCAACAAAGTTATATCGCCAGTAAATACAAAAAACAGCTAACAAAACTGCATAACTTTTTATCTGTTGATACATTTTTAAAAGCCTTAGTTATTAGATTACTTCCTGTTGGTTCAAATTTTTTAACCAATATACTCGCTGGAATTGCTAATATTCCATTACGACCTTACATTGCAGGTAGTTGCCTTGGTTTCATACCACAAATGGCTATTTTCTCATTGGCTGGATCAGGTGTTAAATTAGCAGATTCAGCACACATTGGAGCCGCGGCAATACTCTTTCTAATCGCGACAATAATTGGTTATCACCTTTATAAAACAAGAAAATCAGAGTTAAATTAAAATAATATTAATATTTTACCTTTAGGTAATTTGTAAACTAAGCTGCAGCTCTTACTCACAGTTTACTGCTAATAATAAACATATCCTCTCGCGACAGTAAGATGACAATGTTCAGCACAACTTCTTAGTCATAACTCTAAAAAAAGACATAAAAAAAGAGCGACATGCGCTCTTTAATATTTAAAATCTGAACTCGATGATCATTCAGTCACTATTAGCGGTTACTTTAACGCTAATAAGTGATTTACAAGCTTCTTATAATCACCTTCAAAATCACCTTTGTCTAATGCAGCAGGGTTGATTCTGTATTTACCATTAACAATAACTGTTGGAACAGCATTTAGGTAAGGCTTACCATCTGCGCCAGTTTTCTTTGAGAAGTATTCTTGGTGTTTCTTCATCAACTTAGCTTGGCTATTAATAGAAAAACTAGACATTAACTTATCAAATTGCTCGCCATCTGCACCGTTTAATACAAAGATGTTACGAATATCTTTTTCAGATGTTATGAAAGCACGTTGAACTTGAAGATAGTTAAAAATAGCGCCAACCATTTTTTTTCTCCATATCCATTTTCTTAGCAACAACAATTGCCTTACTTAATAACCCTTGTACTTTAGGAGAAGCAGCACGTAAAAAATCAACGTGATTCATTTCAAATGTAGCACCTGCAGGTAAGTCTTTTTTCACATTCGCCATAATTGGTTCAAAGTTGAAACAATGTGGGCAATAAAATGAAAAGTATTCACGTACTTCTAATTTTTTAGATACTTTATCGTCAACTACTGTGTAGTGTTCACCTGCTTTATATTCTGCTGAACACGCCATTAATGGCATACATAACATAACGATAAGACTTAAAATTTTCTTCATTATAAACATCCTAATAAATGTGCTTTGCCAATATTGGCTACATTGGAATTAAACTTAAAGGCGGTTGCTGCAAGGCAGACATTTGCTCTTTCAGCATTAAAATTTGTTGTTCCCAGTACTTTTCACTATCAAACCATGGAAAATTTCGCGGGAAAGCTGGGTCGTTCCACCGCTTACATAACCATGCCATATAATGTACAACTCGCATAGTCCTCAATGATTCTATCAAAACAAGCTCACTACTATCAAATGTAAAAAACTCTTCATAGCCTGTTAAAAGTGTATCGAGTTGTAACAGTTGTTCATTACGGTCGCCTGAAAGCATCATCCAAAGGTCTTGAATGGCAGGGCCCATTTTACAATCATCTAAATCAACGAAGTGAGGTCCTTTGTCTGTCCAGAATATATTTCCAGCATGACAATCACCATGTAACCTGATTTGTGTCTTCGGTTTATATTGACCCGCAGCCACTTCAATAACTTGCTCTAAAATAGTAAAAAAAGCGATATTAAGTGATTTAGGCACAAAACCTGAAGATTGAATGATTTTCATTGAATTGTTCAGCATATCATCAGTCGTTAACGCTAAACGAGTTTCGAACGGTTTTTGCGAAGCAACTGCGTGAATACGAGCTATAAAACGCCCCATCCATTCAAGTTGATCTAAATTATCTACTTCAAAGGTTCTCCCACCACGACAGGGAGATACAGTGAAGTAATAGCCTTTATAATTAAATAAGCTTTCACCGTTTACAGATAAAGGCGCTACTAGCGGTAACTCTTGCTTATCAAGCTCTAACGCAAAGTTTAACTCTTCTCTTATTTGTTTTTCGCTCCAACGTTCAGGGCGATAAAACTTAGTGACATATTTAACAAGATTTTCATCATGAAATTGATAAACGCGGTTTTCGTAACTATTTAAAGCCAGTAAACCGCTGTCTACATTAAAACCTACGCTTTCTAATCCATCTAAAATCAGATCAGGGGACAGTGAAGTAAAATCGAATACTGACATGTTTTTCTCAATAAAATTCATTGCGCCAATAGTAAACGTTAGCGTTGTAACATACTAGGGCTAGAGGTTTTGAATATCAGTAAACATCATTTAAAATCAACAGTAGAAGCCTAAAGCTCCTACTGTAATTATACTAAGTTGATCAAATTATGATCCAGGTTTTCACACTATCTTTTATTGAAAAATCGACTTTCATGTTCAAGTTTAATATCACTTTCTGGCTCTACTTGTTCAATAACAAAAGTAATATCGTTCATGTAAGATTCTAGTTCGTAAGGGTCGACTGAGATACTAATAGGTAATGTATAAACATCGGCAGCAGGTACTTTAATCACCTGGTCACCATGCCATGTTGTATGCTCAATACCTCGAACAGACAACTTATAGGTATTATCTGTTTGTGACATATTCAAAATCTTTAAGGTGTAAACGTTTTCGATATCGCCATTAAAATTCTCTTTCGACAATTCATTACGGTCACGAATAATATCGAGCGACACAGGTACACGATTAACAATTTCTAATACCAGCAAAGTCGTCATCACTAATAATACAATCGCATAACCTATGAGTTTTCCACGGAAGAATTTGACTTTTTTACCTTTTAAATCATTTTCTGTTGCGTAACGTATCAACCCTCTGTCGTAATTCATTTTATCCATTACGCCATCACAAGCATCGACACAGGCACCACAGTTGATACATTCGTACTGCAATCCATTACGAATATCTATACCTGTTGGGCAAACCTGAACACATAAATTACAATCAATACAGTCGCCTAAATCTGAATCTAACTCTTTAGGATCTTTCTTTCTACTTCTTGGTCCTCTATTTTCTCCGCGCTCCGCATCGTAAGATACCGTCAATGTATTTTGATCAAACATAGCCGATTGAAAACGTGCATAAGGACACATATGTAAACACATAGTTTCGCGCATCCAACCCGCATTACCGTATGTAGCAAAAGTAAAAAATAAAATTATGCTGGCAATAGTTAATGACGTATTAAGTGTAAATACATCTATAAAAACATCTCGCATCGGTGAAAAATAACCAACAAAAGTCATTGCAGTGAATAAAGAAAATAAAACCCAGGAAGTATGTTTTAAGGTTTTCCGCCAAAACTTATTAAAATCCATTTTCTGGCTATCAAGGTTTTTACGCTTATTAGCTGTACCTTCTATTTTTTCTTCAAACCAAATAAAAATGAAGGTCCATACGGTTTGTGGGCACATATAACCACACCAAACACGCCCCAAAAATGCCGTAACAAAAAACAGCAGAAAAGCACCTAAAATAAATAACCAAGCTAATAAGGTAAGATCTTGTGGCCACAAAGTTAAACCAAAAATAGTAAAACGCTGTGCCTCAATATCAAATAATACGGCTTGATGTCCATTAAATTGAACCCAAGGTAACAAAGCAAAAAAAGCAAAATAAACCAAGTTCATTCGTTGCCTTAGCTTTTGAAAAAAGCCCGACACTTTACGCACATAAATCTGATCGCTGGGTTGGTAAGTTTCTACACCCTTAGTTTTATGTATAACGATATTTTTTACAGGAATTTGAACTGCGGATTTATTTTTTAACTCTTGCTCATTCACAAAAAAGCCCTTACTTAGCAAAACCGTTCATTAAAAATGAAATGGGGAAAAGTGATAAAGATAATATATTGTTGGAGAAAAATTGATTATCCTATCAAAACAACACCATTATACGCCAAGATATGAAAAATTTATTGATATTGATCGTCGCTGCAGCGGTATTTTTGCATTTTTATCCTCAACCAAAATTAGAACGTTGGTATAACGAACAAAAAGATTCGTTACTCACCGGGTTTAATAATGCCACCGACACTAAAGTTAAATTGAGTGTCAAAAAGGTCTACAGCGATTTAGAACGAGAGTTTAAGCACTTTACACCTGAAGAGATCACCTATGCGACAGAGTTAACCTCTGAACGAGATAAAGTTATTACATTTTATAAAACTCATTGTGATAAACCTAAAACTGATTACAATTTTCAAGCAGCTAATCAAAAGATCGTTTGTAAAGTTATAGGAAAATATAGAAGTTACTTCTAACTTTTGATTAAAGTCAGATTTTGTCTCAATAATATTTACTGCTCACTCTTTTCTATTTACTAAGAGTTAGTGAGCAGTATGTTGAACTTCAGCTAATAACATCGTGAAAGCTTTCATACTATCTTTTTCTTCGGTGTGTATACCTTCTTTAACAACCCATTCCCCATTTACCATAACGTCATTGATCATATTTGTTTGGCTAGCAAAAAGTAAACTATCTAATATGAATTGTTCATCACTGGCAAAGGTAGCTAAACGCTCTTGATTCAACACTAATAAGTCGGCTTGTTTACCTATGGCTAATTCACCAACATTGCTATGAGTTGAATTCATTCCGCCCGTTAACGCTTTTTCCCATATATAAGCGCCAATAGAAGGTTGAGCAGATGATGCTAATAACGCACGTTTTTGCTTAGTAAGACGTTGCGCATATTCTAGCCAGCGTAGCTCTTCAATAGGGTTAACTGATATATGACTGTCTGAGCCGATGGCAAAACTGCCACCTTCGGTAACAAACTCAAGAGTAGGGAAAATACCGTCGCCCAAATTAGCTTCAGTCGTCGGGCAAATACCTACCACCGCTTCTTTTTCAATAATACCTTTGCGTTCAGCTTCATTAATATGAGTGGCATGAATCAAACACCAATGCTTGTCTAACTCAACATTATCAATAAGCCACTGCACAGGTCGTTTTCCATAAAAAGAAATGCAGTCATCAACTTCTTGTTGTTGTTCGGCAATATGGATATGAATAGGTGCATTCTCATCTAAAGATCTCACATGAGTCACGGCACTTATTAACGATGTTTTATCTACGGCTCTTAATGAGTGAGGAGCAATACCTAAATTGGTATTACTGAATGTTTTTGTATATTCAAAGCACTGAGTAACTAATTGATTAAATTCATTAGCACCATGAATAAAACGTGCTTGATTAACTGAAGCAGGTTTTTGACCAAAGCCACTGTACTGATATAAAACGGGTAAAAACGTTAAACCTATCCCTGCTTGTTGTGCCGACTCAAATATGACTTTAGCCATTGCGGGTGCAGAACGTCCATCACATTCAACACTGCCACTTTCAACTCCGTTAGATTCAGTCCCGTCATTTTTGTCGAAATGCAGATAATGAAATTCAGCTACGCGCGTATAACCACTCTTTAGCATTTCAATATAGAGTTGACGAGCAATTGTACCTACATCAGCAATCGTTAACTTTTTCAAAAAGCTGTACATCACCTCACGCCATGACCAAAAACTATCGTCACCCGAACGTTTAATTTCACTAAAGCCAGCAAAAGCACGCTGAAATGCATGTGAATGACAATTCACCATACCAGGAATAACAACACCAACTGATTCAGCACCTTCAATATAGCCATTGATCACATCTACAATAATGCCATTTTCAATACGAAGGGTTTTCTGCTGTTGCCAGCCATGATTGAATAATATTTTTTCAGCATGTAACAACATAATTAACTTGCCTCCTTTACCACTATATTAGGTGCACAGTTAAGCAAAGCTTCTACCATAGTTTTTAATATAGGCTTTACTTGCATAGCTAAGTTTTCATTAAAGGTAAACTCACTTTCATTCATGTAAGTTCGCTGAGAGAGTTCGAGTTGAATGGCATGGATGTTATTCTCAGGATCGCCATATTCACGTGTTATATACCCCCCTTTAAAGCGATCATTCCATACAACCGAATAAGGAGAAAAATCTATTTTTTTTTATACTGTTAATAACGTCTGTAGAACAACTTGCTCCGTTGGCTGTGCCCCAATTAAAATCTGGTAATTGCCCTTCAAAAAAGCGTGGTACTGTCGATAATATAGAATGAGCATCCAAAATAATCGCAAAACCAAACTCTGCTTTTATATCTGCTAACGTGTTTGTAATTTGATCGTGATAAGGTTGCCAATATTCAGCTATACGTTTATCTACTTCTTCTTTTGAAACGCTTTTCTTGTCTAAATAAATAGACGTACGATTGAAAGTTGAGCTAGGGCATAACTCGGTACTATCAGCACCTGGATATAAATTAATGCCATCAATCCCTCTATTTAAATCAATCACATAACGACTAGTATCTGGCTTGATAATGCTTGCTCCTATTTCATCAGCAAACTCGTACAACTTATCAATATACCAATCTGTATCTTTGATTAACAATGCTTCTTCAGTCATTAAGTCTGCGATAGTCTCAGGAATTTTTTGACCTATATGCGGCATGCTAATAAGCAGAGGAGTCGAGCCTTTTGATAACGAATAACAAGTCATAATTTATTTTTAATCCTAAATATTAAGAGATATACCTATCGAAATCTTAATTGTATATACAAGTTGTATTTAATTTATCACTTAGTTCCTAGAACAATCAATAATTTCACTCGTTTTTTTTACGCGTCATGCTTATTTTATTCAATTAATAGACATAAATTTTTGATGGTGTACTATCCTTTAAAACAAGTATTTAATAAATTTGCTACGAGATATTGAAATATGGTTAACAATTGGAATAAAGGATCATTTTCCATGCTGCGTTATAACACTCTTATTGCTCTTACCTTTGTTGTCGGTATGTTTTTTCATATAGAACAAGCAGTAGCCAATAATAATCTTATTGAATTCCCTCAAATCATTCAGCTAGCCGATGGCCAAACCTTAGATGAGAAATCAGCTAATGCTTTATCAATTCTTCACTTAGACACTCAAAAACAAATACGCAACATTTATAAACAAGCCCTATACGTTATTGCGACTATTTGTATTTTTGTGATCTTGGTTATGTTTATTTATTACCGAAAAATTCAAGTAAAAGAAGCATTACGTAAAGCAATAGAGAAGGAATTAAAAGTAGCCGAAGAAGCGCGACAACATGCCGAAGAATCAGCTCAAGAAAAACTAACTTTCTTAGCGCGTATGAGTCATGAAATAAGAACCCCCATGAATGGTGTTTTAGGCATGGCGGAAGCGCTTACCTATACTGAGTTGAACAATAATCAGCAAGAATTACTTGGTACATTAAAAAGTTCTGCAGGTAATTTATTGGCACTATTAAACGATGTGCTCGATTTCTCTAAAATGGATGCGGGTAAGTTAACCCTAGAAAGTGTACCTGTTAATTTACATCAATTAAGCCGTAATATTACTAATAGCTTCCAACAATTAACCTCTGACGAGCTGAACCTTAATTATCATGTAGCCGATAGCATTACTCATAACTATTTGACCGATCCAACACGCATGTCTCAAGTGCTAAATAACCTATTAAGTAACGCAATTAAATTTACTGAAAAAGGTGGTGTTGCTCTTACAATAGATCTTCTTGAATCGAATGTTGAAGGCGAGCAAACAATCGATACGATAAGAATATCAATTAAAGACACTGGCATAGGTATTCCACTTATGCACCAAACTTCATTATTCACGCCTTTTAAACAAGCTGATGATGCCATCACCCGTAAATACGGTGGTACAGGTTTAGGCCTGAGTATTTGTCAGGAAATAGCTACCGCAATGAATAGTCATATTCAATTAGATTCTACCGATGGCGAAGGCAGCAACTTCTATTTCGATCTGTCGCTAGTCCAATCAGGCGTAGAAAGTGATACCGAAGATAGACGTAAAAACAAACGTGTGATTAACCCACCTAACGATAACCGTTTTAAGGGTTTAAGAGTACTTGTTGCTGAAGACAACATAGTTAACCTAAAAGTATTAACTGCTCAGCTAGAGCGTTTGAATATTTCGCCTCATATTGCACAAGACGGTAAACAAGCTTTAGATATGCATAATGAGCTTGCTTACGATATTATTATTTCAGATTGTCATATGCCGAATTTGGATGGATTTGAACTCGCTTCTATTATATCTAAACAAGAACATGAAAAGCCTATTTGGCTTATTGCGATAACAGCTGACGCCTTAGATGATGCTGTTGAGCATTGTATTTCAGCAGGCTTCGACGACTACATGTCAAAACCTTGCCCGCAAGAAGTTATTACCAACAAACTCAATAATGCTTATCGACAATTAAAAGAAAGTAGAAGTGACCTTGAATAATGATAAAGTGGTCGCATTTAGTTACTTATCTAGTATGTAAATAACATACAAAAGCGCTATTATAACTTATACATTCATTTCGGAGATAACCATGTTCACCAATAAAGAAACACAAGCTGTACCTAACGTAACATTTAAATTAAGAGCTAATGACGAATGGGCTGAACGTTCAACAAATGAAATTTTCAAAAACAGAACAGTTGTAGTTTTTTCACTACCAGGTGCATTTACACCAACATGTTCATCAACTCATTTACCTGGCTATGATGAATTAGCACCTAAGTTCTTCGCAAACGGCGTAGACGAAATCATTTGTATGTCAGTTAACGATACGTTCGTTATGAACTCTTGGTCTGCAGATCAAAATACAAAAAACATCAGCTTTATCCCTGATGGTAATGGCGACTTTACTGACGCTATGGGCTTATTAGTTGATAAGTCAGACATCGGATTTGGCAAACGTAGCTGGAGATACGCTATGTTAGTTAAAGACGGCATCATTGATAAAATGTTTATCGAGCCAGAAGTACCTGGCGACCCGTTTGAAGTTTCTGATGCGGCAACTATGCTTAAATACATCAACCCTGAAGCAGTTTCTACTGCTGAAGTAGCTGTAATTACAAAACCTGGCTGTCCTTTCTGTACTAAAGCTAAAGCATTATTAGTAGAAAAAGGTTACCAGTTTGAAGAGCTAGAATTAGGTAAAGACTTAAGTCTAACGGCACTTAAAGCAATTACTAATGCAACCGCAGTACCACAAGTATTTATTGATGGTGAACTTATTGGTGGAAGTGACAAATTAGAAGAACACTTTCAAAAGTAATTAACCCATTTAAAATAGCTAACAACTTACGTTAGTTAATCTTTTATCTAAAAGCAGAGCGATATAGTTCTGCTTTTTTATTATCTAAACCTTGAACCTATAACTTAAACAGAGAAATCCTTTGGACAATCAACCATACAATCCACTGCACGGCATTACCCTTAAAACTATTGTAGAACAACTTGTTGAACACATTGGTTTTGAAGCGCTTGGTCAAGAAATAAAAATCAAATGTTTTACTGATAATCCAAGTATAAAGTCGAGTTTAACTTTTCTAAGAAAAACCCCCTGGGCACGAGAAAAAGTAGAAGAGCTTTACATTAAAAACAAAACAAGTTTTCCTGAGTAGTATTAAAAACATTAATATTATTGATCATAAAGTCCTTTATCTTAGATTAACCTAAAGAACTGGTCAGCTTGTTACCCGTCACTAAAACCTGTTGTTTCATTGAAAAAAATGTAAAAATATAACCAATCAATCAACTTTAATCACTGTAAATATAAAATGAGTCAAACCAACCATTACACGTTAACTTGGAAATGCCCTGATACTTCAGGCGTATTAGCAAAAGTATCTCAAAACTTATTTGAACACGGTGCTTTCATCACAGAAACATCGCAATACAGTGACCCATATTCAAATACATTCTTTTCACGTATCGCTTTTGATGACCGTAACCTAACCGTACCTATTGCTGAATTCACGCAAGGTATTAATGAGTTAGCTAAGCCATTAAACATGGAATACGTACTAAGAAATAAAGATTGCTTACCTAAAGTGGTTATTGCTGTATCGCAATATGATCATTGCTTAGTGTCATTACTCACAAAGTCTAAAGCGGGTGTTTTACCTATTGAAGTGGCTGCGGTTGTATCCAACCACCTTGATTGCCAATCGTTAGTTGAATGGCATGATATTCCTTATCATTACTTACCCGTGACGAAAGAAACCAAAGCAGAGCAAGAAGCTCAAATTTTAAATATTATTAGCGAAACAGAATCAGAACTTTTGATTCTAGCGCGATACATGCAAATATTGTCAGACGACATGTGTGTTAAGTTACGTGGTAATGCTATTAATATTCATCATTCATTCTTACCTAGCTTTAAAGGTGCAAAACCTTATCATCAAGCCCATTCACGAGGCGTAAAAGTTATAGGTGCTACAGCGCATTATGTAACAGCAGACTTAGATGAAGGACCCATTATTGCGCAAGAAGTTAAGCCAATTAACCACACTTTCACCATAGAACAAATGGTACATTTAGGACACGACTTAGAAGCAACAGCCATTTGTAGAGCAGTAAAAGAACATGCTGAGCAACGTATTTGTTTAAACGGCGATAAAACAGTAATTCTTTCTTAATCCTCTTAAAAAATCGCTAATATCCTTGCTCGTAAGGTGTTAAGCGCCAAAGTTTCTGCTACATTGAAGCATATTTTATTTTCAATGTAGCGTGACTTTCCCATGATCAATTATTCAATTTCTCCGTTAAATATTAACAGCCATTTATTTTCAGTTTCTTTAACCTTTAACGCAATTGCAGATAAACCCTATACCCTTTCATTACCTAGCTGGCTTCCTGGCAGTTATATGATCCGTGACTTTGCTAAAAACATTATTGAAATTAATGCGACGGCAGAAAATAACAACTCACCAATATTGATTAAGAACGATAAACAAACCTGGACACTTACATCAAACGCAGACACAAGCGTTAGCGTTAATTACTCAATATTTGCTTTCGACTTATCAGTAAGAACCGCTTATTTAGACAGCCAACGTGCATTCTTCAACGGTAGTTCAGTGTTTTTACAAGTAGAAGAACTAGCCGATCAAGCTTGCCTATTAGACATCAAACCAAACGACGCGATAAAAGATTGGAAAGTAGCAACAGGACTTACGCGACATAACACAGAGAAATACGCATTCGGTCAATACAGTGCTGAAAACTATCAAGAATTGATAGATGGACCAGTTGCTATGGGTAACTTTAGCTATCAAGAATTTGATGTTGAAGGCATAACTCATCACGTTGTATTTACCAGTGAACATTATGGCGATTTAACACGTTTAACAAACGACTTAACTAAACTATGTCAGCATCATATATCCATGTTTGGCGAAGCGCCTTTTAAAGAATATTGGTTTATTACCCATTTACTTGCTAATGGTTTTGGTGGCTTAGAGCACAAAAATTCAACCATACTACAAGCCAGTCGTTTCGACTTACCTAACCCAAATAAACCAGATGAATTAACAGATGATTACCGTACATTCTTAAGTTTATGCTCACATGAATACTTTCATGCCTGGAATGTTTGTCGTATCAAACCAAAAGAGTTTATTCCTTATAATTTACAAGAAGAAACCCACACCACTCAGCTTTGGGCTTATGAAGGTATCACCTCTTATTACGACGATTTTTCACTGTATCGTACTGGACTTATCTCGTTTGAAGATTATTTAAAAATTCTGTCTAAAACCGCTACTCGTGTCTACCGAGGTAAAGGTGAATTAAAACAAAGTGTCGCTGACTCTAGTTTTGATACTTGGACCAAGTTTTATAAACAAGGACCTGACGCCGTCAACAATATCGTAAGTTACTACACTAAAGGATCTTTAATTGCTCTTTGGTTAGACTTAACTATTCGAGATAAATCGAATGGGCAATACAGTTTAGACAACCTAATGAAAGAGTTATGGATACACTTTGGTCGAACTAATATCGGCACCAGCGAAGATGACTTCATCAACATAGCCAATATCTTATGTAATACAGATATACGTGACGAGTTTACAGCCATGTTACACAATGCTGAGCGTGTAGAACTATCACCTTTACTTAAAAAAGTAGGTATTGATTTCGCCGCCAGTAAATTCAGTAAATTGAATAGTGTAGAAACCCGCACAACAGACGAATATATTCCATACGTAGGTGCTCTTTATAGTGCTACGCCTTCAGGGCTAAAAGTCACTCAGGTGATAGAAGATAGTCCTGCTGCGGAAGCTGGTTTAGCGGTAAATGACATCATAGTTGCAGTAGATAATATGCAAGCGACTGAGAAATCATTACAAAATATAGCTGAACACTTAGCTCAAAACGCTTCGGTAAATTGCCACTATTTTAGAGATGATCAACTTATAGAACAGCCATTAAGCTTTATCGACTCACCTGCTTCAGCAATAGAAATTACAGAGTCAGATGCAGAGTTAAGTAGTCTATGGCGCAATATTATAGGGCTGTGAACTAAGCAGAATCATTACGCTTAGCCTTCTTTATATTTAAGCAACTCAGTAAATAAACGCTATCTTAAGGCAAATAATTCAATGTGAAGGGTTTTAATCAAACTATTCACATTGAAAACCTTAAATTTTTTAGCTAAATGACGAATGAAGCGTGATGACTATCGCTGTTTATCAATTAATCGAGTAAAATAGAACCATTAAGACCATAAATTGAAGCACACACATGTCACGCGTTAAAAAATCAAGAAAACCTGGTGTAGGAAAAAGAGAAGTTCTTAGTGAAGCTGATAAAAAGCTGATCGTACCTACGCCGAAAAGAGCTAAAAAGAAAGTAGGCAAAGAGCCAGGTAACCGTCAAAAAGAAGCTTTTGAAAACAAAACTCAAAATCAAACAAACAATGCTCCTAAAGATCCACGCTTAGGCAGCAAAGTACTTATTGATTTAACGCCTCAAGCTGCACCTAAAGTTACAACGAATACCAACAAGCCTAAAAAAGAGAAACAATCTCCTATTGCTGCTATTCGTATGGTTGAACCTGAAAAAGAACCTAACAGCGCTTTAGAAGACGAGTTATATGCCATTGAAGATGATCAACAACTGCAAAGTATATTGGCACTTCAAGAAGAAGATAAAAGCCTTAGTGAAGAGCAAATTGATTACTTCAATGAGAAAATGGAACGTCATCAAGAGTTACGTGAATTACTTGGTTGGGATGATGAAGAATCTGAAGACGACGAAGATGATAGTCAAAGCAAGTCGAGTGAAGATGACTTGTGGGATTCGTTAGATACAACTGATTTATCTAAATACTAAGTAAGGACCAACATGTTTGAAGGTTACGGGCTATACGCTGTTATTGCTTTATTCATTATTGTTCCGCTTGCAATATATGCTGGCATGCTGCTTTCTCAATTAAAGAAGCAAACCGCTGACCAAATTATTGCCGAGCAAGAAAAACAAGCTGCACTAAAAAGACACGATACTAAAATACTGAATAGTGTCGTGATTATAGTTAGAGCAATGAAAGAAGAGCAATGCGATATATCTGAAGGCTGTTGGCGCTTGTCGGTACTATTAGACTCACTCAAACTTAGCAGTGAGCTTAATACCTTATTTCCTTCAGTTTATGGCTTGTACGAAGGTATAAAGCACATGCCTATTTTAGAAGAACGTAAAAAGCTGACCAAGCCTGAGCGTATGAGACTCGATTTTGAACGCATGAAGCTAGAAGCCGATCTTAAATCTAAAATTCAGCAAGATGTACACGAAATACATCAATACGCTAGTGAGAGATTATCGGTTATCGCTCCATAAGCAAACCTATAAAAATTTTGCTTAAACAAGACCCAAACTAAAATTGCAATTGGCACTCGTAAACATTAATTCAGTGCCTTTTGTTGTTTTTACTTCCTGCGCTATATCTACCCATTGATAAAACACATTACGATGTACCTTCGCTTTTAAATTACGTCGAACGGTAACCATCAAATCACCCTGTTCATCAATACTTAAAGGATGATCTTCGTCGAGCACAAACTCATCTTCAACATTGGTACGAACTGTCATTATGGTTTGTTCCGCATCTTGCCATTGCCATTGAGTTAAAACAAAAGGCGCTTGCTCAACAATTATTTTTACTTTCTCAACGGGCGTTACTAAAAAGTAATCACCTGACTCTTTTTTAATAACAGAAGAAAATAGTTTAACTAGCGGTAACCGTTTAAAAATGCTGTTGTTATAAAACCAATCACCATTCGCTTTTATTCTAATATCAATCTCGCCACAGTAAGGTGGATCCCATAACTCTACAGGTGGAATTTTAACGCCTTTTCCATCTGATGATTTGCCTAATTGTTCTGATATTTTGTCTAAATGCATAAGTTACCTGATGTGCGATATAACCCAAGTTAGCGTTAAATTATTTTACTTTTCGAGCTTACCTAAACGATGTTAATAGTGACGACTTAACAATAAGTTATAAGCTAATGGGTATACTTTACTCTTTATTCAGAATAAAGAAGTAGAAACTACAAATTGCACTATAATTAAAAGATCTATAATTTAGCTATTGTATATATAACTTTCTTGGAAATACAATGAACTAACATTAGCTTAAGCGTTTTAGTGTTTTAATTAAATATCACATGATTAAAAATTATCACACTAGAAAGCCCAGTACTTAAGGAGGAAAAATGAGTCACCCTAAACTTATAGAAGTTCTAGTTCAGCAAACGCCTAGATCTATGATTGCTTTGTTAATCGTTTCGTTTATTTATTTCGTTATATTCTTTAAGTTTATTCCCCTCTCTTTTCTCATTATATGGCTCTTTGCTCAAACATTATTAGCTTCATATCGTTTGTATAATGTCAGAATGTTTAAAAAATATATAAAACAAGCAAGCACGCAAGGAATACAGAAGCAGAAAAAAGTATTCATGATAGTTACAGCCTTACAAGCATGTATTTGGACGGTGTCTTCATGTTTAGTTGTTATATATGCTCCTCCACCATTCGAGCTCGTTAATTTGGTCATAGTTATAGGCATCATTACTGCTGCAGTATTATCAATGGCAACTATTTACAAAGCTTACATGGTGTTCTTTTTTATTATGATCATCCCACAAATATTCATTCTATTTTATTATGGTAAGCATCAGCATATTGCTTTAGTGGTATTAATACTGATTTATATCCCAGTAACACTCCTTCTTTCAAAAGCCATTTATAACGGTCATTTAGTCAATATACAAACCAACAAAAAACTCGAAGAAAGTGTAGAAGAGCTACATAAATTGTCTATGATTGATAATTTAACCAATATATACAATCGACGTTATTTTTTTGAGGTTGCAGAAAACTTATTATCGATAGCAGTAAGAGACAAGAAGAAAGCCTCGCTTCTTATGATGGATATAGATTTTTTCAAAAAAATTAATGATACCTATGGACATCATGCAGGCGATTTTATTTTAGTTAGTATTACACAAGAGATAGAAAAAATAATGCGTAAGAGTGACATCTTCGCACGAATTGGCGGTGAAGAGTTTACGATTTTACTTCACGACACCTCAAAGGAAGGGGCTGGAGTCATCGCCGAAAAGATACGTTCAATAATAGAAGACAAAAATTTTGAATATAACGAATTAACTATAAAGTTAACGCTTTCTATCGGAATATCTGAGGTTAATCAACAAAACACCACAATTGAAAGCTTATATAAAGAGGCAGATAAAAAACTTTATAGCGCTAAAGAAAATGGTCGAAACCAAGTTGCTTCTTAATATTAAAGTGAAATTAAACTTTAAACAGGTAAAAGCACAAAGGAAAGATAAAGCACAGATAAAATAAGTAAAAGTGAATTTTTTTCTTGTAAACATCGGCTCAAATGCAATATACTCTCCGCGCCTTACCACAAGGTACTTTAAGTAATATCAGTGGTGGCTATAGCTCAGTTGGTAGAGCCCCGGATTGTGATTCCGGTTGTCGAGGGTTCAAGTCCCTTTAGCCACCCCACTTCTTTATACTTTTCAGATATCTAACTCATCTAAAGCTATACCTCAGATAAAACCTTAAACTTTATTGAATAGATAAGCTTTTGATATAGAGTAATCAATAATTTAATACTCTATATCTAAAAACCTTAATATCGCTAAGCTTTAGTTTGCTTTGTTCTTCAACTTTCACTCGCTCTATGTTTTTGAATACGTATCTAATACCAAACGGATTAATTTATTGCTCACTTAGCGAGAATTTAAAGGCTTAGAGACAAGGCATTGATTGAAGAGAATGGTTATTCCCTTGTCAAAATCAATAACGCGGCATATGAGCCTTTAAATTCCCGCCCTTCGGGAGCTCATTAGCAAACTGATAACATCACAAAATTAAAAAAATATAGAATAACTATGTTTAATCAATTTTGCTTGTTCTAAGCTTGCTAATGTAGTTCTAAGTTGCTCAATAAATTAATCCGTTTGGTATAAATCAGCTTCCGACTTTTTAGTCTCTGCTTCTTTATCTTGTGAGAGTACGTAGTTAAGCTCTTCAGATCGCTGACGCACAGCAATGCCATAGTTTTCATCATCTTCCGACATACTAGATAACTGGTACAGTGACTCCAAGTCATGCTTTCTAAACACTGCGCCTGCTCTTTTAGCATCGGCAGTACTTCTTCCTAATAATTTCAAAGAATCGACAGCTAATGTAATAGCAGAATCAAAAGTCTCACGGTTAAATGCATCAACTTTCATATTAATTAATTTGTATGCATGGCCTCTGTTAATAGCACGTACTACCAGCTATAAAATTCTCGGCCGCAAGCGACCGAGTTTCAAAACAAGTTCAGTTGATCGCTATTAATTTCTTTACCATCTAATTCGATTAACTGTTCTTGAACATATTTCCTGATAACTTCTTCTGTTGCGTTACCAATCGTTTCAACAAAAAAGCTTTGTGTCCATAATTTACCGCCCCAGAAATACTGCTTTTTAATTTCAGGATAAATTCTAAAAAACTCACGAGCAGTTATACTTTTAATTATTTGCATAACATCGCTTGGCGACTGTTTAGGGATCCCTCTAATAACCATATGAATATGGTCACTCGGAATTTCTAACTCTACGATATCAATATCGTAGTCATATCCTACTTTTTGAATAATTGCTTTCATTGTTGAACGATAGGGTTCAATGAAGACTTTGTGTCGATACTTTGGTATCCACACAAAGTGGTACATTAATCTAAAGACATGATGTGTATTTCTTTGAAGTTCCATATGAAGAATAGCATTTACTGGGGTCCCCCCAGTATACACTATCCAGCACGGGGGCAAGCCCCCGAGATTTACGCTTCGCTAGTTAAATTTGGATAATGTCGCTGTGCGAACTCCACTATTTCTAATGATTTTGCGCTATCATCAATGGCTATCACTAAAAGCTTAGCTTCATTTGCACCTGCAGCATCAAGTAGATCTTTGCGAGCTGCATCACCATAAAAAACCTTATGCCCAAACTTTCGTAACAGATCAATCTGACTAGCGCTGTGATCAAGAATCGTAACTTGGTAGCCTTGTGCTTTTAATAAACGTCCTATCATTTGTCCGAAACGACCATAACCAGCAATGATAACGCTCTTACTCGTTTCCATTTCTTCCTTATCATCAAAGGCTGGACCACTTTTCTTTTTGTTAATTATTTTTTCATAAACCATTAAGATAACAGGTGTGAAAAGCATTGATACCGCTACAACAAGGGTGGTTAACTTTGTTTGTTCTACTGATAATATTTGTAATGATGAAGTTAAACCAAGTAATACAAAAGCAAATTCACCGCCTTGAGCTAAAGCAAGGGCAAACAGCAGTTGGTTTGATTTGTTCATTTTGAATAAAAATGCCAGAACATAAAGTACGGCAACTTTAACGAGTATAAGTAATACAACGAGTAGCACGACAGTAACAAAAGCCTGACTCAATAATTCAAAATCAATTGATGCGCCAACCGTGACAAAGAACAAACCTAATAACAAACCTTTAAACGGCTCTATATCAACTTCTAACTCATGCCTAAATTCACTTTCAGCTAATACGACACCTGCTAAGAATGTGCCAAGCGCGGGGGAGAGTCCTACTTTTTGCATGAGTAAAGCAATTGCGATGACTAAGAATAAAGCAAATACCGTAAACATTTCTCGTAAGCGTGTTTCAGCTATGTACCTGAATATAGGCGCTGAAATATAACGTCCTGCAAAAATAATAAACACGATAGCGGCGATAGATATACCTACTTGTTCAAGCACAGGTAAATGCGAAATTATAGATTCGCTATGCTCTTGGCTTTCTTTCGCGGGTAAAAAGGCTAACAAGGGGAGAAGTGCAAGAATAGGAATGACAGCAATGTCTTGAAATAAAAGTACCGAGAATGAGTTTTGACCCGCTTCTTGTTTTATCCAACCTTTTTCAGTTAATGTCTGTAATACAATGGCGGTAGAAGAGAGTGATAACATAAGTGCGGTAGCTAACGATGTCTGCCACTTCATCTCAAATAAAAGATAACCAATCGCGAAAAATACAGCGCTGGTCACTACAACTTGTAATCCACCTAAACCTAAAATTGATTTTCTTAACCGTCAAAGTCTTGAAGGTTGAAGCTCTAACCCCACTAAAAACAGCATCATCACTACGCCAAATTCAGCAAAGTGCATAACATCCGTTTGATCGCCAACCATACCTAAAGCATAAGGGCCAATCAGCATACCGGCAAATAAATACCCAAGTACGGAACCTAAACCCAAACGTTTTGCTAGCGGTACAACAATAATTGCAGCAGCTAGGTAGATAATGGCTAATTCTAGCATTTAGATTTCCTTTAGGATTTTAATTAATTCAGACGATTAAAGACTAGCTTAACATTAAGGTTGGTTTAACTATGTAAATATCAATAAATGCTTAAACCCCCGCTCACTTTCTCATTAATAAAGTAAGCAGGGTTCATGTAATTTATGGCAACTGACTAATTTAATTGGATATGGTGGGCAAAGACTTCTTCTTGTTCAATATGAACCCAAGAAATAGATAAGTTGAGCGCTTGTTTTAAGCCTTGTAGTAATTGTTTTATCTGTTGTTTAGCTTGCTCTTCTTTGTCTAAGGTGACAGATAAAAGAATTTTCATACCTTTCTCTTGAATACCAGCTTGATATACTTCTTTATCGTGCTCACCATCTTCCGACCAAATACCATCAATAGGCTGACAACAAGCGCCAGCAAATAACTCGCCTAACTTAGGGCTAAGCCAGTCCATAACTGCCTGATAAGGAAAGTTGGGCGTTGAAAATATAATGGTAAAGCGGATGCGTTTATTCATGATTCTTATAAAAGTAAAGAGTGAGTAAAATAACGAACATAAACGTAATATTAAGTATGTGCTCGGCTGAGAGCAATTGAATGAAATCTAATACGCCTGTGCTATCTGCATGCGGAGTAGTATTTCCCATACTAATTAAGTCTATAACTAAACTAAGTAATCCAAGTGTACCTAAAAAAGTTAATAAGGTCTGTATTACCTTATTTTGTTGACGCAGCTTTTCTTGTGCTAAACGATCTAAACGACTTTGAGTTAAACCTGTTAATTTTGTTACTCGTTCACGCTGTTCATTAAACCCCCAAGCCTGACTAAATTGTTGAAATAATTCACGGCGTTTACCTTGAACGCCTGCTTCAGCTGCTGATACTTGAATATTAATATATTCGATATGATCATTTCGATATTGCTGGTTCGTAACGTTCAAGCTTAATGACTTAACAGGAGTTTTATTATAATAATGACTGTTAAGCTTTTTTAGATTGTCTTTTAATAAGTCTTCTATACGTTCCATCAGCGCTGCGTGAAATTGCGACATCACCATAATGCGATTCACATCTGAGTAATACTCTTCTTGAAGCAGTAAAGAATTACCTGAGCCTAAATGTAAAATGTCAGATTCAGCATCAACATTTTTAAGCCAGTTTAAATAGTGTTCTGGTGTCAGGTTTTGATTTTTCTTCAGCATACGCGCAACCCATAAAGGCTTCGCACTCGTGAGGTCTTCTTTGTCACTATTAAAAAATCGATAAGCGCTAGGCTGGATCATGGGCGCTTCCGTTTTCAATGCGTATATTAACTTCAATATAGGTGCTAAATATTCCATTGATAACTCATCAACGCGCTGTGAAATAGCTAAATCATCAATATTACTCAAATCAGCATCTACAGTTAAACCTAAGTTTAATACCGCAAGACAACTATCGTAAACATACAAGCTTACATGGCTAACATCAGACTCTGCAGTTAAATCAGTGATTTTGAAAATAGCGGCTGGCTGATACAACTCTGATAAATTATCGTGATCTAATGAACCATATCCCATTGGCCAGTTATTCGGTTCTATTTCTAAGCCTTCGATCTTTGAAAAATACTTTTCTAATAATTGGTAGCGTTGTTCACTCTCCGCTATTTGTTCTGACTGCCAATTAATCGGTACATTTATGGGCGCATATATTTCTAAATCTAATGACATGTACAACCTATTTTATTTTTATAGAGATATTTATTATTGAATTATAAGTATTTCAGTAAGTTAATTGATTGACTATAACTCCTTAATCTAAAAGATGAAAAAATTAATACGTCTTATTCATGACTCTTCAGATCGACTATTCAAAGCTTGTACGTGTTTCTCAAGTTTTGAAATAAGCATTAAAAATGTAGTTCTTTCATCAGGTGTTAAGCCGTTATCTATCTCGTCATTTAGCTTTAAACGTTTAGGCACTATCTCGTCGTGCAACGAAAGTCCTTTGTCTGTCAGTATTATTTCAACTTTGCGCTTATCCATTTCAGACGGTTCAGTTTCTACAAGTTGCTGCTTCTTCAATTGTTTAACAACACGAGAAATAGCGACATGAGTTTGCTTTATATATTCGCAAATATCTTTGTTGGTCATTTTTCCAAATTTAGCTAACACCGCAATCACTTGCCATTCTTTTACACTCATAGATTCAGGTATTGCGTGTAATTGATTTCCGGGAGTAAGCATTTGATCGGTTAGCTGTCTTATTTTGATAGAAATTGAGGTATCAAAAAGAAGTGGCGTTTTTGACTTTTGGCATTTCGTTTCATTATTTTTTTTCATATTCTCTGCCATTATTTAATTATTTTAAGAAGGATAACTATATTTACTTTAGCATAATAATATGTTCATATGAACATAAATAGGCGAATAAAAATCGACCTAATAAAAATAAAAAACAACTATAAAACAATTACAATCGGAGAATTATCATGAATAAATTTAAGAAGTTACCTCTTTGCTTAGCGATATTGTCTACATTTTCTATCGCTACCTCTACAATGGCGGAAGAAACAGCTACAAAGAGCACAAGCACCAAGTCTGACTTACAACAAAGTATGGAAGTCATCTCAGTAACAGCCAGACGACAAGAAGAAAATATTAAAACCACCCCTATCGCAGTTTCAGCTTTTACCGGTGAAGGATTAGAAGTAAGAGGCTTTCAGGACGTTAGTGACGTTGCCAAAGTAGCTCCTAATGTTGTTTTTGACGGAGCTTCTCCCGTTTCAGGTAATTCAGCCGCACCAAGTGTTTTTATTCGTGGTGTAGGCCAACTTGATTTCACCATCAACTCAGATCCTGGTGTAGGTATTTATGTTGATGGTGTTTATATGGCTCGCTCAGTGGGCGGCATTATCGATTTATTAGATCTAGAACGCGTCGAAGTTTTAAGAGGTCCACAAGGTACGTTATTTGGTCGAAATACCATAGGTGGAGCTATTCAACTTATTTCTAAAAAGCCCGATTTAGATGAGGTTAGTGGATTTGCCAAAGCGACTTATGGCAGTGATAACCGCAGAGAAGTTCAAGGCTCAGTTAACTTACCTATTGGCGATACTTCAGCAGTAAAACTTACTGGTTTAGTTAAGAAAAGAGATGGTTATGTTGAAAATGCTATTGGTCAAGATTTAGGTGACGACAATACCTATTCACTTCGTGGTCAATACAGATGGAAACCAAACGATGCTTGGGAAACCAATCTAAATGTAGATTACACCCGAGATGACGAAAATGGTGCCGCCAATGTGTCGGTAACAGGTCATCCAAATGGCGCTATACCTTATCGTTTCAACACAGGAGACAACTTTGGTTGTGGCGCTCCTGATGATGGCTTAACCTTTCTGAGTAATGGTGATTTAAATACCACAACGCCAGCTTACTCTAACTACATCACCCATGTTGATGCGAATCCTGATAGCTGTTTTGGCGTAAACGCGCTTAATTCGGATAAAGATAAAACCAACTCAACAACACCATCGGTTTCAATCAACGAAATATTCGGTGCTTCTCTTTCCGTTGAATATGACATGGATGAAATATCATTCAAATCAGTTACTGCATACCGCGAGCTAGAATCTAAATTCCAACGTGATTCAGACCTTACGCAGTTCCATGTTTTTGATACCATTAATTATCAAGATCAAGACCAGTTTAGCCAAGAATTTAACGTTTCAGGTAAGCATGAAAAATTAAAATGGTTAGCAGGTTATTACTATTTCAGTGAATCAGCAATTGAAGATGTAAACGTTGTTTTGCCTGCAGAAAGCAGAACGATTTTGATCCGTGGATTATTTGATAATGCCGTAGAAAACGATAACTGGGCAATCTTCGGTGAGGCCACTTACGATGTAACAGAACGCTTTCATTTAACCGCAGGGTTACGTTACACGGAAGAAGAAAAAACCTATAAAACCAGTCAAATATTTGGTTTTAACGGCGATGCACCTTCGCCACTTTATAATCCAACAGGCTTTGACATTATTTCAGTAGATGACTACTTAGCTGCTGGCTTACCTGCCTTAGTCACTTTAGTTGAAGACGATACCAAAACAGATATCTCTGATACAACGGTACGTATAACAGCCGCCTACGATGTAAGTGATAAAATATTTACTTATGCCACATTCTCTCAAGGTTTCAAATCAGGTGGTTTTAATCCTCGTTATTTAGCACCAACAGGTTTGGGTAATGATGACCCAAGCGACGATTTAAAAGCTATCAGCTACGATCCTGAATATGTCGATATGATAGAAATTGGCGCCAAATTTACCTTTGATAATGGTGTTTCTTTAAATCTTGCTGCATTCCAAATGGATTATGAGGACATGCAAGTGAGCGCAAGTACACCAAGTAGCTCAGGCGCAACAGTTACAGACAATGCCGCCAGCGCGAGTATTGATGGTATAGAAGCTGAGTTTTCTTGGTTTGTTACTGACGATTTTGTTGTTGAAGGTAGCTTAGGTTTATTAGATGCTAAATATGACGAGTTAGATGATTCGGTAGAGTTTTCTTGTTTACCTAATTGTGACCTAGCCCGTATTCCAGATACGACTGCTAGTTTAAATATGGTTTACTACAGTGAGCTTTCTCAAGGTGGTACTTTAATGTCTCGTCTTGATTTGTCTTATAAATCGAGCGTAGAAGGTGATGCTAATAACGCACCTGAAGTTGTTCATCCTAGCCAAAGCATCGCAAATGCAAGTATCACTTACACTAGCCAAGAAGAAAGCTGGATAGTAACTGGCGGTGTAACTAATTTGTTTGATGAAGAATACATTACCTCTTCAAACAATAACCCTCGTTTGTCTTACTCAGAAGTTATTTATGGTCGAGGAACTGAAGCATACATTAGCGTTAAGCGCGTATTCTAAGTTCTTTTTCAGAGGTATATCAAATTATTGTTATACCTCTGTTTTCCTTAAGTTTCCTTCAACTCCCCCAAGCCAAGACTATAATCCTATGAAGTTTTTATACTTATTTATATCCGTTGCTCTTTTATTTAGTCACAGTGCAGCGGCAAATACTCCTTCTACACTTAATAAAATTGTTCAATCAGGTAACTCTATTTGCGAGGAAACAATACGCGCATATCCTAAACTACGAGATAATGGCCCAATTAAAGAGTACGGTACTTTGTTTAGTGAAAATTCATTATTTGAAGTTAAAAAGCTCGGCATATCTTTGAAAGGACGCGAGCAAATTACAGACCGATTAAGCATAGCGTTAGCAACAACAAAAACTCATCATATTGTAAATGACGTACACTTAAACTTATTTAGTGATGATACATATCATGCTAAATCATTTTTCGCTCTTACTTTATTAAAAATCACTGAGCCAAAGTCAGCAACGATGAATATAACGGGTCACTATCAAGACGTACTTCATTTTGACGGAAAACACTGTGAAATTGTTTCTCGTCAGGTTAATCTCGATCCACAAACTCCATAATATAGGAAGTTAATATGTTTGCATTATTAGGGCGCTTAGGTCCTGGGATAGTTTTCGCTGCCATGGCGATAGGCGTATCTCATCTTGTTCAATCAACCCGAGCGGGTGCCGAATATGGTTTGAGTTTATTGGCTCTTGTTATTTTAGCTTCACTGTTAAAATACCCATTATTTCGTTTTGCTGTGCAATATTCAGCGATCACAGGTAAATCTCTGTTGTACGTTTATAAAGACACAGGATTTTATGCCAAATGGTTGCTGATCATATCAGTGCTTATCGACTTATTTATATCGACTGCTGCGGTAGCCTTATTAACTGCGGGCGTTATCAAGTATGTACTTGGTTTGTCCTTAGCTGATATATGGGTTGTACTCATCGTTTTTGCTTGTTTATGTAGCCTATTAATCGCCTCTGGGTATGGGCTTTTCGAGAAGTTTTCGAAATTTATGGTGTTTACATTCACTATACTCTGCTTTATCACCGTAGCGATTATTGCGCCTGATGGCTTTAATAGCACGACATCACTATTTCCAAATATTGAAATTACCTCTGGGTTCTTGCTATTTTTAGTGGCGATGGCTGGTTGGATGCCGAATCCGCCAAGTGCTTCTTTCTTTTTATCTGCGTGGTCAGCGGTAAAGCATAATAAAGATCATTCAGATACTGAAGCTAAGCAAAATGTTAAAAACGTCTTGTTCGATATTAATACGGGTTACATTATTACTATCATTATCGCTATTTGCTTCGTTTTTATTGGCGCGGTACTTATCTATAGAACAGGCGTCGAATTTCCTCAGTCATCGCCAGCAGGCTTTGCAAAGTTTTTGATATCTCTCTTTACCGATACGATGGGGCAATGGGTTTTTCCTATTATTGGCACTACAGCCATTGTGGTTATGGTATCAACGCAATTTGCCTTGATGGATGGTTCACCACGTATGCTGAGTAGAATTTTCACCAGTGATCAAGACAATAAGTTTCTCTATATTGCCTTTTTATTGATGCAATTTACGGGGGTAATGGTGATCATTTATTTTTTCACTTCTTCGTTTGGAGTGTTCATAGATTTTGCGACCAGTATCAGTTTTACCACAGCACCTTTTATCGCAATACTTAACCATAAAGCCATGATATCCGATGAAATACCTGTCGAACACCGCCCATCATTTTTACTTCAACTGTGGAGTGTTATTGGCATCATCACCATGTTTGCCGCTGGCGGATATTTCTTATATATGAAATTGCTCGGCTAGATTTATTCACTAACCTCTTTCATAACATCATCATCCGATAATCCAATATCAATCTGGATTATCGGAATATATGCCTGAATTTAGCTTACGAGACCAACTTCTTACCTTATAAATGTTTAGCATTTTGAACGTGCTTCTACTTTTGTTAAATTTCCAATAAACCGTTAACCTATGTTCACTTCATGCTAAGTAATACCAAACGGATTAAGTAAATGGCTTTATCATGTTTATGTCATCGTCTTTATGTGAATATAAAATAAAAACTAATCCCTAAACAACTAACTCGTTATATAATTCGTTAACCCGAATATAGATTATATTAACGATCTAAAGGGACGAAAAACATGACACAAACAATCATTATTAACGAAAAACCAGCACGACTAGCCGAGTCTGGCATTTTATTTTTTAAACGCTTTTTTAAACCATAAGTTGTATAAATTTTTATGAGTAATCATCTGTCACACTTACTCGCTAAGTGGTATCCCAACCGAGATAATTCCGATTGGGTTTTAGCGACCATTTACGACACTCGTGGTCCTTGCTACAGAAAGCCTGGAGCCATAATGCTATTTAGCAGCCAAGGCGATCAACTGGGTATGCTAAGTGGCGGTTGTTTAGAGTCAGATATTGGTATTAATGCCCGCAAAGTTATGCAAACAGGTCAATCGATTTTGGTTTGCTACGATGGCTCTGATGAAGACGACTTATCTTTTCATCTCGGCATTGGCTGTGGTGGCACTATCTACATCATGCTGCAGCAAATTAACCAAAACAATAACTACTTAGCCTTAGATCAAGTACATAATGCACTTAGGCAACGTATATCAGGTTATTACTACCAAAGTATTGTTAAGCGCAATGTAACCGATAAACAAACTGAACAAGCTTATTTTGAAGCTGAAGATATTACTGATCTTTCGGCAACGGCTGCTTTAGCTGAATCAGCTAATCCTCCTCATCAAGTAACTTCTGATACAAACGGCACTAATAAAGATACCTTAACTGATGATCAAAATACTGATTGGCTAGCTTCTCCTATAATCCCTGAACCGCATCTTTTAGTTGTAGGTGGTGGTATTGATGCCCGACCTTTAGTGAATATAGCTCAGCAGTTAGGTTGGAAAGTGTCTTTGTGGGATCCACGTCCAGCTAATGCACGGAAAGAATATTTCTCAAGCGTCGACAATATTATAAAAGGCGATGCGAGCGTACTTACTTCGTTTGCTGGTCAGGAAGATGTGAATGCTGCGGTATTGATGAGCCATAATATTGAAATTGATGCCCAAGCACTGCAAGCCTTAGCCACAAGTCAGCTGAAATACTTAGCCTTACTTGGACCTAATAACAGAAAACAGCAAGTTATTACCCAAGCTAAAGTTAACGAACAAAGCTTACCTTTTGTTTTTGCTGGACCTGCAGGTTTAAGTATTGGCGGAACCTTGCCTGAAAGCATCGCTCTAGCAATACTTTCAGAATGTCATGCCAGTTTACACAACAAAAAAGCGCAATCGATAAGCCATGTTTTATGAGTAACAATGACTATCACTTAAACGTTATTCTACTCGCAGCAGGTAAAAGTGAGCGCTTTAATGGCATCAAACTATTATCAGAAGTAAGTAATAAGCAAACGTTAATAGCGACATCTGAACTTAAAGAGCATCCATCAACCTTAATTGAACAAGTGTTAAATCAGCTAGGTAATGCTCTGTACGAATTAAACATAGCTGACAATAACTTGCAGGTAGCCACAGGGCTTTATCATCAACAATTGTCGGCTTTAATTGGCGATCGCTATCATATTCATTATTGTGAAAACGCCCATCTAGGTTTAGGACATACGATTGCTCAATCAGTATCTGAAATACTTGAAGCACAAGGTACAGCGAAGCCAAGTCATATAATGATCGCCCTTGCAGACCAAGTAGCTTTAACTGCTGATGACTACATTCGTTTAATTGAGCAGTCACAATCCACACCTGACAAATTGGTTTGCGCTCAAGCTGAACAAGAATTGATGCCTCCTGCTATTTTTCCACAGCGTTACTTTAAAGAACTCACCACGCTGCATGGAGATAAAGGCGCTAAAGCCCTCCTCCATAAAAATAAAGAGAATCTACAGCCCGTATTATTAAATAGTGCGGCTATCGATATTGATACTCAGCAAGATCTTATAGATTGGTTAGATAGATAAGCGCTAATTTCAATGCGTGATGGTTAATGTCTGATGTTTAATGCTTGATGGTTAATGTTTGATTGATTGATAAGGTTTGATGCCTAGTGGTAAATATAGGATCCTGAATAGGAAGATTACATGTAATAGTAAACGCTTAAAAACTAGCCTGCGCCTCTTTCTCGAACAACTCTCCATACAACTTTAGATACAAGTTTTCATATCAGTAATCACCCAACTTCTACATCAACGTTTAACTCAACTCTTCGCACTAAAACAGTGCTTAATTTCCCTAATTGAGTAGTAATCTGAATCGCTTAAATTAGTTATATTATTTGATATTTTATCTGTCTGAATAATAAGTGCTTTTACACTAAAAATACCTTTATCTTATGGTGTATTTTTTGCATAATTCATAACAAACACTTCATTTAAGGAGCCAAAATGGACTCTACTCTTACTATTCTTGCAGTTTCATTAGCGCTAGCAAGTGTTTTAAATATCATACTGACCAAGTTTTCTATCTCGCATATTATCGGCTACATAGTTACAGGTACGATTATCAGTATTATATTCAGTATCGATGGTGGAGCAGCCGACAGCCACAACTCACTCGATCTTATTGGTGAATTTGGTATCGTCTTCTTAATGTTTACGATTGGCTTAGAGATGTCTTTCGCCAAACTTCATAAATTGAAATACCTCATATTTTTCAATGGTTTTATGCAAGTCGCCTTATGTTCCATATCCATATTTTGTTTGGCTTATTTTGCTTTTTCCGTTGATGTAACTTCATCAGTTATTATCTCCTTAGCGTTTAGCCTCTCTTCCACGGCTATCGTATTGCCGTATTTGAAAAAATCGAAAGATATAATCACGCCTTATGGTGAGAAGTCTGTTGCAGTGCTTATCTTCCAAGACATTGCCGTTATTCCTATTTTATTACTTATCAGCTTTTTAGCTGACGATAGCTTACCCCTAAGCGACATTCTGCTTAAAACCGCGCTATACGGCACAATTATCATAGTATTTATGTTTACTATTGGTAAACGAATTATCGCTTGGTTATTACATTTCTCATCTAAAGCACAAATGGAAGAACTGTTTTTAGGCTCAGTATTTACCATTGTATTAGGTACGTCGCTTATCGCCCATGCATTTGGTTTTAGTTATTCTTTAGGCGCATTTATCGCAGGGATGATCATTGCTGAAACTAAGTTTCATTTAAAAGTAGAAGCCGATATTGCCTCATATAAAGACTTATTATTAGGTGCCTTTTTCTTCTCAATCGGCACCAAAATAGATGTGTCTTATTTTGCGAGTAACTTCTTTATTGTGTTGTCGTTACTTGTATTAGTTATGTTGATTAAAGCTATTATTATCTTCTTATTAATTAGACATAAATCTAATAAAAGTGAGTCAGTTAAGTCAGCCATTGCCTTGTGTCAGATTGGTGAATTCTCGTTTGCGATTTTTACCCTAGCAGGTAATCAAAATATTATTACGCCGGAACTACAAAGCTCGTTAATTCTGATAACAGTATTATCGATGATAGTGACACCGTTTATGGTGAACAATATATATAAGATTGCCGCTTTATTTGCAGAAGACTTTTTTGAATCAGATAAAATTACGCCGATTGACGCATCAGGTCACACCATTATTTGTGGTTTCGAAATTTTAGGTAAAATTGTTGCTCGCAAATTAGAAAAGAATAACGTTAAATTTTATATTATTTCAGATAACTTACAGCACGTTTTAGTGGCAAGAGAACGCGGTTATATCGCCTATTTTGGTCATTTAGATAAACTCCCCGTATTAGATTCGTTAAAAGTTAAAGACTCTCACTCGGTGATTTTAACTCTTGATTCTCTCGTGACTAAACAAGTGATCATCGAAGCGGTTTTAGGTTACTACCCAGACGCTAATATCATTACTCAAGTGAATACACGTAAAGAGAAACTTGCTTTAAATAAATTCAAAATTAATTCACTTATTCACGCAAGAAACGAAATAGCAATGTTAATGGTTAATGAAAGTATTAGTGAGAATATAATAGAACCTACAGTATTAAATGAAGTTGATACCGCCAATAAATCACTCGTAGATGAGCTCAAACCTTAAGTTATAACCTGAACTTAAAATTTATCATTTTACTTTTAACATCAAATAAAAAATGATGGTCTGTTGTTTATAAAGGCCATTATTTGTTAAATAAATGATGTAATCTTACTCTTCATACCTTTAATTATTTATGAAGAAAACATATTTAACTCAACCAAGATGTTAATTCTGTACTACAATAAAAGAACAACTTACACCTATGTTTATATCTATAGATTTAATCTATTACTTTTTTCTGTACATAAACCGATTTAAAAATATAAATTTATGAATAAAATATTATTAGTTCTCTTAATTCTTATCCAGACAGGCTTATTGTTGTTTTCTCAACAATCTGTTGCTAGTCCTGAAGAATCAGACTTTTTAGGTGAGAATAGTCGTTGGACTATTGATGCTTCAACCCGTATTACTCATAACATAGACAAAGAACATAGCACCTTCATGCATGCTATCGGATTAGATATACATAAAGTATTTAGTAACGACACATCAGATATTGGCACATTACTCTTTCAGCCTTACATCGTAAGAATAAATAACAATAACAACCCTTCACTTACTTTCGACGATGGTAACGACACAGAAATAACATGGCGTATGGTTAATTTTAACTATACAGGGTTAAGCCAAGGTCAATTCAACATCAGAGTTGGACATTTTGAAGTACCTTTTGGTCTGGAGTATCAATTAGATACTAATGGTACATTACGCCAGTTCACCATCAGTGACCGAGGTATAAAAGGTGATTGGGGCGTTTCAGTAAATGGTATATTGCCTCTATTTGAGTACGAAATAGCTATTACTCGTGGCTCGGGTAATGAAATAAGAAGCCATGGTAACCCACACATATTTTCAGGGCGAATAGGCACACTAAGCAATAAAAACATGGTTGCTGGCTTGTCGTGGTTTACTGGTGATGTCTTAGGTAGAAATGGCGTAACTCAACGACAGAAGTTGGGAATTGATGCGTCTTACTATTATTATCAATGGCAATTCAAAGCGGAATCTTCTGTGGGCTCTACTGCAAAAAATGATACTGTGAATGCTTTAATTGAAGCGCTTTGGATGAACCCTAGAGAAAGCTTATCTAGCTATATTCAACTAGGCTATCAAAGCACTGAAATTAATCACGAAATCAGTAATGCAACGCAATCAACAAGTTATTGGCTAGCAGGGGTTCAATGGTTAGATCAAAATGGTTTCGATATTAGTGCTCAATATAAGCATAAACTAGAAGATACAGCTACAATAGAGATAGACCCCGTATTAAGCGTTCAACTTAGATATAGAATGTAGTGGTAAGTAATATATGCTAAATAAACTCAAATTTTTACTGCTTGTTATACTTGTAGAAGTAGTAACGTTATCATCTGCGAATGCAGCTTTTTGCTCTTTAAGAGATCCTGTTTCAGCCATTCAAATGCTTTATGATGACGGTTATGAGTTTCGTTCATTAGTGTCTACCATAACAGAAGAAGATCGCTTAACGCTTAAAGACGAACTCTCGTTCACACTTCATCAAAGTGAGGTGGGTCAACATACCTTATATGTACTGTCTAAAAATAATAAACATGTTGGATTTTTACAAGCTCGATCAGAGTGGGCTAAATGGGGCTTAGTAGAAATAGCATGGGCAATAAACGTAGATCGCAGTATTAAAGGTTTTCATTATCAGCGTTGCCGTAGCCCAGAATGTAATGAGAATACTATTAAGAATATTAACGCCGTTTTAAAAGATAAGTCTTTCTCACAACTACAAGCTTTACTGAGTGAAAACGGGGAAGAACTTTCTGATGAAGGTAAAAAAGCTTTTCAACAAACACCTCGACTGGCTTTATTAACTTTACGCTCAGCCTTAAAAACTCTCGCGATTACTGATATCAGCTGGAAAGGTGAAATTGATAAAATTACACACCTTGAGCAATAAAGGTTTTTAATGAGAATTCGTAGCTATTTAGCCATATTAGTGATCACCGGGCTACTAGGCGCTTACGCTTTAGAGCAAGTTATTGCTTATCACTTTACTCATGTGCAAGCCTTAGCAGACAAATACAACAAAAGTATGTTGTTGGCAAAAGATCTTGAACGTATAGAAAACAGCGCAGCTCAATTTTTAGTATCGACTGATCTGGTTGTAGCCTCTGGAAATACCTATCTTATTTACGGCTCAAAAAATATGGGCTATTACTTAAGTAATGAATTAACTGAAATATCTGTTGATAGTTATTTCAAGAAATTTGATACCCAAATCCAACGTTCCATTATAAATATCAAAAAAATAGATAAGTATTTAGACATTATTGGAGATATTCCTCCGAACGAATTAGAAACACGCTTAGGACATTTACTTGATGAATACGATCCTATTAGTTTAACCCTATCGCAAGACATTCAATTTCTCTTAGAAGAAACTAATAACCTCATAATTCAAGACGCGACTGAACTCAAACAAGAAAAACTTTTCATGAATACGGTAGTCTGGGTTGGTCGTGGTGTATTCTTCTTATTTGTTATTCTCTTATGGTCGTGGGCTAATAGAAAAATCTGCAAACCTATCAATGGTTTAATAGTTTCATCTCATAAAGCATTAGCTGGCGGCAGTTTTAAAGCCGTTAAAAATGCTCCGACTGAGATAATGGAATTAAGTAACGATTTTAAGTTTCTAACGCATACTTTATCTCATCAAGCATCACACGACCCTCTCACTGAACTCAACAACCGTAGAGCCTTTGAGCGTGAGTTAAACAACATAATAGAAGACAATGAACATCGGTACTTTTTATGTTTTATCGATTTAGACTATTTTAAAACCATTAACGACTCATGTGGCCATGCCGCAGGCGATGAAATATTAATAAATGTTGCACGTATACTTAAAGACAATGTCCGCAGTTACGATACCGTTGCTCGCTTAGGTGGTGATGAGTTTGCTATTTTAATTAAGCATTGTGAAGAAGCTAAAGCCCTTAAGATTGCCAATCAAATCAAAGCAGATATTAATCAGTTAACTTATCAATGTGAAACAGAAACCTTCAAGCTAAGTGCAAGTATTGGTGTTGCTCCAAAAACACCAAAAAGCACAACCACAGACTTGTTACACGCGGCAGACGTAGCCTGCAGTTTAGCTAAAAGCTCTGGTAGAAACACAGTACACTTATTTGATATTAATGATGTTGATGTAAGCGAGCAACAGCAAGACATGCAGTCTGTTCATCAAATAAATAATGCCATTGCTAACGGCTCATTTGTTTTATACAAACAAGATATTGTGCCTTTACAACAACAGAACACAGGTAAGTATTTTGAAATATTAGTAAGAATGCTTGATAGCCAAGGCGGCATAGTTAGCCCCGCAAGTTTCTTTCCTATTGCCGAGCGCTACAAACTCAGCAGTAAAATAGATCTTTGGGTGATTAATGCAGTTTATGATTATTTTGTTGAACACAGTGATCAAGTTAAAGACATTGCCACTATTTCAATTAATTTATCGGGTCATTCATTAACCGATAACGAGCTAGAAAGCTTCATAATTAACAAGTTCACTCATAGTAAGTTACCTGCAGATAAATTCTGTTTCGAAATTACTGAAACAGCCGCTATCACGAATACAAAGCGGGCTCGCTTGTTCATGGACAACATAAAAGCTTTAGGCTGTAGGTTTGCCTTAGACGACTTTGGTAGTGGACATTCGTCATATGCTTACATTAAAGAATTGCCTACCGACATAATAAAAATAGACGGTGCGTTTATCACCAACATGCTGGACAACCCATTAGACTACACTACAGTGAAGTCTATTTGCGAAATAGCTAAAGCTGCAGGACAAGAAATTGTTGCTGAATTTGTAGAAGAAGAGAATGTTGTTGAGGCATTAACTCAGCTAGGCGTAGATTATGCGCAAGGCTATTACTTTGATAAGCCAGAGCCTCTTATCTGATTTGTTCTATAGCGTTTATATTTTCTCTTACTGCTGCCTACATCACTTTCCCTAATACAAATACCTCATGCAAAGATTCATAATCTACAGACAATAAAAAAACTGAACCCTGCTCCCACAGAATTCAACTTTTCTTTAACTGTTACCTAGCTTTAACTCAGTCGCTATATTGCATAGCTTTAGCCATTAGCTTCTTTTAATACAGGTTCCATCTGCTAAGAAATAATGTCTTTGCTCAGAGACTGCGCTTAAATAAATAGTATCACCATATTCAAACGGACAATCGCCATCAGCACGTACCGTTAGCTTACCTACATTTTCAACATTTACATGTAAGTATGTTTCAGAACCTAAACGTTCAGATACGCCAACAACGCCTTTCCATGAACCTTCTTCAGTTGAGATGGTGAAGTGCTCAGGACGAACGCCTATTGAATCAACATCATCTTCTGCTGACTCTTCCATCGGAATAAAATTCATTTTTGGCGAACCAATAAAGCCAGCAACAAACTTATTCTTTGGATTTTTATAAAGCTCAAGTGGCGAACCTACTTGTTCAATCTGACCTGCATTTAATACCACTATCTTATCAGCCATCGTCATCGCTTCTACCTGATCATGTGTTACGTAAATCATGGTAGTTTTAAGATCTTTATGTAACTGAGATATTTCTAAACGCATATTCACACGTAAAGACGCATCTAAATTTGATAATGGTTCATCAAATAAGAAAGCTGAAGGTTCCCTTACAATAGCACGACCAATAGCAACACGTTGGCGTTGACCACCCGACAATTGCCCTGGTAAGCGATCTAAATAATCAGTTAGGTTTAGCACATCAGCAATTTGATTCACTTTTTGTGCAATAACGTCTTTGTCTAACTTAGCGCGCTTTAAAGGAAACGCAATATTATTGCGTACCGACATATGCGGATATAAAGCATACGATTGAAACACCATAGCCAAACCACGCTTAGCTGGAGCTAAGTTAGTCGCGTCTACGCCATCAATCATAATTTGACCGCTACTTACATCTTCAAGACCTGCAATAAGACGTAATAACGTTGATTTACCACAACCCGATGGACCAACGAAAACAACAAATTCGCCTTCTTCAATATCCAAATCTAACGGACGAATAACTTCATGTTGATCAAAGTTTTTTGTAACTTGTTTTAAAGAAATGCTACCCATAATAATGTTCCTATTTTACTGCGCCGAAAGATAAACCACGAACTAACTGCTTTTGGCTAAACCAACCTAAAATAATAATAGGCGCGATAGCTAAGGTAGAAGCTGCTGATAATTTTGCATAAAACAGTCCTTCAGGACTTGAGTAACTTGCAATAAAAGCGGTTAAAGGCGCGGCTTTTGCCGCAGTTAAAATTAATGTCCAAAATGCTTCATTCCACGCGAGAATGATATTTAGTAATAATGTAGACGCTATGCCTGGCAATGCGATAGGCGCTAATACGTAAAGTATTTCTTCACCTATTGTTGCTCCATCCATGCGCGAAGCTTCTAAAATCTCACCGGGTATTTCTTTGAAATAGGTATATAACATCCAAGTCATAATAGGTAAGTTTATCAAGGTCATAATAATGACTAAGCCTGTTAACGAATCTAATAAACCTAAGTCTCTAAATAACAAATAAATAGGAATAAGTACGCCAACAGGTGGTAACATTTTTGTAGATAACATCCACATCAATATGTTTTTAGTGCGCTTGTTAGGATTAAAAGCCATTGACCAAGCTGCTGGTACCGCAATGATTAATCCAAGTAAGCTTGAACCAACAGATATCACCACTGAATTCCAAAAATGTCTGAAATAAGGTGAGCGTTCCATAACATCTCGGTAGTTCTCAAGCGTCCAATCAAAAAAGAACAACGAAGGTGGTGCTGTAATAGCTTCAGCTTCGGTTTTAAAACTTGTTAAAAAAGTCCACAGTATTGGGAAAAATATCGCAGTACTAATTAACCAAGCAAGTCCCGTGTAAAATATTTTACTTCGGTTAGAATTTTTAATAGACATCTTCTTACCCCTCTATGTTCTTGCCGATCATACGCATCAAGAAAATCGCTACTATATTGGCAATAATAACGGCGACTAACCCACCTGCTGATCCCATACCAACATCAAATTCAAGTAATGATTGTGAATAGATTAAGTAACTAATATTGGTTGACGAATTACCTGGACCACCACCTGTAGTCACTAATATTTCAGCGAATATAGACAACAAGAAAATAGTTTCAATTAATACAACTGCGGTCATTGCTCGTGACAAGTGAGGTAATACCATAAATCTGAATCGGCTAAATTTACCTGCACCATCCAGTTCAGCTGCTTCAAGTTGTTCGCGATCAAGCGATTGAATAGCCGTTAGCAAAATAAGCGATGCAAACGGTAACCACTGCCACGACACAATAATAATAATTGAGGCTAACGGCATTTGAGATAGAAAATCGATAGGCTCAAAACCTAGCGAAGTAGCAAAATAAGCAAATAACCCATTAACAGGATTCATAAACATATTTTTCCACACTAATGCAGACACGGTAGGCATTACAAAGAAAGGTGCTAACACCATAATGCGAACAAAGTTTCTACCGTAAATAGCTTGGTCTAGTAATATGGCTAAGCCAGTACCACCGACTAAGGTAATAAACAAAACACCCACAACGAGTATGATGGTATTAAAAAAAGATTCAAGAAATGCGGGATCTGTTAAAAAGAACTCGTAGTTAAGTAAACCAATAAAGTCATGCTCACCTGGCATGAACAAATTGTAATCCAAGAATGAAAAATAAATGGTCATTACTAAGGGAACAATCATCCATATCAGTAATAATATTACTGCGGGTGATAACATTGCGCGAGCCAGTGCTCTAGAGTTGTTAGTAGCCATTATGTACTCCTAAAATTATAATAAGTTGTATAACGAGATGCATATTCACACCTCGTTATACATAGGCTTAATTTTTCGGATAACCAGCTTTACGCATAGAGCGCTTAACTAACTTCTGAGAACGGGCCAAACCTTCTTTTACTGACATTTGACCAGCAAGAACAGCAGATAGTTGACGACCAACAGCAGTTCCTATTCCCTGAAACTCAGGGATAGCAACATACTGAATGCCAACATATGGAACTGGGTCAACGGTTGGGTTATTCGGATCCGCAGCATTGATCGAGTCTAATGTTATTTGTGCGAAAGGAGACGCTTCCATATAAGCAGGGTTGTTATATAAAGATTGACGAGTTCCAGGAGGAACTTTCGCCAAACCTTTTTCTTTAGCAACCAAAGCTAAATATTCTTTAGACGTCGCCCAGCTAACAAATTTCATCGCAGCATCAGACTTCTTCGTACTTGCAGGAACAGCTAGAGACCATGCCCACAACCAGTTACCACGTTTACCTAGACCATTATCAGGTGCTAAGGCAAAACCAACTTTATCTGCAACTTCCGAATCTTCAGGGTTACTTACAAATGAACCCGCAACAGTTGCATCTATCCACATACCACATTTACCCGTTTGGAATAATGCTAGGTTTTCATTGAAACCGTTAGATGATGCGCCTGGAGGACCATAGTTTTGTAATAACGAAACATAATAATCAACCGTGTCGTGCCACGCTTTACTGTCTAATTGCGGCTCCCACTTTTGATCGAACCATTTAGCGCCGAACGAGTTAGACATAGCCGTAAGTAACGCCATGTTCTCGCCCCAGCCAGCTTTACCGCGTAAACAAATACCATAAACATTATTGGCTTTATCTGTCATTGCTGCGGCAGCTTCTTTAATAAACTTCCACGTTGGCTCTTTAGGCATTTTTAAACCAGCTTTCGCTAGTAAGTCAGTTCGGTACATTACCATCGAACTTTCAGCATAAAACGGCGCAGCATGTAGCTTGTCGTTTACTGTTAATCCATCTCTTACGGCTGGCAGTAAATCATCAATATCGTAATTAGCATCAAGCTTGTCTAAAGGTAATAACCAACCACGCTTTGCCCAAATTGGCACTTCATAAGTACCAATCGTCATTACATCGTATTGACCGCCTTTAGTTGCTACATCTGTTGTAACACGTTGACGTAGAATGTTTTCTTCAAAAGTAACCCATTCTAAATCTATACTAGGGTTCTTTTTGGTAAAGTCATCACTTAACTCTTTCATAATGACCATGTCGCCATTATTTACAGTGGCTATTGTTAGCGTTTCAGCTAAAGCAGGTAGGCTTACAGTTAGTGCCGCACACATTGCAATACATAATTTATTTAACATATCTTTTTCCTATTCTTTAGATGAGAGTGAAGAAAGAAAAGACTTTCTTACAATCAGAATTAGAGGTGTCAGTGACCATGCCTGTATGAAATATCATCATACGATGAAATTAACATAACAGACCGGTCATATTTTGAGCAAATATAAGTTTAAAACTTAACAGAAATCTCAGACGTGAAACCGTCAAACCCTGCGCCAATTTGGCCGCCAGAGTTAACACCCTCATCTTGATCAACATACTCGAACTTCAAAAGCGTTTTGTCATTGAACCAATAACCAGCAGCGATCTGAAGACGTTCAACAGTATTGTCAACCTGTTCGATAAGTTCAGAGGTATTTTCAGCTTCTGCGTAGCGAGCTGCTACATAAAGCTTGTTAGGAATTAGATAATGTTGTGCTTCTAAACTGAAGTACTCAACTTTTGACTCACCTTCAATAACCGTTGAAGAATCAAATGTAGTACCTGCAGCATCAGCAACCCCATCAGTGCCTAAATACGTGATGCCAGCTACTGCATTACCTGCAGCATCAGCAAAAGTATAATCATCAGTTGTTTGACCAATCATGAAGATAAGGCTTGTATTAGGGTTAGGTTGGTAGGCTAAATTTAATTGAATAATTTGCTGTTCAAGACCTGGTAACGCGCCAACATGCGTATCACGTTCGCTTGAAGGAGAAGCAGAGAAATTATAGTTTTCACCATCACCAAAGCGATAGTTAGTTGTTGTTAAACCGTCAAGGCTTGCAACGCCGTTTTCAAAGCGTAATTGATCGCCTTGGTTAGCTTGGAAAAAGTTTAAGCCCGCTTTAAAACCACCTTCAAACTCAAGAGTACCTTGAATTCGGTAGTTAAAACCGCGATCTTCTTGGAAGGCTTCACCAAAGCTTGATGTTGTCATGTGAGCTGCAACGTTATAAGCACGAATAACACCGCTTTCAAAAGATTTGCTGTAACTTAACTGTGCACCGTTTTCTGCAGTTGCATAATCGGTCATACCGTTACCAATTAATGCATTACCTTGGTTATCAGCTCCATCTTGGAAACCTTTAAATTGGAAAGGAGCGGCACCAATGTTACCTACACGTAATGTTAAATCTGAATCTTCACTCTCTCTACCTGTCATCCCAAGTAATTCAAATTCGATACCGGCAAAATCTTGGTGGAATGAAAAGTCACGGTCGCCGTTATTACCGAAGTCATTTGGCTCTTCAGCAATATCTACATCGGCAGTAATAAATTCTGTGATATGAAACTTAAGTTGTAAATTTACTCTTAAACGACCAAAGCCGTCAGACTGCTCTTCGTCTACAGGACGAAACGCGCCTTCTTTTGCTTGAATTGATTGGTAGTTTTGTAATGCTAAAAAGTTAACTTCTGCTAGACCGTCAAGAAATACAGCAGCTTGAACAGAAGGAGCTGAAACAGCCATAACTGCAGCGGCAACTAAGCCTATTTTACAAATTTTAGATGGTGTTTTTTGAACAGTTTCTTTAGATATATAGTTTTTGAACATGATGTTTCCCCAATTTTATGTTTTAAAGCTAAGAAATGGCATTCTGTGTACTGCTATTATTTGCCAAACTATGCTCTTCCCCGAAAGAGCGATAACTTAATTTCACTTCAAAAACCCAAAGTGAGCATAAGCCCAAGCCAAGGGCATACTCCCACCTACATTTATTTTAGTCAACAATTTTTTGGGTATAAAAAACACACATAATACGACTTAAAATTATTAAGAAGTCTTCAAATGAATTGATACATGATGTTAAAGCAACATAAAAAATACATTAACAAATCCTTATTTTTACATTGTTTTTCAACAAGATATAAACCGTCTGCAATTAATAAAAATAGAAGAATAAGTCATAAAATTAAAAAGTCTAAATGTGTATAAATATGTCTGTAATTTATGTTTCTTCGGCTGGATTATTCCAAAATAAAAGACAAAAAAGGTTTTTTTGTCTCTAATATTCAGTATCGAATGATGATTTTTAGTGTAGCGAAATGTTATTTATATAAGATAATGCTAAGAAAAGACTGATGACTAAATGGGTTTAGTCTATTTTATTAACCCTTTATATTTATGAGTAAATATTAAGCATAATTTGTTATTAGTTTTACTTTTAATAATAGACTTGATTAAGGAAAGTGAATAAATAACTATGCTTTCTACTGCTTAATTGTAAACTCTATAAACAGATCGATGAATGCTTCTCTGAAACAAAAATTAGGTGCAAACATGGATATACGTGTTGGTGAATTAAGAACCGAGCAAGTAATTGCTTTACTACAAGCGCATCATGAAGATATGTTAAAACATTCTCCTGTAGAAAGTGTGCATGCATTAGATTTAACAGGCTTAGAAGCGTCTGATATCACCTTTTTTAGTTTGTGGATCAATGAAAATCTTACTGGAATTGGTGCTTTAAAAGAACTTGATAGTGAGCATGGTGAAATTAAATCTATGCGCACATCAATGAATTACTTACGCCAAGGCATTGCACACCAGCTGTTAGAACACATTATTAAACAAGCCAAAAGTCGGTCATATAAACAGTTAAGTTTAGAAACAGGTACTGCTGATGCTTTTTTACCTGCTCAAACTCTCTATCGCCAATTTGGTTTTCAAGAATGTAAGCCTTTTGCACATTACAGTTTAGATCCCTATAGTATGTTTATGACTAAAGCGCTGTAATAAAAGTCGCCTCTCAATTTGAATGAAAAATCACACACATAGGAAAGTCGAATGAGTATATTATTAGAATTTGTCCCAAGCCTTTTCGTCGCACTCGCTTTTGATTTTTTACTTTATAAAACAGGTGCTACTCTTTTAGGTTTTGCTTCTTTTAGCGCATCGAAGAATCAAACCTTAAATTATAGCGAGTTCAAAGCAGCTAAAAAGAAATCGAATAAAGGTTACCTTCTGCAATATATAGTGGGCATTTTGTTTTATGCACTTATTATTGTTTCAATAGCTTGGCTTAACTGAATAATTCGTTGAGAAAATAATTAAATAAGACATTTAACATCAAAAGGAATATCGATGATTTCTAGAATAATAACCATGCTGATAGGAATAATGTTATTAACCTCATGTAGCACGTTAATGAGTGATTATACCGGTAAGAAAACACAATCTAGCAGCTTGATGGATTTTTTATATCCTAATAAAGAAAGCCGCACAGAGCATAAACAAGAAATTCCAGTATTAGCCTTACCTGTAAAAGTGGGTTTAGCTTTTGTGCCATCAGAAGATTGGCAGAGCAATGGCATGCACGGTAAAGATCAAGTTGAGTTGCTTGAGAAAGTAAAACAACAATTTCTTAAATACGATTATATTGATCGCATCGAAATTATCCCAAGTACTTATTTAAATGGTGGTGAAGGTTTTACTACGTTAGAGCAAGTAGGCAGACTATATGATGTGGATGTTATGGCTTTAGTTTCATATGACCAAGTGACTCAGTCATTAGAAAATAATGCAGCACTACTGTATTGGACCATAGTGGGTATGTATGTGATCCCTGGAAATGAAAATTCGATACAAACCTTTGTAGATACTGCGGTATTTGATATTAAAAGTAAGAAAATGCTTTTTAGAGCGCCTGGTATTAATAAAATAGAGAAAAGAACCACAGCCGTTGGCATTGATGACACTATGGCAGAAAAGTCGCTTGAAGGATTTGGTTTGGCAGTCGCTGACATGACCACCAATTTAGATGCAGAACTGGCTCAATTTAAAACGAGAGTGAAAGAAGAAAAAATCGCTAAAGTTGAACACAGAGCCGGTTACAGTGGTGGTTCATTGCATTATTATTTCTTAGCTTTGTTACTTGTAGCCCTTACAAGAAAGCTTTTTAAACTCACTTCTTAGCTTTCTCCATAATATATAGCGCGGTCATTAAATCTAAATGAGCGCCACCACCATTTTTAAAGAGTGTGATTTCTGTTTCTGATTTACGACCTTGTTGGTTATTACAAAGTTGGTAAAAGTCAGCAATCACATCTTCTTCTTTAATAACGCCATTTTCTATAGGCATAGCAAGTTCGCCAATATCATGAATAGCGGTTGAACGTGAATCGACGAATATGCGTGATTTAGCAATTAAATCATCATCGGCTTCGCGCATATCGGGTCGGTAAGCGCCAATTAGATCAACGTGGGTTCCTGCCTTTATCCAATCACCTTTGATAAATGATGCTGTCGACATTGTTGATGAAGAAACAATATCAGCATTACTTAATGCTTCAGGTAAGCTTTCAATGGCAATAGCGTTTTTCTCTGCCGCTAATTCTTGTGCTTTTGCGAAGGTACGATTCCAAACCTGCACTGTTTCTAGCTGAGGAAATAGTGCGCGGTAAGCGTCTATCATGGATGAAGCAACAGCGCCTGCTCCTATAATAGTTAATACTTTGCTATCAGGTCTTGCGAGTAATTTAGCTGCAAACACTGAGTCCCCTGCTGTTTTCCACTTGGTGACTAAGTTGCCGTCTATAAAGGCTAATGGTTGTCCATTTTCATCATCAAACAAGGTAAAAACCGCTTGTACGTTGGGTAAAGCAGGTGAGCGATTGGCGTTATTTGGAAATATCGTAGCTGTTTTTACACCTATACCTTTACCTTTGATCCATGCCGCTCGGTTTAATACTGCATTGTCACCTTGTTTAAATAATATATCGTCGATATCTGCTTGAGGCGCTTGATGGCCTTCATGTAAAGCATCACAAAGTTCTGACCAAGATAAGTTATTTTTAACATCTTCAGCATTTATGAAAACAGGCATGTAATTGAAATCCTTTAGGTAAAATTGAGATGGATTAAAACACATCTCATCTATTTGTGTTGTGACAATTGATCGCTCAGCGTACTTTAAGCTCTGTGATCTTTAGAGATTACCCTTGATATAACTTATCAAAATTCGGGATCGCACTTTCCCAAATAGGGGTTTCTTTACCTAAATGATCTTTTACGGCATCAAAAAACAAACGTGTTCTCACAGGTAAATCTCGGTGCGGATATAAAGCATATAAATCATTGTAATTCTTCAATTTCACATGAGTAAGAAAAGGTACTAACAAGCCATCTGTCACCTCATTCTGTACTAGCAAGGCAGGCGCTAAAACAAATGCAGTGCCTGATAACGCTTTAATTAACAAAGCTTCACCATCATTACATCTGAAAACACTTTTTATCTTTTGCTCGCAAGTTTCATTTTTTTCGTTGAAGTAATGAACGCTATCAATTTTCATGTGTTGGCTGGCATAACTTGCGGCTGGATAGTTGATCAGATCTTCCATCGACTCTGGCGTACCGTAGGTTTCAATAAACTCAGGTGCAGCAAGTAATACCAATCTATTACGGGCAATTTTACGAGCAATGAGAGAAGAGTCTTTTACCTCACCTACTCTAAAAGCTAAATCGAAACCGCCAGATACAATATCCACTAATTGATCATCTAAATACAACTCAACTTCTACTTGCGGAAAGCGTTTTTGAAAGTCATTAATTATAGGCTGAATATAACGTCTACCAATATTAATTGAAGTGGTGATTTTTAACATACCGCGAGGTTCGCGGTGATAATTTTCAGCCAGTTGAATGGTATCGCCAAGCAGCGCTCTTAACTCTTCGGCTTTTTTTACCATTTCTGCGCCAGCAGCTGTTAACGAAAACGAGCGAGTTGTTCTATTTAATAGCCGAACACCCAGCTCATCTTCTAAGCGACTTATCTGTTTTGATATAACTGAACGGTCAATGTTTCTGTACGTTGCCGCTTTTGCAAAGGAACCCCTTGCTACAACGTCTAACAGTAAAAGTAATCGACTACTTGTGTCCATATTGCGCTCATTGGTTATTTCTATTGGTGCAATTTTGGCACCAATGAATGTTAAAATCCATTCTTTTTCTCTACACATAAAGTCCGTATGATCACGTCATTATCCTAGGAGTTTTATAATGTTCAAATATCTATTCGTTTCTGCCCTATTAGCGTTAACTATTGTTCTTTCAGGTTGTGAAGAAACAGCATCGAAAGAAGCCGCACAGCAACTTCATCAACCAATTGATGTGGCTGAAGTTTTAGTTAAACCCGTGCAAAACTGGCACACCTATACAACACGTCTTGAATCACCAGAAGAAGTGGCTTTAATGCCAAGAATTTCAGGTGTTATTAACCATATTGATTTCATCGAAGGCGATAAAGTTTCTCATGGTGACTTATTATTTCAACTTGATGGACGTCCTTTTGAAGCGATTGTTTCAAGTTTAAACGCTCAAGTTGTTAGTGCTAAAGCTGCGTACGAGCAAGCGAAAAGCGAATCAAAACGTGCGGTTAAATTAGCAGAGCGTAACGCTATTTCAACGGAAGAAGTTGAATCACGTAAATCAACATTACGTCAACGTGCTGCACAAGTTGCTGCCTTAGAAGCTCAAATTGTAGCGGCTGAACTTGATGTAGAGTTTGCTTCTATTCGTTCGCCAATTGATGGTGTTATCTCGCGCGCTAATATTACTAAAGGTAATAACGTTATTGCGGGTCAAAGCATTCTTACGTCAATTGTTTCTAATAAAAAAATGTACGCTTACTTTGATATTGATGAGCGGACATGGAACCAATCATTCAGCGACGTTACGGCAGAAAGCAAGCAACACGTTGTAATGCAAAAAGTAGGTCAAAAAGATTTTGCTTACGGTGGTCATATCGATTTTATTGATAACCGTATTAATCCTTCTACAGGTACTTTGCGTGTTCGTGCTGTTTTTGAAGATGATACTAACCAATTACGTACAGGTTCTTTTGCTCGTATTAAAGTAGCGGCTAATGCCATTACTGAACAAATTATTGTTCCTGCTAGAGCTATTGGTACAGATTTAGAAAATAACTTCATCTTAGTGGTTAATGCAGATAACGTTTTACAGTACCGCCTTGTTGAAGTGGGCGAGCGTTACGGTAAATTACGTGCGATCACTTCAGGTTTAGTTGAAGGTGACATTATTGCTGTAAACGGTCCTGCACGTGTAGGTCCAGGTATGACAATTACACCAAATAACGTAACGATTGATAGTGATGGCATTGCCTTTACATTAGGTTCGATTGATACCACTAACTTAATCGCTAAGTACTAAGGTTTAAGAATGAAGTTTTCACATTTCTTTATAGAGCGCCCTATTTTTGCGGCGATGCTGTCTCTTATTATTTTAATTGGCGGCGGTATTTCATTATTTCAATTACCGGTAAGTGAATACCCAGAAGTAGTACCTCCAACAGTTGTTGTTACAGCTAACTACCCAGGTGCTAACCCTACAGTAATAGCACAAACCGTTGCTACACCATTAGAGCAAGAGATTAATGGTCTTGAGAACATGTTGTATATGGCTTCTCAAGCAACAGGTGATGGTCGTTTATCTTTAACGGTAACGTTTGCTTTAGGTACAGATTTAGACCGAGCGCAAACCCAAGTTCAAAATAGTGTAAACAGTGCTTTACCGCGTTTACCTGAAGAAGTGCAAAGATTAGGTGTAGTAGCTGAAAAATCATCACCAGATCTAACAATGGTTGTTCATTTATTCTCTCCTGAAAATACTCATGACACAGCCTATTTAGCTAACTATGCTGACTTATACATTAAAGACCAAATAACCCGCTTATCTGGCGTAGGTGATTTTAGGCTTTTTGGTGGTAGCCAATATGCAATGCGTGTTTGGTTAAATCCAGATGCCCTATCTGCACGTTCTCTAACTGCAACAGATGTATTGACTTCATTACGTGAACAAAACCAACAAGTTGCTGCTGGTAGCTTAGGTGCACAACCTTCAGCCAATGATAACCAATTCCAAATTTTATTAAATGTAAAAGGTCGTTTAACTAGCATTGAAGAATTTGAAGACGTTATTATTAAAATTGGCGATCAAGGGCAGATAACTCGCCTTAAAGAGGTAGCAAGAGTTGAGCTTGGACAAAGTAGTTACTCACTACGTGCTTTACTTGATGGACAACCTGCATTAGCGATGCCTGTATTTCAACGACCTGGAGCAAATGCTATAGAGCTTTCAGGGGAAGTACGCGAAACCATGGAACGACTATCTAAAAACTTCCCGGCTGGTATTGAATACGACATTGTTTACGACCCTACCGTATTTGTTCGTGGCTCTATTGACGCAGTAATAACCACCTTACTTGAAGCGATTGTACTTGTAGTTATTGTTGTAATTTTATTCTTACAAACATGGCGTGCTTCTATTATTCCACTCATAGCTGTTCCTATTTCATTAGTAGGTACATTTGCTGTTATGCAGTGGTTAGGGGTTTCAATAAATACCTTGTCTTTATTCGGACTGGTACTCGCCATCGGTATTGTTGTAGATGATGCCATTGTTGTTGTAGAAAACGTTGAACGAAATATTGAAAAAGGCTTAAGCCCACTTGAAGCAACACGTGTTGCTATGACTGAAGTAACCGGACCTATTATTGCCATTGCTTTAGTGCTTGGTGCTGTATTTATTCCTACAGCATTCATTTCAGGCTTATCAGGACAATTTTATAAACAGTTTGCTTTAACCATTACTATTTCAACCTTTATTTCAGCATTTAACTCATTAACATTATCGCCTGCTTTAGCGGCTATTTTATTAAAATCTCACGATACTAAACCAGATAGATTAACGCGTATATTAAACAAGTTATTTGGAAAGTGGTTATTTGAACCTTTCAATCGCGTGTTTGAACGTGGCGCCAAAGGTTACGAAAAGCTTGTTAAAAAACTGCTTCGTATGGGATTAATTGTAGGTATTGTTTACGTAGCCTTGCTCGGCGGTACTGTTACATTATTTAACCAAGTACCAAGTGGCTTCATACCCGTGCAAGACAAACAATTAGTTATTGCTATTGCTCAATTACCTGATGCTGCCAGCTTAGATCGTACAGAAGCAGTTGTTAGAAAAATGGAGAAAATAGCCCATCAAATACCGGGTGTTTCACATACAGTAGCTTTTCCTGGTTTATCAATAAATGGATTTGCCAACTTACCTAACAGTGCCGTTATGTTCACTCCTTTAAAAGACTTTTCAGAAAGACAAGGTCCTGGTGAGTCAGCTGGAGCTATTGCCGCTAAGCTTAATAAAGAGTTTATGGCAATTGATGAAGCATTTGTTGCTGTATTTCCACCACCACCAGTTCGTGGTTTAGGTTCAACAGGCGGCTTCAAATTACAGCTAGAAGATCGAGAAAACAAAGGTTTTGAAGTATTATTTAATAACCTACAAAACGTTATTAAAAAAGCAAATGCAGACCCTGCATTAACTCGTATGTTTTCAAGCTTCCGTATTCAAGTACCACAAATGGATATTGATATTGATCGCGAACAAGCATTAATTCAAGGTATACCTTTAGATGAAGTATTTGATGCCTTACAAGTTTATTTAGGTTCAGCCTATGTTAACGACTTTAATATGTTTGGCCGTACTTATCAGGTAAATGCACAAGCTGATACTGAATTTCGACAAGATCCAGCACAAATATTGAATTTAAAAGTGCGCAATCGCCAAGGCAATATGGTTCCATTAGGTTCAGTATTAACAGTAACTCCAACAATTGGTCCTGATCGTGTCATGCATTATAACGGTTATCCAAGCGCAGAACTTAATGGTAGTGCTGCTCCAGGTTACAGCTCAGGCCAAGCACAAACGGCTATAGAACGTATTTTAGCTGAAACCTTAGAACAAGGTATAAGTTACGAATGGACGGATGTTACCTACCAACAAATATTAGCAGGTAATACAATGGTTTACGTATTCCCGTTGGTTGTACTATTAGTGTTTATGGTACTTGCTGCACAATATGAAAGTTTACGTTTACCACTTGCGATTATTTTGATTGTACCAATGACCATTTTCTCAGCTTTACTAGGCGTTTGGTTAGTTGGTTCAGACAACAACATATTTACTCAAATAGCCTTAATTGTACTGGTCGCCTTAGCCTCCAAGAATGCCATCTTGATGGTAGAGTTTGCTAAAGATCAGCATGACAAAGGTTTATCGAATGTTGATGCGATTATTGAAGCTTGTCGTATGCGTTTACGTCCTATCTTAATGACGTCTATTGCCTTTACTGCGGGTGTTGTACCGTTAGTTTTAGCAACAGGTGCAGGTTCTGAAATGCGCCATGCTATGGGTAATGCGGTATTCTCGGGCATGATTGGTGTTACAGTTTTCGGTTTATTATTTACACCAGTATTTTATGTTTTACTGAGTAAAAGTAAAAAAGATAAAGCTGAGTTAACTGAAAATGTTTAGTTTAATCACCTCAATTAAAAGTAAGTTTGCTGTTAGTCACTTACTTTTCATTTCAATTTTACTTGCAGGTTGTGCAAGTAAAGTTGATGAAGCTAAGCAGCACCAACTTGTAGAAAGCTTTATTGAACGTGCTGATATTGCTTTTAACTTAGCGAGTGCGAGTGAATTGAATTGGTGGCGCCAGTTCAATTCTGCTGAGCTTAATGAATTAGTACAAAATGCATTAACAACAAACCACGACTTAAAAACGAGTCAGTTAGAGTTGAAAGGCGCTCTAGCTCGATTAGGCGCTCAAAAAGCAGAATACTTACCGCAAGGTGGCTTCACTATTTCAGCGACTCGTAGTGGCGTAGATAGTGTGATTACGCGAGAATCTAGTGGTACTTTAGGTTTAGATTGGCAGCTTGATTTATTTGGTCGCGTGACAGCATTAGTTGATGCAGCTAACGCTTCAGCAATGAGCCAAGCTGAACAACTAAGGTTGTTGAAGATAGAAATAGTTTCTGGCGTGGTTAAAGGCTATATAAACTATCAAGGAAATATTCAGAACCAGCAGATTATTTCTAAGCAAATTACCGCGTTAAAACAAAGTATTGATGTACTTGAAGCTCGTGTTGAAGAAGGTGTAGCAAGTGAGCTTGATCTTAATCGAACCAAAGCTCAGTTAAGCCAGCAACAAGCTTTATTGCCTGACATTATTTATGCGCAATACAGCAACTTAGCTGCCATTGCTTTATTAACGGGTAAATTAACGAAAGAAATTTCTCTTAGTGAAACTCAAGGTTTATTCGATACGCCAATTGAAGTAGCGATTGCTGATGCAAATAACGCTATCGCGTTGCGCCCTGATATCAATCAAGCGTTATTAAACTTTAGCCAAGCTTATTCGTTAAGTGTTTCTGCAAGCAAAGCTTTGCTACCAAATATTAGCTTAAGTGGTTTTGCAGGTGTGTTAGGCTTAGACAATACACGTTTGGTAGATACACAGCAGCAATGGCAAGTGTATCCACAAATTGAGTGGAATTTATTGAGTTACCCAGCTTTATTAGCACAAAGAGATGCGCAATCGTTTTTAAGTGAAGCCGCTTATAGTGAATATCAGCAAGTTGTTCTTGAAGCGATTAATGAAAGTGAGCTTTCTTTACAGTTTTTAGTTAAGCAGTCAGATATGCAGAAGTTTGCTAAAGCACGCTATAAATATGCGAATTACGCATTTTTACAAGCAGAGGTTATGTACCAAGAAGGTCAAATACCTTATTTAGAATTATTAGATGCAAGACAGGATGTTTTAGTTGCAGAAAAAAACAATATCGACTCAGCTATCTCATCTTTAATTGCGAAAGTATCTACATACCAAGCATTTAATGGTAGCTGGAGTCAGAAGCTAGCAACCAACGAGCAGTAGAATATGAACTCTTCTAACGAAACATTACAACTTTGTGATTTACCTGAAACAATGAAAGCCATTGTATTAGAAAGTCCAAGCGAAACATTCGCATTACAAGAAGTAGAATTACCGCTTCCTCAATGTGATGACAACGAAATACTAGTCAAAGTTGAATTTGTTGGTCTTAACCCTTTAGATGCGCAATTTGCTAAAACAGGTTTCTGTAAATGGCAATACCCGCATATTTTAGGGTTAGATGCTGTAGGCACTGTAGTACAAGCTAATAAAGGGCAATTTCCTAGCGTTGGCGATCGCATTATGTGGCATTCAAGCCTAGCGGAACAAGGCGTATTAAGTGAATATGCCAAAGTACCTAATTTTGCGGTTGCACTAATACCTGAAAACCTTCCATCTGAGACCGTTGCTGCTGTTCCTTGCTCAGGTTTATCTGCTTTAATTGCCGTAGAAAAAATACAAATTAATGAAGGTGATAGTGTTTTCATTGATGCAGGTGCAGGTGCTGTGGGTCAATTTGCTATTCAATTAGCAAAACAACGTGGTGCAGACGTTTTTACGATGGCTTCTAAACATAACCATAAACTTGTGAAGAAGTTAGGCGCAGATGCAGTTTTTGATTATAAAGATAAAAAATTATGTGAGAAAATTACAACAGCGCTTGGTCCTCAAGGGTTTGATGCCGTTATAGATACAATAGGTGGCGACTCAACCCTAAGAAATATTGAACTGATGCGTTTTTGTGGTCGTATTGCTTGTTTGAAATCATTACCTATTTTAACACCTGAATTAATGTTCCGAAAAGCACCAAACATTAGTATTGTATCCTTAGGCGGAGCTTGGCTAGCTAACAGTTTATGTGCGCAACAACGTATGAGCTTTATGAATAATCAGTTGCTTGAAAGTATAGATAATGGTGACATAACCGTACCCAAAATAGCACACGTGAGTTTCAATGCTGAAGCGATCACTCAAGCCTTACATCACCAACTCGATGGTGGTTTTACTGGTAAACAGATCGTAGAAATAATCTAAACTCTTCCTACCTGATCAAACTAATCAAATATAATCAGCAGAATTTAAACATCCTGCTGGTTTAATGCTCACATATAAAAACAACGTTTAAAATATAAAAGTTCCTACCTTTTCCTTTCATAATAAAATATTTTTCTCGCTTAATGGCATAATATTTAACTTCGACTACAGTTAATATGACCTTGTTGAATATTATTTTTTTGTTCTACAATTAAGTTACTTACAGGAACAAATATGCATTATGAAATTCTTTTAGTTGATGACGAAAAATCTGTAACCAAAGCATTAAAACGAGTTTTAAGACACGACTTTTCTACCGTACATGAAGCCCAATCCGCTGCAGAAGCTTTGATTATTTTAGAAAACAATCAAATTGATGTAGTGATCTCTGATTATCGTATGCCTGAGGTAAACGGCAGTGAGTTCTTAACTCAGGTACATAGCCTTTATCCTGACATTTTAAATGTCATGCTATCTGGGCAAGCCGATATGGAAGGTTTTTCAAAAGCGTTAAATGATGGTTCTATCAGTAAATTTCTATGTAAACCTTGGAAAAATGATCAGTTACGATCATTCATGCAAGATACTATCAAAGAACATGAGTCCAAGCGTAATCACGATACATTAACGTTAATTCCCACATTAAAAATGTTTAAAGAACAAATTAAACATTTAGGTTTGAATGAATTTAACGGAGCTTGTGTGGCTTTGCTGAATCTTCAAAATTTTTCTGCCGTCAATGAAACCTATAGCTATAAAGCAGGCAACAAAGTACTCAAAGTTATCGCTAGACGCTTAAGTATGATGTTTCCAGAACATATAATGACACGGGTAGAAAGTGATATTTTCGCTATCGTCTTTCAAAATGAAGGCAGTTTAAGTAAAGACGCCAATGCATTATTGCGAGTTATTTCAACTCCCATAGGTATAGATGAGAAAGAAATTGAAATTTCTGGTTTCGTTGGTATTACATCAATAAATGATTGGAAAACTGATCTAACAGCAAACCTTGAACGTAATATTAAGTACATGCATACCTTAGTAGACGATAAACAAGAAATAGTCTTTTGTCCTCCTCAGCAAGAAGATAAATGGTTTAACAATGCCAAGCTTATTAGTGAATTGCAAAGTGCGATAAAGAACAACGAGTTAAGCTTACATTATCAGCCACAAATTGACCTTAGTGTTAATAAAGTCACCGGTTGTGAAGCATTGATACGCTGGATCCATCCTGAGCTTGGATTCTTAACACCTGACAAATTCTTACCATATATAGAACGCTATAATTTAGCTGATGATTTGTTAGCTATGATTTTAGATCAAGCCTTTAGTTATATGTCGGCTGAACCAGCATTATTTAAAGATATAACCATGAGTATTAACTTGTTTGCCAGCCAATTAGGCAATCCTAAGTTGACACAAATTATTATTGAGAAGCTAGCGCTATATCAGATCACTGCTTCATCTTTAGAGCTAGAAATAACAGAAACAAGTGTTGTTAAAAGCTTTCAAGAAACTCGCGAACAACTGATTACATTACGAAGTTTAGGCATAAAGATAGCTATCGACGATTTTGGTACTGGCTACGCTTCTTACGAATATTTATGCGAATTACCTATCGATGTTGTAAAAATAGATGGGTGCTTCATTAAAGGTATGAATACAAGCTTAGAAAAAGCCACAGCATTGAATAATATTATCGCAACAGCTACCACCTTATCCCTCGAAATTGTGGCTGAATTTGTTGAAGAAGAACACCAAGCCACTGCACTCACTCAAATGGGATGTAATAGGTTACAAGGTTATTGGTTTAGCAAAGCGATAAATTGTAATGACTTTACCGGTTTTGCCTTGCTATTTAGTAAAAAAGATTAACATTCAGTGAGAAGTGATGACTGAAGCCATGATCGATAAACAACAAAAAGAAACACTCCCTGAAAACTCGTCATTAAAGCTATTACTGCTTGATGATGAAGAAGATATAATCAACGCGCTAAAAAGATTATTACGTAACAACTACGAAATTATAACCTTCAGTAAAGGTTGTGAAGCTATTGCTTACCTAAACGAAAACCATGTTGATATTATTATGTCTGACATGCGAATGCCTAAAATGGATGGTGCGGAATTTTTAGCTCATGCCAGAGATATAATCCCTAATGCTATCCGTTTATTACTCACTGGCTATAGCGACATGGATTCAACGGTAAAAGCCATCAATGATGGCGGCGTTTACACTTACATTAGCAAACCCTGGAACAATCAAGACTTAAAGCTAACGCTAGAAAAAGCCTCAGAACATTACCTTCTCAAAAAAGAAGCTAAAAGACTGAATGAAGAAGTAGCAAAAGCAAACAAAGAACTTGAGATATTTAATCAATCTTTAGAATTAAAGGTAGCCCAAAGAACTAAAGCCTTGCAAGCCAGCACAAAGAAGCTAAAAAATACGCTGCAAACTCAAAAAGAATTATTTTTTGATGTTTTAGATATGATGTCTGCCACGATTGAATATCGTACTGGCTTCAGTGCAGGTCATTCAAAACGTATTGCAATTCAATGTAAAACCGTAGCAAAAAGCCTTGGATTAGATGATATAAACTGTCGACGTATTTACCTCTGCGCTCTGTTACATGAGATAGGCACAGTCGGTCTTTCTGATGACTTACTACAAGAAAGTACATTAGGCTCAGGTAAACTCGACGATTTACTAGTTACTCACCCTATGATTGGCGCTGAAATTGTAGGTAAGGTAAAACGCTTTGCTCCATTAACCGATAACATACTGCATCAAAACGAAAATATTGATGGAACAGGTTTACCTAAACATCTTTCAGGAGATGATATACCTGTTGGTGCACGCATTATAAGAATTGTTAAAGATTTTGATTTTTTAATTGCCGGCAAAACTAACGAAAAAAGAATGTCGATCACAAATGCATATGCTTGGATGAAAGAACGTGCTGGCATTTGGTATGACCGTAACATTTTAAATACATTTATTGATTTACTCGGTAACCGTGAATCTGATGACAGTGAAATGGAGTTCAGTATTGGTGTTGAAGCCTTAAAACCAGGTGACAAATTATTAGAAGATTTAATCTTACAAAATGGCAATGTCATGCTAAAAGCTGGTCAAGAAATTAACTCTATCATGATAGATAAGTTAAAAGAATATGAAAGAACACACAATACTAAAGTAACGCTATTTATCGCCTAGGAGACTTACGATGCAAGGTTCAATTTTTACAGCTTTTTCAGACATGATTATCGATAAAATGGGTATGGAACAATGGAATGAACTGTTGGAAAGAACAGAACCCGCTTCCCAAGGTATTTATACCAGTGGTGAACAATACGAAGACAGTGAATTAATAAACATGGTAGTCGCGCTATCAGAAAAAACAGGTATAGAGCCGGAACAACTTATACAAGCTTTTGGTCAATATTTGTTTACATCTCTTTACGAGGGTTGTCCTACAGATATTTCTAATATCGATTCGTTACGAGAATTTTTACTACAAATAGACAGTGTTATTCATGTAGAAGTAAAACGTGTTCACCCTAACGCTTATTTACCTAAATTTGAATACGAAGATGGAGAAGGTACTGATTTGATTATGTATTACAGCTCTAAGCGTAAGCTTTGTCATACCAGTATTGGTTTGATTTATGGTGCAGCTAAAAAGTTTGATGAAGACATCAGCATTTCGCATCCTGAGTGTATGCATTCAGGTAAAGATCGCTGCAAACTTATTATCAAGTTCAAGGATTAGACATTGCCAGATAGCAACCCTTACAAAGTAGCCTATGAAAGAGAACGTATGGCGCGTAAAAAGGCAGAGAAATTTCTCGATGATAAAACTCGAAGTTTGTACGACAATATTGTTCAATTACAAACAACAGTTCATGCATTACAGGAAGCTCAAGATCAATTAGTGCAATCTGAAAAAATGGCTTCTATTGGTCAACTTGCTGCTGGCGTTGCTCATGAAATTAACAATCCTATTGGCTTCTCATTAAGTAATCTAACAACATTAGCTGAATATGTTGAATCGTTCGTTAAGCTCGACGATATGGTTATTTCGAATGTTGATACATTAGACAAAAACGAACTTCACACTCAATACCAAATCCTCAGAAAAGAAGAAGATATAGACTTTGTTAAAGGTGACCTAAAAGGTCTGCTTGGCGATACCATCAAAGGTTTAAACCGAGTCAGTGCAATTGTTTCTAACTTGAAAAAGGTGACTCACGCTGGCGAGCTTGAAATGAAACCTTGCCAGATTAACGATATTATTGAAGAGTCGATAAAAGTTGTATGGAACGAATTAAAATATAATATGGAAGTAGAGAAATATTTTACTCCAATACCTTTAATAGCTTGCCATTCTGGTGAAATTCACCAAGTACTGATGAACCTTTTCATAAATGCCTCTCATGCATGTGATGAAGAAGGCTTGTTGATCATAAAAACATATACCAAAGAAGCACAGGGTAAAGGCTGGATAGTGATTGAAGTCAGCGATAATGGCAAAGGTATGCCAAGTGAAGTAAGAAAGAAAATATTCGACCCATTTTTTACCACTAAAGCTGTAGGTGTTGGCACAGGTTTAGGGCTTTCTGTATCTTTTGGAATTATTGAAAAGCATCACGGTACAATAAAAGTGGCAAGCGAAGAAGGTATAGGGACAACGTTTACGATTCATTTACCCCTACATGAAGAAATTGAAGCGAGTTCGCCTTAATTTTGATTATTTGATGTCTATAAAAAGATAATCTTCGCTGCGTTAACTCACCCTTATTGATAAAATAAACCTAAAAACTCAACTCTCCCTCGTTATGGACTTGTTAGCTAATTGATCTTGATTGTTTACCCGTTATTAATGCAATGTTAACTCGTTATAAAACACCTCTTCTTTCTCTTCATAACGGCTTCAAAATAGCTTCGAAACAAAAAGACAATTCCCTTATATTTCAATGAAATGAAATAAATACACCACTAATTTTGCAGAAGTAATTGCGCAATTATATAGAAAGCCTAAGCTTAATAAAACGAATAATATTAAGAATAATAATGATGAAAAACTATATAACATTAATTAAATCGCTTTCAATCACAGCCGCTCTCTTGTTAACTTTTTCGAGTCAAGCTGGTATATTTTCAGGATCTAAATGGGGAGATTCGACAGTAGGCACATCCGGTGGTGAAGTGACATGGAGCTTAATGGCTGATGATATTTCATGTGAAGGGTTTTACGAGCCTGACGATTGCAGCACAACAGCCTTATCAAACTTTATGCCTGACGGTTATGTTGACGAAATAGCACGTGCTTTTAGTATGTGGTCGGATATTGCCGACATTACCTTTAATATGGTACCTGACGGAGGCGAACGCTTTGGCGGAACACCAAGTGCAGATATTCGCCTTGCAGGTCATTATTTTGATGGTACAAATGGTGAACTAGCACACGGTTATTATCCTGCAGGCTATACAGGAGGAGACATACACTTTGATACGGGTGATAGTTGGAGTATTAATGGTTATATCAATGTTTTTTCTGTTGCGCTTCATGAAATTGGACATGCCATAGGTATTAAACACTCAGACAAAAGTAGTGCAGTTATGGGAGCTAGTTACAAACCTGTCACAGGCTTAACGAATGACGATATTGAAATAGCTCAGTTCATTTACGGCGAATCACAAATCCAAACAGCCGTTCCAGAACCAAGCTCAATACTTTTATTTATGTCGATGATTGGTTTAGTCTTTGTCAATAAACGTCAAAAAAATTAGGAACAAGGTTATTACTAATAAGTGTTAAGTACGGTTACGCCTCTTATATAAGTAATTATATAGACAGCTATAAGATCCAGCCAGACTAGTACCTATAAAGCATTCGCTATAACGAATGCTTTTTTTATGTCTTATTTTGCAACTAATACCAAACGAATTAATTTATTGAGCAACTTAGAGCTACATTAGCAAGCTTAGACCAAGCAAAATTGATTAAACATAGTTATTCTATATTTCTTTAATTTTGTGATGTTATCAGTTTGCTAATGAGCTCCCGAAGGGCGAGAATTTAAAGGCTCATATGCCGCGTTATTGATTTTGACAAGGTTCCTACATGGATGTAGGACATTAGGGTAACGCAGGAGCAGTTACCGAGAATAACCATTCTCTTCAATCAATGCCTCGCCTACATGGATGTAGGTGCTTAGGTTCAGTATGGAACTATGAACCTGTGCCTCTAAGCCTTTAAATTCTCGCTAAGTGAGCAATAAATTAGTCCGTTTGGTATAATTATCTTTTCACCCATCAAACTAAATAATCTAAACTCGGGATAGGTAGTTGAGTATGTTATAAAAACAACGTTTAATATAAACAATGTTATTTATCAGAAAACCTCTTATCTACTATTTCAAATTCAGGTTAAATAAAATGCTATTGAACTGTAAAAACCCTTTGTCTTTTACCATGATGTTACGCCTAGGTTTATTCATATCATTAATATTTAGTGCTTCTAGCCACAGTAAAAATAGCTACTTTGATGAATCAGAGATCGTTACACCTTTTGTACTAACTCATTCTTTATACCCTGTAGATTTATTAGAAAATGCAGGCAAAGAACTTGTCACTTTTGCGTTAGATGATGAAAGTAAACATTGGTTATTGGTTTATGCTCTTAATGAAGAAGGTAAATATAGCGAGGCATATAAAACTCTTTTACCCAATGACTTCTATAGTTTTGATATTTCATCTTCATCGGTAAAGCAACTTCAAACACTCTACTTTCTGTCGAGCGACAGTGTTTTCATCTTAAATAGTCAACTTATCGATAGTCAGGCATCTTTTAAAAAAGTACAAACCGTTTCATCTATCGCGATGGGCAACAATAAACAATATCTTATCAAGGGCGACTTTCTTACTCGCTTAAATAACGATAATTATGACGACATTTACCTAGCGGATTTCAATAACGCTCATGTATTAATACAATCAGAGCAAGGCTTTACAACATCAAGTTTACCTATCAAAGTAGAGTCGTTATTTACCCCAGAAGTTATGGAATACTTTCATATAAAGCCCTATTTTGAAGATGTGAACTTCGATGGTTTAGCTGATGTTATCTACATCAACAAAGGCAAGTTTACTTATTTTCTTCAGCAAAAAGACTCAAGTATCAGCCCTACTCCCAACTACCTTGCTGTAAACAAAATGATCACGAGCTTAGACTGGTGGAATACCTTGGATGTAAACGGTGAGAAACCCGATCAAAGTGAATTACATTACCGAAAAATAGAACAACTTAAAGATATTAATAACGACAATATTACTGACATGGTGGTGCGATTTACACAAAGTGAAGGTGTATTAAGTAAAACCAACGATTATGAAATTTACCTTGGTAGAAATACAAATAATCACCTGAGTTTTCTAACCGAAGCTGATAGCGCAATTAAAGCAGAAGGTACGCTAACAGATATCCAGTTTGTTGATATTAATAACGATAACAAAGATGAGATCCTCGTTGCTGGCTTTGATATTGGTTTATCGCAAATTATTGGTGCTTTGCTTTCAGGCAGTATTGATCAAGATGTTCATCTGTTTTATATGGATGAACAATCTCACTTCAATAAAGATAATAAAGTGACTAAAGAAGTGGAGCTGAACTTTAGCCTAAGCTCAGGTACAAGTGGCAGCCCAGTAGTAACTCTGTTAGATGTAAATGCTGATAATTTGCAAGATTTAGTATTGTCTGATGATGACGATACTCTCAAAATCTATCTCGGTACAAACAACAAACGTTTATTCGCTAAAAAATCAATAAAACATAAAACTCAATTACCTAAACAAGGTGACATGCTCATCACTAACGATATAAATAATGATGGTAAAGACGATATTTTAATAAAGTACGGACGTGAAGATAAAAAAGATTTACGTAAAACCTTTAAAATTCTAATGTCGCGATAGCTGCTTTCATAGTCGTTAAGCATCAACTACAATAGAGGCAATCGTTCTACTGAGAAATGTTTCATACACTCTATGCCTCATTCATTAATACAATTTTATCATTCAGCTGTAATATCAATAAAAACAAGTATCGCCCTGTCTTTATTAGCTTTACTGTTTTTTCCTGGTTTTGCACAAGCTGAAGAGGTGGGTGATAAGTGTATTTTAGATACCATTAAAAATTCTCAAATAGCCTTAACTTACGAGCAAATTAAAGAGGCATGTGCTATTGAAGACGTCGCTCTTACTCCACAAGAAATCATCCCGAAAAAAGCAGCACCAAAAGGTCGTTTAGCGAAAAGAAATATCAGTGAAAAACGTAACGCATTTGACCCTTATGTAATAACACCTCACAAGATGAATTATATCTTACCTGTTAATTATACTAACAAGGTAAACCGAGAAGTTTATGCAGAAAGTAATGACTGGAGCGAGAGCCTAACAAATACCGAAGCTAAGTTTCAAATCAGTATCAAAGTACCGCTAAACAAACAAAGTATATTTACACCTTACGACGGTATATTCTTTGGTTTCACATTACAGTCGTGGTGGCAAGTTTATTCAGATGGTATTTCCAAACCTTTTAGGGAAACTAACTATCAACCTGAGTTGTTTTACTACGCGCCACTCGATTTAACTCTTTTCGAAGGTAATACCGGTTTTGCTGTAGGTATAGAGCATCAATCAAATGGAAGAACTCAGGGTTTATCACGTAGCTGGAACAGAGCTTATGTAAACTTCCTCTATGAAAAAGACAACTTTACCTTTTCCTTTCAACCTTGGTGGCGTTTACCAGAAAGCGACAAAGAGTTTTTCTTAGATCCTGAAGGTGATGATAATCCAGACATTAGTGACTTTATGGGATATTTTCATGTAGCCACTGTGTATAAATGGGATGTGTACGAGTTTACTTTTATTGGCCGTGAGAATTTTGTCACCCACAATGGTGGCATGGAACTCGGATTAACTTTCCCACTTTGGGGGAAATTACGCGGTTATTTACAATATACCAATGGCTATGGCGAAAGTTTAATCGATTATAATCATTCGCAGCAAACACTTGGTCTTGGTATTGCCCTGACTAACGTTTTATAAACTAAAAAGCTCACGGTTTTAGCTATAAAGATTGCAGCTTCATGCCACGCTTAGGCGTTACCTTTTTACCATTCGATTCAAAACCAAAAGAGATTGATTCAGTGCTAAATCCTGAATTTCTATAAATAATGAAGTGCAGATGAGGTCCTGTTGAAAAGCCAGAAGAACCTGACCTCGCTAAAGTATCGCCCACAGCCACTTCATCACCTACTTTAACTGTCGCAGTTCCTAGCAGAATATGACCATACAAGGCATAACTGCTGTCAGAATGTAATACCATCACTCGGTTGGCTTTATCTAAAAAATAAGCTGTCTGCCCACCCATATGATAATCATCTTTCACATCAATTACGGTTCCAGCACGCGCTGCTGTAATATACGTACCTATAGGTAAAGCAATATCAACAGCAAAATTATTAGGGGGTTTGTTATGAGAAAATTGACCGTTAAACCCTTGAGTGACTTGTTTAGATAAACCCGACGAAAAAGGTGGTTTATATAAATAATTATCAATCTTAGCTGCGGGATCACCCATGATCCAACGATAAGTAAATTGTGGAACTTCATTAGTATTTGAATAAAGAATTTTTTTGGATTTCCCCCAAATTACATGACGGAATCTTTTTTGGCTTTCTGTAAAAGTTAATTCTATTTCTATGGGCACATATAAAGTATTTTCAGCCAAGATCTCATGCATTCCACCATCATTCAATATGTAGGTTTTAACAGGCGATACCTTTTTCTCGACGTCTGCATATTGTGTTTCTTCTACTTTCACATCAGTAAGTGGAGGTTGATCGCTAAAAACCCAATTGCCGTTACTGTCTTTATATTTGTAAACGTTGCTCGCGAATACCGAGCTCCCTATCAGACACAAACAGATGATAAAATATATGCGTAACATCAGTCTATTTAAACTCCTTTTATTATAACGCCCTACTTCTTAGTCACGGAATTCGTTATCACATGCGTTTATTTAAGCTCAATCTACTCTCAGCTAAACAGCGCATTCAATAAAGTTACAAACATAAAAAAGGCTAACCTTAGCTAGCCTTATGATTAATCTACTTTGATTTATGCTGTTTTTATTAAGCGATTTTCAAATAGTTTTTAATAATTTCTGTGCCGTTATCGGCTTGTATTGGTTTAAAAATGAAACCTGAAATACCATAACCTTCACATTCTTTAATCAAAGTTTGATCTGTAACTGATGACAACATAACAACAGGCACATTATGACCTGCAGCTCTAATAGCTTGTAAGGCATGATTACCATTCATTTCGCCCATAACAACATCCATAAACATAAAGTCTGGATTGTGCTCTTTAACCATTTCAACAGCAGTTGAGCCATCATCAGCTTCAAGAATATTGTTATAACCTAATTTACCTAACATTCTTTTTAATGCTTTGCGTATCATCGAGCTGTCATCAACCAATAATATGCTTGCATCGGTTGGTAAATCTTTAGTGTGAGTATTCGCTACACCCGTACTTTCTTCACGTTTGATGCCTGCAGATTGATAGTTAACACTACGTACTAACAGATTGAAATAGTAACGACCTACACCTTCAATCGTAATAGGTACAGTAACCACTTCTCTAACATCTTTGAGATATTTAGACATATCATCAACATTGTTTACAAAGTAAGGGCTTGAGAATTTGTAATCTAAGCTATAACGACCATGTAAATCAGTAGAACGTCCAACAATAGTGTTGCCCCATTCAGCCAAGGCATTACTTAATTCATCATTAATTTCAGTGTATTCGTATTTTTCATCAAACATGTTTTCACAAACAGAATTACCAATAGCAATAGCTGTTTCTGGGTAGTGATGCATCATAATAACACCATCAAGATGACCCGTTACATCTGAACAAACCGCATAACCTTTAAAGCGAAAGTCATCAACACTGTCCATAAAAATATCACCCGAAGAACCAGACAAATTGGTCATCGCTTTTAAACTTGCAATAGATTCTGTAATGAATGGATATAAAATTACTTTATAGATGGTATCAACTGACGACATTTAGATTCACTCTCTTTATTATTATGAACAATATAAAATACTTGATAGATCAGGTCTTTGCAAGATAATACTCGGTAAATTACTGTGTTAAAAGTGTCATATTACTGTAATAAGTTTTCTTTAATTTCGTGATAGGTAGAGGCTGCATTTATTAAGGAGTTAGCGGTTAATGACGGTACCCCATAAACCTGAGTTTCTACCTGATGTGTTGCGGCTATTTCAGTTAATAACATATCGAAGTCACCATCACCTGATAACAACACCACAATATCTACTTCAGCGGCAGTTTTCATAATATCGATAGTTATACCCACATCCCAATCACCTTTTGCAGAACCATCGCTGCGTTGAATAAAAGGCTTAAGTTTTACATTAAAACCGATGTGTTTAAGGGCTTTTTGAAATTTATGTTGTTGATCATCATTGCGTTGAATAGCGTAAGCATTAGCGATAACAATATCACCTTGGTAACTTAACTGTTCCCAAAACTTACGATAATTGAACTGCCTTTTGTAAGCATCTCTTGTAGTGTAGTAGATATTTTGTATATCAACAAAAACTGCGATTTTTTTCATGAATTCCTTCACTTAACTTTATAATATAAATAGGCGATGCGTTTATCAGCGTTAAGTCGCATAATACGACTTTTTTAAGACAAAAATACAAGATAGTGATAAAATATCACTGCGCTAAAATACTGAGTACACAAGATGTCAGCACTACGTTCGTTATACCACTACTTATTGAAACTCCCATTAAAATTATTCGTAAAATGTAAAGTTATTCCAGATAACTTCAGCGATGGAAGTAATATCAATCAAGAACAACCTATTTTTTATGTAGTGAGATACCAATCATCCAGTGATGTTATTGCATTGCAGCAAGCCTGTAAAAAGTTAAATCTGCCTAATCCATTAAAAAAAGTCACTATTAATGGTAAAAACTTTCCTCGCGTTTTCTTCTTAGAAAAAACCTCTTCTGTATTACCCTGGAGAGAGAAAGGCACAACGAACGCAATTGACAAAGGCTTAGATATTTTAACTGAGCATGAACTAGATTCAGATTTAGATGCACAAATGATCCCAGTTAACATTACTTGGGGACGTACGCCGACCAAAGAAAAGAACACCGCGAACGTGGGCACGGTAATAGCTGACGAAGAAGCCCCAACTTGGCTGCGCAAAATATTTATCGTGTTATTTACGGGGCGAGATACCTTAGCTCGCTTCAGTGAACCTATGTCTTTTAGATACATGGAAGACAAGCACGGCAGTAACGAAGCCACCGCTCATAAACTTATTCGTATCGCTAGATTCCACTTTTATCGTCAAACCATCTCTGTTACAGGTCCACGATTAATGCATCGCAAGCAAATGTTTACCGCGATGTTTGCCAATCCTGCTATCAAAAAAATTATTGCTGACGAAGTAAAAAGCAAAAACCTTCCTGAAGCTGAAGTGAAAAAACAAGCTTTAGCTATGATGGACGAAATTGCAGGCGATTATCGAGAGTCGATGATCAGCGTTGGTTCTCGTGTACTAACGTGGCTATGGAAACGTTTATACAAAAGCATTGAAGTGAGTAACGCCAATACGGTACGAAATTTAGCACAAGAAGGTCATGAGATAATTTATGTACCTTGTCATCGTAGCCATATGGATTACTTATTACTGACTTATATTATTGCCCAAGAAGGCTTAGTAACACCTCGTATTGCTGCAGGTATTAATCTTAACTTTTGGCCTGCAGGACCTATTTTCAGGAAAGCTGGCGCATTTTTCATTCGCCGTAGCTTTAGAGGTAACAGACTGTATTCAACTATTTTCAGAGAATATTTAGGTTTGTTATTTGAACGTGGCTACTCAGTAAAATATTACTCAGAAGGTGGCCGAAGCCGTACAGGTAGATTGCTTCCACCTAAAACGGGCATGTTAGCCATGACCATACAAAGTTTGTTGCGTGGCATAGACAGACCTCTCACCTTAGTGCCTGTGTATATTGGCTACGAGCATGTAATGGAAGTGGGTACTTATCATAAAGAGCTCAGCGGTAGCGAAAAGAAAAGTGAGTCATTCTTAGGTGTATTCAAAGCCATTAAAAATTTACGTAACTACGGTAAAGGTTATGTAAACTTTGGCGAACCTATTAATATTAATAAATTTTTAACGGATGAAGTGCCCGATTGGAAACAATCAATTAATCCAATTGATCCACAAAAACCTAAATGGTTAACGCCTACAGTTAATTTATTAGCTGAGAAAGTGATGACTAACATTAACCAATGTGCCGCTCTAAATGGAGCTTCATTGGTTGCGCTTATTTTACATGCAACCGATAACAAAGCTCTTTCAAAAGTAGAGCTAGAGTCACAGCTAGACTTCTTTCTAATGTTGCAGCGCGCCGCACCTTATAGCTCTCAACTAACAGTTCCAATAGATTCAGGCGCAGAATTATTAGCCGATGTCATCGCGTTAAATAAAGTAACAGTGAATGAAGATAGCTTCGGTACCATTATTTCTTTAGATGAATCTGACGCGCTTGAAATGCGCTATTACCGCAATAACATTCTGCATACATATGTATTGCATGCCTTGTTATGTCGCGTTCTAGAATGTAACTCAAACATATCGACTTCAGCGGTTATTGAGAAAATTCAACCGCTATTATCTTTGATCAAATCAGAACTATTTTTATGGGGTTCTGCACAAGACATGGCGGTGAACATTGAAGCGTCATTAAACGTATTAGCTGAACTCAATATTGCAGAACAAAGCGAGAGCGGTACTTGGGCATTACTAGAAGTAAATAATCAGCGTTCTAAATCAAGACTGCTGGCTGAATGTATTGACGAGACCATACAACGCTTGGCGATTATCTGTTCATTGATTTATCGTTTATCGCCTATCGATAAAGCGACATTTGAAGATAATGTTGTTTCGATTGCTAAACGTTTATGTGTATTAAATAATATTTCTGCACCTGAGTTTATCGACAAAAAAGCCCAGTCTTTACTTATTGCTAGCATGCAAAAGCTTGGATATATAGGTAATAACGACGATGGAAAACTTATTCCTACTGAGGCATTAACGCCGTTAAAGAGATATTATTCTCAACCTAACAGATATTGAAGTGCAGCAGAGTATTTCAAGATAGAAAGTATTTGTTTAAAGTGATTTTATTTTGAATTTGTACAGTAGATTATAAAACTTATACCTAGGGGATTTCGAAATGAATCCCCTTTTTTGTTTCTCTAAATACCGAGACAGGATTAACTTATAAGTACTCTATAAATATACCTAAGAAAACAATCAGTCCCACAAAGTGATTATGTAAAAAAGCTTTAAAGCACTTATCACGTTCTCTGTTTACAATTAAGAATTGTTGGTAGGTAAATAATCCTGCGCATATCACTATGCACAGTTGATAAGGCCAACCAAACGCCAGTATGTCACCTACCGTTAGTAATAAACCTAAGGTAATTAACTGTAAGAATAAGATAATACGCTTATCATAATCGCCAAATAAAATAGCCGTAGATTTAACACCTATTTTTAGGTCGTCGTCTCTATCAACCATGGCGTACATGGTGTCGTAAGCCACCGTCCAACATAAATTCGCAATAAATAATAACCAAGCAATTAATGGCACTTCACCTGTAGATTCCGCAAAAGCCATAATCATTCCCCAGCTAAAGGCAGCACCTAAAATCACTTGAGGCAAGTGAGTAATTCGTTTCATAAAGGGGTAAATAATGGCGAGGAATACCGCCACAAAAGACAACATAATGGTATAAGGTTGCAAGGTTAAAACAAGAATTAAGGCATTAATGATTAGAAAGGAAAATAAGGTGAGTGCTTCAGTAACACTTAATGCGCCCGTCACTAAAGGTCGATTTTCAGTGCGCTTTACTTGGCCATCAACTTTTCTGTCGGCAAAATCATTTATTACACAACCCGCGCTACGCATAATAAATACGCCTAAAGTAAATACTACAAGCAAGTGGTAGCTTGGCATACCTTCTTGAGCTATCCATAACGCCCAATACGTTGGCCATAACAATAAATAGGTACCAATAGGTTTGTCGATACGAGTAATCGAAACAATGGCCTGCCACTTAGCTTTAAATGCATTCATAATTAATTTCTATTTGGTTGTTTGTACAGAGTAATAGGTAAAATTAAGTCTTGAGTGATCAATTCTATTCAAGTGGTTGAGCAGTACGAGTTTCTGAAATCAACTCATAAGCAAAAGACTCAGGTAAAAAGACCTCAGCCACCATAATAGGTTTATTATTTAAAACAAAAACAGAACGTCGTCCCCAAACCGATGTTGTTGGCAAGTCTAACTGCTTAATTAAAGTAAATAGCGCACTTGATTGCTTAAAGCACGCCACTTCAATGCCTTTTCGGATCAAATCAGGATGATTAAACAGCACTTGCCCTAGAGGTTGTTCACCTAATTTTGCTAAGCTTTGTTCTTCACCTGTTAAACTTTTCAAGGGTAATAAACTACGTGCAAATACTTGTGGTTTGTTATCACAATACAACAACACCTCTCGCACCAATACTTGCTCGCCAGCGCTTATATCATCGTTAGCTTCAAGCTCGCTACACGCAATAATTTCTTGCCCTAAAACTTCAACACGAAACTCAGTGCAATGAGTTTTCAAACGCGCAGTTAAAGAGCCTGTAGCAAATAGCCAATCGCGCAAACCTTCATGTACAGAATCATTGTCAGGGTTAACTGAACTCGACCATAGTGTTTGGAGCATAACGGGAAATAAATGTGAATGAAGCTTCATAGTAAAAAATAGTGAATTAAAGACACTGAATCATATCAGGATTTACACCTTCACGCCTAATAGCTCAACCGATTTAGATGAGAAATTAAGGAAAAACCATCGCCTCAAAATTATCCTAAATGTTCAATTAGAATATTTTGCTTTTTGTAGATTAGTCTTTTCTTCAAACAACTCAACCAAATGCTATTCATAGCAATTAAATAATACCTTGATCAACTTGGTATAAACTGGAAAAACAGGTTAATCTATACTGTAATAGATTGTATTTATTACCTGAATTCGAGAGAGATTTAAAATGAAAAAGCTAATAATAGCCCTTTGCTGCTTACTTCCCTTTTCTTCTATTAAAGCGGCTGACTATGCATATTTCGGTTTTGAACCTTCAATAATTACGAACTATAGCGCCGTTAAAAAGAAAATGGGCTACGTAAGAATTAGCGTTGAATTGATGATTGAAAGTTCATCAAATTTCGAAATAGTGGAACATCATGCACCTTTATTACGTGACGCTATAATTACGATTATTGGTCAGCAACCTGAATCAAAGATTAAATCTATCAACGGTCGACATGAAATTCAGCGCTTATGTGAAGACAAGGTAAAAGCTCTTTTACAAAGAGAAACAGGTGGAACCTTAATTAAAAAGCTTTTATTTACTCAATGGTTAAGCGAATAAACTAACTTCTGATAGAGCTGATTTTGGTTAGCTTGGCTCAAATAAAAAAGAAGGGCGATATGTTTACATATCGCCCTTCTTCTATTTTAATCACTTAACTTTACTGAGTGTTTAATCCCTCAGATTTTTATTGTTTCGACACTTTAATTCTAAACCAAGCTAGTCCACAACCTGATACTAAACCTAATAGATGTGCAGTATTTGCCATATTTACAGGTAATACATCAGCAAAGCCCAACAACATAAAGAACAGCAAAAAGCCGACAATAGGTTTTGAAATAGTTAAGCCTTTTTCTGGCGCTAACCAACCGTACCACCATACATAGCCAAATAAGGCATAAACAACGCCAGACAAACCACCAAAATTTGGACCCGATACAATAAATTGACCGAAGTTAGAGATGATTGCTGAAACAAGAAATAAGTTAACTAACGCCCATTTCCCTAAAGTGCGTTCTATCGCTCCACCTATTTGCCACCACCACATAGTATTAAAAACAATGTGCATCCATGAAAAATGGAAAAACGCAGGACCAAGCAGTCGGTACGGATGTTCTAATAAATGATCAAATGTTAATTGTGGGAAAAAGCTAATTTCATTAAATATCGTGTTCCCCCAACCAACTAAACTTAATAGAAATACCAACCAACAAATAGCAAATATAACTAAAGTAACAACGCCAGCATGACGGAAAAATTGATCTTTAAATTGCGTGAGTATTGAAGGTCCATCATTTTGTATTTCAGCGACTTCACCATTATTCCAAGCTGCTTGCTGATACTTAGGATGATGAGGTTGTTTGATAAAATCTTCAAAAATAGCTTTAGCTTTATCTCTTTGGTTAACATCGCAAAAAATAACAAAAGTATTATCTTCAGGCACAACTTTAGCGGGAATTCTTTGGCTGATCAGGAAATTACAAAACAATAAGGCTATATTGTGATGTTTAATATCTACAAAAGCTTCTAGTGCTATCGATGTTTCGGTATTACTCATGAAGTGCTAACGTCACTCGGGTGCTCTAGTTGCCATTGAGTAAAACCACCATCTAATGAATATACATCAGTAAAGTCTTGGCTTATTAAGTATTGAGCAGCTTGTTGGCTTGAATGACCGTGGTAACAACAAACAACAACAGGTGCATCAAGATCAGCTTCGCGCATAAAATCGGAAAGGCTTTCGTTGGTTAATTCAATGGCGCCTGGGATATGTCCGCTTTTGAAAGAGTTAGGATCTCGAATATCAACAACGACGTAAGTTTTTTCGGCTAACGTTGGGTGTAATTCACTTATCTGCATGTGCTTAAAATTCGTTGTACTGTCTGACACGTATCTCACCTTCTCGTAAAAACTAAATATATTGTAGTTAAGCTAAATGCATTAACTCATTCGTCTAGAAGAATAATATCATTTTTTGAGAAGTTGTTTAGAAAATTATTTAGAGAGTTGTTTAAAGATATGTCGCCTAAAGCTTTCACTTTAGGCTTTTTGAAGAGATTAATTCCAGTCTAGAATAACCTTGCCTGATAAACCCGATCTCATCACATCAAAACCTTGTTGAAATTCATCAATAGAATAATGGTGAGTAATAATAGGAGACAGATCTAAACCTGATTGGATCAGACTCGCCATTTTGTACCAAGTTTCAAACATTTCGCGACCATAAATACCTTTAATAGTAAGTCCTTTAAAGATAACTTTGCTCCAATCAATTGCCATATCGGTACCAGGAATACCTAACATAGCGATTTTTCCACCGTTGTTCATGTTATTCAACATATCGGTGAAAGCCGTTGGCACGCCAGACATTTCCATGCCTACATCAAAGCCTTCGCTCATGCCTAATTCTGACATCACATCCGTTAACTTAGTTTTACTTACATCAACTGCGCGAGTAGCACCCATTTTCAAGGCTAAGTCTAATCGGTAAGGATTTACATCTGTTACCACAACATGACGTGCACCAACATGTTTAGCTACTGCTGCAGCCATAATGCCGATAGGACCTGCGCCTGTAATTAATACATCTTCACCCACTAAATCAAAAGATAATGCTGTATGAACAGCGTTACCAAACGGGTCAAAAATTGCAGCTAAATCGTCAGATATTTCGTCAGGTAATTTAAAAGCATTATAAGCAGGTATCACTAAATACTCAGCAAACGAGCCTGAGCGATTAACACCTACACCAACAGTATTTCGGCATAAATGTGTTCTACCACCACGACAATTCCGACAATGACCACACGTTATATGGCCTTCACCTGAAACTCTATCACCCATGCTAAAGCCTTTAACTTCTTGACCTATACCTACCACTTCGCCAGCATATTCATGACCAACAACCATAGGTACAGGTATAGTTTTTTGTGACCATTCATCCCAGTTATAAATATGAATGTCGGTTCCACAAATGGCAGTTTTGTTGATTTTAATGAGTAAATCATTGTGACCCATTTCGGGTTTAGGGCTATCGCCCATCCAAATACCAGGTTCTGCTTTTAACTTAATTAATGATTTCATGGTTAGCTCAGCCTTACTTAATAATATTCATTGATTGACCAATACGAATAAAGGCTTGAATAGCATGGTCTAATTGTTCTTTGGTGTGTGCAGCTGAGATTTGCGTACGAATACGCGCTTGGCCTTTTGGCACAACAGGAAATGAAAAACCAATCACATAAATGCCTTCTTCAAGTAACTTATTAGCCATTTCAGTCGCAACACTAGCATCACCTAACATCACAGGAATAATGGCATGATCAGCACCACCACAAGTAAAACCTGCGGCTTCCATTTCTGTTCTAAAGTATTGAGCATTTTCAATCAGTTGCTTACGTAAAGCATCACCATCTTTTAATAACTCAATCACTTTAATTGACGCATTAACAATAGCTGGCGCTAACGAGTTAGAAAATAAGTACGGACGTGAGCGTTGACGTAACCAATCAACCACTTCTTTTTTACCTGAAGTGTAACCGCCTGAAGCGCCGCCCATAGCCTTACCTAATGTGCCTGTAATAATATCAACCCGACCCATTACGTGACAAAACTCATGACTGCCTCGACCTTGTTCACCGACAAAGCCTACAGCATGTGAATCATCAACCATCACTAATGCATTGTATTTATCAGCTAAATCACACACAGCTTTTAAATTTGCGATAACACCGTCCATTGAAAATACACCGTCTGTAGCGATCAATTTAAATCGCGCGCCAGCAGCATCTGCATCTTTTAAACATTGCTCTAATTCTTGTGCATTATTATTCGCGTATCTAAAGCGCTTGGCTTTACATAAACGTACACCATCAATGATTGATGCATGATTTAATGCATCGCTAATAATAGCGTCTTCAGGACCCAATAAGGTTTCAAATAAACCTGCGTTAGCATCGAAGCAAGACGAATATAAAATCGTATCTTCCATGCCTAAAAATTCACTTAGTTTTTGCTCAAGCGTTTTATGAATATCTTGCGTGCCGCAAATAAAGCGTACCGACGCCATACCAAAACCATGTTCATCTAAGCCTTCTTTTGCTGCGGCAATAAGCTCAGGATGATTAGCTAAACCTAAATAATTATTCGCACAAAAATTAATAACTTTCTCGCCACTAACTACTGAAATAGAAGGCTGCTGAGCCGTTGTTATTATTCGTTCAGCTTTATATAAACCGTCAGTTTTTACCTGTTCGATTTGACTGTTAATGTGTGTATAAAAAGGCGATGTACGCATAATATTTAACGCTCCACTTGCTTTAAAGTTAATAGTGAATGTATAGGGCTAATGTCTTAGCTTAAATTTAGCTAGGTGTTGAATAATTACAAACTAGCCGATTAAAACATTGTACGCTATAGCGCACAAAAAGAAAGTTTAGCCGAGCTCAGCTTAAAGCTGCACTGTAAACTTTTGTCGCCAGTGGCTTATTTAAACGATTAAATTAGTAGTGTAATTAGGTATACTAAACCTGATCTAGGGATAAGCTGTATTATCTCAAGTTTAGATTGCCCACTTCTATCAAAGAGAATATTTGTGAAATACTTTTTATCTTTACTCTTCTATCGCGTTTTATTCTTTATCTTACTTCCCGTATTGCTACTCGTATTAGTGGTTCGATCTAAAAATCATCCAGAATACCGTCAACGTTTATTTGAACGCCTCGGCTTTATTGATAAAAAATTAAGTAAAAATGGCATTGTTATCCATGCAGCCAGTGTTGGTGAAATTATCGCTCTTAAAGCTTTTATAGAAAAACTATTAATTAACCAGCCAGTGACACCCATTACCGTCACGACTTTCACGCCTACAGGTTCTGCACAAGTCGAAAAGTTATTTTCAAACAGAGTTCAGCATTGCTACTTACCTATAGATTCATTTATTTGTACTTGGCTGTTTTTATCACGCCTAAAACCTAAAGCTATGGTGTTTATGGAAACTGAGCTATGGCCTAACTTGATCGCGCAATGTCATAATAGTCACATCAAGTTATTGCTAGTAAACGGTCGTTTATCAACAAATTCTATGAAGAGTTACAAAAAGCTGGCTTGGTTAATTTCACCGAGCTTACAAGCTTTTGATCAAATATTGACACAAAGCCAAATAAACCAAGACAACTTCACAGAATTAGGCGGTGAAGCGCTTGCCTGTGAACTTTCAGGCAACTTGAAGTTTGATATTTCAATCACACCAAGTATTACCAGTAAACAAGTGGAGTTAGCACAGTTTGTAGAAGGTGAGCGAAAATTATGGGTGGTAGCGAGTACACATCCTGGCGATGAAGATATTATTTTAAAAGCCTTTCAACCTCTGCATCAACAGTATCCAGACTTACTACTCGTTATTGTTCCTAGACATCCTGAACGCTTTGCTGATGTAGCTCAAATGGCTATAAATGCAGATTTTATTACGTGTAATCGCAGTGAAAACACACAAGTAAATACAACAACTGATGTTTGGGTATTAGATACTTTAGGTGAGTTAATGCCTATGTGTGCATTAGCTACGGTTGTAACTATGGGCGGAAGCTTTAGTCATATTGGCGGGCACAATCCTTTAGAACCTGCCTTATTTAAAAAGCCCGTTATCGTTGGCGCTAATATGAGTAACTTTACAGAGGTTATGCAGCAGCTAACTGAAGCTAAAGGCATAGTACAACTTCAGGGTATTGATAATGAAAGCGAGCTAGTTCAGGCAGTAACAGAACTTCTAGAAGATAACCATAAACAGCAAATTCTGGGTGAAAATGCGTATAACGTTGTGCTACAAAACCAAGGAGCTAGTGATCGGTCACTTGCTCATTTGAATAGATTACTTAATTAATAGATCGCCTGAATTGAAACCTTAAGACGTAGATTTCAATTTATGTTCGTATTCAGGCTTATCTTTAATGCTAAATTAAATAGAATAGAAGTCTTCAACCACCAAGTTAATTTGACTTTTAACTTGCTCGACAGTCACTCTATCCATCAGGTCACGTCCTTTCGCTCGAACGCCCCAAGGCAGTTGACTGTATGGTTTACCTTTTTGCTCTTCAATCACTTCATCGTAACAACTAGCTACATACTTTTGATATAAGTAAGGTCCGACTTTACGTGGATTACTGTGGGCATATAAACCGACAACAGGCGTGCCTACGGTAACCGACATATGCGCAGGCCCCGTATCTGGAGCAATAGTAATGTGAGCAAGCTTTAACATGGCTAACAATTGTTTAAGTGAGGTTTTGTCGACTAGGTTAAGAATACTGGCTTCGCTCTGCCGACAAATATACTCAGCTAATTGAATGACCATTGCGGTTGAGCCACCACAAAGCACTACACGAAATCCTAATTGATCTAAATAATCAGCCGTTTGCGCATAACCTTCAACATGCCAATTACGCTCAGATTTTTTTGACGCTAAGCTAATAACAGCGATAGGTTTTTGATTTGTTGAAAATAAGGTTTCATGCGCCCATTGTTCATCACTTTCAGGTACGGGTATATTCCAAATAGGTTCGCTAACCGTTAAACCTAATACTTGGGTGAATCCCATAAAATCATCAATCAAGTGAGTGTTAGGCTGTGGTTGAGTTTTATATTTGGTGAATATCCATTGACCTGCTTTCGCACGTTTTATATCAAAGCCTATTTTAGTTTTTGCGGGAATAAAAAAGCTAACTAAGTTTGCACGTACAGTAGCTTGCATATTCAGCAATATCTCAAAGGTTTGACCTTTCATGTGTGCACGAAAATCGCTATAACCACTTAGTCCTGCTGACTGATCAAAAGCAATAATTTCTATTTTCTCTAAGCCTTTAAGTAAACTCGCTTCGACTTTACCGCAGACCCAAGTGATTTGAGTATGAGGCCATTGTTTTTGTATACTTTGAACAGCGGCAACTACATTACATACATCACCGATACCCGATAAATGCAAAACACATAAATTTTTTGGCGCTGCTAATTGACCCAGCATAGATGATTCACCACAATAGAGAGATTAAACGCATATAATTGGTCTATTATCTTGAACCCTTCAACAATTGTAAAACCCTGTAGCAAAAAAGTTTTTGAAAACAACACTATATTCTGTCTTTTTGATGACAATGAAATAGAAAATTTTTCACAAGACTTACTCGATAGTCACTACTGGCAAAGCAATAATCAGGTTGTTGGCACCGCACAAGGCCGAGGTACAACTTGGTTTATTGAAGTTGATAATAAGCAGTGGGTACTAAAACATTATTACCGTGGTGGTCTTATTGGTAAATTTAATAAAGATTCTTATTTATTTTCAAGTAATGACAATACGCGCGCCACAAAAGAGTTTGAACTATTAAACCAATTACGTGCGTTAGATTTACCTGCACCCAAGCCTATTGCTTGCCGTGTTATAAAAAGTGGTTTGTTTTATAAAGCCGACATTCTTACTGAACGTGTTTGCAATGCGCAAGACTTGATTTCGTTATTGATTAAGCAATCAGTGAACGCAGATTTATGGCATAACATAGGTAAAACGATAAAAGCTTTTCATGATCACGATGTTTATCATCACGATTTGAACATTCATAATATTTTGATTGATGACCAAAACAAAGTTTGGCTTATCGATTTTGATCAAGGTGAAATAAAAACAGGTTCATCAAATTGGAAAGAAGAAAATATGAGCCGATTATTACGCTCATTTAATAAAGAAAAAAACAAGCTAGAAGCGCTACATTGGCAAGCAAATGAATGGGATTTATTACTAACGGGTTACACTAGCGAATAAGTGCTGATTTGAATACTCGTTTGATCAGTGGATATAAATTAACTAGAACGTAAACAATCACGTACGGATTGTGAATACATTGCGTAAATTAATTTTTCAATATCGGAAAAATTAAGCTGTTTCAAAACCACGATAACGTTTAAAACAGCTTTTTCAGTTTACAATGTATGTTCTAGGCAGTTTCAGACAAGCTAGCTTCTAAACGTTTACGGTACATAGTACGTGCCGCTAAAAATTCATCTTTAGCTGAGTCGCTAATATATGGATGAATAATCACTAAAATCTTCAATACGCCTTGATAGAATACAGAATCGTTGATTTCAACGTCGTTATTTTGAGTTTGGTAAAAGCTTAACCAGAAAGTGTTTACGATACGTAGAATACTTACGATGTCAGCTAAGTCAGCATCATCAAATTCCATCATGCCTGCGCCTTTTAATGAAATTAAAAGCTGGCTAACTCTATCGCCAATCACAGTTTGCACTTCAACAAATTTAACATGTAATAACGGGTTCTTTGCCAGTAAAACAGGTAAGTTACTGTAGAAGAAGCGGAACTTCATCATCGCTTGAAATACCATATCCATGTACAGAATAATAGAATCTAGTGGTTTAACTTCGGGCGATACTTCGGGCATGCTTTCTAATAAAAGTGTTCGAGCATATTCTTCATATATAGACAGAATAATGTCTTCTTTATTACGGAAATGGTAGTAGAGATTCCCTGGACTTATGCCGAGATCAGCCGCGATATGATTCGTGGTAACATTTCTTTCGCCATGTTCGTTAAATAAAGCGATGCTAGCCTGAATTATTTTATCACGAGTTTTCATTTATCTCACTTTTGGTTTATAAATTCTCTAAAACTGATCTACCTATATTACTACCAAATACGACAAGGATGGAAGTTTTTCGAGTAATTACTTTATATTTAAATTTTTTCTAAAAAATCCATTATCAATTGTCTTTTGAATTTAAGGCTATTCCCCTTACAATAGCTCCCAATATCCTTAAAGTAGATTATTCTATGACTATAAAAGCTATATATCCTGGAACATTTGATCCAGTAACAAACGGTCACACCGATTTAATCACGCGTGCGAGTAATTTATTTTCTGAAGTTGTAGTTGCTGTTGCATCAAACCCAAGTAAAAAGCCTTGTTTTGATTTAGCTGAGCGCGTTGAGTTAATTAAAAACGTTATCCAACATTTACCTAACGTTACTGTTGTTGGATTTTCAGGATTGTTGGTTGATTTAGCTAAACAGCAAAATGCTGCGGTATTAGTGCGTGGTTTACGTGCAGTATCAGATTTTGAATATGAGTTTCAATTAGCTAGCGTAAATCGACAATTATCGCCTAACTTAGAGTCAGTGTTTTTAACGCCATCGGCAGAAAATACCTTTATCTCTTCAACCATAGTTAAAGAAGTATCTTTACATAATGGCGATGTAACGAGTTTTGTTCACCCCATCGTTAAAGAGGCTTTAGACAAAAAGCTAAAATCTTAACACCAACAAATATTCTCGATAGTTATACCAATTTAAATAATAAAATTAACAACTTGGTATAACTTCATCTTTTATAAAAAATTATCTGTTTTAATAAAGTAATTGAATATTATTGTTATACCAAGGCTTAGTTTTTTTGGCACTTTGGACAAAACACTGTTGCTCTGCCTGCTTGCTTTATTTCTTTTAAGGTTTCTTTACAGATAAAACAAGGTTTACCGCCTCTTCCGTACACCAAAAGCTCTTGCGCGAAATATCCAGGTTTACCATCTGCCTGAGTAAAATCTTTCAACGTTGTTCCACCCTGTTCTATTGCATGAGCTAACGTTTGTTTAATATGTTTTGTTAATTCAAGGTAGCGTCTTTTTGATATTTTTCCGGCTAGTTTTTTTGGATCAATGCCCGCTTTAAACAAGCTTTCATTCGCGTAAATATTACCAACCCCCACAACAATATGGTTGTTCATAAGAAATGTTTTTATTGGCGAGGTTTTGCTGCGAGACTTTTCATATAAGCAATCATCAGTGAAGTCTGAAGATAAAGGTTCAGGTCCAAGTTTGTTAATTAACGGATGTTGGTTAATATCTTCCGTTATCCATAATACAGAGCCAAAACGTCGAGGGTCATTGAGTCTCAATGCTAAGCCATTTTCAAAAACCAAATCAAAATGATCGTGTTTAATAACAGGGGTATTTTTATCTATAACCCTAATAGTACCTGACATGCCTAAATGCAGCATTAATGTGCCTTTAGATGTTTCTAGTAGTAAGTATTTAGCGCGGCGTTTAACAGAAATAACCTTTTCACCACAAATTTCCGCAATGGTAGGTGTAATTGGCCAACGCATTTTCGCATTTCGGACAATGACGTCGCTAACATTCTGGTTTAATACATGAGGCTCTACACCTTGCCTGCAGACCTCTACTTCTGGTAGTTCTGGCATAATATATTTATATCTCTAAATTTTAGCGGCCTCAATATTAAATAGCCGACTGTTAGATGGCAACTTTTAAATATATGAAGCCATATGATTATATCTATTGATATTGTACTAACACGATGTGATTTTTATCAAATAACCTCAACGAGTGTTGAGGTTATGTTGTTTATTTTTTACTAATTTTTTCTTTCTTTTTTTCTGTTGGTGCGATCTTTGGTAATAAGTGAAGTTTATTGTGTATGGCATAATGCACGAAAGTAAGCTTAGTGCGCACGGCTTGAGTTAATACAAACGGATAGGCATCTGCTAAACCCATACTTCTATTTAATGCATTAAGCATCACCGAAAAATCCATCCAAGTATCTAAAATATTATTAAAGTCTCTCTGTCTTAAAAAATAAGAAGTATCTTGAGGTAAATTCAGTTCACCAAACTCTTCAATATCTTCTTCTGCATCTTCTGCAATAACAGACGTTGAACCTGTAATTGAGAAATTTTGTGCAGTTTCTAGAGTATCAATGATGTGCATATAATGCGCCCACGTTTCTGCCCAGTCTTCATAAGGATGCATAGTCGCGTATTCACTAATGAAAGTATCTCGCCAGTTTTCAGGTGCACCATTTTTGTAATGCTTATCTAAGGCTTCTTGGTAATCTAGTTGGTCATCGCCAAAATATTGTTTACATAAGGCTTGCTTTTCTGGTGTCGGCATAATGATCAGATCAAAATAATAATGCCCTAATTCATGACGAAAATGCCCAAGTAACGTACGGTAACGTTCGCCCATTGCATGTTTTGTTTGTGAACGAGAAACATCGTCTGCCTCAGCTAAGTTAATAGTGATATGCCCACAGTTATGGCCAGTTAAAACAGCTTCATACCCTGTTAATGGACTAACAAAATGATCGTTAACATCTCGGTCGGTTATAAAATCAAAACTTAAGCCTGTCTCAGTATTTTCAGTATTATTTTGCAGCGGGATAGGTAATGCTTTTAGTGTATATAAAGCACGGCGTTTGGCGGCCTCCATCTTTTTCCATAAAGGAATATGCTCAACAATACTTAAATCAGGTACCGTTTCGTTAAAACGACAACCAAAACATAATACTTCTTCTTCATTCGCAGGATCGGGTATAAAAGTTGTTAAGTTAACCATGCCATTACAAGCATTAAAATGCTCGTTATTATCACATTTTCTGTACTGTATTTCCGGTTGAAGTGCTTTATAAAACAAACCTGTTTTAGCGTCCTGTTCATACGGTTCTACTCGATCAAAACTATCATCAATGCCTACTGTTTTAGCACAATTAAGACATTGATTACTTTCAAAAAACAAAATAGGTTTGTCTGTGCAAGTACATTGAAATGTTTTCATAGTTAATTTAATACCACGTTGATAAGGAACTCTTACTTTAAATATAAATGTATTACCCTTTATTTAGATAATAAAGGGCTATTTTAGAATTTAGCCTTACTTCAATAGTTCTGCTTTTTTGATATTAAATTCACTCTCTGTTAACACACCTACATCACGTAATTCAGCTAATTTTTTGATAATATCTATCATTTGATTCGCCGTATTATATTGTGAGTTAGTTGTTTCATTTGTTTGCTCAAAATTCTGAACAGGCGCTTGCGTAGGTTGCGGTTCTTGAACTGTTTGAGCAAAATTAGTTTGTGGGGCTGGAGATGCTCCAGAAACTAAAGGTAGATTCTGAACACTAATAGTTCCCCATTGACTGTTAAATGTAAGAGAGTCGTTGCCCCCTTGTTGTTGACTAACACCACCAATATTGTGGTCTAGTGTGTCATAAATAGAAACTTGTCCATTTAACTCAACAGCTAGTCTATTAGGGAACACGGCATAACGGGTATTATTTTGTGAACCGCTACTAGAAGGGCTACCTAAATCCATTGGCCACCATTGATTACTACCCGGGGTACCAGCTGCAACAACAGGGAATACTTGGTTATTAGATAATATATTGGCGAGTTCATTACAAAGGTTATCGACCGTTGTTTTTAACCCATTATTAAACATATCACCTACCATGGTCATACCGCCTCGCATCCATTGACCCGAGCCACCTAATTCAGGACAGTTAAATTGTGCCATCGAACAGCCACCGTTATTCACTGAAACTAACATATGTAGAACAGCATCGCGGCTTAAACCATAACGCGACGAAATATCATTAACTAAGTTTTCACCAACATTTGTTAGCTTTTGCATGCGGAAATATCCTATTAGGTAGATTGAGTTAGCTATTAAAAAGCGCTTAAGTGAATGAAAGCAGAGGCGCTTTTATTTGTGTGTAATAATGAATCACTTTCATGAGCAGAAAGTATTCGAAGTATGCTTATATTATAGCATTGTTACTGAGCTTAATCGCTGCTTTATTGTTAACTATTTTTTAAATATCTGTATAGGTTTATTTATTTTTTATAAGTCGATAATTAAATTATAAAATTCAGGAAAAGTGCTATTTTAGTGCATCTTTCTGCACCATTGAGGCTATTATTTATTATTTTATTATTGCCTGTTTATAATAGAGCACTCTTAAACCGATTATTTACAGATGTTTTGTGATTAAAGTGTTTGTTTTATTACGTTTATATAACTGGAATAAATCTTGCAAAAATTCACACTCAATAGCATTTTCATGTTATTCATGTAGGCATACCATCAAAGGGGAATTAGTCGATGACAATTACTGTAGGTATTTCGCACCATACCGAATATAAATATGACCGTTCTGTAAATATGGGGCCGCATATATTTCGTTTACGTCCTGCTCCTCATAGCCGCACCAAAATTAAAAGTTATTCTTTAAAAATCACACCTGAAGATCATTATATTAATTGGCAACAAGACCCATTTGGTAATTACCAGGCCCGAGTTGTATTTAACGAATCAACAACAGAGTTTAGCTTTACTGTTGATTTAGTCGCCGAAATGACGGTCATTAATCCCTTTGATTTCTTTTTAGAAGAATATGCTGAAGAGTTTCCATTTGTTTATGACAAAGTGTCAAAATCTGAACTAACTCCTTATTTAAAAAAACGTAAAGCTAGTCCTAAACTTCTAGAATTAATAGAATCTTTAAAACCTGAAAAGCCAATACGAAGCGTTGATTTTTTAGTTGCTGTTAATAAGGTGATATATGAATTAGTCGGTTACGGTATTCGCTTAGAACCTGGCGTACAAACACCTAATGAAACGTTAAACAAAAAAACAGGCTCGTGTCGTGACTCTGCTTGGTTATTAGTTCAATTGTTCCGTCATTTAGGCTTAGCCTCACGATTTGTTTCTGGTTATTTAGTGCAGTTAACCTCAGATCAAAAATCATTAGATGGACCAAGTGGCCCTGAAGAAGATTTCACCGATCTACATGCTTGGACTGAAGTTTACATACCTGGCGCAGGTTGGATTGGACTTGATCCTACCTCTGGCCTATTTGCGGGTGAAGGACATATTCCATTAGCTTGTACTCCAGAGCCAAGCTCTGCTGCACCGGTTACAGGTGGCATAGATGATTGTGAATCTGAATTTAGTTTTTATAACAAAGTAACACGTGTTCATGAAGATCCTCGCGTAACTAAACCTTATTCAGAAACACAATGGACATCGATAAATCGTTTAGGTCAACAGGTTGATAAAGTGTATACCGAAGAAGGTATTCATTTAACCATGGGCGGAGAGCCAACATTCATCTCTATAGATGATATGGAACACCCGCAGTGGAATACGGATGCCGATGGTGAAGAAAAAAGAATCTTAGCTCATAATTTATTTTTAGAAATGAACAAAGTCTACACTAAAGGCGGATTTACTCATTACGGCCAAGGTAAGTGGTATCCAGGTGAATCTTTACCCCGTTGGCAATATGGTTGTTACTGGCGTAAAGATGGCGTGGCGCTCTGGAAAGACTCTGCCTTGTTAGCTGATCCAAATAAAGACTATAAATTAGATCATACAAATACCAAGGATTTTGCCGAGAAACTAACGGCGGCATTAGGGTTAGGAAAAGAAGCCCTTACGACAGCTTATGAAGATATTCTCTATCATTTATGGCAAGAAGCCTCTTTACCAACCGAAGTTGGCCCAAAACAACCTGAGTTATTAGATGCAATGAGCCGTAAAGGTTTATTAGCAAAAATGGAACAAGGCATAGAAAAACCTATTGGTTATGCTCTCCCTTTACACTGGAATGATGGCAAGCATTGCTGGCAGTCTTGTAAATGGGAATTTAAGCGTGGTTACTGTTTCTTATTACCAGGAGAGTCCCCATTAGGCTATCGCTTACCTTTAGATAGCTTGCAATGGTCTGATAATATTATTGATCGTGACCCCTTTGATATCCCTGATGCTTTTGCCAAAGTAAAGAAAACTAAAAAAGGATTTATTGGCACAGAGATGATTAAAACCGCTCTTGTGCTTGAAGTAAGAGAAGGTCGTTTATATGTATTCATGCCGCCAACCAGTCACTTTGAGCATTATTTAGCGATTTTAACTGCTGTTGAAAGCGTAGCTAAAGAATTATCAATACCTGTTGTTATTGAAGGTTACACTCCACCTAAAGATAGTCGAGTTGAAAAATATGCAGTAACGCCAGATCCAGGTGTTATCGAAGTAAATATTCATCCTTCTATATCTTGGGATCAGCTAGTTGATAGAACGACAACCTTATATGGTTTAGCTAAACAAGCGCGTTTAGGTACTGACAAATTTATGGCTGATGGTCGACATACAGGTACAGGTGGCGGTAACCATGTAACTTTAGGTGGTGAAACTCCTGAACAAAGTCCATTTTTACGTCGACCAGATATTCTAAGAAGTTTCATTACTTATTGGCAACATCACCCAGGATTATCTTATCTATTTTCTGGTTTATTTATTGGCCCAACAAGCCAAGCACCTCGTGTTGATGAAGCCCGTGATGAAATATTATATGAGTTAGAAATTGCTTTTTCACATATGCCTCAAGGTGAAGTACCAGAACCTTGGTTAGTTGACCGATTACTGCGTAATTTATTAGTTGATTTAACGGGTAATACGCATCGTGCTGAATTCTGTATTGATAAGTTATATTCTCCCGATTCAGCCACTGGTCGTTTAGGGATAGTTGAATTTAGGGGTTTTGAAATGCCTCCTCATGAACAAATGAGCTTAGTACAAATGTTATTACTACGTACTTTACTCGCTTGGTTCTGGAAAAAGCCTTATCACAAACCTTTAGTGCGCTGGGGAACAGAATTACATGATAAATTCTTATTACCACAATACGTTGAAAATGATTTAGCTGAAGTCTGTCGTGATTTACAACAATCAGGTTTTGGTTTTCAATTAAATTGGTTAAATCCTTTCTTTGAATTTAGATTCCCAGTATGTGGTACCCGTGAACTTGATAATGTGACCTTAGAACTTAGAACCGCTATTGAACCTTGGCATGTACTAGGTGAAGAAGCTACTGGTACAGGTACAGCCCGTTATGTTGATTCATCATTAGAGCGAGTACAAATTAAAGTACAAGGTACAATGAGTGATCGATATATTGTCACCTGTAATGGCCGTCGCGTTCCACTTAAGCCGGTTAAAGGTAAAGCCAAAGATGAGATGGTTGCAGGTATCCGTTATCGTGCTTGGCAGCCACCAACAGCATTACATCCAACCATTGGTGTTCATGCTCCCCTTACTTTTGATTTAATTGATACATGGGAAGGCAGATCTTTAGGTGGTTTTGTTTATCACGTAAGCCATGCTGGAGGTCGCAATCCTGAAACTTTACCTGTTAATGCTTTTGAAGCAGAGGGAAGAAGAGTTGCTCGCTTCTGGGAACATGGTCATACACCTTCATTATTAAGTTCAGACGAACCAAGCTGGACACCATCGGCAGTTGTACATAGCTTTGAAAATGCTGGCGTTAGTGAGTTTGTTGTTCCTGAAGAAGAAAATATTAACCAAGATTATCCTAATACTCTGGATTTACGTCGACAGCCAGCCTTTAAATAAGTAGTAATTACAAGATCATTTCACTTTATAATTATTTAAAGTGGAATGATCTTATTGTTCCCCTCATCTATACCTTATAATGACAATTATTTACTCAAAAATGGAGTATGTTCAGCTTGTATATTAATGATACTACTTTGCCTGAATGGTTATCCTTATACCTTAACAACCCTCATAAACATGATGAGTTAGTTAACCATAGTGGCTTAAACCCTGACCATTGGGATGCTTTATTTAATCGTTTATCTAACTTAACTGCCGAAGATATTAATAGCCGAGCAATTGAAATTAATCAATTATTACAAAACGGCAATATCAAGTATGAAAGTAATCAACAATGCCAATTTGACCCGTTACCTTTTATGTTATCTAAAGATGATTGGAATTCAATTGAAGCAGGTATTAAACAAAGAACAACTTTATTAAATAAAATTCAGCAGGATATCTACGGCGAACAAAAATTACTTGTTGATGGCTCTATTCCGGCACAACAGTTATTCAAAGATAAAAATTATCTTAGAGAAGGCTTTAGTCTGCCAAGTAACGAATTAAAGTTATTTTTTACTGCCGTTGATATATACCGAACACCTACTGGCGAATTTAAAGTATTAGCGGATCATTGCCAATGCCCTTTAGGTTTAGGCGTATTATTAAAAAGTCGCATTATAGCTCGCCGTGTAATGGCTGAAGAGTTTGCTGAATGTAACGTCCAACAAATTAAGAAGTTTTTACGTGCGTTTCAAGAAACTATTAATGAATATACGCATTATATGGATGATCCGCGTATTGTTATTCTAACGCAAGGCATAGATGATCCTAATTATAACGAACATGCATTCCTCTCAACTTACCTCGGCTACACTTTAGTACAAAGCGCTGATTTAACTGTTAGAGATGGTGAAGTATGTTTAAAATCATTACAGGGGTTAGGAAAAGTTAATGTTATTCTCCGTTGGTTACCTGATAGTGGTATTGATTCATTAGAACAAACTGAATATTCATTACATGGTATTCCTGGCTTATTACAAGCTGTTAGAGAAGACAACGTTAAAGTATTAAACCCTTTTGGCAGCGGAATACTGTCTTCACCTGCTGTGCAATTTAACCTAGATAAATTATCACAAAGTCTACTGCAAGAACCTCTACTATTAGGACAGCGCGCTTACCATGATGTAAAAGATGCTGATTCATTAGACTGGAACACTCTTGAATTAATGAGTCATCAAGACCCTACTTTTAAATTAGATGGGATCACTGACGCTGAAGACATAAAATTAGCGATTCATAAAAGTCCTGAACAGTTTTATTTCCAAGATAAACCTGTTTTCAGTAGCGCACCTTTTTGGGAAGCTAACAAGCTGGTCGCTAAACCCATAGTTTTCAGATGTTATGCCTTAACTACAGAGCACGGAGTAAATGTATTACCATCAGCATTGTGTTTCTCGATTGATAATAATCATTACCCTAGTATTTCTGGTGGGATAAAAGATACTTGGATCAAAATAGATGGAAAAGTTGGCATAGTTGAACCCCATGCTGTAACACCTGTTCGAAAAAGAAGAGATGTTACCTTATTAGAAGGTGTTATTTCTAGCCGTACAGCTGAACATCTTTTTTGGTTAGGTCGTTACTTAGAGCGATGTGAAAACACAGTCCGTGTTTTGCGTGTTTTTATCGATAGATGCACAGAATTATCTATTTATTCAGATGTAATGCGACAAACGATAGTTACCAGACTATATACAGCAATACGCACACAACATATTGTTTATCCTTATGTTGAACAAGATTTGGTATTGCAAGACTGTAGTTTAGAACAAGCAAAAAACATGGCCTTCGAACTATTAGGCGATGAACAATGTGCTGGCAGTATCATTAATACATTGAAATATTTGTCGAACGCCGCTGTTCAAGTTCAAGAATTATTATCTTACGATAGTCGACGTATTCTTGATGACATTGGTGTTCAAATTAACGCTTTAAAAATGAGTACGGCGAATAAGACATCACGCACATTACAAAGTAGCCTAGATAAAATAATAGGCGCTATTATGGCTTTTAATGGATCAATTGCAGACTGTATGCCTAACAGTAACGGATGGTTCCTTCTAGAAATGGGTCACCGGATCGAACGCAGTTTACAAATAACATCATTAAGCGCTGCCTTATTGACTGAAGAGCTAGAAGAATCTGCGGAAATAGGTTTATTAGAATCAGTACTCACTTGCCAGGTAAGTTTAGTCACACATAAGCGCCGCTATCGAATGCATCAAAGCATAGGAACAGGTCTTGAACTGTTATTATTAGATGCTGAATATCCTCGTTCACTGTTATTTCAATTAGAACAAATTAGTCTCTTGTGTCAGCATCTTCCCACTAAACGAAGACCGGGTGTTATTGCTGCTCATGAAAAAGCCATTTTACTTTCTAAAACAACTTGTTATGTAACAGAGAGAGATTATTTACAAAAAAGTACGGAGGCAAAACGTCAACAATTAGTTGAATTTAATCACCATATTCGTAGTAACTTAGATACCTTTTGTGATGTATTATTACTGCAGTACTTTTCCCATACACAAACGGCTAATAAATTGAATTGGACCAATATTGAGCAAGCTCAATCGTGAAATATAAAATAAAACATACAACTACTTATAAGTACGCTGACTTTGTTAGCTTGTGCCAAAACCAAGCACGCCTAACACCCAAAACCAACCATAAACAAATATGCCACAGCAGTTATATTGAAATCGCACCATCAACAAGTTATTTACGTGAATATACTGATTATTTTGATAACAAAGTTACAGTCTTTGAGATAGCCAAACAGCATAAAAAACTTACCGTCACTATGGTGAGTGAGGTAGAACTATTAGTTAAACAGAGTATAGATTTAGATAGTGTTGATTTACCTTGGGAAAATGCTCGAGATTTACTAGTAGAACCTGAAACACGAGCTCTTTTAAAAGTCTCTGAATTTGTATTACCTTCCCAATTAACACCTTTAGAAAAAGGCATACAAGATTATGCTCTTGAGTCTTTTACGCCAGAAATGAACTTGATTGAAGGCTGTACAGATTTAATGGCACGAATTTTTCATGATTTTCACTATGATCCTGGTTTTACTACAATTAGCACCCCTTTAAGCATTGTCTTTGCACAAAAAAGGGGCGTTTGCCAAGACTTTGCACATTTTGCGTTAGCTTGTGTAAGAAGTATTGGTTTAGCAGGAAGGTATGTCAGTGGATATATCGAAACACTACCACCAGAAGGTGAAGTAAAGTTAGAAGGCGCAGATGCAACACATGCTTGGTTTGCTATTTTTGTGCCTAATTACGGTTGGGTTGACTTTGACCCAACAAACAATGTTTTACCGACTGAGCAACATATTACTTTAGCTGTAGGGCGAGACTTCTCAGATGTTACTCCACTTAAAGGTGTAGTCTTTGGCGGCGGTTCTCAAGTATTAGATGTGGCGGTGGACATGCTTCGATTAGAGTAATTTGATTTATACGACGACATATTAAAATGAGTTAATAAAAAGGTGGGAAGTGTATGGAAATTGATTGGAAAGCGTACCAAACAAATGGATTTTTTGATGAATTGATTGACGCTAAAGGAAATGTCAGACCACACGGAAAACAGTTAGCTCAGTTTTTTTCTAATTTATCAGCTGAAGAGTTAAAAAAAGCTCGGGCAGTTGCCGATTTAGCCATTAAAGAGATGGGGATTAGCTTCACCGTTTATAATGAAGGCAACATGATTGATAGGGCTTGGCCTTTTGATATCATCCCTCGTACTATTGGTAAAAAAGAATGGCAAGGTATAGAAGTTGGTTTAAAACAACGAACTGAAGCATTAAACCTGTTTATTGATGATCTATATCACGACCAAAAAATTATTAAAGATGGTGTATTCCCAAAAGGCTTATTAGAAAAGTCTGTTAACTTTCGCCAGCAGTGTGTGGGTATCAATCCCCCTAATAAAATTTGGGCACATATTTGTGGTTCAGATTTAGTGCGAGACGGCAGCGGCACCATGTATGTGTTGGAAGATAATCTACGTGTTCCTTCAGGTGTATCTTATATGCTTGAAAATCGCTCAGTAATGAAGCGTGTATTTCCTGAACTATTTGAACAAGTCTCAATTTTACCTGTTGACGATTACCCTTCACAATTATTTGATATGCTGGCTGCAATGTCACCTCGTCCTCAAGATAAACCTGAAGTCGTGGTATTAACACCTGGTGTCTTTAACTCAGCTTATTTTGAACATTGTTATCTTGCCCAAGAGATGGGTTGTGAATTGGTTGAAGGCCGCGATCTCGTTGTAGAGAAAGATGATTGCGTATACATGAGAACAATCACAGGTTTACAACGTGTTGATGTTATTTATCGCCGAATAGATGACTTATTTTTAGATCCAGAAGCCTTTTTACCTGATTCCCAACTAGGTGTTCCAGGGTTAATGCGTGCTTGGTCTAAAGGCAATGTTGCCTTGGTTAATGCTCCAGGTGCTGGTGTTGCAGATGACAAAGTTGTTTATGCTTATGTTCCTGAGATGATTAAATATTACTTAGGCGAAGAAGCAAAATTAGCAAACGTGCCTACTTTTAAATGTCTTGACCCAAAAGAATGTGATCACGTGATCAAAAATATCGATAAATTAGTCGTTAAACCTGCGAATGAATCGGGTGGTTATGGGTTATTGATTGGCCCTAAATCCACTAAAAAAGAACAACAAGCAACTATTGCACAAATAAAAGCAGACCCTCGTAACTGGGTAGCTCAACCAACATTAGATTTATCAACGGTTCCGACATTAGAAGAAGATGGCGTTACACCGGGTGGTCGTCATGCCGATTTAAGACCTTTTGTTTTATCTTCAGGTAAAGACACTCAAGTAACGACAGGTGGCTTAACTCGTGTTGCTATGGTGAAAGGGTCATTAGTCGTAAATTCATCACAAGGTGGTGGTAGTAAAGACACATGGATTGTAGACGAGGAGGCTAAATAATATGTTATCAAGAGTCGGTGAAACTTTATATTGGATGTCTCGCTACATTGAACGCGCAGAAAATGTTGCTCGCTTAATTAACGTGAATAATATGTTGATGATGGACTTACCTAAAGGGGTAAGTACTGGTTGGGAGCCCTTAGTCGACATTATTGGCGCACGAGAATCTTACCTAGAAACACATACAGATTTTTCAGAAACCAAAGCATTACGCTACTTGTTAGTTGGAAAGGATAATTATTCTTCTATTCTAAATTCTATTATTTCGGCTAGAGAGAGCGCTCGCACTATTCGAGACGTTATTCCAAGAGATATCTGGGAAGAAATAAATACCTTATATTATTATGTAAAAGACAATCAAAACGAGGGCTTAACTAAGCGAGGAAGATTTGCTTATTTAAAAGCTATTATCGATGCAGCACACCAAATATTTGGTGCTTTAGATGCAACCATTAACCATGATTTAGGTTATACCTTTATTCGTCTTGGACTAATGATTGAACGTGCTGATATGACATCGCGCATATTAGATATTCGCTCTGAAACATTAATTGTTAGTGAAGAAGCTAAGCCTTTTGAAAACATACAATGGATCAGTTTATTACGCTCATTAAGTGCATACCAAATGTATCGCCAAGAGATGGGAGTACGTGTGCAACGACCAGATGTTATTCAGTTTGTTATGCACAATAATGTTTTTCCAAGATCGATTATGTATTGTTTAGAGCAAATGAAATCATTAATTTCACCTCTACCTAATTCGGCTGAAATAGTAACCTCTATTAATAAAGCGATTGATGAATTAAAAGCAGAAGATGTGCGAGCTTTACAAAAAGGACTTTTACATAATTACATTGATGAAATTCAGCTGAAGTTAGCAGGAATTCATAATGATGTAGCAGAGCTTTATTTTTTAAAGCCCGCTGAAACAGAGTAACGCTATAAAGAAGTGAGTAGTCATACTATGCTCACTTCTTTATTTCAATAAATGCTTGTCACCCGACTACTGACTTTTCATCTCAAGACTTCCCCATTACAGACTATTATAAACATTCATTTTATCAACAAAGGCTTGAGCAAAACGTTTAGGTGACTCTGCATCCATATTAAAATATAACGATGGCTCTATAAGTTCGGCTTCCATTAACGCAAAAGATGTTTCATCTCTCACATAATCGAGGCGTGCATAAAGCGGCATATTATGGATGTTTGCTATAGCAGAAAGTGTTTTTTCAGCCTGTTTTAATAATTCAGCTTCTGGTTCAACGGTAGTTAACCTGCCACCATGCTCTTCTTGCACTCTAAAATCGTCATTCTTCGGTGTTTTAAGGATTGTATGACTGATGACCCCGTTAAAGTAAAACACCGAGAATTCGCCCTCTTTTATCACGCTTTCCATAAATGGCTGAACCATAAAAGCTTCATTGTTAAATATTGAACGTAATTCAGGCAGATATTCTTCAAAATTACTACGCGTTAACCAAAAAGTATTATCGGCATTTGCTGAAATGCGAGGCTTGATAACTAACTGATCGGTTTTAAAAGAATTAAAATATTCGTTTAGCGCTTCAGTTGATAACGCTTCTTTCCAAAGTGTACTAACAATATTGATCCCGTTTTCTTCAAGCTCTTTCAGATAAATTTTATCAATATTCCATTCAACAATAGATAAGCTATTTTCAAGATGAGTCGATGAGCTTTCGATATCAGACAGCACGTTTAAAAAGTCTTCTGCATGATCTTGATAATCCCAAGGTGAACGAATAATTACAGCATCGTATTCATTCCAATTAACATTTTTAGCTTTCCATGAAATAACTTGGGTTTGCCAACCGAGTTTTTTTAATGGCTCGTCAATTAAGTCATCGTAAGCTTCAAAGCCTTCTAAAGAATCCATACTTAAAATTACACATTGTTTTTGAGATGAGTTCACTTTTCGATCCTTATTTTCTTGTCGTTGCAGGCTAAATTAAATGGTTTGCTAGGCTGAAAAAATTTCATTGGGAACTAGCTGCGAAAAAATAGCCAAAGGAAAAGACTTCCATACTTGAGTGGTACGATTAAAGATGAGTAGTTCAGTATCCGTGGCAAATAAATTTAGAACATAAGGTTCTACTTGGTCGGCAAGTTCAACATTCACCACTAACGCCATCTTTTCATCTAATACTGGCGGGCTTTTAACAACTTCACCTTCACTGTTTTTCCATGAACGCATCATTTGGTCTAGGCCTTGCTCATTTAATACGGCAGGAGTTGCACGCCAATTTTTGCCAATACGTTCGATAGCCACATGATGAGAAAAAGTTAAAGTAAGAATAGTTTCATGGGCAGAAAATAAAGTTGCTTGTTCTGTTCCTGATATAGTTTCGTTGTCAGAGAATATTTTATTATGGGTAACGTTAATTAATAAAATGAACGCCATTACAGAAAAAATGATGACGTTGTTCCAGCCTACACGCGATAATTTCATACAAATCATTCAATAGTTTAACTAAGGCTGAATAGTATCAAACAGATTGATTTATTGCACAGCTTAGAAAAATATTCATTGATATCGATTGATTGAACTTATGAATACTCACGAGAAATGAAATTAATATGTTTGGTATAACATACTTTATTTTAGGCAATAAAAAACCCAGCCTAAGCTGGGTTTTTGAATAAGCAATTATCAATTACTTGATTTTAGCTTCTTTGTAAATCACGTGTTGACGAATTCTAGGGTCAAACTTTTTGATTTCCATTTTTTCTGGCATAGTCTTTTTATTCTTATCAGTAGTATAAAAATGACCTGTTCCAGCGCTAGATACTAAACGAATTTTATCACGCATAATGGTTCCTTAAACTTTCTCGCCACGGGCACGGATATCAGTTAAAACTGCATCAATACCTTTCTTATCGATAATACGCATTCCTTTCGGAGTTAAACGTAATTTAACGAAACGGTTTTCACTCTCAACCCAAAAACGGTGAGATTGAAGGTTTGGTAAAAAACGACGACGAGTCGCGTTTCTTGCGTGAGAACGGTTGTTCCCTACGACTGGTTTCTTGCCTGTAACTTGGCAAACTTTAGACATGTGAGTCACTCCAAATATTAATTTCAGCTCGAGCTATATTTCCCCAAGACCGTCGCCTCGGGATCCTGAAAAAGGTGGCATATTATAGAGAAACTGAAAAACGATTACTAGTCTTAATAAAGATCCTAGTGAAATAGTATTGATATTTATTGTATTTCAATAGGTTAAGAGGCGAATAAGCGGTTAATTGTTAGTAAAAAAACATAGTTTACACTTTATTTACTCACTTATCGTGTAAAAGTTAGTCTCGATTAGTCTATTTTAGATCCTAATAGTTTATGTAATTTCTCTTGCTGATCTTTATTACATAATTCATCAATTAAAATCCGTAAAATATGTGATTTAGCTAATTTAGTTTCGATGGCAAGATCTGATAGCTGATCTATCGCTTCTTCACTCAGAGTAAAAGTGGCATGTCGAAAGGCTTTTTTGATGTTATTTTTTGATTCGTGATCTTTGCTCGCTTTTTTATCAGCAACATATTGCTTTGCCGCGAGAATAGCCTGAGTCAAATTTAACTGGTTGTTAATATTACTACTAACAATTTCAGGCGCGCCTTTAGCATAATTTTCTGCGTCAGAGATAAACTCATCTACAGTAAATTTTTTTCTTTTGTTATTACCGTCTTTAGATTTTTTAAGATCACTTAAACTCATGGGAGTTGTCCGGTTTCATTGCTATTAACTCTTCGGCAATTGAAATCATTTCTGCGGCAGCTTTACCATCAGGTTCAATTTCTATAACAGAAGACCCTTTCTCTTCACTATCGTCATACACATTACGGTTAAACGTAACGGCGTTTAATACGTTAATACCATAAGAGCTACACACTTCCTTAGCTTCTAAAATACGACCCGCCTGATTAGGTAAGGATGGACACTGTGTAATAACGAACGAAGCTAACATTTTAGGATTAACCATTTTACAAGTACTGAGCATATCTTCCATGTGCGGTACTGTTTTCAAATCACGACGTTTAGGTCTTAATGGAATGATGACATGATCAGCAACAGACATAGCAGCACGCAAAGCCAAATTGTCTTGTCCACCACAATCAACAATAACGTAATCATAATGTTGGTTTAAGCTTAGTAAATCATTTCTGATTTTTCCATATAGCTGAATACAGTTTATCGAAGGTAAGGTAGGATCTGTGTTTCTAGCTTGAATCCAATCAGATGTCGTTCGTTGTGGATCACAATCGACCATTAAAACAATAGCCTCTTCTTTTTTAGCAAAATATACAGCTAAATTTTGTGCAAGGCAGCTTTTACCACTACCGCCTTTTTCGCCACCTACTAATATCATCATTACCCATTTCTCCTACGATCACTGAGTCAGTGATACAAAAATAATTATTGTTTTAGTTTTTGATTTATTTATTTCGTTAACTACTTGGTGTTTTCATCCAAACGTAAAGCTATTTCAAACCAACCATTGTCTTGTTTAAGGCAGCGAATAACTCGACCATATAGCTTCTGGCTATTTGGATTAGCTGATTTAAAAACAATTTTTGCTGGCGTTTGTACTTCAATCGCCTGATCACAATCAAGTTTTAAGCCGCCTCTTGAAAAATCAAGACAGACTATCTTTTTATTATGTTCAATACCGTTAGCGTCAGTCCATACAATATCAACTAGCTCTTTTTCCATATCTAAACGGAATGACTGACGGCGATCTTCTTCTTCAATTTGCCTATCTTCAGACATATAAAGTTCCTTAAACTTGTCATATTTTTATATAAAATTAACGGTGATTGGCTTGAGTTGCAACCATTTTAAACTAAACTTAGGGCTGTAATTTTTTTACCAATTGGTTATTTAACAAGCTATCAACATTACGTTAACTCTCTTAACTATTTAGCTCACCATGTTCGGCAAATGAATAACATTGATGCCCTGCAATAATCATATGATCTAACACTCTAACATCAATCAAACCTAAAGCTTGCTCTAGGCGTTCGGTAATTTGCCTGTCTGCTCTACTAGACTCAGCAATACCTGATGGATGATTATGCGATAAAATTACGGCAGCGGCTTGATGCTTTAATGCGTGCTCAACCACAATGCGAGGGTACACCGCAGCTGAATCGATAGTGCCATAAAATAAACGTTCGAATTTGATCACTTGATGCTGATTATTTAAAAAGAGAACCGCGAAGACTTCTCGGGTTTCATTACGTAATTCACTGATGAGGTAATTTTTAGTGGCTTGGGAGGAAGTGAGTTCATAACCTTGTTCAAGTTGTTCAGATAAATGCCTTTTCGACATTTCTAAGCAAGCTTGTAATTGTGCATACTTGGCTGAACCTAAACCTTTACGGGAACAAAATTCAGTTTCTGAAGCTTTATAAATAGCTGAAATGCTACCAAAGCTTGTTAGTAACTTACGTGCTAGATCAACAACATTGCAACCTTGTACGCCAGTTCTCAAGAATATAGCGAGTAACTCAGCATCACTTAAACTAGCGGCTCCTTGGTTGAGAAGCTTTTCTCTAGGTCTTTCTACGCTTGGCCAATCTTTTAACATATCCGCCTTCCTTGCATAAATTTTAATCAATATTGACAATTTAATATATTATCAATTAATGCTATCTTAACAACCCCTTTGTTTTAAATAATATGTGTAGTAAAGAATGCTAAAAGGCAAAAATATTGTGCTCGGTATAAGTGGTGGCATTGCCGCTTATAAAACACCTGAACTTGTACGTCGCTTAAAAGAGCACGGTGCTAACATTCGCGTTGTAATGACAGATGGCGCTAAAGCTTTCATTACGCCATTAACACTTCAAGCCGTTTCAGGTAATGCAGTGTCAGATAGTTTGTTAAATACCGAAGCTGAGCTCGCTATGGGTCATATTGAGTTAGCTAAATGGGCTGACCTTATACTTATCGCTCCAGCAACTGCAGATCTTATTGCACGTATTACACATGGGCTAGCAAACAATTTGCTTACCACTATTTGCTTAGCGAGCAACGCACCTTTAGTGATTGCGCCAGCCATGAATCAGCAAATGTGGCATGCACAAGCTACACAAGCCAATATCAATATTTTAAAATCACGCAACATTACTCTTTGGGGTCCTGGAGCAGGTGAACAAGCCTGTGGCGATGTAGGTTTAGGGCGTATGCTTGATGTGCCTGATTTAGTAAAACTCGCGTGTGATTTTTATAAAAAAGACAGTTCAACTAAAGTATTAGCGGGTCAACATTGGGTGATCACAGCTGGTCCTACACGTGAAGCGATTGATCCTGTTAGATATATTTCTAATCACAGTTCTGGAAAAATGGGTTATTCAATTGCTCAAGCAGCGCAAAAAGCTGGAGCGAAAGTCACTATTATTTCTGGTCCCGTAAACATTTCTGCACCACAAGATTGTGCAGTGATTAACGTAGATAGCGCCAGAGACATGCATCAACACGCAATAACACTGGCTGAACAAGCTGATGTATTTGTTGCTTGTGCTGCTGTTGCTGATTACCGTGTTGCAGAGGTTGCTGATCATAAAATCAAGAAGACCGCAGACAATGATAACCTGACCATTGAGCTTGTTAAAAACCCTGATATTGTGGCTGATGTGGCTTCATTAACAAACAAACCTTTCACGGTTGGTTTTGCTGCAGAGACGCAAGATGTTGAACAATATGCAAAAGCTAAACTAGCACGTAAGAATTTAGATTTAATATGCGCGAATAATGTTTCTATTGCTGGGCAAGGATTTAACAGTGATGATAATTCATTAACGGTATTTAGTGCCCATGATGAAATACACTTACCATTAACAAGCAAAGCTGAATTAGCTAAATCTCTAGTGGCAGAAATCGCTAAAAAGTACGTTAAGTAACGCACTAATAAATATTCAAAATAACAGACTAAATAATACATAAAGCACATCGGTTTATTTTTTATAATAGTAAGTGACCACATACGCCAGGATTATTGATTTAAATATACTGGCGTATTTATTATTTACATAAGTGAAATAAATTCATACCCCATAAAATGCCTTGAAAGCCACCCTATAAAACCGTTAGAATTCACTCATTAATAATTATAATAATGAGAATTTTTTGATGCCCTCTAATCAAAAACCAAATCGTAAACAACAAATCCTAGAATGTTTAGCTCGTATGCTCGAAACCAGCCCAGGACAACGTATTACTACAGCCAAATTAGCTGCTGAAGTAGGTGTTTCTGAAGCGGCTTTATATCGTCACTTTCCGTCAAAAGCGAGAATGTTCGAAGGCTTAATTGATTTTATTGAAGAGTCTACATTCTCAAGAATTAATCTTATTCTTTCAGATCATAAAGAAGCCTTGGTACGTTGCCACCACATTTTACACGTACTCTTAGTATTTGCTGAGCGTAATCCTGGTATGTGTCGTATTCTAAGCGGTGATGCATTAATGGGTGAGAATGAACGTTTACGCGCCCGCGTTAATCAGTTTTTTGAGAAACTAGAATCTCAATTTAAACAGGTATTAAGAGAACGTAAATTAAGAGAAGGTAAAAGCTTTACCATTAATGAAGCAGCTTTAGCGAATATTATTGTGGCTTTTGCTGAAGGTAAAATTTGCCAATATGTAAGATCGGGATTCACTAAAAAGCCAAGTGACGAATTTAATGATCAATGGCAGTTCTTGATGGCGAGTAAATAAGCCTAAGCTTATTGATATAATACCTACTCATCAACCTCCAAGGTCTATGAGTAGGTACACCAGAGCAGCTTTTACGCTGAAACAGCTGCTTGGATAGTTGCAGGGCTAGCAACAAAAATATCGTACGGTAAAGGCTCTGCTAACAAGCTAGCATCTATTTCAACTTCCATGAAGCCGCTCGCAGTAAAGAACGACTTTAATTCTTCATTGGCTATCACTTCATTCTCTAAAGCTAGATTTGTGTAATATTGCGTGTTTTCTTCACCATTACAAAATTCTAAATCAACAAATAAATTCATCGCCATACTCATTAAGTTTAACGACTGTGCTTTCGGGTAATGTTGCGCAATTTCATTCAACAAATATTGAGCGACACCTTGTTTTCTGTATTGAGATTGAACACTGATAGCTTCAATCATGATATGAGTTTTTGCATTAGTATCTGCTTTAACCAAAAGCTTTTCACAATATTCTGCGATTAAGTTCTGCTTCTTAAAATAAACACCTAATGGGATTTCCCAATCACTAGCTTCTTGCTCATCTAACATTTCAAAGCTTTTGTCTGCATCACGATGTTTATTTAAGGTTATAAGCTCAATTTCAGCTTTAGCGATAACTTCGCCAGCTTCATTACTTACATTGATTTCTTGCGTTAACTGCCAGTCGTAAGAGGCTTTTATTTCAGGTTTTTTAAATTCTATTGATAAGTTCATATGTCTTGTTTGCATCATGTTATCTACAAGATGCTACCTTGATGGTTGTCTTTAGGGCATAAATAAAGCCAGCATAATAACTGGCTTTATTTGATAATGTTATTCGTTGCTATTTAACTAATGTAATTTAGCGTAAACCTGCACAGCTTTTTCAAATTGCTCACGTTGCTGTAATGTTTGGGCAAAAGCCAATAAGTCGACATTGTCGTATTGGCTTTCATCTAAATTAACTAAGCTGTTAAAGGCTTTTTCTGCAATATCCCATTGCTTACTCGATACCGCTAAATGTGCTAAACAACTTAACCACACAGCATTCTGCGGGTCTTTCTGTAAGTACTTTTGTACAACAATAATAAGTTCGTCAGGTTGGCTTATCGGTAAGCTTCTCATATTCTTAATGAATGCTTTGTCCGCGCCTTTTTTAATAACAGGCAGTAATATTTTACTTAATGGGGCTGTAATATTAGTTTCAGCCAATACTTTACAGTAAGCCATTACAACCACTTCACGCTTCTTCACTTTACTTGATAAGTTGTTCCAGTAACGTGAAATTTCTTCTGAATCTTTCTCTGTCGCTAATTGCTTGAAAGCGCCATAAAAAACAACATCTTCCCATTGTTGAATAGTTTGCTCTGTTATAGCTTTTTGCTTACGCGCAGCCACTAAAGATTCTGCAGCCGCTAAATAGTGCTTCTCTGCAATTTGTAGATCAATGTTTAAGGTTAACAAGCGCGCATCGTGTCCGATAAGCTTATGGTTTTCGTCAATCAATAAGCGTGCGTTTTCTCTATCGTCTTGCTGCATATATAATTTAACTGTAACCAGCAAAGACTCAATATTGACGTTCTTTGCCTTATTATCCACTTCACTAAGTAAGTTTAAGTAATGCTTAGCATTTGTGCTTAACGATTGCTTAGATGCTGCTGACGAAGCGAGTAAATAACCAATGCGTTCTCTTTGTGCGGGTTCTGAGCTTTTAGCAAATAAGTGTTCCGCTTGAGCATAATCTTCAAGAATATAAGCAGCGACGGCTTTTTCGAAATCTTTAACACCACGACGTTTACTTGCATAAGCTAATTTATTCCAAGTACCTAAGCTGAATCTGAAGCCACCTCGGAAAATAACAAAAAGTAACACCACAACTAAAAATATAAACAGAATCCAAAAGATAGCAGAATATACCGTTAGCTCATAAATCATACCGCCCATGGCAATAGAAATATAACCAGGTTCAGTAAAAAATATTGGCGTAACCGCAACAAAGGTAAATATGACAAGGAGCAGAACAAACAATTTTTTCATTATGCTGCCTCGCTCTTGTCAGCTACCTTGTCAGAAAGCTTCTTTATTTCAGCTTCTTTAATTTCTGGCGCTTGTTCAGATAATTCTTCTTTAATAATTTCAGGCGTAATTTCTGGCATTACCTCAGGGATCACTTCAGAATTAGCTTCTGGTATAACAATGCTTTGACTTTCTTCTGCTGCTTGCGGCTCTTCTTTATTTTCTTCTAAAGGCGCTTTATTCTCTATCGGCTTCGCAGGCGGTCGAGTTGATTTCTTATCTTCAAGGGCTTTTCTTATGGCTTTTAAAGAAACCAATTTAAGTTCGTCTTCAACCACAATCACTTTATTTTTAACGCTTTCAATTGAATTGATGAAGACTTTATTCTTTTCATCATTCAAGTCGAAATATTGAGTTAGCCATAATTGTGCATCGTTTAACGATTTAACAAACAGGGTGTGATTGCCTTTGCTTGCAGCCCATTGTGCAACTTGTAGTTTGAGGCTTAAGTTTTCTTTTAAATGCTGACGTTGGTCTGCTGGCAAGATAGGCTCTAAATCACCTACTCGGCTATGAACAACAACAAATGTTTGTAATAATTTGTCCCATGTTTTAGCCATATTCTCACGCCAGTCGGATACATCTTCAGATAAGGTATAGCGGTCAGCATTCTCAGTTTCTTTAGCAACCGTTAAGGCAACTAAAGGTAATGATTGAACTTGTTCGCCCAACGCCATTAACGACAAGATAACTTGTTCTGTTTCTAATTTCGGCATTAATCGCAACGCTTCAATATCTTGATAAATAAGCTGACGTATTGGTAATATTTCTGGATCATTTAATTCAGCTATTCGCGTATCGGCATCTTGTAATAAACCGATTGCTGCTGTTGTATCTTTTTCTAACCATAAAGTACGAGCTGCAACTCTAACAAGGTATTCAGCTTCATGAACTAACCAATCTGTTGGTTGGTTTTGACTGAACTTTTCTACCATTAAGTTAAGTTGCTCAATATTGTCTTGTGTTTCTTGCTTCATATTATTGGCTGAATTAGAAAATTGCATCGCAAGCTTCTGCTCTTGATCTTGCAGTGTTCTTAGCAGCTTTTCTTGCATTCTTTGTTGCGCTAATTGATTGCCTTTTGTGGCTTCACTTTTAACCTGCTGCAGTTGCGAAATAATGGTATTTTGCTGCTGAACATGCCAAAAATAAAGTAACACAACACCGACTATAGCAAGCAAGGCAATGAGCAATGATAAAACGGCAAGTTTAGATATTTTTGATTTCTTTTCAGGCTCTTTAACTTCTTCTTGTTTCACTGCTTTTTTAATTTCTGGTTTTGAGTCTTTCTTTTGTTCTGGTTTCATAGTTTGTTTAACTTTTTGAGAAGATGATGATTGAGGAGATACTGAAGGCTTAGCGGTTTCAGTTTTTTGTGCAGCTTTATCGTTTGATTTCGCCGCCTTAGATTTTTCATCTAGGTTTTTATTATTGTCAGTTTTACTTTCAGCAGCATTATCTTTTATCGCGTTAGTACTATTCGACATATTAACGGATACGCTAGCTTGAGAACTATTGGTTGATGAGCTTTCGGCAGACTTCTGAGTTGATTTAGTGATGCTATTGCCTTTTTCAGCTGAGTTATCACTATTTTTAGTCGTTGGCTTATCGGTCATCATCTTATTCCATGTTGATTGTTACATCAGATGTTATCGCATTGGTAATAGCATTATCACTTGCGCCGTTCGAATTTATAACGCGCTTTAAACCTAATGCTTTTGCATTTTGAGCTATTCGTTCGCTTGCAACCACCCAATAGCAGTCGGTTTGCCAATACTCATCTGATAGATTAATTAATTGTACTATGCTTTGTAATATAGCGTCACTAGTTATCACCATACAATTAATACGATGACTTCGCCAATGTTGTTGAATATTGTTAGGTAATTGTCGCCAAATTCGTTGATAAGCTTCAATATAGTATACAATTCCATTTTTTGCTTTGAGGGAGTCAGCTAAATACTCTCTACCACCATCTCCTCTTACAATAAGAATGTCTTGCCCTTCAATAGATTGCAGTTCAGGCAATGCTAATAAGCCTTCGCTAGTTTGAATTTCAGGAGAAATAGCGTCGATATTCAAAGCTTTTAAAGCTTTTGCTGTGGCAGTACCTACAGCAAACACTTTACTTGCCTGCCAAGAAGCGATGTCGATTACCGAGTTAGCATTTAGTACCGCAGCAACACTAATAAACACAACAATCGGCTGATTAACTTTATCTAAACGTTGAGCAAGATTTACCGAACCACTTTTAGTCAGGCTATCACTTACTCGATAATCAAACATGGGCTGACACTGAGTGTTCATACCCAGTGTATTTAGCTTGGTCGCTAATCTTCGCCCTTCATTTTCAGGGCGAGTGATCAGAACATTGAGATTACTGTTCGGCATATACCTGTTTCAAAATTACATCTGCACCTAAACTAAGTAACTGCTGCGCGAGTTTATTACCTAATGCTTCAGCTTCACTTACAGGACCACGGATATCACTATGCAAAATAGTGCTGCCATCAATTGCACCGACTAAACCACGTAAATAAATAACAGGCTCAGCATCAACTGATGAATCGTTTTCTTCTAGAACAGCATAACTACCAATAGGAACTTGGCAGCCACCTTCTAGTGCTCTGTTCATTGATCTTTCAGCGAGTACTCTAGTACGTGTTTCTTTACATTCAAGTGGAGCAATCAACGCTTTAATGTTTTCATCGTCTACTCGACATTCAATACCTACAGCACCTTGTCCGTTAGCAGGTAACATAAGTTCTGGTGCTATATATTCTTTAATACGCTCTGGCATTTCTAAACGAATTAAGCCTGCAGCCGCTAATATAATCGCGTCGTATTCGCCAGCATCAAGTTTTTTCAAGCGCGTGTTTACGTTGCCACGTAAATCTCTAATTTGTATATCTGGTCGTAACGCTTTAATTTGGCATTGTCTGCGTAAGCTAGATGTACCGACTACAGCACCTTGTGGTAACGACGCAAAGTTCTCGATAGTGTTTGAAACGAAAGCATCGCGTGGATCTTCACGCGGACAGATAACTTCTAAATCAAGTCCTTCTGGAAATTCTACTGGAACATCTTTCATTGAATGCACAGCAATATCAGCACGATTTTCTAACATGGCAACTTCAAGTTCTTTAACAAAAAGCCCTTTACCGCCTACTTTAGCTAATGGCGTATCTAAAATAATGTCGCCTTTTGTGGTCATAGGTACGAGTTCAACCGTAATGTTTTCGTGATGTTTTTCAAGTTGTGCTTTTACGTATTCTGCTTGCCATAAGGCTAAAGCACTCTTACGAGTCGCGATACGTACGATGTTTTTACTCATAGTTTATTGCCTGATTATTTTGTCTAATTTTTTTTGTCTAATTGTGCTGCCTAATTTTATTACATTACGCTTGTAAGGTAATTTCAGCATCTGCTTGAACACTGACTGCATTTGAAATGAATTGCCAGAATTCATCTCCACCACGTTTATCTATCCATTGGTCATTTTCAAAATGGAAGTGATGACCATTAAATTTAGTAGCAACCCAAATTTCCTTCAAAGGCGCTTGCTTATTAATGATGATTTTAGTGCTATTTTTAAATGTTAAGGTTAATAAACCGCCAACACCTTCGAAATCGATATCGTAACCACAGTCTTCAATGGCCTCTTCAACAGCCAGTAATAAATCTTCTGCTGCTATATTATATTCACTATCGTTCATTAATTGTCCTTTATGCCTAATTTGGCAAATTATTTAAGATCGCCGTTATACCAATCTGATTATAAAACGTCTATCATGGGAAAAAAATCGAATTAATCAAATATGTGTAAACAAATTTTATTTATTTTGGCTTTCGTTGTGTCTTTGGTAACAATAACAGGTTGCGGCATAAAAGGTCCTTTGTATCAAACTCCGTCTGAAAATGTTGATCCTAGCTCTTCTGAAAAATTAGGATTTAGCCCAACAGAACAAACAAATTCAAATATTAGCACTAGTAAAAGGTAGGAAAAGCGGTGGACTTTTTTAATCATAAAAATACATCTTTATATGCTGAAGATAGCAAAGTATCTGACATTGCCAATGCACATGGTACACCTTTATATATTTATTCAAGAGCGACCATTGAAAGACACTGGAAAGCTTTTGATAACGCCGCTGGCGATCGTCCACACATTGTATGTTATGCCGTAAAAGCTAACAGTAACATTGCGGTATTAAACGTAATGGCGCGCTTAGGTTCAGGTTTCGATATTGTATCGAAAGGTGAATTAGCACGTGTTTTAGAAGCAGGTGGAGATCCGAAGAAAGTTGTTTTTTCTGGTGTGGGTAAAACATCAGACGAAATAGCTTACGCACTTGATAAAGGTATTTATTGTTTTAACGTTGAATCTGGTGGTGAGCTTGATCGCATTCAAAACGTTGCGAAATCTTTAAATGTTGTTGCTCCTGTTTCTTTACGTGTAAATCCAGACGTAGACGCAGGTACGCATCCGTATATTTCTACAGGCCTAAAAGATAACAAATTTGGTATTAATATTGATGATGCTGAAGAGTTTTATGTTTATGCATCAACATTACCAAACATTGCAGTAAAAGGTGTTGATTGTCATATCGGCTCACAAATTACTGAAGTTGCTCCTTTTCTTGATGCGTTAGACCGTGTTTTGATGCTAGTAGACAACTTAGCGAAAAAAGATATTAACTTGTCACACATTGATGTGGGCGGTGGATTAGGTGTTTGTTACAACGATGAAAAACCACCACACCCAGAACAATATGCTAAAGCCATTGCTGATAAATTAGAAGGTCGTGAAATTACACTAATATTTGAACCAGGTCGCGCCATTATGGCTAACGCTGGCATATTAGTAACTGAAGTTGAGTTCTTAAAATCAAACGAAGAATTAAACTTTGCGATTGTAGATGCGGCAATGAATGACTTAATTAGACCTGCTCTTTATCAAGCATGGCAAGCGATTATTCCTGTAGAACACAGAGATGTACCAAGCAAAGTTTACGACATAGTTGGTCCAATTTGTGAAACAGGTGATTTCTTAGGTAAGAAACGTGAACTAGCGATTGAAGCAGGTGATTTACTTGCGATACGTTCATCGGGTGCTTATGGCTTTACCATGAGTTCAAACTATAACAGCAGACCACGTGTTGCTGAAATTATGGTTGATGGCGCAGACGTTCATGTGATCCGCAAACGTGAAACAATAGAACAACTTTGGCAAGGCGAATCTTTGCTTCCATAAGTTATAGCGTAAACAGTATTAGTCACGAGAATAAGAAATAGATGCTTGTAAATTTTTCAAAAATGCACGGTTTAGGTAACGACTTTCTAGTATTAGATAACGTTACGCAAAATGTTTATTTGTCGAACGAACAAATAAAGCACCTTGCCGATCGTAATTTTGGCGTAGGCTTCGATCAACTTTTAGTGGTTGAGCCGCCTTATGACCCAGATTTAGACTTTCACTACCGCATTTATAATGCTGATGGCAGTGAAGTAGGTCAGTGTGGTAATGGTGCCCGTTGTTTCGCACGTTTTGTTCGCTTAAAAAGCTTAACAAATAAAAACAAAATTAAAGTCTCTACTCAGTCAGGTAAAATGACGCTGTTTGTTGAGCGTGACGGAAAAATTACCGTGACCATGCCTATTCCACAGTTTGAGCCAAATAAAATACCTTTTACCGCTCAAAAAACTGAAGGCACCTATATTCTGCGTAGTGAAGAAGAAACGGTATTATGTGGCGCTGTTTCTATGGGGAATCCTCATTGTGTTATTACTGTTGATTCCGTTGCAGATGCACCGCTAGAAACATTAGGTAAAGCCCTTGCTACTCACGAACGTTTTCCTGAAGGCGTTAACGTAGGGTTTATGGAAGTGGTTACGCCTGAGTATGTAAAACTACGTGTTTATGAACGTGGTGCAGCGGAAACATTAGCTTGTGGCAGCGGCGCTTGTGCGGCAGTCGTTATAGGTCAAATTCAAAAGAAATTGGCTAAAGAAGTTACCGTTGAATTACCTGGTGGTAAACTGAAAATATTCTGGAAAGGTCCAGGTAACCCAGTAAAAATGACAGGTGATGCTGTTCATGTTTTTGACGGACAAATACATATATGAGTTCAGAATTCAGTTCAAACAATAAATCGAGTGGCGTAACAGAGGCTAACTTAATGCAATCTGCAGAGCTCATATTGTCAGACGATATCGTAGTAAGTTATTTACAAGATAATCCTGAAATATTCGCTCGTCATCCAGAGTTATTAAGTAGTTTACGTCTTAATGATCATCAACGCGGCACGGTTTCTTTAGTTGAGCGACAACAACAACAACTAAGACAAAAAGTTCATGCGTTAGAAGATGAAATTACGCAGTTAATGTCTATTGCGAATAACAATGAACAGCTGTTTTCGTTATACAGCGATTTGTATTTACGCTTACTTGATTGCACATCAGCGAGTGAGCTACTTGATTGTTTATATCAAGCCATCACTGAGCTGTTGTCATTATCAAGCTTAAAGCTATGGTTAATAGACCCTGTAGATATTGAACACCACAGTTTAATTAAAAACGATTGCGGTGGCATAGTTCAAAACAGATTAACAAATGATGATTACTATTTTGGGCGTTTACAACAAAGTGAACAGCAAATGGTATTCTCTAAAGTTACTGAAGGTTCAGTTGTGCTTGTTAAGTTAGAGTATGACAATAACGTATTAGGATTTTTAGCCATAAGTAGCCAAGATGCTGAGCATTTTGATCCACGTATGGACACCTTGTTACTGAGTCAGTTTAGAAAGCTGATTGCCAAGCTTCTTCTCCAACAACTAAAAGCAAAAAGCGCCTAATGAAAGTTTATCGTCGATTAGCTCCTTTTAAAGCCATTAGTTTTGACTTAGACGATACGCTCTATAGCAATCATCCTATTATGGTTACAACAAGTGATGCGATGCTGGCTTATTTCAAAAAAGAGATGCCTGCATTACTTGATAACTCTACTGATATACAAGTTGAATACGACATCGAATTTTGGGCTGAATATAAAGAAAAAAGCTCTGATATTTAACCTTGAATTAAAGCACGATGTTGGCACTTTACGCAGCGAGACTTATTACTTGGGTATGATTGCTTTAGGTATATCTAAAACTCAAGCTCGCCAAGCTGCACAAAAAGCAGTCGCGCATTTTAACTTTCATCGAAGTAATTTTACTGTGCCAGAACACATTCACCGTTTGTTAGCCGCACTTGCCAAAAAATGGCCTTTAATTGCTATCAGTAATGGTAATGTTAATACCGAAACCATCAAACTTAAACAGTACTTTAGTGCGACTTATCATGCAGGCGGGCAGTCTGCAGGTAAATTAAATAAGCACAAACCTTGTCCTGATATGTTTAATAGCGCCTGTAAACATTTAAAAATAAAGCCTGAAGAATTATTACACGTAGGTGACTGTGGCAAAGCAGACATTTTAGGTGGAATTCTTGCTGGCTGCCAAACTGCTTGGGTATCAAGTTATGACGTGGGTCAACCTTTGTCTATTTTACCTAACATTGAATTATCGGATGTTGAAGAGTTATATCAATTCTTAACATAACAACTGCCCAACATACCTTTTTATCTTTTAAACTTATCAAAATTTGGCTTATCTATGGATGTTTCTCAATTACTCGACTCGTTAAACGAAAAACAACGCGATGTCGTTGCTGCTCCCTTACAAAATATGCTGGTACTTGCAGGAGCAGGTAGTGGGAAAACACGCGTACTTGTACAACGTATTGCTTGGTTAATGCAGGTTGAAAACGCCTCTTCTCATAGTGTTTTAGCGGTAACATTTACCAATAAAGCGGCAGCTGAAATGCGTGCTCGTGTAGAGCAAACAGTTGGCGGTAATACTCACGGTATGTGGATTGGTACTTTCCATGGCTTAGCGCATCGTTTATTGCGCATGCATTTTCAAGAAGCTAAATTACCGCAAACCTTTCAAGTATTAGATTCTGACGATCAATTAAGATTAGTTAAACGTATTGTTCGCTCCCTTAATATTGATGAAAAAAGATATCCACCCAAACAACTCCAATGGTATATCAACGGTAAAAAAGATGAAGGCATCCGCCCTCAACACATCGAAGTTTACGACGATCCAACAGAGCAAACTTTTGTAAAAGTTTATAAAGGTTATCAAGACGCGTGTAATTTAGCGGGTTTAGTAGATTTTGCCGAACTGCTGTTAAGAGCGCATGAGCTTTGGTTAGATAACCCCGTATTGTTAGAACATTACCAACAACGCTTTAAACATATTCTGGTGGACGAATTTCAAGATACCAACAGCATTCAATATGCTTGGTTAAATATTTTAGGTAAAGCATCAAGCAAAGTGATGATTGTTGGTGATGATGATCAGTCTATTTATGGCTGGCGTGGCGCTAAAATAGAAAACATTGAACGCTTCTTAAAAGATTTTGATAACGCTCAAACAATCAAGCTTGAGCAAAATTATCGATCTACTGCTAATATTCTAAATGCAGCCAATAAACTTATTTCAAACAACAATAATCGTTTAGGTAAAGATCTTTGGACTCAAGACGAGTCTGGAGAAAAAATATCTATTTACACAGCCTTCAACGAAATAGATGAAGCGCGCTTTATTGCTGGGCGAATTAAAGATTGGCAGAAAAAAAAGTGGTTCATTAAGCGATGTCGCTATTTTATATCGTAGTAACGCACAATCACGTTTACTTGAGGAAGCCTTGCTACAAGGTGGGCTACCTTACAGAATTTACGGTGGTCAGCGTTTCTTCGAACGACAAGAAATTAAAGATGCTTTAGCTTACATGCGTTTGCTTAATAATCGAGATGATGATGCTGCGTTCGAACGCATAATAAATACGCCTACACGAGGTATTGGTAATCAAAGTATTTCGTTGATACGAGATGCCGCGAGAAGCTTGAATGTTACCTTATGGCAAGCTTGTCAGCACATGATCAACAATGAAGAGCTTAAAGGTAGAAGTGCAAAAGTTATTACACATTTTGTAGAACTGATTAATCAGCTTGAAGATGATTCGTGTAATTTGAACTTAGATCAACAAGCTAACTTTGTTATTAAAAATAGTGGCTTAAAAGCTATGTATCAAGCCGAGAAAGGTGAACGTGCAGAAGCAAGAATAGAAAACTTAAATGAATTAGTAACGGCTTGCCAAACGTTTGAAATGGATCCTGAATTAGAAGAAGGTCAAACCAAGTTAACCTCTTTCTTAACTCATGCTGCACTTGAGTCAGGTGAATCGCAAGCAGATGAATACGAGTCAGCAGTTCAGTTGATGACAATGCATTCAGCTAAAGGGCTAGAATTCCCATTAGTCTTTATTGCAGGTTTAGAAGAAGGCATGTTTCCTTCTCAACAATCGGTTGAAGAGATAGGTCGTTTAGAAGAAGAAAGACGTTTATGTTACGTTGGTATGACTCGTGCTATGCAGAAGTTATATTTATGTCACGCAGAAAGCCGACGTTTATATGGTCAAGAGAAGTACCATAAACCCAGTCGTTTTTTAAGAGAATTACCAAACGAATGTACTGAAGAAATACGTTTACAAAATCAAGTATCTCGACCAGCAAGTACAGGTAAATTTTCAAATACATTTACAACAGAAACATTCGCGAACACTGGGTTTTCATTAGGTCAGTCGGTTACTCACGCAAAGTTTGGTGAAGGTGTTGTACTTAATTATGAAGGTTCAGGTGCTCAAAGTCGTATACAAGTTAACTTTGCTGAAGTTGGCAGTAAATGGCTCGTTGTAGCTTATGCGAATTTACAAGCGATTTAATCTGGGGATAGGTTTGATATATGTCTAAAAAGTTATTAGTGATAGAAGACAGTAAACCCATTGCGCGCATTATTGAAACTATAGCTCAATCACTTAATTTTGATGTAACACTGGCGACCAGTTTAGAGTCAGTAAAAAAGATCGTTGAAGAAGATAATAGCTTTTTTGTCGCCACCGTGGATTATGGCTTACCTGATGCAGAAAATGGTGAAGCCATTCCATATGTTATATCGAAAGGTATTCCAAGCATTGTTCTCACTGGAATGATGGATGATGAAACACGTCAAGAGATACTCAGCCAGCCAGTCATTGATTATATTCCAAAAGAAAACAGCCAAGCTTTTCTTTACCTAAAACGCATTCTTGAATATCAATTAACTAACTCTATTTATGGTATTTTGGTTGTTGATGATTCTTTATCGACTCGTAATTACATTGTTGAATTATTAAAGCGCCGTAACTTTACTGTTTATACAGCCACACAAGGTAAAGAAGCTTTAGAAGTATTAGCAGAAAATTCCGATATTAAATTGGTGATCACTGATTTAGAAATGCCTGTTATGGACGGCATTACATTATGTAATGAGATTCGTAAGAAATACAGTCGAGAACAGCTTGCCATTATTGGTATTTCGGGTGCAATTAACGGAACACATTCAGCGCGTTTTATTAAGAATGGTGCTGATGACTTTTTACGTAAACCTTTTTGTCTTGAAGAATTCTATTGTCGTATTACTCAAAATATAGATAACCTCAATAATATTGAAAAAATTCAGCATGCTGCAAATACTGATTATCTAACAGAGTTACCTAATCGCCGTGCTTTTTTTACAAATGCAGAACCTTGTGTACAGCAATATATTAAAGACAAAGCAACTTATTGCGTAGCCATTTTTGATATAGATTTCTTTAAAAAAGTTAATGATGTTCATGGGCATGATGCAGGTGATCATATCCTTAAGGTATTTGCTCTCTACCTCAGAAAACATTTAGGTACAGGCTTATTGTCACGCCTAGGTGGAGAAGAATTTAGTGTTGTATTATCAGGTACTGATAAAAAAGAGTTATATACAAAGCTAGACCAATTTCGTGAAAATGTTGCCAGTTCAGCAGTAAGTTATGCCGACACAGAAATCAATTATAGTGTGAGTATTGGGGTTGTATTTAATAGTACAAAAACCCTAACACAACAAATGATAGAAGCCGATGCCGCACTTTATTTTGCCAAAGAAAACGGTCGAAATAGAATAGCTGTTGCAGACAAAATATAATAAAAAACATCCTTTATCTCAATAAGCTTTAGATTAAAGGAAAATAAACCTCACCCATTGGCTTCAGCTACGTTAAAATACAGGCCTTATTATTACACTGAAGATAAATGTGATTAACAGCGCTGAGCCAAGCATATCAACAACACTATTACTCGATACCTTAAAACATAATTTTGGTTATGAATCTTTTCGTCAAGGACAAGAAGATATTATCAAACAATTGTTTAATGGAAGAGACAGCCTTGTTTTAATGCCTACAGGTGGCGGAAAATCAATGTGCTATCAGCTGCCAGCTATTTTATTGCCCGGCGTAACCATAGTTGTATCACCTCTTATTGCTTTAATGAAAGATCAAGTTGATAGCCTTACACTACAAGGTATTTCAGCGGCTTATATCAATTCAAGCTTAGATCAAGCCACCATAACGCAAACCATGCAGTCTTTGTATCGAGGTGAGATTAAGCTTTTATACATAGCGCCAGAAAGATTGAATAGTTATTATTTTGTTCAAGAATTGATGCAACTTAACATCAGTTTATTTGCTATTGATGAAGCTCACTGTATTTCTCAATGGGGTCACGATTTTAGACCGGCTTACACTAAGCTCAATAGTATTAAACAAAATTTCCCTAACATTCCTGTTATGGCACTTACAGCAACAGCCGATGTAACCACGCGTAAAGACATTCTTGCTCAGTTAGACTTAATCGATCCTTACATTCATCTTGATAGCTTCGATCGCCCTAATATTCGCCTAACTATGGCAGAAAAATACAACGGCGAGCAGCAACTACTTGGTTATATAAAAAAACGACGTGAAGAGTGCGGCATTATTTACTGTAACAGTCGTTGGCAAGTAGAAAAGCTTTCTAAATATCTCGGTAGCTCAGGTATTAACTGCGCTGCCTACCATGCTGGTATGGAAGTAGAAATCAGGAACACAGTACAAGACTCGTTTGCTAAAGATAATATTCAAGTAGTGATTGCAACCATAGCTTTTGGTTTAGGCATCAATAAATCAAACATCCGTTACGTTATACATTTTGAGCCACCAAAAACCTTAGAATCTTATTATCAAGAAATTGGTCGAGCAGGGCGAGATGGTTTAGAAGCTGAAGCTTTATTCTTATATGACCTAAAAGATGTAGAACGCATCAAGAAGCGTATTAGTGAAGGTGAAAACGAACAAAGGGTAAATGTAGAACTGCAGCGTTTTCAAGCCATGATTGGCTTCTTTGACGCTCAAACATGTCGAAGACAGGTCGTACTAAACTATTTTGCTGAATATACCCAAAAGCGCTGTGGTAACTGTGATATTTGTTTAGATCCACCAAGCTTATTCGATGCTTCAATTGAAGCACAAAAAGTATTGTCATGTGTTTATCGTATTCAACAACAAGGCGATATTGAGCATGTTATTGATGTTTTAAGAGGCGAGCACACCATCGCTATAAAGCAAAAAAAGCATGATACAGTTTCAACTTTTGGTATCGGACAAGAAAAAACACCTGGGTATTGGTTCTCTATTGTTAGACAACTTATTCATTTAGGATACTTACAGCAAGATATTTCACAACAGTCTACTTTATGTTTAACACAAGCTTCACGAGCTGTATTAAAAGCAGAAGAGCCTTTAATGCTAGCATCACCAAGGCTGCAAAAAGCCAGTTACTGGAAAAGAGATAAACCTAATCAATCATACGATCGAGTGTTATTTGCCAAACTACGAACCCTTAGAAAAGAAATCGCAGATGCAGAAGATATAGCACCGTTCATTGTATTTAGTGATGCGACATTATCTGAGCTAGCAAAAGTGAAACCTTTTAACTCAAGAGATATGTTAGCCATAAGTGGAATTGGTGATACTAAACTGGCGAGATATGGACAGCCATTTTTAGAACTGATCCAGCAACACTCTCGTTGATATTACGGCAATGAGCACAAGGTTGAGATCAAAAAAAAGCGCTAAATAGCGCTTTTTCATTATTTAATCTTTAGTTACTCAAGCTTATTTTATGCTTGCGTAATATGCCGCAACGTTAGCGATATCAGCATCAGATAAGCCCATAGCCATTGGAGCCATTACAGGATCTTTACGATTGCCCGCTTTAAAATCTTTTAATTGCTTAGCAAGGTAAGCTTCTTTTTGTCCAGCTAGGTTAGGGTACATTGGAATTGCCGAAACACCCATAGCACCGTGACAAGCAGCACAAACTGCAGTTTTAGCTTTACCAGCAGCAATATCACCAGCAAATACAGGAGAAGCAATTAATGCTGTTAATGCAACAGCCATAGTCAATTTTTTCATATATTATCTCTCTAAACGTATAATTATTGATATTGCTGCTAGATTACATGGATTTGCGAAAAAAATATATCGATTAGGTCAAGTTTTTTTCAATCTCTTTATTAAAGTAACCTGTATTAAACGTGCGTTGCCGTATAAAATAATACAAATAATTTAAAACCCAAAGTGACTCACTCCTATGCTTGAACAAAGCAAAATTGCATCATTAACGCTTATTAACGAAAACAGCTTACAAATAATCTTTCATGAAATTTGGTATCAAGAAGATGTTTCTCAGCTTACCGCTGATGTTCTAAGTGCACTAAAAGATCACAATATACTTGAAACGATTTCCGGGGCGGATCGAGAAAATTGTCGCTTTGAATGGCAACAAGAATATTTTATGATGAATTTTGAATGTTATAGCCAGTCATGTTGGATTGAAAACGAAACAACTCCAAATCTCTCTTTATTAACCACAATAAAACAACATTTAGAAGTGTCATAACGATGGACAGAATATTTATTAGTGCCTGCTTTATGGGTGAAAATGTAAGATATGATGGCGGTCATCAAAGCTTGTTAAGCCACGCTCGGTTTGCTGAAACTATCGAGAAGTGGAAACAAGAAAAACGCTTACTGAGTGGGTGCCCTGAATGTTTAGGTGGACTTCCTGTACCGAGAGATCCCGCAGAAATACAGCAAGAAAACCAACAGATAATTACGGTGAATAATGTAGACGTTACCGATAGCTTTCAGCGTGGGGCATTAAAAGCATTAGATTTATGTTTAAAGCATAATATTAAATATGCCTTACTTAAAGAATCGAGTCCTTCTTGCGGAAGCCATACTATTTATGACGGCACATTTTCTAATACCAAAATTGATGGACAAGGCGTCACTGCCAAACTTCTAACGCAGCATAATATTAAAGTGTTTTCTGAAAAAAACATTGCAGATCTTATCGCGCAAATCGCTAGCTAGGTACTAATTGAATGGCGTGTTTTACTGATCAGTGCATTTACGTTTTGCGACACTTTAAAATTATTAACACCTAATGAAATAGTCATTTTTGGTAATCGAATTCCCGACCTACTACTAACGAATCTCAACTTACCAACACCTTCTCTTATTTTCTCTCCAATTTCATTAGCAATAGCTTCATCGACTTCAGGTAATAAAATAAGAAATTCATCGCCACCCGTTCGAATAGGTAAACCACTGCCATCAACATAACTTTCAATTTTTTGGGCAATTTTCGAGAGTAAAACATCACCAATAAGTGAGCCGAAGCGTTGAGTGATTTGAGTATATTGATCAACATTAATCACAATAGCGGCAACATACTTATTAGGGTCTTCTTTGAACCATGCTTCAATATGTTTAGACATAGCTTTGCGATTATATAAACCCGTCAAAGAGTCTAAATAAAGTTCATCTCTAACGTCATCAAGTTCATCTTTAAGTTGTTCGTTATTTTTTTGTACTTCTTGCAATTGTTCAGCAAGTTGCTGTTGTTGTGTTTTGAAATCTCGCGTGGCTTTAACGAGGTTGCGACTAGCGAGAGAGACTTTATCTTTTTCACCTGATTTTAAATCATGTAAATTAGTATCTAATTCGGAAATAAAACCATCGACAGAACGTATTGATTGTTCGCTATTTGATTGAATGGAGGTAAGTAGTTCATCAAGATCATCAACAATATCATCTCGAAATTTACTCTGCCCTAAGATGAACTGTTGGTATACAGCTTCAATATAGAAGTTATCGAGTTTTTTGCCTGTGGAAAGTTGATATTTGATGGCGCTAACTAGCGCTTGATTAGCTTGTGAGACAAATTCATAACTAACAGCGTAGTTAATTGGGCTCGCGGCTAAATGCCATAATCTTAATTGATTCACCGCGAGTGACAGTAATTCATCCGCCTGCTTGATGGAATCTTGATATTTCATACCACACCTTTAAATTACTTATAAAATAATAATATTTAGAATATATTTCTGGTGTATTAAATAGAAAAATCACGACTACCGTTTGCAAGCCTCAATGACTAATTTGCAACAATGTGATCATAACTTTTCTTAAACTCATAGCCTCGGCACATATGCGGTGCTTCTTTTGCTTTTAAAACGAATAAGTGTCGACAGAGTTTATTCAACTTATATTAACGCCATAAATTGAGAGTTCTATCATCCCGTATTGGGATTATGCATGCTGTCTTTCATATTAGCCTTTCCTGCGATAATACAGAATAGATCATATGAGAGTGACGCTATTGAATGATTAAAAATCTAATGCAAATCTATAATACAGTGTAATGAGAAATTTTGAACGAAAAAAAACGAGTTACTTTTTCAAGTAACTCGTTTTAAAAAATTTTATCTAAACTTAACGTAACTGAATAGAAGGAGCTGTGTTTATTTCACCATCTGATGAAATTGTGGCTGCATTATTGTCACATAATAAAACGGCTGTACTGCCACCTTGTTGCTCTCTGATATAAGCGAGATCATATCCAAATTGAGTTAAACTGCTTGCTGCAAATTTTTGCGCAAGAGAAAGTTTATCCCATAAACTGGACTGCTCTTCAGCACTTACTCTCCTTTCCAATAACGCCTCCCTCTCCATAATCGCTTGCATGATCTACCTCTTAATACGATAAAAACAAGAAAAGTTTGTTTATATTTGTAACGGTACGCGACATTAATTACATATGCAACTGTTTAAATTTTAAGCTAACAACTACTTTACCTATATTTAACAATTGATTAACATTCAATCATTAACTCTTTAAACAATAAGCAAAAAATTACATATAAATTCTAATAACACTCGTTATAATTAACCTATTCTTTATCTGCGGATTTGTATTTATGGGCCAAGTATTAACGGAGTTAGTCTCTCTTTTACAGTTAGAAAAAATTGAAGATGGGATTTATAGAGGACAATCACAAGACATTGGATTTAAAGCCTTATTTGGCGGTCAAGTGATGGGGCAAGCCGTATCAGCAGCCATTGAAACAGTTGAACCTGATCGTAATATTCACTCTTTGCATTCGTACTTTTTACGCGCTGGCGACTCTAACAAGCCTGTTGTTTATGAAGTCGAAATTCTCAGAGATGGCAAAAGCTTTAATACACGACGTGTAAAAGCCATTCAAAATGGTAAAGCCATATTTTATATGACCGCTTCTTTTCAAGTAGCTGAGTCGGGATTTGAACATCAAGATATTATGCCTGATGTACCAGCTCCTGATAATCTTCCTTCATATAATGACTTTATTTTTGATCATCAAGAATATATTCCAGAAAGTGTTAGAGGAAAGTTTCTTGCAGAAAGACCCGTAGAGCTTAGACCTGTACAAAAATATAATTGGGTACACCCAGAAAAGTCGCCAGCACTTCACCAAATGTGGATAAAAGCGAATGGCTCTTTACCTGACGATCCGCATATCCATTCATGTATGCTAGCGTATTGTTCTGATTTTCAGTTTTTAACTACGTCTTTAATGCCACATGGTGCAAGCTATTGGACCCCAGACTTTCAAATGGCATCAATCGATCATGCTATGTGGTTTCATCGTCCATTTAGAGTTGACGAATGGTTACTCTATTCTACTGACAGCCCAAGTGCCTGTGGCGGTAGAGGTTTAGTGAAAGGCCAAATATTTAATCAGAAAGGTGAGTTGGTTGCATCAACAATGCAGGAAGGTCTTATACGCCAGCGTTAAGATTGAACATAAAATCGTATCATCATAAAAAAGTTACTTATTTAATCTATGTATTGATGAAATAAGTAACTTATCAAACTCAATTTCTAATTTTCAGCATTCATTTTACGCCAATCATTCCCAGTAGGATGTTGGAAAATACGTAAACCAAACAATGGTGCCATCGCGAATATATGATCAAATATATCGGCTTGAATACTTTCATAATTCACCCAGTTTTGATCATTACTAAAACAGTAAAGCTCTAATGGAATGCCTGACTCGGTAGAGGCTAATTGTCTTACCATGCAAGTCATCTCAGAATGCACCTTAGGATGTTGAGCTAAATAAGCTGCTATGTAAGCTCTAAAGGTACCAATATTCGTTAATTGTCTACTATTACCTAAATCATCAGGCGCTAAGCCTAATGCATTTCGGTCTTGATTAATTTCTGCCGTTTTATTCGCTAAATACTGCGTCAGTAATTTAATCTTTGATAACGTTTCCAGTTCATCTTGTTGATAAAATTTAACACTGCCAATATCGATAATAATAGAACGTTTAATACGTCGACCGCCCGACTGCATCATGCCACGCCAGTTTCTAAATGAACCACTAATTAATGCATAAGTTGGTACGGTGGTAATAGTGTTATCAAAATTCTTAACTTTTACCGTATTTAAACCAATTTCTAAAACGTCGCCATCTGCGCCATAAGTAGGTAATTCAATCCAGTCTCCTGGTGCCACCATTTTATTAGCTGATATTTGAATACTGGCAACTAAACCTTTGATGGTGTCTTGAAATACCAATAAAAGCACAGCAGTTAATGCACCTAAACCACTTAATAAATAAAACGGAGATTTACCTAAAACATACGAAATAGATAAAATAGACGCGACAATATAAACAATCAGTTTGATCACTTGAATTGAAGAGTTTAGCGGTAAATATTTTTCAGTTGCTGTACGCTTATAAGAGCTTTTAATAACGTTTAGTAACGCGCCTATACAACGTGCAACCTGAAAGCTAATCGCTATTTTGGCGAAGGTTAAGAAGAAATGCCCAAGTACACTTTCAGCATCAACAAGATGAGGCGTTAAAAACCAGAGAAAGAGAAAAGGCGTTAATAGGGCAACTCGATTAAATACTCTGTATTCAAGCAGTAAATCATCCCACGTATTTTTTGAGTGAGAAATAATCTTTTTAATTATGACAAGCAACTGATGCTTAGAAAGATAATAACTTATGCCACATAAAATAAAGATAAGTGCTGCACCAACCCAAGATCTCGCATAAGGAAGATAGGCTGCACCTACATTTTGTTCAATTAACCAATTATTTATTACTTCAATCATTTAACGACCTTGTTCTCATGTTTTTTAAGAGGATTAATAATGTGACTTTCTAAAAAGATTGGTAGCCAACTTGAAGAGGTTTTAAAGGATAACGATAACCTTTAGCCAGCAAACAGGCACACAATACCATAGGAAAGATTATATCAGGTGAAGTCCTCACAAGTTTACTATTTTTGTTAACGCCTTAGTTAGCGCCTCTCATCTAAACCATCTAATAAAAACAATTAACTTATTGATTTAAAATAACAAAAAAAAGTCACACACTTAATCATCATTCACATTAGGTTACTATTGTTGTATCTACATTAAAGGTGAAATCACATATCCTAGTTTCACGCATGGCTGTTTTAACTTAAGCTTTTGTAATAAGCAGAGTTAATCACTTTTTTTGATGGCATTAAGAAATTTATTACGCTTGCTTGTTTCTATACTAAGCATACAATCACCTTAGTTTTTCTACCCTATTGAATAAAGTAAAATGAAAAAATCATCTAAAAGAAATGTCGACATCTTTGTTGTTCTGTTTATTGCATTAAGCTTACTCATAGCTAATATGGCTATGGCTTCCGCAGATGATGCAGAAACTAAGGTTAAACAAGTATTTGAACAAATAGAGTCTTCTCTAACAAATTTGAAAACAGCCAACCAATTTACTAAAGGTAATATTAGAGACGAGTTAAATAAATCTCTTCTACCTGAAGTAAATATTAGATTTTTCAGTAGTAAAGTATTGAACAAAAACCTGCAAAAAGTGCCAGAAGAATTGCGTGAAGCGTTTAGTATCGAGCTATCAAAACAGTTAATTAATACTTACAGCAACATGTTAAGTAAATATAACAATGAAAAAATAACTATTGGCCAAGGATCTTTGTCAAAAAGTGGAAAGATTGCCATGGTTAATGTCACAATAGTCGGTGAGTCAGCAACAAATAAAGCTGTTGTAAAACTACTTAAGTCTAACGACGATACTTGGCAGTTTTTTGATATTGTTGTTGAAGGCATTAGCTTACTTGATAGCAAACAAGCAGAGATTAACTCAAGCTTCAATAAGTTAGGTGCTGAAGGCACACTAGAACGCATAAAAGAATTAAATATTCGAAGCATTAATGCTTCATAAAATAGAAAGAAGGAAATAAGAGATTATTATGAACTGGTTATACGACACGTTCAATTCAGCAGAAATATCAGGGTTACTTTCAAATAACAAAACTGTCGTTACCGTCATGTTTATTTTTGTTTTCTTTCTGGTGAAATATTTCATCATAAAGTTAATAAAAACCAAGTCTAAACAGAATAAAAGATTACAAATTAATATGGTAAATAACCTTTTTACCTTATTAATGATTATTGCCATTTTTAATATTTGGTCGGCCGAAATACAAAAATTTGCCTTTTCGATTGCCGCTTTTATCGTTGCTATTGTTTTAGCAACAAGAGAGTTTATTCAGTGTTTTATTGGCTTTGTATACATCTTATCAAGTCGCCCATTTAGAGTGGGTGATTGGATACAGGTAGGTAATTACTACGGTGAAGTTCACTCTACCGATTGGGCTAAATTAACACTGTTAGAAATTGATAAAGATGAATACCAATACACAGGTAAAACGCTGTATCTACCTAATAGTCAGCTAATAACGTCAATCATTAAAAACCTGAACTTCTTAAAACGCTACGCCATGCATCACTTTACTATTGTACGAGATGACAGCGTAAACCCGTATGAGTTCTTAGATGAATTAAATGCTAACGCACACAGTTATTGTAAAGACTTTAGAGATGTAGCGATTCGTTATAATCAACTAATAGAAAATAGATTAGGAATTAACATTGCAGGACCTGATCCGCATATTCAAGTAGCGACGTCAGATATAGGTAATACACAAGTATTATTTACTGTATTTTGCCCAACAGACAAAGCATTAGAGATAGAACAAAAATTAACATCTGACTTTATGACCTTATGGTTTAAACACAAAGCCAGCATGCCAGTATACTGCTCGTTAGAAAAGAAATAGCAATTAGGGTCTGTTGATATTTAGACAAGGCAGAGTATGTGACGTGTAGCTGGCTACTCGAACATATGATAACGCCCTGTCTATCCAAAGTTAGAAATTTCAAACACGTGCTGTCCTTTGGGTTCATTTAAAATTTAACCCTGAAAGATCAATCCGACACTTATAAAGTGTCGGATATTTGATTATTAAGGCTTATTTCTCATCAAAGTAATCGCACCATCAAGATGTATATCTCTTTGTGGGAAAGCAATTACAATGTTATTTTCTTCAAACAACTCATCCAACCTAAAACGTATATTACTTCGCGTAACACGCAAGCCGCCTTCAACGCTTGATTGGATCCAATAAGTTACTTCAAATACTAACGAATTATCGCCAAAGTCTTCAAAAGTTACCAAGGGTTTAGGGTCTTTTAAAATAGCTTCTTCTTCAGCTGCTGCTTGTGCAATAAGTGCGGCGACCTTTTTAGCGGGTGAGCCATAAGCAACACCCACTTTTACTGAAGTTCTCACTAATCTGTCTACCAAGGTCCAGTTAACTACTGTGTTTTCAAGTAACTTACTGTTTGGAATTAATAGATGCACGCCGTCAACTCTACGTATTCGTGTTGAGCGGGTATTAATTTGTTCAACCGTGCCTTTTGAATCTTCAACTTCTAGAAAGTCACCTATTCGAATAGGTTTTTCCCACATTAAGATCCAGCCACTGATAAAGTTATTAATAATATTTTGAGCGCCAAAACCAAAACCTATGGCGATAGCACCTGATAAAAAGGCAAATGCTGTGATAGGAACGTTAATCATATCCAATGCGGTTATCGTTAGAATAGCAATCGCAATAACATATAGAATACGTTGTAACAAATGGATAATGTTTGGATCAGTTTTATTCTTTACTAAGCGCTTGGTAATTAATCTAATGCCCCAGCTTGTTAAGATATAACCCACAATCAAAAATATAGGGATCATCAACAAACCGCCTAACGTAATAGGTTGCTGTGAAACGGTGAATACCTTAAAAGCTAAAAGCGCTTTAACACTCGCAATGTCCCAATTAAAATCTATCATTAAACCTCACTTTGTTACTGATTAAGCGTTTATCGTTAGTATACTCGTTTGCCATGTAAGTCGGTTGTTATTCATCATCAATAACAACCTAACTCTGTAGCTCAATAGTATTATCTACATATAAAACGCTTTTATACGTTGAAAGGTGTTTTACTCTTTAATTATTCACTAGCTTATCGTTAAATGAATTATTTAGAGCCTACAAACACTTTCGAAGGGTCAACTAAAAACTTTTTCCCTATCGCTTCACGCCCAAACAACATTAAGTAACTCATATCAGAGCGATCTGTTAAAGTTATTTCAATTGCCCAAGATTCTTCGCCTAATGTAACAGGCGTTTCAATCACGTAGCGTTGCTCTACAGTACCATTAGATGACTTTACTTTACGTATGTCACTTATTGGCGCTGTACAACTTACAATACGGTCTACATTGTGTGAGTCTGGATGAATATCAAACTTCACACTATGTATACCATCAATTAAAGTTTTCTTAATATTATCAACATGTAATGATGAAGTTTTTGCGCCAGTATCTACTCTAACTTGTAAAGCATCTATACCTAACTCAGGTAAACCTATCGATTCTAGTCGACCAATAACCACTTTATTTTTCATGCACTTTAACCTTTCTAAATATTACTGTAATGATTTTCAGGTATGAGTTGCTCATGTACATTTTCAATATGATCCGCTATTGCTTCATCATTTTCACTAAAGTACGCGATATGGAACATCGCTTCGCCTTCTTGTACTAATGGAATATTCTGTTTTCCAATTAAAATACCTGAACGCGGCGCTACTACTGAATTAATCACTTCACCATAAGGGCTACCAATTTCGGCTAAAATTTCGCCTTTAGTAATTTGATCACCCAAGTTCACTTTATTGTTTACTATGCCACTGGCATTAGCACGCGCCCATTGACTACCGTTGGCAATAAATGGAGCAATTTTTTTTTCTTTTAGTTGCTGTAGCTTTTCGTGTCATGCCTAAATGTTGTAAAACATTTAACACGCCTTTCATGCCCGCACGAATAGAAAACTCATCAAAGCGTAATGCTTCGCCCGCTTCATATAACAAAATTTTAGTTTCGTTTTTAACCGCTGATTCTCTTAATGAACCATCAACTAAATTTGAATTTAATATAACGGGAACACCAAACACTTCAGCTAATTCTTTGGTTTCTTCGTCTGCCATATCCGCTCTAATTTGCGGTAAGTTAGAACGATGAATAGCACCTGTGTGTAAATCAATACCGTAGTCACAATGTTTCACAATTTCGTTGAGAAAAATATGTGCAACTCTGCCCGCTAAAGAACCTTTAGCTGAGCCAGGAAAGCAACGATTAAGATCGCGGCGATCAGGCATATATCGGCTTTGGTTTACAACACCATAAACATTAACCATAGGCACAGCGATTACTGTACCTGTAGTAATTTTAAATTTTTTCTGGTTAATTAAACGTCTAATAATTTCAATACCATTTAATTCATCACCATGAACCGCAGCACTAATAAAAATAGTAGGACCTGGTTTTTTAGCGCGAATTATATGTACAGGTAATGAAACACTCGCATCGGTATATAACTTAGCCACTGGCAAGTCTATTTTACGTTGCTCACCTGGTGCAATTTCAAAATCGCCTATACGTAATTTATCCATAATACTTCCTGAAAATGTTTACTTAATTAGCCTGTACCAACAGTTTTATTACTGTTTGGCTTTGCATTCTTCACTAAGAATTCGATCACGATTGAAGCAACGTCTTTACCTGTAGCTTTTTCAATGCCTTCTAAGCCTGGTGAAGAGTTAACTTCCATCACCATAGGACCATTTTGAGAGCGTAATAAATCAACGCCACATAAGTTCAAGCCCATTATTTTCGCTGCATTAACTGCCGTTTCACGTTCTTCTTTGGTTAACTTAACCACTTCAGCAGAACCACCACGATGTAAGTTAGAACGGAACTCGCCCTCAGCACCTTGACGTTTCATAGCAGCAACAACTTTACCGCCAACCACTAAACAACGAATATCAGCACCGCCAGCTTCTTTAACAAATTCTTGTACTAAGATATTCGCTTTTAAGCCCATGAATGCTTCGATAATTGCTTCTGCAGTTTTTGCTGTATCAGCAAGTACAACACCAATACCTTGAGTACCTTCTAATAATTTAATTACAACAGGAGCGCCGCCCACATTTTTAATTAAATCTTTAATGTTATCTGGCTTACTTGCGAAGCCTGTTCTTGGTAAGCCAATGCCTTTACGAGACAATAACTGTAATGAACGTAATTTGTCGCGAGAACGGCTAATAGCAACAGATTCATTGATGTTAAACGTACCCATCATTTCAAATTGTCTTGCTACCGCTGTACCGTAAAAAGTTACAGAAGCACCAATACGAGGAATAATAGCGTCATATTGAGGTAACTCTTTACCGTGATAACGAACTGTAGAACGACTACTCGTAATATCCATGTAGCAATGTAAAGTATCGATAACATCAACTTCATGTCCTAATGCTTCACCCGCTTCTTTTAAACGTCTAGTTGAGTACAAGTTTGGGTTTCTTGATAAAATAGCTATTTTCATAATAATGCCTTCAGTTATTACTTTTGTTTTTTAAAAGTAATGTAAAAATATCAGTAAAGTGTATAGTTCATCAAGAAAACAATAAAACGCTATATTTTGATGTGTTTGAGCAAAAAAATTGATTACACACTGATTTGGGAATAAAAAATGAAGATTGAGCTATTAAAAACCTTTTTAGAAGTCAGTAGAACCCTACATTTTAGGATTGCTTCTGAAAATTTGTTCATTACTCAATCAGCTGTAAGTGCTCGAATAAAATTATTAGAAGATGATCTAGGTGTTTTATTATTTGACCGTAGCCAAAAACATTTAAAGCTTACACCTGAAGGTAACCGCTTAATTAAGCATGCTAATGAACTGCTTTTTATGTGGCAAAAAACCAAACAAGATGTAGGTATTGCTGATACCGACTCACACCAACTTGTGATTGGCGCTATGATGTCGATTTGGGATATTGTTTTACAAGATTGGCTGAAAAAAATTCATCGTAATATTGATGACATAAGCTTACTTACCAATACTTATGCGCCTTCAGAGCTGAGAAAAAGCTTACTTAGCCGTGTTATAGATATTGCTTTCTTTTTCGAACCACCTTTTGTTGAAGACCTAATTTCAGAAAAAGTTGCCGCTGTACCACTACATTTAGTTACCACCGATCCTGAAGCCACAACAGAAAAGTATTCATTAGATAATTATATTATGGTGGATTATGGTGAGTCGGTGAATGCACAACACAGACGTGAATTTCAAGATGCACCACCTGCTAGACACTTTATGAGTCAGCCACGTATCGCCTTGAACTTCTTATTAGATGCGGGTGGTAGTGCTTATTTACCGAAACAAATGACCTTTGAATATACCGAAAAAAACAAGTTATTCTTAGTGGAGAATGCCCCTGTTTATTCAAGAGAAATTTTTGCTTCGTATTTAGCTAAAAGCCAAAAAGTGGAAATTATTGAGCAAACGCTTAGATTATTCCCGTATGTAAAAATTTAGCGTTTAATCGAATTTTTAAACGCCAAATTTGTGTTCACACTCTGCGTTAGCTTAAGCCTTGTAAACAAATACAAAGCTTAACCTTTTTTCACGCCATCAAGCTCATCTTGTATATCTTTATTATCATCAGTAAAAGCTATTGGGAAAGACGCTGTTTTAGTGCCTGCATGTAATGAAATATGCGGAAACGGAATTTCAATATTCTCTTTATCAAAAGCATTTTTAATCTGCTCATACATACTGTTTTTCAGCTCAAGAAAATTCTCTCGTTTAGCCCAAACAGAAAACTGTAAAGATAAAGACGAATCTTCAAAGCCTTGAAAAATGTAGAGAGGTTTTGGCTCTTCTAAACACAGCGGATTGTTCGACGCGACTTTCTCTAAAACACGTTTAACCAAAGCAATATCTTCTTTGTAGGCAACCCCTATTTTCATATCAGCACGACGAATAGGAAACTTAGATAAAGTCGTAACTTCTGACTTAATCAAAGACTCGTTAGGTAAACGCACAAATAAGTTATCGAATGTTCTTATTTTTACTGAAAGTAAATCGATTGAAAGCACTTCACCTGTCGTACTGCCTACTCTAATAACATCGCCGATAACAAACGAGCGTTCAGCCATTAAAAATATGCCACTAATAAAGTTTGAAGCCGATGTTTGTGAAGCAAATCCCACAGCAACAGTTAATACACTGGCAGCACCAAGTAATACACTTAAATTAAAGCCCATTTCTAAAAGCGCTGAAAAGATAAAAAGCACAAAAATTAAATAGAATGCGCCTTTTTGTACTGTTCTGCTGGTGCTCGGTGTAAAAACCTTTTTCAAAAACTGTAAACTAAAGCGACTGATAAGCTTCGCAACCACATAGCCCACAAGCAATAAAATAGTCGCGCGAAACAGCTTAACTAAAATGTTAGAGTTAATTAATTCAGTAAGGTATAACCACATTTCATTCATATTGTTTTACTCATAAAAATTAACTAAAAATAGCGCTAAAGGCTCGAATTAACTGCCCATGATTAAACGTAACTCTAGGTCCATTAACCAGTTCAGAATTGGCAGGCGGCGCGCCTAGTTTTAATTTAGCAAAGTCACCATCGTTTTCTCTGATCAAAGACACATTTTGTGTGTAAAGTTGACCATTTTCAGTATTAAATAATGAAAGTGACGGAACAGGTAAAGCCACGCGTTCAAAAACCAAATCGTTACTTGCTTGGTTTTCAATAAATAAAGGTGTGATAGCTCGTTGGGTTCTAAAAGGTAACTTTTCAGCTTCTAATCGACCTATAGTTTGGCTGGCATAACATAACTCGCCTTCCATAGTAGATGAGCCAAACCAAGTGTCTGACAAACGCTGAGTTGCCACCTCTTTGAGTAGCGTGAAATTAAGATCGCGCAAACCTATGGTTAGCCAAATTGGCGTACTTAAATACAAGGTAATACTAGAACCAGGTAAAATAGTGATGGGCGATTTAGCTCGACATACAACATTACGATCAGCCAAGCTTGGCTTTATTTCTAAAATATCGCTGTCGCCATTAACAATGTGACGACTTAAATCGCCACTGTTCACTGGCGAGAATTCACCAATAAGTTTGTTAAATTTATTATCAACTAATTCAACATCTAAAGAGTTATCTCTTTTTACGTGAATACACCATTCTTTAGCTTTGTGTTCTATTGCTAAAAAGAAGGTTGCGCTGTTGAGTAAAAAGCTGCTTTTTTCTGGAACGGTTTCCATTCCCCACCATGGTTCTTTTTGCATTGTAGTACCAGTTTGTCTCGTTATTTAAAGAAGGCTTGGCTCTTGTGGTTGCATACCTTTTAATAATAGGCCAAAAATATCTGCACCCGTTATAATTCTTTTGTTCTCGCCCCAAACAAGTAATACATCACGGTCGATAACACCATCAAAAGATTTCTCGGTAGACTCACTCATTTTCAGCTTCAAAATAGCCGTATTTAACATGGTTGATTCGTCGGTAATAATCGTTGGACGATGACAATGTTTATAAGGGTCAAAGTTTGATTGTTCAAAACAAGCATCACGTAAAAAGCCATCAGAATCAACAACAATTAATGGCTCGCCTTCTTCATTTGTTAGCACAACCCAACGGTGGCCTGATTTATTGAGTCGTTTCAAAAACTCATTATCTACGCCTGAACTAATATCAGGAATAATAGGTAAATCCATTTTAGTTGGCAGCGCTATAATTGAATCGGGATCAATCACTTCACCTTCTTCAGCAACAGAAATTTTATCTAACTTGAAAAAGTTTAAAGCACCGGTACCTTCAATATGATTGATATCAGTTTCTTCAGATTCTATGTGCTTACGAATAATGCTACTTAACTCGCTCTCAGCTAAATACGTAATACCTTCTTTACCTAACCAAGCATCAAGAATTAAAGCCGTAGGTTTAGCTACAGGGTAAAATAATATTTGATAAAACTTAATAATTGGCGACAACATACTGCCCATTTTTAAAGCATTACGAGAAAAATAAGCTTGCGGTGTAATTTCACCAATCACAGTAATAGCAATAGTCGAAAATAAGAACGAGCTAATACCTGCCAAAGCAGAGTCTGACAATAGAGTGAGCAATACGTTAATACCCACGTTACCCCATAAAATGGTGGTTAATAAGAAATTAGAATCATTTCTTAAACCTAAAACTTTTTCAGCCGCTTTATTACCTTTTGCAGACTCAACTTCAAGCTGTAAACGGCTTAATGAAAACAAGGCAATATTTAACCCTGAAAAAATAGCTGATTGTGAAATACAAACCACAATAGCCACCCAAATTAGTATATCTAAAGACATGTATTCACCGAATTAATTAATGTTAAATTTGAAAGCTTAGTTTTAAGCGGAGTGTATAGATATAGCATAGCTAAAGATAATCAATTATTTTAAATAACCTGACCAAAATTATTGATCGAAGTGTTTATTTTATATCTCTATATATCTGATATTATCTAGTTTTAATGAATCATAAATACTGTAACAAAGAGACATCAATGATTAAATGTATGCTTTTACAAGCCGATAAAACTTGCCTTTATGGAGCTGAAGAGCTCATTGAAACTTGGAATCAAGATCCTAAGTCTTTTTTATGGATAGATATGGATTCCCATGATCCCGCACAAGAACGCGAGTTAATGCAAACCATGGGTTGTCACCCATTAGCGATAAAAGATGCTCAAAGAGAACGTCATCCGCCAAAAATAGAATTATTTAAAAAGTATATTTTTATGCTTTATCGCGGTATTTATCAGCCTCAAGACGACTTACTGTTTGAACATTTACAAATTAGCATGTTCGTTGGTACCAATATTTTGATTACCAGCCATGCGAAAAAGTCTATGTCGATCGACAACTTATTTAGTGCTGAAGGTGAACAATATTTATCAAAAAGTCCAATCACTTTAGCGTTACGAATATTCCACTTTAGCTGTGGTATTTATTTACAAAAACTCTTCGAATTTGAAGAGAAACTTGAAAGTATTGAAGACAAATTTCAATTGGGCGGCGACGACAAAATGATGCAAGAAATCACCTTGTATCGTTCAAGACTCACCAAACTCAAAAGAACCTTTAGTTATCACAGTAATATAGGTAGCGAGTTAAAAATATTGGTAACCGATGACACCGACATCATTAACCAAGCCGAGCTACATACGGTTATCGACGTACATGAAAGAATTGAACGCTTATTAACGTTATCGCAAATGCACTATGATATTTGTAGCGACTTAATTAATGGTTATCTCTCAATAACCTCTCATCAACTAAATGAAACCATGCGAGTATTAACGGTTATTACTGCTATATTTATACCGTTAGGCTTTTTAGCGGGCTTGTACGGAATGAACTTTGAATATATACCTGAGTTAAAAATAAGCCATGGTTACTTTTATTTACTTGGTTTTATGGGAATTATAGCAACCGCACTTATACTATTATTTAAGAAGAAAAAATGGCTTTAGTCTCTGAAGCACCCTCAGCAGTTAGGGTGCGTCATCATATTAGTATCATACTTTTAACCTGTATCATTCTTGCTGCTGGTTATCATTTTTCAATGATCAACTTTCTCAATACCGAATGGCTATCACGATCGGGTAGCTTAGTTGTGGTACTTGGCATATTGTCTGGATTTTCAGGGATTATTCAAGAAAGAATACTGTTAAGCCGTTTAGAAATGCGCAAGCGTATCGCCTTATTACAAAAGAGAAAAAAACTACGACTCTTAAAAGTAGAGCGAGAATTTGTCGAGAAAGAACTTGAAAGCATTGAAACTGATTTCGCAGAACAAGCGAGCGAGTTAACACAATCAATCAAATTTAGTGTAGGTCTTATTGAAGGGGTTTTACTTATGTTTGGTACTGTAGTGTGGGGCTTTGGAGATATAGCTATGACTTTAATGCGTTAACAAAAAAACTAAATTCTATATAAAATTATTCACCATCGTACTTGTCGCTTCGCGCTTATAAATCATCAAAAAGCCACTAAGTACGATATACTCAATTTAATGCCCATAACGTGTAATTATTTATGATAACTGAACAACTTATTTGGTTTATTGATAGTCGATTTTATTACCAAAATACCTCGCTAGATAAAATCGTTCAACTTGCCAATACTCATCACAAAAACATTAAAATTATTATTGATGCAAGTACACAATTAACAGGTCGTGGTTATTGGCATTTATTGGGAGATAACGACACCCTATCAAACGAATTAATGACTTCTATTGAAGCAAAAAAAGCGCAAATGTTGAAGTACTTAGGCATGAACGCGATAAAAGCCGACATAAGCATTAATCAATCAGCGGATTATCTAGCAAGCCTTAATACTCAAGTTACTCAAAGCAACAACGCTATTGTTGTCATTGAAGATCATGCTGTTGCTAAACGTCATCCAATATTTCAATTACTCACTGATATTAATGCTCCTGTGCTGCTATTAAATAAAAAAGCATGGAAGCATCCCATTAAAATGTTAGCGGCAGTAGATCCCTTGCATGAACACGCAAGACCAAGACAAATAGATGACGACATTGTATTAGTAACAAAAAACTGGGCAAAAAACCTAGAAGCCAATTGGTCTGTAGCTCATTGCTACTATGTTGCCCCAGTACTCACAAGCTACAAAAATAAAGTGCGCTCAATGCATGCTGAAGGTTTTAGTTTATTTGCCAAAAAGCTACGCCTAGTTGATGAACAATGCTTTTTATTAGAAGGTGTACCTGAAGACGCCATGACCAGCTATATCAATAAGCACCACATCGATATTCTTACAATGGGTATAGTGGCTAGAAACAAGTTAGAACAGCTATGGATTGGTAGCACAACAACAGCATTATTGAATGAACTGCCTTGTGATTTGTTACTTATTAAAGAGTAAAAAACGAGGTTGTTAAAATAAAAAACTCAAATTAACTAGTTCGCTCATGAGTGAACTAGATAATTTGAGTTAATTCAAAATAGAGTTAATTAACCTTATTTAGGTAATACAGCAACTGGCAAATAGTAGGCTTCTTCAAGCTCATCATTAACACATGTTAATAAATATGCTTTCATTTCAGCTTTAGACACTTCATCTTCTTGTGCATATTCTTTACATTGAGCAACTAAACTACCCACGTAATCAGAAGGAGCTTCCATTAATTCAGCTTCATTTTCTGCAGCAACAGTTACCGTTGAAGATAAAGTTAGTAAAGCCAACGCTAAAATAGATTTTTTCATTTTCATTCCAATAAAAAGTAATTTACATGTCCCAATAGTTACTAAACGAGTTTAGTTGTCTATCAAGTGATTCTTTTTTCATTAATTGAATCTAGTTTTTGTCTAATGTGGTATTTGCTTTTTGCCGCTTTTCTAATGGCTTTTTTATTACCAGAGCCATATGCAATTTCAAAACCCGCAATACCAGTTTCAAAATCGCTATCGTCATCAATTTCAACATCAGTATTAGTATCTTCGTAAATATCAATACTCATTTTTTTACCTTACTAAAAATCAAAAGTTAATTTTTACAAGATAATGTTCCCAAATTATAAAATTGGAAAGCGAAATATTTTCGTGTTTTCAATCGATTTTTTTTGTTAAACAAAAGCCTCATATAAAATACAGAATCAACATCCATATAAAAATAAAATAAACCATTGATTAATAATGGAATTAAATAATAATCATACGAACACTGCAATGATGGTAATTTGTACAAAAAGTCAGAGAAAAATATTACTTATACGAATAAATAGTCTTGATATTTAAAGAAGATCTGTTGTATTAAAAAGATATTCAAGTGGAATAATGATGAATATGAGTGCGATCTTGAGGCGAGAAATATAGAAGAATAAGGTTTATTAAATGAACCAGTTTGCTTAGCCACCAAAGTAGTCATTTGCATTTGAAATATTAACGATCACTTTGTACGCATTGCAGAAGTTACGGAAGATTAAATCAATACTTCAACGTCTAGCCAAAAGCTGACTTTGCGTTTTGAGAAACCATATCATATTCAGGGTAAGTTTAACTAGAATCTACTGCTATTCTGTGGGGCTGGTCTAAGCTGCCGCTGACTACCATTAGAATCTAACTTCCTCTAATTGGTTGCTAACTAGGATATTTCGACCGTTGCTCTTTGCTTCATACAACCTCATATCTGCTAGCTCAATTAATTGCTGTACTGAGTCAATATTTTCAGAAGACTGGCATATACCTGCACTTAACGAAATGATGCCATATTCGCTACCTTTGTGCTCAATTTGAAGCTTCTTGATCTCTTCATGTATTCTATCAAAAGTTACTTTTGCAGAAGAAAGATCATGATTTGCAAAAATAATGGCAAACTCTTCGCCCCCATATCGATAAACTTTATCATCTTTACGAACATGAGCCGCCATAGTTAAAGCAACTCTTTTTAGAGCTTCGTCACCTGCAACATGGCCGTAATTGTCATTGTATTTTTTAAAATAATCAATGTCTGCTAATAATAGCAAACAGCTTTTTGATTTTTCGACATTTTCCCATTGACTAAACAGATCCAAATCAAAGCTACGACGGTTATGAAGTGTTGTAAGCCCGTCTATCAAACTTAACTCAGTAAGTTTTTCATTTGCTATCTCAAGCTCATTTGTACGTAACTGAACCATCTTCAATAATGTTTTTTTAACTTGTTGTACTCGAACGTATCTATATATAAAAAAAGAAAGAATAAAGATAAAAGAGATCACTAAAATAGTAATAAGTATCTTATCTTGCTCCCTTTTATTCTGAAGAAATTTTTGTGTTTCTAATGCATCTATTTTTTGCTTTAATAATTTAGATTCAAAATTTGTTAGTTGCTCATTTAGACTTGAACTTAAACGTTCATCTTGTTTCTGAATGTAGTCCAAATTCTCTTTAAAGGCTAAAGATGGGTTACCGTTAGAAGCTAGAAAAAGCCCACTAAAAGCCCTGATATAATTTAGTGTCTCTTTATAACCGTATTTTTTTGCTAACTCCCTAGCCTCTTTTAAGAGTATTCCTGCCTTGATATTGTCTCCATTGGCGTATAGACCTAATGAAAGGTTTAAAGTACAAGTAGTATAAGTAGACTGGCGACTATGTTTTTTACTAAATTCCTTCCCTTTTACAGCGTACTCAATTGCTTTTGTAAAGTCATACCGCCTAAGGTTTAAGAGTGATAAGTTACACAACAAGTTAGCAACATAATAAGTTTCATTGGTGTGTAGGAAATAGTCCATTGACTCAAACGTGTATAGCTCTGCTAGCTCTAGATTCCCTGACTGACTATATGCACTAGCTAAGTGGCTTTTAGCAAGCGCAATACTATTTTGAGCGTTTATGTTTAGTGCTTCATACTTTTCTAGAACATCAAGTAATGTTTCTATTGCAGTATTGAAGCGACTCAATTGGATATATAATCCAGCGATATTAAGCCGGATATCTATTTTATCAACGTCACTACCAAATTCTTGATATATTTTGTTAGCAATTTCATAATTTTCAAGAGCTTGATTGAATTCTCCTAGCCCTGCATAGGCTAGAGCTATGTTGTTATATAAATTAGCGGCTTTAATTGACAATGAAAAACCCTTGTAATATTGCAAGGATTTTTCGTATGCATCTATTGCAGCGTTATGGTCACCCTTATAATAGCTAAAAGCACCGACTAATTTATTTGCTTCAGCTTCAATTTTCTTTAAGTTGTGTTTTTGTGCAAAGATAAGTGAGGTTTTAGCCTGTTCTAGAGCTAGTTGAATATCACCTTGTGAAGAACTGTTTTTTGCTACTGCCTGAAGAACTGAAGAATGTTGAAGCGGAGTCAATGATTCACTTTTAAGTAGAGCGGTTAGTTTTTTATCTGCTAGTTTATAGTCTTCTAATGTAGCTATATTTTCAAACACTTCATTAAATGAATTTTCTTGAGCATGTAGTTTAAAAGGAATATTTAATAAATATGTACCAACTAAAATAATCATTAAATTTCTACAACTTATATACATTTACAACATATCACTTTACGTATTACTTAAGTGTTATATTTATAACATCAAATAATCTTAAAATCTTATTTTTATCTATATACTTTATAGCCTTATGCATAGTGTACATCACTAACTATGAGATAATTAAGTCAGAAATATATGCATGGTGCCATTTTTGCACGTCAGGTTATTCGATTAATTGGTAATATAGTCAAACAATGCATATTTATATCTGTGAGGAACGTCAGCTAACGTATCAAAGTGAACATAAAGCAGAGGTGTTTTTACTCGTAAATTTAGACCGCTTTTTGGCATAAGTGACGTACAGAGACAGCATTTCACAAGTAGGTAGAGCTTAAAGCAGATGAAGTATTTGATGGTTTAGTGTGAGTGCAATGTCCGCTTTAGGTCAATTACCCACACAGTGTGGGCAAACAGAATATGAAACTTTATATTCTAGCCCGCACTTTGTGTATTGTTGCGTTGGTTCTCTGAAGAAAGGCGTTATGCTCGTTTATACCTCTGCTGCAAGTTTTAAATCCTCTACAACAACAACAGCGTTCCGACCCCAAGAAAGGCGATAAAACCAAATATATCCGTTACTGTTGTTAGTATTACAGCACCAGATAATGCTGGGTCGATATTAAGTTTGTCTAATATCCAAGGTACCCAAACGCCAGACAATGAAGCTACAAGAATATTACCTAAAATAGCGATACAAATAGTTAACGACAACATAGGGTTATCAAACCATATATAGGTAATCACTCCGATAACAGATGCCCATAAAATACCGTTTATGGTACCCACTTTAAGTTCTTTTTTAACAATGGCCTCTCGGTTTGATTCGGTAATTTGCCCTAAAGCTAAGCCTCTAATAATCAGCGTGAGTGTTTGGCTACCTGAAATCCCTCCCATTGACGCAACTACAGGCATAAGCACGGCTAAAGCAACCACTTGCTGTAAGGTTGCTTCAAACAAGCCAATAAACCATGAAGCTAAAAAGGCTGTAACTAAGTTAATGCCTAACCAAATCGCGCGGTTTTTACTACTTATCCAAACGCTTGAGAATAAATCTTCTTCGTCACTTAAACCTGCCGATTGCATTTCTTGGCTGTCTTTTACTTGTTGCTTAAATCGATAAGCTGAATGCACATCTACACGACCTGTTAGGTGCCCGTTTTCGTCAATTACAGGTAATGCAGCCTTACCTGAAAGGATAACTTCGTCAGCCGCTTCTTCTATGTCTCTGGTTGCTTCTAATGCTTGTACAGGCTGATATTCAACATCAGTCAATAGCGTGTCGTTATCCATCATTAATAATTTGCTGATAGGAATTTCGCCTAATAACTTTGACTCTTTATCAATAATATAAACAACGTCTACAAGTGTTTCTTGCTCTCTTGCGCAAGTTTTCTTAGCTGATGATACTTTTAGATTTTGTGATATTTTTTTCTGATCAAAACTTTGCCAATGTCCTACTTCTTCATCAGAATAATCTTGCGCTTTTTTAAAGTGCTCCTGATGTTTTGCTGTCATTTTATTTACAGCATATTCTATAAAGTGATCACTTAGGTTTTCTGTGATCTCTAGTAAATCGTTAGCATCTAAGCGTTCAAATAATGGGTAACAGGCTTCGTCGTCCATTGAATTTAATAGCATTTGCTTAGAATCGTTTTTCATTTCTAGAAAAACGTCTTGTTGCGTCTCGCAGCTAAACAAAGTCCATAAACTTAATCGAACATCTAACGGGAAAGCTTCTAATAAAATGGCGATGTGTTCAGGTAATAGCTCTTCTTCAATCTCAAGAGCGATATTCTTTAGTTCAACTTCATCTGTTTTTGATGCATCAATTCTTTCAATATATGCTGGTAATAATTCAATAGACATGTGTTTTCCTAAAGATATTGTTCAATAAATTTTTTGATTAACGTGAGTAAAATTTTGAGTTTTATTCGCTTGGCTATTTAACTATAAAATGCGCCTATTCACTATTAATTAAAGTATAAATGTTATGGAAATGCCGAAATTACGGCCTTTAGCAATTAAAACACAAAAAAGAACGCTTTTTTCTAAGTTATGGCGCTTAATTTTTAATAGACGCCAATGGCAAGTTATTGAAGATTGGCATTATATTTTACCCAATAACCGAGAGATCATCATTCCTAAAGGCTTTGTATTTGATGGTAGTTCATACCCCGCGATTATTTGGTTTTTATTTTCTTCGACTGGATTATTGCTAATACCTGTAATTCTGCACGATTTTTGTTTTCGCTATAATTATTTTTGGGCGACTCATAACAACAAAATTTACAAGTTTAAGGTAGGTAATGGATTTTTTCGGTGGTCAGCTTTAATACGTAATGTAGGGATTGCGAGAAATGAGCTTTTTATTATTGATTATGCGATTTGGTTAATATGTATAAGTTTTGGCTGGATTAACTGGTTATCTTTTCAAAAGAAAGACAAAAAAGAGTTAAAACCTGAAGGCATTGATAATTGAATTTTTTGGCTTGATGGAAACTAAATAACTTTATACTTCCCTACACTTTACGTAGGGAAGTTTCAGTATGAGGCGTTAGTCTTTATCACGTAAGATTGAGAAGGTTTTATCTTTGTCTTCCCACATTTGATTAACGTGTTTTTGAAAGCTAATTTTAAAGGCTCGGTCGTTAAAGTAGTCGCCTTTTAACTCTTCAGATACATCGCTAGTTTGTATTTTTACTTTAACTTTTTTCACATTACCGCAAGCAAAGTCGTAAAAGCTTGGGATTTTCTCAGGGTAAACAATGGTGATATTTACAATTTTAGTTAAGTGCTCACCCATGGCGTCTAATACAAAGCCGATACCGCCAGCTTTTGGCTTTAATAGATTTTGGTAAGGTGAGTTTTGCTTCTTATGTTTTTCAGGCGTAAAGCGTGTGCCTTCAATAAAGCTCATTACACTTACAGGTTTGTATTTAAACTTTTCACACGACTTACGTGTGGTTTTAATATCTTCACCTTTTAAATGTGGGTTTTTCTTCAAAAAAGCTTGGCTGTGTCTTTTCATGAATGGGAAATCAAGTGCCCACCAAGCTATACCTAAAAACGGTACATAGATAAGTTCTTTCTTTAAAAAGAATTTTAAGAATGGAATTTTACCGTGCAAAACTCTTTGTAAAATTAAAATGTCTACCCAGCTTTGATGATTACATAAAACTAAATACCACTCGCGCATACTTAAGTTGTTTAAACCTTCAACTTCAATTTCTACACGATAAAAGAGCTTTTGATTTAATGTATTTACTGCAACCCAATTACTCGCCATTTGATCTAATAAATAGCTGAATAGGGTACGAGAAAACTTAACAGGAATAAGTGCTTTTAGTAATGAAAAGATAACAATAGGGATCAACCAAAACAATGTGTTGATGATATATAAACAAAAAGATAAAAAACAAATAACCACAGATGGTAAAAAATTCAGCATAACCCTACTCGACACCAGACTTTAAAATAAACATTAAACGAAAGCACTTGAACGTAAAAAACCATAATAACGAGTATTTTTAATAACTTAACATTAAAAATAGCGATTCATGATATTTCATAGCTTCAGCGGGTTATTAGTTTATATAAATTTCATCTTTATAACCAACAATTCAGCTTTTACGCCTTAATTTTTACGTGTTGCAAAAACATTCAAATAAAAAATAAGTCGGCTGATTTATTAATAAAAGTGAATTCGCATCGTTATAAAACGGCTTTCTTAATCGCTATATGGGCTAAACGTATTAAAAATAACGATTTTGTCTAAAAATCATTAAAATGTTGATTGCATATTTATGCAGATTTCGTCATTCTAGACTAGGAATTACAGACCCTGTGGTTAGGTTTTGTTCAACAATAAAAGCTTACCGCCAGCGTTCATAATTTCAAATATCAATTCGGGAGAAGTAATGAAATTTAATCGCGCTGTAATTAAAGTTGGTAGTGCACTCGTCGCACCTGATAACAACGGATGTAGTGGCAAGCATATTGGTGCTATCGCTCGTTTTATCACTGAGTGCAACAAAAGAGGTAAAGAAGTTATATTAGTTTCATCTGGTAGCGTTGCTGCTGGTCGTAAACTTATTCAGCATGGTTCTCCCGTTCCCTCTATTCCAACTAAACAAGCAATGGCTTCTGTGGGCCAAATGCAGATGATGGCAAACTGGCAACGTTTTTTTGATGTGCCTTGCAGCCAACTTCTCATTACTCATGGCGATCTAAAAGATCGAGAACGCTATATTAATATCAAAAATACTTTACGTATTTTGCTTGAGAACAACATCATTCCTATCGTTAATGAAAACGATACCGTAGCAACCGAAGAGCTAAAAGTTGGCGACAACGATAACTTAGCCGCTTTAGTTGCCTTGGTAAGTGAAGCTGACTGTTTGTTTATTTTAAGTGATATTAATGGCGTTTATGACAAAAACCCTAAAACCAATCCAGATGCGATAATGCTGCCAGAGATTGAGGAAATTACACCTGAAATTTATGCAATGGCAGGTGCAACCAATAATCCTATTGCTACGGGCGGTATGAAAACCAAGATTCAAGCGGCTGAAAAGGCTGTAGAAAATGGTATAGAAACCTACATAATTAACGGTAGCGACAGCACAGTATTCGACAAATTACTGAATGGTGAAAACCCTGGTACACACTTTGTAGCAAAAGAAGGGGTTACTAAAGCCAAAAAGCACTGGTTAAAACATACTTTAAAAAGTAACGGACATGTTACCCTAGATAAAGGCGCGATTGACGCTGTTGTTAATAACGGCGCTTCACTGTTACCTTCGGGCATTAAAAGTATCTCTGGCGATTTTTCAGCAGGCGACTCCATCAATATTATTGATTTTGATTCTAAACAAATCGTCGCAAAGGGGATCTGCCAATACGGCCATCGCGATTTAGCGCGTATTCAAGGTAAAAATAGCGACCAAATACAAGGCATTCTTGGCTTTCGTACAAGTAAGGTTGTTATTCATCGCGACGATATGGTCGTTTTATCTAAGTAACATTTACATTCAGAATTCATACAAGGTATAAATGATGAGCACTTCAACAAATTTTAATATGGCTGAAATGGCTACTTTAGCGAAAGTAGCAAGCAGAGATGTAGCACAATTAACCACTACACAAAAAAATCAGTTATTAACGGAAATGGCTAGTGAAATAGAAGCTCAAAGCCAGTTTATTATTGACGAAAACACAAAAGACATTGATGCAGGACGAGCTAAAGGCTTAACCGATGCAATGCTTGACCGCCTTTTACTTACACCGCAACGCATTGTTGATATTGCCGATGCGATTCGTGAAATTGTAACTTTACAAGATCCAGTAGGCGATATTAGTAACTTATCTCTACGTCCTAATGGTATGCAAGTAGGCAAAATGCGTATTCCTTTAGGCGTTATTTCAATGATTTATGAAGCACGTCCTAACGTGACAGCTGAATCAGCAGCTTTATGTATTAAATCAGGCAATGCGGTTATTTTACGTGGTGGCTCTGAAGCTATTCATAGTAATTTAGCACTAGCAAACTGCCTACATAAAACGATGGAAGCTAATGGCATTAACAAAAATATTGTATCGGTTATTCCTGATACAAGCCGTGGTGTTATCGAAGAGTTATTGAAACAGCGTGACACGATTGATTTAGTGATCCCACGTGGTGGTGAAGGTCTTATTCGTTACGTTACAGAACATAGTCAAATTCCTGTGATTCAACATTTTAAAGGTGTTTGTCATTTGTTTATTGATAAGTTTGCTGACTTAAATAAAGCAGTAAACATTTTAGTAAACGGTAAAACTCAACGTCCTAGCGCTTGTAACTCGCTTGAAACCGTTTTAGTTCATAAAGATATTGCTGAGCAGTTTTTACCTTTAGCTGCACAAGCACTTAAACCAGCAGGCGTTAAAGTGCATGCTTGTGAACAAAGCATGAAATATTTTGATGATGCAGAACTTGCTACTGAAGACGATTTTCATGCGGAATATTTAGCGCAAGAAATAGCCGTTAAAATAATAGACGGTTTTGACAGCGCTATTGACCATATCAATGAATACACTTCAGATCATACTGAAGTTATCATTACGCAAGATACCAGCCGTAGCCAACAATTTATCAGACAAATTAACTCGTCTGTTGTTATGGTCAATGCATCGTCTCGCTTTTCAGATGGCGGCCAGTTAGGTTTAGGTTCTGAGATTGGTATTTCTACAAGTAAACTTCACGCTTATGGTCCTATGGGCTTATCATCTTTAACCACAGAAAAATTTGTGGTTTATGGTGACGGACAAGTAAGAGACTAATACTTTTATACGCGTAAATTTGCAGCAGTTAATAATGAGATTAATTGCTGTAAGCCTTTACCTCTATTAACTGTTTTCCAAGCAATAAACAGCTCAATAGTCGGTAAAGGTACTAATAATTTAACTTCTACGAACTCACCACTCTCTAATAAATGCTTAACGCGATTTAAAGGTAAGAAGCCTCCACCTAATCCCGCAGCTATCGCCTTAATTTTTTGTTCTACACTCGCAACATAGAAATGCTCACTTTGTTCAATAACACCTATGGTCATTTTAGGTACAATACTTTTAGCGCTGTCGTGCACAATTACGGTTCTGTGATTAACCAATACTTCTTGCGAAATCGCTTCCGTACTTTTTGCCAATATGTGGTTCTTACTTACGCAAAAAATCACCTCCAATACACCTAAAGATATTGATCTTAAACCTTTTTGATTGGGTACAGGAGCAGGAACACCAATAAGTAACTCAACATCGTCTTCTATTAATGCTTCCCAAGAGCCATTTAGCACCTCTTCTTTGATATCAATTTGTACGTGTTTATATTGGTCTAAAAAACGCTTCAAGGTAGGAAAAACAGCATCTACATCTATAATTGAATCTATCGCGATACGTATCTTTGGCTCCCAACCATTTGCAATGGTTTGAGTTTGTTCAGATATTTTGTTTATAGCCAGTAAAATAGTACGTCCTTCATCCAATAAATGTTTACCTGCAGGTGTTAAAACCGATCGTCTACCTTGTCGTTGAAATATAGTGACTTTAAGTTGGTCTTCTAATTTTTGAATAATGTACGAAAGAGCTGAAGGGACCTTATTTAAGTGTTCAGCCGCTGAGGCGTAACTTCCTCGCTCTGCAATGGCATCAAGCACTAATAAAGCTTCAATGGAAATAGTGGGATGATTCATTGTGTTATAGCCTGAAAGAAAGATGAATACATATATTGTTCAAAAAAACTGAAAAAATCAAACAAATAATAATGGTTATTTAAGTGATTGGTTTTATCTACAATGTTTTCATTGGCTAAGCATTATGTATGTACATTAACGATAAGCCTTATGAATCACCTCCCTCACGAGAGGGAAATCCAAAACAATGTAAAGAGAATATTATGACAACTTCAATATTAAAAAGATCACTTACATCAACACAAACAACGGCTACATTACCTCTACGCTTAATAGCAGGCATTATTTTTAGTGCTCATGGAGCACAGAAATTATTTGCTTGGTTTGGCGGTTATGGATTAGAAGGAACAGGACAATGGATGGAATCAATTGGATTATCGCCTGGTTATTTAATGGCTCTTGGTGCCGGTAGTGCTGAATTCTTTGGTGGATTGTTACTCCTGTTAGGTTTATTCACTCGACTATCAAGTGTTCTATTAGCATTTACCATGATTATTGCGATATTTAGTGTGCATATCAGCAATGGTTTATTTATGAGTAATAATGGCTATGAGTTTGGTTTAGCTTTACTGGGTATAAGTTTAGCGTTAGCTATTCAAGGTAGCGGAAAGTTCGCATTAGATAACGTTATCGTGAACAAACTGTAACGAGTATTTATCTCTTCATATATTAAAATTAAGGAGAAAAACCATGATTAAACATAATCCCTTTAATCAACTAGGCAAAGCTGATCATGGTTGGTTAAAAGCAAATTTCCATTTTAGTTTTGCTCATTATTACAACCCAAAACGTATGGGCTTTGGTGTATTGCGTGTTATTAATGATGACTTGATTACTGCCAATAGCGGTTTCCCTGCTCATCCTCATAACAACATGGAAATTATTACCTTTGTTCGTTCGGGGGCTATTCATCATCAAGATAATACGGGTAGTAAAGGCATAACTCATGCTGGTGAAGTACAAGTAATGAGTGCGGGTAAAGGTATAGTTCACTCTGAATATAACAAAACAAACGAGCCATTAACTTTATATCAAATTTGGATAGAGCCAAATTGTCGAAACGTCATGCCGCGCTGGGACAGTAAATTATTCCCAACCGACTACAGCACTAACGCATTACCTTTATTAGTATCGGGGTACGAGGAAGATAAAGACGCTTTATTTATTCATCAACACGCGAGAATCTACGGCGGAAAAATGAAAAAAGGTACTCGTATCCATCACAAAATAACTCATCAAGCTTATGTATTAGCATCTAAAGGGTGCTTTGAATTGGCTAATAGCGATCATTTAATCACAATGCATAAAGGTGATGGTGCTGAAGTAACTCAAACAAAAGAGATAGCGATAACAGCTATTAGTGATTGTGAAATTGTTATTATTGATGTTCCTCATCACCACTAACTTATACCCCTTAACTCAGACTGAGTAGTGAACACTATCGAAAAAAAAGAGTTTAACGATTAATAATGGTTAAGCCCTTTTTTATATTTATAGGTAAAATATTCTCTTTGTAACATGTTATTTATTGCTATAACTTTCTTAATCTGTTCAAATTTACGTATAATTAACATCTAAAAAATTTAACGTGTTAAAAACTAAATTGCCTAAACTATTCATACTTAGCTTTATTTTGTTTTGTCATATTTTCAGTATGCTCATTCCTGCCAGTGCAGCGATGAGTATTTATACTGCAAATATGAAGAACAAAGACATTGCGCCTATTTGTAGTGGTAATGGTCAAATGAGATGGATAAAATTATCTGAGTATTATGAAACAGGTAAGCTAAATTTTATTGAAAAGCCTGCCCTAGGTGAACCTTCTGACCAAACTGACGATACTAATAACACCTGTTCAATCTGCTCTATATACAAACAGTTAGATAATCATTCAACTGGCTTAATAGCGCATGCTTTAGTTATAGAAAACATAACTTCAGAAGCCCCTCTCAGTTTTTTACAACATTTTACCAAGCGCAGTTCTTTAAGCCCTAGTTCTAGAGATCCACCTTTCCTAACGTAAATAATTGATTTTTAGTTACACCTTAAGCACTTATTTTATTTACAAATTTTAGGAAGTCCTATGTCTTTATTTTCAAAAACAGCCTTCGCTGTAGCCATTTCATGTTTATCAATTTCTGCACAAGCCAATGAAAATGGCGATCATCAACATGATCACACAAAAATTCTTCCTCAGTCACATGCTCCAATTGGGGTAATGGGCGATCATATGCATAACAAAGGCGAGTTTATGTTTTCGTATCGCTATATGGATATGGATATGGAAGACAATATTCAAGGTCGACATAATATATCGTCAGATGAAATAGCTACAACGGTACCTAACGTATTTGGCGACATGCCACCAACAGTGCGTGTTGTTCCACAAACCATGACCACTAAAATGCACATGTTAGGTTTTATGTATGCGCCAACAGACGATTTAACCCTAATGCTGATGTTAAATTATCTTGAAAGAGAGATGACGTTAACCACATACGCAGGTATGACAGGCACTACACAACTCGGCGATTTCGATACTGAAAGCAGTGGACTAGGCGATACAAAAATAGGCTTACTTTACCGTTTACACGACAACGAGACACACCATTTTCACTTAAACGTTAACTGGCAAATACCAACAGGTGATCTTGAAGAAGAAGCTGAAGTATTAACCCCAATGGACATGCGTACAACACTACGTATGCCTTACGCGATGCAGTTGGGTTCAGGTTCAAATATATTTGAATTAGGTACCACTTATAACGGTTACTCGAATAAAAGTAACTGGGGTGGTCAAATCATGTATAGCAAAGCGTTAGATACCAATGACGAAGGCTACCAAGTAGGCGATAAATTACAATTAACCGCTTGGTACGGACATCAATTAAACGACTTTTTAAGTAGTTCATTACGCCTTACCTATATTACCAGCGATCCGATCGATGGAATGGATACAGAAATAATAGCGCCAGTGACTACAGCCAATCCTGAAAATTACGGTGGTAACTATTTAAACGCTTCATTCGGTTTAAATACTGTTATTGCTAACAAGCATCGCGTCGCTTTTGAATACACTGTTCCATTAGAACAAAATGCAAATGGCGTACAGATGAAAATGGATAAAATGTTTACTGTGGGTTATCAAATCGCTTTTTAATAGCGCTACTATAAACGTATTGATTTAAATACGTTATTCCTTAAGAGAACCGTGTCTAATTAGCACGGTTTTTTTATATTTATGTCCAATATTCAAAAACATTCTGCTAGAATGACCCCAGGATACAATAATTATAAACAAGGAATTAAAAATGTCAGATATAGAATCAACACCAGAAACACAAAATGCTTTTGAAGCACCTAAAGCAGACTTATCAACACCCGTTACAGAGAACCCTATTCTAGAAATGAAACGTTTTACTGCATGGGGCGTTTTTGGTTTAACCATTATAACATTTGGTTTATATTACCTTTATTGGCTTTACACTCGTATGAACAAAATTAATAGTTTATCTGTAGTAGCCAAAGCCAATCTTACTGCTTTATATGCTTATATAGTTATTAGCGTTCTAAATAATATTGGATCATTCGCTATCGACGAAACACAAACTGCTTTATTCATGATTATAGGTTTATTAGGAATAATAGGTTTTGTTGCTTTATTAATAGCTATCTTCTCTACGAGAAAAGCATTAAGCGAAATAATTAATAAAGGCAGTCAGGAAGAAGTAAAATTAGGCGGCATTTTAACGTTTTTCTTTTCAGTTATTTACTTCCAATACAAAATTAACGAAGCAATTGATAACCAAAGTGAATAATTAACATTAGGTTATTCAATTGAATAAAAAAGAGCCATCAGGCTCTTTTTTTGTTTCTTAGAGGTAACTCTATAGTTAAGAGGTAAACTCTCAGCTACAACAGCCCTGCATGCTTAACACTCAAATACGTATTAATCACTTGTGGTAATAGATGCTCTGGCTGGCTATTCACACAGATGATATTTTCTTTTCTTAAACGACTTAAGTTTTTAAGATAAGTATTTTGTAAATCTACCGCCGCACAATAGCGATGAGCTTCGCTTAATGTATCTATATCCGCGTCTAAAGTTTCAGTTAGCGCAACATTCTCTATATTAATTAAAGCGACAAGATGATGGCGCTGTAAGTTTTTTAATGCAGGTAATAACTCGTCAATACTTTGATCATTTAAGGTAGTTACCATTAATACCAAAGCACGTTTACTACGCTTTTTAAGTAAATGGCTCACCGCTTGTTGGTAATCACTGGTGGTTTCGTCTGGGTGTAAATCATAAAAATGATTCATCACTCGAGATACATTTTGTGCGCCTTTAACAGCAGGTAACCAACGCTCTTTTTGATTAAAGCTCTGCATACTAAACCAATCACCTTGCTTTAAAACTGTGTGACTAAGCATAAGTAGTGCATTTAGTGCTGCATCAAAATGAGAGCCGATGGCTGTTTCTATATTCATTTTATTACCCGCATCAAGCATCACGACTACATGTTGATTTTGCTCTTCTTGGTATTCTTTAGCGATCAGTTTTTGTCGTTTACTTGTGGCTTGCCAATCTATTTGTCGAATGCTGTCGCCTTGACGAAACTCTCGTAGTTGATGGAATTCAGTACCACCGCCACGTTTTTTCATCTGCTTTAAGCCGTTGATAGGTTGGTTTTGTACACCATTCAAGCTTTGCTGTTTTAAACGTTCAAAATCAGGATAGGTTTTAACGGTAATGGTGTCATCAATCAGCCAATAGCTTTGCCATAACCGTAGAGGTGATGCCAAACAAAACTCAATAGGCCCAACAGTAGCTGCACCTCTTTTTATTGATTTTAATTTAAAACGAACTGAGGCTTTTTCATGAGCAGGAATTTCAATAATATTAGGTAAACCTGCCAGTTGAAATTGTTGACCTACATGCTCTCTTATCGATAATGACTGCTGCCTATCACTATTGTTTTCAATAATATATTCAACATTATGCCAACGATTAAAACTCAATTTATTACTGGCAGAACGCGTAATGGTTAATTGAGGCAGTTTTCTACTTTTACTAAAATCGACAATCGCAACAAGTAAGATAAAAAAGGCACATGCGTCAATAAAGTTAATGTAGTTAGCGCTTTCATCACCGCCAACTAACACCTTAACCGTGATAAATAGCGCAATTAAAACCCCAATCACCTTGATGATTGTATAAGAGGGTTTGAATGCTATTCGCTTCATACGCGTGGAGCTTCAATCGATTTTAATAAATCATCAATGGTTTGATCTTGAGTAATACCTTCAAGCTCAACATCTGCTGACAATATTAAACGATGTCTTAATACGTTTTTGGCTACAACTTTAATGTCGTCGGGTACAACAAAATCACGCCCATTCATCAGTGCTGTTACTTTTGCTGCTTTGATCAAGTTAATACTTGCTCGTACACCCGCCCCATGAATGATCCCATGCCAGTTTCGGGTTTTAGTCACTATATCTACTGCATAATGATAGATCTGCTCATCAACAGTTGTTTTAGTGGCTAATACCTTAATTTTTTCAATAATGTCTGCATTCATTAATTGCGGGAGATTATTGGTATTGAGTTCATGGCTTCTTTCTTCGGTATTTAACTTTAATAAGGTAATTTCATCATCTTTTAATGGGTAATCTAAATTTATTTTCATCATAAAGCGATCAAGCTCAGCCTCAGGAAGTGGATACGTTCCTTCTTGATCTAACGGGTTTTGTGTTGCTAGCACCATAAAAGGTGAGCTTAACAATTGGCTTTCGCCATCTATCGTTATTTGCTGCTCTTGCATAACTTCTAATAACGCAGATTGTGTTTTTGCCGGCGCACGGTTAATTTCATCAGCTAATAATAAATTAGTATGAGCGGGACCTTTTTTGATAATAAATTCGCCTGTTTTTAAATCATATAAACTATGACCAAGAACGTCTGACGGCATCAAATCGGGTGTAAATTGAACACGAGAAAAGTCTACTGATAAGCTTTGCGCTAAGGCTCTAACTAATAAGGTTTTACCTAGCCCTGGAACACCTTCTAGTAAGATATGCCCACCGGAAAATAATACGGTAAGTACATTTTCAATAATGGTGTCTTGTCCAATTAGTACGCTAGCGATGCTACTTTTTAATTGAGTTACCTGATTAAAAGCTTCTTCGATAGTTAGTTCTGGCGTTGCGTCAATCACAATAAATTCCTTAGTTCTCTAAATAACTTAATAAACTTTATCCTTTTGTTTTCATCTTCAGGCAGTGGCTCGGATAAAAGTAAATAAATGTCGCTGGTTTTTTTACCTGTTAATGAACTGATCAAACTCGCTTGTTCATTTAGGTTTAGTTGTTTGTATTTTGGATGTCTTTTTTCAACTGCATTAGCAAGATCAATCAATAATGCATTTTTAAGTACGTCGTGATGTTGATATTTAAATAAGAAGTTACCAACCGCTTCAATATGTTTTGCAAACAAGTTTTTCGAATGCTTCGACGGTTCAATTGCTAACCCTAAGCGCATACTTAGTTGCCACATCAGTAGTAAACTTAATATTAAAGTGAGTAATACAACCTGCCAGCTCCACTGCCATAACAAAACAGCCCAACTTGTAGATTGTGTACTAGGTAAGTAAACGAGTTTGTTATTTTTTCCTATTAACCACAATAAATACTCACCATGATCTAAATGCCTTAAACCATCATTTGAAATAGCATTAATACTCGGCACAAAGGTAATGTAGCCGTCATTAACACCCATTTCACAAATGAGTATTGCCTCACTATCTTTTTTGGTTATATCAAGCCCTGCACAGTTTTCAAAGGTAAAACGATGCGCTAAATGTATCGAAAAAGTGTGGTCATCAGTGGTGATAATTCCATTAGATATCGGTGTATCGAGCACGGATTCACGATATGCAACTTCTTCAGCATCTATAACCGTTATCTCTGATAAGGCAATAACGTCATTGTATTCTAAATCGAGCTGCTCTCGTCTTGGTGACAAGGTATAAACTAAATGTCCACCTTGCTTAACCCAAGTGACTAACGCAGGGATTAGCCCATCATATTCAACTAAAGCCGCTTCATCTATAAGTAAACTGGAGTCTTTAGATAAGGTAATGGTCCCATCTTTAAAGAAAGATTCTGGTGTGGTTATGGTTGTAAGATCTTTCTGATAGCTTTCTAGAAATAAGCTTGCAGCAAGTAACGGCTCCTGCTCAGCTTCTCTTGTTAAACCGATTTCTTCATCAACCATATTCCATTCAATACTGCTGATAAGATAACCTATCGCTATAACAAGCAGAGCTAACCCAACAATTAAAAAGCCTTTAGATTTACTCATGATTTGCTTGCTCTGGCTTCATAGCATAAAAAGCAGTGATCACTTCTTCCACTTGTTGTTGAGTTACGTCTTTATGCGCCCAAGCTTGCTGTATCCATAACTGAAAAAGCTGCTTATAGTTTTTATGCAATAATGTGGGCAGTGCTTTTAGAAGAGCGGTTTCACATTCTTTTTCTGACATTGATTTTGTAATTAATACACTAGAAAAGTTTTGCGCATAAATAAATCCGTATTTAAGTAGATACATCAAGGCAGTACGATAAGCATGCTCGCTATTAGCTATTTCTGCGGCTTTAAGTAAGTCTTTCGGACCTTCAGTGCGATCAATACTGCTTAAAAAGGTGGGGATTTCTACCGCACTCTCTATTGCCTTGGATTTATGGTTACTAAATTTAAGCCATTTAAAGCCACCAGCTTGATATAACTTGTAAATAATCCAAACAATTAATGCTGCTAATAATAACCAAATGAGATAACCCGCAATATTACTTATTGCACCTAAACCCATAAAAAAACTCTTTAACCAATCTAAATCATAATTCGTATCTTTATCTTCGCTATCAGGCACCCAAATACTGGCGCTTTCAATCAGTTCATGTTGTTCATAAATGTCATCAACTTCTTTTCTTATCGCGATATTTCGTTCATTTAATACTTCTTCTATATCAGCTTCTGGATCATCAGTTTGTGTTTCATTAATTTGTTCAACGGCAACTGCCTCTACTGGAATTTCCTGAGCAGCTAATGGCGGCGCTGGTAAGCTGAAACTAAAAAACCCTATAACTAAAGCCGCTGCAATATGACGAAAGCGGGCTGCAATACTTTTGAAAGTGAGCTCTAAATCCCAACCTTCCATGTCAATACGCGAATTTAAGTATCCCAAAAACCCACCCGTCACATAAAACGGAGTGACCAACATGAGTGAGGCCATAAAACAGCAAGAGTACAACAGTTCTAATTGGTAAAGTGCAGTACCGCTGGTAAAGAATTGGTCATCAATTGAGATCCCTTGAGGAATAAAATTATAAACAATCAGCATAAAGAGCATAGTGATCATAAATTCAATATGTAAGCAGAAGATCAACCAAAAGGTTTGTTTGTGGTCGTTCCTGTTTAATAAGATATTTTTACGTTTACTTCGTTCTTTACCTTCTAACAATTCAAGTTGCTCAATTGGCGCTAAATAAGCACGATAAGGGCTAAAACGACGGATAGTCAGCATCGAAATAATATCAATCACTTTAAGCTTTTTGATCGATAAAATAGACGACCAAGTGCTAGTGGGTTGATAAAAGCTACGTTTAGATAAAAAATCTAAAAGGGGCCTTTCCAGTAAAGGTTTTAACCACCAGACAATTGCTGAAGCCGTTGAGGCACTAAAGATCAGCGAAAGTATAATGATAATTGGCAAATACAAACAAAGCACAATTAACATGAGTTGAAAAAAATGATGTTTAACAACTAACTGAGTTAAATCGAACACTTGCCAAGCATTTCGTTGCCTAGCATTAAAGAAGAGTTTAGTTATGTCCATATCGTGTACCTCGATAAAACATAAACAAAACATAGAACCAACAAACTGCGCCTGCAGAATATTTAAAAGCATTAGGAATATTTAAGGGCGACCAAAAGGCTTCAATAACGGCAGCGATAACCAGCATAATAAAAGCACCAACAATTAAAGGTAATACAGTACCACCAGCAATTTTTATTGCATGAGCTCTGGAATATTGTCCGGGCATCAATAAGCTAAAACCTATTTTTGCACCTGCAGCGCCAGCAATAGTTATAGCCGTAAGTTCAAACGATCCGTGCGTAACCACAAACGAAAAGAAGGTACTTTCGTATCCCACATTCACAATATGTGCTGATATAGCACCAAAATAAAAGCTATTGAAAAGCAAAGGTAAAATAGCACCAATACCAAATAAAGCACCGCCACCAAACATTTGGAAGGCTATACCTATGTTGTTATAAATATACACGCCAAACATTAAAATAGTGGAACCAGATTCTCTTTCATCTACTTGTGTTGAGCTGGCAGGATTGTACATTTCTTCTATATCTTTAATGCTGTTTACATCAAGAAAATAATAAACGGCATCAGGGTCTATTTTTACCCAAGCAAAAGCAACTAAAGCCAAGCCATAAAAGGCACCAAAAGAAACCCAGAGATAATAACGGTTTTCGAATAAAGCGCGGAAAAAGTTATATTTAAAAAGTCGTATTAACGAACTTATTTTTATACCTTCTCCTTGATATAAGATGCTTTGCCCGATTGAAACAAATTCATTAAGTTTAGCAATTAAAGATGGCGAATAATGACGTGTTCTTGCTGTTGCTAAATCGTTGCAAACTTGGCGATACAGCACAGAAAACTCAGCAGGCATATCATCTTGAGGGTTGACAGATAATTGCTCGAACTGCTGCCAGCGTGCTTCATTTTGCTGCACAAATTGGTTTTGTTTCATATTTTTTGGCCTAAATAGAAGTTGGCCATACTTTTTAATTTATGAGTAGCGAGTTCACCTTCGGCATTTAAGGCATCACTAAGAATGTTAGCAAGCTCTTCTTGACGAGCTGGTGATAATTTTTGACTACGCTCTAAAAACTCGACAACAGCTTGTTGCTCATCGATTGCTAGCTCAATATTTGGCGCATCTTCATGACTTATGTTGTCGCCATTTATCGCAGATTCTATTTTCTTCTCTTGGTAAATAACAAGTGTGCCTGCGCTCCAATCACCAATGCGTTTATAACTTTTACTAAAACTCATGGTGGCTATGCCTAAGCAATAACCAAAAGGAAAAGCATCTGCTGGGCGCAATAGATTTCGAATAATCACATTACTTAATGTGGCAGGAAGACCATTGTCTTGTACAACTTTTAAATTAAATTTTTTCTTACCAGGAGTAGTACCAGACTTGGCTTCAAAGGCAATATAATAACCCCAAGTAATAACAAAATAGGCAATCAGAATAAGCCCTTGCCCAGCATCACCCAAAAAAGATAAGACAGCAGCAATTAAGGCAAAAACAAGCGCACGAATGAAAAAGTCGTAAAGGTAGGCACACGAACGAACAACAATACCTGCAGGCACAAGATTAATACTCACACCTTCAGGCAGTTTGATGGAAAACTTATTATCTAATCCTTGATACTGCATCATTATTTTTTATTTTATACCCATCTATATAATGTTTTATTCGCTGAACACTTAAGAAACATTATCAGAAAAACGAGAGGGAAAATCACCTTGCTACCTTGCATGCAAAATAAAGTAACACTTTGTTGTTAAATAATAAATATGCAATTTATATTTTATCTCACAAAATACTTTCAGCGGATACGAATAGTCAGTTAAAAAAGCGTCGGTTATTTTAATCATCTGATTGTGTTACCATTAACATGAACAATCAGTAAAGTAGTGTTTGTTATTTTAAGCCAAGAGTAACTCTTATGATTAATTACTGGCTTTTACTTGCCGCTATAGCTAGCAGCAACAATGGGTACCAGTGATTCTCGGTTACTCATTTCATCTTCGGTATTAACACGTGATACATACCAAGCATTGTTTCGACGACAAATGGATTAATTAACGTTTGTTTAAATAAGTCGAAAAATTATTATCCTACTTATGGGTATTACATTGCAGTTATCACTAGATCAAAATAAAAATGCACTAAACTTTAACACTGCATTTAGATCGCTTTATACAATCAGCATATAACAAACCTGATACGCTCGTGTGAATTTTGAAAAGTAGCACCGCGTGATTGTTCAGAAAACTTTTGGTGGAGTATTTGATATTTACGATTACCTGGCTTTATTTTGCTTGGTTAATTACGTTAATAGCGGGTAAAACAGTAAAGTATCAAACTAAAGAATTAATTATATCTCCTTATTTATCTAACTAACTTAAGAAAGTAATAAAATAAATATGAAAAGACTTGTGATTAAAGTAGGTAGTGCGGTTTTAACTGAAAAAAACCGAATAGCAAAAGAAAGAATGTTAAATTTAGTAACCTTAATTGCCCATCTGCGCACTAAATATAAGGTTATATTGGTAACTTCAGGTGCTGTTGCAGCAGGCTATTCAGCCTTAAAACTTGATAAAAGAAAGCTTATTGGAAAACGTGCATTAGCCGCTGCAGGCCAGCCAATTCTAATGACGTCGTATAAGAAAAAATTCGATATTTATGAAATAGATACTGCACAAATATTATTAACAGAAGATGATTTCGATTCACGTAAAAGAACAAAAATGTTCCAAGAAATTATCGATGCCCATCTAGATAATGACATTTTACCTATCGTGAACGAAAATGATATTTCATCAACACCTGAGCAACTCTTTGGCGATAATGATCAATTATCAGCTAATGTAACGGTGGCAACTCATGCTGAATTACTGATGATATTAAGTGATATCGACGGTTATTATGATAAAAACCCGCATGAACATACTGATGCTAAAATATTCAAAGTAATAAATGAAATTCCTCCTGAAGCATTACTAGACGTTTCATCACCTAATGACCCTTTTGCTACGGGTGGCATAGTAACTAAGTTAAAAGCCGCGGACTTCCTAATGAAAAAAGGGAAAAAAATGTTGTTATGTAATGGCTATGATTTGAGTTCTGCAGAATCATTCTTGTTACATGATAATCACACACTGGGTACTTTATTCCAGTCTGCTGACAAGAAAAAGAAAGAAACTAAATAGTTGTATCTTACTTATCTCTGATTCAATACAGAGATAATAACTTCTCTAATAATTGCCAATGTGTTCTTACATTTAATTATTAGAGAAGGTTTCACTTCATCAACCCCCAGTAATATCCCATTTTTATTCCCCTCTAATGTAAGCGCACTCTATATTTATAAACGTATTACAAAATTATTTAACTTATTTCCCTAATTTATTACTATTTTTTCTATATATCCTATACTTATAAAAACCTCAGTATTATTTATACTCATAAACACGTGTGTTAAACCAAAAAATAATGAGGTATTTAAATAAGACGGACTAGGATCTGTTGATTTTTCACGGTTAAATTTTGTCGAGATAAAAGTGTTTTGATCTCGCTAAACCGTGTACTGCAAAGTATTTGAAATTGAATACGGCTCAATCATCCTAAAAAAACAATAATAAATGACCGAGTATTTATGCCAAATCACCAAGCTACAATGAAGAATAAACCACGTACAAAAAATACAATTAAGTTTCGTTTTTTGTTAATGATTTTCTTCATCACCATTCCTAGTATTGGTCTCATGTATTATCAGGCTTATAAAGATAAAAAAAGTGGCATTGATAAAAGCATAGCCCTGACTAAAGACATAAGTTATCAAGTTGAACAAGAACAGCTTAAGGTATTAAAAAGTAGCCAATTATTTTTAAAGCAATTATCTAAAGAGAACTTTTTACAAACACCTAACACTCCTTTATGTAGCCAAAATCTCGCCTCTATTGTTGCACTTAACCCTTCCTATATTAATATCGGTGTTCCTCTGGTTAATGGTGATTTAGTTTGTAATGCCTTACCTTTAAATAAGAAAGTAAACGTTGCCGATAGGGAATACATAAAAAAGGCAATAAAGAACAAAGCTTTCTCGATTAGTAAATTTCAGATAGATAGAGCAACCGACAAAGTGAGTGTTAACTTTGCCTATCCTATATTCAAGAAAGGCACTAACGAGGTTACAGCACTTTTGGTTACCGTTATTTCTTTAGATTGGTGGAGTGAAGAGCTTGCCTTTTATAATTTACCCAAAGATAGCGTAGCGTTTATTTCAGATGTAAACGGTATTATTATAGCGAGTTATCCTAAGAATGAAGGCAATATCGGCGAAAATATAAGTCTATATGGTATTAATAAAAACATTCACGACTTTTCTTCAAACAGGACTGAATCAACCAAAAATAGGGTGTATTCACAAACAGACTTATATCAACAAGATATCCTTAACCCTATAAAATTCACTATAGGTATTCCAGTAGATAGCATTATAAAAAAGGCTGACCATGCTTTTTATCAGAATTTAGCGATAGACATTGTCGTTGTTATTATATTATCTCTGTTCGCCATTCTCTATTTAAGTCGAGATATACTCCAACCTATAAATCAGCTATTACAAGCGATTGATGATCTTGAAGATGGAAAGGTAGCAAATTTCAAAACCTATTCAGGTGCCAAAGAGATCATACTTCTAAGTAAAAAGTTTAAACGAATGGCTACAAAGAGGCTTCAATCCGAGCAAGCTTCTATTTCCAGAAATCAAGAATTAACGTCTATTTTTACAGCATTACCCGACACGTATATTAGGATCAGTGAAACAGCGAAAATATTAGATTACAAAAGTGCTGGTACAGAAAATTTAAGAGCAATAATAGGAAAACCTATAGAGGGTTTGTTTGAACTAGATGTTGCCAATGTTTTTCAAACAAACATTAAAAAGATAATAGATGGGCAAGAAGTACTCCCTTGGAAATACTATCGTCATAATGAAGATTCAACAAATACTTTTGAAGTGAGAATAGTCAAAATAGATCACTCTGATGAATTAATTATTATTATTCGAGATATATCAAATAGAGAAAGAGCAGAAAAGCTTATTTGGAAACAAGCCAACTTTGACAGTTTAACAAGCTTACCAAATCGTAAAATGTTTCTTGAAACTCTAGACAAAGAAATAATCAAAAAAACAGATAATCAGCAAAAGCTTGCCTTATTATTTATCGACCTTGACCATTTTAAAGAGGTTAACGACACCTTAGGCCATCACGTAGGGGATATGTTGCTCAAGGAAGTTGCTCAACGATTATCACACTGTATTAGGCAATCAGATATTGTTGCACGCTTAGGTGGTGACGAATTTACAATTATCATGAATGACATCTCTAGCCCACATGTAATTGATGATACAACTCAAAGAATTATAGACAAAATAAGTGAGCCGATCTTAATTGGCGAGAATACCTGTTATATATCACCTAGCATTGGTATCGCGCTTTATCCTGAAGATTTCATTGATGCTAAAGACCTCATTAAAGCAGCTGATCAAGCGATGTTTTCCGCTAAAAAAGCGGGACGAAATCGCTATCATTATTATCAAAGTATTATGCAAGAATCAGCGATAAAACGCATGACTCTATTAACAGACTTACGCCGTGCTGTTGAAATAGGTGAATTCAAACTGTTTTACCAACCAATTATAGATATGAAAACAGGTGAAATTAAAAAAGCTGAAGCCTTGATCCGCTGGTTTCATCCAACACAAGGCCTTATTCCACCCGATCAATTTATTGGTTTAGCTGAAGAAACCGGACTCATTTTTCCTATGGGTTCATGGGTCGTTAAAGAAGCCAGTGAAAAGATAAAATTATTTTCATCACATTTTGGTGAAGACTTTCAGATGAGTATTAATATCTCACCGTTGCAGTTTATGACTTCGCATAACAATAACAACGAATGGATTAAAACCATTGAAAAGTTTGCACAAGCCGATGCTATTATTCTTGAAATAACTGAAAACTTATTAATGAATGCTACACGTGAGATCAGAAATAAATTTCAATTATTTGCCGACAAAGGTGTTGCTATTGCCATTGATGATTTTGGTACTGGATATTCGTCATTAGCTTATATAAAAGAGTACGATGTCGACTTTTTAAAAATTGATCAATCTTTCGTAAATTCACTGCTACCGCAATCTGATGATTATATTCTATGTGAAGCTATTGTTGTGATGGCGCATAAACTGGGTATTCAAGTGGTCGCTGAAGGTGTTGAAGCCGAAGAGCAATGTGAGTTGTTAAAATTGATGGGATGCGATTTTGCCCAAGGTTATTATTTTTCTCGTCCTTGTGATGATGAAGCATTTATTAACTTACAAAAACAGTTTTCCATATAAAAATTTATTAAAAAAGGGGAACTATATATAGTCCCCCTTTTTATGTAATCTTTACTGTTTATAATAGTCTAATCAATGATTTGAACAGACTGTATTATTCAGCAATATATGTACAGCAGTAATCAATTAACGTTTTAGCTTTAACATCAAAAGAAGCATTAGCAGGAACATAAAAAGACTCACCGCCTTTAATCGTTTGCCACTCAGTTTCACCAGGTAATAATATATCTAAATCACCCGCTGTAATTTCCATTAGCTCTTTTTCAGCAGTACCAAAAGTGTATTCGCCAGGTGACATAATACCTAAAGTTTTAAAGCTACCGTCAGCAAATGTTACTTTACGTGATGTAACAGCACCGTCGAAATATACATTAGCTTCACGAGTAATAGTTACGTTGTTAAATTCGCTCATTTTGTTCACCTTTTAATTTAAATATATCATGGTTATTTTAATCGTAAACAACCGATTTTACTAAAACAATAATGCGGCAACGCTAGCGACTACCGTCATAATTAGCACCAAAACTTTTAATGTTCTAGGCTTTATATCAATAGACAATTTTACTGAAACAATTGCCCCTAAAATGCTTCCTATCCCTAAATATATACCTGCCATCCATGCGACTTGATCTCTATATATAAATACCACTAACGATACTGAAGTAAATAGTAATGCGGCTACAATTTTTAAAGCGTTAGCTTTTAATAAATCATATTTTAAAACACCAACAAATACGGCAATTAATAAAAACCCAACACCTGCTTGAACAAAGCCACCGTAAAAACCAGCAATAAAGGTCGTTACAAAACCTAATTTACTGTTTGAGCAATTAACAATTTCATCGCCTACATTATTCACATCGCTTTTAAAAACAACCCATAACGAAACAGCTACCATGGTTGCCAATAGCACTGGCTTTAAAATCTCAACATCTAAGTAAGAAGCAACTACAGAACCAATTAAGCCACCTAATAAAATAGGTACCACAATATTCTTAATCGACGCTTTGTCTAACTTGTCATGCTTATAATAACCATGTGTTGCCGTAACCGACTGCATAAATATAGCTACACGGTTGGTCGCGTTTGCTACATCGGCAGGCAAGCCAACTAACATCAATGCAGGTAAAGATAAGTTTGAACCACCACCAGCAAAAGTATTAATACCGCCTGCAAGAAAGCCTATTACGATCAACATAATGGCTTGCATTAAATCAACAGATTCGGTCATCAAAATTACTCAGATTTGTTCGAGCTGGACTTATACCAAGTTGATTAATTTATTATTTAACATGAACTCGGTTTAAGATGTTTTTAATTCATTGAAATTATTACTAATAAATTTAAATTATACTCTAGCTTGATAGTTTTTCTTTCTTCGAGGCAAATTTCGCGTCAATAGCTAGCCTATTGCAAGTAAATTTAACGATGAAGCAAGTAAAAGTAGCTGTTAGAGAAGAATATATTAAGCCCATCTCAGGTTATTTAAATTGGCATTATTTACAGTAATAAAAAAAGCGGCAGTGGCTTAACCACATACCGCTTATAACAAATTGTTAAGGGTTAATTAACCTTCAACGATTTGCTTCATGTCTGTCATGTAGCCACGTAATTCTTTACCAATAGACTCTACGCCATGGCTGCGAATTGCTTCGTTAACTTCAATTAAACGCTTGTTATCAACACCGTTAGATGTGCTCTTTAAGCCTTCACCTAATTCTTCTAATGTTAATTTACTTGCGTATTCTTCTAATAAAGGAACAGCAGCGTGTGAGAATAAGTAGTTACCGTATTCTGCAGTATCAGAAATAACAACGTTCATTTCGTATAACATGTTACGTGCAATCGTGTTCGCGATTAACGGAGTTTCATGTAATGACTCGTAGTATGCAGAAGCATTGATGATGCCTGAATCAACCATAGCGTCAAATGCTAGTTCAACACCTGCTTTAACCATAGCAACTAAGAATATACCTTTATCGTAGTACTCTTGCTCAGAGATTTCAGTGTCACATACTGGAGCTTTCTCGAAAGAAGTTTCAGCAGTTTCTTCACGCCATTTTAATAGGTTAGCGTCATCATTTGCCCAATCAGCCATCATACCAGCAGAGAAACGACCTTCGATGATGTCATCCATATGCTTTTGGAATAAAGGACGTAAAATTTCTTTTAATTCTAAAGACATATCAAACGCTTTAATTTTAGCTGGGTTTGATAAACGGTCCATCATGTTAGTGATGCCGCCGTATTTTAAGCCTTCAGTAACGCCTTCAATACCGTATTGTAATAATTTACGTGCGTAACCTGCATCTACACCTTGAGCCAATAATTGCTTATGACCTAAGATAGCTGCAGTTTGTAACATACCACAAAGAATAGTTTGCTCACCCATAAGGTCAGACTTAACTTCAGCGATGAAAGATGACTGTAAAACACCAGCGCGATCGCCACCCGTTGCTGAAGCGTATGCTTTAGCGATTGCCCAACCGTTACCTTGAGGATCATTCTCAGGGTGAACAGCGATAAGTGTTGGAACACCAAAACCACGTTTGTATTCTTCACGTACTTCAGTACCAGGACACTTTGGAGCAACCATCACAACAGTGATGTCTTTACGAATTTGCATGCCTTCTTCAACGATATTAAAACCATGAGAATAAGCTAAAGAAGAACCTTCTTTCATAAGAGGCATAACAGCTGAAACAGCTGAAGTATGTTGCTTATCAGGAGTAAGGTTTAATACTAAATCAGCAGTAGGAATTAACTCGTCGTATGTACCAACAGTAAATCCGTTTTCTGAAGCCCACTGCCATGATTGACGTTTCTCGCTAATTGCCGCTTCACGTAAAGCATAAGAGATGTTTAAACCAGAATCGCGCATGTTTAAACCTTGGTTTAAACCTTGAGCACCACAACCAACAATTACAATGTTCCAACCTTTAAGAAAGTTACAACCGTCTACGAATTCTTCGCGATTCATGAAACGACATTGACCTAGTTGTTCTAATTTTTCACGTAAGCTTAATGTATTGAAATAGTTAGCCATTTTAATCTCCGATAATCGAACACTTGTTATGTCAGTGTCGAATGTAATTAATAATTAAGTGAGACTTTGTTTCGTAATAAGTGTCACTCAATGAAAATAAGTTTAAGTAAGGTTTTAATCTGCTTACTTGTTACGTTAATCATCATAGCGCAAGACTCTCATTGCTTAAAATGATATATTCGCACCACTGCGTTGCAATAAACGCAACACTGATAATTTTTAGCTAAATACGCCAGTTAAAAAAACTATTTGATAGGAAAGCCCGTGGATTTAAAATCATTAGAAATGTTTCAGCACTTAAGCAACAGCTTACATTTTGGTAAAACCGCAAAGGCTTATCATGTAAGTCCTTCAACATTAAGCCGTACGATTCAGCGTATGGAAGATAGTTTAGGATCCGAATTATTACACCGCGACAATCGTAAAGTGGTGCTAACGGATGCAGGGCAGAAGTTTCAAACTTATGCCATGCAACAACTTGAACAATGGCAATTATTAAAGTTTTCATTAGAAGAAAAACAAACAGAATTAAAAGGTAAGCTACATATTTATTGTTCTGTAACGGCTGCTTATAGTCACCTTCCGCCATTGCTTGATAAATTTCGTAAACAAAACCCCTTAGTAGAGATCATGCTAACCACAGGTGATGCTTCTGATGCTTTTGAACAACTAGAGCGCCAATCAGTTGATATTGCCATTGCTGCACAGCCTGAAAATTTAGCACGTATTTTTCATTTCGAACATGTTGCACAAATTCCGCTATCTATTATCGCGCCTAATATGATCTGCAAAGTACAACAATTGCTGCAAGAGAGTGTTTTGTCTTGGTCAAGCATCCCAATTATTCTGGCTGAGCATGGTCCTGCTCGAAAACGTTTTGAATATTGGTATCGCAAGAAACAACAAGGAAAACCTAATATTTACGCGACAGTCTCAGGTCACGAAGCATTAGTTAGCATGGTGGCATTAGGTTGTGGCGTCGGTATTGTTCCGCAAGTAGTGGTAGAAAATAGTCCTGTAAAAGACAGAGTTCAGTACTTACCTAACGCAGGTGAAATTGAACCTTTCTCACTGGGGATTTGTTGTTTAAACCAAAATAAACAACAACCTTTAGTAAAGGCTTTTTTAGATGCCTTACTATAATAAATCAAACCAGTGAGTAAAGCCATGGGATTTAACACACCTTCTATCAACTCACTTGCTGCGTTAGGTGTTTGAGTATTCTGTCCATAGCTCGATATGAAAGTGCCTCAGTGATATTGGTATAGTTAATATCTGCCAAGCCTTCCATATCAGCTAAGGTTCGCGCAATTTTTAATATTTTATGATGCGCTCTGGTAGATAACCCTAGTTTCTCAACGGCTAATTCTAAAAATTCATTGTCCTCAGTACTTAATTTGCAGTATTGACGAACCTCGGCACTGCCTAAGTGTGCGTTAGCAATGCCTTGACGTGCTATTTGTATAGCTCGACACCGTGCAACTCGCTCGCGAATAACTTCACTCGACTCACCTTTTTGATCATTTTGAGACCACATACCTCTAGGCAACCGAGCAACCTCTATTTGAATATCAATACGATCTAAAAAAGGTCCCGATAAACGATTCAAATAACGTAATACTTGTTCAGGTGTACTTCGGTTATCGTTATAAAACCCTGTAGGGCTAGGATTCATCGCAGCAATTAATTGAAACTTAGCTGGAAAGGTTAACTTTTGTAATGCGCGAGAAATACATACTTCGCCAGACTCCATAGGCTCTCTAAGGACATCTAAAACTTTTCTATCAAATTCAGGCAGCTCATCAAGAAATAAAACGCCGTTATGAGCTAATGATATTTCTCCTGGTTGAGGTTGGCTACCACCGCCCACTAAAGCTGCCGATGAAGCCGTATGGTGAGGTGAACGAAAAGGTCGTTTTAACCAAGAAGTATCGTCAATATTTTGATGACAAATAGACTGGATTGAAGCGGCTTCTAACGCCTCTTGCTCTGTCATTGGCGGTAAAATACCTGGCAGTCGGCTCGCTAACATTGTTTTCCCAGTTCCTGGTGGACCTACAAAAAGTAAATTATGCGCGCCACATGCGGCTATCTCTAACGCCCTTTTAGCTAAAGGCTGACCAACCACATCAGACATATCGAGTGTAGAAGTACTTATGTCTATTTCAGTTAACATTTTTTCTTCTACAAAAGGTAAAGTCGATTGGCGAGCAAAGTGTGGATAAAGTTGCGTAAGGTGTTCTATACCATGAATTTTGGCTTGCTTAACCCAGCTTGCTTGTTCTGCATTTTCTTTAGGAATGACTAACGTTCGCTTACTTTCACTACTTGCCATTGCCATAGGTATTTCACCAACAATAGAGCGTAATTCTCCCGATAAAGACAGCTCACCAGCAAATTCATAATGAGATAAGTCTACTGCTGGTAATTGTTCTGAAGCCGCAAGAATGCCGATCGCGATAGGTAAATCGAAGCGTCCGCCTTCTTTGGGTAAATCTGCGGGGGCCAAATTTATGGTAATTCTTTTGGCAGGAAATTCGTAACCACAATTAATAATGGCACTACGCACTCGGTCTTTAGATTCTCGAACTGATGTTTCTGGCAAACCAACAATATTAAAAGCGGGCAAACCGTTGGCAAGGTGCACTTCAACTGTAACTAACGGCGATTCAAGCCCAAAACGAGCACGGCTATAAACACAAGCAAGCGACATATCAAATCCTTTTGGGTTGTTTTTTATACAACCAGTGTACCTACTTAGCAAAAAACCAACAACAATTGTTTGTTATTCGTACACGTAGTCGTTTTAGTTTGTATATTCAAAAGGTAAGCCTTAGATGAAAGTATAATCTGATTATAAAAAACAGCTTTAAAATCTCCTATAAACTATTGATTTCAAAGTTATAAGACTAGTATTCTGTAAACTTAACTTTATTCTTGTGATAATCTCGCTTTACTGAGTTTATTGTTTTAAAAACACAGCTTTAATTGAAAGAGCTAAACGATTCACAATAAATAGACTATATTTACTTATAATATTAGATCTTAGATAACTACTTTATGAAAATATCCAGCAAATTAATGCTGATCGTTATTTTAACCATATTTGAAATCAGCTTAACTCTCTGGTCGGTATTTGAAATATCTAATGGCGTTAAGTTTCATGAACTTAATTTGAACCACTTCAAATATAGCTCACAACTTACTCATCAAGTTTCAGCATTAAGTGCTGACCACAACATAGAAATAAGCGAGCTAAGAGCTGTCGTGTTAAACATTCGCCAGCAGCCTATAGATTGTTTAGATACGATAAATGTCGTCAATAAGTTCATCATGGAATTTATCGGCACAGACAATGCGATTGCACTTTGTGTGCAAGACATTAAAGACGCCGATCACGCCTTATCTCTTATAAATAAATTTGAAAATGAAACAATCGATAAAGACGTTTTTCTATCAAAGCTAAAAACACTAGCGGCTACTTTTAATCAAACATCAATACTGTTTGAAGAACCTGTTTCCAAAACATTAGCTTTTATTATGAAAGTTATGATCCCGCTGGTTGTAGTTATTTCATTGTTTAACATTCTTTTTATCAGCTTCATGTCTAATACCATTACCCGTTCAATTCGCCATGCGATTAAGTTACTCAATCATAAAAAGAAAAAAATAAGTTTATCTGACGACATTGGTCAGAACCTTTCAGGTGAATTAAAAGTATTACTGCAAGCAGCACAAAAACGTATTACCAGTGAAATGCTCATGGCAGAAGTAAATAAGAAACTAGAAACCTTAGTTGAACAGCGAACGGAAAGTCTGACTCGAGCGAATCAAGAATTATCTCAATTTGCTTATCGTACATCTCATGATCTAAAAGCGCCTTTATCTGCCACTAAGATTTTGACTCGTTTTATTATTGAAGATATAAATGCGGGTCAACTTGAGAATGCAGTACAAGATACTCAACATGTTCATGATCAGATGGAAAAACTTGAAGAATTAGTCGTTGGCATTTTGTCGCTAACCGAGGCTGACTCAACCGAGAATAAGAACTCAGCACTCGACTTGAATATGATACTTGACGATATTCAGCAACGTTTATCCGGTATAACGAATTTATCTGATTATACTATGGAAAGGTATATAAATTTGGATCATGTCCTAGTCAATAATCAAACACGGATCACGCAAATATTAGAAAATCTCGTTTCAAACGCATTGAAGTACAGAGACACTAAAAAGTCAGCATTACCTTTTGTTAAGATTACCGTGTCAGAATTAGACGAAAGCCATCAATTAATGATTGAAGATAACGGAATAGGCATACCAACCGACCGACATGATGAAGTATTTGGAATGTTTAAACGCTTTCATCCTAAAGTCAGCTTTGGCTCAGGTCTTGGTTTGGCTATTGTGAAAAAACATATAGACTATTTAAAAGGAACCATAAATATGGAAACTTCAGATCAAGGCACAAAGTTCTCAATTAATATTCCAAAGGTAATAGTTTAATGAAAAGAGTTAACGTACTCATCGTTGATGATAACGAATTAGATAGATATATTTTAAGACGGCAATTAACTAAAATTGGCGTTGAAAGCATAATTGAAAAAGATGATGGTTCAACGGCATTAGAGTTTCTAAATGACTATGATAAAAATGCTATGTTATATCCTGATGAGTTTCCGCCTGTTGTTATATTTTTAGATATTAATATGCCTAAAGTAAATGGCTTTGACTTTCTAAAAGAGTTTTCAACAATGAGAACACGAAATGAATTAGCATCCATAGTCGTCTGCATGTACTCATCATCAGAAAGATTAGAAGATAAAGAAAAAGCAGCAAAATTTGATTTTGTAGCAGACTTTATTGTGAAAGGTGAAGTTACTGAAGCATTTCTAGCAAATAAAATAACGTCACTCAGATAATTGCTATTTCAAATAATAGCCTTAATTTTAATTCAATATTAAAGGGGCTTATTATCTGAAATTCAAAACTTATTAGTAAAACTAGTTATTCACTGTTCAACCACTTTATAACTAATCAACTTAAGCTAGTTCAAAATGCTTTGATTAAAAGGTTGCTCCCAGCGGTCTATATATGTTACAAATTAGTCCTGTTTTGCTTTATCTCTCCTTTTTCAGAGAAAAATAAGCGCATTAATTATTATTAAAGAAATTTAAATAAACATGCAAAAAATTAACTCAGTGATTATAAACCTTCTCGTCGTGGTGATTATTAAATCGTCGCAGGGGTTTTCGTTGAGCTAGAATAAAGCAACAAACAAATACACAGACCCTCGCTTCGAAAGAACCGGGGGTCTTTATCGTTTAAGAGTTGTCATTTAAAACGCTTATTAAACGTAAAAAACAAACATTATTATTCACTAAAACTAACTCTGGAGAATGCTATTTAAAGATTTTTTACTTAACTTCATAAGTGAATAATTTTTGCATAGCTTTAAAAAAAACATGGCTAGCGATCAAAAGCACACAGGTGGTTCATTATTATTTGCCGTTTTACAAGAACACGGTGTAAAACACGTATTTGGTTACCCTGGTGGTGCCATTATGCCGATTTACGATGCTTTGTATGATAGCGAAGTTGAGCATTATTTATGTAGGCATGAACAAGGTGCTGCATTTGCCGCTGTAGGTTATGCACGCGCATCAGACAAAGTAGGCGTTTGTATGGCTACTTCAGGTCCAGGTGCTACTAACCTAATTACGGGTCTTGCCGATGCGTTAGCTGATTCAATTCCAATTGTTGCTATAACAGGTCAAGTACCCACTTCTGCCATGGGTTCTGATGCTTTCCAAGAAATTGATGTTTTTGGTTTGTCACTTGCTTGTACTAAACATTCTTTCCAAGTTACTGATATTAATGATTTAGCAGGTGTACTTCATCAAGCATTTGCTATCGCACTTGAAGGTCGTCAAGGTCCTGTTTTAGTCGATATTCCTAAAGATATTCAAATGGCTGAAATTAACTGTAGCCTAGATGATTTATCTCAACTACCTAATAAAGTAAAGCTACCTCCAGTAGATGTTACACAAGCCATTACTTTATTAAGCCAAGCTAAACAGCCTATTTTATATGTTGGTGGCGGTGTTGGAATGGCAAATGCCATTGATGAGTTACGTGAATTTTGTGATAAAACAGGTATGCCGTGTGTATCAACCCTTAAAGGTTTAGGTGCTATTGACCCTGAAAACGAAAACTACTTAGGCATGCTAGGTATGCACGGAACTAAAGCTTCAAACCTTGCGGTACAAAAATCAGATTTACTGGTTGTTGTCGGTGCTCGTTTTGATGACCGTGTAACAGGTAAGCTTGATGAATTTGCGCCTAACGCAAAAGTTATCCACTTTGATATTGATACTGCTGAAATTAACAAACGTCGTAAAGCTGATTCAGCCATCTTAGGTGATTTGAAAATTAACTTACCAGCATTAGCGATCCCATTATCAATTGATGATTGGAAAAAGCAATGTCTGAAAATTAAAGCTGATTCAGGTTGGAGATACGATCACCCAGGTGAGAACATTTATGCGCCGGCGGTATTAAAAGAAATTAGCGACACTATGCCTAAAAACACCTGTGTTACTACTGATGTTGGTCAACATCAAATGTGGGCTGCACAGCACATGTTATTTAACGACCCAAGCGACTTTTTAACCAGTGGCGGCATGGGCACAATGGGCTTTGGTCTTCCTGCAGCGATTGGTGCACAAGTTAGTCGTCCTAACGATTGTGTTATCGCAGTATCTGGTGACGGTTCATTTATGATGAACGTGCAAGAGCTTGCAACGATTAAACGTTTCCAATTACCTGTAAAAATATTACTTATCGATAACGCTAAGCTAGGCATGGTAAGACAATGGCAAGACCTATTCTTTAACGGTCGCCTAAGTGAAACTGATTTATCAGATAACCCTGATTTCATTATGTTAGCTAACGCTTTTGATATTAAAGCCAAAGAAATCACTAAGAAAAGTGAAGTAAGTGCTGCGGTAGCAGAAATGCTAAATCACGATGGTGCTTACTTATTAAAAATTAAGATTGATGCAGAAGACAATGTTTGGCCACTTGTTCCGCCAAATACTGCCAACGATAAAATGATGGAGAGTATATAAATGAATAATTACCAATTAACCATCACCGTTGATGACAAACAAGTTGTTTTAGAACGTATTTTACAAGTAACTCGCTACCGTGGATTTTTAATTAACGGTATTAATGCGGTAGTAAATACAGGCACTAACATAGGTACTATCGAATTAATGGTATACAGCGATCGTCCTATTGAATTACTTGTTGATCAAATTAATAAACTGATTGATATCAAAGAAGTATACGTAACTAAAAACGTTCCATATATACCAAACGCTTAAGTATTTACTTACTCGTTAACACGCTAAAACATTAAATTTTTAATGCTTATTTTTTAACGAGAATAAGCATTATATACCACTTTATGAAGATTCAACTGGATACAAAATTATGCCTAAATTAAGATCTGCAACTTCAACTCAAGGCCGTAATATGGCTGGTGCTCGTGCGCTTTGGCGTGCAACTGGAATGACTGATGGTGATTTCGGGAAGCCGATTATTGCTGTTGTTAACTCATTTACGCAATTTGTACCGGGTCATGTTCATTTAAAAGATATGGGACAGCTAGTTGCTGGCGCCATTGAAGAAGCAGGTGGTGTTGCTAAAGAATTTAACACTATCGCGGTTGATGATGGTATTGCTATGGGTCATAGCGGTATGCTTTACAGCTTACCTTCTCGCGACTTAATTGCTGACTCAGTTGAATACATGGTTAATGCACATTGTGCTGATGCTATGGTATGTATTTCAAACTGTGACAAAATTACTCCTGGTATGTTAATGGCTGCAATGCGCATAAATATCCCTGTAATTTTTGTTTCAGGTGGTCCGATGGAAGCTGGAAAAACTAAGCTTTCTGACCAAATTATCAAGCTAGATTTAGTTGATGCGATGATAAAAGGCGCTGATCCAACAGTATCTGATGAAGATTCTGATAAAGTTGAACGCTCTGCTTGTCCTACATGTGGTTCATGTTCTGGTATGTTTACAGCTAATTCAATGAACTGTTTAGCAGAAGCACTAGGTTTAGCTTTACCAGGTAACGGCTCAATGTTGGCAACTCATGCTGACCGCGAACAATTATTCTTAAAAGCGGGTAAACAAATTGTTGAGTTAACTAAACGTTATTATCAAGATAATGATGAATCTGCACTTCCTCGTAATATTGCAAGCAAAGAAGCTTTACACAATGCTATGTGTTTAGATATTGCTATGGGTGGTTCAACTAACACTATCTTACATTTACTTGCTACTGCGCAAGAAGCTGAAATAGATTACACCATGGAAGACATGGATAAACTATCTCGCATTGTACCTCAGTTATGTAAAGTAGCACCTTCAACGCCTGAATATCATATGGAAGATGTGCATCGCGCTGGTGGTGTAATTGGTATTTTAGGTGAGTTGGCTCGTGCTGGTTTATTAAATACTGATGTACCAAATATTTTCGGTACAACACTTGCTGATGTTATTGCTAAATACGACATTAAAGTGACAGACGACGAAGACGTTAAAAAATTCTACCGTGCAGGCCCTGCAGGTATTCGTACGACTAAAGCGTTTAGCCAAGATTGTCGTTGGGATACATTAGACGACGACAGAGAAAATGGCTGTATTCGCAGTATTGAAAACGCATTTTCTTTAGAAGGCGGCTTAGCTGTTCTTTCAGGAAACATTGCTGTAGACGGTTGTGTAGTTAAAACAGCAGGCGTAAGTGACGACAACCTAGTATTCACAGGTCCAGCACATATTTTTGAAAGCCAAGATGCTGCAGTAGCTGCAATTCTTGATAAGAAAGTAGTTGCGGGTGAAGTTGTAGTAATTCGTTATGAAGGTCCTAAAGGCGGTCCAGGTATGCAAGAAATGCTATACCCAACCACTTACTTAAAATCTATGGGATTAGGTAAAGCCTGTGCATTGTTAACTGATGGTCGTTTCTCTGGTGGTACTTCAGGATTATCTATCGGTCATGTATCACCTGAAGCTGCTGATGGCGGTACTATCGCATTAGTTGAACAAGGCGATATCATTCACATTGATATTCCTACGCGTGAAATCACATTACAAGTATCTGACGAAGTGCTTGCCGCTCGTCGTGCAGCAATGGAAGCGAAAGGCAAAGGCGCTTGGAAACCAGAAAATCGCGTTCGTCCTATCAGCTATGCACTTAAAAACTACGCAATGTTAGCAACAAGTGCTGACAAGGGTGCTGTAAGAAACAGAGCACTTCTTGACGGAGAGGAATAATGACAGAAGCTGAAACTCAGCTGCTAAATCAAGGCGAAGCGTTAGACTACCTTCGCCGCATCTTGCTCGCGCCTGTATATGATGTTGCTGTAGAAACTGAATTAACACCTTTTACTAAGTTATCTGCACGTTTAAATAACACTATTTATTTAAAGCGTGAAGATCAACAACCAGTACATTCGTTTAAGTTACGAGGAGCTTACAACAAGCTGTCTCAATTAACTGAAGAAGAAAGTATTCATGGCGTGGTTGCGGCATCTGCTGGTAATCATGCACAAGGTTTAGCCTTAGCGGCACAAAAGCTTGGTATTAAAGCTACTATTGTTATGCCGATTACAACACCAGACATTAAAGTCGACAATGTACGTCGCTTTGGTGCTGATGTGCGCTTAGTGGGTAAAAGCTTTAACGAAGCACAAACTGCGTCACAGCAATATGCTATAGAAGAAAACAAAACCATAATTCATCCGTTTGACGATGTTGACGTTATTGCAGGACAAGGCACCGTTGCTAAAGAAATTTTGCAGCAGCTTTCACACATCGATGTGATTTTTGTTCCTGTTGGCGGCGGCGGATTATTAGCGGGTATGGCTGTTTATTTAAAACAATTAAAACCTAACATTAAAGTTATTGGCGTTGAAGCTGAAGATTCAGCCTGTTTAAAAGCTGCAATGGAAGCGGGTGAGCCAACGGATTTAGATCAAGTGGGTTTATTTGCTGATGGTGTTGCTGTTAAACGTATTGGTGAAAATACCTTTAAGTTGATTAAACAGTATTGTGATGAAGTTATCACGGTGACTACAGACGAAATATGCGCATCAATCAAAGATATTTTTGAGCAAACTCGTGTTATTGCTGAACCTGCAGGTGCATTATCACTAGCCGGTATAACCAAGTATTGTAAAACTAGCCAAGGTAATGAAACCTTAGTTGCTATCTTATCTGGCGCAAACATGAACTTTCATAGTTTACGTTACGTGTCAGAAAGATGTGAATTAGGCGAACAAAAAGAAGCTGTTTTTGCTGTTTCAATTCCTGAAGAAAAAGGTAGTTTTAAAAACTTTTGCCATGCTATTGGCGGCAGAGTGATCACTGAGTTTAACTACCGATACGTTTCATCAGATAAGAACAAAGAGCACGCAAATGTATTTGTTGGACTTCGCTTAAGTGGTGAAAACAATGAACGTCAGCAGCTGGCTTCTACGCTTACAGAGCAAAGTTACAAAGTAACGGATCTTACAGAAAACGAATTAGCTAAATTACATGTGCGTTATATGATTGGCGGAAAATCAGTATCGCCATTACAAGAACGTATTTTTAGATTTCAGTTTCCTGAATATCCTGGCGCTTTAGATAAGTTTTTAGAAACACTCGGTGAACTTTGGAATATAACCTTATTCCATTACCGTAACCATGGTGCCGCTTTTGGGCAAGTACTCGCTGGTTTTACTGTGAGTGATGACGACCAACAAGCGTTTTTCGAACACATTGAAGCACTTGGTTATGAATGCCAAGAAGAAACCGATAACGAAGCGTACAAAACATTTTTAAAGTAATTTATTCTTAACCTTAAGATCAAATAACCTTTAAAAAAGTCGCAAAAAAAAGCAATTTAGCTCATGTTAAATTGCTTTTTTTATTCCTACAGTTTGTAAAAAATAAATCCTCTTCCATTAAAATTCTTGGCTATACTCAAATATATCTCTAAATATATAGCTTATTATTATGTGTGATTTAAGTTAATCACCATCAAAAGGATTATTGTGGTTCATAAATTACTTGTTGTTGAAGATAACCAATCCATTGGTAAAGTTATTGAAAAAATAGCGACTTCATTAGGTTTCCAAGTCACTATTGCTCAATCGTTTGCACAAGTTAAAACTATACTTGCACACAATCCTAATTTTTTTGCTGCAACCATTGATGTTAACTTACCAGACGCGCCGAATGGGGAGGTTATTCCTTACGTATTACAAAGTAACATCCCTAGCATTGTGATGACCGGGAGAATGGATGCACTAACACGTAAGAAAATCCTAAGCTTGCCTGTAATTGACTACATCACCAAAGAAAATGCACAGGCATATCATTACCTCTTGCGTGTGCTTAACAACCAACTCACCAATAAAGATATTAGCGTTCTAGTGGTTGATAGCTCATTAACTTCTTGTAATGAAACCGTAGAATTATTAAAACGTAGAAACTTTACGACCCTTGCCGTACCTGATGGCACAAAAGCTTTAAAAGTATTGGAAGATAATCCCGATATAAAAATAGTGATCACCGCTCACAATATGCCAGGCATGACAGGTATAGAACTATTACAAAAAATAAGAAAACAGCACACCAATAATGAGCTTATTGTTATTGGTACGTCACGCTCAAGTAAAGATACAGCTTCAGCCAAGTTTATTAAAAATGGTGCCGATGACTTCCTCAAAAAACCTTTCTGCCCAGAAGAATTCTATTGTCGTATCATGCAGCATATTGAAAAATTCCATAATTTAGAAAAAATTCATTTAGCAGATAACCATGACTACCTCACCAACTTACTGAATTACCGTCATTTCATAACAACAGTGACAGAAGCTCAAGAAATGTCGTTAGATGATCCAAGTACCAGTGTTTTAGCCATAATCGACATTGACAACTTTAAGAGTATTAACGAAACTCATTGCAATAGCATGGGTGACAAGGTGCTGATCAGTTTAGCTCAAAACCTTGAAAAACAATTTAGTGATCAAATTTTGGCGCGCTTAGGAGGTAATCAATTTGCCGCACTTATCAAAGCCGAAAATATTGAGGCGGCTAAAGCCCAATTACAAACATTGCAGCAAACGATTAGCCAGCTTGAAATAAAAGACAACGGTAACCAAACCAACTTTTCAGTCTGTATTGGCGCAACAACAATGAAAGGCGAAAACTCAATTGATGCGTTTTTAAAAATAGCGAATGACGCAATCATAAAAGCTAAAAGTGAAGGTAAAAATAAACTAATTTTAACTGAGGCATCGTAAACACATTTCTCACTTAGTAATATCAAATTACAAAATGTTGATAGAGCTATTCGCTAACTAAGCGTATGTTATGTCTATAGTAATATTATAACACCGATGCCTTTGCAGCGTTATTATAAGTCACTTTAACCTGGATCAGGGATAATAGGCTTTGTAAGTTATTGATTTACAATACCTTACTCCTAAATTAATGGGATTTAACTTATAGAAATGATTTTACTTCCCTCATGTTGTATTTAGTCCGTATATCAAGGCGTTTTTATGTACTAATAGCTGACTATTAGTAATAAAAACAACAACGGGAAGCGATTAAATAACAATGTTAGGCATAATTGTATATCCCGAATTCAGGTACTTTAGATTCTGACTAATCAAATTCAGTACTAAAACACCAAAAATACATGATTAAATAATTATGATATCGAATATAATTGTTTTTAATCGCCAGTAAAATCAAGGAATAAAAATGCGTATTATTGCACTAATAATGGGGTTGTTATTTACCCTGCCGAGTTTAGCTAATTGGCAACTTTCAAACGAGAAATCACAGTTTAACTTTGTTACTACAAAAAAAGCTGATGCAACTGAAATTCATAAATTTACTCAATTAAAAGGCGATATTTCAGCTAAAGGCGAAGTAAAACTAAAAATTGATTTAACGAGTGTTGAAACTAACATTCCAATTCGTAATGAACGTATGCAAAAGTTTCTGTTTGAAACTGATTTGTTTCCACAAGCAACGTTTACAACAAGCATAGATCATCAAACGATTGAGAAGCTAAGCGCGGGTGAAACAACGCAAGTTGATTTAACCGGCGAAATCAATCTACATGGTATTACACAAGCTATCTCTACGCGTGTACAAGCAACAAAGTTAGCAGGTAATGAGTTATTAGTAACAAGCTTAAAGCCTGTGATCATTCAAGCTAAAGCATTTAAATTAGTAGCGGGTGTTGAAAAACTTAAAACATTAGCGATATTACCGAGTATTAATCACTCTGTACCTGTTACTTTTTCGTTAGTGTTTACTCAGTAAGTTTTATTTACTGTTTGTTCAAAACTAAAAAAGCTTATTTAAGGTTTACTTAAATAAGCTTTTTTTATACGTTCAGCTTTCTAATTAATGGCTAAACTATTCTGCTAATTTAGCTTCAATTTCTGCCAGCTTAGCTTCTAACTCAGTTAATTTAGCACGCGTTTTAATTAACACTTGAGTTTGCACGTCAAACTCTTCGCGAGTAACCACATCAAGTTCAGCCAACTTACGTTGTAAAACTGTTTTTGTTTTCTCTTCAATATCGCTAGCTACATTTTTTAAGCCTGCAGGAATAGCGTCTGATACTTGCTGTGCAATCTCTTCAATTTTTTTAGCATTAATCATTTTTAAACTCTTCTCAATTATTGAATGACTCGACTCTTCCCTTTAAAAAAGAAGCTTGAGCTAATTTATTAACTCATTGTAAACATTTTTAACGATTGAGACTAAAATTATTCAGCTTAATTAGATAAATTGTTATAAAATCGTGCCTCTTTTAATAGCCCCAGAAATCGTTAAAGATAATGAAACTAAACCCCGGACAAAATGAAGCGGTAAAATATGTGAGTGGACCTTGCTTAGTATTGGCAGGCGCTGGCAGCGGTAAAACTGGGGTGATATGTAAAAAAATAGCCTACCTTATTGAAAAGTGTGGTTATAAAGCACGTAACATTGCGGCTGTAACCTTTACTAATAAAGCTGCAAAAGAAATGAAAGAACGTGTAGCTAAACTATTAGGTAAAGACTTAATTCGTGGACTTACCGTTTCAACCTTTCATTCTCTCGGTTTAGATATTGTTCGCAAAGAAATAAAAACCTTAGGTTATAAACCTGGTTTCACATTATTTGATGATCAAGATACCTTAGCGCTATTAAAAGAACTTACCAAAGAAGAATTTGATGGCGATAAAGACTTACTCAGTAAGTTACAGTCAATGATCTCAAATTGGAAAAACGAATTACAACTAGCTGATGCTGCGATTAAAAATGCAGGTGATGCTGATACTCTGATGTACGCTGAATTTTATGCGCTTTATCAAAAACACATGAAAGCCTACAACGCATTAGACTTTGATGATCTGATTTTAATTCCTACCCTTTTATTAAAGAATTATCCTGAAGTACGCGAACGCTGGCGTAAAAAAATTCAATACATGCTGGTAGATGAATACCAAGACACTAACGCCAGCCAATACGAATTAGTTAAGCTAATTGCTGGTGATAAAGGTTTATTAACCGTAGTTGGCGATGACGACCAATCAATATACTCATGGCGTGGCGCTAAACCGCAAAATTTAGTGTTATTAGGCGAAGACTTCCCTGAGCTCAAGTTAATCAAATTAGAGCAAAACTACCGTTCTAGTGGGCGTATTCTAAAATGTGCCAACATACTGATTGCTAACAACCCTCATGTTTACGACAAAGCCTTATTTAGTGAACTAAACTATGGTGTTGAGCTAAGAGTCGTTCAAACCAAAAATGAAGAACACGAAGTAGAGCGTATTGTTGGAGAGCTGATCGGTCATCGTTTCTTAAATAAATCTAAATACAAACATTACGCCATTTTATATCGTGGTAATCATCAATCGCGTTTGCTTGAAAAAGCTTTAATGACTAACCGTATTCCCTATAAAATAAGCGGTGGTACGTCGTTCTTCTCACGATCTGAAATCAAAGACATGATGGCTTATTTACGTGTATTGGTGAATCCGGATGACGATAACGCCTTTTTGCGTATTGTAAACGTACCTCGCAGAGAAATAGGTCCAACAACCCTAGAAAAGCTAGGTAGTTACGCCAATATGCGCCAAATAAGTATGTTCGCCGCCAGCTTTGAATTAGGTTTAGAACAAACACTTACAGGTCGTGGGTTAGCTAGCGTACAACGTTTTTCTCGTTGGGTAGTAGAAACATCCGATCATGCTGAACGTGGCGATACTGCTGCAGTTTTAAGAGCCGCTGTACGTGAAATTAATTACGAAGATTGGCTATACGACTCATCACCAAGTGCTAAAGCCGCTGAAATGCGGATGAAAAACGTAACACAGTTATTTAGTTGGGTTACTCAAATGCTTGAAGGTGATGAAAACGAAGACCCAATGACCTTGCCACAAGTTGTTACACGCCTAACATTGCGCGACATGATGGAACGTAGTGAAGACGAAGACGACTCTGATCAAGTGCAATTAATGACGCTTCATGCATCAAAAGGTCTAGAGTTCCCATATGTATTTCTTATTGGTATGGAAGAAGGTTTATTACCTCACCAAACCAGTATGGACGAAGGTAACGTTGAAGAAGAAAGACGACTTGCCTATGTAGGTATTACACGCGCACAAAAAGAACTTATTTTTACCTATGCACGTGAGCGCAGGCAGTTTGGTGAAGTTTCTCGCACAGAAGCCAGCCGTTTCCTCCACGAATTACCGCAAGACGATTTAAGTTGGGAACTCACTCAAACTAAAAAAAGTAACGAACAAAAACAAGCTACAGCAAAAATGGGCGTAGCTAGTTTACGAGATATGCTTAATAAGAATAAATAATATGATGATAAATATAGCAAAACACTTAACAAACAAGTTCGTCACTTTGGCTACTTTAGTTGTTCTATGTAGTTTACCTACAACGGCTTTGGCTAAAAGCTCAGTATGGAAAGTGTCTAAAAATAACGACCACGTATATATCGGCGGTACTATTCATGTTTTACCTGAAGAATATCCGATGCCAGTTGAGTTTATGAATGCTTACAAGGATACAGACAAGTTAATACTCGAAGCGCAACTACCCGATCCAAATGATGTAGCTGCTCAGCAAGCTATGATCGCACAAATGAGCTACGCCAAGGGTGAAAATCTCCAAAGTAAACTAACACCAAAAACCTATACTTTATTAGGTAACTACTTTGCCACAATAGGCAGTGATGTGAATCAATTTAACTCTTTCAAGCCTGGTTTTGTTATCACTATAATGGCACTAATTGAATTACAAAAAGCAGAAATATCAGGTGAAGGCGTAGATGCTTTTTTTGAAGCACAAGCTACAATAGAAAATAAGCCGATCGACTATTTAGAAACAGCAGACATGCAGTTCACTATGCTGAGTAAATTAGGTGAAGGCTATGAAGATGAATTTATTTTGGCTAACTTAGAACTGAATTCTAGCTTTACTGAATTTTTCGGATTTATCCTTGAGGCATGGCAAGAAGGTGATTCAGCCCGCCTCGAAAGTCTGATAAATAATGCCGCTTTAGATTCAGATGCAAAGTCTTACGATGCATTATTTTCAGCGCGTAATAAGAGTTGGGTACCTAAAATAGAAGCTATGTTTAACAACAAACATAAAGAACTCGTATTAGTAGGAGCAGGGCATTTATTTGGTAAAGATGGATTATTAACTCTACTAGAAAGCCAAGGCTACATAATAGAACAAAGCTCTCTTTAAGCTCAAAACCTATAGCAAGTAGCAACCACTACACATTGTTGCTACTGTGATTAAACTAGATCAAAGGCTAAATACTTCCTGTAATTAAGCCTAAACCAATAAATACCAGCAATACCGAAACAAACTTCTGTACTAATTCGATAGTTACTTTCGTTAAAAGCTTTTTCCCAAAATAAGCTCCAAGAAAAGCGGATAAACAAGCGCTTAATACTAACCACCAATTTACTGCATTTTCTGTTGAGCCAAAGTGCCAGCCATAAATAGCTAAACGATTGATATCAACCAATACAGCTAAAATAACGCCTGTAGCAACAAACTGTTCTTTAGATAAACCTGCTTTCAACAAAAACATACTTCTAAAGGCACCCTGATGACCAGAAAAACCACCTAAAAAACCGCTCAATGCACCACCAAAAGGTAGATACTTCTTGTTGATGGCTAAAGATTTGAAAAAAGGCATAAGCTCGACAACAACCAACAACAAAATAAGCCCACCAACAATCATCTTCATCATGCTAGTACTAAACTCATAAGATAAAAGCTGATAATTCACTACGCTATTTGTATCAGACAATTTGGTAAGCACTAACGCACCCAATAAAGCGAAGAATACGGCAGTAATACCAAACCTTAAGATAACCGATAAGTCTGCATTTTTACCCACTAAAAATATCTTAAAAGCGTTATTAGCAAAATGCACAATAGCAGTAATAGTAACGGCGATCTCAATAGGAAAGAACAGCGCTACAATCGGCATAAGTAAAGTCCCTAAGCCAAAGCCTGAGAACAAGGTTAACAGCGCAGCTGCCATCGCAACGGCTGAAATGATAATAAAATCCATAAAATATGACGTTCAGTAAAATATTTATAATAAAATTATAGTATCAGGCAAGTGTGATTGTTTTATTAAATCGATAAGCTTAATTCAATTTAATTAAGCTACTCTAGCTAAAGTATTAGAGCTTTAGAAAGGTGAGAGTTACTTATCTGCAAATAATTATTCTGAGTAGAGATCCTTTACAATGCGCATTACTATACGCATAATTAATACTAAGAATTCATTGGAGATATGTCATGAACTCATTATACGATTTTGAAGCCCCAAAAAAAGCAACAAACCTTAGCTTAAATAGCGACTTACTAAAAAAAACAAGAGCACTTAACATTAATTTATCTGCTACTTTAGAGCAAGCGTTGAAAGATAAACTAAAAAATATTGAAGCTAAGAAGTGGGTAAAGGAAAATAAAAATGCCATAAAAGCCTACAATGATTTTGTAGATGATAATGGTTGTTTTGGTGATGAATTTAGAGAGTTTTAATGTCACAATTTGATGTGTATACAAACCCAAGCAAGAAAAGCCGTGAAGCATATCCATATATTATTGATATTCAAAGTACATTAATTAGCGATATTAAAACAAGAATTGTGATCCCTTTAGGGAAGTTCAACCATTTCAGAAATGAGAAAATGGACGGTTTGACCCCATTAATTGAATATGAAGATGAGCAATATATTTTACTCACGCCTCAAATTGCTTCAATACCATCTAAATTACTCAAAAATCCTATTGGATCTGTTGAATCATTAAGAGACGACATTATTGCAGCGATAGACTTTGCCATCACAGGCATATGACATCTATTATAAGTCTAACATAGCAAGGAAAAAGTAATTTCCTACTGTTTTATCCCTTTGTAATGACTTGTATAGACTTGGGTTTTTATAATTACCTGATTCTTAATTAAAGCAAATAGCCGCTAATAAAATAGATGCGCTGATCAAAATAGCACTTAGCCCTATGATGGTGACCAGACGATTATTATGACGAGATTGCTCTGCCTTTAACGATTCAATTAATTGGGTTTGTTTGTTATGACTATCCTTTCCTGCACGTAAATAGTCGTAAACTAGATCTGGAATTTCAGGTAGTTTCTCATTCCAAAAAGGAATGTTTTCTTTAATTTTCGCGAATACCGCTTTAACACCCATTTGCTCTTTAACCCAATTTTCTAAAAAGGGTTTAGCTGTTTGCCATAAGTCTAATTGCGGATATAACTGACGACCTAAACCTTCGATATATAATAAGGTTTTTTGCAGTAGAACCAGCTGTGGCTGGACTTCCATATTAAAGCGACGCGCAGTATTAAATAGGTTAACTAAAACTTGTCCAAAGGATATTTCGGCTAATGGCTTATTAAAAATAGGCTCGCATACAGCTCTAATCGCAAACTCAAATTCATCAACACTGGTATTACTTGGCACCCAACCTGAGTCAACATGTAGCTGAGCTACTTTACGATAATCACGGTTAAAAAAGGCAACAAAGTTTTCAGCTAAATAGCGCTTATCTTCACGGTTTAGAGTACCGACTATGCCACAATCTATCGCGATCCACGTTGGGTCTGCAGGGCTAGTCGCATTCACAAATACATTACCAGGATGCATATCTGCATGGAAAAAACTGTCTCGAAATACTTGCGTAAAAAACACTTCAACACCACGTTCGGCAAGTAGTTTCATGTCTACACCCAACGCATTTAGCTTTTCGACTTCACCTACACCAATACCGTAAATACGTTCCATAACGAGTACATTTTTACTGCTATATTCGCTATGAATTTCAGGTACATATAAAACGTGATCGTATTCACGACCTTGTTCGAAATTGTGTTTTAACTGAATAGCATTTGCTGCTTCACGATTAAGATCAAGCTCATCTAAAATGGTTCGCTTATATTCAAGTACCACTTCTTTTGGTCTAAGTCTTTTACCATCAGGCATCCAACGCGCAACAATACCAGCAAACATCGCCATCACTTTTAAATCAGCAATAATTACGGTTTCGATATCTGGGCGTAATACCTTAATAACAATATTACTGGTGGTGCTTATGGTACTTTCGTCATCTGCGTCAGTTTGTTGGGAAGTATGCAGCTTAGCGGTATGGACTTGCGCGATAGAAGCAGACGCTAATGGCTCAATATTAAATTCGCTAAAGTATTGGTTAAATATCTCTTCGCCCATTGCATCAATGATTAGCTGTTTAGCTTTTTCACCATCAAACGGTTCAACTCGATCTTGCAATAACGCCAATTCATCTGCAAAGTCTGGCGGTAATAAGTCGCGTCTTGTAGAAAGCATTTGACCAAATTTAATAAAAACAGGGCCTAACGATTCAATCGCAAGTCTAAATCTTAGGGCTACAGGTTTGTCTTTATGTTTGTTGCGTAGCCAAAATAAACAGACACGCGCTACTTTTACGTACCAAGGTAAAGATTTTTGAGGTACAAGCTCGTCTAATCCGTATTGGAGAAAGGTTTGAAGAATTTTATAAAGACGTACGCTACTCACAAGAATCCTTGTTGATCGTTATTGAGATATTTAGGTAGACTGTTTATCAGCTTTAAATAATAGCGCTTTTTCAACCGCTAGAAATCTATCCACTAATGTTTCGGTACGAATATCTAATTCACTAACTTGTAAATTAAATACCGCTATTTGACTGCTCGTTACCACTAAACGCTTTTCGTGCACTAACCATTCGCTTGAATCAGCCTGAATTTGCTTAGCGGCGAAACCTAACTTATCTGCCATTTTTTTACTGAATTGTGTCAATTTATAAGTAGGTATATCGCCAATATGTTTAGCTAGCCCGCTTTGCCAATCAATATCTAAGGTTTCAGCGACACTCGCAAAATGTTGTGCGACTTTAATATCGCCAACAATGTCGAGTTTGTCTTGTTTGATCAGATCTGTCAGCTGATGCTCATTTTTTAAAGCAACTAAGGTTTTAATGCTGGTGTGAATGGCGCAATCAGAGTTTTCACTTAACGAGGTAACCAATACTTTACTGTTACTCACAATAAAACTTAATGGAAACCCCAACTCAGTTAAATGAACCACTAAGTTTTTTTGCTCTAGTGCATACAAGCCTTGAGTGCCGTTCAAACTTAAGCCTAAAGCTTTATTAATAATAGCTTCAAGCACCGAACACAAAAGCTGTTGATGCATTGTTGTATTGTTTGCCACTAAAATTTATAACCTTTATGCAGTGCTACAACGCCGCCCGTTAGGTTTTTATAGGTAGTTTGCTCGAAGCCTGCGTTATCCATCATGTCTTTTAATGTATCTTGATCAGGATGCATACGAATAGACTCAGCTAAGTATTGATAACTATCGCCATCTTTAGCTACTAACTCGCCCATTTTTGGCAAAATGTTAAACGAGTAAAAGTCGTAAGCTTTACTAATAATTTCTTGCTCTGGCTTTGAAAATTCTAGTACTAACAAACGACCGCCAGGTTTAAGCACACGATACATAGAGCGAAGCGCTTCATCTTTATCTGTTACGTTACGTAAACCGAATGCAATAGTAATAATATCGAAAGTATTATCTTCAAAAGGCAGGTGCTGTGCGTTAGCTTGTACATAATCAATGTTTTGTACTAAACCACGATCACGTAATTTATCGCGACCGACATTCAACATTGAACTGTTAATATCAGCTAAAACTACTTGTCCGTCTTTACCTACAAGCTGCGAAAACTTTGCTGTTAAATCGCCTGTACCACCAGCTAAATCAAGTACTTTGTTACCTGGGCGTACACCACTAGCATCTATGGTAAATCGCTTCCATAAACGATGAATACCAAACGACATTAAATCATTCATTACATCGTATTGGGCTGCTACGGAATGAAATACTCCCGCAACTTTAGATTCTTTTTCACTTTTGTCTACCGTTTGGTAACCAAAGTGAGTACTGTTATCTTGATTGTCTTGATCTTGAAGTGACATCTTAAATTCGCTTGTAGCAATAATTAACCTTAGTTTAACTCACTTTTACTTAATTATTAATAGTTAACCTGAGCTCGGCTTAACATATTATTCTCTAACCGCTACTTTTACTTGCTTCATCGTTAAATTTACTTGCAATAGGCTAGCTATTGACGCGAAATTTGCCTTGAAGAAAGAAAAACTATCAAGCTAGAGTATGATTTAAGTTTTATTAGTAATAATTTCAATGAATTAAAAACATCTTAAACCGAGTTCAGGTTAATTAACCTGTTATAGATAAAATTATATTTAATTGCACCTTGAAGGACTTATGCCATCGAATGAAATATTAGTTAGTTTGTAATAGCATTGGCAGAAATAACTTAACAGAAGGATTAAAAATGATGTCTAAATTTATATCGGTGAGCTTACTTGTGATGTTATCCGCGTGTACTTCTCAACAACTTTATAACCATACAAAGTTACAAATAAAAACACATTGCGATACAAAGGTCGGCGTTGAAAAGGAACAATGTGTAGAGCAAGCTAATACTAAGTCTTACAAAGAGTATGAGAAAGAGCGAAGTCAAATTATTGGAGATAAGTAATTACTTTACTTAACACTCACTTTTCCGCCAATAATTTTAAAAGCGGGTACACCTCGTATCAGTGTTTCTCTAGCGAAAGTAGAATTACATGAAGGGCAAACGCAACTCTCAGTAGTAAAATCTTGAGTGATGCGCTCTTTAAAACACTTAACTAAACTACCTGTGCCGCCTTTGCGATATTTAAACAGCTGGCTGCGGCATTTAGCACAAAAAATATTGACCGTTTTTGTTGGGCCTTTCTTATTTGGCTTTGCCACTTCTTTCTACATTAAGTTTTTTTAAGTTGGCTGCCATATCTTCTGCGGCAGTTTCAGGGTTGATGTCATGATCAATTTTTAAGATAGTGCCTTCTTTACCTATATAAAAAGTGACTCGGCTAGCAACACCCATAAAATTTACGACGTCATAAGCTTTTGCTACCGCTTTTGTAGGATCACTTAACATAGGAAAGTCAGCATTAGTTTTCTTGGCAAAGTCACGGTTTTTATCTAGAGGATCAACACTCGCCATAAAGTATTTAGCATTATACTTTCTAACTAAATGTCCTTTTTCAACTAACGATTTACATTCAATAGTACAGCCACGTGTATTTGCCATAGGATACCAAGCCAGTACAACGGTGCTTTTACCCAAATAGTCTTTTAGATTGTAGAAGTCACCCGTTGTCGCTTGTAAGTTAAAATTTGGTGCTTTATCACCAACTTGTAAATCGCTAGCTGTTGCTGAAAAAGTAACACTACTGATTATTACCGTAGCGGTAAGACAAAGTAACAAGTAGGCTTTTTGACTAAATTTTTGAAATAACGCGTGCATGTAAATATTTCCTTATTTGAGTAACTGACTCGAGTTTGAGCTAAGTTATTTGTACAATTTTACTTTTGGCAATGCTTTGCACCTAATAACCAAATTTTTGATGTGAGTGCTGTATTGGGTCTGATTGATGCCCCTGAACTTCTTTCTCCGTAAGCCAACTCTGGCGGAATATAAAACTCCCACACTTCTCCAACGCGCATAAGTGCAACGCCTTCTTGCCAACCTTTAATCACTTTTGATAATGGAAGCTTTGCGGGTGAATGACGCTGATAATTTTGATCTACCATTTCGTTTGATGTTGCCACGCGCATGTCGTAGTTAACAGTAACTGTTGTAGATCGACTCGGCTTACAACCTGAAGCTGTTTTTATGATTTTATATTGTAACCCTGAAGCCGTTTGTTGTATGCCTTCACGATGTTTATTTATAGTTAACCAATTAAGAGAGCGATTCAAATTAATTTCATCATTTTTTGTTGGCGCAGTAGAACCACAACCCGCAAGTAATCCAACCATTAAAAGGTTGGCTATATAAAACATATTCTTTTTCAAATGAATTCCTTAATTATATCTCTACATCCGTTAAGCATTCGAATACTTCTCTTTATTTGCTAACCATCGGTTGATCAGTAAAGCCGCTTGCTCTGGGTATTTATTCCAAAGTAAGTAAGCGTGCTGCTGTATGGTTGGAATTAAGTGAGCATCTCTAACTAGGTCTGCTATTTTTAGCTCAGCTAAACCCGTTTGTCTGGTACCTAAAAGCTCACCAGGACCCCGTATTTGTAAATCTTTTTCGGCAATAACAAAGCCGTCATTACTTTCTCGTAGCACAGCTAAGCGCTTGGTTGCTGTTTTAGTTAAAGGGGTTTTATACATAAGCACACAATGAGAAGCAACCGAGCCACGCCCTACTCGACCTCTTAATTGGTGAAGTTGCGCTAAGCCTAAACGCTCAGGGTTTTCGATCACCATCAAACTAGAATTTGGCACATCTACACCTACTTCTATCACGGTAGTGGCCACCAATAAGTGAAGATTTCCTTCTTTAAACTCATCCATTACAGCTTGTTTTTCAGCGCCTTTCATTCGCCCATGTACTAAACCAACTTTCAATTCTGGGAGCTGTTCTTGCAAATACAATGCAGTGTCTTCTGCCGCTTGGCACTGTAATACTTCTGATTCTTCAATAAGGGTACATACCCAATAAGCTTGTCGATTATCTTCAACACAGCCTTGGCGGATGCGTTCGATAACGGCATCTCGTCGTAAATCAGGTAGCGCAATGGTGGTAATAGGTGTTCTACCTGGTGGCAGTTCATCAATCACCGAAGTGTCGAGATCTGCATATGCTGTCATCGCCAATGTTCTTGGAATTGGCGTGGCTGTCATGATTAATTGATGCGGGTATTTATTGTCGAATGCCCCCTTTTCTCGTAACGATAAACGTTGATGTACACCAAACTTATGTTGTTCATCAATAATAATGAGTACGAGATTTTTAAATTCTACGCTTTCTTGAAAAAGTGCATGAGTGCCTATAACCAATTGCATATTGCCGTTAGCTATATTCTCAAGAGCTATTCTACGTGCTTTAGCTTTGGTTTTACCTACCAGCCAACCTACGGAAATATCGAGTGGCGTAAACCATTTTTCAAAGTTAATGGCGTGCTGCTCGGCTAATATTTCGGTTGGTGCCATCAATGCCACTTGAAAGCCTTCACCTAGCGCCGTAAGTGCGGCTAATGCTGCGACTAATGTTTTACCTGAACCTACATCACCTTGCACTAAACGCATCATAGGTGTGTCGCCAGCTAAGTCTTTACGAATTTCTTTAACCACTCGTGCTTGTGCATTTGTAGGGCTAAACGGTAAGTTTTCTAAAAACTTTGTATTTAAGCTTTCGTTAATAGTTAAAGAGAAGGCGTCTTCTTTATCAACCGACTGTCTTAATTTGAGCATGCTTAGGTTATGGGCAATAAGCTCTTCTTTAATTAAGCGTATTTGTGCTGGATGCTTACCTTCTTTAATCTGTGCTGTTGAAGCATCTGGTGGTGGTCGATGTAATGTTTTTAACGCTTCGGTAAGCGTATACGACGAGTCGATAAACTCAGCAGGTAATAATTCTTCAACTTGACCACGCTCTAATCGAACTAATGCTTGTTCGGTTAAGTTTCTTAGGGAAATTTGTCTTACGCCATCCGTTGTTGGATAAACAGGCGTTAGGGTTTCTTCAACGGGTGTAAGGGCTACATCATTATCCAGTGATTTATACTCTGGATGAACAATTTCAAAGCTACGCGCGCCTCGGCTGATTTCACCATAGCATCGAATACTTGTGCCTACTGCTAGGCTACTTTTTTGGCTGGCGGAGAAGTGGAAAAAGCGTAGGTTGATTATACCTGTGCCGTCGCTCAAAGTTACCATGAGCATGCGACGTTTACCTTGAACGATTTGGTTAGCGGTTATTTCACCAATAATATTGGTATGTGTACCCACCATAAGATCACGAATTGAAGTGATTCGAGTCCGGTCTTCATAACGCAGAGGCAAATGGAAGAGCAAATCTTGAAGAGATTCGAGTCCTAGCTTTTCTAACTTAGACGCTAAACCTGGTCCTACACCTTTTAAAACGGTAATAGGGGTATGCGCTAGATTATTTATTCCAAGGCGAACCTGACTCATAAGCTAGCGTCCTGAGGTGTACTGTTCAACATTAATCGTCGATGTTTTGCCATGCGTCTTTTGTCATTTGCATTCTTTGCCACCAATCTTCAGAAGCGACTATTTGTCCTTCTTCATCAATTTGTGGATAAGGTAATCCTTTACGTTTACACGCTTCAGCAAAAATAGGGTGTCCACCTTCAAATAATACTCGTTGGCGACGCTCTTCTGATAATCGAGGTTTATCGTAAAGTCCAGCTAACTGGCGTTGGCGTTGTGCTTCATATAAAACCACGGCGTTCGCTACTGAAACGTTTAATGATTGCACCATGCCGACCATAGGTATAACAATATCTTGATCTGCTAATTCTAGTGCTTCTGGTGATGCACCAAATTTTTCTTGCCCTAAAATAATCGCTGTTGGCTTAGTGTAATCAATTTCGCGGTAATCTACTGCGGTGTCAGATAAGTTAGTCACTAACACCTGCATGTTCTGTTTCTTTAATTCGGCTATCGCGTCTTTGGTACTTTTATGACCATGAACATCTACCCAATTTTGACTACCAACGGCACTGCCACCTGACACACGCATTCTATCACTTTTCCAAACAGCATGTACGTCGCTTATCCCAATAGCATCAGCCGTTCTAACGACGGCAGCTAAGTTATGGGTTTTATGTACGCCTTCCATACATACAGTTAGGTCGGGCTGCCTTTTGTCTAACAAGGCTAAAATACGTTGGTGTCTTTCTGGTGTCATGCTACTGGCTCATAAATATAAATAATTAAGTATGGGTATTTAACTAAACGCGATTAGAGATTAGTTTGTGCTTGGTAATTCCATAATGCCGTCTATTTCAATATCTACATCTTTCGGTAGTCTTGCTACTTGTACTGCAGCACGAGCTGGGTAAGGTGCAGTAAAATACTCGCTCATTACTTCGTTAACTATCGCAAAGTTCTCTAAATCTTGTAAAAAGATATTCACTTTAACCATATCATTTAATTCACCACCAGCAGCTTCACAAACAGCTACTAGGTTTTTAAATACTTGATGTGCTTGTTCAGCAAAGCCGCCTTCAACAACTGTCATAGTTTCAGGAACTAATGGGATTTGACCTGAAAGATAAACGGTATTGTTAACTTTAACTGCTTGGCTGTATGTACCAATTGCGCTTGGTGCTGCATCTGTATTTATAATCGTTTTCATAATATATTTCTCTATCTAAGGTATTAATACTTGTTTTAGTACTTTTGTTAGCACTAGGTGTTAATACGTTTATTTAATGAATAATAATTAAGGTCATGGCTATTGTAACCATGACCTGTGTAATTGTTTTAAAAAATTTATTTGTTACGAATAACCTTTTGTACATCAACCATAACTTTAATTTTACGGATAATGTCGGCTAGATGTATGCGATCTCGACAGGTAATTTCCATATCAATAGCGTAAATTCCAGATTCTTTTTCGCCAGAATTAAGGGAATGTACGTTAGAACCTCGTCGTGCAATAACATTGGTTAATGCCGCGAGAGCGCCTTGATGGTTAATGATTTCAATACGCAGCTTAGCGATAAAGTCTCGATCAATTTCTGAATCCCATTTCACAGGGAATACACTGCCTTGTTCATGACCTTTAATATTTCTACAGCCTTGCTGATGAATAATAAGGCCTTTACCTGGGCTTAAGTAAGCTAAAATAGCATCACCTGGAATAGGTCGGCAACATTTACCGTAAGCTACCACCATACCTTCAGTACCTTTAATTGGCATTTTGGTTTTAGGCGTAGTTGTTACTGCATTGGCATTCTCGCTCAGGTTATCATTAACAATAAGCTCGCTTTCTTCAGTAAACTCATTCGTTAAACGGCGCGCCACAACAATACTTAGGGTATTACCTAAACCAATACTGATCAGTAATTCTTGGAAAGTTTTATGGCCGCTGTCTTTGATAACTTGCTGAACAATTTCTTGTGGAATATCAAGTAAGTCTTTTTTACCTAAAGCATGGCTTAATAAGCGTAAACCTAAGGCTTCTGAGTCGTTTTGTTCTTTAGATCGTAAATAGGTTCTAATTTGTAAACGTGCTTTAGAGGTAACTACAAAGTTTAACCAAGTCGCATTTGGGCGTGCCGCTTTTGAAGTAATAACTTCAATTTTTTGTCCTGAGTCTAACGGACGACTTAATGGATGCGGCTTACGATCAACCTTAACGCCAACACAAGAATTACCAACATCGGTATGAACGGCATAAGCAAAGTCGACAGCTGTTGCGCCCATAGGTAATTCGATAATACGACCGTCTGGCGTAAATACGTAAATTTCTTCAGGGAATAGATCAGACTTTACGTTTTCGATAAATTCAAATGAGCTACCCGCACTTTGCTGAAGTTCAATTAAACTCTGCATCCAACGACGCGCTTTCATTTGCGCGGTAGTGCCTTTGTCATCACCCGATTTTTTATAAATCCAATGGGCAGCAACACCTTTATCTGCCATTTCGTCCATATCGCCTGTACGAATTTGAATTTCTACAGGAATACCATGTGGACCAATAAGCGCAGTATGCAATGATTGATAACCGTTCGTTTTAGGGATGGCGATATAATCTTTAAAACGTGTTTCTACCGGTTTAAATAAGTTATGTACTGCGCCTAAAGTTCGGTAGCAGTCATCAATTTTATTTACAATAACGCGGAATGCATAAACGTCCATCACTTCATTGAATGACAGCTCTTTGTTTAACATTTTTTGATAAATAGAATAGAGGTGTTTTTCACGCCCTTGAACTTCAGCTTTTATGCCACTTTCTGCAAGGCGTGCTGCGATTTCTTCAAGGATGTTATTAATAATTTCTTTACGATTACCACGGGCTTGTTTAACAGCACTTTTCAGCGCTCTTGAACGCATTGGGTATAAAGCTTCAAAGCCTAATGACTCAAGCTCGTTTTTAATATCGTGAATACCTAATCGATTAGCTAAAGGTACGTAAATCTCCAGCGTTTCACGTGCAATGCGTCGACGTTTGTCAGGTCTAAGTGACTCTAACGTACGCATGTTGTGAGTACGATCGGCAAGTTTAATCAGAATAACGCGAATGTCTTGTACCATTGCCAAGATCATTTTACGGAAGTTTTCCGCCTGCATTTGTTCTTTGTTATCAAATTTTAGCTTATCGAGTTTACTAACGCCTTCAACGAGTTCAGCAACAGTATCACCAAATAGATCGGCAAGATCTTGCTTAGTTGCGCTGGTATCTTCAATAACATCATGTAATAAGGCTGCCATGAGGGTTTCATGGTCTAAGTTCATTTTTGCTAGATTAATCGCTACAGCAACAGGATGAGTAATGTAAGGCTCACCACTTGAACGCATTTGTCCTTCATGTGCATCTCTAGCAACAATGTAGGCTTGTTTCAGCAGCTCGATGTGCTCTTCTGATAGATAAGTTGCTGCTAGATCTTTTAATGGTTCAAAAAGGTACACTCAAAACGTCCTAAACAAATAAATTAAAATTTAATATAAATACGAATGAGATAAAAGACGAAACATTTGAAATACTGAAAGCATTTAATTTTAGCTTTATATAATTAAATGTACTTAAGAAAAGATGTTTTATTCGCCTTTACACTCTATAAAATAAGAATACGTTGAATTATCGCTAAAGCCAACGTTTTAGTTGCTGAAAGCTGAAATTTAAGCATAAAAAAACGCGTAATCATTGTGAACAATGTATTACACGTTTTTAGTTGTGTGTTTTTACTTTATTTTCACTGAGTGAAAACTAGGTATTAGCACTACCAACAATTGCAGCTACAGCCGCTAATTCAGCAGATTCTTGCTGTACTTGTTCGTGATGATCAGAGTGGTCCATTACTGCAGTAGTAATTAATCCCGCTTCAATTTCACGTAAAGCTAATACTGTTGGTTTGTCATTCTCGATATCAACCAAAGGTTCTTTACCGCCCGTTGCAATTTGACGAGCACGACGTGATGCAATAAGCACCAAATCAAAACGATTACCGACTTTATCTACGGCATCTTCAACAGTTACGCGAGCCATTTGGTCACTCCAACAATTAAAATTCAAAAAATAGTGCGCTAGTTTACCCGATCATCACCTGATTAAGCAAGGATATTAGCGCGATTTAATCGTTCAAAATCACAAATCATTCAGATAATAAGTTATCAAAAAGCGTTTGATGTGTGATCACTTGTTGGCTACGTTTTAAACGCTGATTATCAACAATCGTTGTTAAGTCGACAAGTGCCTGATCAAAATCATCGTTAACTATGATGTAATCAAACTCTTGGTAGTGTGAACATTCAGACTGCGCTTGAGCCATTCGACCATCAATAACCTCTTGACTGTCTTGACCTCTACCTTGCAAACGTTTTTCTAATTCAGCTTTAGATGGCGGGCAAATGAAAATAGTTGTCACGCTTGGCTTTTTCATACGAACTTGTTGTGCGCCTTGCCAATCAATATCAAGTAATACATCAATACCTTGCGCCAGCTGCTCATCAATCGCTACAGAAGATGTGCCATAGTAATTACCAAAAACTTCAGCATGTTCATAAAAAGAATTTTTCTCAATCAGTGCTTCAAACTCTTCTTTAGAAACAAAGTGATAATGCTGACCATTTTCTTCACCTGGACGTGAATCACGTGTGGTATGCGACACTGAAACTTGCATAGGTCTTGGTGATTCTTGTTTTAATAACACACTGATCAAACTTGATTTTCCTGCTCCACTTGGCGCAGAAAGAATGAATAAATTACCTGGAGTAGTCACACGACACCTTACTAATACTGGTTAGTTTCATATTAATTATTTACGGATAATAGATCACCGTTTCTAGGTGCGAACTATACCGAAACACGACACATTTTCCCATATTAATTATTCGTTATAAAAGTGAAAATTCATAAAAATAAATGACAGCTTTGTGGTTTACCTATGTGCAAAGAGATATGATCTATGCCTGACTCGCACTCATCTATGATTGATGTTTAGCTCAAGTTCACCTTATTTATCCACTAGGAATTTCCATGGTTACAAAAACAGAATTAACTGACCCTAATATTTATTTACTCTCGTCTGAACAAGAGTATAACCAAGCTTTAAACCAAGGCTTCTTAACCAGAGATTCAATTGAATTAGAAGGTTTTATCCATGCTTCGCCTAGAGATCAGTTAACTCGAGTGGCTAACAAATACTACAAAGCCACAATAAAGCCACTTATTTTAGTGGTAGATACAAGTAAGGTTAGTGTTGAAGTGAAATGGGAACCCGCAGCAGGAAGTTTATACCCACATATTTACGGACCATTAAATGCAAATGCCATTATTGAAGCACAAGAAATAGCGTTGAATGAAAATGGTGAGTTTGTTTTATAAGACTTAACGAGATCAATACATTATTCAAATAGCTATAAATACAAAAAAGCGAAACAAGATTAACTGTTTCGCTTTTTAAATATCTGCCAGCTTTATATCAAATTGATTATAAAACTTTAGCGATAGACTCTGCTAAGTAATCAACGTTGCTTGGCGCAATACCTGCGATACTCATGCGGCTAGAGCCTACCATGTATATGCTGTATTCGTCTTGTAGCTGTTGAACTTGCTCTGGAGTAATACCTAGGAAAGAGAACATACCTTTTTGGTTAGCAATAAAGCTAAAGTCTCTTGTTACGCCTTTTTCTACTAGTTTATCAACAATAACTTTACGGTTACCGTTAATGCGATTACGCATTTCAGCTAATTCAACAAACCATTCTTGTGTTAATTCTTCAGAACCTAAAATGGTTTCAACAATTGCTGCACCATGTGCTGGTGGCATAGAGTAAATAGTACGTGCTACACCTAAAACTACTGATAAAGCAATTTCAGTTGTTGCTGGCGTTTCACCAATAACAGTACAAGCACCAATACGTTCACGGTATAAACCGAAGTTTTTAGAACATGAGCTACATAAGATCATATTATCAACTGTTTCAGCCATTAAGCGAACGCCGTAAGCATCTTCTTCTAAGCCGTCACCAAAACCTTGGTAAGCCATATCGATTAATGGAGTAAAGCCAACATCTTTAGCAACTTGTGCTACTTGTTGCCATTGCTCTTGCGATAAGTCCATACCTGATGGGTTATGACAACAAGCATGTAACAATACGAAATCGTCTGCTGATACATTTTTTAACGCGTTTAACATAGCGTCAAAATCTAATGTTTTGTTTTCGTAATCGTAATATGGGTATTCTTGAATATCTAAACCAGACTCAGTAAACACACCTTTGTGGTTTGCCCAAGTTGGATTTGATAACCAAATTTTAGCGCCAGTTTTACAACGCGCAATAAATTCACCCGCTACACGTAAAGCACCTGTTCCACCTGGAGTAGATACAGTTTTAACACGGTTTTCGTTGATAACCTTGTGGTCACCAAAAATAAGCGCTGTCATTCTTTCGTTAAATAACGCAGAACCCGTGCCGCCAATATAAGTTTTTGTTAGCTCGTTTTCCAAACGGAATTGTTCAGCTTTTTTAACGCAATTTAAAATGGTGGTGTTACCAGCTTCGTTCTTATAAACACCTACACCCAAATCAATTTTTAGCGGATTTTCATCAGCACGATACTTAATAGATAAACCTAAAATAGGATCTGCTGGCAAAGCTTCTAAACGACCAAACATGGCTTGTATTACCTTCTTTACAAGTAGTGGGAAATAACTAAATTATACAATTATAAATTAGTTAGGAATTATCCCAAAAAATTAGAAGGCAAGCATACCTATAAAGGCATAGAAATTAAAGAGGAAGAGATAAAAAATGACCAACTTTTGCTAATTTACGTTGTAATACCAAACGGATTAATTTATTGAGCAACTTAGAGCTACATTAGCAAGCTTAGAACAAGCAAAATTGATTAAACATAGTTATTCTATATTTTTTTAATTTTGTGATGTTATCAGTTTGCTAATGAGCTCCCGAAGGGCGAGAATTTAAAGGCTCATATGCCGCGTTATTGATTTTGACAAGGTTCCTACATGGATGTAGGACATTAGGGTAACGCAGGAGCAGTTACCGAGAATAACCATTCTCTTCAATCAATGCCTCGCCTACATGGATGTAGGTGCTTAGGTTCAGTCTGGAACTATGAACCTGTGCCTCTAAGCCTTTAAATTCTCGCTAAGTGAGCAATAAATTAATCCGTTTGGTATAATAATAACGATACAAATAAATTAACCAAAATTCAGTGAATACTGACTATTTCATTGAAAAATGAAGGAGTAAATAAAAAGGCAAAATACCTAAAAGGTATTTCACCTAAATTAAGGATGTTTTTTAGCTAAAAATTTTATTAATACATGTTAGATAATGCGGCAACTAAACCGATAATACCGCCAAAAACGCCGCCCCACACCACTAACCAACCTAAATGCTGTTTGATCATATCTTGCACCATGGTTTTAACTAACTGCGGAGTTAATTCATTTAAACGCTTTTCAATAATGTCGCTCACTTTGTCACGCATATCGTCTGACAAGCCAGACTGTGCAAGCTCTTCATTTAAAATAGCACTAAAGTCTTCACTTTGAGCAATATCACTCATCGTTGTCTTCATTTCGGCGATAAAAGGTTCACGTAAAGGCTGTAACACTTCGCTTCCACCTACCATAGCTAACATAGATCCAAACGATGAATTCTCGATAACTTTGATCAAGTTATCAAAAGCAGGAGATAAATCTACTTTGTTAATAATAGGAGACAAGTCGATCGCCGCAGGTGACTTTTCATTACCAGAGCTTAAAAAGCGGTTGATATTTTCTTCAGTAAAAAACTGCTCCATCATTAAGTGTTTAATGGCGAGTTTAAAGTCTTCAAATCTTGCTGGAATAACACCTGAACCATAAAGCCCTGGTACTTTTTCAAATAACATATGTATTGCCAGCCAGTTAGTTACCGCACCCGACAATGCAAAAATCCCCACAGTAAATACAATATGACTACCAATAAAATACCCAACTAACGTACATAGCAATGCCGTTACATTAACAATCAAACTTTTATTCACAACAACTCCTGAACGCACAGACCCAATGATTCACATATCAATCTATGGCTATATTAATAATTAAAGATAAATAACCTAAGGTTAAGTGGATATATGATATCAATCATCCGAAAAAACACACAATGAATTATAGCTACAGCCTCTAAAAAGATTAAAAGGATAATGATATAAAGAGTGAGTTAAGGGAAAATAAATAGTGTACTTAACACTATTTATTTAAAACTAAGTAATACTTACTTCAATCACTATAAAGACTAAAACTCGTAATAAAGAGCTTATCTATATATTGCCTTTTGCATGTAAGTGCACCATCATTCAGCTTAAAATTTATAGCCTGCCTGCTTCATTGTGATCACGCATACCTTTTCTTCAGACATCTGCTAAGCCATATATTATGAAAACAAAATTAATCACCAAAGAAGGTTATCAAAACCTACAGAACGAATTAGATACTTTATGGCGTAAAGAAAGACCTGAAACCACGAGAAAAGTCTCGTGGGCAGCCAGTCTAGGCGATAGATCTGAGAACGCAGACTATCAATATAATAAAAAAAGATTAAGAGAAATTGATCGGCGCGTACGCTTTTTAACTAAAACTTTAGAAGACATTAAAGTTGTTGAGTATCATCCTCAACAAGACGGAAAAGTATTTTTTGGTGCTTGGGTAACCCTTGAAAATGACGATGGCGAAACCCTTAAATTTAGAATTGTAGGTCCTGAAGAAATTTATGGTCGACATGATTATATTTCTATTGATGCACCCATGGCACGTGCTTGCCTGAAAAAAGAAATTGATGATGATGTTACCGTTAAAACACCTAACGGAATTAAAGATTGGTTTGTCACCAATATAGATTATCTTCCAAGTAAAAACTAACTTCATTCAACATCCTTTTTGACATTTAAAAAGGATGCTTTTAGTTTTAAAATTCTATTTTATCCTCTAAAAACTTCATAAAAACACAATTACCCTTATAAAAAAGGCGGGACTTAAGTGTCTGTTAATTTTACACTTTCTATATAAAAAAGTATTTTTAAAGATTTTTACACCTATAATTCAGCACCTTGAAGTTATGGATTGGAATATGCATAACGCGAGTATTAGATTTTATCTAATATCAATTAATTAATTGTATTCTGTATACAATTAACATTTATAAAAATAATTATAAATTTCATACCATTTTGTTTTATAAGTTAAGGATAGCTATAACATGACTAAAAAATCCATTATTGCAGCTTCAATGCTTGCTGCTTTTACAGCAATGCCAAGTAACGCGGCTATTATTTTTGAGTTCGATTACTCAACAAATGATGCTGGCGTAGGCTTTTTAGACAGTACCGAAGGCGATTCACGCAAAGCAGCTCTAGATACTGCAGGTAACATGTTCTCTGAACTATTTGGTGGTTACTTCAGTAACTCTGGCACTATCAATTTAGAAGTAACATCTTCTGACGACACCAACGGTAGTACGTTGGCATCAGCAGGTTCATACGTCAACAGCGAGTGTTTTGATACAGGTAAGTGTCTTACTAACGAACTTATCAAAACAGAACTTCAAACTGGCGTAGATGCAAATGGCGATGAATTAGACGGAAGTGTTGATGTTAACTGGGGCTGGGATTGGGAATTAGATCCCGACACACCTGCAGACTTTGGCGCATCAGAATTTGATTTTTATGCAACGATTTTTCACGAATTAACACATGCTCTTGGCTTTGGCTCAGGCATTAATCTAGATGGTTCAGGCTACTTCAACGATGAATGGACAACATTTGATACTTTTTTACAAGACTCAAATGGTAACAGCATTCTTGATAACGCATTTACCTTAGATCAAGCTGCATGGGATGATGCTAAAGAAGGTGGTTCTGGTGACGGGATATTCTTTGGCGGTGCTAATGCTTTAGCTGCTAATGGTGGTAATGCCGTTGGTATTTACAGCCCAACATCTTGGGAAGAAGGTAGTAGTGGTAGTCATGTAGATGGCGTACCTTTTCCAACCGACATGATGAAATATGACCGAGATTTTGGTCCTGAAACTCGTACTTACAGTGATATTGATGTAGCTATATTAACAGATCTTGGTTACACAAGAGTTGCAGCAGCTAGCGTACCAGAACCAGGCACAATTGGCTTAGGTCTTATCGCTTTAGTGTCAGGGCTTATTGTTCGTCGTCGTAAAGCTTAATGCAAAAACCAATATTAGGAGCCCTACAAGGGGCTCTTTTTTTATCAAAGAAACGCCTTCAACTGACTATTACTATGATCTTTATAGCATTGTTGTTAATTGGCGTTTTCTTTGTTTTTGGAGCAAAAAGTATCGCTGCTAAAAGCCACTCAGAATCTAACGTGCTTCCTTCCACATATAAGCTTGATGAAGTTAGTCTAACTTTCATTCGTCATTCTGGTGCTAAAAAAAATAATGGAGTTAGAAAAGTTAGCATCTCGTTAACTACTAGTACAATACAAACAACCAAAGGTGATAAAACTTTTTTTAATTATTCATCTGATGAGTTACTTAAACTTATAAATACACTGTATCGCATTAAGTTCTTCGATCTTCCCACTCACCATAACCTGAAATATTCCATATATTTAAAAGAAGATGGTTCAGTTGCTACAACGCTTTTACATATGGCTGATACTTCAAGTACTACAGTTTGCTTTGAGCTATCGACTTACAAAAAATGTGTCACTTATGGCTTGGATGCTCCCGAAAAATTAAAAGCATTTTCAAATAATATTTTCTCTGAAGCCGAGCAGTTAAAAGCGACTATAAAAACTTAAAAATAGCTTACCTGAAGCTTTAACGTCTTCACTCTCTAACTTGTTTGTTGCAACCTTCTAGACCTCTGCATAAAATAGATCTTTCATCTCGCTAACGACACGCGTTATTATTCGTGTTCACGTATACCCATATTCTTCTTAGGATTTAAGTTAAATGATATCTATTGCTGAGCAAATAGCTAAAGAGCTCAATGTTTCTCCTGTACAAATTAATGCTGCAATTACTTTATTAGACGACGGCGCAACAGTACCTTTCATTGCACGTTACAGAAAAGAAGCGACGCAGGGGTTAGATGACAATCATTTACGCCACTTAAATCAACGTTTAACTTATATTCGCGATTTGAATGATCGCAGAAACGTGATCCTTAAAAGCATTGAAGAACAAGGCAAGTTAACGCCAGCTTTATCAGACGCTTTAAACCAAGCAGATAACAAAACTCGCCTTGAAGATTTATATCTACCTTATAAACCTAAACGTCGTACCAAAGGACAAATTGCTATTGAAGCGGGTATTGAGCCTTTAGCCAATAAACTTTATAACGATTGGCGCTTAGTACCAGAAACCGAAGCTACCGCTTTTATTAATGTTGATGCAGGTTTTAAAGAAGAAAAAGACGTACTCGATGGCGCTATGGCTATTATAATTGAGCGCTTTGCAGAAGATGCGAGTTTACTACAAAAATTACGTAGTCATTTATTAAAGCAAGCTCATTTAACCAGTACTTTAGTTAAAGGCAAAGCCCAAGAAGGCGCTAAATATAAAGATTACTTTGAACATTCTGAGCGTTTAAAATCAGTACCCTCTCATAGAATGTTAGCTATGCTTCGTGGTCGTTCTGAAAGTGTATTAAAACTGGTTATAGATGTTGATCCACAACAAGACTCAGCTGGCTACTCGAGTGCTGAGCAATTAATAACTGAACATTACAATTTACGTTTAACAGGTCAAGCAGGTGCTGAATTTTTAACAAAAGTTGTACGTAATGCTTGGCGCACTAAGTTAGGTCTAAGTTTAGAAACTGAGCTTATTGGTAATTTACGCGAGCAAGCTGAAGTTGAAGCGATTAAAGTTTTTGCTACCAACTTAAGTGACTTATTAATGGCAGCGCCAGCAGGTCCTAAAGTCACTTTAGGATTAGATCCTGGTTTACGTACAGGCTGTAAGCTTGCTGTAGTTGATGCCACAGGTAAACTACTGCATACCTCAACTATTTTCCCACATGCTCCACAAAATCATTGGGACAAGTCAGTAAGAGCCTTAGTGAATTTATGTCAGCAACATAAAGTAGAATTAATCGCGATTGGTAATGGTACGGCTTCACGCGAAAGCGATAAGTTGGCAGGTGAAGTCATTTTAGGTTTAGAAAAAATCAAACCTAATAAAGTGATTGTTAGTGAAGCAGGAGCATCTGTTTATTCTGCTTCTGAATTAGCAGCAAAAGAGTTTCCAGATTTAGATGTTTCATTACGTGGTGCGGTTTCAATTGCTCGACGCTTACAAGATCCTCTCGCTGAATTAGTTAAAATTGACCCTAAAGCTATTGGTGTAGGGCAATATCAGCACGATGTTAGTCAGAGCCAGTTAATCAAAACCCTTGATGATGTTATTGAAGATTGTGTAAACGCTGTTGGTGTAGATTTAAATAGTGCTTCGGTTGCTTTACTAACTCGTGTTTCAGGCTTAACTAAAACCATGGCACAAAATGTTGTTAATTACCGTGATGAAAATGGTCGTTTTAACAACCGTAAAGAATTGAAAAAAGTTGCGCGTTTAGGGCCTAAAGCCTTTGAACAAGCCGCAGGTTTTTTACGTATAGCACAAGGCGATAATCCTCTTGATCAATCAGGTGTTCATCCTGAGACTTACCCTGTTGTTGAGAAAATAATAGCGCAATTAAACGCCAGCGTAAGTGACCTTTTAACCAATAGTGAGCAACTAAGTAAAGTTAATATTGCTGATGTAGTTACCGCTGAGTTTGGTGAAGTCACCGTTAACGATATTATTAAAGAGCTTGAAAAACCAGGACGAGATCCACGACCAGAATTTAAAACAGCTAACTTCAAAGAAGGTGTTAATACCATTAATGACCTTGAAGTAGGTATGATCTTAGAAGGTGTTATTTCAAACGTTGCTAACTTTGGTGCCTTTGTAGATTTAGGCGTTCATCAAGATGGTTTGGTTCATATTTCATCATTAACCAATAAGTTTGTAAGCGATCCACGTGAAGTAGTAAAAGCGGGTGATATTGTAAAAGTTAAAGTAACGGAAGTTGATCCTGCACGTAAGCGTATTAGCTTAACTATGCGTTTAGACGACACAATTGAGCAATCAACTAAGCCTGCACATAAACCTTCGCATAAGCCAAATAACAATAATGCACCTAAAAACCAGGTTCATAACAAACCGCAAAAAGAGCAAAGAGCTCATAAACCTAAAGAAGCAAACAACGCCGTAATGGGTAATGCTTTTGCTGATGCTTTCGCCAAATTAAAGAAATAAATACTCGGTTACAAAAGAGCATGCATTTCGGCTATATGCTTGTAGTTATCACACTATAATTATTGATAACTACAGGTTTAATTCATCAAATAACAATGTGTTCACAGAGTTTTTCTCCCTATGATTGCTGAATTTAAAAAAGCATTTTCTAACATACCTCAACAAGCATGGGATGCGTTGAATACCTCAGATCATCCTTTCTTATCTTATCCTTTTATGGAAGCATTAGAACTTAGTGGTTCCGCAAGCTTAGACAAAGGTTGGCAACCTCATCATTTAACTATTAAGCAAGACGAAACCATTGAGGCCGTATTACCCTTGTATTTAAAAAGTCATTCTTGGGGTGAATATGTATTTGATTGGGATTGGGCAAGAGCTTATGAAGAACATGATTTAGAATATTACCCAAAACTGGTGAGCACTATTCCATTCACACCAGTGAATTCTAATAAATTAATGTCAAATAGCTTAACTCATCAAGATGTGCTTCGACCGTTAATTGATTATTGTACTGAATACGATATAGCCAGCTGGCATCTTCTGTTTTGCCCAAAAATAGACGAATTACCTAACAATGTATACGAGCGTAATACCGTTCAGTTTCATTGGTTTAATAAAGGTTATGCATCGTTTGATGACTATTTGTCTACCTTTACAGCGCGTAAAAGAAAAAATACTCGTAAAGAGCGTGAATCGATAAAAAAACAAAACATTGATGTTCGCCAGGTGGCTGGTAACGAGATAACAAAAGCAGAGCTCGATTTCTTTTATTTAACCTATCAACTCACTTATTTAAAAAGACAGCACACACCACATTTAAGCTTTGAATTTTTTCAACAAATAGTGCAAAACATGCCGAGTAATATTCTGCTCGTTATCGCCAGCCATGAAGATAACGACATAGCATGCGCCTTATTTTTTCATGACGAAAGTCATTTATATGGACGTTACTGGGGGTGTTCAGAGCAGTTTTCTAACTTACATTTTGAGTTATGTTATTACCAAGGTATCGATTTTTGTATCAAAAACAATATTCAAAGCTTTAATCCTGGTACGCAAGGCGAACATAAAATTCAAAGAGGTTTTGAACCTGTACTTACCTATTCATATCATTGGCTCAGAGAGCCTGGATTTAGACCCGCAATTAAAGACTTCTGTAAGCGAGAACAAATGCACATGTTAACGTATCAGCAACAATGTGCTTTATCTTTACCTTTTAAAAATACTCAGGACAGCACTCATGACAACTAAGCCTTATTCACAAGCAAGTGAGAATAATAAAACTCATATACTACCTATTTTACAACAAGCTTTTACTGGTGTTGAAGAGGTGTTAGAAGTTGGCTCTGGCAGTGGACAACATGCAGTATTTTTTGCAGAAGCATTACCACACCTTAATTGGAATACGAGTGATTTACCCATAAACCATGAGGGTATCAATCAGTGGTTAAATGAATATCCGTCAAGTAACTTACTTGCACCTTTAGCGTTAGATTTATCACAAGACTGGCCTGTTAAACAGGTTTCAGGCATATATACAGCCAACACTTTGCACATCGTAAGTTGGGAGCTAGTTAAAGCATTTTTTAAAGGTGTTGAAAAACATTTACAATCGAATGGAAAACTTTGTATTTACGGACCTTTCAATTACGATGGTAAGTTTACCAGTGAGAGTAATGCAAGTTTTGAACTCTGGTTAAAAGAAAACAACGAGCTAAGCGGTATACGAGATTTTGAAGAGATTATATTACTTGCAACAAAAGCAGGTTTAACTTTGATTAAAGATCATGAAATGCCCGCCAATAATCGCTTACTCGAATTTCAGAAAACCTCTTAACCTAAATTCAAGTTAATTAACCTATTGCCAGCCAAGCTTTGGCTTTTTCAGTATCTTTATGAGCAAAGCGCTCTATTAACTGATTTGGATTAAGCTTATTAAAATTTAATCGCCATTTTAATAAGCTACTATCACTAATAACCGCTAAGCGATTAATGCCATTATGATATGCCATGTATTGTTTAAATTGACCTAATAAAGACAGTATCATCCAGCCCGTTAAATCATCATCAAAATCTAGAAAAACATTCACTTCTGCAAAGCTTTCTAAAATGCTTTGAACTTGAGGTATAAATATATTATTGAAGTCGTCTTGAGTAAACGTTCCATGTATTTCTGTAATAATAATATTGCTGTGGCTTTTATGTTGTCTAACTAACATCTTACTTCCTTGTAATTACGCGACGCAGTCTAGCTTAAATAAAGAACAATTGTTAATATTTTTCTTACATTAATAAGCATAAAAATTTCATGTGAAATAAACCTCCATTTATCATCATTTTATTTTAGAATAGACTCAGGCTATTTGCCTCAAAATACGTATTAAAAATATAAGGCTCTTTTATGTTAAAAAACATAACCGCAATTTTCCTGGTAAGTTTATTTCCAAACGCGCTTATCGCAGCACCACTTGAATTAACGACAGAAGACTATCAACAAGCTGAAAAACAACTGTATCAACACACTAAAAAATTAGTTACTGGTACAGTAGAACAACCTTTTTGGCATAACGACCAATTATTTTATAAATCTCGCACAAAGCAGGGTGATCAATTTTTTGAAGTTAATCCTGAAACAAAACAGAAGAAACTCGCCTTTAATCATGAAAAACTCGCACAAGCGGTTTCAAAAATCACTGACACTGAAGTAGATGCATACACACTTCCTTTTAGTCGCTTTGACCTAGTTGATACAAACAACATAAACTTCAAAATTGAAGGGAAAAGTTATCTTTGTAATTTAGAAGATTACTTATGCACAATTAACTCAGCAGAAAAACATGCAGATGAAATGCTATCTCCTAATGGGCAATTAGCTGTATTTATACGTGATCACAACTTGTGGTTACGTAATATCAATAGCGATAAAGAAACCCAATTAACTCAAGATGGTATTAAAGACTTTGGTTACGGCACTAACAACGCGGGCTGGATACGTAAAGATACGCCTGTTGTAAAATGGTCGCCAGACTCAACTAAGCTAACCACTTTTAAGCACGACAGTAGAAATGTAGGCGATATGGCGCTTGTTTCCACTACTGTTGGCCACCCAACAATAGATCAATGGAAATACCCATTACCTGGTGATGAGCATATATTTGCAATACACCGTGTGGTTATTGACGTAGAAAAACGTAAAGTTATTCCCCTTGATATGCCAGCTGATGCACATCGTTCATCAATCACAGATCATGTTGCAGGAAATAACGGTGAATTACTTGATATAGACTGGGCACACGATAGTAAGAGCTTCGCTTTTGTATCTTCAAGTAGAGATCATAAAACAGCAACCCTAAAAGTTGCTGATGCAAATAACGGTAACGTTAAAACTATTTATTCAGAAGTTGAAGAAAGCTTTTTTGAATCAGGCGTTAGTGCAATTAGTTGGAAATACCTTGATAAAACCAATGAATTTATTTGGTTTTCGCAGCGTACTGATTGGGGTCACTTTTACTTAATAGATGGCGCTACAGGTAAAGTTAAACATGCAATAACCCAAGGTGATTGGACGGTTCTTGAGCTACTTAGTGTAGACGAAAAAACAGATACACTTTATTTTACAGGTGCTGGTCGTGAAGGTGGTGATCCTTACTTTAATTACCTTTACAGTGTAAATAAAAGTGGTAAAAAACTTAAATTACTTACGCCTGAAAGAAAACATCATCTGATCACAATGAGCGATGACAGCCGTTACTTTTTAGATCGATTTTCAACACCTGATGAAGCTGAAGTGAGTGTAGTACGTAATACAAAAACTCATACTAGCTTTAACGTAGAAAAAATGGACATCAGCCAACTAACGGCTACAGGCTGGAAACCACCTACACCATTTATTGTTAAAGATCGTGATAACAACCACGATATATACGGCTTACTTTATAAGCCAAGTAACTTCGACAAAAATAAAACCTATCCTGTTGTTAACTACATTTACCCTGGCCCACAAGTGGGTAGTATTCGTGGTAGACATTTCAGATCAGCGCGCGGCGACAACCAAGCCTTAGCTGAACTTGGCTTTATTGTTGTTGAAATTGACGCATTAGGTACACCTGGTCGTTCAAAAAGCTTCCATGAGTTTTATTATGGAAACATGGGCGATAGCGGTTTACCCGATCAAGTTGCAGCAATTAAACAGCTCGCGAAAAAGCATAAATGGATCGATATTGACCATGTAGGTATTTGGGGACATTCAGGCGGTGGATTTGCATCAACTAAAGCGATGTTTAGCTATCCTGACTTTTACAAAGTTGCGGTTTCGGAAGCCGGTAATCACGACAACCGTAACTATGCTGATGAATGGGGTGAAAAATACCATGGTTTATTAGTAAATAGTGATAACGGCGAAACCAATTACGACAGCCAAGCAAACCAATTATTTGCTGATAAACTTAAAGGTAAATTAATGTTAGTACATGGCACGTTAGATACTAACGTAACGCCATTTAATACCTTAATGGTTGTTGATGCATTGATAGATGCCAATAAAGATTTTGATCTGCTAATGTTGCCTAACAGAGGTCATGGTTTTGCTCGTGAACCTTATATGGTTCGTAAACGTTGGGATTATTTTGTTACACATTTATTGGGTAAAAAACCACCAAAAGAGTTTAAATTTAGTCCAAAAGGTTAATAATACCCCTCATAAAGTTAAAGGGAGTTAACAACTCCCTTTCATTCATTATTTTCAAGCTGTTTATTTCATATAAAGATCAGGTGTACACTACATTCTGCTTGTGATCAGCACCTGATACTAATATGCTATCTAACACTTTTTTTCATACGTTTTTCGTCGTTAGAAAATACATAACAAAAGGAAACCACTGTTCATGCCTGAACAGGAAATAGAACTTAAGGGAACCAACTTTACCCTTTCAGTGATCCAAATTGAAAATAACGATTTAACGTTATTAGACGCTCAATTAAAAAGTAAAATTGCGCAAGCTCCTCAATTTTTCAATTGTGCTCCCGTTGTTGTTGATATAAAAGCACTTGAAAGCTTTACTGATTTTGTAAATCTTAAACAAATTATTGAGAACAATAACTTCGTACTCGTCGGTATTTGTGGACATTCTTCGCTAGAACAAAAGAAAGCGGTACAAGAAGCGGGTTTAGCCATAGTTAACAAAGGTTCTGTACAAAAAGTAGCAAAATCTCCTGCAGAAGCAGTTAAAACTGAAGTTCAAGCTCCAGTTGAAACGACAGTTATTGAGAATGTTCCGACCAAGGTTGTTAAAGGTCAAATTCGTTCTGGTCAGCAGATTTATGCTAAAAATACAGATCTTATTATTATGGGCTCTGTAGGCAATGGCGCTGAAGTTATCGCCGATGGAAATATTCATGTATATGGCACAATTAGAGGTCGAGCAATAGCTGGAGCAAGTGGACAAAGTGAAAGCAAAATATTTTGTCAAAACTTACAAGCTGAACTTGTGTCTATCGCTGGTGTTTACATGCTAAATGAACAATTGAATGAGCATGCAAACTTACCGCAATGCATCCAAGTTGAAGACCAAAAAATCATATTTAATCAATTAAACTAGAAAACATAAGAAGGGAAAATAATGGCTAAGGTTATCGTTGTGACCTCAGGTAAAGGCGGGGTTGGTAAAACAACTTCTAGTGCTGCTATTGGTACAGGTCTCGCATTAAAGGGATTTAAAACCGTAATTATCGATTTTGATATTGGATTACGTAATTTAGATTTAATTATGGGTTGTGAGCGTAGAGTTGTTTACGACTTTGTTAATGTTATTAAAGGTGAAGCTACACTTAACCAAGCGTTAATTAAAGATAAACGCACACCTAACTTATCAATATTGCCAGCATCACAAACTCGCGATAAAGACGCTTTGAATAAAGAAGGCGTTCAAAAAGTATTAGATGACCTTGCTGAAGCTGGTTTTGAATACATAGTATGTGATTCGCCAGCAGGTATTGAAACAGGCGCAATTATGGCGCTGTATTTCGCAGATGAAGCCATAGTAACAACAAACCCAGAAGTATCATCAGTTCGAGATTCTGATCGTATTTTAGGTATGTTAGCCAGCAAGTCACAACGTGCTGAACAAGGTAAAGAACCTGTTAAAGAACATTTATTATTAACTCGTTACAATCCAGAACGTGTTACACGCGGTGACATGTTAAGTGTAGAAGATGTATTAGATATTTTAGCTATTCCGCTATTAGGTGTAATTCCTGAATCGCCAGCGGTGTTAAAAGCGTCTAACTCGGGTTCTCCTGTAATATTAGATACAGAAAGTGATGCTGGCCTTGCATATGACGATGCAGTTTCTCGTTTGATTGGTGAAAAAGTTGACTTTCGCTTTATAGAGGAAGAAAAGAAAAGCTTATTACGCCGATTATTTGGAGGTTAATGATGTCACTTTTAGATTACTTTAGAAGTAAAAAACCAGCACAAACCGCCCAAACAGCTAAAGAAAGGCTACAAATTATTGTTGCTCACGAACGTGGACAACGTAATAGCCCTGATTATTTACCTGCGATGAAGCAAGATATTATTGATGTTATTCGTCGATATGTTCCTATTGATTCCGACCAGGTAACCGTTAATTTAGACAATAAAAATGATAATTTGAGTGTATTAGAACTTAATATTACCTTGCCTGATGAGAAATAAACGTTAGGCGTAAGAATCTAATATTAGCTAAAGTTAAAGAGGAGTTATGCCAATGGTCTAACTCCTTTTTTATGCTCAAAAGAAATTATTTCAGTGAAACTAATGCTAAATAACCTGAATTATGGATAAGCTATATACGTCAATACCATGATTTTTGTGAGCATCTGCGTTAAATTTGTGACTAATAACCCGTTATTAGATACACAAATCTGCCTTGATCTTCTCAAAACTTATGATATTGAAAAAAATCATCTACATTATATTTTTATTTGATTAAGTGATTGATAAGTAATACTTATCGTTATTTTTCGACCATCAGTTATCCAGAACTCAGGTTAAATATAACATTAGAAATGTTGACCCAGATCAATATCCAACTAACACAAAGGAATACACTGAATACAAGAGAATATTAGCTGAACAAGGAAATATTATGATGTTACAAAAACACGACCTACACCACGAATTCCCTGAATATAGTGAAGAAATTCATCATCTAAAAATGACAGACAATCATTTTGCTAAACTTTTCAAAGAATATCATGAAATAAATAATGTGGTTTTGAAGATTGAACAATGTGTTGAAAACACAAGTGATGATTTCTTAGAACAACAAAAAATAAAACGTTTAAGCTTAAAAGATGCACTGTTTGGTATCATTAAAAAAGAGCAGGCATCAGCTTAAATCAATCATATAAAGAGCTGAGAGACTAGTGCCTTAGCAAGAGCCTTTCAATATGAAGTTAAAAAGAGTCTTATTTAATAACAACTTAGCTTAAAGTAATTAAGCAGCTATTAAATAAGACTCTTGGCCTTTATTAGAGAACTTGTTTTTACGTTGGTAAGAACCTTTACCTTTTTTCGCTTGAACAATTTGTTGTTTGTATAATTTAGAGGTAACCATAGCCGCTAAAAAGTTATCTTTAATAGTGCCTCGTCCTAACTCTACTTGAGCTTTATTGGTTTGTTTTTTATTTTTCATTTCTCTTCTCTTCTCTTCTCTTTAGTTTTAATTTCACACAAAAAATGCGCACGTAATAACCCGTGTTATTACGCGCGCATTCTAGGCGTATATTTTTAAAAAAGCTATTAACTTTATTATATATATTTAAAATTAAATGTAAGCGAAAGCATCCGCAAACATGCTGTCTTGATTAACGCCAAGCGCAACAAAATCATCTCTTACAACGCCTACCATTTCAAAACGACCTGCCAAGTAAATATCATAATCAGCTAGGTTTTTAATGTCTTGCATTACAATCTTGTGAACCATGCCTACTTTACCATCCCAATCATCATGTGGAGTTTCAACTACAGGGTGAAATTCACCTTCAGCTAATTTGGCAATAATGTCAGCCGATTCTTGTAATTCATAACAAGCACTTGGTTCACGTAGTCCCCAATACACAATCACTTTTCTATTTGATTGTTCTTGAGATAAATATTCAAACATAGATTTAATGTAAGAAAAGCCTGTACCACCAGCAATAAGCAATAATGGTTTAGTACTTTCTTCACGCAGTTGAGCATTACCTAATGGTATTTCAATTGTTACTTCTGCATTGTTTTTAATATGTTCAATAACTTGCATAGGGTAACTATCAGCAGAGAAAGCTCCAATTTGTAATTCAATCAAGCCGTTATTCGGCGAGCTTGCTATTGAAAACGGGCGTTTATCTTCATTATTCAAAACAAAATTTAAATATTGTCCTGGCATAAAATTTACAGCTTGTTCAGGCTTTAACAAAACCTTATATACATAAGGAGTAAGCGCTTCTAATGACGCGACCTGACACTTAATTACATTCATTTTTTAACCTTAACCACTTAAAATGCTTATCTCATTTTTAATAAAATAAGCATAGAATCTATAAAGAGTGACGTTTGTCACTTATGCGTTTTTATCTTCATTTTTATCGTCGAATATATTTAACTCATCCCATAAGCTATCTACTTCGTCTTTAATTTCTTCGGTCATCACAATAGGTTCACCCCATTCGCGATTTGTTTCACCAGGCCATTTATTCGTAGCATCTAAGCCCATTTTAGAGCCTAAGCCTGACACAGGAGAAGCAAAATCTAAATAATCGATTGGTGTGTTCTCTATTAATACAGTGTCACGACTTGGATCCATACGTGTAGTCATTGCCCAAATCACATCTTTCCAATCACGCGCATTAATATCATCATCACATACAATCACAAACTTTGTGTACATGAACTGACGTAAGAAAGACCAAACGCCCATCATTACGCGTTTTGCATGTCCTGCATATTGTTTCTTAATTGTTACTACCGCTAAACGATAAGAACAACCTTCTGGTGGTAAGTAGAAATCTTGTATTTCAGGAAATTGCTTTTGCAAAATAGGGACAAAAACCTCATTCAGCGCAACACCTAAAATTGCTGGCTCATCAGGCGGTCTTCCCGTGTAAGTACTATGGTAAATTGGATCTTTACGATGAGTAATATGAGTTACCGTAAATACAGGGAAATTATCCACTTCATTATAGTAACCTGTATGATCGCCATAAGGTCCTTCAGGTGCCATTTCATCAGGGTCTAAATAACCTTCAAGTACAATTTCAGCCGTTGCAGGTACTTCTAAATTATTACTAATACATTGTGTGACTTCAGTTTTACTACCACGTAATAATCCAGCAAAAGCATATTCAGATAAAGTATCTGGTACTGGAGTTACAGCACCTAAAATAGTGGCTGGATCAGCTCCTAAAGCAACAGACACTGGAAATTTTTCACCTGGATGCTCTTGTTTCCATTCTTGAAAATCTAACGCTCCACCACGATGAGATAACCAACGCATGATCAATTTATTTTTAGACAATAGTTGTTGGCGGTAAATACCTAAGTTTTGACGCTCTTTATGAGGACCGCGTGTAACCGTTAATCCCCAAGTAATAAGAGGCGCAACATCGCCAGGCCAACAAGTTTGAATAGGTAAACTTGTTAAATCTACATCATCACCTTCAATTACAATTTGCTGACAAAGGGCTTTTTTAACCACTTTAACCGGCATATTTAATACTTGTTTATATACAGGTATTTTAGATAATGCGTCGCGAAAACCTTTTGGTGGCTCTGGCTCTTTCAACATTGCCAATAATTTACCAACATCGCGTAAAGCATCAACATTAGGCTGACCCATAGCTAAAGCAACACGCTCTGGAGTACCAAACAAGTTAGTTAATACAGGAACGGTATGACCAATAGGGTTTTCAAATAATAAGGCTGGACCACCTAAACGTAGTGTTCTATCACTTATCTCAGTCATCGCTAGTTCGGTCGATATCGGTTGAGATATACGTTTAAGTTGGCCTATTTTTTCTAATTGCGCCATAAAATCACGCAAGTCACTGTATTTCATAGAATAAACTTATATTAAAATTATTGTGATTTAAAAACGAAAACGCCAGCAATGAATGCTGGCGTAATGAACAAATATGAAAGGTTATTTTCTCTTCATTGAATCGAAAAATTCATTATTTGTTTTAGTCATCGCTAGATTATCAATCATGAATTCCATCGCATCTATTTCGCCCATTTCATGAACGATTTTACGTAAGATCCACATTTTTTGTAATTCCTCTGGCTTAGTTAATAATTCTTCACGACGAGTACCACTGCGGTTAAAGTGAATAGCAGGGAATACACGTTTCTCAGCAATTTTACGAGAAAGATGTAATTCCATATTACCTGTACCTTTAAACTCTTCGTAAATAACTTCGTCCATTTTTGAACCCGTATCTACAAGAGCAGTAGCAATAATAGTTAAACTACCACCTTCTTCAATTTTACGTGCTGCACCAAAGAAACGTTTCGGACGATGTAATGCATTAGCATCAACACCACCTGTTAAGATTTTACCTGAAGATGGAATTACCGTGTTATAAGCACGAGCTAAACGTGTAATTGAATCAAGTAAAATAACAACATCTTTCTTGTGTTCAACTAAACGCTTGGCTTTTTCAATTACCATTTCAGCTACTTGAACGTGACGACTTGCTGGTTCATCAAAAGTTGAAGCAATAACTTCACCTTTAACTAAGCGTCTCATTTCTGTTACTTCTTCTGGGCGCTCATCAATAAGCAAAACCATTAATTCACAGTCTGGATTATTGTGTGCAATACTTTGGGCAATATTTTGTAATAAAAGCGTTTTACCTGCTTTTGGTGGAGCAACGATTAGTCCACGTTGTCCTTTACCTATTGGAGACGCTAAATCTAAAACACGCGCAGTGATATCTTCCGTAGAACCATTTCCTCGTTCCATAACTAAACGGTCGATTGGGTGTATAGGCGTTAGGTTTTCAAAAAGAATTTTATTGCGAGAGTTTTCTGGGCGGTCTGAGTTAACTTCGTTAACTTTTAAAAGGGCAAAATAACGTTCGCCATCTTTAGGAGGTCTTATCTTTCCGTGAATACTATCCCCCGTGCGCATACTAAAACGTCTAATTTGACTAGGTGATACATATATATCATCTGGTCCTGCCAAATAAGATGAATCTGATGAACGTAAAAACCCGAAACCATCCTGTAGTATTTCTAAAACACCACCGCCGAAAATATCTTCACCGCCTTTAGCGTGTGCTTTTAATATAGCGAAAATAATGTCTTGTTTACGAGTACGAGCTAAATGCTCTAATTTCATTTCTTCAGCTAACTTAACTAGTTCGCTGATTGATTTTTCTTTAAGTTCGGTAAGGTTCATATTGGAGGTTCTTAAATATGTTTACGTTGTGATACAAAAATTATTTTTTGATAAACGATTTGGGTTGGAGGTTAGATTTTTCAGGTATTCTGAGAACTAAATTTAGCACTAAAATATAAATAGGTAAAGAAAGATCCTATGGATCAAGCTAATATTTAAGATATTGACATATAAAAACGAATATTTTCGCTTTTTTATCACTTTAAACGCTTTAATATCATTTTTTATTAATGAGGTAACCTGTTAAGCTAGCGCCATGAAAAAAACACACTTATCAGAAATAAAGTTCTCAGAACTTGATCTTGCGCCGCAAGTTATAGAAGGCCTCAATCAAATGGGGTTTGAATACTGCACATCCATACAAGCTAAATCGCTACCTATATTGGTTAAAGGTACTGACATTGCTGGGCAAGCACAAACAGGCGAAGGTAAAACAATTGCCTTTTTAGCCGCAACATTTCACACCTTGCTTACTAATCCAAAACCAGAACATAATCAGCCGCGTGCATTGATCATGGCACCTACTCGTGAACTTGCTATTCAAATTCACAGAGATGCTATTGAAATGGCAAAAGCGAGTGGTTTACGTGTTTCTGTAGTTTATGGCGGTGAAGGCTATGAGTCACAACGTCAAGAACTAGAAAACGGTGTAGACATATTAATTGGTACTTGTGGTCGTTTACTCGATTACTTGAAACAAGGCATTTATAACTTAGGTAACATTGAAGTTATTGTTTTAGATGAAGCGGATCGTATGTTCGATCTAGGTTTCATTAAAGACATTCGCTACATGTTTAATAAAATGCCTCCTGCTACTCAACGTTTAAGCATGCTATTCTCAGCAACGTTATCTTTTAGAGTAAAAGAGCTAGCGTTTGAGCATATGGATGATCCTGAAAGTGTTGAAATAGAACCCGATCAAAAAACAAACATTCGTATTTCTGAAGAATTATTTTACCCTTCAAATGAAGATAAAATGAGCCTACTTCAAACACTAATTGAAGAAGAGTGGCCAGATAAAGCAATTATTTTTGCTAATACAAAACATGTTTGTGAAAAAGTACACGCACATTTAGAAGCTGACGGTATTCGTGTTGGTTTATTAACGGGTGATGTTCCTCAAAACAAACGTTTGAAGATTTTAGAAAGATTTACTAACGGCCAACTAGATGTACTCGTTGCAACAGATGTTGCTGCTCGTGGTTTACATATAGCTTCAGTAACTCATGTTTTCAATTACGATTTACCTGATGATTGTGAAGATTATGTTCACAGAATTGGTAGAACAGGTAGAGCAGGTGCTTCAGGTCAAGCAATTAGCTTCGCATGTGAAGATTCTGTGTTTAACTTACCTGCTATAGAAACGTATATAGAACATGCGTTACCAGTAAGTAAATATGATCCAGATTCATTAATCACTGACTTACCAAAGCCTAAGCCTGTTGTGCGTCGTCACAAGCCTCAAGGTAACGGTCAAAACAGAAATAGAAAGCCATATAATAAAGGTCCTAGGACTTAATATTTTATGACAATGTCTCCTTTGTACGCCGTTATTGACTTGGGTTCTAACAGTTTTCACATGTTAATTACTCGTTTAGTTGCTAATAGTGTGCAAACGGTAGATAGAGTTAAAAGAAAAGTTCGTTTAGCTTCAGGCTTGAATAATGAAAACGAATTAAGTAATGAAGCTATGCTTCGTGGCTTAGAATGTTTAAATTTCTTTGCTGAACGCTTACAAGATATCCCACCTGACAATATCAGAATTGTTGCTACCGCAACTTTACGTCTTGCTACAAACTCTCAAGAATTTATCGATAAAGCTGAAATCGTTTTAGGCCATAAGATTATCGTCTTATCTGGTTTACAAGAAGCTGAAACTATCTATCTTGGCGTTGCTCATACCAGCGCAAGTGAAGATAAAAGACTTGTTTTAGATATTGGCGGTGCAAGTACAGAACTGATTGTGGGTAATGCATTTGATGCAATAAAAGTATGCAGCGTAGATATGGGCTGTGTAACTTACAACCAGCAATTCTTTGTTGGCGGCGAACTCTCTGAATTAAATATGAATAATGCTAAAACAGCTGCTAAAGCGATGTTAGAGCCGATTGTTCATGAATATAAAGATGTTGGCTGGCAGTCGGTATTAAGTGGTTCAGGAACTATTCAAGCGCTTGCTGAGATCCTCCGTGCGAGTCATCAACCAGCTATCGTGTCTTTACCTTTTTTATACAGTTTAGAAACTGCCCTAATCAACAGCAAAAATATCGATAACATTGCTATCACTGGTTTAACTGTTGAAAGACAGCCTGTATTTGCGAGTGGTTTAGCGATCCTTATCGCGATATTTGAGAGCTTAGATCTTAATGAATTACAACTTTCTAGTGGAGCACTGCGAGAAGGTTTGTTATATGAAATGCTACCTGATATGCGTCAAATTAATATAAGACAGCGCACGGTTAATTCTATCGCAGAAAGATTTCATGTAGATAAAGAACACGCCTTTCGTGTATCAAATCAAGCACAGATAATATTTGATATTTTTGCTCAGCAATTGCCTTTAGAAAAAGATAACAGCTTTAAACTGTTATTGGCGAGTTGTGCCTTACACGAAATTGGTTTGTTATTAGAGTTTAAAAACCAGCAAGACCATGGCGCTTATATTATCGCAAACTCTGATTTACCAGGGTTTGATCAAGTTGATAAACATCTATTAGCGACTTTTATTCAATTACAAAAATCAAATATTGATCTGATCAAATTAAAAGAGCAAACCGCTACCAGTTACGATAATGCCTGTTATTTACTTATCATATTTAGACTGGCGATCATCTTTTGTCAAAGACGTAACGATAATGAATTGTCGTCAATTAACATCAATATTTCAAATAGAAACATCTCTATTCAATTACCGCAAAAATGGGTAAAAGCTCATCCTTTGGTTATTGATGAACTTTCACAAGAGAGTTTGTATTTAGGTGTGCTAGGAATGTCGTTAACGATATTAGATGATCTAAATTTAGAATAACGCATTATTCAAGACTTATTGGTTACTTCTCATTTAACCAATAAGCTACTTTCTTAGCAAAATAAGTCAGAATCCCATCAGCTCCAGCACGTTTAAATGCAAGAAGCCCTTCCATTACACAAGGTTTTTCTTCTAACCAACCATTTTGTATAGCAGCAACATGCATCGCGTATTCTCCACTGACTTGATATGCGTAAGTCGGCACCTGAAAGTTATCTTTAACTCTTCTCACAATATCTAAATAAGGCATTCCTGGTTTAACCATAACCATATCAGCACCTTCATGAATATCTTGTGCAACTTCGTGTAAAGCTTCGTTACTGTTCGCAGGATCCATTTGATAAGTAAACTTATTACCACCTTTTATATTGCCTGCAGAGCCGACGGCATCTCTAAACGGACCATAATAGTTTGAAGCATATTTAGCCGAGTAAGCCAGTATTTTAGTATTCACAAAACCATATTCTTCTAAAGCTTCACGAATAGCTCCTATACGACCATCCATCATATCTGATGGCGCAACAATATCTGCACCTGCTTGAGCGTGTGAAATCGCTTGCTTAACTAACACTTCTTTTGTGATTTCGTTAACTACATAGCCATTGTCATCAATAATTCCGTCTTGCCCATGAGTGGTAAAGGGATCTAATGCAACATCCGTGATCACACCTAAACTTGGAAATTTTTCTTTCAATGCTCTAACCGCTCGTTGTGCTAAACCATTTGGATTATAGGCTTCTTCTGCTAGTAAAGACTTCGCTTCACTCAGAGTAACAGGAAAAATCGCAACAGCTGGAATACCTAAATCGACAAGCTCTTGAGCTTCTTCAAGTAATAGATCAATGCTTTTTCTCTCAACGCCCGGCATAGAATCAATCGTTTCACGTTGATTTTCACCTTCTAAAACGAAAACAGGATAAATTAAATCATTCACTGTTAATTGATTTTCAGACATTAAGCGTCGAGAAAAATCGTCTGAACGCATTCTACGTAGACGTCTAGCGGGATATTGACCAAATGTGTTGTTCATTTTGTTAACCTTAATTAAGACTTTATAGTTTCAGTCAGAACTTTTTTCTGGACCTGATTACGACCGTTGTGTTTTGCTTTATACAAAGCTTGATCAGCAGCATCAAATATTTCTGTTGGTGTAATATCAGACTGCTGCCAATAGGTACTAATACCGCAACTTATAGTGATAGGGATTTCTTGCTCACCATCAATAAATATTTCTGAACAAATGGATGTTCTTAACGTTTCTGCTAATGAGATAGCGCCTTTAGTATCTGTTTCTGGCAATATTAAGCAAAATTCTTCACCACCATAACGACAACCTAAATCGGTTACACGACCTAAAACATCTTTAATTTTTTTCGCGACCCACACTAAGCACTTATCACCAACGATATGGCCATGAGTATCGTTAACATTTTTAAAATGATCAATATCAATAACAACTAGACTGAGTGGAGTTAAATTACGACGACTTCGTCGATATTCAGCTACTATTTTTTGATCATAATAACGTCGATTATAAAGACCTGTTAATTCGTCTAATGTATTTTTCTCTTCTAACTCTTTATTAGCTTCTTCAAGCTCTTGTAGGGCAATATTAAGCTCTAATGTTCGCTCTTGCACTCTACTCTCTAGCTTCTCTTGATTTTCTTCTTGTAGGATGAATAGATCTGTTTGCGCTTTCTTGGATTTTTGTAAACTCATTAGAGCTCTTTGTTCTGCAATTTCTTTATCTTGAATTTGATAATAGTAACCACGACTCAACATAAACACAGTAAAACATCCACTTAACCAAAATGACGATGTATATAAATAAGGTGAATAACTATAAACGTCAGTATTAAGACCAAATAATGCAATCGCTTTAAGTAAGTCAACAATCAATTGCGTAAACACGAAAGCAGCAAATAACACCGATAAACGCTGGTTTTTTTGTATCAAATGTATCGCTGCAGCCAATAGTAATAAACCAACAGCAAGCTCAATATAAACACTTAACTTAAAACTTAACTCAATAGGTAATATGAAGCATATGGGTAAATATAAAACTAATGCCCATGAGGTCGATTTGATTAACCAATAAGACTTTTTAGACTCTTTTTTAATATGAAAAATCAATAAAGCGAACCACATCAACATCAATTTAGAAAGGATCACGAGTAATGGTATATCAAAATTGAAGAGTGTATAAAAGCGACTAGCACCAACTTCAACAACATAACCTAATAATAATGTCAGTATAATGGCGCGAATAAGGAAATAGCCGGAGAGCAGAAGCACAGCTCTTTGACCATTAGCCAAATAAATTAATAACATCGAAAAAGTAAGAGCAAAAGCAGAACCAATAGCTAAACCATTAGTTAATAAGCCACCTTTGTTAAAGGTAGAGGTAGTATTAGAAGGTTCGATTAAATAGGAGTATGCATTTAGATGTTCTTTAACATCAGCATAATGAAAACCAATAACATCTTCTGTCATGAAAATGAAAAACATAACTAACATGAAACTACAAAGAATTGCCGCAACAAAAGCTAACTTCTGATTCATAGGCGATTTCCTAAACCAAAAACATTCTGCGCATTTTCACTGGTTTGTTTAATAATATCTTGCTCAGAATAATCAGTTAATTTGGCAATTTCTTTAACTATATACGGTAAGTAACTAGGTTCATTTCTACTACTTTTAGGCTTAGGCCTTATGGTTCTAGGTGTTAAATAAGGCGCATCAGTTTCTATCATTAATCTGTTTAATGGTATTTCTCCAACAATATCTCTTAGCTCTTGTCCTCTTCTCTCATCACAAAGCCAGCCTGTAATGCCAATGTACATATCTGCTTCTAAACACAAACGTAATTCTTCGGCACTGCCTGTAAAACAATGAGTCACTAAAAAAGGGATATGGTCGATATGCGGAGTGAGAATATCAAACCAGTCTGTGAAGGCATCTCTTTGATGTAAAAACAGTGGCAATTGTAATTTTTGCGCTAACTCAATTTGTTCTTTGAATACTTTCTTTTGATTTGAAGGTGTAGAAAAGTTTCGGTTAAAATCTAAACCACATTCACCAATAGCTTTAACCGCTGAGTGTTTAGATAAGGCTTCTAATTCTTCTAGATAGTTTTCAGATACATTGTCTGCATCGTGAGGATGAACACCTGCGGTACAAGATAAGTATTCAGGGTATTGCTGGCAAAGGGCTAAGGCTTTTTGACTTCCAGCAATATTGGTCCCGGTCACCAATAAGTGTTGGATGTTATTTTCTTGCGCCCTTGATATAACTTCACTTAAGTCTTTATCAAAACGAGAATTAGATAAATTCACACCAATATCAATCAAAAAAACACCTGCTGGTAAACGATTTTTATTATCGTATTCAATTAATGAGTAATATGTATTTAACAGTACATATTATTGATTTCACATTTATCTATTCTTCTGGGTCTGTCTCGTTACTTTCTTCTTGGTAATAAAAAGAAGCAATAAAAACACCCACTTCAAATAATATCAGCATAGGAATAGCTAACATCGTTTGAGAAATAATATCTGGAGGTGTGAGCAACATACCTACAATAAATGCACCTACAACAATATAAGGTCTTTTGGTTCGTAAGCTTGCTGGGGAAGTAAAGTTGGTCCAACACATTAAAATGATCGCAATGGGTATTTCAAAAGCAATACCAAAAGCAAAAAACAGCTTCAACACAAAATCTAAATAACTACTTATATCGGTTGCTATAGTTACTCCTTCTGGAGCAACTGAGCTAAAAAAAGCAAAAACTACAGGGAATACAACAAAATACGCAAATGCTATACCACCATAAAACAAGAGTGTACTGCCAAACATTAATGGAGCAATAAGGCGCTTTTCATTCTTATATAAAGCAGGCGCAACAAATGACCATATTTGAAAGAGAATGTAAGGCATAGCAATGAAAAGAGAGAGTACTATGGTTAATTTAAAAGGCGCAAATAATGGTGAGGCAACATCTGTTGCTATCATTTGCGAACCTAACGGCATAGTCGCTAATAAAGGTTCAGCTACATAATGGTAGATATCTTGTGCAAAATAAATTAAACAACACAAAACGACTAGCACACCAACAACAGCTTTTAATAGTCGAGTACGTAACTCTAGGAGGTGATCAAATAGAGTGAAGTTATTTGAGGCAGAAGTCATGATTCATTCTTTTTAGTATCTAAAGTCTCTGACTTAAGCTTCTTTGCTTCTTCACTAACCTTTTGAAAAGGTTTATTCACCATTTCAGCCGCTTCTTTTAATGATTTAACAGATTCAGCAATTTCAGGAGATAAGTTTTCCATATTTGAATTTTCTGCTTTTTGCAAATTAGTATGCAGTTCATGAATACGCAATTCTTCGGTAAGCTCAGTTTTAACATTATCGCTCACTCTTCGAATGTTCGCTATCCAACCTCTGACAGTTCTTATAGCCACAGGTAAGCGCTCTGGGCCTAAAACGATCAAGCCCATAATTCCAATAAGTAAAAGTTCCCAGAAGCCAATATCAAACATAATTAAGCTTGGTCTTTATCTTTTTTTTCTACGGTTTCTTTTGTTTCTTCTTCAGCTACTGTTTTATTAGTAATTGATTCAGAATTTTCTGTTTCGGCAGTTTTATTTGCTTCATCATCTGTGATTGCTTTTTTAAAACCTTTAACCGCAGAACCTAAGTCTCCGCCTAAATTACGTAATTTTTTTGTCCCAAATAATAATACAACAATCACTACAATAATTAATAATTGCCAAATACCTATATTACCCATGAAAATTCACCTATGATTTAAATAGAGTTATTATAAAGTTTTAGTTATAAAAAGCACTCTTTCTTGCATTAATTTTCTCAAGGACCTTAAATTTGATAAAAAAGATTTATATTATTTTTTTTAGTTTTGCTTCTATATGTCACGCAGCTGAAGAAATAAAAAAGCAAACAGATGGAGAATATGTAGAAGAAACGCCCTGGATCCACGACTTTCATTCAACTGTTTCAGACTCAGTTTATATGTCTGCGGCTTGGTTTGACGAATTCTTTACAGAAGAAGGAAGTGCTCAACAAAACCCAAAAGTAAACGCGAGAATTAGATTAGAGTGGCGCCCAAGAAGTAGAGATTGGAATGAAATCAAAGCAAGATTTAGAGTAAAAGTTAAATTACCTCATTTTAAAAATAAGGTAGATTTGATTTTATCTGATGAGGATGAAGCTGATCAGTACCAATTACCTTTAGAAACAACGCATACCCAACCTGAAGAAGAGAAATTTTCGGCTTCACTGCGCTATATGCATACCAATGGTAAAAATAAATATACAGATACTCGTTTAGGTATTTCTGGTGGTGATATATTTATAAGAGGCCGTCATAAGCGTTATTTTAACTGGACTGAAAACAGTGCTTTTAAAGTAGAACCTTCAATCTTTTACTTCTTAGGTGATGGTCTTGGAAGCAGATTATTACTTGAATATAACTTTCAAGAAGATCCAAAAACACAATATAGAATAAATTACAGTATTGAAGGCTCTCAATCTTTTAGTGGTATCCGTTGGAAGCATGGTTTTTATCGTTTAAAACATTTAGATGCTTACACCGCTTCAGTTACCTCTTTTCAAGTTGAAGGTGAGCGAAATGGTGAGCGCGATTTTGTTGTGGATAATTATACGGTAAGTTATAGATATAGATTTAATGCTTATAAAAAATGGCTTTTCTTTGAGGTAGAACCTTTTTTAGAGTGGTCTGAAATAGAAAGCTATAAAACAACGCCTGGTATTGCATTTAGAGTTGAAGGTTATTTTTATAAAGGATAAATGATTAACCGTATTTATTTAAAAAATAACGTAAGTATTAACCATTACTTACATTAACCACTTCTTCTTCAAACTGCTTTATTAGACCTGGTCGACTAATATGATAACCTTGACCAAACTCACAACCAACACTTCTTAATTTCTCTAATGTTTCAGCGCTTTCAATGCCTTCTGCAACTAACCTATATCCAAAATTACTGCCTAATTCATGCAGAGCTTTAATTAATGATAAGTTTTGGTTTTCTAAATTTAAAGAATGAATAAAGCTTCTATCAAGTTTGATAAACTCAAAAGGATACCCATGCAAGAAATTGAGAGATGATAAGCCAGCGCCATAATCATCAAGAGCTAATTTAACACCAAACTCTTTTAATTTCTTTAAACCTTTAAGAGCAAGTTCTGCGTGTTGTGAAAATGCAGATTCATTAAATTCTAAAATAAGACGATGTGGCTCTACTGTATTTTTATCTATTAATTTTATCAGTTTGAATAGTTGGTTAGATTGAGTTAAATGTCGACCTGATAAGTTTATCCCAATAAAAGTATTCTTGTATTCTAATGAAGATTGCCAGCATTTTAGTTGTGCGCACACATCTTCTACAACCCAAGTTTCAATATCTAAAATCATGCCTGTTTCTTCAGCCATGAATAGAAATTCGCTAGGAGTTAACAAACCTTTTGTAGGATGATTCCAACGTAATAAGGCTTCAAAACCAATAATCTTAGTATTTTCTAAATCTGATATTTGTTGATAATGAAGCTCGAACTGGCATTCTTTTATTGCGACTCTGAGCTCTTGTTCTAAAGTCATACTTGCAATAAGTTGTTCTCGCATACTGTCATCAAAAAATACATAACGGCCACGACCTAAGCTTTTAGCTTGATACATAGCAGCATCGGCATCACGAAGTATTTCATTTGAGTCTTTGTAATGACTGCCACACATTGCAATGCCAATACTTGCATTAGAATGGACTGTATGGCCTTCTAATTCGAAACCCGCAGCAACTTTATTAATAATTCGACTAGCGACTTCTTCAACATCATCTTCAGACTGTAATGAATCGAGCAAGATAACAAATTCATCACCACCTAATCGAGCCAAAATATCATTGTCTCGTACACAATCTCGCAATCGATCGGCAATTTCAATTAAAAACAAATCACCAGCATGATGGCCTAACGTATCATTGATCATTTTAAAACGATCTAAATCTATAAATAACAATGCAGATTGATGAAGAGGATGGCGTTTCAAGTGACGTAAAGAATAGCCTAATCGGTCAATTAACATTGCTCTATTAGGTAACTTAGTTAATGCATCATGATGTGCGTCGTAATATAGCTGAGCTTCAGCTTTTCTTCTTTCTTCAATTTGCATACGCAGATTCAAGTTAGTGCTTTGTAATTCTTTTGTTCGTTCATCAATTGCCTGTTCAAGGGCTTCATTATTTTTCTGAATTTCAGCTTGAGTTCTTATTCTAAGAATAGTGGTGGCTATATGCTGACTAATAAACTTAACAAGATCCAAATCACTTAATTCATAAGCATTTACATCTTCGTAGTGATAAACCGCAAAAACGCCAAAAGCGACACCTTGATCCACTAAAGGGGCACCTAACCAAGCTTTAGGTAACTTATCTTTTAAAGGTTTAGGTTTATAAAGTTTATTATTTTTAGGATCACTTCCTGCAAGTGTTATTACCTCATTACCTTTCATCAAATAAGGTTCTGTCGACTTAATTACTAACTCTGTAAGACCATTTGAAAAAGGTCTAGATTCAGCGATATCATGATGCTCATCTTTGTAATAAGGAAAATCTATCCATTCATTATTTTGAGAGGTTAACGCGATATAAAAATTATTAGAAGGAATGAGTGTAGTGATTTCTTGATGTAATACTTTATAGAATGACTCTAAGTCGTAGGTTGTTGCTGTTATTTCAGAAATTGATAATAAGGCTTTATGAATTTTTACTGCCTTTTGACGTTCGGCAATTTCTTTTTGTAGTTTTTCATTAGTTTCGGTAAGTTTTTGGGTACGCTCTATAATATTTTTTTCTAATAATTCTCGGCTACGTACTCTATCAATAGCGGTAACTAGATGTTCTGCAATAAACTCTAAGAGTTGTGAGTCTTTATTACTAAACAAAATATCGTGATCATAGCTTTGAAGCGTAATAACTCCTATAACGTTATTACCTCTTTTTAGTGGTACACCTAACCAATCTATGAACGCTGAATTAGATAAATTTAAGTTATGTTTTTTACTTAACGCATCTCTTTCTTTTGCATCACAACTAATGGCTTTACCTTGAGAATAAACTAAACCCGTTAAACTGTGTTTCCAATTTTCACGTTCTTGTTGCTCAATGAGTTTTCTTTCAATAGAGTTATTCGAATAAACGAGAGATAAATTTTGATGACTATTACATAAGGAAATGTGGAAACTATCTGTGATCAGTATAGTTTTGATAATTGATTGCAGTTCAGAATAAAACGAACTCATATCAGTCACTGAACTAGCCAACTCTGAAAGTTGCAATAATCCTGACTGTATTGTTCTAGCTTGGCGATACTTCTTAAGTAAAGATTTTAGCTTTGGTATCTGACGTGCTGCTAGTATGCTTTCGTTCGCATTCACTGGCATCAAAATTTACCCATATTATTAATATTATTTTTAGGTTTTATTTTATGTATAAAGTCTTTCATTATTTAGACTTTATAATGTATATGTTTATTAACAAGAAAACCGACAACTGTCGGTTTTCTTAATCATGCAAAATATATTACGCCGCCATCGACGTTTTTAATTTATTTAATGCATTCTTTTCTAGCTGTCTTACGCGTTCAGCTGATATTTGATATTTATCTGCTAAATCTTGAAGTGTCGTTTTATCTTCACTTAACCAACGAGTACGAATAATATGCTGACTTCTATCGTCTAAACATACCAATGCATTACTTAAACGTTTATTTGCGTGATTACTCCAGTCTTTTTCTTCAACTGAATCAGCTAGATCAGACGCTTTGTCTTCTAAATACTGAGCAGGTGAAAAGCTTGAAGCACTTGCGTTATCATCATCATCAGTAGAAAGCTCAAACGCTTGATCTTGGTTACTCATACGAGATTCCATTTCAAGCACGTCTTTCTTTGTTACGCCTAAAGTTTCAGCAACATTAGAAACTTCAGCATTACTAAACCAACCTAGACGCTTTTTGTTTTTTCTTAAGTTAAAAAACAATTTACGTTGTGCTTTAGTTGTCGCAACTTTTACGATTCTCCAGTTACGTAATACAAATTCATGTATTTCCGCTTTTATCCAATGAACAGCAAATGAAACAAGTCTAACGCCAACTTCTGGATTAAAACGTTTTACCGCTTTCATCAAGCCAACGTTACCTTCTTGAACTAGATCAGCTTGTGCTAAGCCGTAGCCAGCATAACCTTTAGCAATATGTATAACAAAACGTAGATGCGACATGATAAGGTCTTGTGCCGCTTGTAAGTCGTTATTGTTATATAAACGAGTAGCTAATTCTTTTTCACGTTCTGCTGTAAGCATAGGAATGCTATACGCCGATTGCATATACGATTCAATACTTCCACTTTGTGGAACAGTTAGTGCTGTAGTTTGTATAGAATTACTCATCTATTTTCTCCGTAATACTTTATTCTTCGCGATTTTAACAGAAATTTATATTTATCACGATAATTTAAATAATACATTAACGTAACTAAGTGGGTGATACAACAGGCTATCACAACTTTTACAAGTAAAAATGTATATAATTGTTACTTTAGATCAAGTAACAATTATTAAAGACCTTGAACAGTCCAATTAAATTACAAAAACTTAAAAAGTATATTAAGTAGAGTGATTAATCAGCCGTTGGTTCAATTGATTTTATATGTTTACGAACAGAAACATAACTACCTGAAAAACCGAGGATTACTGCAGAAAGGATGAGGTAAAGTGATTCTGAAAATGTCAGCCCCTCCAATATAAAGTTACTATGATACAGAGCTGTTAAGTCCTGCATAGCATTAGACAAGTATGATCCAAGTACATAAACACAAAAACAAGCCACTAAACCACCTAATATGCCATACCATATACCCGCATATAAAAAAGGTCGCTGAATAAAGGCGTCGGTTGCACCCACTAACTTCATAATGGCGATAGCATCTTTCTGATTCAAAATGGCTAAACGTATTGTGTTACCTATGATCAAGACTACCGATAAACATAAAAGTAGCGCTAACCCTATAACTATATCTTCAATCAGTTCAGCCATGGCTTGAAGTCTTGTTAGCCACTCTAAATCAAGCTTTCCTTGTTCTACTTCTCTTTCTTTCTCTAATTTTAGTAATAAGTCTCCTGCAGCTTCGGCCTGGCTGGCACGCTTAGTAGGAGTGACCAAAACCGTTGCAGGTAAAGGGTTATCATCTAGGTATTCAAGTGCATCACCAAAACCTGAAAGAACTTTAAATTCTTTTAGAGCTTTATCTGCTGAAATATATTTAACACTGGCAACATCAGTATAAAGCGAAATTCGTTGCACCAATTGCTGAGCCGACTTTTCAGATACTGATAACTTTAAGAATAAAGTAATTTCTGATGCTGAATCCCATTGCTCAGTCACTGCTTTTGCGTTTTTTACGAAAAGATGTAATGTCGCAGGTAAAGTTAAACTGATACCTAATACCAGAACTGTCATTACTGAAGTAAAAGGAGTGCGCCATAAATCGCCTAAACTACCTATACCTTGTTGAACATGGCGAATAACCCAACCAGCAAAGCGTGCAGAAAAACCTAATTTATTAGAAGGTCGAGCAAAGTGATCATTATTTTGCATCTTGGCTCCCTTGCTTTTGTAAGCCTTCAATCAAGCCGTCATTGATCATGGTGCCTTGCTTTAAGGTGAGCGTGCGATACTTCATTCGAGCAATTAAACCTAAATCATGAGTCGCTATAAGTACAGTTACCCCAAAATCATTAAACTCTTCAAAGAGCTTTATAATATCAAGTGATAATTTAGGGTCTAAGTTACCCGTAGGTTCATCCGCAAGTAAGATTGGAGGTTTGTTAACAAGTGCTCTAGCGATGCCAACTCTTTGTTGTTCGCCGCCTGATAGCATATTAGGATAATATTTAAGTTTGTTTTGCAGATGTACTTTTTCTAAAGCCGCTTCTACGCGTTTACGTGTTTCTTTTAAGCTACAACCTTCAATAATTAAAGGCAGCGCTACGTTATCAAAAACAGTGCGATCCATTAACAGGTTATGATTTTGAAAGATCATACCTATATTGCGACGGGCGTAAGGAATATTTTGGTATTTGATCCGAGATAAATCAGTATTGTTCATCTCAACCGTACCGCTTGTAGGCTTTTCCATTAAGCACATTAATTTTAATAATGTGCTTTTACCTGCGCCAGAATGACCTGTTAGAAAAGCCATTTCGCCAGTATTAACTTCAAAACTCACATCTTTAAGTGCGATGAATCCACCAGGATAGGTTTTACTTACATTGTCAAAACGGATCATAAATTGTGTTTGCTCAGTTAGCCATCGTGAGAAAATAAAGCATCGATAAAGTCATCACCTTTGAAAGGTCTTAAATCATCAATACCTTCTCCAACGCCTAAATAGCGAATTGGAATATTATGTTTATCTGCAATAGCAAAAACAACACCACCTTTAGCAGTACCATCGAGTTTGGTTAAAGTTAAACCTGTTAACCCAACAGCTTTATCAAATAGGTTAGTTTGACTAAGTGCATTTTGTCCAGTGCCAGCATCAAGTGTTAGCATAACTTCATGAGGTGCATTTACATCAAGTTTTTTCATTACTCGAACCACTTTTTTCAGCTCTTCCATCAAGTGATCTTTATTCTGTAGTCGACCTGCAGTGTCAGCAATAAGTACATCAACACCTTTTGTTTTAGCTGAGTTAATGGCATCAAATATTACCGAAGCACTATCTGCGCCTGTATGTTGAGCAACAACTGGAATGTTATTACGTTCGCCCCATACTTGTAACTGTTCAACAGCTGCAGCTCTGAAGGTATCACCAGCAGCTAACATAACAGACTTGCCTTCCGCTTGAAATTGTTTAGCCAGCTTGCCAATAGTGGTAGTTTTACCTACACCATTTACGCCCACCATTAAAATAACAAAAGGTCCGTTACCTTTAGGTATGACTAGCGGTTGAGTGACTGGCTCAATAATTTTTTTAAGCTCTGCCTTTAATAAATCATATAAGGCTTCAGCATCTTTCAACTGGTTTCTCGATGCGCTTGTCGTTAAAGAATTGATAATTTTAGTGGTGGTATCCACCCCAACATCAGCTAATAACAGATGCGTTTCTAATTCTTCGAATAGCTCGTCGTCAATTTTTTTGCCGCGAAATAAACCAAATATTCCACCACCTAAATTTTGACTGGTTTTTTTCAAGCCTTGCTTTAAACGCGAGAAAAATCCGCGCTCTGGCTCTGGCTCTGGCTCTGGCTCTGGCTCTGGCTCTGGCTCTGGCTCTGGCTCTGGCTCTGGCTCTGGCTCTGGCTCTGGCTCTGGCTCTGGCTCTGGCTCTGGCTCTGGCTCTGGCTCTGGCTCTGGCTCTGGCTCTGGCAGGACAGTTTCGCTTTCTAAATCTACTTGTACAGCACTATCGTCATTATTTTCAGGTAATTTATCGATAACCTGATCTTCAAGTTCGGTTTCAACAGAATCTTCTTGTTGAGGCGCTTGCTCTTCTACAATAGGTGCTTCTTGTTTTTCTTTATCTTGATTACCAAAACCTAACCAAGAAAACATACCTTTCTTTTTAGACATAAAACTAATTTCTTCTGTGTGCCACACATATTGGTGGCATTAATGCAATAAACAGGGATAATATTAATAACATAGTATCATTTAATACCACTTACATTAAATATTGTTTGGGCATTCCTTGATAAAACAAAGGTTTTAATTAATTGATGTATTTTTAGAAGTGATTTTACCCTTTTTATCTATATTCAAAACGCTTTATAAACCCTTATTAAAACGACAACTTCAACGATAACTGATTTCATGAATAAACCTAAAACAAACAAAAGTCCTGCTAAGGGAAGTATTCGAATTATCTCAGGTAAACATAGAGGTAGAAAATTGCCTGTATTAATGGCTGAAGGCCTAAGACCTACAACTGACAGAGTGAAAGAAACTGTGTTTAATTGGCTGATGCCTTTCATGCAGGAAAGTACTTGTTTAGACTGCTTTGCTGGATCGGGTGGTTTAGGTTTTGAAGCATTTTCACGAGGTGCGAAATCAGTAACACTAATTGAACTAAACAAAGCTGCAGCACAACAACTTGAACAAAATAAAAATTTATTAAAAGCCCATGAAATAACTATTGAGCATACAAATACATTAACTTATTTGGAAAAATGCTCACAAAAGTTTTCAATTGTTTTTATAGATCCTCCATTTCGTAAAGGTTTAATAGAAGAAACCGTTAAGTTGCTCAACAATGATCTTTTAGAGCCAGACGCTTTAATTTACATTGAAATGGAAAGTGAAGAAGCTATTTCAGCAATGCCTAATAACTGGTTATTACTTAAAGAAAAGAAAGCAGGGCAAGTTGCCTATCGTTTATATCAAAATACTTAAAATTAGTGAGTTTTTGGTATGAGTTTGAGATCTTGAAAATCAAAACTAAAATCAGTTAAATAAGACACTGGTTTTAGCGTAACTTCACTGATATCCCCATCAGGAGTGACTGAAAATTTCACATAAGCATCGGCGTTCAGTGACCGATCATCCCAACGTACAATAAAGGTATTATCTTGATAATAAAAAAGCTCACCTTTTAGTGAGGGAGTTTGGCTAAATGTTATTCTTAGCTTTTTGTTTTCCAAAAAAATCATTATTTCGCCATACCATTTATCGATATAAGTTTGCGCATAACGATCAAGAGTAAGTGGCGAACTTCCACTTTGAATTAAATGTTTTTCTATCTCACTTAAGCGGTTTGTTTCACGCTTTAATTGCCTTTGTTCTTTTTGTTGATAAAAAGCGACCCAGTCATTCTTAGGTAAATCTAAATAGACTTCAAAAATTTCTCGATATATAGCATTTATCGCAGCATTGGATTGTTGATTGGTTAATATAACGATGCCAAGATCTCTTTCTGGAATGAGCAGTACTTTAGAAAGCATACCTTGTATTCCACCACTATGATGAACCAGCTTCATGCCATGGAAATCTTTCAAAAACCAACCTAAACCGTAAGCAGAGAAGTGTGTATTATCCTGCTCAATTTCGGTTTCAGTCACTTTGCGTGATATATGTGATTGCCACATTAAACTTGCTTGGGTTTGGCTATAAAGCTGATAAATATTTGAGTTTATTCCCAAGTTCAGCTTTATCAGTGACTGATCTCCTAAACCCACCTTCTCTTTATTCAACTCACCTTGATTTAATAAAACCTTAAGCCACAGTGCCATATCGTGCACGTTTGATATTACTGAACCAGCAGATGAGAAGTTTGTAAGGTAATCGCTTTCTACAACAGTTAATTCTTCATTAATAATAAGATGAGGTTTAGCTATGTTGATTTTTTTGTTTGATAAATTTGAAGTGAGTAGTGAAAAACTTGCCGTTGAATTATTCATGCCCAAAGGAGTAAACAAGCGCTCTTGAAGATTCTGAGACCAAGGTTTGTGGGTTATCTTCTCTATAATCTTACCCGCAATAATGTACATTAAATTATTGTAGGCGAACTCGGTACGAAAGCCTGAAGCTTGCGGTAAATGCTTTAGTCCATTGAAGATGTATTTTTCAGTATAAGATCTTGCGGGCCATATCATTAAGTCACCCGCGCCATAACCTAAACCACTACGATGTGACAGCAAATCTATCAGGGTAAATTCATTCGTGACAAAAGCGTTATACAATTGAAATTCAGGCAAAATATCAACAACTTTAGTTTGCCAAGATATTTTATATTGATCGACAAGTTGTGCGAGTAATACAACCGTCATTGCTTTTGTATTTGAAGCAATACCAAACAGAGTATCTGAGGTCACCTTTTCTAATTTACCATACTCTTTTAAGCCAAAGCCTTGACTAAATACCAGGTGATCGTCTTCTACAATAGCAACGGCAACACCAGGAATATTAAACTCCTGCATAGCCTCTGTAATAGCTTGTTCTACTTTTACGGTTTTATCAGATGAATGTGCTGAAAAGCTAGGTGAGATAAAAAGGAGGATAAGTAGAGAACTAAAGTGAAATATAGCTTTCATTGAGTTGCTCTACTTATTGTTTGATCTAATACAGAAATTAAATTTCAATGCCTAAGTTAGATAAACCTTCTTCAAGCACTAAAGATTTAGCATGTAAACATGACTTTTTATTTTCTTGGGCGAAACTAATGTAGTTAAATAACTCTTGTTGAGTTTCTAACTCCCATTGCATAAGGGGATGTGAATCAATGTCTTCGTCAGAAATAGCATCTTCATCCATCTCTTGGCTCAACATTAGCTCTACATATTTTACTACGCTATTTTCAGAAAGCTTACTGACATTGAAACAGCCATCAGAGGTTTTGTCTTGCATAATTTGAAACAAAGACACCATAGCCATACAAGTATCTAAAGCAGGGTAAACACCAAAAAAATCGAATGATTCAGGTTCTGGTATTTGTGGCTCTAGTTTAGTTAATTGAGCTTCGTAGTTTATTTTACAGCGGTTATTTTTATCTAACCATTGCCATACGGTATCTAGCTGGTTACGTAAAACTGAAAATTCACCGAACTCTGTTGCTTCAGAAAAAAGCTTGTAGTTAGGTAACATACGTTCTAACAGAGCAGCACTGAATGCTATTTGCTGCCATTGACTTAGTGCGTCGAAAGAGAGTGATTTAGACAAAAGATTTTTCCATTAACACTTATAACCCTAATGGGTTATTTACTATTTAATTGCTTTTGAGCGTACTCAAAGCGTAAACGATATTCACGTAGCTTATCTTCTAACTCCGTGACTTGTTGATCTAGCTTAGTATGTAAATCTAAGTTTTCATCGCGGAGATATTTAATTGTATCACGCGCTTTATCATATTCACTTTCTTGTTTTTCTTTATTAGCTTCAACACGTTTTTGTATTTCGATGACATTACTATTAGCGTTGTCATAACTTTCTTTTAAATGGATGATTTCTTTCTGGTAATCATCAATCATGGTGTTCGCTTCTTCGTAATGTTTAGTTAAGTCTTTATTCTTAGTTGTTAGGCCCGCAATGTCTTTTTCTAGTGTAGTTATTTTGTTACCTAGCTCAGTAATTTTTTTACTTGAGTTTTCATCTGTTTTTTTAGATTGTTCAATGAGGGTTTTATGTGTTTTAACTTGTTCTTCTAATGTTATTTTTTGAGTGTTTAGTTGATCTTCGTACGCTTTTATTTTGGCTTTTTCTTGAGTAAGGGTTTTGTTCAATTCAGATAGTGTTGTTTGATGTGATTTATCTTTTTCTTTATCTGTTTGTAACTGCGACGCTTTATCTTTTTCTAAATCAGCAATCGTTTTATTAAGTTTTTCTCCTGTCGTTTGATTTTTCTCATTTGAAGAAACTAAAGCTTCTAATTCAGACCTATGCTTGTCTATGCTTTGTTTTAATGAGTCTATTTCTATTAGATGTTTACTACTTTGTTGACCTTGATTTTGTTTCTCAACATTAAGTAAACGTTCTGCTTCTTTTTGAGCTTGTTCACTAATCGTAAGCTTCTCATTTAATTGGACTAAGTTACTTTTAAATGATTCTGACTCAAGGTTAGCTTTCTCTGCACTAGCTTTTTCATTAGCTATCATGGCATTTAGATCAATCGATGTTTTGGTTAAATCAACAACCTTACTCTGTAAAAGCTTCCCTGAATTGGTTTCTGTTGCAACTAAGGTTTCTAACTCAGTAATCTTGTTACTAAACGTTATAATTTCTTTCTTATAAGTGTCGATACTTTGTTGTTCTTGAATGAGCTGTTTACTGACAACAGCACTTTCTTCAGACATTTTGGTAATGTTATCTTGCAGTAGTTTGACGGTTTGTTTTTCATTTTCTAATGACGTTTCTACTGATGTATATTTTTGTTTTAATGTAGAAATTTCTTTATTAAGTTTCTCTTCATTAACTTTTTCATGACCTAAAGCTGTATCCGTAGCATTAATGGTTTCATTTAATTCTGTGACGCTATTTTCGAGTACTTTTTTATTCGCAAGTTCAGTAGATAGTGATGTTTCAATAACAGTGATTTTTTGTTGAAGGTCTTTAATGTCTTTTTGATACTGTTTAACTGAACTCTGTTCTTGTGATAGTTGTTTATTAGACGATTCTGATTGCTGACTATGTTCTGCTTTAAGGTAGTCTAGTTCGCTGGTGATATTATTAAGCTGTAGTGTGAGGTCGGATATTTGATGATTTTGAACTTCTAATGTTGCCGCTTTAGCTTTATCATTTTTACTTAATATATTCTGTGAAGATTCAAGTGTTTTAATTTTTTGAGTAGAGTCTTCAAGTTCTTTTGTCGTGTTATTTAAAGCGGTTAATTGTATTTCGTTTTTTGTTGTTAATTGATTATTCGCATCACTTAACATAGATAATTCAGCGAGTTTCTCTTTTAATACTTGCTCAGTGTCAGTTAATTTAGCGCTATTTAATTGTTCATTATTTTTAATGGCTTCATCACGACTGGACAGCTGTGCTTTAAGGTCTGATATCGTTTTTTGATACGTTTCAGCTTCTATAGCATTTGACGACATTGCTTTATCTGAATCTTCTTTGAACTGAGTCAACTTAGATTTTAGTGATTGATAAATTAGATGGTTTTCAATTATTTCGTTCGTGATCACTTCCGGTTTAGCATAAGTAGACACCAATGCAGAAACCTTGTCTTCAATTTGAACATAAATATCACCAGCAAGACTTTGGATTTGTTCCTCAATATCCAAAGGTACTTTTGATTGCTGTGCCATAAATCCCTCAACAGTTTTTCCCAAACATTGATGTAAACTAACACAGGTCAACCAATCTGTTAATGAAAAGATTCACACTTTCATTTACTTACTTAAAGGTGACTTTCATCAGCTAAATGATAGGAAATCATCGAAAGCTATATTTTAGGCAATAAAAAAGGAGCCTAAGCTCCTTTGGGTTTAACTATTTACTCTTATTTCTTTTCTTCAGCAGTAACAGGTGTAAAACGAATACCTGATACTTTTTGCTTAGAATTACTTTGATTACGTAATTGAGCTAATCGATTAATTTGAGCAGCAGAACCTAACATTGCATGAATAGGAATGAATAAACCACGCTTGTGGAAATCAATTACTTTCTCATCAGATAATTCTGTAAGCTTGCTCTCGTTAATACCAAATAAACCAACAAGTTTCTTATTTTGGTTGTTGTTGTAAGTAATACTTAGTTCTAACTCTAATAATAAGTCATTAGCCTCAAGTTCTTTAATGAATTTATCTGTCATTACTTCGCTTTCATACAAACGACCTAATGATTCTTGTGCGCTTTTATAGAAATCTGTATCTTTACCATCTTCATCAAAAAAGAGCATTTTCTTTATCTTCACCAACAAATTGGCTATCTAAATCAATACACGTTGTTAATGTTTTTTCTTTTTCAGGATCAAGACCTAAGCTAAATGGTACTAAAGATACTGATTGAGGCACATAAATAGCATCCCATTTTGCTTTGCTATAATATAAATTCTCGCCAGCTTCTAAGCCTAACATTACAACACTTCGAAAGTTTGCAGATTCAGGTTCTTTTACTAAAATAATAGGGTAACTTGTTGCTGCTTGAGCAAACTCTAACGCGTTAATTGGTGCAATATGTTGACCTGAAACATGCTCTAAACTACGTTGAGATGAAACTTTTAAGTTTTTATGCTGATCACTTTTTACTGGAACATTATTAGCCATTTTTATTTTCTCTTTTTATCGCTACTGATTATTCTTTACAAAATAGCAGCATATATTAATTTCGTATAAAGGTTATGGTGACAGCATTTGGTGGTTTCAATGGTAAAATATAAAAAATACTGCTTTTTTTTATTTGTTGATTAATTTTATCTATAATTGTGTCTATAAATTAAAACTAATTCATTGAGAAATATGAAAAATACTGCATTCAAAAAACAATTTTTTTATTTCACGTTTTTAAGCTTAATGGCTTTTTCAGTTATTGCTTTACCTAGAGTAAATATTGAGCACATGACCAGTGTTCAAGGCGTGCCTAGTGTAAAAGTATCGAACCAAACATCATTAACGCTAGCCTGTTACGTCGCTATAGACGGATACAAAAGGAAGTTTGTTTTACAAGCCTTTGGATCTTCAAAATGGTTTTCTGCATCAAGTAATCAGTACAAACACTCTAATTTTAGTACGTGGTGCGATGCTTTAGAGTTTTATCCTGATTATAAAAAATATATTTAACCTGAACTCTGGTTAATGGGTTTTGTAATATATTGATTTTCAATACTTTATAAGTCAATTATTGCAACACCACTTGTTTAAATGATTTATTACTCTCCTAATGTTGGAATTTAATTCTATAACAAGGCATTTTTCTTGACTAATAGCTGGCTATTAGCAATAAAAACACAGTTTTTTTATTCCCGATAAAAACTAAGTACCTGCATCCATGCAGGCAACGACGTTAGAGGGTTAAATAACAATATTAGGCATAACTGCTTATCCAGAGTTCAGGTTATTTAGCTCCTTTAAAAGTATTCATTAACCTCCTATAAGCCCAGTTCACTAGTAAGGACTCGCGCAACTTGTTTAAATATACGAGACGCAAAGTTTGTTGCCTTTACTTCTATTTCTACCGAACCAATAACTGTACGCGAATTAAGGTTGTCTGTAGATTGAGATCCTGTAGGCTCCAAACGAAGTAAATACACAGGTTCTCGCGGTCTTAATATTCCGTGTTCATCTATATCAACTGCAATGCCTCCTTCATTTACGGATGCCAAAACCCGTAAATCTATTCGATCTGAAGCTAATGGAGCAATCTCTTTTAATGATAAGAGGATTGCTGAAGAAGATGGATCATCAGCGATAAATACGGCTTCATTACCCACATTTAATCGAGTACGATCAATGGCAAATACATAACCTCGTACATCAGCATAGCTAGATGAAATAATTCGCATAAGTTCTGCGCCAGTACCTAACCATTGTTTAGCATGTAAATTCGGCTGTAAATCTCGTATTTGACCTGAAAAGGGTGCTTTAATTTGTAAACGTGATTGTCGCTCTGTTAGTTGAAAGTATCTTTCTCTTTCACTAGTAAGTTCCTGTTCCAATACCGACCGTTGTGATCTATCTTTTATATCGCTTACTGAACGACCAATTTGTGCAACTAGTAAATCTATACGAAGTTGGCTACGACTTAACGCCACCTCAAGTTCTGGGGATATTAATTTAAAAAGAGTATCTCCTGCTGTAACCATAGCGCCATCACGAGCAATAACTTCGTCGATAATGCCTGCTTCAGGCGCAACAACAAGTTGATCACCACCATAACTATAAACGGCAGGAACCGTTACATGAGAATCTATAGGTAAGAAGAGTAATAACAATAAAGCTATAATACCTATAAGTGTTCTACCACTTTGTCTGTTAAAAGAAATTTCGCTTCGCATAGCCCACCATTGTTTGATTTCGTTCCATATAGGAAGCCCAATAAAAAATATTATTTCTACCGCAAATAAAATGATCCCAAGCGCCTTAAAAAAGAAATAATAAACAGCAAGGGCAATCCCAGTAAATAAAAATATACGGTAAATCCATGTACCAAAAGCAAATGCTGTTCGCCAGTTTGCTCCAAAGCGCGTAACGTCTTCAGGCATTGCTTTACCTAAACCAAAAAGCCATTCTCTTAACTGCCATTTCCCGAAAGCAAACGAGCGTTCTTGAAGATTTGGAACACCCACCGCGTCTGACATAAAATAGTAACCATCAAATCGCATGAAGGGATTCAAGTTTATAAACATACTTAGTAGCCACCCAGTTGTAGCGAATATAAAAGCAATACTACGCAAAGTTCCATCGGGTAATAACGTCCAAGCAAAACCCGCTAATCCCGCAACCATTAGCTCCATTCGTACGCCTGCGGCATCTACTGCTAATCGCTGACGCCGAGAACGTAATCGCCAAACACCTGTTGTGTCGGTATATAACATGGGAAATAACAACATAATGGCTACACCCATTGTTGAAACGCGAGCGCCATAACGCACCGCCGTGTATGCATGTCCGCATTCATGCAATATTTTCACTAAAATAAGTGCTACACCATATAAGAAAAAACCTTGAATATTAAAAAAGTCAGGGAATGTTGCTAAAAACTGATCCCAACTTCGTGCAATAAGAAAAATACCGATTGTGGTTAATATTGCCCAAATAATAATTGCCTGAGTAGACCAAATAAATGAGATTTTAGGTAATGTTCTGCGTAAAAACTGATCGGGGTGTACGAGTGGAATACGGGTAAATAAGTAATTCTTCATCAGCCATTGCCACGGGGTTTGATGCCGAGCATCAGCTTGTTCCATAAAATTTTGTACTGAACTACCAGGAAGACTTTCTACTAAGGAGTTTTTGATTAAAAAAGCCGTAAACTCTTCTAGTTCACCTGGCTGCAATGCTTGTCGTCTTTGCTTCAGTGTTGTCGCTAATGTAACTAGATCTTTTAAAGACCAAAGGGATAAAATTTCAAATTCTCGTTGACCTATCTCAAAAAAAGCATGATTAATGGGATCAAAGATTGTCCAACTTGGCGCACCACCCACTAACGGAGCACCTCGGCTTACTTGTAACTCTTGACGTAGTTGAGGCAGTTGTATGTTAATAAGTTCGCTGTCTATACTTGCCTCTGTTGTCATAAGCCGATGCCTTGGCGTGTAGCAGCAATTGGACGACGTAATATACGATAAATAAGAGGCACCCAGCCACCATACACACGAGCTGAACCATGAGCACCTATTTGTATGTCATCTGTTGTTTCTATCGGCTTAGCCGCGAGTAAAAAGGCTTCTCGACCATCAGGCAAACGGCTTGAATGATATGAGCTACGTGCTACCTCTGCCGATACCGCGCTAAGAGGAGCATTATCAAGATATACTGTAACCTTGGCTTCAGGATTAATTTCTATCAAGTCTCGAAGAGGCAGCTCTATTATAAATTCAACTTTGTTAGGATCGGCTATTTCAACAATATGTTCACCAACAGAAACAGGGCGGCCTTCCCAATCTCGACGATCGCTATAAACAGCTATACCGTCTTGGGGTGCTCGTAATTGTGCTCGTTCTAAAACACCTTGTGCATAATTCGCTTCAGCTTCAGCAAGGTGATATTCAGATTTAGTGACAGCGATATCACGCGCAGCCTCATTATCTGAAAAGGCTGCATTCTTTGCTCTTTCGTACCGTACAGCCGCAACCTTAAGTTTTTCAGAAGCCATTGCCGCGTCATTGCGCAGTAACATATCTTCAAGACTTACAATGAGTTGGCCTTTCTTCACTTCTGCGTTTGGAGGCACATGGATACGTTCTACCACGCCATTTGTAGGGGAAGATAAAATAAAGGGCCGTTCAGCTACCACTCTGACGGGAGCTAAAACACTAAGTCTTACAGGTATTAAGGCAATAACGATTACCGCAATAATGGCAATACGTTTTTGAATACGTGTTAACCATGGTTTTCTCCGATCAGTCCAATGCGGTGTAAAAGCCATCCAAGCATGAGAGTATGTTCCAGCTAATCGTTCAGCGATTAATTTTTCAGCTGCCGGCCAAGCAAGTAATCGAGCTAATAATATACCCGCAAAACAGGTACCATCACGTTGCTTTAAAGGTACCCAAATCATATTAATAAAAGGATATTCGGTGGTTTCAGGATCTTGTGGTTCAGCATACGCCGAAGCTTTGAATTCTTGCATTTTTTCAAGATCGACATCTTTACTTAATGATAAAATTAAACGTTCAATCCATCGTATTGCTGGTGAATTTCGATCAACAACAGCCATACTTGAAACCGTATTCACTTTCATTTCATCTGTGCTACCGTGCTTTTTAAATACAAAAGCCTGACCGTAATTTAACAAACAACGTGTTTCATTAGCCATGTGATATAGGAGTTCCATATCACTTTTTTGGTCACGAATATCCGCTTCAAACTGCAATAACTTTTGAAAGGTTTCAGTTTTAGGTTTGTTTTTACTGATATTTTTTGGCGTGTTTGAAGCTTGTTTAATTTCCATATTAACGAGACTCAGCAGAGATAAATCGAGCGTCACCACTCATCCCTGGTATGGTATTTATAGGTGTTCCTTTAAATCGTCCAATGACCTTAATCGTTTTACTAACCGGATCAACTACTGCACCTAATCGCACAATATAGGCTTCATGCACTTTACCATTTTCGTCTATTTTTATAGAAAATGAGGTGCCAATTTCTAACCATGAAAGCCAATGGGACGGCGCAATAAGTTTAATTTCTAAATTTTTCTCACGTTGTATTTTTATTACCGGTGTACCTGCAGTTGGGCTTTCAGCTATGCTAGCTAAACGTTCAACGACACGACCTGCGTATGGTGCTTTAATAATACAATCATTTAGTCCTGCCTCAAGTGCTAAGGCTTCAGCTTGTGCGCTTTCGAGTCTGGCTTGAGAAATAAGTACGTCATTTTTGCCAATAGCTCCATATAGGTCTAATTCTTGGTTACTTTTTAGCGTTGTTTCAAGTGCAAAGGCTGTTGCTCTCGCTGCTTTTGCTTCAGCCTTACTGCGTGTACAGTCAAAACTAACAAGCTCTACACCTTTTTCAAAAGCCTCTCCATCACTAAAAGGAATACTTTTAATAACAAAACCATTAATTCTAGAACTAATGACCGCTGTATCTCGAGCTGAAATAACACCGCGTACATAAACTTCTTTATTATTGGTGTTATCTATTGCTTGCTCTGACGATGTTTGTCCAACAGCTTTTCCAATAAGTAGACTTTGCAAAACTAAAATAATATAAATTTTTAAGGGTAACCCCATTATTTAACATTACCATTTAATAACGTTAAGCCTGATGGTGTAACACGTTCTGCCCATAATGTTTCTAACGACGAGCTTAGTTTATCTAAAGGTTCAGAACCGGTAATATCGGGTCCAAAATCGTCTATTCCTATTGCAGCAAACAGATTAGCGTATGCATTTTGCATATCAGCAAACGCAATATCATATTTTACTTCTGTTATTAGGGTTTTCATTTCTTCACGGATCAGGCTTTGTTTACTTACCGTATCGGCTTTAAAGCCTTTTCGGATTTGATCCATAATACGTTTTTGAATTGCGTTTTCTTGTTGCACTGTATTGAAGGTTTTTGTCAAATGATTATAACGGGCATACGATACATGTACCTGTGTCATTACTGCCATAGTTAATGCCAAACCACGTGCTTCTAATAAATTATCTTGAGCCGCTATGGTTTTTTTATGCTCTGGAAGACGGAATAAGTTCATTACATTCCAACTTGCTTGTGCGCCCCAATTTACCCAATCGTTATTATATAAAAAATCGTTAGAGCTATTGTTGGCACCTACAAATAATCGGAAACTTGGAAACGCTGAAAGGATGGTTGCATCTAATTCATGAGAATTAATACGCAAACGATAATCTACCTCTCTTAATTCACTTCTGTTTTCTAGCGCAACGGTCACCATTTCGTCTACTTCAAATGGTTGCTTTAATGGCTTCCTATTGCGGTCTGGTAACGCTAATGTAAAAGGTTCGCTTGGCGCTAGGTTCATTAATGCGGCAAGCTGACGTTTAGCGATCATAAGCTCGCGTTGTAACCTTTGTATTTCTCTTTTTATTCCAATAAGTTCGCGCTGATAAGTTAGTGCAGTTAATGGCGCAGTAGCACGTCGGCTTTCAAGTGCTCTTGAACTGGCAAGGTTGTCTTCAACATTTTGTGCAAGTCCGTCTAATTTCCCTAACATACGTTCTGCGCTAACAGCTCGCCAAAATGAAGTTCGTACATCCTCAATAATGCGGTTAGCTACTTTACGACGATGTTCTAAAGCGATAAGAGCTTCATCTGCTTTTTGTTTGCTACGAACATATGAAAGACCAAAATCGAGTACATCCCAGCTTAAAGAAAGATCCGATTGAAGGCTGTTTTTCTCACTGGATGTTGATGGCTCTAACGATTCAGTATTGGTAAGTAATGAACGACTTGAAGCACCCGCATAATTATCTCTGCCTGTATATCCGCCGGTTGCTACAAGCTGAGGTAACATATCGAAACGAGAAAGATCTGACTCACTTATTCTCAACGCTTCTTCCATTAGCTCTACTTTGTAATCAAGGTTGTATTTTAATGCGCGCGCCATTGCGTCGTATAAATTGATAGGCGCGGAAACAGGGTCCTGATTCAATGTAACTATTGATAAACGTTCTTTAGCTTGTTTTGATAACTGATCTTTATCAAAAGGTTCTGGTATTACTGTACAGCCACCTAAAGATAAAATAAGTACCGCAGGTATAAAGGGAATTTTCATTTATTATTACTCCTGTCTACATAAATGTTTTAATTTATGATTGAAATTTTGTTATATCAAGGGCTTGCGCAAGAGCAGCAGTTTCGGTATTGCTGCTAAATGCTTCTCGTATAATTCTATTATCAAATGTGTCTGTATTGTTTTGCTCTACACTTTCTAGTTCACTAACACTGCCAGAAGTTAAATCAATCTCTATAGGGCGTGTTGTTGTTGAACCCTCAAGTGTATTTGTCACAATATTAAGCTGTATAACTTCAGTTTTTTCAGGAACCTCCATCAAAACAAGTCCTTTATTTTCTACTAATATCCAGTCTGAAAGTGCACGACCATCAACTCTAGTAATATTATAGTTAACATTTGATAAATCGCTTGTTTGTGTTTGAGCGTTTAAGCTCATTAAGAGGTTGTTATCTCGCATTATTGTTTCAATCAACAACTCATCATTATTAATATCAGTTGTGTTGTTTACTGAGCTTGTAAGTAAGAGGCTATTTATTTCGTCTTCATCAAAAGGTTCGTAATTAGTATCAAAAATTTCAGATAAACTTTGATTAAAAATGCTGAATTGCTCTAAATTGTCTATTGTTTCCAAAATTGGAAATTCTGCATTGATATGTGAACTGATATTATTAAGAGTTTGTAGTCCTTCTATCGCTGTAATAATTGGCGCACCTACCGTTAAGTCCATTGTTGAATGAAGATCTCTTACATCAAATACTGTTTCAAGAATAATGCCTGGTGCAGTAATAAATCGCTCTTCGCTCTCGATAATATCGACTTGTGTATCAGTAGTTGATTCAAAAGTAGACGTTGTTACTTGTTGTCCTATTTCGATATTACTTTCAACATCTATTCCGACCGGTAAAGCCTGTACCGTTAAATTAATAGTACCTGCAGTAAGAGCACCATTATTATCTGACACAACATAGTCAAAATTAATAACACCATCAAAGCCTTCTGGTGGCGTAACCGTTAATGAACTATCTTGATTAAGAACGACTACGGTTCCATTAGCCAAAGTCACTGTTGAGTCGATAATAATATCTTGTCCGTCAACAGTTATGACAATAAGTGGATCGCCTTCTACGTCCACGTCATTACTTAATACATCAATGGTTATTGGGCTACCTTCTTCAGTCGTTATTGATTCACCAATAACGATTGGCGCATCATTTACACTAATAACATCATTAAAGTTTAACTCTGCTATATCAGTAGCACCATTTCCGTCGCTTACCGTATAGGTTGCACTCGGTACTGGACCGTTATAGTTAGCAAACGGAGTAAAGGTAAAGCTACCATTGGCATTAATTTGTAAGCTACCAATATTAGTAATAGTAACTGTATCACCAGCGTTGTAACTTGCTGGATCTCCATCAATGGTAAATTGAGTAATGGTAAGTGTATCGCCATCTACATCATTGTCGTTAGCCAGCACATTACCTGTAGCTGGTGTATCTTCGGTAACAACAACAGGTTCTTCATTTGTTGCTTCTGGCGCATCATTTACAGGTACTACGCCTCTAAAGCTTAAAATACCAGTGTGGAGACCACCATTAGGATCAGAATAAGTATAGGTGGTATTAGGAATAACACCTGCATAATTAGCATCTGGCGTGAAAGTGTATGTTCCATCCATGTTGATCAATATATTACCAATACCATTAATAACTGCAGAATCTCCTGCGCTATAAATAGTATCGTCTCCGTCTATAACGAATTGAGTTATAGCATCATTATCATTAACGAGTACGTTACCTGAAGCTGATGAATCTTCATTAAGTGAGATAGCTGGTGTAATATCACTAAAATCTAAAACAGTAGTACCGGTAATATTAGTGCCATCACTTACGGTGTAAGTGGTACTTGGTATGCTGCCAATATAGTCAGTTTCCGGGGTGAAAACATAAGCCCCATTACTGTCAATAAATAAGCTGCCCACACCTACAATTGTCGCTGTATCGCCTGGGGTATAAACGGTTGAATCACCATTAACAATAAACTGGGTAACAACTTCACCCTCTTCAATCAATACTGTACCTGTGGCAGGTATATTCTCGGTTACATGAATTGGATAATCATTTACAGGTGTTATATCACTAAAGTTTAAAATAGCAGTATCTGTGTTTCCTACCCCATCACTTAGAGTATAGGTAGCACTCGGTACACTTCCGTTATAATCGACTGCTGGAGTAAAGATATATACTCCGTCACTATTAATAAGAAGCTCTCCAACCCCTGTAATTGTGGCTGTTGTTCCTGCATTATAAATCGTTGAACTTCCATCAATAATAAACTGAACAACACTTAACGTGTCGCCTTCAACGTCATTATCATTTGTGAGTACATTACCTGTAGCTGGTGTATCTTCAACAATAGAGATAGGTCCATCATTAACCGCTACTGGAGCATCATTAATAGGTGTAATGTTAATGGTAACGGTTGTGCTATCACTTCCACCATTCTCGTCCTCAACAGCGATAATAAATGTATCTGTACCGTTAAAATCAGTATCAGGTGTGTATAGATATGTTCCATCAGAATTAACAACAACATCGCCGTGCTCTGGTGCTGTTGCTAAGCTAAAGGTGAGGTTATCTCCATCTATATCTGTCGCGTTAGCTTGCCCACTTACAGAAGTATCTTCATTGGTTGTTTGCGTATCAGAGTTAGCTACAGGTGCATCATTAATACCGTTAACCGTAATGGTTAATGTGGCTGTAGAAAAACCACCTTCGCCATCTGATGCTTGGTAAACAACGCTTGTTGTTCGGCTAGCACCTACCGCTAAGTCGTCAAAGTCAGTTCCTGTTTCAAAACGATATGAACCATCAGCATTAATAGTAAAACTACCACCCGCAGAGCCATTTATAGCTTGCCCGACATTAGTTGTTTCATTTTGCACTTCTTCAACAATTAAGCTGTCACCGTCTGAGTCAAGATCATTAATTAAAATTCCTCCAGCAGAGCTAATAATAAGGCTCTCATTCTCATTTACTGTATTGGTATCAGGTGTTGCTTGAATAGGTGGATTAGCAACGGTCCAACTAAAGCTGTCACTTACATTGCCAGCATGTCCATCATCAACAGTAATAATGATGGTGTAAGGGCTATTTGTTGATGCATCACTATCAAAGGTTCCACTAACAACACCGGTATTACTATCGATTGAAATTCCATTAGGTAAACCCGCAGCAGTAAAAGTTAAAGTGTCTCCATCAATATCGCTAAAATAAGGACTAAAATTAATAGATACCGTTTGCCCGTCAATCGCAGCTTCATGAGGTAAAGAGGTATTTATGATTGGCGCATCGTTAATAGAAGTTACTGAAACAGTTACGGTAGCTGTACTAAAGCTTCCTGATCCGTCTGATATACGATAGTTAATAATATCAGTGCCAGTAAAGTTTTCATTTGGCGTATAAGTTATGGTGTTATCGGCAGTAATAACCGCGATTCCATTTGGAGCAGAGGTTTCAATAATCGTTAATGGATCATTGTCTGGGTCTGTATCGTTAGCTAAAACACTAATGACTACTGTTCCATCTTCTACTACTGATGCTATATCGTCATTTGCAATAGGCGGAACATTTTCAAATGCCCAAGCAAAACTTGTTGATGTTGTACCGTTGTTACCATCATTTGCAACAATAGTGACATTAAATGGACCTGAATTAGATATATCGCTAGCAACGGTTCCTGTAATAACACCTGTATCTGCATCTATACTTAAGCCTGTAGGCAGTCCTGTTCCTGAGAAGCTTAAATTATCTCCGTCTACATCAGAAAAGTTAGCTGAAACATCTAAAGTTATTGTACTGCTATCAGCATCTGCTTGATCACTTAACCCAGCTGTTGTTGGTGCATCATTAACTGCAGTTACCGTTACATTAACACTTGCCGTACTTTCTCCACCTTCACCATCAATAATTTGATAAATAATAGTATCTGCGCCATTAAAATTGGCATTTGGTGTGTAAGTAATAGTGTTGTCTGCATTAATAATTACTGTTCCATTACCTGCTGTTGCTTGAGTAACCGTTAAAGTATCGTTATCTGCATCACTATCATTAATTAGAACATTAATGATTGTTGCTGTATCTTCTGTTGTTGTAACTGCGTCATTCACCGCAGTAGGTAAACCGTTAACAATAGTATAGTTAAATGTTTGATCAACGGTTCCACCACGACCATCATCAGCCGTTACTGTAATGCTATAAATACCATTATTAGCTGCACCACCTTGCGAAGCACTACTATCAAGCGTCCCAGAAATAACACCTGTTATTGCATCAATGTTTAACCCTATTGGTAAGCCCGTTACAGTGAATGTTAATATATCGCCGTCTGCATCACTAAAGTAGTCACTAAGTGGGATAGAAATTAATTGACTATCAACTGCATTTTGATCGGCAATAACGTCTGTTTCTGGTACATCATTTTGTTCTGTTATAACCACACTAACTGTTGTTGTTTCAGTTACATCACCAGAAGTAACGGTATAAATAAAACTATCTGTTCCAAAGAAGTTATTCTCTGGTGTATAAGTGGCTATACCATCAGCCGTGATACTTACACTGCCATTAGTACCCTGAGTAAAACTAGTGACTTGTGCTGAACTATCAAAGCTATCATTAGCTAATACATCCAATATCACTGGTGTATCTTCAATTGTTGATAGGCTATCAGGCATGATATCTACAACTGGAGCAATACTATTAAACATTAATATTGCTGTGCTTGTTTCGTTTACGCCACCTGTTCCATCGCTGACCGTATAAGTCGCACTCGGTACAGGTCCGTTATAATCAGGGGTTGGCGTAAAGGTATAACTACCATTCGCGTTGATAATGAGTGTTCCCACACCCGTTAATGTCGCGGTATCTCCTGCGTTGTAAATGGTCGCATCACCATCAATCACAAATTGCGTTAACGTCAGTGCTGCGCCTTCGGCGTCACTGTCGTTGGTTAAGACATTACCCGTGGCTGGTGTATCTTCGGTCACTGACACAGGACCGTCATTCACCGCATCAGGTGCATCATTTATCGCAATAACATCATTGAAGCTCAATTCACCCATATCAATGCCGCCTTCGCCGTCACTGACAACGTAGGTGGTATTAGGAACTGCGCCGTTATAATTAAGGGCTGGCGTAAAGGTAAATGAACCGTTGGTGTTGATCACTAACTCACCCACACCGGCTATCGTGGCGGTTGTTCCTGCAAGATAAGTCGTGGCATCACCGTCTACAAAAAACTCGACAACACTTAAGGTATCATTCTCTGCATCGGTATCGTTGCTTAATACGTTACCTGTTGATGGCGTATCTTCGGTCACATCAAATGGACCATCGTTAACCGCAATAGGTGCATCATCAACAGCGATAACATCAGTGAAACTTAAGATAGCAGTACTTGTTTCATTCACGCCACCTGTTCCATCGCTGACCGTATAAGTCGCACTCGGTACAGGTCCGTTATAATCTGGCGTTGGCGTAAAGGTATAACTACCATTCGCGTTGATAATGAGTGTTCCCACACCCGTTAATGTCGCGGTATCTCCTGCGTTGTAAATGGTCGCATCACCATCAATCACAAATTGCGTTAACGTCAGTGCTGCGCCTTCGGCGTCACTGTCGTTGGTTAAGACATTACCCGTGGCTGGTGTATCTTCGGTCACTGACACAGGACCATCATTCACCGCATCAGGTGCATCATTTATCGCAATAACATCATTGAAGCTCAATTCACCCATATCAATGCCGCCTTCGCCGTCACTGACAACGTAGGTGGTATTAGGAACTGCGCCGTTATAATTAAGGGCTGGCGTAAAGGTAAATGAACCGTTGGTGTTGATCACTAACTCACCCACACCGGCGATTGTCGCTGATGTTCCTGCAAGATAAGTCGTGGCATCACCGTCTACAAAAAACTCAACAACACTTAAGGTATCATTCTCTGCATCGGTATCGTTGCTTAATACGTTACCTATTGAAGGTGTATCTTCGGTGACATCAAATGGACCATCGTTAATCGCAATTGGCGCATCATCAACCACGATAACATCGGTGAAACTTAAGATGGCAGTGCTTGTTTCATTCACGCCACCTGTTCCATCACTGACCGTATAAGTCGCACTCGGTACAGGTCCGTTATAATCTGGCGTTGGCCTAAAGGTATAACTACCATTCGCGTTGATAATGAGTGTTCCCACACCCGTTAATGTCGCGGTATCTCCTGCGTTGTAAATGGTCGCATCACCATCAATCACAAATTGCGTTAACGTCAGTGCTGCGCCTTCGGCGTCACTGTCGTTGGTTAAGACATTACCCGTGGCTGGTGTATCTTCGGTCACTGACACAGGACCATCATTCACCGCATCAGGTGCATCATTTATCGCAATAACATCATTGAAGCTCAATTCACCCATATCAATGCCGCCTTCGCCGTCACTGACAACGTAGGTGGTATTAGGAACTGCGCCGTTATAATTAAGGGCTGGCGTAAAGGTAAATGAACCGTTGGTGTTGATCACTAACTCACCCACACCGGCGATTGTCGCTGATGTTCCTGCAAGATAAGTCGTGGCATCACCGTCTACAAAAAACTCAACAACACTTAAGGTATCATTCTCTGCATCGGTATCGTTGCTTAATACGTTACCTATTGAAGGTGTATCTTCGGTGACATCAAATGGACCATCGTTAATCGCAATTGGCGCATCATCAACCACGATAACATCGGTGAAACTTAATACTGCTGTATCACTGCCGCCATTTCCATCGCTCACCGTATAGGTCGCACTTGGTACAGCGCCGTTGTAATTAAGCGCTGGGGTAAAGGTGAATGAACCGTCACTGTTAATAACTAAATCACCCACGCCTGCTATCGTCGCGGTTGTACCCGCAAGGTAAGTCGTTGCATCGCCGTCGATCACAAATTGCGTTAACGTAAGTGTTTCGCCATCAGCATCACTGTCGTTCGTTAAGACATTACCCGTGGCTGGTGTATCTTCGGTCACTGACACAGGACCATCATTCACAGCATCAGGTGCATCATTCACGGCAACAACATCATTGAAACTTAATACCGCGGTATCAAAACCGCCTTTACCATCGCCCAAGGTGTACGTGGTGTTAGGTACTGCGCCGTTATAATCAGGTGCAGGAGTGAAAGTAAATGTGCCATCGGTGTTGATAAGTAAAGTACCGACTCCTGCTATCGTCGCCGTATCGTCTGCGCTATGCACAGTCGCATCGCCATCAATAATAAATTGAACAACGGTGAGCGGATCGCCTTCAATATCGGTGTCGTTACCTAATACGCTGCCTGATGAAGGCGTGTCTTCGGTCACATCAAATGGACCATCGTCTACCGCTTCTGGCGCATCATCTACCGCGATAACATCACTGAAACTTAAGACTGCTGTACTGCTTTCATTGGCTTCGCCTGTACCATCGCTCACCGTATAGGTCGCACTTGGCACAGCGCCGTTGTAATTTAGAACAGGCGTAAAGGTGAATGAACCGTCACTGTTAATAACTAAATCACCCACGCCTGCTATCGTCGCGGTTGTACCCGCAAGGTAAGTCGTTGCATCGCCGTCGATCACAAATTGCGTTAACGTCAGCGCTGCGCCTTCAGCGTCACTGTCGTTGGTTAAAACATTACCTGTTGCCGCTGTGTCTTCGGTCACTTCAACCGGACCGTCATTCACCGCATCAGGCGCATCGTTCATCGCAACAACATCATTGAAGCTCAATTCACCCATGTCAATGCCGCCTTCGCCGTCACTGACAACGTAGGTGGTATTAGGAATAGCGCCGTTATAATTAAGGGTTGGCGTAAAGGTAAATGAACCGTTGGTGTTGATCACTAACTCACCCACACCGGCGATTGTCGCGGTTGTTCCTGCAAGATAAGTCGTGGCATCACCGTCAACAAAAAACTCGACAACACTTAAGGTATCATTCTCTGCATCGGTATCGTTGCTTAATACGTTACCTATTGAAGGCGTATCTTCGGTCACATTAAATGGACCATCGTTAACCGCAATTGGCGCATCATCAACCGCGATAACATCGGTGAAACTTAAGATGGCTGTACTTGTTTCGTTTACGCCACCGGTTCCATCGCTGACGGTATAAGTCGCACTCGGTACAGGTCCGTTATAATCAGGTGTTGGCGTAAAGGTGTAACTGCCATTCGCGTTGATGATGAGTGTTCCCACACCCGTTAATGTCGCGGTATCTCCTGCGTTGTAAATGGTCGCATCACCAGCAATCACAAATTGCGTTAACGTCAGCGCTGCGCCTTCGGCGTCACTGTCGTTCGTTAATACATTACCTGTAGCCGCTGTATCTTCGGTCACTGACACAGGACCGTCATTCACCGCATCAGGTGCATCATTCACGGCAACAACATCATTGAAACTTAATACCGCGGTATCAATACCGCCTTTACCATCGCCCAAGGTGTACGTGGTGTTAGGTACTGCGCCGTTATAATCAGGTGCAGGAGTGAAAGTAAATGTGCCATCGGTGTTGATAAGTAAAGTACCGACTCCTGCTATCGTCGCCGTATCGCCTGCGCTATGCACAGTCGCATCGCCATCAATAATAAATTGCACAACCGTCAGCGGGTCACTTTCAATATCTGTGTCGTTACCTAATACGCTGCCTGATGAAGGCGTGTCTTCGGTCACATCAAATGGACCATCGTCTACCGCTTCTGGCGCATCATCTACCGCGATAACATCACTGAAACTTAAGACTGCTGTACTGCTTTCATTGGCTTCGCCTGTACCATCGCTCACCGTATAGGTCGCACTTGGCACAGCGCCGTTGTAATTTAGAACAGGCGTAAAGGTGAATGAACCGTCACTGTTAATAACTAAATCACCCACGCCTGCTATCGTCGCGGTTGTACCCGCAAGGTAAGTCGTTGCATCGCCGTCGATCACAAATTGCGTTAACGTCAGCGCTGCGCCTTCGGCGTCACTATCATTCGTTAATACATTACCTGTAGCCGCTGTATCTTCGGTCACTTCAACCGGACCGTCATTCACCGCATCAGGGGCGTCGTTCACCGATACAATATTATTGAAGCTTAATACTGAAGCATCGATGCCTCCATTAGCATCAGTTATTGCATAAGTGGTATTAGGTATTGCACCTGTGTAATTCTCAGCAGGAGAAAACGTAAATGTACCATCGCTATTGATAACTAATGTACCAATACCATCAATAGCAGCGGTTGTACCTGCACTGTAAATCGTTGCATCACCATCAACAGCAAATTGAACAACACTCAAGGTATCACCCTCTGCATCGGTATCGTTGTTCAGCACATTGTCACTAAATGGGGTATCTTCGGTTACCGTAAAGGCTCCATCATCATTGGCAATTGGCGCATCATTAATCGGGGTAACGTTAATCGTAACCGTTTCATCTACATTACTACCGTTACTATCCTCAACGGTCACAATAAATGTATCTACACCATTAAAGTTGTTGTTTGGTGTATAGGTATATGTACCATTATTATTAACTATAACCGTACCATTACTTGGAGATGTCTTCAGAGTGATAGTGAGTACATCACCTTCAGCATCAGTAGCATTGACTTGTCCACTAATTGGAGTGTCTTCGTTAGTCGTTTGTGTTTCAGGGCTAACTACTGGTGCATCATTTTCACCTGTTACTGTAATCGTTAACGTTGAGCTAGAGAGTCCTCCTTCATTGTCAGAAGCTTGATAGATAACACTAGTCGTGCGACTTTCTCCAACAGCTAAGTCATCAAAGTCAGTACCCGCATCAAAACTATATGAGCCATCTGCATTAATGATAAAGCTACCACCAAATGATCCGCTAACTAAGTTGCCAACATTAGCATTGCTATTATCAACTTCAGCAACACTAATATTGTCACCATCAGGATCAGCGTCATTACTTAACACGCCACTGCTAGCAGGAATATTTAGCGTTCCATTTTCAGTAACAGTATTTGTATCAGGGTTAGCTTGAAGTGGAGGGTTATCTATAGTCCAACTAAAGCTATCACTTACAGATGTTCCATTTCCATCTTCTGCAATAATAGTGATGGTATATGGGCTAGACTGTGATGCATCACTGGCAAAGGTTCCACTTACAACACCTGTAATGCCATTAATTGAAATTCCAGCAGGTAGTCCTGTTGCTGTAAAGGTTAGAGTATCGCCATCTACATCACTAAAGTAAGGGTTGAAGTCAATAGATACATCTTGGCCATCAATTGCAGCTTCATCCGGTAACGGGGTATTAACAATAGGGGCATCATTAACCGCATTTACCGTCACGGTTACCGTTGCTGTACTCTCTCCACTTTGTCCGTCAGAGATGCGGTAATTAATGATATCAACACCATTAAAATCAGCATCAGGAGTATAAGTGATAGTCAGTCCATCACCTGCAATAGTAACGGTTCCGTGTGAAGCACTAGCAACAATAACGGTTAAAGTATCGTCATCTGGATCTGTATCGTTATTTAATACACTAATAACAACGTTCTCATCTTCCGCAGTTGTAGCAATATCATCATTTGCGGTAGGAGGAACATTATTAAATGCCCAAGTAAAACTTGTATTTATACTTTCTCCGTTACCATCATTAGCAGTAATGGTTACGCTGTAAGGCCCTGTTGTTGATATATTACTTGCTACAGTACCGGTAATTACCCCTGTATTTGCATCTAAACTAAGACCTGGAGGTAATCCAGTCGCGGTAAAGTTTAAAACATCTCCATCTATATCAGTGAAATTAGCTGAAATGTCTAAGTTGATTACACTACTATCAGCATCTGCTTGGTCATCAATGCCTTCACTAGTAGGAGCGTCATTAACGGCTGAAATGGTAACATTAACACTCGCTGTACTCTCTCCACCTTCACCGTCAATAATGGTATAAATGATGGTGTCATTTCCGTTAAAGTCAGTATTTGGCGTATAGGTAAGTGTATTATCACCATTAATAACAACCGTTCCATTACCTGCACTTGCTTCAATGACAACAAGTGTGTCGTTATCTGGATCGCTGTCATTAACAAGAACATCAATATTAATAGCTGTATCTTCAGTCGTTGATGTATCGTCATTTACCGCTGTTGGTAATGCATTAACAACCGTATAATCAAAGCTTTGATCTACTGTTCCACCTCGTCCATCGTTAGCAGTAACTGTAATAGTGTAGATCCCATCATTGTTAGGACCATTCTGAGAGCTACTGTTATCAAGTGTACCCGAAATAATACCTGTGTTGGTATCTATGCTGAGCCCTACTGGCATGCCAACTGTAGAAAACGTTAATGTGTCATTATTTGCATCACTAAAGAAACTACTAATATCTATAGAAACAGGTTGACCATCAACCGCATTTTGATCTGCTATTTCTTCAACATCAGGAGAGTCATTTTGTTCTGTTACGGTAATATTAACTGTAGTCGTTTCAGTAACTCCTCCAGAAGTCACCGTATAGGTAAAACTATCACTACCAAAAAAATGATCATTAGGGGTATAAGTTCCTGTGCCATCAGAGTTTAAAGTGACCGTACCATTACTACCTTGAGTAAATGCAGTAACTTGCGCTGAACTATCAAATGTATCGTTATCAAGAACCGACAATGTTGCGATTGTATTCTCATTAATTGTATAATTGTCCGTTGTAATATCAATAACGGCACTAACATCAGAAAAACTTAAAACGCCCTTATCAAACCCACCATTGCTATCTTCTACAGTATATGTGGCGATAGGTACTGAACCGTTATAATCAGCTTCAGGTGTAAAGGTAAAAGCACCGTCACTATTAATAACTAATGTACCTACACCATCAATAATTGCTGTTTCTCCTGCGTTATAAAGTGTTGCATCGCCATTAACAAAGAATTGAACAACCGTTAGCGGATCGTCTTCAATATCGGTGTCGTTACCTAATACATTGCCTGTTGAAGGCGTGTCTTCGGTGACATCAAATGGGCCATCATCCACCGCTTCGGGTGCATCATCTACAGGGATAACATCACTGAAACTTAAGACCGCTGTACTGCTTTCATTGGCTTCGCCTGTACCATCGCTCACCGTATAGGTCGCACTCGGTACAGCGCCGTTGTAATTTAGAACAGGCGTAAAGGTGAATGTACCATCAGCATTCACTAATAAAGTACCTACTCCTGCTATCGTAGCAGTTGTACCTGCAAGGTAAGTCGTCGCATCACCGTCGATCACAAATTGTGTCAACGTAAGTGGGTTTCCGTCTGCATCACTGTCGTTCGTTAAGACATTACCCGTTGCTGGTGTATCTTCAGTCACTGACACAGGACCATCATTCACCGCATCAGGTGCATCATTTACCGCAACAACATCTTTGAAACTTAATACCGCGGTATCAAAACCGCCTTTACCATCGCCTAAGGTGTATGTGGTATCGGGTACTGCGCCGTTATAATTAAGTGCAGGAGTGAAAGTGAATGTGCCATCGGTGTTGATAAGTAACGTACCGACTCCGGCGATTGTTGCGGTATCGCCTGCGCTATGCACAGTCGCATCGCCATCAATAATGAATTGCACAACCGTTAGCGGATCATTTTCAATATCTGTGTCGTTACCTAATACATTACCTGTCGCAGGCGTATCTTCGGTGACATCAAATGGACCATCATCCACCGCTTCGGGCGCATCATCTACCGCGATAACATCACTGAAACTTAAGACTGCTGTACTGCTTTCATTGGCTTCGCCTGTACCGTCGCTCACCGTATAGGTCGCACTTGGTACAGGTCCGTTATAATCAGGTGTTGGCGTAAAGGTGTAACTGCCATTCGCGTTGATAATGAGTGTTCCCACACCCGTTAATGTCGCGGTATCGCCTGCGCTGTAAATCGTCGCATCGCCGTCAATCACAAATTGTGTCAACGTAAGCGTTTCGCCATCGGCATCACTGTCGTTCGTTAACACATTACCCGTTGCTGGTGTATCTTCGGTCACTGACACAGGACCATCATTCACAGCATCAGGTGCATCATTCACGGCAACAACATCATTGAAACTTAATACCGCGGTATCAAAACCGCCTTTACCATCGCCCAAGGTGTACGTGGTATTAGGTACTGCGCCGTTATAATCAGGTGCGGGGGTAAATGTAAATGAACCATCGGTGTTGATAAGTAACGTACCGACTCCGGCGATTGTTGCGGTATCGCCTGCGCTATGCACAGTCGCATCGCCATCAATAATGAATTGCACAACCGTTAGCGGATCATTTTCAATATCTGTGTCGTTACCTAATACATTACCTGTCGCAGGCGTATCTTCGGTGACATCAAATGGACCATCATCCACCGCTTCGGGCGCATCATCTACCGCGATAACATCGGTGAAACTTAAGACTGCGGTACTGCTTTCATTGGCTTCGCCTGTACCGTCGCTCACCGTATAGGTCGCACTTGGTACAGGTCCGTTATAATCAGGTGTTGGCGTAAAGGTGTAACTGCCATTCGCGTTGATAATGAGTGTTCCCACACCCGTTAATGTCGCGGTATCGCCTGCGCTGTAAATCGTCGCATCGCCGTCAATCACAAATTGTGTCAACGTAAGCGTTTCGCCATCGGCATCACTGTCGTTCGTTAACACATTACCCGTTGCTGGTGTATCTTCAGTCACTGACACAGGACCATCATTCACTGCATCAGGTGCATCGTTCACGGCAACCACATCATTGAAACTTAATACCGCGGTATCGAAACCGCCTTTACCATCACCCAAGGTGTATGTGGTGTTAGGTACTGCGCCGTTATAATCAGGTGCAGGGGTAAATGTAAATGAACCATCGGTGTTGATAAGTAAAGTACCGACTCCTGCTATCGTCGCCGTATCGCCTGCGCTATACACAGTCGCATTACCATCAATAATAAATTGCACAACCGCTAGCGGATCGCCTTCAATATCGGTGTCGTTACCTAATACGTTGCCTGATGAAGGTGTGTCTTCGGTGACGTCAAATGGACCATCGTCTACCGCTTCTGGCGCATCATCTACCGCGATAACATCGGTGAAACTTAAGACTGCGGTACTGCTTTCATTGGCTTCGCCTGTACCATCGATCACCGTATAGGTCGCGCTTGGCACAGCGCCGTTGTAATTAAGCGCTGGGGTAAAGGTGAATGTACCGTCAGCATTTACCAATAAAGTACCGACTCCCGCTATTGTCGCGGTATCGCCTGCGCTGTAAATCGTCGCATCGCCGTCGACCACAAATTGTGTCAACGTAAGTGGGTTACCGTCTGCATCACTGTCGTTCGTTAACACGTTACCCGTTGCTGGTGTATCTTCGGTCACTGACACAGGACCATCATTCACTGCATCAGGTGCATCGTTCACGGCAACCACATCATTGAAACTCAATACCGCGGTATCAAAACCGCCTTTACCATCACCCAAGGAGTATGTGGTATCGGGTACTGCGCCGTTATAATCAAGTGCTGGGGTAAATGTAAATGAACCATCCGTGTTGATAAGTAAAGTACCGACTCCTGCGATTGTTGCGGTATCGCCTGCGCTATGCACAGTCGCATTACCATCAATAATAAATTGCACAACGGTTAATGGGTCGTTCTCAATATCTGTGTCGTTACCTAATACATTACCTGTTGAAGGCGTGTCTTCGGTCACATCAAATGGGCCATCATCCACCGCTTCGGGTGCATCATCTACAGGGATAACATCACTGAAACTTAAGACCGCTGTACTGCTTTCATTGGCTTCGCCTGTACCATCGCTCACCGTATAGGTCGCACTTGGCACAGCGCCGTTGTAATTTAGAACAGGCGTAAAGGTGAATGAACCGTCACTGTTAATAACTAAATCACCCACGCCTGCTATCGTCGCGGTTGTACCCGCAAGGTAAGTCGTTGCATCGCCGTCGATCACAAATTGCGTTAACGTAAGTGTTTCGCCATCAGCATCACTGTCGTTCGTTAAGACATTACCCGTTGCTGGTGTATCTTCAGTCACTGACACAGGACCATCATTCACCGCATCAGGTGCATCATTTACCGCAACAACATCTTTGAAACTTAATACCGCGGTATCAAAACCGCCTTTACCATCGCCTAAGGTGTATGTGGTATCGGGTACTGCGCCGTTATAATTAAGTGCAGGAGTGAAAGTGAATGTGCCATCGGTGTTGATAAGTAACGTACCGACTCCGGCGATTGTTGCGGTATCGCCTGCGCTATGCACAGTCGCATCGCCATCAATAATGAATTGCACAACCGTTAGCGGATCATTTTCAATATCTGTGTCGTTACCTAATACATTACCTGTCGCAGGCGTATCTTCGGTGACATCAAATGGACCATCATCCACCGCTTCGGGCGCATCATCTACCGCGATAACATCGGTGAAACTTAAGACTGCGGTACTGCTTTCATTGGCTTCGCCTGTACCGTCGCTCACCGTATAGGTCGCACTTGGTACAGGTCCGTTATAATCAGGTGTTGGCGTAAAGGTGTAACTGCCATTCGCGTTGATAATGAGTGTTCCCACACCCGTTAATGTCGCGGTATCGCCTGCGCTGTAAATCGTCGCATCGCCGTCAATCACAAATTGTGTCAACGTAAGCGTTTCGCCATCGGCATCACTGTCGTTCGTTAACACATTACCCGTTGCTGGTGTATCTTCGGTCACTGACACAGGACCATCATCTACTGCATCAGGTGCATCGTTCACCGCAACCACATCTTTGAAGCTTAATACCGCGGTATCAAAACCGCCTTTACCATCGCCCAAGGTGTATGTGGTGTTAGGTACTGCGCCGTTATAATCAGGTGCAGGAGTGAAAGTGAATGTGCCATCGGTGTTGATAAGTAACGTACCGACTCCCGCGATTGTCGCGGTATCGCCTGCGCTATGCACAGTCGCATCGCCATCAATAATAAATTGAACAACGGTGAGCGGATCGTCTTCAATATCGGTGTCGTTACCTAATACGCTGCCTGATGAAGGCGTGTCTTCGGTCACATCAAATGGACCATCATCCACCGCTTCTGGCGCATCATCTACCGCAATAACATCGGTGAAACTTAAGATGGCTGTACTGCTTTCATTGGCTTCGCCTGTACCGTCGCTCACCGTATAGGTCGCACTTGGTACAGCGCCGTTGTAATTAAGAACGGGCGTAAAGGTGAATGAACCGTCGCTGTTGATAACTAAATCACCTACACCTGCCGTTGTAGCAACATCGCCAGCACTATAAGTTGTTCCATTTACAATAAATTGAGTAACCGCTAACGTATCACTATCAGGATCACTATCGTTCGTTAAGACATTACCCGTTGCTGGTGTATCTTCGGTCACGGACACTGGACCGTCATTAACAGCTTCAGGAGCATGATTAATTGCAGCAATGTCGTTGAAACTTAATACGGCGGTATCGAACCCACCTTTATTATCTGTAACAGTATAAGTAGCACTAGGCACTGCGCCGCTGTAATTATTTGCAGGCGTAAAGTTAAAACTACCATTAGCATTAATAACTAATGTACCCACACCTGAAATTGTTGCAGTGTTACCCGCAGTGTAAGTTGTTCCGTTAACAATAAATTGAGTCACGGCTAACGTATCATTTTCCGCATCGGTATCATTTGTTAATACATTTCCAGCAAATGGGGTATCTGCCGTTACGGTGTAAGGACCGTCATCAAATGCGATAGGTGCATCTTCAACAGGGCTAACATTACTAAAACTTAGAATAGCTGTATCGCTACCACCATTTCCATCGCTTATGGTATATGTGGTAAATGGTACTGCGCCGTTATAGTTTGAATTTGGCGTAAAGGTATAAGTACCATTAGCATTTACTAATAGACTACCAATACCAGAAATTACCACAGTATCTCCAGCAGTATGAACAGTACTATCACCATCAACAATAAACTGAATTATTTTTAGGTTGTTACCGTCAACATCGCTGTCGTTATCTAATAAATCACCACTAACAGGTGTATCTTCAATCACGGCAACAGGACCATCATCATTAGCGATAGGTGCATCATTTACTGCAATAACATTACTAAAACTTAATACCGCTGTATCACTGCCGCCATTTCCATCAATTACAGTATAAGTAGCACTAGGAACTGAACCGTTATAGTTAGCCGCTGGGGTAAAGGTATATGAACCGTCACTATTAATAACAAGTGAGCCTACACCTGCCGTTGTAGCAACATCGCCAGCACTATAAGTTGTTCCATTTACAATAAATTGAGTAACCGTTAACGTATCATTTTCTGGATCACTATCGTTTGTGAGTACATTACCTGTAGAAGGAGTATCTTCAGTTACGGTAACCGGTCCGTCATTAACCGCTACTGGGGCATCATTTACGGGAATAACGTCAATCGTTGCAATAGCCGTATTAGAATTCGATTCACTGTCATTAACTGTTACTTCGATATTGCGAGATGTGATATCTGGATTATCACCTGTATTTTCAAACTCTATTGTTTGAATAGCCGTTTCATAATCTTCTGTTGTTGCTACACCAGAAAAGGTAATAGCTGTATCTGTACGTGTATAACTTATACCACTTGCCAATGTTCCACTTGCAGCAGCAGAGCCATTAACAAGTAAACGGTCATCTGTTTGAGGGTTAGCTAATACAATTGAAGCTGAAGACATATCCGTATTATCGTCGTCTCCAATAGCAATATCAGGAGAAGCTATAGCAACGGGGTCACCATTTTCAGTGAAAGTATTATTATAGTTATAGGCTGGACTTGTAGTGAATAGTTGTAGATCATCATAAATAACAGTACCACCATTGTTATCGTAAATATAAACACGAATTTCATAATGGGTATTTGCCGTGATCTCAAAGTCATCTATATTCTGGAAAACACCTTCGTAAACATCACCACCTGTTTCAGCAAGTTGGTGATCTTCTATAAGCGTATTGGATGTGGCGAAATTGTCGGTTGATATATCAATTGTAACTTTATAGCCAACACTTCCATTTGCATTCCAGTCAGCATTATATATAGCATTGAGGCTTACAGGGTTATCAAACGAAGCCGCTGTAGTAAAACCATATTGTATATAATCCTCATTTATACGAGCTGAAGCTAAGTCATTAGAGTTTACGCCATTAACTTGAACTCTCGTATTATCATAAAATAAAGAAACACCTGTGCCAGCTAATTCATTATCACCACTTACTACAGTTCCACTGTTAAAGTCAGTCGCTGTTGGCGTATTTGCAGGCGAATTATGCTGCCAACCGACAGCTGTTTCTGTACCACCATCATTGTCTAAATAAATAACGGGTACAGCGTTCGCTTCAAGCGATATTTTAATAGCACCGTCAGATTCATTTCCTGCTCCGTCACTACCTTCAATACTATTACTTGAGATAGCAGAAGCTTCTATAAATGAACCACCTCCACCGCCACCGCCATTACCACCAGCAGATCCACCACCTGAATAACCACCACCACCACCAGAGAATGATGGAGAAGCACCACCACCACCAGTAAATCCTTGGCCACCAGCAGAACCACTAACATTACCGTCACCGCCATCAGCTAAAGTAACACCATCGCTAGGTATGAGATCTGCAGATGAGCCGCCTGTCCCTAAAGCTGTTTCTCCGTCGGTATTGATACCACCACCACCAGCACCACCACCGCCAGATGCACTCGCACTTCCACCTGAACCACCTGTACCACCTGTACCACCTGTTAAACCACCACCGGTGTCACCTGTAATAACAGTATTACCGCCACCGCCACCAGCGCCAACAGCATCATCACCGCCACCACCAGCACCAGCAACAAGCACAAGTATATTGTCGATAAACACACCAGTACTACCACCACCACCCGCACTAGTACCTGAATTTTCAGTTATAGTTTCTCCAGCTTCACCAACAACAAAACGAACAGTTTGACCTGCAGTAACATTAAATGTTCCTGTTATTGTTGCACCTTGCCCACCAGCTGAACCACTACCATTACCACCATCAGCACCTTTAATAGTAATAGTAAGTTCACCATCTGCGGTAACAACATATTCACCTGTTTGAGGACCTATTGTATTAACAGGTGTTGTTGTAGCTAACGTATCAGAAAAGTCTTCAGCAACAAATGCAGCTTGTTCTACCTTTCCACTATGTACTTCAAGATCCCAATCTCCACCTTTATTTGCGGCGCCGGTTAAATCATTTGAGGCAGCTATATCTGCCTTAGTAATGTCAGCTAAAGCATCAACGGCTGCAGCTCCATCTTCACCTGCAGCGAAATTACAACCATAAATAAGCATATCGCCAGCTTCAGTTAAGCTTTCACCAATACGTGTAAATAAGCTTGCCTGTTCACCTTTAATAGAATCTGCTGTTACTTCTGTTCCTGCAATTGACAAACTACCTTGATCACCATGACTTAATATATGAATAGCATCAATATCAGTGCGTCCATCTAAAGCATCGGCTATTTGCTCAATGCCACCTTTGGCAGGGTCAATAAATATAATTTCGATATTAGCATCTAATGATGCAGCTAATTGATCAGCGTTTTCTATACTCAAATCAATAAAAGCAATAATGCTTGGCTCTGTATTTAAGGAAGAGTCGAGTGGAGAAGCATCAATATTATCTTGTGTTGAGATAGCCGCAATAAGATCTTCATTTACTCGGTTAGATGATGGAGGTAATGAATTATCCAGTGTATTAGTTGAGTCAATCGTGCTTTTATCGATTTGTACTGAATCTTTCGAGACAAAGTTATCTTTGATAAAGGCACTGGCTTGATCATTAACCACTTGTTCAGTAGCTACATCAATAGCCGTTACGGCACCCGCAGCATCAAACATAAAGCGAGGTTCAAGCGCCATAAGATGCTTTGATGATGCTTTATTTTCAATTTTGTTCTCTGATGATACGCCTTTATTATTCTTCGGAAATAATCTAGAAAAAATATTCATAATCTCAATCTGTCTTAATATTTCTAATAAATTAAGTGTAGTTGCGAATATGAGTTACGTGAGGAGAATATTAAAAAATATTAAATTAAATTAAATTAACGACTTTAAAAAATAATTAGCTATCAACATTAAAATAACAACGACTTCGGGAAGAACAAACTGTTCATCCAACAAAATTTTGGATATTTGTCAAAAAAATGTCCATACAGTTATACGAGTTTATTGATCTTAGTTTGAATTTTGTAAATAAGTAGCGACTCCATATAATCCAATTTGTCAAAAAGAATATAACGAATCGTTATGACCAGATTCATACTCACTGATGAGCTATGATCGAAACTATTAGAAAAAAACATGAAATTATCTCCCTAGCATTCCGCGAAAGCTTAAACCTAAAGTAGTTAATGTAAATATTGATTTGTGTTTATACAAATATAGGTCTTTGGAGGAAAATAACGTTACCTAACTAAAGTTTTTAGAAAAATAACAAAAAAAATCACCATTTGAAAATACCTAGGTACTTGCTTATGCAATAATTTGGCTACCATTATGCAAGGCTAACCCCTCTAATGTTCCCTATATTTTCGCAGTAATCACGAAGTGATGAAAAATGGTATAAACTATTTTTTGATCTATAAAACAATTACTTCCAACTATTCACTACTTGGTACTCGTTGGAAATAATGCTGTAATCAACTTTTTAGCTATAAGCGTAATCTACTTTTAACTTTAAAAATTATACTGAATAGAGAGTGTTAACATGGTTGCAGAACCATCGTCAAATGAGCCTACAATACCTGTTTTTGCTTCAGTAACAATACGATTTACAAACCCAGTCACCTTTATCTTATCCTGTGTATAAGATGCACCAATTCCAAGTTGTTTTATATTGCCATAAAAGCCATTAAGAGTTTGTTCATCATTTGGCCCTGATTCATAACCGCCACGTACGAATCCTACCCACTGATCCGTGAATAGATGCACAGCCCCTAAGCTATATTTATATGAGTCATCTGAAGTATTTGCAATGGGAAATCCGCTCGGTGGCTTTACCTCATAGCCATTCCAATGCGCCCACCTTACCGTACCGAAAACCAAGTTTTTTGTACTTACAGGAAATCGAAAGTCGAGATTAACTGATTCTGGAGTCGTAACATCAAATTTCCCTGTTTCTACTCCATTTTCTGTTGCATCTAACTCTTGGTCAACTTCAGAAAAGTATGTGAGTCCAACAAGTACATGATACTGCGGAATTTCATATGTTGCCCCAGCTACGTAACCAAAACTGACGTTACCTTTAGCTTCAAGCGTATATCCTCCTTCAACTAAAGTAGTAGGAACAAGCGTCGTTGCATTCTTTTTATGACCACTTACCCCACCATGTACCGCCCAATTTTCGTTAAGTTTATATCTCAATAGACCTGTAATACTATCAACTTTTACTTTATTTTTTACCCCCGCAAAAATGCCTTCATCATAAGTTGTCTCATTATAAAATGGTGTATCTTTTATTAATGCAAACGATAGTTTTTCGTTTATATCTTGCTTATAAGTAAATGAATAAACTTTAATGTCATCCGTTAGATCGCCAGTATCAAACCCAGCGACATCTTTTCCTGAAAAATCTACTAAAATTTGACTGTATGTAGCTTCAATAAAAGTGCCTTCCTCAAATAGTTTAATCATCGGCATTCCACTAAAATCAATAGCTCCTGCTAGTGTATTTCCACTAATGATGGACATTGCTACGGTGCTTGCTAATACTTTTTTATTTAAGTTTTTATTATTAAACATATTGTTCTTCTCCCCATGACCTATTAGAAATAATTATTATTTTCAAAATGCTTTTGGTATACATTTTAGTTTAATATACACGTATTGTTAGATTTTTCTAGTAAAATGTATACCACTAAGGTAAGTTCATCATCAGAACAAGTGTATTTATATTAAATAGGAGTAAGAACTATTTGATTGTATCTACGCTAAGGGAAACCTACATAAAAATAAGACTATTTGAAATCGCTACGATTTATGACCCTGCTTTGGTTCCAAAAGTAGTTATAGAATTTATTAGATTAATATATAACAGGAGAATAATATGACCGTAAATGGCTTACACCATGTTGCTTATCGCTGTCGCGACGCTAAAACAACAACTGAATTCTATAAAAAATACATGGACCTCGATCTAACCATTTCGGTTGCCGAAAATAAGGTACCATCAACAGGCGAATGGTCACCTCACATCCATATTTTTTTAAAGATGGGTGATGGTTCATTTTTAGCATTTTTCGAATTACCTGAATCACCAGACATGCAGATGGATAAGAACACACCTGATTGGGTACAGCATCTAGCACTTCGAGTTGCTGATATGGAAACTCTTTTAACCTATAAAAAACGCTTGCTTGATGGCGGCATAAAAGTTGTTGGGCCTACCGATCACAAAATTTGCCAATCTATATATTTCTTTGATCCTAATGGGCACAGAATGGAGCTGGTAGCAGACACAACAACACCAGAAATGGTATCAGAGTTAAATCAAAGAGCAGGACCAATGTTAGAAGAGTGGGCTAAAACAAAACGTGCACCTGATGTTGACGATTTCATGCACGGTAGTACATAACATCATAATATATAAACCCTGTATTCCTTATTTTTTAAGGAGTACAGGAATAATATTGTTTTTATCTATGTTTATAAAACCGCCAATGTTAAATGCTTGATGATATTTTATTAACAGCTAACAGTTGCTTTCGAGCATCTTTCGAAATCAAATCAGCAGCAACCAGAATATGCTCTTGCATACGATTCGATGCTCGAGTTGATTGACCAGCTTGCAGGCTATTTAAAATCTGTTCATGATCGCGCTGCGAGCCTTCCAATAAAGTCATATTTGGACTAGTCAGCGTAGTGGCAATCACTTTAAATGAAAGCATCGGCATCATAACCACCTTTGCCAAAGAGCTACTAAGCGTGTCGTTATTAGCAGCATTAACAATAGTTTGATGAAATAGCTCATTCATATTTCGCCATTCGTTATGCTGAAATCCCTCTCCTGCACCTTCAAGTAACATTCTCCCTTCTTCAATACAACTTTTCAGTACAGTAGCCGTTTCATTTGACAGGCCGGTTTCGCACACTATTTGGCAGGCGAGTCCCTCTAAAGCACTTCTCACTTTAAATGCATCAAAAATAGTCTCAAGATTAATAGTACGAACCCGATAACCTCGCTGCGATTCGTACTCCAACAAACCTTCGTTTGCTAATGCTTGCATTGCAGCACGCACAGGTGTGCGAGACATGCTCAGAAGATCGCTAATTTGCCTCTCTGTAATAGACGTTCCATCTGCAAGAACACCAATTAAAATGACCTCCCGTAGTTTTTCAATAGCTTGTTCAGTTAACGTCAAAATATTTCCTTTTGGTATACATTATTTATAGCAAACCGAGCTAAGACAATAATCGCTCTCAATAAAGAACAATTTATCGTCATTCATGGTGTAAGCTAATGTTCGGATTTTGTGTCATTTATCTAAAATAGTCAAAAAAGAGATGATAAATAACAAGCCAACATTCTATATAGAAACTATGCTGATGAAATATGTATACATATTACTCACCTTAATGATTTTAGATAAAACGAATGAGTAAACTCGAGAAAAATTCTCACATATTGCAACGGCTTTTAGAGCCGGGTCAAAATTTAACAAAAATAATGTGATATATTAAAGGCGTAATAACAATCTAATTTCCAATTTACTCAAAGTAGAATACGTAGGTAATCATGTTTTACTTTGGTCCTTAACCTGATATTAAAGCTAAACAGAGATCATTTCTATTGGACGCAAGACAAATAAAAAGTAGAAAGAAGATCGAGCAAGCGCTCGCAAAGTTATTAGAAACGAAGTCTTTAGATGAACTTTCTATTGAAGAAATAGCGCTAAAAGCAGGTGTTTCACGCCCAACCTTTTATCGTAATTATGCAGGACGACAGGCAATCTTGGATGAGGCGATAGAGAAATGGCAAGATGAATTAGATATTAAAATTGAGCAGGTGAGTCAATATAAGATGGAGCCTAGTGTAAACCTTCTTGCAGGATACTTTCGTATCGTTTTTGATAGTATAGATCCAGAAAAATCATCTGTTACACCTAGCTATACGAGGTCATGCAGGGTCAAAAACAAAGTTATTATTGCAAGAGCGCGGCCGTAAAAGGGCGATGAGTTTACTTAAAGAGTCTTATGGTCATTCACTTGGTGATAACGATATGCAATTTATTGCAACTTTTACAACAGCAGCACTGGATGGTGTTTTGCAAAATGTTTTACAAAAAGATAATCCTTGGGATATAGAAACGACGTCGTTCAATGTCGCACAGCTTATTCATTTGGGTGTTGATAATTTCAAGCCTTTTCAAACGAATGACAATGATTAATTTTTTACCTCATTAATAATTTAAAATTCTCAAGCAATGTTAATAAACTATGTTTGTGTAATATGAAATATACATCCATGATCCATGAGTATACGTTCTACTCATATTCAAAGTTAAACCTACCTTTATCTATAAGTCTTGCAATATATTACCTGAATCAAATCATCCGAAAATCACTACACTTAAACGTTTATATATAGTGTGGTACTTCAGGATAAAATTTACTATCCCTTTTCATTAAATCTAATTTACGTTACACACTGTAATATAGTTTGCATTTACATTACGATTTGTAATATATTATTTGCGTTATCATTTTAAACTAACAATAAAAACACGATCATTAAAAATGCCAGTTAACGGCATTATGGGGAGTAATAATGAATACAAAAGTAATGCAATCAGCTTTAGGTTTAATCAGCGACACATCTCGTCATTTCATTGAGAGTAACCCTGGGCTATTTATCAATGGACAATGGACAGCCAGTAACAGTGATCAAACGACTGATGTCATTGATCCATCGACTGCAACGGTCATCGGTCAAACAGTTCGCGCAACAGCGCAAGACGTAGATAGGGCTTGTGCGGCGGCCAAAAGCGCTTTTGCTATTGGCTCTCCATGGCGTAAATGTAGCCCTCAAGATCGTGAGAAGCTGCTGAACAAACTAGCAGACGCGATTGAAGAAGACAGTGAAACACTTGCTGATCTTATCGCTGCAGATTTAGGTCTACCTCGCCACCTTGCCCTTGGTTTTGAAGTGTTGAAAACCGTTCAAACCTTTCGTTATTTTGCGGGTTTCCCAACAAAGATTAAGGGTGAAACAATCGATATTGATCCTGATATGCACGAAGGTGATTACTTTAGTTACACAACAAAAGAGCCAGTAGGTGTTGTTGGTGCCATTATTCCTTGGAATGCTCCATTAATGATAGCGAGCTGGAAGTTAGCGCCAGCACTTGCTGCAGGTTGTACTGTAGTTATGAAACCTGCTGAAGACGCCTCATTAGTTGTACTCCGTCTTGCAGAACTTGTGCGACAGGTTGGTTTTCCTGCAGGTGTATTTAATGTGGTAACGGGTGAAGGTCCAGTAGTTGGAGAAGCTATATTAGATAACCCAAACATAGACAAATTTGCCTTTACTGGCTCAACTTCTATCGGTAAACACATTCACGAAAAAGCATCAAATAGAATGGTGCGCCTAAGTTTAGAACTAGGCGGAAAAAATCCAGTAATTGTTATGGGTGATGCGGATCTTGAACCTATAGTTCCGATGATTTGCATGGCGACATTTGCCAACTCAGGTCAGATTTGCGTATCTGGCTCTAAGGTTATTGCTCATACCTCTATTGCTGAAAAATTGGCTAAAGCTTGTATTGCGTTTACAGAAAACTTACCACAAGGTAATGCATTGCAAGATGGTAATATGATTGGCCCTATGTGCTCTGCAGGCCAATTTGAACGTGTAATGAACTACATTAAACTTGGCGAAAAAGAAGGTCGAGTTCTAGTCGGAGGAAAGGCAATTGAAAGTGATGGTTATTTTATTAAACCCACTATTATCACGGATCTCCCTAAAAATAGTGCGTTACTTACAGAAGAAATTTTTGGTCCTGTAATGACTATCGAAACTTTTGATGATATCAACGAAGTCATCGAGGCAGCTAATGCATCTGACTATGGTTTGTGTGCAACCATTTTCGGTTCAAACCACGCGACTCTTCAACGAACGGCACGTGACTTGCGCGTTGGTACGGTGTTTATAAATAGTGCAGCTTTCCCCCCTGCAGGCGTACCAACTGGAGGCTTCCGTCAATCTGGTGTTGGACGTGATTTAGGCACTGAAGGACTTGGTGGTTATTTAGAATCAAAATCGGTTATCGCTCGCATCGGAGAACAACACTAATGAAATTACTTGATGAAAAAGATCTTGCTGCAGAGCTTGCAATAGACCAAGCAATGTTAACAATAGCAGAGGGGCGAACAGCGCCTCCTAGTGACATGGTTGTATATCCATTTGAAGAGAATCCTGGTCGGAAAAATGTAGACAAACTCATGAAGCTTTTGTTTAAGGAAATCCCTGAATATGATCCTGAACTCGCGAAAAAAATGAGCATGTCGAACTGGTCTGGTGACCCGTTATCAGATGCTGCTATTCTTAAAATTCGTCGTGACGGCGAGAACCCGCACGAAGTAATCAACCAAATTTTGACGGGTGGCATTGATGCCGTTGAAAGCCCATCTCCTGAATTGAAAGCTATTTGGGAAGAGGTCTCTGAAGATCCAGAATGGCTAGATTGGGACAAAATAGAGCTCGGTGCAAAAACTTATCGTGGTTATGGTTCTTATGGTTTTCAATTTCAAGGTATTGCTACATTAGACGGTTACCGCGTTCGTAACATTTCACGTACATTAATGTCCACAGGACAATATTCAGATGATACTGCATATAAACGTTTCTTGTTAACCTGTAACTTCTGGACTGAAATTTCTGAAGTGGGCGGCATGAAAAAATTTGGGGAAGGCTGGAAAACAGCGCTTCGAGTCCGTTTGCTGCATACTCTTATTCGACGTGCCGTTTTTAGTAGCGAAAAATGGGACCCTGAAGAGTTAGGTATGCCAATCAACCAAGTGGGTTTGCTGGGTGCACCGATTATTTCTGCTTTAGTGTTAGGTAAAGCCAGCCGTATGCTGGGCCGAAAAGCCACCGATGAAGAAATTGAAGCTATGTTACATTTGTGGCGCTATGTGTCACATGTGATGGGATACAGCTTCGATGGTGTCACCTTCCCTACTACGATAAAGGAGGGGCAGAGACTCATGTACCACATGATGCTTTTGTCTGAACCTACAGATGATCCAGATGGTATTCGACTGTGTAAATCTTTCATGGATTGCTTTAAACCTTCTAAAGATCTTAAAGGTCTTGAGAGATTTAAGCGTTGGTGGGAATACAAGTCAAACATAGCGATGACTGCATTTTTTGTTTCACCCGAAACACATGAGGTTGCAGAGCTTCCTAAAGCGAAATTTTGGGGGCTAGTTTATTTGCTCGTCACTGCGCCAAAGAATTATATTCGAGGTACACGTCGGTTGAACAATCCAGCTTATGCTGAAAAGCTTGATAAGAAAATTACTAAAGAAAGGCGAGATTGGGTTAATCGACAACTCAATGAGGCTGATCTAGTGTACCGACCAAAGTCTAAGTTTTAGATAAAAATGACAAGGCCGCATATATTGCGGTCTGTTTAATAAGCATGTAAAAATAATATGTTGCTAAACGGCTATGGAATACACTCAACATTACATACTTGAAAGGTTTTTAAATGGTGAATGAAATACTTAATTACGTTAAAGCAGATGCAACTCATATTGACTTTCCTGTCACCAATAGAGAAGAACATTTTGAGTGGTGGTACTTCGATGCTCATTTTGATAATGGTGACTTCCTCGTTGTAATGTTCTCCTTAAATGACACTCGGCTAAAACCAAGACAACCTTCTGTTAGATTAAACATTTATCCAAGAGGTCAGTCTGAAATATCTAGAATAAAGAAGTACACGGAAACAGACGTATCAACTAGCGATGTAAAGTGTGATGTAACATTTGGTGAAGAAGAATATTGTAAAGACTGTGGCGATCATTACGAGATTTTTACAATGATTGACGGTTATGGTGCAAAGTTAACCTTAAATAAAGGTAATCACCCGTATACATCAGAAGGAACCGACACACCAATGCCTTGGACAGTAGCTGTTCCTTCTGGTCATATCGAAGGCGAACTTTATAAAAATGGCAAAACGATAAAAGTAAAAGGAAAGGGTTATCACGATCATAATTGGGGTGAAAAAAGTCTAGCGGGTATGGTAAAAAATTGGTATTGGGGGAAAATACATTCACCTGATATTTCCATCGACTACTCTGTCATTATGGATTTTGAAGATAATATACTTCAGGCAGGTGCATTGGTCACTGACAGTGAAACTCTCATAATATCTCCTTCTGAATCGATGACAGATCCAGAGAATGTAAAAGCCACAGCTGTCATTAACGACATAATGACAGAAAATATTATGGGTTATACATTCTCGAAAAGCTTAACGCTTAAAGGTTCAAAAGGTGATTTAAGTTATATCGCCAATATAGACCTTATAACTTTAGTAATGATTGAACCAGGTGAGTTCCTTCCTGGAGAAGATGCTTATCGTTATATAGCAAAAGAAGAGCTTATCGTTACTCGAAGTGGCGTCAGCCAAACTTATCTGTCAGAAGGCTTACATGAAATTGTTTATCCAAAAAAGTAATAGGTCTTAAAAATGAGAAATAAACTTGTAATAGTCGGTGGCGGCTATTTAGGTGTTGAGTTAGCTAAAGCGTTAGAGAATGATCTTGACGTTACACTCATAGAGCAACGTAAATTCTTCGTTCATGCGCCAGCAATGATACGTGCCATTGTAGACCCTTCGTTATTAGAGCGCGCATTAATGCCTTATGACTTACTCCTATCAACAGGGAAAGTAATAGAAGGAAAAGTGACTAGCGTAGATGAAAAAGGTGTCACGTTAATGGATGACACACACATTGCTGCCGACTTTATAGTTATTGCAACGGGATCTTCTAATGGAGTTGCTTTCAAACCTATAGGCGATAACATCGATGACTTTTGTTCTGTTGTAACGCGGTTACATGATAAATTAAAAGCAGCATCGTCTGTTGTTATTGTCGGCGCAGGTACTGTTGGAACAGAGCTGGCTGGTGAAATTAGTTATGCAATGCCAGAGAAAAACGTTACCTTGATCTCTAGTGAGTCCAGTCTATTTTCACAAATGCCCGCTAAGTTTGGAACCTCCCTTACCTCAAAACTTAATGACGCTGGTGTTGATATAAAGTTAGGCGTGAAAGTGAACAACCTTGAAAGCTTAACAACTCCTTATTCTGGTACCCTTAGTTTGTCTGATGGTAATACACTAATAGCTGATCTGGTCATTCCTGCGATAGGTTCACGTGCTGTTTCAGCTGTACTTAACGGGTTACCTAGCATTACAAAAGATAAAATGGATCGTGTTAAAGTTGATAGATACTTACGCCCATCCACATTTAGTAATGTATTTGCTGCAGGTGATGTTGCAAGTAACGGAGATACTATGACGATTGTTGCTGTTAGTCGACAAGTACCATGGCTTACCAAAATGCTAAAAGAACAAGTGAAAGGAAAGACACTAGATCAAATTAAACCTTACTCCCCTTGGGCAACAGGAAAAGCACCTTTATTTTTACCACTAGGACCAAATAAAGGTAATTCATTTCTTGTTATTGCAACCTTTGGAGATTGGGTAACGAGTGTTATCAAAGGTAAGGATTTGTTTATAAGTAAATATCGCAAACTTTTTGGCCTGAAAGGCTAACGTTTCAGAGTTATTGTACTTTACTCACTATTTTTTCTTATTAGACAACTCTAAACACTATCCAGCCCGTAATGAGCGGGATTGAGTTTTTAATTATTTATCAAACTTAACAACTGTCTGCTCGATGGTACCGAAGATTGAACAATCTTTTGCATCGTTCATTTCTATACGCACATGATCGCCAAATCGTAAGAAAGGCGTGCTTGGTTTACCATGCTGAATGGTTTCAATCATACGTATTTCGCCTAAACAAGAATAACCTAACCCACCCTCTGGAACAGGCTTACCAGGGCCACCATTTTGTTTGTTCGATACTGTGCCTGATCCAACAATAGTTCCAGCCCCTAAAGGACGGGTTTTAGCCGCATGAGATATAATGGTCGAAAAATCAAAGGTCATATCTACGCCAGCGTTAGCCTTACCAAATAGCTCACCATTAATAGTAACAAGCAATGGCAAATGCAGTTTTCCTCCATGCCATGCATCACCCAACTCATCAGGCGTTACTGCAATAGGTGAAAATGTACCGAAAGGTTTAGCTTGATAGAAACCAAACCCTTTAGCTAATTCTGCAGGTACTTCGTTACGAAGCGTTACATCATTAACCAGCATTATTAATTTGATTTTATCTGCCGCGTCTTCAGGCTTAGTTCCCATTTTTACATCATCAGTTATAACAGCAACTTCACCCTCAAGATCCATACCCCAAGACTCATCCTCTAGTGGAATATCATCGTGCGGTGCAAGGAATACGTCTGAACCACCTTGGTAAATTAAAGGTTCTGTCCAAAAGCTTTCTGGTAATACAGCATTTCGTGCTTTACGGACTAGCTCAACGTGGTTAACGTAAGCTGATCCATCGGCCCAATGGTAGGCGCGAGGTAGTGGTGCAGTACAATCAGACTGATTAAAAGGCAGAGACTCTAAACTACCATTATTTAGATCAAGGTAGACAGCATTAAGTAACGGTTCTGTTGTACTCCAATCATCAAGAGCTTGCTGCAGCGAACTCGCTATATTAGGTACTGTAATACACTGACTTAAATCACGCGATACAACAACTAGTTGGCCATCTCGTGTATCGTTTTTTAACGTTGCTAGTTTCATGTGTAGATTCCTTTATAAACTTAATTATTTATCACGCATCCCACAGCTATGCTAAGGATCTCGCTTGTTTTTATACCACGACTCGATTATCTCCCACTTAACGACATCAAGTTTTTTTAGCTGACTATGAGCATAATGCCATGCTATAAACACTCACGGATTATTAGTTACAAATGGAACTATGTCAATATATTAATATTTATCCTTGTGATTTTTCAATATATTAATTAAAAATTAATTATGATGGAATTATTACTCTAATAACTCATTTTATTGTGCTTTATTTGAATATTAATAATTTCTTGCAATTTATTCACCCTCCATTAAACTAGTTCCATATGAAACCAAATTTAGTTTTATTTAACGACCCCATACTTGGATATAACTTATTAAGACAGTTTTTTTGAATAACATTTGCTTATATCAACAAGGTCTTTAATGAAAAATGAGAGCCAATATTGCAATGAACAAACAAATAAAAGAATTCATTTTTAGTGATTTTTTTCCTTATCAGGTAAGAGTTTACTACACATCAATAAGTAGCAAGGTTCGAGAAGCTTATGCTATGTCTCATGGGCTTTCTGTTCACGAATGGCGAGTTTTAGTTGTGCTTAACGAACATAAACACGTAACGGCAAAAGATGTGGTTAAACATTCCAGTATGGCTAAAGTTAATGTTTCTAGAGGTGTTGCAGATCTTGAAAAACGTAAATATTTAGAACGACACGAAGACCCAACAGATCGCAGAGCGGTACTCTTAAATTTAACGCCTAAAGGAAAAAAGGCGATGACCGAGCTGATCCCAATTGTACGTGATGTAGAAAAACAAGCACTCGATGGATTATCAGAGGATGAGCGTGAAACATTAATTAGGTTAATGGAAAAAGTTCGCCTTAATGCTGAAGGTATAAAATTGAATCCATCTGACCAAACCACAATAAAATAAGAGAGATTATCTATGAAACTATATACATATTGGCGTTCGTCTGCTGCTTATCGAGTACGTATTGGTCTTAGCTTGAAAGGTCAACCTTATGAAAGTGTTCCAGTTCACTTACTTAGAGATGGTGGTGAGCAGCTTAAAGAAAATTATGCAAAGGTAAACCCTCAACGTCAGGTACCTTCAATGGAGTTGGATGATGGAACAATTCTAACTCAGTCTTTAGCTATCCTTGAATACCTAGATGAAACTTACCCGGAGCCACCACTACTCCCTTCAGAGCCAGTAGATAGGGCTCGAGTGCGAGCATTATCTCAAGTTATAGCTTGCGACATTCACCCTATTAATAACCTTAATGTTCTAAATTATCTAATTAATGATATGAAAGTTGATCCAGACAATAAAGTTATTTGGTATCGCAACACTATTGAGAAAGGTTTTCCTGCACTAGAAGAGCTATTAACTCGTTCTACGAAAACTGGAATATTTTGCCATGGCGATACACCGACTCTAGCAGACGTTTTATTAGTACCTCAGGTATATAATGCGCGCCGATTCGATGTGGATTTGTCTTCTTTTCCAACGATTTGTCGGATAGAGGCTGCGTGCTTAGCACTTGATAGTTTTCGTGCCGCTATGCCAGAAGCTCAAGCCGACGCCCACAAAACTTAATTAGGGAATAATGAACATGAAATTCAACGCGCAGGAAAACCCTAAAGAATCGAACCTTCCACTGGCAGGTCTAAAAGTATTAGCTATAGAGCAAGCTGTTGCAGCTCCTTTTGCTACTTCTCGCCTTGCCGACGCTGGCGCCCAGGTAATAAAAATTGAACGACCAGCTGGAGATTTTGCTCGTGGATATGACACGGTTGCAGCGGGTCAGAGCAGCTATTTTGTATGGCTTAATCGCGGCAAAGACACTTTCACTGTTGATCTAACTACCCCTGAAGGAAAAGACGATCTAACGAATCTTTTATCTGAAGCTGATGTTCTTGTTCAAAATCTTAAACCGGGTTCATTAGCCAGGTTAGGCTTCGATTTCGAGATGCTTAAACGTGATTATCCTAAACTGATTGTTTGTTCTATTAGTGGCTATGGTGAAGAAGGGCCAATGGCACATCGAAAAGCTTATGATCTTTTAATTCAAGCAGAGTCAGGTCTTTGTTCTATTACTGGCGGACCCGATCAAGCCGCTCGTGTTGGCACTTCTGTTGTTGATATTGCTACTGGTGCAGCTGCACATGCAGCTATTTTGGAAGCTTTAATTGGTCGTGGAATAACCGGTAAAGGAGCTCAGATATCAGTTTCTATGTTTGATGTTATGGCCGACTGGCTCACTGTACCTCTGCTTCATTTTGAAGGCGGAAAACCGCCAAAGCGTGTTGGTATGGCTCACCCATCAATTTCTCCTTACGGTGTTTTTGATACTAAAGATGGTCAACAAATTTTGATCTCTATTCAGAGCGATAGAGAATGGGTCAAGCTTTGTGCTGAATTTATTGGTGATGCTTCACTTGGTAAAGATTCACGCTTTGCAACTAATGTTGATCGTGTAGGCATTAGAGAGCAAACAGACGGAATTGTTGCTGCTCGATTTGCAACTTTATCTAAAGATGAAGCAGAAGTTTTACTCGATAATGCTGATGTCGCTTTTGCTTCAGTAAATGATATGGGCGGACTATCAAATCATCCTCATTTACGTCGGATCACAGTCGATTCTCCAAATGGTCCTGTATCTTATCCTGCACCTGCAGCTATATTTGTGGGAGAACAGCGTAATTACGGTTCTGTTCCTGCGTTAAAAAAGCCAGAGAGATAAACCTATTAAGTAAACTTCTGTTTTTATAATGCACGATAACCTACGCCTTGCTGTAATTGGGCACATAATTCTTTTTACGAGGAAGCCACTTAATGTTAAATATTGAAAATATTGTTACTCCTCTTTTTGTACCAGCAAACCGACCTGAACGTTTTGGTAAGGCTGCTGTTTCTGGTGCAGATTCGATCATCCTTGACCTTGAAGATGCCGTAGCTGCTGATGCAAAAGAATACGCTCGTAAGACACTTACTTGTGACTTTACTGATCTTCCAGTTATTGTTCGGGTAAATTCTGAGGGCTCATCGTGGCACATCGAAGATTTACAAGCAGTTAGCCAACTTCCTATTGCAGCGGTTATGCTTCCCAAAGCTGAAGATCCTCAGCAGGTAAAAAGTGTATTTGAAGCTATGGGGGGAAATATTCCAATTATCGCACTCATTGAAACAGCACTTGGGGTTTCAAATGCTGGAAACATTGCGGCAACAAAAGGGGTTAAACGAATTGCTTTTGGTTCAGTGGACTTTTGTGCTGACCTCGGTTGCGCTCATTTGCGTGAGATTCTTCTACCGATACGGTCTGAATTGATAATGGCATCTCGACTCGCTGGAATCGCGGCTCCTATTGATGGTGTAACAACAGCACTTGATGATCTAAACATTAGTTTCGATGATAGTGTTCATGCAAAAAATCTAGGTTTCACTGGGAAATTGTGTATACACCCTAAACAAATTGGAGAGGTTAAGCGTGCATTTCTGCCTTCAAAAGCTGAAATTATTTGGGCGAAAAAAATAGTATCTTCAGGCGATGGTGCAATTTCAGTTGACGGTGAAATGGTGGATGAGCCTGTACGAATTCACGCAAGAGCCATTTTGGCTAGATCGGAAGTTGCAGAAACATTTTAGTTTATACTGAGCTATTACTACTTTACCGTTGTTATTAATTTTAGCCATTAAGTAATGAGCAGTTAATTAATCAACTTGGTATAATTGAAGATTACTCGTACTCGATTAAAGAGCAATCCTCATTTCATCTAAGCTACTTTATATTGTTGTAATATCAAATCGAAGCCTCAACACTTTTCTCAGTCGCCAATGCAATATAGTTATGCTTTAGCTTATGTTGAGACTTATCACTCTCCGACAACTTATATTCTGAAGTAGTAACTAATTATTCAACCGTAACACTTTTTGCCAAGTTACGAGGTTGATCAACATCAGTACCTTTAATAATAGCTACATAGTATGAAAGTAACTGTAAAGGTAGTGTGTAAACGATTGGTGCTATGATGTCATCACAATGAGGTACGTTGATGACTTTCATTGTGTCGTCGCTTTCAAATTTAGCATCTACGTCAGCAAACACATACATTAAACCACCACGCGCTCTTACTTCTTCTACGTTTGATTTTAATTTTTCAATTAAATCATTTTTAGGTGCTACAACAATTACTGGCATTTCAGCATCAATCAAGGCTAATGGACCATGTTTTAACTCGCCAGCTGCATACGCTTCAGCATGAATATAAGAAATTTCTTTAAGCTTTAAAGCGCCTTCCATTGCAATCGGGTATTGATCACCTCGACCTAAAAATAATGAATGGTGTTTATCAGCAAAATCTTCCGCTAAATCTTCAATAGACCCAGCTAACGCGAGTACTTCTTCTAATTTATTTGGTAATTTTTGTAGTGAATTGGTAATTTCAGCTTGAGTTTCTAAGCTCATGCCGTGATGCGAACCAATGGCTATAGTCATCATTAATAAGCCAACTAACTGAGTTGTGAAAGCTTTGGTTGATGCTACGCCTATTTCGACACCTGCTTTAGTCATAAAGGCTAAGTCTGATTCACGTACTAAAGATGAGCCTGGTACGTTACAAATACTTAAACTTGATTTATAACCAATCTCTTTAGCTAAACGAAGTGCCGCTAGCGTATCTGCCGTTTCACCCGATTGAGAGATAGTAACTAATAATGCATTTTTAGGTACATGCGATTTACGGTATCTAAATTCGCTCGCAATTTCGATATTACATGAAACGCCTGCTAATGACTCTAACCAGTAACGTGCAACCATACCTGAGTGATAACTTGTACCACAGGCGATGATTTGAACGTGTTCTATATTTTTAAATATTTCGTCTGCATTTTTACCAAAAGCGTCTGTCTGGATCGTGTTTTCAGTAAAACGACCTTCAAGCGTATTTCTTATTGCTGTTGGTTGTTCATAAGTTTCTTTGAGCATGTAATGACGATATTCGCCTTTATCGCCAGCATCATGACTTACTTCAGATTCTTTTGCTTCGCGCTCAACAGACTGACCATTTGTATCAAAGATATTAACTTCAAAACGTGTGATTTCAGCAACGTCGCCTTCTTCTAAAAATGAGAATTTACGTGTAACAGGCAATAACGCCATCATGTCTGATGCGATAAAATTCTCGCCAACACCGTAACCAATAACTAATGGGCTACCTGAACGAGCAACAACAACACGATCTTTATCGTTAGTATCTAATACTACTGTGCCGTAAGCACCTTCAAGCTGCTTTACTGTTGTTTGAACAGCTTCACGCAAACTAGAAGCTGTTTTTAATTCGTGGTGAACAAGATGTGCAATAACTTCGGTATCAGTTTCAGAAACAAATACGTAGCCTAAGCCTGTAAGTCTGGCTCTAAGTTCTTCATGATTTTCGATAATGCCGTTATGTACTACAGCAATGTTATCGCTAGATACATGTGGATGAGCATTAATTTCACTTGGCGCACCATGAGTAGCCCAACGAGTGTGAGCAATACCAGTACCGCCTGTTAATGGATTAAGTTGAACAGCATCTGCCAACTCTTGTACTTTACCTAAACGACGTACACGATTTATTTTATTATCGTCTCCAATAATAGCAACACCTGCAGAGTCATATCCTCGGTATTCTAATCGACGCAAACCTTCTACTAATATATCTACTACATCACGTTGTGCAACTGCACCTACTATTCCACACATAACTTTTCCTTAATAATGTATATTTTTAATCGGCTATAATTAAATTTATGCCTTGATCAATAATTTTTTTTCTGTTTTCTTCAGATAATTCATTATCTGTTACTACAGTATGTATTTGGTTCATCGGTATTTCGACATTGGGTATTTTTCTATTAAACTTGTCAGATTCAACCATTACTATAACTTCTCTTGAAACCTCAGCCATCACACGAGATAACCCAATTAACTCGTTGAAGGTTGTTGTTCCTCTTTCTAAATCAATACCATCAGCACCAATAAATAATTGGTCAAAATCATAAGATCTTAATGAGTTTTCCGCTACCTGCCCTTGAAACGATTCAGAATGAGTATCCCATGTTCCACCGGTCATCAATAATGTTGGTTCATTTTCTAATGTTTGTAGCTTGTTTGCTATAGCTAAAGAGTTGGTCATTACCACCAAGCCTTTCTTGTTATTTAGCTCTGTAACAAGTGCTGACGTTGTATGACCACTATCAATAATAATACGATTATGATCGTTGATCATCATTGCTGCTTTTTGCGCTATTAATATCTTACGTTGAGAAAGATTTTCATTCTTAGTTTCGGTAATTTCTTTAGGTAAGGGAACTGCTCCACCATATCTACGGAGTAATAAGCCACTATTTTCTAAAATTGCTAAATCTTTTCTGATAGTCACTTCTGACGTATCAAACCGTTTAGCTAATTCATCAACCCCTACCTCACCTTGTGAGTTCAGTAATGTAATGATTGTATGTCGTCGTTGTTGTGTATTACGTTTTGACAAAATACTTCCCCCCAAGTTTCGATTCGAAAGAATTATACCCTAAACCGAAAGGATATCAATAAAGCAAAAAAAAGAGCAACTTAAGTGTTGCTCTTTTTTGAAATAATATGTGTTTACTTAAGCTTATAGTTATTTTTTAGTTGGTCTGCTCCAACCTTCTATATTACGTTGTTTACCACGAGCTACAGCTAGCTCATTATCTTCTACATTTTTTACAATAGTCGATCCTGCAGCCGTTGTCGCCATATTTCCGATCGTAACAGGGGCAACTATAGATGCATTTGATCCGATAAAGGCGTTGTCGCCAATAATCGTTTTAAATTTATTTACACCATCATAATTACACGTAATGGTACCAGCACCTATATTAGAATTTTCGCCTATTTCAGTATCACCTAAGTAAGTTAAGTGTCCTGCTTTAGAGCCTTTACCTAATATGGTTTTTTTCATTTCAACAAAGTTACCTACATGCGAATCTGCTTTAAGCACTGAACCTGGACGAATTCTGGCAAATGGTCCTGCTGAAGCATTTTCACCTATAACCGCGCCTTCAATAATCGAGTTAGGTTTAATTATCGCATTTTCACCTATTTCACTGTCAATAATTATACAGTTAGCCCCAATTGTTGCACCATCAGCAATAGACACTTTACCTTCGAAAATACAGTTAACATCAATAGTAATTTCTTGACCTACTGTAACTTCACCACGAATATCGATACGATTTGGATCAAGTATACTTGCACCAGCAATCATTAGCGCTTCAGCTTGTCTGTACTGATAAGCTCTTTCTAATGATGCAAGTTGAACTCGGTTGTTCGCACCTTCGACTTCAATTTCACTATCAGGATGCGCTGTAGCTATTTCTTTACCTTCTTTATGTGCAGCTGCGATAATATCAGTGAGGTAATATTCACCTTGAGCATTATCGTTTGACAAGTTTGATAGCCACCTTTTTAAATCGCCACCATTAGCAAGCAAAATACCGGTATTACACTCGTTGAGGAGTAACTGTTCTACACTTGCATCTTTTTGTTCAACAATACCTACTACAGTTCCGTTATTGTCAGTAGATACTTCACGCATAATACGACCGTACCCATTAGGATTAGCAAGGTGAACGGTTAATAATGACATTCCGTTAGCTGGTTTAGCTGCAAGTAGTCTATTTAAGGTTGATACTTTAGTTAGAGGAACATCACCGTAAAGTACTAATACATCTTCATCGTCTTTCAAGTAAGGTGATGCCATATCTACAGCATGTCCTGTACCTAATTGTTCTTTTTGCTCAACAAAAGTCAGATCGTCGCCAAGTACTTTTTCTTTTAATACTTCGCCACCAAAACCATAAACTAAATAGGTATTTTCAGCATTAACTTGTCTTGCTGCATCAATAACATGATTTACCATAGGTTTGTTTGCAATAGGGTGCAAAACTTTTGGTAAAGAAGAACGCATACGAGTACCTTTACCCGCGGCTAATATTACGACTGAAAGTGACATTTTGATTTCCATTATCTGATTGAAGATATATTACTTATGTATTGTAACTATTTTTCCATAAAAAAAACGACCACTTACTTATCGTAAAGGTCGCTTTTTGTATCACTAAAACTTACTGTGTAAGCTTAAACTGTTATTTGCTTGAAGCCTGAATTACACGTAATTGCGCCACAGCGCGAGCTAATTCAGATGCAGCTTCAGCATAATCGACGTCGCCGCCATGATCATTTAAGTGCTTTTCTGCTCTTTCTTTAGCTTGTAATGCGGCTTCTTCATCCAAGTCACCGCCACGTACAGCTGAATCAGCTAGTACAGTAACGTTATTTGGCTGAACCTCAAGCATACCGCCAGATAAGTAGATGATTTCTTCTTCACCACCTTTCTTAACGATTCTTGCCATACCAGGTTTTAGTGAGGTCAGCAAAGGTGCGTGACCAGGCATAATACCTAATTCACCTTCGCTACCTGTGATCTGTAATGATTCAATGCTACCAGAAAATAAGCTTTCTTCAGCACTTACAACATTAAGATTTACAGAAAGTATTGCCATGTTGACCTCCAAATGGGCGACTAGATTGTTAAGTATTATACTTAAACAGTTAGTCGCCAGCCTTCATTACATGTTTTTAGCTTTTTCAGTTGCTTCTTCAATAGAACCAACCATGTAGAAAGCTTGCTCAGGTAAATCATCAAATTCACCAGCAAGTAATCCTTTAAAGCCACTAATAGTGTCTTTAAGTGATACATACTTACCAGGAGAACCTGTGAATACTTCAGCAACAAAGAATGGTTGTGATAAGAAACGTTGAATTTTACGAGCGCGGTTTACCGCAAGCTTGTCTTCTTCAGATAACTCATCCATACCTAAGATAGCAATGATATCTTTAAGTTCTTTGTAACGTTGTAATGTAGATTGAACGCCACGAGCTGTTTCGTAATGCTCAGCACCTACTACTAACGGGTCTAATTGACGCGAAGTAGAATCTAGTGGATCGATAGCAGGGTAGATACCTTGCGATGCGATGTCACGAGAAAGTACAACAGTTGCATCTAAATGAGCAAACGTTGTAGCTGGCGATGGATCGGTTAAATCATCCGCAGGTACGTATACCGCTTGGATTGAAGTGATTGAACCTTTCTTCGTTGACGTAATACGCTCTTGAAGAACACCCATTTCTTCAGCAAGTGTTGGTTGGTAACCAACGGCTGATGGCATACGACCTAACAATGCAGATACTTCAGTACCAGCAAGAGTATAACGGTAGATGTTATCTACGAAAAATAATACGTCACGACCTTCGTCACGGAATTTTTCAGCCATAGTCAAACCAGTAAACGCTACGCGTAAACGGTTTCCTGGAGGCTCGTTCATTTGGCCGTAAACTAACGATACTTTATCAAGTACGTTTGAATCGTTCATTTCATGGTAGAAATCGTTACCTTCACGAGTACGCTCACCTACACCAGCAAATACTGAGTAGCCGCTATGCTCGATCGCGATGTTACGAATAAGTTCCATCATGTTAACGGTTTTACCAACACCAGCACCACCGAATAAACCTACTTTACCACCCTTAGCGAATGGACAAACTAAATCGATTACTTTGATACCAGTTTCTAATAGTTCATTAGACATCGCTTGGTCAGCATACGCTGGCGCTTGACGGTGAATTGACCATTTTTCTTCTTCGCCGATTGGGCCAGCTTCATCGATAGGCTCACCCAATACGTTCATAATGCGACCCAAAGTTGCAGTACCAACTGGAACTTGGATGTTATTACCTGTGTTTACTACGTTCAGACCACGACGCAAACCATCTGAAGAACCCATAGCGATAGTACGAACTACACCACCACCAAGTTGCTGTTGTACTTCTAGTACTAAGCCACTTAAGTTGCCTTCGGTTATATTTAACGCGTCATATACCTGAGGTACAGCATCTTGTGGGAATTCTACATCCACAACTGCGCCAATGATTTGGACGACTTTACCTGTACTCATGTTTAATCCTCTAATCTAGTGCTCTTATTTACTAATAAAATAAACAAAGAACCTTTGCTTATACCGCTGCTGCACCTGCACAAATCTCACCCAATTCTTGAGTAATACTTGCTTGACGAGCTTTGTTATATACCAATTGTAAATCATCAATTAAGTCACCCGCATTATCTGTTGCAGCTTTCATTGCAACCATACGAGCGGCTTGTTCACATGCGAGGTTTTCAACCACACCTTGATATACTTGAGATTCTGTATAACGAACTAATAGTTGTTCAAGCAATGCTTGAGCATCTGGTTCGTATATATAATCCCAGCGATGCTTAATTGCGTCATCATCTGACTTAGGCAAAGGTAAAAGTTGATCGATCGTCGGTTTCTGCGTCATTGTGTTAACAAACTTGTTATACACAACAAACAACTTATCTATATCACCATTATCGTAGGCATTTAACATAACTTTCACACTACCGATTAAATCGGTAAGTGAAGGGTTATCACCTAAACCTGAAATTTGTGAAGTGACTTTAGAGCCCATATTGTTGAAAAACGCTGTAGCTTTAGAGCCAACAACTGCAAATTCAACTTCTGCGCCCGCTGATTGCTGTTTACCAGCATCAACAAGTACTTTTTTAAATAAATTAATATTTAAACCACCACACAAACCACGGTCTGTTGATACAACGATATAACCTACGCGCTTAACTTCGCGTTCAACCATATAAGGATGGTTGAACTCTAAATTACCAAGCGCGATGTGACCGATCACATTTCGCATATTTTCAGCGTATGGACGAGATGCAGCCATGCTATCTTGCGCTCTGCGCATTTTACTAGCTGCAACCATTTCCATTGCGCTGGTGATCTTCTGTGTATTTTTTACACTTCCGATCTTTGATTTAATCTCTTTACCACCAGCCATGACTTATTCTCCGCGAAAAGGTTAACTAAATTACCAAGTTTGGGTAGCTTTAAAAGCTTCAATAGCTTTAGCCAAACCAGCTTCGATATCTTTGTTATAGTCACCCTTCACGTTGATAGTAGCCATAAGTTCAGCGTGATCACTGTTCACGTATGAACGAAGTGCATCTTCAAAATCAACTACTTTTTCAATAGCAACATCGTTTAAATAACCTTTTTCTGCGGCAAATAAAGATACTGCTGTTTCAGCAATTGATAATGGGCTGTATTGCTTTTGCTTCATCAATTCAGTAACACGTTGTCCATGCTCTAATTGAGCACGAGTCGCGTCATCTAAATCAGATGCGAATTGAGCAAATGCGGCTAATTCAGCATATTGTGCAAGTGCTAAACGGATACCACCACCAAGTTTCTTGATGATTTTCGTTTGCGCAGCACCACCAACACGAGATACAGAGATACCAGCGTTAACAGCAGGACGAATACCTGAGTTAAATAGGTTAGATTCTAAGAAGATCTGACCATCGGTAATTGAAATAACGTTAGTTGGTACGAATGCCGAAACATCACCCGCTTGAGTTTCAATAATTGGTAAAGCTGTTAAAGAGCCTGTTTTGCCTTTAACTGCACCATTAGTGAATTTCTCAACGTAAGCTTCGTTTACACGAGCAGCACGTTCTAATAAGCGTGAGTGAAGATAGAATACGTCACCTGGGTAAGCTTCACGACCTGGCGGACGACGTAATAGTAATGAAATTTGACGGTAAGCAACTGCTTGCTTTGACAAATCATCATATACGATTAACGCATCTTCACCGCGGTCACGGAAGTATTCACCCATAGTACAACCAGAGTAAGCTGATAAGTACTGTAAAGCAGCAGCTTCAGATGCACCAGCAACAACAACGATAGTATTATCTAACGCGCCGTGCTCTTCTAATGAACGAACTAAGTTCGCTACAGTAGATGCTTTCTGACCGATTGCTACGTATACACACTTGATACCAGTGTTTTTCTGATTGATGATTGCATCTAGTGCAATCGCAGATTTACCGATTTGGCGGTCACCAATGATAAGTTCACGTTGACCACGACCGATAGGAATCATTGCATCAATTGACTTAATACCTGTTTGTACAGGTTCGTCAACAGACTTACGTTCGATAACACCTGGTGCCATTACTTCAACAGGAGAGAAACCATCGTTTTCGATAGGTCCTTTTCCGTCAATAGGTTCACCTAATGTGTTAACAACACGGCCTAATAAGCCACGTCCTACTGGTACTTCCAAAATACGGCCAGTACTTTTAACTTTTACGCCTTCAGCTAGGTCCGCATATGGGCCCATAACTACCGCACCTACCGAATCTCGGTCTAGGTTTAACGCTATTGCGAAGCGGCTGCCAGGAAGTTCTATCATCTCACCTTGCATAACATCTGCAAGGCCATGGATGCGAATGATACCGTCAGTTACAGAAACGATAGTACCTTCGTTACGAGCTTCACTAACTACGTCAAACTTTTCAATACGATTTTTAATCAGTTCGGCGATTTCAGTGGAATTCAGTTGCATGCTCTGTCCCCGTTAAGATTGCATTATTGTTGCTAAGCGGCTCAGTTTACCTCGTACTGAACCATCTATTACCATGTCACCAGCTTTAATTATTAAGCCAGAAACCACGTTCGCGTCTACAATACAATTGAGCTTTACTTTTCGAGCCAAACGCTTTTCAAGCGCGGCACTTAATGTAGTTACTTGATCCGCTACTAATTCAACAGCAGATGTTACATCCACAGTAATTTCTTTTTCATATTCAGCTTTTAAAGCGCTAAATTGAACAAGAACTTGTGGTAGTACCAACAAACGTTCATTTTCAGCCATTACTTTAATTAAGTTTTGGCCTTTACTGTCTAGTTGATCTTCACAAACTTTTAAAAATAAGTCTGTGGCCTGATCAGCAGAAACACCACCTGAAAGGTAGGTTTTAATCGTTTCATTTTCAGAAACTTCTGCAGCAAATACTAACATGGATAACCATGTATCAATTGTATTTGCTTCAACAGCAAAATCGAACGCTGCTTTAGCGTAGGGACGAGCAACGGTAGTCAATTCAGACATAAGCTCTATCCCTCTTAAAGTTCAGCTACAAGTTTATCTAAAATGTCGCTATGTGCAGCGGCATCGATTGAACGCTCAAGAATTTTCTCTGCGCCAGCTACAGCTAAAACTGCAACCTGTTGACGAAGTTCTTCTTTTGCTTGATTACGTTCTGTTTCTATTTCTGCATGTCCTGCTGCTAAGATTTTTTCTTTCTCAGCTTGGGCTTTAACTGCAGCTTCTTCTACTATAAGAACTTCACGCTTCTTCGCAGCTTCAACAATCTCAGCAGCTTGAGCTTTCGCTTCTTTTAGTTGTGCTGTTGCTTTCCCTTGAGCAAGCTCAAGTTCTTTCGCAGCACGATCTGAAGCAGCAAGTCCGTCAGCAATAATTGCTTGACGCGCTTCTATAGCACCAATAAGTGGTGGCCATACAAACTTCATACAAAAAATTACAAATACGATAAATGCGATTAATTCACCAACTAAGGTCATATTAAGATTCATTTATGTATCTCCTATTTTAATTCGCGTAAAAAAAACTTAAAGAAAAATTAAGCACCAACTGCGAATAATAGGTATAAGCCGATAGCAACACCGATCATTGCGATAGCATCAATAAGACCTGCTACGATGAACATTTTCACTTGAAGTTGTGGTGCTAATTCAGGTTGACGAGCTGCAGATTCTAAGAATTTGCCACCAAGTATACCAAAACCGATAGCAGTACCTAAAGCACCTAGACCGATTAGTAAAGCAACAGCGATATATAACATATTTATCTCCGATTATTTAAGTTAAAGTTTAAAGTTGAAATTTGTAATTTGTTTTACGGGCTTCCTGCCCTAAACCCTTCGGCCCGACTAGTGTCGTTCTAACTCAGTCCCGAAGAGTTAGTGATCTTCATGCGCTAAACTTAAGTAAAGAATAGTTAGCATCATAAAAATAAACGCTTGTAATGGGATAACCAATAAATGGAAAGCAGCCCATAAAAAGTGTACTGGCAATTGGAATAAACCAATTGTCGCAATTAGCAAGAATATCAACTCACCCGCATATAAGTTACCGAATAAACGTAACGCTAATGATAATGGACGAGCTAATAAGGTAACCATTTCAAGTACAAAGTTTACTGGGTATAAAGACCAGTGACCAAAAGGCTGAGTAGTTAATTCTTTAATGAATCCGCCAACACCTTTAACTTTGATTGAATAGTAAATAATAAGGAAAAACACACCTAATGCTAAAGCAAAAGTCATATTTGGATCTGTTGTAGGTACAGCTTTCATGTAATGAACGCCAAACAACTCAAAAATACGAGGAATAAGGTCAACTGGAACCCAATCCATTGCGTTCATTAGTAATACCCAAACAAATATAGTTAATGCTAAAGGCGCAATAACTGGGTTTTTACCATGAAACGTACTTTTTACACTGTCATCTACAAATTCTACTACCATTTCTACTGCACATTGCAGTTTTCCTGGTACGCCCGTATTTGCTTTTTTAGCAACCGAACGAAAAATGTAGAGAAAAACGATACCGAGAAATATTGACCATCCTAGCGTATCTATGTGAACAGCCCAAAAGCCTTCGCCCACTGTTAGATTTTGCAAATGATGTTTAATATATTCTTGGCTGGTTATTTCAGCACCTGAAGCCATATTAAATTACCCTAATGATTAAAGTTTAAAAAAACTATCCCAATTATTCTTTATTGATAATTGGTTGTAGCAACGGCATAACCATTACTAAACAAAACATGCCAAATAAAGGCAGTGGCTGTATCACTATAAACTTAAAAGTTAGTGAAAATAAAATAGCCGTTAATACCATCTTTATTTTTACACCACTAAAGAAAGATTCAACTACTTTCTTAGCAGAGCGTGCACCTGCATATCTGAATGCTTTTAGTGCAAAAATTATATTAGGTATAATTCCAATCAAACCACCTATTAAGGCTGATTTGGCAGAATTCATGTCCCATATAATATAAATACCGACCGTGAAGCTCATTACCAAAATACAAGTAATGAATATTTGCTTGAATGCTATTCGTAGCCCTATTTTAGCTAGCTCATTTTGTACAAAAAAGCTCACTACAACTCCTACTAAAACATTCGTAGTTCACGTAAACATTTAAAGTAATTACTTTAAATTTAAAAAGTCTGCGCAAGTATACTTAATTACTCTTTTATTGCAACAAAATAGGGCTTATCTAGCTCTATTATTGTGCAAAACATTTCTTTTTTTTTATTGCTTACTTGTAATGCACTATAAAAGTTTTCATTAAGTACCAAATTTTGAGATTATGCCATCAAGCTCTTCTAAATTTGTATATGAAATAACAAGTTTACCTTTACCCTTTTTATTATGGGAAATAGAAACTTGTGAACCTATTTTTTCTGATAAGTTTTGCTCTAAAGATTGTGTATCTGGATCTATCTCTTTAGCTTTTTCTTCTTTAGCAGGTTCTTGTAACTTTTTAATCAAGGCTTCGGTTTCTCTCACCGTTAATTCTTTAGCAACTACAATTCGCGCTGTATTATTTTGTTCTTCATCAGCAAGCGCTAATAAAGCACGTGCATGGCCCATTTCTATATCGCCATGTTCTAAAAATGTTTTTACTTCGTTATTTAAATTATTCAAACGTAATAAGTTACTGACTGTTGTTCTTGATTTACCTACAACATCAGCTACTTCTTGGTGAGTCAGTTCAAATTCAATTAATAAACGTTCTAATGCAATAGCTTCTTCCATTGCATTTAAATCTTCACGTTGAATATTCTCAATCAGTGCGATTGCTACAGCAGATTCATCAGGCACATTTTTGATTAAACAAGGAACTCGATCTAAGCCTGCGATTTGAGCTGCTCGCCAACGTCTTTCACCAGCAATAATTTCATATTCTTCATTGTCTGTTTGACGAACAACAATAGGCTGAATAATCCCTTGAGATTTAATTGAATTAGCTAACTCAATTAACGCGTCATTCGACATATCTTTTCGAGGCTGATATTTACCAGGCTTTAATTGCTCGATAGGAAGTTTTTGAAGTTCGCTTTGTTCTGAATCCGCTGAAGAATTATCAGATGAGTCTTTAGGTACTGATGTTAAAAGGGCATCTAGACCTCGGCCTAGTCCTCTGCGTTTAGTTGGACTCATAGTTTTCCTTGAATGTTAACTTGTTACGGTTTCTTTGTTAGCTTTTTTTTCATTTTTACGAAGTATTTCACCAGCTAATGCTAAATATGCTTTAGCGCCTGTTGACGATTTATCGTAATACATTGCTGGTGAGCCAAAACTTGGGGCTTCAGCTAAACGCACGTTTCTTGGGATCACCGTTCTATAAACTTTGTCTCCAAAGTGACGCTTAAGCTGTTCAGATACATCATTTGCTAAGCGATTTCTTGGATCATACATGGTACGTAGAATACCTTCTATATGAAGGCTTCCATTAACCACAGATGTGAGTTGTGAAATAGTATCCATTAATGCTGTTAGTCCTTCTAATGCATAGTATTCACATTGCATAGGCACTAAAACTGAATCGGCAGCTGTCATTGCATTAACCGTTAGCATGTTTAATGAAGGAGGGCAGTCAATAATAATGTATTCATAGTCATTTCTGACTTTAGCTAATGCTCTTTTTAAACGTTGCTCTCTTGAATAAACTTCCATGAGTTTAATTTCAACAGCTGTTACGTCAGCATTAGCCGCAATAAGGTGATAAAGACCTGTTGTTTCTTTAATAACAACTTCTTCAAAAGGTTTTTCTTCAACGAGTAATTCGTAACATGTCGCTGGAGCATCATATTTATCGATACCACTTGCCATAGAGGCATTACCTTGTGGATCAAGATCAATAAGTAATACTTTTCTTTTCGTCGCAGCCAAGGACGCAGCTAAGTTAACTGAAGTTGTTGTTTTACCAACTCCACCTTTCTGATTAGCTACAGCAATTATTTTTCCCACAATTCCCTCGAATATTCTCGTTTACAATATTTTATTGTATTTTAACTAATTCAATTAAGTGTCTTTCAGCATTTAATTGAGGAACAATTATAGTATGACTTTTTATCATTGTTACGTTGTTAGGTAAATTGTCAATTTCGTCTGTTGGATACTGTCCTTTTAATGCTAAGAACTTTCCATGATCTTTAGTGACTAAATGGTCACACCAAGTAACCATATCATTAAGTGAAGAAAATGCTTTACTTAATACACCATCAAATGGTTTTTCAGGTTGGTACTTTTCTACGCGCGCTTGAACAGGTGTTACATTTTTAAGGGATAGTTGATAGGTAACTTGTTTAAGAAAGGTAATACGCTTACCTAAGCTATCTAATAAAACAAATTCTTTATCTGGGTATGCTATTGCTAATGGAATACCTGGTAAGCCAGGTCCTGTTCCTACATCGATAAAATGTTGGCCCTCTAACAGAGGACCTATCATTAGGCTGTCCATGATATGTTTTATAATCATATCTTGTGGATCGCGAATAGAGGTTAAGTTATAAGCTTTATTCCATTTATTTAATAATTCTACATAATCAATAAGTAATTTTACTTGTTGATCAGAGAGCTGTAATTCGGTTTCTTTTATTAGTGTTTTTAATTTATCAGTCAACATGAGTAAATTACTGGCTCTTATGATTAAAGATTAAGCTGATTTACGTAATAAACCATGCTTTTTGAGATAAACTAATAATAACGAAATTGCAGCAGGAGTAATACCTGAAATTCGCGATGCTTTACCAATAGTTTCTGGTCTAGTGTCTGTTAGTTTTGCAATAACTTCATTTGATAAGCCAGATATTTGTGAAAAATTAAAATCATGAGGTATCAAAGTAAGCTCATGTTTTTTCTTTTTCGCAATTTCTTCTAACTGACGATCTATGTAACCTGCATATTTTATTTGTATTTCTATTTGCTCTGAAGCTTGTACATCTTTTATTTTTGGACCTAAGCTTTCAATACTCATCAGGTCATCATAACTAACTTCTGGACGACGTAATAAATCTTCTAAACTATTTTCTTTGCTAATAGGTGTTTTTAATAATGGATTAATATCATCTACTGCAGCATGATCTTTATGGATCCATGTTGTTTTTAAACGTTGACGCTCTAGTTCTACGTTTTCAATTTTTTCATTAAAACGTTTCCAACGAGCTTCATCAACTAAACCAAGCTTGTAACCTTTTTCAGTTAATCGAATATCTGCGTTATCTTCACGTAATAATAATCTGTATTCAGCACGAGAGGTGAACATTCTGTAAGGTTCTTTAGTCCCTAGTGTAGCTAAGTCATCAATCAATACGCCCATATAAGCTTCATCACGACCTAAAATAAGCTCTTCTTTACCTTGAACGCGTGCAGCGGCATTGGTTGCTGCTACTAAGCCTTGAGCTCCAGCTTCTTCGTAACCTGTCGTTCCGTTTATTTGGCCTGCAAAATACAAGTTACTAATAAATTTGCTTTCAAGTGTTTGTTTTAAATCTCTTGGATCAAAGTAGTCATACTCAATGGCATAACCTGGTCTTGTAATGTGAGCATTTTCAAAACCTACAATAGATCTTACTAAATCCATTTGTACGTCAAAAGGCAAACTCGTTGAAATACCATTTGGATAAATTTCATGTGTCGTTAAGCCTTCAGGTTCAACAAATATTTGATGTGAATCTTTATCAGCAAAACGATGGATCTTATCTTCAATTGAAGGACAGTATCTTGGACCAATTCCTTCAATAACACCTGTGTACATTGGCGAACGATCTAGTCCACCACGAATGATGTCATGAGTTTTGATATTAGTATGTGTGATAAAACAAGAGATCTGTTCAGGATGTTGCGATCTATTTCCCATATAAGAAAATACAGGTCTAGGATCGTCACCTGGTTGTTCTTGCATTACAGAAAAATCTAGGCTTCTAGCATCTAGTCTAGGAGGTGTTCCAGTTTTTAAACGATCGATTCTAAATGGCATGTCTCTTAAGCTTTTAGCTAAGTTCACACTAGCAGGATCCCCTGCGCGACCACCTTGATAATTATTTAAACCAATATGTATCTGACCTGCTAGGAATGTTCCTACGGTTAAGACTACAGACTTAGCTTTAAACTTTAATCCCATTTGAGTTGAAACACCGACAACAACATCGTTTTCTAGAATAAGATCGTCACAAGGCTGTTGAAAAATAGTTAGGTTTTCATGGTTCTCTAAAGTATTTCTAACAAAAGATTTATACAATAATCTATCAGCTTGAGCTCTAGTTGCTCTTACTGCTGGCCCTTTGCTTGCGTTTAGGGTTCTAAATTGGATAGCAGCATGATCTGTTGCTGTAGCCATTAAACCACCTAAAGCATCAATTTCTTTAACTAGGTGTCCTTTGCCAATGCCACCTATCGCTGGGTTACATGACATTTGACCTAAGGTATCGATATTATGCGTTAAGAGTAATGTCTTACAACCCATACGTGCAGCTGCTAAACAAGCTTCTGTTCCAGCGTGTCCACCGCCAACAACAATTACGTCGTAAGTTTCTTGATACCACATAAATTTTTTAACCTTTAGATTAATGATCTTTTCAAATTAGGGAGCGTATTTTAGCTTGTTTTTGGGAGGAGGGGAATGATCAAATACCGAAAAAGATCTTAGTATGATCTTCTTAAATATATATAAGATCTTTTTAATGATCTTGTAGTTATTACTTATTAAGGATCCTTTTTTCTGTTGATAAGTCATTTTATGATTTTAATTACAATAAGTTAGGTCACTATAAAGCTTGTTCACAACCTTGGATCATTTAACTTTAAACCTATGATCAAAAGGGCTTGTTATCCACAGGGAGAATAAGTTTTATTTCTATACACTGAATAATAATAAGAAAATAATAGGTTGATCACAGAGTTATACACAATAGCTGTTTTATTTTTGTTATTCTGTGAATAACTTCTTAGTAAGTTCATTATAATAGATCTTTATTTTCAGTGATCCAGCATTGAGCAAGATCTTCTGGATCTATATCTTGTGACATATCCATAAGTTTTATGGGTGTTATATTGTTGCAACCCTTTGAATCCAATAGTTTATCTATATTTTTAGCGGCCAAGCAATAAGTATCATAGTTACGATCACCGATCCCTATGATCATATAATTAATGCTTGTTAGATCCTGTGTGCTGTTTTCAAGATCTAAAACGAAATTTTCGATATTATCAGGGTAATCTCCTGCACCGTGGGTTGAGATGCAAATGAGCCAATTTATGTTTTTATTTTCTATTTCGTTAAAATTAGGCGCTAAATGCAGCTGAGTTTGATGCCCTAAAGTGTTTAATTGTTCTTCACAAGCTTCAGCTACGTACTCAGTTCCACCTAACATACTGCCAACAATAATTTGATATGAACTCATATTTCTCTCATAAATGGGGTTAAATAATACGGATTTTTAGCTTTATTTACCGATACAAAACGATGAAAATATCTCAGTTAATAAGTCATCATTAGTAAATTCACCTGTTATTTGGTTAAGTTCTTCTTGGCAAAACCTTAGTTCTTCAGCAAGTATTTCACCTGCTACATAAGATTCTAGTTGTTCTAAACCTATCTCTAAATGATTATGTGCTTTTTCCAATGAAGATAAATGCCTACGGCGAGCCATAAAACCACCTTCAGTACTTCCCTGATAGCCCATAATCTCTTTTAAATGCTCTTTTAGTACAGCAACACCATCGCCACTTTTAGCTGATAATGTGATTGTAGGTGTGTTATTTGGATTTGAGTATCCTGTTTGAACTTTACTAATGTCAGCTTTATTACGAATAACCGTTAAACCAATTTTTTCAGGTAGTTTGGCAAAAAACTCAGGCCATTGTTGCTTAGGATCCTCATCAATATTTAGTGATGAATCCACCATAAGTAATACACGATCGGCTTGGCTAATTTCGTTCCATGCGCGCTCAATACCTATTTGTTCAACCTTATCTGTGCTTTCTCGTAAACCTGCAGTATCAATAATATGTAGTGGCATTCCGTCAATATGTATTTGCTCTGAGAGGACGTCGCGAGTTGTGCCAGCTATGTCAGTTACTATCGCGCTTTCTTTACCGCTTAGTGCATTCAGTAAACTTGATTTACCTGCGTTAGGTCTACCTGCGATAACAACACGCATCCCTTCTCTAATAATCGCTCCTTGGTGTGCTTGCTTACGCACATCAATCACTTGAGCAATGATACTTTTTAGCTTATCTACAACTTTTTTATCTGCTAGAAAATCAATTTCTTCTTCTGGAAAATCTATGGCAGCTTCTACGTACATTCTTAAATGAATTGTATCTTCAACGAGTTGATTAATAAGTTTAGAGAAATCACCTTGTAGGGAATTAAGTGCACACTTTGCTGCTTGCTCTGAGCTTGAATTGATTAAATCAGCAATGGCTTCTGCTTGTGTTAAATCGAGTTTATCGTTTAAAAATGCTTGTTCACTGAATTCACCAGGATTTGCCATTCTGACTTTAGGTACGGATAAAATTTCTTTAAGTAACATATCTAAAATTACAGGGCCGCCGTGACCTTGAAATTCAATAATATCTTCACCAGTAAATGAATTTGGACCTTTAAAATAAAGTGCGATGCCCTGATCTAATATTTCATTATTTAAGCTTTTAAAAGGCAGGTATTCAGCTTTTCTTAGTTCAGGAACTTTACCTAAAATAGCTTTAGCTACATTTTGTACTTCTGGGCCAGATACTCTGATAATGCCAACTCCACCTCTACCTGGTGCGGTAGCTTGTGCAGCAATGGTTTCTTTAGATGTATTAGAAAAGCTAAGCTCTGTCATTGTTTATCTCAGTTAAATCGATTTAATTTTCAACTGTATTATAAACGTAGAATGCTTTTGATGAAACGAGAGGATTTTTTTATAGGTATAAAAAAAGGTGGCATGAGCCACCTTTGTTATATTGCATCAACTATTATGCTTGTTGTGCTTTCTTTTTCTCTATGCCGGAAAATATAATTTTCATTTGAGCGATAGATATCAAGTTACTTATGAACCAGTAAAGTACAAGACCTGATGGGAACCATGCCATAAAGACCGAAAAGGCTACAGGCATATACTGCATAATTTTTTGTTGCATTGGATCTTGTACAGTCATAGGTTGCATTTTTTGCATTACAAACATACTAGCTCCCATAAATACAGGTAGTACAAAGTATGGATCCATAGCAGATAAATCTTGTATCCATAACATAAATGGCGCATGGCGTAATTCAACACTTTCTAAAAATACCCAGTATAACGCTAAGAAAATTGGCATTTGTATTATAAGAGGTAAACAACCACCAGCTGGGTTTACTTTCTCTTTACGATACATTTCCATAGTAGCTTGCGACATCTTCTGTCTGTCGTCACCGAAGCGTTCTTTAAGCTGTGCCATTTTAGGTGCTAATGCACGCATTTTTGCCATAGAGGTATATTGCGCTTTAGTTAATGGGTACATACCACCTTTAACTATTAAGGTAATAACAATAATAGCTAATCCCCAGTTAGAAACGAGAGATTGTATTTTAATAAGCAACCAGAATAATGGTTGGCTTATCATTGATAAAAATCCGTAATCAATAGTCAAGCCTAAATGAGGTGCTATAGATTCTAGTAATACTTGATCCTTCGGTCCTACATAAAAAATAGCCGATGTAACGGCTTCAGTATTGGGTTGTACACTAAGAACTGGTGCTTTAAAGCCTATTACTGCATCTTGATTTATATAAGAGCTATAAAATTGATTTGAATCATCTTGATGTGGAACCCATGAAGAAACAAAGTAATGTTCTAACATAGCTACCCAACCACCCATAGTTGAAATATTCAACTTAGTTTCTGCAATATCATCAAAGCTATATTTTTCGTATCTATCATCATCAGTTGAATAAGCAGCTCCGCGATACGTTGGCATAAGTGCTGAACCGCTTTCTACTAGTGTTGATTGCTTAAGTTGACCATACATTTGAACACTAGCCACAGTCGCTGTGTTGTTTTTAACAATGTATTCTATATTAATACTATAGCTCGACTTATTAAATGTGAAACGCTTAGTTACTGCTAAACCGTCGTTAGTCACAAAATCTAAATCAACAGTTAATGACTCTTTATCTGCTAAGTCGTACTGTTTTTCGGATGTTTGATAAATAGGGCGACCAGCTATTACACGGTCAATACCTTGCTCACCAATTAAGCCACTTTGTGCTACATATTTTTTAGGTCCATTTTGCATTACTGTAAATGGAATACCGTTACCTTGTTCGGTATCGAATTTTAATAATTTGGCGTCAACAATGTCACCACCACGAGTATCAATTTTTAATGTCAAAACATCAGTATTAATTGAAATTAGTTGTTTAACAGGACTCGCTACTTCTTGAACAATTGAAGTATTTGAAGAAGACTCTGGAATATATTCGCCATCAGCGTTTTGAATAGTATTTGTTGGTACTTGCTCTGATTGTTCAATTATTACTGGTGCAGGGGCATTTGATTGTTGCCATTCACTAAATAATAAATAGGTTACAACCAGAAGCGCAATGAACAGAAAACTGCGTTGAGATTCCATAATGAGTTATTTCTCTTTTTTTGATGGTGGCACGGGATCAGATCCTCCCGCATTAAGTGGATGGCATTTTAGTATACGTTTGCTCGCTAACCAACAACCTTTTAACACACCAAAGCGATTAATTGCTTCAATAGCATAAAAAGAGCAAGTTGGATTGAATCTACAATTGTTACCAAGTAGAGGGCTGAGTAAGCGTTGGTAAGCTTTTATAAAAAATATAGCTACGCTTTGTGGCGCTGAATTATTTTTCGCCATATTTTTTCTAATTGTTGATTAATTTCGCTGTTGTCTAGTTTATCAGTACCTGATTTCACCATAACGACAATATCTATATGGGGGAGGTCATGCTGATTTAAACGAAAACTTTCTCTAATCAATCTTTTAATTCTGTTTCGCTGAACAGCAAGCTTCACTCGTTTTTTAGCTATAGCTAAACCCAAGCGATTGTTATTATCAGGATTTTGAGAAACAAGAATTGTGATGTGGTTAGAACCAAATCTAATTGGCTTAGTAAAAACTGATTGAAATTGACCGGGAGTCAACAAACGTGACTCCCGATTAAATTCATAAGTAACCATGGTAGTTACTCGAACTCTATTTGATAAATCAAGATAGAGATTATGCGCTTAAGCTTGCGCGGCCTTTAGCACGACGACGTGCTATAACTGCACGACCGTTCTTAGTTGCCATACGAGCACGAAAGCCGTGGTTGCGTTTACGCTTTAATACACTAGGTTGAAATGTTCTTTTCATTACGCTAATCCGTCGGTTGTTGTTGCCCTGGCAAGTCGCCTTAAAATGAGCACACTGGTCTAAAAAAGAGGCAGAATTATATACAGAATAATTATAGGCGTCAACATCAACTCAATGTATTTTTTTAAAGGATCGTTGGTGATCTTTATTAAAAATACTCAAGTATCCACAGTTTCATCACATTTTGAATATATCATTAAAATAATTTGATATTTTTATGATTAAATTTCTTCGTTTTTTAATATAAATATTATAATGTTATTAAATTTAAATGTTATAATAAATAATTACTTAGATGTAATTCTAGTATCTTTGTTACATTATTCTAAATGTCAATATTGAAGTTGTGGATAAGTACGTAGATAATGCTATTTATAGTTATTAATTTTAGTTAATTTCCTGTCATATAATTTGTTCTTCTAATTTAGAATAAATAAAAACTGACATCTTAGGAGTTTTGGTTGGATCAATCACATTGGCAACGTTGTCTGTCTATCTTACAAGAAGAGTTGCCTGCCCAACAATTTAGCATGTGGATTCGTCCATTACAGTGCGTTATTGATAATAATGTTGTTACTTTATTCGCACCTAATAGATTTGTATTAGATTGGGTAAGAGATAAATATCTAAATCGTTTAACTGAACTTGTTTCTTTAAACGATCCTGCTAACCCTCCTATGTTACGTTTTGATGTTGGTAGTATTCCCACAGCCAATACGGCGAAAGTTGCAACTAAAGTCCCTGCAGCTGAACCTGACACGGTTAAAAAAGCTAAAGCACCTATTGATTCTAACTTACCTAAAACCGCTAATGTTCGTAACAAGTATACTTTCGATAACTTTGTAGAAGGTAAATCTAACCAATTAGCAAGAGCCGCTGCTTCTCAAGTAGCAGACAATCCAGGTACTGCATATAACCCTTTGTTTATATATGGTGGCACTGGTTTAGGTAAAACGCATTTATTACACGCAGTAGGTAACGGTATTTTAGCCAATAAACCTGATGCAAAAATTGCTTATATGCATTCAGAACGATTTGTTCAAGACATGGTCCGTGCTCTGCAAAATAATGAGATGGAAAAGTTTAAGCAATATTATCGATCTGTAGATGCTCTATTAATAGATGATATTCAATTCTTTGTTGGTAAGGATCGTACGCAAGAAGAATTTTTCCATACCTTTAATGCATTACTTGAAGGTAATCAGCAAATTATTTTAACGAGTGATCGTTACCCTAAAGAAGTTGATGTTGAAGACCGACTTAAATCTCGTTTTGGTTGGGGTCTCACTATAGCGATTGAACCACCAGAATTAGAAACACGTGTAGCGATCCTAAAACGTAAAGCTCAAGAGAGTAATATTAATCTAGCTGATGAAGTTGCTTTCTTTATTGCGAAACGTTTGCGCTCTAATGTACGTGAACTTGAAGGCGCTCTTAATCGAGTTGTAGCTAACGCAAACTTTACTGGCAGGGCTATTACTATAGATTTTGTTAGAGAAGCTCTACGTGATTTACTTGCACTTCAGGATAAACTTGTCACAATTGACAACATACAAAGAACCGTTGCTGAATATTACAAAATTAAAGTATCAGATCTGTTATCTAAAAGGCGTAATCGTTCTGTCGCAAGACCAAGACAAATAGCTATGGCGCTTTCTAAAGAACTTACCAATCACAGCTTACCTGAAATTGGTGATGCATTTGGTGGTAGAGATCACACAACTGTTCTGCATGCTTGTCGTAAAGTTAAATCTTTGAGAGAAGAAACTCACGACATTAAAGAAGATTATTCAAACTTAATAAGAACACTTTCATCTTAATCAGTCAGTTTAAATTTTTATAGGTATAAAAATGAAGTTTTCAATAAATAGGGAATTACTTTTAAAACCATTATTACTTGTTTCTGGTGCTGTTGAAAGAAAGAGTACTTTGCCAATTTTAAGTAATGTGCTTTTAGAAGTTAGTGGGCAATCACTTACTTTAACAGCTACAGATTTAGAGCTTGAAATGGTTTCTTATGCTCAAATTGATAACCATGCTGAAGATTCAAAAGTAACCATACCAGCTCGTAAACTTTTAGATATCTGTAAAAGCTTACCTGATGACTCACTTTTAGAGTTTGAGTTAGAAAATGATGTTATTAAGATTTCTACAGGTAGAAGTAAATATTCTCTTTCAACTTTATCAGCTGAAGACTTTCCTAATATTGAAGAGTGGAAAGGTGACGTTGAATTTCAATTACTAAAATCTGAATTTTTAAGATTAATTGAAAGTACTCATTTTTCAATGGCGAACCAAGATGTTCGATACTACCTAAATGGTATGTCGATTGAAACTGAGGGTAATGAAATACGTTCGGTTGCTACAGATGGTCACCGTTTAGCTATTTGTAAAATATCTAACGACTCTTTAGCTTTACCTACGAGACAAGTGATTGTTCCTCGTAAAGGTATACTTGAAATTATTAGACTGCTTGATCCTGTAGAAGAAACTGTAAAAGTATTTTTAGGTTCAAACCATATTCGTATTATTGATACAGAGTTTTCATTTACGAGTAAATTAGTTGATGGTCGCTTTCCTGATTACAGAAGAGTTCTACCTCGTAATGGCGATAAAATATTATTGACGAGTCGTGAACAAATGCGTCAAGTATTATCACGTGCTGCAATTTTATCGAATGAAAAGTTTAGAGGTGTTCGTTTAAATTTTTCTAGTACAGAATTAAAAATCACTGCCAACAACCCAGAGCAAGAACAAGCTGAAGAAGTTGTTGAAATAGAATTTCCGTTTGATGATGTTGAAGTTGGTTTTAACGTGAGTTATGTATTAGATGTACTTAATGCAATTAAAGATACTAACGTTAAATTTACTTTAGCTGACGCGAACAGTAGTGTAGTAATCGAAGGTGCAGATACTGGCGAAGCTACTTACGTTGTTATGCCAATGCGTTTGTAATTAAATGAGTGTAGTACGTTTAATTACGCAAAATTTTCGAAATATAGAACAAGCTAAAATAGATTTACATCCGCAACTAAATTTTCTAGTGGGCGATAATGGAAGTGGTAAAAGTAGTTTCTTAGAAGCTATTTTTTTTCTTGGACATGGAAAGTCATTTCGCACGTCTAAGATTGAAAACTTAGTTTCACATGACCAATCTAGTTTTGTTGTAAGTGTAAAAGATGATTTAGATGCTCAGATAGGTATCTCCAAAAATTTTACTTCTAATCAAACAGAAATAAAAATTAATGGAGAGCGTCATACTAAACTATCAGAACTTGCTAAAAATATAGCTGTTCAAATAATTACACCTGAAAGTTTTAAATTATTTTTTGGTGGACCAAAAGAACGCAGACGTTTTGTAGATTTAGGATTGTTTCACGTGGAACAATCATTTTCTAGAGAATGGAAAGATTTTAATCGTATTTTAAAACAAAGAAATGCTTACTTAAGATCAGGTATAAATATAGAAGGTATAAAATATTGGGATGAAGTTTTCTGTGTTCATTCTAATAATGTTTCTGAATTAAGAATTAAATACATAACTAGTTTTAAAGAAGAGTTTTTACATTGGGCTAAGTTACTACTGCCTAATATTTTTGAGAACATTCAAATTCAATACTCTCAAGGTTGGAAACAAAATACTAAACTAGAAGATATATTACAAAATAATAGATCAAGAGAAGTGCTACTAGGTTACACCACTTCAGGTACACATAAATTTGATTTAAGATTTATTATGAATAAACAGCCCTTAGAAAATCAACTCTCAAGAGGGCAACAGAAGTTGTTTTTACTCGCTTTAACTTTTGCACAAGCTAAGCTAATTGAAAAAGTAAAACGAGTAAAACCAATTTTATTGATTGATGATGTTGGAGCAGAGCTAGATTCAAACTCTAGAACTGTTTTGAATAACGCTATTAATCAGTTAAATTGTCAGGTAATTATTACCGCAATTGATAAAGTCGCTGTGGAACCTTTGATTCCAAATGACCATGATTACAAAATGTTTCACGTGAAACATGGTAAAATTTTTGAAATGAGTGAATAGGCTAAAAGCTATGACAATAGAAAATGAATATGATTCGGCCAGTATAAAAGTACTAAAAGGTCTTGATGCAGTACGTAAAAGACCAGGTATGTATATAGGTGATACAGATGATGGGTCTGGATTACATCATATGGTATTTGAAGTATTAGATAACTCGATTGATGAAGCATTAGCTGGTCACTGTAGTGAAATTGTAGTTAGAATTCACTTAGACGGTTCAGTATCTGTTAGAGATGATGGTCGTGGTATTCCTACTGAAATACATCCTGAAGAAGGTGTTTCTGCTGCAGAAGTTATCATGACAGTATTACATGCTGGTGGTAAGTTTGGTGGAGAAGACTCAGGTTATAAAGTTTCTGGTGGTTTACATGGTGTTGGTATTTCAGTTGTAAATGCCTTAAGTGATAAATTGAAGTTAAATATTCGTCGAGGTGGCAAATTATTTGAGCAATTTTATCATCATGGTGAGCCTGAAGCACCATTAGCCGAAATTGGTGAAAGTGATAAAACAGGAACAGAAGTAAGGTTCTGGCCTAGTTCAAATACATTTTCTGATGTTTTATTTCATTACGATTTATTAGTAAAACGTATACGTGAACTTTCTTTCTTAAACTCAGGTATATCAATAAGATTAATTGATGATCGTGAAGAAGGTAAAGAAGACCATTTTAAATTCGATGGTGGCATACAAGCATTTGTGGATTATTTAAATACAAATAAAACACCAGTTAATGAAGAAATATTTTATTTTGATTTAGAACGTGAAGACGGAATCATTGTAGAAGTGGCTATGCAATGGAATGATGGTTTTCAAGAAAACATCCATTGTTTTACCAATAATATTCCACAAAAAGATGGTGGAACACATTTAAGTGGTTTCAGAACCGCATTAACCAGAACGCTAAATAGCTATATGGTTAAAGAAGGGTTAAACAAAAGTAAGAAAGGCGGAGCCACAGAGACTAATGCTTCAGGTGATGATGCTCGAGAAGGTTTAACTGCAGTTATTTCTGTTAAGGTTCCTGATCCTAAGTTTTCTTCACAAACAAAAGACAAATTAGTTTCATCAGAAGTTAAAACGGCTGTTGAACAAGCTATGGGTGAAAAATTAGGTGAATACCTATTAGAAAAACCTTCAATAGCTCGTACAATCATAATGAAGATAGTTGACGCAGCAAGAGCTCGTGAAGCGGCACGTAAAGCACGTGAAATGACACGACGTAAAGGTGCATTAGATATTGCGGGTTTACCTGGCAAGTTAGCTGATTGCCAAGAAAAAGATCCTGCACTTTCTGAACTATATATAGTGGAAGGGGACTCTGCTGGCGGATCAGCCAAGCAGGGAAGAAACAGAAAAAACCAAGCTATACTTCCGTTAAAAGGTAAAATATTAAACGTAGAAAAAGCTCGTTTTGATAAAATGATCTCTTCACAAGAAGTTGGAACCTTAATTACAGCATTAGGTTGTGGTATTGGTAGAGATGAATATGACCCTGAAAAGTTAAGATATCATAGTATCATTATAATGACCGATGCTGATGTCGATGGATCTCATATCCGAACATTACTACTAACTTTCTTTTATCGTCAAATGCCTGAAATTATGGAACGTGGTTATATCTACATTGCTCAGCCTCCATTGTATAAAGTGAAAAAAGGTAAGCAAGAAAGATATATTAAAGATGACGATGGCTTAACAGAGTACTTAACAACATTAGCATTAGATAATGCTGAATTACATGTTAATGAATCTGCTCCTGCTATATCTGGTGTTGCTTTAGAAAGTTTAGTAAACCAATACAGAAAAACCATGGATACGATTAAAACACTTTCAAGACAGATACCAGCTGATATCTTAGAGAAAATGATTTACTCAAAACCTATTGCTAAAGAAGACTTTAGTAATGAAACATTAGTTGATGCGTGGACAGCTGATTTAATTAAGCAGTTAGACGATCAAGACGGCAACGGTTCTATCTATTCCGTAATTGTTAAACAAGACAAAGAAAGAAAAGTATTCTACCCAAGCTTTATTGTTCGTAAACATGGTATTGATACAGAATATAACTGTAGCTACGAGTTTATAGAATCTAACGAATTCAAATCAATTGTTGGATTAAATACGGCAATTAATGGTCTGATAGAAGAAGGTGGCTACGTTAAACGTGGTGAAAAAATCAAACCAGTTACAGAGTTTGAAGAAGCACTAACTTGGTTAATGGCAGAATCTAAACGTGGTCAGTATATACAACGCTATAAAGGATTGGGTGAGATGAACCCTGATCAATTATGGGAAACGACTATGGATCCAGCAACACGAAGAATGCTTCGAGTAACTATTGAAGATGCAATTGCTGCTGATCAGTTGTTTACAACGTTAATGGGTGATCATGTAGAACCAAGAAGAAACTTTATTGAAGAAAATGCACTTAAAGTAGCTAACTTAGATATATAGTTATCATATAGTTCTTTATATTCAATAAGATAAAGCCATTCTAGTAACTAGAATGGCTTTTTTATTATCCCAAGAAAAGTGAACTGAAATAAGAGGTAAAAATATGATGTCCGAGTGTGTAATTTAACAGCAATAATAACTATTACAAAATAATCACAAAAAAATACGATACATACTAGGCTAACAAAAGCACAGTGCGTATAATTGCTAACAAAATAGAAACTTATACACTATTTAAAATTGGATATTCATGAGTACGTTTAATATAAAAACATTTCAAGGTTTAATCTTACAGTTACAAGATTATTGGGCAAGACAGGGCTGTGTAATTATTCAGCCTTTAGATTTAGAAGTAGGTGCTGGTACTTTCCATCCTATGACTTTCTTACGAGCTATTGGTCCAGAACCAATGAGTAGCGCGTATGTACAACCTTGTAGACGTCCTACTGATGGTCGCTATGGTGAAAACCCAAATAGACTGCAACATTATTACCAATTTCAGGTCATGTTGAAACCATCACCAAAGAATATCCAAGAGTTATATTTAAATTCGTTGAAAGAGTTAGGTATAGATCCATTAGTACATGATATTAGATTCGTAGAAGATAACTGGGAATCTCCAACATTAGGTGCTTGGGGTTTAGGTTGGGAGATTTGGTTAAATGGTATGGAAGTTACCCAGTTTACTTATTTCCAACAAGTAGGCGGCTTAGAGTGTGCACCAGTAACAGGTGAAATCACTTATGGTTTAGAGCGCTTAGCTATGTACATTCAAAATGTTGATAGTATTTATGACCTAGTGTGGACTGATGGTCCAATGGGTACAGTATTATATGGTGATATATTTCATCAAAATGAAGTTGAGCAATCAACGTATAATTTTGAACATGCAGATGTTGAAGCCTTGTTTAAACAATTTGACCAATGCGAGCTAGAAAGCCAACGTTTAAACGAAGCTAATCTTCCTTTACCTGCTTATGAACAAGTAATGAAAGCCTCACATGCATTTAACTTATTAGATGCTCGTCACGCTATTTCAGTAACTGAAAGACAACGTTATATTCTTCGAGTTAGAGCTTTATCGAAAGCATGTGCAGAATCTTATTATGCTAAACGTGAAGAACTTGGTTTTCCACTTTGCAATAAAAAACCATCAAAAGTGGGACAGGAGTAACTAATATGACTAAAGAAACATTATTAATTGAATTAGGTACTGAAGAGTTACCACCGAAAAGCTTAAAAACATTAGCAACTACATTTTATGATCAAATCAAAAGCCAGTTAGATAGCGCTAATTTAGAATATAGTGATATTAAATGGTTTGCTACTCCAAGACGCTTAGCCGTTAAAGTTATTGATCTAGATGAAAAACAGCAAGATAAAGAGATTGAAAAGCGTGGACCAGCAGTAAACGTTGCATTTGATGAAGCAGGCAATGCAAGCAAAGCGGCGCAAGGTTGGGCACGTTCAAATGGAATTACAGTTGAACAAGCTGAACGCTTAGTTACTGATAAAGGTGAATGGTTACTTCATAAAGCAGTGCAAGTAGGTAAGTCAGTTGATGACTTAATACCTGATATGGTTAATCAAGCGGTTACTAAATTACCTATTCCAAAGCCAATGCGTTGGGGCAGTTCACGTACGCAATTTATTAGACCCGTTCATACTTTAGTACTTATGTATGGCGACAAAGTAATTGCTGGTGAAACTTTAGGTGTTAAATCAAATAATTTAGTAACAGGTCATAGATTTCATCATGAAGGCTTAGTGACTATTGATCACGCTAATAATTATGAAACGATAATGCATAGCGCATACGTTATGGTTGATTTCGAAGAACGCCAACAATTAATCTTAAAGCAAATTAGTGCAGTAGCAGACGAAATTAACGGTGTACCATTATTAGATGATGATCTAGTTAATGAAGTAACCGCAATAGTAGAATGGCCTGTAGCTTTAGCTGGAAGCTTTGATAAAGAGTTTTTAAATGTACCACCAGAGCCATTAATATATTCGATGAAAGATCATCAAAAATATTTCCCAGTAAATGATAAAGATGGAAAACTTTTAAACCAATTTATCTTTATTACTAACATTGAGAGTAAAGATCCAAATCAGATTATATTTGGTAATGAAAAGGTTATTCGTCCACGTTTAGCTGATGCTGAATTTTTCTTTAAAACAGATAAAAAGCAAAAGCTAGAAGACAGATTAGAAAGCTTAGAGTCAGTATTGTTTCAAAAACAGCTAGGCACACTTAAAAGTAAATCAGTACGTATTGGTTCATTAAGTGAATTTATTGCCAGCATTATTGGTGAGAATACTCAAGACGCTAATAGAGCAGGTTTATTAAGTAAAACCGACTTAATGTCTGAAATGGTATTAGAATTCCCACAAGTGCAAGGTACTATGGGGAAATACTATGCTCAAAATGATGGTGAAAATGAAGCTGTAGCTCAAGCATTAGAAGATCAATACAAACCTAGATTCTCAGGTGATACATTACCAGAAGGTAATATTGGTTGTGCAGTAGCAATTGCTGACAAAGTTGATACGTTAGTGGGTATTTTTGGTATTAACCAACAGCCAAAAGGTGATAAAGACCCATTTGCACTACGTCGTGCGGCTATTGGTTTGATCCGTATCATTATTGAAAAACAACTTGAACTCGATATAACTGAATTACTCAAGAAAAGCATAGAGCTTTATGGTGAAAAGCTAACAAATAAAAACACTTTAGATGAAGTAGTAGAGTTTGTTCTTGGTCGTTATAAAGCTTATTACCAAGAGAAAAACATAAGTGTTGATGTTATTCAGGCAGTATTAAATAACTCACCTACAGCACCGTTAGACTTTGATAAACGTATTAATGCAGTAACTCATTTTAAACAGTTACCTGAAGCAATAAACTTAGCTGCAGCTAACAAACGTGTTGGTAACATATTAGCTAAATTTAAAGGTGAGTTATTTACTAACGTGAAAGCTGAGTATGCTTCAGAAGCAGCTGAAAAAGATTTATTAGCTGTTTTCGAACAGGTAAGTGCTAAAGTTAAACCATTAACTGAAGCTAAAGAATATCAAGCTGCATTAACTGAGTTAGCGTTATTAAGAGATCCTATTGATACATTTTTTGATAATGTAATGGTAATGGCTGATGATGAAAACGTGAAAACCAACCGTTTAACGTTATTAAACGATGTACGTAATAGTTTTTTTGCTATTGCTGATATATCAGTTCTTCAGTAAAAACTATTAACAGTCCATATTTACTGTGAATAAAGTTAAAACTAAAAAGGAAGCATTATGCTTCCTTTTTTTGTCTGCAACAAAGAAAAACCTAATAAAGAGAATATAAATTTTACTGCTTTTTAATTAAATAACAGTAGGGCTTATCATCAATTTTTTTAGCTACAAGCTCATGATCCATAAAACGACAGAAGCTTGGAATATCTCGAGTTGTTGATGTGTCATCAGCGGTAATTAATAATGTTTCACCACTCTCCAATTGTCTTATCTTTTTTCTAATCATCATTACAGGTTCTGGACAACGTAAACCAATGGTGTCTAATTGATGATCTGCTTGAAGAAATAAATCGTTTAAATCGTTAGACATTAAACCCTCGGTAGCCTTGTAAAAAGAAGCATAAGTTTAAGCATTGCATTCATTTTATCAACCATTAAAAATATATAACTATGAAAAACTCATGAATTAAATGTTTTTTAAAAAGAACTCAGTTATTTGGTTACAAATTTATTTTACAAAAATATTCATTTTACCTTGATTTATAAGGCGTTGAGAGAATAATGTATATATAGTTTTCAAACATACTTTTTAGGCTTGGAGCCAACTTGTTTTTTAAAAATGTCTTATTAATTTCCGTACTTTTACCGAGTTTCTTTGCCAACTCTAGTTCTGCAGTAAATAGCTCTCAGCGTAATGTTTTTTTAGAAGCAGAGAAAAAAATATGGCAATCTAAGCCCGATGAGTTTCAAAAGTTATATGAACAGCTAGATAACTATCCGTTAAGACCTTACCTAGATCAGCAACGTTTAATGCATAAAATAAGCATTACCGACGGTAACGAAATAACTCAGTTTTTAAAAAAATATGAAGGGACACCTTTAGATTGGCCATTAAGAAAAAAATGGTTAGAGTTTTTAATAGAAAATAAACAACAAAACTTATTCTTATATCACTACAAACCAACAAGCGTAGCTACTTTAAACTGTGCGTATTATCGATACAGCTTAGATAAAGGTGTAGCAAAAGAAGTTATTTTACCTAAAGTAACTAAGCTTTGGACTGTGGGTAAATCTCAACCTAAGATTTGTGATCCGTTATTTAAAAAATGGAAAACGGCCGGTTATTTAACGGAAGATGTTGTTTGGCAAAGAATTGGTTTAGCAGCCGATGGAGGCAAACATACTTTATTACCTTATTTAACAAAATTACTTCCTAGCTCTGAACGTTATTTGGGAACTCTATGGCATAAGGTTAGACGCAGTCCAGCTTATATAACTCGAAGCAATGTTTTTAAAAAGTTCAACGCGAGAGAAGCTGAAATTTTTACTTACGGTATAAAACGGCTTATTTGGCGTGAGCCTGAAAAAGCCATTGATATATATAGTAAATTAAAAATAAAACTAAAATTAACTCAACAACAGCAACAAGAAATCACCCAAAAATTTGCACTGTCGCTAGCAAATAATAACCATCCTGAAGCTCAAAAATGGTTACATCAGGTAGATGAAGAGTTTTTAACTTCTAGCATAGCGCAATGGCGAATAGCTGATGTATTGAGAAAACAGAATTGGGATCTCATATTAAGAGAACTTGAAAGCTTTCCTGTAGCAAAGCAAAGTAGTAATCAGTGGCAGTACTGGCATAGCCGTAGTTTGGTCGAAACAAATAATAAAGAACAAGGCTTAGCAGGGCTTAAAATATTAGCCGAAAATAGGCATTACTATGGATTTTTAGCGGCTGGGTATCTAAAAGCACCTTATAATTTGCAAGATGAACCCATAAAAATAACAGACATTGAAAGAAATACCTTACTTAAAGATGATGCTGCAATAAGGGCGTTTGAACTTTTTCATATTAAAAAATATAGTGAGGCACGAAAAGAGTGGAACTATTGGTTAGCTAAACTAACTGAACGTGAAAAGTTAATTGCATCTAAAGTATCAAATGAACATCACTGGTTCGATCGAGCTATTTTTACCTTACCTAAAGTTGGGTACTTAAATGATGTTGATTTAAGATTTCCACTCGCTTTTGGAGACGATATTAAATTACATGCTAACAAAAATAATATTGATCCTGCTTGGGCATTTGCTATTGCTCGTAGAGAAAGTTCTTTTATGCCTGATGCTAACTCGGGAGCTGGCGCTAGAGGCTTGATGCAAATAATGCCAGCAACAGCAAAACAATTAGATCGTAAAAGAGTTTCCAGCCATTATTTATTTAACGCTGAATATAATGTGAAGTTAGGTACTAAATATTTAAAAATGCTGTCAGACCAATACATAGGTAATCATGTTTTAGCTACAGCATCATATAACGCAGGACCTCATCGAGTTAAGCAATGGGTAAAAGACGTGCAGGGCATGCCTATTGATATGTGGATAGAAACAATCCCTTTTAAAGAAACGCGTGAATATGTAAAAAGTGTATTAGCGTACCAACAAATATATCAATTTAAGCTTGGGGAAAATGATCCTATATTTGAAGATCTGCTTAAAAGTAAAATATAGTTAAGCATAATCGAGATCAGTCGACCCTAAACTTAACTCTAGTGGTACAATGTGTTTAGTCGCAAAGTTTTAATGGAATTTCTAATATGAATGAATTACAAAAATATTACCCTAGTCACATAGCTGAACTACAAAGCAGAAGTAAAAAAGCACTACAGAGAGACAACCTGCAAGGTTTTGTTATTCATTCTGGTCAAGAAATTAAAGTGTTCTTAGATGATTACAGCTACCCATTTAAAGTTAACCCTCACTTTAAAGCATGGCTACCTTTAACTAACTTGCCTAACTCTTGGTTAATTATTAATGGTGAAGATAAGCCTACGCTTATTTATTATCAGCCAGATGATTTTTGGCATAAAGTTGAGGTGCTCGAAGATAACTATTGGAATGAAAGCTTTGATATTAAGGTGATCAGCAACGCTAAAGATGTAGAAAAGTTATTACCTTATGATAAAAAAGGTTTTGCCTACATTGGCGCGCATACAGAAGTTGCTAAAGCTTTAGGTTTTGAGTTTATTAATCCTGAATCATCATTAAACTATATTCATTATCACCGAGCTTATAAAACAGAATACGAGCTAGTGTGTTTACGTCGTGCAAATACTATTGCAGTTAAAGGGCATAAAGCTGCTAAAGCTGCATTTTTAGATGGCGCTTCAGAATTTGATATTCAACAACATTATTTAAAAACCATTCAACATACTGCAAACGAAACACCTTATGGAAATATTGTTGCATTAAATAAAAATGCATCGATATTGCATTATACCGCTCTTGAAAAAAGCGTACCTCAAGCTCATCGTTCATTTTTAATTGATGCAGGTGCTAGCTTCAGTGGTTATGGTGCTGATATTACTCGTACATATTCTTTTAAACGTGACAAATTTGCAGATCTTATTGCACGTATGGATAGCTTAATGCTTAAAGCGGTAGATAGATTAAAGCCTGGTGCTAGTTATGTTGATTTACATATTCAAACATACAAAGATATAGGTAATGTTTTAGCCGAATTTGATTTTATCAATGTTACTGCAGAACAAGCTTTTGAAGCGGGTATTATTTCAACATTCTTCCCTCATGGTTTAGGTCATCACTTAGGCTTACAAACACATGATGTTGGTGGCTTTATGGCAGATGAGCGAGGTACACATGTTACCTCTCCAGAAGAACATCCATTCTTAAGAACAAGTCGTATCATTGAAGCTAATCAAGTTTTTACTATTGAGCCAGGCTTATATTTTATTGATTCACTTTTAAGTAAATTAAAAGCATCAAAAAATTCTAAGATGATCAATTGGAGCGCTATAGACGAAATGAAAGTTTATGGTGGTATTCGTATTGAAGATAATATTATTGTTCATCAACTTCATAACGAAAATATGACTAGAGACCTCGACTTATAAATTGTGTCTACCTCTTATCTAGTTGCTGACAATGATGTTATTGAAGAAATAATAGTTAATCGTAGTCGGTTTATTTGTTACCTAACACCTTGTACGTCAATAGACGCTTGCAAGGTGTTTGTTAAAGACATTCAGCAACTACATCCCCAAGCTTCACATCATTGTTATGCCTATTTGTCTGAAAGACCCGATAGTAGTCAGTATTATGGTTTTTCAGATGATGGAGAACCTTCAGGTACTGCAGGGCGGCCTATGTTGTCAGTATTGCAAGGTCATGGCGTTGGTGAGGTTTGTGCTGTAGTTGTTCGCTATTTTGGTGGTACTAAATTAGGTACTGGTGGCTTGCAAAGAGCTTATGGTGGCAGCGTTAGAGAAGCTTTAACTTTGTTAACCAGTAAAATAAAAATACCTATGGTTTCTAGAACGCTAGCGTGTCAATATACTCAAATAAATGATGTACTACATGTTATTGAAAAATCAAAAGGTCTTGTTGTAGAACAAGATTTTTCAGCTGAAATTAAGTTATTAGTTAACGTACCACAAGATAATCTTGAACAAATAGAGCAACAAATACAAATCATTTCATCAGGCTCTATTACGTTACGTAAAGTAGACAAACAGCCTAGTGAAAATAACTGATAAATAACCAGTCATAACAACAATTAAGATCGACAAAACGTGCAATACAAAAATATAATTCGAATTTTAGGGCTACTCGTTGCTATTCTTAGTGTAACCATGTTGCCGCCAGCATTTATCTCTTTGATATATAGGGATGGTGGTGGCTTACCATTTTTAATGGCTTTTATATTTTGTTTAGTGGTTGGTATCGCCTCTTGGTATCCGAATCGAACATATAAAGATGACTTAAGACCTCGAGAGGGTTTTCTCATTGTTGTACTTTTCTGGACCGTTCTCGCCAGTTTCTCTGCTATTCCACTGCTACTTCTTGAAGAACCTAATTTATCGTTTGCAGATGCTTTTTTTGAATCTTTTTCAGGGCTAACAACAACAGGCGCAACCATATTAACTAAAATTGATGGTTTGCCTCATGCCGTATTATGGTATCGCCAGCAACTACAATGGTTAGGTGGTATGGGGATAATCGTATTAGCTGTAGCCGTTTTACCTATGCTTGGTGTAGGGGGGATGCAGCTATATAGAGCAGAAACTCCTGGGCCAGTAAAAGACTCAAAAATGACACCACGGATTGCTGATACCGCTAAACATTTGTGGTATATCTATCTTTCGTTAACAGTGCTTTGTTCGTTGTGTTATTGGTTGGCAGGTATGTCGACATTTGATGCTATTTGTCATGCTTTCTCAACAATCGCTATTGGTGGTTTTTCAACTCATGATGCAAGTATGGGAGCTTTTGGTAGCCCACTTATTAACTTCATTTGTGTTTTCTTTTTGTTGGTAGCTGGTGTTAATTTCGCATTACATTTTGCTGTATTGCATAGTAAATCATTACGTAATTATTTTTACGATCCAGAATTTAAAGTATTCATCTCCATTCAATTTGTATTAACCGCTATTTGTTTTGCTGTGTTATTGGCACACAATACCTATAACAATGAATTTGAAGCATTCGATCAAGCTTTATTTCATGCTGTATCTATGAGTACGACAGCAGGCTTCTCATCTTCAGTTCCTATAGTTGATGGTGTTACTCCTGTTTCGTTTGCTAGTTGGCCAACACTACTGCCTTTGTTACTTATTTTCTCAAGTTTTATTGGTGGCTGTGCTGGTAGTACGGGCGGTGGTATGAAAGTAGTTCGTATATTACTTTTATACCTACAAGGCTTTAGAGAGCTAAATAAATTGATCCACCCTAAAGCTATTTTCAGTATTAAATTAGGCAAAAAAGCTTTACCGAACAAAGTAGTGGAAGCTATTTGGGGATTCTTCTCAGCATATACTGCTGTATTTGTAGTGTGTATGTTGTTATTGCTTGCCTCAGGTGTCGACGAAATTACAGCTTTTACTGCTGTTGCGGCATGCTTAAATAATTTAGGGCCGGGGTTAGGTGAGGTGGCGAGTAACTTTTCTAGCTTAGGTGACTTTAGTAAGTGGGTGTTAATTGTTGCTATGCTGTTTGGGCGACTTGAGATATTTACACTATTGGTTTTATTTACACCAGGATTTTGGCGTTCATAATTTATCAATAAGTAATGTTTAAACCAACACACCCTTTGGATATGTTGATTTGATTAGTTTGAAACACGCCAACAGAATATTAATAGAAGCTTAAAGCGTCTAATTGAAATAAAGCTTCAACTTCAGATATATAGCGCTTGTTCACTAGGAATATTATCACTTGGTCTTCTGACAATATTTTAGTATTTGAATGAGCAATAATTACTTCATTACCACGCACAATAGCACCAATATTAGCACCTGGCGGTAACTTCAAAGATTTGATTGTTCTACCTACTACTTTTGATGATTTCTCATCACCTTGAGCCGCTATCTCTATAGCTTCGGCTGAACCACCTCGTAAACTATATACATTAGCGATATTACCTCGACGTACATGTGTCAGTAACGCTGAAATAGTCGCGTGTTGCGGCGATACGGCAATATCTATGTTGCCACCATGAAGTAAGTCAACATAAGCATCACGTTGAATGAGTACCATGGCTTTTCTTACACCTAATTTTTTAGCTAATAACGACGACATAATATTTGCTTCATCGTCATTAGTAACGGCAATAAACACATCAAATTGATCTATGTGTTCTTCTAGGAGTAATTCTTGATCTGAAGAATCGCCTGTAAATACAAGTGTATCACTTAATTCTGATGCTAAATATTCAGCACGTGCTGGTGAGCGCTCGATCAATTTAACTTGATGGTTTTTTTCTAATATACGCGCTAAGCCAGAACCGATATTACCGCCACCTGCAATCATAATACGTTTATATGCGGGTTCTAGTTTCTGTAGCTCGTTCATTACTGCACGAATATGAATACTTGCCGCAATAAAAAACACTTCATCATCAGCTTCAATGATTGTTGTACCTAAAGGTCTAATTGGCTTCCCGTTTCGATAAATTGCAGCAACACGGGTATCAATATTTGGAATGTGTTCTTTTAATGTAGAAAGGGCATGACCAACTAATAAACCACCATAGTAGGCTTTAACCGCAACTAAGCTCACTTTACCTTCAGCAAATTCTAATACTTGTAATGCCCCTGGATAATCAATTAAACGTGCAATATCACGTGTGACAAGCTGCTCAGGCGCAATTATGTGATCAACAGGGATATTTTCGTTTTGAAATAATTGTTCTTGGTATTTCAATATTTTAGATGAACGGATACGAGCTATTTTAGTACTAGTTCTAAATAAAGAATAACAAATTTGGCAGGCGATCATATTGGTTGCGTCATCACTGGTTACTGCTATAACCAAATCAGCATCTTCAATACCTGCTTTTATTAGCACATCTGGGTGACAACCTTGTCCTTGAACGACTTGTAAATCCATTTTATCTTGAAGTTCAAGTAAGGTGTCGTTGTTGATATCTATAAGTGTTATATCGTTTTCTTCTCTAACTAAATTCTCAGCTAGAGTACCACCCACTTGACCTGCGCCAATAATAACTATTTTCATTTTATTGTTCTTTTTTTACTAGTTTAGCGTAATAAAATCCATCCATTGAATGCTCATTAGGTAGTATTTGCCAACCAATATCTGAATCATTCTCTGTAATTGGAATAAGGTCTACATCGTTATTATTTTCAATAAAGCGTTGAACTTGTGTACTATTTTCTTCAGGTAAAATACTACAGGTTGCGTACAGCAAAGTACCACCCGGTTTGAGTAATGACCATATGTTTTTTAGTATTTTTGCTTGTAGTTCAGCGAGTTTTTCAATGTCGTCAGCTTTACGTAGCCATTTAATATCTGGGTGTCTTCGAATAACACCAGTAGCAGAGCAGGGAACATCAAGTAATATTTTGTCGTAAAGTTTTCCATCCCACCAATCTTGGCTGGCGGCATCTCCAGTAATAACTTTAGCTTCTAGCTGAAGGCGTTCAAGGTTCTCGTTTACTCGAACAAGTCTGTTTTCGTCAATATCTATCGCTGTCATGCTTGCTATGTCAGGTGTGCTTTCTAATATATGACAGGTTTTACCGCCTGGGGCTGCACAGCAATCAAGTACATTATCGCTAGGCTTACAATCTAATAATATTGCTGCCTGTTGTGCCGCACCATCTTGAATAGAAACATGACCAAGCGAAAAACCAGGTAGTTTTTCTACGCCAACGGCTTGGCTAAGTTTAATTGCTTGGCTTTTCGGGTCGATGTAATCAAAACCAACTTCAACACTTTTAAGCTGTTCAATATAGTTTTCTGGAGAGTTATGTTGTTGATTTACTCTTAACCACATAGGCGGGCGTTCTTGGTTAGCAATGAGTATATTTTGCCATTGGTCAGGGTAGGCGACTTTGATTTTTTTAATAAACCAACCCGGGTGACTGTATTTCACTGGATCTGATAATTCAGGTTGTTCAGTATCATCCGTTTGTTTTTCTATTTTGCGTTGGTAGTTTCTTAACACACCGTTAATTAGCCCACCAAGATGACGACTTTTAAGTGCATTAGCAGCCTCCACTGTTTCACTAACAGCAGCATGATCTGGAATACGCATGTATTTTAATTGGTAGATACCAACAAGCATCAAAAAATGGAAAACACGTTGTTTTCCTTTTAATGGCTTTTGAATGAGTTGCTGAACTTCGTTTTCTAATTCAGGTAGATAACGTAAAACACCATAACAAATTTCTTGTAATAGACCTTTGTCTTTTGGATCTATTTTCGCTATTTGTTTTGGTAGCTCATCGCCTAAGCTTCTACCTTGATCAATAACAGCATAAGCACATTTAGCGGCAAGCGCTCTAATATTAGCAGCCATTTCTATTGTGCTCCGAAGTCAGTTGAGTTTGCACCTGTTATTACTTGTCCAGCAACAAACCAATCGGCTTTCGAATTAAGAATATCACTCACAGCTAAGGCTTTTTTACCTGGTATTTGTAATATTTCTAATTGAATAGCTTGGTTAGCGGTACCCGTGGCAACAGCGATGCCGTGTTTATCAGCTGATATAATCGTACCTGCTGTAGCATTTGATTCAGTTGCAACAACACTGGCTTGCCAAATTCTAATGCGATGCTCTTTCATTGATGAAGCTTCAACATAAGTAAATTGAGCTACAGGCCAAGGAATGTAAGCTCTAATTTTACGATGTAAAACTACAGCGTCTTCTTGCCAATTGAGTTCAGCTTCAGCTTTGTCTAATTTAGCAGCATAAGTAGCAAGATCATTGTTTTGTGGAACACTAGTATGTAAGTGAGTACTCATTAACTTTAAAGCATCAGTTAATGCGGCAGGACCTGCTATGGCTAATTTCTCATATAAAGTTGTACTGGTATCTTCAAGGGTAATATCGCAAGTAGCTGTTGAAATCATGTCTCCAGTATCAAGACCTTTATCCATTTGCATTATGGTTACACCTGTAATGTCATCACCAGCTTCAAGTGAACGCTGTATTGGCGCAGCACCACGCCATTTAGGTAATATTGAACCATGTACATTAATACAACCTAAACGGGGGGCCTCTAAAATAACTTCAGGTAATAAAAGTCCGTAAGCAACCACTACCATTACATCAGCTTTATAAGTGGCTAGATGAACTTGGTCAGCTTCAGCTTTAAAGTTTACAGGTTGTTCAACCGGTAAGTTATGCTCTAAGGCTAATAGCTTAGTAGCGCATGCCATCATTTTTTTACCACGACCCGCTGGTTTGTCAGGAGGACAATAGACAGCTACTACGTTATGTTCAGAGTCGATTAATGCTTTCAGGTGTTTTGCAGCAAAATCAGGCGTACCTGCAAAAATGATATTAAGTGCTTTAGACAATTTATTTCCTAAATATTATTTATTTGGCGTTATTTAAACGAGCTTCTTTTTCAAGCTTGGTTTTTATACGCTGGCGTTTTAATGGTGAAAGGTAATCAACAAACAAAATACCTTTTAAATGGTCTAGTTCGTGTTGAATACAAATAGCTAATAACTCTTCGCCGTCTAAGGTAAATTCTTTACCGTTAATGTCGAGTGCTTTAACAGTAACTTGTGTATGTCTATCAACTTTAGCGTAACAACCCGGTACTGATAAACAGCCTTCTTCATTGATCAGAGTTTCTTCACCTCTAGCAATAATTTCAGGATTTATGAGTACAATAGGTGTTTCTTTATTTTCAGAAACATCTATTACTACAATTTGTTGATGAATATTGACTTGAGTTGCAGCTAAACCAACACCATTTTCGTCGTACATGGTTTCAAACATATCATTAACAATAGTTTTAATATTATCGTTAACTTCAGTAACTTGTGTTGCTTTGGTCTTTAATCTCTCGTCTGGAAAGCGTAAAACAGATAAAATGGTCATAATTTTCCAAAAGGGTTCGCGAAAATTCGCATAGGATGTTATGTTTCAATTTTAGCTACTAATTTAAGTTAATAATAGTGGTTTAGGATAAATGCTTAAGAATAGGAAGACTAGCATGAGAAAAAAGGTCTTATTAATAATAATTACCCTACTTTTACCTATGGGTTTATTAGCAGATGAATTAACATTAAATAAGAATGCACCTAAATCGTATACCGTTGTAAAAGGGGATACACTTTGGGATATTTCAGGAATATTTTTAAAGCAACCTTGGTTGTGGCCGAAGTTGTGGCGTATAAATCCTGATATTAGTAATCCACATTTAATTTATCCTGGTGATGTATTACGTTTAGTTTTCGATAAAGACGGTAATCCAATGTTGGTTAAGGGCAAACCGCAACTAAAATGGTCTCCTTCCATAAGAACAACGTTAAAAGATTTATCTCCCGTAAATACCATTCCTTTGAATGTTGTAGCGCCTTTTATTAAATACGATGCTCTTTTTTCAGAAGATGAATACGATAACTTACCTTATGTACTTGGTAACGAAGGTGGTTATAAGTCAGGTATTGATGGTATTAAAGCTTACGTGAAAGGCAATTTAGATGTTGGCCAAAGCTATGCGATATACGAAAAAGGCGAAGAGGTTTTTGATCCGGAAAGTTTTAAAAGCTTAGGTTATTACGCTCGCTTAGTAGGAACAGCTAAAGCAATTAGAGCTGGAGACATTGATAATAAAGAGCCATCTACACTTTACATAGATAGCGCTAAGCGTGAAATTCGCTCAGGCGATTTTGTTGCTCCTATTAATGAAGGACAAATGTTACCTTCGTTTTTCACTATGCAAGCAGCTAAAACGACTTTAGAAGCCTCAATTATTAAAGCCTCATCAGACTCTCGTGAATTTGGTAAGTTTGAAGTGGTTATGATTAATAAAGGTCAGCAAGATGAAGTTCAGCTAGGTGATGTGTTATCAATAAAAAGACAAAGCCCTGCTGTAATTGAAACGGATAATGGTCCTGAGTATAAGAAAGATACTTCACGTTGGAATTTATTATCATCAGACTCTAATGAATATAAGATGCCTATAGAGTCTGTAGGCCATATGATGGTATTTAAAACTTATGATGAAGTTAGTATGGCGTTAATATTAAGTACCTCTTTGCCAATTAGAATTACAGATATGGTGACCGCACCATAAATTAATTATCCCTATCAGCCTAATCTTAAGGAGAAGATGAATGGCGATAAATACAGTATCGGATATTAAAAAAACAAATGCGCATTATTGGCTAGCCCTAAAGTTTATACCTAGGCTAGCCATTCATAAAAAACTTCAATTAGTTCAAGAGATTGGACTGATGAAGCTTTTTTCATTTTTACCTCCTTCCCAATTAGCTTCTTTAAAATTAACAGATAAACAACAAGCCGCGATTACACATCCTGATTGGGACAAAATTAATAAAATAATTAACGATTGTCATTTATGCGGCTGCGATATTATTTGTTTTGATGAAGCTGAATACCCAGAACGTTTAAAACAAATATACGATCCGCCACTGGTTTTATTTACTCAAGGTAATAAACAATTACTATCTGAACCTCAAGTCGCTATTGTAGGTAGTAGAGGCGCTACAGCTTTTGGTAGAGAAAATGCATTTATATTTTCAAGAGACTTAGTTCAACATGGAATTGTTGTAACGAGCGGTTTAGCTTTAGGCATAGATGGTGCGGCTCATAAAGGAGCTGTATCTAATGGAGGTAGAACCATTGCAGTAGTCGCTACAGGTTTAGACAGAGTTTATCCTAGCCGCCATAAAAAGCTGGCGCATGACATAGTTAATAATAACGGACTTATTATTAGCGAGTTTATACCTGGCACTATTCCCAAAGCTGGTTTTTTCCCTAAACGAAATCGTATCATTAGTGGTATGAGCCATGGCGTGTTGGTAGTGGAAGCAACTATAAAAAGTGGCTCATTAATTACAGCTCGTTGTGCGCTTGAGCAAAACCGAGAAGTATTCGCTATTCCAAGTTCAATTAATAATCCGCAGGGCAAAGGATGTCACTGGTTAATTAAACAAGGAGCTAAGTTAGTAGAAGAGTGTAACGATATTATTGAAGATCTTAATCTTCCTACAAAAACTGGTCTACACTTAAATAAACACATTGAAAAAGAAAATGATTATTCCGAACCATTAGCTAAAAAAAATCTCCAACAGGGCTTGTTTAACGATTCATTGTTAGATAATGTTGGATATGAAGTTACTCCAATAGATGCCATTGTATTGAGGAGTAAGCTACCCATAGACGTAGTATTAACACAGTTAACAATTTTAGAGCTGAAAGGTTTAGTTTCAGCAGTTCCAGGGGGATACCTCAGAACTTAATCAGTAAAGTTATCGTTCGTTAGTTTGTTATATCAGTGTTTTTTAAAGGGGCTAGTTATGTTTGATATATTAATGTATTTATTTGAAAATTATATTCATAGTGAAGCCGAAGTAATGGTTGATCATGATGTTCTAACTGATGAGTTAACCCGAGCGGGTTTCCATCAAGACGAAATATATAAAGCACTCGCTTGGTTAGAAAAACTTGCAGCTCTGCAAGATAGTGATGCTTATCCTTACTTAACACGTATTGGTAGTCAATCTACACGTGTTTACACTTCTGAAGAAATGCAATTATTAGATGTAGAATCTCGTGGATTCTTAATGTTTCTTGAGCAAGTGAATGTTTTAGACTTCACCACACGCGAGATGGTTATTGACCGAGTGATGGAACTGGATACTAAGTTCTTCTCGATTGATGATCTTAAGTGGGTTGTTCTTATGGTGCTATTTAATGTACCAGGAAAAGAAAGTGCTTATTCTCAAATGGAAGATCTGATTTTTGATGAGCAAGAAGGTCCACTTCATTAATATCAAGTATCTTTAAATGGTTGATTACTTGGTCTCACTAAAACAAATCAAATAAACAAAGCGATTAACTTTAATCCTATTGTTCTGTTTTGGTTTGTTTTTCCTGCTTCCGAGTAACTAAAAATTTAGTCGGATAACTGTTTAGTTAATCACCTCAAGTTTATGGCATAATGCGCACTTGAACTAAAGCAATCGACTTAGTTTATGTTAAATAGGTGCGTTATGTCTAAACCCGACAATTCAATTTTTAAACATCATGAGCATGCATTAGAAAAAAGCCATGAGCCTTGCCCAAGCTGTGGCGCAGAGCTATCTATCAAACGTGGTAAATCAGGACCCTTTCTAGGTTGTAATAATTACCCTAGTTGCGAATATACGCGTCCTGTTGTTGAACATGAAAAAGTTGAAGACACTATTTTACCTGGCACACATTGTCCAAATTGTGACAGTCCGCTTGCAGTTAAGCAGGGGCGCTATGGTATGTTTATTGGTTGCACTAACTTTCCTGAATGTGAACATATCGAAGATACCAACCAAAACGATGATATTGATGTACATTGTCCAAGTTGTGCTAAAGGTAAACTTTTCGAAAAAACTAATCGCTACGGTAAAACTTTCTATTCATGCGATCAGTATCCATCATGTAAATATGTCATAAATTATCCACCAGTGAATGAGTCTTGTCCTGAATGTCATTGGGCAATTTTAGTGACTCGTAAAATGGCAAGTGGTGATGTGGTTATATGTCCACAGAAGAAATGTAGCTACAAACGAAAACTTTAGGGCATGTTAAACTTTTAGGGTTAAATCTTAAATAAACCCAAAGAGCAGCACATGTTTTAAACTCCTAATTTTGAATAGACAGGGTATTATCGTATGTTCAAGTAGCTAGTTACACGCAACATACTCTGCTTTGTCTAAACATCAAACATGTTACTGTAAAAGTAATTTCGAAAGATCAATAGAGCTTAGTAATAACGAGTTGAGCTATCAAAGTACAAAAATTGATAGTTACTGAGTTTTTATCTAATTCGAACAAGGTTATAATGTTCGATTGTGATGTCTCTTATTGAGGCATTTTTAGAATTTAATATTAAATAATATAAAGGCGTTTGATCATGACAGTAGGTATTATCATGGGTTCTAAGTCGGATTGGCCGACAATGAAACATACAACCGATATGCTAGATCTTCTTAATGTTCCATATGAAACTAAAGTAGTATCAGCTCATAGAACTCCTCACTTACTTGCTGAATATGCAGAAAGTGCAAAAGACCGTGGTATTAAAGTTATTGTTGCTGGCGCTGGTGGCGCAGCTCATTTACCAGGTATGGCTGCTGCATTTACAAGTTTACCTGTATTAGGTGTGCCTGTTCAGTCTAAAGCGTTAAGTGGTCAAGACTCTTTATTGTCTATTGTACAAATGCCAAAAGGTATTGCTGTAGGTACTTTAGCTATTGGTAATGCTGGCGCGGCAAATGCTGGTTTATTAGCAGCTCAAATTATAGGTACTTACGACGAAACGGTAATGACTGCTATTGAGAAGTTCAGAAAAGAACAAACTCAAAACATTCTTGATAACCCAAACCCAGCTGAGTAGGTTATTTACATGAAGGTTTTAGTATTAGGCGCAGGTCAGTTAGCCAGAATGATGGCATTAGCAAGTAAGCCACTTAATATAGACGTTAAAGCTTATGATGTTGGTAGCAATCGAGTGGTTGATCCCTTATCGCTAAGTGTAGATTATGGTGATTTAGCTCAAGGTATTGCAGATGCAGACTTTATAACGGCTGAATTCGAACATATTAGCCACGATGTCTTAGCTCTTTGTGAGCAATCAGGAAAATTATTTCCTAGTAGCCAAGCGATTAAAACAGGTGGAGATAGAAGGTTAGAAAAAACCTTACTTGAACAAACCCATGTCACTAATGCTAAACATAAAGTTGTTGCTAACAAAGCAGATTTTGATGCAGCAATCGCCTCATTAACTTTACCTCTTATTATGAAAAGCGCTTTAGCTGGCTATGATGGTAAAGGTCAGTGGCGCTTAAAAGATAAGTCTGAAGCTGAAGCTATTTGGCAAGACATTCAATTATTTATTGAAGGTGATACGAGCGGTCAGCCACAAGCTATTGTTGTTGAACAAATGGTACCTTTTGATAGAGAAGTTTCAATGGTAGGTGTTCGTAGTAAAACAGGCGAAACACTGGCTTATCCATTAACTGAAAATCATCACAGTAAAGGTGTGTTAAGTGTTTCATTAGCACTCAATGAACATCAACACCTACAAGCACAAGCCACTGAAGCTTTTGATAAAATAGCTAATGCTTTAGATTATGTAGGCATACTTGCTATAGAATTTTTTCAAGTTGGAGACTCATTATTAGTTAATGAGATTGCCCCACGTGTTCATAACTCAGGACATTGGACACAACAGGGTGCTGATACTTCTCAATTTGAAAATCATATCCGTGCTGTTTGCCAACTACCTTTAGGTTCCACAGAGTTAGTTAAACCATCAGCTATGGTTAACATATTAGGAACGGATACTGTTCCTAATAGTGTTTTTGAAATACCTAGCGTGACTATGCACTGGTACGGCAAAGGTAAACGTCCAGGTCGTAAAATGGGTCATATTAATGTTTGCGGTAAAGACCGAGCTGAATTGGTTAGTCGATTAAATCAGTTAGCTGAAATATTACCTAAAGATGATTTCCCCGACGTTAGTGAATATGTGAAGTCACTTTAATTAATATTAAGCGCCGCGATAGGCGCTTTTTATTTGAGTGCTAATATAAATATGATGAGCAACATGTCTACAGTATTTGATACTTATCACCAAGGTGGCGTTATTGCCTACCCAACAGAAGCTGTATTTGGTTTAGGATGTGATCCTGATAATGAACAAGCTATTGTTAAACTATTAGAGATTAAGAACAGACCTAAATCTAAAGGTTTGATTTTACTTGCGAGTAGTTTTGAGCAATTAACACCTTATCTTGATCTAACTCAACTGAGCGATGCACAAATTACGCTAATATTAAGCCGCTGGCCAAATGGTGTTACACAAGTATTACCTGCTAACGCTGAAATATCGTCATACTTAACAGGCGACTTTTCAACGATAGCTGTACGAGTTACAGATCAACCTGATGTTGTATCTTTGTGTACACAAACTAATAAACCTATTGTTTCAACCAGTGCTAACTTATCTGGGTTAGAACCTGCCAAAATTTGGCAAACTCTTGATCCAGAATTATTACACATGATTGATCACTTAGTAGAAGGTGAAACATTAGGATTCACACAACCATCAACAATTATTGATGGTTTAACAGGCGAGGTTTTTCGCACATGAGTGCTGTAGATATAAATACTGTTGTTGAATTTTTAAAAGGCTTACAAGATCAAATTTGTGATGCATTAGAACAAGCTGATGGCGAAGCTAAGTTTGTTGAAGATAATTGGGTCCGAGCCGAAGGTGGCGGTGGTCGTACGCGAGTGATCACGAACGGCAATATTATTGAACAAGGTGGCGTGAACTTTTCTTTAGTATCAGGTGATAAATTACCTCCTTCTGCTTCAGTACATCGTCCAGAATTAGCGGGTAGAAAATGGAAAGCCTGTGGTGTTTCATTAGTTATTCATCCTAAAAATCCATATATACCCACATCTCACGCTAACGTTCGTTTTTTTATTGCTGAAAAAGAAGGTGAAGAGCCTGTTTGGTGGTTTGGTGGCGGATTTGATTTAACGCCATTTTATGCATTTGAAGATGACATCATTCATTGGCACCAAACAGCAAAAACACTTTGTCAGCCTTTTGATGAATCCATCTATCAAGCTCATAAAGAATGGTGTGATGACTACTTCTACTTAAAACATCGTGATGAAACGCGCGGTGTTGGCGGATTATTCTTTGATGATTTAAATAAATGGGACTTTGAAAAGTGTTTTGATTACATCAAAGCCGTAGGCGCTGGTTTTATCGATGCTTACGTACCTATTATTGAAAAGCGTAAAAACATTGAATATGGAGAGCGTGAGCGTCAATTCCAACTATACCGACGTGGACGTTATGTAGAATTTAACCTAGTGTTTGACCGTGGTACTTTATTTGGTCTGCAATCAGGCGGTAGAACTGAATCTATATTAATGTCTATGCCACCATTAGCTCGTTGGGAATATAACTATCAAGCAGAAGCAAGCTCTGAAGAATATAAACTTAATGAATATTTAGTACCTCGTTCTTGGGTATAACTTACCTTTAACTTGATTTAGATCAGGTATCGTTTAGTTACCTATTAACAAGAGTTAAGTTGAACCTAATAACTTGAGCTAAATCAAAATTCTATTTAATTATTCCCTTTAAAATGGCTTCATTAATTTAAAGGGAATAATCATGAAAAAAAATATACTTACACTCACTCTTCTTTCAATTCTTACTGCTTCTTCTTATGGCGCTGATTATCAAGCTGGCGACTTTGTTGTTCGTGGTGGTTTAACCAATGTGAATCCAGACAGTGATCATGCTGCTGTTATACTTGCTGGCGCAGATTCAACAATGACATTAACCGCAGATGATAGTACACAGCTAGGCTTAAACTTCTTATATTTCTACACTGATAACATCGCAGTAGAATTATTAGCAGCAACTCCGTTTGCACATGATGTAACTATTCATGATAAAAACTCAGTTTTAAATGTAGATGGCTTAAGATTAGCTGAGGCAAAGCAACTACCACCAACCTTAAGTGTATTATATTATTTTGATACGCAGTCTGTGATTAAGCCTTATGTTGGTGTTGGAGTTAACTACACCATATTTTTCGACGAAGGGTTTGAAGAGGCTCCAAAAGAACTAGGCTTAAGTAACTTAGAGTTAGATTCATCAGTAGGCTTGTCTTTTCAAGTTGGAGTGGACTATTTGTTAAATGATAAATTTCATATTAACTTTTCTGCTCGTTATATTGATATTGCAACAGAAGCTACATTTGATGTTGGTGGAGAGAGTATTGGTAAAGCCGATATAGATATAGACCCTATGGTGTATTCAGTAATGCTTGGTTATAAGTTCTAAATAACCTTTTATATAATATGTTTAAACCAATTTCATCTAAAAAAGCATCGATAAGTCGATGCTTTTTTTTCGTATCTGATTTAAGCTGAAAAAAATTGCATTAAATAGAAGTCATCATGGATCAGTATCTCGTTTACGGTAACCCAATAAAACAATCTAAATCTCCAACTATTCATACAGCCTTCGCTAAAGAAACAAATCAAAATATTGAATATAAAATTCAATTTGCAGAATTAGACGCTTTTGAAGAAACCGTCAAAGTATTTATTAAGGCAGGAGGTAAGGGCGCAAACGTTACTGCTCCTTTTAAAGAAGAAGCCATGGCAATGTGTGATGAACTGTCTGAGCATGCCAAATTTTCGGGTGCAGTTAATACACTAACGTTTAAAAACGGTAAAATTTATGGTGATACAACCGATGGCGTAGGTCTAGTGAATGATCTTCTATCTCAAAATGTTAAATTAGAAAACAGTCGTATTTTATTACTAGGCGCTGGCGGGGCATCAAAAGGTGTTGTATTACCTTTATTGCACCAAAACCCAAAACAGCTAACCATAGCAAATCGAACCGTATCAAAAGCTGAAGCTATAGCAGAGCAATATAGCGATCAACCTATACAAGCCATGTCATTTGAAGATGCTAATAAAGAAGCGTTCGATCTGATCATTAATGCCACATCAGCAGGGTTGTCAGGAAGTGGAGTACCTATTTCAGAGAAAATCATAACCGCAAATACTATTTGTTATGACATGACTTACGGAAAAGAACTAACGCCATTTCTTAAAATGGCTACAGAGTGTGAAGCAAAACAGGTTATTGATGGTTTAGGTATGTTAGTAGGGCAAGCTGCAGAGAGTTTTTATCTATGGCGAAATGTACGTCCAAAAACCGATAACGTTTTGAGCCAATTACGAGAAGAGCTAAATAACCTGAACTCGGTTTAAATAGCTAAGTTCTTATTACTAAGCCCGTATTATAAGTATTAGTGAGTATATCTATATACTCACCCCAACATTGAAGTCTTCGCATGAACCAAGCAATTATCATTAATGATGATCACGAATATCATCATGAAAACAAATACTGGCAATGTACCGCTATGCTGTCAGGTGAAAAAATTATAATAAAAATAGCTAGCGAGATATTACCTGAGCAACTTACTCAAGATAATAAGTTTGATTGGGAATGTGAGATAGAAGATTGGCTCGAATCAAACGAACCAATCAATAGTATAATAGAGCTTGATATGAATTAATGTAGAGCTTACTTATACCTCTGCTAAATATTCATTTTTAAATTGAACATAATTTTCAGCCGACTTCTTTAAAAAGCCTAACTCAGCTTCAGTAAGTTCTCTCGCTTGTTTCATAGGGTTACCCATATATAAGTAACCGCTCTTTAATACCTTGCCAGGAGGAACAAGCGTACCCGCACCAATAAACACATCATCTTCAACAACAGCATTGTCCATAATAATAGCGCCCATACCTACTAAGATGCGATTACCTACAGTACAACCATGCAACATACATTTATGCCCAATAGTTACATCATCTCCAATGATTAGTGGGTAACCTTCAGGATTCTTCTTATTTTTATGAGTAACATGTAATACCGAACCATCTTGTACATTTGATCTATCACCAATAACAATATGATTAACGTCACCTCTAATGGCAACTAATGGCCAAATACTCACTTCATCACCTATTCTAATATCTCCAATAAGAACAGCAGACGAATCAATATAGTTATTTTTTCCAAACGTAGGGGAGGTATTTTTAAAAGATCTAATATTTAAAGTGTTCATATCGAGAAAATGTTCCAGTTTTATCAAAGTTATTTAAATCTAATAGGACAAAAACAACTAAAAAAGCATTCAAATGAAAATAGATACCCAATATAAGCCATATTAAGGAGGGGTTCAACGCTCTTTAAATGCACTATATGTTCGTAAAGAAAGCAATAAAACCGTGGTCTGTACGAAAATAAAGCAAACAAACATTAATTATCAAATAAGTGTTGACGTACCCTCAGAAATCTCTAAAATGCGCTCCACTTCTTAAGGGAAACCAAGAGAAGCCAAGTATAGGAAATACTTGTTTCACTTAATATGGATAGCGAAGTGAGAGTTTTGAACTGTTTAGTTAAGCTTAACTGATTAATTAGACATGAGATAACTTAGAATTTGATTTGAAATTAAATCAAAAGAATTCAAAAAGTTGTTGACATCAAAACTGAGTTGCGTAGAATGCGCATCTCGCTTCAGGCAAGGCCTGCAGCAACAAGAGCTTAACGAATGCGATTAACCTCTTTATTCTCAATGAGAATATTTCTTTAACAATTAGTTATCATGCAATTTGTGTGAACACTCACATTAAGATTGATTTTACATAGTCGGCCTTTTTACTTGATATTTATATCAGTGTTTAGGAAGACGTAAAACAGCTTATGTTGAATGTCACACAAAAAAGTATGATTTGATATTTATATCAAATCATACGTTTTATGTAGTTATCTACTTATGTAGGTAACACGACAGAATTCATTGAGCAGTAACACATCGCTTGCGATGAGGTTACACAAACGATTTATAATTGAAGAGTTTGATCATGGCTCAGATTGAACGCTGGCGGCAGGCTTAACACATGCAAGTCGAGCGGTAACAGAGAATAGCTTGCTATTCTGCTGACGAGCGGCGGACGGGTGAGTAATGCTTGGGAATATGCCTTATGGTGGGGGACAACAGTTGGAAACGACTGCTAATACCGCATAACGTCTACGGACCAAAGGAGGGGATTCTTCGGAACCTTTCGCCATTTGATTAGCCCAAGTGAGATTAGCTAGTTGGTAAGGTAAAGGCTTACCAAGGCGACGATCTCTAGCTGGTTTGAGAGGATGATCAGCCACACTGGGACTGAGACACGGCCCAGACTCCTACGGGAGGCAGCAGTGGGGAATATTGCACAATGGGCGAAAGCCTGATGCAGCCATGCCGCGTGTGTGAAGAAGGCCTTCGGGTTGTAAAGCACTTTCAGCGAGGAGGAAAGGGTATAAGCTAATAACTTATATCTGTGACGTTACTCGCAGAAGAAGCACCGGCTAACTTCGTGCCAGCAGCCGCGGTAATACGAGGGGTGCAAGCGTTAATCGGAATTACTGGGCGTAAAGCGTGCGTAGGTGGTTTGTTAAGCAAGATGTGAAAGCCCCGGGCTCAACCTGGGAACTGCATTTTGAACTGGCAAACTAGAGTTTTGTAGAGGGTAGTGGAATTTCCAGTGTAGCGGTGAAATGCGTAGAGATTGGAAGGAACATCAGTGGCGAAGGCGGCTACCTGGACAGAGACTGACACTGAGGCACGAAAGCGTGGGGAGCAAACAGGATTAGATACCCTGGTAGTCCACGCCGTAAACGATGTCAACTAGCCGTCTGTAGACTTGATCTGTGGGTGGCGTAGCTAACGCGCTAAGTTGACCGCCTGGGGAGTACGGCCGCAAGGTTAAAACTCAAATGAATTGACGGGGGCCCGCACAAGCGGTGGAGCATGTGGTTTAATTCGATGCAACGCGAAGAACCTTACCATCCCTTGACATCCTACTAAGTTACTAGAGATAGTTTCGTGCCTTCGGGAAAGTAGTGACAGGTGCTGCATGGCTGTCGTCAGCTCGTGTTGTGAAATGTTGGGTTAAGTCCCGCAACGAGCGCAACCCCTATCCTTATTTGCTAGCGCGTAATGGCGAGAACTCTAAGGAGACTGCCGGTGATAAACCGGAGGAAGGTGGGGACGACGTCAAGTCATCATGGCCCTTACGGGATGGGCTACACACGTGCTACAATGGCAAGTACAGAGGGCAGCAATACCGCGAGGTGGAGCGAATCCCACAAAGCTTGTCGTAGTCCGGATTGGAGTCTGCAACTCGACTCCATGAAGTCGGAATCGCTAGTAATCGTAGATCAGAATGCTACGGTGAATACGTTCCCGGGCCTTGTACACACCGCCCGTCACACCATGGGAGTGGGTTGCAAAAGAAGTGGCTAGTTTAACCCTTCGGGGAGGACGGTCACCACTTTGTGATTCATGACTGGGGTGAAGTCGTAACAAGGTAACCCTAGGGGAACCTGGGGTTGGATCACCTCCTTATCTTGAAGTAAAACGTTTTAATGGAATTTACATGCAAATGTACTTTCTGAGTGTTCACACAAATTGCCTGATAACGAAATTGAAGAAGTGTACAGCTCTTATAGCAATATAAGGGGCTATAGCTCAGCTGGGAGAGCGCCTGCCTTGCACGCAGGAGGTCAGCAGTTCGATCCTGCTTAGCTCCACCACTTCTTCTTTAAAGAAAGAGACCAAATTTAACGTATCTCAACGTGTAAAATGAGATGGTTTAAATTTGGTTTTTTAAACCAAATTTTTCAGTCGAATGCGTACTGGAAATTGATTCTTTAACAATCTGGAAAGCTGATATAAATACCGGTATTTATATAGCACTCAACGGTGTCGCGCTGTTGTTTGTACGTTATAAATACCAAGCTGTTGTTACTTCTTTTATCGGGAAGTAATAATGGTGATTATGTTTCCTCCTCGGAAATGTAATCAACCCGATAAAACCGTAAGGTTTTATCAACTCTTATTCAAGACACACTTTGTGTGCGTGAAAATGTCAGACTTTACAATTGGGAAGGTTTTGTCACCTTCTTGTACTGAATATCTTTCGAGACTATTTAGGGTTGTATGGTTAAGTGACTAAGCGTATGTGGTGGATGCCTTGGCAGTTAGAGGCGATGAAGGACGTGTTAATCTGCGAAAAGCTCAGATAAGGTGATAAAAACCGTTATAGTCTGAGATGTCCGAATGGGGAAACCCACCCGTCGTAAGGCGGGTATCGTTAAGTGAATACATAGCTTAACGAGGCGAACCGGGAGAACTGAAACATCTAAGTACCCCGAGGAAAAGAAATCAACCGAGATTTCGTTAGTAGCGGCGAGCGAACGCGAATTAGCCCTTAAGTGGTTTGTAAGTTAGTGGAATCTACTGGAAAGTAGAGCGATACAGGGTGATAGCCCCGTACACGAAAATAAACTTACCATGAAATCGAGTAGGTCGGCACACGTGAAACGTTGACTGAACATGGGGGGACCATCCTCCAAGGCTAAATACTCCTAACTGACCGATAGTGAACCAGTACCGTGAGGGAAAGGCGAAAAGAACCCCTGTGAGGGGAGTGAAATAGAACCTGAAACCGCATACGTACAAGCAGTGAGAGCTAGATTTAGTCTAGTGATTGCGTACCTTTTGTATAATGGGTCAGCGACTTATATTTTGTAGCAAGGTTAACCGAATAGGGGAGCCGTAGCGAAAGCGAGTGTTAACTGCGCGTTTAGTTGCAAGGTATAGACCCGAAACCCGGCGATCTACCCATGGGCAGGTTGAAGGTTGAGTAACATCAACTGGAGGACCGAACACACGTATGTTGAAAAATGCGGTGATGACTTGTGGGTCGGAGTGAAAGGCTAATCAAGCCGGGAGATAGCTGGTTCTCCCCGAAATCTATTTAGGTAGAGCCTCGCACGAACACCATTGGGGGTAGAGCACTGTTAAGGCTAGGGGGTCATCCCGACTTACCAACCCTTTGCAAACTCCGAATACCAATGAGTGATATGCGGGAGACACACTACGGGTGCTAACGTCCGTTGTGAAGAGGGAAACAACCCAGACCGCCAGCTAAGGTCCCAAAGTACTAGTTAAGTGGGAAACGATGTGGAAAGGCATAGACAGCTAGGAGGTTGGCTTAGAAGCAGCCATCCTTTAAAGAAAGCGTAATAGCTCACTAGTCGAGTCGGTCTGCGCGGAAGATGTAACGGGGCTAAACTAGTCACCGAAGCTGCGGATTTGAACTTAGGTTCAAGTGGTAGGGGAGCGTTCTGTAAGCCGTTGAAGGTGTGTTGTAAAGCATGCTGGAGGTATCAGAAGTGCGAATGCTGACATGAGTAACGATAAGGGGAGTGAAAAACTCCCCCGCCGAAAGACCAAGGTTTCCTGTCCCATGTTAATCAGGGCAGGGTAAGTCGGCCCCTAAGGCGAGGCGGAAACGCGTAGTCGATGGGAAACAGATTAATATTTCTGTACTTCTATATATTGCGAAGGAGGGACGGAGTAGGCTAAACAAGCACGGCGTTGGTAGTCCGTGTGAAAGTAAGTAGGTGGTTGTCTTAGGTAAATCCGGGACTTCATTTAAACACTGAGATACGAGACGAGACTCTACGGAGTTGAAGTTGTTGATGCCATGCTTCCAGGAAAAGCTTCTAAGCTTCAGATATATAGGAACCGTACCCCAAACCGACACAGGTGGTTAGGTAGAGAATACTAAGGCGCTTGAGAGAACTCGGGTGAAGGAACTAGGCAAAATAGTACCGTAACTTCGGGAGAAGGTACGCTCTCTCGTGTGAAACCCTTGCGGTGTAAGCACAGGAGAGTCGAAGTAACCAGGTGGCTGGAACTGTTTATTAAAAACACAGCACTGTGCAAAATCGAAAGATGACGTATACGGTGTGACGCCTGCCCGGTGCCGGAAGGTTAATTGATTCGGTTAGTCCTCGGACGAAGCTGATGATCGAAGCCCCGGTAAACGGCGGCCGTAACTATAACGGTCCTAAGGTAGCGAAATTCCTTGTCGGGTAAGTTCCGACCTGCACGAATGGCGTAATCATGGCCACACTGTCTCCACCCGAGACTCAGTGAAATTGAAATTGCGGTTAAGATGCCGTATACCCGCGGCTAGACGGAAAGACCCCGTGAACCTTTACTATAGCTTGACAGTGAACATTGCTCCTACATGTGTAGGATAGGTGGGAGGCTTTGAAGATGTGTCGCCAGATACATTGGAGCCAACCTTGAAATACCACCCTTGTATGCGTGATGTTCTAACCTAGGGCCCTAATCGGGCTTGGGGACACTGTCTGGTGGGTAGTTTGACTGGGGCGGTCTCCTCCCAAAGAGTAACGGAGGAGCACGAAGGTTGGCTAAGTATGGTCGGACATCATACGGTTAGTGCAATGGCATAAGCCAGCTTAACTGCGAGACAGACACGTCGAGCAGGTACGAAAGTAGGTCATAGTGATCCGGTGGTTCTGTATGGAAGGGCCATCGCTCAACGGATAAAAGGTACTCCGGGGATAACAGGCTGATACCGCCCAAGAGTTCATATCGACGGCGGTGTTTGGCACCTCGATGTCGGCTCATCACATCCTGGGGCTGAAGTCGGTCCCAAGGGTATGGCTGTTCGCCATTTAAAGTGGTACGCGAGCTGGGTTTAGAACGTCGTGAGACAGTTCGGTCCCTATCTGCCGTGGGCGTTTGAGAATTGAAGAGGGCTGCTCCTAGTACGAGAGGACCGGAGTGGACGAACCGCTGGTGTTCGGGTTGTTATGCCAATAGCATTGCCCGGTAGCTACGTTCGGAACTGATAACCGCTGAAAGCATCTAAGCGGGAAACAGGCTTTGAGATGAGTTCTCACTGGAGCTTTAAGCTCCCTAAAGGGTCGTTGGAGACTACAACGTTGATAGGTCAGGTGTGTAAGGACTGCGAGGTCTTGAGCTAACTGATACTAATTGCCCGTGAGGCTTAACCATACAACACCTAAATAGTTTTGGCTATGAAGTGAATTGTATGAAGTTTGACAAAATTACCGAGAGGTAGGTGTAGGAATACACCATCGCGTATATAAAATGTGCGAATAAGAGATTAAAATGTATTTATATTGAACATTGTATAGGACGTCCATCGCTCCTGCCATCCATGGCATTGCGATATTAGTACATCCTGTACGTCAGCTTTCTAAGATTTTAAATCTTGTTATTAATTTAACAAGTACAGTTTTTGTCTAGCGACAATAGCGACATGGCCCCACCTGATCCCATTCCGAACTCAGAAGTGAAACGTGTTAGCGCCGATGGTAGTGTGGGAGTTCCCATGTGAGAGTAGGACATTGCTAGGCTTCTAATTATAAAAGCCCGTTGCTGATGTAACGGGCTTTTAAACTCTAGAAGTTAGTTAATTTATTAAGTTATTTAACTTCTAAAGTTTTTTGTTTAGCGACAATAGCGACATGGCCCCACCTGATCCCATTCCGAACTCAGAAGTGAAACGTGTTAGCGCCGATGGTAGTGTGGGAGTTCCCATGTGAGAGTAGGACATTGCTAAGCGTCTATTTCAACCTAGAGATAGGTTACCCCGTGGAGGGGTTCCCGAGTGGCCAAAGGGACCAGACTGTAAATCTGATGGCTCAGCCTTCGGTGGTTCGAATCCACCTCCCTCCACCACTTCTTTCTTTTCTATATATTCTTATTTTAAATCCTTAAAACTTCATTTATTCCTTATTTATTCAATCGTTCAATCTATTCTTTAATTTCTGATATCTATTATATGACTCAGTATTTTCTGATAATTTACTAAACTCTTTCGTTAAAATACCCAACTGTTCTATATCTCGATCTCTTTCTACACCTGTTTCTCTCGATATGAGTATTGCTTGAAACAAGTTAAGCTTAATTCCAATATGATTTGGGAAGAGTAAAGACGCCTTATTTAACTTATCAATCGCTAAACTATATTCACCAGCACGATATAAGTTTGTGCCTGTTTCTAATGCAATTTGAGCATCAATCTTATTCTGGTCACTGATTGGCTGATTAATCATTTTAGATATATCAGACATAAGTTCTGAATCATCAGGATGAGATTGAGCTAGAGTCGTTATAAGCTTGTTTGCTAAATCATTTTTATCCATAGATATAAGTGATTTTGCTATAGATAACGATCCCTTAGGAGAATATTCAGTATTAACTTTACTGAGTAAACGCTCGGCTTCGCTTAGTGATGTTGAAGCTAAGGTAAAATCTTTAACTTTATTGTGTAATCGAGAAGATATTAATAAAGACAATACTTTCAACTCAGGAAGTTTAAAGTCGTGAGTCATTTTCTTCAAAGCACTAAAGGCTTTAATATTTAATTGTTTGATTTGAAATACAGACAACTGATCTGCATATTCTAATAATGCTTCAGCAAAGTTTATCGTATTCTCAGGTTTTCTATGAATTGAATGGTAGGCTAAATCGTGAGTATTACTATAAGCCGTAGTCGCATTTTCATAGTTTTTGTTTGCTAAGCATTGATCTGCATATCGTTTTAAACGCATTACAGAACGTGGAGATACATGAATGGCTTTTTCTAAGGTTATTTCAACCTCTATAGGTTCATTAAGTAGCTCGTGTGTATTAGCTAACCAATCATAAGAAGAAAGGTAATGAGGATAATCGTCTATAACTGTTAATAAATAACTTTTAGCAAGTTCGTAATCTTTATTAATAATCGCTATTTTACTTAACCCAATAATCGCCCACTGACAATTTTCTTCACTCTCGTAAGCAAGGTATATCTTTTTAGCGAGATCATATTGCTTAAGTTCATAATATTGTCTTGAAATTATTCCTAAACACTCATGCTTATATAAACTATTTTTTCTCACCATCTTATTACATAGTGTTATTACTTTAGCGTAATCATATTCATCCATCGCTACATAAACTGGAGCCATAGCTTGTTTTTTGATTAAGCATTTTTCTAGGCGCGATGAAATAGTGCCTAAAGTATAAGGTTTAGTTAAATAATCATCGGGTTTATGTTCTAAAGCTGCGAGAACCATAGCTTGTGATATTTCGGCTGTGATCATTATGACTACGCAATGACGTGATATTACATTTTTAACACGTAACTCTTCTAAGATCTGTTGGCCATTTTTTCGATCTTCGCCAAGGTCGTAACCCAGCAAAATAACATCGTAATCAACATTCTCACATTTATTAATAATATCAGGCGCATGCTGACTGGTATCAATACGTAAAGCATTAATACTCTGTGCAAATTGTTTTAAAATTTCTCGTGACTGGCGAACACCATCAATAATTAAAATGTTCTTGTTATAACAAACAGCGTCAAGCATGAAATACCTTTAATATCATTGAGATAATGACTTTTGAATAAATCCATTTATTTGATTTTAACAGTAATTTATCTTTTATATAAGTAAGCCCTTAGCCTATATTGTAATAATGAATTAATGGTAGCGACGATCTAGGTAAATTGCCTTAATAACAGCTATAATGTAAGCTTCAGCGCCGCAATTGGCGGTGCATTATGCATTGAGAAAATTATGAGCTTTACATCTTTAGGCCTTTCGACAGAAATATTGACCGCTTTATCTGAAAAAGGTTATGAAAAACCTTCCCCTATTCAAGAGCAAGCAATTCCTGCCGTATTGTCTGGAAAAGACGTTATGGCTGCAGCTCAAACGGGTACAGGTAAAACAGCTGGTTTTACATTACCTATTTTAGAAATATTATCTAAAGGTCAAAAAGTTAAGACTAATCAAGCGAGAAGCTTAATCTTAACTCCTACACGTGAACTAGCGGCTCAAATCGCAGTGAATGTAGAAACATACAGCAAATATTTATCTCTTAGTTCTACCGTAGTATTCGGTGGAGTTAAAATAAATCCTCAAATGATGAGATTACGTCAAGGTGCAGATATTGTTATCGCTACGCCGGGTCGATTATTAGATTTGTATAACCAAAAAGCGATTCGTTTCGATCAACTTGAAATCTTAGTATTAGATGAAGCTGACAGAATGCTTGATATGGGCTTTCTTCGCGATATCAAAAAAATCCTATCTTTCTTACCTAAGCAAAGACAAAACTTATTATTCTCAGCGACTTTCTCTGATGATATTCGTGATCTTGCTCGTGGTTTAGTTAATAACCCTGTTGAAATTTCGGTAACACCAAAAAACAGTGCAGCAGAAAGTGTAGAGCAACTGGTTTATCCTGTTGATAAAAAGAAGAAGCCTGATCTATTAATTAAATTAATTTTAGATAACGACTGGCAACAAGTTCTTGTGTTTATGAAAACTAAACATGGCGCGAACAAGTTAACAAAAACGTTAGAAGGTGCAGGCATTAAAGCTGCAGCTATTCATGGTAATAAAAGCCAAGGAGCTCGTACTAAAGCTTTAGCTAACTTTAAAGAAGGTAGTATCAGTGTATTAGTTGCTACAGATATTGCTGCGCGCGGAATCGATATTGATCAATTACCACAAGTGGTTAACTTTGAATTACCGAATGTACCAGAAGATTATGTACATAGAATTGGTAGAACAGGTCGTGCAGGCGCAAGTGGTCATGCGGTTTCATTAGTTTGTTCAGATGAAATAGATTTATTAAATGACATTCAACACGTTATGCAGAAGTTTATTCCTCGTGATATCCACGAAGGTTTTGCACCATTTAACGAGTTGCCTGAATCTAGAACTTTACGCCCATTAAAGGCTAATAAATCTAAAAAACCTAAAGCTAGCTTTGAACATAAAGATGGTCAACGTTCTGGTGAAAATGCTCGCGGACATAAACCTAAAAGTAAAAACTCAAGCCATAAAGTACAAGGTGGAGGAGCTCGTAAGCCTAACCCACAAAGTACAGGCTCAAAAGACCCTTATGCAGGTTCAAGATAGTTTTTATTTAGCCTGATTAGCAGCAAGCCATTTGTCTAAATTATTAGCGAAGGCTTGCCTATCATTTTGACTAATAGGTGGTACGCCACCTGTTTGTATTCCACTTGATCTCAATGTATCCATAAAGTCTCTCATATTAAGTTTTTGCTTAATATTTTGAGTCGTATAAAGCTCTCCTCTCGGATTCAAAGCAGTACAACCTTTTTCAACAACTTCAGCAGCTAACGGTATATCAGCGGTTATCACTAAATCTTTTGGATCGGCTCTTTTAACTATCTCATCATCAGCGACATCAAACCCTGAGCTCACTTGAACAAAGTTGATAAATTTAGAAGGTGGTGTTTTTAAATAATGATTCGCGACTAGAGTTACTTCAATTTTAGCTCGGTCAGCAGCACGAAAAAGTATATCTTTAACCACTACTGGACATGCATCAGCATCAACCCAAATTTTCATTTTTAATTCCTATTCTTATCAAGTAATGCTTCTTTTTGGTGCAATTAAAAAGCGTTAATATTCTATATCTCAATTTTGGCTGTTTTAACGCTGTTATTAAAGGTTTAAATAGGAAAAACAGCGCTTTTAAGGTTATTATTAATGTGGAACAGAAACTGCTTAACTATATCTATTAGATTTAGCTATCCATTACATAAGAGACGTAAAGATGAACAAACCACAAAGAGATATAACACTAAGATTTTTAGCTGAACCACAAGATGTAAACTTTGGTGGTAAAGTTCATGGTGGAGCTGTAATGAAATGGATCGATTTAGCGGCTTATGCTTGTGCTGCTGGTTGGAGTGGTCGTTACTGTGTAACTGCATACGCGGGTGGTATTAAATTTGTAGCACCTATTCATGTAGGTAGTTTAGTAGAAGTTTCAGCAAAAGTTATTTATACAGGTACATCTTCAATGCATATCGCGTTAGAAGTAAATGCTTGTGATCCTAAGTCACTTATCCGTCGTAAAACCACACATTGTATTGTGATCATGGTAGCGGTTGATGAAACAGGACAAAAAATTGAAATACCAGAATATATTCCAGAAACCGAAGAAGATATTTCTCAACACGATGCAGCATTTAAGTTGATGGAAATGAGAAAGAAAATAGGTGCTGAAATGGAAATATTTGCAATGCCTAAGCAAAAATAGAAAAGGTTAAATATGAGTAACGAACAAAGCTTAAAGCAAATTATTAATTTAAATGATGAAGACCGCGTTAAATATTTTTTAAAAGAGGTTCGTCAACAACAAGCTATTTGGATATTAACAGACGAACACGGTTGTGTGATGTTAAATACCGAAGATGAAGATTGCGTACCTGTTTGGCCTTCACAAGAAACAGCAGAGCTTTGGATAAACGAAGAATGGACAACGTGTAAAGCTGAATCTATCGGCTTAAACAAATGGTACAGCCGTTGGACCAACGGTTTAATGGATGACGAGCTAGCGATTGTTGTTTTTCCTAATACCAATGAAGAAGGACACGTTTTTTATCCTGATGAATTAGAAAACGAATTAAGAAAGAAAGGTTAACTTTAATGTTACCTTTACTGACAAATTACCTTAATAAAAAACTTTACTCGGTAATGCGTATTCAATTATGCTAAATATCTATACATTTAATTTAGGGAGCTAATAAGAATGAGAAAATTATTAACAGCTATCGTTGTAGCATCTTCATTTGTAGTAACTGCAACAGCTACTGCTGATACAGCAACGTCATTAAAGCATGCTGAAAAATCTGCAGAAACGCGTAAAGCGGTATTCGGTTTATTAGGTAGCAACATGGGCCCATTAGGCGCTATGGCTAAAGGTAAAATCCCTTTTGATGCAAAAGCTGTTGAAAAATATGCTTTACGTATTAACCAATTATCATTAATGATCGAAGATTACATGAGTACAGATACGTCAGGATTTAAAGTTCCTGGTGATGCACTTAAAGATATTTGGGAAAAGCCTGAAGCATTCGAAAAGCGTACTACTGCATTAGTATCTGCATCAGCTGATTTATTAGCAGCAGCTAAATTAGGTGAAGAAGCAGCAATCAAAAAAGCGATTGGTGGTGTAGGTAAATCTTGTGGCGGTTGTCATAACGAATTTAGAGAAGATTAATTTAATCCCAATCTAAACCATCTACGTAAAAATTCAAAAGGCTGCTATTAGAAATAATAGCAGCCTTTTTTTATGTGTTTTTTTAGCAAATTCGTATCAATAATCCAAAAAATATTAGTAGTAATATTCTTCCACGACAGGAGCATTTATTATTACTAGCCAATAAATAAAAGCGGCGACGGCAAGTGCAATAATTACAGCCAGTATTATTTTTGAATGTTTTATTCCATCGCTTTCAGATACATCTTTAGATGATTTTTTACCTGTGATCATAGGTAATACTAACGATTTATTCTTAAACTTTTTATAACCAATAATCGCGATAATATGCATGGCAATAGCACCTAAAATGAAATCAAAACTATTACGATGTATAAAAACTAAAATAGCCTCTATGTCTTTATCTATAGCTCCGTTATAAGGCCCTGCAGTAAAAATATCATCATTCATAAACAAACCACTTATGGCTTGTAATAAAATAATGGTCAACATGAAAACAACCATTAAACTGCCTAAAGGATTATGCCCTGCAGGCTCTTTTGCTTGTTCGTTTTGTTTTACATAATTAATCAGCTTATTTGGTGTTGGAATAAAGTTTTTAAATTGAGAATGTCGTGTACCAAAAAATCCCCAAAGTATTCTAAATACCATTAAACCTAATGCGACATAACCACAAATAAGATGGTAATCAATTACGCCATTATCTTGATCTGATGTATACCAAGCTACCGCTATAGTGACGACTAAAACCCAATGAAATATTCTTAGCGGTAAATCCCAAATTAAATGTTTTGTTGTCATTAAACCTTATCCCTAATGGATTGAATTGTTTTAAGCATTAATGAATTTTACGCGTTATAAATGCGCAGCAAAAGCTTTTACCCTTACAATAAATTAATCTATTGGGTATCAATTGTAAAAGTTCTTTACGGCATTCATTATTCATTAACTCTGGTACAATAGCGCTATTAGAAATTTTAACAACTGTGAACATTGTATGAGCTTTACCTCTTTAGGATTAAACCCTGTTTTATTAAAAGCGATTGAAGATTCTGGCTACGAAAAACCTACGCCAATTCAGTTAGCTGCAATTCCCGCTATTTTAGAAAATCACGACGTTATGGCAGGCGCACAAACAGGTACAGGTAAAACAGCTGCTTTTACATTACCCATCTTGCACCACATCTTATCTAAACCTGCTACCAGAGCGGTTAAAGCTTTAGTTTTAACGCCGACTCGAGAGTTAGCTCAGCAAGTGTTTAAAAATATAGAAACCTATGCAAAGCATACCGAAATTAAAGCTGTGTTGGTTTATGGCGGAGTAAGTATAAGGCCACAAACTGAAGCTATAAATGCAGGTGCAGACATTATTGTTGCTACGCCTGGTCGATTATTAGATCACTTAATTAATGGTTCATTAACTTTAGCTGACCTAGAATATCTAGTTTTTGATGAAGCCGACAGAATGCTTGATATGGGCTTTAAAGATGAAATAAATAACATCCTAAAAAGAATCCCAGCTAAACGTCAAACCCTACTTTTTTCCGCAACCTTCGACGACAGCATATTTAAATTAAGTAAAACCTTATTAAATGAACCGAAACTTATCGAAGTAGGTGAACGTAATACTGCTGCAGCAGACGTAGAGCAAGTTGTTTACACCGTAGATGCGGATAGAAAACGTGAATTAACGTCATTCTTAATAGGTTCGAAAAATTGGCGACAAGTGCTTATTTTTATCCGTACTAAGCAGGGTGCTGATGCGCTTGCCAAAGAAATGTGTAAAGACGGAATAAAAACGCAATCGATTCATGGCGATAAATCTCAAGGCGCGCGTGACAAAGCTTTAGCTGAATTCAAAGAAGGTAAAACAAGAGCCCTTGTTGCAACTGATGTTGCCGCTCGTGGTATTGATATTATCGATCTCCAGTATGTGATTAATTATGAATTACCTTATGTGGCTGAAGATTATATTCATCGAATAGGTAGAACAGGTCGAGCTGGTAAAGCGGGTTTAGCTCTATCTTTAATGAGCCCTGATGAAGAATGGTTATTAAAAGCGGTTGAAGAAGTGCTTGATACTCGACTTTTACCACAATGGTTACCAGGCTATGAACCTGATCCAAATAAACCTGCAAAAAATGGTCGAAGAACTCAAAGTCCACCATCTAAGAAAACAGCACGAAAAAAAGCTTTAGGCGAACGATCAAATCGTAGAAAACGCTAAGCCACTTTTCGTTGTTTTAGTTACACCCAATCCGATGAGGCAGAACTGATGACTTTGCTAGTAATATATGGTTGTAATATTGTGCTTTTTAACGTTATATTTGCTCAATAAATATTTATCCCCTAACACTCAAATGAGCATCCTAGGGGTTAACAGATTAAGGTTGTTGTTATTAGAATTTCACTTCAAACATGGATAGTTACGTTACTTTGCTGCTTTACTTTAAGTTGTGGTGGAGGTAGCAAAGCGACAACTGACAATACCGTACAGGTAAATATCACTCCAGAAACAGAGCCTTTCATTAACCTAACTTTGCAAAGTAAAGTTGAGCAAGTGCAACCTATGACAGGTATTGTTTTTTGGGATACTCACGAGACGTGGAAATCAGCTGAAAAAGCTGCTTTAGCTGATGCGACTTCACTAGAATATAGCTACATATCTATTAATCAAATTGTTACAGCTGAGGACGTTTACGACTGGACTTACCTTGATAACAAACTCGATAAAATAGCCGCGCGAAACCATCAAGCCATTTTTAGGCTGTATTATACTTACCCAGGTAGAAACACAACAGTTCCCGACTATATTAAAAGCTTACCTGACTACAACGAAACTGTAGGTACAACGGAAGGTTTAACCACACACTTTCCTGATTGGAGTCATGCTGAGCTACAAGCTTTTACACAAGAGTTTCATAGCAAATTTGCACAACGCTACGACAATGATAATCGCATCGCCTTTTTACAGGTAGGATTTGGATTATGGGGCGAATATCATATATATGATGGACCTGACCGATTAGGCGATACCTTTCCAAGCAAAGCCTACCAAAAAACCTTTTTAACCCACCTAGCAGGCCTTTACAGCAACTTACCTTGGTCTATATCAATAGATGCATCAGATATACAACAAACGCCGATGAATGAAGCTGAGGTCATCAATTTACCTTTTGGTTTATTTGACGATTCCTTCATGCATCAAGATCATTCTGGCTATAACGAAAGCGCTTGGAATTTCTTTAATTACAACGAGCGTTATAAAACGGTGCCTTTTGGTGGCGAGTTTAGTTATGCAGAAGCTACTGATCAGCTTAATGTTTTGAAACCCGATGTAGGCGCTTACGGCACATCGTATGAAGAGTTTGCCGATAAATTTCACATCTCATATATGATAGGTAACGATACTTATCATGGTGATTCAAGTGAAGAGCAACCTATTTCACGTATCAAAGAAGCCTCGATGGCAAGTGGTTATCAGTTTACCATCACCGCTTTTTCAGCTAACTCAACGCATATTAAAGTAACCGTTAAAAACACGGGTGTTGCGCCGATATACTACGATGCTTTTGTGGTGATTGATGAGATAAAATCGACAGTATCATTAAAGGGGCTTTTACCTAACAGCTCTCAAGAATTCATTATCGAGAAAAGCGTTGATATAAATACTGCTACAACAACTGACTCACCAAGCGTCACTATCGTTAGTGATCATATCTTATCGAGTCAAACTATCGAGTTTAATGCTGATTTATAAGGTTTAAACGCGATAAAGAAAGAGTTTGATAAGATAAAGAGCTTGAGAATATAAAGCTTTGGAAGAAAGAAATTTTAAAACAAAGAAGCATCAAAAATCAGTTAACACTTTTGGCTAGCTGATTAAATTTTTCTACACAGCTTGCACAAATACACGATTTATTCTTTTTTTCGCTCGGTACTTGCCTGATAAGTCCTTCAGGGATCTTTTTAGCCATACACCAACAAGGCTCAGCTGAATTTACAGCGCAACTATTTAGCTGTTGGCATAAAGGGCAGTTCAATTCAGTTTCAGTCATTATTAACACTTATCAGCGGTAGTTTTCATATTCGCTATAGTAACGTTAAAAATGTCATATCGTAATAATAATTCTTATCGGTTACTTCTTAAAAACTAACAACAGCTTATAAAAAAGGCTCCGAGAGATAACTCACGAAGCCTAAAATTAAACATTTAATCGTATTAACAATAATACATTAGGTCTTTTACAGTCTGTATTCTAAGACATTTTACGCTCAGGTGAAGTTCTCACATGGGTAAAGTACAACGGTAAGCCTACTAATAATAAGCCACCTGCTAAGTTACCTAAAACCGTAGGGATCTCATTCCATAAAATATAATCGTAAACAGTAAAGTCACCACCCATGATCATAGAGAAAGGGAATAAAAACATATTCACAATTGAATGCTCAAAACCCATGAAGAAGAACAACATAACAGGCATCCACATCGCTGCCATTTTAGCGCCAGCCGATGTAGAAATCATCGCACCGACAACACCCATAGATACCATCCAGTTACATAACATGCCACGGATAAATATCGTTAACCAACCGCCAATACCGTGCTCTTGATAACCAACGGTTCTTGATTCACCTATATGAGCTACTTTAGCTGCAATCGCACCACCATCTGTTCCGTAACCGTAGGTTAAAATAAACGACATAAAGAATGCGGTTGTTAATGCACCACCGAAATTGCCTAGAAATACTAAGCCCCAGTTACGCATTACGCCGCCAAAAGTAACACCTGGTCGCTTATCTAATAAAGCTAAAGGCACTAATGTAAATACACCGGTTAATAAATCAAACTTCATTAAATAAAGCATGATGAAACCAACAGGGAATAAACATGCGCCTAAAATAGGGCTACCTGTTTTGGTTGCTACAGTAATAGCAAAAATAGCGGCTAGGCCAAGAATAGCCCCCGCCATAAATGCACGAATAATGGTGTCTTTCGTCGACATGTAAACTTTCTGTTCACCAGAGTCGACCATTTTGGTTACAAATTCACTTGGTTCAATATAAGCCATGGAGTTTTCTCTCTTATTAGATTGATGGAGCTAAGGATTGATAAACCTCAGCTCGGGTTAAGCTATTTTACTCAATAATGCTATTTAAGCGCCTATCAGCGTTGCCTGCATGGATGCAGGTACTTGGTTTTTATCAGGAATAAAAAAAACCGTATTTTTACGCCCAATAGCCAGCTATTGGTTTATAAAAATGCCTTGATAACCACATAAATATTATCATTGAGATAAGATTAAAATTTTTTAGTATATTTATCAGCATAAAGCTAAATATAAGATTATAAATCAACAATATATAAAACCCATTAACCCGAGCTAAGGTTAATAAGTTTTATAAGGTAAAAATTTACCACTTAATAAAATTTGAACACGATCACCGTTCTCGTTAGGCTCACGTTTTAAATCCATATTGAAATCAATCGCACTCATTATTCCGTCACCAAACTCTTCATGTATTAATTCTTTAAAAGTGGTTCCGTAAACGCTAATTAATTCGTAAAAACGGTAAATAAGAGGATCAGTCGGTACAGCTGTTGGTAACGAACCTTTGTAAGGCACAACTTGTAGTTGAATAATGGCAGCTTCAGGTAAATCTAATTTAGCGCCAATCTTCTTAGCTTGTTCAGCTGTTAACGTCATTTGTCCTAATAAAGCAGCAGTCGTCCACTCTTTACTTAAACCCAGTACTTCAGCTAATTCGCTCCACGAAACTTTCTTGTAAAGTTTTTGAGTCACAATAAGTTCAGTTACTTCGTTACGTGTTATCGTATTTGTCATGGGTAATCCTCGTTAAGTTTTAAAAAGCGTAAAAATAAATAAGTTGGTTTTAAATTACATTGCACAGGTATAGAACAAAGCTTCGACATATTGTTTATCAATAAAGCAATAAGTCGTCGGCTGTTTACCTTGGTTAACTTATTTAAAATATAAAATGAAAGTTAACCTGATATAGCGATAACCGTGCCATAGCTTTCAAAGTTTTTATTTTATTGATTTATAAGGATAAAATTCATTATTTAGCAAAGAGGAATAACAACGAGTTTTCGTTATAAACGATTTTTCGTTGGTAAGTAACGATAATTCGTTGTTTGGCATAGCAATTGTATAAAGATAAGCAGTGAATGTTTTAGGAAAAGAATATGCTGAATCCATTGTTTATGAACGCACCAACAGCCATGTTATTGATCGATCCAACCAATAACCATATTTTGCAGGCTAACAATAAAGCAAAAGCTCTCTTTGGTTTAAACGCTGATGAAGCAACTCACGCTTTGGCACATTATCAAGTTTCAGCATTTTTTCCTGATTGCTTAGAGCAACTCATTCACTTTACTCAGCAAGTGTTAATTCAAAAAGAAGCTTGGACAAGTAACTTAAGTATCAAGGTAAATAAACAGACTATTCATCTTGAAATCAACGCTTCACAAATAGATGAAAACATCTTAATGAGTTGTCAAAATAGTGTTGAAAGCTTTGCTCGATACCATCAAGCGATTGTTGAATCTAATTATCAATCAGGCTTAACTCACTGGCGTAAAAATGAAACCGTTTTTGAAGAAATAGAACGTCAAAATCAACTGCTATTAACCGCTGTGGGCGATGGGATTTATGGTGTTGATGCACAAGGCAATACTACCTTTGTTAATTTAGCCGCAGAGCAAATTATCGGTTGGAAAAAAGAAGACCTTATTGGCAAAAATATTCACCAAGTTATGCATCATTCCCATCTTGATGGCAGTAAATATCACGCTCACGATTGTCCAATATATGCAGCATTTAATGACGGTGAAATACACAGTGTTGATAACGAAGTCTTTTGGGCAAAAGAGGGGACCCCTATTCCTGTGGAATACACCAGCACGCCAGTGACTGAACACGGAATATTAATAGGTGCGGTGGTTATTTTTAGAGACATTACCGAGCGTAAACGTATACAAGAAAAACTCCTCAATGCCGTTGAAGAAATAGACTCGTTAAAGCGCCGTTTAGAAATGGAAAATGCTTACTTACTTGAAGAGCTGAACGCTGATTTTAACTATCATCAAATTATTGGGCAAAGTGCGCAAGTACAACACATGGCTCAACAAATTGAATTAGTGGGACCAACTAACGCCAACGTTTTAATTATAGGTGAGTCGGGTACAGGTAAAGAGCTTATTGCTCGCGCGATACATGAAGTGAGTGAGCGTAAAGCAAGACCACTCATTCGTGTGAATTGTGCCGCGATTCCTGCAGACTTATTTGAGAGTGAGTTTTTTGGTCATGTTAAAGGTGCATTCTCGGGGGCTATTTCAGATCGCGTTGGGCGATTCGAGCTTGCTGATGGCGCAACCATATTTTTAGACGAAGTAGGCGAAATACCTATTCAACTGCAAGGTAAGCTATTACGTGTTTTACAAGAACAGCAGTTTGAACGCGTCGGTGAATCAAAAACACGCAGTGTCGATTTACGTGTTATTTCAGCCACCAATCAAGACCTAAGACAGCTAATAAAAGAGAACAAGTTCAGAGAAGATTTATATTACCGACTAAACGTTTTTCCTATTCAGTCACCCGCACTACGAGATCGTATTGATGATTTACCGCTGTTAGCAAAACACTTTATTGATAAGGTTTGTACGCGTATTAATAAACCTCAACCTAAAATATCTTTAGCGCAAATGCACTTACTCGAACAGTACAGTTGGCCTGGGAATATACGCGAATTAGAAAACATTATTGAACGACAAATTATTTTAGCGAAAGATCAGAAAATCAACTTCGACATTTTAACGAAACAGAATAACAATATTCAACACACCACTAAGACAGTAGCGCCATTAGAATTGATGAGCGCGATACAACACAAAGCCTTAGAGAAAACTAATATCGAGCAGGCATTGCAACACTGTAAAGGGAAGATTTATGGAGCGGATGGTGCAGCTGAGTTATTAGCATTAAAGCCCACAACTCTTGCTTCTAAAATAAAAAAATACGATATAAACCGTCATCTACATAAAATGTAGATCACAAAGCTGAGTCATATTTTATATAAACACATAGGCGTGTTTATTTATGAGTTTGGGGGAATATCAATTTTTGGCCAATTGATAATAAACTTACAACCTTTACCTTCTTCTGACTCAATCTTGATTGTTCCGTCATAAAAGTTAATCGCTTTTTGTACCATAGACAAACCTAAGCCACTGCCTTCAATTTCATCTTTAGAGTTCAGTTTGTTAAAGCGTAAAAATATTTTCTCATGGTATTTTGGATCTATGCCTGGACCATCATCTTCAATACAAAGTTGGTAACGGTCAGCTTGCTCAATACAGGTAATATCAATTCTGCCATTTTTCTTAGTGTGATGTTTTATGGCATTAGATAAAAGATTCGTTAATATCATTTCTAACGGTATTCTCGGTAATAAAACATCTATTGCTTGCGTATTAATGGTGAATTCTTTAGGCATGTTTAATAAGAATAAACAGTCGGTTACCACTGATTTTAAATTCAATGTGTGAACTTCTTTACCACATCGTTCAATTTTAGAATAACTCAGTAAGTCTTCTACTAAGCGTTTCATTCTACTGACGCGCTTCTTGATTAAACGAAAGTGCTCTTGGCTATCTTCATCAAGTTTGCCTTCTGTATCTTCTTCTATCCAATCAACTAAGTTTTCAATCGCATTTAAAGGCGACTTCAAATCGTGAGATGCGCTGTGAGCGAACTCATCTAAATCTTTGTTGGATTTTTTCAATAAGTCGATAAGGTTTTCATTTTCAGTAATATCTCGAGCAATACCTAAAATGTAATCTTCACCCTTCGCATTTTTAAAGCGTTTCTTTATAGTAAATAGCGATTTAGTTTCACCACTTGGGAAAGCTATTTTCTCTATTACTTCAGATATACCTTTTTCAAAAGCGATTTTATCTTGCTCTAGAAAAACATCAATATCTTCTTTTTTGTAATTTTCTAAAGTGGTGTAGCCGAGAATTTTATCGCGATTTTCTTCAGGGTATAAATTGATAAAGGCAGAATTTGCATGAATAATTTTAAAGTCTTTATCTTTTGCAAAGATAATATCGGGATTAGTTTCACTGATCAGTTCGTATATCTCTAAAATCCGATCAAATTGATCATTCTTTTTACTGAGCTCAAATTGTGTTGTAGCGTTTTGGGCTAACAAGATTAAAAAGGATATTTGAACGTCATCCAATAACTTGGCTTTAGTATCCATAGCAACAAGGTAGCCTAACAAATAACCTGTTGATGAAATTAAAGGTGCACTGCCATAAAAGCGAATTTGGTTGCTTGTTAAAGGGGAGGTTTTATCTTCAAAGCTTTCTTCAGTTGTAATATCGGCTATCTGAATAAAATTACAATGTTGAGTTACATGAGCCGCAATAGAATGATTAGGAATAACATCTTCATCAAAGCCTATTTTGGCTTTAACCAAAATATTACCTGAATTAATGATTTGGATAAATGCGTAAGGTACATCGCAATTCTTGCGTGTTTGTTCCATAACATTATTAAACATAGGGGCTAAATCTATTTGAGTAATATCAAAATTGATTAGCTCTATTGGTTTTAAATTCCCTTGATGTGGCATGTATCTTCCTAACCTTGTAAAGGCTACGTGTAAATTTATAAGAAATAGCAGTACATATAATAATAGCAGGGAGTTTATTTTCAGCAAGGTTATATGGAAATTTTCATTACATGAAAAAGACTTACACCAATATACATACCGTATACATAGTGCATTACAAAGAAAATCATTTAATTTAAATTAAGAACACACCCTTTAAAATAACGATGTAAGGCTTTTATCTTCAGCTAATTTTTGCTGTTAATAACAATTGTTAAGTGGAGTCAGTAAATCCCGAGCTTAGATTACATAGAAGCGTGTAAATTTTACACATATGAGTATTTATTTTAGGTGTCTATAATATTAATTATATTATTATCAATAGCTTGTGTTATGGCGTGAGGCTTGCAATATAACTGATATAAATTACAAATAAAGAGAAATCCTTATGGTTATTCACTTCTATTATTTTATATCGGCTATCGTTTTAGGTTTATTGGGTTATTACACTAGCTCTGTAACGTCTTTTATCTTTTATTGGTCCTGCTCATCATTTTTAGTGGTTACATCCGCTTATCTTATCAAACAGCCGAATGTGTTTAACAAAAGTAGTCATGGTGAAATACCACTGCATATCAATCTATTACTTTTACCTTTTATTTCAGTTAACTATTTGCATAACTTGATTGCTCAATACTTTGATAAAACAGACAAAGTACAACAAATAGATAAAGGTTTTTTTATTGCCTCGCGTTTAAATATTGATGATCTAAAAGCTAGAGACTTAAATGCTACAGATGAAAAAATCACATACGCTATTGTTGATATGACAGCAGAATCTAGCAGCCTAAATTGGCAGGCTCCAAGGTTAAAATTGGCTTACTTAAATACGCCAACATTAGCTCAGAAAACTCCAGATATTGATTCACTACAAAGAACCTTATTTTGGATTGATGAACATATTAACCAAGGTCATAAGGTTATTGTGCAATGTGGTTTGGGTACTGAGAGTTCAGTATTTGTAGCTGCGGCTTATTTACTGATTAAATACCCGCAACTTACTGTTGCTGGCGCATTGCAAAAAATACAGACTATTCGTCCACAAGCAAATATGTACTCAGAGCATATAAATGAATTAGTTGAGTATCGTCGAACACATGAGTTATACGCTTATCCAACATCTAAACTTGCTATGAGCGCAGTCATACGAGAAGCTAAATGGAAGCCTCAGTATGCTAATGGAATGTAACTAAAAGGCTGCCCTAAGTATGTAAACCAAATCATTTAAGCAGTTCCAAAAATTAATAAAGACTCTCAAGTCAGTTAATTATTCATTTACCCAAAAGGTATAGTGAATAATTAACAATTTCTTTGTAAAAATTACTCTCCAATTTTAAATTATTTACCTCACCACAAATAAATTCATTGTTTATCAATGTATTAAGTTTAGGCGCGAATGTTGCTCTACTTTGTACATACGCACATAAAAATAATACTGAATGTAGGAATGATAATGGATCTTTTGAATGTAGATAAATATTGGGAGCTTATTAGAGATAAGCTCATCAATTGGTTAGAAACCGCCGTGCAGCACATACCTAACCTTATTGTTGCTATCGTCTTTATTATTTTCTTCTCTTTCTTTGTCGGCATTGTTGGTAAGGTATTACAAAAGGGCTTGAGAAAAGCTTTCGACTCAGTACAAATTGCAGACCTAATTGCAGCTATTTTGAAAACCGCTCTGATCATGGTGGGTATATTCATCTGTTTAGACTTTATGGGCTTAAAAGGTACGGTAACCTCATTGCTTGCGGGTGCTGGTATTATTGGGCTTGCGATTGGTTTTGCTTTTCAAGACATGACGGAAAATCTTATTGCAGGTATCTTTATGGGCATTCGCAAACCCTTTAAAACAGGCGATGTTATTCAAGCTGATCACGTGTTTGGCTCTGTTAAAATGATCAACTTAAGAAACACCTTAGTTGAAACCTTTTCAGGTCAGATAGAAATTATCCCCAATAAAATATTATTCCGAAATATTCTGACCAACTTTTCTATTATGGGCGTGAGAAAAGTCGAAGTACCTGTTTCCATTTCTTATGCTGATGACCCTGATCACGCAAGCGGAGTTATTGTTAATGCCATTAAAGATTGTGACTTTGTTATAAAGCCAGAAGAAACCAGCGTATTTGCTGAAAGCTTTGGCGATAGTGGTATTAACTTACTGGTTTGGTTTTGGATTGATTACCCAGGAGAACCTGGTTTTATGGTCGCTAGACATGAAGCCATCACGCGTATTAAAAAATCTTTAGAAGCAGCAGATATCTTAATTCCATTTCCTATTAGAACACTCGATTTTGGTGCGAAGGGCGGTAAAGAGCTTGGCGATGTATTAGCCGAACAAACCAAAGCCACAAAGTAGATCATATTAATAAACTAAATAATCAACTATAAACGTACGCTAAGGCTCCCTTCATGCTCATCAGGTGTTATCTGATAAAGCATGTTAGGTGATTAATCACTTAAACATACCCCTTAAATAAAGGGAGATGGCGTTCAATAAAAAGAGATAAAAATACAAGAGGTTAATATGTTAAAAACTCATAAAAATAATCTTATAACGGCTATCACTCAAAAGCTGACTTACGTATTTGTAGCACTCAGCTTTACGGTATTATCGGCATGTTCATCTACGCCCTCGTCACAAAATGATCAGCTCGAACAAGCTGGTGCAACCGCTCAACAAGTAGCGCCTCAAAAAGGACCTTACGAAACGGATGTAATGAATCAACCGAGTGTTGTTAGTTACGTTGCACCAGAAGATCCACTTCGGTTTATCAACGAACCTATCTTTTCCTTTAACGACACGGCATACACGTATGTATTCAGTCCGTTAGCGGCAGGCTATAAAAAAATAATGCCAGAAGCGGTTGCCGAAGCTATCTCCAACTTCTTTTACAATTTACGCGAGCCACTTTATGCCTTGAATCATTTATTACAGGGTAACTTCAATGAAAGTTGGGAAAGCGTAAAGCGTGTTGTGGTTAACAGCACCGTAGGTTTAGCAGGCTTATTTGATGCCGCTGACGGCTTAATGGAAATTGAAAGAAACAAAACCACCTTCGGTAATACCTTGCAGTCTTATGGGGTAGGTCATGGTGCTTATCTTGTTTTACCTTTGCTAGGTCCGTCAGATTTTCGTGATACGGGTTCATTGGCTTTTAACTACTTTGCTCATCCACTTAATTTTATTAACGACGAAAGCGCAGCTCAGCACTTATTGATTATTGATGCAGCCCAATCGCAAGTACCTGTGTTATCTAATTATCCTAAAGTGCTTGGCGATGTAGAAAACAAATACGAATTTGTTAGAAACCTCTACATGCAAAATTTGCAGCGCGACGGAAACGCTAAGCGCCAAGAAGCCTTCACGCCTAAACAAGCAGAAGAGTAATTATGCCTAAATATAAACTTAACTTTAAAGCCTTGGCTTATACACTGTGTGTTTTATTTAGCATTATCACAGTGGCGTTAGCATGGCAGGCTCGAAACTTCGAAATTAACGCTTCTGCAGATACCTTGCTGGTAGACGACAACAAGCATTTTATTTTAACTCAGTTAGCTGATCAGCGTTATGGCTCAGAAGAGTTCATTCTTATTGCTTATCAACCAAAAACAGACAGTGTGTTTGACGAAGCCACGTTAAATACGGTGTCAAATATTGGTAAAGAGATCTCTACTATTGCTCGTGTTAAAAAAGTAAATAGTATTGTGAATGTTCCAATCTTCTCTGCAGCTAAAACCTTTTCTACCGACATTGAAAAACTTACGAGGGAAGAACAAAAGTTTCCTAAAAACCAACTGTTATTGAGTTTGAAGAACCATCCTTTGTACGAAGATTTGTTAATTAACAAAGCGCAAACAGCCTTATCGCTACAAGTTATTTTTAACAGTGAACCTGAGCTGGTTGAGTTAAATAACCAAATCATCAATATTAAAAAGCATTTGTTAACACGCGAACTCACTGAAAAAGAACGTACACAGCTAAATACGTTAAAAGACAAAAGGGCGCTAGCCAATAAAAAGCTAGAAACAAAACGCATTAATGAAATTGAAGAAATACGAAAAGTATTAAAACCTTACCAAGCCAATGGCGAGTTTTATCTCGGTGGCAATAACTTACTCACTTACGAGCTGATCAAAATTATAAAGAATGATTTATTACTATTCGGCACCGCTATTTTTGCCTTAGTTATTATTATTCTCGCGTACTTATTTCGTCGTACAAGCTGGGTGCTGTTACCTATTGTATGTTGTGCCACAAGTGTCATTATTACTGTAGGTTTATTAACTGCCTTAGCGTTTAAAGTTACGGTGATCTCAGCCAATGTTTTTGCTCTGCAAATTATTTTATCGCTGGCGATGATCATTCATCTGATTGTTCACTACCAAGAGTTAGTGACTAAGCATCAAGACTGGTCTCATAAAAAACTTGTGATTGAAACCATTAAACAAAAGGTTCGTCCGTGTTTTTATGCAGGCTTAACAACCACAATAGGTTTTGGTTCACTTATATTTAGTGGTGTTCAACCCGTTATTAGTTTTGGTTGGATGATGGTTGTGGCTATGCTGGTGAGTTTTTTAGTGAGCTTGTTATTTTTCCCTGCATTGCTACTCGCCTTTTTTAATAAACAATCTTATGTAGCGCAACATAAAGGCATTGAGCGTGGCATGTCGTGGTGCGCTAAAACCGTTAACCAAAAACCTAAACGTTTAGTTATTGGATCCATTTTATTAACGGCGATTGGTTTAGGCGGTTGTTTGTTATTAACAGCAGAAAACAGCTTTTTAAATTACTTTGATGAGTCGACAGATGTTCGTAAAGAGCTTACTTTTATTGATCAACAGTTTGGTGGTTCAACCCCGTTAGATGTTTTATACACCATTCCAGAAGATGAAAGAGAAACTGATCTCGTTATCTCAGCGGCAGCGGTTCAAACAGTTACTAGCATTCAAAACATGCTTGCCGAGCAAAAAGCTGTTGGGTCAATTACCTCGTTGGCAGATTTTACTAAAATCGCCCAGGTAGTTAACGGTAAGCCTTTAACCGAATACGAACTTACCTTGCTCTATAAAAGCTTGTCGCCTGATTTACAAAAAGATTTATTCGGCGCTTATTTCTCTGAGAAAGATAACCAAGCGCGCATTTCAGTACGCATACAAGACAGCACTGAAGGGCTAAACCGTGCTGAGCTATTAACTGCAATTCATCAAAACCTAGCAGAGTTAGGTATAGAGAAAGAAGAATACACACTCACTAGCTTATTTATATTGTACGAAGACATATTGTCGCGCTTGGTGGACTCGCAAATATTAACCTTAGCGATAGTGTATAGCGCCATGGCGATAACCTTAATGATCATCTTCTCGTCAATCAAAGTCGCGCTTATCGCTTTAGTGCCTAACTTTATTACCACCGCAATTATTATGGGAGTAATGGGGATTTTTGCGATACCTCTCGATTTAATGACAATAACCATCGCCGCTGTTGCTATGGGAATATCCATGGACGATACAATACATTACGTACATCGTTACTTAGGTGAGTTAAAAAATAGTGATAATGACGATAAAACCGACCTTGTATTAACAACAAATGTGTCAGTAGGTTACGCCTTAATGTATACCACCACGATTATTGTTGTTGGCTTTGGTTCGCTTATTTTTTCAAACTTTGTACCTAGCATGTTGTTTGGCTTACTCACCAGTATCGCTATGCTTGTCGCCTTAATAACCGACATTACTATTTTGCCAGTTATGTTAAAAAGGTATTTGAATAGTTCTGCAAAAACGTCTTATCAAGCACCAGCTATTAAAGAGGCTTAAGCTACATCTAGAAACATATGAAATAATTCTTAACAAAAGTGATCTTTATTAACGCCATTGTTGTAGTGACAATGGCGTTTATGTTTTTTAGTGTTTGTATTTATCAAACGGAAATAAAATAGCAATGAATAACGCTGTAATCGCTGTGTAATTTTTACATAACAGCATGTAAAAAAATACAGATATAAGCAGAGTAGAATTGAAGTGAATCTAAATGTCCCTTTAAAATCAGTATTTTAGCTTGTGGCACGGAAGTGGCATTAGTTAAAGTGAATTAATTAAAAGGAGATTACTATGAACAACTCAATTCGTTCTATTGTTACGTTAACGTTATTAACTCTTGGTTCATCTGCGGTTTATGCAGACAACACTTGGGAAGATAAATCTAAAGATGCATGGTTAGACGGCAAAGCCGAAAGCACTTTGCTATTTAACGGAAATCTAAATTCTTTTGATATAAACACAGATGTCAAAGACGGCGTCGTTATTCTTACAGGTAAGGTCGATAGTAAAGTAGACAAAGCCTTAGCTGCTGAATTAGTGCAAAGTTTAGAAGGCGTTAAATCGGTAGAGAACAAACTTACTGTCCTTAACGATAAAGAGCCAGAAGATAGCACAATAGTGGCTACCTTAACTGACTCAAAAGTAGAAGCGGTTGTTAAAGCTAAGCTTTTATTGGAATCAGAAGTTAGTGGTACCAACATCGAAGTAGAAGTGAATGCTGGTGTAGTAACCCTAACAGGTAAAGTTGGCTCAGACAGCGCAAAACAATTAGCCGTTGCCATAGCTAACAATACTAAAGACGTTAAGTCAGTGGTAAATAAATTAGAAGTCGCATTAAGTTAATCGGATTAATTAGCCTGGTTAAAAAAAAAGCACATAAATGTGTGCTTTTATCTGGCAAATGTTGTGATTCACGTCTATACATAGGTGTTGATTAATTAATCACTCGTTAAACTTAAAAGCTCAATAACATTATGGATAATTGGAGAATATGGGATGAAGATCAGAAAGGAGGCTAAAAACAAAGTACATCATTTGGCCTCAGCTAAAAACAATCTTCATTTAGTGACGCGTGTAAAAGAAAACTTAACCATTTTACTTGTACACGAACACGACAGCCAATTAGCTCATTGGGTTGATATTTTTAAACATGATTATTCGATTAAAATTGCTCACGATGCCATCACAGCATTAAAGCTAGTATTAGACGAGAACATCGATCTTGTTCTATCTGCTGTGAACTTACCTGATATGTCTGGGTTAGATGTTTGTAAATTTGTTAAGCAGCATATTACAACGAAAGACATTCAAGTAATGTTCGTGAGTGATCACTACAACGAACTTGAAGAAGAACAAGCTATTGAATTAGGCGCAATAGATTATATTTCGCGCGACACCCAAAGTAACATTCTATTCAACCGTGTAAAAAATCAAATGAAGCTGATTCAACGCAGTAACGAGCTTGAACACGTTTCAAAAACTGATTCTTTAACGGGTATTGCTAACAGAATGTGTTTTGATCTTCAGCTTAAACAAGATTGGACAACAGCGATAAGAGGTGAGAGTACAATCTCTCTTATCATGATAGACATTGACCATTTTAAACTTTATAACGACGAGTTTGGTCATGTAAAAGGTGACGAGTGTTTAACATTAATTGCTCAAATCCTATCAAGATCTAACTATCGTTCTCAAGATCTTGTTGCCCGATTTGGTGGTGAAGAATTTGTTATTTTATTGCCTTTTACAGACGCTGCTGGCGCTAAGAAAATAGCCAAAGATGTGGTTAATGCTATTAATAGCTTAAACATACCGCATGCATCTAAAGCTAGCCATAGCAACGTTACTATCAGTGCAGGCGTAACATCTTACTCACCAACTTATAAGAATAAAGTTGACTTCAGTTCGACAGAACTACTACAAGCAGCGGATTCTAAATTATATCAAGCGAAGAAAAACGGTCGTAACCAATACTGCTGTTAATACACATCTTGAATTGGTTTTTATAAAATCAGAGGTATCAGATGATGAAATCATACGTTAATCAGCTTTTATTCATTTTTAAAAAGATGAATAAAAGAAGCACACCAATCGCACCAGCTACAATCAGTCAATGTTACTGTTGGTACAGCGAAAATAAATAACAAGGCAGTTGGTCATTTAAGTCAGTATAAATGACCAACTAGTTAACCTGAACTCGAGATAATGGGTTTTGTAAGTTATTTTGATTGGTATATATCAAAGGGTATTCATCCCTTAAATTTTCAAAGAAAACCTCACATTTATAAGGTATTAGAACCTTAATCTATATCGAGTTAGTTCATTAACTTTAGGAGATAAAGATGAAAATATTTGAAGCATTACGAAACGATCATGACAAACAAAGAGCATTGATCAATCTGCTATTAAACACCCACGGCAAGTCAGACGTTAGAAACGAATACTATCAACAACTAAAAGCCGAACTTGAAACCCATGCCGTAGCAGAAGAACGCTACTTCTATGCGCCCTTGATACAACTAGACAACACAGTTGGGCTTTCTCGTCATGGTGTTGCTGAGCATCATCAAATCGACAAATACATAGCCGAATTAGATGATCTCGAAATGAGTTCACCACAATGGTTAGCTACATTTAAAAAGCTCGCTCATAAAGTAGATCATCACCTAGCGGAAGAAGAACACGAATTCTTTCAGCAGGCAGGTAAAGCACTTACCGAAAAAGATAAGAACAAAATGGCTGATAACTACCTCACCGAAATTGCTTCATAACGCCAATAGTTACATCACCATTTTGAATAAACACTAGCGCTCTTAACGGGCGCTTTTTTTTGCAAAACTTTCAATATACCTTGCAATATTTACATACCTTTCTACAACCCAATAAACACTACATTCACAAGTGACTGATATGGTTATATAAAATAACTGGTTTGATAGTTGCAACACTAAGTATGAGACAACGTTATAAGTACGAAAATAACGTAATCGCAATGAAAATTGTATATTTCAATAACTGAAAAGGAAAATCAACATGGCACAGTCAAAACAAGCAACTAAAGCTGACTTAGAAAATACTATCCAAGAAGAGCACCCAGTTACTGATAAGTTACAAGGCACGTTACACAACTCTGTAGACACATTAGCGGGCAAAGCAGGTAAAGCGGAACAAACCATCCGTGAAACTGCACAAAGTAGCTCAGAAACGCTGGCGCAAAAGCAAAGCGAAATGGAAGACAAATGGAATAAGTCATCTGTTAAAAAATATGCCGTAGAAAACCCTGTAGCAACCGCAGGTATCGCATTTACTGTAGGTATGCTGGTTTCATCTCTTCTAAAAAGAAAATAATCGAGGCGTAGATTAGCATGGACACTTCAGAGCAAAATAACACGTTTGAAAAACAACCTCATGATAACGAGCTAGACGTACCAGCAGCATCGTTCAAGAAAACCTACGAAAGTATTGAGGCGTTATTTGGAAGTAAAATCGCCAGGCTGATCGCGTCTAAAAACCTAATAGCTGCTGAGGCTAAACTTAGCCTCAGCGCTATCTTACTTTCGTTTGCTATTAGCTTAACCTTAGTCGTTATCGCCGCCGTAGTATGGATACTGTTAAATATAGGCGTCGGGTTAATCGTATATCACTTAATTCAATCGTTAAGTTTGTCGATAATTTTATTACTGATCATCAATATTTCTTTAGGTTTGTGGCTGTTTAGCCAACTTAAAAAAATATGGGATTTAGTAGGATTTCACTCAACCGTCGCACAAATTGTAGAAGGAGAATAGTATGAAGTTTATTATTGAAGACGAAATAAAAGCCGCTCAAAACGCACAACAAATTTATACCGCCGCTTGCGCCTTCGATAATCATACAAGCAAGGTGGTTAAAGCCAACATCAACACCTTACTTGCTTCTAAAGAAGGTATCATGGCGTCTTTCGGCGCAGGTTTTGCCAAAGGAATGGTAAGCCAACCAAGCACTTCATCTAAATCAGCATTGCCTGGTTTAATGCAAATTTTAATGAAGTTGTAAGGTGTTATTGCTTTTATCTTTTTTTACTCAGTGAAACACCTTCAACAACAGCCCCAATAAATAAAATTTAACTACACTAAAAAAACCTACTTAATTCAGTTATGAATTTAACTTTATAACTATTAGCTTGCACCATTCAAACTTAAGCAACAAAAGCAATCTACAAACCTTAATACCATGCGATATATACTTTAATTGATACTGTTTCTAGGCTTAGTATATTCAGCGATGCTTAACCTCTTTTTCTATAAGAAAGCATAATCGCACCCTCTTTTTACACCTTAAATAGCCAAACTTATATTTTTAACTTATTGATTTATAAATAATGATCGCGTAATGTCGATGCCAATTATTAATTAAAGATGATTATCGACCTTTATAGAAAGGCGGATTTAATCTTTTTAATAAGTTGTTATGCATTTTAAATCTCATCTATTTCAAACCAATAAAAAACAAATGAGTAGTTGAAGCTCATGAATATAAAAAGGGAAAACAATGAATAAAGTTTTACTAACGATCGCAGTTACAGCATCACTAATTACAGGGTGTACAAGTGTACCAATGGAATCTAAAGAAAAAAGTGAATTAGCAAAACAGTATAATTCACCATCCGAAGGGAAGTCTGGTATATATGTTTATAGATCAGGTAGTTTTGGTGGAGCTTTAAAGAAAGATATATGGCTAGACGATAAATGTGTAGGTGAAACAGCACCTAACATGTTTTTTTATGAGGAAGTAAGTGGTGATAGTGAGCATAAGATCTCAACAGAATCAGAATTTTCGGCAAATGATTTAATTATTAATACAGAAAGTGGTAAAAACTACTTCGTGAGTCAATATATTAAAATGGGGGTTTTTGTTGGTGGTGCAGGTGTTGAGTTAGTTGATGAAAATAAAGGAAAGAAAAAAGTATCAAAATTAGACATGGCCATAAAAGGTAAGTGTAGTTCATAGCATACAAGAAAATTAACATAAGCTTTACAGCTGGCTGTTTTGTTCCTTAACATTATCAGCCAGCAATAAAGCCTATTATTTTGCGTTTATGTTTTTTTTTGTACTTTTAGTACGAAAAAATTCGTTTCACTATCAAACAGGAATTATAATGAAACTTAGTAGTAAAGCAGCCCTAATGTTAACTCTATTATCCACAGCTGTAATCGCAAGCGAATACAGTTCGCCTGTAGAAAATGTCGAAGTTTATAAAACTGAATTCTCGACTTTATCAATACAAAACCTTTCAAATGAAAAAATTGAAATTGACCTTTATGGTCAAAATTTCAATTTAACTCCTGCGTCTGGAGTTCAATTTGAGTGTTCAGGTTATGACAACCTTGAACTTCAAATTAAGAACAATGATCATGAGTACTTTGAAGTCCCTTGCAAGTCTCGAGTAGTGATCACTGAATTATTTACTAATCAATTTATGCAAGGCGAATAACATGAGAAAATCATTAATCTTAACAGCTATATTTGCTTTAACTGCATGTGGCGGCAGCAACGATGACGGTTCATCTAAATCTACATACTCATCTTGCAAAATAACGAGCTCTAAAGCTTTGTTCGCCGCAGATCGCTCTAATGATTTAGAACAATGCTGGAATGCTGGTGGTAAAGGTTACGAAAGCAAAGGCGATGCACTACAATGGTGTGAACAACAAGTGAATACATATATTGCCAACCAATACTTATTTGGTCACACTGTTGAATATGCAATAGAATCAACCAACTGTACATAATAGAAATATAATAAGCTGTTAAAGTCAGGAAATGATCTTCCTTCGCCTTAAAGAGCACCTCCTCATTAAAATGAGGAGGTTGAAATGCCCAGATTATCCCACTTAAAAATTAGAGTAGTTACGTTAAGCTTATTAAACGATGTATTATCAAAGAATACTAAATATTTGGCTTTAATGTTACTCAACCTAATACTTTAAAATGAAAAACCTCAACAGTCTATTTGAAATAGATGCGACTATTTATAAAACTTCTAAAATAGTTACAATTAATGCTATGGAGCTATTTATAATTTAAGCTTATATTGGGAAGAAAAATTTTTCTCATATCTGGTGTGACTAATGCTTTTTAGTATAGAGCCTAATGGCTTGATATATGGAATGTGTAAAACTAGGTGTTGTTATGAAAAGAATATTTATTATTTTTTGTATGTTATTTACTCTCTCTTGCTCTGAACTAGATAAGGGAGATTCCTGCTCTATTACAGTTGATTCAGTGAGTATAATTGATTCAATTGTTATTAAAAATAAAACATATTACTTAGTTTATAGGGTTTCAGGCTGGAGCGATAAAACTGAAATTCTAGAATTATACGATAGTAAACCTATATTTGATAATTGCTCAAATAGTAAAACAGCAATGGTTTTTGGTGATTCGTTAGAGTCATCAAAAATAGTTACCCATGTCTACCTAAATCCAAGTCAAAATACTTTGGAGATAACATATATAGATGGGATCCCTGACGGCAAAAGTAATAGCATATTAAAATTACAAATTAGGTGATTTAAATGATAACGCTAACAACACTCAAACAGACAAATTCGACTTTAGTGTAATTTGTGTGGATTTAACTTTTAACTCAATAAAAAAGTCTGCTCCACTTGAATTAATGCAGACGCTTTAATATTACCCAACCTGGTATCTTAAAATGAAAAAAGCCAAACTTCCTGTAAATATTCACGATGCGTATCATGCTCATGTTTATTTTGATGCAACAACCGCTGTGCAAGCGAAAGCCTTGTGTGATGCGATTAATACAAACTTTGCTTTAAAGGTGGGGCGTTTTCATGAAAAACCTGTAGGTCCTCATCCTTGTTGGAGTTGCCAAATAATTTTTGCGGCTAAAGATTTTGATGTGTTTGTTGCATGGCTTGAAGAACACCGAAACGGCTTAACTATTTTTATTCATGGTTTAACAGGTGATAACTTAAAAGATCATACCGATTATGCTTACTGGCTAGGTGAGGAAAAACAGCTAAACTTAGCTTTATTTTTATAGATATTTATAAGGCATATTATGAATAAAATCTTATTAATTATTAGCGTTTTTCTTTTAAGTAGCTGCTTAGGTATGCCTGAGTCGGTAAAGCCTGTATCTGATTTTGAATTACCCAAGTATTTAGGTAAATGGTACGAAATTGCTCGGTTGGACCATCCTTTTGAACGTGGTTTAAGCCAAATATCGGCTGAATACAGTTTGAAAGAAGATGGTGGTGTTAAGGTAATTAATCGAGGCTTTTCTAAAGAGGATAAGCAGTGGGATCAGGCGGAAGGCAAAGCTTATTTTGTTAATGACACTGCTCAGGGCTATTTAAAGGTTTCGTTCTTTGGTCCATTTTATGGTTCTTATGTTGTTTTTGAATTAGACGAAAACTATCAATATGCTTTTGTATCAGGACCTGACACTGAATATTTATGGTTGTTAGCAAGAACGCCAACGGTTGATAACAAGGTACTTGAGAAGTTTATAACTATGTCGAAAGCGCGAGGCTTTGATACCGATAAGCTTATTTATGTAGAGCAGTAAACGCGCGAACATCAGCGCTGGAAGGGGAGGTCCAGAACTGATGTTCGCGATAGTTAGTGAATTAACAATCCTTGTCTTTTGCACCTAATCCATCTTTGATATTTTCACAGGCATCTTCTACTGCGTTACCTGCATCCGTTGCAGAATCTTTAATTGAATCGCCAATATCAGATGTTGCATCTTTTGCGTCTGAAATTACGTGTTCAACTTTCTCACCCGCAGTTTCTTCTTTCGGTTCACTACATGCTGCTAAACCTAAAGCTGCAACAATTGTTAATAATAGTAATGACTTGTTTTTGTTAATATTCATAATAATACTCCGTTAAAAATAATTAGTTTGTAAGTGGCACTTAGCGATTAAGGCTTAGGTGCTTTCCCTCGTATGGCATTGGAAATTAAGGAAATAACCAATAATACGATGAAGATAAAAAATATAACTTTTGCTATACCTGTTGCGGCTCCAGCTATTCCGCCAAAACCTAATATGGCTGCAATGATAGCAATAACAAAAAAAGTAAATGCCCAACCTAACATCTGTTTCTCCTTTTCAATTGATAGTTAAATAATGTGTGTCTAGAGTTCAACTTAATAACTTATTCTTGCCTCGTCGGCTTTACATCTAATAGCATTTATCGTTAATGAAATTGCTAATAATACGATGAAAATAAAGAATACGCCTTTTGCTATTAATGTTGCGATTCCTGCTCCGACTGTTCCGCCAAAACCGAATATGCTCGCAATAACTGCTATAACCAAAAAGGTTAATGAAAAAACTAACATGTGTTCTCCTTTCTGATTTATTGCTTAAGTGCGTTGTTCTTACTTATAGATAATGCGATTGTTGTGCCAATAGGTAAGTTATTGTTATTAAATGGATTTGTGTCTTATGGGTTTTTAGGTGGCATGAGGTAACAGTAAAGTTTACAAGAGGAAGTGTATTATTTTCACGGTTGGATAACGTAAGCTGAATTAAATAAGGGTTTTAATCCAGCTTGGTATAAATTTAATAGGAATTAGTTAATCTCAGCTCGGAGCTATTTAGAAATGGTTATTAATAGCAGACTAATCTAGGCTTTTCAGCATGTTTAAGTTAATAGGCTTTAATAGCGCTTGGTCGATTGAGAAGTCGACTAAAACCTTTGCCGAAATATCGTTACCACTAATAATGGTAATTTTACTGGCTGGCGATAATTCACGTATCTCTTTAGACAGTTCTAATCCGTTAGCATCAGGTAAATTAATGTCTAATAATATGCGATCATAAGCAGGGCTGCTGGCGTTATGTGTATTGCTTGTTAAAAGCGGTAAAGCTTCTGCAGCGCTATGAGCTATGGTTGTTTCGATGTTAAGGCTATTAAGCAGTAGGGCGGTTATTTGTGCTGCGTCTTTATCATCTTCAATAATAAGAAAGTGTTTAGCACTTACGCTTTCTGTTGTTGCTAGCGTTGGCTGTGTTGATGGTTGTATTGAAGGTTGTATTGAAGATAATGCGGACGTTTGTACTGAGGCTTGTGTAGTCAGTTCAGCTAAGGTTTGCTTGTTTAAGCAACGAGATAAGGCTTGATACAAACCGTGTTTATCGACAGGTTTCGCCACTACATCATTAAAACCTAAACTTTTAAGCTCTTTGTGAACACCTTTCATGGTTGCTGCAGTAACCGCTATAATTGGCGCAGTAATGCCCATTTCTCTTAACTGTAAAATGGTGCGCTTACCATCTAAAACAGGCATGTGAATATCCATCAAAATAGCATAGAATTGATTAGCTTGTTGTTGAGCTTCAACTATTTTGGTCATGGCGTGTTCACCATTTATAGCAAAAGATGTTTCTAAACCAAACGAGGCACAAATAAAGCCCATAAGGTTTCTAATATCTTTTATATCGTCAACAATTAATACATGACCAGCTAAAGATGGCAGGCTTTCTAGCATAGGGCTGGCGTTTACGTGATTAAACGATAATTGCTCAATACGGGTATTGGATAAATCACCTAAATCTAGGCTGATAGTAAACTTGCTGCCTACGTTTACTTCAGACTCTACACGGATTGTGCCGTTCATTTGTTTTAATAATTCGCAACAAATTGCTAAGCCTAAGCCTGCACCTTCTTCGTTACGAGAAACAATATCTTCCACTTGCTCAAAAGGCTTAAATATAGTGTTGAGTAAGTGCTTGGGTATGCCAATGCCAGTGTCTGTAATAGTGCAATGTAATGTGTTGTTAAGTGGGTTTTCGTTATTTGTGTCTAACCAAATATCAACAGTCACTTCACCTTTGTCGGTAAACTTTATCGCGTTATGGATCAGATTAATAAAAACTTGTCGTAACCTGAGTTCATCAGCATTAATGTTGAGAGGCAAAGGTGTTGTAGCGTTAATATTTAACTTTATACCTTTGTCTTGTGCTGCTACAGATAACAAGGCATACAAGTCGACTATAAAGCTATCGACAGCAACCGTTGCATAGTTAAGTTCTAGTTTGTCAGCAGCAATTTTAGAAAGGTCTAATACGTTATTAAGTAGCCCAAGTAGATGTTTGCCATTGCTTAAAATAGTGTTTAATTCAGATTGAATATGAATATTATCTTTATTAAATAAGAGTAACTCGGTATAGCCTAAAATAGAGGTTAACGGTGTGCGTAATTCATGGCTAAGGTGTGCAACAAATTTATCTTTGGAGCGGTTTCTGGTTTCAGCTTTAATGCGTTCTAACCGTTCATTTTCAATTTCTTTTCGAGAAAGGGCATAACGAATCGCACGATGGAATCGATTGGTATTTAGTTCTGACTTTACAACATAATCAACAGCACCAGCATCTAACGCATCGTTATCGAGTTGATTGTCTGACTGTCCCGTAAGCATAATAATGGGTATGCCACAGCCTTCACTTATCGCTTGTTTAAGTACGGTTAAACCATTAATTGAGCCAAGTTGATAATCTAATAAGCAGATGTCGTGTTTGTTTTGCTTAAGTAATTCAAGTGCTTCAGTAGAGCTATCGGTCCACTGAATATCAAACTCATAGTTAGAGACTTGCTGAAGATAATCACTAGTAAGTATGTAATCGTCTTCATCATCTTCTACTAATAAAACACTTTTAATCGAACTCGACATAGCTTAATTATTACCGTTTGGCTGAGGTTAATCTAAATTAAGGTTATTTATCGTCAGAGTCTGGAAATTCAACAAACTCTATCCAATATTTTCCTAGGGTTTTCATTAAATCGACTAAGCCTTCAAAGTTTACTGGCTTGGTGATATATGATGCTGCACCTAGGTTGTAGCCTTTTACTTTGTCTTCTTCTTGCTTTGATGTTGTTAAAATAACAACAGGAATACCTTTGAGCGCAGGGTTTGCTTTAATTTCTTTAAGGGCTTCGCGACCGTCTTTACGCGGCATGTTTAAATCTAACAAAATCAAGTTAGGTCGAGGTGACTTAGCTTTGTCTTGATATTTACCTTCGCGATTCAAATATTCAAGTAGCTCTACACCGTCTTCAACACAATAAAGTGTATTAAGTACGCGGCTTTCGGTTAGGGCATCTTGTGTTAATAATCTGTCGTCTTCATCGTCGTCAGCTATTAAAATAGTGATTGCATTTGTGTTCATTGAATTACCTTAACCAGTTGTTGTATATATAAAATTATGTGGAATTTTTATGATGAATTCAGAACCTAAGTCGGTTTCACTTTTTACTGAAATTGCGCCACCATGGCGCTCAACTATACGTCTACATACCGCTAAACCAATACCTGTACCTTTGTATTGAGTGCGTGCATGTAAGCGTTGAAACGGGATAAATATTTTGTCTTCAAATTCTTGTGAAAACCCTATGCCATTGTCTTTAACTTTAATTTCGTACCATAAACTATCTGTTTGGAGTACGGTATCGAAAACCATTTCTTCTCTGTAACTAATGTTGATAACAGGCGCTATGTCGGTTTTTCTAAATTTAATCGCATTACTTAATAGGTTTAAGAAGAGTTGATTAAGCTGTGTAACATCGCCATTAATTATAGGTAACGGATCAGCGCTAATAACGGCTGAACTTTCTTCTACCGCAACTTCTAAATCACCAATCACATCAACTAATACTTGATCGAGAGATACTTCTACAAACTCTTTACCACGGGTGTTTATACGTGAATACTCGAGTAGATCGCTGATCAAGTTAGACATACGTTCGGCAGCATTGTACATACGTTTTAGGTAGTCTTGCCCTGTTGGATCTATGTCGGCAGCGTAGGTTGTCATGAGTCGGTCACCAAAAGCCCTGATCTTTCTTAAAGGCTCTTGTAGATCATGAGAGGCAACAAAAGCAAAGTCTTCTAACTCGCGGTTACTACGTGAAAGCTCTTCAGAATAAAGAGTTAGTTCTTTAGTTCTTACTTTTACTTCATCAAGAAGTTTTAGGTTTTGTGCTTCTAAAGAATCTTTATATTGCTGTTCAGCTTTGTTATTTACGCGCACTAAAACCCATAAGCCAAGTAATAATAAAAAGCTGGTGATAGCTGAAATGCTGAAGGTGAATTTGGCTTCTTTTTCAATAAGGGCTAGTTTTTTATAGAGGTGGTTACGGTGTTCTATTTCAGCACCTTGTAGCTCGTCGAAATGCAGTTTTATTTCATTGTAGAAGTTTTTTCCGCGCCCAGTCATCATGGCTTTTAGGGCTCTTTTTTCTTCATCACCTAACGCCAATTCAACGGTATAACTAAGTTCTATGAGTTTTTGTTCAACTAGACTAAGTAGCTCTTGTTGTTTGCTTTCAAGCCCAACCATATCAAGACGTAGTTTTTTAACCTCTTTAATTTGGCTCATAACTAACGAGATAGCTTCTTGGTAAGGTGCTAAGTATTCTTCATTTTCAGTTAACAAATAGCCGCGTTGACCTGTTTCAGCAGACAATACAAGAATGTGCAATTTGTCGAGAGATAGAATCACTTCACCTGTATTGGTTAGGCCTTTTTGTGTTTTAGCTAATTCGTCAACGGTATTGATTGCTAGGCTGACATTGATAAAAATGACCCCAGTAATAATGATATAAACTAACGCCCACGATACTTTTTTATTATTGAATAATCGTTCGATGGTTGACATTAAATGACTCGTTTATTTATTCGAAATTTGTTCCAAGAACTGACTACATTCTTGGCATGAATTAATGATTTTAGTGGCTGCCTCTATCGCTTTTTCTGGTGGCATATTATTTTCTAAAACCAGCTTTATGAGTTCAGCTTGCATAGATATTCTATTTAACGGCGCGCGCGCATCGTGTATTAATTCATTGATGTTTTTTGATGTAGAACTTTCATTGTTTTCTGTCGCACTCATATTTATTACCTGTTTATTCTTTAAATTCGCCATAAGCATGCAGACGGTTGTAAAGGGTTTTGGTGCTAATACCTAACATTTCTGCGGCTAATGATTTGTTTCCATCAACATCGGCAAGGGTAACTTTTATGAGCTCTTTTTCAACGTCTTCTATTGTTTGACCTGCCGCTAAGCTATGTTTCTTGTCTGAAACCGATGAGAAAGGCGATCTGAAATCTTTTGGTAATTCTATCGATGTTGATTGTGGATCCGACATAATAAATGCGCGATGAATGGTATGGCGTAATTCACGCACATTACCTGGCCAATCGTAATCCACTAAGCGTTGTAGCTGTACCGCAGCCCATTGGTAATTACGTTCGTATTCGTCATTTAATTCGCTTAAAAAGGTATTGGCTAATAAAGGAATATCTTCTTTACGTTCACGCAGAGCTGGGATTGAAATTGGGAAAACAGCAAGACGGAAATAGATATCTTCACGCAGACATTTTTTCTCAGCTATTTCGGCTACAGAACGGTTTGATGCTGATATTACACGACAATTAACGTCAACTTCTTTGATACCACCAACAGGTGTTACTTTTTTGTTTTCAAGCACTCGCAATAAGTTAGGTTGCATATCTATTGGCATTTCGGTGACTTCATCTAAAAATAAAGTACCGTTGCCAGCGCGTTCAAACACGCCAACTTTTTTCGCGATAGCGCCTGTAAATGCGCCTTTTTCATGACCAAATAATTCACTCACAATTAAGTCTTTAGTCATAGCTCCACAGTTAGTGGCAACGAGTTTATGCTGACTATTGTTAGCTTTGTTGGTGGCTTGATGTATAGCTTGCGCAACCACTTCTTTACCTACGCCACTTTCACCCATCAACATAACATTGGCTTGAGTAAGAGCTACGCGCTCTATCATGGTATAAAGCTCTTGCATGACTGGTGATTCGCCAATTAAACAATCGAAATGTTTATTTGGCATTGAAGTTTTATTCTTTTTGCCTGCCGCAGGTTTAGCTTTTTGGTTTAACGCTTGCTCTAAGTCTTCGCGTTGTAGAGGTTTAGCTATGTAACCTATTTTAGGTCCACACAAGCTAGTTAACATACCTTTAACTAAAGGATGACCAGTAATTAGGGTGATGTAAGGCGTTTTCTCTTGTTTATTGATGTGATCTATTAAATGTAAACCGCTGCCATCGGGAAGCATAAAGTCTAAAAATATGTGATCGAATTCGTTGTGCTCAAGAACTTGATAAGCATCTTGTAAAGAGTTGGCTGTTAAAACGTCGTGACCAAGAAATTCTATAATATGACAAGCGACATCGGTAAATTCTTCGTCATCATCAACTAGTAGTATATTTAACACGTTTATATTTCACTCATTTTATTTAGGCAACATGGGTTGTTAGCATTTTTGTTTGTATTTATAAGCACTTGAATAACAAAACTTGAATATGCGTTGTAAATTTTGATTTGAACAATTGTAAATGATTTATGATGAAACCTCACTATCTATGAGGGTTTGAAATAAAAAACGTACATTACATGCCATACGTTTGCTTAATCATTTTAGATCACAATGATAGTAAAAATATATCGCCGATGATGCTCTTATTAAACAAAGCTCTGGTTAAATACTGAAGACTTGTTCGCCTCCAATATAGGTTTGTGTAACGTGAAAGTCATCCGTTAAAACCACCCAATCTGCATCATAACCTTCACTCAACTGACCTTTGTTATGATGTAATTCAATAAACTTGGCAGGAGTTGAAGACGCCATTTGTAAGGTTTGATCTAACGGAGTATCAAGGTTAGTTACGGTATTCCGTACTGCTGTTGCCATGTCTAACGCTGAGCCTGCTAAGCGACCGCCTTCAATCGTTAATTTGTTACCTGTTCTCGAAATTTCCATACCCGCGAACGTTAATGAGGTTTGGTTACTACCGACATGAGACATAGCATCGGTGACTAACATGAGCTTTTTGCTGGTTTTGCATTTTATTGCTAGCTGGCAGCTCACTTTATCAACGTGTTCGTGATCTACAATAAGCCCACAATAAGCTTCATCTCTGAGTAAAGCGGCTCCTACCATACCAGCAGCACGGCTAGTGAGTGGTGACATCGCATTATATAAATGAGTGAAGCCTGTCGATCCTGTGTCTATAGCAGCAAGGGTTTGTTCAACACTTGCATTTGAATGCCCTAAACATACTTTAACGCCTGCGCTAACCAATTCTTTTATAACATCGCATGAAACATTTTCTGGCGCTAATGTGATACAAACCACACCTAAATCTTTACGCTTAAATATGGCTAATTCTTTTTCTGATATTGGGCGAATATGAGATTCTGGGTGAATGCCTTTTTTAGGTGAACTTAAATGCGGACCTTCAAAATGAATGCCTATAATTCCAGGCACTTTATTTTTTAACGCTAAAGATACGGCATTAGCAGCTAATTCCATAGTGACTAAACTATCAGTGATAAGTGTAGGCAGCATAGCTGTGGTGCCAAAGGTTTGGTGGGCACGGCTCATGGTTTTTAACGTGTCTAAACTCGGCTCATTATTAAATAACTTACCGCCACCACCGTTAACTTGCACATCAATAAAACCTGGAGCAACTAAACCTGAGAGTAGAATGTCAGCTTCATCAGTATTGTCAGGTGAGCTTTGTTCTATTGAAACAATTTTATGATTTTTTACGGTAATGATTTGATTGCTTTTGAAGTTTAATCCATCAAATAAACGTTTTGCAAAGTAGCGCATTTTTTTACCCTAATACTTTGAATATAAAATAGCCCCTTGTTCAGGACTCCCTAACGGGTTTTGAATTTTTTCTCTAAGCTCTAGATCTAAATACGGTGTAATAATATCGGTAAGTCCGCCAATTAATGAAAACCTCGCCGGCTTTAACTTAAATAACTGATTGCTTAGTTTGTTAATGTAATCGGCAGCGTCTTCTACTAATATTTTGGCATAAGGTTCTTCTTGTTTAGCCAGAGAAAATACCAAGGGTGCAAGTGTGGCAAAAAAGTGTGGCTTAGCGGCCAAAGTTAATGTGACTAATTGATGCGCTGTAGAACACCCGAAAAATGCCATGACTTCATCAGTAAACTTATCTCGGTTTTTAATGCCATCAAGCGCTTCTAAAGTATAAGTTACCGCCATTTTTCCTAACCAAGCGCCACTGGCTTTATCACCAACCGCAAAACCATGACCACCTAATTCAAATTGTTGCTTACCTTTTATAGCAACACCTGAAGAGCCCGTTCCAATAATCACTATCGCTCCATCATCTATTTGATGAGCGCCTAAACAGGCAATGTATAGATCGGTGGTAATGTTGGTGTTGGCAAAGGGCAGTGATTTTGCTTTAAACTCGGTCATCACTTCGGGAATATTTAACCCGGCTAAACCTATGCCAGCATTAACATTCTGCGGCGTTAAGTTCGCTATACCTGACTCAGAAATGACTTTGTCGGTAGCCTCTAAAATAGAATGAATTGAACCATCGAGATCACCTGCAGCATTTGCAGGCCCAGCAAAGGCTTCCGCTAATAAGTTACCTTGAGCATCTTCTAAACGTGCTTTGCATTTTGTGCCTCCGCCATCGATACCGATAAAGTATTTTTGATGATTATTCACCTATTGCTCCTAATGTCATTATTGATTGAACACTGTGAATATTCATTTCAGGCTACTTACAATTATCATTTAAAAAGTTAACAGTTGTTTCAATTAACTGGGTACGAGACGAGTTAAAGCTATGGTCGTCGTTTATTAACTTGTAAGATATTTTATTGTTTTTAGTGCCACGTAATGCTTTTAATAATGGTGTGATATGCGATTCCATAGGAATAACTGCGGTATCGGCTGCAATAAGCATCACAGGTCTGCCGTTTAATGTATTTACTCGGCGCACTAAGTTAAGAGCTTTAGCATTTTCTTTTAGCTCGGTTAGTGCTTTTTTGCCAGACCATCCTTCTAACATAAACAAAGTATCGCTATATTCTGCCCAAGGAATTGTTGTTGCCGGATCTGCTGCTATGCCTAAATCATTAACACCTAAATTAGCTCCGTCGTAAGCGATGGCACAACTTACTTCTGGGTTATCCAGTATGCCTGCTATCGACAGGTGACCTCCCATGCTATGACCGACAAGGGATATGGATTTTTCATCTATGCGTAACTTATCAGCGTTGTTTTTCATGTATTTCAGCACACTTTGCACATCAGCTTCTGCATTTAAAAAAGAGAATTCGCCTTCACTTCCCCAAGCGCCACGATAATGGAAAAAAACTACGTTCCAGCCTATGCTTCTTAGGGCTTGAGCAACATCTAAATTCTTTTCATTTCCAGGGTAGCCATGTAATAACAACACGCTTGGGTGAGACCCTTTACCTGCAGCTTGGTAAATAAAACCTGACATTTTTTTGCCATCAGACTCAAAGGTTAATTCTTCTGAACTTGCTGCATATTCGCCATGAGACTTTGCCTGAGTTAGATTTGATAAGCCCAATGCAGCTAGCATGCAGAGCAAATGTAGTTTTGAAAAGCGTTTCATGAACTTACCTTTTTAGGTTATTAAAAAATATGTGATTTAGTTTAAGTTCAACTAAAGTCTCATTGATAGTCTTGGTAAAGATTGAGATTATAATGTATCAGTATATACCCAAGCCATTTTATTCTACATCTACAAATAGTTGAGTAAAACCAAGATACAATTGATAGCGGTCAATAAACACTTTTTTAATAAGCGCATACTTGAGAAGTTAACTTTAGACATTCATTTCAGACGTAAATAAGCTTTCAGGTGTTAGCGCAGGCTAAAATGAAAGATGATAACCGCGATAGCTCAACACATAGATTTCAGCAAAGGAAACATTATGACGACACAACATGAGTCAGCTGGTAGTAATAAACAAACCATTAAATGGGGCGATTATCTTAAGTCAGGTAACCGTATATTTATTGGCTCTAATGCCGCTGTGCCTAATGCATTAATTGATGATTTAATTGCCAATAGCCAAGGTTTGCACGATATTGAAACGGTGCACATGTTAACTCTGTCTGAAAACGTTTGGGCAAAGCCAGAGCATAAAGATTTATTTAAAGTAAATAGCTTGTTTATTGGCGGCAAGAATATTCGTGAAGCTATTGCTGAAGGACGTGGCGACTATACGCCATGTTTTATCTCTGATGTGCCGCGTTTATTTAATGAAAATGTATTACCGCTGGATGTAGCATTAATTATGGTAAGTCCGCCAGATGAATATGGTTACTGCTCTCTTGGTGTGAGTGTTGACATTGTTTCATCTGCATTGAAATCTGCTAAATATGTTATTGCACAAATAAACTCTAAAATGCCACGTACCAATGGTCATAGCTTTGTTCATGTAAACCAAATTCATGCCTCTATTCATGTTGACCAAGCTATTCCTGAAATAATGCCGCCAGAGATGGATCAGCGTACAGAACAAATAGGTCAGTATGTTTCTATGTTGGTCGAAAATGGCGCTACATTGCAAATAGGTATAGGTAAAATCCCTGAAGCAGTATTAACGTATTTAGGTAATCATAAAGATTTAGGCGTACACAGCGAAATGATCTCTGACGGCTTGATTGACCTGATGCTTAAAGGCGTGATCAACAACCGTAAGAAAACCTATCATAAAGGTAAATCTGTCGCGACTTTCTGTATTGGCAGTCAAAAGGTTTACGACTATGTTGATGGTAATCCTCATATAGAGTTTTATCCATCAGAGCATGTTAACTCGCCCGTTAAAATTGCTAGAAATGACAATATGATTTCTATTAATAGTGCCATTGAAGTCGATTTAACAGGGCAAGTGGTTTCCGATTCTATTGGCTATCAATTTTATAGTGGTATTGGAGGGCAAGTAGACTTTGTGCGTGGCGCTTCGTTAAGTAGTGGTGGCAAGCCGATTATTGCACTGCCTTCAACCACTAAAGACGGTAAAATTTCACGTATTGTTGCACATATAACTGAAGGTGGTGGAGTGGTTACGTCTCGTGGTCATGTATCGTATGTGGTGACTGAATTTGGTATCGCGTCGTTACGTGGCAAAAGCATACGAGAGCGTGCTTTAGAGCTTATTCGTATTGCGCATCCTAAATTTAGAGATCAACTACTTAATGATGTACGTAAACATTATTGGGTACCTGAATATCAAGAAACTTCACCAAGCTCTGTGCCTGAATTAGGCCGAATTGAAATGAAGCATTTCATCTTCGACAAAATGAAATATATATTGCGTCCTTTAGCTCCAGCAGATGAACGCAAGCTGCAAGAGTTCTTTTATTCTCACAATAAAGAAACCTTGATGATGCGTTATAACCATCATGTGACTCAAATGACACGAGAAAAATCGTGTAATTTGGTGAGTGTAAATCAGCATACTGATCTGGCGTTATGTTTCACTAAAAAAGATGCGTTAGGCGAAGCCATATATGCGGTTGCTCGATACTATTATCTTGAAACCATTAATAGCGGAGAAGTCGCCTTTGTGATCAAAGAAAGCTTACGCGGTTTAGGTATGGCGAGCACCTTGTTGGGAGAGATTATTGCCATTGCCAAAATTCGTAAACTAAACAGTTTAGTTGCTTGTGTACGACGCGATAATGCCTCTATGTTAAAAGTATTTGAGAGAGCAGGATTTATTCGTCAACCAAGTGAAGATTTTGATGAAGTAAGTTTAGAACTACCACTACAAGAAAAATAGGAATTAGCATGACTGTTGGAATAATAGGACATTATCACTGTGCTGAGCACGACATGGGCGAGCATCATCCAGAAAGTGGCAAACGCTTAGATGCGATATCTGATCAACTTATCCGCAGTGGCTTGGAATATGTTATCAGGCAGTTTGATTCTAAACCTATTGATAAAAGCTTATTTGCGTTAGCGCATACACAAGAACACATAGATTTTGTTTATGATAATGCGCCACAAGCAGGTGAAGAAAACTTTACAGCGGGTGCAGATGCTGTGATGAATGACAAAACCCTTACTTCTATTTTATATTCTGCTGGCGCTGCGGTTGATGCTGTAGATTTAGTGATGGATAAGAAATTAAGAGCGGCATTTTGTTTAACCAGACCGCCTGGCCATCACGCCACACGTAATGAAAGTATGGGCTTTTGCTTTTTCAATAATGTCGCTATTGCTGCTGCTTATGCGAAACAGAAATACGGCTTAAAGCGTGTTGCTATTGTTGATTTTGATGTGCATCACGGTAATGGCACTGAAGACATCATCACAAATCACTTTAATGCGACAGCAGAAGACGATAAAGGCTTTTTGTTCTGCTCAAGCTATGAATATCCGCTTTATCCTTTTGAGGTAACAGAAAGCGATACACCCCCTATTATCAACGTACCTTTAGCCGCAACAACGAAAGGTCCACAGTTTCGTGAAAAACTTGCAGAACATTGGTTGCCTGCGCTGCATAAATTTAAGCCTGAGATGATTTTTATCTCCGCTGGCTTTGATGCACATATTGAAGACGAAATGTCGCAAGTGAGTTTAACTGAAGCTGATTATCGCTGGATAACTGACGAGGTAAGAGTTATTGCTAACGAATATAGTGAAGGGCGCATTGTGTCTGTACTTGAAGGCGGATATGCACCCAGCGCACTAGGCAGAAGTGTTGTGGCTCATATTAATGGTTTGATTGGTAATTAGAGTTAACTAAGCTGGGACTCTATTAATAATAAAAAATAAGCGTTGTAATAATTACAGCGCTTATTTTTAGTTTACACAAAGAGTTTTTCTAAACCGCCAACCCACAAGCAACTCCAGCAGCCCAGCAAAATGAAAAATTGTAGCCTCCCAACCAACCCGTTACATCAATAACTTCACCAATAAAATAAAGGTTAGGTTCTTTTTTAGCAGCGAAAGTTTTTGAGCTCAGTTCGTCAGTATCAACACCACCTAGAGTGACTTCCGCTGTTCGGTATCCTTCTGTGCCATTAGGTTTTATTACCCAAGCATGCAGGTAGTTACTGATTTGAGTTACATCATCTTTACTTAGCTGATTTATAGCTTTGCCGGTTATTTCATTTTTGCTGACCATAGCTTCAATAAAGCTTTTAGGTAGTAGGGTCGCTAGCATGTTTTTAAGGGATTTTTTCGGGTTGCTGTCGCGCCATTCTTCAATATGTTCAGCTATATTTGAGTCAGGTAGAAGATTGAGTGTAACTGCTTGTCCTGCTTGCCAGAACGAGGATATTTGTAAAATAGCAGGGCCTGATAAGCCTCGGTGGGTAAATAAAATGTTTTCTTTAAAACTAACGCCATTTTCGCTGCTTATTTCAGTTGGAATACTGATACCTGAAAGGCCATCGAAACGCTCTTTGTCAAAGTCGTGCAAGGTAAAAGGAACTAATGCTGCTGTAGTTGGTAATACGTTTAAACCAAACTGTTCTGCAATTTTATAACCTATTGGCGAAGCGCCTAACTTGGGCATAGTTAGCCCACCAGATGCGACGATCAATGACGAACATTGATATTGCTCGGTTGTGGTTGAAACTAAGTAGCCTTGCTCGTTTTTGGTAACACTTGAAACTTCGCTACGTAGGTTTACTTCAACACCTGCCCAATCACACTCGGTCATCAATACATCAACAATATCTTGTGCGCTATTGTCACAAAAAAGCTGACCTAAGGTTTTATGATGATATTCAACACCATGACGTTCAACTAATTCTATAAAGTCTTGCGCGCCATAACGGCTAAGAGCTGATTTTACAAAATGAGGGTTGCCACATAAGTAGTTATCAGGTGTTGGATTTTCGTTGGTAAAATTGCAACGGCCACCGCCACTGATCAGTATTTTTCTACCAGGCTTTTTGCCCATATCAACAACAATAACTTTTTTGCCGCGATAACCTGCTGTAGCTGCTGCCATTAAACCTGCGGCACCTGCGCCAATAATTAATATGTCGGTAGTGATCAAAGTAGAACCTAAAAATATGTTTTGTATTAGTAGCACTATTATACGGGTAAAAGGAAAGGAGCATATAGCTGCTTTTTACTCTGCTGTGAAAACTATACATTCTTACTCTGTAAAATTTACTGCCTCTTTAGTGTTTTTACACACCTAAACAAAATAAAGCACTAAATAACAACGAGTTAATAGTTGGCTTAACTATCGCATTATAGTGATTAGATCGAATTTCAGTTTTGGCGGAAGAGCAGGTATTGCGTCAGGATAGTGAATATTCTATTTTTCAACGGAGAATTATTATAATTATCAATAAAAACAGACCATTACTCGTATTAACACTTGTCGCTACTTCAGGCTTAACAGCTTGTGCATACGATGGAGCTGATAATACGGGGGAACAAATAGACAAGGTAATTTCTGATGCAGCCAATGCACTAGAAGATGCTTGTGAAAATGCAAAAGAAGATATGAGCGCTAAAAACGAAGACTGCTAAATCGTATTCTATCCTAACCATAAACACTGTTATTTATAAGTAGCCGTGTTTTTCTTGGTTCAATAATTTAATTACCCAATTGACCGAAATAATATTTTTCGTAGTCAGGAGTCATAATCAATGAACAATACGATGCACTTAGCGATAAGAAGAGTTTTTGCCTTATCATTTACGATAATATTTTTAGGACTAGCCGCAGCTATACTCATATCTTTAGTGATTAATGTATTTAATCAGCTCGCTACAGGGGTTGATATCATGCAAATATTTTTAAATAGTATTAATACAGGTGTAATAGGTTTAGCTGTATTTGAGCTAGCTCTTGTTATTAATAAAGAATATTCAAATAGTAAAGAAGACGAGCATGAAGATGACGCTATTGCGGTATTAAGAAGAACAATGCCAAGGTTTATAGGTACAGTATGTGTTGCCTTATCACTTGAAGGATTGATTATGGTAATCAAATATAGCCAATTAGATCTTGCGGGTAATCTTTATTACCCCGTCGCGATAATATCTTGTACGGCTTTGTTATTAAGTGCTTTAGGTGTGTTTTTACACTTAACCCGTGAACATAGAGTTAATGCCTAATTTCAATACTTAGACTTAATGTTGAGCCTTAATATTTAACCTTATTACCCACTTTAAATAGCAATCACTTACCAAGGTCATAAAATAAAATAGTCGTAAGAGTAAGTCGCCAGTGTGAAGGTTAAAGGTGATTTACTCTTAATTATCCTCATAGATCGTTAACTTGAATTATACTGAGTATATTGCCGATAAAGGTTTTGATAGGTGAAGCTTTGAGATAAAACGATCAGATCGCTCAGGTTGTTTTTCTGTAAATTGATAAAATCAAATAATAGGATTTAAAATGCTCTTTCTTACAATCAGCCTAACGTTTCTATTTGTTGCAACAACGCTTATACCGTTATCACGTTGTTCTCATTGGCTTGTAAGAGTTTTTGATTTTCCTCGATTACAATTTGTTTTTTTTGGGATGATCTTATTAATAAGCCAATTTATCTTTATACAAATCCCGTCTACTTTGTTTTTCGCGTGTTTTATCCCGACAATATCTTCTATCGTTTGGCAGTTATGGTGGGTTTTGCCTTATACAAGGTTTTGGCGTAAAGAGGTCAAAGCATCAAGAGAACCTAGTGAAGAAAATCAATTAACCGTCCTTAATTCTAATGTGCTTATGACAAATAGAAATGCTGAGGCTTTAATTGAGTTAGTTGAGCTTCATAAGCCTGATGTACTTGTTACTTTAGAATCTGACTTATGGTGGGAAAACGCGCTAAGTAGTTTAAAAAATGAAATGTCTTATACCATTAATTGTCCTTTAGATAATTTATATGGAATGCATGTTTTTTCTAAACTGCCTTTAACAGATCAAGAAACTAAATATCTTGTTGAATCACATATACCCTCAATGCATACCTCAATAACATTGAGAAACGGCGTTAAAGTGCGCGCTCACTTTCTACATCCTGCACCACCAAGCCCAACTGAAAACGAACGTTCGGCTGAGCGCGATGCAGAATTAATTATAGTTGCAGAGAGTATTGCTAAAACTGAACAGCCTGTTGTAGTTTCAGGAGATCTTAATGATGTGGCTTGGTCTTCTACCACTCGACTTTTTAGGAAAATAAGTGGTTTGTTAGACCCTCGTATAGGCAGAGGTATGTTTAATACCTTTCATACATCTTATGTGTTTGCGCGCTGGCCTTTAGATCACTTATTTCATAGCCAACACTTCACTGTGGCTAAAATCATACGTTTGCCTTCAATAGGCTCTGATCACTTTCCGTTACTTACAACCCTGACCTATGGACCTAACAAAAACTATAAAGGAATTACTCCTGAGTCTGATGATATCAAAAGAACAAAAGATATTACTCAGGCAGAAAGTGTTAGTCATCACGATGTACCTCAGCCAGGAAATTAAGTTCCCCAGATTTTGTAAAATTTTCTTATCCCTTGTTATTTTTACAATTTATCTTTCATAAACCCTTCCATAAAAATCAACTTAAACATATAACTTACTGAATATAATGGCTTTTATGTTTTGGTATGTGATTTGCTTTGTACTTAGTGAACTTTTTAATTAGTACAAGGAAAACTTATGAAAAATAAATCAATAATATCTTTAGCTCTATCATCGATGTTTTTCATTCCTGCTTATGCTGCTGACGATTCTCCTATTGATACTCATGGTTTGTATGTAGGTGCTGGTTATGGATTAACGAGTGCGGATAGCGAAAGTGATTTTGATGAAGATGATAATGCTTACAGCGTTTACGTCGGTACTCAATTTAACGAAATAGTATCACTAGAAGCTGGTTACATTGATTTTGGTAAGTATGGCAGCAGTAATCTTAATGCTGAACTCGATGGTTACACTTTAGGGTTGAAACTAAGTTACCCAATTAACGACTACATTTCGCTATTTGTTAACGGAGGACAATTATGGTGGGACGCTGATATTAATGGCGCTACTGGAAATACCTCAACAGATGGTAATGAATTCTTTTACGGAGCAGGAGCTACATTCGCTATTGCTCAAGACTGGGATTTAAACGTGAATTACACAAGATTTGATTTCAATTTTGATGAAGACGAAATTGGTGTTTTGTCGAATATAGATAATCTAGATACTGAAATTGATTACGCGAGTGTATCTGTTCAGTACACATTTTAAATCACCAAAGAATACTCAAAACATATAACTAAATAATTACTTAATACATTGTTTTTTTCTTAAATATTTATTCAAAGCATACAATGTATTTCACAAAGGATAACACATGAAAATTTTTAAAATATCTATCTTAACTGCATTAATCAGTACATCAGCAATGGCAGACGAAACTATTGATAAAACCTGGGAAGTAGGCGTTTTCGGCGACTATGTTAAATCGAGTACAGGTAAAGAAACAGCATTAGATTGGCAACAAATAGAAGCGGGTAAATCATTAGGTATCGATTTACAAAGAGCAGTTAATGACTTTTGGAAAGTAAGAATAGAGTTTGCTCGTACTCGCTACGACGTTTTAAACGGTAATGAAAAATCATACGGTAATCGTTACGGTGTAGACGCTATTTATTCGCCTGAAGATTCTGATATGTATTTATTTACGGGTGTAAAACGTTTCAATAATGTTAAAAGCTACAACGCGGTAAATGTGGGTATTGGTTATGACTTCGAACTGAGCACACGTTCTTCAATTTATACTGAAGCTGCAATGTATCGTGATGTGAATAATGGCTATACAGACCATGGTTTCAAACTAGGTTATAAATATGCCTTTGGAGACACTAAAAAGTCTGCTCCAATAAAAGCAGAAAAACCAGCCAATATTCAGCCTGTAGTAAGGAATTTAGATGGCGATAAAGATGGTGTTTTTGATAAAGACGATTTTTGTAAAGATACACCAATGAGCGTTAAAGTTGACTCTAGAGGTTGTACTTTATATGCCGAAGAAAGTGTGTCTATTAACTTAAATGTTAACTTCCCTATCGAAAGTGCAGGATTAAGCCCTAAAGGTATGATAGAAATTCAACGTTTAGCTGACTTTATGAAAGAATATAAAGATACCGATGTTGTAATTGAAGGCCATAGTTCTTCAACAGGTGAAGCTAGTTACAACCTAGACTTATCAGAAAAACGAGCTTATTCAGTACAAAATGCTTTGATTAACAATTTCGATATTAGCCCAGCTCGTCTTAGTGTGAAAAGCTTTGGTGAAACTCAACTTCTATCGGAAGGTAATACAGCAGCCGACCATAGGTTAAATCAACGTGTTGTTGCTCAAATACAAACAACAACGAAAGAAGTTGTTGAGAAGTAACATAAGCAGCATTAATAGCGGTATTCATTTACATCGCTAAATAATACGAAGTAAAAACAGTGATAAATACTTTTAATTTATCACTGTTTTTTTGTTTTTAACTTACAATAAGCCCAATCCATTTAAGCACCTAAAAATAAGGTTGGAATATAAGTGACATCAATCCCTCAAGAAAACAAACCTGTAAATAAAAGCTTAGTTTGTACTGTTACGCTAACCGTTTTAGCTGTTCTTTATACTGCCTATTTCGCGCAAGAATTAATTCTCCTTTTAGTGGCGTCTGCTTTAATATCATTATTACTCAGCTCAGGTGTTAATGCGCTAGAGCGTTTATATGTGCCAAGAGTTTTGGGTGCGATATTTCTATTAAGTTGTTTAATTGTGCCTACCAGTGCGTTAGTGGTTCAACTGGAAGAGCCTGTGACTAAATGGACCAAGATGCTTCCGCAAATATCGACACATATTTCAGAAAAGTTAGATAAGTATCAAAATATTATCGATACTAAAAGTGCAGATATTGTAGATAACACAAACGATACAAGTAATAGCTGGTTTTCATGGTTTAAAGAAAAACCAAAAATTGATAAAAATTCAGAGAATAAATCTCTGATCCAAACGCGATTAAAAGAATCATTATTTTCTTTTGCTGCAGAGTTTATGGTTCTAGCGCCTTTTGCCTTGATACAGCTTATTACCGCGATCATTTTAATTTTATTTACCTTGGTCTATTCACCCAAACTTTTTAGACATTATGTGCAGCTTTTCGTTATTGAAAGTAGGCAAAAAAAGGCCTTTAAATTTGTTCTAGATGTGCAGCAACAACTGTCTCGATATATATTAACCGTTAGCTTAATTAACTTATTTCTTAGTTTAATCGCTACGATTTTATTTACATTTATGGGATTGGAAGATGCTTTGCTGTGGGGGTTAATTGTCGGTTTTGTTAATTTTATTCCATTCGTTGGACCTGCTTTTGCTTTGGGCGCTCTCACGCTTGCAAGCTCAGTTCAATGGGGTATAGATATTAAAGTATTGATAGTCGTAGGTGGCGTATTATCACTGAATGTACTTGAATCACAATTTATCACGCCTTTAGTCTTGTCTAAAAATATGCGTATTAATCCATTTATCATTATTGTTTGGTTATTAATAGTAGGGTGGTTATGGGGATTGATTGGGCTGTTGATTGCCGTACCTTTACTGGTTTGTATTAAGCTAATACTGACATTGTCTGATCGAACATTATCATGGGTTCGGTTTTTAGAAACTTAGATTTTTATTAAATTATAAACAAAAAAAAGGAGCATATTGCTCCTTTTTAGTACGGTAAGTTAACTGATGTTTTAGTTAGCTTTAATAATACTGCCTTCTGCGTTTGAGTTAGCCATAGCTGCTAAATCTTTATCAACGAAGAATAATGCGTGGCCGTCGTCGCCCACTAAGTTGATTTTGTCTAATACACTTTTAAATAGTGTTTCTTCTTCGTGCTGTTCAGCAACATACCACTGTAAGAAGTTAAACGTAGAGTAATCTTGGTTAGAAAATGCTTCGTGCGCTAACGAGTTAATACGTTCTGTAATTAAACATTCGTGCTCGTATGTTTTTCTGAAAAGGTCACCTAAAGATTCAAACTCATGTGGTGCAGCTTCAATTGCGCCTAAAATAGGTAATGCACCTGTTTCACTTACGTAGGTAAATAGGCGAGTCATGTGATCCATTTCTTCAGCCGCGTGCTTACGCATAAACTTAGCAGCACCTTCAAAGCCATTTTCTTCACACCAAGCACTCATTTGTAAATAAAGGTTTGATGAATAAAATTCTAAATTAATTTGGGTATTTAGTTTTTCAACCATTTGAGGTTTTAGCATTGTGTTTCTCGAGTGTTGTTTTATGGGGCGTATTCTGCATGGTTTATCTAATTAATTCAAGTTAAAAATAAAGAAAACCATAATAAAAACAGTAACATATAATGATAATGGTTTTCGTTTCTTTTACTAATTAGAATAGTATTAGTATTGTTTATAAACTTGCTAGAACAGTTTCAGCTTTGCTTGCTTCAAATTCTTTTGGTTTTTCAACAAGTAATGTTGTTACAACGCCGTTGTCGATTACCATAGCGTAACGTTGTGAGCGTGTTCCGCCAAAAGCTGCAGTTTCTAATGCTAAGCCTAACTGTTTTGTGTAACTGCCATCGCCGTCTGCAACCATAGTAATATGTTCAGCATTACTTGCCTTACCCCAAGCGCTCATTACAAATGCATCGTTTACTGATAAACAAATAATTTGATCAACGCCCTTAGCTTGAAGTTGGTCAGCTAATACAACATAACCTGGTAAATGAGATTCTGAACACGTAGGTGTAAATGCGCCTGGTACAGCAAATAATACAACTTTCTTGTTAGCAAATAGCTCGTCTGTGTTATGAGTAACCATACCGTCAGCTGTTAATTCTGATAATTCACCTGTTGGCATTTTCTCGTTTTGCTTAATCATTTGTTGTCCTTACTCTAAAGAGTTTATTAGGGATTGATGTAATGTCTTTTACTTAACCTGAACTCTGGATAATGAATTTTGTCATTAATTGGTTCAGGTTACTTAATTCGATAAAGGTAACTTTACTGGTTTACACAGGTAACCTTTATCGTGTGCTACTCGCGCGCAGTCTTTACAAACAAAGCGCGGCTTATCAACAATATGTACTAATTCGTGAAGACCTTTTTCAATCTCTTTCTTTTTCCACTTACATAAAGTTTTAGTCATAGGTTTAGCCTTCTGCCTGCTATCACCTTATTCTAGATTATTATTAAGCTCTTTGGCTAGAAAATGGTGCTATTTCTCCAAGCCTATCTGTAACCATATATTAAGTACGTATTGATAGATAAAACTTATTAATAGTTTGAATCTTTAAATTTGATAAAACTATAGCTGTGGTAGAGAATAAAAGATTAGGTTTTAGCGATTTATATTTTGGAGAAAAATATCATGTCGGGTTTTAACAAAGTGGTTGAAAGTTACGAAGAGGCCATGTCTGGCTTAGAAGACGGTATGACAATTATTGCAGGCGGCTTCGGTCTTTGTGGTAATCCAGAAAATTTAATTAAAGAAATTAAAAAGAAAGGCACTAAAGGCCTAACCATAGTTTCAAATAACTGTGGCACAACGAATCACGGTTTAGGTATTTTGTTACATGATAAGCAAGTCAAAAAGATGGTGGCTTCTTACGTGGGCGAGAACGAAGAATTTGAACGCCAAATGATGAGTGGCGAGCTAGAAGTTGAATTAACGCCACAAGGTACGCTAGCTGAAAAAATGCGTGCAGCAGGTGCGGGTATTCCAGCATTTTTTACTGCGACAGGTTACGGAACGCCCGTTGCTGAAGGTAAAGAAACACGCGAAATAAATGGTCGTCATTACATTTTAGAAGAGTCTATTAAAGGTGACTTCGCCATTGTTAAAGCTTGGAAGGCGGATACCTACGGTAATTTAGTTTTCCGTAAAACTGCGCGTAACTTTAATCCTATGGCTGCAACGGCAGGAAAAATTACAGTCGTTGAAGTGGAAGAAATTGTTCAGCCAGGCGAGTTAGACCCAGATCATATTCATACGCCAGGTATTTATGTTGACCGTGTTATTAAGGGCAACTTCGAGAAAGTAATTGAACAACGTACTACACGTCCTTCAGCTTAAGGGAGCAATATTATGGCTTTATCAAGAGAACAATTAGCGCAGCGCGTTGCACAAGAATTACAAGACGGATATTACGTTAACTTAGGCATTGGTATTCCAACCTTAGTTGCCAACTATGTTCCTGAAGGTATTGAAGTTATGCTTCAATCAGAAAACGGCTTACTCGGCATGGGTCAGTTTCCAACAGATGAAGAAGTGGATGCTGATTTAATTAATGCAGGTAAACAAACGGTCACTATGGCAACAGGAGCATCGTTATTTGATAGCGCAGAGTCTTTTGCCATGATACGTGGTGGCCATGTAGACTTAACGGTTTTAGGTGCGTTTGAAGTAGATTGCCAAGGTAATATCGCTTCGTACATGATCCCAGGCAAGTTAATTAAAGGCATGGGCGGCGCAATGGATTTAGTGGCTGGCGCAGATAACATTATTGTTACCATGACACATGCTTCTAAACACGGTGAGTCTAAACTTCTAGCTGAATGTACCTTACCGTTAACAGGTAAAGGCTGCATTAAGAAGGTACTTACTGATTTGGCGTTTATTGAAATTAAAGATGGTAAATTCCATTTACTTGAACGTGCGCCAGGTGTTTCAGTAGAAGACATTATTAAATTAACGGCAGGTGAGTTAGTTGTACCTGCAAATGTACCTGAGATGACATTCTCTTAATACTCGTTAAAAATGATATTAAAGCCCCTATGCAAACTTTGTAGCAGGGGCTTTTTTGTATCTACGATTTGGTGATTGATCTCTGTTTTGTGCGACCTACTTAATTAACTTTATTAAATCAGTACTTAGCGGTATTTAATTGTATAATTCAGTAGTACCAACTAAAGTATTTATATACAGCAACTATTAAAGTGCACACTGGAGTTAAACATGAGTAAATCAACAACGGGATCTAATTCACAAAATGAAACAACACAGTGGGTAAAATTTAGTTTAGGCGGTGAGAGTTACGGTATCCGTGTGCTTAAAGTTCAAGAAATTCAACGTTACAGTGAAATATCTCCAATTCCAGGTGCACCAAGCTATGTATTAGGTATTATTAATTTACGTGGTAGTGTGATCAGTGTTTTAAATACGCGTGAAAAATTCGGTTTACCTGATTATGAAATCACTGACGATTCTCGTATTGTTATTTTAGAAGTTGGAAAACAAATTATAGGTATTCTTGTTGATAGTGTTGCTGAAGTGATCAGCTTACAAGCAAGCGATGTTGATGTAGCGCCTAATGTTGGTAACGATGAAACCGCTAAATTTATTGATGGTGTGTCGAACAAGAGCGGAGAGCTTTTGATTTTATTAGATGCAGAAAAAATATTGAATGAAGATGAATGGGAAGACCTTAGTCATTTATAGTAAATAACTCTCATCATTTATTACTCATTACTCATTACTCATTACTCAGAATCAATCAAATTAATAATCTAAGTTAAACTAGCGCAAGGGTATAGTTAACTTAGATTACTCAAATCATTTAGAACACTCAAAATATACTCACAGTTTTGTTATTCCCGATAAAAACTAAGTACCTGCATCCATATAGGCAACGCAGATAGACGGTTAAATAACAATATTAGGCATAATTGCTTATCCAGTTTTCAGGTTACTTAGGCAGTTCAGAAGTTAACACCCAGTAATAATTTAATTCTGCCATTTTATTCGAAAACTCTTCAAATTGTAATGGCTTAGTTACATAGCCGCTAGCGCCTAATCGGTAACATTCTTTAATTTCTGGTCCTGTGGTGGATGTACTGATCATAACAACTGGTATATCTTGTAAATCAGTGTCCTTTTTAATTATTTTAAGTGTTTCTATACCACCTTGTCGTGGCATTCTAATATCTAAAAATATAATGTCAGGTCGAGAGTATCTTTCTTTATCTTCGTAAGGAGGCAGATTCTTTAAATAAACAATTGCCTGTTCACCATCCATCACATGATCAATAGCATTTTTAACATTAAATTCATGGAAAGCGTCCAGCATTAATTCAGCATGGTCTATATTATCTTCAACCATTAGCCCCGAGATCGCTTTAAAGTTATTCATTTTATATCCTTTATTCATTTCTAATTATCGTCAGACGCAAGCGCCTGAAATTCAATTATTCTTTTATAAAATTGAGGGTAAATAAGCTGCCTTTATCTATTTCTGATTCAACTTTAATACTACCGTCATGTTTTTCAACAATTCTTTTCACAATACTTAAACCTAAGCCTGAGCCGTTGTAGCTGTTTTTATGTGCAAGGCGCTTAAACGGAGTAAACATATCATAGGATTTATCGGTATCAAAACCAATGCCGTTATCTTTAACTGATATTTGCAGCAACTGATCTGTTTCTTCAAATGTTACAGTAATGATAGGTGAGTTCTCATTAAACTTAATACTGTTACTAAATAAATTATGAAAAAGTAAATGCATTAGTGCGGTATTACCACGGAATTTAGGTAAAGGTCTTTCAACCTTAATAACGAATTCTTTCTCAACAGATACTTTTAATACCGCCGATGCTTTGTTGATGACTCTATTAAGATCGACTATATCGTTAGACTTTTGCGAATACTCCATAGCTAAGTAATGCTGCAGATCATCAACAAGCTGATGGATTTCAGCGGTACTATTATTTAAATATTCGAATAAGGTGACTTCTCCAGGTGTAAGATCAAGTCTTTCTTCTAAATCTAATTTAAGAATAGCTGATACGCCTTTAATACGAATAATTTGACCGTTAAAGTCGTGTGACAAGCTAGAACAAAACGCTTTCATGTCTTTATTATAAGTTTCAATTTCACGCTGATGTTTCCATCTTTCTATCGCATATCTACAGGTACGAAAGAGAAGTAGTGGTGAAATATCATCTTTTATTATGTAATCTTGAATGCCCTTATTAAGTAAGGTTTTCGTTATTTGGATACTATTAATCGACGTTAAAATAACTATTGGCGCTGGAAAATTACGTGTTGCTAACCATTCAACCGTTTGCTCTAAAGGTGAGTCAGGTAAGTTTAAATCACATAAACAAGCATCAAAGTGCTCAGTAAGTAATAAGCGATTTCCTTCCGCGATTGAATCTACTGCTATTGTTGTAACATCAACTTCTGTTATTGATTCTAATGCATCTTTTATAACATCAAGATGATCAGAGTTATCTTCAATAATTAAAATGTTCAATAGTGAGTGTCCCTATTTATTTTCTGTAAAGTAAAAAAAAGATCTATTTTGTAAATATAGTCTAAAATTAACTTATTACTTATCTACAGCAATTTTTTTTATAAGAATGTTAAAAATAAATGCTTAACATTAGTTTTATGTTAAAAATTTGTCTTGTCTTGTCTTGTCTTGTTCTGTCTTGTTTTAGCTTGGAGTTATGAATGCGAATACTGATTGTTGATGATAACGTGATAGATATAGCGCTACTAAAAAGAGAATTAGATACATCACTGCTCTGTGATTTTACCATTAAAACATCAATCTCAGTGGCTGATGGTTTAAAGAAGTTAGAAACTGAAAGCTTTGATGTAATCTTGTTAGATTATGAAATGCCTGAAATTGACGGCATAGAAATGATCATTGAAATTCGTTCAAAACCTAACTTAGGCAATACTGCCATTATTATTGTCAGCGCATCGTTAGACTCTAGCGTCGCGCTCAATTGCATAGAGGCGGGCGCGCAAGACTTTATTCCCAAAAGTAGCATCACCCAAGTGAAACTCTATCAAGCTATTATTCATTCTCGTAAGCGTTTTGAGATGGAACAGAAAATGTACGAAAGTTATTTGTCTGTTAAAACCATGGCTGAAAAAGATCCGCTAACAGGCTTGCACAATCGATACTTTTTCGATGAAAATTTACAAATGATGATTGCTGCCAGTCAGCGCTCTAATACTGCGATTGGTATGCTGGCGCTCGATTTAGATAATTTTAAACATATTAATGATTCGATGGGTCATGAAGCGGGTGACTTATTGTTAAAAGAAGTCGTTGCACGTATAAAAAGATGTTTAAGAGTTAATGATGGTTTTGCTCGATTAGGTGGAGACGAATTTGCGATAACCCTTTCAAACATTAACGCAATAAGTGAAATTAATATGGTTACAGACCGTATTACTAATGCTTTTAAAGAGCAGTTTGAACTCTCAGGTAAAAAAGTCACTTGTACTATGAGTATTGGTGCTGCTTTATATCCCAATGATGCGCCTAGTGGTAGTGAGCTAGTAAAGTGTGCTGATATTGCCATGTATAGAGCAAAACAAGGTGGAAAAAATGGCGTCTGTTTTTATGAGTCTCATTATCAAGCTGAGTTTAATCGCCGTTTCACTATTCAAAACGACATTATTGATACCTTAGCCGACTCTACTTTTAGGCTTTTTTATCAACCCATTTTTTGTGATCAAGGTAAGAATATATTGGGCTTCGAAGCTTTGATCCGCTGGCCTGACAGTGCTAATTCACACTTCCCTGATATTTTTATTCCTATCGCAGAAGAGAGCCGTTTAATCAATGATATTGGCATTTGGGTCATTAAAACCGCGATAAAACAGTTATCAGAATGGCAAAAAAAATACTCAGATGCTTTGTATATGTCTGTCAATATTTCACCTATGCAGTTACATGACAGTGCTTTGCTCGACTTATTAAAATCAATAACAAGTAAATATGATATTAGCCCTGAGTTAGTCACTCTTGAAATTACAGAAACCGCTTTACTCGAACATAACGATACAACAGTAAAAACCCTCAAAGATTTATCGGCTTACGGATTTAAAATAGCCTTGGATGACTTTGGCATGGGCTATTCGTCAATATCTCACCTAACGAACTTTGTTATTGATGTTGTAAAGATTGATAAATCAATGCAACCTGTTGATAAAAATGACAATAAACGTAAAAATTTACTTGAGGCGCTTGCCATGATGTTAATACAGCTTAACTTCAAAGTAGTTGCTGAAGGTGTTGAAACAGAAGAACAACTGTCTTTGTGTAAAACACTCCACATCGATTTAATTCAAGGCTATTTACTCAGTGTGCCTATGTCGGCAGATAAAGTAGAACTACAATTAAACACCGCCTTTCATAATGTACTTGCCTGAAATAAAGACACATTGAGTGCTCTAAGTAAATCAACGGATTAATAATGAATGAGACCTAAGCTAAAAGCTGAAGAGGGATTACGCCTTGAAGCTTTATACGAATACAATATTTTAGATACTGAAAATGAAGAAGTTTATGATCAGTTAACTGAGCTTGTGGCTAATATTTGCTCAACCCCCATTGCCTTAATTTCAATAATTGATGAGGAAAGAGAATGGTTCAAATCGCGTTACGGATTAACAGATATTGAAAAACCTAAAGATTGGGCGTTTTGCAGTGAAACCTTATTAAAAGATGGTGTGTTTGAAATTAAAGATTGCTTGAATGATGAGCGAGTTGAAAATATTCCATTATTGCAGAATGGTCTTCAAGTAATATTTTATGCCGGTGCACCTATCATCAATGCTGAAGGGCATCATATTGGTACCTTGTGCGTTATCGACCATCAACCATCTTGCCTGCAAGATGAGAAAAAGGTGCAATTAAAAATATTAGCTAAGCAGGTTTTATATTTATTAGAATTAAGAAAGGGTCATGATGTTAAAGAAGCATTACTACGCCAATCTATTAAAGATGCAAAAGAATTAGAGCAAAAAAACAAACAGCTTGAACAGTTTGTATATACAGTATCTCATGATCTAAAAGCGCCTTTGATAACGCTTTCTGCTTTTGCAAAAACTTTATCAAAGGAACTTGAACCCCATACAAATGATAAACAAAAGTACCGTTTTACTCGTATTCAAGAGAATGTTTCTCAGATGGGAGATTTACTTGCAGATCTTTTAGAATTATCGCGTGTAATGAGTCAAAATATTAAACGAGAGCATTTAGATACAGAGTTACTCATAAGAAAACAATGGCAAAGCTTAAACCTTGAAGACGAGATGATTAATTGTGTTATTGATCTTCCTGTAGATAGTATATTGGCTAATAAAACCTTGTTTTCGCGCAGTATCTTAAATGTTTGTTATTATGCCATTCAGAATAAAGTGCCGAATGGGACTTTAGATATTAGAATTTATACAGAAAATTGTGGCTCTCATGTCTCCTTGTTTATTATTGATAACAGTTTAGGCATGGCTGAAGAAGATCAAGAACGTGCTTTTTGTATTTTTGAACAAGTAGAGAAACAAAAAGGTACAGGCATGGGGTTATGTATTGTAAAAGCTGCAATGGAAAAACATGGTGGTGAAATAAAGCTGACTTCTACCTTAGGTGTAGGTAATCGGTTTGAATTAATCTTTCCCGTAGCCGCCTATTAAACTTGCTGTTAAAAGCATGTATGTAAATTAAGGAAAAACGATGAATGAATGGCTTCAGCAATTTGTAAACCCTAGTTTTATGCCGCATGGGCATTGTTACTTATGGCGTCCTGATATTTTATGGACACATGTAATTTCAGATGCCGTAATAGGTGTAGCGTATTATGTTATTCCTATCGTATTTGGCCTTTTGATCATGAAGAGAAAAGGCGTATTACCTCATAAAGATATTTTTGCGTTATTTACCGCTTTTATTTTCTTTTGCGGCACAACGCATTTCGTACAGATATATATTACTTGGTATCCAATGTACGAGTATCAAGGCTGGCTTAAAGTATTAACGGCATTCACTTCCATCTTAACCGCATTGGTTCTTGCGCCTAAACTACCTGAGCTACTTAAATTCTCTACGTTGGAAGACGATTATAGAAGTAACTTAAAAGAGTTAGATACGTTAAAAATTAAAAACGAACAAATGAACGCTGTGTATTCTGCCACTATTCGTCGAGAGCAAAAGGTGATTGAATTACAAAAAGAGATCAATGACTTGATGACTGAGATGGGTCGAGAGAAACGCTATGACGTTTAACTTTAACATTCAACAATTAGACATGTGTAATTATGAATATTAAAAGCCTCATATTAAGCACACTACTCTTATTTTTGATCACATTAGAGGTGTTAATCGCTTTAGATTATCTCGCCCAAGAAAAACAAATGCGAGGTAAACGCATTGAAATTTACCAAACAATTATTGAGCTACAAAGTCAGATTGGTTACGTAGGGCTTATTCATAATTTTAAAAATTATATGTTAAGACCTGAGCAAACAAATTATCGAGATAGAGCCATTGTGAACTACAAAATGGCGTCAAAACAAGTGGAGTCATTAGAAGTTATGGGTGACGAGTTGATAGGTAACATTCGTATGCCTGAAACACGCATCATGTTATTAGCTTATAAAGAGCGCTTAGATAGATTACCTGGGTTGATGATAGAAAATGTGTCTGCTCGTGAATTAGATAACTTTGTAAAATTTAACGATTTACCATCAAGAAATGAAATTGAACTTGTTTTTAGAGAGTTTTCTCAAGCACTCGATTCGAAAGCAACAAACGTACTTTATAGTAGTTTAACGTCTTGTTTAGTGATTCTAATTGGACTGATATTTACTCTAGTGCTGATGATACGTTCTTTATTTAAAGAGCAACGCGGAGCATTAACAACAAGTAATCAGCTTAATGCTGAGCTAGAAGAAAATAAAGTCAAAATAGAATGTTCTCAGATCGTATTATTGAATGTGATGAAAGATGTAGAAAATGAAAAGCAAGCAGCATCAATATTAAATAAAGAGCTTGTTAGTAAGAATAATGAGATGGAACAGTTTATTTATACGGTTTCTCATGACCTTAAATCACCCTTAGTTACCATCAGTGGTTTCGCCAACAAGTTACATTCAGAATTAGCCGATACACTAACGGAGCGACAGGCACACCGTCTTAACCGAATCATTGAAAATGTTAATAACATGGAACACCTGCTCTCAGATTTGTTAGAGCTATCAAAAATAGTTCAACAACCTATTGTTATTGAAGATGTTGATGTAGGAAAAATAATTCAAGAGCAATCACTTGTGCTCGAAGATACCATTATTGAAAGTGAAGCCACTATTAACTTGGCTGATAATTTACATACAATTAAAGCAAATGAACGTTTGTTTTCTGAAATTATATTAAACTTGTTGAGTAACTCTCTTCGTTATAGAGAGCCTAGCCGTAAACTAGTTATTGATATTTCTACATCTCAAACCGACAAAGCGACCATAGTTCATGTGAAAGATAACGGCACAGGTATTGATGCGAAATATCATGCACTTGTTTTTGATATTTTTGAAAGGCTATCAACTCATGAAGGTAGCGGTGTTGGCTTAACCATTGTTAGAACGGTTATGGAAAAACATAAAGGCAAGGTATCGTTAAAATCAGAACTAGGAAAAGGTTGTCACTTTTTATTAGAGTTTCCGAATAATGAAAAAGATTTGTTTTAACTTGTTTTTAAAGCTTATTTTTAAATTCTAGGTGTAAAGCTAATGTCGAATTAAAGGCATTAGTTCAAGGTATTAATTCAAGGTGTTAATGCAAATTTTAGGATAGAGTTTTGATATCAGATGTTTACAAAAACTTTAACGGATATCTTTTAAGATCCGTTAAAGTCTTCAATTATAGAATTATGCGCAAGCATTTCTGCCTAATCTTTTAGCTTCATATAATTGTCTATCGGCAACGCTAAATAGTTCTTTATGGTTACCTACACTGTTTAATGAAGACACGCCCGCACTTGTTGTAACAATATGATAAGGCGAACAAATATGAGGAGTTTTTTGCGCCATAATCGCAGATATAATTTTATTAGCGACATATCTTGCACCATTAAGATCTGTGTCAGGTAAGATTAAAACAAACTCTTCTCCACCATAACGCATCGCTGAATCAGTAGGTCGGTGTAACTGTGACTTTATGGCTTGAGCAACATTAATTAAACATTGGTCGCCTTGCTGATGACCATATTTATCATTAAATTGCTTAAAATAATCTAGATCTAATACAACAATAGATAAGTCTTTTTTAGTTCTTAAAGCTAAAGAAACTTGTTCTTTGTAAATATTATTATAATGGCGTCTGTTGCCTAGCCCAGTTAAGCTATCGAAGTAAGCAAGTTCTTGCTGCGCATCCGATTTTAATTTGAGTTGCAGGTGAGCTTCAATACGCTTCATCAAGGTTTGAGGTATGCCTGGCTTAGTGACAAAGTCAGAGCCGCCCGCTTCCCAGCAAGCAATCTCATCTTCAACAGTTTCTAATGTTGTTGAAAATATAATAGGGCAATTTTCCATCTCAGGCATAGATTTAAGTATTTTACAGGTAGCGTAGCCATCCATTGAAGGCATCACTACATCTAATATCACTAAATCGGGAGGGGTTTCTTTACAAAACTCAATGGCGTCGACGCCAGAATGTACTTCATAAACTTGTTGAAACATTTTTAGTGATCTAACTAAAATTGCTGTATTGATTTTATCGTCATCCACTAAAAGTATTTTAGCGTTAACCACATCCTGTGATGATAAATTCGTTGTAGAATTTTGCATCTTATTACCTTTTTTAAATAAGTTTTCTCTGATCTTGGTTATGTATTTTTAAACGTTATCAGATTAACTTTGAAATATAGTTATTTTTCTATCTTATGTGTAGAGCTCGTTAACTTATCATTATTTTGGTAACTCATTGAATGTAAGGTTTAAAATCATGTGAGATCTTTGTTTTTATCACCTTGATTATCATCCTACGTTAAAAAAAAGTTTATGTCTTTAGCTTTTTAAAGGTTTGTGTACAGCGTTTTTGCGTTAAATAAACAATTATATTTATTAGTTTTTTCTAATACAGGGAAGATATTTAGCTCTATTTGCGGCGCTTATTTTTAGTTAAATAAAATAGTTAATAATAAAAATAATATTTTTTGTGACTTTTTAGATCTAACCTTCGTCTAACTCAGTATTGAATATTTATAACCTTACTTTTTAACTAATAAAGAGAACTAAAATGAAAAAAACAATAATTGCTAGCAGCCTGTCGTTTTTATTATTTACGGGGTGTGCGTCAAACACAGTTTTATCTCAAAATGATATTATGGAACAGTTTCCAAATATTAAAGAAGCACGCTTGTTATTAGAAAAAGCGAGCAACGAAAATATCGAATACTACTCACCTGAAAAAATGGAAACAGCTCAAAGTGTTTTCGATGAAGCGGTTAAACAAGCTAAATCGGGTAAAACATCAGCAAATACTGCTGCAGCTAATGCTATAACTGCTGTTAACGCTGCGGTTAAACAATCTGAAAAAGCTAAATATGTTTTAGAAGAAGTTTTTGTTGCACGTAACAAAGCAATGGCAACTAATGCCAACAATTTAGTACCTGAGAAGTTTGAAGTTGTAGAAAAGCAATTAAAGAAAATGCTTGGCTTGTTAGAAAATGGCGAAGAAGATCGTGCAAAACGTGATATTACGTCATTAAAAAACCAATACTTAGGTTTAGAATTAGCAGCACTTAAAACGAATATGTTAGGTGTAGCAGATAAAACCATTAAAACAGCAATGAATAAAGATTTGGATGATGTAACTCCAATTCTAATTACCCAAGCTAAAAACGAATACCAATTAGCGTTAGATACTTTAGAAGTAAACAGAACAGATACTGAAAAAGCTAACGTGCATTCTAATAAAGCTATCTGGATTGTTAAGCGCGCAGAAGGCGTAGCTGAAATTAACCAGTACTTTAAAGATGCTGACTTTACAGAAGAACAAAAAATTGTGTGGTTTCAAGATCAATTAGCGTTGGCATTTTCTCCGCTAAACAGTGCGTTACCTTTTAACCAATCAAACAAAGAAGTGCTTAACGGCGCTAAAGATAGCTTGAGCCAAGTGATGGATCAAAACCAAACATTAAGCTTCAATGTTTCAGAGCTTAAAGATCGATTAGAGTCGACGCAACAATCGTCTAAATTAGAGTTACAAAAAGAACAAACGGCTAAGCGTGAAGATATTGCTCGATTTAATGGTGTTCAATCATTGTTTAATGAAGATGAAGCAACTGTTTATCGTCAAGTAAATAATGTGTTGATCAGAGCGCAAGGTTTCTCATTCAAGCCAGGTGGCAGTGAAATTGAATCAACTAACTTTGTACTACTTAACAAAATTATTGATGCAGTGAATCGTTTCCCTAAAGCAAATATCGTAGTGTCTGGTCATACAGATTCAACGGGTAGCAACGACTTGAACTTACAATTGTCTCAAGACCGAGCTAAAACAGTTGCTAACTTTATGACACAAGTAGGTAATATCAACGCTAGCCGTATTCAGTTTAAAGGCTATGGTAAAGGCAAGCCTGTTGCAAGTAACGAAATAGCAGAAGGTCGTGCACAAAACCGTCGCGTTGAAATACTTATTATCAACTAATTGTTAGCGTTGTGAATACAAATAAATAGCAGGATACATAATGAAATTTAATGAAGACGAACTCAAATTAATGTGGCAAGAAAGCGAGCCAGTTGTTAATGAAGAAGAAGAGCTTAAAAAGGTGCTGAATAAGTCATCAAACGTAACAGCTGCTAAAGATGTTACTGGGCTGTTTTTTGGATGGGTGTGGGTTGTCTTCTTAGGTTTTGGTGCTTCTATGTATTCTGCTAAACGTAAACTCGAACTACACAAAAAAAACGATTCAAAGAAAAACACGATCATTAACAAACAATCAGGAGACGCTGCAGAAGTGGCTCTATTAAGTAACACCACTGGAGACCAGAAATGAATTTAGACGTTTGGACACAATCTTTAAGTAATGCACTATCCAGATTTTGGACAGAAATAGCAGGCTTCTTACCTAATTTACTGGCAACTATTTTGGTTGTTGTTATCGGATTGTTTTTATCAAAAATCATTACAAAGTGGGTTGCTAAAATAATAGAAACACTCGGTTTCGATAAATTATGTGACAAGTTAGGTGTAAATAAGATTTTAAAAACGCTGGGTTTGCAATCAACGCCTTCTCAATTAATTGGCGGTTTACTGCATGTGTTTTTTGTTCTGATTATTCTTGTGGCAGGTTCTGAAACTTTAGGGCTGGATAGATTTTCAGCTATTTTAGATTCATTCGTTTTATATTTACCTAAACTATTAGGTGCTTTGGTTATTACCTTATTAGGTTTATTCATTGCTAAGTCAGGTAAAGCTAAAATAGAAGCTTCACTTGACAATATGGGTGTTGAATATGGTTCTTCAGTAGGACGCGTTTTACAAATACTTGTACTGGCTATCACTTTTTCTTTAGTTATTGGTCAGCTTGAGCTTGAAACAGAATTATTAAATACAATATTCACCGTATTAATCGCAAGCTTAGGTGTTGCACTCGCTTTAGCCTTAGGTTTGGGTACTAAAAGTATCGCTAACAGTATCGTTTCAGGTATTTATGCTAGAGAACAATTACTCCCAGGTGATGAAGTAGAATTTGAAGGTTTTATTGGTAACGTGGTTGCAGTAAGCACTGTAAATACATTGCTCGAAAACAAGGAAGGTCGTCGACTAAGCGTACCAAACCAAGACTTATTAACGCATAAGTTTATTGTTACGCCAATGAATGACTCGATTAAATAGACTTTAACAATGAGTTAACTATGAAAACACCAGAGAACGAGAGAAACCTTGTCTCTGATTGATTGTCACAACAGGAAGATTCTGAGCTGGTACGTATTGCCTGCATGCAATTACCTTATGTGACAACGGCTTATGAAGTGCTCTTTCATCGATACCATAACAAGTTAATACAAATCTGTTATCGATACCTAAACTCGACAGAAGAAGCTGAAGAGGCGGTTAATGACACTATGTTAAATGTGTTTAACAACCTCAAAAGCTTTGAACAACGAGCTAGTTTTAAAACGTGGATATTTCGAATTGCATACAATCAGGCGTTAACTAGACTAAGAAAGAAGAAATTAGATCAGGTCGACTTAGATGAAACCCATGAGGAGGTTTCACAAGAGACCTCTGACGATTCTACTGATAGAAGCAACCAACTTAATAGTTTGTTGGCTCAGCTTAGTTTAGAAGAGCGTTCAATCGTAGTTTTTCGTATTGCGGGTGATCTTGAGTTTAATGATATTGCTTTAATCGTGGAGCAAAAACTAAGTACCGTAAAAATGCGTTATAAAAGAGCATTAGAAAAAATGGCCGGCAGTGCTAGCACTGAAGATTAAGAGAGAGAACGAAGAGAAGAATTAATAATAAGTTAGGTAAAATTAGCCTGACCAGCAGGCGTCTTTTTTAAATATTATAAAAAATAAAGACCCTGATAAATCTTTAAAATGGATACAAAATAATGAACATACTAAAAAATAAAATAATGTTAGTCATAAGTTTACTTGTTATAGGTGCGCTTATCTTTTTAGCTACATCGGAAGAAGGTGATATACATTTAATTTCGGTTGCCGAAGCACAAACACAAAACAAATTAGATAAGCTACCTGATTTTTCACAGATCAATGATGTTAAAGAGAAAAAAGAACAATTCTTTAATACCCTTTACCCAATTATTAAAGAAGAAAATAAACATGTATTAAAACTCAGACAAATTATTGTTTTGTTACAAAGTGTTCCTGAAGAAGAATTAACGAGTAAACAAAAGATATGGCTAAATAAGGTAGCGACTCATTATAAAGTGAGTAGTGAATACGGTGGAGATAGTTTTTTTGCTAATCTTCTTGAAAGAGTTGATGTTATTCCTCCGTCTTTAGCATTAACCCAAGCCGCGATAGAATCGGGTTGGGGAACGTCTCGTTTTTCTAAAAAAGGTAATAATCTTTTTGGTCAGTGGTGTTTTTCAAAGGGTTGCGGCATTGTTCCATCGTCTAGAGACTCTGAAAAGTTTCATGAAGTGGCTAAGTTCGCTTCTGTTAATTTAGCAGTAAGAGCTTACATAAAAAATCTGAATACAAACGCAGCTTATATCGAATTGAGAAAGATGCGCTCTAAGCTTCGTAAAAATGAAGAAGACATTACAGGACTTGTTTTAGCAAAAACTCTCGATAAATACTCAGAAGAAGGTCAGCATTATGTGACTAAAGTGAGTAAATTTATCGATCAAAACAAATTACAGCGTTTCACTAATGAGTTTAATGAATCAATTGAGCTATAATAGTTAATAGGTGATACAAGAGCGCATTTTTAAAGGTATTAAAATAGCAGGTAACTCAAGGGGATTTTTGTACCTGATATTTTATTTCACATTATTTTAAATTGATTGTGACTTTTCAACTTTTGCTGTCGTCTAAGGTTATGAAACTAGTAATACCGAATTGGTTAACTTATTCGATTCGGTATAAACAACTATGTTAAAAATAAATTAAACATGAATCTAAAGGTAATATTAAAATGAAAAACAAACTTTTTGCATTAAGCGTGCTTACTCTTTTATCACAAACTGCTTATGCAGATAACTCGTCAGAAAATCAATCTTGGTTTGGCGGTTTTGGCGAATTTTATAATTCAGATAATGAGAAATTTTTACCTGGTCCACAATACAACAACGGTTTAGGGTTAGGTCTTGAATTTGGTACTCGTTTTAGTGAATCTTGGGGTGCTAGAGTTGAATGGTCACACCTTAATATTGATGCAAAGAACCCAAGCCAAAGCATTGGTGGTGATAGAGGTGGTGTAGACATCTTATTCTACCCTCAACAATCAGACTACTATGTATTTACGGGTTTAAAAGCTGAGAAATTTGATGAAACACAAGGCTTAGTAAATGTTGGTTTAGGTCGTCACTGGGATGTAAGTTCTAACTTCAGAGTGATTACTGAAGTTGCTGCTTACCATGACTTTGGTGAAGCTTACCTTGATCACAGTGTAAAACTAGGTTTTGCTTATTCTTTTGGCGGTAATGCTAAGCCTGCACAAGTTGTAGAAAAAGTTATCGATACAGACAATGATAGTGTTGAAGATAGCCGTGACTTATGTCCTAACACACCATTAAACAGCAATGTTGATAGTAACGGTTGTGTTGTTACTAAGTCTGTAGTTGCAGACAATGATAACGATGGCGTTTCTAATAAAACAGATATGTGTGCTGATACTCCGTCAACTGACAAAGTAGACAGCAAAGGTTGTAGTATATTTGAAGAACAAGAAGTTGAAATGCAACTTGATATTAAGTTTGCACATAACTCTAGTCTTGTTAAAACAGGCGATATGTCTGAATTAGCTGACTTTGCAGCTTTCTTGAAACGCTTCCCTAATACAAATGCGGTAATCGAAGGTCATAGTTCATCGTTAGGTGACAAACAGTATAACGTATGGTTATCACAAAAAAGAGCTGAATCAGTTCGTGACATATTAGTTAAACAATATGGTATTAAATTCGATCGTGTAGATGTTAAAGGCTACGGTGCTTCTCAGTTATTAGATAACAGCGGCACAATTAAAGCACATACAGTAAACAGACGTATCGTTGCTAATGTAACAGCTGTAGAACGTAAAAAAGTAACTAAGTAATCTAGTAACTTTTAAGTAGACAGTAAGGGAGCTATTTAGCTCCCTTTTTTATTGTCTAAAACTTTGTGTCATATAGGATGAACGAATGAAAAGAGTTCTGTACTTGGCCTTAAATTTCAAATTTTTAGCAATTATTTATACGAGTATTGGTTTGGATTTAATTGCTAGTCTATGATTAATATTAATACCTAGTTGATCAATTTATTTTTGAAAACGGTATAGGTCCTCTCAAACTTAAGTTAAATCATCATATCTCTTATCATCTCTTAACGTATCAGAAAACATTGCCAGTATGTCTAATGAGCGTGGAAAGCAATCTGAATTATGAATTTCAAAAGGTGTTTATATGAATAAATATGTAGTGGGGACTTTGTTCTTTACTTATGTGTTTTTGGTAGAGAATGTTAGTGCAGAAGTACTGCAGAGCGATACTATCATTAATGATCCACAAACAAGTCGGCACGCCGCCTTTGAGCATACTCAATCAACTAATTCAGATAAGGCTTTTGGCTGGGACTCGCGTATTTTCATTGAAAGTGATTATATAACTGAGGGTAGAGATAACCTTTCTGGTCGTGGTCTTTATTCTGTTTCGACTGAATTTAACTATGGTGATTTTTATATAACCCCTTGGTTAGCTAAAGGCATAAGCGCTGATTATTCAGAGGTTAACTTAAATGTTAATTATGGGATTTATGCCGTCGATAAATTAGAAGTATTCGTCGGCTACGGTTATTTGAAGTCTTATGAAGGGGATATTGACGCAACAGATCATGAAGTGAATATCGACTTTTCTTACGATTACCGCAACGACATTCAAATACTAGCCAGTATTTACCATTCGTTTGATGCCGATGGATTATTCTCAGAAATAGCTTTCATAAAAAGTTATAAATTTAAGGGGGTTTTACTTGTGGATGTTAGTAGTTCGTTGGGCTTTAATTCAGGCTATATAGCTGATGGTCATAATGGACTTAACTTTGGTCAGCTTCGTGTGCATGCATCTTATGTGCTTAAAAATAAAATTGAGCTACATGCTTATACAAGTTACAGCGTAGCGGTAAATGAAGATAGCCAACGCTTTGCTGGTGATGAGTCGTTATCTAATATGTTATCTGGCGGGGCAGGTTTAAGTTATCGCTTTTAAGATGTTGATTTGGTTTTACCATAAAGTAATTTTTCATAAAAAAGGCGAGTAAGTTAATTAACTTACTCGCCTTTTTATTGTTTCACTGGCTTACTTTAAATAAAGGGTATTGCCTTAACTTAAGTATCGAGCTTAAGCTACCAAGCTTAGGTTACTTAGTTTCAGAAGTTAAAGGTTGCTCAAGTCTCATGCGTTGGCTATTGCGAATAAAGTTAGTGCCTTGCTCAACAAGTTTACGACCGTTTGAAATTTGTTGTTGGCCTTCTACTTTTTTCTTTTCAGACTGCGCAATCAATTTATTACCTTCTTTCACACTATCTTGTGCATCTTCCCAATTTTCACCTATTGACGCTAAACGCTCAGCTTCGTACTCAATTTCTTTTGGACTAGATGAACGACCCGCTTTACTGGCTTCTAGTTGGTAATCCTGACGTGATCTTTGGATCGCATCATTACCCGATAATATAAGCGCTTTGCCTTTATTAGCGTTAATACGTGCATTCTCTATGGTTTTCTCGCCTTTAATAATCAGAGCTTCACCTTTTTTGGATAACGCCTTACCTTCTTCCCATAATCCGCTTGGATTATTGGTGTAATCTTCTAATTTTGGTTGTGTAGCACAGCCTGTAAATAATAATGCTGCACAAGTTATGATGATAATACGATTCATGTTTTTCCTTAATATTACTGCTATATAGCGCGTTGTTAATAAGTTAGATGAGTGTGTTGAGGAAAAAGTCACATAAATGATTAAAATAAATGTTTATTTCGGCTACTTCTCAAAATAACCAGCTAACGTGTATAAATAACCTGAATTCTGGATAAGCAATATTCCACAATAACGTTATTTTAAACGTTCTCGGCGTTACTTTTACGTACTCAATAACCCGTTATTGAGTACGTAAAAGTGCCTTGATAACGAATAAACTATCATCATTGTGACGTTAACTAGGGGCTGTTGATCTTTCAGGGTTAAATTTTATTCAATTTAAAACGGATTTAATCGCGATGTGAGCTTTGTCTAATAGTCATTCTCGGCTTTGTCTCCTGAGTCGCCCTACCTTCTGCATCCATGCAGTCGTATTAAAAAAGCGAACACGGGTTATACGTTCCAACATAACCCAAGTACCTGCATCCATGCAGGCAGCAATGAGTAAATTCGTTTTAAATGAACCCAAAGGGCAGCATGTGTTTGAAATTCCTAACTTTGGATAGACAGGGCGTTATCGTCTGTTCGAGTAGCCAGCTACACGTCACATACTCTGCCTTGTCTAAATATCAAACACCTTGCAGTAAAAATAATCTCGAAAGATCAACAGACCCTAAAATATTGATTAATTTTCATGGATTTAAAAATTCATTATCCAGAACTCGGGTTAAATAAATTATCAGATATATGAATGAGTGATGACGTTTAATTTTTTGTAAAATTATAAATTATTTTCAAGCATTTTTATGAACTGTTTAGATAATGTTATTGCTCTTAAATAACCCTATTTAATGTAGGTTTAATAAGCAGTTTGTTATTAGGTTGTAAATAGGGAGTTTATGATATGTTTGAGTTATGTAAAGGTTATGTGTAAGTGTAATTTTTTATGTTTTTTCTTTGTATTCAATGGTTTGTTATTTTATTCTTGTACAATAATAACAACTGAATTTTGGATCTGCCTGCATGCTAACTCACTTTTTTCGACACTTATTTATTGCTACTTCAGCATTAACTTTAAGCTTTCAAGCTTTTGGTGCAACTCCGACTGTGACGAATGAATTACCAGCTTCAGCATTTGCTGGAGAAGAGCAGTGTTTTGATGTTGGTTTTAGTAATACGGGCACTACAGGATATGGCCCTTATATTCGCTTAATAACCGATGCCAAAATTACACTTAACAGTGCGAGCATGTTTGGTAATGCATTAAGTGTTGAATCATTAGGTGATTTTTCTTCATCAGGAACAATTACTGATTCGTTGAGTAATTCTGAGGTAACTGGTACGCAGGGCGACGCGTTACATATAATAAAACTATCAGTAGGCTCGGTAGTTGCGAACGGACCTATGCTTAATACGTCGGTATGTATAACATTAGGTGCGAGTGCAGATATAGGTGAAAACTTAAATGTAGATGCGCAACCTGTGTATCAATATGGCGACTCTGCAACAGGCGATACAGCCATTATAGGTACAAAGCTGAGTGCTAATATTCAAGCAACAGTGACATCGTATGAATATCGCAATGACGCTATCGAATCAGAAATTGTTCCAGGGCCAAACTTTCTTCTAACTTATCGCCATATTATTGATGTTGCCAATTCAAAACAGATTTTTAACACCCTTTTACAAGATACCTTAGATAATAACTTACAGTTTACAGCTCCCGTGTCTATTACCGGAGGAACTAATTGTACGGTGGATGATGAACCTGAAAGCGCTAACCAAGGAGGTATGATAAGTGTTAGCTGTGACAATATTCAGGGTTCAAATAGCTTAAATGATTCTGAAATCAGGATTTCTGGTTATGTACCTGAAAGTGTTCTAAATGGTGCTAGCTGTAGTGCTGTCACTATTCAAAATAATGCAACATTTGATAGCGAATATCCTGCTGGCACAACGCTTACTCAACTTGCATCAACAGGCACAACAATAACAGCCAAACATTTAGCGGTTCAGCAAAGCTTTTCTGAAACAGCTTTATCGCCAGGCCAAGTGATCACGATTACCGATAACATTCAGTTAAGTGAGTATGATGAAGCTAATGGTTTAGTGTTAGTAGATACACTTCCTGACGGCTTAATATTTACTGCTCATACAAGTATGACTGTATCGGGCGTAACTACATCAATTACACCTACAACAGGTACAAGTGGCGACGATACTACCGTAACTTATGATATCCATTCAGTAACGGGCGATTTAGCTGCAAGTACAACTATTACCATTCAATATACCGCAACGGTTCAGCAAGCATATAAATCTACAGACTCTGTATTTGCATCAGACGCATTAGGTAGTGCTAGTTTGGCTACTTATTCTCTAACCGCTGGCGCTGTAAACTGTATGGATAATTCATCTGCTGGCGGCGTTATTATTCCTATTACTACCAGTAAAGTTATTGTTAATTCAGCAGCTGAATATGTACCAGGGCAGGCGGTTACGTTTAGATTAAGCATGAACATTCCGTCGGGCGATACACAAAATATTGTGTTTGATGATTTCTTCCCTTTACCGGTATTCGACGTAACAAGTATCAGCACATCGTTTGGTACAGATATCGTATTATCAGTTGATGATACAGCGGGTTTAACGCCTAGCAATATTGAGCATGTTAGTTCAACTAATTCACTTAACATTACTTGGCCAGATTTAAATACGACTGAAGCTAAGGTTATTTCGGTAGATATTACTGCAACCATATCTACAGACCCTTTTTCTGATGAACTTTCTTTAACTAATTTATTTCAGGGCAGTACAGAAAATACCGCTGGCGAGGCTGCACTCGAAATTAATAGCGTGCCATTAATGGTTAGAGCCCCAAGCTTATCTATCACATTAATTGATAACGCATCTGCAACGGTAGATGCTGGCGATGTTATAACCTACACATTAACCATTGAGAATACTGGCGGTGCAGATGCACATGATATTACGGCTAACGCACCAGCAATAACAGGATTAGACGGCGCAGTATTAACAAGTGTTACTGTAGATGACACGGCTACAACAGCATATTCTGGAACATTAGCTGACGGCGATTTAACGTTGAACAATGCTGTTCCTGCAGGCTCAATTGTAGTTATTACTTATACACGCGATGTTTCTGACGATGTTACACCACGCCAAACCATTAACTCAACTGCTGAAGCTGCATGGGCTAGTGCTAATGGGGCTCCAGCTTTTCCTGCAGAAAGTAGCGAAAAAACTTTAACGGTAGCCAGTGCGTCTATAAGTACATCTATCAATAGTGTTTCACCTAATGGTTCAGGCTCGAGTAGCAACTTTGTTGTTGGCGATACCGTAACGTATCTTGTTGAAGTTACTTTACCTGAAGGTGAAACATCGGGTTTAAGTATTACAACCGAACTACCGGGCGGTGTAGAGTTTGATGCAAGTTCTCCTGCTGTTTCAATATCAGGTTTTGCAGGCACAGTTGATACAGATCCAACAGTTACTCCGACAGGCTCGTTTACGAGTGGACAAGATGTTGTGTTTAACTTTGATTCGCCATCTACAACTACTGTTACAGGTGATAATGATACAAGCAACAACACCTTTTCTTTTACTTTTGATGCTATTGTTCGAGATGTTGCAGCTAACGCGGCATTAAATGCACCGCAAACAAAAACGCTTGATACTGATTTAACTTATAATTCGTTCTCAGGAACTACTGTAAATACAAGTGTATCTGGCTCTTTTGTAGAGCACGAGTTAGAGGTTACGACTTCACTTTCACCGAGTAGTTCTTTACAAGCGGGCGATACTGTTACCACAACTATTACTGTAAAGAATGTGGGTACAGCAACAGCGTACGATATAGATATTAATAGCGCGCTTAACGCTAATTTATTTGATCTAACTACAGGTGCAACAGCAGATACAACTGCCCCAGGTTATACTTATACTTATAATGGCACTTCAGTAGACTATATAACAACGGGTTCTCTTGCTGTAAATGAAACAGTGACCTTTACTTATACTGCCGTTGTTAAAGATGACGTACAATCTGGCGCATCATACTCGACGGTAACGTCAGGTACTGCAGACAGCCAAAGTGGTGATGTAGCGTTAGAGCGAGATAACTCAACTAACGTTACTGAAACGGCTTCTACTACTAACCCAACAGCGGATAGCTTAACGCTTATTTCATCGAGCGAAAGCTGGACAAGCGAATCAGGCACACCAGTGTTTGCGATTGGCGAAGTAGCAAAATATTCATTACAAGTAACCATTCCAGAAGGTACAACAGCCGCTACAGCAGCTAATGCATTGATTGATGTTACCTTACCAGCAGGCGTTGGTTATGTTGATGGTACTGCGACAGTACGAGGCGTTTTCGATACAGGTTTATCATCAGCAGTAGAGAGTAATCTTTCAACTACAGATCAAAGTATTACTGCCACGGTTGATGCTAATAACGTACTTAAATTCGACTTAGGTGATATTACTAATATCGACAATGATGGAAATGCCGAATATATTATTGTTACTTTTGATGCGGTATATCTGAATACTGAAGACAACAACCGTACCGATAACAAAACTCTTAACGGGCAAATACACTACAATAATCAGTCAAATGTTGCTCAAGCAGATAGCGCTTCAACAAGTGGCGTTATAGGAACACCACATTTATCGTTAACTAACATAGCCACACCAGACAGTGTAGACGGTGGCGATACTTTAAATTACACGTTAACTGCTACCAACGACAACCAAACAGATGTAGTACGTGGTTGGGAATGGCTAATAGAAGAAACATTACCAACACGCTTAAATTCACCATCAATAACAAGTGCAACAATTACACGTGCTAATAGCAGTACTGTTGACGTATCAAGTTGTGCGAGTTTTTCAGGGAACGATTTAACTGTTGATAGTTCATGTTTAACAGACGAGGAACAACGCTATTTAGATGCGGGCGAGTCTCTTGAAGTTAAATACAGTGCTAATGTAGATGTAAGTATTGGTTTTGAAGAACAAGTTTCTACAATCGCAGACTTTAGCATAACAACTCTACCAGGCGCTAAAGGTACAAACGATGCAGCTCCCGGTGCAGCAGATAGTGATACAGGTGAACGCACAGGTAGCCAAGAAAATAATACATCGAGCCAAGCAGTTAACGACTTAATTGTAATGACTACAGAGGTTATTACAGCAAATGCACCAACAGTAAGCCTAATTACATCAGCAGAAAACGCTAATATTAAAGATACAGTTACGCTAACGGCTACGTTTGGTATTCCTACAGGAACAACCGATGACTTTGTTTATACCTTAGATTTACCAGCAGGCTTAACCTTTGATAACACGCCAATAGCAATTAATTTACCAGCAAGCGATTTTTCTGCAACGCTTAACCCAAGTACCACTCCGGGTTCAGGTACTGATCCAATAATTTTAGATTTTGGAACGATAGAAAACAGCAGCACTAATGCACAAAGCGTATCAATAGAAATAGAGGTTTCTGTAGATAACATTTTAACTAATCAACAAGGTGTCGAGCTAGATTCAACAGCAACGTTAAACTATGCAGGTGTAACAACTCCGCCAAGCAGTGATGTTACAATTGCAGTAACTGAACCAAACTTAGCCATAAGCCATACTATAATTTCGGGTGCTACAGGTAGTGACGCAGGCGATACTATTTCGTATCAAACGGTATTAACCAATACATCAACAGACAGTACCGCATTTCGTGCAGATTTATTAAATATTATACCAGCGTCTTTATTAGGTGCACCAGATGGAACAGGTTCTGGTTCTGAGGCTTTTTCTAATATTACATTAACTAATACCAATAATGATGTTGTATTAACGGGTACATCAACAGTGGCAAGTGTAAGTGATGTAAGCCAACAAACCACGAATCTAACAGGTGATACTTTACAATTAGCCACTGTAGACTTACCGCCATTGTCTACTTTAACGCTTACTTATGATGTTGTTGTTGCTAACTCAGCAAGTGCTGGCGATAGTGTAAGCGACCAAATTACTGCATCATATTTCAGTACGTTAACTGGAGATGCTAGAGATGGAAGCACAGAAAATAGCGACGATGATAGCGACACGTTACTTAATAACTATAACGAGTCAGGCTCAAGCACGGTAACTATTCATAACTCTATTGCAGTTCAATCTGAGTTAAATGAGCTTCATGCAAATAATAATCATATAACGATTGGTGAAACGGTAAGTATCGATCTTCGTGTAGACGTAATTGAGGGTGATATTAGCGATGTACTTGTTATCAATACATTGCCAGACAATCTAGAATTTAAGTCGAGCACCTTATCTGCAGGTAGTAACATTCATGTAACTGGAGATGCAACAATAGGATCGGTAGATGGCAACAACGTCACTATTGATTTAGGTGATGTTAGCAACGTGTCTGACGGAGATACAACGAACGACTTCTTTATGTTAACAATAGTCGCAACTGTATTAGATGAAGCTGATAACTCTCAAGGCACTACATTAACTAATTCAGCAATAGCAAGTGGTGGTGGTGCAACCGCAACCGCATCTACATTAGATATTGTTATTATTGAACCTAATTTAGTAGCAGAAATCACCTCAAACAAAAGTACAGTATCTTTAGGCGATAGCGTTGTATATACAGTAGAAATAACACCTGATACCAATGGCAGTGATGCGTTTGATACTTCGTTAGAGCTAAAAATTCCAAGTGGACTTACCTATGTAAATAGTAGTTTTGACGGCAATGGAACATTAGATGATACAGACAGCGCATTACTAAAAGTTGATTTAGGCAGTATTACCGTTGTTAATGGCAAAAAGACCTTTTCGTTTGAAATGACTGTAGATAATAACGCTGATATTGACCATGCTTTACTGGTTGAATTACAAAACGGAAAATATTCAAGTTTAGTGGGTGAAGACACAAATGAACGTGAATATAGTTTTAGTGACTCTTTAGCGGTAACGTCTAACAGCGCTAGTTTTATCAATGCAGGTCAAACATTTATCATAAGTAATGATTTAAATGGCGATGGTTATGCTGATCCAGGTGACACATTAACCATTGAAGCTACATTATATAATGATGGATCTGATACTACTGGTGTTGTTTTCACGGGCAATATCCCAAATAACACAACTTATGTTGCTAACTCGGTAACAACTACAGGTACTATTACTGAAACAGCTACGCAAATTACTGCTGATATAGGTAGTTTAAATAGCGGCACGTCTGCAATTATTACCTATGAAGTGGTTGTGAATGAAAACGTTGCAGATGGTACAACCATTACCGCACAAGGTAGCGTAGATTCAGACCTTACTGTATCAGAGCTTACCGATGCAGATAACGATGACAGCAACGGCGACCAAGCAAATAGCTTAGTGGTAGGTGCTCCTACAGAAGCAACCAATAATTTATATGTTGAGCAAAGCATTCAGTTATCAGATGATACCGATAATAATACAGCCGTTAGTGTTGGCGACACATTAACCGTTACTTATAACCTAAGTAACCTAGGCACAGAAGAACTTACGGGTATTACTTTAGCCGACATCATTCCTGCAGGATTAAGCTACTTAGATGGTACGTTTACCATTAGTGATGGAACAGGTAGCGTTACTACCGATAATTTATCGGCTGTTATAAATACATTAGCCGCAGGTAGTTCTGTTTCAGTAACGTTTGATGTGAGTGTTGAGACCGAAGGTTCGTATGATTTACAAGGTAATGTTGGAAGCGACCAAACGCCAACGGAAAATACCGATAGTAACAGCTCAGAAGTAGACGGATATCAAGCCTCTTCAATCAATGCGATTGCTCAAAATGCAAACGCAACTGAAGGTGCACCAGATGTTGTAGTGAATGAATATTGGACGTTAACGAATGATGTTGATGGCGATGGTAATGTTGACCCAGGTGATACGGTTCGATACGACTTTTCATTACTCAACCAAGGTTCAGTAACCGCAACGGACGTAGATTTACAACAACCAATACCGACTAATACAACGTTAGTATCTGGCTCTGGTATTGTAAGCCAAGGCTCTATTGTAACCACAGAACCTTATGATGCTAACGTGGGCAGTGTTCTGCCAGGGAGCAGTGTTACAGGTTCATTCAGTGTTGTAGTTGATGCAGGTGTTGCTGACGATACGGTTATATCCTCTCAATTAACGGCTTCAGGTACTAACTTTACAGACACAATGTCTGATGATAATGCCAACAGCGCTGATAACAATAACCCTACTTTATTTACAGTAACCAGTGCAGACGAACTGTCAATTTCAGTTGTAGCCGAATTAACAGAAACCTCAGATACAGATACTGTAGATGCAAACTTTGTTCAAGGCGAAGAGTTATCGTTAGCTCTTACCGTTTCAATTCCAGCAGGTAGTCTTAATGATGCAAATTTAGTATTCACGCTGCCTCCATTGTTAACCTATGTTGAAAACTCAGCCACATTAACATCTATATTCGAAACAGGTTTGCATACAGCAAATAACCCTAACGATATAAATGATGCGGCTACTGATGTTCCTGTAAATTTAGATGTGACTCAAAGTGGACAGTTAATAACGCTACCTTTAGGTGGAATAGTTAACTCTGACAATGATACTAACCTTGAACAATATGTACTCTTCTTAAAAGTGAATACAGATAACCTTGTACCTGAACAAGCAACAACTGAATTGGCGGTATTAGGTGAGTTGAATTATGTAGATGGGCTAAATCAACGTCAGCAAGTTGAAGCAACTAACTTAGCACTTACATTAGTAAACCAAACGCCTGTTGCTAACAATGATAGCCAAAATGTTGATGAAGATTCTAACGCAACATTTATTGACGTTTTAACAAACGATACAGAAAGTGATACAGGTCAAACATTAACGGTATTAAGCGTCGACAGTATAAGTTCAGGTGGTAGTGCCATTATATCAACAGGACCAAGTGGTATTTCTTACCAGCCAGCAGCTGATTTTTATGGCACAGAAACTATTACTTATTCAATTAGTGATGGTGCAGGCGGATCAGCGTCAGCAACATTAACTGTTGAAGTTAGCGCAACGCCAGATGCTCCTCAAGCGAATGGCGACACAGCATCATTAAATGAAGATGGTATGGTAACTATTATCGCGTTGAGTAACGATGTTGATGTAGATGATGAAGACATAACTATTCTTAGTGTTAGTGTACCTGCAAATGAAGGTACAGTTATCATAAACAGTGATGGCAATATTGTATTTACTCCACTTGCAGACTTTAATGGTATTGCAACCATAACTTATACAATTACAGACGGTAATACCGATGCAGGCAGTAGTTCTGCAACTAATCAGGTTGCAGTAACGGTTGTTAGCGTAAATGATGCACCCGTTGTTGTCTCTGAAACACGCAGTGTTGACGAAGACAATAGCTTAACGATTGACGTGTTAAATAACGACAGCGATGTAGATGGCGACACGTTAACTGTAACCGCGTATAGCACAGAAGAAGGTACCGTTGAGCTATCTGAAAATGGCGAGATTATTTATACGCCAAGTGAGCACTTCCACGGTACTAATATCATTAACTATACGGTTTCTGACGGTACCATTGGTGTTGATGGCACAGTAACAGTCACGGTGAATAGCATTAATGATTTACCGATACTTGAGATAGATGCGGCAACGATTGATGAAGATACCAGTGTAGAAATTGATGTATTAGCGAACGATAGTGATGCTGATGGCGATACGTTATCAGTGACAGGACTGTCAGTAGATAATGGTACTGTATCGATTACAGAAGAAGGCGCAATACTGTTTGTTCCTGATGCAGACTTTAACGGTACAAGTACTATCAGCTATACCGTTTTTGATGGACAAGAAGGCGTAGAAACTACGACGATTGTTACGGTTGACAGTGTTAATGATGCACCTATAGCGAATAGCGATATAGCAACAACCGATGAAGATACGACCGTTATTATCGATGTACTAAACAACGATACGGATGTTGATGACGATGCATTAACTATCATCGATGTATCAACAGATTCTGGTGAAGCCACGATAACAGAAGAAGGTAAAGTTGAGTTTGTTCCAACAGCCAACTTCAATGGTGAAGCGACACTGAGCTATACCATTTCAGATGGTAACGACGCAGAAGTGGTTGGTACGGTTGCAATAACCGTCAATAGCGTTAACGATGTGCCCGTTATAGGTATTAATGAAGAAAGCGTGAATGAAGATACAAGTATAACAATCACAGGTTTAGCGAATGTTACTGATGTTGACGGCGATACCTTAACGGTTTCAGGTCAGTCAGTTGATACTGGTAGTGTATCTTTATCTGAATCAGGCTCAATTGTTTACGTACCTGACGCTGACTTTAATGGTACAGCGACCATAACCTATACCATTAAAGACGGTAATGGCGCAGAGATTGAAGTAACAGCCGAAGTCACCGTTGTTAGCGTTAATGATGCACCGGTTGTTGTCTCTGAAACACGCAGTGTTGACGAAGACAATAGCTTAACGATTGACGTGTTAAATAACGACAGCGATGTAGATGGCGACACGTTAACGGTAACCGCGTATAGCACAGAAGAAGGTATCGTTGAGCTATCTGAAAATGGCGAGATTATTTATACGCCAAGTGAGCATTTCCACGGTACTAATATCATTAACTATACGGTTTCTGACGGTACCATCGATGTTGATGGCACAGTAACAGTCACGGTGAATAGCATTAATGATTTACCGATACCTGAGATAGATGCGGCAACGATTGATGAAGATACCAGTGTAGAAATTGATGTATTAGCGAACGATAGTGATGCTGATGGCGATACGTTATCAGTAACTGAACTGTCAGTAGACAATGGCACGGTGTCCATTACAGAAAAAGGCGCAATACTGTTTGTTCCTGATGCAGACTTTAACGGTACAAGTACTATCAGCTATACCGTTTTTGATGGACAAGAAGGCGTAGAAACTACGACGATTGTTACGGTTGACAGTGTTAATGATGCACCTATAGCCAATAGCGATATAGCAACATTAAATGAAGATACAAATATTACGTTTGATGTATTGATTAACGATACGGATGTTGAGGGCGACACCTTAACAATAACCGAAATATCTGTTGATACAGGTATCGTTAATATATCAGCTACGGGCGAAGTGACTTATACACCGTTACCTGAATTTAATGGAACAGCGATTATTAGTTATACCATTTCAGATGGTCAAGATGCTGAAGCAAGTACAACGGCAACTATAACGGTTATCAGCATAAACGACTCACCTGTTATTAATGACATAACGGCTAATACACTGTTATCACAAGGCGTAATTATTGATGTGCTAAGTGCTACTAATGATGTTGATATGGATGCCCTTAGTATTTCATCAGCAATCAGTGAAAATGGTACAGTAATAATTAATTCAGACGGTACAATAACATTTACACCTACAGATGAATTTGTTGGTGTCGCTATAGTTAATGTATGTGTGTCGGATATTAATGGTGGAGTAACATGTACGGATGTTTCGGTTACCGTAGTTGACCCTAATGTGGCACCAACCGTTAATGATGTGGCTTTAAAAGCAATTGAAGATACCTCTTTAACCTTTACGTTAGTGGGTTCAGATTTAGAAAATGATGATTTAACCTTCATCTTAATCGACCAACCTAATGGAGAAGTTAGCGGATCATTACCATTGGTAACTTATACACCACCAGCAAACTTTAACGGCGAAACAACCCTTACTTATCAAGCAAACGATGGCAAGCTTGACTCTAATATCGCAACAATAACGATAACGGTAGAATCAGAAAATGACTTACCAGTAGCGATTGATGACAACGTAACCATATTTTCTTTCGACCCAACTGAAATTGACGTATTAGCGAATGATACTGATGTAGATGAAGATGATGTGCTTAGTGTAATTGGTGCAACAGCTTCTATTGGTGAAGTGAGTTGGACAACTACAGGTTTAAGCTATACGCCAGATGCAAGTTTTGTTGGCAGCACGTTTGTTGAATACACTATCGAAGATAGTAGTGGCGCTACAGATACTGCAATTGTATTTATTGATATAAATACTGAAGGCGACGAGTTACTCCCTGTGATTTCTGTACCTGAAGACATATTTATTGATGCTAATGCCTTGTTTACCAAAGTTGATTTAGGTGAAGCAAGCGCAGTTGATCGATTTGGACAGCCATTACCTGTGTCGTTAGTTGATGGGCTTATTTTCTACGAGCCAGGTGTAAATACTGCGTTTTGGTCTGCTATGGATGAAGAAGGTAGAGTTAGCATTGCTAGCCAGTTAGTTAAAGTTAGACCTTTAGTGTCTATCGATAAAGACCAAGAAGTATTAGAAGGTCATACAATTTCGGTAGGTGTTCATTTAAATGGTCATTCACCAGAATATCCACTTTCAATACCTTATACGGTAACAGGTAGTGCAGACGGCAGTGATCATACATTAGTGGATGGTGTTTTAATCTTCGAATCGGGCAGTAACGAACTGATCAAGTTTGAAGTATTAGCCGATGATGTGATGGATCCACTAGAAACCATAACTATTACCTTATCAGACACGATCAACCGAGGTAACAAGTTTGAACATAACATTACGATTAGAGAAGACAACGTAGATCCTGATGTTACTTTAGTGGCAACTCAATCAAACGAACAACGTGTAGTTATAACGCAAGGTGGCGAAAACGTTACTATTTCAAGTAATATTATTCACCCAAATGCTAATAACGAATACTTATACACTTGGGACAACATTGAAGGTGTGCTTATTGATGAAGATAGCGAGATAGATACGTTCAGCTTTAATCCTAATAATGTACCTTTAGGTTTATACCAAGTGACCTTAGACATTGTTGACCTTGACGATACTGAGTTTGATGACAAAGCTACTATTTTCATTGAAGTTGTATCAACATTAGCAACATTAACAAGTGCTGATAGTGACGGCGACGGCATACCTGATGACCAAGAAGGGTTTAGTGACAGCGATGGTGATGGTATACCTGATTACTTAGATGCAATTTCAGAATGTAATGTTTTACCTGAACAAGGTTCATTTACTAAAGGATACTTAGTAGAAGGTGACCCAGGAGTATGTTTACATATTGGTACTTACGCATTTACGAGTAATACAGGTGGAGCTCAAGTAAGCGACGAAACTGATTCAGATAATACTGACGAGAATACAGAAGTATTAGAAGACGATCTTGAAGCAACAAACGTTGGCGGTATATTTAACTTTATTGCTTACGGTTTACCTGACGAAGGTCAATCGTACAAAATTGTAATGCCACAACGCAGACCTGTACCTGAAAATGCTGTGTACCGAAAATACTTTGAAGATACCGGTTGGTTTAACTTTGTAGAAACGGGCAATAACTTTGTACGCTCTACTGCTGGTGAACCAGGATATTGTCCTCCTCCAGGTGGTAATGTTTGGGAAGCGGGCTTAATTGAAGGTTACTGGTGTGTTGAAATTGAAATTGTAGATGGTGGACCGAACGACGCTGATGGCTTAGTTAACGGTACTATTATTGACCCAGGCGGAGTAGGTGTTTTAGGTACAGGTGGTAATACATTACCTGAAGCTGAAGACGACGAGGTTGAACTGGTTTTCAATACATCAATAGAGATAGATATTCTTGGTAACGATGTAGATGCTGACGGCGATTTACTGGAAATAACATCAGCAACAGCATTCTTTGGTGAAGTTGAAATTATTAATAATGCGTTGTTCTATACTCCACCTGAAAACTTTATCGGGCAAGAGCAAATAACTTACGGTATTTCTGACGGTAATGGCGGTACAGATATAGGAACAGTTCGCATAAATATTATTAGTAATAACCCACCTATCGCAGTTGACGATGTAGCAACAGTTGATGTGGAAAATTCAATTATTATTGATGTGCTAAGTAACGATACTGATCCAAATAACGACATTATTACCTTAGTGGATGTTACAAGCACAAGCGGTACTGTATTTATCATGTCAGACGGAACCATTAGCTTTACACCAGCAGCAGGAGAGAGCGGCATTGTATTCTTAGATTACATAATCGCCGATGAAAGAGGTGCAGAAGCTACTGCACAAGTTACTATAACGGTAAATAAAGTCACGGTACGAATAGATAACTCATCAGGTGGTGCAATTAACTTTGGTACATTATTCATGCTAATTTCATTTACTTTATTCGTGATTCTACGTCGTAACAACAATAGGAAGTCAGCACATTATGCACATTAAAACCACTTCAAAACTTATAGCTCTTACTGGGCTAATGGCAGTGGCATTTGGTGCCAATGCTAAACAAGACACAACAGTTATAAATGCATCAGACAAGCCGGTATATACATTAAAATCGCACTGTGTTGCAGAGCAAGATTGTTTGTTTGAACAGTTTTATATTTCTGCAGGCATAGGTTGGGTTAAAGGTGATTGGTCTGACGGTGATGTTACTAGTCAAACAAGTAACTTAGGTTTTGATGTTTTTGATATTGACGTTGACGACGACAGAGTAGGCGGAAAAATTAACCTAGGTACTTCGTTAACTGAAAAATGGAGTTTAGAGCTAGGTTATACTAACCTCGGCAAAGTTAATGCTGCTTTTTCAACAACAACTGCAGTTCCATCAGACTTTTTTAAGTTAACACAGGTTGTACATCCAACCTCAGTGAAAGGTTTTACTTTATCTGCCGTGTATTCTTTTTGGGAACACGACGATTGGTACTTACATGGTAAAGTAGGAGCTTTTAAATGGCGTGGTGATTACGACTCATTAGACGTATTTGAAACACAAGATATTGAACGTGAAGCTGATATAAACGATACCGATTTATATGCAGGTATAGGTGCAAATTATAAATGGGACGAGAACATACAGCTTATTTTAGAATGGGATCATTACCGCGTTGATGGGGCTAAAATTAACTTTATTTCAATTGGCTTAGCGTATCATTTTGATTAGTTAATTTGATCTTAACGATATGTCGTTAGACAAAATTAAAGGTTAATATATGAGGTGATCAATTTACGTTGGTTACCTCATTTTTTATTTTTAACTTATGATTTTATTGATTTATTTTTCTTTATCTAGCTTAGGAATACCTTGAATCACATACACATCGAATCTGTTTTTCTTCATTTTTATACTGGTAGACGGTTTTTTATTTGCTAAAGGTGGTGCATAAGTAGGGCGCTTAACAACAACTCTATATTTTGCTATAGCAAGTGCTGGTGCTAATAAGGCATCGGCATCTAAGTCTTCACCCACTAAGGTTTGAAATACACGCATTTCTTTTTTAACGGCTGCTGACTTTTCTCTGTGCGGGTACATAGGATCTAAATACACGACATCAGGCATTAATGTATCAAAACTGTCTTCGGTTAATGATGTATGTACCAGCTCCATATTGCTAATAATGTCAGACACTTCAGTACTTAGCCTTGCGCGTTCTAAACCATTCTCTAGAAGTGCGGCTACAATCGGCATACGTTCAATCATAGTAACTTGGCAACCTAATGAGGCTAATACAAATGAGTCTCTGCCTAGTCCTGCGGTTGCGTCTAACACATGTGGAGTAAAACCATGTTTGAGTCCTACGGCTTTAGCAATATCTTGACCTCTACCTCCACCAAACTTACGGCGATGAGCTGCAGCACCTTCAACAAAGTCGACTTTAATCGCGCTGAGTTTAGGTTCGTCTATTTTTACCAATTCAAGCACTTGAAAGTTAACTTGTAGCAAAAAGGTAAGCTTTGGATGTTTATCAAGTGAAGCCACATGACCTATGTATTGTAGTCGCCATTTTTGCGCGACTTGTTTTGCCAACTCTGCATCAGAGCTATCTACATAACCAACGGCAACATGGGAAAAGGCTTCATTTAACTCAATCATTTAATTTACTCATTCAGTTCACTCATTTGGTTCAGTCATTTAGTTTATGCATGTCGTATGGCTGTTAGGCAACTTGTACACTGTTATCGCCTGTTGAATAAGCGACTAAACGACTTAGCTGGCTTAAAGATAAATCACATTCAGTCTGCCATTGGTTAAAGCTGTCTTGAATCGCTTTTAAGCTGGATTTCGTTTGAATGCCGCCTGTTACAATATCATGGGCACGGAAGTAAGCTTCAATATCACGCGTAATTAAAAAGGTATCTATACCTAAAGCTCTCAAAGCGTAAGGACCTGTATTACCACCTAAACGTTGACCGTTCTTTTTAAGGTAAGCCCATAAGCCTATCATGTCGCTTGCTGACCAGTTTGCGATAAATTCGATAAAACTATGACCGTTCTGCTGTTCGTCAAATATCATTTGGGCATTGGCTTTAATGGTTTTAACTTTGTTGTAATTACGAATTATTTTAGGATCGGCGGCTTTTCTTTCCATCATTTCTTCAGGCATCATTAACACTTTTTCTAGGTTAAATTGAAAAAATGATTCTTCAAATCCGTCCCATTTGTTTTCGACAACACGCCATACAAAACCTGATTGAAATATCTTTTTTGTAAAAGCTGATAATACCCGGTTATCAGTAACGACTTCTTTTAATTCGGCATTACTCAAGTAATGAACCTCATCTAATAAAAAGTCTAATGCGCGCTTACCGCCTTTACGCTCAGCAGCTCTATGATATAAAGATTTAAATGACTCTAATTTATCCATGGAATGAAAGGGGTCTTGTTGGTTAAATGAAAAATGCATTGGCTAACAAGCCAATGCATTTACAGTTTTGTGATTATACTAAAGTTTAACTTTTAGTACCTTAAAGAATACCACTATGGCGTAGTAAAGCGTCAATATTTGGCTCTCTACCTCTAAAGGCTTTAAATAAGTCACTTGGCTCTTGCGAACCGCCTTTTTCAAGAATATTTGTCAAGAAATCGTTACCTACTTCTTTATTAAATACACCTTCTTTTTCGAATCTTGAAAAAGCATCTGCAGATAGTACTTCAGCCCATTTATAGCTGTAATAACCTGCAGCATAACCGCCACCAAATATATGACCAAATCCATGTTGAAAACGGTTAAAGCTTGCGGCTTTAGTTACTGAATATTCAGCTCTTACTTCATCTAAAACCGATTGAATGTAAGTTGAGTTGTCTTTAGTGTTATCAAAATTTAAATGCATTTTAAAATCAAACAACGAGAACTCTAATTGACGTAGCATTTGCATAGCCGATTGGAAGTTTTTAGCTGCAAGCATTTTGTCTAGCATTTCTTTTGGAAGTGGTTCGCCTGTTTCGTAATGACCCGACATAAAAGCTAAAGCTTCAGGTTCGTAACACCAGTTTTCTAAAAATTGACTTGGTAATTCAACAGCATCCCAAGGAACACCATTGATACCAGATACACCGCTTGCATTAATTTGTGTAAGCATGTGATGAATACCATGACCAAACTCATGAAATAAGGTAACCACTTCGTCGTGGGTAAATAACGCAGGCTTGTTACCTACAGGCTTATTAAAGTTACATGTTAAGTAAGCAACAGGTAGTTGAATTTCACCATTCGGTAATTCTCTGCGACCAACACAATCATCCATCCAAGCGCCGCCACGCTTTTTAGAACGAGCATACAAGTCTAAATAAAAGCTACCACGCTGATTGTTGTTAGCATCGAACACATCGTAAAACTTAACGTCTTTGTGCCAAGTATCAATGTCGTTACGTTCAGTAATGGTTAAACCAAATAATTTATGAACAACCTCAAATAAGCCCGCAACAATTTTATTCTCTGGGAAGTAAGGGCGTAACTCTTCATCTGAAATTGAGTATTTTTCTTGTTTCAGCTTTTCGCCGTAATAAGCTAAATCCCACGCTTGTAAATTAGTTGCTGAAGCATCGACTGTTTTCGCAAATTCAGTTAATTCGTTAAGTTCAGTTTGACCTTGGCTTTTTGATTTAGCCGCTAAGTCTTCTAAAAACTGAATAACTTGAGTCGTTTCTGAAGCCATTTTAGTCGCAATAGACTTTTCAGCGTAATTATTAAAACCTAATAGTTGAGCAATTTCATGACGAAGGTTAAGAATTTCTAGCATGTTGTCGCTGTTATCAAACTCCCCAGCGTTAGGGCCTTGATCAGACGATCGAGTAGCAAAAGCTGTGTACATTTTTTCACGCAAGTCGCGATTGTCGCTGTAGGTCATTACAGGTAAGTAACTTGGGAAATCTAAAGTAAATAACCAGCCTGATAAATCTTGCTCTGCTGCTAAAGCTTGTGCTGCTTCTTTCGCGCTTTCAGGTAATCCTGCTAATTCAGCTTCGTCAGTAATATTCACAGTAAATGCTTGCGTTGCATCTAATACGTTGTTGCTAAATTGCGAGCTAAGTTCTGACAAGCGTGTTGAAATTTCACCATAACGCTTTTGCTGATCATCAGCTAAAGCGATACCTGATAAAGTAAAATCACGTAAAGCGTTATCAATCACTTTCTTTTGTGCTGTGTTTAAGGTGTTGTAATGCTCGCTGTCAGCAAGTTGTTGGTACGCTTGGTAAAGCGGTTTGTGTTGACCGACAAAAGTACCGTACTCAGACAATAACGGTAAACATGACTCGTACGCTTCGCGCAGCTCATCACTACTCACTACTGAGTTCATATGAGAAATAGGAGAGAAGAGTTTACCTAAGGTATCGTCTATATCGTCGATAGGTTCAACGAGAGATGTCCATGTGTATTCTTTGGTTGAAGATAAAACATCGGCAATCACTTGCTTACAATCATCAATGGCTTTTTCAACGCTAGCTTTAATGTCTTTTGGTAAAATTTCTGAAAATACGGGTAATGTTTGTGCCATAAATAATGTTCAAGGTGATGAATTATCTTATATATGTAATAACGCTTAACGCATATTTCAAGGTGTTGGCACGATTAAACCCTATAATTAGATATCTAAGACGTTAATTTATATATTTACTAGGGCTAATTGCAAATCGAGTAATGAACAGTATTGATGTCACTTAATATTTATTACATCATGGGGGAAATAGCACTGTTTGCTTGATAAAGTAGAGTTTTGTACCCATTTATTCTATATATATTAAGTAAATCGAAATGGTTTCAACATTTCATCGGTCTTTAATTTACATCTTTTATGCATAATCTGAAAAATTTAATGTATTAATCAGGTTACTTACTTTTATTCTTTTATCGGGGCATTCATGACTCAACATTTTGATTATATTTCTATCGGAGGCGGTAGCGGTGGTATTGCATCAGCTAATCGTGCAGCTAAATTAGGTAAAAAAGCGGCGGTTATTGAAGCTAAATATATTGGCGGTACCTGTGTAAATGTGGGTTGTGTACCTAAAAAAGCGATGTGGTATGCAGGGCAAATTTCTGATGCATTAAAATATGCGACAGACTTTGGTTTTAAAGCGCCATTACAAAGTTTTGATTGGGGCAAACTAGTTGCTAATCGTGAAGCTTATATTGAGCGTATTCATGCAGCTTACCAAAGAGGCTTCGATGCCAACAAGGTTACTGTAATTAATGGTTTTGCTAAGTTTGTTGATAAAAACACAGTTGAAGTAAACGGTGAATTATACACAGCCGATCATATAACTATTGCTACAGGCGGTCGCCCAAGCATTCCTACTATTGAAGGTGCTGAGCACGGTATTGATTCTGATGGATTCTTTGCCTTAACTGAACAACCTAAAAGTGTTGCTGTTGTAGGTGCGGGTTACATTGCTGTAGAACTTGCTGGCGTATTTCATGCGTTAGGCACAGATGCTCATTTATTAGTGAGAAAAGACAAGCCATTACGTGCTTTTGATGAAATGTTAAGTGAGACTTTAGTTGAGCAAATGGCTAAACATGGTCCTACATTACACACAAATAGCACACCTAAAAATATTGAAAAACATGATAACGGTCAAGTCACTGTTCATTTAGAAAGTGGTGAATCTGTTGGTCCTGTTGATCAGCTTATTTGGGCAATCGGTCGTGAGCCAGCAACTGACAATATTAATATTGAAGCTGCAGGTATTACGTTAGATGAACGCGGTTTTATCCCAACAGATAAATATCAAAATACTAACGTAAGTAATATTTACGCAGTAGGTGATAATACAGGTCGAGCTCAACTTACACCTGTTGCTGTTGCTGCTGGTCGTCGTTTATGTGAACGTTTATTTAATAACAAACCTGATGAGCATTTAGATTATTCAAACATAGCTACGGTTGTGTTTAGTCACCCTGTTATTGGTACGGTTGGCTTAAGTGAAAAAGAAGCGATTGAAGAACATGGTGAAGAAAACGTAAAAGTGTATAAGTCTCAATTTACGGCTTTATACCAAGCGATCACTGAAGATTATCGTGATCCAACACGCATGAAACTTGTATGTGTTGGTAAAGAAGAAAAGATTGTTGGTATTCATAGTATTGGTTTTGGTAGCGACGAGTTACTACAAGGTTTTGCTGTGGCAATGAAAATGGGCGCAACAAAAGCTGATTTTGATAATACAATTGCAATACATCCAACGTCTGCTGAAGAATTTGTGACTATGTAGGCATAGCTATAAAACCTAAAGCTATAAATTTATAATCTCAGGAAAGTCATACTAAGCTTAATATAGATACCCTTTGGGCAGATCTTATTTTAGTGTGACTTTTATGATTAAGTTAGATAATTTTAATATTGACCGTAAATGCCTTTTCCATGATTATCAATCTTAAGTCTTGTCATTTTTTATAAGTTCTTTAATGACTTCATTTGATTTTTCTTGAGAGAAATTAACCGCACTGATTGGATAAGGTATCACTATTCCTTCAAGTTTAAAGCGTTTATGTAATGCTTTGATATAGGCTGATTTTATAAAAAATCTATTAAAATACTCTTGAGCTCTTAACATGACAGTAAAGTTTATACTTGAATTGTCAAAGGTATGAAAGATAACAAAAGTATCATAGTCATCAATTCCCCACTTGTGAGAAATTAGAACCTCCCTCGCTACCTCTAATGCAACTTGCTCCACTCTTTCCAGATCAGAGTCATAATGAACAGAACAATCTACAGGTACAGAAAGCTGCTTTTCAGGGTAGTAATAATTAATTATTTTAGATTTTGCTAATAGCGAGTTAGGAATAATAATGATGTTGTTAGGAAGCATTTTTATCCAGACAGATCGCCAGCCAATCTTCTCTACAAAACCTTGTTCGCCAGACTCTAACTCAACATAGTCGCCAACCCTAATGGGTTTATCTGCTAAAATTTGCATACCAGAAAATAAATTTTCAAGCGTTGGTTGAAGTGCTAATGCAACGGCTAAGGAACCGATCCCTAGTGATGCCAAAATAGGCGTAATGGATACCCCAAATGTTCCTAAAAGGACCAGTATGCCAATGACGAAAATAATAATTCGTAAGGCACTTTTTACAAGATTTCCACTCGTTTTAAGTAACGGGGATTGGGCTTCATAATGAAGAATTGTCTGTTTTAGCATTTTGTCGATAAACAAAATCAGTGCAAGTATAAATATGACTTTTGATATTAATACTACATTTGATTTAAATGAGTCATCAATAATTTCTTGTTGTCTAAGTATTGCTTCAGTTGTAAATAAACTAATAGCTACTAGGAGTAAGCTTAAGGGGCGCTTTGATGCTTCAAGTAAAATGGTAGCAAAAGCAAATGATGATACTTTTGAAATAGCGAACAACAAGGTTCGCTTGGTAAGCCAAATTAATATAGCTATTACTAAGAATAATGAAACCATAGTGACAAGAAGTGGCATTGTATGAAATATGTCAACAAGCTTATTTAAAAATTGCATTGTTTTATGTTCTCTTGCTCAAGTAATATTTATATGCTTATAAGGTCTATATGCAAAAAACAATCCATAGAGAAACCTCTTATATATCATTTGTATAAGTATTTTAGATGCGAGTTATTTGCCTCGTTCCTGTGAAACGTGCACCTTTATAGAGAAGAAAAAATATGAACTAGGTAGATTTGGTGTCTTTAAACTCATATTGATTTTAATATGAGGCTGCTTTGAATAGCCTCTTTCAATATCAACACATAAAGTGATTTAAATAAGTTTTTACGTTTGTATGCAGCTGAAGGAATAAATCCTTGTTGGTTAAGTGGTTTTTATGATGACTATCAAATAATGTAAAAATACACAGCCAATATCTAATACACCTAAAAAAAAGAAGGTTTGATGAGAAATAGTTGAATAAATAAAGCACTATTTCTCTGTATGTGATGTCTACTCCACGGTCGAACTATCTAGTATTTTATTAAGTACTTCAAAAAAGTAACTAACTTCCTCAATCGTATTATAGTGAGTAAGGCCAACCCGCAATACACCTCCTGACTCGCTTAATGATAATGCCTCGATTAATTTGTCAGCATATAAATGTCCACTCCAAGTGCAAATACTCTTTTCGCCTAGTTTTCTCGCAATATTATTAGGGTCATGAGCTTCAAAAGAGAGTGCAAAAGTAGGTGTACGCCTATTCAAATTGTGATCTGGAATTCCATAAAGCGTGACGTTTTCTAGTCGATTTGTTTCTTCCAAGAACAACTTTGTTAGATACTGCTCATATTCTATAATATTGCTATAAGCATCATTTAACTGTTCATCTAATGTACTGCCTTCACCTAAGGAAGCTATATAATCAACGGCGGAAATAGTTCCTGCTAATGCTTCAAAATTCAGTGTTCCTGTTTCCCAACAATTAGGTGCGTAGTTTGGTGCAGGTATGACTTTATAAGGGTGTAGAGTATTAAGAAGGTGCTTCTTACCATAAACAACCCCAAGATGTGGACCAAAGAATTTATAGACAGAACAGGCTAAAAAATCGCAATCTATCTGCTTAACATCCACACGCCGATGTGGCAGTAGGTGAACAGCATCTATATAACTTATCGCATTGACTGTTTTTGCCTTTTGAACAATATATTCTATATCGGTAAGTGTACCGGTTACATTACTAGCTGCAGTAACGGCAACTAAACGTGTTCTTTCATTTAATAACTGATCAAATTGTTGCAAATCGAGTTGACACTGTTTATCGCTGATCGTCAAGTAATGTACTTTAACACCGCGTTCTATTGCTATTCGCTCCCATGCACTGCGATTACCAGCATGGTCTAACTCTGACAAAATAATATTATCACCAGCCTGCCAACTCTCGCTAATTGAGCGGCTCATGTGCAAAGTCAGTGTTGTCATATTCGCACCAAATATAATATTTTCTGAAGATGGTGCTCCAATTAATATTGCCATACGCTCACGAGCTGTTTGAACCAAAGCCACGGTTTGTTGGCTCGCTAAAAAATGACCGCCAAGATTAGAGTTACCTTGTTGCAAATAAGAACTTATAGATTGAATAACAACATTAGGAATTTGCGTACCTCCTGGTCCGTCAAAATAAACAGGGGTTGGCTTAACCTGTAATGCAGGAAACTGTTGTCGAATATAATCAATATTATTCGCTATTTTAGGCTGTAAATACGAAGACATCTCTCACTCCTTTTTGACCTTTTTTGTTAGATAAAATTTCAGAAACATAATGATAATAACGTTTATCATTAAAAATAATGAATTGATTTTCCTCTAGAACCGTATCAATGTGAGCATGTTGTCCTGCTGCATCGCTAAAAATTCGAGTGTTCCCACCACTGATATCCACCCGTTTCAAACAACAAATACCGACATAGTCAAAACCATCTTGATGAATACCTTCTGGTACCGGGCTACCGGTACTACCTTCATCACATGTTACCCGAATTTGATGTACTTCTATCACGCCATCAGTATCAGCTCCTAGTGTGTACTCAGCAAAGGATTTAAGTAAATGTTGGAACTCTTCGGTACAATCAATTTCATCAACCATGGGTGAGAAATCTCGCTCAATATTCCCTACAAGATGATTAATATTTGAAGTTTGGCAAAAAAAAGCATGAGGTAATCGGGTATATACATCGCCCTTTTTTTCGTAACGTGCATAAGTTCTAAATCGGTAATCACCTTCAATATAAGGATCTTTGGGGAGTTCAGTAAAATAGCACCCCAAGTTTTGATTAAGGTACTCAGGAGTTTTAAAAGCCGCGAGTAGCAAGTCATTTTTCATTGTTTCATCCTCTATATAAAGTCGCTATTTTACAAATATGTCTTCACCCACCTTTGGATACCTTCGGCTTTTTCCTCTTGATAAGTTATATTTACTATATCAACTACGGACTGTGAAAATTATGCTTTATATCTAACAGGAACAATATTTTTGAATAATTTATTCAATACAATTCAATTTATAGATAATTTAATTGCTAGTGGTATTATATTGTTAATAATTATTCCGAGATTACAGGTGTGAAATGATAGATACATTAGATAAAACTGATTTAGCCATATTGCAGTTATTACAGATAGACTCCAGCCTTTCAACTTCTGAAATCGCGGAACGTGTCAATTTGTCACAAGCCCCTTGTTGGCGAAGAATCCAACGATTAGAAAATAAAGGATATATTCAAAAACGAATAGCGGTATTAAATCGGAAAGCTTTGGGGTTTAGTCTTGTAATGTATACCGAGGTTAAATTAATCGATAATAATCTAAAAACCTTAAAGGAATTTGAATCTGCGGTCTGTAAATACCCCGAAATTACGGAATGCTATTCTATGCTAGGTAATGCTGATTTTTTATTACGCATAGTGACAAAAGACATGCAAAGCTGCGAACACTTTTTTTACCAACATCTATCAAAATTACCTAATATACATGCATTTAATTCTAATGTTGTATTGAGTGAGCTAAAAAACACTCAAGCATTGCCCTTATAATTGATTGGTTCTAAGAATATTTTTGCACTGACTTTTAATGGGACGTGGCTTATTGTCTAAAAAGATAAGCCATGTTGCAGAAGATCAATGACCTAAGTTTAGATTCTACATTCGGTGATAAACATGCTTTATATCTTCAGGTTATAGAGGCATATACACAAGACCAAATGTGTGAGTTTAAACTAACCTTTGAAGGATAACCGAACATGGCACAGCATCATTATCATATTTTAATGAGGCAAAAGCGCTCATTGTGTTGTTTATCTGTAATCATTGTCCTTATTGTTATAAGTTGGGCTTTGTAAAAGCTTTAGTGATTACAGTTTAAGGGAGAATAACAAGATACGGGGAGTTTTTTGATTGAATAGATAGAGTCAAATTTTGACCCTATCGATTTCAACTATCTGAAGTTTTTAAATTCTTATTTCTTAGAAAAAGTATTTATATTAGTGACTTCAGGGTAGTACAAGTTAGCATCATCAATTCGATACATTTTGTCTGCTAACCATTTTTTCTGAATACGTTTACTGTAGTTTAAGTAAAGCTTACCATCTGTGATATGCCATGCTTCAGGGTCGATACGCACAGTAGCTTCATTCGACATACCATAAGCACACCAACCACCATATTGTGCAGCATATTTTTCAGGGTTTTCATTAAATAAAGCTAGGTTCTCTTCACTAGAAAACTGCCAAGTTGCGTCATGCCAAACAGCGGTGATTTTTTTATCGCCTTTAACTGGTTTGCTTTCAGTAAAATAAGCAACGGTATCGTAACCATCAATGGCAATATCATTAAAACGGCCAGTGTTTACTGCATCGTCTAATGCTAAAGCAGGTAATGCAAAAGCGGTAATAGCAATAACTGCTAAATATTTAAATAAATGTCTCATGTGTATCCCTTTGGTGAATAATGTTTTACCTCGGTATTGACCGTTCTATTGAGGTGAATATTTCAAGAAATTTAATCTACACTCGATATTCTGGTTAAGTCACAGCTGTATGTAGCCTGACTTGATTGTAATACCTGATATAAGCATCAACTTCTTTTTTCATCCCCTGACGTGCTAAATGATAAATATGTAACAGCCATTCGTTTTATAATAGCCTAACTATACAGAAACGCTTGAAATGTTAATAAAAGGTTAATATAGTAAAACCATTGCTATGAATTTTGTTTAAATTCATTCAAAATAGGCGCCGTAAAATAAACATCCCTTATTTTTAGGCGAAAAACATGGCAATGACAGAATCAACAATGATGGCATTAGGTACACAAGCTCCATCATTTACATTAAAAAACACAGAACACGGCACTACTTCATTATCTGATTTTGACGATGCTAAAGCGCTTGTTGTGTTATTTATCTGTAATCATTGTCCTTATGTTATTCATATCGCGCCAAAGCTTGCTCAACTTGCAAAGCAATATTCAGGTAAAGGTGTTCAGTTTGTTGCTATTAATAGTAATGATGCTAAGAACTTCCCAGCTGATAACTTTGAACATATGATCAAAGAGAAACACTACGCGATTATACTTTCCCTTATTTATTTGATGAAACGCAATCAGTCGCTAAAGCGTTTGATGCGACATGTACGCCAGATATTTTTGTTTTTGATGATCAGCAGAAACTTGCTTATCGAGGACAATTTGATGCAACCCGACCGACAAGAATTTCGTCAGGTAATTATAATTCAGATAGCGGAGCTACAGGTGTAGATTTAAAAACAGCACTTGATGACTTATTAACAAATAAAGAGATCAGCGTAAAACAAATACCCTCTGTTGGCTGCAATATTAAATGGCAGGCGGGTAACGAACCACAATATTAATACCACGGGCGACATTAAACAGAATGGCAGCTCGTTAACTTTTAAAACACACAACACATTATTTATATAACATTTAAGGATTAACATGAAATTACGTACAATTTTAGCTTCATCGCTTTTAGTAGCAACAACATTTTCTGCTAACGCAGAAGGCTTTTTAGATTCAATTAAAAATGCATTTGGTTTTGGCGATAAAGAAGTTGCTGAGCAAGTACAAACGGTAGCAGAAGCAAATACTGTAGTTGAAGACATCAAAGAAGCTACGGGAATTAATACTGATCTTGTTGGCTATGCTTCTGAGCAATTAGGCTTATCTTCAGATATGACTTCAGGCGCATTAGGTGCTTTATTTAAAGTTGCTCAAGATAACTTAGGCGATAACTTCTCTTCAATTAGCGAAGCTATTCCTGATGTGAGCAGCTACATTGATAGTGCTCCTGTTTTATCTGAGTCTTCTTTAGGCGGTTTAGCTTCTTCATTAGGTGGAGAGCAATTAGGTCAAGCAGCTGCAAGCTTAAGTTACTTAAACTCAGCATTTGAATCATTAGGTATCCCAAAAGAAACTATTTTACCTTTAGTAGAAACAGTAACTGGTTACTTAGAAGCAAATGATTACGGTACAGCTGCTTCTATGCTTAAACAAGGCGTTAACTTTTTATAAGTTTGAGCTGATGTATTAATTAATATTAGCCTTGTATCGGCTTCTATTAGATTAGGAGGTTATTGGTTTTGCTTATGATATTTTTCATATGCAAATAATCAATAATCTCTTTTTTATTTATTTTTATATTAAATTTTTGTTAATTTATTTTTAATAAGTTTGCACTAATATCTACAAGCCTTGTGTTTCCTCGCTTATGTTTTTTTGTTATTTAGCACTGTCTTATTTCTTTCAAAATAGTTTAATAATTATCTGGTAATCGTCTAAAAATCTGGTAATCTTTCGTCTCGATTAATTATGCCGTTCATAAAGTGAACAGCACTTAGGTCAACGCAATGTTAACCATGTAATTAATTTATCCACAAAACATATAATAATAATAATTAGTTAATTTAAACCTCGATTTATTAAATTTTCCAGTTATAACAATAAGTTAAAACAACGCCTTCGTATCGGTCATCAGATCTTTATGATAATTAACTATGTTTTCAACAAACTTATCCACAATTATAACGATTATTTTTAGCTAATTTTTACCTTATAAGTAGAGTCAATTAGCGTTATATGGCATTCTTGTTTCAAATTGTCAGTCAGTAAAAACTTATCATGCCAACTTCATCTTTATCTCCACTTATTTTAGTGGATGGTTCTTCATATTTATTTCGTGCTTACCATGTTCCATATTTACAAGCGTTGTCTACTTCCGATGGTCAATCTACAGGGGCAATAACTGGCGTATTAAATATGCTAGGTAGTTTGAAAAAAGATTATCCTAATGGAAATATTATCGTTATTTTTGATGCGAAGGGTAAAACTTTCCGTAATGATTTATACCCAGAATACAAAGCCAATCGCCCACCAATGCCAGACGATTTACGTACTCAAATAGCACCATTGCATCAAATTGTTGAAGCTATGGGTTTACCGCTATTGGTTATTGAGGGTGTAGAGGCTGATGATGTAATTGGAACTTTAGCTCAACAAGCGAGTAATGAAGGCATAGAAACTGTTATATCTACAGGTGATAAAGATATGGCTCAGCTCGTTACTGAGCATGTGCGTTTAATTAACACCATGACCAACGTAGAGCTTGATGTTGAAGGCGTTAAAGAAAAGTTTGGCGTTCGTCCTGATCAAATCATCGATTACCTCGCTTTAATGGGCGATAAAGTGGATAACATTCCAGGTGTTGAAAAATGTGGGCCTAAAACAGCCGTTAAATGGTTACTTGAGCATGAAACCTTAGATAACGTAATGGCTAATGCAGACAATGTTAAAGGTAAAATTGGTGAAAACCTTCGCACAGCCTTAACTCAGTTACCATTATCTTATGAATTGGCAACAATAAAGCTCGATGTTGAGTTAGATGTAACAGCCAGCAGCTTAGCGCCTAAAGAGCGTGACGTTGAAGCGTTAACTGAACTGTATACTAAATATGAATTACGTCGTTTATTAGCTGATCTTTCTAAAGCTAAAAACAGTGATAAAGGCGAAAGTGCAACTGAATCTGCTGATGTAGAAGAAGCGGTAACGGTATCTGATATTGAATCAGAATATGAAACCGTATTAACAAAAGAAGCCTTTGAAGCGTGGATCACTAAACTTAAATCAGCTGATTACTTTGCCTTTGATACTGAAACCACTAGTGTTGAATACATGAAAGCTGAATTAGTTGGCTTATCATTTAGTGTTGAAGTGGGTAAGGCCGCTTATGTTCCACTTACTCATGATTATGAAGATGCTCCAGAGCAGTTAGACTTAGCATGGGTATTAGCATTACTTAAACCTTTATTAGAAGATAAAACGGTAGCTAAGGTTGGACAAAACCTTAAATATGATGCGAACGTACTTTCTCATTACGATATTCAAATGCAGGGTATTGTGTTCGATACCATGATCGAATCTTACTGTTTAAATAGCGTAGCAACACGTCACAATATGGACGCGTTGGCTGATAAGTATTTAGGTTATAAAACGGTACATTTTGAAGATATTGCTGGCAAAGGCGCTAAGCAATTAACCTTCAATCAAATTGAAATTGAGAAAGCCAGCCATTATGCCGCTGAAGATGCCGACATTACATTAAGACTACACGAAGCTATTTACCCTAAGTTAAGTAAATCTGCAGATCAGTTAACTGTGTTTAACGAAATAGAAATGCCGTTATTGCCTGTTTTAGCAAGAATGGAGCAACATGGCGTACTTATCGATAGCTATTTACTCGATCAGCAAAGTCATGCCCTAGGAATGCGTTTAAACGAGCTAGAAATTGAAGCACATAATATTGCAGGGCAAAGTTTCAACTTAAGTTCGCCTAAGCAATTACAAAAAATACTGTTTGAAGACTTAAAAATTCCTGTAATTAAGAAAACACCAAAAGGTGCGCCATCAACGGCTGAAGAAGTACTGCAAGAACTTGCACTTGATTACCCTCTACCTAAAGTGATTTTAGAAAATAGAGGATTAAGCAAACTTAAATCGACTTATACCGATAAGCTGCCTTTGTTAGTGCGTGAAAAAACAGGTCGTGTGCATACTTCTTATCATCAAGCCGTTACGGCAACGGGTCGTTTATCTTCGACCGATCCTAATTTACAAAACATTCCAATTAGAAGTGAAGAAGGGCGTAAAATTCGCCAAGCCTTTATTGCACCAACTGATCATAAAATTGTGGCAATAGATTACTCTCAAATTGAATTACGTATTATGGCGCATTTATCTGATGATCCAGGTTTAGTGTCTGCGTTTAGTAAAGGCTTAGATGTTCATAAAGCTACAGCCGCTGAAATATTCTCAGTATCGTTAGATGAAGTAACCACAGATCAACGTCGCAGCGCAAAAGCCGTTAACTTTGGTTTGATTTACGGTATGTCGGCTTTTGGTTTAGCGAAGCAACTTGATGTACCACGCCATAAAGCACAAGAATATATGGATACTTACTTTGAGCGTTATCCTAATGTGCAAAATTATATGGAAGATACACGTCAAAATGCGACAGAGAATGGTTATGTAGAAACCTTGTTTGGTAGACGTTTATATTTACCAGACATTAAATCTAAAAATGGTATGAGAAGAAAAGGTGCTGAACGTGCTGCGATAAATGCACCAATGCAAGGTACTGCTGCCGATATCATTAAAAAAGCGATGCTAAATGTTGATGCTTGGATTGAAGCGCAACAAGATCCACGCATTAAAATGACCATGCAAGTTCACGATGAATTAATTTTCGAAATTCACAAAGATATAGTAGAAGAGATGACTCAAACCCTTGTTCAGTTAATGAATGATGCTGTTACTTTGAGTGTTCCACTTATTGCTGAAGCAGGAATTGGCAATAATTGGGACGAAGCCCATTAAAAAAAAGTTACAAGATATTAACAATTTAGCAGTAATTACGTAATTTTATTACATTTGGGCTTTACACATTAAGCCCATGTATCTTATAATTCCTTTGTGCTCCTGTTGGACGTTCGTTGTAAGATTGTAATTTTTAAACTTTCCTCATAGTAAAGTATGCCGATGATTCTATCATCGGTTTTTTTTTGCTTAAAAAATAATGAAAGCGCTATCAATCAGATAATTCATTTATATTCATCGACTATACCCACCTTTCTTTATTCAATAAATAACGTAATAAAATTACAAAATGGTATATTAACTACATTGGTTAACATGAGTTAGCCTGAACTCGGGATAAGTTATTAAGCTCAACTTAAACTTTATGCCCTGTACCCCGCGTAACAATTGTAAATAATAATGTCTGCTACTGGTTAAACTAGCGTTTTTCAGTTCTAATAAAGCATAGCTTTGCTAATCTACTCATTACTTTAGACATTATTCGAGATTGTTTTATATTGTCTTACAGTCGCTACACCTTTGCTTAGGAGCATCAACGTTGAAAAAATTGACTCTTCCTTTACTTATTACTGTTTTGGCAGCCTGTGAAAATACAGCCATTAACCATGATAAAAACAATGTATCTCTTAGTGATATCACTTTTGTTGAGCAAGTTGAGAAGATAAGTGATGAAACTGTTATCCCTTATCAAAAATATGTTTTAGATAATGGCTTAACCTTAATTCTGCATACCGATAAATCAGATCCTTTAGTGCATGTAGACATGACCTACCATGTAGGTTCAGGTCGTGAAGACGTTGGGAAGTCAGGCTTTGCTCACTTTTTCGAACACATGATGTTTCAAGGTTCTGAACATGTTGCAGACGAGCAGCATTTTAAATTAGTGACAGAGGCGGGTGGTACCATGAACGGTACAACCAACAGCGATCGCACTAACTATTTCCAAACAGTACCAGCTAATCAATTAGAAAAAATGTTGTGGCTAGAATCTGATCGTATGGGATTCTTACTTGATGCTGTTACTCAAGAAAAATTCGAAGTGCAGCGCGAAACCGTAAAAAATGAACGTGGTCAAAGTGTTGATAATCGTCCATACGGTCGCTTAAACGAACGTGTCGCTGAAGCTTTATATCCAGAAGGACATCCATACTCTTGGCCAGTGATCGGTCATATGGAAGATTTAGACCGTGTTGATGTGAACGACTTAAAAGCATTCTTCAAACGCTGGTACGGACCAAATAATGCAACTTTAACTATTGGTGGCGATATCAATACGAGAGAGACTTTAGCTTTAGTCAAAAAATACTTTGGTAGTATTCCTCGTGGACCTGAAGTGAAGATGCCAGAAAAACCAAGTTTCAACATTGCAGAAGACCGTTATATTTCGATGGAAGATAACGTGCATTTACCACTTATCTACATGTCTTATCCAACAGTATCTGTGCGTGATGAAGACGAAGCACCTCTTGATTTACTTTCTAGTATTTTAGGTGGTGGTAAAACTTCTCTATTCTACAAAAATTTAGTTAAAAATCAGCTTGCTGTTCAAGCTTCTGTCAGTCACCCATGTGCAGAGTTAGCTTGTACCTTTAATTTATACGCACTACCTCATCCAGCTTCAGGAAAATCGTTAGCCGATATCGAAAAAGTGATGCGAGATACTTTAGTTGAATTTGAAGCTAGAGGTGTTGAAGACGACGATTTAATTAAAGCCAAAGCGGGTATGGAATCGAATTTCGTTTTTGGTTTGCAAAGTGTGCAAGGCAAAGTAAGCCAACTAGCGTCTAATGAAACCTTTAAAGGCAACCCTAATTATATCGCAGAAGATATAGCTCGTTATGCTGGCGTAACTAAAGCTGACGTAATGCGTGTGTATAAAGAATATATTAAAGGTAAGCATGGCGTGATCATGAGTGTTGTTCCTACAGGCAAGCTTGATATGGTTGCTAGAAAAGATACCTTCACTCCTCAAGAAAGAACCTTTGATAGAACCGAAGCAACAACTAAAACGGCATTAATTAATACTGTTAAACCGAAAGACAATTTTGACCGTAATGTTATTCCAAAAGCTAAAGCGAATAAGGCTGTAATGGTTCCACAAATGTGGCAAAGCGAGTTAGCTAACGGTATTAAAATACTAGGTACAGAAAGTCTTGAAACGCCAACAACGTCTTTATTGCTTAAAATACCAGCAGGACATTATTACGAAACCAAAGACAAAGCGGGTTTAGTTAATCTTCTCGCGGCAATGTTAAATGAGTCTACGGCAGTGCGCAGTGCTGAGAGTATGAGTAATGAGCTAGAAAAGCTAGGTAGTTCAGTACATATTTCATCTTCAGATGAATACCTAAGTGTGAGTGTGAACTCGTTAACCAAGCACTTAAATGCAACGATGGCTTTAGTAAACGAAAAGCTTATGCAACCCGCATTTATTGAAAGTGAATTTCAGCGTAATCAAAATAATGCGATTCAAGGCGTTAATAACAGTAAGAAAGATGCAGGCTACTTAGCTTCAACAGCTTTTAACCAGTTATTACAGGCTGATAATATTGCGGCAATGCCAAGTGGCGGTACTGAAGAAAGTTTGAAAAACATTACTTTAGACGACGTTAAAGCTTTTTATCTTAAGCAAATAAAACCTAGCGGCGGACAGCTTATTGTTGTGTCTGATCTTAAGAAAAAAGACCTACTTAAAACCTTAGACGTATTTAAAACATGGCAAGGTAAAGGTGAAAAGCTTGAGCTAGCCTTGCCTAAACCTGACACTAAAATGGGCGTTATCTACTTAGTTAATAAAGACGATGCAGCTCAATCTGTGATTCGTATGGGTAAACGTTCAATCACTCAAGATATTACGGGTGAATATTATAAATCTTACCTAATGAACTTCCCTTTAGGCGGTGATTTTAACAGTCGTATCAATCTAAACTTACGCGAAGACAAAGGTTATACCTACGGCGCACGTTCATATTTCAGTGCCGATAAACTTTCAGGGGCCTTTATAGCAAGCGCTGAAGTAAGAGCTGATGTAACCGATAAATCTATTATTGAGTTTGTGAACGAAATTAAGAACTACGCACAAAACGGTATTACACCAGAAGAGCTAGCGTTTATGCGTAAAGCTATTAACCAAAAAGATGCGTTAAAATATGAAACACCACGCGCTAAACTTGGTTTTTTAGCACAGATTTTAGAGCATGATTTATCACCTGATTTTGTCAAAGAACGTAACGAAATTGTTGAAAACATCACAGCTGAAGAAATTAATGCGCTAGCTAAAAAGCATTTAAACTTGAGTGATATGTTAACGGTTGTTGTGGGTGATGCGAGTGTGTTGAAACCTCAACTTGAAGCGTTAGGTTATGAAGTTTTAGATTACGATATTTAATGACTTAATTAAGTTAAATATGTAATAGCACAACTTAAAAACCTGCATTGTTGCAGGTTTTTAAGTATATGAAGTTTAAATTAATATCTAGCAAGAGTTTGAATATGAAAGTATATATTGATCATAATATTATTAATTTACACCTTAAAAATGAGTTTATACTGCTCCGAAAATCAAACTTAGATTGGGTGTACTCAAATGAACATTTTGATGAAATCAGAAGATCAGTAGATCCAGAAAAATATCTTACTGTTTTAAAAGAATTAAATGCTACATACATTGAGTTAATCCTTGATAGAAACTACAGATTAACAGGTGAAGTAAGCTTTAAAAGCGATCATTGCCCCTTTGAGCTTTATAAAATTTATGAAGATAGAAACAAGGAAGTTGATTTTAATGATAAATTATTTGACCCATTTTTAGCTTGGATAAATGGGGGAGGAGAACCTTTAAAACTTTTGGATTTTCCAAATGTTTTATGAGAACAAATAGATGGTTTATCAAGATCAATAACATATGACATACCTGATATTTATCAGAAATATGATGATCTTCATAGTATAGTTTCTGATATGTTAGAAAGTGAAAATAACATTTTAAAAACAAGAGAAAATTTTCTAAATTCTAAATCAAGAGTAGCTGATATAACGGGAGTAAATATCTTACTTGGGATATGGAATCTATTGAAACCATGTCCAACAGTAAGAGGGGAATCACCCGAACAGTTTTTTGGGTTTAATCCGATAGAAAAGCATGGCTTCAGTGAATTACCATCATATTTAGGGATTATCAGTTGCTGTGCAGTATTAGATATTTTGGGTTTTCAATCGGAGCCAAAATGTCGAAAAATAAAACAGATACCAAACATAATGAGTGATGCTGGTCATATAGCTATGGGATCTTATTGTGATGTAATCTTATCAAATGATAAAAAGTTGGTTAATCGAGCAAAGGCTATATTTGAGTTCAGAGACATTCAAACCAAGGTTATTGAAATTTAATGCCCCTATTTTTAATAAAACCATAGAAACCTACTTTAGGCTTCTATGGTTGATAGGTCTAGCGACTGAAAATTAAGTTTATAACTTACGCCCTAAGCGCTTTTCAATTTGTTTCTTTTCCCATTGAGGGCTGAAAAAACTAAATACTTCAAATACTGAAAGTCCGTGAGAAATAACACCAATTCCCCAGCCTAGCGCAGGCCATATCACCCAAACATAGTTTGGACTTGTTACTAAATTAATAATAACTAATAGGGTCATCACACAAGCATATTTTATTAGGTGCGAATAAAAACCTTTTATATCTTTTACGTATTCAATAGCGCTGGCTTCATCTTGAGTGATAGACGCATGAGGCGCATTGGGTGCAGAATCGAGTTGAGCTGTATTGTCGTTCATTTCCTTCTCCTGTGTTAAATCGGTTAGTTGTATTTCAAAAACAGCAGCTAAAGATTTTAAAGATTCAACACTGGCATTTTGACCTCGTTCAATTCTTTGAATAGTACGAATACTTAAACCACTAAACTCAGATAATTGTTCTTGAGACCATCCTTGCTGTAATCTTAATTTTCTAACGATCATTGTTTCTTCCTTAGCTGTTATCTTCATTCTATTTTGAACTAAACCTAGCTCTTAACACCACGTCATCATGACGACACTTACACGACAATACTTTAATATCAAACAGTTACCATTAAACAATGACAGGTTGAAGTCATATTTATTATGGACCTATTTGAGCAAAGTAAGTATTTTATTTCAAAATTTATTAAGGGTTAAAGAAAAGCATAGCGGTTTATGAAGGCTATTTACAGATGATTTTTAAAAGATGGAAGGAGTACTGTACCTAATTTATAAGAGACATTATTGTGAGGTGGAATTAGATATCACCGTATGTTTTCTGAGGATAAACATACAGTGTCCACATGAGTATTGGGTCGATTAGCAAAGCTATTTTTTATATCTTTCTTAGGGTCTGTTGACCTTTCGAGGTTAAATTGAATAAAATTTAACCCTGAAAGATCAACAGGCCCTAGTTATAGTAAGATTTTATTGCCTTGTTTTGCCATTACAAAATTTAAGCCTAATGCGTTATGTTGCTGTAATTCTTTCTCGATAATTTCTCTGGCATTAACGTCTTTTAATGTACTGCTTTTAACATGACTAATGATCACTTTTGTTTTTTGTAATAAGCTTGGTTCATCGAGTAGAGATGAAAAATGGGTTAATTCTTTTGTTAGCCATTTAGGTGTTAAATGGCCGTACAATAACTTGTCGTCACGGTCATCAGGAAATGATACTTCTATCACAATACCACGCAGATTTTTATGCTGAACTTGCTTAGCAAGGTATTCCCATACTTGTGTCAGTTTGTTTTCTTTTTCTAGTTCATCAGGTCCTGTATCACCAAAATAAATCATAATATCTTTGTCGTTTTCAACCACGAAAGCAGAAGACTCAACAGGGTGACTCAAGCTAAAGGTTTTCACGTTTAAAGAGGTATTGGGGATCTTAATGGCTTGTTGTAGAGGTAAATCAACCATCTTATATTTATTTAGATGAGGTAAGGTCCCTCGGTCGGAAAAGTTTGCCCATCCTTGCCAATTAAAGTAACTGTTACTTATTGTTTTGTTAACTGAAGGCAACGCATACATAGGTTTAGAATTATCATCAGGGGATGCGATTAACAAACCTGATATATGATCTAAATGCCCGTGGCTTATCATATAGGCTGCGATATGGTTGTGTAATATATTGATTCTCGGAATCGTTTTTTGTGTGGTATCTATAGGCAAGTCGTCAAATACATTGTTCTCTAACGACTTTTCAATACCATTTAATAAAGTCCCAGCATCAAGACCAATATACTTATTATCAGCTAAAGCTCTTAGCAGAAAGGCACTTAAATTACCGTCTCGTGTTCCTCCTGTATCACCTAAAACAATCAGTTCAAAAGCTGGCTTTGTGTTAGCACTCACTTCTTTCGCTGCTGAATTAAAAGAAAAGCATGTGAAAAATATGAGTGAGAATGAGGTGATAAGTTTAAACATAGTATTCTTTTATCCGAATTTTTTATTTATTTAGAGTGATTGAGTTTATAAGGTTTTTAGTAATAAATTCATGACTTAGTAGTGTAAATATTTGGCGGTAAGTTTATTGATTTACCTGAGCTTATTTTTTAAAAAGATAAACAATGATTAAATGAGTACCTGATATATGCACGAAGTTATCAGTTTCATCTTCAGGCATATTACTGATTTTAAGTAGATGACCTGCAGGTAATTTTATAGCTTCTGGAGACGTGTTAATCACTAACTCTGCATCGCGATATAAGCTGTAAACAAAGCATAAATCGGCTTTTTCTAGAGGATGATTAACGGCTTTATTTTGGGTGACGACTTTGGTATCAAAACATTCTGTACGGGTAATAATGTTGAAGTCGGTTATTTCACCTGAATGTAAATTACCGACTGTTTTATTACCACCATCGAAGGTCGCCATATCAAGTAAGTTATTGAGTTTGTCTATTTTACTGTCGTTGTGTTGCAGGTTAATGCCGTTACCTTCAATTAAAATAAGGTTGCGAGTGTAGTCTGTGAAGTTAGAAAAAACGCCATCTTCAACTACGCTCGCCATGCTTAAACGCCAATCAAAATTGTTTAACGTTCCACCGTTATTAATCGCCAGTTCTATGGTTTCACCTAAACCGTTTTTCCATGGAACTGTTTTGAATTGTTTAGGGGGAATTATGTTAATCATTTCAGTTACTACTAGCTAAAGTGTTTAGCATGAAAACGTATATGTTCTTCAATAAAGCTCGCGATAAAAAAGTAGCTGTGATCATAACCGTTATGTTGGTTTATGGTGATCGGGTAGTTAGCCGCTTTCGCTTGTGCTATTAGGTTTTCAGGCTTAAGTTGCCCAGCTAAAAAGTTATCTGTTAAACCTTGCTCAATTAACATAGGTAACTGCGGTGACGATTGCTTTATAAGCTCACAAGCGTCGTATTCTCGCCATGTTTCTACATTTTCACCTAAGTATGCCGTTAATGCTTTTTGACCCCAAGGACAGTCAATAGGATTAACGATAGGGCTAAAAGCAGATACCGATGAATAGCGAGATGTATTTCTTAACGCAATGGTTAAAGCTCCATGACCACCCATCGAATGTCCGCTAATGGCTCGCTGATTCGATACAGGAAAGTTAGCTTCAATTAAATCAGGCAGTTCACTCACCACATAATCGTACATTTGGTAGTGATCAGCCCAAGGCGCTTGGGTCGAATTTACATAAAAACCTGCGCCTTGACCTAAATCGTAACCTGCATCATTCGCAACATTTTCGCCTCGTGGGCTAGTGTCCGGACATACTATCGCCATGCCTAATTCAGCGGCAATACGTTGTGCTCCCGCTTTTTGTACGAAGTTTTCATCAGTACAAGTTAAACCAGAAAGCCAATATAAAACGGGTACTTTATTGGTTTCATTGGCTTCAGGTGGCAAGTAAATAGCAAATTGCATAACACAGTTTGTGCTACTTGATTGATGAGTAAACTGTTGTTGTTTACCATCAAACATTTTCACGTTACTGACTTGAGTTAAGCTGATTTGTGTTGAATGAGTGTGAGTTACCATAATATATTTTCGCCAGGCTTATTTATGATCAAAATGAATAACGCTACGAATACTCTTACCTTCATGCATTAAATCAAAAGCATCGTTAATACCTTCAAGTGCCATGGTATGAGTAATAAAGTCATCTAATTTGAATTCGCCTGCTAAGTAACGTTCTACATATTCTGGTAATTCTGTACGACCTTTAACACCACCAAATGCGGTGCCACGCCATACTCTACCTGTAACCAGTTGGAACGGACGTGTTGAAATCTCTTTGCCAGCACCAGCAACACCAATGATCACTGATTCGCCCCAACCTTTATGACAACACTCAAGTGCTGAACGCATAATGTCTACGTTACCAATACATTCAAACGAGTAATCTACGCCACCGTCGGTTAATTCAACGATAACGTCTTGGATTGGTTTGTCGTGATCTTTCGGGTTAATACAATCAGTTGCGCCTAATTTCTTAGCTAACTCAAACTTACTTTCATTTATGTCGATAACAATAATGCGTGAAGCTTTTGCCATGGTTGCGCCAATAATTGCAGATAAACCAATGCCACCCAAACCGAAAATAGCAACAGTGTCGCCTTCTTCAACTTTAGCGGTATTCATTACTGCGCCCATGCCTGTTGTAACCCCACAACCTAATAAACAAACTTCTTCAAGCGGTGCTTTAGGGTTTACTTTAGCTAATGATATTTCAGGTAAAACAGTGTATTCAGAAAATGTAGAACAGCCCATGTAATGATAAATAGGTTGGCCATCTTTATAAAAACGTGTGGTGCCATCAGGCATTAAACCTTTACCTTGCGTTTCACGGATTTGCTGACATAAATTAGTTTTACCCGATAAACAGAATTTACATTCACGACACTCAGGTGTGTAAAGTGGAATAACATGATCGCCAACGGCAACGCTCGTTACACCTTCGCCAACTTGTTCAACAATACCGCCGCCTTCATGACCAAGGATAACAGGGAAAATACCTTCTGGATCTTCGCCAGAAAGGGTAAATGCATCCGTATGACATACACCAGAAGCGATAATTTTGACTAATACTTCGCCTTTTCTGGGCAGCATTACATCAATTTCTTCAATACTTAGTGGCTGGTTTGGACCCCATGCAATTGCGGCTTTTGATTTAATAAATTGGTCAGTCATGTTTGATACCTTTCACGGTTAAATTTTTTAAAGTGTAGAGTTTAAATCTAATGATTGCCTAGTATATTTAATGTATTCACATAAAAATTAGGATCTACTGAGATTGTTGGATCAGCTGCTTTTATTTCAACGTCTGTCCATGTTGACGTTGGCGTGATCCATGTTTCTTTATTATTGATAAAAATCTTAATGGGCATAGTAAAATCGTCAACGACATTACTCCATTTAACTTTCAATATGGTGCCTTTAACAAAGTATTCCAAGGTCGGTATACGTATATCTCTTAAATATTGATCAAACACTTTTGAAAAATCGTAGCCTGTTGTTTGATTGATATATTGCTCTACTTGCTGAGTAGTGACTGTTTGATGGAAAAATGTTTTGTTCAGCCCACGTAATAGTTCACGCCAAGTGGTATCGTTATTGACTACTTGCCTGATGGTATGCAGCATATTGGCGCCTTTGTCGTACATATCGCCAGAGCCTTCTTGATGAATATTATAAGTCCCTATGATGGGACTTTTATTTTTAATATTCATACGTTGCCCACGTACATATTCAAAACTTTTTTCTTTACCAAAATGATATTCAACAAATAAGCTTTCAGAGTAACTCGTAAAGCTCTCATGTATCCACATATCCGCAATATCTACGCTGGTAATGTTGTTGGCAAACCACTCATGACCAGTTTCATGCACAATAATAAAGTCGAAAAGCATGCCAACACCTGTTTGACTGCGATCTGAACCTAAATAACCGTTTTGATAACCATTGCCATAAGTAACAGAGCTTTGATGTTCCATGCCTAAATAAGGTGCTTCAACAAGCTTGTAGCTGTCTTCATAAAATGGGTAAGGACCAAACCAATGTTCTAATGCTTCAATGGTACGTTTTGCTTCTTTAAATTGCTTTTTGGCTTTAGCTAAATTATCGCGTAAAACATAATAATTCATATCAAGCTTGCCGTTTTCGCCTTGATAAACTTCATTAAAATTAACATAGTCACCAATATTAATATTTACACCATAGTTATTGATTGGGTTCATTACTTCCCAGTGATAAGTTTTAGTTTTAGCGACTTTGTTGTGATCAATATGAGTGAGGCGACCATTCGATACATCAAACAAATGCTCAGGCACTTCAACGCTCATTAATACGCCGTTGTTAGGTTCGTCGTAAGCGTGATCTTTATTTGGCCACCAAATACTTGCGCCTAAACCTTGGCAAGATGAAGCAATAAAATCGATATCGTTTTCATCTTTATTCCATGTAATACCGCCATCCCAAGGAGCTTTTATCGCTTCTTTTGGAATACCTGAAAAATGCATGACTACTGCATATTCTTTACCTATTTCAGCATTAGGCAGCGCTTTAATAAAATAAGAATATCCTTGTTGAGTAACGTCTAAAATTTTTCCATTCTGGGTTACTTTGTCTAAAAGTAGCGGTTGCTGTAGCTCAACTTGTAACGCTTTTTGTTGGCTGAGAACCTTATATTTCATGGTGTTTGTGCCAGAAATAGATTTGTTTTCTGGGTCAACTTTTATATCAAGGTGATAATGCGTTAAATCCCACCACTCGCGCTCAGGTGTGATTGAACCACGTAATATATCTTGTTGAGTTACTTCACCTTTAGATGCAAAAAGTTGTGCTGCAAAAATCTGAGAGCTTGGGAATAAAACGGCGATAAATAAAAGGTTTGTTATTAATCGCTTAAAACTGAAGGCAGTAGAGTCGCTTTGAAATATTGTCATTGTGTTTTCCATTGGAGAATATAAGGAATGAGCTTTTGATCTTAGAAGCACTAGAATATTAACGTATTACACCATAACAAGTGAATAAATAACATTTGCTTGCGCTTAAGATTTCACGTTAGAATCATGTCGCGTTTAATATGTAACCTGAACTCTGGTTAATGGATTTTGTAAAATATCGATTTATAATAATTTTTTATTGAAAAATTCAATTTAACTTACGCTTTTATTAAGACAACAAGTTCAGTGATTGTATTTAAGTGTATATCAAGGCGTTTTTCTGTACCAATAACTAGTTATTGGTACAGAAAAACAACGCAGGTAGGCGCTTAAATAAAGTTACTGAATAAAATAGCTTAACCAGAGTTCAGGTTAAGTAAATATAAGTTAACGCATAGGCTAATTTATTAGCCAAGACTTGTCGGAGTGCCAAAAGGCTGAGATCGCGAAAGCGGGATCCGTAGAACCTGATTCAGATTAGTATCTGCGAAGGGAACAAGGTGTAAAGTTTATTAGCACCAACTCAAAACTTTATTTCTCGTTTATACACATCCATAAGTATCTAACTGTTCATGTATTTACATAGTTCTTTTTCATGCTGTGTAAAAATCATCGATCTATTTGGGTATTTATCACCTTAAGCTCCGCCTATTTTTTATTGATCACAAATAAATCAGGTGAGAGAAATGACAACAACGAAGTTAAATAAGAACGAAAAACCACAAACTCGACGTGAAAAACGTGAAGCCGCCGAAGCTTTTCTAAAAAACGTTTCAGATCAGTCATTCCCAAATTCTAAAAAAGTTTATGTACAAGGTAAAATTCACAATATCAAAGTAGGCATGCGTGAAATCAATTTAACCGATACGTTATTACCAGGTAGTCCTAAAGACGATCCACAATACGAAAAAAATGCACCTTTATGCGTATACGATACCTCAGGTTTTTACACAGACGAAAATGTTGAAATTGATGTACACAAAGGTATTCCGCGTCTACGTGAAACTTGGATTGATGCGCGTGATGATGTTGAAACATTCACTACAACAAATTCAACCTTTGCACAGCAACGTCTTGACGACGAAAACGTTGATGAAATACGTTTTGAACATCTACCGACTAAACGCATTGCGAAAAAAGGTAAGAATGTTACTCAAATGCACTACGCTCGCCAAGGTATTATCACCCCAGAAATGGAATACATCGCCATTCGTGAAAACCTTAAGCGTGAAGAAGTCAAAGATGAAATGTTACTTCAGCAACACAAAGGGCAATCTTTTGGTGCCAGTATTCCAGAGCAAATCACCCCTGAATTTGTTCGTGATGAAGTCGCTCGTGGTCGAGCAATTATTCCTGTAAATATTAATCACCCTGAATGTGAACCTATGATCATCGGTCGTAACTTTCTAATTAAAGTTAACGCTAATATCGGTAACTCAGCAGTGACGTCTTCAATCGAAGAAGAAGTTGAAAAGCTGGTTTGGTCAACTAAATGGGGTGCTGACACAGTAATGGATTTATCAACGGGCAGAAATATTCATGAAACCCGTGAATGGATTTTACGTAATTCACCCGTTCCTATTGGCACCGTACCTATCTATCAAGCGCTAGAAAAAGTAAATGGCGTAGCTGAAGATTTAACATGGGAGATTTTCCGCGATACGTTAATTGAACAAGCCGAGCAGGGTGTTGACTACTTTACTATTCATGCGGGCGTTTTATTGCGTTATGTACCTATGACGGCTAAGCGAGTAACGGGTATTGTTTCGCGCGGTGGTTCAATCATGGCGAAATGGTGTTTAGCGCATCATAAAGAAAACTTCTTATACACACACTTTGAAGACATTTGTGAAATTTTAAAACAGTACGATGTTTCATTCTCATTAGGTGATGGCTTACGTCCAGGTTCAGTTGCCGATGCAAACGACGAAGCACAATTTGCCGAACTACATACCTTAGGTGAGTTAACTAAAATTGCATGGAAGCATGACGTGCAAACCATTATTGAAGGCCCAGGTCACGTGCCAATGCATATGATAAAAGCCAATATAGATGAACAGTTAGAGCATTGTGGCGAAGCACCTTTTTATACTTTAGGTCCTTTAACGACTGATATCGCGCCAGGTTACGATCATATTACTTCAGGTATTGGTGCTGCCAATATTGGTTGGTACGGCTGTGCTATGCTTTGTTATGTAACACCGAAAGAGCATTTAGGTTTACCGAACAAAGATGATGTGAAAGAAGGCTTAATGACTTACAAAATTGCTGCTCATGCTGGCGATTTAGCTAAAGGTCATCCAGGTGCACAAATTCGTGATAACGCTATGTCGAAAGCACGTTTTGAGTTCCGCTGGTACGATCAATTCAACATAGGTTTAGACCCTGAAACGGCTAAGTCTTATCACGATGAAACGCTTCCACAAGAATCAGGTAAAGTCGCGCATTTCTGTTCTATGTGTGGTCCTAAGTTCTGTTCAATGAAAATATCTCAAGAAGTGCGAGATTACGCGGCTGACTTGGACAAAAACTCGATCAAAATTCAATTGCTTGATGAAACAATAACCTTAACGTCAGACGATGCGATTGAAAAAGCGATGCAAGAAAAATCAGCTGAATTCAAAGCAACGGGTAGTGAAATTTATCATCCCGCAAAAGTTTAGTGGTTTGTGATACCTGATCATGAAAAATAACATCGCCATTATTGGTGCTGGTTTGATAGGAAGGCTTATAGCTTTGTCGTTAACTCGGCAAGGTTATAAACCAACCTTGATCGATAAAGATGACACCAAAGCACATAACAGTGCGGCTTATGCGGCGGCGGCTTTACTTACACCCTTAGGCGAAGCCATGCATTGCGAACCTAATATTGTTGCAATGGGCATCGAATCTCTTAAGTTGTGGCCACAATTGCTGGCGACACTTAAGGAGGATGTTTTCTTTCAACAAGAAGGTGCAATTATGGTGAGTCATGCACAAGATCAAGGTGACTATCTGCACTTTGCGCGTTACATCAAAGCACATTATCCGCAAAATAATCTTGAAGCGTTAAATCGCAATCAATTGGAAGCTCTTGAACCCGACATCGGCCGAGCTTTTAACCAAGGATTATTTTTACCTGAAGAAGGGCAATTAGATAACCGTGAATTACTTACCGCTTTAGCGACAGAGCTTAAAGCAGCAGATATATCTTGGTTGAGTAATACTGAGGTTATTGCAATAACGTCGCTGGATGAAAGTACGGAAATTAGTTACCAAAGTACTAATATCGAAGGGTTAAATAAGGAGTGTGTAACGCAAACATTTGATCTGGTGATTGATTGTAGAGGCACAGGAGCTAAGCCAGTTAAAGGGTCACATGACGATATTGATAATACTGGCAGCACCGATAGCTTAGATAGTGTTAGCGATGCTGTTTGTGATAAAGCTGAGTTATCCGACTTACGTGCGGTGCGTGGTGAGGTTTTTCGACTTTATGCACCTGACGTCAATATAACTCGTCCTATCCGCTTAATGCATCCTAGGTATCAGCTCTATATTGCTCCCAAAGGCAATGGCCATTTTGCTGTAGGCGCAACTGAAATTGAAAGTGACGATATGTCACCCATAACAGTGCAGTCAGCTATGGAGTTATTGAGTGCAGCTTACAGTGTTCACCCTGGTTTTGCAGAAGCTAATATTCAGCAACAAATAGCACAGTGCCGACCTGCATTTAGTGATAATCAGCCAAAAATCATTGTAAATAAACATACTGTGCACGTGAATGGCTTATATCGACATGGTTTTTTAATTGCGCCCGTGGTGTTAGCTCAAGTGAACGAATTAATTCAATTGCACAATGAAAATGGCGGTTTATCTAACAAAACGAGTAGTGATTACGCAAATTTTAAGTATTCACATCTTTTACCAATAAGTTAAACGTCACATGAAATAAGAGTATTAATTAATATGAATGTTTTTATAAATGGAAAAGGCTTCATTCTTGATGCTACCGAACGTAGAGATAACAAAGAAGATGTTTATATTGCACATGCATTAGAACAATTTCTCAATGAATATCAGCAACAAACTACCTTTGCCGTAGCATTAAATAGCGACTTTGTTGGCAGAGGCGATTACATCAATACCCCAATAAAAGAGGGTGACAGTATTGATGTACTGTTTCCTATTCAAGGCGGTTAACTCGTAAAGGAGAGTTTCATGTCGTTAACAATTTACGGACAAAAGCTAAATAGCCGCTTATTGATTGGTAGTGCTTTGTATTCGTCACCCCAAGTGATGAAAGACGCTATTTTAGCGAGTGGTTCGCAAGTAGTAACACTGTCGTTAAAAAGGCAAAATCCTGAAGAAAATTCAGGTGCCCAGATTTGGCAATATATTCAAGATATTGTTACCCAAACTAACGGTTTTTTACTGCCTAATACAGCAGGCTGTAAAAGCGCTAAAGAAGCGATAACGCTGGCGCAAATGAGTCGAGAGATTTTTAATACCGATTGGATAAAGTTAGAAGTGATTGGCGATGAATATAACTTACAGCCAGATCCAATCGAGTTACTTAAAGCCACAGAGCAATTGATAGCGCAGGGCTTTAAAGTATTACCTTATTGCACTGACGATTTAGTTTTGTGTCAGCGATTAAGTGATTTAGGTTGCGAAGTGGTTATGCCTTGGGCTTCACCAATAGGTACAGGTAAAGGTTTGATGAATCCTTATAACTTAGAAACCATACGCCTACGTTTACCCAATACCACACTGATTTTAGATGCAGGAATAGGTAAGCCGTCAGATGCATGCTTAGCCATGGAAATGGGGTACGACGGAGTATTACTGAATAGTGCGGTGGCGTTAGCCGATGATCCTGTGATGATGGCAAAAGGGTTTTCGTTGGCGTTGCAAGCAGGGGAATTGGGGTATTCAGGTGGGACGATGCCAGAAAGACAAACTGCACACCCCAGCACGCCCACACTCTCTACTCCATTTTGGCATCAAAATTAAACAGTTTGATTTTGTATCTTTGAATTTATGCGTCAGAGGTTCTCATTGGTAATTACCAACTCCGAGCCTCTTCCTTTAAATTCTTTGATACAAGCATCAACCTGAATTAATTTCATAACTATTTTTAATAAGAAGTATGAATTGATAAAACCACTTTACGTTAATAAGAAAATAAAATGACAAAACCGAATAAACCGATTATCTGGACTATTTCTGGTAGCGACTGCTCTGGTGGTGCTGGCATTGCGGCTGATATTAAAACAGGACATGCGCTGGGTGTTGAGGTGTGTCATTTAACTACAGCGAATACGGTGCAGAACTCAGAAAAATTGGTATCGATTAATCCTGTTGATGTGGATATTTTATCTCAGCAAGCAGAGTTATTACTTACCGATAAAATGCCAAATGTCATAAAAGTGGGTTTGTTGGCCAATATTGAACAAGTAAAGTGGCTATCTGTGTGGTTAAGTGAGGTTAAAGAGCGTAATTCGTCTATAAAAGTGGTTTATGACCCAGTTGGGCAAGCATCTGTGGGTGGTAAGTTTTCTCATTTATCGGTTTCTGACCTTCGATTGTTTTTGAAGATGGTTGATGTTATTACGCCAAATAGCCATGAAGCACAATGGCTGGCGACTTCAAAATCGATCGAGGTAAAAGCCTTAGCTGTAGATATTATGAAACTTGGTGTTAATTCGGTCATCATAAAGGGTGGGCATGCTTTTACAGAAGGTGCTTCAAATGAAGACTTTTGTACAGACTACTGTTTACATACTTTAACAGACGATGACTCAAGTAAAATGAGCGAAGATGAAACTATCGAATATGCTTTACGTTCAGCTAAAGTTGATACAAATTATAGTCATGGCGGAGGTTGTAGTTTTGCCAGCGCATTAGCTGCTTTTATTGCACATGGGCATTTAGTTCGAGATGCATTTACTTTAACTAAAGCATTTATTAATCAAGGCTTAAGTAAAAATGCAGGTAAGCATGATCACTACGGTGCTTTTGAGCAAACTTATTGCCCAACCGAAAAAAGCTTTTTCCCAACGGTTTCATCCAGTATTAATCATAAATATCGTAAACTAGCGGCGTTTAAATCTTTAGGGTTAAAGCGACAGACTCATAATCCAAATAGCATGAATAATACAGGCGAGCAAAAGTTAGGTTTATATCCTGTTATTGACTCACTTTATTGGTTGAAGCGTTTATTACCTCTGGGTTTACAGATCATTCAGTTGCGCATAAAAAATAAAACTGAAGCGGAACTTGATGCCATTATTGCTGAAGCCGTTGAATTAGCTAAGCCTTATCAAACTCGTTTATTTATTAATGATTATTGGCAGCTGGCGATAAAGCATGGCGCTTACGGTGTGCATATTGGGCAAGAAGATTTACAAACAACACCTATTGAGCAAATACATAAAGCAGGAATTCGCTTAGGTATTAGTACTCATGGTTGTTACGAATTTTTATTAGCTCAACAATTGAAACCATCATATCTGGCGATTGGGGCTATTTATCCTACTAAAACAAAAAATATGACAGGACAAATTCAAGGCGTAGCAAATCTGGCTGAACTCTTAAACTTAGCTACCGATATTCCCGTTGTTGCCATTGGTGGAATTAATCATGAAAGAGCGCCCGAAGTTTTAGCCACAGGCGTTGATAGTATTGCTGTAGTAACAGGGATCACCGAAGCTGAAAGTCCTGAAGAGTCGGTGAGGTTGTTTCAAAAACTGTTAGGTCATACCTGACATCCGTATGAGTAGATTTTTATTCAATTTGACTGTCAGAAATGCCCATCAAACCCATCATTAGTTAATGGTAATAAAGTTAATAATATTAGTAATGGGTATGATCAGTTATTAAATTCTCAGTGAGAATAAATAATATCAGACATTTTTTGACGATCATCTAGTTTAGACTTGTTGCTTGACAGTACGCTGTTTCTTGAGAGGTAGACTGCTTAATTTGTTGTTTTGTATCAAGTACACTCTCTGCTTTTGGTGACAGTGCTAAAGCTCGCTCAATCAAGATGTTTGCCTTCTCTTTACAACCAAGTTTAGCAAGCACATAGGCATAATTATTTAGGTATGGTACTTGAGTCTGGACTTCGGCTGGCGCCAACTGGTAGCCTTTATGGTACCACTGGGCTGCAATTCTTGGGTTAGTTGGCAAATAATGATTGGCAAGTAAAAAATAAGGTAGCCAGTAGTCTTGCCATTCTTGACTGGCACGCTGCATAGCAGTCAAGCCTGCAGAAGTTTGTCCAGTACTTAGTAAATCTTGGGCTGCTTTGGTATAGATAAATTTGTTAAAGTGCTGACTGCTAACACTGCCAGGTACAGCGGCTAAAAACCAATAATTACTACGCTGCCACGTGCGTTCAAATGTGGCTAGGTTCAGCTTGTGTGCTTTAGTTTCTCCGGTGTGCAAGATAATATTTTCTTCTGCTAAGTCATATCCTATAACCACAGCATAGTGCCACATTGGAAACATCGATATAGAATTGTTCTGCAGTACAATAACAGGGATATTATCTCTCACCAAGCCCAGTAACTGTGTTAAAGAACCTCGTTCTGCATAGGAAAGTAGTCCATTTTGACGGGCACTAGAAATCATTTCGACTTGTAATGTGCCTTCTAGTTCCGGAATGAAAGTAGCTGGTGCAATATCATTAGGTGCAGCATTACCACCATAAAAGTTAATGACTTCTGAAAGAGTCGTCGGCCCACAGAAAAATGCTTGCTGAGGATAAAACGGTACATTTGGAATGGTATGTTGACTAAAACCAAAGTGATTATCTGATAATAACACTTTGGTTTGTATTGGAGTTTGACAGGCAGTGAGTAATAATAAAATACTAACAAACATACTAGTCTTGATGATTATACTCCTTTTGAAACATTAGGAATTAGATAGGTCTAATAAAAGGATAGACGTCTGTAATTCCCATTACATCTAGTACAGCAACTACTACTAGAACAGTTACAACAGTACCTACTATTCCGCCTGCTGGCATATCATTCATCTGTGTATTTAAAGATGCTAATTCTTCTTGTGTCATGTTAGCGATACGCATTTTTGCATTAGCTTGATTTACACCTAAAGCTGCTAACTTTTGTTGCACAGCATCTGAATCTACAAAAGCCAAGACATGTTGTTTATTATAGCTATGTTGTTGACTTGCAAGTACCTGTTCTGAACCATACACTCCGGCAGAAACTTGTCCCAACCCTAATATAAGTAACAGACAACCTAAGGTAGTTTTTATATATTTATTCATAAATTAACAATCCTATTTAATGTGAATCTTATACTTTAAGAGATAAGATCGAATATGCTATGTGATAAAGAAGCGCTTTACCACTACCACTACCACTACCACTATACCTTAATTAAGCAATATAGACTCAAGGTACTTTTTCTATAACTCAATTGTTATCAAGCATTACTCAAGAAACATAATATTTATGACGATTTATGTCTCTAAGGCACAAGCTGATAGACAATACCTTTACCAAACTCAGCTACGTAAATTTCGCCATTGGCATCTATTGCAAAGGTTGAAAGGTTGCCTTGGTTAGATAGTAATTTAGTTGGTGATGTGAAAGACGGGTACTCAGCACTCCAAATATTTCCTGAAACAAAGTCACCGTAAATGTAGTGGCTTTTTAGTTCAGTATTTAGCTCGCCTTGATAAACATAACCTCCTGTAATCGATTGACCTTGGTCACGACCATATTCTAATTTAGGTAGGGTTAAGCCTGTGGTATCGCAATTCTTTTTAGGTTGAAAGCAATGTGATGCTTCCATGGTATTCCAACCCATGTTTTGACCTTTTTCTACTATCGAAATTTCTTCGTATTTATGTTGTCCAACATCTGCAGCAATAAGAGCACCTTGATAAAACGAAAAGCGCCATGGGTTTCTTAAACCATAAGCCCAAATTTCTGGTTCAAAGCTCGCTTGTTTAACAAAAGGATTATCTTGTGGAATCGCATATGGAATATCATCTGTGGTGTTTATATCAATACGTAACATGTTACCTAAAAGTGTTTTAGTGTTTTGACTATGTCCTTTAGGATCTCCACCTGAGCCGCCATCGCCCATACCAATATATAAATAACCATCAGGACCAAAAATAATTTGACCACCATTATGATTACCGTAAGGTTGTTCTATTTCTAGGATGATCTTTTCGTTGGTTAAATTGTAGCTTTTACCTGATTTGTTCAGTGAAAATCTTGAAACACGTGTTCTACGTTCACCTTTTTTAGGAAAGTAATTAACAAATAGAAAGTTGTTTTTAGTTTGATTTTCAGCATAAGAAGGATGAAATGCTAAACCTAATAACCCCATTTCAGAACCACTTTTTACATCAAAGTCATATACCAAATAGGTGTTATTTTTTGATAAGTCTGTGAAGGTGAGTTGTCCTTCTTTACCCGCAACTAACAATTTCTCGCTGGAGTTAGGGAAAAACTTGATATCGGTAGGTTGCTCTAAATCAGTAACTCGAGCTTTTAACTCAACGGCTTGGCTGGCGAAAGATATTAAAAGGACGATAAAAATACTAAATTTCATGGGAGCTCAATGGCGAATAATTAATAACAATAATATTACTTATCGTACGAGTTTTTTCAAGTAGTAGCCTGTAACTAAGTATCTCCATATTCTGTACTCTCACTCCAATTAACATCTTGAAAGGCCACAGGATGAAATAATCATAGGGAGTAGTGCAAGTTCTGAAAATAAGGTAGCTAGTCGATTAGCTACCTATTTATATTTAACCTGAACTCTGGTTATTTAACGAAATGTAGAACTTAACCCTTCTAGTTCATCAGCACTTTTACTCATCTGAGTACTATTTTCATTCACATGCTCAGCACTTTCTGTATTTTGTTTTGAAATGCTTTCAATGGTATAAATGTTTTTATTAATTTCATCAGCAACAACGCTTTGTTCTTCTGCTGCTGTAGCTATTTGTGCAGTAATATTGCTTACGTTATCTATCATAGATTTTATGTTGTTCATTCGTGATTTAGCATCATTAGTACTGACTACACATTGATTAGCATCGTCACTACTTACTAACATAATATTACTCCATGGTTGTTACGAGTTTTTATTAGCTGATCAGTTAAAACCATCTTATTTAGCTATTGGGGCGATTTATCCTACTAAAACAAAAAACATGACAGGGCAAATTCAAGGTGTCGCAAATCTAGCGGATATCTTAAATTTAGCTACAGATATTCCCGTTGTTGCCATTGGTGGAATTAATCATGAAAGAGCGCCCGAAGTTTTAGCCACAGGCGTTTATAGTATTGCGGTAGTAACCGCGATCACCGAAGCTGAAAACGCTGAGGCGTCAGTTGCTTTATTTCGAAAATTACTAAGCCACTAATTTATATACGCCAGTAGTTCAAACGTTTTCTGAATTTTAAGTTTGCTAATATATTTAAAGGCTTAGATTTATTTAAAGGATACTTATTTGCAAGGACATCATCTATTGCTTTGATAACTCTACTAGATGAATTCCCATCAGTATAAGGGTGTGTTTGTGCATTAAAATTTGAGATCTCTTGCATCAGTTCTTGTGGGTACGATAATGCTGTTTCAATAGCTGATTTTAAGTCACTTGAATCATTAATGTTTAGTAGATGAGGTTGTGCATTTATATTTTTAACTGTTACTGCTGGCTTATTTTGAATCATAAACATTGTTAAAGCAGAAGAGGTATCACCCACCATGATATCTGCTTCTTGCAATATAGGAATAAGATCATCAGTTGCTTCATAGTGTAAATTTTTATTTTCTATTGTTTTATATAGCTCAATAACTTTAGGGTCAGATTTTGGGTGTAGCGACACTATCCATTTCCAATCCATAGTTACACTTAATAGCTTAACTTGTGGAAATATATACTCTGCCTGAGTTAGTCGTTTACTAAAAGTAGAACCAAGAAAGATCGTAGGACGTTTATTTTCTTTTGTATCTAACGTTGGGGTAAATAATTTATCGAACGTAGACCAACCCGTTTCGATCACGTTAAAATGTCCATATTTCTGCTGAAGTTCTTTAAATTTATCCGTTGTGTTAGGGCCTTGTGTGCAATAAAGATCAAAACATCCACGTACTTTGAAATGATCATTATTACCTCTGTTGTCCAGTTTTCCTGCATCAAAGCCATGAAAAACTGCAACTTTTAACCCTGGTAAAAAACTAGGTATGCTATTCGAAGGTGCAACGATTACATCAGGGGCGTAATCAAAGATTTCCGCTACCGTATCAATTAAAGATTCTTCTTGGCTAAAGTAGCTTTTAGTTACTCTAGCACCTTCAATAAACCAACTTACTTTATCTCCTCTCGCTAACAATATTTCTTGAAGAGGGCGCAATATAGCAAAACTATAATCTTGCGATATGTAAAAAAGAAAGTTATTCAAGAATGATCTCCTATTTGAATAGAAAAATGTGTTGTGAATGAGCTAAAACAATTACTTATGATAAATGTTTTTAAGATCATACTATATTAAAGCTTCGAGAAGTTAGAAGCTTATTGTAAATTATTTTAATAATGTTGGACTGAGTTTTTAAGAAACGCTTGCTTTATGTATCATAGTGCTCATAGATTTAGATGAGCTTCCAAAACTTACTGTTATTTAGCTACTTATTATATTTAATTAAGCTTTAATACCTAGAAAGGTAGTTTAAGTTATTGCCCATTACTTAGCTCTAATCATAGCCATGATTACTTTGTGTTCTAAGGCACTAACTGATAAACAACACCTTTACCAAATTCAGCTACGTAAATTTCGCCATTGGCATCTATTGCAAAGGTTGAAAGGTTGCCTTGGTTAGATAGTAATTTAGTTGGTGATGTGAAAGACGGGTACTCAGCACTCCAAATATTTCCTGAAACAAAGTCACCGTAAATGTAGTGGCTTTTTAGTTCAGTATTTAGCTCGCCTTGATAAACATAACCTCCTGTAATCGATTGGCCTTGGTCACGCCCATATTCTAATTTAGGTAGGGTTAAGCCTGTGGTATCGCAATTCTTTTTAGGTTTAAAGCAATGTGTTGCTTCCATGGTATTCCAACCCATGTTTTGACCTTTTTCTACTATCGAAATTTCTTCGTATTTATGTTGTCCAACATCTGCAGCAATAAGAGCACCTTGATAAAACGAAAAGCGCCATGGGTTTCTTAAACCATAAGCCCAAATTTCTGGTTCAAAGCTCGCTTGTTTAACAAAAGGATTATCTTGTGGAATCGCATATGGAATATCATCTGTGGTGTTTATATCAATACGTAACATGTTACCTAAAAGTGTTTTAGTGTTTTGACTATGTCCTTTAGGATCTCCACCTGAGCCGCCATCGCCCATACCAATATATAAATAACCATCAGGACCAAAAATAATTTGACCACCATTATGATTACCGTAAGGTTGTTCTATTTCTAGGATGATCTTTTCGTTGGTTAAATTGTAGCTTTTACCTGATTTGTTCAGTGAAAATCTTGAAACACGTGTTCTACGTTCACCTTTTTTAGGAAAGTAATTAACAAATAGAAAGTTGTTTTTAGTTTGATTTTCAGCATAAGAAGGATGAAATGCTAAACCTAATAACCCCATTTCAGAACCACTTTTTACATCAAAGTCATATACCAAATAGGTGTTATTTTTTGATAAGTCTGTGAAGGTGAGTTGTCCTTCTTTACCCGCAACTAACAATTTCTCGCTGGAGTTAGGGAAAAACTTGATATCGGTAGGTTGCTCTAAATCAGTAACTCGAGCTTTTAACTCAACGGCTTGGCTGGCGAAAGATATTAAAAGGACGATAAAAATACTAAATTTCATGGGAGCTCAATGGCGAATAATTAATAACAATAATATTACTTATCGTACGAGTTTTTTCAAGTAGTAGCCTGTAACTAAGTATCTCCATATTCTGTACTCTCACTCCAATTAACATCTTGAAAGGCCACAGGATGAAATAATCATAGGGAGCAGTGCAAGTTCTGAAAATAAGGTAGCTAGTCGATTAGCTACCTATTTATATTTAACCTGAACTCTGGTTATTTAACGAAATGTAGAACTTAACCCTTCTAGTTCATCAGCACTTTTACTCATCTGAGTACTATTTTCATTCACATGCTCAGCACTTTCTGTATTTTGTTTTGAAATGCTTTCAATGGTATAAATGTTTTTATTAATTTCATCAGCAACAACGCTTTGTTCTTCAGCTGCTGTAGCTATTTGTGCAGTAATATTACTTACGTTATCTATCATAGATTTTATGTTGTTCATGCGTAATTTAGTATCACTAGTGCTAACTACACATTGATTAGCATTGTCTCGACTGAGCAACATAATATCGCTCCATGACGCTAAGGTGTTTTGTAAAGTGATTACAGACTTACTAATGTGCTCAGTCGCTGATTGTGTTCGACTGGCTAAAGTTCTTACTTCATCGGCTACAACAGCAAAGCCTCGACCTTGTTCACCAGCTCGCGCAGCTTCAATTGCTGCGTTAAGTGCAAGTAAATTAGTTTGGTCTGCTATACCTGTAATTTCGGCCATTATATGAGCGATGTTATCAACGTCTTGAACTAAACCCTGTGCACTTTCTGCCGCACTTCCGACTTCTTGTGAAAGCTTATTAATTTTTACTTCGTTGTCATCCATGGTGTTAATTGAGTGATCACATTCTTGGACAATATCTACTACCTTGTCATGAGCATCGTTGGTGTTTTTGCTCACCTCACTGATTGTAGCGCTCATTTCGGTGATCGCAGTTGCTAGTTGATCTAATTGGTTATTTTCTTCAAGTAAGCCCGCTAATGTTTGTTCAGAATTTTGGGATAAATCTGATGCCAATTGAGATACAAATACACCTGAATCTCTACTTCTCCCTAATATAGTTCGTACTTTGGCTTGTTGTAATAACGAAGGATATTCTAATAAAGCGGCCATTCCTTTTCCTGCGAACAGCAAGCGAGATGGGCTATCGTATTTGTTTTTAATTTGTTTGATATAACCAGGTAATATGATTAATTCTTCGGTAAAAACAAGAATAAATAAAACAAAGGTAGTAAACTGAATAAGTGCTGCCAACATGCCAAAATTTAGCGCAATAAATGCAGTGCTCACTAATACAATAATCGCAGCGAGTATGCGTTTTAATGAGATATTAAGAGAGAACTCAGCTAAAGATTTTCCAGCATTAAGATCTTTATAGAGTTTTGTTGCTGCAGACTTTTGTTCTTGAGTTGGACAAGTACGTACTGACTGATAACCCATAATAGTATTATTTTCATAAACGGGAGTAATGTAAGCATCTACCCAATAATAATCGTTATTGTTTTTACAACGATTTTTTACCATACCTCGCCATGAGTCACCGCGTTTTAATTTAGACCATAAATCAGCAAAAGCTTGTTTTGGCATATCTGAATGGCGAACAATATTATGGTGTTGCCCAATCAATTCTTTTCTTGAGTAACCCGCAATACGACAAAAATCGTCATTAACATACGTAATATCACCTTTTAAATCTGTGATTGATATTAATTGCTCTGTTGGTAAGAAAGTTATTTCATTCCCTAAATTACTCATGTTATTACCTAATATTCAAGTTTATGATTGTACTTAACTTAATTGTAGGTGAAAAATCAAATAGTACACAAGTTATAAAAGAGGTTTACTTATCAAGTGGTTACATATTTAACGCTAATGCATTGATGTGAAATTATCACAGGCGAGGTTATAAAGTATTAGGCAATAAAAAAGCCACTAGCAAATAGTGGCTTTGATAATAATTTACACTGAGATACTTATCTCAACGCAATAACTTACTTTAAAGAGGCGATAAACTGCGTTAATGCTTCAATGTCAGCATCTTCTAACTTCATGGCAATGTTACGCATCATGCTAGCTTTGTCATTTGAACGTGCGCCAGAGCGGAATTTTTCAAGCTGAGATTGAATGTAAGCTGCATTTTGCTCACCAATTGAAGGAAAGCCAGCTTGTTCCATACCTTTACCTGTAATGCCATGACAAGCAACACATGCAGTAATACCACGTGAAGAATCGCCACCTAGGTATAATTTTCTACCCGTTTCATTACTTGTGTCTGTACCAGCTGATTGCTTTTGTGAAGAAAAGTAAGCCGCTAAGTCAGCCATATCTTGCTCAGATAAAGCCATAGTCATGCCACCCATTACTGGATCTGCACGGCCTTCTTTACCACCTGAAGACATGCCTAATTTAAAATCAGCAAGTTGTTTAGCGATGTAAGCTGCACTTTGACCTGCGATTTTTGGATATATAGTAACTACGCTATTACCGTCTACACCATGACATGCTGCACATATAGCTGATTTGTTCTTGCCAGCTTCAGCGTCGCCTTCAACAGCTGATGCTGTATTTAATGCGCCTAATCCTAATAATAGTGTGAAAAGTATTTTTTTCATAAATGACTCTCAGGTTAACGCTAGTACTTAGCGTGTCATGGGTTAAATAAGGGAATATGAGCGCATTTTACACTAATTTTATGATTGTTAAATATATTCCCATGTATATTCAATAAAATTAGTAAAAATAGCGTGCTGAGAAGCTAAGTTGGCGCTCAGTTAAATTGATCGGATCGTTGGTATAACTTCGTGCCGGACGGTAGCTATCAAGCCAAGTAAATTCTGTAGATAAAAACCAAGGTTTTGAAAGTCGGTAGGTGTAATTTAAGGTAAATGCTTTTCCGCGTTCAGTGTTATCGTCACCTACGGTTGAATCATTATCTTTTACATTAAAGCGCTCAATAAGTGAAGTAATTCTGTGGGCTTTTATTCGTTTAGATAAGGCAATATAACCATTAGTATAATCGTTATTTACCACATCCATTTGTTCAGGGTTTTGCATTAGTGTGTCACCTTTTAAAAGCTGACTGGTTAACAAAATGCCCTTAGGAAGTAACCAACTAAGCTCTATATGCGCAAAACGTGTTTTCCATGCGTATTGACCATTTTCTACAATATAAGGTTTGCCATTATTGTTGTAGTAGCCTGCAGAAATAGCACCTTTTTTATGGAATTTAACTTCAGCTCGAACATGACCGCCAATTCTATCGTCTACGTCTAAAAAAGGGTCTGAGCTTGAAGCTTGCTCAGATAAGTCGTAGCCATCTGCTCGCGCTGTAAATCCAGGTAGCTGAAGTTTTTCGTAATATAAAGTTTGTCGATTACTGATTGTCCAACCATGCCACGACAACATACTACCTGACGGATCGTTATTAACAAAAGCACTTAGACTGAGGGATAAATCAAACGAGTTGTTATTAATTCTGCCCAAGCGGGTTAACGTTACTTCGTTACCCAACACACGAACTTCTTCACCAATCCAAGTATTTAAGCTTGATGAATTTAATGTATTTTTACTCGCCCAAGCATATGCATTATTTTCGAGAGATATTTTAGGGTAAAACACGCCGAGTTTAGTTTGCCAGCGATAGCCTGAAGCATTCGGTAAGCCTGAGTATTTTAAATAACCTTCGGTGAGCCCTAACTTAAAGTCGCCATTATTATTGTAGGCATTAGTAACAATATGTGCGCTAATACCATTATCCCAAGCTAGTGTTAATTGCCCTCCAGCATGAGAAAGAGTGAGTTCTTCACCATCGTCAGAGCCGAACTTTCCGTACCCACCTTTAGTATAACTGGTTAACGAATCGGTTACTGTGGCTCTTAAATCAATCAAACCATGAAAGTTTACTTCTAATTCAAAGGCTTGGATCGGGTTAGCGATCGGTAAACTTAGCAGGAGTAATAGGGCAGCAAAGTATTTTTGCACGGTTTAACCTTGTTCAGACTTAGATGACAATTGTTCTTTCATCCAAGTTGTAAAATCATTCGTCGGTTTAGGTCGGCTAATAAAATAACCTTGCCCAAGTTCACAGCCATGTTTTGCTAACCAACGTAAGGCGAAATCGTCTTCTATGCCTTCTGATACTACAGATAAACCCATGTTATGAGCTAATTCGATGGTAGATCTTACAATAATTCTATCGTCTTCATCTTCATGCAAATGTTGCACAAAAGATTTGTCTATTTTCAGTTCATGTACAGGCAGTTGTTTTAATTGTGCTAATGACGAATACCCTGTGCCGTAATCATCTATAGATATTTTGATACCGGCATCTTTAAAGCGTTGTAATAACTTAATGGCTTCTTCAGGGTTATCAACAACCGCACTTTCAGTGACCTCTAAAGTTACCTTGTTTTCAGGTACATTATTGGCAGTAATCTCATCACGAATAAAGCGATAAAAGTCAGCCTCTTTTAAATCTTCAGCTGATATATTAACTGCTATATTTAGGTCTATTCCATCTGCTCGCCAACTCGCTGATTGTTTAAGTGCTGTAGCTACAACCCATTGTGTTAGCTTATTTATTTGGCCTGTTTGTTCTGCAATATGAATAAAGTTGTCAGGTGGGATCATACCTAATGTAGGATGATACCAGCGTACCAAAGCTTCAGCGTGAGTAACTATATTGGTTTTAAGATCAAGCTTAGGCTGATAATGAAGTTCTAATTGGTTGTCTGAAATTGCGTGTTTTAAATCGTTAATAAGGTTTAAGCGTTCAACACTATTTACGTCTAACGATTTGTCGTAGCAAAGGTAGTTAGCATTGCTTTTACGTGCGCTTTGTAAAGCGGTATCTGCCATTTGTAGTAGTGTTTTATCAACATCACTATGTTCAGGGAAAGATGAAATACCCATACGCACTTGCAGTTGAAGATTAATACCATCGTAATCACAATGATTTTCTAGCGAGGTATTAATGTTGCTTACCAACCCAGAAATTGAGTGCTCATTCTGTTTTTCAAATAATAAAATAAATTCATCGCCGCCAAGATGACAAAGTATATTAAACTTGGATAATTTCGATAAACGTTCTGCTGTGCGTTGAATAAGCCAGTCACCTACATCATGACCTAGCGTCTCGTTTACATCTTTTAAACGACTTAAGTTCATATGAAATAACAGAAAACTGCTTTTATCGTTAATCAGTTGATTCAATGTTTTAACAAGAACATTTCGATTTGGAAGCTCAGTTAACGGGTCGTGATTGGCTCTGTGAGTCAATTCTTGCTCACGCGTAAGAACGGCTTGTTGCATAACATTAAATTCGTTAGCAAGTTGCCCTAATTCACCACTGTCGGTTAAATCGATTTTTTGTTGATAATCACCTTGTGCGATCATCTTAGCTTGTTGTACCAAACGTTTAATAGGCTTAGTTATTGAAGATGCAATCACGTAAGCGCTAGTTAAAGACAGTAATAAAGTAATGAAAGTCAGCATCAGAAACTGCCACCATTGTTCTTGTAATACTTCAACAATGTCAGCTCGTAACGCATACATAGCTAAACCAAATGGTTGGTTGTCGAATTCAGTAATTAACTCACCAATACCTATGTATTCTTCAGGTGTTTTACCTTCAACAATATTTCTGGCGAAGTTAATATCTGCTGTCGGGTTTGACGAAGCAATTAATAGCCATTCATTGTTTTGCTTAAGAATAAAGTCTACTTGTAAGTGAGTTATTTCTAAAAAGTGATCTGCTAATGCCTGGTTTATTTCAAAACCAAAGGCTAACCAACCAATAGTAGAAGAACCAACCGTTAGAGGCGATAAACTGAGTTGGTATAAGGTGCCATCAAGCATGTAAAGGTGGGCTTTGTCTTGGCTTTCTAGCCACTCAGTATGCTTAAATAGTTTGCCTAATTCAGAGCCTTTTTGCACTTTGGTTTTAGCATCATCTACACGAGCAACTTGTAATTGAGCTGTTATAATATTGTCTGCCGAAATCGCCATCGCTAGATCTGCATTGATGCGTTTACGGTGGTTATTTAAAGCAAATAATAAACTGCGGGTGTCGCCTTCAAATACATCTTTAATGCCGTAATCTTTTGCGGCTGTTTCAGCAAAGGCTGCTAGGTAATCACGTTGGCTGTTAAATTGTTCAGTAAAAATGGTTTTAGCAGTGTTTAGCCTATTACTAATTTCTTGTTGTTCTTGAGCATCATTACCTTTTACTAAAGTCCATAATGCAATGGACTGAACTAGTAATAACAACAGAACAAAAAATAGAAAAATTTTAGTTTTTAAGCTTTTCATACTAATACTTTACCTTCGCTTATTAATTAGTAATCAGACAAAAAATCGAAGTCGTCTTCGTTTTGCTGCGTAGGAATGTCAAACATAGGTTTAGACAATTGCATAGACACTTCCGTTGCACTATTCACATTAATTGTTTTAGCTATTCGATTGTCGGTTTCATCCATTTGAGGATGCCAAACAACCACTTTATATTGACCTGGTTTATCTATAATTATTTCTGAACTTCCATTTTCGTCTGACTTAGCGAAAAAAGGCGTATCAACAATCAACATATAACCACTCATCCAGTCATGAATGTTACAGCCCATTGAAACATCGCCAACGGTAGTAAAGTCAGTTTTCATAATTTGCTCACCAGAGCGAATTTTTACTGAAAACTTATTATCACCCACAGGAGAATAAATATGATGAGTAATGTTGTCTTGATTATTAAATCTTACGTCACTACCTAATTGCATAACACTGATGTAAGGAATAAATGATTTGTTTTTCTGACCCACTTCTAATGTTGAAGAGTTTTTAAGAGTAATTTGGTGATCAACAGGTTCAACATAAACCACCATGTTTTCTAATGGTTTTTGATTAACATCAAGAATATTTATCTTAAGGGAATTATTGGCGTTTGCAGTAAAGGCAGTAGCAAAAAAAGATAAACCAATCAGTAAAAATCTTATTTGAGTAAATAGCTTATTAAACAACAGTAAATTCCCCGTGACAAAATAATAAGTATAGATAAGAAATTGATAGTATCAACAAGCAGATAAATAACAACTAAGATCAGCTATTTAGGCGTGAAAAAGGCACGTAAGTAAATAACTTGTTAATTTAAAGCAAAAAAAAACAGCATATTAAATGCTGTTTTTTATTGGACCTTTAAAAGGTTATTTTAATGTTGCAACAAATTGCGCTAATTCATCAATATCATTGTCTGATAATTTTATAGCGATATCACGCATCATGTTTGCTTTATCGTTAGCACGGACGCCAGATTTAAACTGTTTAAGCTGGCTAGTAATATATTCAACACTTTGGTTAGCTAATGAAGGGAAACCTGCTTTAGCCATGCCTTTACCTGTAGCACCATGACAAGCAACACAAGCTGTAATAGCTTGGTTTACGTGATTAACCTTACCACCGTAATAAAGCTTGCTACCTGTGTCTGAACCTTTACCGTTACCAGCAAGAGGTTTCTGAGCAGCAAAGTAAGCTGATAATTCAATCATATCTTGTTCAGAAAGTGCAGCAGCCATTCCAGACATTACCGCGTTTACACGAACGCCACTTTTAAATTCAGTTAATTGCTTAACAAGGTATTGAGAGCTTTGACCCGCTAATCGAGGATAGTCAGCAATAGGTTTATTACCACCTGGACCATGACACGCAGCACAAGTTGCAGCTTTCTTTTCACCCGCAAGTACTTCAGCAGTAATTGCAACAGCAATAACCTTCTTCGGTTTAACATTAGCTAAAGCTTGAGTGTCAGCTAAGTAAGCACCAATATCTAAAATCTCTTCATCAGTCATTTGACCAGCAAATTGATTCATTGGGTAATTAGCACGATTCTCATTAGCTTTAAAATTATGTAATTGCTTTTGAATATATTCAGGATGCTGTTTAGCAAGGTTAGGGTAGATAAGAACATCGCTGTTACCATCTTTACCATGACAACCAATACAAGCACCAATAGCGCGAGAAGCATCACCTAATTCATACAAGCTCTTACCAGCAATAGCGTCAGGCTCATATTTCGCAGCAGGAGCAGCTGCACTTGCCGTTGAATCGCTACCAGCAGTACTAGATTCAGCAGCTGTACGAGGTAAACTGTTGTAGTAAGCACCAATGTCCATCATGTCTTGTTCAGACAAACCAGCAGCCATAGGTCCCATTACAGGATCACTACGGTCAGTACTGTTTTTTAAGGCTTTAAGCTGTTTTACAATATAGTCAGCATGTTGGCCAGCAAGATTAGGGTAAGCATCGCTTGCACTAATACCGTTAGCGCCATGACAACTAGCACATAAAGCTACTTTACCTTTACCAGCTTCAATATCTCCAGCGGCAACAGCAACATTCATTCCTGTAAATAGTACTAATATAGAAAAAATAAAACGTTTCATTTGAAAAGATCTCTTCTCGTCTTTAACTAAGCGAATTTGCCTAATTAAAAAAAATGTATATAAAAACTGGCAGTATTTTACACAAAATATCGCGGCGTGTAATAAGCTTAGTAAAAATAAGGTGATTTTTTATGAGTTTTTTTATTTATAAAAGAAAAAAAAAAGATATAATGAGGTAATTATTATTGTTATTGGAAACTATTTTGTCATCATCAAGCATAAATTTACATAGAGCGACGTTTACACTTAGCGCGCCAGACATTCGTCGGTTGCCTGATGATAGCGGAATAGAAGTCGCATTTGCTGGTCGATCTAACGCAGGTAAATCAAGCGCATTAAATACCCTAACGAACCAAAGAAGCTTAGCTAGAACCAGTAAAACTCCTGGTCGAACTCAGTTAATTAACGTATTCGAAATTGCAGAAAACAAACGATTAATCGATTTACCGGGTTATGGTTTTGCAAAAGTGCCATTAGAAATGAAAATTAAATGGCAAAAAGCCCTTGGCGAATACTTAGAAAAGCGCCAATGTTTAAAAGGTTTAGTTATTTTAATGGATATTCGTCACCCATTAAAAGATTTAGATAAAGACTTAATTCAATGGGCAGTTGATAGTGAACTACCTATTTTAGCTTTGTTAACCAAATGTGATAAATTATCACAAGGTCAACGCAGCACAGAAGTTCTTAAAGTAAAAAAAGCATTAAAAGATTTAAATGCTGACATTACTGTTCAAGCTTTTTCATCGTTAAAACGTACAGGTTCAGACCAAGCTACTGCAGTTATCCAAGCTTGGTTTGACGACGAAAACATAGAAGAACTTGCAGAAAACGAAATTATTGAAGAATAAAAACCGCTGAAAGAGTTAACTCTTAAATAAGTTAACAATAACGTTTTAGCTAAAGCCTTGTAACCTTGTTACAGGGCTTTTTTTTGATCTGCTTTAAGGGAGAAAGTATGAAAAAAATAAAAAATAAATGTACGTAGTAAATTTTGGGCAAAAAAAAAGCCAATATCTTAATATTGGCTCAAAGTAATAAGTTTTTTGGGGAAAACTTAGAATTCAATAAACTGTCCGTTAGGAGCAAGTGAAGTATAGAGCAAGTACTCTATTAAAGTAAAGCAAATACTCTAAAATAAATGAAAATAATTCAACTGTAGTGTTTTTGTTTATTTATAATTCAGCAAATCAAATGGTAGTAAGTGGCACTAATTCTTACTTATATGACGGGAATAATAAACGTGTAAAAGTTATCGACTCAAAAGGTGTTAGTTACTCTTTCTACGGAAGTAATGGAAAATTGATGTACCGTCAGGTTGATGAGCAGGATGTTGAGTATTATTACTTAGGTAATAAGCTAGTTAGCAAGAAAAAAGGTAGTACGATAAACTACTTACACGCAGATTATTTAGGGAGTACCGCAGCAGAATCTAATGCTTCAGGCACCGTGACTGATCGAATGCATTATCAACCTTTTGGAGAAAGTATAGAAACGCCTAAAGATGATGTAGGTTATACAGGCCATAAGTTTGATACAGACTTAGGGTTAAGTTATATGCAAGCACGATACTATGATCCAGTCATAGGTCGTTTCTATTCGAATGATCCTGTTGGTGTTCGTGATGTTCACTCGTTTAATCGCTATGCTTATGTGAATAATAACCCCTATAAGTACACTGACCCTACAGGGAAAATCGCTGTCGCTATAGCTGGTCCAGGAGCATCAGCAATACCAATAGCTGGCCAGAATGATATTACTGGTCAAGGTGCTAGAAATAAAGTGATAGCAAAGGGAGTAGATGGCTTTATTGACGATGTTATTCAGAGGATGGAGGATATAATCGGGAATAATGATGAAGAAATACTTGATATTATTCGATGTAAAAAAGATGAGTGTATAGAGGAAGAAGTAGAGAAGGGTGGTAGAATATGTCCTGCATCAATTGCTAGATGTACGGATAAAAAGGTTGAAGAGGAATTAGAAAGAAGGAGACAACAAAAGGAAAGGGAAGAAGAAGAAGCAAGAGAAGCACAAGAAAGGTTAGACGAACTACAGGATTCAGAATGAAAAAGTTACACAACTCAAATAGGAGTGCTTATGACAGAATTACGAGAAAAAATGGAAAATTTTTTCCCAGGCGATAAAGATCTTGCAGTAGAAATGTTGGTTGAAATAAAAAATGTAGGAAAATCAATTGAATCATTGGATCTAATGTTAAGTAAAAAACTTGATTTAGATGATAGAAAATATATGGTTAAATCTTTGATTACTTCGTATGCAGAAATTTCTGCAAGCATTGAAATTCCAATATATTATAAGTTTCCTGAACTGAAGAAGTTTTAAATCATTTCTTTGACCCTGTAACAAGGTTTGTTGCAGGGTATCTAAAAGGTCAATCGCATATCTAATAATTTTTTCAAGGCTATATGCTGCATACGATAATTAAGTCCATTGGACAAACGATAAATTTGTATGGTCTTAGTGTTGCTATGCGATAAAATTGACCTCTGATATGGGTATTTAAGGAGAATACATATTGAAAAAATTTCCATATTTACAAAATGTTTCTTTAAAACTCGATAGAATGATGAATTTTTCATCCTACCCATTTAATACATTAGCATTAAAAAATTTTGAAAGTATAGAATTTACTGAACCTGTAACATTTATCATTGGTGAAAATGGTAGTGGTAAATCAACTTTAATTGAAGCAATTGCAACATCATATGGTTTTAATCCAGAAGGTGGAAGTAAAAACTTTAGTTTTGATACAAGGAAATCTCATTCAGAACTTCATGAATTTTTGCGACTTAGTAAATCATTTTGTCTCCCTAAGGATGGTTTTTTTCTAAGAGCAGAAAGTTTCTTTAATCTGGCAACTAATATTGAAACGCTCGACAAAGATCCTCTTGATAGTTCTATGTATCTAAATCTCCCCAAAGTTATAGATTCATTTGGTGGAGAGTCATTACATGAACAATCACATGGGGAGTCGTTCATGTCACTTGTTGTAAATAGGTTTTTTGGCCATGGACTATATATACTTGATGAGCCTGAAGCTGCATTATCACCAACCCGACAATTGACACTATTAGCACGAATAAATCAGCTATGTGAACTCCAATCTCAATTCATTATAGCTACTCACTCACCAATATTATTAGCTTACCCTGGTGCGCAAATTTACCAAGTTACAAACTCAGGTTTAGAACTGACAAAATATGAAGATACTGAACATTATGCGATAACAAAGTCTTTTTTATTAAACCCAGAACGTATGTTGCAAGAACTGTTTAAAGAAGATAACAAAGAATAAAATTAATCGTTGAAACTTGAGAATTATTCTCATTCGATCTTTCTAATTACTATCAAAAACAGAGACAATATACCAATCCTTTACAATAGAATTCATGTCACCACCCCAGATAAAAAAAAGTGTATATCTTAGAAAATGGTGATGGTTTTTACCAATAATATTATCGACAGCAGTGAGTGCTTTTTACTTATAAATGTTATTTCACAATATTCTTTATTAATTCAGGCTAGAGAACGGTTGATTTATTAACAGATAAAGAAATTAATGCTTGGTCAAATGGATAAGTTAAATTAATATCTAGTTAAACTAAAATATCGACTATTAATATTCTCGTTATTTATGAATTTATTGACAATTTTCTCATAAAGTTTGACACTAAAAGTCACAAATAAATTCATTTACTTGTCTATAGAGCCTATCAAACCTGTTTACTCATTCTTGAAGTTTTCGAAGATCCACATTTATTTATAATTCAGCAAATCAAATGGTAGTAAGTGGCACTAATTCTTACTTATATGACGGGAATAATAAACGTGTAAAAGTTATCGACTCAAAAGGTGTTAGTTACTCTTTCTACGGAAGTAATGGAAAATTGATGTACCGTCAGGTTGATGAGCAGGTTGATGAGCAGGATGTTGAGTATTATTACTTAGGTAATAAGCTAGTTAGCAAGAAAAAAGGTAGTACGATAAACTACTTACACGCAGATTATTTAGGGAGTACCGCAGCAGAATCTAATGCTTCAGGCACCGTGACTGATCGAATGCATTATCAACCTTTTGGAGAAAGTATAGAAACACCTTAAGATGATGTTGGTTACACGGGACATAAATTTGATACTGACCTGGGGTTAAGCTATATGCAGGCACGATACTATGATCCAGTTATAGGTCGTTTCTATTCGAATGATCCGATAGGGTTCCGTGATATACATAGCTTTAATCGTTATGCTTATGGCAATAATAATCCGTATAAATATATAGATCCTAATGGTATGGCAAGTGAACCAGCATGGACTATGTTTGATTCAACATTTGAAGGAATGAAAGTTTTTTCAAGTCTATCTTCTAATCAGATACATTCTTTGGAACAAAGTGGGATAACAGTTTTAAAAGAAGGAGAAATAAAGAGTTTTACAACAACTCCAGCGAAAGCTGTTAGTACAATCTTTGGTTTTGGACGTGGAATACGACCTACAATAATATCGACTACTGCAAGTATTATTGATTTGTATCAAACAGGTACCTTTTCTGGGTTAGGGAGTAATGCAGGTGCACAATTATCAGAGCGTTTGATGGAACATCATAAAATAAAGTCCCCTTGGATAAGGCGTATCTTTGCAATATCGGCAGGATATCTATTTGGAGATGTTGTAAGTACCCATGAAGAATCAGAAAACAATGACTCTAAAAAGTCAATTAAAAGACCAAATGAAACTCCTGATGGAAGAAGAACAGAACCGTGGCAAGACGTTCGAAATAGAATTGGTGATGGGCCAGCACGTTAACTCATTTGTGAGTATGCCTTAACTTGAAATCGGAGATAATATGAAATTACAATTAAAAAAGAATTTTACTAGCATTGATTTATTTGGAGTAGTTCTATTTTTTGGAGGAAGTAAATATTTATATGATGCAGTTTTAATTGGTGAAATTCAAATAAGAGCAATTTCAATAGCTCTTTCTGAATCACCATTATTATATTGGGTTTCTGTTTTTTCTTCTTTAATATTAAATTTACTGCTTGTATTTTATTTAATCTTTTATGATTTTAAAAAGCAAGGTTACCTTTTAAGCTGTGATAAAAGTCATAAGCTCTAATATCAAGGAGCAGATAATTTGATTTAGCTATGTTTGCATGAACTTAATGCTTTGGGCCAAGCGAAGTAGGTTAGTAATTATACCACTAATGCATCAGACACCGTCACTGATCGAATGCATTATTACCCTTTTGGAGAAAGTATAGAAACACCTAAAGATGATGTTGGTTATACGGGACATAAATTTGATACTGACTTAGGGTTAAGCTATATGCAGGCACGATACTATGATCCAGTTATCGGGCGTTTTTATTCGAATGATCCTGTTGGTGTTCGTGATGTTCAGGTAATCCCCCCATTTTTAATGGAGTTCAAAAGTAGACGTTTTTCTCTGTGTTAGTTTGCGTTTTTGAATTGGTGTTATACCACCAATTCCCATGTTAGGTCGCTCATGGTTATAAGTCCATAACCATTGTGTGGCCCTGTTCTGTAATTCTTCAATATCACGATAAATATAATGGCTTAGCCAATCATATCTCACCGTTCGATTAAAACGTTCAATGTAAGCATTTTGCTGTGGGTTGCCTGGCTGAATGAAACATAATTCAATATCGTGTTTTGATGCCCAAGCTGCAAGTTTATGACTAATATATTCGGGTCCGTTATCAGAACGTATACGTTTAGGTTTACCACGCCATTCGATGATCCTATCAAGTGATTGGATCACACGCTCTGCGGGCAATGATATATCAGCATCTATTGCCAAACCTTCCCGGTTAAAGTCATCAATCACATTAAACAAGCGACAACTCCTTCCATCTGATAATTGGTCATGCATGAAGTCCATCGACCAACATTCATTCATCGCTTCGGGCACTGCTAATGGCTCAGGAACTTCACGTTTCAGCCGTTTATGAGGCTTTATTCGCATATTCAGTTCGAGTTCACGATAGATACGATAAACGCGCTTATGATTCCAGTGATAGCCTTTTACGTTTCTCAAATATAAAAAGCATAAGCCAAACCCCCAGTTTCGTTGATTCTGCACTAAACCTAACAGCAAGTCGGCGATAAGCTCATTATCGTCATTAAGTTTAGGCTGATAACGATAACAGGTTTCGCTGATTAAGAATGCACGGCATGCTTGGCTAATACTGACGTCATGGCTTTGAATTGCTACTTTAGCCATCGCTTTGCGCTCAGAAGCCTTTACCACTTTTTTGCCATGGCCTCCGTAATGATTTCAGCCTTTAAACGCTCTTCGGCATACATCTTTTTTAAGCGCCGATTTTCATCTTCTAGCTCTTTCATTCTTGCCATAAGTGAGGCATCCATGCCGCCATACTTAGAGCGCCATTTATAAAACGATGAGTTACTCATGCCGTGTTCACGACATAGTTCGGGAATAGGTACGCCATTTTCGGCTTGCTTTAAAATGGCTAAAATTTGACTGTCACTAAAATGTGCTTTTTTCATGAATGATCTCCTGCGGTTAAGCATACGAGAAAATTCTACTTTTGACTTCGATTATTTTTCGGGGGGATTACCCTTTATTTTATAAAGAAGCGTAAAGAATAGGTATTTAATTAAATAACCTCAGCTCGGGATAAGTCATTTAGCCTAATAAAGTAATTTAAACTGCATAGTTAACAAAATTAATCATATGTTTATACAATTTATAATCCTGAGTTGAGGCTAAACCAAGTTAGTCGAACATGCACTTCAAGCTTATTTCAATGATTGGCTTATATAATATTTATGCCATACGTGAGCGCAAAGAAATTAAATTTAAGATCTAGGTTAATTAAAAACGCATTTACGAATGTCATTTTTGCGTTAAAGTAAGGCTAACTAAATTTATAGATGTTTAAAAGAGTTGAAAATGCGCTTTACCTTGTTCAAAAAAATCCTTCTATCACTATTATTCATCAGTACTTTGATGCTTGTTGGGATAATGTGGTTAGTGAACTCTAGCTTTCATCATGGTTTGCAGGATTATATTAATCAAGGCGAAAAAGAAAAACTGATATTGGTTGCAGAGAAAGTTTCTCCTTATTACTCAGAAGAGTTTGGCTGGCAACAAATAGAGTTTAAACAATGGGAGGTCGCCTTATCACAAGTTTTTACACGTTCATTTAAAAGTAATAAAGGGCCAAAGTCATCTAAGCGTAATAAAGGTATTCTTAAGCGTGTTAATTTATTAGATAAAGGTTTTAATAGCGTTTTTCAAATAGAGAAGTCTTACCCTAAAAATCAACAAGTTTTTATCCCTATAATATATAAGCAACAAACGGTAGGTTGGATTTTAACGAGAAAGAACAGTGCTATTGCAGGTGAATTAGAAGAAAGCTTTTATTCTCAGCAACAACGTAATTTTTTGTGGATAGTTCTGTGGCTCACCTTAATTTCTTTTTCTTTAGCATGGTTTTTAGTTCGACACTTATTAACGCCTTTAAAGCGCCTTGAGAGTGTTGCAAACTCATTGCAGCAAGGTGATTATACAATGCAAATTAAAGTGACGGGTGAAGATGAACTGTCAGTTTTATCTAATCGTTTTAATGAATTAAGCTGTAGTTTATTGCAGCAAAAAGAAAATAGAGAACAATGGTTAGCTGATATCTCTCATGAATTGCGTACGCCAATTTCGGTATTAAAAAGTGAGATTGAAGCATTGCAAGATGGTGTTCGCCAACCTGAGCCTAAGTACATTGATTCCTTACACGACCAAGTACAAAACCTGAGTCATTTAGTGAACGACTTATATCAACTGTCACTTTCTGATTCAGGCATGCAATTTAATATGGCAGAGAAAGTAGATATTTTGGACGTTCTGAAAAAAAGTTGCAGCTTATACAAATTACGCTGTCAGGAACAAAGTATTCAACTACATATGAACGTTGACTCTAGCCAAGCAATTTTTATGAAAGGTGATGAAAAGTCGTTAACACAGCTGTTTTCTAACTTATTGGAAAACAGCTTGCGTTACACTGATGCCCCAGGACAGATAAAAGTAGTAATGAAAGTTGATAACCAGCAGCTTAACATCATTATCGAAGATAGTTCGCCAGGCGTACCTAATGAGGCGCTACCTAAGTTATTTGATCGTTTGTATCGTGTTGATGAATCTCGCAGTCGACTAAGTGGGGGCTCAGGCTTAGGGTTATCAATTTGTGAGAACATTGTAAAAGCTCATCAAGGTAAGATGATTGCTACACATTCTAAGTTAGGCGGGTTAACTATCACCATCAATATACCGTTGCTATCAGTTAATAAGTTATAGGGCGTTATTATGTCGCAGAATATTTTAATAGTAGAAGATGAACAATCACTTGCTCAAGTTTTAGGTGAATACCTCTCTCAATCTGGGTTTAGTGTCAGCATTTTAAATGATGGACTTGGCGTGATTGATTGGGTTCAGAACAACCATGTTGATTTGATCATATTAGACTTAATGTTACCCGGTAAAAATGGTTTAGACATTTATCGTGAACTACGAGTGTTTAGTAATGTGCCTGTTGTAATGGCAACGGCTAGAATTGATGAAATAGACCGTTTGATAGGATTAGAGTTAGGTGCAGATGATTATATTTGTAAACCGTACAGTCCTAGAGAGGTCGTTGTACGAGTAAGAAATATATTACATCGCTCTGTTGATGACGTAAAAGTAAAAGTAACAGCACAAGTGCTTAGCATTGATGAAAAAACAATGAAGGTGTTAGTAAAAGGTAAAGAAGTCAGCTTAACTCGTGCTGAGTTTGGTTTATTACTGCATTTTTATCAGCATAAAGATCAAGTGTTTAATCGAGAGCAACTTATGTCAAAAATCTATTCAGACAACCGTGTTGTTACTGATAGAACAATTGATAGCCACATAAAAAACTTACGTAAAAAAATTCAAAGCGTCGATGCTGAAGTAGATTGTATTCAATCTATTTATGGTGTTGGTTATAAATTTGCTTTGTAAGTTACTCTTCTACTCATATTAATGCCTATACACGGCATTAATATGTTTCATCCTTAATTCTTGCTTTATTTTAGTTAAATTGAACAACTCCATTTTTTCTCCATATTCTCTCCACAATTATTCTCTATAGTCTCTACATCAGCTCAGAACGAGCCTAACTAGTGAAGGAAGTTAACATGAAAAAATTATTTATTTTAAGTGGTGCAGTATTAATGGCAACGAGTGCATTAGCAATGGCAGCTAATGGTAAAGGTAAAGTTGATTTTTCTACTCTTGATATTAACAGCGATGGCGTTATCGTTGCAGAAGAAGCAACAGGTAAAGTCGCTAAGTATTTCGATAATATAGATGCCGATGGAAATAGCTCTATCACTCAAGCTGAATTTGATGTGATGAAAGATATGATGAAAGGCAACAAACGAGGCGGAAAAGGTAAGCGTAGTCACTTTAAGCATATGGATGCAGACAAAAGTGGTGATATAACAGAGCAAGAATTTAATGCTGCCATTGAAGCTAAGCAGACCGCACAAGCAAAAAGAATTGCTGAACGCCCTACGTTTGCGCTATTAGATACTGATGCAAATGGTCAAATTTCAGAGCAAGAATTTGATGCAGCACATGAAGCAAAAAAAGTAGCGCATAAAGCGGATAAAAAAGCTAAAGGCAAAAAAGGTCATAAAGGTAAAAATAAAAGAAACCGTACAATATTTACTGCTCTAGATACTGATGAAAATGGTCAAATTTCAGAGCAAGAGTTTAATGATGTGCGCACAGCAAAAGATGCTAAACACGCTAAAAGAATGGAAAAGCGCCCAACATTTTCAATGTTAGACGCCGATGGTGACGGTGTTATTACAAAAGCAGAGAGCAAAGCATTTTCTAAGCAACGCTCAGAAGAAAGAAAATTAAAAAAGCAGTCTTCGTAATCTTTTAAAAGTAACTGTTTTTAGTTAAAGCAAGTAAACAGTACATGCGTTTTAACTTTATTTAAAATATGCTTGGTGGATGATTCTGCCAAGCATTTTTTTGTTTTATTCAAAATATTTAGTTAAAGAATAAAACGATTATGTTTTAAGGTTATTTCACTCTAATGAGGGTAAGTATTATTAGTTGAAATGCCGTGTGGGTGAGAATTCATCCAGACTGTTTAGGTTTACTAGATATGTTTAATTATTCGACTACAGGTTAAGCACAGACTAATACCTATTTGATTAAGTTTTCTGTGATTTGATTTAAAATTTTAAATACTTCTACGAAGTCGGTTAAATCACTTCGTGCAGATTCTCTCTGTCCTGATTGGTATTTAAGCTGCATTGCTTTGGCAATAACATGTATTTCTTTATGAATGCTTTCTAGGTGAAGCATCATTTCATTTGCAAATAGTTGTTCTTGCATATGTGAGCGGATCCAATTACCGCAATGGCATTCCTTACTATCAATGATAGGCCAAGGTCTAACATCAGTAGATGGGGCTACAATTTTCTTTATAAAACAATCTTTCCATTGAGCGGTAATAAGTTTGAATATTTCTACACTACTTTCTTTGTAGCTAAGTTGCTTATTACCAAAATTAAGCCATTGTTTGTTAGGCATATAATTACTTAACCATGGGTTAAAGTCTTTTGCAGGCATAGGTTTAGCTATACCATATCCTTGTGCTTGCTCACATCCCATACATATAAGCATTAATCCATGGTTAGTGGTTTCAACACCTTCAGCAATAACGCTACGCTTAAACGATTTAGATAAAGAAATAACACCATCTATGATCGAGTAATCACTGGGGTCATCGAGCATATCTCTGACAAATGTTTGATCAATTTTAATTGTGCTTACAGGTAAGCTTCTCAAATGAGTCAGCGAAGAATAACCCGTACCAAAATCATCTAAAGAAGCACTAACGCCTAACAGGTTTAAACACCTTTGGATAATCTCGGTAATTTTCTTAAGATCACCTAAAGCCGAACTTTCTAATATTTCTAATTGTAAACATTTAGCATTAATAGAAGGATATGCAGCTAATGATTTTTCAAGTGAATTAAAAAAAGACGGAGAAACCAAATGATTTGAAGAAATGTTAACACTAACTTCAAGCCTTATACCTTGTTTTTGCCAATCATCAAGTTGTTGTAATGCTTCATCTATAACCCACTCTCCAATCATCCTTTCTAACGGAGTACCATCTATATAAGGTAAAAAGTCTAATGGCGGGATCAATCCTTTTTGTGGATGAAACCATCGTATTAAGGCTTCAACGCCAAATACTTTACCCGTTATCATGTTAACTTTAGGTTGATAATACAGTTGAAATTCACGCTTAATTAAAGCTTGTTCAATTTCTTCTAGCTGTAGATTTTTTTTGATTATTTGTTGGTCTGAATCTGGATTATACAGTTGAGAGCGATGTTTACCTGATAACTTAGATTGGTACATAGCATGATCAGCATGACGTAATAGGGTATCGATATCACCATTGTCTGAAGGGTATAAGGTAACACCACTGGAAGCCGAAATATTATGTTGAATACCATTAATAAAATAGGGCAGAGCTAACGATTGGTGAATACGTTGTATTGTAATTTCATATTGTGATGCTGATTTAATATCGTTAAGTAATATTGCAAATTCATCGCCGCCTTGACGAGATACTGTATCTTCTTTTCTTATACAGTTAGTAATACGATCTGCAACTTCAATAAGTAATTTATCTCCAGCTTCATGTCCGTAGGTATCATTTACTGGTTTGAAATTATCTAAATCAAGAAAACAAATAGCGAGTTGATGACCTGTACGTTTACTATGAGCAATAGATTGATGAAAGCGGTCTATAAATAAAGCTCTGTTGGGTAACTTAGTTAGGACATCATAATGAGCCATTAAATTGAGTTTATCTTGCTGGTGTTTGATATTCGTAATATCGGAAAATATAGCGACAAAGTGAGTAACTTCATTCTGTTTATTTTTTACGGATGAAATATTAAGTAATTCAGAATAAAGCTCACCATGTTTTGTTCTATTCCATACTTCGCCTTGCCAGTGCCCATGAGTTGTGACCGACTCCCACATTTGGTTATAAAATTGAGGTGTTTGTTGCCCTGAACTTAAAATTAATGGGGATTCTCCAATAATTTCTTCATGATCATATCCTGTAATTTTCACAAAGGCGGGATTCACATCAACAATATGCCGTTGCTCGTCTATAATCATAATGCCTTCTTGGGTATCACTAAATACTCGAGAAGATAGTTGTAATACTTGTTCTGCTTTTTTACGTGCACTAATATCCTGAATTACAACAATAATACTTTGAGGTTGCTCATCTGATTCCCAAGTAGCTGATATAGTTGTTTCTACCCAAACTGTATGTCCCTTTTTGTGTATGTAGCGTTTTTCTATTGTGCTTTCTCTTATTTCACCGCTGAGTAATTTATTCAGACTATCTAAAGATATATCGATGTCGTTAGGGTGTGTTAGATCATGAAAAACATTGCAACTCGTTATTTCTTCTAAACTGTAACCGACCATCTCACAATATCGTTGATTAATACGAATAACATTCCCATTATTAAAGTCTATCAATGCAACACCAACCGCTGCTTGATCAAAAATGGTTCGAAATAACTGTTCACTTTTATCTAAAGATTTTTTAGAAATAAATTCACTGGTTATATCGCGAATAACACAAATAAGCTGGTCGTTTAGAGGAATTCTATTAAGGCGAGCTTCGAAATGGGTGCATTGATTATTGATCATTAATTGATATTCGAAGGCAAGCACTTGGTTTGTATTAATGGCTTCATTAATTTTTAATTGAAAGAGTATCGCTATTTGCTCTGGCAAAATATCTTGTAAATGTTTACCGACTAAATCTTTAGTATTTTTATACGGTTCAATGGTGTTTTGCGTACGATAATCTAAAATAGTTCCATCTGGCATTATGCGTAAATAGGTATCAGGCAATGCATTAAACAAGCTTTCTAATTCGGCATTATGATGTAACTTATTAATTTCAGCTTGTTTCAAATCAGTAATATCAAGAACAACGCCTACCATTAAAGTAGGCTGACCTGTGACGTCAAGTGAATGACCTCCTGAAACGATAATCCAACGAGTTTCGCCATCTTTTCGAAGAATTTGGCATTCTATATTCCAATCTGTTTTATTACTAATAGCTTGTTGAAATTTTGTTTCTACGTTATCTCTTTCATCCGGGATAACGTGTTCAATGAATCTTTTATAGGTCCATTGATCTTGTAACGTTTCATAACCAAATATTTTATCATGGGTGATAGATCGGTAAGAGGTTCGGTCAATCAAATTAAGTTCCCAATGGCCGATATGGCTTTGTTTGAGAATAAACTCTAATCGGGCCTCATTTTTTTGGTTTTGAATTTCTATACGGCGCCGCTTTGTTGTATCTACAGCTTGAATAACATATCCAGAGACTTGCTGACTTGCGTTTGCACAAATAGCAGTAGTTGATACTTCTGCATAGTGCAGTGACCCACTATCAGTTTCAAAAACATCTTCAGTAATTACGGGGTTTTGTTGATTTTTTGCGTCACTTAAGCGTTGCTTCCAAATACTCTCCCACTGAGGAAAGTCGCACCAGGTGGGAGATTTCCAAAGTGATTTCCCAACATAATCTACTTTTGGCATACCTTGAAGCGTTAAAGCCAATTCATTAACTTCTACTATGTTACCTTCAGGAGACAATACAACCATATATTTAAATTGCTGATTAAAAAGCATTTTAAATAATGGGTCAGAATTGTTCAGCGTGAGATGGGGGATTATATTTGAATTTTTTATTTGCATGCTTTGAGTATTATACAAAAATTAATATTTTCAAATAATTAGATAAAATATATTTTATTTATAATCAAACTACTGTTTCGTGATTATGTTTAGCATATTTCGACCGAAATTGTTTTGTTCTTGTATCTTTATGTTTTTCATTGAATCTTATGCAATATAAGTAATGAAACTAATTTAAAAACAATTGTTTACAGTTAATTCTTTGTAAGAAGAAACGCTTAACCCAACCTTAACCTTAACCTTGCTATACTTGTTTTATATTACGTATTCTATTTTTAATTTAAGGTCTTTTTATGTTGCTAGCTAAATCATTTAAATACAGCTTATACATTTTACTTCCGTTCATATTAGTTGCTTGTGGCGGACAAGCTGAGCCCGAAAAAAAAGTACCGGCTGATCTTCATGTTGATACACTAAAGATGACACCTACTCTTTTACGTTTAACTAAAGAATTACCTGGTCGTATTGCAGCATTCAAAAAAGCTGAAGTAAGGCCGCAAGTTACGGGTATTTTAAAAACCCGTTTATATAAAGAAGGCAGTATGGTTAAAGCGGGTGATGTGCTTTATCAAATTGATCCTACCACTTATGAATCTGCAGTTAAAAGTGCTGAAGCACAATTAGCTAAAGCGATAGCAAGCGAGAAATCAGCCGAAAAAATTGCTGTTCGTTATACCAAGCTTTTAAAGCAAAAACTTGCTAGTCAAACCCTTTACGATGATGCTGAGTCAACGTACGAACAAGCTAAAGCTGAAGTCGCTATTCGTCAGGCAGAATTAGACACTGCTAATGTTCAGCTTTCTTATACCAAAGTTAAAGCACCTATCTCAGGACAAGTAGGTATATCGTTAGTGTCAGAAGGTTCATTACTCACTGCAGAACAATCTAGTTATTTAACCACTATTATTCAAACTTCTAATGTTTATATAGATATGCAGCAATCGTCGGTGTCACTTTATAAAATAAGGAAAGACTTCAATACTATAGATATGCCTGAACCGTTATTTATTGCGGTGTCTATCACTTTAGAAGATGGAACTCCTTACGATATGAGTGGACATTTAGAGTTTGCTGATACTCAAGTAACAGGTTCAACTGGTACTGTAACCCTTAGAGCCATTATTCCTAATCCTACAAATACATTACTTGCCGGTATGTATGTGCGTGCACATATATCATCACCCATAGAGCGAAATTATCTTGTTGTGCCTCAATCAGCAGTGGTTAGAAGCCAGTCAGGCGAACCGTCTGTATATATTGTTAATGAAGAAAATATAACAGTGAAAAAATCTGTAGTGTTAGGTAACGAAGTAAAAAATGGTTGGATTGTTAGTGAAGGTTTAACTGAAAATGACCAAGTCGTGATCAGTAACTTAATTAAAATAAAAAACAATCAAAAAGTGATTATCGATACCACAACTGATGCTAATGAAGTAAATGCCCAAAAGAATTCATCTCAGACTACAGAGCAGGATTAATTTATGTCTAAATTCTTCATTAACAGACCCATTTTTGCATGGGTGTTAGCTATAGTTATTATGCTTTCTGGCGTTGTATCTATTATGACTTTACCAATATCCCAGTACCCGACTATTGCTCCACCTGCGATTACAATTTCTGCTACCTACTCAGGCGCATCGGCAAAAACAATTGAAGACAGTGTTACACAAGTTATTGAACAAGGTATGACTGGACTCGATAATTTACTTTATATGTCATCAACCAGTGATTCTTCAGGCAGCGCATCAACAACATTAACTTTTAGTGCGGATACTGATCCTGATATTGCACAAGTACAGGTACAGAATAACTTACAGCAAGTAACAAACCGTTTACCTGCTTCAGTGCAAAGCCAAGGAACATCTGTTACTAAAAGTACATCGGGTTTTATGTCGGTTACTATTCTTTATTCACCTACAGGCTCTATCAGTACGGCTGATATACAAGATTACGCAAATTCAAGTATTAAAGATATTATCAGCCGTGTAAATGGCGTAGGTAGTGTAACTATTTTTGGTCCTTCTTATGCTATGCGTATTTGGTTAGATCCTGCCAAGTTAAATAGCTACAGCTTAACGCCCGTAGATATATCTAGTGCCGTATCTGAACAAAATAGCCAAGTAACTGTTGGCCAATTAGGTGGTACGCCCGCAGCAGCAGAGCAATTAATTAATGCAACGATCACGGCGCAGAGCTTATTAACTACGGTTGACGAATTTAAAAATATTTTAGTTAAAGTTAATAGCGATGGGTCACAAATTCTTTTACAAGATGTTGCTCGTGTTGAATTGGCGAGTGAAGGCTCTAGTGTTATTCCTCGATTCCAAGGTCATGGCGCATCAGGAATTGCGGTTACTTTAGCATCAGGTGCTAATTCTTTAGAGACACAAATTGCGGTAGACGAAAAGCTGGCTCAATTATCTGAAGGCTTTCCTCAAGGATTAGAATTAGCAAAGGCTGTAGATAATAATGAATTTATACGCCTTTCTATTAGTGAAGTGGTAACAACCCTTATAGAAGCTATTGTATTAGTTTTCTTTGTTATGTTGTTATTTTTACAGAATGTTCGCGCTACATTAATTCCTACTATTGCGGTACCTGTAGTATTACTTGGTACCTTTGCCGTTATGTCGGTATTAGGATTCTCTATTAACACGTTAACCATGTTTGGTATGGTATTAGCTATCGGTTTATTAGTTGATGACGCTATTGTTGTAGTAGAAAACGTAGAAAGAATAATGCATGAAGAAGGTTTATCTCCTTTAGAGGCAACTAAAAAATCGATGCAACAGATCACAAGTGCATTGGTTGGTATTACTATGGTTTTAGCCGTAGTGTTTATACCTATGGCATTTATGTCGGGTTCAACCGGAGTTATTTACAAGCAGTTTTCATTAACAATTGTTACCGCAATGGTACTTTCAGTGTTAGTGGCTTTAGTGCTTACGCCTGTACTTTGTTCTACGTTATTAAAACCTGCAGATAAAAAACCTAAAAACAAATTATTTACTGTATTTAATAGCTTATTTGACAAGTTATTAGTGAACTACAAAGGCTCTGTAAATAAGGTGTTATTGCGTCCTATTCGCTGTGTTTTAGTTTATGTTTTATTATTTGGTGGTGCTGCTTATTTGTACAATGTTGTGCCAAGTTCATTTTTACCAAGTGAAGACCAAGGTGACTTTATGGTAATGGTGCAATTACCAACAGGTTCAACTTTAGCTGAAACGAATAAAGTGATGAACGAAGTACGAGAGTATTTTGAAGATAATGAAGTTGATACGGTTGATACTGTGTTTACCGTAGCGGGATTTAACTTTTCAGGCAGAGGACAAAATGCAGGTATGGCATTTGTTGGTTTAAAAGACTGGTCTGAAAGAACGGAACTAGCTACCGGAGTCAATGCGATAATTGAACGAGCAACAAAAAACTTCTCAACGTATAAAAAGGCATCAGTATTTGCGTTTAGTAGTCCTGCAATTAGAGAACTAGGTCAATCTTCTGGTTTTGATTTTTATCTTCAAGATATTGGAGGGTTAGGTCACGATAAACTAATAGATATTCGTAATCAATTATTAGCAAAAATAGCTGAAAGCCCTATTTTACAAAAAGTAAGAGCTAATGGCTTGGAAGACAATGCGCAATTCTTCCTTGATATTGATTATGAGAAAGCTAAGGTACTTGGTATTGAAATAAGTGATATTAATAACTCACTATCCATTGCTTGGGCTTCATCTTATGTAAACGACTTTATCGACAGAGGTCGCTCTAAAAAAGTATATATTCAAGCTGATGCTGAATACCGTATGACACCTGAAGATTTAGACCTTTGGTTTGTTCGTAACAACCTAGACGAAATGGTGCCTTTATCTGCATTTAGTTCATCACACTGGGGTCGAGGTTCACCACAGTTGATGCGTTATAACGGAAACTCTGCGGTAGAACTATTAGGTGAAGCAGCTCCTGGGTACAGTACGGGTGATGCTATGGCAGAAGTTGATAGACTTGCGGCTGAGTTATCTAAAGATGTTCAAGTGAGTTGGACTGGTATGTCGTATCAAGAACTTGAAGCAGGTAATCAAGCACCTATTTTATATGGCATATCATTACTTATGGTATTCCTATGTTTAGCCGCTCTTTATGAAAGCTGGAGTATTCCTATTGCTATTATTTTAGTGGTTCCATTAGGTGTGTTAGGGGCGTTGTTAGCTATTACTTTTAGAGGCTTTGAAAACGATGTGTATTTCCAAGTGGGGGTATTAACCACTATCGGTTTAACGGCTAAAAATGCCATATTAATTGTTGAGTTTGCAAAAGAATTGTATGACAAAGGCATGAATATGGTTGATGCAACAGTAAAAGCCTGTGAAATGCGTTTACGTCCGATAATAATGACATCGCTCGCGTTTGTATTAGGGGTAACACCATTAGTGATAAGTAGTGGTGCTGGCGCGAATGCACGTAATGCTATTGGTACTTCTGTAATGGGTGGGATGATTGCTGCAACATTGTTGGTTATTTACTTTGCTCCATTGTTCTTTGTTTTAATTTTGAAAATGTTTAAAACAAAAAAGGCAGATGTTGAGTTTTAGCTAAATAGCCAAAAACTAAATTAAAGACAAAAAAACGGTGAGCTATAAGCTCACCGTTTTTATATGTTTTGCATTATAAAAACAAATTTAACTTAAGCTATCAGGTCCTACTCGCATTACCAACTTACCAAAGTTTTCACCTTTAAGTAATCCGATAAACGATGGAACGGTATTTTCTAAACCTTCAACCAAATGCTCTCTGTATTTGATTTTGCCATCAACAATCCACTGCATCATGGCTTCGCTGAATTCATTGTAACGGTGTCCATAATCGTCAAATACAATAAAGCCCTGCATTTTAATACGTTTCACTAACAAAGCACCCATTAAGGCAAACATTCTGTCTGGTCCTTCAGGTAACTCTGTTGTGTTGTATTGTGAAATAAGACCACATAAAGGGATACGAGCACTTGTGTTTAGTAATGGTAATACAGCATCAAATACTTTACCGCCTACATTTTCATAATATACATCAATACCGTCGCTACAGGCGTTAGCAAGTTGCTCTGCAAGGTCGTCTGAATAGTGATCTACACAAGCATCGAATCCAAGCGTGTCTACAGCGTATTTACACTTTTCAGCGCCGCCTGCAATGCCTACAACTTTACAGCCTTTAATTTTAGCTATTTGTCCTACTAAGCTACCAACAGCACCTGTTGCCGCTGCGACTACTACGGTTTCGCCAGCTTTAGGTTGACCTATATCTAATAGCCCCATGTAAGCTGTTAAACCAGGCATACCTAAAATACCTAAAGCGTATGATGGGTTAGCTAAGTTGTTATCTAATTTAAGTAAGTTAACACCATCTGAGATGCTGTAATCTTGCCAGCCGCCAAACGATACAACCCAATCACCTTTTTGGTAGTCAGCATGGTTTGATTCTTCAACACGACAAACACTTCCGCCTACCATTACTTCGTTTATCCCAACAGGTTCAGCATACGACTTAGCGTCACTCATGCGTCCTCTCATGTAAGGGTCAAGAGAAAGATAAATAGTACGTAATAAAATCTCTCCTGCTTTCGGTGTTGGTTTTTCGGTTTGTACAAATTCAAAGTTTTCGTTTGTAGGTGCGCCAAAAGGGCGTGAAGCTAAAACTATCTGTCTGTTAATTTCTGTAGTTTGTGTTAATTTAGTCATTACTAATCCTTTATATATTCCGTTTATAAAACATTCAAAGTCACTTCGATATTGCCGCGAGTTGCATTTGAATATGGACAAACAACATGGGCTTTTTTTACAAGCGATTGAGCCGTGTCTTTGTCTATACTGCCTAAATAAATATTTAATTCAGCGGCTATACCAAAACCATTAGGTATTGGGCCAATAGCAACTTTTGCATTAATGTAAGCATCTTCTGGGTAAGCTATTTTCTCTTGTCCCATTACTACTTTTAAAGCACCAATAAAACAAGCTGAGTAACCGGCAGCAAATAATTGCTCTGGATTTGTGCCTTCTCCGCCTGCACCACCTAATGATTTAGGGGTTGATAATGAAACCTTTAACTTTCCGTCATCTGATTTTGATGATCCATCACGACCGCCATTGGTTGTTACTTCTGCTGTGTAAAGTACATTATCAAGTTTGTTCATTTCGATATTCCTTCCGTTTATATCCTAAGAAAATGACTATAGTGCTGTTTCTAAAATTTTGCGGCTAACTTCTAATGTAATGTCGCCATGTTCACCGAGTTCAGTCATACCGTGTTTTTCTAATCCGTCAATCAAACCATCTATTTGGTCTTTTGTTATTTCTATTTCAGATAATCGAACAGGTACATCCATGCGTTTGAAGAAGTCTTCAGTTAAGGCGATAGCTTTATCAATTTTAACTTCTTCGTCTGTATCTGTTAACTGCCATACACGCTCTGCGTATTGTACTAATTTGGCATGTTTTTCTTTACGTTTAACTTTCATTACCGCAGGTAAAACGATTGATAAAGTGCGAGCGTGATCAATACCAAACCCACCTGTTAATTCGTGACCAATCATGTGAGTAGACCAATCTTGTGGAACACCAGCGCCTAATAAACCGTTTAATGCCATAGTGGCAGACCACATGATGTTTGCACGTACTTCTAGATCATTTTTTGTTTCAGCTTGTAACGCTTTAGGACCTTCTTCAATCAAGGTTTGTAGTAAGCCTTCTGCGAAACGGTCTTGAACTTTGCCATTTACGCTGTAAGTTAGGTATTGCTCCATAACATGAATAAATGCATCAACTACACCATTACTTATTTGGCGATCAGATAACGATAACGTTACTTTAGGATCTAATACAGCAAACTGTGGACGAACTAAAACGCTAGCAAAAGGTAATTTGTTACCATCACGTGTAACAACTGAGTTACCGTTACTTTCAGAACCTGTTGCTGGCAATGTTAATACTGCACCAAGTGGTAATGCTTTTTCTATTTTCGCTTGCTTAGCGAGAATATCCCAAGGATCATCACCTTCAAACAATGCAGCTGCTGCTATAAATTTAGCACCATCAACTACTGAACCACCACCTACAGCTAGCAAATAATCAATGCCTTCTTTTTTAATGATTTCTAATGATTTCATTAATGTTTGGTATTTAGGGTTTGGTTCGATACCTGAAAACTCAAACCAAGTATGATCAGCTAATGCTGCTACAACTTGATCGTAAACACCGTTACTTTTAATTGAGCCACCGCCGTATACTAATAATACTTTTGCGTCAGCTGGAATTTCTTTAGCGATAAGGTGAATCTGATCTTCACCAAAATGAATTTTTGTTGGATTTTGAAAGCTAAAATTTAACATAAGAGAAAATCTCTCTATAAAAGGGGAAACAGCTAACTGATCTATGCTAGTTAGCTAGAAACTAGATTGTGTAGCTATTTAAAGGTGTAGCTATTTAAAGGTATAGCTACAAAACACCGTAATACTATAGGTTTTATTACTTCAGGCTCTATTACTATTTACTTAGCTGGTTAAGTAATTTTTCAGCTACAAGTACTGAACTTGCCGGGTTTTGGCCAGTAATAAATAATGCATCTTGTACTGCAAAAGCATGCCAGTCATCAGTTTTTTGATAATCTGCACCACGTTTAACTAACTCATCTTCAAGTAAAAATGGCACGACATCGGTAAGCTCTACAGCGGCTTCTTCACTGTTAGTAAAACCTGAGATTGCTTTGCCTTTTACTGCATATTCACCAGCACTAGTTTTAACATTTAACAATGCTGCAGTAGCATGACAAACCGTTGCTACAAGCTTATTGGCTTTAAGGAAGTTTTCAATTAATTTAATTGAATCATTGTTTGATGCCAAATCCCATAACGGACCATGACCACCCGGATAAAATACAGCATCAAAGTCTTCAGCATTCATTCCAGCTAAAACATTTGTGTTAGCGATTAACGCTTGTGTTTCAGCATCAGCATAATATTTTACAGTGGCTGGCGTTTGAAAGTCGTCTAACTCACTTTTAGGATCTATTGGTGCTTGACCGCCTAATGGAGAAGCTAAGGTAATTTGTAATCCTGCCTCTTTAAATGCGTAATAAGGTGCGGCAAATTCTTCTACCCAGAAACCTGTTTTTTCACCTGTATCACCTAAATCAGTATGCGATGTTAATACCATTAATACTTTTTTCGTATTCATTTTGAACTCCTAATTTATTAAGTTGTTTTACAAGTAATTTTCTAACTGGGATAAGTGTACACAAGCAAACTAAAGCTAACAATGCAGCCAATATGATTAACTTTGTATCAATAAATGATACAATGACTTCGTTTACACAATAAGACTTCTATCGTTGAATTAACTTGTTGTGTCTTTAGTTAAGTATGAGGTAAGTGTTGAATATTTCATTTGAACAGTTAAAAAGTATGGTGGTTTTTGCCCAAGTTATTGAGCAGGGAACCTTAAGTGGCGCAGCTAGACGTATAGGTTTGTCGCGTGCGGTAGTGAGTTATCATATTAAAAAACTTGAAGAGCATTTAGGCATAAAGCTTCTGAACCGTTCTACACGAACAATTTCCTTAACAGAGGCGGGCAGTGAGTATTATGAGCATTGTAGGATCATTGCTGAACAAGCAACGGCAGCAAATCAGCAAATTGAAAACTTAAAACATGAACCTGTAGGTTTATTAAAAATTACCTGCCCTGTAAATGTGGGGTTGCAAACGATTGTACCTGCTTTAAATGAGTTTAGAACCCTTTATCCTAAAATTGAACTTGATGTTATGTTAACGGATGAAGTAGTCAATATTATTAAAGAGGGGATAGACTTAGCGATAAGAGGAGCACCTCTAGCTGATTCCGGTTTACAGGCCGTTAAGTTATCAACACTAGATACTTGCCTTTGTGCCTCACCATCGTATTTTGAAAAGTTTGGTGTTCCCAAACACCCTAGCGAACTAAACAAACATCAATGGGTAGTGTACAAACTAACATCTGGAAGCCTTGAACTAACAAAAGGCTCTCGATCTTTTAGTGTTGAAATGAAAGGAACAATCACAACAAACAATGCGGCAGCACGAACCGCGTTTGTTGAAGGTGGTCATGGTTTAGGTCGAATTCCTAGATACGACGCTAAACCTAAAATTAAACAAGGGACTTTAGTGTCTGTACTCGACGATTACAAAATGAAAGCCATTAACATTTATGGTGTATTCCCTCCTGGCGGCGCGGAGTCGAAGAAATTACGTTTACTTATCGATTTCTTAAAAGCTTATTTTAAGAAACCAAGCTTGTTGTAAGCGTTAATGATCTGGCATGCTAAAAATAAGGCTATTATTAATCGCCTTGTATCGATAGGTTCTTATTTAATTGTTCAGCATATTTACTGTATAATAGACATTCGTACTTTTTGAAATAAAAGTAAGGTCTGTCGATTATGCAACCTCACTATTTCTCTTCTTTAAGTCACTCGATTCAGTGTGGCATTCTCGTACCGTAACTGCGGTGGGTACGTTAGTACAAAAGCTTTTATAAACCATTAAAACAAAAAACATAAACGTTAAAGCATAGATGAATAGCATAAATGTGCTGTTCATCATCCATTGCTTGTAAGGCGTTGCTGTTAAACATACTACAAGGTTATTTATGTTAGAAAAAATGAAACTAGATTGGCTCTCTAATGTTCGAGGCGATCTACTCGCAGGTATGGTTGTAGCGTTAGCTTTGATCCCCGAAGCTATCGCATTTTCGATTATTGCAGGTGTTGATCCTAAAGTAGGTTTATACGCATCATTCTGTATCGCCGTTATTATTGCAATTGTTGGTGGACGTCCAGGTATGATTTCTGCCGCTACCGGTGCAATGGCATTGTTAATGGTAACGTTAGTTAAAGATCATGGTCTTGAGTATCTTCTTGCTGCAACTTTATTAACAGGTGTATTTCAAATACTTGCCGGCTATTTAAAGCTGGGGAGTTTAATGCGTTTTGTTTCTAGTTCAGTAGTTACTGGCTTTGTAAATGCACTGGCTATTCTTATTTTTATGGCGCAATTACCAGAGCTTACCAACGTTACATGGCATGTATATGCGATGACAGCTGCAGGTCTTGGTATTATTTATTTATTCCCATACTTACCTGTTATAGGCAAAACTATTCCATCTCCATTGGTGTGTATTGTTGTACTAACGGGTGTTGCTATGACTGTTGGGCTAGATATTCGTACCGTTGGTGATATGGGCGAACTACCTGATACCTTACCAATCTTTTTATGGCCAGATGTTCCGTTAAACCTAGATACATTAATGATTATTTTACCTTATTCAATTGGCCTTGCCGTTGTTGGTTTACTTGAATCTATGATGACAGCAACTATTGTTGATGACTTAACCGACACAAAAAGTGATAAAAACCGTGAGTGTAAAGGTCAAGGTATTGCCAACATTGGTGCTGGCTTAATGGGCGGTATGGCTGGTTGTGCGATGATTGGTCAATCTATTATCAACGTAAAGTCAGGTGGTAGAGGTCGATTATCTACATTTGTTGCAGGTTTGTTTTTAATTATCATGGTTGTATTTATGGACCAATGGATAAAACAAATTCCTATGGCTGCACTTGTTGCGGTAATGATCATGGTTTCAATTGGTACTTTCTCTTGGACATCAGTTATCGATTTAAAGAAAAACCCGCTTTCAAGCAGCATTGTTATGATAGCAACCGTTGTTGTTGTAGTCGCTACACATAACTTAGCGATGGGCGTGTTAGTAGGGGTGTTATTAGCAACCTTATTCTTCGCCAACAAAATTGGTCGTTTTATGGTAGTTAAAACTGATAAATCTACTGAAGATACACGTGTTTACCAAGTTATTGGTCAAGTTTTCTTTGCATCTTCAGAGCAGTTTGTTGAATCGTTTGACTTTAAAGAAGTAGTAACTAAAGTTGTTATTGATTTAACTAACGCACATTTTTGGGATATAACATCAGTATCAACGCTAGACAAAGTTGTCATTAAATTTAGACGTGAAGGCGCTGAAGTAGAAATTATCGGAATGAGCGAAGCAACAGAAACGATTGTTGATAAGTTTGGTGTACATAACGATCCGAAAGAAGTTGAAAAGTTCATGGCAGGACACTAAAAACAAAGGACATGACGATGAAAAATATTATTACATGTGTAGATAGTTCAGGTTATGCAAATGATGTTTGTAATGCAGGTATTTGGGTGGCTAATAAGCTCGATAAAACACTTCTGTTTTTACATGCTATCGAAAAGGTAAATACGCCTGTAGTAGAAAATTTAAGTGGCAGTATTGGCTTAGGCGCACATTCATCTTTACTCGAAGAAATGTCTTTATTAGATGAACAGCGCAGCAAGTTAGCATTAACTGTAGGTAATGAAATGTTAGAGCAAGCGTGTAAGCTTGCAACTGATAGTAACTGTAGCTCGGTTGAAAAAACGCAGCGTCACAGTGACATTACTGAAGCTATTTGTGATCTTGAAGATGATGCTCGTTTTATCGTGATTGGTCGCTCAGGTGAAAACCATGGCAAAAACTTTAAAGCGTTAGGTTCACACATCGAACACATTATTCGTCAGGTAAATACTCCGGTACTTATTGCGAATAAAGGCTTTAGAGAACCTGAAAACTTTATGCTAGCTTATGATGGACGTGAAACTGCGGACACAGCGGTTAAGCGTATTATTGAAGGTGGATTACTGCATAATTTAACTTGTCATTTAGTAACAGTAAATAATAAGCAAAGCGCTATAGCAGAGAAGTTTGAGCAAACTAAAAAGTTATTAATAGAAAGCGGATTTGAAGTAAAAGCCAGCTTTTTAGAAGGTAATATTTATGATGCTCTACTGGATTATAAAATTGAAAATAAAATAGAAATGCTAGTGATGGGCGCTTTTTCTCGCTCTAAAATTGCACAAGTGTTTTTAGGCAGCAATACGTTAAAAATGATGGAAAAAACAAACTTACCTATGGTGATTTTGCGTTAATTCTGTTTTGAGCTAGTTTGCCATTCAAATATATTTAGCAGCCGAAGTGATCATCAAGGCTGCTTTTTTATGTCTAAATTTTGCTAGTACCTGTTATCAAATTCGGTTAAACGCCAAAGCTAAAGGTTTAGCTTTTAAAGCGGCTTGTTTGTCGTTCATAACATACGCGCAATTAATAATGCCTTCTTTAAGTAACAATAACAAATCAGTCAGATCTTTTAATGCTTTGGCATTGTTAACCACTAAGCCAAGTTGCTGTTCAATACATAGCTTAATGTTCAGCTTATGCTGCATACATAACTGATAAATTTCACTCTCTGTTTCACCATATTCTGCTGCGGTATTTACAAAAAAACAGCCATTAAAATACCCGATTTTTAAGGCACGATTGTTGATCCAATCATCTAAGCCATCAAATAACTTTTCAATAAACTCAGTGGCCGAATTAGCGTGGCTACATTGCAGCTCAAACCATGCCATAAAACGTTTGTCTCGTTCTATTACACAGGCTTGTATCAACGCTTCTTTACTTGCAAAGTGGTTGTATAAAGTTTTTTTTGCTATGCCAGATGTCGCTAATATTTCATTAATGCCAATGGCATGAATACCTTGTTTATAAAACAGCTGTAGTGCGGTATCAATTAATTGGGTACGTTTATTATTTACTTTCTCAACTGACATTTTACGTCTCTACTCGCCGTTTATTTATACACTTTTGAATAAAAGCATTGCGTAAGTATACAAAGTTGTCTACTCTAACTCAATAGACAGGTCGGTCTCCTTGTTTGCGGCTAGACTTAAGACTTACCTAACCTTAACTGTAACGTTTAAGACAATTAAACCTAAAACTGAATTAACACTCGGAGAAACAATAATGGAAAACCCACGTCCACCGCTACCACCTTTTAATGCTGAAAGTGCAAAAACAAAAGTCAGAGCAGCAGAAAATGGCTGGAACAACAGAAACCCAGAAGCTGTTTCTTTGGCGTATAGTCCAGATAGTGTCTGGCGTAACCGTTCATCTTTTATTAACGGTAGAGCTGAAATTGTCGAGTTTCTTACTAAGAAGTGGGCGAAAGAATTAGACTATAAACTCATTAAAGAATTGTGGGCATTTACTGAAAATCGCATCGCTGTGCGTTTTGCTTATGAATATAAAAATTCTGAAAACCAATGGTTTCGTGCTTACGGAAATGAGAATTGGGAATTTGATGAACTCGGCTTAATGCAAAAACGTTTTGCTTGTATTAACGACTTACTTATTGAAGAAAAAGACCGATTGTTTACGTGGGAAGGGACAGTGCGTCCAGATGACTTTCCAAGCTTATCTGAGTTAGGTTTGTAGGTGTTTGTCGAAGTTGTAAGTTACTTTGATATTGAGTCCTATCTCTAGTAAACCTATTCGCTCAAATGATTACTGATGAGAATAATCGTTTGAGCTTACAACTCCTAAACTTCCTATTTAGCTAGGTGGGTCAATATTATTAGCAATACTATTATTTAATCTAAACCAGCCAGCTATAGAGTATCGGTCGCGCTTTGCAGGCAGCACTTCATGAGGAAATTCTTCACTTAAAAACACCACAATAGTGCCAAAATTTGGCGTTACTTTAATAATACTGTTATCAATTACAGCTGATGTTGATTGTTGTTTATCGTAAATAACCAACTCGCCTCCATCATCAGGCAACCAATATTGATTAAGGTAAACCACAACCGATAGCATGCGGTTATCTTCACCTTTAAAAGCGTCTTTATGCTTTTTGTAAAAATCACCTTTTGCGTAATGAGCAAAATGACTTTCAAAAGAAAACAACCCTAAGAATAAACGTTGATTTAAAAAAACACGTAATGATTCTGTCCACTTTATCCAAGCACTGCCCGCGTCACTTTTACCTGTTATCCAGCATATCTCGTCGGTACGAATAAAGTTATTCACTACATGATCTTTCGCACGACCAATACCTGCGGGCTTAAATTTCTCTTCATCTAAAATAGTAACTTGTTGTAATAACAGCTGAGCTAAATGCTCGGGTAAAGCATAAGGGCGAATGCTATACCCTTTATCAACTATATTATTAGTAATCGATTCAAAAAGCGAAGTGGTATCGTCTGAAGAGGAGGTTTTGGGAAAGCTTAACATGGGTCTAGCTTAGTTATTAAAACTAACATGGAGTGCTAATTTAATTAAATGAAAGTAAAGCATAGTAGCACTGTATTGTTTATATCTGTTATATAAAAAAATGATCATATACATGCACTTGTGCGGCGATTATTGTTAATTTATTCAAGCATTAATAATTTATACTTTTGATGCTATATTAAATAAGCTTTATCAAAATTTTACAGGTTTTGATTCAGGACAAAAATAATAACTAAAAGGAATAAAGTTAATGTATAAAGCTTATAGAACTATCTTAAAGTTGGTTTTGGTGTTGAGTATTTCACTACCTGCTTATGCCGAACAAGAAGAGCTATTATCCAGTCAGATCAAAACATTAAAAAAAGGAATTTTTGAAGTTGTCACCCTAAAGTTAGAAGACAACACTATTTACAAAGATGAATTCCCTGAAGATTTAATCCCCTTTCATATCCGTAAAGACAAGCAACACAGTGTAGGTACAGCCTTTTTAATTGATGACAATACCTTAGTGTCTGCGGCACACGTTTTTAACATTGGTAACTATTCTTTATTCGCAAAAAACTATGCTGTTCGCGACAACAAAGGTAACTTATTTAAAATTAAAAAGGTTGAAAAGTTTTCTAACTATCGAGATCTTATTCAGTTTTCTATTGAAGGTGATACCTCTAAATATCATAAATTCGAATTTAGTGACGACTACGAAGAAGGCGATGTAGTTTATGCTGCTGGTAATGCTCTAGGCGAAGGCGTTATTTTTAGAAAAGGCTCGTTAACTTCATTTACTTATGAATCTATAGACGGGCAATGGAAAAACATTCGTTATTCTGCTGCAGCATCACCAGGTAATAGTGGTGGTCCATTACTTAACTTAGCAGGTGAAGTTGTAGGTATAGTTACCAAAAAGTCATCTAACGAAAATCTCAATTACGCGCTACCAATTCAAGAGTTTATTAACTTTAGTGATAAAGAAGCTGAATTTTATATGACACAACTGGCTGAAGTCGAGTCGTTGCAAAGACACAGATACAGCTGGAAATTTAGCACTAAGTTACCTCAAAATATTATGGATTTAAGAGCTGAGGCAGAAAAAAGCTTTTACACACGCTTTGCTAATGCCAGAGGTGAATTTACTGCTAAGTTTGAGAGTGAAATATTTCCTAAACATAAGAATGTTGATAAATATTTAAAAAACCAACCGAACGATAATATGCTGTCTATTATAGATATTAACGGTAACGGCGAGTGGTTGTTGTATAGCCCTGAAAATGAGCGCGAAGTAACCATCACTAAAAACCAGTCACTATCGTATGGCAGTAATAATAAAATGCTGGGTAACTACCAATTTATATTAGAAAAGCCAGAAGACACTAAATTAGCCTCATTTATTAAAGACAAGAAAACCATTTTAGACACCTTCTTGTCGTCAGTACAATGGAACCGAAAAATTGCAGGTACACCTGTGTATATCGCTTCTTACGGCGAGCCAGTTTTCGAAGAACTACACACTGATAAATACGGTCGAGTATGGCAAACAGCCGCATGGAATGATCAATATTCAGACCAAGCAATTATGATTTACTGTTTACCTATTCCAAAAGGTGTAGCGTGCGACTTATTACAAACATCAGTCGCTTGGCTTGAAGTTCAAAAACAAGCGTATCCCGACAATCTTCACAGAATTATGCTGTCTTACTCAGGTAAATTAAGTGAATGGAAAGAGTTTTTAAAACTACCTGATAAGTTTCTTCCGAAGAACTTCCATGACTCAAGCGTTGAAATTAATAAGAATAATGTTGAGTTTGAACTTGCGAGTTTTTCTGGTGACTTGGAAAAACTAAAACTGACTAACGACAGTAATTTATATGTGGCAATGGAAGTAACTCCTGAAAATACCAACGAGCTAGCTGTGGGCACATTAGATTTTAGCCCGAATATTAATGAAGATGGTGTATTTTATATCTCTAAATATTACGACTTAGCTGATGAAGCCAGCGACAGTTATAAAGATTTTTGGCAGAAATTTACCAAGCTAGAAACACCTTACAATTTTGAATTATTAAATGAAGGTAAACAGATCAGTAAATACATGAATTTTGGCGCTAACTTTAAAGATAAAAAATTAATTAAAAATAAAGCCAAAGGTGTAAGTTATTTAGTCGGCTGTCAGTTACAGTCTGAAGTAAAAGAAGCTGAATTTAATGAATCGTGTGACGCTTTCATAAAAGGCATTCATTAATTATTTTTTTAAAGCTATAACTTAAGTATGTAATCAGTCAGATCTGTTTATTACAGGTTAAAAAAAGAGGAAATAGATAAGGTATCTATTTCCTCTTTTTATGTAGCTCGAACAGTTACATTGAATTGCCAAAATGCATTGTTTATTAAGATTTGACACTATAGTTACTTGTTATATGCCCATTTACAATGGGCATACTTAATTCAATGATTAATTGGAGACATATTTTACTCACACCTCAGATTGCTTCAATGTCATCCAAATTACTCAAAGATCCTATTGGTTCAGTTGAACCATTAAGAGACGAAATTATTGCAGCGATCGACTTTGCCATTACGGGCATATAACGCCACCTACAGTTGTAAAAAATTGTTTGTTAAAATGTTGTTCAAAGCGGAAGTGGATATCTATATTTTCTTTGATTTAACATGTTGTTATGTGTAAATGATGTGTTGGTGAAGTTAAAAGGTATAGCCTTATCACCCAATCCTTTTTTTATCTAACCAAAATGCAATTATTGAGAATAAACAATAAGCTACCATAGCCGAAATTGCTGTACTAGTTTTAGTGTCTTCAACAGACAATGGACCAAAAATATTTACAACATTTATAGCCAGCAACAATATGACAAAGGCAAGCATGCCAAACCGTGATAAAAGTGTTATTTTCTGCACCGACTTATGAGTTGATTTAAGATAAAAGCAAAGACCAGCGATCAGTAGTATTGCTTCAAGCAGATAAGTAAGCACTGCATTATTCCATAAGCCAAATCCAAGAAGATATGTATTATCTAAAAATACAGGGAGATCAGGGGTATGGACGATTAAATCTAAGAACCAATGAGAGAGTATTGCGATAGCTATTAACAGACAAAAGTGTCCTTTAGCTTGTTTTTTATTAAACTGTAAAACCTTCAATATAATGAAGGCGGCTAATGTCCAAAAAACAACGGCAACGAGACTATGACTATAAGGCATAAAATCAAGTCTGAAGTGGGTAGAATCAGTATAATTCTCGATAATAGAAAACCTCTCTATATTAAAAAAGGTCATCGCGAAAAATAATAAATCAACAAATTGTACCGCTAGAAATAACACACCTAATGATGCTTTATTATGAGTCGCTCTTAGTGCAAAACTTACGGCATAATGACCTACAAACATAGTAAACCTCTTTTTTAATTGGATATAAATATAATAAATTTGAATATGCAACTTACTATACTCACATATTTTTATGAACGAATAGCAAGATTTTGATTGTCGCTATTCATATATGAATAGCGTATGTTGATATAATAGCTATACCAAATTAAATTAAAGAGAAATTCAATGAACCATTTGCCTTGGGATCTCATTCAAGCTTTTTCTGCGGTAGCAAAGTTAGGGAGCCTCTCGAAAGCGGCAAAAGTACTAAAGACCTCGCAACCAACGTTAAGCAGACAAATTTTATTACTAGAGAAAAAATTAGAAATCACGCTTTTTGAACGAAGTACACAAGGATTAAAGATTACTGATTTAGGGGCTAAGTTATTGGAAAGTAGCAATACTATGCTTTCAGCCTCAGAACAGTTTTTGAGAACAGCCTCTGGCTCTACTTACTCACTTGCAGGCAGTGTAAGGCTTAGTGCAAACGAAATTATTGGCCTTTACTACCTACCTCAAGCCATTACTCAATTCAATCAGCTTTATCCTGAAATCCAAGTTGAAGTTGATATTTCTAATCAATCAACAAGTTTACATAAAAGAGATGCAGATATTGCATTAAGGATGTTTAGGCCAACACAACCCGAATTAGTTGCTAAACGCTTGCCTGACATTTCACTTAGCTTAACAGCAAGTAAAAACTATTTATCATCTTTTGGTCATCCAGAAAGCATTGATAACATTTACCAACATACTTTAATCGGGTTCGATAAAGATTCTCAATTTGTAAGGTCATTACAGCAATTAAGCTTTGCTGTGACAGACAAAGACTTCTATCTAAAAACTGACTTTTTACCTTTGCAAATAGAATTAGCAAAGCAAGGGGCAGGAATAACGATTACACATAATCACTTAATAAAGAGGTGGTCAGAATTAAAAGTGATTTTGCCAGAAATAACACTCCCTAACTTGGAATTTTGGTTAGTTTGTCATGCTGATGTTCAACATAATCGAAGAATAAGAGTGTTGATGGACTTTTTAACTACATTTATGAGTGAACTATTGTCTGAATAGGAGATTTTACCAACGCCACGTTAAGCGCAAATAATAGCTGGCTAGGTGTGAAGACGAATAACAGCCAGATATTATCTGTCCCGCTTGAACAGCTTATATTTTTGCGCTTATATTCCCGATATATGGATCCGGCAATAGTTCTTTATTATATGAAACTTTCGGTTTAGCTTTGAGATTAAACTCCTCTATTAGAATTTTACCTAAATGATGAATTGCAGCTTTTTGTTATGCTGTTTTTCTTGCAAGGAGCAGTTCACACACAACATCATGTACTTCTTCGTCTACTTCCCCTTTTGTCGGGTGTAGCTTTATGCTATTTAGCTTAAAGCGCAACAACTGAAAAATTTCTTTTTCCACCTGATATAGGAAGTGCGAAACTATCCAGTATTTCCATACATCGTCATCACTATTTAGGATATCTAATACTGGCTCAACTAGCTCCACACTCAGCTTAGACAAACGTTCAGAAACAGGTCCGGCTATAGGCCAATTTAAATCCTGCAAGCATTCAAGCAAACCATCTATATATGGCACGAGATCTTCGTTTGATGCAGCCATCATATTTTCACAAGCTTCATCATCGAATTTATCTATTGGAACTAACCTCATTGTATAAATACCAACTGTTTTTTGTCCGTTTGAACGTGTTGTTAGATTTTTAGTTAAGTTTAAATAACCTTTTAAGCACATTTTCAGACGTCTCGTCTTTATGCAACATTATTCTAATGCACATTAAGTATCGTGGATCAGTTAACGAGTAAGAACTCGAGTGGGCAATCTTTTTAAGAACAGGTTTATCTCCTTTCGCTAAGTTAGAGAGTACTTGGCCAATACCCGATTTACTTCTAGGACAGTTATTCGGAAACTCTATTTCGATTTGTTTACCAATAGTTTCTGTATTCACTTGGTGTTGGGCTATTCTCCCTAAAGCATAGATAACTTGATTTCTTCTTCCGTTTGCCGTCTCATCTGAGTTTAAATATGTCTCTATTACAGAGTAGTTTTCACGTAACCCTTTTCTTAACCAGTCATGATCTGCTAAATCTAACTGGGTAGGTTGATAAGTCCATTTGTTATCCTCAATTATATAAGATAACCCTTCACAATATTCATGCACCCTTTGGGGAACACCTAAAGTAATATCAAAAATGTGTCGTGCTAGTCGCTTCAATTGTGTCTCACCAATGTTAACTTTTAGATGATCTTGAAAGCCATTTTCACAAAAAGTTACCACTTGACCAGGAACTAAGCCTGTAACTCTAGATATTTCTTGAATTCTATTACCGACTGAGGATGGGTTTTTAGCAGAAGAAAAGTATTCAAGTACTTGGTTAGGGACACCAACAATTAAAAACTTTACGTTATATTGTGAGTAACGAGAATCATCTAATAGAATAATGATGTCTGACAATTCACTCATTAACTCTTCATTTTTGAAAATTGTTTCGACATTGTCAAAAACAATTACTACAGGTTTATTACAAGATTTTTCATTGATGGCTATAAAAGATTCAATTAACCTGTCTTCTTGTTTTATATCATAGCTTCCTTGATGAGCTAATTCAGCTGTAACACCTGCTTTAACTCCTGCTTTCTTAGTTTCCGTATAGGAAACTTTCTGTGAAGTTCCATTTTGTACACATACTGAATGAATTTCATCGAGAATAGACTTCTTCATTGAAGCTCTTGCACAATTAGCAACAACATATTCTATTTTCTTTTCAGCGAATACTTTCTTATATAGCCATGATTTACCATTACCACTCTCACCAAATAAAAATGAGTGCATACTCCCCTTAATTGAACGAAATAATTCTTTTTCTAGAGCTACCCTCTCAATGTACATATTCGTATTTACTTCTGAATTCCTAGGTGTAAACACCTCATTTATTTCGGCTCTTCCAAATATGAATCATCCTATGCACGTGATAAAAATCTAACGCCACGTTAAGCGGCAAATAATAGCTGGCTAAAATGTGTGAGGCACGAACAACAGCCAGCTGTTATTTGTCCGTTTGAACGCCTTGTTAGCAGTTTTTTAGTTAAATCATGAACTTGAATACATAATGAGTTGCTTACGCTCTAATTTTTTGAATAACTCGACTCTCTGCTTAATAAGCTTAATTTCATTCTCAATATTGTCTTTGAGTTGCGAACTTTCAGGGCTAGTGGTAGTGAAATTAGACTTAATTTCTTTTAATTCAGCTTCAAGTACAACTATTGTTTTTTGAGCATCAATATAATATTGAGTGCTTGGCACTACAGCATAAACATTACAACACATTAAAATGAACGTTAAAATAATAGTTTTCATCAGAACCTTTGAAACTGCTAACGCCCCACTAAGAGGCTTTTGATAGTTGGTTATAATGTGAAGCGAAGCGGAACCTAACCAACTGTTAAAAGTCCTGCTTGAGTGGCTTGTTATGTGTTGATGCATTCCAGTGTGCCTATTTCAGGCCAAGTGCTAAACTCACCTCCACATACAGACCATGCCTCTAATTCAGTTAATTGTGAGCCTTGAGCCATAAGTGCTACACCAACTTTAGTTCCATTACTCATGGTGCCTAAGTATCTAGTTATATCTGAAGCATTTAATATAGCTTCAGAAGTTAAGCTAGTTCCGAGTAAAACAGTTGGACAAACTCCACAACCACAGCGTGCAACCACTTTTAAATGTTTTACACTTGGCAGTAATTCACTAAAACCGGAATCAGTTAAGAGAAATACAATTAACTCTCTTTCCGTTTTACTCAGCTCTCTTTTATGAGAAATACAATATTCTGGACTCATAATAACCTAAACACATAACGCCTCACTAAGAGGCAAATAATAGTTGGCTAAAATAAGCGACGAAGGAGCAAACAGCCAACTGTTATTTGTCCTTTTGAGTGACTTGTTAAGTTTCGATTACTACTTGATTTTCAGTCTACGTTTATTGAATGCATTGTATATGATGCTAACCAAATATAACCCAATTGCAAAGGATACCAAACTACAAAACATCTCGGAATATAGGCCAGATAAACTCTCAATACCTTGTAGATTTTTATATATTGCAGTGTCTTTAAAGTAAAAGTATATAGCTCCGTAAATAAAACTAATCGTTACAAGGAAGTAAATAAAAGTAAGGTGGATTGTTTGGGTTTCCAATTTCACCCTTTCCCAGTCATGTTTGAGTATTAATTGAACTCCTTTCTCTAGTTCTTTAAAGCTCTCGTACGAAGGTGAATCACAAATCTCATCAAGTTTTCCCAACGCGGAAGAGTCAGTAGAATGGTTAGGATTTGGGTTTAAGCAGAGTTTTATATACGTCGCTTTTTTTCTTACTGTTTTCAGTTTATCGGCATCACTATCAGGAAGGCTAACCAATTCAGAAAGTTCACTCATTGCTAATTTTAAACTTTCTCTCCACTTCTCTCTTTCTTCTGTGACATAGCGGACTGTTATGCTCTTTGAGTGCTGAATTCTTGAAAATATTGCTGTAACCAATGCAGCCAAAACACTTGAACCAATAATTGCGATAATTATTTTAGAATCTAACACAAATCATCCTTAAGAAACTTAACGCCCGCTTAAGCGGAAAAATATAGTTGGCTAAAATGTTGAACGGAGTGAAAACAGCCAACTGTATTTTTTCCGTTTGAAGCGCTTGTTATGCATACGTTCACTTCAGTTTAAGCGTACTTAAAGCCTGTAAGCCGTATACTTTCATTCCACAACCAATCTATCAGTGATTGATTATTGCCGTTATTACTTACTGCTTTAATTTTGGCATCTTTGAAGTATTCGCCTGAGACTGTTTGGCATATTAATGTTTGAGAAAGATATACACCTGTTTCTGCGCCTTTTTGTGGCGAACGTGCAATGTACTTTCTAAACATTGGATATATAAGGCTTAATGACTTGGGGAAAGCATCTTTTAACATAGGCGTATCCACAACCCCTGGATCGAAGCAATTAACTGTAATATTTGTACTTTTCAATAACTGAGCTAATTTTTTAGTAAATAAAACCGAATATAACTTACTATTACAATAAGCTTGTTCAGCATTAAAGATCTCTCGTAATTCTATATCTTTAATGTCAACTTTAGCATCTTTGTGCCGAAATGAAGCTGTATTTATAACCTTTGGGTTAACCGAATTTTTAAGTAAAGGCAGAAGTTGTCCAGTCAATAAGTAAGGAGCTAGTTGATTAACCGCGACTGTAATTTCAATATTATCTTTAGAAGTTGAAAATTTATTGCTTGATCAAACTCCTGCATTATTTATTAAAGTATCTACAGTATTAGTTAATGTCTTTACAGAATTTACAGCATTAGCAATTGATTGGAACGAGTCTAATTCACATTGAATAAAGTGAATTGAGTTAGTTAATGGATTTTGTTTTAAAAGAGAATTAAACTTTTCTTCGTTGCGCGCTAAAATAAAAAAAGTAATATCACTTCCCTTATCTAATTCGTACAACCAATTAATTCCGAATCCCGAAGTGACTCCTGTGATTACAATATTTTCCATAATATCCTCAGTGGTAATGGTATGCATAACGCCTCATTCAGAGGCTAAAAATTGTTGGCCAAAATAGCGAGGCACGAGCAACGGCCAGCTGTTTTTAGTCCTTTGCAATGCCTTGTTAGCCGTGGAAGATAAACGTTTGCGGTTTACCGCTATAACTACCAAATAATACAACTAACGCTTTTTAATACACTTTACTTAAAAATTAACACCGAGAAAACAACACAAAGCAATTAACGATAAGTAAATTTTAATTAGGGAGAGGTAAAGTGAAACGTAAAACCTTTTTACTTAAAACCAATCCCGGATTTATACAAACTGAATAAGACTGCTAACGCCCATATTAACAGGCTAAAAATAGTAGGCCAAAATAAGCGAGGCACGAGCAATGGCCAGCTGTTTTTAGTCCTTGTTGAATTGCCTTGTTATGAGTAACTTACATTAACTCAAAACACGACGCTATTAGTAAACACCTAATGTGTAAATGAAGTTTAACTTGAGCTACCCAATCAACTTTTACGAACCGATGTATTTGCTACAAAAGTCTCTTCAAAAGCAAATACTATTGGTGACCTTTGATAAACTTTAACTAGCGATACTCGTTTGAAACAAGCACAAATTCCACTTGTTAAAGCCAACCTATTTTACAAAAAATAACAGACAAAAAGCAGTAGACTCATAACGCCTCATTAAGAGGCTAAAAATAGTGGGCTAAAATGGAGCGAAGCGAACAGCCCGCTGTTTTTAGTCCTGCTTTAATGACTTGTTATGTTTTGGTAAACGGCTGAATTTTAACTTTATTAATACCTTTTTTATTATGATATGGAAGCCACGCTTGATCCATACCACGGTATATTATATCAAAGCTAGCATAGGCAATTTTCACTGCATAGTTTCCTATAATATAGAAAAAACAGCAATAAATAACATTTCCGGTTTTAGGGTGATATTCAACCCATAAATCCGATAATGCTGTATATTTTTGGTGCTCGGTACTGTGGAAACTAAGCAATATATTTCTATTACCTATACCCTTTAAAATAGATTCAGCAAAACATTCTGTTTTCAATGGAATTGGTGATTGTAATGTCTGACAAGACTCAATGGCACAGCCAAGCTGCTTTACAAAATAGAGGTGAACATTTAGCATGTTTTGTCTATATTCGTCACCCCAAACATCCTCAAAACAAAGTTCCTGTAGTTTAGGGTTTTCATACAAGAAATTAGAAAGTACAGACCATGATTTATCATGCTTTGATGTAGTTCCGCTGTTACAATTTACACATATTCTCGATGAATAGTGAAGACACTTACTTTTAGCTGTTCCTATCTCTTTACTAACTTTACCGTTATCAGTTTTATGAAGAATTGGATTTTTTTGACTTAAATCAGGGAAAAACAGTCTAAGGTCTGACGCTTTTATCATATGCTCACCCGAATTAGCTATGTTGCCACAAATCCAACAGTTCATAGATACTCCTTGAAAAACATAACAGCTTAATATGAGGATGTAATCCGCCTTTCTGAAAAGACAAACAATCCCCTTTAAATTATAATTACCATCGACATTACGTGATTGTTATCGTTAGATCAATGACTTAAAAAATAGAGTTTAATTGGTTGATGTGTGAAAGGAGGGTTTAATCCCGCTTTCTTGTAGAAAGAAGGATTACTTACTATTTGTATACAAAAACAGGGTAAATGTTAGATGGCATTTTTTAAGTCTGCTTGTAGTTATTTTCTATAGCTTATTGATAGTTACTTATCTCAATACCATTAGCGCTATTCTGCTGTTACACCACACGAACTGCCTAGTTCATCTTTAAATATATTCATCAGTATTGTTAACTCGCTTGTTCTTACGTAGTTTGGTCGTATAACCAAAGCAATAGAACGATGCGGACCGGGTTCATTTAAATGTACGGCTCTAATTTCTGATTCATTACATATCAACTGATCTAGCGCCATATGTGGCACCAAGGTAGAACCTAACTTACTTGCCACCATTTGGATCAAAGTATATAAAGTGGTTGAGTCAAAGTCAGACTCTTGCGTTTTGTTTTGTAAGCTACATGCAGCTAAAGCGTGTTGCTTTAAACAATGTCCGTCTTTTAACAGCATCAGTTTATCTATTTCTAATTGATCACTGGTAATTTCTTGCATCGAAGGCAGGTATTCATCTTTATGACAAATCCAATAGAAGTCTTCTTCCCAAAATTCAAAGCTCATTAAGCCTTCAATAGGGAAGGGCAAGGCAAGTATTGCAGCATCAATATCACCGGTACGTACCATCTCAACTAAGTTGTGTGATTGTTCTTCAATAATACGTAATTTGAAATCAGGGTATTGCGCTCTAACTTCCGGCAATACTTTAGGTAAAAGGTAAGGGCCAATAGTTGGAATAACACCAATTTTCATTGGGTTAGCGAATGGTTGATTATCAACTTGTGCTATTTGTAGTAATTCATCTAATTCTAATTTCACTCTTCTCGCTTTGTTGAGAATAAGCTCGCCTTTATCTGTAATAAGTACTTGCTTGTTATTTCGTTCAAAAATAGTGACATCTAATTGCCTCTCAAGCTCTGTTATAGCAGTACTTAAAGCGGATTGAGAAACATTGCAGGCTTCAGCTGCTTTTTTAAAATGTAAGGTTTTTTCAATAGCTAAAGCATAAGAGAGTTGTTTGAATGAAATCATAGCGAAACGATAGTTTAAATGGAATGAAGTAGTTATATTAATAAATTTTTTAGAACATTAACAGCTGCATTATGTGGTTATAGGTTCCAAATGCTTAATTCTCACCATAAGAACACATAGCAATATGTTGATTTTTAAATCAATAAATAGATAAATTTAAAAAACAGAACGTTATCTTCAAATTAATCAAATATCCAGAAGATACTCCAGCCTCTACACTACACTTGAAATTAAATATTACAAATTGAAAACTTAATCTACACATAACCTGAGATTAATTATTACACACCTTAAAACGAAGTAGTAAAAGAGGAAAGACTAATGATCAAAAAAGCATTACCAATGGCAGCAGCAATTACTGTTGCTTTATCATCAATGGCTGTAACGGTTTCAGCATTTGCTGAAGGTGGGCACACATCTTCAACCACTAATACAAGTCCAAAAACATTAACCAATGCTTTTTGGTGGCCTGATCAATTAAACCTTAGTGCCTTAAGACAACATGGCGCAGAATCTAACCCATACGGGGAGCAATTCAACTACGCTAAAGAATTCGAAAAAGTTGATATTGAAACACTTAAAAAAGATATTGAAACAACATTAGTTGACTCAAAAGCCTGGTGGCCAGCAGATTGGGGACATTACGGTCCTTTAATGATTCGTATGGCTTGGCATAGCGCTGGTGTATACCGTGTAAACGATGGCCGTGGTGGTGCATCAGGTGGACAACAACGTTTTGACCCGCTAAATAGCTGGCCAGACAATGCAAACTTAGATAAAGCTCGTCGTTTATTATGGCCAGTTAAACAAAAGTACGGTCGCCAAGTTTCTTGGGCTGATTTAATGGTACTTTCTGGTAACGTAGCACTTGAATCTATGGGCTTTAAAACCTTCGGTTTTGCTGGTGGACGTAGCGATGATTGGGAACCTGATTTAGTTTACTGGGGTTCTGAAACTAAAATGCTTACCGACGAACGTCGTGACAATAAAGGCAAACTTAAAGGACCACTTGCTGCAGTAGAAATGGGCTTAATTTATGTTAACCCTGAAGGACCGCACGGCAAACCTGATCCTCTTTTAGCTGCTGACGACATTAGATTATCTTTTGGTCGCATGGCAATGAACGATGAAGAAATTGTAGCCTTACTTGCTGGTGGTCACACATTAGGTAAAGCACATGGCGCGAAAAAACCGAGTGATTGTTTAGGTGAAGCACCAGCTGCTGCAGCAATTGAAGAACAAGGTTTAGGTTGGAAAAACGCATGTGGAACTGGCGTTGGTGCTGATACATCTACAAGTGGTATAGAAGGCGCTTGGACAGTTACACCTACAAAATGGTCTTCAAACTACTTAGACAACTTAATGAACTTTAACTGGGTTTTAACTAAAAGTCCTGCAGGCGCTAAACAATGGACACCAGATGATCCAGCGGCAGCTTACTTAGTACCAGATGCACATATTCCTAATAAGCGTAATGCGCCTATTATGTTTACAACTGATATTGCATTAAAAGAAGATCCAGAATTCAGAAAAATTGTTGAACGCTTTAGAGCTGAAGATGGTGCCTTTGATAAAGCATTTGCTAAAGCTTGGTTCAAGTTAACTCACCGTGATATGGGACCTCGTGCAAGATACGTTGGCACAGAAGTACCAAGTGAAGTTTTATTATGGCAAGACCCTCTTTCAGAAGTTACTTACAAGTTAGTTTCTGATAGAGATGTAACTAAGCTTAAAAAATCAATACTTGATTCAGGATTAACAACGTCTGAATTAGTAAGAGTTGCTTGGGCTTCAGCGTCAAGTCACCGTGTAACAGATATGCGTGGTGGTGCAAACGGTGCACGTATTAACCTTGCTCCTCAAAACGAGTGGGCTGTTAATAACCCGAAAGAACTAAGTAAAGTTATTGCTAAGCTTGAATCTATTCAAACTAAGTTCAACAAGAAATCATCTAAGAAACAGGTTTCTCTTGCTGACTTAATCGTTCTTGGTGGCGGTGCAGCAATTGAAAAAGCAGCTAAAGATGCTGGCTTTAAAGTTAAGGTTCCATTTACAGCAGGTCGTGCTGATGCAACACAAGCACAAACAAGTGTTAAATCGTTTAACTACTTAAAACCTAATGCTGATGGTTTCCGTAATTACTACAGCGAAGAAAGCTACATGGCTCCAGCAGAAATGTTAGTAGACAAAGCTAATACTCTTGGCTTAAATGTTCCTGAAATGACGGTACTTGTTGGTGGTATGCGTGCATTAAATGCTAACTTCGATGGTTCTGCACTAGGTGTATTTACAGACAAGCCTGGCGTATTAACTAACGATTTCTTTGTTAACTTATTAGATATGTCTAACAAATGGACTAAAGCTAAATCTGAAGTAGGTATCTACGAAGGTCGTGACCGTGCTACAGGTGAGTTAAAGTGGAAAGCAACACCAGTTGACTTAATCTTTGGTTCAAGCACAGAGTTAAGAGCAATTGCAGAAGTTTACGCTTCAAAAGATGCTGACCAGAAATTTGTTGATGATTTCGTAAGCGCATGGGACAAAGTAATGAAGTTAGATCGCTTTGACCTGAAATAAGCCTGAAATATACAAGAAAACCTACATACACAAAGGTGTAAGTAATAAAGGTTAACTCAGTATCATTACAGAGTTAACCTTATAGCAAGAGAAGAATGAGTACTAACAGGTTTATTGCCTAAGCACTTATTCTTCTCTTTTTTCATATTAAGAAATGCTCAGGAGAAAAGAAGCCTCATGAACAAAACTTTACTACTTTGTGCCATTACTCTTTTATTCACACTAAGCAATATAAGTAAAAGTCACGCAACTAACAGTCTTATCGAATCTACATTACAATTTTTCCAGCCCATGCCTGATAAAATGAAAGGCAGTGAAGCTGACAACAAACAGCAACAAACCTTAGGCGAAAAACTTTACTTTGAAACCGCGCTTTCAATTAACCAAACACAATCATGTAATAGCTGCCATAACATTATTAATAATGCCGCAGGTGTTGATAACTTAAAGGTATCTCTAGGTGCCTTAGGCAAGTTGGGTACACGAAACTCAACCTCCACATGGAATGCAGGAATGCATGTCGCTCAGTTCTGGGACGGACGCGCTAAAACCTTAGAAGCACAAGTTGCCTTTCCACTTTTCGATATAAAAGAAATGGCGATGCCGTCTGAAAACGAAGTGCTCACAAGATTAATCAATAAATGCTATTTAGCTGAGTTTAAACAAGCATTTACAGAACAAGAACAACCTATTTCCATAAAGAATATTTCGCAGGCGCTAGCGGCTTTTCAGCGCACTTTAATTACCCGAGACAGGCTCGACGAATATTTAAAAGGTGATGAAACAGCCATCACACAAGCTGAAAAAATAGGGCTAAATACTTTTATCGAAAAAGGCTGTGTGGCATGTCATAACGGACCGTTATTGGGCAGCCGTTTATTTATGAAAATGGGCATAGTACATCCTTACCCAAATACAATAGATAAAGGCGTTGGTGATATAACCAAGAATCCTGGCGATAACTATTTCTTTAAAGTACCTTCATTACGTAACGTATTAAATACCGCGCCTTACTTTCACGATGGTGCAGCAACTACTATTGAACAAGCGATAGAAGACACAGGCTGGCATCAATTAGGTATTAGATTAACCGGCGAAGAAACCAGCCAAATCAAAGACTTTTTTAATACCTTAAACAATAAAGCGACAATAGTTGAAAGATAGAATACTCAGCTGTAAAAACCTGAAACAGTGAGATAGCGATAAAATACACAAACTAATATGGTCTGTAGAAGAATTGTGAGATAATTGCAGTATAAAGAAACACACCAATGGTTAATTATGAAACTTTTAGTTCGTAACCTTTCTCGTTCAACAACTGAACAAGAAATTCGTATTTTATTTTCTGCTCATGGTTTAGTAACCGAATGTACGCTGGTTTTAGATCAAGCGACAGGTCTATCAAAAGGCTTTGCTTTTGTAGTTATGCCGAAAGAAATTGACGCAAAAAAAGCATTAGCAGCTTTGCATGAACAACGTATTGCAAAAAACAGAATTCGAGTGAAAATGGCTCAATAATAGCTATTCTATTATTAATAAAATTAAGTCAGCTTCGTAAGTCGTTGGCTTTTTTTGTGCTTGGAATTTAGTAGGAAAACTAATACCTAAGAGAGGTTAGAAGTTATTTCTCTATCAAATAATCCGAACCGAGCGACCAAAAGTTATTCTCAAGCTTCTTCAATGGACGTTCTTTTGAACCAGGAGCGGCTTTGTATAATAGTAGATTAATAAGATCAGAACTTACCGCTGGATTACTATGAAAGTAATCATGCCCGATAAAGCCGCTTGATTTAGGTACTTTAATTAAGCTAACATTTCCTACTGAGTTAAAGATATTTTGCTCATTTACGTTCACATCTTTTGTATTTAATCGGCCAAAGCTCAAGCTGTTTGTTAACCACGAAGAAATACCTAAAGCGCTATCTTCTTGAGAGGTGTAAATGGTGATTTTTCCGAAAGCGGGCCCAAACTGTTCTGCCATTAATCTTTGTTTAATTATACCAAAATCTAAATCGGGAGCTGCGAGAACTAGGTTTTCTATGCGTAAGTCTTTTTTCGGGTTTCCACCGCTGGCTCTGTTTTCTATGATGAGTTCACGAAGTGTTGTTGTTACTACGTCAGTGCCACGGCTATGGGCAATAATATGAATATTTTCTATTTCAGGGTTCTTGAAAAGTATTCGTAAGGTTTCTTTCAAATGGAAAATAGTAAATTGTCCTGACTCTTTATCTGCAAAATAAGCGTTAAAGCCTTTCGCCGCCGCTGGCCAAGAATATACGATAGGTACACCTTGGCGTTTCATAAAGTGCCAAATACCAGCAAGGGTAAATACCGATTCATCAAAGGTGTTGTTAAAACCGTGAACAAATAAAACAACGTCTTTATTCTCGCTGTTTTTTAGGCGTTGATTGATCTTGTTGTTGATTTGGTTTTCATGGAAAGATTTCTTTTCTAAAATGTCTTCGTCAATTTGAAGTTGCTCTCCTATCATCTTAAATTTATAAGGTGATAAAGGAAAACGCCCTTGTTCATCAACTTGCTCCATAACATAAGTTAAATCGGCAGAACGTTTTTGTAGGTTACTTTGTTCAACCAACTCATTCCACGGTAGTGAATTGTCTCCAAAATTTACTTTGGCAATACCGTAGGCAATGGATGATGAACGACTGGCATCGTATTTAACGCCTTTTTTTTCTGAAGTACCTCTGTCGGTTACATAAATCAGCTCCATACTGGTTTCACGTAAAGTTTTAGGTATATCGTTTTCTGAATAAGGTGTGTTCACAAATACATTAGGGGTTGGCATTAAAGTTGGGCTGGAAGTACAAGCAGATAATAAAAAAACAGAAAGTGAAACGAAAATAGAGCATTTACCTTTAAGGTAGGAAAACATATTTATTCCTTATTTTCGATTCATAAGTTAGTTAAAAAAGGCCAATACAATAGGTAATAACCAAGCTCATAAAATATAGCAGACTTATGCTTTTTTAGGAATGTTGTGGATGACTTTCTCTGGAAAGGGTTAGTTAAGACTTACATGCTCATATTGTACAAAACATGCTAATCTCGATGAATTATAATGTATAAAAATGGGTAACTACGAATCAGTATGACGGCGTTAAAAGAAAGGGCGAAATTTCAGTTAACAGAAGAGTTAGGCGGTATTGAACTGCTTGACGCGACTTACTATAAACAGAATTTCTCTCGGCATAGTCATGCTGGATATACTGTGGGTGTTATCGATAATGGCGCGCAAAAATTCTATCGCACAGGTGATAATCATATTGCTCCACAGCACAGTATTATTTTAGTGAATGCCGATGAAGTACATAATGGCTGTTCAGCATCTGAAGGTGGATGGTCGTATCGTGCGATGTATCCACTGCCTGCTGTATTTGAATCTATCAGTCAAGAGTTAGGGCTAAATAAAGGCGCTCCTTACTTCCCACAAGCTGTGGTTTACGATCCTCATTTAGCGCAAGTATTACGTACAACTTTTACCACCCTTAATACTTCTAAAAATACTTTGTTGCGTGAAAGTGTACTTTATTCTGCTCTGGTAAAGTTAGTGGTGCGTCATAGTAAAACCAGTTTCGATATCAACCTAGCTCAACCTAATAAAAGTAATGTATTGCTCGTTAAAGAGTTTTTAGATGAATATCCTGCTGCAGATGTTTCTTTGGAGAAATTAGCGACGATTTCAGGCTTAAGTCCATGTCATTTATTAAGGCAGTTTCAACGTTCATTTGGGCTACCACCACATACTTATCAAATACAAAGCCGATTAAGACTCGCTAAAAAGTTGATTCAACAAGGTCATAAAATGATGGATGTTGCGCTTGATAGTGGTTTTCATGATCAAAGCCATCTATATCGTCATTTTAAACGTGCCATGGGTGTAACACCTGGTGTTTATTCAAAAGCGTTAAGAGCCAATTTTGTACAATAAATTTATCATTTTTTGTCGTAAAATAACTTTTATTAAAGGCCGTATTTAAAAGTAACTTTCCTAAGCGATTAGAACTAAGAGAAGCGCCAGTGCAAGCCGAAGAACAATTCAAAAGCAAGTTCAAAGAGAAGCCCAAAACCCAATCGAAGCAGGAGTCATTCTGGCAAGGCGTTATCGCTATGTTGCCATTAAGTATCGCTGTGATCCCATGGGGTATTTTAGTGGGATCTTATGCCATTGAGGTTGGGTTAACATCACTTGAGTCGCAAGGTTTATCAATGATAGTTTTTGCTGGAGCCGCTCAGCTTGTCGCTTTAGGTATGATAAAAGCGGGCATAGGTTTAACAAGTATATTGCTAACTACGTTGCTGATCACTTCCCGACATTTACTTTACGGTATGGCGTTAAGAAAAGACGTAAGTCCTCTACCATTAAAGTGGCGCCTGTCCCTTGGCTTTCTATTAACTGATGAACTCTTTGCCATTGTTACTACAAGCAAAGAGCAGCAATTTAACCGTTGGTATGCGCTAGGTGGTGGCTTAAGTTTTTATGTATTTTGGAACATCGCTACCTTACTCGGCATTATTGCAGGGCAAAGCATACCGAATATGGAAAACTGGGGTTTAGATTTTGCTATCGCTTCTACCTTTATCGCGATTATTATTCCTATGGTTAAAGCCAAATCTATATTGGTATGTGTATTAGTGTCGTTGGTGAGTTCGGTGGTTTGTAGCATTTACAATATTGAAATAGGCTTGTTAATTTCGGCTCTTATTGGCATGGCTTGCGGTACTTTGTATGCAAGAATGACTGGTGAAGCAGTATGATTTGGATAACCATAGGGTTAATGGCTGCAATCGTTTTTATCAGTTGTTACTTATTTTTAGAACCTAAGTTACCGTTAAAACTTAACAAACATTCTTTGCAGTTTCTTAGTTATGCGGCACCTGCTGTACTTACGGCAATAATAGCGCCCTTGGTTTTAGTCAAAGAGCAGGCGCTTTATTTAAGTATTGATAATAACTACTTAGTGGGCGCTATTATCGCGTGTTTACTGGCTTACTTTACGCGAAATACCTTACTTACCGTGGTAGTTAGTATGGGCATATTCTTTTTCGTTTTGTAGCATAGACTCATATTTAAGTCATAATCTAAATAAGTTTAAATAAGCTTAGAACCGTTTGGTACATCAAATTCAGGCATCGCTAGCGCAATATCTTTATTGGTATTGTAGAAACCTGTTACTAAACATTCCGACATAAATGGGCCTATTTGCTTAGGTGGAAAGTTAGTTACGGCAAGCACTTGCTTACCGAGTAAATCGTCTAAGTTATAAAGCTTAGTAATTTGTGCGCTAGACTTTTTAATACCAATTTCATCACCAAAATCTATTCTCATTTTGTACGAAGGGTTATGAGCTTCAGGAAACTCAGTAACTTCGATAATAGTGCCAATTCTTAAATCTACTTTCTGAAAATCGTCCCATGTTATTTGCATGTTATCGCCTTATATTTACGTTGAGATTTTGTGTGTTTTTCGTTTCGCTTTTAATTTTATGTATAAAAGCAGAGCTGAGAACGAAAGAGTTCGCGTATTAGAAACCAGCGCGCCTAGCAGTATTAAACTTAATGAAATCAGTATATTCGAAGACCATAAGTTAAGTCCAACAAGTGCTAAGATAATAGATGATATTAGGGGCGTACAAAAGCTTAACGAGGCTAAAAGCTTCTTATTTCCCTGCTTTAAAGCGATGTCCCATAAGTAAAATGCACCACCAACAGGGCCTATTCCCAATAAAATGATGCTAATCCATTGTTGAGCTGTGAACTGCCAATCTTGAGAACTTAATTGAGAACTTAGAGAATTTAACGGATCACCAGTCTCTAATTGAAAGTATGCAATTAGCGCTAATAAAACAGTAACTAACGATAACCAACCAATGTTATCAACTGAGTTTGCAGCGTTACTATCTGACTTTGAAAAGAACCAAGAATAAGTCGACCATAATATTGCGCAGCAAGCAGCTAATGTATAACCCTTAATATAGTCAGGATTGTAAGCCAGATCAGTATCACCCACTATAATAAAACTCACACCAATAAAGCCTATTAGCCGCCTAATAATGCTTTGATACGAGTCGCTTTAGTTGCAATAAATACCGCTAGCAGCATCGGCCATAAATAAGCAATTAAGCTTACTTCAATTGCTGGCGCTATTTTTAAAGCGGTAAAATAACAGTAATGAAAGCCAAATAATCCACCAACGCCCACTAACCATTGCTTAACTGATAACGTTGGCTTGGAGAATAAATTTTCTTTTAAAATAAGGCGTTTAATAAACATCAGTAACGCCGAAATAGCAAAGCATATAGACAACAATTGAAATGCAGGAATAGCCGCAGTGTTAACCCCTAAGAAGGCTAAGCAGCTCCACATAACAATGGCTAAAATACCCAAGGTAGTTTTCATAATCATAGGCCTCAAAGGAATTAACACAGAGGCATATTATCGAGCTTATAAAACTAATAAGTGTGCAGGAAGGACGCTTTTGTTGTTTTGGAAGACGCGATTTATTTCTACTGACTAAAAGCCTTAGGTGAATTACCAAAATGTGCTTTAAATTTACGGCTAAATGCTGACGGACTTTGATAACCCACTTGCTCTGCAATTATCGCTATAGGTGTATCGGTATGAGTAAGCAGGGTTTTCGCTTTATCCATTCTTTGCTGTGTAATGTATTGCTGGGTTGTTACGCCGATGTTTTCTTTAAACACTTTTTTAAATTGCGTAATACTCAGAAAAGCGAGTTGGGCTAACTGCGTATTCGTCATGTCAGTCGCTAGGTGTTGGTTAATATAACTGAGTACTTTGTTTAAGCGTTTATCTCTGTTATTTGATAGCGGTTGTTGTGCTAAAAGCAGATAAAAGAAGTCATAAGTGGCTGATTCTATGGTTTGATTAATATGATGATTTAATTGGGTTTCAATAAATTGAATAAGAGCTAGTAAAGGTGCGTTAATCGCAACTTTTTCGTTAGGTGATCTCATTATGTTTTCAGGCAATTCATCGCTGTCTACCACAATAAATCTGGCGTCCTGGTGGGCTTTAAATTGATGTATTTCGCCAGATTTTATAATGACACAATCACCAATGTTGACCAGCCCTGAAAAGTCTCCAACCTTAATGTCAATAGAGCCATGCAAGGGCAGCACTAGCTGATGATAGTTGTGAGCATGGCTTTCTATTTTGTTAGTGTAAGAGCGTATTGAAATACGATTAACTTGGTTCATTACTCCATTACTCATTACCTTTTAGTCATCGCACTATATTTCATCACTCTACATTCCATCCCTTGCTTACAGGTGATTGGTTTTGATCTTCTTCAAATTGTTGTTCATTTTCATCATTTAAAGTCGATTCAATTTTCATTTTATTAACTAACTTTTGATACCAAAAAGACGCAGCTAAAATAAAAGCGCCAATTCCCATAAATAAAATCACTTTTTGCCAAAGTAAGGCATGTGCAGCATCAATTAATGCAAGCTTTGCGATACCTAATAATATAAGGGCAAAACTGTATCGAATGGTGGTTATATGTCGATTTTTCATAAAGAGTATTATTGCGCCGTGTATTGCTAATGCTGGCGCTATTAATAACGGTAATCGATATCCTGACAATGTACTAAACAATGTTAAATAGGTAATAATAGCCAGAGAGTGAATGAACAAATAGCTATTCACTTGAGTAAATTTATTAATGAAGGCAAGCTTCGCAAACTCATGTTTTTGGTAAATAAGTGCGGCTATAAATAACATAGGGATGATGATAAATTCAGAAGACAGATCTGTCAGTATCCAGCCAGCTACAACCAATAGAATATTTACAATGTAAACTAATAAAAGGTTTCTTGTTATAAGTTGCACGCGATTCATAAGGGCTAAACATCCTGACCAATAAACAATGCCCGCCATTAATCCAATAAATAAGCTATCCGCATAAAAGATCAAAGCATTAGATATAGCAATACCGAGTGCGAAGAGTCCCCAGCTAGATATAAACTGATACAGATCAGACGCTGATTTCTTGTTAATTAAGTAACTAGCACCATATAAAACAGTGAAGCCTAAGAAAGCTAATGTGGCGGATAGTAAGCTGAGTTGTCCAATACCTAGCATAAATATGATGCTGGCTATTACGGTGAGAACTTTGGCTTCTTTAACCAGTAAGTGATGTTTGATCTTCTGAGCTAAAAATAATGCGATGGCGGGTGATAGCCATAAAACCATTAATAAATCTTCTTCCAGCTTTCTAAAAGCGCTACTTAACCAGAGAATAGGGAGTAGCAAGTAGAATAGAATGCGCAGGGTTTCAGCTATATTCTTGAGAGGACTGGTTGGATGATATTTACGATAAAAAGCTGACCATAACCATAATTGAGCAAACACAGAAATAGCGGCTAGTTTGGCAAATAATGGTAAAGCCGAAAAGCGGTAACTGTTTATGTAAGGGTCTATCAGCATAGCCCCTTGGAATATATAAAATACAGGGATAACAATTAATAGGGCTGCGAATATTTCAATCGTCATTTCTTTACAGTAACGCGCTCTAAATAATATACACGCTTGCAATACGATAGCTGCAACGCCTGTCCATTCACCTAACCAAATACTACTGCTAGCAATGACTAATACTGAGATCCAAACCACTTCTACTAGCTGTAAGAAAGGCTTGATGTATTGTTGAGAAAATTCATCAAAACCTTTAGGAGTGATCATACGTTGCCAAATGCCGATAATCAGTACAATGGCAACTGATAAAACCCAGCCATCTAGCGTTTGTAATGCAGGTAATGGGAAGTATTGTGCAATAGCTGCCCATGAGTAAACTAAGGCAATAGTGAGTAAGGCTTGAGCTTGATTACTTACAACATTAAGCAGGTATTTACGGCCTACATACAATAATAACAGCCCTTCAACTGCCCACGATATGCCCCAATAAGCATTACTTACCACACTGATAATAGCGAGCATTCCCCAAAGGGCGCTGAGTAAGATAATGAAAGGCGTTATTTCATGTTTAACTTTGTAAAACAGTATGGCTACAGCAACGCTAAGTAAGGTATTAAACGTAAAGCATAGTGTCATTTGCGTGCTAAATAAATCACTCGCTTGGAAGAATATAAATACGGTTGAGCCCACGAGTGCCGCAATAAATAGTAAGCCACTTTTGAATAAGCCTGCTGGATTATTTGTATGACTCTTTGAATCCGTTTTCTCGTTAGCTTCTGCTGTGTTTTCCGTATTGTCAGTGCTTTCTTTAGCGCTCTCTTCAGTGTCCGTAAACAAGCTGTTGGTTAAGTTTTTATTAAAGAAAAACCCTAATGCAGCGTAGGTGAAGAAGATAATATAAAACAGATTAACAGCCCAAACAGACAGTTGAACATTTTCAAAACCGATGACCCATTCGATAGAGGCGAAGGTGAAAACTAAGGTTAAGGTCGCTAACCATTTTTCGTTAGTTTTGAAGGCAAAATATAAGCTGCTGATCACAACAAACGACAAAGATAATAAATAATAAAGAGGTTCAATTTGTACGGTGTTCGACAAGATAGGCATGGTTGCAATACCTATAACGCCTAAGCTAGCCACTATTTTTGTGTCGAACCAATGGGCAATACCATGACAACCTAAGGCAATAATAAAGTAACTTATTAGCACTAATGCGCTCGGAATAATGCCATAAACACTGCCTGCGAAATAAACGGTGCAATAGGACAGCAGCACACCTAAGGTGATTATCGCAGTAGCAAACTCGCTGAATTGGGTTTTTATCTTCAAACCTATGCCAAAACTCATCACCAGCAAGGCGGCTAAGCACATAAGTAAGGATTTGGAGCCGACACCGAGCTGATCAATCAGCAACTGCATTAAGTAACCAAAGCCGGCTAAAACCAGCGCAATACCTGCGATAGTTAAAACAAAAATACCTAACATGCCTTTTTCTTTATACGATTTATAAATGTTTACTGCAGGCGTAAACCAATCAAAAATAAAACCAAGTATGGCTTGTATAAAAGCTTTGATGTTTGATTCTATGAAAACAGCAATGGGAGAAGGCTTGTGTACATATTTTGGTTTTTTAGGTGCCGCAACTTGAGACTGTCTGTTTGAAACAGAAGCTGATTCTGAAATGGCAGCGCTTGTGACGCCTGAAACACCAGCCACTTGATAGTGTTGGTCTGGATATGCTGGCGCTTGACTTTGATCACTTTGAACAGCTGAGTTGGTATCATCAACTGCTAAGTTTTCTTGTTCAAGTAAATTGTTTAAACGCGCCTCAACCTGATTGACCCGTTCACTAAACTGTAGTTTAAGCAAAGCGAGTTCAGACCTGAGAACTCTAATTTCTTCATTCATATAAAGTGATCCATTCCTTTATTTTCGAACTGTTAAGGCATTATCTAAAGTATATTTTTAGGTACGACTCTTCGTAATTTTACTTTTATTTGTTTGAGCATGCTGACTTCGCCATCGGGATTCCAATCTGCTGTAGTTCGCCAAGCATTTTGTGGTTCCATTTCTTCAAGCATACCTTGTTTTACATCTAGGGTTAGTGCTTTTGAAGGAATCACCGTAATACTTTCTGTGTTTAAATTGGCGCTGCGCGGGTCTAAATTGAAAGTCCCGATCACCGTTATTTCATCATCAATCACCATCGACTTTGAATGTAAGCCAAAAATAGGTGGTGTGGTGAGTTGTTTATCCATAACTTCAGACATGATCTTCTGTCTAATTTCAGCATCAGGTTTAAATTCGTAAATTTCTACGCCTGTTTTTAATAACTTTTTTCTATCACGTTGATAACCATTAAAAGCTTCAAGGTTGTCGTTAGACGCTAAGCTGTTTGTGAGTATTTTTATTTCAACACCCTTGTCTGTTAAGGCTTTAAATAAATCACGACTTAAGTCGGTGGTAACTAAATAAGGAGTTTGAATGATGATCGATTTTTTAGCATTACGTACTAGCTCAATCAGTTTATCTGTAGAAAGTCCGCTGCCGCCTAGGAATTTATTTTTGTTATTTTTTCCTGGAATATCTGAAATATATTCCACATCTTTTAACCAATAAACTTTGCCTTCAGTTTCTTGCTGCAAAAATGCTTCAGGTATTTTCTTCATTTTTTCACGTACAAGAGGAACATAGTTTGCTGGGTCGCAAGCGTATTGATGCAATGCATCGTAATTAGCTAAGTCTGACGCTGTAATGTCAGTATCTTTATTTTCACTTTTAACCAGTTGTGTTACTGGTACGCTAAGCTCGTCGTTCCAAAAATCTTCGAAAGACGATTCTATTTCACTAACGGAACCACCTAATAATAAAACATCACGATCTCTAAAATTATATTCGTGGTCGTAACCAAAGTATTCATCCGCTACATTTCTACCGCCTGTTATTGAGACTTTGCCATCTACAGTAAAGGTTTTATTGTGCATGCGTTGATTAAAACCATGAAAATTAGTAGCAAGGTTGGTCACTTTCTGAAAAATATTTTTACCTATATTAGCCAGTGGATTATATATTTTGATCGATAGGTTTTCGTGAGCGTCTAACTTTAGTAATTCATCACCTTTTGCATCTACCATTAAATCGTCAACAAGTAAGCGAATTTTTACACCACGATCTGCAGCTTTTATTAAATAGTCAGCCGCGATGAGCCCGATGTTGTCAGCGGTAAAAATGAAGTATTGAATATCAATGGTCTTTTCAGCTTTATGGGTTAACCAACCACGCGATAATAGCGATTCAATACCTTCTTCAAGCACATAAACACCAGTACTATTTTGCATTTTTTCAGCATAAGGCGCTAAGTGTTGCAACAAAGAAGTTTGGTTAGGCTTACTCAACGCAGCACAGGTCTCAATACTGTTTTCAGCATAACTGTCTTGAGTATTTTCTTGAGCATGTATTTGTAAAACGCTCTGTTGAGCTGACGAGCATGCTGTTGTTAAAAAGCTGACACACAAAATTGATGTTTTAATGAGTGTGAATATCTGATGTTTTAATGATGACTTGGTGAATATAATTTTTTTCATATAATTTATAGCTCTCAATAAATAATGTGCGTTATTAGATAATGAGTAGGCGTAAACATCCTGCGTTGCTTTCTATCAAGAATAAGAGGCTCAGCTTAAGGGCTGAGGCTTTATGGAGAAGTTAATATAAACCAATATGCTAAACAGGTGTTAATTGTTAGCAGTAAAGTTATGTTTTTGTGCTAGTTTTATTTGTGTGAAAGGTTATTATTAATGACAGTGAATAGTTTTTCTGTTGTTCAGGGTCTTGTGTACATACCAAGCCTTTAAATAGGTAAAATAGATAGACTGCCCATAATAATTAAATTGTCGAGAGTTGTTGTAACCCCATCATATGAATAAACCCAATGAAAACGTTTCTGATTTGCGCTTAGCTGCGTTATTACCTGATACCTTATTAGGTAACGTGTTAAGACCTATTTCGCCCTTATTAGATAAGATATTAGGCATAGATAAACTTCATCAACTTTATGTAAAAGGTGATTTGTGGGGTCGAGAAAAACAAGACTTTTCTGAACGCTTATTAGATCAATTAGGTGTACGTGTTTTTGGTGTTGATGATGTTTTAGCTAAAATTCCTAAAGAAGGACGTTGTGTTGTTGTATGCAATCATCCTTATGGCATGGTTGAAGGCGTTATTATTGCTAAGATTCTGACGGCATATCGTGCTGATACTAAAATAATGGCTAATTTAGGTTTACGCGTTTTTAAAGAAATTGCTGATTATTTTATTTTCGCCAATCCGTTACAACCTAAAGCTGCGATAAATACTTCGGCGATTAAACAATGCTTTAAACATGTTGATAATGAAGGTTTGTTAGTAGTATTTCCTGCAGGCAAGGTCTCTTCTTTTCAAGATGACAGACAACGTATTACTGATGCAGAATGGAACCGAATCGCTATTCAAATTGCTGTTAAAAAGAAAGCCCCTATTTTACCTGTATTTATATCGGGTACTAACAGCAAGCTGTTCCATAAAATGGGACAAATATATTACCGTTTCCGCCTGTTAATGCTGGCGAGAGAAATGGTAAAATTAAATGAACATCCTATTAACTTAGTGACAAATAACCTCATTAAGCCTAAGCAGCTTAACGTATTTAATGGTATTGAGAGCATGAACGATTTTGTAAGATTACAGTGTTATTTGAATGATGAAACCTATTTAACACCTTGGATAGAAGACGATAGAACAGTTGAATTTAAATATATTATTCCAACGGCGAATAAAAACTTAATGACTCAAGAACTTGCTGCGTTACCTGAAGAACAAGTTTTAGTTAAGTTTAAATCTTTTACTGTGTACAACGGTTATCAGCATCAAATGCCTACCTGTGTACAAGAAATTACACGTTTAAGAGAAATAACCTTCAGAGAACATAATGAAGGCAGTGGCGAAGCTTGTGATACCGATCACTTTGACGCGACTTATATGCATTTGTTTATATTCGATCATGAAAATGAAGAAATTATTGGTGCTTACCGTATTGGCCAAACAGATCTTTTACAAAAAGATGCGGATATTTCTAAGCTGTATTTATCACAAATATTTACCTTCAAACCTGAGTTTATTAACCAAAACCAACCGTGTTTAGAAATGGGACGTTCGTTTATTGTAGCTGAGCATCAAAACAGCTTTCATGGCTTGTTGTTATTGTGGAAGGGCATAGGCGCTTACGTATGTAAAAACCCAAGATATAGAACCTTATACGGCACTGTATCGCTAAGTAAATTATATGATCCGCGTTCTGTTGCCTTAATTAATGAAGTAATGATCACTGAGCGTGAAGGCGTTGAAGCTAAATCACCTTTTGAAGGTAATTTACATCCTGAAGCGCAAGACTTTCTGAAAGCGAACTCGGTAACTATGGAGCAATTATCTGCCATGGTAGAAGGGATAGAAGTCGACGGAAAAGACGTGCCTGTATTGTTAAAGCAGTATTATAAGTTGGGTGCTAAGTTTCATTGCATGGGAATTGATATTAACTTTAATCACACACCGGGCTTATTACTCAGTGTTGATTTACCAAAGGCGCCAGAGAAATTACTTAAATTGTATTTGGGTAAAGATAAAGACGAGTATTTGAGTTACACGGAGTAGCTTATTGAACAAGGAAGGCCCGTCATTGATTAGTTTATTTGTATAAATACAATCTAAATAGACTAATCAATAACTTAAAAAACCCATATCTTAATTTGGGTTAACTTGGTTCTTGTCGTTAATCTGTTCTTACTAAGCTATTTTTAAATGAAATAATTAAGCTGATGCGTTTTTCTCACGTAAGTAAGTCGCTGTTGCTGGTGCAATACCAAAAGATGTATTGGCTGTTGTGGTTTGTGCGAAAGTAATTTGTGTGATCATCGCATAATGATGAACAGCATGACTACCTACAAAAATAAGCTCGCGTGCTAATGATGTTTGTACAATTTGTAATTCTTTAGTGCTTGTACTTACTTCAGTTGAAAGTGAAATGGTTTGATTTAAATCGCTATGAGTTAGATTTGACATCCAAGCTTCAATTTCATCAAATTTGTTCAACGCTAATTGAGGGTTCTCTTCTACTTTACTGCCACGTAAACGTAAATCGTAATCGATAACGCCTGATTCAATACCTGAAATAACTGATTGGTAATGATCGATTATATGACGGATGTGTGAGCCTGCTGAGCTGATAAAGTTTGGAGAGATAATTTCAACGTATTCTTCTTGTGTGATACTCCTCAGATATAAACGTGCTTGTTCAAGTATTTCTATTTGGCTAGTGATCATAATTTTTCTTTTCTCTCGTTTATTCGCTTCGTGATTTAGATATTTTTATGCTGCCTAATAGTAGACCGTTGATCTTAAATAAATATTCTTAAATAACCTGAATTTATCTAAATATATAAACAATCTCTGCTAATTCTTCTGGTAAAACAAGCATCAATACAGCTGTTTGATATTGTATATCTTTCTATAATAAAGTAAAAATATGTAAATTTCATTACACGTATTTAATATTTAAGCCAAATTACACTAGCTGAGCTATTAACAATACAAATAAAACTAAGCTAACCCCTTGCCAAAACATAACAGGATCTCGCTCCATTAAAGGTGGTTTTGTTTGCGCCAAATAAACCTTATTTGGATGTCTAAGATCATGCATAAACTCTGATAACTCAGGGTGACGTTTTAATGGGTTGATATGTAACGCTCTTTTTAAAGTATAGTCTAACCAGGCTGGAAGTTCTGAATCTTTAGTCATTAAACTGCGGTAGCCTAGTTTCTCTTGTGCTGAAAGGGTATTTGCTTGTGCAATAGCTTGGCTATATGGAAACCCGCCAGACAGCATCTGGTAAGTGATAGCGGCTAACGAATAAATGTCTGATTGTTGTGTTCCTAATTGCCCTAAAAAATACTCAGGTGCCGAATAACGAATGGTGCCACGCATAACATCTTCAGTATTTGCATCGGTAACGCCCGCAATAAAAGTAGAGCCAAAATCAATGATTTTAACTGTGTTGGTACTATCAATCATGATGTTGTTTGGGCGTAAATCTTGATGGATCATTTCTTGGCGATGAAAAGCCTGTAACCCCTTAGCTACTTGCTCGATAATGTCGCGAACTTGCTCTAACTTCGGCTTAGGGTTGTCTATCATCCATTGATTTAATGATATTCCCTCAATATATTCAGTCACTAAATAGAGAAAGTTTCGTTTACGTTTGGGCTCTATCGCTTTGGCTACATTCGGATTATTAACACGTTTGGCTATCCACTCTTCCAACATAAAACGTTCTAAATATTTACTGTCGTTACGTAGCTCAGTTGACGGCGTTTTAATAACCACAGTTTCGCTCGTCTCGGTATCGCGCGCTAAAAATACATGGCTGCGGCTACTGATGTAAATTTCACGGAGTATTTCGTAACCATCAAATTCCATACGCGGAGTTAGCCTTGGCGGTAAAGGCAACATAGTCAGTTGATGCACTTCATCTAATTGATATTCAGGTATGTTATCAACTCGCGCTATTTGAACACTGAGATTATCGTCACTGCCTTGTGCAAGGGCTTGTTCAATAATTATCTGTGCTGCGCTATTTAACGAATCTGTCGTGCTAATCGCTTTCGTAATGTCTGAACTTTTAATGAATTCGTATATACCATCGGTAGCTAAAACAAAGGTATCGCCTTGTTCTATGGTGAGGGATTGATAATCTATTTCTAAGGTTTGATCTATGCCTAAAGCACGCGTTAAATAAGTCACTTCAGATGAAACGACGCGACGGTGATCTTCGGTAAGTTGTTCAAGCCCATCGCCTGATAAACGATAGATACGTGTATCGCCTGAATGAAATAAATGTGCCGTATTTGATTTGAAAACTAAAGCGCTAAAGGTACAAATATAACCTTTGTCTTTATCGAATCGGTAAGGGCTATTTCGAGTTTGAGAATACAACCAAGAGTTAACGGATTTGATGACTTTTTGCACTGAGCTTTTTACTGACCAAGAGTCAGAGGTGCAATAATAGTCATCTAAAAAACTAGCAACAGCAGTCTCACTGGCTATTTGACTTACTTTACTTGAGCTAATACCGTCAGCCATAGCCAGTGCAATACCTTTGGCACTTAACAAGGGTTCTTTAGGTGTTACGCTACCTAAAAAATCTTGGTTAATGGCTTTTACGCCCTTATCGGTGGCGCCACCAATACTGACACTGAGTGATTTGCTCATGATTTATTCCTATCAAACTTGGTTATAACGCTTTTAATCTGTTCCGTTTATTCAAGTGTGAATAAACGGAACAAGTTAATTAAAAGTCTACCAGAGTTATGCTCTTTCATAAGGTTTAAAATAAAAAGGCTTCGTGAAATTAATCACGAAGCCAGTTCTTAAAGTAATATTTTAACAGAGCTTATGAAAGTTTACGCTCAGGTGAAGTTCTCACATGGGTAAAGTACAACGGTAAGCCAACTAACAATAAACCACCTGCTAAGTTACCTAAAACCGTAGGGATCTCATTCCATAAAATATAATCGTAAACAGTAAAGTCACCACCCATGATCATAGAGAAAGGGAATAAAAACATATTCACAATTGAATGCTCAAAACCCATGAAGAAGAACAACATAACAGGCATCCACATCGCTGCCATTTTAGCGCCAGCCGACGTAGAAATCATCGCACCGACAACACCCATCGACACCATCCAGTTACATAACATGCCACGGATAAATATCGTTAACCAACCGCCAATACCGTGCTCTTGATAACCGACGGTTCTTGATTCACCTATATGAGCTACTTTGGCTGCAATCGCACCACCATCTGTTCCATAACCATAGGTTAAAATAAACGACATAAAGAATGCGGTTGTTAATGCACCACCGAAATTACCTAAAAATACTAAGCCCCAGTTACGCATCACGCCGCCAAAAGTAACACCTGGTCGTTTATCTAATAAAGCTAAAGGCACTAATGTAAATACACCGGTTAATAAATCGAACTTCATCAAATAAAGCATGATGAAACCAACAGGGAATAAACATGCGCCTAAAATAGGGCTACCTGTTTTGGTTGCTACAGTAATAGCAAAAATAGCGGCTAGGCCAAGAATAGCCCCCGCCATAAATGCACGAATAATGGTGTCTTTCGTCGACATATAAACTTTCTGTTCACCAGAGTCGACCATTTTGGTTACAAACTCACTCGGTTCAATATAAGCCATGGTTTCTCACTTCTTTGTATTTAATGTTTAATCTACTTATGTATAGAGCAAGTCTGATACCAATAAGTTAACTGACTGTTTTTATTGTTTAAAGTGGTTTTATCTTTATGGTTTTCAAGTGAGATATGTTCAGTGATGGGCATGCTGCACTATGCTGAAGCGTGATCCGCATGATTTAGTCGATTGCCATAATTGGTTCTTCATCCTTTCAATAACTATAAATAACGAATGTGTTATAGTTAAAATAGATTGTTTTTTAATTATTGATAGGGTGTAACTATTAACTCAGATTTTAATATAGTTATTAATAAGCCTTCAATAAAGCTCATTATTTGTAGAGATTCGTATGATCAAAATTCGTGATTTAGAATATTTAGATGCCATTGATACACACCGACATTTTGGTCGTGCTGCTGAAGCCTGCTTTGTAAGCCAACCGACATTAAGCGGTCAAATTATGAAGCTAGAGGAACACTTAGGTTTAACCTTAGTAGAAAGACAAACCAGAAAAGTTATGCTGACACCTGCTGGCGAGCAATTAGTGGCAGAAGCACGTAATGTATTACGGGCAGCTAATAATTTTGAAGCCTCAGCTAAAGCGCTGTTAGACCCGTTTTCAGGGGATTTACATATTGGGCTAATACCTACGTTAGCGCCATATTTGTTGCCACATATTATGCAAGATTTGAATGACAAACTACCTAATATAAAATTCTATTTGCATGAAGATAAAACCAAGAATCTTTTAAAGTCTTTAGATGATGGTAAGTTAGATTTAATCATTTTGCCTTGGTTAGAAGATATGGATAAGTTTGATCGCTACGACTTATTTGAAGAGCCACTGGTATTAGCGACCTCGCAAGGTCATCAACTTTCATCTAAAAAAGTGGTGAATTTAAGTGAGCTAAAAGACTATGAAATATTAACTTTAGAAGATGGTCATTGTTTACGAGATCAAGCCCTAGGTTTTTGTTTTACGGCTGGCGCTAAAGAAGATCATCGTTTTCAAGCGACGAGTTTAGAAACCTTACGTTATATGGTTTCAAGCAATATGGGCATTACTTTATTACCTCAACTCGCGACGGTTAATCACCATATCACCAGTACGATTAATTATATTCCTTTTGAAGACCCAAAGCCGAATCGACAAATATCTCTCATGTTGAGATCGGGCTATTCAAGAATGCAGTGTATTAGAGCGGTTGTGAGTAGTGTTAAAAACTCGATGAAAGAGGTTATTTGATTTTAGCGATCCTGCTCTCACTTACTCAAATAACCAATAATAACTATAAGCAACGATCACCGCAGGGATAGATGAATACATTGTTGCGATCAGAGCGACTTTGGGTGAAAGAGCGATAGCGGGAAACAAAGCATCACCGTCATTACTAATGGCATTACCTATTTGTGCTGATAATGGAATAGCGCCAGAAAGGTATAAAGAGGTGGTAATAATTTGCGGTCCACAACCAGGTATCATCCCAATAACAACACCCGCTAAAGGTGCAAAAGTAGCAAACTTAAGAAATAAACTTTCAAGTTGTACGTTGCCATATAACATAAGCAATTCAAATAAAATGAATGCGACTACAACCCAGCTCGTTACAAAGTTAGTATCAAGGGCTACCTTTTGAAATATCTTGTTTTGGCGTTCCTTTTTATCTTCAGAAACCATTGATTCGTAATTTGTAACTTCACAGGTTGCTGCCCATAAAAATATTAACGTTAAAGCTATTGCCGCTCCAAGTATTCGTATAACTGACTCGTTAACATTAAATAGTGAAACAATATCTACCTGCGCAGCCATGAGTAGTCCGACAATGGCACCAGGGATCATGATCCACTGCCACACAAGCCCCTGAAACTTTAAAGTTGTAGGAATAGTATTGGCTTTTTTTTTTCTCATCGGTTTGTTTTTTATTGGTTTTGATTGTGTGTCTTAAAAAATCAGGGCCATGAATTTTATTAACAATTAAGCCTGAAGCAATGCCAACAAAAAAACATAATATAACAATACCTGTGCCTGTTAATGGCTCTGCTGCTAATAGTAGAAATGCTGCATCTCCCATGGTTGAGGTAAGTGCCGCCGCAACAGAACCAAACCCCATTTGACCACTAACATATTGTGTAATAACAACTATTGCTCCACCACAACCAGGTAATACGCCCATAAAACTTGCGGTAATTATTTCTTTATAAGGCTTACTTTCTCTTTTGCTGTTTGTATAAAGGTTACGAACTTTATCTGCGAACAAATGGTAAATGGTTAAGCTCATGGCAACAAATACAGCCACTTGCCAAAATGCATCAGACAATACGTTAAGGGTAATATCTCGAGTATGACCTTGTATTAATAACAAGCAGACGATTACGGGTAAAGCCATACGTTTATATTGCGGTAGTAATGCCCATAATTTTAGAGACTGAACTTTAGTCATAAATAAATTTGCTGATATGTTCATGGATTAACTCTTTTTGACTTATTTTGCTTGTGATAAATAACCGTTAATACGTTCTTTATTCATAACAACACCAGAGCTTATCTTTTGCCAATCTTGTTCTACTTTTAAACGATTTTCTGCTTCACCCACCTGAATTACACCCAACATGCCTAATGCAAAATGAGGTGAACATTTATAGAGGTAAACGCCTTTGTTACTAAAGGTATAACTGAAGGTTTGTCCCATTGGGCTTGCGAAGGCTGAGGCTTGCTCGGGAATAGAAACAGACTCTACGTTATGGGAAGGATCAGATGGTATGAAGGTAACTGTATCGCCTTGAAATATTTTCAAATATCCAGGAGACATCAACATCATTTTTCCGCTTGCATCACTAGTGAGTAGTTTTACTTCATAATGCTTAGCATGAATAACAGAGCTAAACGTAACCAAAATAAGGAATAAATATTTCATAGTTTTCTTTATTAGTTAATTTACATAAATGATAATCATTATCATTTGTGTTTGCAAGGTAGGATTTGAAATTAAAGATTTTTAACTGGTAGTGTAGTATTAAATATTTTCAGTATTTTTGAGTTGAATTAAAAGAAAGCGAGTCAGGCTTTATATATTTCCTGTGACATATTTTTAAAGTATGAGTAAGACAGGGTGAAGTGAATTAGCAATGTGGGCTTTGGTAAAATAGTGGCAGGACTAACAATAACTAATTAATAAAAACAGTATTTTATCGGCGCCTTTTTTATTAGAGCCCATAAAAAAGCACTACCGCCACTATAGTATCCTTCAAAAAAAGAGATACAGTGACGGTAGCGCTGGGGGGAATTATAAAAATGTTGGTCTTAACTTAAATGGGGGGTTTAAGTTAAGACATACTCTGCAATTTATAAGCTAATAATAAATTTTAGGGTTATTCGTTAGAATAACTAAGCAGCCTGAGTTTCCTTCTCTACTACCAATTCTTCTTCTGCTGCATTTGGTGTTCTGATTAAGTAATCAAAAGCGCCAAGTGCTGCTGTTGCGCCACTTCCCATTGCAATAATGATCTGCTTGAAAGGTGTGTGAGTTACATCACCTGCAGCATAAACACCGGCAACGCTTGTTTCGCCGTGGTTGTTGGTAATAATTTCGCCACGTGGTGTTAAATCTACCGTACCTTCTAAAAACTGTGAGTTAGGCACTAAACCAATTTGAACAAATATACCTGCTAGCTCTACGCTTTTAGTTTCATTTGTTTGGCGGTCTAAGTAGTTAAGACCTGTTACATGATTGCCGTTACCTAATACTTCTGTCGTTTGTGCATTCATAATAATTTCAACGTTGCCTAAAGAACGGGCTTTAGCTTGTAAAACGGCATCAGCTCGTAAGCTTGTATCAAATTCTAAAACCGTTACGTGGCTAACAATACCGGCTAAATCTATTGCGGCTTCTATACCTGAGTTACCACCGCCAATTACGGCTACTGATTTACCTTTAAATAATGGTCCATCACAATGTGGGCAGTATGCTACGCCTTTACCTTTGTACTCTTGCTCGCCTGGTACGTTCATTTCTCTCCATCTTGCTCCTGTGGCAATAATGGCTGAGCGAGTTTGAATAATGGCGTCGTTTTCAAGTTGAACTTGGATCAATCCACCAGGTACGTCGCTTTCAATAATCTTTTTAACGCGTTGACCATTCATAATGTCTACGTCGTATTCTTTAACGTGTTCTTCTAAGCTGGCAACAAGCTTTGGACCATCAGTTGCTTTAACCGAGATAAAGTTTTCAATTGCCATGGTGTCTTGTAATTGTCCGCCAAAACGGTCTGCTACTACACCTGTTTTTATGCCTTTACGTGCACTGTAAATTGCTGAAGATGCGCCCGCTGGACCGCCACCTATCACTAATACATCGAAAGCTTCTTTCTTGTTAATTGTGTCCGCTTGGCGTGAATGTGCATTTACATCCACTTTGTTTAGTATTTCTGTAACCGACATTCTGCCTTGCGCAAACGGTTGTCCGTTTAGGTAAACTGCGGGTACAGATAAAATATCTTTGCTGTAAACTTCTTGTGAGAATACCGATCCATCTACCATTACATTGGTGATTTGTGGATTAATTGCTGACATCATATTCAATGCCTGAACAACATCAGGACAATTCTGACAGCTTAATGATACGTAGGTTTCAAACGCATATTCGCCTTCTAAGTTACGCACTTGTTCTATAATTTCTTCACTCAATTTAATTGGGTGTCCGCCACTGTGTAATAACGCTAATATCAGTGAGGTAAATTCATGTCCCATTGGGATACCTGCAAAACGTATTTCAGTATTGTTGGTAACCGATCTTACTAGCATTGACGGAGCGCGTTCATTGCTACCATCTAGTTCTACTAGGTTTAAAAGTGGTGACATTGTTGCAATTTCTTGTACTAATTCGTTTAATTCTTTTGATTTTGGGCCATCATCTAAAAACACTGCTAATTCAACTGTAGACGTTAAATTTTGTAGGTAATTCTGTAATTGGGCTTTTAAGTTTGCATCTAACATGTTGAAGATTCCTTAGCGAATGCGCTAAATAAAGTAAAAATTCAAACCTTGTTTTAACGTTGTTTATTGTGCGTAAAACAAGGTTTGGAACTATTGGAAAAATTATTAATTAACTCTTGCTAACTACCGAGCTCTGTATAAGTTAATGATGAGCTCGACGTTAACGGGATAATTAAATTTTGCCAATTAAGTCTAAAGAAGGAGCTAATGTTTCTAAGCCTGGCTCCCATGCTGCTGGACAAACTTCACCGTCATGCGCTGCAACATATTGTGCTGCTTGAATTTTACGAACTAATTCTTTAGCAGAACGACCTATACCTAAGTCATGTACTTCAGCTACTTTGATTTCGCCTTCAGGATTGATTACGAATGTACCGCGAAGTGCTAAGCCATCTTCTTCAATCATTACACCGAAGTTACGTGTAATTCTTCCTGTTGGGTCACCAATCATTGGGTATTGGATTTTGTTAATTGTGTCTGAACTGTCGTGCCATGCTTTATGAGTAAAGTGTGTATCAGTTGATACTGAGTAAACTTCAACGCCCATCTCTTGAAGTTGTGCGTAATGGTCAGCCATGTCGCCTAATTCTGTAGGACAAACAAATGTGAAATCAGCTGGGTAGAAAAATACTACTGCCCATTTTCCTGCTAAGTCTGCTTCACTTACTTCAACGAAGTCGCCGTTGCTGTATGCTGTAGCGTTGAAAGGTAAGATTTTTGAATTGATAATTGATTGTGTCATGTCGAGCTCCAAAGTTAATTTAAATGTATGTTTGAACGTTTTGTTCAGTGCTTTCGTTTAAGTTGAGATAAGTATATGGAACATCACTCAATAGGCATAATCGAATGAATCTATTTTATTTATAGGTTTTGCCTATCGAAAGGCTTGTAGAACTGAAGTATTAGCTAAAATTTGTAGAGGATTGTTGAGAGTGAATATTGGTAATTCGTTATTTAACAGCTGGTTATAGTGGTTTTTTGTGTTTTTAAAAAATTGAGAGGATAAAGATGTACAAAAGGAATTTTGTGAGAATTAGCAAGAAAATACAGTTGTAAACTCTATTTTCTTACTTTACGAGGGGATTTTTATCGTTTTATTCTATTTATCAGCTGTATTTCGCTTATGTAAATGCAGGGAAAGCTGAATGTATAGTAATAGGTCTACTTTAAGTCGGTATATAAAGTCGTTAACCACTTTTCTTCAGTGATAAAGTTCCATGTTAGGCTTTTATACTTCTCGCCAATACCTTGCTCAATAACTTGTTCTAGCGTTAAGCCTTTCGCAATCGCTTGCTCAACACGGTTAATGCTGAAATCTATCATAGCGATAAAGTCTTGTAGGCCATTCATATCGCTTAAGTCGCCATGACCAGGGATGATTTTTACGTCTTTAGGGAAAGTCTTAGCAATACTTTGTACATTAGCTAAATAACCTTTTACAGAACCACCGCTGTTTAAGTCGATAAACGGGAAACGACCTGAAAAGAATAAGTCGCCCATATGTAATACGTTCGCTTTTTTGAAAAACACTACGCTATCACCGTCAGTATGACCACTTGGGTAATGAGATAAAGCAATGGTTTCGTCACTTAAATGAATGGTAATGCCATCGTCGTAAGTTACTACAGGTAGTGCCGCATGGTCGTGATCATCAGCACTTGATAAACGTTTTCTTACGTTAGTATGTGCAAAGATAGGCGCATGATTAGCAAAGTGGTTATTACTGCCGGTGTGGTCGCCATGAAAATGCGTGTTTACTATATATTTTAATGGTTTGTTCACTATATTAACCATGGCATGTTCAATTCTTTCTGCCAGTGGCTTGAATTGATCATCTACAAGTAACAAACCGTCTGCTGTTGCTAACACACCTATATTTCCGCCAGCGCCTTCAAGCATATAAACATCGCCTGCTACCGCATGAGTTTTAATTTTCACTTCATCGAATTGAGCTGCTTGTACTGAAGATCCAACAAGACAACTGAGACTGAGTGCAATACCTGTAATAAGTTTTTTCATGTGATACCTATAATTTATATGAGTGTGAGTTTATATGGATGTAAGTTTATTTGTTAATCCGTTAGCGTTAAGCGATACATCAGCAAACCCTAATATTGAAATATATTATCCCAATAGTGATCTAATGTCTTTTTAGCCACTGACAATTCCACCGCATTGTAGGTGACCGTGTGAGTTGCCATATTCGTTCCTAAGGCATTGTCTGGATTAGTATCTAAATTAGTGCCTGGATGAGTGTTTGAACTTTTAGTGACTAACTTCATTGCTTCTAATTTTTGTAAAGCATCATCCACTTCAAAGTCTAATGTGCATTGATATTGACTGTCGAACCACGCTTCTATTTCGTTATCTAATGCTTGTTCAGTTAATCCTTCAGGGTGCTTCAAAAGAAAAGAGTAGGCGAGTAGGGCTTCTTTAAAGTCTTCTTCTTCAGCTTCGTTAACTAAGGTATGGAATACGCCCGCGTTATTATCTAAATTTTTGTAATACAAATTATCGGTGAGAGCTTTCATAAACTTAATTTTACGGTTCTTGAATTTACTCCACTCTTTAAATATAAAACTGCCAAATACACCAAAGCCTAGCGCTAATGCGATCAGCTGTTTTTGATTCATTTCAACAGATTCGTCGCTCATACCTATCCAAAAAGCGAATAAGGTAGCTAATAAGATTAATGATGCACCTAATTTGGTAATTAAAACCACCGCGCCACCTACTATGGCAGATGCGCCAATAATCACTTTATCGATAGGGCGCATGCGTATTTCACTATTAGGAAATAGCATTTCTAAATCAGCTTTAGGTACGTTTTGAAATAACTTGATAACTGTTGCGCCAGGCTCAAAACCTGCAGGTAAAGCTTTGTTGGCGAAATGTTCTTTACCTTTAAACTTAATGTAAACGGCAACACGGTCGTAATTGGTGAAGGTTAAGGGTTTTTTCTTTAAGCCAAAAAATTGCTGGAGTATTTCTGTTTTTTGAGACTCGCCACGTCGGTAAAATACAATCTCGTCGAAATCGTCAAAGGCGACTTCAAGCCTTACTTTAAACAGCGATTCTTCGGTTAATGCCGCTTGAATATCAGCTTCTGTTATTTTCTCGAAGTTGGCTGCGGTAAGCACTTTCTCAAAATCTTTAGCGAATTGCGCTTGGTGTTCAGCGAGCTCATTTTCTGTGAGCGTGGCTAATTGTCGAGTATCTGAATTTGGATCGAAAGGCGCGTATGAACGTTTTAGGTTTTCAAGCAAGTCGTGATATTGAAAATGTAAAACACTTGATAAAATTTGACTAACCTGTGAAAAGGCATCTATATCGTACAACGTGTTTTTACTGACATCTTCAGCACATAAAGCAATAACGTCTTGCTTGGTAAAAGGGATAAATCGTTCAGCAGTCATAAGTTAAACACGGGTTGTTTTTATATTATGCTGCTTAGTTTATCACTGTTTTATAGAGGTGTTGATAAATATGGTTTTAATACACCTACTTGCTCACTGGAAAACTCTCAAACTTATGTTTGATTAGATCAGGTAGGCTAGCATCAATATAAAGGGTTGAAACTATTTTCTTATCTTGAGCCGTCCAAAACATATGACCATGATTATTTAAGGTAACAGATACGGTGTTAATCCCACTTTTAAAATGCTTAGCAGGTATATGTAGATCTGCGCCATACACACGCTGAATTTTTATGCCGTTAATATATAAGTGGGCATGACCTTCAACAAAACCTGTTTTTTTGTTGATAGAGACAGACATCAGATCAGCCATACTCAAAACACCAAGCGGCGGAGGTGTTAAATTATAATGCTGAGTTTTAATATGTAGGTTATAGCCTGACATAGCGTCTTCATATATCTCTAAACTTATTGCAGGTGTTTTTACATCAGAGGGTACGGCAATAGGGAGATGAGAATGATCCATTGTCATGGTTTTTGCTGGAGCTTGCTCGGGAGGTGTTGCTTGAGCATAGAGGTTACTTGTTTGTGTACTTAATGCGATAACTAGAATAATAAAAGACTTCTTTATCATGTGCTTGACCATTTACTTGAACCTATTTTTTAATGTGTTACTTGAGTATAGAACCAAAATAAAACTAACGCAGAGAAATATTTATCTACGTTAGTTTTTGTTTATCAGGTCGCTTTATTTTTAATCAATAAGCTCGCATGGGTATCAATTAGCCTGCTGGAGGAAGTTCTCCGTCTGCAGGGCCTTCACCATCAGGAGGACCGCCGCCATCTGGAGGACCGCCACCTGCAGCAGAAGTACCACATTGGCTTATAGAATTTGAGGCAAGTTCACCTTTAAAGTCTGGTCCAATCGTATAAGGGTAAGACGGAGTTAATGTGCCATCTGCATCTTGTGTTAACGTAATATGGTAGTGATAACCTTTACCATCGTTAGTATCGTGACCATTATGTTTGTCTAACTGAGCACCTGTTACAGCTTCATCTGCAAAGTAGTAATCTTCGTAAAAATAACCATCGTCTGCAGCGATAACATTACCTGATAAGGTATTTACATTTTCGCCAATCGCTGGACCACTTTCTGCAGTTTCAACGCCTTGAGAAATATCAGCAGGGTCAACTAAAACACAGCTTCTTTCGCCTTCTGTACTACAACCGCCTTCGCTTGCATCTGAACCGTAGTCACGAATTTTCCAGCCACTTACGGCTAAAGTGTTCGCGCTTTCGTATGGTCCATAAAGTGGGTAACCATCAGCAGCAAAACCATAAACAGGAGAATGAGCATCGCTACTATCGCCTACTAATGTTGCTAAACAACTTGTGTAAAAATGATGATGATAATCACCTTGTGCAGCATGACCGCCACAAATGTCTACATCGTATTGCTCAGCAACAGGCGCTAAGCTATACCAAACATTGTTGCCTTCACTCATGCCATCGCCCCAGTTATAAATACTGGTGCCGTTAACCATTAAACCAATTTTACCTAAGCCTGTTTCACATGCTTCTTCAGTTTCTTCTAGTACTGTTGGTTCAGCCGGAAAGTAAGCTTCAGTTGTTTGTGCTATAGGGCAACCTGGACCTGGAGGCCAGTAACCATCACCACCTGTATCTAAACAGTTTTCAGTACTACTGTTGTAACCAATATCTTCACCAAAAGTAACCAATTGGCCTTCTACAGCAGGAGTGCTGCCAGAACTAAAATCTGTTGATGCTTTAGGACGTTGGTTAAGTTGTTCAACCATAGATTCAGTGATTGTTACGTCGTATTTAGGAATGCCAGTTGTTTCAACATACGCATATTCAACGTCAACGCTATCTTCAACTACAGTAACAATCTCAGCACTTTGTACGTTTTCTAATACGCTACCAGAAGTGGATGAAATCTTGTCTGAACTGGTTTCGTTGTTAATTATCCAGCTTGATACAAGTGTCGCATTGGCTGGGTTTACAATAATATCAATGCTGTCTGAAACTGCTGCATTGGTGCCATCGTCTACCGATAGTTCAAAAGTAAGTGTTTCTTGCGTATCAACACTTGGCGCTTCAAATATAATCACATCATCGTCTGATAGATTAATGGTAACGCTTGTTCCTGAAGTTTGGGTCCAAGTCGATGTTACAACGTCGTCATCTGTAATTGATGGCGTTACGGTAACTTCTTGGCTTGATTCAACCGTTTGATCTGCTCCAGCATCTACAATAGGTGCTGCGTTAGTTGTCTCAGATGTATCTGTAGTGTCAGTAGCATCTGACGAATCACTACCTCCACAAGCTGTTAATCCTAATATAGGGATCAAAGCCAAGGCTATAATCGATCTTTTCATATAAACTTCCATTAAAAGTGTGATGAGTAAAATAAATTTGATGATAAAAGCTTAGCACATGATAGGTGAATTTTAGGTGAACTGAGCCATTTCAGCTAAGTTATACTTAACGTACTAAGCATCACATCAGATTTTTAATATAAGGCTATTTAAGTGGTTGTACTTGTTGTTGAAGATAATAGGGCGTTAGCCGCTAATATGATTGAGTTTCTTGAAGCTTATGGCTTTGAATGCGATTACGCTGACAATGGCGCGTTAGGCTTCAAACTGGCAATGAATCAGTCATTTAATGCCATTATTTTAGATATTATGATGCCCGAAAAAGATGGCATGACACTGTGTGCTGAGCTAAGACAAGCTGGCGTCAATACACCTGTTTTAATATTAACTGCCAGAGATACCTTAGACGATAAACTACAAGGCTTTGAAGCAGGAGCAGATGACTACTTAGTTAAACCCTTCGATTTACCTGAACTGGTTGCCCGAGTGAAAGTATTAACTAAACGCTTTGGTAAAAGTGATACTAAATTAAATGTATTCGACTTAGTGATGGACATTGATTTAAGGGAAGTCACTCGCTCAGGTAAAAAAATTGAGTTAAATAAAGCCTGCTGGCAAATATTAGAAGCTTTAATGAAAACCTACCCAAAAGTGGTTACCCGCCAACAAATAGAACAGATTATTTGGCCTGATCAATTGCCTGATTCTGATGTCCTTAAGTCTCATATTTATAAATTACGACAGGTTGTAGATAAACCCTTTGGCAAGTCGCTTATTCAAACCGTGAGAGGTGTCGGTTTGGTGCTAAAGGATGAACATGACAGTGAAATTCAAGGAGAGAATAGTGAAAAATAAGAACAGTTTACAATACCAGTTCAAAAAACAATTAGCCTTGAGTATTGGTTTGTTAGTGATTGTTTTCTCCTTTTTACTGTATCAGATATTTTTGATCAGCATTGGTTCTACTATGCATCGCACCATGATGTCGATGGCAGGTCATTACGCTAAGCAAGTTGAGCGCGATGCTAACTTTGTATTACCTAACGACGACACCTATTCTGTTTATCTTGGTAAAGAAAATATCCCTGAAGATATAGCTACATTATTCGATTTTGATACCATGAAAGATTATGGTTTTTCGGTGAATGATGGCGGTAAAGTCATTAAAACCTCTAAGGCTGATAAAGTTGTTTTTATTGTTAAGCATCCGATCCGTAATAACTCACAAAGACTTTATCTATTATATGATGACAGCCCTAAAAGAAGAGGCCCGCCACATAAAGCAGGCTTCGCTCCACCACATGGTTCAGATTTACCACCTCCGCCTAGACTAGAAAGGCCTGAAGGTGCTCCTCCTCATTTTGGACCTGAATTGCCTAAGCCTGGACCCTTTCTTAATGTGCCTATTTCTATAGTATTTGTGACCTTATTGGCTATTTTATTAGTTTATGGTGTTGCTCGACGTTTAATTAAAACCGTACTTGAACCGCTAAGTGAACTTACTGTTATGGCGAAAAGTTTAGATGAAAATAATCCTGAGTTGTCGTTTGAAGTCGTAAATAACAAAACAGAGATTGGCGAGGTAGCAAAAACCTTACATCAAACGATGGACCGAATTCATCAATATCATCAGCGAGAAAAACAATTTTTACAAAATGCGAGTCATGAACTTCGTACGCCAATCGCGGTTGTATCTTCTTCATTAGACATAATCGACTTAAGAACAAGCCAAGGTAATACCAATATTTTTGATCAACACACTAATATTCGTAGAGCCAATAAGAACATGGCTGAATTGACGAATGCCTTGTTATTACTCAGTCGTAAAGATGGTACTAACATGGGGTTAGATGCCGTAAACCTTAAGCAGTTATCAACAATTATTACTGATGAACACAGTTATTTGCTTAAAGGCAAAAACGTTAATTTTAAGATAAGAGGCGATGATGATTCATCTCATGAATTACCCAAAGCCTTGTGCCGAATTGCGTTAAGTAACCTTATAAGAAATGCTTTTGAACATACATCCGCAGGTATTGTAAATGTAGAAATTTCAGGGCTGAGCGTATTGATCACTAATTCTAGCTCAGGCTTAACTGACGGTTATAACAATGCTGGCGATGAACAAACATGCCAAGGATTTGGGATAGGTTTAGATATAGTGAGAAAAATAGTAGAGCAACAAGGTTGGCAGCTTGCGTTATCTTCAGATAAACACAAAGGTAGTCAGGTGATCATTTCTTTTGAAGAAAAAGGTCAATTGGGTTAATTCTGATTTGTGTCAATTGGGTTCGGTCTTACTAACTAAAGTTGGTGTGAGTTCATCTGGCTTAGAAGGATTTAAACACAGATTAAGTGAGTTCAGCTTACTTAATCTATGTTTGATTTTTATAATACTTAAATGTGTTTTTATAGCATTTGAACTTATAAGAAATGCTCAGCCGTTAGTTAATCATTAGCTAGCCATTCATTATCTAGGCATGAGCCATTAATCTGCTCATCGTTTTTCCTCTCAAGGCTATTACAGCATAGATGAGCAAATTAGCTCGCAATCAGGTGGCTCGTCTTTTAACGATAACCAAACTGCGAGCTATAACTTATCTGCTTTTATTCACTTTAAGTTGGCGACGCATAAACATCATACTCATAAAGAATAGAATGGTTAGATAACCTAAACTTCCGCCTCCACTACTGTTTTTTATTTTGAACTCAGTATCACGCTTCAAAACAATTGTTACATTAACGGTACTCTCCGCAGTATTTCCGAATGCGTCAGATATCTCATAGCTTATCGTATCTGAGTCAACCAAGGCTATTGGTGGTGTGTAAACTATATGGTCATCAACAAAGGTCACATTACCTGATAGCGCACTAGCTGCTGTTACCTTAATTGTATCATTGTCGTTATCAGTATCGTTTTCTAATACTTGGATGATAACTGACTCTGGACCATTAACGGTAATGTTGTCGCTATTTGCTATTGGTGCTTCATTTATTGTTACTACAATATAAGCCGTGCCTGTTGCAGTAGCACCGCTATCATCTGAAATTTCATAATCAACAGTTTCAATACCTTCTGTACCTATTGCTGGTGTATAAACAATTTCAGTACCTGTGAATGTTACGCTACCTAAAAATGCGCTTGCTGCAGTAATGGTAAGTGTGTCACCTTCAGGATCAGTATCATTAGTTAATACATCAAGGGTAATCGCTTGTACATCACTAGTGGCATAACTATCGTCATTGGCTGTAGGCGTTTGATTAGCTTCTACAGTAAGTACAATTGTTGCTGTTGCTGTACCACCTTCACTGTCGCTTAAGGTATAGCTGATGTTTGTTGTGCCAATAAAGGCTGAGTCTGCTACATACAGTACTTGATTATTTTCAATGCTTACTGTGCCAAAATCAACAGCAACATTCATGAGTGTTAATTCATGGTCGTCTGCGTCAGTATCATTACTTAAAGCATCTATAGTGACTGATAAATTGATGCGTACACTCGCCGCATCATCAACAGCTACAGGTAAGTTATTAGATGTTGATGGCGATGCAACACCACTTGGATCAATAATTGAACCATTAGCTAAGCCGTCATCGTCGTTCGGTCCACCATCTTCTATCAGTAGTTGTACACACCAGTTACCTGATGTTAATCCTTCAGTCCATAAATCACTTCCTGGAGCTGGGCAGTAACCAATCAAACCTAAAGTAGAATAAACTTTATTTTTATCATCACTGATAAAGTTATGCCATTTCTCTGTTTGGTTATATTTTCTATAAACAGCACCTGTAGGTATAGGTAACCTTTGTGGAATAACCACTCGATAACTTTGACCTGCTTTAGGTAGGTTGTAAGCAATAAAGTCGAAAACTCCACCTGTATTCATTGCTTCGGTATCGGCCCCTAAATTACTATCTGCTTCACCAGTTGTAATAAGTGAGGCTTTCGAGCCTATATTAGCAACTGACCCACCAATTCTTAAACAAGCACCGGCTTCACCCTCCATAAGGTAAGAATTAGTATCGTTAACTTTGGTATGTAATGTTTGACAGTCGCCAATTCCATCTAAATAGTTTGGAATACCATCGTTATCATCATCTGCATGACCTTCTAAGTTATCTGGGATTGAATCACCATCTGAATCTTCTTCACCTAGAACGACTAACTCATTAGCTATTTCGATATACACAGTATTAGTAACGCCTAATGACGGTACGCCATTGTCTGTTACCGTAATTTCCACAGTGTACATTCCAACATCTAATAACGCTGGGTTGAAGCTAAATAAGGTGCTTTCAGTACTCGTATTAACAATAGTAGATGCCCACGTTGTAGTGTGAGTATCTTGGCTATTTGCATCAGAAATGGAGGCATTAATTAAAGCTTCAGCTTCACTCTTAGTAATAATAAAGCGCTTCTCACTTGATTGAGTAACAAGTAATTCAACTTCAGGTGCAAGATTAGCCTCGGTAATGCTAAGTGTTTGTATAGATTTACTGCCGCGATTAATTGTGTCGCCTAATGAAATGATAATAGTTTCATTGTCTTCAACTATTACATCGTCAAAAATAGTAAAGCTAATTGATGCTTGGTGTCCGCTAGTAAATACAACCTTACCTGAAACCAAGCTGTGATCGCTACTGCTTGCGCTGCCTGATACCGTATAAGGTACTGTTAAAGGATAACTCGGAGCATCACCGTTTAGGTAAACCTTAGTGGTTACTGTTTTACCTTCAAGAATGCTCTTATCTGGTCCTAAATTCACTAACGGATTAATTTTAACGTTTTGCGTTTTAAGCACGAAGTTGCCTTCGCTGTCTTCAGCTCGCCAGTACACTTGATTGTCACCAGGAGGGAACAACGTAGTATCGTTGAGTATTTGTACAGCAAGAGAGTTACCTGAACTATCGAAAGCTTGAGCAATTCCTATCTCTAACCAAGTAAATAGTCCTGTTGCATTAGCTTCTATGTCCTCAGGTAAAGTCAGGTCAGGGGTGGTGTCTGATTCTTCTGGCGAAATAGCGATAGATACTTCAGCCGTAGCCTGGCTACCTGATGCGTCCTCAATAGTATATTTAATTGTGTCAGGCGTTTGAGTTGTACCGTTTTGATAGGTTAAACCATTTTCATTTATGCTAACGCTACCTACTTTGGCTGTTGCACTGACTATACTGAACGAATCATTTACATCTTCATCATAATCATTCTCTAATACATTAAGGGAGTAACTTCCCGTTACGTTTTGTATCAGTAGATAACTATCGTTTACTGCAAATGGAGCGTCATTAACATTACTAACAGTTAATGAAAAGTCAGGTAAAGATGCTTGACTTTCGCCATCTGAAACGATGATTTGAATGTTGCTAAATGTACCTACATCGGCGTTTGTTGGAATACCCGTTAAACTACCTGAACTAGTGTTGAAAACTACCCAGCTAGGTTTGTTCTCAATACTAAAGGTGAATGTTGCCGTACCATCATCACTAGAAACATTTGGCGTAAAACTATAGCTTTCGTCTTCATTAATCACATTAGCAGGTACACCTGAAATAACAGGTACATCAGCTACGGCAGTAACGGTAATCGCTACAGTTGCGGTATTAGAAGTGTCGTTACTATTGTCTTTAACGTTATAAGAGAAAGTATCGCTTCCATTAAAGTTTGCACTTGGCGTGTAAGTCACCGCACCTGTGGTCATATTAACGCTGATAATACCGTCTGATGGCATAGTTACTATGCTGACAGAGTTAGTGTTTAGTGTGCCATCACTATCGCTATCATTGGCTAAAACATTAATAACGATTGATGAGTCTTCTTGTACATTAGCGCTATCATCTACTGCGGCAGGTGCAACATTAGGTGGACCTTCTACAAAAGTAACCGTAATACTCACAGTAGCAGGTTTTGATGTAGCTCCTGCATTGTCTTTAATTGTGTAGGTAAACGTATCAACTCCATAGAAGGTAGCGTTAGGTGTGTAATCAACCTTATTGGTTGCACTATTTAATATGGCTGTTCCGTTTGAAGCTTCTTTGACAATAGCGATAGTTGTTGGGTTTAAGCTATCACCTGTATCTTTATCGATATCGTTAGCTGCAACATCTATTGAAACTAAGGTATTCATTGGTGTAGATGCTGTATCAGCCAGTACAACAGGAGCATCGTTTTGGGCATATATGGTGACCGTAACTGATGCAGTTTCAGAAACTTGGCCTTGATCATCTTCAACAGTGTATACAAAGGTATCTGTACCACTTACATCTAAAGCCGGTGTGTAAGCAATAGTTCCTGTGATGGTATTAACCGAAACACTGCCATTAGTCGGTGAAGTTACAATGAATACACTCGTCTTATTTAATGTACCATCAGCATCACTATCGTTAGCTAAAACATCAATAATCACGGTGCTATCTTCAGTAGTTGATGCTATATCGTTAGTACTATTTGGTGCATCGTTTTGTGGTGTTATAACTAAGGTAAAGTCGAAGTTTTCAGCGCCATTGTCGTTCACATTACCTAATGAATCAGATAATGAGAAAGCAAAGGTGTCACTTGTCGATTCGCCACCGTCATGGGTATAAGTGATCGCACCATTATCAATATCTGCTTGGCTAAAGGTATTGTTTGTTTTCAATACTGTATCAGCTTTACTCAACTCACCATTATCAGGCGTAGTCACTAAGGTATAAGTAATGTTTGCTGCGCTATCGGCATTATCAGAGCTGCTTAAATTACTTGTCGGAATGACAACTGCAATAGCGCCTTCATCTAGAGTGTTTGGTAATAATACATCTACTGATGGAGCTGTTATATCAATTGCAAAAGTCGTTAGCAGCAACTCACTTTTATTACCTATGGCATCAGTTACGGTAACGGTACAATCTGAATATTCACCAGAAGCTAATGGCGTTACATTATCTGTTTTAGTTAGCGTAACAGTATGCTCGCCCGTGTTGATCACGCCAGTGTCTGAACTACCACATGCACCTTCAACAGCGAAAGTACCTGGTTTTGAAGTAGAGAAACTAACCTCTGGTGTAGTATCCGTTCCAAGCACTACTACTGGAGTAATTTCAGTTAATAAGGGCGCATCTGCATCAAATAATATGGCAGTTAAGTCATCTATATTATTAAGGTTTATATCTATAGTATTACCTGCGGTGTCTGTTAATGAACCACCATTCGCATCAATGCTCTCATTAAGCACTAAACCATCGATATCTTCATCATCGGCAACTACGGTGTAGTTAAATACAAGTGCTGTAGTACCTGAGCCAGAAACATACTCGGCATAACGAACCGTTTCCCCTATGGTTATCGCCAATCTAGGCGTGCCATTACTTGTGTTTATAATTACACCTTCATCAAAATTAACGATAAAGCTTAAGGTTTCACCTAACCCATAAGTATCATTAGATGGAGCTGACACTGACGTTACCATAGGATTAGTGTTGTCTGTTATAACTGCACCAGAACCATTAGTTACAGGTGTTGTTACAGCCATTTTAGTACCAGCAGATAAGGTTAAGTCAGTATCACCATCTAGGCTCAGGATAAGCGTATCATCATGAGTTAAGCCCGTTGCGTCATGATAAAAAGCTTTAATGGTTAATATCTCGCTAGTACTGTCTGCAATAGAAAGTGCTGGCGTTGCAAAAGTAATGGTATTGTCGATCGAGTTGTAAATACCAAGTTTATAATTTACATCGATATTTGGTAGATTACTGTCTAAATACCAGGTGATTTTAGCTAGGTCGGTTTCGCTGATAGTACCAGCAACATTAATAACAACTGTGCTTACTGCAGTAGGATATCCATCAGCAGTGCCACCATCGGTAATAGTAAAATCAAGCAGGTCAACGGTTCTATTTGACGCATTGGCTGATGAAGGAAATGCTACAGGTTCAGCAACAAACGCTGCGTCAGTTACTGTTGCATCTATATCAGAAGGCAGGGCAGTCATTGATACTTGAATGTCTTGTGGAGTAGAGGTTCCACCATCACCATCTTCAAGTGTTAATCTTATAGTTCGATCTGTTGTTGTCGCGGTAATAGGGTTGGTATTTGCATAAGTTAGTGCACGAACTAGAGCTTGAACATTAAGAGGCGTTGCGCTGCTATTAAGCTCAATAACTAAATCATTACCTGTTACTAGATCTTCCACTAAGAAGCCAATAACTTGACCATTAACGGTAACACTACCGCCAGCATCAAAATAACTAAGCTCTACAGTGTCATCAACACCTAATAAGTCTTCAGTTTCTTGCTTGTTAGTAAGGACAGATAGTGTGAGAGTACCGCCGTCGAAATCAAGAGAATCGTTGTCATCTACAGTAGCTAAATCATTTTGGTCGAGGTTTTGTGCTGAACTACCTTGTACATAATTTAAAATATCAGCATTTAGATTAAGTACAACTGGCGCGTCATTTCCTTGGGTTATTACTAACGCAAAGGTAAAATTAACCGAACCATTATTATTCACGTTACCTGCCGAATCAGACACAGTAAAAGTAAAGCTGTCTACGCTTAGCTCAGCACCATTATGAGAATAGGTGATAGCTTCATTATCTATGTCAGCTTGTGTAAATGTGTCATTTACTAGCAGGTTTACTGCGTTTTTACTTAAACTACCGTTACTTGGCACTCCCAATAAGGTGTAAGTAATATCAGCTGCACTATCGTTATTATCAGCACTACTTAAATTGGTACTCGTAATAATAATATCGCTTGCACCTTCATTAACTGTATTAGGTGCAAACACATCAACACTAGGCGCTAGCGTATCAATAGTGAAAGCCGTTAATGTTAACTCTGTTGCATTACCTGCCGCATCGGTAACGGTTACCGTACAATCAGAATAATCACCTGAGGTTAATGGCGTAAAGCCATCGGTACTCGTTAATGAGATTGTTGTATTACCTGAAGAGATTGAACCAACATCGCTACTACCACAAGCACCACCTACCGTAAGATTCCCTGCTTCAGAGCTAGAGAAAGTAAATGCTGGCGTAGCATTCATGGTTGGAGAAACCACAGTGGTCACTTCAGTTAACACAGGCGCATCGCCATCAGCAAGTACGCCCGTTAATGTTGGTATATTGTTGAGACTGGTATTAATCGCGTTACCTAATGCATCAGCTAACGTACCTGAATTCACATCTAAGCTTGTGCTTAATACCAGACCATCTGAATCAATATCACCCGCAACAAGTCTATAGGTAAAGGTTAGGGCATTAGATCCCGAGCCAGAAACATAATCTACATAACGAGTGGTTGCGCCAATTGTGATTGTTAATCTTGGTGTTCCGCCTGCGGTATTAACTACAATCGCTTCATCAAAATTCACGGTAAAGGTTAAGTCATCACCTATGGCATAGGTACCATTTGTTGGAGCAGAAACAGAAGTGACAATTGGCCCTATATCATCAGTAATAATTGAACCTAAGCCATTATTCACAGGAGATGAAGTACTACTCATTTCACTGCCTGCCGCTAAAGTTAAATTAGTATATCCGTCAATATTAAGTAACAGAGTATCGCCATGAGTTAAACCTGTTGGGTCGTTATAGTAAGCATTAACGGTAAGGATTTCGCTGCTACCATCAGCAATAGAAAGTGTTGGCGTATCAAAGGTTACTGTACTGTCATTCGTATTATATACACCGATAACATTGCTTACATTCGCGTTTGGATCATTACTGTTTAAGCGCCATGTTATTTTAGCTATATCTGTGTCGCTAATAGAACCCGCAACATTGACGGCTACATGAGAAACCACCATAGGTGTACCGTCATTGGTGCCGCCATCGGTAATAGTAAAGTCAAATAAGTCTACAGCGTTAGCATCGGTGTTAGCTGATAAAGGCAGATTTACGGGTTCAGAAACGTCTGGAGCCGATGTTAAGGTACCGTCACTATCTATTGGTGCACTGGTAACTGATACGTTTAAGGTTTGTGATGTGGATGTTCCACCGTCACCATCTTCAAGTATCAAACTAAGAGTACGAGTACCTGTTGTTACTGCTCCTGCCGTATTAACGTAAGTTATTGCTCTAACAAGATCTTGCACATTAGCTAATGTCGCATCTGTGTTAAACCCGATAACTAAATTACTGCCAGTGACTAATTCTTCCGTTAACGTACCAACAAGAATGCTGTTAATAGTTACAGAACTACCTGCTGCTGAACCGTCGAGTATCACGTTTATATCAAAACCTAATAGATCTTCAGAAGCTTGTTTACCTGCAGTAATAGAAACATTCAAACTACCGCCATCAAAGTCCGCTGAATCAGCATCTGAAATGAGTGCGAAGGCTGGATGATCTAACAGTTGAGCAGTCTCGCCTTGTACATAATTTAAAGTATCGTCATTTAAATGAAGTACGCTTGGTGCATCATTTTGTGGTGTAACGGTTACCGTAAAGGTTAAGTTTGAACCATTGTTATCATTCACATTACCTACAGCATCAGACACTGTAAAAGTAAAGGTATCTGAAGTTGACTCATTACCATCATGAGAATACGTGATATCACTATTTGCAATATCAGCTTGAGTAAAGGTATCGTCTGAATTGAGTTCAACCCCCGCATTACTTAACGTACCATTGCTTGGTGCTGCAACTAGCGTGTAAGTAATATCAGCTGCACTTGCATTATTATCTGAACTCGTTAAGTAAGTGTCTGAAATTACAGTATCTGTAGAGCCTTCGTCTAAAGTAATGTCAGCAACACTTACCGTAGGTGCTGTCGCATCAATAGTGAAAGCCGTTAATGTTAACTCTGTTGCATTACCTGCAGCATCGGTAACTGTAACCGTACAACCTGAATATGTACCTGATGCAAAAGCGGTTAAGTTATCAATTTGAGTTAATGTGATTGTTGAATTGCCTGAAAGTATAGAGCCTTCATTTAAGCTGCCGCAAGCACCACCTACATCAAGAGTTCCTGCTTCATTACTAGAAAAAGTAAATGCTGGCGTAGTATACAGAGTCGGAGAAATCACAGCGGTCACTTCAGCTAATACAGGAGCACTACCATCAGAAAGTACGCCTATTAGTGTTGGTATATTATTTAGGGTGGTATCAACAGTATTACCTGCAGCATCTAATAAAGTGCCCAAGTTTAAGTCTAGTGTAGTGTTTAATACCAATCCATCGTTATCAATATCACCTGCAACAAGTGTGTAGGTAAAAACAAGAGCAGTGCTACCATCGCCTGAAACATAATCTATATAACGAGTGTTTTCGCCGATTGTGATTGCTAACCTTGGTGTTCCAGCTGTTATATCAACGTTAACCGCTTCATCAAAATTCACTGTAAAAGATAGAAGATCGCCAATGGCATAGGTATCGTCTGCTGGAACAGAAACTGAAGTAACGGTTGGACCAACATCATCAGTGATAAGCGAACCAGAGCCATTGGTAACAGGAGTCGAATTCCCGTCCATTGTACTGCCCACGGCTAAGGTTAAGTCAGTGTCGCCATCAATGCTGAGTTGAAGTGTATTATCGTGAGTTAAGCCTGTTGGGTCATTAAAGTAAGCATTTACCGTAAGGATTTCATTGGTTCCATCTGCGATAGAAAGGGCAGGTGTTAAGAAAGTTACTGTATTGTTTGATGAGTTATAAACGCCCGCTACATTTTCTACATCAGTATTTAGTGTGTTGCTGTTTAGGCGCCAAGTGATTTTAGCTAGATCTGTTTCACTGATGGTGCCAGCTACATTTACCACAACTTGAGAAACCATCATAGGTGTGCTGTCAGAGCTGCCGCCATCGGTAATCGTAAAGTCAAATAAATCGACTGCTTCGCCAATTGAGTCAGCTGACAAAGGAAGATCGACAGGCTCAATAACAACTGCAGCATCTGTTAACGTACCATCGTTATCATACGTTGGAGCAGCAAGGTTTACGGTTAATAGCTGCGCTGTAGATGTTCCACCGTCGCCATCATTAAGCGTAATGGTAATGGTACGGCTAAGAAGGCTCGCATCAACAATATCTTTATTAAGATAAACTAGAGCTCGTATAAGTACTTGAATATTTAAGATGGTTGCATTGGCATTTAAGTCAATCAGTAAATCGCTACCTTCAATGATCTCGTTGGCGAGTGTACCAACGACAACAGCCCCCACACTCACTTCACCGCCTACAGTTAAACCCGCTACACTGACCAATGCGCTAACATCAACATCAACACCCGCACCTAAGCTTAAAATATCTTCACTGCTGTCTTTATTGTTGGTTATTGAAACTGAAAGATAACCATTAAGAAAGTTAAGAGAATCTACATCAACAACAAGGGTTAAGTCACCTTGGTCAAGGTATTGTGAACCGCTACCGAGTACGTAACTTAGTATATCTGTATTTAAATTAGTGAGTGTTGGCGCATCATTTTGCGACGCAACCGTTATGCTTATAGCGCTAACATTTGAAGTTTCGCCATCAGCATCAGTTAAAGTAACACTAACAACTCTTACTCCTTCTGTTGGGTCGTCTGTCTCGACGTTTTCGTAGGCTAAACCTTGTAGTAATATTTGTAATAACGCAGGAGTAGCAAAATCATTTAAGGTAAAAGATAAAATATTGCCGGGTAAAATATCGTTTACCAATTCACCAATAATGACTCCACTTACAGTTAAAGCACCACCAACGAGATTATTGGCTAGTGAAACCACACCAGTATCTATGGTTAATGTATCTTCTGCTGATATAATCCCTGACGTTATTTCTGCTGTTAATGTACCGCCTGTGTATGCGCCAGTTAATAAACCTGGGTCTGTAAGTAACGCTGCAACACCTTGATCTAGTTTTTGAACACCACTGCCTTCGGTATAGGTAAAAGCATCGCCATTTAAATTTGAAATACTAGGTAAGCTAACAACATTAGCTATTGAGATATGGGATAAAGCTAACAGACTTAGGGGCACACCATCACTGTATTCAATTGTTATTCTAGTGATCTCTTCCCAGTCAGTTCCTGAAAAATCGAGGGGTACGCCAAGTAATGAGTAAAGCAAAGTGTCGCTTTCAACAATACCACCTTTGTTGGAGGTTACTTTTACTTTATGAGAAACCCCAAAACCTAAACCTAAATCTAAATTTAAAATTGTTAGGTTAGTTAAATCAAACGTTTCACCGCTTTCTAAATAAATGTCCACACTAGTGTGTGTTGTTAAAGCACTTGCTAATAAAACATGACCTAATACAGCCTGTATGTCTGATACACCACCTGAAGATTCAATCTTTAACACATGATCGGTGCCACCAATGCTGACATCAATAACTGGAGCACTAACAAGGGGTAAAGCTGTTAAATCTAAAGTTGCATCAACTAACAAAACAGAGTCAAAACTCTGCATCGTTGAAGCAGTAAATAAGGGTGATGTATTAATATCACCTTTGTGAACTTCTAACTGCCAATCTCCACCTTGTAACGCCGAACCTGTTGGGTTGTTTGAAGCAGCAACGTCTACATTGGCTTGTTGAGAAATAAAATCTAAAAGCGCATTACCTTTTTCTGTTTTTGCTAAATTACAACCATAAAATAATACATCGGCGTTGGCCGTCAGTGCATGATTCATTGTTGATAATAACGTGATTTTTTCAGACAAGGCTTGCTGGGTAATTTGGCTATCGCCGAAATATAAAACACCATCATCAGCATGAGAAATTAGATGGAGAGCTGAGAGATTTTTATATTTATTAAGAGTACTTTCTAGTTGTTTGAAGCCACTTTGAGATGAGTTTATTTCAACAACGTCTGTTCCTGCTTTTAGATGTTGAAAAAACAAATGTTTATTAGGTACCGCAGCATCAATAATCACTAATTCATTAACTAAAGAATTTTGTTCTTTAGTTAAGACTTTGTTTGTTTTATTTTTATCAGCTGCTGCTATAGCTTGTTCTTCTGGAGATTTTGCTAAAGAAGAAGTGCAAATAGGTAACAGCATACAAACTAAAATACCTAGAACATGTTTATGCATGTTTGAGATTTCCTTTTTTATTATTAACTTCCTTTAACTTCCTTAACTGCTTTTATTGTAATTATTATTTATAGGTAATATTAAAAGGGGACAGACGTTAATAATAAGAATAGCAGTTATTTTTTTTGTCGCTGAAAAATTGGATATTTTATGTAAATAGCCTTTTTGGTTAGCTTTAAAGATAAAATAAAAATAAGTAAAAGATATATAAATTAGTTAGATGCAGTAACTTTTTTTATACATTTTGGTTACAAAACTCATGAGTAGAATTTGAATTAAATAACCTTGTAAAGGACTAAAATACAATGGTAAAAACGAAAGCTTACATTAAATTATGTGATCATTTACTCCTATAAGAGCTAAGTTTGTTAATATTAAGTTTAGTTGCGCTTAACAATATTTTTGATGGGTTATAGGTTTTATATATTTTTATGGATTTTAAAAAATTATTAACAAAAAAACATAGTTTAGTGCATCAGCAAGATGTAAATGGCAGTGTGTTAAGTGTTAAAGAAACTACAGATTACCGATGGTTTGAATACGGTGGCGAGGTTGTTCAATCTTTAATGTGTAAAGCTACGCCTGAGCAAATTTTAACGCCGATATCTCAATCGTTATTAGTGTTTTTATTATGGAAGAATCGACCACTTAAAGTTTTAAACTTAGGATTAGGAGGAGCTTCGCTAGAGCGTGCTTTGGCAACTATTCCTAGTGTTATAATTACCTCGGTTGAATCATCTCAAGCTGTTATTGATATGGCGAAACGTTATTTTAATTTACCTAAAAAAGTGCATGTGGTTTGCCAAAAAGCTGAAGATTTTATCCAACAACCCCATAGCCAAGCTTATACCAAATATGATGTGGTTTTGTGTGACTTATTTATAGAAGAAAAAAGCCCTGAATTTCTCTTTACGCAAGATTTTTATTTTCAACTCAAAAGCATTACCACCGATAAAACCGTTGTGATGATCAACTTGCAAGCAGAGTCAGATGAGCAGCTGTTAACCGCGCTAATCGGTATTAAACAACACTTCCCATATATTGCTTTGATTGAATTTGATGATTATAAAAATATTGTGTTGATTTGTAGTTTAGCTGAAATACCCAACAGAAATATCTTGAATGAACAGCTTAAAAACTTTGATCAAATAAACTTCACTGAGCTAAAAAAAGTGATTAAGAAAATTCGTTATATTCCATACAGTGGCTAATTTGAAATACTCATATAAAAACGGATAAGCATGAGGTGAGTTCTTCTTTAGTTATTATACCAAACGGATTAAATTCTCGCCCTTCGGGAGCTCATTAGCAAACTGATAACATCACAAAATTAAAAAAATATAGAATAACTATGTTTAATCAATTTTTCTTGTTCTAAGCTTGCTAATGTAGCTCTAAGTTGCTCAATAAATTAATCCGTTTGGTATTAGCTAGTTACTAGGTAAGTCACTAAAGTTTGCTAGTAAGAAAAGCGCTGAACTATTGTTTACACAGCAGCGAAGAAATTGTGGCAAGTAGTTAGAATTATTGATGATATGTTCTGCATCAGGGCTGGTTGAACCAGCAATATTAACGAGTTTTTCAGGCAGTGCGATACGTGTGGCTAATAACATTCTGTAGCCATGACGTTGATGATAAATGTCTTGTAGAAAGAAAATGTCGTAGCAAATCCCCATACGTGCCACACGGTCTGGCGTTAAAATATATTCAGCTAATGCGATAACAACAAAAGTGAATTTTGTTTTTTTGTCGAGCGTTGGGCTTAACGAAATAACAGGGCTTTTTGTCTCGCCTTCTAAATGTATTTCACACAGGTTTTTGATTTCAGGTCGAAGCGCTATTGTTACACCTAATGCTTCACAAAAAGCTTTCACGTCGATGTGATCTTCGCGAGTACAACTTTCTATTAATTTTTCAACGAGGGATGGCAGCATAAAATCTCAAAATGAATGTAATTAATATTAACTGAAGTTTAAAATTCATGTAATTATACTTCAAATACGTCATTAATCTTAGCCATTTAATACACTTATATGAAAGGAAATTATCATGCTTAAAACCATTCCAACAGTGATAGCCGACATAAAAACCAATATTAATATAACTACAGCCGCTGTTGCTTTTAATGAAGTTAAACAAAATAACGGTGTTGTTGTGGATGTGCGAGAGCCTAGCGAAGTTGCGGATAATGTTATTGCAGGCACTATTAATATTCCTCGTGGGTTATTAGAAATGAAAATGTTGCAGCTATATCCGAATGCTGAATTACCTATTTATATTCATTGCTCGTCAGGTGTTAGAGCCGTATTCGCGGCAGAGCAATTACAGCGTGTCGGCTATGAAAATGTTAAAGCGATAACTTGTCATATTGATGAGATTAAGAAATCGGTAGGTTAAAAAGTAAAAAAGTCATTGACCTTGGTCTTAACTCCAAGGTGTACAGTTAAGCTAGAATAAATTTAAAGAGTTATGTTGAGTAGGTTATGTATCAAATAGGTGAACTAGCAAAAAAACTGTCGGTAACTACAGATACTTTAAGATATTACGAGAAACATGGTTTGTTAAAACCCTGTTCACGATCTGAAACAGGTTATCGATTATATAACGATAATAATCTGCGCAGTTTACAGTTTATTATTAGTGCTAAAAAATGTGGTTTTACGTTAAAAGACATTCAAGAGTTACTGTCTATTCAAGTAGATAAGGGCAGTCATAAATGTCATGAGGTTAAATCCTTTACTGAACATAAGTTACAACAAGTTGACGAAAAAATCAGTGAACTGATAGCAATACAATCATCTTTAAAAAAATTGATACAAGCATGTGATGGTGGCGACAAAAGCGCGGCTAACTGCTCTATTTTGACAACTTTGGAGGACGACGATGGAATTACTTACTAATTTTGGTCAATTGTTTTTAATATCAGCTCCGTGGCTATTGTTGGGGTTGTTTATTGCAGGCTTAATTAATGTGTATTTACCTAAAGACTTTTTAAATAAGCATTTAGGTGAAGAAGGCTTTTTAACAACCGTGAAAGCGGCATTAATAGGTGCGCCTATGCCATTATGTTCATGTGGTGTTATACCTGCAGCATTAGGTTTAAGACGAGCTGGAGCATCAAAAAGTGCAACTACTGCTTTCCTGGTTTCTACACCTGAAACGGGCGTAGATTCTATTACGGTATCTTATGTTTTACTCGGCCCTTTTATGGCGATAATAAGACCTATAGCGGCAATATGTAGCGCGATTGTAGCGGGTGTATTAGTGGGCAGTGAGAAAAAGCCAATTGAAGTTACTGCTGAATCTTTACCTGAAAAAAACACACAAGCAGCAACAAGTGCGTGTTGTAGTACAAAGGCAAAAGTAGAAGCTGAACCTGCTAAAACTTCATGTTGTAGTACTAAAGCTGTGGCTGAACCTGTTAAAAAGTCTTGTTGTGCTAAGACGGATGCTAGTGCACTTAATACAGGTGCTACAACTCAAAGCCATTGGGCTAAGTTTAGCCAAGCTGTTGCCTATAGCAGTACTTCGTTATTAGCTGATACAGCAAAATGGTTACTCATTGGTTTATTCTTTGCTGCACTGGTACAAACCTTTGTACCTGAGAATTTCTTTCTACAATGGGGTAATGGCATTGTTGCTATGGTCGTTGTGATTTTAGTGAGTATTCCAATGTATATATGTGCAACGGCATCAACACCTATTGCTGCTGGATTATTATTATCAGGCGTATCGCCAGGTGCTGTACTTGTGTTCATGTTAGCGGGTCCTGCAACTAATGTTGCTACCTTAGGTATAGTCGCAAAAGAATTAGGTAAAAGAGCGATTGTGGCTTATTTAGTTGGTGTGATTGGTGTTGCGGTATTATTTGGTTTATTAACCGATTACCTTGTTGAACATTACGGTATTGTGGTTGCTCCTATGTTAGGCGAGCATCACGAAATATTACCAGAATGGTTTATGTACATGACATCGTTTGTGTTAGCTGGATTGTTATTAAGATTAGTGTGGAAGCACTTCTCACAGCCTAAACATGTTCATGCTGCAAGTGTTTAATTGTTCTTGCTAAACTTATAAATCGGCTAAAAGTAAAAGTTAAGGCTGATTAATAATAGACGGCGACGGTAACTGCCACTCTTCTAAAATACCGTCGCTGGTACTGCTTAGTATCGAATTTCCTTTAAAGGCAACACTCAACACGGAAGAACGTTTTTTAAGGTGAGTTGCTTGCCATTCAGCAATCAGTTTTCCGTCGGTTAGTCGCCATAGTTGGATAGTTTGTTTAGGTGAGCCTGTGAGTAATAAGCTATTGTCAGCTGAAATTTCTGAATCGTTAAACACCATAAAGCGTACATGAGAATCAAGCTCTGAAATTAACTCGCCTGTTTTTAAATTCCATATGTTTTTATCTTTGATCCCATCAATTGAAAAGCCAATACTTTGATCTGCACTTAATGCCACATGATTAACGCGTGACATGTGATTGAAGTTATAAATTGTTTCGCCTGTAAGCACATTCCAGTACTTGGCTGTTTTATCGCTAGAGCCTGTAAAAGCCGTTAAACCATCGTCTGAAATACTCACCGAATTAATATCTAGTTTATGCATTTGGTAAGTCGCCATCACTTTGGTAAAAGGGTTAATAACACTTACTTTTCCACTTCTAAATCCTAATAAAATAACATCAGAGTCTTTTGATAAAGCGATGTCGGTAATAATGTGATCTGGTAACGACCACTCTCCAATCAGTAAGCCACTTTGTATTGAATATAAACGCACCGAGACACGGTTTGAGGTAATAAAATATTGATTGTTTTTAGCAATTTTTACTATTTCTATATATTTTCTAGCTTCACCTGTTAAGCATGGTAATTGTGGATTTTGAGTTAGATTATTCCACAAGCAAATGCTTTTTTCGTCAGTAATTAAGGTGTATTTACCATCGTAAGAAATATCAGACGTTTCAACTAATGAGTCGGTTTGAGGGAAGGAAGAGGTTGGGCTAGAAGTATGCACATCGGTCATATCACAGCTAGTAAGCAGTAAAATCGTTAGCGCGGTAACGATAACTCTTACTTTGACTTTTAGTTGAGAGAAACCCGCTAAATTAAAGTGAAACGGGTATAAACGCGATAGCTGCATACGGTTTACTTTTTACGTATTGGAAAATTCATTTGTACAACACCAGCGCGTTCAAATTCAAAGTTGATCACTAGCGTTTCGTTTTCAATTAACGGACTTTTTATGCCCATCATCATGAGGTGATAACCACCAGGTTGTAATACAAGTTTTCCGTTAGGCGGTATGGTTGGGTTTTCTGCTTCTAACATTTTAAAAATGCCATCTACTTGCTTGGTTTGATGTATTTCTATTGTAGTGATTGCTGAGCTCCATACGTTAATGAGTTTATCAGCAACAGGGCTCGCGTTATGTATTTCAGCATAACCAGCCGTATGCATAACCGTAGGCGGCATTGCGCGTACCCAAGGTGCATTAAATGATATATGTTCATTAGCTTGTGTTGTTTCAGCGAATGAAGCTTGGCTCGACATAACAATAAAAAGTGCAAATAGTGGTGTTATTAATTTTGATAATAAATTCTTAAAAATAAACATTATTTCATCCTTGTCGACTTGGATTTAAAATTCCGATGCTAAAGTGTGCCATTAACAATAGGTCTTTAAAACCTTTTTATGTGGGGTGTTAGGCTCTATGTGTTGTAGCTATATATTACAGTAACAGCCTTCGGTGCTTGTCATGATCAATTTCGCGTTAAAGCCTTTCTTATAATTAGACATGACTAAATCAATTATTCCTTCACCACTACCACATGATAAACCTTCAGAGTAAGGACCGAAATAAATAAGCTCGCTGTTATGGTCTAGTGCTAATACGGCAGGAGTAGAAGGAATAATACCTGAGAAGTTATCTGGAATAACAACATTAATAACCGACATGTTTTCTCTTTCAGCTGTCATTTTTACATCAGACAAATGCGAACTACTGGTTTGATTACAGCGGCAGTTCTCACTCACAAAATTAATGAGTGTATTAGATAAGTTATTAGGTAATTCAAATTCAGCCTTAATTTTTTCTACTAAGGCATTTTGAGACATATTGTTGAGCTTTTGACTTGGATCAAACGCCACCAAACGATCAGTAATAAAATATGCAGCAGCAAGAACAGTAAAACCTAACCATACAAAAACAATAATATATAAATGTAGTGGGGCTTCGGTTTTACTTCCATTCTGAGGATTTGGGTTACTTGAAGTTGGCAACACTTTCGCCCATCGCGTCTGACGTTGCTTGAATTCTTACGGCTTCGTCAACTAGCATAGTAATTTTTTGTGCATCTAAAGCGCCCATTTCACGTAAGTTTTTAGTGCTTTGTGAAATGCTGTCGGTTGTTCTAGATTGCTCTTCAACCGCTGCGGCAACATCAACAGCAACAGCGCTTGATTCTGATACTAGTGCTGAGGCTTGATAAATAATGTCAGAGGCTTCATCAGTACGAGTAATAATTTCATTGATTACCGTAATGTTAACTTCCATAGATTCTGTTGAACGCTTTGAATAGCCAGATAGCTGATTAACTGTGTCTGAAATTTTATTGGTACTGTCTTTAGTTCTTGTCGCTAAAGCTCTAACTTCGTCTGCTACTACGGCAAACCCTCGACCATGTTCACCTGCTCTAGCGGCTTCAATAGCTGCGTTTAATGCTAATAAATTTGTTTGGTCAGCAATGCTTGTTATTTCAGATAATACCGTTGCAATGGCAATGCTTGAGTTCGCTAATTCACTAATTTCATTACTGGTTTGTTGTAGAGATGAAGTGAGCTGAGAGTTTTGTTTATTTACCGTTGATATTTGTTCGTTAGCGCTTTGCGTTAGTTGATTCGCTTCAAGCATTTTTTGGCTTAACTGCGATGCACTTTCTGCAATAGATGCCACATTAACTACCATGTGTTCAATCGAGTCTGTAATAATCTCGGTTTCTTGTTGGCGCTGATTAACCGACGTTTCTAATTCATCTTTGGTTGTGTTTAGGGCATTCGCGTTGTGTTTTAGGTCGTCTGAAATACTTTTAACTTGCGTAACCATAGTGCTGAACAATGAAAGCAAACGGTTGAAGTTAGATAAAATAGGATTCGATTTTTCATTAGCACGAACATGTACATCAATTGAATGTGCATCAGCCATAATATTTTCTGACACATGAGATAATTGATTACCTAAGTAGCTTTCATCTTTCATCAATTTAGCGACATAACCCGCAACAATACCTTCTGCGGTAGCGTATGCACCATGGATAAGTATGGTAGTGAAAATAAGGTTTCCTGGAGTGAAAACATAAACTCCCATGTTTGCAGACTGCATAAAATAAAACGAAACATGATGAACAATAATTAAAGATACTGCGGTAACAAATACTTTCCAGTCACTAAATACAATTAAGAAAGCCATTAAAATGAATACTTCGAAATGTACTTCTATCAATCCGTTTGTTTGATGGATATGTAAACAAGCAAAGATCATAGTTGCAAGGGCAGCGGTATGTCTGGTTAATGCTGACTTAGGGGCTTGACTGAACATCCATAACGGGATTAATAAACTCGGAAGCCCGATAACTAAAGCTTCAATATAAGTGCCGTGCAGTGTTGCTAGTGCGATTGATTCTATAAATAAAATCACTAATAGATAGGAGAATAAATTTGTTATTTTCTGCATCTTATTTTTATCCTAATGAGGCACGTTCAAGCCTGTTTAAGTCGTTGTTATATCGAAAGTAAGGGTGTGATGTTAGCACTTAATGTTCTAAAGATAATTATTTAAATAAATAATTAACCCCTTTTTCCTTTTCTCTTCGTTCTATTAAAGAACATGTTGTTAAAAATACAAAATCCGTGTGATCGCACCTCTTTATTAATTAAAGATAAACAGAGGAATCAAAATGAAAAAAGCATTCAGTATAATATCGGCAGCTAGTATCGTAACCTTTAGCTTATTTATTTTTATGGCGTATTTAGTGAGTAGTGATGAGGTCAGAATTACAGAATCTTTACCACCTGTTTTTGTTGAAGTAAACCAGAACAAACCCGACACACCACCAAGAGTTAAAGTAAAAAAATTACCAGAACCGCCTATAGCACCTAAACCGATGCCAAAACTTATTACGGCTATTGATAAAGGTCCAGGTGTTGCTGTAGGTGGCGTTATTCACATTAAACCCCCAACGAATACCAGTACAATAGGGGAAATACCTATAGCGCCAGATCATGATGCTCGACCTATTGTGCGTATTAGTCCTAAATATCCTATTGCGGCAGCGCGTGATGGTATTGAAGGTTGGGTTCAGTTAGCATTTGATATAAATACCTTAGGCGAAGTGATTAATATATCTGTACTTGATTCAAATCCAAAACGTATGTTTGATCGTGCAGCTAAACAAGCCCTGAAAAAGTGGAAATATAAAGCCAAGTCGATGAATGGTGAGTTTGTTAATCAAATAAACCAAACAGTACAATTAGATTTCAATATGGATCAGCAAATATAAGGTAATGATTTGAAGGTAACTGATATCAATATAAAAATAATGACGGTAATTATTTGAATTTACAGTCAAAAATTAAAGGCTGGCTGAGCACTGCTCAAGTTAGCCTTTCTCACGTAACAAGCAACGCCAGTCCTGAAGAGGTGATGGCGCAATATATTGCTACGGGGAAAAAACACTATTTAACGCTTTTAGTTGAAGCATTTAATGGGAGCTTGTATCACTATTTATTAAGTCAGTCTGATAAAGCAACGGCTGAAGATGTTGTACAAACAGTCTGGCTTAAGGTTATGAATAGCCAAAGTCAGATGACTCCTACTCATATCAAAAGTTGGTTGTTTACTATTGCAAGACATACGTTAATAGATGAATTAAGAAAACAAAATAAATGGCAACATATAGAATTTGACGATCAGCTGTCTCATTCTCATAATCTTGAGCAAGCTATCGAAAAAGACACGCAAATCAATCTGTTTAATCAAGCATTATTAGACTTACCCTTTTTACAAAGGGAAGCTTTCATTTTTCAACAAGAGGGCTTTTCGTTAATGCAAATAGCCGAGCTGACTCACGAATCCCAAGAAACTATTAAAAGTCGTTTACGTTACGCAAGAAATCATATTAAAAGTAAAGTTGGAGCTAAATCATGAGTACTGAAAAGGGTCGCGATCAGTTTGATAAAGATATCGATGCTCTTTATTCGCAGCGAAAAAATACGATACATGCACCTAAAATAAACTTTACTGAAAAGCCTATAAAACCAAAGTTGAGAATGAAAGAGATGTTTTCTATATTAACTTTAGGTGGCGTAGCCTCATTTGGTATTTTTGCGGTTATTAATCACTTTGCCTACTTACCTGATCAAGCCACAAAACAAGATGTTACGGCTATGGTATTTGTTGATACGATTGAATTGGAACGCTTTGATAAAGACAATCAAGCAATCAATATGAAACGGGAACATAAGGCGCTTAAAGAAAAGCAAATTCTTGAACAACAGCCTGAAAGAAGTTTCGACTTAAATGCGGCGATTCAAGTTAAACCACAACCGGCAAAAGCTATTACTTTAGATAGCAGTAAAGTGAGTAAGATTGCTCTTATTCCTAATGCTTTAGAACATGAAGTTATTCAGCCTACCTTTAAAGTAATGCCTTCACTTAATCGAGTGTTAACTACCCATCAAGGTGGAAGAGTAAAACTTGCTTACAATATAACTAAGGAAGGTAAGGTAAAAAACATTAAAATAATACAAAGTAATGTACCAAGAGATTTAGAAAAGTCGGCGAAAAAAGCCTTGTCTCAATGGCGATATCCTCAACCGACAGTTAAGGAGGGAAATCAACAAGCCAACGAAGAGCTACAGGTAGAATTTAAATTTAATGACTAGAGTCTTTTGATCTGTCGAGATTACTTTACGCAACGTTAATTAAGGAAAATATAATGAAGTATTTAATCGCAATGCTAGGATGTATGAGTTTTTTTACTGCTGCGGCATCACTACCCGATGTTCCACATTTTTATGTAAAAGGTACAGGTAAAATAACGGTAGTACCTGATACGGCTCAAGTATCGTTTTCAATTGTTACACGTAATAAAGATCTTGTAGCCGCTAAAAAAGAAGCGGACACATTGTCTGCCGCTGTGATCAAAATAGCGAAAGATTATAAACTTGATACAAAAGATATATCAGCGTCTGAGCTATATATTCAACGCGAAACTCAATACGACAATATTACGCGTAAGCAAGTTTTTATCGGTCATAAAGTGACACGCTCAGTGCAATTATATCTTAAAGATTTAAGTCGTTATTCTCATTTAGTTCAGAGTTTAGTTAATGTGGGTATTACCGAAATGCAAGGCGTTAAATTAATGGCGTCTAATATTGAAGAGTTAAGTAAAAAAGCTGCATTACTTGCTATAGCTGACGCTAAGCGATCAGCGAAAGAACTAGCAAAAGGTTTTGAAGTAAATCTAGGTCAACTTTATCGTGCATCTGCAGAAGCTATACGTGGCGAAGCAGCATATTCAAGTATGGCTAAGGTGAGTATGATGCGAGATTCAGCTCCAGCAAATATCGTTAATGGTGCTTTTGAACCTGGTTCGATAGATGTTGTTCAGTCTATTTATGCGGTATACCTTATTGATTAAATAACCTGAGCTCAGCTTAATATATGCTTCTCTAACAGCTACTTTTAGTTGCTTCATCGTTAAATTTACTTGCAATAGGCTAGCTATTGACGCGAAATTTTCCTTGAAGAAAGAAAAACTATCAAGCTAGAGTCTAAGTTGATTTTATTAGTAATAATTTCAATGAATTAAAAATATATTAAACCGAGTTCAGGTTAAATAAAGTTTTATTAGGATTGTTATTTTAAATATGGCTAAATATGGATTATGCCCTAATATTTAAATTGAATTAAATAACTAGAACTCAGGTTAAATATAAATAAAGGATTATTAAATGCTACTCAAAGGGAAGTTGATTAAGTGGGATGAAACCAAAGCTTTTGGTTTTATCTTACCTCATGGAGGAGGAGAACATATTTTTATTCGTAAAAATGCATTCTCAAATAAACAGCGCGTACCTCAAATTAATGACGTTATTACGTTTTCTATTACTAAAGACAGGCAAGAACGTTATTGTGCCGATAACGCTTACTTTACGGGTGAAAAAATGAAACCTAAAAATGGTAAGCAATTTAATTTATTTTCGATTTATTTATCTTGTACTTTTCTCGCTTTTTTATCTATCGCCTTTATTCAAGGTAAGATTCCTCAACACTTACTTGTGTTTTATATGGTGACCAGTGTGGTTTCATTTATTGCTTATGCATTAGATAAATCAAGGGCACAGCAGGGCGCATGGCGGATCAAAGAAAGTACTCTGCATCTTATTGCCTTACTTGGTGGCTGGCCAGGTGCTGCACTTGCACAACAAGTTTTACGTCATAAATCACAGAAAAAAGAATTTAGAAACGTTATTGGCTTACTGTTGTCGTAAATTGCGGTGTTTTAGCTTGGCTTATGTCTTCAGGCGTTGAGTATCTCTTCATTTTTAAGTAAATACATAAAGTAAATTTATCTTGATGGGATTTTTTTGTTGTAAAAAACCTACCAGTAGCACACATTTCTATTATTACAAATAACCATTCAAATGGTAATTGATATCATTCGTGTTTGTGTTATGATTCCCGCACTTAAAAATAATTGAACGAATGAATGGAATTGTAATGAAGTTAAGTCATGTTTTTATTAGTGTTAATCTTGCGCTTTTTTCACTGTCGAGTGCAGCTGAAATAAAAGACAATAATGAAAAAGATATTGAAGTAATTAAGGTAAAAGGAACCTATTTTAATAACTACCAAGTTGAAAACGCTTCAGGTGCGATGCGTGCAAATGTTTCTTTATTAGAAACTTCACAATCCGTTACCGTCATTCCAGAAACAATTATTGATGAACAATTAGCTACTACGTTAGGCGAAGTGCTAAATAATGATGCGAGTTTATCTCCAGGTTCTAAACAAAGAAACCGCGAAGTTTTTAGTTCTAGAGGATTTGAGTTAAGTTCAGGCACAGGTTACCTAAGAGACGGACATCAGCATTGGTCTCACTATCAACAACCTATTGAAACTTTATCTCGTGTTGAAGTGATCAAAGGTCCATCAAGTATTCTATATGGTCAATCTGCTCCAGGCGGTTTGATTAACATGGTAACTAAGCAACCAACGGCTACTCCATTATTAGAAGTGAGTGCAGACGTTGATCAAAACGGCTCAACTCGTTTTATGTTAGATGCAGCAGGTGAAATTTTTGCTGACACTAATTACCGAGCAGTTTTAGTTAAGCAAGATGTCGACTTTGAACGTGAATACCATAACGGTGAAGAACGTGAACGTGATCGCTTTTTAGGTTCATTAGTGGTTGAACATAAACTTAGTGATAATTTTATTATTAATGCTTACTACGATAGAACCAACGATAAAGCAGGTTTAGATACAGGTGCTTGGTTAAATACTGATGGCGATGTGATCAGTAACGAACATACCATCAACGATTTCTCTTGGGCATTTACAGACATAACTGTTGAGAACAAAGGTGTTAAATTAACTTATTTTGTGAACCCTGAATGGGAAGTTAAAGTCGGTTATAACGAACAAGATTTTGAACGTCAACGTTTCGAGTCAAACCCTAGTTACAGTACTGGTGATAGCTATACTTCAAACCCGTATGATCGTCATGACGACTGGAAATTCAAAACAGCTTTCATCGATATTAATGGTGAAGTATCTTTTGCTGGTGTTGAACACAATATTTTAGTTGGAGCTAACAGCCTTGATTATTACTACGGTCAGTTAATTGAAAGAGGTGATTCAATAACTTTCACTCCAGGTCAAACTGAGCCATCAAGACCTGATCTTGACTACAATAGAGACCTAACGGTGAGTGAAACTGAATACGATTACTATGGTATTTATTTTCAAGATTTGATTACCTTTAATGATCATTGGCAAGTTGCTATTGGCGGTCGTTACGATAAGCAAAATAAAGAAGGTGCTGACAACCAATCATTATTACCTAAAGTGGGTGTGTTATTTCATCCAGATGAAAACAGCACTATATATGTTAATTACTCAGAAGGATTTGAGCCACAATCAAGTGAAACAATTAATGATGAACTTGATCAAAACTTTGGTATGGAAATCGATGCGGTTTCATCTAAGCAAGTTGAAATTGGTGCGAAATGGAAAGTATCAGATCGTTTACTGATCAACACAGCCATTTTTGATATTGAGAAAAGTGGTACGCTTATCAGTGAGAACCTACTTGATAGCTCAGAATTTACATCAGTAACAACTCAGTCAGGTTTACAGGTACATAAAGGTATCGAACTTTCTGCCCAAGGTGCAGTAACTGATAAGTGGTTTGTTATGTCTTCAGTTATGTATTTAGATGCTAAATTTGAAGAAGATAAAAGCTTTGAAGGTAATACGCCTGTTGATGCGCCAAAATGGTCAGCTTCTATATGGTCACGTTACGAGTTAACTGAGCAATTAGCATTAAATGCTGGTATTTTTTACCAAGGCACACGCTTTGCTGATAGTGCTAATACTGTTAAGAAAGGTGCATATAGCCGAGTAGATGTAGGCGCTGCTTATAAAACTAAATTTATGGGCAAAAATGTTGATTTACGTCTAAATATTGAAAATTTATTTGACGAAGATTACCTAGCGGGTGGCGGTATTAGTAACGTAACGATTGGTGATGGTGCAACAGCTAGATTTGAAGTTAAAACATCGTTCTAATGATACGTAATTTGATTAAAGTAGAGTGAGCATAATATTTACTCTTCTTATCTCAAAACGTAATCAGGTTAAATAAAAAAGCCCTTGTTGATATTCAACAAGGGCTTTTTATTATTTCAATAACTACTGTTTATTAAGGTCTGAACCTAGAGAACAAAGTATTAAGGTTAGATTATTCGCAATTAATAGGAGAGTTTAACCTTCAGTATCTTGCTTTTCTAATATACCTCTAATGATTGTATTGGGTATATATGAATTATCCCACTCTTTACCTGGAGCCCAAGAGAAGCCACCGGTACGTACAATCACCAACTCTAGCGAAGGTATGATATAAACCACTTGGTTACCACTGCCATCAAACAAGAATAAGTCAGAAGCTAAGTAGGGTTCGCTATGAATAACACCAAACTTTGTAGGTGTTCCTACTTCAGTCCATGAACGTGTTGGTAGGTAAGGTTCGCCTAACCAAATGTGTAGTCCCATCGCAGGGTTAGCTGGAGATGGCTCTAAATAATCTTTCATCCAATTGTCAGGAAATAAAGACACATTATTCACAACACCTTGATTAGCTAACATTATGCCAATACGCAACCAGCTTTCTGAAGGAAGTAATAAACAACAACCTGTATGAGCTAGACCTTCAGGGCGGTTCATCATCACTTGACCACCTTGCGCTTCTAAAGGAACGATGAGCGATTGAGATAAATACTCACCATAAGGTTGTTTTGTTGCACGTTCTAAGATCAAGCCAAGAAGATCCGATACTACTTGGCTGTAGTCATATACGGTGCCTGGCTCATTAATAAGCTCGTAACCATTAATCATTACACCTTCATTTTTACCAGCGAGATATGAGCGAGTAAAATTACTAAATGGGCTCATATCTAAGGTATAGAAAGGTTCAAACCCTGCAGCCATATGCAACATGTTACGTATAGTAATTGTCGCTTTCTCAGTACCTTGCCATTCGGTTATATAGTTTGAAGCAGGTTCATCTAAGTTATCGATGTATCCGTCTTTTATTGCACGACCAATCACAATACTTACAACCATCTTCGCCATACTTTTACCAATAATTAGCGATTCAGGTGTGTAGTCTTGAAAATGTTCTCTGGTTTGTAATTTACCACGGTGCCAAACTAATAATGATGTTGATTTTCTTGCGGCTGCATAATCAATAACATCTGTAAGTGCATCAGCTGAAATAGTACGTTCATCAGGTTTAGTTAGCCTTAAAAGAGAGTGTTGCCCTCCATTAACTGTATATTCTGAATCTTCCCAGCCTGATTGTGGCAATACACCTTTATTAGTAGCAATAAGGTAATAGCGATCCCAAAAGCGAGTATCTTGTAAGTAAAGCGCACCCGCTACGACGATGCATACACCGACTGTAGCGCCCAGCACTTTAAATGCAGTTTTTGTTTTACTCATAACTAGTCCTGCTCTGTAGCTGAAATGTATTCTAAGAAGTCGATTACTTTCTCACGTCTCGCTGGATCAGATAAATCTGTTTGCTGATTCATTAAATTGCCAGGGATAAGGTCTTGTCCATGTAATAAAAATTCTGATAAGTTTTCGCGAGTCCAAAACGTGCCACGTAAGCCAGCATCTATCATAGCTTTTGAATATCGACCATAACCTTTTACAGTACCAGCTTGACGGTTGTATACATTGACTAAGTTTGGACCTAATAAATGTGTTTCGCTTGCTGTTGCGTTATGACATTGAGTACACCATGATGCTGTCTTTTTAGCTTCAGCTAAACTTGCTTCATCTGGAAATATTTCACTTTTAGTACGAGCAGGTATTAGTGCCGTTTTAGATTCAACTAAAACAGTTTCACCCGCTGCAGTTTGATGCCAAGGTGGCAATACTTTAAATGCAAAGTAAGGCAGGTACATAAATAGAACAAAGAATACGGCATAGATTGGCCAGTAAACAAATTTACGATTATTTGCCAAGCTGTATATTGCTAGTGCAATAAAGTAATACATTGGCGTTAAAACATAAGTACCAAAAGCCGCGATTGGATGAATTGATGGTGGTTTAGGTAAGTTAATCAGTAAATGTAAGACAATTAATAAGGCGACCGCAATGCCTGGGCTTACATACTTTTTTAAATGAGAAAAAAGATAAACAAATACAATACCAGAAAATAATGCAGCAGATAGGGTTGAGAAAGAAGAGTGCATGTAACCAGCTGTTCCCCAAGACCAATCGACAAAATGCGGTAAATTAAATACACCTAAAAATGCTGTTTCTTCATCTTTAGCCCACGCTTGAGCTAAGCCATTCAACATACTGAAGAACATCATGATAAAGAATAATGAGATAGCTGTACTTTTACCGTCGCTAAACGCAGATTTCAACTTGGTAACCACTGAACCACCTGGTTTAAACAACCAGATCAGAAAGCAAAATATAAGGAACACAAATAAAGTGGCTCCTATACTTAAATGAGCATGATGAATGGCCTCACGTTCTGCGCTGCCACGAATTAATCGAGGTGCTACGCCTGACCACCAAAAGTGCCATGAGAACAGCACATAAAATAAAACTGAAAAGAACAAGCCTGCTTGTTCTAAAAAACCACCATTTTTTTTGTTAGTCGTCATATCTACGATCCTACTTTTTTATTGAGAATTATTGAGAAACATTAAACGTTATTATTATCTGTGTTCGAACTGAACAACCTCAGAAAAATCATCAAGTTGTAAGTCTGAAAATGGGGTTACTATTGTATTGTTATTATTCATATATGTTTGCATAAAATGTAATGAAATATCTGAAGCGTTTTGTAAAGCTTGTTTTTGGGGATTTACTACGTGATCGAGTCGACCAATCAAGTTGCCAAAATAATGATCTACTTCATTTAAAACTAATAGATAATTTTCACCAGCTAGAGCATTTTCATAAGATACTTTATGCATTTCATAATTTGGCCAAAATGGAGGTAATACATCTTTAGTACCAGTTATAACTAACTGAGGAGTATCCATTGTTGTCCAAGCTTTCGCCGTTAATCTATTTTCCATAACACCAGGAGGTGAGAACGCTACAACACCCACTACTCTGTCATCTTTTAAAGAGTTTGGGATATTACGTGAAGAGTCACCTTGAACTTGTAAACTAGCACCACCAAGAATTTGAGCGGCTAATGCACCATATGAATGCCCTGCAGCAATATATTTATTTGTTAGCACTTGTCCTTTGAAGTTTTCAGTATCTTCTAGAATAGTTGATATTTGATTTGCGGTTACTTGCATGTCAAGTACACGAGAAGCTGTTAACCAATCACTACCATGTTCTTTTCTGGCCTGAGAACCTGCTTCAAAACCACCGGCATCTAAATGGGTTGGTGCAGCCACAACGTAGCCTTTTTTGACCCATGTATCAATTAATTGATGATAGGCGTTAGCGGTTAAAAAATTACCGTGAGAGAATACAATCAATGGGAATTCTCCCTGAGAATTGGCAGGGTAGGTGACTTGTATATCAAGCGTATCAGTGTGATCTGCTTTAATAGTTGTATCTATCATTCCAAGTGTGAATTTGTGATGTTGAGATGCTTCCTCTTTAACTTTCTTAGCATCTAATGAACTAATCACACGGTTAGGGATAATAGAATCATCAAAATCCATACGCGTTTCACCAACTCTTACAATGATAAGTTCTCGTGAAGGTACAATATAAACACGTTGCCCACCAAAACCATCAAAGAATATTACATCATCAGCTAGGTAAGGTTCTGAATGCAAAGCTGTAAATGGTCCTGTAGCCGAATACTTTCTTTGTTTCACATAAGGTGTACCACGCCACATTAAATAGCCGTAGTTTGGGTTATCTGCAGAAGGTCTTGTTGCATCTTCAATCCAGCTTTCTGGTACAACTTGTTCGCCATTAATTTTACCTTTATTTAATACGAGTAAACCAATACGTAACAGATCTTCAGGTTGTGAAATAAGGCAACAATATCCATGGGGAGTACCGTCTTCTCTGTCCATCCATAAATAGCCTGATTTGGCTGCCATTTTTGACCAGATTTTATCTTGTAAATAAGTTTCGTATGATTGCCCTGTAGCAGATTCAATTACATCTACTAATAATTGAGGATTAGTATTTATATATTCGAATTCAGTTCCCGGAGCTATCTTTTGTGGTAATGATTGAGCAACCGCTGAAATGTCAGGGTCATTTAATAAGCGCATAAACTGACTAAATAAGAAGAAGTTTGGTGGTTTTTTCTCACCTAAACCTGATGTCATAGTTAATAAATTTTTAACGGTAATTTGACCTAAAGGTTGATCAACCCATTCGCCAATGTATTTAGATGCATAATCATCAACAGAAGTGATTTTACCTTCGTCTATTGCTATACCCACTAACATAGATAATAGAGATTTATGAATAGAATGTGTTTGAGTGTAATTATCTGCGCTATATGGCGCCCAATATTTGTCGAGAATTAATTCTCCACCTTGCCAAATTAAAAAGGCACTACTGTTAATTTGTTCTGCGTATTCAATAGCGTCTGAATATTGCTCATTCATCGCATCATTGTTATTTGGAATTTTATTAATTTTTTCGGGTTCTGGTGTTGCTCGCATCTCAACGGTAGGTTCGTACCAATCGACAACTCGAACTTGTTCGATTCCATTACTGGTGACAATACGTTTTAAATAGGTAAAGTTGAAAGCAATAAAAATTGCGAGAATTGTTAGAGCCGTTAACAAAACAAGACCTAACGATTTAAGAATTTTTTTTATCATCTTTTTTCCTTTACGGTGAGTATAATCTTTATCTTTTATTTGCTAACTAACTTGAGCTCGGCTTAACAAATGTTTCTCTAGCATCTATTTTTCCTTACTTCTGTGTTAAATTTACTTGCAATAGCTCACTATTGACGCGAAATTTTCCTTGAATTAAGAAAAACTATCAAGCTAGAGAGTCAATTAAAAATTATTACTTATTTTTCAATTTGTTAAGTATCTCTTAAACCAAGTTCAGGTTAACTAAAAAGAGGGCCAAATAGCCCTCTTTATTAGCATAGCAATATTATCTTTATAGCTGAGTTATAATTAGAAATTATATTTAGCTGAAATACCTACTCGACGAAGATTACCCCAAGTTGGAACATAATCTACGAAGAATGGACTAGCGATATAAAATGCATTTGATACATATTCTTCATCTGTCGCATTTTTAACCCATAAGTCTACAGACCAATCTTCTGAGCTTATTCCTGCACGTAGGTTAAGCAGTGTTCTTGATGGAATAGTTGCAGCGTTCATTTCTGATAAGTATTGCTCAGATTGATAAGCTACATCAGCGCGAGCATAATAATTTAAGTCACTATTGATTTGGCCATCGTACTGTATACCAAAATTGAACTGTGTATCTGAACTTCTTTGTAATGTATTGCCACCGATATTTCCTTCAGCATCACATACTATATCGTCACAAAGACCTGCGCGAATAAGGCGCTGTGAAATAGTATCGTCATTATAAGTCGCATCGTTTAATGCTAAGCCGAAGTTTAATGTTAGGTTATCTGTAGCAGCAAAAGTTGACTCAATTTCAATACCTTTTGATGTAGCTGCACCTAAGTTAGCTGTAATTGTTGATGTAGTTGAAGTAGAACCTTCAGCAGCAACACTAACTTGTAAGTCACTCCAATCGATGTAATACAATGCAGCGTTTAACTCAAGGCGTCCATCAAACAATCTATTTTTTGAACCAATTTCATAACTGGTGTTTTCATCAGGACCATAAAAACGTTCATTATCTGGTAAATCAATAAGTGCAAAACTAGCGTCACGTACAACAGCATTGTTTATACCACCAGATTTTAAACCCTGGGCATAAGATGCATATATTAATTTATTATCGTCTAGATGGTAATCAAGTGAAAAGCGTGGTTTAAGGTAGCTATCTTCATAAACAAATGAACCTGTATCATCAGACCCTGTTTTCTCTTCGTCGGTATAACGAGCTTCTGCAGCAAAAACAAGCTTCTCGGTAATAGGTACTGAAACTCGACCAAATATAGCGGTTGATTTAGTTTCAATAACTGCATTATTTGTAGCGCCGGCAGCTATGGTTGATGGCAATATAGGGTCTGTAGAGTCCGTCCAAAGAGGGCCTGCATAACCAGGTTGACCATCATCTAAATCTCTACCGTCACTTGTGTAAAGACCTACCATCCAATAAAGACCACTCTGTGCTAAGTATTCAAGACGTAATTCGTGAGAGTCATAATCAAATTCACCTACAGGTAAAACAGTGAAAAAATTATTTGTAGCAAAAGGAGGAGCGAAGCCTGTTGTTCCTTCTAATGGGCTTCGATCTGCGTTACCTACACTAAATACTTCACCTTGAATATTTGAAAATTGGTATTTTACGTTCATTTCTGCACTTAATTCATAAGTACCCGCGAAACGAAGGATGTTATTTTCTGATTTTGTATATGAACGAGGATCAATTAAAAAGCCAGTTTCTTCTTCTGAGCCAGCTACTCTTGGAGCATCAGGTATTTCGCCACAAAGTACTTTTGAGAAACCAAATGAAGAACCACCACAATTTAAATCACCAGAGAATGCTGAAAGTCTTGATTGAGCTTTACTTTCGGTAGTTGAGTTGAAGGCATTATAGGCAAGTTCTAAATTAAGCGAATCGGTAGGTTGTGCAACAAAAGACACACCGTATGAATCGTTGTCCCAACCACCTAAATCTTCATCTGTACCTAGATCTGTTGCATGATCAGCTGCTGGATGTGAATTGTCCCAATCACCATCGTATGTACTTATTGAACCAGTAACTTTTACCGCTAATACATCTTCAATTAAGGGTGTACTAAACTCACCCGAAATATCTCTACGACCGCCATCACCTACTACAACTTCAACATCGCCATACGAGAAAGAAAGATCTGGTTTACGAGTTACATAATTGATCGCACCTAAAAATGCGTTTGCACCATATAAGGCACTTTGCGGGCCTTTAACAACTTCAATTCGCTCCATATCTAGTGTACCTAAATCTAAAGCGTATTGACGTGGTATATAAACACCATCAATAAATGTAGAAACGTTTTGTTCTAATTGGTCAACACTGAACTGAGATGCACCACGAATTACAGGAGAGCCATAACTTCCGTTAGAAAAATCTTCAAAAGATAAACCAGGTGTATATAAGGCTACATCATCTAACTCTTCTATACTCTTTTGGCGCATATCTTTTGCTGAGAAAGCGGTTACGGCGATAGGAATATCTAATATTCTTTCTTCAACCTTACGTGCTGTAACGGTAATGCTTTCTATACGTTCTTTCGTTTCAATTTCTGGTGTTTCGGCTTCTTGAGCCATTGTTGGAAGCGTATGCAGAGAACTTAATATTGTTGCTACTGCTAAGGGTAAAGCTTTAATTTTAAAGTTAGTGCTCATGTGATTATCCCGCTGCTGTGTTGTAATTATCATTATTAAAGTGCGCTCAATTTAAATAGTTTGAGTCTCTCTTTAATCATTTTGTATTATTATTATTTTTGATTGCGTAATGATACTAGTATATATCATTATGACTTTCAAGCATTAACTGATTAAAAAATAAACTTAATGTTGTTGTTTTATTTTCTTTATAAACATGTACTTATTTTAATTTGTATACAGTTGTCGATGGTTTTATTAAAATAAAAATAATTTTAATAACACATAAATATGTAAAAAAAGGTCATTTTTCAACAGAGAAGTTGTACTGAATTTGAACATTTCTATTTCATTAGTTTTGTTGGTAAGTTGACAAAAATCAAGGTTGAAGATTGCCTTTTAAGTCATAAAGGTAACTATAAAGTACCGCGAGAATAATCTTCTCGATTAAATTAGATAAATCTTTATATAACGTAAATCATTTACTTAGTTAACCTGAACTCTGGATAATGGGTTTTGTCATATATTGATTTTCAATACTTTATAAGTAAATTATGGCAACACCATTTGTTTAAATGATTTATTACTCTCCTAATGTTGGAATTTAATTCTATAACAAGGCATTTTTCTTGACTAATAGCTGGCTATTAGCAATAAAAATAACGACGTTAGAGGGTTAAATAACAATATTAGGCATAACTGCTTATCCAGAGTTCAGGTTAGTTATATAAGTTAGCATCACAAAATTTTAAAAATATATTTTAATTGAACACGGCATACTTAAAACGAGGGGTGATTATGCTCAGTAGAAGAGATTTATTAAAAGGCTCATTAGTTTTAGGTGGTGCAGCTATAGGAGGTTTAGCCTCTAACACGGCTTCAGCGAACTGGGGTATGCCAGAACAAAATGTTAATACGGACGGTCGTTCTCTTATTAACTTACCACATATCCATAAAATACTTGAAGAACATAACTTAGACGGATTAGTTGCTGTGAATCCCGTTAATGTTTTCTACCTAACTAACCTCGTCAGTTTTTATGACAAAATGCAGCGCCCTGATGCAAGCTTCGCTGTATTTCCTCGTGATAAGTCTAAGCCTTGTATTCTAGTTGTAGGTAGTGGAGATCTTTGGACAATAGCTAACGGCACCAAAGAATATCCAATGATTATTCCTTATTCACTTCCTGCAAATTGGCAAGAGTTTGAAGGTAAAGCACATAGTGCAAAAGCTCCTGAGGCTTATTCTGGCTTTTCTACAATATGGGGTCAAAACCCTTCAGGCTTTTCTGATAGAGAAAAAGAGTGGGTGGCAATGGACGAAAAGTTCAAAGGTGAATTTATGCCTACCCCTGAGCATGCATTAGTAAAAGCGTTAAAAGAAGCCGGATTAGATAAAGCAAAAGTTGCTGTTGATGATATAGGCATAGAGCTTACATTAGCGCGGGCAGGACATGATAAAACAACATGTATAGAAGGTGATAATATTTTCCGAAAAATTCGAGTGGTTAAATCAACCGTTGAATTAGGACACATGGAAAGTATAGCGAAAAAGAATCAGAAAGCAGCAATGAACATGCTTTCACAGCTGGATAAAGGTACTAACAATGCAGAAATGGACCACATCTTTAGAGTTGAAGCTGCAAAACAAGGTGCCATGGTAACTTGGTTAGTGGGTGGTTCTGTGGGGGGCTTTCCAAGTGGTGAGCTTGAAGAAGGGGTACCATTTTTAATTGATGCTGTAAGTCAAAGTAATTACTACCATGGTGACTTTGCACGAACCATAGTGCTTGGCGAACCTAGTAAAAAAGTACGTGAACGTACGGCACTACTGCAAGTGGGTTGGCAAGCAGCATTACAGATAATGCGTCCGGGTGTACGTTATAGTGAAATTGAAAAAGTTGCTAGGCACGCTATGGCAAGTAAAAACGTAACTGTACCTCCAATTGGCGTGATCCCGCATTCCGTTGGTTTACAACATACAGATGAACCTTATCGAGATAACATTCCATTTTTGGTTAAAGATGATCTGGTACTAGAAGAAAATATGACATTAACGGTAGATTTCCCTTGCTTAGAACTTGGTTGGGGTAACTGTCATTTAGAAGATTTAGTACGTATAACAAAAGATGGTGTAGAACCGTTAGCAACAATAGATGATCCTTTGGTGATCATATAATTTTACATTTGATTGAAAAAACATTTGTAATTAGAAATAAAGATATACTATTATAACAATTCGGTGATCGGAAAACAGATAAACAAGATCGCCTCACTTAACGATAACTGGAGAGAAATAATGCAAAAGAAATCCAATGAGGTCGATTCAGCTGTACCTAATTCACGACGAAATTTCATAAAAACGGCAAGTGTTGCCATTGGTGGTACGGTTGCTGGTGCAAGTATCGGTAAGGCGATGGCATCGTCAGGTAAGCCAAAAAATATGAAAGCGCTGGGTGTTGATTACTCAACCTTAAAATATGATGATAATGAATGGAACCGTGATGCTTTTGCCAGAATTATGGGCGATTTAGATTTTGGTAAGCAGAAGTTTGGCTGGTATAAAGGTACTGTTAAAGGTGTTAGACCAGGTAAACCAATTGATGACTTATGTGGTTTTGAAGGGTTTTCTTATGCTCGACTAAAAGATAATGGTGATGGTACTTACCAAAAACTTTTACGAGAAGTGGGCTATTACATAGATTTAAAAACAGGTGAGGTATTAGAAGAATTCTATAACCCTTATCTTGATGAAACAGTAAAAGTTGTACATATTGCAAACGACCCTTTTAATCATGTTATTTCAGCATTTTTTCCACAACCACCATCATACGGTGGGTTAAACGGTGATAAGAAACCACCAAAAATTCCATTTATTATGCCTTGGATTGAAGTTGGTGATGGTAAAGTGTTATTACAAAATGATATTAATTTATTTTATCCTTCAGCACTTCAACCAGACAAATGGCCTAGAGAATCATCAGGCAAAATGAATCAAGTATCAGAAATGTTTAACTACGTGTTTGATAAAGATGATTTAGCTAATCCAAATATTACGGGTTTAGAGTTTTCAGGTTCTTGGTCACGTATAACACCATGGTTACCGTGGATGCTTATGGGGCAAACTGCAGGACATATTTCTTATGACTGTGTTCAAGGTTGTTATAATAACACTGATATGATGTCACCTAAGGTTCGTGAGTATGCTAAAAAGCATCATCCGGAGTTCTTTGAAGCACCAACTGAATGGAAAGATCCAAGTTGGTCTAGTCTTGAGCATTATGCTCACGAGCAAACTCCAGCACCGGTTAAAAAAGGTTAATTACAACGTTTAGAAAATTGTTGTAAATATTATTAAAGATGGTCAGTTACACTTATTTTTATTATAAGTTGTGCTGGCCATTTTTTGTTTAAATCGAATTTGTACTTCTTCATTAGCTCATCTATTCAATTTAATTGATTACTTCTTTTTAAGCTTCAGACTTACATATTGAGTAAATTCAAATTTCTTATTCATTAGGAAAACAAAAAAGGTATTTATACTTTATAAAAGTTACAACCTTAACCATTAATTAACCTGAGATCTACTTAATATATTCTTCACTAACAGCTAATTTTACTTGCTTCATCGTTAAATTTACTTGCAATAGGCTAGCTATTGACGCGAAATTTTCCTTGAAGAAAGAAAAACTATCAAGCTAGCGTATAAGTTAAATTTTATGAGTAATAATTTTTATGAATTAAAAACATCTTAAGCCGAGTTAAGGTTAATTAGCGCTAACTTTACTTTATTAGAGTAATTTTCTCTAAGAAAACAGGGCTGATTCACACCAAAAACAACAAATAAAATCGAGCAATTACATGAGACTTGCGTTTATTTACAGGCTGTATATACTGACAGTTATTACTGTTGAAAAATACAGGTTACAACCTAAGGAATATAATGCGTCCATTAACTCCCAGACAATCACAAATTTTTGATTTAATTAAAGAAAAAATATCTGAAACAGGTATGCCACCAACACGTGCAGAAATAGCAGATTTTTTTGGCTTTAAGTCAGCAAATGCTGCTGAAGAACACCTGAAAGCATTAGCTAAAAAAGGCTATATTAATATGTTGCCAGGTACTTCGCGTGGTATTCGCTTAGCCGAAGAGTTTGTTGAGCAAGATGGTTTACCACTTATTGGTAAAGTTGCTGCTGGTGAGCCAATTTTGGCGCTAGAACACGTAGAAGAGCATTACAAAATAGATGGCACGCTGTTTAAACCTTCTGCGGATTATCTTTTACGTGTAGATGGTGAAAGCATGAAAGATATTGGTATTCTTGATGGTGACTTACTTGCTGTGCATCAAACTACCGATGTTAAAAATGGGCAAGTAATTGTTGCAAGAGTTGAAGACGATGTTACTGTGAAACGTTTTAAACGAGAAGGTAACGTTGTTTATTTACATGCTGAGAATGAAGACTTTTCACCTATTGTTGTCGATCTCACTACTCAACAGTTTAATGTAGAAGGTATTGCAGTAGGTGTTATTCGAGCAGCAGATTGGATGTAATAGTAATTCATTGTTTACTATACATAGTTAACTATTAAGAGTTTATTTTGTGAACGATTTCTTTTCAAAGTAAACTCTGTTTTCCCTCCTTTAGTTCTATATTCCCCTTTAGTTTCTTATTTTTATACTTCAATTATCATAATTCAAATGAATGTTAATAAGTTAGTATGAAAATTGAACACAAAAGTTTTATCCTAATAAAATTTAAATTTCTGTAGTTTTTATCATTGTTTAAAAATAAAACAACTCATATCCTCACTGTTTATGCGGCTTTAACGGTCTTAGAGCTCTTACTCTATTGTATTTATTATATTTTATTTAAGTAGCTACTCTAATTTAAAATTTGACGTAGTTTAATATTTGAGTAATTCTAGAATAGAAAGCATACAAAAAATTATATTGAGTAGCTTGTTAAGACTCAACACTCGTAAAGAAAATAATAATAATAGTGTAGCCAAACGTACAAAGTATGACTGTTCATTGAGCAGGTTTTGTCTTTTTTGCGTTAAGTTAAATAGAGGAGTGAGGGAGATGTCGTGTGATAAGACGTAACCTATGTTTACTGATCTTGGGAAGTATATTTTCAAGTTCAGTTTGGGCAGAGATGCAGTTAAATCTAACAAAAGGTGTAACCGAAATAAGTAGGGAAGTTTATGACCTACATATGTTGGTTATGTATATTTGTACTGGAATTGGTGTTGTCGTTTTTGGCGCCATGTTCTGGTCTATGGCTTTCCATCGGAAGTCTAAAGGGGCAAAAGCTGCTTCCTTCCATGAAAGTACCAAAGTAGAGATACTTTGGACCGCTATTCCAATCGTAATTCTAATCGCTATGGCTATTCCAGCCACTAAAACCTTAATTGAAATGGAAAATAATGACGATTCCGACGTCACCATTCAAGTAACGGGATCTCAATGGAAATGGCACTATAAATACTTCGATCAAGACATCGAATTTTATTCTGTTTTATCTACTCCAAGAGATCAATACGAAAATCAATTAGGTAATCTTGCTGAGAAAGGTGAGCACTATTTACTTGAAGTCGACAGACATCTGGTTATCCCTGTTAACAAAAAAGTAAGATTTTTAATAACTTCTGATGATGTTATTCATGCTTGGTGGGTTCCTGCATTTGCAGTTAAACAAGATGCTAACCCTGGCTTTATCAATGAGGCTTGGACCAAAGTTGATGAGCCTGGCATTTACCGAGGTCAGTGTGCTGAGCTTTGTGGTAAAGATCATGGCTTTATGCCTATTGTTGTTGAAGTGAGAACTGAAGAGGGCTATGCGCAGTGGCTTGATGAACAACATGAATTATTAGCCAAAGCAGCTGAAGCTGAAAAAGCCTCTTTGAACGCATCTGTTTCTATGGATGAACTAATGACATTGGGTGAAACTACCTATGTTGCATATTGTGCAGCTTGTCATCAAGTTTCAGGTTTAGGTCTTCCTCCTGCATTTCCTGCGCTTAAAGGTAGTGCTATAGCTACAGGCGCAGTTAATGGTCATATCTCAACGGTTTTCAATGGTATAGCTGGCACAGGTATGCAGGGTTATGGCAAGCAATTGTCGTTAAAACAAATTGCAGCTGTTGTAACTTACGAGCGTAATGCTTGGGGTAATAATACAGGTGATGCAGTTCAAGCCGCAGATGTTCAATCCGCCGTGGGTGCTGGAGTAACAAGTATGGATACAGTCGCTACTGATGGAGAAAATCAGGTTAGTGAAGTTGTTGAAGCCGTTATTCCCGCTGAAGATTTATCTAAAGAATATACCAAAGACGAATTAATGAAGATGGGTGAGCAGGTTTATATGACGGCTTGTGTTGCTTGTCATCAAGCTACAGGTAGTGGTTTACCTCCTGCATTTCCAGCTTTAAAAGGTGGTCCAATTGTACTTGGCGACGTAGCGATTCATATCGATATGGTTGTTAATGGCAGTAAGAAGAATCCATCAATGGTGGCTTTTGGTAATCAATTAACTAAAACGCAGATTGCAGCAGTCGTTACCTATGAGCGTAATGCTTGGGGTAACGATACTGGTGATGTAGTTCAACCCGCAGCAGTTGATGCTGCCAGTGCGAAGTAGGAGGTAGACATGACAACAGAAAATATAACAGCAGAGCAGTCTGATCACGATTCGCACGACGAGCATCACGATCATAAAATGACAGGTGTAAAACGTTGGTTGTATACCACTAACCATAAAGATATAGGCACATTGTATCTATGGTTCTCATTTATTATGTTACTCACTGGCGGTGCATTAGCCATGGTAATTCGAGCTGAGCTTTTTCAGCCTGGATTACAAATAGTTGAACCTGATTTTTTTAATCAGTTAACCACCGTGCATGGTTTAATTATGGTGTTTGGCGCCATCATGCCAGCATTTACTGGTTTTGCTAACTGGATGCTACCTATGATGATCGGTGCTCCAGATATGGCTTTACCACGTATGAATAACTGGAGCTTTTGGATTTTACCTTTTGCTTTTGGGATTTTACTCAGTTCATTCTTTATGGAATCGGGTGCGCCAAACTTCGGTTGGACATTCTATGCTCCGTTATCAACAACGTTTTCAAATGGTAGTACAGCATTTTTCGTTTTTGCTGTTCACATTATGGGTATTTCATCCATCATGGGGGCTATCAATATTGTTGTAACTATCATGAATTTGCGTGCCCCTGGCATGACATACATGAAAATGCCTTTATTTGTTTGGACCTTTTTCATCACTGCTTATTTATTAATTGCAGTAATGCCCGTACTCGCGGGTGTAGTGACTATGGTACTGACTGATACGTATTTTGGGACAAGTTTCTTTGATGCGGCAGGTGGCGGTGATCCCGTTATGTTCCAGCATATCTTTTGGTTCTTCGGACACCCTGAAGTATATATTATGATCCTGCCAGCTTTTGGTATTGTGTCTACAATTATTCCTGCATTTTCACGTAAAAAACTCTTTGGTTATGCGTCAATGGTTTACGCAACATCGTCTATCGCTTTATTGTCGTTCATCGTATGGGCTCATCATATGTTTACAACAGGTATGCCGTTGTTTGGTGAACTGTTCTTTATGTATTGTACTATGCTGATTGCGGTGCCAACGGGTGTGAAAGTATTTAACTGGGTAGCAACCATGTGGCGTGGTTCTTTAACTTTTGAAACGCCTATGCTGTTTTCAATTGCCTTTGTTATTTTATTCACTATTGGCGGATTTTCAGGGTTAATGTTAGCTATGACGCCTGTAGATTTTCAATATCACGATACCTATTTTGTTGTAGCGCATTTCCATTATGTATTAGTTACAGGGTCACTATTTTCTATCTATGCGGGAGCCTATTACTGGTTACCTAAATGGACAGGGTTTATGTATAACGACTCTTTATCTAAATGGCATTTTTGGTGCTCACTTATCTCGGTTAACTTACTGTTCTTCCCAATGCACTTCTTAGGTTTAGCTGGTATGCCTCGTCGTATACCTGACTATGCTCTACAGTTTGCAGATTTTAATAAATGGGTAAGTATTGGCGGGTTTGCTTTTGGTTTATCGCAATTAATATTCTTAGCTGTAGTTATTAAGTGTATTAGAGGTGGAGATAAAGCTGCTGCTAAACCATGGGATGGCGCTGAAGGTTTAGAATGGGAAGTGGCAAGTCCTGCACCATATCATACGTTTTCTACACCACCGAAAATTGATTAGTAATGATCTACTCGTCATTAGTTATGGCGAGTTAGTGATTTAAATAAGGCGGTTAATGTGACTGAACAAAAAGCAGAAAGTACTAAAAAAAATAAAACGGTATTAACTAAATTAATACTGATTGTTTTCGGTATGTTTGGTTTTGGCTTTGCATTAGTGCCTTTATATGATGTTTTTTGTGACATTACTGGATTAAACGGGAAAACCAATGAAACGGCGGCTAGTTATTCTGCTAGTGGAGTTGATACATCCCGTACAGTAAGCGTTCAGTTTATCAGTCGAACAGCTCAAGGGATCCCTTGGAAGTTTGAGCCCGTTCAAAGAGAGATTACTGTTCATCCAGGTGAAACGAAATTTGTAACTTTTTACGCTAAAAACGAATCAAATCGAGACATTATAGGACAAGCGGTTCCATCCGTTTCGCCAGGTTTAGCTGCAGCATACTTTCAAAAGATAGAATGCTTTTGTTTTACTCAGCAACCTTTAAAAGGTAATGAAGAAGTAGAAATGGGATTGCAGTTTTATGTTGATCCTGAATTACCTAAAGATATCTCAACACTTACCTTGTCGTACACCTTGTATGACGTAACAGGCAAAGTTGACTCGTAAAAAGAGTATTGCGTATACGCATAATTAGGGGAAATTTAATGGCTACTAAAGAATATGAAAATTATTATGTACCAGCACAAAGTCATTGGCCGATAGTCGGTGCCGTAGCGCTATTTTTGATAGCAATAGGTGCAGCAAATTTTGTATCTAATATGAATAATGAAGAAGGTGGTGTGGGCGGTTATTTACTTATTGCTGGCATTGGTTTAGTTGTTTACATGTTATATGGCTGGTTCAGTAATGTTATAAATGAATCTATGTCAGGAAAATATAGTCACCAAATGGATAACTCATTTCGACAAGGTATGAGTTGGTTTATATTTTCAGAGGTTATGTTTTTCGCCGCTTTTTTTGGCGCATTATTTTATGCTAGAACCTTATCAGTACCTTGGTTAGGGGGGGCGGGTAATAATGAAATGACAGGTGCTGTTTTATGGCCTGAATTTGAAGCTATTTGGCCATTAATTACTACTCCTGATGGTACAGAAACAACTCAAATGGGTTGGTACGGTTTACCGCTAATTAATACAATATTGTTACTCACATCTTCAATTACCGCACATTTCGCACACTCTGCTTTGGCAAAAGATAATAGAGAAGGAATTAAACTTTGGTTAGGTTTAACCATTGTTTTAGGTGTGGTTTTCTTGTTTTTTCAGGTGCAAGAATATGCACATGGCTATTCTGAAGAAATGCAGCTTTACTTAACAAGTGGTATTTATGGTTCAACATTCTATTTATTAACGGGTTTCCATGGGATGCACGTAACCCTTGGTACCATAATGTTAATTGTTGTATTCATTAGAGTATTGAAAGGTCACTTTACTTCAACTAATGCCTTTGCTTTTGAAGCGGCGAGTTGGTATTGGCATTTTGTCGATGTGGTTTGGGTAATATTATTTGTGTTTGTTTATGTATTGTAAATTGATGTGATTATTCTAATCAACGTAAGGTGCTTATTGTAAGTACTTTACGTTATTAGGTTTAGTATTGATTAGTGCGGTGTAGGATTTGGCGTAATAACCCCAGTCATAATGCCAACGAGTATTAACATAACAATGAATGCGGACATCATAACTCTTCGACCAATAAACTTAGACATTGATGGTTGGTTAGGATCGTTCTTATTCATAATGATTAAAGCTTTAAATAGGTTGTAAACCATAAAAATTAAACAACCAACAATTATTATTTTAATGATCAAAGCGTCGTCTCCTATTGTTTTACTGTAAGGAATTAACTGTTTGAAAAATGTATTCTCAAACATTCGTTTACCTTGGTTGATATTTACCCTACTGGTTTTTTCATCATTAGTAAAATTAGGATTATGGCAAAGTGATAGAGCCATAGAAAAAGAAACACGTTTGAACAGTATTGCACAATTGAGTCAAACCGCAGCAATGTCTTTACCAGAGATACTAAAGCTTCCTTTAAATGAGATTAATGATTATCCCATTCAACTGAATGGTGCATTTGAAAGTGATGTTTTATTTTTATTAGATAACCAAACGAATAAAGGGCAATTAGGCTATCGCGTGTATCAAATATTTACTGGCGATGGGCATTCGGTACTGGTTAATTTAGGTTGGGTGTTGGGGTCAATAAATCGAGCCGAAATACCTGATATTAAACCTATAACGGGTACCTTTAAAATAAATGGTCATATACGTTTACAGGATAAAGGTATATTGTTGATGGAACAAAATTTCACCGATATTTCATGGCCTTTACGAATTCAACAAATAGAAATAGATAAATTATCAGCGGTTGTAAATGAAGAACTTTTACCTTTTATTGTTTATGTAAATAAAGACGAAGAGTTGGGATATAAGAAGAATTGGCAGCCTATTGTCATGCCACCTGAGAAGCATCAAGCATACGCATTTCAATGGTTTAGTTTAGCAATAGCTTGGTTGATTTTGATGTTATGGGCTTCAATTAAATTTAACCGAACTGACCATGATAGTAACGAATAAAAAAATACTAATAATAAAATATAAGGATCTAGATGCATGAGTGACGTTCAAAAACATAAATCTCGCCGTAATTTATTACTGGTAATAGCCGTTTTTGTTTTACCTATTGTTTTAGCTAAATTAGCACTAACGCAAAACTGGCTTGAGTATGGTGTTACCAATAAAGGAACACTTATTGAAAATCAGTTAACTTTACAAGATCTTGGTATTTCCAATACTGAATTAGATAACATGTGGTTAATTTTATATGCACTCCCTAATGACTGTAATAAGCATTGTGAGCAAACGCTATTAAGTGTAAATAATACGCTTATTGCGCTAGGTAAATATAAACCAAAAGTTAGAAATGTTGCCTTATACAAACATACATTATCTAACGACCAATTAAGTCATTTAGATCATGATGAATGGTCAGTAATTCCATCTCCCAATAATCAACATCTTCTTATTCAAGAATCCACCGTATTATTAGTAGATCCGCTAGGTAATATTATTTTAGAACATAAAGCACCCATGCATGTAGAAGAGCAAGCCATGTTTGGAAAAGGTATCCTTGCTGATATGAAAAAGTTATTAAAGTATTCAAAAATTGGTTAAATATTAACTTGGTTAGATATTTATTTGATTAAATGTAAATTAATAAACATTAAAAATGGATAGTCGTGATGAGCCGTAACATTACAAATATAAAAACATTGGTGTTAGTTAGTATCTTGTTAGCCATTATAGTCGTTAGTTTAGGTGCATATACACGTTTAACGCATGCTGGTTTAGGCTGTCCAGATTGGCCTGGTTGTTATGGTTTTCATGATGTTCCACATACCAGTGAAGAAATCTTAAAAGCAGAAGCTGCTTTTCCAGATAGACCTGTTGAACCTGCAAAAGCATGGAACGAAATGATCCATAGATATTTCGCAGGTGCGCTGGGTTTATTGATACTTCTTATTACTTTCTTATCAATTAAAAATAGAGAGGTGGGTTCTCCAATCTTTCTGCCTATTTTGATTTTATGTGTAGTTACCTTTCAAGCAGCTTTAGGAATGTGGACTGTTACCATGAAGCTTATGCCTATTGTGGTAATGGCACATTTGTTAGGGGGGTTAACGACACTTTGCTTATTGTTCTTATTGTACTTAAGAATGAAACGCTTTCATGTGCGAGAAGGTAATACCACATTAAGAAGAATGGCCAAATTTGGTTTATTGGGTATTGTTTTACTAACTGGACAAATAGCTTTAGGTGGATGGACTTCTTCAAATTACGCCGCACTTACTTGTACAGAGTTACCTATCTGCCAAGCTGGGTGGCAAGAACAACTTACCTTTGAAGATTCTTTTGATTTAATTCCTCCTAAGTTAGATACATATGAATATGGGCATTTAAGTCATGCGTCACGAATTACTATTCATGTTATGCACAGGTTTGGCGCTATCGTTGTTTCACTTTATTTATTGTGGTTGTCTTTTGCTGTAATGAGTAAAGCATCATCATCTTTTTTTCAACAAACTTCTTTGACACTTGTTACCGTTTTGGTTTGTCAGATTGGGTTAGGTATAAGTAATGTTTGGTTTTCTTTACCATTAGGCGTAGCTGTTGCACACAATGTGGTGGCTGCATGTTTGATGTTAACGTTGATCCTTCTCACGTACGGCTTACAGCGTAAAATATAGGGGTTATTATGAGTACAACAACGTCAGAATTAACAATTAAAACTTCACACGCTACATGGCGTGACTATTACGAAATAACCAAACCTAAAGTAGTCGCTTTATTAGTGTTAACCGCATTAGTAGGAATGAGTTTATCGGTACCAGGTGCTATTCCATGGCAACTTTTAATACCTGCAATGTTAGGTATAGGTTTATTATCTTCAGCTGCTGCTGCGATTAACCATATTGTTGATGAGAAAATAGATAGTGAAATGGGACGAACCTATAATCGCCCATTGCCCAATGGAAGGCTAACATCTAAAAATGCCATTATATTTGCAGTAAGTATTGCCGTTATTGGTTTTGCTACCCTATACGGTTTAGTGAATCCGCTTACTGCATGGTTAACTCTGTCTGGCTTAGTGGGTTATAGCTTTGTTTATACAATGTACTTAAAGCGCGCCACGTCTCAAAATATTACTATTGGCGGCTTAGCGGGTGCTATTCCTCCATTACTTGGTTGGACAGCAATGACCAATGAAATTCATCCACATGCTTTGCTTCTTGTTTTAATTATATTTACTTGGACCCCACCTCATTTTTGGGCACTCGCTATTCACCGTAAAGATGAATACGCCAAAGTGAATATTCCTATGATGCCTGTAACTCATGGCGTTAGCTTTACTAAAACCCAAATATTACTTTATACCGTTTTATTGTTTGTAGTGGGGTTATTGCCTTACTTAGTGGGCATGTGTAATTGGTTATATTTGATTGGCGCAGTTTCTCTAAATATAATTTTCTTTGCGTACGCATGGAAGCTGAAGTTTAATGCGGATGAAAATACAGCAATGGATACCTTTAAATTCTCGATCATACATTTAATGTTACTGTTTATTATCTTATTGGTTGATCATTATCTGTTGCCTTTATCTTAATGTGTAGAATAATAGCGTTACATTTTTTACTGTAAATACAATGAGTACAAATTAAGTTATGAACAAAGTTATATATGTTGTAGTTGCATTGGCGGCTTTAATTACGGGTGTTTTGTTATTTTCTCAGCTCAACCAAGAAGCTAAGCCAGAGCATGCTCTATATTATGAAACAGAGCGCGTAATCAAACCGTTTAAAATGACAGATCAAGATGGAAATGGTTTTACGAATGAGCAGTTAAAAGACCAATGGTCTTGGGTGTTTTTTGGTTATACCTCTTGTCCTGATGTTTGTCCTACAACTCTCCAAGAACTTAATTTTATCTATGATGATATGAAAGCTATAGCATCAAATACTCAAGTTATATTAGTTTCAGTAGATCCTAAGCGTGATACAACAGAAAGGCTTGCAGGCTACATAAAGTATTTTAATAAAGAATTTATAGCGCTAAACAGTGGTCATGAAGTGCTGTTTCCATTTGCGCGTAATTTAGGTTTGATGTACGCCATTAACGACGGTGAACGCTCTGAAGATGGTATGTACACAGTAGATCATAGTGCTTCAATCGTACTTATTAATCCCAACGGAAATATAGCTGCTATTTTCCAACCTCATCAAGTACTTGGTAAATTACCAACGATTGAAGGCGATAAATTAATGAGCGACTTTTCTAAAATAGTAGCATTAAATATTAAGTAACCTGAGCTCGGCCTAATACATTTTTCTCTAACAGCTACTTTTACTTGCTTCATCGTTAAATTTACTTGCAATAGGGTAACTATTGACGCGAAATTTGCCTTGAAGAAAGAAAAACTATCAAGCTAGCGTATAAGTTAAATTTTATGAGTATTAATTTTAATGAATTAAAAACATCTTTAACCGAGTTCAGGTTAAGTAAATTTCATAAAATGGTTTGATACAAAATATTTAAAGCTTAATGCAATGATAGCGTTAAGCTTTTTTAATGTAGAACTATAGTGGATACCAGCTTCCATCTGCATTTAAAACAAACCAAGGTTGAGAAAACCAATAAAATCGTCCTGATTGTTTAATGCTTGGCGCTGTACAATTACTTCGTACTCTACCTACAGGTAAAGGTTCTGAAAAAGTTAAAGTAAACTTGTCAGTGCTTATCCATTCAACTTCCTGCTTTCCTATTCCTGATATATAACAAGTTAATAAATTACGATTAAAGTCTTCAACTTTTACATTGAAAGTTACATCCTCAATGCTGTTGTAATGAGTTATAGGACTCTGATCATTGTTTACATCTGTAACTACCATAGATAGATCAAGTGGTAGTGAATTAAGCTTATCTATAAGGCTTTCTAGTTGATCATAAGGTTGCGATGCAGGAAATCGCGGAATAGCCGTTAAGTTTGTATCAAACCCTGCAGCACCTGATTGCTGAGTAAAGGCAATAAAATCATTTTCTTCTAACCAGTTCTGTAGCTCAAGTGTGTATTCACCATAAGGGTAAGCAAAGAATTTAAAACTCTTTCCTGTATGTTCTTCTATGATTGATTCAGCTAAAAGTAAATTACTGGTTTGTTGCTTGAACCATTCTTCTTTACTTTGGCTTTTTGATTGCCTAGCAAAAGAGTCATGAGTTAACCCATGATTCGCTATAGTTACATTCTGGTTAGGCAGGTTAGACAATTCAGTGATCTGGTCCCATGAAAGGTAAGGCTCAGAAGATGAGCTGATCAGCTTAGGGTTAATGAAAATAGTATAAGGAAAATTAAACTTATCGATAATAGGTTTGGCTTGCGACAATATATTGCTGTAGGCATCGTCAAACGTAATTGCGACGGTTTTATCTGGTAAACTTTTCTTGTTTTTTAATGCATCGACCAAAATAGGTAATGGGATAACATTAAAGTTTTCATCAGCTAAATGTTGTAAATGAACTTCAAACTGTTGTGGAGTAATAGAGGTACTTTTTGGCGTAGAATCACTCACATGATGATACTGTAAAATTACTGCCGCTTCGCTAGTGATAAAAATTGAAGGCATTAAAGTAATTATAAAAAACAGAAAGGTGAGTTTTTTAATGAGCATGTTAATCTCTCGTTCAGGTAAGGTGAATATAATAAGGCGCAAATAACATAATGTTTACCTGCTATAAGGTGGGTCATCTTAATCTACATGAGTGTTGATTGTTATACTGATTGATTAAGAAAATGTTTCTATTCAGATGTGTTTGATTAGTATTACGAAGCAGAACTCTTTAATCGTCAGATTATTATGTAAAGTCATATTATATGAGATAGAAATGGGACTTTTATATAAATAAACGTTACAGTTTGAACTCCCCGTGTAGACAACCGTATTAAGGAACTAAAATGGAAGTGAAATTAGCCGATAGCAATTCAAATATTTTAGGGATAGCAGCTGTTCTTCAACAGTTACGCACTCAATTTCCCGTTGCTTATATCAAAACGCAAATCCGTGAACAAATGGAAGATGGCTACAATATCGCTTACATAGAAGAAGAGGGCGAAATAGTTTGTGTAGGTGGTTTTGTTATAGGCCAGAAGCTTGCTTGGGGTAAATATCTTTATATAGATGACTTAGTAACGAATGAATATGCACGTTCTAAATCTGCAGGTGCTGTTATGGTAAAATGGCTTAAAGAGTATGCTAAGTCTAACGGTTGTCAGCAATTACATATAGATTCTGGAGTACAGCGTTATATGGCACACAAGTTTTATTTACGTGAAGGTTTTATTATTGCCAGCCATCATTTTTCTATGAGTCCGCTTTAAGAACTAATCTTTATTTCGTTGGAATATATTGAGTAGCCTATTAGCAAACATACCTATGTACCCGTAGGCCGCTAATAGGATGGCAGGTATTAAAAAACATAATCCTAATATTTGCCAGTAGTGATGAAAGTAGTAACCCACAAAAATGAATAAAGTCCCAACAGCAAAAAGACCAAGCCCACGCATAAAAAATGATAAACTGCGTTGTGGGTTTTGGCCTAGTTTTTCTAATAACTTGTTCAATGAATAAACTGAGTTAACAAAAGCTTAGTAGTAAGAGTGATCACCACGTTCATGCTCAGTCATATCTTTCACACCTTTGATCTCATCGCCCATTACATCAATTAACTGTTTTTCAATACCGTCTTTTACAGTTACATCAATTTGGCTACAGCCATTACAACCACCACCAAACTGTAGTATTGCATAACCTTCTTCAGTAATTTCCATTAGCGTACATTCACCACCGTGACCTGCTAATTGAGGATTAACTTCAGCTTTCAAAAAGTAATCAACACGTTCAAATAATGGAGCGTCATCGCCTACTTTACGTAATTTTGCATTAGGCGCTTTCAGTGTTAACTGAGAGCCCATTTGATCTGTTGTGAAGTCTATTTCAGCGTCTTCTAAATAAAGTTTACTAGCACCATCGATATAAGCGGAGAATTTTTCGAAAGGTAATTCAATATCTTCAGGTTCAATAGCGTCAGCAGGACAATAAGAAACACCACATTCAGCGCTAGCTGTTCCAGGATTTACTACAAATACGCGAATACTTGTACCTTCAGCTTGTTGTGATAATAGCTTAACAAAATGCTCTTGTGCGGTTTCAGAAATATTGATCATAGCAGTGTTCTACTCTCTAGATATACGTTAACAGAAAAGATAAAAATACCTGAGTAAAACACTCAAGTATCTTCATTTTACTCTCCAAAGATGATTGGTGCTAGTGGTAGATTAAAATAAAAGCTCTAATTTAGCTGTTAGCCCTAGTTTCACTGTTATTATTTTGTTATTTTGATGTGTCTGTTGATCTTTCGAGATTGTTTTTACAGCTGTTTTTGGATATTTGTACAAGACTTAATCTTTGTCTGTGATTATTTACCTGAAAAGGTGATATGAATTAATAATGCTCCAAAATGCTAATCGAAGGATTAGACCCCTTACTTATCGTGTTTAAATATTTTATCTCAAACAAGGTTTAATCCGTTTGGTATAACCACGAAGATAAACAGACCCTAACCCTAAACCGAACTGTTAAGATCATTCTTAATCGCTTGGCATTATTTTAAGGATGATTGAATGTCTCTTTCCCGCACATTTACAGTAGTTTTTTCCGCTTTTTCATTTTTTTATGTTTTCTTAGCTCAAGCAGCATCAGTTACCGAATATTTACCCGCAGGTCATATTTATAACAAAGACATTCCTACCCCTCATGATGTTTTAGGATTTGGGCTGGGCGAGAGACATATCCGATACGACCAACTTTCTAATTATATTAAGGCGATAGATAGTCATTCTGATCTTGTTCAAACCACTGTTATGGGTAGAACAAATCATTTCAGAGAACAATTGCTTGTCACCATCACTAGTGAAAAAAATCATGCAAAGCTAAATGAACTGTTAAATTCGAGAGCTGACTTTTCAATTAAAAAAGCTGACGAACCTTTAGTTATTTGGCTAGGTTATAGCGTACATGGCGATGAACTCAGTGGTGCAAATGCAGCGTTAGCGGTTATTTATCATCTTGCGGCAAGCGAAAATCAATCAGTTAAAGCATGGTTAGACGATACGATTATTGTAATGGAACCAAGCAGTAATCCTGATGGTATGGATAGGTTTGTTAGTTGGGCTAGTGACAATAAAGGTACGGTTGCGAATCCTGATCCTAATCATATTGAGCATCATCAAGGCTGGAGAACAGGGCGTGGTAATCACTTTGAGTTTGACTTAAACCGAGATTGGCTATTGCTTTCTCAAGTTGAAACTCAAAATAGAATGGCTTACTTTCAGCGTTATCAACCCAATATAGTGGGCGATTTTCATGAGTTAGGTTCAGATAAAAGTTATTTCTTTCAACCTGGCGTTGCAACCCGTATTAATCCCTTAACCCCTAAAAATAATATAACCCTTACCCATTTGATGGCGACATATCACGCCAAAGCATTAGATAAAGAAAACCATTTATACTTTAGCCAAGAACAGTTTGACGATTTTTATTACGGCAAAGGTTCTACCTATCCTGATATTAATGGCAGCGTCGGTATTTTGTTTGAACAAGCCAGTAGTATGGGTATGCAAATTGAAACAGACAGCGGAATACTCACACTAGAATATGGTATTAAAAATCATATTGTTACGTCTCTTTCTACCATAGAAGGTGCTTGGGCGAATAAAGATAAGTTTATTGAAAACAGAAAAACATTTTATGAAAATGTAGAAAAAGAAGCTAAACAAGAGAAATTTAATGGCTATTTGATTACAGAAAAACATGACAGTTATCGCTTAACAGCCTTCTTAAGTAAACTAAAACAACATCATATTGATGTGTATAAATTAACAGATGATTTCAAAGTGAAGTCTACTGTATTCGAGCCTGCTTATAGCTATTACATCCCGCTAAATCAGCCTAAATATAAAGTTATCAGAACCTTATTTGATACACCAACGACTTTTGTAGATAACACTTTTTATGATGTTTCAGGTTGGACTTTACCTTTAGCAATGAACATTGAATTTCATAAGGTTAATAGTACTCGAGGACTAGAACTCGCTGAAACACCTTGGAAACAACAAACGAAACAACTCAATATAACAGCTGAAAATACAAAATTAGAAACTGATGCTTACGCTTATGTATTCGAATGGAATGACTTCTTAGCACCCAAACTATTAAATCAAATATTGAGTGCTAATATTAAAGCGAAAGTTGCAACTGAAAGCTTTACGACTATTGTTGAGGGTAAAAACCAGCAATTTGAAGCAGGCAGTATTGTCATTCCTACAGCTTTACAAGACCAAACTAATTGGCAAGAATTACTTAAAGAATTTTCACATAACAGCCAAATATCTATAACGGCACTTACATCAGGGCATACTCCTGAAGGTGCAGATATCGGTAGCCCGTCATTAAAAATCCTTAAACCAATAAAGGTATTATTAATCGGTGGAAAAGGAGTTTCAGAAACAGAAGCAGGAGAAATACTCTTCTATCTAGACGATACCTTAAACATTCCTGTAACCGTAATAGAAAAAGAATCGTTTAGACAAAATTGAGTTAAATGCTTACACACACATTGTAATGGTTAATGGTAACTACCAAACGTTAAGTCCTATTGTTGTTATCAAGCTAGAGAGTTGGCTTAAAGAGGGCGGTGTTGTTTTTGCTCAAAAATATGCAGCGCAATGGTTAGCTAGCAAAGATATATTGAAAGCATCGTTCGTCAGTAGAAATCAAATAAATCAATTGTTTGATACTTCTGAATTATCTTATAAAGATAAAGATTATTTAGCTGCGAGAAAGCGTATAGCGGGTGCTATTTATGAAACGAACTTAGACACAACTCATCCGTTAACATTCGGCTTTAATCAGAAGAAGTTACCAGTTTATAAAAATAACACCTTGATAATGGAGCCTTTACATTATCCATTTACAAACGTAGGAACTTACTCTGCATCGCCATTATTAAGTGGTTACACAGATAAAAACTTAATTGCCAGAATTGCTAATACATCTTCTTTGGTTGCTCATAACGTAGGAGAAGGGCGTGTTATCGCTACTACGGATAACTTTGTATTCAGAGGGTATTGGTATGGTAGTGCGAAGTTGTTAGCTAATAGTTTGTTCTTTGGAAAAGTATTCAGCGCACCAGCGACGCGCTAAATTTCATCAGTATTTTATTTATGATTATCAATCGACAGCATATTGTAGAGCTAGGGTCTGGAGCTGTATTGTCTAACTAAGTTGCCTAATTAAGTTACCTAACTCAGTTGAAGAGCTTTACTGTATAGCCGATTGATAATCTGGAAAATCAGCTTTAGTTTACCGATTTGAACTCTAATCTATTACCGCTTGGCTCTCTTATCATCATATGTTGGGCAGGACCTTTATAAAATAGCTCTGGCGCAAACTCTATCACTACACCAGGGGCTTTCTTAAAGCGTTCATATAATGTTTTTAAAGCGTCTATATTTTTAACTGAGATGGCTAAGTGATGTAAACCTACATTATTTTTTCGATCAAAACTTACGGCTTCACTGGGTGTAGTGGTTTGCCAAAGTGTTATAAGCATTTCTCCGTCACTAAGAAAACTAGCAGGATAAGAGGTGTCTTTACCTTTTAATTCCCAGCCTAAAGTATCAACAAAAAAGTTCGTTGAAGCGTTTAAATCAGTAACCGTTAAACCAATATGGTTAAAACCTGTTGTTAAAATGGCATCTTTTGCTGATAAGTTAAGGCTAGTAAATAAAGTAAGAGTGATTATAAGTAAACGAATGATACGATTGTTCATGATTTTAAGTACATAAATGATTGATACTAAAACAGACCTGATCAGACGTAATTAAATTTTATAGATAAGAATTATTTTTCAATGGTGAGCTCGTATTTATATAAATAAGGCTATAAATGATGATTACTCTGATTTAGGTAAAGCAATGGTTACGCTCATCACAGATACTATTTCTACACCATTTTGCTTAAGTAATGCAGATATTTCATTAACAGTAGTACCTGTGGTAACCACATCATCGATAAGTATTACATGCTTAGGTAATGTCATTATTTGAGTATTTACAGTAAACGCATTCTTAATATTTTTACGCCTTTCCACACCAGATTTACCTACTTGTGCTTCTGTTTCTAAAATACGGCTGATCACATTGTTTTTATATTTTATGCCACTGTACTTAGCGAATTTTTTAGCAATTAAGTGAGCTTGGTTATAACCTCTGAATTGCCATTTAGAAAGATAAAGAGGCACAGATAATACAAGTTCAGGTTTTGGCTTATCATTTAATTTGTTGATACTTTTTATATTGGTTTGCCAACTATCATTAAGAAGACGTCCTAATAAGCCTGCTAGCTCAAATCTACCGTTATATTTTAATGATCCCACCCATTGACTATAAGGCCACGCGTGGGGAGATAAAGAATACAGATGATCAAAAGCTTGTTTGGGTATTAATTTATTAATGGCTGGCCAATTAAGTAAATCAGCCGATATGATGGGATAATTGAAAGTAGGTAAATCTTGTAAACAAAACTGACAAATTAGAGGGTATTCTTGGCATTTATTTCCGCATAAATCACATGACGATAAAACCAATGACGACTTATGTATAAGGCGTTTAAACTTATTAATATAGCGCCATGTACCACGCTTAAAACTTACAGTATCAAATTCCATTTTGAACACTCATCAAGTAAACTTCAATCCATCTAAAATCAGTATATAAACAAAATGAATAATTCGCTAATTACAACTCGATATTCTCTCAAAAATAATCAAACAGCAAACAAAAATATCCCGTTAGTGTTTATTCATGGTTGGGGCTTAAACTCTGCTGTTTGGGAACCAACGATTCAAAAATTACAACAAGATGTGGATATTATAACGGTGGATCTACCAGGTTTTGGTTTGAATATAGATCATACGTTAACTGATTATTCGCTAGAAAATATTGCTAAAGAAATTCAGTCAGCCGTAGGTATCCCTGCTATTTATGTTGGGTGGTCGTTAGGTGGTTTAGTTGCGACTCAGCTAGCGTTAAGCTTTCCTGAAAAAGTATTAGCGTGTATTACTGTCGCTAGCTCGCCACGTTTTTTAAGCCAAGAAAGTGATGTTCTACCATGGCCAGGTATATTGCCTAAAGTGTTAACTATGTTTTACCAACAACTAGCACAAGACACCAAAAAAACTTTAGAAGGCTTTTTGAAAATTCAAGCCATGGGAAGCCCAAATATAAGACAAGATATAAAAACGATTCGAAACCTTGTTATGCAACATCCAGTGCCAACAGAACAAACCTTAAATGATTCATTACAGTTACTTGAAAAGGTGGATTTACGCGATGACTTATCAAAATTAACGCTACCTTTTTTACGTTTTTATGGCAGATTAGACAGTTTAGTTCCTAAAGCCGTTATTGAACAAATAGACGAATTGCTACCTCATAGCGATAAACATATTTTTGATAAAGCTTCTCATGCGCCGTTTATTTCTCATGGAGAAGAGTTTAATGATGTACTTTTATCATGGGTTCAAAAACATCTATAAAACTTGAATTGTATAGAATTGAACTTTAGAAGGTTAATACAACCTAAACTATTACTTTAGGGTTATCTTATATTTACGTTTTATCTTGTTTATAAAGGCGCCATAACATTTACTTTTTAACGTTTATGGTCAATAATTAAGCTATGAAGCATGGTTTAAAAATACAGAAATTTTTCTTCAATAATAAAGTTTAAGTATTATTTTTGTGAAGCTAAATTAGGAGACACCAATGGAAATACAATCTGCATTCAACAGTGGGTTACAAGGCTTTCAAAAGGCGAATGAAGATGCAAGTAAGGCGGCGTCAGATATAGCTGCGAGCACATCTTATGGTGCCCAAGCTGTAAAAGAAAGCACAACAACTACAGCTCCACAATTACAAACCCAAGCACAACCCGACTTAACACAGTCGATTGTAGATTTGAAAGTTGCCGAATTCCAAGCGAAAGGTTCTGCTAACGTTATAAAAACTGCGGATGAAACCTTAGGCACCTTATTAGACGTACGAGTATAAAATGAACATTACACCGCATGTTAATCCGTTACCTGTTGCTACAGCGGTCAATCCGCCTACGGATAACTTGCGTCAAGAAAATGCTAGCCGACCTATTATTACTGCTCCCACTCAAACCAGTGGCTCACCTGCAGAAAAAGGCACAGCCGATAAGCACAAGGCATCTGATCAATCAGGTGATCAGTTTAATTTTACTGAGTTACAAAAGTCTGCTGAGAAAAATGCTAACCAAATTGCAGAAAGATCGGGGCAAGGTGAGCAAGAGCATAATCAAGAAAACAATCAAGAAAGTGCTAATCAAAGCTCAGAAGAAAAACCTGAAAATAGCCAAGAAAGTGTAGAAGCGGTTCAAAACGAAAAAGAGATCCAACAACTTAAAGCGCGCGACCAAGAAGTTAGATCTCATGAATTAGCACATGCCTCAGTAGGGGGAGCTTCAACAGGAACACCTTCCTATGAATTTGAAATTGGTCCAGATGGTAATAAATATGCTGTTGCAGGGGAAGTATCTGTAGACTTATCTCCAGTAGCTGACGATCCACAAGCTACCATCACTAAAATGGAACAGGTTTATGCAGCAGCACTTGCACCCGCTGATCCGTCATCGCAAGATATAAAAGTAGCGGCGCAAGCTGCAGACCTCATTGCTCAAGCTCAAGTTGATTTAGCAACAGCAGAATTAGATGATAGCGAGCGTACTAATCAGCCACAAAAAGCATCGCCTTATATTGGTAATAGCGATGTGTTTCGTGATGAAGCGAATTCAGCAAGTCAAAGTAAGTCATTTGATACACAAATAAATCAAACCTTAAAAGCTCAAGAAGAAGTTGCTCCTTCTATTTCTAATGATGTCAAAGCAAGATCTGAGCGTATTGAAGGTTACTACTCAAATATTATACAAGCTTATGAAAAGCAGCCATCGCATCAGTTTGAGTTAAGTGTTTAAGTGTTGAAGTTTTTCTAGTTAAAAAGAAACCCGCTAAAAAGCGGGTTTTTTATTGTATCATTTTTGTTAAATACATAAATACTAACTTAAATTCCGTAAGTTTCTCTGTATTGTTTAATGCTATTTAAGCTTTCTATCAAGCTAGGTGTTTCAGTGATTTTCTCTTCTAAATAACTGATCAAATCAGCTAAAGTCACGATTGAAATAACTTGCGTTCCAAAGTCACGCTCAACTTCTTGGATCGCTGATAGTTCACCTTTGCCTTTTTCTTGACGGTCTAAAGCGATAAGAACACCTGATAACTCAGCGCCGTGTGCTTTAATAATTTCCATCGATTCACGAATAGCTGTGCCTGCAGTAATTACGTCGTCAACCAACATAATTTTACCTTCAAGCGGAGATCCCACTAAAGAACCACCTTCTCCATGAGTTTTAGCTTCTTTGCGGTTAAAGCAATATGGAATGTCTAAGTCATGATGATCAGCTAATGCTACTGCTGTAGTAGTAGCAATAGGAATACCTTTATAAGCAGGGCCAAAGAGTAAATCGAACTCAATAGACGAATCAGCTAAAGCCGATGCATAATAACGACCTAACTTAGCTAAATCACCACCGGTATTAAATAAACCCGCATTGAAAAAGTAGGGGCTTGTGCGGCCAGACTTTAAAGTAAACTCACCAAAGCGTAATACGTTCTTAGCTAAAGCAAACTCGATAAATTCACGTTGATAATTTTTCATTAATTTTTGTCCTAATTAACTTAAAGCAGATTTTTGAATATCAAATAACTCGTTAATACCATCTTTTGCGAGTACTAACATTTCTTGCATTTCATCAAAGCTAAACGGTTCTTCTTCAGCCGTGCCTTGTACTTCAATAAGCTTACCCGTATCTGTCATTACAACGTTCATATCTGTTTCAGCGGCAGAATCTTCAGGGTAATCTAAATCAGCAACTGCTTCACCTTTGTAAATACCAACTGATACTGCAGCGATCATATGTTTTAGTGGGTTAGTTTTAATTATATCTTTAGCACGCATATAGTTAAGCGCATCAACCAATGCAACACAAGCGCCTGTTATAGAAGCTGTACGTGTACCACCATCTGCCTGAATAACATCACAATCAAAGCTAATTGTGTTTTCACCTAATGCTTTTAAGTCAACCGCTGCACGTAAAGAACGAGCGATTAAACGTGATATTTCAAGTGTACGACCGCTTTGTTTGCCATTTGCTGCTTCACGTCTCATACGCGTATGAGTTGAACGCGGTAACATACCATATTCAGCGGTTATCCAACCTTTGCCTTGGCCTTTTAAAAAACGAGGAACACCTACTTCAACTGAGGCAGTACAAATAACTTTAGTGTCGCCAAATTCGATTAAAACCGAACCTTCAGCATGTGCAGTGAATTGACGAGTAATAGTAACTGGGCGAATTTGCCCTAGTGTTCTGCCGCTTGGACGCATGATTAAATTCCTAACATTAAATAATTGCTGAGCATTATAAAGCCTCAAATGCTAATTTGACATAATGATGTATGAAGTATTTTGAAATAGAGTGATATTTATTTTAAGGAAAGCTATTTGTGCTTGTATATCTTTAGTTCTGACGACTTGCATTAAACAACCAACAGAAACAAACAGGCTGGTACCTTTCAACTATGTGGTATTTATAATGACTCGTTTTACTCAACTACAGATTAGCTTTTTAATATTGTTTTGCATGTCCTGTAGCCAAACAAATAATGCCACACTTTATGATCGGATGGGTGGGCAAGTCGCTATTGATAATATTGTTAAACATGTTATTCAAAACATTGGACGAGATGAAGTTGTTTTTGACTATTTTTCTGACAGTAATGTAACTCGATTTCAAAAAATGCTGGCGTTACATTTATGTGAAGTGACCGATGGTCCATGTAAATATAATGGTGACTCCATGAAAGATATACATACAGGAATGAATATCACCGAAAGTCACTTTAATCATGTGGTTGAGATTTTAATTAGTGCAATGGACTCTTCGGGAATTCCTTATCCTTTGCAAAATGAATTGTTAAAACGTTTAGCCCCTCTCAGAGCCGATATTATTAAAATTTAGTAAACCTTTTTCTAATTAATCATTTTCCTTTATGTTGAGAGTTTTAAAAACTATCAGCATAGACTCAGCACTAATTGAACATATAACCACTCACATATCCTCCATCAATCATAATATCACTTAAAAAACGTTAAAGTAAACTTACGGACATGCTACTTATCTGTATTACAAGTTTTGGTGTTTACTATAAAAACTGCATTTCTCGTAGCTGAGCTTTTGATAAATATCTTTAGTAAGGCGAGTATTCAAGCGTTTACTCCATCTGTCGACATTAAACTTATTTAATAAAAGCATGTTATCAAAGATATACAATTTATAAATAATAAGTAGTCTGTATAAAGATATTTGACAGGTTGAATATCTTTGAAATGTATTGAGATTGCTTTTATGTTGAATGTTATTTTCTAAAAAGTAGATATCTTATCTTATTTTTCATTCAAGTAGTTGTATACAAAGAACAAGTATCTCGATATATTTAATACAATACTGCCGTAGTATACATAGTCGAATTAGTCAAATTATTAAAAATTAACAAGATAAATAATTTTCTTTGGAAATATATTCGCCTCTATATTGCTTAAATATTCGTACTTATTAAGCATCGTAGTAAAGTTTACATATAAAAAATAGTAGAACATCATTCAAAGGAAGTTAGTAAGGTCGGTAGATAAAGCGATAAAGTTATAACCGATTAAAAATAATTATAATAAGGAATGTCATGAAAGCAAATATTATACGATTACAATCAAGTCTTATGTTGTTAATTGTTATTGTAGGAACTTTATTAGGTGTACAAGCTGGAGCGCAGTCATCAACACTTGATTTCGAGAAAGTAACGCTAGTCAGTAAATTAGCCAAACATGTTAGTTGGCCAAATAGTGATGAACAATCTAAATTTGTTATAGGTGTATATAAAGACGCTGAGAAGTACGAATATTTTAGTGATTTTTTTGCTAATAAAGCCGTTAACAATGAAGATATTGTTGTACGTTTAGTTAACGAAGTTAGTGAAACTAAAGACATGAATATTTTATATGTATCTTCATTAACAAGTAGAAGGAATATAATAACATTAGCAAAAAAAACAAGTGGTTCACATATTTTACTGATCACCGAAAATAATAAAATAACCTCTGATGTTATGGTTAACATTTCATATGATCAAAAAAAATTAGCAATGAGCTTTGACGTTTATTATGCTGCTTTTGATGATGAAAAATTAAAGATGCCCGATCTGTCTTATTTTCAAGACGAAAAGAATAATGAAGAAATATTAACAGTAAGTCCTACTTTTGCTATAGAGCAACAAGAAGATAAAAAACTATCAGAAGCTGAATTACTTAATAAAAAAATAAAACAGCAGCAATCTTCATTAGAACAGTTAAATAAAAAATTAAAGCAGAGTGAAGAGAGTTCAGATTCATATAAATTTGTTTTAGAAAAAAATGCTGAACGTTTGAAAGTTGCACAACAAAAAAATACAGAAAATAACAAAGAGATAAAATCTAAAGATAAAAAGTTACAGAGCCTAGAAAAGCAATTAAAAACACAAAACACACAATTGCAAACGCAAAAAACACAATTGCAAATGAATAAAGATGAGTGGCAACTGGCTGACCAAAATAAAGCGGAAGAACAAGAAAAAACATTAATTGATTTAACTGAAAAACTCAAAAAACAAAAACAAGTTACAAGTAGTACCAGTAAAAAGTTAACAGATCAGATCAAAAGTAATGAAGCTTTATCTAAATTCGAAATGCTATTTTATGTATTCTTACTTATCGCCATTATTGCTTTAATTATTGTATTGGTTATGTGGAATAAAGTTAAAAAATCAGCATCACAAGTTATTCTGCCACCAATAAGTGAAGTAGAACCGTTATTACCAATAAGAGAAGAGCAATTAATTAAATCAGAAAATATGGCTGCTTTTGGATATATAGCTTCTGATATTACTTACGCAGTTGGTTTGTCTTTAGATGAGTTTTTGACTCAAGCAGGATCAGGCAAAGATGAAGAAAAAACGATAACACTTAAACCAGTAATTACTTTATTAGAGAACTTTAATCTTATTGCTGCGGATCAAGATGAGACTCAAGTTCAACGTTTTGATCTTATTGCTTACGCTCAAAAAATGATGATGCTTTATGATTTCGAATTTAAGCAGAGTGATGTTCTTTATAGTTATTCGGGTGAAGAAGAGTTAATACTTAACTCAGTTCCTAGTTATATTGCATTAGTACTTTTACATTTAATTAATAACTCGTTAAAGCACGGTTTTGATAATAACGGTAAGGGTAAAGTATCTCTGAAAATTGAAAAAGGGACTAAAAGTGGAGTGCAAATTACATATGCTGACGACGGAAAAGGAATGAACAAAGAAACGTTGAAGCAAGTATTCACACCATTTTTCACAACACATAATGATCGAGGTTATGTCGGCATAGGTATGAGTACCACTTACGATCTCATCAAAAATAAACTCGGTGGCGAGATTAAAATAGAGAGCCAAGTAAGTAAAGGTACAACGGTTATAATTAACTTGTCGTAAGCTCTACTTTATTTAAGCTAAACATAAATTTAATGACATTATTTAACGGGAATGATTATTCATCCCGTTTTTTTATGCACGATGAATTTATGCTTCAGTTATGAAAATACCCTTTTAAAATCATTTCTCTTTAAAACATACTGTTTCAAGAATCGCTTTATTTTTATGGCGATACGAGCAGTAACTTTTTATCAAGTAATGTATTTATTTTAGGCGATACTCTTCGAGATAATAGTGTTGAATATGTGAACGAAAATATCACATTAAAATTACCTAACAATAAAACATTAGACGATCTTCAATACCTTAGTGTTTGGTGTATCGACTTTAATGCAAACTTTGGTGATTTACGCTTTACTGCACCGTAAAATAGGCGATATAAAAAAGGCAGTACTAGCGCCATTTATCTCATTCGGGCATAATTATACAAAATATTTTATTAGGCTAAATTATGATCCACAGTATGACAGCATTTTCACGTGTTGAGGTGAAAGGTGATTGGGGCAACGCCGTATGGGAAATCCGTAGCGTAAACCAACGATTTTTAGAAACATACTTTAGGCTCCCTGAGCAATTTCGTAGTGTTGAACCTGTGTTAAGAGAACGTTTTAGAAAACAACTTAACCGCGGTAAAGTTGAATGTAACTTGCGTTTCAATGCTAATGCCTCAGAAAAAAACAACCTAACATTAAATAAAGACCTTGCCCTTCAGCTTATTGAACATGCAGGTTGGATAAATGAACAAACACTAAACAGCAAACTTAACCCTGTTGAGATTATGCGCTGGCCCGGTGTTATGGAAGCTGAAGAAGCTGACATGAGCAAAATCCAAACAGAAATATTAGCTGGCTTTGACCAAGCCCTTACTGACTTTATTGCAGCAAGGGCAAGTGAAGGTAGCAACATGGCTACTTTAATTGAACAACGTCTTGATGGAATAACCGCAGAAGCTGAAAAAGTAAAAGCTTTCATGCCTGAAGTTATCGAGTGGCAACGTAATCGCATTATCGATAAATTCAATAGCGCTAAAATAGAATTAGAATCAACTCGTGTTGAGCAAGAACTTGTTTTACTTGCACAAAAGATGGATGTAGATGAAGAAATTGATCGCTTATACAGCCATGTAAAAGAGACCAAAAGCATTCTTAAAAAAGGTGGCGCACAAGGTCGTCGTTTAGACTTTATGATGCAAGAGTTTAATCGTGAAGCTAATACACTTGGCTCAAAATCAATCAACTCAGATATCACTAATTCAGCTGTTGAATTAAAAGTGTTAATTGAACAGATGAGAGAGCAGATCCAGAATATTGAATAGTGTAATATTAAGAATAAAAATGTCTCAATAAAAGAGCCAGTTGAATCTATTCAACTGGCTCTTTTTCGTTATAGATATGTTGTGTGATTTTTATGTGTGACTCTAAGCAATGCATCTAAATACAGAGCAAACACATCAGATTAAACTGAAATCACCATTCTTGGTATTGCACCTTTACTACTATCTATTTGCGGAGTACATAATAGTATTCTGCCTGATTCAATCTGAGCTTGTTCAACAACGTGATCTTTAAAGGCTTGTTCACGTTGATCACCCATTTCTTTAAGTGTTTTGATTTCTTCAGGTGTTAGCTTTTGTCCTACAGGTAAGCCAATATCACCAGGCACGCTGATAGCACAAACTTTCACTCGTGTATCTTTTCTATCTTTCATTAAAGCTGCAAACTGTTGTATATATATTTGCTGCTTTTCATCAAGTTCTACTTGCTGAGGGTCATAAGGAAGATCTTCAAAACGAAGCTTCAATATGAACTCTCCAGCGGTCATAGCAACTGATACTATATTGGCGTAAGGCACGAAGGTTGTCATTAAATAGTCTTGCGTTGCAGACATGACTGCTTTTTTAGTAATAAGTGCGATAAAGCTACTAATACCAAATGATGGTGATGATGTTTTACCTGATAAAGGTACATCAAGTACTAAGTCTCCATTGCCATCTTTAAGCATACCTAAGGCTACATTAAAGGGGATGCCGACTTGGTCTTTTACTGCGTTAACTTCGTCATTTGCTGCAGCTGTTTCAAGACCATTAATCTTAATATTCACATCGCCATCTATGTCATCGTTAATCAGGGTGATGTCTAATTTTGTATTTAATTGACCACTTTTTAAGACGAGTTTTAAAGCATCTTTCATATAAGTAGAAACATCAGGTAATGATAATTCGTTCAAGCTACCTTTAAGATGATAAGTCTGTTTAGCGGCAAAAGGTTGAATAAAGCCTTCGAATGCGAAGTTTGCGTATCTGTTACTTCTACCTTTTAACAATATAGGTGTTTTGTTATTGGCATTTTCTTTGATATTACTAAGTTTACCTACAGAAAGTTCGTCTATTGTGAAGCTGCGCTTATAAATAGGGTTAACACTGTTATCAATGAAATTGATTTGATTGGTATTTATAACATTGATTGCATTTAAGCTAATGTAAAATGGCGCTTCTGTACTAACAGCTTCGATAGGTGGCTCGACGGGTAATTCTGATTTTTTAGTTTTCTTCGACTTTTTAGCTTTTTTATTACTATTTTTAGCAACTTTTGTTGTTTTTTCTTCAACTTTTACTTGTGGTACTTCTTGCTCTTTAACTACTACTTTATCCTCAGAAGCAATATTCACGAGGTTCGCTAATACTTTTTCTTTATTTAAAATAATATCGCCTTTGATGGTGTCGATATTAATTTCGTTCAATGATAGAGCAACGGCTGAGCCATTGATGTCAGTGATGCTTATGTTATTGATAGTAGCAACAGGAGGAAGCTCTGTTGCATTGGTTTGTGAGAACAGTAGTTGTTTAATATTTAATGAATCAACAAGAACAGAAAGATCTGCTTCTATATTTCCCGTTGGGTTCTCAGCTAGTTTTGGCGATATATTACTTAGATTTAATTCCTCAAAAAAGAGGATTTTAGGTAAGTTGCTGTGATCTGTTTCATTATTGTCAGTAGTTGCTTCTGGTAATGCTTCTACAGATGCTTTAGTTAACACAAACTGAGCTTTCGCATCTATACTTGTTATTTGGTCTTTTTGTTGTTCATCTTTACCCATATTTATTGAAAAGCCTGCCATGCTATAAAGTAGGTTTTCTAAATGAATACGTTGTTTTTGGGTATATGCCGCAACATCTTTAGTTGTTAACTCTGTGTTTTCAACAGTGACCTCAATCTCACTTTTTGGTAATGCCTCAGCACTTGTGAACTCACCTTGGCTTATGTCTACCGATAAACCTTCAATGTTATATAACAAGTTACTTAAATTAACTCGCTGTTCTTTTGTGTTAGCACTTAAGTTCTTAGTGGATAATTGAGTGGCTTTAACTACTGCATTGATTTTACTCGCCGCTGTAGCTTGAGGTTGGTCGCTGTTTAATTCGCTTTGATCAATACTTACGGAAACATCATCCATTTTATAAGAAAAATCATCTAAATTGACACTTTGTTCTTTAGTATTAGCCTTAAGGTTTTTGGTCGATAGTTGAGTGGTTTGAACTGTTGCGTTAATTTTATTAGCTGCTATCGCTTGCGGTTGTTTACTGTTTAATTGGCCTTTATCAAGCTTTACATCAATATTATCCATGCTATAAACAAAGTCATCTAGAGCAATATTCTGCTCTTTGGTATTAGCTTTCAAATTATTGGCAGTTAATTGTGTGTTATTAATTTTTGCCGTTATTTTACTTGCCGAGCCTTGAGTTTCATCAGTAGTACTCATGCTAAGAGCAATATCGCTAACGGTATACACTAAACTGTCGTAGTTAATATGTTGTTCTTGAGTGTCTACAATAATGTTTTCAGTGGCTAATTTTGTATTTTCTATCTCAACATTGATACTGTTATTCGTAATTTGAATATTTGGAGTGCTTGAAAACGAAAGTAAACCACTAAGTGTTTCTATCGGTTGAATGAGATGGTTAATTTTATTAAGTGAATACTCACTTACATCAATAGTGCTTTTTATTGAGCCTTCATTGTTTTCTAAATTAAGTTGGCTGGTAATGTTAATTGCTGCATCATCAAGTAAAGAGGTTAGCTCAAGGCTTGCTGATTGCTGAGTTTGACTCGCTTTAATATGACTTATCAATAGCTTTTTAATATCAAATTGATGTGCATTGCCATCTACTAAAGCTGCTATTACTGTGTTTGATAATATTAAATTTTCTAGCTGAACTTCAAATGCAGAGGGTTCTGTAGAGGCTTCTTCAGTCGATTCGTTGGTACTTGCTTCAGCAGTTAATTCTTCTTCGTTTGCTTCAGCTTTCTCAGGTGTAAGATTAACTCCTGCAACAAAAAGGTCGTTTTGTTGTTTATCAATTTTTACAAATACCCCGTCAATCATAAACTCTTCTAACTCTATGACTTTGAAAGGTACTTTATGTAAGGCTATTTGTAATGCTAATTCATCAGTTTTAAATACCGCTTCATTATCTTTTAATAAAACTAAATCATTAATATCTATACGCGTTAGGAAAGGGTTGTAACTGATATAGGCATCTTCAGATAAGGTTAACCCGTATTCAGCTAAAGGATCTTTTGCAAAGTATTTAATAATGGGAGAAGAAAGTACCCAGATTAAACAATATAAAATGAATATAAAGGCGGCGATTATAAATAATAGTCGTTTATAAAAAGGTAAAGCAGGTGATGGCATTTAAAATAACCTTGGTAAATAGAGACTTAATTTAAGTGTTCTAATTTTATCAAAGGCTTTATTAAATAGCTTTATTCTTTTGGTGGTATTGTGATTAAAAACGCAACAAATTGTTTAAAACATCTCTGGGTATTTCCGTTTGTAACGAGGTAACATGGTTTGATTACCAACTAAACCACCTTGATGAAGATAGAAAATAGCGCTTGAGCTAGATGCTGTAATTTTTTCACTTGAATCACTCTCTAAATATTCAAGTAAGCATTGCCAACCGATAGGATCATACAATAAATCAAATTCAATCTCTGTTTCTTGCAATAACTGATGCCATAACTGATAGTGGCTTTGGTTGATCTTACCAAAATGAAACTTTTTACTGTTTTTTAATATTGTTGGCCAATGGGATTTATTACTATTAAGTTCGTTAAATTGTTTTTCTAGATAACTCTCATCTCCAACACAAGGGCAGGTTAATACTTCAATAGAAACATTATTTTCTTTAAACCAAGTTTGTAAAAATAGCGCTGTGGTGCCTGTTCCTGAAGGGAACATTATTTGTATTTTGTTATGGTTTTCAAAAAGACGATGATTATGGCAATAATCTGCGACTTCTTGAGCTAAGGTGTTGATACCTATTTGAGCTAGAGAATGACGACCTCCTTCAGGAATAAACAACGTATTACTTGGCAGATTTTTTGAAAATGAAGCCATTATGCTATCAAGGTTTTCTGTTTTTACGGCTGAATTAATATTCATACTTGATAGTAAATCATCATCCAATTCAATAATGTTTGCACCTAGCGCTATCGCTTGTCCGTAATTCCCCAACGTCGAATCTTTTAACCAAGTAGGAATGCGGCTAACGTAATAATTAAGTTGCCAACCTTTAAGAAAAGCTAAAGCGGCTAAAGAATATAAAGAGTTGGCTTGAATTGAACCGTAACTAACAAGATGAGTTATATTAGCTAAATCTTGATTTTGTTGAAGGTAATAAGCAAACTTACGCGCTTTATTACCTGAGAAATGAGTATTGAGTAGATCATCACGTTTGATGTAAATACTGTGTCCAGCAACGTTTACTTTTTCAATAGGGGATACAGATAGAGTAGCCGTGACCTTCATGAATTCTCCATCTGTGAGCTGTGTTTATGCGAATTAATCTTAGTATTCATTATTAGTACTGGGTGAAGCTAAAGAGTCAATACGATAAAAGCACTATCAGCTTTTAGAGCCACCAGCACAAGCAGGAGAAAGTGTTGCTGTATGACCTTTGTCTTCCCATTCTTTTGGTGTAAAGGTATGAAGAGCTAAAGCATGTATTTCGTTGGCAAGCTCATGTGCGAGCAAGCTGTTTATTTTTCGATGTCTACCTATTAATCGTAAGCCTTCAAATACTTCTGTAACAATAACCACTCTGAAGTGACTTGTTGTAGAGCTTCCACCATGATTATGACTTTCGTTTTCAATCTCTAAAAATAACGGGGAGAATTCAGCTTGTAATTTTGTTTGTAAAGTATTTTCAATAGTCATAAGTTAAACCAATAGAGGAGCAAAATTAATAAGAAATCTATTATGACAGCTTGTTGTTTTAGGAGCAAAGTAGAAGGAACGTAAAATAAGAAGGTAAATAGAATGCTGTCAGCCATTTTATTGATTTATCTAACTTAATATTTCTTTTGGTTGGTGTTTATTTCACAAATATAACAGGCGTTTATTTGAGTTTATGTCGAGAGCTTTATTGTTATTTTCTGAAACAAAATAGATCAATTAAGTAATGAAAAACCTCTTACTTTTAAGCTACTATGCTATTGATTACTTCACTTGGGTTTTTTCATGCTAAATAAATTTTTCTTAATATTATTTCTTCTATCTTCTAACTTTAGTCTTTTAAATACTTCGTACGCTTTTGATTTTGTAGAAGTTAAATCTAATGAAATAGGTGATGGCTTGGCTCTTGATTTAGGTGTAATGAGAAACTTTAAAGGTAGTCAATTATGTTCAGTAGCCGAAAACACCAAAACCTATATTAATAATCACAGTGATGATACTTTTGCTGTAAAAGCGGGTGATGTTTTTGGGCAAAAAATTTCGTTAGATCAAGTAAAAGTTACACTCGATTTTATCTGTGAAATATACCGTGATGATCTCAAAGCAGAAAGGCAGAGTCGATTACATGATACTGACTTTTTAGAACAAAATTTTGTTTTTTATCGTTGGATGCCAGATGTTAAAACGGCAAAAAAAATCGCTATTAAAAGTACAAATGCTGTTAAATCTAGAATGTTAAATAATATTCCTGATGATGAGATATTTCTAACTAAATATTACACCAAAACACTAACGGCTAGCCCCATAAGAACAGATGAATATAACCAGGCACTTTATGCTCTACCAGCAGACGAATTAGACCTTACACTTGAAGAAGCCAATAAAGACAAAACGTTAACGCGGTTTAAGTATACTCGCCAAGAAGTTATTAATGGAGCACTACTTAAAGGTGATTTAGCTAAACCGTTAGTGTGGATTAGTGAAGAGTCATTACATGATGTTTTATTGCAAGGCACAGGCGTACTTACGGTAAACAACGAGTTACGTTACTTCAATGTTCATCGTAATAACGGTATTGCTTATGATTACAGTATAGGAAAAAGAGAACAGGCACGTTATTGGTACTTTGCTGAAGTCCCAAGCATTATGGGCTATGGCAAAACATTGGCGAGTAAAATTGCTGTTAAACCCCATGTCACTTTTGCGGGCAATGTAAAAGATCTTGGTCTGGGGAAACTTTTCTTAGTGAGCTTTGTAGAGCAGGGCGAAAGAGTCAGTCGAATGGGAGTTCTAGCCGATCAAGGTGGCGCATTCGACAATAATTTATTTCAATTAGATTTATTAGTAGATAGCTATAAAGGCTGGGAAGATTATCATCAAGCTAATAAAACTATGCCTGACTATGCGCAAGCCTGGTTGTTGCTGAAAAAGTAACATTAGGTTAATTGCTTTAGTAAGCAAAAAGAACAAGCTTGACTGCTTTTACTTATTCTCTGAAAAATAAGAAAGTGAAGGATTACTCTTTCATAAATTCTTGCAGTTCTAATTCATATGCTTTTTGTTTTGCTTCTGTAAAACCTATATGAGCATTAACGAGCTCACCATCCTTATTAAATATGTAACTGCTTGGCATACCTTGTACTTTATATTGCTTAGCTAGCCTACCTTTAGGATCGTAAATAATTGAAAAGTTAGCGGGTGTATTGGTTAAAAATTCAGTCGCGAGCTCTTTATTTTGATCAAGGTTAATACTGATTATTTTCAAATTATCATATTTACTTTGCATCTCGTTCATCCAAGGGAATGATTTGCGGCAAGGACCGCACCACGAAGCCCAGAAATCGACGTAAATAACACTACCCTTATGTTGTTGTAATAGTTCTTGTAACTGCTCAGAAGAAGACTTAGCAAAGCTGTTATTTGAAAAGAAAAGAAAAAGAAGAGCTAAAATTGGTAGAGATCTAAACATGATATTATCCAACATAAAGTTTGATGTTATTTAAACATGGGGTGGCATGAATGAAAAGTAACCTTTACCAAAATAAGAGTGGCGTATTCTTAAATAATAATGACTAGTTGTTACAACAAGCTAAAATAGTTACCGAAAGTTATTAAGTAAAACTATATAAGCCTAATAAGCGTTAAATATACAAGTTTAAATGAGTGAGAAGCAAAATGAGTTTATATCCTAAAATATTGATCCCATTGTTAACGTTAATGTGCAGTTTTAACGCATTATCAGCGGAAGAAAAGGATTTGTCGGAACATCAAGAGTGGTTAAAAAGTAAGTTTGCAGAACAGCATAAGCAATTAGTTCCTATTGTTGCTGTTGCTGATATACTTTTTGCTTGTAACAAAGTGAATGATCAAGGCTATGGTGGTTATTCGTTAGATATTTTGATCACCAAAATGGATAAAGCTCAATTAGCTGGAAAATTGAGTAGTTGTTTGGGGGATGAATCTGTTAGCTCGGAACGGGCTATTAATTATGGCTTATTAGGGTGTTTTAGTGATCAGTTGAATGATTTACCCGCTAATGAAAAAAGTGAAAGGATGACCTTGGTTAAAAAGGCAATAAATTCGCTTTCTTTAGAAGAGAAAAAGAAAAGTTTTACACAATGTGTAACGGATCAGTCAATTTCATACTTACAGTAAAAGTAGCTGTTAGAGAAGAACATATTAAGCCAAGCTTAGGTTATTTAGGCTTCTGGTCACGATTAAATGAACTAGGTAAAATATCTACACCTACCATTTTACCTATTTTGATTAATATAGGGATCGTAATAGGGGCGAAAGGTAATACAGCAAAAACACCTAGCCCTAAACCTTTTAAAATATCGACAAATTGTTTATTTGCTAAAACTATTTCTTCTGGAGTTGCTTGTCTCTTTGTGTATTTTCTATAAATACTCAGCATTTCTTTTGTTTCTGCTTTTTCTTGAGATAGAGCAAGCTTAAGCCTGACCATTTGACGCTTTAATTTTGAGTAGGTACGCCTTCGGCTTATTGATGACACTCGGATGGGCGCTCTTACAAAATGGATCCATACTTTCATTCTAAGTAGTCTCGTTATATCCAAAAGATTAAGCGGGTGTGTTTGATTTGAAGTGACATTGTTGGTGATTTATAAGTAAGCTTAATGTGCAAATAAAAAATGAGCTTAAATCAAAGCTCATTTTTTATGTTTCTTATTCTTTATCGTCAAAATTAGTTTCAGCATATAGCCTGTTTTTATGTTTCAATAACTTATCGACATATCGAGCCATCTTGATTTTTTGTTTAATAGAAGTCTCTAATATTTCTTCAACTTCTCGTAAAACATCTTTAATGTTTTCTACTTTCTCAGGAGAGTTTACAACAACTTGTTGTTGCTGTGATGGTTCATTACTTTCTAGCGTATTATTGTTAATAGAGCCTGTTAATTCCATCTCCATTTCAACCGCGACTTCTTTTATAGCCGTTTCATCAATGCAGGATAATTCTTCTAAAAATCCAAAAAGTAATAGACGATCGACAAAAATGTTTATTTTTCTAGGTACACCTAATGTTTTCTCATAAATGATCGCAAAAGCTGATTCTGAAAATACATTTTCTCGTGTACAGCCCGCTTGTAGAAGTCGATGGTTAATATATTCTTTAACTTCTTCTTCTGTTAAAGGCTTTAGATGAGCAGAAGCAATAATTCTTTGTCTGAATTGCTCCATTGTCGGTGCTTGAATAATACCTTTCAACTCTTCTTGTCCGAGTAAAAAGCTTTGTATAAGTGGTTTATTATCTAACTGGAAGTTAGATAGCATTCTTAATTCTTCCACTGTTTCGAGCGGCAGGTTTTGTGCTTCATCCACTAACAACAAAGCTTTTTTACCTTGTTGGTGTAAAGAGATTAAGAATTTTTCAATAGCTTGTAGTAACTCAGCTTTACTTTTTCCTGTTGATTGAATATTAAACTCTGATATTACAAGTTCTAATAATTCAACAGGATCAAGTTTAGTTGTTACCAATTGAGCTGCAACAATTTTAGAGTCAGTAATGTTATTAAGCAGATTACGGGCTAATGTCGATTTCCCTGTCCCTATAGGGCCAGTGATCACAATAAAACCTTCACCTTGGTCTAATCCATATTGAAGATAAGACATGGCTCTTTGGTGATGATTAGAGGCAAAGAAGAAACGTGGATCAGGACTTAGCTGAAACGGACGTTCTTTAAATCCATAATAACTCTCGTACATGCTGCTATAAAACCTTTTTCAATTCTAAACTGATGCGATTCTCTTTATACACAAAGTCTGCAAAATTAGAGGCCCTGTTTAAATGCGAGAAGCTTACATCAAATGTTAATGTTTTATTAAGCTCTCGATTGTAACTCACTTTGTAGTATCTATACTGACTATTTCTTTCTTGGGGGAAACCTATCACATCATCAGTTTTGGTATATGTAGTAGTAAAGTCTACAGTAGAGTAACGGCTAACATTTCTAGAAACTCTAAAGTCAGCTGATTCTCTTAAGCTTTTAATTTGTGTCGCTAGATTTTCTCTATCACTTCTCTCTACGTTTAATGAAAAGGTAGTACGTCTAAGATTCAGTACTGAATTCCACGAAAAAGTTTTATACAAAGAGAAAGATTCATCTTCAGTGATAACAAGTGGTATATCTTGCTGTGGATCAATAATAAGTGCTTCTTGTACTAACGCAAAGCAATCTGTAGTTGCATCACTGAATGAGCAAAGGTCACCATCAATTAGAAAATTGAAGTTATCACGTGTAAATACCTGCAGCGATTCACTGTATGAAATAGTGTTGGTTAATCGTTTATTAGAATGGCTTAAATTAAAATTATAACTATCACCATAAAAACGCTGTGATACACCTGCATTTAATGAAGTGCGTTGTGTTGGTTGCCAACTTACATTTACATCGTAGTAGTTATCCTGTTGATCATCATCTTCAACTGAATTGTCATTAACAGGGATGTTGTAAGAAACATCGGCAGTAAGTCGCGTTGCTATTAACCATCTGAAACCAGCACCGTATGAATTGGATTCAGATGTCGTACCATTACCTACATTACCAGAGTTATCTTCATCATAATAACGTATAAATGGATTGAATTGATAAGGAGTAATGTAACCTACTTTAAATTCACTTTGATACGAACGGCCATTACTACTGTTATTTTTTCTTTCTAAATAGTTATTGGTAATATCCCAGAATATGGGTGCTGAATTTGTACCATTTTGTGAATTCAATATTGCAGAATAACCTTCATTTTCACCAATGTTGTCTTCAGATTTAGTCGTATTATAAATCAAATTAGTGTCTAAGCTATATTTGCTATTATCAACAGAATAAGACAACCCACCCGAATATCTTTCTACTTGAACGGTGTCACCAAAAACGATATCAGCATAAATGTTATTAGCTGTATTTCTTGGTTCATTGGTAATTGATGCATTACCAATAAGTGATAAGCCGTTAGTCCATAATTGAATGTCGGCATTACTTGTTAAATTATAATAGATGTCATTAAAGTCGCTATCATGACTATATGTAGCGTTTATAGCTTCAAAATCGATATTATACGAAGTGCTTGCACTATTATAATTTGTGACCAAGCCTAAACTTGTTTGATTAACGAAACTCGAGTCTTCATTCTGAGTATCGTTATTAATGTTATCAGAATAAGTTTCATTAGTTTTTATCGATGGTTCAAAAGTCCACTCATTAGCAGATACTAATGAGGGAGTTAATAATAAAGCAGCGAGTAAATAAACGTTACGCTTTTGAACCATATCCATAGCCGTAATAGCCATACATATCCTTATGAGATTTTATTGCTTTGTTTAATACTATACCTAAAGCTAAATCATCACTTAAGTTTTCAGTAGCTTTTTGAATATCAGAAAGTTGTGTTTTTGATTCTTCAACCACTACAATTGCTTGCCCCATTAAATTGGCAAGTACGAGAGTTTCAGTTACACCAATTAATGGTGGGCAATCAAAAATTACGATTCTATCAGGGTAACGTTCCGCTAACTCTTTTGCTAACGATTCCATTTTATCACTGGCTAATAGCTCATTAGATAAATGGTGAGGTTCACCTGCAGGAATAACTTTTAACTTATCTATATTCGTATTGTAGATAATGTCAGCAATAGTTTCTTTTTCACCAAGTAAATACTCAATTAAACCAGGTACGTTACCGACACCTAGTTCACGATTAATACTTGGTCTAAGTACGTCAGCATCAATAAGTAATACAGTTTTATCTTGCTCAAGAGCAATACTTAAAGCTAAGTTAATTGAAACAAAGGTTTTACCTTCATTAGGCTTAGAACTACTCACCATAACTAAGTTGCTGTTGTCTAATGTTTTAGACGCAGCACCAAATGCATTGTTTAGTAGTTTGCGTTTGATTTGCCTAAATTCATCTTTAATGCTTTTACGTGTACCGTTATCAATTAAATAACCTCTTTCTTCAAGAGACTTTTTATCAATATTAAGAATATCCGCTGGGCTGCTTACAACTTGTTCAAATTCTTGGTGAGAAGTAGTTACTTCTTTTTTTATCTGAGCTTCAGCATTATTCTGCTTGGCTAGTGCCTTTTCTATAGTACTCATAAGTTACAGAAACCCTCTTAATGGTGCTTTGATTGCTTCAGGGTAAAGCGCATAAGCTAAAAATACAGCCAGTAGCATTAACAATAATACATTTGAAAGTACAAAGATTAAGGTCTTTTTCCTATGCCACTTTTGAAGCCCTAAGTTTTCAGAGGCTGAAACTATACCGAAAATAGGAATACCCGTTAATCTTGCTACCTGACTACTTGATGTAACAATAGGATTAATTTGGCTAACAAGAAGTGATAACCCAGTTCCTGCTCCTACACCTAAGAAGAGTATTGCTATAGTAAACAATATACGTTTCGGTCCTACTGCATCAGTAGAAACTCTAGGTGGCTCAATTACATTAAACTTGATTTTACTATTAGAGTCATCTGCTTGTTTAGCTAGTTGAGCTGTTTCTCTTCTCGTTAGTAACTCTTCATATTTTTCTTTAGTAATATTATAGCCACGGTTAAGAGCAACCAATTCAGCTTCTATTTCAGGTAAAATATGGATTTTACTTTCTAGGTCAACAACTTCTTTTCTGTAGTTGTCGGCTCTAACAGTGAAAGAAGCAACTTGAGTTTCTAGTTGATTAATCTGCATCAATATCCCTTGAGTTACAGGGCTTTGGCTTGAAGAATAACTAGCGTTATCATTTGTTGACTCATTAAGATATTGATCAATTTCATCACTACGTTTCTTAGTTAAATGAGCTAATCTATTTTGTATTTCTTTAACGTCAGGATGTTTTTCTGTATATCTTACCAGTAAGCTATCTAATGATGACTCTAACTCTGAAATACGTTCATCGTATGTCGTTTCGATTGAGTTATTGTTTTTGATATTATTAGATGTTTTATTTGACTCACTATTTTGATCAGGTAATTGTGCTTTAGCTGATGCTAATTGAGTCTCTGTTTCTAATAATCCTAGCTCAATAGACTTCAATTGATCTTTAGCAATTGTCAGCTTTTGATAATAACCGCCATATTGATTAGGCAGTACATCATTATATTTTTGTTTAAAATCAGTTAAACGACTTTCCGCTGCAAGTAGACGACTTTCATAATCGTTTATTTGTGTGGTTAAGAATTTTTGTGCTGAATCTGAGTCGTTTCTATTTTCACCAATAGTTGTTTCAATAAATACAGTTAATACCGCTTGAACAACATCTCTAGCCATTTCAGGGTCTTGATCTTCAAAAGATATGCGGAAAATATTTTGACGTTTCCCACCCGTTTTTTTGATGATAATCCCTTTTTTCAAAGCATCAATTAGGCTTTCATATTCTTTGTCATTATTCACACGTACATCAAAATCTGTCATACGAGTAATACGTTCAAGATTAGTTCGGCTTAATAGTGTTTTAACCATAAGCTGAATTTGTGCTTCTGTATTTGTCTCAATAGTGATCCCTTTTAGTAAAGGCCCTAAAATAGACTGTGTATCAGCAAATACGATTGCTTCTGATTCATAGACATCATCGAGTTGGGCAACAAAAATCCATCCTATAGGGCAGATTATCCACGTACATAACATTAAATATCTACGTTTGTTCCAAATACCTTTGAGATAATCTACCGCTTGTTCAATTATATCTTGCATTCCCGACCTCTAAATATGGGATAAAATATTGTTATAAAAACTTTCATTTAAAACCATGTTTCAGGAATAACAATAATATCGCCAGGCAATACATCAACATTAGCTGATATTTGACCATTCTTTATTAAATCATTAATAAATATTTGATATTGCTTTTGAACGCCATCTTCTACGCGAACAAGTACTGAACTGTTTCCATTAGCAAATTCAGTTAAACCACCAACACCAATCATTACATCAAGTAAAGTCATGTGCTGAGTGTAGTTAATTGCTCTAGGTGTTGAAGCTTCACCTATTACTCTAATTTGTTCACTAAAAGGACCGTTAAATTCATTAACCGTTACCGTTACTACGGGTTCTTTTATGTAAGTACTTAAAATACTTTCAACTGTTCTAGCTAATTCTGTTGGTGTTTTACCTGAAACTTCGATGTCTTCAACTAAAGATGTTGTGATCATGCCATCAGGTCTTACAGTAAATGTTCCTGAAACTTCAGGGTTACGCCATACAAAAATATTAACTACATCTCCTGCGCCAATTAAATATTTATATGAAGCTACATCGGTAGTTGTTGAAGAGTGAACTGTCGCTGAAGGAAGTGTTGAATTTGTAGATGCACAGCCCGAAATCAGTTGAGCAGTTAGTAAAAATCCAATAAATATTATTCGTTTAATTAAGCAATTATCCATGGTTGCAACCTTTATTATCAAAACCAAATTTATATATGTTCTTATAATTATATTTGATTTCCATCTAGGATGCACATCATTTAAGTGATGTTAAATTTTATCGATATTGTTACTATATAAGTATGTGTCTTTACATTTGCTGTACTATCCATTGTAATACGCCCAAATTCTAAAAGCTTCAATATACCCACTGCTTAAAGGAAAGTTTAGAACCTATGTCTAGCCCTAATTTACGAGATATGTCCACAGGTAACCAAGTTGTTGTTTTGGTTGAGTTTGTTTTATTCTCTGGCGCTTTTTTACTTACCCATTATGTAAATGATTTATACAACTTGATTCAAGATACCTCTATTACCACAGGAGCTCTTTCCCTTCACGCCGTACTTTTTGCTTTAATAATACAGTTGTCTTCACTTGCCTTAGGTTTATATGACTCTAAATTAAGAGAAAATTTTAGAGGTGTTTCTAGACGAGTTTTAGTCTCTATAGCGGTTGCTTTTTTTATAGTGACACTTACCAACCCTTTTTATGGCGATAATGCATTGCCTGTAAATTTATTGGCTGTTGCCTCTTTACTGAGTCTTATTTGGGGCTGTGGTTTTCGTTATATTACTTTGAAATTAGATTTTTTTGGTTTTAATAAGCGTAAAGTTTTAGTTTTAGGTGCTGGGCAACGAGCTTCTATTATTGAAAAACGTATGAGAAGAGATGTTGACCGACAAGGATTTCATGTACATGGCTTTATCGTTATGGAAGGTGATCTTGACGGTGGTGTTGTTAACGAAAATCGTATTGTATTTGATGCTTCTTTAGTTAATTACGTACTTGAAAATGAAATTGATGAGATTGTAGTAGCAAGTGATGAAAGACGAAACAATTTACCAGTAGATGAACTATTCGCATGTAAAATTCGTGGCGTAGAAATCACTGAAATATTAGATTTCATTGAAAGAGAAACAGCTCAAATAGCTGTGAATCTTATTTACCCAAGTTGGGTTATATATTCAAATGGTTTTGCTTCAGCGAATCATTTACGAAATACATTAGATTGGATCTTTAATGCGAGCATGGGGCTACTCTTGCTATCTGTTACTTGGCCTATAATGTTGATCACAGCTATTTTAATAAAGCTTGATGAAGGGTTAAATGCGCCTATTTTTTATCTTCAAGAGCGTGTTGGTTTAGATGGTGAAGCTTTTAATATTTTCAAATTTCGTAGTATGAGACTAGATGCCGAAAAAGACGGTGCACAAATGGCTCAGCTGAATGATGATAGAACGACGAAAATTGGTAAATTTATCAGAAAATATAGAATTGATGAGTTACCACAAATTTATAATGTTATTAAAGGCGATATGGGATTTGTAGGGCCGAGACCTGAAAGACCTGAGTTTGTTCAGCAATTGATCAAAAACATTCCGTATTTCAATGAAAGACATAATGTTAAACCCGGCTTAACAGGTTGGGCTCAGTTAAAATACCCTTATGGATCTACTGAGAAAGACTCATTAGAAAAACTGAAATACGACTTATATTATATTAAACACCGTAGCTTTTTATTAGATTTACTTATTTTGATCAGAACGGTCGAAATAGTGTTGTTTGGTAAAGGTAGGTAACCGTTAGGTTTAAATTATAAGGCTTCAAATTGAAAATTTTACATATATTAGAATATTCACGCCCTAACATTAGTGGCTATTCATTAAGATCTGACGCTATCATTAGGCATCAAAGAAAGATTGGTATTGTTACCAAGCAGCTTACCAGTCAAAGATATCAAGACTTCAAGGAAATGGAAGAAAATGTTGATGGAGTAATATATGAACGCACTCAAGCATCACAATCTTTTTTAACAAAAATCCCATTTGTAAATTACTTACATCATATTAACCATTTAGCTAAAAGAATAGAGCAAGCGGTTATTGCAGATAAGCCAGATGTTATTCAAACACATTCTCCTATGTTTAATGCCCTAGCGGCAATTAAAGTAGGTAAAAAATACAACATACCTGTGACTTATGAAGTAAGAGCTTTATGGGAAGATGCGGCTGTTGATACAGGAAAAACTACTGAAGGTAGCTTAAAATACAAAACAATCAAAGCTATCGAACAAAGTGCTTTTGATAAAGCTGATGCGGTAAGTTGTATATGTAATGGCTTAAAGGAAGACTTAATCAAGCGCGGTATTCCAGAGTCTAAACTTTATGTTACGCCTAATGCGGTTGATATCGATAACTTTAAACCTTTATATCAACGTAACGCTGAATTAGAGAAATTATTTAATTTAGCGAACAAAAAAGTGGTTGCATTTGTTGGTACATTTTTTAAATACGAAGGCCTATCTTACGCTATAGATGCCATAAACATCATATCTAAAACTCGAGACGATATTCATTTATTACTTGTAGGTGCAGGTAATGAATTAGAGAACTTACAGAAACAAGTGACAGCATTAAATTTAGAAAAATTTGTAACTTTTGTTGGTCGAGTGCCTTTTGAAAATGTAGGCGATTATTATAGCTTAGCTGACGTTATGGTATTCCCGCGTGAGAGTATCCGATTAACAGAATTAGTAACACCACTTAAGCCTTTAGAGTCTATGGCGCAATTTAAGCCCGTTATCGCTTCAGATATTGGTGGCCACAGAGAACTTATAAACCATAACAAAACAGGCTTTCTGTTTGAAGCCGACAATTCAGATGCATTAGCTAATACTATTTTAAATGTAATTGATGACACTCAACTATTAACGCAAATAAGTGAAGCTGGATTGGTGTATGTTACAGAAGAAAGGAATTGGTTAAATACAGCGAAACAGTATCTTCCAGTTTACGAGAGACTGGCTAAGTAATGTCTGCGCAAAGTAAAAATGTATTAATCATTACTAACTTGTATCCTGTACCTTGGGGACCTAATCGGGCAAGCTTTAATAAACAACAGTTTGATTTTTTAGGTAAAAGTAACGATGTGAAAATTGTATTGTTACTTCCTTGGACTGAATGGTTTAAAAATCGTTCAGTGTGCAAATCGAATGATAGCCTTCAATATTGCCCATATTTTTATATACCTAAAATAGGTCGAAGATTGGTTCCTTTTTTCCAAGCTTTTTCATTGTTTTTTATGTTGCCTTGGATGAAGAAACAAAAGTCAGACATTCTATATACATCGTGGGGATTTCCCGATGCAGTAGCATCCTCTATGATCAACAAATGGTTAAAGCTGCCTTTATTCGTAAAAGTTCATGGCACTGATGTTAATGAAAATACGTTATTCCCCTCTAGACGTAAGCTCATTAAAAAATGGCTTTCGAAAGCTAATACCATATTTTGTGCTAGCCAAGCATTAGCTGATTCTCTTGAAGATACGGGCATTGCTAAAGAACAACTGTTAGTGAATTACAATGGCGTGAATCGTGAAATATTCTATCCGAGTGATCAGTTATCAAATGAAAAACGTATCATCTTTGTAGGTAGCTTGATCCCAACGAAAGGGGTTAATGAATTAGTCTCAGCTTTTGAAGGTGTGCAAGCAAATAACCCTGATGTGATCTTAGATATTATAGGTGAAGGTCCTTTAAAAGAGTCTATCCAGCAACGTGCTCAATCTCATCATTTAAATATTAATCTGCATGGTTCAATTCCTTTAAATATAGTTGCTGAGAAAGTTAGAACCAGCGCATTACTTGTTTTACCTAGTTATCGTGAAGGTGTGCCCAATGTGTTGCTCGAAGCCTTTGCATGTGGGATCCCCGTTGTTGCAACTACAGTAGGCGGAATACCTGAGGTAGTGACAGAAGATGTGGGCTTATTGGTTGAATCTAAAAATACAATTCAGCTAGAAAAGGCAATTGCAGAAGCGTTAACTACGGATTGGGAACAAAGCAAGATCTTGAAGCATTCAAGTAGGTTTGATTGGCAACAAAACGTAGAGTGTGTTCTACAAAGAATGGAAGTAGCTAATGCAATATCTAAAAAGTGATATAAAACGTAAACAACAGATATTAATGGGCGAAGGTTATCAAGTATCTACCTTTAGAACATTGATGAGTGATGGCACTTCGGCTAACTTTTTTTACAGAGCTACTCAGTTCTTAATGAAGTATCGTTTATCTCCTCTTGCCATAATCACTCTTTGGTTAAATAGAGTGATTAATGGGTGTGTTATTGGCGCTCAAGCTACGTTTGATAAAGGTTTTGTGATAATGCACCCTGTGGGTGTAGTTATAAATTCGAAAGTACGTGGCGGAATTGATATTACTGTTGAAAGCGGCGTAGTTATTGGCGACGAAAAAGGTAAAGCTCCATTATTGGGGAATAACATTTTTATAGGGGCAGGAGCAAAAATTATTGGTGGTATTACTATTGGTGACAACGTTAAAGTTGGCGCTAATGCTGTTGTAGTTAAAGACGTACCGAGCAATGTTACTGTTGTCGGTATTCCCGCAAGAATAATTAATAAACCTCAGGATGAAAAATGCTAACCCTATTTTGGATTTCTCTAGTTGTATTGGCGTATTCGTATTTTATTTTCCCATTATTGTTAAAAATCTTTGTTACTCCAAAAAGTATTGAAAGCACAGATATTCAAGAATATCCTGATGTTGATATAATTATCGCAGCATATAATGAAGAATCTTGTATAAAAGAGCGTATTGAAAATGCACTAGCTCAAGAGTATGCAGGTAACTTAAATGTACTTGTTGCTTCAGATGGTAGTAAAGATAATACAGGCGCTATTATTACACGTTTCACAGATCCAAGAGTTAAAGCTTTTAACTTTGAAGAGAATCGAGGGAAAATATCAATTCTCAATGATCTTGTAGCTGAATCACAAGCTGAATTCTTAGTTTTTACTGATGCTAATACCGAATTTGAAACTAATGCTGTTGATGTACTTATTAAGAGCTTTTCAGAGAAAACAGGTGCAGTTTCGGGTGAACTTTTATTAATTACTGATGATGGTAATCAGAATAAAGATGGCTTGTATTGGAAGTACGAACAATTCCTCAAAAAATGTGAATCTGCTCTAGGTGGTATATTAGGCGCAAACGGCGCTATTTATGCTATTCGAAAAGAGTTATATATACCTCTATCTAAAGACACAATTGTTGATGATTTTTGTATAGCGATGAATGTTAAAAAGCAGGGCTATGATGTTTTATATAATGATAAAGCTATCGCTTCAGAAGAAGTTGCGCCATCTTTGAATGATGAAATTGGGCGTAGAGTAAGAATTGGAGTGGGTAATTATAAAGCCTTCAACAGTAATTTATGGGCACTATCACCCACTCAAGGTTGGTTTAGTTTTTGTTATTGGTCTCATAAAGTATTTCGATGGTATGCACCTCACTTAATGGTATTGGTGTTTATCGCTAACTTCTTTTTATTAGGTGAGCCTTTATATGTTGCTCTTTTAATTGGGCAAGTAGCTTTTTATACTATTGGCTGGTATGGCACCAAAAAGATCAGTCAAGGAGTTAAAGTCGGTAGTGTAGTGGCTATTATTAGCTTCTTTTTATCTATGAATACCGCATTAGGCAAAGGCTTTATATTATTTTTAAAAGGTCAAAAAAACGGTGGCTGGCAACGTACAGCACGACAAGGAGAAACTAAATAATGTTAGGTTTTATCACTGTATTATTATTGTTAGCTGGAAGTACTTTATTTTGGCTCGTATTAAAAAAGAAAAATATGGATATGTGGTTTTTCCCCTATTTAAAAAATAGATTAAATAAACCGAAAACGGATAAACCTATTCATGTTTTATTTTGTTTTGTCGATCATTTCGAACCTCAATGGAAAAATCGCGATAATATCGAATTAGAGCGTAAAAGAGTTGATCGTTGGTTTAAAGATTACCCTTTAATGGCTGAGCAACATAAAGATGCTGATGGTGTTATGCCAAAGCACTCGTTTTTCTACCCAGAAGAAGAGTACAGGCATGAGCATTTAGCTAAGTTATCGGATATGTGTTATCGCGGCTTTGGTGAAATAGAAATACATTTACACCACGATAATGATACGCCAGAAAACTTCACTAAAGTAATGACTGATTTTGCCAATAAATTACATCATGACCATGGTGCTTTACCTGTTCATCCTGAAACTGAGCAAATAATGTATGCCTTTATTCATGGTAACTGGTCACTTGATAACTCACTTCCTGATGGTTACATGTGTGGAATAGATAATGAACTTGCTTTACTAAATCAAACAGGTTGTTATGTTGATATGACACTGCCTGCAACACCAAGTCCTGCACAAACAAGTAAAGTTAATTCTATTTATTACGCAACTGGAAGACCAGGTATGTGTAAAAGTCATGATAGTGGCGTTGATGTTGAAGTAGGCAAAGAAGAATCTGGCGATATCATGTTAATTCAAGGACCTATCGGAATTAACTTTAAATGGCGAACGCCAAAAGGTTTACCTCATGTAGAAAATGCTGATGTGAGAAAAGCTTGTCCACCACTTAAAAGTAGAATTGATCAATGGGTTAGTTCGCATATACATGTGAAAGGTCGACCAGAATGGACTTTTATAAAAGTGCATACCCACGGTACACAAGAAAATGATATGGATACCTTATTAGGGCAGCCTCGTCATAATATGCATACCTATTTAGAAACAAAATATAATGATGGTGAAAATTATATACTTCATTATGTTTCAGCAAGAGAAATGTACAATATTGCTAAAGCCGCAGAGGCTGGAAAGGATGGAAATCCTAATGAGTACAGAGACTTTATTTTAGCTAAACCGACATTTAAGCAGCTATAGCTGTATGGGAGCTAGGATGCTTAAAAATGTTAAACATGCAGTCGGCAAATGTATCGCTAATGCAGTTCTGCCAAATGGACTTTACTGTTTTAACTATCATCGGATAGGCGAAGCTAGTCTAACCGAATATGACCCTAATGTTTTTAGCTGTGATGAAGCTAATTTTTCTGAACATATGTTGTATTTAAAGAAGAATTTCACCGTTGTCAGTATTGATGATCTTTCTGAAATATTGAATGGAAAAATTCGAGATAAAAGGTATGCATTAATTACTTTTGATGATGGTTATATAGATAATTACAGTAAAGCCTTTCCTATATTGCTAGAAAACAAAATAGCGTCTACTTTCTTTTTAGCCACAAACTTCATGAATAATGCCGAAATTCCATGGTGGGATAGAATTGCCTACTTGGTTCGTCATGCTCAAGTTGATGAAGTTAAGCTCACAAACTGGTCTGAAAGTATTGTGCTATCTAAAGACAATGTTTCGAACAGTATTAGACAAGTTCTCGATCTCGTTAAAGTTAATAATGGTTCAACTATTGAAGAGATACTCATAGAGTTAGAGCAAAAACTACAAATACCTGATACAAAACTTGTGGATAAAGAACCACTTTTCATGACTTGGGATATGGCGAGAGAAATGAGTGATGCGGGTATGGCGTTTGGTTCACAAACCTGTAGTCATAGAATCATGTCTCACTTAAGTATTGAAGAGCAAGATCATGAAGCGAAAGCTTCTAAAGAGCTTATAGAAAAAGAACTCAATACAAGTATTAAGGCTTTTGCTTATCCTGTAGGTGGTAAAGACAGCTTTACAGCAGACACAGTTAAAATCATAAAAAAATATTATCAAATCTCATTTTCTTTTATTTCAGGTATAAACACCTCTAAGAATTTAGATGAATTTTGTATAGAAAGAATTTCTGTCGACAGCAATTGTAACGCCACACAATTATCCCATAAGTTATTAAAGCTCTTATTAAGAAAACTGCATAAGAGTGTTTGGAAGTAAAAATGAATTATAAAAAATTTTTTATTAAAGTATTGTTTCCTTTCTACTATACAACCTTGAAAAAAAGTAATGTCGTTGAAAAGGTTAATCAGGCAAACGAGCGTCTATTATGGAAGCAGGACGAACTTAAAACATACCAGTGGCAGCAACTTGAAAAACTACTCCACTTTTGTTGGGACAATGTACCTTACTACAAGCGTGTCTGGCAGAGTGTTGGTATTGAATCTGTAGAACAAATTGACAGTCTTGAAAAGTTCTCAACATTACCAGCATTAACGAAACAAGATGTTATGACTTACTATGACGAACTTGTGCCTGCTTGCAATAAAGCAACAAACATCAAAAAATCTACAGGTGGCTCTACAGGACAACCTTTTCATTTTGAATTAAATATGGAAAGCCACGAAGCCAGGTTAGCTATAGCTTGGCGCGGATATGGTGAAGTTGGTGCTGATTTAGGTACTAAAGCTGTATATTTATGGGGTGCGAGCTTAGGTAATGTATCTGCCTTTCGCCAGCTTAAAGAAGATCTTTATCATCGTTTTTTTAATAATTACATGCTGAACTCTTTTGAGATGAACAGCAGTAATATTGATGAATATGCAAAGCGTATCAATAAAATAAAACCTGATGCCATCGTAAGTTACGTAAATCCTCTTGTTGAATTAGCAAAATACATTATCGCTAATAATATCAAAATGCATCAGCCAAAGACTATTGTCACAGGAGCTGAAGCACTTTATGAGCATCAAAGAGAATTAATCGAAAAAGCATTTAATTGTCCTGTTCATAATACCTATGGCTGTCGTGAAGTGATGCTTATTTCTTCTGAATGTAAAAAACAGCAAGGCTTACACATCAACATTGATCAACTCGTGGTTGAAACCCTTGTTGATGGCAAAAGTGTCATGGGAGAAAGTGGTGATATTGCCATAACGGATCTAACAAATTACGGTATGCCACTCATTCGATACCTTAATGGTGATTGTGCAACCTTATCTCATGAGACATGTGACTGTGGCAATCCATTACCTATGATGAATTCAGTTGATGGGCGGAAGTTAGATATTATAAAATGCCCTAATGGTCAGCTACTTCCTGGAGAGTTATTTCCACATATGTTTAAAGACTTCTCTTGGATCGCAAAATTTCAAGTGGTGCAAACAGAATTAGAATCTATTAACGTAAAAATTGTACTTAATGATCAAAGTACATCGCCAGACTTTCAGCCAATAGAGAAAATAATCAATAAATATTCGGAAGATAGTTTAGCCATTAATTTTGATATTGTAGATGATATTCCTTTAACACCTTCAGGTAAAAGACGAGTAACAGTGTGCAAAATATAGAAAGCACATCAGGAGAAAACGTGACTATTAAACCTAAAAGTGTGCTGCATATATTATCAAGTTTAAATATAGGTGGGGCAGAGCGTTTTGTTATCGACTTAGCTATTGAACAACGTCAGTCATTAAAACTTAACAGTGCTATTTTGTCTTTTGGTGAAGAGGATGATGTTTTAGTTGCTGAATGTATAAAAAACAACATCCCAGTACATTTTGTTAAAGGCAGTCGATTAGAAAAAATACAAACATTTAAACGTGTGGTAAGCGAGTTTGATGTTTTACATTTTCATTCACCCTTCACCTTATTGTTTACTTGTTATAGCCCAATATTATGTAGACGAAAAAAAGTTATTTATACACGTCACGGAGCTGAACCATTTAATCAGTTTAAGTGGCGAGTTATGCATAAAATTACTCACTCCATTGTTGATCAAATAACTTTCGTTTCAAATGAAGGACAGACGGTTTTTGGTCAAGTAAATGGTTGGCAAAGTAAACCACAGTCAGTAGTTGATAATGGAATTTTAATTCCGAAAGAAAATAATCGACAAGCGCTTGATCAACAAAACCTTAAAATAAAATTAGGCTCCGTAGCTAGAATGGTGCCTTTGAAAAATCAGATCTGTTTATTAAAAGCTATTTCATCAATGCCTGAAGTATTAGCAAATAAATTTGAAGTTCACTTTTTTGGTAATGGTCCATGTGAAGAGCTATTAAAGTCTGCTGCAGCTGAGAGTAAACTAGTTGATAATACTCATTTTCATGGCATGTTAGTCGACCGAGAAAACATATATAAACATATCGATGTCATGATTGTTACATCCGAGATGGAAGGATTATCCATTGCCATTTTAGAAGCTATGGCGCGAAGTATACCTGTGCTAGCGACTAAAGTCGGTGGAAATCCTAAACTCGTGCAAAGTAATGTAACAGGTCAGTTATTTAACTATGACGATGATAAAGAGCTTTCAAGACTGTTAACTGATATAGCCGAAAACCCTCAACTTATTGAAAAGTGGGGGAGTGAAGCTTATCAACTAGTGGAACAATATTACTCACTAGAAACAGTCGCACAAAAATATATGATGCTTTATAGCTAATTGAACATTAATCATTAAGGACTCTGCATGAACGCATTAGTTTCTGTTGTCATACCTGTATATAACGGGGCTGAATACCTAGAAGCAACGGTTAATACTATTTTAGCCCAAGACTACGATAACGTTGAAATATTGCTAATTAACGATGGTAGTAAAGACAACTCTGAACAATTGATAAATACCTTAGTAGAAAACCATAGCTCTATTAAAGGCTTTCACAAACAAAATGGTGGTGTGGCGGCAGCTCGAAACTACGGCATAGAAAGAGCAGGTGGAGATCTTGTCGCTTTTTGTGATCAAGATGACTTTTGGTTACCGACTAAGTTAAGCAAACAAGTCCCTTTATTCGAAAATCCTAAAGTAGGTCTCGTTTATTGCGGCGCTATCGCTGACTATGCACATCTAAACAAGCAAGATAAGCCAAGTTTTGAACGTAAGTATCGCGGTGATGTGTTCGATAGGCTTATTCAAGTAAACATGTTCACGTGCTGTACAGCCATTGCACGTAAGAGCTTATTGAAAGAAACACAAGCATTTGATGACGAACGTAGCCTAATGGGAGTAGATGACTGGTTAGCATGGTTAAAACTTTCTTTAGTTTGTGAGCTTGATTTTGTACCTGAACATTTAGCCATTCATGTATTCCATGGTGATAACTATTCATCAAATGAAGAAAAAATGCATGCTGCTGAGTTAGTCTGTTTAGATAAAATTCAACCAATGGCTGAGAAACATAATAAGACCGTTGATTGGAATGAGATAAAACAGAACCTACATGTTAGATACGCCAATACCTATATTTACAATGGGATGTTTAACCTAGCAGGTGACACTCTGCTCAAAGCATCTAAATTGAAAAACAACAGTAAATTGTCAGTAAAAGGGAGATTGTTTAAAATAGTCCCTAATTTTATTTGGCAATTAATACAAAAAACAAAACGCGCTATCTAATTTGTTAAATAGCGTAAAAGACAAAGCCATTATCTACAAAGAGTTAATTATGAATGTTTTTCCACGAGTACTGAATAATGAGTACTAAAAAACTATTTTTTAAGAGTTCCATTTTTCGATTTATAGAAAGAATAGTATTAGTTGTATCTTCATTATTACTTACTCCTTACTTTATCAATGTACTTGGCGCTAATGGATACGGATTTTGGTTATTGATTCTTTCGATAATTGGCTGGTTTAATGTGATTGAACTAGGCTTTCCGTCAGCAGTTCAACGCCATACTATATTAGCGTTGGAAAAAGATGACCCTGTAGAAGTTAATACCGTTTTTTCTACCAGCATAGTGCTTTTTGGTTGTCTTGGTCTCGCTGCTGTTGCTTTGTTGGCTTGTGTTGCACTATTTTCAGCTGATTTTTTTGGCTCTAGTGTTGATGCTGATGCCCTCAAAATGGCTTTATTCGTATTATCTGCAAAGATAATCATGGATTTTCTAATGAACCCTTTTCATGGTTTCATTACTGCTTTCTTAAGACTAGATATTGACTCTAATTTGGTTATGGTAAATGTATTAATAAAGTCTATTTTAATCTTCTTATTAATACCAACCATGAACATTTGGGGAGCAATAATAGCGACTCTTTTTGCTGATGTATTAACGAATGGAGTGAAGATTTATTACATAAAGAAGCTTTATCCAGCCATGAAATTCAGCTTCAAGTTAGTCTCGAAAGAAGAGTTAAAGTCACTTTTTGCGTTTTCTAAGCATGTAGTAGCAAACGGTGTTGCTAACACCTTAAATTCAAAAGCTGATCCGTTTATCGTTACTAAGCTTATTGGTCTTTCATCTGTTGCTGTTTATGGTGTGGCTAATCGCTTAGCTGAACATATTAAGTCATTTGTGTTCACTGTGAATGGTTTCTTATCTCCTGTTTTTATGAGAAAAAATGTCTAAAAATGAAAGTTTAGATGAGTTATTTCATAATGCGATAATGATTAACTTGTTTTTTGCGACACTGTTTTCAGCGCCTTTAATTATTTTAGGAAAAGCTTTTATCGTACTTTGGGTTGGTGAAGAGTTTGAGTCAGCTGCATATATTCTTTATTTCTTAATTTTCACCTTCTTTTGTCAGGCAATTTATACTTCAGTTAATCAAGTTTTATTGGCACAGGCTCAACATAAGTATATTTCATTAGTGAGTCTTTTTGGGGCCATAACTAATATCTCATTATCAATTGTACTTGGTTTGAAGTATGGACTCGTTGGTGTCGCTATCGGGACTTCAATCGGCTCTTTTATCGCAAATGTTGTGCTAAGCTTATGGTTATATAGTTTTTATAATCAGTTAAAGCTTTGGTTGATCATACGTAAACTATTTTGGGCTAACTTCTTAGTTTTTGGTGTTGGTTTGTGGCTTGCGCTTGTTGTTATGACAACAATTTCTTGGTTCGAACTTGTTATATGTGGCGCACTAAGTTTTGCTATCTTCTTGATACTTAGTTGGCTATTAGTACTAGACAAAAACTTAAGAAAGATATCTGGAGATTATTTTCTGTCTATTAGTAAAAAAATAATTTCTAAGAGATCAAATTAATTTTGATAAGTTGTTTTTATTTTAGTGATAATAGTTTGGGTTTTAAATTGAAGCCATTCAAGACTTAAGTCTTCTATTATATAACTCTCTTCTGGAGAAGAAGTTTTGCGCAAATCTTTAGCATGTTTTTTAGAGTCGAGAGATAATAATTTCAATTTAGTCCGTTTTATTGCAGCTTTTGGTGTGTTACTTAGTCATAGCTATGCTTTGTCTATAGGTAATAATGCTACTGAGCCTTTTAAACAACTCGTTAATATGTCATTCGGGCATATTGCTGTTGATATTTTTTTCATCTCGAGTGGTTTTTTAATTGCTAATAGTTTATTTGTTAAAAAGGATTTAGCTAATTTCTTGTGGGCAAGGTTTCTTCGTATTTATCCCGGCTTATTTATAGCTGTAATATTTTGTGTATTTATTGTAGGCGCATTCTTCACAAGTTATTCATTAATACAGTATCTAACAGATGCTCAAACTTATATTTTCCTTATAAAAAATACAGTACTATTTTTTGGCGAGGAAGCTAGTTTACCTGGTGTATTCGAATCTTTACCTTGGTCGGGAGTTGTAAATGGCTCTTTGTGGACATTACCGTTTGAGGTTAAAGCTTATTGTCTTCTCGTCTTTTTTAGCATTGCGATTAATCGTTTACTCATTTGGTCGAATGGCGCGTTAAATGAACGTTTAATATATTTATTAATACCTCTGCTTGGTATGCTAATTTATATTACTAATCATTTTTTTACTTTCTTACCTATTTCATATTTTGCTTCTGAAGATTTTAGATTGTACTCATTGTTTTTTATTGGAACTGCATGTTACATTTTTAAGGATTATTTGATACTTTCCGAGCAAATATTTTATCCTATACTCTTTACTTTACTTGCCTCTTCAATAAACACTGAACTCTTTTTTGTTGTTTATAATGTCACTATCTTTTATGTCATATTCTATATCGCCTATATCCCTAAAGGTTGGATCCGAGGATTTAACAAATATGGTGATTACTCTTATGGTATATATATCTATGCTTGGCCAGTACAACAAAGTGTTATTGCTTTTATACCTGGGGTTAATGTTTTAGAGCTATGTGTTTATTCTTTTATTGGGACTATGTTTATATCTTATCTCTCTTGGCATCTTGTTGAAAAAAAGGCGTTGAAATTTAAAGGGAAAATACCATTTAACTTTAAAAAATCATGAGTGTTTTTATTTTTTATCAAGAGTGTTTAAGCAACTACATGTCGATCACTTTCGCGGGTAACATCTACTTAAGCAATTAAAAGGATAAGGAAAGCAAAATGAAAAATGTCGCTGTATTATCCTGTTGGTTTGGCCACAAATTCAATAAACCGCTGAAAATTAATTCACTTATCACCTGTAAGCAATGGCTTTACGCCAAAATAAAAAACCTTTTATCATATAGGATATTAGATGTTCTCGGGTTTATATCTATAATTCCTCAGGCACCTCAAGGGGTTGAAAGTTGTTATTTTTATTCAAATAATAAAAGACTAAAAACAGAAGTTCAGTTCAAAGGATGGCATTTCTGTTTTGTTGAAAGTGATATTAATAATGGCGAAAGCATTGCATCCTCATTACTCGCTAAGAAAGTTAAGTTTCTCCAGATTGATGACGCTAACTTCAGCCACTTTGAACATCTTATATATATGGATAGTCGACGAGTTACTGACGAGATTACTCATATCATTGAGAAGAATCAAAAAGGCGTTCTTCTGCGATACGAAGCTAAGCTTAAACCTAGCATTTGGCATGAGGTAGAAGAAGCGAAAGGACAGGAAAGGTATGCTAAGCATATGGATAAAACGATAGACTTTATTCACACTAAGCTACAAAAGGGTTATTGTGCTAATAATCGTATAATGAACACGGGCATCCTTGCCTATGCTATGAATGCTCAAGGCAGTGAAATAAAAGCCCTGTGTAATGAAGTATATAATGCCTGCATTCAGCTAAAACAGCCAGAATGCCAAATACTCTGGTGTCTTCTCTCACAACCTTACAGTGATATTATACAAGCCGTTGAGTCTTCAGAAATAAAAAGCCGTTCAGGACTATAAAAAATCATCCACTCTTACGATTTTTAAAACATAAATTCTAAAAACTTGAACTCATGCTTTTAAAGTTACTCATGTAAGTATCCGTTAATTTTTGCCCCAATGATTTCAAATCCTTACTTGGAGTCGTCATAGCAATACCAACAGCTTCTGATAAATCTTCGGGCATAACACCTTTAGGCATATGTGGTAGATCCCATGTATTCATGTAATTAATTTGCTTTCTTAATGTTGGTAATAGAGCAACTCTTGGCACACTAAAAGACATTGATGTAATTAAGCCATGTAGACTAGTACCGCAATAGCAAGAGGCGTTACGGATGATATTCATTAAATCGAAAATATTTCCATCTAAGTAGGTGCTGTAAGTTGTGCCCTTAGTCAGTAACGAAGCAACTTTATGAACGCCTGTAACGTCATTGTGGCCAGCTGCGTTACCTATTGCTATAAATACTATAGGTAAGTTAAAAGCTTTACTCGTTTGAGATAGAGCTTCAGCAAATGCTTTTTCTTTGCCTCTTACATGCCCTTGAGATATTTGGAATACTATATATCCCTCGATATGCGTTTCTATGAGATCTTTAGTTGCAAATGAAGACTTCTGTTCAAGCTCATCGATAGTAATATAAGACGACATAATCGTGGCCGAATCAGGAGCTAAATTGGGTGTTGAACAACCTACTCTTTCTAATTGAGATTGAGAAAATTTATCCCTTACTGAAACAAAATCAGTCTCATTCATTAACTCACATAAAGCATTTACATCCTGCTCCTTAGTGACATTTGAAACGCCTGTAGCTCCCACTGAATTGTAAATAACTTTTCTTGAAGTTCCCATGTCATTACGGCTTAAATTGAACGGCAAATCAGAGGTTAAACCCACAAGACGAGAGGTTATATACTGTGTGAACTTAGGGAAATAATAACAAGCTATACGCTCATATAATGGGAATAGAGACTTTGGTAAAAGGTATCCATAGGCTGATTGCCAATCACAAGCTACTACATCGCCACCAGCCAGTATTAACGTGGCATCATTCTTACTCATTTTTAATGCTTTCTTTATTGTTATAGTTTTTCTTGCTCCATATTTTGATAAATTACTATTGATTAAACCAGCTATGAGCACTTTCTTTTTAGGATGCAAATCATTAATAACTCGCTCCATAATTAAAGGGAATAAGAGATCGCCATAATTGTGTCGATCAAAAGCGCCATATAAAATAATGTCATTCATAGAGTTTAAACTGATAAAGATATTTGCAGCTAAACTACCAAGTGTATATGAACAAAATATGACAAAAAGTTGATATATGTATCCTTAAGATAAAATATGAGTAACTATAATATTTCCAGTTTCGATATTGAAAATATTAATTCAAAATCAACTCACTTCTTTCTAAGACTTTAGGGGTTGAAAAACAATGTGACTATCTATAATAATCTGAAGTTTTCTTAGTACATTTCGAATATTAATTACGCGCCAGTACGAGTTTGTATAACTGAGAAATCTAGTTGATTGATAATTTGAGTATATCTCTGAGACAAAATGCACCAAAAAATCTGGCATTCTGGTTGTGCCAAATCTAAGCATGCATTATATACTTCATCACAGAGTGAATGAATTTCAGCTTTAACTTCAGGTGACTTCATATGATATGCAATAACCCCTGTATTCATTACTCTAGACTCTGGCGAATAGCCCATATCAATTTTAGCGTTTATAAAATCTACAGTTTGGGCCATACTTTTAGCATACCTTTCCTGTCCTTTTGCTTCATCGACTTCATGCCAAACTGTTGTCTTCTCTCTCGGAGTCTTCCGGATTAAAATACCTTTCGTATTTAATTTGATTATTTTTATAATGTCATCTGTAATTCGACGACTGTCCATGTATATTAAATGTTCAAAGCTATAAATCGCACTTGTATTTTCATCATTGAGTTGTAAAAACTTTACCTTTTTTGCAAGTAAAGAAGATTCAATACTTTCACCATTATTAATAGTGCTATCAAGGAAACAAAATATCCATCCCTTATCAATAATTTCTTTTTTTAATTTTAAGTTGTTGGAATAAAAATAACAGTTTCTAATATCTTTAGGAGACTTAGGTATTATAGAGTCGAACCCCAGCTTATCTAATAATTGATAAGGTAAAAAACTTTTTATTGTGGCATATAGCCATACCTTTAAGTCATAAATTGAATTGATTTTTTGAGGTTTATTAAACTTTTCACCAAACCAACATGATAATATAGCTATATTGTTCATTTTTAATTTATGCTCCTAACTATCTCAATAATTTCAGTTGTAGAAACTGAGGGTGTTCTTGGTAGATAGACCACTTCGCAAATGTCTTTAAATTCATCAAAGCGTCCCTTCCAATCATCTCCCATCACTAATACATCCGCTTTAGTATCAATAATATATTGGCGTTTCAGTTCTAAAGATTCTTCAAAAAAAACTTCGTCAACACATTTCAACTCTTGGATTATTTCTTTCCGCTGTGTTTCATTACATATAGGGTTACGTTGTTTTTTAGAAAAATTTAAAGCGTCTGTAGATATCCCTACAATTAAGTATGAGCCTAAAGTTTTCGCCCTTTTTAATATTTGTAAATGACCGATATGAAATAAATCAAATGTACCAAATGTGAGTACTCTTTTCATAAGTTAATATCCTTATTGACTATCTAAATGGCTAAATAATTTAGCTGAGAATGGAGACTTACCATCGATAGGTTTTTCATGAAACTTGTCTTTTAAAGCACTGTATTCACTTTTGTATTCATCATCGACGGGGTGTTCTTTTAATGAGATTAAACGTTCTAATATTTCATTCCAAGAATAACAATAAGGTTTTAATGTAACATCTTCAAATTCAAAATAAAGAGAACGCTCACGATTCTTGTATTCATCTAAATCAAAAGGAGCGAAAATGATTGGCTTATTCGATAATAAGAAATCAAAGTAAATACTCGAATAGTCGGTTATTAAACAATCATATTGGCTGATTGATTGATAAATATCGCTCCCGGCATCTAATTTAATTACTGTTGAATTTTTAATTTCTTCAACAATTTGAACTGGTGGTTTATTTACAGGGTGCATTCTGAGCGTTAGTTGTATGTTATGTTTAATTAGTTGACTTTCTATTGCTTTAAAGTCAAAACCATAACGTTCAAATAAGTCACATTCTGAGGCTATTCCACCTCGAAATGTAGGCATATAAATACATTTAAATGGGACGTTTTTTGATTTTTCGATATGTTCGAAAAATACATCATTACGAGGGAAGCCTGAGGTTAAAACTTGAACTTTATCTAGTCTAAAAGCTTGAGCTAATGTTGCTTGAGTTAATTCACTGGTGGAAATAACTAAATCATTTCTGTGTTCATTATAAGGCGATAAGTAATCTACAAATTGACCAAATATATTCTTTTGTTCTTTTTTATCGGCAAAAGCATCAAACATGATCTTTTTTAAAGGGATGCCATGCCAAAGTTGAATGACTTTAGTTTTTTTACCAATACAGGGAGCGAACAGATCATCGTGTAAAGATTGACAAATTATAACTTTACTCGCCCTTAGTTGGTGCCAAATTCCGGATAAACTTTTTTCGTGATAAGCAATGTAACCTAATTGTCGCACCTCACTTATAACGTCAATATTCTTAGAGATCCAAACTACTTTGATCTTTTGTTTATGATGTTTATTCACATACTCAAAAAATGCTTTTGGATTATCATTATATTTTTGACCAAACCATGCACTAAATACCCATACCGATTTATCTTTTGGGATGATATTACCTAAAGCATAAAAGATAATATTTATTAGTAATGTGAAGATAAGTTTAATTTTTTTCATTTAATGAACTCATAATATTTTAGTAATTTTACACTGCATGAACTAGGAATAGCTACTAGGCTTTAAAGGCCTAGTTTTAATGAAATATACACAGCAACTATAACGACCCAACAGTATCCCATAGACCTTAATGCGGGAGAGCTACTGAAGTGTTCTTGGTATTCGGGACAAACTTTAACCATACGAATATGAGACGCAATTGCCATACCCATAAAAATGAAGAGTGTTAAGGTAAACATACGGCTGATAAAAAAACCGGTGATCATAAAGCCAATCATAGAGAAGAATAATGTTTTATTCAGTAATCGTTCATTTTCAAATGCTTCATTTATATTTTCATTTAAATCTTTATTTATTATCGATTCAGCAGCAGCGGCTTCTTTTTTTAGCTTACTTGCTTTAATAAATAGATAGCCTGTTAATACTGTAAAAATTAAGGCCCCACCCCATAAAGAATAACCAGGAACACCTAATTCACCAGCAACATGTATATAGGAGTTATGGGCAACTAGACCATGATGATCATAAAACCTACCTTTGCCAACACCAAATACTGGATTGGCCATGAGCATTTGTATACCAGCATACCAAGCTTCTAGTCGTCCATTGGCAGAAGAATCAATACTACTTTGTAATGAAGTAATAACAGTAGCAGCAATAGGTGCCAATAATACAACTGAGATAAATAATTTAGGTCCCGCATTTACAACTAATAGATAAATACCAATTAATCCACCGGCACCAAGCATACTACCTCTTGAACCTGTTAAGAAAATGCCATAACCCAAAGCGCATAATATAGCTAACATGATTAATTTTATTAAAAACTTACCTTTAGAATAAAAGTACATAGCAAAAGGAAGATTCATAACTAAAAACATGCCTAAATCATTAGGGTCATTAAAAAAACCTAAATAGGTAATTCTTCGTTCACCTAAGTCTATATAACCAACGGAATGAGTATGTAATGCCCAACCAAAGCCTTCATATGCCGTTTGTTGCACATGACCATTATGTACCATCAATAATGCAGCTATTAAGCAAACCACCATCAATATATGCTGACGTTTGATTGTTGTAATACAAGTACTCATTAAAAATAAAGGAATAATTGCGCTTATAAGAAGCATCTTTGCTTCTTCTATGCCAAACATACCTGAGCCATTTAAAAAACCAGATATTATAATTAAGGGCACTAAAGAAAGTAACATCCAATGTTGTGGGTATAATTTTAGTGGCCTCTGTACCATTAGAACTAAACCAAAAGCAATAATGGCAAATACTTTAATGACTATCCATTCGACACTTGCTTGAAACATTTCATGAGGACGAATTAATGTGGAGGCGGTATAAAGGAATAAAAAGAAAAAAGCCGCTTTAGAGTCTTTTTCATTATTCATGGGAAACTTACGTGCCATTTGAAATTAAGTCCTTTAGGTATCTATAAAGTATTAGTATGGAGAAACAAGAGTGTAATAATCAGGATTATTATCTATCAAAAAGGGTAAATGTCTCTTCCATTTCTTATGAAGCATATTATACATCTTACTTATCAAAAGACATGATCTTACGCATTAACTTATGTATAAAAATTTTTTTGGGACTAATCGTTATGTTTACATTAATCATAGGTTCTTGCTGAACACCAAATTTCTCTTTGTAGCTATCTTTCATTTCGCCCATCATAAAATCATAATATTTATAATCGCAATTTTCGATACTCCACAAGTGTAAAGATAACCCAAGTGAAAAATTCGAATATTGTTCACTATCCCAGCCACTTTGATAAAAATAAAGTGAGTTTTCGTCATCAAAATAGTAATTAATTGCTATAGGTGTACCATCAACTGTTACTGCACTCATTTTTATAGAGCTTTGAGATCTATATTGCTCATGAAAATCTTTAAAGCTTGCATGAGAAAAAGCACCGTCTTTATTTCTGCTGTTCCAGAGTTTTTGATGATATTTAATTAGTAATTTTATGTATTCGTCATAGTCTTTAGGTTCAACCCAGTGAAGCGTTGCGTTAATCTTATTTAATTGATTAATTGAACGCTTATAACGTGCTCGTGTGTTTTTGCTCAGAGATTCTAGTGACCATTCTGTGCGCTCTACAAAATATCGAGTGTGAGTTGATAGTGCTTCATAGCGGAATGATTTTTCTAATAGTTTTTTTATATAGCTATTTTGTACAGTGGCATTCCATCGAATCTGATCTATATCGAGCAGCATTATTTTTTCTTGAAGCTCAACTAACGCAATTTCTGTAATACTTTTGGATACAATGACATCACAATATTCTGATGATATTTCTTCTTCTTCAGGTTCGCCTTGCCCTAAAGGGTACAATACTTTCAGATATGGAAATTTAGGAGAGTGTTGAATATAACATGGCAATATCACAACCAGTTGATTGTTAATGTAGCCAGCATGTGTTGATAATTCCCAACCTTTTTGCCAATAGTTGTTATACCAAGTTAAAACCCATTGTGGAGATGAGAATGGGCTGAGATCTGAAGATTGATCTACTAAACGTTGCCATTGTTGTGTAATAGCCGTTAATTTATGGAAATCGTTAATCAATTCCCATTTAATATTACTGCTATTTTGCTTTTGCATAGAAGGTATATTCATTTAGCCCGCTGAAGAACTTAGCCATGACGTTAGCCAAGGTAAATCACTTGTTGTTGAGTATGTCCAGCCAAAGCGTCTTGGAGGGAGCATAGGCACATAATCTTTCTTATTATATTTATCTTTTTTGTTCATTTCTTTGCATTGTTGAACAAATACATTAAATAGTTCTTCTAATAACACTGTATTTTCATTTGTTTTTTTCTTTATATATAAAGATTTTCCAATGAGGCTAGCAACATCACATGAATGTTGACGATCAGTCCATTGGTTTGTTATTTCTAAAAGTTGATTATCCATGGAGGAAAGGTAGATAGGGAGTACCATGTTTTTTAATCTTTTGTCTGCAAAATGAATTCCATGATTAGGCATGAAATCACCAAAAGCATTAAGTAATGCTGAAGATTTTTTATCATCAATTAAACGATAATATCGCCATAATGCGTCGCCAAGTAATGCCATCATCCAAGGTGAGCACACAGGAGAGTTACCTGATTTACCTTCGTGTGATTTATAAGTATGTTGAGGGCAACCTCTTAAAGGCCAATTGTTGGTAGGATTAAATACCATTTGCACCGTAGCTTCAATAATTTCATCTATTCTGTTTTTAGCACGTTGACTGCCTGATATTTCCCAATAAGCTATTGCCACATTTAATGCTGAAGCTTGGTGACGTTCGGTCCAAAATTTATTTTCGTTTTCGTAGCTAGGTGACCAAACCAATGACTTTTCAAAAAGGGTTTCTAAAACATTCTCTATTTTGTGATCACCTGTAAGGAAGTAATGGTAAAGCAAACCGTTAGGCATTAAATACTTTAAGTCGAAGTTTTCTTTTAATGTAAATTTTCCTGAAGTATCTAAGTTGTTCAAATAAAAGTGTGTTAATTGAGTTCCTGCATTCAGCCATTTAGGTTCACCTGTTAAAATATATAATTGGTAAATTGCTCTTGGGCGATCAAATAACCATTGAGAATACCTAGTGTTTGGATAACCTTTTTCATTTAATAAAGACTCACTAGTAACAAAGTTAGCGTATAAAGTTTGTCCTTTGGTATACCAGCTACTATTCGTTTCTTTATTTTCAGGGTGCAACAAAATACTTTCTGCTAACCATGATTGATTTGGAAATATTAAATGAGGCTGATTATTAAAGGTAAAAACGTCACTTTTAAGACTTTCATTTGAATGAAACCAGCTTAATGTGAACTTTAAAGGTTTATCGTTTGTTAAGAGTTTTATATTTTTTAGTTGAATAGCTAACAAGCGAACAAATTTTGGTGTGTTATCTGTATTCCATACTTTAAGCAAAGAATAAGAAGCATTTATAATTTTATCTTGTTGAGTGATTATTAATGCAGAATTTAATGGGATTATCATATTCGGTACAGGCAATAATAATATAGATTTATTGCTAGGAACTGAAAATTCAATTGAAGTGCTCTGGGCGAGACTGTTCAAAGATATTAGGCTTAATATCAAAAAGGTAATCGTTGAACATTGTTTTATATAATTAGCCATTATTAATGCTCTTTCAATGAAATATCGATTGAAATAAGATAATGCTCATTGCTTAACCTTTCTAACATTGTCTCTTTTTTATATTCAACTTTTGTGACGCTGATATTACCAATTCAAATGCCTGATAGTGCTAACACTCAAAAATCATAACTACTTTACTTAATGTAGCGATATTAAAGGGTTTAATGTATTAGATTATAAAAGTCTGCTTTGTGAGAATGTTTCCATTAAAGCAGACATTCCTTTAGACCATTACACTATTATCAATTGGTTGTTTGTAGCGTGTTTTTTTTCTGCATCACAATCACGTAGGCAGTCAAAGAATTGCCAATACATGTAAGTTTCGCTTTTACCTGTTAGTGCTTCTATCAAACGTTGCTTTTTAAAGGCTACAGGAGAAGCCATTTGCTGCTTGTTAATTTCATACGTGTATCGAACTAATGCGGCATTTCTTCTATTAGCTACTCTTATATAACGCCATTTCCCTACTATTTCTTGATCAACTTCCTGCCAGCCTTTTGGAAGGTAATCATTACCAAAACCTGTAGGTTTACCATTATCAAGTACACCGTTGAAAAAATATTTTAAGTTAACCATTGGAGTAAGGTCAGACGCATTAGATGATAATTGTTCAACACTTGTATAACGTTCAATAGTTGGTTGTATCTCGGTTAAAGCTATAACGTCTGCGTTGTTAGGTAGTGTAGGTATAAAAAATGATTTTAGTGTTGTAGATGAAACAGTAATAGCCACTAATAAAAGCAATACATTCGATTGTTTAGGGTAACTGCCAAGAGGGCTTAAAGTGTTATTTTCAGGTGTTGAAAGTAGATCATGATTAGCTAATTTATTACCCCACATAAATAACAAAAACATAAATGGAATATATAAATACCAGCCAAAGGTATTGTGATCTTCCATTAAACTACTTTGCATATCCGTATACTCACCAATAAGTATTAATGCCGTAATGCGTATCCAATTAGTCAGTAATGCACCTAAAATGGCTACCGTTAAAAACGTAGCAGCTTTCTTTGTATTGTTGATGTACATAAATATAAATAATGTACTTATTGCTAACGATACAATGATGTAACGTAAACCGCTGCAGCCATCTGCTATTTCAAATACGCCTGCTGGTATTGTAATGTACTGCGCTTCAACATAAGTCGGTATACCTGTAAAACTCATCATATAAGTTACAGCAGTTACGGATATTGCTTGTAAGACTTCGGTTAATAATCCCCATAAAGGAAAGATGAAAATTAAGAATAGTGTAGGGAAGAGGACATACCAATTAAAACGAAACAGTGACATCACGCCAAATGTTAATACGGCTAAGAAAGAAAGCCAGTAACCGATACTAATTTGAGCATTTGATGTAACAAATAAGAGGAACCCACTGCCTATTAATAAGGCAAGAGAAACATATGAAATAGATTCTCTATAAGCAAGTAAGCCATTAGCCGAAAGTTTGAAGTACAAATAGAGGGTAATAATAGGGATCAAATACGCGTGCGAGTATGTACCATCATCAAAACTATGTCGCCAGAGTGTTGCTAAAATAGGAAGATTTAATACAGAAACAACTGCAAATAAAAAAACTAAACCTGCAAAAGGCTTATAAATGCTGGGTATATTCATACTGTTTATTTTTACCAAACTCTAATAGTGGGCTGAGAGACTATGATAAATATGATGTGGAAATACGAAAAAAGCTTCTCGACGTCCATATCTAATAAATCATTTCCATAACAAATTTTATAATAACACTTAAATAGTATTTAGTTGAAGCAACATAGATAAAACCTAGCTATTAATTTTAAACATTGTGAGAAAAATGCGTATGAAAAAGTTCTGTTAAAAGTTTTGTTTAGCGTTAGAATAATGAAATAGCAAAGAATTAGTTTGTTTGCTCTAAAATTTATAGCCTGTTTAAAAATAAATAGATAAAGGATTACAACATCATGAAGCTAGCAAAAATATTCGTGGGTATTGGTATCATTTCAACTTTAGCTGCTTGTGGCGAAAGTGAAACTGCCATAACACACATAGAAAAAGCCAAAAGCTTCAAAGCCAGTGAAATAGATTTAAAACTAATCGCCTTGAAAAATGCCGTGCAGCTTGAGCCTAAAAACGCAGAAGCTCGATACCTTCTTGGTGAAACTTATCTTGCACAAGGGTTTGGTGTTGGTGCAGTTAAAGAATTAGAAAAAGCTTACAGCTTTAAATATGATAAAAATGAAGTCATACCTTCTTTAGCTCGAGCATACATACTTACAACTTCAGACGAAGATGTTATTGATTTAGATAAAGACTCTTCCGAGTTATCTGATGAATCTAAAGTACATTTTTTAGCATATAAAGTATTAGCCGATATCCGTACTAATAACATAGAACAAGCAGAAAAAGACATTAAACTGGCAGAACAGTTACTCCCTAATAATGCCTATGTGTTACTCGCTAATGGCTATTTAAAAATGGCACAAGGAGAGTTTGATACTGCTAAAGGCTCTGTAAATAAAGCACTTACCATTCTCCCTGAACAAGTTGACGCAATTCTATTACTTGCCCAAGTTAACACCGCCTTACGTGAACATTCAGAAGCTACCCCACTTTATTTACGTTATGCCAAGTTACAGCCTAAATCGAGTATTGTTGTTCTTTTGTTAGCGCAATCGTTATTACAAGAGAAGAAGTTTTTAGAAGCAGAAAGGTATGCGGACAGTATTTTAGCTGCTGCACCTAGTCAGCCGTTAGCACATTATATAAAAGCGATGTCGCAATTCGAGTTGAAGAATTATCAAAAAGCATTAGAACATTCAGAAGCTGCTTTAAAAGCACAATTTAACCAAGCTCAATTAAAGCTTATTGCGGGTGTTAGTGCTTATTTCTTGGGTAACTATGAGATCAGTTATTCTCACTTAGAAGATATTGTTAAGTTTTTAGTACCAGAACATCCCGCTCGTAAAATGTTTGCGGTAAGTCAGCTACAGTTAGGAATGGTAGATGATATTTCAGAAACACTTGAAGGCTTTAACTCAACAACCAAAGAAGATGAGAAATTTTTATCATCTTTGAGTTACCAATTAGCTGAGTTAGGTGCTTTTGAAAATGCGAAAGAAGTGGCTAAACAAGCAATGTCTGAAACACCAGAAAGTGCTGAGCAAAATATGCGTGATGGTATTTTGAAGCTTATGTTAAATGATCCTTCTGGTTTACAAAACTTAAAAGAAGCTGTTGCCCTTAAACCAGATCTCCTAGGTGCTGAGTTGGCACTTGCTTATGCGGCTATCCAATCAAAAGATTACGATCAAGCAATAGCTATTTCTAATCAATGGAAAAAGAAATATCCGGATAAGCCAGGTAGTTATAACATTTTAGCCGCTGTATATTTAAAGCAAGGATTACCGCAACAAGCAAAAGCTGCGTTAAATAAGAGTTTAGAAATATCTCAAAAAAATGCATTTGCTCTTCTAGAGCTAACGAATCTTGCAATGTTAGAAAATGATAAGGATGAAGCAAAAAGGTTATCAAGTATTGCCGTACAAGAGTTTCCTAATAACCCAAATATTCTTAGACAATACTTTTCTATCCACAATAATGATGAAGCCTTTGAACGAATTAAAGAGCTGTACAAGTCAGATGAGAACAACGTAGCGATCGGGATGTTATACACCGAGTTATTAATTAAAGGCAAAAAGTTTACAGAAGCCATTAATGTGATTGATGCTTATGAAACTTCGGTTAAAACACCTAAAAAATTGTGGCAACTAAAAGTAATTAGTCATAGTGGACTAAACAACGTTCATAAAGCACAAAGTATTCTTGAAGATTGGATGAGAATAAATCCATATCATGTAGAACCTATTATTTTATTGGCTGATTATTATTCTAGAAATAAAGATGTAGATACGGCTTTAAATTTAGTTGAAAAAGCATTACGAAATCAACATGCTAATAACAACATGTTGAAAATGGGGAAAATGCAATTACTGATAGATAAAGGCTCAGTAAGAGAAGCTAAAAGCTATTTTGAAGAAATCAAAACTTTAGGCATAAAAAAGTTTGTTGCGCAGGGTATTGAAGGGAAAATTGCATTACTCGACAAAAATTATAACAAAGCTGTTGAGTTACTCTCTGCTTTTTATCAAGCTCAACCTACCTCAAAAAATGCGATTTTGTTATCATCGGCACTACAAGGTGATAACAAAAAAATTCAAGCCATCAAGCATTTAGAAACTTATTTAGAAAAAAACAAAAGTGACCAAAATGTTCGAGCTGTATTAGCCAATATGTATATTAGTGGGCAGCCTGAAAAAGCAATTAAAGCTTATAAAGATATATTAGAGTATTTCCCTAATAATGTTTTAGTACTAAATAATGTTGCTTGGTTATCGATGGAACAGGGTAACCTGAGTGAAGCTTTATCCTTTTCAGAACATGCTCTTTCAGTGGCTCCTAAAGTTGTTAATGTTATTGATACTTATGCCATGATCCTCTTAAAACTTGATAAGAAAAGCGAAGCGTTGAGTCATTTAGTAAAGGCTTATGAATTATCAGAAGGTAAAAATAATGAGGTAACTTTAAATTATGCTGAAGCACTCATTACAAATAGTCGCCTTAAAAAAGCAGCTCAAATATTATCTTTAATTAAAAATACTACGCCATCAGAAGAGAAACGCAAAACAACATTACAAAGTAAGCTGTAATTTTAACGAATATAAATGCTAAATAAAGGCACTATTATTATGAAAAATAACAAAATCAAGTTTATTACCTTATCTGCTGCGTTGTCTGTTGCTATGTTAAGTGGTTGTACAAAAGATCTATCATATGATGAATATATCGTTGCAGCTAAATCTCAGATAGAAGCAGGCGATGCATCAAGTGCAATAGTCTCTTTGAAAAATGCGGTTAGACTACAACCCGATAATGCGAGTAGTCGTTATGAGTTAGGTAGTCTATATCTCAACGAAGGTGATTTATGGTCAGCCGAAAAAGAACTAGAAAAAGCAATCGAACTTGGTCTTGAAGCACCTTTGTTATTGCCTAAGTTAGCTAAAGTTAAAATGTTATTAAATAAGTTTGATGAAACTTATGATATTGCAGATAATTCTGGCGGGTATGATAATGAACAATATGTCATGATCTTAACCTATGCAGGTCTAGCGGCTATATCAGATAATAAAAAAAATAAAGCTGAAGATTATATTAGCCAAGCTTCAATGCTTAGTGCTGATTCGCTTTATAGTCGAGTAGGAAGTGCTTGGCTGAATTTTTCAAATGAGAAATATAATGAAGTATCGGACACATTAGATACGATTTTATCTCAATCGGGTGACTTTTCTGATGCATTACTTTTATCAGGACATTTACACCAAGCACGATTTGAATATGAAAAAGCTATTGAGATGTATACTTTATATTTAGAAAAGCACCCTCGCCAATTCCAAATAAAACTATATTTAATCAATAGCTTATTAAGTGCTCAAAAATATGATGAAGCAGAAAAAAACCTCGTTGTATTAAATAAAATATATAAAGATCATGCGCTTGTAAGTTTGTATAACGCTCAGGTTGAATATCATAATGAAAAGTTTTCAGAAGCTAAGTTATCTGCTGAAAGAGCAATTAATAATAATAATTCTCTATATTTAGGTCAACTGATTGCAGGAATGAGTGCTTATAGATTAGGAGAGCTAGAGTTAGCTTATAGTTACTTAAGTAAAGTTGGGCCATTGTTACCTGCCAATCATGACATAAAAAAATTATTGGCTATGCTCCAATTCCAGCTAGGATTCTCTAGTGATGCACAAGCCTCTTTCGAAGACATGAGCGCAACTACAGTAAATGATATGACGATTTTAACAGCCGCGAGTAGAGCTTTTGCTGATAAAGGTCAAATTGATGTAGCTCAGAATTTATTACAGAAGGTTGTTAAAGCTAATCCTAATGATAGTGAATTAGCATTTCAATACAGTGCATTAAAATTAGCCAACGGGGATCGAAGACAAGTTGATTTATTAGAAGAGCTTTCAAAAAGTAGTGAGAAAACTAAAGATGCTCCAATGATTCTAGCTACTTACTATATCAATGATAGAGATTATGAAAATGCTTTTAGAGTAGCGAGAGAATGGCAAAGTACTGAGGATGGAAAGATAAAAGGTCAGTTATTAGAAGGCTTTATTTTTGTTCATAGTAAAGATGTTGAGTCTGCTAAGAAGATCTTTAATCAAGTTTTAGAGCAAGATAGTCAAAATATTCCAGCAATTTACTATCTAGGTGAGTTCGATTTTGATAGTGAAAAGTGGGAAGAGTCAAAATCGTATTACAAAAAGATTCTAAGCTTTGAGCCCATGCATAAAGCTTCTGTTGCTCGTTTGTCTTATATAAATTTCAAGTTAGGGAAAGAAGAAGAAACAATCGAGTATCTTAATGATTTACTAGTTAAGTACCCAAATAACCAAGATATATTAATAGATCTATCAATCAACTTAAGTTCAATAAATAAAATTAAAGAAGCCATACAACTTATAGAAAAATCAACGGTTGAAGATCAATCAGAAAGATTTAAAAGAAATTTAGCCCAACTTTATGTAAAAGACTTTAGATTTTCTGAGGCGAAAATACTTTATACTAATTTACTTGAAGTAGAATCCTCTGATAGTCGACTTTGGTTAGAGTCTGCTTTAGTTGATGAGAAGGTAGGGAAAATTGAGTCGGCCTTAACAACAGTGAATAGAGGGTTAAATGTTGTAGTAAATAAAGAAAGCTTACTACTATTAAAAGCTAATCTTTTATTAATTATAGATAGAGATAATTCAGCCTCTGAAATCATTGATGAATTACTTAAGAAATATCCAAACGATAAAAAAATTGTATATTTAAAAGCTCAGCTAAACTTAAAAAAAGGTAATGTTTCTGAAGCTAGCAAGCAATTCTTTTCATTGTATGAAGCTAATGCTTCGAATGAATTTGCGCTTAAATGGGCTCAATCAAATATAAAAAGTGGTAATAGCATAAAAGCTATTGAAATACTTGAAGCACATGAAAAAGCAGAAGGTCTAGACGCATCGAATAAAGCTTTATTGGCTGAGTTATTATTAGAAGTGAATTCAGAGAAATCTAAAAATCTTTATTTAGAATTGGAGAAAGAACATCCTAATAATATTGCTGTACTGAATAATTTAGCCTGGGCTTATTATAATTTAGGTGAGTTTGATAGCGGGTTACCTTATGCTAAGCAAGCATATACTGTGTCTAAATCAAGCACTACAATTGATACGTACGCTATGTTACTTATATCCACTAAGAAAGAACTTCAGGCTATTGAGCTAATTAACCATAGTGATAATGAATCGTTTTTAAACGAAAGTTTAAAACTAACACTTATCGAAGGTTACATATCACAGAATCAATTGACTGAAGCAAAAGCAGTATTTAATGAATTCACTCAGATATCAGATGATTTAAAAGAAAGATATAACGTAATATCTGAACAGTTAAATTGATCTTTTAGTTCTCTTATACAAGAGAGTCAGAAAACATGTTGATAAAGAAGGCTAGGGGATTACTCCTAGCCTTTTTAGTTACTTGATACACATTTATGACGATTGATATTAAACTGCTTTAAATGAGAGCTTATAGCTCTAAATACTTCTTTTTAGGTTAAGTAACCTGAAAACTGGATAAGCAATTATGCCTAATATTGTTATTTAACCGTCTATCTGCGTTGATTTTATTACTAATAGCCAGCTATTAGTACATAAAACCGCCTTGTTATACGGGCTAAATCCCAACATTAGGAGAGAAGTAAATGATATTTTTTAGTGAAATCATCTAGTCTTACTTTTAAGTCATATTAATCAATGCATCACAAAATTCATTATCCAGAGTTCAGGTTAAGTAAACTCTACAAATAAAAAAACCAGCATTTTATTGCTGGTTTTTGTTTCTATATATTGTTCATTTCGTTAATCGTTAATCAATAAGTCTTTCAGTGGTCTACGTATTGAACGTGATAGCGGAGCTTCTGAACGACCTAAGCGACCAAGAAAAACAACATGATCAGGCTGTCCCATAATTGATTCAAATAATGCCTTACCTTTAGCAGCATTGGCATTTACTTTACGATCTTCTGTGAACTGAAGGTTGTTATCAATATAGCGTGAAAATATGACTGGAGTTTGCTCTGGTTGAAAACCAAGATTGAGCTTGGCAGAGGTTAACCAAAATCGTTGAACCGCTCTTCCTGCAGCAACAAACTCTTCAGGTGTTTTAGGTATTGATTCAGCGGTAATAGCAAAATGTGCTGAGCTTTTAAGGCTAGGAATAAAATCTAATTGTATTCTTGGTAAAACAGTACCTGCTAAATAAGTATTCGCAAATTTAACTCGATCCCAACTTTTGAATAATGACTGCATCATTCTTGCCGTTAGCCAATCAACACCTAATGCCTGTTCTGGAATTTTTGTTTCACTGTAACGCTGATTCCAATCGATTATCTCTTTATGAACTTGATAGCCTTCATACATAGTTAATCGGGTTTTGGCATTGCGGAAGTTAAGCTTAGCAATAGCCATTTTGTCATCTTTACTTTCAAACCATTGAATAGAATAGCCTGCAGGTAAAGTACCCTCAAGTTGTGCCTTTTCAGGGTTTGATAAGGCTTGAGTTCCCATCGCTCTGCGTTGAACTGAACGTACTTTTATATACGGAGCTAACTCGTCTGCTTTTACTGAATCGTCTTGTGTTAAAGATACAGTAAATTTTAATGATGTTTCATCTGAATAATCAGATTCAATACTTACAGTAAAACCTAATTGACTAGCCGCAATTTCAATGGTCTCAAGTAAAATCCCATGAGCTAGATGGCTTGAATGTCCATCTGCATCATAGACGACTGATTCACGGGTATCATTGGCATGTATAACAAAAGATAGATCATCTATAAGCTTAAAGCGCCAACATTGCGTATTATCGCCACTAGGTGCCCATCTTGCTATATTTAGTACTTTTTCGGCACTTGTTAAACTTTCATCAATAGAAGGTTCAGGTGCAACAACAGGTGTATCAAGCAAACGTTTTTTACCTATTTTGAAGGCTAGCTTCTGTATAGGATTACTATTCCCACCAGGACGCCATGTCTTTTTGTATTGATTGGTATATGCATCAAAATGCAATCCATGAGGAACATTCAATACATCACCTCGATTTAAGAATATTTTAGCGACTTGAGCTGCAGTAACACCTGCGGCAAGTTGACAACCTACTATAGTAGAAGGACCTTTCTTATTGGCTAAGTCTAATCGACTTGGGTCAACTAAGTAAGCTTGTTGCAATGCAGAAGGCGTTAAGCCTAGGAAAAATCGTAAATATTGTTCATTTTCGGTATAACCATTCAGCTTGAAATATTCTTCAAAAGTCATTTTACCAGGAAGAAAGTTTAAGTAGGCTGTTCCCATGCCTATAGGCGCTGCTGTTGTAGCTGGAATACCTTTATCAGCACATAACTTAAAAATGAGTTTTCTTGCTTCAAGCGCAAAAAAGTCGAGAGAGTCAACATAACAGTCAACACCTTCAAGAAAGTCATCGGTATTATCTGGATTAATACCTTCAGGCCAAAGTTTAATTTCTATTTCTGGGTTTATAGCCTTTGCCATAGACACCATAGTATCAAGTTTTTTTTGGTCGTAAGTATCAACGTTAGCACCTGCTTGTCTATTGGTGTTCTCGCAAGCGAATTCGTCAAAATCAGAAAGGTGAAACTTTGTAATACCTAATCTTACCAGTGTTAATACATGAGAGCCGCCAACGCCACCCATACCTGCAATAGCAACTCGTTTGGTTTTCAGAATTGATTGTTCTTCTTCGGTAACCCAACCAATATTACGAGAGAATGCTAGTTCGTAATTAAAAGAATGGCTCATATTGTTGTCCTCTTATTTATCCGTATTATCTGTAAACGGGACAAGACTAATTTGTTCAGAAAGGTCTTTATAAATTATTTTATAAAGAGCAAGTAGCTCATCAGAAAGCTCTGAATTGAATTTATTTCTATCTAAGTAGAACATGGCTCGCATACCGTGATAATCAACTACATCACCGACTTGCTCAAAAGGTAAACCAAAGCGTTGCAGTCTTTTATTTAATCTAGGTTCCATCATGACAAACATGCCTTTATGGTTACAGAGATTTGCGAGTGCAAGGCCACCTAAATACAAACCTATAGCGATATTAGGGAAGTTACGACGTTCTTCTTCACTGAAAACTGTCTCTGGATTTACTTCAGTAAGAACATAAGGAACACTTTTTTCTTTATTACGACGTCTGAAAGACTCTAATACAGCCAATCGTGATATTTCAGAAAAGCTACCGCGCTCTAAACTTGTAGGATCCAATACTTCTTTACGTGCGCTGTCTAAACAATTTGCTTCAAAAGGTAACTGTAAATCAGGATTCTGTACTGGAGGTATTATTAATCTTATACAGCCAGCATAAACTTCTGTACGTCTATGCTCTAGTAAACAATGATAGGAATGGTCATCATATTCATCTGTTTCCATTTCTGATTCATTTTCAGGCTCCCAGCCCAATTCTCGGCTATAAACACCATAACGAATTTTGAAGGCTTCTTGCCTAAGTGATTTACTGCTAGCAAATTTAATTTTAAAGTATTTATTAAAATTCTCTGCGATGGAGTATGAACTCATAACTTATATTACTCTTCTTATAGGCAAAAAATAATTGTAAATAAATATAACAGTTATCTAATGCTTAGTGCTAATTTTTTGAATCTAATGTCTTGTTTTACCTGAAAGTAAGACTCCGAATAGTACTTCTACCTTTAAATATAAGGTGCAGCTATTTCTTTTTTGCTTCCTTTTAGTATGGCGCAAAAAATTAATTAAGTGATTATTATTCACCGAATGTGCGTTTTTCTTGCTAACATATTATTCATTAAGGGAGTTTCAAATGAATAATGTTTTTAAATATCTTTGTTTTATATCTTTGTTTTTTATTCAACCTGTATCTGCTGAACTTGCAGATACTTTAGAAAAAGTGAAACCTTCAATTGTAGGGGTTGGGGTTTACACACCAACGGGACGACCAAAGAATGTCTTAAGTGGTAGTGGTTTTGTTATAGGGAATGGGCGTTATGTTGTTACTAATCATCACGTTGTACCTAAGGAGTTAAACGTAAAACTGCTTCAGGAAATGGCTGTGTTTGTCGGTTCAGGGAAAACAGCTAAAGTACGCAAAGCATCATTAATCGCAAGTTCTGAAAGATATGACCTCGCTATTTTAGAAATTAAAGGTGCTAAGTTACCTGCATTAAGTTTGGCTTCATCGCCTTACATAAGAGAAGGTTCTTCAATTGCTTTTACTGGTTTTCCTATTGGTTCTGTACTTGGTTTATATCCTGTAACGCACAGAGGTATTATTGCAGCAATAACACCCACTATCACGCCTGTAAGTGATATTAAACAACTTAGTATCAAGATGCTGAAAAAGCTAAGAGACCCATTTATGGTGTATCAACTGGATGCCACGGCATATCCAGGTAATAGTGGTAGTGCTATGTACGATGCGAAAACAGGGAAGGTCGTTGGCGTTATTAATAAAGTGTTTATTCAAGAAAGCAAAGAAGCTGTTATTAGTAAGCCTAGCGGCATTACTTATGCCATTCCCGTTAAGTATTTACATGAACTTTTAGAAGAAAATAACATTAAGCTTTAAGTTGTTAATAAAGCCATTAACGCGTTTTTCTTATTCTGTATGGCGCGTTTCTTTTAAGTACTGCTGGCGTTCAAATAATTGTGAAACTGGAACTAATTCTACACTTTGCTGGTCTAGTAAAGGCAATAGCTTTAATAAAGCATGTATTGTTTCAGGGTGAGGGTGAGCAATAGCTATTGCCATCTTATGCTCTTTAGCTCGCTCTATCAGTAAAGCGAATTGCTTAGCAATATATTTATGTTCAAGTTTATTGTCTAAAAAGATATCACGCTCTAGGGCTGGTATTCCTAGTTGTTTAGCGATGGCACTTGCTTGGCTTTTCGAAGAGGTAATACTGTCTACAAAAACCACATCCTTTTCTTTAAGAAACTGCATTACCCAAAGCATTGACTGAGGTCGTGTTGTTAGTAAACTTCCCATATGATTATTAATCCCAATAGCAAAAGGGACTTCTGTAAATGCATCATTGAGTTTTTCACGGATCGATATCTCATCCATATTACTGGTTAAACCGCCAGGCCCTAGAAACTTGCCGTTCTCAGCTTCCATCGGAATATGTAGCATTATTTCATGATGTTTTTCGAAACCTTGCAGAGCTAATGATTTACCGTATGGAGTATGCGGTAATACGGATAGTGTAATATTTGTAGGTAGCTTTAAAACGTCACAATCTGTTTTTCTATAACCAATATCGTCAATAATAATAGATATTTTGGCTTTTTCGGCGATAGAGTAATATGAAGTGAAGCTTAATAATATAAGTAGGAATATACGCAAGGTAATAGCAATAGAGGTTGTTTTGATGAATGTTAAGAGTAGCACTTAAAGCAAGTTTAATCGAATTGAAATAAAAAAGTTAGTCGGTTTATCTGCACCAGAGTTTAGGGTTTTGAGCTTGTCCTGAACTGCGTACTTCAAAATATAGCGCAGGCTCTGATTGTCCACCACTTTGCCCAACTAATGAAATAGGTTCACCTTGCTCAACATAGTCACCTACTTTTTTAAGTAAGGTTTGGTTATGTCCATATAAACTCATATAGCCTTTGCCATGGTCGATAATCGTTACTAAGCCGTAACCTTTTAACCAATCGGAAAATAAAACCTTACCGTTAGCAATAGATTTAACTTGTTGCCCTGTTTTAGCTCTTAATAAAACACCTTTCCATTTTATGTAGCCATGTTTTTGAGTGCCAAAACTATGAACAATTTTACCTGCGACTGGCCATTTCAATTTTCGTTTTAATTTAGCTAATCCATTCAGTTTTTTACTCGACTTAGCTAATGTTTGGATTTTTTCTAGGGTATATTTTAAACTTTTTTCTTCAGCTACTAACTGATTTAGTTGTTGTTCTGTGCTGAGCTGTTCTTTTTTTATAAGAGCTAATGTCGCCGTTCTTTTATCTTTATTTTTTTCTAACGATTTTTTATTAGCGATAAGATCTATTGTAATTTTGTCTAAGGCAATTGATTGTGTTCTATGTTCTTCTTCTACAACCACAAGTTCATTAATGGTTTGTTTAAAGCTATCTATTTCTTTAATACGTGCATTATTTACATATTGGTAATTTGTAATAGTACGTTGAATTGTTGCTGGATTCTTTTTGGTTTAAAAGCAGCATGATATAATCGTGATGACCTGCTGAATAGGCTGCTCTAAGTTGTTTAGCCAACAGTTTTTCTTGGCGTTGTTTACTGGTTATTAATATTATTTTTTCTTGCTCAAGCTTTTTTAATTTATTTTGGATTTCTGATTTATTTTTATTATTCTGTTGTATTTTTGCTGTTATTGAAGAAATTGAAATATCGCTTTCTTTCAGTTGATTTTCTAATGAGTTTCTTCTTTTATTAACGTTTTTAAGTTGTGATTTAGCATCGGATATTTCAGATTTTACATTTTTGAGCTTTTCATTTGTTGTATTTTGATTATTAAAAAAAGGCTCAGCTGAACAAGAAAAAGCAAATACACACAGGAGTGTGTATAGGCTTATTGTGTTTCTAAACAGATATCTTAATTTCATTAACGAAATTTAATCTTTTAGGTTCATTAATACAGAACCTGTCATTTCTTCAGGTTGAGGCAAGCCCATCAATTTTAAAATCGTTGGTGATATATCACTTAGTGCACCCGTTTTAACAGGAGTAGCATCTCGACCTACATAAATTAATGGCACAGGTTCACAGGTATGAGCTGTATGTGCTTGACCTGTTTTAGGATCAAGCATTTGTTCCGCATTACCATGATCGGCTGTAATTAAACATTCACTGCCTGTTGCTCTAACTGCTTTTACTACTCGCGCAATCGCACCATCAACAGCTTCACAAGCTTTCACTGCAGCATCAAATTTACCTGTGTGACCTACCATGTCACCATTAGGGTAATTACAAACAATAAAGTCGTATTTGCCGCTTTCAATAGCGCCGACTAACTCATCTGTTAAAAGTTTTGAATTCATTTCTGGTTGTAAGTCATAAGTTGCAACAGAAGGTGACGGAACTAAAATACGCTCTTCACCTACATATTCATCCTCTTTACCGCCGCTGAAGAAGAAAGTAACGTGTGCATATTTCTCAGTTTCTGAAATGCGTAATTGTGTTTTATTGTTCTTCTCTAACCACTCACCCATTACATTATGTAATGCTGTAGGAGGGAATGCGCTAACTGCTTCAATGTCTTCTGCGTATTGCGTTAATGTAACAAAGTCAGCCAATTCTGGTGTTCTATTTCTGTGAAAACCAGTGAAATCTTTTTCAGTAAAGCAACGGCTAAATTGTCTTGCTCTATCGGCTCTGAAATTCATAAAGATAAGAGAATCACCATCATTAACTTTAATTACATTTCCATCAGCATCTAAAATTGCAGAAGCATCTACAAACTCATCGTTCTCGTCTCTTGCGTATGCGGCATTTAATGCATCACTAGCGTTAGTGAACTGAAACTCTCCTTCACCATCAACTAATAAGTTATAGGCTTTTTCTACTCGGTCCCAGCGTGAATCTCTATCCATTGCATAATAACGACCGATAACTGAAGCAATTTGTCCTTTGGCTTCTGAACCTGAGAATAATTCTTCAAATTTTTGCTGTGCTTTAATAAGTGGCCCTTCTGCACTGCGTGGCGGTGTATCTCTGCCGTCTAAAAATGCATGTAAATAAACCTGTTTGGCGCCTTTTTCTTTAGCAAGCTTAATCATAGCGAGAATATGTTCATCATGGCTATGTACACCACCTGGCGACAGTAAACCGAAAATATGAACAGCTTTATCATTTGCTACGGCTTTATCAACAGCTGCAGATAACGCTGGATTTGAATTAAACTCATTATCAGCAATGGCTTTAGTAATACGTGTAAAGTCTTGATAAACAATACGACCAGCGCCTAAGTTTACATGTCCTACTTCAGAGTTACCCATTTGCCCATCAGGTAAGCCAACAGCCATGCCAGAAGTTTCAATTAGCATACTTGGGCACGTTGCCATTAAGTTATCTATAAAAGGTGTTTTCGCATGGTAAATAGCATTTGAATCATGGTTTTCGCTATAACCCCAACCATCTAAAATAATAAGTACAGTAGATTTTTTATGTGACATGAATTTTCCTATAGAACTAAGTTTGTATATCAATAGCCCAAATATTAAATGGTATGCTACGAAGTAGAGAATATAACTCAGAGTATATCAAGGAGAAAATATAATTTCTTGTGAAGATGATTATAAAATGTTCCTTACCTACATTCATAACTAATTAATAATTTCCCGTTGTGGAATAGGGTGAATCTTTATTGCGGCAATAACTTATTAGCCTGTATACTATGCAGCAAATTTAATGAAAAAATGGCTTTTTATGGAACAACTTATCGCTTTTGCGACAGATAATGCTTTATTGAGTGCTGCATGGGCTGCAATTGTAATTTTACTTATTTTTACAACCATTAAGATCCAACTATCTCCTATTAAAAAAATTAGCACGCAAGAGCTGACATTTTTAATGAATAAAGAAGATGGTTTGGTGGTAGATATCAGAGCAGAAAAAGAATTTAAAGCAGGTCATATCATTGATTCAAAACACTTAAGTAGTGAAAAAACGAATAGTAATGATTTTACTAACCTTGAAAATTATAAAGATAAACCCATTATTGTAGTATGCGCAGCTGGATTAACTTCCGCTAAAGTTGCAAATTCTCTTTATAAAGCAGGTTTCACCCAAACAAGTATTTTAAAAGGTGGAATGAATTCATGGCTTAGCGGTGGATTACCTGTTTCAAAATAATCCATAGGAGTTACCATGGCTACAGTTGATATTTATACTAAACAAACGTGTCCTTTCTGTGTAAGAGCTAAAGCTTTACTAACAGAAAAAAATGTCGCATTTAATGAAATCAAAATTGATGGCGATAACGATCTTCGTACTAAGATGATTGATCGCAGCAAAGGCGCATACACAGTTCCACAAATCTTTTTTAATGAAAACCATGTTGGTGGTTGTGATGATTTATTCGCATTACACGCAAATGGAAAATTAGATGAGTTATTAAAATAAACATTAACGAATAATGTTTTTGAAATTGAATAATAAGGTGCTATTCAAGCACCATTAATATAGGAAATATTTATTATGTCTGATGACATTCAAAGTAACGAAGCCGCTACAGCTGAATCAGCTCCTCAATTTGCTATTCAACGTGTTTATACAAAAGATGTTTCATTTGAAACACCTAATTCACCTGCAATTTTCCAAGAAGATTGGAAGCCTGAAGTTAAATTAGATATTGATACACGTTCGGACAAATTAGCTGACGATACTTATGAAGTTGTTTTATCTTTAACGGTTACAGCAACAGTTAATGAAAAAACTGCGTTTTTAGCAGAAGTACAACAAGCAGGTATTTTCACTATTGGTAATTTACCAGAAGCTCAATTAGCTCATGCAATTGGTGCTTTTTGTCCAACTACATTATTCCCATACGCAAGAGAAACTGTAGCTAACCTTGTAAACAGAGGTTCTTTCCCTCAGTTAAACTTAGCGCCTGTGAACTTTGAAGCTTTATTTGCTTCTTATGTTCAACAAAAAGCACAAGCTGCACAACAAGCTGAAGCTAATCCTTCAGGTGCTGAGACTCACTAGTTGTCAGTTCTCAATAAAAGCATTTCAGTTATAGGAGCAGGCTCTTACGGCACTGCTCTTGCTATTTCTTTAGCTCGTAATGGTCATCAAACAACCTTATGGGCTCGAGATCCTGCACATATAGCTGAAATGGCTACAACACGCGAGAATAATAAATATCTGCCAGGTTGCACGTTTCCTGAAACTTTGACGTTAGAAGCTGATTTAGAAAAAGCTGTCCGTTCGAGTGATAATATCCTTGTTGTTGTTCCTAGCCATGTTTTTGGTGAGACACTTAAACAATTAAAACCTTATGTTACACCTACTTCACGTCTTGCTTGGGCAACTAAAGGTTTAGACCCTGACTCAGGTCGCTTATTACAAGATGTAGCGTGTGATATTTTAGGTAAAGATATATCACTAGCTGTATTATCAGGACCAACATTTGCTAAAGAAATGGCAATGGGTTTACCTACCGCTATATCAGTATCATCTACCGATGATGAATTCGTTAAAGAAATTTCAAGTTTATTACATTGTGGAAAAACCTTTAGGGTTTACAGTAATAATGACTTTATCGGTGTTCAACTAGGTGGAGCGGTTAAAAATGTAATTGCTATCGGTGCAGGTATGGCAGATGGTATTGGCTTTGGTGCTAACGCAAGAACAGCATTAATTACCCGTGGTTTAGTTGAAATGACTCGGCTAGGCGCTGCATTAGGTGCAGAACCAACCACTTTTATGGGAATGGCGGGCTTAGGTGATTTAGTACTAACTTGTACTGATGATCAATCGAGAAACAGACGTTTTGGTTTGGCTCTTGGGCGTGGTGTTGAAACTAAACAAGCCATGAAAGATATTGGGCAAGTGGTTGAAGGCTATCGAAATACCAATGAAGTTTATATGCTTGCTAAGCGAATGAATGTTGAAATGCCAATTGTTGAACAAGTTTATCAAGTATTATATTGCGACAAACCTGCTAAAGCGGCTGCAGCTGACTTACTTTCTCGTGAACCAACCTACGAATAATTCTTATTGGATTCTCTTTAAAATAATTTAAATAAACCATCCTTTTACGACGGTTTATTGTTTGAGAAAGTTTATAATCTTGATGTTATGCCAATTCGATTAATTAACTTGGTATTATACCGCGTTAGGAAAACCTAACTGCCTCCAAGCATCATATACAATTACCGCTGTTGCATTCGACAAGTTCATACTTCTACTACCTTCTAGCATAGGTATACGTATTTTATTCTCGTCAGGTATCTGCTGTCTTACTTCCTCAGGTAATCCACTGGTCTCAGAACCAAAGAGTAAAAAATCACCTTCTGTAAATTGAACATCGCCATAATAGTTATCTGTTTTAGTAGTAATGGCTAATATTCTTTTAGGCGATTCACTGGCTAAGAATGCTTCAAAATTACTATGGCGTTTTGTTGCCGCAAATTCGTGATAATCTAACCCTGCTCGTTTTAACTTTTTATCATCAAAATCAAATCCTAATGGTTCGATCAAATGTAATCGAAAGCCTGAATTTGCACACAAGCGGATAATATTGCCTGTATTTGGTGGGATTTGTGGTTGGTAAAGTACAACATCTAACATAGTAACACTCTGTATTTAGTCTATTCTTCAATTATAACAACCTTAACAGCTTTGCTAAAACTTATTTGTATGTGCTTTATTAACGACTTGGTTTTAACAAATGTTAAGGCTATGCTAATCAACTTGAGAACAGTGTTTATAAACCTCATCAAATAAACAGGAAGAGACTTTTTTGGAAACTGCAGATAAAGAGAAAAACTATAGCATTTTAGTTAAACTTGCTGCTTACAGCGCCTCAGGTACCGCTTTATTGCTTGTTATTATAAAACTATATGCATGGTTTATTACTGATGCGAGTTCAATGCTGGCATCAACAACTGATTCTTTACTCGATTTATTCGCTTCTATAATGAATGTTGTCATTTTACGTTATGCATTAGCACCAGCAGATAACGAACATAGGTTCGGTCATGGTAAAGCAGAAAGTTTAGCAGGTTTGGTACAGTCGGCATTCGTTATGGGTTCTGCATTATTACTTATATTTCATGGCGTGGGTCGGATGATCACGCCACAAGCGATTGTACATTCAAATATTGGGATCGTAGTCACCGTTATCGCAATTATTCTTACCTTGGGTTTAGTTGTGATTCAAAAAATTGTTATTAAAAAAACAAAATCAGTAGCGATCAGTGCCGATGCTTTGCATTATCAATCTGATCTAGTTCTTAATGCTGGTGTGCTGTTAGCTTTATTTTTAAGTGGTGGTATATGGTTAAGAGCAGACGGTTTTTTTACTATTTTAGTGGGTTTGTTTTTATTATGGGGAGCAGGACAAATTGTTTGGCTAAGTGTTTATCAGTTAATGGATCACGAACTTACAAAAGATGAGCAGAATATCATTACTAATATAGTGATTAATCATAAAGAAACCTACGGTTTACATGACTTAAGAACAAGACAATCAGGCCCTGATAAGTTTATTCAATTTCATTTAGAGCTTGATGACAAGCTATCTTTATTTGAAGCTCATGCTATTGGAGAAATGATTGAAAAAGAAATAGAAGAAGCGCTAAAACCTTGTGAAGTGCTTATTCATCACGATCCGCACCCTCAACCTGATGTTGTAGAAGCAACTGAAAAGAATTGACGTATCTGTGTTAATGTTTCGTCTCTAATGCTATCTTTTTCGAAAAGTAACTCATGATAAGCTCCTTCAATAACAACAGGTTTTGGCGTTATTAGCTCAGGAGATAAAGCATTAAGCTGCCGACAGAAATTGTTTTGTTTTTTATTATCGATAACAATGTCGTCACTCGCTTGAAGTAAACAAATAGGTGTACTGATTTTGTTTAAGTTAGAGAAGATTAGATGCTCTGTTTTAAATGCTTCATATAACCACTTAACCGTCACACCACCCAATTGTATAGCATGATTATCTTGATATAAATCTGCAAAAGCGTGATAACGTTTTTCACAATGGGTTAGTGGGTTATTTTTAAATGGCTTAACTTTAAAGTTAGATTGCCCTGCAAAATACCAAGATTCTTTTGATAGTATTTGATTAAGTTTATCAGTAAATCTAATAATATTAATCGCTAATAAGTAAGGTAGTGGTCCTGTATTTATGGCAATCATAGGTGAAAGTAATACTGCTTTTTTTATCACTTTAGGGTAAAGCTGCAGCATTCTTAAGGTGATTGCACATCCCATAGAATGGGCTAATAAATAAGGAAGTGTATTGCCTGAATAAGGCGCTACGATAGTCGTGACAAATTGATATAAGTCGTCAGCATAATCATCAAATTTTTTCACATAGCCTTTGTACTTATTGGCTAGCATACGACTCGACAAACCTTGGCCTCGATGATCTACAATAAAGATGCTGTAACCTGATTGATATAATTCAAAAGCTGTTTCTTTGTATTTGAGGTAGCTTTCACATCGACCAGGTGAAATAACAATAATAGGTGAAGTAGGGCTGTGTTTGAAATGAGCATAGTGAATATCTAGATCATCTTTTCCTTTGAAAGCATTAAAAACCCCTTGCTCCCAGAAAATATCTTGCTCGTTATGTACATTATTACCCAACTTAATTTCCCTTATGCCTTTAATACTTATACTCAATAGTGAATTTACCAAGTATTAAAACACGATGCCATCTAAAACGAGGGATAGTCTATACAAGATAACTCATGAAGTGAGTTACAACGAATAAATAACTGAATTAATCTATGGGTGGGACTAATAAATGCTACTTCTCTAAGCTGAACGAGAATATCTTCGACATTTCACTCTCTACTGCTTCACCATTATGTTGAGCAGGTATAAAACGCCATTTTTCCATAGCGTAGCGAACTGAACTTTTGAAATAGTTACGGTGATATTTCACAGGTGGAAAATCTACATCTTTAACGTAGCCATTCTCGTCAATAGTAAAAGTAACTTTTACTTCTAACTCAATACCTTTACGTTTAGCCATTATCGGATATCTAGGAGGAACTGAGAAGATCAATTCAGCATTATCATGTGAAACAGTATCTTTACTAGAACTCGAAGCTAAAACAAGGTTTGTATTCTCAAGAGAATTGTAAGCATCAATATTTCTAAGTTGGATATGTTGGTTACTTTGGTCAAGCGTTGTTTTTAATTCTGATAACTGTTTTGAATAGTTATTTTTAGATGAGTTAATCGCTGAACTTGAATCTGTTTTTTCAAAAGCTATTTCAGATGTTGTTTTATTTGATGAGCTGTTATTTGAATTCCCCAATAAATTATTAATGGTTTTATTGGGTAAATCTGCTGTTGGTGATAGTTTAGCTTCAATGTCACTGAAGGTTTGATTCTGGATAACAGGTGTCTGTCTATCTACTGTTTTTGTAGAAAGTGACTTATCTTGGTTTGCTATTGATTGTCGTTCGTTTTTTGTTAAAGCAGTAGGTTCGACTATCTGAACTGAATTCTTAGCTTGTTGAGCTTTTATTGTGTAATTGTTTTTAATTGATTGAGCTAATGTTGTGCTTAATTCATTCGGGCTTTTAGTTTCAGTATGTAAAGGAGCATCTATAATTCTTACTGTCGGCGTAAAGTAAGCTGCATTTAACTCCATTTTTAATAAGGTAATAAGTTGCTGAGATGAGGCGATTAGCACAACAGATAAAACGGCTAAAGAAGCAAACCACTTGCTGGCTTGGTTACTTGAAGCACAGTGATGTTCATTAACCAGTCTTAAAACCCTTTGGGTTAAATCTCCACCAGAAGCTGCCATTGCCATATTAGGGATTGAATGATTGCGATGCTTATTACATAAGGTTGCTGTATCAGCAAGCGTATGAGCATAAGCTATAGGATCACCTGAATGTTTAACAGCGATATCATCACTACAATACTCTCTTTCATTTCGCATTTGATTCGATACCCAAAGTACAGCGGGATGAAAGAATAAAATGATCTCGACAAGCGATTGTATAAAGTTAACAAAGTAATCGTACCGACGAATATGCGCTAATTCGTGCAGGATCAACATATCTAATTGCGTTGGTGTTAATCCTGTCAGCATACTTACAGGTAAAAGCACCATAGGTTTTAACCAACCAATCGCCATAGGTACATGAGTATCTAACGACAATAATAAATTTGGTGTTTTTTGTAGACCTACTTTTTTAGCAAGTGCTTCAAAGCGCTCATATAGTTCATTGTCAGGCGCTAACACATTATTTTTAGGCAGTTGATTTACTGAATAGAGCTCAATTAAAAACTTTAACGATAATATAGAAATAATACTTAACCACAGCAGAGTTAAATAAGGTAAGTATTCAACAATGTTGGTATACCACGCGTTATTTATTAAAGACTGCACATAAATCATGTCAGTCACTGAAATAACTGTTAACTGCGGTGTTAACTGCAAATTGTTGTGTTGGTAAATAATAAAGAAAGTGATCAGTGGGCTAATAAAGTTAAGTAACATTGCCCCCGATGTAAACGCATAACGTAATTGGGACTTTTGATGTGGTGTAAATATTAAAGCAACTTTTAGGGCAAGTGCGATTAATGCCCCTTGCCATAGAAAATGGATAAGAGTTAGAGCGATACTGTAAACTAGAGGGCTGTTTAAAAAGCTGTCTTGCATTACTTATCCATTAACTAAATATTTATTTTTGCTCTAATTCGTTAAGCAATTTACGAATGTCGGCAATTTCTTCACTGCTGGTTGTATCATCCAATGCTCTTAAAACAAGTTTAGATGTAGAACCACCAAAGGCTTTGCTTACTAAGTCTTTTAATAAAGATGATTGCGTTTGTATTTCACTGTTTGCTGGTGCGTATACATGTGCTCTGTTGCTTTCATCTCTAACAACTAATGTTTTTTCGTGCATAATTTGTAGAATTTTTAAAACAGTTGAATAACCTGTGTTTTGCTTTTCACTGACTATGTTATGAATCTGTCTTACTGTTGCAGGGCCTATTTGCCATAAAACATTGAGAAGAGATAGCTCCGCTGCAGTTGGTTTTAAACCAGACTTACTACGACTCATTGCATTTCCTTAAAATTATTAAATTGTGTCTCAAAAGAGCACGGAATTGTATATTACAATCCTATATCGTGTTGTTTAAATGAGCAACAAAAATCAACGGTTTAAATTACTGATATCCGCATAATGCTCACCAAGTCGAGTTACAGTTTCTGGACCTGCATCTTTATTAAATTCGATCATATTAGGTGAGAATGTAGAAACAACTGTTGAACCAAGCTTAAATCTGCCCATCTCTTCACCTTTCTTTAAGTGAACAGAATCAGGCCCTGAGATAGGGTAATGCCAAGTAAAAATATTCTTTCCTGCTGGTGGTGTAATTGTACCAGCCCAAGCTGTTTCAATACTTGCAACAATTGTCGCTCCCACTAATACCATAGCAAGCGAACCATGTTCAGTATCAAAAATCGTAACAACCCTTTCGTTTCTAGCAAATAAGTTAGGTACATTTTGAGCAGTAAGAGGATTTACTGAAAACAACTCACCAGGCACATAAATCATTTTTCTTAAAGTAGCTGCCATAGGCATATGAATACGGTGATAATCTTTTGGAGCTAAATAAATACAAGAAAATTTACCATTCTCAAATGGAACAGCATCATCTTCATTACCACCTAATAAACTCGCTAGGCTGTAATTAAAGCCTTTAGCTTGTATTAATTGATCTTTTTCAATATCGCCTTGTTGGCTAATAGCACCATCAACGGGATAACAAAGTGTGTCGTTATTATCGTCGATGTTACGAGCGCCTTCTTCTAATTCACGAGTGAAGAAGTCATTAAAGGTTTTAAAGTCGCTCGCGTTTTTTAATTTAGCTTCGCCCATATTGATGTTGTAAGCTTTGATAAATTTTTCTATAGCTTTAGTGGTTAACCAGCCCGCTTCTGCTGCTGCAAATTTTCCTACTAAACGAGAAATAGCATGTTTAGGCATTAAGTACTGAAGTGCTATTTTGATATTGTCAGTGTTCACGGGTTTTCCTTTAAATATAGTCTTAGTTGTATTTTGAATTATTTATTTACGAACTTAGCTTACATGCTATAACCTTTAGTCGTTAAAGCGTGATGTTAGTGTGTTTTCACCTAAGCTTGATAAAATACGTTGAAAGCTAGCTAATCGTTTTTCATGTATTTTCTTTTCTTCTGTCGCGGCAATTAATGCACAGCCAGGATCTGTTTTATGTTTACAGTCTCTAAACTTACAAGTACCTATGTAATCTGAAAACTCGATAAACCCAGAGCAAACTTGTTCAGGCGTTAAATGCCATAAACCAAACTCACGTATACCCGGAGAGTCGATCAAATCACCACCATCATTAAAGTGAAATAATCTCGCAACGGTTGTTGTATGTTGACCTAAGCCTGAGTTTTCTGAGACTTGTTTAGTCACCAAGCCTAATTCAGGCATCAAGCTGTTAGTTAACGTTGACTTACCAACACCTGACTGACCTACAAAAATACTCGTCTTTTCATCAAGCTGGGCTTTTAATGTATCAATACCTTCTTGAGTTACATTACTTACATAAAGTATTTGATAGCCAATATTTTTATAAATATCGAGTTGTGCTTCAATTGCAGCACGATTAGTTTCGTCAAATAAGTCGGTTTTATTGAGAACAATAATAGGAGTGATGCCTGTTTGTTCAGCAGCAACTAAATATCTATCAATAATATCGGGGTTAAAAGCAGGTAATACAGAAGAAACAATTAAGATCTGACTGATGTTAGCTGCAATAGGTTTTACCCCATCATAAACATCAGGTCGGCTTAAAATAGAGGTTCTTTCATGAACCGCTTCAATAACACCCGTAATACTATGTTTGGTTTCTTTACCTAGGCGCCATAAAACCTTGTCGCCACAAACTAAAGATTTAACACCACGACGAATATTACAGCGATGACAATTTTGGTTTTCATCTTCAACATCAGCATGTTGACCGAATCGGCTAATCACTGTGCCGAGTTGAGGCTCACCTAATTCTTCGTCAAACCATTGCACGCTATCAGTTTTCTTATTGAGTTTTTTGTCCTGATTCGCATTAATGCGTCTGACCTGACCTTTAGTCAGTTTTGTTCGTTTAGCCACGAGAAGTCATCATAGTTATTACTTATTATCCGCTTAAAGGGTTATGAACATTATTTATTCTCACGTATTATACTGAAAAATGAATAATTCATCTAACCTTGTCTGATCATTAATAGATAATCATAGCATTATGTTCGATGGTATAACTGAATTAGCAAGGAATAAGGACACATTTATGGCGTGCAATGATACAAATTTAATATGGCTTGATCTTGAAATGACAGGATTAGAGCCTGAAACCGATGTGATTTTAGAAATCGCGAGCATAGTGACAGACAGTCAACTGAATGTTTTAGCAGAAGGTCCTGTATTTGCTATTCATCAATCTGACGATACCTTAGATAATATGAATGAATGGTGTGTAGATCATCATGGCAAGTCTGGTTTAACGCAGCGTTGTAAAGACAGTACTACTGATTTAGCCACAGCAACAAAAGAAACTATTAAATTTGTTGAGCAATATGTGTCAAAAGGCAAGTCGCCGATGTGTGGTAATAGCATAGGGCAAGACCGTCGTTTTATTAACAAATACATGCCTGACTTTGAAGATTACTTTCATTACCGCAATTTAGATGTAAGTACAGTGAAAGAACTGGCAAGACGATGGAAGCCAGAAGTCTTAGATAAAGTGGTTAAAACAGGTGCGCATTTAGCTATGGATGATATTCGTGAGTCTATTGCTGAGCTTAAAGTTTACCAAGAGCATTTCTTCAAGCTCTAATTTATTATTTTAGCTACTCCTTAATATAAATAAAGACTGTAATGGTATGGATACATGCCTTACAGTTTTTTTAGGCATAATTTCTTATCCAGTTTTCAGGTTATATTAATAAACATTGATTCTTCCTCGTATTTAAATAAACTATGTCACACCATAAATGAGTTGAGCTAAGCATTTCATTCATACATATCAACAGAGAACTGCATCTTCATGAGTTTTAAGTCACACATACCTTTTCATCGTCAAATTTCTGGTTCTTTAGTTTTCTTATATTTGTCGTTTATTTTTATCATCGGCTTCGCATCTTTTTTGCTTTATCAACGTAATGTACAAATAAACGAATTAGTTGAAATACAAATTCCAGAATTAGAATTTGTCTATCAATATAAAGAGTATTTAAAACTCAATAATGATCTGATGCTTGCATTAAATAATAGTGAAACAGCAGATCAGTTAGTTAGTGTTTTTACGGATATAAAGAAAAACTTAAAAGACACGTCTACATTAAACTTAGTCAATGTGCGAAACGTTAACCGTTTAATTGCAGAACTTGATGATATTGATAATGTAGTTGACCGTATTGTTGCCAACGACCCAAGAAACCACACCTTAAAGCAAACCTCAGTTATACAATTAAATATACTGGCTGATACCTTAATCGAGCAAATAGAACGTAATACTACAGCACAACTCATGCATCATAAAAAAGTTACCATGAACGGTGTTAATGGTTATATTCCTGCAGGTAATGCAATTGAATATGTAGAGACTACTCGCATATTAAACCAGTTAAACAAAAGCTTAGACTTAATTGACGAAGCTATTTTTGGCTTTGAATCTCTCAGCATCAAATATTCAGTTGATGAACTCGAAGGTGTTACCCGAAAAGTTGATTTAGCTATAACCACTTGGTTGAGTGCTTTAGGAAGTGATCCTGAAGACATGGAGATCAGGAATAAGATAGAAGAGTTGCAAATATTACTCAATGTAGATCAAAGAGTATTGGGGAAGTGGTACAGCCATTTAAGATTGTCAGAAGAAGTATTCAACCGAGTTCAACTTATTAATCAGAAGCTTGCCGGCTTATACCCATCAACTAATGTACCCGTTAACTATATTTCGTCTGATCAAGTTGTTCCAAGTTTTGTTAGCTTAGTGACTGAAAAAATAAATTATAAAATCACCGTTCAAGAATATTATTATGTACTGATAGGTTTATTGCTTATCAGTCTATTATCCATTCTTGCCATGTTATTTAGATTTCAAACGCGAGTTAAAGTTTATGGTGAAAACACAGTCGATTTATGTGCAAGTATTTTGTCTGACGATAACGGCAATAAAGATCAAAGCGACTATGTAAAAACAGCTGAACAACTACGTATTGTTGGCTTAATACAGCAGATACAAAAACCTGAACATAGTGAAAGCCAATACCAAGTATTGAGAGACTTACATCAACGCGACTTAAATTTTATTAATGAGCAACATCATATTGTTATTTGGCAATACCAACCTCTTAATACTTACATTGATGTAAATGATTTCTTAGTTCATTTATCAACAGATTTCGATAATAAAGTAACAAGCTGGCGTCATTTATTTGATCGAAAGTCTTTGGCTGAAATCATTTCAATTGCTAAAGATGTTCGTGATTCAAAAATTATTCAGTCTTATGGTTTGAAACTCAAAAACGGTGTTCAACTCGAAGTTTTAATTGGCTTCGATGGCATATCATGGTTTGGTACATTAAGTCATCATAAGAAACTTGAGCTGTTAAAGAACACAGTGACAAGCTTGAAGAAAAAACATAAAAACACAGAAAATGTCGCGGTGGAAGAACTGTCAGAAACCATCGACAAATTCAGCCAAATGATATTAAGAGCTATGATCCAAAGCCAAGGCAGTTCAGTTGATATAAATGGTAGCTCGTTACCTGTTTATCGTCAATTAACGCGCATGTTAGATTGGTGTGGTCAAACAAACATAGTCACGCAGCTACAGAATCATCCTAAAAGCGCACACTATATTGATATTAGCTTTAAAGATGAATTACATGCGGCTGTTTTTAACGCTATGTCTGAAGCTTCTCTACAAAAGAATAAAGTGTACCTTAACGTTGATAGCAAAATTTTACCTTTTAGTAATATCGACCACTTATTATTTCACCGTATGTTAACGAGCGTTATTCGCGTTATTCTCGCTGAATTGTTTAACGCGACCATGCAATTAGACTTACAAGTTATTGATAGTGATGCTGGTAAGCAAACGGTTCAATTTAGCTTTGTTATAACTCCTGTTAAGCCGCTAAAAGTCATGCCAGATTTAGTGACTCGATTAGTTAATGAAGATAAGAAGAGCGAGTCAGCTTCAGATATCATCGTATATCTCAATGCCTTAATGCAGCGTCTTAATATTCATCAAGTGCAAAGTGAATTAAATGACAATGGTTTTAAAGTCATATTCAATATGCCATTGATTGCGCAAGATATTCATCCTGCAGATAAAGAAATCGCTAAAGTTAATTTACAAAATACGTCAATTATTTACCTTGGCGCATGTCAACAATCGCAACAGATTATTGAACAGCATATTAAAGATGCGGGCGCAGATATCATTACATTAAATAATGTTGAAGCACTTACTAAAGAATTTACCGTGCAAACGTTAGAGCGTAAGCCTATTCATCTCATTATTGTAAATGACGATATAGCTAAGACCAGCTTAGACGAGATAAAAAATTATCAGAAAATCTTGCCTAATAACATGCAACCTAAGCTCTTTGTTATGCAATCGCCTATGAATCCGCGATACCACAAGCAAGGTTTGTACAATCAAATATCGACACCTTTATTAAAAGGTAGCTTTCAAACGCAATTAGATAAATTATTAAAAAGCGAAGCTACCGACAACTTATTAATTGATGCTGAAGTGTTAAGTCAGTACCAATATTTACCTACGCGAGTTGAAGTGCTTTTAGCTGTATCAGAACCTGCAGAGCATCAAGTCTTAATTAACATCCTGCATTGGTTAGGTTTACAAGTTCATGTGGTATCTCAGTCGGAAGCTATGCTGAAAAGCTGGCAGTCAGGACGTTACTTAGTGTTGATGTCTGAATTTTCGCAATCACCTTATATCATGCTATCAACAGGTAAAAACATTCAACGCGGTGTTTTCACCTTCAAAAGTGAGTTATTTGATAAGCCAACAGGTAGATTATTAAATACAACGAAACAATGGAAAGTTTCTACCTTACCTAATATTTTAGATATTAAAGGCTTAGTAACCTTACTCGAACCTTGGTTAAAATCTAAAGCAGCTTCAGTTAAACAGTTAAATAAACCTGAAAAAGTGATCTCGACTCAACATCAATCATATGATGAGTTTTTGAATGAAAGCAATAAATTAGATGATGCAGATAAAGATTACCTAAATCATTATCAGTTATTACATCCTAACGTTGAAATCGAACAAGAAAATGATTTACAAAGTGAAGTATTAGATATGGAAAAATACGCACTTAATCAAGGTTCTTCCGAGCTTGCGGCCTATATGTTAGATGAATATCTTGATGATATAGATAATGCTATTGGTAACATTGAAAAATCGATTTCTGCTCAATTGGTTGATGATATGAAACAATCTATTCGTATTATATTGAAATTATCTGAGGTGCTAGGCGCGAATAATTTAAACAATGAGATCAAAATAGTTAAAACACTACTTAATGAAGACTTAAGTAATAACGACTTCTCTCGTTTTGTAAAATGTAGCGTTAATTTACGCAGTCATTTAAAAGCACTTAAAGAATTCTCTGAGGGCATATAGAAATGGGTAGTAATTCAAATGAGATCCGTATCAGTACATCAGCAATAAAAAGCCCTTGTGTGCTTAAGTGCTGCTTAGATAAAAATGAAGTTTGTACGGGCTGTTTCCGTCATATAAAAGAAATTATGGATTGGAAACACTTATCAGATGACGGGAAAAAACAAGTATTAGATATTTGTTCGGAGCGTAAAAAAGAAATTAAAACTGTGAGTGAGCCTCATGTTCACCCAGCAAGAACTCGTTAGCGTTTAAATGAGATGCCATACATATGGTTAAGGATTCAACCAATGAAAAATAAAACATTACCCCTATTATTACTTTGTTTTATTCAAGGCTGCACAGCGCTTGGAATGATTGTAGAAGGTGCATTACCTCAAAAAAAATGACAATAGAAGAAACCTTTCTGCTATAGGACTACAGGCAGATATCGAGATAGTAGATTCTATTATATATGACGAACCCTTAACAAAGGTAGAGCCTAAGGTTGTAACTGGTTGTGAAACTTTAAAAGGTAATAAAAAAACTGAATGTTATGAGGGCGCAAATCAAATTAATAAAAGTCTGCAAAAATACACTAAGCAATAATACTTAAGAGATGCTTAACGAAAAGTTAGGTGCCTATTTTATAATAAGCCCTCAAGTAGCTATGTCTCTTAAGTAACTAGCTATGCATCTCTAGGTAAACCTTTCTCAATACTTCTAATCAAACGTCCTGTTAAACGTGTTTGATCTGAGCCAACATCGATGGCTAATGCGGCTACTTTCTTTTTCTCATTTTGCTGGACCAAAGCCCACTCAATATGTTCTACAACCATAGCTGTGCTTGTAGATAGCTTTTCATTTAAAGCCGTTATTATGGCTTCATCAAAAGCTGCATTACCTAAAGCTATGGCTATATTACGTTGCCAGCATTCATGACCAATTCTGCGTATTGGCGAGCCTTCAGTTTTACGCAGGAAGTAAACCTCGTCCCATGAAAACAGCTCTAATAGTTCTATTTCGTCTAAGTTTTCGCGCGCATTAAAATCATCGGTGTGTGTAGTTTTGGCAAACTTATTCCAAGGGCAAATTAGCTGGCAATCATCACAACCATAAATGCGGTTTCCCATCGGCGCTCTAAATTCAACAGGAATCGCTTCTTTTAGTTCTATGGTTAAATAAGAAATACAACGACGGGCATCGACTAAGTAAGGTTCAACAATAGCGCCAGTTGGGCAAATTTTAATACAAGATACACATTTACCACATTCATTTGCAGCTGGCGTTGTTGTCGGTAAAGGAATATTAACGAGTAGTTCCCCTAGAAAAAACCAAGAGCCTGCTTCTCTGTTTATAATTAAGCTATGTTTACCTGACCAACCTAAGCCAGCTTTTTCAGCTAAAGGGCGCTCAAGTATCGGTGCAGAATCAACAAAAGGTCTAAAGTTAAAACCTTCTTCGCAATAATCACTTATTTTGGTGCCTAATTGTTTTAAGCGTTTACGCATCAATTTATGATAATCGCGACCTAACGCATATCGACTAATATATGCGTGGTCTGTCTTTTTTAGAATTTGAGCAAATTTGGCATTCGCGGGTAAGTAATCCATACGCACACTAATACAACTTAAGGTGCCTTCTACAAGTTCGTCAGGGCGAGTTCGCATAGAACCATGCCTAGCCATGTAATCCATATTGCCGTGGTAACCTTTTGCAATCCATTGGCTGAACTTTTCTTCATGCTCTGATAAATCAATATCAGAAAACCCCACTTGTGAAAATCCCAACTCTTCACTCCATTGGATGATTTTTTCTGTGAGTTCAGTGTAATTGATGGAGACAAGTGTCATGGCTAGAATTCTAGAAACTGTTTTATTTATGGTTATAGTTTATCATCGTTTTAATTGGATAAATAACATACCTAAGTTGAAAGTTTGTATTGTTGAAACTGATTTAAGCCAAGTTGAACAAAAAGTTACACTTAAATAGCTATTTACACCAATATCTATTGCGACAAAACAGCATTTAGGTAAACTATCTTTATATATAAAATATCGATATCACTATTCGAAATGAATAAGAAAATAGACACATTACGCTATGATTTAGTTGATAGCGAAGCCACCATTGCCATGGGGAATACCCTTGCTCAGTTGATAAAAGATGAGCTAAAAAAGGGAATTATTGTATATTTGCATGGCGATCTAGGTGCAGGAAAAACAACATTAACACGTGGCTTTGTTCAAGGTATGGGACATAAAGGCAACGTGAAAAGCCCTACGTATACGCTAGTTGAACCTTATGAATTAAACGCATGGAATGTTTATCATTTTGATTTATATCGATTAGCTGATCCAGAAGAGCTTGAATACATGGGTATTCGAGATTATTTTGGAGAAAACAGTTGCTGCTTTATTGAATGGCCTGAGAAAGGTGAAGGTTTATTACCTAAACCTGATTTAATTATTACTATTGAATATGTAGGTTCGCAACGACAAATTACCCTTGAGTCGAAAACAGAGTTATCACAATTATTAGTAGATAAAATGTTAGAACTGCCCAATCAACCACTTAACACTTGTTTATAGGAACTCCATGCTTTTTGCTGTAACCAAAAAACATTTTATTTTATTCATTACTTTTTTAAGCATATTTACGTCTCAAGTTTATGCGGCGAATAAAATAGAAGGTATTCGTGTTTGGCCTGCGCCAGAAAGTACGCGTGTTGTTTTTGATTTATCAGCAAAGCCTGAGTTTACCTATTTTAGTTTGTCTAAACCGCAACGTTTAGTTATCGACTTTGCTAATAGCAAGTCATCAGTATCATTAAACGGCTTGTTAAAAGATGATAAGCGCATCAAAGTTATTCGTACAAGTGGTACTAAAAAAGATGGTTCAACCCGTCTGGTTTTAGAGCTTGCCGATAATTACCAACTGTCAGTTTTTCCTTTAGCTCCTGCTGGAACTTATGGTGACCGATTGGTTCTTGATATTTATGATAACGATAATCAAGCACCTGTCGTTAAAAGAGAACCCGTTGCCAGTCAAAGAGATATTGTTATCGCAATTGTTGCAGGACATGGTGGTGAAGATCCAGGTTCGATTGGTGCACGCGGTACTTATGAAAAAAAAGTGACCTTAAGTATTGCTAAAAAACTAGAGCGTCTAATTAATAATCGCGCGGGTTTAAAAGCGGTTATGATCAGAACAGGTGATTATTATGTTAATCACAACCGAAAAATAGAACTCGCGAGAAAGAACAAAGCTGATTTATTGATCTCAATTCATGCTGATGCTTTTACCTCAACCCAGCCTCACGGTGCTTCGGTACTTGTTCAATCAACCCGTCGTGCTAATTCTGAATTTACGCGTTGGATCGCTAACCGTCAAAAAGAGTCTGAGTTATTAGGTGGTGCGGGCGAAACGATTAGAAAAACCACAGATAAAAACTTAGCTTTTACGTTAGCTGATATGAAAAAAGAACATACCATGGGCAGTAGTTATACTTTTGCTGAACATGTAATTAAGCAGTTGAAAAAAGTCACTAAAATGCATAAGTCAAAACCTGAAGGTTTGAGTTTAGCGGTATTAAAATCGTCAGACATTCCATCAGTACTTATTGAAACGGGCTTCATTTCAAATCCGCAAGAAGAGCGAAATTTAACAAGCTCAATGCATCAACAAAAGCTTGCCCGCGCTATTTACACAGCGGTCGATTCTTATTTTGGAAGTAACCCACCAGATGGCAGTTTGTATGCTTCAACGCGTTTACATCAGCACAAAATACGCCGAGGTGAGTCGTTAAGTACTATTGCTCAGCGTTATAAAGTGTCGGTTACGAGCTTAAAGAACAAAAATAACCTCAGATCTAATGTCATTAAAATTGGCCAAGTACTTACTATTCCCCGAGCTGAATAACCCTCATGTCTATAGAAATATTACCTGCCCAATTGGCAAACCAAATTGCAGCAGGTGAAGTTGTAGAAAGACCCGCCTCTGTTATTAAAGAATTAGTTGAAAACAGCCTAGATGCTGGCGCTACTAACATTAAAATTCAAATTGAAAAGGGGGGCGCTAAACGAATTAAAATAAGCGACAACGGCAGTGGTATATCGAAAGCCGAGCTCGCTTTAGCCTTAAGTCGACACGCAACCAGTAAAATTAAAACCCTTAATGATCTTGAAGGTATTAGCAGTTTAGGTTTTAGAGGCGAGGCTTTAGCTTCTATCAGTTCAGTATCTCGACTTACGTTAACGTCTAAACCTGCCGACCAAGAATCAGCATGGCAAGCTTCTGCTGAAGGTCGAGATATGGCAGTTGATATAAAACCTGCGGCACATCCAACAGGCACAACTATTGATGTGCAAGATTTGTTTTTTAATACACCTGCTCGACGCAAGTTTTTACGAACCGATAAAACCGAATTTACACATATTGAAGAAGTGATAAAGCGTATCGCACTTGCCTGCCTAGATGTCACGTTTGTGCTTATGCATAACGATAAAATTATTCGCCAATATCGAGCGGCTAATACTAAAGCGCAATGTGCTAAACGTGTTGCTCAAATTTGTGGTCAAAAGTTTATTGAGCACGCAATCGAAGTTGAATGTCAGCACGACGATTTACATTTTAGTGGTTGGTTAGCTAAACCCAGTTTTGCGCGCAATCAAAATGATCTTTGTTACAGCTATGTAAATGGTCGTATGATGCGTGATAAGTTGATCAATCATGCGATTAGACAAGCTTATAGCGACTTATTACCACTAGATACTTATCCCGCATTTGTACTGTTTTTAACGTTAAATCATCGCGATGTTGACGTAAACGTTCACCCTGCTAAGCACGAAGTAAGATTTCATCAAGGTCGATATATTCACGACTTTATTTTTTCTGTTTGTCAAAGAGCATTACTGGATGAAGGTGTTGTTCAAGCCTCGTTAAATGAATTACATGATCAAGGTACTTATGAATCGGTTAACCGTGAACCCCCTTATCAAGCAAATAGTCTGCATCAAGCTCATCAAGCAGAGCCAGTTGAACAAGAAGCACAAAGTTACATAAAGCCTTTATCGTATGTAGGTGAAGCGAGCCGAGCTCAATATTCACCTTCTTACTCAGGTAATCAAAGTGCTAGACTATCAACTAAACAACAAAATGCTTATTATCAGTTAATGAGTAATGATGCTGAACAAAAAGGCGGAGAGCTGTCAGGTTCAGCTGCTTCAAACCATAGTACAGGTAATGTTCATAGTGATGATTCACAGCTAAATAACAACTCTCACTCTGAAGAAAATAATAGCTCGACGGGTATTTTAGGTAATGTAATTGATAACTTGTCTGTACTGCATATTGTGCAAGATACTCATGCCTTAGTATTATTCAATAAAGAACTAAGGCTATTATCTTTAGCAAAATTAGAAGCTAATGTTTGTATTGGTGAATTACAATCAAAATGGGACGCAGGTTTTGTAAGCCAACCGTTATTGTTGCCAGTGAAAATAGAGCTAGATAAGATTCAGTTACAATTTTTAGAATTAAACCAATCATACTTCGAACGTTTGGGCATTATTGTTAATATTGTAAATAATAACGCGATTCAAATTAGACAATTTCCTGCACTTTTACGTAATAAAGACGTAACGAACAGCTTCTCACACATAATTGATGCGGTATTCAAGCGTAATGAAGCCAATGAGTTAACTGAAGCTGATTGGCTATTGGCGGTTATTTCCTTATTACAACCCAGTAGTTATACAACAGAAATTACCCATACTTTGTTCAATAGATTGAAAAATTCGCAATCAAACGTAATAGATCAATTACTCCTCTTGAATTCTACCCCTGTAGACCTTACATCTGAATTAGAGCAATTGATGTAACTTACCTTTAAATGATGGCGTTAAAATGACACAAAGCACAACCGATACAAATACATCATTACCCATCATTTGTATTATGGGGCCAACCGCCTCAGGTAAAACAGCTTTAGCCATGGGGCTACAAGACCATTTACCTGTAGATATTATTAGTGTTGACTCCGCATTAGTTTACAAAGACATGGACATAGGCACAGCAAAACCAACAGCGGAAGAGCTAGCCGAGTACCCACATCAATTAATTAATATGATAGATGCAGCTGAAAGTTACTCTGCATCTGACTTTTGCCATGATGCGCTAAAAGCTATTGAGCAATCGCATCAGAATAATAGAATTCCAGTGCTTGTCGGTGGAACTATGATGTACTTTAAAAGTCTTATAGAAGGTATATCACCGTTACCTGCAGCTGATGCTAAAGTAAGAAGTGATATTGAGGCTGAAGTCGCTGAAAAAGGTTGGGACGCGCTTTATCAAGAGTTAGCGCAAATCGACCCTGTATCGGCGGCGAGAATACATAAAAATGATCCGCAACGATTATCCCGCGCGTTAGAGGTTTATCGCGTAACAGGAAAAACGTTAACAGAGTTAACTGCTGTTAAAGGTGAAACGTTAAAAGGCAATGTATTACAGTTTGCTTTAACACCTAAAAATCGCACCATTTTACACGACCGAATTGAATTGCGATTTAATCAAATGATCGCTCAAGGTTTTGAAAACGAGGTCGTTAAGCTAAAACAACGATCAGATTTGCATATCGATTTACCTTCCATTAGATGTGTTGGTTATCGTCAAATGTGGCAATATTTAGATGGGGATTATGATCACGAAGAGATGATTTTTAGAGGCGTATGTGCAACGCGTCAGCTGGCGAAACGTCAATTAACATGGCTACGTAGCTGGGAAAAAGCAGTGAACCTTACGATGGAAGATGAATCTAATTTGCAACAAATTATATCAATCGTAAAAAAACTTTAAATATTGATGTATAATTAATAACTTGGCTTAAAGTAAGCCATAATGTGCAGAAATAAAATAACTTAAACAAAAATAAAAAGAGGGCCACAAAATGGCAAAGGGGCAATCGTTACAAGACCCGTTTTTGAATGCTTTACGACGTGATCGCATTCCTGTAGCAATATACTTAGTTAATGGTATAAAATTACAAGGACAAGTTGAATCATTTGATCAATTCGTAATTTTACTTAAAAACACTGTAAGCCAAATGGTTTACAAACATGCAATATCTACTGTAGTACCTTCACGCGCTGTGAATACTGCTCCGGTAGCGTCTGAATCATCAGATTCACAAGATTAATGAAGTTAATTGCTAAAATTGTTGTAGATATTCGAAACTTGAAGACTCGCTGTAGAATTGAATATATTAATTTATCCAAAATTTCCTTCAAAAAACTCAGTTGAACGTTTTTAAATGTTAATGATTTCTGAGTTTTTTTCTTGTCGCTATAATCTAATCAACAGGTATTTTTCTATTGTTTGATCGTTACCAAGCTGGCGAAAAAGCCGTACTTGTTCATGTCGACTTTCCTGATGATAATGCTCGTGAAGACTTACAAGAGTTTGAAATGCTTGTAAGTTCTGCGGGTGTTACAGCCTTAACGGTTGTTAAAGGAAAGCGCGATAAACCACATGTTAAATTTTTTGTAGGTAGTGGTAAAGTTGAAGAAATAGCAGAAGCTGTTCGTTTGTTCGAAGCTAATGTTATTTTATTTAATCATACACTGTCTCCTTCCCAAGAAAAAAATGTTGAAGCATTTTGTCAATGCCGTGTTATTGATAGAACTACGCTGATACTTGATATCTTTGCGCAAAGAGCGCGTACTCATGAAGGTAAGTTGCAGGTTGAATTAGCGCAACTTAGACACATGAGCACTCGACTTATCCGAGGCTGGACTCACTTAGAAAGACAAAAAGGTGGTGTTGGCTTAAGAGGTCCAGGGGAAACGCAGCTAGAAACCGATAGACGTTTATTACGTGAGCGTATGACCAATATTCGCAAACGTTTAGAAAAAGTGGAACGTCAAAGACAACAAGGCCGTAGAGCAAGAACTCGGGCTGAAATTCCTACTATTTCACTTGTAGGGTATACCAATGCGGGCAAATCAACATTATTCAATCACATTACTAATGCTGATGTTTATGCCGCTGACCAATTATTCGCAACACTCGATCCAACCTTAAGAAAAATTGAAGTTGAAGACGTGGGTCGTGTGATTTTGGCAGATACCGTTGGTTTTATAAGACATTTACCTCATGATCTTGTTGATGCTTTTAAAGCAACGTTAACAGAAACTCGTGAAGCTGAACTACTTTTACATGTAATAGATATTGCAGATGAAAGGCGTTCTGAAAATATTGACCAAGTTCAACATGTATTAACAGAAATTGAAGCGGGCGATGTACCACAACTATTAATTTGTAATAAAATTGATAAGTTAGATGATATTGAACCTCGAATCGATAGAGATGATACAGGTATGCCTATACGTGTGTGGCTTTCAGCTCATGCAGGTATTGGAATTGAATTATTGTTTGAAGCTTTAGCAGAGCGTTTAGGCAGAGAAATTGTTACACAAAAGCTAACAATACCCCCTCATGAAGGGAAATTACGTGGTATTTTATATACCTTAAATTGCATTACAAATGAATCATATGACGAGGAAGGTAACTGTATACTTGATATAAAATTACCTAGTCGTGAGTGGAATAGATTATTAAAACAAGATAAGGCTGCAATAGAAGGCTTTATCATAGATTAACAGACTGATATATTAGCAGCAATTGTATTTACTGGAGAGCAACATGGCTTGGAATGAACCGGGGAAAGATGATAAAGACCCCTGGAAAAATAAAGGTGGCAAAAATCAAGGACCACCTGATCTAGATGACTTATTTAAAGACTTAGGTAATAAGTTTGGCGGCATATTTGGTGGTAAATCATCAGGTGGCAAGCCAGGTAAAAACTTCTCTAGTATTGGTATTAGTTTAGCTGTGATCGTTGCAGTACTTGTTTATGTATTTAGTGGTTTTTATACCATTAAAGAAGCAGAGCAAGGCATTGTATTACGATTTGGTCAATATACGGGTAATGTAGAACCAGGTCTTCGTTGGAAATGGACATTTGTTGACAGAGTCATTCCTGTTGATATTCAAACAACAAGAAACTTACCTGCTTCAGGCTTTATGCTAACGCAAGATGAAAATGTTGTGCGTGTAGAAATGCAAATACAATATCGTGTAGTTAATGCACGTAATTATGTATTTAGTGTAACTAATGCTGACGATAGCTTAAGTCAATCATTAGACAGCGCATTACGTTATGTTGTGGGTCATTCTAAAATGGATGATGTATTAACAAGTGGTCGTGAAATTGTAAGACAATCTGTTTGGACTGAATTAGAAAGTATTATTGAACCTTATAACTTAGGTTTAATTATTGTTGATGTTAACTTTAAAGATGCACGTCCTCCTGAAGAAGTTAAAGATGCATTCGATGATGCTATTTCAGCACAAGAAGATGAAGTACGTTATTTACGTGAAGCTGAAGCTTATGCTCGTGGTATTGAGCCAATAGCTCGTGGTCGAGTTAAGCGTATGGAACAAGAAGCTTTAGCTTATAAAGAGCAAATCGTATTAGATGCTGAAGGTGATGTAGCGAAATTTAATAAACTACTTCCTGAGTATCAAGCGGCTCCTATTGTAACAAGAGAACGTATGTACCTTGCAACAATGGAAAAAGTATACGCTAACACAAGTAAAGTGATGGTTGATGTTGATGGTGGTAATAACATGATGTACTTACCATTAGATAAAATTATTCAGCAACAATCAACACAACCGAACAGTGCAACGTCGCAACCTAACACGCAACAGCCTGTAACAAGAAGCCCGTCTACTACAACAAATAGTAATCGTGCTGACCGTTTTAACAGTGGGAGAAACTAAGCGATGAAAAACTTTATTATTGCTATTGTGGCAGCATTATTTTTGCTGACAGTTTCTTCAGTGTTTGTAGTTTCTGAAGGGCAACGCGGTATTGTATTTCAATTCTCTAAAATCAAAAGAGATGCGACTGGCGAAATGCTGGTATATGAACCAGGACTTCATTTGAAATTCCCACTGATTAACACAGTGAAAAAAATTGATGCTCGCATACAAACACTTGATGAAGGTGCAGATCGCTTTGTTACTTCTGAAAAGAAAGATGTGATTGTTGATTCATTTGTTAAGTGGCGTATTGTAGATTTTTCTACATATTACTTACGTACAACTGGCTCAATCGATAATGCAAGAGCGCTTTTAAAACAGAAAGTAAATAATGGTTTAAGAACTGAGTTTGGTTCAAGAACAATTAAAGAAATTGTTTCAGGTGATCGTGACTCTATTATGGAAAAAGCACTTGTTAGCGCTAAAAGTAGTAGAGAAGACTTGGGTATCGAAGTTATTGATGTACGAATTAAAGCGATAAACCTACCTGCAGAGGTAAGTGCATCAATTTATGATCGTATGCGTGCTGAACGTACTGCAGTGGCTAAAGAGCATCGCTCTCAAGGTCAAGAACAGTCTGAAATTATTCGTGCAACTATTGATGCTAAAGTAACAGTAATGTTAGCTACGGCACAAAAGAACTCTTTTGAAATTCGAGGTAGTGGTGACGCTTCAGCCGCTAAGGTTTATGCTGACTCTTATACTCAAGATGCAGATTTCTATAAGTTCTTCAGAAGTTTAGAGGCTTATGAGAACAGCTTTAATAGTAAGAATGACATCATGGTAATTAAACCTGATAGTGATTTCTTCCACTACTTAAAGAATCCAACATCAACTAAATAACATTTAAGTTATTGTTAATGTTATCAAAGGCCATGATTTATCATGGCCTTTTTTTTGCTCTAAAATGTATAAATCCATAGTCAGTGAATAGGAGCTTAAAGGCTTAGGTTAAGGTAAAGGTTTAAATTAATGCTTGGGTTAGGGTAACGGAGACTTATGTTTTACATTAGCGCGTGAGGGCTTAGATGATGATACACGAAGCTTTAATAGCGAATATAACCTAACGTTAGACGTGAAAGAACAAGTCAGCACATGGCTACCTATCTTTATTCCTTCTGTAACATTCAATATTTATAACTAACCTGATCTCGGCTTAATATATCCTTCTCTAACAGCTGATTTTACTTGCTTCATTGTTAAATTTACTTGTAATAGGCTAGCTATTGACGCGAAATCTGCCTTGAAGAAAGAAAAACTATCAAGCTAGCGTATAAGTTAAATTTTATTAGTCATAATTTCTATGAATTTAAAGCATCTTAAACCGTATATGGACTCCACCTGTTTAGCAACTGCTTTTACAAAAAGATTAGATGCGCACGTATATACGGTTTTTAATTGAAGAAGCTATCTTCTAACCAGTGATCTATTCGCACCCTCTGTCCTAATCGAAATAGTAGCGTTATTAACGCTGTCGGTTTAAACAGGTTTTCAGAAGGTTGGTCTTACCTATTTGTTAATGCATTTTGCTGAACTTTTTTGAAACTTTAACTTATACTGCTTGGATTTTATATTCTGTACCGTAATTGAGTAATGCCCACGCTGTGCGCACCGTTTTATTCATAAACGCAACACAGGCTCGTTTAATACCTACTCGCTTAACTAAAGCAATGAGCCATTGTTGTTTATACATTTTGGGTTCGGATGGTAACCTGGAAATCACCGAAAGTGCACCTTGGTAGAGGATTGAACGAAGCAGTTTATCTCCCCCCATGTTTGTCTATGCCAACCATGACGACCTTACCACCACTACTATGTTGTTTTGGTGTCAAGCCAACATAAACTGAGGCATGACGACCCTTTTTGAAACTTTTACCATCACCTAAGCATGAAATTAAACCAGCAGCACCTATATAACTAACACCTTCGAGCTTCATCAATCGCTTACATGGCTCAGATTGATTAACTAATTGCTTTAGTTGTAATGTGATTGCTTGATAATGATTTTCTGTTGTTTGATATTACTGCCACAAAATCATGAGTAATTGTTTTATAGGTATGGGTAAATGACTAGATTCTGGAGAGATAAAATAACTAATAGATTCTCTCAATGATTTTTTACCAAAAGGAATTGTTGCTCCGTATTCAAAGCATAAAGCTCGAATATGATTTCCTAGTGACGTTGTTGCTCGGTCAAACCATTTTCGACTAGTCTGAATTGCCTGAATGTTTTGTTGCGATAATGTTTTTACTTGGCAAAAGGTCATACCTAATTGAGCTGAGGCTACAGCAATTCCAACGGCATCATTGGCATCCGTCTTTTGATTGCTGATATAAGGTTTTACTTTTTTAGGGGCCATTCCTTTAACTTCGTGACCAAAAGACTCTGCTGTTCTGGCCCAATAGTGAAAACTAGCACAACCTTCCATTGCTACTACGCAGGGTAGTGAGTTAGCGAGTAGTTCTTTAGTCTTTTGCGGCGACATGACTTTATTGAATAAGATCTCACCGTGCTTGTTTACTTTACATACTTGAATTACTTTTTTGCTAAGTCGAGTGATATTATTGTACGCTTACTCATGTATGGACTCCTTTTGTTTTAGTCGACACCAATCTATAACTGTAGAGTGGTGGAGTCCATACATCGAGTTCAGGTTAATTAACTTAACTACAAAAATATGATTTATTTAACAAATAAGCTTTTTATATAAAGAAGTAGGCTTCGAGCTGAAAAAAAATTGGCGTGGTGCCATTTGATACTCAATCACTTGTGCTAGTAAATAAAGATAAAACTAATTGGATATAGAGCTACATTCAATATTTTCTGACTTTCCTCTTTTTAATATGTTTTTAAATTTTTATTCAAAATTAGATTTATTCATCAATAAATAATTAATTTATCTTAGCAAAGGTAAATGGCGTCAATAGGTTAAATACTTCACATAACTTGTTCAATTTACAAGTTATAACCTTTAATTCTAATAAATATTATTTTGTTTATTTTATCATCTTCAGGAAAACTGCCATTTAGTGCTTGGACTGTGTTTTCATATTTGATAGAATCCTCGCCTAATTTTTTCTATTAAAAATTTTCTAACATGGGTAAAAACGTTGTAGTTCTAGGCACTCAATGGGGTGACGAAGGTAAAGGTAAGGTAGTTGACTTACTTACAGATAAAGCTAAATACGTAGTTCGTTATCAAGGTGGGCACAATGCGGGTCACACTTTAGTTATCGACGGTCAAAAAACAGTATTACATTTAATACCATCAGGTGTTTTACGTGAAAACGTGAAATGTTTAATTGGTAACGGTGTTGTTTTATGTCCAAAAGCATTAATGACTGAAATCGGCATGTTAGAAGATCGCGGTGTACCGGTTAGAGAGCGTCTATTAATTAGTGATGCTTGTCCTCTAATTCTTCCTTATCACAATGCTTTAGATGCAGCTCGTGAAATTGCCCGTGGTAATAAGCCGATTGGTACTACAGGTCGTGGTATTGGTCCAGCGTATGAAGATAAAGTAGCTCGTAGAGGTTTACGTGTTGGTGATCTAATCAATGCTGAAACATTTGCTGAAAAGTTAAAAGAAATTATGGAATACCATAACTTTGCATTAACTCAGTATTATAAAGTTGAAGCAGTAAGCTACGAAGAAGTACTTGCTGATGCATTAGCTGTTCGTGACGTAATCATTAATATGATTGCTGATATCCCTGAACTTTTAGACCAATCGCGTAAAGCAGGCGAGTCTATTATGTTTGAAGGTGCTCAAGGTACTTTATTAGATATCGATCACGGTACATACCCTTATGTAACTTCATCTAATACAACAGCGGGTGGTGTTTCTACTGGTTGTGGTTTTGGTCCTCGTAACCTTGATTATATTCTAGGTATTACCAAAGCTTACACTACACGTGTTGGTTCAGGTCCATTCCCTACGGAATTAGATGATGAAATAGGTGAGCACTTAGGAACTGTAGGCCATGAATTTGGTGCTACTACAGGTCGTGAGCGTCGTTGTGGCTGGTTTGATGCCGTAGCAATGCATCGTGCTGTTCAAATTAATAGTATCACAGGCTTTTGTTTAACTAAGCTTGACGTACTAGATGGTTTGAAAGAACTTAAAATCTGTACAGGTTATAAGAAACCTTCAGGTGAAATTATTACTGTTTCTCCTACAGCTGCAGAAGGCTACGAAGAAATTACACCAGTTTATGAAACTCTACCAGGTTGGAGTGAACAAACTGCAGGTGTAACTAAGCGTGAAAATCTTCCAGCTAATGCTATTGCTTACATTAAGCGTATTGAAGAAATTACAGGTGTTCCAGTTGATATTATCTCTACTGGGCCAGACCGTAACGAAACGATTATTTTAGTTAATCCATTTGATGAATAGTTAAACTGTTCTTCATCTTCAAAAAGCTACTCATTTGAGTGGCTTTTTTTATGCCTAAAATTTATCAGTAGAATAATTACTTAACCTGAACTCTGGATAAGCAGTTATGTCTAATATTGTTATTTACCCCTCTAACGTCGTTGCCTGAATGGATGCAGGTACTTAGTTTTTATCGGGAATAAAAAAACTGTATTTTTATTGCTAATAGCCAGCTATTAGTCAAGAAAAATGTTCTTGTTATAGAATTAAATTCCAACATTAGGAGAGTAATAAATCATTTAAACAAATGGTGTTGCAATAATTTACTTATAAAGTATTGAAAATCACTATTTTACAAAACCCATTATTCAGAGTTCAGGTTACTTACTAAGTTTTATGCATTGTAATTATTCATTTTTCCTAATGAAAAAAGTAGATCACTTAATTAATCAAATTGGTATAGAAGCTTATAAATAGAAGCCTGCAGTGAAGGTAAGGTTGTAATTATGGGTTCTATAGAGTTTATAAGTATTGTATATAGTGAAACACTATTTAAATTACAGGGTCATTGGTGATTTTTCGTGTTATTTTATTCAGATAATAATAAACCGTAATTTTTGTACCTTAGTATGTAATATTACATCCCACTTTTATAATTAGGACATTCAATGACAGACTTTCGCCAACAAGCACTTGATTATCATCAATATCCAACTCCGGGTAAAATTAGTGTAGAACTTACAACAGCAGCAGAAACTAGCCTAGATTTATCATTAGCTTATAGCCCTGGTGTTGCGGAACCTGTAAGAGAAATTGCGAAAAACCCTGACGATGTTTACAAATATACAGGTAAAGGTAATACCGTTGCCGTTATCACTAATGGCACAGCAATTTTAGGTTTAGGCAACTTAGGGCCTATGGCGTCAAAACCTGTAATGGAAGGTAAAGCATTATTATTTAAACGTTTTGCTAATATTGACTCTTTTGATATTGAAGTAAAGCATAATACCGTTGAAGAATTTATTAACACAGTAGCTAATATTGCTGACAGTTTTGGTGGTATTAATTTAGAAGATATTAAAGCGCCAGAATGTTTTGTGATTGAAAAAGCCTTGATAGAACGCTGTAAAATACCAGTGTTTCACGATGATCAACATGGCACGGCTATAGTAACAGCGGCAGGTATGATCAATGCATTAGAAATACAAGGTAAAGATATATCATCAGCTCGAATTGTTTGTTTAGGCGCGGGTGCTGCAGCTATCGCTTGTATGGAGCTTCTTATTAAATGTGGAGCTCAGCGTGAACAAATATACATGTTGGATACTAAAGGGGTTATTCATACTCGACGTGATAATTTAAATGAATACAAAAAGCTATTCGCTAACAATACTGACAAGAGAACATTAGAAGATGCCATTGATGGTGCTGATGTATTTGTTGGTGTTTCAGGACCGAACTTATTAACAGCTGAACATGTAAAAATGATGGCAAACAATCCTGTTATATTTGCTTGCTCAAACCCAGATCCGGAAATAAAACCTGAACTTGCCCATGCGGCACGCAACGATATTATTATAGCGACAGGGCGTTCAGATTATCCTAACCAGGTAAACAACGTTTTATGTTTCCCGTTTATTTTCCGTGGTGCGTTAGATGTTCGTGCTAGAACAATAAATGATGAAATGAAAATTGCCGCAGTACATGCAATAAGAGCCTTAGCTAAAGAAGAAGTGCCTCAAAAAGTATTAGATGCAAGTGGCGTAACTAGCTTAGTCTTTGGTAAAGAATACATCATACCTAAGCCTATGGATCCTCGCTTATGTGCTAATGTAGCTCAAGCAGTTGCTAAAGCTGCGGTAGATTCAGGTGTAGCTGCTTTAGAATATCCGGAAAACTATATGCTTTAGACATCACCAAACCGTGTGATTAGTTGTAAATATAATTAAGGGCGTAAGCCCTTTTTATTTGTATTAAATCTGAATAATATATTTTCGGGTTTTGGTCTTAGGGCTCTAAATAAAATTCATCTATCAATGCTCATGCATAAGTAACCTGAACTCTGGATAAGCAGTTATGCCTAATATTGTTATTTAACCCTCTAACGTCGTTGCCTGCATGGATGCAGGTACTTAGTTTTTATCGGGAATAAAAAAACTGTATTTTTATTGCTAATAGCCAGCTATTAGTCAAGAAAAATGCCTTGTTATAGAATTAAATTCCAACATTAGGAGAGTAATAAATCATTTAAACAAATGGTGTTGCAATAATTTACTTATAAAGCATTTAAAATCAATGTATTACAAAACCCATTATCCAGAGTTCAGGTTAAGTAGCAAAAAAATTAATTGTTTTGTATATAATAGAGCTAGGTATACATCAACGTAAAGTATTGAGTAATGGAAGAAACGTTACCTATAACTATTAGTACCAGTGAAAGTTTAGCAAAACGCTATAACAAATTAACGAGTGTGGTGAACAAGCAAGAAGCTCAAGTTAATTTTCAAACGTTGGCGGCGGGTTGGTATGAAGATGAAAACAACATTACCCAACTAAATATGATCTTAGTAGGTAATGATGAATACCTGCAACAATTGGCGCTTGAGAGTAGTGATGATAAAACCGAGATCTCTGATGATGTAATGCTTTACATCAATCAAACTCAGTTAAAGTGTCTTATCGCGATAACAGATGCTGAAATGGAGTTACTAGATAAACAGCCCAAAGTATTATCAGGCTATATATCAATTAAAGTGAAAAAAGTGATTAACGAAATTGCTGAAAAACAAGGGTTACTCGCGTTACCCTTGTAAACTTTTGTGCTTAATCATCTTCAGTATCATAAGCACTAAAGTCAGTAATACCTTTAGCTTCAAGTATTTTACGAACACTTGCAGGTAACTTCTCATTATTGTCTTTAGCTAAATCGTTATCGTCTGGTAAAGGTTGACCAGTAAAAGCATGTAAAAATGCTTCACATAATAATTCACTGTTAGTTGCATGGCGAAGGTTATTAACTTGGCGACGAGTTCTCTCATCAGTTAATACCTTGAGAACACGTAAAGGGATAGATACAGTGATCTTCTTTACTTGTTCGCTTTTTTTCCCGTGTTCGGCGTATGGATTAATATACTCGTCATTCCACTCTGCCATAAGTTCTACACCTTTTATAAAGAAACATGTTATTGAAGGTAAAAATCAATTACATAGATAATAAACCAATTTTACTGTTTGTGAGCCTTGAGTCAATAACGAATGTGTAGAAGTTTAGAAGTCTAAAATTTCTTGACCAAATATAGTAAAGCGTTTAGAGTTTTAGACATCTAAACATCTATTTAAAAATGTACGCACAGCTGGAGTCAAAATGACCAAGAAAAGTATGGCAACAATAGCGGCAAGGGCTGGTATTAATAGCGATAAACAACATGTTGGTGTAGTGCCAGCAATACATTTATCAAGTACGTATGCATTAAAAGGCTTTAACCAAAAGCGTGATTACGATTATTCACGTACTGGAAACCCAACACGTGCAACTTTTGCGGGTGCAGTAGCTGAGCTTGAAGAAGGTACTAAAGGTATAGTAACCAGCACAGGTATGGCAGCAGTGCATTTAATTTGCCAATTACTAACAACTGATGATTTGTTAGTTGTGCCTCATGATTGTTACGGTGGCAGCTATAGATTGTTTACCCATTTGGCTAAAAAAGGTAACTTTAAACTCATTATTGTTGATCAAAATGACGATGCAGCTTTAGCTGATGCTTTTACACAAAAACCTAAGTTGGTGTTAATCGAGTCACCAAGTAACCCATTATTACGCATTGTTGATATTGAAAAAGTAACAAAAGCAGCACATGACGTTGGTGCCTTGGTTGCTGTAGACAATACGTTTATGTCACCACTTTTACAAAAGCCGTTACTTTTAGGTGCTGATATCGTTTTTCATTCAACAACTAAGTATATTAATGGTCATAGTGATGTGGTCGGTGGTGTTTTAGTCACTAAAGATGAAGCTTTAGGTGATGAACTCGCTTGGTGGGCAAACTGTATTGGTATTACAGGATCACCGTTCGATAGTTATCTTGCTTTACGTGGCTTGAAGACTTTGCCAGTAAGAATGAGACAGCATCAAATAAACGCCGATAAAATAGCAAATTTCTTGAATGAGAATGATGCGGTAGAAGTTGTGTATTATCCTGGTTTAGCTGATCATCCTGGCTACGAAATTGCTAAAAAGCAACAAGTAAGCGCTGGCGCTATGATGAGCTTTGAAGTAAAAGGTGGTGTTGAAGCCGTTAAGAAATTATTTGAAAACTTAAATATGTTCACCTTAGCGCAATCGTTAGGTGGTGTTGAAAGTTTAATTAGTCATCCATCAACCATGACACATGCAGGTATGGAAATTTCAGCTCAGCTAGAAGCGGGAATTACACAGTCGTTAGTACGTCTTTCAGTTGGTATAGAATACGTAGACGACTTAATTGAAGATTTAGAGCAGGGGCTTTTAGCCTGCCAAAAATAATAATCACTTATCTACAGTTGTTAACACTAAAAATAAACAGCTGTAGAATTAAATATTCTTGTTGGTATAAATGAAATCAGTAAACGAAATAGAACAACTAGTTAGTGAAAATAATCAGTTAGCAAAACATGCTATTCATGTACATAAATTTGGTGGCAGCAGTTTAGCTAGCGTCGAATGTATCGAGCGTGTTGTTAACATTATTAAAAACCATTGTAAGCTTAATGACTTTGTAGTGGTTTCTGCTAATGGTAAAACGACTGATGCTTTAGTTAATATATACCAACAAGCACTTGATGCTTCTGCTGAACTTGACGCTTCTATTCATGGGCTTCAATTAGCTCAGCAATTGCTGATTAATACCTTACTTAAAAGCCATTCAAAACAGCTAATCACATTACTTGAACAAGACATCGAGTTATTAAAAGCTTGGGTCGTTAATACACCTACTGATGATAAAAATATCGAGAAAAACGAAGCTAACATTCTTGCTTTAGGTGAGTTATGGTCAGCACGTTTATTGTCAGCTATATTAAGTGAGCGAGTATGCCCAAGCTACTTTGTTGATGCGCGCGACTTTCTTGTTGTTAATAACGACCAAGATTGTGTGGTTGACGATAGCTTAAGCCAGCAGCAATTTTCAGTTTTATTACAAAACGAAAAGCTAGCCGTAGTTACAGGTTTCATTGCTAAAAATGCAGCAGGGGATAACTGTACTTTAGGTCGTAATGGCAGTGATTACTCAGCAACTATTGTTGCCTCGTTAGTGGGTGCATTACATGTCACCTTATGGACAGATGTTGATGGTATTTACAGTGCTGATCCACGTATTGTTCCGCTAGCAAGAAAGCTAAACCGTTTACCTAATGGTGTAGCAAGAGAGCTAGGACGTTTAGGCAACCCTGTATTGCATGCTAAAACGCTACAACCGCTCGAAAATCATAGTGCACACTTACATATTGCTAGCAGTTTTGATCCAAATACTAGCGGCACCGAAGTGGGACGCTTTGGTCAAATTGCTAAATCTGAATTATCGGTTACTTATCTTAATGACCTAATCATCGCGAAATCAGTCAGCTTAACAGGCTCGTATGGTGAACAAGCCATTAAACAATTTTCAGCTATTTGCTCTGATATCAATGCAGGCTTTATTGTTATTACGCAAAACAGACAAAAAGCTTTAAGCCAATGGTTAGCAAGTCATGATACTGAAGTATCTTTCACGCCTGTTTCTATCATCGCTATTGTAGGTCATGAAGTGGCAAAGCATGGTGATGTAAAAGCTCAATTCAAACGCGCCTTAAAAAACTACCAAACTATGCATATAGTTAGCTCGACTAACGAACATAGTTTAATTGCTGTTTTACCACATTCTTGTACAGGCGAGACGGTGAATAATGTTCATCATGATATGACAAAAGACGCTCGCCATATTGGTGTTGTAATTGCTGGAGTTGGTAATATCGGTGAACGCTTCTTAGAAATGTTACCTGCACAAATGGAGCGTATACCTGCACTTGAGAATGTTCATTTAGTAGGATTAGTTAGTTCGAAAAAAGCCATTATTAGTCGTGATGGAATTGATGCAACCCAAGCTTATGAGCTTTTTCAAAAAGAAGCTACGCCGTACAAAAAAGAAGATTTATTATCATGGTTATCTAACCACCCATACGATGAACTGATTGTGGTTGATATTACGCCGAGTGAAGACTTTAGCTTGTTATACCAAGAATTTTTTGAAAAAGGTATTCATGTTATCGGTGCCAATAAGTGGGCAGCATCATCGTCTACAGAGCAATACAATAAGCTTTTTAATACAGCGAAGAATAATCATAGTTTATGGTTAGGTAATACAACCGTAGGTGCTGGTTTACCTATTAATTTTGCGATCGATAACTTGTTAGAATGTGGTGATTCAATTAAAGAAATATCAGGTATATTTTCAGGGACATTATCTTGGTTATTTGAAACCTATGATGGCTCAGTACCTTTTTCTGAGTTATTAACGTCAGCGTTAGCGCAAGGCATTACTGAACCAGATCCGCGTGAAGATTTGTCAGGTCGAGACGTACAACGTAAGTTATTAATTTTAGCGCGTTTAGCCGGTTTCGAATTAGCTTTAGAAGATATTGACTGTCAAAACTTAGTACCTGAAAACCTACAAAGTTTATCAATTACTGAGTTTTTAGCTAACCTAAATCAACTGGATAGCTACTTTGCCGATAAGCTTGAACAAGCGAATAAACAAAATGCTTGTATACGTTATGTAGCGGCTTTTATTTGCGAGAGTAATAAACTTAAAGCGAAAGTAAGTTTAGAGGTATTACCTAAGAATGATGCTTTTGCAAACCTGACACCTGGCGATAATATTTTTAAAATTATTAGCCAATGTTATGAAGATAATCCGCTTATTATTAGAGGCGCTGGCGCAGGAAGAGATGTAACATCAGCAGGCTTACATTCAGATTTAGCTATAATCTGTAAAAGGTTAGCACACAGAAAACAACCCGTTAAATTAAAAGGCTCTCAGCAATAAGCTTGTGAGCTTTAGATGTTTATTTTTTAGGATGTTAAATGATTATTTTATGTAATAGATGGCTGTAAGTATTAGCCAAGATACAAATTTTACCACGAGTGTGAAAAACCTTTCACAGCAAATTTTTGGTAAAAATCCGAAAAAAGAATCTATGCTTCAATTAGCGGTAGGGTATTTTCATATCGCAAATATCCAACAGCTTGCAGCAAAAGAAGTGTCAAATAAAGCAGAGAGTGATGTAAGAAGTCATACAAGAAGTAGAGTCAAAAATCATGCTAATGATTTAATTAGACATGATTTATATCGAGAGCAAAGATATACGCAACTTGATAATCTTTGCCGAGATATTTTATTGTTATCAGAAGGTGATTCGTTTACCGAAGATAACCGTAAGTCAGCTCGCTTATTAGCAACAATACAATTGCTAAGTCCTAACGATATTAGCAAAGTTCCAGCATCTAATGAATTAAATAAACCTCTGTATAAAGCAGTATTGTGCTTAAGAGTATTAGATAAGTTATGTATTGATAACTCTATTTCAGAGCCTTATATTAAAGAACGCTTAGCTGGTATTCCTCCAGAAAAGTATGCTCGTTTCTCTTCAATTGACCCTATCTCCTATAAAGGGTTTGTAGAGGAAGTTAAAATTCCTCTGATAAAAGCCGCACTATTACAAGATATAGGAAATAACCATCCTGATGCTCAGCTGATCTTAAAAGGAAAAAGCGGTAAAGAAGATCCTTTTAGAGTGCTGAGTGTAGAAGACCGAAAAAGTTTACTGCAAATTGATTACCGAGAAACTATTAAATATCTTGTTGAAGGAATTGGTGTCGCTAAATATGTAGGTAACTTAAAAGTAGAACGAGATTACTTTGATGTAAAAGAAAAACAAAAACTACTTTTTATTAAAACATTATTAAAAGGCAGTATTAACCCTAAAAAAGGCATAGGAAACTTACTTAAAGTTCCTCAAATTTACAGCTCAATTGTTTTATCAACTAAATCAAACTACAACTACGCGCTTTTACCTAAGGTGTATCAGGCATTGTATAAAAATGCAGAGAAGGGCGTTTGCCATCATATTGTTGTTGATGCGATGCACGCGATCACAGGAACCTTTCCTTTAGGCTACGGGGTTACTTATATTGCTGAAAATACCCAAGGCGATAAACAGTATTGTTATGAATATGCCATTGTTAAAGGTTTGTACCCTGATAATCCAGAAGCACCTTTGTGTAGAACAACAACACGTAATCTATCTTTTATTTCTTTCGGGCAAGATATTGTGGTGCCTAAAGAGCGCAATTTACACTTTACAGAAGTATCTAAAAAGCTTGTAACAATAGACAAAGGACGACTGAATGAGATCTTAAGTTTGTTGTCTTCCAATCATACAGAACGAAGTAAAGATGATCTTATTCCTCGTTATTGGTTGGCGAATGAATACTTTACTACTAAGGCACATCAGAATCTGTGGAATAAATAGATAAGAAATCTATCTATTTATTGTTATTTAACGCTTCAGTGATGTGCTTTGACTTATCAATATTAAAAATAGTCTTTCTAACTTCGTATCTAATCTTTTAAGCAATATTTCTTTATCATTTGAGTCAGTAGTTTTTCAGTTTTTGTGATTTCTGACAAAGCTAAGAATTCGTTAGGTTGATGTGCCTGATCAATAGAGCCAGGTCCCATCACAATCGTTTGACAGCCTAACCCCTGAATAAATGGGGCTTCAGTTGCGTAATTTACTGCACAGCATTTATGACCCGAAAAGTGCTCGGCTGTTTCAATTAAGTCGCTGGGTTGGCTTTGTTCAAAACTAGGTGAACTTGGGTGTAATTCATTAACCTTAATTCTACCAGGATATTTTTCAGCTAACGATTTCAAACTATCTGTTAGGCAAGTAATTAACTCTTCATCTGCCATACCAGGCAAAGAACGCATGTCTATATCAAGATCACAATGACCACATATTCTATTGGCATTATCGCCACCTTTAATCGCGCCAAGATTTAGGGTAGGTGAAGTAACATCAAATTGAGTATTTTTATAGTTTACTGATAATTGCTCTTTTAATGTAAGTAAGGCACCAATCACTTGGTACATTATTTCAATAGCGTTGATACCTAAACTGGGTTTACTTGAATGACCTGATTGACCTTCAATACTAATTCGGTGAGACATGTGTCCTTTATGCATAACAACAGGCACTAAGTTTGTTGGCTCGCCAATAATGGCTACGTCAGGTTTAATATCTTGAGATTCTGCAAAGAAACGGGCACCTGCCATAGTTGTTTCTTCATCAGCTGTTGCGAGTATGTATAACGGCTTTTTAAGCATGGTTGCATCTAAGCCTTTACAAGCTTGTAGAATGAAAGCAAAAAAGCCTTTCATGTCACATGTACCTAAGCCAAAAAACTTATCATCTTTTTCAATAATAGCGAAAGGATCTGATTGCCATCTATTCTCATCAAAAGGCACAGTGTCACTATGACCTGCGAGCAATAAACCACCTTCGCCCGAGCCTAATTTTGCTAATAGATTATATTTATCGCGAGTATTGGGTACTTTTTGAATAGTAATGCTGAAACCTAAAGCTTCAAACCAACCTGCTAGTAAATGAATTATTTCTTTATTTCCTTGATCCCATTTCTCTTGAGTTGAACTTATAGATGGGCTTGAGATTAATTCTTTAAGTGCTGTAGTAAAATTAGGCAATTTTTTCATACGATTTATCTTAAATGTTTTTCGTGGGTAGTTATGTTGATTTATTGCATAACTAGTTATCGGGTGATAACATGTTTCTTTAGTGTAGATAACCTAAATCAAGAACGCTATTTAAAAATATAAAGAGAAAATTCATCTCCTTTCATTTTTTTCAAAATACTTATTTAACATCCTGTTTTATTTGATAAAATAAATGTTAATCTCTGGTTTAGTTTTTACAAATATCAAAAGGTTTTAAGGAATAATATGAAAGTCGCAATTATTGGAGCTAGCGGTTACGTTGGCGCAGAATTAATTAATTTATTAACCGCTCACAATAAAATCTCTATTGTTCATCTTTTAGTGTCTGAAAATAGCTCATCTGAAGGATTATTATTTTCAGACTTACATGCAAAATACCAAGGGATTTGTGATTTACCTTTACAAGCCTTTTCTCCTGCTTGGTTTGATGAAAATATTAAAAATGCAGAAGAGAAAATTGACGCTGTATTTTTTGCTACACCACATGAGTATAGCGCAGAGTGGGCAAATATCTTTTTAGATGAAGGTGTAAAAGTACTCGACTTATCAGGTGGCTTTCGTTTGAAAGACGCTTCAGATTACCCAGCCTATTACGGTTTCGAGCATAAAAATTTAGCGGCTTTAGAGCAAGCTAACTATGGTTTAGTTGAATGGTTAGATGAGTCGTTTGCTGATTCTAAAATTGTTGCTGTGCCAGGCTGTTATCCAACAGCGAGTTTATTAGGCTTAAAGCCTATGACAGCAAACAACTTACATATAGAAAATTCATTGATTGTTGTAAATGGTATTAGTGGTGTATCGGGTGCAGGACGTAAAGCTTCTTTAGGCACTAGCTTTAATGAAGTGAGCTTAACGGCTTATAATATTTTACAACACAGACATCAGCCTGAAATTAGTCAGGAAGCTAACTCTCAAGTTATTTTTAATCCACATTTAGCACCATACAAGCGTGGCTTATTATCAACAGTTACTTTGCAACTAAAAGCTGGCGTAACAGAAGAGCAAGTTAATCAAGCTTATCATAATGCTTACGACGACAAACCATTAGTACGTATCGCAGCAACATGGCCAAAAATTGATAACGTAGCATACACACCTTTCGCCGATATTCATTGGAAGTATGATGCTGATAAACAAGTAGTGGTTGTGAGTACTGCGATAGATAACCTATTAAAAGGTGCGGCATCACAAGCGGTTCAATGTGCTAACTTGATTATGGGGTTACCAAGCGAATACGGTTTAATCCCTAATGTAGGTGTTAAATAATGTCGTTATCAGTACAAGCGTCTATAGCTAAACCATTAGTGATAAAAATTGGTGGGGCTATATTAGATCATGATCCTGAAAAAGCCTCAGCACTAAAAGCTTTATTAGTTGCATTATCAACATTAGAAAACCAACAAATTGTGTTAGTACACGGTGGTGGTAGTTCTGTTGATAAACAACTAACACAAGCAGGTTTCAAAACTGAGAAAAAAGATGGTAAGCGTATTACACCCACTGAACAAATGCCTATTATTGCAGGCACGTTAGCAGGTTTTGTAAATAAAACGATTGTTGGTGTAGCAAACGAATTAAAGCTATCGGCTGTAGGCTTATCATTAGGTGATGGTGATATGGTTAGCTGTACATTAGCCGATGCAACTTTAGGTAATGTAGGCGATCCAAGTCCTAAAAATAGTGCATTATTAACAACATTGTTAGCGAATAATTTTTTCCCTATTGTTTCTTCAATAGGAGCGTTAGATAATGGCGAATTAGTGAATGTAAATGCTGATGATGCAGCGGTTGCTATTTGCCAATTATTAGAAGCAGAATTGTTATTATTAACTGATGTACCAGGCGTAAAAGGCGCTGAAGGTGAATGGTTAAGTGAACTTGGTAGCAAACAAGCTGCCCAACTTATTGAACAAGGTGTTATTGCTGGTGGTATGACAGCAAAAGTAAATGCAGCATTACTCGCTGCTAATCAGTTACGACGAAGTATCGCGGTTGCCAGTTGGAAGTCTCCTGAACAGATCGTGAACTTGATCAAAGGTGACAATGTAGGTACCCGTATTTTAGCTGACTAAACATATTTATCCTGAGCTCAGGTTATTTATTACTGTATAACTTATTGCGCGAAATGTCATAGACTGTCGCATAACACTTAGAAGGTTTCTTGTATGTCTTTACAGAATTTTTTAGCTGACGATCAGCTAAACAAAGAGCAAACGCTTGGACTTATCGAGCTTGCTAAAAAAATCAAAAATAATCCTGCTGACTATTCACAAGCTTTAGCGGGTAAATCTGTGGTAATGCTTTTTGAAAAACCATCATTACGTACTCATGTAAGTTTCGATATGGGCATCAATAAATTAGGTGGTCATGCTTTATACCTAGGTCAACAAAACGGTAAGTTAGGTGAGCGTGAACGTATTAGTGATTATGCTAATAACTTGTCATGTTATGCCGATGCTATTGTTGCTCGTGTATTTAGTAATGACTCGATTGAAGGTTTAGCACAACACGCTAGCGTACCTGTTATTAATGCTTTATGTGATTTATATCATCCGTGCCAATCATTAGCTGATTTTGTTACTTTATCAGAAAATTTTGATGATTTAAGCCAAGTGAAATTTGCTTATATTGGTGACGGAAATAACGTATCAAATTCATTAATGCTAATGGCAGCAACTATAGGAATGGACTTTACGTTAATTTGTCCTGAAGGTTGTGGTCCAACAGATGCGATGTTCGATAAAGCACAAAACATTGCTAAAGCATCGGGTTCTAAAATGGAACTGAGTCATGATATCAATGCTATTGGTTCGCAAGATGTTATTGCAACGGATACATGGGTTTCTATGGGTGATGAAGACGCAAGTAAAAAAGCAGAGATTTTAAAGAAATTTGCTCCTTATCAAGTGAATCACGCATTAATGGCAAAAGCGGGCGCAAATGTAGTTATGCATTGTCAGCCAGCTCATTTGGGTGAAGAAATCACAGAAGAGCTATTTGACGATAAAGAAAAGTCAGTGGTTTTCCAAGAAGCAGAAAACAGAATGTGGGCTCAAGCAGCCGTATTAGTAACTCTACTTCGTTGATTAAACACTGTTCTTGTTATTTGCCACAATAGCTGCGGCAAAAGTACTCGTTGATACTTATCAATTCCGTGCTTTTTTCTTGCTCTTGAGGCAAATGACAGACGAACAGTATTCAATCAAAAAAAATTACTTTTAGTGAAACTTACATTGTGTAAACTTCATTAAAGCAAAATTTTAATTAAACAGTTTGTAATCACGTACTCGGCATTTACGCCGTATAAATGCCGATTACAAAGATTAAGGAATATATAATGGCTTTAGCAGAAAAGAAAAAGATCAAAAAAATAGTATTAGCATACTCAGGTGGTTTAGACACATCAGCAATCATTCCATGGTTGAAAGAAAACTATGAAGGTTGTGAAGTTATCGCATTTTGTGCTGATGTTGGCCAAGGTGAAGAAGAGCTTGTTGGTATTCAAGAAAAAGCAATCGCTTCAGGTGCTACTGAATGTCACGTTGTAGATCTTAAAGAAGAATATGTTAAAGAATATATTTACCCAATTCTTAAAACAGGTGCAGTTTATGAAGGCCAATACCTTTTAGGTACTTCAATGGCTCGTCCTGTTATTGCTAAAGCACACGTTGAAGTTGCTTTAAAAGTAGGTGCTGACGCTGTATGTCACGGTTGTACTGGTAAAGGTAACGACCAAGTACGTTTTGAATCTTGTTTTGCTGCATTAGCACCAGAGTTAACTGTTATTGCTCCATGGCGTGAGTGGGACATGGTTTCTCGTGAAGACTTATTAGATTACTTAGCAGAGCGTAATGTTCCATGTTCAGCTTCATTAACAAAAATTTATAGTCGTGATGCTAACGCATGGCACATTTCTCACGAAGGTGGTGAGTTAGAAGACCCTTGGTGTGAGCCGTCTAAAGAAGTTTGGACTATGACTGTAGATCCAATGGATGCTCCTGATGAAGCAGAGCGTGTTGAATTAAGCTTCTTTAAAGGTGAGTTAGTATCTGTAGACGGTAAAGACTTTACTGAAAATGGTTCACCTGCTCATGACGCATTAATGTACCTAAACGATAAAGGTGCTGCACATGGTGTAGGTCGTATCGATATCGTAGAAAACCGTTTAGTTGGTATGAAGTCTCGTGGTTGTTATGAAACTCCAGGTGGCACAATCTTAATGGCAGCTTACAAAGGATTAGAAACTCTAATTTTAGATAAAGAGTCATTAAAATACCGTGAGTCAATTGGACATGAATTTTCGCACGTAATATACGATGGTCGTTGGTTTACTCCATTGGCTAAAGCACAACTTGCTGGCGCAGCTTCTTTTGCTGAACAGTTAACAGGTGATGTTGTTGTTAAATTATATAAAGGTATGGCGCAAGTGACTCAACGTCGTTCGCCTAACTCGTTATACTCAGAAGAGTTTGCAACATTTGGGGCTGATGATGTATACGACCAAAAACATGCTGAAGGTTTTATCCGTTTATTCAGCTTATCTAGTCGTATTACTGCGCTTTCTCAAAAAGGCAGTAAGTTAGCTGCTCCTTCAGAAAATAAGGATAGCTAAGCATGGCATTATGGGGCGGCCGTTTTAAAGGCGAAGCTAGCGTACAGTTTAAAAAGTTTAATGACTCACTGCCTGTGGATTACCGCATGGCAGTGCAAGATATTGTAGGTTCAATTGCATGGGCTGGCGCTATTCACAGTGTTGGTGTTATCAATGCAGACGAGCATGTACGATTAGTTGAAGCACTTAACGAATTAAAAGTATCTGTTGAAGCGGATCCAGAGCAAATTTTAAGCTCTGATGCTGAAGATATACATAGCTGGGTTGAAATTAAACTAATTGAAGCGACAGGTGATTTAGGTAAAAAACTTCATACAGGTCGTAGCCGTAATGATCAAGTAGCTACTGATTTGAAACTTTGGTGTAAAGAGACGGGCGGTGAATTATTACTTGCTCTAGTTTCTCTACAACAAGCCTTGTTAGAACTTGCAGAGCGTGAAAAAGATACGGTATTACCTGGCTACACTCATTTACAACGAGCTCAACCTGTAACTTTTGGTCACTGGTGTTTAGCTTATGTTGAAATGTTTAACCGTGATATTGGTCGTTTAAAAGATGCTATCTATCGTTTTGACACTTCACCATTAGGTTCAGGCGCATTAGCGGGTACAGCTTACCCAATTGATCGTGATTTATTAGCAAACAACTTAGGTTTTCGTCGTGCCACATTAAACAGTTTAGACGCTGTATCAGATCGTGATCACGTAATTGAATTATTATCTACAGCAAGTATTAGCATGATGCATATGTCGCGCTTTGCTGAAGATTTAATTTTTTACAACTCAGGTGAAGCAGGCTTTGTTGAAATGAGTGATTTAGTGAGCTCAGGTTCTTCACTAATGCCGCAAAAGAAAAACCCTGATGCGTGTGAGCTCATTCGTGGTAAAGCAGGTCGTGTTGTCGGTTCGTTAGCGGGTATGTTAATTACTATGAAAGGCTTACCATTAGCTTATAACAAAGATATGCAAGAAGACAAAGAAGGTTTGTTTGATGCATTAGATACTTGGTTAGAAGTGATGGAAATGGCTGTTCTAGTAGCTGATGGTTTAAAAGTAAACCGTTCACGTACATTAGCTGCTGCACAACAAGGTTATTCAAACGCTACAGAATTAGCTGATTACTTAGTAGCTAAAGACATTCCGTTCCGTGAAGCCCATCATATTGTTGGCGAAGCTGTTCTAGCTGCTATTGACGCAGGTCATGCATTAGAAGACTTTACACTTGCTCAGTTACAAGAGTTTAGTGACAGAATTGAGAATGATGTTTATCAGTATTTATCAATTGAATCTTGTTTAGACAAGCGCGAAGTATTAGGTGGAACTTCACCAGGTCAAGTTCAGAAAGCTCTTGATACTATGTCAGGCGAAAACGCGAGCTTAAATGCTCAAGTGATAGGTGCGCCAGGTAAAGTACAAATTCAGCATGCATTAAAACAAGTTCAACAACGTTTAAATGCACAACTTGCAGCAGCATTATCAGTACGTCGTGCTCGTATGTCTGATGTAGATAAAATTGCTGAGATAGTGGCTTACTGGGCTGAGAAAGGTGAAATTTTACCACGCAGCCGAGACAACATCATTCACGACATTCAAAACTTTGTTGTGGCTGAGATTGATGGTCAAGTTGTTGGTAGTGCATCACTTTATATTTACCAAAAAGGCTTAGCTGAAATACGCTCAGTTGTGGTTGATGAAGCATTCCATAACCAAGGTCAAGGTCAAGCAATGGTTCAATACTTATTGCAATTCGCTTATGAAATCGAATTACAAAAAATTATTGTACTGACTTATGCCCCAGAATATTTCAATAAGTTAGGTTTTGCACTTATCGAAAAAAGTTCATTAGCAGATAATATTATTGAAGACAGTGAACAAAGTCCTCATAAAAACCCTGATGATGAAGTGGCAATGGAATATCTTGTTCAACGTGCATAACGTAAACAAGTTAAGTTAATAGAAAAGTAGTGACTCTGTAAATGCATAACGATAGCGAAAATAACGTTAAATGGTTTAGAAACGCGGCACCTTACATCAATGCTCACCGTGGGAAAACGGTGGTATTAATGTTTGGTGGTGAAGCAGTAACACATCCAAATTTTGCCAATATCATTCATGATATTGCCTTATTAAGAAGTTTAGGTGTGAAGCTCGTTTTGGTACATGGTGCCAGACCACAAATTGAAGAACGCATGAAGCTTCAAAATGTAGAACCATTGATGCAAGATAATATTCGTATTACCGATGCAGGAACCTTATCAGCTGTAAAAGATGCAACAGGTTCACTACGTATTCATATTGAAGCACTATTAACCATGGGTTTAGTTAATTCGCCTATGCATGGCTCGCAAATAAGAGTGAGCACAGGTAATTTTGTTATTGCTAAACCTATTGGCGTTAAAAACGGTGTCGATTTTAAACATACAGGCACGGTTAGAAGAATTGATACTGTAGGTATAAATACTCAATTGGACTTCGGTTCAATTGTTTTGTTATCTCCTGTGGGTTATTCATCTACAGGCGAAGTTTTTAATTTATCATTAGAAGATGTAGCTACTCAAACGGCTATTTCTTTAAAAGCCGATAAACTCATTACCTTTACTGATGATGAAGGTCTCGTTGACGAAAGTGGTAAGCTAATTAAAAGCTGCGGTGTTAGCACAGTAAAAAGACTACTAGATATAAGCACAGATCCTATTAAACAATTATTGATGCGTGCGATTATTCAAAGTGGTGAGAATGGCGTAGAACGTTGTCACTGTTTGAACTATCAAAGTGACAGTGCATTACTTCAAGAGTTATTCACTCGAGATGGTGCAGGGACGTTAATCGCTAAAGATCATCAAGAACAAATATCTACAGCAACTATTGATGATGTGGGTGGTATTTTAGAATTACTAGCGCCATTAGAAGCTGAAGGTATATTGGTTAAACGCTCAAGAGAGCTTTTAGAAGTTGAGATATCTCGTTTTACCGTGATCAAAAAAGAAGATGTGATCATTGCGTGTGCAGCACTTTATCCTTATCCAGAGGAGAATTCAGGTGAAGTCGCGTGTGTTGCTATTCACCCTGATTACCGTAAAGGTAACAGAGGACTTAGGCTGATTAATACCTTAGAAGAATTAGCTAAAGAGCAAAAGCTATCTTCAATATTTGTACTTACCACAGTAAGTGGCCATTGGTTTTTAGAGAAAGGATTTACTGAACAGCCCATTGATAAATTGCCTGAAGGTAAAAAGAAAATGTACAACTTTCAACGTAATTCAAAAGTCTTCACTAAAGAAATATAACCCTTCAAATTAATATTATTACAGTGAGTGAAAAAAACTCACTGTACATTCCTTTTATTCAGCGTATTTTATTTACTCATTCTGTTACAAAAGTGTTACTGTTGACACAACTTGTTCCAAAATATAGGTTCAAGTAACTGATACTCATAGTCAATGAGAAAAATAAGTTTGTATTAAAGCTGAATCGTAATAGGCCAATAAACCTATTTATGAATGCAGTATTGAGCAAACATTAATAAATATTATTAAAATAAAAACCATCAGGTTATATATGCGTTGTTTAATATTTCTATTATTATTTAGCCCGCTCGTGCTTGCTAATAATTATAAGTTGGGATCTGGCGATAAAATTCAAATTATCGTTTATGGTGAAGAAGACTTAACCACCGAGATCACCATTGATAAATCAGGCGTTATCTCCTTTCCTTTTTTAAAAGATATACAAGTAGTTGACCTCTCTGTAAAAGAACTTGAAAGAGTTATTTATCAGGGGTTATTAGGTGACTATTTAATTTCTCCACAGGTATCTGTTTCTGTTGTTCAATATCGGCCTTTTTATATTCACGGGCAAGTAAACCGTCCTGGCGGTTATCCCTATCAAGAAAACTTAACGTTTGATAAAGCTATAGCTGTCGCTGGCGGTTTATCAATAAGAGCCTCTAAAACTAATTGGGCAATAACTCGCAAAGTTAACGGTAAAGTGGTTATCGTTGATGCTAATGTCGCGACTCAAATAATGCCTGACGATATAATAAAAGTAGAGCAGAGTTTCTTTTGAATAACGTAAATAATCATCAAGAGAATCTTTCCGCCTCGAACGAAGAGATTGATTTAGGCGAATTGTTACAACCGTTATGGGCACGTCGTTGGAAACTTATATTTGCTACCTTACTTGTGACGCTAGCTTTAGGGTTTTATGTATCTTTATTAAAGTCGACTTATTCTGCCACTGCTACATTACAAATAAGTAATAACCAACCTAAAAATATCCTTTCAATTAACAATGCTTTTAATGAATCTAATGTCAGTAAAGAGCAGGTTAAAACGCAATATGAGTTATTAAAATCAAGAAATTTTGCAGAAAGAGTGCTGACCAACCTTAACCTATTTGAACATGACGAATTTTATAGCAACCGATACAACCATAACTTCCCTTTTTTAGCCGAAGTAGACAAAGATGAAGCACCTTTGTCACACGATGCTATTGTTAGTCAATTTCAAACACGGCTAACAATTCAACCAATTAATGATACTGAGTTAGTGAACATTAGCTTTAGATCATATTACCCCGAGTTATCTCAGCAAGTAGCTAATGAAGTAGGTAAAACCTATTTAGCTTACCAAGATGAAATCTCTAGCGCCTCCAAAGAATCTACATCGCAATGGCTAGTCGATCAGCTATATGAATTAGGGAATAAATTACAAGCCTCGGAGTTAGCACTTCAGGAATATAGAGAAGCTGAAGGTATAATAGATATTAAAGGTGTTGTTGGCTTGGTTGGATCTGAACTAACAGAGTTAACTTCTTCTGCGTTAAAAGCAGAAAAATACAGAGATGATTTAAAGATCACCTACGAGTACATTCAAAATAACCGAGATAATTTTAATGTTCTAATGGAGTTGAATGAAGTCAGTAACCATTCAACTTATATTCAATTACGTCGTTCACAAGAAGTGGTTGAACGAAAGGTATTTGAATTATCTAAACGCTATGGTCCTAAACATCCAAAACGTATTGCCATTGAAGCTGAATTAGAGTCGATAGAATCAAGAATTGATTTACAAATTAGTGAGATCATTATCTCAGTTGAAAAGCTTTATTTATCAGCTATTCAAAAAGCTACAGTGAATAAACAAAGATTAGAAACAGCTAAAGCTGACTTCTTAAGGTTGAACCGCCTACAAAACAAATTTTTTCAGTTACAAAGAGAAGTGGATACAAACAAAGAGCTTTACGGTAACTACTTGATACGAATTAAAGAAGCTGATGCTATGGGAGGGTATAAAGCCAATTTCTATGTACAGTTTATTGATAAAGCTATTTTACCTAAATCAGCTGTAGGACCGAAGAAAAAACTATATGTCGTACTCGGTTTTATTTTGTCTCTTATGGTTTTGTCACTTTTTATTATTATGCGTGAAGTTTTTGTTGATACCTTAAACTCAAGACGTAAATTAGATAACTTCCAAGAAGCTGATATTTTAGCGATATTACCTAAGTTTAAACTCAATAATAGCAACGAATCACATTCAGATTTAAAAGATACAAGGTTTACTGAAGCCATCAGAACCTTACGCACTACCTTATTATTCAATGGAAAGAAAAAAGCCCCTAAAGTTATTGCTATTACTTCATCGGTTCCGAACGAAGGTAAATCAACAGTTGCTTTGCATTTAGCTCGCTCATTTAGTGAAATGGAAAAAGTACTGCTGATTGAAGCTGATTTGCGCCATCCAACGGTAGCTAAGAATTTGAATTTAGACATTCATCGTCCTGGGCTTTCAAACCTTCTCGCGAAAACCCATTTAATAAACGAATGTATTGTAAGAGATAAAAACCTTAAGTTAGATATTTTAACGTCAGGTATTTCTCCCGCAAATCCATTGGCGTTTTTATCAATGAAGCGTTTTGGTATGTTGATCAAAGTATTCTCGAACTTTTACGATAGAATTATTATTGAAACGCCACCTGTAAATACAGTAAGTGATGCGGTGATTATTTCTAAAATTGTAGATAGTGTTATTTATGTTGTTCATGGTTCTAAAACGAAGCGTGAACATATATCGCAAGGTTTACGTATGCTGAAACAGGTTAATGCGCCTATTGAAGGGATTGTTATTAATCAAAGTGAGAATATTGATAAAGAAGATTATCAAAGCAAATATTATAATGACATGGCTAATATTATAAAACTGCCTGTACGCAAACAGGTGTAATTGAAGTCTTCTTTAAATTTAATAGTTAGAAATTAACGCTGCTAAAAATTGGCGTTATATGTAAAATAGCTAAATGAAAACAATATCTAATTTTTCCCTAAAAAAAATCAACAGCTTCAATGTTGAATCTATAGCTCCTATAGCTTATTTCCCTAGTTGTATTGATGATTTAATCACATTGTCGACTTTAGGCTTATCTTCTTTTTATATTTTAGGCGAAGGTTTTAATACCTTACTTGTCGAAAATGAATCACCTATTATTATAAAGCCCGAATTTAAAGGCATTGAAATAGATGAACAGGCTGATTGTACTATTGTTAAAGCGGCAGCAAGTGAGAACTGGCATGAGTTTGTTGGATTTTGTATCGAACGTGGAATTAATGGCTTAGAAAATTTAGCCCTTATTCCTGGTAGTGTCGGTGCAGCCCCAGTACAAAACATCGGAGCTTATGGTGTAGAGTTAGCGCAATACTGCCAAGAAGTATTATGGTTTGATTTCGAAACTCAAAGTGTTATCCAATATCAACACAAAGACTGTGGATTTGCTTACCGAGAAAGTATTTTTAAAAAAAAGTTAAAGAATAAAGGCTTAATAATTAGCGTGACCTTTTGTTTCCCTAAAAAGTGGTCTGCTAATTTATCGTATGCAGGTTTAGATCACTTACCTGCATCTGCTTCAAGTAAAGATGTAATGAATGCAGTGATCAAAGTACGCCAATCTAAATTACCTGATCCTTACAAACTGCCTAATGCAGGTAGTTTCTTCAAAAACCCTGTTATTGAATATGAGCGATGGCAAGCCTTAAAAAGCAAACATCCTACTATGCCTAGTTATCCTCAAGCTGATAATAAGGTAAAAATTGCAGCAGGGTGGTTAATTGAACAAGCCGGTTTGAAAGGTTACAAAGTAAATGGTGTTGGGGTACATGAAAAACAAGCTTTAGTGATTGTAAATTATGAAGCTGCATCAGGTAAACATATTGCAGATTTGGCTTTATATATAAGAAGGCAAGTTGAAGAGCAATTCAATATTACTTTAGAGCCTGAAGTTCGAGCTGTTTTTTCGAAAGGCGAGTACAACTTAACAGAGTATAAAAATGGCTAAGGCGATAAAAGAACTACTGATAAATAAATTAGCTGCTGGTGAATTTGTATCAGGTCAAATACTGGGTGATGAACTGGGCGTAAGTCGTACAGCAATATCAAAACAGATAAATAGCCTTGCTGAAATGGGGTTAGATATTTTCAGGGTTACAGGTAAAGGCTATAAGCTTGTTGCACCTATCGAATTATTAGACAAAAACTTTATTTTACAAAAGTTAGTGGCTAACAACGTTCATAGCCCTGTAGAAATACATAACATTATTGATTCAACTAATGATTATTTAATGCGTCGTATACCTAACCATGTTCAAAACGGTCAGGTATGTATTGCTGAATATCAAAGTTCAGGGCGTGGTAGAAGAGGGCGACAATGGATTTCACCATTTGGCTCTCATATTTATATGTCTATGTATTGGTTATTACCCCAAGGTATGACTGCTGCTATGGGATTGAACACTATTGTCGCATTAGCGATAAGTGATGCAATTGCTTCATTATATAAAATTAATGTTCAATTAAAGTGGCCGAACGATATCTATATCAACGGATTAAAACTCGCGGGTATCTTAATTGATTTAGAAGGGACACCAAACGAGCCTTGCCATGCCGTTATAGGTATTGGTTTGAATTTAAATATGCCAGATAAAAGTGGTGAGAAAGTTGATCAACCTTGGACTGACTTACAACGCCATACTTCCGTTAACATTAATAGAAACGAATTAGTGGCTGAGATCATTAAAAGTTTAGCATCTCGCTTAGAACAACATAAAGCTTCAGGCTTAGCTAATGTGGTTAATGAATGGAATGAACTCGATTATTTTTACGATCAACCCGTAAGGTTAATTACAGGTAAGAATGAAACACATGGCATATGCAAAGGTATTAACGAACAAGGTGCTTTGTTACTAGAAGTAGACAAAGAGCTCAAAGTTATTTATGGCGGTGAAGTCAGTTTACGAGGTACGAGATGATTGTATTAGTAGACATAGGCAATACTCGTACTAAGTGCTTAATAGAAACAACGGGTAAGAATCAACGTATTGTCATTGAAAATAGCCAAATAACACTTTTATGGTTAAGTGAGTATTGGAGTGATGCGAGTAAAGTTATTATTGGTAGTGTTAAAACAGGTCTATTAACTGAACTTATTTCAACGTGGGCAATGGCTAATAACAAGACTGTTGATTTTATAGAAAGTGAAAAGCAGCGTTTTGGTATCACAAATAGCTATGAAGAGCCTAAATCCTTAGGTGTAGATCGTTGGCTTACATTAATAGGTGCATCAATACTTTTTCCAAAATCAGGCGTTGCTGTTATTGATGCAGGTACCGCGACAACCTTTGATGTATTAGATGAAAAAGGACTACATCAAGGTGGCTTAATATTAGCAGGTATAGATTTAATGCTTGCGCAGTTAACAACAAACACATCAAAAGTTAAGTTTGAAGTAAGTAGCACTACAAATATTGGTTTAGGTAAAAGTACATCTGAATGTGTTAATAATGCCGCATGGGCTGCCACAATTACCATGATAAATTCAGCCATTAAAGAAGCGGAAGATTTACATAATATTCAGCACTGTATTTTATTAGGAGGTAATGCTCAGCGTATATTGCCTTTTATCATCAGTGATGCTTCAAAAGTCAGCATAATTGACGATCTTATTTTTGAAGGGTTAAAGCGTTACTCTATATAGTGAATAAGGTGTGTAGCTTCGATTTATTTACACCAAACTAGTGCAATGTGAATAAAAAAACATCAAACCTGAGTTAAACCTTGGACAAAGATAAAAAAACATCAAACTTTTTGTTTTTTTCTATTGCAAGCTGGAAAACATTACTCTAGAATTCGCTCCACTTAATGTAGTGCCGACTTAGCTCAGTTGGTAGAGCAACTGACTTGTAATCAGTAGGTCGCCAGTTCGACTCCGGCAGTCGGCACCATTAGTACTTTTTATTTTATACGGATAAAGAGTAAGTAAGAATTTGGAGGGGTTCCCGAGTGGCCAAAGGGATCAGACTGTAAATCTGACGGCTCAGCCTTCGGTGGTTCGAATCCACCTCCCTCCACCAATTTTACAGGATGAACAGATAGAATTTAGCGGGTGTCGTATACTGGCTATTACCTCAGCCTTCCAAGCTGATGAAGCGGGTTCGATTCCCGCCACCCGCTCCAATCTTTAAATCGAATGCTGATATGGCTCAGTTGGTAGAGCGCACCCTTGGTAAGGGTGAGGTCGGCAGTTCGAATCTGCCTATCAGCACCATTCAAAGATTACTTCTATTTGCTTATCTTAAACCATTAAACTTTTGTTAATCTACCCAAGGTATTTTAAAATGGCTAAAGCAAAATTTGAACGTAACAAACCACATGTAAACGTTGGTACAATCGGACACGTTGATCACGGTAAAACAACGTTAACAGCTGCAATCTCTGCGGTATTAACGAAAGTTCACGGTGGTGAAGTTAAAGATTTCGCACAAATCGATAATGCTCCAGAAGAGCGTGAGCGTGGTATTACAATCAATACTTCTCACATCGAATATGATACAGAAGTACGTCACTACGCACACGTAGATTGTCCTGGTCATGCCGATTATATCAAAAATATGATCACTGGTGCTGCACAAATGGATGGTGCTATCTTAGTAGTTGCTGCTACAGATGGTCCTATGCCACAAACACGTGAGCACATCTTATTATCTCGTCAAGTTGGTGTGCCATACATCATCGTATTCATGAACAAATGTGATGTTGTTGATGATGAAGAGTTATTAGAATTAGTAGAAATGGAAATCCGTGAACTACTTTCTGAATATGAATTCCCAGGTGATGACTTACCAGTAATTCAAGGTTCTGCTTTAGGCGCGCTACAAGGCGAAGAAAAGTGGGAAGCTAAAGTAATCGAACTTGCTAACCAGTTAGATACATACATTCCAGAGCCAGAGCGTGCAATTGATGGTGCATTCATCATGCCTATCGAAGATGTATTCTCAATCGCTGGTCGTGGTACAGTTGTTACTGGTCGTGTTGAGCGCGGTATCATCAAAGTAGGCGAAGAAGTAGAAGTTGTTGGTATCCGTGATACACAAAAATCAACTTGTACTGGTGTTGAAATGTTCCGTAAGCTTCTTGACGAAGGTCGTGCGGGCGAGAACTGTGGTGTTCTTTTACGTGGTCTTAAGCGTGAAGACGTAGAACGTGGTCAAGTATTATGTAAGCCTGGTTCAATTTCACCTCATACTAAATTCGAATCAGAAGTATACGTGTTAAGTAAAGATGAAGGTGGTCGTCATACTCCATTCTTCAAAGGATACCGTCCACAGTTTTACTTCCGCACAACAGATATCACAGGTGCTGTAGAGCTTCCTGAAGGTGTTGAAATGGTAATGCCAGGCGACAACCTTAAGTTTGTTGTTGAGCTAATCAACCCAGTAGCGATGGACGAAGGTTTACGCTTCGCTATCCGTGAAGGTGGTCGTACTGTAGGTGCTGGTGTAGTATCTAAAATCATAGCTTAATATCGTTTAATCGATAAGCTGTTTATAAAGGTCGCTTTTGCGGCCTTTTTTTTATGTAAAATTTAAGTACGACTATCTTCACGGATCATCCGTGATGACAAAATGCGTTAAGAAAAGTGTCCTCATGGACAGTTTTTAGTGATTTTGGCGAGTTGCTCTGCAACGAAGCTGAGAGTCGTACTGTAGGTGCTGGTGTTGTATCTAAGATTATGGCTTAATTCTCATTTGAGAAAGTCTTGATTTAGATAAACATCTAAATCAAAAAAAGAGCGCTTCGGTGCTCTTTTTTATTGCCTAAAGAAAAGTGATTAGTGTTGGTTAGGTCTTTGTAATAAGTAATTCATACTAGGTTCATGAGGGAATTATCTACCGAAAGGTACTCTCTAAAAATGGTTGGATTAATGTAAGCTGCTAAAGCATTTAGTCTTATTATTTTTACTAGAGCATAAAAAAGAGCACCTAGATGCTCTTTTATAAATTATGTACGAGAGGTGCGTTATAAATACTACGCTTGGCTTGGAATAATTTGAATTTCTACTCTACGGTTTAAAGAACGATTTTTTTCAGTTGAATTATCAACTAAAGGCATTGATTCACCAAAACCTGTTACTTTTAATCGAGACTCCATAATACTCTGTTGAGTCAGATAGTTTCTAACACTCATCGCTCTTTTTTCTGATAAGGTTTGATTAAATTCACTACTACCTTGGCTATCCGTATGACCCTCAATACTTAATAATGTTTTATCAAACTTGATTAATACTTTAGCCACATCATTTAATGTCGCGTGAAAACCTGAAGTAATATAAGACTGACTTGTCGCAAACGTAATATTTGAAGGCATAACTAAACGAATATTATCACCTTCTCGGATCACTTCGATACCAGAACCTGAAAGTTCTTCTCTAAACTCTTCTTCTTGTTTATCCATATAGTCACCAACTGCAGCACCTGCAATTGCGCCTATTGCTGCGCCCCAAATTAAACGCTTATCTTTGTGGTTGCTTGTTGATTTACCTAACACAGCACCAGCTACAGCACCTATAGCTGCACCTTTGCCAGCGTTTGTTGTTGCACAACCAGAAATGATCAAAGAAAGGGTAATAGCAGAAATGATAGATTTTTTAAATTGCATTTGGAACCTCTAGACTAATAAATAACACAGGGAAACGACTCAATAACCACTTAAATATTAAGAACATTATAGTGTTAATAGTTCCATTTTATTGAGTTTATCTTTAATAACGACTAACAATAACATTTTATTGTAATTAACATTAACCCAAGCTGAACGTTAATGTTTTAGTTAGTTAAAATATCCCTTGAGTAAAATACACGTCTGAGTATAATAGCGCCTCACTTCTAGAGTCTCTCTTATTTCCAAACTAACTAAGAAACACTCGATAAGTGCAGCTATTTAACAGTAAATGTTGAATATGATAGGGGTATAGTTCCAATTGGTAGAACAGCGGTCTCCAAAACCGACGGTTGGGAGTTCGAATCTCTCTACCCCTGCCAAATTAATAAACATGAAAATGTTTGAAGTAAAACCTCAAATGAGGTTGTTTCGTCTTAGTTTAGACGCGTAATTACAGGTTAAGAATATGAACGCAAGTACTGAAAGCCAACCTAGCGGTTCTTTAGATTTTTTGAAATGGGCATTAGTTCTCATTATATTAGCAAGTGCAGTTGCAGGAAATTATATCTTTGGTGAAGAGTCAGTTCTTTATCGTGCAATTGGTGTAGTTGTTGCTATAGCAATCGCTGGATTAATCGCTATGCAAACTGAAAAAGGTCGCGCAGCGGTTATTTTTGCTAAAGAATCAAAAACAGAAATACGTAAAGTTGTATGGCCAACTCGTCAAGAAGCTATTCAAACAACGGCTATCGTATTAGTGGCAACACTTATCATGTCTATTATTATGTGGGGTCTAGACTCAGTATTATTCTGGGTTGTTGGCTTTATTACTGGCTTACAGGTTTAAATTATGACTGAAGAAATTATTAACGACGAAGAACATATTCCAAGCGAAGAAGAAATCGCAGCTGAAAAGGCTGAAATTGAACGAAGAAGTCATTTACGTTGGTATGTAGTACAAGCCTTTTCTGGTTATGAAGGACGAGTACAAAAAACGCTTCTTGAACATATTGAAATTAATGAGATCCAAGACAAGTTCGGTCAAATCTTAGTACCTACTGAAGAAGTAGTAGAGATGCGTGCAGGACAAAAACGTAAAAGTTCTCGTAAATTTTTCCCTGGCTATGTATTAGTACAAATGGCGATGGATGAAGAAGCATGGCATTTAGTTAAAAGTGTGCCACGTGTATTAGGTTTTATTGGTGGTACAAGTGATCGACCAGCACCTATTACACAAAAAGAAGCTGACCGTATACTTCAACGTTTAGAAGATACAGATAAGCCTAAGCCTAAGACATTATTTGAGCCAGGCGAAGTTATCCGTGTTATTGACGGACCATTTGCAGACTTTAATGGCGTAGTTGAAGAACTTGATTACGAGAAAAACCGTATTAAAGTTTCAGTACTTATTTTTGGTCGTTCTACACCAGTAGATTTAGAATTCGGTCAAGTAGAGAAAGGTTAAACCTTAGCTCTCGTAAGATTATAAAAAACCAAAGCTTAGCTTTGGTTTTTTGCTTTTAGTAATAAAAATTTCATCCTACCTCTCCAAATCTGCTTAAAAATAAATCTAAAGTATAAATCACTTGAAACAAGCTGGTTGTTTAATATATAATCCGCTGCCGATTTTTTTTAAGGTCAAGTAATTGGGCTTAAAAAAAGATTGGTATTTTTATAACGGGGAGCTAGTTTAAATAATAATTAGCGTTAGAACCCACACTAAAGGTATTGAAAAATGGCTAAGAAAGTCCAAGCTTTAATCAAGCTACAGGTTGCTGCTGGTGCAGCTAATCCGTCACCGCCAGTTGGTCCTGCACTAGGTCAACATGGTGTTAATATAATGGAATTCTGTAAAGCGTTTAACGCAAAAACAGATTCATTAGAAAAAGGCGCTCCAGTTCCAGTAGTAATTACTGTATACAACGATCGTTCTTTTACATTTGAAACAAAAACTCCACCTGCTTCTTTCTTATTGAAAAAAGCGGCTGGTATTAAAAGTGGTTCAGGCCGTCCTAACACAGATAAAGTTGGTACTGTTACAACAGCACAACTTGAAGAAATCGTTAAGACTAAAGAACCTGATTTAACTGCTGGTTCACTTGAAGCTGCAGTGCGTACCATTGCGGGTTCTGCTCGTTCAATGGGTTTAGTGGTAGAGGACTAATCAATGGCTAAATTATCAAAACGCGCTCGTCTTATCCGTGAAAAAGTAGACGTATTAAAAGAATATGAAATCAGCGAAGCAATTACTTTATTAAAAGAATTTGCTACTGCTAAGTTCCGTGAAAGTGTAGATGTTGCTATAAACTTAGGCATCGATGCACGTAAATCTGATCAAAACGTACGTGGCGCAACAGTATTACCAAATGGTACTGGTCGTGATGTTCGTGTTGCTGTATTTACACAAGGCGCTAACGCTGAAAAAGCTAAAGAAGCTGGTGCTGACATTGTTGGTATGGAAGATTTAGCTGAGTTAGTTAAAAAAGGCGAAATGAACTTTGACGTTGTAATCGCTACTCCAGACGCTATGCGCGTTGTTGGCCAATTAGGTCAGATTTTAGGTCCGCGTGGCTTAATGCCTAACCCTAAAGTTGGAACTGTAACTCCAGACGTAGTAACTGCAATCAACAATGCAAAAGCTGGTCAAATTCGTTACCGCAATGACAAAAACGGCATTATCCATACTACTATTGGTAAAGCTGATTTTGAAGAAGCACAGTTACAACAAAACCTTGAAGCATTATTGGAAGCTTTGAAAAAAGCTAAACCAGCAAATGCTAAAGGTCAGTACATCAAGAAAATTTCTGTATCAACTACAATGGGTGCCGGTGTAACCGTTAACCAAGCTAGTTTAACAGCATAATTTTTTTCAAAGCATCTATTTTATAGCTGCTTTACAAGGGGGAGATTATAAACTATAATCTCGCCCCTTAAAATTTGGTAGATGTTGTTAACTTTTAATTTTAATTAATTGTAAACAACCTCGTCAAAGACCGTAGGCGCTTTGTTAATACTTAGCTTAATTTTTACCTACGTAGATGGTGATTACCCAGTATTTCCAAATTCTGGTCCTCGCCGTAACGGCCTAGAGATTATGAGCGTTAGCTTATATTTTTAGGGATAGTAAATACCGGTTTTTTATTGCCGGTGAACCAGGAGTTAAAGCCAATGGCTATCAATCTTGATGACAAAAAAGCAATTGTTGCTGAAGTTCAAGAAGCTGCTAAAGGCGCTCAATCAGCTGTAGTCGCAGATTCACGCGGTGTTCCAGTTGAAGCAATAACGACTTTACGTAAAGAAGCTCGTGAAAATGGCGTATGGATGAAAGTTATCCGTAATACATTAGCACGTCGCGCTTTACAAGGTACTGACTTTGAATGTGTTTCTGACACATTAGTTGGTCCATCGTTAATTGCATTTTCAAACGAGCATCCAGGTGCAGCAGCGCGTTTATTTACAGACTTTGCGAAGAAAAATCCAGAGTTTGAAGTAAAAGCAGCAGCATTTGAAGGTAACGCTGTAGACGTAAATGTATTAGCTAAGCTACCTACATACGACGAAGCAATTGCACGTTTAATGAGCGCGATGAAAGAAGCATCTGCTGGCAAATTATGCCGCACGATTGCTGCAGTACGCGATCAGAAAGAGCAAGAAGCTGCTTAAAAATTGTCTACCTCTTAAAAATAAGAGAACAATTTGCACTTTTTGTATTTTTAGTTATTTATAACAATCATAAGATTGTTACTTAAACAGGAAATTTATAATGTCTATTTCTAAAGACGATATCCTAAACGCTATTGCTGACATGTCAGTAATGGATGTAGTTGCTCTAGTTGAAGCAATGGAAGAAAAATTCGGCGTATCTGCTGCTACTGCTGTTGCAGCTGCTGCTGGTCCAGGTGAAGCTGCTGAAGAGCAGTCTGAATTTGACGTAGTTATGACTAGCTTCGGTGAGAAGAAAGTTGCAGTAATCAAAGCTGTTCGTGGCGCTACAGGTTTAGGCCTTAAAGAAGCTAAAGATTTAGTTGAAGCTCTTGGCGTTGTAAAAGAAGGCGTAGAAAAAGCTGAAGCTGAAGAGCTTAAGAAAGCTCTTGAAGAAGCTGGTGCTTCTATAGAGATCAAATAATCTGTTTTTAAACAGATTGTTTGCCTGAAAAGGCAATGGCTGGTGATTTAAAAATCACCGGCCTTTTTGCGCTAAAGAAAATGGTTTTATAATAAAATCAACACAGTGCATTATTGACGTCTAGACGTAGATGTCACTGTAATACTCTGCCACATACGAATGTATTTAGGCAGTTCGGTCATAACCAGCTAGCTGAGGAAACCCATGGCTTACTCATATTTTGAGAAGAAGCGAATTAGAAAGGATTTTGGTAAAAGTGTACAAGTAATGGATTATCCATTTTTGTTATCGATCCAATTAGAATCTTTCCGCAAGTTTATAGATATTGATCCGACAGGTGAAACAGGCCTAGAGGCTGCGTTTGGTTCTATCTTTCCAATTAAAGCGTATTCTGGTAGTTCAGAATTACAATATGTTAGTTACCGTTTAGGTGAACCATTATTTGACGTTAAAGAATGTCAAATCCGTGGTGTAACTTATTCTGCTCCTTTGCGTGTGAAGCTTCGTTTAGTTGTATACGATAAAGAAGCTGCAGCTGGTACGGTAAAAGATATTAAAGAACAAGAAGTATATATGGGCGAAATCCCATTAATGACAGATAACGGTACATTTGTTATTAACGGTACAGAACGTGTAATTGTTTCTCAATTACATCGCTCTCCAGGTGTATTCTTCGATCATGATAAAGGTAAAACGCATTCATCAGGTAAAGTGTTATATAACGCACGCGTTATTCCTTACCGTGGTTCATGGTTAGACTTTGAATTCGATCCAAAAGATAACTTATTTGTACGTATTGATCGCCGTCGTAAATTACCAGCATCAATCTTATTACGTGCATTAGAATATTCTACTGAAGAAATTTTAGATATTTTTTACGATACTACATCGTATCAAATCAAAGGCGATAAGCTTGTAATGGAGCTTGTGCCAGAACGTTTACGTGGTGAAACTGCGACGTTCGATATAATTATCGGTAAAGGCGAAGTACTTGTTGAGCAAGGTCGTCGTATTACTGCTCGTCATATCCGTTCTTTAGAGAAAGCTAAATTAACGACATTAGACGTTCCAGCAGAATACATTGTTGGTAAAGTTTTATCTAAAGCATACATTGACGAATCTACTGGCGAAGTTATTGCTGAAGCAAATGCTGAATTAACATTAGAGTTATTAGCAGAGTTAAGCCAAGCTGGTCATAAAAAAATCTCTACTTTATATATGAACGAATTTGATGTTGGTTCATATATGTCAGACACATTACGTGTAGATAGTTCAACTAACCGTTTAGAAGCGTTAGTAGAAATTTACCGTATGATGAGACCTGGCGAGCCACCTACAAAAGACGCGGCAGAAACATTATTTAATAACTTGTTTTTTGCATTAGAACGTTACGACTTATCTACAGTTGGTCGTATGAAGTTCAACCGTCGTGTTGGTAACGCTGACGAAGTTGGTGATGGTATCTTATCAAGAGAAGATATTATTTCAGTAATGCAAACACTGATCGGCATACGTGATGGTAAAGGCGAGGTTGATGATATCGATCACCTTGGTAACCGTCGTATCCGTAGTGTTGGTGAAATGGCTGAAAACCAATTCCGTGTTGGTCTAGTTCGTGTAGAAAGAGCTGTTCGTGAACGTTTAAGTCTTGGTGACTTAGATGCGATCATGCCACAAGATTTAATTAACGCTAAGCCTATTTCTGCTGCCGTTAAAGAATTCTTCGGTTCTTCACAACTTTCACAATTTATGGATCAAAACAATCCATTATCAGAAGTTACACATAAACGTCGTATTTCTGCTTTAGGTCCGGGTGGTTTAACTCGTGAACGTGCAGGCTTTGAAGTTCGAGATGTACATCCAACCCATTATGGTCGTGTATGTCCAATCGAAACTCCAGAGGGACCAAACATTGGTCTAATCAACTCATTGTCTTGTTATGCAAGAACAAACGACTATGGTTTCTTAGAAACTCCATACCGTAAGTTAGTTGATGGTGTTGTAACAGATAATATTGAATATTTATCAGCAATTGAAGAAGGTAACTTTGTTATCGCTCAAGCAAATGCTGAATTAGATAAAGGCAATCGTTTAACGCAAGAGCATGTACCTTGTCGTTACAAAAACGAATTTACATTGAAAGCTGCTGATTCAGTTCAGTATATGGATGTATCGCCACAACAAATTATTTCAGTTGCTGCAAGTTTAATCCCGTTCTTAGAACACGATGATGCTAACCGTGCATTAATGGGATCGAACATGCAACGTCAAGCTGTTCCAACATTGAAAGTGGATAAACCGCTTGTTGGTACAGGTATGGAAAAAATTGTTGCTGTTGACTCAGGTGTAACTGCAGTTGCTAAACGTGGTGGTGTTGTAACTTACGTAGATGCATCACGTATCGTTGTAAAAGTTAATGAAGATGAAATGGTAGCTGGTGAAGCTGGTATAGACATTTATAACTTAACCAAATACACACGTTCTAACCAAAATACATGTATCAATCAACGTCCAGTGTGTCGTATGGATGAACCTGTAACACGTGGTGATGTATTAGCCGATGGCCCATCAACAGATATGGGTGAGTTAGCACTAGGTCAAAATATGCGTATCGCATTTATGCCTTGGAATGGTTACAACTTCGAAGATTCAATGTTGTTATCTGAGCGCGTTGCGATAGAAGATCGTTTTACTACGATTCATATCCAAGAGCTTACTTGTATTGCTCGTGATACTAAATTAGGTTCAGAAGAAATTACTTCTGATATTCCTAACGTTGGTGAATCTGCATTATCTAAACTTGATGAAGCTGGTGTTGTATATATTGGTGCTGAAGTAAATGGCGGCGATATCCTTGTAGGTAAAGTAACACCTAAAGGTGAAACACAATTAACACCAGAAGAAAAACTATTACGTGCAATCTTTGGTGAAAAAGCAGCTGACGTTAAAGACAGCTCGCTACGTGTTCCAAATTCTGTTTCAGGTACAATTATCGATGTTCAAATATTCACTCGTGATGGTGTTGAAAAAGATAAACGTGCTGTTGAAATCGAAGAAATGCAATTAAAAGAAGTTAAGAAAGATCTTGGCGATGAATTTAGCATTTTAGAAGATGGTATTTATGCACGTGCGAAGAAACTATTATTATCAGCTGGTTTAAATGAAGCTGACTTAAATGGTATGACTCGTGACAAGTGGTTAGTTCAGAATTTATCTGATGAAGGACAACAGTCTGAATTAGAGCAAATTGCAGAACAATACGAAACGATTAGAGCAGATTTCGATAAGAAATTTGAAGTTAAACGTCGTAAAATCACTCAAGGTGATGATCTAGCTCCAGGTGTACTTAAAATTGTTAAAGTATACTTAGCCGTTAAACGTCGTATACAGCCTGGTGATAAAATGGCTGGTCGTCACGGTAACAAAGGTGTTATTTCAAACGTTGTACCAGTTGAAGATATGCCTTATGACCAACATGGTGTTCCAGTAGACGTTGTATTGAACCCACTAGGTGTTCCATCGCGTATGAACATCGGTCAGATATTAGAAACACATCTAGGTATGGCTGCTCGTGGTGTGGGTGAGAAAATCAACCGCATGTTAGAAGCACAGCAAGAGATCCATAAGTTACGTAACTTCCTACAAGAAGTTTATAACGTGGGTGAATCTCGTCAGGTAGTTGATATTGCAAGCTTCTCTGATGACGAAGTTATGCGTTTAGCAGGTAACTTACGTGCAGGCTTACCAATTGCAACACCAGCATTTGATGGTGCAGCAGAAAAAGAAATTAAAGAGCTATTCAAACTAGCAGATATGCCAGAAAGTGGACAATTTACATTAACTGATGGTCGTACAGGTCGTGAATTTGAACGTCCAGTGACTGTAGGTTACATGTACATGCTGAAACTAAACCATTTAGTTGATGATAAAATGCATGCACGTTCTACTGGTTCATACTCACTTGTTACGCAACAACCTCTTGGTGGTAAAGCACAATTTGGTGGACAGCGTTTTGGTGAGATGGAAGTATGGGCACTAGAAGCATACGGTGCTGCATATACTCTACAAGAAATGCTAACAGTTAAATCAGATGATGTTAACGGTCGTACTAAGATGTATAAAAACTTAGTAGATGGTGATCATCGTATGGAACCAGGTATTCCTGAGTCATTCAACGTATTGTTGAAAGAAATTCGTTCGTTAGGTATTAACATCGAATTAGACCAAGAATAGCAAATAACTGATTTGCTGGCTTTTTGTTATAAAGGTTAGTACATGGAGAGGGTAGAAATACTCTCTCGCGTATTTAACTCCGACAGGAGAATAGTGTGAAAGATTTACTTAAGTTTCTTAAGCAACAAAATCAAACAGAAGAGTTCGATGGCATTCGCATCGGGCTAGCATCACCTGACATGATCCGTTCATGGTCATTTGGTGAAGTTAAAAAACCAGAAACAATTAACTACCGTACGTTTAAACCTGAGCGTGATGGTTTATTCTGTGCACGCATATTTGGACCAGTTAAAGACTACGAATGTCTTTGTGGTAAATATAAGCGTCTTAAGCATCGTGGTGTTATTTGTGAAAAATGTGGCGTTGAAGTTACATTAACTAAAGTTCGTCGTGACCGTATGGGTCATATCGAATTAGCAAGCCCAGTTGCACATATTTGGTTCTTAAAATCATTACCTTCACGTATTGGTTTATTACTAGATATGACATTACGTGATATCGAACGTGTTTTATATTTCGAATCATACGTAGTTACAGAACCAGGTTTAACGACTTTAGAAAAGAGCCAGATTCTTACTGAAGAAGAATACCTAGATGCTTTAGAAGAGCATGGTGATGAATTTGACGCGAAAATGGGTGCTGAAGCAGTACTAGCATTATTGCAACAAATTGACCTTGACGGTGAAGTTGCGCAAATGCGTGAAGAACTTCCTGAAATTGGTTCTGAAACTAAACGTAAGAAAATCACTAAACGTTTAAAATTAATGGAAGCATTCGCTGCTTCAGGCAACAAGCCTGAGTGGATGATTATGTCTGTTCTTCCTATTTTACCACCTGATTTACGTCCTCTAGTTCCACTAGATGGTGGTCGTTTTGCTACGTCTGATTTGAACGACTTATACCGTCGTGTAATTAACCGTAACAACCGTCTTAAACGTCTTCTTGATTTAGTAGCACCAGATATTATCGTACGTAACGAAAAACGTATGTTACAAGAGTCTGTTGATGCATTATTAGATAATGGTCGTCGTGGTAGAGCTATTACTGGTTCAAACAAACGTCCATTAAAATCACTTGCTGACATGATCAAAGGTAAGCAAGGTCGTTTCCGTCAAAACTTACTAGGTAAACGTGTAGATTATTCAGGTCGTTCTGTAATCACAGTTGGTCCTACACTACGTTTACACCAGTGTGGTTTACCTAAGAAAATGGCACTTGAATTATTCAAACCATTTATCTACGGTAAATTAGAAGCTCGTGGTTTAGCGACTACGATTAAAGCGGCTAAAAAATTAGTTGAACGTGAAGGCGCTGAAGTTTGGGATGTACTTGATGAAGTAATCCGTGAACATCCAGTTATGCTTAACCGTGCACCAACACTTCATAGACTAGGTATCCAAGCATTTGAACCTGTTCTTATTGAAGGTAAAGCAATCCATTTACATCCATTAGTTTGTGCGGCATACAATGCCGATTTCGATGGTGACCAAATGGCGGTACACGTACCATTAACTATCGAAGCTCAAATGGAAGCTCGTACATTAATGATGTCAACAAACAACGTACTTTCTCCTGCTAACGGTGATCCAATCATCGTACCATCACAAGATGTTGTATTAGGTTTATATTACCTAACGCGTGATCGTGTAAATGGTTTAGGTGAAGGCATGGTATTTGCTGACACTAAAGAAGCTGAAAAAGCATACCGTACAGGTTTTGCTGAACTTCATGCTCGTGTTAAAATTCGTATTACTGAACATGTACGTAACGAAGCAGGTGAGTTAGTTGAAACTGTTTCACTTCGTGATACTACTGTTGGTCGTGCAATTTTATGGCAAGTATGTCCTGACGGCTTACCGTATGACTTAATTGATCAGCCTCTTGGTAAAAAACCAATTTCAAAACTGATTAACCATGCTTACCGTAATCTTGGATTAAAAGAAACGGTAATGTTTGCTGACCACATCATGTACACAGGTTTTCATTACGCAATGATAGCTGGAGCATCTGTTGGTATAGACGATATGGTTATTCCTGCTGCTAAGTACACTATCATCGAAGATGCTGAAGAAGAAGTTGCTGAAATTCAAACACAGTTTGAACAAGGTCTTGTTACAGCGGGTGAGAAGTACAACAAAGTAATCGATATTTGGTCATCAGCTAACGAAAAAGTTTCGAAAGCGATGATGGATAACTTATCTAAAGAAACTGTGATCAATCGTGACGGTGAGCCAGAAGAGCAAGACTCTTTCAACTCAATCTTTATGATGGCAGATTCTGGTGCTCGTGGTAGTGCTGCGCAAATACGTCAGCTTGCTGGTATGCGTGGCCTGATGGCTAAACCAGATGGTTCTATCATCGAAACACCAATTACCGCTAACTTCCGTGAAGGTCTAAACGTATTACAATACTTTATATCTACTCATGGTGCGCGTAAAGGTCTTGCCGATACGGCACTTAAAACAGCTAACTCGGGTTACTTAACTCGTCGTTTAGTTGATGTTGCACAAGATTTAGTTGTAACTAACCATGACTGTGGCACGTTAGATGGTCTATTAATGACTCCATTGATTGAAGGTGGTGACGTTGTAGAACCGTTAAGAGAACGTGTACTTGGTCGTGTAGTTGCAGAAGATGTATTAAAACCTGGTACTAACGAAGTTTTATTACCACGTAACACATTAATTGACGAAGCACTTTGTGATTTCATTGAAGAAAACTCAGTGGATCAAATGATGGTTCGTTCAATCATTACATGTAAAACAGATTTCGGTATCTGTGCACATTGTTACGGTCGTGATTTGGCTCGTGGTCATATGATCAATCAAGGTGAAGCAATTGGTGTTGTGGCAGCACAATCAATCGGTGAACCTGGTACACAGTTAACAATGCGTACGTTCCATATCGGTGGTGCTGCATCTCGTGCATCTGCTGAAAACAACGTACAAGTTAAAAACAACGGTACTTTAAAATTACAAAACGCTAAGTTTGTAACAAACTCTTCTAACCATTTGGTTATCACTTCTCGTTCATCAGAATTAACAGTTATTGATGAGCATGGTCGTGAGAAAGAACGTTATAAAGTACCTTACGGTTCTGTAATCTCGAAACAAGACGGTGAAGAACTTCAAGCAGGCGACATCATAGCTAATTGGGATCCGCATACGCATCCAATTATTACTGAGGTTGGCGGTAGAGTTCAATTTGTTGAATTAATCGATGGCGTAACTATGGTTCGCCAAACTGATGAATTAACAGGTTTATCTAGTGTTGTTGTAACGGATGCTGGTCAACGTAACTCTGCAGGTAAAGAGATGCGTCCTATGGTTAAGCTAATCGATGCTAAAGGTAACGATGTAATGATTGCTGGTACAGAAATTCCAGCACAATATTACTTACCTGGTAACGCAATTGTTAACTTAGAAGATGGTGCAGAAGTAAACATTGGTGACGCACTAGCGCGTATACCACAAGAAAGCTCAAAAACTCGTGATATCACGGGTGGTCTACCTCGCGTTGCTGATTTATTTGAAGCACGTAAGCCTAAGCTACCAGCTATTCTTGCAGAGAAAACAGGTATCATCGGTTTCGGTAAAGAAACAAAAGGTAAAGTTCGCCTTCTTATTACTCAACCAAGTGGTGAAGTATACGAAGAAATGATACCTAAGATGCGTCAACTTACAGTGTTCGAAGGTGAATCAGTTCTTAAAGGTGAAGTTATTGCCGATGGTCCAGAGTCTCCACATGACATTCTAAGATTACGTGGCGTAGCTCCAGTAGCAAATTACATTGTTAACGAAGTACAAGAAGTATATCGTTTACAAGGTGTTAAAATTAACGATAAGCATATCGAAGTTATTGTTCGTCAAATGATTCGTAAGTGTGAAATCTTAGATGCTGGTGATAGTGATTTCTTAAAAGGCGAACAGCTTGAAGTTGCTCATGTAAACATTGCAAACCGTGAATTAGAATTACAGGGTAAGCAACCTGCTGAATACGTTATGCAAATGATGGGTATTACTAAAGCATCACTTTCTACAGAGTCATTTATCTCTGCTGCTTCTTTCCAAGAAACAACAAGAGTATTAACTGAAGCTGCAGTTGCAGGTAAGAAAGATAGCTTACGTGGCTTGAAAGAAAACGTAATTGTTGGTCGATTAATACCAGCAGGTACGGGTTATTCATACCACCAAGAAAGAGCACGTAAACGTAATGCTGTTCCAGTTGAAGAAACTACGGTTTCTGCAGATGATGCAGCACAAGCGTTAACAGATGCTTTAAATGCTGATTAATTAAAATCGCTATTTAAAGTAGAAAATTAGGTAAAGTAAGCTGTAAAACTTGACAGCTTACTACTTGACCTATAGAATTCCGCGACCTTATATTCTGTACGTATTACGTATAAAATATGAGGTCGCGGATTTTCACGTTTATAAGGGTATAAATTTTCATTGATTGAATTTATACAAGTTTAACTAATCGGGAGCTATTTAATGGCAACTATTAACCAATTAGTACGTAAACCTCGTGTTAGACAAGTAACAAAAAGTAATGTTCCGGCATTACAAGCTTGTCCACAACGTCGTGGCGTATGTACTCGTGTGTATACAACTACACCAAAGAAACCAAACTCAGCACTTCGTAAAGTTGCTCGTGTTCGTTTAACTAACGGATTCGAAGTTACTTCATACATCGGTGGTGAAGGTCATAACTTACAAGAGCATAGCGTTATTTTAATACGCGGTGGTCGTGTTAAAGATTTACCAGGTGTGCGTTATCACACTGTTCGTGGCGCGCTAGATTGTTCTGGTGTAAACGATAGAAGACAAGGCCGTTCTAAATACGGTGCTAAACGACCTAAATCTTAAGCTATTCCTTTTCTTTAATTAGAAATCGAAAGCGTTAAGTAAGGCCAAATAAAATATTAAATTTTGGGTTATACCTGAAAATAACGGAGAATTAAGATGCCAAGAAGACGCGTCGTAGGGCAACGTAAAATATTGCCAGATCCTAAGTTCCATAACGAACTTTTAGCAAAATTCATCAACATCCTTATGGTTGATGGTAAAAAATCTACTGCAGAAAAAATTGTATATGGTGCACTAGACATTTTAGTTGAGAAATCTGATAAGCCTCAGTTAGAGCTTTTCGAAGAAGCGTTAGAAAACATCCGCCCACAAGTGGAAGTTAAATCGCGTCGTGTAGGTGGTTCTACTTACCAGGTTCCAGTTGAAGTACGTCCAGTTCGTCGTAATGCTCTAGCCATGCGTTGGTTAGTTGACGCAGCTCGTAAACGTGGTGAAAAATCAATGGCTCAGCGCCTAGCTAACGAAATGTTAGATGCGTCTGATAGCAAAGGTTCAGCGGTTAAGAAACGTGAAGACGTTCACCGTATGGCTGAAGCAAACAAAGCATTCGCTCACTACCGTTGGTAGAAAAGTGTTTGTAGTGATTACCGTTTGTCATAAAACGGTAATCACAACTTTTTAATATCTGGGTATATAACTCAGAAAGAGGATGTAATAGTGGCACGTACTACCCCTATAGAGCACTATCGTAACATTGGTATCTGTGCTCATGTTGATGCCGGTAAAACGACAACTACAGAAAGGGTACTTTTCTATACAGGCCTTTCTCACAAAATTGGTGAGGTGCACGATGGTGCAGCTACAATGGACTGGATGGAACAGGAACAAGAGCGAGGCATAACAATAACCTCAGCGGCTACAACTTGTTTTTGGAAGGGTATGAATGCGCAGTTTGAAGATCATCGCATTAATATCATCGACACTCCTGGTCACGTTGATTTTACTATTGAAGTAGAGCGTTCATTACGCGTACTTGATGGTGCAGTACTTGTATTATGTGGTTCTTCTGGTGTTCAACCACAAACTGAAACCGTATGGCGACAAATGGAAAAATATTCTGTTCCGCGTATTGTTTTTGTAAACAAAATGGACCGTACTGGAGCTAATTTTCTTAATGTAATCGATCAGATGAAAACTCGTCTGGGTGCGAATGCAGTCCCTATCCATTTAGCTATTGGTGCAGAAGAAGAATTTAAAGGTGTAATTGACCTTATAAAGATGAAAGCGATTAACTGGAACGAAGCAGACCAGGGAATGACTTTTACTTATGAAGAAATCCCAGCAGAAATGTTGGATGACGCAGAAGAATGGCGTGAAAATTTAATTTCTGAGGCTGCAGAAGCTACAGAAGAGCTTATGGATAAATACCTCGAAGAAGGTGATTTAACAGAAGCAGAAATAAAAGCAGGATTAAGACAAAGAACATTAAATAACGAAATTATTTTATGTAGCTGTGGTTCAGCCTTTAAAAATAAAGGTGTTCAAGCAGTATTAGATGCCGTTATCGAATATTTACCATCTCCAGTTGAAGTACCTGCAATAACCGGTATTAATGACGATAAAGATGAAACAGAAGGAACACGTGCAGCTGACGACAACGCTCCGTTTTCTGCGTTAGCTTTTAAAATAGCAACAGACCCTTTTGTTGGAACCCTTACGTTCTTTAGAGTTTATTCAGGCGTCGTAAAAACAGGCGATACTGTTTATAATCCTATTAAGGGTAAGAAAGAGCGTTTAGGCCGTATAGTACAAATGCATGCTAACGACCGAAAAGAAATTAAAGAAGTTCATGCGGGTGATATTGCAGCGGCAATCAGCTTAAAAGATGTAACAACAGGTGAGACACTTTGTGATCCTAATCATGTTATTACACTTGAACGTATGGAATTTCCTGAGCCAGTAATTTCAGTAGCAGTTGAACCTAAAACATTAGCTGACCAAGAAAAATTAGCGTTAGCATTAGGGAAACTTGCTGCAGAAGATCCTTCATTTAGAGTAGAAACAAATGAAGAAACTGGACAAACAATAATTTCAGGTATGGGGGAATTACATCTCGATATCTTAGTAGAACGTATGAAACGCGAATTTAGTGTTTCATGTAACGTGGGTAATCCTCAAGTTGCTTATCGCGAAACTATCCGTTCAACAGTTAATGTTGAGGGGAAATTTGTAAGACAATCAGGTGGTAAAGGTCAATTTGGCCACGTCTGGTTGAAAATGGAACCATTACCAGAAGGTAAAGGTTTCGAGTTTGTTAACGAAATTGTTGGTGGTACGATTCCAAAAGAATTTATCCCAGCAATTGAAAAAGGTTGTAGTGAGCAGATGGACAGCGGTGTAATTGCTGGTTATCCTATGCTTGATGTAAAGGTTACTCTTTACGATGGCTCTTTTCATGACGTTGATTCAAACGAAATGGCGTTTAAAGTGGCTGCATCAATGGGCTTTAGACAGGGAGCTATAGACGCTTCTCCTGCACTATTAGAACCTATGATGAAAGTCGAAGTTACTACGCCAGAAGAAAATATGGGTGACGTTGTTGGTGATTTAAATCGTCGACGCGGATTAATCGATGGTATGGATGAAGGACCTGCGGGTTCTAAAATAGTGAATGCTACGGTACCACTATCTGAAATGTTTGGTTATGCAACTGCATTGCGCAGTGCCACTCAAGGGCGAGCTTCTTACTCGATGGAATTTCAGCGCTATAGCGAAGCTCCACAGAAAGTACTCGACGCATTAACAAACTCTAATGGATTCTAATGAATTCTCGTAAGGCGCTCACTTAATATTTAGTGAAAGTCTAGCTCGGTCAACATGGCTGCGCTTTTAATAAACTTTAAGGTAATTGTAAAATGGCTAAAGCAAAATTTGAACGTAATAAACCACATGTAAACGTTGGTACAATCGGACACGTCGATCACGGTAAAACTACGTTAACAGCTGCAATCTCTGCAGTATTAACAAAAGTACACGGTGGTGAAGTTAAAGATTTCGCACAAATCGATAATGCTCCAGAAGAGCGTGAGCGTGGTATTACAATCAATACATCTCACATCGAATATGACACAGAAGTACGTCACTACGCACACGTAGATTGTCCTGGCCATGCCGATTATATCAAAAACATGATCACTGGTGCAGCACAAATGGATGGTGCTATCTTAGTAGTTGCTGCTACAGATGGTCCTATGCCACAAACACGTGAGCATATCTTATTATCTCGCCAAGTTGGTGTTCCATACATCATCGTATTCATGAACAAATGTGATGTTGTTGATGATGAAGAGTTATTAGAATTAGTAGAAATGGAAATCCGTGAACTACTTTCTGAATATGAATTCCCAGGTGATGACTTACCAGTAATTCAAGGTTCTGCTTTAGGCGCGCTACAAGGCGAAGAGAAGTGGGAAGCGAAAATAATCGAACTTGCTAACCAATTAGATACATACATTCCAGAGCCAGAGCGTGCAATTGACGGTGCATTCATCATGCCTATCGAAGATGTATTCTCGATCGCTGGTCGTGGTACTGTTGTAACGGGTCGTGTTGAACGTGGTATCATCAAAGTTGGTGAAGAAGTAGAAGTTGTTGGTATCCGTGATACACAAAAATCAACTTGTACTGGTGTTGAAATGTTCCGTAAACTTCTTGACGAAGGTCGTGCGGGCGAAAACTGTGGTGTTCTTTTACGTGGTCTTAAACGTGAAGACGTTGAACGTGGTCAAGTATTATGTAAGCCTGGTTCTATCTCTCCACATACTAAATTCGAATCAGAAGTATACGTGTTAAGTAAAGATGAAGGTGGTCGTCATACTCCATTCTTCAAAGGTTACCGTCCACAGTTTTACTTCCGTACAACAGATATCACAGGTGCTGTAGAGCTTCCTGAGGGTGTTGAAATGGTAATGCCTGGTGACAACCTTAAGTTTGTTGTTGAGCTTATCAACCCAGTAGCGATGGATGAAGGTTTACGCTTCGCTATCCGTGAAGGTGGTCGTACTGTAGGTGCTGGTGTTGTATCTAAAATCATGGATTAATTCCTGATTTAGATTAATATCTAAACCAAAAAAAGAGCGCTTCGGTGCTCTTTTTTATTGCCTAAAGAAAAGTGATGGGAGTTGGTTAGGTATTTCTAATCAAGTATTTAACACTGAGTAGTAGCGATCAATTATCTAATATAATGTAATGATTAAAAACAGATAAAGCTTGATAGGTAAGCAGATCTTGATGTCTCCCATGAAGTAAGTAGTAAATAAATTAGTATGATTGAGTCTATCTAAAATACGATTTTTTAAGCCATATTGACCTAACAGTGAATTACTATTAACAAAGAAGATAACTATTCTTCATTTTTCATTCCCTCTTTTAAAACACCTAGTTTAAGTGATTGCACTCCTGTTTAGTTTAAAAAACTCATAGTAATACTTTTAGATAGATTAAGTTCTATTACTTTTAAAGGACGCTATTTAATTTAAAAGGACAATGACTAAATATTAATGAATTCGCTATAAACGTTCTAAGGAATGAATATCAGAAAACTCATGATTTATAAATACAACAACATAGAGCCTTAGAATTTTCACATGACAAGTATGTTGTTGAAGTTGAAATGAATGACTAATAAGGCTGTCAGAGTGGTTTAGTGCTTTATTTAACGATCAGAATAGATATTGAAAGATGATAATTAAAGATGAGATCATAAATGGGATGGCGAAGCACAAATCCATAAGAGTTGTTTATTTGGAAAGGTTTAATTTAGTCGTAACTAGGGGCTGTTGATCTTTCACATTGACAGCCAAATCATTGCGCACGCCAGTGCTAGCATACTCTCGAACTGTAATTTCAATTTATCATACCTTGTAGCTATAGAACGGAAATGTTTTAGCCTTGCAAATGCATTTTCAACTAAGTGCCTATATTTATACAAGCACCAATCAATATCACCATTACCTGTTTTTGAATTTTGCTTTCTCGGTATTATAGGGATTGAGTTGCGCTCTCGAACTTTATTTCTTATAGCTTCACTATCATAGCCTTTGTCTGCGATAACAAAATCACCTTGAGGTAATAATTCAATCAGCTCATTTGCCACTTTACTATCATGAACATCACCACCTGTAATAATAAATTCGATAGGCAAACCATAACTATCAACAGCTAAGTGAATTTTACTCGTATTACCCCCTCGACTTAACGCTATCGCTTGCTCTTGTTTAGATGCAGCACCTGTACTGTGTTGGTGTGCTTTAATATAGCTACCATCAATGAACTCCCACTCTACATCACTATTAGCGGATAACGATTTGAATAACCTCATCAATATTCCCTTTCTCGACCAAAGAAGGAACCTGCGATAAATGGTATTCCATAAACCAAAACACTCTGGTAAGTCACGCCATGGGCAGCCGACACGCAAGCGATATAAAATTCCTTCCATCGTTTGTCTGTGTTCAAGCTTGTTATAAACTCTATCTTCAAGCAAAATAGCTTTTAGCTTCGACCACAACTCATCAGTGAGCATTAATCGGGGCATGGTGATCTCGTAAGGTTTGTTTTTGGCGAAGTAAATTATACGAGATTACCGCTTACGTATAAAATTAAAACAAAGATCAACACCCCCTAATAAAATAAAATAAAATAAAATAAAATAAAAAAGGATGCCGAAGCATCCTTTTTAGTTATGAGCAGTTGTTATAAATAACGACTACTTATTTTTTCTCTTTTCAGCTTCACGCTCTTTAACTTCAGCAATAACTGTTTCAGCTACGTTGCTAGGACATGGTGAGTAGTGTGAGAACTCCATAGAGAACTGACCACGACCTGATGTCATAGTACGTAATGATCCGATGTAACCGAACATTTCTGAAAGAGGAACGTCAGCTTTTATACGAACACCAGAAACACCAGCGTCTTGACCACCGATCATTCCACGACGACGGTTTAAATCACCAATAACATCACCAACGTGATCATCAGGAGTAAACACATCAACTTTCATGATAGGTTCGATTAACTGTGCACCAGCTTTTGGAATTGATTGACGGAAAGCGCCTTTAGCAGCAATTTCAAATGCAACAGCAGATGAATCTACAGCATGGAAGCCACCATCGTATAATTCAACTTCTACATCTAATACAGGGAAACCAGCTAAAGTACCGGTATCCATCATAGACTTAAAGCCTTTCTCTACAGCCGGGAAGAATTCTTTTGGTACATTACCACCAACAACTTTAGATGTGAAAGTAAAGCCAGAGTTTGGTTCACCAGGACGGATAATGTAATCAATTTTACCAAATTGACCAGAACCACCAGATTGTTTCTTATGCGTGTAAGAATCATCAATTTCTTGAGTGATTGTTTCACGGTAAGCAACTTGTGGTTTACCAACAACTAGATCAACACCATAGGTACGTTTTAGAATATCTACTTTGATATCTAAGTGAAGCTCACCCATACCAGATAAAATCGTTTCACCTGAATCTTCATCAGTTTCAACTTTAAACGTAGGATCTTCAGCAACCATTTTCCCGATAGCTATACCCATTTTTTCAGTAGAACCTTTATCTTTAGGTGTTACAGAAATAGAGATAACTGGCTTAGGGAATACCATGGCTTCTAAAACGATTGGATGCTTAGGATCACATAATGTGTGACCAGTCTGAACATTACCTTTCATACCAACAATCGCGATGATATCACCAGCTTGTGCTGACGATAATTCATTACGGTCTTCGGCTTGCATTTCACACATACGGCCAACACGTTCAGTTTTACCTGTGGCAGCATTAAGAATCGTATCGCCTTTCTTCAGTGTACCTGAATAAATACGTACGAAAGTTAAAGTACCAAAACGGTCATCAGTAATTTTGAATGCTAACGCTTTGAATGTTTCATCTGCAGAAACAATAGCGTACTCGCCATTAGGAGCACCTTCTTCATCTGTAAGAGGTTGAGGATCAACATCAGTAGGAGAAGGTAAGTAATCTACAACGGCATCAAGAAGAATTTGCATACCTTTGTTTTTAAATGCAGAACCACAGTATGTAGGGAAGAACATAATTTCACGTGTACCTTTACGGATACATGCTTTAATTTGTTCTTCAGTCGGTGTAAGTTCACCTTCTAAGTAATCCATTAATAAATCTTCATCTGCTTCCAAAGCAGTTTCGATCATTTGCTCACGATACATAGCAGCATCATCAACCATATCAGCTGGAATATCTGTAATTTCGTAGTTTTCAGGTTGACCAGAGTCATCCCAAATGTAAGCTTTTTGACTTAGTACATCAACAACACCAATGAAGTCATCTTCTTCACCAATAGGTAAAGTCATAATAAGTGGGTGAGCACCTAATACGTTTTTAACTTGGTCAGTTACGCGGTAAAAGTTAGCACCTAAACGGTCTAATTTATTAACGAATATTAAACGAGCTACTTTAGAGTCGTTCGCGTAACGCCAGTTAGTTTCTGATTGTGGTTCAACACCACCAGAACCACAGAATACACCAATACCACCATCAAGTACTTTTAATGAACGGTATACTTCAACTGTGAAATCAACGTGACCAGGAGTATCGATTACATTGAAGCGGTGATCTTTCCAAAAACAGCTTACTGCAGCTGATTGGATAGTAATACCGCGCTCAGCTTCTTGTTCCATGAAATCTGTTGTTGACTCACCGTCATGTACTTCACCAATTTTGTGGATCATACCTGTAAGTTTTAATATACGTTCAGTTGTTGTTGTTTTACCAGCATCAACGTGAGCGAAGATACCTATATTTCTGTATTTAGATAAATCTGCCATTACTTTACTCTATTTTAAGTTCTACTAAGAAAGTGGAATTGTTGAAAATTTGCGCGCGAGTATAACATTACTAAAAATAAATCTACATAAAAATCTGGTGAACTTTGATAATTTGAAAGTATTCTTTAAATAAATATGAAAATAGCGCCCTTATTAGCTTCTTGTTATAAAGTTATTTATAAATGTAGATAATCTCAATAGCTATTAATATGTGTTGAAATATACTTACTAAAGTTATAATTATTTTGAATCCGAATATAATAGCTCTGCTTATATATGGGTAAACTTAATACTGCATTTTATAGGTAAACATAATATTGCATTTTATTAAGCGTCTTTCTATTAAGGGTTGCGCAAGACTTATAATTATGTATAATATGCGTCCACGTTGAGCTTGCTCTCGTGTATTTAGCTAGTTTTGTTTGATGAAAATTAGTTTACAGCAATCCCGATATGGGATTGAATGATTTATATAGCGACACTCCCCCCTTTAATATATTGAAAGGTGATGGGCTGTGTTTTGTTGTTCTTTAAAATGGGGATTTGATTAATGTCAAATCAAAGAATTCGCATTCGTTTGAAAGCGTTCGATCATCGTTTGATTGATCAATCAACTGCAGAAATCGTAGATACTGCAAAGCGTACTGGCGCGCAGGTTCGTGGTCCAATTCCACTACCTACACGTAAAGAACGTTTTACTATCTTGACTTCTCCACACGTTAACAAAGATGCTCGTGATCAATACGAAATTCGTACTCACAAGCGCTTAATTGATATCGTTGAACCAACTGAAAAGACTGTAGATGCATTAATGCGTTTAGATCTTGCAGCTGGTGTTGATGTTCAAATTAGCTTGGGTTAATAGGGGTATTTAACATGACTATAGGTCTAGTTGGACGTAAAGTAGGTATGACTCGCATCTTCACTGAAGATGGTGTTTCAACGCCTGTTACAGTCCTAGAAGTTGAAGCCAACCGTGTTGCTCAGGTTAAAACTGTTGACAACGATGGTTATTCAGCGCTTCAAGTTACTACGGGTAGCAAAAAAGCTAATCGTACTAACAAGCCAACAGCTGGTCATTTTGCTAAAGCTGGTATCGAAGCAGGTCGTGGCCTGTGGGAATTCCGTTTAAATGCAAATGAAGGCGAAGGTCTTGAAACTGGCAGTGAAATCACTGTTGAGTTATTCAACGACACTAAATTAGTAGACGTAACCGGTACTTCGAAAGGTAAAGGTTTCCAAGGCGGTATCAAACGTTGGAATTTTTCAATGCAAGATGCTACTCATGGTAACTCATTATCACATCGTTCGAACGGTTCAATCGGCATGTGTCAAACACCAGGTCGTGTCTTCAAAGGCAAAAAGATGTCTGGTCACATGGGTGCTGTGAAGGTAACTACACAAAACCTTGAATTGGTTCGCGTCGATGCAGAACGTAACTTGCTCCTTATTAAAGGTGCGGTTCCGGGTGCTATCAACGGTAGCGTAATCATTAAACCAGCTGTTAAAGCCTAACGTCCCGGAGATTTGTGATGGAATTAGCATTAAAAGACGCTTCAGGCGCTCTTGAAGTTTCTGAAACAACTTTTGGACGTGAGTTTAATGAAGCATTAGTACATCAAGTAGTTGTTGCATACGCAGCAGGCGCTCGTCAAGGTACTCGTGCTCAGAAAACTCGTTCAGAAGTTAGTGGTGGTGGCGCAAAACCATGGCGTCAAAAAGGTACTGGCCGTGCACGTGCTGGTACTACTCGTGGTCCAATTTGGCGTTCAGGTGGTGTTACATTTGCCGCTAAACCTCAAGACCACAGCCAAAAAGTTAACCGTAAAATGTACCGTGGTGCTATCGCTAGCATCCTATCTGAGTTGATCCGTCAAGATCGCTTAGTAGTGGTAGAAAATTTTGCTGTTGAAACACCTAAAACAAAAGAGTTAGTAGCTAAGCTAAACGGTTTGGAGTTAAAAGACGTATTAATCGTTACTCCAGAAGTTGATGAGAACTTGTTCTTATCAGCACGCAACTTGTATAAAGTTGACGTACGTGATGTAGATGGTATTGACCCAGTAAGTTTAGTTGGTTTCGAAAAAGTTTTGATGACTGCTACTGCAGTTAAGCAAATAGAGGAGATGTTATCATGATAAACGAAGAACGTTTGTTAAAGGTGCTTTTAGCGCCGAACATTTCTGAAAAAAGCACAATGGCTGCTGAAGCAAACAACACTGTTGTTTTCAAAGTTGCTACTACTGCTACTAAAGCTGAAATCAAAGCAGCCGTAGAGAAACTTTTCGAAGTTTCTGTAGAAGGTGTTCGTACTCTAAATGTTAAAGGTAAGACTAAACGTACAGGTGCTCGTATCGGTCGTCGTAACGATTGGAAAAAAGCATATGTAACTCTTGCTGAAGGCAGCGACATCGACTTTGTCGGCGCGGAATCATAGGAGCAGTTCAAATGGCTATAGTAAAATGTAAACCTACTTCTCCGGGTCGTCGCCACTTAGTTAAAGTGGTAAACACGGAGTTGCATAAAGGTAAGCCTTACGCACCATTACTTGATACTAAATCAAAGTCTGGTGGTCGTAATAACAACGGTCGTATTACAGTTCGTCATATTGGTGGTGGTCATAAGCAACACTACCGCATGATTGATTTTAAACGTACTAAAGATGGTATCCCTGCAAAAGTTGAACGTTTGGAATATGATCCAAACCGTACAGCTAACATTGCACTTGTATTATATGCAGATGGTGAACGTCGTTACATCTTAGCCCCTAAAGGCTTAAAAACTGGTGATACGATCCAGTCTGGTGTTGATGCTCCAATCAAAGCAGGTAATACGTTACCATTACGCAATACTCCATTAGGTAGTGTTGTACACGCAATTGAACTTAAGCCAGGCAAAGGTGCTCAAATCGCACGTGCAGCTGGAGCATATGCTCAATTAGTAGCTAAAGACGGAGCGTATGTAACATTACGTTTACGTTCAGGCGAAATGCGTAAAATTGAGTCTGATTGTCGTGCTACATTAGGTGAAATTGGTAACGCTGAACACATGCTTCGCTCTTTGGGTAAAGCAGGTGCTTCAAGATGGCGCGGTGTTCGTCCAACTGTTCGTGGTGTTGCCATGAACCCAGTTGACCATCCACACGGTGGTGGTGAAGGTAAAACTTCAGGCGGTCGTCATCCGGTATCACCTTGGGGTGTACCAACTAAGGGTTACAAGACTCGTTCAAACAAGCGTACCGATAAATTTATCGTACGTCGTCGTACTAAATAGTACTTACTAAGTAAAGAGGATTCACCATGCCACGTTCTCTCAAGAAAGGTCCATTTATAGACCTGCACTTGTTGACGAAGGTAGAGAAAGCTTCTGGAAAGCGGGAATAAAAAGCCAATTAAGACTTGGTCCCGTCGTTCAATGATCATACCTAACATGATCGGATTGACCATAGCTGTCCATAATGGCCGTCAACACGTACCTGTATTTGTAACTGATGAAATGATCGGTCACAAATTAGGAGAATTTGCACCAACTCGTACTTACCGTGGCCATGTCGCGGATAAGAAAGCGAAAAGATAGGGGAAATTAAATGGAAGCTATTGCTACACATAAATTTGCCCGCGGTTCTGCTCAAAAAGCACGTTTAGTTGTGGATCAAATCCGCGGCTTACATGTTGAGAAAGCACTTGAAATACTAACTTACAGCAACAAACAAGCTGCTGTGTTAGTTAAAAAAGTACTTGATTCAGCAATTGCTAATGCTGAGCATAACGAAGGTGCAGATATTGATGAACTAATCGTTAAAACTATAATGGTTGACGATGGTCCAACAATGAAGCGTATTAGACCTCGAGCGAAAGGCCGTGCCGATCGTATAATTAAGCGTACAAGCCACATTACTGTGATTGTATCTGATAGCTAGGAGATATTAGTATGGGTCAAAAAGTACATCCAAACGGTATACGCCTAGGTATCACGAAACCTTTCGCGTCTACTTGGTTTGCAAGTAACAAAGATTTTGCTGCTAATTTGCACGGTGACCATTTGGTTCGTGCATACTTAACTGAAAAGTTAAAACGTGCTTCATTATCTAAAGTTGTAATTGAACGTCCAGCTAAATCTATCCGCGTAACAATTCACACGGCTCGTCCAGGTGTTGTTATTGGTAAGAAAGGCGAAGACGTAGAAAAATTACGTTTACAAGTATCAAAAATTGCTGGTGTTCCAGCTCAAATCAACATCGCTGAAGTACGTAAGCCAGAAATGGATGCGCAGTTAGTTGCTGAGAGTATCACTAGTCAATTAGAACGTCGTGTTATGTTCCGTCGCGCTATGAAGCGTGCAGTACAGAATGCAATGCGTTTAGGTGCTAAAGGTATTAAAGTTCAAGTTAGCGGTCGTTTAGGCGGAGCAGAAATTGCTCGTGCTGAATGGTATCGTGAAGGTCGTGTTCCATTACACACTTTACGTGCTGATATCGATTACGCAACAGCTGAAGCTAATACTACCTATGGTATTATCGGTGTTAAAGTTTGGATCTTTAAAGGCGAAATTATTGGCAACATGCCATTACAAGCAGAGCAACCAGCTGCTAAGCCTAAAAGAAAGAACAACCGCAAGAGCAGTAAGTAGAGGAATAAGTAATGTTACAACCAAAACGTACTAAATTCCGTAAGCAATTTAAACTGCGTAACCGTGGTCTTTCACACACTGGTAGCGCTGTTAGCTTCGGTACTTTCGGGTTGAAATCTCTTGAACGTGGTCGTATGACTGCGCGTCAAATAGAAGCAGCTCGTCGAGCTATGACTCGTCACGTTAAACGTCAAGGTAAAATTTGGATCCGTGTATTTCCTGATAAGCCAATTACTAAAAAACCATTAGAAGTACGTATGGGTAAAGGTAAAGGTTCAGTGGAATATTGGGTATGTCAAATTCTTCCTGGTCGTGTTCTTTATGAAATGGAAGGTGTTTCTGAAGAGATTGCACGTGAAGCATTTGCATTAGCAGCTGCTAAACTGCCATTCAAAACCTCTTTCGTAACTAGGACGGTGATGTAATGAAAGTTAGTGAACTTAAAGATAAAAGCATTGAAGAGCTAAACGCTGAATTACTAAGCTTACTTCGCGAGCAGTTTAATTACCGCATGCAAGCAAGCACTGGTCAATTAGCCCAAACTCACTTGCTAAGAATTGTGCGTCGTAATATCGCGCGTGTTAAGACTATCATAACTGAAAAGGCAGGTAAGTAATGAGCGAAGCTAAAGTTCGTACACTACAAGGTCGTGTTATCAGTGACAAAATGGAAAAGTCTATCACTGTCCTGATTGAACGTCGTGTTAAGCACCCTATGTACGGTAAATTCATTACGCGTTCAACTAAGTTGAAAGCACATGATGAAACTAACCAATGTGCAGCTGGTGATATTGTAACTATCCGTGAATGTGCGCCAATTTCTAAGTCTAAAAACTGGACATTAGTTGACGTTATCACTAAAGCATAATTTATCTTTTAGATAAGTTGCTTTAAGTAGTTAGCTAAAAACCCTATCATTTATTTGGTAGGGTTTTTTTATGCCTATTAATATATGTATTAGTGAATCCTCTTATTAATAAAAGAAATATCTAACCTCAATATTGTGTTCAAGCATTTCTCACTAATTTGTAATATCGTAATTAAATAACCTGAACTCGAGATAATCGATTATGCCAAACATTGTTATTTAACCGCCTGGCGTCGTTTCTTACGTGCAGGTACTTTGTTTTTACCAGGAATAAAAACTGTTTTTTTATTGCTAATTACTAGCTATTAGTACATAAAACGCCTTTGTATACAGACTCAATACCAAGATTAAGGGTATAAAAAATCATTTAGATGAGTTAATGACAATTACTTGATAGGTGAGGCCATATAAATAATTTTTTGCACAAAACCTATTATCCCGAATTAAGTTTCAATACGTCTTCTTAAAGATAAATCAATACTCGTTCAGCTCTTCAATATAATACTTCTTATTTTTAACTCGAAAACAAGACATGTACATAGCCTTGAAGCATAAAATTAATAAGGTCTTACAAGTGATTTTATCTTCTATATAAACAGTAACTGAATAGAAGATAGTAAAAAACATTTCTCAAACCAGTTAAATCTAACAAGTGTAATACCATCTAAGTCAACAATAATAGTGGCTGTAATAGTAATGGTGTAGATTTTATGAACTGTATGTTTTTTAGTAATTTAAAGTATCACTTTTATGGGGTTGATGTTATAATCTCGCGCCCACTCGTTGTGAGTGGGATTTAGAAGGCAGTGACGGGTCAAATTTCTGGCCTTGAATTTAATCTTTTATAAGATAATTTAGCGGAGACATATTAAATGATCCAAATGCAATCACAATTGAACGTAGCTGATAACAGCGGCGCTCGACGTGTACAATGTATAAAGGTTCTTGGTGGTTCGCACCGTCGCTACGCACGCATTGGTGACATCATTAAAATTGCAGTGAAGGAATCAAATCCTCGCGGCAAGGTTAAGAAAGGTGATGTTCTTACTGCAGTAGTGGTGCGCACTAAGAAGGGTGTTCGTCGTTCAGATGGTTCTACTATCCGTTTCGATGAAAACGCGGCTGTAATGTTAAATGCTAACTTACAACCAATTGGTACTCGTATTTTCGGTCCTGTGACACGTGAACTTCGTAATGAAAAGTTCATGAAAATCGTTTCACTTGCACCAGAAGTACTTTAAGGAGTCCTGATAATGGCATCTAAAATTCGTCGTGATGATGAAGTAATCGTACTTGCAGGCAAAGACAAGGGCAAAACTGGTAAAGTTACTAAAGTTCTTGTTGAAGACAGCAAAGTATTTGTTGAAGGTATTAACTTAATCAAAAAGCACACTAAGCCTGTACCTCAGTTACAGCAGCCTGGTGGGATTGTTGAAAAAGAAGCACCTTTAAATGTATCCAACGTTGCGATTGTTAACCCAGCTACTGGGAAAGCAGATCGTGTTGGCTTTAGAGATGAAAACGGAAAGAAAGTACGTTTTTTCAAATCTAATAACGAATTAATATAATTGGAGTAAACGATGGCGAAACTGCATGAGTTTTACAAAGATACAGTTGTAGCTGAATTGCAAAAGCAATTTGCCTATAAAAGTATCATGCAAGTCCCTCGGATTGAAAAGATCACCCTTAATATGGGTGTTGGTGAAGCTATATCTGATAAAAAGGTATTAGAACACGCCACAAATGATCTTACTGCAATCTCTGGGCAAAAGCCGGTAACGACAGTAGCACGCAAATCAGTTGCGGGCTTCAAGATTCGTGAAGGCTACCCGATAGGTACGAAAGTAACTCTTCGTGGTGATCGTATGTGGGAATTTTTAGAGCGTTTAATCTCTATTTCTATTCCTCGTATTCGTGATTTTCGTGGCTTAAATCCTAAGTCATTCGACGGTCGTGGTAACTACAGCATGGGCGTTCGTGAGCAAATCATTTTCCCTGAAATCGAATACGATAAAATCGATAAGATTCGTGGAATGGATATCACTATCACTACAAGTGCGAAGAATAATGAAGAAGGTCACGCTTTATTGACTGCATTCAACTTCCCATTTAAGAAGAAGGTGTAGAGTTATGGCTAAAACGTCAATGAAAGCTCGTGAAGACAAAAGAACTAAACTAGTAGCACAGCATGCTGAAAAGCGAGCTGCGTTGAAAAAAATCATCTCTGGCGTAGATTCTTCTGAAGAAGAACGTTGGGATGCGGTATTGAAACTTCAAAGTTTACCTCGTGATTCAAGCAGTAGTCGTCAACGTAACCGTTGTAATATTACTGGTCGTCCACATGGATACTTACGTAAATTTGGCTTAAGCCGAATCAAGTTGCGTGAAGCAACTATGCGTGGTGAAGTTCCAGGTCTTAAGAAAGCTAGTTGGTAATTCACGGGAGTAAATGGTTATGATGACTGATCCTATCGCGGACATGTTTACACGCATCCGCAACGGTCAATCTGCAGCTAAATCTGCAGTAACAATGCCATCTTCGAAGGTTAAAGTAGCAATTGCTAACTTACTTAAAGAAGAAGGTTACATCTCAGAGTATTCAGTATCAGGCGAAGCAAAACCTGAACTTGCTGTTACTTTGAAATATTTCGAAGGTAAAGAAGTAATCGAAACAATTAAACGTGTTTCACGTCCTGGTCTTCGCGTATACAAAGGTGCAAATGATTTACCTAAAGTATTAGCGGGAATGGGGATTGCGATTATTTCTACTTCAAAAGGTATGATGTCTGATCGCGCCGCTCGCACTGCGGGTCTTGGTGGCGAAATCATCGGTTTCGTAGAGTAAGGAGTAGAATATGTCTCGTGTTGCAAAAGCACCTGTCGATGTACCTGCTGGCGTTACTATTACGTTATCTGGTCAAGACATTAAAGTAAAAGGTCCTGTAGGTGAACTTTCACGTACTATCCATAGTTTAGTAGCGGTATCTTATGAAGATAACACTATTACTACTGGCGTAGTTACTGAAGATAAAGCTTCTTGGGCACAAGCCGGTACTACACGCGCTTTAATCAATAATATGGTTGAAGGTGTTAGTAAAGGTTTTGAAAAGAAATTAGTTTTAAACGGTGTTGGTTACCGTGCAAAAGCAGCAGGTAAGAACTTAAACTTATCTCTTGGTTTTTCACATCCGGTAGATCACGCTATTCCTGAAGGAATAACTGTTGAAACTCCTAGCCAAACTGAAATCACACTGAAAGGTGCTGATAAGCATTTAGTTGGTCAAACTGCAGCGAACATTCGTGAATACCGTAAGCCAGAGCCTTATAAAGGTAAAGGTATACGTTATTTAGACGAAAATGTTCGTCGTAAAGAAGCTAAGAAGAAGTAGGGTAATACGATGGATAAGAAAACATCTCGTTTGCGCCGCGCTAAACGCGCCCGTGCAAAAATTAGCGAGCTGGGTGCGAATCGTTTAGTAGTGTTCCGTACTCCTCGCCACATTTACGCGCAATTGATTGCACCAACTGGTTCTGAAGTTATTGTAGCAGCGTCTACATTAGATAAAGAATTAAGTGCTCAGTTAGAAAAAACAGGTAACGTTGAAGCAGCAACTGCTGTAGGTAAAGCTATCGCAGAACGCGCTGTAGCTAAAGGTATTACTAAAATTGCCTTTGACCGTTCAGGTTTCCGTTACCATGGTCGCGTAAAAGCGTTAGCAGATGCAGCTCGTGAAGCTGGTCTACAGTTCTAGGGGTTGATGATGGCTAATCAAGAAAACTCACAACAAAGTGATATGGCTGAAAAGTTAATCGCAGTTAACCGTGTTTCAAAAGTGGTTAAAGGTGGTCGTATTTTCAGTTTCACTGCACTAACAGTAGTTGGTGATGGCAACGGTCGCGTTGGTTTTGGTTACGGTAAGGCACGTGAAGTTCCTGCTGCAATCCAAAAAGCAATGGAAAAGGCTCGTCGTAACTTAGTAACAGTTGATTTGAAGGGTACTACTCTTCAACACCCTATCAAGGGTCGTCATTCTGGTTCTAAAGTTTACATGCAACCAGCATCTGAAGGTACAGGTATCATCGCCGGTGGCGCGATGCGTGCAGTACTAGAAGTTGCAGGCGTACAGAACGTATTGTCAAAAGCATACGGTTCTACTAACCCAATTAACGTAGTTCGCGCTACTGTATCTGCTCTAGCGAATATGCATTCGCCAGAAGCTGTTGCAGCAAAACGTGGCAAAAGCGTTTCAGACATTTTGGGGTAATTGAGCATGGCTAAAACAGTTAAAATAACTCAAGTTAAAAGTTCTATAGGTCGTTTACCTAAGCATAGAGCTACTTTAAAAGGTCTTGGTTTACGTCGTATCCGTCATACAGTAGAGTTAGAAGATACTCCATCTGTACGTGGTATGATTAACCGAGTGTCTTACATGATTAAGGTGGAGGATTAATAATGCATTTAAATACTTTATCTCCTGCACCAGGCGCTAAGAAAGCTAGAAAGCGTTGTGGTCGTGGTATAGGTTCTGGTATCGGTAAAACAGGTGGTCGTGGTCACAAAGGTCAGAAGTCTCGTTCTGGCGGTAGTGTACGTCCTGGTTTCGAAGGTGGTCAAATGCCATTGAAACAACGTTTACCTAAGTTTGGTTTTACATCACGTAAATCTTTAGTTCACGCTGAAGTACGTTTACATGAACTAAACACAATCACAGGTGACGTGGTTGATATCTTTACTTTGAAAGATGCAAACCTAATTACACGTAACATCAAAACAGCAAAAATTATGTTGTCTGGTGAAATCACTAAACCTGTAACGGTTCGTGGTTTAAGTGTTACTAAAGGCGCACGTGCAGCTATTGAAGCTGCAGGCGGAAAAATCGAGGAATAGTACAGGCTATGGCTACACCAGGTACGGATAACAAAGCGCAAGGCGGTATGTCTGAGCTTAAACAAAGATTATGGTTTGTATTCGGAGCACTTATTGTATTTCGTCTAGGATCATTTGTGCCAATCCCTGGTATTGACGCCGCTGTATTAGCTCAGTTGTTTGAACAACAACAGGGTACTATCGTAGAGATGTTTAACATGTTCTCTGGTGGTGCTCTGGAGCGTGCCTCTGTATTGGCTCTAGGTATTATGCCGTACATCTCAGCTTCAATTATTATGCAATTGCTTACGGTAATACACCCAGCAATGGCAGAATTAAAGAAAGAAGGTGAAGCTGGACGTCGTAAGATCAGCCAATATACTCGCTACGGTACTTTAGTACTTGCAATTGTACAATCTATAGCAATAGCAAAAAGCTTACCGGGTATGATGCCTGGTTTAGTAATGAATGCAGGAATGGGTTTCTATTTCGCTGCTGTAGTTAGTTTGGTTACCGGCACCATGTTTTTAATGTGGTTAGGTGAGCAAATTACAGAGCGCGGTATTGGGAACGGTATTTCGGTTCTAATATTTGCTGGTATTGTTGCAGGTATGCCATCAGCTGTTGGTCAAACAGCAGAGATGGCGCGTCAAGGTGAATTGCACTTATTAGTATTATTGCTTATTGGTGTTATTGTATTTGCTACTACTTTTTTCGTAGTATTTGTGGAACGTGGTCAACGACGCATTGTTGTTAACTATGCTAAACGTCAGCAAGGCCGTAAGGTTTTCGCTGCTCAAAGCACGCATTTACCGTTAAAAGTTAATATGGCAGGTGTTATACCTCCAATTTTTGCTTCAAGTATAATCTTGTTCCCAGGAACACTTGCAAGTTGGTTTGGTCAGGGTGAAGGAATGGTTGCAGACTTCTTACAAGAAGTTTCAATCGCGATGTCTCCAGGACAACCACTTTATGTAATGTTACTAGCAGCAGCGATTATTTTCTTTTGTTTTTTCTACACGGCTCTTGTTTTCAATCCGCGTGAAACTGCAGATAACTTGAAAAAATCAGGTGCGTTTATTCCAGGGATTCGTCCAGGTGAGCAAACGTCAAAGTATATAGATAAAGTAATGACACGTTTAACCCTAGCGGGCGCGTTGTACATCACATTTATCTGTTTAGTACCTCAGTTTATAATTATAGCTTGGGACGTCAATTTTTACTTTGGCGGAACATCACTACTAATCGTAGTAGTTGTAATTATGGATTTTATGGCCCAAGTGCAAACGCATATGATGTCTCATCAATATGACAATGTACTTAAGAAAGCTAATCTTAAAGGCTATGGCAAGTAAGATTAACTTACGTTTATATAACGGAGTAGTAAGATGAAAGTTCGTGCATCCGTAAAAAAGATCTGCCGTAACTGTAAAGTTGTTAAGCGTGCTGGTGTTGTTCGTGTAATTTGTAGCGAACCAAAACATAAGCAACGTCAAGGCTAAATCTTTAGCAGTAGCATTATGCAGATAACTCTGTATAATGCCGCTTCGATTGCAAAAAAGAGACAGGTTGAGTATCCTAACGGGCTTTTCAACCTGATGTAATTTTAATTTAAATAGGAGATGTGTTTAGTGGCCCGTATCGCTGGCATTAACATCCCTGATCGTAAGCATGCAGTAATCGCCATTACTGCGATCTACGGTATCGGAGCAACACGCGCAAAGTCAATTTGTGCTGCTACTGGTATTGCAGAAACAACTAAGATCAGTGAATTGGACGAAGCACAAATTGATTTGCTTCGTGCAGAAGTGGATAAATTCACCGTTGAAGGTGATTTACGCCGTGAAGTTTCAATGAATATTAAACGTCTTATGGATTTAGGTTGCTACCGTGGTATTCGCCACCGTCGCAGTCTTCCTCTACGTGGTCAACGCACTAAAACTAATGCGCGCACACGTAAAGGTCCTCGTAAGCCAATTAAGAAGTAAGAGGAACTAACAATGGCTAAAACACCTGTACGTACGCGTAAGCGCGTAAAAAAACAAGTTGCTGATGGCATGGCTCATATCCATGCATCTTTCAACAACACAATCGTGACTCTTACAGATCGTCAAGGTAATGCTTTATCTTGGGCGACTGCTGGTGGCTCAGGTTTCCGTGGTTCACGTAAATCTACACCGTTTGCTGCACAAGTTGCTGCAGATCGTGCTGGTAAAGCAGCACAAGAGTTTGGTTTGAAGAATATTGAAGTGTTCGTTAAAGGTCCAGGTCCAGGTCGTGAATCTGCTATCCGTGCCTTAAATGCTGCTGGTTTTAAAATCACCAACATTACTGACGTTACACCTATTCCTCATAATGGTTGTCGTCCTCCTAAGAAACGTCGCGTTTAATCGCACTTTTTTTTAGGAATGTTGGAGAAAGAAAATGGCTAGATATTTAGGTCCTAAGTTAAAGCTTAGTCGTCGCGAAGGAACAGATTTATTCCTTAAAAGCGGTGTTAGAGCAATTGACACTAAATGTAAATTCGATATGGTTCCTGGTCAGCATGGCGCACGTAAAGGTCGCCTTTCTGATTATGGTATTCAGCTTCGTGAAAAACAAAAAGTTCGTCGTATATACGGTGTACTTGAAAAACAATTCCGCAACTACTATAAAGAAGCGGCTCGTCTAAAAGGTAATACTGGTGAAAACTTATTACAACTTTTAGAAAAACGTTTAGACAATGTTGTATACCGTATGGGTTATGCAAGTACTCGAGCTGAAGCTCGTCAACTTGTAAGCCATAAAGCTATTACAGTAAACGGCGTTGTTGTTAATATTCCATCTTTCACTGTAAAAGCCGAAGATGTAGTTTCTGTACGTGAGAAATCTAAAACTCAAGCGCGTATTATCGCTGCTTTAGAATTAGCTGAACAACGTGAGAAGCCAGTTTGGGTTGAAGTAGATAATAAGAAATTAGAAGGTGTTTTCAAACGCATCCCTGATCGCTCAGATTTATCTGCCGAAATTAATGAACAGTTGATTGTTGAACTTTACTCTAAGTAAAGTTGCACTTTAAGAGAGGACATAATGCAGGGTTCTGTAACCGAATTCCTTAGACCACGATTGGTTGATATTGAAACAGTTAGCCCAACAAGGGCTAAGGTAACTTTAGAGCCATTAGAACGTGGTTTTGGTCACACTTTAGGTAATGCGTTACGCCGCATACTTTTATCTTCTATGCCGGGTTGTGCCGTAACAGAAGTGGAAATTGATGGCGTACTCCATGAGTACAGCAGTAAAGAAGGTGTTCAAGAAGACGTCATTGAAATACTGCTTAACCTTAAAGGACTAGCCATAAGTTTAGAAGGCAAAAACGAAGCCGTTCTTACTTTAACCAAGTCCGGTGAAGGCCCTGTAACGGCTGCTGACATTCAACATGATGGTGATGTAGAAATTGCAAATCCAGATCATGTAATCTGTAATCTTACAGGTGATGGTTCAGTAAATATGCGAATCAAAGTTGAAATGGGTAGAGGTTATGTACCTGCGTCAACTCGTCGTGATGCCGAGGAAGAAGATCGTGCAATTGGCCGTTTATTAGTAGACGCGTCTTTTAGCCCTGTTGTAAGAATAGCTTATGATGTTGATTCTGCCCGCGTTGAACAACGCACAGATTTAGACAAGCTAGTTCTAGATATGGAAACTAATGGTACATTAGATCCAGAAGAAGCTATCCGTCGCGCTTCAACAATTTTAGCTGAACAGCTAGATGCGTTTGTAGAATTACGTGATGTGACTGAAGTAGAGCAGAAAGAAGAGAAACCTCTTTTCGATCCAATCTTACTTCGTCCAGTGGATGACTTAGAACTAACTGTTCGATCTGCTAATTGTTTGAAAGCTGAAGCGATTCAATACATTGGTGATTTAGTACAACGAGCTGAAGTTGAACTTCTTAAAACACCTAATTTAGGTAAGAAGTCATTAACTGAAATTAAAGACGTGTTAGCATCTCGTGGTTTATCTCTAGGCATGCGCTTAGAAAATTGGCCACCTGAAAGCATTGCTGATAACGATTAATTCGATCATTGTTTTTTAATAGTTGAGATAAGGATTAACTTATGCGTCATCGTAAAAGCGGTCGCCAGTTAAACCGTAATAGCAGTCATCGCCAGGCGATGTTCCGCAATATGGCAAGTTCTTTAGTTAAACACGGCGTTATTAAAACGACTGTTGCTAAAGCTAAAGAATTACGTCGCGTTGTTGAGCCACTAATTACATTGGCCAAAACCGACAGTGTAGCAAACCGCCGTTTGGCATTTGCTCGCACACGTGATAAAGAAGTTGTAGGTATTTTATTTAATGAACTTGGTGCTCGTTACCAAGAACGTCCAGGTGGTTACACTCGCATTTTAAAATGTGGTTTCCGTACTGGTGATAAAGCGCCAATGGCTTATGTAGAACTTGTAGATCGCCCAGTAGTTGAAGACGAAGTGATCGAAGAAGTTAGCGCAGAAGCATAATTCAGAAATTGAATTGTTTCTCGTATTAAAAAACGGAGCTTAGGCTCCGTTTTTTATTTTTAATTGTTATATAATTTAGAATAAAATATCTCCTATTACTTGACCCCACAAAGTTTTATTCGTATAACAAATACCCTTCTTATTTTGGATAGCATTTATGTCAGCAAGAAACCCTATAATTGCAGTTACTGGTTCATCAGGAGCTGGAACATCGACGACTACAGATTCTTTTGAACATATATTTAGATATTTAGGTATTACTTCGGCGAAAGTGGAAGGTGATAGTTTTCATCGCTATTCAAGACAAGAAATGGATTTAGAGAAAAGAAAAGCCAGCGAAGACAATCGAAACATTAGTTATTTCGGTGATACTGCGAATGATTTTGATGCTCTAGAAACATTATTTAAAGACTACTCAGAAACGGGTAAGGGGAAAATGCGAAGATATTTACATACTTTCGATGAAGCCGTCCCTTATAACCAAATGCCTGGTACTTTTACACCTTGGGAGGGATTAGGTGAGGGAACAGACTTACTCTTCTATGAAGGACTCCATGGCGGTGTAGTAACAGAAAAAAATGATGTTGCTCAACATGTAGATTTACTCATAGGTATGGTACCTATTGTTAATCTTGAGTGGATACAAAAGATAGTAAGAGATACCAATAAACGTGGTCATAGTCGAGAAGCGGTTACAGCAAGTATTGTTAAAAGTATGGAAGACTATATTTCATATATTACACCACAATTCTCGCGTACACATATTAACTTTCAGCGTGTGCCTACGGTAGATACATCTAATCCATTTAGCGCTAAAGTTATACCAACACTTGATGAAAGTTTTGTAGTTATCCGATTTAGAGAGGGAACAAAGGTCGATTTTCCCTACTACCTCAGTATGATCGATGGTGCTTTTATGTCACGTGTGAACACACTTGTTGTACCAGGTGGAAAGATGGGATTAGCAATGGAATTATTACTAACACCATTGATTCAAGAACTCATGCGTAAAAAAGATGTCGCAAATAAACAATTAGATTGGATGAGTGATTTATAAAACACTTGTTTGAAAGATTAAATTGTTTTAAACCTATCTGGATTAAGAGCTAAATATTCTAAGCGCTAAACTTCTTCAGATATTACTTCAAAGCTATGAGTAATATTAACGTTTTTATTTAACATTAATGCAACTGAACAATACTTATCAGCAGACAATGAAACGGCACGCTCAACATGCTTATCTTTGATGCCATTACCTGTAATAATAAACTTTAAATGAATATCAGAAATCAGCTTAGGTACAGAATCAACCCTTAGCCCTTCTATTTCTACCTCACAGGTAGTTACAACCTGCTTAGACTTTTTTAAAATACTCACTACATCAACGGATGAACAACCACCTAATGAAATTAATACATTTTCCAATGGTGTTGGAGCTAATTTCCCACCATCTGTATCCATTAATAAAGTGTGACCAGACTCAGAATAGCCAATAAATAATCCTTCGTTAGCCCATTTTACAACTGCTTTCATTTTTATTCCTAGTGTTATATTTCTTCGTAAGTTATTGCTTCATCAAATAAATTCTTTATTAAGATTGAAAACTCTTTGATGAATGTTGTTTGTTCTTTCGTTATTTTATTATTCAATACAGCTGAAAGTATTTCTTCTAAATCGTATAGAATTGAATCAACTTCACGAACAATAGCATTTCGTTGACTAAATGAAAGTTTCTGATTCTGAGTGCAAACATTGATTATTTGACAGCCTAACTCCTCTTCAATAGTTTCTATTATTGTTGATGATGAAGAATTTTGAGCATTAGTTATGTTCTCGAATAAACTTAAATGTTTGGTCAAGTATTCAATTAAGTGAATATAGCCATTTTGATCAGTTACCATTTTATAAAATCTAGTCTATAGTTAAATGTGGTTTATAAATTGTTGTATTTAGCTTATTCTATTATGTCGTAAATAGCATATAAAAGATATAAGTGGGTTAGTCAATGTATTTTTTATCATGTGTACATAACAGAAATTTAGTTAAAATAGCATAGGTAATGATCTATTGTTTATCGTGATTAATTGTATTTTTGTCGTAAAATCATTGAATTTTGGTTTTATTGTCGGCAAAATGTGGAGTTATTGCGATTTATGACACAGTTATAGATCACATGAATTTGTTTATAAGATTATTACTATTTAACGAAGAGTAATAAAATTAAAAACAATTTATTTAAAATATTTACTAGAACAATCACTTTACTGGTTGCCCCTGTAGTATTAGGTATGGCTTTTCTAGCCATAGCTGGAATAGCCTTTATAAAGGTGGACCAGTTGGTCAAAGTGTAGCGCGATGATTAGTTCATTTATAATAATTTAATTCTTAATTAAAAAGAGAAAAAATAAACATGAAAAATAATTTATCTAAAACATTTAAAAGAATCAGTTACTGCCTTAGCAGTTTCAGTATCTTTAGGCATGGCTTTACCAGCTATTGCTGCATCTAATACTCAAGGTGGACTAGTTGGTCAAGCTGTTACTTCAAGTGGCAACACTATTGGCCAAGCTACTGTAGTTATCAAGAACAAAAACACTGGTTTAACGCGTAGTGTTGAAAGTGATTCTGAAGGTAACTACCGTTTTCCTTTATTACCAGCAGGTACTTATGAAGTATCAGCAACAAAAGACGGTTTTGGTTCTTCAAACATTTCAACTGTAAGAGTTGTAATTGGCCAAAATGCAAATATTGACCTTAACGTTAGAAGTAATACTGAAGTAATCGAAGTTACAGGTTCATCAGTAGCTATGATTGATGCTACTAGTGCTGAATCAGTAATGCTAATTGATAGTGAAACTATTGATAGACTACCAATTTCAAGAGATATTACCTCGGTAGCTTTATTAGCTCCAGGTGTAAACCAAGGTGATTCTGCATTTGAAGGCGATGGTAGTTTAGCTTCTTTTGGTGGTTCTTCAGTTGGTGAAAATGCATATTACATCAATGGTTTGAACACAACTAACTTCCGTAACGGTTTAGGTGGCTCACAAGTTCCATTTGAATTCTATGAGCAATTTGAAGTTAAAAGTGGTGGTTATGGAGCTGAGTACGGCCGTTCAACTGGTGGTGTAGTTTCAGCGATTACAAAATCTGGTGGTAATGAAAGTAAATATACTTTCTCAGCATTTTTTGAACCTGATTCATTAAGAGCTGATAAGCCTAACGTTTATAATAACTCTGGTGAATTAATTCAGATTAACGACCAGGATGAAGTTGACGAGTATGATTTCAATATTTCAGCATCAGGTGCTTTAATTGAAGATGAATTATTCTATTACGTACTATTAAACCCAACTAAGAGTGAATCTGCATATAACACTTCAACATTAGGTGGCTCTAGCTACTTTGAGAGAGAAACAGAATCTTTATTCTGGGGCTTAAATGTTGATTGGTATATTAACGATGATAATATTGTTGAATTAACTGCTTTTAGTGATGAACGTGAAACTGATGTTGTTACATCTACTTGGGTTCAATCAACACAATCAACTATTGACCCTGCAGCATCAGAAGAAAGTCGTGGTGGTTTGAACGTAGCATTAAAATACACATCTATTATTTCAGATGACTTACAAGTAAGCGCGTTAGTTGGTCTTAACCGTTACGATCGTACTGATTCAAGTGAATTTGATGCTGATTGTCCATGGATATATGATTCAAGAGATGGCGGTTTAACTAAATTAGGTTGTTGGGCTACTGCAAACGTTGTTGAAGCGGATGATGAGCGTAAAGCATTCCGTCTAGATGTTGATTACTATATAGGTGATCACTCATTAAGATTTGGTGTTGATTACGAAGAAAACTCAATAAACAATATTGAACAATATTCTGGTGGTGGTGGTTACTACCGTTATTATACTGCAGGTGAAGGTGGTGCTTTTGATGGTGCTTTAGCTGAAGGTGACGAATATTACCGTTTAAGAGAACGTACTAATAATGGTTCTTTCGAGACTATAACTAGCGCAATTTATATTGAAGATACATGGCAAGTAACTGATGATGTTGTTTTAACATTAGGTTTACGTAATGAAACTTTCAATAATAAAAATATTGACGGTGAATCATTTATTAAAGTAGATAATCAATTAGCTCCTCGTTTAGGTGCTGCTTGGGATATCAATGGTGATGGAGAGAGTAAGTTATACGCTCATTATGGTCATTACTTCTTACCTGTTGCTGCAAACACTAACCTACGTATGGCTGGTGCAGAATTATATACATCACGTAACTTTGCTTTAGATGGTTTAGATGCTAACTCTTTACCTACTAATGATTATTTTTCTGCTGTTTCAGGAACAATTGCTGACCATCCAGATCAATTAGATGGAACTTCAGTATTTGGTAACGGAACAGTAGCCGATACAAGAGAATTAGTAGATTCAACTATTGAACCTATGTTCCAAGAAGAGATAATCATTGGTTATGAAACTATGGTTAACGAAGAATGGACTATTGGTGTTCGAGCTACTTACCGTAACTTAGATACTTCTTTAGAAGATATCGCTATCGATAAAGGTTTTAACGACTACTTAGAGAGAGACTTCGGTTCTTCTTGTACAGTATGTACTGGTTTCCATTATTACGTATTAACAAATCCAGGTACAGATTTAACATTTACAACTGACCCTGATGGCGATGGCCCGTTACTTAACCAAGAATACACAATTTCTGCAGCTGACTTAGGCTACCCTGAAGCTAAGCGTCAATACGGTTCTGTTGATATTACTTTTGACCGTGCATGGGATGGCGTATGGATGTTAAAAGGTTCATACACTTGGTCACATAGTTGGGGTAATACAGAAGGCGCAGTTCGTTCAGATAATGGACAAGATGATGCAGGTTTAACAACTAACTTTGACCAACCTGGCTTAACTGATGGCGCTAACGGTAACCTACCTAACGATAGAAGACATCAAGTTAAATTATTTGGTGGCTATCAAGTTACTGAAAACTTCTTAGTAGGTGCTAACTTTGTATGGCAATCTGGTCGTCCTAAGAATGCATTTGGCTATCATCCAACAGATGTATTTGCTCAAGCATACGATAGTGAAGCTTTTTACCAAAATGGTGAAAGAGTTGCTCGTGGTTCTTTAGGTAACTTACCTAGTTATTGGAACATTGATGTAAATGCTAAATACTTAACCGAGATAAACGGTGCGGATGTTACATTCTCATTAGATGTATTCAACATCTTTAACAATGATACTGTAAGACAAATTTACGAAGTTGCAGATTCAGAAGATGCAGGTTTCGTAGGTATAGGTCAACAACCTGCTGACGAATATTATGGTTATGCTGATAACCACCAAACACCACGTTATGTGCGTTTGAGTGCATCATTACGTTTCTAATATTATTTAGTTAATATTACTAACCAAGTAATGCCGTTCACTTTATTGTGAACGGCATTTTTTATGTCTAGATTATTAACTTTGACTGTTAGATGAGTAATTTATTTTATGCTGAATTTAAAGAGGGAAACTGACAAGGGCTTATTGATACGTGTTTTAATATCGATTGTGTCATGAAATGAAGATAAGAAAAATTCATTAATGTAGATTTGAAAACCTGATTTATCTATTGGCTAAATAATAAGGCACCCATAAGATAAGGAGCCTTATTTAAATAATTTAACTAATTTTTGTGATGTATTTAGCCCTTATTCCTCACTATATATCTCGCTTAATATAAATAGTCATTTCTATTTTGATAACAATTCATAACGATTAGTAAAGGCTTTGAGCTCTTCAGTGATAGGTTTAGCACTGTTCACCGAATTTGTATTGATAGGGCTTCTTGCTTGTTTCACGCTAGATGTTTGTATTAAGCTATTTTTCTTGTAAAAAGATAACATATCATTTTCAAAAGTTAATCCTATATAGTTTAAGCATTTTGTTAATGTTTCTGTCGGATTATTAACAAGTTCTTCGTATGAAATCTCAAGGATCCTCTTATTTATAAGGGTTGACCAATGTTCCGATAATCTATTCTCATGATAAAAGTATTCAGCAATGCTTTCTAAGTCATAGCTCCAAGATATCCCTTGGTTGAAAAAAGCTCTGTAGCATGACCAAGCCGTATCTTTCGAATCTCTGATTATTCTGATGATAGGAGCATTAGGAAATGATTTCGTGATGACACCTAAGTGATGATTTAAGTCTAATGATTTATCAATACACGGTAATACAGAGTCAATCTGTTGCTCTAAATAATAAAAATAATCAGTTCTGAACTTATCAAATAGACTTTTTTGTTCTTCACTATCTAAGTTATTTACATTGTTTATATGTGCTTGTCCAACTTCTGACGTAGGGTAAGTTAAACACTTTAATTCTCCGCCTTCATTTAACTTACTATGTGCACTAAGCATTTGTTGAAGTAAAGTTGTTCCACTGCGAGGAAGTCCAATTATAAATATAGGATCTGCTTTATCGCTTTTCTCTGTAGGTGTTATATTTTCAAAGAATTGTGTATTTTGGTTTTCAATTATTTCATCAACAAACTTTCTATGCTGGTTTGGAATATATTGAGTGTTTTTCATTAGCTGATTTGCTTTTTTAAAATGTGAAAAAGCTAACTTTTCATTACCTATGTCTAAGCATGCTTTTCCTAGAGCAAACCAGTAGGGAGGTACTTTAGTCTGAGTATTTTGAATTGCATTTAATTGTGTAAATAATGCTTCTTGCTCATTAAAATGGTGGATTGCTGAAAGTGTTAACCAAGAAATACCAGAATTAGGACTCTTTTCTAAAAGTTCGGTAAGGTATTTTTCAGCTAGTTCTACTTGCCCAACTTGCGTATAAACAGTTCCTAAAAAATGTAAAACATCGGACGTTCTACTTTTCTCTAAAAGAGGCAGTACCATATTAATCGCAGCATCTGCTTGCCTAATCTCTGCTAATATTGCCGCACATTGAATTATACGTCGAGGTTCATCTGGAGCAAGTTCTAGAAATTTTTGGCTAGCAGCTTTTGCTTGTTCAAGTTCACCTATTGTAACCGCTAGGCGAGTTATAGCTCCCCATTTTTCTTTAAGATCAGCGTTACAATCTAAAAGGGATTGAATTTTTTCTGCAGCACTTTTATGGTTTCTAGTTTGTACGTCTTTTACAACGCTATTTCCAATTTCAGTAATATTCAAAGCTTATCCTTTAATAAATCTATTCATACTAGATTACTATATTCAATATTTAAGACATATAGTAATCTTTAGCACTTGAGCAAATAGTTTATTTAACTAGCATTCGTACTTTCAAAAATTTTATCAGCTGAAGCTGCAACAAAGCCTGTGTATAGCTCGCCATTCGCTAAAGGATATCTTTTAGCAAACTCATAAAAACAACTTGGAATTAATACTGTTTGGTCAGTAAAGGCAACCTCAGCTTTATCTGCAATAGTTGACGATTGCTCAAGCATGACCGTTTTATCACCTTTGATCTCGCCACCTGATGTATTTAAAGAGAATCCACCATTCTTCACTGCAGTGTTTACGTTTTCAATATCATCAAAGTTTTCTAAGTGGTTAATGCTTACTGTAAAATGATTGGCTCTATAACCCCATGCAGCCATCCAAGCGGCATATTCACTTTCTGCTAATAATGTTTGGTAGTCAGCATAGCTTACTCGCCAATGCGTACCTGAATACAAGAAGCTACTTTTATTGGTCGCGTTTGCATCGATAGAATCAACCATTTTTCCAATAATATTTTGTATTGCTTGTGGGAATTTCTCGACTAACAATTCGCTCACAAATACTTTAGGCAAAGTGCTATCGCTGTGCTCGTAATGTTTAGCATAGAGTTTTTTAGCTTCGAAGTGATATTCACCACCTTCTTTGTAACCTAAAGCGATTAAGTGATCTGCTAGCTTACTCATATTAACTTTTGCAGTATTAAAGGTCCTGTAAGCTACGTGGTCATTAATTAAATCATTTCCAGATGATAACAGATCATGAATTTTTAAAGCCGAAGGTGTAACTTCTAGGTAGTTATTCCAAATATGGTTGAATAATTCTTTTACTGCTGCAGTGTTTTGTTGAGTCATGGTTGTTCTCCTAAAATACGTTATAACAAATTGATGGTTAGATTTTTGGCGTTATAAGCACATTTTATGCAGTTGTTTAGACAAACAGTGATGCAATTGGCTGTTCAATTACTTACGTAATTAATAATAGATAGGTGTGTTAAATCCGCCAGAAAGAAATTGGCTAAAGTTGATCGATACTTTTGAAAAAGCTGGGACGTATCCCAGCTAATTTAATTGGATTGTTTGTTTTCATTACGTCCGTTTTGCGTAAAAGTGTTAACAATACTTACTTAATAGTAATACCTGGGCTTAATGTCGCAGGTAAAGCTACTTTTTCTGCTTCAACAGAAGCTACAGGGTAAGAACAGTAGTCAGCAGCATAGTAAGCGCTCGCTCTATGATTGCCGCTGGCGCCAATGCCACCAAATGGAGCAGCACTACTTGCACCTGTTAATGGTTTGTTCCAGTTTACTATACCTGCACGAATTCTACGGAAGAAGTGTTGGTAAGTTGCTTCGTCATCAGACAATAAACCTGCTGATAAACCGAATGATGTATTGTTTGCTTCATCAATCGCTTTATCTAGATCTGAGTATCTATAAACCTTAAGTAATGGTCCAAAATGTTCATCGTCAGGCATGTCTTCAATGTTTGTCACATCAATAATACCAGGAGAGATAAAACCAGTACCTACTTCAAGGTGCTTCATTAATAATAAAGACTCACCGCCTAAACCAAGTAATTGCGCTTGCGCTGCAACTAAGCCTAAAGCTGCTTTTTCAGAAATCATTGAACCGATAAATGGTTGCTCTTCGTCATCAAAATAACCAATCTTAATCGCTTCAGTTGATGCAATCAGTTTTTCTAAAATAGCATCGCCAGCGGCATTACTTTCAATGAATAAGCGTCGAGAACATGTACAACGTTGTCCTGTAGTTACAAAAGCAGATTGAATAATATCGTGAACAACAGCATCTATATCAGCAACATCTTTAACGATAAGCGGGTTATTACCACCCATTTCTAAAGCTAGAATTTTACCTGGCTGACCACCAAATTGCTCATGCAGTAATTGACCTGTTGTTGAGCTACCTGTAAAAAATAGACCGTCAATTTGAGGATGACTCGCTAATGCTTTACCTGTTTCAACTTCACCTTGAACTAAATTAATAACGCCACTAGGTAAACCTGCTTGTAACCAAATTTTTAATGTTTCTTCAGCAACTTTTGGTGTTAATTCACTTGGCTTAAATACAACGGTGTTACCTGCAATTAATGCTGGAACAATATGCCCATTAGGTAAATGACCTGGGAAGTTGTAAGGACCAAATATAGCAACAACACCATGAGGCTTATGACGTACAAATGCTTTTGCGCCAGGCATAGGGTTTTCAACTGTACCTGTTCTTTCATTGTACGCTTTGATTGAAATGTTGATTTTACCTACCATAGCGCCAACTTCGGTACGTGTTTCCCAAAGTGGTTTGCCTGTTTCTAAAGCGATGGTGTAGGCTAAGCTTTCTTTGTTTTCTGCTAATAATTCAGCAAACTTAGTCACGATAACAATACGTGCATCAACGCTTAAGTCTGCCCATTTTTCAAAAGCAGCACGTGCGCTTAATACCGCTTCATTTACTTGGCTTTGAGACGCTGATTTACCTTGCCAAATAAGTTCATTTTTCGCAGGGTTTAATGATGTAACATCATGACCAAGACCTTCCTGCCATTTACCATCGATTAATTGTATTGCTTGCGACATGCTGTTTCCTTATTACCTAAAAAACGGGTAAGAGTTATTTTGTTAAATGATTATCGTGTAATAAGTTTTACGTTATTACGGTTTAGCTAGTTTATTATTATCTAGCTTGATCTCATGCTTTCTAATTTTCTACTAAACGCACCCAGTCACCATCAGTAACGTTAAGGGCTTGAGCAGTACTTTTTGATAGCACAACATCTTCTGAATCTTCTTTAAGGATTATCGCTGCTTGTACGGCAACAAAACCTTCAATTTTTGTATTACACACTATGTAATTATTTTCTTCGTTCACGTCACCAATAATGACTTTGCAACGCTTACTTTTGGCCACTGTTTTAATGTTGCTGATGTTACATTCAACCGTTGGTCCAGCATCAAAAATATCGACATAACCGCGACGACAAAAACCTTCTGCTTCTAATAGTTTTAAAGCAGGTATGGTTTTTTCATGTACTTGGTTAATAACTGCTTGAGCTGACTCACTGAGTAAGTTTACATACACAGGATGTTTCGGCATTAATTCAGCGATGAAAGATTTATTGCCTATACCCGTTAGATAATCAACGGTAGGAAAGTCCATCGAGAAAAAGTGAGCTTCTAACCAATTCCAAAAAGGTGAACGTCCATTGTCGTCTGACACGCCACGCATTTCAGCGATAACTGTTTCATCAAAACGTTCTGGATGTTCAGCCATAAACAAAAAGCGTACGCGAGATAAAAATCTACCATTACGACCTTTACGATGGCTTTCGCTTAAAAACAAGGTACATATTTCTGAAGCACCCGTGTAGTCGTTACATAAAGTAAGAGTTTCCACTCGGTTATAAATGTTTAACTCTCTAGAGCTATGTACTACTTTACCTAGGTGATAATGGTAAAAGGTATCTTCTAAACCTACAGCAGCTTCAATACCTGTTGTACCTACAACTTTACCCGTATCGGTATCTTCCATTACAAATAAATAGCCTTCACTACCCGCTTTAGATACTTCTTTTTTGAAAGAAACTTCAGCGCAGTTTATACGTTTTCTTAATAAGCCTTCATTTACTGGTAAGGAAGTAAAACCATGTCCAGATTCTTCTGCAATACGATATAACGCATCGTAATCATGCTGTTGAATAGGGCGAATAATGATCATAAAGTTTTCTCTACTAGTAATTTAGTGTTACAGAACTATCGAAACGGTATTTAACCCATCGGATTAAGTGACTTTATTCAATAATACTCTTTAAGTGCTTATCTGCGTGATTTAGACAATAGTCAGCTGTTTGTAAGCGAATAAAATTTTATAATTATATAAATTCAATAAGTTATATTTTTATAGAAATCGCCACGAGCAGAAATTACGCATTACAAAAGCCTACTTAGCGAATTATGTTTGCTAAGTAGAGCTTTTTTATTCAGTTAGGATCTTTTGAGTGTAGTCGATATTTTGAAATACAGACTATTGCGCTATTTTAGCCACTGCTTTTTCGAAACGAGATAAAGCTTCAGCAATATCTGCATCAGGTATTACTAATGATGGTGTTAAACGAAGAACATTAGGACCTGCTACTAAGATCATTAAACCTTCATCCATAGAAGCATTTAAAAAGTCTTTAGCTTTGCCAGCGTATTTTTCAGTTAATTCAGCACCAATTAATAGACCTTGGCCTCGAATATCAGCAAAAATATCGTATTTAGCATTAACCGCTTTAAGACCATCTACAAGTAGTTGCGCTTTATCTTTAACACCTTGTAAAACTTCTGGTGTATTAATGGTATCGATAGTTGCTTCAGCAACAGCACAAGCTAATGGATTACCGCCGTAAGTACTACCATGAGTACCTATTTTTAAATGGCTGGCGATAGCTGTAGACGTTAACATTGCTGCAATAGGGAAACCGCCACCTAATGATTTAGCACTTGTTAAAATGTCAGGAGTAACATCCATACCCATATAAGCGTAAAGCTCGCCTGTTCTACCTGCGCCTGTTTGCACTTCATCAAAAATTAATAATGCGTTGTGTTGGTCACATAATTCACGAACACCTTTCACAAACTCATCAGTAGGTGAGATAACGCCGCCTTCACCTTGTAATGGTTCCATTACTACAGCACAAGTTTTGTCTGAGATAAGTGCTTTAAGGCTTTCAAGGTTGTTGTATTCAGCATGGCAAATGTTACCAGGCTTAGGACCAAAACCATCTGAGTAAGCTTCTTGTCCGCCTACAGTAACGGTAAAGAATGTTCTACCGTGAAAACCTTTTTTGAATGCAATGATTTGTGATTTTTCAGCATTGTATTCTTCTAATGCCCAACGACGAGCTAATTTAAATGCAGCTTCGTTTGCTTCAGCACCTGAGTTAGCAAAAAATACTTTTTCAGCAAATGTTGCATCAACTAATTTCTTAGCAAGTCTTAATGCTGGTTCGTTGGTCATTACATTTGATAAATGCCAAATCTTTTCGCCTTGCTCTTTAAGAGCCGCTGTTAATGCAGGATGACAATGACCTAAACAGTTAACTGCAATACCGCCAGCCAAATCGATATATTCGCGATCTTCTTGATCCCAAACACGAGAGCCTTGACCACGAACTGGGATCACTGCAGATGGTGAATAGTTTGGTGCCATTACATCATCAAATAATGCGCGATTTACTGGGAATTTGTTAGTCATTTCTTACTCCGCTAATTACTGGCATTTTGCCATTTAATAAGGTTCTATTTTGTTAAAAATTAAGATCCAAAAATACAGGTTAATTCCACTTGTCTTGATTCATTCAATCATGGGATTTAGCTTATTTGTTAAGGCTATTATGGTATTAAATTTTAGGTTTGTCTTGTTTAAAGTGATTAAAATTTGAGTTGCTCAATTCAATAATCACGGGCTTGACAGGTTTTATTCATTTTAATTGAATAAGTATAGTTGGATAAATGAAGTGATATATTTCTACTCCATGTGTGGTGCTGAAATGCGCGCCAATTTAAGTGAATTTCTAGAGAGTTATAAATAATCAGAAAAAAAATCTAAATTATTTTACATAAATAACAATTAAATCTTAATTAAACCTAAGTTTTATGTGATCAATGTCACTTTTTTTCAATAAAGTGAGATCTTTTTGTGTGATTTTTACTTGAGATAATAGTGTTTTTACTTCACTTTTAGAGATCAATTCTTCCCGTGCTAAACCTCTAAAAGTTACGTACGCTTTTGCCTGAGCAACCACTTGTGCAATAGGGCACATTTTCTTATATTCAGTGGCGTAAGCTAGGTCAAAAATGGCTTCTGTAATTTGTAGTCTTTCAAAGCGCATAAGCTCAACAATATCTGCTGTTATTTTATCGCTACGCGAGATAAGTTGCTCTAATAATAGTTCAGGTGATGAATCAAATTCGAGCAGGGCATTATGCACTTTTTTATCTTTATTTTCGTAAGCTTTTTGTAATTCACTTCTATGCAATTCATCATAGGTTTGTAAATAGCAGCGAGTCACCACTAAACGACCTATATTACTAAACATACCTGCGGTAAAAGCCGTAAAACTGTCTAGTCCTGCATCTTCAGCAAGTACCGCTGAGGCTAAACCCATAGCTAAACTGTCGTTCCACAGCTTACGCTTTAGTAATTTAAAAGGTGCTGTGGTGTTTGGTAATATGTGTTTTAGTGTAAAAGTGGGGATAACTTGCTTTAAGTTGTCTAATCCAACATAGCTAAGGGCTAAGTTAGGATCGGTTACTTGTACGTCGGCACGTTTTCTATATTGTGGCTTGTTGACTAAAGCAATAAGTTCGCTTGAAAGCCAAGGTAATGAATTAACTAAAGGTGATATACGCTTAATTGATGCTGCCTTTAAACATAAAACCTCTAACACTTCAGCCGCCGTATCTTTAATTGATAAGGTGTTGTAGAAAAGGCTTTCTGTGTTATCTAACTGTTGATCCATTTTTTCGTTTACTTTCGTAAAGAGCTGTTCCATCACTTGTTTTTTAAAATGATTTTTACCGTGAGTTTCTATAATTTTGTTTTTGTTGGTTTCTTCTTCTACGGCTAATAACTCTCTTCTACGATTAACTTGCTCACTGTCTTGATGACCGCTAAGTGATATTTTTCCACTCATTTTTTCCGCAAAGTCTTTACCGATTAATAAACTAAGCGATTTGTCATAAATAGGAGAAGCGTGTTCGTTGTTATTAAGTATTAGCATATAAAAAAATTCTAGAACTCTTAAGATGGAAAGTGGGTGTTATCTCTATATCGGATAGTGATAGCGGAACATGAGTATTATAGTTAACTTACACAAAATAATTTAGCGTATAAATTACTACTCACAATGGCATGAATAGTTCTCGTACAGGGTAATAAAGTTTTTCAATAACTCATGCCCTTGCTCTGTTAATACAGATTCAGGATGAAATTGAACACTTTCTATCGGTAAGCTTTTATGCGAAAGCGCCATTATTTCATCGCTATCATTGTCGTGGCTCCAAGCCGTAACCGTTAGCTCTTCAGGTAAGGTATGCTTATTCACAACTAATGAATGATAGCGAGTAACAGTGAGCGGATTATTTAAATTTTCAAATATTCCACTGTTGTTATGGCTAATACTACTGGTTTTACCGTGCATAACTTTAGAGGCTTTTTCTACAACTGCACCATAATGTTGAGCAATACATTGATGCCCTAAACAGACACCCAATAAAGGGATTTTTCCGGCAAAGTGTTCTATAACGGCTAGCGAAATACCTGCTGAATTTGGATCGCAAGGTCCTGGTGATATAACAATGTACTGGGGAGCGAGTGCTGTTATTTCTTCAATGGTTATTTGATCATTTCTACAGACTTTTACTTCTTGATGCAGTGATTGAAAATAATGCACTAAGTTGAAGGTAAAAGAGTCGTAATTGTCGATCATTAATAACAAGAAGATTGTCCTTTGATAGGTAAATAAGAGAATAACGAGCGGCGCTATTCTAATAGGGTAGAGCTAACAATACATCTATTATTTTAATTAAAAAACTTTAAATCAGTCATTTAAAATAATACCAAACGGATTAATTTATTACTCACTTAGCGAGAATTAAAAGGTTTAGAGGCACAGGTTCATAGTTCCAGACTGAACCTAAGCACCTACATCCATGTAGGCGAGGCATTGATTGAAGAGAATGGTTATTCTCGGTAACTGCTCCTGCGTTACCCTAATGTCCTACATCCATGTAGGAACCTTGTCAAAATCAATAACGCTGCATATGAGCCTTTAAATTCTCGCCCTTCGGGAGCTCATTAGCAAACTGATAACATCACAAAATTAAAAAAATATAGAATAACTATGTTTAATCAATTTTGCTTGTTCTAAGCTTGCTAATGTAGCTCTAAGTTGCTCAATAAATTAATCCGTTTGGTATAACGCATTAAGTGAATAGCCAAAAATGGGAAGTTTAAATGAGAATAAAAAAAACGCAGCGACTAAAAACTAGTTGCTGCGTGATAACCCATCAAAATTTTAAGTATGGTAGTTTTGTTAAACTAACACTTGTACTTCGTCATTCTGTAAACGTGTGTCGTAAGTTTTAATAGCAACGCTTTCGTCGTCTAAACATTTTCCACTGTTTAAAACAAAACGTTGTTTATATAAAGGTGAAGCAACATAAATATCACCTTTACTATCGCCTACTAAGCCACGATATAAAACATTAGCTTCGCCAATAGGATCCCAATTTCCTACTGAGTACACTTCATCTTTTACTTGAAATATAGCAATTTGCTCTTCGTTTGCTAATAACGCACAAACACCTGAGTTTTTAACTAAATCATCTTTGTGGCAGATGGTTTGCCATTGTTTTTCAATTGTCATTTTAACTATTCCTACGCAGGTTCTACTGTGCGTTCATTGGTAATATCTACAGTGTGAATTTGTACGCCTTTATAGCTTTTTTCTTCGCCACGAGCTGGACGAATTTGCTCGCGCTCTGTTACAAATTCAATGTTTTCATCTGTTTCTTTAGAGTTAACAAATTGACGGAAACGTTTTAATTGCTCAGGATCTTCAATCGTTGTTTTCCATTCACATTGATATGTATCAACAACACTTTGCATTTGACTTTCAAGTTCAGCATTTACGCCTAAGTGATCATCAATAACAACTTTCTGCATATATTCTAAGCCGCCTTCAAGGTTTTCTAACCATACTGAAGTACGTGTTAAACGATCTGCGGTACGTACATAAAACATTAAGTAACGGTCAATGTATTTCACTAAGGTTTCGTCATCAAGATCGGTAGCAAATAAGTCACCATGGCGAGGCTTCATACCACCATTACCACTTACATATAAGTTCCAACCATTTTCCGTAGCGATAATACCAAAATCTTTACTTTGTGCTTCAGCACACTCACGTGTACAACCCGATACACCTAATTTGAATTTGTGCGGTGTACGTAAACCTTTGTAGCGATTCTCTAAGAAAATAGCCATTGCCATGCTGTCTTGAACACCGTAACGACACCAAGTGCTACCCACACATGATTTAACTGTACGTAAAGATTTACCGTAAGCGTGACCTGTTTCCATACCTGCATTGATTAACTTTTCCCAAATATCAGGTAATTGGTCAACACGTGCACCAAATAAATCGATACGTTGTCCGCCTGTTATTTTGGTATATAAGTTGTATTCTTTTGCTACTTCACCAATCACAATTAAGCGCTCTGGTGTTACTTCACCACCTGGCATACGAGGTACAATTGAGTAAGTACCGTCTTTTTGCATGTTACCTAGGTAAGTATCGTTAGTGTCTTGTAGCGGTAAATGATCTTCTTTTAAGATGTAGTCGTTCCATACTGAAGATAAAATAGAACCCACAGCTGGCTTACAAATTTCACAACCAATACCACAACCATGTTTTTCAATTAAGGTATCAAAGTTTCTGATTTTTTCTACTTTAACGATATGGAAAAGTTCTACACGGCTATGAGCAAAATGTTCACAAATGTCTGTGCTAACTTCTACACCACGTTTTTCTAATTCGTGATCTGTTACTGTTTTAACTAAAGCTGCACAACCGCCACAACCTGTCGTTGCTTTAGTACAAGACTTAACGCCAGCTACATCACATGCGCCTGCATCAATCGCACTAATAATGTCGCCTTTGGTCACGTTCAAACATGAACAAATAGTCGCAGTATCAGGTAGGGCATCTACACCTAATGTTGGTTTTTCACCTGAGCTTGGTAAAATTAAGCCGTCTGGATTTTCAGGTAATTCAATCGCATTTAATGCGTATTGTAATAATGAATCATATTCGCTGGTATCACCAACAAGTACAGCACCTATTAATGTTTTGCCATCTGAACTTACAACAATCTTTTTGTAGATATCGTCAGGTTCGTTAAAGTAAGTATAAGATTTAGCGCCAGCTGTGCGTGCGTGTGCATCGCCAATTGAACCAACATCCATTCCCATAAGCTTTAACTTGGTGCTCATGTCAGCACCCGTAAATTGTTGTACACCACCAATAATGTTATCTACAGCAACTTTAGCCATGGTGTAACCTGGAGCTACAAGACCATATATAAAGTTATTCCAAAGAGCACACTCACCAATTGCATAAATGTGTTCGTCTGAAGTTTGACATTCATTGTTAACAACAATACCGCCACGTTCGCCTATTTGTAGGTCAAAATCGCGCGCTAAATTGTCATATGGACGAATACCTGCAGAGAATAAAATAACGTCGGTTTCTAAATGCGTGCCATCAGCAAATACCATGCGGTGAACACAATCTTCGCCGTCAATAATTTCGTTAGTGGCTTTTTGTGTATGAACTTGAACGCCAATGCCTTCAATCATATTTCTAAGTAATTCGCCGCCGTCTTTATCTAGCTGAACACCCATTAATTGTGGCGCAAATTCTACAACGTGAGTTTGTAAGCCTAATTCTTTTAATGCGTTCGCAGCTTCAAGACCTAATAAACCACCACCAACAACAACACCTACTTTGCCTGAATTAGCAGAGGCTTGAATAGCATCAAGGTCGTCGATTGTGCGGTAAACTAAACAGTGATCTCTTTCTTTACCTGGAATAGGAGGAACAAAAGGATAAGAACCTGTTGCTAAAATAAGTTTGTCGTAAGCATATTTTTCGCCAGTTTCAGTACTGACCGTTTTTTCTGCTTTATTGATATTGGTAACTTTAGCGTCGGTAAAAAACTTAACACCTAACTCGTTATAATGCTCGGGTGTTGTAAGGGCTAAATCCTCAGCGGTTTTACCTGAAAAGTATTCAGAAAGGTGTACACGGTCATAGGCAAGTCTATCTTCCGCCGACAATACAGTAATTTCATAACCTTCATGTTTAGCCATTTCATCAACAAAGTGATGACCAACCATGCCGTTACCTACAACTACAATCTTTTGTTTTGCGCTCATACTACAATCCTACTTTGCTATTTAATGCCGCATCGATGCGGAACTGAGGTGATGTATACAGGACGTTGTTATACCCCTCGACTTAGTAGATATAGAGCAAACACAGTGCCATGAATTTTATTCTTTATTAATCATGTGTTTATGTTTTTTAGACGTGAAAAAAATTGACTCATGCACAAGTGTGAGTACTTTTCCGCACAAGTGCTGTGCACATTTAAAGGGATGAAAGCTTATTAAGTGTGTGGATAAAGCTATAAATAAGGTAGCTATGATTGAATTTATTTTATCTATACGAGAATCTTCGTATTTAATGTTGCATTTTTATGACTAAGCCATCAATATAATTACCAATATAGACATTAATAAACATGATACAAATATATATAAAATAAGGCATTCGCCATACAAGGAGAAACATTTTGTTAAATACCTCTTATAAAAAACTAACTCAAAATATTCGTCATTCATTTAAAGCTCATTCCGCTATTGGTTTAGGGCTAGCTTTGTCGGTAAGTGCTATTCCTGCTTTTGAAATACAGGCCGCACCTGCAGCAGAAGAAGCTAACGTTGAACGTATTATTGTTACAGGTTCACGTCGAAATGACCGAACGGTATCTGAAAGTATGGTACCTATTGATGTACTAAGTGCAGATGATATTGCTAAAACAGGTCAGTTAGAAGTGAGCCAAGTGCTATCTAATCTTGTACCTAGTTTTAACTACCCAAATGCAACGGTTGCTGATGGAACTGATCATGCACGCCCAGCGGTACTTCGTGGCTTAGCTCCTGATCACACTTTAGTGCTTATTAATGGTAAGCGTCGTCATAGTGGCGCACTACTTAATTTAAACGGTACTGTAGGTCGCGGTTCAACAGCCGTTGATTTAAATACTATTCCTACAGCCGCGATTGAACGTATAGAAATTCTTCGCGATGGCGCAGCAGCTCAATATGGTTCTGATGCTATTGCTGGCGTTATCAACATCATTCTTAAAAAGAGTGAAGGCGGCAGCATTAATGTTACTTACGGTAAGCATGTAACAACAATGGATGGTGTACCTGAGTTACAACAAACTCAAGTCGATGCAAACGGTGATTTAGATTTTGTAACGGGTGGCTATAGATCGCGTACTGATGGCGCAACTACTACACTTTCTGCTAACTGGGGAACCACATTTGAAAACGATGGTTTCATCAATTTATCATTAGAATCTCGCGACCGTGATGCAACCAACCGTTCAGGCTTCGATCCTCGTGAACAATACGATCGCATTAATGGTGAATTAGACCCGCGTGAATTAACTTTTAATCGCTACAATCACAACTTCGGTAAAGCTGAAATTAAAGATACGGCTTTCTTCTATAATGCTGGTGTATCGTTAAGTAACGATGTTGAGCTTTATTCATTTGGTAGTTACGCACAACGTGACGGTTTATCAGGTGGTTTTTACCGAGAAGCTAACGATAGCAATAACATTCCTGAAATTTACCCTGATGGTTTCTTACCTCAAATTGGATCTGATGTTAAAGATCAGGCCATTGTTGTGGGCGTAAATGGTGAAGTTGATGATTGGACATGGGATTTCAGTGTTAACTACGGAAAAAATGATTTCGAATTTGAAGTGGTTAATAGCTTAAATGCTTCAATGGGACTTGATAGCCCAACTGAATTTAAAAACGGTAGCCTTGTTTATGATCAAACAGTAGTTAACTTTGCTGTAACTAATATGGTTGATTTCGGTTTAGAAAATGAAGTTTTCCTTGCGATGGGAGCTGAATATCGCTCTGAAGGTTATCAAATTATTGCAGGTGAAGAAGCTTCTTACATTACCGTTCTTGATGGTGATGGTATTCCTGTAGCTGCTGGTGGTGCGCAAGTATTATCTGGTTTTTCTCCAGAAAGTGCCGTTGATGAAAGCAGACACAATGTTGCTTTATATGTTGATTTAGATACCGACTTAACAGATAAGTTAAATATCGCTATAGCAGCCCGCTATGAAGACTACAGTGATTTTGGTTCTACGCTAACGTCAAAATTAGCAGCAAGATATGAAGTGTCAGATACCTTAGCGTTTCGTGGTGCAATTAGTACAGGTTTTAGAGCGCCAAGCTTAGCGCAAACTTCTTATAAATCTATTGCGACCGTATTTGAAAATGGTATTCCAAGCGAAGTGGGTTTATTCCCAGTTTCTGCATCAGCAGCACAAGCGTTAGGTGCAAAAGAGCTAGAAGCTGAAGACTCAGTAAACGGCACATTAGGTTTTGTTTATGAGAAAGAAAACTTCAACTTAACAGTAGATGCTTACCAAATTACTATTGATGACCGTATCGTATTGTCTGAAAACTTAAGTGGTGATGCTGTTGTTAGCATTTTACAAGAAGCTGGCGAACTCAATACACAACGTGCGCGTTACTTTACTAATGCTATCGACACCAAAACAAAAGGTGTTGATGTTGTTGCAACGTACGACCTTGACTTAAGTACTAACGGCGATCTACGTTTAAGCGCAGCCCTTAACATCAATGAAACTGAAGTCACTCACGTAAAAGAAAACCCAAGTGAGTTATCAGCATTAGGTGATAGCTATGTTGTATTCTCACGTAGAGAAATTGCACGTTTTGAAGATGGTACACCTAAAAACAAGCTTAACTTAGCTGCGGGTTGGACCTTAGATGAACTACAAGTTAACTTACGAGCAACACGTTACGGCGAAGTTATTGATTCAGGTACAACTGTTGAAAATGATGAAGTATTAGATCCGAACTGGATTGTTGATTTAGATGTATCGTATGCACTTACTGATAATCTTAAAATATCTTTAGGGGCGAATAACTTATTCGACGAATACCCAGAAGATACAATCAGCAACATTGGTCAATCTAACTTTAACCAAATATTCCCGTATTCTGGCTTTTCATCGTATAGCATTGACGGACGCTTTTTATATACGCGTTTGAACTATACTTTTTAACGTTATAGTAAGCTAAGCTAGATAAACAAAAGCGCCTGAATCAACCAATGATTCAGGCGCTTTTTTTGTTTAATATATTCTGTTGTTTTTACATATTTAGAGCAGGTTCTAAATTAATAAATAAGCGCAATAATAAAAGCAACAAACAATATGGCTGACATGCTTTGCCAGAATTGAATAGGGTTACGTTCCATTATGGGCTGTTTTTTATATTCTTGTAGCGCATTGATATTAGGCTTACTTAAATCAGCAAAGAACTCAGAGAAGGCTTTATATCTAAGTGAAGGATCTGCTTCAGTGGCTTTTTTCAGCGCTAGGTCTAACCATAAAGGTAAATCACTTCTAAAGTGAGTGATACGTTTGTACTGAAATGGTGAATAGTCGCTAAAGGTGACTTCAGCTCTTACCATAGGTTTGTAAGGTAAACTTCCACATAACATTTCATAAGTGATAACACCTAACGAGAATAAGTCACTTTTATGATCGGCATGTAAGGTAAGCAATGTTTCAGGCGCAATATAATTTAACGTGCCTTGTGGAACCGACTCAGCTAAGTGGTTGCTGTTTTCTTCTAGCGAAGCAACAAGAACAGTGCCGTAATCAATCAAGGTTACTTTGCCATAAGCATCTATCATGATGTTATCGGGCTTTAAATCTCGGTGTACCAAGTCTAATCGCTGAAAGGTGCGCAGAGCTTTAATAACTTGTTCTAAAATATCGCGAACTTGTGCAATGCTTGGATTCTTATTGTCGTGCATCCATTCTGAAAGAGTTTGCCCGTCAATGTATTCACACACATGATATAAAAATTTGCTGTTAGTTTTCGCGCTTTGAATACGCATCACATTACGATGATTTACGCGTTCACCAATCCAAGCTTCGCGCATAAATCCTTGCAGATAAATCATATCGTCAGCAAAGTTTTCTGAAGGTACTTTCAATACAAAAGGAGTAGGGTCTGACTCATGCTCAACAAGATATAAATGTGAGCGTATGCTGGCGTGAATAACTTTGCGTACTTTGTAATTGTCTAATTTCATACCTACTTCAAGTGCTGGAGGTATGGTTTTACTCAGTAAGTCTCTTTCTATTTCAATTAACTCACGATTCGGCGTACTGCCAATATACATAAGCAAGCAACTAACATTGTCGTCACTGCCCATTTCTAAAGCAAAGTCGACGATGGATTTACTGGCTTTTTCTAAATCTTCATTGCTCGGGTTTTCTGGTAAGTCATGTAATCTAGATTTTATTGCCGTTGCTGATAAAAAGTCGTGTACGCCATCACAAGTTAATACATAAATATCGCCAGCTTTAACATCTATTTGATGCACATCTACTTTTAGTCGCGGATCAGCACCCAAAGCTCGCGTTAAAATAACATCTTTGCTGTTAGTACCACTTCTTCGATTATGATCACGAGTAATGATTTCAATGTCATTTTCACGATAGACACTTAAACGTGTATCACCCACATGAAAAACATAACCCGTAGAAGATTTGACGATTAATGAAGTGAAGGTGGTTAGCCATTGTAATGATTCACCGTTGGCTGAATCGGTTTGAGAAGATAGCCATTGGTTTAAACTGGTAAGAACTTTTGAAGCTGACTTTTGGGTAGACCAAGTGTCAGAGGTGGCATAATAGTCGTTAATAAATTGAGTAACAGAAATTTGAGCTGCATCAGCAGCTCGGCTTGCGCTTGAAACACCATCAGCTAGTGTGGCAACGACACCTTTAGATATTATTTCGGTGGCTTTAGGAACAAGGGCTGCAAATGCATCTTGGTTTTCTGCTTTTTTACCTGCTGTGCTGTAGCCACCAAAACACACATCTAATTTGTCAGGTGTGTTTTGGTTTACAGCCGATGTTTTTTCTGTACTTTTTTCAGCGTTAACTGAAGTGTTATGAGACATTTATTAGCTCAATGCTACCGTCTTCACGTACTTCGGTAATTGTTCCTTTTGGCTCTTGCATAAATAACAATGCAACAAAGCCAACAACTGCCGTCGCCGCAATAACAAGAAAGAATGTTGAATAGTCTACCACTGACAATACAGTTAAATAAACCACGGCACCTACGTTACCGTAAGCACCTGTCATACCTGCAATTTGTCCTGTTAAACGACGCTTAATTAATGGAACTGCAGCAAATACTGCACCTTCACCCGCTTGTACGAAGAAAGAACAAGCCATTGCCGTAATTACAGCAATAACTAAAGGCCATGAACTATCAATTAACGACATAGCAAAATAACCTACCGCTAAACCTGCTGTTAAAATAAGTAAGGTTTTCTTACGACCAAACTTATCACTTAACCAACCGCCACCAGGACGCGACATTAAGTTCATAAAGGCGTAAGTCGATGCTAACATTGCCGCGTAAACCATATCTAATTCGAAGGTTTCAGCAAAGAATAAAGGTAACATTGAAATAACAGCTAACTCAGAACCAAACGTTGCAAAATAAAGTATGTTTAAAACCGCAACTTGTTTGAATTTATAACGATGAGATTCAGGTACTTCATTTTTAAATAAGTGACCATTCACTTTAAAAGTTTGTTTTACTTCAAGTAAAAATAAAACAACGAGTGATAAGTAAGCGATTAACGTTGTGCTTTCTGTAAGTAATGAAACGCCAGACGGTGAAAGTTTCCATGCAAGTAATGCTAAAGCACCGTACATAGGGATTTTCATTATTAATAATAAGTAGAAGTCAGGAACACTGGTTACTTCCATTGCACCTGTTTGTTTCGGTTTAAAGTAGGTTGAACCTTTAGGTGTATCGGTAACGTTTGCGTACCAAATCAAACTAAACACTAAGCTTAACAAACCCGTTAACGCTACAGAGTATCTCCAGCCATCTTCACCACCAAACATTAAAGCGATAGTAGGTAAAGTCATAGCTGCAGCAGCTGAACCAAAGTTACCCCAACCACCGTAAATACCTTCAGCAGTACCTAATTCGTTAGCAGGAAACCATTCCGAAACCATACGAATACCGATAACAAAACCAGCACCAATAAAGCCTAATAAAAAGCGCGCAATAGCGGCTTGTTCAAAGGTGTCAGCAAAAGCGAACATAAAACACGGGATACTACATATGGCTAATAGCAGGGCGTAAACTAAGCGAGGTCCGTATTTATCGGTAAGCATACCAATAATGACACGGGCTGGAATAGTAAGGGCTACGTTAAGTAGCATAAGAGTTTTAAGCTCACTACCTGTTAAGCCTAAGCTATCGCCAATCACGGAGATTAATGGAGCAAAGTTAAACCAAACCATAAAGGTGATGAAAAAAGCCATCCAGCTTAAATGGAGTACTTTCATTTTGCCTGTAAATGACAATATATTGATGCCTGCTTGTCCGCTCATAAGTTTTCACCGTGTTATTTCAAATTGAAATTTAAAAATCTATGGTTAGGAGAAAGCAAGGCTAGTGCCATAGCCAGAAAATATATTTTATTTATATATATCAGGTGGTTATTTTTAGTTTGTTGTTTTTATTAATATTTGATTACGTTATTGTGCACTGATCTTGCTATGTTGCACGGTTACAGTGCGTAATAAAATGCAGATAAGAAATGTATTTGAATTAATTAGAGAAATGAAATTTTTGATGAAAAGCGCTGAGTTGCTGTTGTGCAAAGTTAAGAGTAGTCGGTGAAAATTGTACTTTATTTCCTGGGCGTAACTGACTGAGTTTAAATAAGTCGGTTTGTATTACTGCACCTAAAACAGGGTAACCACCTATGGTTTGTCTTTCTTTCATTAGAACAATAGGTTGGTTGTTGCTAGGTAGTTGAATAGTGCCAAAAGTAACGGGTTTAGACAGGTTAGATTTTTTGTTCGTGTTTGAACTGAGGTTTAGATTTGAGCTTGTATTTGAGCTTAGGTTTGGCTCTAACTCTGGTTTTATGCTGTCGTTAGGCATTTCAGATAATCGGTAGCCCATGCGATTGCTGTCTGCACTAATCGTAAATTGATGTTCACAAAAAGCTGTTTGCTGCTTTTCACTAAGAGAATGCCATAGCGTTTGAGGAATAAAGCGTAGCGTTAACGGCATGCTTAACTCGTTATAGAATTGGCTAGGCGTTAATTGCTTTTGCTGAAATGCGATTTTAGATGCTTGCTCCAGATCAAAATTACTAGAAGAAAAGTTGTGAGACTTCATCTTTTCAGAGCTTAGACTACAGTGCTCAGCTAAAGGAATATGATAGTCAGTTGATATTATGTCTGCTGGCGCTGTATTAAAGCCTAAGTGTTTTTCAGTTGAGGTTTGTGAACGACTGCCCAGCCAGGGTTTATTTTGAATGCCACCTACAACTGCTAAGTAACTATGTAAGCCTAGTTTAGGTTGGTTGAAACTCACAATATCATGGGTGTTTAAATGATGAACTTGCCAGTTATTTACTGGTTTATCGTTTATACATACCGAGCAATCTGCACCTGTTATAGCTATAGTACAACTTTGCTCTGCTTTAAATGTTATTTGCCCTAAGGTTATTTCTAATTGAGCCAGACTAAGGTGGTGATTGAGTAACTGGTTATCTGGTGAATGATTTACCGAATGAATATGTGCATCTGATTGTGAAAGATTCTGAGCTAAACATAATAAATAATTAGCATACAAAAATGCATATTCATCTGCCGCACCACCTGCACTAAAACCTAAATGTTGACTCGACATCCGACCAAGATCTTGAACACTGCAAAAGCCATTTTGCTTGATAACGGTTAAGTGGTTTTTTAGCTTATTAGTCATTAGCGTGTTTCCTTAATAAATTCACCACCTAAAGACAAAAACTCTGTACGAGTAATAGAAATGAATCTTACTGATTGTCCTACTTGAATCGTGCTTTTGAATTGTGAGTCTTGAGAGTTGTTATTTTCTTTATCGAATGTATTTTCTTTGGAATTCTCAATATTTTTATCAGAAGTAACGTCTAAATTAACATGATACATATCTAAAGGCGTTTGCCCAATTATATGCCAACCACCAGGGCTGGTATTAGGGTAAATAGCGGTTTGTTGCTCTGCAATGGCAACAGCACCTTTAGGCACACTAAGGCGCGGAGATGACTTTCTCGGAAGTTGTAATTGCGCAGGTAATTTACCTAAATAACAAAAGCCAGGAGTAAAGCCTAAAGCGTAAGCTCGATAAGTGGTTTGACTATGCAACTGGATAACTTCATCAATACTTAATTGAGTTTGTTGAGCAACCGTTTGAATATCCCAGCCTGCTTCTTCATCATAATAAACGGGTATTTCTATGATTGAGTTTTCTACTGGAACAATATGTTTGGAGCTATCTGAAGCGCTTGTTTGGTTGTTGTTGTGGATAGGTCTTTGGATCAGCTCAAGCAAGAATGTGTTTAAGGTGTCGTGTTGTATTTTTTCAAACTTATAATAAATAATCAGGCTGGCGTAACTCGCTATGGAATCAATCATTATTTCTTTAAGAAAAGCTGCCGCTTGTTGCTGGCAAAACATAATATGTTGATGTTGCTCAGCACAAATTTTCTCAGGCCATTCAAGTAATACGGCATTTTCACTAATGTATGAAAGGGTAATTAAAGGCTTATCCTCTGTTTTATCAGATGCTTTTAACATGAGCTTGGCGCTATGTTGTTTGTATTATTTGAACATTCAGCGTTGAGTAATTGATGTAGTTGTTTAACGACTGCTATTGCCTCAGGATTATCGCCGTGAACACATAGAGTATCTACTTTTAGAGTTAAAGGTTTTCCGTTAACACTGATGAATTTATTATGGCGGATCAATTGTTCACATCGACTTATGATTTTGTCTATATCGTGTATAACCGCATTGCTTTCTTGGCGAGAAACAAGCAAGCCTTGGTCGGTATATTCTCTGTCGGCAAAGGCTTCAAATAACAAAGATATATGATATTTAGCTGCAATGGCTTTTAACTGAATAAAGATATTATCGGTTTCAGGTAAGGCTTGAATAAGTAATGGCAGTGGATGTTTTAACGCTGAAATTGCTTGGCAAACTTGTTCGAATATTTCAGCGTTTTTCATCATGTCGTTATACAAAGCGCCATGTGGTTTCACATAACTCAAAGTCGCATTGTTGCTGTCGCATATCGCTTGCATCGCACCTGTTTGGTATTGAATTATCGCGATAAGTTCTGCAGCTGAATAACTAACACTAATACGCCCAAAGTTATCTTTATCGTTATAACTAGGATGCGCACCAATAATTACCTTGTTGGTAAGTGCTAACTTAACTGTGTTATCCATGGTTAATGGGTCGGAAGCATGAAAGCCACACGCGATATTTGCCATGTGAATAAAGGGCATGATCAACGCATCGTTATCATGTACTTTTTCACCTAAATCGCAGTTTAACTTCATGGTTTATCCTTTAGTTTCTTGGTGCCTTACTCAGCACAATGTCAGATTTTGGAATAGCGCTACAAGCTAAAACGTAACCATTTTCTATATCTTCAGCAGACAAACCATCTGTGGCTAGTTGTTCCACATCACCACTTTCTAGTTTTATTTTACAGCGTCCACACATTCCGCCACGACATGAATAAGGCAAAATTAAGCCTGCATCTTCACCTTGATCTAAAATTGTCGCCTTGTTGTTGCCAACTACTTCTTTATTCCATGAGCTAAAGTTTATTTTAGGCTTTTTATTTACTTTCATTGATGCTGAGCCTTGGTTAGTGTTTTCTTTAATTTCTTTAATTTCTTTAATTTCTTTAATTTCTTTAATTTCTTTAATCACAAAAGTCGGTGCTTGTTTGGTTTCGATAACTTCAACTTTATCGCCTAGTTTAATTTGTCCTTGGTTGAGTGGTACCAAGTTTTGACCAAACATAACATCACCACTTTCAATTTGTCTGAAGGTTTTCAATGTTGTTAATGGTTCTTGCTGACTATTACTTTCAGCTGTTTTAGGGTTAATTGTTGTGAAGATACAACGTGAGCAAGGTGAGGTAACTTCAAATTCTACTTCACCAATACGAATGTGTTTCCATGTATCTTCATCAAAACCATCGCAGCCATCTATCACTAAGTTAGGTCTAAACTGATCCATGGTAACCATATTATCAGTGCCTAATCTTTGATTGAGCTGAGCTAAAGATTGTTGAGAAATAAGTAAAATCGGGTAACCGTCAGCAAAACCGACTTGGCTATTCTTATTTTTAACAAAGCGCTCTGAGTTTTCACCAAAAAATAATAGCTGACAAGGCTGCTCTAAATAACGGCTAAACCATTGATTGTAATGTTCAGCGCCTATTTGAGCATTTATATCGCTTGCCCAAACCGTTACATTTTGATATTCAGAAGAAAACTTAGCATATTCTATCGATAAAATAGGCATGCCTGGCGCGGTGATGTTTATACCTGTAGAGGTTAAATTTGCCTGAATTAAACATAAGCGTGGTTCAGTGCGAGCTGTAAACATTTCGCCTTTATCGTTTGCGACAATAAAGCGTCGATCAAAAGACAGCCCAAGTTCTTCTACCCAACTATTTGAAAGGTGAATACCTGATGATGATTTTATTGGGTAAACCGAGATTGACTGTAATGCTATATTCGCCACGTTATTTCCTTTTTAACCTTAAATGATAGTGCACTGGGGTTATTTAATTTTACCGCGTTAATGTAAGCCGAATTTACTTGTGATTCAATTACTGAGCCTAGATAAATGATGTTAACGTCAATTAAGGGCAATTAAATCTGTGTGTGGCTGGTTTTACCTACTGTGACTAAGGTATATTACTAGCATATTACAAGGTTCTTATTTCTCATTTTTTGGTAAACGTATGCATATTCATATTTTAGGTATTTGTGGCACATTTATGGGCGGAATAGCCGCCATAGCAAAACAGTTAGGACATCGAGTTTCAGGTTGCGATGCTAACGTATATCCTCCGATGAGCACTCAGCTCGAAGAGTTAGGCATAGAGTTAAAACAAGGTTATTTAACCGAGCATTTAAAAGATGAACCTGATTTAGTGATTGTTGGTAATGCGATGTCGCGCGGTAATCCTATGGTTGAGTATGTATTAGACCGAAATATTGCTTACACTTCTGGACCTCAGTGGTTGCTTGAAAATGTATTAAAAGACCGTTGGGTGCTAGCCGTTTCAGGAACTCATGGAAAAACCACTACCAGCAGTATGATCACCTGGATTTTAGAATACGCTAACATGGCACCAGGTTATTTAATTGGTGGCGTTCCACAAAACTTTGAGAGCTCAGCTAGATTAGGTGAAGCTCCTTTTTTTGTGATTGAAGCTGACGAATACGACACCGCCTTTTTTGATAAACGTTCTAAGTTTGTTCATTACCGTCCACGTACGTTAGTGATCAATAATTTAGAATTTGATCATGCTGATATTTTTGATGATTTAAGTGATATCCAAAAACAATTTCATCATCTTATTCGAATGGTACCGAGTAATGGGTTAGTACTATATCCACAAAACGAACAAGCGATTACTGAAACTATTGAAAAAGGCTGTTGGACACCTACTCAACAAAGTGTTGACGAGCTTAATCGTGATAAAGGTTGGTTTGCTGAAAAACTTAAAGCAGACGGCAGCGAATTTGTTGTTAGTTTCAAAGGTGACATTCAAGGTACTGTAAAGTGGAACTTAATCGGCGACTTTAATATCGATAATGGCTTAATGGCGATTGCTGCAGCACGACATGCAGGCGTACCAAGCGAAGTAGGGATAGAAGCCCTAAGTGAATTTATAAACACTAAGCGCCGTTTAGAATTACGCGGCACGGTAAATGGCATTCGTGTATTTGATGATTTTGCTCACCATCCAACGGCAATTAATAAAACCTTAACGGGTGTGCGTCATCATGTAGGTAAAGAACGTATTATTGCAGTACTTGAACCTCGTTCAAATACTATGAAGTCAGGCGTTCATAAAGATACGTTAGCCGCTTCACTTGATCATGCTGATCTAATTTATATCTACCAAGGTGACGGTGTTGATTGGTCGGTTGAAGATTTGATTAAAGATTGTAAAGCGCCTTGTATTGTCAGTGCTGACTTAGCCAGTTTAGTCGAGAGTATTACTGATGAAACACAAGCAAACGACACTATAGTTGTAATGAGTAATGGTGGCTTTGGCGATATACACAACAAGCTATTAAATGCTTTAACAGACAAACAAAATAAGGTTTAGCATGAGCTCAACGTTAGTTAAAAATACCCAGTTCGAAAAGCAAATTACCTTAGCTATTACAGGCGCTTCAGGTTCTGCTTATGCCTTGCGTTTGATCGAATGTTTAGTCGCGGCCAATTATCAAATTTACCTATTATGTTCGAGTGCTGCAAAAGTAGTATTTGATACAGAAGTGGGGTTGAAAGTCCCATCATCACCTGATGCAGCAAGCCAATTTTTTATCGATAAATTCAATGCAAAAGCAGAGCAAATTATTGTTTTTGGTAAAGAGCAATGGTTCTCGCCTGTGGCATCTGGTTCAGCTGCTCCCAAGTTAATGGTGGTTTGTCCATGTTCAACAGGAACCCTTGCTGCAATAAGCCAAGGTATGAGCGATAACTTAATCGAACGCGCTGCTGATGTGGTTATAAAAGAACGTGGACAGCTTATTTTAGTTGTGCGCGAAACACCGTATTCAACTATTCATTTGCAAAACATGCTAACTCTTTCGCAAATGGGCGTAACTATTATGCCGGCATCTCCAGGGTTTTATCATCATCCTGAATCAATCAACGATTTGATTGATTTTATGGTGGGAAGAATGTTGGATCATCTTGGTATCGATCAGAACATTATGCCACGCTGGGGATATCAGAAAGGATAGCTTTTTTCTGCTTTGATGAATTGTATTTAATAAGTTAAAAATCAAGAATAACTAAAATTATAAAAACAAAGGAAACTTACAATGGAAGTAAATGTATTTGATAGAACTCACACCAACGACAAAATTATAAGTGTTACTGCATATAATATTGTTATTGGTTTAGCCCTTATTTGGGGCTTTGCGGTTAACTGGTTTATGGTTTTAAATATATCGCCAGAATCTATTAGCAGTGTTAATCCTATTATATTTTTTGTCGGTTATTTTGCTTGTTGTTTTTTTGGTATTTATCTTTTCAATAAATCAGATAATCCCGCTATAAGCTTCATTGGCTATAATTTCGTTGTAGTGCCTTTTGGTTTAATTATTAATGTAGTCGTAAGCCAATATAACCCTGACATTGTACTTGAAGCGATTAGAGTCACTGGTTTAGTAACCTTTGTAATGATGCTTTTGGGCTCTATGTATCCTGCCTTTTTTAATAAGATTATTGGTGGGCTAAGTGTCGCTTTAATCAGTGTGATTATTGTTGAACTGGTGATGGTTTTTGTTTTTGATACCCATCACGGTATTTTAGATTGGATTGTAGCAATCATTTTCTGTGGCTATATCGGTTACGATTGGGCTAGAGCAAATGCCATACCTAAAACCTACGATAATGCGATAGATAGTGCCGCTGCATTGTATATGGATATTATTAACTTGTTCTTACGCATACTACGTATATTGGGTCGAAAGTAGTTTAGCGCTTAAATAACTTTAGGTTTAAACACTTTATGTTGTAATAGCTTCATTATTTAAAGCTATTACAACAATTAACTTTGAGTTACAGACTAACTATATTTTCAATTGTCGTTGTTCATAGCCATTCAATTTTAAGTATTTATCTTAATTACTTAAATTAAACGTAATCAAGTAAAATCAAAGTGATGTGCTTAAACTGTCACTTTTCTCACCACGCAACATCTTCTGCATTATGTTAACTAGGCGTCCAAGTTTGCATTGTGTGTTATCTATTACGCTACAACCTTGTATTAACTTTGTTGCATCTAACGATAAATAAAATTTATCACTCATAGCTAGTTTCGATATTGAGTCAGCATTACGAATACGATAAAAGTCGAATGCGAGTTCTTTACCATTTTTAGACAATAGTTTTTTGTTATCTTTAATTACTGAAGCACTGTTTGTTTTTGTTGCTAGCATAGGTTTTACAAGTGAGTAGAGTGTATTGTTGTTTATATATTCAACAAGATCTTGCGGCCAGTCTTTAACAAAGAATCTTTGTAGAACAACTTGCTGTAAGTGTTGATCTGTAAAGTCTAAATAATTTTTGCTCGATAATATTTCTTTATTCCAATTAGGCAGCTCATGCTGGTTTCTGTATTGCCATTCTGTTTCATAAAAAGGGAATAAACTTTTGAAATTTTTAACTGTATCTAATGCAACGGTATCAATTTGAACGTTATTTTTTGAATCGAAAGTTAATAGCTTATAAGCAGGGCGATAAGCGGCTAGTGACGGTATTTGAATGTTATAAAAAGGTGTGTTGTTTTTTCGCTTTATAACACCGGTATCATTGATATGCATATGTCCGGCAAAGTGTAATGTTAGGCCCATATTTGCCAAAATATTTTCAGTTTCTTGTGTTGGCATTCGCTTGAGTTGTAATTTATCTTTTCCAAATAGTTCCGCTATATCGGCAGCCGTATTGTCGTAAAAGTCGGTTGCAGGAAAGTGGCTAAAAGCAATAAGCTTTTTATTTTGTAACTTCGCTCTTTTAGCCACATCTTTGATCCATGTTAGCACCGGCTTTTTGTATACCAGCATTTGATTATAACCGGCATTACTCGAACCATTATAAGTTGTTGATTCGTTGCTGTTAGCTGAATATTTAGGTGTGTAAACATTGGCATCTATAGCTAATAACCATAAACCTTCTACAGGCTCTACTAGATAACTAGCGTCAGGCATTTTTACACAATTTTTTATATTGTTTGGATCACACCAAGTGAGGTGACGGCTCTCAAATGATTCATCTTGGTGATGAGTACTTTTACCCTCTTTTACTTGTTTAGTTTGTGTTTGGGTAAAAGGAGTTTCGTAATAAATATCTTGTTGTTGAGGGTGAAAACCATGTTGTCCCATCGTATTCATTATTTCTTTATATCCCCACTGTAAAAGGGAATTAGAACAATGTTGGTTTTTAGTTCTTTTAAGTGTATTACATTTTTTATGATTTAGGCTGTGAATCCCAATCTCTGAACCATCAGCTGATAAAAAGTCTGTTTTTCCCCCTTCTACCGTACTCGGTCTTACGGGATCGTGATTACCTGTAATAGCGAAAAATCGCATGCCATATTTTTTGGTATATTCATCTAATATATGACTAATAGCTTTTACGTTAATCGGTTGTCCGTCATCGGTTAAATCACCCGGTAAAGCGACAAGTTTTACGTTTTTTTCAACAAGATCATCTAAAGCTGTTTTTAGTACAAAATAATTTTCGTTAAATAATCGAGTTGAAGATAATTGCGCATTCATACTTCGTATAAGTAATTGGGTGTTCGCTTGAGGAAGCTTACCTTCAGGCATTTTTTCTATTTGAGCATGGATATCATGTAAATGAATATCAGCTAAAAAACCAACCTTTGTTCCCGTTAAATCTTGAGCGGTTATTTGTAGACTAATGAAAATCACACTTAAAAATATTAAAAATTTCACGATTAATTAACTCTAGAATGTGTTGTTTTATCTTGTGTAAGAAGATTATCCTATAAGGTAATACGAATGGAAGCGATTATATTGGATCTTTTATTAGGAATATTGTTCAAATTTGAAGGTATACAATCAAGCTCTTTGTGTGGTTAAACTTATGTTGTTAAAAGTATTAATAAGGCTTGATTATCTAGTTATTGATGAATATTAAGCCATGCGGTAATGTGTGACTTTTGATTTTAAGCGCTTTATTTCGCGTAAATTAACGATTAAAAATAATCGCAGGTATGTTTAAAGACCTAATTTCTTAAATTCACAGATGCTTAGTTTCTTAAATTCAGAGAGGCTGACTTCTTAAATTTATAAAACATAGTTTAGAAGGATTTCAAATGAAAACAATCGGCATGTTAGGTGGAATGAGCTGGGAATCAACAGCCAGTTATTACAAAACGATTAACCAAGGTATTAAACAAAAACTTGGAGGTTTGTCTTCAGCACAAATTTGCTTATATAGCGTTAATTTTGAAGAGATTGAAAAGCTGCAGCATGATGGGCAATGGGACGAAACTGCCATTATATTAACTAAAGCTGCTCAATCTGTAGAAGCAGGCGGCGCTGACTTTTTAATTATTTGCACTAATACCATGCATAAAGTTGCGGATGAAATTCAAGCGCATATCTCTATTCCCCTTTTACATATTGCTGATGCTACAGCGGCTAAATTAGTGCTAAATGGCATCACACAAGTTGGCTTGCTAGGTACTCGATTTACCATGGAACAAGACTTTTACAAGAGTCGCTTAACAGAACGTTTCGGCATTCAAGTGATTGTTCCTTCTACGGATGATCAAACCATAGTTCATAACGTTATATATGATGAACTTTGTCGAGGTGTGATTAATTCTAACTCAAAAGCGCAATATTTAACGATTGTAAAAAGCTTATTTAACCAAGGTGCGCAAGCCGTAATTTTAGGCTGTACAGAAATCGCTTTATTGATTAATCAAAATGATACTTCAGTTCCTCTATACGATACCGCTGAAATACACGCTGAAGCAGCTATTAAGTTAGCACTATCGGATTAAGTACTTAGCGCCTTAGAGATAAGAAATAAGTAACTCCAGATAAATCCATGTGATATAACAGCACCATTAAAATAGAGTTTAACGAATAAGATTATTAAGAGTGTTATGAATAAGAGTGCAATAGCAAAATTTATTGGTGTATTTGTTAGTTTGTTAGTTATCTGGGTAATTAACGATTTATTATTAATTCAGCCTTGTTTAAATGAGGGTGGCGTATTCCAGTATGAAAAAGGTCAATGCTTATTGGAGAATGGCAACATTTTCACAACAGGTTTTGAAATGCCTTTAGTTATTTTGTATGTTTTTATCGGCTTTGGTGTTTCATATCTCGTTTCCAAGCTTATTCGAAAATTTATAAAAGATTAATATCTGTGCCTTAGGGGGCATTTAACCCTAAAGATAAACAGACTCTAACTTTCCGTAAATAATATGCTCTATGCATTAGATGTAACCGTAATATAAATAATAGGATTTAACATGAAAACAATGACTTGTAATCAACTGGGTGGAGCATGCGAAGAGCAGTTTCAAGCTGAAACTTTTGAAGAAATCGTTGAACTAAGTAAAGTTCACGGTATGCAAATGTTCCAAAAGCAAGATGCAGATCACATGAAAGCGATGCAAAAAGTAATGATGATGATGCAGCAACCTGAAGTGATGAAGGAATATTTTGCAGAAAAGAAAAAAGTATTTGAAGCGCTAGCGGAAGATTAAAGTAGGCAGCTAATTTATACAGGTGATATTTTTTCTTGTATATACTTGTTAGCTCTTGGTTTTTTCACTATTAATTTAGTTATAAGTAATAAATAATGAGTTTGGTGGTTTTTTGAGCTTTCCCTTGAGTTTTTTAGTAGGATCGATTTTGTACCCTATTTAGTAATGGGTTTAAGGGCGTATTTAAATATGAACGTTTTAGAAAGTAGAAGGAGTAAGAATTAGTGTTAGAGCTACATCCAAACTGCGAAAATTGCGATAAAGATCTTCCTCCTGAATCTACAGAAGCTTGCATTTGTAGTTATGAATGCACTTTTTGCACAGCCTGTGTTGAAGGAATTTTACAAAACGTTTGCCCTAATTGTGGTGGTGGTTTCTCTGCTAGACCTATTCGCCCTGCAAAAGAATTAAGAAATGGTGTTGGTCTTCAACATCAACCAGCCTCTACGAAGCGTGTTAGAACGGTTTTAACTGAAACTGAAATTATTGAATTCGCAGCTTCTGTTAAAGATACCCAGCCAGAAAATAGATAACGACTTTTTATAAGTAAAAAGTCGCTGTCGTTTCTCTTTTTTAGATTTACTTATCTAATGCTAAACTTTTAATTTGTCCAATGACGTTGTTTGCTCAATGGTTATATCAACCATGTTTTCGCACAGAGCAGACTGTTCTTTTACTGCGTCGGAAAGTGATTGGCTAATATCTCGTATTCTTGTTGTATTATGATCAATCTCTTGAGCAGAGGTGCTTTGCATATCTGCAGCTGATGCTATTTGGCCTGTCATATCACTAATTTCGTGAATACTGTTACGTATTGTCTCTAAAGCTGAACTGGCTTCTTTAGCAATTAATTGAGTGGAATTAGCTTTGTCTTTATTTTCAAGAATAGCTTTTTCTGCCTCTCTTACACCTTCTTGCAATTGATTGATCATATCGTGTATCTGTTTTGTCGACTCTTGGGTTTTCGAGGCTAAAGTTCGTACTTCGTCCGCTACTACAGCAAAACCTCTACCATGTTCACCTGCGCGGGCTGCTTCAATAGCTGCGTTCAAGGCTAACAAGTTTGTTTGGTCGGCAATATTAGTAATAACGGTAAGAATTGATTCAATATTGTTACTGTAATCTACTAAGTGAGTAATGGTTTCAACCACATTTCCCATCTGATCTGTTAACTGTAAAATAGACGCGGTGGTGCGATCTACAACTTGTTCACCTTCTTGTGTTGCCATATCTGCTTGATTAGCTCGTTCTGCTGCTGTTTGCGCATTAGCCGCAACATCATTCGCCGTTGCCGACATTTGATTGATTGATAAAGCTAAGTTATCTAATTCCACTAATTGTGTGTTTAATTCAGTAGAAGACTGAGCAGCAGATAGTGCCGTTTTATCGGTGTTCTCACGAACATTTCTCGACCGACCTTTTACTTCAGTTATTAGGTTTTGTAGATAATTAATAAAGATATTAAATTCGTTAGACACATCACTAAATTCATCATTACTCGTGATCTCTAAACGCTTGGTTAAGTCGCCTTTACCGCTATTAATTTCTTGTAGTGATTGATGCAAAGCGTGTAATGGTTCAAGTAAGCGAGTTATCACTAAATATAAAACAACAGAAACGATTAGAGCAGCAATAAGGGTGCTCCAAAAGGCAGCCCAACCAAATTCGCGCACATCAGCTAAAAGTTTATGTTCATCTAATACCACACCAACATACCATTCTGAACCGTAAAGATTAGGCAGGGGACTAAACGATAAATACACAGGAGTTCCATCTATTAATTGGCTACGAACTAAGTTGCTGTTAAGAGAGGGCATACCGCCTTGGATAAAATCAGTAACGGATTTATCATTGAGCTTTTCATCAGGGTGGCTAATGACTTTTCCTTTTTGATTTATAAGGAATGAATAACCAGTGTGATTAAAGTGAAGCGCATTAACTGCGTCAGATACAGTTTTAAGGCTTAAGTCGCCACCAAAACCACCTTTAAAAGTACCTTTGTTTTTTATACTGGCAACCGCTGAAATAATGACATCACCCGTTACAGTATCAATATAAGGTTCGGTTAATATGGCTTGATCGTGATCTCTTGCTAAATTATACCAAGGGCGTTGTCGAGCATCATAGTCGGTAGGGTTCCATGTTCTATCATTGGTAATTCTGATGCCATCGGTATCTAAGCCACCAAAAATTAAAATAAATTCTTTTTTGAAAATAGGGAGGTCGACATTTTTCTGAATATTATCAGCACTAAAGTCCGCATCAATAGACTGAGCTATTGTGTCAATTAACCCCAGTTTACCATCTAGCCAATTATTAACTTGAGCCGCCAGTACCATGCTTTTTTCTTGGGTATTAGCGTTGGTTTGTTCTATGAGTTCTGTGCGAAGCTTGTTGTATTCTATATAAGAATAAGTGGTAAATGCTAAAGTAACTATGATTGAAGCATATAAAACAACTTTATGTGACACCTTCATTATTTTTTAACCTTTTTTCATCAAGAGATTGTTTACGATTATTGGGCTGTGAACTGTTGAACATGATTTTTATTTAAATTTATAACGTTTTAAAATGGATAGAGGGATTACTTTTAAACTTGTTTAAATTTTTCCTCAATATGTTCCTTGTTTTAATAAACTAGGGCCTGTTGATCTTTCAGGGTTAAATTTTATTCAATTTAAAACGGATTTAATCGCGATGTGAGCTTTGTCTAATAGTTATTCTATTAAAAAAGCGAACAGCAATGAGTAAATTCGTTTTAAATGAACCCAAAGGGCAGCATGTGTTTGAAATTTATACCACGTTATCGTCTGTTCGGGTAGCCAGCTACACATCACATACTCTGTCTTGTCTAAATATCAAACACCTTGCTGTAAAAACAATCTCGAAAGATCAACAGACCCTAATAGTCATTTTTAGATACATAAGGCGTTACAATAAACTGCTGTAGTTGATGTTAGAATTAATCAAAAACCTTCTTTTTAATAGTAGCTCAGTTTAAAATAATTGTGATGAAAATAGCTTAAGGAACATTTGTGATCCCACTTGAAACACTATTGCTTTTCTTTATGACAACCTTAGTTGTAGTACTTTCACCAGGACCTGCAGCACTTGCTGTAACTGCTGAAGCAGCATCCAATGGATTTAAGAAATCCACACTGGTGGTTCTAGGAATAGCGACGGCAAATGTGGTCTTCTTTATTTTATCGGCAACAGGCATTATTACTTTAATTATTGCTTCACAGACTTTGTTTTTAACTATCAAATGGATAGGTGTTGTTTACCTTTTATATCTGGGCTTTACAGCTGTCTTTAGTCAATCAGGTCCTTTGAGTATTCAAGCATCGAATAAAAAACACAGTAAAGCCTATAAAATATTTATGAGGGGTTTTGTTTTAGAAATATCTAACCCTAAGGCATTACTGTATTTTTCTGCTTTATTGCCGCAATTTGTCGATATTAATGCTCCGATTGTTCCTCAACTTATAACTTTATGTTTAATTACCATGGTTTTATATTTAGTGTGCTATTCCCTCTACGGATATTTAGGTTTTAAATCGAGAGGCAAGTTTATTAAACCGATAATCATAAAGCTTATTAATCGCTCAGCTGGCGCTATGTTGATTTTTGCAGGATTAAAAATGGCGACGGTAGAAAGTTAAAATCATAAAACGTATTCTCAAGAATTTAAAATTTTTTAAATCTAAAGTAAAAAAATAGGAATCAAAATGACAACACTTAAACAGCAAACTGAAGCTCAAATAGCAAAAACACGTGCAGTAAAACCTGAATTTATGCAAAAGCTAGACGAAGTGCTGAATACGGCAAGAGAATTTCAAGAAGGTGGTAATGCAATAGCGATAGGCGCACAAGCACCTAATTTCACATTACCAAACGAAGTTAATCAAAATGTTGAATTAGCTGGATTACTAGCTAAAGGACCTGTTGTTGTAACATTTTACCGAGGCAGTTGGTGTCCTTACTGTAATTTACAATTAAGAGCCTTAAAAGAACGTTTAACTGAAATTCATGGTTTAGGCGCTGAATTAGTAGCGATTAGTCCTGAAGTTCCAGATGACTCATTATCAGAAGATGAACGTATTAGCTTAGAGTTTCCTGTGCTTTCAGACCAAGATGCACTTATTGCCGCTGCCTATGGCGTTGCTTGGAAAGTACCTGAACTTGTTTTAGACCACATGCGTAAAGACAGAAATTTAGAATTGTCAGACATCAATAATGGCAATGGAAGTGTATTACCTCTTCCTGCAACATTTGTGATTAATACAGACGGCAATGTTGTTTGGCGTTTTGTTGATGTTGATTATCGAATAAGATCAGAGCCAGAAGATATTGTTAACGCGCTTAAAGCACTTGCGGCTAAATAACCAAAATTCAGGTTATACAAGCAAGACGAACACTTTATAGGAACAAAAAAGAATGGATTTTACATTAACTCAAATGGCTTCAGTTGTTGTCGCCTTTATGATTGTTATCGGTATTACCAGCTACATTATTGGTAAGAAAAAAAAGCACAACACCTATCCGCGCAGCAGCATTAGGCACCGTATTTTCAGTGATCCCAGTATTAGGCATTATTTATGTTTTCTATTTAGCCAATAAAGAAGATTTAGGCACTCCTAAATAGAAGAGCTAATATCAATATACTGAAGATGACTAAGGTTAAACGTGAATAGAGCAATTGCCGATTATCATAAAGATGAAGAAGACCATTGGGTGGCAAGGCTAAACTGCGGACACTTTCAACATGTTAGGCATAATCCTCCTTGGACGAATCGACCTTGGGTTATAACCCTTGAAGGGCGACAAGCGATGATAGGGCAGGAGCTTAATTGTAAAAAGTGTGATCAAGGTGCTGAGCCAGACTATAAGGTACTTTAGCGTTAAAAGGTCTTAAAGGTTTTTTTTAAAAGGAATAAGAGATGTCGACATATTTTGCACAGATTAATTGGGCTAAACAAGATAATGAAAACTATCTAGACAACAAATACAGTCACGCGCACACTTGGTCTTTTGATGGTGGCGCTATTGTGGCCGCTTCTTCCTCCCCTCATATTGTGCCTTTACCGTATTCAGTTGAAACGAATGTAGATCCTGAAGAAGCTTTTATAGCTTCTATTTCAAGTTGTCATATGTTGTTTTTCTTATCGATTGCTGCAAAAAACAAGCTGATTATTGAGTGTTATGAGGATAAAGCTGAAGGTGTTATGGAAAAAGACATCCAAGGTCATGTTTCTATCACTAAAGTCACGTTAAAGCCTAAAGTGACTTTTTCAGCAGATACTCAACCTGTGTATGAATTACTCGAAAAAATGCATCATCAAGCTCATCAACAATGTTTTATCGCTAATTCAGTTAAAGCAGACGTTGTGACTGAAATTCAAGAGTGAATCAAAACTGAAATAAGGAAAGCATAATGACAGTTCACAACAATCACGAAAAAATAAATTATGTAGAGTTTCCAGCAAAAGATCTTAATGGGACAAAAGCTTTTTTCGAAGCTGCGTTTAGCTGGACCTTTCAAGATTTTGGACCAGAATACACAGCCTTTACTCATCAAGGTTTAGATGGTGGATTCTTCAAAGCTGAATTATCAAGTACGCAAGCTACAGGTGGAGCGCTAATTGTACTCTTTAGCCAAAACCTGATTACAACACAAAACAAAATCAAAGCAGCGGGCGGTATTATTACTCAAGACATTTTTGAATTTCCAGGTGGTAAACGTTTTCACTTTACTGAGCCGAGTGGTAATGAATTTGCTGTATGGGGCGAGCTTTAGCTTTTGATAATTAAAAGCAGCTAATTCAAAAAAACCAAGGATACAATTTAGATGACAGATCAAGTGAAGCTATCACCTGTAAGTGCTAATAATATAACTAACATTTATATAGTCGCCGACATCTTTGGTATTACTCCTGCTTTGCTTGAACTGAAAGATGAATTAGCTACGTCACTCGCTTTAGCCAATAAAAGCGTATCATTTATTATTATTGTTGATCCTTATCAAGGGCAACAGATGAATTTTGATAATGAAACGAACGCGTATGAATATTTTATTGAGCGTGTAGGTGTCGAAAAATATGCTCAACATTTATATTCGATTCTCTCTAATCAAACTATTAACTTATTAAACAAATCTCAAAACTCACTTAAAGCTAAAACCAGAGCTAAAACCAAAGCTAAAACTAAAGTGATTGGCTTTAGTGTAGGCGCTGCCGCTATGTGGTCTATTTCAGATAAAGACAATCTTAATGTAGAACAAGCCATCTATTTTTATGGTTCACAAATTCGGCATTTAACACATATTCATCCTAAAATGGAAAGCACAGTTGTTTTACCCGCGATGGAAGAGCATTTTGATCTTGATGTTTTACAAGAAAGGCTTGAAAACTTGTCTTTGATATCAATTAAACGCAGTCGTTTTTATCATGGATTTATGAACAAAAAATCAATTAACTTTGATCCGCAGGCCTACAGAACATACAATGCTTGGCTTTTCGAAGAACTTACTAGACCGAGAGGTCTGTTATCTTAAGCCTATATTCTTTTTTGGAATAAAAAGGCAACTTCTAATCTTTTTCTTTTTCGGGCAAGACTATTATTATTTGCCTATTACTTCTAAATGGGCGAGTTGACATTATGTTGCCAGGTCAGAAAAATTTAAACCAAACAATGCTAGATGCAAACCAGCTTGCATCTTTACAAGAAGCTATAGCAGCTTATACACCGCTACAATTAGCATGGACAAGTGGTTACTTAGCAGCAAAAAGTGAAGGTGGCTCTGTTGCTGCACTTCCTACTGCTACAGCTGGTGCATCTGCACAAGTGCAGGCAGCGCTTACTATCCTATTTTCATCGCAAACAGGTAATGCCAAAGGTGTTGCTAAAAAGTTAGCTGAAAGTGCGAAAGCTGCGGGTATTACTGTTAACTTGAAAAACGTTTCAGAATACAAACCTAAATCTTTAAAATCAGAAACACATCTACTTATCGTTACTAGTACTAACGGTGAAGGCGAAGCGCCAGATGATGCGATTGAATTTCATGAGTTTTTAGCCTCTAAAAAAGCACCTAAATTACCAACATTAAAATATAGCGTATTGTCATTAGGCGATAGTAGCTACGAATTTTACTGCCAAACAGGTAAAGATTTTGACGAACGCTTAAAAGCATTAGGAGCAACTGCAGTTTCACCTCGTGTTGATTGTGATGTTGACTATGAAGAAGATGCTCAATCTTGGTCTGTTCATATTATTGACACGTTAAAAGAAGAGTTAACTCAATCTGGCGACGCAGGTGTTGCACCAGTAGCTGGTTTAACAGGCTCTGTTGAAGTTGAAAGTCAGTATACGAAACAAACGCCATATGCAGCTGAATTATTAGTTAGCCAAAAAATTACCGGACGAGATTCTGCTAAAGATGTTCGTCACGTTGAAATAGATTTAGGCGAGTCAGGCTTAACTTACCAAGTAGGTGATGCTTTAGGTGTTTGGTTTGAAAACTCTACAGCTTTAGTTGAAGAGTTAATTGCCGTATTAAAATTAAGTGCTGATGAAAACGTTAGTATTAAAGGCGAAAACTTTACGTTAAGCCAAGCATTAACATCTGAATTAGAAATTACCCAAACGGCTCCAGCTTTTATTGAATTTTGGGCAAGTATTTCAGGTGATGCAAAACTTAAAGCTTTAGCTGAAGACAAAAACGCAGCACGCGAATATTCAGCTGAACACCAAATTGTTGATATTGTTAGTGCTGCGCCAAGTGATGTAGCCGCACAAGTATTTGTTGATGCACTTCGTAAAATCACACCGCGTTTATATTCAATAGCATCAAGCCAAACTGAAGTTGAAGAAGAAGTTCACTTAACGGTTGGTTTAGTTAGTTATGAAGAAAATGGCGTTACACGTTTTGGTGGTGCTTCAGGTTTCTTAACAAACGATGCTGAAGAAGGCGCTACTGTTAAAGTATTTGTTGAACACAACGATAACTTCCGTTTACCAGCTGACGGTAATACGCCAGTGATAATGGTAGGTCCAGGTACAGGTGTTGCTCCATTTAGAGCATTCATGCAAGAGCGTGATGCTGCTGAAGCTGAAGGTGATAACTGGATGTTTTTCGGTGATCAAACCTTTACGCAAGACTTCTTATATCAAGTTGAATGGCAAGGTTACTTAAAATCAGGCTTATTAACTAAAATGGACGTAGCTTTCTCTCGCGACCAAGCTGAAAAAGTTTATGTACAAGACAGAATTAAAGAAAACGCTAAAGAAGTATTTGAATGGTTAGAGCGTGGTGCACACTTATATATTTGTGGTGATGCAAATCGTATGGCAAAAGACGTTCACAATACTTTAGTTGACGTTATCGCCTCTCAAGGTGGTTTAACACCTGAGCAAGCAGAAGACTATTTGAAATCGTTACGCAGCAACAAACGTTACCAGAAGGACGTATACTAATGACAAATGAATTTAAAGACATTAAATCTACCGGTGATGGTCCAATCATTGTTGAAGGTAAACATGCGGATAACGAGCGTTTAAAGTTAGAAAGTAACTACTTACGCGGAACGATTGTTGCCGATCTAGCTGACAGAATGACAGGTGGTTTTACACCTGATAACTACCAGTTAATCCGTACTCATGGCATGTATCAACAAGATGACCGTGACATTCGTGCAGAGCGTCAAAAGCAAAAGTTAGAACCATTACATAACGTAATGCTTCGTGCTCGTATGCCTGGCGGTATTATTACGCCATCGCAATGGTTAGCAATTGACAAGTTTGCTGCAGATTATACCTCTTACGGAAGTATTCGTTTAACAACACGTCAAACGTTTCAATTCCACGGTGTTTTAAAGCCAAACATTAAGTTAATGCACCAAACGTTAAATAGCATCGGTATTGATGGTATTGCGACTGCTGGTGATGTTAACCGAAACGTATTATGTACAAGTAACCCAATTGAATCTGAACTTCATCAAGAAGCTTATGAATGGGCGAAAAAAATCAGCGAACATTTGTTACCAAAAACGAAAGCCTATGCTGAAATTTGGTTAGACGCTGAAAAAGTTGAATCAACGGAAGAACCTATTTTAGGTGAGAGTTACTTACCACGTAAATTCAAAACTACTGTTGTTATTCCACCTAAGAATGACATTGATGTGCATGCAAACGATTTAAACTTTGTAGCCATTGCTGAAAACGGTAAGTTAGTTGGTTTTAACGTATTAGTGGGTGGTGGTTTAGCCATGACTCATGGTGATAATTCTACTTATCCACGTAAAGCTGACGATTTTGGCTATATCTCAATTGAAGATACGTTACAGGTTGCAGAAGCTGTTGTAACTACTCAACGTGATTGGGGTAACCGCGTAAACCGTAAAAATGCTAAAACTAAATACACATTAGATCGTGTAGGTATTGATACCTTTAAAGCTGAAGTTGAAAAGCGTGCGGGTATTAAATTTGGTGAAAGTCGTTCATACGAATTCACGAGCCGTGGTGATAGCATAGGTTGGGTTGAAGGTTTTGACGGTAAGCATCATTTATCACTATTTATTGAAAATGGTCGTTTAATTGATGCTCCAGACAGCCCACTTAAAACGGGTGTAGCTGAAATTGCTAAAGTTCACAAAGGTGACTTTAGAATGACAGCCAACCAAAACTTAATTGTTGCGGGTGTTGCTGAAGCTGATAAAGCGAATATTGAAACATTAGCGCGTCAATACGGCTTAATTAAAGACGAAACATCTAATCAACGTAAAAACTCAATGGCTTGTGTGGCATTTCCGACTTGTCCATTAGCCATGGCTGAAGCTGAGCGTTACTTACCTGGTTTAGTAACTGATGTTGAAGGTATTTTAGCTAAGCACAAGGTAGCTGAAGAACATGTGATTTTACGTGTTACAGGTTGTCCAAATGGTTGTGGTCGTGCAATGCTTGCCGAAATTGGTTTAGTAGGTAAAGGTCCAGGTAAATACAACATGTATTTAGGTGGTAACCATGCAGGTACTCGTGTACCTAAGCTATACAAAGATGGCGTTGACGAAGCGGGCGTTTTAACTGAAATCGATCAGTTAGTTGAACGTTGGTCAAAAGAACGTAATGCAAATGAAGGTTTTGGTGATTTTACCATACGTGCTGGTATTGTTGCTGAAGTTAAAGTTAGCAAGCGTGACTTCCATGCCTAATACAAGCCAAGCAGTCACTAATAACCATTCTCCGGCATCTGTGCCAGAGCCATTGATGAATCAATGGAATGAGTTATTAGAGAAGGAATCGGCTGTTGCGCGTGTTGAATGGACAATGGAAAACTTGCCATCTCAGTTTGTTTTATCATCAAGCTTTGGTATTCAGTCAGCGGTAATGTTGCACTTGTTAACGCAAGTGGATAAAAACATTCCTGTATTGATCACTGATACAGGACATTTATTTCCTGAAACTTATCAATTTATTGATCAGTTAACGGAACGCTTAGATCTTAATCTTCATGTATACAGCGCTAAAGAAAGTGCAGCTTGGCAACAAGCTAAATACGGTGAAGAATGGGATAAAGGCGATGCTGAATTAAAAGCATATAACCGTCGTAATAAAGTTGAGCCATTAGAACACGGCTTGAGTGAATTAGGTGCAAATACTTGGTTTACAGGTGTGCGTCGTCAACAAACGGCGCATCGTGAAAATTTACCTGTAGTAAGTACGTTACGTGGTCGTTTTAAGGTTCATCCGATTATTGATTGGACTAATAAAGACGTTCACCAATATTTAACTAAGCACGGTTTACCGTATCATCCATTATGGGATCAAGGTTATGTTTCTGTAGGTGATGTACATAGTACAAAACCACTGACTTTAGGTATGGACGAAAGTGATACACGTTTCTCAGGTGGTCAAAGAGAATGTGGTTTGCATACCGATGGTGATGGTATATAGATTGTTCAGGCTACATAGTAATTGTGTAGCCTTTTATAATTCATGTTCTAATCTAACAAGCTATTAATAGTATCAATACTCAAAAACATTTTCCCAATATCATCTAAGCTTCCACTATCTAATCGAGTAAACCCTAAAGATAAATAAAATTTTATTGCGTTAGGATCTGCATCTAAATACAAACCATAAATACCTATCTCTTTAGAAGCCCTGTGTACTCGATGTAAAGCATCAGACATTAGTTTTCTGCCTAAGCCTTTATTCTGCAATGAAATATTAACGCCTAACATGACAAGGCGTACACAAGGTATGTCTCTTGGTAAGCTACCTTTAGATATAATCTCTAACTCATTTCCTTGTAATTTAAAGGAAGTTAATGTGTAAAAAGCAGAAAATCGCTCATTTTCTTCTACATCAAGCAAAACATAAGCTTGTGAAAAGTGACGACTTACCTGCTTTTTAAGTGAGGAATGTACAAATTTATTAATTAGTTTATTACCACAATCAAATTTTTTCTGTTGAAAATAACTCGTGGTAGGTAAATATTTTTCTAATATAAATCGATTATCGCTCACTAAAGGTACCTGCCGATAATAACTCTTTTAAATCATCAGTTGCTGTAGGCGATTTAGATAATGCAGCAAATAATGAACGCTGCTCTTCTCTATCAAGCTTAAGCTTCTCATTGTGCTCAATCACTTCTCTTGCTGCTTTTAAGGCAGGCATCATAATAAATGTTGTCATATCAACACCACGTATTAAAGCTGCTTGTGCAAGCAACTCTTTATTTTGAGCCGTTGTTTTTAAATCTAATCGAGCATCTTTCTTAAGAGCTACTGATAACATAGTACTTCTCCATACGTGTTGTATACGTACATAATACATTAAGAGTGACTGATGTTGCAAATATACGTCTGTAGTACGTATGAAGAAGGCAAAAGGGGAGAGGAAATAGTAAGAAAGAACCTACTTTATTAATGTTCTCTTTATGCTTTATAGATTTAAATATACCAATCAAGTTAGCTGGCTGTGATAAATCCTATGAAATATAAAATAAAAACAATAAATTAATTCTAGGGGGTGTTGATCTTTGTTTTAATTTTATACGTAAGCGGTAATCTCGTATAATTTACTTCGCCAAAAACAAACCTTACGAGATCACCATGCCCCGATTAATGCTCACTGATGAGTTGTGGTCGAAGCTAAAAGCTATTTTGCTTGAAGATAGAGTTTATAATAAGCTTGAACACAGACAAACGATGGAAGGAATTTTATATCGCTTGCGTGTCGGCTGCCCATGGCGTGACTTACCAGAGTGTTTTGGTTTATGGAATACCATTTATCGCAGGTTCCTTCTTTGGTCGAGAAAGGGAATATTGATGAGGTTATTCAAATCGTTATCCGCTAATAGTGATGTAGAGTGGGAGTTCATTGATGGTAGCTATATTAAAGCACACCAACACAGTACAGGTGCTGCATCTAAACAAGAGCAAGCGATAGCGTTAAGTCGAGGGGGTAATACGAGTAAAATTCACTTAGCTGTTGATAGTTATGGTTTGCCTATCGAATTTATTATTACAGGTGGTGATGTTCATGATAGTAAAGTGGCAAATGAGCTGATTGAATTATTACCTCAAGGTGATTTTGTTATCGCAGACAAAGGCTATGATAGTGAAGCTATAAGAAATAAAGTTCGAGAGCGCAACTCAATCCCTATAATACCGAGAAAGCAAAATTCAAAAACAGGTAATGGTGATATTGATTGGTGCTTGTATAAATATAGGCACTTAGTTGAAAATGCATTTGCAAGGCTAAAACATTTCCGTTCTATAGCTACAAGGTATGATAAATTGAAATTACAGTTCGAGAGTATGCTAGCACTGGCGTGCGCAATGATTTGGCTGTCAATGTGAAAGATCAACAGCCCCTAGTCAGAAGGATTTCACAACGCATTTTTGATTAAATTATATATCAAGTTCTCTGACCCCTTAATCTTTCTCTGACCCCTTAATCTTTCTCTGACCCCTTGATTTTTTCCTTCTTTTTAATAAAGTATAAACGATAGATTAAGTCGCCAGCCGCTAGAATAAACAGAAGTACAAAAATGATATTCACCCCGCTTTTCCTCATCTTTAGTAAATTCCTATTAAATATCTCAATTTCTGCGTGAGTCACCTGAACAAAAATATGTCCTACACTCTCCACTTCAATATGATCTCCGATTTCTATTTGAGAAATGGAATTACAAGGTATATCTAATCTATTTCTAAAGCTCTAATTATTGGATGTTAATATATGGTAAGAATAAGTCCCCTTTATTTTTACATCTTCATGGCAATCGATTTTTTCAACATAACCTTTGACAAAATTATGGCTAGAAAGCAAATTTTTAACGATTAAAAATCCCATTACAAAGATTATAATTAATGAGAATGCAACATTGAGATTACTTATTATGTTCTTAATTTTCATTGTCATCCTTAGAAAGTCCTTTCCGTGTTTCTTTTGTTTGAGCACTATCATTGACTAGAGCAGCAGCTCCTTTAGTCATTCCTGATCCTACATCCCATGTCTGCGATTTCTGCTGGCTTTATATCGAGATCTCTTGCATGAAAATCAAGGGTCAACTAATTTGATTTTTGTATATTTTACTCTTTCTATCCCTACCATGTGCTGATAGCTTTGTGGGGCGCGTGAGAGATTTCTCAATATACTGATGAAAATTTTCACTACCATAAACTTCACCACGTAATGTTGCCTGCGTAATATTATCGTTTTGCTTAGTTAGCTCTACTTTAATAAATAACGATTGATAACCTTTGCATCTAGCTTCTACCGTTTTGCCTAATGCTTGATATAAAACATGTTCACTGACAAGTTTATCTTTTTTCCCTAAAGCATTATGTGCATAGCTAGACCATTTATAATCATTAAGCGATTTAACCATTTTCGCTTTAATAGGGTTCATCTCTATATATTTATATAGCGTAAATAAATACTATCAACTAAACATGACTTATAACGCCCTCCCAAATAGTGCCTGTTCGTGCATACTTTGAATTAAAATAACGCACATACTTGTTCGCCATCGTTTGCATAAAAATAGCAAGTTGGTCTTTATTTTCAGGGGGAATGAGTAAATGTAAATGATTGGTCATTATTACATAGGAGTGAAGTTGACAGCCTGACTTTTCCAGTGCGTAGAAAATATCTTCTTTTATTCGAAGCATATCTTCTTCACACAGAAAAATATCTTGACGGTTATTTCTTCTATGTCTGATGTGTAGAGGTTGATTTGGGATAACTATTCGATTAATCCATAGTTGCATAACACACCTTTAAAATAATAGGGGGGACGATGATACTTACACTTGACCTTGATTTAGTGAGTTTATTTTATGATGAGATTACAGAAAAATGCGACTGTAATGATGACTCTAATAAAGGTATTAAATCTTTATTAGGGTGATCTGAAATAAGTAGAGCAAGTTCACTGCCAACAGGAGTGAACTTGTAAAAACTTAAACCACATTGGTTTCTTTTAGCCATTAGCGTTAAGTTTTTTCCATTAAAGTTGAATACCATCTTCTCTCCCTTTTGTAACTCGTTTGACTCTGCTTCCTGCATAAAAATAAGATGATTATCCGCAAGGCTTAAGATCTCTGTATAACTTAATCCACATTGATTTAAATTAACTCTTTGCTGTGTTGTTTTGCTAAAAAAGCTGAATATGCCAGGCGTATTATAAGCACCCGAAATAATACGAATATTTTTCTTACTACTGTCTTTTACGGCAATACCACATACTTTAGCTAATAGCTTGGCATCGGTAATACTCATTGATTTAAAAACGGTGAGTGACTTTAGTGAAAAAGAGCCAGGGTGGGTAATTTCGCCCGCCAAAATCTTAGCCCATAAATCTTGCATCGTATTATTACTAATGTCTTCAGCTAAGCTTGTAAAACGGTTGAACCAGTCAGGATCTGCTTTTGTGGTGCTAGTGCTATTAGGGCAGTAGGTTAACGATCTTTTTATAATTGATTCTAAGTTTTGTTGCTGGCGTAATCGCGATAAGCGCTCTCTTTTTACCACTCTTTCTTCAAGCGGCATTTGTTTGTCTTCAGGAATTAAGGCGCCGTCGAGCACATATTGTCTCGCTAAAGCTAAGAGTTGTTTTTGAGACGTAAAGCTAGATGCCGACTCAGCTGTTTTAGTTTCTGTGGTTATATTTGAAGGTTTAGCCGAGGACGAAGTAACTAAATTACTTTCTGTGTTCGGCGCTAATTCAGCTTTATCTTTGTCCACGATTCATCCTTAATTTTTATTATCATAATAAACCTAATTGCTCTTAATACTAAGATTAATAGTATCAGACCATTTATATAATAAGATGTATTCGCCTTTTATGGTAGTTGACAGGGCTTTTAGTTTTTAAAAACAGGTAAACTTAAAGCGAAATAACAAATTTAAACAAGAGATTTAAACGGTTGTTTTAATCTCTTGTTTAAATTTATTGATTTCCTCATTTTTTCAAGGCAAACTCAATGGCAACTAAAATAGAATTATTGAATTTTATTTGTCGAGTTTCTATAAAAAATAGTGAACTTAAGACATATTTTATAGCTCATATATTCTAATTTAACTCATCATTTAGGCGGCAATGCTAATTTGATGATTGTGGTCTATTATTCAGACAGACTAAATACAGCGAAAGTTTTCGAGGAGAGCAGGCATGATCTATCAAGGCAAGAGCCTTTCTGTACAAATGCTAGAAGATGGCATTGTGGAACTCAAGTTTGATGCGCAGGGTTCAGTAAATAAGTTTGATGAACAAACCTTTATTGAATTTAAAGCGGCTATCGACATTATTAGTAATTCCGCAGAAGCGAAAGGCGTATTAGTTACTTCAGGAAAACCTACTTATATAGTAGGAGCAGACATTACTGAATTTTTAGGTATGTTTGATAAACCTGTTGATGAATTACTTAGCTGGATCAAAGAAACAACAGATGTATTTGATTCTTTTGAAGATTTAAAAATTCCTACCATGGCGGTTGTTAATGGTATTGCTTTAGGTGGCGGTTGTGAGCTTACTCTAGCGTGTGATTATCGTATAGCTGACACCAATGTAAGCATAGGTTTACCAGAAGTTAAATTAGGCATTATGCCTGGTTTTGGTGGAACAGTTCGTTTACCAAGAGTTATTGGTGCAGACAATGCAGTTGAGTGGATTTCTACAGGTACTGCTTATCGTGGTGAACCTGCCTTAGCTGCTGGCTTATTAGATGCATTAGTAGCACCAGAAGACTTAATGGTATCTGCTGTTAAAATGCTTAAAGATGCAATTGCTGGAAAACTAGATTGGAAAGCTCAGCGTCAACCAAAATTAGAGCCTCTTAAATTAAGTGCTACTGAAAGCATTATGACCTTCAGTACATGTAAAGGCATGATCGCAGCTAAAGCTGGAAAACATTATCCAGCGCCTATGGTAATGGTAAACACTATTGAAGCGGCTTCGACGTTAGATCGTGCAGGTGCAATGGCTTTAGAAAACCAAGGTTTTGTTAAATTATCTCAAACTGATTCTGCTACAGCGCAAATTGGTTTATTTATGGCAGACCAAGTTGTTAAAGGTAAAGCTAAAAAAGCCGGTAAGTTAGCGACTAAAAAAATTAATAAAGCGGCTGTTTTAGGTGCGGGTATTATGGGCGGTGGTATCGCTTATCAATCAGCATACAAAGGCACGCCAATTATAATGAAAGACATTAACGATGCTGCTCTTGATTTAGGATTAAGTACCGCTTCAGGTATTTTAACTAAGCAAGTAGAACGTGGTCGTTTAAATGTTAAGAAAATGGCAGCTACGTTAAATAACATTACTCCATCGTTATCTTACGATAGCGTTAAAGGTGTTGATATTGTTGTAGAAGCTGTTATTGAAAACCCTAAGATTAAAGGTTTGGTTCTAGCTGAAGTAGAAGGAGTGGTAAGTGAAGACACAATTATTACGTCAAACACTTCAACCATATCTATCGATTTATTAGCAAAAAGTGTGAAACGTCCAGAAAAATTCTGTGGTATGCATTTCTTTAATCCAGTGAACAAAATGCCACTAGTAGAAGTTATTCGTGGTAAAGACACTTCAGATGAAACTGTTGCTACTGTTGTTGCTTACGCTGCTAAAATGGGTAAATCACCTATTGTGGTTAACGACTGTGCTGGTTTTTATGTAAACCGTGTTCTATTCCCATATCTTGCTGGCTTAGGTCAATTAGTACTTGAAGGTGCTGACTTTGTTAAGATTGATAAGATCATGGAAAAAGATTTTGGTTGGCCGATGGGTCCTGCTTATCTTATTGATGTAGTGGGTATTGATACTGCTGATCATTGTACAAGTGTTATGGCAGACGGTTTTCCAACTCGCATGCCTAAGATTGAGAATGATCCAATTAGTTTATTATATAAAAATGAGCGTTTTGGTCAGAAGAATGCAAAAGGCTTTTATGATCACGGTAAAGATAAACGTGGTCGTCCAACTAAAGTTGCATCACAAGATGCTTACGAATTATTAGCACCACTTTGTGCCGATACTCAAGAGTTCTCTAAAGAAGATATTATTGCACGCCTGATGATCCCTATGGTGAATGAAGTTGTACGCTGTTTAGAAGAAGGGGTTGTAGACACCGCCGCTGAAGCTGATATGGGCTTAATTTACGGTTTAGGTTTTCCTCCATTTAGAGGAGGACCAATTCGTTATTTAGAAACTGTAGGCTTAAATGAGTTTATAGCTACAGCAGATAAATTCGCTCACCTTGGTGAAATGTACCAAGTGACAGATGGATTACGCGAAATGGCCAAATCTGGTCAATCTTATTTCACTACTGATGTTAAAACAGCCTAACCTGAGGAGAATACAATGAAAGAAGTTGTAATAATTGATTGCATAAGAACTCCGATGGGACGTTCAAAAGCTGGTGTATTCCGTAATGTACGTGCAGAAACATTATCAGCACATTTAATGGAACAAATTTTAGTAAGAAACCCTAAGCTTGATCCAAACGATATTGAAGATGTTATTTGGGGTTGTGTAAAACAAACCAAAGAGCAGGGCTTTAACATTGCGCGTAATGCATCGTTACTTGCTGGTTTACCAAAATCTATCGGTGGCGTAACTGTTAACCGTTTATGTGGTTCATCTATGCAAGCTTTACATGATGCTTCTACTAGCATTATGTCTGGACAAGGCGACGTATTTTTAATTGGTGGCGTTGAGCACATGGGGCATGTTCCTATGATGTACGATGTAGATATGGCTCCATCATTAAGCAAACATGTAGCAAGAGCTTCAGGCAACATGGGTTTAACTGCAGAACTGCTAGGTAAGCAACACGGAATTACCCGTGAAATGCAAGACGCTTTTGGTGCTCGTTCACATCAACGCGCTCATCAAGCCATGTTAGAAGGGCGTTGGGATAATGAAATTGTGCCTACGCTAGGTCATGATGCAAAAGGTGCACTAACCTTAATTGAACATGATGAAGTTATTCGACCAGAAACAACGGTAGAAGGCTTGTCAGCATTACGCCCAGTATTTGATCCTGTAAACGGCACTGTTACCGCAGGCACATCGTCCGCGTTATCTGATGGTGCTTCAGCTATGTTAGTAATGTCGGCAGACAAAGCGAAAGAGCTAGGTTTAACACCACGCGTTAAAATTAGAGGTATGGGTGTAGCAGGTTGTGATCCTGCAACTATGGGTTACGGTCCTGTTCCTGCCACTCAAAAAGCATTGAAACGTGCGGGCTTATCTATAGATGATATTGAGCTATTTGAATTTAACGAAGCTTTTGCAGCTCAAGCACTTTCATGTGTAAGAGCACTTAAAGTAGAAGACAAGTTAGACGATAAAATTAATTTAAATGGTGGCGCAATAGCATTAGGTCATCCATTAGGTTGTTCAGGTTCTCGTATTTCGGGTACCTTAATTAACTTAATGGAAGGGCAAGATGTAAACATTGGTTTAGCGACTATGTGTATTGGTTTAGGCCAAGGTATCGCAACGGTATTTGAGCGTGTATAACACTTAATACGTATAAAACCTGATAGTCTTATAAATCATAAAGCCCAACATATTCATACGAATATGTTGGGCTTTTTTATGATTGATATTAAGAGTATTAAGTGACATAAGCATAGTCTGCTTTTAGCCATTTTAATACATCATCAAGAAATTAAGGCTGTTGCTCAAAACGAGAAAAAATTAAGTAACTGTTTTAGTCATATTAAATAACTTATAACTGAAGTTATGACAAATATTTAAAATATAAGCTCAATAGCTTGTTTTGCTGTGGTATATAACGTTTTTATCATTAAACCTAAGACCCAACGAATGAACTTAGCAGTCATCTCTTTAACTGCTTGATTTCTTTTTCCTGAAAACACTAGCATATGGCCTAATAAGCCTCTTAATTCTTCCGCTATTTCTTTAGACTTTACGATAGTTTCATGTAAACAACGTGCCAATATGTCGTAAAATGATAACCCTACACTTGCGGTTGCTTGTGCAACAATCATGGCATATTGACCTGTTTTCTTTAAAAAGGTCACTAATGCATCGGTAATTATTTGTTGCCAGCGCTGAGAAAATGAAGCATTTTGGCGCTGCTCATACTTTAATACTGTGTGTTTATAGTGTTGTGTTTTAAGTGCTGCACTCATACTGCTGTAATCTTTATAAGCATTTACAGTATTGACATATCCTGGCGCTGACTTTGCCATAGAATGAGCTCCTAGACTAAAAAAAGCTCCACCATTCATGGCGGTTTGATATTCACCTACGGTATGAGTAAATGGCCAAACAGGTACACACGGCACAGGGTCTGCGCCATGAGTGACACGGTAATGCTCTATATTAGTAGATGCTCTATGTGCGGAGTTTTGAAGTACAACACGTGGTGCGCCAAAGGTATATAGTTTAGTTGCTAAGCCACGCTCACTTGCCCAAATAGCCGTTAATTCGGCAATGGCTCCCCCTAAACTATGTCCGACAATGTGTAAACAACTGGGATTATGTTGTGTTACATATTGATTGAACGAAGATTGCATACTGCTAAAAGCTTTTTGAAAACCTGAATGAACTTCAAGGTTTTTAGGGCCAAGTGTCACTGCGACATTAGCGTTCGTCAACCAATCGGCAAATGAGGAAAACTTAGTGCCACGAATACCAATAATATGATGATTCTTAAATTGTGGGGAAGTACCTTGAGCAGTTAATGCAAAACCGGTACTGCGATTTAGCACTTGGTTTATTAAACCGCCACTAATGCCTTGTATTTGGCTGTTAGTGATTTTGAAATTACGTATAAAATCAAGATGGAATTCATCGACAAATTCTTTTGATTTTCTGACATCATAGACCCTATCGGCAACACTTGCCGCAATGCTTGGCGATATTGTTTTATTCATAGTTTGGCTTCCTTTCCTGTAAAACGATCCGTTAGTGTATTAAAGTCCCCATTTTCAACAATATACTGATTTTCCCCATCATAAAGTAGAAAAGGGATGTAGTCATCATCCCAGCGACAAATGCTAGAGGCTTGATATTCTCGGTTATTGGGATTGTTATTTTTAAACTGAAAACTCACTCGTTTGTTAGTTAACTCACAGTTCAAAAAATCTAATTTTTTGGTATATTCTGGTATTTCGGTAATACCTACATGAGTCGCTATCCATAAAGGAATAAGTTCACCATCACGGTCAATGGTTATCTGTTGTGACACTCTATCCTCAGAAAAAGGCTTGCTCGGAATAGATGAAAGGATACTCTTTTGCGGAAAATGAAAATGCCCTTGTTCATCAGTAACGGCAATATCACGATGATCTTTTTCATCTATATACATTAATGAACGAATAACTTTAAGGTTAACAACAGGCTTACCGTTTTCGGTAACAATACCGTTTACTTCTGAACTTAAAAATACGTCTTGTTTTTTAAACCAACCAAACATATCTACTCCTTGGCTTATTATAGGAAACATGAGTGCACATGAAATAACTAAGAATAAAAAGGAACGAAAACGAAGAGGTGAGAAAAGGCGTTTCCTACGCTTAATCATTAGCTGTCCTTGCTGAAATAATTTTTTCAATTTTATCCTATAGAGAAAATGAAGTAAATACGATGAGTTATGCTTTTAAAATATGGATTAAAAGAAAAGATTTCCAGTTAACGAGTTTGTCGATTTTACTTTCTATTTTATAAATAGTATTGCTACCTGTGGTGTTAGTGCTGTCATATTTCATCCTTAAAATTAATCAATTTCTTCATAAGAAATTATAACTTCATTGTTATAATAAGTACTAACCTTCTCATTTTGCCAATAACAAATAGTTGAAACTAATTGCTCATTTCTCGTGTTGTATCCTGAAGTATTTATCATTTGATCTACTTCTTTATTTTGTAAGTCAGCATTTAATTGAAGCATTAAATCATTCAGTGGTGGAGCTGTACGCCAATGTTTACTTGCTCCCCACAATAAAAACAATTTACCTTCATTCTCATTAGTTTCTTTTTTAATATATATATCTTGAGATACAGGAAGGTTTTGTCCAAAAATATCATTTGGTGATCGTGATTTAACTATTTTTTCATCAAATGAGAATTCACCATTCGTATTAGTTAACGCGTAATCAATAAGAGAATTTTCTTTATCATAGCCACTATAAAAAAGTTCACGTACTACTTCTAGACCCAGTAAAGGTTGTCCATTATCTGTAATTCGACCTTTTACAAAGGGGGATAACTGAACTTTAGTCTTTTTAAAAAAACTAAACATGGCTTAACTCTCCATAGAATAAAGGAATATTGCTACAAGGGTAGAACATAAAATGAATAAACTGGCAGGAGAAAGAAGATAAGGGTATTTACAGGAAGCTCTATCCTTAAACAATGTAACATCCTCCTTTGACGTTATGATTAATAATAAGCTGTACATCTTATTTAGCTATTTATTGTAAATCAATGAGTAATGTATGCATTAATTGTTCAACATAAATAATTAATGCAGATCAAGTCGATTATTTTATCTCATCGTAAGATGATTATAACCTCATCATTATGATTGGGTGTTCTTTCAATCAACAAAAAATACTTTCAGGATTACGCATTACGGCTTTTCCGTCACGTATTATAAACCCAAGCTTTTCAAGAAAAACCATGATCATCTCAAACTCTTTTTCTGAGTGCCAATCTACGCCTAAGTTCTTTAAGTCGGAGCCAAGTTTTATGCTATTTAAGTGATGTATCATTGTAAACTTAACGGGAAATAAGGCTTTAACGTTATTTTCGTTTGATCTAAGCCAACTCTCATTTCCTAAAGTATCCTGTATCGACATGCAAAATTTCCTATGATATTTATTTTATAGGGTAACGATTATTCTTGTTTAAATCGTTAATCTGTAGAGTACGGCTTCAGTTTCACCTAATTCATTATCTGAATGTAAGTAAGTTTTTATGTGAGTCATGCCCAGTTTTTTCATTATGCTTATAGAACCGATATTATCGATTAAAGCGGTGGCGCTAAAATGTTTAATTTCAGATTGTAGGCTGAGTATGTTTTTTATATGTATAGCTGCTTCGGTTGCATAGCCTTTTCCCCAGCTATTTTTCATAAAACGCCAACCCAGTTCAAGATCATGTAGATTAGGAGCGTCGGAGAAGAAGTCCATTGGTCTAACCAATATCCAACCAATGTCTTGTTGAGTTTCGGTAATCGTTACTTTCCATAAACCCCAGCCTTTTTCTTTATTTCTGTATGCATTTAAGCGAGGTATAAAGGTATTTTCAATAACATCTTTAGATGTCGGCTTTCCACCGTTAAGGTATTTCATTACTTGTGGGTCTTGATCTAGCTGAAAGAGAAAATCTTTATCTGTTTCATCAATCAAGTGAAAGCTCAGCCGTGATGAATTGGTTATCACCATCATTATGCTCCTGATAATTAGGAAGTACTTCGAATATTAAATAATAGAAATGAAAAACGCTAAACAGGTTGTTTAGCGTTTTAGTTGTTTAGCCGTTAAAGTTGTTACTCATTATTGCTTATGCAAGCGAGTCTTGTAATGGTGGAACAACTTGCTTTTTACGACTCATAATTCCGTCTATCCATACTTTGCCATCAGTAAGTGATTTACCAAAAGCTTTGTCGGTTAAATCAGCGTTGTCGCTCACGACTAATACTTCAGAACCTTCTTTCATAATGTCTGTTAAAAGTAACATAACACTATGACGCGAACCTTCAGCTTTTAAAGCAGCCATATCCGCTAAAAAGTCTTCTTTCATTTCGTCAAATACAGCAAGGTCGATAACTTCTAGTTGACCTATACCAACTGTTTTTCCGTGCATGTTGAAGTCTTTAAAGTCACGTAAAACAAGATCACGAATGGGTGTACCTTCAACGGCAGATTTTACTCTGAACATTTCCATGCCCAATTCTTTGTAGTCTTCAATACCTGCAATTTCTGCAAGTGCTTCAACACATTTAATGTCAGCAGTTGTACATGTTGGTGATTTGAAGATTACTGTGTCAGATAAAATGGCACACATCATAGCGCCAGCAATATCTTTAGGAATAGCTACACTGTGAAAATCATACATCATTTTAATAATGGTGTTAGTACAACCTACAGGACGGATCCAACACTCAAGCGGAGTAGATGTAGTGATATCACCTAATTTGTGATGATCAATAATGCCTAATATTGTAGTGTCATCAATATCATCAGGACCTTGAATACGGTCTGAATGATCAACAACATAGATGCCATCAGTATCAGCAAATGTCATTTTTAGTTCAGGTTGCTCAAAACCAAATTTTTCTAGAATAAAAAGAGTTTCAGGAGATAGCTCACCTAAACGTGCTGGTTTAACGTCTTCGCCTGTCGCGTTTTTTAAATAAGAAAGGGCGATAGCTGAACATATTGAATCTGAGTCTGGAACTTTGTGTCCCACGGCATAAGCTGACATATTAATTTCTCTGTTAGAAGTGTCGGTTATTAAAGCTGAATTGGCGCTATTCTAACAAAAAGGTTTATATCTATACAATGAAGTTATTTTGGCTAGCAGCAATGACAAATGTAAAAGGTAGATGTTGTATACAATAGATAGGTATTAGTTGGAAAGAAAGTTAAAAGAGGGAAGGGCTCCCTCTTTCATTAAAATGTTTGTGTTACTTATAGTAAGATAAACATTTATTGACTTCGTTTTTTGAACCTAAAATAACTTCAACACGTTGGTGAATATCAGTTGGTTCAATATCCATAATTCTTTGCGTTGAAGTAACACTTAAGCCACCCGCTTGTTCAACTAAAAAGCTCATTGGGTTTGCTTCGTACATTAAACGTAATTTACTTGGCTTAGCCGGATCTTTTAAATCAGCAGGGTATGTAAAAAGCCCACCGCGCGTTAATACTCTATGCACATCACCAACCATAGCTGCACTCCATCTCATGTTGAAGTTTTTGCCACGAGGACCAGAGTCACCTAATAATAAGTCGTTAATGTACGCTTGCATTGGAGCGTGCCAAAAACGTTGATTAGACATGTTAACAGCGAACTCTTGTGTATCTTCAGATATTTGAACATTACGCTCAACTAATATAAAGCTGCTTGTTGTGCGGTCAAATACATAAAAGTGGGTGCCGTTACCTGTTGTCATTACCAACATAGTGGCAGGACCATATAAAACATAACCCGCACATACTTGCTTGTTACCTGACTGTTTAAACATTTCCGGGTCGCTAGCATCCATACCTTCAATCGCTGGATGAATAGAGAAGATAGTACCGATTAATGAATTGATTTCGATATTAGAGCTACCGTCTAATGGATCAAACGATACAATGTATTTACCGTTAGGATTACCAGCAACAGACGTATCTTCTTCTTCAGACGAAATAGCTTTTACTAAGTCAGATTCTAAAAGGATGTCTTTAATTAAGTCGTTTGATACAACATCAAGTTCTTTTTGAACTTCACCTTGAATATTTTCATCCGTTGTAGCGCCCATAAGGCCACTTAAATGAGCTTGGCTTACGCGAAAAGAGATATCTTTCGATGCGTCTAACACAGTGTTGATTACAGAAATCAGATCACTTGGAACGTTATCTTCGTGTAGAGCTGGTGCTAATCGTTGCATAAGGGTCCCTAAATTTATTTTATTGATAAAAGTGTTGAAAAATTAATCTTCAAATCTATACAGTTGATTGATTATAAACCGTTTCGAGTCATATTTAGAGTAATTAATCAGATTAAATTTTAATTACACTTTATTCGGTAGAATAAGGAAGGTTTAGAAGGCGATTGAAGAGTACGTTAAGGTTCAGCTCAGTATGTTTAAACACCATATTTTGATGAATACTGAGCTATTTAAATGCCTTTATCTAATGTTTTTATTTAGTCACTTTAATAAAGGCGTTTTCGCTAAGTGGCTTTAAGCGTTTGTGATTCGCCTGCCTCAATTGTTTCATTTACGATGAGTGAATCGTTAGAAACTTGTTGTTTAGCTTCTTGTTCTTCAACCACTGTATTTTGAGGCTTAGCTTTCTTTTTAGATAACACAATAATATTACCAGCAAAAATACAGCTCAGGCCAATAACGGTAAAGATACTCCATTGAAAATCTTCTACAAAAGATGAAATTAATACCGCTATTGCAGGGAACATAATGTTTGCATAAGAGGTTTTTTGTGCCCCTATTCTATTTAATAAGGTTAAATAACAACCGAAAGCGATAACAGAGCCAAATACAGATAAATATAATAAAGAGCTAATGTAAGCAGCATTCATAGGGAGAATAAAAGCTTCACCTTTGAAAAAAGCCCACAAGCCAATAGACAGAGCACCATAAGCCATTCCCCATGCATTAGCTGCATGTAGAGGAGCCTGTTTTCTTTGGTTTCTGATAGAAATCATATTACCAAAAGACGCTAGAATAGTACCTGCAAGACAGAAACCTAAACCAATGAGAGTTTGTTCACCTAAAGATATATTGTTAATTTGTGGCCAGAACAAAGTAAAGATGCCCATTATTCCAAGCAGACCACCCATATAGAACTCTTTAGTAATTTTTGTTTTGTACCAAATGCGCGCATTCAGAATATTAAAAATCATGATCATTGAGAAGCCAATACACACCAACGCTGAGTTAATGTTTTGTTGGGCACTATAAAGAAAATAGTAATTACACCCAAACAAGGTTAGCCCAAAAGCCAAAAATTGAATGTGCAGCTTAAGTGGAAACTTAAGCTGCACTTTTTGCTGTTTACAAAACGCAAATAAAATAACCGCGGCTAACGAAAAACGATAGCTAAGGGACACGGCCGGGGAAACGTCACCTAATTGATAATTAATAGCAATCCAAGTTGAGCCCCAAATAAGAACAGTAACAATGTATAAAACAACATTATTCATGATTGAATCTGATTTTCTCTGAAGAAGTAATGACAGTTTAATGAAACTTTGATTTAATAACATATACAAAAAAACAAAAATGATACCTATACAGTTATGCAGCTACTTGATAAATCATCTTCAGACTTTTTATATCAACAAGTGATCGACTACGTTGAAAAACAAGAGAAAAATGGTGTTTTTCGCGCAGGAGACAAATTACCTAGCTTACGCAAGCTAAGTAAGCAGTTAGATATAAGTGTGCCAACTGTAAAGCAAGCCTACATAGAGTTAGAGCGACAAGGAGCTATATATGCTCGTCCTCAATCAGGCTATTATTTTAAAGCAAAAGATGTTCGTACTTTATTACCTATGCGAGATAGTTGGCTGCATTCATCTCCTGCTAAAATTCAATTTAGAAGCCTTATCGAGCAAGTTCATGCCGCTATTCATTTACCTAATACCGTTGCTTTAGGTATTTCAAATCCCGTTAATGCTCACCCACCTGATAAAGCTTTATCGCGATTAATGAAAGGTGTTTTAAGTCGTGTTGCTGAAAAAGCGGTAAGTTATGGACCTGTGAATGGTGACTCTAAACTGCGTTTAAGTATTGCTTTGCGTTACCAAGAGCAAGGTGTTGATGTAGATCATGAAGATATTATTATCACAAATGGCGCACAAGAAGCGCTTTCAATAGCATTACAATGTGTTGCTTCAAAAGGCGATGTCGTTGTTGTTGAATCACCGTGTTTTTTTGGTTTACTCGAATTGGTAGAAAGTTTAGGGATGAATGTTGTTGAGGTGTATACCTGTACCGAGAATGGTATTTGCCTTAATGATTTAGAGAAAACACTCAAAGAACACGAAGTCAAAGCCTGCTTATTTACCACAACGATAAATAACCCGCTGGGTTCAATGATGAGCAATAAAGATCGAAAGAAACTGGTTGAATTAGTCGAGAAATACAATACGCCACTGATTGAAGATGAAGTATACAGCGAGCTTTATTTTACCGACGAAAAACCTAAACCTGCCGAGCTTTATTCTAAAAAAGGTTTGGTGATGACGTGTTCTTCTTTCTCAAAAACCGCAGCACCAGGGTATAGAATCGGTTGGTTATTAGCGGGTAAATATGAAGAAAATGCTAAGCGTATAAAAAGAGCTATATCTTGTTCTACCGCGATGCTTCCACAGTGGACTCTAACAGATTATTTGATGAGTGGTGAATACGACAAACACTTAAATGTATTACGTAAAAAGCTGCAATATAACTGTGAACGTATGCGCGCTTTAATTACTAAACATTTTCCTGAAGAAGTTTGTATATCAGAGCCTAAAGGTGGTGGTGTTTTATGGGTGAGATGTCGCTCTCATGTTGATACGGGTAAGCTGTTCCATGAAGCAATTGAAAATGGTGTAAGTTTTGCGCCAGGGACTATTTTTTCAGCTTCAGGAAAATATAATAACTTTATGCGCATCAGTTTCGCTGTTCAGTGGAGCGATGAAAAAATTGAAGCCATTGCAACCTTAGGAAAGATTGTTAAAAAGTATTCGCAGAAGTAAGTTTATGGATGTGTCATTATCTGAATGATCTTTTCAGCGCTTCTAGAGGACTGAATCGAGAAGACTTGAGCTGAATCTATAAGAACTGAACATAGTTAAAAGAAGATAGCAGAAAGAGCAGAGCTGAATTCAGATGATTGGGTTAAGCTCTGCCGAGCAGTATCAAGCAAAGATAAATTAAGTTAAATCGAATTATTTGAAGTAAACAGAGCTTACTTGAAGTGAACCAAATTTATTTAATTCGGGTTGAGTCTATTTGCTTTCATCGTTATTAGATGTGTTTTCAGCTTCTTGAGCGAGTAGGGTTTGTTGATCTTTCCATGCTTTTCGGTCTTCATAGAAATAATCCCAAACACATGGGCTGCAACCGCCACCACAACAATCATCATCAGCAGGTTGGCTAGGCTTTTCTAATAGTTTTCTCATGCTTGTCCCGTTGCTCATCGGCTTATAGAATCATTATGATAAATGGCATTGTATAATAAATTTGGATGAAAAAAAAAGCCCTGTAACAACAGAGCTTTTAATAGGTTTTATTCAAAGAGCAGTTTAAATCTATTCAGATTCAGCTAGCTTCTTCTCTAAGTAATGGATGTTTGCACCACCATTAACAAAACCTGAATCATTTAAAATATCTTGATGTAAAGTGATGTTAGTTTTAATACCATCAATCACTAACTCAGATAAAGCATTACGCATACGAGCTATAGCTACATCGCGATTATCGCCCCATGTGATTAGCTTACCAATCATAGAGTCGTAATGTGGAGGCACTACATAATCTGCATAAATATGAGAATCCCAACGAACACCTAAACCACCTGGAGGATGGAAACGTGTAATTTTACCCGGTGAAGGAATAAAAGTGCGTGGATCTTCAGCATTAATTCGACATTCAATTGAATGGCCTGCGATTTTAATATCATCTTGTGTATAAGATAACGGTTGACCAGCAGCAATACGAAGTTGTTCTTTAATTAAATCAACACCTGTGATCATCTCTGTTACAGGATGCTCAACTTGGATACGTGTATTCATTTCAATGAAATAGAATTCGCCGTTCTCGTATAAGAATTCAAAAGTACCAGCACCTCGGTAATTGATTTCAATACACGCATTACAACAACGTTCACCAATCTTGGCACGCATTTCAGCAGTAATGCCTGGTGCTGGAGCTTCTTCAACAACTTTTTGATGACGACGTTGCATTGAACAATCACGCTCACCTAAGTGAATTGCGTTACCTTGACCGTCAGCAATTATCTGAATTTCAACATGACGAGGGTTTTCAAGGAATTTTTCCATGTAAACCATGTCATTTTTGAAGATAGTACCTGCTTCTTTTTTCGTTAACGCAATAGAGTCTGTTAATTCTTCTTCAGAACGAACAACACGCATACCACGTCCACCACCGCCACCAGCAGCTTTAACTATAATTGGGTAGCCGATACGCTTAGCATGAGCTTTGTTAGCTTCTTCGTCTTCTGTTAATGGTCCATCAGAACCAGGAACACAAGGAACACCAGATGCTTTCATCGCACGAATCGCGGCTACTTTATCGCCCATGATACGAATGCTTTCAGCTTTAGGACCGATAAAGACAAAACCTGAATTTTCAACTTGTTCAGCAAAGTCAGCATTTTCAGCTAAAAAACCATATCCTGGGTGAATAGCTACTGCATCAGTTACTTCAGCTGCCGTAATAATTGCAGGAATGTTTAAGTAACTGTCTAGTGCAGATGGCTTACCAATACATATAGTTTCGTCTGCTAATAAAACGTGTTTTAACGTTTTATCTGCTGTTGAATGTACAGCAACTGTTTTAATACCTAACTCTTTACAAGCTCTAAGTATTCTTAATGCTATTTCGCCTCGGTTGGCGATAACTACTTTATCTAACATGAAATTACCCTTTTTGGTTGGGCTTATTCAATGATGAATAGCGGTTGATCAAATTCAATAGCATCTTCGTTTTGAGCAAGTATTTCTTTAACAACACCTGATTTATCTGCTTCAATTTGGTTCATCATTTTCATTGCTTCAACAATACATAATGTATCACCAGCATTCACATGTTGGCCAACTTCAACAAAAGATGGTGATTCAGGAGAGCCTGAAGAATAAAATGTACCAACCATAGGTGAACGAACAACATGACCTGTTTGAACAGGCGCAGCAGCCGGCGCAGCAGCCGGCGCAGCAGCAACTGGAGCAGCGGCAACTGGTGCAGCTACAGGAGCAGCAACATAAGTCTGACCACGGCTGATTCTTACTGACTCTTCACCTTCAGAAATTTCTAATTCATTGATACCTGATTCTTCAACAAGCTCAATTAGTTTTTTGATTTTACGAATATCCATAATTTATACCTTTGTTCGTTATATATTTAAGTAGAAAATAACGGGTCGAATATACCAACACGTTATTGTTAATTTATTATTTTTTAATTAGCCATGAATGTGCAGCGCTTAATGCGTATTCATAACCGTTTGTACCTAAGCCACAAATCACACCAACAGCAACATCAGATAAGTAAGAATGATGTTTAAATTTCTCACGCGCATGAACATTTGATAAATGAACTTCAATAAAAGGAATACTAACCGATAACAAGGCATCTCTTAATGCTACACTTGTATGTGTAAATGCCGCGGGGTTAATAATGATGAAGTCAATTTTATGATGGCTATCATGTATAGCATCAATAAGTTCATGTTCAGCGTTTGATTGTAAATGTGTAAGTTGTATATCTTTATTTTTAGCAGATAGTTCTAACTGTGAAACAATATCACCAAGGGTGGCAGAGCCATATATTTCAGGCTCTCTTTTACCTAACATATTTAGATTAGGACCATTCAGTAATAAAACATTAAACTTTGTAGTCATTGTCTGTAAAAAACCATGATATTGTAATAGATGCGTACTATTACACATTTGCAGACTTGATCAAAGTGTATTTACAAAAAAAATGCCTTAGATCTTCCAAAAAGTGTTATCTACGTTGTTTTAGGCGAATATACATGCTTTTTCTCGGAAAATAGCCTAGGTAGCGGTTTAAATTTAATGTTAAAATATATTTCAATTATCTTTGCGGTTTTGTATATTTTTACTAAGATTAATATAATTACTGTAGTTGCTTAATCTATTGATTTTTAATTAATCTATTGATTTATAATATATTGCATTCACATTCTTCGTGGGTGCATAATCTATAAAGTCGCTAGGATGTGTTTTAGTGATATTTATAAGGGTGTTGTTATTACCAAAATATTTTTTAAAATTAGCATTTTGCTCTTTGTTCTGATTAGTTTTAAATCAGAAAGCATGCATGTTATTAGTCATTATTCTGTTGAAGTGAAAACACTTTCATCATCACAACTTCGCAGGATTTATTCTATGAGGCAGACCCGCTGGCCCAATAAAGAACCAATAGTTGTTTTTGTTTTACCTAGTCAGCATACAGTTCATAAAACTTTCTCTAAAGAAACGCTTCATATCTTCCCATATCAGCTCGATCGAATTTGGAACAAATTAACATTCTCAGGGTTAGGTGTTGCACCACGAATAGTACAATCTCAAACTGAGCTATTACAGGCAGTAAGTACCACACCTGGAGCCATTGGCTATGTTGAAACACTCGATAAGGAAAAACAGCATGTCAATGTTATTAACATTACAGAATAGGTGGGTAAATGAATTGAATAGTAAATTAATTACCATACTTTTGGGTTGTTGTTTTCTTACTGCAGGTGTAACACATGCTCACGACTTAGGTGGCACTAAAGATCTACAAGTTCATGGCTTTGTTGCGCAAGGTATAATAGATGTAAATGGCAGTAACTTTGTTAGTGATGACCAAGGGGCTTCATTAGAGTTAACTGAAATAGGTATTAATGCATCTTATCAATTAACTCCAGATATTAGACTAGCAGGACAAGCTGTTTATTTAGATGGTGGTAATCGCTATAACAAAGGTACACGAGTTGATTATTTACTTGTTGAGTGGGCGTTACAGAATACGGTGAACTGGCAAACTAAATTATATTTAGGGCGTATAAAAAATTATCATTGGTTATATTCGAGTACGCGTGATGTGCCAATGGCGAGACCGAGTATTATACTGCCTCAATCTGTTTATTTTGATGCCACACGCGATATGTCTATTGGTGGTGATGGTGGTGCAATAGCTACTCGTTATTCTAATGAGAGCATTGGTGATATTGATATTACTGTAAGCATGGCGGCATCAACACTTTCAAAAACTCAAACTACGATTGTGATGGGAAGTCAGTCTAGAGGCAAATTGACACATGAAAATGACTTCCAAGGAAGTATTTATTGGACACCTAGTATGTCTCAATGGAAGTTTGGTTTAGCAACAACCAGTGCTGACTTTACTTATAGTCGAGGTCATCGAGATGTTTTTATTGACGGTGGTTTAGCTTTAAAACGTTATTATTTTAATGCTGAATACCAAGCAGAAAAATGGACGTTTAGTGCGGAGTTTCTCCAGGAAAGCATAGATCTTTATGGTTTGCTTACCCCTGATTTTACGAATGAGACAACAGGACAAGGTGGTTTTGTTCAAGGGCAGTTTACACTAACACCAGAATTAAAGTTTTTAGCACGTTATGAACATTATTATGCAGATAAAAATGACAAGCACGGTAGACAGCTTGAACTTGGTTCTGGGGGCAATGTACCTAACTACTTTGGTTATCAATACGATACAACCTTAGGTTTGAATTACAGAATAGCTTCTAATGTTGAATTACAGTTTGAACATCATTGGATACAAGGTACAGCAAGATTAACACCTGTACTTATACCTGAACCAGGAGTCAATGAAGAAGAATATTGGCAGTTATGGGCATTACAATTAAGGTATTGGTTTTAAATAATGACACAAGTTTTTATTAGTGTTCCAACAAAACTATTATTACTCGTTATAGGCGCTTTACTTTTATTGAGTGCCGGCTTTTCTGTGGTTTCATTATCTCGACTAAATGCTGAGTTCAAAAGCTATCAAGCAGAAACACTTGTTCAAGGGCAAGAGCAATTTAAGTTTCATGAAAAAACCTTAAAAGATCAGCTAAGAGTTTGGATTGAATCTTTTTCTGATGTTATTCATCTACAAGAAAAAAATGACTTTATTGATTTAACGAATGAATTATCAAAGCAGTTTGATGCACTACAGTTACATCATAATGTTGAAAAAATGTGGTTAATTGATAGTAAGAAAAACGTTCTATATAGCTCCAGCCCAACACCAAACTATGTTGTCGACAGTGTTAACAAAACCCTTGATATGCAAGAGCCACAACACTTACTTTATTGTCAGGTATATTGTGAACAGCTACTTACAGTGCCTTTACTTAATAAACAAGGTGACATGATCGTTGTTGCTTTGTCTGTGTCGTTGGTTGATATGATTTATGCGATAAACCAATCGATAAAAAGTCAAATTGCTATCGTAAGTTATCCTAATACAACTAATACTAAACTTCATGACGCTAAGTTTTTATCTTCTTCTAATATAGATTTAATGCAAGCTTTGTTTATTCAAGAAAATACTTCAATATCAGTTGAAGAAGTAAGAAAACTAGGTATTCAAGTTGATCATAATTTAGAAAGCTATCTTATAAACTTAATGCCACTAGCCTCTAATAATCAACGCTCATATTATATGGCGTTAATTGATGACGTAACGAGGATCACTACTGAATCTAAACAATACCGTTATCAATTTTTACTTTCTGCTGTTTTGATTTTTGTGACGTTAGCAGGCTTGGTTTATTTTGTAGCGAGCCCTTTAACTCAACGCTTACTTGTTTTATCAAACGCTCTGCCATTACTTGCTCGCAAAGAATTTGATCAATTTAGACGTATTAAATTTAAACGCAAGAGTATATTTTCTGATGAATTAGATGTTTTAGCTGATGCTTCGAGCGAACTCAGTTATGAATTAGAACAGCTGAATATAGAGGTTGAACAAAAGACCAAAGAATTAGAAAACATCGCCATGTACGATTTACTTACGGGCTTACCTAATCGTAATATGCTGAATTATCAATTGCGTAAATCGGTGGCTAATTTGTCACAATTTAAGCAAAAAGTTGCGGTACTGTTTCTTGATTTAGATGACTTTAAAAAAGTAAATGATAGTCATGGACATGGACAAGGTGATCGACTACTTATTGAAGCCGCAAACCGAGTAAGGTTAAGTATTCGTAATGTAGATGTTGCCTGTCGTTTTGGTGGTGATGAGTTTGTTGTTGTATTAGGTAAAATTGAATCGGTTGAAGAAGCTAAAACAGTTGCAGAAGAAATTTTACAACGCTTTAAAACGCCGATTAAAATTGGAAGCAGCGTTTTCTACGTTTCAACCAGTATAGGTATCGCTTACACCGAAGACAAAATGGTTAAAGCAGAAGAGTTGATCAGTTATGCTGATATCGCAATGTATGAAGCAAAAGATAATGGTGGCGCTCAATATCATATCTATCATCCTGAAATGTATCAGCGTGTTGCTCATCGCGTTATGCTCGAAGGCGAGGTAAGGCAAGCATTAGCAAAAAATCAATTTAGCTTAAGCTTGCAACCTCAATTAGTTGCAAAAACAAATCGAATTTATGGTTTCGAAGCCTTATTACGTTGGAAGCATCCGACTAGAGGAATGATATCTCCAGACGATTTTATTCCTATTTTAGAAAACTCTACTCATATGATTGAGCTCGGGTATTGGATTATTCGTCGCTGTTTCGAATTAGCTGTTGATATCAGAAATGAAGGTTTGAACGGAGCTCGCATTGCTATAAATCTGTCAGCTGGACAATTTATCGACCAAGGTTTACCTAAGTACCTTCAAGACTTATTAGTTGAGTTTTCAATTTCCGCATCGAGTTTTGAATTAGAGCTTACAGAGCAAACCTTAGTTAAAAATGTTGAACATACGATCACTATGATGGAAACCTTGAAAAGCTTAGGTTTTAGTTTTGCCATTGATGACTTTGGTACGGGCTATTCGTCGTTAGCTTATTTAAAACAAATGCCTGTTGATGTTATTAAAATAGATAAAAGTTTTATCTTTGGTATGTTAGAAAATCATTCTGATTATCAAATCATAATGTCGACCATTGCTATGGTGAAGAACTTAGGTTTAATGGTAGTGGCAGAAGGTGTTGAAACAAGTGCGCAATTAAGAAGTTTGATGCAAAACGATTGTGATTTGATTCAAGGGTATTACTTCTCTAAACCTATTCCTGAAGTTGAACTGATTGATTTCATTAAAACACATATTGTTGATAGTCACTGGAAAACTAAAGCACAGTAATATGGTAGGGTTGACCTGAATAGCTAGGGCTATAACTCAGTGATCACATCTCGTCGATATTTTTGTTGCTAGATACAGCATAAAAAAAGAAGTTAGAGGCTAATATTAACATCCCTTAACTTCTTCTATTTCGTTTACATTTCTTATAAAAAAACCTTTGTTTTTAGAGTTTATCCTGTAAATTATAATATTTGCTTCAATAACGCTGAAAAGTCTTTAGCACCCATAAAGCCTGTAACTCTGTTTTGAGTTAACTCTTCTCCATCAGTATTAAAAAACAAGATAGAAGGTAGGCCAAATACTTGAAAGTTATCCATCAATTCAACGCTTGAATCTGAACCACTCTCTGTTAAATCAACTTGTATTAATACCGTATTCTCAAGAGCAGCCTGTACCATAGGATCGCTAAACGTGTAATGCTCAAACTCTTTACACGCGATGCACCAGTCAGCATATAAATCGACCATGACAGTTTTACCATTGGCATTCGCTTTTTGTATGGCATCATATAATTCAGTAAGGCTAGCAACCCTAGTAAACGTATTATCGTTAGTTTTTACAGGTATTGAGCTTTGAGTACCTGTTTGGCTTGATGTTTGAGCTAAAGCAGCAGGAGCTAAAGCATTATCAATTAACTTATAGCCTTGCATAGCCCCATAAAACAATATTAAAAAGATAGCTAAAGCACGTGCACCATGCCAAAAGTTTATGTTAGTTGATTTATTTGCCGTGTAAAAATAGGCACCAGTCACTAAGAGTAATACAACCCAAAGTACTTCAGTAACAAGTTCTGGAACAATACGCTCTAATAAGAAAATAGGTACAGCGAGTAATAACAACCCGAATATGTTTTTAATAATATTCATCCACGCACCAGCTTTTGGCAGTAACTTACCACCTGAACTACCTAATATTAATAAAGGTAGACCCATGCCTAAACTTAAAGCATATAAAGCTGAAGCACCTAAAACTATATCGCCTGTTTGAGATATGTAAAGTAAAGCGCCTGTTAATGGTGCTGTAGTACAAGGAGATGCGACTAAACCCGATATTATCCCCATACATACCACGCCGAAGATAGAGCCTCCTTTTTGGCTATTGCTCATATCATTTAATTTGTTTTGCCAGCTGCTTGGTAGTGCCAAATTAAAGAGTCCGAACATGGAAAGGGCTAAAAATATAAATAAAATACTTAAGGCTATTAATACCGCCGGTGCTTGGAAGGCTGCTTGAAATTGAGCTCCAGCTAAAGCAACCACAATACCTAATATGGTGTAAGTAATTGCCATACCTTGAACATAAAAGAATGAAAGAGTGAATGCTCTTTTAGTCGTTAACTTGTTACCTTGGCCAACAATAATTCCGGTGAGGATAGGGTACATAGGGAATACACAAGGAGTAAACGATAACAAAAGTCCACCTATAAAAAAGGCGACTAACGTTAACCATAAACTGTCTTGCTTGAGCATATCGAGTAACTGATGTTGTTCGCTTTTAGTTTCAATGTTTTTGTTAGCGCTTGGCTCAGTGATTGAAGGTTGTGTTACTTCAGTGGCTCTATTGGAATTAGCATCTGAACCAGTATTCGAGCTTAGGTTATTTAAAACATCATCAGCTTGTGCTGCGAAAGAGTTTAAATAAACGATTTGTTTGGTAGGTGAATAACAAAGACCTTTCTCGGCACAACCTTGATAGCGAATAGTTACGGTTGGGTTTTCTTGCGTGCTTTCAACATCTATATCAAAGGTTAAACTTTCAGTAAAAACTTTTTGAATGCCAAAGAATTCATCTTCATGATCTTCTCCAATAGGTAAATCTACTTCACTGATACTCGATTGCTCGGGAGTAAATTTAAACTGGTGACGATATAAATAGTAACCTTCGGCAATATCAAAGGTCACGGTTACTTTGTTGTCTTTTTGACTGAAGTTAAATGCGAAAGCTTCATCAACTCTTAAAAATTCGTCGTCATTACTGAAAACAGAAGCAGAAGACAGATCAAAAAATGAATCTTGCGCACTGACTTGCGTGGTGAATAAAAATAGGCTGATAAAACCTAAGCAAAAAGAGGAATATAGTTTTTTCATTATCACGATTTCGTAGACTCATTGATCCAGTGTAAATATTCTTCATTACCTTGCTGGATATTCATGGCAATAATTTCAGGTGTATCATGAGGATGTAAATCGTTAATGCTTGATTCGATTAGTGGGAACAGTTTCGCTGTTGATTTGATCACTAATTTCACTTCATTATCACACATGACTTGATCGTCCCATTGATAAACGGACACCACATTAGGAACGATATTCACACATGCGGCTAATTTGTTTTTTACTAATGTTGTTGCAATTAACTTGGCCACTTCATCAGATGGGCATGTACAAAATATAACTTGATACATTATAAGTATTACCTTAAAAAAAACTTAAATATTTAATCTATTTGAACAGAGGATACAACAATAGTTGATTAATTTACTGATTTATATGAATTAAAATATAGATAAACACGCTAAACTTTGTAAAAGTGTATTTCAGCCATAAAGTGTTAAATGATTAACTTATCTAATTAATGTTTTTTTACATCAAAGAGCAAAAATTATTAATAAAAAACAACATGAATAAGCCGTTAAACACACCAGCTTACTTATGCTTTCTTAAATCAGATTTAAACTATTTTAATAAATAAAGCTTACTCCATTCATTTATATCTTTGTAGCTTAAATACAATGTAATCGCCTTACTGCTTGAAAAAGACCTGTTAAACCCCATATTAGTTTCATTAAAACGTATTGAGGTTGCTCATGTTTAGATTCTTATTTCTTTTATTCATAATCATTCCGATTATTGAAATCACTCTTTTAATTAACATAGGTGAAGTGATTGGCGCATGGCCAACTATCGCTATTGTTATTACAACAGCTTGGTTAGGTGCTAAAAATGTTCGTCAGCAAGGCTTAGCTACTATGCAGTCAGTACAAACTAAAATGGCACAAGGTGAAATGCCGTCAGCTGAAATAGTAACAGGGTTGATGTTAATGGTGGCAGGTGTTTTATTAGTAACGCCTGGCTTTGTTACCGACATTTTAGGCTTATTATTACTTGTTCCTAGTGTTCGTAAAGCCTTAGGTACCTCTGTACAAAAGCACTTACATACACGACAGGGTAATACCTTTGGTGCAAACGCTCATTTTCATTCATCAGACTTTTCACAAGGTGGTAACGTTTATGAAAATGAAGTAGATAACTCAACAGTTTCTACTGAGAAAGAGCCCGCTATTTTAGAGCGTAAACCTCATCAAGGTGAAACCATCGAAGGCGACTTTGAGCGCAAAGATAAATAATCACCTCATCTTCTATAAATTTCCCATTGTCATCTAATATCGTTTAGTGACAATGGTTATTAGTAAAATCCTTTCCTGTTTTATCAAAACTAACTCGTGGCTATTCGCATTATTCTTTGATCAAATAACAACATATATATGTTTTATAAAAGTATCAGAATGAAAAAATCTTACGTTATATCATTAAGGTTTTTCTTTTTAGAAATTATTAACTAAAAAAATAGCTAAAAGACTTGTGAAGTACATTTTTAACCCCATTTACTTACACAAGAATAAAAACAAATTTGTTAAACCTAATCGTTTCAGGAGATAAAAATGAGTATTCGTCCATTACATGATCGCGTAATTATTAAACGTAAAGAAGTAGAATCAAAATCTGCTGGTGGTATCGTTCTTACTGGTAGTGCTGCAGAAAAGTCTACTCGTGGTGAAGTGGTAGCTGTAGGTAAAGGTCGTATGTTAGAAAACGGCGATATACGTGCATTAGACGTAAAAATTGGCGACCAAGTAATTTTCAGTGAAGGCTACGGCGTAAAAACTGAAAAAATTGACGGCGAAGAAGTATTAATTCTTAGCGAAGCTGATATTTTAGCGATTGTAGAATAATCAAATAAATTTATATGTCGTTACTACAGAAGTAGCGATATCAGAAGTGACTACTTACTAGGTGAGTAACATACTTCTTCTTTGCATTAGCATGAGTTCGAAAGTGGAATGACTCACTAAGGCAACAATTTAAAATTAATTTTTTAATTAAAACAAATTATAGGAATAAATAACATGGCGGCAAAAGACATATTATTTGGTAACGACGCACGAGTAAAAATGCTACGTGGTGTTAACGTTTTAGCAGATGCAGTAAAAGTAACATTAGGTCCTAAAGGACGTAACGTAGTATTAGACAAATCATTTGGCGGCCCAACAATCACTAAAGATGGTGTATCTGTTGCGAAAGAAATCGAATTAGAAGATAAATTCGAAAACATGGGCGCACAAATGGTTAAAGAAGTAGCGTCTAAAGCAAATGATGAAGCGGGTGACGGTACAACTACTGCAACTGTTTTAGCACAAGCGATTGTAAACGAAGGTTTAAAATCTATTGCTGCTGGCATGAATCCAATGGACCTTAAGCGCGGTATCGACCAAGCGGTTATTGCTGCAGTTGAAGAACTTAAAAAGCTTTCACAAGCATGTACAGACAACAAAGCCATTGAGCAAGTAGGTACTATCTCTGCAAACTCAGATGCTACTGTTGGTAAAATCATTGCAACAGCAATGGAAAAAGTAGGCACTGAAGGTGTTATTACTGTTGAAGAAGGTCAAGCATTAACTGACGAACTTGACGTAGTTGAAGGTATGCAGTTTGACCGTGGTTACCTTTCTCCATACTTCATCAACAACCAAGAAAGTGGCAGCGTTGAATTAGAAAACCCATTTATCTTATTAGTAGATAAAAAAGTGTCTAACATTCGTGAACTACTAACGACATTAGAAGGCGTTGCTAAAGCAGGTAAACCTCTTCTAATTATTGCTGAAGACGTTGAAGGCGAAGCATTAGCAACATTAGTTGTTAACAACATGCGTGGCATCGTTAAAGTAGCAGCTGTTAAAGCTCCAGGTTTTGGTGACCGTCGTAAAGCAATGTTACAAGACATCGCAACATTAACTGCGGGTACAGTAATTTCAGAAGAAATCGGAATGGAACTTGAAAAAGTAACATTAGAAGATTTAGGCCAAGCGAAACGTGTAGTTATCTCTAAAGACAACACAACAATCATTGACGGTATCGGCCAAGAAGCTGAAATCCAAGGTCGTGTTTCACAAATTCGTGGTCAAATCGAAGATTCATCTTCAGATTACGACAAAGAAAAACTTCAAGAGCGTCTTGCTAAATTAGCAGGCGGTGTAGCAGTAATTAAAATTGGTGCAGCAACTGAAGTTGAAATGAAAGAGAAAAAAGCTCGTGTTGAAGATGCATTACATGCGACTCGCGCAGCGGTTGAAGAAGGTGTTGTTGCCGGTGGTGGTGTTGCATTAGTTCGCGCTGCTGAAGCAATTAAAAACCTTGAAGGATTTAACGAAGATCAAACTCACGGTATCAACGTAGCTATCCGTGCAATGTCAGCTCCATTACGTCAAATCGCAACTAACTCAGGCGACGAAGCCTCAGTAGTATTAAACGAAGTACTTAAAGGCGGCACAGGTAACTACGGTTATAACGCTGGTAACAGTACTTTCGGCGATATGTTAGAAATGGGTATTCTTGACCCAACTAAAGTAACTCGTAGTGCATTACAATTCGCAGCATCAGTTGCGGGCTTAATGTTAACTACAGAAGCTATGATCACCGACGCTCCAGCTAAAGATGCTGGTGGTTCTATGCCTAGTATGGATGGAATGGGTGGTATGGGTGGAATGGGCGGCATGATGTAATTATGCTTGCTTAAATTGCCTATTTCATCGTTGCTTTATTACTCGTTTAAGAAACACTAAACGTCGTAATGAAACCGCCTTGAATTAAACAATTTACTCTTCGCCTAAATAGCATTCGCTAATTAACGCTTTAATAAAAACCTGCTTCGGCAGGTTTTTTGTTTCTTTAAGTTATGGATAGTAAAAAAATTATAGCTATTAAGCTTATCTCAAAAATTGAGAAGGATTTTACTAAGATTCAAGCTAGCTATTTTTTATCGTATCAGAAGCAATAGATAGTATAAAAAAGTAAGTTTTAAGTGGTATTAAAAATGTGTTTTCTTTGGCGTCGTTATATTATTTTACGTAGAGGGCTATTTTTCATCTTGATCTAAAGACATCGTTTCTTGTATTTCATCACTAGTAAAACCTTTTCGAGACAAATAAGCATAGGCCTTTGATTTGTCTTTATAATCAGATAAATCATAATTCTTTTTAGCTAGTTGGTTACTACAACTTTGATAGAAATCAATATCACCTGCAAGTGTTAGTTGATATATGGTTTCTTCAAATTCTGTCACATCAATAAGCTGCTGTTTTAATTCACGAAGGATAAGTGTTTGTCCTTTTCCTTTTCGATATAACTTCATTATTTCAGAAGTTAAATCTGCTTTTTCAGCTTTTATTGCCATTTTACTGCGTAATGTCTCTAGTGCAGGATGTTCCAACAGAGCTTGATCTATTTGCTGAATAGAAAAACCGCGAGTGGTCATGTGCGAGTATACTTTTTCTTTACTCACGCCATGAAATGTTAGGTAACGAGAGAGTAACCGATTACTCGCCATTTCATTAAAATTTATATTGTTTTGTTCAATGACTTGTTCAAGAGCCGCTTCAATATCACTGGATGAAACACCGCGTCTTCTTAATTTGTGTTGTATTGCCGCTTTTCCGATTTCATTGTTAAATGCTGATTCACAATAACGAATTGTAAACTCAATATCACTTTTCAAATAACCGTGCTCAATAAGATGTGTAAGTACCTTTTCTATCCATTCAGCATTATCTGTTTTACGTTCTAGTTTGCTACGAATTTCTGCAATCGTGAAGTCTTGTTGGCTTAGATGCCAATAAGCACTGTTGAACACATTATCGATACTTTTGGCTTGTTTAAGTGGAGGACGTTGCATAGGTCAAATTTTAATTTTAATGTTATCAACGTTAGTGTAGCAGAACCTGAGGTGCATTAGAAAATGGTGGTTATTGAGGATGAAGAATAATACTGTTCAGAATGATATAATTATGATCATTTACCTAATAGAAATAAAAGAGCCCTTAAAATAATCAAAGATTATTAGAGAGATTGGCACTTTATTTTGTGTTTATTTGAGAACTTAATTATGACAACCATGCGTTTATTTATTTATGACCACTGCCCATACTGCGTTAGAGCACGTATGCCTTTTAGTATGAAAAACATTCCTGTTGATATATCGGTATTATCTAACGACGACGAGGCTACGCCAATTTCCATGATAGGCGTTAAAGCTTGTCCTATTTTGGAAAAACCTGACGGCAGCTTTATGGCCGAGAGTTTGGATATAGTTAAATACTTGGATCAATTAGATGGGTCACCGATCTTTGCTGAATCAGCAAACCGTGAAGATTTAAATGCGTGGTTAAAAAAGGTGAATGTGTTATTTAAAAAGCTACTTTACCCGCGTTGGATAATATCGGGAGTAGGGGAGTTTCAAACACAAAGTGCGATTGATTATTTCACTCATAAAAAAACCAAAGAGTTAGGTTCATTTTCTGAAGCTTTAGCAAACAGCTATGCGTTAATAAAAGAGTTGGAAGACGAATTGAAAGTACTGGCACCAATGATACATAGCGAAAAGCATGTAAACGCACAGCTATCAATCGACGATGTTGATTTGTTTGGTCGGTTACGAGCAATAACGCTTATTAAAGGTTTAAATATACCTAAAGAAATAAGCGCTTATATTGAACATTTTTCAAATATAAGCGGCATTCCTACTTTTTATGATGTAGCTCAGTAGTTTATTGTATTGTTTAAATAAATAATCGCTGTTCTCTGTTGTTAATTCTCTCGATTATTTTAACAAAGCAGCTAATGGTGATAACTGTATTTCAGCCTGAAAAAGTATTTTGTGGTTTGACAATATACAAGTGCAGTAGTGAGTTACATATTCTGAGCTTTCATCTGTAGACTTTTCTGGTGGGCTCACTAATATATTTAAACAGTCATTACTTTTTAACGTATTTAATACTGCTTTATCGATAGAAAGCTTATGTGAGATATAAATCATAGGCTCTTCTATTAAATCTTGCCCAACCGCTTGTGCACGCTCTAGTAATGCTGATGACAATAAACTCATCGGGTACATTTCCGGAAAGCTTACTTTATCAATAAACTCATCTATGTATTCTGATTGTTCAGCAAAAGAACTTGTTAAAAAGTTTTTAGCATTACCTACAATCATGTACTTACGTTTAACAAAGTATTGTTCAGGGGTGATAAAAGTACGATCTTCACTGTTTATAATTTCAGAAAAGTCAGGCAGTTTAGGAATACCTGCAACAATATGTGCACTGGTTGAGCGTTTATAACCGAGCAATACAGTCTTCCCATTCGCCTTAAGTGCTATACGATTAGAAAAACACTCAACACCTGCAATATCTGAAAGCCTTCCATCACGAACCACTAGTGCAATGCTGTCACCGGGTTTAACTGAGCCTGCAAAGGTAAACTCGTACTGACTGAAGTTAAGAGAATTAACGCTGACTTTAGCTGTTTCGGTTTGCTTAAGTTGTTGGTCGTAATTTTTAGGAGAACGGTTTACTTGGTCTTCTACAAAACAACCTAATTGAAAGCCAAGAGCAACGGTGCCTTGAAAAGGGTTTTCTTTAATTCTATGCCAACGATTTTTATCATGGAACAGATTAAAGTCATCGGTAGAATTACGTGCGGCTTCAATGTGCATCTGACTGATTATATATTCAGACATATTATTTCCTATTTATTCGTCGTTGTTTTATTGATACACGATCTCATTTTATTTAATCATACGTCGGTTAGGCGTTTTTATCACCTATTCTTATATGAGTTTAACTATAGCTGTTAAATTCTATTTAAAGTAAAAGGTTTTAGATCTATTTATCTGCTGATCACTTTATGTCGTTATCATCTTTTTATACTAAATTACGGTCAAAAAATCAGTCCGTATCAATATTTGAAATACGACTAAAAAACCGATGAATTTGAAATAATCTTACCTAAAATCTAGCTCGTACTCGCTGACTTTACCCAACTAAATAAACAATAATTGAGCTGTTTCTCGGAATATTTATAGCTCTTTTATTTTAAATGTCGAAGAATATTCAGCTTTTTATTGTGTTTTTTAACTAAAGGAAACATTTTATTACATGCTAAAGAAATATATTTTTAGCTCTACTTTTATGGGTTAACCTATTGTTTTATAGGTTTGTTATTGTTGTTTTTCTAGCTTGTATCTAAATAAATAAAAGTAAAGAAATGTAAATTTTATCACAAGTGAAGAACCATTTTTAAAGGGATTACGTCTATGACTCGAGTGATCAGCTGACTTCTTAATTAAGTGATGCAGCTATCAATGTAGTTATTCAACTTATTATTTATAAGGTTTTATTGATGAATTTAGACAAACGTTCCAATCTAAGCGTTAACCCGTGGTTTTGCGCTGCATTTTTTATAATGGCACTCATGTTATCAGCTTGTGGTTCAAGCGATGATGATAGTACCGGTGATATAAGATTTTATAATCTATCTGAAAATTCTCCAGCAATTTATTTAACCATTGATGAAGATTTAGATGACGAGGATGACGATGCTTATGAAAAAACATATACGGGCGTTGACTTTTTATCTTTAAGTTCTGCTAGTAGCATTGAGAATGGCGATTATTTTTATGAAATCGCTTTCCAAAATGACGATAGTACTTCACGAGACGATTTAGAAATATTATTAGAAGGTAGCCTTAATATTGTAAAAGAATCAACACAGTTATTAGTATTAAATGGTGATATTCACTCTCCAGAGCTTCTAATTTATAATGTACCTACTATTGACGATGATGAAATTGATGATGATGTAGATGACGACTTATTTAATATTCGAGTATTAAACATGTACTCAAGCGATCAAAACGTTGCTATGTACATGTCTAAAGATGACGAAACATTCAATGAAGCTGTTTTTGTTGGTGAGTTTAGCTACCAAGCATTATCAGACAATCAAAAAATTGACCAAGAAACTTATATCTTTTACTTGGCTGATGTAGATACAAATGAAGTGTTATTTGAGTCAGACGAAATTACGTTTTCTTATGCAACTCAATATATTATTACAGTAAGAGCAAATATCTCAGAAGGTGGTTCTCCATATACTATCGACCTGATTTCTACTTCATCAATTACAGAATATATTGATATAAACTCACAAAGTACGTTTAAAGCTTACAACGCGATTAAAACACACGAGTTACTTCCTGAATATCAAGGTAATGTAACTTTAACGCTTGAAAGCTTAGCAAGTACAGCTACTACGTCTACTTTTTCTTACGGCTCATTTAGTGAAGAGCTAGTACAAGAAAATGGCGATTATAGTGTAATGCTTACTAACTCAGATACAGATAATGTGATCATTGAAAATCACTTATTAACGTTGCCTGAAGATTCAGATAAAACTATTTTCTTTTACATCCAAGAAGACAGTGTTGATGCCGATGGTGATGGCGATATTGATGAAAATAACGATGGTGAAATTGATGAAATTGAAATCACTATCCAATCGTTAGTTGTTGATAACAGCGTTGACTCTAGTATTTATGATCATGAAATGACGTCGATTAACTTTATAGATTCTGACGATTTCAGTCTTGTAAGATTATATTATGTAAAAAATAATGAATCGATTGATACAACATCTAATGAGCAGTCAGTGTCTTATGGTGACTCATCAACAATTACGTTATTAAACAATACTTATACGGTTTATGTTGTGGCGCAAGATGACTCAAGCGAGTTGATACTAACGAGTTTTGAACTAACCTTAGATGAAGACTCTATACCTCAATATATAATTTTAGAAAATGACGAGTCAACTGCTACAGGTTACCGAGCTACGTTAGCAGAGCAGTAATTTAAACAGGTTAATATCATGAATTTTCATGAACGTATTTTAATTTTAAGTGACCGTAATGGCGATGCTAATAAAGAACAGCCAGTATGGTCACGCGGTTTAAAAGAAGAATATAGCGGGTTGGTTTATTGTTACTCTGTGGTGGATTTAGCTAAGCAGGTAATGAGTAACTCGTTTGATTTGATTTTTATTGATATACAAAAACCGTCTGAATATTTAGTTGATGTCATTAAGTATATTCGAAAAACGACACGCTTAGTCATTTGGAGCTTTGTAGACGACGCGAAAGAATCTGATGTTGTAATGTTACTTAAGGCGGGTGCTGATAATTGTTTAAAAAGAAGCAGCAGCCAAGAGGTTATATTAACGCAAATAGAGGTTTTTTCTCGACGTAAGCAACTTGATAGATTGTGTGTTGAAAAAAATCAGTTACAGTTAAACTCATTCTTGTTGTGTCGTGATAAACGCGAATTGTATTGTCATGACGATTTAGTGGTAACAACAGGCATAGAGTTTGAATTGCTGAACATGTTAATGACGAATAATGGTGAAGTTGTTTCCAGAGAAGATATTGCTAAAAGTATTTTCAAACGAAATGTACTTTATTGTAGTCAGAGTATTAACATGCATATTTCAAATATTAGACGTAAATTACGCGCTATAAGCAACAATGTAACCATTAAAAGTGTACGTGGTAATGGTTATATTTTTGTCTTCGATTTTTAATCGTATAATTCGTTATTTATAACAAATATAGAAATATATAGTATGAATCGTAGTAGAGCTCGAATAGAAATATTCGGGCTTTTTTATTATTTTAAGTTTTATAATTTAATCTAAATAGGCTATTGATTGACCCTTGCATCTTGTTGATTTACATTAATTACTATCGTCTTAAAAATAGTTGTAATAACTACAATGCCAAATAAAAATAAATTTTTGCTCTTGTTATTGGCTATCGTCTTAGCTATTTTTTCGATACTCATTCTTTATTCTGATGCTGTGGAGTCAGTGTTTAATAGGTTAAATGATCCCGTCAATATTATTGCAGAACATAATCCCCAACAAGCTCAGAAACAGAATGAAAGTAAAACGGTAAACTCATCGAATCAACAACAGCTTTCAGAATTATTTGCTCACTCTACGTCAGCCACATGCTTTGCTCCGTTGCTTTCAGCCACAACCACTGAAACTAAAGCCATTTTAAATAATGACAATTCTGAGCATCATCAAACGACAAAAAAATATTATGTGTTAACAACCAATTTAGACGATCAAAGTGGTGTGTTTACTAACGAGTTAAACCAAAAGCTATTTTTTGTATTTCAGCACATTGAAAACGAATTCAATATCAACTTCAGTCATAAATTAGACTTGAGCATAGCTTATCAAGGTAGCCGAACAGATTATGAAGACTACGTAATGGAGCAAGGTCGCTCACCAGAAGGAACTATTGGTGTTTATCTTTATCCTGAGCACGCTTCCGTTATTGAGTTTATTGATCATAAGCAAGCAATAACAACTTCAATACATGAAACTATTCATGCTTTTAATCGTAGTTATTGGGGTGAACTACTGCGCTTTTTTAATGAAGGAATGGCTGAGTATTTTGAGAAGGTTGCTATAAGTGGAGAATTCAAAGCTTTCGATTTTTCAGGCTTACAAGATCAAAAATATCCGATGGAAATAGAGAACTTGTTATTTTCTGAAACCGATTGGCATGGTGATAATAACCATAAGCTTTATCAAAACAGCAATGCACTCTTTCATTTTTTAATGAGTAATGAAAAAGGACGAAGCTTAATATGGGAAATTATGCAGCTTGAGAAAGAAGAATCATGCTCTGTATTGCCAGAGAGTACGATCTTAGAAGTATTATTTGAAATGTATCCTAATCATCAGCAAGAATTCGATTATTGGTTTGAAGACGGTTTAGCGCTATTCCTTAAAAATAAAAAGCAGTCATAATTATTTTTATGGATACACAATACCCATGAAATAAATGTTGTGTATTTCAGCTATAAAAAAACCTGCATCAGCAGGTTTTTAATTACTTTAAACAATTTAAACACGAAATCTTAATTTCAGTTTATAAAGTCTTCAATGTTGCTATTACGTCACTTGGCTCTTGTCTTGCTGTGTAATCAGCATCAACAAAAGCACTAGTAACAGTACCATCTTTAGCAATAACAAAAGTTGCCGCTAAAGGTAAATCGAATTGTCCTTCACCATTATGCGCAGCTACATCAATACCAAATGATAAATAGATAGGTTTTAATGCCTCAGGTAAAGTGAAAACTAAGCCTAAGCTTTTCGCATAGTCAGCATTAACGTCTGATAATACGTCAAATGCTAGTTCATTTTTTTCTGAAGTAGAAAGCGATGCATCAGGTAATTCTGGCGTGATAGCAACTAATGTTGCACCTAACGACTTAATCTCTTCAAGAGAATTTTGGTATTCACGTAATTCAAGATTACAGTATGGACACCAACCGCCACGATAAAACGTAACAACGACAGGACCATTCTCTAATAAGCTTGCTAATGAAACTGTTTCGCCTTTATGGTTAGGCAGTGTAAACAAAGGCATGGCTTCGTTAACTTTAGGTGCGTTTAACGTTATACCTGAATCAGCAAGGCTTTTAGTTGTTTGTTGCATAAGTTCTTGTATGTTTTGAGGAACATTTTCTACAAAGCCCTCTTTGAATTCGTTAATTTTTTCGGTTAATGACATTTGTTGTCTCACTGATTATTTCTTATTGAACGTTCATTCAATCATTTTTTTAACTATTCTTCAAGTTGTTTTTTGAACAAGCATTCAAGATGATGTAATATATTATTAACAAAGCGAGTAAGGACTCTACACTTATGCCAAAAATACAATTCGACCGACAAGATGTTCTCAACAAAGCCACATCACTATTTTGGCGAGAAGGCTATAGTGCTACTTCAATGCAGGCACTATTTGAAGTAACAGGCTTAAAACCAGGAAGTGTTTATTTAGCCTTTGGTAATAAGGAAGATTTATTTAAAGAGTCGATCGACTTCTACGGCAAAAGGTCTATCGAGTTTTTACAAGCTAAATTAAGTCATGATGAAACGATAGAGTCTGGAATTTGTGAGCTATTACTTTCTTTCGTGGATGAATCAACACAAACTGATTACTGCAGTTGTTTCCTGCTTAAAAGCCAACTTGAGTTAGACAATCAGGCGCCATTAAAGCAACATATTTCTGATTATCTTCTCAATATAGAAAATATATATAGCACACGACTTTCGACTATCTATGGTGAAGAAGAAGCCAAGCAAAAGGCAGCAAGTGTTATGGTACATATATTTGGTATTCGAGTTTATGGTTACCATACCAACAGTAAAGAGCAAATTTTAAGTAGCTTAAAGCTAGGCTTGCATTGGTTACCATGGTCGCAGTTAGCTCACTAGCGCTTTTATTTTATATCCATTTAAAACATTGGCGTTTATAATGTGGGGATTATTTAAGGCAAATGCCGCACTTTATTAGAGCTATACAGAATATGACTTTTCCAAACGATGAAACAGGCCAAGTATTGGCAGAAATGCAGGAAGCGGGTATTGATTTAACAATTATACATAACGTTGTTTTTTTTCAATTATTTGCCAATAAAGAAGACGCTGAAGCTATGGCTGCTCACCTTGCTGAAGTTGCGCCTGATATTAAGTGCGATATTCACCCTGATGAAACGCCTAATGTTTGGGATTTAGATTGTTCAATTCAACTTCTGCCTATTTACGACGCTATTATTGCTCAAGAAGCACAATTCGAACAAATAGCCACTAAGTTTAATGGCTACAATGATGGCTGGGGAATGGAAGGTTAAGCCTAACCTTAGATCAAATAATACAGTAAATAGTTTCAGACTGTTTACTGTGTTTTTAGTTTAAGTACTTCAACTCTTATCTTTCAAATTAAATTCAAGCTTAAACTATTAACCTTCAACCATCGCTTCAATCGCTATTTCAGACTGTCGAACATATTGGGTATCTACCAGTTCTCCTTGCCACGTATTGTTAGCATGAGCAGTCGCTGCAGTTTCACGAATTAATTCGTATACAGCTAATACCGCAGGTGTCTGACTGTCTTTATCAGCAAAATGTAAATATACATCACGCCAAATATTGGGCTGAATAATATCAATTTTTCTTAGTTGTTGGCTTAACTCTAAATGAAACGTTGCTGATGATGGCACTATGATTAGTCCTAAACCTTGAGTTACATAATGTAAGGTTGTCATCAACTGACCAAAAGCTTTTTTAGTTTTTAGTTTTATACCCATTTTTTTAGCCTGCTTATGAAGAAATGTACTTAACGCATCATTTTCATCAGGCATAAAAATTTCGTAATGTTGCAACTCTTCAAAGGGAATAGAAGCGTACATTGCTAATTCACTATAGGTAGGGTTTTTAGGCTGTTTTGATATGTATAAAGACAGCGCTTCTCGAAGAAGTAATATGCCTTTTTCAGTACCATCTTGATTGTAACGAATAGCTAGGTCGACCTCTTTATCCACAAGCCACTTATCAACTATGTGTGAAGGGCCTATTCTAAAAGATAAATCTATACTTGGATGCCTATGCTCCAACTCGGTTAATAGAACAGCTGAAAGCACGTTACAAGCCGCTTGACTAACACCTACCACTACCTTGCCTTTGCAATCCATTTCACCTTGCATAAGCTCAGCTTTCGCATCGAATATCTGAGACAAAATAATACGTGCGTGTTGCTCAAATAACTTTCCTGCAGCATTTAAAGTTACGCCTCGGAAGTCTCGTTCAAACAATTTGGTTTTTAATTCATGTTCTAAATTGGCTAACTGCAAACTAATTGCGGGTTGAGCAACATCTAATTCTCGAGCTGCTGCTGTAATGCTGCCTTGATCGGCGGTAGTTAAAAAATATTGTAGCTGTTTAGAGTTCATTTCTAACCTAATGTTGTGAGTTGTTTAAGTTGGATCTGTGTGTGTATTTACTACGAATTATGTTTTGGCTTTAGATAAATAATTTCCTGATAAGGCATCAGTCCAAATTAAGCAGCAAATTTAATGCCAGCGAATATTTTCATTTTATTCTTCTTTGAAAATAGCCTCAAAAGCGATGGTTTACAAGGCTATAAAAAAAATATGGGGGGGCACAATATTTTTCAGTGTTCTGTTGTACGAAGAGTCTCGTTAGTATCAATTCCATGTTTTGACCTAGTGTCTAAATCAATTATACGGAGTTAACGAAAGCCATTATGCTCAATATTACAAGACGACAATTTCTGACGTATGTCGGTGCTGCTGGTGGTTCATCAGCGTTACTAAAAACGAGCTTAGCATTAGGCTTAACCCCTGAAAGCACTTACGAAGGGCCTGTTAATATTAAGCCTGCAGCTAAAGGTGAAAAACCAACGGCACTCATTTTAGGCGCAGGGATATCTAGTTTAGCAACAGCTTTAGAATTAGAACAAGCAGGATATGAATGCACCATTTTAGAAGCGTCTTTTAGACCTGGTGGACGTAACTTAACGGTTCGCCATGGCGACAAAATTGATGAAATGGGTCGACCTCAAATATGTAATTTTGATAAACAAGAAAATTTATATTTAAACTGTGGACCAGCCCGAATTCCAGGCCATCACCGCAGAGTTTTGCACTATTGTAGAACACTCAATGTGCCATTACAGGTCAAAGCTAATAGTAGCAAAATGGCCTATTTCCATGATGAAAAGTCACTAGGCGGTAAACCTAAGCGTATTGTTGAATACCATACAGATGTTCGTGGACTAATGTCTGAGTTGCTATGGAAAGCAGCTGATAACAGTCAATATGATCAACTCTTGTCAGAAGAAGATGTAGCAAAGCTTATGTCTTTTTCTAAATCTTATGGCGATTTAACCGAGAATGGTAAATATCGTGGCAGTGAAAGAGGTGGTTCAGTAACCGACAGAATGATGGAATACCCTGTTCCTAATGTGCCAATAGAACTAAAAGACATGTTAGACAGTAGTTTTTGGTATGGCGGTCTATTAGGAGCTGAACAATATGATTGGTGTGAACCTTTAATGGAACCTGTAGGTGGTATGGATTCTATAGTTAAAGGGTTTCTGAGGAATGTAAAAACAACACCTGTATTGAATGCTCAAGTTAAAAAAATCTTCAACACAGATAGCGGTGTAGAGGTAACTTATGAACAAGGTGGTTCATTTAAAACCATTAAAGCCGACTATTGTTTCAATAGCATCCCATCATACTTTATGGCAGGCATAGAAAATAATTTCGATGCAGCTTACCTAAAAGCATTAAATAGTTATAAACGCGGACACTTATTCAAAATTGGTTTCCAAATGAAAGAGCGTTTTTGGGAACGCGATGGCATTTATGGTGGCATTAGTTACACCACTGGGCCAGCTAACCAAATTTGGTACCCATCTCATGACATTCACGCTCAAAAAGGCGTTGTTTTAGGCGCATACACTTGGAAAGAGAAAGCTGCAAAAATGTTTGAAGCATTATCTCATGAAGAACGCCTAAAAGTAGCAATTACTAATGCAGAAAAAATCCATCCGGGCTACGGAAAATACATCGAAAGTGGCGTTTCAATCCCTTGGGCAAGAATGAATTATCAAATGGGTTGTGGATCTCGTATACCTGCAGATGTATGGGATGAACATTTCACATTATTACAAAAGCCTGAAGGGCGTCATTTCATGATTGGTGATCAAGTTAGCCACCACACAGCTTGGCAAGAAGGTGCATTAGCTTCTAGTGAGCAAGCGCTTCAGCAACTAAACAAACTAGTTGAGTTAGGTGCTAACAAAAAAGGAGTTTCTTATGCACGTTAAAACCCTGTTATTCAGTTTGTTTATGGCTTCATTAGGGCATAGCGCTCAAGCCAAAGAAACTCCAACTCCAGCGGGACTAGAATACTGCACCGTTTGTCATGGTAGTCAATTAATGGGCAACGTAAATATTGGTGCGCCAAGACTTACGGAGTTATCTAGCTGGTATGTAGAGCGACAATTACAAAACTTTAAGTTAGGCAAAAGAGGTGCTCATCCTGCCGATAAAACCGGTGGTGAAATGATGTTGATGGTAGGCAAGTTGTCTGATGAAGAAATCGCTGAAATTGCTGACTGGGTTACACAAACAGTATCGACTAAACCAGAAGCCGTGATTGAAGGAGATATCCATTTAGGTGAACAACAATACCAAGCATGTGCGGCATGTCACGGAGAAAGTGGTCAGGGAAATAAGGTATTAGGTGCACCTAAGCTGAATGGTTTGAATGACTGGTACCTGGTTACTCAATTAAATCATTTCAGACTGGGCTATCGAGGTACTGATAAGTCAGACATTTATGGTCAACAGATGAAGGCTGCAAGCAATGTAGTTTTATCAGAAGAAGATGCGGCGAACTTAGCCACTTACATATATCAATTAAAATAAACTTAGGAGTATTACCATGAAGAAAATCTTATTAGTTGCTGCGAGCACACTATTTATGAGCAGCGCTATGGCTGATGTTACACGCCACGCTTTACCAAATAACAATCCGTTTCCTATCTCTAGAGCAGTAGAAGTTACACCAGACACGACTTTGATTTTTCACAGCGGCATGGTGCCAGGCCCAGTAGATGCTACAGCCGAAAAGGGCAGTAGCAAATATTATGGCGATACAGAAACTCAAGCCTTAAATGTATTCAAACGCTTTGAAGCTTCTTTTAAAGAGCTAGGTGTAGATTTTGGTGACGTTATAAAAATGCAGGTATTTATGGTGGGTGATCCTGCTATGGGCGGAAAAATGGATTTTTCAGGCTTTATGAAAGCCTACACAAAATACTTTGGCACCAAAGAACAACCGAATAAACCAGCACGTTCAGCCTTTCAAATCGCAGGCTTAGCCGGCGGTCCTAATATGTTAATTGAAATTGAAATGGTGATTGCAAAACCTGAATAATTTTATTTCTACAAAGAACACCCATGCCTCTATTTAGAGGCAAAAAAACAACAAGAAAACCACACCAAAACATGAGAGATAGAGGTTCACTATGGCTAAATATTCATTACTCAGTAAAGCAATAAAAACCAGTTTAATCACCTGTGCAATTAGCACAATATCTATGAGTTCAGCATCAGCCCAAGAAGAAACTGAAGTAGAAGCCGAAAAAGTTTACGAGAAAATAGTGGTGACCGGTGCTCGAGGGGTGCCACGCTCATTAGCCGATTCAGCTGTTCCTATTGATGTATTAAGTGAAGCCGATTTAGCCGCGGTTCCTTTTACCGACACCAATGATATTCTGAAAACATTAGTACCTTCTTACTCTCTATCTCGCCAGCCTATTTCTGATGGTGCTTCATTTATTCGTCCAGCTACATTACGTGGTATGCCTACCGATAAAACCTTAGTTCTGGTTAATTCAAAACGTCGTCACCGCTCTGCATTAGTACAAATTGGTGGTTCAGGTACACAAGGTCCAGATGTTGCAACAATCCCTTCTTCCGCTTTAAAAGGTGTTGAAGTACTTCGTGATGGTGCAGCTGCGCAATACGGTTCAGATGCTATTGCTGGTGTTATTAACTTCCAACTAAAAGATAATGATGAAGGTGGATCTTTATCTGTAGAAATGGGGCAACATTATGAAGGTGATGGAGAGCTAGTTACTATTAGCGGTAACATCGGTTTTTCGCTTGGTGAAAAAGGTTTTTTGAGCTTGTCAGGTGAAATTTCTGATTCAAACTCAACATCTCGTGCAGAACAGTATTGTGAAGATTGGGCTTGTGTTGATGTTAATGAACCGCGTTTTGGTGGATTCGATACTTCTTTAGCTGGATATTCTGAAGAAGCTTTTATTGCTGGTTTAGGTGCAGCTAATTTAGGCGGTGAAGATGTTGTACAACCTTGGGGCCAACCTAATACATCTGCAACTCGAATTTTCTTTAACTCAGGTTATGAGATAAGCAATACCATGCGATTTTATGCCTTTGGTAACTATTCAGATAGTGAAGGAGATGGAGGTTTCTTTTATCGTTACCCAGGTAACGGCACAATCGAAAATATTCGTTTAGAGGATGGATCGCTTTATTCTCCTTTAGAAAAATTCCCAGGTGGTTTTACCCCTAGATTTACAGGTGAGATCGAAGATATTTCAATTCTTGCTGGTTTAGAAGGGGAGTTCGCTAATGAGATGACGTATGACATTAGTGCTCGTTTTGGTTCAAACGCAATTTCTTATACCTTAGATAACACCATTAACCCATCTTTAGGCCCAGATTCACCTACTTCATTCAAGCCAGGAGATTTAACCAACGAAGAGCTACAATTTTCTGCTGATTTTACACAACTTTTTGATGTGGGCTTTGCCAACGAATTAGTGTTAGCGTTTGGTTTTACTTATATGGAAGAAAGCTATGAGTTGGGCGAAGGCGGTGAGTTGTCATATGCTGTAGGCCCTTATTCAAGTTCTGATCCTCATGGTTTTTGTAATGCTGACGGAACGAGTACTGCTGCCGGTTTAGGTGTAATAAGTAATGGTTCAACATTAAACTGTGCTGACAGCGATGATGCGGTTTATCAAGCCGTTGGTGTAGGTTCAAATGGCTTCCCTGGTTTTTCCCCTGAGTACTCTGGTAAGTATGAAAGAGATATGATGGGTATTTATGTTGATTTAAGTAGTGATATTACTGACGAACTATTTTTACAAACCGCTTTCAGATATGAAGATTATTCTGATTTTGGCTCAGAGCTCGTGGGTAAACTCGCCTTTAAATACACGCTAACCGATGAGGTGAATTTACGTGGCTCAGTGGGTACAGGCTTCCGTGCTCCTACACCAGGTCAGCAGGGTACAACGAACGTATCAACACGTTTACCTGATGGTTTCCCTGTTGCTACCGGTTTATTCCCAGCATTAAGTAATGTGGGTCAAGCGTTAGGTGCAGAAGCATTAAGACCAGAAACCTCAGTAAACTATAGCTTAGGTCTTTCGGGTAGCTTTGATGAACTAACATTAACGTTAGACTTCTATAACATTGCCTTAGATGATCGTTTCTATGCAGTATCAACTATCGATGTATCAACGGATCCAACATCAGGTGATGCCTATGATAAATTTCTAGCTTTAGAAGCTGCTGGTGTTGAAGGTGCTAATACAATTGGTGGTGTTAACTACTTCCAAAATGCATTTGATACAACTACATCAGGGATGGATTTTGTTGCCACTTACACAATGGATAACACTGTTCTAACCGGTTCTGTAAACTATAATACGACAAAAATTGATTCAGAAATTAGTGATTTCTTAAGTGAAGAAGATGCTTTTGACTTAGAAAACTCTATTCCTGAGTGGAAAGGTGTTGTATCAGCGAAACATGACTATGATAATTTCACCTTCTTAGTACGTGCAAATATCTATGGTTCGTATGAAAATGCTATTGATACATCAGCAACAGAAATCCAAAAATATGACCCTGTTGTATTGTTTGATTTAGAGATGAGCTATCAATTAAGTGATGACTTAACCCTTGCTGCTGGCGCTCGAAACATTTTTGACACTTATCCAGATACGGATAATGGTGATGATTGTTGTGGTGCGATTTATTGGTCAGGTAATACAGTTGATTGGATGGGCGGTTACTACTACGCACGTTTAAATTACACTTTCTAACCTAAACACTCTGCTTTAGCACCGAAGTATAAAAAGTAAAAAGCCGTTAGTGATAACGGCTTTTTTGTGTCTTTGGTAAAGATAAATATATAGGTTATTAGAACTATTCTTTTATTAGAGGTAACTTCGCTTTAACCCAAGCATTCATATCGCCTTCAAGGTGACGGATATTTGAAAAACCATTATCTTGCAATACACTTTCTGCAGTAATTGCTCTTCGACCTGAACGACAATGTACAACTATCATTTTATCTTTATGCTGAGTTAAAAGGGATAAGTTATCGGCAACGGTATTATGACTAATATTGATGGCATTTTTAATATGACCTCGATTAAATTCTACAGGCGTTCTCACATCCAACACAATAAAATTTGAAGCTTCTTCTGTTGCGTTAATACCTTTTTCAGATACAGACAGTAACTTCATTAATTCATCTTGAGATATTGTAGGTGTTTGAGCTGCAAATACATTCACTGAAAAAGCAGAAATTGAAATAAAAGTAGCAAAAGCGAGTAGTTTTTTTATTAACATGTAAATCACCTTAAGGTTGTATTTAGTTTGTATCGTTTGAATTTATATTTTAAGGGTAAGAACTAGAGTTAAGGCAGAGCTGAAAACAAGACAGAGAAATGAAAAGTACAATACTTGATTAACACGCTTAACAGCATGAACAATACTGCTCGCATCTGGCTCTAATGCACTGTCGTTAAAACTCGCACGTCTTAATTTTGTATCGTTATATAGGGCAACACCGCCGAGTTTTTTCTCAATAGCTAAAGCAAGCGCATAAACACTAATAGTATTGTTAAGGCTAAAGAAATGCTTTTTAATTAGTTGCCAAAATAAGCGTGAATTTTGTCCTATCGTACCAAGCATAATAAATAATACAAATAAGCGAGTGGGTAGCCATTGTAGTATTTGTACTAAGTTATTAACTAAAGCACCAAAGGCTCGAAATTGTGGGAGTTTAATATTCCAGCTGTAATGCATTTCAAGTAATAGTCTAAAGGTTAAAGCAGCATAGGGGCCCCATAAAACATAGAAAAAGGCGACACTAAAGCATTGTTGCATGGTTTGCAGTAAATGCATTTCAATACAGGCTTTACTTAGCCCTAACGACGAGAGTTTTTCGGTATTTCGTAAAGTTAAAGGAGCGATTAATTGCTTAGCTTCTGAGGTGTTTTTAGCAAGTAAAGCTTTTGCTGTTTTAATTGTTGCTCTTGTTAAGCCAAAGGATCCTAATGCGAAATACAGTAAAAAACCGTGCCATAGCCAATTAACTTCAATAAAGCTTTCAAACAACCATAAAATTATAAGTAAAGGCGATAAGGTCACAAGTGTTGAAAGGGCACCTGCTATTTTCTGTTGGCTTGGTTTGTTGTTTTGATTGTTCACTTTTTTTGCAAGCTGAGTGCAGAAAAACCGAAACCAGTGCATAGGTTCTTTAATAAAGAATATAGAGAGAAACACTTTTACTAGCACCACGACGGTAAATATCAATAAAGATAATATGAAGGGATGTTCTAGTAAAAAGTGATTCATAGTTGTTGGTTTGCTGCCTAGTTACGCTAAGGTTTTATCTTTCATGGCATTTAACATATTCATTACCAATTGAGACGAGTTAACTGAAGCTGTTTCTAAATATGCTTCGAATGAGGTTGGTGACTCTTTACCTGCAATATCAGACATTGAACGAATGATCACAAAAGGAACATTTAACTGATGACAAGTATGTGCAATAGCCGCACCTTCCATTTCAACAGCAGCCATTGTAGGGAAATTTTTACGCGCTTTAGCAATGTCTGCATCAGCCGTCATAAATGTATCGCCAGTGGTAATTAAACCTAATAACGTTTGAATAGGAGTATCAGACGTTGAGCTTAGCTCAGCAATACCAGCTTGAGCCGCTTCAACCAATGTACTATGAGGAATATAAGCAGGAGGATTAGAAGGTAATTGTCCTACTTCATAACCGAAAGCTGTTACATCAACATCGTGATATCTTACTTCACTACTGATCACAATATCGCCGACTTTCAACGATTGTTCAAAACCACCAGCAGAGCCAGTATTTACGATGTAATCAGGGCTAAATTTATCAATTAAGAAAGCCGTTGCTAAAGCTGCAGCAACTTTACCAATACCTGATTGCACAATAACAACATCACTGCCTGCTAAAGTACCTTCATAAAATGTAAAACTGGCATATTCAGTGGTTACACAGTTTTCTAATTTTTCTTTTAAAATGGCAACTTCAGGTTCCATTGCGCCAATAATTCCAGCTTTCATTACGTATTTCCGTTGATTAATATCTAAATAATAAGGCAATTATAGCTGTAATATTATGGAAAAGCAGGAGTATTTTATTCACAGAAAGATTACGTTTAGTCAGTAGGTATGTAGTTATGTTTATGTATTAGTAGAAATAAGTAGGTAGTTAATACGAAATAAATATAGGAGTGACGTAATAAGAGAGGTTATTAAATCTAACAACTTGGGTTATCAGGCTGTTAGATTTTTGAAACTTACAAGCGAATCATTATTTTACTGGTGAGTTTACTAATGTGGAAGAGCTGCAACGCGTGGTGCTGGTATTTGACGTGCTGCTTTAGGGCGATTCATTTCTTCTAATTGAGAGCGTGCGGCCGCAGGGCTAAGTACACCCGAGGTATTTTTAGATCTTACTCTTATCATAGGAGCAGGAATAACACTGCCTTTCATTTTAGGTTCTGGTTTTGCTTGCCCAATTAAACGTGTGTTAATACATGCACGTATTTCTTCAACCGTATAATTAGCTTTTACTTTAATTCTTAAATGAGGGATTGATGCCGCTTCTAATGCGCCACTTACAAACCAATCTTTTTTAAGTTTATAGCCTCGACCTTGTGTATCAACTAAGTCAATCGCACCAAGAAGCTTCATGGTTTTACGATCACACAATACGAAGTCTAAGTATTTCTTATCAGCATTATTAGCAGCTGCTTGGCTCGCTTTATTCGATACGCCATTTCGTATGGTTAAAATATCAGAAAGCTTTACTCGGTTAAGGACGCGGTATTCAGATCCCATAGCCTGCTCAACTAAGTTTTGAAAATTCTTTTCTGCTGGCGTAAAAATGGCACTTTTACGATCAAATGGAAAAGGAAAGCTATTATCATTTAAGCGGCTCGCCAATAAAGCGACAATAACAACAAGACTCACCATGGCAAATAATATTAATTCCATAAGCTTCTCCACTAATTCAAAATTTTGACGGTTTAATTTATGTATTGAATAAAGCAGTATTTATGCCAAAAAGTTGTATCATTTCTTTTAGGGCTGAATCTATTTTTTATAAGTATGGAAGAGTATGGAAATTGAATTTTATTTTTAACTAGAGGTGATGGTAATTGTTTGATTTATAGTATGTATGTATTAAGTGATGAGATGTTTGTTTATTTATATTTAAAGCTGATGTTTTTCAATAAGTAGATCAAAAAAGAGGGAAGCATAGCTTCCCTCAAACGCAACCTAATAGCAAAGGTTGACTAATAGAAGTTGATTAGGAATCTCAACAACTGTTTAACTAAAGCGTATATTTTGCAGAAACTTGAAAGTAGTTAGAATCTGCATCAAATTCAGCCATTTCGAAATTACCTACTTCAACACCAAAAGAAAGTTCTTTAGTGTAGTTTTTAAATAAGTTGATACCCCAATGCGTTCTATCACGATCAGTCTCATCAGTTGTTGTATTACCATAGAATACCGAACTACGCATGTCTTCTGTCCAAAAATGACGGTAAGCTACCATAACTGAAGTGGTGTCTTCTACTTCTTCGCCAACGATATCAGTAGATGCTACTACGCCAATGTAACGACCTACATTGCCTCCATATACTTGAAAGCGGAAATCATCTTTACCTGAAGTATTAATACGACCAGCAACACCATAACCAAATGCTGAATGAGTGTTACCCAAAGTAGATTCTAATTTACGGCCTAAACCTGATACTGAAACATTACCCCAGTCACCAGAGAAGGTGTATTTAGCGATAAAATCAGGAGCACCATCACCCGCTGTATCACTGGTTGCTATTCTATTACCACCATATGATTCAGGGTTTTCAATCGAAACTTGTAAACCACCCATGGTATAACGAATTTGACCTTGGCGTATGAAAGCCGATGCAACTAAAGGTCCACCAAAATCAGCTGCTTCAGCTAATGCGCTGGTATTTTGGAAGGTAGTCCAAGTTTGACCAACTAAAATGTTTTTGTATTGAATAAAGGCATGACGTATACGTGGGTTTGAAGAGTTAGAAATAATTTCGTTACCGCCACCAGAAACAGCGTCGCCATAAAAATCCATTTCAATGAAGCCGGTAACATCGCCATGTATATATTTGGTATTTATACGTGTTTCGTTTGCTGATATACCAAAGTTAGATTGATCTTCAGCAAGTACATTTCCACCGCCATACCAATAGTCATTAGCTTCGATATTACCGTTTGTATATCGAGTATCTACTTTAATATAACCACCAAAAATAATTTTACTGTCTTCGCCTGTTTTAATTTCATAGCCTGCATTTGCTGTACTTGTGATAGCAAATAGTCCGCCCATTAATAGTGCTTTTTTAGTTGTATTCATGTTATCCCCTGTATAGCTTCTTAGACGAAACAAACTGCCTTGTAGCTAATTTATTTAATATTATTATGGTGTTATATTTTATGTGAGATTTAACTCTCACGAGTTATGCCTAGTTTATTCAATAGTACTTGAAAATAGTTTGTTTAATTTTTATTAGTATTTTTGTTAATTAAGTAACGCTAGTTTTTGTTCTAACTTCTGAGCTTTTAATGTTTTTCGTATTACTTTTCCTGAAGATGTTTTTGGTAAACATTCCATAAACTCAATACATTCAGGTACAGCGATGCTTCCGATTTCTGTGCTAACCATTTCTTGTAATGCTTGTTTAATGTTTTCATTAACTAAAGTATTTGTCTTTAATATAACGAAAGCATGAATCACGTTACCTTTTTGCTCATGCGGAAGCCCAATAACAGCCACTTCTTGAACTTGTGGGTGATTTTGTAAAACACCTTCAATTACTGAGCTAGCTAAACGATGACGTTGTATGTTTAATGCTTGGCTTGGATCTTCAATAACCCAAATATAGTCACCAGCTACAATTTCTGCCCATTTATTTTCTAAGCCCTGATTATTTGTAGAGATACTTACGCCATGGTTCTTGTTTAAAAAGTTCTTCCAAGGCTGAGGGTTATTCAAAGTTAAGTCTTTAGATTCGTCAGTTGAATAGCCAGTTTTAGCTTGGCAATCGTTGGTTTGATAAATATCAGACTTACGCGTTGTATTCATGACTGACTTCTCTCGACTAAAAGTAGTGAATTAATGTTTTTTTAAATTACACAATAAACTAAACATTTCTCATGCAAGTTAACATTAGACCTAAGTCTAAATTTTCATCAAAACATCTATGACTTTAGTCTAATAAGAGGTGGTGAGTTCTGTGGTTTAGAGATTTTTGAGAGAAAAAATATTTATAATAAAATATCGGAGAGTGTCGTTTCATTAGGTTTTTGTCTGGCATTAACTTGCGCCATAAGCAACTCTGCCGTTGCTATGGCATCGTTTAAAGCATTATGAGCATGATGTTCGGGTAGTTGATATTGAGAGCGTAATGCAGATAAACGTAGTGAAGAAGGGTCATAAGGTACGTCACGAGCATCTAAACGCTTTTTCGCTACCATTAAAGTGTCTATCATCGGAAATACAGGTGCAACACCATAAAGCTTAATACATGCTTGTTGTAAAAATTCGCGCTCTATACGAGCAAAGTGCACTAGCATCACCTTACCTGTTAATGCTTTTAATAAAATTTCAATTACTACTCTAAGTGGCTCTCCTTGATCTTTTTCAGTGTCAGTAATTTGATGAATCGTAACATTGTCTGACTTTAATAAGCCTTTACTACGTACTATTTGGTGGTAGCTGTTTTTTAACGGGATCCTATTCGATTGTAGATCGACAAAACCAATGCTGAGTAACTTGTCTGTTTTAGGGTTTAACCCTGTTGTTTCAAAATCGACAGATAAAATGGGTGTATCAACAAAAAACTGCTTCTCATCAGGAAAAGGCACAGATAAAAAATCATGTAAAGCACCTGCTGGTACTTGTTTTAATAGACGCTTTCTTTTCGCTTCATAACCAAATAAGTTTTTAAAAATCATTAACCAATTCCTTTAGTATGAAGACTGTCTAACGTCTTGCATGGTTTTTATTACTTTAAAGGCGTCTTTCAAATGTTCACGTTCTAGCTTTGATAAGGCTTTAGGTGGTAACAAGTTATTGGGCTTTTTATTGTTTTGCATCCTATTTGACTGATTTTGCATACGGAGCATCGAAATAAACTCATAAGCAGCAATTAAATTTGCTGCAGACTCTTTAGTTAATGACCTTGTACCTGCCGCTTGTCGTAAACGGGTTATGGTATTCGTGCTACTAATGCCTTCTGCTAACGCATAAATTCTCGCTAGATCTACAATCGGTGCTATCCCGTTATGTTTTAAGTCGAGTACTGATTTGTTTTCACCATCGTGCTTAAGTACAAAGTCTCGGAAAAAACCTAAAGGCGGTTTTAATCTTAAAGCGTTTTTCGATAGATGCGCGATAAACATAGTGCTTCGTTTGGTTTTTTCTAACATACCAGAACGAACATTTTCAAGTAATGATGTGTCTCCATAAACCGTAGTTAAATCAAAAAATATGCTGGCGTTTAATAAAGAGGCTGAGCTTGGTGTATTTACCCACTCGTCGAAATAGCGGTGCCATATTTTTTGCGGTTGTCGCCATTTTTGATTCGTTGCCATAATATCGCCAGGGCAATAAATAAACCCACAAGCAGCTAAGCCATCAGAAACAAAAGTCGCGAGGTCAAAAAACCAAGCTTGATCCTCTGGCTTTATATCATCAGATATGATCAAGGCATTGTCTTGGTCTGAATGAGCAAGTTGTTCTTGCCGAGCTTGTGAACCTGCAGCTAACCAAGCATAAGGTACAGGCGCAGGGCCTAATAATTTTTCAGCCATTTCAATTAAACGTATAGTGAATGCCATCGTAATTGCGCTGATACTTTTTCCCACATGATCTGCTGTTGTACCTAGCTTAGCCATGCGTATTTGTAATTTAGGTATCATGGTACTTATTTTTGCTAGCTCGCTTACCGTTGTCGCTTTATGAATAATACTGGTTAAGTTAACGGCGTGTTGGCCTTCATAATTCATCAGGTCGGTAACCGTTAACATGCCCTCTAATTTACCTTGATTGGTAACAGGTAGGTGATGGATATGTTTTCCCGTCATCAACATTAAAGCGTCGTAAGCATTACTGTTTACATCAAGTGTCGTTGGATTTTTTGTGATGATATCGCTTATTGGCTGGCTAAGAGATAAGCCTTTTGCGACACAACGACGGCGTATGTCTTTGTCGGTAACTATGCCGATAAAATTGTCTTCTTCTAAAATAATTAAGCAAGAATAGCCTTGTTCAGTCATTGATATAGCGGCTTCTTGAATAGTACTTTTATGATCGATACTAGCGACAGGCGTATGATAAAAATGCGTAATAGGTGTATTCATTAATGACGATGAAATAATGGCGTCTTCATTTACTCGAGTCATTTTTTTATGTAAACGTTGCTCAGCACTTTGTTCAAAGAAAGCGATAACGTCAGGGAAGTCATGCAATATTTCTTGTAGTGCGGGATAGGGCAACGCGTACAGTAAGGTATCTTCGTTACTGCATAATCTTATCTCGATGTTTGTTTGTGCATGACAATACAGAGTACAAATATCACTTTCGCTAAACATACCTAACAGTTCATTTTCAGATGAGTAGTAGCTTAACGCGCCTTTTCTTAAAACAAATAAAGTTTCTGCTGACAATTCATCAGGCGGTAAATCTTCTTGTTTACGTAAATAACAAATGCTTATTTCTTTTACTACGGTGTCTAATAACGAATCTGGGAGTAAGTCAAAAGGTGGGATTAGCTTTAAAAATCCTCTTATGTCAGCGAGTTCGTTGCTCATATCTTATTTTCCATTAAATAATTCCACCTAGATCTAAGTGCTTTTTTATTAAGCAAACAAACGTATTTATTAGCCATGCAGCGCAGTACTTGCCAATAAACTAGTCCTATTGGTGGTAGCCCGTCAACAATAAACCGTGAGGTTTAGACTAAAGTGTAATACTCCAATTCAAAAAAGCTTGTTAGTGTTGATACCCATGCCACCTCAAGATGCAGGATTCATCCGAAACTCGCCTCTTGAGGTTGTATGGAGATAAAATAGATAGGCTTAGTATTCCCTGAGACTTTAATGATTTTTTCATTAGACATTAATCATGAATATTTAACCTTTCTCAACATAACTATTTGTTAACTTGGCGTATAAAAATAAGAAACGCTCAATTGCTAGGAGAAAATGATGGAAGGTGAAACTACATATTGGCAGGAAAATCTGCGCTTAATATTTATTAGTCTTGTCATTTGGTTTGTCGTCTCATTTGGTTTAGGCATATTACTTGTCGAGCCATTAAATGAATTTCGATTAGGTGGATACAAGCTAGGTTTCTGGTTTGCACAACAGGGTTCAATTTACACATTTGTTGCATTAGTTTTTTGGTACTCAGCTAAAATGAACAAACTAGATAAAAAATATAATGTGGAGGAGTCATAATGGATGAGTTAAAACTATATACGTATATTGCAGTTTTTGGTTCATTTGCTTTATATTTTGCAATTGCTTGGTGGGCTCGTGCGGGTTCTACAAGTGACTTTTATGTTGCAGGGGGAGATATAACACCGTTACAAAATGGTATGGCAATTGGTGCCGATTGGATGAGCGCAGCGTCGTTTATTTCAATGGCTGGTTTAATTGCTTTCTTAGGTTACGGTGGTTCAGTATTTTTAATGGGTTGGACGGGCGGTTATGTATTACTCGCCATGCTTTTAGCTCCTTACATGCGTAAACACGGTAAGTTTACAGTTCCAGAATTTATTTCGGATCGTTACTATTCAAAAACTGCACGTATTGTTGCTGTTATTTGTTTAATTATCGCTTCGTTAACTTACATCATCGGTCAAATGAAAGGTGTAGGTGTTGCTTTCTCTCGCTTCTTAGAAGTTGATTACGGTTTAGGTTTAGGCATAGGTATGGGCGTTGTTTGGGTATACGCTGTACTAGGTGGTATGAAAGGTATTACTTACACACAGATTGCTCAATATTGTGTACTAATCTTTGCTTATACAATTCCTGCAGTATTTATCTCTCTACAATTAACAGGTAACCCAATTCCACAGTTAGGTTTAGGTTCTACACTTGCTGATGGTAGCGGTGTTTACTTACTTGATAAACTTGATCTGGTTGTTACTGATTTAGGCTTTAAAGAATATACCACTGACAACTTAGGCGGCACGTTAAACATGTTCGCATATACTATGTCGTTAATGATTGGTACTGCTGGTTTACCTCATGTAATCATGCGTTTCTTCACTGTTCCATCTGTACAAGCTGCTCGTTCATCTGCTGGTTATGCTTTAGTATTTATCGCATTACTTTATACAATTGCTCCAGCTGTTGGTGCAATGGCTCGTTTAAACCTAATGAATACTATAGAACCTGCTGCGGGTCAAAATCTTGAATACGAAGCACGTCCACAATGGTTTAAAGATTGGGAAAAAACTGGCTTATTGAAGTTTGAAGATAAGAATGGCGATGGTAAAATTACTTATGTAGCTGATAAAGAAACTAATGAAATGGTTAAAGTTGACCAAGACATTATGGTACTTGCTAACCCAGCTATTGCTAACTTACCTAACTGGGTGATTGCATTAGTAGCTGCTGGTGGTTTGGCTGCCGCGTTATCAACCGCCGCCGGTTTATTGTTGGCGATATCATCCTCTATCTCTCATGATTTAATGAAAGGGGTGTTAACACCAGACTTGTCCGATAAAAACGAGTTACTAGCGGGGCGGATTGTGATGACAATTGCTATTCTGATCTCCGGTTATCTCGGGCTGCATCCTCCTGGCTTCGCCGCTGGAACGGTCGCCTTAGCATTCGGCTTGGCTGCCTCGTCAATATTTCCTGCACTAATGATGGGTATATTCGCTAAGAAAATGAGTGGTCCAGCTGCTGTATGGGGTATGTGTTCTGGTATCGGTGTAACTATGTTGTATGTATTCCAACATAAAGGCATCATGTTTATTCCAGGTACATCATTCTTAGGTGATATGGGTCCAGATTGGTTCTTCGGTATTTCACCGAATGCGTTTGGTGCAGTCGGTGCTCTTGTAAACTTTGCGGTAGCGTTTATCGTGGTAAGATTTACAGGTCCAGCTCCAGCTCATATTCAGGCAATGGTTGATAACTTCCGTAGCCCTTATGGTAAGATTGAAGCATCACACGATCACTAGTCACTTAGTGTAATGTGAAGCTAGAATGAGGCTAGACGATTTATCGCCTAGCCTTTTATTTTTTAACCTTTTAACTTTCAGATAAGAGCATCATTATTTTATGAATAAACACACTAAACTTGCATTATTAGTTGCCCCTTTTCTTATTCTAGGTGGATATATTGCTTCTGACTTATATGTTGAAAACCAAGCAGAAAAAAATCGTGTTTTTCAATTAGAGCCAGCGGGTAATTGCGATGTTATTAATAAAAGCTGTATTTTGAAATCTGGCGAATTTGAAGTGAACATTTATGATGAGGCTGGTATAACAACAGTTAATTCTACTTTCCCATTAGATACCGCAACCTTGTTCTTAGTGAGTAACGATGAAGAAGTAACTGCACATCCTTTAGGCATGAAAGAGAGTCCTTATTATTGGAAAAGCCCAACGGCTTTAAGAGAACTTGCATCAGCTAAAGGATCTAAATATAAGCTACGTTTAATTACTAATATTAAAGGTGGTCAATATATCAGTGAATTTACAACTAACACCATGTAATAGATAAAACTTACAGTAGTTTACTCATAATGATTAAAATACAATAAGATGAAGCACTGTAACCATCTATTATTTAGTTATCTAATTACAAGAGAATACCTATGTTTCCCAATTGGCAATTAACAACATTAAGCTTCTTTTACATTTGCTTATTATTTTTAATTGCTTTTATTGGAGACAAATATCGCAATAAACTTCTAGAACGTTACCAATCGAGTATTTACGCCTTAACACTTGGGGTTTATTGTACTTCGTGGAGTTTTTTGGGAACAACAGGGCAAACAGCTAATAATATTCTTTCTCATTTACCTATTTATTTAGGTCCTATTTTCCTCTTCTTTTTTGCTTGGCCTTTCATACAACGCATTATTCGAGTTAGCTTAAAGTTAAACTTAACCTCTATTGCTGATTTATTGGCAGCTCGTTATGGTAAGTCGCATAAACTCGCGGTTTTAGTCACCTTAGTGGCTTTAGTGGGAACCATGCCGTATATCGCTTTACAGCTTAAAGCGATTGTTTATTCGTTTACACAATTACAAGCCGAGCAAGACTTTAACCATTGGCAGCTAGGATTAGCCATTAGCTTAGTGCTAGCGGGGTTTACAATAGTTTTTGGTATTAGAAACATTGATGTAACGGAGCGTCACCCCGGCATTATGCTGGCGATAGCATTTGAGTCGTTAGTTAAGCTGTTTGCATTTTTAGCGGTTGGTGTGTTTGTTACTTTTTTCCTTTTCGATTCACCTGCAGATTTATGGGAACAAACAAGTGTAACTATTAACCTTGAAGACCAATTTAGCTTGCCGAGTATTGCTTCGGTACTGGCGATGTTAGTTATCACTATGGCGGCTTTTTTATCTTTACCTCGTCAGTTTCAAGTGATGGTGGTTGAGTTAAAAGAAGAAAAAAACATACACCTCAGTCGTCGCTTATTCCCTTTATATTTATTTATATTTGCATTATTTGCTGTGCCGTTAGGTTTAGCTGGGCAGCTACTATTAGGCGATAGTGTTCCTTCAGACGCTTATGTATTATTTTTACCAAGCTTAAAAGATCAAACATGGTTAACGCTATTAACTTTCCTTGGCGCCATATCATCTGCTAGCTCTATGGTGATTATTTCTGCTATCGCGTTAAGTACCATGCTCAGTAACGAAATTGTTTTCCCTCATTTATATCGTGCTAAAAAGTCCAGTAATGTTGATTACGACAGCTTTAGACAGCGCCTACTTTATATTCGTAAGTTTTTAGTATTCAGCGTTATCTTTTTAGGTTTTGGTGTTTCGCTAATGCTGCCATCAGATACTTTATCATCATTAGGTGAAATTGCTTTTGGTGCTTTTGCACAACTAACACCTGCATTGGTTGCCGCCTTTTATTGGCGTAGAGCAACTTTAACTGGAGTATATGCAGGTATATTAGTTGGCTTTATGTTGTGGCTAATGTTTAACTTTTTACCGCAATTTGGTTTATATATTCCACCATTTTCTGACGGAATTATTCCTGCTAGCAGCATGGCAACCTTAGTCAGCTTAACGGTAAATGTGTTTGTTATTTGGAGCTTGTCGCAGGTCAGTCGACAGAGTGTGCAAGAGCGTGTGCAAGCGTCAATATTTTTAGAATGGCAATCCCCTAAAGTGCTGACTTCACAAAAGTATCGTCATCTTGATTTTCGTGAGCTAGAACTGCTTGTTTCACGTTTTGTAGGGGAAGAGAAAACGGGTACGAGCTTTGATGAATTTCAACGTAAAACCCTTGAAATGAAAGTGGGTAATAACACCTACAATCAAATGCTACTTGAACATACCGAAAATACATTAGCGAGTGTTATGGGGGCTTCTTCTGCGCGATTAGTATTGTATTCAGCATTAGAAGGTCGAGACATAGCGCTAGATGAGCTTACTGTTTTGGTTGAAGAAGCTTCAACTCATCGCCAAAAATACAGTCGTAACTTATTACAGAGTGCGATAGAAAATGCCAGCCAAGGTTTTTCGGTGATTGATGCTGATTTAAAAATAGTGGCGTGGAACAAAAAGTACATCGACTTTTTTGATTATCCAAAAGAGCTAGTTTATGTCGGGTGTCCGATTGAAGATCTACTTAGATATAATGGTAAACGAGGCTTATTTGGCTCAAATGGCGTAACCGAGGCCGTTAATAAACGTCTTGAATACTTACGTAAAGGTAGCCCGCACTCTACAGAACGCATGTACAAAAATGGTAAATCTATCCGTATTGAAGGTAACCCTTTACCTGATGGCGGCTTTGTTATGATGTTCTCTGATGTTACGGCTTATCGACAAGCTGAGCGAGTATTAAAGGACGCTAACTTAGATTTAGAAAGCATAGTACAAGAGCGTACACAGAAGCTTGAACAAGTTAATGAAGCCTTAGCGAGTGCACGATATAAAGCTGAAGAAGCTCATATTAAAAAGAGCCAATATTTGAAAGCCTGTAGCCATGATTTGATGCAACCTTTAGAAGCGGCTCGACTTTTCACTTCAGCTTTAGCGGATCAAAAAAATCTAAATCCGGTGCAAGAACGACAAGTCAATAATATTGATCGCTCTTTGAAAGTGGCTAGTGATTTGTTATCTGATTTAAGTGAAATCGCTCGCATTGAAAGTGGCAACATCAAACCACAGTTAGAAATTTTTAAAGTTAATGAACTGTTTGATAACTTAGCTCAAGAGTTTTCAGCTTCTGCTGTTGAAGCTGAAGTAGATTTTCGTGTTGTCGGAAGCTCTGCATGGATAAAGTCAGACAAACGCTTACTCCGCAGAATACTACAAAACCTTATAGGCAATGCTTTTCGTTATGCCAGTTCAGGTAAGGTTTTATTAGGTGCTCGGGTTGTCGGTGACTCTGTAAATATTCAAGTTTTAGATAACGGCCCAGGTATTCCAGAAGATAAACAATTATTGGTATTTGAACAGTTCACGCAATTAGACACTTCAAGCCGTCAATCCACTCAAGGTTTAGGGCTTGGTTTAAACATTACGCAAAGTTTAGCTCAACTGTTGGGTCACAGCTTAGAGCTTAAATCGAAAGAGGATCAAGGTTGTAAATTTACCTTACTGGTTGAAAAAGCCGTTGCAGGTAATATTCGAAAAGCAAACGCACCTATCATAAGTACAGGGTTTAAAGACGTTACTGTGTTATGTATTGATAACGATCCTGATGTATTAGCAGGTATGGTGGCGCTTTTAGAAGCTTGGCAATGTAACGTGCTAACTGCAGATTCTTATGATTCAGCCAATCAAATTTTTGATGAAGAGGGCGAGAGCGTTAGAATTTTATTGGCTGATTATCAGTTAAATAATAATGAGGATGGTTTAACGCTTATTGCGCAAATACGTGAACGTTGTCCATACTATTTACCTGCTATATTGATCACTGCGGCTACTGAGAGCGAAGTTGATATTAAAGCCGAACAAGCCGATGTAGGTTTTATGAGAAAGATAGTGAAACCAGCAGCCTTACGAGCAATGATGAGTGCTAAATTAGCAAAAAACCTTCAAGACAATTACTTATCTTAAAGGTTTTCTATAATAACGAGTTCACTGTTTTAGCTTAACTCGTTATATTAATGTGCATCGCTTATCTATAGCTTAGATTATTTAAGGTTAACTTCTGCAATATCTAATTGACTGATCGCGATAACCGCTTGTGTGCGATTACGTACATTTAACTTGCGAAAAATTGCTGTTGCGTGCGCTTTTATTGTCGCCTCAGAAACATGTAAGTCGTAAGCTATTTGCTTGTTTAGTAAGCCTTGGGCAAACATCAACAAAATTTTATATTGTTGCTGAGTTAAACTTGCAACACGTGTTGATATATCTGTACTTTCATGATCATTTTCAAGCGCTTGAAAAGCTTCTGGAACCCATACATTTCCAAATAACACTTGTTGAATCGCCGTAAAAATAAGGTCAACAGGTGTTGATTTTGGAATGAAACCTGCAGCGCCAAACTCCATTGATTTACTGATGGTTTCTTGATCTTCATGCGCAGAAACAATCACCACAGGTATTTGTGGAAAATGATTTCGTACATGTATCAAGGTATTAAAACCATGAGCACCAGGTATGTTCAAATCAAGCAAAAGCAAATCGCTGTCGCTGTGACTCGTCAATTGTTGTTCAAGTTCAGGTATTGTTTGTGCCTCTAGCCAAGCGGTATCAATAAATTTTGATTTTAAAGTCCCCAATAAAGCTTGTCTAAATAAAGGATGGTCATCAGCTATTATAATTTTTTCTGGCTGAATCATAAGAATATTCCTTAGGATATAGTTTATTAAGTATAAATGAATTAACGAAAAATCTTTATTAGACTTTAGCATAATAAAGAGAAACTGCTCGTATCGTTTTAAATAATTATTCGAGGTAAGATTTTATAGTTATATTTTTATGTTCGTTAGTAATACTAATTGATTAATTAAACGAGCTATTCTTGCATGGGAAAAATGGATAATTACAAGACATAAAACTTAGTAAGTAGTTATTCTACTTATAAATTTTATAACGTAGTCTTATTAATTTTAACCATTAAAAATGAGTAGTTAATTAATCAATTTGGTATAACACGAGGGCGAATACTATAGCAGTGTCAGAGGGAATAATAGTAAAGGTTGGTATTTTGATCCGTGATAATGAGAATGCTTAATTAAAACAGGATGAAAGCAAAGTTTAAAGGCTATTGATGTGAAAATATAGTAAGGGTTTAAGCTATCTAAATCATTATGTGAAAGATTGTAGATAGCTGTAATATTCTAAATAAATAACTTAATCTGACATGCAAATATTTATTGATCAACCACTATCACTTCGATACCAATGTTAATCAGGCTTTCTTTAAATTCAGCAGAAATACCTGAGTCTGTTATTAGTTTACTCACATTTGATGGTTCGATAATTTTATATAAACACACTTTATTAAATTTTGATGAGTCGGCAACAACAATAACTTCACTTGCCGCGCTACACATAATTCTGTTTAGCGTTGCTTCTGCTTCAAAGTGTGTGGTTATGCCTTTATCCATGTGAAAGCCATCAACGCCTAAAAATAGCTTGTCAGCATGTAATTCTTTTAAGGTTTTTTCTGCTTGTGTGCCATGGAAATACATACTTTTACGACGCAATGTACCACCCAACACCACTAATTCAACATTCGGATAATTAGTAATAGAATTAATCGCATTTAAATCGTTAGTGATAACCGTAATATTTTCTTTGTCGGCTAGCTGTTCGGCAATTCTTTTAGTCGTTGTACCTGAATCAAGAATTATCGAATCACCTTCACAGATCATATCAGCAGCAGCTTGTGCAATTTTACACTTACTATCAACATTAAGTTTTTCTTTTAAATGAATGTTAGTTTCAGTTGTTTCACTACTTTCTGAATTTAAAAAAGCGCCGCCATATGTACGTGTTACCACACCACGTTGTTCTAAAAATTTTAAATCTTTTCGGATGCTAACGGTTGAAATATTAAAGAGATTAGATAGTTGCTGTACTTGCACACTACCATTTTCATTAAGTAGACCAATGATTTTTTTACGTCTAGCGCTTGTATCTCGCATTAATTATTTCTCTAAATACATTTAATTATCTGGTCATTATTGTAACAGGCGAAACATTGAAGTGAAACTTTTAATATGATTTAGGCGAATATTGCAAAAATAATGAGTAACTGTAACTAAAAATATAGTAAGTGGTATATAAGCCATAAATAATTCACTCATGTTTGCATTTTATCTAATTTTTTAAAATAGAATGTTATTTATATTTATCTGTTTTATAAGAATATTCTGGTATTTAAAATCAATATAAGTACGAATTTATTTTGCTAATCTCACTTATATATTTTAACTAAAAACCACCTGTGTGTTTTGTTATGTTTCTTTTTGTTTTCTCTTTACCCTTTCGATTATTTCATTTACTATGTTTTAGTTGTTTGATCATAGTTAAAACTCTTTACACCTATTGTTAGGAAAATATATGAAATTTATAACCTGTTCGCGTACTTTTAAACTACTTACTGTTTTGGCGTTGTCTATGACCTTTTTGGTAGGACAAGTTCAACTAGCGTCAGCCAAAGAAAACACCTTTGCCTTTGAAAAGCTTAATAATGGTTTGGCTAAAACACCACCTATGGGATGGAGTAGTTGGAACCAGTTCGGCGTTGAAATTAATGAGCAACTGATTATTGAAACCATAGACGTTATGGTTGAAAACGGTATGAGAGATGCAGGTTATATTTATGTCAACTTAGACGATGGTTGGCAACAAGATAAAGGTAAGCGAACAAACAAACCTTTGGATTACGATAAAGAAAAGTTTCCACGTGGTATTAAGTACTTATCTGAATATGCGCATAAAAAAGGTATGAAGTTAGGGATCTACTCAGGTCCTGGTGAAACAACTTGCGCGGGTTATGCTGGTAGCCAAGGTCACGAAAAACAAGATGCTGATATGTTTGCTTCGTGGGATGTTGATCATTTGAAATATGATGCGTGTTGTTCTCATGAAAAATCGAGTAAAAGTGAAGTACAAGAAGTATTTTATAAAATGTCGAAACCGCTTATTGATAATCCTAAAGATATCGTTTTACACGCCTGTCATTGTGGTTGGACTGATATATGGGAATGGGCAGGTGATATAGGCGCTAATCACTGGCGAGTAGGACAAGACATTTCTGATGATTTTGATTTTCCAGAAAATAGAGAAGGTTACTATTTTGATGTATTAGATATGCTGGATCGTGGTGAAGGACTTGATGGATACAACATGCCAGGTCAGTGGAATGATTTCGATATGTTGATTGTTGGTCTTAATGGGAAAAGCAAAGAGCTTGTTGGTGCTGGCGCATCAAACATTGAATACAGAACACACTTTAGTTTGTGGTCTATTTTATCTTCACCTTTATTAACAGGTACTGATGTACGTAATTTAGATGCTTATACTTTAGAAACACTTACCAACAAAGAAGTGATCGCGTTAAATCAAGACCCTTTAGGTAAACAAGCAAAAACCATAAAGAAAGTTGGAAACATTCATATTTTAGCTAAAGAAATGTCTGACGGAAGTTGGGGAATTGCTATGTTAAATCGAGGTAGCGAAACGGAAGTTATATCGGTTAACTGGATTGAAGATCTCGGACTGAAATCAGATAAAGTTAGCGTTAGAGATTTATGGAAACATAAAGATATGGGCGAATTTCCAAAAAGTTATGAAGCCGAGGTTATCTCACATCAAGCCGTTATGTTAAGAGTTTACCTAAACTAACCTTTTAACGTCTAATACTAAAAGGCACGATTAACAGTATAAGTTAATCGTGCCTTTATTTTTTAGCCTATGTGTCTTCGTCGAACAGCCATATATTAGTGATTATTTAACGAGATATTCGCTTAATATTGGTTAGAAGCCTTCTAAAACAATTTTACCTATCGAATTTCCTGCTTCTAATTCTTTATGTGCTAGTTTAAGATTTTCTGCATTAATCGTTCCTAAGCTTTTACCTACAGTTGTTTTTACAAAACCTTTATCAATAAGGTCTGCTACTTTATTAAGTAAGTGGCTTTGCTCTTCAATATCACTCGCGTCAAACATCGCACGTGCAAACATAAATTCAATATGAAGAGATAAACTTTTCAATTTAAGCTTCATTACATCTAAGCTTTCTGAAGGATCGTCAATTAAGGCAATTTTACCAAACGGAACGAGTAGTTCTATATAGCTATCAAAGTAGCTACCTGTACCATTCAAACTTGCTACATGAGTTACAGAACCAATATTTAATACATCTATTTGAGGTTTTAATGGCTTAGTATGATCTACCACATAATCAGCGCCTAATTCTTTAACCCAAGCCTGTGAGCTTTCACGAGAAGCTGTCGCGATAACGGTAGCTCCTGTAATTGCTTTTGCTAATTGAATAAGAATAGAACCAACACCACCTGCAGCGCCTACGACTAAAATAACTTCATTAGATTTAGCATTTGAACCTGCTTCTTGCTGTTTAATAGCTAAATGTTCAAACAAAAGTTCGTACGCAGTAATTGTTGTTAAAGGTAAAGCCGCTGCTTCTACATCAGACAAGCTTTTTGGTTTAAAGCCAACAATACGCTCATCTACTAATTGATATTCTGCATTACTACCTTGACGAGCTAGAGCGCCTGCATAATAAACTTTATCACCAATTTCAAATTTAGATGCTTGATCGCCTTTCTCAAATACTTCACCAACAGCATCCCAACCAAGTACTTTATATTCACCTTCTTCCGCTGACATTCGTGTTCTAATTTTATAATCAACAGGGTTTACAGCTATCGCATTTACTTTTACCAAAATATCGCGACCTGTAGCTTTTGGTTGCGGTAATTCAATATTCATTAACGATTCAGCTTCATTAATAGGTAACGATTCTTTATATCCAACAGCTTTCATAGGTGTAACTCCAATAAAGTTATTTAAATGGTTAATTTAAAATTTTGTTATTCAATGTGTAACTCATGACAACATAATAGGGTTTCATTTAACAAAGATAAACAGCATAATAATTAGAACATTATCAAAAATAATTTGACAATATGCTGTTAGAAGATTTACAGGTTGTATTAAAAGTAGCTGAGTTTAAAGGCATCACCGCGGCAGCTAAAAGTTTAAACATGCAAACGGCGACAGCTAGTGCAGCGATTAAACGTGTAGAAAAAGCTTTAGGTAAAGATTTGTTTGTTAGAACAACTCGACAGTTAAGACTTTCAAGTGCTGGAGAACGGTATATTCCTCAATGTCAGCAAGCACTCTTAACACTAGATCAAGCTAAAAAGAATATGCGTGATGATCTTGATGTAATAGATGGCGAACTGCGTATTGCTTCATCGTCAGATTTTGGTCGTAACTTAGCAGCAGTATGGCTTGATGAGTTTTTAGAAGCTCACCCTAAAGTTAATTTAAAATTAAGTATTAGTGACAGCAATATTGATCTATACCGAGACTCGATTGATATTGCCTTACGTTATGGCTATCCATCGGATTCAAATCTTTACGGGTTTAAAATTTGTAATGTGCCTCGGCTGTTATGTGCAGCACCAGAGTATTTAGAGAAAAATGGAACACCAAAACATCCCCACGATCTAGCTGAGCATAATGGATTGTTTTATCAACTTAAAGATGTCGTAAACGATACATGGCGTTTTACGCGCGAAGAAGAAGAATTCAAAATAAGAGTGCTGGGCAATCGGGCTTCCAACGACGGTGATTTAGTGAGGCGTTGGTGTGTTGATGGTAAAGGTTTGGCGTTTAAGTCTTGTTTAGACATCTCTGAGGATCTTTTGTCTGGGCGTCTTGTGAAAGTTATGCCTGAATATAAAACGACTATGACAGAATTATGGTTAGTGTGTCCTAGCAAACAATCTATAACGCCTGTTGTACGATTACTAAGAGATGTTTTTAAAGAAAAGTGTGCTGTTATTCTCACGCGATTAGTAAACCAAGGGTTGTTAGATAAAAAGGATATTGTCTAATATTCTGTAATATTAGACATATTAGACATATTATTCACCTTTGTTTAACGCTTGTTTCTTCTATTTTACATCAGGGGAGTAAAGTTATTTTATTGGTTGTTCACGAAATAAAAATAAAACTAATGAGGCGATCTAACCCAAGTTATTTGGGCTAAATCTCGTTAACCGGGGGGAGTTAACTTTAAACAAGCAGGTGAGTGTTGAGTTAATTATCAAAAGCTAAGAAGTAAGCTGAAACTAAGGCGATTAACATACCAATAGCAACAATAGGTGCAGGCAGAACAGACAACATAATTAATGATAAAATACTGGTAATGATTGGCGGTAAGCAATTAACCAACGGGCTAACGACAATAGCTTTGCCGTATCTAAAAGCAAATACTAAGAATAGGGCACCAAAAGAGTTTAATAAGCCAATAGCAAAAGCTAAACCAGCACCGTCCCAATTCCAATTTGCAGAAGCTGGAGAGTCCACCATAAACCATGCGATAGGACATAATAATAAGCTGGTTAGTGCCATATAAAAGAAGATACTTTCAGCGGCAATTTTTTCATTAGCATATTTGATAAAGTAACCTTGAACACCCCAAGCAAGAAATACTAATAATGCATACAGAAACCAACCAGAATATTCAGCGCCAGCACCAGGTTCAGAATAATTTAAAAAAGGTACAGCAATAAGTGCCAATGCAATACCAATCCAGCCCTTTTTGCCAGCTCGCTCTTTTAGCAAAACTAATGACATTAAAATAGTAACAACGGGGGCAAGTGCAATAATAGGAAAGATTAAATAAGCGGGACCATTGGCGATAGCCCCAGAATATAAAATTAACTGCCCAATACCACCTAATAATCCGATAATAGAACCAAAAATGATTGAAAACGCACTTTTATCTAATTTAAAGTTAGCTGACTTTAAAGCAAAAAAAGCCGTAACTCCCATAGACAATGCCCACATAATAAAACCTAGTTCAGCAGGGAAGTTATTTCCTTCAGGAATTGATATTAATGCGCCCCAAGTCCCCCATAATACGATGGTTAATATTGAAAATGTTAACCAACTATATTTACTGCTTTTTCCTTTTGAAGAATGTATAGATCCTTCTAGATTATTATCTGCTGAGCTCATTACTTACCCTTATATTTATTATGTAAATCTGTTTAAGTTATTTGGCTTAATTTTCTAATGCTGTTAAATCATCAGATGAAAATTGATGACCATTTAACTTGGCTGCGTAAAGTGCAGAGCCAATAACAGGTTGGTATTTAGGTTTTACTAATGTAAAGCAACCGACTGCTTCAGATAAGTATTTATTTAAAGGTTTTAGGATCAAATCTTTGGCATTAAAAACACCGCCAGAGTATGACACTATAACTTCTTCATCTTCTTTATATCCAAGCTGTTTACGTGTGCTTTCAATAATTAATGTTAGTTCTTGTGCAGCTTTATCAAAAATAGCTAAAGCCGTTGTATCTCCAGCTAAAGCGGCATCCGCAACAATGACCGATAACTGGGCTATTTTACTTCTTGATGCTTGCCATTGATTTAAAACTACACCACAAATATCAAGATCGTTAGTTAAGTTAAAATGAGATTTAATTAACGTATAAAGAGGTCCTTGTTCAAGTCTGCCGTCACTCATACGAGTAAAAGCTTCAAGACCTAATTTTGCCACCCAATAAGCAGAACCTTCATCACTAAACACTTCACCCCAACCACCACAACGAGCTTGAGTACCATTAAACTCGCCGTAAGCTATTGAACCTGTTCCAGCAACAATGTTAATACCATTTTTACAGCCTAATGCAGATGCCCAACCGGGTATCATGTCGTTACCGCAAATGTATTTACTAATAGGAAACAGTTCAGATGGAATAGCGGTTATTTGATCAATTACTTGGCTATCTTCACCATAAGCGGGTAACCCGAAAAAGGCGTAATCTATTTGGTCAGCTGATAATTTTGCTTTTATCAGTGTTTTAATTACGCCGTTAACGAGTAATGTTTTTAAACCGTCCAAACCTATTTCGATATAATACGAAGTGGTTTCCTCATGTTGCGCGAGTACTTTTCCTGCTTTATCAATGATGATAAAAGCTGTTTTTGTACCACCACCGTCTATACCTAAATACATCTGTTTTTCCTTTTTCTTTTGTAACTTAGCGCTAAAACTTATGCATTCAATGGATGAATGATCACGCCTTGAACAACACGGTTTACTGTACCAGAAACACTTGGCGTATCTGGTTTGTTTTGAAGTGCTAATGCATGATGAAAAGCATAAATTTGAGCACAGACAATGTATGGGAAAATTAATAAGCTATCTGTTAATGCAGCATCATGATTAATAAAGATATGATCGCCATCAATACTGGCATCTTTTTGAGTGGTAATAGCAACAACTTGTCCTACTTCACCGTCATTGCGTAATTCTGCTAATAAATCAAGATCATACTTTCTTGTGTAGCTGTCGTTAGACATGTAAATAACGACTAAAGTATCGCTATTTACTATGGTTTTAGGACCATGACGGAAACCTAAAGGAGAATCATAAACGGCAACCGTTTGTCCGTCAGTTAATTCAAGTAACTTTAACGCTGACTCTTCAGCTAATGCTTTTAAACCACCACTACCTAAAAATACTACTCGGCTGTATTTTCTATTCGCCATCGATTTTAATAAATCATTGTATTGATTAATGACTTGTTGTGCAGAATCACCAATCAATTGAGCATTTTTAGCTAAGTCTTCATTTTTTGTTAGTACAGTTAGTGCTGTAAACATCATTGATGTGAAACTAGATGTCATAGCAAAGCTTTGATCGTTTGTTTCTGCAGGCATCAGTATAGCTAAACATTTATCGTTGTTTTGACAGTGCTTAAATAAAAGGCCTGATTCGTTACAAGTAACAACTAAGTGATAACAGTTTGTTACTAATTCTGACGCAATTTCAACGGCTGTTACGCTTTCAGGGCTATTACCTGAACGAGCAAAAGATACAACTAATGTTGGCTTATCTTTTAATAAAAATTGTGAAGGATTAGATACGATATCTGTAGTGGCTATAGCTTCTACGGTGCGATTTAATTTTTCTGATAATGCAGGAGCAATGCTACCACCAGCAAAAGCTGAAGTACCAGCACCTGTGAGGATGATACGTAAATCACTATCGGCAATCAAAGGTGCTAAAAATGCCTCTATTGTACTTGCATTTTTTTCAATGATTCCTTGTGCATTTAACCAAGATGTTGGTTGTTGGCTAATTTCTTTTGCAGTCCAAAACCCGCCGAGTGTCGTTAGCTTTTCTTCGCTAATATCTAAATATTTCATTTACTTTCCTTACTGTTTAAACGTTGGCAGGTCTACATGCATTTAAGTATTGCTTAAGTACTGCGTTAATATGATGAATAACTATTTTTTCTACTGTTGCTGTAATTTCACCCGCTCTTACTGCTTGGTATTGAAGCGGCAAGTATTGGCTTAATAATGTTAATGGTACTGACTTGTTTTCAAAATTATCAGACATCACTTTATAAGCGTTTAATACCTGAGTTTGAGGCCAGTAATAACGAACACGATCACTTAAGCTATATTGACAATCAAGCTCTAACTGTTGGCCTTCACTGGTATAATAAGGCTGCCAATATTTAGGTAAGTCTTTCATTACCTTTTTCATTGTTGCTTTCAAGTTAGACGTTTGGTCTGCCGCTAACCATTCTTGTTCAATTTGATCTAATGCCCATAAAGCTTCACGAAGCGCAAAGGTAACACCAGGACCAACTTTTAAAATAGCGAAATGATCGCGTACTAAATTGCTTAAGTTATTTTCTGTTTGATAATCTGTTGAATGAGCTTCGAAGATCATATGAGGCTGGCTATTAATAAACTCACTTAATTCTTTAGCTTTAGTATCTTGATAATCAATCACTTTATGATGATCAAACTCTACACCAGGTTGAACAACTAATGCGACAATTCTAGGCCAAACGGCCTCAAGACCATGAGCATCAAACACTGTTTTATGAGCCAAAATGGTTTGTTTTGCTGCATCTGGAGAGGTTACTTCAAGTTCATCTAATTCTTCTGTAGCGCCGCCCGGAACAGGAACTTCAGTTCCTATAATATATACAGGTGCTTCGCCGCCAGTTTCTTTCCATGCTTTTTCAGCTATTTGACATAATTTTGCGGCACGACCAGCAACTGTTTCGTCACTTAATGGAATAGGATCATCAGAGCAAGACATTGAACAATCTAAATGAATCTTCTTAAAACCAGCTTTCACATATTCTGCAATAAGTATTTCTGATTTTTGCATAGCAACTTCTGCTGTAAGGCTCTGCCAGCAATTTGGACCTAAATGATCGCCACCTAAAATTATTTTATCTCTCGGTAATTTAACTTTATCTGCAATAGTAAAAACTAGCTCTCTAAAGTCGGCAGGTTGCATGCCTGTATAGCCACCATCTTGATTTACTTGATTCGATGTTGCTTCTATTAAGGCATATGTATCAGTTGTTAATGCAAGCTCTAAAGCAGCTTGTATTACTAGAGGATGTGCTGAACACACAGAATAAATACCTAAAGGAACTCCCTCTTTATGCTTTTTCACTATATCGAGTATTGCTTTCATTCTTTTGGCCTTAAATTCGTTTCACTTTGTTTAGGTGTGAGTTTCAATGTTTCGATCATTATGAAACAAAAAAAGTCATTGGTAAATGCTTATTTGTTTCGTTTTATTGTTTTTGTTGTTTGATGTAAGTGTTTTTTGATTGCTTTGTGTGTATCTAGTTGTTTTTTAGATAGGTTTTTATAACTAAAATAAGTTCATTGTATTTCAATTTGTTTCGTTGTAGATTGGTGCAATAATAAATACGAGATGGGAATGAATATTATGAAAATTGCACAACGACTCAAATCCTGGGGAATAAAGACCTTAGCTTTAAGTACAGCAACCGGGTTGATGGCTATTAATCCTGCTTATGCTGCTGAAGAATTTTATAGTTTGAATGATTTTTTAGCGGTTAATAAAATTGATGCTCACGTACATACAAATAGTAGTAATAGCGCATTTATTGAGTTAGCAATAAAAAACAATTTTAAGTTACTTAGTATAAATGTTGATTATCCTGATTTCCCTGGCATTGATAAGCAATTAGCTATAACGACAGAGTTTAAAGCACAGCATCCTAACGTTTTAGCCTTTGCCAGTACCTTCTCAATGAGAGATTGGAACGATGAGCAATGGGGGAGTAATGTGATAACGTCTCTTAAAAGTAGTTTTGATAAAGGCGCTGTGGCGGTAAAGGTTTGGAAAAACATTGGAATGGATTTTCGTGATAAGAATAATGCGTTAATTCAGCTTAATAATTCTAAACTTACTCCTATATTCAACTTTTTATCAGATCAGGGTGTACCGCTTATTGGTCATCAAGCTGAGCCTAAAAATTGTTGGTTACCAGTATCAGAAATGACAGTAACTAATGATCAGCAATATTTCACTAATCATCCTCAATACCATATGTACTTACATCCTGAACTACCAAGTTACGAAGATCATATGCACATAAGAAATGAAGTTTTATCAAACTACCCTAAGCTGAATTTTGTAGGTGCCCATTTGGCGAGTATTGAATGGAGTGTTGACGAATTAGCGAAATTTCTTGATAGGTTTCCATTAGCTACTGTAGATATGGCAGCCCGTATGGGACAAATTCAATATCAATCAAAGCGTGGCTATAACAAGGTAAGAAACTTCTTTATCAAGTATCAAGACCGATTACTTTATGCGACAGATTTAACTCATCAACCTCAAGAACCAATAAGTGAATCATCTGCTAAAAGCTTTGCGAGTGATGTTGAAAAAAGATGGCGCTCAGATTGGGAATACTTAACAAGTGCTAATGAGATGACCACTATTGAAGTTGAAGGTAATTTTAAAGGACTTCATTTACCTAAAAAAATCATCAATAAAATTTACGAAACAAATGCGTTAAAAACTTATAAAAACGCATTTAAAGAATAAGTTAATCAACTTGGTATTAAGTAAAAAAGAACAACCATACCTTTTAATTCAGACTAACTAAAAATGAAGAGATATTATGAGCCGAACCCAACCTAAATATATAAATAGTATGTTTATATTACTGAGTGCTTTATTGTTTTCGTGTACTCAGATGACAAGTCAAAAAAGCAACACCAGTGAAGATAAGAATCTAATTGCTATAGCTAATACTGATATTACGATTGAATTTGATCAACTATTACATAGTCGAATTACATCAAACTATGATAATAAAAGTTTGGCTTTAACAGGCTTTAACGCAAGTGAATATGTAACGCTAGATGACAAACAAATAAAAGATTTCACCTATGTAGAACATCAGCTTATTGATGTGAAAGATGATATAGGTAAAGGTCAAGAACTTACACTTATTGGTCAATCTACAGAAGGGCTACAGAAAAAACTTGTTACCACCACTTATGATAAGTTTCCATCGCTTGTTTTATTTAAAGTAACTTATAAAAACACCAGTTCACAATTGTTAAAAATAACCAATTGGAAAAACAATGCGTATCAATTAATTGATACGAATCTAACGAATGCTTTTACTAAAAATAATGCTTCAAATCCTGTCGCATTTTGGTCGTATCAAGGTGCATCTTATGAAGATAGACGCGACTGGGTATTACCAATAGCTTCTGGTTTTCATCAAGAAAATTACATGGGTATGAATTCAAGCGATTACGGTAGTGGTACAGCGATTAGTGATGTTTGGCGTAAAGATGTTGGTTTAGCTGTTGGTCATGTTGAAATAACCCCTAAATTAGTATCGTTACCTGTTAAATATCATGAAATGCAAACTGGTGTTGATATTTCAGTTGATTATGATCGCGTGTTTCGTTTAGAACCAAATGAAAGCTTTGATACGTTTAATACTTTTGTAAATGTTCATCAAAAAGATTATTACCAAACCTTAGTAACTTATCGTGAAGTTATGGCACTAAAAGGGTTAAAAGCGCCAGAGTTCCCAGACTCAAGTTACGAAGCTGTATGGTGTGCATGGGGTTATGAACGTGGCTTTAACGTAGAAGAGATTCTTGCCACCTTACCTAAAGCTAAAGAGTTAGGTCTTGAATGGGCAGTATTAGACGATGGTTGGCAAACAGCAGAGGGTGATTGGTATTTACACCCTGAGAAATTCCCTAAAGGGGATGCTGATATGAAAGACTTTGTGAAGCAAATTAATGATGCAGGTTTAAAAGCAAAATTATGGTGGGCACCATTAGCTGTTGATCCGGGCACTGACTTATTACATGAACATTCCGACATGCTACTTTTAGACGAGAATGGCGCTGTAGTAGATGTTACATGGTGGAACAGTTTCTATTTATGTCCAGCATATGAAAAAACCATTCAACACAGCAAAAGCTTAGTTAAAAAAATCATGGGTGAATGGGGTTACTCAGGGTTAAAAATTGATGGTCAACACTTAAACGGTGTTCCGCCTTGTTACAACCCTAAACATAATCATGCACGACCTGAAGAATCTACCGAAAAGCTTCAAGATTATTGGAAAATGATCTACGAAACAGCTCAAGAGATCGATAAAGAGTCGATTGTAGAAATTTGCCCTTGTGGTACTTCATATGCATTTCATAACATGGCTTACATGAATCAATCAGTAAGCTCAGATCCTTTATCTTCATGGCAGATACGCCTTAAAGGTAAAACTTTAAAAGGCTTAATGGGGGAGTCGTCGCCTTACTACGGTGATCATGTTGAACTTAGTGATGATGCAAGCGATTTTGCTTCTTCTGTAGGTATAGGCGCTGTTGTAGGTACTAAATTTACTTGGCCTAAAGATAAGCATCCTGAATTAGGTTTTGTATTAACAGCAGAAAAAGAAAAGTCTTTTGCACATTGGATCGATATTTATAAAGAAAAAATGTTATCAAAAGGTGTTTATTTAGGTGCGCTATACGATATTGCTTACGACAAGCCTGAAACACATGCTATTGCTAAGGATAACGATATATATTTTGCTTTTTACGCTGAAGAGTGGAATGGCGAAGTTGAGTTAAGAGGCCTAGAAAAGGGCAAATATCAACTTGTTGATTACGTTAATAACATAGATTTAGGCACAGTGAATGTTGAAGACACTACAGTTAAACATAACGTTAACTTCAAGCAACATTTATTAATAGAAGCTAAACGTCTTGATTAATCGTAACTATACACTAGGGCATAAACTTGCCCTAGTTATGCTATTAGGATGTTTATCTTACTCTGTTCATTCGGCAAGTGTACGTAACATGCTTGATACATTTAATGCAGAGTTTGAACTCTCTTTATTACAAACATCTATTCTTGATGATGAAAGTTTATTAGAGGTAGCAGGTCACACACATGGTCATTTACCTGAGTCTTCACCAAAACTACGTTTGAGTGATTACAAAGGGAAGGTGTTATACATAGACTTTTGGGCTTCATGGTGCGGACCTTGTGTAGTTTCTATGCCATTACTCAACGATTTACGTAATACCCATAAAGATGCTGGCTTTGAAGTTATTGCTATTAATCTTGATGAGGATTTACTCTTAGCCGCTCAATTTATCAAGCAAGTGAATATTGATTATCCCGTTGTATCTGATATTCACGGCATAGTCGGTAAACAATACAAGGTTAACGGCTTACCAACCGCTTATATTATTGATGCTAATGGCAAGGTACAGTTAATACATAAAGGCTTTAAAAAATCAGATATTAACTTTATCGAAGCTGTTGTTGATAAAGCCCTTTCTGAAGTGGAATAAATCTCAAATAGTTAAATTGTATTTATAAAAAGTATATAACTCTCATTTAAGTGAAACTTGTTCAATCGTTCAAGTTTCACTTTCTGTGTTTTGTTTGTACAGTGTATTATAGGTGAATTTATTTAAACTGTATGTATATCATATTGTTAGCTCCTATTTTTCAAGTGATTCCGTTTTTGTTTGCTATATTTCGTTTTCGTCTATTTACTTTTCTTTTTGCTTTCATTATGCTTCGTTGTGTTCTGTTAATAAAATGTTTCAAATAAAAAATTCTGACGACAGATAATCAAATTAAATTTATATTTAAAATGAACATTGAGGGTGAAAAAATGATAATTACAAAGAACCAATTTAAACGCACAATATTGTCCGCTGCGATTTTGATGTCTGCAAGTAATGCGGTAGCAGAAGAAGTTGTTCCTACAGGTGAAACTGAAGTTATTCAGGTTGTGGGCGTAAGAAGTAGTTTAACGGAATCTTTAGCGAATAAAAAAGACGCTAAGTCATTAGTAGATTCTATTGCGGCTGAAGAATTAGGCCGTTTTCCTGATGATAACGTAGCTGATTCACTTTCTCATATTCCTGGTCTTACTGTTAGTAGAACGCGCGGTGGTGAAGCTCAATACGTTAATATTCGTGGTTTAGGTCCAGAATTTACAATCGTAACCCTTAATAATCGCATACTGGCAACTGATGATGGCGGAAGAAACTTTGCGTTTGATGTTATTCCATCAGAAATGATCAGTGGTGCTGATGTTTGGAAAACAGTTCAGTCAAAAAACATTGAAGGTAGTATTGGTGGTGCTGTTAATCTTAAGTCAGCCCGTCCACTTGATAACCCAGGCATGCAAGGTGCTGTATCACTTACGGGTGACTATAATGATTTTTCAGAAGAAACAGGCACTAAGTTTAATGGCGTAATCAGCAACACATTTGCTGATGATACTTTTGGTGTAATCGTTGGTTTCAGTTCTTCGAAAGGTACCGACAGAGCTGATGATATGCTTGATAATTTCTTCTTCGGTGTGAATGATGAAATTGAGTATGACGTTAACAATGATGGCAATATAACGGCTGATGAACAAAATCTAGTTATGCCAGGTTCATACGCGATTGGTTCATACGCTAAAGAGTTTGAACGTACTGGTTTTACTTCTACCTTACAATGGCGACCAAATGATCGTTTAGAACTAACTGCCGATATACTACTTACTAAATTAGAAGCTAATTCAACAGGTTTTGCTCAATCTTTCTATCTAGTAGATGAAAGTGAAGCTCAAAATCGCCTTTCAAATCTAACGTTAGATGGTAACGTTGTAACGGGCATGGATGTTTCTGACGTTACAATGGAAGTTTTAACATTAGATGAGCACCGTACCGTTGATACAAGCTTATTTGCATTAAATGCTGAATACATGGTGACTGATGCATTAACAATATCGGCTGACATTTATCGTTCAAATTCTTCTCGTGATTCAGGTGGTAAAGATACCTTTGTAGTTGCTGGTGCTCCAGGCGCGCATAGTGGCAGATATGATTTAAATGAAGGTGGATTACCGAGTTATGTACCAACATTTACTGAAGGTCGTTCATCTGATGACTTTGGTAATGAAGACTTTTCTCCTCATTATGCTGAACGTAGCGGTAGTGATATTGAAGATACGGTAACTGGCTATACTTTTGATGCAGAATGGGAATTAGATCACGATTATATAATGAGTGTTGATTTTGGCTTTGCTTATACAAGTAGAGAGAAAACTAACGAAGCTTTTGATAACTTCTCTGGTGTTGATGGTGCTTGTAATTATTGTGGTTACCCATTCACTTTTGCTGAAGTAGGTGTTGATGTAGTTCGCGCGTTCCCGTTCGATAATTTTTTCGATGGCGATGGTGCTGATATTCCACGTTCATTTCCTATTTTTAGTATCCCTGATTACAAGGCTGGTTTAGCTGCATCTGATGGGCAAACTATTACCGACTATAAAGGTGATACTAGAACATTTGGTGAGAATGAATCTGAATTATGGGAACCTAGATTTAACCCTGTAAATTCATATGACATTACAGAAGATACTACCGCTGCTTATTTTCAAGTTAACTTAGAAGGTGATAATTGGTTTGGTAATATTGGTGCGCGTTATATCAGCACTGACGTTACTGCGTCTTATGCGGTTAACGAAATATTATCTATTCAAATTGTAGATGCAAATACGGCTAACCCTTCATGGGATGTATTGTATTCAGATGGATCAGCTCAAAGCGCTGATGGTAGTTATAATAAACTTCTACCTAGCTTGAACTTTGGGATGTTTTTACAAGAAGACTTATTACTAAGAGTAGGTGCAGGACAATCATTATCTCGTCCAACACTTGATCAAATGGCACCTTTAACTACTGATAATGCTCAATCAGGCTTATTCACAATGGACATCAGTGGTAACGCAGCAATTGAACCTGTATTTGCAGACCAATTTGATTTAGCGCTTGAATGGTATTTCTCAGAAGGTAGTTTACTTAGTGGTTCTATTTTCTTAAAAGAGTTAGATGGCTTTATCACAACAAATACTACAAATAGAATGATTGCTGGTGAAAACTTTACTATTACGCAACCTATTAACGGTGATTCAGCTAAAGTAAAGGGTATTGAAATCGCTATCCAAAAATTCTTTGATAATGGTTTTGGTGTTACTGCAAGTTATGCTTATACCGACTCAAGCACTGTAGTTGATGGTGAAAGTGCTGGTCCGTTAACGGGTGTAGCTGATACGTCTTACTCATTATCATTAATTTATGAGAAAGATAAAATCAGTACACAGATTTCTTTAGATTATACGGGTGATTATGTTTCAGACTCATTTAGTCCGCTAGGTGATGATTACCAAACGACTGGTGAAGAGGTGTCTATCGTTACTGCATCATTTAACTATAACATTACTGAAGATGCACAGTTATTTATCGAAGGTAACAACCTTTTAGATGAATCTAACCGCACATTCCAAGGGCGTAGTGACATACCTGGTTCAATCCAAGTTTATGGTCGTACTCTTAAATTTGGTGCTCGTTATACGTTTTAATGATTAAACACTACATTAGTTTGTAGTGCTTTGATTTGAAGCTGTAAATTTATAAATAAAAAAAGCTGATAATATTTCTATTATCAGCTTTTTTCTTAATTTTTTGGGTAGTTAGTTGGTGCTACTTGGTTTTACGCAAGTTCTTTTTCTACAAGTATTTCACAAATAATACGCGCCCAAGCTTCAATATTATAATCGCCTGAAAGTAATTCTTTAGGTGAAAGAAAACCAACCGTTTTTAATTGGTCTTCACAAGACTCGATGCCTTCACCATCAAGTTCATGCACATAAACAACCGCTAAATGTACACGATCAACTTCAGTGTCATCAGCACACACCTTTTTTTCAAGCTCAATAGTTTTTACGATAGATGAAGTAAGGTTAACTTCTTCTTCAAGTTCACGTGCCATAGTATTAGCGAGTGATTGCTCAAGATCGATTACGCTGTTCTCAATAACTAAATCTTCTAAATCCCAATGACCACCTACAGCAACGGCGATTTTGTTATGTAAACGGCTTTCTCCGCCTTTAGACGTACGTTCGTAAGCCCAAACTTTACCTTTATGAGTAAAGATTGAAATAGGTAACAACTGACGGAAATCATCATCTTTTTCAAGCGTTGCTCTTTGACCAAGCATAAGATCACTGTTATTAAGTTTGTAATCAACAAAGCCGTGTTCACGGTGTTTTACTTTCTCGGATTTAATACAAACAATGTGCTCTTGATGTTTCTTCATTATAACTCTCAGTGTTAATTTATTAGTGCGTATGTGGGTATTATACGTGGATCAAAGGTTAGGAATAAAGACTATCAAACATAAACTTATTTTAATCTTTCTTTTAATGCAGGGTCTTTTACTCTTAACGTACATGACCACTATAAGCGTTAATTTATGAGAAGCTTTATAGCTTAGTGTATTTTCATCTAAATTAAGGCTGATATCTGGCAAGCATTATCCAGATAAAAACAGTATAATACTGCGATTAATCGCTATTATTTTTATTCACATTAACTGTAACAATTTATGAACCAAAATTCCTCAAAAGAAACCCAAGAAGACGCTCTTAAAGTTGCGAAATCTATTCAAAAGCAGGGTCAAACAAAAGAGCAAACTAAGTTGATTGCTCAAGGTATTGAAAAGGGCATAAGTGAATATAAAAAACAACAAAAAGCAAAAGCCAGAGAACGTGATAAGCAACGCAAGCAGCAGTTAAAAATAAAAAATACTGCAGGAGATAATGATTCTGATGAGCAGTCGGAACAAGATGAATTTCAATCTCCAAATAAAAGCGCTATGTTTATCGTTCTTCCATGGGGTTTGCTTATTATGAGTTGGTTTTTATTTGTTTTATATTTTACTCGATAAACTTGTAAATAGAACAAAATACCCAATTTATTACACCATACTATATCGAACAACCCTATTGCTAATCAGGATTTTATTATGCGTAAAGCGTTAGAAATATCTAACTTAAAGAAAATTTATAAAGGTGGTTTTGAAGCACTCAAAGGGATTGATTTAACTGTAAACGAAGGTGATTTTTTTGCGCTACTTGGTCCAAACGGGGCAGGTAAGTCAACATCCATTGGTATTATTACTTCGTTAGTAAATAAAACATCTGGCTCTGTGAGTGTTTTTGGTAAAAACATTGATACCGAACTTGAAGCAGCAAAGTCTTTTATTGGTTTAGTACCACAAGAATTTAACTTTAATCAGTTTGAATCGTTAATGAGAATATTAGTGAATCAAGCGGGTTACTACGGTGTTGATCGTAAAACAGCTCATGAACGTGCTGAAAAGTACTTAAAGAAGCTAGATTTATGGGATAAAAGAGATAACGCTTCACGTATGCTTTCTGGCGGTATGAAAAGACGTTTGATGATAGCGCGTGCGTTAATGCATGAACCTAAAATTTTGATTTTAGATGAACCAACTGCTGGCGTAGATATAGAGCTGCGTCGTTCTATGTGGGAGTTTCTAAAAGAGCTGAATCAACAAGGTATTACGATTATTCTAACGACTCATTATTTAGAAGAAGCTGAAATGTTGTGTCGTAACATCGCGATTATCGACAAAGGCATTATTGTGAAAAATACCGATATGAAATCGTTATTAGCTTCGCTGAATGTTGAAACCTTTATTTTAGATTTAGATAGCAAAGATTTAACTGATCATTCATCAATAGAGCTTACCGGGTTTGTTAGTCGCTTAGTGGGTGAGTGCACATTAGAAGTAGATATAGACAAGTCGCAAACGATGAATCAAATATTTACTCAATTAACTGATTTAGGCATTAATGTGAAAAGTATGCGTAATAAGAGTAACCGTTTAGAAGAGCTTTTTGTCAATATGATTAATCAGTCTCACGATTCTGTAGAGGAGAAATAAGATGAGTTCTTCAGTTAACGCTATCGCATTAAAAAGTATTTTGCATAAAGAAGTCCATCGTTTTATGCGTATTTGGATACAAACCCTTGTACCACCAGCCATTACTATTAGTTTATATTTTGTTATTTTTGGCGAATTGATTGGTTCTAGAATCGGGCAAATGGGCGGCTTTGATTACATGTCGTTTATCGTACCTGGCTTGATCATGATGAGTGTTATTACTAATTCGTACTCGAATGTTGCGTCATCTTTCTATAGTGCCAAATGGCAGCATAACATTGAAGAAATGCTGGTTGCGCCTGTACCTAACTGGGTAATTGTTGCTGGCTATGTTGGCGGCGGAATGGCACGTGGTATTTTAGTGGGCTTGATTGTTACTTTGGTTTCATTATTTTTTGTGGATATTCAAATTCATAATATTTGGGTGATCATTGCTACGGTTTTTTTAACGTCTGCTACCTTCTCTTTAGGAGGCTTAATTAATGCGATATTTGCTTCAAGCTTTGATGATATCTCTATTATTCCTACCTTTATTTTAACGCCGTTAACGTATCTTGGCGGTGTGTTTTACTCTATCAGTTTGTTGCCAGATTTTTGGCAAGGAGTATCACATGCTAATCCTATTGTTTATATGGTTAATGCATTCAGATACGGTTTTTTAGGTATTACTGATGTGAGTTTAACGATTGCCTTTTCAGTTTTAGGTTTATTTATTGTGGTTTTATATACATTAGCCATGGTGTTAATTACAAAAGGCGTAGGGTTACGTACTTAATGACTGAGCAAATGAATAAAATGGGCGACTCTAAAGCGATTATTACTAATCAAGAAGGCATACATGAAAAGCTTGAAGAGATTGTTTTAAAGCATATAAAGCACCCATTTAAAAAACCTTATCAGCAACATACACAAGATGCTTTTGCTGAAATAGATAAAGTGGTACAAGCCTTTGATGGCGAGATCATTTTAGACTCATGCTGTGGTGTTGGGCAAAGTACACGGTTACTTGCGAAACGAAACCCTAATGCGTTAGTGATAGGTGTAGATAAGTCGGCTAATCGGATTAATCGCAATGTTGATGAATTAGTGGATGAAGATAGTTGCCAAAAGGTTGATAACTTCTATTTAATTCGTGCAGACTTGAATGACTTTTATCGCTTAGTATTAGCCGCTGAATGGCCTGTTACACAACATTATGTTTTGTATCCTAATCCTTGGCCTAAATCTAAACATGTGCAGCGTCGTTGGCATGGTAGTGCAGTATTTCCTGATATGTTGAAAATAGGCCATACCATGATCTTACGCAGTAATTGGCGTTTGTATCTTGAAGAGTTTAACTTCGCGGTATCTTTACTTAACTTGAAGGGTGAGTTTTCAACAGTTAACGATATTGAACCATTAACGCCGTTTGAAGCTAAATATCTTGCTAGTCAGCAAGAATGTTTTCAATTAACGATTCAAATTAATTCTTAAGACAAATAAAAGCTAAGTGGGCGACCTTAAATGCTCACTTTACTTTTTGTTTGTGGAATGTGAAAAACTCCAATTATTAGTGTAATTGACCTCGTTTTTATAAAAACACAAAATGATATTTTATTTTATTTAATAATATCAGTTGTTTAATTTTGGTCTGAATATTGATACCTATTTTATATAAATAATAAAAAATAGGACTTCACTTATGATCCGCAAAATTAAAACCCAAGTTTTAGCCTTTTCTTTGATAGGTGTTTTAGCTTTAGAACTTAGTTTTATCTATATATCTCGGGCTTTAGCGTAATCATTACTTATAAAAGAAGAGACTTTTCAGTTAATTTTTATTAAAGTGCCGCAATAATAAAAATAACCCACCTATTATATTGATAGGTTGTTGTAAGTGATAAGTATGAAAACTAACAAGCGCAAAGCTAAAGCGACTCCAGAAGCTTTACATAGAATTTTTACCATTCCAGAAGCGCCTAATTCAACCTTAGGCTCTATTGAAAAAGAGATGTCGCAAAACCTTGCGGGATTTCTTGGTAATCATATCGCTGCGTCTAATAAAGCATTAGCCGATATAGAAAAAGACTTTGCAACTTCTGCTATTCCAGAAGATCCTAGTTTTGTGTCTGATCACATGCGCCATTTATTAGATAAACTGGTTTCTCAATCTGTTCATACCTCAAGCCCTAGCTTTATCGGGCATATGACGTCTGCATTGCCTTACTTCATTTTACCTCTGTCTAAATTGATGGTTGGGTTAAATCAAAACCTTGTAAAAGTTGAAACCTCTAAAGCATTTACCCCACTTGAACGACAAGTACTGGGCATGATGCACAGACTTGTTTATCAAGATAATGAAGCTTTTTACGACCAGTGGATGCACAGTCCTAATCATTCGTTAGGTGCGTTTTGTTCAGGTGGTACAGTCGCAAACATTACGGCTTTATGGGTTGCTCGCAATAATTTATTAAAAGCGGATGGCGACTTTAAAGGTATTGCTAAAGCAGGATTGTTTAATGCGTTAATGCATTACGGTTATAAAGGTTTAGCGATACTGGTTTCTGAACGAGGTCATTACTCACTTAAAAAATCTGCTGACATTTTAGGTATTGGTGAAGAAAGCGTTATAAAAATTCCAACCGACGAGTTTAATAAAATTGATTGCGACAAGCTACGTGAAAAGTGCCAAGAGCTTGCTGAAAAAAATATTAAAGTATTAAGTATTGTCGGTGTTGCAGGAACAACTGAAACAGGTAATGTTGACCCATTAGATGCTATGGCTGATATAGCTGAAGAATTTAGCTGTAACCTTCATGTGGATGCTGCATGGGGCGGAGCAACATTACTATCTAATAAACATCGTTCTATTCTTAAAGGCATTGAACGAGCTGACTCAGTTACTATCGATGCTCACAAGCAAATGTATATTCCTATGGGAGCTGGTTTAGTTGTTTTCAAAAATCCAGGTTCTGTTTCTTCAATTGAACATCATGCTGAATATATTTTACGTAAAGGTTCAAAAGATTTAGGTAGTCATACCCTTGAAGGATCTCGTCCAGGTATGGCAATGTTAGTTTATGCAAGTTTGCATGTTATTAGCCGACAAGGTTATGAAATGCTAATCAATCAGAGTATCGATAAAGCGAACTACTTTGCTAATAGTATTGATATGCATGATGATTTTGAACTGATCACACGGCCAGAACTTTGTTTATTAACTTATCGTTACGTGCCTAAAGTTGTACAGCAATACCTTGCAACAGCGACTGTTGACCAACAAGATGAAATTAATAATTTATTGCATAAACTCACTAAGTTTATTCAAAAGCGTCAACGTGAAAATGGTAAGTCATTTGTTTCTAGAACACGTATTGAAGTATCGCGCTATCAAGGCAACAAGATTTTAGTGTTTAGAGTGGTATTAGCTAATCCGTTAACATCAGAAGAAATTCTACAATCTATTCTTGCAGAACAATGTGTTTTAGCCAACGAAAGTAAAGACTTCTTACCTGAATTATTACGCATTTGTAGTTAATTCGTTTCCATATTTACAATCAAGCCATCCATTAATCTGAGTTTATTCTTTTGGCTATAACTATTAGTTGTAGCCTAAAGGCACAGAATTTATAGATTAATCGCTGTAGGTATCGCTTAGTTATCATCTGACGACTGAGCTAACGAGTCGATTTTACATATCGAACCATACGTTATATTCACGCTACACTCAGATACCTCATATCCCTACAAAGCATAATTGCTTGCACCGACATTTCAAATTCATGTTATTTGTATTTGATGACAAAATACTCACTACTTTATTCGCCTGATCAAAAATAATTTCATGTTTGATCATTTATTATTACATGAATTTTTTTAACTGGTTTCATCATGAAATCAGCGAAATCTTATGCCTGAAAAATAAGTGAGGTATTTGAAATTTATTTAATATCAATCGTTTATGTTTTTATATTGGATATGTTTATACGGTTTTATAATTTGAATTTATTAAATGACACTAGTAGCTCTGCTTTCGTTGATCTTTCGTTGTGGTTTCATAAGTGTTTCAAGTAGGTTTTTTTGTTGATTTATGTAATTAGGTCTGTAATACTACATCCATAGTTACATTAACTTTAGGTGGTGATTTATGGAACAGTTCAATAATAACGTTGTATCGCAGTCAGCAGCACAAGATCAAATGAATTACGCAGTGATAGAAGAACAACTTCTTGAAGCAAATAAGAAGATTGAAGAGTTAGAATCTGCATTAGCATGGTCATCACGCGCATACGAATAAAGTTTCGGGGAAATATCAATTCCAATAATATATAACCTGAACTCTGGATAAGCAGTTATGCCTAATATTGTTATTTAACCCTCTAACGTCGTTATTTTTATTGCTAATAGCCAGCTATTAGTCAAGAAAAATGCCTTGTTATAGAATTAAATTCCAACATTAGGAGAGTAATAAATCATTTAAACAAATGGTGTTGCAATAATTTACTTATAAAGTATTTAAAATCAATACATTACAAAACCCATTATCTAGAGTTCAGGTTATATAGATACTGTCTACTGATTTGATGTGCAGGTTATTTGACTTGTCATTAAATCCACATAAAAGATAGATCATATTTTAATTGGAATGGTATAAACAAAAAAGCTGAACGTTAGGAATAACGTTCAGCTTTTTTATTATCTTATCATTGCTTTAAAAGCAGTATTTTTTGATTGGATTAAAATATCGCAGGTAAGCTGAATCTTAGGTTATCGATTAAACGAGCTTTACCACAATATGCTGCAGCTAAAATAACAATATCGGTATCATCTTCGCTCGCAGGTTGTAAGGTTTTTGCATTACAAACATGAATATAATCAGTTTTCAAACCAGCATTGTTTATATAAAGTGCAGCTGTTTTTGCTAAACCAATAAAATCGTTACCATTCTTTAATTCTTTAGCTAACCATTGGATATTTTGACTTAATGCTGGTGCAATTTTTAACTCTTCTTCTGTTAAATAACCATTTCTAGAGCTTAGTGCTAAACCTGAATCTTCTCTGATAGTTTCAACAGGAATAATTTTAATCGGCATAGATAAGTCTTCAACCATAGTCTCAATTACTTGAACTTGTTGATAGTCTTTCAAACCAAAACAAGCAATGTCTGGTTGTACTAAGTTAAATAGCTTACAAACTATGGTTGAAACGCCTCTGAAATGCCCTGGGCGGCTTTCACCGCAATAGCCTTCAGAAACTGTAGGTACTTCAACGAAAGTCTGTTTATCTAAGCCCTTAGGGTAAATAATCTCAGGTGTGGGAGTGAATAATAAATCAGTTCCTTCTGCAGCAAGTTTTTGTTGGTCGGCTTCCATGGTTCTAGGGTAGTTATCAACATCTTCATTTGCACCAAATTGCATTGGATTGATGAAGATACTGGCAACAATTTTATCTGCATGTTTGTGAGCTTCTGTTACCAATGAAATATGGCCAGCATGCAAGTTTCCCATAGTAGGAACAAAACCAACTTTTAAACCTTGTTGACGCCATTCACTAACTATTTGGCGTAAATCATTTATGTTATCAACAGTTTTCATCTAAATTCCGTTATTCAAATATATGTTCTTGGCCAGGAAAGTTACCTAGCGATACTTCTTTAATATAAAGCTCAATGGCTTTTTTGATGTCGCCAGTGTCTACTAAAAAGTTACGTGAAAACTTAGGCATGTAACTGAACGAAATGCCTAAGGCATCGTGCATTACTAATATTTGACCATCAGTATCTTTACCTGCGCCAATACCTATTGTAGGAATTGAAACAGCTTCAGTAATGGCTTTACCTAAACTTGCAGGAATACATTCTAATACTAAAAGTTGAGCGCCTGCAGCTTCTAATTGTTTAGCATGTTCGATCATTTCTAATGCTTTGTCTTGGTTACGACCTTGTACTCTAAAGCCGCCAAATACATTCACTGACTGCGGTGTTAAACCTAAGTGTGCACATACTGGAATACCACGTTCAACAAGCTTTTGAATAGTTTCAACTAACCAGCTCCCACCTTCCATTTTTACCATGCTAGCGCCTGCTTGCATAAGCTTAGTTGCGTTAACAAAGGCTTGCTCTGTTGTTGCGTAACTCATAAATGGCATGTCAGCAATCACTAAGCTACTTTCAACACCGTTGCGTACTGATTTTGTATGGTAAGCCATATCATCAATACTTACAGGTAAGGTATCGTTCTCACCTTGCAGTACCATACCAAGAGAATCGCCAATTAAAATAGCGTGTATGCCTGCTTGATCAAACAATTTGGCAAAACTTGCATCATATGCAGTAATTGTTGAAATTTTTTCGCCTTGTTGTTTCATTTTGATCAGGGTTGAAGTTGTGATCTTTGCCATAACGATTTCCAGTACAGTGTTATTTAAATAGGGAGATTATGTTAGCTTAATTTACTATGAAATTTTAGCCCGTTAGAGGGGATATTCTTGCTCAAATTTTCTATGCTATCGCCATCAGGAAGACAGAGGTCTGGCGCTATTTCATTCAGAGGAATAAGAACAAATTCTCTTTCTTTTAAGCCGTAATGTGGCACGACTAATCGCTCTGAATTGATCACGTTATTATCGTATAAAAGTATATCAAGGTCTAAAACACGTGGTCCCCAACGATTATCTTTTCTTACTCTACCTGCTTGGTTTTCAATTTTTTGTAAGGCGTCTAATAAAGCAATAGCTGAAAGCGATGTATCTAATCGAGCAACGGCATTCATATAGTCAGGCTGGTCTTGAGGTCCCATAGGCCGACTATAATAAAGAACGGAAATGCTGAACATCACCGTTCTTTCTATCGTTTGAAGCGCATCAACGGCGTTTCTTATTTGTTGCTCAGGGTTTTCTAAATTACTGCCTAAGCCGATATATGCCGTGACCATTTATTCGCTTTCTGTTGTATTAACTGCAGTTTTTGCTTTTGGCTTACGCTTTTTACGAGGTGAGCGTTTAGTCGTTGAGCGACTATAGACAACACTTTTTATCATCTGCTCTCTAGTTTCAGGAGGAGTAACTTGGAAGTCAGTCCACCATTTTGCTAATTCAGCTAATTCTGGTGAGTTAACTCCTTCTATTTCAGAACGTAACAGTAGGAAGTCGTAACCTGCTCTAAATTTAGGATGTTCAAACGCCTTATAAGCTCTTTTACCTTCACGACGAGATAACTTGTCTTGTAGTATTAGAATGTCTTTCATCACGCCTTGGAAGCGCTTAGGGATGCCTATGCTACGTTGTTGCTCAGACATTATTTCACTCATTGCTGAGAAAAATGCATCTTGAGGCGTTAAATGCGCGGTTTCATTTAATGCTTTTATTTGTTCTTGTAACGGATACCAAAGCATAGCTGCAAATAAAAATGCAGGTGTTACACGTTGTTCGTTGTTAATTCTTTCATCGGTGTTTTGTAGTGCTTTCGTAATGAAAGGCAATAAATAAACTTCAGTCTCTTGATTAAGCACTTGATCAACTAATGGGAAGAAGTGTTTAAATAAACTGTATTCGCGAAGCATATTGAAGTTAGCTTCAGCTTTACCTGACATAAATAATTTTAAGAACTCTTCAAACATTCTTGCTGGTGGAATATTTTCTAGCAACGAACCTAGCTCTTTAATCGGCGCTTTGGTTTCAGAGCTAATTTCCATATCCAGTTTAGTTGCAAAGCGTATTGCTCTTAACATACGTACTGGATCTTCACGATAGCGAGTTTCAGGGTCGCCAATCAGTCTTATCTGCTTAGCGTTTATATCGGCTATACCGTTAGCAAAATCGTGAACAGTAAAATCTTTCGCTGAATAGTAAAGGGCGTTGATTGTAAAGTCTCTGCGCTCGGCATCTTCATCAATCGAACCATAAATATTGTCGCGTAGTAACATACCTTCATCACTTTGCTTAGATACTTTAGAGGCGCTATCGTCTTTAGTGGAGTCGTGATGTCCTCTAAATGTCGCAACTTCTATAATTTCACGACCAAATACAATATGAGCTAATCTAAATCGTCGACCGATCAAACGACAGTTTCTAAACAAGCCTTTAATTTCTTCAGGCGTAGCATTGGTAACTATGTCGAAATCTTTAGGAGTCACGCCTAATAAAATATCACGTACGCCGCCACCAACAAGGTATGCATCGTAACCACCGCTATTTAATCGGTAGAGAACTTTTAGGGCACTATTACTCATCAGCTTACGTGATACGGGGTGCTGATCTCTGGTTAGTACCGTAGGCTCTGTTGATGTAGGAGCTTTAGATTTTCTAGAAGTACTTTTTTTAAGTACTCGTTTGCATAAGTTGATAACGCTTTTGATAGTGCAGGCCTTAGAAAGTGGATAAAGGAAATAATTAAATTAGAATTCTTCGTTATATAGCTAATGATATAACACAGTGCTTAAAAATAGAATGAAAACAGTACATTTTCCAACATTGAGAAGTCTATTATATAGCTATTTCTTTCTTTTGGGTGATTTTACTGATCGACCAGTGACTTATTGCCCATTTTATAATGCTTTCTACTGGTTCAAATATCAGATCTTCAGGCGGATTTTGGCCCAAATAATGTAGAGCAGCGATAAGGGCGGGTTGAGGATTTTTATTGTTTATAGCGGGTGCTTTATTCTGTTTACTTAATTTGTAGCCATCTTGCGTTACAGCTAATGGAATATGACTGTAAATTGGAGCTTTTACGTTTAATACGTTAAAGAAACTTAGTTGTCGTAATGTGGGCTCTAATAAATCACAGCCTCTTACAACATGGGTAATATTTTGAAAAATGTCATCAACCACTACAGCCAATTGGTAGGCAAATAAACCATCTTTTCTGACTAAGGTAAAGTCTTCCGCCGCAGAGCTTTGATCACCAATATATTGACCTTGAATTGTGTCGTTAAATTCAAATATGCCAACATTATTCACTAAGCGAGTTGCGTTATTCGTGGCCGGTAAATGTAAAGCACGACAGATTGAAGAGTATATGCCGCCTAGCTTTTTTATTTGCGCACGTGTGCATTGGCAATTATAAGTAAGCTGTTTATCTGCTAATTGTTGTAATGTTTGTTGGTAATGCTGCGATTGCTGGCTTTGATATAAAATATCTTCGTCCCAATGTAACCCATAAGCTTCTAAAGTATTGAGGATTTCTGAGCTGGCTCCGACTAATTCTCTAGGCGGATCTATGTCTTCAATGCGAACAAGCCAAGTGCCGTGATGATGTTTAGCGTCTAAATAGCTAGCAAGTGCAGTAACTAAAGAGCCAAAGTGGAGTAAACCAGAGGGGGAAGGAGCAAAACGACCACGATATGATAATGGTGGTCGTTTATTATCAAGATTTACCATAAGTAAACCAAATTACTAAAGTGAGGCTAAAGTAATTAAGCAGGAATTAACCTGCCATTTGGCGTTCTTTGATTTCTTGAAGTGTTTTACATTCAATACATAAATCTGCAGTTGGACGCGCTTCTAAACGACGAATACCAATTTCAATACCACAAGACTTACAGAAGCCGAAATCATCGTCTTCAATTAATTGTAAAGTTTTTTCAATTTTCTTGATAAGTTTACGTTCACGGTCACGCGTACGTAATTCTAAACTGAATTCTTCTTCTTGAGCTGCGCGATCTACAGGGTCAGGAAAATTAGCAGCTTCGTCTTGCATGTGAGTAACTGTACGATCAACTTCTTGACGTAATTGTGAGCGCCAAGCATCTAAAATCAATCTAAAATGCTTAAGTTGAGGCTCGCCCATATATTCTTCGTCAGGCTTTTCTTGGTAAGGTTGTACACCTGCTAATGCCAGAAGTCCTAATGCTTTATTTGCTGCGTTTGGCATGCTTTATCTCCTAAATACGACTTAACTTTTATTGTAATAATGTTATTAAAATAACTTACTACAATTTAAATTATAGTTACGGCCTATGTTCTAGGCGTTAAATATCCCAACTATATGGTGTTTCACTTGTAAAAAAACAAGCTTTTTTATACAAAAAATAAATTTAATTAGCTTAATCAATTAGTTAAGGATTAAATTCATAAAAACACAGTTTGTAGCTAATTTTTAACATGACCTTTTAGCAGTCTTTCAACGCCTGAGTCAATCTTTTTCATGCTTTATACCATATAAACTCGCTTTAAACTAAAGTCAGCTATTGGTTGAGTTTATAAAAATTTAATAAAGGTACATGATATTCGATAACCGTAACTCCAGCCTTTTGGGCTTGTACAAATAATTGAGCGTATTTATTGTCGATATGTTCTGCAGGTAATACAGATTTAATACCTGAATGCATTACGGCAAAAATTAATACGGAACATTCACCATTAACCACTACATTCATTAATTCAGAGAGATGCTTTTGTCCGCGCACGGTTGAAGTGTCGGGAAAATAGCCTTGAACCTCTTCTAGCAATGTTGCGCTTTTTACTTCTACGTAATGATCGGGTTTGTCGGCATAACTTAATAAGATATCAATTTTACTGTTTTCTACACCGTATTTAACTTCACGCTTTAATTCAGTAAAACCTGTTAATGCTTTAATTTCATCATTTTCTATTGCAGCTTGAACAAATACATTGGCTTGGTGAGTATTAACACAAATAAGATCACCATTGGCTTTCTCTGTTAATTCCCAGCTGAAAGGGTACTTTCTTTTTTTGTTATCAGAGGTGCTATACCAAACCGTATCACCTGGGCTACCACAACCACTCATTGCTCCAGTATTGGCAACATGCATAGTTGTTTCTTCGCCGTTTTCTAAAATCACATCAGCAAGGAAGCGTTTATAACGTTTAATGAGTGTGGCTTTACGTAGCGTGATTTTTTGCGTCATAGTTTATTTACGGTTTTTAAAAGTAGGAGAGGATAGTACCTTAAGTTAATTATAAATAGTTAAAATAGAGCCGAAAAAAGCAATACAGAAGTCATCATAAGTTTTGTTTTTTCTCTGTAGAACCTAAACACTCACTGCGAACTTGCGTTACTTATGTTATAACGCCTGTAACTTTGTTTTAGCTATATTTCTCATGACTCAAAACTTTCCAATAGATGCGATTAAAGATGAATTTCTTGATGCGCTTACACAACATAATACGTTGATTTTAACGGCTCCTCCTGGTGCAGGTAAGTCAACGCGTTTACCTTTATGGCTATTGTCGTTAGAGCAATATCAGCATAAGAAAATCTATTTATTACAACCACGTCGTGTCGCGGCTAAAAATATCGCCTGCTATTTAAGTGAGCAAATAGGTGAGCCAGTTGGGCAAACTATTGGTTATCGATTAAAGAATGAATCTAAGGTTTCAAGCAATACACGTTTAGAAGTGATCACTGAAGGTATTTTAACGCAAATTATTCAGAACGATCCTGAGCTTAGCGGCTGTGGATTAGTAATTTTAGATGAATTTCATGAACGCTCATTACATGGCGATTTAGCTTACGCGTTAGCAAGGGATGTGCAGCAAGCGCTAAGAGACGATTTACAGCTCGTCATTATGTCGGCTACCTTGGCGGTAAAGTCGTTAACCGAAAAGTTACCTGATGCGATAACGCTAGCAAGTGAAGGACGTAGTTATCCTGTTGATATCGAATATTCTCCTGTTTTAAATACTAAACGTCTTCAACAAGGTTATTCATCGGCAAAGCAATGGCGAGAGTATGCGTTAAAAGTTATTGCTGAACAAGCGGTTGAACATCAAGGGTCTATTTTAGTGTTTTTACCTGGTGTTGCAGACATCAAATACTTATGTGAACAGTTGGCTTATAACTTACCTAAAAGCATGCAGCTTTGTCCTTTATACGGTGAGCTCTCTTTGGCTGAACAACAAAAAGCGATAGCACCTTTAACTAATGGTGAACGTAAACTTGTACTTGCCACTAATATTGCAGAAACCAGTTTAACGATTGAAGGCGTGACCTTAGTTATTGATTGTGGTTTTGAAAAAACAGCCATTTATGATCCTAAAAGCTTAACCAATAAACTACAGCAACATACTATTTCTAAAGCTTCGGCTATTCAAAGGGCAGGGCGTGCTGGTCGATTAAGCGCTGGTAAGTGCTTACGTTTATATAGCCAAGAGGACTTTAGCCGACGTGACGAAAATAGTAAGAGTGAAATTCAACAAGCTGATTTATTACCTTTTGTGATTGAAGCTGCACGTTGGGGCGTTACTCAATTATCTGATTTACCTTTGATTGAGTTACCCTCACCAGTAAAAGAGCAACAAGCTTGGCAAGAGCTACAATCGTTAAATATTGTCAGTGAAAATAATCAATTAACATCACATGGTAAAGCGGTTGCTAAAGTATCTTGCCATCCACGTTATGCCCATATGATTATTATGGCAAAGACCTTAGAAGATAAATATAAAGAGAAGGGCTTATTGTCTTTAGCGTGCTTAATCGCGGCAATGTTAGAAGAACGAGATGTTTTCTCTCGAGATCAGGGGCGTTTTAATTGTAATTTAGTGCATAGAATTGACGGTTTATTACATGAAAAAATTCGAGGGCATAGTGCTTATCAAATTTTTAAACAAGCCAATCAATTAGCAAAAAAATTCAGCCATAGTGTTAAGTCTTCTAGCTCATTATCTGTTCATTATGCGGGGGTATTATTAGCATTAGCTTATCCAGAGCGAATAGCTAAATATCGTTATGACACTAATGCTCAATCAACAAGTAAATCCAGCCAGCAAACGGGCGAATATGTAACTACAGCGGGTAAAGGCATTACAATAAACCTTGAAGATGCTTTATTAGGTGAAACCTATATTGTTGCCGCACAAGTAAGCGAAGTGCAAATACGAACACCGCAAACAAGAGGCTTACCTAATATGATGGTACAGCTTGCTGCTCCTGTGGATATTGAACAGCTTATTGAGTGGGATATTGTTCAAACCGCTGACGAAATTATTACTACCTATAACGCCAAAGTAGATCGAATTACTGCGCAAAAACTAACAAAAGTAAATGCTTTGGTGATTGATGAAAGAGCATCGCCTGAACAGCTCAGTAATGATTTGGTTGCACAGTTATGGTCGAAAGAATTAGTCAAACAAGGTTTAAGTCTTCTAGCATTAAAAGACCAAGACAAAGCGTTATTATTAAGATGGCGCTGGTTAACTTTATACAACAAAAGCTTAGATTTACCGTGTGTAGATGAAGCCAGTTTATTGGCAAGCAGTGATACTTGGTTTCTGCCTTTTGTAGGTGATATAAAAAGTAAAAAGCAGTTAAATAAGTGTGATTTCTCTGAGATGTTTTTATCGCTGTTAAGTTATCAGCAACAACAAACCTTAGTAAAAGCAGCACCTGAATACTTTATCGGTCCTACTAAAAGACGATGTGCTATTCGTTATACAGACGAACGTTTACCTATAGTGTCGCTCCCTATGCAAGAGCTTTATGGCTTAACATCAACACCCTGTGTAGGAACAGTTGGTCATAATGAAAACGGAAATAATGAGACGAGTGATAAAGGCGCTATTCCTTTAGTACTTGAAATTTTATCTCCAGCAAAAAGACCTATTCAAGTGACACAAGATTTAGCCGCATTTTGGCAAGGGAGTTATAAGGCAGTGCAAAAGGATATGAAATCTCAATACCCACGCCATTTCTGGCCTGATGACCCAGTGAACGCCAAAGCAACGCGTCAAACTAAGCGTCATTTGATGAAAGACTAATTTGAGCTAACATGAACTTTACTTAAGTTTGGTTGATGTTAGCTAAATTTACTTAACCTCAACTTGGATTGAGGTTAGTTATTGTTAAGTCTTAGATTAATACAATTAAGAAGCTACCTTAGTGAATAGGTGAACTTAGTTCTAAGCCTTTACTCATATAAATGTCGTCGTATTTTACACCGCCATTTCCATAGGGTTTATTTTTAGGGCCTGTATTACAAATCGCCATAAAGTGCGTAAGTGCTTGTTCACGCTTCATTCTAAAGTTGGCATCAGTAAATACTTTCTGTTGGGTTTTGAACTCGCCACCTTTTACATATAAGTCGTAACTTTGGCCGCCATCTTTAAGTGGTGAGTTATTGATAACGTACCATATCTCATACCATTGACCTTCCTGCAAAGGCTCTGCTTTATTACCTGTTTCAGGGTTTACTATCGATTTGTATTTTTTATGCGCACCACTTAATACCATTAATGAACCATCGTTTTTTGATCCGTCAGACTCTTTTTTATCTGTAATACGTATCATAGGTTCAAAGGCGTTATAGTTTTCTGTTTTGATTTTTTCAGGTGTTAAGTTACTTAATCCAAAAGAGTGATTATTAGGAAAGTATTCAACGTTAACACGGGTATAAAAAGTATAGGTTTCACCAACATTTACTGAAACAGGTAGGGGAAGAATACTAAGCGCTTTTCTATTGCCAACAACACCTTCAGCTGCGGGTTTTCTTAATAAGTATTTATTATTCTGATCTGACTCGCTTTTAATAATGGTTACTTGTGGATTTTTGATAAAGGGTTTTGTTTCGTTTTGAACGTCAGCATTTACCCAATTATTGATAGATGTTGGTGATTCAAAGTTATCTACTAGCAACCAATGATTACCTTGATGGGCAAATACATTTGAAGTAAAAAATACTGCTAATAGTAAGCTAAATATTGTTGTCGAATTTATACGTATTCTAGAAATCATAATTAGTTCCTAATGAGTCGATGAAATATGTTTCATTGCTTGCTCTAAAGTCGGTTGAGTGCCGTCTAACCAATGTATTTTAGTGCCATTTTTTTCTAAGCGTCTTAACCACGTTGCCTGCTTTTTAGAGAATAAATGGATCGCACTATTAAGTTTCTGAAACATATCGTTTTTCGTTAACTGACCTTGTAAGTATTGAGCTACAAATCGATACTCTAAACCATAAAAATTCAATGTTTCCCACGATACACCTTGCTGATGCAGTTGTTCCACTTCTTCTATTAAACCTTGCTCTAAACGTTCTTTTAAACGTGTGGTAATTCTTTGTTTAACAATTTCTTTTTCCCAATTAATCGCGGTAATAAAAGGCGTAAGTTTAGGGAAGTAAACCACATTTTCTGGCGTGTTTTTCTCACCTTCAGCAATCTCTATGGCTCTAATTAAGCGTTGAGTATCAATAAGGTCGGTAGTGTTATGTAAATTGGGTTTAAGTTGTTTTAATCGTTCAACCAGGTTTTCGTGATCTTGCTCGGCTAACTCTGCACGCAACTCTGGATTTTCAGGTACTTCAACCAGTCTATAACCTTTAATAATTGAATCCACATATAAGGCTGAGCCACCCGCTAATATTGGTAATTTATTACGAGCACTTATGTCTTCAAACGCTGTGATAAAGTCGCGTTGAAAATCAAAAATATTATATTCGTATCCAGGTTCAACTATGTCAATTAGGTGATAAGGAATTTCTTGATACTCTTCAAGGTCTTTACCGCTACCTATATCTAAACCTTTATATACTTGTCTTGAGTCAGCTGACATAACTTCGCCATTTAAAAATCGAGCGAGATCGACAGCAAGCTTTGTTTTACCAGAAGCTGTAGAGCCGAGAATAACGAGTAAGTTGAATGCAGACATGGTTTTTCCTAATACCAAAATATTTGAATGGTATGAACATAATAAGTATCGCTATTATACCGATTGGCTTGATGAATTCATCCGTTGATGAGTGTTTAAAATGGCATATCTGCACATTCATGTGGTTTGGGTATATAATGCCGAGATAATTTTTCATCAAAATATTCATGTAATTCAAGTTATTTATGCCGACAAAAAAAGATAAAAAAGAAACAACAAAAAAAGCTTCAACGCCTGAAGTAAAAAACTCCCCTTCAAAATCTAAACGGATCTTCACATGGTGTGCAATCACTGCCGCTAAATTGTTCTTTATTTTAGTATTAATCCTATTTCTTTATAGTATTTATTTAGATGGAAAAGTAAGGAATAAGTTTGAAGGGCAGCGTTGGGAAGTGCCTATTCAAGTATTCTCAAAAGCTGAAGACTTTATGTTGGATGATCCTATCAATTTACCAGCTTTATCATCGTCATTAAAATTTGCAGGTTATACACGAGTAAGTGAGGTAAAGAATCCTGGTGAGTATGCGATGTCGGCTTCGCGTATTGTGCTTTATCGTCGAGCTTTTAATTATACTAATGAGATGCAAGTTGCTAATAAAATTCAAATTGATGTTGTTAATGGCAGTATAAATAAACTTTTTGTTGATAACCACGGCGTTAACTTAGTGCGCTTAGAACCTATATTGATGGATAGGATTTTACCTGCAAGCAAAGAAGATCGTGTTTTAACGCCAATAGGCAATGTGCCTGTACTTTTACTTGATACTTTATTGTTGGTGGAAGATCGTAATTTTTACTTTCATAAAGGTGTATCTCCATTAGGTATTGCAAGAGCACTTTACAGCAATATTTTAGCAGGCAGAACCGTTCAAGGTGGTAGTACTTTAACGCAGCAATTAGTTAAGAATATGTTTTTAACGCGTGATAAAACGCTATGGCGTAAAGTGAATGAAGCCATAATGTCGCTAATATTAGAGTATCGTTATAATAAAGATCAGTTGCTTGAAGCTTATATTAATGAAGTGTATTTAGGGCAAAATTATGCCAATGCTATTCATGGTTTTGGCTTAGCCGCAGAGTTCTATTTTAATCAAAATATTGATCAATTAACTGTTGAGCAAACGGCAATGCTGGTAGGTATTGTTAAAGGTCCTAGTTATTACGATCCTTGGTTAAAACCTGAGAATGCGAAGTCTAGACGTGACTTAGTATTAAAGTTGATGTTTGAGAAAGAGTTAGTCAGTAAAGCTGATTTTGTGACAGCGATTGAATCGCCTTTAACTGTAAGAGAAGAGCGTAGGCTTTCTCGTCAAAAATTCCCAAGCTACATGCAGTTGGTTAAACAAGAACTGGCTGAGTTGATGAGTAAATATGATCAACAATCAGGTATTTCAGTATTTACAGGCTTCTCTCATTACAGCCAAGAGCTTTTAGAAGAAACTGTTGAAGAACGTTTACCTAAACTTGATGCAGCAAATGAACTACAAGCGGCTATGGTAGTAAGTGACATTAAAACAGGTGAAATTAAGGCTATAGTGGGTGGTAAGAAAAGTGGCTATGCTGGTTTTAATCGTGCAATAAATGCTAACAGACCTATAGGTTCATTAGTTAAACCTGCGATCTATTTAGCTGCTTTAGAGCGTTATGAAAACTACTCTTTGGCTACTGTATTAGAAGATAAATCAATAACCTTAACCTCAGATAACGGCAGTAAATGGAGTCCAAAAAACTATGATGGTGAATATCGCGGCCAAGTTAATTTAATTGATGGTTTAGTGCAGTCGTTAAATATTCCTACCGTTAATTTAGGTATGCAAATAGGCTTGCCAAATGTTGCAGATGTATTTCATGTTTTAGGATTTGATAAAGATATTACTATTCGCCCTTCAATGTTATTGGGCTCTATCAATATGTCGCCAGTAGAAGTTAATCAGTTTTATTTAGCAATAGCTTCAGGTGGTTATGCTAAAGAAGGTCATGCTATTACTCGTGTTATTTCTTCGCAAGGCGAAACACTTTGGCAGTTTGAAAGAGCAGACACACAGCTATTTTCTTCTCAAGCATCGTACTTACTTGATTATGCCTTATCAAAAGTTTCTAAAGAAGGCACAGCTAGATCATTAACTTGGCGGCTTCCAAATAAAGAAATACTAGGTAAAACAGGAACAACCAATGATCAAAGAGACAGTTGGTTTGTTGGTTACGATAATAAGCATTTAGTTACATCATGGGTTGGGCGAGATGACAATAAACCTACTACACTTACTGGAAGTAGTGGGGCGTTAGTACTTTTTGCTGATTATATGAATAAGCAAGGTGTAGAAAATAAGCAATTAATACCGCCTGAAAATATTGATTTGGTTACTTTTGAGAAAAGTACAGGCAATGCTGTTTCAGATAATTGCAATGAAACAGTTATTTTGCCGGTCAATAGTAATTATCTACAGACATTAGAAACTTGTGCTTATAGTTCATCTAAAAAAGATTCATGGTTTGATAAGATTTTTAGAAAATAGAGTTGTGATAGATATAACGTTATAAGGTTATGTGTTTAATTTTTTTATTTTTTAAATATTAACTTTATATATGTGTTGTTTTTTTTAATCTAAGCTTTTGTATTTATTGTTTTATTATTACTCGTTGTTATGTTCTTAAGCTCTTATTGAGATAGCCGAATATCAAGTTTTATAAATTACACTTTACAACTTGTAACAGAAAGTGTTAATTTTTGTTAATGTAATGTAAAGGTTAAGCGGTATTTTACATATCAAAATGTAATTGACCTGAAGTTGATTCAGGCAAGAAATTAAAATACTCATTATCCTTCCCATTATATTCTAGATGTTCTCGATCTTAGTTTGATGTTTGTTCAGAAATCACAACAGAGGTATGTATGAAATATCGTTTAGATTATGTCACCTTTAATATTTTGCCTAATAATATTATTGAAACCATTATTGATGAAGGTGTTACGCTCACTTTAGAGATGAGCGAAGAAATACGAAAGACTTTAGCGCCAGTAAAAACTAAAGATTTCGCTTGTTTGTTTAATAACATTAATGATTATAAATTATCGTTTGAAACTCAATTTAATATGATTTCAGAAGATAATCTTATTGCATTAGCATTTGTTTATTACACTGAAGAATCAAGGCTACAAGCCGAGAAATTGGTTAAGCTGCGAGCAGTTGATAATTGGAATGTTAAAATGTTTTCGGGGTTAGAAATGGGCTGGCAAGAAGCTCATGATTGGTTAACTAGTGAAGTGAACCGTTCTCAAACTATTGCTCCTGCTCCCAGGCAACCTCAAACGATAACTGAACAATAGAATTTTTACTTTTATATTGTTATTTCACCGTTCTAATCTCCATAAAAGCCCTTACATTTTACCGCTTGTTCAGATTTCAGATTACCACTTACTAAAAAGGTAGATACATTGAAGTTATCTACCTTTAGTTTTATCTAACATTCTAATTTTTGACTTCAAAAGTTCTTAATTTGTTGATTTAAAAATTAAACCAACAAATACACTCTCGTTTATCTCTGCGCTAATTTATTATAATTGCGCGAAACATTTATCTGCTGCAGCTAACGTTTTATCAATAATGTCATCTGTATGAGCTGTTGATAAAAAGCCTGTTTCGAAAGCTGATGGTGCTAAGTAAATACCTTCATCTAACATTAAATGAAAGAACTTTTGAAACCTTTCGCCGTCACAGGCTGTTGCTTGAGCAAAAGTTGTAATGGTTTCTTTTGAATCAGTGAAGAAAAATCCAAACATACCACCCACGTAATTAATGCTTAATGCAATGCCATGTTTTTCTGCAGCAGCTTTCAAGCCTAAAGATAACTTTTTAGTGCCTTCAGATAACTGCTGATACTTATTACCTTTTGATAATTCATTTAAAGACGCTAAGCCAGCTGCCATTGCAATTGGGTTACCTGATAATGTACCTGCTTGGTAAACTGGACCAATAGGTGCGATATAATCCATGATTTCAGTTTTACCGCCAAAAGCACCAACGGGCATGCCACCACCAATAACTTTACCTAATGTGGTTAAGTCTGGAACTATGTTGTAATGAGCTTGTGCGCCGCCAAGTGCTACACGAAAACCTGTCATTACTTCATCAAAAATTAATACACTCTTGTGCTGATCACAAACTGCTCTTAAACCTTCAAGAAATCCTGCTACTGGAGGAATACAGTTCATGTTACCTGCAACAGGTTCAACAATAATACAGGCTATTTCGTCTTTATATTCTTCGAAAATAGCTTTTACTTCTTCAATATTATTAAAGCTTACTGTTAGTGTATGTTTAGCAAAATCTGCAGGAATACCTGGAGAGTTTGGGATCCCCATCGTTAATGCACCTGAACCTGCTTTAACAAGTAATGAGTCAGCATGACCGTGATAACAACCTTCAAATTTTAATATTTTATCGCGACCTGTATAACCTCTCGCTAAACGAATTGCGCTCATGGTAGCTTCTGTACCTGAACTTACCATACGAAGCTTTTCCATTGATGGAACAAGTTCTTTAACTTTTTCAGCCATGGTAATTTCAATTTCGGTAGGAGCACCAAAACTTAAACCATTTTTAGCTGTAGTGATAACGGCATCTAAAATTGCAGGGTGATTATGACCTAAAATCATAGGTCCCCATGAACCTACGTAATCTATATAGGCTTTATCGTCAGCATCATAAATGTAAGCACCTTCAGCACGTTTTATAAAACGAGGCGTTCCACCTACACCATTAAAAGCGCGTACAGGGGAGTTAACGCCACCAGGGATAGTTTGTTGTGCATTTTCAAATAGTTGTTCAGATTTATTCATGTGTCATTCCAGTCTTTAGTCGAGCTAATTATTTATTTGTATGCCAAGTTACTGGCTGTTCATATTGGGTAAGCTTATTTTCAACATTCAAGGTAAGAGCAAATAATGCCATACGTACAAGTACGCCATTTTGTGCTTGTCTGAAAATAGCTAAGTTATCTAGCCCATTTAAGTCGTCATCTAATTCATTCGCATCAGGGCGAGAGTCTCTAGGTAACGGGTGCATGATAACGGTGTTTTCTTTACAATATTGATGATAAACATCTTTATTCAAACTAAAGTGACCACGATATAAGTCGGCTTCATCTTTACTAGCAAAACGTTCTTGCTGAATACGTGTTTGATAAATAACGTCGCAAGCAAGATTACCTTCTATTTTATCTGTTTGAATAACTTCATGACCGGCATTGGTTAATGTAGATATTACGCTGTCTGGCATTTTTAATGCATCAGGCGAAATCATGGTTACTTTCACATTTTTGTATAAACTTAATAACTTAGATAATGAGTGAACTGTTCTTCCGTGCTTTAAATCACCCATTAGTGTGATGTTTAAATTATCTAAACCTTTATTAAAAGGAGTCATTTCAGATTTTATTGTAAATAGATCAAGTAATGCTTGAGTAGGGTGCTCGTTTGCACCATCGCCACCATTAATAACGGGTACGCTGCTACCTTTGGCGAACTCTTCTACTGAGTGCATTTGAGGATGACGCATAGCAATAACGTCTGAATAACCACTGATAACTCTAGCGGTATCAAATAATGATTCGCCTTTGCTTAAAGATGAGTTTTCTTGGCCTACCGTTTCTCTAACAAAACCACCAAGTAAATTAAATGCAGCACCAAAGCTAACGCGAGTACGCGTACTCGGTTCAAAAAATAAGTTATTTAAAATTGCACCATCAAGCACAGTACAACGTTTTTGCCTCATCGCATAAGGTGCCATGAGAGAAGATACTTCTAAAATACGAGAAATGGAATCGCGGTCAAATTGCGACACAGAAAGTATATGACTTCCTTCAAATTTCATCATGTTTATATACCTAAATGTGGGTAGTTTTGTTGTGAAGGTAAAGGCTAAGAATAATCTTTACCATGCTATCTGTATTTCATTTTTAACGAGCAGGAATATAGCATAAAAGGCAATTTAATATCATTAATATTGCCGTGAGCTTGTGCTGTTTATTTATCGAGTTATTACTAAAATGGTTTCACATAAACCAGAATAATAATGGAAAATAAAGCTAATACGGGTAATTCATTGAATAAACGATAAAAGCGCCCCGATCTAGTGTTAGCGTCATTTTGAAATGTTTTAACTATTTTAGAACAGTACAAATGATAAATAACCACTAAAATTACTAGAAAGAGTTTTGCGTGTAACCAGTCAGATGTAGCGAACCAATCTAAACCATACTGAGCAATTATCGCAATGCCAAAGCCTATAGTTAACAAGGCAAATGGCGTGATAAACCGAATTAACCTTTTTTCCATTCCTTTTAAATGTTCACTGACTTCTTTTGATTCTGTTTCTGCGTGATTTACAAATAAGCGTGGCAGGTAAAAAATACCCGCAAACCATGCCACCATAAAACCAACATGAAAGGCTTTTAACCATAAAATTGTAGTCATTAATTTATATTTCCTTCAACTAAAAATCGTCTAACTTGAGCAAAAGTAATGATGCCAAGAACATCATCCATATTATCGCCATAAATATAAACAGCGCCCTTACGCTTTTTTTCTAAAAGTGAATACACTTCCATAAGGGTAGCTTGTGCATGAAGTGGCAGTAATAATTGCTGTGTTAGCTTAATACTGTTATCCGCTTGGTTATTTGTGTGGCTTTCTGAGCTTTCCGTAACTTCGTTATGGATTGAATAATAAACACCACTTGTTGATTCATCGTCATTTACTTGTTCAAGTAAAAAGTGTTTTTCTTCAAGCTGGCTTAAATGTTCAATTTTTTGTTGTTCTGATAACTGGTTTATTATTTCGAAATTCTCGTTCATTACTCCCAGTACACCGACGCGTTGTAATGACTTTTCTAAAGGGGGTTTGCGATAGATTAAATTCTGTATTTCAAGCTGCATAACAAAAAGTGATCTATTACCAAGAAATTGCCCCGAAACTATGCACGAAGTTCCTATTATTATCATCGCAGGCATAATAACTTCTAACTGGTTAGATAATTCTACAACGGTAATTAATGCTGCTAAAGGAGCATTTAAAGTCGCAGCCATCATTCCTGCCATACCCATTAAAGCGAAATCACTCGTGAGATATACATCAGGATAATAAGACTGAATGAATACGGCTGTACAACTGCCTGCAATTGCACCTATACCTAATATAGGACCTATTGCTCCGCCAGGGATACCTAATCCTAACGCACTGATGGTCATAATTAATTTAGCAATTAATAAACCCATTAAAAAGAAAAGTGAAGGGTTATCGCTGATAGAGAAATCAATCGCACCAAAGTTAGTGCCTAAAGCTTGAGGTACTACATAGCTTAATAAAGACGTGATTAGCGCGGCTAACATTAAACGACTAACAATATGATATTTCTCTGAATGTTTAATAGTTGCGACTAAATATTTATTAAAACCAAAAGATAGAACACCGATGGCAATCGCGAATAAAATAAGTACAGGGAAATGTTCAAGCTCTAAAACAATGGTCTGAAAATATTCAAACTCGTGGGCAGGTCCTAAGACACTGGTTGTGATCATAGAACCGACAAGTGATGCCATCATAATAGGAATGAATATATGAACTTTGTATTCTCTTAGGATTACTTCCATGACAAAAATAACCGCAGCAACTGGAGTATTAAAACTAGCTGAAATAGCTGCAGCAATACCACAGGCAGATAGAGTACGAATACTATTGTGAGGTAGTTTTAAAAAGCTACCTAAATAGCCACTAAATGCAGCACCAAGGTGAATAGCAGGGCCTTCTCTTCCCACTGAAAAACCAGACGCTAGTGCAATGGCACTGCCAATAAATTGATGAATGGTATTACGTAAAGGGATAACGCCATGAGCAACTTTTAAGCGATGTAGAACAAAAGGTATACCTGTTCTTAAATATTTGTATCCAGTGATCCAAGACACTAATAAAATAACGATAGCGCCGAATATAGGGAGAAGAAAACGACTTAGCTCACTTATACTGTTATAGTTATCTTTCTCGCTTAAATATAATTCTTGTAAAGCGGTTGTTGCCATTGTAAAACCCACAATAAGCATAGCCGACAAAGCACCACCTATACTTGCCAATAAACAAAGTTGCCAAGAGGTAATAGGAAGCGATAAACGCTTTTTTAATGAGAATAAAATCATTATAAATAAGTCGTACAGAGGTCGTTGTTATTCATATAAATATGATTGTAAATCCTTGTATAAAATACAGGCTTTAATAGCATATACTGTGAAAAATAATTTTTTAAAATATACAATATATTAATACTTTTTATATGAATTGGTTAGCAAAAATAGATCTCAATGCTGTGGTGAATAAAATAGGTGTTTTTCGTTCATCTATTCTATTAGGCATGCTTATTATTACTTGCATCTTTGTTGGCTATAGAATGGGTAACTATTTTCATGGTCATCAAGAACAGTCTCTATCTTATCATAAAAAAAGATTAGAGCTTTTGTATAACCAGCAAGCAGGTCAAATAAAAAGAATAAACACATTAGAAGTTGAGTTAGAGCTTGAGAAAATGGCGAGTCAAAAGTCATTAGCCCTATTAAAAGACGTTGAGAATGAACATTTCCAACTAAAAAAAGAACTCGCTTTTTATGAAAAAATTATGGCACCTGAAAAAGAAGCTAATGGTGTTGTGCTTGATAATTTCCTTGTCTCTAAAACAGAGACTGCTAATCGATATATTTTCCGAACGTTTTTAGTGCATCAATTAATTCAAAAACGTTACGCCAAAGGTTATATCGATATAAAAATATCAGGCAATGTAAAAGGGAAAACTACAGTATTAAGTATCGACAAACTTTCAGAGCTTACAAAAAAAGATTTATCTTTTAGTTTTAAGTTCTTCCAAGTTGTTGAAGGTGCTTTTGTTTTACCTGAAGATTTCTCGCCTGAAAAAATTAATGTCATTGTTACTTTGCCCAAAGGGCGTTGGCAAAAATATCATCGTTTAGAAGAAAGCTTTAAATGGAATCTTAAATCAGGCCGTTTAACTAAATCACTTCCTGTAATACTTGACTAAAACAGTCAAGTTTACGATAATCGCACCCAGTTTCAATGTAACAAGTAGAGAGTTATGTCTAACCCAGATTTACCTATTAAATTTTCAGACGCTGCAGCAACTAAAGTACTTTCTTTAATTTCTGAAGAAGAAAATCCAGAACTTAAATTACGTGTTTATGTAACAGGTGGTGGATGTTCAGGTTTTCAATACGGATTTACCTTTGATGAGAAGGTGAATGAAGGGGATATGACTATAGAGAAAAAAGGTGTAACTATGGTAGTTGACCCTATGAGTATTCAATATTTAGTTGACGGTGAAGTTGATTATGTTGAAGGCTTAGAAGGCAGTCGCTTTTTAGTTAATAATCCTAATGCAACAACAACATGTGGTTGTGGTTCTTCTTTTTCTATCTAAATCCCTCACTGTTCAAATATCATTTTCAGTTTAGTTATACTTCTATATTTAACGATAATATAGCTAAGCTGAAAAGAAAATTCTTCCTTTTCATTTTCTTATATTCCTCTATTATAAATGTAGCTGTTATAGCTCAACTTTCTGTTGATTAGTTTGTTTAAACTATACGCATGTCACATTAATTTTATGAATACTATCATTCACAATACAATTATAGGATCTTCAATGTTTAATAACTTGTTTAAAATAGGGATGTTTTCACTCGCTTTAGTTAGTGGTGTGTCGAATGCCGACGTACTTAGTACAACTGAAGAAAAGCAATTGATGGCTTTAAAAGAAACAGCATTATCGTCTAACTTATCTTACGATTTGATTGAGTCGTTAACGACAGAAGTCGGTCATCGTTTAGTGGGCTCTGAAGGTGATAAAAAGTCAATCGCCTGGGCTGTAGATAAAATGAAAGCGCTGGGTTTCGATAAAGTATGGACTGAAGACTTAACGGCAACTTACTGGCACCGTGGTGAAGTAGATGCAAAAGTTATTGCTCCATACCCACATGATGTTGTAGCTATCGCATTAGGCGGTAGTGTTGGAACGGGTGAAAAGGGGATTACAGCAAACCTTGTTCATTTTAAAACATTTGAAGATTTAGAAGCTGCAGAAGATAATAGCTTAAATGGAAAGATAGTTTTCATTTCTAATCGTATGGAACGCCATATTGATGGTAAAGGCTATGGTCCTGCTGTTGCAGCAAGAGTTCATGGCGCTGCCGTTGCTGGTAAAAAAGGCGCTTCGGCTATTATCATTCGCTCAATTGGTACTGATGATAATCGTTTAGCTCATACGGGTTCAGTTCGATACCCTGAAGGTAGCGTGAAAGTTGCTGCGGCAAGTATTTCAAACCCTGATGCTGATATGTTATTAAACCAGCTTAAGCGTTCTGATGAAGTAGAATTCTTTTTAAAGCTAACATCACATAGTGATCCTAAAGTTGTAGCAAATACAGCTAACGTTATCGGTGAACTAACAGGTAGTGAATTTCCAAACGAATATATAACATTAGGTGCTCATCTTGATAGCTGGGATGTAGGAACTGGTGCCGTTGATGATGGTATAGGTGTAGGTATGATGATGGCAACGGTACATCATATAGCTCAATTACCTGTTAAACCTAAGCGTACTATTCGTGTTATTTTATTTGCCGCTGAAGAGATTGGTTTAGTAGGCGCAAAAGCTTATGTTGAAAAGCGTAAGGGTAATATGAAAGGTCATGCTATTGGTGCTGAATGGGACTTTGGTGTGGGTCCAATTTACGAAATGAGAACAGGCGTAGGTAAAAAGTCACTTCCTGCATTACATGAATTTGGTGAATATTTAGAGCCTTTAGGTGTAACGGTAAGTAAAACTAATACAGCTCAAGCGCAATCTGATATGAGCTTAATGAGTAAAGCGGGTATGCCTAGCGTAAACTTTGCACCTGATGGTAGTTTATATTTTGATTATCATCATACACAAAATGATACGTTAGATAAGGTAGACGCTGAGGCGTTAAAACATAATACAGCGGTTTATACTATGTTTGCTTATTTTGCTGCTCAATCAGGTGTAGATTTTAGCAAGTAACCTGAATGTAAATTAAATACGATAACTTTATCATTAGTTTAGTACTAACGCTGATGTAAAGTTATCGTTTATCTTATTCAAAAATAACTCACTCACTTCTTTAATCTTCAAACTCAGTCATTTTCTTACTTAAATATAATTGTTGATCTGCTTTTTTTAATAACTCTTGCATCGTTAACGTGCCATCACTGACCGCAGAGCCACAACTAATGGTAATTGGTAGGCTTTTATCTTCGTATTGCATTGGATGATCGACAAAGTATTTACATAGCCTTCTGGCGGCAACTAATGATTCATCATACGTTTGGCTTGCTAACGTAACAACAAACTCATCTCCAGCGTATCGGAAGCAACGATCATTTTCTCTGATCAGCTGTTTAAGTGTTTGCGCGACATAAACTAATACTTGGTCTCCACAATCATGACCATAGGTATCATTAATCTTTTTGAAACGATTACAATCAATAAATAGTACAGCAAATGAAACGCCGTATCTTTTTTGACGTATAAGCTCTTCGCTAATTGACGACTCCATTAATCTACGATTAGCGACACCTGTTAATCTATCGTAATTCGCTATATATTCTAGCTGCTCGCGTGCGAGGACATTGGATAAACATAAACTCACTTTTACTGCCAGTTGCTCCAAATGAAAGGTACCTAAATTAGGTGTAAATCGAGTTTTGTCTGTGTCGGTAAATAATAAGCTACCAAACAATTTATTTTCTAAAATGAGCGGTGTTAAAGCAAAAGATTGACCGCCTTCTAATATTTTAGACGGAATACTATGCAATAAATCATCAACATTGTCAGTAAGGAAAGGACGGTTATTAAGGTGAAACTCTTTGAGTTCTGGATAGCTAACCGCTGTAGTGTTTTGCTGATACCAATAAGACTGAATACTTTCATTCATTAAAAATGAAATAGGAGTCGGATCTACTAATAACAAACGAATGTTGGTTAAGTTAAACTTATCTTTAATGGAGTTTAATAAACGTTGCAGTAATTCGTCACTGGAATTACATGCTAATACTTCAGTTTCAATCTCAAATAACTTTTTTGCTATGGCTTCGTTTGCTTTAGCCTTTTCAATTAATTGCTTTAATTCAGACATCACAACTCTTTTCTTATTATCTCTTAAAGCATTGTTATATGAAGCTTGTTCTTGTGCAAGAGCTTAGCTGCTATTTTATGGTATTAAACTTGCTGCATTTTATGAAGGCTTAATTGTCAAAGATCGGACGTTGCGGTTAATGTTTTTATTTAACGGCCGATAACGAGTAACTAATGTGATTAATTGATCGTATTAATGAATAGAAAATACGTAACACTTTTAGTTTTTTATACTTTTATTTAATGGGTTTTTATATGAAGTTTTCTTATTTCTCCGTTTTCTTAAGCTTATTTATTTCGTTTCAGTCATCTGCTGAAGCCTTAAAGGTTGTGCAAATTTATACCGACAATCAATTGCTCGACCTCATAAAAGAAAATAAACATTTAGGACAAGTTGTTCTTGATGGATGCCAACTGGTTCAAGATATTGAAGCACGTGCAACTAAATCTAAAATGCCAGCTTATATCTTTTTATGGGGTGATATGTTGGCTTATGGTGTATGTGTAAAAAAAGACGTTGAATTAGGACTTTATTACATGCAAGAAGCCGCTGACCAAGGTTTAGCAGAAGGGCTTGAGCAACTAGGGCGTTATTATCATATAGGTAAATTTGTTCAGGTTGATATGGATAAAGCTATTCGTTATTTAAAAGAAGCGGCAACATTAAAAAACTTAAGAGCACAAATTAGATTGGCTGAAATATACGATAAAGGTTTTGGTAGCCCACTTGATTACCCTGCGTTGTATTCTCAACTTCATCGTGCCGTAACAGAAGATAAAAAAGTACATAAGCAAATATCAACACTCTTACTAAAGCTTGCCGATAAAATGCCTGAGCGTGTGGTAAATGCGGCAAAAGTTACCGAATATTAGAATTTATTACCTTGAGAATTTTTCTTTGAAAAAAAAACGTGATTAGCTCACGGTTTTTATTCTGAGTATTATTACGCTTTATTGCTTTCTATATAACTATCAACAAGCTCAGACAGCACATTTAAAGGTACAGGACCATTTTTTAGTACAATGTCATGAAACTCTTTTATATCGAATTTATCACCTAGTAATGCTCTAGACTTTTCTCGTAATTCAATTATTTTCATCATGCCAATTTTATAAGCTGTTGCTTGTGATGGCATTACAATATGTCGTTCTACCATTTTAACCGCATCAGACTTAGCATTAGGAGTATTGGTTACATAGTATTCAATACCTTGTTCACGAGTCCATTTTTTACTGTGAATACCTGTATCTACAACTAATCTACAAGCTCGCCATAACTCCATGGCTAAACGTCCAAAGTCCGAATAAGGGTCTTGGTATAAGCCTATTTCTTTTGGGATCATTTCTGAATAAAGTCCCCAACCTTCAGTATAAGCAGTATAACCACCAAACTTTCTAAACTTAGGAATATCTGTTAATTCTTGTTTTATAGCTATTTGCATGTGATGACCAGGTATACCTTCATGGTAAGCTAATGCCGCCATTTGATAACTTGGCATTGCTGCCATATCGTAAAGGTTTGCATAGTAAATTCCTGGGCGTGAACCATCAGGAGCAGGTTGTTGATAAAAGGCTTTGCCTGCTGATTTTTCACGGAAGCTTTCAACCGCTTTAACTTTCAATTTAGCTTTAGGCTTTGTTAAAAATAAACTATCTAATCGACCTTCCATATCGTCAATAAGTGCCACAGCTTCATTCAAATATTGTGTTTTTCCTGTTTCACTTTGCGCATAGTAAAATTGTTTGTCATTTCGCATAAAGTTAAAAAATTGATTCAAGTCGCCTTTAAAATCAACTTTTTTCATAATCAGACGCATCTCATTATGAATACGTTCAACTTCACTTAATCCTATGTTATGAATTTCATTAGACGTTAATTCTGTTGTGGTTGTGCGTTGTAAGGCATTATTGAAATAAGCATCACCATCAGGGAATTTCCACACACCATCTCGGGTATCAGCTTTATTTTGTAGCTCAGTAATGTATGAAATAAGTTTTTCATATGCGGGTTTCAAATCAGTAATTAATGCTGTGTTAAGCTCAGAAATTAAAGTAGATTTTTCAGCATCTGATAAATCTAATTTTTCTATTTTTCCAGTAAAGTCTTCTAATAAAGTGCTACTTTTCCCATTACTCTCTGTAAAAGGCGCACCAACTAATATGTTGTTTGAATCACGAATTACATGATTAAAAACAAATTTAGGTGCAATAATACCTTTGGCTTCTCTAGTTTTTAGTTGCTCAACTACTTGTGCCATGAGTTTTTTAGTTCGATGAACACGGCTGATATAATCTTTAGCTTCTTTAACATTACTGATTGTGTGCTGATTAATTAAAAATGAAGGTACTTGTGCATGAAAACCTCGCATTTGGTTTACAGGATAAGAATGGAAGCGCCATTTGTGATCCGAAATTGTATTCTCTAATTTTTGTACAAGTAAACGATGGCTAAGCTTAGTTTGAGTATCTAATAAGCTCATATCAATCGCTTTTACTTTTAATAAATCAGCTTTTGAAAATGCGAGTTCTTTTAATGTGTTTTCTTCAGAAATATCATTCCATTTATCATAATCTGTTTTAATGCCAAGATAGGTTTGCATCATTGGACTACGGTTAACACCTTCCGTAAAAATCGTATCAAATAACTCATTGGCTTTTTTAGAAGCTAAGGTTATTTGTTCAGTATTATTTTTTGATTCACCATTAATTTCTTTTGAATCAGTATTTTTATGTGTGACTTTATTTTCTGCACAAGCAGAGAGTAAAGCGGTAGATATTGCTATAACGAGTAGAGATCGTTTAAGTTTCATATTCTTCCTTTTATATGGGCTATATTTACGTTATATAACGAATATACATTAATAAGAACTAAACATTATAGTGGCGATTTAATTGAAGACAAAACTTAATTAAGTTCATTAATTCGCATAATGAAAGCAATAGCGTATAATGAAGAAAAATATTATTGAAACTACGCTGTGACCATAAAAGACCCTTTTTCAAAACGAGAAGCCGAAAAATACGAGCAACCTGTTGCTAGCCGAGAAGCTTATTCTGTCTGTTATTCAAGATGCTCCAATTCCTCCTACCTTCAATGCACTACTCAAAACTTTCAAATACACCGAAGAAAATAATAAAGTAGGTTTGAAACGTCGTTTACGTGCGATGGAAACTAGCGGGCAAATAATATTTAATAAATTTAAACAATACGCGATTGCACCTAAAGATAGTGTGTTAACGGGTAGAGTGACTGGCCATAGAGATGGATTTGGATTCTTTATTCCTGATGTAGCTCCAGGTGAAAAGCCAGGTAAAGACTTATACATATCCGCTCATGAAATGAAGCGTGTTATTCATGGTGATATTGTCGAAGCTATTCTAGTTGATAGAACCGATCGCAAGGGCAGAAAAGAAGTTCGCATTTTAGATGTGATCCAGCCTAGAAAGAGCGGTGTTGTTGGTCGAATCTTTGTAGAAAAACATATTGTTTACATGAAGCCTGACGATGCTCGAATTAAAATAGATATTTTAATTCAGCCTGATGATCGTATGGGTGCAAGACACGGACAAGTGGTTGTTGCAGAAGTAACACAACGTCCATCTAAAAGAGCTAATGCTGTAGGTAAAGTAGTTGAAGTACTTGGTGAGCATATGGCTCCAGGTATGGAAATTGAAATAGCTTTACGTGAGCATGATTTACCTCATGAGTTTTCTACAGAAGTTATGGAAGAAGTCAGTGTACTTTCTGATGAAGTAGAAGACGCGCCTAAAGCCTGTAGGAAAGACTTAAGAGATTTACCATTAGTTACGATAGATGGTGAAGATGCTCGAGATTTTGATGATGCGGTTTATTGTCGTCCTAACGAAAAGGGTGGTTGGACATTATGGGTCGCTATTGCAGATGTTAGCTACTATGTTCGAGATAAAACAGCGTTAGATGAAGAAGCAATATCAAGAGGCAACTCTGTTTACTTCCCAAGCCAAGTTATCCCTATGCTACCTGAAAAACTTTCTAATGGTTTATGTTCATTAAACCCAAATGTAGATCGTTTGTGTATGGTATGTGAAATGTCGATTGATGCTCAAGGTGAGCTAGTCGATTCTACATTTTACTCAGCGGTAATGCGTTCTCATGCACGTTTTACTTATACAAAAGTTGCTGCAATTCTTGATGGTGACGAAACACTTAAAGCTGAATATGCTGCATTAGTACCTGATTTAGAAAATCTAAATAGTATGTATCAAGCATTAAATGATTCACGCTTAAAACGTGGTGCTATCGCGTTTGAAACAGAAGAATCTAAGTTCATTTTTAATGACGATAAGAAAATTGCTTCTATCGAATCGCTTGTACGTAACGATGCGCATAAAATTATTGAAGAATGTATGATTTTAGCGAACGTTTCTACTGCTAAGTTTATTGAAAAGCATAAAGCTCATGGTTTATTCAGAGTACATGAAAAACCAAGTGGCGATAAATACAATAACTTCGTTACCTATATCCGAGAATTAGGTATTGAAACTCCAGCAAAAGAAGAACCAACGCCTGCTGATTACGGACAAATATTAAAACGAATTGCTGATCGACCTGATCAAGAACTTATTCAAACGATGTTGCTAAGATCGATGAAGCAAGCGGTTTATCAAAGTGATAATTTAGGTCACTTTGGTTTAGCACTTGAATCATATAGTCATTTTACTTCTCCAATTCGTCGTTACCCTGATCTTGTTGTACATCGTGTTATTAAAGCGATTCTAGAGAAACAAGCAGATAAGAAATTAACTGGCGCTAATGATGGTGAATATACTTACACCTCAGAGCAAGTGATTGAGCTTGGCGAGCATTGTTCTATGACAGAGCGCAGAGCTGATGATGCAACAAGAGATGTATCTGATTGGCTTAAATGTGAGTTTATGCAAGACCACATCGGCGATAGCTTTAATGGTGTTATATCAACTGTTACGAATTTCGGCTTATTTGTAAGGCTGGCTAACTTAGGTATTGAAGGCTTAATTCATATTAACTCACTCGGTCGTGATTATTATCGATTTGACGAAGTGAGGTTGTGTTTAACGGGTGAAAATACAGGAACTAAATACAAGGTGGGTGATGCCATTGAAGTTAAGGTTGCTGCCGTTAATTTAGATGAGAAAAAAATAGACCTAATGATTGATGGCGTTGTAGTTGATGAGAAATATCAGCGACGTTCACGCTCACCTCGTAAAGGTATGAAGAAAAATAGTGCGAGTGATACAGGTGCTAAAAAAGGAGCTAAAGGCTCTAAAGGAACTCCTGCCACAGTATCGGGTGATGCAAAGAAACCGAAGGCTAAAAAGAAAAAAGTTAAGAAGCCACGCCCTGGTAAAAATGCCCGCTCAAAAGTTAAATAGTTGATACAGTTAACCGTTAGTTAAACAAATTTGAAACATAAATAGATAAGTAATAAACATGGCAAAGCAAGACGAAGTAGTATTTGGTATTCACGCAATTAATTCTATGCTTAAAAGAGCGCCTGAATTATTTATAGAGTTATGGTTTTTAAAAGGTCGTGAAGACGAACGTTTAAAACCTATTATCAATTTAGCTAGAAAATACGGGATCCCTACACAGTTAGTGAACCGTAAAGTACTCGATGAGAAGAGTGAAGGCGAGCAGCATCAAGGCGTATTAGCCCGTGTAAAAGCAGGTAAAATATATACAGAGTCTGACCTTGATGACATAGTTGCAGCTGCTAATAAGAAAGAAGAACTTCCATTTTTCTTAATATTAGACGGTGTAACCGATCCTCATAACTTAGGTGCTTGTTTACGTAATGCTGACGCTGCTGGCGTACACGCTATTATTGTTCCTAAAGATAATGCCGCACGTATTACTGCAACGGTAAGAAAGGTTGCTGTTGGCGCTGCTGACACTGTACCTTTGGTACAAGTGACTAACTTATCTAGAACGATGAAACAGCTACAAGATTTAGGTGTTTGGATAGTTGGAACTGCTGGCGAAACTGATATCAACTTATACGATGTTAAGTTTGAAGGTGCTATGGCACTTGTTATGGGTGCTGAAGGCAAGGGTATGCGCCGTTTGACTCGCGAAAACTGTGATCAAATAGTCAAACTTCCTATGGCTGGAAGTGTCTCAAGTTTGAATGTCTCCGTTGCGACGGGCATATGCTTATTTGAAATTGTTAGGCAGAGATTGTCTTAACGATTTATAGATATGAATACACAGAGTGAATGTTTTTTACTTATTGTTGTACTTCAATCTTTAAAGATAATATGAGCGGCTTATGCCGCTTTTTTAATTTTTAATTCTTTATTTTTAACACCAAGCTATATTTCTAAAAGGTAGCATTTTTTTATTTTTAACTATTGATTTTAATAAGAAATATTTATTATCCTTTTATGTTAACAACAAGGATAAATAGAGATGAAACAGCTCTTTTATCTCCTTATTCAGTTTAACGCAGTATGTTGATAACAATAGCTTGCCTTTGTTGCTTAAATTCCCTACACTACGCGTCCTTAAATCAGCCTTAATTTTTGTTCCTTGTCTCAATACTGGTGTTGGCTGATCCAGGTAAGAGGCTACAACCGTAGGGAGCTCGTAATGCGTCATTACGAAATCGTATTTATGGTTCACCCTGATCAGAGTGAACAAGTACCTGGTATGATCCAGCGTTATACTGACTTGATCAATGCTGCTGAAGGCAAGATCCACCGTCTAGAAGACTGGGGTCGTCGTCAATTAGCATATCCAATCAATAAATTGCATAAAGCACACTATGTTTTAATTAACATTGAAGCGCCTCAATCAGTTATTGATGAATTAGAAACTTCTTTCCGTTATAACGATGTTGTTATTCGTAACATGATCATGCGTACTAAAGCTGCAGTAACTGAAGCTTCAGCTATGGCTGTAGCTAAAGAAGATCGCCGTGAAGTTAAGAAAGATGTTGCTGAAGAAGCGCCTGCTCAAGCAGAAACTGCTGAGAAAGCTACTACTGAAGAAGCTGCTGGCGAAGAATAAGTAACAGTGACAGTCTCTTTAACAGAGAATTGCCTTGTGTTGGTGGGAACGGTTGTTAAACGGCCAAAAACATCAACAAGCCCTGCAGGTATTCAACATTGTCAGTTTTCAATAGATCATCATTCTATTCAAAACGAAGCAGGTATGAACAGACAAGCGTTTGTTCGAATACAAGTAGTTGCTACAGGTGATATGTCGCAAAACTTAACTCGTGATTTAACTGAGGGCTGTAATATCAAAGTGACTGGTTTTATAAACCGCCACGAATCAAGAAATGGTAATCCACTTCTTGTATTACATGCTCAACAGATTGAAATGATTAATTAGGAGAAATCCATGTCTCGTTTTTTTAGACGTCGTAAGTTCTGCCGTTTTACTGCAGAAGGTGCTGTTTCTATCGATTATAAAGATATTGCAACACTAAAAAACTATATCACTGAAAGTGGTAAAATCGTTCCTAGCCGTATTACTGGTACAGCTGCTAAATATCAACGTCAACTTGGTCGAGCGATCAAGCGTGCTCGTTATTTAGCATTGTTACCATATACAGATTTACATAAGTAACCTAAAAAGGGGTTTTGAAAATGGAAGTAATCCTTCTTGATAAAATCGCCAAATTAGGCGGCCTTGGTGACAAGGTAACAGTTAAGTCTGGCTACGCGCGTAACTACTTATTACCTAAAGGTAAGGCAGTATTTGCATCTTCAGCTAACGTTGAGCACTTTGAAGCTCGTCGCGCTGAATTAGAAGCTAAATTAGCTGAAACTTTAACAGCTGCTGAAGCTCGTGCTGTTAAGTTAACTGAACTTGCTGAAGTTACTATCGCATCTAAAGCTGGTGAAGAAGGTAAATTATTCGGTTCTATAGGTACTCGTGACATCGCTGATGCAATTTCAGAAGCTGGTGTTGCAGTAGTTAAAGCTGAAGTACGTTTACCATTAGGCTCTATACGCGAAACTGGTGAATTCGATATCGTAATTCACTTACATAATGATGTTGATTCAAGTATCAAAATCATTGTTATCGCTGAAGCATAATTTAAAAACTATTTAGTTAGTTCTTAAATTAAAAACCGTATTGTGAATAACAATACGGTTTTTTTATGTCCAAAATTTCAAAAAAATCCATTTTTATCAGAAAAAATCTGCGTATTTAAGAAATTTACGTTACAGTTAACAGTAGGTTTTTGAAATATACGTAAATTATCAATTTAATTATTTTCTATGTAGTTAATTTAACTTTTATTAAAGTCAGGCAATAAGTTTATTAAAAACTTGCGCCAGTTAACGAATAGAGGATAATGGAAATTAGTTAATTCGTTATAAATAAACAATAAAAATATAAAAATGTCATTTATACATAAAATTAATAAACTATTTTCTAAAAATAAATCTAACGATATTATAGGCGTGAGTTTACAGCCTGATTCGTTATCTTATTGCTATCGCCCATTAAACGCCTCTCCCGTTTGTCAAAATATTGCTAAGCCAAATATATCTGCTTCATTTTCGGCTTTGGCTGATGAAGTTGATGGTAATGGACTTTGTCATATCGTTTTATCTGCAGGCCAATATCAGATTGTACAAGTAGATAAACCTAATGTGCCTGATACTGAAATTAATGCCGCATTAAAATGGCATGTGAAAGACCTAGTCCCGTTTAAACCTGAAAATATGGTTTTAGATTACTTTGATGGTCCGCAGTTATCGAATAATGTCGCCAAAATTAATGTTGTGTGCGCTGATCTTACTGAACTAAGTGCCATTGTTGAACAGGTTTCTAAAAACCAATTAGATGTGGCTTTAATTACAACAGTCGAATTCGCCTTTGCACAATTAATTCCTGAAAGTGATGTTGCTACGCTACTTGTATGTCAGCATGCTAATGAAGACCTTTTAATATTAATTATTAAACAAGGTAAAATCTTCTTTCAAAGACGTATACGTGGCTTAGCTCAGATTTCGCATAAAACTGAAGAAGAACTTGTTATGGGTCCAGTCGACATGTTGAGCTTGGAAATACAGCGTTCTACCGATTATTTTGAAAGGCAATTAAAGCAAGCGCCGATCAAAGAAATTCAAGTTATTTTACCTATGGATAACGAAGCCTTTTTAGTTCGAAAAATATCAGAGAATACTAACCTGCCTGTTAACCTTTTATCGATGCCAGAAGGCTTTGAGCAATACCGTAAATTTCCATGTTCTGTTGGAGCTTCTATGCTATCAAGCGAGGAGGCTAAACTATGACAGACGTAATGAGTGGTAAGCACAATATAAACCTACTTCGACCTGAGTTAATCCCAGTAAAGCCATTATGGTCTTTAAAGCGGGTTTGTATTGTTTGGGCTGTTGTAACTGTTGCTATGATTGGTTGGATTTTGTTAAGTCAAAACCAGTTACTAAAAGCCGATGAACGTTATGCTCAGCTAAAAAGTGAAAAAACTATGTTAAATGAGCAAATGGCTCGTTTAGAAAATGACTTAGAAGCACACAAACCAAGCAATAAACTAAAAAACAAAATTGACTTACTGACCTTAATATTAAATAACAAAACTCGATTACACCAAGAATTAACCGATACCACAAAAACTCAAGTAGCGGGTTTTGCACAGTCGATGACAGAATTATCTCAAAATCATCATAAAGGTATTAGCTTATCGGAAGTTCGTATCAATAACGATGCTATGGTTTTCTCAGGCTTAACTAAAAACCCACAATCTGTTCCTGCCTGGTTAGCGGGCTTTGAGAATTCAACCTTTTTGTCAGGTAAACGTTTTATTAACTTTGTGATGCAAGAGAACGACGATCAAGTGATTGAATTTACAGTAAGCTCTAAAGGTGATTTGGGGACTTTAAAAGATGAGTAAATGGCAAGAATATTCAGATAAGTTTGAAAGCATCTCATCAAGAGAACAGTACTTAATATTATTTACAGGTTTAGTTGCTGTAATATTTATCTCTTTTAGTTTGTTTATTGATTCGTCCTTAATTCAAACTGAAGATATTAACAAAAAATCTAAAAGCTTAATTACTGAAAATAAATCAATTAAATCATCAGTCTCTATTTTTGAAGAAGCATTAACTCTAGATCCTAATAAAACATTAAATAAGCAAATATTATCTTATGAAGCTAAAGTAAAAGAAGTCGATGATAAGTTATTATTATTGACCTCTGAGTTGATTGATCCTATTCAGATGCGTTTTGCACTACTTGATATGCTTAGAGTGCAAAAAGGTGTTTCACTTATTTCTTTTGAATTACTTGGTGCCAAACCTTTAATGAATAAAGATGGTGATTTAGCTGATAAAAATAATAAAGAAGAACAGGTTACAGCCGATAACGTATTAGAAGGCGGTGCGGAAGCAGAGCCTACGATAAATTTATATCAACACGGTATTCGACTTAAGTTAACAGGTAAGTATTTTCAACTGCGTGATTACTTAACTCAATTAGAAGCTATGTCGTGGAAATTCTTTTGGAAAGACTTCCGTTACAAAATTAAAGAATACCCATTAGGTGAACTTGAAATCGAACTATATAGCTTAAGCGTGAATGAGGAGTTCATAGGTGTATAAATTTTTATTAACGACCCTATTAGTCACTTTTTCACTACAAAGCCAAGCACAGGATATAGATCCTACTAAGCCTTTATCTGGGTCTAGTAGTGTAAGTAAAGTAGAAAATAAAAAAAGTCTAACACTAGAAACTATTATTTATAGCGATAAAAATAAATCTGCAATTATAAGTGGAAAGTTAATGAAGTTAGGTGATTACATTGGTGAGCATGAGCTAATCATTGTTAATGCTTCACATGTGATATTACGCTTAGACGAAGAGCGCATAAAATTATCAATGTTTTCTAATATTGTAACTAAATAACTATGAAAAGAAACAATCATATGAAATTGTCAAAATTGAGTTTAAATAACTGTTTAATTTCCCTTTTATCTATAACGACATTTGGTTGCCAAACAGTTCCAGATGCGCCAACAGCGATCAATAATGAATTAGATAAAGCAATTGAAGAGTCCACTCAGCGTAAAGCTCCTAAGCCATTAACTCAATTACCTAGTTCGGTTCAACAAGAATTAATGCAGCAAAGTATGCAAACTGCAAAGAATGGTTTGTTAGCTGAAAAACGCTTAGAGATTGCTGCAAGTGATGTACAAGCACGCGACTTCTTTGCAGCCTTGGTGGATGATTCTTCATATAGCATAGCCGTACATCCTGATGTTGAAGGTACGATTACCTTGCATTTAAAAGAAGTTACGATTCAAGAAACTTTAGATGTTATCGAAGAACTTTATGGTTTTGATATTCGCCGCCAAGGTAATATTATTCAAGTGTATGCTGCCGGTATGCGTACAGAAACTATGCCTTTAGATTACCTTTTTGTGTCTCGTAGTGGTACTTCAAGCATGAATGTAAATTCAGGTGGCGTTTCAGAAAATGATCCTAACTCGGGTGGCTCTTCAAATGGCAGTAATTCAAGTAACAACAGCAATAGTTCGAATAATCAAAATAATAACAGCCAAAATAATCAAAGCAGTAATAGTAGCAGCGGTACTAATATCTATACCAGCAATGAATCTAATTACTGGGAAGAGTTAAAAGAGAATTTAGCTTCTTTAATTGGTGTTTCGGGTGAAAATGGTTTAGATAGTGGAGGGCGTTCGGTTATTGTTTCTCCTCAGGCTGGATTAGTAACAGTACGTGCGTTACCTAGTGAACTGGCTGCAGTTAAGAAGTTTTTAAGTGACTCTCAAGAGCACTTACGCAGACAAGTTATTATTGAAGCCAAAATTATGGAAGTTACCCTTAATGATGATTATCAACAAGGGGTTAAGTGGGACCAAGTATTAGGTAGTGTGGGCTCAACAGATCTTGCTTTTCAAACAACAGGTAATATTGTTGGTAATGCAATATCAGCGACTCTTGGTGGCATAAGTGGATTGAGTTTTACTAATGCGGACTTTTCGGGCGTTATAGAATTATTGTCTACTCAAGGTAATGTTCAAGTTTTATCAAGCCCTCGTATTACAGCAACGAACAATCAAAAAGCGGTTATTAAAGTAGGTGAAGATGAGTACTTCGTTACAGAAATATCATCAACCACCACAACAGGTACTGCAACAACTACCACACCTGAAATACAATTAACGCCATTCTTTTCGGGTATAGCATTAGACGTTACTCCACAAATTGATAAAAACGGTGAAGTTATATTACATGTTCACCCATCAGTAACCCTTACTGATGAGCAAACTAAAACTATTAGAATAGGCGATGATACTTATTCACTACCATTAGCACAAAGTAGTGTTCGTGAATCAGACACTATTATTCGTGCTAAATCAGGTGAAATAGTTGTTATAGGTGGTTTAATTGAATCACGTAAAGTGGATATGGAATCTAAAACACCGTTACTTGGTGATATCCCATTTTTAGGTGAATTATTTAAGAGTAAAAGTGAAACGACTCAGAAGAAAGAATTAATCATTATGCTTAAACCTATAGTGGTTGATCAAAATACATGGAAAACACAATTGCAGGACGCTAGAGCTTTGTTAAAACAATGGTTCCCTGAAGAAGTTGAAAAAACAAATAGCGAACAGTAAAAGTAATGTATCTGTACCATTTTGGTTTACGTGAGTTACCTTTCACACTAACACCAAACACTAACTTTTTTTTAGGACTAGAGCCTCACAACGAGGCTTTAGCTGTTTTACTTACAGCACTTAAAACAGGTGAAGGTTTCATCAAAGTGATTGGTGAAGTAGGTACGGGGAAAACCTTATTATGCAGAAAACTATTAAACGAAATTCCTGAGCATTTTGTTACCGCATACATTCCAGACCCTTATTTGAAACCTGATGAATTAAGACGCGCTGTTGCAATTGAATTAGGTGTAAAACAAGCACAACGCATGTCAGTTCAACTGCTTACACAACGTATTCAGCAAAAGGTTATTGATTTACATAAAGAAGGTCGCTCAGTCGTTCTTATATTAGATGAAGCTCAAGCGTTACCTGAAGAAAGCTTAGAAGCTCTACGATTATTTACTAATTTAGAAACGGAAACGAGAAAGCTTTTACAAGTGGTGTTATTTGCTCAACCCGAATTAGATGAGCGCTTAAGCCAAAAAAACTTTAGACAGCTACGCCAAAGAATAACCTTTGCCTACAAATTAAGAGCCATGACGAGTAGTGAAGTTGAGCGCTACATTGAGCATCGATTACATGTTGCAGGCTACAAAGGGGCCACTTTGTTTAATACAAACCTTTGTAAAAAAATAGCTAAAGCAACGCAAGGTATTCCAAGGTTAGTTAACATTTTATGCCATAAAATGTTAATGCTAACTTATGGGCAAGGACATTATCAAATTAATACAAAACATTTGAAAGCAGCCATCGATGATACAGAAGATACATCTTTGTCTACTATAAATTTTATGTGGATCTTCACAAGTACATTACTTATTGCAGGTGTGGTTAGCGCTTATTTATTTTGGAGACATCAAGCGTGAGTGTTATTAATCAAATGCTAAAAGAGCTAGAGGAGAGAAACGATCCTCAAGGCAATAATTCAAATGTATCTGTATCACAAGGGCAACCTGCAGCTTTGTCTAAAGTTAAAATAATGTTGATCATATTACTCATTATTTTAATTAATATAGGCGGTATTTATGGCTGGAGTTTATATTCTGAGAATCAAACATTAAAACAATCGGTTTATGACAATTCACAATCTGTTGTTGAAGATACACAAAGAAATTCAGTTGAAAATATACAGGCAAAGACTTTACCGAGTGAGCAACAAAACATAAAGCCAGAGCTTGCTTTTAATGTTCAAAAATCGCTTAAAGACACTATTGAAGTAACGTCAATTGAAACAGCCAAAAAAGTCACTGAACAAAAAACGGTTTCAACAACTGAACTGACAGCTAAACCAGAAATTAAACAAGCCGCGGATATTGCCTACCAAGCACCTGTAGCTAAAACTCAGACGGAATCGCTTAAATCATTTCAGTTGGTCAGTGAAAAAGAAAATATGGTTATTACACCATTAAACGATAATATGAATTATCAACGTAAGATAGAACCAGCAACTGAAACACCCGCACCACAACAGAAGCAAGCTTCATTAAGTATATCTCGCAGTCATTTATCTGCAGAGCGTGTTGTGCAAAATAAGTTACAAAAAGCTGAGCGTGCAATAACCGATAATGAAGTGACGAAAGCTGAAAAATTATTTGAAGAGGTCTTGCTTATTCAGCCAGACCATAACGATGCTCGAAAACAGCTATCGGCATTATGGTTTGGTCGTAAACTTTACCGCCCAGCATTAAATTTACTATCTCAAGGAATGGATATATATCCTGATGATATAGATTTCAGATTAATGAAAGCGCGTATTTTATTAAATCAAAACAACAATAAAGAAGCGCTATATGTATTAAATGGTTTCGCTACCGCTCAACATGTAGAGTATCAAGTGTTGCTAGCAAATACGGCACAAATGGTGGGTAATTCAGATAGTGCTATTTTAGCTTATCGTCAGCTCGTTAATTTAGAGCCTCATCAAGGTAAGTGGTGGATGGGACTCGGTGTTGAACTTGATCGTGATAGCCAATTCGAAAAAGCAAAATTAGCATATAAAACGGCTTTGTCCACTCAGAGTTTATCCAATAATTCTGCTCAATTTATCAGACAAAGAATGTCAGAGTTAGGAGAATAATAATGGCCGCACCTAAATTAAAAATGCGATTGGGTGATTTATTAGTACATGAACATATTGTGACTAATGAACAACTAATGCAGGCATTAAACAGCCAAAAATCTACAGGTAGAAAACTCGGTGATACGCTGATTGAGCTAGGTCACATTGGTGAAAAACAATTACTTGAGTTTTTAGCTCAGCAACTTGGTGTTCCATTTCTTGATATTAGCCAAAGGCGTATTCCATCAGAAGTCGCTTCATTATTACCTGAAGTACATGCCCGACGTTTACGTGCATTAATTATTGAAGACTTAGGTGAATCTGTACTTATAGGTATGAGTGATCCTGCCGATTTAGGTGGGTTAGACCAGCTTGAGCAAATGCTCGCACCTAAACGCTTAGAGTTAGCCGTTGTTATGGAATCACAGCTTTTTGAAGCTTTTGATGGCCTATATCGTAAAACAGCTGATATTGAATCGTTTGCGAGTCAGCTAGAAGAAGAATACGATCAAACAGCTGATTTTAACTTAACCACTTCTTTTGGTGATGAAGGCGGCGACGCTACAGTAGGTAAGTTATTACAATCAGTATTTGAAGATGCAATTCAAATGCGTGCTTCAGATATTCATATCGAACCTGATGAAAACCAATTACGTATTCGTCAACGTATTGATGGCGTTTTACAAGAGAACATTCTTAAAGAAAACAAAATTGCCTCCGCCATGGTTTTACGTTTGAAATTAATGGCTGGTCTAGATATTTCAGAAAAACGCTTACCGCAAGATGGTCGTTTTAACTTACAAATAAGTGGTCATAATGTTGATGTTCGTATGTCAACAATGCCTGTTCAGCATGGTGAATCCGTAGTAATGCGTTTGCTTGATCAAACAGCAGGACTACTGACTTTTGATGAAACAGGTATGCCAGCAGATTTAATTGCACGTATACGTCATCAAATTAGCCGACCGCATGGCATGGTGTTAGTTACTGGACCAACAGGTAGTGGTAAAACAACAACTCTTTATGCAGCCTTGAGTGAATTAAATCAATCAAGTAAAAAAATTATTACTGTTGAAGATCCCGTTGAGTATCGATTACCTCGTGTTAATCAGGTTCAAATTAACAGTAAAATAGATTTAACCTTTTCGGCTGTACTAAGAACCGCATTACGACAAGATCCCGATATTATTATGATTGGGGAAATGCGAGACAAAGAAACAGTAGAAATTGGCTTAAGAGGCGCATTAACTGGTCATTTAGTATTATCTACATTACATACCAACGATGCTATAACCAGCGCGCTAAGATTAATTGATATGGGCGCAGCAGGTTTCTTAGTTGGGAGTTCGTTAAGAGCGATTATTGCTCAACGATTAGTGAGAAAAGTATGTGATAGCTGTGCGATTGATTATGAACCTAACAGCCAAGAAAAGTTATGGTTGACTAACCTAGTAGATGAGAGTGCAACATCACACCAATTTAAACATGGTAAAGGTTGTCAAAGTTGCCAATACACAGGCTATAAAGGTCGAATTGGTGTATTTGAATTACTTGAAATGAATGAGCCCATGATGACGGCACTTAAAAAAGATGATTCAGAAGGTTTTGCAAACTTAGCTAAGGCTAACCCAACCTTCACACCATTGGCTATGGCTGCTTTTGATTATGCTACTCAAGGGGTCACAAGTGTAGAAGAAGTTCTTCGATTAGTTGAAACCGTAGATGTGGCTGGGTAAACAATAATATGGCAGCGTATAGTTATATTGGTCGAGACGCTAAAGGCTCTCAAATTAAAGGAAAGCTTGAAGCTAAAAGCTCTGCAGCAGCAGCAGAGCAGCTTTCTCGCCAACAAATTATACCTATTTCTATTGAAGTGGCTAAAGGTAATGGAAAAGAAACGAGCCTGGCTCAGATAGATATAAATGAATTACTCGGCTTTGAGTTAGTTTCATTAGACGACCTCATCATCTTTTGTCGTCAAATGTATGCATTGATGCGTTCAGGTGTACCAATATTACGCGCAATAAACGGTATGGCTGACTCTACGACTTCTGAGAAACTTAAAGCTGCGTTAATGACTGTTTCAGATCAACTTGAAGGTGGTTATACACTTTCGACAGCTTTAAACCAGCATCCTAAGATTTTTCCACCGTTATTTATCTCTCTTATTCATGTGGGAGAAAATACAGGTAAATTAGATGATGCGTTTGCTAAGTTAGCCAGCTACTTTGATCGCGAACAAGAAACGCGTAAAAGAATTAAAAGTGCCTTACGTTATCCATCATTTGTACTTATAGCAATTGTTATGGCTATGGTCATTCTGAATATTTTTGTTGTACCTACATTCGCGAACATGTTTACTAAATTAGGCGCAGACTTACCTGTGGCGACTAAGATATTGATCGCCAGCTCAGACTTCTTTCTCAATTATTGGCCTCACTTATTAATTGGCTGTGTATTTGCTTTTTTTGGGATTCGTCATTACGTGCAAACAGATAAAGGCAGATACTGGTGGGATAAACGCAAAGTTAATTTACCTATAGTAGGTAGTATTATAGAACGTTCAATTTTATCAAGGTTCTCTCATAGTTTTGCCATTGTATTACGTGCGGGTGTGCCTATGACATCAGGGCTGAATTTAGTATCAGATGCTGTTGATAACAGTTATATGAAAGAAAAAATATTAACCATGCGTAAGTCAATTGAAAGTGGTGAAAGCCTTTTAAGATCTGCAGTCTCAAGTAGTTTGTTTACGTCACTCGTATTACAAATGATCGCAGTTGGTGAAGAAACAGGGCGCGTAGATGAACTACTTGAAGAAGTAGGTGAATACTACGAACGTGAAGTAGATTACGAACTCGGTAATTTAACTGCGAAGATTGAGCCTATTATGATAATGATTGTTGCAGGAATGGTACTCATACTTGCTCTAGGTATATTTACACCAATGTGGGATATGATGTCAGCATTCCAAGGTAAATAATGATAAATACAGCTTTTATAATTAAAGAGTAGCTATGTATAAACATAAAGCTTCCAATAAAAAACAAAGAACATTAGCCGAAATCGTGATAATTGTTGTTTTGTTAGCTATATTAATGATGAGCTTTATTCATTATTTCTTTAAACAAGAAGATCAACTAAAACAAGTAGGGTTTAATAAAGTAACTCAAAGCTTTGCAGGTAAAGTAACGGCAGTTCACGCGCAATGGTTTATGGATAAGCAGCCTAATATTGTTAAAGCGGTTTTTGATAATAAAGTTCAGCCTATAAAAGTAAATAGTAAAGGTTGGATAGATACAACAGATGATGATCTTGCTTGCGCAAAAATCTGGGACATAGTGATCATGGAGCCTATGGTACTAATGAAAATGCCCATAGCCGCTGTAGAAGTTAAAAAGCATAATATGGACATAGGTAGAATTTGCCAATTTGAATTACCCTTGGGTGAATATTTTCAATATAACTCACAAAATGGCAAAGTTAGCGGTACATTATCTCGAAATGATGAGCCGTGAAAATTATATATTGAAACAAATATACTTACCCTATAGGGTAACGTAGTATTGTAAGTAAATCGTTGTTACAATTAATTTAATGATAAAAGTTATGGTGTTATGATGAAAAAACAGTCTGGTTTTACACTAATAGAATTAGTGATTGTGGTTGCTATTTTAGGTTTCTTAGCAGCAACTGCTATCCCTAGATTCCTTGATTTAACAGATCAAGCTAAACAAGCTAATATTGAAGGTATGGCTGGTGGTTTTGCTACCGCAGTTTCTCTCGCAAGAGCGCAATGGGAAGCTGAAGCCCGACCAACAGATACAACCAACCGAAATGTTGTTGATTACGATGGCACATTTGTTCTTCTAACCACACAAAATACAACCGAAGGCATTCGTGCAGGTTATATTGTTAGCTCTGTTTCAGGGGTAAACAATGGAAACACGTTAGCAGCAGGCTTTACTGAAGCTAATTGTTTAGACGTATTAAATAGTATATTGCAACAACCACCAAGAGCCACAACATCTATTACAACATTGAATGATGTTAACTCTACTGATTACTATGTTACTAATTCAGGAAGTGACGCTGATTCTTTATGTCATTACTTCTTAAAAGAAACATTAAATAAGAATGCTTCAGGAGAATTTGTAGTTCCATCTGGAACAATAACTGAAGTGGGCAATAGCTTTACGTATAAACCAGCAACAAGTGAAATTGTTGTCTATATAAATATTTAACTGTAATTAAAACAAAAAACATAATAATCACTTTTTAACTGTAGGTACTTTTATGAAAATAATAAATCAATCTCCTCTAAAAACTCAGCAAGGTTTTACACTAATTGAGTTAGTTGTTGTCATCGTTATTTTAGGTATTTTAGCTGCAACAGCAGCACCTAAATTTATCGATTTAACGGGTGATGCTAAAGCGTCAACCATTAAAGCAGTAAGAGGCTCGGTAGAAAGTGCCACAACTATGGTGCACGCTAAGGTTTTAGTGAAAGGGGCAACAGCAGCAACAACAGTGGATATTGATGATTCAACAACAATAGCTATAGTAAATGGTTGGCCATCAGCTACAACTGAAGTATGGGATGAAGTATTAGACCTAAGCTCTGATGATTTTATATCTATAGATGATGCTGGTAAAATTGTTTGGTACCCAACACAAGACACTCCACATGCTGATATTGATGATGCTGAAGATGCTAAGTGTTTTGTTTCTTATACAGATAGCACGAGCTCCGATACAAGACCAGTTATAACTGTCGATACGGATGACTGTTAATTTTCTATAATATTTTTTATATAAGAAGAGAGCATAGGCTCTCTTTTTTTTATTCATTTTTTAGGTTGATATGGCGTTTAATAAATTACTAGCTGATATTTCTTGGATTCAAGATACTAATTTATGTACTATCATTGTACTAACTATTAAGAAAGTTTTTCATTTGTTATGTCTATGAATAATAAAAATAACATTCCATTTACTTTGCAATCGCGCATTAAAACTTTTATAGGTTCAAAAAATAGAGCTAATAAAGGTTTTACCATTATAGAGTTAGTACTCGTTATTGTACTTATGGGGATTTTAGCCGTTACCGTTGCGCCTAAAATGTTTAATTCTGAAGGATTTGAAGAATACGCTTACCAAGCCGAGTTAGTTTCTACATTAAGAAACATTCAGCTACGTGCAATGCAGCAAACAGAAGATTATGTTACTACCAATGGAGATGGTTGTCATACCGTTGTTGTTGCCTCAAAAAAAGTATCAGTAAGTGCTAGTTGTAATATTAATACTGATAACTTGGATGTGCCGACGGTTGAAATAGATAATGCTCATAGCCTGTCATTTTCTCCTGTGATGTCATTTACCTTTGACTCAATGGGCAGACCTACTTCCTGCAACAACCCGTGTCAAATTCAGCTTGTCGCTAACGATAACTTAAGTGTGGTTATAGAGTCAGAAGGTTTTATTCATGCACAATAAAAAAGCATCAGGCTTTACCCTTATTGAGCTTGTTATTGGCATAGTGGTGTTATCTATTTCATTCACAGTGCTTTTTCAAATGATCTTGCCTACAGCCACGCAAGGCGCAACACAAATACATCAAATTAGAGCCGCTGAATTAGGTCAATCCATAATGAGCGAAATTATGGGTAAAGCTTTTGATGATAACTCAGATATGATGGGTGGAATGCTTCGTTGTGGAGAAGACGCAGATAAAGATGGCAATGTTGATCAAACGTGTACGGTTATTTCTGGTGATGAAACTGATAGTGAAGAAGGAAATAATAGAAGCTTATTTGATGACGTAGATGATTATAATTACTATCTTAATAATTCACTTATTGAAGACTCATTAAGTAGTAACTCTGATACAGCACTCGCTGATCTTTACAAAGGTTTTACAGTAAATATAAATGTCATCAATGATGGTAATTATGATGGTGTACCTGATAGTGACTTTAGTATTGCTAAACTTATTACTATTACGGTAACTACAGCTGAAGGTGTGGAAATAACCTTTTCAAGTTATAAGGCTAACTTCTAATGAATCGCCTATCAAAAATGAATGGCTTTACCTTAATTGAGCTGGTTACTGTTATTATTTTACTCGGCGTTTTGTCTGTAGGCATTAGTGGCTTTTTAAAGATAGGTTCAGAAATGTTTGTTGATGTGAAAAATCGCTCTGAAATTATTGCTACCGCAAGATTTTCTATGGAAAGATTAAATCGTGAGTTACGCTCAGCATTACCTAATAGTGTGATGAGTAATCCGACTACGGGTTTTCATACTTCAGAAATTCAATGTATTCAATATACGCCTATTTTAAATGCAGTACATTATTTAGATATTCCAACGAGCGATGCTAATGAGGTACAAAGTAAAACACTTTCTGTTGTTGAATTTGATTTAAATGGCTTAGTTTTAGATGGCACAAGTGACGTACAAGTTGCCGTTTATCCTCTTAATACAGCCGATATATATAACGCTAGTAGCAATAAAGTTTGGTTATTAGAAAATGCTATTATTGATGATTCAAAAGCGGTGGGTAACAGTAAACAATGGGATATTAACTTTAGTAATGATATTTTATTTGAAACCGACTCACCCACAGAACGTTTGTATTTTATTGATAGCAAAGTCAGTTATTGTGTAAGAAGAACAGAGCTAAAACGCTTTGTAGGCAATGATCCTTTTGATAATGCAACACCCGCTACTTTTTTTGACACTAACGGTGTATTAATGGCGACTGATTTACTATTTGATGCCGCTGCAGGGGAATACCCATTTAGAGTATCTGAATCAACTCAATCTAGGAATTCAACGGCATTAATTAAATTGATTTTTAGTAGAAATGAAGAGTTTGTTGTTTTTAACAATGAGGTACATATTCCAAATGCGCCATAACTCAAAAAGTATATTTAGCATGTTATTGCTTAATCAAAAGTTAAAAACTACTCAAACAGGTAGCTCATTAGTCATTGGTATTTTTATTTTAGTGATCATGTCTTTATTAGGAGCTGCATTAATTGAAATAATGGAAAGCAACGAAGATGCTTATACTTATGAAGTATTAGGGACTCGTGCCTATAACGCAGCACAATCGGGTATCCAAATCGAAATGCAGAACGTTTTTCCATTAATTGAAGCATCAGGTGGGACGCCTAGCGTTTGCGACAATAATTCTCGAGATGAATCATTCACAAGTATTGATGGGTTGAGTGGGTGTTTAGCTACATTGCAATGTTCTTCAATAACTCACGAATCATCTACCACTTATTATACTATTTCGAGTATTGGCCAGTGTGAAATTAATGGTGAAGTTACATCCAGAACCATCGAAGTTCAGGCTAAAGCAATTAATTAACTTTAATTAATTATTTAAAAGTTCACTTACTACAAATTATGTAACAAATTTTAGATTTTTCACTTCTATTTACATTCATTTTTATATTTTAATCCTTCAGTTATTGCTTATTCAGTCTATAGCGAATGTAAAATTAAAGTCCAACATGTGTCGATGTCTTTTAAAATATTATAAAAAACGAAATATTTCTGTATTTTTGAAAAAAGGTAGCACACATCCGATTGATACTGGGTTATGATTAGCAACTTAAATTTAAATTCTATTTATTTGCGTTTTTTATCATTTTAAACGTGGATAACAGCATGAGTATTTTCTTATGCAATTTGTAAAGGACATTTTCACCGTATGTTTAAAAAATTACGCGGCATGTTTTCTAATGACTTATCAATCGATTTGGGAACAGCTAACACGCTGATATATGTTAAAGATCAAGGTATCGTACTAAACGAACCTTCGGTTGTAGCTATTAGACAAGACAAATCAGGCGGTTCAAAGAGTGTAGCAGCTGTAGGTTCTGCTGCTAAGCAAATGCTAGGTAGAACACCTGGTAATATTGAAGCTATTCGTCCAATGAAAGATGGCGTTATCGCTAACTTTTTTGTTACTGAAAAAATGCTTCAACATTTTATAAAGCAAATTCACAGCAATAACTTTTTACGCCCAAGCCCAAGAGTTTTAGTGTGTGTTCCATGTGGTTCAACACAAGTTGAGCGTAGAGCAATTAAAGAGTCAGCCGAAGGTGCAGGCGCACGTGAAGTTTATCTTATAGATGAGCCAATGGCGGCAGCAATTGGTGCAGGTATGCCAGTTTCAGAAGCTACAGGTTCTATGGTTGTAGATATAGGTGGTGGTACAACTGAAGTGGGTATTATCTCACTTAACGGTGTTGTGTATTCATCATCAGTACGTATTGGCGGCGACAAATTTGACGAAGCTATTATCAACTATGTACGTCGTAATTTTGGTAGCTTAATTGGTGAAGCCACTGCTGAGCGTATCAAGCATGAAATTGGTTCAGCTTATCCTGGCGAAGAAGTCGTTGAAATTGAAGTAAGAGGACGTAACCTTGCTGAAGGTGTTCCACGTAGCTTTACGTTAAACAGCAATGAAATTTTAGAAGCACTACAAGAGCCACTAACAGGCATTGTTAGCGCGATTATGGTTGCTTTAGAGCAGTCTCCTCCAGAATTAGCATCAGACATCTCAGAAAGAGGTATGGTACTAACAGGCGGTGGTGCTTTATTAAAAGATTTAGACCGTTTATTAATGGAAGAAACAGGTATACCTGTTGTTGTAGCTGATGATCCATTAACGTGTGTTGCACGTGGCGGCGGAAAAGCCTTAGAAATGGTTGATATGCATGGCGGCGATTTATTCTCTTACGAATAACAAACCTTAGCCTCAAATATTCAGCAATGATAAAGCTATATCTATGAGCCCAATATTTAAACATGGCCCTTCTGCTCGGCACCGACTCTTGTTGGTGCTGATTTTTTCGATATTCCTGATATTTTTTGATCACTACATTAGTAGTTTTGAAACTACTCGTGGATATTTACAGTCATTTGTTAGTCCTCTTCAATATTTAGCTACAGCTCCAAAGCGCATGATGACTTGGACAGCTGAAAACCTTACTTCTCGACAAGATCTCATCGAACAAAATCAACGTTATGAAGTAGATGAATTACTTTTACGTGAACAACTCATGCAACTTTCCATGCTTGAGAAAGAAAACATCCGTTTACGCTCGTTACTTGAATCTCCTGTACGTAAAGAGACGAGAAAGATGGTTGCGGAAGTTATTGCGGTAGATAGTGACCCTTATACTCATCAAATTGTGATAAACCGTGGTGCAAATGATGGTGTTTACGAAGGGCAGGCTGTTGTTGATGAACGAGGCATTGTTGGACAAATTCAGAACGTTGGCACCATAAGTAGCCGTGTGATTTTAATTACAGATGTTACTCATGCTGTACCTGTGCGTGTAAGTCGTAACGGAATACGTATGATAGCGAATGGCATGGGGCATATAGATACATTAATACATAATTTTGTACCGCACAGTAGTGATGTAAAAACAGGTGACGTTTTAGTCACTTCAGGTTTAGGTGGCAAATACCCTGAGGGTTATCCCGTTTCAACGATTATAAAAGTGAATCAAGATGAATCTCGCGCTTTTGCTCAACTTTACAGTAAGCCTGTTGCACAAATAGATCGCTTACGTTATTTGTTATTGCTTTGGACAGGAAATGAAGCTGAAACTGCTGACGTTATCGATAATAAGAAGAGCACTAAAACGCCTGCCGAAACTGAGACAAAAGAAGTTGAAACAAAAAGTACAGACACTACTAAGGTGACCAATAATGCTAGCTCATAACGGTATTATTATTTTATTAACATTATTATTAGCGTTAATCGCTAGTATTATACCTATGCCGCTAAGTGTTGATGCCTTTAGGCCTGATTGGGTTTTAGTGGTTTTAATTTATTGGTGTTTGGCTTTACCTTCACGTGTTAACGTTATTACCGCTTGGGTATTAGGTTTTATTTTAGATGTACTTTTAGGGTCTATATTAGGTGTTCATGCTGCAGCATTAGCCATTAGTGTATTTATTATTGCTGAAAACTTTCAAAAAATTAGAAACTTCTCTATCTGGCAGCAGTCTATTATTGTAGGTGTTGTTGCTGCTTTGTACCATTTACTTGTATTTTGGATACAGCGATTTTTAACGGATGTTGTTTTTCTCCCAAGTTATTTATATCCCGTTATTACAACTATCATTTTATGGCCATGGGCACTATTTTTATTAAGAAAAATACGTCGCCATTTTCAGATTAAATAGCATCTCATAGCTACTTCTAACCAGATATAAAAAGACAACCTTATGACATTATCTTTAGTTTTAGCTTCACAATCTCCTCGCCGACAAGAATTGCTTACACAAATTGGTTATACGTTTACGTGTAAACCTGCCAATATTAATGAAGATATTAAAGGGAACGAAACACCCTTCGATTACGTTAATAGATTAGCGATTGAAAAAGCCCAAGCCTCTTATCAAAATATAGAAGAATCGCATCAAGATTCTGCTGTTGTATTAGGTTCAGATACTAGCGTAGTTTATAACGACTGTATTTTAGGAAAGCCTGCTGATCTTGATGAATGTATTGCGCAGCTGCAAATGCTATCAGGCAATACCCACCAAGTATTAACTTCTATAGCCGTAATCAGTAAAGATAAAGTACTATCAGAGGCCATAACAACAGATGTTACGTTTAAAGTCCTTAGTTTAGATGAAATTACGTGCTACTGGGAAACAGGTGAACCTCAAGACAAAGCTGGGTCTTATGGCATTCAAGGCATAGCTGCACAATTTGTTATTAATATTTCAGGTAGTTATTCCGCCGTAGTTGGTTTACCTTTATATGAAACGGCACAATTACTGTCTAAATTTGGTGTACATACGCCAATACAATGTAGATCAGAGGATAAGATATGAGTGGAGAGTTACTGGTAAACGTAACACCTAGTGAAACTCGCGTTGCACTAATCGAAAATGGCACATTACAAGAAGTTCATGTTGAACGTGAAGCTAACCGTGGCATTGTCGGTAACATATATTTAGGTAAAATCATTAGAGTTTTACCTGGAATGCAAGCTGCCTTTGTTGATATTAGTTTAGACAAAGCCGCTTTTTTGCATGCCTCTGATATTAATTCGAAACTTATTCTTAATAAAGACGATTCAGCTAATGAATCATCAAGCGATCAAGTTCCTGATATTCGTACCTTAGTTCGAGAAGGTCAGCACTTAATGGTGCAGGTTGTTAAAGAGCCTTTAGGAACTAAAGGTGCACGTTTAACTACAGATATTACTATCGCAGCACGTTACTTAGTCTTGATGCCTGAAACAGGTAGAGCAGGCATTTCGCAGCGTATTGAAGATGAAAAAGAACGTAATCGTTTGAAAAAAATCATCACACCATTTTGTGATGATGTTCATGGCTTTATTGTAAGAACAGCAGCTGAAGGTGCTTTAGAGCAAGAGCTTAAACAAGATGCTGAGTTTTTACGAAGAGTTTGGGCAAAAGTGGTTGAAAGAAAAAAGCGCAAAGTAACCAAAACCGCAATTTATCAAGATTTGTCTTTGATTTTCCGCGTATTAAGAGATTTTGTTGGTACAGAATTAGAGCGTATTCGTATCGATTCAAAGTTAACTTATGATCAAGTTATTGAGTTCACCGCAGAGTTTGCACCTAACTTAAGTCATGGTCTTGAGTATTACCCTGGTGAGCGTCCAATATTTGATTTGTTTGATGTTGAAAATGAAATACAACGAGCGTTGCACCGACGAATCGATTTAAAGTCAGGTGGCTACTTAATTATTGATCAAACAGAAGCTATGACCACGGTTGATATCAATACAGGTGCTTTTGTTGGACATCGTAATCTAGAAGAAACCATTTTCAATACAAATATAGAAGCAACACAAGCTATAGCAAGGCAACTACGTTTAAGAAACTTAGGTGGCATTATCATTGTCGATTTTATCGATATGAATGAAAAAGATCACCAACGTCGGGTTTTAAGTAGTTTAGAGAATGCTATGGCTAAAGATAATGTTAAATTTAGCATCAGTGGATTTTCAGCATTAGGGCTTGTTGAAATGACACGTAAACGTACCCGAGAAAGTCTCGAACATATTTTATGTGGAGAGTGTTCGGTTTGTGCGGGTCGTGGTCATCTAAAAACATGTGAAAGTGTTTGTTATGAAATACTCAGAGAAATTGTAAGAGTTAACCGAGCACACGATGCTGACAAGTTTATTGTTTATGCTTCTAAAGCAGTTAGTGAAGCCTTGATAAATGATGAATATCATAACTTAGCAGAGCTTGAAGTGTTTATTGGTAAGGATATTAAAATACAAACGGAACTTATGTATAATCAAGAACAGTTTGATGTTGTTATGATCTAGTTATAACTCAGCTATAATAGAGTTATAGCCGAACATTTCGTTACCACTGAGATGATATTTTAGTGATTTTTTGGGATGTAATATTCAATGTAAAATTTTTCCTAATGTAATTAATAAGTGATGCCGTAAAATTAATGAGCACTTCTCGCGTAATTAACCGTTGGTTAAACAGAGTCTACAAAACTATTGCCATTTTATTGGTGATTTTTGCTGTATTAATTAGTGCCTTACGCTTATTCCTTCCTTATGTTGAAAATTATAAAGACGGTTTAGAAAACTTCATCAACAATGCTAATGGCAGTCATATCAGCATTGGTAAATTGAGTATGGAATGGGAGAAATTAGGTCCATCAATCGTGCTCAAGCAAGTCAGCTTATTAGAAACCCAATCTACCGATATATTCATTGATAAAATTCATGTGCATTTAGACTTCTGGCAAAGTTTACTTAAAGGTCGTGTGATTACCCAAGATGTAACCCTTGATGGCGCTCAAGTATTTATCAAAAGCTTGCACAAATCTTCAAAAGAAATTGATAAAGACAAACCCTTAATCGCTCGAGTCACGGAGATGTTTTTAGATCAAATCAGTCGGTTTTCTTTGCATAATAGCCAAATTATTTTTCAAACCAATCAAACTGAAAAAGTATTGGTTATTAATGAACTTGATTGGTTGAACGATGGCGATAGACATAGAGCCAAAGGCTACGTAATTTTAGATGGCTTAACATCGAATAACATTAAAGTTTTATTAGACCTACATGGTGACGATATCGAGGATCTTGATGGTCAAGTGTACCTTCAAGCTAATCAATTAAACATCACACCTTGGCTTGATACTATTTTCGCCATAGACAACAGAGACACTCATTCCGCTATTAACTTTGATGGTTGGTTATCTATTAAAAAAGGTATGCCATCGTCGTTACTTATTGCTTTAGGTAATAATGAAATAAGCTGGACACATAAAAATATAGATCAGTTTTTTAGTATCAACCAAGGATATTTATTAGCAAACTTTGGTGATGGTATAAATCAAAATAATGAGTTCAAAACCTTTAATGTAGCATCAAGCCCGTTAACCATTATTACACCTAAAAATACGTGGGATCCTACCAGTATTCAGTTCGAAAAAAAGGCAGGGGTTTATAACGGATATATTAGTCATTTGAACGTACAAGGGTTAACTGAAATATCACCTTTATTTTCTAATAATGAAAACCTAACTGAACTACTCACCCACATTAATCCTAATGGCTTTGTCGAAAACTTGTTTGTACAACTTTCTGAAAATCAGCAGTCGATTATCGCTGATCTTAAAGACATTAATAGTTATCCCTATGAAAAAATTCCAGGTATATCAAACTTAGGCGGAGAAGTTTCATTTAAAGATAAAACACTGCGCTTTAAACTGAATGCAGAAAAAGGTGTATTAGATTATGGTGAGCATTTTGTAAAACCTATTCCATATAATCAATTTTACTCTGATTCAAGATTCACATTTGGTGAAGACTCTTGGATTTTTAGTAGTAATGATATTGAATTTACTTCTGATGAAATATCAGTGTCGGCTGATGTTGTTGTTGAAAAGCCACAAAATGAAGACGCCAAAATGTCTCTCCTTACTGTAATTAACAGAGGTGATGCTGGTTTAGCTAATCATTATTACCCTCAAAAAATTATGGGTGATGTGCTTGTAAATTACTTAAATGGTGCGCTTGTCAAAGGGAATATAGACCAAGGTCAAGTTCTCTTTAATGGCCCTTTAAATAAATTTCCTTTTGAAAATAATGAAGGCATATTCACAGTTGATTTGGAAATTAGTGATGCTGAATTTAAATTCCAACCAAAGTGGCCTGCAATTAAAAACTTTAATGCTAACTTAAACTTCACCAATAATAGTATGTTAATTACTGGTCGCAGTGGTGATTTAGAAAACATCGACGTGAGTGGTGTTAGTGTTGAAATTGAAGACTTAAAGCATGCGACTATTTTAGAAGTTAATGCAACCTTTGATAATTTAAAACCTGAATACGTAAGTAACTTGATGGAGAAAAGTCCGCTACAAAAAACAGTGGGCGCAGCATTGAAGAGCTTAGTTATTACAGGGCCTATTTCGGGAGACTTTGGTGTTGTTTTACCACTTAGAAAGCCTGCAACGGGAATAGTTAAAGGTACGGTGAATTTTTCTGATAATAACATTAACTTGCAAGCACCTAATATGCTGTTTACCAAAGTTAATGGCCAACTTACTTTTAATAACGATAAAATATTAACAAAGGATATTAATTTATTATGGCGCGGTATGCCTTTGGCATTATCGGTAAATGCTCAAGATAAAGGTATTCTTTATAATACCAATATCGAAATAGATGCCGATTGGAATACTAAGCAATGGCAAGATCAATTACCTGAACAGTTACAAACTTATGGTTCAGGGAATTTAGCTTGGGATGGCATATTATCCTTGAACATGTTTAATCAAGGCGGCTTTACTTATGATCTGGATATTAATTCTACATTAGATACATTGGTACTTGAATTGCCTGAGCCTTATGCAAAGACCTCAAATGAAAAGGTTAGCGCTAATATTCAAGTGACGGGACAAAACAAAAATACAACGATTAATGCAGCGATCGGTGAACAATTAACATTTTATGGTGTACTTGATCACGAAAAAGTAAGCTTCAATAAAGCCCATTTAGTTTTAGGCAGTGAAGACATGCTGTTACCTACTAGAGGCTTTCATATTAGTTCGAAATTAGCCCAAGCTGATGTTGCACAATGGCAACCTTTTATTACTGATGTTATTGATTGTATAAGTGGCTTTAGTCATCCATACGAACCTCAACAAACGGTTATACTGGAAAGTCCTGAACGGATAACAGCAAAAGTAGACACTTTATTATATGGTGATTATAGCTTATCTGATGCGCTTTTGACTTTAACCAAAAATGAACAGGCTTGGCTTATAGATATCAATTCAAAGGAAGTTCGCAGCGAAGTTATCCTAAACCAAGATCTTTATGAAAATGGTATAGAAATTAATGCTGACTTTGTTCATCTAACAAAATTACTTCCTGATGCCCCTATAAATGAGGCAACTGAGCTTGAAACAGCGATGGATATTGCTGTTAAGCAAGATGAAATAAATAAATTTAATCAAAAATTTTATACGCAACTCCCACCATTATTAGTGAATTGTGAAAGTTGTAAACTTGATAATCTTGATTTTGGTAAGGTGAGCTTTACGATAAAAAGAGATGATGAAAATCAGATCTACTTAGAACAATTCAAAGCCACAAGAGACAAATTCACTCTAAATTTAGAGGGTTATTGGAGCCAGTTTGAAAACGATAATATAACTAATATCCAAGGCACGTTAGATCTTAAAGATCTTGAACAAGAAACTGAAAAATTAGGCTATACGCCAACCATTAAAGATAGTGGCTTAAAAAGTAAGTTTGCTTTTGATTGGCAAGCCAGCCCTTATGATTTTTCAATCGCAAAAGTAAACGGTCAATTTAACGCCTCCCTTGATGATGGTTATTTAGCTGAGGTACCCGATCAAGCCCGTGTTTTCTCTGTACTTAGTTTACAATCATTAGTGCGTAAATTAAGTTTCGATTTTAGAGACATCTTTGCTGATGGTATGTTTTATCGCAGTATTGAAGGTGATTTCCAGATGAAAGGTGGCATCATGTATACCGATAACATGTTTATGCAAGGTGCGGCAGGCGACTTAGAAGTGAAAGGTAATACTGATTTAGGTAAAGAAGTGCTTGATATTAGAATGTCATACAAACCTAATGTAACCTCTAGTTTACCTGCATTAGCTTGGATTGCGACTCTGAATCCAGTGACCTTTTTAGCAGGGCTTGCACTGGAAGAAGTTATTACCTCCAAAGTGTATTACGAGATGAATTTTGAGCTTACGGGAAGTATGTCACAACCTATATTTAAAGACGTAAACCGTAAAACACGTAATATTAGTGTAGGTAAAACAACGCCACCTCAAATTATTGACGAATTAAGTCCACCAGATGTTATTCTCCCTAGCAATGAGCAAGAATTAAATAGTGAATCTAAAACAATTGAATTACCGAAGAAGAGTGAAGTAGATGGTTAGTTTGTCCGCAATTCAGCTATGTTCAAAACCGGATGTTGAACATAACTTAGTAACGATAGAAGTATTCTTAAAAGCGTTAACTCCAGCAGATGAACATATAGTGGTATTGCCAGAATGTTGTTTGTTTTTTGGTGGTTCAGAGAAAGACCAGTTAAACCTAGCTAAACTCAATAACAAAGATAATTTTGCGGCTGACGCATTAGCTGCTTTAGCAAAAAAATATCAATTATATCTAGTGGCAGGCAGTATTCCATTATTACTAACGAATGAAGAGCAAGAAACAGATAATGAAAGGTTTACTAATTCGAGCTTAGTGTTTTCACCTAGCGGTGAACTTATTCAACGCTACGATAAAATTCACCTTTTTGACGCAAAAGTTACAGACGGTCAAAAACAATATTTAGAGTCAACGCATACTCAAGCAGGTAAAAAACTCAGGGTTGCTGAAACTAAAAGCACTCATATTGGTTTAAGTATTTGCTATGATTTACGTTTTCCTGAATTATACCGCCAGTTAAGAACATTAGGTGCTGATATTATTACTGTACCTAGCGCATTTACAGCAACAACAGGTAAAGCGCATTGGCAGGCATTATTACAAGCTAGAGCGATTGAAAACCAAGTGTATGTTATTGCTGCAGGGCAACAAGGTACACACGAGAACGGAAGAGAAACATGGGGGCACAGTATGATTATATCACCTTGGGGTGAAATAAAAGCGTGTGCACCTGATGGTGAAGGCATTATAACGATAACTTATTCACCAGAAGAGTTGGCAAAAGTACGAGAGGCTATGCCAGTAATGAACCATAATAAATTTACATCTAAGTTGACCCCATATGAATAATATTGAGCGCGAGCTCTTGGCTGATAGCCAGATAGATACCGATTTTTTAAATCAAACGTTACATAACATGGTTCAACGTAATGTTGATTTTGCAGATTTATACTTTCAATCAAGTCGACATGAGTCTTGGATGTTGGAAGACGGTATTGTTAAAGAAGGATCTTACAATATTGAACGTGGTGTTGGTGTTAGAGCTATTTCAGGTGAAAAAACAGGTTTTGCTTATTCAGATGATATTTCTCCAGAAGCATTAACTAAAGCTGCTGATGCCGCTAAAGGTATTACTAAAGCCGAACAAAGTGGATCGGTGAAAGCTTTTAGCCGTCAAACTCAACCTGAAATTTATCTCGGTGTAGATCCTTTAGATAGTTTAGGACAAGAACAAAAGATCAATCTATTACATGAAGTTGAAGCTCATGCGCGTTCAATGGATAAACGTGTTAAACAGGTTATTGTTAGCTTGTCTGGCGTGTTTGAGAAAATTCTTGTGGCAGCAACAGATGGCACGTACGCAACAGATATTCGTCCATTAATTCGTTTAAATTGTTCAGTATTAGTTGAAGAAAACGGTAAACGTGAACGTGCAAGTTCAGGTGGTGGAGCTCGAACTGATTACAGCTATTTCTTTGAAGTTGAAGGCAAACAAGCTCGATACTTAAACTATGCTGAAGAAGCGGTGCGCCAAGCCTTAGTTAATTTAGTCGCGATTGAAGCGCCTGCTGGAAACTTCCCTGTAGTATTAGGTGCTGGTTGGCCTGGCGTATTACTTCATGAAGCTGTTGGTCATGGTTTAGAAGGTGATTTTAACCGTAAAGGTTCTTCTGCATTTTCTGGCAAGGTAGGTCAACAAGTGACTTCAGAGCTTTGTACGATTGTTGATGATGGCACTATGGCGAATCGCCGTGGTTCTATTAATATTGATGATGAAGGTACACCAGGACAATACAATGTGCTGATTGAAAAAGGTATCTTAAAAGGTTACATGCAAGATAAGCATAATGCCTCATTAATGGGCGTTAAACCTACTGGTAATGGCCGTAGAGAGTCTTACGCTCATCTTCCTATGCCAAGAATGACAAATACCTATATGTTAGCGGGGGAGAGTGATCCGCAAGATATTATAAAGTCAGTTAAAAGAGGTATTTATGCGCCTCAGTTTGCTGGTGGGCAAGTGGATATTACATCAGGTAAATTTGTATTTACAAGTTCAGAAGCTTACTTGATTGAAGATGGTGTTATTACCTCTCCAGTTAAAGGCGCAACTTTAATCGGTAGCGGTCCAGAAGCAATGAAAAATGTAAGCATGGTAGGTAACGATTTAGCTATTGATGCAGGTGTTGGTGTATGTGGTAAAGATGGTCAAAGCCTTCCTGTTGGTGTGGGTCAGCCGACATTGAAAGTTGATGAAATGACTATTGGTGGCACGCAGTAATATTGTTTCATTACTCAAGTGACTATGAGTCGTGAACGTTAGATAAGAAAAAGGCGCTTTATGCGCCTTTTTTGTTTTAAATTTTCAAGAAAAATAATAGATATCATCGCTTAGCTAGGGTCTAAGTTGAGTATTACAATAGCGAGCTTCTTTCTTGGTATGGGCTTTGTTTATGCCTTGTTTTGATTGCATCATAAATACCTAACATACCTTTTTCTAAGGTTATAATTTCAATACTGCCGCACGAGAAAGTGTCCATTGTTTGATGAATACCATCTAATATTTTCACCATGGATGGATGTGCCATCATATTTGAAAAGTCGCTAAGCGAACGGGAAGCTTCTGCTTGTGCACAAATTTTATTACACATTGAGACCAAAGATGTGGGGATATTGTAATCGCTGTATAAGGCGACACTGTCTTGTTTTTCAACCGTGTTGCCATATTGATTAACAATAGAGTATGCCTTTGTATCAGAACGAATACTTAGCTTTTGCTGAGAGCGATCACAATCAGGATATTTCTGGTCAAATAAATGTAAGTAGTATTCCGCAAAATAAGGAAATAGATTTAAGGTATTCTCTTTAGGTTGTTTAACGCCTGTTGATTTTATAATTGCGTTAGTAACCAGTATCTGATCTTTATATCGATCAACTATCGCACTTGTATATTGTTCATTCTGTTTTTTAAACTCTCCGTAATTATTATTGTAAATGGCGATAATAAAGTCGGATGCAGAAAAGTTACAGTATGCTTTTGTTAAACAATTTTTACTGTGTGAATAGGTGAGTTTTTTAGCGTTTAGTAATTTAGCTTGAGGTGATAATTCTTGATATAGGGTAAGTGCAGCTTTTTCACTATGAGTTACAAAGAGCTGATTTCTTCCTACGCTGTTTATTTTTTGAGGGCAGGTGGATGATGCCTCTTCGCCTTGCCATATAGGACATACTTGATATTGACTTGGGTTCGTTGCAATTAACGTAAACACTGAACCACCAAAGTGTTCTATCGCATTATCAACAGGTGTAAATATAGCTTCTACGGTATCCTCTTTATATGCAAAATTTTTGTCTGAATGGAAATCTTTATAGTAAGACAAGGATGTTGCTTTTTGTAGCTTATCTGACCAAATGAATTTACGAGTAAAATCACCTGATCGAAATATGCCCGTTACACCATAGCGGCGTAAAGCTATATTCTCTTCAGAGATTGATGTTTTAGTACGAACTACATCTATGCCTGTTTTTTCTACAATAAAAATATCTTTTGATTTAGTCATCATCTGATGATGATTTGAGTGAGATGTTGGTAAACGACTATATTTTTCGATAAGACCATAAGCCGACGCTATTTTATGTGCGTCAGCAAAAACACAGCCATTATCACCAGCGTAGTTTTTGTCTGAAGCTAACGTTAATGCTTGCCATTGAATTGAGGATAAAAGCGCTTGGTCTGACGTTGTGATTTTATGTTCAATGTATTGTTCTTCATTTTTCTTACTTATTCTAATGAACAGATCATCGTTAAGTGGAAAGGTGATGATCCTATCAATTCCTTTATCTTCAATACTATTTCTTGTTTGAGCATAAAAATCGCTGCACCCTTTTACGACCAAGTTGCTAGCTAAGTCAGGTGTAAGCTTTTGTTTTGAATCTTCTAGCATTGTCATTTCTGAAAGGTTTGGAGTTTCTAATTGTAATTTTTTTGCAGTAAGTATTAATTGCTCCATTGGTTTTGAAGGAGAGCTGCGAACCAGTTTTCCTTTGGCACTTTTAGTTCTACCTGAACGGTTATTGCGTTGGCTAAAATCAATAGTAAAGCGTTTGTTATCTCCTCCAGCTAATGTAAAAGTAAGCTTAAAAGATTGTCTTCTTTTAAGTAAACCATGAACAAAACAATTAGAGTCATTGAGGGCTGGTTCAGCCAAATAAGATACATAAACAGGGTTGTTTAGGTTTTTCAGGGATTGTTTTACTCCAACAGGATAGTCCCCGGTTGTTTCTTTATGATAGAAGTTTTCATGTTTCAATTTATAGGTACATTGTGCTTTGTTTTTTCCTGTGATCATTGTTCCTGAGACTTCTGCATGATCGTATTTACTATCTTTAATAGTAAACCAAAGTGCGATTTCTATAGGAACAGGAGTTTTAAAACCTAGCATTCCAGAATAAGTACCGACTAGATACTTTTGAGCGTCAACACTTTCGCTTTCATCTGAAGCATGAACTGAATGTGAGAATAAGCTAATAAATAGAGTAATGAAGATGATTGACGTTAGTAAGAGTTTTGAGGTTAGCTGTTTTGAGTGTGCCGAGTGATAGACTGCCATGTGTTGATATCCTTATATAAACCATTAACAACACAATAATGGTATTCCTCAATACGAGGGAAAGTGAACTTAGCGTAACCTGAACTCTGCTTAACTAATGTTTCTCTAGCTTTTACTTTTTCTACATTAATGCAAAAAGTATCTTGCCTGTCTTATGGACTAAAGTAGATGAACTGTCAGCTAAAGAGTTAAAGCAGAGGTTAAAATATTATTAGAAATTGTAATCAATCAAAAATATCTTAAACCGAACTCAGCTTACATATTATTATTTTTAGTGAACAAATAATAACCAGAAAGTTTAAAGTATTCAACTGCAGCTATTTTTTGGCTATATAAAAGAAGTAGGGAGGTATATTTTAAAGGAAAGGTTATTTACTGTTGGTATTACTGAAACGTGAATAGATAAGCTTTATACGGCGAGGTATGATGATACCTCGCTGTATAATATAACAGCCTTAAACCTTAGTTTCAGGCTGTATCATATGAACATCGCGTTGCGGGAATGGTATTTGAATATTAGCTTCATCAAGCGCTAAGTAAATGGCTTTATAAGCGGTGAATTTAGCTGTATATAAATTAACGGTAGGTGTCCATAAACGGACAGAGATGTTAATAGAGCTATCGGCAAATTCATCAATACCTATTTGTGGCTCACGCGTTTTGCTTACTACACCTGTTGTTGAAATTACCTTTTCTAAAAGTGCGATGACTTCTATAGGGTTTTCACTATAGGCAATGCCAACATTCAATTCTAGTAGCGAATCATGTAGTGAGTTTTGTAATATTTCACCTACGATGTGTTTGTTAGGAATGGTAATTCTAACGTTGTCTTCATCATAAATAATGGTGTGAGCCAGTAATACTTCTCTAACAACACCCGTTACGTTTTTTACTACAATCGTATCGCCAACAACAAAAGGGCGAGTAATAATAATATTAAAACCTGCGGCATAGTTTGATAATAAACCTTGTAAGGCTAAACCAGCACCTAAAGAAACAGCACCAATGGCAGCAATAAATGGTGTAACACTTATGCCTAGTTTTCCTAAAGCCATAATAGCGATCATCAGTACTAAGATCATACGGCTGCTATTAGCAATAAAACGGCTTAATGTTACATCAAGTTTATGGCGTTCACATACGCGTAAAAGCATGCCAGCTACTTTACCTGCTAATATATAGCCGATAATAAAAATAATTATAGCGCCAACGATTTGGAAGCTGTAATTAGTGAAGAAGTCGATGACGATTTGGTAAATCTGCGCCATTTGATCTATTTCATTTTTTAATAAGTTTGCTGGATTAATAACTTCGACCACTTTTTGTGATGTACTTATTGATTCTGCTGCTTGTTCTGCCATCATTTATTTCTATCTTATTCGTTAATAAAGTCTTATTAAGTAAAGTTAACTTAAATAAGTGTAATGCCTTCAGGTGTTATTTTAACTTTACCTTTTTTAAGTAAATTACCTACAGTGGCTTTAAAGGTTTTTTTACTTACGCCTAAGGCTTTCTGAATATCGTCAGGCGAGCTTTTATCATGTAATGGACTAACACCATTATGCTCAGCTATGTAATCTAAAAGCTTTTGGCTAAAATCATTTACTTTACCTTCACCCGGACGAGATAAGCTTAAATCAATGCGTTCATCTTCACGCACTTGTTTAATATACCCTGTAATTTTTTTACCAATTCTTAAGGGCTGAAAAATCTCATTATCGTACAGTAAACCCCAATGTAGGTTATTGATAATAGCTTTAAAGCCTAAATCTGTTTTGCCACCAATAATAAGATCAACTTTGTCCCATTTTTGGTAGTCAGCTGGCCAAACATCAATAAATTTGTCTAATTTACTTGAAGCTACAATGCGCTCTGTACGTAAATCTAAATAAATTCGTACTAGGTAATATTTACCCACTTCCATTTCGGTATGTTGTTCGTTGTAAGGCACCAATAATTCTTTTGGTAGACCCCAATCTAAAAAAGCACCCATTTTATTGATGGCGGCAACTTTTAATGAAACAAATTGGTTAACTTCACCTAAAGGTTGTTGAGTTGTTGCAGCAACTCTATCGGCTGAGTCTTTATATAAAAAAACACTCACTTGTGAACCTGCTGCACAGTTTTCTGGGATCAAACGATTTGGCAGAAGTACTTCACCTAAATCATCAGCATTTAAATATGCGCCCGTGTCATTTACTGTAATTACAGAAAGTGTATTAAATTTACCTAAGTCAGCCATTTATGTTCGCCGTTATTCTAGAAATAATAAGAAGTCGTAGTTAATCAAAAGTAATTAAATACATTATAATATACATAATACATCATCAGCTTAAGATGAGGGAGTATTTGCTAACTTTGTTTGAATATATTCACTGTGTCTTAAATGAAGTAAATCGGCAATTTTTCGAATAATATGTTCTTCAAGAGTCGCCAATTCACCATCAACGTAAGCAAGTTTCCACAAATAACCTATTATTTCCATACGTTGTTCTATGGTATAGTGCTGGTTTATTTTGTTAGTAAACTGATAAAAATCAGTCGCATCATCACTGGCTGTTAAAGCAAGCTGAATTATTTCGTTAATTGCGCTTTCTTCAAGATTAAATTGTTCAGCAATAAAAGCATTAAGAGAGACTTTTTCAGCTTTTTGTAAAATACCGTCAGCTTTCATTACTTCACATAAAAGTACGGTGCATGCTATTTCTAAAGAAAGCTCGTTTTCATCATTTTCTTTATGAGCGGAATGTAGTTGTTTGAAAAACGCACCGATTTTATCAATCATTGTGGATCCCTATCGTCAGTTATTTCGTATGTAATATATATGAATGTGAGTTAGAGGTTATTCAAGGTTTGTTTTAGTTTGTGTTTATTGGATAAATCTAACGCTTTGTTACCTTGAGTGTGTACTTTATAAAAGCAACATAACTTAAGTATATCGTTAATAATTAGTGTAAAAATTAAAAAAATAGTTAAATTTACTAGTCTTTATTTTTCTATTGCCTAATATCAAACATCATAGGTTTTATCTGGTGTTTTTAACTTATTGTTTAATATGTCTTTTGTTTTATTTTTTATTAAATAAACTGCCTTGTAACTTTTAGGCTCAAATATTGTAACAAGTATTTGCAACTCGAGAGTTTTATAGATAGAAGTTAGACAATAAATTAGCTTTCATTTTAATATTTCATAATAAAAATATTGTTATTCACCTTATAAATTCAACTTGTATGACTTATAAGGCTACCCATAAGGAGTGTTTTGTGACACGGAAAAAACAAATAATCTTACCCTTCGTTATTTTAATAATAGGTATTTTACTCACCTTTGCTTTTATAAGTATGAGGAAACCACCTGAAGCTAAAGTTGAGGTTGTGAATACTCCTATTGTATCGGTTGAAACTATTACTGTATCTCCAATGACTCTTAATATTGAGTCATATGGGATTGTAAAACCTAAATATGAAACTGAAATGGTGGCACAAGTGAGTGGTCAAATAGTTGAGTTATCTCCGTTATTTGTTCCAGGTGGTTTTGTAACAAAAGGCCAACTACTTGCGCGAATTGATCCAAGTGATTATGAAGCCAACTTGATTGATGCTGAAGCGAATATGGCTTCAGCTGAAGCTTCTTTAGAGCAGGAAACAGCTCAAGGTAAGGTTGCTGAAAGTGAGTGGGAAACTATTACTAATGCTTCACCATCAGAACTAAGCTTACGTAAACCACAGTTAGCGCAAGAGCTTGCTAAAGTAAAAGCCGCGCAAGCTTCTGTTCTTCGAGCAAAACGTAATTTAGAACGAACAGAAATAAGAGCGCCTTATGATGCCATGATCGAAAGTCGTAATATTGGCTTAGGTTCATTTGTTAGTGTGACGTTTAATGTTGGTAAATTGTTAGGAACAGCCGTTGCTGAAATTCGTTTACCTGTTGCAGACCAGCAACTCAAATTTCTTGACGGTAGTGGTGTTGACACTATTGCTATGCTTGAAGGAACGTATTCAGGTGAAACCAAAGAATGGTCAGCTAAAATAATAAGAAGTGAAGGTGTTATTGATAGTACAAGTCGTATGAACTATCTGGTTGCTGAAGTAAAAGACCCTTATGTTTTAACATCTCAAAAAGCTAACGTATTACCTTTACGATTTGGTTCATATGTTAATGCCCAAATTATTGGTCAGCATATTGAACAAGCAACTACATTACCGCGTTATTTAGTTAAAGAGGGTCGAGTAGCACTTTTAGATGAAGAGTCTACATTACATTATGCTGAAATTAATATTATTCGAAATAGTGGCGCAAACGTTATTATCTCAGGTGGCTTAAAGTCAGGTGATCAAATCATTGTATCAACACTTGAATATCCTATTGAAGGGATGAATCTTGCTTTAACTGGAGATAAAGATAATTTAGAAAAAGAAGATAATACCCCAACGGCAGAAATTGCTAGTGTTGAGGATTAATCATGGATAACGAAAATATTGAAAATTTAAGTGACGATAGCACGAAGAAAGGCTTAATCGCTTGGTTTGCTCGTAATCCTGTAGCCGCTAATTTATTGATGATATTTATATTAGTAGGCGGTTTTCTAACAGCTTTTACTATTAATAAACAAATTTTCCCACAAGTTAAAATTAACTGGATTGAGTTTCAAGCACCTTACCCAGGCGCTGCACCGCAAGAAGTGGAAGAAGGTATCACCATTAAAATTGAAGAAGCACTTGAAACAATTCAAGGGCTTGATCGGGTGATCACTTATTCAAATCGTAATTCATCAAGTGGCTTTTTCCGAGTCGATGAAAGCTATGATCCTCAAATTGTTTTAGAAGAAGTTAAATCTCAAATCGATTCTATTTCTAGTTTTCCTGATGGTATGGAAAGGCCAACAGTTGAGCGTATTAAATATCGACAAGAGGTTATGTATATCAGTCTGTTTGGCGATGTGAGTAATGCTGAACTTAAAATACTGGGACGAAAAATACATGACGAAATTCAACAGTTACCTCAAGTTAATATATCTGAATTTTATAGTGGATTGGGTTATGAAATATCCGTAGAAGTTAGTAAAGACAAGTTACGAGAGTACGGGCTTAACTTTACCGATGTTGCACAAGCTATCCGTAACAGTTCTCGTAATATGTCTGCAGGGCAAATTAGAGCTGAAAATGGTTACATTAATTTACGTGTAGAGTCACAAGCTTATAGAGGTTATGAATTCGAGCAAATTCCTGTTGTTACCTTAAACGATGGTACGAAAATATTGCTTGGAGACCTAGCCACAGTAAATGATGGTTTTGAAGAAGGACTACAATACTCTAAATTCAATGGACAAAACTCAACAACCTTCTTTATAGGCGCTGCAGATAATCAAAGCATTACTGATATTGCCGATATTGTTAATGAGTACATCGCTGAAAAATCTAAAATCCTACCTGCTAATATTCATTTAGAACCTTGGGTTGATTTAACTTATTACCTTGAAGGCCGTTTGGGTATGATGCTCAATAATATGCTCAGTGGAGCTGTATTGGTTTTCTTAATACTTGCTGTGTTTCTACGTGTACGTTTAGCTTTTTGGGTAATGATGGGCCTACCTGTGTGTTTCTTGGGTACGCTGTTTGTTATGCCGTTAGAATTTGTAAACGTAACGATTAACCTAGTGAGCTTATTCGCCTTTATTCTAGTGCTGGGCATCGTTGTTGATGACGCCATTGTTATGGGTGAAAGTGCCCATGATGAAATAGAAAAAAATGGTCAGAGTATTGATAGTGTAATACGTGGTGTACAGCGTGTTGCTATCCCCGCTACTTTTGGAGTTTTAACAACTATTGCCGCGTTTGTTCCTTCTGTGCTGAGTGATGGTCCATCTTCAGAGTTTGAAGGTGCGATAGGCTTTGTTGTTATCTTTTGTTTAATCTTCTCCTTAATTGAATCTAAACTCATTTTACCTGCACATTTAGCGCAAATGAAAGTAAAAAAATATAACCATAAAAATCCATTAGATAGATTGCGTAATGTTATTGATAAGTCTTTAAAAGGTTTTGTTGCTAACTATTACATGCCTGCTTTACAAACGTGTATTACTTATCGTTATGCTGTGTTTATGGCTTTTTTGAGTATATTACTTGTTTGTGGTGGATTATTTGCAGGCGGTATTGTTAAGTTTATTGGTCAACCTAAAATACCTCACGATTTCCCTCGTATTACAGTGAATATGAATGTTGATATTGCTGAAAAACATACTTTAGCAACAGTATTAGACATTCAAAACATACTGCAAGATGTAGACCTTCAAATAGAGAAAGAATTTGGTCAAAAAATGATTTCTGATGTTGAAGTAAGACTTACAGACCGTACATCGAGTGAAATAACAATTAAGCTTGTAGATCCTGATGATCGTGTAATGGACACCTTTGAATTAGCAGATAGATGGCGAAAGGCTTTTCCTGATTTTCCAGGAGTTAAAGCACTCACTATTTCGGACAACTTATTTGGTAGTGAACGCGAAGATGGAGACATCGCTTTCAGACTAGAAAGCAAAGATGATACTCAACTATTAGCAGCAGCCCAAGAATTAGAAGCTAAATTAAAAACTATAAAGGGGATTGGAGATGTTAATGATAGCCGCCAAACCAGCGCCAAAGAAGTACAGTTTGAGCTGAATCCATTAGCTTATAGCTTAGGTCTTACTGTTGCAGATATTGCTTCACAAGTAGGTTACAGCTTTTATGGCTTAGAAGCTCAGCGTATATTGCGTGATACTGAAGAGATTAAAGTGATGCTGCGTTATCCACTTGAACAACGTAGCTCTATCGGCCATGTAAGTGAAGTTATGATCCAAGCACCTAATGGCGCAGAACTTCCACTTGCTGAACTCGCTGATATTACATTAACTGAAGGTGTTACTCGTATTCGTCGTGAAAACGGTAACAGAACCATTAATGTATGGGCAAGTGTTGATGCTGAACAAGTTGAACCTTTCAAAGTCGCTAAAGATATTCGTGATAATTTTATTCCTGAACTTTTGAGAAAATATCCAACCGTTCAGAGTGAAATTGCAGGTAAAGTTCAAGAAGAAATGGAAAGTGGTGATACTCAATTGCGTAACTTTGTTATTTCGTTAATGGTTATATTCTCACTGTTGGCTGTACCTTTACGCTCATACTCACAACCTCTTATGATTATGACTGTTATCCCCTTTGGTGTTGTAGGTGCTGTTATAGGTCATTTACTGTTAGACATACAGTTAAGTGCTTTATCAGTTACTGGGATAATTGCTGCTGCAGGAGTTGTTATTAATGACTCACTTGTAATGGTGGACTATGTTAATAATTGTCGAAAACAAGGTGTTCGTTTACATGAGGCAGTTATATATGCAGGCAGTAAGCGATTTAGAGCTATATTATTAACTTCGTTAACTACTTTTATTGGCTTAGTGCCTATCGTGTTTTTCGAAACCAGTATGCAAGCACAAATGGTAGTACCTATGGCTGTTTCTTTATCATTTGGTGTATTGTTCTCAACTGTAGTTACACTAATTTTGATTCCAGTTATTTACATCATTATTGAAGATATACGTTCATTATGTGGTGGTAATAAACATGAAAAATTACTCGAAGATAAGAATGAGGCATTACATTCTAATTAACCAAATATAAGTTAATAAGAAAATTACAACCCGTTAACAAGATTATAAAGGCATATATCAGAATATGGCTACTACTAAGCCAGTTAAGTCTGATGTATGCCTTTTTTGCGTATTTTATCTGTATTTTGAACGAACAAACTGGATATTTTTATGATTAACCGTCAGAATAAACTTATGAAATTATTACTTTATTAGTCATTAATGTATTTGTATTCTCAAAATTTGGATAACTTAACAGGCTCGGAAAAAGAACTTGCCAAGGAAGTTATTGATCTACGTGATAAATACCTAAAACTGGAAAATCGTCACGCGATTTTATGCCAGCTGAATCAGCTTGCCGATAATACGGATAATGCTTATGACTTCTTAAAAGGCATCTATAAGATCCTTTGTGGTGTTATTTCCGTTGAAAAATTTCATATCGCTTTTTTTAACCCAACGTTTGATACGTTAACATTTCCCTATTTTGTCGATGATACACAACCTTTTTCGAATACACCTGTTGCTATTGAAGATTATAAAGGCTCACTCTTAAAGTATGTTTTAGATACAAAGAAACCTCTTTTTGCTAATAAAACGTCAATTCAACAACTCGTTGATACAAACAAAGTTAACCACATTGATAACAGTGATTTTCAATGGTTGGGTGCTCCATTAATTAAAGATGGTTATATCATGGGTTGTATTTCAGTTGAAAATAACGACAGCTCAATATCTTATACAGAACATGATTTAGATTTACTGACCTTTATTTCTCAGCATTTGGTGATAGGTTTAAATCGTTTACAAGAATTAGACATATTACAAACAGCTGTAGATAAACGTACGACTGAGTTAATGCAGCAAATACGAGATCGAGAAAAATCAGATTTACTACAAGACTCCTTGTATAAAATTTCTGAACTAGCAAATGATTCAGACCTTGAAATCTTAGACTTCTATTCTAGTGTTCATGAAATTGTAGGTCGATTAATTAATGCACCAAACTTTTATATTGCCAAGTACTCTGAAAAATCTGACTTATTAACCTTTGTTTATTATGTAGATCATAACGGTAAAAATACCAATACAAGCCTTGCTCCTAGAAAGTTAGGCAAACACCTTACCGAGTTAGTTATAAGTAAAGGCAAAGCTTTATTATTAAACGCTGGCGAGATTGAAAAGCTTTACCAAGAAGGGGAGATTGGTACTTACGATAAAAATACAGCTGCATGGCTAGGTGTACCTTTAATACATACCAATCACTTATTAGGTGTAATGGTTATTCAAAGCTACCAGAAAAAAGTGTCTTATACCGCACAAGATAGAGAATTATTGAATTTTGTATCTGACCATATTTCTTCAGCAATAAGACGGAGAGAGTTAGCTGCTATCGAACGTCAAAGTCACGGTGTATTAGAACAAAAAGTTAAAATAAGAACACTCGCATTAGAAGAAGAAATTTCGCAGCGTAAGTTAGTTGAAAAACAATTAACTCATACGGCATCTCACGATAGCTTAACTGGGCTAGCCAATAGAGATATTTTCATTGATTTGCTTAATCATACTATTTTATCTACTAAGCATTTCCCTGAACGCTTGTTCGCTATTTTATTTTTAGATTTAGATCGCTTTAAAATTGTTAATGACAGTTTAGGCCATCATGCTGGCGATAGTTTATTAAAGACCGTTGCCAATGAACTCGTTGCTATGGTCCGCAGTAAAGACACTGTTGCTCGTTTTGGTGGTGATGAGTTTGTTATCTTAATTGAAAATTTAGACTCAGAACAAGAAGCTTATGATATTGCGGGAAGGATCACTAAGTTTTTATCATCACCTTTTATTATTGAAGATCACCCTGTATATATTGGTACAAGTATAGGTATATTGTTCAATAATGAACGCTATGATAACGCTGACTTTATGTTACGTGATGCCGATACTGCTATGTATCATGCAAAAGAGAATGGTCGAGGTCGTTACGAAGTTTTTGATTCAAGTATGCACAGCGATATTCAAAATGCTTTGAGCCTTGAATTAGATATTCGTAATGCAATTAAAGATGAAGAGTTTACTCCTTATTTTCAACCTATTGTTGATTTAGAAACGGGTGCTATGAAAGGCTTTGAAGCCTTAGCTCGTTGGGAAAGTAAAAAAAGAGGCTTTGTATTTCCGAACGATTTTATTCCATTGGCTGAAGAACGTAATTTAGTGATGCCGATAGATTTACAAATATTAGAGAAATCTTGTCGTCAGTTGAAAAAATGGCAAACTCAATTTGGTTGTCATAATCTTTATATAAGTTGTAATTTGTATGGTGACCACTTTTTCAGTTTATCGCTAGCTGAAGATATTAGTAAAATCTTAGAAAAGGTCGGTGTTGAGGCTTCGCAACTTCGTATTGAATTGACCGAGCGCGCATTACTTAATAATAGTGATGTTGTACTGGGTAATATGAAAGCACTGAAAAAACTGGGAGTTAAAATCTTATTAGATGATTTTGGTACCGGTTATTCAAGCTTAAGTTATCTGCATTTATTCCCTATTGATGTATTGAAAATAGATCGCTCGTTCATTACCAACGTTCATGATCATGAAAGCCATCAAGCCATTATAAAAACGATTATTGATTTAGCCACTAACCTTAATATGGCAACTGTCGGTGAAGGAATAGAAAGCCTTGAAGATGCTGAAATATTGAATAAGATGGAATGTAAATATGGTCAAGGTTATTACTTTTCTAAACCTATGGAAGCTTCTGAGGCTGAAAAGCTTTTATTTAACACCTTTAATGTGAAATTTTCTTAATTAGTACTTATTTCCCACAATTTAATGATAACCAATAAAAAAACTCTGTATATACACCTCCCAAAAATGTGATTGGAAAAGTCACAACAACTCGAATACTTATGTTAATCAGCAAATAATTTAGTTATTTATGCTAAAAGTGCCTATTTTATCACTGGTTTTTGATGTTTTAGGCATAGTTTACAATTTTTATCTTTATCTTTAAAAACTTCGGGTTACACTGTTAATAAGACAAATACTACAGAAAAACTCCCTATGAATGCTAATGACTATGCCAAACAAGCAAATGGTTCTTTTGCTTTACCTGATGCTTGCTTCAAAATTAAATCATTAATGGAAGACGAAAGCTCTACTATTGAAGACTTTGCTAATGTGATCAGCGTTGACCCTTCTTTAACTTCACGCTTACTACAAATTGCCAATAGTGCTATTTATAGTTTTTCGGGAGAGATCAGTACTATTTCTCGAGCAATTACCATTATTGGTACACAAGCTATTTATAATATGATGTTAGTTGATGTTGCTGCCACGGCTTTTAAGCACTTTTCAAATCAAGCTATCGATTTGAAGCGTTTTTGGCGAATGAGTATTTTTTGTGGATTAGCCACTAAAAATTTAGCCATTAAAGCGGGTATTAGAGATATAGAACGTTTATTTGTTGCGGGTTTACTGCAAAACTTTGGTGAACTTATTGTTGCCAAAGTTTCTCCGGAACTTGCTCAGCAATGTGAAAAGTATTCAGCAGAGAATTTGCCTTGGAGCTTACAGAAAGAGTGTTTAAATTTCACTTACACCGATGTGTCTGCTGAATTACTAAAAATATGGCAAATACCTGAAAAAATAATTCTTCCTATTCGTCATTATAACGAAGCGAGTTCTAATCAAATCAACAAAGATGTTAAAATATTGTATTTAGCATCAAGACTTGCTCTTGTTGATAGCCATCCTGAAGAATTTACCTATGACGAAACAGTTGATGAAAGCTTATGTCAGTCGTTAAATATTTCAGCTGAAGATTTAATTGATGCAGCTTCTTTTGCAAGTAAAGAAGCTGAAAATATTCTTAACATTATGAATGTAAGTTTATTTACGCGTAAATAAGAGTAAAGACAAAAGGGCATTAAGTTTTATTAACGTCGATAACAGTTATCTTAATATCAATGATATTATTAATAATAATTAATGCCTTATAAAAATTATAATGAAGGACATTCATGACAACACAAAAAGAACATTTTAGTTCCCGCATTGGATTTATATTAGCTGCAGCGGGTTCTGCCGTAGGTATTGGTAATTTAGTTGGTTTCCCTGTAAACGCCGCAAAAAATGGTGGCGGTGCATTCTTACTTGTTTACGCACTGTTTATATTTATTATTTGTTTACCTGTAATGATTGCTGAAATGGCTGTGGGTCGTAAAACAGGAAAACAACCTGTAGGTGCCTATAAATCGTTAACTAATAACAATACCTTATGGGGAGCTGCTGGTTTTATCGGTGTATTAACTCCGTTTATGATTGCTGTATTTTATATGGTGATCACCGTTTGGTTATTTGGATATCTCGCTTTAACTGTAACAGGTAATTTAGATTACTTGGCAAGCGAGAAAGGCTTTGGCGAATTTATAAATAGCCCATACCTTTTTGGTGTTATGGCGGTTGTGGCAGCTATTCTTTATTATATTTTAGTTGCTGGCGTTAAAGAAGGCATAGAAAAAGCAGCTAAAATATTAATGCCTGCCTTATTCGTTATGCTGTTATTAATGGTGATCTTTGTATTAACTTTAGATAACGCGTTAGCGGGTGTTAAGTTCTTTATCATTCCTGATTTTACGAAAATTACGCCAAGTGTTATTAATGGAGCATTGTCGCAAGCCTTCTTTTCACTTTCTTTAGGTATGGGTATTTTAATTACTTATGGCTCGTACATTAATCGTGAAACCAATATAGCTAACTCCGCTAAATTAGTTGCTATTACCGATACAGCTGTCGCCTTTACTGCCGGCTTAATGATATTACCGGCTATATTTTCATTTGATCCTGCTATCAATCCGGCTGACTTAAGTGAAAGCTCTGTTTCTCTAATTTTTACTTTCTTACCTAAGATATTCTTAGCGCTACAAGTATCTATTGGTTATGTTGGAGCTAGTGCGGTTGCTGCATTCTTTTTCTTGTTAGTGTTTTTTGCAGCGATAACTTCATTGGTTTCTATTATTGAAGTACCTGTTTCTTATCTTATAACAGAGAAAAAACATACACGTAGAAAAGCGTTATTTACTTTACTTTTTAGTGCTGGTTTACTGACTGTGTTTGCAACCCTTTCTTTTGGGATGGTGAGCTTCTTTACTGACTTTGTTGATTACGCAGGTAAGAGTAAATCCTTCTTTGACGTAATATATGACATTTTCTATGACACGATACTTCCGCTCAATGGCTTTTTATTATGTATTTTTGTTAGCTACCGTTGGAAAAAGCATAATTTGTCGGCTGAGTTAGCGATAGGAAATCCAAATTATGTTGGTTCTTGGGTTGAGAAATACGTTAACTTTTCATTAGGAACTTTTATCCCAGCAATCGTTTTATGTATTTTTATTAATACCGTTGCTCAAAAGTTCTTTAACTATAATCTTTTTGGTTTCTAGTTAATCTGAGGTTAATTAATTATCCTCAAATCAAACAAAAAGCCGTATCATACGGCTTTTTTATTGTCTGATGTTTATTACCTGTCCAGATAGAGCTTTTATAGATTAGCAACAAACTTGAGAAATATATGATTGAATACATTACAGCAACCGATTTTAATGAATGCCAACGACTATTTCACGGTCGAGGTCACGCCTATCCAGAATTAGAACATGTAAATGTTGATTGGTTATCACCTGTCGTATTCATTACTTTATATCAAGCAGTGGAGTCTGAGTGGCTTGAAAAGCAAGTTGCTGCACTTAGTCAGTTAATACCTGATTGTGAATCAGTTCAAGTACAACACCGATATCAAAAGTTTGCGCCAACAGAGGTTTTATGGGGAAAAGATTTTTCTCATACTGTGGTGGTAGAGTCTGACCTTAAATATAATATTGAATTTGGTAAGTCTCAAAATACTGGACTATTTCTTGATATGAAAAATGGTCGAGACTGGGTAAAAGACTCTTGTGAAAATAAAAATGTACTTAATTTGTTTTCATATACTTGTGCCTTTTCAGTTGCTGCTATTGCAGGTAATGCTAAACAAGTTGTTAATGTTGATGTAAGTAAATCATCACTTTCTAAAGGGCGTGATAATCACCGATTAAATAAACAAGATACAACTAAAGTTAAGTTTGAAGGTGTAGATATATTTAAATCTTATGGGCGTTTGAAAAAATATGGACCGTATGAATTATTAATCTGTGATCCACCTTCTTTTCAAAAAGGCAGTGTAGATATTGAAAGAGATTACAGCAAAATTATAAGAAGGTTACCACAATTAATGTCGCCTGAAGGCGATGTGATCTTATGCTTAAACTCTCCTGATTTAGACGAAGAGTTTTTATTAGCAGAAGTTGCAAGAGAATGTCCGGATTGTCAATTTGTTAGAAAAATGGAATCACCAGAGGTTTTTAAAGAAGCTCATAAAGGTAAAGGGCTTAAAGTGTTGTTATTTAAGTATTCACCTAGAGCCTGAACTTAGCTTTATATGGATGTGAATTATAAATATTAAAACTTGTGTTGATTGATCATTAGCACAAGTTTCTATTTCTAATTTAATTAACTACAACTCTAACGGCTAAAGCAATTAGAAAACAGCCTGTTACTTTATCTACAATATAGCTATTTTCTTTAAGCTTATTAATGATGTTTCCTTTAGATATAAGGAAGGTAACAAAGCAATACCATAAAGCATCTAACGTACCTACCGTAACCGTCATTATTACTTTTTGTTCAATGCCCGAATCACTATTCAAAAACTGGCTAAACAGAGCAATAAAAAAGATAGCAAGTTTAGGGTTTAAAAAAGCGATCAAAAAGCCATCTCGCCAACCATTTATATTATTTGTTACTACAACTCCTTCTTCAGAAGGAATTAGTTTTGATTTTTTACTTAGCAGAGACTTCACACCCAAAAATAATAAAAATGCTGCTCCAGCATATTGAATCAGTGAGAATAAAAAAGGCGTGTTAACTATAACTACCGCAACACCTGTAGCTGTTATAGCAGCGTACAAAGCAACACCTAAACCATGGCTTATCGCTGTTGCATAACCTTTAGCAACACCGCCATTAACCGCATTCTTTATTACTAAGGCTAAGCTTGGCCCCGGAGACAAAGCACCTAATATACAAATAACCACAAATGATAACCAGAGATGAAGTTCCATTATTATTCTTTTCCTCTAATGCGTAAAAAACTTGCGAATTTTGGCACACCTTTTTGGGTTTTACCAAGATATTTATACGTAATTATTGAGCCAACTGGCGGAGGGGTTTTTCTTTCATCATCGCTAAATCCAGACCCTATTTTGAATATAATGCCATCCATTGTTCTTACTTGTATAGCACCTAACATATTTAAATACTTTCCTTTACCTTTGTGGTGCTTAATAACTATAGCTTCAGCATCTTGGTAGAGTTTAAGTTTCATTATGTTTTTGGTTCTACCTGTACTATAAAATGCATTTTCATAATGTAACATTAACCCTTCACCTTCGATCTTTACTACTTCGGCTAGCTTTTGATTTAAAGCATCTATGGTGAGTAATTTAAATTGTTGAACAGCTTGAAAGTAGGGGGATTCAACTTGCTTAACCAGGGTATTTATTTCTTCAATGCGCTGACTAAAATTTTGTTTGCTTTCGGGTAAGTCAAAAATCATGAACTTTATGTTCTGCCAGCAGGGTTGAGCTTCTTTTTTTTTAACACATGAAATCACTTGTTCAAAGGTATGCCTTTTAATCCATAACTCTCCATCAATAGCCGCATCAGGCCAGTTAGCGGTGAACCAGGTAGGAGGATTAAGAGGATTCCCGTTTTTAGTGAGCAATACTTTACCGTCCCAATAACCTCTAACACCATCGAGCTTTTCACTGATCCAATACTGGCTAATATTATATTGTGCTTTATATGGCGTGGCTAATTGAATAGCAGGTGCTTTAATCGCAATAGCATTAGAGCTAATAAACAATAAAAGAAGAATAAAGAGGGCTTTAAGGTAATTAGTCATACTGAACATCCTGTTCGATTAATAAACAAATTATCATTGTACTGTACATCAAGCTTTATTATGATTGAAGTGATTTGTATGAAATTCAAACAATTATCAAGGAGTGATTTAGATGTTTATTCGATTAATAGCACTAATGTTAATGGTAATGTCGTTCCAATCCTATGGAGCAAAAAAAGAGTGTGCTGGATTGTTAGATAAGTTCCAGAATATTCAATCTCAGCTAAAGCAAGGACAGTCGATTAAAAGCAGTGCGTCTCTGAGAAAGAAAGAAGATATAGCGCGCGAGAAGTGGTGGGATTGCGAAAATAACAAAACGACTTCTTCAAGTACAAGTAAAAAGAAGGTCGTTAAACTTAAAAAAACTGATAAATCTATACTAGAAGATGCACCGAAAGTTTTCTCTTCAAATAAAAATATAGTCATTAAAGGACGTTTTTCAGGCGACAAACAATTACAGTGGCTTGAATATTATCAACGTCCGAAAAAGTGTGGCAGACCTAAAACTACACAAGTATTTGCCTTTTGTATGGAAGATAAAACAGAGCAGCAGAATAAATTTGAACAAGAGTATCAAAATAACAAATAAAGTGTGAAATATACTATAAATTCATCATATATAGCATCGCATATGTTTTATTTTTATTTAATTTATTGATTAATATAGACTTATTTATTGGTCTTAAATTTGCTAGTTATAAGCTACTAGCAAACTTAAGATTAACGAAGGAAATAAGTATGGGAAAACAAATCAAGTCTTTGATGATCAATATTGTCGGTGCCTTTTTAACACTAATAGGTGCCATTTTTATCGTATTACCCGGACCCGCATTTCTCTTTTTGCCTATTGGCTTAGCTATTTTAAGTTTAGAACATGCTTGGGCAAAAGTATGGTTGAGGCATTGCCAACGAATGATGCGCAAAGGAGCAGTTAAAATGGATGCTTTAATTGCAAAACTCACTAAACGAAAAAACGCTAATAATAGATAATTATTAGCGTTTTATTGAATCAGTCTGTTTGACGTTATTTTACTTAACTTCAAACATCAGCCTACTTAATATAAGCTGCTTTTGTTTCGTTATAATCTTGTACTATAACGTCTATAGTGTCTTGGCAATATTCTCGTAAGCCACTAAGTAACATGTGCTTCCTACCATGACCGACTTTAACGTCGTTCGATATTAAGTCGAAAGCTAAACAAGCACTGCCACGTTTACCATCAATAGTGAGTTTTGAATTAGATTCAATTAATTTTACACTGGTAAAATCGACACTGTCTAACTCAATAGACATGCTTTCATACATAACCATTGGACGTGAAGGGTTGATCATCGTGTTATTTTCAGCCATTAACTTAACCAATATGTGTGGGAAAGTGTGACCTGAAAATTCAACATATGCTCTTATCAAAGCTTCAATGCTTGCTTCATTTTTAGTTGAGTTACCTGATACATTAACATGCATGTAATCTTTGCCGTTATCGTCGGTAACGCTAGCTTTATCATCAATTTCATTTGGGAAATTTAAGTGAATATCGTTTGAAACCATACCTGAAAAGGTAAAATCCATTTTCTGAAATAAACCAGATTTAGCCAGTATGAGTGAAAATAATAAGTCACCAGGTACACAAAACCTTTTCGCATCAATATTATGCAATGGATTAAAATCATCAGCGACTTGCTTAGCAAAGTTACTTGCCTGTTGGCGTGTGAAGTTTATTTTGTTGTTTGAGGTGGTGTAGAAATCATCAAGAAACATAGTTTATTATTTTCACTTATGTGTATTTAATTGATTAGTAATGAGCGTATGGTTTAAAGCGCGGCTATTCTAACACCATCAATTGGAAAAATCGAAAGTTATAATAGATGGTTATAAGGAATAGAGCAGGTAGATGTTTTTTCTGAATGCTTAACTGATAAATATAGCTATTATTACGTCTTTTTAGAGGTAAATTGTTTTATCACAAGAGATTCTTTGGCTGCTTTTTTTAGTTTTTTGAGTGCATATTCTCGTTTGCTTGCTGTTGTTCTATTTGACTGTTCCTCAGAATAAACCAGCTCAACAGGACGACGAACACGGGTGTATTTCGCGCCTAATTTATTAGAAGTATTGTGTTCGAATAGACGGCGTTCTAGATCCGTCGTTATACCAGTATAAAGACTATTATCAGAACACCTTAAAAAATATACGTACCAAGTTGAGGTCATATTAAGTTTATGATTAGTAGCGGTTTGCATTAAGTTTTCATAGTATACTTGGCATCAGCGAGAGATAAACGCATTTCTTTATTAAAAGCATTAATCAACTTGATATTAATTAGCTTTATACATTCTTTACTAATTTAGGTTCTATTCATGTTCTTATCAGACACAGGTCCACTCAGAAAACTTACCGCTCAACTCGATTCACAAGGCAATATTGAATATCAATTACCTATTGGTGAACAGAGCATTGCCTTAAATGAACTTATTGGTAAAGAAATCACGCTTGAACATATTGGTGTTATTAACTGTAGTAATTGCGGGAAGAAAACTAAAAAAAGTTATTCGCAAGGTCACTGTTACCCATGTATGCAAAAATTAGCTCAATGTGACATGTGTATTATGAAGCCTGAAACGTGTCATCATCATTTAGGTACTTGTCGTGATCCTGAGTGGGGAACAAAGAATTGTTTTGTGCCTCATTATGTTTATTTAGCTAATAGTTCAGGGTTGAAAGTGGGCATAACTCGGCATACACAAATACCTACACGTTGGATTGATCAAGGTGCAATTCAAGCCTTACCTATTTTCAAAGTGGCTTCTAGAATTCAATCGGGATTAGTTGAAATTGCACTTTCTGAGTTTGTTGCCGATAAAACAAATTGGCGAGCTATGCTAAAAGGTTCACCAGAGAAAATAGATTTAATTGCTAGAGCAAAAGAATTAAAACCTAAAATTTCTCAAAAACTTGCCGATATTGCACTACAATATGGTAATGATGCTGTTGAATCACTTGATAGTGAAGTAATTGAATTAAATTACCCAGTACAGCAGTACTTAGAAAAGATAAGTTCTTTTAATTTTGACAAAACGCCAATTGTTTCAGGTGTTTTACTAGGAATTAAAGGGCAATACCTTATTTTTGATAAAGGAGTTATTAATATGCGTAAATTTACTTCATACCATATTAATCTAAAATGGACTTAAGCTAACAAACGGTTAGCGATGCAAAGCATTACTTTGTAAATAGTTGTAGGTCTACATTTTTATTACCTTTAGGAAATTATGTTATGAATGCGTTTGAATGTGCAGAAAATGCTGAAGAAGTTTTTATTCTTTCGGACTCTTTTTCTCGTATAAAAGAATTAATTGATAATGATTCATCAACCATTGATGACATAGCTGACATTATAATTTTAGATCCTACCTTATCAATAACGATCCTTAAGTTAGCGAATAGCTCGTTTTTTAATTATCCAGGTAAGATAGAAACCATTTCAAAAGCTGTTTTAGTTTTAGGTATCACCGAAGTTTATAATTTAATTATTGCTTACTTTATTACAGACGCATTTAAATCGATTGATGGTGACCCCGAATATTTAGAAAGCTTTTGGGAACAAGCTGTTGATTGTGCTTTAATTATTAAATTTTTAGGGACAGAATTAAATGTACCTAATGCAGAACGCTTATTTATATTAGGTTTATTACATAATATTGGCGAACTAGCGGTACACCAAAGTATGCCGACTAAAATTGAAGCTTGTAATACTTTTACCTCTGCTGAACTGCCATGGGATAAACAAAAAAGTGAAATTGGATTTACTTATGCGGAATGTAGTGGCGATTTACTTAAGCTGTGGCAGCTACCTTATACTTTAATTGAGCCTATTCGAGATCAAGACCAATACGACTTTGAATTTGCAACAGTTGAAACTAAGTTATTGTATTTATCTAAACGCGCCATGCTATTGAATTATAGTTGTAAAAAACATAAGCCATCTTCATTGATTAGCGCCGAAATATTGGCTGATTTAAAAGTTAACCCTAAGATGATACTTGCTGCTAACCATTTTTGTAATGTTGATCGACTCAGTATTTTATCTATTTTATCTCCAGGATCTTCTGTTATTTTTTAAAAGTTCTATATAAAAAACTCAATAGATATAAATTGGCTTTAAGTTTATATCTATTGAATTCCCCTCCGATTATTTTCTCTAAATTCAGCTTATTAATTAAAGACTAAATCTTGCCTCTATTTTTGCACCAATTAATATCATGCCAAACTTCTACTGGTTTGTTTTGGTGCAATAAAAACATTGAAAATACATTTTAACCTTTTAACTATTTGATTTTTATTGTAAAAATTAATTGGCATACCATTTGTATATTAGATGTTAATACAAAACATAGGGGTCAACTAAATGAAAATAATAAATGCAATAATAAAGCCTTTCAAGCTTGATGATGTTCGTGAAGCTATATCTGAAATAGGTGTTGAAGGTCTTACTGTGAGTGAAGTTAAAGGCTTCGGTCGTCAGAAAGGTCATACCGAGCTTTATCGTGGTGCTGAATACCAAGTAGATTTTTTACCTAAAGTGAAATTGGAAATTGCTGTAAACGACGATATTGTTGAGCGTTTAGTTGAAGTAATCGCTAAAGCAGCTTACACAGGTAAAATTGGCGATGGTAAAATCTTCGTATACAACTTAGAACAAGCTGTACGTATTCGTACTGGCGAAAACGATGCTGAAGCACTTTAAGGAGTAATTATTATGGAACAAAATATTTTTCAACTTCAATATGCAATGGACACATTTTATTTCTTAATTTGTGGTGCATTAGTTATGTGGATGGCTGCTGGTTTCTCAATGTTAGAAGCGGGTTTAGTTAGAGCTAAAAACACCACTGAAATATTAACTAAGAACGTAGCCTTATATGCTATTTCTTCAATCATGTATTTAGTTATCGGTTACGACATCATGTACGGTGGTGGTGTATTCTTAAACGGTATTGCACTTGACGGTGCTGCAGATGCAGATGCTCTAGTTGCAACTGTTTTAGCTGAGTCTGCTGAAGCTGGTTTTGACGGTGGTTCAGTTTACTCAAACGCTTCTGACTTCTTTTTCCAAGTAGTATTCGTTGCTACAGCAATGTCTATTGTTTCTGGTGCAGTTGCTGAGCGTATGAAGCTTTGGGCTTTCTTAGCATTTACAGTTGTTTTAACTGGCTTTATCTACCCTATGGAAGGTAGCTGGACTTGGAATGGCGATGCTGTATTTGGTTTATATACATTAGGTGACCTTGGTTTCTCTGATTTCGCTGGTTCAGGTATCGTACATATGGCTGGTGCTTCTGCTGCTTTAGCTGGTGTATTATTACTTGGTGCTCGTAAAGGTAAATACACTGCAGACGGTAAAGTAAACGCTATCCCAGGTGCTAACTTACCAATGGCAACATTAGGTACATTCATTTTATGGATGGGTTGGTTTGGTTTTAACGGTGGTTCTGTATTAAAACTTGGCGATATCAGCAGTGCAAACTCTGTTGCTATGGTATTTTTAAATACTAACGCTGCTGCTGCTGCAGGTGCTGTTGCCGCTTTATTATTTGCTAAAATCTTATTTAAGAAAGCAGATTTAACTATGTGTTTAAACGGTGCGTTAGCAGGTCTTGTTGCTATTACAGCTGAACCTTCAACACCTACTCCAATTCAAGCAACTATCTTTGGTGCTATCGCTGGTATCATCGTAGTATTATCTATCTTAGCGCTTGATAAAATTAAGATTGATGATCCTGTAGGTGCTATCTCTGTTCACGGTGTAGTTGGTTTATTTGGTTTATTATTAGTACCAGTAACTAACTCTGCATCTTCATTTAGTGGTCAGCTGATTGGTGCTGCAACTATATTTACTTGGGTATTTGTAACAAGTTTCATCGTTTGGTTTGTATTGAAACTAGTAATGGGTATTCGTGTAACAGAAGAAGAAGAATACGAAGGTGTTGATAAGGCTGATTGTGGTATGGAAGCATACCCTGAATTTACACGCGGCTAATTACGTGTAAAGTAAGCTTATTAAACATGTAAAGCAGCCTACGGGCTGCTTTTTTAATATTTATCATTTGATATTTTTACAGTGTTTATAATCAGTTAGAATCGACTATATTCGATGATTCTTTCATCAAAGTATTAAAAGTAGTTTATAATACTTAAGATTATAAAAAAGCTACGTTAAAGCTTTTCTACAATAGAATTATGATCATCTCCTTAAATAATAAAATGTGTAAAATAAAGTCGTAACAGACAAATAGGATTTTTATGGCTAGAGAGCAATTTGGTGTTTGTGCAGAACCTAACTTACATGGCAATTATCTGCTGTTTAATGTTTTAGATGATAAAAAAGATTACTTGCGCCAAGCATTATCAAGACTTCCAGCTTTACTCGATAAATACGCCGACAGATTTTCTGAAGCCAACCTTATTGGTGTTTTTGCTATAGGCGCTGGTTATTGGGATGAGTTTTATCCTAACGCTCGTCCTAAAGAGTTAACCAACTTTCCGCTAATGGCTTGCGAAGATCGTACTGCTCCAGCGAACAATTACGATCTTTATATAGAAATAAGAAGTGATCGGGCAGACGTAAACCACATCGTTACAACTAAAGTTTGTGCCTTATTAGGAGACAGTGTTGAGTTAGCTGAACAAGTACGTGCATTTCGTTTTCTTGATGGCAGGGATTTAACCGGTTTTGTTGACGGTACCGAAAACCCTAAAGGTATGCATAGAAGAGAAGTCGCTTTAGTGAGTGAAGATGAAGACAGTGAATTTGCCAAAGGCAGTTATTTACATGTTCAGCGTTATCGTCATAACTTAAATCTATGGAATACGTTAGAAGTTAAAGCGCAAGAAGATGTGTTTGCGCGTACAAAAATTGATAACGAAGAATATAGTACAGAAAACAAATTACCTACATCTCACATTAAACGTACGGGTTTAAAGGATGAAGAGGGTAATGCCCTTGAGATATTAAGACAAAGCATGCCTTATGGCGATATGAAGCAACAAGGTTTGTTTTTTGTATCTTACTGTCAATCTCCTAAGCCTTTTGAAATTATGCTTAAAAGTATGATTTTTGGTGATGAGAATGGAGATTTTGATCATATGCTGAAATATACACAAGCAGAAACTGGCGCAGCTTTCTTTGCACCAAGTTTAACATTCTTAGAAAAGCTGGCTGACGACATCGATAGCTAGGTACGAATATAGAAACATAATAAGAGCAGTATAAATACTCAGATCAAAGTCTAGTTTTACCGCTCTTTTTTTTTGCTTAAAATATAAAGTCAGTTAATCACATTAATGAACCTGAACTCGGTTTAAGGTGTTTTTAATTCATTGGAATTATGACTAATAAAATTTAACGATGAAGCAAGTAAAAATAGCTGTTAACGTTTAATATTTTTTGACGTTTATATATCAAGAAATGATTTTTATAAACGAAGAAGAGGTTTTTTAATTAAATACTTCAGAAGGGATCAAACAAGGTAAACAAAGAAGCGTTAATAATTACTGACTTCTTCATTTACCAATAGGGACAAAGTTAAAAGTTTTTAGAAAAAAGTACTTCTAATCTTTCAATCGTCTTTTGTATTTTTGTTACATCAGTTGGTGCTATAAATATAGTATCGTCACCCGCAATTGTTCCCAACACACCATCACTTTTACTTAAACTATCTAACAAGCGTGCAATTAATTGAGCTGCACCTGGGCTTGTTCGTATAATAATCATTACATCATTATGTTCAATATCTAAAACAAGTTGTTTAAGTGGGCTTTTAGCTGTTGGCACACTCAACTCTGCAGGTAAACAGTACACCATTTCTTGACGTGCATTGCGTGTTCTTACTGCACCAAATTTACTGAGCATTCTTGAAACTTTAGATTGACTAATGTTATCAAAATCTTGAGCTTTTAAAGCTTCTACAATTTCTCCTTGAGAGGCAAACTGCTCTTGTTTTAAGAGATCTTTAAAGGCTTGTACTAATGCTTCTTGTTTCAATGGAACCGCCAAATTATATTGTTTTACTGTGAAAAATACTGAGAAAACGTTAGCTTATTTAGTTAGAGCTTACTAAAGCTAACACTTGATTATATGGGGTTTTAATAAAAACGTCATTAAACTATAAGCTATATTGCATATTTATTAATAAAATTTGTTTTTTATTGGTCAATACTATATCTTTCATGCATCATTATTTACGTATTTACTCAAATAACGGAGACATCACATGAAAGTTGCTGTTTTAGGCGCTGCTGGCGGAATTGGCCAAGCATTATCTTTATTATTAAAAACTCAATTACCTGCGGGTTCTGAATTGTCATTATATGATGTTGCACCAGTTGTTCCTGGTGTTGCTGTTGATCTTAGCCACATCCCTACAGCTGTAACAGTTGAAGGTTTTGGTGCTGATAATTTAGCGGGTGCATTAACTGGTGCTGATATTGTTATCATTCCAGCGGGTATGCCACGTAAGCCAGGTATGGACCGTGCTGATTTATTCGCAGTAAATGCGGGTATTATCAAAACTTTAGCGGAAGGTATTGTTGCTAACTGTCCTAAAGCATTGGTTGGTGTTATCACTAACCCTGTAAACGGAACAGTTCCAATTGTTGCTGAAGTATTTAAAAAAGCAGGCACTTATGATGCTAAGCGTGTTTTCGGTATTACAACATTAGATGTTATCCGTTCTGAAGCGTTTATTGCTGAATTAAAAGGCTTAAATGTTGCTGAAGTTAAAGTTCCTGTAATCGGTGGTCACTCAGGTACAACTATTCTTCCTCTTCTTTCACAAGTTGAAGGCGTTACTTTTACTGATGAAGAAGTTGCTGCATTAACTCCTCGCATTCAAAATGCAGGTACTGAAGTTGTAAATGCTAAAGCTGGTGGTGGTTCTGCTACTTTATCAATGGGCGCTGCTGCTGCACGTTTTTGTTTGTCTTTAGTTAAAGGCTTACAAGGTGAAGACGTTGTAGATTATGCATATGTTGCTGTTGAAAATGGTGATGCTGCATACTTTGCACACCCAGTTCGTTTAGGTAAGAACGGCGTTGAAGAAATTTTATCTTATGGTGAGCTAAGTGCTTTTGAACAAAAAGCAAAAGATGATATGTTAGCGACACTTAACAATGATATTAATGAAGGTATTGATTTTATCAATAGCTAATTGATGGTTTAACTACTATCAAACATTAAAAAAAACCGCTCATTGAGCGGTTTTTTATTTTGTAAGTAACGCAAATATGTTGTTATTTAAAAAGCAATATTAAGCGGTTCTATTAGCTGCAATATGAGCTAATTCTACTAATGCTTGTTTGTATTCAGAATCAGGTAATGGGTTTAAGGATTTTATCGCTTTATCAGCTTCTTCTTCTGCTTTTTGCTGAGTATATTTTAAGGCACCTGTTTCTTCCATTGCCGTTAAAATAGCTTTTAAGTTGTCCATGCCATTACTATGCTCTATCGCATCACGTATTAGTTGTTTCTGAGCTTCTGAACCGTGTTTCATGGCATAAAGTAACGGTAATGTAGGTTTGCCTTCTGCTAAGTCATCACCTACGTTTTTTCCCATCTCTTTAGCGTCGGCAGTGTAATCCATAATATCGTCAACTAATTGAAATGCTGTACCTAAGTGTTTGCCATAATTAAGCATGGCAAGTTCAACGTCTTCAGGTTGATCTGATATTACAGCAGCTAAACGTGTTGCGGCTTCAAATAATTTAGCCGTTTTACAATAAATAACTTCTAAGTAACTTTCTTCTGTTGTATCAGGATCGTTACAATTCATTAATTGTAATACTTCACCCTCAGCTACTATGTTTGTAGCATCAGACAAAATATCCATAATGTTCATATTATTTAATTTTGTCATCATCTGAAAAGAGCGGGTATATAAGAAATCACCAACAAGTACACTCGCGCTATTACCAAATAATGCATTAGCAGTTTCCCTGCCTCTGCGCATATTTGACTCATCAACAACGTCATCATGTAACAAGGTTGCCGTGTGTATAAATTCAATAATAGCGGCAATAGAAATATGATCTTTACCTTTATAACCCAAAGCTTTAGCGGCTAAAACCGTTAGCATCGGACGCATGCGTTTACCACCAGCATTCACAATGTAAATACCAAGTTGGTTAATTAAAGCAACATCTGATTGAAGCTGAGAGTAAATAAGATCGTTAACTAATGACATATCGTCATTAGAAAGTAGTTGTATGTTTTTAAGATCCATAAAGCGTAGGGAATAACCTGTTTTCGTGATAAAATTTTTACAAGTGAAAGCATGAGTTTACACGATCTAGCGCCTAAATGAAGCGTACAATAACGACTCTTTTTAACGTAAGTAAAAATAATGATAAATGATCACTTTTATACTTGCCCTAGTCGATTTGTTAGCGTAGAATTCGCGCCCTATATTTTAAAAATCAAAGCGTCATACAAATGATGGCGCAGTACGGAGTAGCTATGTACGCGGTATTCCAGAGCGGTGGCAAACAGCATCGTGTAACTGAAGGTCAAACCCTTCGTCTAGAGAAACTTGAACTTGAAGTTGGTTCTTCAGTTGAGTTTGATAATGTTTTAATGATCGCTGATGGCGAAGCTATCAATGTAGGCGCGCCTTACATTGCTGGTGGTAAAGTTGTGGCTGAGATTGTATCTCAAGGTCGCGCTGACAAAATCAAGATTGTTAAATTTAAACGTCGTAAGCATTCACGTAAGCAAGCGGGCCATCGTCAATGGTTCACTGAAGTGAAAATTACTGGTATTAACGGCTAATTAGGAGCGCTATAAAATGGCACATAAAAAGGCTGCAGGTAGTACACGTAACGGTCGCGATTCAGAAGCTAAACGCCTAGGTGTTAAACGCTTTGGTGGTGAATCAATTTTGGCTGGTAACATTATTGTTCGTCAACGTGGAACAAAATTTCACCCAGGTACTAACATGGGTATCGGTAAAGACCATACATTATTTGCTTTAACTGACGGTAAAGTTCAGTTTGAAGTTAAAGGTCCTAAGAACCGTAAATTTGTAAGCATTGTTGCTGAGTAGTTTTATTTAATAACAATCACAAATTGTTCTAAAACCCGCGACTAGCGGGTTTTTTTTTGTAAAAATATTGTAAGTTTAAAAAATAGTTTATAATAGATCAAAAGTTAGCATCACTTGGAGTGTTGTACTGAAATGAAATTCGTTGATGAAGTTGAAATTAGAGTTGAAGCTGGAGACGGCGGAAATGGCTGCGTAAGCTTTCGAAAAGAAAAATATATCGAATTCGGTGGCCCTAATGGAGGTGACGGCGGAGATGGTGGCGATGTCTACTTAATGGCTGACGAAAGTTTAAATACACTTATCGACTACCGTTTTGAACGTTTTCATAGAGCAAAACGTGGAGAGAATGGTCGTAGCCGAGATTGTACAGGTAGAGGCTCAGAAGATTTAATATTAAAAGTTCCTGTTGGAACGCGTACTGTTGACGTTGATACAGGTGAACAGTTGGGCGATTTAACTCAACATGAACAAAAATTGTTAGTTGCTAAAGGCGGCTGGCATGGTTTAGGCAATAGCCGATTCAAAAGTAGTACTAACCGAGCGCCTCGTCAGAAATCTGATGGTACGCCAGGTGAAATAAGAAATTTACAACTTGAGTTACTTTTATTAGCAGACGTTGGTCTTTTAGGCTTACCTAATGCAGGTAAATCTACCCTTATTCGTAGTGTTTCTGCGGCGAAACCAAAAGTTGCTGATTACCCGTTTACCACTTTAGTACCTAATTTAGGTGTTGTGAGATTAGACAGCCAACGTAGTTTTGTTATTGCTGATATTCCTGGTCTTATTGAAGGTGCCGCTGATGGTGCTGGTTTAGGTACTCAGTTCTTAAAGCATCTTGAACGTTGTCGTATCTTACTTCATATTATTGATATATTACCTGCGGATGGTTCAGATCCTCTTGAAAATGCTCTTACTATTATTAGTGAGTTAGAGCAACATTCTCCTGAATTAGCTGGTAAGCCAAGATGGGTTGTCTTTAATAAACTTGATTTATTATTAGAAGATGAAGCTCAAGAAGTTATGGACAGAGTGATTGAAGGTTTAGCTTGGGAAGGACATATTCAAAGTATTTCAGCCTTTGCTAAAACAGGTACAGAAAAGCTTTGTTATAACGTTATGGACTTTATTGAAGCATTACCTAAGGTTACTGAAGAAGAAATCATTGATGGTAAGTCAGTTGAATTTAAATGGGATACGTATCATGAAGATGCAATGTCTGATTTAACCGACGACTTAGATGATGAAGAGTGGGACGAAGATGATTACGATGTAGAAGTTGAATATCGTAAGTAGTTCAAATTCAATTTAAGTATAAATATTCAACTTAATACTTGAATTCAAGAACGTTAAAAAGGTGTAGAGATGATTATCTCACACCTTTTTTAATATATAGCCGTTATCATTCAAAATGCTGGTTTCAGAGTGGTAATAGACACTTAATACCAAACGGATTAATTTATTGAGCAACTTAGAGCTACATTATCAAGCTTAGAACAAGCAAAATTGATTAAACATAGTTATTCTATATTTTTTTAATTTTGTGATGTTATCAGTTTGCTAATGAGCTCCCGAAGGGCGAGAATTTAAAGGCTCATATGCCGCGTTATTGATTTTGACAAGGGAATAACCATTCTCTTCAATCAATGTCTCGCCTCTAAGCCTTTAAATTCTCGCTAAGTGAGCAATAAATAAATCCGTTTGGTATAACTTATTTAGCAGACTAAAAATATGACAATACTCTCTATGGTAGTGGCAACAGCCAATAATCGTATTATCGGAAAAGATAATGACATGCCTTGGCATTTACCTGCTGATCTTGCTTATTTTAAGAAAACAACTTTAGGTAAGCCAGTTATTATGGGGCGAAAAACCTATGAGTCGATAGGGCGTCCATTACCAGGTAGACAAAATATTGTTATCTCGCGTGATGAAAATTATAAAGCTGAAGGTATTGAAACGGTAATCTCTGTAGATGCAGCTTTAGCTTTGGTGAATGATGTAGAAGAAGTTATGGTGATAGGTGGAGGCGCAATTTATCAACATTGTTTACCAGCCGCCGACCGTTTATACATTACCCATATAGAAGCTGAGATTGAAGGTGATACACAATTCCCATTTTATGATACAAATATATGGAAAAAGGTGAGTAGCACTAAGCGTCTGGCGGATGATAAAAACCACTATAACTTAGATTTTTGTGTGTACGAGAAATAGAATTATTTCAGTATCGTTGAATAGAATTAAATAATCGAAAAAAAACCGCTAATTAGCGGTTTTTTTAGGTAAGCTTTTTAACTAAATATCTATAGTTTAAACTCTTGTACTGATTGCTGTAATTCTTCCGCTAATTTAGCGACTTCATCGGTAGATTCAGAGGTTTGTTTAGAACCTTCTGTTGTTTGTTCTGCAATCGCAACAATAGACTCTAAGTTACTACTTATTTCATGTGCCACCATGCTTTGTTCTTCTGCTGCCGTAGCGATTTGAGATGAACGGTCGTAAGCTTCATGAACAGCATGAGTAATCGTATCTAGCGCTTTCTCTGCTTCTTGGCTTTGCTCTACACAATTTGCCGCTTGCTCTTTACCAGTATCCATAACAGATACCGCTTTTTCAGCACCTGTTTGCAAGGCGGTGATCATGGTTTGAATTTCTTGAGTCGATTCTTGTGTTCTACTAGCAAGTGTACGAACTTCATCAGCAACAACAGCAAAGCCTCGACCATGTTCACCAGCTCGTGCTGCTTCAATCGCTGCATTTAATGCTAATAAGTTAGTTTGGTCAGCAATACCTCTTATAACGTCAAGAATACCACCGATAGAAGCGCTGTCTTGCTGTAGTCGATTAATCACTTGCGAAGCATCTTCAACTTCATTAGCTAATAACTGAATAGTGTTACGGTTACGTTCAGATATAATTCGTACGCGTTCAGCTTCATTATCGGCTTGTTTAATTTCATTCAAAGCATCGTTAGCACTTGTTAACACTGATTGAGCGGTACTACTCATTTCTGTAGTAGCAGATGCTGCTTGTTCTACTTGAGCTCTTTGTTCTTCGATTGCGGTACTACCTTGAGAAGTAATCGCTGATGTTTGTTCTGCCGCTGTTGCTAGTTGAATAGAGCGGCTAACAATACTTTGTATTAAGCTACGTAAACTATCGATAAGTAAATTACAGTTTTTTGATAACTGTGCAAATTCGTCATGACCTGACTCATCTAGTTTTCTTGATAAATCACCCGAAGCTACAACATTTAGCATTTCATTTACTCGGCTAAGTGGACGAGTAATACTAATGAGTGTTGCCCAAGCAATACCAATAGCAAACAGAAGTGAAATGATCATTATCGCTGTAGTTTGAGTTGTTCCACTTGATACGGCATCATCAACGAGTTGGCTTGCTTTACTTGTTGTTTCATTAGCCAGCTTAACTTGTGTGACTAAAAGTTCGTTAACAATGGCTATGTCATTTTCCGCAGCAGATAGTTTTGTCGTCGCTAGCTCTAGAGCTTTTAACTGTAAAGCTTTATTGTTGAAAATACTGTTGTTTTCAGAAAGTAACTCATGCAAGCTAAGTAGTGAATCTGATAATTCAACTGAAACATCTGTTAGGCCGTTATTATTAAGGTCGCTAATAACATCTTGGATAGAGATATCTAGTTGAGCAAGTATGTTTTTCATTTCGTTCGCAACTAACTCGACAGTAACACTATCTTTTAAACCTCTGTATTCAAAGGCTGAGCTAACAATAGCATTAAATTGAGTTTCTATAGTTTCGGCTAAACCAACAGTTCGTCTTAATTCGGTATCTGCTAATTCATGATCAGCAAGATCAACAAGTAAAGTTACAGCGTCATCAGATTTTTCTTCTAATTCATCAATTCTGTCTGATAATAATAGGGTTTGTTCAATCGATATTTTTCGGTTTTGGTAAACGCCATCTACATCTTTTAATAAAGATTGATATAAATCTTCAACCTTTTGAAGATTACTTAATAACTGTTGTTTTGAAGTAACAATTCTTTTTAAATCGGTTAATTCAGTCGCGAATGCTGCTTCTGTGTTTTCAAGCAGAGTTAATTGCTCTGCTAAAGGCTCTAAATCTGTAAGGTAATAACCTTTTAAAGTTAGGTTACCCATTAAAGAAAGCTTATTTGCAAGAGTATTACTGGCTTTTAGAGTAGGAATTGCTACCGTATTTTGTTCATCTGTGGAGAGTTGAATGGTATTTAAATTACTTAAAGAAAAGAGGCTGGTAGCTATTAAAAAAATAGAAATAATGGTGAAGCCACCAATTATCTTTATCGCGACTGTTAAATTCATATATTTCACCCAGTAAAGTTACATCTGACAATATTATTATTGTTATCGACTTATTTTCTTAAAAGTTGAGTCATTTTATTAATTCTTCCCTGAACAGATATTACTTTACCTGATCTAGTTATGAATTCAACTCATTACTGGATAATCTTTAATGAAATTAAGAGCTTTTGTGAACATGATGTAAATATTCTTGAGTGAATAGTTGTTTGTCATGCCAGCGGAGTAATGTTAAATGATTTCCCCATACGCAACCTGTATCTAAAGCAAAAGCATTTGGATTAGAGCAGCTTCCTAAAAGGGCTGCCCAATGACCAAAAATCCAATGTACACTTTCTAAATGATCTGGAAAATCAAACCAAGGGTTTAGGTTTTTAGGGGAACTTTTAGGTGTACTTTTATGTTCAAAATCTAATGAGCCGTCTTTATAACAAAAACGCATACGAGTGAGAGAATTGATAGTGAAACGAAACTTTTCTATTTCTGTTTCCGCTTTATCCCAGCTGTTAGGGGTTTCACCGTACATTGAGCTTAACCACTTTACTCGATTTTTAGAGCTAAGGTGCTTTTGAGCTTTTTTTGCTTGTTTTAAAGCGGTAGCTGGAGTCCATTGTGGTGATAAACCCGCATGAGACATGTAAACATCTTCGTTAGGGATTTTTTGTATAAGTGGTTGGTTAGAAAGCCATTCCATAATGTTATCAACATCAGGAGCATTTAAAATATCGGTTAGATGATCTTTAACTTTAACTTTTTTGAGTTTGTAGTAAGTAGCCAATAGGTGTAAATCATGATTACCTAATACGACTTTTGCAGAGGATCCAAGCGAAATGATAAATCGGAGTGTTTCAAGTGATTGTGTACCACGGGCAACCATGTCGCCAGCTACCCATAGTTCATCTTCTTTTTTATTAAAATTAACTTGTTCAAGTAATAGGGATAATTCAGAAAAGCAGCCTTGAATGTCTCCTACAAAATAAATCGCCATAACTAATGAATAATATTAGGCAATGCTAGCTGAAATACCGGAATATCTATAATGCTTGTTACTTGATTATCATCTTCAACTTGATAATAGCCTTGCATAGTACCCAATGGCGTTTTTAATAAACAACCACTGGTATAAGTATAACTAGTACCAGGAATAATATGAGGCTGTTCACCTACTATTCCACTACCTTCAACAGTTGATGTTTCACCATCAGCATCAGTAATTAACCAATAACGACTCATTACCTGAAATGCCTTTTCGGTATTGTTTGTAATGGTAATGGTATAGCTAAATACAAACTGAGAATCACTTGAACTTGATTGCTCTGCTATGAACTTAGTTTGTACTGATACTGTCTCTAAAGAGGTACTTTCTTGTGTCATAAATTATTTAATTTCAGTAGGGTTATCGGAAAGGTAATTTGCGATTCTAATAAAATCATCAACGGCTAAGTTTTCAGGACGTAAAGTCGCATCAATATTTAAATCTTGTAAAATTTCATGAGATATTAACTTTTTAAAGCTATTTCTGATGGTTTTTCTACGTTGGTTAAATGCACTTAAACATACTGTATTTAGCATTTTAATGTCTTTAACAGGATTTTTGATATTGGTATGCGGAACTAATCTTACAATCGCAGAATCTACTTTAGGTGCCGGAGTAAAATGCTCTGGACCTATTTCCATAACTGGAATTACCTGACATTGGTATTGTGTCATTATTGATAATCGGCCAAAAGATTTACTGTTTTCGCCTGACGCCATACGCTCAACTACTTCTTTTTGAAGCATGAAGTGCATGTCTTTTACATTTTCTTTAAAGCTTAATAAATGAAAAATAAGCGGTGTAGAGATGTTATACGGTAAATTACCGAATATTCTTAATGGTTGTTCGTCTTTAACCAAACTAGCAAAATCAAATTTAAGAGCATCAGCTTCATAAATTGTTAATTTTGGGGCTAAAAAAGGGTGATGTCTTAAACGATGTGCTAAATCTCTATCTAATTCAACTACGGATAAGTTGCCAGCACGTTCAACAACAGGTTCTGTTAATGCGCCTAAGCCTGGACCTATTTCTACTAAATTTTCATTAGGTTCAGGATTGATTGCATCAACAATTTTTTCAATAACCATTTCGTTATTAAGAAAGTTTTGACCGAACCTTTTTTTTGCTTGATGGCCTAAATGTATACTTGAATTCATTATTGATTATTCACTAATTCGATGGCTGTTTTTAATGCTTCGATCATGCTACCTGCGTCAGCAACATTTTTCCCTGCTAAATCTGTAGCAGTTCCATGATCAACTGACGTTCTAATAAAAGGTAAGCCTAGGGTTATATTTACTGAAGAGCCAAAGCCTTTGTATTTAAGAACAGGTAAGCCCTGATCGTGATACATAGTTAATATTGCGTCAGCTTCTTTTAGATATTTTTTCTTGGAAAATAGTATCAGCAGGTAATGGACCTATTAAATTCATTCCTTCTGCTCTAAGAGCATCTAATGTTGGGTTCATTACTTCAATTTCTTCACGACCTAAGTGGCCACCTTCACCTGCATGAGGATTAATACCACATACATAAATTGCAGGGTTTTCAATACCAAACTTATTAACTAAATCTTTATGTAAGATTGAAGTCACTTGATGAAGTCTGTCAGGCGTTATTGCTTTTGATACATAAGCAAGCGGGATATGTGTAGTAACAAGTGCTACACGTAATCCTTCAGTTGCTAACATCATCACAACGTCTGAACAGTTAGCTTGGTGAGCAAAGTATTCGGTATGACCACTAAAGGCTATACCAGACTGATTGATCAAACCTTTGTGAACCGGACCTGTAACCACAGCATCAAATTCACCTTGCATATTTTTCTCACAGGCGACTCTTAATGTTTCTACAACATAAGCACCATTGGTAGGGTTAAGCTCACCAGGAACGCAAGGTTCCGCTAGTTCAACAGGTAAAATAGTTAATGTACCTGGCTGTGAAAGTTGTGCTGGTAATTCCGGATCATAAGAAATAAGTGTTAGCGGTAAATTTAATAACGCCGCTCTTTCTTTTAATAGATCTGGTGAAGCAACAACAATCAATTGTGCCGGCCATGATAATTGTGCCATCGCTATGACTAAGTCTGGGCCTATTCCAGCAGGTTCACCAGGTGTTATTGCTATTCGACTTGTCATTATCGAGTTCCACCATCAATAACTTCGATGTAAGCTTCTTCACGTGTTTCTTTGATCCAACGTGCGCTTTCCATTCCAAACTTTCTGTTGTAAATGATATTTTGTGCTTTAATCTCATTCATTTGATCTGTCGTATCTTGCATTCTTCTACCCGTTAATTGAGTAATATGCCAACCGAATGATGAACGGAAAGGTTTACTGTATTGATCTACTTTTAATCCTGCTAATGCGGTACTAAAAGCAGGGTCATAGTTTTTAGGATCTGACCAGCCTAAATCACCACCACGAACGGATGTTGGACCTTCAGAGAACTCTTTCGCTAGTTCAGCAAAGTCTGCTTCGCCTGCCGCAATTTTATCTAAGAATCCTTGGAGTGTAGCTTCAGCTTTTGCTTCGCTCATGATCACAGAAGGTTTGATTAAAATATGTCTTGATTTTACTTCTTCTATTTCAACTATTTCTCTACCGCGGATATCAAGTATTTTTACAATACTAAAACCTAAGCCTGTACGAATTGGACCAACAACTGTGCCTTTTTCTTTACCATCAACTAACTCAGAAAATAGAGTTGGCATTTCGTTAATACTTTTCCACCCCATATCACCACCGTCTAGTGCTGTTTCATCACCTGAAGATGCAATGGCTATTTTAGTAAAGTCACTACCGTCATTAAGTAACTCTATAACCTTTTGAGCGCGGTCTTTTTCAGTAATAATTTGCTCTTGACTTGGTTCACCAGGAAAAGCGATTAAGATATGTCCTAAGTGATACTCAATATTGTCGCTTGTTTGTTCTTTCATTAAACCAAGTAAGTTATTAATTTCTTGTGGTGATACATAAATGCGTCTACCTACACTTGAACGTTTAACTTCGTTAGTGATAATTTCATTTCTAACATTCTCACGGTAAGTGTCGTAGTCAGTACCGCTAGCAATAATTGTTTGGCGGAACTGCTCCAAACTTAATTTGTTTTCCCCAGCGATGTTTGAAATTGTTTGATCAAGTTGTGCATCACTAATTTGAACACCCATACGCTCACCAATTTGTAGAAGTAACTCTGTTGTAATGAGTTTATCTATAACTTGGGTGCGTAATGCTTTGTCTGAAGGTAAGCTTTGGTTATTTAATTCAGATTGTTGCTTAATATCTTTTATTAAAGCCGTTACTTCAGACTTTAAAACAACGCCGGTATTTACAATCGCTGCAACACGGTCAAGTTCAACCTCTTTAGCGTTAGTTTGAAATGTTGTTACTAGGCAAGTTGTTATAAAGGTTAATGCTGATAATGTATTTTTCATATTCAGTTAAATTCTTTTAATTATTGAGAAAGTAAGGGCGCTTATAGCCAAATATACTTGAGTTAAACATGTCTGATATAGTATCTGATGTTTGTGAACTGTTCACACCATTATATACAAAATTAAGTTTAAATCCGCTATCAAATTCATCGCGACTATCAATGTCAGTTAGGTTGCCTTGCGTTTCATCAATCGTTGAATTGATGGCTCGGTGGAAGGATAAACGTATCCCCCAACAACAACTGCTGTACTGTACACCCAAATAACTTTCTAAACTTCTTTTGTTTTGAAGGTCTTGTGTTACTTGGCCAACGATCTGCCAATTTGGGTCTATATTTACATTACTTAATAGTGATAATTGCTCAAGTCTAATACCTGAGACATTACGAGTATAACGATGGTTCAATTGAATTGTCTGATTTTTACTAAATTGGTAATCAATCTTGCTTTGGCTTTTATTCGTTTTATTGGTTTTGGTGTTGTATTGAATGTCGCCAGTGAACTCCCAACGGTCATTTATTTTTGCGTAAATCTCAGTGGCTAAAGCAGATTCACTCACAGCAATATTTTGTGATGTGTCACTCTCTAATGATGCTTCATCGGTATTTAAGAAAACAATTCTACCTAAACTGACTCTTAATCTTTCTTGACTTTGAGGATCCAAAATACGTGTAGTTAAACCCCAAGAATATTGATTTGCTTCAGCAATTCTATCTAAACCACTGAATCGTCTATCCCTAAATAAGCCATCAAAGTCATCTTGTAATGAGGTGGTATCGTATAGAGCTATAGCGCTTTGGTCTTTGTCTGGTATGTATAAGTATTGTAATTGTGGTTCTAGTGTTTGAGTATAGGTTTGATCGCCAAAGGTTAGGGCTTTTTCAAAGTTCATACCACCGTGGATCCTAACTTTAGGTAAGGTACGGCTAACTTTTTCTTCAAGTAAACTCGTGGCAACAATATTATCTTGTCGATAAGTGGTTTGCAGTACTTTAAGCTCAGAATTAAGGAACCAAGCGGGGCGAGTTATAGGTAAAGTAACGCCTGCTTCAAAGTGATAACGCTCTGCTGTCGGTAAATCAACTTCTTCTGTAATAAAACGTGTCATTTCAGAATACATGTTAAATACAGCATTGCCAAAAGGCAGTGCCTGACTTTTGCTAAGCTCGATATGAGGTTCTGTTTGATAACTTGGCGTATGGTTACCTAAAATTTCGAAATCTTGTAATTTAACAGTCGCGCTCCATGTATCACCAAAATAAGATAATTCACCAATTTGGTATAGGTAAGCGTCGTTAGAGTTATATTGTTCGCTGTCTAAATCGACTAAATAGTTATCATCACTAATCGTTGTATAGTCTACATATGCACGAAAACGATCTGAAAAAGTACCTACATGTTGTATACGTGCTAAATAACGAGGATCTTCATTTTGAGTTAACTTGATATCTCTATTGAGATATTCAACATCGATAACACCAGACTGTTGTCCCATTAAATACCTAAATTCAGTATTTAATTGTGTGCCACGCTCAGACATATAACGTGGTGTTAAGGTGGCATCGAAGTTCTCGGCTATGTTCCAATAATAAGGAACACTAACTTCAAATCCAGAACTACTCGATGTTTTAATATTAGGATACAAGATACCTGAGTGACGCTCATCACCAATCGGCATAGTAAAGTAGGGTACGTAAAAAACAGGAATATCAAATACTTCAAACTTTGCGTTATAGGCTTCTAACTGTTTATCTGCAGTATTTATCGTTATTTCACTGGCATTAATACTCCAGTCAGGTGTTTCACCAAAACAAGTGGTAAAAGACGAATCAACCAATGTTAAAACACCATCTTGATTAACTGATATTGTTTTTGCTGAGCCGTGTCCCGCATTTGCGGTTAATTGATACGAGGTATCGCTTAAGGTTGTACCACCCGCTGCTCTACTTGCATTAAGTTGTGAAGCAAAAACATCAATTCCTGTATTCTGGAAGTGAATGTTACCTTCGGCATTAATTAGTAAATCTTGTCTATTTAGTTCTATTTGATCTGCCACTATAGCTTCTGTTGGAGTAAGTAAGGTTACACCACCAGTAAATCTCGCGAACTGATTTTTTTCTATTTGAGTAAATTTAGAAGTGATCGTAATTGATTGGCTGTTTGTATTAACATCTTGATACGATAACTTGTCGAAACTTGGTATTGGGCAGTGTTCGCCCAGACGGAAATCATCACTGGCAAAAGCATATTGAGTGCTAAATAAACCTAAAAAAAGCAATGTAGTAGTTTGGGGGAAAGACATTTATATTCCGAAAATTAGCTTTTAATTATAATTTATAGAGGAGAAATTTAATTTTCGCGTATTTTAACGTTAAATTTCACAATAATATAGTTATTATGATTTTCATATTAAAAAGATATGACAATCATGTGACATATAGGCTTAACTTTCAAATTTATAATGCTGTATTTACCACGAGGCGTGATGATTTATATCCTAAATTACTAAAGCATAGCCTTAAATGCCAATCAAAAGCTAAATTATTAAAAACCTAGCAATATTCATACTATTTTACTCTTTAACAAGAATAAAGGCTTTGTATTGCTTATGTTATTGTTGAAATTTTCATATAATACATAAAATATAATTTTAAGGGTTAACTATTGAATCAGTCTCGTTTATCACTTCTTGAAGAATGGCTATGTAACTACTTTAAGCTCGATTCAATTACCTTAAAAGCTTTAACTGGCGATGCTGGTTTCAGAAAATATTATCGATTTTCTATTAGCGGGCAACCTTATATTGCCGTTGATGCTATTCCAGATAAGTCTAACAATTTAGCTTTTGTTGAAATTCAACAGGTACTACATCAACAAAATATTAATGTACCCAATATTATTACCTATGACTTAGCGCAAGGTTTTTTGTGTTTAAGTGATTTTGGCAACGCGTTGTTTAGTGATTTATTAACTTTAGATAATATGGACGCTTCTTATAAAGAGGCAATAAAATTATTACCATTAATTGCTGGATCAGCGATACCTACAAATTATAAATTACCACGCTACGACGCTGACTTTGTACATCTGGAATGTAATATCTTTAGTGAATGGTTATTAGGTACGCATTTAAATATCAATCTTAGTGAACAAGAACGCTCTCAGCTTCATACGTGTTTTACAGTACTCGTTGGTAATGCTTTAGAGCAACCACAAGTTGTTATGCATCGTGATTTTCATAGTCGAAACCTGATGATACTTAACTCAAGTGAAGTAACCCAAGACCTTGGTGCTATTCAATTAGGTGTTATCGATTTTCAAGATGCTGTTATCGGACCTATAACTTACGATATTGTCTCATTACTAAGAGATTGTTATGTAAAATGGCCTAACGATAAAGTGACAGGATTATTTCAGTACTTTTGTCAGTTGATGGATATAGAGAATAAATACCCAAACATAAGTCAAGCTCAATGGCAGCGTTGGTTTGACTTAATGGGAATGCAACGTCATGTGAAAGCGAGTGGCATTTTTGCTCGCCTATATCATCGTGATGATAAAACTGGTTACCTCCAAGATATTCCATTAACCCTATCGTATATTGTTGATATCAGTGCTAAGTATTCTGAGTTGAGCTTTTTACATGATTTAGTTTTACATAAAGTTATACCCGCATTAGCAGAAAAAGAGTTAAAAAAAGTCGATACAGAGGATCATTCTTTATGAAAGCTATGATCCTAGCTGCAGGTCGTGGTGAAAGAATGCGTCCATTAACGGATAGCTTGCCAAAACCTATGTTAAAAGTGGCAGGCATTCCATTAATTGAACATCATATTATTAAATTAGCTCAAGCAGGTATTACCGATATAGTGATTAATCATGCTTGGTTAGGTGATAAAATTGAAAACTATTTAAAAGACGGTAGTCAGTGGGGCGTTTCAATAAAATATAGTCGAGAAAGTGAAGGTGGGCTAGAAACTGCGGGTGGCATTATTAACGCTTTACCTTTATTACTAGAAAACACTGATGCTAATGCTCCATTCTTAGTTGTAAATGGTGATGTTTATACCGATTTTGATTTTGCTGACATCAAGCCTCTTACTGAAGATTGCTTAGCTAATATTTGGTTGGTTAAAAACCCTGAACATAATAGTAAAGGTGACTTTTTATTAGCTGACATAGCAAGTATGAATGTAAATAATTCAGATATTAGTGAAAGCAGCGACTCGCAGAAAGTTAGAAATATAACAGCCAAAATTACAGACAAAACAGAGCCATTACCGTTTACTTTTAGTGGTATTGGCTTATACAAACCTGAGTTTTTTAATGCCCACAAGAATGAAAATATTTTAGCTTTAGGTCCATTACTGAGAGAAGCCGCCGATAATCAGCAACTTTCTGGTAAACTACTCACATGCCATTGGACTGATGTAGGAACACCTGAGCGATTAGATGAGCTTAATCGAATAGTCTCAGGAAAGTAACAAACAATCTATCAAACAACGAACGAATATAAGAGTGTAAATATCAAATGAGAATTTGGGGAAAAGTTTTAGGTGGTTTATTTGGCTTTATGCTGAGTAAGAACATTTTTGGTGCATTACTTGGCATTTGGCTAGGTCATCGTTTCGATAAAGGTTTAGGTCTTAACTTTAATAACTTATCAGGTGGTGGTTTTACTGAAGAAGACAGACAACAAGCTTTCTTCGATACCACTTTCTCGGTAATGGGCTATGTAGCGAAAGCAAATGGTGTTGTTAGCTCACAAGAAATTGCTTTTGCCACAGCTTATATGGATAAACTTTCTTTAAAAGGCGCGTTAAGGCAACAAGCTCAAAATGCTTTTAGAGAAGGTAAAAGTACAGCCTTCCCATTAGATGAACGCTTGAAAGATTTTACGAACAAGTGTGGCAGACGTCATGACTTGTTACTTATGTTTTTAGAAATTCAAATTCAAGTCGCTTTCGCTGACGGCACGTTAGATAGCGAAGAAAGAGCAGCACTTCATCAAATAGCTAAACTGTTAGGTTTTTCTGTAAGAGACTTAGATAGATTACTTGAAATGATCATTGCAGGCGATCGCTTTAATGGTCAAGGAGGACAACGTCCTCAATCAACTAAATCACAACTTAGCAACGCTTATAAAGTTTTAGGTTGTTCGGCTGATATGACAGATCAAGAAATCAAAAAAGCGTATCGTAAACTCATGTCTCAAAATCATCCTGATAAGCTCGTCGCTAAAGGTTTACCACCAGAGATGATGGAAACAGCTAAGGAAAAAGCACAAGATATTCAAGCAGCATACGAAACAGTGACGAAAGCAAGAGCTTAGAGCAAAGCCTTCGATATTTTGGTCTTTGTCCGACAAATGGCCTGTTATTAATTAAATCTAGTTAAAAACTTAATAACAGGTGATGCTAATGTTCATATAAACCTTCCATAACATCATTCCCTTTTCTATAAAAATGCTTTTTTAGCTAGTATTAACTATTCAATCTAAGCTAAAAGCGAATGTTCTAATTGATGACTCAAGTTATTGAGTTGTTCTCACATTCAACGTTCTTTGGTATTTAATAAGTTCAGTCTCCAAAAAATTACCAACCTATACTTTTTAACCAACCATTAATCTCTATGATCAAGCTCTGTTCAGGGTAATAACCTGGCATTATATTCGATAGGCTTTTCTGTCGATAAAAGACTTTTAATTCTTTATTGGAGTATTTTTTTCTTAATAACGCATTTTCTAAAACTGACCGACTGTCCCTTTTTAATATTAAATCTAAAATAGGTAATTCTGATGTCGCAATATTATGGGCAAAGGTATCGTTTTCTAAATGTGAATACATACCTCCACTCAAGATAACTAAGGTACTAGGTAATAACTCTTCATTGTTTTTATATAAATCAATTAGCATTGCTGCTTGGCTACCTTGAGTGATCACAAGAAAGATCCCAGGATAGTCTTTAGCTTTTTTCATTACCTCCATCATCAAGCTTTTTAATTCATTTTTATAAGGCATTAGCGCGACTTTATTTTGCTCTGCCAGTTCAGATTGAGTTGATGCAGAAGAAGGGTAGTTGCTAGGCTTATTAGGCGACTGAATACTGAGAGTTGCCCATCCATGAGTTGGCAATTCTTTTCTTAAAAAATTAAGGGCTTTGGCATTAGTGAGGCCTTGCTGCCAATCAGGTATTAAAATAGCGACACCTTTATCGTTTTTAGTCGAGCTGGTGCCTTTTATCAGGGTATATTCGTTATCACCCGCTTTGAGTAATTCAACTTCATTGCTTGGTAAGTAATGATTTAAATCTTGTTTTTGCAGCTCGAAAGAACTAATAGGTTGGGCTATTTTGATATCACTACGTTGTAATTTTCCAGAGCCATCTTTAGTTGCATTTTCTTGTTCATCGCTCTTGGCTGGTTCTTCTTGAAAGTAGAAAAAAGCGTGTGCTTGTGAAATACCTAAAACATGAGGTAATAAAGAGAAAAGGGCAGTAATGAGAAAAAGTCGGAACAATGTAAATCCTTATAGAAATCTAATGTAGTCACTATAACTCATAGTATCGACCCAGATTCTTGTTTACTTAATAAAATAAGTTGATAAGTAAGTGTAGATGTTTTGCAAGGAAGTGGAAAACCTAAAGTTGAGATCATTCATTCTACTCAGCATTTAGGTCTTGCTTGGGGATACTCTGACTTATTAATATTTAGCTAAAGGCTCAGCTAATATATTAAATTAAGTGTTTATCTATTCAAATGGACAATCGGCTAAGAAAGTCATTTCTTCGTTACTCACTGGATGGTGAATACTTAACATTTGCGCATGTAGATTTAGGCGTTTTGCCATCGCTAGCGCCTCATCATGAGCATACAATCGATCGCCTAAAATAGGGTGTTCAAGGGATAACATATGAACTCTTAATTGATGAGAGCGGCCAGTAACAGGTGTTAGTTCAACTAAGGTTGAGTTATCGCTATAACTTAATACTTTGTAATGGGTTAAAGACTGTTTGCCTCTTTCATAATCTATCATTTGTTTAGGACGATTAGGCCAATCACAAATTAAGGGTTGGTCAACAGATCCTTGCTCTTCTTTTACATGGCCGAAAACTCGAGCTATGTATCTTTTCTGTGTTTTACGCTTTTCAAATTGTTGACTAATAGCCACATGGGCAGGCTTATTTAACGCCATAATAATAATGCCCGATGTAGCCATATCTAATCTGTGCACAATAGTAGCGCTAGGTAATACCCGTGCTACTCGGTTTTCTAAACAATCTTTGTGTTCCGGCAATCGGCCAGGAACTGTCAACAAACCGCTGCCTTTATTTAATACCACAATATCATTGTCCCTATAAACAATATGTAAATAGGGATCTAACGGTGGCTGATAAACAAAATCAGGATTAGCGCTCATTAATGAGTAACAACAATAAGTCGTATGGCTTCAAATTTTAGCTGTGCTTTATTGATATAGCTTTCAAGTTCAGTTTTCTGTAGCAATATAAAATCGACTTCTTCTTGTCGAACACTTGGGTTTATTTTAGCTAATGCAGCTAAGCGAGCATGTTCTTCATCTAACTTCTGATGCATTGAATCAAGTGCGCTTTGTTGAATACTTGCTACATTTACTTCAGCATGCGCTTCAGCTTTAGTCACTAACGGACTAATTTGTAGTTTTAATGCTTTAACTAACTGAAGTGCCACTTGCTTTTTAGTAGGGCTTAACTGTTGATCTAATACTTCTTCACCGACCTTATCTGCTAAATCGTTACCGTTTTTATCAACTAAAACGCGTATTGGCGTAGTTGGTAAGTATCGACCTAACTGCAATTGGCTAGGTGCAGTAGCTTCAACCGTGAAAATACATTCAACAAAGAAAGTACCCACAGGAAGAGCAGGGTTCTTTAATAAACCTATACACGAATTACCCAGTTCATCAGAAAGCACTAAATCCATAGCGCCACGCACCATAGGGTGATCCCAAGTAAGTAATTGATAATTTTCAGAGACTAACGCCGTATCACGGTTAAAGGTAATGGTCGTTCCATCTTCAGGTAAACATGGAAAGTTACTGTTTAACATGTGCTCAGACGGTTGTAGCGCAATAGAATTATCTGCTTTATCATCTTGTTGAATACCAAATACATCGAGTACTTGAAACATAAATTGCGGTAATTCAATTTGCTGATCAAGCTTTTCTATTTTCTTCACTAACTCAAGGGCTCTGCCTTGACCAGAAGAATGTAGCTCGAGTAATTTATCTCTGCCGTTTTCTAATTCTTTTTTAATAACGAGATGTTTCTCATGACTCGCTTCAATAAGCTGAGTCGACTCGTCTGATTGCCATTGCGCTGTTAAAGCTAAGTTTTGTAACGCCTCGCCAAACTCTTTGAAAACAGCATGCCCAGTAATGCAAGTATGTTCAAAGGCGTTAAGACCTTGGTTATACCAATTAAATAATAAACTTTGCGGAGAATCTTCAAAGTAAGGGACATGAATACGTATAGTTTGATTTTGACCAATACGATCTAAACGACCGATACGTTGCTCTAACAAGTCTGGATTTTTTGGTAAATCGAAAAGTACCATGTGATGAGCAAATTGGAAGTTTCGACCTTCACTACCTATTTCAGAACAAAGTAATACTTGGGCGCTGTCTTCATCTTGAGCAAAGTAGGCTGCGGCTTTATCACGATCAAAAATACTTAAACCTTCATGGAATACTGCTGCGCGTATGCCTTCTTTAACACGTAAAGCAGTTTCTAAGTCAATCGCTGTTTGCGCATGAGCACAAATCACTAGTAGCTTTTCTTTACCTAAGTTTTCTAACAAATCAATTAAGTAATCAACTCTTGGGTCAATGTCGTACCAATTGTCGTGTTGCTCTAAACTAAATAAAATTTCTGGTGTAAATAACAGTTTGCTTTGAGAAAGCTCAGCTATGTTTTCAGCACTGTCACTTAACAATAAATCGTTAATAATGGTTTGATATTGCTCAGGCATAGCTAAAGGCGTTGGTAATAATTTACGCTCAGGGAAACCTTCAATAGTGTTACGCGAGTTTCTAAATAGAATACGACCTGTGCCATGGCGATCTAACAATTGTTCAAGCACTTGCTGGCGCGCTTCACTTTGCTCAGACACTTTAACGCTATCGTCATTAATAATGCTAAGTTGTGAACTAATATCTGCTTCTTTCAATAATTCAGTTAGAGTATTTAACTGAGGTTGAGTCAGTTGATCGCCAGCGACTAATGAATTTGCAGCATCAGCAACTTCAATATAGTTTTCTTCTTCAGCAATGAATTTCTTATAATCAAAGAAACGATCAGGATCAAGTAATCTTAAGCGTGCAAAATGACTTTCATGACCTAATTGATCGGGTGTTGCTGTAAGTAATAATACGCCAGGTATTACTTGTGCTAATTGCTCAATACATTGGTATTCAATACTTGGATTGTCTTGCGACCAATTTAAATGATGGGCTTCATCAACAACCATCAAGTCCCAATCTTCGGCGATAAGCGCTTCGTACCATTTTGGATTATCAGTAATAAAGCCTAAGTTCACTAATACTAATTGTTCAGAACTAAAAGGATTCGCGCCATCTTCAGCGTTTGAACCTTCAACACAACGTTCATTATCAAAAATACTAAAAGGTAAATTGAATCTGCGTAGCATTTCCACAAGCCATTGATGAGTTAATGACTCAGGTACAATAATTAAAATACGTTGAGCTCTACCACTCACAAGCTGCTGATGAATAATCAAACCAGCTTCAATAGTTTTACCTAAGCCTACTTCATCGGCTAATAAAACACGTGGAGCAAAACGGCTACCGACTTCTTCAGCTATATATAATTGGTGAGGAATTAAGCTTACACGACCACCACTTAATCCCATTAACTCTGATTGCTGTTGAATATGTTGATGTTTAAGACTGTCTTTACGCAGTTGAAACCAGTCTAAACGGTCGGTTTGACCATTCAATAAACGATCATGCGGTTTATTGAATTTTAAGAAATGGTCGATCATCACTTCTTTAATCGAAGCTTGCTCGCCAGTATCTTGTCGAACACCATGATAGGTAATTAAATTGCTGATTTCTTCAAATGATTCAACAAGTAACGTCCAGCCTTCATGGCTAGGAATAGTATCGCCTTCATTAAAAATAACACGAGTAAGTGGAGCATTCGCTATTGCGTACTGTCTTGACTCTCCTGTAGCAGTAAAAACAATACTTACAAATCTGTGTTCAACAGAAGTAACAGTACCAAGTCCTTGATTCGACTCTCCATCACTTATCCAACGTTGACCAGGGTGAAACGACATAACAACTCCAACTTATAAAATTTAATGATAGGGCATGTAAAACGGGCGCTATAGTAACGTTTTTCACTAAAGGGTTCATTAAAAAGTGTTAAAAATAATAAAGAAATCAGCCTGTTTTTTATAAATACATAAAATAATTGAAAATAAAGCTCTATACGCTCGCTCACTGTTTTTATAAAAGCTTACTAAAGGCAAACTCACAGCTAAGTTAAAGGCTTATATTATTGTTGTACTTTGTAAATTATGATGCATAAATCTCTTTGTGTTCGTTCATTTTAGTTCAAATATTTAATATTTCATTTAGGTGTTAAAAACGACGAGATTTTGTTTGATTGGTTTGAGTTTTATTTTTAGAAGGATCATTTGATTAAGTAAATATATTCTCTTAGATGATTAATTTTCAGTTATAAACTTACTGAGAATAGTCTATATTTATTTATAAGGGGTGAAGAAATCGGTAAGGGTTAAGTACTAAACTAACGTCATAATATGGTAATAAAGGGGATATATCCTTCAGTTATCTGTTGTGCAATCTAAACACTAGTTCAACAGTCTTCAGGATATTTATGATCTACAACCCATAAACGAAAAGGAGCATCTTATTAAAAATAATCATTACAATGTTTGGCAGGCCATTTGAGTGAAATCAGTTTATGTTTTCCTCCTCATTTAAATACTGACAAAAACTTTTGATTGTATTTATAGCTAAACTTTTGACTATATATATGACAAGGTTTTTGCATCTAAGCTAAGGATGCCTATATGAATGACCATAAAATTATTTATATTTTAGATACCAATATTTTACTGCACGAACCTTTCGCTTTTCTCTCCTTTAAAGAACACAATGTCGTTGTGCCCATGACAGTGTTAGAAGAACTAGACTCCATTAAAGACCGCAACAAAGACGTTAGCCGAGATGCTCGTGTCGCTATTAGAGCGCTCGAAGACTCTTTAGCTGAGGCTACACCAGAAGAAGTATTATCGGGTGTTAAATTACCAGAAGCTGATCCTAATAACCCTAGTGGCTCACTGTCTATATTCAACGATTACACCTTAGAACAAATTGCTGGCACCTTGTCATTTAATGAAAATGATAACCGTATTATTAACGCCGCTTTACATATTCAGAAACAAAAACCAGATAATAAAGTCGTTTTAGTCACTAAAGACATTAATATGCGCCTTAAAGCTAAAGGTGCAGGCTTAGCACATGTTGAAGATTACAGAACTGATCAGCTTATTGAAGATATTCAATTCTTAGCGACAGGTTATTATAAATTTGAAGGTGACTTTTGGCAGCAAGTTGAAGAATGCGAAAGTGAAACTGAAGGTCGAAATACCACACATTACGTAAAGCGTGATTTATTGCCTAATAGCTACATGAATGAATACATATTAGATGAAACAGGACACTTTGCGGGTAAAGTTACAGGTTGGGATGATGAACGATTAGCGATTGCGGATTTGTCTTGTGAACGTTTAATGGCAAAACAAGCATGGGGAATTAATCCTAAAAATATCTATCAAGGTATGGCGATGGATGCATTGTTAGATCCTACAATAGATCTTGTGATACTGACTGGTGCTGCAGGTAGCGGCAAAACATTATTAGCGTTAGCTTCTGCATTAGAGCAAGTGGTAGAACGTGGCTTATACGATAAAATAATTGTCACACGAAGTACGCCTGAAATAGCTGAATCTATTGGCTTTTTACCTGGCACAGAAGAAGAGAAAATGGCGCCTTGGCTATCGGCAATTACCGACTCATTAGAAGTGCTTCATAAAAGCGATGAGAACATGAGCGGCAGCTTAAATTATATTATGGAGAAAGCGAATATTCAGTTCAAGTCTGTTAATTTTATGCGAGGTAGGAGTATTCAAAATGCTTTTGTTATTCTAGATGAATGCCAAAACTTAACTGCGTCGCAGCTTAAAACAATTATTACACGATGTGGCGAAGGCACTAAATTAGTATGTTCAGGCAACTTAGCACAAATAGATAGTAATTATTTAAGTGCTGTAACTTCAGGGTTAACTTATATTGTTGAAAGGTTTAAGGACTTTCCTGGAAGCAGTACAGTTCATCTCAATGGTGTTGTTCGTAGTCGATTAGCTTCATTTGCAGAAGAGAATTTATAGCTCGCTTTATAGGTTTAGCTACAAAGTGAAAGTACTACCTTTATACCAAAACTCAGTATGATTGATACTGAGTTTTTTGCTCTTAAAACCAGCTAAATATGTTTTATAGTAAATTGATTACGACCATTGTTTTTTGAGAGATATAGGCTCTTATCACTTGCCTCTAACATTGATTCACAAGTGGATTTGTTTTTCTTGTCTTTTATCGCACAGCCTATTGACAAAGTAACAGGTATTTCTTCACATTTAAGTTCAGTATTATTTGAACCAATAGGTTGAGTTTTTATGTTTCCTAAAGCGCTTAATTTATTACAGTTACTCTCAACTTTTTCTTGAGAAGTATCGAACAGAATAACAGCCATTTCATCCCCTCCAATTCTAAAGCAATAATCACAAGGGCGATGAGCTTCTTGTTTAATAAAGATAGCTATGTTTTGTAAAACGATATCGTCAGCGGAATGACCAAATTTTTCGTTAATTGATATGAAATGATCAACATCAATAAGAAGTAAAGCTAAGTTACACTCGTTTCGTTCAGATAATTGTAAAAGCCTTTTAAATTGTTCTTTAAAACAGCGTCGATTAAATAGTGTAGTTAGGGCTTTCTTTAATAGTGAGTTAAATTTGAGGTATTTCTGATGGTATTGGTATCAGAGATTGTTGTTTTATCTTTTTGTGTCTTTATTATTCTATTAAATAAAATGTTATTGAAACCCATTACTGTTAATTATTCGCAAAGGTTCCAATAACTATTTGTAAAACCTACTTAGCTTTAGTCCAAGCAAAAGTTTCAAAAGGAGCATCTACTGGTGTATTACCAATATGGTTAGTGTAGTTACTGATGATTTTTTGAGATAACGCTAAAATAATATCTAGCACTTGTTGCTCAGCATAACCTGCAGCATAAAAAGCGTCTAATTCTTCTTGAGATACATGTCCACGGTTACGTACAATAATTAATGTCATATCAAGTAAAGCTTGTAACTTAGCTGTTGGCATTGCCGCTTGGTTACGTAATGCTTCAGTGATTGCTGGATCAACATTCATTGAATGTGCAATGGCGGTATGCGCAGGCACACAGTAATGACAACCGTGCTCTACGTTTATTGCTTGCCATACAACAGTAAGTTCTTCAGCATCAAAAGAAGACTCTGTAAATAACTGATGAAGTTTTTGATACGCTTCAAGTATTTGAGGAGAACCAGCAAGTACGCCATGCAAGTTAGGAAGCATTCCGAAAGCTTTTACTGAACCTTCTAAAAGTGGCTTGCTGCCTTCAGGTGCTGACTCAATAGTGTGTATAGTTAATGTTGTCATTTTATTCCTCAATTCTGATTAAGCTAGTTATTAAAATAATTTATGTACCGATTGGTATAAAAATTATTGTACCGATAGGTATTTTAAAGTCAAGGGTTAAATCTATTAAGCTGAAGCTAAAGTTTATTCAGTAATCTTTCTATTATTACTAGGGCGTGTTGATCTTTCGCGGTTAAATTTTGTTCGAGATAAAAGCGTTTTAATCGCGGCGAGCTGTATGTAGACTAGTCATTCTAAGCAAATACTGCTCACAGATTATATGCTCCTGCATAATCTAAGTACCTGCATCCATGCAGGCAACAAAGAGTAAAACGCTTTTAGCCGAATCCTTTGGACAGCATTTGTTGGTCATTTCTACGGCGTTATCACCTTTTTATGTTGAACAACCACACGACAAAGCTTCTGCCTTGTATAAATACCCAACAAATTGCTGAAAAAATAATCTCGAAAGATCAACACGCCCTAAAGCTATAAAAAGTAGAGAGTATAGAATGTATATGTTTGTGGATCTTTGACTATTGATTTATGTAGAAATGCGTTAGGGATTTTTTGAAGGTAAGTTTTGGTTCTTGATATGTAAAGGTTAAATAATAAGGTTCAGTAATCGCGATAGGAAGGATGTGGTAAGAACACGTTTACCACATTGTAATTTATAATCTTGAATACAGTAGACTTTAAAATTTGTGTTCAAGATTAGGTTTACTAAATAACCTGAACTCTGAATAAGCAGTTATGCCTAATATTTTTATTTAACCCTCTAACGTCGTTGCCTGCATGCAGGTACTTAGTTTTTATCGGGAATAAAAAAACTGTATTTTTATTGCTAATAGCCAGCTATTAGTCAAGAAAAATGCCTTGTTATAGAATTAAATTCCAACATTAGGAGAGTAATAAATCATCTAAACAAATGGTGTTGCAATAATTTACTTATAAAGTATTGAAAATCAATGTATTAAAAAACCCATTATCCAGAGTTCAGGTTAAATACATATTAACCTAAAGCGAAATAAATATAAGAACAGTAGCTGAAGTATGAATGACTGTTCTTATATTCGGTAAGCGTATTATTTGTTTTCTAATCTATTGTAATCTAATAGTCCGTATTCAATAGATAATGCTTCCTTTGCAGTAGCATGTATTTTATCGCTGTGTTTCCAAAAGTCTTTATGGGTACGACGTATGCCATATTGATCTAATAATTTCCCGTAATCTAAAGTACTTGATACCGTTGATATTTGATGAACAAATTCAGCTAATTCTTCTGCGTTTATTCTCATGTAAACATTTGGATAGGCACCAATAAAACCACTAGCTAACGTTAATGTATCTCTTTTGGGGACTCTGCTAGCACTTTCTAAGAATAAATGACTAACACTTGTATAGGCACTGTTATTGGTTATTGTAAAATGATGTTCTTCATTTTTATCTACTACAGTAATAAAACTTACTTGAGAGAGGAAAGATATAGGCTTGCCTACCAACTTACTAAGCTTTGTTAATTGTTTTAATGAGTCTGTTGGTAAATTGACATTATTTAGCTCAAATTTGTTATCTAGTATAGGTGAAAGGTATGTAGATATTTTTTTCTGTAATTCTGCAAAATGATCATTGGTTTGATAAGCAATTCCAGAGTCGCTATTCAGAGTAAGTAGTGAGTTATTGAAGTACTCAGCTTTTGTGTCTGATTCATCTTGATACCATTGATCAATGATATCTTGACGGGAGCTTTTAGGTAAGAAGCTAATAAGATTGGATTCTCCTTCCATGCGTAAAAAATCCATATACAAACGTGTTTTTAATTGATGTCCATAATTACCATAAACATCAAAGCCAGCAACAAGTAGATAATGTATTTTTTCAAGTAATTGATAATCAATTAACCACATGGTTTGTGGAGAATCACCCACAAAACCATATTCTACAGAAGCTGTGTCAAAGTGACGGAATATAGTGAGTGCTGCATTTTTATTTACGCCATCGCCATCCCAAACAAAGTCTAATGTAGGTTTTAAACCGCCTTTAAAAATAGAATTTACATATTCTGCTTTTGCTTCGAGGTAAGCCATTTGGTGTTCAGAGTATTTTAACCAATCACTAAAAATGGTTGTACTACCTGAACCTGCAGGCAATCTGAGGTTATAGGTTGATTCAACTAAATGCTTTTTAAGTTTAGCTTCACCTAGTTCGGTGTTTTCTCTTTCAGGTTTAACAAATACCACCCAAAAGTGATCATTAATTACATTTAATGCAACTTGCCCACGACAAACAGAGCCTTTAATAAACCCCATAATAGTAAATCGTGCCTCATCAAGCATAAACTCATAGCGACTATTGGTAGGTAATTCTGCAAAGGTAATAAAAGGGTTTGCCGTTTTTACAGGATCGTAACCGGGGAGGTTAGTTACTGTGTAGTTATCATTTAGAAACCATTTTTCGAGCTTTTCAATGCGCTTTTGACTAAGTGCATATGGCATGTGGGTTTTAAACAAAATAGTATCGTGCACTGGTTTTATTCTGTAATAAACACGTTGCACACCAGGATCGTCAAAAGGACGACGAGTCGCAATTATTTTTATCGGAGCACCAGGCGGTGTGGAAGAACGTACTATTTTGAAAAACTGAGGTGATGTTGAGTCAGTTTTTATATCATTAAAATACAGGTTAGCTAAAAACCAATGTTCGTAAACATATCGAGACATGAGTTGTGCTTTTTTACTGTCTTTATTTAAAAAACTTTCCCATTGAACAATTAGGTCAGAATAAACCTGAGCAAGAGGTGCTGTATTTTTTGCTGGAGCTCCAGCTGCTATCCACTCATTTAAAGTGTTTTGTTCTTGTTCAGATAATGCTGGTAAACCATAAGGCATTCCGCCATGAGGTTGTGATTGCTCATAGTAAGCCATTTGTTCAATTGAAGGGCACGATTGTTCTCTATTAAGGCTAAAATCATATAAATCTGTGGGTAAAGGTTGATTATTTAGGTTTTCTGTTTTTTTATTTTTTAACGCTAAAATTCGGCTTATAACGCTAGCATCTATATCCCCCAACTGATTACGTTCGTTCAGTACAGGGAAAAAGTTTTTATCTCGCCATTGTGAAGGACTTGCTGCATCAACAAAAAGTCTAGAAGGGGAAGAGGCTAATAGCCTTGTACCATCATAAACTAATTCTTTATTTGCTCCTCGAGATAAACCTTCATACGAAGCCAAATTAAGTTGGCAAGGCGCATCGTAGCAACCATGACAAACAACGCATCGATTATTTAATATGGGTTTAATATCTTGATGGAATTCTAATTTTGTATCTTGAGTGGGGGCTACAGGTAATTCATATCGAGTAGGATCTGAAGTGCCATAAAGTTCATCGAAGTTTAATTGAGATATAAGAGTACACGCGCTGAGAAAAAGAATAAGTAGTAAAGTAGGAAAAGTACGCATTTAAATTGTGTTATTTAATTTGGATAGGGCAGAACTAACATTTAAACATAGAATTAATGTAAATATATACTTTATCGGTAACTTAATTTAAATCTAGTAAGTAGATTAATCGCTTAATTCGGAGAATAATGAAAACTTGAATCAGAGTTAATATTTACCATAAAGTATAAGGATTAATGAATAGTCATACCGGAGATAATAGTATCTACACAATATTCAAGATCAGATGTTTTTATACCCGAACGTGCCATTGATGCAGTGCCTTTTAACAAAGTATATATAGTTAGCGCATTAGCTTGAGCATTTTTATGGAGCTCTAATGCGATACATTCTTCATCGGTTTCAAATAATTTACTGTATATCTGAAGTGGAATTAAATCTGCTTCTTTAAGGAGTTGTTCCGCTTCTTTAGGTATATCACCACCGATCAGTTCTGACTGACATAGCGTTAAAAAACAGCCTTTACCTTTCTCTGGATCTGATTGCATAGCGACAATCGACATCATATGATTTTTTAAGCGTTGTTTTAACGAGCTCCCTTCTTGAAAAAGTAATTCTACATGAGGGGCTAATTTAGTATCAATATAACATTGAGTTGCTTTAACAAATAAGGCTTCTTTATTACCAAAAGCGCTGTACATACTTGGTTTATTAATACCCATGCGTGCAGTTAAATCTGTAAGTGAAGCACTTACATAACCTTTTTGCCAAAACACTTCCATTGCGGCGTTTAACGCAGTGTTTTCATCAAATGATTTTTTTCTACCACTAGCCACAATAGATCCTAATTTGGGGTAAATAATTCATATATTGTACCTAACGGTATGGTTTTGGTCAAATCTTACTTATAACTATAAATTAATAATAAGGTTAAAAATTTATAGAGGGGTTTATTGATCCCTATTACTTTATAATGTGTATATATCTATCGAATAGCGTAATTAAATTGTAGTGATAACAGTATTAGCTGTTTACATTATTGTTATTCAAAAAGTGACGGCTATTACAACCGACATAATCATAAATAACCAAAATAGATCAAAACCCCATGAGAATACATTATGTTAGCGGTTGATAATGTCGCAATACAAGCAATCAAATTACTTCAAATATATATTGAGCATTTAGGGTTTAAGCCATTAATTCATTTCGAATTAGAAGGTTGCTTTCAACGTACTTCAGACAAATCCCCTCAGCCATTAGATTACTCAATCATTAATAAACAGCTTGCTGCTTTAAATATTGATGGGCAAGTGATACCTGAATATTGGTCAAATCAATGGGAGTACATCTCATTGTTTAATGGTCAGTCGCCTTTAAAAGAAGCGAATAATTTAGCTGAAGCGATTAAAAAACTCCCCACGTTATTTGCTTTACAAGGCTTTGATAAAACCATGATCAAACCAGTTGTTTGGTCGGGAGATACAGGAAAGTTAGCCTTGGGCAGTAAAGATATTTTCACCAGCGACAAGCGCGCAGTACATATTCCTAATGCAATACAGATGAATATAAGTGCGATTGATCAAAAAGGGACTAATATTATTCCTCATCAACACTTTGGTGAGTATTTGCAGCAATGCTTTTTACGATCAAGCTTAGCGTGTTCGTTATTATACTTACCTGAAGAAGAAGCCTTTGAGCGATTAAAGTTGAGAGATCAGTATGGTTTGTTTGAAGAGTTATGCTCGCCTAATGATATATCTGGCGGTCACCAAGGCAGTATTGCCCTCTATAAAAAAGTAGGTAAACATAATCAGCCTATGGGGGAAGAACCTTTGTTATATGATCAAAATAATAAAGTTATGCTTTCAACCTATGATTGGGAAAAAACAGCACGCGTAGAACATCGTTTAGGTGCTTCAAGTGTTTATTATAATGCGTATACCAATGTTGTTTTTGGTTTACTTAATTTAGCTGAAGCATTAGAAGCTTATAATGAAAATGCTTGTGAGAAATTAGCCTCGATCAATAACACTTGCGATGCATTACCTGAGTTTTTATTCGATCAAAATAATAAAAAAGGTGCGCTTAGTTTATTCATTGAAAACGACTGGTTTAGTAACTCTTTGAATAAATTTGAAATTAAAGTGAACAAAATATTGTCTACTACGTATAGGGTTAATGAAAGGATAGGCGATAAGCTCAAATCTGAGGTAATAAAAACCTATCAACAAGCCATTATTATTAATAAATAGTACCGACAAAGTTATATAAAAATCATATAAAAAATTAAAATAATTCAAGAAAATAATTTATGAATACAACGTTGCAACAACTTAAAACGCCGTTACTTGATGGCACAAGCATAGAAAGTAAACGTGAAGAACTTAAGCTATATTTCCAAAATACATGGCAAACTTACGAATCGTTATTTTCTCAAATTAATAAAGACGAGGCTTACTTTTTAAAGCCCGAAAGACTTAGGCACCCGTTAATTTTTTATTATGGGCATACCGCCACCTTCTTTATTAATAAGCTAATTTTAGGTAAGTATCTTCATCAAAGACTCGATCAACGCATTGAATCTGTATGTGCTGTTGGTGTAGATGAAATGAGTTGGGATGATTTAAATACCGAAAACTATAATTGGCCAACCGTTACGGAGGTAAATGAATACAGAGATTCTGTTTATTCATTAATGCTTAACCTCATCGATACCATGGAGCTAACGCTACCTATTACTCAAGATTCACTTGCTTGGATTGTATTGATGGGCTGTGAGCATGAACGTATTCATTTAGAAACGTCTTCCGTTATTATGAGAATGTTACCGCTTGAGTTTTTAACACCTAATAAGGAATGGCAACCTTACGAAAAATCTGGCGATGCACCGGTAAATCAACTTATCCCTTTATCAAATAAGCAGTTAGTTTTAGGGAAGAAAGATGAAGACCAAACTTATGGTTGGGATAATGAATACGGTGAGCTAACTGTAGATGTAGCAGGTTTTAGTGCATCTAAATTTTTAGTAACTAACCAAGAATTTTTAAGTTTTATTAAAGCGGGCGGCTACAAAAATACAGATTATTGGACTAAGGAAGGACAACAGTGGTTGTTATTCAAAAAGCCATCTATGCCTGTTTTTTGGTTTGAAAAAGAGGGTGAATATTACCAGCGCAATTTAGCCTCGGTAATGCCATTACCTCTTAATTGGCCTGCAGAAGTTAACTATTTAGAAGCAAAAGCTTTTTGTAATTGGAAAAGTGAACAATCAGGTAAGTTTATTAGATTACCGACTGAAGCTGAATGGTACAGATTACGAGATGAGTTAAGTGGCGATATTGTGCAATGGAATAAAGCACCAGGTAATATTAATTTAGAATCTTTTGCTTCACCTTCTCCTGTTGATCTTTTTAGCAACGGCGAAACTGAATTTAGCGATATTATTGGTAATGTATGGCAATGGACAGAATCGGCTATCGACGGTTTCAATGGCTTTAATGTTCATCCGCTTTATGACGATTTCTCAACGCCAACGTTTGATGGAAAACACAATCTAATTAAAGGTGGTTCGTGGATCTCAACTGGCAACGAAGCGATTAAATCTTCACGCTATGCTTTTAGACGGCACTTTACTCAACATGCAGGCTTTCGTTATATAGAAAGTGATAATGAAGATATACCAACAGTAAGCGTTAACTTGTATGAGACGGATAATGTTGTTTGTCAGCAACTTGAAAGTCATTACGGTAATGATTATTTTAATTTTGCTAATTACTCGAAAACGATAGCGAATAGTGTTGTTGATTCAGTATCTAAGTATAAAGAAAATTCAGCTGAACATATTAATAGCCTTAAATGTTTAGACTTAGGTTGTAGTGTTGGGCGAACATCTTTCGAACTCTCTACTGCTTTCAAACATGTAGATGGGGTAGATTTTTCAGCACGTTATATTCAACATGGTGTGCAATTACAAAATAATGAGAATGTAAGATACACAGTTAAAAATGAAGGTGAGATAGTTGAGTTTAAAGAGATTTCTTTAGCTAAGTTATCACTAACACCTTCTGCCGATGCTGGAACTATTCATTTTAGCCAAGGTGATGCCGCTAACTTAAAAGCTAAGTATGCGCATTACGATGTTATTTTAGCTCAACATGTTTTAGAGCAAAGTTATGATCCAGCGCTTTTCTTAGCGTCAGTTCATCAACGTTTAAATGAAAATGGACTGTTAATTGTAGCGTCTGATTATCATTTTGATGAAAGCATAACAGCTAAAAATAAATGGATTGGTGGGATCAAAGTAAATGGTGAAAATCTTACTGGCTTCGATGGTTTAACTGAGCAATTAAGCGCTAATTTTAATTTACTTGAAGAGCAGAATATTCCTCGTGTATTGCTAAATAATCAACGTGAATTTGTCGTCTCTAATATTCATTTTACTGTATGGAAGAAAAAGTAATTACGGTTACTTAATATGTATTAAAGTGCTACCGATTACATTTCGATAGCACCTCTCCTCTTTTTTATCATCAATAAATCATTACTCACCTAATTTCCAATAGATATTTATCTAGTAGATGCTTATCGAATTAAAGAGGCTGGTAAGCTACACTGCTCTACTATAGATTTTTCACTGGTTGTTAATTGCTAATTATTAGTATTGAGGGAGTGTTATTTACATGGTTACTTTATATAGTTTTGGTCCAGGTTTTGGTGTGATGGACGCAAGCCCATTTGTAGTGAAAGTCGATTTATATTTGCGTATTGCTAAATTAGATTACGATGTAAAGGCTGGAACACAATATTTAAAAGCTTCACCTAAAGGTAAACTTCCATTCATTAAAGATGATAATCAAGATATTGGAGACTCATCTTTTATTATTGAATATTTAGATAAAAAGTATGATGTAAATATGGATGGCTTCTTAACCCAAGAGCAAAAAGCTATGGCTCACCTATTTACTAAATCAGTAGAAGAAAGCTTATATTGGTGCTTAGTTTATTCTCGATGGGCTGATGACACCGTATGGGAAATCTCTAAAGCAAAATTTTTTGCTGGCGTACCGTTTCTTGTTAAAGGCTTAGCATCAAGTTTAATCCGTAAAAAAGTTGTTAAAAACTTGTATGGTCAAGGTATTAGCCGTCATAGTCACGAAGAAGTTTTATCTATCGCAGATCAAACCTTTAATGCATTATCTAGTATATTAGGCGATAAGGATTACTTTTTTGGTGAAAAAATATCGAGTTTTGATGTAACCGCTTATTCGGTGCTGTGTCAGTTTTTAGTGGTAGATTATGACAGTGACTTTAATCGACTCGCTAAAAAATATGATAACTTAGATGCTTTTTGTCAGCGTATTAAATTGCTTTATTACCCATAAAGAAAAATAGAAATAAAAATATAAGTAAACGGCTATTAGCTAAAATGAAGGTTAATGTACTCTGCATTTAGTCCTAAGTTTTAGCTTTTTATTATCAAGGATATTCTTTGCAATTATTATCTAGTTTAAAACAAGTTTTTGGTTTTGATTCTTTCCGAGAAGGACAAGAACAAACAGTAAGACAATTGATTGCAGGACAGTCCTCTCTTGCTATATTTCCTACAGGCTCAGGTAAGTCACTTTGTTATCAGTTAAGTGCCTTACATTTACCGTATTTAACTTTAGTTGTATCGCCTTTGCTGGCGCTGATTAAAGATCAATTATCTTTTTTAGCGAGTAAAGGTATACCAGCAGCAAGCATTGATTCATCGTTAAGTTCAGAGCAACACCAGCAAGTCATTCAAGATGTAAAAGCCGGAAAGATAAAGATACTCATGGTGTCGGTTGAACGTTTTAAAAATGAACGTTTTAGACAGTTTATATCTTCAGTCGCTATTTCACAGTTAGTGGTAGACGAAGCCCATTGTATTTCTGAATGGGGACATAATTTTCGACCTGACTACTTAAAACTACCAGCTTATAAAAAAGAATTAAATATACCGCAAGTGTTGTTACTAACCGCTACGGCTACGGCTAAAGTAAAGCGTGATATGGCGGCTAAGTTCGATATTCAGCCAGAACATATAGTGCAAACAGGTTTTTATCGTCCGAACTTAAATTTGTCTGTAGTACCTATTGAACAACAAAATAAAAATGCTGAATTACTTAATACCATCAATCAGCAAAGTGGTTGCGGTATTGTGTATGTAACGCTGCAACATACTGCGGAAGTAGTTGCACAGTTTTTACAACAGCAAGGTATTAATGCCCACGCATATCATGCGGGCTTTGCTGATGATAAAAAACAAGATATTCAACAACGTTTTATGAGTGGTAATATTCCGGTGATGGTTGCCACTATTGCTTTTGGTATGGGCATTGATAAATCGGATATTCGCTTTGTTGTGCATTACGACTTACCTAAATCAATCGAAAATTACAGCCAAGAAATAGGTAGAGCAGGGCGAGACAAACAAGCGTCCAATTGTATAACGCTGGCGAATTTAGACAGCCTACACACCCTCGAAAATTTTGTGTATGGCGATACACCTACGTTAAATAGTATTGAGTTATTACTCGAAAATATTAAAAAAGAAAGCCAGTACAATCAATGGGAGGTGCAGATAACCGGACTTTCTAATGAAACCAACATTCGTCAATTACCTTTAAAAACCTTATTAGTTCAACTTGAGTTGATGGGATTATTAACACCTAAACACGCTTACTTTGCGGAGTTTAAATATAAGTTCATAGCCCAAGAGAATAAAATTTTAGCTATGTTTGAAGGTGAAAGAAAAGCTTTTGTTCAAGCTATTTTTGGTAATACAAAGTTTAAGAAGATTTGGGGTGAACCTGACTTTATGTCCTTACAGCAGCAGTATCAATGTGATCGCTCTAGAGTTGTTACGGCTTTAGATTATTTACATGAAAAGCAATTGATAGAACTGCAAACTAAGCGTATGACTGAGGTTTATCAAGTTTCTCCTGAACAGTTAAATTCGGCTGATTTAGCGCAAGATATTTTTAATTATTTTACTGATAAAGAACAAAGTGAAATCAACCGCATTGCGGCTTTAATTCGTTTTTTTGAATTAGATCGTTGTTTAAGTAGAAACTTGTCTTTGTATTTTGATGATAAAAATAGTCCAGAACATTGTCAGCATTGTTCGGTGTGTTTGGGACGTATTGCGAAGTTAAGTTATTCATCAGAAGCTATTTGGCCCGATGACGATGATATCAGTGCTGCCTGCAATGCTTTAACTCAACATTTACAGTCAGCGGGTATTTCAGATCTACCTATTAGTATTTATTGTCAGTTTTTGGTGGGATTAACAGTCCCCATGTTCACTAAACATAAAGTGAAAAAGCTACAAGGCTTTGCTTTGTGTGAGGCATTAAAATACGATGATATTAAGCGTAAGATTCAAGCCTTGAATACATTTTAGTTAACATAAACGGATGTGTTGTCTGCAAAGATATAGCTCATAAAAAAGCCCCATTGTTTAATAAATAATGAGGCTTTTAAAATAATGTTTTAGCTAAATGTAAAACGGCTTAATGTGAATGTCCACAACCGCCTTCACCGTGGACATGACCATGCTCAAGTTCATCTGCTGTAGCATCTCTAACTTCTAACACTTCAACGTCAAATTTTAAATCCATGCCTGATAATGGATGGTTACCATCAACAGTAATCGTGTCTTCTGTCATATCGACTACGATCACGGTTTGCTCACCTTCGTCAGTTGTTGCTCTTAATTGAGCGCCAACGTCAAGATCTTCAATATCGGCAAACATTTCTTTAGGCACTGTTTGTACGTAATCGTCAAAGCGCTCGCCGTAACCTTTTTCAGGAGGCACAGTGACTTCAAACTTATCACCTACTTCATGTCCATCTAATGCTTCTTCTAGCCCAGGAATTAAATAGCCTGAGCCAAAAATGACCGGCAATGGTTCGTGATCGTAAGAGCTATCAATTAATGTATCGTCTGAAGTAGATACTGAATAATGGATAACGGCGACTTTGTTTGCAGTAATTTTCATAATAATGTCTGAGTGATCAGTCCTGAGTAGTTAAAGAATAAGGTAATGTGTTTAAATGTAATTCAGTATCTGTAGCGTCTTTTATACGAAGGTTTGTGCTTTCGTCTGTGTCGCTTGCTAATACTGCTTGTAAATAATATTCGCCATTATCAGCCGTATAACTTGCTAATAAGTCTCCAGCTTTACGCCAGTTTTCACCCAGTTGCTTTTCAATAATACTTTGATCATTTACTAGAGAAGCTGTTTTACCTTTTAAGCTATATAAAGCTCGTTTGTTTTTACCAAGGTATTGCATTCTTGCTACTGTTTCTTGACCTAAGTAACAGCCTTTGGTGAAGCTAATGGCATTAACAGCCTGCAAGTTTAGCATCTGTGGTACGTAATCTGAAATAGCAGACTCACTTAAAGTAGGAAAGCCTTCAGTAATTTCTAATAGATCCCAAATTTTATGTGCATAGGTCGTTATATTAAGTTTATTGGCAAAATCAGTAATTTTATCTTCATCATCTATCACTAAATAACGGGGAGTTTTACCAGCGATATAAACAAAAGTCGTTGTACCTTCTGTTTCAACAGGAGATGATTCAGACGGTAATGTTGATAAATGTTTTGTTAACGTTGCTCCAGCTTCAGCACCACATACCGCTAAATAAGTTAAATCTTCCACAGCTTCAATAGTTACTTTAGCAAATACGCCAAACTTTTTAAGTTCAGCTAAAGATGCTTCAATTGTAGTTTTAGGTTGTATTAATAGATTGGCATTATTGCGTAGTATTAAACGAAACACCGAAAACACTTTACCTTTCGCATCACAATGAGAGCCATTAAGTAAACTGTGTTCGTTTACCGTATTAACATCACAAGTTACTTGTCCTTGTAGATATTTATTTTGCTCTTCACCAGACAGTGAAATAGCCGCTAGGTTATCAAGCTTAATAGCAAAAACGTTAGGTAGTTGCTCAAAGGTAGGTAAGGATTGATCTAATGTTATCGTCATTTTTTAAGGCATATTTTGCATAGAATATTAGTTTAATTAATGAGGTCATTTGAAAAAAATACAAGCTTATATTGCCGAAATTGTTAGAATAGCGACATATCGTTACTTTTACTTTAAATTTTACTGGTGCTGTATGACCCAAATAGATAATAAACCGAGATTACGATGGGCTTGTCGTCGAGGGATGTTAGAACTTGATCTTTTATTTTTACCGTTCGTAGATCAAGCTTATGATGATCTTCCTGAAGATGATAAAGCTATTTTTGAACGTTTACTAGTTTGCCAAGATCCTGAGTTGTTTGCTTGGTTTATGGGGCATGAAAAATGTGAAGACAAAGAACTTGACTCAATGGTCCAACTTATACTCAAACGTATCAAGCTTTAAGTTAAAAATATACTCGTCGTTACTACCGAAAATTATTATGGGTTCGGTTATATATTTATTAACGGTTGTTGTTGCGAGTATATTAATATTTGAGTTTAAACCACTTCTAGCACAATTGATTTTTGTAGCAGCAATCATGTTATTTATTGTTGTTCTTTGTTTATTCCCGTCTCGCTTTTCTTCAGTACGAGATAAGCCTTGTTACTTCCTTAAAGAAATAACTTTATCCCCAGATGGTATTGTTGAAATAAACAACAACTCTTATCGGATGCATTTGAATAGTCGAATGGGGTTCTTAGGTTGTTGGTTATGTTTGACGAACGAGAAGAGCGATAAAGTAAAAACCAACACACTCTTTATTTTTAAGTCGAGTGTATCTCAACAGCATTACTCTCAATTATGTAGAGTGATCAAACGAAATACTTTTGATCACTCTAGAGCTTGATAACCCGTCAGTTAATTTTTAATGGGTGATAAAATTGTTGTTTTAATTTCATTACTTAGTTCAGGGTAATCTAAAGTGTAATGAAGCCCACGGCTTTCTTTACGCTCCATAGCACTTTTTATTATTAACTCAGCAACTTGTACTAGGTTACGTAATTCTAATAAATTATTACTTACTCTGAAGTTTTGATAATACTCATCAATTTCGCGTTGTAATAACTCAACTCTATGTAGAGCACGTTCTAAGCGTTTGGTTGTTCTAACAATACCAACATAATCCCACATAAATAAACGCAGTTCATGCCAGTTGTGTTGAATAACCACTTCTTCATCCGAATCGGTTACTCGGCTATCATCCCAAGCAGGAAGCGCTATGTATTTTACTTCTCGTTTTAAGGTTTTTTCTATATCTTGAGCTGCACCGCGAGCAAAAACTAAACATTCCAATAATGAATTGCTTGCCAATCTATTTGCGCCATGTAAACCAGTATAAGCAACTTCACCTATCGCATATAAATTTTCTAAATCTGTCTTTCCTTGTTTATCGATCATCACGCCACCACAAGTATAATGAGCGGCAGGAACAATAGGGATCGGCTGTTTAGTTATATCTATACCAAGCTCTAAAGTTTTTTGATAAATAGTAGGAAAATGTTGTTTGATAAAGTCGTCTGGTCTGTGACTAATATCTAAATACATACAGTCAGCACCTAAACGTTTCATTTCATAATCTATTGCTCGAGCTACAATATCACGTGGCGCTAACTCTGCACGTTCATCAAAGCTTGGCATAAAACGACTACCGTCTGGACGTCTTAGTAATGCACCTTCGCCTCGAAGAGCTTCAGTTAATAAAAATGTGCCGGCTTCAGCATGAAATAAACAAGTAGGATGGAATTGATTAAATTCCATATTTGCGACTCGACAACCAGCTCGCCAAGCCATAGCAATACCATCGCCACTAGCAACATCTGGGTTAGACGTATATTGGTATACTTTACTTGCTCCACCTGTTGCTAAAATAATTTTTTGAGCAGAAATACTTTCAACTTTTTCAGTGTTTCTATTCCAAATATAAGCACCGATACATTCAGAATTGTTATCTTTATCCGTTTTAGAGATCAAATCGATAGCGTTGTAACGTTCAAATAAACGTATTCGGTTATTATTTTTTATTTGATCAACTAACGTGGTTTGAATCGCTTTACCAGTAGCATCTGTTGAATGCAAAATTCTACGATGACTGTGACCACCTTCACGGGTTAAATGATATTTCACTTTATTTCCAGTCGATTCTTCTTTGTCAAAATCAACACCTTGTCCTATTAACCACTCCATGCATTCTTTAGCATTTTCAGCGGTGTAACGAACAACGTCTTCATCACATAAGCCAGCACCTGCAATTAAAGTGTCAGTGACATGTGAATCAATATTATCATTTTCATCAAATACAGCGGCAACTCCACCTTGAGCATAATAGGTAGAGCCTGCATTAACTAGTGACTTACTGAGGACAACAACATCAGCATTTTTAGATAAATGTAGAGCAAGTGATAAGCCAGCAGCTCCACTTCCAATAATTAATACGTCACAGTTGTGTTGTTTGTTCATAAAATTTTAATATTGCTGTATTATATGTACAAAGATATTAACTTTTATTCATTGTCTAGAACAGTAAAAATAAAGGCTTATAGCGCAATTCTTTAATTTATTGTTAATTTATTTATTTTTATTTCGAACTTTTTCATATTAGGGCAGTCCTAATTTATACGTTTGCCATGAGCCAGATGTTAAAGAAGTTAAGTATTATTTAGGAGATGGGGCTCGAATGGGTGAACAAAACGTTGACCAGCAGTTGGTTGTACGAGTACAAAGCGGTGATAAACATGCCTTTAATCTTCTGGTTACTAAGTACCAGCATAAAGTAGCAAGTTTAGTTTCACGCTATGTTAAAAACCAAAGTGATGTGCCTGATATAGTACAAGAAGCTTTTATTAAAGCTTATCGAGCATTACCTAATTTTAGAGGCGATAGTGCCTTTTACACTTGGCTTTATCGTATTGCTGTAAACTGTGCAAAAAATCATCTTGTTGCAACTGGACGTAAACCACCAGGTTCAGATGTTGAAATTGAAGATGCAGAGATTTATGATAGTGGAGATGCTTTAAGAGAAAACGCGTCTCCTGAAAAATTACTATTAACAAACGAAATTAAGAAAGTAGTATTTAATACAATTGAGCAGTTACCTGAAGATTTACGCACCGCGATAAATTTAAGGGAGCTTGAAGGTTTAAGTTACGAAGAAATTGCCGTTATTATGGAATGTCCTGTTGGTACAGTTCGTTCAAGAATATTTAGAGCACGTGATGCTGTAGATAAAAAAATACGACCATTACTTCAGAGTTAAGTAACTATTTTAGTTACAACGCTAATTTTAAGGTGTATGTATGAGTGAAAGTAAGTTTGAGACAGTGTCATCTTTAGTTGATAATTATGGTCATGAAGATGAATCTTTTGATGAAATAGTCAAAGATAGTGAATTGTCTGATACTTGGGGTCGTTATCAATTGATGGGTGACATCATGAGAAACGATGTTCCTGAAACATTACAATTAGACCTTGCAGACAAAATTTCTGCAGCAATTGAAAATGAGCCAACTGTATTAGCACCAAAAAATACAGCGACAAAAGAAACTGGATTTAAAGCTCGAGTAGTGAGTTTTGTTAAACCATTTGGGCAATTAGCTATCGCTGCTTCTGCTGCTGGTTTAATGGTATTAGGTGTTCAACAAAACAATGTTGTTCAAACTGATGATGCCGCGCCAATTCAAAATATCCAAACAAGTGCTTTTGTTGGTATTGCTGAACCTGTTAGTTTTAACTACCAACAGCCTTCACAAAAATCTCAAAAAGAAGCTTATATTGAACAACAACGTCGCTTACAAGCTTTACTTGTTGATCATAAGCAACAAATTAAACTAACAGCTGTAACGACTACATCTACAAATGACGTTGCACCTGAGTTAGAAAACACTCCAAACAATAAGGTTGAAAACCTGCCTAAATGAGAATATTAGCATGCGTACTATTGCTGAGTACTAGTTTTACAGCAATCGCCGCAGAGGTAGAGCAAGCTTCAACTTGGCTTAATTCTCTATCTCAATCTTTAAAAACGCGCAATTTTAGTACGTCATTCGTGGTTATTAAAAATAACCACGCTGAACCTTATCATTGGTTTCATGGTGTTGATGAAGAAGGTAATGAACTAGAAATCTTATCTTTACTTAATGGTCCTCGAAGAGACGTATTAAGACGTAATGAAATTGTAAGTTATATTGAGCCTGAACTTCCTCCATATTCTGTTAAAACATATCAAATTAGTGGTCCTATTCCTGCGATCCTAAGTGGTGATATTTCTACTCTCCAAGAAAACTACGATTTTATTTCATTAGGAAAAAGTCGTGTTTTAGGTCGTTCTTCACAAGTTATTCGTATTGTTTCTAAAGATCCTAATCGTTATGGCTATCGTTTATGGATAGACCAAGAGTCTGGCATGTTATTGAAAATGTCTTTAATTACTCGTCAAGGTATCGTGCTAGAGCAAGTACAGTTTACTCATTTAGAGTTTTCTCAAGGTCTACCTGAGTCTTTAAAAATATTAAAAACCTCTGAATTACCTGCTGTGGTAGAAGTGCCTGAAGCGTCAACTGAAGCTGAACTTCAGTGGAACATTAACTGGTTACCAAGTGGTTTTGAAAAGATCAGAGCAAACCACCATCAACTGACTATTACTAAGCAAGCAACAGAATTCATGCTTTTCTCAGATGGTTTAGTGGATATTTCGGTTTATATTAATAAAGCTCCTGTTAATAACCGAGAAGCTGAATTTGTAATGAATGGTGCAACAGGTGTTTTCAACCAAGTATCAAATGGTGTTGAAGTTAGTGTTGTAGGTAAAATTCCATTAATTACAGCGCAAAGTATTGCTGATTCAGTTAGTTTTATACCAAATAAGAACATACCATAATGGAAGAGTTGGCAACTGTTGTTCATGTTGATAACAATACCGTATCTATAATGAGTGAGGTTAAGTCTGCTTGCTCGGGTTGTCAGCAAGTTGATAACTGTGGAAGCGGGCAAGTTGCCAAAGCCTTTCCTACTAAAAAGCTATCGTTAACCTTACAGAGTGATTTACCTCTTAAAGTTGGTGATACTGTTGTGCTGGGTCTTTCAGATGCTTGTTTACTGCAAAGTGCTTGGCAAGTGTATTTATTTCCGCTTATTGGTTTAATTTCTTTTGCTGGTGTAGGACAGTATTTTATCAGTAATGGTATGTTACCTCATGAATTTTTTGGCGTGTTATTATCAGCGTTAGGCGGTTATTTAGGTTATTCTTTAGCAAAAAACAAACAATCCTCTCCTAAAAATAAAGCCAGATTAACACCCAAAATTTTACGTATTCTTACAGAAAGAATCACTGTAATTGAAAGTTAATTGAGTATAAAGATAGCCCCCGTACGCTAAATTCGTTAAAATCCCGCTATTGTTAATTTTATAATTGTTGTACTTGAACCTCCATCTATGAAAAATATCCGAAACTTCTCGATAATAGCCCATATCGACCATGGCAAATCTACACTTTCTGATCGTCTTATTCAGCATTGTGGAGGTTTACAAGATCGTGAAATGTCTGCACAGGTTCTTGACTCAATGGACATTGAACGTGAACGTGGTATTACCATTAAAGCGCAAAGTGTAACTTTAGATTATAAAGCTAAAGATGGTGAAATTTACCAACTTAACTTTATCGACACTCCAGGCCATGTTGACTTCTCTTATGAGGTATCTCGCTCATTAGCTTCTTGTGAAGGTGCTTTATTAGTTGTTGATGCTGGACAAGGTGTTGAAGCTCAAACAGTTGCTAACTGTTATACGGCTATAGAAATGGAATTAGAAGTCATTCCAATCTTAAATAAAATAGATTTACCACAAGCCGACCCTGAGCGTGTTTCAGAAGAAATTGAAAACATTATTGGTATTGATGCAACTGATGCTGTGCAGTGTTCAGCTAAAACAGGTATTGGTATTGAAGATGTTTTAGAAACGATTGTAGCTAATGTTCCACCGCCAGTCGGTGAAAGAGATGCACCATTACAAGCGTTAATTATCGATTCATGGTTTGATAATTACCAAGGTGTTGTATCTTTAGTTCGTGTGATCAATGGCGAAGTTAAAAAAGGCGATAAAATGGTGGTCATGTCAACAGGACAAGTACACCTTATCGACAAAGTAGGTATTTTCACACCTAAGCAAAAAGAAACAGGCATTCTTAGAACTGGCGAAGTTGGTTTCATTATCGCGGGTATTAAAGAAATTCATGGTGCACCAGTAGGTGATACCATTACTATTTCTAAGAAAGAAGCTACAACGGCTTTACCAGGCTTTAAAAAAGTTCAACCACAAGTTTATGCGGGGATTTTCCCAGTAAGTTCAGAAGAATATGAAAACTTCCGTGATGCGCTAAATAAATTAAGCTTAAACGACGCCTCGTTACTTTTTGAACCTGAAAACTCTTCAGCATTAGGTTTTGGTTTCCGTATTGGTTTCCTTGGCATGCTCCACATGGAAATTGTTCAAGAGCGTTTAGAACGCGAATATAACCTAGACCTGATTACCACAGCGCCAACGGTAAACTATGAAATTGTTTGTACTAATGGCGATGTTTTATCGATTGATAATCCAAGTGATTTACCCGCAATCAATAACATTGAAGAAATTCGTGAACCTATCGTTCAAGCGAATATTTTAGTACCACAAGAACATTTAGGTAATGTAATTACCTTATGTATTGAAAAACGTGGTGTACAAAAAGATATTATTTACCATGGTAATCAAGTCGCTGTAACTTACGAGTTACCTATGGCTGAAGTGGTAATGGACTTTTTTGATAAACTTAAATCTACCAGCCGCGGTTACGCTTCTTTAGATTATAACTTTGTACGTTTTGAACCAGCAGACATGGTAAGAGTTGATGTAATGATCAACGGCGATCGTGTAGATGCGTTAGCAATGATCACTCATAGATCTCATTCTATAGCTCGTGGTCGTATGTTAGTTGAAAAGCTTAAAGAACTTATTCACAGACAGATGTTTGATATTGCGATTCAGGCAGCTATCGGCAATAACGTTATTGCACGTACAACAGTAAAACAATTACGTAAAAACGTAACAGCCAAATGTTACGGTGGTGATATTTCTCGTAAGAAGAAATTATTACAGAAACAAAAAGACGGTAAAAAACGTATGAAACAGGTAGGTAATGTTGAAATACCGCAAGAAGCATTTTTATCAGTATTGAAATTAGATAGTTAATTTCAGTTAAACAAGACGAAACGGAATATATATGGCAGTTTATTTTTCTATATTTTTAGTAGCATTAACGTTACTAACAGGGATAGTTTGGTTAGCAGATAAGTTTTATTTAGCACCAAAACGTGAATTAAAATTAGTGAGCGCAGAAGCCCAATGCGAAGGCGAGTTAGATGCAGATACTAAAGCATCGTTAGTTGAGCCTTCAGCTATGGTTGATACAGCAGTACAAATTTTCCCTGTTATTGCATTTGTGTTGATATTACGTTCATTTTTATATGAACCATTTCAGATCCCATCAGGATCTATGATGCCTACACTACTTGATGGCGACTTTATTTTAGTGAACAAGTTTAATTACGGTTTACGTGATCCTGTGCTTCGTCATAAATTTGTTGAAATCAATTTACCTGAGCGTGGCGATGTTGTGGTTTTTAAATACCCAATACAGCCAGAGATTGATTACATTAAGCGTGTTATCGGTTTACCAGGTGATCGTATTATTTACCGTAACAAATCGTTGTACATTAAGCCTGTATGTAAGCCTGCAGATAAAGCCTGTTCTGACTTTGAACAAGTTGTGCAAACGTTAAGACCAGAAGATTCTACACCTGATGGTTCATACGGTTTAAGTCGTTTCAGTTCAGAAATGCCTAATAAAACTCATGATATATTAATTAACAATAATGTTGTTGAGCGTACTCCTCAATATTATAAACAAGCAGGTACACAACGTGATGAATTTGTTGTGCCAGCAGGTCAATATTTTGTTATGGGTGATAATCGAGACAACAGCTTAGATGGTCGTTTTTGGGGCTTTGTGCCGGAAGAAAACTTAGTTGGAGAAGCTGTAGCTATTTGGATGAGCTTTACCTTTGGTAGAGAGCAAGACAGCATCATTCCAAACTGGATCCCTACAGGGGTTAGATTTGAACGCTTAGGTGGAATAAATTAATTGATCAAAAATACACCTATAACACTCGCAGCTTTATCTAAACGCATTGGATATAACTTCAATGATCAAGATATTTTATTGCAAGCATTAACCCATCGAAGCGCTAAAGGTTCACACAACGAACGTTTAGAATTTTTGGGTGATTCAATTTTAGGTTTTGTTATTGCAGAAGTGTTATTTCATAAATTTCCTGAGCATGACGAAGGTGACTTAACGCGTATGCGCTCAAGCTTAGTTAAAGGTGTTACCTTAGCTAAACTTGGTCGCGATTTTAAGTTAGGCGAGCATTTAATATTAGGTGCTGGCGAACTCAAAAGTGGTGGTCATAAACGTGATTCGATTCTTGAAGATGCTGTTGAAGCCATTATTGGCGCAGTTTATTTAGATTCAGATGAAGAAACTTGTAAAGCATTAATACTTAGTTGGTTTGAACATCATTTAAACATAATAAAACCAGGTAATGAGCAAAAAGACCCAAAGACACGATTACAAGAATATTTACAAGGCAGAAAAATACCTCTTCCTGAATATGAAGTAATAGAAGTCAGCGGGCAATCACATAACCAACAATTTACCGTAAAGTGTTTAACCAGTGTTATAAGCACTGAGGTTATCGCTAAAGGCACTAGCCGACGCAAGGCTGAACAATCAGCTGCTCAACAAGTATTGGACTTAATTTAAAAATGACAACAGAAATGAAATATTGTGGACTAATTGCTATTGTCGGACGTCCTAACGTCGGTAAATCAACGTTATTAAACAGCTTGTTAGGTCAAAAAATTAGTATCACGTCTAAAAAGCCACAAACTACGCGTCATCGTATTTTAGGTATTCTTACTGAAGAAAATCGTCAAGCAGTTCTCGTTGATACTCCTGGCTTACATACTGATGAAAAACGTGCCATTAATCGCTTAATGAACAGAGCCGCTAGTAGTTCAATAGCAGAAGTAGAACTTATTGTATTTTTAGTAGAGGGTACTCATTGGACAACGGATGACGAGCTTGTACTCAGCAAAATTAGAAAAAGTGGTGCGCCTTGCGTATTAGTTGTTAACAAAATTGATAACGTACAAAACAAAGAAGAGTTATTACCGCATTTACAAAAATTAGGTGCTAAGTATGACTTCCAAAACATTATCCCTATTTCAGCAAGTAAAGGCGATAATGTAGATAAGATCCACGACTTATGTATGGAATCATTACCTGAAGGCGATTTTTGGTTTCCTGAAGATTACATCACCGATCGCTCAAGTCGTTTTATGGCGTCTGAAATCATTAGAGAGAAGTTAATTCGTTTCACTGGTGATGAATTACCTTATTCAATAACTGTTGAAATAGAGCAGTTTAAGATGGATGAGAAGGGCGTATACCACATTAACGCACTTATTCTTGTTGAGCGCGAAACTCAAAAAAGAATGGTTATTGGTAACAAAGGCGCAAGACTTAAAACCATAGGACAAGAAGCTCGTCGTGATATGGAAGCTTTATTTGGTCAACAAGTGTTTTTAGAGACTTGGGTAAAAGTTAAGTCTGGTTGGGCTGATGACGAAAGAGCTTTACGTAGTTTAGGTTATGGCGATGATTACTCAGGCTAGAAAACTAAACCAAAATCAGAGTTAAACAACTATAAGTGTATCAATGGAAGCATTTGAACAAGAAGCCTTTATTCTTCACAGTAAGCCTTTTAAAGATAACCAATTAATTGTTGATTTACTTACTGAGCAAAGTGGTAAAGTTTCAGCTGTTGTTTATACAGGTAAAACACAAAAATCTAATAAAAAAGGGCTGTTACAGCCTTTTTTGCCATTACAAGTAGTATTAAAAGGCAAAGGGCAACTTAAAAATTTAAGTCGAATAGAAACAAGCCGACGTTCTTATGCTCTTTCGGGTAACTATGTTTTTTGTGGCTTTTATCTCAATGAATTATTAATTAGATTATTGGGCGAACATATAGAATGCCCAGAATTGTTTTATCGATATAAAATGAGTTTACAAGGTTTAGCTGAACAGCAACCCGTTGAACAAAACTTAAGATCATTTGAAATGACTTTATTAGATGAGCTAGGGCAGAGTTTTGATTTTAATAGTATCTTTGAATCACAAGAAAGCCATTTTTATTACATACTCGAAGAAGGCTTTGTACCTGTTTTAACTAAATTAAATATACCCAAGTATAGCCGAGAACATTTACTCGCTATTGCTGAAGAACGTCTTGAAGATGAACTCGTATTAAGAACATTTAAACTACTTATGCGACAAGTTATTAATAATTTACTAGGTGGCAAGCCACTTAACAGTAGAAAGCTTTTCACAAGATAGCTTAAGCCTAAACGATAGTTTTAGCTTAAAAGTAACTTGAAGACTAATTTTTGAATATAAAAAAGAATAAAAGAAGAATCAATTATGAATGATATTTTACTAGGCGTTAATGTTGACCATATTGCAACCTTAAGACAAGCCAGAGGCACAAACTTTCCAGATCCTGTTTATGCTGCAACTGTTGCCGAACATGCAGGTGCTGATGGTATTACAGTACATTTACGTGAAGACAGACGTCATATCCAAGACCGAGATATTCATGTGCTAAAGCAAACACTGAATACTCGCATGAATTTAGAAATGGCTGTTACCGATGAAATGCTAGATATAGCTTGTGATGTTAAACCCGTTTTTTGCTGTTTAGTTCCAGAGAAACGTGAAGAATTAACCACGGAAGGTGGTTTAGATGTTGTGGGTCAGCTTGAAAAAATTACTCAAGCAGTTAGTCGCTTAGCAGCGGTAGGAACTCAAACGAGTTTATTTATTGATGCTGATATAAAACAGATTGATGCAGCACTAGCCACCAAAGCGACCTATATCGAAATTCATACGGGGCATTATGCTGATGCAACGAATGAAGAAGATCAATTAGCTGAGCTAGCAAGGCTGACTAAAGGTATTCAATATGCCCATAGTAAAGGCTTAAAAGTAAATGCTGGTCATGGCTTAAACTATTTTAATGTTAAACCTATTGCTGCTATTCCTGAAATAATAGAACTTAATATTGGTCACAGCATTATTGCTCGTGCTGTTATTGATGGTTTAGATAAAGCGATTAGAGATATGAAGCGTCTTATGCTTGAAGCTCGTGGGCTTAAGTAAAAGAGATTATCAAATAAAAGCTAAGATTAACTCACGTTGTTGTGTTTAAGGTAGATCATGTCGGTTATCGGAATTGGAACAGATATTGTTGAAATTAATAGAATTTCGAGTATGTCAGAGCAAGTGCTTAATCGCCTTGCTTTACGTGTGCTAACCGACACTGAATACCAACATTACAAAACACTCAAACAACCGGAACGTTTCTTAGCAAAAAGATGGGCAGGTAAAGAAGCCTTATCTAAAGCTTTAGGTACAGGAATTGCTCAAGGCGTTTCTTTTAAACATATTGAAATTCAATCCTTAGCATCTGGTCAACCTAGTTTATTGTTAACAGATAAAGCCTTAGAAGTAGCCCAGTCATTAGGTGCAACTAAATGGCATATAACTTTATCTGATGAAGTGAATTACGCCACAGCCTTTGTTGTACTTTCTTTATAATCCGCTTTATTAAATAAAATTAGGTTTTGTATTTCCTACTACTTATCCCTATCTCTTAAATTTTATCTTTAAATTCATATCTTAAGTATATTTAGTCATCTAATTTTACATATAAAGAATTATTTTTTTAACTGTTTTTCTTATTTAGGTCTATACTTAATACATTGTACTTTATTATGGATAACGGAGTGTGGTTATGGAACTCCTAGAACCTCCGATGGTTGATAGACGTGGCGAGTCTCCCCAATCATCTATTTGGTGGGATAAATTGTCGTTAGCACAAAAGTTTTCAGCCAGTAGTTTAGGTAAATTTGGCTATGAATTAGTGTGTATTCGAAATATTGAAGGTGAAAATGTTGCTATTCTTGAATGTAATGGCGGGGTTGCCACTGTGTCTGAAGAAGGTGAGATTAACGCTGGAGCTAAAATCAACTTAAGATCTTAACCCTATCTAAAATACTATTCTTTATGAGTATCGAGTTTAACCGCAGCAATATTAAATGAGTTTAATATCTGCGGTGCTAGGCTCATCACATTATCTAAATGTTCAAACAACTCGAAAAACTCTGGCTCTAAGTCTTCAATACTTACATCTTGTTTTAAAGATGTTTCTATTTGCTGCGCCATTTTGTTTAAGTTAGGCACACCTGAATAACAACAAGCACCGTTTAATTTATGTATGTGTGTTTTTAATTGCTCAGTATCTAACGAGGTAATAGCTTCAGATATTTGTTGTTTAGCTATAGGTAAACTCTTCGTTAAACCTTCTAACATTTCTATTGCCAAACCTTCTTTATTTGCCGCTCTTTTTAAAGCTAATTTCCAATCAATAATTGTTGTTGAATACGAATCTATCACAGGCTCTGGGGTGGTGTTTTTTACCTGTGTATGAATACTTTCGAGTGAATGCTCATTAAACTGAGTTACATCGCAGTATTCATAAATAGTGTGTCCTAATATCGCCTCATCAATAGGTTTTGACATGTAAAAGTCAAAACCCTTATCCATTAGTTTATCTTTCTCGCCGTGTAAAGCATGAGCTGTTACTGCGATAATAGGTGTGGTTTCATTAAAGGTTTTTGTTTTTATCTCGGCTAACGCTGTTATTCCATCCATAACAGGCATTTGCACATCCATAAAGATAAGCGCATATTTTTCAGTTTTACATAGCTCTACAGCTTCTAAACCGTTTGTTGCCGTTACTACTTCAGCAACTTGTTCTAATAATAATGTTTTGATCAACTTCAAGTTAGCGTCGTTATCATCAACCGCAAGTACTTTAATAGGGATAATGTTTTTAATTTTGTTTTCTTCTATTACCTTATTCGATGGAGTGTCTTGATGGGTTAAAGCTTTATTCAATTTAGTTGGCGTTATTGGCTTACTGATACAATTTGAAGCTCCACTGGCAAACAATGTTTCATATATATGTGGCGAGTTACTATTTACCGCAATGTGAATTGATACATTACTCTTATTGAATTCTCTAATAGAGCCTTTTAACTCGTCTAATGCGATAGTACCTATATCATGACCAATTAAAACATGTTCATAGTCATGGGTTTGAGATAACGCATCTTTAATTTGTTCAATACTTGGTACATGAGATACATCCATACCCCAGTCAGTCATTATATGTGTTGTCGCCATTCTGCTATGCATATGTGGTTCAAGGTACAGTATTTTCTTACCTATTAACGATGCGGTCTGTAACTGGGTAATAAGTGGGATAGGGGTTAATTCTGACTCAAAAGTAAACCAGAAGGTAGAGCCTTTATTTTCTTCACTAGAGAATCCAATATTACCATTCATTTCAGTGACTAGGCGTTTAGAAATAACCAAGCCTAAACCAGAGCCACCATATAAACGCGTAATACTCGAATCTGCTTGGCTAAATGCTTCAAACAAAGCATCTTGTTGCTGGCTCTTAATACCTACACCCGTATCAACGACTTGTACTTTAAATAAGGCTTTACTCTGCTCAACTTGCTCGCATTTAATATCTATATTTACAGAACCATTATTGGTAAATTTAATGGCATTACTGGCTAAGTTTATGATGATTTGCTTAACGCGCATAGCATCACCAATAAGTGAGTCAGGTACTGAAGAGGTTATATTAAATGACAATTCGATATTTTTTTGATGCGCACTAGGAGCCAACAAAGTGATCGCTTCTTCAGTAGCTTCTCTTAATGAATATGGGATTTTTTCTAATACCATTTTCCCTGCATCTAGCTTAGAGAAATCGAGAATATCGTTAATGATTGAGAGTAAATTAGCTGCAGAACGTTCAATGGTATAAAGGTAGTCACGCTGTGTATCCGTTAAAGGGGTTTTTAATACCTGTCGAGTAAATCCAATAACTCCATTTAACGGAGTTCTTAACTCATGACTCATATTGGCTAAAAACTCAGATTTAACTTGGTTAGCATCTTGTGCTTTTCGTTTTGAGAAATTCAACTCAACGTTTTGCAGCTCAAACTGCTCTAAACTTTCACGCAAATCTATGGTGGCTTGGTCGATCTGACGTTGCATTCCGTCATTATAGTCGCCCAAAGATTGCGCCATTGAATTCACACCTTTTTTCAGGAAATTTAGCTCACCAATTAACTGACCACTAATACGGCTCTCTAACTTTCCTTCTCTAATTCTATCAACAACTTGCACCATAGATGAAATAGGAGAGGTTACATTTTTAATCAATTGAGAAGCAAAAATAAAATTAATTAAAATGCCAAATAAAACAATGGCGAAAGCGATAAGCACTTCGCTTTGTTGTATAAATTGTATTTTGCTTCTGTCGATCTGAATTGCGATATAACCCAAAGGAGTAATCTTGCTATTTACAGCGTTATATTCATCAATAATGGGTGCTCTAAAGACAATATAATCATCATAATCGGATTTAGATGTTTTAGTAGGGATCGCTTCGCCCGCGTTAAGGCGCATTATATCTATGTCGCCATGATACGAGCTGGTAACAAATATTTGGTTGTCGTTAGTAAAAATGGCAATGCTTTTTACTATGGAAGATTGACTTCGATGTGCAAAACTAATGAGGTGACGTAGTTTTTGTTGATCTTTATTAATTAAATCATCAGTGCTAGCAATAGCTAAAGGCTCAATAATACTTTGAGCTTGAGCATCTAAGAATTTATTTAGTTCGACATATCTACTGTAAGAAAAATAAGTCGCGATACTTAAACCAATCAAAATGGTTGGAATAATGGTAAGAAGAATGACCCAATCTTTAAGGCTAATTTTATGCATGTATCGGTTAACTTAGTGTAGAATTATAGGTACGTAATGAGTTTGTATTTTTGGGTGTTTATTCAAATAATACAAAGATTATTCTCTTATCATGTCATATACACGTTTGAATTTGTAGCGTTGGATCGACGGTAACCCAATTAAGATAAAAACATGGCCAATTTTTTCAAACCGAGTAATAAAAAACAACCTACAGGACAAGTGATTTCTGTCGTTATTGATAGACTAGATCATAATGGAACAGGTGTAGGGAAATATCAAAATAAACCTGTTTTTATAGAAAACGCCTTACCTCAAGAAAAAGTAACAGCTAAAATTATAGAGGCTAAAGGTAAGTTTTTTAAAGGCAGTGTTGTTGAAATAGTTCAGCCAAGTGAGCAGCGAATAAAACCTAGTTGTAAGCACTTTAAAACTTGTGGAGGTTGTGATCTTCAACACCTGTCTTTTGAACAACATTTAAGTTTTAAACAACAGAAGGTTGTTGATTTATTCTCGCGTAATAAAATAACCGCGCAACTACCTTGGCAAAACAGTATTAATAGCGAGCTATTCAATTACAGAAGAAAAGCGCGTATTGGTGTTCAATATAATAAAAATGGCGATCCTATTGTTGGGTTTCGACAAAAAGGCAGTAATAATTTAGCGCAATTAAAAGAATGTCCTGTGCTTGTTGAGCCTATTAAAAACATATTTACAACACTTAAAACCTTTATACAGTCGTTAAGCTTGGCTAAGTCTATTGGTCATATAGAAGTTATATCGACTCAACATGTAAGTATAGTTGTTAGGCAGTTAGTGCCATTAAATACACAAGATAGTGATTTATGGAATGGGATCGAAGAGCAGCAAGAATGGCAAGTGTATATTGATGATGGCACAAACATAAAGCCTCTCAACGCTACTACCGATTTATATTATTCAATAGATAGTGTCTTGCTTAATACCGATGATAAGGCAATAAATATTTATTTCGAGCCAAAAGATTTTATCCAAGTTAATCATAACGTCAATAGCAAAATGATCGCTCAAGCCATAGAATGGTTATCATTAAAAGCAGACGATCAAGTACTCGATTTATTCTGTGGTTTAGGTAACTTTAGTTTACCAATAGCAAAACAAGTTAACCGTGTTGTTGGTGTAGAAGGTCTTGATACCATGGTGAACAAAGCCACTTATAATGCTGAAGTTAATCAGATTGATAATACTCAGTTTTATCAAGCCGATTTGAATAGTTCTTGGGCCAATGCACCTTGGGTAAATAACGCTTATACAAAAGTATTATTAGATCCTGCAAGAGCTGGCGCTTATGAAGCGGTTAGTGAACTTGTTCAATTAAACATTCCTCATATTGTGTACGTAAGTTGTGATCCTGCTACCTTAGCTAGAGATAGCCAACTGCTATTAAATAAGGGATATGTTATAGAAAAAATTGCCATAATGGATATGTTTGCTCAAACTAAACATATAGAGACTATGGTATTGTATAAAAAGAAATAGCTCAGGGTCTGTTGAACTTGAATGTAGAGGTTTTATATTTTAAATAAACGTAAAACTTATACATTATTCAGACAAGGCAAATGTTTTGTAATCTAGTTATCGCATTTCAAAAAAGTAGGATTTTATGGTTTCAGTTCGTCGTTCACATCAAACATCATCATTAAATTTTGAGCAATGGTTAAAAACTTTAGAGCTTATTGATGTAAAAAAAGATGCGATAAAAGTGTTATGGGAAAAGATATCCCCATTTTTTGATGGCCAAGATGAGTGCCTGACTAAATCACAAGAAATGGTTGAAATTCTTTCTGCACTTAATCTTGATAAAGATTCATTGTGCGCTGCTTTTATGTGTCCTTTACTTGAATATAAATGTATTGAACTAACCTACATAGAAGAAAACTTTAACCCATCCATTTATGGTTTGTGTGATGGCGTCAATCAAATGGACGCGATTAAAATCCTACAAAAAAGACACAGTGGACAAGTTTCGGGCACACATATCGACAACATTCGTAAAATGTTACTCGCCATGGTGGACGATGTACGCGCTGTAGTGATCAAATTATCTGAACGTTTATGCCATTTACGTATGGTAAAAAATGAAGACGAAGAAACCAAAGTTATAAGCGCAAAAGAAACCGTTAATATCTATGCACCACTTGCTAACCGTTTAGGTATTGGTCAATTAAAATGGGAGCTTGAAGACTTAGCTTTCAGATATTTACATCCTAATACCTACAAGAAAATAGCTAAACTACTTGATGAAAAGCGTCTCGACCGCGAACAATACATGGTTGATTTCGTAAGTAACTTGTCTACGCAACTCAAAACATTAGAAGTACGCGGTGAAGTGTTTGGTCGTCCTAAGCATATTTTTAGCATATGGAAAAAGATGCAACAAAAGTCGTTAGACTTTGAGCAACTGTTTGACGTACGTGCCGTAAGGATCATTGTAGATCGCCTACAAGATTGTTATAGCGCTTTAGGTGTTGTACACACCAACTGGAAACATTTATCTAGCGAATTTGATGATTACGTAGCAACACCAAAATCTAACGGCTATCAGTCGATTCATACCGTTGTACTTGGACCAGAAGGTAAAGCGGTTGAAGTACAAATTAGAACGCAACAAATGGATGATGATGCCGAATTAGGTGTTGCTGCTCATTGGCGTTACAAAGAAGGTACAGCATCAGGAAAAACCACAGGTTTTGATGACAAGATTAGCTGGTTAAGAAAAATATTACAGTGGCAAGAAGATGTAACTGAAAGCGGCGAGTTAATTGACGAATTCAGAAGCCAAGTATTTGAAGACCGTATTTATGTCTTTACTCCAAGCGGAGAGGTGATTGATTTACCAGTTAACTCTACGCCATTAGACTTTGCCTATTATATTCATTCAAACGTAGGTAATACGTGTGTTGGCGCAAAAGTTTTTGGGCGTATAGTACCTTTCACTCATAAATTAAAAACAGGCGATCAAGTTGAAATTTTACGTAGTAAAAAGGCAACACCGAGTCGAGATTGGTTAAATCCTAATTTACATTACATACATACATCGCGTGCTCGCTCTAAAGTACAATATTTCTTTAAGCATGCAGACAAAGATAAAAATATTGCATCAGGTAAAGAGTTACTCGACGCTGAGCTTAATAAGTTACACCTTTCACAGGTTGACCTAACGCAAACCTTTAAACGTTTTAATGTAAGCAGTGTAGATGAACTTTATGCGGCTATTGGCTCGGGTGGTGCACGTTTACAGCAAATAGTTAATTGCCTAAATCAACAAGATGATGATGTTAAAGCTTTTGAAGATATTGATCCTCAATCACTTGTAAAAGAACCTAATCCATCACAAAAATTAAAAGCTGATGCTAATGGTGTAACTGTTTCAGGTGTTGGTAACTTAATGACCCATATGGCGAAATGTTGTCATCCTGTACCAGGCGATAATATCTTAGGTTTTATCACGCAAGGTCGTGGAATATCAGTACATAGAATTGACTGTGATCAGCTTGCCAATGCACTTCATTCGCAACCTGAAAGGGAAATCGAAGTTCAGTGGGGTGACGAGCAGAAATCTAGCTATCAGGTCACCGTGCAACTTATAGCGAGTGATAGGCAAGGTTTAGTACGAGACATTTCTACTATTATCGCTAATGAACGTGTGAGTATTGTTGGTATGGATACGCATTCAGATCATACACAGCAAACGACCTCGATGTTTTTGAAACTTGAATTAACGAATCATGAAGTTTTGAAAAGGCTAATAGTTAAATTACTACAACTTGACGATATTATTGAAGCTAAGCGTGTTTAAATCTTAAATATGCGTTTTTTAATACTTACTAACGTTTAGAAAAGTGACTCTGAAAATAAAGCGGTAAAATAACATGTTAAACGATAAAGCTTCCATCGAAAAACTGCGTTGGATAATGACTTGCTTACGAGATCCTGAAACAGGCTGTCCTTGGGGTATAAAGCAAACCTTCGCCTCTGTAGTTTCTCATACTATTGAAGAAGCCTATGAAGTGGCTGATGCGATAGAGCAAAAAGACTATGCGGAGCTAAAAAAAGAATTAGGCGACTTACTCTTTCAAGTGATTTTTTATAGCCAACTAGGCGAAGAAGAAAAGCTCTTTGGTTTTGATGATGTTGTTGATGCTATATGTGAAAAGTTGATCAGGCGTCATCCTCATGTGTTTTCAGATACTGATTTATCAACAGATGCTGATATTAAAGCTAATTGGGAAAATGAAAAAGCGAAAGAGCGTGAGCAAAAAAACACGCAAGAAAGCACAAGCACTGATCAACATACATTGAGTATTCTTGCTGATATTCCTAAAAACTTACCCGCATTATCGCAAGCAGCCAAAATACAAAAACGTTGTTCACATGTTGGGTTTGACTGGGATAACCTTGATGATGTTTTCGATAAAATTGAAGAAGAAGTTCAAGAAGTTAAAGCTGAATTACATCGTGATCCCGATGCCTTAGCTGAAGAACTAGGTGACTTGTTATTTGCTGTTGTTAATTTGTGTCGCCATGCTAAACAAGATCCTGAAACGATATTACGAAAAGCGAATAGCAAGTTCACAAAGCGTTTCCAGTCGGTAGAAGCTAAAGTGAATGATTCATCTAAAGCTTTTACAGAACACAAGTTAGAAGAGCTTGAAGGTTTTTGGCAAGAAGTAAAACAAGAAGAAAGAAAGTTCAACTCGAGCTAAGCTCTTTCATATTTATTGTTTTTATAAATAACAGATATAAAAAAAGCATCTAAGCCAAGCGGCTAGATGCTTTTTTATTGAATACTATAAATATTTTTTATTCTTCTATTTCAGCAACTTCAGCATTATGATAAACGTTTTGTACGTCATCACAATCGTCTAACATAGCGATAAACTTCTCAAAGTTAGCCACATCTTCTTCATCAGTAACTTCAGTGTAGCTTTGAGGAACAAATGTGATTTCTTCAACTTCTAAGTCATACTCTGGCATGCTATCAGCAAACGCTGTTTTAATTTTGAAGAACTCAGTATGCGGAGCAAAAACAGTAATTATACCATCTTCAACTTCAACATCAGTTACGTCAATCTCAGCCATTAATAAGTTTTCAAATACGGACTCATCATCTTCACCTTTAAATGCAAATACCGCTTGGTGAGAAAACATATGAGAAACAGTGCCTGAAGAGCCTATTTTTGAATTTGTTTTAGTGAAGCATTGACGTACGTCTTTAATGGTTCTGTTGCCGTTATCAGTCAAGCAATCAATAATAACCATACAGCCGCCAGGTCCGTAACCTTCATACCTAGCTTCGTTATAATCTTCTCCGCCAGCACCTTTAGCTTTTTCAATAGCTTTATCAATTACATGAGTAGGTACTTGGTCTTTTTTAGCTTTTTCAATTAAGCGACGAAGGGATAAGTTACTATCAGGATCTGTACTTCCGTTTTTAGCACTAACGTATATCTCTTTACCGTATTTTGAATATACTTTAGTTTTGGCGCCTTGAGTTTTGGCCATCGATAATTTACGGTTTTGGTAAGCTCTTCCCATCTTAAATCGGTCTCTTTATTTTTTTACAATAAATTTACCTTCAATTCTACCAGTGAATAGCTGGTTTTGACTAGTGTATAGCTAAAAATTGATTAAATTTTACTGAGTACTGGTATCTAAAAACGTTGTTTTAACCCACTTGGCGAATATTTCAAGTTCACTTTGATTTTCTAAATTCTCATGCTGAATTAAGTAATAACGATCATTTGTTACAAGTTCGTCTTCAAATAACTTAACTAACGAACCTTCATTAAACCACGCATCACTCATAGGTAAAGGGATTAATGCTATTCCCATGCCTTGTTGTGCGGCACGAGCAACACCAAACATACTATCAAATTGTATGATTTGTTTAGGATCGAAATCTAGAATGCCTTTTTTCTCAGCCCATTGATGCCAAGACCACGGACGTGAGCGATGTAATAGTAATGGAATAGACTTAAGAGCGTCTACGCCACTTTCTTTCCACTTTTCATAAAGCGCTTTATTACAGGCTGGAGCGTATCTGATCGGAAATAGATCGTGAACTATGCTTGCATTAGGTTTTCCATTTGCCAATACAATCGACAAATCAGCAACTTGAGATGGCTTTGAACCTGACTTTACGGTTTCAAGCTGTAAGTTAATGGTTGGATTTTCTTCTGCCCATTGGCTTAATTTCGGAATAAATAGCTCACTAGCAAAGAACTCAGGCATGCTAATAATGATATTTGTATTCTGCTGACTGTTAGTAAAATCAGATATGGTAGATTCTAACTGGTTTATCAAAGGGTTAACTGATTGATAAAATAACTTTCCAGCACTGGTTAACTCAATAGCACGGGTTTGTCTTTTAAATAAACAAATACCAAGTTGCTCTTCTAACTGTTTAATTTGATGACTAACAGCGGAAGGCGTTAAAAAAAGTTGTGAAGCTGCATGTTTAAAACTTAAACATTTAGCGGCTATACAAAAAGACCTTAGGCCTCTGATCGGAGTTTGAATTGGCATATTATTTACAACAAGGTAGTTATTTATAATCAATTAAAGCAATAATTAGACCCGTAATATAACATTTAAATTAAACTTAAAAAACAACCAGTTAAATAGAAAGCTACAAGTATTTTCGTACTTTAAGATTTTATGACTTATTTTGGTGCAGCACAATGCACCAAACCAGTTCTAACTATAGTAAATTATATATAATAGTCAAAACTAAATTTAGAAAAAAAGCACATAAGAGCGCTTAAAATAACACCTTGTTTGATGAATCAGGAAGATTCAAAACACATTCATATTATTAAGAAGTATCGTTGATCACAAATGCTAAAAAATCATCCATGAACTGAGTAATATTCACTTGTGTTGCCCATTCAGTAAGGCTAAATGTGAAGTGCAGTTAAATATTTATTGAAAGGAAGTACTTATAAATAGGTAATGAAAGTGTTCTTTTCTTATTTAATATATCGAAAAAATAAGAAAAAAAAAGGACGCTCAAATGGCGTCCAAAAATATAAAATGCTTTTCAATCGGGGAGATTTAAAAACAAGATAATAATATATCCTTGCAAGAATAGTGACAAACGTTAAAAAATCATCCGACGAGTGAATATAATTCATCTGTTTGATTGCTATTAGCTACCTATAACGAAATAATTAAAGGTAAATAGTAAATACAATAAAAGTAAGATCCCTAGAATATTTATATAAGCATAAGATCTTTTTTAAAGTGTGTATTCAGGCATGTTAAAAGTTGATCATATTTTCTTATTTCTTCTCATCTCCTTACTATTTCCACAATTCTTGCACAATTGTAATGCACTATTACATAAATTTATAAATAGAGAGTTGTCATGAATAAAGTTTTAACGTTAGGTGTACCTGTATTAAGCCTTTTACTTTTTGCTGGTTGCGGCGGCAGTGATTCAGAAAATACAACTTCAGAAGATAGTGCCGAAGTAGTGATTGAAACAGAAACTGAAACCGAACCAACAGGTGAAGTTAGTGGTTATTCTGTTGATACCACTAAATTTGATTCGTCAGCTTCTATTACTGAAGTATCTTGTACTTTATCTAATGGCGAATCATCGACTTGTTACTCTATTACCGTGAGTGGTTTCCCTTCAGATCGAAGTGAACTAGGTCCATTTTGTCCAGAAAGCACTTCAACTGAAGCCGTTGATGCGGGTAAATGGTTTGATGATGGCGTGTTATATGATCTTACTGGCGAGTTTGTTAGTAATTTAGATAGCTTTTATGGCGATAGTAACTGGCAGTTATTCAACGAAGCAACGGGTGCTATTAATATCACTGATACGCAAACATCATGTGAGGCAGCAGCAAGACCTGATGTAGCAGCCGAATATAATAACTTTTGTGTGCAGTGTGATATTAACTATTACAGTGATGCTGAAGGTGAGGGCATAGAATCTACCTTCTTAATTCCTGTAACTCCTGTTGCACGTTCTAGTGCTGGGGCTGTTGGTCGAGACAGTATTGGTGTAACTTTTAATGGTGTAACTCTAGATGCGGCTGCACCTACTGAAGCTATTTTAAGTGCATATACTATTGCTGCATTCGATGACTGTGTTGGACATGTAAATCCATTTGCTGGCTATCATTACCATGGCGCAAATCATGGCGAAGGTACTTGTCCTGCTATTGCTGTTGAAGCCGATGGACACGGTGGTGCTTTTGGCTATGCACTTGATGGTTACGCTATTCACAGTATGCTAGATGAAAATAACGAAGAAGAAACTGATTTAGATTCGTGTCGTGGACATACAGATGATGTTCGTGGTTATCATTATCATTCAGCAGGTCCTGGTGAAAATCTTTTTATCGGCTGTTTCACAGGTGAGACTGCACAATAATGACTATTTTTAATCGAATTGCATTTACCTTTTTTGTACTGTTAGCAGGCATATCAAGTGCTAATGCGCACGACTCTCATACTCATCAAGCTCCTTGGCAAGCTTGTGCTGATAAACAGATAAAAGAGGCGTGTTCTTACACCAATGGTGATGAAGACTTATTTAAAGGCTCGTGTCAGTTATTCAATGAAGCATTAATGTGTGTAAGAAATGAACCTATTATTCATGTTAAAGCCTTAGCCAAAGCAGCTGAAAAAGAAGCTAAGCAAACAGCTGAGAGTAAAGTGACTGAAGCAACACATACACATCATTAATCTTGATAGATAAGAAAGAGCTAAGAATCAAGCTATTGATTGATTGTTTATTTTGTTGTGAAAAATATTAAGTATGTGAAGTAGAAACTAGCCTCAACATTATTGTTGGGGCTTTTTTATAAGCGGTGTTTGTAAGCATGTTTAGAAGGTGTTTTTAAGCGGTATTACTATGTTTGCTTTCCAAATAGCTTGGAATATTCTCTATTTCTATCGGTCTAGAATAATAATAACCTTGAAAGTAATGTACACCGAGCTGTAACAACGCTTGAGACTGTTCTTCGGTTTCAACACCTTCAGCAATTACTGTGAAGTTAAGAGCTGAAGACATATGCATTACAGCGGAGATAATCGCCTTGCCATTGCTGTCTACTTTATTTACAAATGAGCGATCTATTTTAACCATGTTTACGGCTAAGTCTTGCATCGCTGAAAGGGAAGAGTAGCCTGTACCAAAGTCATCAATAGAGACTTGGACCCCCATAGATTGCAGTGACTTTATTTGATTGGTGATAACAACTAAATCAGAAGCGAAAACCGATTCTGTAATTTCAATATGCAATAACTCGGCGGGTAATAAACTGCTTGAAAGTGCTTCTTCAACAATTCCGATAAAGTTTTCATCTTGCAGCTGAATAATCGATACATTCACACAAACAATAATTTCTCGTTTGTTGTCCCATTGTTTAGCTTGCATACAAGCGTGTTGTAATACCCATGCGCCTATCTCATGAATTAAACCATATTGCTCTGCGATAGGAATAAATTCGTCAGGCGGAATATTTTCATCGTCAAGCTGCCACCTGAGCAGTGCTTCAAAAGCCGCTATATTTAAAGTTTTAGAACATATAATCGGTTGAAACACCAATCTGAGCTGTTTGTTTTCAATGGCTTTGGTTAATCCATTCTTTAAATGTAAATCGTAAGCAAAGAGTTTTTCCATTTCTTCTGTAAATACACATACTGCGGAGCGCATTTGTTTTTTCTGATAGTACATTGCCATATCAGCTAACTGGATCAAACGATCTTCTGTTTTGGCATGAATAGGGTAGAGAGCTATTCCTATTGTTGCGCCAACCGATAATATGCTGTTTTCGGTATTATGAGGTTCAGAAAGTAAGGCTATGAGCTGCTTGGACTTTTCAACAGCAGAAGCCTCATCGATATCTGAAAATACAATGAGAAACTCATCTCCTCCCCAACGGCATAAAAGCTGAGAGTCTTTTGTAAATTGACTCAAACGGTTTGCTGTTTCTCTTAAAATATCATCACCAGCCTTATGTCCTATCGAATCATTAATCTTTTTAAAGCCATCAAGATCAATAAACAATAAAGCAAAAGGTTTTTGGGGTGTTGTTGTTACTACTTTTAATTGTTCTAAAAAAGCCGTTCTATTGAATAAGCGCGTGAGTGGGTCTAGGTTTGATAACTCATAGATTTTATGAGTACGTTGCTTAACCTTCTCTTCCATTTGATGAACTAAAATAGAGTTTTCATTTTTTAAAAATAAAGTATTAGCGGTAAATTTTGCTGAGTTTCTAGAAATAACCAACATAACAATAGAGAAAGATAAGCCAAGAATACCTAATAATTGAAGATGTTTCTGGTCTGATAATATTAAGCCTATAGAGCCAGGGGTAAGTAAAATACAAGGGAAAAAAATAGCGGTATATTTGTGAGCTGCAAGCACAGTTGATGAGCCGCCTGCCATAGCGGCAATAGCAATAATTGTTGTGGTTAGCTCAATATCATTACCTTGCGTAGTACAATAAACTAGATAAACCGACCACATTAAGGCTGTTAAATTTGCGCCTGTAATAAAGCGGATGGTCGCTATATTGCCATCAAACTGTGTTTTTTTGAGTTTGACTTCCCACCAAATCATATCGAAGAATCTTATGAGTAAGAGGCAGGTCATCACCCACCACCATATCTTTTTGAGAGGATCAATTCGGGGATAGCTAAAAGCAAAAACTAAAAAACTAGAGGTTAATAAGCTTATTAAAATACCTGCAACCGCATTGCCATATAATATAACTGCGGCATCGCGTTGCATGAATTTATTTAATTTTGAATTAGTTTCGGTCAAATATACACTTTCTACAACTTAGGCGTTTATATAATAATAGACCAAATAATGAGAATATACAGTATACTTTAATCTGATTTTATCAGCTGGAAGATAGACTTTTTTGCAAATATTAACGCTTATCTCAACTCTTAAGAATGACGCTACGGTAGAATAAATAACTAATGCTATAACCCTCTATTACTTTCAATACTATGTTTATATTAAGTTTATATTATTCCTATATCTTGAGTAACTTCTTCTATCGACTTTGTATAATAAGTCGCAATTAACAGGGTACGTTGTAAACCTTTGTTAGCCAGTGCTGCTTGTTCTTTATATAAAACTTTCAGCGTTTTAATAAATAAAGGGTAATTAGCTTGAGTTACGTCTTGCTGCTTACTTTCAATTTCTATTAAAGCCAATAACGCCGTTAGTTCGTGATTCGCTAATGATGTTAAATTTTTATTAGTCAATAAATACGCTTCTATCGGAGTGAGGTTTTGTTTGTCTCGTTGGCAAAGTCCATCACATAAAGTGATGTTACTGCCAAATAACATCATCGAACGTAAATAATTGAATGGTGGCTGACCAGAGGTGGTAAGCACTTTGTTATTCGTAAATAAATAATGAAGTACATTACGTTGATGATCGTCTACTTTTTTAAAATTATCGGCTAATTGCAGTGCGGGCGTAAAAAAGTTTAAGGTATTGCTGGTTTGTATTCTGGCGATAAGCGAATGTGATAAACCTTTTGCTTCAATGAAGCTTGTCGCTAGCTGCTGAAAATAATCAAAATGAGATAACTTTATCTCTCCCTGTTGAAACATAAAGCCTAATTGAGCTGTATTCTGAACCTCACTCGAATCTAAGTAATGTTGAAGAAGACCTTTTAGATCGTTTTTCTGTAATAAGCGGATCAGGGTTTGTAAATGTTCCTGCATGGTTTAGCCTTTTTAAATATGTTGAATACTGAGCGTTACAATAGTAGTAAAGTTAAGACTTTTAATGGCTCTATACTCGTTACTTAATGTCAGCAAGCCATTGCTGTTCAAATCTATCCATCTGCTGATGCCTTTTGCTGGCGAGGTGATTCACTCTATCTTGCTCTGTATGAAACGGGCCAACGCGACATGCAGTACAATAGTTTTCACTTAAGTACTTAGGTTTTACTAGCATGCTAGCAAGCTCCGTCGTGTTTTTACGACTAAAAGCATAACTGATCCCTTGAGTGTCTTTTACATGTTTATCTCGGTCTACATTCCTGATTTTATAACCTGGGAATTTTTCAATCTCAAAGGGCATATTGCCAAGATAATTAATATCAGTATGCAGTGTTAACGCTGCTTCGATATTCCACTGACGATAAGGTTTCACATCTTTTGAGGTAATAAACGCGAGTTGTGCGCCTTCGCTATCTAAAAACTCATTAAAACAATTTAATAAGTATTTACGCAGTAACCGTCTGTGCAAAGTATTTAAGCTAACTGTTTTTAAGTTATCACCGCATTGCTGATTAAAGTCTTCAACTGAATTGAATGCAGGCAACAGTGGAAACTGAAAAATAACCACATCAAATTGATGCTTGTTTAACTCTCCCCATGTTTCACTCTTGGTGACATCAAAACGGGTTAGCACATCACAATTTTTAGCCTGTAATTGCTGATAGTGCTCGGCACTGTATTTATCTGTTAACGAAGCATAATCGTCAAAAATGGTCGCCGTTAATGTTGCTGGTTGATAATGCTTTAATAAAGAACAAGAGAAGGATAAGTCACCATCACCTATTGTTAATATGCGCCACGTGGGATTGATATACATAGAGAAGTTAAGTTATAGAAAAACTTTATTGTAAGCGATAGAAGAGGGTATTGCAGATAATTAAGCAAAAATTTTAAAGCGGCATAAGGCTTTGTTTATACATTAGGCTATATTCGTTCATATTTTTCTATGTTTGTAAGAGAAAACAATCAGTTATATAAAAATAAACTATATAAAAAATTGAGACTGATTTCTCCCGTTATTTTTTGCTTTGTAAAGTGCTTTATCAGCCCTGTTAATTGTTTCTTGTATGTCTGGCTGTTTAAAATCAACGCCTGAAATTCCTGCGCTAATGGTAAAACTGAATTCATTTTTATCGACTTTAAATATTGTGTTTTCTAACTCGATTCTAATACGTTCTGACAATTTAAAAGCATCGTGTACTGAAGTACTCGGCATAAGAATAATAAACTCCTCGCCACCATAACGAGCTAAAACATCTTGAGCTCGAGATTTTCCTCTTATCACTTCAGCTGCTTGTTTAATGGCTTGATCTCCAGAGGCATGGCCATAAGTGTCGTTGATCTTTTTGAAGAGGTCTATATCAATAATAACGATAGAAGTCGCTTGTTGAGTACGGATAGCTTGCTTTAATAACAAGTTAGCAGCATCACTGAAATAACGTCGGTTAAATAATTGAGTTAAAGGGTCCGTTGTAGCCAGCAGTTGTAAGTCTGCTTGAGATGACTTCAACTTCTCTAACATACGAATGCGGTAAGCAATAATAAGCGACAGGACAAGAGCTTCTAGCAGTATTCCAATACCGACTCCATGACTGTTGATATAACCAAAATCTGCTTTGCCTTTATAAAAAAGCACAGCGCAGGTGCTAAATATTACAAATAACCCATGACCAATTAAAAAGAAAAGAGCGATAGGCTGTTTTCGAACCAGCATTGAAAGCGTTACTGAAAGGCTAACAAACATCATTATTGCAGCTAAAGTGCTGGCATAGTTAAGTGCGGTAATAATATCAAATAGGCCATAAACTAAATCTACGATCAATAAAGCAAGAATGGATAATAATGCCCAATGTTCAATAGGATATTTTTTCTTGGTTTCAAAAATATTCATCATGAACAACAATAAGAATATAGGCATGCAAACTAGAGATAAATGCCATTTGAGGATATTGGTACCGTACACATTAAAAAGGTCTGCGATTAACCCATAAGAAAGGGCAATCCAAAAACCGCCAGAAACGAGATAACAGGCGTAATAAAAATGCTCTCTTAAACGTGAGGTAAAGAATAATAAAAAGTTATAAATGATAAGTGCTAACAGCATTCCAACGGCTAATGCAATGTCGGTGTATTGACCTAGTAGCACTCTTTTTGATTGATCTTCGTTATAAATATTAAGTGCATACCACTGGTGTGAAAAGGCCACGCTTTTAACAAACAACGTTTTATGTTGAGAGGGCTTCAAGGTAATATCAAATACACCACTACCACGATACATCCACTCTTGAGTTTCTCTGTTGTCCATATCAAGTAAACGCTCACGTACTAGTTTGCCATCAATAACTTCATAGAGTTCTAGTTTACTATTGTGATAAGCGTAAGGATGATGAAGGTAAACCTTTATTGTTGATGTGTTTGCATTATTAAGCTTTATTTTAGACCAGGTCGTTTTAGACGTAGTGCCTAAAGATAATGCATTAGGTGCTAATTTAAATTCTTGCTGCTGTACCTCAGTAAAAGTCATGTCTTGTTTGCTGTCGACAAAATATCCCATTTCAAATTGTTCAAGTTTGATCACATCATCTTTAATAATTTGTGTCGGGATCTCCGCATGGGTCGCGCGGGAAAATAACGAAAAGAATAGATATAAGAAAGTTAAAATAAGAGTGTACTGGCGAATACGAGTCATTAATTACCTTCCATAGAAAAGATATACACAATTTGTAACATTTAGAATTATCCTAACCGATCGTTCAACAAAAATGTACCTTTAATGTAAATAGTAGTCACCATTATTAAGAAAGCGAATAATTTATTGTAGATCAAAATAATTACAATACATCCATGGGTTAGTGTTTTTTAAAGTTATCAATTTCAGATAAAAAAAGCCTCAACATTTCTGTTAAGGCTTTGTTATTAATGATACCAACTGTGGTCGCTCGCTTAACTACAAATACAATAATATCTTTATCATGTTTTGTAAAAAGCACAGAGCTAACTCAGGTCAAAATCAAATTAATACCTGTATAGCATAAGCAATAGATTAGTTAAATTTCGTTATTAACCAGTCTTTGTTGTCGCTAAAGTATAAAGTACGAATTTTGTCTTTACCTTCAATATTAACCATATTGATTTGTGTTGGCCAAAGATCGCGTAATGTACCATTAAACAACTTCAAACCATCTAGTCCAGTTGGTATTGCTGTTTCTTGATACACCCAGAAAAACTTACCTTCTACTTCATAACCCACAGAAGTTAAAGGCAGTTCTTCATCTGCTAAAGAGCGAACTAAAAATTGCTTAGCCACATAGTCAGCAAATTGCTGCTGTGTTTTCTTTAGGTTAATGATGTCAGCATTCTTATCAAATAATGATTGAACTGCATGCTCAGTGTCATGCATGTAAAATCTATGTGATACCTCTAATTGACCAGAGCGTTTGTTAAAGGTTACCGTTGTTTCAGCTGCTTTTTGTTGGTGCGCAAACGCTACGTTTGTAGAAGCGATACTTGTTACCACCATTAGAAAAACAGCTATAAAAATGATTAAACTTTTAGACATTATTTGTCCTTCTTATCTTCTGTTTCATCATCTTCTTCGGTTTTAAGTTCTGTTTTTATATCTTTCATGATATCGCGACTAACTTTAGCTGTGCTCTTCTTAGCTTTGTATGCTTCAACACGTGTTGGAATTATTTGACGTGGGTAGTGATTGTTCTCTACGTCAACATCAGCAGTTTCCCAACCTGGATCAACAGTAACACTAACTAACTCTTTGTCGCTATCGCTCACGACAAGTTTACTCACGTGTTTTGGTGTTCTACGCCAAATTTCAGCAGGAATGTACTGACTTTCTTTTGAACCATCTTTATATGTTAGCTCTAAAATAATTGGCATAACTAAACCACCAAGATTTGAGAACTCTAATACGTAATAGTTTTTATCTTCTTTCACTGCACGTTCTAGCGCTTTAACTTCCCAAGGCTTTAAACCTTTTAAGAATTTATTGTACTTATTACGTTCTTTATTTGTAACGGTGAAACGATCGTTTTCGTCGTAAAAATCAGTTACGTCAGAGTTACGATCAACCCACAACTCTTTACCTTCTGCTTTGTTACGTTCAACAAATAATGAAGACGGCTTATCCAGTTCAATTTGACGTAAACGACCGTAATCAATATCTGGATTATGAGTATCTAAACGCATTTTATATACTTTATCTATTGAGATATCTACGTGATCTGTAGAGTAGAACCAACCACGCCAGAACCAATCTAAATCAACACCAGATGCTTCTTCCATTGTACGGAAAAAGTCAGATGGAGTAGGGCGTTTGAACTTCCAGCGAGCAGCATATTCTTTGAAAGCAAAATCAAATAGTTCACGACCTAAAATCACTTCACGTAAAACGTTAAGTGCAGCAGCAGGTTTTGTATAAGCATTAGGGCCTAAACGTAAAACGCTGTCAGACTGTGTCATAATTGGTACCTGGTTTTGAGACTTCATGTAACCAGTAATATCGCGAGGTTCAACTCCCCAAGGAATTGTAGGATCCCATTCACGACCAGCAATACCATCTAAGAAGCTGTTTAAGCCTTCGTCCATCCAAGTCCATTGACGTTCGTCAGAGTTAACCACCATAGGGAAATAAATGTGACCTACTTCGTGAATGACAACACCAATTAAGAAGCGTTTTTCAGCTTGTGAATAAGTGCGAGAACCATCGTCTTGTAACTCAGTACGTGGTCCATTAAAAGTGATCATCGGATATTCCATTCCACCTACAGGGCCATTAACTGATTGGGCTGTTGGGTATGGGTAGTCAAACGAGTAGCGAGAGTAAACCTCCATTGTATGAACAATAGATTCTGTAGAGTACTTCTTCCAAAGATCTCCACCTTCTTTAGGATAGAAAGACATTGCCATAACAAATGGCATATCATCGCCACCTTGTTTATAACCTTTAGCATCCCACATAAACTTACGTGAAGAAGCCCAAGCAAAGTCACGTACATTGTCAGCTTTAAACTTCCAGGTTTTACGCTTGTTAGTGCCTTCTTTCTCGTTTTCTAAAGCTTCTTCTTCAGTAACAACAAATACTGGGCGCTTAGATGTTTCAGCTTTTTCTAAACGATTACGTTGCGTTCTTGTTAGTACATCTTTAGGGTTAGCTAATTTACCTGTAGCACTAACGATATGATCCGCAGGAACTTCAATCTCTACTTCATAATTACCAAATTCTAGCGTGAACTCACCACGACCTAAGAATTCTTTGTTATTCCAACCTTCGTAATCTGTATAGGCGTGAAGGCGAGGGAACCATTGTGCTAGTAAGAAAATGTCGTTACCGCCTTCGCGATCGTCTTTTTCAAAATGTTCGTAACCTGAACGTGCTGACACTGCATCTTCTTCAACAATGTTGAAAGCGAAGTCGATAGAAAACTCAACGTTACCACCTGATTTTACAGGCTTAGGTAGGTCGATACGCATTTGCGTACCAACAACAGTAAAGTCTAGCTTTCTGCCTCTGCTGTCTTTAATAGCACTAATTTCATAACCTAATTCGTTATCAGCCATAAATTGCTGGCGACGTAATTCACCTAAACTAATTTTTGCTGGTGTTTCTGCATCACCTGTTTTTGTGTATGGACCACGACGACCAATACCACCAAAGTTGTTTGCCATATTAGCAATAGAGTCTTCTTTGAAGATGTTTTGATCTAATTGCACCCATAAGTACTTTAACTTGTACGGAGAGTTATTTTGGTATGTAATTTTTTCACTGGCTGTTATACGGCGTTTTTCTTCATCAAGTGATGCCTTGATTTTATAGTCAACTTTTTGTTGCCAATAATTCTCACCTGGCTCACCCGCTGCATTTCGGTAGACATTGGGTGTAGGAAGAACTTCTTCTAGTTGACGAAATTTGTCTTCAAAATCGCCTTTGGTCTGTTTAATTGCTGATGCATTAACTGATGACGCTATTGAAAGCGGCAAAAATATTACAGCAAACGCTTTAATAATTTTAAGTTTCATGTTTATTTCTTATCTTATTGTTCTAGTTAATTAAAACCTTAAAGTGTTTAAGATTTTAATGCTCGGAATCACATAGTATGAATAAATTTATTGCTACTATGATCAGAGACTAGTTTTAGATGCGGAGAACGTTCTTATTAAGGTAGATTCGTATAAGAGAATTCTTCATTCTTGTTTTTGAATAGTCACTAATAGCAGTTGTTGAATTAAAACCGTTACAATATAACAATATATCAGCCATTTAAAAACAGCTTTTATTGCACTATAACTAAAGGTTCTATTAATACAACTTGATTAGATGGTCAGATAATAAGGTTGTCTTTATAAACTAAGCTTGATCTTAGTTAATTAGAGCTTAAATTTATAATTATATGAGAAAAAAATTAAATAACTTTAGTTACTGTTAGTGAGTTATAACATGTGAATGTTACCTCGTTTATAATTCTATTAATCATTAGAGCAATAGACTTAATTGAGGTTATGACTTGATGCTTTTAACAAAGGGGTGGTGTCGACGGCTAGTGGTTTAAACCGAACTGGCGACCTGCTTATTTTTCGGGTAAGCATTTATCGGTAGATACAAAAACGCCTAGCCGAAGTTAGGGCTTGATACTTCCTAGGAATGAATAGTGTTGACTGACAGCTGTTTAAACCGAGCTGGCGACCTACTTATTTTTCGGGTTAGCATATTAATCTTAGAAATAAATAAACCTTAACAGATGTTAGGTTTTTCTTATAAATGCTGCTGACTGCCAGCTGTTTAAACCGAGCTGGCGACCTGCTTATTTTTCGGGTAAGCACTTATCGGTAGATACAAAAACGCCTAGCCGAAGTTAGGGCTTGATACTTCCTAGGAATGAATAGTGTCGACTGCCAGCTGTTTAAACCGAGCTGGCGACCTACTTATTTTTCGGGTAAGCATTTAATCTTAGATACAAAAAAGCCCTAACCGAGGTTAGGGCTTGATGCTTCCTACGAAGGAATGGTGCCGACTGCCGGAGTCGAACTGGCGACCTACTGATTACAAGTCAGTTGCTCTACCAACTGAGCTAAGTCGGCACACGAAAACGTGTGCGATAATTATGTTCATTGAACTAACTATCTTGGCACCGAATCAACAGAGTTGATTCAATTGTATTCTCTACTTCATCAGTTGTAGGCTGATGGATATTAACCTTTGAAATAAAAAAGCCTTAACAAATATTAGGGTTTTCTTATAAATGCTGTCGACTGCCTTTGGTTTAAACCGAACTGGCGACCTGCTTACTTATCGGATTAACATATTAACCTTTGAAATAAAAAAGCCTTAACAAATATTAGGGTTTTCTTATAAATGCTGTCGACTGCCTTTGGTTTAAACCGAACTGGCGACCTGCTTACTTATCGGATTAACATATTAACCTTTGAAATAAAAAAGCCTTAACAAATATTAGGGTTTTCTTATAAATGCTGTCGACTGCCTTTGGTTTAAACCGAACTGGCGACCTGCTTACTTATCGGATTAACATATTAACCTTTGAAATAAAAAATCCTTAATAAATATTAGGGTTTTCTTATAAATGCTACTGACTGCCTTTGGTTTAAACCGAACTGGCGACCTGCTTATTTTTCGGGTAAGCATATTAATCTGAGAAATAAAAAAGCCCTAACAAATGTTAGGGCTTCGTTATGAATGGTGCCGACTGCCGGAGTCGAACTGGCGACCTACTGATTACAAGTCAGTTGCTCTACCAACTGAGCTAAGTCGGCACACAAAGCTGTGTGCGATAAATTAATAGTTAACTAATCTATCTTGGCACCGAATAAACATTTATTAAATTAATAAACACCTACTCTGTAAAATGGTGCCCCGACCCGGATTTGAACCAGGGACACGAGGATTTTCAATCCTCTGCTCTACCAACTGAGCTATCGGGGCTTTTTCTAAATCTTTCGTCTTTTTAGCTTTGCCTTGAAGACGGGCGCTATTAGACTGTTTTTCTTTTTATCAGTCAACACTTTTTTTATAAAAAAGTGTTGTTTGATTGTTTTTTCTACTTGTTGCTGCCTTTAACGTCTATCTTTAGGTGATTTTTACACAGCAGCTAGTTAGTTCTATATTTTAACGCTTACTTTTGAACAGGAACGTAGCCTTCGATTTCTGGTTCTTTTCCTTCAAAAAGATATTCAATCATAGCTTTTTCTAAAAATGCACGGTCGTTTGCTTCCATCATGTTCATTTTTTTCTCATTAATTAGCATGATTTGTTTTTTTTGCCAAAGAGTCCAAGCTTCTTTACTAATATTATCGAAAATTCTTTTACCTACCTCACCTGGGTAAAGTTGATAACCTAATCCTTCGGCTTCTTTATTTAAGTGCTGACATAAAACGGTGCGGCTCATAATAATGTTCTCTTTGTTAATAAATTTTATTAATAATGTTCAAGTGTTAGTTGGGTTATTAGCTTTTTAGTGGAAGCGGCTAATCCTACTGACGATTGTTTGGTTAGATCATACCATTGTTGCTGATCTATTTCGTTTATTTCATGTTCTGTTATGCCGTTTATTCTTTCACAATCAACTATTACTGCTGTTATATCTAAATGAAAGTGGCTGAAAGTATGTCTAAACTCAGGTAATGTTTGCTGACCATTAGCTTTTAAGTTCAATGTTTCGAGTAATGGATTGATATCTTCTAATGTTTCAACTTCTACAAAACACCATAATCCACCCCATATACCTGTAGGAGGGCGCTTTTCCATAAGTACTTCATCGTTAACACGTGGAATAACCATAATAGTGCTTTTTTCTGGTGTGACTTTTTTAGGCTTTTTCTGTGGGTAGTTAGCTTGTTCGTTTAATGAATAAGCTAAACAACCTGATTGAAGAGGGCATTCATCACATTTAGGCTTGCTACGCGTACAAATAAGCGAGCCTAAGTCCATCATTGCTTGATTGAACTGAGCAACAGATTCTTTAGGTGTTAGTGTTTCAGCTATTGGCCATAGGGCTTTTTCGTATTTAGCTTGGCCGTTATGGCCGTCTACTGTGTAGCATCGCGCTAAAACACGTTTTACATTACCATCGAGTATTGCATGATGCTGATTTAAGGCTAAGCTTAATATTGCGCCTGCAGTTGAGCGACCAATGCCTGGAAGAGCTACTACTTCTTCTATTGTTAAGGGAAACTCGCCTTTATATTGCTCAGCCATTATTTTTGAGGCTTTATGCAGGTTTCTGGCGCGAGCGTAATAACCTAAGCCTGTCCAATGATGTAATACTTTATCTTCATCAGCATTTGCTAAGTCTGTAATGGTGGGAAAGCTTTCCATAAAACGTTGGTAGTAAGGAATTACTGTAGCAACTTGTGTTTGTTGCAACATAACTTCTGAAATCCATACGCGATAAGGGGTTTTGTTTTGCTGCCAAGGTAGGTGCTTTCTACCTTGTTTGTGATACCACTCAACAACTTGTGAGCCAAATTTCTTGGCTGAAGTCGGAGATATTTTTATAGTATTTGTCATAGGGGCGTTAGTGTAGCTAATAATAGAGGGGGTCTCAATTTGTTATTGTGTGGTGTTAAACGCTAAATAATCTTGCAATAATTTGGGTAACCATTATCCTCTCGCCCTTGTACTGCTAATATCTTATTAAGCGTGCAAATAATCTCTGAGTAAAATATGACACTTTTAAGGATCATCAATGAAAATTAATGCAAAAAATAGAAACCGTCGTTTACGTAAAAAATTACGTGTTGAAGAGTATCAAGAGTTAGGTTTTGACATTGGCTTTACATTAGATGAAAAAAGTACTGACGAGCAAGTTGATACTTTTATGAATAAATTTTTCGCTGAAGCAATTGAACCACAAGGCTTAGGTTTTGGTGGTGAAGGCGATACTTTATGGCATGGCTTAGTTTGTACGCAAAAACTAGGTAAATGTACTGAAGAGCACCGCACAAGTGTTGAGAAATGGTTAACTGAGAATGGCGCTAAAGCTGTTTCAGTAAGCGCATTATACGATGTTTGGTGGGCTGCATAGTCTATTTCGATTAATCGACTTATTTGCTAACCACTATATTGTTAGCAAATAAGCCATTATAATGTGCCCTTATGCATGTTTTGAACATATCCTATTTAACCTTTTAATAAATTAAGAAACGTTATGACTGAAGAAAGAAACCATAAAACCATTGAGCAAGCTGAACAAGAAGGTAAGTACATTAGAAAAGTACGTAGTTTTGTTAAGCGAGAAGGTCGATTAACTAATGGCCAAGCGAAAGCCCTTGAAGATTTTTGGGGTGTTATGGGGTTAAGTCATAGCGATGGTTTAATTAATGCTGAAGCGTTATTTGGTAATACCAACCCTGTTGTTTTAGAAATAGGTTTTGGTATGGGCAAGTCCCTTGTTGAAATGGCTAAGAATGCGCCTGAAGTAAACTTTATTGGTGTAGAAGTACATAGACCAGGTGTTGGTGCTTGTATTTCGTTAGCGCAGGAAGAGGGCGTTAATAACCTTAAAGTTTATGAGCATGATGCGATTGAAGTTTTAGCTGATTGTATTCCTGATGGTTCATTAACTACGGTACAGTTATTCTTCCCTGATCCTTGGCATAAAAAGAAGCATCATAAACGCAGAATTGTACAACCAGAATTTGTTGAAACAATCCGTCAAAAGCTAAAGTCTGACGGTGTATTTCATATGGCAACAGATTGGGAAAACTATGCGGAATGTATGCTTGAAGATATGAATTCAGCACCAGGCTATAAAAACTTGTCAGAAACAAGTGACTACGTACCGCGTCCTGATTCACGTCCGCTAACTAAGTTTGAAAATCGTGGTCAACGTTTAGGTCATGGCGTTTGGGATATTCAATTCCAACGTATCAGCTAATCTAGATAGGTTAGCTTTTTTAAGAGCATGAGTATTGGCTTTTATAAGTTATAAATACTCTTGCTCTACATGAAAAAGGTGCTGACTGTTTCTTAAGTTACCTGTGCTCTTCAACCATTCTTCATCAATTATTTCGTGAATTAACGCAGCTTTTAAAATACGTCCTTTGTATTGTGTCCAGTAATACAGTGCCGCTTGTTCGTGTATGGCATTATTCGGAAATAGCTCAGATCTGTTGTCATTCAAATCTTCAATTATTTTTGCTATCACCTTAGGTTTCAATTCTGTTTCTATAAGCACTTTAAAGCGCGTGTATTGCTTTGCTTTAAACAGTTGCCAAATTAGCCAAGCTAATATTAATACGGCAATTACAACAATAAATTCCACTAGTTATCTCTTATTTACAATGAGGTGATGCTGATCTATTTAATATCATACTAAATTAACCTTTGTTCGGGTTAAATTATCGAGGTATACGTTAAGTAATTTTCCAATCAATAGGCGTATGGTTATTTTCAGTTAACCAGGTATTGGCTTTTGAAAAATGCTGACAACCAAAAAAACCACGATATGCTGAAAGAGGAGAAGGATGAGGACCTGCTAATACTAAGTGTTTACCACCTTTATTTATGTCATCAATATTTTTTCCTTTTTTCTGCGCATGGCTACCCCACAAAATAAATACACAGCCTTTGTTGTGTGTATTAATTTCTTGAATAATCGCATCGGTAAATTTTTCCCAACCTAATTTAGCATGAGAGTGTGCGTTAGCTTTTTTAACCGTAAGTACAGTATTTAGTAATAATACGCCTTGTTCAGCCCAAGCACTTAAATTGCCATGTTGAGGTGTTACAAAGCCCTCTACATCTGTTGTTAGCTCTTTATACATATTAACGAGTGATGGTGGCACTTTAAAGCCGCGAGCGACTGAGAATGCTAATCCGTGAGCCTGAGGTGTATTTTCTTCATTACAACCGTGATAAGGATCTTGTCCAAGGATCACGACTTTCACATCAGCCAAATCGGTATAGCTAAAAGCGTTAAATACATCAGCTTGATTAGGATAAATTATTTCACCGCTTTCACGTTGGCTGGCTATGTTTTGTGTCAGCTCTTTGAAGTAGGGTTTACTTTGTTCTTGTTCAATAATAGTTTGCCACTGAGGAAGTGTTTTCATGAAATGTTTACCTTTAAAATTTTTTACTTAATCCGTTTGGTATTAGATATACGGATACAAAAAAGGCAACCAATTGGCTGCCTTAATTTTATATTTTTAGTTTAGCTTTTATTTATACTAGAAGTCTAAGCTTTAGCTAATAAATATTTACGTAATTCGCTGAAGTCAGCTGCCATATCAACCGAAAGAATAGTTTCAGTTGCACAATCAGCAAGCTCTTTAGGTAAACCAATAGGTTGGCCTAATGTGCTTTCTACTACATCTTTAAATTTAGCTGGATGAGCTGTACCTAAAAATACACCAAATTCGTTGTCTTGAGCACCGTATTGTAATGCTTTAAAAGCAACGGCTGCATGAGGTTCGCTGATGTAACCTAATTTAGCTAATTGGATCATAGTGATTTGAGTTTGTTGCTCGTCAATTGATACAGAGCTAACACTGTCTTCAGGCACTATGCCGCTTTTTAACATATGTTCTACACGTGGCCAGTTGTTAGGGTTACTAACATCCATAGCGTTAGAAATAGTTGCAACCGTATCGTGAGGTGTCCATTCGCCTGTCTCTAAATAACGAGGAACGGTATCATTTTCGTTAGTCGCAGCGATAAAACGCTTGATTGGTAAACCTAAAGCTTTAGCAAATAAGCCGGCTGTAAGGTTACCAAAGTTACCACTTGGAATAGAGAATATGATGTTGTCTAATTTCGTATTTCCTTTTTGGCGAGTCAATTGAGCAACTGCTTCAAAGTAATAACAAATTTGAGCTAATAAACGGCTAATGTTAATTGAGTTAGCTGAGTTTAAACCAATCGTTGTTTTAAGTTCTTCATCATCAAATGATTTTTTAACTAATGCCTGACAGTCATCAAAGTCGCCTTCAACAGCGATTGTTTCAATATTACCACCAAGAGTTGTAAACATTTTTTCTTGAAGTAAGCTGATTTTGCCTTTTGGATACATGATAACAACACGAATGTTTGGTATACCGTGAAAAGCATGAGCAACTGCAGCGCCAGTATCACCAGATGTCGCTGTTAAAATAGTAATTTTTTTGTCTTTGCTAAATGTTTGTAAACACTTAGCCATAAAGCGAGCACCAAAATCTTTAAAAGCTAATGTTGGACCATGGAACAATTCTAAAATTGCACGATCTTCGCTAATTGGTTGAATTTGAGCAGGGAAATTAAATGCTGAAGTTACGATGTCAGTTAATTGCTCTTTTGTTAAATCTTCACTTACAAAAGGGTATAAAACCTGAACGCTACGCTCTACTAATGGCATAGCGAGTAACTCTTCAATGTTATCTAGTTTAGGGATTTCTTGTGGGAAAAATAATCCCTGATTTCTACCTAAACCTTGTTTTACTGCACCAGCAAAACTGATAGTTTCATCATTTTCTTTAAGGTTATAAAATTTCACTATTTATATTTCCTACTAATTTTTTTGTTGCTAACCAGCCGCGAGGGTCGATTAGTATATATTAAGTCGTTACATTATTCATTCTGTAATCAAGAGCAACTTATAAAACACATGCGCCTACATCATCAACTTTACAAACATGAACAAAGCCTAAGTCTGTTTGTAGGTAGTTAACTTTAAGCCATTTAGCCATTTCTTGCGCTAGCTCTTTAGATTCAAATACACTGAAAAGTGTAGGACCTGAACCTGAAATACCTGCAGCTAATGCACCTTGCGCTATAAGATGTTCTTTAGCGTCGCTAAACTTAGGTAATAAATGTTCTCTGTAAGGTTCTGCTATAACATCTTTTACTACAGCAAAAGCTTCTAGCTTATCGTTACGATGACAAGCATCAACAAATGTTGCTAGGTTTTGAGCAAATTCAATCGCATCTTTTCTACTGTAGCTAGTCGGTAAAACTTCTCTAGCTGCTTTAGTTGATACTTCAATACCAGGGTAAGCCATAACGTAATAGCACTCTTCAAAACCAGGTAAGGCTTTACAGATAACTTGCTCGTTCGGCACCATAAGCTGTAAGTTGCCCAAATAGCATGGTGCAACATTATCATAATGCAGGCTACCACTGATTTGAGCTTCCATTTGACCCATCATGAAAAGCATTGTTTTTTTGCAAAAATAAGCTTCTGATAAGTTATGAGCTTTTTGGTAATAAGCATTTAAACCTTCTAATGCTGCTACCACAGAACAAGCACTTGAACCTAGTCCGCTGCCTACAGGCATTTTCTTATCAAGAACCATTTTTACAGGTTCAACTTTATGGCCTGCTTTTTCCATTGCTTTATTAAAAAGCAAAAGACTGTGCCATACGATATTGTCGGTTGGTGCGCCAGGTAGCTTATTAGCAAATTCGCCAATAACGACCAAGCTGTCTTCAGTTGCTGCTTCCACGGAAACAACATCACCTAATAATGTGCCATCAATAGGTTTAACGGCTAAACCTAATATGTCAAAACCAACACTTAAATTACCAATAGATGCTGGCGCGAAAACAGAAACAGACATTAGTGCTGTTGCTCCCATGCTAAAGTTCTTAGTAAGTCACCAAATACACCAGCAGCAGTAACTGCAGCACCCGCACCGTAACCACGTAAAACGAATGGTAATGGTTGGTAGTAACGACTGTGAATAGCTAAAGCATTTTCACCGTCTTTAATACTATAAAGTGGGTGGTCTGTGCCAACCGCTTCAATAGATACTTGGCATTGTCCGTCGATAATATTACCGATGTAACGTAATACGTTACCTTCAGCTTTAGCTGCTTCAACGCGTTGGTTAAACTCAACATCAATTGATTTTAAGTTAGCCATGAAAGTATCTACATCGCCACTTGCATCAAATGTGCTTGGTAATACTGATTCGATGTTGATGTCTGAAAGTTCTAATTTCATGCCGGCTTCACGTGCCATGATAAGTAACTTACGCGCTACATCCATACCACTTAAGTCATCTCTTGGATCAGGTTCTGTAAAGCCGTTGTCTTTAGCTATGCCTGTTGCTTGTGAAAGCGGCATACCTTCTTCCAATTTGCCAAACATGTATGACAATGAGCCTGATAAAATGCCTTCAAAACGTAGTAATTCATCACCTGCTTTTAATAAGCTTTGGAAAGTATCGATTACTGGTAAGCCAGCACCAACCGTAGTTTCGTATAAAAATCTACGGTTAGATTGTTGAGCAGCTGTGCGAAGTGCTTGGTAATATTCCCAAGAATCTGTATTCGCTTTTTTGTTTGGTGTAACTACGTGGAAGCCTTCGTTTAAGAAGTCTACGTAGCTCATAGCAATAGCTTCGTTAGAAGTAGAGTCTACTAATACAGGGTTAATTAGATGATTTTCACGAACGAATTTCTTTAAGTTTTCAGCGGTTACAGGAACTGCATCTTTACCTAAAGTCTCTTTCCAGTTTTCTAAGTCGATACCTTCAGAGTCAAAAACCATACCTTTGCTGTTCGCTAAACCGTATACTTTAACAACAATGTTTTGTTTAGTTAGTTTAGATTGTTGACGTGCTATTTGATCAATAAGCTCGCTACCTACAACACCACAACCTACCATAAATACGTCGATTGTTGGTTTATGCGAGAAGAAGTTTTGATGACTTACTTTCATTGCATCAGTACATTTATCTTCTTCTATTACAACAGAGATACTTCTTTCAGATGAGTCTTGTGCAATAGCAACTACGTTAACTTGTGCTTGCGCTAATGAACTGAAGAACTTAGCTGCTACACCACGTTGCTGGTGCATGCCATCGCCTACTAGCGATACAATTGATAACTTGCTTGTTAACGATAATGGCTCTAATAAACCATTAAGTAGTTCTAATTCAAACTCTTCTTGTAAGCTTGTTCTTGCACGTTCAGCATCGTCTGAATATATACAAAAGCTAATGCAGTATTCACTTGAAGATTGACTGATAAGAATTAATGAGATGTTTTCACGACTCATTGTAGCAAATACACGACTTGCCATACCGACCATGCCTTTCATACCTGGACCAGAAACGTTAACCATAGTTAAGTTATCAAGGTTTGAAATAGCTTTTACTTTTTTCTGTTGATCATTTTCGTTCGCAATTAATGTACCTGGCGCTTGTGGATTGCCAGTGTTTTTGATCAAACAAGGAATATGGTACTGAGCGATTGGACCAATCGTTTTAGGATGTAAAACACTTGCGCCGAAGTATGAAAGCTCCATAGCTTCTTGATATGATAAGTAATCAAGTAAAGACGCTTCTTTAATTACACGAGGGTCTGCGTTGTAAACACCGTCTACATCTGTCCAAATTTCACAACATTCAGCTTGAGCACAAACCGCTAAAACAGCAGCTGAATAATCTGAACCATTACGACCAAGTGTTGTTACTTGCTTCTCACTATTTACACCGATGAAACCAGGCATAAGAGCAATGTTTTCTAAAGTAGAATAAACACTTTGGAATGTTGTTCTACATTTAACTAAGTCAGCTACAGCATTAAGAGAAACATCGTTAGTAAATAAAAACTCTTCAGGCGCTAATACTGAAACTTTTTCGTTTTGAGCAACAAGTACCGATTGAAGTAAAGCAACACTTAATCTTTCACCCATACTGATGATGATAGCTCTGATATGCTCAGGGCAGAATGAAAGCATGTTTGCACCTTTAAGGTACTGGCCTAAACTATGTTCCCATTTTGCTAAGGTTTGCTCTGAATGTTCTCGATTAAAGCTAGTAAGTTGCGCGCTTAAATCATTAATAATGGTATCAATAGCAGTTCTAAATGAGTGTAAGTCAGAGGCTAGCTTGGCTTCATCATTAATGTTTTCAGCCATAGCAACTAAGTGATTCGTTACACCTTGAGGAGCAGAAACTACTACAGCTACTGGTGTTGTTGAACTCTGATCTTTGATGATTGCTGCAACTTGCAAAAACTTACTTGCATTTGCTAATGACGAACCACCAAATTTTAATACACGCATTTTAATTCCTCTTAAATACAAAAAAGCCCGTGAAGTTTAGGTCACGGGCTTTAATAAAATCTTTCGTTTTTACATTAGCCAGCGACTACCGTCCAAATAATGGTAGTAGTGTTAGTAATAATAATAATAGCTGTGCTGATTAATGTATTCATGGTGCGTAAAATGCCTGAATTAGAGGCCTCTGTCAACCCTAGTTTTGAATAAAGGGTAGTGGTTAATTGAATAAAACAGATGATTTTTGAATAAAAGAATGTGTTTGTGAATATTAAACTGAAAAAACAGCTAAAAGTATCCAGAAGTTTAATTCAATATCAAATATTAAAGCTTTTATACAGTCAAATATTTGAGAGTAAATTAAACGACTTAACACTTAATGACGTTATTTAGAGTCGGTTGTTATATAGAAAACATATTCACTATTAACGGTTTTATACCATTAAATAACAAATAGTGAATATAGATAAAGCGGTTGACGCAATGTATATAACAGCCATTGTAAAATTATCTCTATAAAGTTTCATGGTAGTACCCACCTTAAATTTAACTGAACACATTGTTTAAATGATATTGCCTTAGTCACATAGTTTAAATATTCAATAGGACTAAGCGCTTGCAGTGATCATAAAGCGATTTCTGTGCCATCATTTATATATAGCAGATGTACGACAGAAGCTTTTATTTCATTCATACCTTTTTAGAGTGTTTTTGATATCGTAAGTTCCGTTTATCAGGTGTTTTTATTTATTAATAAACGGCTAACTATTGATGCGAAATTTGCCTTGAAGAAAGAAAAACTATCAAGTTAGAGTATAAGTTAAATTTTATTCGTAATAATTTCAATGAATTAAAAATATCTTAAACCGAGTTCAGGATAGTTAATTTTCTGAATAAGGTTAGGTTTTGTGAGTTTTACAATGCATGAAAGTTGAAGTTGATATGAAGCGAAGAGGTTAGCGAGTTATCACCAATGCATTTTAGCTTGATGCTGCTTTAACCACTGATTGGCATCTTTATAGTTTGGCATATGTTTTTTCACTAATGCCCAAAAGTTTGCTGAATGATTTAAGTGCTTAATATGACAGAGCTCGTGCACAATCACGTAATCAAATACCCAAGCAGGAGCCATCACTAATAAGTAGTTAAAGCTGAGTTCATGTTTGTTATTACAGCTACCCCAACGAGCTTTGTAACGCTTTACTTGATATGAAGCTGGAGTAATTTTTAGTTGTTTTGAAAGTTCGTCTAATCTATACGATAAATAATTTTCTGCTTTTGCTTTCATCCAAGCGGCTAGCTGTTTTTTTATTTGAGTAACGAGATAGTCATGATCATCTGACTTTTTTTGTACATACAGAGGAAGTTTTAAATTTATTTCATGATCGGTAAGGTTTAAGGCTTCATCAGGCTTACTTCTTTGATATTCAATTTGAAGTTTTTTTTCAATACCGTAAATCAGAACCGTGCTATTAGGAAGATAAGTAGGGAGTGGGGTGGCAATGACCTGCCTTTGATTGGCAAGTTTATTCAGGATCCATTGTGCTTTATCGTTTATAAGTAATTGAATATATTCATGAGAAACACCTTTAGGTGCTCTCACAATGACTTCATTCTGTTTTATTTGTAGTGCTATAGTTTTACGTTTAGCACTACGAACAATTTTATAATCAATTTTCACGTTATACCCATTATTAACAATTAACAATTAACAATTAACAATTAACAATTAACGTTAATCTGTAGCTGTTTATTAAGCTGGGGTATTTGCAATGTCACTTGCTGTTTTGCTTTTGGTTTTTCTAACTGCTTTTTTAGCTGCAGGCTTTTCTTTAACAACTTCTACTGCTTCATCTACAGTGTCAGTCGTAATAGTTTCTTCAACGGTTACTTCTTCTATTGCAGCTTTAGGCGCTGGTTTAGCTTTTTTGGCTTGTAAGGCTACAAGTACATCTTCACGGTTTTGCGCTAAGTAGATACTTAAATCTTCTTTAACTTCGTCGCTTAGATCAAAAGGAGTAGAGTCTAACATAGCAGTTAAACTGTCTGCCATATCAAGCATTTTATCGTAATCATCTGCTGCTTTTTTGTCCATGAATGTTTGAACCTCTACACCGTGTCGAATGACAACAAACCGACTTTCAACTGCCATTTTTATTCCTTACTTAACATTATTGAGTAACGCTTAAAATTTATATTAACAATATTATTGATATCTGTATATAACAACAGTGGTTATTATATACAGATTTATTTTAGCTTTCTACTTAGTCTAGTATTTGGCGAGTTCTTACGTTTCGACCTTTTAACTTATCTTGTGAAAGTTTCTTTAAGGCTTTTTTAACAACACTTCTTTCAACTGCAACATAAGCCCAAGTAGCACCTAATTGTATTTTGCCTACTTGTGAACCTTCAATACCGTTATCGCCTGTTAGTGCACCTAAAATATCACCCGGTCTGATTTTCTGCTTTTTACCTGCATCAAGTTGTATGGTTGTCATTTTAGGTTGTACTGGTGTGTCACTTAAAACACTAGCGTCTGGTAATAATTCATTTTCAATGGTTTTATTTAAGTAATCTTCTAATAAGCCAAACTTGTAAGACTCTTTATCAGAGTAAAGTGTGCAAGCAATACCTTTGCTGCCAGCTCGACCTGTTCTACCTATACGGTGAACATGTACTTCGCTATCATGTGCAATTTGATAGTTAAATACAGCATCAAGGTTATCTATATCAAGTCCTCTTGCTGCTACATCAGTTGCCACCATAATTGATGCACTGTTGTTTGCGAATCTAACTAAGGTTTGATCTCTGTCACGCTGCTCTAAATCACCATGTAAAGATACTGCGCTAAAGCCGAAGTTATTTAATGCATCAGCAACCACTTGAACTTCTCTTTTAGTATTACAAAATACAATAGAGGTTTCTGGTTTGTGCGATAAAAGTAATAATCGAATAGCGTCAATGCGTTCAACGTCGTTTTCAACTTTGAAAAAGTGCTGAGCGATGGTTTGTTCTGTATGCTCGCTTTTCGCTTCTACCATTTCTGGGTTGTTCATTATCTTGTTAGAGATAGCTTGAATTTGCTTTGGAAAGGTAGCACTAAATAATAGTGTTTGGCGCTCGTCAGGTATTCTACTAATTATGGCGTCAAGTGATGCTTGAAAGCCCATATCTAGCATTCTATCTGCTTCATCTAATATTAAGGTATCAACATCATTAAGGGTTAAAGTCCCGCGTCCTAAATGATCTTCAATTCGGCCAGGTGTTCCCACAATAATATGTGCGCCATGTTCTAAAGACCCAACTTGTGGACCAAAAGGAACACCACCACATAAAGTTAATATTTTAATATTGTGAATGGTTCTGGCGAGTTTTCTTAATTCTTTAGCAACTTGGTCGGCAAGCTCTCGAGTAGGGCAAAGCACAACGGTTTGAATACGAAATCGTTTAACATTAAGTTTGTTAAGTAAACCTAAACCAAAAGCTGCTGTTTTACCTGAACCCGTTTTACCTTGGCCGATAAGATCTTTACCTAAAAGTATATGAGGTAAGCTTTGTGCTTGGATCTCGGTCATTTCTTCATAACCAAGGGATGTGAGGTTATGAAGAAGGTCAGGATTTAAATTTAAAGATGAAAAAGCTTTAGCAGTCAATGGTTGGATCTCGTAGTAAATATATGACGGCTATTTTACATGGTTTAGCTTAGTTTTGTCAGTGTTTTGTCTGCCTTTCACCTGATTGGTATACACAGCTATTTAAGTTATTGAGCTTTATCGTTTTCTGTAAACCACTTTGCAATAGTTTGCGCTAATATTTCAGGCTGTTCTAATGGCAACATATGACCTGTATTCGCGACTATTTCTAGGGTTTTATTGGTAGATGTTGTTTGGTTAAGTTGGTTTTGAATGCGGTCTATTTTTACTAAGCAGTCGGTATCGCCTATACAAAATGTTAACGGGCATTTTAACTCAACTAATTGAGGCAGTAAGTTGGCTCTGCGAGTTGTTACGTTAAGTTGATGTAAAAGTACGTCTACACCCATGGTTTTATCCATCGCACGAATGGTTTCTTTTATTTGTTCGTTATTGTGCGCACATGGATCAAGTAAATGATTAATACGTTTGTCTGGAACACCCGTATAGCCATTCGCTTTAATAAATTGGATGGTTCTTGCTCTCTCTTTACTTTCTTTTTCTGGTAAGGCGCTAGACATATTAGAAACGAGTAGAAGATTAGATACTTTTTGTGGAAATTCAATCGCGATTTCTGAAGCAAAATAACCACCTAAAGAGAATCCAACAAGGGCACTATTATCATCAAGCTGGGCGGCTAAGTGCTCTGCGATCTCGCTGATAGTTTCTAAAGAAGGGATGGTTAAATTAATAAATTCAACCTTATTGCCTAACCAAGGAGAGAGTGATTGCCAAACGTTCGTCCATAAACGTTCATCACACATGGTACCAGGGATAAAATAAATCTTTTGTTTTGAAGCGGACATAAAATAAATCGGTAAATTTTAGCTATAGTGTAATAAAGATAATATCTTATTTTTATCCGAGGATCCTTTATCTTTGCATTGCTTTTATAGATGCTAATTGATAAATATAAAGAAGACATTCATTTCAACGTATTGAGTATATTTTCTATGGTAGTAAGCAGATGAAAATAACAAGTAAGAATGATTTAGATAACTTTGGCAAACTAAACGTTTTAGTTATTGATGATAATCGACTAATACATGATTTTTTAAAGCATATTCTTTTTAATATCGGCTTTAAGGCGGTTAGGTGTGCTGAGAATGCTTATCATGGCTTACGACTCTGCGAAGAAACAAGCTTTCAAGTTATTATTTGCTCTTTTAATGTTAAAAGCGATAAAGATGGGTTTCATCTATTAGAAGAGTTGAAGTTCAAAGGCTATGTAAACAAAACTACCATTCTTATTTTTCTGAGTACGGAAACGAACGAATCACTTGTTAATTCTATTGTAGAACTTCAACCTGACGACTTTTGGGTTAAACCTTTATTACCTAAAACTGTGATTGAGCGCATCAAATACACGTTAGATATTAAAAAACACTTATATACATTATATAAAGCTATTGCGGAAGGAGAGCATTCAAAAGTTATTTATTATGCCGAGCGATTCTTATTAGATAATAGCCTAGTAAAATATCATCCGAATATTCAGCGCATGAAAGGTGAGGCTTTAATTAACTTACTTGAATATAAGGCAGCCGAAGTTTTTTTCAAAGAACTACAATCACAATATGGCTACGCTTGGGTGTCTTTGGGATATGTAAAAGCCTTATTGAAGCAAAATAAGATGGATGACATACAAGATTTACTTAATACCTTAGTTAATCAACCTGATACTCGTTTTGCTATGCATGATTTGTTAGCGCAATATTATATGGAGCAAAAAGACTATGAACTTGCTTACGAAGAAATAATAAAAGCCACCAAGTTAGCCCCTCGAAATATAGAACGAAATAGAAAGTCATGGGATCTCGCTCGACTAAATCATGATCATTTTGGACAATATATAGCAACAAAAAACATTGCCATTAATGCCAAAAACTCTATTCACGACTCGCCAGTATTACTGCTTAATGTTATTCGCTCAGGTATCGATCTCGCTTGTACTATTACAGATGAGTCGTCAAATAAAGTACTCGCTGAAACTGACAAGTTTATTAAGCAACTAGAGCATGATTATAAAGATGCTTCCTTATTTAAAGAGCAAATTATTATTGTGAAAGCGCGATTGCATAATGTAAGGAATGAGAAAAACAGAGCGGAAAGGTTAATTGAAACAAATATCTCGTTAAGACCTTCTGAATGTGTAGAAGATAATTTAGATAAGGTAAAAGTTTTTCACGAACTTGGTATGAGGGAAGAAGCCTTTTCTTTATTAAAAGCCGTTAAAAACCAAGTAGCAGGTGACTCTTTAACAAGTGAAGTGTTGAGTCAGTATGTAGAACAAGAAATTGATGAGCGTTCAGAAATCAACTTCACTCCTAAACAACTTAATAGTATGGCTGTCGAGTTTTTCCAGAAGAACAAGTTATTGCCTGCGCTTAACTCTGTTTTACAGGCATTAACACTCGCGCCAAGAAATATTAAGCTCTTATTTAGTTTGCTAAAAATACTCATTGTAATGAAGCAAAGAGATGAAATAAATACAGAACAAATAGTATTGGCTGAAGGTGCTATTGAAAAGTTAGAAAAAGCTAACCTTGATGATCAAAAGTTACAGGTGTTTATAGGGTTAAAAGTTCGCTGGGAACCTGAGAAAATTAACTAACAAAAACATCTATCTACGATATGCTTACTAAATATCGCTATAGTTACTTCCTTGTATGTTAAAAAAAGGTTAAAATCAGGTTAAGTTTAAAGCATCTGTGTTCAATCGTTTTACAGTAGTGCTACATTTTTCTTACCGTTCTCAGGGAATGCCAGAACATGTCTATTATTTATAAAACAAGAACTCAACTTGTTGTAGAAACTATTCGAGAAAAGATACTCAGTGGCTCAATAAAGGCAGGACAGCCTTTACGCCAAGCCGCATTGGCAACTGAGCTGAATGTGAGTCGAATTCCTATTCGTGAAGCATTGTTACAGCTCGAAGCAGAAGGTTTAGTCGCTTTTGAAGCACATAAAGGTGCTACAGCTACAGAGCTTAATGTTAGCCAAGTTGATGAATTATTTGAATTAAGAGCGATGTTAGAATCGGAATTACTTGCTTCATCTATCCCCAACCTATCTTATGAAAAACTTGAAGAAGCAACCGCCATTTTAAAGCAACTTGATCGTGCTTTAGGAACAGAAAATGCTGCCAATAAATGGAGTGAACTAAACTCTAAATACCATAACTGCTTGTATTCAGGTTCTGACAAACCTCAAACATTAGACTTGGTTAATACCTTAAATAAGAATGCTGACCGTTATATTCGTATGCATTTATTATGGGCGGGTGGCATATCTAAAGCAGAATCTGAACATAATGAAATTCTTGCTCACTGTAAAAATAAAGATATTGATAAAGCGACTGCTGTTTTAAGAAAGCATATTTTAGGTTCAAGAGATGAAATAAAGTCATTTTTACTTGAGCGTGAATTAGCTAACGCTTAACTTTTTTTGCAACAAAATTGTTTATATAATAAGCCAGATAAATTAATAATTTTTATCTGGCTTTTATTTTTTAGAGTGTCTAAAAAGCAGTCATTTATTGACATCTTTCTATATGGTCTATACTATTCCCGCCGCTTAAGCCCTTTGTAATTAATGTGTTACATGAATACTTCTCTTCGTAGATCTTACTTTGATAACTTAAATGATTTCGTTTGATATTTAACGTCAAGAATTTTCAATGAGGATTCTTTTCTTGAAAGGGTCGTAGATTCTAATGTGCTATAGTTGAATGAGTACGTTTTAATCATTTGTTTTTTGGTCAATTGCGTTAAGGTTTTATGTGAGTATGCAATTAGAGTTTTTTGATGTTCCTAGTCCCTGTGTTGGAATTTGTCAGTCAAATGATAAAGGCCAATGCTTAGGCTGTTTTCGAACTCGAGTTGAGCGTCAAACTTGGACGAATGTGAACTCTGATGAAAAACAAAAGATAATTAAGCGCGCTCTACAGCGGAAAAAACGTATAGAAAAGAAAGAAACCAGTAAAGTAACGATTGAAACTGAAACTGAAAGTGCGGAAACTAAGATAATTCAGCCCTCTTTATTAGATCCACCGAGTAAAAAGACCTTAGATACCTCAACAGATTTCGATTTTGACGATTTTGAGCTGTAAATAGGTTGCTAGAGAAACTAATTCGCTATATGATGTGCCCTCTTTTTAGAGGACTGATGTTTATATAGTTTTATAGTAAACAATCAGTAAAGTCTTAAAAAAGTAAATTTTGCCCCGATAGCTCAGTTGGTAGAGCAGAGGATTGAAAATCCTCGTGTCCCTGGTTCAAATCCGGGTCGGGGCACCATACAGCACTATATGAAAAGCCTGCATTTATGCAGGCTTTTTTTATGGAAAAATATAAGTAATCTAAGTTTAATACCCAACGGATTAATTTATTGCTCACTTAGCGAGAATTTAAAGGCTTAGAGGCACAGGTTCATAGTTCCAGACTGAACCTAAGCACCTACATCCATGTAGGCGAGGCATTGATTGAAGAGAATGGTTATTCTCGGTAACTGCTCCTGCGTTACCCTAATGTCCTACATCCATGTAGGAACCTTGTCAAAATCAATAACGCGGCATATGAGCCTTTAAATTCTCGCCCTTCGGGAGCTCATTAGCAAACTGATAACATCACAAAATTAAAAAAATATAGAATAACTATGTTTAATCAATTTTGCTTGTTCTAAGCTTGCTAATGTAGCTCTAAGTTGCTCAATAAATTAATCCGTTTGGTATAACTAACCAGGGCTCTGTTAAACTGAGTTTAGTTACCATAGGTTTAGTTAGCTTATGTTTAGCTCTCGGCTGATTCTTCATCTTCAATGAATTTATAAAAAATACTATGAACAGCTTCATACTCGTTAGTGAGCGAGATGACGATTTGTTCTACTTCCTTGAAATTTATCTTTTCAGGTTCAGTTAAAATAAGCTTTTCAATTTTCTTGGTAAGTGTGTGCATCTTATTTGCGGACAGATTACCTGCAGCGCCTTTTATACCATGAGTTATGGCTATTAAGTCTTCAATGCTTTTCTCTTTTGTTGACGTTTTCAAATTCTCAATATTTGTAGGCATATCTTCTAAGAACAAAGAGATGAGTTTATTTAATAACTTTTCATTACCTTTTACCCGTTTTAGCGCTGACTTTTGATCCCAAGTTATATTGGCTTTATTGAATGCTGTTACTTTTGCTTGAGAGGTTATGTTTTCGTTTGTTGCAACTAAAGCCTCTTGTTTAATAAAGTTTTGGGTCGATAATCCATTTTTGGTTAACAGCCAATAGTGCAGCTTTTTAAGTAATAAGTTGGGCTCAATAGGTTTACTTAAATAATCATTCATTCCTACACGAATACAATTTTCTTTATCGCCTTCCATGGCATTCGCTGTCATGGCTATTATGGTGATATTTTTGTTCTCTTCTTTGGCTTGGCTAGCTCTGATAGCTTTTGTCGCTTCGTAACCATCCATTTCTGGCATTTGGCAGTCCATAAGCACAAGTGAATAAGGCGTTGTATTTGACGCTTCCTTAATCTTCTCTAGTGCTTCTAACCCATTAACTGCAATATCAGCCTTGAGATTAAACTCTTTTAAAATGCCTAAAGCGACATGCTGATTAATTCTATTATCTTCAACAATTAATAAGCGAGTAGTATTCGGCCAAGTATATTGATTATTGAGGGCATCTTTTAATTCGGTTTTTTTAACAGGAGATTCTATCGGTTGTGTATTGGTTTTGTTTTGAAAGACAGTATCCAGCGCATAAAATAAATCACGAGTCGTAACGGGCTTAATGAACGTTTGACTAGCCACGCCTTCTTTAACTATTTGATAATCGTTAGCTGAAGCAATAGGGGTCATCATTACAATATTAATATCATCAAATTGCTGTTTTAATTTACTTGTAAGTTTATTGTCTTCTTGCTTGCAGACTTTGGTATCAACAAGTAAAAGATCAAACATCCTACCTTGATGTTTTAAAGCGAAATTTTGACAGCAATCCAATGCTTGCTTCACGGAATCTGCTTGATAAATAGTCGCTCCCCATAAGGAAAGTTGATCATCAATTACTTCTCTATTGGTTAAGTTATTATCAACAATTAAAATATGTAGAGGAGTAATATCAAACTTAGGAAGCACTTTAGTTGAGCGCATGCTCGGCATTATTTCTATGGTGAAATTGAACTGACTACCTTCGTCTAACTGACTGATGGCGTGAATATCCCCATTCATTAATATGCAAAGCTTTTTGGTTATGGCTAAGCCTAAGCCCGTGCCGCCAAACTTTCTGGTGGTAGATTTATCCACTTGAGTGAATTGATCAAAAAGTAGTTCTAATTTGTCTTTAGGTATCCCCATTCCTGTATCTCTTACCGAGCACGAGAAAATGAGTTTGTCGTTAGCGCCTTCGGAAGTAGAGGCACTGATCAGTATTTCCCCTGATGTTGTGAACTTCACTGCATTGGAAACAAGGTTAGTTAGTATTTGACGTATTCTGCCTGAATCACCTCGTACCATAGAGTGTTCAATGTTTTTTATATCGAGTATGAGTTCAACGCCTTTGTTTTGAGCATTTAAGGCGATTGATTCAGAAAAGCTGCCTAGCATATCTCTTAAATCGAAATCGATTAATTCTAATTCAAGTTTGCCAGCTTCTACTTTTGAGAAGTCTAAAATATCATTAATAATAACCAGTAACGATTCGGCACTTGATTGAGCAAGTTTGGCTTTTTCTATCTGATCTTTCGTTAATTCACTGCTAAGTAATAAACCTAGCATACCTAAAACTCCGTTCATCGGTGTTCTAATTTCATGACTCATACTTGCTAAAAATTCGCTTTTTAAATTACTGTTTTGTTGAGCAATAGATGACGCTTTTTTAAGAAGGTGATGGGCATTATTTTGGGTTATAGCTGCAGAGAACAGATCGCTTATTTCATTAATGATAAATAAACTTTCTTGGTAGTGTTCTAACTCATCAGGTGAGCTGAAAATAATAAAGCCTAATACGCTGTTATTAGTACCTAAGTTAAAGATTGGTGTTAGGTAATGAAAGCTTACGTCATTAATCTCTTCTACAAATAATTTTTGAGGATTTATGATACCTATTTTTTCGATGTTCTGGCTTTCGATACTTATGTTTTCAACATATCGCGCAGCTAAGGATTTTAATTTAGCTTCTTCATTAGAGGTGAGTTTAGTTTGGCTGTAACAATTCAAGAAGTCGTGCTTTTCAGGAAAATACTCAGTTTCATTTTCGAAAATTAATACCGTTGAAAAGTTTACATCTTGTAAGTTTATTAATTGTAAAACTGAAGTAAGTGCTTTAATTATTCGATCTTCAAAAGGTGCTTGTGCTGACAGTGCGCTGGTAACATTCAGTTTTATTTGAATAAGCTCGTGGTTCGTTTCTAATTGTTTTTCATGTGATTGTCTTATTTTTAGCATTTCGTTGAATGAGTTGAAAAGCTGGCTAATTTCTCTCGATGATTGCTGTACTTTTATATGCGCTATATTGCCTTTAGCGAAATTCTCACTCGCTTTTGCTAATAAGGCGATTGGGTTTGTAAAACGTTTAGCCACTAAAATAGAAACTATCAAAACTACAGCTATAGTAAATAAGATCGAAACGACTAAGGTGTTTAGCATCACCGAAGAGGCTGACAACACATCATATTCATCTTTAGTGCTGATCAAGCCCCAATGAACATTTCCGATACGGATAGTAGAGTGGATATGGATAACATCTTCTTTATTATCTGAATGGATTTCTTCTATGTTTGTGGTGTTATTCGGGGTATTAAAAGTTTGCAGCCAATCGGTAACGCAAGTATTTGATATTTTTTCACCTAACACACCACTTATATTATTGTGCAAAGGAGTGCGTAGGCGAGTGTCTTTGCCAACCATATAATGCAGCACAGGACTATGTTCATCGATATTTTCTTTGAATGCTTTGAATAATCGATCTAAAGAAAGCTCAATGGCAATGGCACCTATTATCTCTTGCTGATCACTAAGTATGGGTGACGTAATAAAAGCAGTTAGGCGTTTATCTTCAGTTAAATCTCTTTCTAAGTCAGAAAATTGGGTCTCTTTAGTTGATAAGCTTTCTTTTGCTGATTGAGCAAATTTTGTTGTCGCTAGCTTGTCTGTAAAAATGTTATCGCCAGCATTTTCTTTATTAATAAGTGTAAAAAGAATATTGCCTTTTTCATCCATTAAATACACATCGTAAATATATTTTGAGGCTTCTTTGAAAGCGACTAAGTCTTTTTGATAGGCATGAGTAACTTGTTGCCATTGTTGATTACCCACATAGCTTTTAGTCGGCAGCTTACTTTCACGTTGGCTTTGCTTTAGTTCGGACAAAAGTTGAATATTTGTAGGGAATTTCGCTTGTGCTTTTACATCTCTATATCGATCATCAAACCAGTCGGTAATATACAACTGAATGAGCTCCGATGATTGAATGAGTTCTTTCTCTGCTTGAATAGTCAGAATGTTTTTTGATTGGTAGTAATTGAAAATTGAATTGAGGGTTAAAGGCAGTAAAGAAATAATTAAAAACCATATAGATAGACTAACGCGTAGAGAGCGCTTTTTGTTTTCACTTCGAGGAATGTCTTCCATGTTTTACACCTAATAAAATGGTTCTAATATAAGTTTTATGTTTATCTTGAAAAGGGAACGCTTAGGTAAATAATCGTATTTTTTTGTTACTTAAGTATTTAACCTGAACTCTGGATAATGAATTTTGTAATCTATTGATTCATATAACTTAAAATAAGACGATATGATTTCACTAAAAATTATCATTTACTTTTCTCCTAATGTTGGGATTTAGCCCGTATAACAAGACGGTTTTATGTACTAATAGCTAGCTATTAGTAATAAAATCACAGTTTTGTTATTCCCGATAAAAACTAAGTACCTGCATCCATGCATCCATGCAGGCGACGCAGATAGACGGTTAAATAACAATATTAGGCATAATTGCTTATCCAGCTTTCAGGTTATTTAGTGTAAAACTACATAAAGTCTTCTGTATTGTAATAAAGTGGCTTCATAGCACCACAGTATGTGAGCTTATAGTGTATCTCGTTTTCTTCAGGTACAGGTGACGATGCGGTAAAGTTGGTCATACAGTTAATGTTATCTGACAGATAAATTAGATGTTCATAACTCGGTGGCTTTTGGATTTGATGGATCAGAATTCGTTGATTGTTTTTAACCTTAACTACGTCATATTTTTGTCTGTTATTTGATTCTTCTAAATCATCTAATACTTTTATAAAAAGCTGCTCATCAAATGATATTTTCATACTTGAAAAAGTTAACAATCCACCTTTTTTATAATGGCCCATGTAGATATCTGCTTTAACTTCAAAAGACTCGCCACGTATTAAACGCTGTAAATTGAAAGCTTCTGGTTTAATGGTAACTAAGTCAGCATCTTTTACTAATTGCAGTAATGAAAGGTGGTCTATGTTTAATTTATAGAGAATTTGCACATTTTTAGGTGGCTCTAAATCCAACATATATGAGGCGTATACACTTGGCCCCTTGTTGAATAACTTCATGCCATGAATCCCCATGTACTTAGGATCTAAAGGAGGAAGTGCTTTAGGCTCTTCTGCTATAACCAAGTGAGAAACTGAAAGTAGAATAAAAGATAAGATGAAAGATACAATTGTTGAACGCATAAATTCTAATAGCTAAAGAAACACTATTTTTAATATTAGCAGCTTTCTAAATAAAGGAGAGGAGGATCCTAAAATAGTTGAAATAAATGTTATTTATTAAAAGAGTAATTATTGTTTTTCTTCATTTGAAAAAGGTCTTTCATGAATTTAAAGGCTTTAAAAATAATCGAATGAGTATTAGTTTTTAAAGCCTTTTATATCTTTTGGACTTACCTGTTTAATCAGTTTTATGGTCAAGGTAATAGCTTCTTGAGTTATCTATGCTGATGCATAAACTTTCTAGCTCTTCTAATAATCTTGATGTCATTCGATGTAATTTGTCTGAGTTTGGCATTATCAACTGTTTATGCTTTGAAGCAGGGATCTCTTCCCACTGAAACCAGTTAACGGCGTTAGGATTGGGTTCGCCAGCAGACATGGGCTGAATGATTAATTGTGGCTTAGCAATAACAACTTGCTCTAAACCAATTTGTGGGTAATCCATAATACTTTTAACGAATGGGTTAGTTGCACCACAAACATTAAGGTGTTGCTGAGGCCAAGCGTTACTACTTATGGTGGTTAAAGGATTTGACCAAAGCTCGTAAAAGACTGAAATAGGGCTCTTATTTGCAAAAGTTTTACGTAGTTCTAGTAGGTCTGTTTCATATTTTTTAGCTAATACTTCAGCACGTTCTTGAGTGCCTGTTAATTTACCTAATGAACGTAATTCTGCTGCAACATCGTCTAAATTTCGTGGGTCTGAATACACAACTTTGAGACCTAGTTTTTCAAGTCTTTCTAGATCATCAATCGGATTACCTGTTCGCCAAGCAATAATTAGATCAGGTTCGTAAGCGAGTATTTTTTCTATTTTTAATCGTGAATAGTTACCTATACGAGGCACATGGTTTGCTGCTTCAGGAAAGTCTGAATGATCGGTTGTTGCAATCACTCTTTCGCCAACACCTAAATTAAAAAGCATCTCGATTATATGAGGTGCTAAGGTAATAATACGTTGATGTTCAAAAGCTTTGTTAAGGTTAACGTTAACTTCTACTTTTTCAGCGTCATTAGCCGAAACTAACAGTGAGAATGCTGTTAGTAATACGCATGAAAAGGCTAATGTCGCTTGTTGTAATCTTCTCATAAAGTTACCAATCTATGCCTTTTTGTACACGAACACCGTTATCAAAAGCATGTTTAAGAGATTGAACTTCTGATACGGTATCAGCAGCTTCTATAATTTTTCTATGACAAGCTCTTCCTGTAATAACAACGTGTTGCATGGCGGGTCTATTTGCTAACACAGTTAATACTTCTTCTAAATCAATGTAACCATAAGTCACCATGTAGGTAAGTTCATCAAGTAATACGGTGTTAATGCTTTCATCACTAAGGAGTTTTTTAGCTTCAGACCAGGCGAGTTGTGCTGCTGTTGTGTCAGATTCTTTATTTTGTGTTTCCCAGGTAAATCCTGTTTTCATGGTGTGATGAATAACACCGTGCTGCTTTAATAAATTAAGCTCGCCACATTCCCATGTGCCTTTAATAAACTGAATAATACCTGCTTTTAAACCATGGCCGACGGAACGTGTAACCACACCAAAACCTGCGGTTGACTTACCTTTACCGTTACCTGTTATTACAAGTAATAAGCCTTTGTCTTCAGTTGCTGCAGCAATACGTTTATCTACATTTTCTTTGATTTTTTGCTGGCGCTTTTTATGATTTTCTTTTTTTTGATTATCATCAATCATACAATAATTCCTCTTATTCGAATGCTTTAGGTGTTTGGCTGATACAAGTTAAAGGTGTCGAGATAGTAATAACATTATTATGCACATTAACTTGCTTGTCGGAATGTTTATCTGAGCGCATTGAGATACTTTTAATTAGCGTAATACTACTGTTTTTAATGGTGAGCTGGCTAAATAGTGCTTTGTTAGTGTGATCAAGGTTGAGAATATAAGACAATATCATACGTATAACGCCACCATGGCAAACGAGTAATATATTTTTGCCTTGATGCTTCTCTAATAATTGCTCCCAAGCTTGAGCAACTCGTTGATAGAAATGTAATAATAATTCTGCTTCAGGTAAAGGGTGTTGTTCAGGTTCTTTCCAAAAGTTTTCTAACTTTTGCCAGTTTTTCTCGCTATGTTCCGAGTCTCTAATTTCATCGAAAGATATGCCATCTAACTCGCCAAAATACATTTCTTTGAAGTTATCAGCTCTCTCAATTGGTACGCTATTCAATTGTGCAAATTGTTCAGCCACTTTAAAACAACGTTGCAGAGGTGAACTGACTATTTGAGTAATATTATTACTGCCTAGGTTCTTCTGTAACAGGTTTAGTTCACTAACGATTTTACTGTTAATTTCATCTGTTACATCAATATCAGTATGGCCATATAAAGCGGGTAGCCCGTTTACCTTGCCATGACGTAATAAATATAAGGTGGTTTGTATTGATGAGTGCATCACATTTATGCCTGAAGATAAGGAGTAAAGCACGCAATAATCACCAGATAAATAAGTAGTTCACTAATTTGCTGGCAAGCACCTAAACAATCACCCGTATATCCGCCCAAACGTTTTATTAACCAAGACTTAAAAAGTGCTCTAAAGATAAAAAGTGTTAACGCGATAAATAAGAGGGTAGTTAAGGAAAAATAGATAACAGGAATAACACCAATAATAAATAAGAGTGTTAATTCAAACCGTGTTTGTTTGCTGGCTAATGGCTTACTTTTACTTGTGTCTATATCCGCTACATAAGGAAGATCGTATATTAAGCTGGCTGCTACTGCTCTAGATAAGCTATAGCCTAAGAATAACGAGGGAATTAACATACTTATTTCAACAAGTTCGATAAGTAATAATAGCTTTAATGCTAATGCCATGAAAAGTGTAACCGAACCGTAAGTACCTATGCGGCTGTCTTTCATTATGGTGAGGCGTTTTTCTAGTGTCATGCCTCCGCCAATGCCATCGGCCATATCTGCAAGTCCATCTTCATGAAAAGCGCCTGTGATCAGCAAGCTCATAATAATGAGTAAAGCGGCACTAATCGAGGCAGGAAACAACGGGGTAATAACAGTAAATAGTACACTGAGTATGCCAGCGATGAGCAGCCCGACTAAAGAGAAATAGCGTCCTGACTTATTAAGCAAGCTAGGGCTGTAATACATACTTTTTGGCGCAGGAATGCGCGTGAAAAAAGTTAACGATAAATAAAACAGGTTAAGCTGTCGTTTCAAATATCGTTTATATACATTTACTTTTGAAAGTGTCGGTTCGGTCAAATGATGACTCCAGCATCTTCAAAACTTGCCATGTTATTGTAAAAAGCCGCTGCAGCATTTAATAGAGGTAAAGCGAGTGCGGCGCCAGTGCCTTCGCCTAAACGTAAACCTAAATTCAATAAAGGTTTTGCTCTTAAATGAGCAAGTAATAGCTGGTGACCAAACTCGTTCGATTCATGAGAGAAAATCAAATAATCGCGAACATTGTCATTTATTCTACAAGCTAAAAGCGCTGCGCTACTTACGATGAAACCATCAACTAAAATACTTACACCTGCTTTTGCTGCAGCTAATATTGCTCCAGTCATTTGAACAATTTCAAACCCTCCGACTTCTTTTAATACGGTTAATGGCTCATTTGAGGAAAAACGTTTTAAGGCTTTTTCAATAAGGCTTTTCTTTTTAAATAATTGCTCTGCACTAATGCCTGAGCCAACGCCTACACATAAATCGACATCAGCAAAAATTAAACGCGAGGTTATCGCTGTTGCTGCACTTGTATTACCGATACCCATTTCGCCAAATATAAGCAAGTTTGTACCGTTTTCAATCAATGGAGCTACAACTTGCTCGCCATAACTTAGACCTAACTCAACTTGTTCGTTAGTCATGGCTGGCTGGTTTACAAAGTTTTTAGTGCCCGCGCCTAATCTCATATTGATTAAGTTAGGGAATGATTCTGTTATAGGTTCAACAATGCCTGCATCTACTACTTTTAAGTCAATGTTATTCACTGCACAAAAACAGTTAATTGCTGCTCCGCCCGCTAAAAAGTTTTGCACCATTTGTCGGGTAACGGAACTTGGTGCTATTGAAATTCCTTCTTCGCTAATACCATGTTCAGCTGCAAAAACAACAGCGACAGGTTTAGTAATAACAATATTAGAAACTAGTTTTCCAGCTTTATTACTTTGAATACTAGCCAGTTGTAATGCTATATCTTCAAGTTGTCCTAAAGATCCAATAGGTTTAGTTTTTTGATTAATCTTTTCTTTGATTTCCGTTTCAAATTTAATGTCTAGTGCATTTATTTCCATGTGTGATCTCGCTTACATTTTTCTCAATAGAGCTAAAAAGAATAAACTTCCCATAGCTGAGGTAATTACGCCGATAGGTATTTCCTGACCACCCAAGGCTGTACGAGCAACAACATCTACCCATACTAAAAAACAGCCGCCAACTAATCCTGCGGCTATAAATAATTTTGAACTAGTAATGCCAACAAAGGGCCTAACCATATGTGGGATCATTAAACCTATAAAGCTAATGCCACCGCAATAAGACACGATAACTGCAGTTATAGCTGCACATAAAACTAGTGTAATAATACGTAACCTTTCAACTTTTATGCCAAGGGTCCGAGCACTGTCATCACTGAGTAATAAAGCATCAAGCTGTCGACCTAATAATATGGCAATAATTGTGGCAATAATAATGACGGGGGAAATCCATAGAAGCGCCGTACTATCTGCTCTGGCTAAGCTTCCCATTAACCAAAAAATCACACGATTTGTTGAAAAAGCTTCTCCACTATAAAGAATAAAAGATGTTAAAGAGCTTAATAAGAAGGATACAGCTACACCAGCCAATAATAAATGCTCGATACGTCGCCAATTATTCTGGTAGAGCACAATGAGAATAATTCCTACAGCTAAAAGTGAACCTAAAAAGGAAGCTATAGGTAAAGTGATCAGTTGCACCGTTGTGGGGAGAAATTGAGTCAGTGTTGCTCCTAAGCCTGCACCCGAAACAATGCCGAAGAGGTAAGGATCTGCCAGCGGGTTTCGAGTTACATTTTGCATAAGCGCGCCAGCAATAGCTAAACCAAAACCTGCAATAAAGCCGAGTAATACTCTTGGAAAACGTATCTCCCACAAGATCGTGTCATAAATACTTTTTTCACAACTTTGGGTAATACATTGCCATACCGCTTTATGACCTAACTCAACAACACCGAATCCCATTGAAGCGATAAGTGAAAAAACAACTAAGCCAGAAATAAGTAATAAAGAGGTTTTAAAGGAGAGTTTTTTCATGAATGTAACCAAGCTGATTCATCATTCGCACTATTATTAATGCCTGAAAATGTAATTCGAGTACTTTGTGTGAAAGGATTTTTATCAATAGCACATTCAAGTTTGAATACTTCGGTAAGCTTTTCGGCAGTAAATACTGCTTCAGGTGTATCGTCGGCCACTAATTCTCCATTATTTAACATAACAATTCGATCACAATACTGGGCAGCCAAATTAAGATCGTGAATAGTGATCAATAAAGTAATATTTAACGTTTTAGCTAACATTAATATTTGATGTTGATAATACATATCGAGATGATTTGTTGGCTCATCCATAATCAGAATATCTGGCGCTTGCACAATCGCTCGGGCAATTAATACTCGTTGTTGCTCGCCACCAGATAAGGTATTAAATAACTGATGTTGTTTACTTATTAAATCTACTTTTACTAAAGCTTGCTCAATACTATGTCGGTCGGCACTGGTATTAATATCAAATAAGCCTTTATGGGGAATTAATCCCATCGATACAATATCGAGAACAGTTAAATTGAATGCAGATTCAGAATGCTGACTAACAACCGCTATTTTTTTAGCAATATCTTTTAAATTTAAAAGGTTAAGTGATTTACCGTTTAAATAAATATTACCTGAATAATTAGAACATTCGCCATAAAGACATTTAAGTAGAGACGTTTTTCCTGCGCCATTAGGACCAACTATCGCAACCGTTTCGCCTACTTTTATATTGAGATCAATATCATTAAGAATGTGTTTTTTATTCACAGACCAAGTCAGGCTATTCGCTTGTAAAACAAAAGAGGACATAAACGTCTAATTTAAAAAACCACAAGATTACAGAAAGCCTAATTTTATAAAGAATTTTGGCTGAAGAAATACATTATTAGAAACATAGAGGGGATGAAATAAAAGAGCATCGACTATAACAGAAGTGATGTTCTAGATTTTCGTGTTACCCGCACGGTTACTAAAACTATTAAGGCAGGTGTTCTGACTTAAGGGCTTGCTAAAAAACGTATCAAGCTCTCATTACAGTTGCGGGAACAGTTATGGAATTAAGCATATTTAAGTATATGTTGCACCATATTCCCCTTTAAGTTTATCGTAAATTAATATTGTTCTTAATTCACAAATAAAACACCTTAAAAGTAGGTAAATATTACCATAAATACTGGCTAATTAAATAAAGGATAAAGCTTTTAACGAAGGTTTTGTAAGTTTTTGATATAAATGGTTATTCCATCAGCGGATAACGCCTATTTGTTGCTTTATTTGAATTTAAAGCTATTCTATTAGATAGCTTAAATTATCTAGGATTGATATTTACATTATGTTTACAAATCTTTCATTTAAAAGAAAAATATGTTTTTTATTATTACTTCCGTTAATCAGTTTTTTATGGATGAGTGTTGTTTCTGTTAATAATTATTTTACGCTTAAAAATGAGATGGAAAAACTGACACAACTTACTGAACTGTCGGTAGTTTATAGTAGCCTAGTACATGAATTACAAAAAGAACGAGGATTAACTGCGGGCTTTATTGGTTCTAATGGCAAGTCATTTAAAACTCAGTTGGCAGCACAAAGAAAGCTGACCAATAGTGAACAAGATAAGCAGCAAAGCTTTTGGCAAAAAAACGATGAAACTACAAAAGTTATCGTTGAACTACATAACAGTATAAATAAGCAATTAAACCAGTTAAGTACTATTAGAAGAAGTATTGATGCTAAAACAGTGTCATTAAACGCAGCACTTTCATATTACACAAGCCTTAATGCAAAGCTATTAAGCGTGTCTAAAGTTATTAGTTTGTTGAGTACCGAAGCTAACATAACCAAAGAAATGATCGCCTATTATAACTTCTTACAAGGTAAAGAAAGAGCTGGAATCGAGCGAGCGGTTTTAAGTAATGTGTTTTCTATCGATAGCATATCTTCTCCATTATTGGTTCGTACCATTAATCTTATCTCAGAACAAAATACTTACTTCCAAAACTTTAAAGATTTATCAACAACTGAAAATACTCAGTTTTATTCGCAAGCAATGCAAAAGCCCGCAGCTATTGAAGTTGAACGACTTAGGCAAGTTGTTATTAAAAAGTCGGCAGAGGGTGAGTTTGGTATTGATGAAAGTTATTGGTTTGAGCAAGCAACAGGCAGAATCAAACAACTAAAAGAAGTTGAAAATACATTAGGTACATCTTTAATAGCGTTAACACATGAAATTAGAAGTGATGCGAATCAGTCGTTAATTTTATCTATTGTGAGTGTTCTCATTATAAGCTTGTTGGTTATTTTGATTAGTTTAGCTGTTATCAATGATTTGAATAATCGCATTAAAGATTTACTTAGCGTGTTAGGCAAAGTAAGAGAAGAAAACGATTTAACCGTTAGAGCTCAATATAACGATAAAAGTGAATTAGGCACTATTTCTAATGTGTTGAATTTAACTCTAGAAAAGTTTTCAAATACCTTATCTGAGATTTCTGGCTCAAGTATTTCTTTAGCATCAGAGGCTGAAGAAACTGCACAAACATGTGAATACAGCTTTAAAAATATTGAAGAGCAACAAGCAGAAATTGCTTTAGTCGCAACATCAATTGAAGAATTATCAGTCACCGTAAAAGAAGTGGCTATGAATACTAAAAGTGCGGTCGATGCAGCAAAAGACGCTGATAAAGGAGCCAACGCAGGATTAGATATCGTTAAAATATCTTATCGATCTATTGAAGCTCTAGCAGAAGACATTTCAGACTTATCAGTCAAAATAACCAGCTTGCATGAAAGTAGTTTAAACATTACTAATATTGTTGATGTGATCAAATCTGTAGCTGAACAAACTAACTTATTAGCGTTAAATGCGGCGATTGAAGCGGCAAGAGCAGGGGAGCAAGGGAGAGGATTTGCTGTGGTGGCTGATGAAGTTAGAACTTTAGCGCAACGTACGCAACAATCAACCAACGAGATTGAAAGTTTTATTAGTGAATTACAGGGTAATGCGAACTTAGCGTTTGGCGTGATTGAAAATAGTCAAAGTAAAGCTAATGATGCCGTTGTAAATTCAAAAAATGTAGAGCAGGTATTAAGTAATATTACGCAATCGGTTAACCATATATTCTCACTAACTGAGCAGGTAGCGACAGCTGCCGAGCAACAAGCGGTTGTGACTCAGGATGTAGCTAAAAGTGTAGTGAATATTGAAGACGCTTCATTAGGTTCAGTCACTGGTGCTAAGCAAATAGCAACTACAGCGCAACATCAGGCTCAATTAGCCGCATCATTACAAGATACTGTTAATTCATTTAAAGTCGGTTAGTTCTATATATAAGCCCAATTTATAAAACATCAGTATCTAAAACGTAAAGCTAACATACGCTATTAATCTTAATAACTTCAGCTCATGTAATTAGTATTAATAGCGTATTTTTTAAGCGTAAATATATGCCCATGCCTACTCACTTCTACCTGAGAGATAATACCCTCAGTTTTATGCACCTTAGCTTGAAGTATTGAAGGTGAAGACATCATTTTTCCTTGTTCAAAAATATAATTATCAGTATCAAAAACTTTGTGCTTAGTTAGATAACAAGCGAGAGCGCCACATGCACTTCCTGTTGCAGATTCTTCTGAAATACCAAATAAAGGGGCGAAATTTCTACAGCTGATAGTCGTATTTTCTTTGAGTTTGCGGTCAATATTATTGCGGGTCTTTTGAGGTAATTCAAACAGGTGGATACCAACGGCGTTATGTTCTTCACTAAAGCGAGATATGTTATCTAAATGAGGGATGATTGAATCTAAAGACTCAAACGGTACAGGAATAATAACATCTGCTAATCCCGTAGAAATAATTTCACAAGGTAAGTTCGTAGAAGAAAATAACGTTTCGGGAATATTCAGCAGATCAGCAACTTCCTTATTGTCGATTTCACCTAAATATTGAGGAAGCGTTTGTTCCATGCTGACTAAGCCATCTTCAGCAATGTTAACTTTTAGTTTACCTGCCTTAGTGTGTTGGCTATAAGTACGAGCTGTAATTATGTTCTTTTTAAAGAGTAAAGCAAAAACTGCTAAGGTGGCATGACCACAAAAATCGACTTCATTATTGGGTGTGAAAAAGCGGACATTAAAGTCACACTGATCATCGGATGAGACAAAAGCAGTTTCAGAGTATCCCACTTGTGTGGCAATATACTGCATTTGTTGAGTTGTTAGTTTGTCTGCATTTAAAACAACACCTGCAGGGTTACCACTTTTTTCGGGAGTTATATTGGGTGTGTTATAAACAAATGAATTAATGCAATAAACTATTATTTCTATCATTACGTACGAAAGCTCTATTTTTAAGGGAACTCCTCAAATAGACATCAGATGGTTAATATTTACAAGGGAAGTTTACTGAATGAGAACAACATTACCCGTTCTACTTTTATTTATATCCGCGTTTACAGCAAATTTTGTTTGGGCTAATGATGAGGTTGCCAATATAGAAAATTGCCATCTTGACGGCATTCGCTCTCAAGTTACTTGCGGTACTTTACTGGTACCTGAAAATTATCAAAAGCCTGAAGGTAAAAAGATTTCAATTAACTTTGCTGTATTACCTGCGATAGATAACTCTCAAGATAAAGAAGCTTTGATGTTTTTAGCTGGCGGTCCTGGGCAAGCTGCCGTTGAACTTGCAGCACACATTATTAATGGCTTTGCAGAAATAAGAAAAACCCGCGACATAATATTGGTAGATCAACGCGGCACAGGTTTATCACAACCTATGTTATGCGATGAAGAAAAAACAGATCAGTTTTATAGTGTGATCCCTGAAGATTATGCGGAACAAGACGTTATTGATTGTGTAGAACAATTCAAAGAAAGCCATGAACTTAGCCAATACAACAGTGAAAATGCAATACGTGATTTTGATGCAGTAAGAAAAGCTTTAGGTCATAAGCAAGTGCATTTATATGGCGCTTCTTATGGGACTCGTGCTGCACTGGTTTATATGCGTCTATTTCCTGATTCAATTAAAAGTGTTGTGCTTGATAGTGTAGGTCCTATAGAAATTCCTATCGGCTTATTTGGCGCAAGTTCAGCTCGATCGTTTAACTTATTATTAGAACATTGTTTAAATGATGAAAGCTGTAACAAAGCCTATCCAAACTTAAGAGAAGAGTTTGATACCGTCGTAAAGCGTTTATCTAAAAATACAGTGTCATTAGCGATTAATCACCCAAGACTAGGCACCAAAACAGATTTTAACCTGAGCCATTTAAAGTTTATTAATAACATCTTTAAACAACTTTATAGTATGGAAACTCGCAGTTTAGTGCCTTTAATTATCCATCAAGCTTTTTTAGAAAACTACCAACCGTTAATTGGCCTTATTGCTACTAGTGATGGTGGTATGAACATGTACGTTGGCCTAACCTTTAATATCGTATGTAATGAAGATATACCAAGAGTTACTCAAAGCATGTTAACTCAAGACAGCGACAATGATTTTGGCAGAGGCAGTACCCAAACGGTTTACCAATCAGCTTGTAAAGTGTGGCCTAAATATGAAGTAGAATCGGCTTTTTATCAGCCTGTGGTTGCTAATATTCCTACCTTAATTCTTTCAGGTGATTTAGATCCTGTAACCCCACCGAGTAATGGTGAAATATCAGCAGGTACTTTAACTAATAGTCATCACATTATTTCAAAAAGCAATGCTCACATTGTTGCTTCTACGCCATGTAGTGTCGGTATGGTTAATGAGTTTTTAGGGCATTTAAATCCTAAAGATGTTGATTCATCTTGTTTAGCAGAATTACCTAGCGAGTCATTCATGACAAGTTTAAACGGCAGTATATAAGGCGATTGTTATGATTGAAGTTAATAATTTACATAAGTCTTTTTTACGAACTAAAAAGCAACAGGTTAAAGCCCTTAATGGTTTATCTTTTACAGCAAAAGATGGCGAGATCACTGGTATTTTAGGACCAAATGGCGCAGGTAAAACTACTTGCTTGCGTACACTTTATGGCTTGTTAAAAGCCGATTCAGGCTCAGCGATTATTGATGGTATTCAAGTAAGCCAGTCACCAATTGAAGCGCGAGCCAAATTAGGTATATTCCCTGATAAGTTTGGTTTGTATGAACGCTTAACGGCTTACGAACAAATTGACTATTTTGCCAGTATCCATGGTTTACAAGGCGCAGCTAAACACAAAGCTATTGAAGTGATTATTCAAGAATTAGAGATGGAAGAACTTGCTCACCGTAAAACCCAAGGTTTTTCTCAAGGTCAACGAATGAAGGTGACTTTAGCGCAAGCTTTAGTACATCAACCTCAAAACTTTGTATTGGATGAACCAACGCGTGGCTTAGATGTTATGAGTACGCGGGTATTGCGAAATCATTTAGCTAAGTTTAGAGATAAAGGTCACTGTATTTTGTTTTCATCTCACGTTATGCAAGAGGTTGCGGCTTTATGCGATCGCGTCATTATAGTGGCAAACGGTAAACTTGCGGCTCAAGGTACACCTCAGGAACTATGTGACTTGGCAGGTGAAAAATTATTAGAAGATGCCTTCGTTAAATTGATTGGTTCTGACGAAGGAGTTGCTGCATGATCCAGTTTAAGGCGTTATTAACAAAAGAATTTAAAGAAGCTTTTAGAGATAGGCGCGCACTTATGGTGGCCATGACCATGGCGATGTTAGCACCTGTTATGATTTTAGTATTGTCGAAAACCATGATCAAAGAGATGGTGGAAACCCCACCTGTATATTTAAATGTAACAGGCGAAAGTTTTGCGCCTAAGTTAATGACTCAGCTTAAACAAAATAATATTTTTTCATTAACAGACGCCCCTGAAAATTTAAAGGATCTTTGGCAAGAGCGTAATATTGAATTAATGATCCCTGATGATTTTGTTGAAAATATGCAAGAAGGGCGAGTGATCACTATTACTTTACGAGCTGATTTTAGCGAGAAAGCATTAAACTCACCCATTCGTCGTGTTAAAAATGAGATCAGCCTTTATGGTCAAAGTATTGGAGCCAAGCGTCTTATAGTTCGTGGTATTGATCCTCGTCTTTTAAGACCTATCAATATTAACGACCAAGATACTTCTCAACCGAATAGTAATGCGATGTTCATTTCATTAATGTTAGGTTTATACGTATTAATGGCGGCCTTTATGTCGGGTCTTTCTGTAGCTATTGATTCAAGTGCTGGCGAGCGTGAACGAAACGTATTAGAAATGTTGCTATGTCAGCCTGTTAGCACATTCAAAATAGTATTAGCTAAGTTGTGTTGTGCCAGTACTATTTCAATAATAGGTGTAACCTTAACCTTGGTATTAACGTCTTTCTCGGTGAGTTTTGTTGATTTAACTAAGATAGGAGCCACCTTTAACTTAGATATTTATATGGTTTTATTCTTAATTCTACTCTTATTACCTATCAGCTTTTTTGCCTCAGCTTTACAGTTGTTCGTATCTTTTCAAGCTAAAAGCTTTAAAGAAGCGCAGTCAACAGTGAGTATGATCATTATGTTACCCGCGATGATCCCTGTGGCTTTAATGTTTATTGATGATAAACCTGCATGGTTAGATTGGTTACCTGTTTCAGGTCAGTCACTACTCATGGACGATTTATTTAAAGGTTTAGCGATCAACTGGGCGGCTTTTGCTGGAACCGCTATTGTAACTATAGGTATAACAGCGGTTTTAGTGACTGTACTTTCTTTACGTTTAAAATCAGAGAAAGTAGTTTTAGCGCTAAGCTAGGGTTAACTTAGATTATTCTTATAGCGCAACCATGCACTATGCAAGGCTATATTTCTGAATTTTTTCAGTGCTATAGCCTTAATGTTATATTTTACTCTGTACAACACACTGAAACCTCCTTTAAACATTAATTGACTAAATAACCTGAGATCGGCTTAATATATTCTTCTCTAACAGCTACTTTTACTTGCTTCATCGTTAAATTTACTTGCAATAGGCTAGCTATTGACGCGAAATTTGCCTTGAAGAAAGAAAAACTATCAAGCTAGAGTCTGTTGATCTTTCAGGGTTAAATTTTATTAGTCATAATTTCAATGAATTGAAAACATCTTAAATCAAGTTCAGGTTAAGTAGTCAGTATATTATTCGTTGTATTGTTTCATTGTTCGTATTATATTCAGCTTATTGTTTGAATGTAGGTGTTTCTGTATTTTTATCAGACGTAAACTTATCTGATTATAGAAACGCTTTACAAACTAAATACTGACTTTTGGTGAAAATGTAGAGATCTTAAAGTGCTGATATAAGCCAAGTGTTGGCAGGTAGGCAGCATAGATTACTCGTTAGCTGATGTTTTTTAATCAATAGCTTAATAAAATAGTTGAATCGATTATTTTATTCGAACTATTAAGGTATAACCGATTACTAAATCGACTAACATTATCCCTTAATATTTATATATTTTGCATATACAAAATTACAAGATTCAGGCAAAATACTGCCCATAAATTTTATTGTTTTTTATTGAATGTACCCCACAGCCTAAGATGATTGACTGGCTGATTACTTGAGGATTTAACATGCTTACACGTGACATGAACATTGCAGATTTTGATGCTGAATTGTTTGAGGCTATTGCCAAAGAAACAGTTCGTCAAGAAGAACACATCGAACTTATCGCTTCAGAAAATTACTGTAGTACTCGCGTACTTGAAGCTCAAGGCTCTCAGTTAACAAATAAATATGCTGAAGGTTACCCTGGCAAACGTTATTACGGCGGTTGTGAGTTTGTTGATATTGCTGAGCAATTAGCTATTGACCGTGCTAAAGAACTTTTTGGTGCTACATACGCGAATGTTCAACCACATGCTGGTTCACAAGCAAACGCAGCAGTTTTTCAAGCGTTAGTAACACCAGGCGGAAAAGTATTAGGTATGAGCTTAGCTCATGGTGGTCATTTAACTCATGGTTCACATGTAAACTTTTCTGGTAAGTCTTATGAGGCTTTCCAATACGGTTTAGATCCAGAAACTGGTGATATTGATTACGTAGAATTAGAGCGTTTAGCTGTAGAACATAAACCAGAAATGATTATTGGTGGTTTTTCAGCGTTTTCAGGTATTGTTGACTGGGCTCGCATGCGTACTATCGCAGACAAAGTTGGTGCATATTTCTTCGTAGATATGGCTCACGTTGCTGGTTTAGTTGCTGCTGGTTTATACCCTAACCCAGTTCCACATGCTCATGTAGTTTCAACAACTACACATAAAACATTAGCTGGCCCACGTGGCGGTTTAATTGTTTCTGCATGTGATGATGAAGACATTTACAAAAAATTAAACAGTGCTGTATTCCCTGGTGGTCAAGGTGGTCCTTTAATGCACGTTATTGCAGCAAAAGCAGTAGCATTTAAAGAAGCTTTACAACCAGAATTCAAAGTTTATCAGCAAGGCGTTTTAGACAACGCTAAAGCTATGGTTGCTGTACTTCAAGGCCGTGGTTACAAAGTTGTATCAAACAAAACTGATAACCATTTATTATTATTAGACCTAATTGATAAAGACATTACTGGTAAAGATGCAGATGCTGCATTAGGTAAAGCTCATATCACAGTAAACAAAAACTCTGTTCCAAACGATCCTCGTTCTCCGTTTGTTACTTCAGGTTTACGTTTAGGTACGCCAGCAATTACACGTCGTGGTTTTGGTGTTGAAGAGACTAAAGAATTAACAAGCTGGATTTGTGATATTCTTGACGATATTACTAACGAAGAAACTATTACAACGGTTCAAGCTAAAGTTAAAGAGCTTTGTTCACGTTTCCCTGTTTACGGTTAATACGTAAAACAGAACAGTAGTTTGAATTGTTAATATCGAATAGAATGGCCGCATTAGCGGCCATTTTTATTTATTAAATTCATTTTATTTAGTTATTTAGCTCTATATTCAAAATGATTAAGTAAAATGTTTTAACACCAGTTGTAGGATCACACCATGCATTGTCCTTTTTGCTCTGAAACAGAGACTAAAGTTATCGATTCAAGATTAGTCGCTGACGGACATCAAGTTAGAAGAAGACGTGAATGTTTAGCTTGTAGTGAACGTTATACAACGTTTGAAATAGCTGAACTTGTTATGCCAAAAATCATTAAACGAGATGGTTCAAGAGAACCGTTTAATGAAGACAAAATGCGTAATGGTTTAGTGAGAGCTTTAGAGAAAAGACCTGTAAGTGTCGAGAATGTTGAACTTGCTATTAATAAAGTAAAGTCAGCATTACGAGCAACAGGTGAACGTGAAATTTCAAGCGAAATGCTAGGTAATACGATTATGGAACAACTGAAAGATTTAGATAAAGTGGCTTATGTTCGCTTTGCTTCAGTTTACAAGTCGTTTGAAGACATCAAAGAGTTTGGTGAAGAAATTGCTCGTTTAGGCGATGAAAAATAACTTATGAAAAGATTCACAGCATTAGATTATGAGTATATGCAAAGAGCTTTGTCTCTAGCAAAAGGTGCTCATTATACAACGTCTCCTAATCCGAGAGTGGGCTGTGTACTTGTTAAAGATAATGAAGCTGTAGGTGAAGGTTATCACGTTAAAGCAGGGCAGGGTCATGCTGAAGTGAATGCTCTGATGCAAGCCAAGCAGGCAGGTAAAAGTACTATAGGCGCTACGGCTTATGTAACTCTTGAACCGTGTAGTCATTATGGCCGAACTCCACCTTGTGCTGAAGGTTTAATTAAAGCGGGTGTAAAACACGTAATTGCGGCTATGGTGGATCCAAATCCTCAAGTTTCAGGTAATGGTTTGAAAATGCTTGAAGCCGCAGGTATAACTACACAATACGGTTTATTAGAGCAAGAAGCTAAAAGCTTAAATGTTGGTTTTATTCAATTAATGACAACTAAATTACCTTATGTTCGTTGTAAATTAGCGTCGAGCATTGATGGTAAAATCGCCATGTCTAGCGGTGAAAGTAAGTGGATCACAGGATCTGCAGCGAGACGAAATGTACAACGCTTACGCGCACAAAGCTGTGCTGTTATTACTGGAGCTGATTCTGTTTTAATTGATGATGCTAAAATGAATGTGCGTTGGAGTGAGTTAGGCGATCTTAAAAATAGCTATGCACAAGAAAGTGTACGCCAACCTATTCGCGTTATTATCGATTCTCAAAATAGATTAACGCCTGACTTAGCGCTTTTTTCTATTGAATCACCTGTAATTATATTCACTCATAACATTGAAAACAGCCATAAATGGCCACATTTTGTAGAACATATCAGTGCTCCTTTTAATGATGAGTTAGAAATCACTCAGTCAGCAATAAATAATTTAGAAACACAAAGTACAGCGCCTAAAAAATTAAACTTAAAGGCTGTTTTATCTACCTTAGGTAAACGTGGTTTGAATGATGTGTTGATTGAATCGGGTGCCCGACTAACTGGAGCATTTGTAGGGCAAAACTTAGTTGATGAGTTTATTCTTTTTCAAGCGCCTAAGTTAATGGGAGCAGACGGAAAAAGTTTACTTAATATGAATAATATTCAAGCTTTATCAGAAGCTAAAAAACTAACTTATACTGATGTGCGTATGGTAGGCGAAGATATACGCATAACAGCGAAAATACATAAAAACTAAAGTCAGAAGACTTATTAAATAGCTAAACTAACAAGAGTTACTCATGTTTACTGGAATAATAGAAGCAGTTGGTCAAATAAATACCGTACAAGTTAATGCGCAAGGCGCTAGAATATCAGTATCAACAGGCTTGCTGGATATGCAAGATGTTAAATTAGGTGATTCTATTGCCACTAATGGTATTTGTTTAACGGTTGTTGATGTAAGTACAAGTACTTTTAGTGCTGATGTTTCAAATGAAACGTTAAAGCGAACAGGCTTTGCTCATTACAAAAGTGGTCAAAAAGTTAATTTAGAAAAAGCTATGTTACCAACGACTCGTTTCGGTGGTCATATGGTTTCTGGGCACGTAGATGCTTTATCTGAAATTGTCGCAATAGAACATGATGGAAATAGTATTCATTATTGGGTTGCGATGCCGAATGATATAGCCGCGTATATTGCTGAAAAAGGTTCGATCACTATTGATGGTACAAGCTTAACGGTTAATGGGTTAAGCGACAGTAAATTTAGACTAACGGTTGTACCACATACAACGCAAGAAACGATTATTAGCAGCTACAAAGTCGGCTCTAAAGTAAATGTAGAAGTTGATTTAATAGCGCGCTATATAGAAAGGTTACTTACCAATAAAACCGCTGAGAATACTCAGCAATCTGGTGTTACACATGATTTGTTAGCACGTAATGGTTTTATCAAATAAAGAGGTTGATATGAAATTAAATACCCCACAAGAGATTATTGATGATATCGCTCTGGGTAAGATGGTTATCTTAATGGATGACGAAGATCGTGAAAATGAAGGTGACTTCATTATGGCTGCTGAAAAGGTAACACCTGAAGCAATCAACTTCATGGCAACTCATGGTCGTGGTTTGATTTGTATGCCTATGTCAGTAGAAAAGTGTGTTCAGTTAAAACTGCCGTTAATGGTAGATAATAACAATGCACAATTTAGTACAAATTTTACCGTATCTATTGAAGCTGCTGAAGGTGTTACTACAGGTATTTCAGCTGCAGACCGTGCTAAGACTGTATTAGCGGCTGTTGGACCTAATGCTAACCATTTAAGTATTGTTCAACCTGGACATATTTTTCCTTTAATGGCTAAAGATGGTGGTGTTTTAAATAGAGCGGGTCATACCGAAGCTTCTGTTGATTTATCTCGATTAGCTGGGCTAGAAGCTGCATCTGTTATTGTTGAAATTTTAAACGAAGATGGCAGCATGGCACGTCGTCCAGATCTTGAAGTTATTGCTGAAAAGCACGACATAAAAATGGGCACGATTGCCGATTTGATTGAATACCGTAATGCAAATGAAACAACAATAGAACGTGTTTCATCATGTAAATTACCAACTGCTTTTGGTGAGTTTGATCTTACCGTATTTAAAGACACCATTGATGGACAAGCACATTTTGCTTTAACCAAAGGTGAAATTAAAGCTGATGAACCTACTTTAGTTCGTGTTCATCTTGAAAACACATTTAGAGACTTATTGTTGAGCGAGCGTGAAAGTGTTGCTAAATGGCCAATGGCTGATGCGTTAAAGAGAATAGCTGATGAAGGTGGCGTACTTGTATTATTAGGTAAGCATGAATCTCCAGAATCATTAATTGCTCAAGTTCAAAAATATGCTAAACAAGATGCTGGTGAAGCGGTTAAAGATGTAGAACGTCATGTTGGATCGCGTAATGTAGGTGTAGGTTCGCAAATTTTATCTAATTTAGGTGTAAGCAAAATGCGCTTATTAAGCTCGCAAACTAAATACCACTCATTATCAGGTTTTGGTTTAGAAGTTGTTGAATATATCGCTGAATAAGATATTCATTACTATCAACTCATGATGACAAATTGATTATTAACCTTAACTCATTTTAATAAGGGGTAATAATCCTGAGACGCTACTTCGGTAGCGTTTTTAATATTATAGATATAGTATAAATTTGCTCGTCAAAATTATGCAGGCATCATTTAAATTATTGAGTTGAAACAAGTGTTATAAGTAATTTTTTGTATAATCATTAAAAGGAAGGAACTATTATGATCGACTTTAAAAATTCGTCAGTATTTAAGCTAAAGCCTATTGATAACGATGAGGCGAGAGAAGATTTTCATGTGTTTTTAATTGATGGCGAGGAAATATTTGCTACTTTTAAAAGTATTCGAGACCAAGTCGTGTTTACCAACAAGAGAGTCATATCCGCTAACGTACAAGGTATAACGGGCTCTAAGGTAGATTACACCTCATTACCGTATAGCAAGATTAACGCATTTTCTATCGAGACATCTGGCACACTTGACTTAGATTGTGAAATTCAATTATATATAAGTGAATTAGGCCAAGTAAATTTTGAAATTAAAGGTAGTTTTGATATTGTTGGTTTTAATAAACTGATAAGCCAATACTTACTTTAATTATTTACTTAGCATTTATTTAACTAGGTTTTCTAAAGAATATAAATCTCTTTTCTCATTATTTTTACGTTGAACTTCTGCTAATGCTTTAGATTCTATTGCATCAAATAACGTATTAATAAGGCGATTGAAATGTTGATGCATAGCTAAACGAGCTTTAGCTGCATCTTTTTCTTTAAGGGCTAAATAAATAGCCGTATGTTCTTTTAATGTCAGCTTATTATCGCTGCTACATACGTTTTTATAATCTTCAATAATCTCACGAGTAGAAGCTCTTAAAGACCATAAGTTTTTTACTGATAAAATCATTGCTTCATTTCGAGTCGCTGTAGAGATAATTTTATGAAATAATTTATCTGCTTCTTCAATACTGTCTGAATCTTGATTTTTTTCCATCATATCAAGGGTTGCAGATAGCGCCTCTAATTCTTCATCAGTAATGCTAATTGCCGCTAAAGCCGCAACTTCACCTTCAATTAAAGCTCTTGCTTGTGTGAGTTCAAATGCGTTCACTGCATTTGATTCTAATGATGCCGATTCGATTACATAAACACCTGAGCCTGTTTTAACTTCAACTTGACCTCTTACTTCAAGAGCAATAATTGCTTCTCGAATAGTGGGTCTACTTACATTGAATTTTTCAGCTAATTCACGTTCTGCTGGTAATCTACTACCTACGGTATATTCTCCGCTTTTTATAGAAGATTCTATGCCTTGGACAATTCGCCAGAATAATCGACGGTTTTTCATTTGTTTTCCTCTTACCTTGTTCTTTAAACTTACTTTACTCGCCTAAACTTGGGTAATTTATTGGTTAGTAATGTGTATTAAGTTTAAATGTTTATTTTTCTTATTTCGGTAATGTATCTTTATTTTATTGGTATTACCACTGTTTTTTGATTGGTAAATGTACTGAAAATATCATTTGTTACCCATATCATAGCAGCATAATCTAGATTTTAAAGGTTATAAATCGGTTTATGTTAAAAGTATAGGCGTTTATTACATTATCTGTTTTTATACTTTATGGGCAGTTTGTTTATAAATAACGCGTTAAATTAGCATTGTTATCTTTTTAATTTAAAAAATAATTACATTGGTAATGTATATGCTTGCTAATTGGTTTGACAATGGTTTTTTGTTTGGTTATATTTGTCTCATGTATTTATGTCTTTAGCATTATAAAGACAATGTATAAATTTAATGGTTCTTTATTAATAGTATTTATTGATGAAAAACTGAAAAATCGGTATCTAGCATACCAACCCATGAGGTGAATTTTTTCACACTCAGTTAAACATAAATCAATATATTTAGGAGTTAGATATGACAAAACCTATCATAGGTTTCATTGGACTTGGCCTTATGGGCGGCAACATGGTTGAAAACCTACAAACACGTGGTTTTCAAGTTAACGTAATGGATCTTAATAAAGATGCTGTTGCTAAAGTTCTTGCTCGTGGTAACGCTACTGAAGTTGCTACTGGTAAAGAATTAGCTGAAAAAAGTGACATCGTAATGCTTGCACTAACTACTTCAAAAGTTGTTGAGTTAGTTGTATATGCAGAAGACGGTATCTTAGCTGGTATGAGCGAAGGCAAAACATTAATTGATTTTGGTACTTCAATCCCAGATTCAACTCGTAAAATTGGTGCTGACCTTGCTGCTAAAGGCTGTGGCATGATCGATGCTCCTTTAGGTCGTACTCCTGCACACGCTAAAGATGGTTTATTAAACATCATGGCTGCTGGCGACATGGATACTTTCAACAAAGTTAAACCAGTATTAGACGAGCAAGGCGAAAACGTATTTCACCTTGGTGCACTAGGTGCAGGTCACACTACTAAGTTAATCAATAACTTTATCGGTATGACTACGGTTACTGCTATGTCACAAGCATTTGCTGTTGCAAAAGCTGCTGGTGTAGACGGTCAACAATTATTTGATATTATGTCAGCTGGTCCATCTAACTCTCCATTCATGCAGTTTACTAAGTTTTATGCTGTAGATGGTGAAGAGAAGTTAGGTTTCTCAGTTGCTAACGCAAACAAAGATCTTGGTTACTTTAACCAAATGGTTTCAGATTTAGGTGGTGAGTCTTTAATTGCTCAAGGTACTTCTGCTAACCTACAGGCTGCAGTTGATGCTGGTCTTGGTCAAAACGATGTTCCAGTAATCTTTGATTACTTTAATACTAAATTAGCTAAATAATCTTTAGCAACCTTATAGGTTGTTTGATTAGATAGTAAAAAAGCCTCATATTTGAGGCTTTTTTTATGCATAAAAAAAATTGGTAATAGAGGTTTGAAAGGGGTGAAATAGCTTAAAAAGTTATTTAATTAGGCTTTCCAGAGAGTATAAACCTCTTTTTTCATTATTTTTACGACGAACTTCTTCAAGTGACTTTGTTTCGATTGTGTCAAATAAGCTATTGATCAAACGATTAAAATGGCGGTGCATAGCTAGACGAGCTTTAGCAGCATCTCTTTCTTTTAATGCATTATATATTGCAGTATGTTCACTCAAAGTTAACTCACTATCTTTGCTACAAACATTTTTATATTCTTCGATAATTTCAATTGTTGATTCACGTAATGCCCATAAGTTATTAACTGAAATAATCATAGCGCCATTACGTGTCGCGTTTGCGATAATACTATGAAAGGTCTTATCTGCTTCTTCGATACTGCTCGCTTTTTTTGAGCTTTCCATCATGACTAAGGTTTTATGTAAGTCATCAAGCTCTTCTTCAGAAATGCATGTAGCTGCTAGGGCTGCAACTTCACCTTCTATTAAGGCTCTGGCTTGAGTTAGTTCAAAAGCGCTAATGTCTTTACTTGTATCAGAATGACTCGTACTTTGTAATACATATACACCCGAACCCGTTTTTACTTGGACTTTTTCTCTTACTTCGAGCGCTATAATTGCTTCACGAATAGTCGGTCTACTCACATCAAATTTTTCTGCAAGTTCACGCTCTGGCGGCAGGCGACTTCCAACAGTATATTCACCTTTATCGATAGAGGTTTCTATACTTTCAGCAATACGCCAAAACAATCGACGATTCTTCATTTTACTTCCTTTACTATTACAACATTTTTAAACACATTGTTTATATAGTATCTATTTACAAAAGCCATAGCAAAGAGATTATAGCTAGCAAACTACTGTGAGGCTGTACAACTATTGCTGGTTAAAGGGCTTAATATACCAGTTTGTATATTTGGTAATATAGCGGAGCTTGATTTGTTGTTTAATTGGTATAACAAAACGGTTGACAGAGGGGGGTGTGATTGGTTAGTTTATGATAGTAAGGTAATACCCACTGATCTATGGTGTCATTTAAGTGAATATAAAATAGATGTCAAAGTAAGGAAATATGTAAATAAAATTACTACGGCGCTAAAAGCAAGTGCACCAATAAAAAAATAAAGGTGTATTGTTTGGCGCTGCATTAGTGCTTCTTTAGCTACGTCTGTATTTGCGGCTGAAGCAGATACTAAAATAGAAGTTAAGAATAACAAAGTCGAAATAGAAGTTAAAAGTACTGAACGTATTAGAATAAGCACAAGTAATGACTCGTGGCTCGAGAACTGTTTCATACTATTCTTATTCAGGCCGTAAGTTCTTTGTTGGTATTAAAGCTAAGTTTTAAGTTGAAAGTACTAGTTGTAGTGAGTTTATATTTACTACCAACCTCTATAAGTTAGGGTTTCATGTTTAATCATATGAGGCCCTAAATTTTCTCGTTTAAAGATTATAAAGAGTCCCTTATGCATTATTTCAAAATGTCTAACGTATTTACTACATTTACGTTGTTAGTTCTGTGTACATTGTTTGCGTGTACTAATATAGCTAGTGTCGATAGTAATATTCATCTAGTTGATACTCCTCAGGCATACGATCAAGCGTTAAAAGACGTTAAGCCAGGCGACACTATCATGTTGGCTAATGGTGTATGGCAAGACTTTGAGATTTTATTTAAAGGAATGGGTACAGAACAATCTCCAATTACATTAACAGCTGAAACTAAAGGCAAAGTGATTTTGTCTGGTAGCTCTAACTTGCGCATAGCAGGTAAGCATTTAGTTGTTTCTGGTTTAGTATTTAAAAATGGTTTTACACCAAGTAGTGAAGTTATTTCATTTAGACGTAATAAAGATGATCTTGCATATCATTCACGTGTAACAGAAGTTGTTATAGATAATTACAGTAACCCAGATCGTTTCGAAGCAGATTACTGGGTAGGTATTTACGGACAATACAACCGTTTTGATCATAATCATTTAGTCGGTAAACGTAACAAAGGTGTTACGGTTGCTGTTCGTTTGACTACAGAAGATAGTCAAGAAAATCACCATAAAATAGATCATAACTATTTTGGCCCTAGACCAATTTTTGGATCTAACGGTGGTGAAACATTAAGAATTGGTACAAGTCATCATTCATTAACTAATTCATTTACATTAGTAGAAAATAACTACTTTGACCGTTGTAATGGTGAAGTTGAAATCATTTCAGTTAAATCAGGTAAAAACACGATTGTTAATAACACCTTTTTTGAATCACGCGGTACGCTAACACTTCGCCATGGTAATGGTAACCTTATTGAGAACAACGTGTTCTTTGGTAATGGTGTTGACCATACAGGTGGTATTCGTGTAATAAACAGAGATCAAACTGTACGTAATAACTATTTAGAAGGTTTAACTGGTTACCGTTTTGGTAGTGGTTTAACGGTAATGAACGGTGTACCAAACTCTAGTATTAATCGTTATCATCAAGTGGTTAACGCAAAAATAGCAAACAATTCAATTATCAATGTTGACCATGTACATTTAGCTGCAGGTTCTGATGCTGAACGTTCAGCCGTTCCTAAAGACAGTACTGTTTCAAATAACTTATTTTATAATAAAAATGGAAAAGCTCCATTTTCAGTATTTGATGATATTAGTGGCGTTACATTTAAAGACAATATCTCTAACAAGTTAACTGATAATAAAATTACTTCAGGTATTGCACCACAAACTCTAGTTTTAGAGAGAGCTGCAAATGGTTTGTTATACCCAACTAATAATCCAACTAATGCGGGTGTATCTAAAAACCTTCAACCAACTCAGAAAAACCAAACAGGTACAACTTGGTACGAGAAAGTAGAACCAGAAGTTGAATTTGGTTCAGGAAAAACAACGACAGTGAAAGCTGGTGGCGAATCTTTATATCAAGCGATTGAGCAAGCAGCATCAGGTGATACATTAGTATTAGAAGATGGTAACTATACGATTGAGAAAATCATCAAGCTTGAAAAAACAATTTCAATTCAAGCAAAAAATCGTCATATGGTAACTGTTGAGTTTGGTCGTTCTACCTTATTTGAAATTAATAATGGTGGTAGTTTGAGCATTGATGGTATTGTTGTGAGTGGTGCAAATAGTGCTGATTACTCAGGTAATACTTTTGTAAGAACAGCTAAATGGGGTATGTTCAAAAACTACCGTTTTGCAATGAAAAATAGTGTAGTTAAAGACTTAAACATTAACCATTCATTCCACTTCTTTGATTCAGGTAGCCGCGCATTTGCTTTATCAATTGATATTGAAAACAATACTTTTGAAAACATTACTGGTGATATATTTAGATTAAATAAAGAAACTGACGACCTTGGTATATACAATGCCGAGTACTTAAACATAAAAAATAATGAATTCAAAAATGTTGAAGGTATCTTAGTTAACTTATATCGTGGTGGTTCTGATGAAAGTACTTTTGGTCCTCACTTATTATTAAAAGATAATAAAATTAACAATGTAGGTAACGGCAAACGTAATAAATCTAAATCTGCAATTTTATTACATGGTGTACAGGTTTCTACTATTGAAAATAATACTTTTGAAAATACAGCGGTAATCAACGTAGAGCATACTGTTGGCGAACCTATAACGTATATCACTAACAATACATTGAATAATACACCACAACCAAGTGTTGTTGAATTACGTGCAAGTGGTGCGCACACTGCAATTATTAGCAATAATAAAATAAAATAATTAGAGATAATATTTTAAAAGAGAGTGTCTAAAAATAAATAAATATAACATCATAAAATTGTCATGTTGTATTTCTTAAATTTAGTTTAGCTTTTAAAAGTAAAAAATTAACAAACTAAAACATAATTAATTTTCTTGTAAAAACAACTTTGAATTTACGGATAATTTAATTTTTCGAAATAAAAATAGTAGGAGTTCATCATGAGTCAAAGTGAAATTTTTTCATTCGGTAACGAAACAGAAATCGAAGACATAGGCGGCGGTTTAAAGCGTCAAATGCTTGGTTATAACGAAGAGTTAATGGCCGTAAAAATTTGGTTTGAAAAAGGTGCTATTGGTTATAACCATGCGCATAGACATTCTCAAGTGACTTATATTGTTGAAGGCGAATTTCATTTCAATATTAACGGTGTAACTAAAGTAATGAAGCCTGGCGATAGCTGTTTAATTCCTCCATATGCTGATCATGGTGCTACTTGTCCAACTGGCGGTATTCTAATTGATACTTTTAGTCCTCCACGTGAAGATTTTGTAGAAGAAGGGCTTTTACCAAAGCCTGCTGATAAGGAAAGCATCTAATGCAATTGAAAAACTTACGTTGGTGGGTAATTGCTTTAATCGCATTAGCTACTGTTATTAACTATATTGACCGTTCTGCGCTAAGCGTATTATGGCCAGATATCGTAGAGGATCTTTTCCCTGACGAGTCGGCTTTAGAACGTAAACAAATCTATGCAAACATCTCAATTGTTTTCATATTGTCTTATGCGTTTGGTCAGGCTATTTTTGGTAAAATATTTGACTGGGTAGGTACACGTTTAGGTTTTGTTTTATCTATTGGTGTTTGGTCACTTGCTACTGCAGCCCATGCATTTGCTCAGGGCGTACTAAGTTTTAGTATATTCCGTGCTATTTTAGGTGTTGCTGAAGCTGGTAACTGGCCTGGTGCAGCAAAAAGTAATGCTGACTGGTTTCCAACGAAAGAGCGTGCTTTAGCTCAAGGTATTTTTAACTCTGGCGCAGCAATTGGTGGCATTATTGCTATTCCATTGATCGCTTACTTAACTGTTTATTTTAGCTGGCAGATGGTTTTTGTTGTGATAGGTTTAGTCGGTCTATTATGGCTTATCCCTTGGATTATCTTAGTTAAAGCTCCACCTAAATCTCATCCTTGGATCACAGCTGAAGAGCGTGAATATATTTTAACAGGTCAGCGTAACACTGATGCTAGTGACTCTTTTGGTGAAGAGGAAGAAGAATATAATCCAACTACACGTGAGTTACTTTCACGTAAGCAAAGCTGGGGTGTAATTATAGCTTCTGCAGCAATCGATCCTATCTGGTGGTTATTTGTTTTTTGGATCCCTATTTACTTAAACGAAGTATATGGCATGGATGTTAAATCTATTGGTATATACGGTTGGGTACCTTATGTCGGTGCTATGTTTGGTGCTTGGTTTGGTGGTCTTCTTGCGCAAAATCGTTTAAAAGCAGGCTGGAATACGGATAAAACACGTAAGCTAACTATTACTTTAGGCTGTTTGATCATGTTACCTGCACTTTTAGCTATGGCTAATCCTGGTGGGCCAACTACTGCTGTAATTATTATGGCTGTTATCTTGTTTGGTTTCCAAACGACTATCGGTAATGTCCAAACTTTACCAAGTGATTTATATGGTAAAAAAGCTGTTGGTACACTTTCAGGTTTCGCTGGTATGGCGGCTAAATTAGGCGCATTAGGCTTAACTGCATTAGTACCTATTCTTACTGCTGATGGTAACTACACTCCAGCATTTGTGATTGGTGCTTCTTTAGCTGTTATTGCTATAGCTGCAGTATGGATACTAATTCCAAAAATTGAACCTTTAAAACCTTTAAAACCTTTAAAAAGGAAGTAAGCTGAATGAAAAATATCTTTTTATTTGGTGAGTGTATGGTGGAACTATTAAACGTTTCACCTAATGCTCAATTGCCACAAACATTAAAGCAATCTTTTGCTGGTGATGTATTCAATACAGCAGTCTATTTAAAGCGTGTTTTTGCTGATATGAAGGTAAATATAGTTACGGCTGTAGGTACTGATGAATTTAGCTCGAATATGGTTGAATACTTTCAACAACAAAATATAGAAACAGATTTTGTTTATCGCTCTACTGATAAAATTGCAGGCTTATATTCAATTAAAACTGATAGTGAAGGTGAAAGAACTTTTACTTATTGGCGTGAAAACTCAGCTGCTAGACAAGTAATGAAATCGATTGATTCAGCAGAAATAGAGAAAATGTCACAAGGTGATGTTTTCTTCTTCTCAGGTATTTCATTAGCTGTTATTACACCAGAAGATCGTCCAAAATTCTGGGAAATGGTTGAACAATTGAAATCTGCAGGTGTAACGATAATTTTTGATCCTAATTATCGTGCAAGAATGTGGAGTTCTCCTGATGAAGCTAAGCAGGAATATCATCAAGCATTTACATTAAGTAATATAGCGTTACCAGGTGTAGATGACTTTAAACAGCTATATCAATTAAACACGGCTGAAGAAGTTATTACATTTAGTGAAGCTTATACATTTGATGAGTTAGTAATTAAAAATGGCGAGAAAGGTGTAGTGTATATTAAAGACAATACACGCACTGATATTGCGATAACTCCTGTTGAAAATGTAGTTGATACAACGTCGGCAGGTGACTCGTTTAATGGTGTATTTGTCGGTGCTCGTACTGCTGGTACGAATAGCAATGACGCTATAAAGTTAGCTTCGGCTTCAGCGGCTTTAGTTATTCAACATAAAGGCGCAATCGTTGAACAAGACGTTTTCCAAGCTTTTATTGATAATGACTTATATCGCTTAAATTAATCTATTTATTGGGCATTACATTCAACGTGTTTGCTTTACCTAATTAAAATAATTTAATAATATTGATCTAAAAAGGCCTTCTGAATGTTCAGAAGGCCTTTTTTAATGTTTAAGGGTTTTGTTTTCTCCTTTCTAGTTAACCTGAACTAATTCAGTTAATCAAAATACAAAGCTCTAGGGTTTACTCACCAAGTTACCATGAAGCGATTAATACACACCTCAGTTCATCTAATAAGCATTAATAACATTCATCTCATTAAATCTTTTAGCGAAAACAACATTCTTTGGTATATCAATAGGAATGTGTAATTTACGTTCAATTTCTTTAGAAGATATGATGCCGCGAATATGATGATTATAGGTATCCATTACTAAACAGTGATGTAAGCCATTTTGTTTTAAAGTATTTACTACATCTGCAACGGTCGCATGTTCAAGCTGTGAAATATCAAAAGTCATAATCTTGTCTTTAGGTAACATTAAATCGCTAACTAAGATTTCTTCTCTTGTATTACCTAATGTGATCTCATGCATAATCGATTGTTCAGAAACATCTGAATCAGTAATTACACCAACAAAATCATCATTTTCAGATATAACAAGATTAAGGTGAACATGGGTTTTTAACATTAAATCTAATGCATCTACTGCTTTAGTATTTTCTGTAATACTTGAAGGGTTAAACTGTTTAAAGTCAGTGAATATAGCTGTAGCAGGTGATTTTAAGGTGACTTGTTCGAAGTCATCAGGTTTTACGATGTAGTCGATATTATCTATGTTAACTAATTTTAGGTTTTTCATAATAGCCTCTGTACTTTGTTCGATATTTAAAGGTGCGAAGACTTAGATCCATAGATACTTTCGGCAATAAATACTCATGTACTTAAAGGGGAAGTTTTAACTATGTAAAAGTAATCTTCTATTTAATGTAAAGGTTTAAATATCGAATAATGGCGGAGCACGAATAAGGCTATAAGTTAGCGTTGCTTTGATTATAGAAGCATCACTAGAGGTGTATTGCTCTTCAGGAAAGCGAGGAAGGGAGGTTAATTCATATTTATAAATAGCCCAATCAATATCATGGCTATCTATGTCACTAATGGTTTCTTGTATTGATTGCTCAACATCCCACAAATCGCTTTCAGCAATAGCACTATTACTTTCGAAAGAAAATAATAGTATGCAAGGTAAAAGCAATATGAGTTGGAGTGTATTTTTCATCAATATTTAATAGTAATCATTCGTCATAACTAAATAATGGAGATCTTGATTAATACTTTCAAGTATAAAATTCAAATAAAAGAAAATAAAAAATAATTTGGCCGATAATTTATGAAAAAACTGTATAAATATTTGTGTTTATTAATTGAATATAAGAGAAAGTCTAATGACTAATTAAATATTATTAACTTTTCATAATATAAATTTACTTTTTATAAACGCATTTTAAATTCATAAAAGCATGACTTAATTATTAATTCAATTATTTATAAAAAGAAGAGGGAGGGAGAATTTTTACTATTGAATATACTGTAGTTTATAGCTACAAATGAATTTTCTTAATCTTTATATTCATGATGTTAGATTAAAACTCAAATTTACAGAGAGTTTAATCTACGCTTTATAAATCATTATTTACAAATTCAAGGATTAGTTAGAATCGAGTAAATAAATATTTATAAAGAACTTTTGGTATTAAAGCTAACTTCAAATATTTGTAATTTATTTGTTAATTGGTAAGGTCAAACTGATTGACAATGGTCATGATGTTGGTTAAGTTGAGGTTGATTATTGAACTGGTGATAATAAAAACAAAAAATCATCAGTTTTATTTTACTATTTTCATAAATCGGTTTAGGGGAATTTAATATGACAATAAAATTAAATAAAATTAGCTCAGCGTTACAAAAAAGTCGCTCAGCTAATAAAAACAAGTCAGCACTTTATAGTTCTGCTCTCGTTGCTATGTTAGCTATGCCAGCATACGCAGCAGAAGCTTCAGAAACAAAAAATTATGATGATATTGAAGTAATACAAGTAACAGGCATATTAGGTAGTATGAAGGCTGCTGCATTACTTAAACGTACAGACGCTCGTATTGTTGATGCCATTGTTGCTGAAGATATTGGTAAACTACCTGATAATAATATTGCAGAAGCATTACAGCGTATTACAGGCGTTTCAATTAGCACAGATTTTGGTGTCGGAAATGGAGTAACCATTCGTGGTATTTCACAAAACCGTGTTGAATTAAATGGTCGTTCAACTTCTGGTGCTGGTCGTGATGGTATTAGCCTTGATGATTTTCCATCAAGCTTCTTAAAAACAGTTGAAGTTATTAAATCACCTACCCCTGAAATGATTGAAGGTGCCTTAGGTGGTACGATCAATATGACAACAGTTCGTCCATTAGAATTAGATGAGCCACTAGTTGCTTTCACATTAGATGGTGAATACGCAGATAAGACTGAAAACTGGGCGCCTAAATTTAATATTTCAGCAGGTCGTAACTGGGACTTAGATGATGCAGGTACTTTTGGCGCATCATTTGTTTTAGCGTACCAAGATCGTGAATTACGTCGAGACGAGTTTATTAACTTAGTTACACCTACTGAACTTGATTTAGATGGTAACGGTGAGAGTGATCGAGCAAACAATCCTGCAGGTAACTTCTTAGTAAGAAGTCAAAATACCGTAGAGCAAAAAACAGAACAACGTGAAAGAACAGCATATGGCTTATCTTTACAATGGGCTCCTAAAAGTGGTGATGGCTTTATTTATTTAGATATTAATGCTACTGATCTAGATGGTGGTCAAGAAGCTTATTCGGTTCTTAACGACAGTAAAGATTATAGTGATTTAGTTCTTGATGATGCATTTGGTGATTCACAAGGTCAGCTTCAAAACTTTGGTTCAGGTAGTGTTTTTGTGCAACCTAAAACTTGGTCTGATTTTACGACTAATGACTCTTCATCTAGCGCACTAGGTGGTGAATTGCAGTTAACTGACCAATTAATGATATCTGGTGAAATTGCTTATACAAAATCTGAGTCTGAGAGAAGAAATTCAGAATTTAATTTACGTCCTATTTCACGTGATCAATATGAAGCTGATGGCACGATAACTGAACATCTTTTCACGCTTACAATGACAGACAGTGGGAATGAAGTTCCTGGTATTATCTTCTCAGATGAAGATGCACTTCTTAATCCTGATAACTTAGCTATTCGTCAATTTAGTCATCAACGACATGTGACAGAGAATGAAGAAACAGCAATCCGCTTAGATATAGAATATACCGAACCATTTGCAAACTTAGAGTTTATTAGCTCTATTAAAGCTGGTGTGCGTACTACAAGTCGTGATTACGAAATTGACCGCCATGACCTGAGAAATAATGGTGACGAACTTAAGAACTTACAAACAAGTGTTACAGTTGATGGTGTTGTAACTCCTGTATGGGTTGATGACTTTAATGATTCGTATGGTGGATTTAAAGCGATTAACCATGATAACTCTTTCGATCAAAGTGGTATTGCTGGAAATAACGCATTAACTAATTACTATGTATATGACGGTGCATTATTAGCATACGATATTAATGGTACTTACGACAGAGTTAAGCAAATGCTTGCTGGCACTAGCCATGAATTAACAGGTTCGCTTGATGACAATATGGTTCGCAACACAGGTTCATATGCGCATATTGAAGAAGAAACTAGAGCTATTTATACTCAGTTTCATTTAGACTTTGATGAACTTACTGCCGTTGTTGGTGCTCGTTACGTAACTACAGATTTAACATCGGCTACTTTTGATGAGTCACAAGAGCACGACTATTCAGATTTCTTACCAAGTATTAATGCAACATATACACTAAATGATGATACCGTTTTACGTTTTGCTGCTGCAAAAGTAATGCGTAGAGCTGAATTTGGTGAGTTAAGTCCAGCACTAAATATTGATAACTCGCTTGTAACTGGTACACAAGGCTCTTATCAACTAGACCCTTACCGTGTAACTCAATACGATTTAGGTATAGAGCATTACTTTGGTGAAGGTGGACTTGTATCTGCAGCTCTATTCTACAAAGATGTTAAATCTTTCACTCAAAGTAGTAGTTCTTGTGTTGCTGATCCTGAAACAGTTACAGGTCAGAACGTAAATGAATTTATAGATGTGTGTCTGTTAGATGTTGCAGGTGTAAGTCAAGATAATCTTGTTACTGCGGGTGTTGGCCAAGATTTAGCTTTTGTTGAAGCTCAGAAAGCTGCTGGTTTAACAGGTATTGTTATTGATACTGATGTTAATGGCGGAAGTGGCTCTATTAAAGGCTTAGAGTTAGCATACCAACAACAGCTTGATTTCTTACCAGGTGCTTGGGCTGGATTAGGCGTTAATGTAAACTACACATACGCATATAGTAAGCAACCAGATGGTAACCCATTATTAGATATTTCTAATAATACCTTTAATACTCAAGTTTACTGGGAGCACGAAGGTATTCAAATTCGTTTAGCTTATAACTGGCGTGACAAGTACTTAGATACTCAAGATGAGAAACGTGTTCGCCCTGTAGGTGCATTAGCCGCTCTTGCTGATAGTACTATAACTGATGTTACTCTAGGCAATAACTACCGTGATGCTCGTGGTCAAGTTGATTTCTCAGCAAGTTATGACTTGAATGACAACATTACTCTTGTAGCTAATGCGGTTAATTTAACTGGTGAGCCAATTCGCCAGGTTACCGAGTTAGGTAGCAACTGGCAATATAGTGAAGCAGATCGTCGTTACACTGTTGGCGTACGTGGTAAGTTCTAAATATTAAATAGAATTTAATCTGACTGAAAAACGAGCTAATTTAGCTCGTTTTTTTATGTCTTTTATAAATTATTAAATTTGGGTTCACACCTAGTCGTTCAGTATTATTAAATTTTCATAGTCACTATTTTGAGAGAAATAAAAAGCATTAGATGACTTAAGTAGGTATAGGGAATTATACCAAGTTGATTAATTAATTGATCACTTAGCGAGAATTAAAAGGCTTATATGCAAGGCATTGATTGAAGAGAATGGTTACTCCCTTGTCAAAATAAATAACGAAGCCAATAAGCCTTTTAAACTCGCCCTTGGGAGCTCATTAGCAAACTGATAACTGCACAAAATTACAGATAAATAGAATAACTATGTATAAATAATGTTGTTTGTTCTAAGTCTGCTAATGTAGCTCTAAGTTGAGCAATTTATTAATCAAATTGGTATTATATCTAAATGAATGAAATATACTGTCTGTTTGAATAAGGTTGAATGGAGCTAAATAAAAAATTTCGAAATAAGAGCAGGGGAGAAACGGTAGGAAAATGTTATAAAAAAGCTAGAATATAAGAAAGGCTATATTCTAGCTTAATGTGATTAACTATAACTTAATAAAGTTATTAATTTTGCTTAATATGCCTTCGCTATCTAAACCTAGTTCTTGATGTATTTCATCTTGAGTACCATGCTTAATGAAAGCGTCAGGTAAGCCAATATTTAATATTTTAATGGCAATGCCTTTACTAAGGATAAACTCATTCACAGCAGAGCCAGCGCCACCAGCAATGGCATTATCTTCTAACGTTACAATACAAGTATGGCTATTTACTAATTCTTCAATTAAGGCTTCATCTAAAGGTTTAACAAAACGCATATCAACTAATGTGGCATTAAGTGATTCTGCTACAGCGTTAGCTTCTTGTAATAACGTACCGAAGCTTAAAATAGTAATGTCTTTACCTTGCTGCTTAACAACGCCTTTACCAATTTCTATTGTTTCTGTTATAGATGGTAACTCAGCATCATTACCTGAACCTCTAGGGTATCTGACTGCAGCAGGGCCTGTATGTTGATGACCAGTAGTTAACATCAGTACACATTCACGTTCATCAGACGGCGCCATTATTACCATATTAGGTATACATCTTAAAAAGCTTAAGTCGAATGCCCCTTGATGTGTAGCTCCGTCAGCACCCACAATACCTGCACGATCTATAGCAAACATAACAGGTAAGTTTTGAATAGCTACATCATGAATAAGTTGATCATAACCACGCTGTAAAAAGCTAGAATAAATAGCAACAACAGGGTTATAGCCACCAATAGCTAAACCTGAAGCAAAAGTTACGGCATGCTGTTCAGCAATGGCAACATCATAATATTGATCAGGAAAACGTTGGCTAAACTCAACCATACCTGAACCTTCACGCATTGCTGGGGTTATAGCTGTTAGTTTTGGATCAATCTCTGCTGTGTTACATAACCAGTCACCAAAAATTTTTGAGTAGGTAGGTAAACTTGCTTTACTCTTAGGTAGTGTGGTTTCTTCAGGATTGAACTTAGGTACCGCATGATACTTTATTGGATCTTGTTCTGCCGCTTCGTAGCCTTTACCTTTTTTAGTGGCAATATGTAAAAGCTGAGGGCCTTTTAAGTTGCGCATATTCGAAATGGTATCAACTAAGCCATTAACATCATGACCATCAATTGGACCAATATAGTTAAAACCTAGCTCTTCGAAAAAAGTACTTGGTACAACCATGCCTTTAAGATGTTCTTCTGCACGACTGGCTAATTCTTTTATCGGAGGAATATTCTTAAGTATGCGCTTACTACCTTCACGAAGGCCAGTGTATAGGTTTCCTGAAAGCATTTTAGCTAAATGATTATTAAGCGCACCTACATTTTCAGATATCGACATCTCATTGTCGTTAAGTACAACAAGCATGTCTTTGTTAATATCACCGCCATGATTTAACGCTTCAAATGCCATACCTGCCGTCATAGCACCATCACCAATTACAGCAACAACTTTTCTATTCTTAGCTTCTTTTTCTGCAGCAACCGCCATACCTAATGCTGCGGATATAGAAGTACTTGAATGACCAACACTTAATACATCGTATTCACTCTCTTCTCGCCAAGGAAAAGGATGTAAGCCATCTTTTTGTCTAATGGTGTGCAGTTGATCGCGTCGACCTGTTAAAATTTTATGAGGATAAGCTTGATGACCCACATCCCAGATCAATTGATCAAAAGGTGTGTTATACACAAAATGTAAAGCTACTGTAAGCTCTATTGTGCCTAAACCCGAAGCGAAATGGCCACTACTTTTACTAACTGAGTTGAGTAAGTATCGACGTAATTCTTCACTCGCTTGAGTGAGTTTGCTTTTACCTAATAGCCTTAAATCTTCAGGCGTATTGATGTTTGATAAAAGGGGGTAGTCAGTTAGATCAATTGTCATGTGTTATCGGTTATTCTTATTAAAATTTATACAGTGAACTAGCTAGTACGCTTTACGATAAAAGTCGCAAAATCAGCTAAACATCGGGTATTGTAAGGCAAAGTAGACAAAGCTTGAAGTGCTTGTTGGTATAAGTCGTCAGCTTTTTGCTGAGCACCGTCTAAACCAAGCAAAGCAGGATACGTACTTTTATTTGCTGCTAGGTCTGAACCTGCTGGTTTTCCTAGCTCTTCTTCGCTTGATGTTATATCAATAATATCATCTCTTACTTGATAAGCTAAACCCACAAGTTGTGCGAAAGTTTTTAATTGTGCTTTTTCTTCTACAGAAACTGTACTACTACAATCTGCAGCCATTAATACCGAAGCTTCAATTAAAGCGCCTGTTTTTAATGAATGTAAATGTTGTAAAGCATCTAAAGATATTGAATGATCAGTTGCCGCTAAATCTAAAGCTTGTCCACCGCACATACCTTGATAACCAGAAGCATTAACAAGTTGTTGAACAAAGCTAATACGCTTACTTTGCAAATTTTCTGAAAAATGATGATTAGCTAAAATATCAAAAGCTAAAGTTTGTAAACTGTCGCCTGCTAAAATTGCTGTCGCTTCATCAAAAGCTTTATGACAGGTTGGTTTACCACGTCTTAAATCGTCATCATCCATAGCGGGTAAGTCATCATGTAATAATGAATACGCATGAATACATTCTAATGCTGCAGCAATGCCGTCTATATCTTCTAATTTTGCTCCAACACTCTTACCTGTAATATAAGCTAGATACGGACGCATGCGTTTGCCGCCAATAAGTAGGCCATAACGCATAGCTTCTAATAAACGCTCATCGTTACAAGTTAACTGATCTAATTTATGGGTAAGAAATTGATTAACACGTTGCTGGTATTCATCTAATTGAGGTAACTGACCCACTTAGCTATCGTCCTGTGTTAATTCAAATGTTGAAAGCGCTTGCTCAGGATTATTCTTATCGAGCAATATTTGTATTTTCTGTTCAGCATCTTGTAGCTTAGTTTGGCTAGCTTGACTAAGGTTTAATCCTCGTTCAAACAAATTCATCGAATCCTCTAAACTTAGTTCGCCTTGTTCTAAATTCTGAACAATTTCTTCTAATTCATTAAGTGATTCTTCGAAGGTTAAATTTTCAATTTTTTTTCTAGCCATTATTTTTCTGCTACATTTAATAGATAGGCGCAAAGGTACCTTAGCTTAACATTTTGGTCAATTAGCGTCGATTTATTAATTGATTGTTATGTTTTATTGAAAAGAACTTAAGTTATTGAGATTGTGGACGATAATATAGCTATAAGTATTCGCGTAACCCAAATCGTTATTGTACTATTATTTTATAAAGCACAACGGTAAGCATATAAACAGGAGAATTTTGTGGATTTAGCAACGTTAATAGGGATACTCGGTGCCATTGGCCTTTTAATTATGGCGATGTTATTGGCGGGTGATATCAGTATGTTCATCGACACTCAATCTTTGATCATTGTATTTGGTGGCTCAATCTTTGTTGTTTTATCTAATTATAATTTAGGGCAATTTTTCGGTATCGGGAAAATTTGTGGTAAAGCCTTTCTATTCAAACTTGAAACTCCTGAAGAACTTATCGAAAAATCTGTTGAAATGGCAGACGCAGCACGCAAAGGCGGTTTTTTAGCTTTAGAAGAAGCTGAGATTACCAACGCTTTTATGCAAAAAGGTGTTGATATGCTGGTTGATGGTCATGATGCCGATGTAGTACGTGCAACTTTACAAAAAGACATATCATTAACCAGTGAACGTCACGAAAGAGGTGTAGGTATGATGATGGCGCTAGCAGACGTAGCGCCAGCAATGGGAATGATCGGTACACTTATTGGTTTAGTTGCCATGCTTTCTAATATGGATGATCCAAAAGCCATTGGACCCGCAATGGCGGTAGCACTTTTAACGACTTTATACGGTGCTTTCTTAGCAAACGTAATTGCTATTCCAATCGCCAACAAATTAAAACTGAGACGTGAAGAAGAAAAAATGAATAGGCAATTGATCCTTGATGCTGTTCTAGGTATTCAAGATGGTCAAAACCCTCGCGTTATCGAAGGGCTATTAAGGAACTACATAGCTGAAGGTAAGCGCGCCGTCGATACAAATGAAGAGTAAGGGAGGCTAAAATGGAAGAAGAATGTAAATGTCCACCTCCAGGGCTCCCCGCTTGGATGGGAACCTTTGCCGACTTAATGTCGTTGCTTATGTGTTTTTTCGTTTTGCTTTTATCTTTTTCAGAAATGGATGTTTTAAAGTTTAAACAAATTGCAGGTTCAATGAAGTTTGCTTTTGGTGTGCAAAATAAAATTGAAGTGAAAGATATTCCAAAAGGCACTAGTATTATTGCTCAGGAATTTAGACCAGGTAAGCCTGAACCAACTCCTATTGAAGTGATTCAGCAACAAACCGTAGAAATGACTCAGCAAATGTTAGAGTTTCAGGCGGGAGATGAAACTTCCGCAGGTGGACGTCAAGAACAACGTGGCGCTCAACGTGGTGGTCAATCGCAAAGCACAGCAAATGAACAAGCGGCTCAAGAAATCATTCAAGCAGCAGAAGACGCAGAGCAAGCTTCTCAAGAACAAATAAATGACCTTATTAAGAAAATTGCAGATCAGCTAGATAAACAAATTCAAGATGGTGCCATCGAATTAGAATCTTTAGGGCAACAAATTATTATTCGTATTCGAGAAAATGGTTCATTTCCATCGGGTTCAGCATTTTTACAACCTCAGTTTAGACCGATTATTCGAGAGATTGGCGAGTTATTGTTGACGATCCCTGGTGAGATAATGATCTCAGGTCATACTGATAATCAAGGTATTAGCTCAGAGTTATTTACTTCTAATTGGGACTTATCAAGTAAGCGTGCAGTAGCCATCGCTCACGAGATAATAAAAGTACCTGAGTTTGATCAAAGCCGAATTATCGTAGCGGGTCATGCCGATGCTAAGCCTTTAGTCCCAAATACTAATGCTTTAAACCGACGTAAAAATCGTCGTGTAGAAATTGCTATAAACCAAGGTAAGGCTCAAGAAACTGAACCTGTATCTATTATTCAGTAAGTAGAAAGTCATATCAAACTTAAAAAGAGTTACATCAAGTAACTCTTTTTTTTGAGTATTTTTCTAATTTTTAGTTTAGAACTTTGATTGCTTCTTATTGATAATATAAGTAGAAGAAAAAATTATGCTAAATGCCCTTCGTTATCGTGTATAATTCGCGCCATTATTTTTTGATACCCATTCGATTAAAAAATTAACTTACTTTGTATAAATGATAAATTGCCAAATATAGAGCATTTATTTATCGCGTTTAAACGAGCGACACTTATATAAATAAATAATTAACCTATTCGGGTTGGTATAAGTACATTTGTTAGGTATTAGCGTCCATGAAATTTATTGTAAAGTTACAGTCTGAAATCACCATTAAAAGTAGGCCTGTTCGCAAGCGCTTTACTAAAATATTAGAATCTAACCTTAAAACTGTACTACGTCGTGTAGATCCACAAGTTCATGTTCGTATGACTTGGGACAATATTGAAGTGAATTCACCAAACGATACCCCAGAGAATCGTGAAAAGGTTATTGCAACCTTAAAGTGTGTTCCAGGTATTCCGATGTTTTTAGAAGTTGTACAAACCGACTTTACTGATATGCACAGCATTTACGAAAAAACTGCCGCTTTACATGCTAAAAGTATTGAAAACAAAACCTTTTGTGTTCGTGTTAAACGTACAGGTACTCACGAGTTTAAATCAATTCAAGTTGAGCAATATGTTGGTGGTGGTTTAAACCAAGCAGTTGAATCAGCTAAAGTAAAATTAAGTAAGCCTGACGTTACCGTTCATTTAGAAATAAAAAATGAAAAACTCTTTATTGTTACAGAACGTCATAAAGGTTTAGGCGGCTTCCCAATAGCAACTCAAGAAGATGTACTATCGTTAATGTCTGGTGGTTTTGACTCTGCTGTTGCAAGTTACCAAATGATCAAAAAAGGTGCACGTACTCATTATTGTTTCTTTAACTTAGGTGGTTCAGCACACGAAATTGGTGTTAAACAAGTCAGTTACTATTTGTGGAACAAGTTTGGTGCTTCACATAAAGTTAAGTTTTTCGCTATCGACTTTGAACCTGTTGTAGCTGAAATTTTAGAGAAAGTAGAAAACGGTCAAATGGGCGTTATTCTAAAACGTATGATGATGCGCGCAGCAGAAAAAGTTGCAGCACGCGCTAAAATACAAGCATTGGTTACAGGTGAAGCGTTAGGGCAGGTATCTAGCCAAACATTAACTAACTTAAATGTAATTGACCGCGTAACAGAAACCTTAATTTTAAGACCTTTAACAGCATATGATAAGCAAGATATTATCGATATTGCTCGTCAAATTGGCACTGAAGATTTCTCTAAAACTATCCCTGAATACTGTGGTGTTATTTCAAATAAACCAACAGTTAAAGCGGTTTTATCTAAAATTGAGCATGAAGAAAGTAACTTTGATTTTGATATTTTAGATAGCGTAGTAAAGAATACTCGTTTATATGACATTCGAGATATTGCCACTGAAACAGAAGCTGAAATTAAAGCGGTAGAAATGGTTGATCAACTTGACGATAGCGCTATTGTTGTTGATATCAGAAGCCCTGAAGAAGAAGATAACAATCCTCTGTCTTTAGATAAAGTAGAAGTGATACATATTCCTTTCTATAGACTTGCTACTAAGTTTGGTGATTTAGCGAAAGACAAAGAATATTTCCTTTACTGTGATCAAGGCGTTATGAGTAAGTTACAAGCTTTGTACTTATTAGATAATGGCTTTACTAACGTTAAAGTTTATCGTCCATAAGATAACTAGTCGAGTAAGATAAAAGAGCTATAGCAGTTTTTAAGTGCAAGATCTTTAAGATTAAAACGTTAGTGCTAAAACCTTTTGATATAGCTCAGTATTTTTCGGGGTAGGAATATTCAATTCTTGCCCTGATTTATGAATATAGCCGTTAATATATTCTATCTCTGTTTCTCTTTTTTGCTGAGCATCACAACGCATAGACGAACTATTATTAGCTGTGGCTTGTGCAACTAATAATACGGTTTCAATTAATTGTACTTTATCTAAACTAATACCTTTCGCCTGACCAATGGCGACTACTTCATCAATCACTTGCTCAATAATAGAAGTAAATTCTGGGTTAATCACTTCACCATTTTTAATATCAAACACAGCCGTTAATGGGTTTATCACACAGTTAATCGCTAACTTTAACCATTGTTTAGATAAAATATCATCACACCAAACAACCTCTGGTAATATGGTATGTAATAAATCACGGATGTCTTTTTGCTTATTCGATTCTAGATACTTTTCAGCGACATCAAACTTAACACCCAAATGAGATATACCTGCGCCCGTATGTTTTATTTCATTGTCAGCTACTTTCAAGCAACCATGGGTGGTTAGCATATTAAGCACAATATTATTTTCTAAATATTGATTTGATTGTGTATTTAGCGCACCTAAACCATTATGCGTTGTGATCACAAGTGTCTTAGGGCAGATAATACTTTGAATGTCAGCAATCGCTTGATTGAGCTGATAGCTTTTTACACAAACGAGAACAATATCCATTGGGCTTTTCGGCTGTGTAATGATGTTACTATGGATTACATGTGTAGTATCATTAATATTTGTAAATTTGATTTCGTCTGGTAAGGCTTTACGTTTAGCCGATTGATAAAGATAACAGTTAATCGAGTGTTTACTGTTTAATGCAAAATGGCTATACCACAATAAACCTATTGCACCTGATCCTACGATAAGAACATTAGTTTTTTGTTTATTCATCGCGTTATTGTCTACTTTCACAGAACTTTGCCCAAAAATATTGAATCGTTACAAATAATGTAATGCCTAGAACATCAGCGACAAAATCTCTAAACTCTCCATTTCTGAAACCTAAATAATGTTGGCCAACCTCAGTTAGTGCAGCATATAACGTTAAACACAGCGTTAAGTTAAGTAAAGGTTGTTTCAAAAGATAACTTAACAACCAAGTTAAAAAGAAAAAGCCTAGAAAATGTCCGATTGAATCTAATTTAGGGAATTGAAGTGTTAACTCATTTGTATTGTAAAACCAGGTTAACATCACCACAGAAATTACTATTAAAAGTAAACCAAGAAAGTAATGGCGGTATATCATAAAGTTTATCATTAATAATGAGCTAGAATTATTATCTTAACATGATGCTTTAGCACGAAGAAACCATTCAATCTGTTAGACCAAATCAATAAGGTAATTGATATGACTCATTAAAATTAGCGACTTTTATCGTCTTAAGATATTGGTTATAAGGTATGAGGCTGTTATTATTTACCCATCGTAATTTGTTTAAAAAGAGAAAAACTATGCCATCAATGGATATTGTTTCTGAAATCAATATGGAAGAAGTGCTTAACGCGAGCAATAACACTAAAAAAGAGTTAGAAACTCGTTTTGACTTTAGAGGTATTGAAGCAAGTATTGAGTGGAAAAAACCAAACGTTATTATAAAAGCTGAAGCTGAAATGCAATTGAAGCAGCTTGTGACTATGTTTAGAGCTCAACTAGCTAAGCGTAATATCGATGCTAAAGCATTAACTGTGTCTAAAGCTGAGTTTTCAGGAAAAACAGTTACTCAAACACTTTCTTTTCAAGAAGGTATTGAACAGCCTATGGCTAAGAAAGTTGTTAAGTTAATAAAAGACAGTAAGTTAAAAGTTCAAGCGGCAATTCAAGGTGAGCAAGTACGTGTAACAGGTAAGAAGCGTGATGATTTACAAGCTGTAATGCAACTTATCCGCGAAACTGATTTAGACCAAAGCTTCCAGTTTAATAACTTTAGAGACTAGTTCATTCTATTTTAAAGCAAACTACCTAACTAAAAGGGTAGCTATAATTGAAACCTTTTCATTTTCTTTATTAATAAAAGAAGTGGGAAGGTTTTTTTATATCTTACATTTAATATTCTATCTGACTATTAACTCTTGCTGTCAACTTGCTAGTACGTAAATGTTTACACCAAAATTTGATTGATATTCAATCAAAACACGGGTTTATTAAATTATTGCTGTTGTTTTGTGAATACATTAAGTAAATTACTTCATCATAATCCTAATAAAAAAAAGATTAACATTCATGGCAGGAAGTAGAGGCGGATTTAGTTCGCGACTTGGTTTTATTATGGCAGCTGCAGGTTCTGCAGTTGGTCTAGGAAATATTTGGGGTTTTCCAACCCAAACAGCAAGTAATGGCGGAGCTGCATTTGTACTTATGTATTTAGTGCTCGCTTTTTGTTTAGCTTATCCTGCATTTATGGCTGAGATTCTTATTGGTCGATATGGGCAAGCTAACGCAGTTACTGCACTGCAAAAAATGTCGAAAACCGTTTTTCAAAAGCGCTTTGCTTTTGTTGTTGGTTTTGGTGGCGTTATTTGTGCGGGTCTTATTTTAAGTTTCTACGGTATTGTTGCTGGTTGGATGATTGCTCATACTGCAGAGCCTGTTGCTAAATTAGTCGGTAGTACTGATGTTGCTGACTGGCTTGTCGCTTTTTCTTTCGAACGCAATTTAATCTTTACGGCATTGTTTGTCAGTTTAACTATTTTTATTATTTCTCGAGGTGTTGAAGAGGGAATTGAGAAATGGTCTAAGCGCTTAATGCCACTGATGCTGACTTTATTACTGATCTTAATTGGCTATGTATTAACATTAGATGGCGCAAGTGAAGGTTTAGAAGCTTACCTTAATCCTGACTTTTCTCGAATTTTTGAACCTGATTTAGTCTTAAGTGCACTGGGGCAAGCGTTTTTCTCTTTGTCTTTAGGTACTAGCGTTATGATCATTTACGGATCTTATATCTCTAAATCAGAGAATATGGTCAGCTTAGGTGCACAAGTTACGCTTATCGACGTTTCAATCGCATTCTTAGCGGGTTTATTAATTATTCCTGCTATGTATGTTGCTCAAGCACAAGGCGTTGAAATATTTGCTGCTGATGGCAGTTTGTTATCTGAAGACACTTTAGTATTCACTGTTTTACCTAGCTTATTTGAAAGTATGGGGGGCGTTGGCTTATTTGTCGCTATTGGCTTTTTTGCTTTAATGACGATTGCGGCTTTAACATCTTCAATCTCAATGCTTGAAGGTCCTGTTTCTTATGCCGTAGAGCGACACAATATGGAGCGTAAAAAAGCTTCTATTCTTATCGGCATCGGTATTTTCTTATTCAGCGTTATTATCATGGCTAACTTTGAAGCATTATTTGGCTTTGTGATTACATTGTCGACCAAATACGGTCAGCCAATTGTTGCTATGCTGTGTTGTGTATTTGTAGGTTGGATATGGCAACGTAATTCTTTACTTGAAGAAATTAAGTCAGGTAACGAATCAGTTGAAGACAGTTTCTTCTGGAAAATATGGCCTGTTTATACAAAGGTTGTATGTCCAACAGCTATCGCTATGGTGTTTTTACATTCACTTTAAGTGATAAGTTTGTAGAATATCAGCTTATAAAAAAGCCCGTAATGAGTAATATCATTACGGGCTTTTCTGATCTTTACCTACACTAAGTAGGTTGAATAAGCGCTAATTAAGCAACAAATTCTTTTAATTGTGTTAAAGATAATGCGCCAACTTTAGTTGCCGTTAATTCACCATCTTTAAATAATAATAATGTAGGAATGCCACGGATACCAAACTTAGTCATTAACTCTTGTGCGTGGTCAGCGTCAATTTTTACAATTTTTAGCGTATCGTTTTCAGAAGCTACTTGATCAAGTAATGGAGCGATCATTTTACAAGGTCCACACCATTCAGCAAAAAAGTCTACTAATACTGCGCCTTTATATGCAGTTACTTCTTGTTCAAAATCTTCAGCTTTAATTACTGTTACGTTGCTCATATTTATTTCTCTTTAATTTTTAATGTATGTAATGCTAAGTAGATCAATTTCTTATTCAAATTGGTCTAAATCAACTCGTCGCTATTCTATGCGGTTTTCATTTGGTTGAATAGATGGTTTAATAGGATTTATTGTTCTAAATATGAGACAAACGTATGCTTAACTTAGATGATCTTATTTTCTTCTCTACCATTATTGATGCAGGATCGTTAACTAAGGCTGCGAAATTAATGGATGTGCCTAAATCTAAATTAAGCCGTAGGTTAGCTAATTTAGAAAGTGAATTAGGTTATCAATTATTGATAAGAACCACGAGAAAACAAGAGCTTACTGCAAGTGGCTTGTTATTATATCGTTCTTGTAAACCTCATTTAGAAGCCTTAAGTGGTATTGAAAATGATATTCATGAACTGAACACTTCTCCTCGAGGTAGGCTAAATATTTTGTTGCCGAGTGAGTTTTTCAGCCAAGTGATCAGTCAAATTATTACTGACTTTGCGAAAATATATCCTGATATTGTGGTGCACTGTAGTCATTACAGCTCAAAATTACCTGAAGAAAACTATTATTATGATTTGATTTTTGTATTACACGAAACAGATTTACCCTCATCAAGCTGGGTAGGTAAGCAATTATTAAGTTTTCCTCAATCTATCTACGCTGGCGTTGATTATTCTACCGAGCATTTGCATACGCCTGAAGATATACAAACAGAGAAATGCATTACATCAAACAATAATGAGCAGTGGTTATTTCGAGAAAATAATAAAATTCAGCTTATTTCAGTGAACGAAAAGGTCATTTTATCAAGCCCACAAATGCGATTAGAAGCAACCTCACAACATCTAGGAATTGCTAAACTGCCTGATTACTTATGTCAATCGGGTGGGCATTTATTGAATGTTAAAAGGTTAAAGTTATCGAATGAACCCGTAGCATTACAGCTAACCGTACTGTATCAAAGTAGGAGTATTGCGTTTAAAACTAGGATGTTCTTGGAATACTTTCAATCAAATATCGGTAGCTTGAGCTAAGGCTTATTGGTTTGTTTATTTAAAAGGTTAAAAGGTTTAAAAAGTTTAATGTTAGATAAACTAAACTTTAGGCCAAGCTAAATCCCAAGGTGAACCTATTACATCTAATTGTTGAATTAACGATTTTGAGAGAAAAAGCGTGCCAGAATCAGGCGCTTGAATGTATTGGTAAGCTACGCCATTTAAAGTAAATTGTAGGGCGTAGGCATGTAGATAGCCTCTATCAATTGCTAAGTTTTCAGTCTCTGCACTTTCACTAGACACTGCTTTACCCAATGTTCCACCATACAAAGCATCACCCATTATAGGTGAGCCGATACTGCTTAAAGCTACACGTATTTGATGCGTTTTTCCTGAATGTGGTTTAACTAAATAAAGTCTTATGCCGTTTTCGATACTGTACGACATGAATTGGCTAATAGCTGGGTTTTCTTGAGTTCGAAGCAACTTCCATGCACTACGACGACTTTTAGCCATATCGCCTTTAATTAAGCCTTGTTTCTTTTTGGGTTTTTTATCACTTAGGGCAAGGTAGTATTTTTGAATATTGTGTTGTTCAAATAGCTGTTGAAAAGCCGTAGCTGTTTCACTATTTTTAGCAAAGATGAGTAAGCCAGAAGTCATTTTGTCTAGGCGATGAACAGGGTATAACTCGTGAGTTTTAGCCTTTGAATTTTGTTGAGTTAATTGATCTTTTACTGTGTTAAAAAAACCTGTACCCATATCACCTTCATCATGAAAGTTGGTGTTTTCAGGTTTGTTAACAACAATAAAGTCAGGCTGATCGTCAATAATTTTGAATGTTGTTTTCATCACACTAATCGCCTGATTTAGATAATTATATTGAACTAGTCACTGTAACTTTAGTAGCTAAGCCCAATAAGTATATAAGCCACAATCGTTACGGTTCCACCAAATAACGTATAGGGAAGCTGAGTTTTAACGTGTTCGATATGGTCGCAGCCACTGGCTATGGAAGCGACAATAGTTGTGTCAGATATAGGTGAAGCATGATCACCAAATACACCACCACCTAAAACGGCAGCAACCATAAATTCAACAGGTAAACCACTATGCAGTGCGATAGGTACAGCAATAGGGATCAAAATAGCGAAAGTCCCCCATGACGTCCCAGTAGCAAAAGCCATAACACCAGCTGCAATAAATAAGATAGGAGCCATCAAGAATAACGGAAATTCATGATTAATCAGCTGACTTACATACAAGCCAGTACCTAATAGCTTTATAGCGCTACCAAAAGCAAAAGATAAAATTAATACACCCACTGCAGGTAACATTTTTTTAGTCCCTGCGAGTATGCCGCTTAAAATTTCTTTAATCGACAAGAGTTTATAGCTGATTATAAATAGGATCAAAGAGACTAGCGCTGTAATGATTGCCCAAAATACTGAAAAGGATCCAGAACCTTGACGAATATCTCCATCACCACTAAACCAAAGTAAACCGAGTGTTGTTGTTAATAAAAGTAGTAACGGTAACCACATCACGATTGCAGGTGCTTTTTGCGTAACGAGTTCTTCATTAATTTGTGCAGGATCTACTGGCTGAGCTAATTTTAATGGACCATAGGCTTTACCTGTAAATGCAGTGTAGTAGGCAAGTACTAACGCAACAATAGCGTAAAAGTTATAGCCGATTGTACCGATTAAAATACCTACAGGATCTGTAAAGTCATAACCATCTAATAAGCCAAGAACATAAGCTCCCCAGCCATTGACTAAAAATAGGATACTCACTGGAGCACAGGTAGAGTCAAGTATGTAGGCAAGTCGAGCGCGACTGAGCTTATGTTTATCAAAAAGCTGTTGGCTAGCCATACCGCCAGTAAACATACTTAAATTAGTATCAGTAAATATACTGGTGCCGATAATTGTCGGTAACATAGCCGCTTGGCGTTGAGTTTTTACTAGGTTTAGCTTTGAAAGGCTTTCAATAAATCCGTTAACGGCACCTGACTGGTTCATTAAGGTAACTAAAGCACCAATTAATAAACTGAAGGCAACAATATAACTATTACCTGTTGAGCTAAACACATTCAATATGCCTAACGCACTATCGGTTGCACTGGTAAACGGGTTGAAATTATTAACTAAAAAATAGGTGAAAAATAAGCCACACAATAAAGCGGTTAATGCATTTCGTTTCCATACAGCAATCATAATTGCGATTAATGGAGGAAGTAAGCTAAGTGCGCTGTCTTGCATTTTCTATATACCTTGGGGATTTTGACGTGACTTTACCGTATAGACAGTAAATTGCAAATAATACCAAGAAAACTAAGCCATTGATCGCTTTAGTATTATTGATTTGAGTGAATATCATACAAAAGTTAGTGCTTAGACGTAAGTAAATTGTAATTATTCATGATTAAAGCTAACTATTATTAAATAGCTTGTTAATATGCACAACTAAATAACAGGTAACTAATGTAGTCGTACCATAGTACATTACATTACATTACATTTTATTAAGTTATAGCTGAAATTTATTTAACTATTTAATTGTCCTATAGTATTGAAATAGCATTATTTAGCCATAAATAGATTGATTAACTTCTGCGTAAAACGCATAGGAATTATTTTGAAATTATCTTTGAGTGAGTATCTTTCTGTTTTTAACAAAGAAGAGAACATTTCTTCGTTAACAGGTTTTGGTAGAGGCATTGAACGTGAAGGCTTACGTGTATTAGCTGAAGGTAAGCTGGCTGAAACGCCACATGCTTACAATATAGGTTCAGCGCTTACTAATCCTTATATAACAACAGATTATTCAGAAACCCTGTTAGAGTTTATTACGCCTGTAAGCAGAAATCCTGAAGATACTATTGCTCAACTGCAAGATATTCAAAAGTTTACATTAAGCCAAATTGATGATGAACTTTTATGGCCTATGAGCATGCCTTGTTTTGTTAATGATGCGAATAAAATTCCTTTAGCTCAATATGGATCATCAAACGTAGGCAGAATGAAAACCGTTTATCGCCAAGGTTTAAAAAATCGTTACGGCAGCATGATGCAGGTAATTTCTGGTATTCATTTTAACTTCTCTTTCCCTGAAAATTTTTGGGATGTACTACAAAGTACACTTAAAGATGAGCAGCCACGTGATGAATTTGTTTCAGCTAGATACTTCTCAGTATTAAGAAACTACAAACGTTTTTGTTGGTTGATCCCATATTTATACGGTAGCTCACCGAGTATTTGTAGCTCATTCCTACAAAACAAACCGCATCAATTGCCTTTTAAAAAATCTCCTAAAGGGTATTTATATTTAGAGCATGCAACGTCTTTAAGAATGAGCGATTTGGGTTATACCAATAATGAACAGTCGTCATTACATATTTGCTATAACCATATAGATACCTATGTAGAAGGTGTTAAACATGCTATTAATTTAGCATCTGAAGAGTTCGAAAAAATTGGCGTGAAAGTCGATGGTAAATACCAACAGCTAAATACCAATGTTTTACAAATTGAAAATGAGCTATATGCACCTATCCGACCTAAAAGAGTCGCTAAACCTGGTGAAAAGCCAACGGAAGCTCTGAAAAGTCGCGGTGTAGAGTACATTGAAGTGAGAGCTTTAGATGTAAACCCTTTTGTCGACACGGGTGTTAGTTTAGATCAAGTGTACTTTTTAGATATATTCTTAACTTACTGTGCGTTAACTGAACATGACACGCTTGATAGTGCAGAACAGAACATTTATGAAAGTAATATGGATGAGATTGTTTTAAGAGGCCGCGATCCTGCATTACGTCTAGCAGACAAAGGTGAACTTAAGTCTGTTAAACAATGGGGTAATAGCATTTTTGAAGAAATGTTACCTATTGCTAAAATATTAGACAAAGCAAATAGCACAACAAAATATCAGGAAGTATTGTCTGCTGAGCTAGCAAAAATTAATAACCCTGAACTAACACCTTCAGCTAAAATTTTAGATTTATTAGTGAATCAAAGTAAGAGCTTAACGCAAGTTGCTTTATCTATGGCGCAGACGTATAAAGATGGTTTATTAGCACAAGATTATAAAATCTTTAATGAAGAAATCTTTACTGAAAGCGTGAAGCAATCGCATATCGATCAAAAGAACATTGAAGATAGCGATACATTAAGTTTTGACGACTTTTTAACGAACTACTTTAATCGTTAGTATTGAAAATAAGTTTGCGCATTTATTCTTTATAAATGCGCAAATCACAGCATAAAATACCAAAGCCTAGAAAGTTAGGGTATAAACCTCTCTGCATTAAAAACTAGCTTAATACCTCTGTTCTTTACCTACTATTTAGCTGTTCTGATCAAAGCTATTTCTAAATATTAACTCTTCTTTATTTTTCTGTTGCTGCCAATTTTTGATTTTTAACTCAGGTTCATCTAAAAACTTATCAACATACCCTAAACATAAATAAGCAATAAGCTCGTTATCTTCAGGTGCATTAACGGCGGCCTTTACTTTTTCAGGATCAACAATACTTACCCAACCCATACCAATATTGAGAGAACGCGCCATTAACCACATATTCTGAATGGCACACACAACGCTGTATTTTCCCACTTCAGCCATGCTTGTTTGACCTAAAGTAGGTTCTTGCGAAGGTTTATAAAAAACAGCAATATTAAGAGGCGCTTCCACAATACCTTCTAACTTTAACGCTTGGTAAGCTTGTTGTTTTTTGTCTGAGAATAACGTTTTAGCTTGTTGATTTTCTTCATTGAAAGACTCAAGCACTTTTTGTTTTACTTGCTTATCGTCAATTAAAACAAACCGCCAAGGCTGTGAATATCCAACAGAAGGGGCTGAGAGGGCAGAGGTTAATACTTTATCTATCAACTCATTAGAAATAGGCTTATCAATAAAACGATTACCACGAACATCACGACGGTATTGCATTATCTCGTTTAAAACGTTGCTTTCATCTATACTAAATTCTTTACTCATGATTTTATAGTTTTCGCTTTAGCTGATGATTCTATTAAAAAATCATAAGAAATATATATTGTTAGGTATAATATAATAATTATAAAGAGATTATATTGTTTATGCTTATCTGACAGGCTAAACATCATTATTAAAGGTTATTCATTTGTCTATTAAACAAATCCTCATTATTTTGACATCGTTTTTATTAGTTTCTTGTTCAACGCTTCCTCCGAAGAATCCTGAAAATATTTGTAGTATTTTCGAACAGAACACAGATTGGTATTTTGCTGCTAAAGACGCGAAAGAAAAGTGGGGTGTGCCAATTCATGTTCCTATGAGCATGATGTACCAAGAAAGCTCTTTTAAACAGGATGCTACGCCACCTATGGACTATTTCTTAGGATTTATTCCTATCGGACGAGTAAGTTCAGCTTATGGATATTCTCAGGCTAAATCTATGACCTGGAAAGATTACATGAGAGAAACAGACAACAGCGGTGCAGACAGAGACGATTTTGATGATGCGATAGATTTTATGGGCTGGTTTATTTATAAATCTCAAAAAATAAATAAAACCTCGAAGTGGGATGCTTACAATCAATACTTAAATTATCACGAAGGTTGGGGCGGCTTTAAGCGTAAAAGCTATCATAAAAAGAAATGGTTAATGGCAGTTGCTAAAAAAGTGGATAGCCGTGCTCGACGTTATAGTGCTCAATTAAAAAAATGTGAAGCTTCTTTAGGTAAAGGTTGGTGGTCACGATTATTCTCTTAATTTAGTGAATCACTAATAAATAGCTAATGAATAAATAATGTTCACATAAAGTCTTAAGTTGATCACAAAACGATCCTTAATAACTAAGCCAATATTGCAATAATATTGGCTTTATTTTTTCTACACATAAATAAGTCATAAACCGAATTTTATACAACAATTATTGATAAAAGTGTGCCAAATAAATGACAAAAAATAATGTAAAAAAAACTTCATAAAATTGAAAAAATCGTTTGCAAATTTTGAGGGCATGATTCTATTGGGCTAGCATTTGTTATCCACAGAAATTGTGGAGAATTCCATTACATAAATCAACCTGTGGATAAGTCTGTGGTTAAAAAGTTCTATTACTTGTATTATCCACAATAAACAAGCTTTTCTTTTAAAATAAATCACTTAACTATGACTCTCTAAATGAATTAACTCCTCTCAAGTGAATAAAAATCTAGAAAATGTACAAAAGAATGCAGGCTATTTAGGTGGAGTAAACCGTAAGAAAAACAGTAGGGCTAAGTAAACTTTAGCGTAAGTTAATTCTCACTCATTAAGTATGATGAAACTTATACCAAGTAGCTTAAGTTATTATGTAAAGCGTATTAGGATCTTATGATCGTTTCCGTTGTTATAGATGATTATTTTGAGGCTTTTTGGAAAGTAATCCTGACAAGAACCACTGAATTACATTTACTACTAGCTTACAAAGACTGGTCTACAGGCGTTTCTACGACAAAAGGTTCCGATACTAGCAGAGAAGAATATCCAATTTTATTTACTTTTGAAACAGTAAGTAAAGTAGTGTTTGGTATTCTCATAATAGGAATTGCTTTTTTACCTCGAAATAAAGATGAGCAAAGTAATGATGAATGACAGCCAATGGCACAATTCCCCTTAGAGTTGACCTAACAACCTGAAAAGAATAATGTCTTCATAGATCGAGGAATATACGTTCAAAAATTTCCGATAGCTACAAATAGTGAAATTATATCTGTTAATGTCTTTAAGGTGGACGTAAATAAAATTTTCTATAAAAGGGATTACAATGTAGTTGAACACACACAGGATTTTGACTCTATTACTTTTCTTAACACCACATTGTGCTTTTTCAAAACAGACTTACAACTTACAGCATAGTCAGATACAGCCCGAAAAAATATTAAAACAACCAAGAGTCCAACAGGATGCAAACGTTTTTATTGGCTGTGTTGAATACACTGTTTCGTATGTAGTTGCGCCAACAGAAGATAATGAACGTAGAGACTTAGATCAGTTTGCAGCAACAGAGAACAAAAAATCGTATGGTGATAAACGCACTATTTGCTACAACGCAAACGGCGATTGGGTCCATATATATGGCAATTCAGAACTAGTCGATAAGGTTTGGTACTTTACAGATACGAATGAGGAATACACTTTCTTTAAAACGGATATTCTGAAATTTTCACTAAATGATATAGCTGAACCTGAAGGATTCACTGAGCTTGCGATTAAAGATGTTATTAAGACAAATGAAACAAAGAAATTATTGGGGTTTGAGACTGTAAGGGTAACGGCAAAAATAGAGTCTGGAACAGTAACCAATTATTGGGTCAGCGAAGAATTGATTAGGAATCCTGCTTCGTATAAAAACAATAAATTTGGTTATGCCGATAAACTCTTCAGTGCTGTGCGAGGTATCCCACTTAGGGAAGAAAAGAATGTATCCGATTTTTTAATTACTGTTAAAGAAGCTGTCAATATTAAAGAGGGCGAACCTGATGAGGAAATATTTATACTGCCAGCGGTGGATTTGTACGAATGGTAGAGTCCGTTAATGGCTAACAGTTGACCTAAGGAATAGTCAGCAGATAACGTCAGGATTACGCACAAAGTGATCATATTTATAACTGGCAAACCTAATGTTATTTGGTGGTCACTGTAAATGTTATTAGGTGGCAGAGTTGAATGATAATGACGGGCACTTATGATGAAATTGGCTGGCACAACTGATGTAATTGTCCACTTTTATAAAGTCGTTACTTTTTCTGTCGTCATCATATAAAAGAAATCAAAAACAATAAGTCACATACAAGGTATATAGAGGAAAAAGGTAATCGAAGAGAAGCTTAGATTAGTTAACCTGATCTCGGCTTAATATATTCTTCTCTAACAGCTACTTTTACTTGCTTCATCGTTAAATTTACTTGCAATAGGCTAGCTATTGACGCGAAATTTGCCTTGAAGAAAGAAAAACTATCAAGCTAGAGTATAAGTTAAATTTTATTAGTAATAATTTCTATGAATTAAAAACATCTTAAACCGAGTTCAGGTTAGTTAAATAAATCTGTTAAAACGTTTTATACAAACGAGGTTTAACCGATAAATAGTCGTAAGCTTTAGTCTTTTATAATGAGGCGAGAAGTAACTGAAAACAGAATAGCTTTAAAGCTACTCTTCTTCGTCGGACTTAATATTATAAAACTGAGGTAAAATACGAACAGTTTTGATCATGTTTTCACTTACATCGATAATTTCAATTGGATAGCCAGAAATGCGGACACTTAAGTTAGCCTCTGGAATATCTTCTAAATGCTCGATAATCAAACCATTTAATGTTTTAGGACCGTCACTTGCAAAGTTCCAAGACATCTCTTTATTGATATCTCTTATATTGGCACTACCATCTACAAGATAGCTGCCATCAGGCTGTAGAGTTACTTCTTCGCTCGCTGCTGGTGTCATGGTAGTAGTAAAATCACCAACAATTTCTTCAAGTATATCTTCAAGTGTTACTAAGCCTTGAATGTCACCATATTCATCTACAACTAAGCCTAAGCGTTCTTTAGCGTGTTGAAACTTCAATAATTGTACATTCAGTGTTGTGCCTTCAGGAATAAAATATAACTCCCTTACAGCTCTCACAAGTGTGGCTTTAGTAAATTGATTTTTCGATAATAATTTGAGTGCATCACGCATGTGAATATAGCCAACCACATCATCGATAGAGTCGCGATATAAAAGCACTCGAGTATGATTAGCTTGCGTTAAACGTTTTTGAATAACTTTCCAGTCGTCGTTTATATCGATACCCTGTAACTCACTGCGAGGTATCATAATATCTTCAACTGTAACTTTTTCTAAATCTAAAATACTCACAAGCATGTTTTGGTCACGCTTTGCTAATAAGCCGCCTGATTCACTTACAACTGTTTTTAGTTCTTCAGAGCTTAAACTATGCTGCTCTCTTTGCTCTGAGCTGATCCCAATAATTTTTAATATCCCATTTGTTAACCAATTAACTGCAATAACAAATGGAAATAATATTTTTAGTAATAGGTTGAGAAATATAGAACTCGGAAATGCTATTTTTTCAGGGTATAAAGCCGCAAGAGTTTTAGGAGTCACTTCTGCAAAAATCAATATAACAAAGGTTAGTGCTAAACCAGCATAAAAAATTCCAGCGTCACCATATAACCTCTCGGCTATTATACCTGCAATTAAGGATGCAAAAATGTTTACGAGGTTATTACCTATTAGAATTAAACCTATTAATCTATCAGGTTTCGCTAATAGCTTACTAACTCGCTTAGCTCCTTTATGTTTTTGATTTTCTAAGTGACGAAGACGATATCTATTTAAAGACATCATGCTGGTTTCTGAGCTAGAGAAATAAGCAGAAAAGAGTATTAAAAACCCTAATATGAGAAAAAGAGTTTCCGTTGATATGTTATCCAAAAAGTGGATCCTATAAAAATTAAAAAATACGGAGCTTAACTTGAATGCATTTTATTAAAGTATTCGTTTTAATGCCCCGCAATTATATGTGCTTATTGTAATATAAACTCTTTCACAAATCTGCTACCAAAATAAGCTAATGTTAATAAAAATGTAGCGATGTTAGTTAAAATAAGCACTTTATGACCACGCCAGCCTAGTTTGAAATGTCCCCATAAAATAGTGAGGTAGACGACAAGCGCTACAACAGATAAAACTATTTTATGTCCATTTTGTACAGACAAAAAGTTTTCTAAAAAAACAAACCCTATGAGCAAGCTCAAAATTAAACAAAAAGTTCCCATAGCCAGTAATGTAAATAGCTGACCTTCAACTTGCATTAAAGGTGGCAAGTGATTTACGGCTTGTATATTTTTATGTTTCAGCTTGTAGTTAATATAAGACACTTGAAAGGCATATAAAGTTGCAATAACAAGTACACAATAAGCAATTAATGAAAAACTGATATGGCTAACCATGCTGAGTTTATCTGAAACTATCTGGCTTTTAGTGCCGCTTGGAATAAGAAATAGAATAAATTGCCAAAACGACGCAAAGCTATAAACCACAGGTAACAATAAGTTAACTTTAAATTTAATGGCGATTGCTGACACCGTGAGAGAAATAATTAAGCTGACCAAGGAAATAACATTAGGCAAGCTAAAGTTAATGGTCTCATCAGGGAATAATAGCTGAGTACTACTAATTGAATGTGCAACTATAGCAATACAGCCTAAGCACAATACTAAAATAATATTGGGCCCTTTATCTGTAAAGAGGGTGGTTATTGCGATAAAAGCAGCTAATAAATAACTAGCAGATGCCACTATAGATAGAATGTCAGGTAAACTCACAAAGTGCTCCACACTTAATATAGAACGTAAATAAAATACATGGTAATAGGATCTACAGACCCAGAAGCTTCGATTCTATCAGATTGATTTTGCTACGCCATAACTAATCATTAAATAGTCAGTTAAATTAATGCTCTATGCGCTTTAATTCTTTAGCTTTATTAAGTGATTCTTTATCTGAAAATATGATGTTCGATTTTAATTTTCGTTATTTATTCAATGCATGTACTGAAAATCAATATTAAATCAATTGCTTAGAGCGTATTTTGTTCTTGTTGACCGAGTTAATAATACGCGTTTAATTTTAATAACTTTATTATAAATTAGTGCTTTATCTCTCATAAAATTGAAATGAAAAACATAGAGTTTTACATTTTTAATTCATAACTCATTGTTTTTAAGCTTCACCTACTCACTCTTCTACATTTAGCTATTTTTATACAAGGTAGTGGGCTAACAATCTATGCTTGATTTATGCGCTATCAAGACATACCTAAACTAGCATCTTTAAGTGGTTTGGGTATAATACAAAGTAATTTGTGATATTCGTAATATATAGAGCTCTCCATGTTTGAAAATCTTTCCGATCGATTAACTAAATCACTAAAAAATATCAGTGGTCGTGGCCGTTTAACTGACGACAACATTAAAGATACCTTGCGTGAAGTTCGCATGGCATTACTTGAAGCCGATGTTGCACTTCCTGTTATTAAAGAATTCATTAATAAAGTAAAAGAACGAGCGGTAGGGCAAGATGTATCTAAAAGCCTAACGCCTGGTCAAGTATTTGTAAAAATTGTTCAATCAGAACTTGAACAAGCTATGGGTGAAGTAAACGAAGGACTCGACTTAAAAGCGGTTCCTCCAGCTGTTGTTTTAATGGCGGGTTTACAAGGTGCGGGTAAAACCACATCTGTAGCTAAGTTAGCTAAGTTTTTAACAGAACGTGAAAAGAAAAAAGTACTTGTAGTAAGTGCTGATGTTTACCGTCCTGCGGCTATTAAACAGCTAGAAACGTTAGCAGCTGAAATTAACGTAGAATTCTTCCCAAGTGATATTTCTCAAAAACCTATTGATATAGGTAATGCTGCAATAGCTCATGCAAAACTTAACTTCTTTGATGTAGTTATTGTGGATACTGCAGGTCGCTTACATGTTGACGAAAACATGATGGCGGAAATTCAAGAGCTTCACGCGGCAATTAACCCAGTAGAAACATTATTTACTGTTGATGCAATGACAGGGCAAGATGCTGCAAATACAGCGAAAGCTTTTGGTGATGCTTTACCATTAACGGGTGTTATTTTAACAAAAACCGATGGCGATGCTCGCGGTGGTGCTGCTTTATCTATCCGTCATATTACGGGTAAGCCAATCAAATTTATGGGTGTTGGTGAAAAAACCGATGCTTTAGAACCTTTCCATCCTGATCGTATTGCTTCACGTATATTAGGAATGGGCGATGTTTTATCTCTTATTGAAGAAGTAGAGCAAAAGGTTGATAGAAAACAAGCTGAGAGATTAGCGAATAAAGTTAAGTCGGGTAAAGGTTTTGATTTAGAAGATTTTCGTGATCAACTTAAGCAAATGCAAAATATGGGCGGCATGATGGGCTTGATGGATAAATTACCTGGAATGGGTAATATGTCTGAGCAAGTAAAAGGCCAAATGGATGACAAGATCACCATACGTATGGAGGCTATGATTAATTCAATGACACCTGGTGAACGCCAACGTCCTGAAATTATCAAAGGCTCTCGTAAACGTCGTATTGCGCTAGGTTCAGGTACACAGATCCAAGATGTGAATAAATTACTTAAACAATTCACTCAAATGCAAAAAATGATGAAAAAAATGTCAGGTAAAGGTGGTATGCAAAAAATGATGCGTAGCATGAAAGGTATGATGCCTCCAGGTGGCGGTGGCGGCGGTATGGGTGGAATGTTCGGCGGTAGATAACTGCAGTTCTGAACTCATATAAAAAAGGTAGCGAAAGCTACCTTTTTGCTTTCTAAATATTTAATATAGTTAACCTTATTTCGGGTTAGTTAATTTAGTAACTCATTGATTTGTTAGTATATAGTTAATATTTTTCTGGATTAAGAACATAAGAAGTCTTAACTCTCCAGTGATTAAATTTATGTGATTATCAAGGCATTTCTATAAAACAATAGCCGCCTATTGGGCGTGAAAATACAGTTTTTTTATTCCCGATAAAAAATAAGTACCTGCATTCATGCAGGTAATGTAGATAGGCGCTTAAATAGCATTGTTGAGTAAAATAGCTTAGCCCGAGTTGAGGTTAGTTATTAATTATCTTCTTCTCTCTATTTTTAGCTTTTCTTAGAGCTGAAACGATTACCTTTTACTCTCCTTTACTTAGCTAAATATACAATCTTGAACTATTCTTTTAAATGACTTTATTAAAGCACTGTATTTAATTTTTTGTCACTTGAGGAGTATGAATGAATATCAATCCTTGGCGTAGTACATCTGTTCGAGCTGCTTTGAATGGTTTATCTTTTATTGACGAAAAACGTATTCATATACATAGTTTGAAAGAAGCTCAGAATTTTCTAGAAAGTTATGGTTTTGATCTTGATGATAAAGCTGATGTCAGTGAATTAGAGAATTTACGTCAAGAGGCTATTAAACTGATTCAAGAAGAGTTATTAACCCATGATGAAGTGATACCTGATGTTTTACTTAAGCAAAAAGATATCAGGCAATACCTTATTAATGCTTCAGGTCATGGTGATAGAGGATTAGCTCCTTGGAGCGCTGCTATTCTACGTATTATTCACACCTTATCTCATAGTCACTCTTATCTAAACGATATGTACCATCTACCGATCAGAGAGCAAATATTTAATCGTTTTAACAAACATATCGTACGTAACGACGAAGGCTGTTTTTTAGGAGATATTAAACTCGACTCCCTTAACTTTAGAGAAGCTAAATCTCGTCGCTCAGTGGCTTTAAAACTACTACATAAAGTTGAGAATGTTGCTGCAGATATATTTGATTGGATAGGCATTCGTTTCATTACCGAACACAAAGCTGATGTTTTAGATGTGTTAACTTATTTACGACAAAAACATATTATTACCTACGCTAATCTAAAGCCTTCGCGCTCGCGTAATAACTTAATCGACTTAACTTGGATAGATGAATGTTTAGCTAAAGGTATGTCGACAGATGAGATAAGGATTGCGATGCAAACAACTCAATTTCCATCAACAGAAGCGTCTTCTAGAAACAGCCATGCCGCGAATGCGTCGAATCCTTTCAGTGGTATTAATTATAAATCAGTTCAAATAACCTGCCGTCATCGTATTAAAATAAAACAAGATAATGGAGAGAAAATGTCGTTCTTCTTTCCCTTTGAAATACAATTGATGGATCGTAAAAGTTATAGAAATACGCGGGAAGGGCTGGCGTCTCATAGCGAATATAAAAAGCGCCAGAAAGAAGCTATCAGGCAGAGAGTACTACCGTTTTTATCTTTTAATTAAGATAAAAAAAAGGCATAACGAATACGCTATGCCTTTCTTAGTAATAAATGTCAGTATTTATGAAGCTTAAAGGTTATAACCCGACTCGTCATGATCAACGAGATCTAAACCGTTCTCTTCACCTTCTTCATCAACACGTAATCCATTTGTCATCAACGAAACCAACTTAAGCAGTATGTAAGTTACTACGGCGGTATAAACGAGTGTTGAAACAATACCGACTAATTGCACGTATACTTGTCCGCCCATTGTCGTTATGCCATCAGCAAAGCCAAAGCCACTGAATACACCTAAACTTGTCGCAGATAGAATACCTGCTAAAAACGTACCTAAAATACCACCTACACCATGCACAGGGAAAACATCTAAAGAGTCATCTATACGTAGTTTTTGTTTGATAAACACAGTTGAATAATAACAAACGACACCCGCTGAAATACCTATGATTAATGCGCCACCTGGCCCTACAAAACCTGATGCAGGAGTAATTGTACCTAAACCAGCTACCATACCTGTTACTGCACCAATAACACTTGCTTTACCGAACTTTCTCCACTCAATAAATGCCCACGTTAATGTACCTGCAGCAGCAGAAATATGAGTTACTAACATCGCCATTGACGCATCGCCATTCGCTGCTAATGCACTACCACCGTTAAAGCCAAACCAGCCAACCCATAACATACCTGCGCCTGTTACTGTCATGGTTAAGTTATGTGGTAGTAGTGGTGCTGTACCAAAACCTCGACGAGGACCTAAAACCATAGCAGCCACTAAAGCCGCTGTACCTGCTGTAATATGTACAACAATACCACCAGCAAAATCGAATACACCCATTTCGCTTAACCAGCCACCACCCCATACCCAGTGAGTAACAGGTGTATAAACAGCTAGTAGCCATAAGCCACTGAAGATAAGTACCGCTGAAAACTTCATACGTTCAGCAAAACCACCAATAATAAGTGCAGGTGTTATTACAGCGAAAGTCATTTGAAACAACATAAATAAACTTTCTGGAATGTCACCCGCAAGGGTTTCTTTAGTAATACCTACCATAAAGACTTTACTGAAATCGCCAATAAAGCCATTACCTTCACCAAAGGCAAGGCTATAGCCAACAACTAACCATAAGATTGAAGATAAGGAACCTATAGCAAAACATTGCATAAGAATGGATAAAACATTTTTCTTACGAACCAGACCGCCATAAAATAGAGCAAGACCCGGCAGTGTCATAAAAAGAACGAGGGCGGTGGAGGTTAATATCCACGCTGTGTTTGAACCATTAAGTTCACCTTCACTCGCAAAAGCTAGAGAAGGTAAAAAGAGAAAAATTAAAGTAAGTAATTTATGCATAGATTTGTTCCCACATCTTTATGTTATTAGCAATATTAAATTTATTATTTTAGCTGGTTGCTATCTTTGCACAAAATAGACCAATTATTTAAAGGTTTTTAAATCAAGTGTTTAAATGTGTTACTCACCAATATGAATATGCTTGTGCACTTTATTGGTGCCTTTGTGTGTGTTTGTTGTTTTGTTTTGGTGCAAATTATTTTAAATTGGTCTTATTTGGTGAGGTACTGTTAAACTGTCCATTTTAGATGGCGCTTAAGCCATACAGTTGCATGTGATAAACCTATAATTTGGCTTGTAAGCACCACTTTGAACACTGGTTTGGTATATGATATATCAAATGAAGCAGTGATTAATAAGAAACATTCTCACTTAGTAATTTAATGTAATGGTATAATATTAACGTCTGCTCAATAATAGTTTAGAGCTATATCGTTTGATAATTAGGAAGAGTTAATTCGTGTTAACCGAAGTAGAAAAAAGTAAAGTTTTTAGTCAATACAACCTGTTGGTTGTCGTTGTCTTTTTACTGATTGTTTTTTCTGCATACTTCATTGCTACTGTGCGTTATTTCTCAGATCTTACTGACTTAAAGAAAGCTGAGATTGAAGTGTTAAACCAGCAAGTTGATACCGTTAATGATGTATTATCTTCTAATGTAAATGCCTTACAAGATATTCAAAAATTTGCTAACTACTTCTTAAAATATCCAGAAGAACTTCTCACCAAAACGCCTGTACTCTCCCAGGAAGGCGATCATTACTATATCAAACATCGTCATTATGATGTTTTAGATCACAAAGATTATGTGCGTAATAATATTACGGGTATAGGCGATATTAATTCTCTTAGCAAAGCTCATAAAGAAGAGTTAGCCATGGCGAATATGTTAACGCCTGCTTTTGTTAGTACTAAGCAAGCCAATAAAGAAGCTGTTTGGCTTTATTATGTTTCTAAGAAAAGATTTGTCAGTATTTATCCTTCAATTAATCGAAATAGCTGGCAATACAATGACGCGTTATTAGAAGGTGAACACACAAGAGAATTATTAGAAAATGAGCTAGATGATAAGTCAGTTATTTGGTCAACACCTTACTCTTCTACTGCTGGAACAGGTTTGAATGCTTCTATCGGGATCAGTGTATTTAATCGAGCTGAAATGGTGGGCATTATATTTATGGATATCAGCCTAGCTCGCTTACAACAAAACCTAGATGAAATTAGTCAAAAAAATACAGGCTTGTTAATACTTGATCGTAATAATAATGTATTAGTGCATCACACGTTAAACAAAGATATGGTTAAAAACATAGGTTCATGGGAGCAACTTGCTCCTGCGGGTTTATCGTCCTTAACCAGTGACCAAATAAATGATTTAGGTGTTTACCAAGAGATAGATGGTTTACTAGTACAAAAGAAAATCTTGTCTATTAATGGCTGGAAGGTTATTAAATACCAATCATATAATGACTTTAGAGAGCCGCTGTTAACTCATTATATTATCAATTTTTGTGTATTGTTTATCGGTGTATTTCTCTTCTTGGTTTTTGTTTATTTGATCACTCATTTTACTTTTGTGAAACCAACTAAACGTTTTATCAGCCATATTGAATATTGTGCTCAAGGTGATCCAGGTAAAATAAAACCGACAAGTGATTGGTTACGCTGGTATCAAGTCGTTGAAAATATATTTGGGCAAAACAGGAGTTTATTACAACGTTTAACTGATCAAAATTTATTACTCGATTCACTCGTTAATGTAAAAACTAAAGAGCTACAAGAGAAAATTGTTCAGCATGAGCGCGATTATGCGTTATTAACCTCGGTGATGAATGCGATACCTGAATATATTATTTTTACGAATACTGAAGGTGATATCGTTGGTTTTAATAATGCTTTTGGTGACTTTATAGGTAAAACTCGTCAAGACGTTTTGGGTTACAAAGCCAATGAGATTATTCATAGCGAGCTCGGTACAGAATTAACCAAATTAAGTACATCTCCCCAAGTTAAAGATGGTCTGCAACGCATAATACAAACAGGCGATAAAACTTACGATATCTATTGTTCAAATATACATAGTGATACGGGTATTGAAGTTGGAACAATCGATATTATTCGAGACGTTACTGCGCAATACACTACGCAAGCTGCATTAGAGAAAACCAGAGATCAGGCTGAATTTGCTAACAAAGCTAAGAGCCAATTTTTAGCAAATATGAGTCACGAAATCAGAACCCCAATTAATGCCATGCAAGGTATGATCACCTTACTAGGGCGCTCTGATTTAACAAATAACCAACGACTACATATTGATAATGCTTACGGTGCATCAAAATCACTTCTATATTTAGTTGATCAACTACTCGACCTTGCAAAAATTGAGTCAGGTGAAATGACTATCGTAAAAGAAAGAACCAGTATTGACTCTATTATTGATAAAGCCATTAACCTTAATATTGGTATGATCAATAAAAAGCAGCTGGATATTTTTGTTGATATATCTCCAGCGGTACCTCTGTTTATTGAAACAGATGAAATGCGCTTAATACAGGTGTTAACTAACTTACTGCAAAACTCAGTTAAGTTTACTGAGTCAGGTGGCATCAAAATAACTCTCGATATCATTCATCAAAATGTACTGTGTTTTAAAGTAAAAGATACGGGTATAGGTATAGCGTTAGAGAAACAATCTCATTTATTTGAAGCCTTCAAACAAGCTGATGAATCTATGACTAGACGTTATGGTGGTTCAGGTTTAGGTTTATCTATTTGTCAGCAAATAGTCGAGTTGCTTGGTGGTGATATTTCTCTTGAAAGTGAAATTTATCAAGGCTGTGAATTTACTGTTGAGTTACCTTATATTGAAAGTGATGAAACAACTCAGCATCTAGCGTCTCGAGCTTTAACTATTTACAACTTCGGTATTAGCTTACCCAATAATATTCTAGAATCGATAAAGACATTGGGATGGAAGTATCAAAATATCTCCACTCTAGAGCAGCTTGAAACCGTGTCTAAAGATGAAAGTATTGTTTTATTAGCCTCTCAGGATAGTTTGCAAAATATTATATCAACGAATACTCAAGAAATAGTTGAGCTGTTGTGTATTTTCCAAAACAAAGAACAAAGTATCAATATAGAAGAACCTATTTTAGAGCAATTAACTGTGCCTTACATTTTACAGGAGCAGCCTTTGTATAGACATATGCTGCTTTCTATTAGTAAAACATTATCTCGCATCAAAAAAGCAGCGCTATCAGAAGCTATACGAGAAAAAGAAAGCTTAACAGGTGTAAGAGTTTTACTGGTTGAAGATAACCTTGTTAATCAATTGGTTGCTAGAGAGCTCTTAGTGAGTATGAAAGCGGAAGTGATTATTGCTGAAAATGGTAAAGTAGCTCTCGATTTATTAGAGAAGAATACGATTGATATCGTCTTAATGGATATACAAATGCCTGTTATGGATGGTTTGACGGCAACTCGACTTATTAGAGAGCAAGACAAGTTTAAAGACCTACCTATTATTGCTATGACAGCTCATGCAAGAGAAGAAGACAGAGATAACTCACTTGCTGCGGGTATGAATCTTCACATGGCTAAACCTGTTAGATACGAATCTTTGCTTACGCAAATTCTAACATTAGTTAGATAGTTTCAGTTCAGGTTAAACCAGTTGATTGAAGTCTCAAATCAGACATTTCTTCAGTACAATATTTTTCAATAGAACACCTTTAAATACAGCACCTTTAAATAGAACACTTCTCAGAAAATACTTATCATAAGGTGCTGTTCTTTAAAGTACTGCTTTAGCTTTAACCACTTGGTTTTACTTATCTGGCTTTATTGATGTAGTTTTCACTATTCTTCTTTATCTGCTCAGTCTTATACCAAACGGATTAATTTATTGAGCAACTTAGAGCTACATTAGCAAGCTTAGAACAAGCAAAATTGATTAAACATAGTTATTCTATATTTTTTTAATTTTGTGATGTTATCAGTTTGCTAATGAGCTCCCGAAGGGCGAGAATTTAAAGACTCATATGCCGCGTTATTGATTTTGACAAGGTTCCTACATGGATGTAGGACATTAGGGTAACGCAGGAGCAGTTACCGAGAATAACCATTCTCTTCAATCAATGCCTCGCCTACATGGATGTAGGTGCTTAGGTTCAGTCTGGAACTATGAACCTGTGCCTCTAAGCCTTTAAATTCTCGCTAAGTGAGCAATAAATTAATTCGTTTGGTATTAATTAAATGATTCATTTTTTACTGAAAGACTTCAGCGCTATATTGTCCTTGAGCGATGGCAAGTTCCGATGCTTGATCTAGTTGACCTAAAACTAATGGCGCAGGACCCGTAGGTTCTCCTAAAAGGTAAGTTGTACCATCAATTGTAATTGTCGTTTCATTGCCTTGAGCTTGTGCATCTATACCTATTAGCGCGTGATTATCAATAAAAACCAATACCATTTTAATTCTAGGCATTAATGTACGTAATATCGCTGCGGCTAATGTAACTTTACTGTCGCAATCTCCCTGATTTTCCCATAATAACTTCAAAGGAGGGTTAAAACCTGCGCCAGATGAGTCAACTCTAGACTCTAATGGTGAATAGGGGATACTTTGAACAAAAGCTAAAACGTAATCAGTCGCCTGACGAATGTTTTTAACCGACACCTTTTCTAAAATTAACGGCTTTAATGGTTTCATATCTTCTGCTGATAAGGCAGCGAAAGTGGCGTGGTCTGGTTTTATCGCTTGTAATTGTTGATATGTAGTAAAGGTGTGGTACCAATGTTTTTTCATATAAGCATCGGTAAATTCTTTATTAAGCTCCGCTACTTTCTTTTCGGCTGTCTGAAGAGAAGCTGAGTCAGTGCCTTTCGCAACAATACTTCCCGTTTGGCTGTTATAACTGATTCGAACACCATCGATTGGGTTTTTATTGAGATATCTAACAACCTTTCTACTAATATATTTGGACGCTAATTCAGGTTTATATTCTTTGAAGTTTCTGAACTTATTAAATAACGACGATTTAGTGATAGAAAAAGCAATAGATTGAGCTTGTTGTTGATGATCTAACCATTGGTAATTAAATTGGTAAGAATCGCCTTTTTCTACTTTACTGAAGTGGAGTTGTTGCGCATTAGCGGTATGAAAAATAAATACTAATAATACAGATAAAAATAAACGCTTGATGCGACTCACCTTAAATAGTTTACCTAGAAAGCTTCTATTATTAATTTAAGCATTAGTTGTAATGCTTAGCAAGTTTCAACAAGGCATACATATTTTGCTTTTGTATAATATTTATCGTAATATTAAAACAAGTGTTTTAATTGCTTGTTTCAATGCTTAGCAGTTAATAAAAATAATTTTTGTTATGGAGATGATTGTGGCTGATTACCAAGTACCTTTAAAAGATATGAATTTTTTGTTGTTTGATGTATTTAAATTAGAAGCTTTATGGGAAAAGTTACCCACATTAGCTGATCATGTAGATCGTGAAACCACAGAAGCGATATTACAAGAGTGTGCAAAAATAGCAGAACAAGAAGTCGCTCCATTATCACGTATCGGTGACGAAACAGGCGTAAGCTTTAACAATGGGGTTGTAACAACGGCTCCTGGTTATAAAGAAGCTTATGCAACGTATGCTGCAGGCGGCTGGACAGCTTTAGGTGGCGATGTAGAGTACGGCGGCATGGGCATGCCAAAGGTTGTTACTGCGTTTCATGAAGAAATGCTGTGCTCGGCTGATATATCGTTTTCTTTATTCCCAGGTCTAACGGCTGGCGCAGGTTTATCACTTGCTAAGCATGGTAGCGAAGCATTAAAAGAAAGATACTTAACGCGTTTATATTCGGGTGAGTGGACAGGCACCATGTGTTTAACTGAATCACATTCAGGTACTGATTTAGGTTTAATTCGTACTAAAGCTATTCCTCAAGAAAATGGCAGCTACAAAGTCACGGGTACTAAAATATTTATTACAGGTGGCGAGCATGATCTTACAGAAAATATTGTTCATTTAGTTTTAGCTAAATTACCTGACGCGCCTGCTGGAGCTAAAGGTATTTCACTTTTCCTTGTACCTAAATTTAAAGTTAATGACGATGAAAGCATTGGTGAAGCTAACCATGTAAGTTGTGGTTCTATCGAGCATAAAATGGGGATCCATGCCTCAGCAACGTGTGTAATGAACTTTGATGAGTCTGAAGGTTACCTAATTGGAGAAGTGAACAAAGGTCTTAATTGTATGTTCACTATGATGAACTTTGAACGTATCGGTGTTGGTATTCAAGGCATAGGTGCTGCTGCAAAGTCTTATCAAAATGCTCTTGAATACGCTAAAGATAGATTACAAGGTCGTTCATTAACGGGCGTTAAAAATTCAGAAGGTATTGCTGATTCAATTATGGTTCATGGTGATGTTCGAAGAATGTTATTAAACATGAAAGCCTTAACTGAAGGTTCACGTGCACTATCTACCTATATTTCAATGCAATTAGATATTTCTACTTATGGTGAAGGCGAGTTTAAGAAAAAAGGTGAAGCATTAGCAGCATTAATGACGCCTTTAGCAAAAGCCTTTTTTACTGATATGGGCTTCGACAGCACAATTACAGGTCAGCAAGTATTTGGTGGTCACGGTTATATTCGTGAATGGGGCCAAGAGCAATTAGTACGTGACACTCGTATTTCTCAAATATATGAAGGTACTAATGGCGTTCAAGCGATGGATTTACTTGCGCGTAAAGTTGCAGGTAGTAAAGGCGAGTTAATGAATATATTCATTGGCGAAGTTCGAGAGTATATGGCTGCAACGTCTGCAAGTAATATGGAACAGTTTATTACGCCATTAAAAACCTCTATTGATGATTTAGAAAGCTTAACTCAAGAAGTATTAGTTGCAGCAAGTAAAAATACTGAAGAATTAGGCACAGCAGCAAACGATTATTTACACCTGTTTGGTTATACCGCTATGGCTTATATTTGGGCGAGAATGGCTGAAGAAGCATTCACCAAAGAAGACTCAAGCGATAATTTTTACACAAGTAAAATTAAAACAGCACAGTTTTACTTTGCTAAATTATTACCACGTAGAGTTTCATTAATGGAATCGATAAAAGCAGGTAGTAATACATTATTTGATATGGAAGACGAGTTGTTTTAATCAGTTAACTCATACTGTGCAATAAATAATAAAATCGAAGGCTCATAAATTAAAAAATTATGAGCCTTTTTATTGATTGAAGATAAACTAAAATAAACCTAACTCACCGTTTCTGTACTTATCACGAAAATGTAACTATTTTTTATTCTAAGAGCATTTTAGCTATTCTTTATAAAACACCTAAAAATCAGATGTAGTAGATAAAAGCTGAGTTTATATTTATGGTTGATCTAACGACTAAGTTATCGCTCATCTTTAAGTAATACCAAACGGATTAATTTATTGAGCAACTTAGAGCTACATTAGCAAGCTTAGAACAAGCAAAATTGATTAAACATAGTTATTCTATATTTTTTTAATTTTGTGATGTTATCAGTTTGCTAATGAGCTCCCAAAGGGCGAGAATTTAAAGGCTCATATGCCGCGTTATTGATTTTGACAAGGGAATAACCATTCTCTTCAATCAATGCCTTGCCTCTAAGCCTTTAAAATTCTCGCTAAGTGAGCAATAAATTAATCCGTTTGGTATAATTGTTAGCCCCTAAGTTAATAGAAAATGGGCCTAACAACTAATGTACTAATTGACTAATTTAAGGGGTATACTAGCGCCCTTAAATTTTATGTAGGATATAACTTTGTTAGCGATTCTTAGAATATTACTTATCACCATAGCATTGGTATTTATATGTTTATTCTCATGTATATTTTGTTTGTTTAAACCTTTTCATAAAAATAATGCTCACTTAACGTGTCGTTATTTATCTAAGGTTACAGCATTATTAGGTGTAGAGATCGAAGTTAGGATCCCTGATTCCGTTAAAGATTTGAATTCTGTAGTGTATATTTGTAATCATCAAAATACTTGGGATATGTTTACATTAGCCCGAGCAGTTAGACCAAACACGGTAAGTGTAGGTAAACAAAGTCTTAAATGGATACCTTTTTTTGGACAAATGTACTGGCTAACAGGCAACATACTTATTGATCGTAAAAATAGCAGTAAAGCTAAAAGTACGATTGCACATACAGCAAGTAGAATTAATAGCGACGGGTTATCTGTTTGGCTTTTCCCTGAAGGCACACGTAGTAACGGAAAAGGCATTCTACCTTTTAAAACTGGCGCTTTTCGTACTGCACAGCAAGCTAATGTACCTGTAGTGCCTATTTGTGCAAGTAGTACAAATAATATTAAACTAAACCGTTGGAATAACGGAAAAGTTATTATCGAATTTTTAGAACCTATCAATATTAATAACGAAACTAATGACACCATTAAATCAGTTACTCAAGCAGCACAGCAAATGATCTCTGAAAAATTTAATGACCTTAATCGAGAAGTAAACGCAGCTATAGAAAAAGAGAGTAAATAATGATTGAAGATGAATTACAACAATGGTTAACCCACACTGAAAACTTAATTGCTGATCTTATTGAAGATGAAACAAATGAAGAAGTTGATCATACTATTGAACATCATTTTTCTAGTGCTAACTTTGAGTTACTTGAAGCCGCAGCGGTAATAGCGTTTAAAAAAGGTTATGACGTTGAAGAGCCTGAAGAAGCTGAAACAGATAATGGTGAGAAGGTTTTCGCATTCGACATCATTACAGAGCAACCACTTGAAGTAGATATAATCTCAGAAGAAACTAAGCTTATGTTTCAATTGGCAAAACAATGTAAAGTAGATTATGATGGATGGGGAACATATTTCGAAGAATAAGACTTATCAAGGAATGATACAATGGAATGGATCAATAATATTACAGATTCGATTATACTATCGGAACTAATACCGCATCTACTTATAGTCACTATTATAGTTGTAATTGGCGCTTTTAGCCTGTCAGCTGTTAAAGCTCACTACAGACATCTTAAACTTTTAGAAAGAATTAAGCAGGGCTTAGACCCTGACTGTTAAAGTTTTTTGAAAATAAAATTTTTCAAAGCCTTAGCCAGTTCATCACTCTTTTATTTAAGCGCTATTTTATTTATCTTTTCTGAAGATAGCGCTCATATTCACATCTAATTTTATCCCCAATCTAGTACTCAAAACGAATAAAATAACATAAGTAGAATTATAAGAAGTTAGCAACTTCATTATTATTCATTAAATAATCGATAACTATTTAATGATAATTTAGGTGATTTCATTCTTTATGTACTAAGATTAATCATAAAGTAAGAATGATTGCTAATTAGTCTTTAAAGTTATTGTTATACTAATTTTAATGTATTGCCTTAATCTTATGTTTAATAATATCTTTTTCAAAGTGTAGATTGTATGCAATTAGTTCTGGTAATTTATAAAGATTTATATAACTATATAAACATAAAGAATTTTTATGATGTAAATCTGCATAAATAGATTGAATATTAAGTTATGTCGAAAAGGGATGTTCGCCTAAATATTACCAAAACTGAAATCATTTAGTTAAATAAATTAGGAAAAAAAATGCCTGACCCTGAACAACGTATCGTAACTGTTATATATTACATTGAAGGCTCATTAGAGTTGAAGCATGACGTTTGTTCGTTTGATGAAAATTTAAATGGCCGAGTGATTATTCCCAACGAGTTTAAACAAGATAAATCGATTATTGCTGTTTGTGACGGCGAAATTGAGATTCTGAACAAGGTAGGTGAGCGTATTTTATCTGTGGAATATGTTGCTTAGTTTAATAGACGTATTATCTGAATAGATTAACGATTTAAATCAGTATTTACTTCGTAATATAATGAAGTTCTTTACCTATTAAGCAAGAACTTCATTACTTTAATCGTAACCTAGTAACTTTTTGTTGTTTCTTCCATAGATGCTTTAGCATTATCCATTTCTAGCTCTTTTGGCATATAGTTTTCATCATGCTTGGCTAAGACTTCTGTCGCTTCAATAATAAAACCATCAGTATTTAAAACGCCATTAGCAACAATACCTTGTCCCTCTCTAAATAAATCTGGCAAAATCCCATCATATTTAACTGTGATCATAGGGTCATTATCATCAAAGGTAATTGGCATTTTCATATCAGCTAGTTTAAACGCTATTTTTAAACTATGTTCATCGCGCTTAACACTACCAGGTACAACTAAACCACCAATTCTCAAACGTTGTCCGTTAATCGCTTTAGTACCAGTACCTTCTTTACCATTATAGATTTCAGACGGTTTATAAAACAAATCAATGTTTTGGCTTAAAGCATATAACACTAATCCTGAAACTAGGCTTAATGCAATAAGGATAGAGGCTACAATGGTTAATCGTTTTTTACGGCGTGGATTCATTACTTTTCTCGACTACTTCTGAATATGATGAGTTGTTTTGCTTAAGCTCTTGTTGTTGCTTAGCCGCTTCTTTACGCTTTAATTCTCTTGTATAACGTTGGTTAATTGCTAGTAGCGTATTCTTATGTTTTTGTTTACTTAAAATAATAAGTAATATAATCGCTAAAGCGGTAACTCCATATGAAAGCCATACATAAAATCCGTAGCCTCCCATATCAAAAAATGCATTTATATTATCAAATTGCATTATTTAGCTCCTTGATTAAGCACTAATTCTCTTACCCAAGGTCGCATACTGTTTCTAGATAGTATTTCACTTCTAAAGCGGATACAGGTGATCACAACAATAAGAAAAATAAAGCCCATATAACAAAATATGAAAGGCCATAACATATCGATAGTCATGGATGGTTTGCCCATTTTACTTACCGTGGCACCTTGATGCAGAGTATTCCACCATTCTACAGAGTACTTAATAATAGGAATGTTGATAACACCCACTAAAGTTAAAATTCCAGCGGCTTTGCCAGCAGATGTTTTATCTTCAAAAGCATTATGCAAAGCGATAACACCTAAGAATAAAAATAAGAGTATAAGTTGAGAGGTTAATCTAGCATCCCAAATCCACCATGTTCCCCACATTGGTTTACCCCAAGCTGCGCCAGTAACTAAAGACACAAAGGTAAAAACTGCACCGATGGGAGCGAGAGCTGCGGCAGAGGCATCAGCAAGTCGCAATTGCCACACTAAGCTACATAAAGCCGCTATTGCCATTCCAACATAAATACCCATAGATAGGGTCGCTGTAGGTACATGAATATAGAAAATTCTGAAGCTGTCGCCTTGCTGATAATCGGCAGGCGCAAAAAGTAAAGCCCAGGTAATACCAATCGTTAATAAGGTGATTGTGATAGCGCTAAACCAAGGAATTATTCTACCCGTTAAATGATAGGTTGTTTCAGGATTTGCGTAAGGGTGTAACCATTTCCACATGTTAGTTTGTACTCACTTTTAAAGCTGACGAAACAGCAAAAGGTGCTAAGGTTAAAGTCGTAAAAAATAGCGCGGCAATTATAGCAAGCTGCCCTGTAAAAGGTAAGTTCAACGCTGCAGTATCTATTGCGCTAGTCGCAAATATTAATACAGGTATATACAAAGGTAATATTAATAAACTCAGTAATACACCTCCCTTTTTAATCCCTACGGTAAGCGCCACACCTATCGCACCAAGTAAACTTAATATGGGCGTTCCTAATAAAAGCGTCAACATAAGTGCGCCATAGCTGTTTTCATTTAAGTGTAATAACACAGCTAATAAAGGCGCGATAAAAATAAGCGGTAAACCCGTTAGTAGCCAATGAGCTGTTATTTTAGCAAGCACTAAAACAAAAATAGGGTGGGGGCTTAATAACATTTGCTCTAACGAACCGTCATTAAAATCTGACTTAAATAATCGATCTAATGATAAAAGTGTTGATAGTAAAGCCGCTACCCAAATAATGCCTGGCGCGATACGCGATAATGTATTTATTTCAGGACCAATACCTAAAGGGAAAAGCGTGATGACAATAATGAAAAATAAAATAGGATTAACCACATCGTCTTTATGTCTAAAGGCTATGGTGAGATCTCGCTTAAGAACAAGCATAAAAGCTGAACGATAAGACAAGCTATTTAAATTGTGAATGTTATCTGTCATTTTTTGGATCGTTGCTCTACATTATTTATTCAATAAACATCTTAAAAGAAACGATATTCTAAGGTGATCTTCTTTAAGCGTTCTACTGGTAAGTCTAAATCTTGATGTGTGGTTAAAATTACACACCCACCATTATCAGCATGAGCCAAAAGTAGCGACTCTAAGGTTTTTACACCCGCTTTATCAATAGCCGTAAAAGGTTCATCTAGAATCCAAATCGGTGCTTTTGTTTGCCATAGCTGAGCTAAAGCGATTCTACGATGCTGTCCTGCACTTAAATGTGACGCTAAAGAATCTTCAAAACCTAATAAGTTAACTTGTTTTAATGTTTCTTCTGCTAAGTCAGGTGATATACCTTGAAGCGCTAGATTAAATGCTAAGTTTTCTTGTGCAGTCATTTCACCTTTAACACCAGGTAAATGACCTAGGTAAAGTAAGTTTTGATGAAAGTCTTCGCGTACTTTGTTTATGTTGTTTTCTTTAAAAAACACATCACCTTCATAGGGTGAAGATAATCCAGCTAAAATACGCAATAAACTGGTTTTACCTGCGCCATTAGGTCCTTCAATTTGAATAATCTCTCCTGCGTGAATTGCCAGGCTTAATACTTCAAATAAAATACGGTCTTCTCTAATACACGTTAGGTTTTCAGCTGAGATTAAAGGAGTCGACGTGTTGTTCTGAATTGTAGGCAAAGAAAAATCCACATAAGAGATATTAATGTTTAGTTTGATATAAAACACATCAAATTTATGAGCATTATCATACTATAAAGGCTGGTATAGCAACAGTTCGAAATATAATTGTATATTATCGACAACTTTAATGAATATTAATTAAGGTAAATGCTAGAATAACGGCAATTTTTAGGCTTGAACGGCTGAAAAATAAGTATTTATATAAGCTTGTTTGTCATAAGTTTTTACACTTTTTATTGCATGAGCAAGGCAAATACCTTTTAAAATACAATTCAAATTATTTGTTTGAGTAAGTATTAAGTTTTGACTTAATTTGTTGCTTAATTAGTTTTACAGCGCGACCTACCTAACTAGGTACAAAGAACGATAAATTCGGAGAAATAAATGATACCTGAACTAGGGCACTTTGCCCTTATAATTGGTTTAGCTTTTGCGATTTGCTTAAGTATAGTGCCTTTGGTTGGGGTTGTTACTAAACAACAACAACTTATTACCTACGCTAAACCATTAACCTTTGGTATGTTCGCTTTTGTCGCTATTAGTATTATCACTCTGGGTTATAGCTTTGTTACCGACGATTTCTCTGTGCTTTATGTCGCTGGCCATTCAAATAGTCATTTACCTTATTATTTTAAGATCAGTGCCGTATGGGGTGGACATGAAGGTTCATTACTCCTTTGGGTATTCTCATTAACAGCATGGACTGCAGCTGTTGCTAAATTTAGTGATGGTGTTGAAGATGCATTTATTGCTCGTGTTTTAGCTGTGCTAGGCATGGTTGTTGTTGGCTTTGCTGTATTTACATTATTAACCTCTAATCCTTTCGAACGCATCTGGCCTAATGTTCCTTTAGAAGGTCGTGATTTAAATCCGCTACTACAAGATATTGGTTTAATTATTCATCCACCGTTGCTTTACATGGGCTATGTTGGCTTTTCTGTTGCTTTTGCTTTTGCTGTTGCTGCTTTAATGTGTGGCAAGTTAGATGCTGCTTGGGCTCGATGGGCTCGTCCTTGGACTGTAGGTGCTTGGGTTTTCTTAACTGCAGGTATTGCATTAGGTAGCTGGTGGGCATATTACGAACTTGGTTGGGGCGGCTGGTGGTTCTGGGATCCAGTAGAAAATGCTTCATTTATGCCTTGGTTAGTTGGTACTGCACTTATCCATTCATTAGCGGTAACTGAAAAACGCGGTACCTTTAGAAACTGGACTGTACTTTTATCAATATTTGCCTTTAGCTTAAGCTTATTAGGTACCTTTATTGTTCGTTCGGGAGTTATTACTTCTGTGCATTCTTTTGCCGCTGATCCAGGCCGAGGTATGTTTATTCTTATGTTATTAGGTATCGCTGTTGGTGGTTCATTAACCTTGTTTGCTATTCGAGCATCTAATGTCGCCAGCTTTAGCCGTTTTGCCTTTTACTCAAGAGAAACAGCGTTACTTATTTGTAATGTTATTCTTGTTATCGCTGCTGTTACGGTACTACTCGGAACCTTATATCCATTATTAGTTGATGCGTTAGGTTACGGAAAAATATCTGTTGGACCTCCTTATTTCAATGCGGTGTTTGTTCCAATAATGAGCTTACTCTTTATTGTTATGGGTATTGGCCCGATGATCCGTTGGAAAAAAGCTAAAAAAGGCGAATTACGTAAGCAGTTATTCTCACCTTCAATTATTAGTATTGTTATTGGTTTAGCTTTCCCATTTTTATATGGTGGTGAGTTTGATGCTTGGGTAGCTATGGGTATTACATTAGCCTGTTGGGTTGAGTTAGTCGTATTAAAAGAGCTCTACAATAATGCTAAAAACACTGATGGTACTTTAACTTGGTCACGCTTAACGCTAAGCCAAATAGGTATGACGCTAGCGCATAAAGGTATCGCAATAACGATTGTGGGTGTAACTCTTGTTTCTTCTTATGAAACCGAAACCAACGTGAAAATGTCGCAAGGCGAGACTGCTGTTATTTCTGGCTATGACGTTAAGTTTAACGGCGTTAAAGATGTCAAAGGACCTAACTATTCAGCAGTACAAGGTCAAATTGAAGTTTATAAGGATGGTGAGTTTGTTAGCTTGTTGAAACCAGAGAGACGTACTTACTTAGTGCAAACAATGGGAATGACAGAAGCAGCTATTGATCCAGGTTTATTCAGAGACGTATATGTCGCCTTAGGTGACCCTCTACCTAATAATGCTTGGGCGGTGCGTGTTCACTACAAACCATTTGTTAGATGGATTTGGTTGGGTGCTATTTTCATGTCAATCGGCGGCATATTTACTATATTAGATAAACGTTATCGTAGAAAAAAAACTGTTAAGAAAAAAGCGGCTAACTTACAAGATACAAACACAAAATTAGCAGGAGCGGAATAATGAATAAGGTTATTAGATTTATTCCTCTTATATTGTTTGTTGTATTAGGAGTGGTTTTATATCGTGGTTTGTCGTTAAACCCAACAGAATTACCTTCTGCCTTAGTAGGGAAAACCTTCCCTAGCTTTGCGTTATACACAGTGGAAGACGCAAAAGACTTAAAAACTAACGCTGATTTAAAAGAAGGCATTAAGTTAGTTAATGTTTGGGGGACATGGTGTCCATCATGTCGTGCTGAACATGAGTACTTATTGCAAATAGCAAACACAGACCGTTTCACTATTTACGGTTTGAACTATGATGATGAACGAGAATTAGCTCAAAAGTGGTTAGCTAACTTAGGTAACCCATATCAGTTTTCCATGTTTGATGAATCAGGCAAGTTAAGTATTGATTTAGGTGTTTACGCAGCACCTGAAACCTTTGTGATTGATCATAACAACGTTATTCGTAAACGCTTTGCTGGACCATTAGATGCAAATGTTTGGCGACATGAATTTGAAGGTTTAATCACTCAAATTATTGCAGAACAAAAGGCAGGTAAATAATGAACACTAAATTTATAGCCGTTATTACCTCAACACTTTTATTTTTACTCATTTCATTAGCTTCTTCTGTTGCGCAAGCAAGCCCCGTAGATACTTATGAGTTTAGAGATGAAGTGACAAAAATAAGATTCAATGCGTTAACTAAAGAATTACGTTGCCCTAAGTGTCAGAACCAAAACTTAGCAGATTCTAACTCACCTATTGCTGCCGATTTAAGAAGAGAAGTTTACGACTTACTTCAAGAAGGTAAAGCTGACATTGAAATTGTTAACTTTATGGTCGCTCGATATGGCGAATTTGTATTGTACCGACCAAGAGTGTCTAGCCTGACTTACATTTTATGGTTTGGACCTGCATTGTTAGTACTTATAGGTGTAATAGTGGTTGTTATGGTTATTCGCAAAAAACCTAAAGTACAAGTTGAAGAAACGCTCTCTGCTGAACAGCAAAGTAAATTAGATAACTTACTAAAAGAAAAATAAATTCATGCCTGAACTCATTATATTTATTGTCGTTTTTCTCCTTCTCATACTCATTGCAGTATGGGGACACTTTATTAAACGAAATAACAAAACAAATATTGTAAATAACTCAGACCGTGACGATACCAATGTCACTCTGTATCACGAACATAAAGCCGAAATTGAGAGTGATTTCAAACAAGGTCGTATCGATGACGAAAACTACCAATACCTTATTGCAGAACTCGATAAAAGCTTACTGCAAGATATAGATGAAAATAAAAAAGCGTCTACCAATGAAGTTATCGAGAACAAAAGCCTTTCAGTTGTTTGGCCTGCATCTTTAACTTTATTTGTATTGATATTTAGTTTTTGGTTATACAGTTTTAATGGTGCTTACCAACAATTAAGCCAACCACTTAACCAGCAAGCTCAAGGTGGTTCTGAAGATCAAGCGCAGCAAATAATTGCTCAAATTAAGTCTATAATTGATTTAACAGTAAAAGAGCCTGAAAATTCTGATGCTTGGTATGCGTTAGGACAAGCCTTTATCAATATAGGTGAGTTCAACAGAGCAGGAGAAGCTTTCGATAAAGTTATTGAAATTGAAGGTGAATCAGCAGAATTGTTCGGTGCAAAAGCTCAAGCGTTTTATTATCGAGATCAGCAAGTTATGTCAGCTGATGTTCAGCAGATGATAGATAAAGCTTTAGCTTTAGATCCTACTGATGCGTCTACTAATATTTTAATCGGTATGCATAATTTTCAAAATCAGAATTATCCATTAGCCATTCAACATTGGGAAAGAGTGATTAACTCTAATAAAACCAATGTTGAAACAGATGCTTTACGTGAAGCAGTAAATGAAGCCAAAAATAGATTACAAAAAGCTAATGATGGGCAAAGTGTAGTTGAAGAAGATACAACTCAAGAAGCTGTTGTTTCAGGTCCTCAATTAACGGTTAATGTTGATGTTAGTGAAGAAATTAAAGAACTACTGATCCAAGGTGAAGATAAAGTCGTATTTATCTATGCGGTATCAGCAGATGCAAAACATGGCAGAATGCCAGTTGCAGCGGTTAAGTTAAAAGCCAGCGATTTACCTGTCACTATTGTTTTGAATGACAGTAAAGCTATGTCTCCACAAGCTAAATTAAGTGATGTTCCAGCAGTTAATATATACGCTGTTGTATCTGCTAGCGGTGGTGTAGGTGTTAAATCGGGTGACTTTAAAACAGAGTTACTTAATGCTGATGTGTTAACAACTGAACCTGTATCACTTCTTATCGATACAATTGTTCCTTAAACAGGTATTTAGGTAAAAGAATTATGGCAAGATTTTTAGGTCGTACCAAAGAGCTTCATAATAAAAAAGCGAAAGTGGGCGTACTCATTACCAATTTAGGTACACCAGAGGCACCAACAGCAGCGGGATTAAGAACTTTTTTAAGAGAGTTTTTATCAGATCCGCGTGTTGTAGAAATCCCTCGTATAGTGTGGATGATTATTCTTCACGGTATTATCTTACGTATCCGACCTAAAAAATCTGCGGCTTTATATAAAACAGTATGGACAGATGAAGGTTCACCGTTAATGGTGATCAGTAAACAACAAGAAGTTAAAATCACTCAATCTTTAGCTGAAAAATATGGTGACGATGTTACTGTTTCACTCGCTATGCGTTATGGTGAACCGTCTATTGAAAAAGCTTTAAACGACTTTCAAGAATCGGGTATTAACGATATTGTTATTTTACCTTTATATCCACAATATTCAGGACCAACAACGGCTTCTACCTTTGATGCTGTTGTTAAAACCATTCAAAAATGGCGTTGGATCCCTAGCTTACGCTTTATTAGTGGTTATCATGACAACCCAAAATATATTAAAGCACTAGCCCATAGTGTAACTAAGCATATTGAACAACATGGAAAACCAGACAAACTCGTCCTTTCATATCACGGTATGCCTAAACTTTTTTTAGAGCAGGGTGACCCATATTATTGTTTTTGTAGCATGACGACACGTTTATTAGCTGAATACTTAGGGCTTGCTAAAGAAGACTTCGAAATGACCTTTCAATCACGATTTGGTAAAGCCGAATGGTTAAAGCCATACACTGATGTCACTTTAGAAAAACTGGCTCAGGATGGTCACAAACACATCGCAATTATTAGCCCAGCATTTAGTGCCGACTGTTTAGAAACTTTGGAAGAACTAGAGCACGAAAACCGAGCTGTGTTTATGGAAGCAGGTGGTGAGACTTATCACTACATTCCAGCACTAAACGACGATGACTTACACATTGAAGCACTAGTCGATGTGATCTCTGCTTCTATTAATAAATAACTCGAGTTAAATAGATAAGCTCAACCAAGTGAACTCAAATAAATTAGGTTTAATTTATTAAGCCTAGTTATACCAAACGGATTAATTTATTGAGCAACTTAGAGCTACATTAGCAAGCTTAGAACAAGCAAAATTGATTAAACATAGTTATTCTATATTTTTTAATTTTGTGATGTTATCAGTTTGCTAATGAGCTCCCGAAGGGCGAGAATTTAAAGGCTCATATGCCGCGTTATTGATTTTGACAAGGTTCGTACATGGATGTAGGACATTAGGGTAACGCAGGAGCAGTTACCGAGAATAACCATTCTCTTCAATCAATGCCTCGCCTACATGGATGTAGGTGCTTAGGTTCAGTCTGGAACTATGAACCTGTGCCTCTAAGCCTTTAAATTTTCGCTAAGTGAGCAATAAATTAATCCGTTTGGTATTAGTTATCTCAATGACCTTTCCTCTGATCTAGCCCTACACTAATTATCCTATTACATTCGTTATTAACATAAGCTAGTTTGCTAAACACTTCTGTATAGTTTATTTATTGTGAATAAAAACTCTCTGAACAATTTAACATTAGTAAATTAACTGTCTTTTAAAGATAGCTATCGGTGCTATTAGCTCGAAGTTATAACTAACCTGATCTCGGCTTAATATATTCTTCTCTAACAGCTACTTTTACTTGCTTCATCGTTAAATTTACTTGCAATAGGCTAAATGAGCACTGAGATTAATAACTGATATAGGAATATTGCTGCAAAGCTAAAATTAATCTTTATATGAAAGAAAGCTAGAAGGGGAGTTGTACTTGAATGCTAGATTGGTTTTTAACATGAATTTTAGGCAATAAAAAAGGCGAATCATAAATGATTCACCTTTTTCGAATTTGTTTTAAGTATTAAAACTTAAATAGCATTTACGTTTTCAGCTTCAGGACCTTTTTGGCCTTGTTTAACTGTAAAAGATACTGCTTGACCATCAGTTAAAGTGCGGAAACCGTCACCTTGGATAGCGCTAAAATGAACAAAAACATCTGGACCGCTTTCTTGCTCGATGAAACCAAAACCTTTAGATTCGTTAAAAAATTTTACTTTACCAGTTACTGAATCAGACATACTTACATTTCTCACAAAAGAATAAATTAAACACGGCCAAATGGCCAACATACGGAGTAAATGCTCTCTACCTCGAAGTACAGACAGAGAAAGGCTTCCAATAACACAATAACAGCGTTCAGGACAACTAACTATTGCTAGTCAATCTTTCCTTCTTCCGAAACGCAAAAACTCAACGCGACAACATACTATCATAATGGTTCTGAGATATCTTCACTTTTTTGTGACAAAAAAAAGCCAGCTAACATGCTGGCTTGTAACAATTTTTTAACAATCGGCTGGAAGTCCCTTAGTCTATAAGGCTTCTATCTGTATTACTTGCTCGCGAAGTTTAGTTAATGCTGATTCAGCTTCAAGTAATTTTGCTTTTTCTTTGTTAATAACTGCTTCAGGTGCTTTACCAACAAATTTTTCATTACCTAATTTACTGCGTGTTTTATCTGCTTCTTTATTCAGCTTTTCAATTGATTTAGTTAAGCGTGCAATTTCAGCATCTTTATCAATTAAACCAGCCATAGGAATAAGTACTGATAAGTTACCAACAACGGCTGTCGCAGATAAAGGGGCATCAGCACCTTCAGCTAAAACCTCAATACTTTCTAACTTAGCTAAAGCGCTTAAAAACTGTTGATTTTCGTCTATACGACGTTGATCAATCTCACTTACATTTTTAAGTAACACAGGTAATGACTTACTTGGTGAAATATCCATTTCGCCACGAATATTACGAATAGCAACAATGAACTGTTTAACCCATTCTAAATCGTCAATAGCTTGTTGATCACATTGGCTTTCGTCAAACGCAGGGAATGACTGAACCATAATGCTATCACCTAACTTACTACCATGTTCTTGGATAAAGTTAGTTAACGGAACAACACGTTGCCATATTGTTTCAGTAATATAAGGCATGATTGGGTGCATTAAGCGTAATAAGCCTTCTAATACGTTAACTAAGGTATGACGAGTTGCACGCTGCTGTGCTTCGTTTCCTTTGAAAAACACAGGTTTAGTTAGCTCTAAGTACCAATCACAGAATTGATTCCATGTGAATTCGTAAAGCGCTTGTGATGCTAAATCGAATCTAAAGGTGTCAAAAGCTTCATGTACGGTTTTAACCGTTTGCTGGAATTGACCTAAGATCCAACGATCGGCTAATGAAAACTCCATTTCAGCATTGCTGTCTTTTCCACAATCATGCTCTTCAGTATTCATTAATACGTAACGGCTAGCATTCCATAATTTATTAGTAAAATTACGGTAACCTTCAAGACGTTTCATGTCCCAGCTAATATCACGACCTGTAGTCGCTACAGATGTTAGCGTGAAACGTAAAGCGTCGGTACCATGTGCTTCAATACCTTCAGGGAATTCTTTTTTAGTTAACTTAGCTATTTTAGCGGCTAACTTAGGCTGCATCATGTTGCCAGTACGTTTCTCTAATAAATCATCTAAAGAAATACCGTCAATCATGTCTAAAGGATCAATAACATTACCTTTAGATTTACTCATTTTATCGCCATTCTCATCACGAATAAGGCCAGTAACATATACCTTTTTAAATGGAACTTGTGGTTTGCCATTTTCGTCTTTGTTGAAATGCATAGTCATCATGATCATACGAGCAACCCAGAAGAAAATAATATCGAAACCTGTTACTAACACATCAGTAGAGTGAAAGTTTTTCAGGTCTTCAGTATTTTTCGGCCAACCCAATGTTGAGAAAGTCCATAATGCTGAAGAGAACCATGTATCAAGTACATCTTCATCTTGTCTCAAACTTATATCAGCAGAAAGTTCGTATTTAGCTCTTACTTCTTCTTCAGTTCTGCCAACGTAAAATTTATCGTTTTCATCGTACCAAGCTGGAATTCTATGTCCCCACCAAAGCTGACGAGAGATACACCAATCTTGAATGTCTTTCATCCAAGAAAAGTACATGTTTTCGTATTGCTTAGGTACAAACTCAATTTCACCTGACTTTACTGCATCTACAGCTGGTTCAGCTAAAGGTCCTGCTCTTACGTACCATTGATCCGTTAATAATGGCTCAATAATTACACCTGAGCGATCGCCGTATGGTGCAACTAAGTCATGCTCTTTAACTTCAACTAAAAAACCAAGCTCATCAAATTTTTCAACAATAGCTTTACGGGCAACAAAGCGATCTAAACCTGCAAACTCTGCTGGTAAAGCTGTATCGTATGCATCGCTAACTTCACCAGTGCCATTATAAACTTCAGCTTCGGCTAAGATTTCAGCATTTTTATTTAATATATTGATAAGTGGTAAATTGTGACGCTTACCTACTTCATTATCATTAAAGTCATGAGCAGGTGTTATTTTTACACAGCCCGTGCCTTTATCCATGTCGGCATGATCATCGCCAACAATAGGAATTAATCGGTTAACTAAAGGTAAAAGTATATGTTTACCAATAAGATCTTTGTAACGATCGTCTTTAGGGTTAACAGCTACGCCAGTATCACCAAGTACGGTTTCTGGTCGCGTAGTTGCTACAACTAAGTAGTCTTTACCTTCAGCTGTTTTTTCGCCGTTGGCTAATGGGTAACGTAAGTACCACATATGACCTTTTTTATCTTTGTTCTCAACTTCAAGATCTGAAATAGCGGTATGGAATTTAGGATCCCAGTTAACTAATCTTTTACCACGATAAATTAAGTCGTCTTCAAATAAACGTACAAATACTTCTTGTACAGCTTCAGACATACCATCATCCATTGTAAAACGTTCGCGAGACCAATCAATAGAGTTACCTAAACGGCGCATTTGCTTGCCGATAGTTCCGCCTGATTCTTCTTTCCATTCCCAGACTTTATCGATGAATTTTTCACGTCCGTAATCGTGACGTGTTTTTTCTTCTTCTGCTGCTATTTTGCGTTCAACAACCATTTGCGTTGCGATACCTGCGTGGTCGCAACCTGTTTGCCAAAGGGTGTTTTTACCTTGCATACGTTGATAACGGATCAAAGTGTCCATTATCGTTTGTTGGAAGGCGTGTCCCATGTGCAAGCTACCCGTCACATTTGGTGGCGGTATAGCAATACAATAGCCGTCACCTTCGCCTGTTGGGCTAAAGTAACCTTGGTCTTCCCAGCTTTTATAGAGGGATTGTTCAATGTCAGAAGGGGTAAATGTTTTTTCCATCAGAATTCCGTAAGAAGAGTTTCACTTTAATTAGTTTGTAATTAATAAACCTGTATTAAATTTTTAATAACAGCGTTAATTAATAACGGGAGCAGGTTGGCTTTCAACTAAAAAGCCCCATTGCTTGCAAGCTCTGTATCTATCTCGAGCTTGTTGCTTTAATAATTCGTTTGTTGGTACAAAATCAACCACAGTTGAAAAATTATTCGTAAAGTTCGGCATCGTACCTGTTAGGTTAATAAGAACAGGGCGTCTAATTGTTGGATTTTTCCAGCTAATTTCAACTGGAGAACCACCTCTTGGACCTTCACCTAACAAATTGTGAGCAACGAATGAATCGGGTTCAAATGCCCATAACATTTCATCAATGTCATGAGCTTGTGTTTGATCTTGCGTATAAATAAATACTTTTTGGTTTTGTCTGTAAAAATAAGCGGCCTGCAAACAAGCTTGATGAATCAAAGCATGTTTTTCTTGTTCAGCTGTTTTATCGTTATGCGCTGTTTCTTCTGAAGTTTTATCTGTTTCAGGAAGAACATAAAACATGACTTTTGTTTGCATTTTTACTTACCCATTACGTGTCAATTAACTGTATTTATTTAGCCAAGTAACTTATCAGTGAATAATAACTAAAATAGCGGAATGCCTAAACATTCCGCTTATGTATTATTCGCCTTGTTCAGCACCAGATTTATTTAATAAATACTGAGTTAACATGCTAACAGGTCTACCTGTTGAACCTTTGTCTTTACCACCACTGCGCCATGCTGTACCAGCAATGTCTAAATGTGCCCAGTTGTACTTTTTAGTAAAACGAGACAAGAAACATGCAGCTGTAATTGCGCCGCCACCTTTACCACCTAAGTTAGTAAAGTCAGCAAATGGGCTTTCAAGTTGATCTTGGTATTCTTCCCATAAAGGTAAACGCCAAGCTCTATCGCCACTTTGCTCTGAAGCATTAAGTAATTCATGTGCTAATGGGTTATGCGCACTGAATAAACCGGTTGCGTGTTTACCTAAAGCAACAACACAAGCACCCGTTAACGTAGCAAGGTCGACAACCGCTTCAGGTTCAAAACGCTCAACGTAAGTTAATGCGTCACATAATACTAAGCGACCTTCAGCATCAGTGTTTAACACTTCAACTGTTTGACCCGACATCGTTGTTAAAATATCACCAGGGCGATAAGCATTTCCGCCAGGCATGTTTTCACAACCAGCAACAACACCAATAACATTGATAGATAAGTTTAACTCAGCTAATGAATGCATAGCGCCTAATACACTTGCAGCACCACCCATGTCATATTTCATTTCATCCATGCCAGCGCCAGGTTTTAAAGAAATCCCGCCACTGTCGAATGTTAAGCCTTTACCCACAAGTACGATTGGAGCTGAATCATCACCTGCACCATTGTATTTCATGATGCTCATCATTGATTCGTTTACTGAACCACGACCAACAGCTAAGTATGAACCCATACCAAGCTCTTCCATTTCTTTCTCACCAATAATGGTAGTACTTATGTTGTCGTAGTCGTTATCTAAAATACGTGCTTGCTCAGCTAAGTAAGCAGGGTTACAGATGTTTGGCGGCATGTTAGCAACATTCTTACATGTTGAAACACCTTCAGACACAGCTAAGCCGTGTGCTATCGCACGCTCACCCATAGGTAGTTCTTTACGTGTAGGTACATTAAATACAATTTTACGTAATGGACGACGAGCTTCAGCTTTGCGTGTTTTTAAACTGTCAAAACTGTATAAACAATCTTGAGTCGCTTCAATTGCTTGACGTATTTTCCAATAAGTTCCGCGACCTTTAACGTGTAGGTCAGAAAGATAACATACAGCTTCCATTGAACCCGTTTCATTTAACGTGTTGATGGTTTTGCTAATGATTTGGCGATATTGACGTTCGTCTAATTCACGCTCTTTACCACAACCAACAAGTAAAACGCGTTCACTTAATACATTAGGAACGTGATGAAGTAATAACATTTGACCAGACTTACCTTCAAGGTCGCCTTTTCGTAACAAATTGCTAATATAACCTTCACTTATTTCATCAAGTTGCTCAGCTATAGCAGACAAACGACGTGGTTCAAATACACCAACTACAATACATGCGCTGCGTTGTTTTTCTGGGCTACCACTTTTTACACTGAACTCCATGAGCTCTCCTTAATTGGCTATTTAAATACGATAAATTGTTCATATTCGTTGTTTAAACAGCTTAAAACGTTAAATAATAAGGAAGATTAGTTTTAAATCTATGGTGCTAAAGGCTATAATCTTAGCTGGCTTGAACAGCTTCGTGCCTCTAGCGTACTTATTATTTTGTGATGAAAACAACCAGTTTACTTAAAAATAGTGCGATTGTCAGAAAAAACACCGTTATTTATAGGATCTATTTGTGATTATTTTTCGCTATTTATTAAAAGAAGTTGCTAAAACACAGCTTGCTGTATTTTTTGTACTTATGGCGATATTTATTAGCAATAAATTTGTACGTATTTTAGACGATGCATCAGAAGGTGGTATACCAGGTCACTTGGTGATGATATTTATCGCTTTAAAGATCCCTGATTTAGCAGGCATGATTTTACCTTTGAGTTTATTTTTAGGTATTTTGCTGGCATACGGACGTATTTACGCAGATAACGAAATGGCGGTTTTACACGCTTGTGGCATAAGTGAATGGTATGTTGTGCGAGTAACCTTGGTCGTAGGCTTAGTTACTGCGATTATTACGGGGATATTTACCTTACATTTAGCTCCTTTTGCGTCTGAATATGAATATCAGGTTAAAGAAGAGCTTGCTGCCGACTCAGGTTTAAGTTCTTTAATGGCAGGGCGCTTTCAAAAAACAGGTAACGAAAAAGCTGTTGTATTTATTCATGATAAAGACAATGCTTCGTCAACCCTCAATAAAGTATTCGTAGCACAACTTCCCAGTGAAAATCTCACCAATGAAAGCATTATTAATGCAAGTTTAGTGTATGCAGCTAAAGGTCAAGTTATCGAAGAAGACACTGGATCTCAGCGTTTAGTATTAACCGATGGTATTCGTTATCAAAACGATGAAAAGAATAAAGAATTTAGAGAAGTTGCTTTCAGTAAATATTATATTCAAATACAAGATCAAAAAGTTGAACATAAACGTCGTAAGTTAAGTGCTATTTCAACTCATAAACTCTTTGATGAAGACGACAGTGAACTCCAAACAGAATATCGAGCTGAAATTCAATGGCGTATGGCATTTCCATTAGTATGTTTAGTGGTTACTTTAATTGCAGTACCGCTAAGCTCTGTTAATCCTCGCCAAGGAAAGTTTGGTAAAATGTTACCTGCTCTTATTTTATTTTTAAGTTATTTCTTATTATTAACGGCTTCACGTTCGGCGATGGAAAGTGGAGCTATTCCAAGTGCTGTTGGTTTATGGCCAGTTCATATATGTGCTTTTATTTTAGGTGTTATTTTAATACTTCAGCACAGAAGTGCAGGCTTAAAAGTTAAATCGATACTTCCTTCTTTTCCACGTAAAAAAGCAGCAGCATAATGAAAATACTTGATGTATACATCGGAAAAATAATAGCTTCAACTACGGCTATTACCTTGTCTGTTTTTGTTAGTTTAAGTGGCATTATTAAGTTTGTTGAGCAAATGAAAGCCGTAGGGCGTGGTAATTACGATTTATCTCATGCGGCTCTTTATGTTTTATATGCGATACCTCGTGATATTGAAATCTTCTTTCCTATGGCAACTTTAATTGGTGGGCTGATCGGTATTGGAATGCTGGCGAGTAATAGTGAATTGGTGGTGATGCAAGCTTCTGGCTGGTCGCGCTTAGATATTATTAAATCTGTAATGAAAACTGCTGTTATTATGATATTGATCAGTATGGCAGTAGGCGAATGGTTAGCACCAAGAGGTGAAGCCGCTGCACGTGAAATTAGAGCTCAAGCTATTTCAGGTGGTAGTTTAGTATCATCTAAAAATGGGGTCTGGGCAAAAGATGGCGATTACTTTGTTCACATTGGTGAAATAAAAGAGCATGGCGAATTAAGTAATATTCAAATATATAAATTTAATGAACAGTTAAAGCTATCCAGCTGGATTGCTGCTGAAAGTGCTCATTACAAAACAGAAAATTGGGTATTAACGGGGGTTGTTGAAACCTTTGTAACCGATGAAAATATCACTTCAGAAACTTTAGCCGTTAAGCCTTGGCGCTCATCATTAACACCAGACAAGTTAGGTGTTATAACGCCTGAGTCATTGTCGATAAGCGGTTTGTCTGACTACCTTCAATACTTAGAAGATAATGAACAAGATACCAGCCGTTACCAATTAGCCTTTTGGCGTAAAATAGTTCAGCCGATAACGGTTGCTGTTATGTTGTTAGTGGCGCTGTCGTTTATTTTTGGCCCGTTGCGCTCAGTATCAATGGGCGCAAGAATTATGATGGGTGTTGCTACAGGTATATTGTTTTACATTAGTAATGAAGTGATGGGCTCTATGAGCTTGGTTTATCAATTGCCACCTTTATTTGGGGCCGTTATGCCAAGCATCATATTCGTGAGTGTCGCGCTGTACCTGATGCAGCGAAAACCAAGTTAGGTCTTAGATATGCACGAAGTTACTCGCTAGTAGAGCTATCTGTTTTTAGCTCTACTTACTTCAATCGGTAATACAACCACTTCAGTTTGTGTCAATCTATCTTGCAAGCTTAGCTTGTTTTTTCTATCAAATATTACTGCGAAATTACCAAAACCTATCAAAGTAGGAAGTAATCTTTTTAGCCCTGTTTTTTTAGATATTAAGCTGCCATCTAAATTTTGAACACGTAAACGCCATGCTTTCATTCCAATAGTTTGACCACTTCTATTCCAAAACCAGACAAAGAAAAAAGCTACCCAGAAGAAGTTCCAACTATAAATTAATCCGCTGTATAAAACTGAGTTTTGTTGCACTTCAATTAAATGCTCATATTCACCCATATCTATAAAGCCTAAATTGTTAAACAGCATGAATATACAGAATGAGATCAGTCCTGCTACCATGTAAACAGCTACTGAGGTGAGGAAGTCGTACATCCAACAGGCCATGCGGCGTCTAAAGCCTGCGCGTGGGAAATCGTTATAATTTATAGAAGTCATGAGAATACCTTTGAATAATTTGAGTAGTCTATCAAAGAGCGCTGTTAAATCGCATTATTTTACATAATAATTATTAATAAAAGTAAAATAAGGCTGTTTAACCTAACGGAATAATTTAAATCTGCAGTAAGGTATTATGATAATGTGAAGATTCAGTATTGAATTTCACCATCTAACTTAAACTTATATCAGTTAATAACGGACACATTCATGAAAGAGCAAAAATCATTAGGTTTACAAGATAATACTTTAGTAAAAAACTCGTCTTATATTAATGGTGGCTGGCACAGAAGTGAAACACAGTTCGCAGTAATTAATCCTGCTAACAATGAATTAGTAGCAAATGTAAATAATGCAGGTGTAATAGAAACTGAGCTAGCAGTAAAAGCCGCTAAAAGTGCCTTAAAAATGTGGTCGTCTAAGTCAGCCAATGAACGTTCTATTTTATTACGTAATTGGTTTAATTTAATGATACAACATCAGACGACCTCGGAAAAATATTAACGTTAGAGCAGGGCAAGCCTCTTGCTGAAGCAAAAGGTGAAATTGGCTACGGTGCTTCATTTATTGAATGGGTTGCTGAAGAAGGTAAGCGTGTTTATGGTGATACTATTCCTGGTCCATCAGGTGATAAGCGTATTGTTGTAATCAAACAACCTGTAGGTGTAGTCGCTTCAATCACTCCATGGAATTTTCCTAATGCTATGATCGCAAGAAAAGCCGCTGCAGCCTTAGCTGCAGGTTGTACTTTTGTGGTTCGTCCTGCAACGCAAACACCTTTGTCGGCATTAGCAATGGCTGAATTGGCTGAAAGGGCGGGTATTCCTGCTGGCGTATTTAATGTTGTTGTTGGAGAAGACGCTCGCGGTATGGGAGAAGTATTAACTCAACATCCTGATGTAGCTAAATTTACTTTTACGGGTTCAACACAAGTAGGCAAAGCTCTGATAAGTCAATGTGCAACTACCGTGAAAAAAGTATCCATGGAGCTAGGTGGTAACGCGCCTTTTATTGTTTTTGATGATGCAGACATTGATGCCGCAGTTCAAGGTGCTCTGGTATCAAAGTACCGTAATGCAGGCCAAACTTGCGTGTGTACAAATAGAATTTTTGTTCAAAAATCGGTGCTTGAACAGTTTACTGATAAATTCTCAGTGGCTGTTGCTGCTTTATCTGTAGGTAATGGTTTAGCTGATGGTGTGACTGTAGGACCTATGATATCGAGTGATGCCGTGGACGGTGTTGATAAACTTGTTAATGACTCTGTCGCTGCTGGCGCCAAACTTATACTTGGCGGTAAAAGAGGTGCCTCGGGTGAAAGCTTCTATCAACCTACAATTTTAACAAATGTTACTAATGAGATGCCTGTTGCTAGCAATGAAATATTTGGTCCTATTTCACCTATTATAAGCTTTGAAACAGAAGCTGAAGTTATCGCTATGGCTAATGATACTGAATATGGTTTAGCAGCTTATTTCTATTCAAGAGATATTGGTCGTATTTGGCGTGTATCTGAAGAGTTGGAATTTGGTATGATTGGCATTAATGAAGGATTAATCTCCAATGTGGCAGCACCTTTTGGTGGCGTAAAACAATCAGGAAGTGGTCGAGAAGGATCTAAATACGGGTTAGACGATTATTTAGAAATTAAATATTTATGTATGGGCGGCTTAGATAAATAATTGAAGTGTTGTGAAGTTATAGTAAAGCTGTAACTGGAAAGTGATTTTAGTAAATACGATAGTTATTTTAATCTCTTAATCTTACGTCAGTATGCTTATGGGCTAATGAATTATATAAGGAATTAGTACTTTCAATATTTATTATGTTGTCATAATCTCTGATGAAATAGCTTAACTATCGTCATTTAAAATGAATGAAACTTAAACTTAAACCTGAATAATTGTGATGTTTGAAATAAGACCTAATTTATATTGCACTGTGGACTTCCTAAATGTGAACGATCGAGCAAGCCATCATTTTTCGAGTAACAGCCTTATACGGTCAAATAAACAACATCTAAACTCATTGTTTTGTAAAAACTATTGCTAACACCTGAGTATTTCGTATAATGCCGCTCTCTGAAACGTTTGAATGAATATTTCAGAGTAGTTTATAAAGCTATTGGTTTTTATATAAAGCTTATTGCTTTGTAAACTAACGTTTACTTCCTCTTATTGCCGGTGTGGTGGAATTGGTAGACACGACGGATTCAAAATCCGTTGCCTTCGGGCGTGACGGTTCAAGTCCGTCTTCCGGTACCATATTGAAAGCCCTGATTCTAAAGAGTCAGGGCTTTTTTATGTTAAAAAATAAGATTTAAATAAATGGCTTATGAGTCGATATAGGATCTATTGAGGTTCAATGTTTTTCCTGTTTAGATTTAGTTATCTATTGGTATTAGAAAGGTTTTTTATGGCAGCTACAGCTTACGCACTCCACATATTAGTTAAACACAAAGAAATTGCAGAAGACATTCTCAAGCAATTAGGGAAGGGAGCTAAGTTTCAGACGTTAGCTAAAAAGTATTCGTCATGTCCTACTGGTAAAAAGGGCGGTGACTTAGGTGAGTTTAAACGCGGCACTATGGTTCCGCAATTTGATAAAATTGCATTTAACGGTGCAATATTGGAACCACACCTGGTTAAAACTAAATTTGGTTGGCATGTAATAAAGGTGCTTTATAGGACTTAATTTGTAACTGTTTTGAAATTAATGTTCTTTTCAAAACCCCTGTCGTAAGACGTGTTGGTTCGAGTCCGAGAGCTGGTACCATATTGAAAGCCTTGATTTGAAAGAGTAGGGGCTTTTTTATATCAAAAATATTAGAATTATAAATAAGTAAGGTTAAGTGAAATTCTATTGTCCCCTTTGTCAATTCAATGATTTACCTGTCAGCAGGGTAGTTTTAAATTAAATGCTTTGCTTCTTAATTACTCGCTATATGCACTACATGTTTAATTCATCAATATTTATTTTAAATAATTTGTTTATTTATGAATCTTATGGTCATAATGACATTAAATGATTTATTATTAAATAAAACAAACTTTAAAAAGAGGTAAATAGATGAAACATCTTTATTTCATATTATTGGTATTAGTAACTGTAGCTTGTTCTAACAACCTAAGTAATGTCAGTAGCAATAAATTAGATAATCTACAGCAAGTTAATATTGTGGCTAAAAGTGATTATAAACAGAGATTAAATTTCGGTGCTAAATTAGAACCTGAGTTTGGGATTATACATGGGGCAGGGCAGGATATAGACAGTTATAACCGTTATAGTGATTTAATGCCTAATAATAGTAAGCCTTTGATGTATATGACGTATGTTTCACTCACACAATCTACTGATGAAGTTATTAATTGGCATAAAAAAGTTAAAGCTGAAATTACTGCGATGAAAGACACCAATGTTGTTCTTCAAATTGGTGTAAATTTAACATCTGGTAAGGATAATGGTTCAGGCGAAGCAGAACGTTTATCTCAAGGTGAATTTGATGAACAAATAAAACATTTTATAAATGCTTTAGCAGATCTAAATACTCCAACATATTTACGAATTGGATATGAATTCGAAGGTAAGTGGAATAACTATACACCAGAAGGCTTTATTGGAGCCTTTAGGTTAATCACTGAAAAAGTTCGTTCAAGCAAGATTAAAAATATAGCAACAGTTTGGTGCAGCGCAGGTGGATCTGCTGGGTTTATTTCGAAAGAAGCATTGATGAACTATTATCCTGGAGATGATGTAGTTGATTGGTGGGGAGTTGATATCTTTTCACCACAAGAAATAACTAACCCTTGGCTTGGTGAGTTTTATCGAGATGCACAGAAGCATGGAAAGCCGGTTATGATTGGTGAAACAACTCCACGCTATGTTGGTGTTGATGATGGAATTAAAAGCTGGATGGATTGGTATCAACCTTTCTTTGACATGATTAAAGAATATCCTCAAATTAAAGCAATAAGCTATATAAATTGGGATTGGAATTTTTGGTCTAATGAATTAGGCTTTTCATGGCATAATTGGAAAGATGCAAGATTAGAAAAAAATAGTGTGGTTAGTGATAAGTATATTCAAGAGATCGCTGATCCTGTTTGGTTACACGCAGATGACTTTAGATTTGTACCATTAGAAAATTAATTATCGAAATTAGTATAAATATTTGAGCTTAAATTGTTTAGTTATCTCAATAATGAAAAGTAATTATTTTAGTTTTTATCTATTGGCAGTACAATAAGATATAGATAATAAGTGATTAATACTTTTGAATTTACATATTTTAAGTTTTATTTATTGTCAGTATTTTTGACAATGCATTTATTTTATTTTTATAGTTTATTTTATGATTTTGATATATATAAGTATTTATTTATTGGAACAATTTTTGCATTGAAATGTCACTTGTAAGTATTTTCAATTGTTCAATAATAAAATTCCTGTAATTAGGAAATCTGAGAGGTTGTATGAACATTAAATTTTTAAATATCGTATTCGCTAGTTTTGTATTGTTTTCTTCTAGTATGGCTAATGCAGGTATATTAAATGTAAACGATATCGTTAGTGATGCATCAGGCGTGGAATGGTTCTATATTGGTGAATATGATATGGCATCAGGCCCAAGTTACCTCGATGGTAATGGTGATGGTACAACAGGAGATGCAGCAAAAATTTATTCAGGTATCACTGCAGCTGAAGCCATTTTTGGTGAGTTATCTTTTAGTGACTTGTACGCAATCAGTACAGTAGAAGATGTTGTAGAGCATGAAGCTTGGTACGATAGAATTCATAACAGTTATGTTCAATTAGATGAAAGTCTTATAATTGATAATAACCTTGATGGTTTCTATAATGGTTCTGATGGCACTCTTGATACTAGAGGAGATGCATCTGCTTGGGTTCAAGATCGTGCATTACCAGGATCTGGAAGCGAGAATAAAATTAACTATGTTTTTAGTAGTTCAGCTGTGAGCGTACCAGAACCTTCTTCATTAGCTATTTTCTCATTAGCGTTATTAGCTTTTGGTAGACGTTACTTTAAGAAGTAACCATTTATACCCTTTAGTTTTTATTTAGAATGGCGATATAGAAATATATCGCCATTTTTTATTGTGTAAATATAATTCTGCTATAATGAATTATTTATTGTTAAACCAGTCATTAATGTTACAAAATAAATATTAAATTTCTAACTTGCTTAGAATATAATCAAGATGACAATTGTTTTTTATTATTTGTATAACAAACCTCTAGCCGTGATCCAAAATGTTTACTTCCATATGTTAAAAATAGTAAAAAATTAAAATAATTATTAGGAGTGTTAAGTAAATGCAACAATTTATAGCCCCAAAGAATGCTGATGTTATTGATGTTAAAGGGGTCATCCATACGGACTTGGATAAAAATACACTTCTGAGTACAGGCGATAAAGTGCAACAAGGGATGCTACTTATATTACCTAAAGAGAGTGCAATAACTCTTGTTTATGAAGATGGTAGTGAAGAAGTTGTATCAGGTAACTCAATAACAGATGAAAGTGTTGATATACAAATTGCAGACGAAACTATTGCCTTAGAACCCACCGACGATCTACTTGATGATATTAATGCTATTCAAGACTTAATCGAATCAGGTGATGATGTTGAACTTCCTGATACTGCAGCAGGTGGTGTTTTAAATAACGCAGGTACTAGTTTTGTAACATTAGACCGAGATGCTGAAGAACTTCTAGCACAAGCTCGATATGATACGACTGAACCCGCAAATACAGCTGCTATTATTTTAAATAATGACCCAGACCCATTAAATGAAGCATCAGATTTAACGTTTACTCAAAACGATCAAATTACTATAGATGAAGATCAAGTGGCTCAAGGTAATGTACTTGATAATGACATTGATGCTAACGATGATTTAACTGTCCAGTCTTTCACCATATCAGGTGACGCAACTGATTACCTCAGTGGTCAAACAGCTGAAGTAGAAGGCGGAAGCTTAACCATAAACTCAGACGGAAGCTTTATTTTTACCCCTCTAAGTAATTGGAATGGCGAACTTCCTTTAATAACATATACAACTAATACTGACGCTACAGGAACCTTATCAATTACGGTTACCCCAGTAAGTGATCTTATAGATGATGGTGAAACCCTATCAGTTAATGAAGATACACCGACTTCAGGTAACGTATTAGATAACGCTTCAAGTCCAGACGGACCTATAACCATCACCAGTGTTGTGATCGGTGGTGTTGAAGTGGGTGTTGACGCAACCACTCAGCTTGATGAAGGTGCGTTTACACTTAACGAAGATGGCAGTTACACCTTCGTACCCGCCGATAATTTCAACGGTGACTTACCCGAAATCAGTTACACAGTGACGGATGCTGCGGGCGATACACAAACCTCGACGCTAGCAATAAGCGTAACGCCAGAGTCAGATCTAACCGACGATGGTGAAACGATTTCAGTACAAGAAGATACACCCACTTCAGGTAACGTATTAGATAACGCTTCAAGTCCAGACGGACCATTAACCATCACCAGTGTTGTGATCGGTGGTGTTGAAGTGGCTGTTGGCGCAACAACTCAGCTTGATGAAGGTGCGTTTACACTTAACGAAGATGGCAGTTACACATTCGTACCCGCCGATAATTTTAACGGTGACTTACCAGAAATCAGTTACACAGTAACGGATGGGGCGGGCGATACACAAACCTCTACTCTTGCTATCAGCGTAACACCCGTGTCAGATCTTACCGACGATGGTGAAACGATTTCAATACAAGAAGATACACCCACTTCAGGTAACGTATTAGATAACGCTTCAAGTCCAGACGGACCATTAATCATCACGAGTGTTGTGATCGGTGGTGTTGAAGTGGTTGTTGGCGCAACCACTCAACTTGATGAAGGTGATTTCACATTAAATGAAGATGGCAGTTACACCTTTGTACCCGCTGACAATTTCAACGGTGACTTACCCGAAATCAGTTACACAGTAACGGATGGGGCGGGCGATACACAAACCTCGACTATCGCTATCAGCGTGACGCCAGTATCAGATCTAACCGACGATAGTGAAACGATTTCAGTACAAGAAGATACGCCGACTTCAGGTAACGTATTAGATAACGCTTCAAGTCCAGACGGACCTATAACCATCACCAGTGTTGTGATCGGTGGTGTTGAAGTGGTTGTTGGCGCAACCACTCAGCTTGATGAAGGTGCGTTTACACTTAACGAAGATGGCAGTTACACCTTCGTACCCGCCGATAATTTCAACGGTGACTTACCCGAAATCAGTTACACAGTGACGGATGCTGCGGGCGATACACAAACCTCGACGCTAGCAATAAGCGTAACGCCAGAGTCAGATCTAACCGACGATGGTGAAACGATTTCAGTACAAGAAGATACACCCACTTCAGGTAACGTATTAGATAACGCTTCAAGTCCAGACGGACCATTAACCATCACCAGTGTTGTGATCGGTGGTGTTGAAGTGGCTGTTGGCGCAACAACTCAGCTTGATGAAGGTGCGTTTACACTTAACGAAGATGGCAGTTACACATTCGTACCCGCCGATAATTTTAACGGTGACTTACCAGAAATCAGTTACACAGTAACGGATGGGGCGGGCGATACACAAACCTCTACTCTTGCTATCAGCGTAACACCCGTGTCAGATCTTACCGACGATGGTGAAACGATTTCAATACAAGAAGATACGCCGACTTCAGGTAACGTATTAGATAACGCTTCAAGTCCAGACGGACCATTAATCATCACGAGTGTTGTGATCGGTGGTGTTGAAGTGGTTGTTGGCGCAACCACTCAACTTGATGAAGGTGATTTCACATTAAATGAAGATGGCAGTTACACCTTTGTACCCGCTGACAATTTCAACGGTGACTTACCCGAAATCAGTTACACAGTAACGGATGCTGCGGGCGATACACAAACCTCGACTATCGCTATCAGCGTGACGCCAGTATCAGATCTAACCGACGATAGTGAAACGATTTCAGTACAAGAAGATACGCCAACTTCAGGTAACGTATTAGATAACGCTTCAAGTCCAGACGGACCATTAACTATCACCAGTGTTGTGATCGGTGGTGTTGAAGTGGCTGTTGGCGCAACCACTCAGCTTGATGAAGGTGCGTTTACACTTAACGAAGATGGCAGTTACACCTTCGTACCCGCCGATAATTTCAACGGTGACTTACCCGAAATCAGTTACACAGTGACGGATGCTGCGGGCGATACACAAACCTCGACGCTAGCAATAAGCGTAACGCCAGAGTCAGATCTAACTGACGATGGTGAAACGATTTCAGTACAAGAAGATACGCCGACTTCAGGTAACGTATTAGATAATGCTTCAAGTCCAGATGGACCATTAACCATCACCAGTGTTGTGATCGGTGGCGTTGAAGTGGTTGTTGGCGCAACCACTCAACTTGATGAAGGTGACTTCACCTTAAACGAAGACGGTAGTTATACCTTCATACCCGCTGACAATTTCAACGGAGACTTACCCGAAATAAGTTACACAGTAACGGATGGTGCGGGCGATACACAAACATCGACGCTGACGATAACAGTAGAACCAGTAAATGATGCACCGACTGCTGTGAATGATAATTACAGCGTTGACGAAGGCCAAACGGTCAGCGGCAACGTGATCAACGACACCACAGGCGGCGCAGCCGACAGTGATGTCGATGGCGACCCATTAACGATCACGCAAGTGAACGGTATTGATTTAGTGTTTGGCGCCGATGGTTTTGCAGACGTAGCGGTCGAAGGCGGTACATTACATATCAACGCCGCAGGTGACTTTGAGTATACAAACACCGGTTTTGAGCCAGGTGATGATGCGCCAACGTTTGACTACACCTTAAGTGATGGCAGCGATATCAGCACAGCCAGCGTCAGCATTACCGTGACCGATGTGCCGGTGATCATCCCAAACACTGCACCGACTGCTGTGAATGATAATTACAGCGTTGACGAAGGCCAAACGGTCAGCGGCAACATGATCAACGACACCACAGGCGGCGCAGCCGACAGTGATGTCGATGGCGACCCATTAACGGTCACGCAAGTGAACGGTATTGATTTAGTGTTTGGCGCGGATGGTTTTGCAGACGTAGCGGTCGAAGGCGGTACATTACGTATCAAGGCTGCGGGTGAATTTGAGTACACTAATACCGGTTTTGAGCCAGGTGATGCTGTCCCAACGTTTGACTACACCTTAAGTGATGGCGAAGACACAAGCACAGCGACGGTGACGATCGCGGTGACGGATGTGCCGGTGATCATCCCGAACACTGCACCGACTGCTGTGAATGATAATTACAGCGTTGACGAAGGCCAAACGGTCAGCGGCAACGCGATCAACGACACCACAGGCGGCGCAGCCGACAGTGATGTCGATGGCGACCCATTAACGGTCACGCAAGTGAACGGTATTGATTTAGTGTTTGGCGCCGATGGTTTTGCAGACGTAGCGGTCGAAGGCGGTACATTACGTATCAAGGCTGCGGGTGATTTTGAGTATACAAACACCGGTTTTGAGCCAGGTGATGCTGTCCCAACGTTTGACTACACCTTAAGTGATGGCGAAGACACAAGCACAGCGACGGTGACGATCGCGGTGACGGATGTGCCGGTGATCATCCCGAACACTGCACCGACTGCTGTGAATGATAATTACAGCGTTGACGAAGGCCAAACGGTCAGCGGCAACGTGATCAACGACACCACAGGCGGCGCAGCCGACAGTGATGTCGATGGCGACCCATTAACGATCACGCAAGTGAACGGTATTGATTTAGTGTTTGGCGCCGATGGTTTTGCAGACGTAGCGGTCGAAGGCGGTACATTACATATCAACGCCGCAGGTGACTTTGAGTATACAAACACCGGTTTTGAGCCAGGTGATGATGCGCCAACGTTTGACTACACCTTAAGTGATGGCAGCGATATCAGCACAGCCAGCGTCAGCATTACCGTGACCGATGTGCCGGTGATCATCCCAAACACTGCACCGACTGCTGTGAATGATAATTACAGCGTTGACGAAGGCCAAACGGTCAGCGGCAACATGATCAACGACACCACAGGCGGCGCAGCCGACAGTGATGTCGATGGCGACCCATTAACGGTCACGCAAGTGAACGGTATTGATTTAGTGTTTGGCGCGGATGGTTTTGCAGACGTAGCGGTCGAAGGCGGTACATTACGTATCAACGCTGCGGGTGAATTTGAGTACACTAATACCGGTTTTGAGCCAGGTGATGATGCGCCAACGTTTGACTACACGTTAAGTGATGGCGAAGCCACAAGCACAGCGACGGTGACGATCGCGGTGACGGATGTGCCGGTGATCATCCCGAACACTGCACCAACTGCTGTGAATGATAATTACAGCGTTGACGAAGGCCAAACGGTCAGCGGCAACGTGATCAACGACACCACAGGCGGCGCAGCCGACAGTGATGTCGATGGCGACCCATTAACGATCACGCAAGTGAACGGTATTGATTTAGTGTTTGGCGCCGATGGTTTTGCAGACGTAGCGGTCGAAGGCGGTACATTACGTATCAACGCCGCGGGTGACTTTGAGTACACTAATACCGGTTTTGAGCCAGGTGATGATGCGCCAACGTTTGACTACACCTTAAGTGATGGCGAAGACACAAGCACAGCGACGGTGACGATCGCGGTGACGGATGTGCCGGTGATCATCCCAAACACTGCACCGACTGCTGTGAATGATAATTACAGCGTTGACGAAGGCCAAACGGTCAGCGGCAACGTGATCAACGACACCACAGGCGGCACAGCCGACAGTGATGTCGATGGCGACCCATTAACGATCACGCAAGTGAACGGTATTGATTTAGTGTTTGGCGCCGATGGTTTTGCAGACGTAGCGGTCGAAGGCGGTACATTACGTATCAACGCTGCGGGTGATTTTGAGTATACAAACACCGGTTTTGAGCCAGGTGATGCTGTCCCAACGTTTGACTACACCTTAAGTGATGGCGAAGACACAAGCACAGCGACGGTGACGATCGCGGTGACGGATGTGCCGGTGATCATCCCGAACACTGCACCGACTGCTGTGAATGATAATTACAGCGTTGACGAAGGCCAAACGGTCAGCGGCAACGCGATCAACGACACCACAGGCGGCGCAGCCGACAGTGATGTCGATGGCGACCCATTAACGGTCACGCAAGTGAACGGTATTGATTTAGTGTTTGGCGCCGATGGTTTTGCAGACGTAGCGGTCGAAGGCGGTACATTACGTATCAACGCCGCGGGTGACTTTGAGTACACTAATACCGGTTTTGAGCCAGGTGATGATGCGCCAACGTTTGACTACACCTTAAGTGATGGCGAAGACACAAGCACAGCGACGGTGACGATCGCGGTGACGGATGTGCCGGTGATCATCCCAAACACTGCACCGACTGCTGTGAATGATAATTACAGCGTTGACGAAGGCCAAACGGTCAGCGGCAACGTGATCAACGACACCACAGGCGGCACAGCCGACAGTGATGTCGATGGCGACCCATTAACGATCACGCAAGTGAACGGTATTGATTTAGTGTTTGGCGCCGATGGTTTTGCAGACGTAGCGGTCGAAGGCGGTACATTACGTATCAACGCTGCGGGTGATTTTGAGTATACAAACACCGGTTTTGAGCCAGGTGATGCTGTCCCAACGTTTGACTACACCTTAAGTGATGGCGAAGACACAAGCACAGCGACGGTGACGATCGCGGTGACGGATGTGCCGGTGATCATCCCGAACACTGCACCGACTGCTGTGAATGATAATTACAGCGTTGACGAAGGCCAAACGGTCAGCGGCAACGCGATCAACGACACCACAGGCGGCGCAGCCGACAGTGATGTCGATGGCGACCCATTAACGGTCACGCAAGTGAACGGTATTGATTTAGTGTTTGGCGCCGATGGTTTTGCAGACGTAGCGGTCGAAGGCGGTACATTACGTATCAACGCTGCGGGTGATTTTGAGTATACAAACACCGGTTTTGAGCCAGGTGATGCTGTCCCAACGTTTGACTACACCTTAAGTGATGGCGAAGACACAAGCACAGCGACGGTGACGATCGCGGTGACGGATGTGCCGGTGATCATCCCGAACACTGCACCGACTGCTGTGAATGATAATTACAGCGTTGACGAAGGCCAAACGGTCAGCGGCAACGCGATCAACGACACCACAGGCGGCGCAGCCGACAGTGATGTCGATGGCGACCCATTAACGATCACGCAAGTGAACGGTATTGATTTAGTGTTTGGCGCCGATGGTTTTGCAGACGTAGCGGTCGAAGGCGGTACATTACGTATCAACGCTGCGGGTGATTTTGAGTATACAAACACCGGTTTTGAGCCAGGTGATGCTGTCCCAACGTTTGACTACACCTTAAGTGATGGCGAAGACACAAGCACAGCGACGGTGACGATCGCGGTGACGGATGTGCCGGTGATCATCCCGAACACTGCACCGACTGCTGTGAATGATAATTACAGCGTTGACGAAGGCCAAACGGTCAGCGGCAACGTGATCAACGACACCACAGGCGGCACAGCCGACAGTGATGTCGATGGCGACCCATTAACGATCACGCAAGTGAACGGTATTGATTTAGTGTTTGGCGCCGATGGTTTTGCAGACGTAGCGGTCGAAGGCGGTACATTACGTATCAACGCTGCGGGTGATTTTGAGTATACAAACACCGGTTTTGAGCCAGGTGATGCTGTCCCAACGTTTGACTACACCTTAAGTGATGGCGAAGACACAAGCACAGCGACGGTGACGATCGCGGTGACGGATGTGCCGGTGATCATCCCGAACACTGCACCGACTGCTGTGAATGATAATTACAGCGTTGACGAAGGCCAAACGGTCAGCGGCAACGCGATCAACGACACCACAGGCGGCGCAGCCGACAGTGATGTCGATGGCGACCCATTAACGGTCACGCAAGTAAACGGTATTGATTTAGTGTTTGGCGCCGATGGTTTTGCAGACGTAGCGGTCGAAGGCGGTACATTACGTATCAACGCTGCGGGTGATTTTGAGTATACAAACACCGGTTTTGAGCCAGGTGATGCTGTCCCAACGTTTGACTACACCTTAAGTGATGGCGAAGACACAAGCACAGCGACGGTGACGATCGCGGTGACGGATGTGCCGGTGATCATCCCGAACACTGCACCGACTGCTGTGAATGATAATTACAGCGTTGACGAAGGCCAAACGGTCAGCGGCAACGCGATCAACGACACCACAGGCGGCGCAGCCGACAGTGATGTCGATGGCGACCCATTAACGATCACGCAAGTGAACGGTATTGATTTAGTGTTTGGCGCCGATGGTTTTGCAGACGTAGCGGTCGAAGGCGGTACATTACGTATCAACGCTGCGGGTGATTTTGAGTATACAAACACCGGTTTTGAGCCAGGTGATGCTGTCCCAACGTTTGACTACACCTTAAGTGATGGCGAAGACACAAGCACAGCGACGGTGACGATCGCGGTGACGGATGTGCCGGTGATCATCCCGAACACTGCACCGACTGCTGTGAATGATAATTACAGCGTTGACGAAGGCCAAACGGTCAGCGGCAACGTGATCAACGACACCACAGGCGGCACAGCCGACAGTGATGTCGATGGCGACCCATTAACGATCACGCAAGTGAACGGTATTGATTTAGTGTTTGGCGCCGATGGTTTTGCAGACGTAGCGGTCGAAGGCGGTACATTACGTATCAACGTCGCGGGTGACTTTGAGTACACTAATACCGGTTTTGAGCCCGGTGATGATGCGCCAACGTTTGACTACACCTTAAGTGATGGTGAAGCCACAAGCACAGCGACGGTGACGATCGCGGTGACGGATGTGCCGGTGATCATCCCGAACACTGCACCAACTGCTGTGAATGATAATTACAGCGTTGACGAAGGCCAAACGGTCAGCGGCAACGTGATCAACGACACCACAGGCGGCACAGCCGACAGTGATGTCGATGGCGACCCATTAACGATCACGCAAGTAAACGGTATTGATTTAGTGTTTGGCGCCGATGGTTTTGCAGACGTAGCGGTCGAAGGCGGTACATTACGTATCAACGCTGCGGGTGATTTTGAGTATACAAACACCGGTTTTGAGCCAGGTGATGCTGTCCCAACGTTTGACTACACCTTAAGTGATGGCGAAGACACAAGCACAGCGACGGTGACGATCGCGGTGACGGATGTGCCGGTGATCATCCCGAACACTGCACCGACTGCTGTGAATGATAATTACAGCGTTGACGAAGGCCAAACGGTCAGCGGCAACGCGATCAACGACACCACAGGCGGCGCAGCCGACAGTGATGTCGATGGCGACCCATTAACGGTCACGCAAGTGAACGGTATTGATTTAGTGTTTGGCGCCGATGGTTTTGCAGACGTAGCGGTCGAAGGCGGTACATTACGTATCAACGCTGCGGGTGAATTTGAGTACACTAATACCGGTTTTGAGCCCGGTGATGATGCGCCAACGTTTGACTACACCTTAAGTGATGGCGAAGACACAAGCACAGCGACGGTGACGATCGCGGTGACGGATGTGCCGGTGATCATCCCGAACACTGCACCAACTGCTGTGAATGATAATTACAGCGTTGACGAAGGCCAAACGGTCAGCGGCAACGTGATCAACGACACCACAGGCGGCGCAGCCGACAGTGATGTCGATGGCGACCCATTAACGATCACGCAAGTGAACGGTATTGATTTAGTGTTTGGCGCCGATGGTTTTGCAGACGTAGCGGTCGAAGGCGGTACATTACGTATCAACGCTGCGGGTGAATTTGAGTACACTAATACCGGTTTTGAGCCCGGTGATGATGCGCCAACGTTTGACTACACCTTAAGTGATGGCGAAGACACAAGCACAGCGACGGTGACGATCGCGGTGACGGATGTGCCGGTGATCATCCCGAACACTGCACCAACTGCTGTGAATGATAATTACAGCGTTGACGAAGGCCAAACGGTCAGCGGCAACGTGATCAACGACACCACAGGCGGCGCAGCCGACAGTGATGTCGATGGCGACCCATTAACGATCACGCAAGTGAACGGTATTGATTTAGTGTTTGGCGCCGATGGTTTTGCAGACGTAGCGGTCGAAGGCGGTACATTACGTATCAACGCCGCGGGTGACTTTGAGTACACTAATACCGGTTTTGAGCCAGGTGATGATGCGCCAACGTTTGACTACACCTTAAGTGATGGCGAAGACACAAGCACAGCGACGGTGACGATCGCGGTGACGGATGTGCCGGTGATCATCCCAAACACTGCACCGATTGCGACCGATGACAACTTCAGTGTGAATGAAGGTGAAACCGTTTCAGGTAACGTGATCAGCCACGATGATGGCGATGGTGTTATCGACAGTGACGCGGACAACGACACGTTAACGATCACGCAAGTAAACGGTATTGATTTAGTGTTTGATGACAATGTTGATAGCGGTTTTGTGAGTGTCGATATTAACGGTGATACGTTGCGCATCAATGCCCAAGGTGAATTTAGCTACACCAACACCGGTTCTGAGCCAGGTGATACCACGCCAAGTTTTGAGTACACCTTAAGTGATGGTGAGGACACCAGCACAGCGACTGCGACTATAAGTGTTATTGATACAGCGCCTATCGCGAATGACGATAATAATTATATTTCACTTATTCAAAATGACAATGGTGATATCCCAACGAGTAAAGTTGGGGGCAGTATTATTCTTTCAGGCAGTTCAGGTGATAATAAGGATATTTCAGCTGACGGCGTTATAAATCTTATATCTATATCGCATAATGGTGATGAATATGTGTTTAATGATACTGATACGTCATTTGTTATTACAACTGAATACGGATCATTAACTATAGATGATACAGGTATATACAGTTATACATCTAACCCCGACATTGAGATGCCTGTAGGCGGAGGAGTCAGTGACGTATTTACTTACACCATACAAGATGGTGATATAAATAACCCAGAAATAGATACTGCTGATCTGACTATTTATTTAACGCCTGGTTTGAATGATGCTAATGAAACGACTAAAGATACAACAGGTAATGTTCTCGATAATGCATTTAGCTATGGTTTAACATGGCCTGACAATATGAGCTATGAATTAGACCTTTCAGTTAAAGAATTTAGAGTTAATGGCGTATTGTATAAGGCGGGTCAAACAGCGGAGTTAACTGAAGGTGATTTCACTCTTAATTCTGATGGTAGCTTTATTTTTGAACCTACAGACGGGTTTAGTGGAGAAGTTCCTGATGTTATTTACAAAGTAACGGATAGTGACTATGCAAGTAATACCTCAACTTTAACTATTGACACAAGTGTTCCAAGTTCTACACCTGTTAAAGATGATGGAAGTTTTGATACAAGTACTATAGATACATCACTTATAAAAAGTAGTCTTGTAGCTAGTAGTGAATTTAGCCAAACTGCTGTAAATGATGAGCAGCCTGATTTAAGTGATCTATTAAGTGATGATGCAAATAATTCTCTTGATGATTACTTAGCATTTGACGAAGTAGAAGGGGCCACTGCATTAAATGATGGATTCATAGCAGGTGAAAATGATGCATTAAATGATGAAACAGTCGAGTTAGTTACGATTGAGAGTGACGATACAAGTCAACAAGTTACCAATGGATTGTTAGCTGATGGTGCAATTATTGTAAGTGATGCCGCAGCACCATCTGCACCAACTCTTGCTGAGATGGACTCAACCGATATATTATAATTAGACTTTTTATCTGGTTAACAATATATTAACATACTGAATAAGTAGCACAGTTTATGCTGTGTTACTGTTTAGCGCTTTTATAGGAATTCACATTCATTGCAATCCACAGTAGAACCATCGTCACAATGGAGAATTAATGCTTCACAGCGTTTAAATTCTGATCCATTGCTTGATAGCTTAGTACTTCTTACTGAACACTTCGGGAACCCTTGTTCCGCCGAAGCGTTGACTGCTGGGTTACCTATAACCAGTAATAACATGTCACCTGAATTATTACCTCAAGCAGCTTCAAGAGCAGGTCTTAGTGCAAAACTTGTGCGTAAAGGCTTAAACGAACTGCCTTCAATGTTATTACCATGTATTTTAATGTTGAAAGACAAAAGTGCCTGTGTTTTACAAGAACTGAATATAGAAGAAAACAAAGCAATTGTTACCTTACCTGAAACAGGTGGTGAAGAACGTTTAACAATAGAAGAGTTAGAATCTAATTACGTCGGTTATCTGTTCCTGATTAAGCAACAATATCGAGGCGATAGAGAATTTGATGTACATATAAATGACACAACAGAATATTGGTTATTCAAGCATTTAAGAGCAGCAGCACCTATTTATCGCGATGTAATTATTGCATCGATTATGGTGAACATTTTTGCTTTAGTTTCACCATTATTTATCATGAATATTTACGACAAAGTTGTACCTAACTTAGCATTTGAATCCCTTTGGGTACTTGCTATTGGTGCGGGTATTGCTTATATATTCGATTTCATCTTAAAGCAGTTACGTGGCTATCTCATTGATGTCGCAGGTAAGAAAATAGACATTGAAGTATCATCTAAATTGTTTGCCAAAGTTATCGGGATCCCTCTTGAAAAAAGAGCACCAAGTATTGGTGGAATGGCTAAGCAAATAAGTGAATTTGATAACGTGAGGGAGTTCTTTTCCTCGGCGACAATAACTGCATTGGTCGATCTACCTTTTTCATTTTTATTTATGTTTTGTATTTGGCTGGTGGCAGGTGATTTAGTTTTATTTCCTATCATTTCATCTTTGCTTATTATCGGTTATACCGTCTTAAAGCAACCTAAGCTTAGAGCCGCTATTGAAGAAAGTAATAAGTTTTCTGGTTTGCGTCATGGTCACTTGATTGAGTGTTTAGGCGCTGTCGAATCAATTAAAGCGAATGGTGCAGAAGGTGTTGTACAAAATGCTTGGCAGCAAATGGTTGGTCATACATCAACATGGTTACTTAAATCAAAAGTTATTACTAACTCAGTGGTTAACTTTGCTAGCTTCATTTTACAAGTATCTGTTGTTGCGGTAGTTGTACTTGGTGTTTATCGTGTTTCTGAAAACCTAATATCGATGGGTGGGATCATTGCAGCGGTCATGTTAACAAGTAGAGCTATATCTCCTATTGCAAAATTAGCAGGCTTAATGACACGTTCAAATCAAACAATAAGTGCATTACGTCAACTTGATAGCTTAATGCAAGAGAAAGGCGAGTTTGAAGATAAAGGACACTTAGCCAGTCGTACTAAATTATCAGGCAATATTTCTGCAGATAATATCAGTTTTACCTATCCTGGAACGGATGTTGAAACCTTGCATAAAATGTCGGTTAACATCAAGCAAGGTGAGAAAATTGCCATCATTGGTCGTAATGGATCAGGCAAAACCACCTTAGCAAAGTTATTACTCGGCTTATACCAAACAACCAGTGGTAGTATTCGTTTTGATGGTTTGAATCATCAACAAATACACCCAAGTGATTTACGTCGTAATGTGGGTTATCTACCACAAGATATCACTCTTTTTCACGGTACTATTCGCGATAATATTTTATTTGGTACTCGTCAAGTCACAGAATATCAATTGATCAGAGCTGTACAGCTTTCAGGTGTAAGCGCCTTTACTGATCACGAAGCGCAAGGGCTTGATCGCCAAGTCGGTGAAAGTGGTAATGCATTATCAAGAGGTCAACGTCAGTCCATTGCTTTAGCTAGAGCTATTCTTAATACGCCTCAAATATTATTACTTGATGAACCTACAGCAAGTCTTGATGCGAGAGCAGAAAAACAATTTATAAAGTCACTTTCTGCCACTGCCAATGAACGTACCTTATTACTTATCACCCATAAAACAGAGCTTTTACACTTAGTTGATCGCATTATTGTTATCGAAAATGGAAAACTTGTTGTTGATGGTCCAAAAGATGTTGTTTTAAAACAGCTTAAAGGCGAGAAAGTAGATCAGGAGGGTTCACTTTGAAAGTAAGCCAAAAAGATCTAGAAATGGCAGACGATGTATACGGCGCGATGTTAACAGAAGTGCCGAGCTTACATCGATTAACTATATGGGCAATGGCAGGATTACTCTTCAGCTTTATCTTATGGGCAAGTTTTTCCTCATTAGAGAAAGTTACTTCGGGCTCAGGTAAGGTTATCCCTTCATCACAAATACAAATTATTCAAAGTTTAGATGGTGGTGTACTTGAAAAGCTTTTTGTTCAAGAAGGTATGCAAGTTGTCAAAGGTCAGCCTATTGCGAGAATTGACGATACACGTTTTCGTTCTGACTTTGCAGAGCAAAAGCAAGAAGTTGACAGTTTAAGAGCTAACATCATTCGATTGAGAGCAGAATTGTCGAGTATTTTAGTGGGTGTAAATGATGATTGGAAACTGCAAATAGATATAAATAAACAAATTCCTATTTATCCAGAAGATTTGAATGAAAAGGCAGGTCTTCTCGTTGAGAGACAACAAGACGAATATGCAGGACGGTTAGATAATTTAATTAACCAATTAGCCATACAATACCAGAAAATACAGCAACGTGAGCAAGAAATTGCTGAACTTGATTCTAAAATAGCCACTTTAAAAGTTAGTTATAGTTTAGCCAGTAAAGAGCTCGATTTAACTCGACCTTTGGCACAGAAAAATATTGTGTCAAAAATAGAATTATATAAGCTTGAACGCAGTGTTAACGAATTAAAAGGTGAGTTAGACGGTATACAGTTATTGTCACCTAAATTAAGATCAGCCTTGCAAGAATCAATACTTAATCGCCGTGAAACCGCTTTAGCTTATCGCGCTGAAGCAAGAGCAAAATTAAATGAGTTACAAAATACGCTGTCTAGAATAAACGAAGCGCAAGTTGGAGCTCAAGATAAAGTAACCAAAGCACAAATTGTATCACCTGTTGTAGGTACAATTAAAACCATATATATTAATACGTTAGGTGGCGTTGTAAAGCCAGGGGAAACAATTGTAGAAATTGTACCTACAGAAGATATGTTAATGGTTGAAGCAAAAGTAACCCCTAGAGATATAGGCTTTATTTATCCAGGTTTACCTGCTGTTGTGAAAATCACCGCGTATGACTTTGCAAGATACGGTGGTTTAAAAGGGAAGGTTGTGCATATTAGTGCTGACACAACCCAAGATAAGGAAGGAAATAGTTTTTATATAATACGAGTTAAAACAGAAGCATCAAGTATTAGAAATAAAAACAACGAAGAAATGCCTATTATTCCAGGGATGCTGAGTAATGTAGATGTAATTACCGGTAAGCGGACAATATTAGAATATATATTGAACCCAATATTACGTGCCAACGAAGCCGCCTTGAGAGAAAGATAGAGTATGATTTTAGTGTTAAACAACAAAATATGGAAATTAAAATGAAAATGAAAATGTTTGGTATAAACCGATTAGGAATATATAGCCTACTTGGTTTATCTGCGTTATGTTCGCCAATAATTAACGCCCAAAGTTTAGAAATGGCTGTGGCTCAAGCGTTAGATACACACCCTGATATAAAACAAGCGTTCGCCCGCTTTAAATCAAAAGAAGAAGACGTGAATAGAGCTTCTGCGGGCTACTTACCTACTATTGATTTAAATGCTGGTTACGGGTACGAGTATACCGATACCCCTGGTAATCGTAGAAGTTCACTAGGTTTCAGTGATGGAGAAACAGAGCTAAAACGTGGTGAATTTGGTGTTAGTTTAAGTCAAATGATTTTTGATGGAATGCTTACAAGCAGTGAAGTTGATAGAACAACTTATGAAGCAAGTGCTGAAAAGTGGACACTTATCGCTGAAGCAGAAGATTTAGCATTAGAAGTCAGTCAAGCATATTTAAATCACATTAAAACAGAACAGATTATTACATTATCAGAAAAAAATGTAAGTTCTCATCAAGAGATTTATGAGCAAATTAAAGAGCGAACTGAATCTGGTTTAGGTAGCGTAGCTGACTTATCACAAGTAACAGGTCGTTTAGCTCGAGCTCAATCAAACTTGATTGCGGCACGAAATAACGCTTTAGATGCTCGTACTCTTTTTATGCGTTTAACTAATACACCACCAAAAAACTTAGTAGTACCTGTACCAGATGCAGATATGTTACCTAAAAGTCGTGAACAGGGGTTAGAAATAGCAACAGTAAATCATCCTGTTATTAAATCAGCGGGTCAAGATATTGAAGCTGCACACTCTTTTAGAAAGTCAGTTAAAGCAAGCTATTACCCAACCATAACGTTTGAGTTAAATGCTAACTCTGATAACGATCTTGCTGGTGAAAGTGGTATTAATCGATTTGGTGATAACGTAGGCGGACATCGAAATGATGTAACAGCCATGATACGTTTAAAATATAACTTATTTTCTGGTGGCAAAGATGTTGCTCAAGAACGAAGTGCTGCATATAAAGTGAATGAAGCTCGAGAAATAAACTACAGTGCACATCGTCAAGTAACCGAAAGCTATGACTATGCATGGAGTGCATTTGAAATGCTTAGCTTACAAAAAGGTTATATTAAACAACACATCATTACTTCTAAAGAAACGCAACTAGCCTATAAAGAGCAATTCAGTTTAGGACAAAGAAACTTATTAGATTTACTTGATACTGAAAACGAACTTTTCCAAGCTAGACAAGATTATTTAGATGCAAAATATAGCGAATTAAGTGCTCGATATAGATTACTAAATTCTACAGGACAATTGCTTGATTCATTACGTGTAACACGTTCTATAGCGTGGCAAGGAGAACATGATTATGAGCAAGGAGCTAACAATGAATAATCAAATGTTAAGTATTTCAAAAACAAATATTGCTGTTGTCATTTTTACCACAATATTAATAAGTGCTTGTGCAGGAAATAGAATTGTTAACAATGACGCACCTGTTGAGCAATTAAAAAACCTAAATGATTATGACAGTGATGGTGTCATTAAAGCGCGTGAAAAATGTGATGAAACAGTGCTTGGTGCATCTATAGATAATTATGGCTGTGGTAATCAAATTACTAAAATGGAACCATTCAAAATAAACGTTAAGTTTGCTAATGACTCGTTTGCTATACCTGATTTAGCTTACGATAAAATTAAAGAGCTAGCTGACTTCCTTAAAGAAAATGAAAAAATAGAAGTCGTTATTGAAGGTCATACAAGTAAAGTAGGTAAAGTTACTCATAACCAAACGTTATCAGAACAAAGAGCCAAAGCTGTTGTTTTAGTATTAATACATGACTTTAAAATACCAGAAGCTCGTCTTAACTACGTAGGTTATGGTTTTCAACGCTTAGAAAATGAAGCGCAAACTGATGAGGCTCATGCAGCTAATCGACGTATTATGGCTGAGCTAACGCATACTGAACATTTTGATGAGATGGAATGGACCATTTATAGCGTTGATCAAGAACTGTAATGACAAGAGAGTAATATGAATAAACCTCGCTTTCTAGCAGCGTTGTTATCAAAACCTATTCAAGTATTACTCTTTAGTTTTACGCTTGTATCTGTGCATTCGGCTTCCGAGAATTCACAGTTAGATGAAGCTAAAATTGTTAAGTCATTAAAAAATAATTATGGAAATAGAGCAGAGAAAAGAGGTAAAGCTTGGTTTAAGTTAATGAAGCCAGCAACAGTCAATACTGAAAAAGAAACCTTAAAAAAGGTTAACCGATTTTTTAATATGTTCCATTTTATTGATGACAGTAAGTTGTGGGGAGTTAATAACTACTGGGCGACTCCCGTTGAGTTTATTGGTGTAAATGGCGGCGATTGTGAAGATTATTCCATTGCTAAGTATTTTACCTTACTGGAGTTGGGCATACCTGACGAGAAGATGCGTATTACTATGGTAAAAGCCGTACATCTCGATCAATATCATATGGTATTAGCTTATTATGATACGCCAGGCTCCATTCCTCTTATTTTAGATAATATTGATGGTGTAATAAAACCCGCCACTAAACGTAACGATCTTATACCTGTATATAGTTTTAATGGTAGCCAACTATGGCTAAATAAAGATAAAGGGCGTGGGGTGCTTAGCGGCAAATCTTCTCGTTTAAAATCTTGGCGTGATTTACGCCAACGCATAAATACAGCCACACTTAAACAACCCAAGCTAAAGCTGGAGTTTTAAAGCAATGACCTTATTCCGACAAATAAACTCGTTATTATTTGGACTGTTTCTGTTAGTAATGACCAGCTTGGTTTACTTTCAGTTTAGCCAAGCCAAAGATTTCATGAGCAAACAAATGGAGTCTGATTTAAACAATACCATGACCTCGCTAGGTTTGATGTTACAACCCCATATAGAAACAGGGGATATAGCGTCAGCCGAAACTTTAGTAAATGTTATTTTTGAAGGCGGATTTTATCGTAAAGTAACGTTAACGTGGCTTGTTGATGGTAAAGAGCAAGTATGGGAAAACCCTGTTGTTATAGAAGGTGTTCCAAAGTGGCTTGTTGATTTAGATTTATTTGATGTACAGAAAAAACAAAGCACAATTACTTCAGGCTGGATGCAATTAGCAACGCTTGAAATAGAAGGACATCCTGCTTTAGGTTATCAAGAATTATGGAGAATAATGAATGATACGGTGATGATCTTATCTTTCTTATTTATCCTCTCTATTTTTGCACTAAGACTTAGATTAAACAGAATTTTAAAGCCATTGAATAAGATGGCAGTGCAAGCGAAAGAAATTGCGCAACGTAAGTTTGGCGATGACATTGAAATGCCAAAAACAACAGAACTACAAGAGCTAGTAACGGCAATTAACTCAATGTCAGGACAATTGAAAAATGTTTTTACTACATTAGAAGATGAAGTTAGCGAGCTAAAAGAAAATAAACTTATTGATCAAGTTTCTCATCTGCCTAATCGACAATATTTATCTGCTCAAATGAATAACTGGTTGAACGAACCTGGTTATGGCGGACTTATTTTAGCTAAATTTGATTGGCTAGAAGAAGTGTATAGTAAATACGGTTATCAAGGGCGAGATGAAATTATAAAAGCCCTTTCTAGTAGAATGAAGGAAGAGTTACCTGAGATTGCTGATAGTATTATTGCACGTATTGCCAATACAGAATTTGCCTTTTTAATTACTAAGGCTGAGCATCATCAAATAGAAAAATACTTACAAACACTCATTCGTATTATCAACCAAGAGATTACCAAAGCAGGCTGTTTAGCTAATGATAAGTTTTACTTGGGTGTAAGTCAGCGTTTCGACAATATGCAGCCATCAGATCTTATGTCACAAACAGATAATGCATTACAACAAGCTTATCGAGAAAACAAAATAAGTCATTGGATAGATGCCGAACAGCCACAAAAGTACAGTAGAGCTCAATGGCGCAGTAAACTAGAAGATTCTATATCGAACTACCACTTTATTTTTCAGTGGCAACCTGTGTTAAACATGAACACTAAAGAAGTTATTCACCGAGAAATATATTGTCGTTTAAGTATTGATGAAAGCATAGTAACGGCTGCTGAATTTATGCCGTTTATTGAGTTACTTTCTTTAGGTAGTCAACTTGATAAATGTTTATTAGAAACGATTGAACAGCAACATATTTTAGCTATCGAGCTACAGCCAATTGCGATAAATTTAAGTCATGATAGCTTGATTGATGCTAACTTCTTAATTTGGTTAGGTCAGTTTTTACGAAAAGCCTCACATGTAGATCGTATGTTGTTTGAAATACCTGAGTCAGCATTATTAAGCTCATTTGAACAATGTAATAATATTGTACAAGTAATTAAAGCCGCAGGAGCTAAAATAGGAATAGATCATTGCGGACGTCAGATAGGCTCTCTTGATTATCTACAGAAGTTACAGCCTGACTATATTAAGCTTGATCAGTCTTTTACCTTCTATGACAAGTTAAACCAGAGTAATGAGTTATGTCGTGCCCTGATGAATGTTGCTAAAGGCTTAAACATTGAAGTAATTATTACGGGAGTTGAAGACCAAGAGCAACTTACTCATTTTACAGGGTTAAAAGCGAATGGTTACCAAGGTTATATTTCTGCACCAGAAGATGTTGTAGTTAAGTAAGCTTGTAGTTATACCAAACGGATTAATTTATTGAGCAACTTAGAACTACATTAGCAAGCTTAGAACAAGCAAAATTGATTAAACATAGTCATTCTATATTTCTTCAATTTTGTGATGTTATCAGTTTGCTAATGAGCTCCCGAAGGGCGAGAATTTAAAGGCTCATATGCTGCGTTATTGATTTTGACAAGGTTCCTACATGGATGTAGGACATTAGGGTAACGCAGGAGCAGTTACCGAGAATAACCATTCTCTTCAATCAATGCCTTGCCTCTAAGCCTTTAAATTCTCGCTAAGTGAGCAATAAATTAATCCGTTTGGTATTATTAGGTGCTCCCAAGTACACCTCAAAAAATAGGTAGCTAAATGCTATCTATTTTTTTATTCATCATTTTTATAAAATATTTATACATTAACGTAAAGTAAATAAAGTATCTTTATCGCGCATTAAGTACAGCCCAATACAAGCACCCAGCATAGGTAAAGAGCCAAAATATAGTAATTGATGAATCTCATAAGGTGGGAGCAAACGCCATGCGGAAACTAAGGTTGTTATTGAGTGTGCAATTAACACGATAGCGTAGGTGATATTTTTAAACTTCCCGACTAGAAAGAGTAGTACAACGATTAGTTCTGCAATCCCAACAGCCATTAATATAGGCTGATTGATCGTTACACTATAATAATGGGCTATCATTCCACTATTATGAGAATAGTTAACAATTTTATCTATTGTCCATGCTAAGAAAACTATAGCGACACCTACACGCATCGCGAATAAAGATATTTTTACTTTCATTTCATCTGACATAACTTTCCCTATTAATTTTGAATAATGTATATCTTTCCGATAAGGAAATCGGAATAGACAGTATGAAAATTTAGTATACATACATTCATATATAACATTTGTTTATAATATTTCGTCATTAATAAATAATATTTATTAATATGCAAAGTCACTTTTATCGAGATGATGAAATGAAATGTCTAAACTCAAGGTCTAGTTAATTACTAATAAAATACAGATAGTAAATATCAAAAGTTACTTTTTCGTATTACTTTTAACTAGATAATTTATAAAGGCATCATATGACATCGCTTACATTTAAAGGCACTGAAATCCAAACTAAAGGGGCTTTCCCTACTATAGGCGAATCAGCACCTGACTTCTCATTAGTGACAAAAGAACTGTCTGAAATATCATTAGCTGATCTAAAAGGCAAAAGAGTCATTTTTAATATTTTTCCTAGTATTGATACTCCTGTTTGCGCATTACAATTGAAAAAATTTAATGGCATGGTGTCTAGTTTAGAAAATACAGTACTTTTATTTTCATCTCTTGATTTACCTTTCGCTTTTAGCCGTTTTTGTGCAGCAGAGAATATCGACAATGCGATAACAACATCAGATTATAGACATGGTAGTTTAGCTGAATCTTATGGCGTGAAAATGTTTGGTGGGCCTCTTGATGGTTTGTACGCAAGAGCTGTTATAATTTTAGATGAAGAACATAAGGTGATTTATAGTGAGCTTGTTTCGGAAGTAACAGATGAGCCAAACTATGATGCAGCACTAGCAGCGTTAAAGTAAACCTTAGTAACAACCAAAGCGAATTGTCTGATTTCTCCATAATTATCAGAAAGCTTTTATTTGAACCAAGAGTATTTAAATTATGAAGATGGTTTATGCCAACGAAAATCATTTTCTTGTGACTAATGTAAGAAACCTTATTGAAGCACAAGGCATCAGAACTTTTATCAAAAATGAATTTGCTCAAGGGGCTGTGGGTGAAATTTCGGCTTTTGACTCATGGCCAGAAGTTTGGGTTTTTGATGACGCTGACTTTGATCTTGCTAATGAAATAGCGATAAGCTCTCAAACTATTACTAAATCTGATGATTGGGTGTGTGAGCATTGTTCTGAATCGAACGATCCCTCATTCGAAATTTGCTGGAAGTGTCAGAGTGATAATACATAGCTTTTCAATCAACGACAACTAAGCTCATGAGGAAATGACTCCAGCATTTGTTAATAGGTACTGGAGTTTTTTATTAGATTTTTGTATTTAAACAATTATTAATTTCATCATGTAATTTTTCTGACTGAATAGGCTTAGGTATAAAAGCATTCATCCCTATTTTAAAGCATTGTTCAATATCGTCGTTCACAACACTTGCTGTTACTGCAATGATAGGGGTAGCTGGTAGGTTATGAGTCTTCTCGTAGCTTCTTATTTCTTCACTTGCTTCAAAGCCATCTTTTATCGGCATCATTAAGTCCATCAAAATAATATCGAAACTCTGATCTTTCGTGTAAATATCAATAGCCTCTTGTCCATCATTTGCCAAAACAAACTGATAGTTTTTTTGTTTAAGGATTAAAGATGCTACTTTTTGGTTGATCCTATTATCTTCAACAATTAATACTTTTATTGCAGAAGTTGGTGCTTTGCTTTCTTTATTGTCTTCTACTTGAATTAACTTCTTCTCTTTTTTATTTTTCACTGAGAGGGCATTAACAATACGACTCTTAAGCATTTCTGGTTTGAATGGTTTTGGTAGGTAATCATCCATACCCGCTAAGAAACAATTTTTAATATCACCTTCAATAACACTGGCCGTTAAAGCAATAATAATAGATCGAGTTTTATTCTCTTTAGCTTCGTATTCTCGAATCTCTTTAGTTGCTGTAAATCCGTCTTTTATCGGCATCATGCAATCCATTAGTACAAGATCGTATTCACCAGACTTAAACATTTCTACAGCTTCTTCACCATCGTTAGCTATATCGAACTTATAGCCTAAAGCTTTGATGTGTAAAGAGGCTATTTTCTGATTTATTTTATTGTCGTCAACTAATAGGATCCTATGATCCATCGATGTGTCTTGTTCTGTATCAGACTCTTCATTATGTTGAGATATAACCCTTTTATGGCTCCGCTCTAGTGCTTTCTTGAGTCGGTTTCCTAATAATGGGAAAGTCAGTAGGGCGCTAATACTTTGTTGAAAATCAAGTGGTTTAACATTCAGCGGACTAACTAAACATACTGCGCTATTGCCTCGGTTATAAATCTGTAGCTTGGCTAAATCAAGATATTCATATTGTTTTGGAGTAATCGCATAAACAATGATTTGTGAAGTGCTTTCACTTTGGTTAGGTACACTCTCAAGTGATAACTTGTAATCTGTGATGGTTAAGCCCAAAAATTCAAGTTGTTGCATCATGGTTTTAGTGATTACTGAATCATCACATACAAGAATAATTTGAGTTTCATCGAGTAAGGTATATTTTTCTATATTCTGTTGTGGAACATCTAAGGGTAGAGAAAAGTAGAAACGGCTGCCTTTACCTTTTTCGGAATCTAACGCAAGCTTGCCACCCATAAGCTCAATAAGTTGAGTGCTAATGGCTAAGCCTAAACCCGTTCCGCCAAACTGTCTGGTTGTTGAGTTATCTTCTTGAGAAAATGGTTCGAATATGTTCTTTCTCTGCGCTTCATCGATACCGATACCTGTATCGGTTACTTCAAATAAGCATGAGGTGTCATCGCCTTTTTTCTCACATGTTATGCTTATAGTGATGCAGCCCTTTTCGGTAAATTTAACGGCGTTAGACATTAAATTCATTAATACTTGTCTTATACGGTGATCATCCGCCATTACTCTTAAAGGTAAGTTTTGGTCTATATTTATTTGCAGTGAAATTGCTTTTTCTTTAATTTTAGGCGTAACAATAGCGGCAATATCATAAACACTTTCACGCAAACAAGTAGAGTATGCGCTAATCGGAAGTTTGCCTGATTCTATTTTAGAGAAATCCAATATGTCGTTAATTAAACTGAGTAAAAGCTGAGAAGATATTTCTATTGTATCCACATAATCTTTTTGAGTTGCACTCAGGTTGGTGCTAGCAAGTATTTCCGAAATACCAATAACACCGTTAAGTGGCGTACGAATTTCATGAGACATATTTGCAAGAAAGCTACTTTTGGCTTTACTGGCTTTAATCGCTATTTCTTTTGCTTCTACAGCATCATTTTTACTAGCAATTAAATCTCTTTGGTTTTGTTGATGTTCTATAGCGAGTCGTTCAACTTCAACAGCAAACTTACTGAGTTCGTCATTACCTTCAATATGCAGTTTTAGTTCGCGTTCGTGATCGCCTTTATGATCTAAGAAGTCTAATACGGTATTCAAGTTTGAAATAATATGTTTTGCTAATTTACTGCCAAACACGAGTAATAATAAAATGGATAAGGCAGTGATACTGAAAAATATAATACGATATTGCTCAAAGGTACTTACTGATTTTTGGATGTTTTGTTGTAGTTGTTCGTTTATTGCCTTAGCTACATTTTGGAAAAGCGATAGTCGTTGAGAAAATGCTTCTGTGCCTTGCTCAAGTGCTTGAGGTGTTATTTGAGTGATTAAATTATTATCAAGAAGCTGCTCTCGGAAAGTATTACTTTGTTCGAAAGCTATATTAGAAAATACACTAAGTAATAATTTAGTTTGAGATTTATCGGCATTTATTGCCAAAAATCTATCGACAAAGAGTTGCTGATTTTGAATTAAGGCACGTATCTCGTCTCTTACCAATTCTGTTAAGTCTTTATGTTCATATTCGAGAATTATTTCACTTTGCCAAATTTCGTCTTGTACCCAAAAAGATAACCACTCTAGCTGGAGTAAAGCTTGTAAATTACTATCCACAACTTCCATAGGGGCTTTGAAATGGGTTTTTTCTATGGTTAATAAAAGTTCTTTATATACACTTGTTTGCCATTGAATTGCATCGTGTTTACTTTCTTTATCTTCGGCATTTTCTATTGCGTTGATAGCTTCTTTATATTGCTCGATAAGTTGTTGGTATTGCTGTACTTCATATTCAGAAAATATTTCAGTATTTTGATCTGTAATTATCGCTAATTTAGATAACACTTTCTGTTGAAGCGTAAATTTATTAGACGAATTGCTATCTGAAAAATGTAATTCATGTGCCGCATTATTAAGGTTTTTTAGTTGGCTGATAACATCAACTAGATGAGTTGCTTTTTCTAAGCTCGTTAATTGGTCGTTAACTTCTAAAACCTGTCGGCTAGAAATCCCAATAATAACGATGGCAGGTAACAGTACTAGCCCCCATACTTTTTTTCTTATACTTAAATTGTTTCTTAAACGGCGAAAAAACATTTAGGTTTCCATTCCTTAATTCACGAGGGTTTACTAGGTTATGATCGACTTTTCAAATATGTGCTTTGTTAAACTTAAAGACGTTTTAATAAACGACGTATTACTTTAAAGCATCACTAAAAAGATAACTGTTCCTAATTTGATTATTTTATTTTAGGACACTAATTCAATTATTACTATGTCATACCAATTTTTATCCTCTTAATTGATAAATAATAATTCTAATGTAATGTTTACTTGAGTATTTTTATCTATAGTCTAGGCTATAATCATAATAACTAATTCATTAAACTGTAAGATGGTTAAAATGGTAGCAAGGGCGCATCAGTCACATCACTCAAATTTAATAAAAAAGAATAAACGTGTTGTTAATACATTATTTATTTTTTGCCTTATATGCATCCCGTTTAGTTTTATCATTACCTCTCAAGCACAGGCCAACGAGGCATTGGCTGTATTTACATTAACGGAAGACTTTAATAAATTATCTAAAAGTAAGGTGCGAATGTTATTTCGTGGGAAATTAAAATATTTACAAGGAAATAAAGTGGAATTGTCTGACTGGCCACAGAGTAATAGTATACGAAATGAATTTTATCAGGAGCTACTAGGTAAAGATTTAGCTCAAATGAATGCATATTGGGCAAGCCTCTCCTTTTCAGGAAAGGCTAGGCCGCCAAAAGAAATAAATCAAGACTCAATGGAAGCTCTACTCCTTTGGTTATCAGCTAAGCGCTTTCGTATCGGCTACGCTCCTGTTAGCGTTATACCTAAAGATGCTAATGTGCTTTATATTGTAGAAAAGGAGGATCTATGATGCTTAAAAAACTCATGGTATTACTCCTATCAAGTGCTAGTTTTTATTCAGCGGCAACGATTGAGTTAACAGAACAGCTGTCATTAAGTGGCTTTGGCTCTACGTCATTAACCAAATCTGATAACTCAACCCCATTAATTATTAACCGCAAAATTACAGATGAAACTTGCCGGGATTGTGATACAACATTTGGTATTCAGCTCGATTATTATAATGATGCTTTTAAAGCGTCAGCACAATTAGTTAAACGCCCGCAAGATGAATGGAGCGAGCCTGAATTGGAATGGGCTTATGTTGGTTATAATATTGGTGAGTTAGAGATAAGAGCAGGTCGTTTAAGGCTTCCTGTGTTCTTAGCATCTGAATATTATTATGTTGGGCATGCTTATAACTATGCTAGACCTCCTGTAGAACTTTATAATTCTATATTAGGTATAACAGCATACAATGGTGTTAATCTTGTTTGGAACACTGTTTTATTTGATGAGTATCAATTATCTATTACGCCTTTTATTTCATTATCGGAAACTAACACAATAGATGCGACTCAGACATTAGATATAGAGCTAGACATAGATAAAATGTCGGGTATAAGTTTGGCACTTTCTGGTGAATACTATCGTTGGAACTTATCTTATTTTTCTGCAGATTTCGATCAGACATTCAAATTTACAAATGCGAGAAGAGCTCCTCCGTACTTTGAATTATCCTTTCCTAATGATCATATCGAACTATTTTCTTTAGGCGCAGAATATGAATTTGATGCTTTATTATTAACTGCGGAAAGACAGATAGCCAACTTACGTTCAACTTGGTATGCGAGCGTAGCTTACAAAATAGATAAATTTGTTCCTTATGTGCAATATGGCGAAAACAGAGCAAAGCAAACCAGTGTTTCAACATTTGCCGATAAATCGGGTAGCAGCTTAGTCGTAGGTATGCGCTACGATTTACTATATAACGTCTCACTTAATCTTGAATGGCAGCACTTTAAAAGTTTTGGTGGGCAAAGAGGCTCATTTGTTGAAACGCCATCACCACAAGATACTGAAGCTAAGCTTTATACCTTAATGTTGAATTTTGTGTTTTAGCTTTATTTAAATATTACTGTTTCCAACCTAGCCCCATAGCTTATTTTATGGGGCTTTTTTATGAGACTAAGGCTATAAAATATAACATTATGAAGTTAATTTTATAGAGTGACCTTTATGATAAAAAATACAACCGGATTAGCTGATTGACTGCTCGAAGAGTTTTTTCCCTTCTTTAAGAATATGCTGAACAGCAGGGTGTTTTACTTTTCGTTCAGGAGATATTAAATAGTATTGCTCTGATATTTCAGTTGTTCTACCTATGAGTTCAACACCAAATTGTTCAATAACATGTTCATCAATAATACTCGGGGCACAAAATGTTCCATAACCCGCCTTACCAAAATATTTAGCTAATACAGAGTCATCAAATTCACCTATGATCACAGGTGATATGTTGAGTTGATCAAACCAAGATAAAACACTCAATCGTTGACTAGAACCTTCACCTGCAGTGAAAAATGGTGTGTTATCTAATGATTGTGGAAAATCTACTCTCAACTTATCAGCTATATCTTTATGGGCAAAAAAGCTAAACCCACATTTACCCACCAAATGGCTATAAGCTTTTAAAGGCGAACCTGTAGGTAGTGCAGTATCCGTTAGTACGGCATCTAATTTGTTAATTGCTAGTTCTCCGAGTAGCACCTCTAAATTGGTTTCTTTACATACTAGCTTTATAGAATCGTCCATGGTGTAAACGGCTTTTAAAAAATTAAAAGAGAATACCTTAGCGATAACATCGGTAACTCCAATCGAGAATCGATAAGTGAAGTCTGTTGAATGATTTTTTAATGAATGTAATAGCTCATCACCTAAACTAAATATCTCTTGTGCGTAACTCAACGTTATTCGACCCATATCATTTAAAATCAGTCGCTTACCATTTCTCTCGAATAACTCATAACCTAACTGCTCTTCAAGCAAGCTAAGTTGCGCACTTAGCGTTTGTGGCGTGATATGTATAACTCTTGACGCTTTAGCAATACTGCCGTGCATTGCAATCGCCTGAAAGTACTGCAAATGGTGGTAATTAAGCCTAGACATAGTTTTTCCCTTAAACAAAAGACATACCTATTTATATTTAAACAATAACATTCCTTATCAACTTTTTGTTGATGATATCGCAAATTTATACGACTTTTTTTGTTTAGGTTAATTGACTATAACTTAAGGTATCAAGTCATAAAGGAGGGAATATGTCGGAAAATAAACTGATACTACATTGGAAACAATTTATAAAAACGGATGCGAGCTCAGGGATCATTTTAGTTTTCTCTGCAGCGCTTGCATTGATCATGGCTAATAGTTTGTTTAGTGCGAATTACAATGATTTTTTAGAGTTTCCAGTCAGTATTACATTAGGTAGTTTTGCTATCAGTAAACCATTAGTGCTTTGGGTAAATGATGGCTTAATGGCTGTATTCTTTTTTGTTGTCGGGTTAGAGATCAAACGGGAACTCTTTTACGGACAATTATCTAAACCTGATCAAATTGTTTTACCTTTTCTAGCTGCGGTAGCGGGTATTATTTTTCCAGCATTAATTTATGTTGGCTTTAACTACCAAGACGCTATTGCAATGAACGGCTGGGCAATACCCTCAGCCACCGACATCGCTTTCGCTTTAGGTATATTTATTTTATTTGGTAAGCATCTACCACCGAGTTTAAAGCTGTTTTTATTATCGGTAGCCATCATTGATGATATTGGTGCCGTTATCATTATTGCTATTTTCTATTCTCAAGATTTAGCACCAAATTCTTTGGTAATAGCGAGTATTGCCGTAGCCACTTTGTTTATCTTTAATCGCTTGAAATTAGAAAATAAAACACCTTATATTTTAGTGTCGGTTATCGTTTGGGCTGCCGTATTAAAATCAGGCGTACATGCAACTTTAGCTGGTTTCATTGTGGCTTGGTTCATACCTATTGCACGCGAACATGATAAGTCGATGTCTTATCAAATAGAGCACGGTTTACATCCTTGGATAGCTTTTTTTGTGTTACCTCTGTTTGCTTTTGCTAATGCAGGTGTTGGTTTAACTAATGTTTCTGTAGATGAGTTATTCACCTCTATATCTATCGGTATTATTGGTGGGCTTTTTATTGGTAAACAATTAGGTATTTTTGCTGCTTGTTATATTGCCGTTAAGTTAAAACTTTGTAATTTACCTAAAGATGCATCTTGGAGCCAGCTATACGGCGTATGTTTATTATGTGGCGTCGGGTTCACCATGAGTTTGTTTATTGGCTCTTTAGCTTTTGAAGAACAAGGACTCGCTTACCAAACCCAAGTAAAAGTAGGCGTATTAGTTGGTTCATTAATTTCAGCTTTTGCGGGTACTTGGTTGATCCGTAAATCATCAAATAAAGTAGCAAGTAACAAATAGCTATAAAAATTCAACATTCACTACAACGTACAGTTAGGAGAGCAGAATGAAAATTTTTCAAAGTAATCTAGGTAAACTATTTACTATAAGTTTGGTGTTAATACCTGGTATTGCGCTTGCCGATTTTAAGTCAGATATTATTGAGTCATGCACCAACTACCAAAAAGATATCGATAAAAGCGAGATTAATGCATGTAAGTTATATATCGATGGGTTTATTGACTCTTCATTACTGTCTGAAAATGCAGTAGTAAAACCTAAAGCGATGATAGGAAACGATGAAACACAGCAAAGTGAATTTTTGCAAAGAGCTTATAGAACACGAGTGTTAAGTTTACCTACAAGCTTAGCGACAGAAGCGAACTATCAGTTTTGTATTCCACTTGAATATGATCGAAAAATAGTCGCGTCTACTGTTGCCAAATCACTGGATATAGCGAGCTTAGAAGATAAAGCGCTGAAAGTTGTACTTTCGGAAAGTTTAATAAGCAACTTTCCGTGTGATTAGATAATAAGTTGTAGATAACATTAACTTAAAATAGGTGTTTTATGGAACTAACAATTACTGATTTAAATGTCGATATCACAAGCGAAAAAATGGCATTAATCCGAGAGAAAGCACGTAAAGTGTTTAATAAAGTATGTGACAATATTCAGAAAGTAACCATCACGATAAATGATATTAATGGTCCTAAAGGAGGAAAGGATAAACTCTGCAAAGTAGTACTTTTTGTAAGAGGCATGCCTGACATTATTGTTACTGATAATCAGTCATCGGTGAGCACAGCGGTTAATGTTGCCTTGTCGCGAGCACGTGTGACATTGATAAAGAAATTGAAACGTAAACAGAAAAACATGCCTAATTTAGCGGTTAAAGAGGAGTCAGATGTTCCTCAGAATGAGAAAACCAGTATTACCTTTTAGTATTATTAGTTTTACCTAGTAAAACCTTATAAAAGACTATGTGTAATAGTCCAATTAAATAAAGGATCTTTAAACGGTCTTTGAATCGATTTATTAAAAGACCGTTTACTCATTTTCTGTTGAACAAATAAATGTAAGCTCGAAAAAGAAAGTTAAAAAGATTACTAAATATTGATATGAGTTCTTCTAACTTTACCAAAGACTTTTATTGGCACATCTAGACTCAACAACAAAGTTTTGATTACCTTGTAATTTTGATATTTTCTTTGCTCTTGCACATTCCCACTTATCTACAGGGTACATTTTATCCCAAGCATTCATTAATTTTTGTTGTTGGCTGCTCATGCTATAACGTTTATAAGTTTCTTCCATGTATAAATAGGTTCTAGAAATTCGTCCTCTAGCTTCTATCGGTGGCTCAGCTTTATTATTGTTAATTTTCATTGCACAGCTGCCAAAACTACTGTCTTCTGCAGGTAGCATAGTGAAATTGTAATTACTTCTCAGTGCATTCACAGAGCCAATAGCAGGATAAAGGTTAAACATATCGGCTTGCATGTATTTGTACTCTGAACTCGCTTTATTTGCGCATTTACGGCCTTTATAACGCTTAGCTTTCCTATCTACACATTTATTATCGCCTTCACGCCATTCGGTAAAGGTTCTACCAAAGTTTTCTGCTGGAACTACATGTTCCCATTCTATTTTTTTAGAGCGCTTTTTATATTTATTTGAAGTAAAGCCACTTGGGAAGTTAACTTGTTTGGCTTCATTGAAAGTTGCATTGCAATAAAGTGTTTGGCGGTGATCATTATAAACTTGTGTTTGTAAGGTCTTTTTAGCTTTACTGAAAGATGTAATTGTTTGATTTGTAGCGAATGAAAATTGACAAATTGAAGTCAAGATCAAGAGTATAATTAGCTTCATGTTTTATAAGGTCTTTTAGCTGGAAGTATAGGGATGAATTTGGAACGTTTGGTAGGCGGTTATTTTTACATGAGTTCTTAAAGGGTAGAGTGATGTAACTATTTTATTTATTAAGGATTTTCTAAGGTTAGATTATTATTATTACAATAATATCAGTGACTAGTATGTAAAAAGGATTTAGTTTTAGAAATGCTTAATGATTGAACGTAGTAATGAAAATGGTGGGCCCTCCCCGACTTGAACGGGGGACCTGCCGATTATGAGTCGGATGCTCTAACCAACTGAGCTAAGGGCCCATTTTCATGACATAGTCTGAAAACTTATACCTGCCTGAAACATTACATCTCAAAGCGGCGTGAAGTATAAGCATTTTTTATTTTGTTGTCACCATTATAAACTGAAATATTTTATAAATAATGACTGTTAGCTCAATTGTTAAACAAAAACATACTTATTAATACTAGATATAGTTATGGTTCTTTCATAGTGGTGAATTTTATTAGGATTTAATCATCTTATTTTGCTTTAAGAAATAAACTTGCTAAGGTTTTCTGATCCAATACTCCTGTTGCTATATGTCCTATTGCTTTTTGATAGTTTTCAACAGCAATTGCATCTTCTTGACTAAACGCTGAACTAATATCTCCTTTTATAAAGCCTAAAACTTTCAATCTTTTTTTTGCTCTATTGATAATTTCTTGATAATAATAAGTTTGAGATTTACCTACTTGGATTTTTACAAAGTTACTGTTTTCACTTAGCCTGATTGGAAATAATGTTTTTATTAGAGCATTGGTTGCACTGAGAAATTTTACCTCAGGATTACTTGCACAATGAGTTTGTAAAAGTGCAAGGATTAGCTCCGTTGTTTGCCATGGAGTTATATCAAAGTTCTCTGGTTGGAATCGATTATATGAACTAACAAATCCTTCTACCCATCCACCGAACAAGTAGTAGTTTGTCGTTTTATTAGTAATAGCTTCGGTAAAGCTTGCACAGGTTTGCTTTCCAGCCCCCTTTACTGCAAATTTACCATCTTTATCAGCTGCTATAGTTTGAAATGATAAGCTGATGCAACAAATGATAATTAATCTAATTAACTTTTCCATGATCCCTCTTTATTTTTTCTTATATAAAAATAAAGCTTAAGTTAATAATTAACTTAAGCTTTATTATATCCATATGAAATTTACGTGATATGAATCAAAACGTAAACCTTATACTATTTTACAGATAACTTTTACGACGCAAAGCACCTAAACCAATTATAGATAGTCCGAATAAAACAAGTGAGCTTGGCTCCGGAACTGAAGTACTATTATCAACAAATGTTATTATAGGAGCTTGTGTAAGGGACTGCCCAACTATGTTAAAAGAGACGCCTAGCGTAAATGCTCCACCATCTGTAGGGTCAAGACCTAAATCGGGGTTAATTCCATCAAGTGTAAAAGTAGAAATTCCCGAGTTAAAAGCATATGTTTGACCTGCTGAAAGCATAACTGATTGAGGCCCAAAAGCATCAGTAAAATGCAACATGTAACCATCTAAATCATTGACTGTTAATAATGTAGGAGCAGTAACAGAACTAAACTCACCATCAGTTTCGTATACATAACCAGTCGCAACCTCTGGATCTATCCAGATAGTTTGACCCGGTTCAATGTCAGGTAAATTAAATACAAATGCACCTTCATCGTTTGTTGGATTACTTGGGTCTGGTAAAATAGGTGTAAACTCTGAACTACCACTGTCATCTTCAAAATTACCAAAGCTACTTAAGAATACAGTGCTATCGTAACTTGAATCTCCTGCATCAGCTATAATAATTGAGAAAGTATTACCTACACTACCTGGAACAACAGGGATATCGAATCGTAATAATGGGTTACCATTTGGAGCTAGCATACCATTTAACTCAGTCCCTTGAATTTCTGCAAAGTCAGGATGGTTAATGTTAACTGGTAGAAGTCCATCACCTGGTGAAGCGTCTGCTGGCAACACACCAGAGACTAATTTTCCATTTAAAAACATACCGAATGCATCAGTAAACCCACTACTTACAAATTCAGGGTATTCTTCTGAGCCAAAAGCTGCAATAAATGAAATAGTTTCAACAGTAGCATCTACATCAAAAACGATATCTAATTGGATAGGATCAAAATGGCTAAGTTGTCCGCTTATTGAAGATAAAACATCGTTTTGTTCTTCTGTTGCAGAGAAGCCTAAATTTCCACTATTACTACCAGAACTATTCGGACCGTCTTGATAGTCAGATACAAAACCAGAACTTAGTACAACTCCACCTTGACTTGGTAACCCATAAACTCCAGAAGCATTAGTATATAAACCGGCTTGTGTAGAGGTGAATGATGATTGTGCTGTGGTAGAGAACGCTTGAGGAGCAATTTGAGGTGATATTTCAGGGAACTGAGGTTCACTACAGTCTATTTCACATTCACCATTTCCACCACCATCAAATAAAGTTCCTCCAGTTAATGTCGAACTTATAACTGTGATACCAGAACCAGGAATGATAAGAGAATTAGTCAATGCTTGTGCTGTCTGATCAGATTGAATAATAATTGCTGATGCTGACGTTGTAGATAAGGTTAGTGCGATAGCACAAGATATTTGACCCACATATTTTAAATTATTTTTTGTTATTGGCATAAAACTTTCCATGTGTTTTGTTAATATAAATTTACATTAAGTCTTAAGCAAAAAATGAGCCTTATTTTTTATTTATTTCAACTGCATGAATTTTATGAGTATTTAATTTATTTTCTTTGTTGAATGTAACTGATTGTAAAAAAAACTGACAAAAAATCCAGCACTTGGCTGGATTTTTAAAGATAAAACTAAAGCTTTTTATTCGCCGTCTAAGAAACTCTTAAGTTGCTCAGAACGAGAAGGGTGACGTAATTTACGTAATGCTTTTGCTTCAATTTGACGAATACGTTCACGTGTTACATCAAACTGTTTACCCACTTCTTCTAAAGTATGGTCAGTATTCATATCAATACCGAAACGCATTCTTAAAACTTTAGCTTCACGCGCTGTTAAACCAGCAAGAACTTCGTGAGTGGCATCTTTTAAGTTTTCTGAAGTTGCAGAATCAACAGGTAATTCACCACTACCATCTTCAATAAAGTCGCCTAAGTGTGAATCTTCGTCATCACCGATAGGAGTTTCCATTGAGATTGGTTCTTTTGCTATTTTTAATACCTTACGAATTTTATCTTCAGGCATTACCATGCGCTCAGCTAACTCTTCTGGAGTTGGCTCACGACCCATTTCTTGTAACATTTGGCGAGAGATACGGTTAAGTTTGTTAATCGTTTCAATCATGTGTACAGGAATACGGATTGTACGTGCTTGGTCGGCAATAGAACGTGTAATTGCTTGGCGTATCCACCATGTAGCATACGTTGAGAATTTGTAACCACGACGGTATTCAAATTTATCAACAGCTTTCATTAAACCGATGTTACCTTCTTGGATTAAATCTAAGAACTGTAAACCACGGTTTGTGTATTTTTTAGCGATTGAAATTACAAGACGTAAGTTAGCTTCTACCATTTCTTTTTTCGCACGGCGAGCTTTAGCTTCACCAATTGACATACGACGGTTAATGTCTTTTATGCCATGTACGTTTAAGTAGGTTTCTTCTTCAATCATGTTTAGTTTGTAGATACAGCGCTCTACGTCTAATTCGATATCAGATAATCTAGCTGAATGAGGTAGACCTGCTTTTTTCTGCTCGTCAAACCAATCTTTTGATGTTTCGTTACCAGGGAAGATTTTGATGAAAGTAGTTTTTGGCATACCAGCGCCAACAACACAGTGTTTCATGATCAAACGTTCTTGAACACGTAAACGGTCCATCACACTACGCATGTTTTTAACTAAACGATCAAAAACTTTAGGTACGATTCTAAATTCTTTAAATACTTCTGCTAATGCATCAATAGCGGCTTGTGCGTCTGCATGGCCTCTACCTTTACTTTCGATAACTTTGTTTGCGAATTCGTAAGCATCACGAAGTAAGCCAAATTTTTCTTTAGCTAGTTCAGGACATGGTCCTGTGTCTTCTTCTTCTTCTTCGTCGTCATCAGTAGAGTTTTTATCTTCATCAGCTAATTCTTCTTTAGATAGCTCTGATCCGATATGCGTTGCAGCAGCAGGAATTTCTTCTTCTACGGCATCAGGGTCTAAAAAGCCAACGATGATATCGCTTAAGCGAACTTCTTCGGCTTCAAAATTATCCCATTGCTCTAATAAGTAGTTAATTGCTGGTGGGTATTCAGAAACAGATCGTTGAACTTCTTTGATCCCTTCTTCAATACGCTTAGCGATAACTATTTCACCTTTACGGGTTAATAGTTCAACAGTACCCATTTCTCGCATATACATACGAACAGGATCTGTTGTGCGACCAATTTCACTTTCTACTGAAGCAAGTGCTTGTGCAGCAGCCTCGGCAGCGTCTTCATCGGTATTCGCTTCACTCATCATTAACGTGTCGTTGTCAGGTGCGTTTTCAAACACCTGTATACCCATGTCGTTGATCATTCTAACGATGTCTTCAACTTGATCAGAGTCTATAATCTCTTGAGGAAGATGATCGTTAACTTGAGCGAATGTTAAATAACCTTGCTCTTTACCTTTGGTTATTAGCTCTTTAAGTCTAGATTGTGGGGCTTGATCCATTGACGAGTGTCCACCTATTTATGGGTATAAAATACAAAACAGTAAGCCTTTAATTATAGCAATGCACTTGCATAATTACCAGACGTAAACCGATATTTGTTAACTAGTTGTTATACCAAGTTGAGTGTTTTATCATTCATTTTGGTATTTTGTATACAATTAAGAGCATGTGTTAAGCACTTAATAAGCTGTATAATTCTTGTTTTTCAGCTTTTGTTAAACCTGTTATTTGTTCTTTTGATAATAATGCTTCAGTGCGTTGTTCGATAAATATATTTAAAAAACGTTCAATTATATCTAAAAATGTTGATTCTGCATTTTCAGGTTCAATATGATGTTGTAGGCACATTAACTTTGTAAGTTGTTTGCCTTCAATACGATCTCTATATTTTTCAATTATTTGTGCACTTTTAATATTAGGATTCTGTTTACAAAGTACCAGTAACTCATTTAACAATGGTATGCCTGGTATGTTTAAATGCGCTAATATTGAAATATCAGGTAAAGCATTAACGATATGGGGATGTTCAAGTAATAATGCAATAGCTAATCGCACAGGAGTTATTTTTGTTTGCTTAACGGTGGCTTTTTCTTTTTGTTGATGGTGCCTACGTAATTCTTCTAATCTCTTTTCACTACCTCGTGCAAATTTGTTTGCAATAGATGAGATAATACTTTGTTTGAGGTAACTATCAGGCAGTTTATTTAAGTAAGGTTGAAACAATTCAACTAACTTAGAGGTTCCTTCATTGGTATTTAAGTCTGTTTGCTCTGAAAGGTTTGATAATAAAAACTCTGATAATGGCATAGCGTCATCTAGAATTTTCTCAAAAGCTTCTTGTCCTTGTTCACGAATAAGTGAATCTGGATCTTCTCCGTCAGGTAAGAATACAAACTTTAAGATATAACCGTCTTGAATTAAGGGTAGGGCATTGTCCATTGCTCGCCATGCTGCATCACGACCTGCTCTATCGCCATCGTAACAACATATAACTTCTCTTACTGTTCTAAAAAGTGTTTGTAGTTGTTCTGGTGTAGTGGCTGTTCCTAATGAAGCTACAGCATAGTTAACACCATGTTGAGCGAGGGCAACCACATCCATATAACCTTCAACAACAACAAGACGAGAGAGTTGTTTATTGGCTAATTTTGCTTCGTATAAGCCATACAGTTCATGACCTTTATGATAGATACGCGTTTCTGGCGAGTTTAAGTATTTTGGGGTGGCGTCAGCAAGTACGCGACCACCAAATCCGATCACACGACCACGTTTATCTCTAATAGGAAATTGTATTCTGCCTCTAAAACGGTCGTAAGGTTTATTTTTATCACCTTGGATCGCCATACCTAAATCAACAAGTTGTCTTGTAATAGGTGCGCTTGTGGCAAACACTTTCATCATGCCATCCCAAGCATCACTAATATAGCCAATACCAAATGTTTTAACTATTTCGCCACTTAACCCACGCCCTTTTAAGTAATCTATAGCGGTGTCTTTGTCGGAAGCTACACGAAGTTGTTTCTGATAAAAACGACTAATTTGTTCCATCAGTGCGTAGTCATCTTGTTTTTGTGCGTAAACTTGTTGTTGCTGTTTTTGCTGGGCAGGCGTTTGTTTAATATCTTCTCGAGGAACAGTCATACCGTAATGAGAAGCTAATTCTTCAATAGCGTCAGGAAACTCTAATCTGTCAAATTCCATTAAAAACGAAATAGCATTGCCATGCTCACCACAGCCAAAGCAATGATAAAACTGTTTGTCTTGGCTAACACTAAATGAAGGAGATTTTTCAGTATGAAAAGGACAACAAGCTTGGTAGTTTTTCCCAGCCTTTTTTAAAGGCACTCGGCTATCAATAAGTTCTACAATATCAGCTCTTGCTAATAAATCATCGATGAACTGTTTGGGGATCATACCTGCCATAAAATTAGAACACTCGAATGTTGAGAATAGGGATCTACGTTTCTTTATTTTACACAATAAATTCGTTGGATTGGTATTAGTATTTGATTTTTAAATTTTAGGGAATAAAAAACCGCGAGGCATAAGCAATCGCGGTTTGTTTGAGATCCCCTTATTAGGGATATTGAATTAACTATTTAGCGTATTTCTAACTTGACCACTTACAGCGCCCAAATCAGCTTTACCTTGCATAATAGGTTTTAATATTGCCATTACTTTACCCATGTCAGCCATTGAAGCTGCACCAGTTTCTGTAATTGCTTTATTAATTAATTCATTAATCTCATCTGCATTAAAAGGTTGAGGTAAGAACGTGTTTAACGCTTCTACTTCAGCAGCTTCTTTTGCAGCTAATTCATCACGACCACCGTCAGTAAACATTTTAATAGATTCTTTACGTTGTTTTACCATTTTAGTTAAAACGGTTAATACGTTTTCATCTGTTGCTTCTGTACCGTGATCTATTTCAGCTTGTTTAATAGCTGATATTGCCATGCGAATAACGCCAAGACGTAATTTGTCTTTAGCTCGCATAGCAACTTTCATTTCATCTTTTAGTTGACTAAGTAGACTCATAGGTTGACTCAGTTGACTTAAGTAAGTACTAAACTTTCTTAGTACATACGAACGCGACGAGCGTTCTCACGAGAAACTTTTTTAGCAGCACGTTTTACAGCAGCGGCTTTCTTACGTTTACGTTCCCAAGTTGGCTTTTCATAACATTCGCGACGACGAACTTCTGAAAGGATACCTGCTTTCTCACATGAACGTTTAAAACGACGAAGTGCTACGTCAAACGGTTCGTTCTCTCTTACTTTAATTACTGGCATTGTCTTTGTTAACCTTTAGGTCTATTAATCTATAAAATTGGTAACCTTCTCAGCATAATTGCCTCGAAATCACCCGCTCTATCAAAAATTGGTGCCGTATTCTAAAGCTAACTGGTCTGTAAAGTAAAGTAATAATAGTGGAGAATTACTTTTATCGCAGGTAAAATTGCGTGCTTAACTTTTAAGGGTTGTATTTATATGCGTATTTTAGGTATTGAAACATCATGTGATGAAACAGGTATTGCTATTTATGATGACGAGCAAGGCATTATGGCTCATCGTTTATATAGTCAAATTGCTGTTCATGCTGATTATGGCGGGGTAGTGCCAGAACTAGCTTCACGCGATCACGTGCGTAAAACAATTCCATTAATTAAAGAAGTGTTAGCTGATGCCAATTTAACACCTAAAGATTTAGATGGTGTTGCCTATACCGCAGGCCCAGGCTTAGTTGGTGCATTATTAGTTGGCTGTTCTATTGGACGAAGCTTAGCTTATGGTTGGGGAATACCTGCTGTACCTGTTCATCACATGGAAGGGCATTTATTAGCACCTATGCTAGAAGATAATGTGCCTGAGTTTCCTTTTGTTGCTTTACTCGTTTCAGGCGGGCATACCATGTTGGTTCGTGTTGATGGTATTGGACAATATGAATTATTAGGTGAATCTGTTGATGATGCTGCAGGTGAAGCCTTTGATAAAACAGCTAAATTACTTGGTTTAGATTACCCTGGTGGTCCAGTTTTAGCTAAAATGGCTGAAAAAGGTGTTCATGGGCGCTTTGTATTTCCTCGACCTATGACAAATAAACCAGGCTTAGATTTTAGCTTTAGTGGTTTAAAAACAGCAACAGGAACAGCTATCCGCGAAGAACATGCTAAAGGCACAATGGATGAGCAAACTCATGCAGACATTGCTTATGCGTTTCAAGATGCGGTTATAGATACCATAGCGATTAAATGTAAAAGAGCATTAAAAGCTTGTGACTTAAAACGATTAGTGATTGCCGGCGGAGTAAGTGCTAATACAGCATTGCGTGAGAAACTTGCGATTATTACTAAGAATTTAGGTGGTGAAGTATTTTATCCGCGACCTGAGTTTTGTACCGATAATGGTGCGATGATCGCTTATGCGGGTTTGCAACGTTTAAAGTCAGGTGGTGAACAAGAGCTAACATTTAAAGCAACACCACGTTGGCCTTTAGATACCTTACCTCCGGTTTAAAACCCATTCAGTCAAAATGAATTAAGAAAGTGATTTATCTTTTTATGGATATTTTACTTTCCGATCCATTAAGTAAGCGTTGAATATTGTCTTTATGTCTGAAGACAATCAGCGCACTTAACATAAACACTGGATATACATAACTTGGCTTTATCATCCATGTATATAGTGGCGCTAAGCTTACCGTTACTATGGCGGCTAAGCTTGAATAGCGTGTTAATTTAGCCACAAGCATCCAAGTTACAATTAACAATCCCCCCAAAGTAAAACCTATAGGTAATAAAACACCAAACGCTGTTGCTACTGCTTTACCACCTTTGAAACCAAAAAAGATAGGGTACATATGCCCTAAGCAAGCAGCGACACCAATAAAACCAATCGATATTGGCTCTATACCCAAAAAGTAAGCCCCCCAAACGGGGATCACACCTTTAATAATATCGAAAAATAGTACGATAGCCGCGGTAAGCTTATTGGTGTTGCGTAATACGTTTGTTGCGCCAGGATTGTTTGATCCTACTTCACGTGGATCGGGCAGATTTTTGATTTTACATATTATTATGGCACTAGAGATCGAGCCTGCTATGTAAGCAAGTATGATCATTCCTAGTATTAAAAAATAATATGTAATAACAGTTCTCTTAAAGTTTGATGTAAAACGAGAGTGAATTAAAATCTATCAGGGCAATAAAATCAATCATTCTTATTATTTAACCTGAACTTGGAATAAGTGATTATGTCTAATATTTGTCTTTAATCGCCTAACTTCGTTATTTTTCTTGCTAACAGCCCCTACTATTAGTCAAGAAAAATGCTTTATTATCTAAGTAAATTCCAACATCATAAACGTAATTAAATTTTCTAAAAAATAAATACTTTACTATTTCTTATCTTGTATTTATAAATCAATAGATTACAAAATCATTATCCTGAGTCCAGGTTGTTTAAGCCAGTTATAAACTTTCTTAAGGTCTAAAATTTATACGCTTCTTTAATTGTCACGTCTATTAACTTTGTTTTTGAAGGGCGTTTCAAGATAAGTTTCAGGAAAAATTTAAGACAAGGTTTAAGGTAATATATTTATGTTTTATGCTGAGAATTTAGTGATTAATTACAGCTATATATTCTAAAGCATTACTAGTTTTTAATGGTCGAGAAAGGTAAACTCGCACCCAATAAATAATTACTGGTATTAAGTTTACTCTTTAAAATAATACCCGTGTAATAAAAGAGTTCTGAAATATGGATAAAGTGTGCATAGAAGGCTTAAGCATTCAAACCACTATTGGTTTTTATGAATGGGAAAAGCAAATCAAGCAAACATTGATTATAGATTTAACCTTAGGCTGGGATATCGCTAAAGCGGCATTGAATGACGAGTTAGATAAAACTTTAGACTACGCAAAAATTTCTGAAGATGTAGAGGCTTTTGCTAACGCTAATCCTGTTGATTTGATTGAAACCTTGGCTGAGCGTTTGGCACAATATCTAATGAGCACTTATCATATTCCTTGGTTAAAGCTTAAAGTAGGCAAGCCAGGCGCAGTGCATAATACCAAAACTGTTGGTGTTGAAATTGAAAGAGGCGTGTTCGGCTAATGTCATACATTTATATTTCTTTAGGCAGCAATATAAATAGAGAATATTATGTAAAGCACGGGCTAACTGAGCTAACAAAAGCTTTTGGTGCACTTACTCTTTCTTCATTGTATGAAAGTAAAGCCGTTGGCTTCAATGGTTCAGACTTTTATAATATGGTTATTGGTGCTGAAACATCTCATACCATAGACGAAGTTGCTGAGCTATTACGCAATATAGAATTTGAATATGGTCGAGAGCAAAACGCTAAGAAATTTAGCCCACGAACGTTAGATTTAGATTTACTGTTATTTGACGAACTCGTGTTAGCGACACCAGCACAAATTCCTAGAGATGAAATTACAAAAAATGCCTTTGTTTTATGGCCTCTTGCTGAAATAGCAGACGCGGTAAAACATCCCATTATTAACCAATCGTACGGTCAGCTTTGGAGCGATTTTAACAAAGCTAGCCAATCGATAACCCAAATACCATTTTCATGGTCACACATTATGGATAATCAAAAGACATGAGTACTTTAGAAATATTTTTATTAGCTGTTATTCAAGGCTTAACCGAATTTTTACCTATCAGTAGTTCCGCCCATTTAATACTTCCTTCTGCTGTTTTAGGTTGGCAAGATCAAGGCTTAGCTTTTGACGTAGCTGTACACGTAGGCACTTTGCTTGCTGTTGTTATCTACTTTAGAAAAGAAGTTGGTAATATGGCTGTTGCTTGGGTTTCAACAATTACTAACCGTAATAAAGAGAATCAAGTAACCGACTTTGACGGCACACTTGCATGGTGGATATTATTCGCGACCATTCCTGCTGGATTGTTTGGCTTGTTAGGTAAAGACATTATTGAAGAGTATTTACGTTCGGCTCTTGTGATTGCAGGTACAACTATTATTTTTGGTGTTTTACTTGGATTTGCAGACATTAAAGCAAAGCAAAATGTAAGCATTGAAAAAATGGGTTTTAAAGGCGCAATGTTAATTGGTCTTGCACAAGCTATCGCTTTAATTCCTGGTACTTCTCGTTCAGGTATTACTATGACTGTTGGCTTAATGTTAGGTCTAAGCAGAGAAAATGCTGCTAGATTTTCATTTCTATTATCTATTCCTGCTATCGCAATGGCAGGTAGTTACTTAACATTAAAGCTTATAACATCTGCAGATGCGGTTGATTGGCATGCTATTAGTTTAGGTAGTGTATTAGCTTTTGTTAGTGCTTATACTTGTATCCACTTCTTTTTAATCATACTCGATAAAATAGGTATGATGCCATTTGTTATCTATCGCTTAGTATTAGGTTTTGGCTTGTTATGGTTTGTATTAGGTTAATCGCTTAATCATTACACCACATATTAAACGCGCTATTAGCGCGTTTTTTGTTACAGGCATTTAATTAACATTAAAGATAGTTATTCGTTGAACCTTGTAACTTTAAGGTTCGCCCCAAAATATTAGAAAAGATTATTTTAATAGGAAAGCCTATGAGTTCAAATATTGTTGCTATTACTTTAGAAAACTTCCAACAAATTGTTATTGAAGAATCAAAGTTAAAACCAATCCTTGTTAGTTTTTGGGCTGATCAAGTGCCAGAAAGTGTGCAGTTACGTGATGCCTTAACCGCTAAAATATCAGCTTTTCCAGATCATATGATATTAGCAACGGTTGATTGCCAAGCTCATGCGCAAATAGCTCAACAGTTTGGTATTCAAGGTTTACCTACTGCGGTATTAGTTAAAGACGGCCAACCGATTGATGGCTTATCAGGGCCTCAAACCGAAGAACAGGTGCAAACCTTCTTAGATAACCATTTACCTAAAGTAGAAGATGGCTTATTAAATGAAGCTAAATTGGCTTTAGTTGAGAATGATAGTAATACGGCTTACGCAGCGGCTTCGAAAGCTTATCAAATAGATAATCAAAGAGCTGATATTAAAATAGTATTAGCTGATGCGGCTATTCAATTAGGTAAAAATACAGATGCTGAAGCCTTACTAGAAACGGTTCTGATGGTTGACCAAGATGGTGCTTATCAAGCGATAATGGCTAAATTAGAGCTAGCCAATCAAGCTGCAGAGTCGCCAGAAATTAAAGCACTAGAAACACAGCTTGAAATTGAACCTGATAATGATGACTTGAAACATCAGTTAGCCGTGCAATATTCACAAGTAAACCGAAATGAAGAAGCGCTAGAATTGTTATTTCGATTAGTACAAAAAGACTTATCAAACACAAGCAGTAAAGATTTGATGTTAGATGTATTAAAAGTACTACCAGAAGGTGATGCTTTAGCCACTAAATATAGAAGAAAGCTTTATACCTTAATGTATTAAAGTTGCTTGTTATTAGCGAAGCATCGGTAATGATTATCTCTAAATAGATAGATCATTAGCTTCACTTTAAGCTGCAGAAAACAAAAAGGCCACGTCATGCCATTAATGAGTCATGGTAACGTGGCTTTTTTATTCTTTAGTTTTACCTAACTCTTATAGGTTGTAATAAGAGTTCGTAAACTTATTAAGGCTACTTAAGCTTGGTAGCAAAGGTCTTTTTAAATTTAGCTAACTTAGGTGATACCACGGCTTGGCAGTATTGATTTTCTGGGTTGCGATTAAAGTAACCCTGATGCATATCTTCACCTGAATGAAATTCTGACATAGCTGTTACTTCTGTAACAACAGGATCTGGCCATATTTCATCTTGAGCAATTTCATCAATAATCGCTAATGCCGCTTGTTTCTGTTCTTCAGTATGGAAAAACACACCAGAGCGATATTGAGTTCCAGTGTCATTACCTTGCCTGTTTAATTGCGTCGGATTATGTAGAGCGAAGAATATTTCTAGTATTTCACGAAAACTAATCACAGCAGGATCAAAAGACAGCTGAACCACTTCAGCATGACCTGTAGTACCAGAACAAACCGTCTCGTAAGTTGGATCGTCAGTTTCGCCACCCATATAACCTGATATTGCACTTTCAATACCTTTAACGCTATTGAAGGCTGATTCTATACACCAAAAGCAGCCGCCTGCTAAGGTTGTTTTTTCAATTGTAGTTGCCATGTAAATCTTTATCCGTAGGTCATATTTAATAGATAAATTATAAGTAAATTACTGCTATATAGAAAGCGACAGGTGTAATAAAATATGTAATACCAAACGGATTAAATTCTCGCCCTTCGGGAGCTCATTAGCAAACTGATAACATCACAAAATTAAAAAAATATAGAATAACTATGTTTAATCAATTTTTCTTGTTCTAAGCTTGCTAATGTAGCTCTAAGTTGCTCAATAAATTAATCCGTTTGGTATAATATAAGCTTTTTTTGTTAACCTCTGTTTGGGTTAATGGTTTATATCTAGAATGAGCTTTATTTGCCCAGTACGTTGAGTTTTTATGAGCCAGTTTCATTCAGCTAAAAAGCTATTTAATTATTAGATAAGAGAAGAATACAGTGTCAGACCAACAAAAATTATTAGAAGCCGTTAATCAAGTTATGCCATTTGGAAAATATGCAGGTAGAAAGCTCCTTCAATTACCTGAACCTTATTTAGTCTGGTTTCACAGTAAAGGTTTTCCTGAAGGAAAATTAGGCGAGCAGCTGGCGCTAATGTACGAAGTAAAACTTAACGGTTTAGAAAAAATGTTACAGCCTTTACTACGAGATTAAGTTATTTGTATTAGAAGACGAAATTGTTACTAATTTTGACATATCACTTTTTTATGACTTTAAAGCGTTAAAAAACAACTTTTCATAAATCAAATTTTTATATTAACTTTGTTATTATTTCTAATTGGAATATTGCATTTTTATTAAGAAATTGTTTTGTAATAAAAAAGTCATTCTTACGTCTTTTTGTAATGATTTATGTTGTTATTTTAAGCATTTTTTACGCCGTTATTTTCATTTTGTTCTGTTGCAAACCCTATCTATTTAGTCTTAAATTGAAGCTCATTGGATTGCTTAACTAAATGAGACTCAATGAAATTCAATGTCGATGAAGTTACAGTTTTTAATTAATTATCAAATGGTTAAGAGGAACAAGTTCATGAGAAGACAAAAAAGGGATCGTTTAGGAAGAGCACATTCTAATGGCTATCAAGCGGGAATGAATGGTAAAGCAAAGGAAAAATGTCCTTATCAGAGTATCAACGCAAAGTCGGAGTGGTTAGGTGGATGGCGAGAAGCTGTTGAAGATAGGAATACAGGCTTGTTTAAGTAATATCTATCAGATTAAGTAAGCAGTGTTAGAGAGTGTTAGGTTAAATAACTAAGTTACTACACTTCAAATAACTGATTTCTTTTTTGCTGTAAAGGTTTCAGTATATTCACTTTCAATTTATAAACGATTTGAGCCCTAAACTGAAGGTATGTTGAGGGCTTTTTAGTTTAAGCGTTATTACTACATACCTTACAGCTTTCTTGTTTTTTCATTTTAAACTGCTGCCATTGATTCGATAATCCATCAAACAAATTGAGCTGATTAATATGTATTGTGTTACCTGTGAGTAACTTTATTGCTTGTAACGACTGCATACCCGCAACAATAGATAACACAGGACCCACAATACCTACCGTTTGACAGTTATTTTCAGGTGGCTTTTTACTTTCTGGGAATAAACAATGGTAACAAGCACTCTCGATGTTTCGCGGATCAACTACAAGTTGTTGTCCGTCAAAGCCTATCGCTGCACCTACAATTAAAGGGACTTTATGAGCAACACAATATTGGTTGATTAAATAGCGTGTTTGAATATTGTCGCTGCAATCTATAACTAAATCCATAGTAGGGAAGTAGTAGTCGCATAACTCACTATCGAGCATTTCATCAATTACTTCAATGGTTATATCGCTATTATGGTCTTGTAGTTTTTCAGCTGCAGTGTCGGCTTTATTCTTCTCTAGATCGTTTTCAGTAAAGAGTATTTGTCTTTGTAGGTTGGTTATATCAACGCTATCGCCATCAGCAATAAATAAGTGACCAATCCCCGCTGTTGCTAAGTAAAGTGCTACAGGGTTACCCAGTCCGCCCATGCCTACGATCATTACTTTGGCATTTTGAAGAGATAATTGACCTTCTTCACCAATGTTTTTCAACATGATTTGTCGACTGTATCTAAGTTGTTCTTTTGAAGTTAGCACTTATCCCTCTCTAATATTTGCTAAACAATGTACCGCGCTTGCTTTAAATTGAATGTAAACAAGGTCATCAATACTTAACGATAAACGCTCAGCCGACCATAAACTAATGGTTGAGTAAAATACTTGGTCTGAGCAGGTTAATGTGATTAAAAGTGTATTACTTTGTTTTTTGATACTTACGATTTTAGCCTGAAAATGATTCACAATTGACGAATCAAAGACTTCGCTTTTACTGATACTAATATCGCTAGCGGCTATGTAACAACGTACTAGTTTACTCGCTAGCTCTTCATTAAAAAGTGCATTTTTCTGTAACGGTAGAAAGATATTAATGTCAGACGTTAATTGTAACGATGTTAATCCGTATTGAGGTAAATGCTCATTAACTTTTAAGGCTAAACTCGTTTGCTGCAAGGTTGTTTGGCTGCTATTCAAAGTATGAATTATGTGATGAATAGATCCAAAATGCTCGACTTTACCTTGATTCATTACTAACAAGTTATCTGCCACTTGCTGTAATTCAGCCAAGCTATGGCTTACATAAAGCATAGGTATTTTTAACGTACGTTGAACATTAAGTAATAGCGTGATCATTAATGCTCTGTTTTGATTATCTAAAGCACTTAAAGGCTCGTCTAACAGCAATAATTCTGGTTCAGACAATATAGCTCTAGCTATTGCGACTCTTTGTTTTTCACCGCCTGATAATAAGGTGGTTTTTTTGTGTAATAGAGGCTGTAGCTGGGTTAGTTGAATAATGTCGTTAATGTTAAGTCGTTTGTTTATGCAACGTTTATGAGCATATTCTAAATTTTGTAAAACATTTAAATGAGGAAATAAACGCGAGTCTTGAAAAACCAATCCAATGCGTCTTTTTTCAGGTTTAATGGTTATGCTTTTAGCTGAGTCGAATAAGATTTTACCATTAAGTATTAACTGACCTGATGATGAGTCTTCTAACCCTGAAATTAAACGTAGTAGGGTAGACTTACCTGAACCTGAATGACCAAAAACACCTGTAATGCCTTGAGTCGAAAGGCGCTGATTTACCGTTAACGTAAAACCATCAAACTCAGTGATGAAATTGAAGCTCAGCTCATTCATGCTTAACTCATTAAAATTTTCACTAACTTGCTCTGTTATCGCGCTACTCATAAGGTATTCACCGTTTTGTTTGAGTTAACAGAAGTTGGCTTTTTGTAATTTAATAAATAGATCAACCCGAGAACAATAAAAGATCCCACTAATAAGCTAGCGGCAAGAATATGCGCTTTTTCATAATTAAAGGCTTCTACGTGCTCAAAAAGGGCGATAGACAATACTTTGGTTTCTCCCGAAATATTGCCACCTATCATAAGTACAATACCAAATTCACCTACGGTATGAGCAAAACCTAAGCTAGCTGCTGTTATAAAGCTGGCCTTGGTAATAGGCAATACAATTGTGAAAAAACGATCAAAAGCATTGGCGCCAAGCATGGCACCAGCCTCAAGAATATCGTCGCCCAGTTGTTCAAACGCTTTTTGTAAAGGCTGAACTACAAAGGGAAGCGAGTAAAACACGGACCCAATAACGATGGCACTAAAGCTAAACGCGAGTTGTTGCCCTGTAACGCTTTGCCAAACTTGCCCAGGAAGATGTTGAGGTGAAAAAGCGATAAGTAAATAAAAGCCCAATACGGTTGGTGGTAAAACTATAGGTAAAGCAACAAAAGCTTCTATCGCTATTTTATAACGACTTTTCATTTTAGCTAAATACCACGCCAAAGGAGTACCAATAATCATGAGAATGATGGTCGTGACTAACGCCATTTTTAATGTTGTGAATAAAGCAATCATATCGCTGCTGGCGAATAACGAAGTATCACTCATAAACTATTCTCTAGTGAATTTTCTACTGTTTGAGAAGGGGTAGTCGATATAACTTTAGCTGAGCTAATTGATTCGATTTTTTTATAACCGTATTGAGAAATACTTTCTTGTGTTTTAGCCTTGAGTAAAAAAGCGCATAACTGTTGAGCTGCTGCTATTTTTTTACTGTTTTTCAAAATAACCAACTGTTGTTTTATCGGATTATAAAGTGCTTCAGGTACGGTTAAACCCTGTAAGTTATTAATTTTCAATTGGCTTAAAGCAACAAAGCCAGCTCCTACCGCATGACTTCTAACTTGTTGAAATGTTTGGCTTACATTAATGCCGATAATCAACTTATTCTGAAAAACATTCCATAAGTTTAACGATTCAAGAGTTTCAAAAGCTCGTTGACCATAAGGTGCCGTATTAGGGTTCGCCATAGCAATTTTTGCTGAATTACTCGTATTATTTGAATAACTTAATAATAGGCTTGAAAGATCTTGCTCAGACGAGAAGTCTTTACTGGCTGACCAAAAGGCAAGCTGTCCAATCGCATAAGTATGTAAACTACCCGCAACAATAAAATCCGCATCGGCTAATCGTTGAGGGTGAATATCATCTGCAGATAAAAACATGTCGTAGGGCGCACCATGTAATATTTGTTGATATAGAGTACCTGATGAGCCGCTGATAATTTCGCTATCAATACCTGACTCATTTAAAAATAGGGGTATTAGTTTAGTTAAAACAGGGGAGAAGTTTGCTGATACAGCAATGCGCAAAGGTTTGTTGTTTGAATTCTTAGCCAAGCTAGATGGACTTATTAACAATAAACTTAAAAAAGTTATTATAGGGAAGGTTAAAGCAGTGAGTAACTTATTCACCTTGCCACTCTTGTGCTTTGTTTGTATCTGACGATTTAGCGCCTAGCCACTTTTCACCTTCGCTGGTTAACTCTTTCTTCCAAAATGGTGCTTTTACTTTTAGAAAATCCATAATAAATTCATTAGCAGCGAATGCATCACCACGATGTTTACAGGTAACGCCTACAAATACAATTTGCTCACCAATTAAAAGTTTACCGACACGATGAATAACTGTGACTCGACCTAATGACCACTTTTTACGAGCTGTATTTACTATGTTTTGCAGAGACTTTTCTGTCATTCCAGGATAGTGTTCAAGGGTTAAGCCTTTAACGTCTAAACCTAAATTATTGTTTCTAACACGGCCACAAAAAGTAACAACAGCGCCATCTTCATTATTGTCCTTTTCTAATAAGTTAACTTCGTCACCGTGATTAAAATCAGCAGTTTGAATAACAATACGGTCGTTTGGAAGATTCGTCGACATCGAAATTAACCACCGGTCACTGGAGGGAAAAAAGCTAATTCGTCATTTTGGTTCACGATGAAGTCATCTTGAACGAGTTCCTGGTTAACTGCTGTAAGTAACGAGTTATTGGTTAAGCTTTTTGCCCAACTAGGGTTTGATTCTATAAGTAATAATCTCGCTTGATCTACTGTTACAGGTCCATTAATCTTTAATTGAGTTTCGTTGCAGTTAAGGGCTTCTCTTAGTGCTGCAAAAAAATTTACCTTGATCATAACTTGTCCTGATTGGAGTCTAGAATAGAGTCATGGTTAGAGTTTTGCTTAGCTGCCCAACTACCAGACTTTCCACCTTCTTTTGAAAGTACCTTGATGCCATGAATCTCCATAAAAGGATCTGCAGCTTTACACATATCAAATAAAGTTAAACAAGCCACTGATACCGCAGTAAGAGCTTCCATCTCAACGCCTGTTTGTCCTGTTAAGCGACATAAACTATTAACAATAACTTGATTGTTGTGTTCATCAATTTCAAACTCAACTTTTACTTTAGTCAACATAAGCGGATGACATAAAGGGATCAAATCGCTACATTTTTTAGCCGCTTGAATACCTGCAATACGAGCAACTGAAAATACATCACCTTTTTTGTTATCGCCTTGAGTGATTAATGTAAGTGTTGCTGGCGACATGGTTATTCTACCTTCAGCTGTAGCGGTACGAGAGGTTACTGCTTTTTCAGTAACATCAACCATGTTCGCTTCACCTTTCTTGTTAATATGGCTTAACGCGACACCTTGTGAACGATTATCTGTCATTAGCTTCGAGTCTCGCATTGTTCAGCAGAAACATTTAAATGTGTTACAAAATTACATGGGCGATGACCTGCATCTAATTGCTCAGCGATTAATTTATCCCAAGCTGTTTTACAGGCGTTGGTTGATCCTGGTACTGATAAAATAACGGTTTTATTAGCCATGCCACCAAAGGCTCTAGATTGAACTGTTGCTGTACCTATTTCTGTTAGAGAAATCGCGCGAAATACTTCACCGAACCCTTCTACATTTTTATCAAATAAAGGGAGTAAAGCTTCTGGTGTATTGTCACGTTCGGTAAAGCCTGTGCCACCTGTTGTGATGATAGCGTGAATGTTTTCGTCTGCTATCCACTGTGAAACAATAGAACGTAATTGGTAAACGTCATCTTTTATTATTTTTTTTGCTGCTAGCTTATGTCCTGCAGAGGTTAAACGTTCAACCAATGCTTGCCCTGAAGTATCTGTAGATTCAGTTCGTGTGTCAGATACGGTTAGTACGGCAATAGATAATGGGATAAATGCACTTCTTTCTTGCTTAGACACTTGATTAGACATGTTCTTTCCTAAAATTTATAAGTTGTTTTTTGATATTTTAAAATAATATGTAGAATTTTTTTACTTCAATATTTATTCCTAAAAGCGTTTTTGAGCTAAAGCCCAATCTTCAGGAGTATTGGCATTAAATAAGCTTGCTAGCGTATTAATTGAAATAGCCTTGTGAGGTATTTGATTAAGTAAGGCACGCATAGAAGGCCCGCTTTTACTTTTAGCCATATTGTTATGAACAAAACTTTTGTTATCCATCTTTTCATTACTGGGATTTTGCTTAGCTTGATGAATAAATGCCGTTTTTAAAAAGTTTTCTGTATGAGCGTTTACAGGTAAATAAAGAGGCAAGTAATTGTCGTTATAAAAACATGCTTGTTGGCTTAGTTCGCCTACTTGCTTTAATTTTTGTAATGCTTCCATTGTCATCAGCGGAAGATCGACAGGTAGAATTAATAAGGCTGCAGGTTTATATTTTTCAATAACACTCGCAATTCCACCCATAGGACCCGCTTCTTTGTATTTGTCTGCCACGAGAACGTCTTGCTGAGAAGAGCAGCTAGGTTGGCCGCTTATTACTATATTATTTATGCCTGAGCCCGTAAGTAATTGCTTACTGTAACTTAGCATATCGACCTTATTTCGTTGTAAGCTGGCTTTATCTATCCCCATTCGTGAAGATAAACCGCCAGCAAGTACAACACCTAAACATGTGCTGTGTTGCACAATAGTAGGATTGTTTAAGGGAGTATTATTAGCTAAACGGATCATTGATTAACCGCCTAACATCGCTAAGTTAGTTGTGGCACCTGTTAGCTTTTCATGTAAAAAATGCGTCGCTTTTTTGTTACCCATCATATTTATAATATGTTGCTTCAAAGGTTCAACATCATCTTGCTGTAAATAATCTTTAAGAGATAAGCCTTCTTCAGTAAATAAACATAAATGAAGCTTACCCAGAGAACTTACCCTTAAACGATTACAGGTTGAGCAAAAGTCGTTACTGTAAGGCATGATCAAACCAATACGACCTGCATAATCAGGATGATAAAATTCTTGAGCAGGACCTGCTGACTTATCTCTAATAGCAGGTAACCAACCATCTAGAATCAAATTCTGTTTAATACGAGAACCTTGAACATGTTGTGCATCAAAGAACTCTTGGTTTTCACCCGTTTGCATTAATTCAATAAAACGTAAAGTTACAGGTGTGTCTTTTAGCCAATCTAAGAAGGTTTGCATGTCGTAAGCATTATATTCGCGCATCAACACAGTATTTACTTTTACTGTGATTTGACCGTGAGCCAATGCCATATCAATGCCTTTTAAAATATGGGGTAACTTGTTGTGACCTGTAATACTATGAAACTGCCTCGGATCTAAGCTATCGATACTAATATTAATCGCATCAATCCCTGCATCTAACCAACTAGGTAAATGTTCCGGAAGTTTAAAAGCATTGGTTGTTATTGCTACGCGTTTGATGCCTTGAGTTTCTTTACAGGCAGCAATGATCTCAGGTAGGTCTTTACGTAAAGAGGGTTCACCGCCAGTAATACGGATCTTCTCTGTGCCTAATTGCGCAAAGCCATTAGCAATACGCTTTATCTCAGGCAAAGATAGAAAGTCACGCGGCTGATCACACTGATAACCATCAGGTAAACAGTAGGTACAACTAAAGTTGCATACGTCAGTAATAGATAGGCGTAAGTAATAAAACTTACGGCCAAAGTTGTCTGTTAACATCTCACCTTTCCAAATGTGGGGAGGCTTACACGTTTCCATGCAAACCCTGGCGGTTTTATATAAAAACCACGGCTAAACTAACATTCCAAACAAGACCATATTCAAGTCGTGATAATTGGGGTAGCTAGAGAAGCTCGGCGAATAATTTGATTATTACTATACCTTAATTTTGGTTTACCATAGTAATATAATTTTAAATGCTATGAAGTTCATAAAGTATATTTTTATTATCAACATATTTATTATAGCTTGGTAATAAGACACACTTTTTATGAAATTAATTCCAGTGTATTTTATAAAATCCCCCAATTGAATCAAACGAGAGAGTTAAAAACCATGGTTGACTGCTACTCAGCACCAAATTTATTGCCATTCGAACAAGCCTTATCAAACATACTTAATCAAGTTCCGTCGGTCACTGAAACGGAAGAGGTATTAATAAGCGAAGCATTAAATAGAGTGTTAGCGAATGTAACCAAAAGCCCTTTAAATGTTCCTCCACATAATAATTCAGCAATGGATGGTTATGCTTTTGCTAAAGAAAGCTTCACCGAGCAAAACTCAGCTAATACGTTAACGCTTATTGGCCGTTCTATGGCTGGCGAACCTTTTCAAGGGGAATGTTTGGTAGGACAATGTGTTCGCATTATGACTGGCGCTAAATTACCAAAAGGTTGCGATACCGTTGAGATGCAAGAGAATTGTGACGTTGTTAATAATGAAGCCGATAATTTATCTCGTATTACTTTTTTAGAGCCTAAAGAGCAGGGCGATAATGTGAGATATGCAGGAGAAGACATTAAAGAAAACCAAGTCGTGTTTGAGCAAGGTAGAAAGTTATCGGCAATCGACGTAGGTGTTTTAGCTTCATTAGGTGTTCCTACCGTTACTGTATATAGAAAACTTACTGTAGCACTAATTTCTACAGGTGATGAACTTAAATTACCTGGCGAAAGCTTAACAGAAGGCGATATATTCGAAAGTAACAGTTTTACTTTAGCTGCGATGCTGGAAAAACTGAACATTAATATTTTAAAGTTAGGCGTAATAAAAGACGATAAAAAAGCCATTACTGCCGCTTTTATTAAAGCCGATAAAGAAGCTGACGCTATATTCAGTTCTGGTGGTGTATCTGTTGGTGAAGCCGATTATACGAAAGAAGTATTGGATGAGTTGGGTGATATTAGCTTTTGGAAAATAGCGATGAAGCCAGGTAAACCTTTTGCTTTTGGTAAACTTCCTAATAGCGTGTTTTTTGGATTACCAGGCAATCCTGTTTCTGCAACCGTTACGGCTCATATGTTAGCCGTGCCTGCACTTACTAAAATGCAGAATTGTATTAATACTGCCCCTGTTAAATTAAGAGTTAAAACTGCAACGAATATTAGAAAATCACCAGGAAGAATGGATTTTCAACGCGGTATTTTAAGTACAAACGAGCAAGGTGAAATGTTGGTATCAAGTACTGGAAATCAAGGCTCAGGTGTATTGACGAGTTTAGCTAAAGCTAATTGTTATATAGTACTGCCTGCAGAACAAGGAAATATATCAGCTAATGAAGTGGTTACAGTGCAATTATTTGATTCAGTGATCCAGCACTAGCAGCATACTTTCAACAAAGTTATTAAATATTTTATCTAGAAAGCTTTTAACTTATTTATTTCATGGTCATTGTTCGACTGAAATAAGTCGTTATAACGCTGACTTTTAAATTGACTGTAAGTGCTATAATGATCCAGGGCAAGAGCATTTAGCTTTTCCCTTTAAGTAGCTTAGTTCTATATTTATCATCAAGCGCTGCCATTTTTAGCTTGCGTTTCATGCTAGCATTACGAGTATTGTCATTCCTAACAATATTTAATGCTAACTTTCTAAACGCATTCATGACTTCGGCTCCATCACCTCGTCTAATGCGAGAGTCATCTTCCTTGAATGTCATATCTAGCGTCCAGTGTAGACTGTTTTCTACTTGCCAATGTTTACGGATAACATCGCTAGCCCTCTGTGCATTTATGCCGAGTGAACTAATGAAATAACGATTTTCTTTCGTCTTTTTATCTCCAATAATTCGAGTAGATTCAACACAAACAACACTGTGAATGCTTGACCAATTTTGTGCGCTTGTTAGCCAACCGTTGGGGATTTCCAGCTGTAAACATTTTCTCACTTCTATCCGACCATGACCTGCGTCAGTATGCTCATACGAGGAATGCCTTATATCTTGATACTTTTCTCTCCAAGCCTTTTGAAACCAAGCTTGAACTTCTTTATTCAAGGTGCCTTGATTGCCTTTGAGTGAGATAACGTAATCTTCTTCTTTTTCTGTGATCAGTTTTGTGATTTTATGCTGACAGCCCATTGCATCCATCGTTAATACGCTGCCTTTTACATCTAATAATTCAAGTAGTTTTGGAATGGCGGTGATCTCGTTAGACTTTCCTTCCACTTTTTGTTGCCCTAATACTAATCCATGCTCACAGCTCCAAGCACTCACCATATGCAGAGCGTTCTTCCTATCTTTCGTGGTAAAGCTTCGTCTGGCAACCTTGCCATCTATTGCTATAACATCAGCATTGACTTGCTCTGCGACTTCTTTTACCCAATTGATGAAACACTGTTGAATGCTGGCAGGCTCAAGTCGACTTAATACCCTTGCAATAGTGTCATGGCTAGGAATGCCATATTTAAAAGGTAGAAATTCCCTTAACCAATCGAGTTTTGCTTGACCGAAATCTTCAATATCTTCCCAACCTTCAGCGCCAGATAGCACTGAACTTACGGCGAGGAATAAAATATCTATTAGTTGATGGCGTTTATTTGATTCTCTTGGATCAGTAATTGAAGAAAAGTGATGAATGAAGTTATTTTCCATGCGGGAAACCCTTTGTAGTTATTTTTTGATCTGATCAATAACTTACTAAAAAGTTCCCTTCAAATGATCTTGCCCTGTATAATGATCCTTATATAGATAAGTTATATTTGAAAATAATGAAAAAATCTTGGTGGCACACGCAATGCAAATATTGTAAAAAAGCGCGTTTAATTTTCTTATGGTTAGTTTTAATGCTAATTGTAGATGCAATGTGGTTTCACTTATTAATTAAATAAAAAGGAAAGCGTTATGGGATATCGTTGGACAGATTCATTAGACATTGCATTAGACCTTATGGAAGAACACCCCGATGCAGACCCAATGAAACTTAATTTTACACAATTAAATAAATGGGTTTTAGCATTAGAAAATTTTGACGATGATCCTGAACATTGCGGCGAAAGGGTGCTTGAAGCTATTCAACTTGCTTGGTTATCAGAAGTTGATTAATTAGTGTAAGTTTTAAATGATTTTTGGTGTTATAACTTAGCTTTTTCATTAAGCATTAATAAAAATTTATGTTAGCCTATTTACAATAATGTGAAGCTTAGTATTTCACATACTCATTATAAAAAATCCAACAAGAGAAAGTCACTCAAATTACTATGACCAACAATAAAAAACATCCGTTATATATACCGTTTTCAGGACCTTCATTATTAGAAACTCCTTTATTAAATAAAGGCAGTGCTTTTAGTTCTGAAGAGCGAGCAAATTTCAATTTAACAGGTCTTTTACCTCCTCGTTATGAAACGATTGATGAGCAAGTTGAACGTGCTTACATGCAATACAAAAGTTTTGATGAAGATTTAAATAAGCATATTTATTTAAGGGCGATTCACGATAATAACGAAACTTTATTTTATAAGCTTGTTCAAGCGCATTTAGCTGAAATGATGCCGATCATATATACCCCAACAGTGGGCGATGCATGTGAGCAGTTTTCAGATATATATAGAAGCTCAAGAGGTTTATTTATCTCTTATGAAGAACGTCATAGCATGGACGACATTCTACGCAACGCGACTAAAAATAAAGTTAAAGTTATTGTTGTTACCGATGGTGAGCGAATTTTAGGTTTAGGTGACCAAGGTATTGGCGGTATGGGAATACCTATTGGTAAGCTTTCATTATATACCGCTTGTGGTGGTATTAGCCCTGCCTATACATTACCAGTAATGCTTGATGTAGGAACAAATAATGAAAAGCTATTAGCGGATCCTATGTACATGGGACGTCGTCATAAACGTATCGGACAAGAAGAATATAACGAATTTGTTGATATGTTTATTACTGCGGTTAAGCGTCGTTGGCCTCGTGTTTTATTACAATTTGAAGATTTTGCACAACCTAACGCAACTCCGTTACTGAATAAATATCGTGATGAAATTTGTTGTTTTAATGATGACATTCAAGGAACCGCCTGTGTAACTGTCGGTTCTTTACTTGCTGCTTGTAGAGCAAAAGGCGCTAAGCTTTCTGAGCAAAACGTTGTATTTGTTGGTTCAGGTTCTGCTGGCTGTGGTATTGCTGAACAAATCATTACGCAAATGATCAGCGAAGGTGCTTCACCTGAACAAGCAAGAAGCCAAATTTATATGATAGACCGTTCAGGTTTACTTATAGAAGGTATGGAAGGTTTAAGAGATTTCCAAAGTAAGCTTTGTCAGTCTTTATCTAATATAGCCGACTGGGATACTAGCGGAACTTCACCGACATTATTAGAAGTTGTTAATAATGCCCAACCCGATATTTTGATTGGTGTTTCAGGCGTTGCGGGTTTATTTACCGAAGAAGTGATAAGAGCAATGAAGTCTCATTGTGCTTTACCTATCGTGTTCCCTTTAAGTAACCCAATAAAACAAGTTGAAGCTAAACCTGACGATGTTATTGAATGGTGTAATGGTGAAGTGATTATAGCTACAGGTAGTCCTTTTAAACCTGTGCATTTTCAAGGTAAAACCTTCCCAATTCCACAATGTAATAACAGCTATATATTCCCAGGTTTAGGCTTAGGCGTTGTTGCTGCAAACATTAATCGAATTACTGACGAAATGTTAATGGTGGCAAGTGAGATGTTAGCAAGTGAATCTCCATTAGCGAATACAGGCAAGGGTGAATTGTTACCGCCTTTAACTTCTATTGCACAGCTAAGTAAAAAAATAGCCTTTGCTGTAGCTAAGGTTGCATATGAGCAAGGTTTAGCATTAGAAATAAGTGACGAAATGTTATTGGCAAAAATTGATCGTAATTTTTGGAATCCAGAATATCGTCAATACAAAAGAATTAGCACTTAAACAGCTAGTTATATATACCCATTAACATGCAATTTAAATGCTAACGGGTATATATATGTTGATAAATGAATCATTCACAGTTTATTTATTAGCAAGTTTTTACTTTCGAACCAGATATCATTTGCATTATTAATGTAAAAGCGTAGAATACGCGAGCTTTTCTGTCACTATGGTGACGGAAATGTCTGGAAAATCCGTTTTAACACTTAAATATAATAGAGGGCGATATGGTTACCATTCGTTTAGCTCGTGGTGGCGCTAAAAAGCGTCCATTTTATCAGGTTGTAGTTGCAGATAGCCGTAACTCTCGCGATGGTCGTTTCATCGAGAAAGTTGGTTTCTTCAATCCAACAGCACAAGGTCAAGCTGAGAAATTACGCTTAGACCTAGACCGTATCAACCATTGGGTTGGTCAAGGTGCTGGTTTATCTGATCGTGTAGCTAAGTTAATTAAAGATGCTCAAGTAGCAGCTTAATTATACTTAGAAGGTTTTAGGAGTCATTGTGGAAGAATTAGGTAAAGAAATCACTTTAGGTAAAGTAGGCGCAGTCTATGGTATCAAAGGTTGGTTAAAGATCCATTCGTTTACTGACGACCAAGAAGCCATTTTAGACTATTTTCCTTGGTCTTTAAAATTAGGGAATAAAACGCAATTAGTGGAAATAACTGATTGGCGTCGACACAGTAATTCACTTATTGTCAAAGTAGCAAATGTTGATGACCGAGATATTGCGCAAGCATATGTAGGTTCTGAAATAATTGTTAATGAAAAAGCGTTACCTGAACTACCTGATGGTGAGTTTTATTGGCGTGACTTAATTGGTATGACTGTTGTTACTAATCAAGGTTATAACCTTGGTAGTGTTTCTGATGTTATGGAAACGGGCGCTAACGACGTACTGGTTGTAAAAGCTAATCTAAATGATGGATTTGGTAAAAAAGAAAGGTTAATCCCTTACTTATTTGAGCAAGTCGTAGAGTCAGTTAGTTTAGAAAATAAACAAATTTGTGTTGACTGGGATCCAGGTTTTTAACTCGTGAGTAACTGCAAATTATGGATAGGGGTGATAAGCCTTTTTCCTGAAATGTTTGATGCAATCACTGAGTACGGAGTAACTGGCCGAGCAATTCGTAATGGTTTGATTGACTTTCATAAGTGGAATCCTCGTGATTTTACGCATGATAAGCATCGCACTGTTGATGACCGACCTTATGGCGGTGGTCCAGGAATGCTGATGATGGTTCAACCACTACGAGATGCCATTATTGCTGCACGCGCTGCAGCAGATGTTGATGGTAGTTCTCATAAAGAGAAAGCTAAGGTTATTTATTTATCTCCGCAAGGCCGTAAATTAGATCAAGCTGGCGTACGCGAATTATCACAACATGACCGACTGATATTTATAGCAGGACGTTATGAAGGCATAGACGAGAGACTAATTGAGTCGGATATCGACGAAGAGTGGTCTGTTGGTGATTATGTATTAAGTGGTGGGGAATTACCTGCTATGAACGTAATCGATGCTATAGCACGCTTTGTTCCTGGTGTATTAGGGCACGAACAATCAGCCGAACAGGATTCATTTTCTGAAGGTTTATTAGATTGTCCGCATTACACAAGGCCTGAAGTATTGAGTACATCTTCTTCGGAAGAAAAATCAGTACCTAAAGTTTTGCTAAGTGGTGATCACAAACGTATTGAACAGTGGCGTCAATTTAAGTCTTTAGAAAGAACATGGACTAGAAGACCCGAACTATTAACTAACCTAGCTCTGACAGCAGAACAAGAAAAACACCTACTCTTAATTAAGAATGGTAAAAAGATTGTTGATGACTGTGAAACCTAGGAAGAAGGTATTATGAGTAATATTATTAAGCAGCTTGAAGCTGAGCAAATGAAAAAAGATGTACCAGCATATTCACCAGGTGATACTGTTGTTGTACAAGTAAAAGTTACAGAAGGTGATAAATCTCGTCTACAAGCATTTGAAGGCGTAGTTATTGCTATAAAAAACCGTGGCATCAATTCTGCATTCACTGTTCGTAAAATATCTAACGGTGTTGGTGTAGAACGTGTATTCCAGACACATAGCCCTATCGTTGATTCAATTGAAATCAAACGTCGCGGTGATGTTCGTCAAGCTAAACTTTACTATCTTCGTGAACGTTCAGGTCGCTCTGCACGTATCAAAGAGAAGTTGGGTAAAAAGTAGACTCTTATATTTAAGAGATTTACTTAGTAGCTTGAAAAAACCTGTGTTGGAAACAACACAGGTTTTTTTTGTTTTAATAAGTGCAAGTTTTCAATCATATCCAAGTCATTTAAATCACATCATAAAATACATGCCTTCAAAACTGTCTAAGTTTGCATTTCATCTATTCTTTTTTACTCAAATAAAATCATTAATTAAATGTAAACGTGATTTATACCAAACGGATTAATTTATTGAGCAACTTAGAGCTACATTATCAAGCTTAGAACAAGCAAAATTGATTAAACATAGTTATTCTATATTTTTTTAATTTTGTGATGTTATCAGTTTGCTAATGAGCTCCCGAAGGGCGAGAATTTAAAGGCTCATATGCCGCGTTATTGATTTTGACAAGGTTCCTACATGGATGTAGGACATTAGGGTAACGCAGGAGCAGTTACCGAGAATAACCATTCTCTTCAATCAATGCCCTGCCTCTAAGCCTTTAAATTCTCGCTAAGTGAGCAATAAATTAATCCGTTTGGTATTAAATAATAAAGACATCCGCTTTGAATAAATTAGCCACAATGTAATCACTTCTCTTGAATTGTTATTATTTCTTCAATAGATTGTTATAAATCTCTAAAGTTTCGACTTTAGTCGAGTATGCCAACTAGCTTAGTTAATATATGATTGGTTTAATTCATTTTATTCAACGTAGTTACGATTTAGTGTTTTTAACTAAATGACCAGCGTTAAAGTTTTACAATACAAAGGAAGGCCCATGAAAGATTTAAAGACCCTTTACCCTGTTTCAGAAAGTGCCAAACAGCATACTCATATTGATAGCGCAACTTATGATGCGATGTACAAACAATCAATAGAGCAACCTGATGTGTTTTGGGCAGAACAAGCAGATAAGTTTTTAGATTGGTACAAGCCTTGGGATAGTGTTTCAGATGTTGATTTAAAAACTGCAGACATAAAATGGTTTTCTGGTGGTAAATTAAATGCTTCTTATAATTGTATTGATCGCCATCTAGCAACTAAAGCAAATGACACCGCTATTATTTTTGAGGGTGATAACCCAAATGAAGATGATCATATTAGCTATCAACAGTTACATGATCATGTATGTCGCTTTGCTAACTTATTAAAAGCACGAGGCGTTAAAAAGGGTGATCGTGTTTGTATTTATATGCCGATGATCCCTGAAGTGGGTTATGCAATGCTAGCATGTGCGCGTATCGGTGCTGTGCATTCAGTTGTTTTTGGTGGTTTTTCAACAGAGTCAATCAAAGCACGTATCGTTGATGCCGATTGTAAGGTTGTACTTACAGCGGATCAAAGTTTACGTGGTGGTAAGGCTATTCCATTAAAATCAAACGTGGATGCTGCGGTTGCTGAATGCCCTAATGTTAATACTGTTATTGTCGTTAAACGTACAGGTGGCGAAATTAACTGGAATGATAAAATTGATTTAGATTACGCTACAGAAGTAAGTAAATATCCAGCCGTGTGTGAACCTGAAGAGATGGATGCTGAAGATCCTTTATTTATTTTATATACCTCTGGCTCAACAGGTACACCAAAAGGTGTATTACACACTTGTGGTGGCTATTTATTATATGCAGCAATGACACATAAATATGTTTTCGATTACAAAGAAGGCGAAGTTTATTGGTGTACTGCTGATGCAGGTTGGATAACAGGTCATTCATATATCTTTTATGGACCATTAGCTAACGGTGCTACAACATTAGTTTTTGAAGGTATTCCTACTTATCCTGATGCAGGTCGTTTTTGGCAGGTATGTGAAAAACATAAAGTGAATATCTTCTACACAGCCCCTACAGCGATCAGAGCCTTAATGAGTGTAGGAAATGAGTTGGTGGATCAAGCGGATCTGTCTTCTTTACGTTTATTAGGTACGGTAGGCGAGCCTATTAATCCTGAAGCTTGGCATTGGTATTACGAAGTTGTTGGTCAATCTAGGTGTCCTATTGTTGATACGTGGTGGCAAACTGAAACAGGTGGTATTTTAATTACCTCTCTACCTGGTGCGGTTGATATGAAACCAGGCGCTGCAGGTAAACCATTTTTTGGTGTTCAACCTGCGTTATTTGATAAAGATGGTAATACTCTTGAAGGTGAGAATAACGGTTTACTTGTAATGACAGCGAGTTGGCCAGGACAATTAAGAAGTGTTTATGGCGATCATAAGCGTTTTTATGACACTTACTTAGGACAATACCCTGGAAACTACTTTACAGGTGATGGTGCCAAACGTGATGAAGACGGTTTTTATTGGATAACAGGTCGAGTGGATGATGTACTTAATGTTTCAGGACATCGCTTAGGTACAGCTGAGATTGAAAGTGCTTTAGTACTTCATCCTGCCGTTGCGGAAGCTGCTGTTGTTGGTTATCCGCATGAGATTAAAGGACAGGGCGTTTATGCTTATGTTTCTTTAATGAAAGGCGCTGTAGAAACTGATGAGCTTGTTAAAGAGCTTACTGAGTTTGTAGCGAAAGAGTTAGGGCGCTTTGCGAAACCCGACTATATTCAATATGCGCCAGGGTTACCTAAAACACGTTCAGGTAAAATTATGAGAAGAATCCTTCGTAAAATTGCTGAGAACGATATTGATACATTAGGTGATACATCAACCTTAGCGGATCCTTCTGTTGTTGATAACCTTATTGCTAAACGAATAGTCCATAACGGATAATTCTTTTGGAAAGTAAAGTTTACAATTAATGTTAATTAAAAAGCGCCTAAAGGCGCTTTTTTTGTATCTATCCTATGTACCTATGCAATTAAAGCGTGTAACATAATTGATACAGATCGAGTAAATATAAGTTTACAGTTTGTTTGTGTAAGAGTTTTGATTGATTTTATAACTATTCTGGCCTTTTACTATTACATTTAAGTAAGACTATTGGATTTATTCTTATTTCATTACCTATGAAGAGGCTAACGTTATGACACTAGAAAACAGCACCGAAACTAAAAAAAGTCGTTTAGACAATGTTCATGTAAATTCTGAAGAAGTATTGATCACACCTGAAGATTTAAGAAACGAATTACCTTTACCAGAGTCAGGCAGAGTATTTGTACAGCAAGCGCGTAATGTTATTGCTGACATCATTCATAAAAGAGACAGTCGCTTACTTATTATCAGTGGTCCATGTTCTATACATGATATTGACGCAGCTAAAGAATACGCTAGAGAGCTTAAAAAACTTCATGAGCAATACAAAGACAGCTTATACATTGTAATGCGCGTTTACTTTGAAAAACCAAGAACAACTGTCGGTTGGAAAGGGCTAATTAATGACCCTCATATGGATGGTTCATTTGATGTTGAAACAGGCTTAAGAAAAGCGAGAGAGTTATTAATCTTTTTAACTGAACTTGGTTTACCGTTAGCTTCAGAAGCTTTAGATCCTATTAGCCCACAATATTTAGCTGAGTTATTTAGTTGGTCTGCAATTGGTGCTAGAACAACTGAATCGCAAACACACAGAGAAATGGCATCAGGTTTATCTATGCCAATTGGTTTTAAAAATGGTACTAAAGGTAGCTTAGATGTTGCTATCAATGCGATGGAATCTGCAGCGTCTTCGCATCGTTTTATGGGTATTAATAAACAAGGCCAAGTATCTTTAATCAAAACATCAGGTAATCCAGATGGTCATGTAATTTTACGTGGTGGTAAAAAGCCTAACTACAATGCAGGCGATGTAGCTATTTGTGAAGAGGCTTTAGCAAAACAAGGCTTAGAACCTGGTATTGTTGTTGATTGCTCACATGGTAATTCAAGCAAAGATTATGCTCGTCAACCGATTGTAGCTCATGATGTATTTGATCAAATAGTTGATGGTAATAAATCAATTATAGGCATTATGCTTGAAAGCCATTTAAATGCAGGTAAGCAAAGTGATAGTATTCCTATTGCTGAACGTGCTTACGGTGTTTCAATCACAGATGGTTGTATTGATTTAGCCAGTACACAAGAACTTATAGCAAAAGCTGATGAGAAGCTGAAAACAGTTTTAAAATCACGTACTGCATAGGTTATTCTGCCGACATTACACTTTATTCAATATTAATGTCTTTTGGTAAATCATTTCTATCGAAGTATATGAATACCAATTTGATTAATTTATTATTCAAATTGGTATAATATCTAGTCATAAATACGTTACGAATAAAGCAGGCATTGATGTGAATGTTTAGAAACGTATTGATAGGGAGATCACTCAGCGTAATTAATCTAATTTGTAGGATAACTTCATTTTAGAGCATCATTATCTTATAACTCTCCCACTATTTTTAAAATTAAACACTAAAAGCCAACATACATAGTTAATTGGCACTATATTTAACATATAACCGTACATTGTTGAGACACAAATGGAAAAACACGTATTTGATGAGAAGCTCGCTGATTTAAGAAACGAAATTGACGACATCGATTCTCAATTAGTTAATTTATTAAAAAATCGACGTACGGTTACGACTAAAGTTGGTGCGCTAAAAAATGAAGTGGGTATGCCTATTTATGCCCCAGAGCGTGAAGAAGAATTATTAACTAAGCGCAGACAACAAGCGCAAGAAGCTGGTCTGAATCCTGATGTTATTGAGGATGTATTACGCCGTTTAATGAGCGACTCCTACTTAAGCCAAGATGCTAGTGGTTATTTGTGTGTAAACCCTGATTGCGAAAAGATTGTTGTGATTGGTGGTAAAGGGCAGTTAGGTAAAATATTCGTAGACTTATTTACTCGCTCAAACTACCAAGTAGAAGTTATGGAGCAAGAAGACTGGTGTAATAGTGAAACTATTTTTACTAATGCTACGGCTGTTATTGTTGCAGTACCTATTTGTTTAACAAAAACCATTATTCAAGAATTAACTAACTTACCTGAAAAATGTATTCTTGCTGATGTAACGAGTATAAAAGAATCACCGCTTTATGAAATGCTTAAAGTTCATAAAGGGCCTGTTGTTGGCCTACATCCTATGTTTGGACCTGATGTAACAAGTTTGGTTAAACAAACTGTTATCGCATGTGAAGGGCGTGATCCTGAGAATTATCAGTGGTTATTACAACAAATAGAGGTTTGGGGCGCTAAAATTTATCCAGTAGATGCAGCAGCTCATGATCAAGCAATGGCTATGGTGCAAGTGATGCGTCATTTCTCTACTATTGTTTATGGCTATCATTTAATGACTGAAGGGGCTGATTTAGCTCAATTAGTTGAAATGAGTTCACCTATCTATCGTCTAGAGTTAATTATGGTAGGGCGACTGTTTGCTCAGAATCCTGTTTTATATAGTGATATTATATTTTCTAATACTGATAATATAGATATGATGAAACGATTTGCTTATCGCTTTTTAGAACTGCTTGAAGATGTTGAAATGGGAGATAAAGAATCCTTCATCAATATGTTTAATCAAGTATCGGATTGGTTTGGTGATTATGCGGGTGAGTTTTTAAAAGAAAGTAAATCTATGCTACTTAAAGCTAACGAGCTTAAAAAGTAACATTGTTCATATTTATAAATAAAGGATTATTCATGTTTGTTTCTCAGAAGGTTTCAAAGGTTATTGTACTGGCTTGTTTTATTTTTATAACATCGTGTAGCCATAATGCGTCAACATCAGAGATGGCAGTAGAAGAAACATTAACAGCTGAAAAGAATATGGTAGGAATTATCTCTAAAAATGATTTATTGAGCCATGAAGCTTTATTTAAAAAAGGCTATGAGTCTTTTGTTGTTTCTGAGGAAGATAAGTTACAAGTTAGTGATTGGCCTAGTAATTTACATATTGATATTTATTTTGGAACTTGGTGTCACGATAGCGAAAGAGAAGTGCCTAAATTATTATCTATTTTAGATAACAATGTAGATGTTAACTTTAAACTAATCGCCTTAGATCTTAATAAAGGTGATCCACAAAAGTTAGCTCTCCGTAATAGTATTAACTATACGCCGACGTTTGTTGTGTTTTTAGGGGATAAAGAAATAGGTCGTATTATTGAACGACCTATTGATAGTTTAGTAACGGATATTACAAAGTTATATATTAACTCTGTAAAAATTAATGACTAAAATTTGTAAGAAAAACCAATAGAAATAGAAGTGTTTATCCAAACCGTATCATCATATTCAGCAGAACATAGATCGTTTTGACAGAATAATGTATCACCATCTTGCATCAAGCTTGCATAGCCTCTTAGCTCTGTAACAATAGATGCTACATCAGATATTTCATATCGTGTGCCTATTGCTGCTGTGAAAGATGGTGCAATTTCACTACCGCCATCACTACTAAAACGTGCAGCACCTAGCCCAATAGAAACTGTAGTTATATACTGTCTTTGTCTGAATTGAGCTACACCATTAAAATGTGCATACAATATGTCTAAAGAGCTTGTTTGACCTTCATCCCCGTATTCAAAGTCCTGACTTGAATAATTTACAAGTATTTGGCCTTGACCGTTTGGTGATTCTTGCCAAGCAACACCTATTCCAAAGTGAGCGGCACTATCCATAGAAATGGACGTACCAGAATCAGGAACCGTTAAGTCTGAACTCGACATTACTCCTATATAAGGCGTAATTTCGAATTCCGTTGCTATAGACGAGCTTGCAGGTAATGCTAAAGCAAGCGTGAAAGCTACCTTGGTTAAGAGGCTGGTTGAACGTGACATATTCGGTTCCCTTTTATTTATTCTTATTTTATATTTCTGATTAAATTTATAGTATTAATTAATAACACTAACAACTAATTAAAAAATCCACCAAGTTTCTCTAAAGCTTTTTCTTTTAATTTTTCTTTGACTTTTTCAGTAAGCTTTTTCTTTTGTTCTGCTTTAGCTTCTTTCCAAATAGACGATAATGCCTGTTTGGCAATTTCTGCACCTAGTTGACTTGCTGGTAAACCTTTCTCTCCACCAATGTTTGTTAAATTAATATCAGGTAAAGTTAATTGATGTTCTTTATTACCTAGTGCTGATAAATCTAAAGATAATTGAGTGCTAGATAGAATCAGCTTACTTACACGGATGTTAGGTTCTGATTGAGTACTTGTTTCAGTCTCAGCTTCGGTTGTGTCGATTTTCGGTATATTCTTTTCTATTTCATCTAATATATCTGATAAGTTTGCTGTACCGCTTTGAGCTAACTCAACAAACGCTTGAGGGTTGTTAATTCTTATTTCGTCTATAACAATCGTATCTTCTGTAAGGCTCGAGATATTAATATCTAATAATATTGTTTCGAAAGAAAAGGCGTTCGGATAGTTATATTTTTCAGGGTTGCTAAGGCTGAAACCATTAATCGCGCCTGAACCTTTGGTTAGTTTCATTTCAACACTTTTAACAAGTACTGTTTGATTTGTTATTTTACTACCTTGTGTTTGTATTTGTTGCTTGATGAAATCATCTAAAGACCCATTTGCTAAAAACCACAAAGCGGCACCACAAAATAATAAGATAATAAAAACGAAAGAGGCTAATTTATTCACGAATAATCCTTAAGAGTAAATTTTAGATAAGTACAAAAGTATAATTGTACGCATTTGATAAAATTATAGATGATCTACTATATAAAAAATACCGATAAAAGTAATGGGTATACAAACAATTAAATCAATATAACGTTCATATATTTGAAATAAGAGTAACAGGTTAGTTTATAAGATAAATTAATTCTTTATAATGCAGTATAAATGTCATTAACCCTCAACATATATGTCTAATTTTGAATTAAATATAGGTTTAATTAACCCTAAAAGCCCAACGAATGTTGGAGCTGTTATGCGTGCTGCTGGATGTTATAAAGCGAATAATGTTTATTACACAGGGAAGCGTTACGAAAATGCTGCAAAATTTAATACCGATACTAAAAATGTAAAAGATAAAATCCCATTAGTCGCTGTTGAAGATATTACTGACGCTGTACCCGAACATGTAAAAATCGTATGTGTTGATTTAGTTGAAGGCTCTATCCCATTACCTCACTTTGAGCACCCAGAAAATGCAATTTATATTTTTGGTCCAGAAGATGGGACCATCCCTCAAGCTATTATAAATAAAGCTGATGCCGTAGTTTATATACCAACGGTAGGTTGTATGAATTTAGCGGCTACTGTTAATGTGTTGATGTATGACCGTTCGGTCAAATTAGAACACTTTGAATATGGCGATGATTTAATTAGAACCAGTCGAGATAAAAACAATCGCACGAGGTTAATTCAAACAGAAAATAAAACATAACTCGATAAATCAATTATAAAGGCTTTATTTTTATATCAGTAAAACTACTTGACTAAGAATTTTATTCAGCTAGAATGTTCCCAGCTAGAAAGTAAGACCTATATTTATGTACGCCGTTTCGATGTTATATTAGTAGCTCGTCCTGTTTAATAAGTAATAGCAAAACTTCCTGCAACACCGCTCCATTTTGGAGCAAAAAATTACTCTTAAAAGAATAGGATATTATTATGTCTACAACTACTGGTACAGTAAAATGGTTTAACGAATCTAAAGGTTTTGGCTTTATCGAGCAAGAATCTGGTCCAGACGTATTTGCACATTTCTCTGCAATCCAAGGCGACGGTTTCAAAACTTTAGCTGAAGGTCAAAAAGTACAGTTTACTGTTACTCAAGGACAAAAAGGTCCTCAAGCAGAAAACATTCAAGCACTTTAATTTAATTACCGATTAAATTCGGTTATTAATAAAGCGTTTAAAAGGCAAGATTATATCTTGCCTTTTTTGTGTCTGTTACTTTATTTTAGCCCCTTCAAACTTCAAACTTCAAACTTCAAACTTCAAACTTCAAACTTTACATTTTAGTTAGTCAAATTAACCATTTTTTAGTCTTTTAATCTTTAATATTATGCTTTCATAAATTTAAGTGATGATCGTTTATTTTAAGTCTTTGTTTGTAATGAATTTAATATTTGGCATCAGTTTTGTAATGTAATTATTAAATAAAATATAAATTTGAGAGTTAAACATGAAAAAATTATTCGTAGGGTTAGTTTTAATAAGTAGCAACAGTTTTGCACACGATTCATCACATACTCGTGATTCTTGTAATATCGATATTAATGGAGGCGTGAGTATTTCTCAGTCAAATATTGAATTTTTAAAGAATGATAAAAGCTTATATAAAATAGAGAAAGATCACTCTCTGATAATCAATGGTGAAGAAGTCTCACTAACTTCAAGTCAGCAATCAATAATCACCCAATTTTCAACGGATATAAGAGCCTTAATACCTCAAGCTAAAAATGTAGCGACTGATGCCTTAACTTTAGCTTCTGAAGGCGTTAGTTTAGTTTGTAATGAATTACTTGGTGAAAATAATGCTGTAGTCGAAGATCTTGCTACGCACTTTAATACGATTAATCATGAAATAGAAGAAAGCTTTGCGATGAACAAAACAATTCATTTCAATGAAGATGGATTTTCTAGTGATGAGTTTTTTGGAGATGATTTTGAAGAGCGTATCGAAGCCGCTGTTGAACAAACCATTAAAAACTCAATTGGTAGTGTGATGATTGCTGTTGGGCAAGAACTTCTCTTTTCTGGCGGTAATATGGATGTATTTGAAACTAAGATGGAAAGTTTTGGAGAACAAATGGAGTATGAAATGGAAGTAAGAAGCCAAGATATTGAAAAGCGAGCTTATGCTTTATGTGAAGCTTTAATCAATATTGACCTTATAGAAGAGAATATGAGAAATGATATCCCTGAACTTTCAAAATTTAATGTATTAACTATATCAGGTGAAAATCAAAATAAAGTCTAGTTTTCAATAAATAAGTAATTTTAAATGAGAGAACACTCAAAAGATGTTCTCTTTTTTTATCTTAGAGACGACGTTTAACATAAAAGTGTTTTATAATAACCCCATTAGTTAAATGAGGTTTTATACATGAGAATATGTGGCGTAGAGTTAAAAGGTAATGATGCAATTGTTTGTATTATGTCGAGAGAGAATGGGTTATATGATATTCCTCACCTTAGAGTACAAAAGTTATCAATAGGTGATGCTGGTGATGCAGAACAAGTAAGAACTTTTCAATTTACTTTTGCTAAGCTGATGGAAGATTATAAAGTAGATAAAGTTGTTATTCGTGGACGTGCTTTGAAAGGTAAATTCTCAGGTGGACCTGTAGGCTTTAAATTAGAAGCTGCTATTCAATTGATTCAAGACTTATCTGTTGAAATTATTTCTGGAACAGATGTTAAAAAATCTTTAGCTAAAAGTCAGGTTGATATTGATTTTAGAGATACAGGATTAAAGCAATATCAAGAAGGTGCATTTGAAAGTGTATTTTCTTACTTTGAGCAATCAGCGTTTAATCCAAACAGCATACAATAAATTAAATAAGCATATTAAATATAAGGAAGCGAAAGCTTCCTTTTTTTATTTCTTGGATTCAAATAATAAGTGCATAACTTGAATAGGTAGAAGAAATGGTCAGTTGAATATATGCTGATTGCTTTTTCTCCGGCAAGAGATGCAACAATGAAAACATATAAACAACTGACCTATGAACAACGATGCCAGATTTATGCGTTAAATAAAACAGGTTTAAGTCAAAATAAAATAGCGAAACAACTAAACGTTAGCCAATCTACTATTAGTCGAGAGTTTCAGCGTAATAAGGGTAAACGAGGTTATCGCATCAAACAGGCTCAGGCATTATCGAATGAACGTCGATTATCCGCTTGCAAAGCGATTAAAATGACAAAGCGCTTTACTCAACTTATTGATTCAAAGATAGAAGAAAAGTGGAGCCCTGAGCAAATATCTGGCTGGCTTCGGGCAGAGAAAGATACTGAGATTAGTCTTGAGACGATTTACCTGTATATTTGGGCGGATAAGCGACAAGGTGGCGTATTATTTCAGAGCCTGCGCAGAAAAGGAAAAGCATATCAATCCAGAAGTAAGGATAAGCAAGCAGGTCGAGGGTTCATTAAAAACCGTATCAGTATTGATGAACGACCAGCAGTTGTTGATGACAGAAGTAGAATTGGTGATTGGGAAATAGACCTCGTTATTGGTAAAGGACACAGTGGCGCTTTGGTCACTATTGTAGAGCGTCAAACAAGCTTTACCGTGTCTGCGCGAATAGATGATAAATCAGCTAAAACAGTGACTGCTGCCACAATTTCATTACTCAAACCTTATGAGAAATCAGTGTTAACAATCACGGCTGATAATGGTAAAGAGTTTGCTTATCATGAAGAAATGACTAAGCATTTAGGCTGTGATGTTTTCTTTGCAGATCCTTACTGTTCGTGGCAGCGAGGATTAAATGAAAATACGAATGGATTGTTACGGCAATATTGGCCAAAATCAACAGACTTCAAAAAAGTATCACACACAGAAGTTAACGAGGTCATAGTTAACCTCAACGATAGACCAAGAAAAAAACTAAAATATAAAACGCCAGCCAAATTAATGGCTGAACATATGGTAGCTATAGCTGCTTAAAGGTTATGCACTTCAGACTTGAATCTGCCTTTTAAAAAAACATCGTAAAGTTATTTTATTTTTAGTTATATTTCAAATATTGATAAATTAATATTTATTTCAGCTCATCTCGTTATCATTTTTTGTTGTTTTCAATCTTAAATAAAAATCAGAAAAATAAAGTAATTAGCATCAATGTATATTTAAGAACGCTTTTGCTTTTAGGTTGTTTGGATGATTTATATTGGTGATAAATTAATAGCGGAATTGTTAGAAGAGGTTGGGTCTAAAGCTTTGTTTTAGTTGTGTCATTATTGCTAGAAGAGATATAAATTTTAGATAAAAAAAAACCGGCTAATGCCGGTTTTTCAATCTTTATACAAAACTAAAGAGCTTTAATAGCAGCGTTTAAACGACTTTTGCTACGAGCAGCTTTATTTTTGTGAATAAGACCTTTGCTTGCATAACGATCTAAGATCGGTGTTGCAGATGCAAATTCTTTAGTTGCTGTTTCTTTGTCACCGGCTTCGATAGCACCGATTACTTTCTTAAGTAATGTGCGCATCATTGAACGACGGCTTGCATTGTGTTGACGGCGCTTTTCAGATTGTACTGCGCGCTTCTTAGCAGACTTTGAGTTAGCCAAGGTGAACTCCTAAAATTAATAAATATTGCCTAGATTTAAGGCGACGAAATATGCCTGTTTTTAAGCTGTTTGTCAAACCCTTTCGCTTTATTTTTAATTTTAGTACGAAATTTAAAACCAAAGGGAAAGGTAGAATATTTATTTTATCACAATCTAAATAAAATAGGTGTTTAAGTTAACTTTAACGCTTGTTTCTCCTTATCAAAAAAACGCATAATAATAGATTCATTTAAATGATAAAAATTAGCAGTATGGGAAGTCTATTTTGAGTAAGAAACTCATTAAATCAGGATTGATTGTAAGTATTATGACACTTGTTTCGCGAGTGCTTGGATTAATACGAGATGTTGTTATTGCTAATGTTATGGGGGCAGGGGTAGCCGCTGATGTTTTCTTTTTTGCGAATAAGATCCCTAATTTTTTAAGACGTTTGTTTGCAGAAGGGGCTTTTGCACAAGCTTTTGTACCTGTGTTAAGTGAGTATCATGCTAAAGATGGCGATAAGCTAGGTCCTGAAACTCGTCAACTTATTGCTCAAGTCTCAGGAACATTAGGTGTTCTAGTGACACTAGTTACACTTGTAGGTGTTATTGCATCCCCAGTCTTTGTTATTTTATTTGGTTTTGGTTGGTTTTGGGATTGGTTACATGACGGTCCAAAAGCTGAACAATTTGAACTGGCTTCGTTTTTACTAAAAATAACTTTTCCTTATTTATTTTTTGTTAGCTTTACAGCATTAGCAGGAGCTATTTTAAATACGTTAGGAAAATTTGCGGTTTCTTCATTTACCCCTGTATTACTTAATATTTGTATTATTACTTGTGCAATATTCCTATCTCCTATCGTGCCTAATCCTGCTTATGCCTTAGCGATTGGTGTTTTTATTGGCGGAATAGTGCAGTTTATGTTTCAAATTCCTTTTTTAATGCAAGCAGGTGCTTTAGTTAAACCTAAGTGGGCTTGGAAGTCTGAAGGTGTTAGTAAAATTAGAAGGCTTATTGTGCCTGCGTTATTTGGGGTTTCAGTTACACAGATTAATTTATTGTTAGATACGCTTATTGCTAGTGTATTGATTACAGGGTCTATTAGTTGGTTGTATTATGCCGATAGACTTTTAGAGTTCCCTCTTGGCTTATTTGGTATTGGTATAGCCACAGTTATTTTACCCAGCTTATCAAAGTTACATGCTAAACAAAGTTCTGGTGAGTTTCGCGCTACGGTAGAGTGGGGACTTAAAATAGTATCGCTATTTGGTTGGCCTGCTTTAGCTGGGCTTATGGTGTTAGCTCAACCTATTGTTATGGTTTTGTTTATGCGTGGTGAATTCTCAGAACAAACGGTACTTAATGTATCGTATGCACTTTTTGCGTATTTATCAGGTTTGATTAGCTTCATGTTTATTAAAATCTTGGCTCCTGCTTATTACGCGCGACAAGATACTAAAACACCTGTGATTATCGGTATTAAGGCTATGGTCGCTAATATGGTATTTAATTTGATGTTGGCACCATTCTTTGGTTATGTTGGTTTAGCTATCGCAACAACTATGTCGGCATCGTTAAATGCTTTTCTACTTTATCGAGGATTAAAAAATCAAAATGTTTTTAGCTTATCTTCACAAGCATTATGGTTTATGGCGCGTATTATGATCGCTGCGGGAGTTATGGGTACGGTTGTTTATTTTATTTCGCCTCCATTTATTGAATGGTTAAATATGACTAAGATCGAACAACTGATTCAACTCATTACTTGCATTGGCTTAGGTGTTATTAGTTATTTTGTATCAATTGTTTTATTCGGTATTCGAATGAAAGATATTAAAGTTTTAAACTAGGGGCTATTCATCAGAAAAGATAAATAGACTCTGGTAGCGACTTAAAATGACTAAATCGTAAATAAATGTGATGAAATTGCGTTCATATGCTGATTCTTAGGGTTGAGTAATATATAATTTCTCGGTTTTTCTTAATACATAATTGAAGTTCAGTGAAAGTTTAGTTAAAAAAGGTTTTTTTAATAAATGCAGTTAATACGCGGTATCCATAATATACAACCAGAGCATAATGGCTGTGTACTAACTATAGGCAACTTTGATGGTGTTCATCTAGGCCATAAAGAAGTAATTAATGCGTTAATTAAACAAGCTAAAGAACTTAATTCTATAGCCGCTGTTATGGTTTTTGAGCCACAACCTCGAGAATTGTTTTCTCCAGAAACAGCCCCAGCTCGATTATGTAGATTAAGAGATAAATATACTTTGTTGGCATCGTTAGGTGTTGAACGATTAATTTGTGTTAATTTCAATCAGAAATTTGCAACACAATCAGCTGAAAATTTTATCGAAGACTTATTAGTGAATAAGTTAGGTATTAAAAGTTTGATTGTTGGTGACGACTTTAGATTTGGTAAAAGTCGTAAAGGTAATTACAACATGTTACTTGAAGCAGGTAAGGCTTCAGGCTTTAATGTTTCAGATACCGCAAGTTATAAAATACTGGATCAAAGGATCAGCAGTACAGAAATTCGCAAAGCTCTTGAAAATGATGATCTTGAGCAAGCCGAAATGATGCTTGGTAGGCCTTATTCAATAATAGGCCGAGTTTTTCATGGAGATAAAAGAGGCCGTCAATTAGGCTTTCCAACGGCGAATGTTAAATTAAAAAGACGTGTTTCACCTGTTAATGGTGTGTACGCGGTAAAAGTTAAAACAGGTAAAGGGCTGTTTTTTGGGGTCGCTAATATTGGCTCTAGACCAACGGTCGCTGGCATACGACAGCAGCTAGAAGTACATATTTTCGATTTTGACTTTGATCTTTATGGTCAAACCATTGAAGTGATATTGCTGAAGAAATTAAGAAAAGAAATGAAATTTGATTCTCTTTCTGCCTTAACAGAACAAATAGTGATTGATAGCGAGCAAGCTCGTCAATTTGTTCAAGTGTTAAGTGTATAAAGCGGTCACAACATATATTAATTTTTAAAGTTAACCGTAGTAATGAATTGTGAAGGTTAACTAAAATACGAGTGGATATAAATTTAAATGAGTGATTATAAGCATACCCTAAATTTGCCAGATACTTCGTTTCCAATGAAAGGGAATATGGCAAACCGCGAACCTAACATGCTAAAAGAGTGGGCCGAAAAAGATTTATACGGAAAAATTCGTGCTGCTAAAAAAGGCAAAAAATCATTTATTCTGCATGACGGACCTCCTTATGCAAATGGTGATATTCATTTAGGACACTCAGTAAATAAAATTCTTAAAGATATTATTGTTAAATCTAAAACCTTATCTGATTTCAACTCTCCTTATGTTCCAGGTTGGGATTGTCATGGCTTACCAATTGAATTAATGGTTGAAAAGAAAATAGGTAAACCAGGACATAAAGTGACTGCTGCTCAGTTTAGAGAGAAATGTCGCGAATATGCAACCAAGCAAGTTAATGGTCAAAAAGAAGACTTTAAACGCTTAGGCGTTTTTGCTGATTGGGATAAACCTTACCTAACGATGGATTTTGATACTGAAGCTAATATTATCAGATCGCTTGGTAAAATTGCTGAAAATGGTCATATACATCAAGGCTTCAAACCTGTTCATTGGTGTACTGATTGTGGTTCTGCTTTGGCGGAAGCTGAAGTTGAATATCAAGACAAAAAGTCACCTGCTATCGATGTTACATTTAGTGTTAAAGACAATGCAATAGTTGATAAATTTTCAGTTGGAGACAATCAAGGTGAAGGCGATATCAGTATCGTTATTTGGACAACAACTCCTTGGACTTTACCTGCTAACCGCGCGATTTCGGTTCATCCTGATGTTGAATACTCTCTTGTTCAATGTGAAACAGAGCAGGGTAAGCAACGATTGATTTTTGCAACTGATCTTGTTGAATCATGTATGAAAAGATACGGTATTGAAGAATTCAGCACATTAGGTTTATGTAAAGGTATCGATCTTGATTTAGTTGATGTTAACCATCCGTTTTATGATTTTACTGTGCCTATTGTATGTGGCGATCATGTAACAACAGATTCAGGTACTGGTTGTGTTCATACAGCTGGTGGTCATGGTGTAGACGATTTCAACGTAAGTAAACAATACGATTTAGAAATATATAACCCAGTTGGAGCTAACGGTGTTTATTTAGAAGATACACCTTTATTTGCTGGACAACATGTCTTTAAAGCGAACGCTTCAGTACTTGAAGTATTAGCTGAAAAAGGTGCTTTATTGCATCACTTTGCAATGGAGCATTCGTATCCTCATTGTTGGAGACATAAAACACCTATTATTTTCCGTGCGACTCCACAGTGGTTTATCAGTATGGACAAAAAAGGGTTACGTCAAGATTCACTGAAAGAAATTGAGAAAACAAGATGGATCCCTGATTGGGGTCAAAGCCGTATTGAAAAAATGGTTGAAGGCAGACCTGATTGGTGTATCTCTCGTCAACGTACATGGGGCGTGCCTATTGCTTTATTTATTCATAAAGATACAGGTGCACTTCATCCTCGTAGTATTGAACTTATTGAAGAAGTTGCTTTAAGAGTTGAAAAATCAGGTATTCAAGCTTGGTTTGATTTAGACGCAAAAGAATTGATTGGCGATGATGCGAATGATTTCGTTAAAGTACCAGACACTCTTGATGTATGGTTCGATTCAGGAACAACTCACGCTTCAGTTATTGAAGCACGTGAAGAATTTGACGGTATAGCTGATTTATACTTAGAAGGTTCAGATCAACATCGTGGTTGGTTCATGTCATCGATGATGTCATCAGTAGCTATGAACGGAAAAGCACCTTATAAACAAGTGTTAACACATGGTTTTACTGTTGATGCTAAAGGTCACAAAATGTCTAAATCTTTAGGCAATGTGATCACACCATCTCAAATAACAAATAAGTTAGGTGCAGATATTTTAAGATTGTGGGTAGCTTCAGTTAACTACACACAAGAAATTACTGTTTCAGATGAAATATTTAAACGCCAAGCTGATGCATATAGACGTATTCGTAACACTTCTCGCTTCTTATTAGCTAACTTGAATGGTTTTAATCCTAAAGAACATTCAGTTGCGTTAGAAGATATGGTTTCATTAGATCGCTGGGTTGTAGGTCAAGCTGCACAATTACAAGAAGACATAGAAAAAGCGTATAACGATTACGAATTTCATGTTGTGGTACATAAGCTAATGAACTTCTGCACAACTGAGTTAGGTGGTTTCTATTTAGATGTGATTAAAGATAGACAATACACAGCTAAAGAAGACAGCGCTGCGCGTCGTTCATGTCAAACAGCTATGTATTTAATCGCCGAAGCACTAACGCGTTGGATGGCTCCTGTATTATCGTTTACTGCTCAAGAACTTTGGGAAGCATTGCCGACTCCTGCTGGTGAAGAGAGAGATGAATTTGTATTCACTGATGTTTGGTTTGATGGCTTAGCTAAATTACCTGAAAATGCATCATTTGATGATGAATTTTGGGCTGAAATTTTATTAATTAAAACTGAAGTTAATAAAGCTCTAGAAGCGGCACGTAAAGAAAAAATAGTGGGTAAAGCATTGGAAGCTTCAGTCACTATTTATGCAACAGCCAATATCGTAGACAAACTTAAACAACTTGAAGAAGAGCTACGCTTTGTTTTAATTACTTCATCAGCAACAGTTGAATTAGTGACTTCTGCACCTGAAGGTATGATTGAAACTGATGTTACTGGTTTATGGTTATCAGTTGCTCCAGCATCAGGTAGTAAGTGTGACCGTTGTTGGCACTTTACAGACGATGTTGGTCAAATAGAAGCGCATCCTGAGTTATGTGTACGTTGTGTAACTAACGTAGACGGTTTAGGTGAAGAGCGTAAGTTTGCATAGCTCGTTAGTATAAACGTCATCTTAAGTGACTAAATATATTAAAGAAATAAGCGTATATTATTAATTAATGTACGCTTGTTTTATATTTAGGCGTTAATTTCGTTCTTTAAAAAGGTTTTAGTTTTTAATGATAAAAAATGCAATGAATACAGGGTTAAGTTGGTTGTGGTTAACTTTGTTATGTTTGATTGTAGATCAAGTAACTAAACATCAAGTTGTTGGTTCAATGGAACTCTATGAGTCAATCAAGGTATTTTCTTTTTTTAGTATTACTTATGTACATAATCTTGGTGCAGCTTTCAGCTTTTTAGCTGATGAAGGCGGCTGGCAAAGGTGGTTCTTCACCGGTGTTGCCGCTATCGCTAGTATCGTTTTTATTGTTTGGTTAGCTAAAACACCTAAAAACCAAAAATTATTAAGTATTGCTTTTGCCTTGTTGCTAAGTGGTGCTTTAGGCAATTTAATTGATAGAGCTTTATTTGGATATGTTATCGACTTTTTAGATTTCTATATTGGTGATAATCACTGGCCTGTTTTTAATGTTGCAGACTCAATGATCTTCATCGGTGCAGCGCTCATGATTTTTGATTCATTCAAAAACAATAATAAAGACAACGAAAAAAATAAAAAGTAGGCAGACAAGTCATGACTAAAATTATTAAAGAAAACTCTAATATCATTGTTCATATAACAATGAAACTTGCTGATGGTTCAGCTGCTGACAGTACGAAAGTAAATAATAAACCAGCAAAAATCATTATGGGAGATCAAAGTATCTCTCCAGCATTTGAAGCCAATCTTCTTGGTTTAAAAGAAGGTGAATCTAAAGAGTTTACGCTTCAATCTATCGATGCATTTGGTGATAAAAATCCAGACAATATTCATTATGTAGATGCCACTAAGTTTGATAGTGAAACACCCGCTAAAGTCGGTAACATTATTACCTTTACTCAACCAGGTGGTGAGTTACCAGGTATGATCACTGGCGTTTCAGGTAGTTCAGTTACTGTAGACTTTAATCACCCCTTAGCAGGGCAAGCAGTAACTTTTGTTATCGACGTAGTAGAAATTCAATAGACCAGAGTAATAGAGAATATCATGGAAATTATATTAGCAAACCCAAGAGGCTTTTGTGCTGGTGTAGATCGAGCAATTAGTATTGTTGATCGCGCACTAGATTTATTTGATGCACCTATCTATGTTCGACATGAAGTTGTACATAACAAGTTTGTTGTTAATGGTTTAAAAGAGCGCGGCGCTGTTTTTGTTGATGAGTTAGATGAAATTCCTGATGACAGTACTGTGATTTTTAGTGCGCATGGCGTTTCTAAAGCTGTTCGTAATAAAGCAAAAGACCGCGGTTTGAAAGTGTTTGATGCTACTTGTCCGTTAGTGACTAAAGTACATATGGAAGTATCACGAGCAAGCCGTAAAAATGTTGAATGTATTCTTATTGGTCATGCTGGACATCCTGAAGTTGAAGGTACAATGGGGCAATACGAAAGTGACATTGGCGGAATTTATTTAGTTGAATCTGTTGATGATGTTGAAACATTAACAGTGAAAAACCCTAATGAACTGTATTTTTGTAGCCAAACCACATTATCAATAGATGATACCAGCGATGTGATTGATGCTTTACAGAAAAAATATACGAATATTGAAGGTCCACGTAAGGATGATATTTGTTATGCAACCCAAAATCGTCAAGATGCAGTGCGATCAATTGCAAATCAAGTAGAGTTACTTTTAGTGGTTGGAGCTAAAAATAGTTCTAATTCAAATCGCCTAAGAGAGCTTGCTGAAAAAATAGGTACTACATCTTATTTAATAGATACAGCTGAAGATATTTTACCTGAGTGGTTGGATAACATTAACCATGTTGGAGTAACTGCTGGAGCATCTGCCCCTGAAATTCTTGTTAATCAGGTAATAGAAGCACTTAAAAACTATGGTGGTAAAGAAGTTATAGAATACCCTGGGCGAGAAGAAAATACAGTATTTGCAGTTCCAATTGAATTGCGCTAATCTTATCTTTCTGTATAAAAAAAGAACTAATTGTTAATTTGGTTAGTATGTTGTTAATTGAATTAACATATTTTGTTTCTAAAATGTTTTTTTATAAGTCTAAGTTTTTATTACGTAAATTATAAGTGGTAAAAACATAACATTTAGTGAAATACTACTGAGATATGGATATTAAGGTATGAGTTAATGCGGTTCACTTTAGTGATTTTTAACACGTATGATTTTCTTTTAAAGTTATTGGTCTCTATAAAACAATACTTTCTTACTTTGTTGCCGCTAACAAAACCTTCCTTAAATATTCATGATGATTATTCAGAACTTTATCATGTGAACCTTCTAACCGTTGAGGCGTAATAATTTGTGTTTTTCATCGTCATTTAAACAAAAATCTAATAAAGGCTTTACCTTAATAGAAGTACTTGTTGCGTTATTCATATTATCAACAGGTATCTTAGGTGCTGTTGCTATGCAAGCGTCGGCTAAAAAGGGCAGTTTTGATGCAATGCAACGCTCAATGGCTTCTACACTTGCACAGAATATTATTGAACGTATGCGAGGCAATGATGCGCAAGTTGAGACAAATGTACTTAATGGATATAATGGGAATTATGGTATTAATCCATTAAATGCTCCAGGTAACAGATGCAACCTATCTACATCTTTATGCACAGCAGGTGAATTAATTACCAACGACTTATATGAGTGGGAGCAAAGCTTAATTGGTGCTGATTCAAAAAATATTAATGCTAATGTTGGTGGTTTAAACGAAGTTGTAGGTTGTATCAGTCATTCAAATAATAACGTTACTGTCGTCATTAGTTGGGAAGGACGTGAAGACACTTCTGATGGAGCTACAGATAATGATGAGTTTGGAAAGAATTGTGGTGCTTCAAATACAAAACGTCGTCAAATTGCTATTAATGCATTTATTAATTAGAGGCTTATATGCTTAAAAAACAACAAGGTTTCACTTTACTTGAAATTTTTGTCGCATTAGCTATAGGTCTTGTGCTTATTGGCGGTGTGTTAAGTGTTTTTGTTGGAATGAAAACGACAACACAAGAAACCTCTAGTATGGGAGAGCTTCAAGAAAATGGCCGCTTTGCTGTTTCACTTTTAACTGATGACTTATTAAGGCAGAACTTGTGGGGAGATTTAAGTAGTAATTTGAGCAGTGGATTACTTATTACTCCTGCACCTGCGAACCCTGCTGGTGATTGTATAGGCGGAGGGTTTAATAATGGTAGTTTTCCTCAACCTGGAGTAGGAAGCTTTCGTACCATTTGGGCGCAAACGGTTGATAATATAAATATATTAGATGGTTGTATTGACGATGCAGTTATAGATTCAGATGTTATTCAAATCAAACGTGTAGTCGCTAACCCTGTTGCTCAAGCAGATATACAAGTAAATCGTTATTATATAAATTCAGGGTTTGAGAATGCAGCAATATTTTTAGGTAATGCAGGGGCGGTACCTACAGTAAACCAGTCTCGAATCTGGGAATATCAACATCACGTTTATTACATTCGTGAAGACAAAGTAGGAGACGAGGTTATACCTGTATTAATGCAGGGGAGATTACAAAATGCTGGTAATGCGATGTCTTTTAATATGTTAGTAGAAGGTATTGAAAGAATACACTATATGTTTGGTGTTGACACTAGTGGAGATGGTGTTATTAATGCCTATATAGCCCCCGTCAATATGCTCGAAAATTATTGGGATAATGCAAATAATGTTAAGATTCTTGCTGTTAAGCTTTATGTACTTGTGAGATCTATTAGGCCAGATAGAAATTACGACAATGATAATGTTTATCAAATGGGTGATGTTAGTTTTGATGCCAGTGGCGATAATTATAGGCGAATACTCTTTAGCACAACGGTATCGATGCCGAATGCGACACTTAGAACTTTTTAAAATACAGAGTTAATATGAAAACTATATACTTGATCAATCCTAAATATCAAAACTATAAGCAACAAGGTGTTGTTTTAATTGTAGCATTGGTTTTTCTCATTGCTTTAACTGCCGTTGCTGCCGCCTTAATGCAAAATACAGCAACAGATATTAAAATGGCAGGGGCAAGTCAAGAAAAATCTATTGTAACTCAAGAAACTATTAGTGAAATGGAACGCGTGATATTTAATGAATATCGTAAGGTTGATGGGGCTAATGCATTTTCAGATATTATTGTCGGTGAAATTACATTCGATGTTACTAATGATGAAACAATGAATGCTTCAGCTGTTAATGCGAATCAATATGGTTTCGATGTTAGTTGTCCTCGCAATACACAACCTACATCAGGTATGAAATGTACAATTACACGAGTTCAAATAACTCAAACATATGGTCGAGACAATAACCATGCAGTCCAAGTCAACTCTGGTATTGCTCAAGAATTACCAGCAGGAAATTAATATGAAAAAGTCATTGTTATTTTTTACATGTATTCTTCTTCCACTTTTTTCTTTTAGTGAAGATATAGAGTTATATATTGGTAATACTAGTCAACGAGAAGATACAAAACCTCAAGTATTATTAATTGTTGATACATCTGGCAGTATGGCTGATACCCAATCGATAAAGACCCCCTATGATTCAACTAAAACGTATAAAACATTAGGTGGTTTTTCTGGTTCAAATAAAGATTATTTATATTATGCGGTAGGTACTGGAGCTTCTACTCCTGTTGTGGATTCACCTGAAGAAAACCGTCGATTTTTAAACAGTATTAATAACTGTTCTGCAGCAGTTTCTAGATTAAACAAGGTGGGCTTTTACACAGGTCGAATAAGAGAATATACATTTGAAGGGAATACTGGAAGCTGGCAAGAAGTTCCAGAGTCAGATGGAAGTGAAATTACAATTATTGATTGTGAAGACGATATAAATCTTGATTTAACAAATATAAAAAATGGTTTAGCTGTAGAGCATGATGAAAATGAAGTTAGTATAGGTTTACTTGGCCTAACAACTACAGTTAAAGGTTACCCTATTGATGGTGCGGGTAATGCTGTTCTACCTGAATATTATGATTCTGATATTGAGAAGGTCGAGTCCTCTTGGGGTGGTGATGTTGTTACTGTTTATACTGATAATTATCTCCGTTGGGATCAAGGTACAAAATATAGCAATAATAAGAATATTGGCGAAACAATAGCATCGAGAATATCTATTGCTCAGCGGACATTGAGTGATTTAGTAGAATCTATTCCGTCAGTACAGTTTGGCCTCCAAGTTTATAATATCAATTCAAAAGAAGATAAAAACTCAAATGTTGGTCATGGGGGTCGTATTGCTTTTGGTATTCAAGATATAACGGCTAATGCAAAAGCTGATTTACAATATATCATTGATAATGACTTACATGCTGCTGGCTCTACGCCTTTATGTGAGTCATATTATGAAGCATACCGATATTTCTCTGGATCATCGGTGTATTTTGGGGATACTGATTTTAGCTCATATCTTAATAGTAAGACTCAATATCATAATAGTAAAAAGCCTGATAGAGATACAAGTATTGAGAGTAAGGGTACTTATATAGCACCATATAAAACTTGTAGTAATGAGATCTTTGTTATTTTAATTACAGATGGTATTCCACAAAATGATAGCAAAGCAGATAATTTAATCAAATCTCTTCATACTAGCGTCGGCTCTACTGCCCAAGCCGTAGATGGTAATTATTTACCTGCATTAGCAAAATACATGCATAGTAATGATATAAATGCACAAATAGATGGAACTCAAATTGCAACTTTATATACCGTTGGGTTTAGTGAGGGTGCAGAGGCTGCTGAAGATGTATTAATTGCTGCAGCAACTAATGGTGGAGGTCAATACTATGATGCAAATGATCCTACTAAGTTAGGTTCATCGCTTCAAAAAGCCTTAAGTGCTATTTTAGAAGTTACCACTAGTTTTACCGCACCATCAGTTGCAACGAATAGTTTTGATAGAACAGAATCACAGGATTCGGCTTATTATGGAATGTTTATTCCCGAGAGTGGCGCTAAATGGAAGGGGAATCTAAAAAAACTTAAGTTAGTCAATGATGAACAAGTTGGTCGAGATGATGAAGTTGCGATTGACAGCGATGGTAATATGTTAGCCTCTGCAAAAACATATTGGAAGAGTACTTCGGCATCTGACGGAAATAATGTCGAAGCCGGTGGTGTTGTGGGGATGTTTAATAATAAAGAAGATGCTCGTGATATTTACAGTGATATTGGCGAAGGAAATTCACTAAATCCATTGAATTATACAAGTATGGTGGATTACTACGGTGGTACTCTTAATACGTTATTAGCGTTTGGCGTTTTAAACATACTTGAAGCGGATAAATATATTAATTGGGCTTTAGGTTTTGATGTTGACGATGCCGATAATGATAATGATACAGGTGATTACCGACCAGACTTATTCGGAGACCCACTACATTCAAAGCCAGTAGCAATAAACTATGGTGGTAGTGACGAAGACAACCCAGATATTAGAATTGTAGTTGGTACAAACTCCGGTGTATTACATATGTTTAGAGACAAAGGAGAAACTGTTGAGGAGTCTTGGGCATTTATGCCGAAAAGGTTTTTCTCTGATATAAAATCATTGCGAGATAATTTACCTGCTGCTAATAAAGTTTATGGTGTTGATGGTCCTATTACCGCTTTTACTATAGATAGTAATGGTGATGGTACAATCAGTGGAACAGATGAAAAAGCGTGGATATTTTTTGGTTTACGACGCGGTGGTAACTCATATTATGCCTTAAATGTAACAGATCCTGGCACACCAGAGTATATGTGGGAAATCACAGCTGATACACCAGGTTTTGCTGAGTTAGGGCAAACATGGTCTCAACCTGTGGTAGGGTATTCAAAATTAAATATTGTAGGCGGCTCACCTAAACCTGTTCTTATTTTTGGTGCAGGGTATTCTATTGCTAAAGATGCTTCAGGACCGGGAACTGAGGACGAAGTTGGTCGAGGCATATATATGGTAGATGCTGCGAGCGGCGATTTGCTGTGGAGTATAACACCTGGGCCTACAAGCAAGGAAAATACTCAATTTACAGGTCTTACAGGCTTTACTGACAGTATCCCTTCTAAAATAGCGGTATTTGACAGTGATAGCGATGGGCTTATTGACAGATTGTATACGGGGGATACTGGTGGTAATGTTTTTAGAATAGATATGCCAGGTTCAGATCCTTTTGATAGTGACACACCTTGGACAGCATTTAAATTCGCTAAATTAGGTGGTATTACTAATGCTGACGATAGACGCTTCTTTAGTGAGGCCACTGTAGAAAAGACATTTTTTACTGATACTGTTAAAGTTACTATAGATGGCGATACAACCGTCGTAAGCCAAGAAACACCTTACGATGTTGTTTTAATTGGCAGTGGTGATAGAAGTACTCCTACATCAACCGATACTGATGATAAGTTCTTTATGCTACAAGATGAAAATGTAGTTACACAATCATTTGTTGCTGGTGCAGTTGCGCCGTCTCTTGAGCCGCCTTCACCGATATTATTTAGCGACGCTTATTTACACGACTTTACTGATAATCCGTATGATTCATTAACAGGTACTGATAAACAAAACCTAGACGAAATTGTTAGTAAAAAGTCTGGCTGGTATTACAATTATGGATTAGGTGAAAGAAGTACTGGTGGCGCTATCTTGGTTAAAGGTAAGGTATTATTTCCTGCATTTGTTCCAGGTACAGCAGCAGATCCATCTTCTTGTTCTTTATCTACAGGTCAAGGTTTTATATATACGATTGACTTATTTGACGGTACTAATGCCTATGACACACGTAGAACTGTAGTTACGTCAACAATGCCTGACACCCCAACTATTGTTATTCCGCCAAGTGGCACTGTAACAACAACTCCAGATGAAAATGATCCTCCGGGTACTGATAGCTCTAATATACTAATTTTGACAGGTGGTGTTCCTATCAGTACGGATGTTTCACTTAGTACATTTAGTACTTATCAATATGTTACGGAGCAATAATCATGCAAGCTAAAAAACAAGTAGGCATGACACTTATTGAGTTGTTAATTACTATTGCTATTGTAGGTATCTTGGGCGCTGTTGCTTATCCGTCTTATACAACGTATGTAACACAATCGAATCGTACTGAAGCTAAAAGAGAACTAGCTCGAGTCGCAAACAAAATGGAGCAATATTATGTTGACCATCGAAAATATACAGCAGACATGACTTTACTTGGACTAGCTGCTGACCCTTATATAACAGAAACAGGTAATTATAGTATTGATACTTCAGCGCAAAATGACGGGACTTTTACTTTAACTGCCACAGCTACAGGAAATCAAGCGAGTAGAGATCCCGACTGTACTACATTATCTATCGACCATACGGGTCAAAAAACAGCTGAATCAGCTAATTGTTGGGAAAATTAATATGGATAAGTTCTTTTTATTAATCGTGGTACTAACGTTTTCTAATGTTGCGTATAGTAACTCGTCAACCAAGAATCAAAATTCTGAAGAAATGGAAAGGGTTTCACTTAAATGTGATGTTATATATGTAGGGGGCAATAGAAGTATTTATTATCATCACTACTTACCTAAAGCACAAAACAATTCTTTTGAGTCGGATTTGATGCTGAGAAATAAAGACTCAGCGAATAAAATATATAAAATTAATGAGTGCGTAGAAACCGATAATAAATTTACAGATCCATCTGCAAATGAATTAGAAGAAACGTTTAAATCAGAAAGATAATTTAAAATTTAGAACCATTCTAATCGACTTTTAAGCTGCTCTTTAAAGGAGTGGCTAATTTTTAAATACACGTTATGTTTACGTTATTTCTATCTTCATCAACCCCATCGCCATCACTATCATCACTAATATAAGCTCTTCCAGAAACAGCAACAATAATACCTCTTGATGCATCTGTATAGCCGTAAGGACAGTAACTAAAAGTAGATTCATTGTTATTTATCGGTAAGTTACCTAAAGAATTATAAGTAAGAAATGCTCCATTTGAATATTGAAACTGATCATTACTACTACTTATAGCTGATTTTACACGAATAATTTCGTCAGACGGTATTGCCCCTGCTGCTGCATCAAAATCATTGTTTTGATTAAAGTCGATAAAAACACTAATTTCTTTAGTCCAATCATCAGTACAAGAACCATTCACGATAGGGCATACAACTACGTTTTGTCCGCTATTTACAGAAGTATTTCGTGCAATAAGAAGCAACCGATGTAACTCAGATATTTCATTATCAACTCTCATACTGACAGTAAAGCTATTTAAGCTGGGTAAAGCGACAGCAGCCAAAATAGCTACAACTGATATACCAACTAAAAGCTCTACCATAGTAAAAGCTTGTTGTTTTTTCTTGAGGTTTTTTATAGACATATAATCAATATCATCCTTTGTTACAGCAATAAGTTATTTATAACATTATAAGAGTAACCTATCTAGATATGAGTATAGTCTATTTACAGATTATTAAGACTCCACTTCTATTTCTGTCTAAACCATCATTTTTTAAGTTTGTTGTTTGATAAGCTCTTCCTGCTCTTGAAACTATTATACCTCTGTTTTTATCTTCATGATCTTTCGGACAATATTTAAAGGTTGCATTACCACCCCAAATAACTAAGTGTCCAGTAGGGCCAAAAACTAAAGCTGTTCTGTTTAAGCCATATTGTAGTTTGTCATTAACATCGATAGCTTCTTTAACTTTAAGTATAGTTTCATCTTGTAGAGGTTCATATTTCTTATTTTTATTATGATCACTGAATACACTGATAGCTAAGTGCCAATCTGCCGTGCAAACATTAGTTTTGTTTAAAGGGCAAATAGTAATATTGGTATTAGAGTTAACTGCTGTATTTTTAGTAAATACTATCATTTTATGTAAAGCGGATATTTCACGGTCAACACGAAGTTTAACCGTGAAATCTGCCAATGCAGGCATCCCTATGGTGATTAAAAACATTAAGATGCTAACTGAAGTGAGTAATTCTATTAATGTAAAGCCGTTATGTTTATTCATATCAACTATCCTTAGTCGCTTGATTATTGTTTTGGTTATTTAATAAACGATTTAGCTGCGACATTGATAGTATAATTTTTAGCATTGAATGTAAACTAGGTGTAAATTGTTGGTATTTCAGCTCGCTTGTGCTGGGTTTTTAGGTAGATATTTATGATCTTTTTCTCAATTATTTTATCTGTTAATTGACCTTCTAAAAAATCATCAAGCTGATCATAAGTAATACCTAATGCATCTTCATCTTTCTTACTTGGTGATAACTCCTCTAAATCAGCAGTAGGAGCTTTTATAATGAGCTGTTCTGGCGCACCTAACTCTTGAGCAAGCTGACGAACTTGACGCTTTGATAAACCAAATAATGGTGCTAAATCGCAGGCACCATCTCCCCATTTAGTAAAGAAGCCCGTAATATTCTCAGCGGAATGATCAGTACCGAGTACCAAGCCACCCAGAATGCCAGCTACGTTATATTGCATTACCATTCGTGTACGTGCTTTAACATTGCCTTTTGAAAAGTCAATTTGAGCATCTGAGGCGGTTAATAAATTACTAGTAGATAATGCATCAAGTGTTTCTTTATGTATGGCATTAGCTCCATTTAAAATATTGGTGCATATATCATGTGAGGGTTTGATGAAGCTAAGAGCGAGTTGCGCATCTTCTTCGTCAGCTTGCACATCAAAAGGTAGTCGGACAGCTATAAAATTATAGTCGCTAGCATTATTTTCAGTATTCAATTCATTTACTGCAAGTTGCGCTAATTTTCCACATGTTGTTGAATCAACACCACCACTAATACCTAGTACTAGATTTTTTAGCCCAGAGCCTATTAATTGCTGTTTAATGAATTGTACTCGGCGGTTAATTTCGAACGGAACATCTATAACAGGCAATACTTTCATTTCATCAATAATTAATTGGGGATTCATGCATTTTCCTTAGCAGTAATTAAATAATAATTTTATTTGAAGGATCAGATTCTTCGGTAGATAATGAGGTAAGTGTATCAAAATTTATCACATTAATAGTATGCTATTTAGTGATATTTTTGATTGATGTTGTGAATTGTGTACAATGAATTTAACTTTATAGAAATGGATCAAATGATGAAGAAAATAGAAGCAATTATTAAACCGTTTAAATTAGACGATGTTCGAGAAGCACTAGGCGAAATAGGTGTTACAGGTATGACGGTTTCTGAAGTTAAAGGTTTTGGACGTCAAAAAGGTCATACAGAACTTTATCGTGGTGCAGAATACATGGTTGATTTCTTACCTAAAGTAAAAATTGAACTTGTTATTGCTACCGAAGATGTAGAAAGGTGTATTGAAGCTATTATGTCTACAGCGCAAACAGGTAAAATAGGCGATGGTAAGATATTTGTTACAGATGTAGAGCGTATTATTCGTATAAGAACGGGTGAAGAGGATGCTTCAGCTATATAGAAATGGCTGCAGATATATTCAAAGCACTAATTTATATATTAGTGCTTTGAAAAACTTATATTATTTTAACAGCGGATTGTCAGGAAAGTTAGCCGCTAATACTTGTTTTGCATTATTCTTAAGATCATTAAGCTCTAACTTGTCGTAACACTCAATCATAATCTCTAAAGCTTCTTCAACATGCTGACTCGGCGCATAGTATTCGATAACATATCTACCTCTGTTAGCTGCTGAAGCCCAAGCATCTCTTTTCAAATAAAAGCGCGCAACAGATATTTCATATCTAGCTAAACGTTCTTTTATATCAATCATACGTTTTCTTGAATCGGCAGCGTACTTACTTTCTGGATAATCTGTAAGGATCTTCTTGAAGCCAAGAAAAGCATTTCTAGAGGCTGTAGGATCTCTATCTGAGCGATCAATTCCCACTAAATCTTGGAATAAGTTATCTTCAGTTGATAAATTAATCAATGCTTTCATATAGTAAACATAATCAACATTTGGATGCGCAGGGTTTAATTTTACAAATCTATCAGCTAAGGCAATACCTTGTTCGGCATTTCCCGTTTTGTAATAAGCATATATTAAATCGATTTGTACTTGATGAGATATAGGACCAAATGGGAATCGAGCATCTATTGCTGATAATAATTGAATAGCTTTTTGAAATAACCCATCATCAAGTGCTTTTCGTGCATCTGAGAATAATGTTTGAGCAGATTTATTCGGTACATTTTCAATGTTCACTTCATCAGAAGATGAACAACCGACTAAGCTTAATGTAAGTGCAGTCAGTAATACTTTAATTGATATTTTTTCCATAGATATAAAAATCACAACGTTGGTTTAGCTAAAGTTAATGTGGCTTTATCAAAATTCTATATGATTCATGCATTAATTATCGCATTCATATTTATTTAATAAAGTTGGTTTCATCCCATCACACAAACAGGTAAAATATCCAAGCATTCTAACCTAGCAAACATTCCTTGCACAGTACTAAAGTATATTTAGTTTGCTTGGTAAATTTAAAGAGAACTTAATGGCTGAAAAAATTCAACACACTGGTATAGTCCCTGAATCTTGTCTGGGTAAAAGATTAGACCAAACAATTGCGGAAATGTTTCCTGATTATTCAAGAACAAGGTTAAAAGATTGGATTTTAGCTGGTCACGTCAGTGTAAACGACGCTGTAGTTAATATTGCACGCGAAAAAATGTTTGGTGGCGAAAGTATAGCTATCGATACTGTAATAGAAGCTGAAGTTAGATTTAAAGCTCAAGATTTACCGTTAAATATCGTATACGAAGATGATGATATTTTAGTTATTAATAAGCCTGCTGGTTTAGTAGTACATCCTGGAGCAGGTAACCCGGACGGTACTGTATTAAATGCATTGTTACATTATTGCCCTCAGGTAGAAATTGTACCAAGAGCTGGCATAGTGCATCGTTTAGATAAAGATACGACTGGGTTAATGGTTGTTGCTAAAACAATTGCAGCACAAACTAATTTAGTTGAAGCATTGCAAGCCCGAGAAATCACTCGTGAATATGAAGCTGTTGCTGCTGGTGTTATGACTGCTGGTGGTTTGGTTGATCAACCTATTGGCAGACACCCTACTAAACGCACACATATGGCTGTATCTTTTTCAGGACGCCCATCAGTTACACATTATCGTGTTATGGAAAAGTTTAGACTTCATACCCGACTTCGTTTGCGATTAGAAACAGGGCGTACTCATCAAATCAGAGTACACATGTCTCATATTACTCATCCACTTGTTGGTGACCCTGTATATGGTGGTAGACCTCGTCCACCTAAAAATGCAACTGAAGACTTACGTGACTTTTTACGTGGATTTCATCGACAAGCTTTACATGCTGCAATGTTATCGTTATTTCATCCTATAACGGGTGAGCAAATGACATGGCATGCTGATGTACCAGAAGATATGGTTAAGTTAACTGCACTGTTAAGAGAAGATAGTAAGTTACATTCAATTGAACCGTACTAATAACGTTTTTCATTATTTGTCTTGGCCAGTACAAAATGTAGTGGCCTTTACTACAACTGTTCATCATCCCGAACAATTTAAACGCTCTTCATCTTACGGAAATTTTAACTTAGGTTTGCATGTAGGCGATGACAAAAGCATTCTTCAAAGTAATAGAAATCTTTTACTTAACTACCTTCCAGAAAAAACATCAATTCAATGGTTAGAGCAAGTTCATGGAAATAACGTGGAAGTTATAACAACATGTTCAGGTGTGCTTATTGCTGATGCCTCTATTACACAACAAAAGAATATAGCACTTGCTGTAATGACGGCTGATTGTTTACCTATTATTATTTCTTCACTTGATGGAAGTGAAATTGCTGTAATACATGGAGGATGGAAACCATTATCCCAAAATATTATTGAGCAGACACTCTTGAAAATGAACACTGCTGTTCAAGATCTACATGTTTGGTTAGGACCTTGTATAGGACCTGCAAGCTTTGAAGTAGGTAAAGAGGTATATGAACAGTTTATTTCAATAGACTCAGACTTTAAAAAAGCTTTTGTTGCTTTTAAATCCTCAGAGAATGAAATTAAATATTTGGCTAACTTACATCTCATCGCCCAAGTACAGCTAGAAAAACTAGGTGCTCAATACGTATATTCCTTACCTCATTGCACATTCACTCAGACTGATGATTACTATTCTTATAGAAGAAGTCATAAAACAGGTCGAATGGCGACTATGATTTGTCGAACTTAAAGATCTATATAAATATTATTCTAGATCAAAAGTAAATGAATCTAGATTGAAATTTCGCAATTTGCCCCTATTAATAAACTATAGAAAGTTAAACTAGATCATATTTAATTTCGTTTTATTGAAGGTGTACCATGCGCTTAGACCGATTTACCCAAACATTCCAAGAAGCTATTTCTGATGCTCAATCGCTTGCATTAGGAAAAGACCACCAATTTATTGAGCCTACTCATTTAATGATGTCGTTATTAAATCAAAATAATAATAGCGTAATCCCCTTATTAAAGAGTGCAGGCGTAAATATTCATACCTTACGTAATCAGATAGACACGTCTTTAACTAATTTAGCTCAGGTTTCTGGCACAGGAGGAGATGTACAACTTTCAGCGTCTCTAGGTAACTTATTTAATCTATGTGATAAATACGCTCAAAAACTAGGTGATAAATACATATCATCTGAAGTTTTTGTTCTTGCTGCTATCGAAGATAAAGGCGCGCTAGGCAGAATGTTAACTGCGCTGGGTGCTAATAAATCACGATTAGAGAAAGCAATAGAACATATAAGAGGTGGAGAATCAGTGAATGATCAAAATGCTGAAGACGTACGCCAAGCATTAAATAAATACACGGTAGATTTAACTGAAAGAGCAGAGCAAGGAAAACTCGATCCTGTAATTGGGCGTGACGATGAAATAAGACGAACTATTCAAGTATTACAAAGACGCACCAAAAACAATCCTGTCTTAATAGGTGAACCAGGTGTAGGTAAAACAGCGATTGTTGAAGGGCTAGCTCAACGAATTATTGATAATGCTGTACCAGAGGGTATAAGAAATAAAAGAGTTCTTTCATTAGATATGGGAGCTTTAGTTGCTGGCGCTAAATATCGAGGCGAATTTGAAGAGCGTTTAAAAGCTGTTTTAAATGAATTAGCGAAAGAAGAAGGGCAAGTGATCCTCTTCATTGATGAATTACATACCATGGTTGGCGCCGGGAAGTCTGATGGTGCTATGGATGCAGGTAATATGTTAAAGCCTGCTTTAGCTCGAGGTGACTTACATTGTGTAGGTGCAACCACACTTGATGAATATCGACAATATATAGAAAAAGATGCGGCTTTAGAACGTCGTTTCCAAAAAGTATTAGTTGATGAACCAAGTGTGGAAGATACTATTGCTATTTTACGTGGTTTAAAAGAGCGCTATGAACTGCATCATAATGTTGAAATCACTGATCCTGCGATTGTTGCAGCGGCAACATTATCTTACCGCTATATCAGTGATCGTCAGTTACCAGATAAAGCTATAGATCTGATTGATGAAGCTGCATCTAGTATTCGTTTACAAATGGACTCTAAACCAGAAGATTTAGATCGTTTAGAAAGAAGACTGATCCAGCTAAAATTAGAAGAGAGAGCTTTAGCGAAAGAATCGGATACTGCTTCAGTAAAACGTTTAGAAATTATTGTGCAAGAAATAGAAATAATGCAAAGCCAATATGACGAGCTTGATGAAGTATGGACAACTGAAAAAGCTGCATTACATGGTACACAAACTATTAAAACCGATCTTGAGCAAGCGAGATTAGCACTTGAAGCTGCCACTCGAGTTGGTGACCTGAATAAAATGTCTGAACTGCACCACGGACGAATTCCAGAGCTTGAAAAGCAACTTGATTTAGCAAGCCAAGCTGAAATGCAAGAAATGAGCTTGCTAAAAAATAAAGTAACTGAAGCCGAAATTGCCGATGTTTTAAGTAAGGCTACAGGTATTCCTGTTTCAAAAATGCTAGAACAAGAGCGAGAAAAATTGTTAAACATGGAAGATAGCTTACATGAGAAAGTTATCGGACAAAATGAAGCGGTAGAATCAGTATCAAATGCTATTAGAAGATCAAGAGCTGGTTTATCAGATCCTGATCAACCCATAGGATCTTTTTTATTCTTAGGTCCAACGGGTGTAGGTAAAACAGAATTAACGAAGTCACTGGCTAACTTTTTATTTGATAGTGAAGACTCTTTAATAAGAATAGATATGTCAGAGTTTATGGAAAAGCATTCTGTTGCTCGTCTTATCGGTGCTCCTCCTGGTTATGTTGGTTATGAAGAGGGCGGCTATTTAACAGAAGCTGTACGTCGTAAACCTTATTCAGTTATTTTGTTGGACGAAATAGAAAAAGCACACCATGATGTTTTTAATATCTTACTTCAGGTACTTGATGACGGAAGATTGACTGATGGGCAGGGAAGAACGGTTGATTTTAAAAATACAGTGATCATCATGACATCTAATATTGGTTCTGATGTTATCCAAAAGTTTAGTGCAGAAAAACAATATGAATTAATGAAAAGTCAGGTGATGGAAGAAGTTCATCAATACTTTAAGCCTGAATTCATTAACCGAATTGATGAATCTGTTGTATTTCATCCACTAGAAACAAGTCAGATTGAGAAAATAGCGGGCATACAAATTAAATTACTTGCGAAACGTTTAAAAGATAAAGATATAACACTCACTATATCTGAAGAAGCGTTACATTATATTGGTACCATTGGGTTTGATCATTTTTTCGGTGCAAGACCACTCAAAAGAGTTATCCAACAGGAAATTGAAAACCCGCTAGCTCAATCACTGCTGGCGGGAGACATTACTCAAGAGAGTGTTATTAGAATAGAACTGCTAGATGAGAAACTAACTTTTACAATTACATAAGTTATTTTTTACAGAAAAGATCAACTCGTTCTTGATTAATAACGAGTTGCTCTTTCTGTGCTTCTTTATCTAATACTTGAGTCTCGCCATCTGCATTTACAAAGCGGATCCTATTAAAGTCACTTAACGTAGCTAAGTTTTTCTTAGCTTCTTCACATTTTTTAGCTGTATCAATCGTTAAGTTTTCAGAAGCTTCCGTTTCTTTTTTATCTGGCTGAGATACTAAGCTTTTTGTTTCTTTCGGCGTATTATCTTTCTTATCAGTATTTGATAAATGAGTATTAGCCATGGTCAATTCAGTATAATCACCTACAGCAGGTTGATGCTGAGTAAAGTGAACAATACCACTTTCATCAACCCATCTATAAATAATACCATCGGCGAAAGTATTCAAACTAAAAGCAAGTAATAAACCTGCAGACCAATATTTCATTTTTAAACTCTTTTTATTTTTTAAATCAGTAAGTAAATTATGATGTTTATAAATCTACTTAAGAATGTGTAATATGAATCTATAACATTCCCTAGTAATAATTCAAACATTTTATGCTTTTTAAGCGTAATAATAGTAAATATTCTATCGTTGTGAATTAGACTTATGGTAAATTTACGCAAACACCTTGTATAACCTAATGGTTTTAAAATGACACAAAACTCTTCAAATGAAAAAACACCTAATAAAGGTATTTATCTTTTACCTAATTTATTAACAACGGCAGGTTTGTTTTTTGGATTTTATGCCATCGTATCTTCTATGAATGGGCACTTTGAAAGTGCAGCTATCGCAATATTTGTTGCTATGGTATTTGATGGCTTAGATGGGCGAGTTGCAAGAATGACAAATACGCAAAGTGAATTTGGAGCTGAATACGATAGCATGGCAGATATGGTGTCATTTGGTATTGCACCAGGATTAGTTGCTTATAACTGGGCATTAGATGACTTTGGAAAATTTGGTTGGTTAGCTTCTTTTGTCTTTGTAGCAAGTGCAGCACTTAGATTAGCTCGCTTTAATACACAGGTTGGTGTTGCTGATAAACGTTATTTTCAAGGTTTAGCAAGTCCGGCAGCCGCTGGCGTTATTGCAAGTTTAGTCTGGGTTGGTTCGTCGTACGAAATTGTCGGTCAAGATTATGGTTACATTGTTGGCGTAATTACTATTATTACAGGTTTGCTGATGGTGAGTAACTTCAGGTATAGCAGCTTTAAAGATGTCGACTGGAAAGGAAAGGTAAACTTTGTTGTTGTTCTACTGATCGTTCTTGCGTTTGTTATTGTTGCCTCAAGTCCTGAAAATGTATTACTCATCATTTTCGTTATTTATGCTTTTTCTGGGCCTTTTACCACTATTAGAGGAGTGAGAAAGCTTAAACTAGAGCATGTTGTTGGTGACGACAAAGATGCTGATTTTAAATAGTATAAAATTTTTTTAGATGCTTTTTTAGTTTATCAGGATTGAGAATTCCGTCCCACAAGCCAATATTTATATTGGCTTTTTTGTTTTTATTAGGCAAAATATAATTTTCCATATTTAAATTAACAAGGATGTATTAATGAAGCGTTTATTCATTTTAGCAATAGCTATTTATAGTATTGCCTTTAGCAGTTTCTCTGCTCAGTCACTACTCTCCTACAAAGACTTCGGTGTTCTACCTATGTTTGAAAGACCATCTGTTTCACCTGATGGTAATAAGATCGTTGCTATTTATAATACAGATGATGGTCCTAGTGTTATTTTGAGTGATTTTGGCGGTCAAGAAATTACAACTCTCGTTAAGCTTAAAAAAGCTAAAGATAGGATAGATAATGTTTATTGGATAAATGAGAAACGTGTATTAGTTTCTGCAAGTTATTCGGAAAGGATTGTCGACCGTTATTTTAGAATGACACGCTTATTTGCCATAGATATTGACGGTAAAAATTTACGAGAAATTAAACAACGAGGACGAAGAGATCTAAATAACTGGGAAAAAATTGCAGCAGGAGATGTTAGTTTAGTTTCGCTACTGAAAAATGATAAAGAGCATATTTTAGTTCAGTTATATGATAAACGAGATAAAGATCACGCTGTTTTTAAATTTAATGTTAACGACGGTAGTTTAGAGAAGCTATTTGCTAATACATATAATGTTCATTCTTGGGTTGTAAACAGTGAAGGTGTTGTTGTTTTTGGTTATGGTACAGACAAAGTTGAACGTGATGTAAGAACCATTTGGTATCGAAAAGATGCATCATCTGAATGGAGTTTATTACATAAGAAAAAAGCATATAAAGGTGAAACCTTCAGACCTATTATAGTACAAGACAATAAATTATTGGTTATTAGTGATAGAGAAACTCGTAGAGCCTCTTTATGGCAATATGATATAGAAAAAGGTGAATTCGATAGTATTATTTATAGCCATGATAAATATGATATTGAAGGCGTTATATACTCTGCTGATCGAGATAGAGTTTTAGGTGTTTATTATTTTGATAACTTCCGCAGAAGTCACTACATAGAAGATGCTGACAATAATATTGCAACATTAGTTAAAAATACATTTAAAAACTTCGAGACAAGTATTTATAGCCTTAGTCAAAACAAGCAAAGAATGCTTATTTTAGCTGCCAGTGATAACAGCCCAAGTAAATTTCTATGGATGGATTTAAATGTTAAAAAAGCAGGGGTTTGGTTTACACAATATCCTTATTTAACAAACAAAAACTTCCCTAATGTAACTCCTTATAGCTATAAAGCAAAAGATGGAACAGAACTTTCTGGTTACTTAACCTTGCCACATAATGCTAGCCCTAAAAAAACACCTGTAATTGTATGGCCTCACGGTGGCCCTATCGGTGTTCGAGATTACCAATATTTTAATACCTTTGTTCAATTTTTCGTAAGTAAAGGTTATGCTGTTCTACAAATGAATTATCGTGGCTCGGGTGGTTTTGGCTCTGACTTTGAAGTGTCAGGTTTTCGCGAGTGGGGTAAATTAATGCAAGAAGATGTATATGATGCCTTTGATTGGTTGAAAACTCAAAAACTGGTTAATACTGATAACGCTTGTTTAGCTGGTTATAGTTATGGTGGCTATGTGGCTCTAACAGCGTCGTTCCAAAAACCTGATGCATTTAAATGTATTGTTAGTGTTGCCGGTGTAAGTGATTTACTAGAATTAGCTGAAGATGATTATCGTTGGGAAGGAGGTTTACGTGCTCATGTTATTAACGAAATTGGCGATCCTTCAAAGAGTGAAGTAGCGAAAGAATTAGCAAGTGTATCTGCAATTAATTATCTTGATAAAATTAAAGCGCCGATTCTACTTATTCATGGTACTTATGATACACAAGTTAGATTAGATCAATCCTCCAATTTTTATGATAAAGCTAAGAAAGCAGGACTTGATGTAGAATACATAGAGTATAAATATGGAACTCATTATTTAGATGAACCTAGTAATCGTTTAGATGCATTTAAAAAAATAGGAGGGTTTTTAAAAGAACATTTAGATTAAAACCGTTCTAACGTTTTCTTTAATAAATCGAACATTATTAGCCCTCTATTTACATACAAATAGAGGGCTTTTTTATTAAAAATTGTAGATGATTCAATCTAGTTTTAAATAATCAATTTACATCATAAGATAGGTTTTAGATCGATTAATTTACTATTTAAATAGAATGTTAGAAATTACGCGAAAGAAAAATCCTTCATAACCTATCTTATAAGTAGTTATTTATTTTTAAGGAAAATAAAGATGTTTTTAGTTAAAAAGTCAGTTCAAGCCGCTGCAATAATTATGATGTTTTTCAGTTTGTCAGCTTTCGCTGTTGATGATGCTGTCAACACAGGGCGTTTTAATAGTATTGCTATTGATGGTTACGATACAGTTGCCTACTTCACCCAAAATAAAGCAGTAGAAGGCGATAAAGCGTTTAAAGTTAAATGGCGCGATGCTTATTGGTATTTTGATAACAAAGAAAATAAAGCGCTATTTGAAGCTGCTCCAGAAAAGTATGCACCGCAATATGGTGGTTGGTGCGCCTATGCAATGGTTGATGAAGGTAACACGGTTCGAATAGATCCTGATGCTTTTCATATTTATGAAAATAAACTTTATTTGAACTACAGTAAAAGTGTTAACGAAAAATGGTTAAAAGATAAGTTAACTATGATCAAAGATGCTGATTATTACTATCCTTTAGAAACTAATGTAAAAAGCTTTATCAAAGAGTAATTAATTTTCTCTGTTAACGTATGTTTACAATTTTTATTATTATTTAAAGACACCTTTTTAGGTGTCTTTTTTGTTTCTAAGATATACTTAAGTTACTGTGGCTGTTGAATTACATCGATAAATATTTAATCGTGAAAAATCCAACAGACCCAAGATAAAATTTTATCTTACAACAATTCCTCTTATTAATTGTTCATTCAGCATGTTTAATCACTAAGTACTTAAGCTATATCTTAATAAATGTAATTATTAAGATATTGTATTTATTTTAATGTGTGTGCGATGGAGTTGGTTATTAAGAGGGGAATATTTGTATGCTATTTATAAATAAAGTCGATTAGTGTTATATCGTTTTATTAGGATAGTTAAGCATCAAAAATTAAATAAACATATTTTATAAGGATTTACGAATGAACCTGTTTCGTCCCGTAGTTTCATCGTTTTTTATTTTACTACTATCTGCTTGTCAATTAAGTGGTAATTCAAAAGATGAAAACAAATCAACTGTGCAACAAAGAGCTGAAAATGCTTACTTGTCTCAAGAACAAGCTTTCTCTCGCTCAGCCAGAGTTTCTAATGTTAACTATAATTTAGAGTTTTCTTTATCTGAAAAGAGCGTCTTCGCAGCAACTTCTCATATTAACTTTCAATTAGATAATGCAAACATCCCGTTAACGATTGATTTAAATGATGCACAAATAACTCAATTATTGGTTAATGGCAAAGCGGTAACACCAAAATATAACCAATGGTTTATTACCTTACCTGCCAATGTACTGGTAGAAGGGGATAACAAAGTAAGTGTGAGCTTTACTCGTGAACACAGTACTGATGGTGAAGGGTTACATCGCTTTCAAGATCCTGTAGATGACAAAGTTTATTTATATTCACACTTTGAGCCTGCGGCAGCACAGCAGATGTTTGCTTTGTTTGATCAGCCTGATCTTAAAGCAACTTATACTATGTCAGTATCAGCACCCGCAGATTGGTCTGTAATAACGGCAATGAAAGAAAGTCGTGTTGAGAAAAAAGGTCAAGTGAATACTTGGTACTTTGCCGAAACACCTAAATTAAGCCCTTATAACTTCTCTCTTCATGCAGGTCCATATAAAGTGTGGGAAGATAATAACGCTAAATATCCATTACGTTTATTTGTGCGTCAATCGGTTGCTGATCAAGTAAAACCAAGTGATTGGTTCCAATATACCACTCAAGGTATAACGTTTTTTGAAAGCTATTATGGCGTTGATTATCCATTTGCTAAATACGATCAAGTATTAGTACCTGATTTTTTATATGGCGCGATGGAAAATGCTGCAGCTATTACTTTTGCTGAAGGTAGCTTTTTAACGAACGGCGAAATGAGCAAAAGCAAACGTGAACGTCTTGCTAATGTGATCATGCATGAAATGGCACATCAATGGTTTGGTAACTTAGTTACCATGAAATGGTGGAATGGATTGTGGTTAAACGAAAGTTTTGCTGCATTTATGGCAACTTTAGCAACAGCCGAAGCAACAGAATTTACTGCCGCATGGAGAACTTTTTATGCAGGTGGTAAACAAGGAGCTTACCGTGCTGACCAAAGTGTAACAACTCACCCGATAGAAGTTCCTATTCCTTCAACGGCAAACGCTTTTGATAATATTGACGCTATTACTTATTCAAAAGGTGCTTCTGCGTTAAACCAATTACGCTTTTTATTAGGCAAAGAAACCTTTAGACAAGGCATACACCAGTACTTGAGTGAAAATGCTTATAAAAACGCTGTTTTAGATGATTTTATTGGAAGTTTAGCTAAAGCAAGTAATCGTAACTTAGATACTTGGAAAGAGCAGTGGTTATACAACGCTGGAGTGAACACCATTAATGTTAGATTTGAATGTGTTAATAATGTAATCACTCATTTCGAAATTAACCAAACACCTGATGAAGCAACACAAACATTACGTGAGCAAAAAATCCAGCTAGCACTTTTCAATATTGAAGGTAATAAACTCAATAAAGTTAAGTCTTTACCTTATATTTATAACGGTAAAACAACTAAGGTTACTGAATTAAATGGTGTGCAATGTCCTGATTTAGTTTATCCAAACTATGAAGATTGGGGATTTGTAAAAGTACAACTTGATGATAAATCTTTTGAAACAGCTAAAGAACATGTAAATAAAGTAGAAGATCCGCTTTTACGTTCTATGTTGTGGCAAAGTCTTTGGGATAGCGTTCGCGATGGTCAACTAGCTCTTAATAGCTATTTAGATGTTGCGTTAAAAAATATCTCTGAAGAGCAAGACTATACGATTTTAGGTCAAGTGATTGGTCAACTTGAGTTAAGCAAATCGTATTTAAATAAAATATACGGTACAAATCACACGTATGTTAAAAGCATGGCATTAAAACTAGAGCAACTTGCTTGGAATAATACCGTACATCATTCAGGTAACAATATGCGTAGATGGTTCGATGCCTACGTTAATGTAACTAGTACAAAGGATAGTTTAACTAACTTACATGAATTACTAACAGGTAAGAAAGTGATTGATGGTTTAGTCATTAACCAAGATTTACGTTGGGATATCATTAAACAGTTAAGTCGATTCCAGTATAACGGTGCAGATAAACTTATAGCTAAAGAGTTAGAATCTGATGGTTCAGATACTGGATTAAAATCGGCTATTGAAGCTGAAGTTATTGTTCCAAATAAAGCGACTAAAGATAACTGGTTAGCTAAAATTCATGACAGTAATACAGATATGCAGTTTTCAAAATTACGCTCAGCAATGACAGTATTATATACTTCAGAACAAAATAACTTATCTGAGCTTACAGCAGAACAGCGCATCAATACTTTAGTAGCCATTGATGCAGCTAATGATCATACTTTCATGAGAAATTATGGACGTTACCTGATCCCAATGAACTGTTCAGAGCAAAGCGTACAGCGTTTACAAAAAGCGGCGAATACATTTACCGATATATCGTCAGGAACAAAACGTTCATTATTAATGGCGCTTCAAAGTGATGAACGTTGTGTAATGATCAAAAATAAAATGAATATTCAATAGGTAGGTTTCAACCTGAGGCAAAATGTTAATTTGGTGTTTTGCCTCAATAATGTTTCATAACAGCTCGTTGTACCTCTTAACCATTATATTCATTCATTTGTTGAATAGTGTATTATTAAGTATGCAATGAGCTTTTTATAGGAGATAAATATGAAAACAGTATTAGTTCTTTTAGTCTTTTTTATTTCTGGGTGCGCTCAGATATTTGATGATAAACGCAGTGTTGTTGATGGTACTATTTGGGATTTCGACCATAGCGTTCAGTTTGAGCAACATAAAAACAGCGATAATTCATATAGTCTAACTATTCGGTCTACCAGTAAAACCCGCTTTTCATCTTTGGCTACATTTTTAGTGCGTCAATCATTTAAACTTTGTAGAAACTACGGGTTTAAGATTGAAGTATTAGATGGTGTAGAAAGTTACAATGATGAGCGTTATATCACAAGTTTCATTCCTGCATCACTGCAAGCTAATATAGAATGTCCCGCAGAAGTTGCTAATTAAGCTAAGTGCTAGTAATACTTCTGATAATGCCGAGAGGCTCTTAGGTTACGTTCTAGTAAAGCTGATTTAGATTCTAATTATAGTCTAAATACCCACAAGATTAACAACGTTTGAAGATGAAAACACTATTACAGATGGTTGTAATATTTGTTAAAAGTGGAGTCTTATTTTTCACGCCTACGCCATTTATGATTAAGTACGTATAAAAACGTGAAGATAGTAATTTATATAATCCTTTTTTGTCGATTTTACAGGAAAAACAGATATGTTTTCTATTGGATAACGCTCATTCACTATAAGTAGGACATGAACTGGAGTGTTGTAATTTCCACTATTCTTTAACAAAAGAATTTGTTCCGTCCTAGCTATAAAAATAGCGCTAGAGCTTGACTGAAAACCGAGATGTCGAAATAATACTAAATACAAGTCGATGAACTTTATCGACTTGTTTGGCCATCTCTATTGAACTGTTCTATTGGAAAGATAAGTTTGATAAGAATGAGTAAACTTAATGAGTTTACTAGGCAACCAATCAATAACGATTAAATCCACATGAAAATACAAAGGACACTTCATGAAAATCAACTATAAACTCAGCTCTACGGTAATAGCATTTACCTTATCATTATCTTTTATTTCTAACTGTTATGCCGACATTGTTCAAACTAACATAAGTGGTGAAAAACTTTTTATTAAACAAGGTTTAATGAAAGTTGAGTATCAAGAAGATAACACAGCTATTTTTGATTGGGATAATGAAAGAATAACAATGATATCGGATGAGCATAAAGTTTATATTCAAACTAGTCCAGAGGAGTATTGCGAAGGAATGAAATCTTTTTTTACAGAACATTCTGGTAATGATGGAGCTAGTATCGATATGAATGCTATGCGTGATGCTATTATTGCGAGAAGTATAGAAGGAATGACAGCAGCAGAGAAAGCCGAGTTTCATGCAGCTAGAAATCCCGCTGTGGACATTATTGAACAAAAGCATGGAGAGATAATCGCTGGTTATAAAACGACTCAATATAAGATTACCGCAGGAGATGAGGTAGTAGAATACATATGGTTAAGTAGCGATAAAAAACTGCTTAAAGAAGTCGAACATTTATTAACGTTAAACAGTTTTGATCTATCTTGTTCTGTATTTGGAGGTGATAACGAAACATATTCGGATTCTGAAGAGTACAAAGCGCTTACTGCGAATGTGTATCCACTTAAAACTATTCAAGGTAGTTTGGTTTATGCTTTTGAAAAAGGGGAAACTGCTAATCTTGATTCAGATGATGACGGAAACTTTAGTGAAGTCGTTAAAATAGAATTGTCTAATTTACCATCATCAACATTTTTAGCGCCATCTACTTATAAAAAAATATCAGTAACTAATTTCATGAAATTAAACCTTAATGTGGAAAGTACTGATACTGCAGCACAAAGTATAGAGTTAGACGTTGAAAAAGCAGAAGTTGCGTTAGAAGCTTTAGAAAAAGAATTTGAACAACAACCAGAAAAGAAATCATTTTTTGACAAAATGCAGCAAAAACTTGAAGATAAAATAACAGACTTACCCGAAAATATTGAAGAAAGTACAGAAGGGAAGGTAGAAGAAACGGTAGATGATGCAATAGAAGAAAAAATAAAAGACAAGCTAACCGACTACCTGTCTGACTGGTTGTAGGTTAAGTATTATTGATTTTTATAGAGTAGTCATTTATGTGTTACACATAAGTAGAGTGATTTAAATTACCTCTATAAAAAAGGGTGACTATTTTAGTTATTCGCAAGTGTTAAGCTTGCCAAACTAAAATAGTCACCCTATTTTTTGTTCTACTTCTAATTAAGTACCTTACCTATCTGTCAAATAAAGTACTTAGCTTAGTAAGGTTTATACCATTTTAATTGGTACATACTTAGTCGTCATTTCTTCTGTAGGAGGAGCAAAGCGAGTTAAATCGATACCTTCTACAGCAGCTTTATATTCTTCGATTGTAGGGAAGCGACCTAGAACAGATGAAAGTACAACTAAAGGTGTTGAACCTAATAGTGACTCACCTTTTTTCTCAGCAGTATCTGCTACAACACGACCTTGGAATAAGCGTGTAGATGTCGCTATAACCGTATCACCCGGTTCAGCTTTCTCTTGGTTACCCATACATAAGTTACAACCTGGGCGTTCAAGATACATGATGTTTTCGTACTTAGTACGTGCAGCGCCTTTAGGGTTTGCATCATCAAATTCAAAACCAGAATACTTACGTAAGATGTCCCAATCGCCTTCAGCTTTAAGTTCATCAACAATGTTGTACGTTGGTGGAGCTACTACTAGTGGTGCTTTAAATTCAACTTTTCCACTTTGTTTTTCAATGTTGCGTAACATTTGAGCGATGATTTGCATATCGCCTTTGTGAACCATACAAGAGCCAACGAATGCTAAATCTACAGGCTTACCATCGTAGTATGAAACAGGGCGAATAACGTCATGAGTATAACGCTTAGATGCATCATCGTTGTTAACATCAGGGTCAGCAATCATTGGTTGATCGATAACATCTAAGTCAATAACAACTTCTGCATAGTATTTAGCATTATCATCAGGTGCTAATGCTGGATTAGTTCCTGATTTAACTTCTTCAATACGTTTGTCAGCTAATGCGATTAATCCAGTAAGTGTACCTGCTGCGTTTTCCATACCCTTTTTGATCATGATCTGGATACGGCTCTTAGCAAGCTCTATTGATTGGATTAATGTTTCATCGTTTGAAATACAGATTGAAGCTTTTGCTTTCATTTCTGCAGACCAATCGGTAAATGTGAATGCTTGGTCAGCTAATAAAGTACCAATATGTACTTCGATTATGCGGCCTTGGAATACGTTCTCACCACCAAACTGTTTAAGCATTTGAGCTTGAGTTGCATGTACAACATCACGGAAATCCATGTGACCTTGCATTGTGCCTTTAAATGTTACTTTTACTGACTCTGGAATTGGCATAGCCGATTCACCTGTAGCAAGAGCGACTGCAACAGTACCTGAATCGGCACCGAATGCTACACCTTTAGACATACGAGTATGAGAGTCACCACCAATGATGATAGCGCGATCATCTATTGTAAGGTCATTCAATACTTTATGAATAACATCAGTCATCGCAGGGTATGCACCCTTAGGATCACGAGCTGTGATAAGACCAAACTTGTTCATAAAGCTCATTAATTTAGGAATGTTTGCTTTAGCTTTGCTATCCCAGACTGATGCTGTGTGACAACCAGACTGATATGCACCATCAACTAATGGAGAAATAGTAGAAGCAGCCATCGCTTCTAGCTCTTGGCATGTCATAGGACCCGTAGTATCTTGAGAACCTACAATGTTTACTCTAACGCGAACATCTGAACCTGCGTGAAGATCGGTTTCAGAAAGAACACCAACAGCATTTCTATTAAATATTTTCTCAACAGCTGTTAAGCCTTGACCTTCATGAGATATCTCTTTAGAAGCAGCAAAAACAAGTTTAGTTGCAACACCTAGAGTTTCAGAAGCAAAAGTTTGTAATTTTTTACCGAATACAACAGCGTAAGAACCGCCAGCTTTCATGAATTCAACTTTCTGTGGAGTGAAAGCTGAAGAAATATCTGCCAGTACTTTATCGCCATTTAGAAGTTGTTTAGCTTTAGTATTAATTGTTAATACTGTACCAGTAGCAACAGAATAAGCTTCTTCTAAAACAGCATCACCATTTTCGTCAACAACGTTTTTACCGTTTGCATCTGTTTTCTTAACCCAGTTTTTAAGATCAAGACCAATACCACCAGTAACATCAACCGTTGTTAAGAAGATTGGAGAAATACCATTTGTACCTGCAACTACAGGTGCAATGTTGATAAATGGAACGTATGGACTAGCTTGTTTACCCGCCCAAAGTGCAACGTTATTCACACCAGACATACGTGAAGAACCAACACCCATAGTACCTTTTTCAGCAATAAGCATTACTTTTGCGTTAGGGTGCTTAGCTTGTAAAGCTTGAATCTCATCTTGAGCTTCTGGAGTGATCATACATTTACCGTGTAACTCACGGTCTGCACGTGAATGTGCTTGGTTACCAGGAGAAAGTAAATCAGTTGAAATATCACCTTCACCAGCAATGTAAGTTACTACTTCAATTTTTTCTGCAATATCAGGTAATTTTGTAAAGAATTCAGCGTTAGCGTAGCTTTCTAAAATATCTTTAGCTACTGCATTTCCTGCTTTGTAAGCCGCTTCAAGGCGAGCTGTATCAGCATCGTATAAAAATACTTGAGTTTTTAATACTGCTGTAGCTGGCGTTGATAATGCAACATCATCGCTTAATGCTAGATCAAGTAGTACACCAATAGATGCGCCACCTTTCATGTGTGATAGTAATTCGTAAGCAAATTCAGGAGTAATTTCTGCTACGGTTTCTTCACCTAAGATGATTTTTTTCAAAAATGCAGCTTTTTCACCAGCAGCACTTGTTGTGCCTGGTAATGTGTTATAGATAAAGAAGTTAAGAGAATCAGCGCGATATTCATTCCCTTGGTCTTTAATTTGTTCGATGATTTCAGCTAGTAATTCAGCACCATCAATTGGCTTAGGCGCTAAACCTAGCTCTTCTTTACGATTTTTAATTTCTGCTATATATTCTAAATACAGGCTCATCTGATACTCTCTCTTTAGCTATAAGGCGCTAATAATATGATAATTAGCTGGGGCAAATTTTTTAGGTCTATTTTACCTGATTTTTTATCTACTATGAATCATTTGATAAAATAAACACTATTCATCATGGTTATACCTTGTAGAAACTATACTTATATGTGTTGTGCATATTCATTACCGCTCTGAAGCATGTATCTTGAACGATAAAGGATATATCTTTTACACTTAATATAGACTTCTAGAAGTAACTAAAAACAATTTAGTTTAGATAAGCTGTCACGTTTAATCAATGCTTATCCCTCTGGTTAAACCTGTCGGACAATGAATGAGTATTATTAGCAATTGTAATGTTAGTTCTATATTTTTATAGCGGAGTGAATTCTAGAAAAAGTCATAGTATATGGCGTTTTTTATTTATCATGATTCGACATTTTTTATTACGTTTTTCCTTAAATTAAGTATCTATTTGAAAGGGGAGAAGTTAATAAGTTTGCTATAATTATTGTTAACAACGTTAAGTTATTTTTTAGTAATGAGAGATTTATGGAATACGACTTTTTACATGATTCATTAACAGGATCTGCAACAGCTAGGTTTTCAATGGAACATGAAATAATGGGGCCATGGCTAGAAGTAGAATTGGGCAAAGATAAAGCTAAATTAACTACATTATTGGAAGTTATAGCCAACCTCGATGAACGAAAAAATAAAGATGTTTTTGTAAACGGTGTTGAATATACACTTATTTTTAGTGAAGATTCTGTTCGTATTATTTCAAATACCAATTTTGAACAAATTGAACATAACTTAGAAAACGTAGAAATTGAAGAAGGCTTGAATACCGACTTTGATAGCTCTGCAGAATGTGGAATTGAAGACTTCAACGAGTTACTCGTTAAGTGGTCAGATTTTATTAAATAACCTGAGTAAGCTTAATATTTATTAGTGTATCAAACAGAAGTTAATAAAGAGTTTGATACACTGTTTAATATAGGGTTCAATAAATAAGTGATTAATCTAACTGCATTTATATCATGATATTTAATACAAGAAGTATATGGTTAATTAAATGGTAGAAAAATAGGGGTATACGAGAAGTTTGTTTTGAATGCAGACTATAAGGTTGTTCGGCTAAAGTATAAGATTAAAGTTACAAGGTTAAGCACATTGAATATTTTCATCGGCATTATTCAATATCTCAATATATTCATCTTCCGTTAATACTAATAAATTAAGTACTTTGTCCTTCAAAAACGTCCAGTCTGGCGTATCTTTTGTGTACCTCTTTTGATGTACAATATTCTCAGCCATTTTTAAAATAGAAAAGTAAAACTTTTGAATACGACTGAAAGGATTATCAATAAAATCCCTTTCATGGTGAGCTAAAATTAATTGGCATATGTCTTTTGGTAAACGCCAAGAACTTGAAACATAATAACCAATAGTCGCGTGATTCGCTTTGTAAGTCGTATCTTCAATCGTGGTAATTGGAATATTTGGAAACTTTAACGCGCGTGCAAAAGTTTTATGATATTCAGGGTGCTTCATTGCCATAATAGGAATGCCACAGTCATGAAATAAGCCTAACGAAAATAATATATCTTTTGAAATAGCTTGTTTTAATGTGTTACCAATTTGAACACACACATTTGCTATGCTTGTCGAGTTTGCCCAAAATTCACCTAAAGCGATGGAGCAATCTTTTTGTTCAAAGGTTTGTTTGATTAAGCTACAAGTAACTAATGTGACTATGCCATCTAAACCTATATATCGAACCGCTTTAGGAATATCGGAAACTGTTCTGGATAAACCATAAACAGGCGAGTTTATGGTTTTTAAAACCGTTGATGATATGGCAACATCTTGCGATATTGTTTTAGCTATAAGGTTTAATTCAGGTTCTTCTCTGGTAATTAAATCTTGTAGTTCTTGAAGTAATTTAGGTTGAGCAGGTATTGAGAAACCACGTTCTATATCCTCAATTACTTTTTCATCAATATGCAACATAAGTCTTTAATATTATTTAGGTGATAACTACAATCCATATATAAAACATGGCGTTATTTCTTCCATTATATTTTTACAACTATCCCTTAGTTTTATATTCTTTTCAATAACTGATTAACATTTGTAGACGTTGTTCATTTTCTGCTTTACTTTAAATAAGACTAAAGCAGAACAAAATCACTTGATATCAAACTAACTACTTATGATCTTTGATATAAATATTTAACGGCAATTAAATGTTCTTATTATTGATTTACTCTAGGTTTTAACCGGGTGCCATAGCAAGTATTGAATGTATCTCAATGGTTTGAGAGTATTTAATAAAACCTTTTTCAGCTTGAGTTCTCGCCAAAACCGCCATTCTATCAGATAGTTCATTACCTTCAATATTTGCATGACCTTTTACATGGGAAATGGTCACGTTATTTTTTATCTTTTCATGAAGCGCGTAACAGCTTTTTATGATTTCTAAATTCTTTATTTCTTCGCCTTTTCCTCTCGTCCAGCCTTTGTTCTTCCAACCTTTTGCCCATTTGGTAATGCAATCAATTGAATACTTAGAATCAGAGAGTATTTGCACTGAGTGCTCTAGTTGGATGTAGGTGGCAGCCATTTTTAATGCTTCATGTAAGGCATGTAATTCAGCGGTATTGTTAGTACCATTTTTCTCATACAAACCATACCAAAGCTCAATTACTTGCTCTTTTTCATATATAGCAACACCTGAGCCTGATTTACCAGGGTTAGGTGAACATGCTCCATCGCAATATATATTGTAATCAGCAAAGTTAAGTGAGCTTTTAGTGCTTTTTACTGGCGAAGATTTAGCAACAGGTGCTGGCTTTGAGCTTGCACTATCACCTTTGGCTAAAGAACGTTTCATTAAAGCTCTAGTATATGTTTCTTTAAATGCTGCATCGGCTTCTGACTTAGATGCAAACCCCATATACTGAGCATCATTCATTCCTGCAACTAATGATTGCACTGTACTCCAAGTGTCAAAAACACCTGTTTGTTTACCTTTCCAAATAACGTAATGTTTTTTACTCATTTATTTATACTTCTTATTTGAAACGGTTTGAGGTTGGTTTAGTTTTTTTAGTGCTAATACAACTAAAACAATACCAGCGATAAAAAATGGGATACTTAACATTTGACCTGTGTTCAAAATAAACTCTGAACTATAAGCCGCTTGCTTTTGTTTTACAGATTCAATTAAAAATCGAGCGGTAAAAGCAAGGATCAAAAATGTGCCTAGTAATAATCCATTAGGAGATTTACTTTTGAACCTTTTATATAAACCAATAAGAGTAATAAATATAAATAAATAAGCGAAGGCTTCATAAAGCTGTGCTGGATGTCGTGGAACGTTATCTATTCGAGCGAAAATAACCGCCCAAGGCACATTGGTTTGAACACCTAATATTTCTGAATTAATGAAATTAGCGAAACGAACAAAAACACCAAATAATGCTGTACCTATTGCTAATCTATCTAAAATCCATAAATAACTAACTTTGTATTTTTTTACATATAAACCAATAGCAAGAATAACACCTAACCCACCGCCATGGCTGGCTAATCCACCTTCCCATATTGCGAGTATTTTCATTGGGTTGGCGAAGTAATAGCTAGGGTCGTAGAAAAAACAGTGACCTAATCTAGCGCCAACAATGATACCAACAACAACATAACCTAATAGAGTATCTAAAGTATCAAGCTCTATGTTTTCTGTTTTATAAATCCATTTCATGACTTGTAAACCAGAAAGTATAGCGGCAGAAAATAATACGCCATACCAGTGAATTTTTATTGCGCCGAAAGAGACCAATACCGGATCAATATTCCAAATTAAATGTTCCAAAGAGAGTTCCTACTAAGAGAATTAATACTGATGAAATTAAGTTAGTTTCATCAAAGAAAGGAGATAGTGCCATCATAAATTTGAAGGCAGAGATTATCAAGCCGAAGTTAATGATACTTGGTTTTAGTTATAAGTGCTGTATTAACTATACTAACGTTTATATTCGTATTTCTCCTTGGTTTAATCGTTATTTAGTCCTATTATATAAAGTAGTTGTTATTCTTATCTTATTGTCTAGTTTTTGTATTTTAATCGCATACTAGGTCAGTTTAAGCTTGAAGCAAATAAAAGGATTTTATGTTTTTGAAAGTTTTAGGTGAGCACTGATGATAGAACGCTCAATTAAAGAGACCTTACTCTTATACTTCACTTCTTCCGGTGCATTTGTCATCGTCTTATTAATGCTAGTTCGAGTTTACCAAGAAGATTGGTACACCGTTGCATTAGACCTCTTGATTGTTCTCACTTTTATTTCTCTTTTTGTTTATGTCTATAAAACAAGAAATGTAGGAAAAGCTGGAGAGTTTCTCGCTATATTTATGTTGTTGTCAGTTGTCACTTTGCTTTGGATGAAAGGACCCATGCAAATTTACTGGGAATATCCAGTTATTATTGCCTGCTATTATCTATTGCCCATAAGGCTTGCTGTTATTTTAAGTACTTTGTTTCTGATTATTGCAAGTGCTATTACATTCACTCATCTGTCGATATTCCACTTCTGTAGTATCACCGCTACATTACTTACGGCAAATATGTTTTCTTATTTTGCGGCTCGTAATATTAGTGAAAAACACAGTTCATTAATTAAAAGTGAACGTTGGGGACGCCTGCGAAACAAAACATTAGAGATGATTGTTGGCTCACATCCACTGTCTCATGTTTTAGAATTTATTGTTAAAAGTGTCGAGCAAGAAAACTCAAATGTTTATTGTGGTATCTCGCTTTTTGATAAATCAGGGAAGTTTTTAATGGTGGGAGCGGCACCTAATTTGCCTGCTGGAATGGTAGAACAAATACATAATTCTGAGATTGGTCCCGAGAGTTCGACTTGCGGAACTGCCGCTTTCTATGGAAAAAGAATTATTGTTGAAGATATTAGTCAAGATCACCGTTTAAGTGGAATGATCAATATGGCTGATGAAGCAGGCTTAAAAGCTTGCTGGGCTGAACCTGTTATAAGCTCTAAAGGCGAAGTTATTGGTGTGTTTGGTATTTATCACCGTATAGAATATAAACCTACAGATCAGGACTTTTTCTTAGTTGAGCAATTTGCCCATTTAGCTAGTGTTTCCATTGAAAGAGAGAAAAATAGTTTACTTATTTGGAAACAAGCGAACTTTGACAGCCTAACTGGTTTACCTAATAGGAATATGATGCGTGGACATTTAACGCAACTTATTGCTCGAGCAAATCGTGATAATGAAAAGCTCGCTATCGCTTTTTTAGATTTAGATCATTTTAAAGATGTTAATGATACTTTAGGTCATCATATTGGTGACGCCTTACTTAAAGAAACAGCTAAACGAATCAAGCAAAGTATTCGTAAAAACGACATTGTGGCAAGGTTGGGTGGTGATGAGTTTGTTATTATTATGTCTAACCTCAAAGATTATAATTGTGTAGAAGTTGTTGCTGAGCAATTACTTAGTTCAATCGCTTTACCTTACTATTTGTTAAATGAAGTGGTTCATAGTGCAGTAAGTATTGGGATAACCATTTATCCTGATGATGGAACTGAAATAGATGATCTCCTACAAAATGCAGATCAAGCTATGTATGGCGCAAAAAGTTTAGGACGAAATACCTATCATTATTTCACTCAATCTATGCGAAATAGAGCTGTTGCTAGAATGCAATTGATTCAGGACTTGCGAAATGCTATTGCGCGCGAAGAATTCTTTGTGGTTTACCAACCTATTATTAACTTACAAACTAATGTGGTTTATAAAGCGGAAGCCTTAGTTCGTTGGGAACATCCTACTAGAGGTATTGTTAGCCCATTTGACTTTATTGCCTTAGCTGAAGAAACCGGGTTAATTATTGAAATTAGTGATTTTGTATTTAATCAGGTTTTACATGATGTGAAGCAATGGAGAAAAATCATTCACCCTGATTTTCAAGTCAGTATTAATACCTCACCAATACAATACAAAATGAATACGGGCAACATTACACAATGGATGGATACTTTAGTAAATGGTAAGCACTCAAATGAATCTGTGGCTTTTGAAATAACAGAGAATCTTTTGATGGAGAATAAAAAAGGCGTAGCCGATATTTTACAACAAGTTAAAGAATCGGGTATTCCTATTTCTATTGATGATTTTGGTACCGGTTATTCATCACTTTCTTATCTAAAAAATTACGACACAGACTTTTTAAAAATAGATAAAAGCTTTGTTCAGAAAATGTCATTAGACAGTAAAGATTTAGCTTTATGTGAAGCTATGGTTGTTATGGCGAAAAAGTTAAACATTAAAGTGATCGCCGAAGGTATAGAAACCAAAGAGCAACAAGATATGTTAAGTAGTATTGATTGTGATTATGGGCAAGGCTATTATTTCTCTGTACCTATAAGAAAAACTGAATTCGAAAGCTTTCTATCTAACTCTTTAGAAAAAATAATATAGCAATTATCTTCTAAAATTTACGCTTCTTATATGCTTGGGTAGCTGCTTTTTTTGAGCCTCAGGCATATAGAGTTAATAACCTGCGCGTTTCCAAAATTTAGCATCTAAAATTTTATTAGGTTCATTAATAAAGAACGTTTTATCTGCAATTATTTTTTCATCACATTCTATTGTCATACGCCAATCACCTATTTTATTCTCTAATGGTTCCCATAAAGTATCACCTAGATAAAAGTGCCAGTTATTATCTTTAATATAAACGTCACCTGTAAAAGGGGGCATAACCTCTCCGTTATCGTCCGGTATATTTGGATGATAAATACAGTAGGTTATCTTTTTACCTTTGCCTTTCTTTATATTAATAATAAAACCAAATTCAATATCGGTTTTGGCAGATACATTTAAAGTGAATTCGATGACTTTAGGTAGCTCTTTATCAGACTGATCCCATTTGTCGTAAATACCAAAACTGATAATAGTGTGTTGGATTTTTGTTTTAGCCATAAATAATCTAGAGAGCCATTAATAGATGAGTGTGCGAGATAGGAACATATTTTAGCGAGTCTTGAGATAAAAATCTTCAGGTTTCAGTAAAAGTATCGGGGCATTGTAAATTGAAAAGCTTTCTATATTCACTTGTACGTACTAAAACTCATTATTAATACGTACAAGTAGGTGAATAGGCAGCTATAAATATGTTAGTTGACCTGAACTCGGATTAAGATTTCCCTAATCCATTGGAATTATTGCTAATAAAATCTAACGATGAAGCAAATAAAAATAGCTGCTAGAGAATAATATATGAAACCGAGCTCTGGTTATTTGGGTCTAACCTTATTCATCAGCGCTTGAATACTCAATATCGAAGAAGCTTTCCATATTTCATTTAAATCAATGGGTAGCTTCTGACGCCAGTTAGGATGTTCATCTATTGTGCCAGGAATATTTACTTGCTCAATAAGCTCTAAACCATCTTCTATTGGTATTAATTGTATATGACTTGGTGAAAGCGCTATGTATTTTTGAACAGCAAGGTTAAGTGCTGAGTTAGATATTTCTAATGTTTCGTTGTTAATATCATCATCAGATAATGTCCCTTCATCTTTAAGCGCTGAGATCAAAAAATGGCGATCTTTTATTCTGTCTTTTTGCTCTTGCGCTTTTAATTCGTCATTTGGATATAAGTCTAGCTCTCTACGCCAAGTTAAATCGCGACTTGCCCACCAGCCCACCAAAGTAGGTACGTCATGAGTTGAAACGGTAGCAATTGATTGACTCGGATATAATTCAGGGCGTTTAAATAAGCCTGTTTCCCACCAACGTTCAAAATATAAAACCTTGTAAGAAAGCAGTCCAGATTTAGCGATAATGTCACTAAAACCTTCAGGTACAGTACCTAAATCTTCTCCGATAACAACACAACGAGATCGGCGAGATTCTAACGCGATAATACTTAAAATATCATCAAGAGGGAACGTAATATAAATACCTTCATGAGCTCCCATTCCAGGAGCAACCCAGTACTGACGTAACAGACCTAAAATATGATCTATACGTAAAGCTCCTGCATATTTCATATTACAGCGTATGGCTTTTATTAAAGGAAGGTAACCTTGATCTTTTAGCATTACAGGGTTCATGGGAGTTAAGCCCCAATTTTGACCTAAGGTATTCATTGCATCAGGTGGCGCGCCAACGGCTGCTCCAGAAACATACACGTCTTGATTTGACCAAACATCAACGCCTGAACCATCACAACCAACAGCCAAATCTAAATATAACCCTAAAGGCATATTGTGAGTTGCTGTTAAGTTAGCTGCTTTGGTTAATTGCTCATGAGCTAACCATTGTAAATACATAAAGTATTGAATACGTTTTTCGTGAGACTTTTGAAAAGTTTTAATATGATCAGTGTTAGGTGATTGATATTCTTTTGGCCATAATTTCCAATCATAAATTGAAGCATCCTTACCTCTGAAATGCTCATACAATGCTTCAAACGTTGCTAATGTATATAAGTCTTCACCTTGCTCTTCGATAAAACGAGCAAACTCTTGTGTGCATTTACTTTCATCAACCAGTGAGTCTGTTGAGATAAAATCATCAAATAATATCTCTAATAATTCATACTTTAGTTTAGCAACAAGAGGGTAGTTAACTAAGTCGCAAGTCTTAGCTAAGGCTAACGCTGATTGAAAAGCTTTACTGTTAAATGTATCACTAGCATTTTGACAAGTTGAAAAGTTATGAGTCGCACGAACATCAATATAAAGTACATTAAGAAAACAACGGCTAGTAGGAGAATAAGGGCTAATGTGTTCAGGGTTGTTTTGATATAAAGGGTGTAAAGGATTCAGACCAACTGTTGAAGCACCTTGTTTAGCCGTATTAATTATAATGTTATTTAAATCGCTAAAGTCGCCCATCCCGAAGTTATCTTCACTTCGTATTGAATAAAGCTGAGTGGTGTAACCCCATACTTTTTTACTGTGAGCTTCTTTAGCACTAAAGCAAGTGGCTGGCGCCATAATTAAGTTACATTGAGATTCTGTGCTATTTATTGTTACTGATAGTTGATGATACCCTTCAGTTAAATCAGGCAGATTAAGTTTGTATTGAGTAAAATCTTCATTATCTAGCTTTAACGTTTTTATGATCGCTAAGCTATCAAGTGCAAGGTTAGCTTCAATCACATCACCTTGTTCGGTTTTAACGATATATTTTATTGATTTCACATCATCTGAACGAGCTAAGCTTATAGGTACATAAGGGTTTGTAGCTGTGCTTTTAATGATATGTGTTGCTGGTAAAGTGTTACGCCATTGTTTTTCTTCTAAAGCAGTAATTTGCTCTGCTAAACGCTCTTCATTACTTAAGTCATATCCCATTGCATTTAATAACGCTTCAAGAGCTTCCTGCTTAGGTGTTTGTTTAACACCAAAACTATTTACATAGCTTTTATGAAAGCCAACAAGATCTGCTAATTTTTCTATAGATGGGGAGACTTTATTCATACTTACTCTCTATATTCAGGGTAAAGTTCAGGGAAAAACGATAATTTAATGGTGAACAAATAATATATGTTGAAGTTAACGTTACAGGAGAGCCTTAGTTGATAAAGCAATGGTATGTGTCATTATTTATAACATACTCTGAGCAAAGTTTTGTACTGTAAAATATAAAATTATGTGATTAATTATCTTAATATAGACATATATTTTATTCTTTGCTCGAGCAAAGTTCGAATGTTCCACATATTATCTACATTAACTGTATTTATACTTTAAGGTTTCAACAAAATTATAGTTATGACGGTTTTTTTACCTTACCTTGTTTTAATTATTAAGGTAGCCATATATCTATAGAGTTAAGTTGTTAAAATTAAAATAAACAAAGGAATTTTTATGAATAAGACAGTTGTCATTACCGGCGCTAATCGAGGTATTGGTTTAGCTATGACTAAGCTTTTTAAGTCAGCAGGTCATATTGTATATGGCGTATGCAGAAATACTTCTCCAGAATTAGAACAATTAGGCATTCATGTCGTGACTGATGTAGATGTAGCTACTCCCGAAGGTATTAACAATATGAAAAGTGCATTAAATGGTGTAGCCATTGATGTGCTCGTTTGTAATGCAGGAATTTTACGTGATGAAAGCTTATCTGACTTAAATTTAGACACTATCAGAGAGCAATTTGAAGTCAATGCTATAGCTCCACTTAATATTGTTGATACCTTACAAAGTAACTTAACTGAAGGAAGTAAAGTTGCGATGATAACTTCTCGAATGGGATCTATTACAGATAACGGATCTGGAGGTCGCTACGGTTATAGAATGTCTAAAGCTGCATTAAATGCGGCGGCTATGTCGTTAAGTAAGGATTTATATGCTCAAAACATTTCCGTTGGCATTTATCATCCAGGTTATGTTCAAACAGATATGGTTAATAATAATGGTGATATTTCGGCAAATGAAGCCGCAAGTCGAATTATTGGTTTAATCGATTCATTATCATTAAAAGAAACAGGCGTTTTCAAACACTCTAATGGTGAAACGCTTCCATGGTAGATGCCGTCTCTAATAAGAAGGCTCATGACAAAGGGAATGAAAAAGCCAACGCTAATCTGCCCTATATTAAAATATGGAAAACGGTGCAGACTATCCCTTATGGCAGTGTTGCTTGCTACGGACAAATAGCTGACTTAGCAGGATTGCCTGGACGAGCTAGGCTCGTAGGTAAAGCTTTAGGCAAAGTGCCTAAAGAGGGTTGGAATAACCAAGCTGTACCATGGTTTAGAGTTATAAACTCTCAAGGTAAAATATCATTTGCTCCAGGAAGTGATGCTTTTATTCGACAAAAAGGTTTGCTGCAAGATGAGCAAGTTGTTGTTATTGGTAGTAGAGTAAAGCTTGCAGAGTTTCAATGGACACCTGATTTAGCCGAGCTATTGTTTAAATTAGAGTTTTAGCTGGCGCTTACATCAATTTATTCATAAAAACTTTTCAAAAGAGCTACAGGTTAGCTGCTTTTACGTCACTATGTTTCGCTTATTTATAAGGTTTAAGATGACTGATTTACCACAAGGCATTCATGTTTCAGGCAAAGGACCTACTGTTATTTTACTGCATAGTTCATTAAGTAGTTCAAAGCAGTGGATGACGTTAGTACAAGATTTAAAGAATGACTTTACCGTGATTAATATTGATATTTTAGGTTACGGATCGGTGGGAGATGCAGAAACACTTAAATCTCTTGAATACTACAGAGCATCTTTTGAAATGGACCGTATTCACCAAGCATTGCAATATTTGCATATTGAAGATCAGCCCTATCATATTGTTGGTCATTCTTTTGGTGGCGCTTTAGGTTTGAAGCTAGCGGTAGAAGCACCAGAAAAAGTGCTTTCCTTATCTTTATATGAACCCGTCGCTTTTCATTTAATAGAAGAAAACACGGAAGCTAAAGATATTCTGACCGATCTATTTAAGAGAGTTAGCGTTGATGATTTATTTATTGCCGCTGAAGAGTTCATGGATTACTGGAATATGAAGGGTTTTTTCAAGAGCTTACCTGCTCGTGTTCAACAAGGTGCAGCCCATGAAATGAAAAAAGTGAATTTAGACTCTATCGCCTTAATTTCTGAAACTTATGGGGCAAATGAAATAAATAAGATAACAGCTCCCGCTATGATCATGACAGGTAGCCACAGCCCTATGTTAAGTAAAGTACTAGCCGAAATTATTATTAACGCTTTAGATAATGTTACTCAAGAAGTGTTTGAAGCAGGGCATATGGGTGTAATTTCTCATGCACCTATTGTTCAGCCCAAAATAGCTGAATTTATAAAAGCACATCATACGACGAACTAGTCGAAGTATAAGTTTAACAAAAATGCTTAAAATTGTAGATATTCAAGGTAAAAAAAGCCCAGCTATAAGCTGGGCAAAAAACATAAGGGGGAATTACATGAAGTTAACTATTAAGAGGCATTATCCTCCGTATTGTTTACAACACGTTGTACCTGACTTTTACCATTAATCGCTATTTTTCTTGGTTTAAGTGCTTCAGGTATTTCTCTTTCTAAATCTATATGTAAAAGTCCGTGCTCCATAGCGGCACCAATAACTTTTACGTGATCACCAAGTTGAAACTTTCGTTCGAAATTTCGTTCTGCAATGCCTTGATGCAAGAATTTTCGTTCAACTTTGTTTGCTTCAGGTATTTTTGTCCCTGTAACAATTAATGTGTTTTCTTTAGATTCAATATCTAATTCGTCTTCAGAAAAACCAGCAATTGCCATGGTTATTCTGTATTTGTCTTCTTCAAGAAGTTCAACATTGTAAGGGGGATAAGACGATTGTTTATCAGCTCTAGATGCTTTGTCTATTAAACCAGCTAAGTGGTCAAAACCAATAAATGAACGGTAAAGTGGGCTAAAATCTGTAGATGTACGCATAATATTCATATCCTATATTTAGCTAGCAATATGCTGTATTCGTTAAAAAGAATTATTTTGTAAAAATCTATAAAGTTAAAGCCAATAAATATTGCGAATTAACGATTTAAAAATAATTTAATTTTCGAATTATTGTGCCTTTCAAAATGAACAGGCAGTTAATGTAGACCCTATCGGCGACTACACTATAAGAGATGGGATTGAAGTATTACTTTTCAAGAAAAAAACCAAATAAATTTTACGTTTTATTTGGTTTTTATTTTATCTTATTGATATTTATCGTTTTATTTTTAATTTGAAATCACTGTGTTTCTGATGTTTGGCTGCTCAATAATGTAATTTTTTCTAATGCAGTTTTATAATCTGGATGATTTGAAATGTTAGATACTAGTTCTTTATATACAACTTTTTGCTCAGAGTTAATAATAAAAATAGCACGAGTTAATAACCCCATATCTTTTATTAATAATCCATATTTAGCACCAAAATCTCTCCACACAGAATCAGATAAAACTTGAATGTTATTAATGTTTTCAGTTGTGCAAAAGCGTTTTTGAGCAAAAGGCAAATCATTACTGATTGTTATAAATACCGTGTTGTCAGGTAAGGCTGCAACTTTTTCATTAAACGTTTTTGTTTGTATAGAACAAACGCCTGTATCTAAACTAGGTACTACAGATATTAAAATATTTTTACCTGAAAAACGTTCAAAAGTGACAGGTGAAAAGCTTTCATCAACCACTTTAAAGTTTGGTGCTGTATCTCCAATATTGATTTGTTGACCCAGTAAAGTAACAAATTTCTCTCCAGCTTTAACTAAGCTGCTATTTTCAGGAAGGTTAGTCTCTTGGGCAGAAATGAAAGGTGAAGATGTTAGTAGAATAAAGCTGATTAATGTAATTAATTTCATTGTATAATGTTGTAAAATGAAGATAGTTTATGTGAGTTTACCTGTTTTTTTTGTAAAATATCAGCAGTCTTCATTTTTATTACCTATTGTTAATAGGTGATTTGTTGTTTTAATGATTTACCTTTTACCCGTTTGAGTCAATTTAGGAAATAAGTGTGTATGTCAACTCCGTTATTAATATGTGACGATTCAAATATGGCGCGTAAGCAAGTCGCGCGATCTTTACCAGACGGCTGGGATGTCGATATTAGTTTTGCTACTAATGGCTTTGAAGGAATAGAAGCCATTAAAGCAGGGAAAGGCGATGTATTATTATTAGATTTAAATATGCCTGGAATGGATGGTTATGAAGTATTACAAGCCATTGTTGAACAAGATCTTCCTACCTTAGTTATTGTTATTTCTGGTGATATACAGCCCGCAGCTCATAAAAGAGTTACAAGTTTAGGTGCTTTAGATTTTATTCGTAAACCTGTAAGTAAAGACAAGCTAACTCAAATACTTTCGGCTTATGGTATTTATACAGCCTCTCAAGTTGAAGAAAAACCTGAACCCATTATTGAAGCACTATCAGATAAAATTGATCTACCGCCTGTTACTGTCGCTCAAATTGATAAGAAGACACCTATTAAGAAAAATCAGATCGACTTTATCGAATCTGATCTTAGAGATTGTTATCAAGAAATTGCGAATGTTGCCATGGGGCGAGCAGGGGACTTACTTGCACGCTTATTAGATGTATTCGTTGTATTGCCTATTCCTAATGTTAACTTGATTGAAGTTAGCGAATTAAGTATGGCTTTATCTGCTGTTGAAGTGAATGAAAGTACGTCAGGTATTTGCCAAGGTTTCATTGGCGCAGGTATATCAGGTGAAGCATTATTAATTCTTAATGATTCAAGCTTTAAAGATATAGCGACATTAATGAATTACAAACAGAAGTTAGACGAAAACTCTGAACTTGAATTGTTAATGGATATGGCCAACGTATTAATTGGTGCATGTTTAAGTGGTGTTTCAGAGCAACTTGATATGAACTTTAGCCAAGGGCATCCTGTTGTGCTTGGACAACACCGTAAAATTTCTGAATTAATTGCTACAAACTCTTCGCGCTGGCGTCGTACTTTAGCGATTGAAATAAGCTACAGCATAGAAGATTATCCGATAAAATGTGATTTGCTATTACTCTTCACAGAAGAATCGATGAAAACACTGAACAATAAAATTTCTTACTTATTGGATTAATTATGTCCCTCGAAACTGAACAAATTAATGAATTACATTGGCTTATGGAAATGCTCCATACGATTGATGTGGGCTTAGTTGTCCTTGACCGTCAGTACAAAATTCAGATCTGGAATGGTTTTATGGAAAACCACAGTGGCTTGTTACCTCGAGAAGTAAAAGATAAAGAGCTTTTTTCATTATTTGATGAAATCCCAAAGGATTGGTTTAAGCGTAAAGCCGAGTCGGTTTTCTTACTTAAGAATAAAGCTTTTACTATTTGGGAACAAAGACCTTACTTATTTAAATTTCAAAACTACAGACCTATCACAGGTTCTGCAGATTACATGTACCAAAATACGACATTCATTCCTTTAATGTCGTCAACAGGTTTGGTGACTCATTTATGTTTATTGATTTACGATGTAACAGATAACGCAATTAACAAGCAAGAACTTGAAAAGCTTAATGGTGAATTAGGCGTTCTAAGCCAAACTGATGGTTTAACTAAACTATTTAATAGAAGTCACTGGGAAGTATGTTTACAAGCTGAATTTAAGCGCTGGACACGTAGTCAGAGTCCAAGCAGCTTGGTGATTTTAGATATTGATCATTTTAAAAATGTAAATGATACCTACGGACATACTGTAGGAGATGATGTAATACGACACCTTGCGGGTTTAATTAGACTGCATGGACGAGAAACTGATATTTCTGGGCGTTATGGTGGTGAAGAGTTTGTGGTTTTATTAGCAGATACACCAATAGAAAATGCACTAATATTTGCTGAAAGATTACGTAAAGAAGTTGCTCAGTCTATCGTTAAACATAATGATATTGATTTAACATATACCATTAGCTTAGGCATTGCAGAGATTAATCCATCGATTAAAACTTATGAAGAGTGGATTGAACATGCAGATACAGCGTTATATCGTTCTAAAGAAACAGGGCGAAATAAAGTAAGCTTGCAAGCAAAAATCTAATCATCAATCTGTTTGTAATAAGCGTCAAATAAACCTTATATTTTATCGAATATAAGGTTTTTTATTTTGAGCTTTTAGAAAAACGACTAACTAAATATATAAGTAATGTTAGTAACGCAAATAGCCATTGGGTGAACTGACCCCATAAAGCGTAAGGTGTTTCTCCCTCAACTAACATTATTTCAGCTCTTAATACTTCCTCAGTAAACTGTGGAATAACATTAATCACTTTACCTGTATGGTCTACTGCCGCCGTAACGCCATTATTGGTTGCTCTAAGTAACGGGCGGCCAAACTCGGCTGCTCGCATTCTAGCAATATCTAAATGCTGATGTGGTCCATGTGAATTACCAAACCAAGAATCATTACTTACCGTTAGTAATATATTTGTTGTTGCTTGAAAGTTTGCTTTTAATTGCGCAGGAAAAGCGATTTCAAAACAAATTAAAGGCAATATATGAATATCGTTGGCTATTAAATTAGGCTGAACATAATCGCCTTCTGAAAAAGATGATTGAGGTAAATTAAACAAAGGCGCGATAGGTCTTAACCATTCTTGAAAAGGAACAAATTCACCTATAGGTAACAAGTGATATTTAGAATATCGATTATCAGCATTATATTCATAGCTTCCTTGTTTATCTGCTTGGTGCTTTTTCCCTAAAGTAATTAAGCTATTAAAGTATTCTTTATTTTTGAAATTGTAATTCAAAATACCTGTAATGATTGTACTGTTTTGTAAAGCCGCAGACTTATCCGCTAACTCTAAAAACTCTTGTGCTAAAGGTTCAACAGCAGTAATGGCTGACTCTGGCCAAATAATAATATCAGCATCATAGTTTACTCGTGTTAAATCTAAGTATTTCAGCATGGTTGGCCATTCTTGATCTGGCTCCCACTTAAGCTCTTGTTTTATATTACCTTGTACTAAAGCTACTTTTACCGTCTTATCGGTTGGAGTGACCCATGCTTTATCATTTAAAACTAAGCTCGCCACCACAAACGAGATTATGATACTGCATGATAAAAGAAGGCTCTTGCGTTGTATTAACTGATGTATAGCAATGCACAAGAGTAATACAATTGAATTTAATCCAAACTCGCCCGTAATAGGAATAAGGCTAGCTAATGGGCTATCTATTTGTGTATAGCCTAAAGACAACCAAGGAAAGCCCGTTAAAAATACACCGCGTAAATACTCAGTGAACAACCAAAAAGCTGAGAACAGCCATAAGTTGGCTTGTTTAGTAGTAGACAGTTTAGCGGATAAATAGCTGGCTAATGCGGGAAACAAGGCTAAGTATAAACACAGCAATATCATCAATAAAACAGATATTACAAGCGGTAGTCCACCAAATTGATCGATAGCTACATGCACCCAACTTATACCACTAGCAAACCAACCAAAGCCGAAGATGAAGCCATGTTTGGTTGCGTTTTTTATGGAACAATCTTTGAGGATGAAAAACCAAAGAGGGATGCTGATAAAGGGCAACCACCATAAAGAAAATGGTGCGTAAGCAAATACTAAACTTAGCCCAGCAATAAAGCTGAGCCAATGATTAGGTGTTATTAGAAAGGTTTTTAAAGATTTGATTAAGGTTGAAAACATGAATGTCCATATGATTATTGCTAATCAGTATTCTTCCCGTTTATTTCATGATCTTTAGCCGTGGTGACCTGAATTGTTTGAATACGACGAGTATTTGCTGCAGTGATTTTAAATTCAAATTCATCAACCGTCACCGTTTCACCTTTTTTAGGCATGTGACCAAATTGATTAAGAATAATTCCGCTGATGGTATCTGCGTTTTCACCGGTAAAATTGGTGTTAAAGTATTGGTTGAAATCATCTAACTCGGTAAGGGCTTTTACTTGATAAACTTGCCCGGCAAGATGCTTGATATCTTCTTCTATAGCATCGTCGGTTTCATCTTCAATTTCACCTACAATAAGCTCTAATATATCTTCAATGGTAACTACACCTGAAACACCACCATATTCATCTACCACAACGGCCATATGATAGCGTTGTGATCTAAATTCTTTTAATAAAGGTTCTACTTTTTTGCTTTCAGGTACCATAATCGAAGGTCTAATAACCGTCGCTATAGTTGATTCGTTGTCTTGGGGCTGAAATGCATGAATTAACAAATCTTTGGCGAGTAGAATACCTTCTATCTTATCAATATCCTCATTAATAACAGGAAATCGAGAATGTCCAGATTCAATTATTTTAGGAATAGATTCTTCAAGAGAATCATTAATATCGAGTGTGATCATTTGTGATCTTGGTATCATGATATCTCGTACACGCATATCAGATACTTCTAAAACACCTTTGATCATTAATCTTGTTTCTGGTCTGATTAACTCTCGATCTTCTGCGTCGTTGAGTACTTCAACTAACTCATCTTTATTTTTCGGCTCCCCTGTAAATACTTGTGCTACTTTTGACCACAATGACTTATTTGAAGAACCGTTACTAGAGTGGGGGTTGTCTTCGCCCATAGAGTTTTACTACATCCTATAATTAATGTTTTAAGTATGAAATCTATACTTCTTGGTAAGGATTGTCTATACCAAGAGTTGATAATAGTTTTATTTCAAGTGATTCCATTTCAACAGCTTCATCTTCTTCTATATGGTCGTAACCCAACAAATGCAAGCATCCGTGAATAACTAAATGAGCCCAATGGTCGAGGTTTTGTTTATTTTGTTCTTTAGCTTCTTGATTAACAACATCAGAGCAAATAACAAGGTCGCCTAATAAGTTAAGATCAATGCCTTCAGGTACTTCAAAAGGAAAAGACAACACGTTAGTCGGCTTCTCTTTTTGACGATATTGATGATTAAGTTCTTGGCTTTCTTGAGACTCAACGAGTCGGATAGTTAATTCAGGATCGTTTTCAAGTGTAGATAATGCGGTTTCTGCCCATAATTGGAGTTGCTCTGTTGAAGGTAGATTTTTTTTCTTCACAGGCAATTTGAACATCTAAAAATACAGCCATTAACTTTGCGCCTTGGCTCTATTTTCAGCGGCAATAGCATCTTTTTCTGCTTTTAAACGATTCATTTTCTTTTCATGAGCATCGTAAGCATCAACTATTCTTCCAACAACTGGGTGTCGTACAACATCTTTTGAATCGAAGAAGTTGAAGCTAACACCTGGAATGTCTTCTAAAACTTCAATTGCATGGCGTAAACCTGACTTCTGACCACGAGGTAAATCTACTTGTGTAATGTCACCTGTGATCACCGCACGGGCATTAAAACCTATACGTGTTAAAAACATTTTCATTTGCTCAACGGTCGTATTCTGACTTTCATCAAGAATAATAAAAGCATCGTTAAGTGTACGTCCACGCATATAAGCAAGAGGAGCAACTTCAATAACGTTGCGTTCTATAAGCTTTTCAACTTTCTCGAAACCTAACATTTCAAATAAAGCGTCATAAAGAGGGCGTAAATAAGGGTCAACCTTTTGTGAAAGATCACCAGGAAGAAAACCTAACTTCTCACCTGCTTCAACAGCAGGGCGAGTAAGTAGAATACGTCTAACTTCTTGTCTTTCCAAAGCTTCAACAGCACAAGCTACAGCTAAATAAGTTTTACCTGTACCAGCAACGCCAACACCAAAACTGATGTCGTTAGTTGTAACGTTATGTACGTAACTTTGCTGGTTCTCATTACGTGGCTTGATCACACCACGTTTTGTTTTAATAGTAATTAACTTATCAAAATTAACATCAAGTTTACTGCTGTTAGGCTCTTGCTCTAAAGCGCTAGAGCCAATGATGGCAAGGTGCACCATTTCATCAGTAATATCTTGTTGCTTGTTTTTAACGGTACTGGTTTCCACATACAAATCTTTTAGTATGTTACTAACTGCTAAACAATTACTTTCTTTACCCACAATTTTAATTTGATTACCACGATAACTTATTTCAACGCCTAAACGTCTTTCAAGTGTTTTTAAATTACCGTCCATAGGTCCGTATAACGAAGCCTGACGAGAATTGTCTTCTGGTTCTAATGTTAGTATGTGGTTGCTATTTGTGCTCAAAGTAACGGTCCAAAAAAAGTTAAGTTTACTATGTGATTAAGGTGTAAAAGTACCTACGCCAATGTCGTTAGTGCTATTTACATCAGTATGTTGTTTAGCATGTTGGTGATGATTGTTTGCAAGAATATCAGCAGGAGAAAGCGCAATACGTAATCCCATGTCTTTTTCTTCTCTTACTAACTCACCACGTAAGGAGTTTGAGTAAACGTCAGTCACTTTAATATCAACAAATTGTCCAATAACATGATGCGGTGCTTCAAAGTTAACAATTCGATTGTTTTCAGTACGACCACGAAGCTCCATAGGATTTTTCTTCGATGGACCTTCAACAAGAATACGTTGTTCAGTACCTAACATTTGACGTGCAATACGTAATGCTTGATTACTGATAGTGTCTTGTAAAAACTGTAAGCGATCTTTCTTTGTTTGATCTGAAACATCGTCAGGTAAATCAGCTGCTGGTGTACCTGGACGAGCGCTATAAATAAAGCTAAAACTTAAATCAAAATCGATATCAGTAATTAATTTCATTGTTGCGTTAAAGTCGTCATCAGTTTCACCAGGGAAACCAATAATAAAATCAGATGACATACAGATTTCAGGACGCGCTTTTTTCAATTTACGTATTTGAGACTTGTATTCTAACGCCGTATGTCCACGCTTCATTTGTACTAAAATTCTATCGCTACCACTTTGTACAGGTAAGTGCAGGTGGCTAACTAACTCAGGCACATCTTTATATACTTCGATAATATCATCAGTAAATTCGATAGGGTGAGATGTTGTGTAACGAATTCTATCAATACCATCTATTGTTGCGATTAAACGTAATAATTCAGAGAAACGGCAAATGCTACCGTCATGAGACTCACCTCGGAAACCATTTACATTTTGTCCTAATAAATTAACTTCACGTACGCCTTGCTCAGCAAGTTGTGCTACTTCATATAGAACATCATCAAGTGGGCGACTAACTTCTTCACCACGAGTATAAGGTACAACACAGAAAGTACAGTATTTACTACAACCTTCCATAATTGATACGAAAGCTGTAGCGCCGTCAGCCTTAGGTTCAGGCAAACGGTCAAATTTTTCTATTTCAGGAAAGCTCACATCAACAACAGGGCTTCTATCGCCTGTTACTTGTTGGATCATTTCAGGCAGTCTATGTAAAGTTTGCGGACCAAAAACCATATCAACATAAGGTGCTCTTTGACGGATAGCGTCACCTTCTTGCGAAGCTACACAGCCACCTACACCAATCACTAAATCAGGATTGGTGACTTTAAGGTTTTTCCAACGACCGAGTTGATGAAATACTTTTTCTTGAGCCTTCTCACGTATTGAACAAGTATTTAATAAAATAACGTCAGCATCCTCAGCTTCGTCTGCTAACTCGTAACCATGAGTTGAATCTAAAAGTTCAGCCATTTTCTGCGAGTCATACTCGTTCATTTGGCAGCCCCATGTTTTGATGTAAAGCTTTTTACTCATTAATACTTGCCTAATATTCAATAGTGATTTTAAAAAAGGAGTCGTATTTTACTCTTTCTTTAGATGAGACGCTAGGGTTGTTATTCTTTGTAGAGGAAAATTTGTTCAAACGAATTATGTTTTCTTCTAAAGGTTTGTAATGAGGTGTGATTTTATTGTGGATCAGTTGGATTTTATTCTGTTTATTATTTCACGTCTCCGTTTTATTATGGCCGAATTCATATACTAAGTGCGACACCCAATTTAATAAAAACGATGAACTGCTATATTCTTAGTTTTTTGCTCCCGCCAAGAAGTAAAACACTATGAAATACAAGCAGCTCACCGAAGGTGATAGATATACGTTAGCCGCCTTAAAAAGGCAAGGCCTAAGCTTTACTAACATTGCAAAAGCAATGAATAGAGACCGAAGTACGATTTATCGCGAGATAAATCGTAACACTTGTTGGCATCAAGACGGCTCATATCGTCCCATAAAAGCACAGCGACGGACAAGAGCACGGCGCAGTCGTTCAAGGCGAAATCAGCATTTTACTGAAAAAGATTACGCGATTGTACGACAGCTTTTACGTAAACAGTGGAGTCCTGAACAAATTACCGGTCACTTGAAACGACAAGGGTTGCGTTGCTTTAGTCATGAAACTATTTACCGATATATTTGGCGTGATAAAAAGAAAGGTGGCTTGTTATGGAAGCAATTGCGCTGCGCTCAAAAACGAAGACGTAAACGTTATAAGGCTTATGATAGCCGCGGCAGACTTGCCGATAAATGCAATATAGCTGAACGCCCTAGCGAGGGAGAAACGCGTAAAAAAAAGGTCATTGGGAAATAGATACTGTCATGGGAAAAGGCTCTAAACATTGTATCGTTACACTGGTTGAGCGAAAAACTGGCTACACCTTAATAGGCCAATTAAACGATAGGACAACCAAGTCAACCAATAAGCGAACGATAAAACTAATGAGTAATATGCCAGAGCAATTTAAAACCATCACATCAGATAACGGCACCGAGTTTCATCAATATAAGAAAGTTGAAGAAGCAACTAACTGCCCTTATTATTTTGCTAACCCACATCACTCCAGGGAGCGTGGAACCAACGAAAATACTAACGGGTTAATTAGACAATATTTGGTAAAAGGAACATCAATGAAAGGATTAACTCAACAGCGATGTAATATCATCGCTGCTAAATTAAATGCAAGACCAAGGAAGCGACTTGGTTATAAAACACCGGAGGAATGTTTTTATGAATAACTACTTTTGTTGCACTTCAAACTTGATACTAAGATGTAACTAAGTGCATAATCACATCAGAGAAGTTTAATATCTTTGAGTAAGTTAAATAGTATTGTTTCACGATATGAGGTTCTACAGGTTAAAAATAACCCTTATGAAATACTCATTAAAGGAATACTGATAACAAGCTGACTACTCGAATTTTCTGTATTGAAAACATTGAAAGAGGCATTGTGTTTATTGGCTATTTGTCGAATGTAGTACATAGACATATCAAAGTTAACTTTGTTTTTAAACTTAGAAAAACCATTTTCATCATTCGTAATGGTTAGCCATATTTTGTGTTTGAACTCTTCTAAGCTAATTTCAAAGTTTCTTCCGCTACCATTCATAATAGTAGATGTAATGGTTTCGTAAATAATTTTATAGATGTCTGCTTGCATTTCTAAATTGAGTGTCGATTCTGACATCTCAATTTCTAATTGAACATTTGAATGATACTTTTGATGTATATAATCAACAAAATAAGGAAGTGCAACTTCTAAAGACTTACCTCTGTTAGTGTTAGGCTCCTCTTCATTTTCATTTTGTGCTAATGAATGTATACATTTATTTATAATACTTGAAACTTGATACAGATTTCCTGCAGGCAAGCTTTCTAAGTTATAAAGTAAGCCTTTAGCTTTTAGTAAGTTACGCTCTACATTAAAGGTAACTTTACCGTGGCTTTTTATATTATTCGATAAAATAGTATGTATATGTTTTATAGAGCGATATCTTAAATAGGTTAACCAAATAACAGCAATAAAAATAAAACTGATACTGAAAATATAAAGCACTTTTATTTGAGGGGTTAAATACCAAGGGTAAGCGACATTAACTTCCGTAAAGGTTACATTATCACTCCATTGCCCTAAGCTATTTGTCCCTTTGAAGGCTAGTTTATATATGCCTGATTCAAGGCCTGTTAAGGTTAATTGGTTACCATAAATACTCTGCCATTCACCACTATTTATTTGGTATTTAAATTGTTTATCTTTACCTGGACGAAAATCTAAGCTTGCTAAATTAATAGAAACCACATCATTTTCAGAGCCTACATTAATATCATCATTAAATAATTGTGTGTTACCTGACACTGTTACCTGACTGATAACAATTTTGGGGTTATATTTAGCTACTTTAGTGAGAGGGATTTCGAGTAACCCCGTATGGTGAGGCACAAATATTTTACTGTTAAGTATGACTGGAGCATCGGTAAAGTTATATTTCTCAGTGTTTGGTATTAATGATATTGAATCGTCATGAGTATTTATACGATAGAACCCCTGTGCTGCAGGAGCCCAAACTTCATCAGCAATAACATTTATCATTGAAAAACTAACGTCTTCAGCTATTTGTGATAAGACATCGCCATGAAAATTTAGCACAAAAATCCCATTACCTTTGGTTGCCGCATAAACTTTATTATTATGTGTAGCGAACGAGATAACTTTATTTTTTACCGATAACTTTAATTGACGGTTGGTTTTTGTATATCGGTTATAAATTTCAATTCCATCGGGAGTTGCTAACCAAATATTATTGTTATCTAAGGTCAAAATATCAATAATTTCTGGGTTTTTGATACCTTCTCTTAAACTGATATGATCAATAATTCGCTGAGTTTTCAGATTATAAATATAGAAACCATTTCCATCTGTGGCAATATAGAGAAGATGGTCTTTTTTAGTCAATTTTAATAGGATTTGATTATTATCGATAAAATCAACTTTCTTTGCAGTATTAGAGTCTTTTTTATATACCCATAAACCATCAAAAGCTGCAATATACAAAGCATCATCTATTGCTAGTAAATCCATTGTTCTTTTACCCAACAAGGTTAGTGATGGATTAATTTTTTCTGATATGTTTTTACCATTATTAAAAGCTTTATATATACCATCACCATATGTACCAATAATCACTTCATTATTAAATACTTCTATTTCATTAGCATTATCTGCCACATTATAAATTTTTGGATGATTTTTAACGACAGAAGGAAATATTTTTTGTATGCCTTTATTACTGACAAGCCATATAGTATTTGATTCTGCTTGAATCAAATCTCTTGGGATCATTGACTCTATTTCAGGATAATTATGTGTGATATTTATTAATGAAGGAATCGCTATTTTTGATATGACTCCTTCTTTACTTAAAAGAATAGCATGACCATCGTTTGATTTTGTACTGATAACATGTTTTTGAGTGTTGGGTATTTCATGACGAGAGCCATCATCACCTAGGTACAAGATTAAGGCGTCAGTAACGACTAATACTCCATCGTTAATTGGAGTAATAGATGATACTTTATTTTTAAGTAGCTGAGTAAAACTATCGTTTTCTAACTTAAATAACCCACTAAAGCCTGCTGTGTATAAATTATCTTTAGTGTTTTTTAAAGCAGAGGTTTTTATTTCATCGACTAAAAGTTTTGTTGTTTTATTTTTTTGCGAATATACATAAATTTCACCTTTTGTGGTTTTGAAATAATAATTTCCTTTATAAATAGCTGTTTTATGAGTAGAAATATGATCTTGATTAATATTTAATTTGATTGTTTTAGCTGTTCTAGGGTTAAGTCGCCATATTTCAGATGTGTTTGTGGTAACTATAAAATCATCACCATCCTTAATAACATCAAATATCCATGTATAAGGTATATTCCATTTTTCATTATTATTAGAAAAATGAATAAGATCAGTACCATCAAATCGAGCTAAAGTATTTTGTCCAGAAAACCAAATATAATTATTTTCATCTTCAATGACGCCACTAACTTTAAGGTAACTTAAAATTGACTCATTAGACTCTGCTTGAACAGTATTATATAAAGAAGAGTATAGAAATATAATAAGCGGCAATATAATCAGCCACTTATTAAATATAGATTTAAACGATGGCAAGTGGTGAGGTATTAATATGATCTTTTCTACCACAAACAGCAAAAACACTAGGCATTTTGTTTTCATTAATAGGCTTTTGTACCAATAAATAGGTTGGTTTTCTTGGGTCCGATGGAAGTTCTTTATTTGCCCATGTTTGACGTATTTTATCGGCGTACTCTTTGCCATATTTTGTTTCAAATCCTGCTGCGAGCATTTCAACGCCAAAATCATCCATAATCATCATTGTGGTGTTATGGTAGCCACTTGTAGCGTTAAAATCTATATCTACCGTTAATATTTTATTGTTAGGGAGGACTAGGTCTGCTCGTAAATTAGCAATTACTGCACGGTCTTCATGAGCTTTTAAATCTGATGTATTAGGCTTTGCGGTTAGATCAAACGTTAAATTAATGTCTTCTGCTATTTGTAATTTCTCATCTAAATGACTCATTTCTATTCCTTTGGTATTCATTATTATTAGGTTTGGAGAGTTTTCGGTATTTTTATCGATAATTAATTGTATTATCGCATTTTTAGATTACAGGGTTGTATATTACTTACCACGATAAGAGCCCTTATATCTCAGAGAATACTTTATCAACCAAATTAAGCCATTATATGTAATATATATTTGTAGCGACTATACCTTTGTAAAGTATATTAAAATGAATACTAAATACTACTTATTTTAGTTATATAAGCTTATTGAGTGGCGCTTTTATTTAATCATCGTATAAACACAGAAGGTTAGTTAAAATATAGTTATTAATAAGCTGAAGATTTTAAATATGAAAAATTTTGATTGTGTAGTGATTGGTGGTGGAATGATTGGTGCAGCATCTGCTGTAGCTTTGGCAAATTTAGGTTTGAAAATTGCTATTGTTGAATTGTCACCTTGTCAGGTTTTTTCAGCTCAATCATCTTTTGATTTAAGAGCTTCAGCAATTTCAGTAGCTACGCAACAATTACTAGAGCAGCTTGATGTTTGGCAGTCTCTATCACAAAAAAGAATGTGCCCTTATTCTAGACTAGGCGTTTGGGAAACTGAACTTTCATATACAGAGTTTGATGCTAAAAATATTGAGCAGTCGATATTAGGCCATATCGTTGAAAATAAATTGATTCAATTGTCATTATGGGAAGTAATATCGAGCAATAATAATATCACTACCTTTTGTCCTGATACGCTTATATCTTTTACACAAAATAGCGAACAAGTCATTGTTGAATTGGAAAGTGAAACCATAACGGCTAAGCTTCTAGTGGCAGCCGATGGAGCTAATAGCAAAGTAAGATCATTAGCTAACATTGGCGTTACTGGTTGGGACTATAATCAATCAGCTATGTTGATAAATGTTGAAACACAATTACCTCAGCAAAATATTACTTGGCAACAATTCTATGAAACGGGTCCTGTTGCTATGTTGCCATTGAGCGGGGAAAGTGAATTAGGCGGCTATGCATCTCTCGTTTGGTATCATCAAAAAAGTGAGATTAAACGTTTATCCTCATTAAGTAACCATCAGCTTGAAGCAGAAATTATGCAGCACTTTCCCACTCGTTTAGGAAAAATAAAAGTGCTTGATAAAGGCGCATTTCCACTAACACGTAAGCATGCAAATACTTATCAAAAAAATAGAGTGTTATTGCTAGGCGACTCGGCTCATACCATTAATCCTATGGCAGGACAGGGAGTCAATATTGGCTTTAAAGATGTAAAGGCACTTCAGCATATAATCGCAAAGGCTATAGGTAATGGTGAGTCTTGGTCTAATATTAATGTTCTTGCTCGTTATGAAAAACAAAGAAGAACAGACAACTTAATGATGATGACAACAATGGATATGCTATATAGCTCGTTTAGTCACCCATCTACCATTGCTAAAGTTGTTCGTAATGTAGGATTGCTATTAGCCAATCACTCAGGTGCTATTAAAAACAAAGCACTGGCGTATGCATGTGGTTTATAAGGTAATAATTTTTATTGAATGGATATGTAAATTTTATTCAAGATGATTTTAAAGGGAGGGATTTTAATTAGTCATTTAATGGTGCGGGTCAAGAGACTTGAACTCTCACATCTTGCGATACTGGAACCTAAATCCAGCGCGTCTACCAATTCCGCCAAACCCGCATTATTAAACTAATTTTTATTTTTTAAGCTTTAGAGTGGCAGGGGTAAGAGGATTTGAACCTCTGAATGACGGGATCAAAACCCGCTGCCTTACCGCTTGGCTATACCCCTGCAGAAAACTCAAAAATGTAAATTACAAGACAACTATTCTATATGATGGATTTTTTATAAAAGAATCTTCAAAGAAAGTGGCAGGGGTAAGAGGATTTGAACCTCTGAATGACGGGATCAAAACCCGCTGCCTTACCGCTTGGCTATACCCCTGCAATGTAACTTACTTTGCAACTAACGTTGCGATTTGAAATGGTACGGGTCAAGAGACTTGAACTCTCACATCTTGCGATACTGGAACCTAAATCCAGCGCGTCTACCAATTCCGCCAAACCCGCATTTCAAAAAATGGTGGCTACACCGGGACTCGAACCTGGGACCCCATCATTATGAGTGATGTGCTCTAACCAACTGAGCTATGTAGCCTAACCAACCTGCCTGAGCAAGTGGCGCGTATTATGCAAATCTCGTTGACCTACGTCAACCGTTTTTTTATAAAAAAACACACTTTTTAACTGTTTGAACAAACTGTGTTCGATTTGTTGTTAAACTGTCCGCTATATCCCTTGTAAACAGCCATTAAATTGAAGCTGCTTATTTGTTAACCTCAACTTAGAACTATTTAGCGATTAACTGTTATTTCAGCCACTTTGTTATCTGTTAATAATAATAGGTTAATTGTTGAGTTATTTCGAACTTATCTTAATGACTCTTTATTTATTTGGTTTTTTTACATAAATCACAATTCACTATCTAAGAAAGTGAATTGTGATTTTCAGTTAAAAGTTATTATTGCTCTACTTTATATAACATAGAAATATGCGGGATATTATCTTCTAAATACATATCAGAAACCGTAACAAAGCCATATTGCTGATAATAAGCTTCTAGGTGCTCTTGGGCTGATATTTTTATACTTTGCCCTGGAAAGTTAGTTTTACAAACCTCTAAAGCTTTTTTTAACAGTAAATGACCTAGTTTATATCCACGATAAGCAGGAGACACAACAACACGGCCCATACTTATATAATTATCGTAACTCGTACCTTTAGGTAAAATACGTAAATAAGCCGCTATTGGGTTACTGGGTTGTGCTTCATTATCTTTTTCATTGATATAAGCAAAAAAGTGTAAGGTTTCTGGATGTCTGTCATGTTCATCAAGCTCAGGGTAATAGCAAGCTTGCTCAACAACAAAAACATCAACACGAAGTTTTAATATATCGAACAGTTCATCTGTAGATAATTTTGAAAAGGGTTTAGTAGACCATGTTAGATCTGGCTGCATGTAATGTTCCGCGAGTTTCTTTATTAAATTGAGATTATCATAAAGGTAGTGATTTTATAAATACAGCTTTAAACGTCAGGTTGGGTGATGACTTAACTTTAGCTAATACCAAACGGATTAATTTATTGAGCAACTTAGAGCTACATTAGCAAGCTTAGAACAAGCAAAATTGATTAAACATAGTTATTCTATATTTTTTTAATTTTGTAATGTTATCAGTTTGCTAATGAGCTCCCGAAGGGCGAGAATTTAAAGGCTCATATGCCGCGTTATTGATTTTGACAAGGTTCCTACATGGATGTAGGACATTAGGGTAACGCAGGAGCAGTTACCGAGAATAACCATTCTCTTCAATCAATGCCTCGCCTACATGGATGTAGGTGCTTAGGTTCAGTATGGAACTATGAACCTGTGCCTCTAAGCCTTTAAATTCTCGCTAAGTGAGCAATAAATTAATCCGTTTGGTATAACATAGGTTTGTTATTAGATTATGTGTGATAGCTTTTTATTAGAAGCGTATAGATCACAATAGCATTAAATATTTCTTTAATGCTAATTGCTAGTAGGAAAGTTTAAGATCTAAATAATAAGAGAATAAAAAAGGCACTAAAAAGTGCCTTTGATGATATCTGTACTGGGAATAATTACTTATTCATAGTCCAGTTTATTTATTATGTCTTTGTTGTAATACTTCCATAACTTCTGAAAGCTCAACATTCTGATCTTTTAAGAGTACTAATGTGTGATAAAACAAATCAGCACATTCGCCTAAAAAGTCTTCTTTGGTTTCAGCAAGCGCAGCTATTACAACTTCAACGCCTTCTTCACCTACTTTTTGAGCAACCTTGTTAGTACCACGTGATAATAACTTTGCTGTGTAGCTTTCTTCTATTGGATCATTAGCGCGTTTATCTACAAAACGTTCTAAGTGGCTTAAAAAGTTTTGTTGGCTAAGCTTCTCTTCAGGAAAGCATGAAGTTGTATTTAGGTGACAAGTAGGGCCATTAGGATTAGCAGCAATTAATAAACAGTCTTTATCGCAGTCGGCTAATACTTGTTGCACATCTAAGGTGTTGTTTGAACTTTCGCCTTTCATCCATAAACGTTGCTTAGAACGGCTAAAGAAGGTGGCTTTACCTGATGTTAATGTCGCGTTTAATGCTTCTTCATTCATAAAACCTTGCATTAATACAGCACCTGTTGCGGCATCTTGAATAATGGCAGGTAATAGGTTATCCATTTTGTCCCAAGCGAGTTCTTGGCTATTTTCTAATGTAACTAACATATTCTGATCTCAACTTTGTTTTGTTTGAGCATCTCTTTTAAGTCAGAGATAGGGATGATGCCTTTATGAAAAACACTGGCAGCTAAAGCACCATCAACATCGGCTTGTTGAAATACATCACTAAAATGCACCATTTCTCCAGCTCCACCAGAAGCGATTAAAGGCACATTACAAACAGCGCGAGCTTGCTCAAGTTGTTTAATGTCGTAACCTTTACGAACACCATCTTGGTTCATGCAATTTAAAACAATTTCACCAGCACCTAATTCTTGAACTTTTTTGATCCATTCAAAAGTGGTCCATGATGTTTTTTGTGTACGTGATTCATCACCTGTAAATTGATAAACATGATATTCGTTTGTCTCTTCATTGAAAAAACTATCGATACCAACAACCACACATTGTTGACCAAATTGATCGGCTAAGCGCGATATTAATGAAGGATCCATTAAAGCAGGGGAGTTGATGCTAATTTTGTCAGCACCCATTTTTAATATTTGTTGTGCGTCAGCTTCAGTTTTAATACCACCAGCAACACAAAAAGGAATATCGATAACTTGAGCAATACGAGTTACCCAGCTTTTATCCACAACACGGCCATCAGCACTTGCTGTAATATCGTAAAAAACTAATTCGTCAGCACCTGCTTTTGCATATTGTTCAGCTAGAGGAACAATGTCACCAATAATTTCATGGTTACGAAATTTAACGCCTTTAACTACTTTACCGTCTTTAACATCAAGACAAGGGATTATTCTTTTAGCGAGCATAAATAACTCCTTCAAATAGTTTAGCTACTAAAGTTTTTACTTTGACGGCCAGCATGCGATTGCCTCTTCTAAAGTAAACTTACCTTCAAGTAATGAACGACCTAAAATTACGCCGCTAACGCCTGTTGGAATTAAGGCGGTAATATCATCTAACGAACCAATACCACCAGATGCTTGCCAATCAAGTTCAGGATATTGTGCACATAACTCAGAGTACATAGTTACGTTTGAGCCTGATAAAGTACCGTCTTTGCTGATGTCTGTACAAAGTACGTGTTTTAAGCCAGCGTCTTGATAGTGTTCTAATAAATCTTCTAGGTTAACGCCGCTGTCTTTTATCCAGCCATGAGTCGGTAAAGTTTTATTACCTTTCTCATCAATTTTAACGTCTAACGCTAAAACAATTTTTTCACCGCCAAATTCTTTGATCCAATCAGCCACTAACTCAGGTTGTTTTATTGCTAAAGAGCCAATAACAACACGGTCAGCGCCAACAGCCAATAACTGTTCTACGTCTTCTTTACAACGTACACCACCACCTACTTGAATCGTCATGGTTTCGTGGTTTACTAAAGTTTTGAGTAAAGTTAACTGACGTTTAGTTGAATCTTTCGCGCCATCTAAATCAACAAAGTGCATAACCGTTGCGCCCGCTTGTGCGTACAAGTCTTGGCGTTCTTTTGCTGTGTAAACGTAATTTGTTTTTTGTTGGTAATCGCCTTGGTATAGACGAACAACTTGACCATCAATAAGGTCTATTGCGGGGATCATCATGCCTTCATCTCCAAGAAATTCTTAATAATTTTACTACCAGCATTACCTGAACGTTCAGGGTGAAATTGACAACCAATAAAGTTGTCTTTAGCTATGGCTGCTGAAAATTCAGTACCATATTCACAAACAGCCGCAGTATATTCACCTACAGGAACAGCAAAGCTATGAACAAAGTAGAAATAGTCGCCTTTGCTAATACCTTGAAAAACAGGATGGTCGATAACTGACGTTAGCGTATTCCAGCCCATGTGTGGCAAACGTAAGCCTGCAGACTCAAGTGGTTTTACTTGAGTAGGTATTAAGTTCAAACAATCAATAATCTCTAACTCGCCAGAGAAGTTACCTTCGTGTGAGCTTTCAGTCATTAATTGCATACCTAAACAAAAACCTAAAACAGGTTGAGTTAAGCTTTGAATAGTAGGCGCTAAGTTTTTCTGATGAATGTTAGCCATGGCATGTTTAGCATTGCCAACACCAGGTAAAATTACTTTGTCAGCAGACTTTATAATTTCAACATCGTCAGTAATTAATGCTTTTAAGCCTATACGTTCAACAGCAAACTTTACTGAAGATAGGTTGGCACAGCCAGTATCTACAATAACGTTTAATTGGCTGTTTACTCCTGAAGTCACTATAAAGCTCCTTTAGTGCTCGGTAATACATCGCCTTTTACTTCAATTGCTTGACGTAATGCGCGGCCAAATACTTTAAATAAGCTTTCTACTTGGTGATGACAGTTACCTTCAGTTGTTGATAAGTGAAGAGTAATTGCCATAGCGTCTGCTAATGAGCGGAAAAAGTGAGAAACCATTTGAGTCGACATCGTGCCAACGCGATCATCAGTAAATTTAGCATCAAAGGCTAACCAAGGACGACCTGATAAATCGATAGAACATTCAGCTCTACATTCATCCATCGGAAGTACGAAGCCAAATCGGCCAATACCACGTTTATCGCCTAAAGCTTCTTTTAATGCTTGGCCTAAAGCTAATGCTGTATCTTCAACACTATGGTGCTCATCAATATGGTAATCACCATCAACATTGACTTGTAAAGAGAATCCACCGTGAGCTGATATTTGCTCTAACATATGATCGAAAAAGCCTAAGCCAGTTTCGATTTTAGTGCCAACTGGTGAATCTAAATTAACGGCAATGTTAATATCAGTTTCTTTAGTGGTACGAGTTACATTTGCTTTACGAGGCTTAACGAGTAGTTGCTCAGCAATATCATTCCAGTTTAATGTTTTTGGATTGTACTGAATACCTGTAATGCCCATGTTTTCGGCTAACTGAATGTCAGTAATACGATCGCCAATTACATAAGAGTCAGCAAAGTTAACTTTACCCGCTTTTAAGTATTCACTCACCAAGCCTAACTTAGGCTTACGGCAAGTGCAGTTGTCTTCATCAAAATGAGGGCATAATAAAACGTCATCAAAAATAACGCCTTGAGAAGAGAATATATCCATCATTTTGTTATGAGGTAAATCAAAGTCGCTTTGTGGGTAGCTGTCAGTACCTAAACCATCTTGGTTCGATACCATAACTAAACGGTAGCCTTTACTTTGTAATTTCAATAACACTGGAATCACATTAGGTTCGAATACCAATTTCTCTAAAGTATCTACTTGTTTATCAGTAATAGGTTCTTCTATTAATGTACCGTCGCGATCAATAAATAATATGTTTTGTTTTGCCATGTTATTTCTCTGAAACCTCTTGTGACTCGTTCGTTAAGCTAGAATTTGAAGATAAGGCTGCAAAGCCTGTTTCTATGACTTGTCTAAGAGCCATTAATTCTTCGGGGCTACCAATACTAATACGTAAACAACCAGCTAATTGTGGTTGTTTAGATTGATCTCTAATTAAGATGTTTTTTTCTACTAAAAGATTAAAAATGAAATTTTTATGTGTAGTTTTGAATAATACAAAGTTAGCGTTTGTAGGAAATACTTTGCTACACCATGATTGCTGAGATAACCATGATGATAAATCTTCAGCCAATGCATTTGTATTTTCTACTCGTTTAGCTACTCGCGCTAAGTTTTCATTTTGTAATGCTTTACTTGCTAGTTCGGCAACAGGTGCAGAAATAGGGTAGGGAGCAATCACTTTGCTTAGCATTGTAATGACTTCAGGGTTAGATAAAGTAAAACCACAACGCAATCCCGCTAATGCGAAAGCTTTTGATAAGGTTCTTAAAATAATTAAGTTGTCGTATTTAGCTATCCAGCTTGATACTGATGTATCTGCACAAAACTCAATATAAGCTTCATCAACAACAACCATAGCGGAATCTTTAAATAGGTTTAATGCTTGCTCGATTTGCTCTTGAGGTAAAATATTCCCTGTAGGGTTACCTGGAGAACATAAAAACACAACTTTAGCGTTTCCAACTTCTTGCTCAATATTTTTCATATCAAGTTCGTTATTAATTAACGGAACTCGAATAATACCAGCACCATGGTTTTCTGCGCTTATAGCATACATACCATACGTTGGCGGACATATAAGAATACTGTCTTCATAAGCTTTACAAAAGGTACGTATAATTAATTCAATACCTTCGTCTGCGCCACGTGTAGCTAATATGTTTGCTTTAGGCTGTTGGCTATATTCACTGTATGCACTAATGAGTGATACAGGTTGAAAGTCAGGGTATCGATTAACACAATCAGCACTGAGTTCATATTCACCTAAGCCAGAAGCTTCATTCGCATTTAACCATGTTTTATTGTTAAATTCGCCATTGCCCGCATGTAAACGACGCGCCGATTCGTATGGGATCATACTAACCAGTTCATCTCTAGCGAGCTTGTTTACAATTGAGTTTTTATTCGAGCTAGTCATTATTTATTGTCCACTCTCACTATTAATATCACTATCAGCTTCTAAACGAATAGTCACAGCACGTTGGTGAGCGTCTAAACCTTCAGCATCTGTTAGTTCAATAATACATTCAGCTAAGCTAGCTAAACCAGAACGTGTTATTTCTTGCACGGTAAAGCGTCGAGAAAAATCAGCTAAAGACAAGCTGCTTACCACTTTTGCGTAACCATAGGTTGGTAGCACGTGGTTAGTACCACTTGCGTAATCACCTGCAGACTCTGGTGTATAAGCACCAACAAATATAGAGCCAGCATTACGTAAACTTGAAAGTAATGACGAAGCATTATCGGTTTGAACAATTAAATGCTCTGGACCATATTCATTTGATACTTCAACGGCTTGTGCAATTGTTTCAGTTAAAATTAAACGACTTTGTTCAAGAGCAACTGTTGCTATTGAGTTACGGCTTAATAACTTAACTTGTTTTTGAAGTTCGCTATCAACAGCGGCTAATAATTTCTCGCTGTCTGATACTAAAATAACTTGGCTATCTGGACCATGTTCAGCTTGCGATAAAAGATCTGAAGCAATAAAAGCAGGGTTACTGTTTTCATCGCCAATCACTAATACTTCAGACGGACCCGCAGGCATATCAATAGCAAAACCAGCTACTTGTTGTGATAGCTGCTTTTTAGCTTCAGTCACAAACTTATTACCAGGACCGAATACTTTATGTACAGGTTTAATGCTTTCTGTACCAAAAGCCAATGCTGCACAAGCTTGTGCACCACCTACTGTGTATATTTCTGTAATACCACATAAGTTCGCTGCTGCTAAAATTTCATTAGCTAGCTTGCCATTTTTATCTGGAGGACAAACTAAAACCGTTCTTTTACAACCTGCGATTTGTGACGGAACACCCAACATTAATACGGTAGAAGGTAATGGAGCACTTCCTGCAGGAATATATAAACCAACACTTTCAATGGCTTCAGATTTCAAAACACATTTAACGCCTGGTGTTGTTTCTACGGCAATGTCTTCATGTTTTTGTGCTTCATGAAAACGTTTAATTTGACCGTAAGCCGTTTCAATTGCTTTTAAACGTTTTGGTGAAAGCGCTTGTTTAGCTTCTAATACTTGTTTTTGTGAAACAGCTAAAGTGCTTAGCGCTATACCGTCAAACTTTTCAGTTAAGTCGTATAATGCTTTATCGCCTTGGGTTTTAACTAGATCAAGGATCGTAGCAACTTGAGCTGATAAGGTCGCACTATCAGCAATAGCTGGACGAGCTAAAGCTTGTTGCTGTGCCTTTTGATCAAGTGAAGACCAATTAACTATTGGGTATTTCATGATTTAGCCCATCATCTTTTCAATTGGCATTACAAGAATAGAACGGCAGCCTAAAGCTTTCAAATCTTCCATTGTTTCCCAGAAAAATGTTTCTGTAGCTACAACATGAACAGCAACCATTGTTTCACTGCTTGCTAAAGGTAAAATTGTTGGTGTTTCAGTACCTGGCATTAATGTACTTACTTCAGCAATTTTATCTTTTGGTGCGTGTAGCATAATGTATTTGCTTTCTTTCGCTTTCATTACGCCGTGTATACGAGGTAATAACGTGTCTAAAATCGCTTGTTTTTCTGGGTTCAAAGTTTCAGCACGTTGAATTAACGATGCTTTAGAGCGGAATACTTCAGCTACTTCTTTTAAACCGTTCGCTTCTAACGTTGCACCTGTAGAAACTAAATCACAAATACCGTCAGCTAAGCCAACACGTGGAGCTACTTCAACAGAACCTTTTAATAAACAAAATTCAACGTTGATGCCGTTTTCTTTAGCAAAGCGTTTTAATAATTGTGGGTAAGTTGTAGCAAAGCGTAAGCCGTCTAAACACTTAAGACCTGTGTATTTAAACTCTTCTGGCATAGCAATCGAAAAACGACAACCACCAAAGTTTAATGGTGTTGTACGAATGTAGTCATTTTTGCTACCGATAAGCGCACGTGATAATTCTTCTTCTTCAAGTGTGTTGTCGCCAACAATACCTAAATCACAAACGCCATCCATAATTAAACCAGGAATATCGCTGCTTCTAACACGCATGATATCAATAGGCATATTAGCAACATGCGCAAGTAATCTTCTGTCAGATACGTTGAGCTTTAATCCACAACGTTTGAATAAAGCTTGTGTATCGTCGCTAAGACGACCTGATTTTTGCATTGCGATGCGTAAACGTGTTTCAGTTGTCATGCTTAAGTCCTATTAATATTTAATTTTTTAATCTGTTGATTTAACTCTTTTCGAATAAGAGCTAAACGTAAAAACCCCCGAGAGAGAAGACTCTTTTCGGGGGTTTTAGAAACTTTATTTGTTTCGCTCACCACTGAAAGGTCTATAGCCCCCCAGCGAATAAACCTGAGCAGCTAATCGATATGGTGATGATGATGTAAGTTCAGGTTTAAAATCATTATTTTCTCTTTTTTGAAAACTTAGTGTTTTCTGTTTAATAATCATTGCGTAGAAACTTCAGTACAGAAATAATTTTGATCTGCTTAATGTCGGGTACAATACTGTTTATTTACTTTTAGGGCAAGAGATTTCTTGTATCTCGTTATGCGTTTATGGTCTAACTTATTGGCGTGTTTTATAGCTTTTTGTTTTAACCCTTTAGTTTCTCCCTTATAATAAAATTAATATTTCTCTTACTTCAATTCTTCCTCATTTCATGAATTCAGTTGAACTTGCTTTCTCACAAAATGGTGCCCTAGCGAATGCTATTGACGGTTTTAGACCTCGACAAGCACAAACTGATATGGCAATTGAAGTCGCTAACTCGATAAAAACTAAATCATCACTTATTGTGGAAGCCGGAACGGGTACAGGTAAAACCTTTGCCTATTTAATTCCTGCGCTGATTGCTAATAAAGAAGCCGCAGAAAACGATGAGAAGCAAAAGAAAATTATTGTTTCAACAGGAACAAAAAATTTACAAGAACAACTCTTCCATAAAGATTTACCTTTAATTAAAAAATCGTTGGCGACTAAAGCACAAGTGGCTTTATTAAAAGGGCGATCTAACTATTTATGTATTTACCGACTTGATCAATACAAAGAATCAAGAGGGCAGTTAGATGCGGAAAGTTTAGCTGATTTTGTAAAAGTAAGAGAATGGGCAAATGTTACTCATAGTGGTGATATTGGTGAGTTAGTTAATGTTATTGAAAACTCTCCTGTATTTCCTTTTGTTACAAGCACAGTTGATAACTGTTTAGCTAAAGACTGCCCGAACATTGAAGACTGTTATTTGGTTAAAGCACGTCAAAATGCTATTGATGCGGATTTAGTGGTGGTTAATCATCATTTGTTTTTTGCTGATATGGCATTAAAAGATACTGGCTTTGGTGAATTAATTCCGAAAGCTGACATTATGATTTTTGATGAAGCTCATCAAATAGCCGATATTGCTAGTGAGTATTTTGGTGAAGCGTTTTCTACACGCCAACTTTTAGATTTATGTACTGATGTTCTACAACAATATAAAACCACGTTAACCGATGTTAAACAGTTAGGTAAAGCTGCGGAAAAACTATTAAAAACCAGCCAAGAGTTTAGGTTGTTATTTAATTACGATCCTGAGCGCGGCAACTGGCGAGAGAAACATCATCAGCAGCGATTTTCTCAAGCTTTTAGCTCATTAAAAGTTGATTTAGACTTCCTTTATCAAGTGATTAAATTATGTGTTTCTCGTAACGAAGCTATTGACCATTGTTTTGAACGTGCCGTTAATTTATTAGCACAATACGACATTATGCTTGATGTTGACGCTTTAGGAATGAGTTTTTGGTACGAAACAACACCAAGGCATGTGGTACTTCATAAAACACCACTTTCAGTTGCTGATAAATTTAGTGCTTATGTGGAAGACTCTGGTGCAGGTTGGATCTTCACATCAGCGACATTAGCGGTTGATGGCAAGTTTGACCATTTTGCTCAACATTTAGGTTTAAACAAAGCTCGCCATTTATTACTTGAAAGCCCATTTGATTATGAAACACAATCACAGCTTGTTGTTCCGCGCTATTTACCAGAAGCGAATGATAAAAATCGAGCTAAGGTTTTGGCTCAAATTGCTTTACCTTTAATTGAAGCGAGTGAAGGTGCTTGTTTTATGTTGTTTACGAGTTACCGCGTTATGCACCAAGTTGCCGAGCTGTTGTCTGAATTGATAGAAAATCCCTTGTTAGTTCAAGGGCAAATGGGTAAAAGAAAACTACTTGAAGAATTTGTTGAACAAAAGCGTGCGGTATTATTAGCGACAGCTAGTTTTTGGGAAGGGGTTGATGTCAGAGGAAATAGCCTAACGTGTGTTATTATCGACAAGTTACCTTTTGCTTCACCAGACGATCCTTTGTTACAAGCCCGAAATGAAGATACAAGACGTCGAGGTGGTGAACCGTTCTCGCAAATACAACTGCCACAAGCGGTGATCGCTTTAAAGCAAGGCGTTGGTCGTTTAATACGTGATGTAAGTGATAAAGGTGTTTTAGTTATTTGCGACAATAGATTAGTTAATAAACCTTACGGTGAGGTGTTCTTAAATAGTTTGCCAGCAATGAAACGTACAAGAAATATTGAACAAGCCGCTGACTTTTTGAAAAGTTTAAATAAGACTTAAATTATAACTATTTGAATAATGAGTTACTCAAGCTTAGCGCTTAATAAGATTGTTAATAGAGAAATGAAATGAATGAAAAAAATTATTTAGTGATTGATGCTTCAACAGAAGCTTGTTCAGTTGCTTTACAGTATCAAGGTAATATCACGAGTTTATATGAGTTATGCCCACAATCTCATAGTTTACGTTTATTGCCTATGATAGATGACTTATTAAAAGCTGCCGATTGTACGCTAAGTAAATTAGACGGAATTATTTTTGGTCAAGGACCTGGAAGTTTTACAGGTGTAAGAATAGGTATTGGGGTGACTCAAGGTTTAGCTTTTTCAGCTAGCTTACCCGTAGTTGGTGTTTCAACGTTGCAGACTATGGCACAGCAGGCATTCATTGAACATGGTCAAACTCGTGTTGTTTCAGCGATAGATGCCCGTATGAGTGAAGTCTATACTGGATATTATGAAGCTGATAGCAATAAGGTTATGCAGCCAAAAACAGCTCAAAGGGTATTAGCGCCCGAACTTGTTAAGCAGCACTATATCGACAATGCAAACTTAGACTTTACAGTTTTACCTTATGGTGTAGGTACGGGTTGGGAAGCTTATAAGAATGATCTTGATGAACTTAAAGCGAATGCTGGCGAGCCAGAAATCTTATTTCCTCATGCACAAGCTATGTTATTTATCGGGCAACTGGCTTTTGAACAAAATAAAGGCGTAGAAGCTGAACATGCACAACCTGTATATGTGCGTGATACTGTGTCCTGGAAGAAGCTTCCTGGAAAATAGACTATAGTATTTATACTTGGTTAATTAGAAACTAAAATAAATTTAGTTTTATACTTGGTTAATATTTGTTAAATTAGCACTTATGAACATTAATGACTCAACATATTCAAATCTAACATTGCGATCTGCACAAGGTGCGCAAGGCGTTAGTAAAGCTAATCAACAGACTTATGTTAAGCCTGTTGTTCCAGCTGTTGATGAAAATAATGCAAACAATCAAAGTGAAAGCTTAGGTCAAAATAAGTCACGTTTTGAAGTGAGTGAGCAAGCTATTGCCTTTCTTGAAGGGCAAAATGCATTACAGTCTGAGTCGTCTGGCTCAGCGATTGCGCTTCGTGACAATTCAAACTCTGCAAATGCTGGCTATGCTCAAGGCGAGCAATCAAATGGCAATTCTCAATATGATCAACCATCACAACAAAACTTATCTGCTGTAGCGGCATACGAGTCTGTTGATAATATTGCTCAAAGAGAAAACATAAAACAATTCTTCGGCGTTAATCTATTTGCCTAATACTCAAAAAAGTTCAGTTGGTTTTTTGAATAAATATCAATTCTGGGTGTTTGTTCTTGTTGCCATTATCTTCATTCAACTTCCTCTTGTTTCAGTCCCTTTTAAATGGTTAGAAAGTTATTTTCATGAAGTAAGTCATGGTCTTGCCGTATTAATAACGGGCGGCTCAGTGGTTCAAATTGAGTTATTTCCTAATGGCGCTGGCTTATGTACAACTCGTGGTGGTTTTACTTTACTGATTAGTTTTATGGGTTATGCTGGCGCAATTATGTGGGGATATTTAATTTATTCCATTGCTTCTATTAATCAAAAAATAGCTAAGCTCGCCTCAGGACTTATTATTGCACTTATCCTTAGCTCTTTAGTTTTTTGGGTAAGAGACATATTAACTGTGCTGATCCTTTTGGTGGTCTTGTGTATTTTTTTCTTACAGTTTAAGCTACCTAAAATAGGTTATTTGCAAAAATTATTGAAATTTACAGGTATTATGGTGTTATTGAACAGTCTGTTAAGTCCGCTTTATTTACTTGATGGACGCTCTATTGGTGATGGGGCTCGTTTAGCTGAAATAACCTTTATACCTGAAATTGTTTGGGTGATAATCTGGTCTATTATGGCTGTGTTCAGCTTGTTTTTATTAAGTAAAAAATCTTGAACATACTTTAAATAACCAACATCGACTTAAATAGATCAGTTAAGTAACAGACATAGAGAGAATTTATCATGACAAAATATTTGCTTATATCGTGCGTTTTATTCTTAACAGCATGTTCTTCGGTACCTAAAAAATTAGAGTTACCTGAAAACACAAACTCAGTAGACTTCTCAAAAGCACAATCAACAGAAACTAATTTTGTTGGTCAAAAAGCACGTTGGGGCGGAGTTATTGCTTCTATTCAAAACAATGCTGAAACTACGATGCTAGAAATTGTTAACTTTCCTTTAACCGGGAATTTAAAACCTAAAAAAGGTGATGAAACCTTAGGGCGTTTTAGAGTGTATTTTAACGGTTTATTAGATCCTGTTATTTATAAAGCAGGCAGAAGTATTACGGCTGTAGGTACTATTTCTGAATTTGAGAATGGAAAGATTGGTGAGCATGAATATAACTTTCCTGTACTAAATGATGCCAGCGTTCATCTTTGGAAGAAAATGCAGAATGTTAATGTGACGGCGATTCGTCAACCATATTGGCTTCATAACGATCCTTACTTTTGGAGTGGATCACGTTCTCATTATAATCGTCCTGTGATAATTCGCTCTTCTAGATCATCGAGCCAGCCAGCGAGTAAGTCTAAAGTATCATCAAGCAAGAAGTAACTATTCTTTAGGATACTAAGAGTCGTTAACTTTAAGCATAATTACTTCTAAGCATAGTTATATAAACTTATGACTCATACAAAACTCAATATAAAAGAAGTGGCTTATACAACAGCCACTTCGAAAATTAGTGCACTTACCTTCAATCAAAACCCACAAACTAAACAACCTAAAAATATCATACTTTTTTTACATGGTTGGTTAGACAATGCGGCCAGCTTTACTCCACTTTTTGAGCACTTAACTGTTGATAAAGGAGAGGGGTTTCAGATTGTCGCTATAGATTTACCCGGTCATGGCGCTTCTTCTCATAAAAGTGCTGATGCTCATTATCATTTTATTGATTGGGTTTACGATATATTAGTACTATTTGAAGCGAATGATTGGACTAATGTTCACATTGTTGGGCATTCAATGGGGGGGATGATTGGCTCGGCTTTCGCTTCTGCGTTTCCTGAAAAGGTGAAATCACTTACCTTAATTGATTCTATTGGTATGATCTACGCGGATGAGAAAGACAGTTCGTCATTATTGCGAAAAGGTATGCTTAGCCGATTAAAGAAAACCTCGGTAGCAGCAAGAAAGCTATCGATAGACAGAGCAACTAAAGCGCGCATGTTAATGTCAGATCTTGAATACCAGCATGCTGAAATGATAATTTCTCGAAATATTTCAGCTATTGGTGATGAACTTCAATGGCGCTCTGATCGAAAGCTCAATACTGTTTCTCCTTATCGGCTTACCTTAGCGCAATGTAAACAGTTGGTGTCAGATATAAAAGCACCTGTTCAAGTGATATACGGCAGTAACGGTTTGGATTTTATTAAGAAAGGAATTGAAGTATATTCTTCTTTAATACCTTGTAAAAAAATAGTAAAACTTGAAGGGGGTCATCATGTACATATGGAAAAACCTTCAGAAACAGCTAAGCTGATTAAAGAATTCGTTTTATCTGTATAAATTAGAGTAAAAGAGGCTATATACTCTAATTTGGTAGGAATTACACAAATTAGATATGATTTAACTGGAATGACCAGTTGAAATTTGATAAAACGTAAAACATATCAAACCTCCAATATAAATATTACAAAAATAGGGTGTGCGTTGTGAGTAAAATTTGGCTTGAAAAAAGTTATCCTCCAAAACTTCCATTTGAAATCGATCCCGATAAATATTCATCTCTCGTTCAAATGTTTAATAAATACTGTGGGCTTTATCATGATCGCACCGCTTTTATTAATATGGGAGCGAAAATTAACTACAAAGAGTTAGCTGAACAATCTGAAGCTTTTGCTGCTTATTTACAGCATGACTTGGGTTTAGTGAAAGGCGATAAATTTGCCATTATGACACCTAATTGTTTGCAGTATCCTATCGCGTTATTTGGCGCTTTGATGGCAGGCTTAACTATAGTAAATGTTAACCCTCTATATACTGCTCGTGAATTAGAACATCAGTTAAAAGATTCAGATACTAAAGCAATTCTAATTATTGAGAACTTTGCTAGCACGTTAGCTGATGTTATTGATAAAACAGATGTGAAGCACGTTATCCTTACATCATTAGGTGACCGATTAGGCTTAGTAAAAGGTGCTGTAGTTAACTTTGCTGTTAAGTATGTTAAGAAAATGGTGCCAGCTTTTAAGCTCTCAAATATATTGCGTTTTAATACGGTATTAACTGAAGGTGCTAAAAGAACATTTAAGCCTGTAGAAATTAACGGGCAAGATTTAGCTTTATTACAATATACCGGTGGAACAACAGGTGTTTCTAAAGGCGCTATGTTAACTCATCGCAATATGGTGGCTAATTTAGAACAAGCTAAAGCTGCGATTAAGCCTTTATTTACAGGTGGAGAAGAGATCATAGTCACAGCGTTACCGCTTTATCATATCTTCGCTTTAACAGCTAACTGCCTGACATTTGTTACCTTAGGTGGTACTAACTTATTAATTACAAACCCTAGAGATATGCCTGCGTTTGTAAAAGAGTTAGGGAAGCATAAGTTTAGTGCAATAACGGGCGTAAATACCTTATTTAATGGCTTATTGAATACTCCAGGTTTTAAAGATTTAGACTTTAGTCATTTAAAAATGGCGATGGGTGGTGGCATGGCTGTGCAACGACCTGTTGCTGAAAAATGGCAAGAAGTTACCTCTGTATTATTACTTGAAGGTTATGGATTAACTGAATGTGCGCCTATGGTGACGTTAAGCCCATACACTCAAAAAGCATATGACGGAACTATTGGATTACCTGCTTCATCAACAGATGTAAAAGTAATGGGTGAAGACGGTCAAGAAGTTGCGATAGGTGAGCCTGGTGAAATGTGGGTGAAAGGACCACAAGTGATGGCTGGTTATTATAACCGTCAGGAAGCGACAGATGAAATTTTGAAAGATGGCTGGTTAGCAACAGGCGATATTGCTTGTATGGACGAAAATGGTTATTTCAAAATTGTAGATCGTAAAAAAGACATGATTATTGTTTCTGGTTTCAATGTGTTTCCAAATGAGATTGAAGAAGTTGTGATGATGCATCAAGGGGTACTTGAAGTGGCCGCTGTTGGTGTAAGTGATGATGACGGTGATGAAAGAGTAAAAATATTTGTTGTGTTAAAAGACAAAAAAGTAACAGAAAAAGAGCTTATAGCTCATTGTCGTGAAAACTTAACAAATTATAAAGTACCAAAGCTTGTTGAATTCAGAGATGACTTACCTAAGACGAATGTAGGTAAGATTTTACGAAGAGAGCTGCGCTAATTGAAAAGTTAAGTAGTCAGCTCTTTATAAACAAGCCCACATATGTGGGCTTGGTATTTATTTTTTTTATAGCGATTTAATGAGTTCGTACATCCTTGATGCAATAGATAACGAGTTTTAATTAGCTATTGAGCGTTAATCACTTGCCCATTTACTTCAATGCTACTGTTACACATTAAATAAACGTAAGCAGGCATAATGTCAGCTGTAGAGGCTATACTCTCTGAATCTTCTCCAGGGTAAGCAACAGAACGCATTTTGGTATTTGTAGCGCCAGGGTTGATTGCATTAGTTCGTACTGATGTTGTATCGTATTCATCAGCAATAACTTGCATCATTCCCTCAATAGCAAACTTAGATACGCTATATGCACCCCAGTAAGCTTTACCTCTATTTCCAACTCCTGACGTCGTAAATACTAAAGAAGACTCTTTTGTTGTTTGTAATAAGGGTAGAAGGGCTTGTGAAAGTAAGTATTGTGAATTCACATTCACTTGCATCACATCATTCCATATTTGCTCATGAATTTGTGTGAAAGGTGACAACTCACCTAACATAGCGCCATTTAATAAAGCACCATCAAGTCGACCGAATTGATCTTTAATAGTGGAAACCATATCCAGATAGTTCTGTTTGGTTGCACCTTTAAAATCTAAAGGGATAATTGCAGGTTGAGAAGAACCTTGTTCTACTATCGAATCGTATACTGCTTCTAATTTTTGGGTAGTTTTACCCAATAAAATAACGGTTGCGCCTAACTGAGCATAAGTTAGTGCGGCTTGTTTACCAATACCATCTCCGGCACCAGTAACTAAAATAACTTTATTCGCTAGAGTATTAGCATCAAATTTAAAATCAAACATAATCATTAGAAGGTAGTAAAAATAGAGGGTGAATTCTACTCTGAGCGGAGCAAACAAACGAGTAAAAATTGAATTTAAAATAATAAACCATATGATATTTACAGAAACAACTAGCGCAAATTGAATTCTTAGGTTAAGTTTGACTGGTCGAACAAGTTATGTTTTAGCTATAAAAACTATCAAAAAATGGCTAAAGCTACTACAACTTTATATATGAAAGAATTGTTCTGGGGAGAATTAATGAAAAAATTATTATTAAGTGTCACTATCGCTGGTGTTTTAGGTTTAGCTGGATGTGATAGCGAATCACTCAAAGACGTTCAACAAAGCGTCGAAAACAATAACTCAGGTATTAAAGCTTCTGCACGTGTTGTTTTTGATCCCACCAATGGTCTTTTATCTGTTCCTAATGACTTATTGTTTCAAGACACAGTAGATGGCACATTAAATTTGCCTGTTGATGATGCATCAGATGAAAGCGACCCTTTTGTTGCTTTAAGCGCTTTAGATGGCTGGTCTACAGTTAATCCATTTGTTCTAAGTATTGATTTCCCTACAGGCACATCATTAGATGCTGACTCTGTAGTTGGAGGCGTTCAAGTTTTTGAAGCGACCATGGGCGGTGACGCAAATGATGCTGACTGTACAAGTGTAACAAGAGGCTTTGCTTGTAAGGTAGTTTCACAACTGACTTTTGGTGTTGACTATTTTGCACAAAAGTCTGGTGACAGTGTTGCTATTGTGCCTTTAAAGCCTTTAAAAGCTGAAACAACTTATTTAGTTGCCTTAACTGATGCTTTGAAAGATAGTAATGGTCAAGCTGTTGGTGGTTCAACTACCTATGAACTCGTGCGCCAAGACTTTGCAACTAAACCTTTAGCAACTGAAGCTCAATTAGGTTTACAAGCTATTATTAATAGCTTTGAAGATGTTATTATAAATGAAGGTGTTGAAGCTGATTCATTGATTTACACGATGGCGATGACTACTCAGTCTACCACTAGAGTTTTAGATACACTTAAAGGCTTAATGGCTGCTAATTTAGGTGCTGGTGGAGCTGCTCCTGCTGTTACTATTGATCCTTCGGGAGCTACAGTAAATGATGTATTTTTGTCACAAGGTTTAACTTTATCTCCAGACTTACAAGCGCTTTATTCTACCGCTAACTATCATAAAGGTGCCGTTACACTACCTTATTATTTAGGTGTGCCTAGTGCCGATAACCCTTTAGCACCTGTTAATTCTTGGTGGAAAGCGCGTTGTGATTCTGGTGCTACATTACTAGGTTTAGCGACTGTAAATCCAAGTGCGATACCTGCTGATGCATTAGATGCTAATGACGGCTTTTGTATGGCTGTTGGTCTTAGAGATTTAAGTAGCGCTTTTGATGTAGATACAGAGCGTAACTTAACAAAGTTTAATCCTATTCCTGTAGCTCAAACGGAAATGGAGATTGAGGTTCAAATGACTACGCCTCAAATATCACCTGTAACAGATGCTGTTCGTGCTAACTTTGGTCTACCTGCTTTGGTAACGCCTGATAATGGTTGGCCTGTGGTTATGTTACAACATGGTATTACTTCTAAAAAAGACGATATGCTTGCAATGACAGGTATATTATCAACGTTTGGCTTTGCTACGATAGCAATAGATCATCCTTTACACGGTAGTCGTGGTTTTGATCTTGATGGTGACACTATAGATGATATTAATGCATCAACGGTTTCTGCTACTCATTATATGAACTTAGCGAGCTTATTAACAACACGTGATAATTTACGTCAAAGTACGATTGATACCTTAGGTTTACGTTTAGGTTTAAATGCACTTGTAGGTGCTGATATTGATACCTCTGAAGTTCATTATTTAGGACATTCATTAGGGGCTATATCGGGTATTAATTTTGTAGCACTTGCTAATACTTCTATTAACCCTCTTTTAGATGATATGTTTAAAGTGACGTCTAACTCCCTTGCAATGCCGGGTACTATGGTAGCAAACTTCTTATTAGAGTCTCCTGCTTTTGGTGATTTGATAAAAGCGACGTTAACTTTGTCTCAATCAACAGAATTTGCAACCTTTGTATCTGCGAACTTTCCTGATGCAACTGAAGCAGAACTTGCACAAGCATATACCTTGTTCTATGCAAACTTAACTGAAGAGCAACAAGCTGACTTAAATGGTGTGTTTTCACAATTCACATTTGCTGCGCAAACAGTAACAGATGCTGGAGACCCTATTAATTACATAACTCAAATGGCAGAAACACAAACACCAACCCATTTAATTGAAGTAGTGGGTGATGGTGGAACTAACCTATCTGATCAAGTAATACCTAATCGCATAACAACTTCACCATTAGGTGGAACTGAAGGTGCAATAGCTTTATTGGGTTTACCTAGTGTAAGTAGCACTTCAGCAGGTTCTGGGGCTGTACGTTTCTTAAATGGTCATCATGGTTCAATCTTAACACCTGAAGTTCGTGATGAAGCGCCAGATGCTGCTTTAACAGGAGCTGCCACTCAAGAAATGCAATCACAAGTAACCGGTTTCTTTGCCACTAAAGGTACAGTTATTAATGTTACTAACACGACTGTAGTACAATAGGCTGTAATAAAGAGATGCTAATTGCTTTTATGTTATTCAGTAAACTTACACTGTAATAACTAAACACAGCAGTATGAGAGAAAAAGTCCTTTTATAGGGCTTTTTTTTTGTGTTTTTATCCCCATATTTATATCATTATATTTTATCATTTTTAATTAATACCAAGCACAATAACCAATTGACCATTTATTCTTCGTATAAAATAGGTCAATTTATTAACTTGTTTGGTATAACAGCGAACTACCCTTAGGAGAAAGGCTTGGAATTTTTGTACGAGTACGGACTATTTTTCGCTAAAACAATTACATTTGTTTTAGCTGTTATTGCTATTGTTGCGGTAATTGCATCGTCAGCGATTAAGCAAGGAAGTAAAAAAGGTGAGTTAGAAATAACTGATTTGTCAGAACATTTTGATGATGTTGAAGATGAAGTTATGCATCATTTACTTACTAAAGAACAAATTAAACAAAAAGAAAAAGCTGACAAAAAACAAGCTAAAGAAGATGCTAAAGCTGATAAAAAGTCTGCTAAAAGTGGAGAAGCTGAACAAGAGTCTCGCGTATTTGTTCTCGACTTTAACGGTAGTATAGATGCAAAAGAAGTGTCATCTTTACGTGAAGAAATCAGCGCTGTATTGACTGTTGCTACGCCTGAAGATGAAGTTTTTGTTCGTTTAGAAAGTGGCGGCGGCATGGTGCATGGCTATGGTTTAGCGTCATCTCAATTAGATCGTATTCGTCAAGGTAACATCCCTTTAACTGTGTCTGTAGATAAAGTGGCAGCCAGCGGCGGTTACATGATGGCTTGTGTAGCAAATAAAATTATTTCAGCGCCATTTGCTATTGTGGGCTCAATTGGTGTTATTGCTCAAGTACCTAACTTTAATAAACTATTAAAGAAAAACGATATTGATTACGAACAATTTACTGCAGGTGAATTTAAACGTACGGTAACTATGTTTGGTGAAAATACAGATAAAGGCCGTGAAAAGTTTAACGAAGAGTTAGAAGAAACTCATCAACTATTTAAAGGATTTGTTTCAGATCATCGACCTAGTCTTGATATAAGCAAGGTAGCTACAGGTGAGCATTGGTTTGGTATTAAAGCTAAAGAATTAGGTTTAGTTGATGATATTCAAACAAGTGATGATTATTTACAGCAATCAAACAAATCTAAAAAAGTTATCTCAATTAAATATGTTGTTAAGAAAGGTTTAGCTGAGAAGTTCTCGAAAGCAGCTTCTATGACTGTAGATCGTGTATTTAGTAACTTATGGCAGAAGAACAGAATATTCCCAGGTTAATAATCCTTGTTTGAACTAACAAACGTAAGTCATTAATTTGAAAATTTAAAAAAGGAGACTGATGTCTCCTTTTGTGTTTTTAGTTAATCGATATTTGATTTGCAATATTGATTAATAAATTCAGCATGAGAGGGCAGGCTGCTGACAGCTTTATCGATAGACTGCTTCAAACTTCCCATAAATTTCTTAAGCTCTTCGTCAGACATGATTTCTGCAATATGATGATATTGCATTGGCATTAGACCTTGCCCTAACATGACCTGAGTCCATGAATCTACACGAAAAACATCACCGTCATCTAAAAATACTCGACCTGTTTCTTTAAATAAACGAATTTTATGAGCCAGTGATTCAGGCACTTCCATATTTTTACAATGTTGCCAAAACTCGCTGTCGTTACGTTGATTTACGTTGTAATGTAAAATAATAAAATCACGAACCGCATTTAACTCTGATGTGAGCTTATTATTGTATTCATCGATCATTGTTTGTTCTATCCCTTGAAATGGGAATATGCGTAACAACCTGATAATACCTGACATGATCAGATGGATACTGGTGGACTCTAAAGGTTCTATAAAGCCACTAGACAAGCCTAGAGCAACACAATTCTTATTCCAACCTTTACGACGGCGACCTGTTTGGAATTTAATTGTTCTTGGCTGTGTAATCATATCGCCTTCAATATGCTCCAGCAGCTCTGCTGATGCATCGGTATCAGACATATATTTACTACAATAAACAAGACCATTGCCAACTCTATGTTGTAATGGGATTTTCCATTGCCAGCCACTTTTTCTTGCTATTGAACGTGTATAAGGGACAGCTGGCTCTAACGTTTTAGTTTGTACTGCAATAGCACTATCGCAAGGCAACCAATGAGACCAATCGTCGTAACCTGTATGTAAGGCTTGCTCTATAAGTAAACCTTTAAAACCTGTGCAATCAATGAAAAAATCACCTTCAATAACTTGACCTGAATCAAGTGTTAAAGAAGATATAAAACCGGTGGCGTTATTTTTATTTACTTGACTGATTTTCCCTTCAATTCTTTTTACGCCTAGTTTTTCACTAAATTTTCTTAAATATTTTGCATATAAAGTCGCATCTAAATGATAAGCATAATTAATAGGTGTTTGTTTAGAGAAACCAAATTTATTGGCTTTAGCTGCTTGTAGTTCGAAACAGTATTCACCAAAATCAGCTGTTATGCCTTTTTGTAATCCGTGCAACCAAAAGTGATGAAACTCTCCAGCCCAGCATTCTTTTCCTGTAGCTCCAAAAGAGTGTATGTATTGGCTATCATTCACTTTCCAATTTTCAAAGCTTATACCCAGTTTAAAAGTTGCATGGGTTTCTCGCATAAACTCTTGTTCATTTATGTTGAGTAATTTATGGAAGGTTTTAATAGGAGGAATCGTTGCTTCACCCACACCCACAGTTCCAATTTCATCAGACTCAACTAATGTTATGTTTAAGTTTTTACCTATGAGTTTTGATATTGCTGCTGCAGCCATCCAACCAGCGGTTCCACCACCAGCAATCACGATGTTTTTAATCAAATTATCTTTCAAAATAAACCTCTATTCGTCGATTAGGTATTACCTAAAATAGCGTTGATAAGCTCTCTGTTAGAGGGCAGTCGAGCTTTGTATTTCTCTATTTTTATTTTATTTTCATGTAGCATTTTTATTGCGAACCTAGAGGAGCCATATTTATGATCTAACGCTCTCGGTTTTGTAATAAATTTCATTCCATATAAAATATATTGGTAACTAGCAGAAGGGAATATCTCTTCATTTTGAATGAAGTCTAAGCGGTTAGGTGGCTGATATTGCCATAACTCTAATAGCTCCTGTAAGCGATCGGGTATAGATGAAGGTAACTTATTATCAACCCAATAAGAAGAATCTGTTCGTTTACTTATTACATAATGTAATTTCAAAAATTCTATTGTTCGCTCCCAACGATAAGTAAACCTTTCATTAAATCGTTTCGCTAATATTTTCATATGCTGTTTATTTACAGGGAACTCTTCGGTTAGCATATTACAACTTAACTCTACCATCGCTAAAGCAGAGGCTTCTAATGGCTCTAAAAAGCCAGATGACATTCCAATGGCTAAACAGTTTTTATACCAAAACTTCTCTCTATGCCCTGGTTGGAAAGTGATTTTTCTGGTTTCAATTGTTGATGCTTTTTCAGCTCCAATCGAATTAGCTATATATCGTCTTAATTCTGTTTCGGCATCAATGTCATTAATATGTTTACTTGAATAGGTATAGCCTACACCTCTTCTTGAAGGTAGAGCTATATCCCAAATCCAACCTGAAGATTGGGCTGTTGAGTTAGTTGTCGAAGCAATGTTTGAACTGTTTTCGGGGTGAGGTACTTGCGTTGCTATTGCACTGTCATTAAATAGTATGTGTTTCTTTTCTAAAAATTTCACACCGTAATGCTTACCTAATAGAAGTGATGCGCTGCCGGTACAATCAATAAATAAGTCACCCGTTATTTGACCATTATTCCTTGTTTCAATAGCTGTAATATCACCATCTTCTTCTGAGATAATATTAACCATGTGATCAAGAACATAATTGACATTTAATTTAGTCGTACAGTGTTTACTTAGTAAATCAGCGAACTTTTTTGCATCTAAATGATAACCATAATTGGTTACGGCTGCGTAGTCTGGTGTTGCTATTTGTTTAGGTGCTAAATCAGCTGCACAGATATGACTTTGAACGTTTACAGCATCAGCAAAACTAATGTTGGATTGAGAGGCTTGCCACGCTTGGTGTAAATCTACTTGGTTGTACCCATCAGGAGTCATGAAAGGGTGATAGTATGAGTCATTATTATCATTTGTTGTCCAATCAATAAATTTAGACCCTTGTTTGAATGATGCATCACATTCTTGAATAAATTGTTTTTCGTTAATACCTATTTTTTCGAGCGTATTACGCATTGAAGGCCAAGTACCTTCACCAACACCAATACTTTTTACATCTGGAGATTCAATAAGGATAACTTCGATAGAACCGTTTGAATCAGACATATGCTTTGCAGCTATACATCCAGCAGTTAACCACCCTGCAGAACCACCACCAACAATAACAATTTTTTTTATAGGTTTATTCATGAAAACCTCTTTTTTATGGCAACTAATTTACTTAGTTATAGATATTTATTAATGCTCTAATACAATAAATGCCGTATAAAAATACAGCATTTATGAATAGCTACATTCTAACTGGATAGATTAGAATGTATAGCGAGCACCTAGAGCATAGCGAGCATCTTGTTCTGCTACATTCCATAGTTGTACTTGATAACGACCATGAGATCTAGTGTCTTCTCCAGTAATGTTTATACCTTCAAAAAATACAGATAGTTGTTCATTAACTTGATAAGCAACGTTAAAGTCAATTTGATAATATTCTTCAGTGTAACCCGGCTCGTTAATATATCTGGCTTGAGTGTTTAAGAATTTATCACGCCAGTTATAAGCGATACGCGCTTGGAAATCATCTTTTTCGTACATTGCAATAAAGTTTGCAGTATCACTCAAACCAACAAGTGCAAACTGTGTTATTAATGGGTCACCATCGTTGTCAAAACCAATGTCACCATTAACCGTTGTGTAGTTAGCTTGTATACCAAAACCTGAATCGCCAAAGAAGTGTTGAAGGGCTATTTCAAAACCATCAATTTTAGCTTCTCGGTTGTTAACAAACTTAGTTACAGTGAAATCCATTAGTGGATCATCAGCATTCGGTAAAACATCATAATCAACTTCGAAGCTTTCAGCACTCTGTGAGTAGAAATCTACGTTGTTTTCTGTTGCTGCTACCATCGCAAATAAGTTTGTATCAGTTAGTTCTTCACCTAAAGCGATTAATGCTGCTTCCGCTGCTATAGCACGAGGTCCTGCTGTCGCATCACGTAAACCATATACATTTTCAACTACAGGTTGACGACCTGCAAAGTTATTTACACGTTTTTCATAATACCCAATTGAAGCATAACTGGTTTCTTCAAAGTACCACTCTACAGATAAGTCAAAGTTATCAGATTCAAGTGGAGCCAATTCTGGATTACCGCTTGAAGCGGTACCTAGTTGAACACCAGGGAATGTTGTTGGACCGCTTGGACCACCAACTGCTGAAGCAGCAGAACTTAATTGATCATAAGTAGGACGAGCGATAGTTTTGCTAAAAGATAGACGAGCAACTACATCATCAACTACTTCAATATCAAAATCGAAACTTGGTAAAATGTGGCTATAACTTGCATCAGTTGAAAAATCTTGTGTTCCTTCGCCAAATCTCACATTAAAGTCATTGTTACCTTCCCAAGCTACAGCATTTGGTAAAGCTACATTTGCAGAAGAGGTTAAGCTAGTATTTTCGATACGCACACCAGCAGCAATATTATAAGATCTTCCTGCTAATTCGCCGTTAAGATCGAGTTGGAAGTAAGCTGAATTAACATCTTCTTTAATAACTCTATCTGTAGCAGCTGCACCATCTGCAACAAATTCAAAACCATACTCTTCAGCTGCCCAAGCAGCAATTTGAGATGCGCTACCTACGAAACCTTGGTTGTATGCTCCTGTTTTATCGAAGTCATTAATTTCACCCGTAAAGTCTATAAGTGTTAAAAAGTCTTCAGGTAATTCTCCAGGATTTTCTATACCCCAGTTACCCATGGTATGACGAGTTAAACTCTGTACCGAGTGACTTTCCATAGAACGAGACTCAATACCAAATTCAATGCTACCTTCGTCAAATTCGTATGTACCCATTAATCTGAATTGATCAACATCTGATTTCTGAGAAGAAACTCTCATATCTAGAATTGATGTACCTACATCAGATATATCAAGTGCGTTATTACAGTTAAGTCCTCTTTCAGCATGACAATCATCAAAATCTATAGACATAGTAGGAAAGTCTTTAGTGAAATCTACACTTTGACCTGCTGAGATGTTTGCGCCTAAACCTGTATTTAACCATGAGCCATAATCGGCATCAGGTGAACTTTCAGCCGTTGACATATGTCCATCAAAAGTAATATTGAAATAATCGTTTACGTCATAGCTAATATTTAAACCAATCGAGTCATTTTCGTTTACTTGATTTAACTCTTGTTGCGCTAGACCTAAATCACGCGGAGCTTGATCTCCACGATCTTCATTATAATCTACAGGTGTGGTAACTGTTTCGCCGTCAAAGCCTAAGTTTGATTTGTATGTATCCATCCAAATAGATTGTTCAGCACGAGCTTGGAATACATCTTGTTTTGAGTAAGTGTAATCTAAAGTCGCGGTTAAATTTTCTGCAGGTCTAAATTGCAGTGTTAATTGTGCATTGGTTCTTTCACGCTCTTCATCAGTGATGTAGTAACGTAAATCTGAAGGCATAGAGTAATACTGACCAAGTGCTGGTTCGTTCGTTAGTATAATATCGTCAGCTGCTTGTGGAATAACTCCCTCATAAGCACTTGTGCGCCATTCATTAACAAATGCACCTGATTCTGAACTATGTCTTTCTTTAACATTAAAAGATAAAGATGCACCAAATACTTCATCATCATCAGTCCAACTGAATAAACCTGACAACTCTGGTGTTATATCATTACCAACACGATTAGTTGTATCCATTAACGCCTTAGCTCCAACACTTACATGTGTACCTGGATTGTCTAAAGGTTTAGCCGTTACGATATCAACAGTTGCACCAATGCCACCTGTAGCAATATTGCCGCGACCTGTTTTATATACGGATACTGATTTAACTGCATCAGAGGCTAAGTTTGAGAAGTCAAAAGCACGTGAATTAGAAACTCCACCGCCAGCAGGTAAACTTGAAGCCGGCATAGTTCGGCCGTTTAAAGTCACCATATTATAATCTGGACCAAAACCACGTACGGTTATTTTGCTACCTTCACCGCTTGCTCGATCAATTGAAACACCCGTAATACGTTGCAAAGATTCTGCTAAATTAGTGTCTGGAAATTTACCAATGTCTTCAGCTGAAATAGCATCGACTACACCACTTGCATCGCGTTTAAGTGCTGTAGATTCTTTGATGCTTGAGCGCATGCCTGTTACTTGTATAACTTCAGTTTTATCAACTAATTCTTCTGCATTAACTAAAGTGATAGGTGATATGGCTGTTGCACTTAGTGCAATGGATAAGCTGGTTGCTAGTTTGGTTTTATAAAATTTATTATGTTTCATCATTCCCCCCAAGAAATAAGTTATGTTTTAATTTGTAACCGCTTACATTTTTATATTCTTTACAGAATTAAAAATACTACATTTGCATTAAATAAAACAGCTTTGTAAGCGCTTACATTTTAAGTTAGGTTATTATTTGACATATATCAATACATTTTTTTCTTTTAAAGAGTGATTTAATTTAATTCTTTGATTGTTATGTATTTAATTATTTGTGTTATTTGTTATCTAAAGGTTAACCAATGAAGATAAGTAGGTTAGAGTCAGGTTAATATTAAGTTATGGGTGATACTTTTTCACTTGTGGTCTTTTTATGCATATCTCATTTGCTAGAATTAAAGTTTGTGCGTATAAATAATGGTGAAGGTAAGGTTTTTATTCTTATTTTTGATACGAGTAGACTGCTTAATTAATGTTTGTTGTTCGTTTAGTTAACCCAATACTCGTCATAAGATTGTCATGCTTTTGCGAGATGATCAGAAGTTAGATGATACACAATTTAATTATGGAGAATATTATGTTAGCTAAGAAGTTTTTTAAAACAAAAGATGAAGTAGAAGTAACATTTGAGTTTAGTAGGGAAGATGTTACATCTGTAGCTTTGGCTGGCGAGTTTAACGACTGGCAACCTGTAAGTATGAAGTTTAATAAAAAAGAAAAAGTATTTCGTACAAAAGTAAAACTCCCTAAAGGTGGAGAGTTCCAATTTAAGTATTTATTGAATGAAGCTGAGTGGGAAAATGACTACCAAGCAGATAAATACATATCTAATACAGCAGGAACTGAAGACAGCGTTGTTTTTACTCACGCTTAATCTAAGCTGTTATTGAACGGTTAGGTTTTTATATATTACACCTAAAATCAAATATTTAGGTGTTAGAACTTATGCTTTTATTAAAAAGCAGAGTGTTTTTGTTTATTCCTCATATTTATATAAGAAAAAGTTTTTAGACGTTTATCGTTTTTAAGCTATTTATAAATTGTAGCTATTTTGTAATAGGTATATGGTTTAAAGCATACATAGTATTGAATTTGATAATGTTTATATTAATTACCTCGTGTTGAAGTTGTTGTTCTGAGAAAGTAAAAAGTATTAAAGGTGATTAATGGTTAATTATAGTGTGGAACCTGGTCGTGCTTATCCGCTAGGCACAGATGTTGATGAATCTGGTGTAAATTTTTCGCTTTTTTCTGCACATGCAGAGAAAGTTGAATTGTGTGTTTTTGATGAATCAGGCCAGAAAGAATTAGCGCGATTTGTATTACCTTCTTACGAACATCATGTTTGGCATGGCTATTTAAAAGGTGCTAAAGCAGGTTTAGTTTATGGATATAGAGTTTACGGACCTTATCATCCTGAAGCGGGCCATCGTTTCAATCATCACAAACTTCTTTTAGATCCCTATGCTCGAGCGTTAAAAGGTAAGTTTGCTTGGTCGGATCGTCATTTAGGTTATATCGCTAACTCCCCTGAACAAGATTTATCGTTTGATGATAGAGATAATTCTGATGTCATGCTTAAGTCTGTAGTTATCGACCCAATAAAACCACAAATTAAACGTGTAGCTGTTCCTTGGCAAAATACTGTAATTTATGAAGGTCATGTTAAAGGGCTAACTCAGTTAAACGCCAAAGTACCAGCCGAATTACAAGGCTCCTTTCTTGGTATAAGCCATCCAGCGATGATTGCTCATTATCGTGCTATCGGTATTACCACTATAGAGTTATTACCTGTACAGCAATTTCTTTCTGAAAAATTTTTAGATGACAAAAAGCTGAGTAACTATTGGGGATACAACAGTATTTCTTTCTTTGTTCCTCATTCAGACTACATGAACACAGAACAAGTTTTCGAATTTCAGCGCATGGTTGATGAACTACATCAAGCGGGCTTTGAAGTATTAATTGATGTTGTATATAACCACACTGCAGAAGGTAATTGTTTAGGGCCTACTCTAAGTTTTAGAGGCATCGACAATAAATCTTATTATCGCTTAAACCCTTCAGAGCAACGTTATTATATCAATGACACAGGTTGTGGTAATACAGTAAATCTAAGTCACCCTAGAGTGCTACAAATGGTAATGGATAGTTTACGTTACTGGGTAGAGATTATGGGAGTTGACGGTTTTAGATTCGATTTAGCAACTATTTTAGGTCGTGAACCTCATGGTTTTGATAAACATAGCGGCTTTTTAGATGCCATATTACAAGATCCTTTATTGAGTACGGTTAAATTAATTGCTGAACCTTGGGATATAGGTCCTGGTGGATATCAGCTTGGTGGATTTCCAGCACCATGGTCTGAATGGAATGATAAGTACCGTGATTCTATAAGACGCTTCTGGCGTGGTGATAACGGTTTATTACCTGAATTTGCTCGACGAATTCACGGTTCAAGTGATGTTTTTGAGCATAGTGGTCGTAAGCCTTACGCAAGTGTTAACTTCTTAACCAGTCATGATGGATTTACATTACGTGATTTAGTCAGTTATGAGAAACGTCATAATGAACTCAACGGCGAAAATAATCGTGATGGCCATTCAGATAATATTTCTAAAAATTATGGCGAAGAAGGCCAAACAGAACAAGCTGAAATAATAGCGTTACGCTTAAGACAAATAAAAAACATGCTCGCCACTATTATGCTTTCTCAAGGTATACCTATGGTGTTAGCAGGTGATGAATTAGGCCGAACTCAGCAAGGCAATAATAATGCTTACTGCCAAGACAATGAGATTAACTGGCTTGATTGGAATGAAGATGCTTTATACGCAGATGAATTACCAATATTTCTAGCGAGTTTAACTGATTTAAGAAAACGTTTTCCTATGCTGGCTTACGATAAGTTCATTCATAACAATGATCCTAAATCAGCCGTAAAAATTACTTGGTTACACAATACAGGTAATCCAATGCAGAAAGACAATTGGCATTCTCATAATACGTCAACCTTAGGTTACTTAGTTCAAGGCGTAGAACAAGATTCACCATCAATACTGTGTATTTTCCATGGGAGTGAATTTACTACAGAATTTACCTTACCTGAATTGGAAGGCGTGACGGCTTGGGATGTTGTTATTGATACCTCAACCAGTGCTAAAAACGAAATACCTAAATTGCCAGCTGAAAGAGTTATTACTCTGCAACCTTATTCAACTACCGTACTTTTAAATGAAAATACTTAGTGAATAAGCTGTTAAATAAAATTAAGGAAGCAATGCCTAGTGAGTAAAGTTGATAACTTTTGTGAAGTAACGTCGTTAGATGACGATGTCGTGATGGATAACAATACCTTCGCTGATGATTTATCTCGTCACTTCTATTTTACTCTTGGGCGCGACAAAGTAAGCGAATCTCACCATTATATATATAACGCATTAGCGATAACCATTCGAGACAGGTTAGTTGCACAGTGGCGCGAAACGCGTTTAAACAGAATTAATGAACGTTCTGTAGCTTACATCTCATTAGAGTTTCTTATGGGAAGAACCCTTAATAATACGGTATTGAACTTAGATTTAGATGAAACCGTGCGTGAATCATTAAAAGGTTATTGCTGTGAACTTGAAGACGTAGAAACAGCAGAGCATGATGCGGGTTTGGGCAATGGCGGTTTAGGTCGACTTGCTGCGTGTTTTTTAGATAGTTGTGCTAGCTTAGCATTACCTGTTATTGGTTACGGCATTCGCTATGAATATGGCATGTTTAACCAACAAATTAAAAACGGCGAACAAATTGAACACCCTGATAGCTGGTTACGTGAAGGTAACCCATGGGAAATAGCGGTACCGGATAAAACCATTAAAGTGAAGTTTTTTGGTCAGGTTGATGTCGTAACTCATAGAGATGGATCGCAACACCGTCAATGGAATAACACGCATGATGTACTTGCTGTCCCTTATGATATGCCTATTCCTGGTTATAAAAACGGGATTGTAAATACATTAAGGTTATGGAAATCTGAAGCGACTGATGAATTTAATTTAGATGAGTTTAACGCAGGAAGTTACACCGAAGCGGTAGCCACCAAAAACTTAGCTGAACAAATTACTATGGTGCTTTACCCTAATGACACCAGTGAAAGTGGTAAAGAGTTAAGACTTCGTCAGCAATACTTTCTGTCTAGCGCATCGCTGCAAGATACGATTAATAACTATGTTGAATTATTTGACGATAGCTTCGATCAGTTTATCGAAAACCAAGCTTTTCAATTAAACGACACACACCCAAGTATTGCCGTTGCAGAGCTTATGCGTATTTTAATGGATGACTATGCTTTAGCTTGGGATAAAGCTTGGCATATCACAACACATACTATGGCTTACACTAATCATACCTTGTTACCTGAGGCGTTAGAGAAGTGGCCAGTACGTATTTTCTCTCATTTATTACCACGTATTTTAGAAATTATTTATGAGATTAATGCCCGTTTTTTACACCAAGTTTCAGTGTCTTGGCCTGGCAATATAGAAAAACAAAAATCGTTATCCTTAATTGAAGAAGGTCATGAACCGCAAATAAGAATGGCTCATTTGGCCATAGTAGGAAGCTATTCGGTTAATGGTGTTGCTGCTTTGCATACTCAGCTTTTGAAAGAGGGGTTATTTAATCAGTTTTATCAACTTTGGCCAGAAAAATTTAACAATAAAACCAATGGAGTAACACCAAGAAGATGGCTGTCTCATTGTAATAGAGCGTTATCGTCATTTATTACAAGTAAAATTGGTGATGAATGGATTGCTGACTTTTCACAGATCAAGCAACTTGAATCTTATGTAGACGATGAAGCATTTCAGCAACAATGGCGAGATTGTAAAACTAAAAATAAACAAGCACTTGCTGAGTTTGTAGAGAAAAATACAGGTGTAACCTTTGACGTTAATATGATGTTTGATGTTCAGGTAAAACGCATACACGAATACAAACGTCAGCTATTAAATGTATTACATATTATTGGTTTATATGATCAAATAAGAAAAGGTGATACAGATAACTTAGCACCAAGATGTGTGCTTATTGGTGGTAAAGCAGCGCCAGGTTATGTCATGGCAAAGCAGATCATTAAACTCATCAATAATGTTGCTGATACCATCAATTTGGATCCTAAAGTATCACCTTATTTACGTGTAGCTTTTGTACCTAATTACAATGTTACGGCAATGGAGGTTATTTGCCCTGCAACTGATTTATCTGAACAAATATCAACGGCAGGTAAAGAAGCGTCAGGCACAGGTAACATGAAATTCATGATGAACGGTGCATTAACTATTGGTACGCTTGATGGTGCTAATATAGAAATAAGAGAAGAAGTAGGCGAAGAAAACTTCTTTTTATTTGGTGCTCAAGCCCATGAAGTAGAAACGATACGAGCAAACTATAACCCTAACGACATTATTAATAATTCCCCCCATTTGTCTGCTGTTATGAAGCTACTAGAGAGCGGACATTTCAATTTATTTGAACCTGGCATATTTGATTCAATTATTCAGTCAATCCGTAGTCATGATGATATGTGGTTAACCGCTTATGACTTTGACTCTTATTATGAGGCCCAGCGCCAAGTAGATTGTGTTTTCAAGAACGAAAAACAATGGACTAAAAAGAGCATTATCAACACAACTGGAAGTGGAAAATTTTCGAGTGATCGCACGATCAAGCAGTATCGAGATGAAATTTGGAAGCTTTAATTATAAAAACGAAAATAAAATAGCTTACGTTAATTAATACGATATAAGGAGGCTTTATGCCTGTACAAGAAAAAAGGTATATTAGTAATTTAACTCGAGATACATACGCATTAATTTTGGCCGGGGGGAGAGGTTCAAGGTTACACGAACTAACTGATTGGCGTGCTAAACCCGCCACATTTTTTGGTGGTAAATTCCGTATTATAGATTTTCCGTTATCAAACTGTATTAATTCAGGTATTCGTCGAGTAGGTATTGCAACGCAATATAAATCTCATTCTCTTATCCGTCACGTAAACAGAGCATGGAGTCATTTCAAAAAAGAACTCGGAGAATCTGTTGAGATTTTACCCGCATCACAACGACAAGGTGACGGTTGGTACGCAGGTACCGCTGATGCTGTTTTTCAAAATATAGATATTATTCGTCATGAATTACCTAAGTACGTGATGATACTATCGGGCGACCATGTTTACCGTATGGATTATGGTGACTTATTAGCTAAACATGTTGAGAACGGTGCTGATATGACAGTTTGTTGTGTCGAAGTACCTGTTGAAGAAGCGGCTGGATCTTTCGGTGTAATGACCGTTGATGAAAACAATAAAGTTTGTCGCTTTGATGAAAAACCTGCACACCCATCAGAAGTTCCAGGTAAGCCAGGCATTACACTCGCCTCTATGGGGAATTATGTATTTAATACCCAATTCTTATTTGATGAATTAGATAAAGATCATGCTATTGATGCTTCTAGTGGCGATTTTGGCAATGATATTATTCCTAGAATTATTGAATCTCATCAAGTATTTGCATTCCCATTCCGTGATCCTAATGACGACAAACAACCTTACTGGCGCGATGTAGGTACATTAGATTCATTCTGGGAAGCGAATATGGAATTAGTAAGTCCAGAGCCACAGCTAGATATGTATGATGAAAGCTGGCCAATTTGGACATACCAAGAGCAAACAGCCCCTGCCAAATTTGTATTTGATGAAGATGGTCGAAGAGGCATGGCGATAGACTCTACTGTATCAGGTGGTGTTATTGTTTCAGGCTCTACAGTTAAAAAATCTTTATTATTTTCAAAGGTTAGAGTAAATTCCTTTTGTGAAATTAATGGTGCAGTCATACTGCCAGGCGCGATTATTGGTCGTAATTGTAAAATATTAAAAGCGATTATTGACCGTAGTTGTGAAGTGCCTGACGGTATGGAAATCGGTATTGACCATGAGGCTGACAGAGCTAATGGCTTTAGAGTGACTGATAAAGGTGTAGTATTAGTGACACGAGATATGATTGCTGCAATAAGTAATGACTAACACATCAGGGGTAAGCTAAATGAATAAAGACGCGTTGAGTATTCTGAATGAAAAAACCATTAACGCCATAGTTTCAGCTAAGCATGAGGATATATTTTCTGTTTTAGGCATGCATCCTCACCCTGAAAAAACTGGGTTAATCATTAGGAACTTTTTACCTGCCGCAAAAGCGGTGACTGTTATTGATAGAGTGACGCAAGAAAAACTGTGTTCATCAGTTCAAGTAGAGTCTTCAGGATTGTTTGAAGGCTTTATTGATACCGAAGAGTCTTCTATTGATTATCAATTATTAGTTAAATATCAATCATCTGAAATCGTTGTGGAAGATGTATATCGTTTTGCATCGTTACTAGAAAACGACGACCTTTATCTCTTTGGTGAAGGGACGCATGAGCAAACTTATCAATGGATGGGCGCTCATGTTAAAGAAGTTAATGGGATAAAAGGCGTTAATTTTGTTATTTGGGCACCAGATGCTCGTCGTATTTCAGTGGTTGGAGATTTCAACTTCTGGGATGGGCGTTGTCATATGATGCGTAAACATCCTGGTGGTGGCGTTTGGGATATTTTTATTCCTAACGTTGCTGGCGATGTTAATTACAAATATGAAATTAGAGGCAAAGATGGGGATACATTGCCGTTAAAAGCCGATCCTTATGCCTATAAAATGCAACTTGCTCCTCAAAATGCTTCCGTCACAGTTAATGACAGTGACTATGAATGGCAAGACAAAAAGTGGATGGAGCAAAGAGCCGCTGATAGTAATCAATATCATGGTCCCGTTTCTATTTATGAAGTTCACCTAGGTTCTTGGCGTCGTAAAGGTGGTGAATATAACGACTATCTTAATTACCGTGAATTAGCCGAGCAACTCGTACCTTATATTGCTTATATGGGTTTTACTCATGTGCAAATGATGCCGGTTAGTGAATTTCCATTTGATGGTTCATGGGGTTATCAACCTATTGGTATGTTTGCGCCTACGTGTCGATTTGGTTCGCCAGAAGACTTCAAATACTTTGTTGATTGTTGTCATGAAAAAAACATTGGTGTATTGCTCGATTGGGTACCAGGACATTTTCCAACAGATATTCATGGCCTCGGTAAACTTGATGGTAGTTGTCTTTATGAACATGAAGATTTACGTAAAGGTTTTCATCCTGATTGGAAAACCCTTATTTATAACTATGGCAGGGCAGAAGTTGTTAGTTACCTTATAAGTAATGCGTTGTATTGGTTAGATCAATTCCATATTGACGGACTACGTGTTGATGCGGTTGCTTCGATGCTTTATCTCGATTACAGCCGAGAAGCTGATGAATGGGTACCTAATATTCATGGTGGCAGAGAAAACTTAGAAGCCATTGAATTACTAAGACAAGTTAACAGCAGAGCTTATTTTAATTACCCTGGCGTTATGATGGTGGCTGAAGAGTCTACTGCATGGCCAGGCGTGTCAAAACCTGTGAGTGAAGATGGCTTAGGTTTTGGCTTTAAATGGAATATGGGCTGGATGAACGATACGCTTAAGTACATGGAAAGAGATCCATTGTATCGTCAGCACCACCATAATGAACTTACCTTTGGTCTTGTTTATGGCTTTAGCGAAAACTTTATATTGCCTTTAAGTCATGACGAAGTGGTTCACGGTAAGCGTTCATTATTAGAGAAAATGCCAGGAGACGATTGGCAAAAGTTTGCTAATTTACGTGCATATTATGGTTTCATGTGGACACATCCAGGTAAAAAACTACTCTTTATGGGCTGTGAATTTGCGCAACGTGATGAGTGGAATCATGATCAAAGCTTAGATTGGCACTTACTAGAGCATGACTCCCATAAAGGTATTCAAACCTTAGTTAAAGATTTGAATAAGGTGTATACAAGTACGCCAGCTTTACACGAGTTAGACTGTGACGGAAATGGTTTCGAGTGGTTAGTATCTGATAATTCATCAGAATCAATACTCGTTTATTTACGTAAAAGTGCTGAAGGCCAAGTCTTAGTTGTGGTGAACATGACGCCGTCTACTTATGAAAGCTACAAAGTAGGCGTACCTATTGCAGGTAGTTATGTTGAATGTTTAAACACTGACGACAGTAAATATGGTGGTAGTAATATCAAGAACGTACCTGTTATTGAATCTCAAAAAGGTACTTATAACGGTCAGAGTCATTTAATCGAAATCTCTGTTCCGCCATTATCTACAGTAGTCTTTGATATTCAAAAAGCATAAGTTTTACACTCCGGTACACGCATTTTAGGTTTTCATTTCACACGAAATAAACCTAAAATGTGTTCCTCTTTTAAATCATCTATAGTAGTTTGATTTAAAGCGAGCAACGTAATGCTCAACGTACATTCCCAAATAAATTTAACAATAGCTACTGATAGCCTTAGCTATTTTTATTGTTTTAAAAAGGTGATTCATGAATATATTAATGGTCTCGGCTGAAAATGACGCCTTACCTGGTGGTAAAGTCGGTGGTATAGGTGACGTAGTAAGAGATATGCCTAAAGCATTAGCTGAGCAAGGCGAATACGTTAATGTTGTTATGCCAAACTATGGGCTTTTACATGAGTTAGAAAATGCTGAGTTTGTAAAAGATGTCACCATTACTTTTGCAGGGCTGCAGCAAGTTGTCGGCTTTTATCGTTTTACTGTTCAAAACAGCCATAGCAATGTAACTCAGTGGATCGCTCACCATAGTATTTTTTCAAGTTGTGGTGTCGGCAGCGTTTATTGTGACGATCCTAACAATCGTCCATTCGCGACAGATGCTACTAAGTTTGCGTTATTTAATGCCGCAGTAGGTAAAGCCATTCTAGACCATGTGTTTGGTGATGTTGATGTTTTACATTTACATGACTGGCACACTGCTGTGTTATCGGTATTAAGAGCTTTTTCTCCTGAATACCAAGCGTTAAAAAATATCAAAACGGCTTATACAATTCATAACCTTGCACTACAAGGCATACGACCTTTATCGGGAGATGACTCTTCACTAAACTCATGGTTTCCTGAACTGACTTATGATGCAAGTGCGGTTAACGATCCTACTTATAGCCATTGCTTTAATCCTATGCGAGCGGCGATAAATTTATGTGACAAAGTTCATGCTGTATCGCCTAATTACACACAAGAAATTTTAAAACCAAGTAATACCGAACAAGGTTATTTCGGTGGTGAAGGGTTAGAAAAAGATCTACAAAATGCCGCTGCTGAAAATCGATTATTTGGTATTTTAAATGGTTGTGAATATAGCGATTCAAAATCTAAACCTTTAACCCTTAATAACTTCTTCTCATTATGCGAAAACGAAGTATTAAAGTGGGCGGGTAATCAACCAACGCTAGCAAGTGCTCATCATATTGCAGGAGCTCGTTTAGGTAAGTTAACCGCTAAAAAGATTGTAAAACGTCCATTTATCATGACGTCTGTTGGTCGTATCACTAACCAGAAAGTTTTATTACTACAACAAAAAATGTCAGATGGGCAAAGTGCACTACAACATATTTTGAATGAGTTAGGCGATTCAGGGATCTTTTTATTACTGGGCAGTGGCGATCCTACTTTTGAACAGTTTCTCACCCAAACCTCAGGTAAAAATTCAAACTTCATCTTTTTAAAAGGTTATTCAGAGCCACTTTCTGAAGCTATTTATAATATGGGTGACTTATTTATGATGCCAAGCTCGTTTGAGCCTTGTGGTATTAGTCAAATGCTATCAATGCGAGCAGGGCAACCTTGTATCGCTCATAGTGTTGGCGGGTTAACTGATACGATAGAAGATAAACATAATGGCTTCTTGTTTACGGGTGATACACAATTGAACCAAGCGATAAACATGATCCAATGTTTTAAAGATACGTTGTCACTTCATAAAAATGAGCCGAAGCAATTTAAAGACATTTCAACAAATGCCAGTAAAGCTCGTTTTTTATGGAGTAACTCGGCTGAACGTTATGTTGCCGATTTATATCAATAAATCTGTAGAACATTCGTTAAATACTATTCTAGAAAAATAAATAAAAGGTATAAAAGTAAATTATGGGTAAAGTTATTGTATTAGTTATTATCATCGTTGTAGTTGTATTACTTTATATGCGTTCAAACACCAATAAAGATGAGGCAGTTAAAAACAAGTTAGCAGGCAGCGCTTTTTTAATTGAAAATAAAACAGCTGAAGGCGTTATTGAAACAACTTCAGGGCTACAATATTTAGTGTTAAATAAATGTGAAGGAACAACTCATCCAACGAGCTCTGATAAAGTAAAAGTTCATTACCACGGTACTTTATTAGATGGCACTGTGTTTGATAGCTCGGTAGATAGAAATGAGCCTATTAGCTTTGGCTTAAACCAAGTAATAAAAGGTTGGACAGAAGGCGTACAGTTAATGACGGTAGGTGATAAATTCCGTTTCTTCATTCCATCAGGTTTAGCTTATGGTGATCGTTCTGCAGGAAAAATAACACCAGGTTCAACATTAATCTTTGATGTTGAATTGTTAGGTATTAATCAATAATTGTATTTGATTAGAATCATCTGAATTAAAAAGGCGTCTTATGAAAACATAAGACGCCTTTTTTGTATTTGAAGATAGAGTATCAAAGAACAAGTAGTTTACATACTCATTACATCATCACTTATTAACCAATGAACTTACGCGCATTACGGAACATTCTTACCCACGGTGAATCTTCTTGCCATTCGTCTGGATGCCACGAGTTGGCTACCGTTCTAAATACACGCTCAGGATGCGGCATCATAATCGTTACACGACCATCAGTTGTTGTAAGTGACGTAATACCATCTGGAGAACCGTTAGGGTTTGCAGGGTATGTTTCAGTTACATGTCCGTAGTTATCTACGTAACGAATAGCAACTGTGCCCGACTCGTTAGCAGTATCAATTGCGTCATCAGAAGCAAACTCTGCGTGTCCTTCACCATGTGAAACCGCGATAGGCATTCTTGAACCTTCCATTCCTTTGAAGAAGATTGAAGGGCTTTCTTGAATTTCAACTAAACTGAAACGTGCTTCAAAACGTTCTGATTTGTTTTGCACAAAACGTGGCCATGCTTCTGAACCTGGGATGATTTCTTTAAGGTTTGATAACATCTGACAACCATTACACACACCTAAACTGAATGTGTCTTCACGGTGGAAGAATGTTTTAAACATTTCGCGAGCATTCGGGTTGAATAAAATTGATTTTGCCCAACCTTCACCAGCACCTAAAACATCACCGTAAGAAAAACCGCCACAAGCCACCAAGCCGTTAAAGTCAGCTAAGTCTGTTCTGCCTGCTAAAATGTCAGACATATGAACGTCAATTGCAACAAAACCAGCACGGTCAAATGCAGCTGCCATTTCAACATGAGAGTTAACACCTTGCTCACGTAAAATTGCAATCTTAGGGTTACTATTGTTAACCGCGTCTTGCGCAATTAAGTGAGCAACAATGTCTTCGTTAATATCAAACGTCAGTTCAGCGTTTAAGCCTGGATCTTCAGTATCAAATTTAACGTCGTGTTCTTGTTGAGCACATTCAGGGTTATCACGTAATGATTGCATCTTGAATGTGGTTTGTGCCCAAAGTGTACGGTAATAAGTACGAGTGTTAGCTAATACTTCTTCGCCATCACGAGTAAAGCGAATAGTATCTTCGTTATTTAAAGCACCAATAGTTGAACAACAATCTGCAATATTATGTTCTGTAAATACAGCGTTAATAGCAGCTAAATCACTTTCGCGTACTTGAATGACTGCACCTAACTCTTCGTTAAATAGCACGTCTAAATCATTCCCTTTAAGTGAAGATAGATCAATATCAACACCCGTATGACCAGCAAATGCCATTTCTGTAACGGTTGTAAATAAACCTCCGTCAGATCTATCGTGATAAGCGATTAACTTTTCTTGCGCAACTAATGTTTGAATCGCGTTAAAGAAACCTTTTAATGTTTCTGGACTATCTACGTCTGGCGTTTCAGTACCTAATTGCTTGTAAACTTGTGCTAAACAAGAACCACCTAAACGATTCTTACCTTTTGATAAGTCGATAGCAATAAGTACTGTTTCACCTTTATCTGTGCGAAGTTCTGGTGTAACTGTTTTACGAATGTCTTCTACAACACCAAAGGCTGTAATGACCAAAGAAAGCGGAGAGGTTACTGATTTCTCAACACCATCATCTTCCCACTTTGTTTTCATCGACATTGAGTCTTTACCCACTGGAATCGTTAATCCTAATACAGGACATAACTCTTCACCAATGGCTTTAACTGCTTCGTATAAACCAGCATCTTCACCAGGGTGACCCGCTGGAGACATCCAGTTTGCAGAAAGTTTGATACGGTTTAATTTATTTCCATCAGAACCAGCAATATTAGCACATGCAATGTTGGTTAAAGACTCCGCTACAGCTAAGCGAGCTGAAGCACCAAAGTTTAATAGAGCAACAGGTGTACGTTCACCTAATGACATAGCTTCACCGTGGTAAGAATCAAGAGCCGACGCAGTAACACCACAGTCAGCTACAGGAACTTGCCAAGGACCAACCATTTGATCTCTGTTAACCATACCCGTTACCGATCTATCTCCAATGGTAATCAGGAAGGTTTTTTCAGCAACCGTTGGTAACGTTAAAATACGTTCTGCAGCATCTTCAAGTGTTACATTGCTTAACGTTAATTCATCACCAACCGCCGTTGCTGTTTTAACATCTTTAATAATTTTAGGTGTTTTGCCTAAAAGTACTTCTAATGGTAAATCGATAGGTGTTTTTAAGTTATCAACATCAGCAAAGTGAGAATCGGTAACGGTTAAATGTTCTTCTTCAGTGGCTCTACCCACAACAGCAAATGGAGCACGTTCACGTTCACAAATCATTGTGAATTGAGCTAACTGCTCATCAGAAACAGCTAATACATAACGCTCTTGTGATTCATTACACCAAATTTCATGAGGTGCCATGCTGCGTTCATCGTTTGGTACATTACGTAATTCAAATACACCACCACGACCGCCATCAGAAACTAGTTCAGGAAATGCGTTAGATAAACCACCAGCACCTACATCATGAATAAATAAAATAGGGTTTTCATCACCTAACTGCCAACACTTATCAATAACTTCTTGGCAACGACGTTCCATTTCTGGGTTTTCACGTTGTACTGAAGCAAAATCTAAGCTTTCAGCTGATTGACCCGAAGCCATTGATGAAGCTGCACCGCCACCTAAACCTATGTTCATTGCTGGGCCACCTAATGCGATTAAGTTAGCGCCAACAATAATGTCGCCTTTTTGTACGTGCTCGTCACGAATATTACCTAAACCACCAGCAAGCATTATAGGTTTATGGTAACCGCGAACTTCTGTTCCGTTAAACGAGTTTACTTCTTCTTCATAAGTACGGAAGTAACCTAAAATAGCAGGGCGACCAAATTCATTGTTAAATGCAGCGCCGCCTAATGGGCCTTCAAGCATAATATCTAATGCAGAAACAATACGCGATGGTTTGCCGAAGTCTGTTTCCCACGGTTGTTCAAAGTTAGGAATACGTAAGTTTGAAACTGAAAAACCCACTAAACCTGCTTTCGGTTTTGAACCAATACCTGTAGCGCCTTCATCACGAATTTCACCACCACTACCTGTTGCTGCACCAGGGTAAGGAGAAATAGCGGTAGGATGATTATGTGTTTCAACCTTCATTAATATTTGAATGTCTTCATGGTGGTAACTATATTCATTCGTTTTTGGATCAGGGAAGAAGCGTCCGCCTTTATTACCTACCATAACTGCAGCATTATCTGAGTATGCGCTTAATACAAAATCAGCATTTAATTCGTGTGTATTTCTGATCATCTTGAACAATGATTTTGGCTGTTTTACACCATCTATTGTCCAGTCTGCATTGAATATTTTATGACGACAATGCTCAGAGTTTGCTTGAGCAAACATGTAAAGCTCGATGTCGTTAGGGTTGCGACCTAATTTAGTAAAGTTTTCGAATAAGTAGTTAACTTCATCTTCAGCAAGGGCTAAACCTAGGTTGATGTTTGCATCAACTAATGCGCCTTTACCGCCATTCATAATGTCGATTGAAGATAATTCGCCTGGCTCAGCCGTAGCAAATAATAAGGTAGCTTGTTCCATTTCTGAATACACAGCTTCCATCATGCGATCATGAATTAAGTTATTTAATTGAACTTGCTGCTCGTTAGATAGTGCTTCAGCAGTGATGTAATAAGCCATCCCGCGCTCTAAACGAACAACCTTATTTAATCCACAGTTATGAGCAATATCCGTCGATTTTGAAGACCATGGAGAAATAGTACCAGGACGTGGTGTAACTAATAAAAAGTTACCTACAGGTTCATGTGTTTCAATAGTTGGTCCGTATTTCAGAAGCTCCTGTAAAACATGTGATTCTTCGCTAGATAGTTCTTCAGATATATGAGCAAAGTGAGTGTATTCTGCATAGATATCCGTAACAGGAAGAGATAGCTCAGCACATTGGATAAGTAATTTTTTTACTTTAAATTCAGAGAGTGCAGGAGCGCCGCGAAGGGTTTTCATCAACATCGACATAGTCTATTTCACCGGGTTAGATTAATAAGGAAAAAAGCGCGCGTAGTATATACTTAAATCAATTTAAGATACAGCAATCAGTAGCACTTAAAAGGCAAAAATAAGGGTGGTAAACTTGACCGAATGCTCAGGTTTTATGGTTCGTTTGCTTCATTTCATTTGAGATAATTCGATAGCAATTCACGCTATGTAATTTAATGAGGGCATCAGCACCTATAATTAACATTAAAAATTAGTTATGTAAGCTTGTTGTTCGAAATCAAACGTTAATAAGCGCGTAACCTTGCATATCTGTTTTTTAAATAGTTGTAAAAACACAGTCTGTAAATCAATAATCTTAATGTAATCAATAACTAAATTCTAATGACTATATATTTTATTAAAAAGATCTTTGCGAAATAGTGTAAATAACGACACAATATGAGGATATGAAAAATAAACTACGAAAATCGTCTTATAATATATTGTATTCAATAAGGTATATCTTATTGTGTTCAGTATTTTTATTAGGTTGTCAGCCTGTTAACCAAGTCTCTGGTCTTCAAAGGATCATCGATCGTGGTTACGTGACAGTAGGGACGTTATACGGAGCAACAAGTTATTATATTGAAGCCGAGGGTCCAACGGGCTTTGAATATGAACTTGCCAGACAGTATGCTGATTACTTAGGTGTAGATTTAGTTGTTGTACCTGCCTACCATTTAGATGATTTATTTCCCAAACTTGATTCTGGTGATGTTGATTTTTTAGCTGCAGGTTTAGCGGTAACGAATAAACGTTTGCAAGAATATAGTGTTGCACCAAGCTACGATAACGTTAGCCAAAAACTTGTGTTTAAACAGGGAAATATTCGACCAAGAACATTAGATGCGTTAACAGGGAAACTTGTCGTTACAGCAAGAACAAGCCACGCAGAAAATCTAGCTAAACTTAAGTTAACCAACGACAGTTTGTCTTGGCAAGAAAGCTCAGAGTTAGACGCTGAAGAATTACTACTTAAAGTATTAGAAGACGAAATTGATTACACCGTAATAGACAGTAATGCGCTAGCTATTAGCCGTCGTTATTATCCTGAAATTAGTATCGGTTTTACAATTAAAGAATCAGAGTCATTGTCTTGGTTAGTCAGTAAAGAAAATGACACATCAATATTAGCCAGTTTAGTTGAGTTTTTTGGTGAAATTCATCATGACGGTAGTTTATTAGCGTTAGACGATAAGTATTACGGACATATAGAACAGTTCAACTACGTTGATACGCGTATGTTTATTAAAGCGATTGAAGATACTCTTCCTGAGTTTCAGCCTATTTTTGAGAAGCATGGTCAAAACGTTGATTGGAAATTATTAGCCGCTATCAGTTATCAAGAATCTCATTGGGATCCTAAAGCACGCTCACATACAGGTGTTAGAGGTTTGATGATGTTGACCTTACCAACCGCCAAGCAAATGGGCATTAAAAGTCGATTAGATCCTGATCAAAGTATTCGCGGTGGTGCTAAATATATTAAAAGAATGATAGATAAGATGCCTGATCGCATTCAATATCCAGATCGTTTATGGTTTGCTTTAGCTTCATACAATGTAGGTTTTGGACATTTAAATGATGCAAGAATAATAACAGAGCGCCAAGGTGGAGACCCAGATCGTTGGGTTGAAGTAAAATCACGTTTACCGTTATTAAAACAAAAGAAATACTACAAAACGACTCGATATGGTTACGCGCGTGGTGATGAGCCTGTTAATTATGTTGAGAATATTCGTCGTTACTATGATACGTTAGATTGGATGGTTGAACAGACTCAAAATGCAGAAGAACTACTTGAGCTTGAAACTATCGAAATAGAACCGTTATTACTTGAAACGCAAGAAAACACAGAAGAAGACACTTCAACTGAAATTGCCTCTCCAATTACTTCTAGCGATTCTTAATTTCAAAACATTGACTGTTTTAGAAATTAATTTATGAATGTCATAAATAGTTCATAAATCATCCCCATAATGACTGCTTAAAAGGAGAACTTATATATGTCATTTAATACAAGAAAACGCTTAACAAGCATGCAAAGAAGAAGACAACTAAATCGTCAAAAAAGCAAAACGATTGGTCGTCGTCAGTCACAATTTATACAAGAATCTGTACTTTTAGAAGAGAAAAACTCGTAAATTGAAATAGAAGTAAGTAGCGGAACTTAATGTTGTTAATTAAGCCCCTACCTACAATTCTATTAGGAAGCTATCAACTATACGTGCTTGCCACGAGTCCAGGTTGATTCAGATAATAATCGTTCACCAGCATCTACTGCGCCAGTTTCCATTGTAGTACCCATAGAGTCATTCCAACGGTTTAAATAACCAAATAAAGCCACAACCCCTAAAATCTCAACAACTTCACCTTCGTCCCAATATTTATTTATTTCAGCAGAAATCACATCATCTACAGCATTAGGTACACTTGATGCTGCTAAAGCAAATTCAAAGGCTGCTTTTTCAGCTGCAGTGTATAAATCAGTTTCACGGAAAGACCAAATGTTAGCTAAACGTTCTTCAGTTCCGCCATAACGTTCAGCAGCTAAAATAGTATGAGCTTCACAGTAACGACAACCTGTATTTGCACTTGTTATATAACCAATTAAGCGTTTTTGCTCTGCTGTTACACGACCTTCATTTGCCATTACTGCCATGTTTAGGCTAATAAATGCTTTAGCAATTGCAGGGCGGCGTTGCATCGTTAAAACACTATTCGGGCAAAAGCCTAAGGTTTCATTAAAAAATCGAGCAAGTTCAGCAACTTCTTCATTATGATCTGAGGCTAAAGGTTTAACTAAAGGCATAAATTATCTCCATCCATATTGTTTATTATTTGAGTGAACTTAGCATAAATATACAATGTTGCATATGCAATAACTATATTGCGTCTGTTTGTTATTTTGGGCTTAAATATGAGGTAACGTGTACAAGTTAAGATAGATAAATGTTAATCTTGATTTATGTATTTATATAGAGAATATCAGCATTTCTTCCTCAGCCAGAAACAAAGCTTTTACGCTTTCTAATAAAATTGACAGCCCTTTAGACTTAACTGCTCATCTACCATTTCGTGTTGCAGTAGTAAGTAATTTATTGGCATTAAACCGTGATTGGAAAATTCGTGGCTTGTGCGATTTAGAGCCTAGAGAAATGCGTGTACTCTTAAATATAGGTTCCTACATGCCAATTAAATCGGCAGATATAGCCTATCAATCACGTTTAGATTCTTACACTGTGAGTAGGGCTGTTAAGAAACTTCATTCATTAAATTTAATTGATATTGAAGCTGATAAATTTGGTAAGAACATTAAAAACCTGAGCCTTAATGAAGCAGGAATAAACCTTTACCATGAACTAACTGCTGCCTTAGAACCTCGTTCAGAAGAGCTGGAAAGTGTATTAACAGAAAAAGAAAGAGTCTTGTTTTATAATATGCTGGAAAAGATAGAAATAAAGGCTGAGTCTTTATTAGCAGAGCAAGCGATTGAAATGATCAAACAAGGTCAAGAACCACCAGCAGACCAAAAAGAATTAATTCGTTGGTATAAGAAAGGCCAAACTGATTAAGAAAATCACCTAGAAAGATCAGTCCTTAGAAAATAACATTGATATTTTGAGCCTAAATATAGGACAATGCGCGCCCGAAACAGTGGAGTAATTAATGCGATATGCTTTAGGTATAGAATACGACGGTAGCAGATACTGTGGTTGGCAGCGTCAGAACAACGGTATTGGTGTTCAACAACGAGTTGAAGAAGCGTTATCTAAAATAGCCAATGAGCCTATTGAGGTGATTTGTGCTGGGCGAACCGATACGGGTGTCAATGCAACCAATCAAGTTGTACATTTTGAAACTGACCAAATTCGTAAAGATGTTGCTTGGACATTAGGTGTAAACACTCATTTACCTGCTGACATAGCTGTTACTTGGGTAAAACCAGTAAGTGATGAATTTCACGCTAGGTTCAGTGCAACCGCAAGAAACTATCGTTATATTATTTATAATTCAAGATTGCGTTCGGCTATATTAAATCACGGTATTAGTTTTTGTCATCAACCGTTAAATGAAAATTTAATGCACCAAGCTGCACAACTTCTTGTAGGTCGACACGACTTCACTTCATATAGAACAGTGCATTGTCAGTCACATTCAGCGATAAGAACCTTGTATCATATCAATGTTACTCGTTTGAATAACTATGTAATTATTGATGTAAAAGGTAATGCTTTTCTACATCACATGGTAAGAAATATTGCAGGTTCTTTAATGGAAGTTGGGCAGGGTGATTGTCCCGTTTCTTGGATAAAAGAAGTGCTTGATGCACAAAATCGATGTGTTGCTGGAATGACAGCTGCATCTGCTGGGCTTTATTTTGTTGATGTCGATTACCCAGAAGAATTTGATATTCCTAAACGACATTTAGGTCCGCTATTTTTAACTTAGTGTAAAAATTTATTAACCTGAAACAAAAACTATCCCCCTAAAGTAAAGAAACTTTCACTTTAAACAAAAAAACTACGCTATTAGTGTAATTTTTTGTATTAAAAATAGGGTAAAATATGTTTTAATTATGGGTTATATAAGATTATTAAAATATTTCCGATTGTTTTGATTTTTTTTAAATCAATTTGATCCTCTTTCCTTGTGCAATAGGCAATGTAAATTATGAGCTGGATAGAAAAAATTCTCCCAAAAGCCAATTCTAAGGCTACACAAAAACGTGGCGTTCCTGAAGGTGTATGGAGCAAGTGTACTGAATGTAATGCAGTACTATATAAAGTTGAATTAGAACGTCAAATGTTCGTGTGTCCTAAATGTGACCACCATATGAGAGTTAGTGCTAGAAAGCGTATTGACGGCTTTTTAGACCCAGATGGTAGAATTGAATTAGGCGAAGAGTTTGAAGCGAAAGATATTTTAAAGTTTAAAGATTCTAAAAAATATAAAGATCGCATTGTAGCAGCACAAAAAGCAACAGGTGAAAAAGATGCCTTAGTTGTAATGAAAGGCGAATTAAATGGCGCCCCTATTGTAGTTGCTGCATTTGAATTTGCTTTCTTAGGCGGTTCAATGGCCTCAGTTGTTGGCGCGCGTTTCGTTAAAGGCGTTGAATACTGTTTAGAACACAACTTACCGTTTGTATGTTTTTCTGCAAGTGGTGGTGCTCGTATGCAAGAAGCCTTGTTCTCTCTTATGCAAATGGCAAAAACAAGTGCTGCTTTAGCTAAAATGAGCGAAAAAGGTTTACCTTATGTGTCAGTACTTACTGACCCTACAATGGGTGGCGTATCTGCAAGTTTAGCTATGCTAGGTGACATTAACGTTGCTGAGCCTAAAGCCTTAATTGGTTTTGCTGGCCCACGAGTTATCGAACAAACAGTACGTGAGAAACTACCTGAAGGTTTCCAACGTAGTGAGTTCTTAAAAGAAAAAGGTGCGATAGATTTAATTGTAGACCGTAGAGAAATGCGTGCTACTTTATCGCGTATGTTAGCTAAGTTTATGGGATACGAAAGCCCTAAAGCTTCTTAAGAATTTAGCAATAAATACATGAAAGAAAATTTAAAAAGCCACTCATTAAGAACCACTCTTGATGAGTGGCTTTCTTATATCGAAAGCATTCACTTTACTGAAATTGATATGGGATTAACTCGTACCAAGCAAGTTGCTGAGCGCTTATCTATTGATTTAACTGCTTCAAAAGTTATTACTGTTGCTGGCACAAATGGCAAAGGTACAACCTGTGCGTTTTTAGAGAATTTTTTACTGAACGAGCATGCTTCAGTTGCGGTGTATTCTTCACCTCATATTGAAAAGTTTAATGAACGCCTGCGCATGAATAAAATTGATGTAGAAGATCAATTATTAATGAATGCTTTTGAAAAAATTGAACAAGCGCGTGCTGATGTTTCATTAAGCTATTATGAATACACCACATTAGCCGCCTTAATTATTGTGAGCGACTCTAAACCTGACTACCTTATTTTAGAAGTTGGTCTTGGTGGACGATTAGACGCAACCAATATGGTTGATTGTGATATTGCGGTTTTAACTACTATTGATTTGGATCATCAGAAATTCTTAGGTGATACCAGAGAAAAAATCGGCTTTGAAAAAGCAGGCATCATGCGCAGCAATACATTTGCTGTTGTGGGTGACACAGATACACCACAATCAATTATTACTCATGCATTAAATATTAATGCAAAAGCGTTATACCGAGAACAAGCATTCTCTTTAAAACAAAATGGTACAACGTGGGCTTTTACATTACATAATGACGTTTATGAGCAACTCAATAAACCGTATATCCCCATAGATAATGTAGCCACGGCACTAACGGTTATTTCTCTTTTAGGCATTGATTTAGATGCAGCTAAAATTAATCATGTTATTGAACTGACCAAAGTTGCTGGGCGTACAGAACGTTTTGTTGAAAACTGTGATGTAATTCTCGATGTTGGGCATAATCCACAAGCCGCTCGATATTTAGCAAGCCAATTAAAGCAAATGAACTACAATAAAGTTTTTGCTGTAACAGGTATGCTAATCGATAAAGATATAACGAACGCATTAGCGCCACTTATTGAACATGTTGATACTTGGTTTTTAGGTAGTTTACATGTTGGAAGAGGGGCAACGTCCCAACAGCTTTGTGAAAAACTTAACATCGCGAATGAATCAGTTAATTGCTTTGACAATGTCACTCAAGCATTTAAAATGGCGAGTTCTGTAGCAAATTCAGATGATTTGATTTTAGTTTACGGATCATTTTATACCGTAGCTGAAATAAGACGCTTACTTGTTAAAGAGTAAGCCTTCAATAATCTGTCAATTTTAGGAGTTTAGTTTGTCTACACCTTTTCAAAATCGAATAGTTGGAACTGTGATTGTAGCCGCTGTAGCTATTATATTTCTTCCTGATTTTCTTGACGGCAATAAAAAGAAATACAACGCAGAATTTGAAAATATTCCACAATCACCTCAAGTTGAACTTAACACCTCTGTAAAAGCTTTTCCAACTGAAAAGTTAGAAGATATAGAGCTTAAGTCAGAAGAGGTGATCGAAGAAGAGCAAGACAATCTACTTCAACTCGCTTCTGAGGATAAAGAAGATAAAACCGTTGAAGATAACTTAACGACTCCTGTGCTAACTACCGATATTGTTAAAATAAAAACTTTAGCAAAGCCTGAGCAATTAGGTGAAGAAGTTAAAAAAACCGAACCTAAACCTGATATTAACGTTATTCCTAAAAAGATTGATGCTAAAGAAGCTTGGGTGATCCAACTAGGAAGCTTTCGACATGAAAAGAATGTTTCAGACCTAGTCGCAAAATTAAAATATCATGGCTATACAACGTTTACCCGTCCTATTAAAACAAAGAACGGCGTTTTAACTAAAGTATTTATAGGCCCTGATATCAGCAAGTCTTCCCTAGAAAGTAAAATAAATCCATTAAAACAATTAACTCATGTTGAAGGTAAAGTTACACGTTTTTATCCTACTAAATAATCTGAACTCTGGATAAGTTATTATGCCTAATATAGGTATTTAACTGTTTAACATCGTTGTTTTTATTGTTAATAGCCAACAGTTAATTAAGAAAAACGCCTTATTATACAAGTTAATAGCAACGTTATGAGATTAGTCCTAGGCACCAGAAAGTGAATTTTTTGATATTTACTTTCTTATATTTATAAATCAATAGATTACAAAATCCATCACCCTAAGTTCAGGTTAAATAACAAAATTAATAGCTTTATTTGGCTCGCATCTGGTAGAATGCGCGCCTCTAATCAATGAGAAAATTCGAATGATGATTTGGGTAGATTATGCCATCTTGGCAATAATAGGCATATCAACGCTAGTTAGTTTAGTCCGTGGCTTCGTTAAAGAAGCTGTATCAGTTGTTATTTGGATCGGCGCTTTCTTTATTGCGAGTACCTTCTATACAGATCTTGCTGTGCATCTCTCAAATATTACTGATCAATTCCTTCGTAATGCAGCAGCTATAACCATTCTTTTCGTTTCTACGCTAATCATTGGCGCTCTAATTAATTATGTTGTTGGCCAGCTTGTTAGTAAAACAGGCCTTTCAGGTACAGACCGCGTATTAGGTTTAGCTTTTGGTGCTTTAAGAGGTGTATTAATCGTTAGTGCAATACTCTTCTTATTAGACGCCTTTACCCCATCTGCATCGGCAGAGTGGTGGGTTAACTCATTACTTATCCCAGAATTTAAATTGATTGTTGTTTGGTTTTTTGAATACCTTAAACAGTCATCAAGTTTTTTAATACAATCATAGATCGGCGGAGAATAATTTCATGTGTGGTATTGTTGGCATAGTAGGTAAAAGTAACGTAAGTCAATTAATCTATGATGGATTAACGGTTCTTCAACATAGAGGCCAAGACGCAGCAGGTATTGTTACCATAAATAACAACACATTCAGATTGCGTAAAGGTAACGGCTTAGTGAAAGATGTTTTTCACACGCGCCATATGTTGAGACTACAAGGAAGCATAGGTATCGGTCATATCAGATACCCAACTGCAGGATCTTCTAGTTCTTCAGAAGCTCAACCATTTTATGCTAATTCTCCTTTTGGAATTTCATTAGCTCATAATGGTAACTTAACTAATGCTGATGAATTAAAAAGCTGGTTAAACCTTCAAGCGAGACGTCACGTAAATACTACGTCTGACTCTGAACTATTGTTGAATATTTTGGCTCATGAGCTGCAATGTACAACGGGTTTAGCACTTACTCCTGATGATATGTTTAATGCGATTAGCAACGTACATAAAAGAGTAAGAGGAGCTTATGCAACTGTTGCCTTGGTTATAGGCCATGGTATGTTAGCGTTCCGCGATCCAAATGGTATTCGCCCTTTAGTTTTTGGTAAAAGAGAAACTGAAAGCGGCTTAGAGTATATGGTTGCTTCTGAAAGTGTTGCCCTTGATGCTTGTGGTTATGAATTTGTGCGCGATGTTGCTCCAGGTGAAGCGATTTACTTCACAGAATCAGGCGAGTTATTTAGCAAGCAATGTGCTGAAAACCCAACGTATTGCCCATGTATTTTTGAATATGTTTATTTTGCTCGTCCAGATTCAACCATGGATAAAGTTTCAGTTTACGCATCACGCGTTGAAATGGGTAAGAAATTAGGCGAGAAAATAGTAAGAGAATGGGATGATATCGATATCGATGTAGTTATTCCAATTCCTGAAACTTCATGTGATTCAGCGTTAGAAATTGCTCATCAGTTAAACGTACCATACCGTCAAGGTTTCGTTAAAAACAGATACATTGGCAGAACGTTTATCATGCCTGGTCAAGAACAACGTGAAAAATCTGTTCGTCAAAAACTCAATGCGATCAAAGCTGAATTTAAAGGTAAGAACGTTTTACTTGTAGATGACTCTATTGTTCGTGGAACGACTTCTGGCCAGATTATTGAAATGGCTAGAGCATCAGGCGCTAAGAAGGTTTACTTCGCTTCAGCAGCTCCTGAAGTACGTTTCCCTAACGTTTACGGTATTGATATGCCAAGTGCTAATGAATTAATTGCACATGGTCGTGAATTAGATGACATTTGTGACTTAATTGGCGCAGATAAACTTATATTCCAATCAATAGATGATTTAGTGTCTGCTGTGAATAAAGCGAATCCAGAAATCAAAATGTTTGATACGTCTGTTTTCAATGGCCAATATATCACCAAAGATATTAATCAAGCGTATTTAGACAAGCTTGATGCATTAAGAAATAATGAGACAAAAGAAAACTCTGACCGAAATGCAGAATCTATTATTGATATGTACAACGAAGGTGCCGACGAATAGTTAGCGATTAACTTTCTTGTAAAATACTAAAGGCACCCTCAGGTGCCTTTTTAATATCTGTTATTCAATTTTTACAGTGAATATTTACTTTAAACTCTATTTTAATTAATTAAATATATGTAAAACCTCTGGACCTAAACCTACACCAAACAGAATAATCATCGCAGCCAGTAAACCTACAAGTAATACCAAGCCACAGGTAACAACAGAACTCGCGTAAATAAAGCCTTCTTCTTCAGGAATGTTCATCATAATAGGTACTCCTGAATATAATAGGTATACCGAATAAGCCATGGCACATACACAAGCAAGTACCACAAACCATAAAACAGGGTACAAGGCGACAATACCCACCATAAGTAATGGTGTTGCTGTATAAGCTGCTAGTTCTAATGATTGAGTGAAGTCTGGCGATGAATCAAAGGTTCTTGCCATCCAATGTATTAAGTAGGCGAGGGCTGCAACACCAATCACTAAGGTGACATAAAATATCACTGCCATAACAATAGCATTTGTATTAGTGAGTTTTATTGGGTCGCCAACACCAATAGTCCAGCCGATGTGAGCTGCTGCAAAGTAGCCACAAATACTAGGAATTAAAGCGATAGTGCAAATATGAATTAAGCTATAAAGTAAGCTTTCGTGGCGTTTCTCGATTACCTGCCATTCTTCTTTAGGGTGAGCGTACAAACCCCATATATGATTTAGTATCATCGTAATCTCCTTCCACGGTTCCGAACAAAGGACAACTCAACGCAATGTTGGCTCGTTATGTTAAATTATATAGTTATTATTGTTTAATTATTATTATTGAGTTCTTATAGTTATTAAATCTTACATTCTTATTTATGTAAGATAGTGACTCAAAGGTCAAGAAATGTTGATAAAATAATCTAAGAACAGATCTTTTAAGTATGCTTTCATCTATAGGTTTTAAGGGCTTTTATAGGTGATTTAAAACTGTTTACGTTAGCTTACCTTTATTCTAACGATGTTCATTATTTCAATTTCAAAGCCAGCAACTACTTCTTTACTCACATAGTAAGTTACATTAACTCTGTTATTGATTAACGACTTATAAAGTTTTTTACGTTTATATTTGAACGGCACATTAATGTTTTCAAACATCAAAGTATTAATAAACCAATCATCATCTTCTCGCTGAACATGAGAGATCACCTTAAGATTATCTGTATGAATAAGTTCTTGGTGTTTTTTTATTAATTTGTCGCTTGGAGATTTCATAAAAAACCTTATGGTTAGAGGTTATATTTTATTATCTCAAGAATTGATGACTTTATACAGACCCTAGTGTTTTCAATCACCCACAAAAAAGCCAGTTATCAAGATAACTGGCTTTATATGGCAATCATGTTTTGTAAAATCAGCTCTTACATAAACATAAGTGTGTTGTTATTTTTTCGCTATATCTTCAATGATGGTATGAAAGCCTTTAGTGGTTTGATTGTTCGCGGCTTCATTGGCTTCTTTACGAGACACATAAAACAATCTTCCCATAAAGCTTTGACGCCATGCTTCGCGTTCTTGCAATATTTCTTCATCAAGCTCTAACTTTTCAATACCAGCCGCTAGGTCTAAGCCGTTTAATTTGGCAACACGTTCTTGAGAATCAAGTCTGTCACGTAAAACATTAAGCTCGCTGGCGAGTACCATCACCATAGACATCAGTTGATCTGTGGCTTTATCATTAGAAAACTGAGGGCGTTTACCTTTAGCGTCTTGTATTACGTGTGGACGATCATCAGCAGTATAATCAGACATTACGCTACCTCCTTTTTAGTTAAAGGTTTTTGTGCAATAAGTACTTCCCAGCCACCGCCTGGTGCAAACTCACCTGCGGTAAAGTCACGGTCAGCAACAGCTTCTGCAGTATCAACATCATAGCCAGCCGCTGCGGCTGCAGCAAACTCCATTACCGCCATTGGTGCGGTATCAAAACGTACCTCAGTACGAGGGAATCCTGCTTTTTCAGCTAATTCAATTTGGTCCATATCACGCATAGCACCCCAGAACGGTTCATTGTTGTACCAGGTTTCGTTATCAAGAATAAATTGAGTGAAAGGGTCCATTAAATCGAAGGGAGGTAAATCTGCATGGATCATTAAGCCGCCTGGTTTTAATAACCTTTCACATTCTTTGAATATTTTAGGCATAGCGACAGCACTGGTTTCATGCAACATAATGTGGCTAACAACTAAATCAAAATAACCATCTTCAAATGTGGTTTCTTCTGCATTCATTTGTGCAAAGTTAATGTCGTGACCCATCGCTTTTGCACGCGCATGTGCATAACGAATAACGGGAGCACCAACATCTATTCCCCAAATTTCAGCATCAGGAAAATACTCTTGATAAGGTAAAGTAGAATGACCAACCGTGCAGCCCATATCTAAAATTCTTAGTGGTTTAAAGTCAGGTTTATTACGTTTTAAATAGTTACAAACAGAACGACCTAAATCGTCATTGTTAGGACCTGTATAACCCATGCTATATAAGTATACGCCACGGTCATACAAAACACCTGCAGCAACATCATCTTTAGCAACTTCAGAGCAATAACCGCCTGGCATACAGTGAATATCTAATGCACTTACATAACGAGGTGGAACAAAACCTTCAGGGATAATTAATTGACCTGTAGAGCTTGCTGAATACTTTTTAGCTTTTTCAATTAACTCAGGTAATTCTCTATCAATACTTACGTTGGTTGATTCCCATAAAAGCTCTTGAGAAATACGGTTAATCGAAGCATAAAGTTGAAAGTAATTATCAGGCAGCATGCCTTTACGAATATCTAATCTATTCTCAGGTGCTCTGCCATGTTCACGTTCAAAGTTTTTCGCTACGCGATTTTCATAAATAGGCTGTAAACCTGGCAACATAGATTGTTGAATATAGCCTTTAAGGCTTTTGGCAAACTCTTGACGTGACGCATCATCGTGGGTGATGTTTGGCAACATATCGTGCCTGTTTTGTTGAAAACAATTGAGCATGAATCTTTCTCCTTCTGGCTTTCAGCTAAAATTGCATACTGCTTATAGTTAATAGCATAGCTGCAATTCAAATAATTTATAAAACATAACTAACCATAATCTTGGCAAGAGCCGAGATCATTGATAATTGTCATAAATTAAAAATAGAATTTCCCCAAAATAAGTAATAACCACGCAGTTGACATTTATCATGGCGTATAACAAGTGCCTAGCTATGATGAATTCAAGACTAACTCACTGTTTTAACATTGAGGGTAGCAATATGAGGTGGTGTACTAAGCCCCTTTTCATTACTGACAAGCTGATGGTGTTCTATACTTGAACTAAATCCTTAATAGCCTGCTAGTTATCTAATTAAGTATTACCTGGATTTGCTAAAATTGAGGGGAAAAGAATTATGAGTTATCGTTTAGGCGTTGACGTTGGGGGCACTTTTACCGATTTGCTACTCATCAATGAACAAACTGGCCAAACTTACACTGCTAAAGTGCCTTCTACACCACACGACTCATCAGTAGGTGTATTAAATGGTATTGCACGAATTTGTGACGAATCAGGTGTAACGCCTACCGACATTAAACGTGTAATGCATGGAACAACGGTAGCAACTAATGCTGTTTTAACAGGTAAGGGCGCTAAAGTAGGTCTAGTAACCACTAAAGGTTATGAACAAACATTACAAGTGGCTCGTTCTTTCTGTCCTGGTGGTTTAGGTGGTTGGGTAAGTTTTGTTAAAAAACCTTTACTCGCAAGCTTAGAGCTTACAATTGGTGCTGATGAACGTATTGATGCTAAAGGTAATGTTGTAAGAGATTTAAATGAAGCGACTTTACGTGTTGATATGCAAAAGCTTGCAGATAAAGGTGAAGTGGAAGCTCTCACCATTTGTTTCATTAATTCTTACTTAAGCGATAAGCATGAAAAACGTGCTAAAGCGATTGCCCAAGAAATCTTTGGCGATATGCCAATCTCAATCTCAAGCGAAGTTGTTCCTGAAATGCAGGAATACGAACGTACAGAAACTACCGTAGTTAATTCGTATGTTCGTCCAGAAGTAGCTAAGTATGTTACTAACCTTCAACAAGCACTTAAAGCACGTATGGGTGATGATGTTCAATTATCTATACTTCGTTCTGATGGCGGTTTAGCGTCAGGTCGTGCGTCAGGTGATTCTCCAGTTAACTTATTAATGTCAGGTCCTGCAGGTGGTGTAGCGGGTGCTATATATTTCTGTAGCCGTGCAGGTTACGACAATATTCTTACGTTCGACATGGGTGGTACGTCTACCGATGTTGCCTTAATTCAAAACTCTAAAGCTAAAGTGCGTCGCGAAACTATAGTTGGTGATGTACGTGTACGTGCGCCTTCAGTAGATGTTCGTACAGTAGGTGCAGGCGGTGGTTCAATCGCTTTTGTACCTGAACTGACTAAAGCATTACGAGTAGGTCCAGAATCTGCGGGTGCTGTACCAGGCCCCGCTGCTTACATGAAAGGCGGAACAGAGCCAACAGTATGTGACGCTAACGTTGTATTAGGTTACTTACCATCTGATGCCCAATTGGGTGGAGCGATGGCGATAGATCGTGAAGCTGCTGTTACAGCAGTGAAAAAAGTGGCTGATGCTATGGGCATAGATACCATGGAAGCTGCTGAAGGTATTATCAAAATTGCTAACGAAGCCATGTTTGGTGCGTTACGTTTAGTCTCCGTTGAACAAGGTTACGATCCTCGCGATTTTGCACTTGTTGGTTTTGGTGGCGCGGGTCCATTACATGCTAATGCATTAGGTATTTTAACCGACGCATGGCCAGTGATTGTACCGCCAGGTCCAGGTGTACTTTGTGCTTACGGTGATGCAACAACTCAAGTTCAAGATGAAGCTACACGTACTTATCTTACTCTAGCTCAAAAAACTACAGCAGATGTTCTACTTAACGATTTAGCTGAATTAAGAAGCCGTGCTGCAGAATCACTTATTGCTGATGGTATTCCTGAAGCTGATTTAGAAGTAACGTTCCAAGCTGATTTACGTTATGCAGGTCAAGCATTTGAAATCAGCGTTGACTTTACTGAGCAAGATCTGAAAAACGAAGGTCTCGCTTTATTAACGGGTCACTTTGATGACGAACATGAAAAACTATTCACCTTTAAGCTAGACGACGGCCATGAAATATTAATGATCAGAGCTGTAGTTAAAGCTGTTTCTGGTGAGATAGCTGAACGGTTACAAGGTGAAGAAAAGTTCACATTAGAAGATTGTAAAATTCAAGATACACGTTTCTTCTACGAAGGTCAGTGGCATGATGGTGCTCTATATGACCGCAGCAAATTGCACCAAAAACTGGTGGTAGCAGGTCCTGCTATTGTGAGTGAAATGGACTCGACTACCGTTATATTACCTGGTTATCAGGCGAATATTGACGCGGTTGGCAATCTGTTAATCAATCCAGTGAAATAAGTGGGGATATAAAAATGACTGCTCAGATTATAGAAACTAACCCAATCCGACTACAACGTGTTGATGTAGATGGTGTAACGGTAGATATTATTGAAAATGCATTACGTAATGCACGTGAAGAAATGGATGCGGTTTTATTCCGTACTGCTATGTCTCCAGGTATTCGTGAACAAGGTGATTGTTTTCCACTTATCGCTAACCGCGAAGGTAAAATGGTTGTTGGTCAAATGGGGTCTTTTATTAATGGCTTCACCGACGCTTATGACGGCACTTTAGAAGAAGGCGATATCATTTTAACGAATGATCCGTATATGTGTAATGCTGCTGTTTCGCATCTTAATGATTGGCTAGTATTAGTCCCTGTTTTTAAAGATGGTCGTCACATTGCTTGGTCTGCTATGTTTGGTCACATGTCAGATAATGGCGGTATGGTACCCGGTTCAATGCCTATTGAAGCAACCACAATATTCCAAGAAGGTGTAAGAATTCCACCGGTTAAACTTTACAAAAAAGGTGTATTACAAGAAGAAGTATTAGAACTTATTCTTCATAACGTAAGAACACCACAGTGGAACCGTTTTGATTTAAATGCATTAGTTGCGGCTTGTAAAACAGCAGCACTACGTTGTAACGAACTTGCTGAGCGTTTTAGTGATGACGTATTCGATTCAACCATGCAAATCATGTTAGAACGAAATAAAATGGCGATGGGTCAAATCATCAAAATGTTCATTCCTGAAGAGCCACGTGAATTTGCTGATTACTTATGTGATGACGGCATGGGCATGGGACCTTACAAGATTAATTGTAAAATGTGGCGTGAAGGCGAAAAGGTTATTTTCGACTTTGAAGGCACAGATCCTCAAGCACAAAGTTCAGTTAACTTTTATCTGAACGAAGACATGTTCAAAATGTTCTTTGGCTCTTTCACTATCAACGTTGTAGATCCTCAAATTATCTTTAATGATGGTTTTTATGATCTTGTTGATGTTCGTATTCCTGAAGGCACATTACTTAAACCTAAATACCCAGCAGCATTATCGGGTCGTACACACGCACTAGGTCGTATCTTCGATATTCTAGGCGCTTTATTAGGTATGGGGGCACCAAAAGAAATGTTAAATGCTGCGGGATTCTCTGATTCGCCTCATTTATTCTATTCAGGTTATGACGACAATAACGAATGGTTCCAGTTATTCCAAATTGGTTTTGGTGGTATTCCAGGTCGTCCAGTAGGCGATGGCCCCGATGGTCATTCACTATGGCCAGGCTTTACTAACGTACCGAATGAGTTTATTGAAACCTACTTCCCTATGCGTATTGAAAACTATGAAACTATTCCTGACTCAGGTGGTGCTGGTTTACATCGTGGTGGTAACGGCTTAAGCGTTGCATACCGTTTTCTATGTGATGGTCAAATTGCGATTCATGATGATCGTTGGTTAGTTCATCCTTGGGGTGTTAACGGTGGTGATCCAGGTATGCGTTCAAATAAACGTATGGTGCGTGCTGATGGAAGTGAAGAATGGTTACCGTCTAAATGTGAAAACATCAAAGTTAAAGCCGGCGACTTATTATACTTCAATACTTGGGGTGGCGGTGGTTGGGGCGACCCATACGAGCGTGAACCTCAACTGGTACTAGACGATATAAATCGCAATTTAGCTACCGTTGAAGGTGCTAAAGCTTACGGAGTAGTGGTCGTAAATGGTGCTGTTGATGAAGTAGCTACAACTGAACTTCGTAGTAAGTTGATCAGTGAACGTGGTGAAATACCTTTATTTAACCACGGCGGTACGATTGAAGAAATAAAAGCGCGTTGTTTAGAAGAAACGGGTCTTGAACCACCAATCACACCTTCTTTTCAGAAAAAGTAAAAAGCCAAGTGCTTAGTCAGAAAATCTTCTGATCACCTAAGTTATTGATTGCCTAGATATCGCCAGCATTTGCTGGCGATATCATAAAATACCTATATAAAAACTAAATTAACCTAGCCCGTTTTTTCATTTAACGGTGTTTGGAGAGAGAAACATGAGTTCAGCAAAAACTTTATACGACAAACTTTGGGAACGTCGTTGCGTAAAAACTTATGACGACGGAATGTCTTTAATCTATATCGATCGTCACATTGTTCACGAAGTTTCATCAGCACAAGCTTTCGAAGGTTTGCGCGTAGAAAAACGTAGACCATGGCGATTAAGCTCGATAATAGCTACCCCAGATCATAACGTACCAACAACCAACAGAGCTGCTGGTATTGCTGGTATTGAAGATGAAACTTCACGCATACAAGTTAAAACCTTAGATGATAACTGTATTGATTTTGATGTTCCTCAATTTCCATTAACCGATATTCGACAAGGTATTGTTCACGTTATTGCACCTGAGCAAGGCTTAACATTACCAGGTACTACCGTTGTTTGTGGCGATTCTCACACAGCAACACATGGTGCTTTTGCTGCGCTAGGTGTAGGTATAGGTACGTCGGAAGTTGAGCATGTTTTAGCGACTCAATGTTTATTACAACGTAAAGCAAAAAACTTGTTAATTGAAGTGAATGGCGAGCTGTCTTTTGGTGTTACAGCCAAAGATGTTGTTTTATACGTAATTGGTCAAATTGGTACGGCTGGCGGAACAGGTTTTACCATTGAATTTGCAGGTAGTGCAGTTCGTGGTCTAACTATGGAAGGTCGTATGAGCCTTTGTAATATGGCGATAGAGGCTGGCGCACGAGCAGGTTTAGTAGCTTACGATCAAGTTACTGAAGACTATATTGAAGGTCGACCTTATGCACCAAAAGGTGATGAATGGCAGCAAGCAACATCTATCTGGAAAGACTTACACAGTGATGAAGGCGCTATATTTGATATTGAATACCGTTTTAACGCTGTAGATGTAAAGCCACAAGTAAGTTGGGGTACTTCTCCTGAAATGGTTACTGCTGTTGATACGTGTGTACCAGACCCTAAAGACTTTGGCTCAAAAGCAATCGATTACCAAAACGCTCTTAATTACATGGGCTTAAAAGCAGGACAAGCTATAAGCGATATCTATTTAGATCGTATATTCATTGGTTCTTGTACTAATTCACGTATTGAAGATATTCGTGCTGTCGCTAAAGTGGTTAATGGCAAAAAAGTAGCTAAAAGTATAACCCAAGCCATGGTTGTACCTGGCTCAGGCTTAGTTAAACAGCAAGCCGAAAAAGAAGGTTTAGATAAAATTATTTTAGAAGCTGGTTTTGAATGGCGTGAACCAGGTTGTTCAATGTGTTTAGCCATGAATGCTGATAGATTAATGGCGAAAGAGCATTGTGCATCAACGTCAAACCGTAACTTTGAAGGTCGTCAAGGCAGTGGAGGCAGAACCCATTTAGTGAGTCCTGCAATGGCAGCTGCAGCGGCAATCGCTGGTCATTTTGTTGATATTACCAAAGGAGGTATTTAATTATGCAAGCTTTTACATCTCATACAGGTAAAGTGTTGCCATTTGATCGTAATAACGTTGATACCGATGCTATCTTGCCTAAACAATACCTTAAATCTATCAGCAAGTTTGGTTACGGCGATTGGTTATTTGATGACTTTCGTTACTTTGATGAAGGGTCTGTAACAACAGATATTAAAACCCGTAGAATTAACCCTGACTTTATTCTTAATAAACCAGAATACCAAGGTGCTAGCATCTTGTTAGCGCGTGATAACTTTGGTTGTGGATCAAGTCGTGAACATGCGGCATGGGCGTTTAGAGATTACGGTATTCGTGCGTTAATCGCGCCAAGCTTTGCAGATATTTTTTATAACAATTGTAATAAAAATGGCATTTTACCTATTACCTTACCTGAAGCTATAGTTGACGATTTATTTGAACGTTGTAAAGCTGCAGGTGACTTGGTATTAAGTATTGATCTAGAAAAGTGTGAAGTGCATTTAGGTAATGAAAAAATTGCCTCGTTCACTATGGATGAAGGGCGTCGTCAAAACCTATTACAAGGTAAAGATGATATCGCCTTAACTCTTGCTCATTCTGATGCTATTCATAACTTTGAAGATTTACTTGAAGAAAGAGAGCCTTGGTTGTTCAAGAAAATAGAAGTTTAGTTGCTAGAACTTTAAATCGAATGAAGTAGTAGATAGAGTGAACTTTAGATAGGTCGGACTTTAAATATTAAGCTTCATCATTCAACAAAATCACACCTTAGCGTGTGATTTTTTTTTCCTGACTTTTGTAAATCATTAGAAAATCAATTAGAGAATAGCCAAATAATGAGTAGGGGAGTTTAAGATAAGTTTTATTTTAATTGAACAGAGGTGAATCATTTTCTAAGCTGATTAATCAGTAGCTGCAAGCTCTTCTATGGTATCTAACTTCAAAATACATATAGAGTTTGGTGTTAGAGTAGAAATAACGCCATCTCGCTTTAATTGGCTTATAGAACGACTCACCGTTTCAACGGTAAGACCTAAATAATCTGCGATATCATTGCGTGACATCGGCAGTTCTATTTTCTCTGGGCTGGCATCAGGAATACGTTTTAATAACTGGCTGAGGAGAAAGCATATTCGTTCGTAGGCTTTTAATTGTCCGAGTAAATAGACTTGCTCTAATGCGATAGATAACACCAAAGAATCTATGTTTTTCAAATTCGTTTTTAACCTAGGGATTTCTTCAGACAGAGATGATAAATCTTTACGTTTAAATTCATAAACCGTTAAATCACTTAAGCTTTTTATATTATATTCGTAGGTATCTGAGTGAGAAAGACCAACAAAGTCACCTGGAAACAAAAAGGATATAACTTGTCTGCGTCCGTTACTTGAGATCTTTTCTACTGTCGCGACGCCAGACACAATATTAAATAGCTTGTCAGCAGGTGTGGTTTGCATGACTAGATATTGTTGCTTCGACAATGTTTTAAGACGAGATATTTGTAGTAACTGCTCTCGGTTATTTTGAGTTAAATCATGAAATAATAAACAATCATTTTCAAAGTTTACGCTTTGGTAAGGGATATTTAACGACATTGATTAGAAACCCTTTTTGTTATTGAATTTGATCTGGATGATGCTTGCTAAGGCGATTAAAATTAATGTATTGGAAATCGTAAATAAAGTCTAATGAATAATATTAAGCTTAAATGAAAATGCAGTTTGAAATCGCTTTCAAACTGCATTTTAATCGGGGAGATTAATCATTTTGTACTAACTATTCTTCAATAAGTAGAAGTTATTTAGTAAAGCTATACAACGGCACAAATAGTTTTCCAATCAAGGTAATTATCTAAAGCTAATTTACCGCTATCACGACCGTAACCTGACTGTTTAATACCACCAATAGGCATTGAAGCATCAAACATAGAATGGCTATTAATCCATACTGTACCTGCTTGGATTTGACGAGATAGTCGCTGAGCGTGAGTAAAGTCTTGAGTCCAAATACTTGAAGCCAAACCAAATTCACTGTTGTTACTCCACTCTATCGCATCATTTATATCGTCATAAGATTCAGCAACAATAACGGGGCCAAATACTTCTTCACAATGAATGGCACTATTTAGCTGTGTACCAGTAACTACGGTAGGTTGAATAAAAGTACCATTACTTCCTAAGCGTTGACCGCCAGTAACAATAGTAGCGCCTTCATTTTCAGCTGTTTTAATGTAGCTTTCAATCTTTTCAGCTTGATCTACAGATACAACGGGACCCATTTGAGTTTCACGATTTAAACCATGACCCAACTGTAAACCTGCGCCATATTCTGCAATACCTTCTAATACTTGATCGAAGATAGAACGATGAATATAGGTACGCGAGTTAGCAACACACACTTGTCCGCTATTAAAAAATATACCGTTAGCTATGCCTGGTATGGCTAAATCAAGGTTTGCGTCAGGTAAAACAATAGCGGGAGACTTACCGCCTAGTTCTAATGTAATGCGCTTAAGGTTTGATTTACTTGCATCAACGATTGCACGACCTGTACTCGTTGAACCCGTAAATGCGACTTTACTTACGCCCATATGATTAGCTAAACAAGAGCCAGTTTTAGCGCCTTCACCTGTAATAACGTTAATAACACCTTCAGGTACGCCAGCTTCATGGATAAGTTCAGCTAAACGTAAAGCACTTAATGAGGTTAGCTCTGCTGGTTTATGTACAACAGTACAACCTGCAGCTAATGCTGGGGCTAATTTCATTGCTGTTAAAACAAGTGGTGAATTCCAAGGAGTAATAGCTGCTACAACACCAACAGGTTCACGTACCGTCCACGCTTGAACATCGCGACCTTCTGGTTGGTAATTGATAGAAGTATTGAGGATCTGACCTTCAATATTCATCGCTTGACCAGCGAAATAACGAAATTGATTTGCTGCGGCTGGAATTTCTGCCCAACGTGCAACATACCAAGGCTTACCTTGATCTAATATTTCAAGTTCACATAACTCGTCAATATTCGCTTCAATTAAATCGGCAACCTTATTTAAAATGCCTGCACGTTCCATTGGCGTTATTTTAGACCAAGGGCCTTTTAAAGCGGCTTGCGCACAAGACACTGCATCATTAACATCGGCTTCAGAGGCATTAGCAATTCTAGCAATCACTTTACCTGTAGCAGGATCGTGTGTTTCAAGATATTGTCCGCTTCTAGGTGCGCGGTATTCCCCGTTAATAAATAACTGTTTATCGGGAGTTGTGGCAAGTAAGTCACGTACTGCTTGTGTTTCCGCTTCAGGGGTAACACCATCGTTGAGTATCACATCAGTCATAATTGGCTCCTTAATTGTCGGCTAGTCTTTTAATTGACCAGGAATATGAGTTTCTTGCTGCTCTAAATACCAATCAGCAATTTCTTCACGTGTTGCCCACCAAACATCAGGTAGCGTTTTTGCATATTCAATAAATTCACGAATAGCACGAATGCGATAAGCTCTGCCCGTAACGTGTGGGTGTAAGCCAACATTCATAATGCGCGCTTGCGTAGCACCTTCTTTATAAAGAACGTTTAATTCTTCAATTAAAATGTCGCGGTACTCATCTGTTGTATGACCACGGCGAGTAATAATGGTGAAGTCATTAATTTCATTTGAATAAGGAACAGAAACAATAGGGCCATTATCTGTGCGGATCATGAAAGGTTGATCGTCATTCATAATGTCACAGTAAAATTTATAGCCTTCTTTTGCTAAAATAGCCGGCGTATTTAACGTGCCACGTAAAGACGACGATAACCAACCGATAGGGCGCTTACCCACATAGCTTTCGTACATATCAATAGAACGAGAAATAACTTCTTGTTCTTTTTCTGGTTCATGAGCAAAGTTTGTTAATAACTCGCCTTGTTCATAGTTATGAGTGATAAGTTCCCAACCGCGATCTAAACAAGCTTTAACCATAGGGTTACGGCGTTCAAATGTTACGGCATTAGTGGTACAACTTGCTTTAACGCCTAATTCATCAAATAAGTCGTATAAACGCCAAATACCGACACGTTGTCCGTATTCACGCCAGCTAAAGTTTGGGTAATCAGGAATGTTGCCTGGTAACGTATCAGGTAATATTGCTGGGCCACCTGCATAATAAGGCGCATCAGTTTCTTTAATGAGATCCCACGTTTCTAAATTAAAAGTTAACACTAAAGCGACCTTTTTACCGTCAGGCCATTTTAATTGTCCACGTTCACTAATCGGTACGTAATCATATTCCATCTTAAAACTCCTCTAACAAACGACCAAAGCCTTGAACTTTGTCGGTTATGCCAAATGTACGAAGTGCATGCCAGTAAGTTGCCGTGTTGATAGCAATAACGGGTTTACCTAATTCAAGCTCTAATTTCGGCGCTAATCTTGCCATAGAAAGGTTGGTACCTACTTGAATAATCGCATCAACATCATCACTATCCAACTTTTTAACGGTATCGCGCGTTAATGAAAATGGCGTTTCAGCTATACCTAACCAGCTAGGACGTTGCATAGGAATATCACGAACAGTCTCGTAACCGTGATCACTGAAATAGTTGTTAACTTCAGTATTCGCAACGGGGAAATAAGGTGATAAGAAGGCGATTTTTTTGATACCTCCAATCGCTTGTAATGCAGCGGCTACAGATTCAGAACCCATAGATATTCCTATACCTGCAACTGATTCTATACGATTTTTCCAAGCTTGTGCGCCTTCAGCTCCACCGTAAAAGGTAACAGCAGACATACCCATAACAAGGTAGTCAGGGGCACAAGTCATTACACCTCTTACTGCTTCTTCAGTACCTTCATCAATCATTTTAGTGCCAGCCATAAAGCTTTCGTTTGATACGGCTTTTGCGTTTTCGATCACGATGCGGCTGTAGTGATTTGTTACGCCAGCAGGGCGCATTTCATCAAATTCTGGTTGTACAATGGTATTTGTTGATGGACCTAGTACACCAAATTTAGCTCTGTATCCGAGTGCGTCTCTCATAGTATTTTCCTATTTAATATTGTTGGCTTGTTCAAGACTAGTAAACATTGCTTGTCGTCTAAGGAAAGCTAAACGTTGTTCGTCGTCATTACAGATGTCGTACATTTCTTGTAAACGCATCGCATGATTTTCTTCAGGGCTGTGTTCTAAAAGTCTTTTGTTTTGCATGGTTTGAGCTTGAATAAAACTATGTGTTACAGGGCGACGTTGAGCGTCGTATAACTCAAAGTTTGCATCATCATGACCTTCAGTCAGGTTTAACTTGATTTTGTCTGCTAAATTCCAACCATCATGAATACCGCTGTTCATACCAAAACCACCTAAAGGATTATTCATATGACAAGCATCTCCCACTAAACAAACGCGACCGTGGTTAAACTTTTTAGCAACACGTTGGTGTACGCGATAAATTGTTCGATGTTCAGTTTCTACATCTTCTCGACCAATTAAGTCGCGGAATACTTGATTTTTCTTTTCATCAGAAAGTAAGAACTCGTCTGGTTGGTCTTCGCTTGCAGGCACTAAAATTCGCCATACACTTGGCACACGAAGTAATACCATCCACTCTTTTGGATCTGATACGTAACTTACATAAGCAAGGTTGTCTATGTAGTCTTTTAATTCTACTTTGGTTGATAACGTTAAGAATTTTTCTGGGTAAGTAAAACCTTCAAATTCAACACCTAACCATTTACGAATAATTGAATTACCGCCGTCGGCAGCCACTAGATATTTAGCTTTGATTTTTTCTACCGAAAATGGACCTTCAAGAGCAACTTCAACACCGTCGTCTGTTTGTTCAAAATGAACAACTCTATGATTAAAAAGCACTTCAGCTTTAGGATGATTTTCTAGTTTCTTAGCAACCATACTCGACAATACGTGTTGTTCACACTGTAGGCGAAACGGGAATTTTTCTTTGCCTTCAAGTTCTGATAAATCGAACTCAACCACTTCGCCACTTTCACGTTCACGAAAATGATAAACAGGTGCTTTTAAACCGCGTTCAATTAATTCGTCTGCCATGCCCAGTTCATCAAGCATTTCTAATGTTGGTGGATGAAAAGTAGATGCACGTAAGTCAACAGCACAATCAGCGCCAGCTTCACAAAGAATTACATCAAAACCCATACTCGCAAGGCGATATGCCGTTACGGTTCCTACTGGACCAGCGCCAGCAACGATAACTTGAGTAGATTTCATAGACTTTTAACCTTATTGTTTAACAGTTGTTGGTGCTTTGATTAACTGTTTTATGTTGAAATAACGAGCTCTTGTAAACTATGACTATAGGTCGCGTTTAGTTCGAGCTTAAATTCTTCTATAACTTAGCTGTAACAGCTTTAGTCTCTAAGTAGGCATTAAGTCCTTCTTGGCCGTATTCACGACCCCAACCTGATTGTCCATAGCCTCCAAAAGGAATATTTGTACCAATAGCTCTATGGCAATTAATAGATACTTGTCCAGCTCGAATACGAGCAACGAGTGCATGCGCAGCCGCTAAATCTTTTGTCCAAACACTGCCGGATAAACCATAATCTGTGTTGTTAGCAAGCTCAGCTATTTTGTCGATATCGAGTGTTGAAAATTTTTGTACTGTCATCACCGGACCGAAGATCTCTTCTCTCACTATGGTCATTTCAGGTGTGCAATCAGTAAAGATTGTTGGTTGAATATATAAGCCTGGTCCTGAAAGTTGTTTACCACCTGATAACAGCGTCGCGCCTTCTTTGATGCCTGTTTTGATATAGTTAATGACTTTTTTACAGTGTTGTTCTGAAATTATTGGACCTATTACCGTTGCAGGATCGATACCGTGACCTATAACTAATTGCTCGGTATAAAACTTAACGCGATCCATCAATTCATCATGTATCGATTCATGAATAAATAGTCGAGAACCCGCCATTGAGTTTTGTCCTTGCATAAAAAATGCAGCATTGACGATACCAGGCACTACTTCATCAAAATCAGCATCAGGCATAACAATAACGGGCGATTTTCCACTTAGCTCTAAGGACAATTTTTTAAGATTACCTGTTGCCGCGAGAATAATTTTTCTACCTGTTTCTGTTGATCCCGTAAAAGAAACTTTATCAACGTCTGAGTGTGTAGAAAGTGCCACACCTGCAACTTTACCCAAACCATTTACAACATTAACAACACCAGCAGGAATACCTGCTTCTAAACACAGTTGACCAAGTAATAAACTAGATAAAGGTGCTTTTTCTGATGGTTTTAAAACGACAGTACAGCCCGCTGCAAGTGCTGGAGCCAGCTTTAACATGGCTGAAATAGCAGGTGCATTCCATGGGATAATTAACCCCGCTACTCCAACAGGCTCTTTTAATGTGTAAGTTAAAGCCTCTGATAAATCAGTTAAATGTCGAGGTGATGTGGTTGTAATACCTTCAATACGCTGAGCAGCCCCTGCATAATATTCAAGCATTTCTACAATGTTGCTTACGGTAAGGCGAGCAATATTGGTAGACATACCAGCATCTAATACTTCAATTTCTGTTAATAAATCTGTATTTAATTCAATAAGTTTAGCTAAGCGATTAATTAATCTTGCTCTTTCAAAATGAGTGAGCTTTGACCAAGGACCTTTTAATGCTTTGCGTGCAGCTTTTACCGCTTGGTCAATATCGTTTGAACTAGCAATAGCAACATTGGCAAGCACATGGTTTCTTGCTGGATCGCATGTTTCAATAGTTTCACTGGCTTCGCTATCGACCCATACACCATCAATTAATAATTGATGTGATTGATCTAAAAACTGCTGTGTAGCGGCCGAAATATTGATGCGCAAAGCCTTTTTATCTTTCTTATGGTTGCTGTTTTGCATACTTACTCACTTTTCCATTCCATTAGGTTAAAGATGCTTAAAATAATTCGTATGACAAGCTTAATCGCCATGTCATAGGATCTGACATGAAGCGTGATTGAATTAAGCTAAATCCAAAGCCTGTAAATGCGTATTTCTCATTACCTAAGTTTTTACCTGAGAGTGTTAGTTTCCATCGGTCAACAGCATATGAAGCATAAGCGTCGATTAAAGTAACTGGTGCGATATGTCCTGTGCTGGAATTGTCTGCAGTAGAAAAGTAGTCGCCGCGGCGATTAATATTAGTGCCTAACATTAGAGTTCCGTTACCAATATCCTTGGTATAATCCAAGCCAGCAGCGTATTGATATTCAAATACATTGGTCATTTTATTGCCAACCAATCCACTTGTTGTTTCAACGCCGTTAATATTAACACCTGTGTATTCACCATCTTGAGAAACACCATTGGCCCATAAATTTAAACTGGAGCTTAAGCGCACATAAAGTTCTACCTCTATACCTTTATGTTCTGCATCATAATTTTCAGTAACAAATGAACCAAACTCATCAACAGACTGCTGTTGTAGCCTTGAATATTCATTGAAAAAACCAGCAACATTTATACGTAGGCGATTGTTCCACCATTCACTTTTAAACCCTGCTTCGTAGGCATCCATAATTTGCATATCAAAGGGTGTGTTTAAGGCTTCAGGAGTAGACGCTAAGCTGTTGTATCCGCCAGCTTTAAAACCTTCGGTGTAACTTGTGTAAAAGAGTAAATCTTTGTTAGCTTGATAATTTAAAGCGATTTTTGGAGTAAATCGTTTAAAGGTATCATCACGAACCACAGGGCTAGTTTCTAATGTGGCATCGAGTTCTTTATCATCTATGGTATAACGAGCACCTAGCGTTAAACCAAGTTTATCAGTTACGTTAATTGTCGCTTGCCCGAATGCAGCATAACTTTTTGTATCAACATCAAAGTCACTAAAGGAAGGGGCAAAGAATACCGCTGAATTTATTATTTGCTCGCCTGATTCATTAAAATAATACAATCCAGCAATATAATTTACTCGGCTATTCCAGGCAGTACCTTGAAGTTGGAGTTCTTGTGTGAAGCTTGTTTGATCACTGACTGAGTCTCTAGAGAATAACTCAGAAAAGCCTGCAACAGGTATTCCTAGAAGAGCATTGTCAATTCCTCCGCCAAATCCTGTTGCCCAATCATTTTGTAATTTAGACCATGAAGTAATTGATAGAAGTTTTAATGAGTCATTAATGTTTTTAGTTAAATGTAAGCTAGTGCCATATTGTTTATCATTAGTTGATGATTCAAATGGCGATAAAACAGTATCAAATTCACCTGAAGTAAAAGGTATTTGATTGTAAGGGTTTTCTATTTGAAAAGGGTCTAATGCTGAAGTGTACAGTCCATCACTTTCATACTTGGTATAAAAATATTTCCACCTTGCTGTGTAGTCATCTCCTTCATAAAATAAATCACCCTGAAAGCCAGCATAATCTTCAGCGCCAACCTCTTTATCTAATGTTGCATTATATTGACGACCTCCATCACGTGTACGTATCATACCGGTAATACCACCACGTAACTTTTCATCATCACTTAGGGCGCCACTGACACTGAATTTGTCATAAACTTCACCCCAAGTACCTAAACCTATTTCGTTTTTGAACCTAAATAATTCATCAGGAACACGAGAGATAATTTTTAAAGCGCCAGCCGAACTATTTCTACCGTAAAGGGTACCTTGTGGACCACGTAATACTTCGATACGTTCTAGTTCGAGTGATTCAATAAATGATGATGCCGAGCGAGGTTGATACACATCATCAATATAAATACCTACTTCAGCTTCAGAAGTAATAAGAGCGCCATCAGTTACGCCACCGCCTCGAATGAAAGGGGTAATGCCTGCACTACCGCCGCTAACACCTTTAATCATGACATTAGGCATAACTTGACTTAAATCTTTTGTATTATCTATTTGTAATCTTTCAATATCTTGTGGGCTTAACGCTGAAATAGAAACGGGGGTGCTTTGAATACTTTCAGCTTTACGCTGAGCTGTAACAGTGATTTTTTCAATGGCAAGGTCGTTTTCAACTTCTTCGGCTTGAACGATTCCACCTGCAGTAACACCTAAAGCTAAAGAGCAACTTACAATAACGTTTGAGTTAATATATTTCATATGGCATTCCCAATGTTTGTATTTCAGGTAAAAAACTAAATTTATTATTATTTTTGTTTGTTGATTTTTATTTGCTCCATTTAGGTATCAACATTTAGTTGCTTACTTTGTATGGTAGATATATCAACATATCTTAAACTTATAGCTAACGGAGGGGCTGCACTATGATAATTGTCAATAACTTGAAGCAAATTGAATTAACTGATGTGAAAGTTAATATAAAAAAGTTATTGAAAGCTTGATAAAGAATATTGAAGAAATTGAAGGGGAGTTGACTTTAATTATTCTTAAAAAATGTTTATGTAAATAACCTGATCTCGGCTTAACGAATGTTTCTCTAACATCTGTTTTTTCTTACTTCTGCGTTAAATTTACTTGCAATAGGCTTGCTATTGACGCGAAATTTGCCTTGAATTAAGAAAAACTATCAAGCCAGAGAGTCAATTAAAAAATTATTACTTATTTTTAAATTTGTTAAATATCTCTTAAACCGAGTTCAGGTTAAATAAGGTAATGATTATGATGCGGAATTTACAAATGCATCAGCTAAAAAGTGTTTTTCGTCTAAACCCTTTTCAATTAATAGTTTTTGCGCAGCATTGATCATTAACGTTGAGCCACAAGCATAAACTCTGCTTTTAGCTAAGTTTGGTTGTAAACGTAATAATACTTTTTGAACATAACCTTGGGTGTAAGGAGTCTCTTTATACTGAGTGAGTGTGGTTGTTGAAAGCTGATTTAAGGGAGTAGCAGATAAGGTATAAATAATGTTTATCTTTAAAGCTCTGTTTGAAAACTTTTTGATTAAATCTAAATAAAAATCCTCTACTTTTCTCCCACCCCAAATCACAGTGATTGAATGAGGAAGTTCACTTTCAGGTAAATATTCTAGTGTTTCTAATAAGGCATTAATAGGAGCTATTCCAGTTCCTGTAGCTAAAAAATATATATCTTGTTGTACAATATCATCGCGTAAAAAGAATGTACCTTTAGGTCCTTGCAATGTAAGTAAATCATTAACTTTTGCTTGATTAAACCAGTAGTTACTCATTACGCCTTCTTCAATCTTACGTATATGTATTTCTATGGTTTGTTCATTTACTTTGGCTGTTGCTAAAGAGTAACTTCGACAAATATTATTAGGGCTTGTGATATCAATATATTGCCCAGGTAGATAATCTAATCTAACAATTAAAGGTAGTCGTAAAGTCACTTTTAAAACATTGTTCGATAGCAAAGTAAGTGCGGCAATACCACAAGGAAAAGTAAGGCTTTTAGGCAGTGTAATTTTACTTAAGTTACCCGCATCAATTTTTATATTCGACTGGGCTGTTCTTGCACAGGTAAGTATGTAGTTATCTTTAATTTCTTGAGGTGATAATTCTTCCTGGCGATACGCTAACGTTTCACCTGATAGCACTTTTACTTTGCAAAAACCGCAGCGACCTGATCGGCAACTATGATTGATTGGAGAAGCTGCCTCTATACTCGCATCAAGTATAGTTTGACCTTCTTGTTGTTCGAAGCTTATGCCACTAGTTGTGCTAATGATTTTCTTATTGCTCATATATTTAAGCCTGCAGTTAAGCTTTTGGTTAAGAAAATAAATGTTAAGTTATGTAGTGTGTTTATTTACTTTTAATCAATGTTAAACATGTCTGAAGATACTATCTGAAAGTCAGCATAGTCTTTGATAATTGTCATGGCTGATATTTTTTAATCGTTGATACTTATCCCATCTAAATTGCTTCAAAAATGATAACACTCCCTCAAGCATTCATTTAAATCATAGAATTTAAGAGTGCTGTTATTTAGAAAACCTCTTCTCAGGATGAGTTAGGTTTAAAGGTAACGTTAATTTGAATGCAATAAACATTACAATCTTAGACAGGGAAGTCGTCCCATTTTACGTTTTACCGTATGTTTTACCTTAATTTCATGCGGTTATTATTAGTATAAAAATATTGAGACTTGTCTCTGGAAGATGTCCTCGCTACCCAGAACGCAACATATCGTTCTCACTTAGTTTTGCACTAAATGTGATATGTCGTATTGAAACGGTCGAGAGTTTATTTGTTAAAACAATAGGAAAAATAAATGGCCAATCCAATTCTTCGTGAAAAACTAAATAAGGGTGAATTTATATTTGCTCCAGGTATTCAAGACATGATCACTGCTAGCGTAGCGAATAAAGTTGGCTTTGATGTTGTTTATGGTTCTGGATACTGGTCAACAGCTTCAGCATATGGTTTACCTGATGCAGGTATCGTAAGTGTTACGCAAATGGTTGATCGTATGGCTACCTTAGTAAAAACAAGTAACAGTGCGGTTATTGCTGATGCTGACACTGGTTTTGGTGGATTACTTAACGTACATCACACTGTACTTAGCTATCAAGAAGCTGGCGTTTCAGCGATTCAGATTGAAGATCAAGAATTCCCTAAAAAATGTGGACATACACCTAACCGTAAAGTTATTCCTCTTGAAGATATGGTTGAGAAAATCAAAGTTGCTATTGATGCTCGCACAGACCCAGATATGTTAATTATCGCTCGCACCGACTCACGTCAAGCAGAAGGTTTTGATGCTGCTATTGCTCGTGCTCAAGCGTATCAAGAAGCGGGTGCTGATGTATTGTTTGTTGAAGCGCTAGAAAGCAAAGATGAAATGCGTCGTGCATGTGCTTTGGTTAATGGTCCAATGATGGCAAACATGGCTAATGGTGGCTGTACACCAATGATGGATGCTGAAGAGATGAAAGACATTGGTTTTGCTTTAGCTATTGCTCCAGCGTTAACAAGTTTAGCGGCTATTCATGCAGTAGAACAAGCTCTTGTTGGTTTCAAAGAACAAGGCAGCCCAGTACCTGAAGGGGTTCCTATTGGCGACTTTAAAGAGTTTTGCTCATTAATTGGATTTGAAGAAGTTTGGGAATTTGAGAAAAAATGGGCTAAGTAGCCTTTAGTTTTCTGTTAAATACGTTGATAAGGTAAATAAATAATGACAACTAATACTGATATTGATCAAAACTATGCAGCAGCTTACGGCAACAAAGTAGGCTACGGTAAAAAACCAGCGCTTATTCTTATTGATTTTGTTGAAGCATATTATGATAAATCATGCCCATTATATGCTGATGTTGAAGATGCTTTAGCGTCTGCAATACGTGTACTTGACGCGGCTCGAAAAGCTGGCGTTTTGGTGGTTTATACGAATGTTGTATATCACAAGTCAGGTGTTAATGGCGGTAGGTTTTTTGAAAAAATCTTACCTTTAGAACACTTAGTTGAAGGTTCTCCAATGGGAGCATGGGCTGGTGAACTGTCTCCTACAGCAGATGAACTTGTTATTTCTAAGCAATATCCAAGTGCGTTTTTTGGAACATCTTTAGCTTCTACTTTAACAGCGGCTGGTGTTGATAGTGTTATTCTTACAGGCTTAACAACAAGTGGTTGTGTAAGAGCGAGTTGTGTTGATGCTATTTCAAGTGGCTTTATTCCTACTGTTGTTGCTGAAGCGTGTGGCGATCGTCATGAAGATCCACATAACGCCAATTTGTTTGATATGAATGCTAAATATGCTGATGTTGTTAGCGAAAGTGACATTATTAAGTACTTAGAATCTCTATAAAGGATTCATAAGTATTTATTTTGTGAGGGTTATAGGTAGGTTTAAGCTCTTAGCTTAGCCTACCTATTTTTTATTACAGCTAATAAACAGAATCAGTTCAAATTTTATAGATGAATATCCTTATCATTATTAAATAATCTTTTATTTTAGCGTCTTGTTTCAGGACTCTTTTCCTCGATTATTCAAATCAGAGCCATCATGTCAGAATTAAATAAAACCATTGAGCCCCAAGTTGATATAAAAAAACTCTTTTCTCTAGCTTTTTCTGTGGGTGGTGTCCAAGCCATGATTGCTGTGGTTGGAATTCTAACTATAAAAATTATTGCGCCTTTAGGTCATGACGTACTTGCAGGCGTTACTGCAGGTCAGCGTCTTTATTTTATTATTCAGGCAGTTTTATTAGGTTTAAATGTTGGTTCATTAGCGTTAATTTCTCGTAGTCATGGTGAAAAAAATCATCAACAAACTAATGCTTGGATACGTCTCTCGTTATTAATTACCGTTATTACTACTCTTATTTTTGGCGTTGTTTTCTGGTTGATACCTGAATTTTTATTGCAAACTTTAGGTATGGAAGGTGAGGCACTTACAGAAGGTATTAGTTATATTCAGGTGCTTGCTTATTGCGGCTGGCTCATTGGTTTTTATTTTATATTAGCTGGCGCGTTACGAGCTTGTGGCATTGTGAAAACTCCTTTACTTAGTGGGATTTTGTTAAATGTTGGCACTTTATTCATCACTTATGTATTTGTTGAATATAATATTAATCCCGTTAGTCACTGGTCAGGAAGCTTAGCTTTAGCCGCTATTCTTGGTAACGTACTTGGCTTGGTATTTATGATGTACCTCAGTCGTTCGAGATTAAAGGAAATGTTCGTTGGTAAATGGACATTTAAAAACACTAAAGGTTTACTCAAAGTCAGTTCCCCCGCTATTTTTGAACAAGTACTTCGTCAAGTCGCAGTACTTGCTTTCTTATGGGTTGTTGCTCACTACGGCACAGCTCCTTTTGCTGCTTATGGCGCCAGTGTTATGTTGATCACAGTGTCTCTAGTTGTTGGCTTTGGTCTATCAATGGCTACAGCCGTTATGGTTGGACAAGCGATAGGCGCAGGCACTGTATATATGGCTAAGCAAGTATTGCGAACATCACTTATTACTTCTGTTATTTTTATGAGTACTATCGGATTAGTTATCGGATACTTTGCAGAAGAAATATCTATTTGGATGGTGGGCGAAGGTGAAGTTGCTTATTACACGTCTATTTTAGTTTTATTTTACGCGATTATTCAACCTATTATGGCGGTAGATTTTGTGTTAACTGGGGCTTTGCAGGGTAGTGGTGATACGCGCTGGCCTATGTTAAGTGTAATGTTAGGTAACGTTATTATTCGATTTAGTGCTGCTATGGTTTTATTACATTTCGAAGCACCTGTAGAGTGGATCTTTGCTACGGTATTTATCGACTACTCTGTTAAAACCGCCTTGTTAGTGTGGCGTGTATATGGATGTAATTGGCTAAAAGAATATGATGTTTAATTGTGAACTTATCAATAAATAATAATTTTTTTTGAACATTTGCTTAAATCGAGCATATTATTAAATATAATTCATTTGACATATCTATATATCATTATACTATAGGTGGATGGTAAATATTTAAAAAGACATTGATGCTGATGACCAAAAAATCACAATGATTGAATTTTTGGTCTCCTGTAAGAGTATGATTATTATTGATTTTGATATGAAGTTTATATCATTATAATATCTATTTGTTATATCTTTATAAAAATAATAAAATATATACATTAAACGTAAGAAATAATAACTAATAATCAGGATGAATATTAAATGAGCCCAATTGATAAACTAATTAGCCCAAAACAGCAAAAATCTCTGGATCCAAATAGTCATACACCTTTGTATCACCAACTCTATAGTCTTTTTAAGAAAGTGATACTTAATGGCACTTTGCCTCATGGTGCATTTATGCCGACTGAGCAGCAGTTATCTGATGCATTTAATGTATCTCGTATCACTTCTAAACGTGCGATGGATGAACTAGCGGCTGAAAAGTTAGTTGAGCGCCGTCGTGGTAAAGGTACCCATGTTATTTTTAAATATACACCGGGTTCAGTAAAGGCACCTCTTGTTGGTCTTTTGCAAGAAATTGAAAGTATGGCACGACAAACAAAAGTACGTGTATTGTCGGTTGATATTTTAAAGCCGCCTGAAGACATTCGTGAAAAGTTAGCGTTAGAGCCTAACGAAACTGCCATTAAAATTGTACGTGTAAGATCGCGTGATGGCATTCCTTTTGGTTATTACGTGAGTTGGACTATTGGTTTAGATAAAAAACCAAGTATTCAAACGTTAGAGTCTATTCCTCGTTTAGAAATTTTCCGAGAAAAAGGCCTAGATTTTACTCACATGAAGCAAACCCTTACTGCGTGCGCTGCTGATGAAGTATTAGCAGAAAGTTTAGATGCAGAAGTTGGTGACCCTTTACTAAGTATGATACGTCAATCGTTTGATAGTAACGAAAAGCAAGTGGATTACATGCAAGTTTATTATCACCCAGAACGATTCCAATTTGAGATGGACCTGACCATTGATGAAAATTCATAGTTTATTTACTGTGTAAATAAACGTAGCCAGGACCAATCAAGCGTTTTTAAAGCAAAGACTTATCTTTGTTATAGTGTAAGCAGGTAGCGTAACTTATTGTGATAGTTATTTTAATCACAGCTTTTAAGTTAACTACTGTGCTGAAGTATAAATTTAATTATTGATCCCTGGAGACAACATGGAAACAACCACTAAAACAGCTAAAGAAATTTATTTCGATGTTAAATCGAATCCGGCACGTGCAAAGTTTGGTTTTGGTAAGAAAGCAATATTGGTGAATATTGATATTCAAAAAGCTTACACACGCACAGATTTATTTAAAACAGCTTATGAAAGCGATCCCAAACAAATCGATTACGTAAACGAATTAGCTGCTGAATTTCGTAAATTAGATTGGCCTGTTGTTTGGACAAATGTTGCTTATATGGACTCAGGTGAAGATGCTGGTATTTGGGGCACACGCACCGATACACCAGACAGCCTACAAAATATCAAGTTTGATAGTGTTCGCAGCGAACTTGATGACCGCTTAATTTTAGACCGAAAAAAAGACGTTTTTTATTGTAAAAAAATGCCTTCTCCTTTCTTTGAAACCCAATTACAAAGTTTATGCGTATGGCACCAAGTAGACACCGTTATTTTAACGGGCGGCTCTACTTCTGGCTGTATTCGTTCTGCTGCTGTAGATAGCCTTTCTCGCGGTTACCGTACTATGGTTCCAGAGCAATGTGTAGCTGATAAGCATGAAAGTTATCATTACGCTAATTTAACAGATTTAGCCCTTAAATATGCTGATGTTATTGACGTACAAGAAGCGCTTTCGTGGTTAGCTGAACAAAGTAAATAGTGAGGAGTGAATCATGAAAGAAGAACCTGGTTACTACGACTATTGGCCTTACGAAAACCGACCTAAAATTAAATGGCCTAATGGTGCGAGAGTTGCGTTATGGGTAGCACCTAATATTGAATTTTATGAATTAAATCCTCCAGCTAATCCACAACGAGCCGCTTGGCCTCAGCCTTATCCCGCCGTTGGTGGTTATTCTATTAGAGATTACGGAAATAGAGTAGGGCATACGCGTCAAATGCAGTTGTTAGAAAAATACGGCATTAGAGGTTCAATATCACTCTCTACCGCATTATGTGATCACCATCCAGAAATTATAGACATGTGTAAAGAACGTAACTGGGAATTTTTCAGTCATGGTATTTACAATACACGTTACACCTATGGCATGAGTGAAGAGCAAGAGCGCGACATGATACGCGACTCTATCGAAACTATTTATAAACATACAGGTCAAAAATGTGCGGGTTACTTAGCTCCTGCACTTTCACACTCTGAATATACCCTCGATTTATTTGCTGAAGCGGGTACTGAATTATTTGGTAATGACGCAGGGTTTTATACCTGTGACTTATTCCATGATGATCAACCTACGCCTATTCATTTACGCAGTGGTAAACGTTTTGTTTCTATTCCTTATTCGTTAGAAATGAACGACACCATCGCCTATGTTGTGAATAAAGTTGAACCTCGTCGATACGGTCAAATGATCAAAGACAACTTCGACAGACTTTATCAAGAAGGTGCAGAATCAGGCACCATCATGTGTATTCCTACGCATAACTATCAAGTGAGTTGTCCGCATCGTTTACGCGCGTTTGAAGAAGCCCTTGAATACATTACAGGTCATAGTGATGTTTGGATAACTACGGGTAAAGAAATAGCACAGCACTTTTTAGATAATCATTACGATACGGTAAATGATGATATCGCGAGTAAAATAGTGGGAGCAAAATAATGGCACTTGATAAAGAATATTTAGAATACTCAAAGCGTCAGTATGGAATGGACCACGACCGTTATAGCTGGAGCATGTTAGAAGATCGCCCTAAAGTGAATTGGCCTGATGGAAAATCGTTAGCTTTATGGGTTAACGTGAGTTTGCAATACTTCCCGTTAGATCAAAAGGGTATTCCTTTTAAAGTACCTGGCGGCATGACAATGCCTTATCCTGATTTACGTCATTATTCGTTACGTGATTATGGCAACCGAGTCGGCATTTATCGTTTCTTTAAAGCTTTTGATCGTTTTGGTATTAAACCTACAATTGCGATGAACACACGTTTAGCTGAAAAATATCCTTACCTATTAAAGAAAGTTGTAGAACGTGGCGATGAAATTATTTGTCATGGCTACCATATGGATGCATTGCATCACGATGGTTTAGCAGAAGGTGAAGAAGCTGAATTAGTAAGTAAATCGTTAGATAGATTACGTGAACTCAGTGGTCAAAAGGTAAAAGGTTGGTTAAGTCCTGCGCGTAATGAAAGTTCGATTACTCCTGAACTGCTTAAACAGAATAACGTACGTTACTTTTGTGATTGGGTGAACGACGACATGCCGTATAGTTTTAATACTGAAAATGGTCCACTTGTCGCAATGCCTTTATCGAATGAGTTAGATGATCAGTTCATATTAATGAACAACTTACATTCAGAGCAATCTTACATTGAACAAATTGAAGATGCGTGTGATTTATTAATTAAAGAAGCTGAAACCTCAGGCGGTAGAATATTAGCGTTAAACATTCATCCTTGGTTATTAGGACAACCTCATCGTATTGCTAAGTTAGAAAATTTGCTTGAAAAATTAATGAGCAAGTCTCAAGTTTGGTCTGCTTCAGCGAGTGAAATTCTTAATGCGTTTGAAAATAAATAGAACAGCCTAGGGCTAATTAAATAATATACTCAGCGAATATCCATCTATATTTTCTGAGTTATTAGTTTTTTAATAAAAGCTCCCACTGCACGATTACATCAGCTGTGCCACCTAATGGCATCAGAACTGCCCGTCATTATCATCTAAAACTGTCACTTATTAACATTTACTGTGAGCACTCTATAATATTAAGTTTACCTCGAATAAAGATGATCACTTTGTGCGCTTAGCAGAAGCTAATCGTGCTAATTCAGACTTTAGCTTGTAGCTAAAAGCTGAAGTTAGCTTTTAGTGTCTGTTTTATCGGAGGAGGATCATATCCACCTTAGAGTGTGTTGTTGAACGAAGCCGCTCTGCGGCAGAGTAACTTTTAAACAACCTTCCATACTCAATAATAGCATGGTCATTTCGACGATGCGTTATTGGAGTAACCCCATGAATACATCACAACAACAACGCTACAATTATCTTTATGAACAACATCTTATCAACTTAAGACTGCAAGGTAAACGCCCTTCAACCATCGACGGTTATGCGCGCGCTGTACGCCGTATTACTGCCTTTTTTGATAAATCGCCTGACAGCCTTTGTATCAATGAACTCAAACAATATTTCAACAGTCTCATTCAAACCCACTCTTGGAGTACCGTTAAAATTGACCGGAACGGGTTGCAATTCTTTTACCGCTACACCCTCAATAAACAGTGGGAGTGGCTCGCTATCGTCAAACCGCCACAAGTAAAACGCATCTCCGATATATTAACCCCCACTCAAATCAGTGAGGTCATTAATCAAACCAAGCAGTTACGTTATCAAGTGTTTTTTATGACGCTCTATTCAATGGGATTACGCTTAAGTGAAGGGCTCAATTTAACCATTCATGATATCGATAAAGCCACCATGTTGGTGCATGTGCGAGACGGTAAAGGCGGAAAAAGACCGCATGGTGCCCATCCCTGACCCCACACTTATCGCACTGCGACGTTATTGGAAAACACACCGCCATCCAACGTTGATATTTCCAAGTACGCAAGCAAAATCCCAAGCTGAAATACAAACACCTATGGATAAAGGCAGTGTGCAAAAAGCCTTGAAACGTGTGTTGCAAGATTGCGGTATTCATAAGCGTATTAGTCCACATTCACTGCGTCATTGCTTTGCAACACATCTGTTAGAGCAAGGGCTTGATTTGCGTTCTTTGCAGCAATTGCTTGGACACGCCAATCTTAACACCACGGCACGCTACACACAGCTCACCAAAGTAAAACAGCGTGATATGTCACACGCGATAAACAAACTCACCGATAAACTCAACATCACATGGTCTGAAACATGAGTACCTTTGTCGATTTACTCCGCCAACATCACCAAGCCCTTGACGCTGAGTATAGCAGGGAATTATCACCCGATATGCGCAGGGCCATGTATGCCATGATGATGTGTAAAACACCTCAGCAGCGACAATCGCTTTGGGCCTGTGAGCATTGCCAGCACCATGACCGCTCGCCGCTCTCGTGTGGTCATCGACACTGCCCGCAGTGTCAACAAAATACCACCTCACAATGGTTGGCCAGACAACAGGCAAAGCTGTTGCCGGTTGAGTATTTTATGGTGACATTCACCTTACCTTTTGAGTTAAGAGCCTTGGTAAGAAGGCGCCCCAAGGCCATGTTCAAACTGATGTTTTCTGTTACCTCAAGCATTTTAAAAGACTTTGCTAGCCGCCAAGAGCTAGGCGACATAGGCTTTACCTCGGTACTGCATACCCACAGTCGACGACGAGCGTTACATCCCCATTTACACATTATTGTGCCCAATGGCGGTTATGACCCCGCGCGAAAGCAATGGCGTAAAGGCAAGAAAGGCTACTTGTTTAATGAATTTGCACTCGCCAACGTCTGGCGAGCACGCGTGTTCGAGGCCATTAAAAAGCATCCTGAGCTTTCAGTCGATAATATCAAGATGATGCCCAAAAAATGGGTCGTTGATTGTAAAAACGTCGGTCAAGGTTTACCCGCCTTAAAATACCTATCGCGGTATTTATATCGCGGCGTATTACCGGATAAAGACATCATTCATTATGACCAGCGCACGGTCACCTTTCGCTATACCGACAGTGCAACGAACAAAACTACACATCGCACACTGCCAACGCTCAAGTTCTTAATGCTGATACTGCAACATGTGTTACCCAAGGGCTTACAACGGGTGCGTGACTATGGATTGTTATCTTCAGGGGCTAAAAAGTTACGGCTGATTATCCAACTGCTCTTATTACCGGTAAGCGATTGGCTCAACACGACAAAAGAAACCACCTCACTACGAGCGAGTAAAATATGCCCCTGCTGTCAACATAAAATGCACTGTACAGGCGTCACACGAATACCCTAGCCGAAAGGTGAATATAATAAGGATAATGGCAAGGGCAAAGCGCTAATCAATAGGAGAGAAAACAACCGATGAAACAGTAAAGAATGAACCGGCGAAAAAGTACGCTATTTCTCGCTTTAGCCTCGTGCGCGTTGAAATCAGGCAACTGATCGCAACCCCTTCAGCAAATCAATCGCTATTGACTATATAAAGCAGACTCCGGGCTTGTCCAACACCTGAATAAGGTGTCGGCTGCGCGACACCTATTCTTATTTGTTATATTTCAATTTTACACGATAGCAATGCTTTTTCTAAAACGGCGGTATGAACAGCATAGCCTGCAATATGGTAACAACCTCCACCAATATTTTCAGCGTAACCCGCAAACTGACAATGTTTTAAAACCTTATCAGAATATTTACCTAAGAACTTATCGATACAAAGTTGTTTTTCTTCATCTTGCTTATTAACAACATCCAAAATATTTTCAGATTGTGCATCTGTATATTTTTCTTTCTGAATGCGAGGATCTTCAAGTGGAGTAGCACAAGAAAATAAAAATAATGAACAGAGCGATACAATTAAAATTTTCACAGAACCTCCTTTGAAATATAACGCCTTGCTAAGAGGCAAAAAATTGTTTGCTAAAATGTTTGAGGTACGAAAAACAGCAAACTGTTTTTTGTCCTTTTGAGCAACTTGTTATATTTTTTCAATTAATTTCAATGACTTTTCTGAAATATTGAAGCTTACATTAGGGCTATTACTATCTATTTTAAACTTGAAGCCACAATGAATTGCTGCGGCTATAAAAACCCCATTAGTAATATAGCCAATATCTCGTTCTGCAAGATGCTTTAGGCCATTGCTAGTTCGTCGAGTGTTAATACTTTTTATTTGTTGTATATCACACAGCCACTTACAAGTTTTATTAAATGAATCGACACTATTAATTAATTTGAGTTGTTCTTCTTTAAATTGAATTTCTTTTTCAGAAGTAGATAACCCTTTTCCATTGGCATAAATTCCAACACCAAAATCAGTTAGAGCAGGTAATTGCTTTATACAAATTTTAATTTTTTCAGATGACACTAAACTCTCCTAAAAATATAACGCCTCATTCAGAGGCTAAAAATTGATGGCTAAAATAGCGAGGCACGAGCAATAGCTAGCTGTTTTTAGTCCTTTGCAATGCCTTGTTAGCCGTGGAAGATAAACGTTGGCGGTTTACCGCTATAACTTTCTAATAATACAACTAACGCTATTTAAATACACTTTACTTAAAAATTAACACCAAGAAAACAACACTATGATATTAACGTTAAGTAAATTTTAATTAGGGAGAGGTAAATAGAAACGTAAAACCTTTTTACTAAAAACCAATCCCTGATTTATACAAACTGAATAAGACTGCTAACGCCCCAAACAGAGGCTAAAAATTGTTGGCCAAAATGGCGAGGCACGAGCAACGGCCAGCTGTTTTTAGTCCTGCTGCTTTGCCTTGTTAGCAGTGTAAGATAAGCTTTGGCGGTTTACCGCTATAACTTTTTAATATTACAACTAACGCTATTTAATACACTTTACTCAAAAATTAACACCAAGAAAAGAACACTACGATATTAACGATTAGTTAAGTTTAAGTAGGGAGAGGTTAAGTGAAACGTGAAACCTTTTCACTAAAAACCAACCCTTGATTTATACAAATTGAATAAGACTGCTAACAGTTTAATATGAGGCTAACACCCGTGTTTCTACAACGAAGTTAACATCATTTTGGTTTAATAATTGTAATCCACAATAATTTAATTTTGAATATTAATCAATTGTTTATAATTACAAATGAAAACCTGTCATTCATCTTTTCGTTAGGTGTTAACTGCATACTTGTGGAAAGAAGGATATATGATGGTCTGTATATAAAATCAGTAATAATTATAAAAAAATTTATAAACGTCACCTCCCTATATGAACCATATTTCTGATCAAATACGACTGGCGTGTTACGCAAAAAAAACAATTCAAGCTTAACTGTTTATTGTCAAAAAGTTATCTTCAATAGACTCATCTTTTTAAATTTTTGGAACGTTAGATTTCGTATCAAAGTGATCATTAAAAAAGATGGATTTAGTTCATGAAAAGGGTCTGCTTTGTGGCAAAAGAGTGCGTTAGCTGTATTCAAAATATTCCAAGATGACATCTATTTTAATCTCAATTTGTTGTGACAGAGTTAAATGTAATTGATTGGATTAGCTAAATGCGATTAGGCGGCACTGATACTAGATATTTTCCACCACTTAACGTAATAATTTTTTTACCGTCATCTCGTTCTATTCATACCACTTAAAAGGTATATTTTGTTTCTAACCTGAATCGTACACTCTGTTCAGGTGTTCCAATTAAACGTTGTGTTTTAGACAAGCGACCACCTACCCATAATTTTTTTGTTAATTTATGGCGAATCCTTAAATCCCAAGCTTTAAAATTACTTGTTGCGAATCGACTCGAAGCGTTTTGTGCAAATTCAGTTATTACCGAAAACCGTTCAACATTTAAATATTTTAATTGTGTTAAATAACTGCCCACATTTTTTAAACCACCATATTTAAGTTCAACTGTATAGCTAAGTTTTTGATTTGAAAATTCATCACTAAATTCGGTAGGAATGTTTTTTATAGACGATCCAATATCTGTACCTAATTGCCATTTTCCTTGTTTTAATGCCATTGATAAACGAACAAATTGATTATCAAATTGGGTATCTTTCTTGGCATAAGTTGCATTGTCTTCACCACGGTAATCTACCAACCAAGGCGATAAAGTAAGTTGCCCTAAGTTTGTTGGAATTTCTTTTTGATATTGAAGAATAGACATATGCCCAATAGTATTACTAGCACCATCGAGAGGTTTAAAAGTAGCAAATTTAAAACGCTGATCAGAACCAATATTATAATCTACATGGATACCAATAGGGTTTAAGTCTCTGTCCCAAAATAAGTCTGTTACTTGTTGAGTTTTCCATGGGATTTTACCTACAAATAAAGTTACTTTGTCAAATTGAGCTTTTGCATAAAAACGAGAAAGGTAAATATCTTTATCACCCTCAGCTTGGTCTGTTATTTGATACAGGGTAATAGCAGGAACATTCTGTTTGTTTTTTAGCCCCGTTCGAGCTTGAGCCGAGAATGACCAATTTTCATTGATTTGGCTTGTAAGACCAATAGCAGCAATCGCTCTGATCCTTTTGCGTGGCGTTAGATTAATTTGATTTGTTTCGTTTTCATACCTTAGTAAAACACTGGCATTAATTTCTGTTGCTTGGCCGTTATGAGTCATTAATGTGCACAAGACTATAAACATATAAAACTTTGTCATTTTCAATTTACCTTTTTGTAAAAGGGCTAATCAGTAAAAAATTTTTATCACTCACATAGTGATTAAAAAATATTTTGATAGAAATCAATCTGCTAGTTTAAAAGTACTAAATGTCACAAATGTCGTGTATAGTATATTAGTCACATATGTCTTGTATGTCTAATTTATGATATAAATATACAATCTTATTCAGGAAGAACAATTATGACAAAAGTTAAATCTCTAACTACAGGTGACATTGCACAATATTGTGATGTGAATTTACGCACCGTTATTCGTTGGATTGATAAAGGCAGCTTACAAGGTTACAAGCTTCCAGGAAGAGGAAACAACAGAGTTACTGTAGATAATTTTGTTGCTTTCTTAAAAGAAAATAAAATGCCTGTACCCGCTGAGCTTTTATCAAAAAATAAAACTATTTTAATAGTAGATGATGAAGAAAATATGGCAAATGCGATAAAGCGAGTACTGAAGAAAGGCGGTTTTACATGCGACACAGCAAGTAATGGTTTTTTAGCTGGTAGTAAATTAATGGAACATAAACCAGCTTTAATGACCTTAGATTTAACGATGCCGGGATTGAATGGCTTTGAACTGTTGAAACATTTAAGAGCTGAAGATCAATTTAAAGATTTAAAAGTTTTGGTTATTTCAGCATTAACACAAGACCGTCTTGATGAAGCGTTAGCGTTAGGCGCAGATGCTGTGCTTTCAAAGCCATTTAAAAATGATGAGTTACTAAGTTTAGTTAACAAATTAACTCACTAATAATATAAAGAAATGAGGTGTTATTATGTATAAAGTCATGTTTTTTTTGGGACTATTAATTAGTCTTCCTTTTGGAGTGCAAGCACAAGAGAACACGTTAACTTTTGGTGTAGTACCTCAACAATCAGCAAAGCGTTTAGCCGCTTTATGGACACCTGTTTTACAACATATTAGCCAAGAAACGGGCATTAATATTGTATTTAGTACGGCTAAAGATATACCTACTTTTGAGAAACGTCTCAAGTCGGGTGAGTATGATATTGCTTACATGAATCCATATCATTATGTGGTATTTAATAAAACAACAGGCTACAACGCAATAGCAAAACAAACTGATAAAACCATTAAAGGCGTTATCGTTGCTAGAGCTAATGGTGATATTAAAACAATTAATGATCTTGAAGGAAGTCGTTTAGCGTTTCCTGCCCCTGCATCTTTTGCCGCTACTATTTTACCTCAAGCTGAACTTAATAAATTAGGCATAACGTTCACGTCTATGTATGTATCTTCTCATGATTCTGTTTATCTAAACGTATCAAAAGGTTTTTTTCTTGCTGGAGGAGGGATAGAACGTACCCTTAATAATATGCCAGAAGAAATAAAGTCTACCTTAGTAACTATTTGGCAAAGTGAAAAATATACATCGCATGCCATTGCTACCCACCCAAGAGTAGATAACGGCTATCGTGAAAAAATATTAGCCTCTTTAATGAATATGAATGACACAGAGGAAGGAATGGCTTTATTGAAGCATATTAACTTTAAAGGCTTTGAAGCTGCAGTAAATAAAGACTGGGACGATGTTAGATCACTACATATTCAAACTCAAATATCAATAAACCAGGAAAAAGAGTAAACAATATGATCAACTTATCATTACGTAATAAAGCAATAGTAAGCATTGCAGGAATAGAAGCCGCGCTATTGATTATTTTAATCTTTACTGCGGTGAATTTTATGCGTGATACGTTAAGTGATGATTTAGTTAAACGTTCATCTACCATTGCCACTTTATTTGCGAGTACAACAAAAAACTCGGTATTAACATACGACTTAGCCTCATTAGAAACCTATTGTATAGAGTTAATGAAGAACCCTGATATTGTCTATGTGAGGTTAGTAAATAGTGAAAACCAAGTATTAGCGCAAGCAGGTGATGAAACATTATTGTCACGTCCATTTATACAAGATGAAAAGGTGGGCGCCGTAACTGATGGTGTTTTCGATAACTTTGCCAATATAAATGAATCTGAACATGTGTATGGGCGAGTTGAGCTTGGCCTCGATATTAGCAACATAAACAAATCGGTTGAAAAAATTCAGCAGTGGACGACAGGTATTGCCTTAATAGAAATGGCACTGGTTGCACTATTTTCTTTTATATTAGGTAACTACTTAACAAGTCAACTACACCGTTTACGTATAGCAGCAAGAGAAATATCGGATAATGTGGAAAGTGGAAATACTATTCATAATCAATTACCTGTAAATGGTAAAGATGAATTGGCTGATGTGACAGTCGCTTTCAATAAATTAATGGTAACAATAGATACTGAAAGTACGCGTAAAGAAATATATCAAAAAGAACTCGAATTACTGAATCGGACTTTAGAAGAAAAAGTAGAGCAGCGAACAACGTTGCTCAATGAACGAAATATTCAACTAGAGCAAATTAATAAAGAACTACATCAAACACAGCAACAACTTGTTCAATCGGAAAAAATGGCATCAATAGGGCAACTTGCCGCAGGTGTTGCTCATGAAATTAATAACCCCATTGGTTTTATAAGTAGCAATTTGGAGTCATTAAAAGGATACACAGATTCTTATCGCCAATTAAGTCAAAAGGTGGAAGAATTATTATTGATTGATGATCTGGAAAGTAGAGATTTATCGCAAAATAAATTATCACAATGGTTAGATAAAGAAGATCTATCATTTATTAATGATGATACTAGCGATCTTTTAAATGAGTCTATCGGGGGCTTAGAACGTGTGACTGAAATCGTTAAAAATCTTAAACAATTCTCTCGGGCAGATTCAGACGATAAAGAATGGTTTGATGTTAATGAATGCATATCTACCTCGCTAAGAGTCGTAGAGAATAAACTTAAATATCATTGCAATATAGATACCCATTTAGGCACTTTACCTAAAGTATGGATGAATTTCGGTAAAATAAGTCAAGTTTTAACAAACTTACTTATTAATGCAGGGCATGCAATTACGGAACAAGGCCAGATAACTATCTCAACCGAGTTAAAAAACGACTATGTGTTAATTTCTATTGAAGATGATGGAATGGGGATATCACCAGATAACTTAAATAAGCTATTTGACCCATTTTTTACAACAAAAGACGTAGGTCTAGGAACTGGTTTAGGATTGTCGATTTCTTACGGCATTATTCAAGAGCACGGAGGTAAGATATCTGTTACTAGTGAGCTAAATAAAGGAAGTCATTTTAGCATCTTTCTCCCTATTGCAAAGATTAACGAACAGGTTATTGAGGAAGGTAGTTATGATTAGTGAAAATATAGCCTCTAATATACCTCTCACAGTGCTTTGTGTAGATGATGAAGTAAATATACTTAAATCAATGAAACGCTTGTTGCACAAGCAAGGTTATCAATTATTATTAGCCGAAAGCGGTTTAAAAGCATTAGAAATTATACAACAACAAAAAGTTCACTTAGTGATATCTGATATGAGAATGCCTAATATGTCAGGTGATAAGTTACTGGAAAATATAGCGACACTTTCACCTGATACTTACCGTGTTTTATTAACGGGGTATTCAGATATAAAATCAACGATAGTGGCTGGAAATAAAGGAAAAATTCATCGATATATATCAAAACCTTGGGATAATAAAGAAATAATAAAAACAATAGAAAACGCTTTAGAAAATGTACGTGTTTAAAGTTTAAGTGTTTGATAGAATAGGCTAACTTACAAATAAAAATTATTGTAATATTAAGGTTATTGAAGAAAAATAAAGTATAAATTAGTTAAATGTTGGAAATAATATATGAAATGTAGTACCAACATTAAGGGTAGAGTCAACGGTAACTTTAGCATCATGAGCTTCTAAAATAGCATAGGAAACAGACAAACCTAAACCCGTACCTATACCTATAGGCTTAGTGGTAAAAAAAGGAGTGAACAGTTGGTCTATTGTTTCTTTGTCCATACCACTTCCTGTATCAGTAACATGAATAATAACGCCCTCATTACAGATACTATAATCTATTGTAAGCTTACCTTTACCTTCCATTGCATGCGCTGCGTTAACAAATAAATTAACAAAAACCTGCTGCAATTGACCGGTATTCCCTAATATTGAAGGACAAGCGCTGTCGACTTTATTATCAACTTTATGATCGTACTTAAACATGTTTCCAGCAATTTTATGAGCTGAAATAATACATTTTCTTAACGACATTTCGACTAATATCTCATCACCTGAATGAGAAAATCCCTTCAAATTATCTACTATTTCTCTTACTCTATCTAAACCTTCAATATTAGATTGAAGCAGTTCATTTGAGTCTTCTTCTAAATAGTTAAGGTCGATTTTTTCACATATGTCTTCAAAAACAGACGCTTTTAATATGTTATCTGAGCTGAAATTGGATTTTATTTCCGTATTTAGATTTTTGTAATCATTAAGGTAATCTACGAGTACTTCCATGTTTGAACGAATAAAAGCAATGGGGTTATTTATTTCATGAGCAACACCTGCGGCTAATTGTCCTAGTGAAGCCATTTTTTCTGATTGAATAAGTTGTCGACGAACCTTTTCAAGATGATTTAACGACTCTTGCAGTTGTTTATTCTTTTTAAGTATTTTACTGTCAGATAAACATCGACGAATACCACTGATTAAATATTCTCGAGCAGTATTTAATACGGGTAATATTTCTTCTTTAAAGTGAGTTTCCTCACTTAAGAAACATAACCAGACCATTTTGTTATCAGACAATGCTACGTTTGTATAAAGAATTGAATTGATTAAAGAAGAGTCTTTAAGATGGTTTATCTCGACCTTAGATAAGATCCAAGATTCTAGTATGATTTCTTCAGCTAACGGTAAGCTATTTTTAATGGACTCTTTAAGTTGATTATTTTCTAGGTAACCTTCTTCTAAATACCATGTTTTATTAGACTCTCCTGGGATTTCTTTACTATTTTCATAGGTCATAAAAAAACCATAATGGGCAGAGCAAAACTTTCCAGTTAACATCACTATATTAGAAAGCATATTATTGAGGGATATTTCAGATGCTATATCACTTGATGTTTGTTCTAAATATCTTAATTCAACTTGTTTTTGTGTAGAAGAAATAAGAGCATTTTTTAGTGATTGGTTTGCTTCATATATATCTAAAGAATATTTTTCGAGTTGATTTTCAGCTAATTGACGTGCTTTTTTCTCTCTACTGACTTTACGCTCGAGAATAGAGATGCGTTTTTGTAATTCTTCAGTAGATAACGTCAAACTTTCACAACCTCCATCACACAACGATCATTACCTTCGTGCTCACACTTAGATTGAGATACTTCTATTTTTTGTCCTATATGTTCAGCTAAGCCATGTACAATGCCTTCGCAAAAAAAACATAATTTACGGGGAGAACGATAATGAAATGATAAGGTGTTAGTTGTTTCATTCAAAAATTCGAATTCAGGAAGTAGAGCATCTGGATTGAGCTTTTTAACTTCAACATGAATAATGTTTTGAACAGCATGTAAAAATTGAAAAACATCTTTAAAATCATGTGCACCAGCAGGAGCTAAATTATAAAACTCCTTAAATACCCATTTTCCAAAGTGAAACTGGACCTCTTTTGAAGAAATATTCTTTTCATCTACCACAATATCTATGAGGGTAAATAATTCTTGGTCGTCATAAGTTTCTACAGTGGTATAGATACCTTCACTTTTTAAATTCGCTTTATTAAGTAAAGTATCCCAAAATTCATCTCCCCAGAGCTCTTCGATAAATTCATTAAACTTTACAAAAACAATACCTTTCATATTTTTTACTAGCGTCTTTTATTTTAAAACTTTTATTTTAAAATAAGTATAGTACTAAAAGTGTATTAATCTAGTTTTATAAAAAACGATGATAGTTTGATTGGCTATGTTTTTTAAGTTATTGGTTTTGTTTGGTGTGTTGTGGAGTATCGAGTATTTATGATCACCTGTATAAGTCGCTTTATGACAACAGTCACTTTGCCTTATCTTTCGGGGGAAGCTATTACTTTTTAGATTTAATTATACCTATAATAATTATCACTTTATTTTCTAGTCTTACCGTATTATTCACTTATAATAAGCCCATTATAGTGAAGGTTTTATCTGGTGTTTTTGTTGCTTTGATTTGCTGCTTTTCAGCATTATTTCTGGCAATATCCAGTATATAGTTAGAGGAGTTACAGTATGTTTAATCGATTCACTAAAAATATTAAACCCTACGTAGAAGAAGAATTAGACCTAGCTCGCAAGGCAAACCTAAATGGCCATTCGGTACAGGCATTCAAGCATTTAGAAAATGCTCATGTGCTCGGTCAAGAATCTACCTATTTCCATGTTAAAGTTCATCTTCTTATGCTGCATTGGGCTATAAAAGAACATGACTTACCTGAGCTTTTAGGGCAGTTTTTTCGTGTTGTAGGAGCGGCAAGCAAAACAGCTGTCGGCTTTATTCCAAGTGGAAATACGGGCGGTTCAAACGTTAGTCCATTTAAAGTTATGCCCATCAGTACAAAGCATGAAGATTATATTGCCCGTGCTAAATCGGGTATTTAATAAGTTTCTTGTAGTACAAATAACTTATAAAGCTAAATAAATGATAAGTAAATACGATGGAAGATAGTGCACAGATAAGAAATTCAAAAATTGTTTGGTGAGTTTAGTTGCTTGAAGATATTAAACAAAAAAGCTCAATAGATTTAACATCCATTGAGCTTTTACTTTTCTAAATTTATATCAACTGAGTTTTTATTAAACCAGTAATCGAGAATATACTAGCAGTGATTAATTTATCTATCCTTTACTGATAGAAACCCTAATATAAAACTGCAACAACTCATATCTTGAAATTACTTCGCCAATAACTCTTTTCTAATAATTTCTGCACCCGCGCTTAACGCGGCTAACTTACCTTGTGCCACTTGATGTGATAAAGGTGTCATGCCACAGTTTGTACAAGGGTATAGCTTATCTGCATCAACATATTTTAATGCTTCACGTAAGGTATTAGCGACTTCTTCAGGTGTTTCAATGGTATTGGTTGCCACATCAATTGCGCCAACCATAACTTTCTTACCTCTGATAAGTTCGAGTAGGTCCATTGGAACATGAGAGTTGTGACACTCTAATGAAATAATATCAATATTAGATTGTTGTAATTTAGGGAATGCTTCTTCATATTGGCGCCATTCAGATCCTAAAGTTTTTTTCCAATCTGTATTCGCTTTTATGCCATAGCCGTAACAAATATGAACAGCAGTTTCGCACTTAAGCCCTTCGATAGCTCTTTCTAAACAGGCGATACCCCATTCATTAACTTCTTCAAAAAACACATTAAATGCAGGTTCATCAAATTGAATAATATCAACACCAGCGGCTTCTAATTCTTTGGCTTCTTGGTTTAATATTATGGCGAATTCCCACGCTAGTTTTTCACGGCTTTTGTAATGATCATCGGAAAGGGTATCTATCATGGTCATAGGACCTGGCAAAGCCCACTTTATAGGTTGCTTGGTTTGCTGGCGTAAAAACTTAGCGTCTTCAACAAACACTGACTTTTGTCGACTAACAGGACCAACGACTGTAGGTACACTAGCATCATAGCGGTCACGAATTTTAACAGTTTTACGGTTTTCAAAATCAACGCCGTTAAGGTGTTCAATAAAGGTGGTAACGAAGTGTTGGCGTGTTTGTTCGCCATCGCTAACAATATCTATACCTGCGTGTTGTTGGTCTTGTAACGACAAGCGAAGCGCGTCGTGTTTTCCTTGGATGAGTTCTTCACCTTTTAATTTCCAAGGTGACCATAGTGTTTCGGGTTCTGCAAGCCAAGAAGGTTTAGGTAAACTGCCAGCTGTTGAAGTAGGTAATAATTTTTTCATAAAAATGATGCCATATTATAGAGTTATTGTTTAACGTCGTTATTAGTCGTTATTAAAGGTTAAGTATTAAATCAGCTATAAATAAATATGATTAAACGTAATTAGCTGATCTTTGTGCTAATACCTTTTGGTATGGTTTGATGAAGTGCTCTTGTGCAAACTTCCCTTGCTCATTACCTAACTTGCTACGTTCTTCTCGGTCATAAACGATTTGAGTTAATGAATGATCTTGGTTCTTCAAATTTGGCTTATAAGATTTTCCTGCTGCTGCATTGGCATTATAAATCTCAGGTCGATAGATTTTTTGAAAAGTGCCCATTGTGCTTATGGTGCTAATTAGCTCAAGGCTTGTGTAATCATTAAGTAAATCACCCAAAAAATAAAAAGCTAAAGGGGCAACACTATTTGCAGGCATAAAATAACGAACCTGTAAGCCCATTTTCTTGAAGTATTGCTCAGTTAAAGAGGATCCATTTGGCTGATATTCAAAACCCAACACAGGATGTTGATTTTCAGTTCTCTGATAGGTTTTGTTGTCTGAAACACTCAGGCATATCACGGGTGTTTTATTGAAGTTTTGTTTGTAAACGTTTGAATTAACGAAGCTCTGAAAGAGTTTTCCATGCAGTTCGCCAAAATCATCTGGAATACTAAATGTAGACTTCCCCTGATTATGTTCTTGCAGTAATACGCTAAAATCATAATCTCGAACATAAGAAGAAAAGTTATTTCCTACAATGCCTTCAGTGCGTTTGTTCGTGTGATGGTCAACAATATTTGTTTTCAGTACTTCGATAGAAGGAAAGCTTTTACCACTGTCTTCAATATCAACATTAACGGAAATGATTTCAAGCTCAACAGAATATCGATCGCTTTTGAGATTATCCCAATGGGCTAAAGCATTAAAACTATTATTAATCATCTTTAAAGCGTTACGTAAGTTTGCTTGGCGATAACTTCCTCTAGCCAAATTAGCAAAGTTGGTTGTGATACGTGTATTGTCTGATGGTTGATAATTCTCATCGAGACAAATGCTTTTAATAGAAAAGGTAAAGTCTTTGTTCTTCATGATCTGATATCCAATTTATTGAGATAAAATCTAATTTTATTTATGGCTCTTTCTCGGAGTTACAGTGTTATTTTCTAATATTTCTTATTAATCGTTTTTACATGATTTTTTGATTTTCATTTACCAATCAAACTAAGAGTTAACTGTAATATTGCCAAGAGTTAAGCTTACTGTGTGTTTTATACGTGCTTTGTATTATGAATAAAATTGATTTAATTTCATTGAATCATGAGATATTTTCATGCATTAGGTTTTATGCATGTTTGAGGAGGCTGCGAACGTTAGCTTAAGATCCTTAAATTACATATTTTGGCGTAACTTCTTATCCTTAATTCAGGTTCTTTAATTTTTCTATATTTTACTAAAACAAAAAAGCTCAATAGATATAACATCTATTGAGCTTTGTTTTTTTTAGCCTGATAAACTTAATTTTTTAGCTAGCTAACTCTTAAAATATTAGCCGCGATAAGCTTATCTATTTCTTCTTGAGAATAACCCATACCTGCAAGAATAGTTTTTGCGTCGCCGCCTTCGCGTGGTGGATCGCAACGTAAACCAAACTTCTCTCGGTTCATCTCAATTGGTAGGGCAGGGAGTTTAACTTGCATACCATCTTCTAGGGTTATATTTAATAAACCGCCATTATTAAGGTGCGGATCGTTTATTAGATCGTTTGGTTTATTAACAGGGGCATAAGGTAAGCCGATTGTATCGAGTGTTTGTGTTAACTGCTCGGTAGACATTTGCGCGAACATTGCTGTAAGGCAAGGGATAACTTTGTCTCTGTTATCAAAACGGCCTGTGTTGGTGTCTAATGTTGTATCGCTGGCAAAGTCCGATAATTCAAATGTTTCACAAAACTTACGCCATTGTGTATCACTTACTACGGCAACAAATACACGTTCGTTACTTGATGTGGTGAATGAGTCGTAAACTCCCCAAGCTGATTGGCGAACTGACATTGGAGGTGGTTCTACACCGGTAATAGCACCTTGCGCAATATGTTGTCCTACCATAAAGGCAGTGGTTTCAAATAAAGCGCTTTGTACTAATTTGCCTTTACCTGTTGTATGACGTTCTTCCATTGCCGCTAAAATACCGATAACGCCAAACATAGCACCTGTAATGTCTATAACTGATGAGCCAGCGCGCATAGGTTTGTCAGGTAGTCCTGTCATGTAAGCTAGGCCACCCATCATTTGAGCCACTTCGTCTAAGGCTGTCCTGTGTTCGTAAGGACCACTTAAAAAGCCTTTTAGAGAGCAGTAAATCACGCTTGGGTTTGTAGCTGCTATAGTTTCATAATCTAGACCTGTTGATTTTAAACCGCCAGGTCTAAAGTTTTCGATGACTACGTCTGCTTCATTTACTAGGTCTTTGGCAATTTTAGCGCCTTCTTCAGACTTAATATCTAAACAAATGCTTTGTTTGTTACGGTTATACATAGAGAAATAACCTGTACCAGAGCCTTTTAATCTTCGGGTGTTATCACCTTTAAGGGGTTCGATCTTTATTACTTCTGCGCCTAAGTCAGCCAAAATTAGTCCTGTAGCTGGTCCCATAACCATGTGGCTAAATTCAACTACTTTTATACCTTTTAAAGGTTGGTTGCTGCTCATTTATATTCCCCTTGGGTTATATTTTTTATTTATTGCTGACTAAATTTAACTGGTTATTAATGAGTTAATGTCATAATATTATATCATTCTAGTATAAAGTTTACGTATTAACAAAAAAACTTTCAATATTTTATTTATTTTATCTTGGGAGAAGGTATGAAAAAGACTGATATATTAATAAGTGAAGTAGGCCCAAGAGACGGCTTACAAAGCTTAAGCGCGATTATGCCGACTGAAGCTAAGAAGCTATGGATAAACGCTTTAGCAAAATCAGGCATTCAAGAAATTGAAGTGGGATCTTTTGTTCCAGCGAAAGTATTACCTCAATTAGCAGATACCGCCGAAATTGTTGCTCATGCTCGAAGTATTCCTGGTGTTCAAGTGGCGGTATTAGTGCCTAATTATAGAGGTGCTGAAAATGCGATTGCCGCTGGCGCGCATAAAATAAGTATTCCCTTGTCGGTAAGCGAAACTCACAGCTTACGCAATGTAAAACGTTCACACGAACAAATGATAAGTGAAATTACCCGTATTGCTGAGTTAGTGAAAACAATTCCTAAAGCTGACCGTCCGCATTTTGAAGTAGGACTTTCTACTGCTTTTGGCTGTAGTTTGGAAGGCGCGGTTTCAGAAGATTTAGTGGTACGTTTAGCTGAAGCATCAATAGCTGCAGGTTGTGATGAAGTTGGCTTGTCTGATACTACAGGTAGCGGAAACCCAGCTCAGTTAAAACGTTTACTAAGAAAAGTATGGGAAGCGGTTGGCAGAGATAAACTCACAGGTGTGCATTTACATAATACACGCGGTCAAGGTTTAGCTAACGTACTTGCTGCTATTGATATGGGTGTTGAAACGATAGATTCGTCTATGGGCGGTATTGGTGGTTGTCCTGCTGCACCTGGTGCGAGTGGTAATATAGTGACTGAAGATTTAGTTTTTTTACTTGAATCTATGGGCTTGAGCACAGGTATTAATTTTGAAGCTTTGTGTGATGCACGCCGTGTTTTTTCTGAACTTATGCCTGATGTAGAGTTATACGGTTTTACCCCATTAGCAGGTTTGCCTAAAGGTTTTGAGATTAAGTAGTCTTCAAATAGAATAAACCAGATTAAACGAAAAACCAGAGTCTTTAAGGCTCTGGTTTTTTTAATTTTTGATTCATCTAATCAGAATAAAATTAATTGATTTGGTTTTGCTTTTTGAATTTTGCTTCGTATATTAACCATAGGAGAGGCGGTATTAAACTGTATCATTTTACCTAAAGTATATTTTTTGTACCATGGCTTACCGTATATCTGGTGATCGCTTAATGATGCTATAAGCTTAAGTACTTCTTTGCTCACAACAGTGAACTCTTCAAGTAAATCGTCATAACTCCATTGAGCATATTGAAACTGAAAGTGTTGAGCGAGTTTACCTAATTCATTCCATTTGTAGCCTGTTTCTGGAAAATCAACAATTTGGCTTTGATTACTAAGTTTAACCCACTTCAATACTAATTTCTGCCAACCAATAAGGTAGGCTAGGGTATCGCAAACACTAATCTTAGTGCCTTTAACATTACCCACAACACCAAGTTGACGAGATACATTATTTGGTATTGTTGAGTAGTCAGCTAAAATTTTATTAAAAGCTATAGAGATAGATGCTTCAGCTCTGTCTTGTTTGTTGGGATAGAGCTTTTAGATGCTGGTTTTTTAGGTGAAGAAGTCACTTAAAGCTCCAAGAAAATAACTTATGGTTTTGTATTACAAGCTAGTTTGTAATAGTGGTTATTATTCCATTCAAAATGCTTTATCACTTGTAGATCAGTTTTACGTGTATGGGCTTCAAAAGATCTTGGATTCACCTTGTTAATAAACGTAACCATTATCGGGTAGCGTTTATTCATTTCACTTAGAGAAAAGTTAAATATTTGTTCGAAAATACCTGAACCACGAACAGATTTATCTACACAAACTGGGCCGTATTGATAAGAGTTTTCGGCCGTTATGTTTTGGTCTAAATAGGTAGAGTCGTCTAAGTTTTTTATCATGAATTCAAATAATGGCCATTGTGACCAAAACTGCCAAGAGGCAGCCATCGCATAAGCGACAATCTTGTTACCTACGCAGGCAATAAAAAGACCATTTTCATCTTCAATTAGACGGGTTAAATGAGACTCTGTAAACGCAGTTGTGATAAAGCCATCAGCCTTATCTTCTTCGTTTATAGAATCTATTTGGTATTTGTAATGCAGTTTTAAAATCTCTTCTACATTATCTAAGGTGGCGTTTTTTAGTTCTACTTTCATTATTCTTCCTTATTTAATGAGAGGGGACACTTTTAAAACGGTCTGACTTTCGCCAGACGTTTTATTAATTGATGTTTGTTTTATTTTTAGTACTCAGTTTTACCATGTAGCTAATAATGTTCTTGCTAGCTCTTTATCACGGAAAGGTTGTTTGCTATTTACTGTGTTTTCTAAATAAATTTTGGCTTCTGCGCGTTTACCTAATTTATCAAGTGTGAGTGCTAAATGGTATTTGATTTCAGCATCTTCGTAATCCAAGGTATTAGCTTGTCTTAATAGATCGAGGGCTTGCTTATATTGTTCATTATGAAAAGCTAACCAAGCTTTTGTATCAATAATATGAACATTAGTTTTAGCTATTTCGTAAGCTGTTTCAGCGTAACCATTAGCTTTATCTAATTCTCCAATAGCTAACGATGTTAACGCGGCATTATTAAGTAATATTGCGTTTGTTGGGTATTGAGTAACGAGTTGTTGATAATACTTTGCCGCTTTAGCTTTTTCACCTTTGTCTCGGTAATTTTCGCCTAATAAAACCACTGCCATTTGATCATCAGGATTATTCACTAACCATTCATCAAGGAGTGTTGATATATTATCGAAGTTTTGCTGGCGGCGATAAATACGATATAGGCCAATTAATGCCTGTTTATTGGCTTGTTGTTTGTGTGATGATTTAAAACTTTTAGTTGCTGAGTCTAGATCATTTAGCACCCAGTACATATCACCTCGCAAACGATTAATTAATGAATTATCGTCACTGATATTGGCTAGTTTATCTATATAAGATTCTGATAACGCTTGGTCTTTATTTTCATTATAAATAGTGATCAATAGAACATAAGCTGGCACATAAGAATTCTGCCAAGAAATTGCTCGTTGTAAGTTAATAACTGCTGCATTTCTGTCGCCGTAGCTTAATTGTAGCTGTGCTAATAAATATAAACGTTCACCTTTTTGATCTGCATATGTAACGGCTTGAGACATTTCATACAAGGCTTCTTTTTGCTGACCCGTTTTAATATAAAGCTGTGCCGCTAAATGGTGGATATCGCTATTTTCGTTATATTTTTCAAGATAAGCTTGTACTAATGCAATGGCTTTTTTTGAATTGTTGTTAGCAAGGTGTATTTGAGTTAATCGCGTTAGCGCTAATACACTGCTTGGGTTATGTATTAAGGCTTTTTCATATAACTGCATAGCTTGTTCATTCATTTTTTGCACTTGATACATTTCTGCTAATTCAATGAATAATGCACTGTTATCGCCAAGCTCTAACTGCTCTTTAATTAAATCAATTGCTTGTTCTTGTTCGTTATTATTGAAATAAATTCGCGCTAATAAAGTGACTGCGGTGAAGTTATTTTGGTTTAATGATATTGCTTGTTGGTAGCTTTTTTTCGCATTAACAAGATCACCTGTAACGCCATAAAAAGTGCCTAGGATTTCATGAGCAGAGCTATTTTCTGGTGCGAGTTCAATTAGCTTTTTAGCTTGAATTAGACCTGCTTTATATTGTCGTAATTCTTTATATGACTTGGTCAAAATAAACAATAATTCAATTTCTTGCTGAGGTGATGGTTGTATTTCTAACCATTGTTTACGAATTAACTCACTGGCTTGATAAAACTTTTGTTGCAGTATTAATAACTTTGCTAAGTCTAAGGTGCTGTCAGTATTATTAGGGGAAAATCTTAGTGCTTCAGTAAAGTAATGTTCAGCTCTTACGTTGTTACCTAATAATATATATGAGCGAGCAAGTAGGCTCAAAATTTCAATATCGTTTGGGTTATCTAAATGTACTTTTCTTAGTAGTTTTTGTGCCGTTCCGTAACTGCCTAATGCTAATTTAGTACGTGCTAGCAATTTTATAGCAGTAATGTCTTTAGGCTGTTTTTTATTATATTTACTTAAAGAATCATCCGCTTTTTCCATCAAGTTTTGTCTAAAGTTAACAACACCATCAATGAATAAGTAAATAGGTTGTTGTTCAATAAGTTCTTCAGGTAAACCATTAATAATGTTTTTTAGATGTTCATTAGCTACTGTATAGCTTTTTTCGTCACCTAACGATAAAGATGAAAGACTCTTAATATAGTTGGTTACGGGCTCATTTGGGATAACTTCTATTATCTTATTTATATCATCAAGCGCTTCTTGGTATTTACCTTGGTCAGTTAGTAATACTGAGCGTATTAATAAACCATTATAGTTATTCTCTTCAAGTGCTAACAAACGCTGAATAAGGTTAAAGGCTTGGGTTACATCATTATTTTTCTTGTAAATAATTGCAGCTGTTATTAATACTTGTTTACCTTCTGGCGCTAATGATAAAGCTTTATTTATCCAACTTTTCGCAGCATTAATATTATTCCTCTCAAGTTCAAGTGTAGCGTAGCCAAGCATGGCATTACTATTAACAGGAGATATTTTAAGTGCTTGTTCGAAAGCTTCTGAAGATTCGGCATATTCTTTTTTACCCAATAAAGCTAAACCATTAAAGGTTAACATTTCACTCTTGTAGCGCGAGTTGGCATTGTAAGGCGTTATTAATTCTAAAACCTCATCGTATCGTCTTTGCATTAAATAGGTTTTAGCAAATAAAGGTAATAAACGAGTTTCGTCAGCACCTTGATGTTTAGCGTCAATTAAAAGAATTTCAGCTTGTTCACTTTCACCTTTTGCTAATAAGTTCTCTGCAAATAATACGATTGAAGGTAAGTGTTCGGGCTGTGCTTTCAATGCATTCTTTAAATGGATCATTGAAGCATCGTAATCTGAAGCATTATAACTATTTAATGCATCTTCATAAGTTGAGTTATTATTGGCAACAGCAGTAAACGATAAGAAAAATAATACGGAGTGTAATAAGCCTAATTTCATTAAAGACAACCTTGGGAAATAAAGTCAAATAAAAACGGAGCAACAAGTGCTCCGTAATAAGTATTAGTTAACTATTAACAACTAAGCAAGTTGTATTTTTTTACGCAGAATAAAGAACAATGCACCAGCTAGTAAAATTAATGTAGAAGGCTCAGGCACAGTAACAGGGTCAGGGCCACTAACTGTTGAAGCTGTTAGGTCAGCATTTGGTAAATGTATTTGACCGCTATGTTGTTGGCTAAGGCCATATACCGCAACAGAACCATCAATATCACTATTTGATGTAAGCACTGCTAATGGAGCTAAAATGTTACCGTAGAAGTTTGAACTAAGTGTAATAGTTGTTGCTTCATAGAAGTTCCAAACAACTTTAGAACGACCTTCTTCTGAACTTAAAAATGAATTAGCTGAAATTTTGTTGTTATTAAAATCAATTGTAGTACCTGGAACGTTAATAATGATGGCACTTAAATCGTCTATGCTGTCATCAGACAAGTTATAAATAACTTCTAAATCTTTATTTTGATTATCAACTAAATAAGAGTTTTTACCCGATGCGGTTACAGTACCTAATTCAAAAACAGCAAAACCATTTGCATCTATATTTTGACTGTCGATAGTAATTGAATTATTACCACCTTGATTTTGTCCTTTTACTAGCACTTCACCAGTAGTCGTTAAGTTTTTATAATCGTTAGATACAGCGTTAATTTCTGCTTCAATACTCGCTGCCTTAGCTGACAAGTTTGTATTTTGAGTTACAGATGCTGCACTTTCAATAGTATTACCGTTAACACTTGGTCTACCATTTTGGTCTGTGGTAACAGTGCCAGATACTTCGGCAGTATTATTACTACCAAGAATTTTAAGGTTTCTGTCTAAATCACCTGCAAGCTCAAGCGCAACAGTATTGTTTAATCTACTGCCGATCTCAGCATTACCTGCATTAAGATCTCCGCCAATAAAAGCATTACCATGTACATGTAAGCTACTAGAGTTTACATCGCCAATAGCTATTAGGTTATAGTCGTTTAATACAAAGGAGCTAGCATTTACGAAAGACGCAAATGTTAAACATAAAGAAGAAAAAATTACTGCAAGCTTAGTCATTAGTCATCACTTAATTTTTTAAAGTTTAAAGAATATACAATATATAAGAGGGATTATAGCAAAAAATGGGCCAATAGAACAACGGTATTACTTATCAATAAGTTATAATATGAAAGGTTTCATAAAACTGTCACATGTCAGTATTGTTGACACTATTTTGCCTTTTAGATTACTTTTCTGGTTTATAAAGAGGTTAAGTATGAAACTATTAGTAAGATAAATTTTGACAATTCACCTTACTAAAGGCTCTATATTAATCTTAGTACAATATAGAATTTACTCAAATTCTAATGGGTGCGGACCTAAACGTTTATTTTGATTAAGCTTATCAATAATATTTAAATCATCAATTGTCAGCTCAAAATCAAAGACATTGAAGTTTTCGATAATTCTTGAAGGTGTTACTGATTTAGGAATAGCAATAATGTTATTTTGTATATGCCAGCGTAATACAATTTGTGCAGGGCTCTTGCCGTATTGATTCGCTATTTTGATCATGTTTTTATGATCGAATATACCGTCACCACCTTGTGCAAGAGGACTCCAAGCTTGCACTTTTATGCCTTGCTTTGTACACCACTGTGTTATTTCTTTTTGTGAAAGCAGGGGATGTAATTCAATTTGGTTGATAGCTGGCTTTACACCTGTTTCTTTAATGATGCGTTCCATATGCTCAGGTAAAAAATTACTTACGCCAATACTTCTTATTAAGCCATCTTCCTGCGCTCTAATAAGTTCTTTCCAAGCAGAAACATATAAGTTTTGTGTTGGTGCTGGCCAATGAATCAAATAAGAATCTACATAATCAAGCTCAAGTAATTCAAGGCTTTTGTTTAAAGCCCCTCTAACATTATTATGTTCAGGGTTCCAAAGCTTGGTAGTAATAAACATATCTTTTCTGTTTAATGCGCTGCTTTTAATCGCTGCACCTACACCTTTTTCATTTTCATAAACGGTTGCCGTATCGATTGAACGGTAACCCGCTTCGAAAGCTGTAGTAACCGCTCTTTCAGTTTCATCGTTTGTTGCTTGCCATACGCCTAAACCAATTTGTGGGATTTTTTTACCATCAAGCATGGTGATATATTTTTGTGTCATTAGTTAATTACTCATTCATATTTAGTTAACGTTTAAGCTAAAGTTATTTTTAATAAGTCTTCTGTATTACCTAAAAATAGTAGGTGTATGGTTTTACTCGTCGACTTATTATTTTATCTCTTTAACCAAATAAAGGTGTTAGATTGAATATCATCAGTAAAATACCCTTTATCATTACGAGGGCACGATCTATTTGGACCTTGAAAGTCACTTTGTAATTTCATTAACGAGTAAATAACGTTACTGCATCTTAGTTTTTTAAAAAAATGCTTGGTTCAAAAATAATTTATTTTACGATGAGTAGCTTTCTTAGTTCTTAATATATTGCAAATATACTCTGTGTATTATTATTAATGAAAGCTATTTTTTTGTTAATGCGATAAGTCAAAAATATTCGTTTATCATTGTTTTAAATCTCTGATACTTTACTTCTTTTTATATAAGTACTTAGACTATTTTATATACATAGGCTAGATGACTTACGTTTATCTATATATCGACCTGCTAATCATTATATTTTTGATTGAGGCTTGCCGTTTATTTATCACTTTGAGCTTTAATATTTACTTTAAAATATGTACTAACTTTCTTGATATTAATGCATATATATCTTTGTATATTATATGCACATCTAAATGGGTATTTGACAAAGTACATTGCTAATTGTATATAATGTTCTATCAATATACCATTTAAATTATAATATCACTTCTCAGATATTTAATCTAAACTCTAAAATAATAATACTTATAGGAGAGGGTTTAATGCCCCGTACATTAATTACTCACCCAACCGACTTATCTGGTAAGGGGACTCATACCCGTGAGTATGTTCTGTTTAAAGAATTGAAAGCTGATGAATTAGATCGATTATCATCTTTATCAAAAATTAAAATATTGAGTGAAAAACAGTATTTACTGTCTCAGTATTCTCCTGCACTTCAAGTGTTTAATATTGCCAGCGGCATTGCTTTAATTGAGCGAATTGCAAGTAATGGTGATAGACAAGTATTAGCCTTTATTTTTCCAGGTGATTTTGTTGGTTTAACTCAATCTGAACACTTTGAATATGGTGTGAAGTGTATAACTGAAATGCAAGCTTATGCATTTAAGCGTACTGAGTTTACGGCGTTAACAGAAGAAATATCGCAGCTTAAGAAAAATGTTTCAGATATTGGTGCAAACGTATTAGCACGTGCTTTAGATCAGGTTTTTATTTTAGGGCAAAAGAAAGCAGAAGAAAGGTTATGCTTTTTATTTTTGCAATTACTTGAACGCTTACCAGGCGCAACACCTGACTATATTCACCTACCAATGACACGACAAGATATTGGTGATTATCTAGGACTAACTGTTGAAACTGTAAGCAGAGCGTTAGCCAAATTAAAGAAAGAAGGATTAATTAGTATTCCTTCACCACATATTTTAAAAATTGAAGATTTAGATGGTGTAACTGATTTAGGTGAAGTTGAATAATAAGCGTATTAATTTTTGTTATTATCGCATCATAAAAAAGCCTTAACTTTAAAAGTTAAGGCTTTTTTAATACGTTACATCTTATAAATTAGAAAGGTTTAGTTGCGCCTAAGAAAGCAACTGAAAGTATACCAACCCAATATAAGTAAGCTATATATCTTGATGTACGAATAGACTTCTCTAATTTCGCTTCCAATGCATCATCATGTTTAATGGCTAACTCTCTAAATACAGTTGTCCACTCACGCATAATAAATCTAAGGTATAAACCTATCATTAATAACCCAGAGAAAATTAATATTTTAACTGAAAACCAACGCATACCTTCAAACGCTACGAACGGTCCATGACCTAGTAAAGAAGATATTGAGCATATTATGAGAGCAGGAATTAATATGAACCTAAGACGTTCGTTTATTTTGGTTAACATAATACCTCGGTCGGTTTCGCGGAAATAAAACGCAGACCAACATAATAGAACCCAAGCAGAGAAAATACTCCAACTTGCTACAAGCGCCCAACCACCATGCGGCTGTACACCCCAATATGTTCCCATATGAAAGCCTAGAGGGAATAATAATAAAATTCCTGTTCTAGCTAAAACATCTATGCGGTAAGCGGTTTCGAGGTGACGTCTTCTTTCTTCCATCGACAATTTTCTGTTAACAATATTATAAGATGTTTGAAAGACCCCCCATTCACCACCAAGCCAATACACCATGCAAACTATATGTAACCAACGTAATACAGTTAATTCAACCATTGATCTCTCACAAAATTATAAGAATAAGATAGTGTCAAATTATCTGAAGCAGCAATAGGGCGCTTTAACAAATGTCAATTGCCTTCAAAATAGTTAAACTTTTCAGGTATCACTTACGTATTAACATGAGTTCTTAGTAACAAAATTGAAATAAAGGATATAAACGTATATAGTTATAACAATTGTTGTTTTGTTTTTATGATGAGTTAGTGAATATGGCAAAAACATTATTTGATAAATTGTGGGCAGATCATGAAGTGGCGGTATTGGAAGACAATGTTTCGTTACTTTATATTGATAGAATTTTTCTTCATGAACGAACAGGTTCTATCGCGTTAGAAAGTTTAGCTAGTGACGGAAGAGTCGTTAGAAACCCTGAAAAAGTCTTTTGTACTATGGATCATATTGTTGATACTCATACGGGTAGAACAGATGAAACGTTAGTACCAGGCGGAAAACAATTTATTCAATCTACGCGTGCCGCAAGTAAAGCCGCAGGAATAAAGTTATTTGATATAACGGATCCTTGGCAAGGTATTGCTCATGTTATTTCACCTGAATTAGGCATAGTTCAACCTGGTTGTACGTTAATTTGTCCTGATAGTCATACTTGTTCACAAGGTGCCTTAGGTGCTTTAGCTTGGGGTGTAGGTTCGAGTGAAGCTGAACATGCTATGGCGACTAATACGCTTGTTGTAAAACGACCGAATACTATGCGTGTTAATTTTGTAGGTAAATTACCTTTAGGATTAACGGCAAAAGATTTGATTTTACACCTCATTTCTAAATATGGCGCAGCGGGTGGTTCTGGTTGTGCGATTGAGTTTGCTGGTGAAGTTGTTGAAAGCTTAAGTATCGAATCACGTTTAACCTTATGTAATATGGCTGTTGAGTTTTCTGCTTTTACGGGCTTAATAGCGCCTGATCAAAAAACCATAGATTACCTTCGGGGTAAACAATACGCTCCAAAAGGTGAGAAATGGCTTGAAGCTAATAAATACTGGGCAACTCTATCTACAGACAGTGATGCTGTTTTTGATAAAGAAATTACGATTGTTTGTGATGAGTTGGCGCCTGTTGTTACTTGGGGAACTAGCCCTCAACATGCCTGTGGTGTATCAGATAATGTACCAAGCATCCCTTTTACCCTTGATGCAAATGATAAAGCGAGCTACACACGAGCCTATCAATACATGGATCTTCATGCGGATCAATTAATGGAAAGTCTTTCAATTGACGCTGCTTTTATCGGTTCTTGTACTAACAGCCGAATTACTGACTTACGTGAAGCTGCAGGTATATTAAAAGGGCGTAAAGTCGCCGAAGGTGTTAATGCTATTTGTGTACCTGGCTCTAAAGAAGTTAAGCGTATGGCAGAAAAAGAGGGCTTAGATAAGATATTTATCGATGCAGGCTTTGAATGGCGTGAACCCGGTTGCTCGATGTGCTTTTTTGCTGGAGGAGAAAACTTTGGTTTTCGTAAACGCGTGATCAGCAGCACTAATCGTAATTTCGAAGGAAGACAAGGGCCTGAAACTCGCTCGCATTTAGCTAGTCCTATTACGGTGGCCGCTTCAGCCATTACAGGTAAAATTACAGATCCTAGGAAGTTTTTATAATGAAAAAACTGGTCACACATCAAGGTGTAACAGCACCATTATTAAGAACAAATATTGATACCGATGCCATTATTCCATCTAGAGAAATGAAGTTAGTCTCTAAAAAAGGTTTGGGTGAAGGTTTATTTGCTGGTTGGCGATATACTGAAGCGGGTGGAAGAACACTTGATCCCGATTTTATTTTAAATAAAGATGCTTACAAAAATACAAGTATCATTTTATCGAGTAAAAACTTTGGTTGTGGCTCTTCAAGAGAACATGCGGTTTGGGCTTTAGCTGAATATGGAATACGGGTAATAATCGCGTCGAGCTTTGGTGCTATCTTTTATGGTAACTGTACTCGTAATGGTATTTTACCTGTTGTTCTACCTGACGATGTGATTGTGGAGCTTGCGGCACAAATTGAAGACCCTCAAACTGATAAAATTACGGTAGACCTCAAAGAAAAAGTTGTTATCTCAGTTAAAGGTGAAAAGCATTCTTTTATCATTTCTAATGGTTGTAGAGAGATGCTGCTAGAAGGTTTAGATCAAATAGGTATTACCATGAAGCAAGGCGCTGAAATTGTTAACTTTGAGAATACGTATACTAAAAGAAGATCTTGGCTTTATTGATATTAAAATATTATAAATATTGATGTACTAGGTATTTTACTTCAGATAATACCTATAAAAATGAATTCTATTTCAACAAATTCTTTAATTAAATGCCTTTGGTTATAACCCCAGCTTCCCCAGCTTCCCCGGCTTAGGTAGCTTAAATAACCGGAGGCATTTACTCCTCTATTCTACTCTTTTATAAAAGCAACTTTGTTATCTTCTACAAATTGCTGAACCGTTCTAGCAGGGCGTCCTAAAATTCTCTTTATATTTCCGGCTGCAATATAGTGTAAAGAGGAGGTTGATAAGCTATGCAACTCTTCGCAAACTGCATTAATTCGCCATTCATCATTGAGCCGTGTTTCTAACATTTTTCGATATTCAATAAGCGGTTGGCTCACATAATTAATTTCTCTATTAAGTACCTTAGAAAAAATTGCCGCTATGGTGTTAAAAGACAAAAACTCTGCGCCTGAAATGTCGTAACTTTTATTAATATGCCTAGGCTCTGTAAGTACTGTAGCCGCTATTTCCGCAACATCTCTAACATCTGTTGCTGCTACACAACCATCTGCCATTGGAAATATTAATGTGTTGTTAGCTTGAATTGTGTGAGCACACATTAATAACATTTGATTGAAGAAGGTAGGGCGTATTATCACCCAATCAAGACCTGAGTTTTTTATGTATTGTTCTGATTCAAGGTGAGCTTTAGGGATTGGATTGTTTGGATAAATTCTTGTTTCTAAAGAAGACTGCTTAACCAGTAATTTCACACCCGATTTTTTTGCACAATCGGTGATTAATTTTTCTTGTGTAAGCTGCTCTTCACTATTAGCTAATACGAGATAAACTTTCTCAATACCTTTAAGTGCTTGAGTTACAGCTTCTGGATCGCTCGCATCACCTATAACAACATCTATACCTTTTTCTATAAAGTATGTAGCTTTGTTAGAGTCACGTATTAATACTCTTATTGGTACATTACGGACTAATAGCTGTTTAATAATTTCACTACCGGTTTTACCTGTAGCACCAAAAATCAAGATCATTACCAACTCCAATATTGTATTAATGAGATATCATTATACTTAGTTTTTTTTAGATGTCTTTATGAATATAAAATATACGAAATGTATCTTTGTTTTTTTTAGTATGTAAAACAATCAATCATTAGTGTTTGTTTTATATTGTCTGTAGAGGTTTATATCTGATCTGATGTAAGTTGTTTTTACAGGAAAATGATTTTTTTCAATAATATAAACGTTGTCTTTTTGATGTGTAGCTCTGTTTGATTGAGTTAAGTACGAGAAGGTTTTTATGGTGTTTAATGGACGTGATTAAAAATACTTTAGAAACATGACATAAGTCATTGTTGAGTTATCGAGTATCAGTCAAAGTTTGTGCATACTTTACCAAATAATAATTATAGGAAAATATATGCGTCCTCATGTAGAACAAATTGATGAAAAAGATCTGATTTGGCATCCATCTGAATTAGTAGGTGCTACAGCAGGTAGTGCTAAACAACGTAACCTATCTTATGATGAAGAAAATGGTGCGGTTTCAGCTAAAATACAATTTGAATCATTTTGGTCTCGTCCTGAAGGCGTTCACAAAGCGCAAACTGAATGGTTTGTACTAAGTGGCGAAGTTAAAATTGGGGATGAAGTACTTATTGAAGGCGGTTATTGGTGTACACCTCCTGGCGTTGTATGTCCTGCGTTAGAAGTACAAGAAGGTACTGAAATTCTTTATTTCCGTGAGTTTGCTGGGTGGGAATTTGAAGCGGGTGCAAAGCAAAAAGATTTTGTACGTGAAGACCAAGCATTAGTCATTAAACACAGTAACTTGATGGAGTGGGTACCTGTTGAAATAGGTAGTCCAATGGATTTTTCTGCTGGTGGTTCGCCAGTACCAGGCTTATTTATAAAGCTATTGTGGAGAGATGTGAAAACTGATTTCTATACGCGTTTAATAAAAGCTAAAGCTGATTGGGTAGAGCATCCTTTAGCTCATCACCCTTGTTCTGAAGAAGCTTATACGTTGCAAGGAAGTTTTGATTTTAACTTTGGTCCACAATGGCCTGGTATATACTTCTATCGTCCACCTTTAATTCGCCATGGTGATTTTAAAGCAGGACCTGAAGGTGCTACATGGTTACTTCGTTGTGATGGTCGTTTAGTTGATTGGTATACTGATAATGCCAGAATGGAAATGCATGGTGACCCTGTAAACTGGGGATCTGACTATCCAGGTACGCAAGATCCTGCGCCATTACAACCAGTACGATCTAAATCTGCTGGTCCTATGAAAGACCCTTATTACACATAATATCTACATATAGGCTCTTTTAAAGAGTAGATATAGTGAATGTGAAAACCTCTATGCAAATAGAGGTTTTTTTGTTTCAGGCGTAAATATTTAGTCGGAAAGTTTTTGGATAGCTAAGTTCTAAGTCTTCCCCCGTTTTTGATGAAAAAAAAGCAGATAAAATATAATTTTATCTGCTTTTGTCGTTCTGATATTAATTAACGTTATCTATTAACCCATCAGATCACGAGATAGTTAATTTAAGTGCTTACGAACTAAATTCACTTGAATCAATACCAAGTAATTTACCAATTCCTTCGCCGTAAGCTGGGTCTGCTTTGTAACAGTGCTTAAGGTGACGTAATTGAATTTCTTTTGGTACATCGCCGATATTACGAGCTGTATTATCAAATAATATAGCTTGTTTTTCAGGTGTCATTAATCTGAATAAATCACCAGGTTGTGAGAAGTAATCTTCATCTTCTCTGTGATCCCAATGTGCTGCAGCACCATCTAAACTTAATGGTGGCTCAGAGAAATCTGGTTGTTCAGCCCATTCACCTTGATCATTTGGTTCATAACCTACTGTGCCGCCATGATTACCGTCAACACGCATTGCGCCATCACGATGGTAACTATGTACAGGACAACGAGGTGCGTTTACTGGAATACTATGGTGGTTAACACCTAAGCGGTAACGCTGTGCATCGCCATATGAAAATAAACGACCTTGTAACATTTTATCAGGAGAAAAACTGATACCTGGAACAACAGCTGCAGGGTTGAAAGCTGATTGCTCTACTTCTGCAAAGAAGTTTTCAGGGTTACGATTTAGCTCCATTTCGCCTACCTCAATTAGAGGGTAATCTTTATGAGGCCAAATTTTGGTAAGATCGAAAGGGTTATAAGGTACTTTAGATGCATCATCTTCCGGCATAATTTGAACTTCCATCGTCCATTTCGGGAAGTCTTTATTATCAATGCTTTCAAGCAAGTCGCGGTGATGACTTTCTCTGTCCTTACCTACAAGTGTTTCAGCTTCAGCATCAGACAAGTTTTTAATACCTTGCTGAGATTTAAAGTGAAATTTAACCCAATAACGTTCGTTATCGCTGTTAATAAAACTAAAGGTATGACTACCAAAACCATGCATGTGGCGATAAGTTTCAGGAATACCACGATCACTCATTACAATCGTTATTTGATGTAAAGCTTCAGGTAGTGAAGTCCAAAAATCCCAATTGTTTTTAGCACTACGCAAGTTAGTTCTTGGGTCACGCTTAACAGCATGGTTTAAATCTGGAAATTTCAGTGGGTCTCTTAAAAAGAAAACCGGTGTGTTGTTACCAACAAGATCCCAGTTACCTTCTTCAGTATAAAATTTCATAGCAAAACCACGAATATCTCGTTCTGCATCTGCAGCACCACGTTCACCAGCAACTGTAGTGAAGCGCGTAAATAATTCTGTTTTTTTACCAATTTCAGAAAATATTTTTGCTTTTGTATATTTTGTAATGTCATGAGTTACTGTAAATGTACCGTAGGCGCCAGATCCTTTAGCATGCATACGACGTTCAGGTATCACCTCACGATCAAAATGCGCAAGCTTTTCAAGAAACCAAACATCTTGTAATAGTTGTGGTCCTCTTTTTCCTGCAGTTTGAACATTTTGATTATGTGCGACAGGACAACCTGCTGCGGTAGTTAACTTTTTACTCATTTTAAATCCTCTGTTGATTTTTCTAATCGTTCCCAAATCATTACTTAATTATTTCAGGTCTAAGTTATGTGCCAGGTAGCAACAACTTATTCCCCCTAATGATATAACTAAGTAATAAATGTGAATTTGCCTGTGTCGTTATAACGACTTGTTTATAAATAACTTTTAAATATTATTTACGGCAAGTTATAAGGTTTTATTAGATTTACCTTTCGATAATCATATTATCACTGTGACAGACCATTGCTAGAGCTCATTGTTGAAAGTCGATTTAATAATAGTCAATTTTGGAAAAAACAGGTAAAAACATTCACGGTTGGATGTTTTTTAGCTAGTTACTTACTTAACCTAAGGGTATTAATTTGCGATGTTTTGATGTTTTTAGCAGAACATAAGAGAGAAAATGTTAAAAGTGCTACCGAGTTATATGATGTTTTATTAAGATTTATGGAAGGATGTTCAGTTTTTTAGAATTATATTATTGATTATCCAGTTTTTACTGAATCTGATTGTTCGGGCACAATAGCTTCATCTTAACTAAGCAAGGTGATTAAAATGAAATCATTATTCAATAATATAAAATCATTATTTAATTCAAGAAAGAAAACAGCACAATTGGTCAATTGTAATTACACGAATAATTATTATGGTGACCAACACTGTCAATCTAAACATTAGCATTCAGTCATTATAACTCTACTTAAAAGCAGAAAAAGTAACGTAGATTTATAATGACATATTTTTTATTTTATCATTTATTAACCCAACTAAGTGTTTCAATGAAAATACTTATCTTAAAATATCCTCTATCTTAACCGTCACTTAACCTACATTTCATTAGACTAAACCTAAACTCGGAATTATAAAGTTTTTCTAGCTGTTACTTCTCGACTCAAGTATAAAATTTACCAAGTTAAATCAGTAGTTAAAAATATGACTTTAGATTTCAATAGATTGAATTTATCTTAAATCGGATTTAGTTTATTTAATTTCCAGAGTGGTCAATATAGCAATCGTTATGATTTATATAAGTATGGCTTCGTTTCTCAGGAGAGGATGGCTTTAGATATGCTATCTTGTTTGATAGATTCATGTGTTATTAGTTGGGCCTTTCTCATCACATAAGAAAGGATAGTGAATGTGATTAATTCAATAATATTTCTAAGAATAGCGAAAGGGGTTAATGCATGAGCATTAATGTATTACTGGTTGAAGACGATATTGATTTAGCATCTACCGTTGTGGATTATTTAGAAATTGAAGGTATTTCCTGTGACCATGCCTCTAATGGGTTACAAGGGCTCGCGCTTTTTGAAGCGAATACTTATCAAGTGGTTTTATTAGATCTTAATTTACCTCGCTTAGATGGCTTATCTATTTGCCAAAAAGTTCGCAGTGATGGTAATGAAACGCCTATTTTAATGTTAACTGCGCGAGATTCATTAGGTGATAAAGCTGCGGGCTTTAGTGCAGGAACAGACGATTACCTTGTTAAACCTTTTGAAATTGAAGAGTTACTTATGCGTGTAATAGCACTATCAACACGTAAGAGCGGGCAAGTCAGCAAATTAACTTTAAATAATTTAGAACTAAATACACATAGTAGAAGCGCAACCTATGCAGGTGAAGCGTTAAAGCTTACACCAATCACATTTAAAATATTACAAAAGCTAATGCGTGAAACTTCAAGCCCAGTATCTCGTGAGGTTTTAATGCAAGCTATTTGGGGTGATGAACAGCCTGATAGTAATAGTCTTAAAGTACATATTCACCATTTGCGTAAACAACTAACTTTGGCTAATGCTAAGCTATCTATTGAAAATGAAGCTGGTTTTGGCTTTGTCTTACGAGCAACACAATAAATGATTAAAAAAAGCTATCAAATGAGTATCCGCACTTACACTTTTGTTCTTTTAACGAGTTTAGTCTTGTTGATAGCCGCCGTTTTTTCCTATCAAAGCGCAAGTATTTTTCTTGGCTCTTTCGATAAAATGACTGAAAGGTTAATGATTGATATTGCAAAGAAATATCCTGAAGAAGGGAAGGTTGAACAAACAGTGTTGAAATATCATGTGACCACCGATTGGCAACGAGTCCCTGAACCTGTTCGTAGACAGTTTAAAGATATATCCACAGAAAATAATACATTTCACTCAAAATTTATTGATTGGGTTTTTATTGTACCGCCAAAAGAAGTTTACGCTCTTATGATTTTTGAACACAATGGGCAGCAAGTTTTTGTTTCTCAATATAATGAAAACTTTCAAGAATACATTATTAAAAAACACAGTGAATATGGTTTTTTTATTGATCCTGTCATGACTATTATCTTGTTTGGTTTATCTGGTCTTATTATTTTTGTGTTGGTTTTACTCTTAATTTTTAAAAGAATTACCGTGCCGGTCGAATCATTACAACAATGGTCTAAAACCTTATCGATTCATGATCTCAAACATACTCATCCAGACTTTAAATTTAAAGAACTCAACTCATTAGCAAAGCTTATTCTCGAAAACTTAGAGTCAGTAGCTGATTCGGTTGAGCGAGAAAAAACCTTTTTAAGTTATGCTAGTCATGAATTACGCACTCCCATTGCTGTATTAAGAAGTAATAGCGCATTGCTTGAAAAAGTTAATCCTAACCCTTCAGAAAAAGAAAGAAAGATACGCGATCGTATTCAACGCGCAAGTTTAACCATGAAATCAATGACGGAAACCTTGCTTTGGTTAAGCAGGGAAGGTCATGCAGATATGCCGATTGAAGTAACAAACTTAGGTGATTTACTAAAAAACACTCAAGCAGAGCTAACTTATTTACTTAATGGAAAATCAGTAGAGGTAAGTATTGAAGTTGATGATAGTGAAGTTGCTATAGCCGTAATGCCAAGTTTAATTGTACTTAATAACCTGATAAGAAACGCATTTCAACACACGCAGCAAGGTATCGTAAATATTGTTCAAAAAGGTAATGAAGTAATAATTACTAATATTGAAAGCGACTCAGAACTAATAACTATTAACGACACATCTGCGGATAAAGAATTAGGTTTTGGTTTAGGCACTAAATTGGTTGAGAAGTTAACGAAGCAATTTGGCTGGAAATACACAACAACAAAGTTAAATAATGGTTACATGGTATCGGTATTTTTTAATTAACCACAATTTCTTATAAATAATCAGCTAGCTCTTAGAATGAATATGATAAAATTAAGCATTATTTCATGTAAATTTTAAAGAGTTTGGTTGAATGTCGACTGCAGAATTATTAACGCCCATCATGTCATTTCTAAAATGTGAAACACCTCAAGAGTGGATTGATGAAGCGATCAAACCTGAAAATTTAGATATTCTCTTAATTGATCATTTGATTTGTGAATTAAAAGCCGCGCAATCTGCTATGTTTTTGATCCGTAAATATGCAGTAGATAAAACCAGTGGAAGTGCATTATTAGATTGGTTACAGCCTTTTGAAAAACTTATTTATAAAAGAGAAGGCGATTGGCGTGAGTTGGCTGCTAAAAATAAGCTGACTAAATCTGTTATTCCAAAATCTGATTCACCTTACGGGCAAGATCTTATCGATAAAATGGTGATGTTGATTAAAGAAGAGCTTCATCACTTTTATCAAGTATTAGAAATGATGGATCATTACGGTGTTGAATATAAAAGCATCACGCCATGTCGTTACGCTAAAGGTATGCTTACACATGTTAAAACCCATGAACCAGATACCTTAATTGATAAGCTGATCTGTGGTGCTTATATTGAAGCTCGTTCGTGTGAGCGTTTTGCTAAAGTTGCTCCTCATGTAGATAAGCGCTTAGGCGATTTTTATATTTCATTACTACGTTCTGAAGCTCGTCATTATCAAGATTATCTAGCCTTAGCACAGTCTATATCACCTAAAGATATTACGGATAAGGTTGAATACTTTGGGCGAGTTGAAGCTGATCTTATTTCATCTGATGATACAGACTTTAAGTTTCATAGTGGCAAACCTGTTTAAGCTTATACCAAATGGATTAATTTATTGAGCAACTTAGAACTACATTAGCAAGCTTAGAACAAGCAAAATTGATTAAACATAGTTATTCTATATTTCTTCAATTTTGTGATGTTATCAGTTTGCTAATGAGCTCCCGAAGGGCAAGAATTTAAAGGCTCATATGCCGCATTATTGATTTTGACAAGGTTCCTACATGGATGTAGGACATTAGGGTAACGCAGGAGCAGTTACCGAGAATAACCATTCTCTTCAATCAATGCCTCGCCTACATGGATGTAGGTGCTTAGGTTCAGTCTGGAACTATGAACCTGTGCCTCTAAGCCTTTAAATTCTCGCTAAGTGAGCAATAAATTAATCCGTTTGGTATTTATATTAATGCAGTGCTCTTGGCTTAAGGCCATTGGTATTAGGCTAAAGGTACGAATTTATAGATTAAGAGGTTAATTGGAATGAACAGATTAGTTTAAATGTTTAACTGTGAGTTCTTAGTGCTAGGGGGCAGTTTTAGATATTAAGCGTTATATATTAAGTGTTCGGCATTAGTTGTTAAAGGTTAGCTGTAGCTAGTAACACCTAATAAGTTCAATTTACGCTTCCAAGATAACCTTATATAAGTGCTATCTTGAAAACGTAACGTATTGTCTAAATAAAATTAAGTCGAGTTAAGTTAAACTCAATAAAGCTAATTTTAGCTTTATTGAACTCTTACTAAGCGGCTATTTTTATACAGTTTCTGCCTGAGTTTTTGGCCTCATATAAGGCTTTATCTGCACGTTCAATAATGTCTTGCCAGTGTTTTTCATTTTTATTTTCGGCAATACCGATTGAGACAGATATTTTAGGTAAGAATTTGTCAGAATTTCTTTGCTTAAGCTTTAATTGGCTGATGGCTAATCTTATCTTTTCAGCAATATCTTGAGCTTCATATAGGGCTTTATGTACAGCCACCACCACAAACTCTTCACCACCATAACGAACAGCAATGTCTTCATCAGATAGTTGATCTCTGATCAAGCTAGTAACTTTTTGAATAACTTTATCGCCAATAGGATGGCCAAAGTTATCATTAATTAATTTGAAATGATCAATATCGATAATGAGGGTTGTATGGGTGTCTTCAATATTAATTTCAGCAAGCCTTTCATCTCCACCTCTTCGGTTTAAGAAACCTGTTAGGGGATCTGAAACAGCTTGTAGCTTAGCTTCAGTTAATTTAGATTTTAATTCGTTTATTTCATCATTGGTTTTGGTTAAGTCTTCCGACAAGCTTTTATGTTGGGTAACCGAGCCATTAACCGTATTTTGAACATAGCTAACAATTTGTTGGAGTGAGCTGTTTTGTTTTGATTTAGCGAGTACTTTATCTATTTTTTCTAAGTTAGTTACTGCTTGTTCTTCTGAAGTTACCTGTTGCTCTAATTTACTCAGCACTAAGTTAATAGATTCACTCAAAGGAGATAAAATTTCTTTATCTATTTGTGCTACTTGAGAAATATGTAATTCGTATAATTCATTGATAGAAGTATCATCAACTTGGTGGGATTGTACTAGTGATTCTAACTGTTGGGTTAGGACTGGAATACTACCTTTAATGTAAATAAAAAATACTGAATAATTAACGGGAGTTGGTGCTAACTTATGTGTACTTAGTAATTCATTAGTCAGTTGTGCATGTTTTCTAGCTATTTGATAAGTTTGGTTTACCACTTGTTTTTCCTCAAATATGAGTAATAACAAAATCCAATTTTATAATTAGTTTAAAAAATTAATTTTAACTAAATTGATTTATCTTCCTTGAAGCCAAAGAGTTTATCAATGTTATCGCATACTTATCAAACTAAATGTATTTAAATGATATATAAAATCAGTGTAATACCAAACGGATTAATTTATTGAGCAACTTAGAGCTACATTAGCAAGCTTAGAATAAGCAAAATTGATTAAACATAGTTATTCTATATTTTTTTAATTTTGTGATGTTATTAGTTTGCTAATGAGCTCCCGAAGGGCGAGAATTTAAAGGCTAATATGCCGCGTTATTGATTTTGACAAGGTTCCTACATGGATGTAGGACATTAGGGTAACGCAGGAGCAGTTACCGAGAATAACCATTCTCTTCAATCAATGCCTCGCCTACATGGATGTAGGTGCTTAGGTTCAGTCTGGAACTATGAACCTGTGCCTCTAAGCCTTTAAATTCTCGCTAAGTGAGCAATAAATTAATCTGTTTGGTATAACTTAGCTGAAATGCGTGTTGAGCAGTGTTTTTTCTGTAGGAGTAACTTTCAGCCAAGCACCTTGTTCGTACCAATCACCAAGAACAATACGTTGAGCATCGTTATTATTGGCTGTTAGGTTATGAACATTAGGGCGGTGGGTATGGCCGTGGATCATCAGTTGGCAATTGTATTCTTCTAAATCTTTAATCACTTCAGACTCTGTAACGTCCATAATATCATGCGATTTATTTTGTTGAGCCTGTTTGCTTTTTTCTCGATAGTTATCAGCAATGCGTTTTCTTAACCATAATGGCAGGTTGGTCATAAAGCCTTGCCACCACCAGCTTCGAGATTTTTTTTCTAAACTTTTGATAATCAACATCACGAGTACACAGTGTATCACCATGCATGAGTAATACTTTTTCATCGTAAAGTTCGATCAATTGTTTTTCAGGTAATAAAATCATATCAGCTTGTTTGGCGTAATGATCGCCGAGCAAGAAATCTCTATTACCGTGAATAAAATAAACCTTTGTGCCTGAGCTATTTAATGTTTTTACCGCATTAATAACAGCTTCAGTAAGTTCAGTTTTGTAATCATCACCAAACCACACTTCAAATAAGTCACCTAAAATGTAAAGCTTTTCAGCTTTTATTGCGTCATTTTTCATGAAAGCTAAAAAACAGGCCGTTATATCAGGTCTGTTTTCTGCTAAATGTAAGTCGGCAATAAAGTAGGTGACTTGTTCTTTATTATTTTTCACTAAAGGTGATAATCCAATTGATCAATTAATGCTTAGCTTTCGCTTATGCTTCAATAATTGTTTCAGTGATAATGATTTCTTCTTTTGGAACATCATCATGATGACCTAAACGACCTGTATCAACTAAAGTCATTTTGTCTACAATGTCCATGCCTTCAACTACTTCAGCAAAAACACAGTAACCCCAGCCTTGAGTTGTTTCACTTGAAAAGTTTAAAAAGGTGTTATCAACTAGGTTAATAAAAAACTGAGCAGAAGCTGAATGTGGGTCTTGTGTACGAGCCATAGCTAAAGTACCACGTGTGTTACTTACGCCATTATTTGCTTCATTTTTAATATTTTCGCTTGTGTTTTTTTCTTCTAAGCCTGAAGAAAAACCACCGCCTTGCGCCATAAAGCCTTTAATTACACGGTGAAAAATAGTGCCGTTGTAAAAGCCATCTTCAGCATATTGTTGGAAGTTTTTTGCTGTAATAGGTGCTTTATCAAAGTCTAATGCGATTTTGATGTCGCCTAATGTTGTTTTAAAAGTAATCACTATATGTTCTCTCTATTTATACGATATTTACAATGTGGAGATTGTACCTCAAGATTTCAATTATTTCTCTGCTAAAATCTATCCATCTGATGATTCAAAAGAAATGTTGATGTACAATTACGCTTCAATTTTTTGTTTAAATACAAGAAAGCATCTTTAATAAGTGCCATACAGATTTTATAAGCACAATAATAGGAATACGAAATAGTTATGCTGCAAATTTTTAATACGCTTAGCCGAAAAAAAAGAAATCTTTAAACCTATCACTGAAGGGAAGGTTGGCTTGTATGTTTGTGGTATTACCATTTATGACCGTTGCCACATAGGTCATGCAAGAACTTACGTCGCTTTTGATATTATTGCTCGCTACTTAAAGTATTCAGGTTATGAGCTTACACATGTACGTAACATTACCGATGTAGACGATAAAATAATTAAACGTGCGCTTGAGAATAACGAAAGCTGTGAATCGTTAACCACACGTATGACTGCTCAAATGTATCAAGACTTTGATGATTTAAACATCATGCGACCTGATATAGCGCCAACAGTTACAGGGCACATGCCTGAAATTATCAACCTTGTTGCTACATTATTAGAAAAAGAACACGCTTATGTTGCTTCAAATGGCGACGTGATGTTTGAAGTCAGTTCGTATGACAAATACGGGCAGTTGAGTATGCAAAACCTTGATATGTTGCAAGCTGGTTCGCGTGTTGATATTGATGAAGCTAAAAGAAGCCCGTTAGATTTTGTTTTATGGAAAATGGCTAAACCTGATGAACCTAATTGGGATTCTCCTTGGGGTAAAGGTCGCCCAGGATGGCACATTGAATGTTCTGCTATGAATCAAAAGCATTTAGGCGATCATTTTGATATTCATGGCGGTGGTTCAGATCTACAATTTCCACATCACGAAAATGAAATAGCGCAATCATGTTGTGCAACTAATACGCCTTATGTTAATTACTGGATGCATGGCGGTATGGTGCAAATTAACAAAGAGAAAATGTCGAAATCGTTAAACAACTTTTTCACCTTACGCAGTGTGTTAGATGAATACGATGCTGAAACGGTTAGATTCTTCTTAACGTCAAGCCATTACCGTAGCCAGTTAAATTACTCACAAGACAACTTAACGCAAGCTCGCGCGAGTTTAGAGCGTTTATACACAGCGTTACGTGATGTAACTCCTGTAAAAGTAGAGTTAGTAGGCAATGAGTATGTTAATCGTTTTGAAAAAGCGATGAACGATGATTTCAACTGTCCTGAAGCTATGCCTGTTATCTTTGAATTATCAAAAGAAATTAACCGCATTAAAGATCAAGATGCTAACAAAGCAGGGGAGTTAGCTTATATTCTTATAGAATTAGGCAAAGTGCTAGGTATTGCACAAAGCTCTCCTGAAGAATTCTTTAAAGGTAATGTTGAAGACGATTCTGAAGCTGAAGAAATTGAAGCGTTAATTAAACAACGTAATGATGCTCGTGCTAACAAAGACTGGGCATTAGCTGATGAAGCAAGAGATAAGCTTAAAGCGATGAAGGTGATACTTGAAGATTCAGCAGGTAAAACTACATGGCGTAAAGGTTAGTTTAAATTAATTAGCCTAAGCAGTTAAAAGTAAGTAATAAAAAGTCAGCTAATTAGCTGACTTTTTTGTTTTAAATGCTTTATAACGAGAAATTAATCTCTCGCTTCACATGCTAATAAAGTGTTTTCTATTAAGCTTGCTACTGTCATTGGACCAACGCCACCAGGTACAGGTGTAATAAATGAAGCTTTAGTTTTAGCAACAGCAAAACCTACATCACCTACTAATGAACCACTTTCTAAACGGTTAATACCAACATCGATCACTATAGCGCCTTCTTTAATCCAATCGCCTGGAATAAATTCAGGTTTACCAACGGCAACAACTAACAAGTCAGCAGCTCTTACTTTTGACTCTAAATCTTTAGTAAAGCGGTGAGTTGTTGTTACTGTGCAACCGGCTAGTAGAAGTTCTAAACTCATTGGTCTACCAACAATATTAGATGCGCCTACAACCACAGCGTCTAAGCCATGAGTTTTAACGTTTGTTGCTTTAATAAGCTCCATAATACCTTTAGGCGTACATGGACGAAGACCTGGTTGTCTAAGCACTAACTTACCTACATTCGATGGATGGAAACCATCAACATCTTTATTAGGATTGATATGTTCAATCACTAAGTTTGAATCTAAATGCTTAGGTAAAGGTAACTGAACTAAAATGCCATCAATTGAATCATCAGAGTTTAACTCATCTATTAAAGCGAGTAGTTCACTTTCAGAAGTTGTAATGGCTAAGTCAAAAGACTTTGAAATAAAACCGACTTCTTCACATGCTCTGCGTTTACTACCTACATAAACTTCAGAAGCAGGATCAGAACCAACTAATATAACGGCAAGGCCTGGAGCTCTTAATCCTTTCTGTAAACGAATTGTTACTTTGTCTTTTACAGAAGTTCTAACTTGTTGGGCAATTTCTTTGCCATTAATCAATGATGCTGTCATTTTACTTCTATTATTATATGGATGAAAAACACAGTTATTTTCTCATAATTTTAAGTGTAATTGTATAAGGAATTTCGTTTATTGTTATTAAATTAGATTTTAATGAAATAATTGCCCTTAGCTGTTATTTCGACATAAACGAGTTGATAATTAGTCAAGGTGGTGCAAAAGTAAGCTAACGCGTTTTTTTTTATAAAAAGTGTTTGACGCGACTCAGTCAACTAGGTAATATCCGCTCCCGTTGAAAGCGAGTATTGTTTTTAACATTGTCGGTGATTAGCGCAGCTTGGTAGCGCACTTGGTTTGGGTCCAAGGGGTCGCAAGTTCGAATCTTGCATCACCGACCACTTTTTAAATTTTAGTAAAAATTTATGCTTAAGAGGAATACGTCACTAGCTCAGCTAAACAGAGCGGGTACAAGACTCTAAGTAGTTACCACCTAAGGTAACAATGTGTTCTAAATGAGGCCCGTTAGCTCAGCTGGATAGAGCACTCCCCTTCTAAGGGAGTGGTCGCAGGTTCGACTCCTGCACGGGCTACCACCTTTTTTGTGCCGCCTTCAATCAGGCAAAACTCAACTCTTCTTATTTCATCTTTCAGGTTAAAACTTCAAAACATTCTATTCGATAATCTATTTCAATTTAATAACTTCAAACTTTCTAAATAAACACTTTTGTTTAATTTATTAAAAATTTCTTTCTATTAAAATATTTAGCGATAATTTAAATAATTTAGTGTGTTTAATTAATATTTACCCACGTTAATAACTCATACTATCGCTAATGTATTGCTTGATAATTAATTATTAGTCTGCAGATAAACATTCACCTGACGAATAACAACTTGGCTTTCTTGGGCATGATATTCCTCTTGAGCAAATCATTCTGGCGTCTTTTTCAATACCACGTTCAACCCAATTGATATTGAGGATCTTTGCAACACTACTAAGATCTGACTTTATACCTTTCGGAATAGCCACAGAACCACCATTATCTACACAAGCATCTTTTAAGTTTTCAGCTAAAGCAAAGGCATCTTTGCCTTGTGCTTCAATCGCAGGGTTGAGATCGATTCCCGCACATAACACATGATTATTGCCAGCAATATCTTTTACATTTATTGATTCACAGCAATATATTTTGGGTGTGCCAGCCACGTCCATTACTGATATTTGCGATGATGTGCCTGTTTCAGAAGTATTCATCATACGAAAGATAGCCCAATGATGGCACGGGTCTTCAACTGTACTCATATTTCCCCAAGGTAGCGGTATACCATTACCACGATAAACCGCTTTTAATTTACCTGGTGAATAAGCATCAAAATAATGCCAATGAGAATAAGGTGATACAGCCGTCATTCTGCGCATAGCAACAGATACCGATACATCAATTTTTTCACCAATATTTACTTCATAACCATGGCTATCTAATAGCTGGCGAAATGGTACTTTAGGACAGAGTAGAGCTCCTGCAAAAAAGCTACACTCGAAGTCTCTCCACGCATTAAGAATGTCTTGTGTATCAATAATCGAGGTTTGATATGCGTCACTTCTTTCTCGCCAACTATCTGAAGGCGCTTGTCCTGCAAACAATACGTTTCTCGTGCCATTTTTATCATGTAAAACGCAATGACCGATATGGACAGCAAGATCGTACTTCAATCTCAGCTGACGTTTTTTCATGACCTTATTTACAAAAATCTTATTCGGTGGCTCAAAGAATGAAGTCACTACATTTTTTGCTTGTTCGCTATAACTATCAGGGCTTGCCAAAATACCTTCAGGCGTTTTATCAAACCACTTAATAACCAGCCCAAGGTTTTTAGTAATAGCAATAATGTCGTCCAAACTTAAAGGCAATCTTTTAAGACCGACTTGCTCTGCAGCTCTTTCTAAGTCAGGGAAATGATTTTGATGGTGCTCTTGATGGGCTCTAATTAAAAGATGGGCAAATTGACGACCTGTTGTACCTGTTTGCGCAAGCATTTCAGGAATTGCTATTTGTAAAATTTCATTAGTAAATAAGAAATTTGGCTCTAAAGCCATACCACTTATCCCGCCAATGCTTTTCTTTATGGGGGTTACAGCTTCCTCTTCCTTTTCATCGTCAAGAAACCAAGCAGGCTTTTTCTGAAATATTGTCGCAATAATTTCAAGCACTTCTTCACTAGGAACACGCTTACCTCGTTCAATCATCGAGAGGTATGACACCGAAGGTGCGTACTCCGCATTTAGCTTGATACAGCGCGCCGATAGATCTTCCATTGTGAGCTTATTACGTTTGCGAAGATTACGAATTTTTGTTCCCAAGAAATGGGCTTTTCTCATTAGGCTTTTATTATTTTTCATTTTTGTAAAATTTACACTGTGTAATTTCTATTGTGAAATTATAGTAAAAACTCTTGTAGACTACAAATCAATCAGTAAGTGATTGCAAATTGTTTACTTGAAGACGAATAAAACAACAAATTAATTTCACGGGGCGAAATATGGGTACCAACTTAAAAATGAATAGTTTAATCAACACAAACTTTTATCATTTTGTTAATGAAGAAGTGCTACCTCATTTAAGTTTACAGCAAGGTAAGTTTTGGGATGATTTTCATACATTGATTAATGATTTTTCACCGTTAAACAGAGAATTATTAGAAACTCGCCAACTAATGCAAAACCAAATTAATGAATGGCATATGAGCCATGATGGAGAAATGGATAAGGCAGCATACCGCAGCTTTTTAACCGAGATTGGTTATATCGTTCCTGAAGGCGATGACTTCAAAATTTCAACCGATAATGTTGATGAAGAAATTGCAACCATGGCTGGACCACAACTCGTTGTTCCTTCAAGTAATGCGCGTTTCGCTTTAAATGCAGCTAACGCTCGTTGGGGAAGTTTATATGACGTACTTTACGGAACAAATGTTATTTCACAAGAAGGTGAGTTAGCACTAACTAAAGGTCATAACCTTGCACGAGGCGAGCAAGTTGTTATTTCAGCAAAGAACTTTCTTGATGAACATTTTTCATTAGTAGGAAAGTCTCATCAAGCGGTAACAAACTATTGTGTTGAAGATAACAAGCTTATAGCTACTTTCGCTGATGCTAGCCAAGCAGAGTTAAGCACACCAAGCCAATTTGTTGCTTTTGCTGGTGATAAACAAGCTCCTGAATCACTTGTTTTAAAGAATAACGGCTTACACATTGAAATAGTTATTAATAGTAAAGGTTTTAATGGTGCTAAAGATTTAGCAAACGTTGATGACATTATTATTGAATCAGCTTTAACCACCATTGTTGATTGTGAAGATTCGGTTGCCACTATTGATGCGGATGAAAAGCTAGAAGTTTATCAAAACTGGTTAGGCTTAATGCTCGGTAACTTAGAAACTGAAATAGAAAAAAATGGTGAAACATTTACCCGTAAATTAAACCAAGACAAAACATTCAGAGGTGTTGACGGCAAAAATTATCACTTACATGGCCGTTCACTTATGTTGATCCGTAATGTAGGACACTTGATGGACAGTGACCTGATGAAAGACAACGCGGGCAACTTTGTACCAGAAGGCATTATCGATACCGTAGTAACTACAGCTATTGGGCTTATTGACCTTAAAGATAATAAGAAAGGTCGCCTAAGAAATAGCAGAACTAACAGCATTTATATTGTTAAACCAAAAATGCATGGTCCAGACGAAGTCACGTTCACTTGTGATTTATTTGCTCGTGTTGAAGACATGTTAGAGCTGCCACGTAACACCATTAAGCTTGGCATTATGGATGAAGAGCGCAGAACTACGGTAAATCTAAAAGAGTGTATCCGTAGAGCGAAAGAACGAGTTGCCTTTATTAATACTGGCTTTCTTGACCGTACAGGTGATGAGATTCATACAAGTATGCGAGCAGGTGCTTTTTTACCTAAAGATGAAATTAAAACGCAGCCATGGATACAAGCTTATGAAAATAGAAGTGTAGATATTGGGCTTGAATGCGGCTTATCAGGTAAAGCACAAATAGGTAAGGGAATGTGGGCAATGCCAAACGAAATGGCAAAAATGATGAAGGATAAAATTACGCATCCAAGGTCGGGCGCTAACACTGCCTGGGTACCTTCGCCTACTGCCGCTGTTTTACATGCATTGCATTACCATGAAGTTGATGTGTTTGCGGTTCAAACTAAATTATTGGAAAGACAAAAGTCGAGCTTAGCTGATGTATTAACCATTCCATTAATGTCGTCAGTATCAGGTGAAAAAGCTAAGCAGCTTTCAACGAACGATATTGAAAAAGAGTTAGAAAATAATATTCAGGGAATTCTTGGTTATGTTGTTCGCTGGATTGAAATGGGTATCGGCTGCTCAACTGTGCCAGATATCAATAATATCGGCCTTATGGAGGATAGAGCAACATTAAGAATTTCTAGCCAACATATTGCTAACTGGTTATTTCATAACATATGTACGGATCAACAAGTTTTGGAAATCATGGAACGTATGGCCAAGGTTGTTGATGAACAAAATCAAAACAATAGAGGGTATAAGCCTATGACAGAAAATATGCAAAAAAGTATGGCTTTTCAAGCCGCAAAAGAGCTTATTTTTAACGGGGGAGAACAGCCTAATGGCTACACAGAACCTGTCTTGCATAAGTATCGGTTATTAGCCAAAGGCAACCATTAAATACCCCATTAACTTTTTAACAAATTAAACCTACTACTATGAAAAAGGGAAAGATTATGAACAACTACAGAAACGAAATTACTCAAGCTATCAATACTATTGCTCAACAAGGCGAAACTTGGAATAACATTGATCCAGAAAACATCGCTCGTATGCGTATTCAAAATCAATTCAAAACAGGTTTAGATATTGCAAAATATACAGCAAAAATTATGCGAGCAGATATGGGTGAATACGACCAAGACACGTCTAAATACACACAATCTTTGGGATGCTGGCATGGATTTATTGGCCAACAAAAAATGATTTCAATTAAAAAGCATTTTGAAACAACAAAAGGGCGCTACTTATACCTTTCCGGTTGGATGATTGCAGCTATGCGCTCTGAGTTTGGTCCGCTACCTGATCAATCTATGCATGAGAAGACTTCAGTTCCTGCATTAATTGAAGAGTTATACACCTTTTTGAAACAAGCTGATGCACGTGAACTACAAGATTTGTTCCAAGAATTAGATGCTGCTAGAGCAGAAGAAGATCAAATTAAAGAACAAGCGGTTCAAAACAAAATCAATAACTTTGAAACTCATGTTGTTCCAATTATTGCAGATATTGACGCAGGTTTTGGTAATGAAGAAGCGACTTACTTACTTGCTAAGAAAATGATTGAAGCTGGTGCTTGTGCAATTCAAATTGAAAACCAAGTATCTGATGTAAAACAGTGTGGTCATCAAGACGGCAAAGTAACAGTTCCACATGAAGACTTTTTAGCGAAAATTAATGCAGTACGATATGCATTTATGGAAATGGGCGTTGATGATGGCGTTATTGTTGCTCGCACCGACTCATTAGGTGCTGGCTTAACACAAAAAACACCTGTTTCACTTAGACCTGGAGATTTAGCTGAGCAATATAATTCATTCATTGATGGTGAAGAAGTAACTTCTTTAGATGCATTAGGTTCAGGCGATATGCTTATCAAGCAAGGTGACAAGTTAATTAAACCTGCTCGTTTACCAAATGGCCTTATTCGCTTCAAGCCAAATACAGGTGAAGACCGTGTAGTACTTGATTGTATTACCTCATTACAAAACGGTGCTGACTTATTGTGGATAGAAACTGAAAAACCTAACGTAGAGCAAATCGCTGGTATGGTGAATAGGATCCGTGAAGTATGTCCTAAAGCTAAGTTAGTATATAACAATAGTCCGTCATTTAACTGGACCTTAAGCTTCAGACAACAAGTATTTGATACATGGTCAGAAGCTGGTAAAGACCTAACTCCATATACACGTGAGCTATTAATGTCTAAAGAATACGATACGTCTGAATTAGCACTAGAAGCTGATGAGAAAATTCGTTTATTCCAAAAAGACGCGGCGGAAAAAGCAGGTATTTTCCATCACTTAATTACTTTACCTACTTATCATACAGCAGCTTTATCAACAGACAACTTAGCTAAAGGCTACTTTGGTGAACAAGGCATGTTAGCGTATGTTTTAAATGTTCAACGTCAAGAAATACATCAACAACTAGCCTGTGTAAAACATCAACACATGTCAGGGTCGAATATTGGTGATGAACATAAAGAATACTTTTCTGGCGCTCAAGCATTAAAAGCATCAGGTAAAGATAATACGATGAACCAGTTCTCTTAATATGGTGAGATAAATTTCACTAGGATTTAACACTAGTACAGAAATTTAGCCTAAGGCTCTTATATTGAATGTTCAATTCATAGTAAGAGCCTTTTTTATTTTCACAAAAATTCGATTAAGTACTCATTTCAGATCAAAGTAAGGTGATTACAAGCAGCATGAATTGATGACTTAGTCTAAAGCGCGAGTTCTTTATTCAATAAATAAAAGTGTTTCCATTTATCAAGCCCAAGACACATTTGTTATTTTTAACACTGTTTCTGTATGCTTATTAATCACCAAGTGGAACCAACATCTAATAAGCCTTTCAACCGAGAGAAAATTTATAAATATTGTGTATTTATGACATAAAAGTTGTTGACTTAATTATTAAGGATGATTAAGATACGCCCCGTTCTGAAGCAGTAGTGATTTTTAAAGGTAGCCCTTTATTTATAAGCCTCTTTAGAATGTGGTTTTTAGGATTGTTAACAATAAGTATAATATTTTAAGATGTTATTTTTCCTGTTTACTATCTTATTAACTCACTATACAGTGGTGGCTGTAGCTCAGTTGGTAGAGCCCCGGATTGTGATTCCGGTTGTCGAGGGTTCAAGTCCCTTCAGCCACCCCATTTAACACTGTATATATAGTAAATAAAGTTCATCGGTGATTAGCGCAGCTTGGTAGCGCACTTGGTTTGGGTCCAAGGGGTCGCAAGTTCGAATCTTGCATCACCGACCACTTTACTCCTCATATTAAATTCAAACACTTTCTTACTGATTTTTAATCATTTTTCATCAAAAAAGCATAAATATACGATTAAATGTAAATTTATTTGCCGATCCGCTCGACTATTGCTATGAGCACCGCTATAATTTCGCGTCATAATTTTTAATCTGAACGTCTTTTATTTGTAATTTTGAGTTCCGCTTTTAATCAAGTGGGGTAAGAGCAAACTTTATTGTTTGTTTACTGTATATAGATGAGTTATTGATAGCGTACTAAACGCTAAGTTTTGAGGTAATTAAATGCAAGTTTCAGTTGAGACTACACAGGGTTTGGAACGTCGTTTAACGATTTCTGTTCCTGCAGAATCAGTAGATGTTGAAGTTAAAAATCGTCTTCGTCATATCGCTAGAACACAAAAGATTAACGGATTCCGTCCGGGTAAAGTTCCACCATCAGTCATTCAAAAACGTTACGGTCAATCTGTACGTCAAGAAGTAGCTGGCGAACTTATGCAACGTAATTTTGTTGATGCGATTGTAGCAGAGAAAATTAACCCTGCTGGAAGACCAAACTTTGTTGCTAAAAGCAATGAAGAAGGTAAAGCATTAGAATTTGAAGCAACTTTCGAAATTTATCCTGAAGTTGAATTAAAAGATTTAAATTCAATTAATGTTGAAAAGCCTAAAGTTGAAGTAACAGACAGCGATTTAGATGAAATGTTTGTTACATTACAAAACCAGCATAAAACGTGGAAAGAAAACAAGCGTAAAACTAAGAAAGGCGACAAGCTAACTTTAGATTTCACTGGTCGTATTGACGGTGAAGACTTTGAAGGTGGTAAAGCTGAAAGTTTTGAACTTGAATTAGGCGCAAGCCGTATGATCCCAGGTTTTGAAACTGATATTATCGGTATGAAAGCTGGCGAAGAAAAAACAATCAAAGTAACTTTCCCAGATGATTACCACGCTGAAAACCTTAAAGGTAAAGAAGCTGAGTTTGATATCGTTCTTCATAAAACTGAAGGACCAGTTCTTCCAGAAATTGATGAAGAATTTGCGAAGTTATTCGGTGTTGAAGCTGGTGGCGTAGAAGCATTACGTGCAGAAGTAAGCAAAAACATGTCACGCGAATTAACTCAAGCTGTTAAAGCTAAAGTTAAAGAGCAAGTGATTAATGGCTTATTAGAAGCACATGAAGTAGATATTCCTGCAGCGTTAATCGCTCAAGAAGTTGATGTTTTACGTCAACAAGCTATGCAACGTTTTGCTGGTCAAATGGATCCTAACAACTTACCTGAACTTCCTGCAGAAATGTTTGAAGAGCAAGCTAAGAAACGTGTGAAAACAGGTTTATTATTAGGCGAAGTGATCAAAGTAAACGAATTGAAAGTTGATGAAAATAAAGTAAATGAACTTATTGCATCAGCGGCTTCTGCTTACGAAGATCCGAAAGAAGTGATTGAATATTACACAACTAACAAAGAGCTTAATCAACAAATGCAAAATGTTGCATTAGAAGAGCAAGCTGTTGAAGTTGTACTTGCAAGCGCAAAAGTTAAAGAAAAAGCGGCAAGTTTTAAAGATATTATGAATCCTGAAGGAAAATAACCCTTTTAGATTGACATTTTATCTAGCAATCGCTTAAATGGCTTGTATGGAAACATACAAGCCATTTTTTTAATCTAAGGACTATCTGTTGTTTACTTCTCATACTTCTCAAAATTTAACAAGTGTTACTGAAAGCGCTTTGGTACCTATGGTCATCGAGCAAACTCCTAAAGGCGAGCGCTCATTTGATATTTATTCACGCCTTCTTAAAGAAAGAGTAATTTTTCTATGTGGTCAAGTTGAAGATCATATGGCTAATCTTATCGTTGCTCAGCTTTTATTCTTAGAATCTGAAAGTCCTGATAAAGATATTTTTCTTTACATCAATTCACCTGGTGGATCTGTTACTGCAGGTATGGCTATTTACGATACGATGAAATTTATCAAGCCTAATGTAAGTACAGTTTGTATTGGTCAAGCTGCAAGCATGGGTGCATTTCTTTTATCAGGCGGCGCTAAAGGCAAACGTTACTGTTTACCAAACGCACGTGTAATGATTCATCAACCTTTAGGTGGTTTCCAAGGTCAGGCTTCTGATTTTGAAATACATGCTAAAGAAATTTTATATATTAAAGATAAAATGAATCGTTTAATGGCAGACCATACAGGGCAGCCAATTGAAAAAGTTTCAGTAGATACAGATCGTGATAATTTCTTAAGTGCAGAAAGTGCGGTTGAATATGGATTAGTTGACGCTATATTAGAAGAAAGACTAGATAAATAACCTTTATCAACTTTCGCAATATTATTTGCAAACATGATTAAATACTTAAATGTATAAGTAAATTCAAATTAAAGAATTAGAGGTACCGTATGACCGATATAACTAAAGGTGACGGTGATAGCGGCAAGTTGCTGTATTGTTCATTTTGTGGCAAAAGTCAGCATGAAGTTCGCAAGCTAATCGCAGGTCCATCTGTGTTTGTTTGTGATGAGTGCGTTGAACTGTGTAACGATATTATCCGTGAAGAAATAAAAGAAATTTCTCCAAAAGAAGATAAAGAAAAATTACCTACGCCTATCGAAATCAGAGAAAGTCTTGATGATTACGTTATTGGCCAAGAACACGCTAAAAAAGTATTGTCTGTAGCTGTGTATAATCACTATAAACGTTTACGTAATGGCGATTCTCATAATGGTGTTGAGTTAAGTAAAAGTAACATCTTGCTTATTGGACCTACAGGTAGTGGTAAAACACTATTAGCTGAAACTTTAGCAAGGTTACTTGATGTACCATTTACTATGGCAGATGCGACTACATTAACTGAAGCAGGTTATGTAGGAGAAGACGTAGAGAATATTATTCAGAAGTTATTACAAAAATGTGATTACGATGTAGATAAAGCTCAACGTGGTATCGTCTATATTGATGAAATTGATAAAATTTCTAGAAAATCTGATAACCCATCGATTACTCGAGATGTATCAGGTGAAGGTGTTCAACAAGCTTTATTAAAACTAATTGAAGGTACAATTGCTTCTGTTCCTCCTCAAGGTGGTCGTAAGCATCCTCAACAAGAGTTTTTACAAGTTGATACGTCTAAAATATTATTCATCTGTGGTGGTGCTTTCTCAGGGCTTGATAAAGTTATTGAACAGCGTTGTCAAACGGGAACTGGTATAGGCTTTGGTGCTGAAGTTCGCGGTAAAGACTCTGAAAAAACGTTAACAGAAAACTTTCAACAAGTTGAGCCTCAAGATTTAGTTAAATACGGTTTGATCCCAGAGTTTATTGGGCGTTTACCTGTTGTGGCAACACTAACTGAATTAGATGAAGATGCATTGATACAAATATTGCAAGAGCCTAAAAATGCTTTAACTAAGCAATTTGTAGCGCTTTTCGATATGGAAGGTGTTGAACTTGAGTTTAGAAAAGATGCTTTATTAGCTATTGCAAACAAAGCGATGACGCGTAAAACAGGAGCTCGTGGTTTACGTTCTATTGTTGAAAGTGTTTTACTTGAAACAATGTACGAATTACCATCTCTTGAAAACGCAAGTAAAGTGGTTGTAGATGAAACTGTTATTAAAGGTGAATCTAAACCTATCGTGATTTATGAAACGCCTCAAGATCAAGCAGTTTCGGAATAGTTTCTCTGGTTAGTTAAGTTAATCATTTTAAACACAATAAAAAAGAGCCTTTATGGCTCTTTTTTTTATTTACCTGTTGAAAGCTTTACTATAATCCCCATATCCTTTTTAAGTATAAAATTCCCGAGAGAGTGACCTATGACCGATGAGTTATCTGGCGTAACAGAAATCCCAGTATTAGCCTTACGTGATGTTGTTGTATATCCACAAATGGTTATTCCATTATTCGTTGGCAGAGAAAAATCAATTCGTTGCTTAGATATTGCTAATGAAAAAGATAAGCAAATATTTTTAGTGGCGCAAAAAGATGCTGCTATTGATGATCCAACATTTAATGACGTGTACCAAACAGGTACCGTAGCGTCTATTTTACAAATGTTAAAGCTACCAGACGGTACTGTAAAAGTATTGGTTGAAGGTGTTAAGCGCGCTAAAATTGCAGAATTTGTTGAAACTGAAGAGTATTTCACAGCCAATATCGACTTTCTTAAAACTACAGACGATGAAGTAGAGAATAGTGACGTTTTAGTTCGCTCTGCCATCTCGCAGTTTGAAGGGTATGTAAAACTCAATAAAAAAATACCACCTGAAGTATTAACGTCAGTGTCGGGTATTGACGATCCAGAACAACTAGCAGATACCATGGCTGCACATATGCCGCTTAAGCTAGAAGACAAACAGAAAGTCTTAGAAATCATCAATATTTCAGAACGCTTAGAATACTTGATGGGCTTAATGGAAGGCGAAATTGATATTCTCCAAGTTGAGAAGAAAATTCGTACCCGTGTTAAAAAGCAAATGGAAAAAAGCCAACGCGAATACTATTTGAATGAGCAAATGAAAGCCATTCAAAAAGAGCTTGGTGATATGGAAGACACGCCAGATGAAGCAGAAATCATTAATAAAAAGATTGAAGATGCTCAAATGCCAAAAGAAGCTAAAGAAAAAACTTTAGCTGAAGCCAAAAAATTACAAATGATGTCACCTATGTCAGCAGAAGCTACTGTTGTACGTAGTTACATTGATTGGATGACTAGTGTTCCATGGAAAAAGAAAAGTAAGCTTAAACGTAATCTAAAATTAGCTGAAGAAGTATTAGACCAAGATCACTACGGTTTAGATAAAGTTAAAGAACGTATTCTTGAATACCTAGCCGTGCAACAACGTGTAACTTCACTAAAAGGTCCTATTTTATGTTTAGTAGGTCCTCCAGGTGTTGGTAAAACGTCATTAGGGCAATCTATTGCTCGATCTACGGGTCGTAAATATGTACGTATGGCATTAGGTGGTGTACGTGATGAAGCTGAAATTCGTGGTCATAGAAGAACTTACATAGGTTCATTACCAGGTAAGCTTATTCAGAAAATTGCAAAAGTGGGCGTTAAAAACCCATTATTCTTACTTGATGAAATAGATAAGATGGCTTCTGACATGAGAGGCGATCCAGCATCAGCTTTATTAGAAGTACTTGATCCAGAGCAAAACAGCAGCTTCAACGATCATTACCTAGAAGTTGATTACGATTTATCTGACGTAATGTTTGTAGCAACATCGAACAGTATGGATATTCCTGGTCCGTTATTAGACCGTATGGAAGTGATACGTTTATCGGGTTACACCGAAGATGAAAAATTGAATATTGCTAAAAACCATTTAGTTAAAAAACAAATAGAACGTAATGGCTTAAAAGAAAGCGAAATCAGTATTGATGACAGTGCCATTGTTGGCATTATTCGTTATTACACACGTGAAGCGGGTGTACGTAATTTAGAAAGAGATATTTCTAAATTATGTCGTAAAGCAGTTAAAGCGATTTTATTAGATAAGAAATTAAAAAGTGTCACTATTAATCAAGACAACCTGTCTGATTACTTAGGTGTACAACGTTTTGATTACGGTAAAGCTGATGAACATAACCGAGTAGGTTTAGTAACAGGCTTAGCGTGGACATCTGTTGGCGGAGAGTTACTTACCATCGAGACAGCATCTGTACCAGGTAAAGGTAAGCTTTCTTACACTGGTTCTTTAGGTGATGTAATGCAAGAATCTATTCAAGCGGCAATGACGGTTGTTAGAAGCAGAACAGAAGCTTTAAGAATTAATGAAGACTTCCATGAGAAACGTGATATTCACGTTCATGTTCCTGAAGGCGCAACACCAAAAGATGGTCCAAGTGCGGGTATTGGTATGTGTACCGCGCTTGTTTCGAGCTTAACGGGTAACCCTGTTAAAGCCGAAGTGGCTATGACAGGTGAAATTACCTTAAGAGGTGAAGTATTACCTATTGGTGGTTTAAAAGAGAAGTTATTAGCTGCTCATCGTGGTGGTATTAAAACGGTAATTATTCCGAAAGATAACGAACGTGACTTGGAAGAGATCCCTGAAAATGTTATCGCAGACTTATCTATACACCCAGTAAAATGGATAGAAGAGGTGTTAGCTATTGCCCTTGAAAATCCTATTGAAAAGGTGAAATTAGAAAGTTAATACTGTGGATTTTAGGCTTTTTTTGATAAAAAAGCCTAAAAAATAGCTATAATTTGAAAAAAATTGAGAAAAAGTGCAATTTTAGCTTTTCAAACGCTCAAACTGTGGTAAGTTAACAACGCTAATGATGTCAGACCTCAATGTAAATGCGGGGTCTAGTGGAGATAATGAACAATAACACTTATTGTCTTATCTCATTTTAAATTTTTAACTCCGTGCTTGATGTTCATAAAAAAGCTTAATATAAAATGCTTTTGCAGGACGCTAAAACAAACGATAGCGCTGGAATAATTATAATTGAAGGGGAAAACTGTGAATAAATCTCAACTAATCGAAAAAATTGCAGCGGGTGCTGATATCTCTAAAGCTGCTGCGGGTCGTGCGTTAGACTCTTTTATCGAAGCAGTTACAGAAGAATTAAAAGGTGGCGATCAAGTAGCGCTAGTTGGATTTGGTACTTTCTCAGTACGTGACCGTGCAGCTCGCACAGGTCGTAATCCTCAAACAGGTGCAACAATTGAAATTGCAGCTGCTAAAATTCCAGCATTCAAAGCTGGTAAAGCATTAAAAGATGCATGTAATAGCTAATATTAGTTATTTCATAAAATAAAAAACCACCTACTTAGGTGGTTTTTTATTATCTAGAGATTAATAAATGAGTGTACTTTAACTTGGTTATTGTTTTTACCAATTAAATTAGTAGATAAAAACATCATTTTTTACTTTTTTTGTAAAAATAAATCACAACCATCAATCTGTAATTATTGCTTAAAGAGCAATAAATTAGCCCAATTAGTCATAAGAATAACTCAAAGCCTATTCTAGTAAGAAAATATTTGATATTTATCTTTATTCTAGCTTCAAGCGGCGTGTGCATTCTGCTAAAATCACGAGCAACGGATCTACCAGTTTATTTAAATCGCATAAATCATAATGTTGATTGAATATAATATAAGCACTCGGTGTAATAAGAGAGAAACATGTTAGAAAATATTCGAGAAAGTTCTCAAGGTATGGCAGCTAAGGTTATTCTTGGCTTAGTAATTTTAACTTTTGCGCTAGCGGGCATTGGTAGTTACACAAATTCAACGGATACATCTGTTGCTGACGTTAATGGTGAGAAAATCACATTACAAGATTTCAATAAAGCTTACCAAGCGCAAAGAAATAACATGCAACAACAGTACGGTGAAATGTTTGAAACACTTGCTGCTGATCAAACTTACATGGCTAACTTTAGAAACGGTGTTGTTGATAATTTAATTAACCAACGTTTAGTTGATCAAAACTCAGCTAACTTAGCCATTAGAGTATCAGACGATCGTATTAAACAAACGATTGTTAATATGCCTGAATTTCAAGTAGACGGTGTATTTGATAATAATCGTTACTTAGCGCTAATCAATCAAGCGGGTTTCTATCAGTCTTCTGATTTCAGAGATTACTTACGTTTAGAGATGAGCCGTCGTCAATTGACTCAAGCTTTAGTGTTAAGTGAATTTACTCTACCTTATCAAGATACTATGGTTGCTGAATTACAGAACCAAACACGTGATATTCGTTTTGCTTCAATTGGTTTAGAGCAGTTTAAAAACACTGTAGAAATAACTGATGAAGAGATAAACAGTTTTTATCAAGAAAACCAAGAGCGTTTTTTAAATCAAGAACAAGTTAAAGTGAATTACATTACGTTAAATGTTGAAGATATCGCTAAAGATATCGTTGTTTCAGATGACGATGTTGAAACTTTTTATAATGAAAATCTTAATGATTTCGGCGATGAAGAGCAACGTCGTATTTCTCACATCCTTATTGAAGTAGATGAAGACGAAGCTGTAGCAAAAGCCAAAGCAGAATCAGTTCTTTTACAAATCAATTCAGGTGGCGATTTCGCAGAGCTTGCTAAGCAATATTCATCAGATACTTTTAGTGGTGAAAACGGCGGTGATTTAGAATGGTTAGAACGTGGTTCTATGGATGAAGTTTTTGACGAAGAAGCTTTTGCATTAACAGATATTGGTGCGGTAAGCGGTGTTGTTAAAACTGAGTATGGTTTCCACCTTATTAAATTAACTGATTTAAAACCTGCTGTAGTTCAGCCGTTAACAGAAGTGTTTGATGAATTAAAAGTTAGAATCAGCAAGCAAAAAGCTCAAGAAGAGTTTTATGTACTTCAACAAGAAATGGCGCGTTTAAGCTTTGAATTTCCAGATAGCTTAGATGATGCTGCTGAAGCAGTTAATACTCAAGTAGTTACGTCTGAGTGGTTATCTCGTAATAGTAATACAGGTCCTTTTAGTAATGCTAAAGCAATTGATGCTGCATTTTCTGACTTAGTACTTAATGAGCAATTAAACTCTGATGTTATTGAAGTGAGTGATTCATTAGCTATCGTTATTCGTTTAAACGAATATCAAGCAGCAAATGTTAAGCCTTTAACTGAAGTGACTGAAGTAATTAAATATAACCTAGTTGCAGAAAAAGCAAAATCTGAAGCTCAAAGTGTTATGGATGAGTTATTAGTTGAACTGCAATCAGGTGCTGATATTTCTGAAAAATTAGTTGAATATAGTACTGCATTTGAAACTAAAGCTGATGTTGTTCGTTACTCACCTGAAGTGGCTCCATCAATTGTTGAGAAGGCTTTTACATTGCCGCATCCAGTTGAAGGAACTGTATCTGCAGGTTTATCTGATTTAGCAAATGGTGACTTTGTTTTAGTTGAAGTTCAAGCGGTTAAGAATATGGAAGCTAAATTAAGTACCGATATTCAAAACCAACAAGTGAACCAATTGGCTCAGTCAGCTTACTTAGCTTACGTAGAGTCTTTAAAAGTAAATGCTTCTATTACTAAAAACACATTAGTTCCTTCAGTTAACTAAATTGTGAACCTTCGCTACTCACTAGCTAAGTATTAATAGAATATGAAAGCTGCTTAATCAAGCAGTTTTTTTTGTCTAAAAATTGACAACAGCATGCTTCAATAAATATTAATCCGTTTAGTATTACTTGGTTATTAAGTCTATAGGGTGTTTTATTTGAAAAGTATTAATACGGCTTTGAGGAGGAGAAAAAGATACATAAACTAATATTCTAATTAATGGGGTTAAACATATTAGAAATATGCTGTTAAAAGCTTTCAGAATAAAAATAAGATACTTGAATGATTAACTAACCTCATCATCACTTAATTAATATAGATAATGCACGAGGGTATTAGTACTGCTATACAAAGCTGACTTAAAGTTAGAATTATTAACTATTAAGTTGGTTTAAAGCTAACGCGAAAATAGCTGAAACTGTTGGCTCATAATTAGCTTCTTCGTATACTTTTGTTGAGGTCTAGAAAGAACGTCTATGGTATTACCTTGTTCAATAACCTTGCCTTGGCTTAATACCATAATTTGATCGCTGAAATGTTTAACAATACCTAAGTTATGAGAGATTAAAATAAAAGCTAATCCCATTTGCTCTTGTATTTCGAGCAAAAGATTGATCATTTGAGATCGTAGTGAAGGATCTAAAGAGGCTAAGGCTTCATCTAATATGATCACTTGGGGCTTTAAAATGATAGCGCGAGCGAGAGATATTCTTTGTTTTTGTCCACCTGAAAACATATGAGGATAAAAATTCATATGGTCTGATAGCAAACCCACTTTCTGTAATGTTTCACTTATTAATTGCGCACGTTCTAACTCGTTTAGTTGAGTGTTTAATTTCAGTGGTTCATCAAGTAACTGGTGAATAGTTAAGCTCGGGTTGAGTGTTGTACTTGAGTCTTGAAAGATCATTCGAATGTGTTGGCAACGTTGCTTAAAATTACCTATTTCTAATACTTGACCATTTAGCTCTACTTCACCTGTTGTTGGCTTTTCAGCACCCACTAGTAGCTTTGCTAAAGTTGATTTACCCGAGCCAGAATCACCAACAATTGCCAGTGTTTTATACGCATCAATACTGAAGTTTATTGGGTAAAGCGCTGTACTAACTTTATGCTTAAAGAAAAATTCACGTTGTTTATATTCTTTCGATAAGTTAGTAACTTTAAGTAAAGCGACCATCTAATAAGTATCCTTTAGAGAAAAATGACAACTCACTAAATGACCATGATGATTCTTAGTTTTAGGTGCATCTACACAGGCCTTTTGTGCTCGTGGGCATCTAGGCCCTAAACGACAACCAATTGGTATATGTTTTAAAATAGGAATACTGCCTGGCAATGCTGACAATTTAGATTTAGGTGTAACATTTATATTTGCATGCGGCGTACTTTCAACTAAAGCCTTTGTATAAGGATGAAAAGGCGTTGTAAATATTTGTTCTGTTGTGCCTGCTTCTACAAATTGTCCGCTGTACATTACCGTGATGCGATTCGTCCAATGAGTCATGTTTTCTAAATCATGGCTGATCAATAATACTGACATATTCTTAAGCTGGTTCAAACTCGCCAACAAACGGAATATTTGACCTTGGTTGGTACTTTCCATTGCTGCTGTAGGTTCATCTGCAATTAAGAGGATAGGGCGTCTAGCAAGTGCCATTGCAATCATTACACGCTGACATAACGCTTCAGTTAATTGATGCGGGTAGCTACTTGTACAATGTAGATGTCTTTTAATACCCACCTTATGTAATAGTTTGATAGCCGCAAGTTTACGTTGTTTCTTTTTCTGCCAAAAATAACCCGTTAGCTGCTCGTCATCTACGGCTTCTTCTAACTGAGCACCTATGGTTGTTGTTGGATCAAGACAAGACATAGGCTCTTGAAATATCATCGCTACATCTTTAGATATAATCTTTTTTCGTTCAGATACTGATAGACGCATAAGATCGGTACCGCGCCAATGAAACCTGTCAGCATCAATTATCCATTTAGTGTCTAATACGCCCATTATTGCTTGCGCTAGTAATGATTTACCCGAACCAGACTCGCCTACTAAACCACGTAATTCACCTTCTTTCATAGTGAGAGATACACGGTCAATCACCACAACTCTCTTGTTACCAGAAAGCATGACTAATGAAAGGTTTCTAATATCGAGTAAGTTCATTAGTACACCTTTCTTTGTTTAAGTGCATGGCGAAGTCCTTCACCAACAAGGTTGGTTGCAATCACTGAAAATAATATCGCTAAACCTGGTAAGTATACTGTCCAAGGAGCGATATAAAATAAATCGATACCATGAGAAAGCATAGCACCCCATTCTGGAATTTCTGAAGGAGCACCAAGCCCTAAAAAGCCTAACGCTGCTATATCTAATATTGCAGCTGACTGAGCTAAGGTTGCTTGAGTGATAACTCTTTCAATAATATTGGGGAAAATAGAATAACGTAACAGTCTTAACGGACTCGCTCCATCTAACTTTGAAGCCAAAACATAATCTTTTGAGAACTCTTTTTTAACTTCATTTTTAGTGATGTGAACAAACTGAGGAATAAGCACAATAATAATAGCGAGTACTGTATTACTTAAACCTATACCTAAAATGGCAACAATAACTATGGCCAATAAAAGAGAAGGAATAGATAAAATCACATCAAGAAAATGATTTAAAAAGCTCGATTTAATACCTGAAGTAAGGGCAGATAACGAACCGATAAGAACACCAATAAAAGCGGAAATGATAACGATGATAAAGCTTAGGCCAAAAGTGAAAGAGGCTCCATGCATCAGCATTGAAAGTATATCCCGACCTAATTTATCAGTACCTAATAAAAAGCTAACATTACCATCGTCATTCCATGCGGGCGGAAGTAAAATATATTCCAAATGACTTTGTGATGACGAGAATGGCGTTAAAATCGGAGAAAATATCGCTAAAATGGCCAAGGCTAAATAAGAACCGAAGGCTAGCATTACCATAGGGTTCTTTTTAAAGTTATGCCACAGTTGCATTAGCGGTGACGGAAACTCTTCCTCTTGATAAATATTCTCACGAGCCATGTTTGTGCTCTCTTGCTAGTGGGTTTAATGCGGCGTAAATAAAGTCAGTTAATATATGTACGAGGAAGATGAAGCTAGACAAAGCCAACAACCCCCCTTGGATTGCGGTGTAATCTCGCTGGAAAATACTTTCAATTAACCAACGGCCTATACCTGGCCAACTGAATATAACTTCTGTAACCATAGCTAAAGTAACTAAGTTAGCAAAGCGTAAACCAACATATCTTATAACATTGACTAATGCGTTTCTGATAGCATGACGGTGAATTATTTGCCAAAAAGTTAAACCTTTCGCTTTAGCTGCTTTAATGTAACTTGACTCAAGCACTTCCATCATTGATGTTCTGGCAAGTCTTATAAAAGTGGTCATTGGTGCAATGGCGATAACACAAGCAGGCATAATAATGTGTAAGGTCGCATCTTGAAATGCTTGCCATTTATATTCACTCTTGCTCATTAAAATATCAAAAAACTGTATGCCAGTGATAGGCTCTATTTCATAAACCAAACTTAAGCGACCAGCTGAAGGTAGCCAACCTAGTTCTATTGAGAAGATTAATATCGCGAGTAAACCTAACCAGAAAATTGGAATGGAATAACCAAGCATTGAAATAAATAAAATGGTGTTATCAGTAAACTTCTTATGGCTAACGGCAGCAATAAAACCCAACGGAATACCTATAACCATAGCAATAAATAATGCCACAACGCTGAGTTCAATTGTTGCAGGTAATAAGCTCATTATTTCAGATGAGATTGGCAAGTGAGTAGAAATCGAAACACCTAAATCACCATTAAATAAATGGGTTAAATACGCCCAATATTGTTGGAATACGTTGCCATTATATTGGTATTCTTCAATAAGCATTATACGCTGTTCAGGTGTCGCGTTAATTTGCCCTGTCATGTTTATAAGGGCATCACCAGGGAATAAAAAGCTTAAGCTAAACGAGAGTGCGGTTAACACGATTAACGTGAAAATAAATAAATTGAGTCTTCTTAAGGTAAATATAAGCATTAGTTTTTCTTTACCTTCTCAAAAGTGATACCGCCGAAAGGTTTTAATAATTGACCTGAAATGTTCTTACTACGACCTTGAAAGCGTTTTGAATGGGCAATAGGGATCAAAGGTATTTCATCTTCAGCTATTTTTAATACTTCTGAATAGTATTCTTTTCGGCTACGAATATCACTGGTTTGTAATGACTGTTTAATCAGTTCATCTACGGCTTTATTACACCAGAATGTGCCGATATAACCTTGAGAAGTTGAAGAGCAACTTAGTAACGGAGTGAAAAAATTATCAGGATCAGGATGGTCTGCTGTCCAACCTAATAATGCGGCATGATGTTGGCCTTCACCGATAAGTTTTAAAAATATATCCCATTCGTAGTCATAAATAATATTGACGTTAATCCCTATTTTTTGTAAATCTCCAGCAATCAATTTTGCCATAGTAAGCGCATCGGGATTAAAAGCTCTTTCAACAGGCATAGCCCATAAGTTCATGGTAAAACCATCAGGATAACCAGCTTCATTTAATGTATTGATGGCTTTAGATATTGAATACTCTTGTTCAGGAATATTTTTATCATACGCCCATGATGCAGGTGGGATAATGGAACTGGCAATATCTGCCTTGCCAAAATAAATAGCATCAATAATCGCTTCTTTATTTATCGCGTAAGAAATAGCTTTTCTCACTAATTTATTATTAAAAGGTGCCTTAGTGGTATTAAAACCTAAGTAAGCCAGATTAAATGAGGTTATTTCGTTCAATACTAAATCTTGTCTTTCCGTTATTTTGTTATGAGCAATAGGGTAAGACACAACATCGCATTCTTTAGCGAGTAACTTAGTTAATCGTCCTGTGTTACTTGGTGTGATATCAAAAATTAAATGCTCAATATTTATATTCTTTTGCCAATAGTTTTCGTGTGCAGAATAACGAATAAAAGAACCTGCTCGGTATTCTTTATATTTAAATGGACCTGTGCCTATTGGTAATAAATCTATTTGTTGTTGAGAGTAGGTTGCTGACAAATTATCGGCGTATTCTTTAGATAAAATAACTGCGAAATCAGTGGCTAAGTTAGCTAAAAATGAGCTATCAGGTCTACTTAAGGTAAAGCGCACCGTATACTCATTTAGTTTTTCTATGTCTTCAACAAGTTCATCAAAATTAATTCTTTGAAAGAAAGGGTAAAAGCCGCCTGAAACATCATGATATTCGTGTTCAGAATCTAATATGCGGTTAAATGAGAATAATACATCGTCAGCATTTAATTTTCTTGTTGGTGTAAAATAACTTGTTTGATGAAAGCTAATGTCTTGGCGTAGATAGAAGGTGATTTTTGTTCCGTCACGAGTAATATGCCATGACTTAGCAATTGCGGGAGATAACACATTGTCATCACCTTTATGCGTTATTAAACTGTTGTACAACTGATTAGAGGTCGCATCAATAGTGGTGCTAGATATAACGATTTGAGGATTAAAGCTTTCAGGAGAGCCTTCACTGCAATAAATAATACTTTTTCTACTTAGTGTGGCAGCATTCTCATTACTACAACCTACCAAGAATAAGTTGATACATAAAAAAGCTAAAAAACAACGAGTGGAATCGAATGACATATTTCTAGTCTTCATTAACCATTTTACCATCTAATAAATTATATTTTTTTAAGTAGCCGCGTAGTTGATGATACGTTAATTTAAGCGCGTCTGCTGTCTTTTTCTGATTAAATTGACACGTTTTTAACGCTTCTTGAATAAGATTTTTCTCATAGTCTTGAGATAAGTCTTTTAATGAAAGTGGAAATTGATATTCAACGTCTTTTTGTTCGGCTTTAATAACATGATTTGCAGACAGTTCAGTTTCAACAGACTCCTCTTTAGATGACGAAACTACCGTTGGATTGTGGGTTATTCTATCGTTAGTTTTGATTCGTTTTGTCGGTCTATAAGGTGATTCAAAAGGGTCGATAACTAAATTATGCACAGGCAGGTGAGGATTGTTATTTCGATAAACACTTCGCTCAACCACATTCTTTAATTCACGTACGTTACCTGGCCAACTATATTCCAATAAACTACGTTTAGCTTTTTCAGTAAAACCACTAAATAACTCAAACTCAAGTTCTCGTGTCATTGAAATAGCAAAATGTTCAGCGAGCAGTAAAATGTCTTCTCTTCTTTCTCTTAAAGGCGGAAGGGTAATTACGTCAAAGGCTAATCGGTCAAGTAAATCAGCTCTAAATTCACCTGTGCTCGCTAGTAAAGGTAGATCTTCATTGGTTGCAGCAACTAATCTCGTATCTGTTGTAATTGTTCGTGAACCACCAACACGCTCAAACTCACCATACTCAACGACACGTAATAATTTTTCTTGAATTAACCCTGAAGTATTAGCTATTTCATCTAAAAATAAAGTGCCTTTATCTGCACGTTCAAAACGACCTTCATGACGTTTTGTTGCGCCAGTAAATGCACCCGAGTCATAACCAAAGAGTTCAGTTTCTAATAGATTTTCGTTTAACGATGCGCAATTAAGTTTAAGGTAACTTTGATCCCAGCGTTGAGACAAAAAATGTAACCTTTCTGCTATAAGCTCCTTACCTGTACCTCGTTCACCAATAATCAATACAGGTTTACTTAGCGGAGCTATTTGAGATATTTGCTCTAACACTTCTAAAAAGCTGTTTGATTGACCAATAAGATTATCTTGCTTGTTAAAACGAGTCATTACGAAGACCTAAGATTTGGTTTATTTCACTAACAAATAGTGTATTTTATTAACTACTTTGATTAAAGGGTTTTCGTTAAATAAATAAATACATTAAAAACATAGAGTTATAGTAGTTAAAAAGTTGGCGTAGAACATGAATATAACTTAAGTATATTCAAAACATATTCTAGTGCGACTTTTAGGTGTGTTTTTACATTAATTTTATTTTAGAGGAATGAATTATGGGTATTTTTTCAAGATTCACAGACATTATTAATTCAAACATTAATAGTATTTTAGACAAAGCAGAAGATCCTGCAAAAATGGTTCGTTTAATTATTCAAGAAATGGAAGACACGTTAGTTGAAGTGAGATCTTCTTCAGCAAGAACCTTAGCGGACAAAAAAGATTTAGTTCGTCAAATTGAACGTTTTGAAAACGAAGTTGTTGATTGGCAAGCTAAAGCTGAATTAGCCTTAAATAAAAATCGTGAAGATTTAGCAAGAGCAGCATTAGTTGAAAAGAAAAAGTGTGCTGAAAATGCCGAGTCATTAAACAATGAACTAAACAATATTGAAGATCATATTGCTAAATTGCAGGAAGATATTTCACAGTTACAAGATAAACTGTCGGATGCTAAAAATCGTCAAAAAGCTATATTAATACGTGAGAAAACGGCTCAATCGCGTTTAAAAGTTAAGAAAAACATCAATACCGAAAAAGTTAATGATGCTTTAGGCCGCTTCGATCAATACGAAAGAAAAATTGATGATATTGAATCACAAATTGAATCGTACGATATAGGGAGTAAATCATTATCAGATGAAATTTCAGAGTTAGAAACAAATGAAAGTGTTGATAACGAGCTAGCTGAATTGAAAGCTAAACTAAATAAAAGCTAATCAATAACCTTCAATCAAATAAAAGTAACAATCTATACTGTTAAATAATAATGAAGTTATCGATTAATAAAGAAGGAGAAACCTGTGGAAGAAGTATTTATAGCCCCAATAGTGATTTTTTTGGTCGTTGTGGCGCCTATTTGGTTGGTATTACATTACCGAAGTAAGCGTCAACTTAGCCAAGGATTGAGTGAAGAAGAATACGCACAACTATCAGAGCTTTCTGAACTTGCAGATAAAATGACAGACAGAATAAAAACACTTGAAGCAATACTTGATGTGGAAACTCCTGAATGGAGAAGTAAGGTATGACACAGCAAACCAAAAAACAATTATACCGAGACCCACAAAATGGCAAGGTTGCAGGTGTGTGTGCAGGCTTAGCCACTTATTTTGGTTGGGAGCCTTGGCTAGTACGCGTGTTAGTGGCTTCTGGTGTTTTATTAGGTATGGGCTGGTTTATTGTTATTTATATAGCTGGTTGGTTTATTTTAGATAAAAAGCCTAAGCAATCTAAATCTTTCAACTCTAACGGTAATAATGCAGCAAACAATGCTTATACAAATAGCAATAATCAGAACGCTGATGACGAATCTATTAAGGTAAAAGCTAAAATATGGCAAGCAGGTGAGCCGCCTAAACAAGCTTTTCATGACATAAAACGTAAGTTTACTAAGTTAGAAGGTCAACTCCGTACTATGGAACGTTATGTAACATCGCCTGAATTTAGTCTATCTAGAGAAATTAATAAATTATAAAGCGACATTGTCGCTTTTCTTTTATCTGCTTGCTCCACTCTCAATAACGAAGGTTAATTAATTTCATCATTGAACATTACCTTTTAATTATTTGTAATATTTATTTTTTGTTAAAATAAGGTATTGTGTATAGAGGACTGGTGGTAATCAGATTTAATCAAAAGTTAATTCAATTTATACGGATAATAAGTATGAATTTATTCACAAGGTCTTTGCTCTTTCAGGATGAAACTTTATCTAAAAAGACCAATAGACTCGAATTAACACTAAAATAAATAGATAAAATGGCTATTATTAAAAAAGAATCAATTACAAAAATTTAAACGTAAAGCAAACGACTTGCTTAATCGCACGTTTGATCAGCATATAACTCTTGCTGTTACTGGTTTAAGTCGAAGTGGTAAAACCGCTTTTATTACCTCATTAGTTAATCAATTAATTAATGAAGGCAATAACTCTCATTTAAGTTTTTTCAATCCAGTACATCAAGGTCGTTTTATTGCGGCTAAACGTGTACCTCAAAAAAATCTTCATATCCCTCGTTTTGAATATGATGCCTCGTTAGCTGCTTTTTGTAACGAGCCACCAACATGGCCAGAAGCTACAAATGGTATTAGTGAATTACGTTTAGCTATTCGATATACGCCAAAAGGTTCATTGCTAAAATATGCTAAAGATACAGCAACATTATATTTAGATATTACTGATTACCCAGGGGAATGGCTGTTAGATTTGCCTATGCTAAACCAGACCTATGAAGAATGGTCTGAAAGTACATATGCCTTGATGAAAGAGTCGCCTCGTGCTGAACTTTCACAAAGTTTGATTGAAAAGATCAATCAGTTAGATCCCTTAGAGCCTGTTGATGAGCAACTACTTGCTGATATTTCAAAAGAATATACCGATTTATTACATGTTTTTAGGCATGAGTTAGGTTTGTCAGTTATTCAGCCAGGTCGTTTTATACTTCCTGGGGAATTAGCCGATGCACCTATATTACAATTCTTCCCTTATACCGCTTTTGAAAATATAGAATTAAATGCTTATCAAAATGCACAAGACGATACTTTGATAGGTATGCTTAGAGCACGGTTTATAGAATATAAAGAAAGAGTTGTACGTAAATTTTATAAAGAACACTTTATTAATTTTGACCGACAAATAGTATTGGCTGATTGTTTAACGCCTTTAAACAAAGGCGAATCTAGTTTTAACGATTTACAACATGCTATTACCTTGATTTTAGAAAGCTTTAACTATGGGCAATCAAGCTTATTTTCGCGTTTGTTTTCACCTAAAATCGACAAGCTTTTATTTGCCGCCACTAAAGCCGATCATGTTACTCCAGAACAACACCCCAAGCTTGTGTCTTTATTGAATCAATTGGTTTATCAAACTAAACATCAATTGAATTACGACACGATTGAAATGAAAACATTAGCGATAGCTTCGGTTAAAACAACCAAAGTCGGTAATAGTTTACATAATGGTCAGCCTTTACCTGTATTACAGGGTAGAAGAGCAGATAATGATGAGTTGATCACCTTGTTCCCTGGTGCTGTTCCTGAAAAGCTGCCTAAAAGTAGTTTTTGGGACAATCAGCAATTTAATTATATTGCCTTTAAACCTCACCAAGTATGTGACGTACATGAATGTTTACCTCATATTAGAATGGATCAAACCATGCAGTTTCTATTCGGAGATAAAATGAAATGATAGATAAATATCAACAACAAATATTATTTGATGAATTAGACACTAAGTCAGCAGATAATCAGCAAGAGCCTGAGAATCAGGTGATTTTTGAGAATGATGCTTGGCAACCTGAAGTTGAAGAAATCGCTGAAAATAACGAGATTATTGAAAAATCAAAACCACGCTGGTTATGGCGTATAGCCATTGTTTTATTTTTAGGTTTAGTTTCATATGAGCTAATCGAGTTTTTTATTTTAGGCTTTGAACAATCGCCTATCATATCCAGCATTTATGGTTTATTGCTCTTTATAATTACACTTATATTTGGTTCAACAGCTTACAGAGAATTTTCTTCATTACGTCAGTTATCACGCCAAGATAAAGTAAGGTGTCAAGTACAAAATATTTTAGAAGGTGAGAGTAAGTATGACGCCCGAGAATTATGTGAAAAAATAACTGAACATTTACCGTGCGATATTAGTAACGATAAAACGTGGGCTGATATTGTTCAGCCAGAATATACTGATGTAGAAGTTATTAACCTCTATTCTCAAGAGGTACTCACAAGTGTTGATCAAAAAGCTTTAGACGAAGTCGCTAAGTTCTCTACTGAATCTGTTGTACTTATCGCTATTAGCCCTGTGGCTATTATAGATATGATGCTGATGTTTTGGCGTAACCTGCGCATGATTGATAAAGTTGCTGGCTTATATGGTTTGAAGCTTGGTTACTGGAGTCGTATTCGTCTAATCAAACATGTGTTTATCAATATGGCTTATGCTGGCGCGAGTGAAATAATATCTGATTTTGGTGCTGACTTATTAGGTGCCGATTTGCTAGGTAAACTTTCTGGTCGTATGGCACAAGGTTTAGGTGCAGGGATGTTAACGGCTCGATTAGGTATTAAAACGATTTCTTTATGCCGTCCCGTTCCTTTTCAAAACCAACCACCTAAGTTAAATACTATTCGCAAGAAAATTGTTATGCAGATAAAAGGCTTACTTAAACCTGCATAGAGTCTTTATTTCAAACTGTACTCGCTTTATAAGTGATGAATATTTTAAGTTTTATTTTAACGATATAAATATTCATCACTAAAAATATGACTCATCTCTGTATTTCTTTGATTACGAAACTGTAATTAAAACTGTACAAAATTGGGGGTTGGTTAAAAACTATCACATTCCCCTCTAGTGCTTTTTCCTAAAAAACTATCGTACTATCTAGTCATTGCGTTACTCACGTTATTCACATTACTTCATCCGATATAGAAAAACATTTTCGGTTAATGGTAATTACAAGGGTTTGTAGAAATGGCTAAATCAACAATATATGAATCAAGACAAGCTGACAAAAATGGCTTTATAGAATGGTCTGATGAAGAAAACTCAATTTGGAATGAATTAATTACTCGACAATTAAAGGTTGTGGAAGGCGTTGCATGTGATGAATTTACCCAAGGTCTAAAACTATTAAACTTACCTTTAGACAGAATTCCTCAATTACCTGAAGTTAGTAAGGTATTAAAAAGTACAACAGGTTGGCAGTGTGAGCCTGTAAATGCACTTATCGGTTTCGGTGAGTTTTTTAGATTACTTTCCGAACGTAAATTTCCTGTAGCGACTTTTATCAGAACACGAGAAGAGTTTGATTACTTGAAAGAGCCTGATATTTTTCATGAAATTTTTGGACACTGTCCATTGCTGACCAATCAATCGTTTGCAGATTACACTCAAGCGTACGGTCAAATGGGACTTAATGCGACCAAAGAGCAACGTGTATTCTTAGCGCGCTTATATTGGTTTACCGTAGAGTTTGGTTTATTAGATACTGAAAATGGTATTAAGCTATATGGTGGAGGCATACTATCCTCACCTAAAGAAACGAAACATGCGGTTTATGGTAAAGATGTAAAACGTGTGCCGCTAAATATTTTAGATGTATTAAGAACACCTTATAAAATCGATATTATTCAGCCTATTTATTACACCTTAAACAAGGTGAAAAATTTAGATGATATTAGAAAGTTTGAAGTAGAAGAAATTATGGCATTTGTTGAAGAAGCCAAAGAACTTGGTTTATATGAAGCACTATATTCATAATTATTAAAGAACACTCACTTATATTTACTCATTAAAAAGAGGTTATAAATTCAATGACTGATCAATTATCAACACAAAAATGCGAAGCTTGCCAAGCAGGAGCTCCTGCAGTTACTGATGAAGAGCTAGCGGTACTTTTAAAAGAAATCCCAGATTGGACACCTATTGTTAAAGACAATGTAATGATGTTGGAAAGAGTGTACACCTTCAAAAACTATAAACTTGCTTGGGCTTTTGCTAATAAAGTTTCAGAGCTTGCGGAAGAAGAGTTTCATCATCCAGGGACTTTACTTGAATGGGGCAAAGTAACGGTTACTTGGTGGACTCATGCAATTAGTGGTTTACACAAGAATGATCTTATTTGTGCAGCTAAAACAGATAAACTTTTATAAGCATCTCTAGTGTTTTAGAAGTTCAGAGTTTCCCACCTCTAAGTTTGTGATTCAGGACGAATATATCTATTCGTCCTAAACTTAGCTAAATATATTAAGAATTATGTACTTAGTGTCGATATTTTTATTGTTGTAACTATTAGTTTACATTAAAGTGTATGTCTCTTCATTATTTAGGTTTGTTGTATGCGCTTAGAACTATTTTGTCGTAATCGGGTTGGTATTCTTCAAGAAATAACCGCTATATTTGTTGAACATAATATAGATTTAGTCGGTATTGAATTACATCAATCTGGACATGTTTTTATTAATACGCCAAATATAGACTTTGTTGAGCTACAACAAATCATGCCACAACTACGTTTGATCGATGCAGTTGACGATGTAAAAACTATTCCTTTTATGCCATCTGAAAGGGAAAAAAATGAATTTGAAACACTGCTTAAACACTTCCCAGATCCCTTCATATCGATAAATGCCAAAGGGCAAATTCGAATGCTCAATAATCTGTCTTCCTCAATGGTAGGAAACAGAGAAAACGCTTTAGTTGGCGAGCAAGTTAATAGTATTCTAAAAGGTTTTAACTTTAATAAGTGGTTAGATCATCATGAGGTTTTAGCGCAAACCATTCGATTAAAACTTCATAACGAAGACTTTGTTGCTGACTTAATGCCAATACATGTTAGTGAAGGTGACAACGATCATGTTTTAGCTGGCGCTATCGTTATTTTGAAATCTGAAAGTAGGCTAGGGCAACAGGTTAGCGCACTTAAACAAATTGATGATAATAACTTTGCTGGTATACAAGCAACTAGTGGTGCGATGAGGAAAGCTATCAGAGAAGCGAGAAGAATGGCGCTTTCTGACTCTTCTATTTTGTTATCAGGTGAAACAGGTACAGGTAAAGAGCTTTTAGCACGTGCATGTCATGCAGCTAGTGAAAGGGCAGAGCACGCTTTTATGACCTTAAGTTGTGCTGCTCTTCCTGATGACTCGGCTGAAACTGAGTTGTTTGGCTTAGGTTTACGTGGTGAAGCATCAAGTAAAAAAGGGCTATTTGAATTAGCGAATGGTGGAACTATCTTTCTTGATGAAGTCAGTGAGATGTCGCCTAAGCTACAAACTAAATTATTACGAGTGATCCAAGATGGTCATTTTAGAAGAGTAGATGATGAACAAGAAATAAATGTAAATGTGCGTATTATTGGTTCAACTAAACGAGATTTACTACAACTGGTTTCGCAAGGTTTGTTCAGAGAAGATCTTTATTACCGTTTGAATGTTTTAGGTTTAAGTATTCCATCATTAAGAGAAAGACGTTCTGATATTATTCCTTTAGCCGAATACTTTATTGCTAAATCAGGACTTAAAATTGGAGCTACCAATCTTTCAATGTCTGATGACTGTCGTGAGTTTATCGAATATTACCCATGGCCTGGCAATGTCCGACAATTAGAAAACGTGCTTATTAGAGCGGTATCTTTAATCGAAGGGCAGGTGATTGCGATAGAGCATCTCGAACTGCCCGCTTATACCCGCGAACACGGATATTTAGAACAAGACTTCGAAGGGACTTTAGACGAAGCGGTTAAAAAATATGAAGCTGACTTGCTGAGAAAGCTCTATCCAGCATATCCAAGTACTCGACAACTCGCTAAAAAATTAGGTTTAAGCCATACGGCTATAGCCAATAAACTTCGCGAATACGATATAAGTAAAAAAACAGTAAAAATTTAACAATATTATTATCTCATTGTCTGGCTAATCTTGTGTTTTATTACATAAATAATTAAGTGTCGAATTTGTTTTGTAACAACTGCAGACACTTAAAACAAAAAGATACATAATAATAATATGATTATCTCAAGCACGAATTATACTACCCTCTAGTAGAACGTGTTTTTAAGTTAAATAAGGTTGTTATGAATATGTCTTCAGATGAAACAAAACCATCCTCATGGGCTCTTGTTACAATAATCATCGTTATTGTTCTTGGTGTGTTTTTAGCTTGGAAGTTTTTACTCTCTGATCCTCAAATTGAAGAAGTACCTGTCATTATTGATGAACCTGTTGTTATTGAGGCGCCTTTAGAGTTTCCGCCTGCCATTGACGAGCCCATTGATGAAAGCTTCACTACTTCACTTCCTGATGAACCATCACAAACAGAAATACCGACACAAGAACTACTCGAGCCTGAAATCATACCTATTACACCAATATTAGATGACAGTGACTCTTGGGTACAAGAAAAATTATCAGCCATTATTTGGAGAAAAGAACTCCTCGAACTATTGATTGATGAAGACATGATCCGCAGATTTGTTGTATTCGTAGATAACTTTGCTCAAGGAAGTGTTGTATACAGCCATAGCCCTTTTATTAAACCTAAGAGTTCTTTTATTGCGAAACAAGAGGCCGTGGATAATACCCTAAATGAAGAAAGCCAAGTATTTAAACTTGATGAAGCAAGCTTCAAGCGCTTTTCTTTATATGTTGATTTGTTTAGAGCTGCAGATACTGAGACCTTAGTAGAATGGTATGAAGAATTACATCCTTTAATTGTTCAAGCATACTCAGAGTTAGGCTACCCAGATAAAGAGTTTGATGAAGTGTTACAAGCTTCTATAACCAAAGTTTTAGATTTAGAGTTTCCTAAAGAAAGCGCTGAACTGATTCGTCCTAGTGTTATGTACCAATATAAATCAGCTGAAATTGAAGCTTTAGATGATGCAGACAAACTAATGCTTCGTATAGGTAAAGACAATTTACTTATTATTAAATCTGTACTGCTAGAAATTAACGAGAAACTTAATAAAGATCATTAATCGACTCTGCTTTTAGTATGATTTCTTCTTTGAATGAATACTTGATTATTTATATTTGTATGAAAAAAAAGCAGACGAAACAAATCATGATTTTAGTACTTGCAACACGCTAACGGTTTAGGGATAATCCCTGCCGTTAAACAAGCTCTATGGTGACCACTTCGGTCCCCTCGCAATGATACTTTGTGAACTCAGCCAGGTCCGGAAGGAAGCAACTGCAGCGAAGAACTCATGTGCCGAGGTGTGGCTGATTTGGTTACCACCACTTCTTACCATCTAATATCCTCTTTTTATAAATTCTAATCGTTTCTATTTTATATATTGAATCTTTAAACCTTTTTATTATCTATTATTGTATCCAGCATTCTATTAAATTACCTTTTAACGATTTTAAACATTATGGCAGCCTTATTATTTAGGCTCTAGGTTATCTAAATAACCTGATCTCGGCTTAATATATTCTTCTATAACAGCTAATTTTACTTTCATCATCGTTAAATTTACTTGTAATAGGCTAGCTATTGACGCGAAATTTACCTTGAAGAAAGAAAAACTATCAAGCTAGCGTATAAGTTAAATTTTATTAGTAATAATCTCAATGAATGTTTTTATAGCCGTTACACTTTGTGAGTTTGTCCTCAGATATACTTGTAATAGGAGGGCTATGAATGTGTTTTATTTTGAAATAAGAAAACTTATAAAGCTAGATCTGAGATTGAAAAATACTATTGATTGCTGATGAGGTTTTTACATAATAGGATTGATTGGTCACTTCTGATTACTTCAAAGCGTGTACACATAAATAGTGTGTACTAAACGAGTAGGTAGATACTCTAAGGACTCTAGTTTTGTATTCTTAATATGCTGTGATTATGTCGCTCATAGGTTACCAATGAAGAAGCTACTAGCAATGAGTGATATAAAAATTTGTGCAGAGACTTGATATGAGAGTGATTGAGTAAGTCCTATCAATACTTTACTGATTAAATTCTTGTTACGTTAATCAGTAAAGCTAATAAATATGGTACTTATAATTAATAGATAGCTAGGCTCTAATTCTCTGTGTTTATTCTGTATGATGTAATGTCATAAACTCTATCGCTTTTTCTATTGCTTTTTTTACTTTGCTTTCCATTTCAAAACGTTCAGAGGCTGGCGAATAAAATGCCATGTCTACTTCATGTCTAATATAGCGAGTAGGTAGCTGGTTAAGTACAACACATGTTAGATCAGCAATAAAATCTTCGTCATACTTCTCATCAACTTTCATTAAAACAAAATGCTGTGAAACTAATTTTTCATAATAATTATGAATGTCGTCAGATATTTTCATCAAAGTTTCCTAAATTAATCATCTAAAGCCAAGTATAGACAGTATATTCGAAAACAGAGAGATTTAACATTTAACAGATTGATACTTGGTGAATAAAGCTATTTAAGTTTATATTTTATTGAAGTGTATATTAATATGATTTTTTAAAAGGGGCTAGTTACGACTCTCAAACTTAACAATGTCAGTTTCTATTTTTGAGATTGCTTGTCTACATCGACCTAATCGTTGGTGTAATGTGAGAACCTCTTGAGATACTTTATCAAAATTAGTATTCGAAGCTTGAACACGTTCTTGTTCTTTGTCTTGCAGCATTTGTGAAAGTCGACGTTCAAATTCATGATGTTCTGATAAGTTTTGATATAGGTTTTGTGTAGGTTGAATAACGGCTTTTACCGCTTTTTTATATCTACGACTCGCCATTGCATTTAAACGATTTTGGGCTTCATCATGGATATTTTTATTTGACTGAAAAGCATTATGTAAAGATGATATTTGTTTTTCAATAAGCTCGATTTGGTATTTTGATAACTCTTCATTTTTATTTTTAATCAAGCGTTCAAGTTGTAATGTTTTATTTTTGATTTCTATAACGTAGTCATTAAACAAATCACTTTTGGTATTAAATAAATCTATAGAAAACATAGGAGAGTCTTGTAATAAAGAATGTGCCTTTAATTTACTATTACTACTATCTAGCGCTAAAGCTGTTTCTTCTAAATCAGCAAGTATGAGGTATATTTTTTCTATAGAAACTGAATTTTTCATAGGTGTTTTACCAAGCTTGATAAGCTAAGTTGATAGCCATACCAATAACGATTACTGCGAAAACAGGACGAATAAATTTACTGCCTAACTTTATAGCAAAATGTGACCCGACTAGCGCGCCCAACATAATGAAAATACCTATCGATAAACCTAAGATGAAATTTACGTGACCTAAATAAATAAAGGTTAATAAACTACAGAAATTACTTACAAAGTTTGTTGAACGCGCTAATCCACTACTAATTAATATATTAATTTTATATAGTATTGTAGAAGATACCATCCAAAATGCGCCTGTTCCTGGGCCCGCAACACCATCATAAAACCCTAATGTTAACCCTTGTATAACTTGCTTAGTAAATAACTGTTTATCTTGTTTAGGAAGATCTGTTGACTCTTTAATTACATTTTTCGAAAATACGGTATATATAGCGGTTAATACGATAACAACAGGTAGAGCTATCTCTAAAAATCCAGTACTTAAATGATTAACTATCAAGGTACCTACAACTGCGCCGACGGCTGTTGTGTATAACGAGTATTTCCAAAACACGGGATTAAAAAGTTTCTTCTTATAAAATGCGACAGAAGCTGTGAAAGAGCCGAATGAAGCTGCAAGTTTATTTGTGCCTAAAGCTAAGTGAGGAGGAAGTCCTGCTGTAAGTAGTGCGGGAATAGTTAACATTCCACCGCCACCAGCAATAGCATCAATCATTCCGGCTATAAAACCGATACTACATAATGTAATCCATGTATTAAGATCAAGAACCACTTCGGTCAAGGTCATTTCCTAGCTATTCATAAAAATTCGGAGAGGAAGTGTATCATATTAAATTAATAAGGCGCCTCATGTTTTGAGTTGACGCTAATTAATGTGTTTTTAGCCCATAAAATCGACATTATTATGAAATTGACGAGTAGAGGGGATGAATACTTTTTTGAGTGAAAAATGTACTTATATGAGAAAAAATAACCAAAAACTTACTTTTATTTAACTTTTATTATAAGAATGTTTGACTTAGTACGAATGAATTAGTAAAACATATGCTGGCAAATATAAGTATAGTGTGGAAACTAAAAGTTTTATGGATAAACACTTTAATTATAATTACTGATAAACATATTATTCTTGTGTAGTATTTTTCTGGGTATAACATTATAAAACACAAAGAAAGTCTTCTATAAAAATCTTTTAAACTTATTCTCTTTTGTTGACACCAGTGTCAACTGGGAATATCGTATTATTCTTATTCTAGAGAAATAAAGTAATGCGTAAAATTTAATTAGATAATTTCATTTGCGTTAACAATAATATTTGTTATCAAAATTCAATAGCAATTGGTTGGGAACTATGTCCAAATTAAGTAAAAAAAGCCTTATCGCTTCATCAGTGATTGGCGCAATAACACTAGCAGCAAGCACTTTTGCAGTTGCAGATCAGTTATCTGATTTACAATCAGCAGAAGCTCGCACTTTCAAAGCATCGGTTCAGTCTCAAAAGAAAATCGATAGCATTTATGAACAAACCATTGATCTTTTAGGTGAATACCGTAATACAGTTGACGAAGCTGAAGTATTAGCTGGCTATAACGATCATGTTCAACTTATGGTTAACGACCAAGTTAAAAACATTGCTTCTTTTCAAAAGCAAATTGACGGCGTTGATAAAGTTAAACAAGGTGTTGTTCCATTAATGTACAAAATGATTGAAACATTAGAAAAGTTTGTAGAACTTGATGTTCCAATGGCTATTGATACTCGTAAAGATCGTATCGCAGGCTTACGTACAGTAATGAGTGACTCAAACGTTACTACTTCTGAGCAATTCCGTTTAGTTCTTGAAGCTTACGAAATTGAAGCAAACTACGGTACAGCTTTTGAAGCTTACCAAGGTGAACTTGATTTAGGCGATCGTACTATCACTGCTGACTTCGTTCACATGGGTAGAGTTGCTTTCGTTGCTCAGTCATTAGATATGAAAAATGCATGGGTTTGGAACAACAATACTCGTTCATGGGATGTATTAGGAGATGAATATATCAAAGCAGTTAAAGAAACCATTGCTATGGCACGTAAACAATTACCAATGGATTTAACAAAATTACCAGTATTTGCAGCAGGAGCTAAATAATGAAAAAGTTTCTTAATTATGTAATGCTTTCTGCTTCTTTTACATTAGCAGCTTCAGCTTCAGCAAACGATTTAAATGACCTTTTAAACCAAGTTAAAGCTGACAGAATTTCAGTAGCTAAACTTGATAAAAAACGTGAAGCAGAATTTATTGCTGCACGTGCTGACAAGCAAGCACTTTTGAAAAAAGCTCAAAATGAATTAGCAAATCAAAATGCTCGTAACAAACGTTTAACTCAAGAATATGCAGCTAACGAAATTACATTAGCTCAAAAAGAAGTTGAACTTGATAATGCTAAAGGTACTTTAGGCGAAATGTTCGGTGTGAGTCGTTCTGCAGCTGCTGATGCTTTCGGTGCTATCTCATCTTCAATTGTAAGTGCTGAATACCCAGGTCGTGGTGAAGCATTAAGCCGTATCGCTAACTCTAAAGAGATTCCAGCTTTAGAAGATTTAGAAGAATTATGGTTTGCATTACAAACTGAAATGACTCAATCAGGTGAAGTTTCACAATTTAACGTTGAAGTAACTGCACTAGATGGTTCTAAGTCAACTGAGTCTGTAACTCGTATCGGTACTTTTAACTTAGTTTCTGATAGCGGTTATTTAACTTACAATGATGAAGTATCTCAAGTTCAACCTTTAGCTAAGCAACCTGCTGGCTATATTTCAGGTACAGCTTCAAGCTTCTTCAATACATCTTCTGGTTATGCTCCAGTTTATGTTGATCCATCTCGTGGTGGTATCTTAGCGCTAGAAACTCGTAAACGTACTTTAATGGAATTTTACCATCAAGGTGCTGAAGTTGGTTACGCTATCACGGCTTTATTATTCTTAGGTATCTTAATTGCTCTTGAACGTTTCATCGTTTTAGGTTCTATGAGTGCTAAGATTAGAGCTCAAGAGAAAAACCTTGACCAACCTAACTCAAACAACCCTCTAGGTCGTTTACTTCAAATTTACCATGACAACAAGTCTGTTGATGCTGAAACGCTTGAACTTAAACTTGATGAAGGTATTTTACGTGAAACTCCAAAAGTTGACCGTGGTATTAACTTAATCAAAATGTTTGCTGCTATAGCTCCATTAATGGGTCTATTAGGTACAGTTATCGGTATGATCATGACGTTCCAAACAATCACGTTGTTTGGTACAGGTGACCCGAAAATTATGGCTGGTAATATCTCATTAGCACTTGTTACAACTGCTTTAGGTCTTATTTGTGCATTACCTCTAATTCTTATTCACAGTGTAATTGCTGGTCGTGCTAAATCAGTACTTCAAAAATTAGACGAGCAAAGCGCTGGTTTAATTGCTGCAATCGCTGAGAAGGAGTCTAAATAATGTTATTCCTGATAGAGCTTATAGAATCTGTCAGGAGTTTTATTGCGACAGGTGGTAATGTACTTTATGTTGTTGCCTTCGCTCTCTTTTTGATGTGGATATTGATGATAGAACGTTATTGGTTTTTATCATCTGTGTACCCAAAAATGAAAGACGATATCGTTGGACGTTGGGATGCACGTGAAGACACTACGTCTTGGTATGCACATCGTATTAGAGATACTTGGATCTCCGAAGCGACAGAATTATTAGAGCAGCGTATGCTCACAATTAGAACTTTAGTAGCTATGTGTCCTCTTATCGGACTATTAGGTACGGTTACAGGTATGATTGGTGTGTTTGAAGTTATGGCGCAACAAGGTACTGGTAACCCACGTTTAATGGCTGCAGGTATATCTATGGCAACAATTCCTACAATGGCAGGAATGGTAGCTGCATTATCAGGTGTATTTTTTAGCTCAAGATTAGACGCTAAAGTTAAACTAGCAAAGGCTAAACTGGTTGACAGTTTACCTCATCACTAGAGAGAAATTCGAATGGCACGTAAACGTACTCGTGAAGACGAAGAAGCAGTAATTGATATGACACCGATGCTCGACATCGTATTCATCATGCTGATCTTCTTCATTGTAACTACTTCTTTTGTTAAAGAAGCTGGTATTGAAGTTAATAAACCTAAAGCAGCGAATCAAAGTAAACAAAAATCAGCAAATATTTTCATTGCGGTGAAAGATACTGGTGAAGTTTGGTTTGATAAACGTCGTGTAGATATCGAACGTTTAGCCGCTAACATTGAAAAAGCATTAGCTGAACAACCTACTGACGTTGTTATCATTCAAGCTGACAAAGACGCTAAACATGGTGTTGTTGTTAAAGTGATGGATGCAATTAAAGATGCAGGTATAGACCGAATTTCTATTGCTGCAGCTAAGGGGTAACTTATGGTTCGCTTTTTAGTATCAATACTACTAGGCGCCGGGGTAACATTTGTACTATTTTCATTTATGGCATTTCTTGTTTCTAGCGGTGATAGAAACAAGGAAGAGCAATTAGAGAACATAATAGTAGAAGTTAACACTACGCCGCCGAAGTCGTCAGCAGAAACACGTAGACGTGTTCCGCCGCCGCCACCGCCGCCGCCTAAGTCTCCACCTAAGCCTCAAGCTCCAGAGCCTGAAGCTAACAACAATACAAGTGGCATTAGTTTCAACATGCCTGGTATTAAGTTGTCAGGAGCGAATGCAGGTATATCTGCACCGGGTGCTGGTTTTGGACGCGATGGAGATGCAACACCAATTGTTCGTATTGAACCTAAATATCCAATGCAAGCAGCTCGTGATGGTAAAGAAGGTTGGGTTAAACTTTCATTTACAATCAATGAAATTGGTGGAGTTGAAGACGTAGAAGTTATCGAAGCACAACCTAAACGTGTTTTTGATAAAGAAGCTAAACGTGCACTTCGTAAGTGGAAGTATAAACCTAAAGTTGTTGATGGTAAGCCTATGCGTCAAGCTGGTTTATCTGTTCAACTAGACTTTAAAATGGATGGAGGTAGCTAATTATGAATAAGGTTATTTTATCTTTAGTTATTGCTGCTTCGGTAACTGCAATGCAGTTACCTCTAACTTCGACTGCTTTTGCAGCAGGAGTTGGTACTGAAGAAAAAGCTAAACGACCAACACAACTTGTTGGCCCATCTGTTGGTAAAAAAGTTGCTGCTGCATTTGAATTGTATTCTGCTGATGATATCCCTGGTGCATTACAAATTTTATTAGATATAGATGCTAAGAAAGATTACGACAAAGCTTATGTTAATCGCTTTATCGCTATCATGTATGCAACTATGGGTGATAAAGAAGAAGAAGCTATTAAATACTTAGAAATGGCAATAAAACCAGATATCCTTAATGAAGGCGATCATGGTGATGCAATTAAGTTAGTAGCTGATTTACAAATGCAAACGCAAAAATATAGACCAGCATTAGTAAACTATAATCGATGGATGGACTTTACTGGTAAATCGGATGGTGACACATGGGTGAAAATTGCCAATGCTCACTATTCTTTACAAGAACTAGATAAAGTTATTGCTCCAGCTGATAAAGCGATAGCAGCTTTTGGTGATAAACAAAGTCAAAATCCTTACATTTTAAAACTTACCTCTTATTACGAGCGTAAAAAGTTTAAAGATGCGGTTAATGTTTTAGAAACGGCAGTTCAATTGTTTCCAGATGTTAAAACATTTTGGGTACAATTAGGTCAGTTTTATACATTAGTTGAAGATTATGATAAGGCATTAGCCACTTTAGATTTAGCTTATAAACAAGGTTACCTTGAGAAAGAGTCTGAAATTAAAGTACTTGCTAGTTTATATTCACAAAAAGCGATACCGTTTAAATCTGCAACCTTGTTAGAGAAGCATATTGCATCAGGTACAGTTAAAAGAGATGATAAAAACTTATCTACTTTAGCAAATGCTTGGCATGCGGCTCAACATATCGATAAAGCGGCTAAATATTATGGCGAATTGGCTAAGATGACCAATGAAGCTAAATATTACAGCAAGCAAGGTATGTTACTTAAGCAAGATGAGCAATTTAAGAGCTCTATCGTTGCTTTCAATAAAGCATTAGAACTTGGTGTTGATAATAGAGGTCAGTTATACATGAGTATTGCTGAAGCACATTTCTATTTAGAACAATACAAATTAGCTAATAATGCGATTGAAAAAGCAATGAAAGATCCTAAAACTAAGAGAGCTGCAAAAGGCTGGTCTGGTTTTATCAAGGATACTGCTCAACGTAAAAAAGTTTCTATTTAACTTCTTAATAGCGGCTTAATAAAAACCAGCATATATGCTGGTTTTTTTATATCTGAATTATCATATTTTGTCGTTAAGCCCCTCTGAATATACTTCCAGTTATCTCGATCTATTTACTTGTCCTTCCAATATATATAGAAATAACTTTCCTCAGCTAGAGTTAATACCAAACGGATTAATTTATTGAGCAACTTAGAGCTACATTAGCAAGCTTAGAACAAGCAAAATTGATTAAACATAGTTATTCTATATTTTTTTAATTTTGTGATGTTATCCGTTTACTAATGAGCTCCTGAAGGGCGAGAATTTAAAGGCTCATATGCCGCGTTATTAATTTTGACAAGTGAATAACCATTCTCTTCAATCAATGCCTTGCCTCTAAGCCTTTAAATTCTCGCTAAGAGAGCAATAAGTTAATCCGTTTGGTATAAGATCAATAAACTTTAAAATTGACTAAAAGGTTTCGTGAGGTAGTAAGTAGGTTTTAAAAGGCTTATAGAAATGAATGTTTGTTTTATATGAAAGTGAGCTTTATATCAAGATGGCGTTGTTCATTAAAACGTTTAATCTTTACTTATGATTTACCAAACACTTAAAAAAATGAGTTAGCTGATTAAGATAGCTTAGATGATTGGCTTAAGGTAAGAGTCTTGAGAGTTAAGATATTAGATTTATACCAAACGGATTAATTTATTGAGCAACTTAGAGCTACATTAGCAAGCTTAGAACAAGCAAAATTGATTAAACATAGTTATTCTATATTTTTTTAATTTTGTGATGTTATCAGTTTGCTAATGAGCTTCCGAAGGGCGAGAATTTAAAGGCTCATATGCCGCGTTATTGATTTTGACAAGGTTCCTACATGGATGTAGGACATTAGGGTAACGCAGGAGCAGTTACCGAGAATAACCATTCTCTTCAATCAATGCCTCGCCTACATGGATGTAGGTGCTTAGGTTCAGTCTGGAACTATGAACCTGTGCCTCTAAGCCTTTAAATTCTCGCTAAGTGAGCAATAAATTAATCCGTTTGGTATTACTTAATTAAGTCAGCTTAGATCTTCTATATTCTTATAAGTAAGGATTAATGGAGTATTAATTTATAGTATGGATAAAGTGTAATATTTCATCTTTGTTTTTTAGTCTTTTGATAGATTGGAACAGTTGCTCTGCTTGAGGATATTGCAATTTCAAATATTTAAGCCATTGTTTTAACCTGCTAGAGAAGTAAAAACTTTTATCCCCATTCAACTCAAGGTCACTATAGACAAGTAATAACTCTTTTAAATCAGTCCAACTCATCTCCTCTTCATTATATTTAATTGTATTTGCAATATTTGGTAAGGAAAGAGCACCTCGACCTAGCATCAGGTTTTTAGTGTTTGATACGTCAATACATTTAAATGCATCATCACTATTCCATATCTCACCATTAGCGTTAATTTGGATATTTGTTGTAGATACTGCTCTATTAATATATTCCCAATAAGCGGGTGGATTATAGCCATTAAGTTTTGTTCTAGCATGTATTGTCAGCTCATTAGCGCCTGAAGACTCTATAGCTGAAACAACTTCATCGAAAAGGTAAGTATCATTAAAGCCTAAACGTATTTTTGCTGAAAGGGGGTGTTCACTACTTATCGATTGCTTGATTGCTAAAAGTATTTGGTAAATTTTTTCAGGCTCATCGAGTAAGACAGCTCCACCTTTGCTTTTATTAACGGCTTTAGCAGGACAACCAAAATTTACATCAATACCATGAGAGCCTAGCTCAATAGCTCTGACAGCATTTTCAGCCATCCACGTAGGCTCTTGCCCTAAAAGTTGTATACGCAATGGTGTATTGTTGCTGGAGACACAGCCATGATGTAATTCAGGACAAATTCTATGATAAATAACTTTAGGTACAAGAGAGTCAACCACTCTAATAAACTCTGTAATACATAGATCGTAATCATTTATTGTGCAGAGTATCTTGCGCATCAAAGGATCAATAACACCTTCCATTGGGGCTAATATAAGCTTATTTACTTTAGGTGTTTGGTTTGCAGCTTTAATAAGAGTTCTCGGCACTAGAATGGCTATTATGCGTGTTTTATTAAGTTATGGCGGATTAGGAGCTATAAATTATTTTAATTCTAACATTAGGGTCTGTTGACCTTTCGAGATTGTTTTTACAGCAATGTGTTTGATATTCAGACAAGGCTGAGTCTGTGACGTGTAGCTAGCTACTCGAACAGACGATAACGTGGTATAAATTTCAAACACATGCTGCCCTTTGGGTTCATTTAAAACGAATTTACTCATTGCTGTTCGCTTTTTTAATAGAATAACTATTAGACAAAGCTCACATCGCGATTAAATCCGTTTTAAATTGAATAAAATTTAACCCTGAAAGATCATCATACCCTAGACTTAGTGTTTTAAGTTCAAAGGCGATGACATTTAATCAATTAGAGTATGGAGTGAAAGTGAAGTAATAAGTTTAACTACACTTTCATTCTGAAATAAGATATTTAATATCAACCTAATTCAAGCGATGATTATTTAGTCGAGCTTAAATCAACAGAAACATTTAAGTCTTTTAAAATTCCGTCATGCACATTGTAAATAAAACCATGTACGGTAATTTCTTGATTATTTTTCCAAGCATTCTTCAATATAGTGGTTTTCGAAACATTAACAACTTGTTCCATTACGTTTAATTCACTCATTAAATCAGCTTTCTTATCTAGATCTTTAACTGTATCAAGTTGCTCTTTATGAAAGCGATATACATCTTCAATATGTCTCAGCCAATTATCAATAAGACCATGGCTTTTATCATCAAGAGCAGCTTTAATACCACCGCAGCTATAATGACCACAAACAATGATATGCTTTACTTTTAAAACATCTACAGCAAACTGAATTACAGATAAACAATTTAAGTCAGTATGTATTACTTGATTAGCAATGTTTCTATGAACAAATACTTCACCAGGTAATAAGCCCATTAAGGTATTTGCTGGAACACGAGAATCAGAACATCCTATCCATAAATATTCAGGAGATTGTTGCTCTGAAAGGAGCTTGAAAAAGTCAGGCGTTTCTTTTTTGATATCTTCAGCCCATTTAATATTACTTTCAAATAAATGATTGATAGAAGCCATTTCATATTCTCAATTGTTAAAATTGCCTCAGTCTATATGAAAAAAGCTTAGAGCAAAATAACCTAATTAAAATTTAGTGATGTTTTGGTATTTGTGGTTAGGGTCTGTTTATTTTTCGAGATTATTTTTACAGCAAGATGTTTGATATTTAGACAAAGCAGAGTATGAGACGTGTAGCTGGCTACCTGAGCAGACGATAACGTGGTATAAATTTCAAACACATGCTGCCCTTTAGGTTCATTTAAAACGAATTTACTCATTGCTGTTCGCTTTTTTAATAGAATAACTATTAGACAAAGCTCACATCGCGATTAAATCCGTTTTAAATTGAATAAAATTTAACCCTGAAAGATCAACAGATCCTAATGAATGATGTAATATATAATAAGAAAAATATTAATTTGGTGACTCTAATGGCAACAGCCAGCGCAATACATATATTAGTGAAAACTGAAAAACTCGCACAAGATCTACTTTCTCAATTAGAAAAAGGAGCTGATTTTGCGGCACTTGCTAAAAAACATTCAATTTGTCCTTCTAAAAAGAAGGGCGGTGATTTGGGGGAGTTTAAAAAAGGGCAAATGGTTAAGCAATTTGATGATGTGGTTTTTAAAAAAGCGCTTTATAAAGTTCATGGTCCTGTAAAAACAAAATTTGGTTTTCATCTGATCAAAACGCTTTATCGTAGTTGATGTGTAAAAAGAGTTTATTCTTCTTTTTTCTCTTCTTGTTCTAATTCAACATTACGTTTATTTATATCTTCAAGTTGTTGTTCCGATAAATTGAATTTTTTAGCTGATTGCTTTAATAATAAAATGCCACCTACTATTAGCCCTAAAGCGATTAATGCGATGATAATTCCTATTGTTGACATGATGACATCCTTATTGGTTTGATTGCTTATGACGCTCTTTTGCGAGCTGCTGTAATTGTTTAGATTGAAGGTGAAGACTTGAGCGAACGAGTCTTTCTCTGTCATCTTCTCTTATGTGACGGAAAATAACTTTATGGTGGTATTGTTTTTCATTGCTAGCAGCATCAATTCCATCAGTAACTTGTAATGACTTTTCATCAACAGATATAATTTCTGAATGACAATATATAGCGCAATTGATATGTGTTAAGAATATTTTCAACTCAATAACATCATTCAGACAAAGTGCTGTATCACTAATAAATTCAATACCGCCACCTCCAAAGGTTATTCCTTGAAAGCGAAACGCTTTATTATCTTGTTCACTAAGTATGTGATCAACAAGTAGATCGATTTTTTTAGCTTGATAATTTAAATATTGAACGAGTTGACCCGCTATACCTGATATTGCACCTAAAGGAGCTAAGGCTTCTTGGTCTAATATATCTATATCATTAGCTAGTTTAAACGGAGTAGGCATGTCATTAACAAAGTCGTTATATGGAATACTTTTGCCATCCACTAATGGTTGAACATTAATGTTGAATTGATGTGTTATGGAAAAAAATTCATCAAACTGTTTTAATTTTAAATCGATCTGTTCGTCTGACATTAGTTCAACCTTCACTTGTTTATTCATTGAGTATAAAAGGCTTTTAACAAATACTCACTTAAAAAATATTAATTAACATTTATTTAGCTGTTTTCTACTATTCAAATTTGATTACAAAATTGCGTTATTAATCATAATAGAGTTTCACTTGATTATGTTATGCTATAAATTATCAATCTAATCGAATTTTAGTTTATAGTTCGATTATATAATATAAAATCAACTGTTTAAGAATAATACTATTCATGTTTTTACCTGCAAGTTTTTTTATTGGTCTACGCTATAGCAGAAGTCAGAGAAACTCTGGTTTTGTATCTTTTATTACTTTTTTTTCAATAGCAGGTATCGTTTTAGGTGTCGCATCACTTATCACCGTTGTTTCTGTGATGAATGGCTTTGAAGGTGAGTTAAAAAAACGAATTTTAGGCATAGTGCCGCACATCGTTGTTGACCTAAAATCGACAGGTGGGTCTCCTTCATCCAATAATACTACTTTTAATAACTGGCAAGAAGCTCGCGAAAAGCTTTTAAGTTATCCTCATGTGAAGCATGTAACTCCTCTTTTACAATCAGAATCTTTAATTCAATCTAACAAAGCCTTACAAGGTGTTTTAGTTGTAGGTATTCTTCCTGAATTTGAACAACATAATATTATTAATACTAATATGGTTTCAGGCGATCTGGAGTCTTTAAATAATACTCCATACTCTGTTGTTATTGGTAAAGCGTTAGCTTACAAGTTGAATGTATCAATAGGTGACACAGTACGTATTGTACTGCCTAATAAAACTATCTTTACACCTATGGGACGAATTCCTGTTCAGCGTACATTTACTGTTTCTGGTGTCTTTAACGTAGGTTCAGAGGTCGATGGTTCTGTTGTTTATGTTCATAGCAACTATGGAGCAAAACTGTTGAAGCAGAAGGGCGATGGTATTAGTCATTTACGACTCTACCTTGATGATGCTTTTAATGCTGATTTGCTGTCAAAACAGATACATAATGAATTACCTAATTTAGATATTGCCACATGGAATGATAGCCAAGGGGCTTTGTTTTCCGCAGTGAAAATGGAAAAAAACATGATGTGGCTGATGCTAAGTTTAATTATAGCTGTTGCTGCTTTTAATATCGTTTCAGCACTTGTGATGGTGGTTATCGATAAGCAAGGTGAAATAGGAATTCTTCAAACATTAGGTATGAATCGAAAAAACATTTTAAATATTTTTATTGTTCAAGGTGTATCTAATGGTCTTTGGGGCGTAATTATTGGTTCTGTTTTAGGGACATTAATTACAGTAAATCTAAATAGTATTTTATCGCTTATTGGTGTGAGTGTTCTTGGCGCTGCTTTTGCTGGTCAGAACTTACCTATTGATCTGAATGTGAATCAAGTCATTATCATCATAGCTTCGGCATTATTTACTAGCTTTTTAGCTACCTTATATCCAGCTTATCAAGCATCTAAAACATTACCCGCAGAGGTTTTAAGAAATGAGTGATCGTTTACTGTGTAAAGCAGTATCTAAATCGTACTTTAATGGTAAGCACGAAACAAAAGTACTTGATGAATTAAACCTTAGCGTTAGCTCGGGCGAGCTTTTGGCTATTGTTGGAAGTTCAGGTTGTGGTAAGAGTACATTCTTACATATCGCAGGTGTTCTTGATTCGCCAACATCAGGTGAAGTTATTATTAATGATGTTAATGTTCACTCCTTATCTGATAAAGAACGAGCAAGCTTCCGCAATAAACATATTGGCTTTATTTATCAATTTCATCATTTAATGATGGAGTTTTCAGCCGTTGAAAATGTCGCTATGCCATTACTTATTCGTGGCGTTTCGCCCAAAGAAGCGAAATTAGCGGCGCAAGAAATGTTATCTAAAGTGAGTTTATCTCATCGTTTTGAACATCGACCTTCAGAATTATCGGGAGGAGAGCGTCAACGTGTTGCAATCGCTCGCGCATTAGTTACAAACCCATCAATTGTACTGGCAGATGAACCTACGGGGAATTTAGACTTTGATACAGCTGAGCAGATATATGGGTTAATCAGAGAGCTAAACGCTACCTTAGATACAAGCTTTGTTATTGTGACGCATGACTTAGTTTTAGCTAGTAAAATGGACCGCCAATTAACCTTAACACAAGGTCAATTAAAACCAGGTTCACCTAAAATTGATGGAAGCTGTTAAATAATGTTTAAACCACTCAGCTTATTTTTAGCCTTACGCTACGTAAGAAGTCGACAAGGTAATGGGTTTGCTTCTTTCATTTCGGCATCTTCTACTGTCGGAATAGCTCTAGGTGTTATGGTACTTATCGTGGTTTTATCTGCGATGAATGGTTTTGAAAAAGCATTAGCTGACAAGTTCCTTTCTGTTATTCCACATGGGCAACTTATTGGTGTAAATGCACCTATTCCTCAATGGAATACTAAAGCTGCTCAGGTGTTAAAGTCTGAACACATTATTGCTGCCGCTCCTATGATCAACGTGTCTGGAATGATGCAATACAAAGGACAAGTGAAAGGCATTGAGCTTAAAGGTGTTGATCTAAAATTAGAGCAACAAGTTTCATCAATTGCTGATTATATTGTTGAAGGTAAGTGGAATGACTTGTCTGAGCCTAACGGTATTCTTATCGGCGCGGGTATCGCGAAAAAATTAGCTTTATCGCTAGGTGATTCAGTACAGCTATTGTTGCCGCAACATGTATCACTTCAGGGCAATCATAATGTTAATCAAAGCTTTCCTATTCCGCTCACCCAACAGGTGACTATTGTTGGTATATTCAAGTTTGGTGGTGTTGTTGATGACATGAATGCCTATATGCAGTTTGATAATGTATCTACATTAATGGGCTACAATCCAGGTCAAGCACAAGGTTTAAGTATCAAAGTTGATAATGTATTCAATGCGCCTAAAATTATTCGTGAAGCTGCATATAAATTAGATCATTATGTTTATGTGTCAGATTGGACAAATGAACAAGGCCATCTTTTTAACGATATTCAACTTGTTAGAATGGTGATGTATATAGTTTTGATTATTGTTATTGCTGTTGCTAGTTTTAATATAGTTTCGACGCTTATTATGGCGGTAAACGAAAAGAAAGGTGATATAGCTATACTGAAAACTATGGGGGCTAGCTCTTTTGTCATTATGTGTAGTTTTATGATCCAAGGACTTGTTAATGGTATTGTGGGTGTTACTGCTGGGGCATTTTCGGGGATATATTTGGCAAATAATTTAACGGATATTATTCGTGAAATAGAAATGTTCTTTGGTATTCATTTTCTTTCATCAGATATTTACTTTATTGATTTTCTACCGTCTTACTTACATTACCCTGATGTGTATGTAACGGTCATCACAGCCTTGTTTCTTTCTTTAGTCGCGACTTTATATCCTGCTTGGAGTGCAACTAAAATAGACCCAGCACAAGTGCTAGGACAACTATAAGTATCATTAGTCAGGTAATATTTCTGCATCGTTTGTAAATGTTTTATTTTTACCTGAATTTTTTGCTTTATATAAGTTTTTATCAGCTTCAGATATTGCCGTTTGAATATTTTTATCATCCACCATCGTACTGATCCCCATACTAACGGTAACATCAAAAGTATGCTCATTTGACAGTGGGTATTTATCTTTAATGGCTTTATGTATTTTTTTAGCTGTAATGCCTGCTTGTATTGACGTGGTATAAGGAAGAATAAATAAAAACTCTTCGCCTCCCCAACGTGCAATGGTGTCTTGTGTTCGCACACATGATTTAAATATTTTAGCTAATTCAACAAGAACTACATCTCCAATATTATGACCATACTCATCATTAATTCTTTTGAAATTATCAACGTCACAAATGATTATGCTGAGCTCTGTTTGGTTTCTTATCAAACGACGTTGTTCGTATTCAATAACGTGTGTTGCATCTCTGCGGTTAGATAACTGTGTTAGAGGGTCTATTTTCGAAAGCTTTTCAAACTTATCGCTCATGTCATGCATTGCACGGTAGGAACTTTCTCGTGCGTATTCGTACAAGGCACTTAATGCTGATACTGTAATAAAAGAAGAGAGTAAGCGTAATTTAAAATCTAATGGGTAATAAGCGATAGCTAGAGATTCAAAAGGCATTAATAAAATACTTGAGGCTACCATGATAAATACCGATAGATTAAATATCCCAGTCTTTAAACCACAGATAAAAAAGGTAACAGGCGCCGTTAAAAATATCCACAAAGGTCCTGTTTGGTTAGCACCACCAGTACAGAGCAAATAGAACATTAAAAAATAGACTTGATATAAAATGATCGAAGAGGAAAGGGTGTAATTGTTAATGTATTTTTGTGTTATTGGACCTAAGGTAAAAATAAAGCTAACGATTGATAAGATAAGACAGAGTTGGAAATTTTGATTTGAATACGCAAAACCACTAGCTACAGCAGTGATTAAAGTGCCAATTAAAGCAAACAGATGAAGAATAAAGATTTTCTTATTTGTCTCATCTGAATTATGTTTTTTAGCCCCAGCATTTAAATAGGCTAAGAATAAAGATTTTAATGAATTCATTATTACGGTCTTTAGAATTGATGATTAACAATAACTAGCTCTTATTCTAAAGTATAGCCCTTATTCTGAAAGGCATCTGCTGAGCGGCTATTTAATTCGTAAGTTTTTACGTTTTTGCCATTCTTTTGCTACTGATGAGCGCCAAATAATGTTTATTCCAACATAGCCAACAATAGAGAAGAATGTTGCGCAAATTAAGCATCCTAATAAAAATGCAGGGCCAATAGTTGTTAAGCTATCGCTAACCCATTGCCAACTAGGATCAAACTCAAATGCTTTTTCTGGAGCATTGATTACCCAAGTACCTACTAAATAACACAAATAGAAAATTGCTGGCATAGTGAGTGGATTGGTTATCCAAACAAGAGCAAGTGAAATCGGTAAATTAGCGTTAACTAAAATAGCTATACCTGCAGCAAGTACCATTTGGAAAGGCACAGGAACAAATGCAAAAAATAAACCTACTGCAAATGCTTTAGCAATCGAGCGTCTATTTAAATGCCAAAGACTCGCGTTGTGTAATAAACCGCCAAAAATTTGTAAATATTTATTGTTTTTTATAGAGTGGGGATCTGGCATTAAGCGCTTAAGAAACTTTTTAGGCATATATACAATAATTTAGATTTTTGGGGAATTAATCACTATGGATAGGTGGCTAATCACGTTTTTTATTGGCGCTATTTTGTCACTATTTATGCCAATAGTGCCACAGTTTTTTTGTGTTATTTTATTTATAGCACTAGGGATAACGTGTTTATTAACTAAAAGAGCTCGAATTGTTAGCGGATTTTTTTTTGGATCAGCTTGGATCCTCTTTAATGGCTTTCAATATAATGCCGTTTGGGATCGTAATAACTTAGACACAACCCAAATATTCAGTACTTCACATACGGTTATAGGTACAGTCAAAAGTATTCCTTCAAAAACAGTCATTAATATCGATAATAAAAAGAACGGTAAAAGTAATAATGGAATATCAGGGCCTTCACCTAAAATAAATGACACATTCAATTATAAATTTAACTTTGAAGTATCACACATCAATCAACAAGTATTAGAGCAGCCATTTATTCTACGATTGAATTGGAATAGAACCACCGAAATTATTCAACAAGACGGAAGGTATAATTTAAACGTAAAGTTCAAACCACCTAATGGTTTAGCTAATAAAGGTGGATTTAACTATCAAGTATGGTTAAGACAAAATCAAATTGTCGCTACAGGTTACGTAGTAAAACCTCGTGATAAGCAGGTTAATCAAAACTTCACTCTTGAAACACCGTCGAGTCACCGGCAAAAACTATATTCACAATCCCTTAAACTTTTACCTGAACATGATTTATCTCCGCTGCTTACCGCATTAAGTTTCGGAGAAAGAAGTACAATCGAATCTAATATCTGGACCATTTTAAATAAAACCAATACACAGCATTTGATTGCTATCTCAGGTCTTCACCTCGGTTTGATCGCGACAGGTAGCTTTTTGTTGATTAATTTTTTACTAAGAATACTCCCGTTACGTTTGTTTATGAGTAGCACTTCTAATATCAGTTACTTTCTCCTATCAAATAACATTAAGTACTTTGCTGTTTTATTGAGTTGTAGTCTTACTTTTTATTACGCCTATTTAGCAGGTTTTTCTTTACCCACAGTAAGAGCGTTGATCATGCTTTTATTGTTTTGGACTTTCAGGATCGTTGGCATTAAATGTAGCTTAGTTACTTGGTTGTTTCTTACTGTATTTATTGTACTTATATCAACACCCATGAGTTTGATCAGTGGCAGTTTCTGGTTATCTTTTTATGCAGTAAGTTTAATTCTATTAACTTCTTGGAGGTTTAAGCATACTTTTGTGGGTAAAAATAAATTAAGCACGTGGCTTAAATCACTTTTTTGGGTGCAACTTAGTTTAAGTATATTTATGTTACCTATTTCGATGTTGTTCAACTTTCAGCTTTCCTTCGTATCTATTTTTGCTAATTTATTTGCTGTACCCGTAATGAGTTTTACAAGTATTCCACTGTCATTATTAGCTGTATTAATAATGCCTTTTAGTCATTTATTATCAGAGGCTTTATATCAACTCGCTTTATTCAGCATTGAAGGTGTATGGTTTTGGCTAACATTTTTAGCGGAACAACCTTGGGCAACAGTGAGTGTTTCATTTATAGATATTGTAATTATTAGCCTATTATTATCTGTTGTTGGGGTGATCAGCTTTTTGTCTGTTAAAAAGAGCTCTGCTGGTTTTCTTGTTTTAATAAGCATTTCATTCATCGCTTATTTGGTTATTACTAACAAACAGGATGCTGATTGGAAGATCGTTGTGCTAGATGTTGGGCAAGGATTGAGTATTGTTATTGAGAAAAATAACAAAGCAATTCTTTATGATACAGGCGCAAGTTACCCAAGCGGATTCAATATGGTAGAGGCATCGGTATTACCTTATTTAAAGTTCAAAGGAATTACAGCGTTAAATAAAGTTATTATTAGCCATAGCGATAATGATCATGCTGGCGGCTTAAATGTTTTAAAAGAATCCATCCATATTACTGAACTGATTGCTAATGACCCTGAATTAAAAGGCGATAGCAGGTGCACACAAGGTGACTCTTTTAATTGGCAGGGTTTAACCTTTAATGTGCTTTGGCCATTAGATGATGATAAGTACGTAGGAGATGAAAACGATGACTCGTGTGTTATAAAAATAAGTGATGGTTCAAGCAGTGTATTACTCACGGGGGATATTTCTAAACGCGTTGAAAAGTTACTTGTTGCTGACACTCATATGGCTCCGTTATTAAAGAGCGATGTAATTATTGCGCCTCATCATGGTTCAAAAACCTCATCAAGCCATACTTTCATTCAGGCCGTGTCACCCCAATATGTTATTTATAGTACAGGTTTTATGAATAGATGGCGTATGCCGTCTACAATTGTTCAACAGAGGTATACGGATGAAAATATTCAAGCATTCAACACCGCCCATACAGGTATGGTTGAGGTGAAAATCGAGATGGAATTTCTCGATGAGGAAAGCATAATGGGCAAAGCTAAGCTTAATAAAAGTAATTTAACCTCAATCAATACACACGAAACAAAGATTAAAGTAACGCCATATAAGCAAGAAATGTATCCATTCTGGTTTGCCCATTAGTTGGCTATTATCAAATCAGTAATGAGTTATAAGCCTGTATTACCTTTATTCATCGTCAATTAGTTGGTGTAAGCGTTAAATATCGGTAAAATAGACAAGTATTTATTAAATGAATGAGAGACTTAATGTCTAAAGAGACTGCTGCAACGACCACTCAAGTTAGCGATAAAACATTAACTGAAGCAACAACATGGGAAAATTTTAAACGCCTAATGTCGTATGCTAAACCTTATAAAGTAGGGTTTATTGCTGCCATTCTCGGTATGTTAGGTTATGCAGGTGTCGATACTCTGTTTTTCTCTCAATTACAGCCATTGATAGACGAAGGTCTTTCAGGAGCTAATCCTAATTTTATGAAATGGGCACCACTATTCGTTATTGTGTGTTTTATTGTGCGTGGTATTTGTCATTTTGTTGGTAATTATTGCTTAGCTTGGGTAGGTAACAATGTTGTTGCTGATATCAGACAGAACTTGTTTGAACACATAATGTCACTTCCCGTAGCTTTTCATGATAAAGAATCAACAGGCTCTCTTATTTCAAAACTTACCTTTGATACAGAGCAAGTGCTTCAAGCAACGAGTAAAGCCTTAATCACGCTAATTCAGCAAGGTGCTTTTGTTCTTGGTTTACTTATCGTTATGTTTTACAAAAGCTGGGAACTATCAGCAATATTTCTGCTTATTACCCCTATTATTGCCGTTATTGTTACTATCGTGTCTAAACGCTTTAGAAGCGTAAGTAAAAGTATTCAAAGTGCTATGGGACAGGTTACGAGTGCTGCAGAGCAAACATTTAATGCCCATAAAGTTGTGTTAACGTGTGATGGGCAAGAGCGTGAATATAAACGTTTTAATCAAATTAATAAGCATAATCGCCAACAGCGTATGAAGTTAGTCGCTACAAGTTCTGCGAGCGTTCCTATTATTCAAATTATTGCGTCTTTTGCTTTAGCGTTTGTATTGTATGTGGCAAACCTTGAATCGATGAAAGCAACGTTAACTCCAGGTATTTTTATTACCGTAATTACTTGTATGACGATGTTACTTAGACCACTGAAACAATTAACGACTGTGAATAGCGAATTCCAAAATGGTATGGCGGCTAGCGTAAGTATTTTTAGAGTATTAGATGAAGCTAAAGAAAAAGACAGCGGCGTCATTCATATTACTAAAGCGAAAGGATCTTTAGCGTTTAATAATGTCAGCTTTTCATATAAAAATGATAAAGACTTAGCGTTAAAAAATATCAGTTTTGAGGTTAATCCAGGAGAAACTACGGCTTTTGTAGGTCGCTCGGGTAGTGGTAAATCAACAGCAAGTTCTTTATTACTGCGCTTTTACGATGCAACTTCAGGTGAGGTACTTATTGATGGAAAAGACATTACTCAATACAAACTTCAAGAGCTACGTAAACAATTTGCTTATGTATCACAACAAGTGGTTCTGTTTAACGATACCTTAGCGAATAATATTGCCTATGGAAATCCTAATGCGACAGAAGAAGAAATTAGAGCTGCTGCAAAAAGTGCTCATGTTCTAGAATTTGCTGAGAAAATGCCTGACGGTTTAAATACTAACGTAGGTGAAAATGGCGCATTACTTTCTGGTGGACAGCGTCAACGAGTCGCTATTGCACGGGCTTTATTATGCGATGCACCTTTCTTAATTTTAGATGAAGCAACCAGTGCTTTAGATACTGAGTCTGAACGTCATATTCAAGATGCTTTACAAATACTACAGCAAAACCGCACATGTATTGTTATCGCTCATCGTTTGTCGACGATTGAAAGTGCCGATAATATTATTGTGATGGATCAAGGTGAAATTATAGAGCAGGGCGATCATAAGTCACTACTTGAGAAAGAGGGTGCCTATGCACAATTACATCGTTTTCAATTTAGTTAGTTGAAGTTATGCGATTAATTGAAAAAGTATGGTTCAAACAACATCAAGCTAAATGGTTGCTTGTACCTTTGTTATTGCCAATTACGCTGTTATTTTACGTATTAACTGGCTTACGTCGATTATTCTACCGTCTGGGTTTGTTTAAATCTTTTAAGGTATCAGCACCTGTAATTGTTGTGGGTAATATCGGTATTGGTGGCAATGGGAAAACGCCTGTTGCTATTTTCCTTATTGAACAATGTCAAAAAATGGGCTTAAAAGCTGGTGTTGTTAGTCGAGGTTACGGCGGTAAGGCTCCTCACTATCCTTATTTATTAAATGAAAATAGCACAGCAAATGAAGCAGGTGATGAACCCGTTTTAATTTACAATCGATGTAACGTTCCCGTAGTTGTTGGTTCAGACCGAGTGGCTGCAGCTGAGTTATTAATACAGCAAGGCTGTAATATTATTATCGCCGACGATGGATTACAGCATTATAGATTAGCAAGAGATATAGAGCTGATAATCGTTGATGCGAAACGAGAATTTGGTAATGGTTTATTACTACCTGCTGGCCCTTTACGTGAAGGCCGTTGGCGTTTAAATAGCGTAGATTATGTTATTTCTAACGGCGCATTAAAACCTGAAAGTTGTATTAATCTTGCGGACAATCATCTAGAAATGATTTTGTGTCCGCAGTTTGTTTGTAATGTAAAAACAGGCGAGAAAATATCACTACAAATATTTATTAAAGCAAATAATACCGTTAATGCTATGGCAGGTATTGGTGATCCCGAACGTTTTTTTACAACATTACGTCAACAAAATTTCGCCCTTAATAATGCAGTAGGTTTTGTTGATCATCATCACTTTACTGTTACCGATTTAACTCAATTCTCTGCAGAAGTTCCTTTATTAATGACAGAGAAAGATGCGGTTAAGTGTCAAGGTTTCGCGCAAGAACATTGGTGGTATGTACCTGTAGGTGCAGAGTTTTCAGAACAAGCAGTAAAACCATTATTAGATAGAATAAGTGAATTGGTGCATAAAGCCGATCTTCAATAAATTAATCAAAAGAGAAACATCATGGTATTTGATACAAAATTAATGGAAATATTGGCGTGTCCAGTATGTAAAGGTAAATTAGACTTTGATAAAGAAGCAAAAGAACTTATTTGTAAATTTGATCGTTTAGCATATCCAATCGAAAAGAACATTCCTGTTCTTCTAGAAAACGAAGCACGCAGAATTACTGAAGAATAACTAAAGAAAGGTTCACACATGTCATTTATTGTTGTAATTCCAGCTAGATACGAATCTACACGTTTACCAGGAAAGGTATTAGCGGATATTAATGGAAAGCCTATGATCCAATGGGTTGTCGAAAAAGCTAAGCGTAGTGGTGCCAGCCAAGTCATTGTTGCAACGGACAACGACGAAGTTGAAGCCGTAGTTAAAAGCTTTGGTGGTGAAGTGTGTAAAACACGTAGTGATCATCAATCAGGTACTGAACGTTTAGCCGAAGTGATGGAAACGTATAAGTTTTCTGACGAGCAAGTTATCGTTAATGTACAGGGTGATGAACCTTTTATTCCACCTGAAAACATTGCACAAGTGGCTGACAACTTAGCGTTGCAAAACAGTGCGAGAATGGCAACATTAGCCATTAAAATAACAGATGTAGAAGAAGCCTTTAATCCAAATGCTGTAAAAGTATTATGTGATAAAGATGGTTACGCACTGTATTTCAGCCGAGCTACCATTCCTTACGATCGTAACCGTTTTTTAAATAAAGATATTGTTACTGAAATTGGCGAGTTTTATTTAAGACATATTGGTATCTATGCCTACCGTGCAGGTTTTATTAAAGACTACGTTACTTGGCCAGCAAGCCAACTTGAACAAATAGAATCGTTAGAGCAACTACGTGTTTTATGGCAAGGTGAAAAAATTCATGTAGCGGTAGCTGAGTCAACAGTGCCTGTTGAAGGTGTTGATACGCCTGAAGATCTTGAAAGAGCAATACAGTACGCTAAATCTTTATAACTTAGTGGTCATACCTATAACTAATAAGATAAAAGGCAAGTATTCTTCATAGCTTAAAGCTATGTCAGCTTTTTATCAGAAAGAGTAAGTTGTTTAGAGTGATAAGCAGAGCTTGATTCAAGAGTGACATTTATTTTTATAGTTATTGAAAATAAATGTCACTAGATTGCTTTAACTTATTATTTTAAAAGAATAAGTTAATTAGGTTTTAAAATAGGTTTTTCGCTAGGTTTTGAGTTAGCTTTTAAGTGACTCTTTAGCAAAAACAGGATTGGCATACATGGTTAATAACCATTGTCTTTGTTCTTTCGTTAATTGTTGAAGTCTATTATTTAGTGGGTTTTCTTCAGTAGAAACAGGAGTATTATTCAATACATCGTAAGCTTTTTGGTTGCTATCATAAAGTTTATAGTTAGCAATAATTTTAGTATCAATTGCTTGAGCTATGGCTTTACTGTCTTCAAAATCACCTAAAATAGGATCACAAAACTCAATGTGAACGTGTCCTTTCTTACCTACTAAACCTCGGGTAATACTATCAAAATCTTCGTTTTCAGACTTTATATATTCACCAGTCGCTTCTTTAGCAGCTAACTCTCTGGCTTTATCTCTATCGCAAGGATCAAACTCATAAGAAATGGCAACAGGAATGATATTCAGCTCTTCTAAATATTCGGCAATATTCCTTTCTTTACCTTTATTGAGTAGTAACATAGAAATAAGTGCTGAATTGGTTTTATCTATACCATCTTTAGCTCTACCTTCACGTTGCGCTATCCAAATATTCTGTTTGCTCTCACTAAGAGTATGGTGAATATAGCTAGAAAGGTTCTTTGATGCCGTTAGCATAGCGCGTTTCGTTTTCTCACTACGTTTCACAATAAAGCTTTTATTCAAACGCATTAAATCAGACACCCACGGCTGATTTAATAAGTTATCACCTACCGCAGCTTCTACAGTTGTTATGCCACTTTGATACAAAGCTAAATTAACAAAAGCAACGTCGAGCACTATGTCTCTGTGATTACTAATGAACAATGAAGGTTTGTTAGGATCTATTTTATCGATACCGTTATAAGAGAAATTAGTGCAGCTGGTTTCGATCAAATGATAAAGATATTTAGCCACTTCTTGTTGAATATCATCAATAGAATTAACTTTTCTAGAGCGAACTTTTAAGTACATTTTAACGATAAGTTGCGCTAACTTCGGCACAGTTTTATGTATTGAAGGAAGTTTTATACTAGCAATTGATGATTGCAATGCTGGTTCATTAATTAGCTTCTTTATTACAGTAGCTACCTCATCATTTCGATAAGGGCGGATATCATCAAACATTCATAGATCCAAATTAGGAGATAAATAAAAATAGAAATTTACATAAATAATTTGAACGAATTTAACATCGAGAGTTCAAAATATTTAGTTGTATTATAACATGTGATTATAGCAGGCGATTATAACGTAAACATTACATTCATAGATGTTTTTATTTTTGAATGAGCAATCTGTTTATATAAAGATTTAAGCTTAAATTTACATTAAAAACAATACCTAAAATACGTAGTTTTTAAGAAAATATAAGGGTCTGTAAATCTTTTACAATTAAATTGTGATCATGACATTTACTTTATTGAAAAGCGATGCTTTACTTAAAACTGAGTCTTTAAGATAAGCTGTTTTATCATTTTAGTAATAAGTGTTTAGTTATTTACGAGTGAACAATTTTTTTCGGATGACTTAAAGACCATTAGATAAACAATAATTGTAATTAGCTGCATACGGAAACATTTACTGTTATTTATTTACAATCTATCTAATCAATAAAAACAAGAGGTTATAAATATTTAAGAAATAATTTTTTAAAAAAGCTTGTCTTTTTACCTGTAAGCCCTCAGGTTATTTATGAGTAACAACTAAAAGGAAAACCTATGAAAATAAATCTTTCTGGTCATCATGTTGAAGTTAAAGATTCAATCAAAGAGCATTTAGAAGAGAAGTTTGCCAAGATAGCGAGCCACTTTCCGACAGTCATCACATTAGATGTCATTCTTTCTAAAGAGCATGGACAATTTCAAACGGAGTTAATTACCAATTATGAAGGTAGTAGGATTTCAACTTCAGCTAAAAATGATTTGTTGTATCCAGCAATTGCAGCTGCTGCGAAGAAATTAGATTCGGCGCTTAATCATAGAAAAGGTCAATTAAAGGCAAATTTACATAGTAAACCTGAGCCAACAACCCCTATAATTGCACATGAGCGCGTGCAAGAGATGAATTTAAACTCGTAAATCACCCTCAAGGTTATAAAACCTAACTTTTGTCAGGAGGAGACTCCTGACATACTTCCTCAAATATTTCTAACTCAATCTATAATTGGTTCTTTGTGATAATTTCTAACACAGTCGTACTTCAAGATCATGAATATGAACTTCATGCTATTCGTGCTCAAGGTGCTGGCGGGCAAAATGTTAATAAAGTTTCTTCAGCTATTCACCTGAGGTTTGATATTAATGCATCGTCACTTCCTGACTTTTATAAAGAGAGACTACTCGCATTAAAAGATAAAAGACTCACCAAAGACGGCGTCATCATAATTAAAGCGCAAGTACATCGAACACAAGAAAAGAACAGAGATGATGCTGTTAGTCGCTTAAAAGAGTTAATTAAAAGTATCGCGGTAGTACAGCGAGCTAGACGAGAAACTAAGCCGACAAGAAGCTCGCAAAGAAAGCGAATGGACCATAAAAAGCAACGAGGTAATGTTAAAACTTTAAGAAAGCGAGTCGAAACCTAGTACTTTATTTTTAGCTAGCTTCACCAAACTCACATAGTATGAAAGTATATGTATGTTACTTAACGCCGCTTATTTTTTAGTTTTATCCGCTTTGCATGGAATAGGCTCTGCAAAACCTTTCTCTGTATAAATATCAGGTTAATAGCTGACAAAACAACTTAATAATATCAACAAAACCTATATCTTTAGGGCGTCGGCTATACCGTAGTACCTTTTTTCAAGGATAACTTACATGAATAAACTTACATCAAGGTGTTCATTCACTCAGATGACATTAGATCGTGCTTCAAATAAACGTAAAAGCGATGAATGGATCTCGGCACAATTAGCTCAAGAAAACTGTCAGATCATTCCTGTTTGGAATACGAGCTTTATCTTTGTAGAAAGTCATTTAGTTCTATTGCAAGGAGAGGCTAAATTAAAAGTCTTATCTTCAGACGTTACCTCAAAAATAAATATTCAAGAGAAAGAGCAGCATCTTATATTTTTAGGATTAAATGACGCTGTTCCAATCTTTGCCATTGATATTTCATCGGTAGAAGAGGGCGATCTTGCTAATTTATTTGGTGACTCGGCAGAGCCTATTCATTTAAGAGCTGCTCTTGGTCTTATAAATCATGAACAAGCGTCGATTTTAGGTTTTGCTAACAACTTACTTTATTGGAATAAGTCGAATCGATTCTGTGGTGTATGCGGTACTGCAACACAAACGAATAACGGTGGACACTCCATTGTTTGTACTAATAAGGAATGTAACAAAGAAATTTTCCCTCGAACAGATCCTGTTGTCATTATGCTGATTGAATATAAGCCTGAAAGCGGTCCTGCACAATGTTTACTGGCTGAACATTATAGATCGGCAGACAAGTGTGTTTCTACATTAGCTGGCTTTATTGACCCCGCAGAGACACTTGAGCAGGCAGTAATACGAGAAGTTAAAGAAGAAGTTGGAGTTAATGTATTTGATGTTGAATATGCTAAGTCGCAACCTTGGCCGTTTCCGAGCTCATTAATGTTAGGTTTTTATGCAAAAGCTAATGATCCTGCTATCCAGTTAGATGATGATGAAATTAGAGATGCTCAATGGTTTACTGCAGATGAAGTAAGATCATTCAGCAATTGGGGAGATGAAGATGAAAACTATAAACTACCTCGTAAAGAGTCTATCGCACGTTATCTTATTGATACCTGGTTAGAAGCGAATTAAAAAGTCTGCTTTGTACTTTAAAGAAGGGCTGCCATTTTAAATAAAAGAATAGCGCTTTAATAAAAGTTGAGTATAAATGTAAGCACTTCAACTCTTATTAAATTGATTTTATATTAACTCTTTCTTGTTAATTTTCTAGCACTTAAACCCGTAACTAAAGCGATTAACACCCAGAACATGCTTCCTCCACTACTACCTGATGATGTTTCAGAGTCTTGCCCAAGAATTAAAGTATTTATTGCTGGCGATAAATTTTGTGCGGTCGCTGATGAAGAGTCAACAATAACAACTTGGTTAATCGTAATGTAATTTTCTTGTGAAGGTACTCCATCTGAATTACATTCGTAATTTACTAAAGGTAAATCACTAAAATCAGCTTCAGAACAAGTTGTTATGTTTTTTATCGTATCTAATGTAGCGAGGGTTTCTACACCATCAGCACCTTCCGTCATAATTTGTCCAAAAACAGTAAAACCATCGTTTTGTAAATCTAAATTAGCGCTGTTGTCAGTTAAGTTAAAAAACCATTCACTGGTTGCGCTATCAGGATCACCAGAAATTTTGGCCATAGCGATAGTGCCTTCAACATTTGAAAATACAGGCTCATTAATCACTGATGCATTTTTAGTAATTGCATCAACTTCTGTTCCACTAACAGTATAACCACCCGACTGGATAATAAAATTAGCGATGCTACGATGGAAAATGCTATCAGTATAAGCTCCATCTTCAATATAAGATAAAAAATTAGCAACAGTTTCAGGTGTTTCTTCATCAAATAAGTTAATGTGAATATTGCCCTGTGATGTTTGAAATTCAACGGTAGTAGCATTAACCGATAAACATGATATTGCAGTGGCAACAGTAAAAATAGACGCAAACGACTTGCGAATTAACTTATTTAACATAAGTACCTCATAAATTAGAAGATGGTGTAAAACGTGTGGGTAGATACTAAAGATAACTTGTTAAAACAACAATAGTGAATACCAATAATGTTTGGTAAATGCAGGGGATTGTTTTTCGTTTATAAATATTCACTTTGTTATTAAGATATATTCTGCGGGACATTAATTGAGGAAACTTAGCGTTTAAAAATATATTGATTAAAAAATAGTCTTGCTATATAAAATACATCAATAATAATTATAAATAAGAGTAATACTCCTATGAATGTTAATAAAAAACTCTGGTCTTTTATTTTTGGTTGCTTAATTGCTGCTTCATTTGTTTGGTTAATCAGCTTAGGTAAAAGCGCTGGTGTTATCGAATATTTTCATCAGTATCCTGAATTTGTGATCGACTACTATGCCTTGATGATAACCGCTATCGCAACAGCTTGTTTAACCTTGTTTATCGTTTTGATTATGAAATGGGTGTTTAATTTATTACCAAGAGAACATCCATTTTGGTTAATTTTACCAAGTGTTACTTTTGTAAGTTTAACCTTTTTCTCATCTAAATTAATGGTGGTATCTATCTTAGCTGCCGCTATCCCAGCTCTTATTATTTTAGTCGTTATAGCTGTGATGGGACGGTTAATGAATATTTCTCGTTTGAAAAATCAAGTCACATAACTTAAGTACAAATTTATCTATCGCCATAAATGGTAGTTTGAGCTGTTAGTTAAACAGACACAAAAAAGGTTGCTTATTAAGCAACCTTTTTGATTTTTAATCATATGTATTTTCAGTGATGTGTTTTTACTGAACTGTATTTAAACCGAGCTAAACAATAGATTAAACTATCGCACCACTTGGAACACTTGTTGGACTGATGTGCTCTATAGGATAACAGCCAAGTACTTTAATGAAATTTGTATGTTGTGTAATTTCAGAAATAGCTTCTTGTATCGCTAAACTTTTTAAATTAGCTTCAACGTCTAAGTAAAACATCTCTTCCCAAGGTCTACCTTGAATCGGGCGAGATTCTAACTTACACATGTTAATGCCTTTCTCTTTTAATACGATTAAGCATTCTACTAAGGCACCAGGCTTTTGGCTGGTCGCTAAAACAATAGTGGTTTTAGCGGGTATTTGTTCAGCTACATCAACAGGTTTACGTGCAACTAAAACAAATCGGCTGTGATTTTCTGCTTGGTTAGCAATCGACTTTTCTAAAGCGTGTAATTTATATAAATTACCGCCTTCTTCACTACCAATAACCGCAACAGTTTCATCTTGTAGCTCGTATGCTTTAGCCATGGCTTCAGCTGTACTTTCACAATATTCAATGCGAAGGTTTTTTTGTTTATCTAAAAAGTTACTACATTGTGCAAACGGCTGACCATGAGCATAAATTGTTTTGATCTTACTAAGCTCAGTATTTACAGCGGTAAGTAAACAATGCTCAATAGGCTGTGTAATTTCACCTACAATCGAAAGGTTAGTATGCTGTAAAACATCATATACTTGGTTAATACTGCCTGAACTTGTATTTTCTACAGGTAACATGCCGTAATCAACTTGTCCTGATTCAACTTGCTGCATAATTTCAGCAAAGCTTTTACAACCAGACTCAATGATTTTTTCAGCTCTACGAGAGAAGTATCTATGGCTTGCTAAATAACTGTAAGAACCTTTGTCACCTAAAAATGCCACACTTACTGTAGGAACTTGAATGTTAGGGTTAGCAAGGGTTTGTAAATAAGCTTGTTGATTCAGAAACTGAATCTTCAATAATAGTATGGAAAACACTGGTAACGTAATGCGCGTCTAAACCTAGCTTTTTACCTTCGGTTATCAATCTAATTAAAAGCGCTTGCTCTCTTTGTTGATCACGTACTGGTCTAATTAGGTGAGCTTTGCTTTTCGCTACATTTAATGTGAGAGAGCGCCTTTGAGCAAAAAGTTCTAATAACTGTTGGTCAAGGTTAGTGATTTTCTCACGAATTTTGTCAAGATCTAGATCTTCGTTCACCGTATTATTTCCTATAAAAATAAATGAAATAGTTAATACCAATGTTTCCATTTTTCCATAAAAAAACCTCCATTTGGGAGGTTTCATTATCGTTAATTGTACGAATAAAAAACTCCCTCATCCTTAATTTATAAAAGGAATAAGGTTAAATCGTGCAAAATAAAAAGATTGAATAATGTTCATGCTTGTATCCTATCTATCACGCGTTAAATATTCAACCGTTTCCTTATATGTTTTTTATTGAGAATATAATCAATTTCGTTATGTTTTTACCTTTATATCCTCATCTATTATTTTTACTGTTATTTTATTTTTTGATTAAAAGTGCATGTGTTTTTTAAAAAGTCAGAGGGTAATTGGAGAAAACAAGTCAAAATTTTTTATGTGAAAAATTCGGTTACAAATAATTTTTATGCTAAAAATGTTTGAGTCTTGTATGGATTACAACCGAAATACTTTGTATCTCTTTAGATAAAACATTGAATTTCACTTATAAAAAAAACGTAGTGAATTCAGGTTGAATAGGTGGTGTAGTCGCTTGTCTCCTAAACAAAAAATCAATATGTAGTGCCTAAAGACCTTTAGATAAATTTAGTTTTTGTAAATAAGATTTTATTTGTTAAGATAATGTAAGGAGTTGGTTGCCCTTTAGGTTTTTTAGCATTATTTTTTAAAGCGTGCTAAGCAGTATAAGTTTATATTTTTTAATAGAATATAAATCTAATTTCACATTTATGTGTAATTGAAGACGTAACAATATCGTTATTCAATAGTTACCACTTTACATGACTATTTATCATGGCAGATAAAATAGCTATTTTTTATATAGTCCCAACAAGTATTGTTGGCAGGCTAGAATTTACGGTAAATAAAATGTCAGATGAAAATGCTCGCTATATCCAAGTAGGCGATTGGGTATTTGAAGTTAAAACAGTAAGAGCTTTAAGAGTTGATGAATATGGTAAACCTTATTCAGCCATTGCTAATTGTAATTTAAATGGCGATTCAATGTATATTGATGGCTTATTAACTAAAGATGATAAAGAGTTTAGTAAAGAAGACCTTTTGACTTTTCATAAGTTTAGTCAAAAAATGGGATTAGAAAATATGTCTTACCATAGATACCAAAATGGTGAGTCAGTAACAAAGGACGTTAAAGTTCAATCCTTTGATAAGAAAACAAAAACAAAAGATGTAAAGATGAGATTAGTTAAATAGCTTTAACTTAGATCCATTATCAATAAATGAATTGTTATTATTTTTAATAACAATTCATTTATTCGATCCCAAATACGTTAAAAATAGCATAACTCATCACAATCCCTTCTTTTGTTCCTTTAATAAATTAATAATAGTGCTAAAATACGGCTTTTTTATGTATGAAATAAACTAGAGCAAAAAATTTATGGCATCGTTACAAGAACAATTGTTAAAAGCTGGTCTAACAACTAAACAAAAAGCGCGTCAGGCTAATAGCGATCAACGTAAAAAAAACAAACAAAAGCGTAGTGGAGTTCAACATGATCTCAGCTTGCAAGAAAAAGTAAAACAAGATTTAGAAGCAAACAAAGCTGAAAAAGCTAAGAAAGATTCTGAGTTAAATGCACAAAAGCAAAAGCAGCTTGTTGAAAAAGAAACTCACTTAAGAATTCTTCAAATTCTACAACATCATCAGTTGTCTAAAATTAACGGTGAAACCGAATACAATTATACTTTTAATAGTAAAGTTAAGAAGTTACTTGTAGATGCTGTTACGCATAGAGCATTAGTTAATGGTCGTTTGGCTGTATGTGGTTTAGATGAAAAAACGTATGTTGTTACATTTGAAACAGCAGAAAAAATAGCAACATTAAACAGCTCTGTTATTTTAGTTCAAAATGATAAAGTTGAAGCAGATAATGTTGATGAGGATGACCCTTATGCAGAATTCCAAATCCCAGATGATCTCATGTGGTAATACACTTCTAAAAGCTTTATCACTTCAACCTAACTTCGTTTGGGTTGAGGTTTAATTTAAAACGTTATTTCAATTATATAAAGAGACAATATGTTTATTATCCGATGGCTTGTGGGTTGTATTATTTTAGGAATAAATTTTATTTTTACTCCTCGCTCACCTAAGCGTGAAGCATCTGTTCAAAAAGAAATTAATGATAAAACTCAGTATTTCACACTTTACCAATTACCTGCTTGCCCGTTTTGTGTAAAAGTACGTAGAGCGATTAAGCGTGAAGGTTTACAGATTAAAATTGTAAGCACTAAAGACGATGTATACCGTAATGAATTAACTAATGAAGGCGGTAAACATAAAGTTCCATGTTTGAAAATTGCTCGACCTAATGAACCTGTTGAATGGTTATATGAATCAAGCGATATTGTGACTTACCTAAAAACATTTTCTAGTTAAACTCCTCCTTTAAATTTATCCTTTTCTATACTTAAGTATAAAGTATGAAATTAATCATACTTTATACGGTCTTATTAAATATCCAGCTAAACAAAAATACATTTATTAATATCTATTGTATTTAACTTTTGAGCCGAGTTTGGGCTTATTAAATTGTTTTAATATTTTATTCAAAAGAAAAGGGCGAAGTATGCTTATTAAATCTCCAGTAAAGTCTGCTCTAAAAGAAAGTCAGGTTACCGACGAAGGTGTTTATAACGGTAGACGTAGTTTATTGAAGTCTATGGGCTTTATTGGAGCAGGTACATTACTCTCTAATTCAATTGCTACTTCTGCTAATGCTGAAGGTTTTGGTTTATTCTCGTCTGATGAAGTAAAAACGTTTGAACAAAAGCCACTTAAATATACACCTGCGAATGTAACTGAAAATTCTGAAATCTTAACGCCTGAAAGCAAGGTAATAAGTCATAACAACTTTTATGAATTTGGTACCAACAAGTCAGATCCAGTAAATAACTCTCAAGGTTTTAACGTTAATCCATGGTCGTTAAAAATATCGGGTGAAGTGAATAAACCATTTACTTTAGACTACGATGATTTATTTAATAAATACGCTATTGAAGAGCGTATCTATCGCTTACGTTGTGTTGAAGCTTGGTCGATGGTTATTCCTTGGTTAGGTTTTTCATTATCTGAAATAATTAAGCAAGCGGATCCAACATCAAAAGCTAAATATGTAGCGTTTGAAACGTTAGATGATCCTAAGCAAATGCCAGGGCAGAGAAGCCGTCGTGTGGGTGGTGGTATCGATTTTCCATATGTAGAAGGTTTACGTCTGGATGAAGCGATGAATCCTCTAACCTTTATGAGTGTTGGTGTATACGGTAAAACATTACCGCCGCAAAATGGTGCGCCAATACGTTTAGTTGTGCCATGGAAGTATGGCTTCAAAAGCATTAAATCTATAGTCGGTATTAAGCTTGTAGAAAAAATGCCTCCAACAACATGGAACATATTAGGTCCAAATGAATATGGCTTTTATGCAAACGTAAATCCAGAGGTTTCACATCCACGTTGGAGCCAAGCGAGCGAACGTAGAATTACAGCTGGCGGCTTATTTTCAAGAAACAGAATAGAAACCTTACCTTTTAACGGTTACTCTGAAGAAGTAGCTCACATGTACAAAGATATGGATTTACGGAAACATTATTAATGCCAATTAAGAAATACTTTCCACCCACTTGGCTAGCTAAAACCTTTATACATTTAGCCTCGTTATTGCCTTTAGTTAATCTTTATTGGCTGGCGTATTTTGATGAATTAGGTGGCGATCCTGTAAAAGAAGTTATTCACTTTACAGGTATTGGCGCGCTTAACTTACTGCTACTGTCTTTAATGTTGACACCTTTAGCTAAAATATTAAAGCAGGGTAAGTTTATACAGCTACGCAGAGTTATTGGTTTATATGCCTTCTTCTACGGCTTATTGCATATATTAAACTTTTTGTTTTTTGAAGTTCAGTTTGATTTTTCTTTATTTATTGATGAGATTTTTGATCGTCCGTATATCACTGTGGGCATGACAGCGTTATTAATTTTAACGGCTTTAGCAATTACTTCTGTTGGCTTTATACGACGTAAAATGGGGCATAATTGGCAAAAACTGCATAACTTAACGTATTTGGCTGGTGCTTTAACGGTTATCCATTTCTTTTGGTCGGTTAAGTCAGAATTAACTAGCCCGTTAATGTATATCGCTTTTTTCTTGTTTTTACTTTATTTACGAAAAGATAAATTCCGTCGTTGGTTTAAATAACTTTAGTTTATTACAAAAGCCTAATGTGAAATAAAAAGCTCAAACTGTATTTTATCTACAGATTGAGCTTTTTTGTTTTATCTTTTTTAACTTTCGATACGAGCTTAACTTTTCAGACTAACTACTGAGGCTAAGTATTATTATCTTTAAGATTATTCTGTGTCATCGGAATAAATAAAGTTTGATACAACCTAGTCGCATAATCATCTGTCATACCCGCGACATAGTCAGCAATAATACGATGTGCGTTTAAGTTGTTATCTATCGCATGTTGCCATCTACTTGCTGTTGATTTAGGTAACAGACGTAAAGGGTCTGATTCGAATGCTTCAAACAACTCCATCACTATTTGTTGACCTTTATATTCAATACGTTGAATGCTGGTTTGCTTGATTACAAACTCAAATACAAAGTCTTTAAATATTTGTAGTACGTTAGCAGCTACTTCTGGCAGCTTTGCATTAAATTGTAATAAGGGCTCAGCAAAATTTAATGATTCAGAGTCATTTAAATTTACTAATACAATCTCAGTAATTAAATAGTTAACTAAGCCGCCAATAGCTTCTTTTTGTAAATAAAAGTGCTCGCTAAAGAGTTTGCTTGATAAATCCTTACAGTAAAGGGTCAGCCATTCATTATCTAAGGCTTTAAGCTTCTCTATTACTTGGTTATCAAAGTCAGTTTGGTTAACTACACCTGTGACTATGGCATCTTCTAAATCATGAATGCCATAAGCGATATCATCAGCTAGCTCCATAATCGAGCAATCAAAAGATTTGAATTTTGTTTTATTATGTCTATTTTCTTGCTGTGATATTTGTTGAAATAACTGTCTGTCCATCTCTGACAAAGGCTGTAATACCCAAGCTAAAATATCTAAATCATCAGAATAAATACCTTTTGGTGGATGCCATTGCGAAGCTTTTAACTGCCTAAACGAGGTAGGATCAGGCTGACTTTCTGAAGTATGTAAGTTGTCGATAGTTTGCGGATATTTAAGTAAGCCTAATAAACTTCTGCGAGTCAGGTTCATCCCGCAATCTTTACTAAAAGGTTCTAAACGCGCGACTATTCTTAAGGTTTGTCCGTTACCTTCAAAGCCGCCGTGATTTCTCATCATGTAATTTAAAGCAACTTCTCCACCATGACCAAAAGGTGGATGTCCGATGTCGTGTGCCAAACATATCGATTCGATTAAAGTATCATCTTCAGGGAGTAAGTTATTACATTCGTCTGGATATTTACAACGTAATTGAGAGGTTATACCTGAGCCAATTTGTGCAGCTTCTAAAGAGTGAGTTAAACGGGTGCGATAAAAGTCGTTTTGACCACTGCCCATCACCTGAGTTTTAGATTGCAAACGTCTGAAAGCCGCCGAATGTAATATTCTGGCTCTATCTCTTTGAAAAGGTGAGCGATGATCATGCTGACGTTTTGTCATACTTAGCTGACGTCTTTCTAACCAAGGTGATTCCATTATTTCCCTTACTTTAGTTTATAGCTGATGAATTATAGGCTTTTAATCATACAAATTAACTTTATACGATGTTGCTTAACGCTTAAAGAGCTAATTAACCTCAACTCTGAATAAATGATTATGCCTAATATTGTTATTTAATCGTCTAACGTCGTTATTTTTATTGCTAATAGCCAGCTATTAGTCAAGAAAAATGCCTTGTTATACAAATAAATTCCAACATTATGAGCTTAATTAAACTATCTAATCATTATAAATCAACGACTACAAAAAACATTATCCCGAGTTCAGGTTAATTGCATAAAAACTGTTTACAGGAGAGTCAGTTAGGAGGGGAAGGTTAATAAATGTAAATAATGAAAAGTTGATGAGCCGAAACCCATCAACAAGTTATTGTTTAAGTACGTGCTATAAAAATAGCTCTTTTCGGAGCAGGGTAGCCTTCAATAGTTTTACTTGGATCGTTAGGATCTAAAAAGTCTTCTAGCGATTCAGTATCTATCCAATCGGTTTTTCGTTGTTCGTCTAAAGCGGTAACGTCAGTATTTACAACCTTAATATCTTTAAATCCACAACGTTCCATCCAAGCCACCATAGCGTCACAACTTGGTAAAAACCAAACGTTTCTCATTTTCGCATAACGTTCACCTGGTACTAAAACGGTATTAATATCACCATCAACCACTAAGGTCTCTAATACTAATTCGCCACCTTTAACCAACTGAGATTTTAGTTGGTATAAAAAATCGATAGGTGATTTTCTGTGATAAAGCACACCCATAGCAAAAACTGTATCAAAGGCTTTTAGCTCAGGTAAATCTTCAACACCTAAAGGTAAAAGGTGTACGCTATCGTCTTGTGCGAAATGCTTAACGGCATTAAATTGCATAAAGAATAATTGTGTAGGATCAATACCCACAACAAACTTAGCGCCTTCGCCTCGCATTCTCCATAAATGATAACCACTGCCACAGCCAATATCTAAAACATATCGGTTTGATAAATTACTAATGTGTGGAGCTAGTCGATCCCATTTAAAATCTGAACGCCATTCTGTATCTACGTGCAATCCGTGAATATGATATGGACCTTTACGCCAAGGTTTAAACTTTTTTAGTAAGTTTTCAATACGTTTAAATTCACCGTTATTAATATCGCTTTCAGCGCCAATGGTTACGCTATTACTTAAGTCGATTGAAGAGGGCGAAGTATTAGGTAAAGCATCTAAGGTTTTTTCCCAGTGAGAAAACTCACCGTGCAGCTCACTTTTTTGCCAAGCGGTTAATTGTGCAGGTAAAACATTAAGCCATGAATTTAAACGATTTTGCGCGATGAGTTGGTAAAATTTATTGAAAGAGATCATTTTATTGCAACAAGTGACATGAAATTAAAACATTGAAACCACTGATTAACATGATTAAAACCTGAATCTTTAAGTCTAGACAAATGAACTTCTAAACTATCTGGGCGCATAACATTTTCTAACGCCGTTCTTTTTTGAGCTATTTCTAATTCGCTATAACCATTGGCTCGTTTAAAATCATGATGTAAATCAATCAACAACTCATTACAAACATCGTCGGCAGCTTCTAATTTCTCAGACAACACCAAAATGCCACCCGGTTGTAAGCCGTCATAAATCTTTTGAATTAAGCTTTGGCGTACTTCAGGCTCAATAAATTGTAGGGTAAAGTTTAGAACTACCATTGAGGCATTGTTAATTTCAGTCTCTAAAATATTACCTTCACGAATCTCTACATTCGACACACCTTTAAATGCGTTAACGTGCATTTTACAACGCTCAACCATAGCTGAAGAATTATCAATACCAATAATTGAGCAATTTTTTTGCACGATTGACTTCTTCATCGCGATTGTTGCAGCGCCTAACGAACAACCTAAGTCGTATATATTGGTATTCGCTTGTGCATATTGATGACTCAAATTACCTATAGTATTAATAATAGTATTGTAACCAGGCACAGAGCGAGAAATCATGTCAGGAAAAACCTCAACAACTTGCTCATCAAAGGCAAAGTCTTTTATTTGAGATTTTTTACTTGAGAAAATAAGATCAGTATCAGAATTTGTCATTAGCAATCTTTGAAAAAATAGCGGTATAACAAGTATTTTAACCGAAATTTATAAGGCAAACCATAAACACACCATGATTAATTAATACAGATCAATATTTGACTGCATTTCTATAGCGTTATCGAAGAAGTGTTTGAGTAAAACTATCTTCTTCATTAACGCTTTTTATAAGGGAATAAGCATTATTGCAAAGTGTTTTCTTAATTTGATATCGCTCAAGCACTCTGAATAGATAAATTGATTGGCAATGGCTATATATTTATTAGTGCCTCAGAGGTGACATTACCTCTCAGTACTATATAATATCGCCAATTTTTATATTCATTAGCTTGTGAATTAATCACAAGTGCAAATGCTCAGGAATTGCTAAATGCGTACTATGTATTGTGGTGAGGTTAACGAATCTCATGTTGGTCAAGAAGTTACTCTTTGTGGATGGGTTAATCGCCGTCGTGATTTAGGCGCAGTTATCTTCTTAGATTTAAGAGATAGAGAAGGTATGGTTCAGGTTGTTTATGATCCAGACTTACCAGAAGTTATCGCTAAGGCGAACACCTTAAGAAACGAATTTTGTGTCCAAATTAAAGGTAAAGTTCGCGCACGTCCTGAAGGTCAAATCAATAAAGATATGGCAACTGGCGCTATTGAGATTTTAGGCTTAGAACTAAACATCTTAAACAAAGCAGCTCCATTACCATTAGATTCAAATCAAACAAACTCTGAAGAGCAACGTTTAAAATATCGTTACTTAGATTTACGTCGTCCTGAAATGACAGAACGTTTACGTTTCCGAGCAAAAGTTACCGCTACAGTGCGTGAATCGTTAGAAAACTTAGGCTTTTTAGACATTGAAACACCTATTCTAACGGCAGCAACACCTGAAGGCGCAAGAGATTACTTAGTACCAAGTCGTACTCACAAAGGTCAATTTTTTGCTTTACCGCAATCACCACAATTATTTAAACAATTGTTGATGATGTCTGGTATGGAGCGTTATTACCAAATCGTAAAATGTTTCCGTGATGAAGATTTACGTGCTGATCGCCAACCTGAATTTACACAAATAGATATTGAAACGTCATTCATGTCTTCTGATCAAGTAATGGCTGTTACTGAAAAAATGATCCGTGAGCTTTTCTTAAAACTACTTAATGTAGATTTAGGTGAATTTCCACGTATGGCATATTCAGAAGCGATGACACGTTTTGGCTCTGATAAACCTGATTTACGTAATCCATTAGAGATTGTTGACGTTGCTGATATTTTAAAAGACGTTGAATTCAAAGTGTTCTCAGGTCCAGCTAATGATCCTAAGGGTCGTGTTTCAGTAATTTGTGTTCCTGATGGCGCGTCTAAATTCTCACGTAAGAACATCGACGACTTAACTAAGTTTGTAGGTATTTACGGCGCTAAAGGTATGCCTTGGTTAAAAGTAAACGACAGAGCTGCAGGGCTTGAAGGTTTACAATCGCCAATCCTTAAATTTTTAACTGAAGAATCTGTCAACGCTTTACTTGATAGAGCTAATGCTAAAGATGGCGATATCGTATTCTTTGGTTCAGACACATACAACGTGGTTACTGAATCTTTAGGTGCTTTACGTCTTAAATTAGGTGAAGACTTAGAATTACTTCAAGGTGAATGGAAGCCGTTATGGGTTGTTGATTTCCCAATGTTTGAAGAAGTAGACGGGCACATGCACGCTATTCATCATCCATTTACAGCACCTACTAACTTAACTGCTGAACAACTTGAAGCTAATCCAGTTGGCGCATTATCGGATGCATACGACATGGTATTAAACGGTTGTGAATTAGGTGGTGGTTCTGTTCGTATCCATAATCAAGACATGCAAGCTGCAGTATTCAGAATTTTAGGTATTAGCGACGAAGAAGCTCAAGAGAAATTTGGTTTCTTACTTGAAGCATTACAATACGGTGCTCCACCGCATGCTGGTTTAGCGTTTGGTTTAGACCGCTTAGTTATGCTAATGACAGGTACTACATCTATCAGAGACGTAATGGCATTCCCTAAAACAACAACAGCGGCATGTCCTTTAACGAATGCACCTGGTCATGCAAATCCAGCACAACTTGTTGAGTTAGGTATTGCAACGTTACCAAAAGAAGTTAAAGCCCCAACTGAAGATTAATCCTTTAGTTTTTAATCTCTGTATTAAACAGTGTATTGAATTTAAATAAATGAAAAACCTGAATATTGTATATTCAGGTTTTTTTTGACCTGCTTTTCTACTTTCTTATTAGGGTCTGTTGATCTTTCAGGGTTAAATTTTATTCAATTTAAAACGGATTTAATCGCGATGTGAACTTTGTCTAATAGTTATTCTCGGCTTTGTCTCCTGAGTCGCCCTACCTTCTGCATCCATGCAGTCGTATTAAAAAAGCGAACAAGGGTTATACGTTCCAACATAACCCAAGTACGGACTCCATGTAGGCAGCAATGAGTAAATTCGTTTTAAATGAACCCGAAGGGCAGCATGTGTTTGAAATTCCTAACTTTGGATAGACAGGGCGTTATCATCTGTTCGAGTAGCTAGCTACACGTCACAGACTCTGCCTTGTCTAAATATCAAACACCTTGCTGTAAAAATAGCCTTGAAAGATCAACAGACCCGAAATAAATGGTTCTTATTGAATATAAACTTGCAAGTACTGAATATTGAAATATGATTAAAGTCTTAGGTTTATACTTATAAGTAGTCTTATTATCAAACTTTTCGCTCTAATCATTTTTATTGGATTTGGTATAACTTCACTGGCTCATGCTAATGAAAAAGTTATATTAAAATTAAAGTGGGTGCATCAATTTCAATTTGCAGGATATTATGCAGCCAAAGAGCAAGGTTACTACAGAGAGCTAGGCTTTGATGTTGATATTCAAGAGCGTAATCGAAAAACGAGCCCAATTGATGACGTACTCAATAAACGAGCTACTTTTGGTATAACCGACTCCAGTATTGTATTACACCGTTTACAAAAAAAACCTGTTGTTGTTTTAGGTACTATTTACCAGCATAGTCCGTTAGTTTTAATGGCGCTGGCTGATGCTAATATTAGAAGCCCTGAAGACTTAATCAATAAAAACATATCTTTCCAAAAAGGCATAGATGGAGCCTCCATTACGGCATTACTTGCAGCAGCAGGTATAACTGAAAAAGATTATAATTACATACCTTTTTCATTTGATAACGACATGTTACTCAATTCAGATGTTGATGCGTTTTCAGTTTATGTAACTAACCAGCCCGGATATTACGAGCATAAAGGTCATCAAGTTACTATTATTGACCCGAGAAATTATGGTATCGACTTTTATGGCGACATGGTTTTTACTTCTCAAGAATATGTAGAAAAATACCCTGAGCGAGCACAAGCCTTCATGGAAGCAACAATTAAAGGTTGGATGTATGCTCTGAAATATCAAGAAGACACTGTTGATTTAATCATTAATAAATATGGTGTTAAAACTGATAAAGCGGTATTGATGCAAGAAGCCGCTAAAACAAGAAAGCTAGTGCACTCAGAAGTTATTCCTATCGGCTCAGTCTCTAAAAATCGCTTTCTTCGTATTGCTCAAATATATCGAGAACTAGGTTTAGTTGATGTTAATACAACCTTAGATGGTTTGATCTTAGATGATTATTTGAATGCTGATAATGGCATTAATCGCTTTTATGTAATTGGTATTGTAGGTTTTTTTATTACAGTATTAATGGTGTTTATGATTTTTAACCGTAAGCTGCAAAAAATAGTTCAAGAAAAAACTTCAGCTTTACAATCTCTAAATATTGATCTTGTCCAGAAAAACACCATCGTAAGTTCACAAAACGATCTTTTAGAACAAGAAAAAGAAAGAGCTGAAGTCGCTAATAATTCAAAAAGCTTATTTGTTGCAAATATGAGCCATGAAATTCGAACACCCATGAATGGGATTTATGGATTGCTGCAACTATTAGAAAATGAAAAGTTATCTGAAAATGGCGCAGAGTTGGTAGAAAGTGCAATATCATCTACCAAAAACTTACTTACAATAGTAAATGATATTTTAGATTTTTCTAAAATAGAAGCAGGGCAAATAGAGCTCGAAGCGCATCCTTTTAATTTGACCGAACTTATTAAAGAACTTGAAAGTAATTTTAGCCCATTAACCCAGAGCAAGCGTCTAAATTTTGAAACACATATTGAAGAAGGTATTCAACCTTATTGGATAGGCGATCAAATTCGTATAAAACAGGTAATTGCTAACTTAATATCGAATGCGGTTAAATTTACTGAAGCAGGCTCTATTACCCTTACTGTATCAGTACCCAAGGAGGAGAATGAAGGTATTAGCTTATCACTTAAAGATACCGGCATCGGCATGGACGAAAAAACGGTAAGTAAAGTTTTTCAACAATTTACTCAAGCAGACCCTTCAACGACTCGGAAATATGGCGGGACAGGTTTAGGCATGGCAATATCAAAAGACCTAACAGAGTTAATGGAAGGTGAAATTGAAGTCACGAGTAAACTTGGTAGCGGTACAACATTCACCGTATATTTACCTATTCATAAAGCTGAAAATCAAATAAGTAAAACGAGCGAAGCATTAGCTGCAGATGAAATGGTTATCCCTGATTTAGGTGATAAAATAATACTCGTTGCTGAAGACAACCGTATTAACCAAAAGGTTGTTACAAAAATGCTTGAATTAACAAAAGCTAAAGTTGTTATCGCGCAAAATGGACTTGAGGCAATAGAGTTATATAAGCAGACACATCCCGACATTATCTTAATGGATATACAAATGCCAGAGCTTGATGGTGTGCAAGCTTGTCAAGAAATCCGCTATATTGACGGAGAAATAAAAATTATCGCTTTAACGGCCAATGTAATGAAAAAAGAAGTTGAGCACTATTTAAATTCTGGTTTCAATGCACATGTTGCTAAACCTATTGTGCAACGAGACTTATATAAAATGCTTACAAAGAACTTCGCTAAATAATAACAAGGTTAAGATCAATAACTCGATTTAGCCAGAGCGTTTGATGGGCATATAAAATTTACAACAATACGAATGAAAACTGATAAACTCCGTCATTCATAAATATAATAATCAGGTTTAAATTTGTCTATTATTCTCGGCATAGATCCAGGCTCTCGGATCACTGGCTACGGCGTTATAAAAAAAGAAGGTCGCAAGTTAACTTACCTTGGTAGCGGCTGTATTAAGGCCTTTTCCACATCAAAAGAAGATGGCGATAATGCCTTTAGTGATCGTCTTCAAACCATCTTTGCTGGCGTTTCTGAACTTATTCTACAATTCTCACCAGAACTATTTGCTATAGAAGAAGTGTTCATGGGGGTTAATCCTGGTGGTGCACTTAAATTAGGACAAGCGCGAGGTGCAGCCATAGTTGCAGCAACTAGTAGAGGCTTGCCTGTAGCAGAATACTCAGCCAGACAAATTAAACAATCGGTTGTAGGTACAGGCGCAGCTGACAAAAGCCAAGTGCAACACATGGTAAAAACCTTATTAAAATTACCAGGTACACCTCAAGCAGATGCTGCTGATGCATTAGCTATTGCTTTATGTCATGCCCATAGTTACGAATCTCTCAGTAAAATGTCAGGACAAGTCGTTAAAACCGTACGTGGTAGGCTGAGATAATCATTTTTTAAAACTCAGTTTAAATATACAGTTAAAATAATTTACTGTGTATATGAACAGTGGTACTCTGTGCCAAACTAATTGTCTGGAGAATAGTTTGATAGGTCGTTTACGTGGTTTGTTACTTGAAAAAACAGCACCCGAAATTTTAATAGAATGTAATGGTGTGGGTTATGAAGTGACTATGCCAATGACAAGTATTTACACCTTACCTGAAACAAACAAAGAAGCCGTTATTTACACGCACTTTGTTGTAAGAGAAGATGCGCAATTACTCTACGGCTTTGCTAATAAAGTAGAGCGTAAATTATTCAGACTGTTAATCAAAGTCAATGGCGTAGGCCCTAAACTAGGCTTAGCTATTTTATCTAGTATGTCGGCAGATCAGTTTGTAAGTTGTGTTATTCACGACGACTTAACAACCATAGTTAAAATTCCTGGTGTAGGTAAAAAAACAGCTGAACGCTTATTGATAGAAATGCGCGATCGTCTTAAAGATTGGCAGCTTGATGTTAACTCATCAGAAATTGATAATATTTTGGTACCAAATACCGTTGAAAATACCTTTGTTAACGACGAGAAGGGCGATGCTATAAACGCATTAATCTCTTTAGGTTATACTCAAACGCAAGCAGATAAAGCGGTTAAGTCAGTTTTCCAAAAAGGCATGAAGAGCGAAGATATTATCCGTCACTCATTAAAAGCCATGTTATAACGCTTTTATTTAGTCGTATAATTAGCAAATATAATTACCTCCGATAAACACAAAATACCAATACAGAGATTGTTGAAATGATTGAAGCTGATCGCTTAATTGAACCACAAGTAATGCACGAAGAAGAAACCATAGATCGTGCTATACGTCCTAAAATGTTGGGCGATTACACAGGTCAAGATCATGTTAAAGTACAAATGGAGATATTTATCTCTGCTGCGCTTAAACGTGAAGAGCCGCTCGATCATTTACTTATATTTGGTCCTCCTGGTTTAGGTAAAACCACGTTAGCAAATATTGTTGCTAACGAAATGGGTGTAAATATCAGAACCACTTCAGGTCCAGTATTAGAAAAGGCGGGCGACTTAGCTGCGCTACTTACCAACCTTGAAGAAAACGACGTACTTTTTATTGATGAAATACATCGCTTAAGCCCAGTAGTAGAAGAAATTTTATATCCAGCGATGGAAGACTACCAATTAGATATTATGATTGGAGAAGGACCAGCAGCACGCTCTATCAAGTTAGATTTACCCGCCTTTACATTAATTGGTGCAACAACACGTGCTGGCGCATTAACGTCGCCATTGCGTGATCGTTTTGGCATTGTGCAACGCTTAGAGTTTTACAATACAAAAGACCTTACCGAAATCGTAAAACGTTCAGCTCACTTTCTAAATTTAGTTATAGATCATGAAGGTGCATTTGAAGTAGCAAGACGCTCAAGAGGCACGCCACGTATCGCTAACCGATTACTTCGACGTGTACGAGATTACGCTGATGTAAAAACTAACGGCATTGTTAGCGAAAACACAGCAGCTTTAGCTCTTGATATGTTAGAAGTTGATCATCAAGGTTTCGATATCATGGATAGAAAACTGCTTGAAGCTATTATCTATAAATTTATGGGCGGACCTGTAGGTTTAGACAACGTATCTGCAGCAATAGGTGAAGAGCGGGAAACCATTGAAGACGTATTAGAACCTTTCTTAATTCAGCAAGGCTTTCTGCAAAGAACACCACGTGGTCGAATTGCAACAGATTTGGCTTATCAACATTTCGGCTTAGACAGACCAGAAAGAACTTAATCGTCTTTTAGCTCAACATAAGGTTTGTTGAGCTTTATCTGTTTCTCTTTATTTGTTTCTTTTGATCAATGTTACATTGAATAGTTACATCGAATATTTAGTTTTATCTCACCTTCCTATAAATCTTATCTTTTACCGCGTATTTAACTTTTTCTAGTTTTTCTTATTTAACCCAAGTCATGATTATTTAATCCAAGGTTTTGCTTATTTAGCCCAAGTCATGATTACTTAGTCTTCATCTCATTACATGCTTAAGCTAATTCAATTACTGTTGAGTATTTATCAATGATCAAGCGAGTAGTGGATAAGTATTAGCTTGGTACTAGGAAAGCCTTAGATGAGTGGAAGAAGAATATTTGGGGAATATTAGATTAATGCTAAGTTTATAATAAGGTAAGTATTAGAAAAGCTAGTAAAAACACCAACCAATTCTCAATACAATATTTGGGTTCACACTTTAGTACGAGCTAACTTTGATTCCATACTTCCGATAAACATATCTTCAAAAAAACATTAAATGCTGAAATTTCATGCATAAAATTTAATAATTGATCCATAAAGCATTTTACGAACTCTGTATTATATCGGTCTCTTTTTAACCATGAATATAAAGGGGTAGAGTTAAAGTTAATTAAATCAGTTCTTTACCTTATTCGTGGTCACTGTTTTTTAGGCAAAAAAAAGCCTACATAAATATGCAGGCCAACTAATTATACTTTGGGGAAATTAGTTTATAAACATCACAGGGAATCATCTATGCATCAATAAAGTTCAGTCAAACCCGTATGGGTAATTAGCGCTTTATCTCTGTTAGATAAGAACAGGTGCTATTCTAACGATAAGTAAAAAAACAACAAGCTAATTAAATTTGTATTTATCATTAGAAAAACTAATGCGAAACCACGCCCATTCAACAGAATTAATAAATTGATACAAAGTTTTCTTTTTTAATTGTTAATAAACAGTAAAATACACAGTCATAAAATGTAGAAACGATTGTTGTTTTAATAAGATATCTATTAGTATATCCATGAAAATATTTATCTAGCTTTTAACACTAGCCCCAACAACAAAACAAAGTGGTTACTTTTTAATGTTAAAGAAAGAAGACAAGTTTGAATTACGTGTTTATTACGAAGATACCGACGCTGGTGGAATTGTATATTACGCGAATTATTTGAAGTTTTTTGAGCGCGCCAGAACGGAGTGGCTTAGAAAACTAGATGTACATCAATCTTATTTTCTTGAACAAGGTTTAGGCTTTGTTGTTAGAAAAGTTGAAATGGACAACCTAGCATCAGCTAAGCTTGATGATGTATTAACGGTTGTTTCACAAATAAGTGAAATAAAACGCGCTAGCTTGAAATTTCAACAAAAAATATTAAAAAATGAACAAGTAATATGTACAGCCGAAATACGTATTGCTTGCGTTAATTTACAACGTGTTAAACCATGTTCTATACCTGAAAGCATATTAGGAGCTTTAAAAAGTGGAAGCTGAAATCTCTATTTTAGATTTATTCTTACAAGCCAGTTTATTAGTAAAATCAGTAATGTTGATTTTATTGGGATTTTCAGTAACTTGTTGGGCAATGATCTTCCAACGTTCAAAAGCTTTAAGTGAAGCAGAAAAACAATTAAAAGCCTTCGAAGACAAATTTTGGAGTGGTGCTGATTTAGGTAAGTTATACAACGAAGTATCTGCTCGCACTAAAGTAATAGGCATTGAAAATTTGTTTGTTTCAGGCTTCAAAGAATTTGCTCGCTTAAGAAAAAACAACATAACCTCTTCTAATGCGATCCTTGATGGCACAAACCGCGCTATGCGTGTTTCATTATCAAGAGAAGTTGATCAACTAGAACAAAGTCTACCTTTCATGGCGACTGTAGGTTCTATCAGCCCATATATCGGGCTATTTGGAACTGTTTGGGGGATCATGAATTCATTTATCGCTATAGGTTCAGCCGAAAATGCCACACTGGCACAAGTTGCTCCGGGTATTGCAGAAGCACTTGTTGCTACGGCAATGGGTCTATTTGCAGCCATTCCAGCCGTTATGGCATATAACCGTTTTAGCCATAAGGTTGAAAAGCTAGAAAACAGCTACGGTAACTTTATGGACGAGTTTTCAAGTATTTTACAACGTCAATCAACGTCTGAATAATCAGTCAATAGGTTTACCTTATGTATAAAAGAGTTAGACGTCGTAAAGTTTCAGAGATTAACGTGGTTCCATATATCGACGTAATGTTGGTATTACTTATCATCTTCATGGTAACAGCACCCTTAATTACCCAAGGTGTAAAAGTAGAGTTACCTAAAGCTGATGCTGAAGCATTAGATAAAGACAGTAAAGTTCCATTAGTTGCCTCGGTAGATGCCGACGGTAAATATTACTTAGCCGTAGGAACAAGTAAAAATGAACCTATGTCTGCTGAAGAAGTAGCTACCTTAGTTGCAGCTCATTTAGAAGTAGAACCAGGTACACCTGTGGTAGTGAATGGCGATGGCTCAGTATCTTACGATGCTGTAATTCAACTTATGGTGTTATTGCAAAAGAAAGCAGGCGTACCTTCGGTTGGCTTAATGACAGACTCTGCGGAGAAGAAGTAACGTGAATCATAAGTTTAGAATAGCATTAGGCTTAAGTGTCGCTTTACATATAGTTCTAGGTCTTGCCTTATTCTTAGGTAACTTTACTCACGATCCTAAACCAACGCCTGATGCGGCTCCTATGGAACCTATTCAAGCGGTAGCTGTTGATAAAAGTAAAGTTGAAGCACAAGTACAAAAAATCAAACAACAAAAAGTTGATGATGCGCGTAAGTTAAAAGAATTAGAAGACAAAGTTGCTTCAGCCAAGCGTAACAGTGCTAAAGAAGAGCAGCGTATAAAAAACTTAGAAAAACAACGTAAGCAAAAAGAAGTAGAAAAGAAAAAATCAGATGCCGCTGCTAAAAAGTCTAAAGCAAAAGCAGACGCTGCAGAAAAAGATCGTAAACAAAAAGTCGCTGAAAAACAGAAAGCAGATAAAGCTGCTGCTGATGCAAAAGCTAAACGAGTTAAAGAAGAAGTTGCCGCTAAAAAAGCTGAAGACTTAAGAAAGAAAAAAGCTGAAGAGAAAAAGCGTCAAGAAGAATTAGCAAGAGAGCGTGAAAGACAAGACAAATTGTTAGCCGAGCAAATGGCGTCAGAAATGGCATCAAGACAAAAAGCCCGTAGCCAACAAGTTATGACTGAAATTAGTCGCTATACGTCACTCATTAAGCAAACCATTATTCGTAACTTAATTACCGATCGCAGCACAATGGAAGGAAAGTCTTGTAAATTAACCATAAGTCTTGCACCATCTGGTTTTGTTACGAATGTAAAACTAGGTCAAGGTGATGGAACGGTATGTGCGGCAGCTAAAACAGCCATATACAAAGCGGGAACATTACCTGTTTCTAAAGACCCAGAAGTTTTTAAAGAAATGAGAACAATCAGCTTAACCGTTGTTCCTGAATTTTAAACATTATTTACTTAAATAGATTATAAATTATTCATATGAAAAAACTTAATACATTTATCGCGTTAATCGTTTTATGTTTAACTCCTAAAGCCTTTGCAGCTTTAGAAATTGTTATCACCGAAGGTGTTGATAGCGCTAGACCTATTGCAGTACTCCCATTCAAATGGACAGGCACAGGCGTAATGCCAGAAAGCCTTTCTCAAGTTATTAGTAACGATCTACGTCGCAGCGGTAAATTTAACCCTGTATCAGCAAGTACATTTCCTCAAAGACCAAGCAGCATTAGTCAAATTGATTACACCGCTTGGGCAAATAAAGGTATTGAAGCAGTATTAATAGGTGAAGTAAGTGAAGTTGCTATTGGTAGATACGAAGTTAAATATCAGTTAGTTGATGTTATTCGTGGTCAAATAACAGGTGGCAAAACTCAAATGATGAGTAACGGTCAACTTGTACAAGCACAAGATCATGTTTACGTAGACAAAGCCGCTGAAATTACCACCAACCAATTTAGACGTTACGCACATACTATTAGTAATGTGGTATACGAAAAACTTACAGGTACACGCGGTGCGTTCTTAACTAAAATTGCATACATCATCGTAAGAGATACAGGTAAATACCCGTACCAACTGGTTATTTCAGATTACGATGGCTTTAATGAACACGTATTATTGAGCTCAAAAGAACCAATGATGTCGCCAAGCTGGAACCCAAATGGTAACCAACTGGCTTACGTAACGTTTGAAAATCATCAAGCACAAATTTTTAGCATTGACATTTACACGGGTCAGCGCAAAATGATGACCTCGTTCAAAGGTATAAACAGTGCACCTAAATGGTCACCAGATGGTAAACAACTTGCCATGGTTTTATCTAAAGACGGAAATCCAGAAATTTACATCATGGACATAGCCACTAAAAAGCTTCGTCGAGTAACTCGTCATAGAGCTATCGATACAGAGCCAAGTTGGGCTCCAGATGGTCAATCGCTGGTATTTAGTTCAGAACGTGGTGGAAAAGCACAACTTTATCGCGTAGATTTAGTAAGTGGCAAGAAAAGACGCTTAACATTTGACGGCGAAATGAACTTAGGTGGATCAATAACACCTGACGGACGCCAACTCATTATGGTTAATAGAACGAGAGGGCAGTATCATTTGGCGAAGAAAGAGTTAAGCTCTAATCTTTTCCAAGTTTTAACATCAACTCGTTTAGATGAATCTCCTAGTGTTGCTCCTAACGGTGGGATGATAATATATAGTACTTTACATAATAATAGACAGGTATTAAGTTTAGTGTCTGTTGATGGGCGATTTAAAGCTCGATTGCCTGCAAAAGATGGGGAAGTTAAAGCCCCTGCGTGGTCACCATTTTTATAACATAGTAATTTTTGATACATAAGGAATAATAAAATGCGTTTGAATAAAACTGTTAAAGCTCTTGCTGTTGCATTACCAATGTTAGCATTAGCTGCATGTAGCTCTACATCGGAAGAGACTGAAGCAAGCCAAGTTGATACTAATTCACAATCTGTTGTTGAAGATACTGTTCAAGTTACTGCTGCTCAAAAAGAAGCAATGATTGCAGAACAAAAACGTCAACAACTTGCTGACCAATTAGAAGCACTTCGTTCTGAACATATCGTTTACTTCGATTTTGATACTTCTACATTAAATAGCCAGTTCACTTCTGTACTTAATGCACATGCTAAGTTTTTAAGCGAAAACTCAAATGTAAACGTATTAGTTGAAGGTCATGCTGACGAACGTGGTACTCCTGAGTACAACATCGCGTTAGGCGAGCGTAGAGCTAAAGCTGTAGTAACTTACTTAGAAAACATGGGTGTTTCATCTTCTCAGATTTCTGTAGTTAGCTACGGTGAAGAAAAGCCAATGGTTAAAGATCGCAGCCAAAGTGCTTTCGCTAAAAACCGTCGCGCAGTATTAGTTTACTAATCAGGGATATAAATGAAACTGAATAAAGTTTTATTTGGAATGATTTTGTCTGCTAGCACATTTAGTGTGCTGGCAGCGGAGCCAGCTCCAGTTATAGATATTAGCCAACGTAGTGGTTCAAGCACAGGTACTGGCTCTAGAACGTTATCTGAACAACTTGAAAGCTTAGAACGAAAAATTGATTCTCGTAACCAAGCTCAAGTAAATGTTCAAAGACAACTAGACGACCTGCAAAACGAATTAAATGAATTACGTGGTGTAACCGAACTTCATACTCATCAACTCAGTCAAGTCCTTGAGCGTCAACGCGAGCTCTACCAAGAACTCGACAGAAGAGTATCGCAAGCCATCACAGCAGCTCCTAGTCAGCCAGCAACACCTGATTATAACGCATCAAATGTAAACGATGTGGTATACAGCTCTGACGTACCAGAAAATGAAGCCTACGATAGGGCGGTAAATCTAGTACTCAAAGAAAGGCGCTACGAAGAAGCTATTCCAGAATTCAAAGCATTTAACTTAAAATTCCCTAATTCTTCTTATGCGGCTAATGCACATTATTGGTTAGGACAACTACTTTTTAATAAAAATGATTTAGAAGCAGCCAAAGCAGAATTTGAAATTGTTTATAATAAATTCAAAGAATCACCAAAAAGAAGTGATTCAATGTTGAAATTAGCTATCGTTGAGCAAAAATTAAACAACAATGCGACAGCTAAAAGCTTACTAAATGAAGTTATTTCAAACTACCCAACCTCAAGTGCAGCTAAGTTAGCTAAGCCAAGATTGGAAAGTTTACAATAAAGTTGTAGATTCCTTACTCTTATTGCTTTCTTTTTATGCAAACGAACAACAATAACGAAAAAAGTTTAATTTGTTGTTGCACTAAAAAAAATTATGAGTATTATATGCGGCGCGTCAGACGAGTAGTGTGATGCAAAACAAATGTCGGTCGTTAGCTCAGTTGGTAGAGCAGTTGGCTTTTAACCAATTTGTCGAAGGTTCAAATCCTTCACGACCGACCACTTACTTTACCAAGGTATGTGGTTGGCATTTGTAGAATATAAATATCGGTCGTTAGCTCAGTTGGTAGAGCAGTTGGCTTTTAACCAATTTGTCGAAGGTTCAAATCCTTCACGACCGACCACTTTCTTTAAAGTGCGTTATGATATTTATTTGGGAGTTTTAAATCGGTCGTTAGCTCAGTTGGTAGAGCAGTTGGCTTTTAACCAATTTGTCGAAGGTTCAAATCCTTCACGACCGACCACTTCTTCTTTATTTAAATTCTAGTAAAACCTCTGTTCTAAACATTCAAAACAACAATCTCATAATTTCTAGTTCAATATCTCTTATTAAAAAAATTCAATTCAATATCTCGTTATTTATATTTATCTATTTCTCGTTATTCTTATTTGCAAAACTCATATCAAAAAACATCAAGCAAGACTGCTCATAGCAACATAAAGCCAACAGCAATTACATAGAAAGCCCATACAACATACCTAATAAAAAAAGATAATAAAATAACCGAATAATACTGCGAATAAAATAAGCGGCTAAATAAGTAAAAAAATAGCATATCTCCAACCAGGCTTAATCAAACTGATGTACACATTAGCGTTATATTGCCGTATAATTTATGTGTTTAAATTCAAACCTAACTAGAGAATATCCATGTCACAATCAAATTTAGCTGTAGAGTTCGATTTCCAGTTTCCTGCTAAACCTTTACCTCTATCTCCTGAAGAAAAAGTCGAGCATAAAAATCGAATTAAACAATTGTTGATTGAAAAGAATGCGGTACTCATAGCTCATTACTATACCGATCCTGAAATTCAAGCCTTGGCCGAAGAAACCGGTGGCTGTGTTGCCGACTCGCTTGAAATGGCACGTTTTGGGAATAATCACCAAGCAACAACATTAATCGTTGCTGGTGTTAAATTTATGGGTGAAACAGCGAAAGTGCTAACACCTAACAAAACCGTAGTAATGCCAGACCTAGAAGCAACCTGTTCACTAGATCTAGGTTGCCCAATAAAAGAATTTAACGCTTTCTGTGATGCCAACCCAGACAGAACCGTAGTGGTATACGCTAATACCTCAACAGCAGTTAAAGCCAGAGCCGATTGGATCGTCACATCGTCGTGTGCGCTAGAAATTGTTGAACACCTAGACTCACTAGGCGAAAAGATTTTATGGGGTCCAGACCGCCATTTGGGCGTTTATATACAGAAACAAACTGGTGCCGACATGTTAATGTGGCAAGGCGCTTGTATAGTTCATGACGAATTTAAAACAAAAGCCCTAATCGACATGAAATCGTTACACCCCGATGCGGCCATATTAGTTCACCCAGAGTCACCAGCCGAGATCATCGATCTTGCCGATGCTGTAGGCTCAACCAGCCAATTGATTAAAGCGGCTCAAGACTTACCGAATAAAAAGTTTATCGTAGCGACAGATCGCGGCATCTTCTACAAAATGCAACAGCTATGCCCAGACAAAGAGTTTTTTGCAGCACCAACAGCAGGAGAAGGCGCAACGTGTAAAAGTTGTGCCCATTGCCCGTGGATGGCAATGAACGGCCTTAAAGCGATTGAAGAAGCGTTAATCGACAGCTCAGGTAAAGAAATCTTTGTTGATATGGCATTACGTGAAGGCGCATTAAAGTCGTTAAACAGAATGCTAAACTTCAATATAGAGTTTGCAGCAAACAAAATATAATTAAATTTACCGTTTATATATCAATTAAAGCACATTGTTGTTGCGTTATGTTGTTAATTTACCTACCATAGCGCTGCTTTTTTACAGAGCAAAAGCAAAGTAAAAAATGTAATGGAGAGATGGCTGAGTGGCTGAAAGCGCACGCCTGGAAAGCGTGTTTAGGGTCAAACCTAACGAGGGTTCGAATCCCTCTCTCTCCGCCATTTTTTAACCAAGAAATCTAATCAAAATCCCTCGTAAAATCTCGCTAAAAACATTCTAATCCTGAATTATCTTTTTTATATAAGCACTAATCAAATTTATGTTATCAAAATTGCAAAGCTCCATTTACCTCCTGTTAACAACTGCCGGTATTTATTAATCTTAATTATTGATTTATAAAGAAATGATTTATAAAAATCAGCTCTAGCTTTATTGACAAAAAATTGTAAATAGTTGAATGTACATACAAGGATATTGACTTTAATTTAATAGTTGTGCAGAAGGGATACGTAATTGTCACATAATTTCTACAACGATAATGCTACAGAACTTGCCAAACAATACCTTTCAAAATCATTTGAACAGGTACATAAAACCTGGGCGCATTTCTTACCTGCCATTATTAACAATCCTGATGCACGAATACTTGATTTAGGTGCTGGTGCAGGGCGTGACGTAAAATACTTTGCCGAACAAGCGCAACAACGATTTGGTCAAGATCATAATATCCATATTTATGCCGTTGAACCTGCAACAGACCTTGCCAATATTGGCAAACAAATAACAAGAAACATCTCACAAAAAGTCAAAATCACATGGCTTGAAGACTCGTTACCTGCACTAAGTAACGTAACCAAACAAGAAGTCAGTTTCGATCTAATACTGCTAAGTGCCGTTTGGATGCATATTCCACCAAGCGAGCGCGCTCGTTCAATTCGCAAACTTGCCAACTTACTTAAGCCAGGTGGAAAACTCGTTATATCTCTTCGCCATGGGCAAACAGAAGACGACTACAAAACCCGAAAAATGTTTGATGTGTTCGCTGATGAATTAAAACAATTAGCTACCGATGTGGGTTTATTTACCAAACTAGAAACAGCAAAACAAACCGATGAACTAGGTCGTAATCATATTCATTGGCAAACGGTAGTTCTGCAATTACCCGACGATGGCACTGGCGCATTTCCATTCATTCGACACGTTGCCATTAACGATGGCAAATCAGCTACTCATAAGCTAGCATTGCTAAGAGTGTTATTACGTATTGCTGATGGTCATGCTGGTGCTGTATTACGAAGAGAAGCCTCTCCATTTGGCGATCGCGTGATAATACCTGTGGGGTTAGTTGCCCTTTATTGGTGTCACCAATATAAAGACTTAATCGATACATACCAATTATTTCAATCACCGAGTAAAAGTCCAAACATGGGGTTTATGAAACCAGATGGCTGGCACAAACTAACTCACCGTAGCGCTTCCGATTATCGTATTGGTAATTTATTTATAGGTGACGATGCTATCGCTTTACATAAAACAATTTCAGCGGCAGTTAGTAATATCAAAAATATGCCTTGTAAATATATAACGCTCCCTAATAGCGATAAAAGTGTATTTGAAGTTGCGAATAAAACAGTTAAAGCAAAAGACAGTATATTTCTTGATTTGAAAACACTGGAACAATGGGGCGAGTTTTCATTACCAGAAACAACATGGCTCGCTTTTAATCGTTACGTTTGCTGGATTGAACCTGTGCTAGTAAATGAATGGGTAAAAACAATGGCAAGCTATAAAGGCAATGCAGAATATTCATCACCTGCAAAGCAATTTCATTTATACCAAGCATTAAATTGGCTAGAACCTAAACGTACAACTACAGAAGTACGTAAACGCTTTGAACAACTTAAACAGCAAACGCCTGAAATAGCACAATGTGTTTGGTCGGCTAAATCATTAAAGAATAAATTCGAGATTGATCACAGCATGCCATTTGCTCGTTGGCCAAATAACGACTTGTGGAATTTACTGCCAACAGACAGTGTTATCAATAATGAGAAAAGTGACCGACTACCAACTGAACAGAAATTAAAAGAATCTAAAAATCGCATTCAAAATTGGTGGAGTGAAGCTTGGCTGAATGATACCAAACCAGTAATTACTCCAAAGAAAAAAGAGGTGAATGATGTATCAGCTGGTTATGCAATAAGCTCAACATTTTTTACTAAAACACTTACAACCAATGCAAAAATTCAAGATGAAAACACTCAGCTTAAAAGATTTTTTGCCGAAGCTAATATCGCCTTGCCAGGACTAACTTCAGACAACAGTTCAATTGATGACTTGTTTGAAGCATTGGTAATGCAGCGAGGTAGACTGAAAGAAATGCAGCAATTGAGAGAATGGTAAAGTAGCTTAACTTTCCAGCCAATAATAATTAAATAACCTGAGTTAATATGCAAAAAGAAACGTTAAAAAATAAAATAATTGATTTAAAAAAATTTTTAATAAAAAACTAATAACTAAGTACCTTATTACACGACGTATAGGTAGCTTTCATGGCTTTTTATTTTTGACGACATTAATACTAGTTATAGGTGAAAGGATAACTAATATTAAAATAGGAAATATCGGTGTTTACGATTCATTAGCATATATAGGTATGCTCCTTTGGTTAATTCCTGTTATTCGATTAACGTATTTAAAGAAGTTTAAAGGGCCGGCGAATGTTAGTGATGACGAGAGAGAAATAACTAAAGGTAAATTCTTTGTTGAGGCTCTATTCTGGTTTAATTTCACTGTCACTATTTTATACCTAATTGTTTTAATAAACTTTAACATACCCAATGTATTTGTGTGTTTATCCGCGCTATTTTTAGTTATTTACTTAGCTTGTTATCTTTCTAATAAACAATATGGTTGCACCCGTGGTTGGGCAAGAAATGAAACTTATTATTTCTTATTGGAGACACTCGAATAGGAAGTAGAACACCTAGATGTAAATAACAATATTTCATCAAACTTGATGAATCTACATCAAAATTTACACGAATAATTAAAGCTCAACTTCAAGAACGTCAACGCGATATTATTGGCGATTACCTTTCTACAAGTGATTCTGCGTTTTCGTGGATCAAAAACATTAAAAAATAAAGATAATAATTATGACAAATAAAAAAAATAAAACACCGATCGTACTAGACTTAAACAAAGTTGATTTTGAAAGAAATATTACAGGTGGTGATATTTGGCAGCAAGATGCTGTTTATGAGTTTAATAAAAGACTTGAGAAAACCGCTTTGCAAGCAAAAAATCAACCCGAAAATGATCATTGTCAAAGCCCAACTATCATACATGATGCCATTTTTATTGGCGGATCTCGTGGAACGGGAAAAACGGTATTTCTACAAAATATAGAAGGCTTTTGGGGAAATTATAAAAAAGATAAAAGCAATGCACCTAAACTCCATTTTTGTGATTCTATAGACCCTACATTACTAGTAGATCACGATAACTTCGCTAATGTTGTTATCGCACACTTATATAATGAAGTAGAAGCAAAATTAGATTCTAAAAGTTGTGAGAGTTCCAACCAAGATAGTTTTTATAATGCATTACGAGTGGTATCTAAATCACTAGGTAAGCAAGAACATTTAGATAATGGTTTGAGTGGTTTAGATCGTATTATTCAATATCGTAGTGGTATTCAATTAGTTAAACATTTTGATAACTATATCAACGAGTGTGTAAACGTATTAAAGGTTGATGCGATCGTATTACCAATAGATGATATAGATATGGCATTAGAGCGTTCATATGAAGTATTAGATGTGGTACGCCGTTTATTAGGTTGCCCAAAAGTTATCCCTGTGATTACCGGTGACTTAGAGTTATATGAGCCAATAATTACAGATCGTTTTGAACACGGGGATAATAATAAAAGACATGAAATTATTGGAAATGAACAAGCAAAAAGATTGACACAAGAATATTTAAAGAAAGTATTACCCCATCATAATCGTATTAGTTTACAGCCAATAGAAAAATTATTAACAACTATGAGAATTATTGATTTTTGTAAAACCAAAGAAGAATCATTACTTTACCCCAGTTATGTTAAAAAATTAACAAAGTGCTTTTTTGGCCCATTAAATGGGGAAGAGAAAAGTTGTGACTGGCCTAAACCTGAATCTGCACGTGAAGTAACACAATTGATACGTGACTTATCACCCAAAGAATTAGAAACAGAAAATAGAGCTGAATTATGGCAACGATACAAAGTTTGGGCATGTTTAAAACAAGACAGTGTAGCTTATTCAAATGCAGTAACAGCGCAGGAAATCGAAGATTTATGCGATGAAAAAAACAATGATTACGTAACTTTAAATAGGTTACACGCTTTTAATCCGCTACTCCAAATGGAAGACTTAACTCCCAAATGGCGAGGGAAACGATTCTTTGAAGAGCAAGTTGCTAAGAATTTGAATACAGATAATTCACTCGCAACAAACATGTATCAATACTTTAAACAGTATGAAGGTAAAACTATTTATAAAAGCATGCCTGTTATAGAACATTTTTATGGAAAATTTAAGCTAAGCGAAAAAATATTAATAGATGAAGAAGTCATTGATATTAAAGATATAGAAGATGGGATTGAAATAATTAAAAGAAATGATAAACGAATGCTTCTAGATATTTTTACTTTCAATAATTATTACACTTTAGACCTAAAGAGCCACCGACAGATATTTTTCAGTAGAGCATATGAACTACTTGCCGTCTCATTATTAAATTTTGATTTTAATGGAGGCACTAATAAAGAAAATAGTGTATTAAAATGGACAAAACTATTGGAAGACTTATTTGGCCGAGCACCTTTTTATACGGTACCAGCGCTATTTCCGACTAAGGCATTTAATATAAACACATCAAATGATGAAAACGAAGGAAATAATGAAAATAGTATTAAAAATGTATCAAGGATGACAATTAATGAATTAGCCCAAGATATAGCTATCTGGGAAAGGGATAATATAGATAATTTAAAACATTATAAAAATGATTCATTAATGCCTATTCTGTTTTCTGTGTTTAATAAAGTATTTACTCAATTGAGGTTGTTAAAAGATACGATTCAAAAAAGTTCAAACTATACGGATGAGACTCTTGCTGACCTAGCTCTTAGATTTAAATATATAAGCATTAATGCCTTTGCTACTTTTATGAAACCAGCACCTGTGGTTTTACAAAATGTAGCTTTTACACCTAATGTAGATTTGATCCGTGACTTTAAATCTTACAGGAGTGTATCTCCACCGCTAAGAGATAATGTCGGTTATTTTTTCAACTTTTCTGAGGCAGAGACTAAAGAACCATTTTCTAAAATAAAGAATAATTTAGAAGAGGAATGGCACCCTAAAGCACTCTTATTACAGACAATTTCGAAACATCCAATTTTTGAACTACTTGATAAACCAGAAATGAGCAGCGATGTTTTTCCTTTATTTAAAAAGAGAAATAATACAGCTAAAGATTCAGAATTAGCAAAAATAAGTATTCCAGACTTAAATATTGAAGCACTGACACAGGCAGAATTATCTTCATTAAAAGAAAAGTTAAAAAATAGAAAGCTCAATGAAAAGGATCATATTTTAATATTTGGGGTAACCAAGGGTGATATAGCTAGTTGGAGCGATGAACATAAACAGAAAAATAAAGAACTGGTTGTTAATCGAGCTAAATTAATATGTGATTTATTGAATATAAGTTTTAGTAATAGACTGGCACAAGTTAAGTTTTATACCGATAACTTGAAGGGCCTTTAGCAATGTTAATTCTTGATCTTGAATGGCTTACACCAGTAACAAGGATACGTTCAGATCGCTGGCTTGAATTTTACATTCAATACGGTAATGATGGCTCATTTTTAGATAAAAAAAGTAAAGCTGAAAAAACTGCGAACTTAGCATTAACTGACCACCAATTTTATCAAGAGAACATGCACCGACGTGATGATAACCACGCAGCGAATGAAATTTGGGGAAGCGGCCATCAAGCAGATGCAGTTTTAAAGCAACTACAGCTAATGCAACAAAAACTATTAACTTGGCAAGGTAATCACTTTGCGGTTAACGCTAAACATTTGAACCACTGGTCTGCGCTGATAGCTAAGGTCGATCCTGTTTGGTTATTAGCAATAGGTTATAGTGATAAACTAAAGCAAAGTTCATTACAAGTTACCCATGTAATCAAACTAGCAGAGCAACAATGTTTTGCTGCATTTCCTAAACAGTTCAATCAAAAACAGTATGCCGATAACCATGTTCACTTAGGCGGTAATGGTAACTATACGCCAGCATTAGCCGAAATATCTTTGTTTTTAAAAAATAAACCTACAGTATTCAATAATAGTAATGCGACTGGCCCAAAGCTCGCCGAGTTTACTAAATATGCCAGTGGTGAGCGTGATGTGAATGAACTGCCCGTTCTAACTAAACTGCTATTTAATGATTTATTAAACACGCTACTACAAACTAATAAAGTTATAAAAAATTCATGTTCTAAAATAGACTGGCAGCAGCCTAAATTTTGGAGTATTCCGGATGAAAGTGCATCAGAATTGTTAGCGACTCAAGCTCTGAATAATGATGTAGTTAAGCTTCTTAATGCCGCAATTAATTGTTGTCATCAAGACTCTAATAAAATGTGGCTATTAATTGCAACGGCGCTAATCCATCACGCGAATACGAATGCAGCTTGTGATCACTGGTTATACAAATTTAATGCTTATGTTACTTCGAATAATATTCTCCGTTCTATGATGATTAGTACAGGTGTTGGTTTAACAAGCTTTGTTGAACACTTTAGTTTTAAGGCACGCCAAGGTAATGATCAAATAATACCTTATGGAGTTCATAGCTATAACAGTGATTTTGATGAAAACACCTTACGTGAATTTAAGATACTAGATTTACAGGTTACAGCGAAAAATCTCGCGCGTTATGGCTTAGATTTTTTTAAAAAAAATAAATATAGCAATAAACAATTTACCTTTCATTTTAGCCGTTCACTAAAAAAAGGTCAAAAATCAAATGATAGTCGTTACACCACGAAAAGAACTGAATTATTAAAGTCACTACGCAATTTACAAAACGTATTTTCATCATCATCTTTACAGCAACATAAATATTTACAGCTTGGTAGTAAAAAAGTCACTAAATTAAACCTGATCGCTTTAGTCCGTGGAATTGATGTTGCGGGTAACGAAAATGATTTACCCATTGAAGTCTTCGCTCCTACCATTAGGCTATTAAGAGCAGGCCTTTTCTACCCAGATCATCATGAGTTTATTCCTCAACGAAAATTGCACTTAAGTGTTCATGCTGGTGAAGATTTTAGTCATATATTAACAGGCTTAAGAACCATTGATGAAACCGTTGAATTTTGTGATTATCAAGTAAATGACAGAATTGGTCATGCTTTAGCGTTGGGTGTGAATGTTAAACAATGGGCTAAACGACAACAACGAGCTTATGTACCTGTTCGCTCACATTTAGATAATTTAGTATGGGCACATCATTATGCGATTGAAGTAATAAAGACAGCACCTCAGTTTTACGCGGTGTTAGCCATTTTAGAACGAAAAATAGCTAAATGGAGTCATCATTTATTTGGTAAAGAGGTATCAAAATACACTTTATTTGAAGCTTGGTCACTGAGAAAAAACTGCCCTGAATATTTTGATACTGAATTTAAAAGTAGGAGCGAAGAAACAAAGGCTTGGTTGCCAGATAATCAATCTAAGCTAAAGATAAAAAATGATGAAGCAGTTATTTTTTGGCAAAAACATACAGATAGCGGTATAAACAAAACAGATGAAAAAAAGGTAAAAAAAACGATCAGTATCTATTTTGGTGATAACCCACCACCCTTCATTAATGATAAATATAGTGAATTAGTCGATACTTCTGAACTAGATTTTTATGAAGCGTTACAAGATTACTTAATAGAAAAATACAGTGATAAAGGCATTATTATTGAAGCTTGTCCAACCTCTAATATTTATATTGGACGCTTTAAATGTTATTCGGAACATCCTGTTTATCGTTGGTATCCAGCTAAAGATAGTTCACTTAATGTGGGTGAAAAATTTAATCGTTTTGGTATTCGAAAAGGGCCAATCACCGTATGTATAAATACGGATGATGCTGGTTTGATGCCAACAACCATTGAAAATGAACATCGTATCTTAAAAGAAACTGCGATCAATCATTTTAATATAGGTAGTGAAACTGCTGAATGTTGGATTGATAGATTACGAGAGATAGGTGTTGAAGTATTCAAAAGTAACTATATAGATAGCAGGAAATGATTTTTTGATGAATTAGTGATGTAAAAGGGCGTTTGGAAAAATTGCAGCAACTGGGAGGTTGAGTCGCTATCTTTACTTTACCCCCATAATTACAACTCTATAAGGTTAACAATAATTGCAGTAGTAACAATAGAAGACAAAGAATGGGGTTGTGAACATTTAGAGTATCTTGATGACCACAATGTAAAGGCCTGTATTGTCACAATTGATGATTTAAGCCGGATTGCAAAGGAGTTGACTAAATCTATCTTAGATACATCATGGATGCTATCTCTTGATAAAGGAACAAGGAGGTCTTATCAATTTACAGCAAATGAAACAGCACAGGCTCTTGTATCGGTTTTTAAAAATTATAGTGGTACTTTGCCGGTTGGCGCTAAATTTGGTGAAATTATGGTGTCAATGAGCTCAACTCGTTCTTTAGCTGTACTGTTTGATCATAAAGTTGTACCAATTGCAGAGCTTTGGAAACCTCAAAAAAAACAGAATGAAGGCTTTGATTTTCACACTGAGTGTCCTATGAACTTGATAAATTTTGGAGAGGCTAAGTATTCGGGTGTTGTAAATCCGCATGGTAACGCGATAACCCAAGAGGATGGTTTTATTAAAGTTCAAAAGCACTTGAGGGACAGAGTTCATTTAACTAATCTTACTAACCAGTTATCAGTCTATAATTTAGATGATGAAAAATTTGGTGTAGTAGCCGCATTCTCTATTAATTCTAAAAACTTAGCTTCTATCATGGATAATGCATTGAAAAATATCGGAAGTTCCGACTTAATGAACAATGCTCAAGTTGTGTATTTAGTGGGAGTGGTATGCTAAATATAAAAGAGATAGAAAGTACTTTAGATCCTAGAGAAAGCCTACAGAAAATTATCAATACTTTGCACAAAGATGGTCCTGTTGCAAATAAAGTTATTGAAAATCTTACTTATCATAAAATATTTCATCCTGAACTATTCTACGAATTTGAAGAAAAAGTCCTTTCTGTTTTAGGACTGTTTTATAAAATTCCAGCACCAAAAAATTTATATTCATTTCTTCTTTCTGGTATAGGTGAAAGTCACCAAGCTGAATTCGGTGAATACTTAACCCCTGTTCAAGCTAGTGTTAGGTTTGCGGTGGAAGAGCAGCAGTATGTCTCAATATCAGCACCGACTAGTGCAGGAAAGTCCTTTTCAATTAGATATTATATTTTTGGTCTGGAAGGGGATAGTGTAATCATTGTACCTTCAAGGGCATTGATTGCTGAATATATCAAAACAATGAGAGATAGGTTTAAGGATGATAAAAATGTAATGATATCATCTTTTGTTGATTGTGTTTTTACTGAAAGAAAATTAAGACGAATATTTATTTTAACCCCCGAAAGAGCAAGGGAGTTATTCGCGCTTTCATTTAATTTTAAAATATCATTAGTCTTTTTTGATGAAGCTCATATGTCTGAAGAAAAGGAACGTGGTGTTATCTTTGATGTTTTGGTTAGACGAGTTATAAAAACATTCCCTGATGCAAAGTTAGTATTTGCTCATCCTTTTGTTGATAATCCGAATACACAGTTTAATAAACACTCAATTGACGGTGAAAAATCATATTCAAGAGCTTATCCTCATAATACTGTTGGAAAAGCATTTATTTATGGTCATACGAACCATAAAGATTATTATTTTTCTGCCATTTTTTGAAAATGGTCATCATGTAAAAAAGTGTATTGATATTGGTTCAAAATTTGAAAATTTTGCATTTGATGGGACAAAGTCTATTTTAGTTTTTGTATCTAAAGCTTCTATTTACCGAGGTGAATTCATAAATGACTTTCAAAAGTTTATTGATGAATTTGAGTTTTTAGAAAGTAAAAGAGCTCTAGATATAATTAATGATGTTGAAAATTTATTAGGGGCAAATAATAGTGATCATAAATCCAAGCTTGTACATTTACTGAAACGTGGAGTTGTTATACATCACGGATTTGTTCCCTTGGATGTGAGATTTTTAATTGAAGACTTTATTCGAGAAGGGTTTGCAAAAATTTGTTTCGCCACTAGTACGTTAGCGCAAGGTATTAATATGCCTTTTGATATTGTTTGGTTAGATAATATGCGTATTCAAGGGAATAGTGAAGAAGTTTAGCTTTTAAATTCTTATAGGACGAAGTGGTCGGCTTTCTAAAGAGCCAAAATTTGATTTTGGATACGTTTATACAAAAAATCCTCAACTATTATCTTCAAGAGTGAATTTACCATTTAATTTATCGAATGATTCTGTATTAAATATGGATATTAACGATTTTACTGATGAAAGAGAACTTGTTTCATCAATTATTGAAGGAACATTTGACGAAGAAATTAACTTACCAGAATCCAAAGTAGAAAGACTTACAACAGATGAAGTTATAGAGCTATTGAAAGAAGTACTTGAATTAATTTATTCAGATGAATTTGGTTCTAGATTATTCGGTGCGAATAACAGGGGGAATCGTAATGTTGTTAAGCAAAATTTATTAAGGATATTTGAAATATCACTAGGTCGTGATTTACTTGATGGTGAGTCAAAAGTGTTTAATTCAGCTATAGAGATTTTTTTCCACCTTATTCAAGGAAAATCATTCAGAGAGATCGTTGGTATTAGGTATAATCAAATATCTAATAGGGGAGGTAATCCAAACCAACCAGCTAATTTTACGCAACCGGCCAATAAACTACCAGACAGTACTTTGTCCAATATGTTTCCACTTTTTAAAGATACAAAGTCTAAAGATGTAAGTTACGATGCCGTTGTTTTTGATACTTATGACTATTTAGATACAGTAATTTCTTTTTCATTATCTGATGTTTTTATGGGGGCATTTTCAATTTACCATAATGTAACTAGAGATAGTAAAGCAATTAGAATGATTGAGTTATTAAAATATGGAACAAATGATAGTGTACATACATTATTGATTCGTTATGGTTTTCCACCAGATGAAGTTAGCGAAATATCAGAGTACATAGAGCATATTTCAGAAGAGAGTATTTCATTTAAATCTGATATATTCAAAAGCTCAACGCATATTCAAGAGCTGGTTCAATGGTATTTACCTTAGTACAAATCAATCAAGCTAGATAAGTCAAAAACTAGCTTTTAAAATAGGTGTCAAAAATTAAGAGGGTGTTATGGGAAAAACGTATTCCGGTTATATTAGCTAATGGTAAATTTTTCTTTTCAAAACGAAGCATTAGATTTTTTAAAGGTTCATTAAATAGTTTTAACGTAGGTGACGTTATTTCTCGTGAGCATGCTTCTTTCTCAGATATTTATTCCTTATATATGAGATGCCCAGAACTTGTATTAAAATCTGGTTGTATTGAAAATGTTATTTCGTTTAGCGTAGCTAACAGTCGTCAATTTAATTCAAAGTGTTTTCATAGCCATCATAAAGATGGAAGTATTGCTGATTGGAGTAATTCAGCAGCAGTCAAGAGTAAACTAAAGTCTGTATTCGCGTGTTTTTATGATGGTGCGAGGCATAGCTTAGAAAATAAAAATTACCACTTTCGGGATAATGACTTTACAAATAAATGTATACAGTTCGTAGAAATGATGGGTTACCAATTGAAAGACATTCCAGAATAGCCAGTATGAAAGCCTGTATTGCGCATAAACAAATAAGATTTAGCGTGTAAGCGTTCGCTATTGGTGTTGTAACTGAGTTTTACTTCTGTGTTAGGCAGTGATGCTAAAAATTCTACAGCTTTAGCGTCCGTCGCACCCATATACGAGGTGGTAATTATTTTTAATTGTTTACCACTTCGGGTAAAAGATTCTAATTCCTTTTTAAATATACGAATGCCAGCCCACTTAATAAATGACACTAACCAATAGATTTTGTCAGATGGTTGTATTTCTCTCTTAATTTCAGTCTCTAAAGATATGCCCACGTTACTACCACAAAATAACTCACTTTGTGTGAGCCCTGTGATTGGCATGATGGCATCAATGTATTTTGGAAAATCTGCTGAAATAGGGTTAACTTTATCAAATAGAGCAGTAAGTATTTTACCTTGGCTATCCAACAAGTTTTCACTAATTAGTTCTTCATCTTTAATATGGGTACTTAACCATTTGACGATAGTGTTGGCTAAGTTGATTTGATCATGAATTCGAGTATCACTATTGTAATGATTCCATCGCAATTTCAATAATGCGAGTTAAGAATCGAGATAATAATGTAGCTGCTTCTGATGACTCTAATGTGCGTTCGCCAACATAAAAAGAGTCACGATCTAAGTTTTTTTCAACTAACTGAGTTATCAGTTGTTCGTAAATACCAGTTTGATTCATGAAAATCCTTTTTATGACTTAGCTAATGATGAAAACCTTTGTTCGTTTATAAGTAGATTTAAAACCTAATTTTTCTTATAAATCGTCACTTCTATATTTTTACTATTACCAGCAAACCATTTTTGAACATAAATGCTACCAACGATTGGTGGCATTCCATCTTCTGGTACTTCTTTGTAACGAACGCTGTTTTTGTTTTCTTTTTCGAATTCGAATTTTACTGTTTTTTCAGTCATATATTTTCTTGGCGTAGCCATGCTCATAAGGTTTTTTGTATTGTATAGCCGAAGGTAAGTGTGTTCTATATGTTGCTGAATTTTATTTTTATTAATTAGGTATATGAAGTAGAAGAATATTTTTATCGATGAGTATAAGTTTATAGAGTAGGGGATAGCAGAGTTGAACTGGATACTTCTATAAGCGTAGTTATATTTATTTTGTATTAAGGTTTTTTATTTTTGATAATTTTCATACGGAGTGTATAAAGAATTGGTTGCTGGAGCTGTTTATTTTATGAAGAGTGAACTGACGACTTCTATAAATGTAAGTATATTTGTTTTGTATTAATATTGATGTTTTTAATTTTTATACGAGATGTATAAAGAATTAGTTTTGGGAGCCACTTATTTTGTGAAGAGTGAACTGACTATTTCTATAAGTGTAAGTATAATTGTTTATATTAAAGATATTGATTTTTACAAGAATTGGTTGCTGGAGCCACTTATTTTATGAAGAGTGAACTGATGACTTTTATAAACGTAAATACATTTTTTTTGTATTAATATTGATGTTTTTAATTTTTATACGAGATGTATAAAGAATTGGTTGCTGGAGCCACTTATTTTGTGAAGAGTGAACTGACGACTTCTATAAGTGTATTTTTTGTATTAAAGGTGTTGATTTTTACAAGAATTGGTTGCGGGAGCCAGATTTGAACTGACGACCTTCGGGTTATGAGCCCGACGAGCTACCAGGCTGCTCCATCCCGCGTCCGAATGAACTTCTTAAGATATTAAGAAGAAAGCCCTAAAGGTTTTAATTCTCTTTAGAAGAATATGTTATCAATTTATTTTAATTCTAGTTGATATAAAGAATTGGTTGCGGGAGCCAGATTTGAACTGACGACCTTCGGGTTATGAGCCCGACGAGCTACCAGGCTGCTCCATCCCGCGTCCGAATGGTTTAAGTTAAACTTAAACAAGCCAGTAATTATTTATTTCTATTACTAAAGAAAGTTGTCAAAGTTTGGGTTAAGAACCTGTCCCCTGAGAACGAGGCGTATACTAAGGATTGTTAAACTATATTGCAACTAATTTATGTCATTTTTATGATTAAATAATTTCTTCGTACGTTCTTTAAACAAATCGTAGGTTATTTGAATGCTTTATAAATACTATGCTTAAAAATCAAGCATAGTCGCAGTCGTTTCACCGGTTTTAAAAAGTTGGTTATTAGTAAAGTTTATGGCCCCAGCTTAATTTATTTCGCAAAACGTTGAAGTAGTTGTGATCAAGTGGGTGGATAAGCCTAAGACAATTTTCACTCTTTTTGATAATAACTTCGTCTCCTGGCATTACCGCTAGTATTACATGACCATCGCAACTGACTTGTAGGTTTTCATAATTTTCGTTGGCAAGTACGAGTTTTATTTCACTATTACCGTCTACTACAATTGGTCGGCTGGTTAATGTGTGTGGAAACATTGGCACTAAAGACAGTGCATTTAGGTTAGGCGTAAGTATAGGTCCGCCTGCCGACATCGAATAAGCTGTTGAGCCAGTAGGGGTTGATATAATTAAACCGTCGGAACGTTGGCTGAACATGAAGCTGTTATCTATATACACTTCAAATTCTATCATGTTGGCAACTTTACCTGCATGCAGTACAGCTTCGTTTACTGCGCTGTTGCTGCTTTTTAGTTTTCCGTGGCGATACACTTCGGCTTCTATAATAAAGCGTTGCTCTGAACGAGACTCACCTTTTAATATGGCTTCAAGTGGTTCTATTATGTTGTCGGGCGCTAAATCTGTTAAAAAACCTAGGTTGCCACGGTTAACACCAATAACGCCAATGTTGTAACAAGAAAGTACTCTTGCTGCACCTAACATGTATCCATCGCCGCCAACTACAATCGCAAGGTCTGCTAGTTCACCTATTTCTGTTAATGGGTGAACCGACATATTTTTGATATCAACAGATTGGGCTACCGAATGCTCTACTACCACGTGATAATGGTTTAAGCGCAAATATTCGTGTAATGCCTCGATAGTTGCTTTGGCACCTTCATGATTAGGTTTGCCAATCAGTCCTATTGTTTTATATAGTTGAGTCATAATGATTTTATTACGATCTAATGTCGTTATTAGTTATATTAGGTAAAGTTTCGCTGGTATTTATCTCATTGTAAAGACCACTTTTTTATAATTGATTCACATTAGAGCTTGAATAGCAGAAACAAATCCCCATAATTAGCTGTAATTAGATTTAAATCATATTTTTGTAGTTTCTAGAACTAAGTTTACCCTGGAGTTTTTCATGACTAACGAGTCAACAGATAATAAAAGTGCTGAAGAAGTTTTGGCTGATGAAATCGTTCAACAAGCTGAAGCGCAAGTTGAAGAACAACTTGATAATGCGGCTGAGAATATTAGCCCAGAGCAAGAAAAAATTAATGAGCTTGAATTAGCTTTATCTGCTGCGCAAGCAACGGTAGTAGATCAAAAAGATTCAGTTATTCGTGCTAAAGCAGAAGTAGACAATGTTCGTCGTCGTGCAGCACAAGATGTTGAGAAAGCTCGTAAATTTGCTTTAGAGAAGTTTGCATCTGAGTTATTACCTACAGTTGATAACCTAGAACGTGGTTTAGAAAATATTGATGCCGAAGACGAAAAGCAAAAAGTGATTGGCGAAGGTGTTTCTTTAACACTACAAGGCTTAATCGCAGCTTTAGACAAGTTTGGTGTTAAAGCGGTTAATCCACAAGATCAACCTTTTAACCCTGAATTACATCAAGCCATGTCTATGCAAGAAGTTGAGGGTGTAGCACCTAATACGGTTATTGCTGTTATGCAAAAAGGCTATGAGCTAAATGGTCGTTTAGTACGTCCAGCTATGGTTATGGTATCTAAAGCACCAAGTGTTGATACTACTGCTTAATAAATATTAAGTTACAATTAAAAAAGATATAACGATTAAAATTAAACGCAAGTTTGATTTTAATCGTTTTTTTTATCTATTCAATTACGACTTCCTTTTTAGTCTTTTCTTCTCTCTATAGATATTGGTTATTTAAATAGCTGATATATTCTTCAAAAACTCTAGCTCATCACTCTTTCGTTTTATTTTCAGTTAACGTTCGTGCTTTAAAAAAATATAAGTAAATCAATTGGCTTATGCTGCGTGGTTAATCGGTAGGGCTTGTTTTATCTGTTCATTCGGATTTTTATATTACCTTTCTTTGAACTGTGGTTTTGCTTCTTACCTGAAATTTTCATGGTTTGTCCTCAGTATTTTTTGATCTTATTCATTATTTTTATAATACTTTTTATATGCCAGTGCTTAAATCTTATGTGCGATTTTTAAGCTTTTTATTATTGGGTTGATGAATTTATGCTTATTTGTTGATGATGTGAACTTGGCTGAAAACATAAGTGATTGAAATTCAAATCGACTAAAGACAAAATATTAAGATAATAAATGATTGAGATGAATTTTTCTCAACTTACAAACTCATGTTTTATGTGTAAGGTATTCGAATAATTTTACATATATTAATAGTAGTATCCCAAAGGAATTAAGATGGCTCTTTTTTGTTTAAGTAAAGCACGGATTGTTGTTTTGCTCGGTTTTAGTTTAGGTTTTATGGCTTGTTCAGACAATAACGAGGTTGTTAAAAAAGCACCTAAAGCTAAGCCCGCAGCAGCTGTAGTTGTTGGTTATGTTGAACAGCAACGTGTTGCAAACGAAATTGAAGCGGTAGGTACATTAATCGCCAATGAATCTGTTTATATTACGGCGACGGTTACCGACAATATAACCAGCGTTAACTTTGAAGACGGACAAACCGTTAAAAAAGGTGATGTGTTAGTTACGCTAACAAACGATGAACAAAATGCTGAGCTGGCTGAAGCGCAAGCTAATTTAACTGAGTCTATCCGCCAAGTTGAACGTTTAGAAAGTATTGGTGCTTCTTATGCTTCAAAGTCAGGTATTGAAATCGCTAAAGCTAATGTTGAAGTGAACAAAGGGCGATTAGAAATAACTAAAGCACGTTTAACCGACCGTATTATTAGTGCGCCTTTTTCAGGTGTTTTAGGCATAAGAAGAGTAAGTGTTGGTGCGTTAGTTACACCAGGCTCTGAAATTGCACGTCTTGACGATATTAGTGTGCTGAACCTTGATTTTACTGTGCCTGAAATTTTCTCGCATGGGCTTTCAAATAATAGCCGAGTTACTGCGACAAGTTCGTCAATTTCGGGCGAGCAATTTGAAGGTACTGTAAGCTTTTTTGATAAGCGTGTAGATCCTACAACACGCGCTGTTTTAGTTCGTGCAAAAATTCCTAACCCAGATTTAAGTTTATTGCCTGGCATGTTGATGAATGTAACTTTGTATTCAAAAGAATATCTTGCCGCTATTGTTCCTGAAGGCGCATTACAGCAAGTCGGTAATAACTCGGCTGTGTTTGTAGTAAAAGATGATTCAACCGTTGAAAAGCGCAAAGTAATTATTGGCAAACGTTTACCAGGTAAAGTTGTCGTTAACCAAGGTTTAGAGATTGGTGAAACGGTAGTTGTTGATGGCACGTTAACCTTGCGTGATGGCTCTGCTATTAGTATTAAAAATCCTGAGCTTGCGCCTGTCGCTTTATCAAATCTTAATGATGAAAAAACTGCAAAAGATAAGGTTGCTGAACAAGTAACTGCTGAAAGTACTGAGAGGTCTTAACCATGGTACTTTCAGATATATCCATAAAACGTCCTGTTTTTGCTACCGTTATTTCCATTATTATGGCGGTATTTGGTTTATTCGCTTTTCAGGAATTATCAACGCGCGAATATCCTGATATTTCTCCTGCTCAAGTTTCTGTGTCTACAGACTATCCTGGGGCAGCAGCTGATATTGTTGAGAACCGAATAACCCAAGTGCTTGAAGGCGAACTCAGTGGTATTGAAGGCATTAAGTCGATGCGCTCTACTAGTGTTGATGGTCGTTCATCTATCAATATGGAGTTTGTATTAACGCGCGATATTGATGCTGCCGCTAATGATGTACGTGAACGTGTTTCAAGAGTGCGTAGACGTATTCCAGAAGAAGCTTTAGATCCTCGAATTAATAAAGCAGATAGTGATGCTCGTCCTATTATTTATATCAGTTTAGTGTCTGATAGCTGGTCGACAATGGAGCTTACTGATTATGCTGACCGTTATGTAAAAGATCGTTTTGCGGTAATACCAGGTGTGGCGTCAGTAAATGTGCTTGGTGGTGGTGATCCTGCTATGCGTATTTGGCTTGATAAGAAAAAGCTGATTTCGCGAAACCTTACCGTATTAGATGTTCTTACGGCTTTACAGTCTGAAAATATTGAACTGCCTGCAGGTATTATAGAATCTGAAACACGTGAGTTTCCCGTTAGAATATCCAGGGCTTATGGCAGCGCAGAAGACTTTAGAAAACTCGTTATCGCCCAAGGTGATGACGGGCATTTAGTACGCTTGGCTGAAGTGGCTGAGGTGAATGTAGATCGCGCTAATTTCCGTCGAGTATTCCAAGTCAATAATAATGACAGTATGTCGATTGGTATTGTTAAGCAATCAACGGCCAATACGGTAGAAGTGCTTGATGCTATTCATGAAGAAATTAAAGCGCTAGCTGATGCTATGCCGAATGGCGTAAAGGTTACAACATCGGGTGATGCGTCTGAGTTTATTCGTGCGGCCATTGAAAACGTATACGGTACTATTATCGCTACGTTAATTTTAGTGGCGTTAGTGCTGTGGCTATTTTTAGGTAACTGGCGTGCGTTAATTATTCCTATTGTGTGTATTCCTTTATCGTTATTAGGATCTTTTGTTGCCCTGTGGTTTTTTGGTTATTCAGTTAACTTAATTACTTTGCTGGCGATGGTGCTTTCAATTGGTATGGTGGTGGATGATGCCATTGTAGTGCTCGAAAATATTTACCGACGTATTGAAGAAGGTGAGCCTCCGCTGTTAGCTGCATACAATGGTGCTAGGCAAGTTGCCTTTGCTGTTGTTGCAACAACCGTAGTATTGATTGCGGTATTCGTGCCTATTGGTTTGGTAAAAGACAATACGGGGCAAATATTTGCTGAGTTAGCGGTGGCGATTTCTGCTGCTGTTATCTGTTCTACTATCTTAGCCTTAAGTATGGTGCCTATGATGTGCAGTAAGTTATTGCACAAAGGTGATAGCAACAATGTGTTAGTACGTATTGTTGATAAAGGCATGAACGGTTTAAGTCGCTTGTATGAAAGAAGCTTACGCCGTAGCTTGAACTTTTTATTGTTACCTGTATTTCTCGCTATTTTCTCTGGCGGCGGCGCTTATTATATTTTCATGAACTTGAATCAAGAATACGCACCAACTGAAGACCAAGGTACCTTAATGGCACGAATAAGTGCTGAAGAAGGCACGTCTGTTGAGAAAATGCGTAGCCTTATCGAGCAACTTACAACACCTATGTTAGACAAAGTAGAAGATGGCTCGTTAACACGTGTTCTATTTGTCGCGCCTGCTTTTGGTACACAAGCACCAAACTCTGCATTTAGCCGTATTAGTTTTGCTGATTGGGATGAACGCGACATTTCAGTATTTGAGTTGCGTAAAGAGTTGATCACCGAATGGGGTAAAATACCAGGCATACGCACAGGTATATTTATGCCTAACGGTTTAAGCCGAGGTGGTGGTGGCAGCCCAGTTCAATTTGTTATTCAAGGCGATAATTACGAGAACTTATTAGTGTGGCGTGATCTTGTATTGGAAAAAGCCGAAGAGAGTGGTTTATTTACTTCGATCGAGTCTGACTTAAAAGAAACACAGCAACAAATTCATTTAACTATCGATAAAAACCGTGCGGCTTCACTTGGCGTTACCATTAGCGATATTGGTTTAACCTTGCAGGCGTTAATGGCAGAGCAAGAGGTGTCTCAATACATTAATGATGGTTTTGAATATCCAGTAATTCTTGCCCTTGTTGCTGACCAACGTAATACCAGTGAAGATATTCGTAATATTTTTGTGCGCTCACGTTCAAGTGGTGAGTTGGTGTCTTTAGCTAATGTGATCACCGTTGAAGATAAAGCCGATATTGCCTCGTTAGAACGTTACAACCGTTTACGTGCTGTTACTTTAAGTGCAGGTTTGGCTGCTGGCGTGACTTTAGATCAGGCGTTAGATTTTCTCGAAACAACGTCGAAAGAGTTATTACCACAACAAGCTAAAATTGATTACAAAGGCGAGTCGCTTGAGTTCAAAGAATCTTCTGGTGGGTTACTTTTTGTATTTGGCTTTGCGCTTCTCATACTATTTTTAGTGATGGCAGCTCAGTTTGAAAGCTTTGTGCATCCTACGGTTATTCTCTTTACTGTACCCCTTGCTGTTGTAGGTGGGCTTTTAGGTTTATGGCTAACTGACTCTACCTTTAACATATTTAGCCAAATCGGCTTTTTAATGTTGATAGGTATAGCGACTAAAAATGGCATATTGCTCGTTGAGTTTATTAACCAATTACGTGATGAAGGTGTGGAGTTTTCTGAAGCTATTATCGGTGCCTGTAAAATTCGTTTACGCCCAGTGATCATGACAACGGTTTCAACGGTTGTTGGGGCAATTCCTTTAGTATTTGCTGAAGGGCCAGGGCAGGCGAGTAGAAATGTATTAGGTATTGTTATTTTATTTGGTGTAACTATTTCAGCCATATTAACGTTATTTGTTATTCCGGGCTTTTATAAGTTACTTGCCCGTAATACTAAATCGCCAGAAGCCGTGACTAAAGAATTACTTAAATTACAGCAGGCTGTTAAAAAAGATTAAATAACAATATTAGGCATAATTGCTTATCCAGTTTTCAGGTTAAATAATCATTCTTAAATATTTAGGCTTACCTTAACGTTTTAGGGTAAGCCTTTTGTGTTTTTAAGAGAGAGCTTTAGCATTTTTAAGAATTAGCTTTAGCATTTTAAATATGACAGCGTTCTGAGTTTCGTTAAACCTTTACGACGAAATGCCAAATTTATAGGTCAGTTATTCGGGAATTATCAGGAGAATATTAGAAAGTCATGAGAGATTATTAGCAAGTTATGCGGGAATATAGAGAAATCATCCGTAGATTTTATTTGAACGGTACTGATTTCTTGTTTTAAAAACAAAAAAACACGAAAAAAAGTGAATATTATTTCTTAGTCGTACTTTATTTACCTTTGTGACGTTTTTCATCGCAATAATACTGAAACACCTATCTAAAACCCCCATTAATCAACCTACCTTTTATAACGGATTTTCACTTTAAGTTATTGTTAATTAATTGTTATTTGTTTTCTGTTAACTAAATTCAACATCAATAAACCAAACCTAATAGCCTAAATAAACCTGTTTATTGTGTGTGTATTTTTCATTTAGCATAAATTAATGCATTTAAAATATGACTTTTTTTAAATTTTTTGTAAAAAAAACCTTCTTTTTTTACAAATAAGTGTTGAAAACAGTTTTTGCTGCCCCCACTAATTGTTCATCGAAAGATTAAACCATATTTTTTTTATTAGTATTCGGAGATTCCTAAAGATGGGCAAAATAATTGGTATTGACCTAGGGACAACAAACTCTTGTGTTGCTGTACTAGATGGCGACAAAGTTCGCGTAATTGAAAATGCAGAAGGCGATCGTACAACTCCTTCTATTGTTGCTTACACAGAAGAAGGCGAAATTTTAGTAGGTCAGCCTGCTAAGCGTCAATCTGTTACAAACCCTAAAAACACATTATTCGCTATTAAGCGTTTAATCGGTCGTCGTTTTGAAGATAAAGAAGTTCAACGTGACATCGACATCATGCCTTTTGGCATTGTAAAAGCTGACAATGGTGATGCTTGGGTTACAGCGCGTGATAAAAACGTTGCTCCACCACAAGTTTCTGCTGAAGTTTTAAAGAAAATGAAAAAAACTGCAGAAGATTACCTAGGTGAAGAAGTTACAGAAGCAGTAATTACTGTTCCTGCATACTTTAACGATTCACAACGTCAAGCAACTAAAGATGCTGGTCGTATCGCTGGTTTAGAAGTTAAGCGTATTATCAACGAACCAACTGCTGCTGCACTTGCTTACGGCATGGACAAGCAAGAAGGCGATAAAGTTGTAGCTGTTTACGATTTAGGTGGTGGTACATTCGATATCTCAATTATTGAAATTGATGAAGTTGAAGGCGAGCACACATTTGAAGTATTAGCGACTAACGGTGATACACATTTAGGTGGTGAAGATTTTGATAACCGTCTAATCAACTACCTAGTAGCTGAATTCAAGAAAGATTCAGGTATGGATTTAACAAAAGATCCACTAGCTATGCAACGTCTTAAAGAAGGCGCAGAAAAAGCTAAGTGTGAACTTTCTTCAGCACAACAAACTGATGTTAACTTACCTTACATCACTGCTGACGCTTCTGGTCCTAAGCACATGAACATCAAAGTTACTCGTGCTAAGTTAGAATCTTTAGTTGAAGACATGGTTAAAGCAACACTAGAACCTCTTAAGCAAGCGCTTAAAGATGCTGACTTATCAATTAGTGATGTTAACGACGTAATTTTAGTGGGTGGTCAAACACGTATGCCACTAGTTCAAAAAACAGTAACTGAGTTTTTTGGCAAAGAACCTCGTAAAGATGTTAACCCTGATGAAGCAGTAGCCGCTGGAGCAGCGATTCAAGGTGGTGTTTTATCTGGTGATGTAACTGACGTTCTTTTATTAGACGTTACGCCATTATCATTAGGTATTGAGACTATGGGTGGTGTGATGACTAAAGTTATCGACAAAAACACAACTATCCCGACTAAACAATCTCAAACATTCTCAACAGCTGATGATAATCAAGCTGCGGTAACTGTACATGTTGTTCAAGGTGAGCGTAAGCAAGCTGCTGCTAACAAATCTTTAGGTCAATTTAACCTTGAAGGTATTGATGCTGCACCACGTGGTACGCCACAAATCGAAGTTACTTTCGATATCGATGCTGATGGTATTTTACATGTTACAGCTAAAGATAAGAACACAGGTAAAGAGCAGAAAATCACAATCAAAGCTTCTTCTGGTTTATCAGATGAAGAAGTAGATCAAATGGTTCGTGACGCAGAAGCTAACGCTGATGAAGATGCTAAATTTGAAGAATTAGTTCAAGTTCGTAACCAAGCAGACGGTATGGTTCATGCTACTCGTACTCAAATTACTGAAGCAGGTGATGATTTACCAGCTGAAGATAAAGAGAAAATCGAAACTGCATTAACTGAACTTGAAACAGCTATCAAAGGCGACAGCAAAGAAGAGATTGAAGCGAAGCAACAAGCTGCAATCGAAGCTTCAGCTAAGCTAATGGAAATTGCTCAAGCTAAGTCACAAGCTGCAGGCGGCGAAGCTCCTGAAGCAACTGATGCTAACCAAGCTGGTGGCGATGATGTTGTTGACGCTGAGTTTGAAGAAGTTAAAGAAGACAAATAAGTTGATTGATTCAGCTGTCGCTGTTTCATTCTAATTTCTTTGTCGAAGGTACTCACTTAGTAAACTAAGCTCTGTGCCTTCTCCTCGAACTTAAAAGAAACAGCTTAATCTGAATTATCAACAGTATTGTTGAACTTTACTAAATTATAAAGCGCCGACATATCGGCGCTTTGTTATGTTAACCGTTTAATATTAATTCTAATTTTCTTAGCCGAATTTAATCAAAAGGGTACAACGACCCGTTTTATCTTTATAGATAAAAGTTGTTAAGAAAATTGGTATTAACTACAAAGTAAGTAAAAGAATTCACTATGTCAAAACGCGATTACTATGAAGTATTAGGTGTATCAAAAGATGCAGCTGAAAGAGATATTAAAAAAGCTTATAAACGCTTAGCTATGAAACTTCACCCTGATAGAAACCAAGGTGATAAAGGCAAAGAAGAAGAGTTTAAAGAAGTTAAAGAAGCTTATGAAATATTAAACGACGATCAAAAGCGTGCAGCTTACGACCAATACGGTCATGCAGCTTTTGAACAAGGCGGTCACGGCGGCGGAGGCCATGGTGGTTTCGGCGGCGGATTTGGCGGTGGTCAAGATTTCGGCGATATTTTTGGTGATATTTTTGGTGGCGGCCGTGGCGGCGGACGTCAACAACGTCAGCAACGTGGTTCAGATTTACGTTACAACTTAGATCTAACACTTGAAGAAGCTGTTAAAGGTAAAACGTTAGAAATTAAAGTACCAACGTATGTTGCATGTGATCCATGTGACGGAAGTGGTGCTAAGAAAGGTACTAGCGCTAAAACGTGTTCGACTTGTCATGGACATGGTCAAGTACAAATGCGTCAAGGTTTATTTGCTGTTCAGCAAGCTTGTCCTACGTGTAATGGTCAAGGTAAAGTTATTTCAGATCCTTGTACTTCATGTCGTGGTCAAGGTCGTGTACAGAAGAACAAAACATTGTCTGTGAAAATTCCTCCAGGAGTTGATACGGGCGATCGCATTCGCTTAACTGGTGAAGGTGAAGCTGGCGAGAATGGAGCACCAGCAGGTGACTTATACGTTCAAGCAAATGTTAAAGCGCATAAGATCTTTGAACGTGATGAGAACGACTTATACTGCGAAATGCCTATTAGTTTCACAACTGCTGCATTAGGTGGAGAAATTGAAGTACCTACACTTGCAGGCAAAGTTAAGCTGAAAATACCTAAAGAAACACAAACAGGTAAAATGTTCCGCTTACGTGGCAAAGGTGTTAAATCTGTACGTAGCCATGTAACAGGCGACTTAATGTGTAAAGTTGTACTAGAAACACCTGTTAGCCTTTCTGGTGACCAAGCTGACTTGTTAAGACAGCTTGAAACTAAGATGGGCACTCACAGCAAACATAGTCCTAAAGAAACTGGTTTTTTTAATAGCGTAAAAAGCTTCTTTGACGATTTAAAAAGCTAGTTTTACTTAGCGAATAGCTTAGATTTAGTGTTCATCTTGAGTGCAAAAGCTTAAGGTTAACCAATAAAAATCCCACTAACTTTAACAAGTTAGTGGGATTTTTTTATGAGGGTTTTTCTGTCCTATGAAATATTGAAAAGGACTTTAATCCGTTTGGTATAAGGTTAACTAGCTCTTACTTTTCTTACAAACAGCATAGCTAAAGTAAATAATAAGAAGAATGTTGATTGGCTACCACCATGCACAACTATCTCTTCAATATATACTTGGTCGTATTCTGCACTTTCTAAAGGTAATGCATATAACGCGTTGTTGTCGTCAGAGCTATATGTTGCCACAATCTCTGTATATCCCACTTCGTATATATCAATAAGTACATCGTAGTTTTGTGTATTGTAGCCTTCAGCTAAGGTGGTGATTACTTCGAATTGATCGTCAGGGTTGTTACCACTAATTAAAAAGTCGTCAGTGCTGTAATAATGTTCCCAATTAACACCATCAGTGCTTAGGTATAGCTCAGCGTAAATAACGCTTTCTTCATCGCCGTTCGGATTGTAAACATCTACATCAAAAACAACACCAAAGGTTCTGTAATAACCGTCACCGTCTATATCATCTTCAAGGAAAGTGGTTGCATCATAAATATTAAATTCAGGTACATAATAACGTGCGGTGCCTGGTGCTAAGCTTTTTTCAAAGCCTTTAGCGCTTTTATCTGTTATCACTATTTGCTTATCAGCGATAACTTGTTCTCGGGTTTGTCTTTTTGCTTTACCAATAATTTGGTCGTAAACACCTGAGTTACTGTTTTGAGCGATAACTAAATTACGTGTTTGATCGTCAATAAAGTCTTTTTTACCACCATAAGAAACACTGGCTTGGCTGTTTAATTCACTTGCAGACACGTTACTAATAGATAAACCTATAAAGCTTAATACAACCAATAAGAAGGCAATACCTTTAATTGTATTCACGCGCTTTATACGCTGTTGCTGCCTAGAAATTGCTGCTTTGTTTTCTGTCATTGAGTGATTATTCATAATAAACATCCTTAATTTATTTAAAGCTCGTATTCTTGATTGCTACGTAAATGCTAAAAGCCGTTTAAAACTTTTAACCTAAGCTCAGAACTCTTGATGATGCTATTAAAACCCATTCAATCTGAACACAAGCTGAACATTGTGATGTTAGGTTTTATTTCATACCTATTAAGATGAATGTGTTTTTATAATTTATTAATTTACAGTAGGTTATATAACTGAAAGAGAGGCTTTGTTTGAAATGTATTGCTATAATTAATCTGTTAAGTTGTATTTCTCGTTCAGGCTTTGTTCAGTTAAATGAAGCTAATATGGCAGCATATAAATGAGAAAGGTAAGTTATTACTTTTTATCTAAGCCTTAGGTTTATTTAGAAAGAGCATTCTTTTACACTGTGCGTAACAGCATTAATTTTCTTTATATCATCAACTAAAACTTTCTTAATATTTTGAGGGTTGTAATGAAAAACATACTAGCCATTTTATTGGTTATATCTATTACTTTATTGTCTTCTTCTCCTGTGTTCGCACGAGGTGGAGAATTTGTACCTTTGTTAAAAGGTAATGGCACGGCGTCTAAGCAAAATAAAGTTCAAAATTCTAGCCAAGCTGCCCGTATTGTTAAAGAAAGGGTAGGCGGTAAAATATTGAAAGTTAAACATAATGGGCGTTCAGGCTATAAAGTCAAAGTGATCAAAGATAATGGTCACATTATTAATGTTACCGTAGATGCTAAATCAGGCAAGGTGAATTGATATGCGTTTACTCTTAGTAGAAGACGATATAGAACTACAAACCAATTTAAAAAAACAACTCGTGCTTGAAAACTATTCTGTCGATGTTGCCAGCGATGGTGAGTCAGGTTTATTTCAAGGTATGGAACATCCATACGACGCTGCAATTATTGATATTGGTTTACCTATTATTGACGGTATAAGCGTAATTAAAACCTTAAGAGATAAGCAATTTACTTTCCCTATTATTGTTTTAACTGCGCGCGATAGCTGGCAAGACAAAGTCGCTGGTTTAGATGCTGGCGCAGACGATTATATGACTAAACCGTTTCAACCTGAAGAATTAGCGGCGCGTTTAAATGCATTGATTAGACGTTCAGTTGGTCAAGCAAGCCCAGTGATTGAAAATGGTCCTATTAGTATCAACACTAAAAGCATGTCGGTCGCTGTAGATGGGATTGATGTTAGTTTAAGTAGCTACGAATATAAGCTGCTTGAATACCTTATGCTGCATATTAATGAAGTAAAATCTAAGTCGGTATTAACTGAGCATATTTATGATCAAGACTTTGATTTAGATTCTAATGTGATTGAAGTATTTATTAGACGATTACGTAAAAAATTAGATCCTGACAGCCAACATGGTTTTATTGAAACCTTACGTGGCCAAGGTTATAAAATGAAACAGTTTAGTTAAGCATTTGAAAAAAACTCATTCGCTAACGCACTGGATAACTCAATCACTTAAAGCGCGCCTAATGTTAAGCGCAATGTTTATGGTGATGGTTATGCTACCTATTATTGGCATAACCTTAAGTAATGCTTTTAACGAGCAATTACAAAGTGCTTTAGAGAATGAGTTAAGAGCTTACAGTTTTTCAATTTTCTCGGTCGCAGAAGTTGAGAACAACCAGTTACTCATGCCAGAGCAACTATTAGAAAATCAATTCAATGTTATTCAGTCAGGTCTTTACGCCGAAATCACCACAATAAAACCTGTTTTTGCTGAAAACCAAGTCATTCAATATCCTTTAGACTTAAGTACTTTGTGGCAGTCAACATCATTAATGGGCGTTGATTTAACTAAAGACTTACCTTCGCCTAAAATTGGTGAGTCTTTATTTACTGAAGTCATGATAGAAGACAAACCTCATATGGTTTACAGCATTAGTGTGAGCTTTGGCGAGTCGGAAGCCTCATTTCCTGTAACCTTGCATATTTTTAAAGATGAAGCTGAATTTTTAGCTATTACCAATGGCTTTAAACAACAGCTTTGGATATGGCTAGTGCTACTGATCGTTGTGTTTATTATTGCGCAATTTATATGGTTGAAATGGACTTTAAAGCCGTTAAACACCTTAACCCTTGAACTAGAGAATGTTGAGCAGGGCAAGCAGAATTCGTTAGAGCAAACTTATCCTATCGAGCTTGAGCAGGTAACCACGCAACTGAATACGTTACTGAGTACAGAGCAAAATCAGCGTAAACGTTATCGCAATGCTTTGTCAGATCTAGCTCATAGTTTAAAAACACCTTTAGCTGTTATTCAAAGCCAACCCGCTTTAGCACAAGACACAAAAGAGCAAATTACCAATATTAGTAACATGGTTGAGCATCAACTTAAACGCGCTCAAAGTGCTGGCGAATCGTCTTGGCATTTAGGTGTTTCAATTGAAGAAACCGCTAATAAGCTCGTTAATACCTTAAATAAAATTTACAGAGATAAGCTACTTAAGCTTTCTGTTAACATTCAAGAAAAAGCCTTATTCAAAGGTGATGAAGCCGATTTAATGGAAATACTAGGTAACTTGCTCGACAACGCTTGTAAGGCGGCTAAGTCGAAAATTGATTTTAGCGTAAGTTTTAATGCTGACAGCTTACGTATTGCTATTGCTGACGATGGGCAGGGTATTGAGGAGTCGCAAAGAAAAGCTATTTTAGAACGCGGTACTCGTGCTGATACTTACAAAAAAGGTCACGGTATTGGTTTAGCTATTGTTAGAGATTTAGTCAGTAGTTATAACGGCGAGCTTACTATTAAAAACTCATCAAGTTTAGGCGGTGCGCTTTTTGTGCTTACGTTTAACTTAGGTAAAATTAAAACACTCCCCCAGACTTGATCTAATCACCACCTGATTTTTTAGACGGTTATCGAAAAACTGAATATAAAAATCAATCTAAACATGAAATAATTTTATGTTATTAAATTTACTTTTTTGTATGCGGTTCTGTTCTTTTAGAAATAAATATGATTGAACCAGGGGCAGAGTAGTTAGTGTTGACGTGTATCATAATTATATTATTACTTGGTGATAGTTTAATATGCGAACCTGGAAAATAAAACGAATTTGTAATGTTTTTTATTTTAGGAGTTTCAGAATATACTTTTCGTGATGCCCCCGCCATATATAATGTGTTATGAGTTATGTCTAAAGAAAATATTGAGCCCGTATTGTTAAATAATGCTCCCCAATGTGCACCTGCTGTTTGTTGAATTTTATTAAGTTTATCATCTGATACATCATATACGATAACCCCCCCTTGATTACCTGCAACAAAAAGTGTGTTCCCATCAGGAGAAAATATCATTTGTTTAATATCTGCTGATGTTTTCCAGCTTCCACGATTATTGTACGTAGAATAGTCTGAATCGAGTATTTTTACTTTGTACGAGGTTGATAGATTAGCAAGTATGACGCGAGTGCTATCTGTTCCAACATAAGCTATTTTTTTACTGTCTTTTGACAGGACGATACCATGGTTTCCATTTGTTTGTAATTCAGTGAAAAATTTAGGGAAAGGTGATAATTTAAATATAGTAATATAGTCGCAGTTATTATTGTTAATACAACCTGAAGCGAACAATAATTTGTTATCAGTTGATAAAGCAAGGGAACCATTGCCAATTAATTGAATAGTTTCTTTAAATACAATATTATTAAAATTTGAAATATCATAAACCAATAATCTCCCACCTGTTGTAACAAATAATTGCTTTTCATCTTCTGTCACGGCGAAGTCTAGTATGCTGGAACCTGTAGTAAAGTTAATCAACGTTTTCAAAAATATGGGGTTGTTAATGTCAGATATATCAATAGCATCAAGTGTGTAGGTGTCTTTCGAGGAGTCTCTTAGGTTGTCTCTATCTTGGTGCCTATCAACAAATAATACTACATTGTTTTTGGGCAATAAGAGAGGTTCTCCCTGTATGAAATCAATACCAGTATAGGTACTAATCACCTTGAAATGTTTGTTGGTAACTTTAGTTGGCTCAATTTCAGCATCGTTGGCTTGAGCCGAAGAAAATGAAGCTAAACTCATAAAAAACAGTGTAGAGGCTAGTGCGAAAAACAGAGCAGAAAATAAAAAACGATGAGTAAGATTTTTAATCACCTTAAATTCCTTTTAAATGGTGTGTAAAATATAACACTACATTAACACTTTTTAATTAAAATGGAATGTTTTGTTTATATTCTAAACACCTCTATATTTTTCATGAATTAATACCCAAAGGTTAGTGATATAAAATTAAGATCTTATTTGTAACTATCTAATCGAAACCTGTTTGTTTTTATTATTTTTTTACAAAGGAATATATCTGGTATTTCAAAGTTACTTTAATTTTTAGTGATTGTTATTGACACTACCTATCAATGTGAATGTTATTGCATTCAAGTTAAATTTGTTTAATATTTGTTAATAAGTTGTAACTTGGTAAGTGGAATTAATTACGCTTTTAGATAAAAGCTCACGGAAGATAAATGTTTATAACAACTACTCTATACATTAAGAGAAGTGCTTTTTTGCTTTTTTTAAATACACTCTATACAAAATACACTGCCAATGTGTATACAGTATTTTCAGTAATTCTTCTTTTTATAACAATTATACCTTCGGCTTCGGCATTTTCAGGTAGCAAAACAGACAAAGACCATCCTTTAATCTCTCGTTTTGAAGGCGCTATGTATTTTTCAAATCACAGGTTTGATTACATCCCTTCACATATATTAACCGCTCCGTATGATAAAGAGTCTCCTGAAAATAGTGTGTTAAAGGTAGCCGGTAAAGGGTCGTTTATTACTTATATGTTACCTAATTCAATGTCTTTATTTGAAATGAATGAGTCGTTTAAAAATAAATTAAACACATCAATGTTTACTGATTTTTTTGAATGTGAAAAAACAAATAAAATTAACACCTGTGGTAAAAGTATTGGTGCGTTTAGCCATAAATATGATATTGAAAATGGTTTTCAAAGTTCATGTACAAATTCAGAGGGATTATATATTGCTAGCGCTAAAGTGGTTCGAACAGATGGTAAAAATTCATATGTTTTTATTTGTGTTAACAACCGAAAAGTCAACCAAACTATTATTGAAGAAAAAGACTTTACTGCCAATAAAATTAAGGTTGCTACAGAATATTCACCTACCGATGCTTCGCTTTCAGTGCAGATAAAAAATACTCGAAAAGACATTGAAGGCGCTAAAGACCACCCATTACTTAATCGTTTTCCAAACAGTACAATAGCTGCATACAAAGAAATTGATTTTACTAAAGCTCGACTACCTATAAAAACATTTACAGCACAGCAAGCAGGTGAGTTATCTAAGGGCTACACCATTTCACCTTCAGGAAAAGTTACCTTTATACAGTACCGCGGGCAAGCAGGGCTTAGTCAATATCAAGTATATGAAAATTATATAGCAGGGTTAAAAGCCAGTAAGATAGAAATTCTGTTGGCCTGTCGAGGTAATCGAGAATGTAATACAGGAATGGAATATTTTAGCGGCATATCATCAATAGCCCCTGAATTAAAGATAGGTGATTTTTGTAAAAATATTGATGTTGCTGTTATAACCGCGAAAGTAGAAGTGTCTGCCGCACGCAATGCTTATTTATTTATTTGTATATCTAATTCACCTTATTTAACGGTTTCTCAAACCATTGTTGAAGAAAAACCTTTAAAAACGGGAGTTATACAATTATCAACTGATGAAATGGCAAGTGCAATAGCAGCAAAAGGCAAAGTGGCTTTATACGGCATTCACTTTGCCAGTAACAGCGATAAAATAATGAAAACATCGACACCAGCATTTAAACAACTCGCTAACTTATTTTCCAAACAACCTACATTAAACCTTTACGTAGTTGGTCATACCGACAGCCAAGGAGAAGAGGCTTACAACCAAAAGTTAGCCGAAAATAGAGCTAAAGCGGTGATAAAAGAATTAGTGCAACAATATAATGTTGCACCTGAAAGGCTTCAAGCAAGGGGCGTGGGCGAGTTAGTGCCTGTTTCAACAAACCAAGCAAGTGAAGGGCGTCAGCTTAACCGTAGGGTTGAGTTGGTACAAAAGTAATATTTATTAGTATATTAGACTAGGGCCTGTTGATCTTTCAGGGTTAAATTTTATTCAATTTAAAACGGATTTAATCGCGATGTGAGCTTTGTCTAATAGTTATTCTATTAAAAAAGCGAACAGCAATGAGTAAATTCGTTTTAAATGAACCCAAAGGGCAGCATGTGTTTGAAATTTATACCACGTTATCGTCTGTTCGGGTAGCCAGCTACACATCACATACTCTGTCTTGTCTAAATATCAAACACCTTGCTGTAAAAACAATCTCGAAAGATCAACAGACCCTAATAAATATAATTATTAATAGTAGTAAAAAACTCAATAGTATAAAGGACATAACCATGAGAAATTTAAGAAACATTAGAACTGACAAGCGTATTAAAGGCCAAGGTATGGTTGAATACATTATTATTGTAGCGTTAATTGCAATTTCAGCGATTGCTGCGTTTACCTTTTTTGGTGATGTCGTTCGTGGCCAAGTAGGTACTATGGCATCAGAACTAGGTGGTAAAGAAGCTACTGCATCTAGTGCTGTGGTAACAGCTAAAGCTGCTCTCGCAGACACGCAAGGAGCAACAGATTCTTCATTAGCTGATTACTCTCAAAAGCAAGGAGCTAAGAAAGCTGCTGCCGCATCTTCAAGTAACTAAGTTAGTCATAAACTTTAATTATATTAGTTAAAAATACTAGCCGTAATTTAGGAGGTGAAAGTGAATATTATTAAAAAGCAAGGTGGTTACACAATGGTATTGTTTCTTGCCTTTATTACGGCTATTACACTCAGCGGTTTTTCTTTATACGATAACGGTATTGTAGCTACAGAACGCATAAGAATACAAAACACAGCAGATGCTACAGCATATAGCACCATGACTGTGTTAACTCGAGATATGAATTTTATCGCTTACACGAATCGAGCTATGGTAGGAAACCAAGTTGCGATTGCGCAAATGGTAGGTTTAAGTTCATGGATACATATGCTTGACACCGCAGCAGATAACTTAAATACGTTAGCCCAGCTAACATACGCTTTTCCACCTGTAGGTGTGTGGTTAAATCAAGTAACAAGTGCGATTCAACAGGCGACTAGCGCAGGGAAAACAGGTATAGATTATTTCGCAGAATATTTTATTCTCGCTACTGATAATTTAAACTTTGTTTTATCTAAAGCACAAGATGGTTTTCAATTGGTTACCGCTGATATGGCTTTCGCTACTTATAATAAAGTAGCTAAAGCTAATGATAAAGATATAGAAATAGGCTTAGTTGGATCTACTCTTGCTTTTGGTTCATTGATACAAAGCTGGCAAGACGAAATTAATAATAATAATAGCACTTCAACAAAAAGTTCAAATAATGATGAACTTAACCGTTATAAAGAGTTTGCTGGTGTGGTAAATGATTCTCGCGATCCATTTAGTCGTAACAGAAGTCATGATTGGATCAAAAAAACAACGATTATTGAATTTCCAGGCTATTACACAAAAATTTCTTTAGAAAAAAAAAGGCGGTAGCGACTTTATACAAACAAGTGCAGGAAATAATGAGGTTCAGTGGCAGTGGAGTTCAATGGATACCGTAAGTTTTTGGTTACATCTAAAGTGGCAAAAGTGGGGATGGTCAGGTCCAAAGTCAAAATATTCAAGTACTGAGATACTCCCTGTAGGTTGGGGGGCTGGCCATGCATTAAATGATGATGCTAGTAGCTCTACCAACTTTAACTATAGTAGCTATAAAAATAAAGAACAATTAACTTATTATAAAGATGGATTACACGATTCATCGAATAAAAAATCTGATAATGAACATTGGGGAGATGGATCTTGGAAGAACTCTATTTCATCTAGCTTCGCTACTAGCTATGACCAAAATAATAATCTTAATAACACAGGTGGCTTATATTCATTTTATGATCTTAAAGAAGATACTAAAAAAGATACAGGTCCAAGTATTGTTGCGATGTTAACTAAACCTACGAATAAATTACGAGTGCAAGAAACTTTGGATGATGAAAGTAATACTTATAATCGCAGTGATACTATTGCCATTGAAGAGCAAGGGAGTGTAGCTGGAAATAGCTTATATGGTTTGTCAAAAGCGGAAACCTACTTTTCTAGACCAAAAGATTTATGGGCAAGAGCAGATAATATGCGTGAATATGGGAATTTATATAATCCTTTTTGGCAAACAAGATTGATAGATAATAATGCTACAGAACAGGCAACGGCAGCGGTTTTACAAGCAGTGAATTAGCTTCCTAATTTATTGAAAATATTAATTATAAATGAGAGAAAAATGAAAATATTTAGCAAAATAAGTGTTTGTGTTTTTATGTCTTTAGTGGCTCTTGGAAGTTTTAATGTTTCCGCTGACATGTCAGTGCAAGAGCTAAATGAATTTAACAAACAATACAATATTGCATTCGCACAATTTAATAATGAAAGTTCAGCGTTAACCTACATGGACAATCCTTATAATGTTTTTATAAAAAAGATTACAGGAAATAAAAGTGAGTTAAATGATGAAGAAAAATTATTTTTTGCAAAACGTGATCGTTTTAAAAAGTGTCAAAGCATACTGTCTGGTTTCATTCCAATAGCGAGCCGATCAAAGAATTTTACAGAGAATGGTGGAATGACTAAAGATGAATTTTTGGCATCTCTCTCGAAGCAATATGATTTAGATTATCCTTTTTCTGTTAAAGACAGTAAAGACAGAGATAAAGCTCACAGGCAATTATTTTTTAAAAAAGGCTGGGAATATCGAGGTAAAGGAGAAGATGGAATACGTGATTTTTTTGATACCTGTTTAAATCTTCCAGTTGAAATGTATATAAAAACATATGAATAAAGGGATTTCCAATCGATAATTTTTTGATTTCCAGCTTAAGAAAAAACTACAAATAAATATTTTAGGGATAAAAATGAAATGACTTCATTTAAACCAAGGCTAAATGGAATTTTACCAAACCGAATAGCAGTTACCTCTTGTCAAAAAGGAGCTGTATTAGCAGAGTTTATTGTGATTGTTAGTTTGGTTGTTATACCTTTGTATATTGGACTTACCTTGATTGCAAAATATACAGATAATGCCCAGAAAGTTGAACTAGCAGCTAGGTATAGCGCTTGGGAAAGAACAGTTTGGTATCAAAACTTGCCTTCATCATTAGCAGATGCTGATAATGAAATTAATACTGTGAAAAGTGCTACTGAAATAGGCTATGAACTCGAAAATAGAGTTTTTTCAAATAGGGAAGCAAGTGTTTATATTGCACAACAAAGCGATGAAGTGAATGAAAAAGGCAACTCCATGAGTAAATCGTATTGGCTTGATAACAGTGGTAAATCAATATCTATTTATAAGAGTCATCTCGAAAGTGAGGAAGGGGGAGAAAGTGACGAAAATAGTCAAGAATTTATTCAAGTAACTGATGGCCAAGAAAATAAAATGTATGGTTATACGAGCAGTATACTTGATAGCCTTTTTAGCTTTGTAGGAGGGTTAACAGGTTTTGATGTCGATATGAAAGGGGCTATGTCAACTACCGTTAATTTAACTCTAATTCAACCTGAATTTCTTAAAGAATACATTACAAGCGATATGGAGATAAGTCGTTCACAAACCATTTTAGCTGATGGTTGGAATGCCGCAGGCCCTAAACATGCAGAATTACGTGCAAAAGGTTTAGTACTTTCTTCTGTATTAGATTTTGGTGCTTTTGATACGGTTAGGAATGTTATTGGTTGGTTACCTATGGCCAAAGAAATTAAAACAGATTCATTAAAGTTTGGTCATGTAGTCATTGATGCTGTACCAGAGTCTCGATTAGAAGAGTATTAATAAAAAATAAGGATATAAAGTGAAAGGATTCATTTGTAACGTAATAATTTTTTTAGTGCTATATACCGGTAAAAGTCACGCGAAAGGTATTGATATTAATGAACTATTAGTTCCCGATTTTGTTAAAGCGCAGATCGTAACTGATAATATGAATATGAATGGAACTGATATGATAATCATTCAGTTTTATACTCTAGAGTCGTTCGAAAAAATTGAAGACTTTTATCGAAAATCAATAAAAGAAATAAAAATATCTGAAATTGGTGAATGGAAAATTATTTCATGGATGGAAGATAAAAAGCTCAATACAGTGCAAGTTGCATATAATAAACTTGAAAAAGCACATCATGGTTTTATAGCCATATCTAACCTTCCAGAAGCAATAAGTCAAAAGATTGTCCTAGGTAAAAATTTTCCATCACTAAAAAACTCTGTTTTTCAGAACGATATTAAAGCAACAGATCTTAATAAAAAATCCCGTACTATTTGGTTAAAAAATGAAAGTAGTGTGAAAGATAATATTAATTTTTATAAAAACTATTATGTTAAAAAAGGTTGGGAGGTCGAGAAAGTTTCTTTTGATGAGACAAATAGCAATGCAGCTATAATGTTAGGAAAGCGTGGAGATGAAGTTAATTTAACCGTAAGCAGAAAAAATGGACAGAGTGACATAGTTGCTGTTGTGGTAAGTAAATAATATGAAAAAAAAAGCAATTAGGTTATGGGATGGTTGAGTACATTTTAGGTGTGGCAGTACTTTCAAGTATACTTTTTGTACCTGTTGATGGTAAGTCACTCGCTTCACAGTTGGTTTATGCAGTAAAAAAAGAGCATGCAGCGTATATATCTGTTTCGTCTATGTCGAATGTAAGTGCAGTGTTATGTAGTGCAATAAAGAAAAGTAAGAGCAGTGATAAGAATAAAAAGAGTAGCTGTTAATTATTAGAATCATTATATGGAATATAAAGAACTATTATGAATAGGATTAAAAGGAATAATTTTATAAAAAGCTGGGGCTTATTGATAGTAGCTCTTGTTATATCATGTCTAGCTTTTTGGTTAGCTACAAATTACTTAACCGCTAAAGAAGGCTCTTTACGGGATAAGATTTTAAGCGAGAAAAAACAAAAGATTAGAGTTATTGTTGCGTCTAAAAATTTAATGCCAGGAGACTTTGTTAATTTAGATAATATGGCTCTTGCATTTGTTGACAATGAAAACCTTTCTGGTTTTGCTATGGGACCTGAAGATTTCGGTAAAATTGAAGGGACTATTATTGAGTATCCAATGTTTGCAGGTGAACCTTTATTATCTCATTCTATTTCAGGGCAGGGAATTGAACGTTTTTCAGATTTACTTAAAACAGATGAAAGAGCGATTACTTTGGAGATAGATAGCTTGAATTCTGCATCAGGCATGTTAGTCGCAGGAGACTTTGTTGACGGTAATCCCCCCGAAAAATAATCGAAGTCAAAAGTAGAATTTTCTCGTATGCTTAACCGCAGGAGATCATTCATGAAAAAAGCACATTTTAGTGACAGTCAAATTTTAGCCATTTTAAAGCAAGCCGAAAATGGCGTACCTATTCCCGAACTATGTCGTGAACACGGTATGAGTAACTCATCGTTTTATAAATAGCGCTCTAAGTATGGCGGCATGGATGCCTCACTTATGGCAAGAATGAAAGAGCTAGAAGATGAAAATCGGCGCTTAAAAAAGATGTATGCCGAAGAGCGTTTAAAGGCTGAAATCATTACGGAGGCCATGGCAAAAAAGTGGTAAAGGCTTCTGAGCGCAAAGCGATGGCTAAAGTAGCAATTCAAAGCCATGACGTCAGTATTAGCCAAGCATGCCGTGCATTCTTAATCAGCGAAACCTGTTATCGTTATCAGCCTAAACTTAATGACGATAATGAGCTTATCGCCGACTTGCTGTTAGGTTTAGTGCAGAATCAACGAAACTGGGGGTTTGGCTTATGCTTTTTATATTTGAGAAACGTAAAAGGCTATCACTGGAATCATAAGCGCGTTTATCGTATCTATCGTGAACTCGAACTGAATATGCGAATAAAGCCTCATAAACGGCTGAAACGTGAAGTTCCTGAGCCATTAGCAGTGCCCGAAGCGATGAATGAATGTTGGTCGATGGACTTCATGCATGACCAATTATCAGATGGAAGGAGTTGTCGCTTGTTTAATGTGATTGATGACTTTAACCGGGAAGGTTTGGCAATAGATGCTGATATATCATTGCCCGCAGAACGTGTGATCCAATCACTTGATAGGATCATCGAATGGCGTGGTAAACCTAAACGTATACGTTCTGATAACGGACCCGAATATATTAGTCATAAACTTGCAGCTTGGGCATCAAAACACGATATTGAATTATGTTTCATTCAGCCAGGCAACCCACAGCAAAATGCTTACATTGAACGTTTTAATCGAACGGTGAGATATGATTGGCTAAGCCATTATATTTATCGTGATATTGAAGAATTACAGAACAGGGCCACACAATGGTTATGGACTTATAACCATGAGCGACCTAACATGGGAATTGGTGGTATAACACCAATTCAAAAACGCAAACTAACACAGAGAAAAACGTCTACTTTTGAACTCCATTAAAAATGGGGGGATTACCATACCTCGTTTATATAATTTTTTACATTTGAATTAATACGTTCTCTTTTTTAATCCACCAATCCAATATTCACTTGTATATTGTTGAGGTGCTATTATCTAAGATTAATAAACTAGTATTTGGTTTAATTCTTGAACCATCATTATAGAATAAGCCAGTTAATTTTTTATTTAAAATCTACTATAAAAATAGTAAAGTTTATTCTATTCTCTAACCCATTTTTGATGGATATAATTAAACACTTAATACCTTTCAAACAACCTTTTCGATAGATAGAACGCCTCTATTATAAAACGCACTTCTTAACCTTAGTAACATTAGGTTACTTATGTAGAAAGCCTTTTCTGCAATTAATAATTTGTTTGCAAGGTCTGTATTAATAAGCAAATTAAATAAATATAAGTGTTCAGGAAGCGTTCAGTTTACATCCGTTAATATTGCTCCTGTAATGTATTTATACCTAATCGTTAGATAGTTGTTAAATAAATAAGAATTGTTGGTTAGGTATTCTTCAAAAGGAAAGAAAGATGAAAAAATTAATTTTAAGCATCGGACTATTATCTGTTTTAACGTGTAATACGTTATCTGCACAAGAAATCCTTAATCAAAGTAGCAATACTAATAATCAAACGTTTAATGATGTATCTAGCGACGTTGTGTATAGCCAAGAACAGTTAGCTCAGTTACTTGCGCCTGTTGCTTTGTATCCAGACAGTTTATTAACGCATATTCTTATTGCATCAACTTATCCTCTTGAAGTGGTTGAAGCCGAGCGTTGGATAACAAAAAATAAAAGTTTATCGGCAGCTAAAGTTGCGGATAAGTTAGAAGACAAAGATTGGGAGCCATCAGTTAAAGCCTTGGTTATGTTTCCTGATGTGCTTGAACGTTTAGTTGACGACCTAAGTTGGACTCAACAATTAGGCGATGCCTTCTTACAAAACGAAGAAAGTGTTTTAGGTGCTATTCAAGATTTACGTGTTCAAGCCGACACTGCTGGCAGTTTAGCTAAAATGGAAAATGTAGAAGTTAGTCGTGAAGATAACAACATTATTATTGAGCCAGCCGAGAAAGAAATTGTATATGTACCTTATTATGATTCACGTCATGTATACGGACATTGGCATTCATCACTATACCCACCTGTATATTGGGACTGGGGACAAAGAGTAAGTTATTCAAGTCATAGACCTTTTGGATGGCACAGTGGTGTACATATTTCATTGAACTACTTTTTCAGTGGCTTTCATTGGAGTAATAGACATGTAGTGGTGATTAACCATAGAAATACACGTCATTATCAACCTAAAAAAGTAATTGTTCGTAGTGGTTATTCAAACCGTTGGGCACATAAACCGCAACATAGAAAAGGTGTACGCTACAGTAATAAAAATGTGAGCAAACGCTATGGAAATAATCGCGCTACGGCACATAAAACAGTTGTTAAACGTAATAATCATGCGACAGTTAATGCCAGATTGAATAATAACAAAGCCGTTATTCGTAGTAATAATAGCAATAGAGTTCAAGTTCATCAAAATCGTAAGCATGATGCTGTAGCAAAAAAGCTTAAAGTACAAAAAACGGTTTCTCAACAGAGATTACAGAACAGAATTAAAAACAATGCATCAGATCGTAAACAGTTTAATTCGCAACGTTCTAATGAGTTGAAAAACAAAAGCTATGCTAAAAGCAAAGAAGTGCAAAGAAACAATGTTCAAACAAAAAATGTTCAAACAAAAAACGTTCAAAGAAATAATGTTCAGAAAAGTATAGATAGATCATCGGCACAGCAAGCTAAACAGACTCGACAAGCTAGATCTTCAGAAAGAAGTAAAAGCTATCAGTCAAAACCACAACGTACGCAGAGATCAGAAAGTAAGCAAGTACCTAGATCGAACAGTGGTGGTGAGCGTCAATCTAGACGAGGTGAAAACTAATCTGAACTAGCTTACTAAATATATTGTTTATAAAAGCAAAAGCCCAATAACTAAAAGTTATTGGGCTTTTTTATGTTTGGATGCTTTTTGAGAGAAGCTGAGCTACTTTTTCTCGTGTCAGTTTATGATTATAAAACTGCTAGATATAACTTCTTACCTTAAATCCAGATCAGATTAAGCTGTGTTGTATCATCACTATCAACTAACGATGTATTAATCTTCAAATCCGGGTAATACCGTACTTCTGCTATGTTCAAAGACTAAAGAAGTTTCAACTGTTTGAACTTCATCACGTGAAGTTATTGCCTGAAATACGAACTGTCTTAAATGTTCACTGTCTTTTACCGACATATGAATATAATAATCGTAGTTACCACCCATGTGATACAAACTAATTATTTCAGGTAGTTTCAGTAAATCATCACGCAGTTTATTAACTATTTCTTCAGAGTAGGGCTGTAAACGTATCGCGGCTATCGCTTCAATATTACCGCCAATATTCTTAAGGTTAACTTCGATAAAAGCACCTTTAATTATACCGCTAGTTTTAAGACGTTTTACACGTTCTAAACATGTTGAAGGGGCAATACCTATTTTTGCAGCTAAGTCTTTATTGTTGATATCTGCATTATCATAAAGAAGCGTTAAAATTCGCAGATCAATATCGTCTAGTTTTTTCAAAAAATTATTTCCCTATAACAGTGAAGTCACATTATTAAGTTTACATATAGTCATCTCACTATACTTATTAAATACAGAAATATCATAATAAAGTTCAAAAAAAATGAATTATTCTCGCTTTATTATATTTAATCCGAATTTTTAATTGAAATTTGACTAGTGAACTTATTAAAGGTTAACTTAGTTGTTAAGCGTTTTTATTTTTATAAAATACTTCAATATTTCGAGTGAAATAAGTCAAGTTTTACTCAAAGGGACCGATATAGCTGATTATTATCCATATTTTCTAGATAATTTATAATCCTCAATTACAAATCTTTGTTTAAGTTGATTTATTTTAGCAAAGCGTCTGAATTACAAAGAATTATAATGTCGTGTAGATTAACAGTGTAACTATTTGTTAAGCTAAAAGTTAGCTTAACAAATAGTATCTATAACAAGGCTGTAACGTTATGTTCGATCAAATTTCAACAATTTTTCAGTACCCAGCTGATAATTTACTCATTTACGGTACCTTCAAGCCATGGCTTGTCGCTTTATCTATCACCATTGCCATTTTAGCTTCCTTTATGGGAATGAATGTAGCTTCGCAAGCAAAGTATATTCGTACAGCTTTTTGGCGTCAGTTTATGTTAGTTGTTGGCAGTATCACATTAGGTGGTGGTGTTTGGTCAATGCACTTTATCGGTATGTTGGCATTTGATTTATGTACACCTATTACTTACGGCGTACAACTCACTTTAGTTTCAGTATTACCCAGTATTTTTGCATCCTGGATAACGCTTAATATTATTATCCGTGAAAAAATAACCTGTTGTTTACTCATTATCGGTGGGACTTTAGTTGGTTTAGGTATTGGCACCATGCATTACATAGGTATGGCGGCAATGGAAGTTTCAGCTTCGTTACGTTATGACCTCACTATATTTGGTCTTTCTATTGTTGTTGCGGCTGTTTTAGCTATTCTTTCTTTATGGGTTTATACCCGTTTACGTACTGGTCGGTTTAGCTATGTAGGTAATACAAAAATATCTATGTTAGCCAGTGTTTTCATGGGATTTGCTATTGCTGGTATGCACTATACAGGTATGGCTGCAGCACGATTTGTTCGTCCTCCAGGTCTTGAACTATCAGAGCAAACATCAGACATTTCAATGTATTTAGCTCTGTCTATCACCATTGCTACCATCATTATTATTTTCTTAGTTTTAGGCGCTAATTTACTGATCAAGTATAAAGAAATTTCGGCTAAATCAGCAGATAAAGAAAGTCGTTTACGTGCCATGATGGATACCGCTATGGACGGTATTGTTACGATTAATGATAGAGGCGAGGTTATTAGTTCAAATACGGCTATTGAGCATTTATTAGGTTGGTCGAGTTATTCATTCATCGGTGAAAATATAAACGTTATTATACCTGATGTATTTATTACAGAAGCTAATGGGCAGTTAAGTCGAGATATTGAAACTAAGCATGATAGCAATGTAAGTGGCAGACAAGTTGAAGCATTACATGAGAATGGCGAAACCGTTTCAGTAAAGCTGTCTATCGGGCATGTGAAAATTGATGACGAAAATTTCTATGTTGTGTTTGTAACAGACATACGTAAGCAATTACTTTTAGAGCGCCAAAGACAAGAAGATGAAGAGAAAATTCGTTCGTTAATTACAAACATTCCAGGTATCGCTTATCGTTGTTTAGCTCATGGTAATTGGCCAATGACATTCATTAGTGATGCCGTTGAAGACATTACGGGTTACCCAGCATCAGACTTTATGTTACCTAATCCAAAGCGTTATTTCTCTGATTTGGTTCATCCTGATGATATGCCTGAAATAGCGAGAATAATGCAATTAGCAGAAAAACAATTTAATTTAGAGTACCGCATTATAGACCGCTTCGGTAAAGTGAAATGGATGATGGGGTATGGCAGTTATATCAGTATTAATATCGAGTCAGAGCAAAAGCATTGGTTAGACGGTTTTATTATGGATATTACTGACCGTAAAAATATGGAGCAAGAGCTCGTTGAAGAAAAAAATAGAGCTGAAGATGCGGTAGCTTCTCGAACAGAGTTCTTGGCAAATATGAGCCACGAAATTCGTACACCAATGAACGCTATTATTGGCTTTAGTGACATTATGTTAGACGAAGCAAAAAATATTAATGATGCTAAACATTTAAAAAGTATTAATAACTCGGCCAAATCATTACTCCATTTACTTAATGATATTTTAGACAGTGCGAAAATGGATAAAGGTAAGTTTGATTTAGAGTACCGAGACTTTTCGTTAGTAGAAGAAATTGACACTGTTGTTTCAACATTATGGCTTGAAGTAAGAAAGAAAGGCTTAGATCTTTCTGTTGATATTTCTCCTGATCTCGCTCCTATTTATTATGGTGCGTCAGATAGAATACGCCAAGTTATCACTAACCTAATTGGTAATTCTGTTAAGTTCACAGCCGAGGGTAAAGTGTCGTTATTTGTTACGCCATTATCCAATAGTCATATCCAATTCAGTATAGAAGATACTGGTATTGGGATGACACAAGAGCAAGTTGATAAGATTTTTGAGGCATTTGTACAAGCTGATACATCGATGAGCCGAGTGTATGGTGGTACTGGGTTAGGTACGACTATAAGTAAGCAATTAGTTGAGCTAATGGGCGGTACTATTTCAGCAAGTAGTATTAAAGGCAAAGGTTCTACCTTTATTTTTGAAATTCCGTTAGAAGTATCAAAAAGCAAAGTATTGATTAAAAAATCTAATAAAGTTGAATTACCTAGTTTGAACGTTTTAGTGGTAGATGATATTCCACAAAATGTAGAATTATTAACAAGACTACTTGAACGAGATGGACATATTGTTTGTTCAGCTTTAGATGGCAAAAAAGCTCTTCATTTAATGGAAACTGAAACCTTTGATGGCGTATTGATGGATATTCAAATGCCTATTATGGATGGCTTAACTACAGCTAAAATAAGACGAGAGTTTGAAAGTGCTAATAACCTTAAAGCAATACCCATTATAGCGCTAACAGCGAGTGTGCTTGAAGAAGATCGTAAAGCGGCTAAAAATGCAGGTATGGATGGGTTTGCAAGTAAACCTGTAGATATTGATGAAGTTTACATTGAGCTTGCTAAGGTGTTAGGCGTAACCGTTAGCATTACCGAAACTGCAGAAGTTAGCAGTCAATCTCCTTCAAAATTAGTAGATTGCGATAAAGGTACTAAGTTGTGGGGATCAAAAGAACGATTGTTTGAAGAGCTTGATCTCTTTATGTCAACTTATGCTAATGTTACTAAAGAGCTAAAAGAGTTGTTCTCAAATAAAGAATGGAAGTCTATCAGCCAAGTTTCTCATACACTTAAAGGTTTAACCGGTAATTTAGCATTAACAACACTGCATCGTACTTTCTCTGCTATTGAGCAAGCATCGAACCGTAAAGACGAACTGTTATGTAATGCCCACATAGAAAAGTCAGGAACTATTTTACTAAATTTAGAAGCTTTAATTTTAGAGAGAAAGAAAACTGAAACTGAGGGAAAAACCCAAGATAATAAGGCTTTATTAACAACTGAAGAATGGTTAACCTTATTAGAAGCACTTGATCATATGATAGAATATCAAGGCTTTGATGAGAAATTAATCGCTAAGTTTAATCAGTCTACTCCTCAAGTGGTTAGTGAGTTAAGTCAAAAATTAATACATGCAGTTAATGATTTTGAATATGATAATGCAAAAGTTATAGTGACCCAATTAATCACCTTAGCTAAACAAAATGGGTACGGAAATGAGAGTTGAGAAAGATCATGATTATAAAGTATTAATAGTAGACGATGAGCCTACTAACCTTAGAGTTCTTAAGGAAATACTTGCTAATAGTTATAGATTATCATTCGCCAAAAATGGTGAAGATACGCTGAATATAGTAGAAAAGGATCGACCTGATCTTATTTTACTTGATGTTATGATGCCCGGCATGACAGGCTTTGAAGTATGTAAAAAACTAAAGAGTGAAGAGAAAACCAAAGGTATTCCTATCATTTTTGTTACTGCATTAAGTGACGAAACCGATGAAACCATGGGATTTGAAGTAGGTGCGGTTGACTATATAACTAAACCAGTTTCACCTGCTGTTGTTAAAGCAAGAGTTAAAACTCATTTATCATTAACGCAGGCTGACGAACTAAGAATAACTCGACTGCAAATTATTCAGCGCTTAGGTAAAGCGGCTGAATATAAAGATAATGAGACGGGTATGCATGTAATGCGTATGAGTTATTATTCTCAAGTAATTGCTTTAGCTTATGGTTTAACTAAAAATCAGGCTGAGAATATTCTTAATGCTGCACCTATGCATGATATTGGTAAAATAGGTATACCAGATAACATTATTCTTAAACCCGGTAAATTAACGGATGAGGAGTTCGCTATTATGAAAACTCACCCGCAAATTGGCGCTGAAATTTTAGGTGATACCAATTCTGAATTACTTTGTTTAGCTAAATCAATCTCTTTAACTCATCATGAAAAGTGGGATGGCACAGGTTACCCTAATCAGCTCAAAGGTGAAGAAATACCTATTTCAGGGCGTATTATTGCGTTAGCCGATGTTTTTGATGCTTTAACCAGTAAAAGACCTTATAAAGAAGCTTGGTCTGTTGAGAAAACAATGGAGCATATTCGTAGCCAGAAGGGTAAACATTTTGACCCTGACCTTGTTGATGTTTTAGAAGAAGAGCTTGATAAAATATTGGAAATAAAAAATACATGGGTCGATTAACCATTATGTTTTTTATTTATAGCGTTACAGCTAATCGTTTATTCTAAAGTAAATGAATAAACCATAAGATCAAAAAAAAACGAAGAGGTAATATCTTCGTTTTTTTGTTTCTATTAATGCATAGTTGAGGTGGGAACTAATCAACTTAAGTATGCACTTTCTACTTTTGTGTAAATAAGCTAGTTTTGAATAAGTTATACCAAACGGATTAATTTATTGAGCAACTTAGAGCTACATTAGCAAGCTTAGAACAAGCAAAATTGATTAAACATAGTTATTCTATATTTTTTTAACTAGCGAAGCGTAAATCTCGGGGGCTTGCCCCCGTGCTGGATAGTGTATACTGGGGGGACCCCAGTAAATGCTATTCTTCATATGGAACTTCAAAGAAATACACATCATGTCTTTAGATTAATGTACCACTTTGTGTGGATACCAAAGTATCGACACAAAGTCTTCATTGAACCTTATCGTTCAACAATGAAAGCAATTATTCAAAAAGTAGGATATGACTACGATATTGATATCGTAGAGTTAGAAATTCCGAGTGACCATATTCATATGGTTATTAGAGGGATCCCTAAACAGTCGCCAAGCGATGTTATGCAAATAATTAAAAGTATAACTGCTCGTGAGTTTTTTAGAATTTATCCTGAAATTAAAAAGCAGTATTTCTGGGGCGGTAAATTATGGACACAAAGCTTTTTTGTTGAAACGATTGGTAACGCAACAGAAGAAGTTATCAGGAAATATGTTCAAGAACAGTTAATCGAATTAGATGGTAAAGAAATTAATAGCGATCCACTGAACTTGTTTTGAAACTCGGTCGCTTGCGGCCGAGAATTTTATTTTTGTGATGTTATCAGTTTGCTAATGAGCTCCCGAAGGGCGAGAATTTAAAAGCTCATATGCCGCGTTATTGATTTTGACAAGGTTCCTACATGGATGTAGGACATTAGGGTAACGCAGGAGCAGTTACCGAGAATAACCATTCTCTTCAATCAATGCCTCGCCTACATGGATGTAGGTGCTTAGGTTCAGTCTGGAACTATGAACCTGTGCCTCTAAGCCTTTAAATTCTCGCTAAGTGAGCAATAAATTAATCCGTTTGGTATTAAGCCAAGATCAGGTTAACTATAAAGCTTAGCTTTCAGTAGAAGACTCAGCTTCCATTGCTGCTTTTTTAGCTTTACGTTCTTCACGACGTTCTTTTCTTTCTTCACGAAATTCTTTTTTCTTCTCTTTGATTTGAGCTTGCAAATCTTCGTGAGAATCAATATAGGCTTTAACCTTTTCGTGACGCTCTTCACGGTTATCTTCTACTTCATCTTTCTTCGCTTCAAACCCTTCAGTGTCACCTGAATCTTTAAGTGCTTTTAAAGCTTCACGAGTTGCTTTGTGTTCAGCTTTTTCTAAATCTACTTCGCCTTGCGTAATATCGCCTTGTGCAAGCATATATTCAGTAACAACAGAGCGCATGTCGAATCTCATTTTGTGGCCATGCATCTTTTTTCCGTGCTTGCCATGAGAGCTTTCAGCACATTCAGAACTTTTATCTGAATGGAATGCGTTGGCATTAAAGCCAGCTGTAAGTGCTAAGATCATTGCGATTGAAACTAATTTGATTTTCATAAAAATTCCTTATTTAAATAATTGTAATTACTTACTTTTTTGTAACTACATTTTGTGGTTATGGGTAAGTCGTAAGGTATTTATTCCTTACTTCTTTCATAGTCAGTAACGATAGTTAGGATTGAAAGGTTGCAAAAATAAGGATCAATTATTTTAAGTGATTTAATAATTCGTATAAAAGAAAAGTGATAAACCCAGTAAAATCAGTTGATTGAATGTATATAAAAAAATGTGAAAATAAAGGTAAAAACATTGTTTTTATTGCTCATTTACTGGTTTTTTAAGCAGGTTTCATCAATTTAAGGCTGTTATTCTATGTAGAATAGCTGTGAGTTTTTGAGTGAATAAGTTTAATCCGCATCTAAGCGCTGTGGGTCTACACGTTTACATGCTTTACTTAAATACCAAACAAGTAGGACTATAAAAGTAATCTCGAAAGTTCAACCTACACAAGTTCACATTAAGAAACTTTAACTTACAAAATACGGACTATTTATTAGTCGATTAATCTTCCTTTATCTTCTGTTTTTTTAGTAGTATTCATTGTTATGTTTATTTTTATCAACAGCTAACCTTGCTATAAACTTGTTTAATAAGTAGAGGTTATTTAATTCATTATTTAGGATGACAAGTTATGCCTGAGTCAAAGTTAAATCACATAGAAATCCCTCAAGAAGCCTTTGATTGGTACGATGAATATGCCCATGGTTGTATTGATTGTAGAACATTTTTAACACGTTTAGGTGGCTTAGCTGTCGCGGGGTTAACATTGAGTGTTGTGTCTTCTGCATTACTTCCTAATTATGCACTCGCAGAAACCGTATCGTTTAACGATCCTAGTATCAAAGCTACTTACGCTACGTTTGCTTCAATCAAAGGACATAGAGAAGGGCGCGGTTATTTAGTTGAACCAACGAATGTTAATGCTTCAATGCCTGTGGTACTTGTTGTACATGAAAATCGCGGTCTTAACCCTTATGTGAAAGATGTTGCTAGGCGCTTTGCTCAACAAGGATTTATCGCGTTTGCCCCAGATGCATTACATCCATTAGGAGGTTATCCAGGTAATGATGATGAAGGTCGCGCAATGCAAAAAAGTTTAGATCGCGACAAAATTGAAGCTGACTTTATTGCTGCAGCGGAGTTTTTAAAAGCTCATGCTAAAAGTAATGGTAAGTTAGGTGTGGTTGGTTTTTGCTTTGGTGGTTATATCAGTAATATGCTGGCGGCAGCCATTCCTGATGTTGTTGATGCTGCTGTGCCGTATTACGGTACGCCTGCTAAAGCGGACATAGTTAAAAATATAAAAAGCCCTATATTATTACAATTTGCTGAAAACGATAAACGAGTTAATGCAACATGGCCTGAGTATGAGGCTTTATTAAAAACTAAAGGAATTGACTACCAAGCGCATATTTATAAAGGTACTCAACATGGTTTCCATAATGACTCGACACAACGTTATAACACCGAAGCAGCAGAGCTTTCGTGGCAACGAACTCTTTCATTTTTTAATAAACATTTAACCAGTTAAGCTGAAAATTAACACTCTTATTAGGCTACTTAAATGTTAAGTAGCCTAATAAACACATCAATAAAGCTTATCAGCTTGATGTAGAAAAACTCACTTCGTCTATTAAATAAATAAGTGACTGGTAATCAATTCCACTATTTTTTGATAAACCAATCTCACACGTTCTACTATTGCTATAGCCTTTGCTGCACTTACCTTGTACTTGTGTGGCAAGTGTCGTTAATGCGCTTTCATTGAGTTTTGGCATAAATAAACCTTTATCACCAGCAAAACCACAGCAGGTAATATCTTCAGGCTCAACAACCTCATTCGCACAAGCATTGGCAATGTATCGTAAACTGCCTGCAATTCCTGCTTTTTGACTACTACAAGTAATATGTAATGCAACGGCTTCCTGCTTAGGTACTATTGCTAATTTATCTACTAAAAACTTGGCGCAAAAATCAGTAAGTTCATAAATAGGTAGGGTAGTGCCTATTTCTTTGATCCTTAAATTACATGGGCTTGTATCAAATACGATTGGAATTTCACCATTACAACTTAGTTCGGTAAGCATATGAATAAGTTGTTGGCCTTTATTATTAGCAACTTCTGCAGCACCTTTACTATGAAAAGGCATTCCACAACATAAATCTGAAGGCTTATTTGGTGTAATAACCTGATAGCCAGCTTTGGTGAAAACAGAGTGAGCAACGTCGGTTAAGCTTCGTCTATCCGTGCTATCTATTGCTGGTCCCATGGTACGACTTGCACAACTAGCAAAGAAAATAACTTTGGGAGCATTTTTATCACTAATAGGAGAAATATGAGTAGGGCAACTCTTTGCTTTTGCTGGCCACTTTGAATGCCATAAAGGCAAGCTAGAACCACTTATTTTATGTAATGTTTCACCTAAGTTATTTACAGACTTCTTACCTAATAAATCGGTGAGTTTTCCACTTGCGTTAAAGGCTAAAGCGGTGCCAGTATTTAATACTGAAAAGTGTTCAGCCGACCATTTAGCAATAACCTGACTTGTTTTTCCTAACTTGTTGCCTCTTAGTTGTCTTATTAACTCACCAGTATTTATACCTACTGGGCAACGCTCTGCACATAATCCTGTCGCGGCACAACTATCAATACCTAAATGTTGATAGTTTTTATTTAACTCGACCAACTCAGACTTTTCATCTTGGGATAAAGCGCTTTTGCTGTTCAGTTGTTGTATTCGTCGCCAAATAACAATGCGTTGACGAGGCGTTAAGCTGAATGTTTTAGACGGGCAAACAGGTTCACAAAATCCACACTCAATACATTTATCAACAATAGGATCTGCATGAGGCATTTCTTTTAAATTTTTGATGTGTGAATTTTTATCTTTATTTAAAATAACGCCTGGATTTAAAATCCCTTTTGGATCTATAACCTCTTTAATGCGCTGCATTACTTGGTAAGCGGTTTCTCCCCATTCTAGCTCTACAAATGGCGCCATATTACGACCTGTGCCATGTTCGGCTTTTAATGAACCACCAAATTCAACAGCAACTAATTGAGTCACTTTCTGCATAAAATTATCGTAGCGTTTTATCTCTTCATCATTATTGAAGGTCTGAGTAAATACAAAGTGTAAATTCCCCGCTAAGGCATGACCAAAAATAATTGCTTCATGATAGCCAAACTCATCAAATAAAGTATGTAGTCTTACAATGCCTTCCGCTAAGTTTTCTATTGGAAAAGACACATCTTCGATAATAACCGTTGTACCTGTTTCTCGAACCGCACCTACTGCAGGAAAGGTACCTTTTCGTATTGCCCAAAGTTGCTGAGATAAGGCTGTATCTTGGGTGAAATTGATTGATTGAATAGGTGTAAACGAGTCGATTACTTGTTTAACTTGAGCAATATTTTTAATTAACTCGGCATTTGTTTCGCCACGTATCTCTATCAGCAGAGCTGTTGTTTCATTTGCTTGATCACAAAAACTATCGGGTAAACCTTTTTGACCTTTAACTGAGTTTAATGCGCGCTGATCCATTAATTCAACGGCATCAACAGGGCAGTGACTTAATTGAGTTACTGCTAGGCAAGCTTGTTCAGCCGTTGAAAATGAGAATAATCCGCTGGCCTTGTGCTGATAGTCAGGGTAAGTGCGATAAGTTATATTTGAAATGAAACCTAATGTGCCTTCTGAACCAATCATGAGGTGCATTAAAATATCCAAAGGATCGTTATAGTCGATCAAAGCGTTTATGGCATATCCCGTGGTATTTTTTAAACGATATTTATGAGTGATACGTTGCTTTAATTCTTCATTGTTTTGAACACTTTTTGCTAATTCACTTAAGTTATTTAACATAGCTGAATGACTTTGTTTAAATAGCTCAACATTGAAGGCATCAGCTGTGTTTACTAATGTTCCGTCAGCTAATACTAATGTCATATCGGCAACACTATAGTAGCTATTTTTACTTACGCCACAACACATACCTGAGGCATTGTTAGCGGCAATACCACCAATTTTACAGGTATTAATTGAAGCAGGATCAGGACCGATTTTTCGATGGTATTTGAGTAAATGCTTATTGGCGTCGGCTCCGATAATTCCTGGCTGTAAACTGATCAGATTGCCATTATCTTTAATATGATATTGCGTCCAATTAGTCGTTAATAAAATAAGTACACTATCTGTTATCGCTTGTCCTGAAAGGCTTGTACCTGCTGCCCTAAAGGTAACGGCTACATTAAACTTATGGGCTAAAGCGATCACTTTTTGTATCTGTTTTTCACTTTCTATTTTCAAAACTAATTGAGGTATGAGTTGATAAAAACTCGCATCAGTACCAAAAGCGCGCCTACGCGTAATATCTTCAATAATTTGTTCTGAAGAAAGAGTTTCACGTATGTTTGATAGGAAGTTTGCGTTAATCGTCGCCATTAATTTTTATACCCATACCTTTATTTTTTTGTAGTTAAGATAATTACTTTTTTGATTGTTTAACGAACAACTTTTTAATAAGTATTGCACCTTAAAATCATAGGCGTAAATGTACAATTAATCACACTATTAATGAATTGGAATAAATGATATTGTTTTTTTCTTTTTATCACATAATCAAGAAGTCATTATATGGCAGCTAAAGCTGATGATCTTATATTGTTTGTTCTGGTGGTTGAGGCTGGATCGTTTAGTAAAGTCGCTGAACAGCTTAACTTAACCAACTCTGTGGTAAGTAAACGTATTGGGCGTTTAGAATTACAACTTAATACCCAACTTTTATACAGAACAACCCGTAAGTTGAGCTTAACCGACGCTGGCAGAACGCTTTACGGCAAAGCAAGATTAGCTAAACTTGCTATACAAGAAGCCGAAGACTCTATTACAGGTTATAGCGAAGACATCCGTGGCACCATAAAATTAACTATGCCTATGGTGTCTGCACAACTAGTATTGAATGCAGCATTAGCTAGATTTTGTGATGATTACCCTAGTGTGAATGTAGAGCTATCTATCGATAACAGTGTGGTTGATATTGTTGGGCAGGGCTACGATTTAGCCATAAGAACTGCACAGTTAGAAGACTCTTCACTGGTTGCGCAACGCTTGGTTGATTCTAATTGGGTTGTTTGTGCTAGCCCTCAATACTTGAGCAATGTAGGTACACCTAAAACACCAGAAGACTTATCTACGCATCGCTGTTTAATTTATCAATACGAAGGCACTGGCTCTGAGCAGTGGGCATTTAAAGATGGATCTGGCGAGTACTTTGTTAAAGTGAAAAGTCAGTTTCGTTCTAATAATTTACATTCTTTAAGGCAAGCTGCTTTATCTAATTTAGGGATTGCTTATTTACCTAAGGCGTTAATCCATAATAACTTGATCAATGGTGATCTAGTTTCTATTTTAAATGGATTTACAGCGAAAGATTTAGGTATTTACGCGGTATATCCACGAAGTAGGCAACCCGATAAGAAGCTAAAACTTTTAATTGAATACTTTAGAAAAGCTTATAGTGAGAAAAAAGAATACTTTAGCTGATACTGATTTGAGTGTTAAATAATCATAAAAAATGCCAATCAATAAACTGATTAGCATTTTTATGGAACATAATACTTTTAGGTATTAAGTACCAGCTTTTAAGTATTAGGTTTAAGTACTAGGTATTAAGCGTAAGCGCTAAAGAAGATTAATTACTTACTTCGTTTTCTGCATCTTTTTCTAGATCTTCATCGCTTTCAAATTCTTCAAATGGCTTTTTGTGATGCTTTTTACGTTTTTCATCATCAAATTGATCACCTTCATCATTTTCACCATGTTTACGATCTTTATACATATCGCCTCGGCGTTCGCCTTTACGTTCTCCATCACGCGCGCCATCTTTTTCGCCATGACGCTCTATGTGAGTATCACGTAGAATTTTGTCGAGTTCAGGATGGTTATGAACGTATTCTTTCATTAACTCACGCTTTGCTTCGTGCGCTTGCTTTATTTCGGTTAAGCGAGCTTTAAAGGCATCCATATCGCCAGATTTTTTGAGACGTTTTAATTCAGAACGAAGCGTTCTACGCTCTTCTTTCATGGCATCAAGCTCATCTTGAGTCATGTCACCATTTTTAAGCATGTAATCTGCAATAATTTGATGAGCGCGCATTTGTACACGATGGCCACGCTTAGTTTCTTTTTGCGCGAGCTTCATGGTTACGCCTTCTAAATCTTCTGCAGATATTGCTATGTAAGCATTACCACACAAAATAATAGCTAAAGCGCCTAATAAATAATTTCTAATCTTCATTTTATACTCAGTTCACTTTTATTCGTTAAGCGCGTGTTGTGCTCACACCAGATTCAGACGTTATAGAATTTTCTTGTAAATTCTTCATATCTTGCACGTTAACTTTTATTTCAAATTCACGTTCTTCTGCATAATGATAAAGCTTGGCCATTATGCTTAACGGTTGTTCTAAATTCTGATTTTTGTTTACACGTATCGGTAACGATAAGGTATTAATACCTGCTTTTAAGTCTACAGGCCAACTAAGATCTTGAATGTTGTCGTAACCTTCTAAAGCAATTTGCTGCGGTAAAACAATATTTAAATCAGCATCGTACATATCTTCAGGAGCATCAATCACTAAAACCACTTCTGTTGTAAAATACTCAGGTTCAGCACTCACTATTAGAGGTTGTTGGTCTGGCGAAGGTGTTAAAACATTCCACGCACCAAATATAGATAAAGCTAAAACCGATGCAGCAATAAACCCTTGGAAAAAACTACTGTCATTTTTGGCTGATTTATTAGCATGAATGTTATTGCCAGCTTTATTTACAACCTTATCTAGCATAGCGGTTGCTTGTGTATCACTAAATTCAGGTGTTGTTGATCTCGACATTTTAATTATATATGAATGATGTTCTTGGAGTGTTTTTTCACACGTATCACACGATTCAATATGCGCTTTTAACGTATTGTTTAATACATTTTCTAAGCCTGATCTAAAGTCTACTACCGTAAGTTCATCAATGGCGTTATTAACAAGTTTGCAGTTCATAAGTTTTATCCTCTGTTAATAATGACGAACATTAAGTTCATAAGGTTGTAGGGTAATGTGTTGCTTTAATGTTTTACGAGCGCGATGAAGGCTCGATTTTAACGTACCTAAAGGAACATCCATAATTTCTGAAAGTTCAGGTAGTGTGTAACCATCAATATCGTGTAACGCGACTAGCGCACGTTGATCTTGTGATAACTTATTCATCGCAGTATAAATTTCTTTGTTTTGTTCATCTTGTTGATGATTATCGAAATAGCGAAACAATGGCTGCACTTTATCATCGTCAATATCCTCTAAATTAGGTTGACGTTGTTTCTTGCGATATAAATCGACAAAACGATTATATAAACATCGCATTAGCCAAGGCTTTAATTTTTCTACCTTGCGTAACTCGTTTTCTTTGGTTAATAAAAATTCAAGCAAGTCTTGCAGTAAATCTTCAGCATCATGTTTTGTGCCGGTATATTGATACGCGACTTTAAACAAATTACTCATGTGCGGATGGATTAATGCTTCAAACGATTGCTCTTTTTCTTTCATTCCAAAAAAAGATAAAATTTGACTCATATAAAAAAGGGTCTCAGTAAGTTTCACTCTTCACTAATCATAGTAACGAAATAGACTAGGTAAAGGTTGCAGTTAATTTAATTATTTTATCTATACTTGAATTAAGTACAGAGTATTTAAACAAAATGACAAATGATGTAAGTATAAAATAAGAACTGCAGGTAACAATTTTCTGGCTATTATTACTTTAACTGACCCTCATTTCTTTAATTTAGGTTAAATTCTTATAACCTTTAGTAAAAATTATCGAAGTGATCTTTACTAATACATACAACGTATGACATATTATGTCTGGTTGTTTTTGATATTAATAAAGGAAATCATGGAACTTTCACCGATACAAAATTTTTTAAAGCAAGAAGCTTCAAGCGGTATCATACTGATGTTTGCTGCTGTATTTGCAATGATCTTAGCCAATTCCCCTTGGGCTAATTATTACGATTTATTACTCGATGTACCTGTAGTGGTTGCTATTGGCAGCTTTGAAATAGCTAAACCATTATTATTATGGATAAATGATGGCCTAATGGCATTGTTCTTCTTTTTAGTAGGTTTAGAACTTAAGCGCGAATTTTTAGAGGGCAATTTAGCTCAACCTAGTCAAATAGCCTTACCTGCTATAGCTGCCGTAGGTGGCATGGCGATCCCTGCACTTTTTTATGTTGCATTAAACTATGACAATCCTGCCGCTATTAACGGCTGGGCAATTCCTACCGCAACAGATATAGCGTTCGCTTTAGGTATATTAGCCATTATTGGTAGTAAAGTGCCATTGCAGCTTAAAGTGTTTTTAACATCACTCGCTATTTTTGATGATTTAGGCGCGATTATTATTATCGCTTTATTTTATACCGACCAATTATCGGTACTTTCATTAGTGGTTTCAGCGGTTATATTAACTATTTTATTTGGTTTAAATAAAAAGGGTGTAACCAGCACATCGCCTTATATTTTCTTAGGTATTATATTGTGGATTGCCGTACTTAAATCAGGTGTGCATGCAACACTTGCTGGCGTTGCATTAGCTTTCTTCATTCCTATTAAAGGAGCGGAAGGTGAACCATCTCCACTTAAGTCGTTAGAACATAACTTACATTCAATGGTCGCTTTTATTGTATTGCCGGTATTCGCATTCGCTAATGCGGGTATTAACTTTAGTGGTGTAGGCTTAGATCAAGTACTTTCGCCAGTACCATTAGGCATTATCGCAGGCTTATTTTTTGGTAAACAATTAGGTGTGTTTGGTTTTTGTTTTATCGCGATAAAATTAGGTTTTGCTAAACTGCCTGAAAATGTGAACTGGAAGCTGCTTTACGGTGTGTCTTTACTGTGTGGTGTTGGTTTTACCATGAGTTTATTTATTGGTTCGTTAGCGTTTGAACAATCAGCTGACTCACCATTATTCCAAGACCGTTTAGGTATTGTTATCGGGTCATTAATCTCAGGTATATTAGGTTATATTGTGATTAAAACAGCACTTGATAAAGAGAAGTAATACTGACTTTTTTCAGCGTTAACTTTAAAACGTAAAGGTATAAATCAAAACGGCGATGTAACTATCGCCGTTTTTTGTTAAAGTTGCGGCAAAATTATTTTCACTTACAACAGACGCTTTTGTTCATGCTGTACACATCATCTATTGCTAATACTGCTAACTCATCTGATCAAGTCTTATCTGAAGATCAGCAAACTGATAAGCCGCACAACATCGAAGATTTAATCGAACTGTTCTCCGCCACATTTTTTGCTGACTACAATACAAAATTAATTAAAGGTGATTTACTTACCGGCGATTTACTTTCAGGCGATAATGAACCTGTATATTTACCCGCATCAGAAGCTTGCTCATATCATCAAATTGTTTTTGCTCATGGTTATTTTTCAAGTGGTTTACACGAAATAGCCCACTGGTGTATCGCAGGTAAAGAACGTCGCTTGAAAGAAGACTTCGGTTATTGGTATGAACCTGATGGCCGAAACGAACAACAACAAAAAGTATTTGAGTCGGTAGAAGTTAAACCGCAAGCCATCGAGTGGGCATTTTGTATTGCCGCAAATAAAAAGTTTAATGTATCGGCTGATAATTTAAATGGCGCAGAAGCAGACACGCAAGCATTTAAAGTTGGTGTTTTAAAGCAAGTTGAACATTACCTTGAACATGGGTTTCCACAAAGAGCAGAGCAGTTTATTGATGCACTGAGCGTTTTTTATGGGACATCTTCGTCTGTTTCTTTACCACTATCTGTAACGCTATCACTAGCACAATTTAAATAAGGCTAAGGTTATTTTTATGAAAAAATTCAAACTTGGTTTTGTTATCAATCCTGTTGCTGGTGTCGGTGGAAGTGTCGCGTTAAAAGGTAGTGACGGCGAAAGCACACCAGAAAAAGCTTTAGCTTTAGGTGCTGAATTTAAAGCTAACCAACGTGCAACTACAGCACTTAGTGTGCTTGAACCTTATAAAAGCCAAATCACTATTTACACGGCAAGTGGCTCAATGGGGGAAACTTGCGCTAGTGCTTTAGGTTTTGAAGTGGTTGTAGTAACTCAATCAGCAGAAGCAAGTGTTACCGAAAGCAGTACTACCGAACTCACTGCAGGTGAAGTTAATGCTAGCGAAGTAACGTCTACACCATGCTTAAATACTACAGCACAAGATACTAAAAATGCGGTTACCGCCTTGATGCAAGCTCATGTAGATGTATTACTGTTTGCCGGTGGCGATGGCACAGCACGCGATATTTGCTCAATTGTTGATGACAGGTTTCCCGTACTAGGCATTCCTGCAGGCTGTAAAATTCATTCAGGTGTTTATGCTGTTACACCAAAAGCAGCAGGGCGTGTGGTAGAAATGCTTGTCACTAATCAACTGGTTACACTCACTGATGCTGATGTGATGGACATCGACGAAAGCTTATTTAGGCAGGGCGTGGTTAAAGCGAAACGTTATGGCGAAATGCAAATACCGAGCGAGTTACGTTATGTTCAAGCAGTAAAGTCAGGCGGTAAAGAAACCGATGAACTGGTTTTACAAGACATAGCTGCACACGTTATTGAAACCATGGACGACGAACTTTATATCATGGGATCTGGCTCTACAACGGCATTTATTATGGAAGAACTCGGTGAAGAAAATACCTTGTTAGGCGTTGATGTATTGCACGATCATTCAGTGATCGCCAACGATGTAACTGAGCCACAGCTTTGGGAGTTAATAAATAAGCATTCATTAGAAATACAATCAGCTGAAAATAGAATTGCATCACAGAACGACCAACTTAAATTAGTGATCACCTTAATTGGTGGTCAAGGTCATATCTTTGGTCGAGGTAATCAGCAGCTAAGCCCAAGGATTATCAAGGCTATAGGAAAAAATAACATTATTATTGTAGCGACAAAAACTAAACTTGCCGCTTTAAATAACCGCCCACTTATTATAGATACTGGCGATACAGAGCTTGATCAAACCTTATCAGGATATTTTCCTGTTATTACTGGTTACAAAGATCAGGTATTATATCCAGCTAGTAGCCCTCAATAACGACAATATTTATCAGTACAGGAATACACATGTCAATTCAGAACCTTAACCAACTTTATCAACACTTTGACGATCTTTGTTTAAAAGAAAACAACGACGATGAACTTTTTGCAAGCAGCTATATCAGAGGCTTTATTGCCTTATCTGCAAGTAAGTTTGGCGACGAAACCCAAGCACTATCAGCAGAATTTGCCAACGACATTTCAGCAAAACTAACGGATTCTCGTTCTGAACTAACGCCACAAGATCAACAAATTGTAAGCAACTACTGGGCAGAATTAAAAACCTTCTTCACTGCTTAAGTTTATATATTAAAACGCCCAATGTTAGCGCAATGCTATTGGGCGTGTTTGATTCTATTATTTATCGTCGCTTATCCATCCTTGTTAGCTGGCTAATAATGTTATTAACGATGCGGTAAATCAATTCAACACCACCTTTCTAAATTCCATAATAACTATTCACATTTTTTATATTGTTTTGTGAAAATTATTCACAAAAATAGTTTATTCAACGATATCTAATTCGATTATTATTTCCAAAAAGACCTTTTTGTAAAATATAATTCTGCACACTGTTTTTAAGTGGTTTTATATTTCAATCGGGCTTCTTTTGTTGTTGAATCAACAGGTGCCAGTAGCTATAATCTTGCCACTACTGTTTATTCATTTTTTAGGCGATTGTTATATGAGCAACAAAACTATTTTACATGCAAAACATATTGAAGCTGGCGCTAAAATGGTCGACTTCTATGGTTGGGAAATGCCTATCAACTACGGCTCTCAAATAGAAGAACATCATGCAGTGCGTCAAAACGCAGGTATGTTCGACGTATCTCATATGACTATCGTTGATGTAATAGGCGACCAAGCTCAAGCTTACTTACGTAAATTAGTGATTAACGACGTTGCTAAACTAACGGTTGCTGGCAAAGCTTTGTACACAGGTATGTTAAATGAAGAAGGCGGCGTAATAGACGACCTTATTATTTATTTCTTTAGCGAAACTAGCTACAAATTAGTGGTTAACTCAGCAACACGCGAAAAAGATTTAGCGTGGATGAACAAACAAGCTGAAGGTTTTAACGTAACCATTACTGAACGTCCTGAATTTGGCATGATCGCTGTTCAAGGCCCTGAAGCTAAAGCTAAAGTAGCTACTTTATTAACGGCAGAGCAAACGCTAGCTGTTGATGGAATGAAGCCATTTTTTGGTGTTCAAACGGGCGACTTATTTATTGCGACTACAGGTTACACAGGCGAAAACGGTTACGAAATTGTTGTTCCACAAGACCAAGCAGCAGACTTATGGCAGCAATTACTAGACGCTGGCGTAGCGCCATGTGGTTTAGGTGCTCGCGATACATTACGTTTAGAAGCAGGTATGAACCTATACGGTTTAGACATGGACGAAACAGTTTCGCCGCTAGCCGCTAACATGGCGTGGACTATCAGCTGGGAACCAGCAGAGCGTAACTTTATTGGCCGTTCAGTGCTTGAAGCACAAAAAGCAGCAGGCGACCAACCTAAACTTGTAGGCCTAGTATTCTTAGAAAAAGGTGTACTACGTTCAGGTCTTAAAGTTATCACACCAAATGGCGACGGCATTATTACTTCAGGTACATTTTCTCCAACATTAGGTCACAGTATCGCTATGGCTCGTGTACCGCGTTCAGTTCAGATTGGCGATATCGTACAAGTTGAAATGCGTAAAAAACTAGTTGATGTAGAAGTGATCAAACCAAGTTTCGTACGTAACGGTAAAAAAGTTTTTTAAGCGTTAATGATTAGTCATAATATCGCATAATTTTTAGGCTATAGTAGATTACGGTAGCCAAACACAATTTATAAAAATACATACAGGGTAGGGTTAATAAAATGAGCAACATTCCTTCAGAATTAAGATATGCAGCATCTCATGAGTGGGTTCGTAACGATGGTAACGGTGTAGTAACTGTTGGTATTACTGAACACGCACAAGGATTATTAGGCGATATGGTATTTGTTGAATTACCAGACGTTGATGACGAAATTGGTTCAGGCGATGACGTAGCCGTAGCAGAATCAGTAAAAGCAGCATCAGATATCTACGCACCAATTTCAGGTACTGTAGTTGAAGTGAATGAAAACCTAGAAGACTCTCCAGAATTAGTAAACTCTGACGCATATGGTGACGGTTGGTTGTTTAAAGTTAAAGTTACTGATGAGAGTGATATCGAAGCTTTATTAGATGCAGAGGCTTACGCAGCTTCTATCGCCGAATAGTTAATTCGGTTACATTCTGCATTTATACCGCGTTGATTTCGTTGCTCGACATTATCACTTAGTACACTAAGCTCAAATGTCTCGCAACTTCATCGCCTTGTCTAAAAGCAGACTGTTTACGAATTGTTGCTATGTTAATCAGGTGTGAAAAGCCTCGATTATCTTTGCAAAATATTCGATCTTGTTCTGCATTGTAGATATCTATCTAAAGCAGAGTGATTACGAATTAAAGCATCTAAGCAAAAGAATATTTTAAGCCTCCAACTAAGCAATAAGTTTGAGGCTTTATTTTATTAAATTAGTAAAATCATTTAAGTGAAACTGTTTATGACTACTCAATCTCAAGTAACGTTAAACGAATTAGAACAATCTGAAAATTTTATTAGCCGACACATAGGGCCAAACGCTGAGCAAACTCAAGCGATGTTAAAAGACATTGGTGCTGAGTCTGTTGATGCGCTAATTGACGAAATTGTACCAAGCGATATTCGTTTACCTAACTTACCAGCGATTGAAGAAAGCAAAACAGAAGTTCAGGCATTGTCTGACTTAAAGAAAATAGCTGGCTTAAATAAAGTAAACAACAGCTACATCGGCTTAGGTTACTACCCAACACTTACACCTAACGTAATTTTACGTAACGTGTTAGAAAATCCAGGCTGGTACACAGCTTACACGCCATACCAACCAGAAATTGCACAAGGTCGTTTAACCTCTTTATTAAACTACCAACAAATGTGTTTAGATCTTACGGGACTTGATCTAGCGTCAGCATCATTACTTGATGAAGGTACAGCAGCAGCCGAAGCAATGGCATTGGCTAAACGTGTATCTAAAAACAAAAAATCAAACTTGTTTTTCATCTCAAGCGACGTTTACCCACAAACAATCGATCTTGTTAAGCAACGTGCTGACATGTTCGGATTCGATATCATTGTTGCTCCAGCAAACGAAGCAGCTGATCACGATATCTTTGGTGCTTTATTACAATACCCAAGTGCAACGGGTGAAGTAAGTGACATCAGCGAGTTAATCGAAAAAATTCATGCGAATAAAGGCATAGTAGCAGTAGCAGCCGACATCATGAGTTTGGTTATGTTAAAAGCGCCAGGTCATTTAGGTGCTGATGCTGTAATTGGTTCAACCCAACGTTTTGGTGTTCCAATGGGCTACGGCGGACCACACGCTGCATTCTTCACAACGTCTGACAAATACAAACGTTCATTACCAGGTAGAATTATTGGTGTATCTCGCGATACGCGCGGCAACCCAGCATTACGTATGGCAATGCAGACGCGCGAGCAACATATCCGTCGCGAAAAAGCCAACTCAAACATTTGTACCGCTCAAGTATTATTAGCCAATATGGCTGCATTTTATGCGGTTTATCATGGTCCTAAAGGCTTAAAAGTAATTGCTGAACGTATTCATCGTTTTACTGATATTTTAGCGGCTGGCGTATTAAGCAAAGGTTTAACGCCATTACATAACAACTACTTCGATACATTAAGCTTCAACCTAAATTCATTAGGTAACTCAGGTTTCGACAGTAAAGAAACTATTGTAGCGCGCGCGTTAGAAAATAACGTAAACCTACGTATAGATGTTGAAAACCAAATCAGCATTTCAATTAACGAAACGACTACACGTAGCGATATCGACAGCTTATTCACTATTTTATTAGGTGAAGGGCACAACCTAAGTGTTGCAGAGCTAGACGAGCAAGTAATTGCAAACGGCAGCGATTCAATTCCAGACGGTTTAGTGCGAGACACTGAAATATTAACGCATCCAGTATTCAACTCGTACCACAGCGAAACTGAAATGCTGCGTTATATCAAAAAGCTTGAAAACAAAGATTTAGCGTTAAACCACTCAATGATTTCATTAGGTTCTTGTACCATGAAATTAAACGCGACAGCGCAGATGATACCTGTGTCTTGGCCTGAATTTGCCAACATGCATCCATTTGCTCCTACCGATCAAGCACTGGGTTACAAACACATGATCGACGAACTAGGCGACTGGTTAGTTGAGCTTACGGGCTACGACAATATTTCAATGCAGCCTAACTCAGGTGCACAAGGTGAATACGCAGGTTTAATCGCCATCGTTAAATACCATGAAAGTCGTGGCGAAGCGCATCGTAACGTGTGTTTAATACCAGCTTCAGCGCATGGTACAAACCCAGCGTCGGCACAAATGGTAGGCATGAAAGTTGTTGTAGTAGATTGTGACAAACAAGGTAACGTTGACATGACCGACTTGCGTAACAAAGCAAGCGAAATGGCAGACAACCTTTCTTGTATCATGATCACATACCCATCAACACACGGTGTTTACGAAAGCACAATTGCTGATATTTGTAATATTATTCATGAACATGGCGGCCAAGTTTACCTTGATGGCGCAAACATGAACGCACAAGTTGGCGTAACGTCTCCTGGCTTTATTGGCGCAGATGTTTCACATCTTAACTTACACAAAACTTTCGCTATTCCACATGGTGGCGGAGGTCCAGGTATGGGTCCAATAGGTGTTAAATCTCACCTTGCACCATTCCTACCTGATCATGCTTTAGTTAATGTAAACGAAAGCACAAAAGGTAATGGCGCAGTATCGGCAGCACCTTATGGCAGCGCAGGTATTTTATGTATTTCATACCTTTACATCGCATTGTTAGGTAAAAAAGGTGTAACTGACGCAACTAAATACGCGATAACCAACGCTAACTACTTAGCTAAAAAGTTAAGCCAACATTACCCAATTTTATACTCAGATAAAAACGGCCGTGTAGCACACGAATGTATTATTGATTTACGCCCAATTAAGGCTGAATCAGGTATTACAGAAGTAGATATTGCAAAACGTTTAATGGATTACGGATTCCATGCACCAACCATGTCGTTCCCAGTTGCGGGTACGTTTATGATTGAACCAACAGAGTCTGAATCTAAAGTAGAGCTTGACCGTTTTATTGAAGCCATGACATGTATTCGCGACGAAGTTCGTAAAGTAGAGTCAGGTGAGTGGACGTTAGAAAACAACCCATTACACAACGCTCCACATACGTTAGCTGATATTACTGATACATGGGATCGTGGTTACACTGTTCAAGAAGCGGTATTCCCAGTACCAGCAGCTGCGGCTAATAAATTTTGGCCAACGGTTAATAGAATTGATGACGTTTTTGGGGATAGAAATTTAATATGTTCTTGTCCTCCGGTTGATGCGTATAAAGACTAGTTAACTGTTTGAAATTTAAAATTAAAAAAGCGAGCTGATGCTCGCTTTTTTGTTTTCTTAGCCGTAATATATATTAATCTGAATGAATGACATTATTTAAAAAAAGTTGAGTGAAAATTTAATGATGAATAAAAACTGTAAGTACCCTGAATGGTTAACAGAATACACATTTAAAAACTGTAAACTTAACCGTAAAGAATATGGGGAGTTTCTTGCTAACTATATTACTGGAGAACATGATGGGTTTGTACTTAATTTAAACGGGGCATGGGGTACAGGTAAGACTCAGTTCCTAAGACGAATGTATTCATTATTAACTGAAAGAAATCACCCTACTATTTATATTGATGCTTGGGAAAGTGATTTTTCTGAAGTGCCATTAACTGTTGTTGCAAGTGATCTAATTACTCAACTTTCAAAAATTAATACTGATATTGGAACCGATCTAGATAAAGTATCAGAATGGTTAGGTAAAGCGCTTAAAGGTTCATTAATAGCAGGGGCTGGACTACTTACAAAACATTTAGTTGATGATTCAGCCTCAGGAAGAGAGATAGTAAAAAATTTATATGAAGTATCACCAAAAGATTTTTTATCTAAAATAAAAAATAATCACGAAGAACAAATTGCAGCAATAAAGAATATTAGAAAAGAATTAGGGCTATTAGCCGAAGTACTTAAAACTACACACGGTAAAGAATTGCCAGTAGTTGTTCTAATTGATGAACTAGATAGATGTAGACCTAATTATTCCATTGAAATGTTGGAAGTAATCAAGCACTTTTTCACAACAGATAAATTTGTTTTTTTAGTCGCAACAGACACTGAACAACTCCAAAAATCAATTAAGTCAGTTTATGGTGCAGAGTTTGACTCTGCTGTTTATTTAAAACGCTTTTTTGATCGTGAAGCTCAATTATCTGAGCCTGATATAGAGCATTATATAAATTTAGTAGATTTTGATATTGATAGCTACGAAGAAAAACTAGTTTTGTATCCAGCTCTAGAAATGACGATAGATTCAAATATTAAAAAATATATAACATGGTGTGTTTTAGCTTATGATCTCAGCTTAAGAGATACTGATCAATTAATAGGAAAGTTAAAAGCTTGCCTAAGAACAGCATTAAATTCATTTGAGCAGTCCAAGAAATTACAAATTATTAATATATTTTCTTTAATTGTAGCAATCATTGAATTTGATGAAAAACATGATAATTTTTCGTTAAGAAAAAATAAGAATCCTTTATCAAGCCGAAATTTTAAAAATAATCTTGAAGTGAAAGGAAAATTAAAGTTTCATGACTTTTATGATTTTAATATGCATATTTCAGTAAAGCATGAAATTCAATCACAAAGCTATCACCGTAATTCCAAATTAGTTATTGGTACACATCCTGATGTGAGGGATTTCGATTCTTATGACAGTGTTATTAAAGATGCTGCTTATGACTTTCACAATTATACATACGATACTGATAAATTGTGGTTTTGGGAGGATTATCAGAAAGTAGTTAAACTAGCAGGTAATATTATATAGTTGATTACTAATTACATTTTTCACGGTGGTGGTGACATCCAAAAAGAAAAGAGTGACACTAACGCCGCTCTTTAGCTATTTATCTAGACTCCCATTGTCCTGCTAAAAAACGTACTCTTCCATTCAATAAAAGTGTTTTTGACATAACAGCGCTGAACGCACTACGCTCATTGCCATCCATGGCACCGTGTTTTACCGTTCATCCTGAACATAATCTATGTTTACTTCACTTCGCTGGCGTCCTGCCAGCAATAGCCACACATTAGTATTTTATTCAGCATTTTAAAAGCTGATTAGGCGCTAGCTAATAGTTCTGTTTCATTTCTTGTTTTCATGAGCTGAATATTTGTAGTTATTTGAGATAATAATGTTTATGGATAGGTTTTAGCGATCACCTTTCCCCATCTCAGCTATGAAATATTAATTTTTTATCAGCAGTTTATCGATGACAGCCATGGATGGCTGGAACTGACGTCGCGCAGGGACGAGCATCCGTCAGGTATCGATAACTGCAAAAAAATTATATTTTGTTTTAAGCTGAGTAGGGCGTCGCAGGGGCCGTTCTTAGGCATCCATGCCTTCACGGCATTAGTGCATCCATGCACGTCGTTCCAAGGGGAGGCGCGGCGGTACGTCGCCCCTTGGGTGCCGTCGCCACCGCGACATAAAGCTTATAACTAAAATCAAAGCCAGATATGAATAGTAACTATCAGGTTCTGTTTTTAGAGTCTAAACGAGAAGGGCGTCGTAGTTGTCGTTCTGAGGCATCCATGCCTTCACTGCATTAGGGAAGTACCAAGGGGTCAGCCAACTTGATATTAGCTAAACCTTTTTCCGCAAAATTTAAGCGATCACCATTTCCCATCTCAGCGATTCAATTAGATATTAGCGATAGTAGACCTCGACCCGAGATAGGACGTCGAGGGCTGCCATTGTTCATGGATGATAAGTCGGCAGGTTTTGTGGGTTACAGCTAATGGCTAATTTAATGTTTAGCTGAGTAGGGCACCATGGGGCTGTTCTTAGGCATCCATGCCTTCACGGGATTAGTGCATCCTGCACGTCAGTCCAGAGGGGCTTTTGGCGTACAACGCCCCTCTGGGTGTCGTCGCCATCGCGACAACGAAAGATGAGCGACAACATTTACAGCTTTCAAAACCTGTAACTCCACTAAGAAAGTTTATCTTATGTATCAATTTTTTCGAATACAGTCACTCGTAACTTTCGGTCAATATTATCATCAGGAAAATCACATTCACTAGTAAAACGCTCAGTCATTTTCAACGTATTAGAAGATGATTCAATAATCTCAGCATCCGACTGATCCCATGTTGCGTCATAACGATGAAACAAACAAATTAACCATCCTCCTGGGCTTAACAGTTTTGAACATAGGCTAACTAATTTAGAAAAGTCTTGTCCTCTAGGCTGATGCTCTGAATAAGGTGATTTATAGACTTTAGGTGGGGGATCTAAAATAATACCGTCGAATCGTTGGCCATTTTTTATTGCTTTAGGTAAATGCTTGTAAATATCACCTTGTATAAAACTACGTGTTCCAATATCAAGGCTATTTTTGTCATAACTTTTTTGGATACGGGATAACAAGTCTTTTGACTTATCCAAATGAATAGCAGCTTTTGCACCACCTTTTAAGGCTGCAATACCCAAACTTCCGGTAAATGAAAATAAGTTAAGAACACGGCGACCCTCACTATTATTTGCTAACCATTTACGTACCGGACGTGCATCCAGATATAAACCACAATTATGCATAGTATCAGGCAGTAAGCTGTAATATATGCCATACTCTTGTGCAAATTCAGGAGCATCAGAAAAATCACCATGCAGCGTAAACATTCTATGTTTTAGTCGTAACCCAACAGATTGGTCACCTTTAGCAATAATTAGCGTAAAAGGATAACACTGTAGTAACGCGTCTTTAATCACCTCAAGGTCTTCACGAATATCATCTTTATATTCAACCAAAGCCATCGAGCCAAACTTTTCAATAACAACACCTTTTGCCCCTTCAGTGTAACCATGAAAAACACGCCAAGAATCAAACTCATCAGACTCATGTAAAATTTTTCGATCATTCCACGCTTTTTCGATCAGCTCGCGCCACTGTATTGTCAAATTTATGCCCTACCTGTGGTATATTTTAGTATTAATAATTGCTCTTTGAGAAATATTATCGATGCTTATATTGTGTTGGGCAGTAGCCTCTGGTCACATCATCACTTCGAAGTTTTACATGTTTAGTTGAGCGCCCACTTACTCTTTGTCTCCATAACTTAAAGCTTCTGGGTTTTAAGTGACTACGCATGAATTTAATAACCTCAGTTTCTTGCATATTAAACTGATGTTCTATCGCTTCAAACGGCGTTCTATCTTCCCATGCCATTTCTATAACTCTTGATTCTTCATCTACTAGCAGTTCCATTAAAACGGTCCTAATATTGATACAATAAATACAGTAACATCAATACGAATATACGTTTAATAAAGACCAATATGGTTTAATATTTTTTATAACTTTACTGAACAGAATCAATTCATAAACTGTTTAAAGTATTGTGGCGGCACTGTAAATCTAACTTAAAGTGCATCTAAGTTACTTAAGAGCTTGAGCGGATGTTCTTTAATTTCAACTTTTTTTACTTCGTCCATTTTTACGTATTTAAGAATTGAAAATAATGATATTAAGGGGGCAGCCAACTTGATTTAATAGATCTCTAAAATTAAAGAATAAATGTTCTTTATTGAATACTCTCAATTAGCTCAATCGTATCTTGATAGGACTCTTCGCAAAAACGTATAAAATCTTCAAGTTCGTTTCCAACATGATATAACGCTTCACCTGCTGTAGGAGCTTTATACTTTGCACTATATTTAGAAAGAATAGAGAATATCAAGGGGTCAGAAAACTTGATATTTGCTTAATAAGTAAAAAGATTAGAGTTGTTTAAAATTCTATATAAGTTAAATTATTGTCGCAGTGGCGACGACACCCAAAAAGAAAAAATAAAAGGGGCCGGTGACATTTAACTACAAATGATAACAAGGGTCAGCCAACTTGATTTAATAGATCTCTAAAATTAAAGAATAAATGTTCTTTATTGAATACTCTCAATCAACTCAATCTAGCTGCCCACTGTACAGGTACATGGGACGACTAAGACACCAATGTCATATCATTTGATTGGAAAGCCTGCTCAGAATAGTCGCTTACTTTACTCGCTGATTGGTTTTCGTATTTCTTCCAAACACGCTCGTGAAAATAAAAAACAACGGTATTAACTGCGGGCTCTACAAGGGCTACTAGGCCACCAATAACAGCACTGCCAGTTAATAAATATGTGACTGTAAACGCAACGGTAAAGTGTAAACAAGCAAAGGTAATTGTCTTTTTCATAATGTCCTACTCAATAATAATATCTATTCGTTAATGAGAATTATTATCGATAACTAACAAAAAAGATAATTCATTTTTACGAACTTCATCATCAGTTAATTCAATGATAGAAATCAGCATATAACTTCTATTTAAATTTATAAAAAACACTTATTTTTAAAAAATTGAAATAATTGTTTTTTTCGATAGGTTTCAGCGAACACTACTTTCCATTTTAGCAGCTTAAAAACGATTGGCTAATAATGACACTCGTTCTCCTAAATACTGTGCTGTAAGTAATGCATCAGCGGGTATCTCGTTATCTTGCGTATACGTAATAAGCCCCGATTGTGCTCCTGAGTTATTTTGTATATTTCTTTCTTTTAAGCCTTTTAAATCTAACCCTGCCCATAACATTCCGTGTTGTCCTGCTAGCGTTTGTAGGTATTTAATCGTACTTAATTGGTCACCTGAGTAATAAAAATATCAAGGGGTCAGTAAACTTGATATCTTGAACTGAAAATTTAACCACTATGTAAATCATTGTTAGCAATAAAGTGATCCCAGTTATTAGATGTGTAACGTTTAGAATTGAAGCTCGATAATCTATTTGCTATTTTACGCCCTAACGGAAGGGAAATTTAAGGATTTAAGGATGATTCAACTGCAGCGCTACCCAATGCCAGAACGACCAAGTAACCCTAGCCCTTTAGAAATGGCTATTTATAATTTTGAATTACTAGCCAAAAAACACTATGACGACAAGCGTCGAAAATCTGCTGCATCTAAGGAAAAGCTGCAAAGAGATTACGACCATTTACAAAAAGAACACAAGCGTTTAGAGCACTTGCTTATTGCACAACAAAGCTTAGAGTCTTACCGTGCAGAGAACGAAAGTAAAGGTACCTCTATTAAGGAGCTAGCAGAAGAAGAGCATCATCCAACGGAAAAGCTTGCTAAGTTTTTACGAGCTGCTGGCGAGCCAAAACCGACTTCATATCATGAGGCGCATCACATTGTGTGTGGTAAGGGCCGATATAGACAACGTCTTACATATGCCACACGTTTAAGAATGCACTCGTTTGGTATTGGTATTAATGATCCTACGAATGGGGTATGGCTAAGAAATTTTGAAAAAAACAAGTCAGATGATTGGGCTACGCCTGACACTGTTTCTCATAGAAGGTTGAATCGTCATAATTATGAAGTTTGGGTGCCTACTAGTTTAAGAAGCAAAGTAAATAAACTTGATTTTGTAAATGCATTACGTGGCGTGAAAATAAAAATTAAAAATCATATGATACCAGCCAGCGTTATGATGAGTAAAAATGCTAATTGGGATGGTAAATCATGAAGTTGTTCTCGTTAAAGCCTGTTACTAATTCTTACGACATGGTTGAGTGGGACATACTTTCATTCTCTGAAAGAATACAACCAATGTTGCCATCTAATCAAGATGCTTGCATGTTTCTACTTGATATCCATATGAATAATGACTCATTATTAAAGTATTGGCCTCAAAGTTATGAGTTGTCTTTTTTACCTGGTTACCTAAAAGATAACTACGATATAAGTATCATGGATGGATTTATCGCTCTTAGGATGAATGCTTATGAAGCTTTAAAAGATTTATTAGCGCCTCTAGGTGAGTTTATTGAAACAAAAGCTGATGGTGAGCCTATTGTAATTTTTAATTTGCGTACATTTGGACAAGAAGATGAAGCAAAATGTGAACGCGAATATTTAGATGGTTATCCTCTAGATTATATCAAGATTGCTTTCATAAATGATGATGTAAAAAATAAGCCTGTTTTTAAAAGCAAGTTAACAGGTGGTGCTCGTTTGTTTTGTACTGATAAGTTTAAATCTGCTGTAGAAGGTAATGGATTAACTGGTGTATTTATTGACGAAGATCTTGATAATATTTTTTCTAATTAAGCTAACTTAGATAAAGAAAACATCATTTAGATAACGTTATTAAAGAAACTGTTGCTGTTCAAAAAGCCATGATTGAAGAGTCTAAAGTTTGTAATTAATTGCATTTTTGCAATTATTATATAAGCCGCTATATAGCGGCTTTTTTGATCTAAAAATAAAAGGGGTCGGTAACACTTAATTATAATATATGTAACTCATCGTTTATTTTGTCTCGGTGGTGACTGTATCCAAAAGAAGAGAGTGACGCTAACGCAGCTCTTTACCTTTCCCTCTGAGAATATCAAGGGGTCAGCTAACTTGATTTAAGTAATAACTAAAATCAAAGCCAGATATGAATAATAGCTATCTCGTTATGTTTCAGAGCTAGCCGATACGCTACATTTTACTTTATGTATTCATTTTAGATATTTGGCAAAACACATTAGGAAAATGTAATTGTAAATATAATTTTATCTAATAAATTCATGATGTTAATAACAATGTGTTTACGGTGTTTATATTGCTGAATTATTGTTTTCACGTAGTTTTGTAAATTTAAAACTGATAAGATTTACAAGTATTTTTAGTGATTTATCACTCTTAAGACACAAATGATTTGTGTTTATACCATCTAAATAAAAAGGAATATCATGAAGAACAAATTAATCTCATCTACTATTTTGGCATCATCTTTACTTCTTTCCACTCTATCGTATGCAAATACTGACGATGCTAATCATTGGAGCGTTGGAGCTGGTAGATATGTTTTTACGTTATCAAGTGATAATGACTATGCAAATGATGATACATTTAGTGGCTATAACCTTACTGCAGGTTATGCCCCTAATAACCATTTTCAAATAAGGGCTTCATATTTTTCATTAGAAAGTCGTGACTTTAGTAACCTAGATTCTACTGGTTATGATTTAATGGCATACGGTGGTGTTGGTTTTACGCAAAAAGGCTTCAGAGGTTATGGTGGGGCAGGCTTTTTCTCTGAGGAATGGAAAACTTCATTTGATAGCGAATCTTTTTCAGGTCTTCAACTTGGCGGTGGAGTTGGTTATAACTGGGGGCAAGTGGCTTTGGACTTTGTTATAAGATTCCGCCAAGCTGATAAGTATGAAGATTTAATTTCTAAGCCTGCTACTTATGTTGCTGTATCAGCAAACTTAAACGTATCTTATTTGTTTTAATCGCGTTGTTTTAACATTTACTTCGCGCGTAAACTTCATTGGTTACGCGCTTTATTCCTGCCTCCATAATCAAAATTTAAAATCTGTAAATTGTAGAAGCTCGATGCTATTAAATATATACTACGCCCCATATAACTAGGGTAAACATGAGTTTTTAAATTGAAATTTACAAATAAAGAAGTATTGATATTTGATTTAGACGGAACACTCATCGACAGTGTGCCAGACTTAGCACTCAGCATTAATGAAATGTTAAAAGCTTTGAATATGGCAACTTATTCTACCGACGTTATTCGCAGTTGGGTGGGTAATGGTGCTGAGGTGTTAACTAAAAGAGCCTTATCTGGCAGTATTAATATTTCTCCTGAGCTTAACCCGTTAATGGTTGAAAAAGCCCTTTCAATATTTCTAGATTTTTATGCGCAAAATGTATGCGTTGATACCTGTCTTTATCCAAATGTGAAAAATACATTAGAAACGTTACAAGCTAACGGTTATCGCTTAATGATTGTAACCAATAAGCCTGAACAGTTTGTTTCTCCAATACTTGAAGCATTTGGCTTACATAAGCTATTTGAAATGATAGTGGGAGGCGATAGTTTACCTAAACGTAAACCTGATCCTATGCAGTTAGAGTACGTTTGTGAAACGCTGGGAGTTAATGCTGCTAAATGTGTAATGATTGGCGATTCTAAAAACGACATTTTTGCCGCTACTGCAGCTAATATGGAAAGTATTGGTTTAACCTATGGTTACAACCACGGTGAAAATATTAAAAGCCAAGGGGCAACGTTAGTGTTAGATGACTTTGCCGATATCATTGGCACGTTAACGCCTACAATAATTCCTGCTAATACTGTTGCTAGTTAATATTCAAACTAGTCAATAGTAAACGTCTTTGTAATTTATCCTTATGTAACACCACTTAATATCTTAAATATGTTTTATCAAAATTCTGAAAATTCAAATGTTTGCGTTGGTATTATCGGCGGAGGCATTGGTGGCGCTACTATTGCGTTGCGACTTAGCGAACTTGGTGTAAACGTTGTACTGTTGGAAAAAGAAACCAGCTTAATCAACGGGCCACCTATGTGTCATCTTCATGCAGGTGGTAACTTGTATCGAGAGATTTCAGATCAACAATGTATCGAGTTGTTAAAGCAATCCATCAGCACAGCCAGACTTTATAGAGACGCTATCGATTATCGACCAACTATTGTTGCTGTGCCATTACAGGATAACGGACAGCCAAGTGATGTTATTAAGCGACTAAAAGTACTTCAGCAAGAATATGCAAAGTTAATAGCGTTTGATCCTCTAAATCAAGTGTTGGGCCCAGCCTCACAATATTTCACTTTGTATGAACGCCAAGACATAGAAAAACTTGCTCAACTAGTAACACCTAAACATCCAGAAACGTCTGATGAATGGATGATATCTTTCGCCAAAAACGCCGATTTAAATCAATTAAAGTTTCCGTTGATCTTAGTTCAAGAATTTGGAATTAATGTATTTAGGCTTGCCGCTATTGCCAGTTTGACTCTCGAAAAGAGTGATAACTGTCGTTTATTAACAAATAGTTACGTGACCTCGGTTATTCAAAATAAGACCAGTAATAAATGGATTGTTGAAGCTAAGTGCTCAGAAAAAGATGAAACGTTTGAAGTAGACTACCTAATAAATGCCTGTGGTTTTCAAACGGGAACCATAGATAACATGATTGGATTGCTGCCAAAACGTATGGTGGAATTTAAAGCCGCTTATGTGAGTTATTGGCCTAGCGAGCAGAATAATTGGCCTGAAATTGTTTTTTATGGTGAACGAGGTACAAAGAATGGCATGACTCAACTAACGCCATATCCAAATGGTTACTTTCAGATCCATGCTATGACCCCTGATGTTACTTTGTTTGAAGACGGTTTAGTTTCGTCAGAATTAGAGAGTGCGCAGCCTCAACTAGACAAAAAGTATTTAGCTAAAGTAAATAATCAGTGGGATCCTCAAATCGTTAAAACAAGAACGGCTAAAGCTATTGATAAAGTGGCTGGTTTTATTCCATCGTTTGGTAATGCTACGTTAGGTGGACCTCCTATGTTTGGCGCACAACAAATACCAGGAGCTGATGCTACTTTGCGAGTAGCCAATGTTTCTTTTGAATATGATAACTATGCAAGGTGTGAAATCGTTAAGGCTTCATCTGCATTACCTGCGGCAGACACTATTATTAATAATTTAGTTGAGCATGGCATGCTGTTTAACAACAGTACATCTGATGGCAGTACATCAAATAACAATATATCAGACACCAATGGCTCTGAGAGCACGGTTTCTGTTACCTATAGATTAACTGAACTGGAAATTAGTTTACGTGCAGAATATCTAGCATTAGATAGAAACTTCCCAAAAGATTTGGCTGGACGCACTAACCCAAATTTCATATAAATCAAAAAATCTTTATGAAATAGTTCATGCAAATAGATAAAAAATAACAATACAAAGAAAAAATAAAAGAGGTCAGTGATATTTAATTTACTGACATTTTATTTAAAAGAGAGGGATGAAGTGCTTATTCTCCAACACCTACTCTCCAACATACAATAAGGAGAAGAGATTGATGGTATTTAATTTTATATTCTTGCCTACTAGTCATTATTAACTATTAAAATACACAGTGTTTTCATCAGAAGTTTAGCGCTCGCCATTGCCCATCTCAGTTACTGTTCCTAGGCATCTATACTTTCCTGATATAAGTACATTAGTACAACCATGCACGTCGTTATCGCGATATAAAACGAGTTGACTATTATTGTTTATTTGATTTTTATCTCTAAACCAAGCGATATGATAGTGCCTAATAATGTTGTGATAACTACCGAAACTAACGAACCAATGAATACATACTCTGTCATGCTTCTATCGTTTGACTTGTTTAATTCTCCAAATCTAAATATTGATTTAGCTGCCAATACAAAGCCTACAGCGGCATAACTACCGACGAGTGTAAATGTAAGAATTAATATGCGCTCTAAGTAGCCAATTAACTCGCCGCCAGCAACTAAACCTTTATTATTTGTGTCACCTTCGGGTTCTGTAATCGGGTATTTTTTTAAAACATTTCCAATGATAAGTGAAGTGGGCTTTAGAATAAGTAAGTAGGCAAACACGATCATAATCACATCAGAAAATTTGTCGTGTTTAAGCACGGTTTCAATCGTTAAGCCGTCTATCATATGATACGAAATAAGCGCTATAACAGAGATATGTAAAGCTTGGTCAATAACAAAGTAGGAAAACTTATGACCGTTTGGCGTTGATACTTTCCAAAGGTCTATAAAAAAGTGGCTGATGGCAACAATACTCACTAAGCAGAGTATTGAATAGCCATTAATACCCAAAGCTAAGGCAGGGATGATTAATGCAATTCCGTGTAAAATTGAGTGTAAGTAGAGTTGTGGTGCACGGTAGGTTTTTTGTTTTTTTGCGGCTACCCATGTGCTTGGTTGTAGATAAAAGTCACAGATGATGTGAATAAGTAAAAACGGTATTAATATCTCAAAATAATTAAGCATGTTTCAATCCTTGTACATGATTTATGAATTGGTTGTTCAATTCATTGATTAATGACCAACCTGATGCTTTGAGTGACTTACTTGCTGTAGCATCAGCAACGCCTAATTTTTTAGACAACTCAGTTATTGATAAGCCTCCATTACTTTTGAGCATTGGGAGTAAAACTTCACATTGGCGTGAAGTTAACTCTGTGATCTGTTTATCTAAATATTTAAAGAGTAAGTTAAAATCTGCTTCGAGTTTTTGGTTATCAGAGCTAAATAATAGTTTTTCATTTTTTAGGTTTTTTAATCCACGGCCAGAAAGAATAAATGCTTGTCCCATAGACTCAGATACAGATTCACGTAAATCAGCGTTTGAAGCAATAGCAAAGCTAATACGGCTATCGAATGAGTTGCCTAACGCTTTAATCGCAACGCGATAGATAATAGTGTATCTGAGAGAATTTTCAATATCATGTACTAGAGTTTGAAACTCATCACCTCGCTCAATACTATGTACATTTGATTTATTACTTTCGCTGATCCACTTTTGGATCTCTTTGATCCGTGTAAGTAGTTGTTCAAACTGTTCGGAGCTTAGCTTTGTTGAATTAATGACATCGCCGCTGATCACTGAAATGGGTTTATAAGTAAGTTTCACATTAACACTCCTTGCTATACATACAATCTAATTTAGCCGTTTATGGCTAATAATGCAAATTTAGCCATTTTTGGCTAATTGTGTTGATTTAGCCGTTTATGGCTAATTATGGTGGATTAGTCATTTTTGGCTAATTATGGTGGATTAGTCATTTTTGGCTAATTTTGATGAATTAACCATTTAGATATAGATGGTTTATAAACAAGTGATTAGCCCTTATTTGAGGTTATAGGCAGGTCTTGCTGAATTAAATAGAGGTTACTTAGCTGTTTCTACAACATGACTTTTGTCGCATAAAATAATTTATACGACAATGTTGTGTTTATGCGACATTTTATTTGATAGAAAAAAAATGAATCATTACTCATTCATTCTTTTGTTTAAGCACTTGTTTAAGCACTTGTTTAAGCACTTGTTTAAGTAGTTGTTTAAGCTGGCTAGCGTTATCTGATATTTATGTGTTCTTTAGTGTTTTCATCGTGAAACATCAAACATTATCGTTTTCAAAATATTATCATCCTGATCTACCACCTGGACTTCCCATTGACCAATCATGGTTTCATCAAAGTTTTTACTTGAATAAGTGCGCCATGGGTCATTTCTAATGTTAAGTGTGATTTCAGCTATGAGATTTTTCTTAAATACCCAGCGATGATAAATTTTTTGATTATTCTTATCGTGAATTTCAGTGAATAAATATAACTTATTTTTTTCTTGTAAACTCAGGTGTTCAATATTATCGCTTGGTTCTCTAGATAGTATATTTGATGTTAATTGCGCGCGTTGAACAATCTTGTTTAGGGTTTTATTTGAGGTTAACAAATCAGTACTTTTTTGCTCAACTTTATTCACTATTGCTGGCGTTACATTAATAGTGTTTTGTGCTTCTGATTTTAGTTTTGGTTCTTGCTCTTTTTTTGTTGCTAGTTCTGGTTCGACGCGAGCTATTTTTTGTGCTGGCGAGTCAGAGGTAATCGCTAATGTTGCTTTAGTCGTGCTAGCTTCTGTGGTGCTAGTTTCAGGAATATTAGTTTCAGGCGTTGTATTAGCCGTTTTGGCTTGTGCTGTTACTTCATTACTAGCGACTTTATTTTGAGGTACTTTAGTATGAACTGCATCACTTGCTGCATGATTTTCGGTATTACTTACTGTGTTATTAGTGACTGTGCTGTCGACTATATTAGTTGTTGTATCTTCAGCTAGTGCCGAACTTACCAAAGTTTCTGTGTTTGCCTGAGTTTCTGTATTTGTCGAAATATTTGCTGCTGGTTGTGCGTTTACGATATTTGAAACAGCTATATTTGACACAGCGATATTTGAAGCAGAAGTATATGACGTTGAGGTATCTGTCTCGGAGTTATTAGATACGGAATGCTTTGGAAATGCAGCACTTGATAAAGCAATGCTTGGCGAATTAAGTGTGTCAGGTAAAGAAGGCTCTGATTCTGTAGTCCACAAGCTGTAAACACCAAAACCTATAAGGCTTAGCAAAGTAACGATGAGTAATAGAAAATTTCTAATTTTTACAGGATCAAATGGCGCGGGCTCAGGTGATGATATTGGATCTTTAGATACGTTAAATTGAATTTTTAGCTCCACAAGCTTAACTCCCTTTGTTGTGTGGGCAGCATAATAAAACAGTAGGAACTAAAAAGCGAAGTGAATAAGGGGATTTTTTAAGAAATTATGTTGTTGATGTAACTATTGATATTTCTCTTACACTTGAAATACATTTGCCGTTATAAACAAACTCAAAATGTTTTGTTTGAATAGCTGAATGCACAGTACTTGGAGAGAATAATCCCCAACAAAATGCGCCTTCATTCCTTACCGATTTATAGTAAATACCTAACTCATTATTTTTACGTAATGTATTGCCAAATATTCTAGAGTTGGTGTAATCGTTTGTCACATGAATAGCTTCATTATTAATAGCATTTACTACCTTGCCTGAAAAGCTAACCGCAATACCTCGCATGATTACTGTGTCGTAATGTAACCCTACAATATTTTGAAATGCTTTTTCTTGATGGTATTTGGTTTCAGCAATGGCTGTTTGTATGGTATCGGCAGCATATAACATACCGTATGTGCCATCGCTAAAACGTGAACCATCTGGATTTATATGTGTGAAAGGGGCGGTTGCGTAGTTAACTCCTTGGATACCAAAAGGGATTTCACCTTTAGATAGCAAAGCTATATTGCCACATTCATGCTGTATGCGTGGGTTGGTTAATGCTTGGATCGCATAAATAGCATCGAACTCTTGCTCGTCGGCAACATCGTCGAATAATGACTCTGGTGGAAACTTAGAATTAACTAAACGATACGCTTGTTTGGCGTTCAGTGTTTGGTATTTATGTTTTACCATTGTCCGCCACGCATTATGTCTATACGTTTAAATACTTCATATAGTGCACCAAATGATCCCGTAGCAATAATTGATAAAGGCGTTCTACCATTAAAGTAAGGATTGTTATTTTCCATGCGCATAAAGCCGTAAATATTTTCGCTGTTAGAAAACACCATACGCAATGCCTGATGTATATTTAATATATAACTAATCCGCTCAATCTGGTCGTTGCTTAGCTTGGCATTTAATGGGTCTTTTATATTTCGATGAAAGGTTGAATGAGACATGCCCAAAATTTCTTTCTTTTCTGCGCTAGAGCAATTCCATTTATCAAAAATATTAAGTACAACTTTTAGTGCTGCACCCGCTTGATTATTAATATTAGAGTTTGCTTGAGTCGTTAACATAATAAACCTCTTTAAGTTACATTGTTATGTTAATCCCATTTGGAATGTAATTCAACTTAAAGTTCTATATGGTACTTTTTTAAGATGGTTGGGGTCAATATATAGGCTAATTAAAATTTATATATGCGTTTTTGAATAGCTTTTTTTTTTGAGCTACAAACTAGAAGTGAATAACCAAGTTAGTACAATGTTACTTATTATTTAATTGTTTTGTTTCAAGTGTTTAGTTTGTAATTATATATTTGGAAGAACACATGTTCTAAATGTTTTTTTATAGCTTTGTATACAGTATCCCTTTGTTCTATTAAAAATAGGCATAAGGTCTAAGCTAGAAGCACCCAATATTAATAAATTAGTAAATTAATCAATAACTCAGTGGAAATATTAATTAAACCTATTACGCTTAAGTTTTGTATCTCAGGAGTTATGGGTAGCTGTATTAAAGAGTTAAAGGCAGTGAGTAACTTAGTACATTATAAAGTTTTGTAATAATGGTATTAATTACTATAAAGCTTATTGCTACTCATTAACCCCTGTGGTATTTTTCTTTGTTTTTTAAAGGCTTGCATGCAATGTGCTCTTTTAAAACATAGATAAAAATTAACATTACAATAAAAACAAATGGATATTATTAAAATTAAAGGAATATTATTATGAAAAAAACAATCATTAGTGCCGCTTTATTATCTTTAACCAGTTTTGGTGCTTCAGCACATAACTCAACTCAAAGTTACGATGTAGTACGTGGTTACGCAGAAACACTTTCTATTTCTGAAACAGAACAGCTGGGTCAGTTTAAGGCTGTATTAATGACGAATAGAGGTGGTAGGCATAACAATGGTCATAGAGGATCTAGACATCATCGATTTGGGCTTGTTCTAGACGGTGCTATTAGAGGTATTTTGAACCCTGATTTTACGTTAACTCATACATTTGTTAATAAAAATCGTACAGGTGTTTTGTATACTGCGCATGACTCTATTACTAACATTTTCGCAGGTGATCCTACGTGTGAAAATGGCACAGGTTCTACTCCTTTTGAAGTTGAAGAAATATTAAATATAGTAGGCGGAACAGGTATTTATGCCGATGTTGAAGCAGGAAGCTTTATGGTATTAAGAGGCGTGATCAATAACTGTCCTTCGTTACCTGGATACGGTCAAAATAGCTTTCAAATAACTGATGGTACGGTAACTTTTACTGAATAACTTTATCAAGTATTAGCTTACCATTTAAAGGAGGTCAGCTATGATTTCCTTTCATTTTAGTTTTACATTTTTCTCCTCATTATCAAGTGTAATCAGATCATTTAGCCTCGCTCTACTTAGTATTTATTTATAGAAAAATAAAACGAAAAAATACGTTTATATCATTAAAGGTTTTAAACCATTATCCGATATAAATATTATGTGGGTTTTAGGTTAAGGATAATCATGATGAACAATATTTCGGCGAGTCAAACAGACTTAATAAACTCGCTTGCCCAGCTTAATCAAAACACCACACATACCTTAAGCGACGAACTTAAAAATATTGAACCTGAAATGGTTCAAGCTCTTAATGAACTACAGCTAAAAAATCAGTCACTTGGCGATGAAGAGTTGGATCAACTGCTTCAGCAACAGATCACATCTATTTCTACCCTATCAGACACTACTTCAAACGCGACACTAAACAACGTACAAGCTTTTGATTATAAGTCTTCAACTGAAGAGTTAGCGATACGTAAAGTATTAACCAGCCAACAAGAAGGTTTACTCAATAATGAGAGTAGCGACAAGTTGATGGAACGTTTGAATTATTCAGTTAAAAATGTGCATCAGGCTTATGCTAATACTAGCGATATTTTATCTGATATAGGTCAACTAGGGCATGAACAAAAGTCATTTTTGGCGACTAGCCAACAGCGTGTTGATCATGTTGTAGACGGCTACAAAAATGGCATTATTAATCTAAACAATTCAGATAATAAAAATTATGTTTTTGAATTATCGGTAAAAACTAAAGAAGGCGATGTTATTAATATCACCTTTAATTCATCGCAAGGATATGATGAAAATGTTGATCAATCAGCCAACGCGCTGAATGTTAGTTATCAAGTAGAAGGTGAGTTGTCAGAAGCTGAGCATAAAGCGTTAACTGAAATTATGTCGGGCGTTGGTGCAATGGCAGATGAGTTTTTTAAGGTAAGTGAAAATAGCTTTGATCCGTTGGGTGGTGCCAATCAGGCTGATATGAGTTTAGGATTTTTGTCTGGTATTAATCATCAGCAACTGTCTGACTTTGATTTAACTCTTTCTACAAATTCAGGCAATAACTCATCACCACGAAGTATTGATTTAAGTTATCAGTTTGATCAAGTGGCGCATCAACAAAACTTTGACTTTGAATCAAAGAATGGCTCAAAAGTTGTCGACTTTTCTGTGTCTATGTCTGCTTATGGAGGCAGTGATGTTACGCAAATGCAGCAATACTTAGCGGCACTTGATTCTAATCTTGAAGATAGTCGAAATAATAGTACTGTCGATGGTAAATCGTCGGCATTTGGTAAGACTGACGATACGAATATGCGAGAGGGTTTTGCATTATTTAAAGAGGCTTTTTCGAGTATGTCTTCAGCGGCCGAACGTTATAGCCAAATAGAATCTAGTGCAGCTAATCAATTTCTAAATAGCCGTAATATGGTAGCAGACTTAGTTGATAATATAATCACTAATGACTCACGCTACCAAGGGCTTAAAACGGATGCGAATAGTGAAGCTAACACTGCAGAAAAAAATGAGGTTAGTAGTGATGTAAGAAATACATTAGGTGCTGGTATTTCAAAACTAGCTGACTTTGATTCGACATTTTCTTTTGCTGTTGTCGGAGAAAAAATCAACCCTAAAACTACTATTGATTTAAGCCAAGTGACCGAAGAGCATCAATCAGGGAAGTTACATAAAGTTAATCAAAGTAAGTCAGTAAATACTCACTTTGACTATCAGCTAAGCCGTCCTGATTATTATGATAAGTCTGAGAACTATCAAATCGGTGCTGTGATACAAAGTGAAGAATTGGTTGGTTTAGATCAAAAGCATGAAGTGAATATAGATCAAAAGCTTTATCGAGAAGGAAAAAATCCTGGCCAATATGAGTTGATGATGGAACGAACCGAAAATCAAATGTCTGAAAGTAAAATTAGATTGATTGATGAAATATGGCTTGAAACTAATGAGAACAGCCATGATATGGATAAACGTGAACGAGTTGAAGATGAAGGGGAACCTGAAGACTTTAAAGTAACCAACCATCATTCACACGATAAGTTAATTACCCTTATTGGTGATTTAGATAAGCTTGAAAATAATGAAAAACTAAAGCGCGAATATAATGTTGAATTAAGTAAGGTAAACTTTTTCATGGATAAATAGTTGTAAGCTTTAATACTTCAATCTTAATCCAAAAATCTTAAGACATAAGCACTTATATTTATATAGATTATCTACTTAATAAATATTAGATTTTTAATATCCCCATCTCAAAATGTTATTGATAAAACAGCGCATAAACATTTAAGCCTTTAAGTGCTTTTCTATGTATTTATAAATATTATCCCTCTGTATACATATTAATAGCAATGATTTTCATTCATTTAATTAAATGCTTTTGATAATCATTATCATTTGAGTTATTTGTATGTATAATGCTCTCAAAAATTATTTACACATTATTAACACAAGGGTATTTAAACATGAAGTCTAAGCATTTTTTTGTATTGTCGTCGCTTACTTTGGCTATGGGATTGTCAAGTTCAGCATATGCAATGGAATCAGAAAAAAACATTGAAAAGTCTGATAAAGACGTAGAAGAAATTTTAATTTTAGGTGTTCGTCAAGACCGTGTAAGCCAAGGTGCTACAGGTTTAACACTCGAGTTAAATGAAACACCTCAATCAATCAGTGTTATAAGCTCAGATCAAATTAAAAACTTTGCAGCAACAAGTGTTAATGATGCTATTCAAATGGCGACAGGTATAACAGTAGAACAAGGCGAGACGAATCGTACTCGATATACGTCACGTGGTTTCGATATTAAAAGCACTCAAATAGACGGTATAGGCTTACCTAATGGTTGGGGTCTTGTTACTGGTGCTGTAGAAAGTTACGGCTATGAAGAAATTGAAATAATTCGTGGTGCTAACGGCCAGTTAACAGGTGTAGGTAATTCTGCAGGTACTATTAACTACGTACGTAAACGTCCAACGAATGAAAATGAAGGTGAAGTTGGTGTATCAGTGGGTACATATGGATTAAAGCGCGTTGAAGCTGACTATTCATTTTTACTGACTGACAGTGGTAGCTGGGCAGCACGTGTAGTTGCAGTATTAGAAGATTCAAACTCATACCTTGATGCTTTAGAAGATGATCGCGGTTATATATCTGTTGTGGTTGATGGTCAAATCTCTGATAACTCAACAATAGCGTTTGGCGCATCTCATCAAGATGCAAATAGTGATGGTGTTATGTGGGGCGGTTTACCATTAGCTTATGCTGATGGTACACAAGCTGACTTTGATGTAGGTACGAGCACAACCCAAGATTGGACGATGTGGGACACTATTAATACTAACTTTTTTGCTGAATATACTTATACATTTGATAATGATTGGGAGATTAAAACTACCTACAACAGACAAGATTCAGACGATCAAAGTAAATTGTTTTATGTTTATGATGCTCTTGGCGCTTTTGACAGCCAAACAAACTTAGGTTTAGTTGGTTTACCTGGGCGTTATGATTCTGAATTTAGTGCTAACTTATTTGATTTAACGGTTAAAGGTAAATACGATTTAGCAGGTAAACAACATGAAGTAATGTTCGGTGCGAGTACATCTAAAAGCACAGATACTTCCTACAGTAATGTGGCAGTAGCTGACGCACCTTATATTGACTATGCAGGTAATACCGTATTATTTACTCCTGCTTTTCCCTATTCAACAAGCTCTGATGCTATTCCTGAACCTGAATGGTTAGATAAAGTTAAATACTCTGAACTTGATGTGACGTTAACACGCATATTTGGTTCAACTAAGGTGAACATAACTGACGATTTATTTGTTATTGCTGGCTTTAATGCGATTGACTATACCCGTAAAGGTTATAACGCAGGTGGAGCTGTTGATAATGAAGAAAGCGAAATTAGCCCTTACCTTGCTGCGACTTATTCGATTAATGAAGATGTTAATGTTTACATAGGTTATTCAGACATTTATCAACCGCAAGAGCAAACGGACTTTGACGGACATTTTTTAGATCCGAGTAAAGGCATTAACTATGAAGTGGGTGTAAAAACTCAATGGTTTGATGACAACCTACTTGCTACTTTCTCGGTATTTAGCGCGGAGCAAGAAAACGTATCTGTCTTTGCTGGTTTGAACACTGCGGGTGATTATTATTATGAAGGCACAACAATGGAAACTGAAGGTTTTGAGTTTGAAGTTGTGGGTCATATCACGGATAACTTAAACACTTACTTTGCTTATACTTTCTTAGACATAGAAGATGGGTTTGGTGAAAATACAAGTGCTTGGGAACCAAAAGATCTTGTTAAGTTTTCATTAGATTATAACTTACCAGAAATGTCTGAATTAACCTTTGGTTTAGGTGGTAAGTGGCAATCAAAAGTTGAAAATGCAGCGGCAACCGTTAAGCAAGATTCATATTTATTACTTAATGTTTTTGCTCGTTGGGATATATCAGAGAAGCTGAGCCTACAAGCCAATATTAATAATATCACTGATGAAAAATATATTACCAGCTTAAAGAATGTAGGCTTTTATGGAGCACCAGTTACGGGTAGTGTAAAAGTAACTTACCAGTTTTAATTCTTACTTAAGCAATTGTTAAACATGGCGTAAATAATTGTTTAACGGATAGTTGAGGTTAAATAGATAATTATTAGCCCTAAACTTTACACATAAGGTTTAGGGCTTTTTTACATAAAGTTTATTACTCTTTTTCTTCATCAAGAATAACAACTCTTAATATCGTTATCATTTGCTTAGGCACCGTTGGATAACCTAATTGCTCGCTGTAACCTACTTCAACCTCTGATATGGCTTCAAGTACTTCGTAACCTTCAATAACTTCGCCAAAAACCGCATAACCCCATGATCTTCCAGGATCTAAATTAGTATTATCATTTAAGTTAATAAAAAACTGACTGGTAGCTGAATGAGCATCCGTTAACTGTTTCGCCATAGAAATGGTGGCATCTTTGTTTTTTAAGCCATTACCAGACTCATTAAAAATAGGTGCATCGGGTTCAATTTCAGCATAGTTCGTCATAAAACCACCCGCTTGAATTAAATAACCTTCTTCTACACGATGCACTAATGTTTTATCGTATTGTCCACGTGATACATAACCTAAAAAGTTATCAACGGTAATTTTAGCGCGATAGCGATCTAGTTGAAGCACAATATTTCCCATAGAGGTTTCTATACGTACTTTAGGTGATAGGTTGCTCGGCTGAATGTATTGACCTTTAGTGCCTGCAGCTAGCAGTTGAAAAGACATAATTACCGAAATAATAAAGAGTGAAGTTCTGAACACATTAATACCTTTTACTTAGAATAAAACGAAAAACAAATAAATTGATATTACTTTAACAGATGTTTATTTTAACCTCTTAAAATTTTATTCTGAACATGATGAAAAATGTTTCAATTTGTATAATAACAATCACTGACCAACCGATTATTTTACGCTAGAATACGCGCGTTATTCATTCCACCTAGATACTATGCTTAAACACTATGCCGAATAATTCTCCTCTTAAACAATATCAAGACTTAGTGAGAGCTAATAAAATACGCTTTGACGACTCACAGCAACAAGCCGTTGAGTTACTGCAGCAACTATATGAAGCGCTGCAGCCAAGAAATGTTGAAGCTACACATAGTGCAATCATTAAAGGTGTTTATTTATGGGGGAAAGTAGGGCGCGGTAAAACGTTTTTAATGGATTTGTTTGTAAATAGCTTGCCAAGTAGTTTATGCAAGCGACAACATTTTCATCATTTTATGCAAGACGTGCATCGCCAACTTAAAATACTTTCTGGACAGGCTGAGCCGTTAAAGCTTATTGCTGAAGCATTTAGTCGTGAGTATCGTGTTTTATGTTTTGATGAGTTTTTTGTGTCTGACATTGGTGATGCGATGTTACTTGGTAACTTGATGCAATTTATGTTTGAGTTAAATATTGTCGTGGTAAGTACCAGTAATTGTGCGCCAAACGAGTTGTACAGAAATGGCTTACAACGTGAACGTTTTTTACCTGCTATTAAAGCAATTGAACAACATACCAATACGTTACAGTTAGCTGGCGAGCATGATCATCGTCATCGTGAATTAACTTATGATCAAAATTACTTTGAGTTATCTGAAAAGCAATCTATTGAACAGCAAGTGGTTTTGCATCAAAGCTTGTTAAGTCGATTTGATTTGAAGCAAGCAGTGTCGGTTGAGCGAGATAATACCCAACCTAATATTCATGAAAATATGCAAGATAACACTATCAACATTTTAGGACGTGAAATACCTTATATTGCTCAAAATACACAAGCGGGCGAGAAGGTTATTTGTTTTGATTTCACAGCGTTATGCCAAGGGCCACGTAGCCATTTTGACTACATAGAATTAGCAAAACAGTTCAGCACCATTTTATTGTTTAATGTACCGCCTATGAGTGGACAGTCTTACGAGCGAATAAAAGCCCGAGGTACAGAAGATAATGGTTCGAATATTAATATTTCAGCTGGCAGTACCGGCGAACGTGAAGTTATGCTGGCGCCTATGGATGATGCCGCTAGACGTTTCATTGCGTTAGTTGATGAATGTTACGACGGTAATATGAATTTATTTATTACGGCCTATGTACCGCAAAGTGAGCTTTATAATAGTGGTTCATTAATGTTTGAGTTTGAACGCACTAAAAGTCGATTAATTGAAATGGCGTCGGTAGAATATAGAAATAAACCTCACCTTACGCATTAAGTTGTTTATGTTAGCTTGATGCTAAAGTGTTAATGTAATATTTAGCTTAGTATTATCGTTTATCCCCAAGTTTAAGAAAAATAAGAAAAATAAGAGAAATAGAATGACTTACTTACTGATGTTTGACCTTATCGGATGTGCTGTTTTTGCATTGTCAGGTGCTATTATTGCCTATCAGAAAAAAATGGATGGCATAGGTGTAATTGTTTTAGCTGCGGTTACAGCAATCGGCGGCGGAACGATTAGAGATCTTTTATTAGGTGTGCCTGTGTTTTGGGTAAGTCAGCCAAGTTATATATACGCGATTATTTTTGCAAGTTTAGTCGCCATCTTATGGATCAATAGCTCTAAAAAACTACCTGAAAAAGCCTTAGAGATCGCTGATGCTTTTGGTTTGTCGTTATTTGTTGTTATGGGTACAGCAAAGGCTTTAGGTGTTGGAGTTCCACCACTTACAGCCGTGATTATGGGCACGATAACGGGGTGTTTTGGTGGCATGATACGTGATGTGCTGGCGAATGAAATACCGCTCATATTCAGAAAAGAATTATATGCAGCTTGTACCGTAGCAGGTAGCTCTGCCTATGTGTTATTACTTCCTTATTTGTCACCAATTATAAGTGCATCAATCGCTTTTACTATTATTTTAGTGCTGAGATTAATGGCAATCAAATGGCAATTGGCTTTGCATGTATTCAAGTTTACAGATGAGTAAAAATATATAAAGCTTATAGATAAGATCTAGGTAGGTCGCTATTAATTTTATATTTAAGACAAAAAAAACACTAAGCCTAAAGAACTTAGTGTTTTTATTTCAATTCAATAATTGGTTATTCTAGTATTAATATTTTGATGCTAATTTTCTGGGATTAGCTTTCTAATATTAATGATTACTGCTGTAGCTTACATCAGTTAATGTTATTTTCGAAGTAGTAATACCAATTTCATCAAAACATTCCGCAAAAGATTCCGAATCGCCACGTGAACCACAGTCATCTCTATCGCCACCAGGGTATTGTGATTGTATGTAGTTACCAAATTTGAAATAAGCACTACTATCATCTTCTACTGTTAAGTCTGCAGTTTTACCTAAAGCAGTAACTTTTACACGACCTCTGTCATTTGTCATCGTTAAGTCAAACGACTCACCACTTCTTATTGTACCTAGTGGGAAAACAGTTTCTGAAGAATCGCCTTCACCACGCATACGCACGTACACATCAAATATCCCATTACTTGCTACGCTATCTGTAAGTTTGCTCTCATTAGAATCAGCAATATATACTTTCATTAGTGTAGAGGTATCGCTGCCATGGTGCTGCGCTACTATAGTTTTACCACCGTCAGACATTTCTACTTTATAGTTTGCAGAAAAAGATTCATCAGTATCATGCATAGCTTTGCGTTCGCTAGGCTTGATCTTATATTCATGACGCCACCCGCCGCCATTAGACGTAGTATGTTGAGCTTCTAAAGGTACGAATACTAAAGTTGAATCGTTCACTAATGGATGTGGATCACTACCTTCAAGATCAAATAAGTTACCGTTTGTAATGATACTTGGAATGTCAGCACCGCTATTACCGCCGCCGCCAGAGTTATCATTAGTTGCTACTAGTTCAAAGTTATCAAAACGAACATCACTTGAGCTGTTATTATGTTTTGCGAAAACTTGTAATGTAGTTTCATTTTTGGTGGTAAAAGTCTTAGACACTTTAGTCCAATTACTTTCATTAAATTTTTTGTTTTTGAATAGACCGTTATTATCATTAATACCGATTTGGCCTTTACCTTTAACATAAGCACTTAAGGTATATTCAGTATTCTTTTCTACACTAACAACCTGATGAACACGACCTGGGCTGCCTTTAATTTTTAAAGAACTTGATCCTTGGTATGCGCTACTTGAAATAGCTGCAGGTTCTTTTTCTACCCAACCAGACCAGCCACTTTCTAAGCCAGCGTTATTAATAGTTGCTGCTTGAGTAAGACATGCTGTTGCAGAAAGAGTTGTTACAAGAATTAGTGATTTTTTATTGAACATTATTTTATTTCCCCGACCTAATACATATCAGTAACTACATAAAAAATTAGTGTTTAAATGTAGAACCAACAATATTGGTTTTTTATTGTGTTTATTAATTATGTTAAATGGCTAGCGACTCAGCTTGGTTAAATTATTAACCTATATTTATTTGTATAGCTGGCCGAACCATGTGACAGACTATGCCGTTATAACTTACCAATAGTCAAACGTTTTTTAAGTTTTATATGTTTTTTGGTAAGCTATGTAATTTATTTTGGTAAGTTTTGTTTTTGAAGGTTATTGAATAAAGCTTTTGAAATTGAATATTTATATTTTGGTTCGTTTGATTTTTAAATTGGCCCATCCAATTCAGGGTATCTTTAATTAATTGTTATTATATCAATTACTTGTTACTTTGTTTTTATTTGTTTTTATTTGTTTATAGATGTTTTATACATAGGTATAACCTAAATGTTGATGATGTAATAAACATTTATGGTTAAATGGTTAACCAAAATGCATGTTGAAAATTGATTTTTTTCATTGTTATATTGTTTGTATGCAATGGTTTGTTTGTTTTTGGTCATACAGGTTTGTTGGTGTTTTTTTATGTTGTTATTGATTGTATTGTAGGAATAAAGTGAAAAAGCAAAGGTGTTGAGCATTTAAAATTGATGTTTTGACCCTATATATTATTATGTAAGGTAAGCAGTAAATAAGTCGTTAAAAATAATAATGACGCTTTATTATTAAAATTAACTGAGTATTTTAGTGCTTAGAATGAAACATCCCTTATAATGAATAAATGATAAAAAAACTTGAAGCATCAAGAAGATGCTTATCAATCCATGTTAGCAATGTGATAAAATAATAATCAGACAAAACGTGTTTAATCAAACTAACGCTAAAATCAAGCTCGAGTAGTATGCAGATATTAGAAAAAGATTATCAAATAAACAGTGTTCAAAAGGCAATTACTGCAGGAGCAAACTCGATTATTGCACTGCCGACTGGTGGTGGTAAGAGTATTTGTATACTCAAATTATGCCAAGCAATGTCTGACAAGAAAGTTGTTGTTAGTTTACGTAATGCTGCATTAATTCCCCAACTATTACATACCCTTACCGTTAACGGTGTAACTGTTAGTGTGGTTAAGTCTGGCTACAAATACATTGCTGGCGGTGATGTAACACTTGTAATGGAACAATCATTTACAAGAAGAAAGCACCTAAACATACAGTGTGATGTATTGCTACGCGACGAATATCATGTGGGTTGTATGGGCGGTGTTTACATCGCTATGCGTGAAGAACTCTCTCCAGATTTAATTATAGGTTTAACCGCAACACCAATTGATAGATTAGGCGTTTACATTGATAACTCGATGGAGCTTATTGAAGAAACCACCACTAAACTATTAATAGAGTCAGGCGAATTAGCTAAACCTGTATATAAAGTACCAAGCCTTTCTCAAGAAATAGATTACAGTGCCGTGAAAATGTATCGCGGTGACTTTAGTGTTTCTGGCTTAGATTTAATCCTATTAGAACATTGTTCACTTGTAGCACAACAAACCCTTGATGATGCTTTGTCTCAAGGTCGTAAAGTTATGCTCTTTGCTAACTCGATCAACCACGTAGAAGCATTATCAGATGCCTTTCATTTATTGGGTGTTAAACATGAACGTGTACACTCAAAGCGTTCAAATGCTGATAACGATGAAAGTATCCGCAGATACAAATCTAACGAGGTTAGGTTAATCATTAATATGTCTATGTTAACCATAGGCTTTGATGATCCAGAAACCGATTGTGTTGTATTAGCAAGACCGACCAAAATATTAAGATTGTATCTTCAAATTATCGGACGTTGTTTACGTTCATCAGAAGGTAAAAAAGATGCACTGATACTCGATTTAGCTCAATGTATATCAACTCATGGTTTTGCTGAAGACTACCGTGACTTTACACGTAAAACTGCAAAGTCTGCGGCGATAATGTCAGAACGTTTAAGTGTCACTAACATTGGTCAATTTGTTGATGGTGAGTTTAGCTATAGCGATTCTATAGAACGAAAAGTAATTAAGAAAAAAACACCACGTAAAAAACCTCGTCCAAGAATAGTGATCACTAAAGAGCAAGTTGAAAAGTCAGAAAGTAAACGTGCTGATGCATTACTTAGACTAAGTCCTCGAATGGAAAAACTTGTAAGTACCATTGAGCTAGTAAACAGTGTTTACGAACAGCAGAACGATGAACATAAAATGCTAGAGCAAGCCAATATGGTTAAGCTTGTCGCACTTATTGGCTTTGCTTACAGTGATGCGTTAGTTGATACCGTGACTAAATTAGTGGAAGAACTACACGCACAAAATAATACCATTAAAGGTTTATTAGGCAGAGTGAGTAGTTTAATTACCGCGTTAGCTATGAAGGATATGGTTATTTAGGTAGTTAGAGTGAAATATATAAGATAGCGCTAATGGGTAGATCTACAATAGCGGGCTATTTATAACTTTTTTCAGTAATAAATACTGTTATTTAAATCTCTCTTTTGTAAAGATTGCTAGTTCGTGTTCACATCTTAATTGATCACTGGAAGCATTATTTCGAATAAAAAACTCTGTTTCATTATGCCAGCATGGACTTGAAGCTGCTTTAACCTTCACCATTAGAACTTTCTTATCAATATCAACTTGTTCAAGATCCCATTCAATATTATTAAAAAAGGCACTGCCTATTTTATTTTTAATTGCTTCTTTAAAGTTTAAATTAAACCGATCGTCATTACTTTCACAATAGGACAAGTCTTGTTTCAAACCAAGAATATCGCCATCATCAGCTACCCCAACTAATAAAACACCTCCAGTTGAATTAAGAAAAGAAGCAATAGTTTTTGTGCACTCATTTTTAAGGTTTTTATTTTTCTCATTTTTTTCTATATCGTATGTAACTGATGATTTGTATTCAATATTCTTGCCTTCTTTCATAGTTGATAACTTTAGAATTTCTTTTGCATTAGAGGTAAGTTCTAAAACATCTAACTCAAGAATTATTTTAAGCTTTGTAGTATTATTCATATTAGCAACACCTGTAAGATAAGAGGCATTGTTAGCTAAGTCTAAAATTACTTGTGAACCAAAAGGATATGAGTTGCAAGCCTTGGATAATTTTTGAAAAGCTTTAATACATAATTGATAATAAGGAACTGTAAATTCATCACTAACTCCTTGATCAATTTTAAACTTGAACTGATTGTATGCCAATTTTTCTCCACGATATATACCGAGAGCTAAAACTGACATGTCGTTTATCCAACTTTCTAATCCACTCGGAAAAACTCTATCTTTGTGTTGTTTAAACAATTCTTTTATTGGAAGTAATACATTGTTTAATTGAGGGTATTTATAACATTCATTAAACATAATGGAGATATTTGAGTTATCTAAATCTTTCATTTTATCTAGTATTTTGTATTCATAGTAATAATTTGGATAGTTTTTTTTATTAATTAAAGCCTCATGGTTAGATAACATTTTTTGTACAAGTAAAACTCTTTGTTCTTCTAAAGCTGCGCTCATAAATAATAATCCTTAAAACTTAATGTTTAAGGCATTTTACTCTAACTAAAGTGGACACATAAATGACACTCTTTGTAAGCTATTGTTTTTTATGTTGTATTGCGTTTACTTTTCATGTTTTTCTATGATTTTAATTTTAATTTTTTTACTGATAAATGCTAGGTGTGTTTGATTTTTATACACCTTTTGTTTTCTATATTATTTTTTCGCGTGATTGCTACACCCAAAAATAAAAATAGGAGGCTGGCACCACTCTTGACCTTTATCTAGATTTCCTCGGCGCTGCTTTAAAATGTATTCATCATAAAATATTAATGTTTCGAGCGAGCGTTCAGAACGTACTATACTCTTTGCCATCCATGGCTTGCGTTTTACCGTTCATCTTGAGCATAATCCATATGCTACTTCACTTCTTTGGCGTTCTGCCAATAATATCTGCACATTAGTATTTTATTCGGCATTTTAAAAAGCAGGCTTAGTGCTAACTTCTGGATTTGTATTCTTAGATTAATTAGCTTTAATATTGATCCTTTATAGTTATTTGGGGTGTTATTATTTTTATTAAATTTCAGCGATCGAGCTTCCCATCTCAGTGAGTAAATGTAGATTTTGATTAGCGTTAGTCAAGCTGAGCCAAGGACGGCGAAGACTGCCGCTTTCATGGACGAATTTCGGCAGGTATTGACTGTAAGCTCAAAATAAACATTTATGATTCACTGAGAAGGGCGTCGCAGGGGGTCCAAGGGGAGGCGCGGCGGTACGTCGCCCCTTGGGTGTCGTCGCCACCGCGACAAAGAGTTAAAGGATCTGTAAAATTAACAGTTTATTGAAAAATGATGATGCTATGTATACAGCTTACGTAAGATAATTTAAGCTATTTTTATGATCTCAAAGTCAAAGTAACCGACACAACACCATGATCTGTACTTTCACCATCACGATCAAATATAGGGTTAATTAAATGCCTATCATAAGTATGGTAATCGCTTACCTGATACAGACTATCGTGATAACCGGCGTCAAACTCACAAGATAATAAAATATAATCGAGCACTGAATTGCTAGCACCATAATAATGAGTAGGTGTTCGCGCGGGTGCTAATTGGTTAGCATCAGCTGTTTTGTTAGCAATTAACGGGTTGTCTATTAGATTTGTATCTGAGTCTTCAATAGCAACAGCACTTTCATTCTTATCAATAAGTTTATTACTATCAGTGTTTTCAGCAATTTCTGAAGCTTGAGATTTTTCATCTGTAAGACTATTTGTATCAGTTTCTAGTCTAGAATTTTCACTTGCGTGTTCATTTTGAGTAAAGGCTTCAAACAAATCCCAAGCATCTTTTAAGCAATACTGGGCAAGATAGGCGTCTTTATCTATTGATGAAACAAAGCGTAAATCATCAGTGAGTAGGTGACTTAAAACTCCGTCGCTTAACGTATTATTAAAATCACCCATGAGTACCATAGGATGATCTGTGGCTTCACGACGAGCGATCATTTCAATCATTAATAATGTCGCTTCGCTACCACGTTGAATGGTTGATCCCCAACCACCCGCTATATTCGCTTTTAAGCTTTCGATAATAGTTTTCTCAGGCGACCAATTATTTTCTTGCTCTTCAACACTTAGCATTGAGCGTTTAGATTTAAAATGCACTACATAACAATCACTGTTACCTATGTGTGGTACATCAATTGTTGCTCGAATAACTTGTCGGCTAAAAGAAAACTCGTTAGTTAGTCCTAATGTTTGTGCTAACTCAAGGTTAGGTTTTACTGTGGCTATTTCAACTATCGGAAAGCGTGAGGCGATAGCGACCACTGGGCTACGATAAATAAAGTCATCAATTACTTCAGGTTCATCAACTACTGCAAAATATTTATAACCTTGCTCGGCGACTAAGTCTTTAAGCGATTCAGGGCTAAATACTTCTTGAAAACCAATGATATGTGGTTGGTATTCTTTTAAGTATGCGCTGATCCAATTTTGTTTTTTTGCCCATTGTTCAGCGCTATAAATACGATCAAAATCATAATAAGCATTGGGTGGTTCTAGGTAATTAAATAAATTGAAGGTAGCAATTTTTAGTTGAGTATTTATTTCTGATGCAGGTAAGTGTGAACTTGCACTTTCGATTGAAGTTTCTATTTGATGGTTTTCTTTTGACTCAATATCTTTAATGGTATTAACCTGAATAAACATGGATAAACAATGAGTCATAATTATACCTCATTGTTTATCCATGTTTTTAAATAAAAACGAGCCTTTATTAAACGCTCAATAACTTTATATGAATAAACTCTTAAATCATCATTGCAAATGATAATCATTACCATTAAGATCAGTGCGTAATTTATTTACCCACTTCCACCAACTATCAAACGGATTGATAATGATTAAAACTCGATTGAGCTTGCTTGCACTTCTTATTGCACATAGTGCGAATGCAGAAACACTGACTAATAACGAAAAAATAAATGAAGTTAATATTGAACGAATTGTTGTTTCGGGTAGCAGGATTGTTGAAAGTATTGATGAAGTTCCCGCTTCAATTACTATCATTAATCGCCAACAAATAGAAACTCAACTCAAAGTATCCCACGAATTACAAACACTACTAGCAACGCTAGTTCCAGGTTTAGCTCCAAGTACAGGTACATCGAGTAACTCTAGTCAAACTCTACGTGGTCGCTCTCCTTTAGTCATGATAGATGGAGTGCCACAGTCAACTCCATTACGAAATGGATCTTTAGGTATTAGAACGGTTGATGCCAATGTTATAGAGCGAATTGAAGTCATCAAAGGTGCTACGTCTATTTATGGCAATGGTGCGGCTGGCGGTATTATTAACTACATCACAAAAAAAGCGGCCAGTGATAAAAAGATAAGCGGTAAGTTTAGTGTGTCTAATCGCTTTAGTGCGGTAAAACTAGAAGACAGTTCTGGTCAGCGTGTCGAGGGTATGATCAATGGGCAACTAGACAAGTTTAGTTACGTTGCTAGCGCAAGTTATGAAGAAAATGGTCTGCAAAGAGATGCAGAAGGCGATGTTATTGGTCTGAAATACGGTTTGTCAGAAGCCAAAATGGAAAATTATTTCACGAAATTAGGTTATCAATTTACCGATGATATTTCGCTTCAATTTGTTTATAACTATTACGAATCTAAGCAAGAGAGTGACTTGGTTGATGTGGTTGGTAGTGTAAATACAGGAGTTAAAACTTACGCAATTCGTGCTCCTGAAGGAACTTCGGCTTTAGGTGAGCCACAAGGTCCTAATAACCATAATATGATGATCAAATATACTGATGAGGCTTTGTTTGAAAATACTCAATTAGTGATTGATGCTTATGCTCAAGATGTTGAAAATATCTTTTTCTTTTCGCCTGTTTTAGCGAACCTTGATGATGGTTATGTAGGTGGTCAATCTTTGATCAAATCAGATAAAAAAGGCCTGCGTGTTACGTTAAACAGTCAGTTCGAATGGGATAATGTTGAAGCGACTTTTATTTACGGTATTGATGCGCTTAATGATGTTACTTCTCAACCATTAGTAGATGGACGTTTTTGGGTACCTGAAATGGATATGGAAAACTTAGCTGGTTTTGTACAAAGTAAGTGGGTTATTCAAGATAATCTAATTATTAAAGCGGGTATTAGACATGAAGAAATTGATCTAAAAGTAGATGATTACAGCACGCTAAAATTGTGTGCCGCTGTTGATGTATGTTCAGTTCCTGTTGATGTGGTTGGGGATGTACTGAATTACCGAGCGACAACTTACAATGTAGGTATTCGCTATAATATGGCAGACTACTTTCAACCTTTTGCAAGTTACTCTCAAGGTTCTGATATTTCGGATATAGGGCGATTGTTACGTACGGCTACCGTAACTGACATTGCATTAATACAAACTGAAGCCTCAATTATAGATAACTATGAAATAGGTATTACGTCAGAAATAAATAAACTACGTTTAGAATTTTCAGCCTATCGTAGTACTTCTGAATTAGGTACAACCAATACCTATAATCCTCTAACAGGCATATATGTTCCTGTTAGAGCGCCGCAAGAAATATACGGTTATGAAGTGCTAGCCATTTATAACATGAGTGATGAACTCGATATAACAGCAACTTATGCGTGGGTTGAAGGGAAAGATACAGCCAATGATATTTATTTAGGCGCTCAACAAATTAGTGCTCCTAAAGGAACAGTAAACGTTAATTGGCAACCACTTGAGAATGCCAGCTTATCATTAACTTATTTGTATGTTGGAGATCGTAAAAAATTCACTCCTGAAGATGGTGTTTACTTAGGAACTAATGGTCCTGTAGATAGTTACCATATTTTCAACGTGAGCGGTAACTATGAAATGAACCAAGATTGGTCGGCTTTTATTGGTATAGAAAACTTGTTTAACCAAGACTATTATCCGTCAAAATCACAGGCATATACTTACAGTGGTTATAACGTAAAAGGCTTAGGAACAACCGTTAACTTGGGTGCTAGTTATCAGTTTTAAAATAGGTCTAAGCTAAGAGGTAAGCAATATAAAGAGCAAAGTTATTGAGTTAACTTGGCTCTTTATATAACAAGAAGTGATTGAATAAATGTTAATACTTACGGCGTCGTAACTTCATTTCAGACAGTATTTTTGCTGTGATCTCTTCAACCGAAAATTTAGTGGTATTAATAAATGGAATTTTCTCTTTTTTGTACAGCTTCTCAACTTCTTTCAGCTCCATTCTACATTGACGTGCTGATGCATATTTACTGTTTGATATACGGTTATTCCTAATATCCATTAAACGGTCAGCATCAATGGTTAAACCAAAAATTTTCTTTTTGAACTTTCTTAAAAACTCAGGGATCTTTAAGTGTTCCATATCTTCGTCGATAAAAGGGTAGTTTGCTGCCTTTATGCCATATTGTAAGGCTAAATATAGCGCTGATGGCGTTTTTCCTGAGCGTGATACTCCGACTAAAATAACATCGGCATGTTCGTAGTTACTGATGTTCGTTCCATCGTCATTGGCTAGTGCAAAGTTAACGGCGTCGATTCTATTATCGTAACTTTTCTCATGAATACTGTGTGTTCTGTGAGGTTGAGGATTCGCTTTTATGCCCAATTGTTTTTCAAGAGGCGGTATAAAGTGCTCAAGAAAGTTATAAATTACGGCTTCACAGCCATCAATAATCTCTCTTATCTCAGGATTTACAAAGGTATGAAAAACTAGGGGTAGCTCACCTGCGCGCTTACTTGCCTTGTTAATTTTATCTCTCGCAAGCAAAGCTTGTTCTGTATTTTCAACAAATGAAATAGTGTGATGTTCAAACTCAGTAGGGAAAAGGGATAGCAGCGCATGTCCAAATACTTCTGAAGTTATTGCTGTTCCGTCTGAAATATAAAAAGCCGATCTCATTTTTTGTTCCTATTGATGAAAGTTTACAAAAGGGGTTCCCATTTCTAAATTCACAGTGTAGAATATTTACTCTAGAAACATCAGTCATTATTATTTAAACACGAAACGGTTAAGGTTAGAACAAAAATAACCAATCGTTTGAGAATAAAGTTTATACCTAAGTAACTTGTCGTATGCGACTGTTTTATTTGCATAAAGTTATTTAACTATACACTTTTATTAAATAATTTTGGAGATGTTGTCGTGCAAGAATATGTACTTTGGTATGAAGAACTTGGAATGAATGATGTTGATCGCGTAGGCGGTAAAAATGCATCATTAGGCGAAATGATTTCTAACCTAGCCAATGTTGGCGTGCAGGTACCCGGTGGTTTTGCTACTACTTCGTTTGCTTTTAACGAGTTTTTAGAGCAAAGCGGTTTGAACGACAAAATTTATAAACTTCTAGACACTCTCGATGTAGGCGATCTTAATGCGCTTGGCGAGTGTGGTGCTACTATTCGTCAATGGATTATTGACACTCCTTTCTTACCTCAAATGCAAGCCGACATTGAATTGTCTTACGATAAACTTGCAGGTGAATTCTCAAGCGAAGCTTCTTTTGCTGTTCGATCTTCAGCAACTGCAGAAGATATGCCTGATGCTTCTTTCGCCGGTCAACAAGAGACCTTCTTAAATGTACGTGGTCTTGATGCTGTAATGATTGCTATCAAGCATGTTTTTGCTTCGTTATTCAACGACCGTGCTATTTCATACCGTGTTCACCAAGGCTACGATCACCGTGGTGTGGCGCTTTCAGCTGGTATTCAGCGTATGGTTAGAAGTGATATTGCATCAAGTGGTGTTATGTTCTCTATCGATACTGAGTCTGGTTTTGAAGATGTGGTATTTGTTACTTCAAGCTTAGGTCTGGGTGAAATGGTTGTTCAAGGCGCTGTTAACCCTGACGAATTCTATGTACATAAACCGACGTTAGCTAAAGGAAAACCAGCGGTTGTGCGTCGTAATATTGGTAGTAAAGCTATCAAGATGATTTATGCCGACAATCCTGAACACGGTAAACAAGTTGAGATTGTTGATGTAGATGAAGCACAATCAAATCGTTTCTCATTAACTGATGACGAAGTGATGGAATTGGCTAAACAAGCCGTTATTATTGAAAAACATTACCAACGTCCTATGGATATCGAATGGGCTAAAGATGGCTTAGACGGTAAGTTGTATATTGTTCAAGCTCGTCCTGAAACAGTACGTAGTCGTGAAAATACCAATGTAATAGAACAGTTCCAGTTACAAGAAACAGCGAAAGTTGTGTGTGAAGGTCGTTCTATTGGTCAAAAAATTGGTAGCGGTGAAGCTAAAGTACTTGGTTCATTAGCTGAAATGGACAAGATCCAACCAGGAGATGTATTAGTTACTGACATGACAGACCCTGACTGGGAACCTATCATGAAACGAGCTTCTGCTATTGTTACTAATCGTGGTGGCCGTACGTGCCATGCGGCGATTATAGCTCGCGAAATGGGTATTCCAGCGGTTGTAGGTTGTGGTGATGCAACAAGTAAAATAGCGAATGGCGACAAAATTACTGTGTCGTGTGCTGAAGGTGATACAGGCTTCATTTATGAAGGACAATTAGACTTTAAAGTGAATACTTCTGAAGTTGATAAAATGCCTGAGCTACCATTAAAAGTTATGATGAATGTCGGTAACCCAGACAGAGCATTTGCTTTCGCTCGTTTACCTCATTCAGGTATTGGTTTAGCGCGTTTAGAATTTATTATTAACAAAATGATTGGTGTGCATCCTAAAGCGCTTATTAATTTTGATACGCTATCTGAAGATTTAAAAGAAGAAATTACCGATATTATCGCGGGTTACGATAGCCCTGTAGAATTCTACATTACTAAGTTAACTGAAGGTATTTCTACTTTAGCTGCCGCTTACTCTCCTGAAAAAGTGATTGTTCGTATGTCAGACTTTAAGTCTAACGAATACGCTAATTTAGTCGGCGGAGAAGAATACGAGCCAGAAGAAGAAAACCCAATGATTGGTTACCGTGGAGCAGCACGTTATATCTCTAAAGATTTCCGTGAGTGTTTTGCTTTAGAGTGTGAAGCAATTAAACGTGTACGTAACGACATGGGCTTAACGAACGTTGAAGTGATGATCCCATTTGTTCGTACACTTGAAGAAGCAACACAAGTCATCGAAATTCTTGCTGAACACGGTTTGAAACGTGGCGAAAATGGTTTAAGAATTATTATGATGTGTGAGCTGCCTTCAAACGCTTTGCTTGCTGATCAGTTTTTAGATCACTTTGATGGTTTTTCAATTGGCTCTAACGATTTAACTCAGTTAACACTTGGTTTAGACCGAGATTCAGGTTTAATCGCACATTTATTTGATGAGCGTGACCCTGCAATTAAAGTGTTATTAGCTATGGCAATTAAAGCCTGTAAAGCACGAGGTAAGTACGTGGGTATTTGTGGTCAAGGTCCAAGCGATCACAAAGATTTTGCTGCTTGGTTAGTAGAGCAGGGGATTGATAGCGTATCGTTAAATCCTGATACGGTTATACCTACTTGGTTATATTTGGCTGAAGAACATAATAAAGCCTAATTACATATATTTTGTATTTAGTTTGTACTGCGCTTAACTTGTTTTTTTATATGAGTTAAGCGCTTAGCGATAACAGTGCAAGCTGCATTGTTATTGCACTTATATCAGACTGTTATCGCATGCTTCGTCACTACAATCCTTATAAATTTATGTCGTTCAGTTTACATGGTATTCGCTTCACATAGAGATAAAGTAAATCCACTTATCCAGCTGTTTATTTATCGTACAATCAGCAGTGTTTCCCTTTCAACAAAGACTTTCTTCAATTATTAATATCTTTTGACAATGATAAGTAATCATTTGTTCTTGCTACTTTTAACTATAATTTAGGTTAAATGCTTATACCGTTAATCTTCACTAACTTTCATTCATGTTGTCATATCAAAACTTTATAACACTCATAAGCTTTAATGATTTGTCCTTAGTTCACTAATAGTTATACGATGGTAAAAGATTACCTTTTCCTCATTAGAATAAACTATGTTTTTGTTCGATAGAAATAATAATACGTCAATTTTACTGGCTGGAATACTCGCATTAACCGTAGGTGTGGGCGTTGCACGTTTCGTTTTTACTTCGTTATTACCCCCTATGCTTGATGATTTTATTACAATATCTTTTGCAGGTATTTTAGCGTCCATTAATTATGCAGGGTATTTATCAGGTTCATTGTTTTCTATTTTTATTAAAGATATTCATAGTAAGGTCAGATTTTTCAAAATAGGTTTAGTTTTATGTGTTGTTACTTCGTTGCTTTTAGGTATTAGCGAAAACAATCTAGTTTGGGGTATTTCAAGATATTTAGCTGGTTTTGGTGCGGCTATGGCACTTGTGGTTGGATCAGCCATTGTCATGTTGAAGCTAAAAGACACGAACAAAACTAAAGCGATGGGTATTCATTTTAGTGGTTTGGGTTTTTCAATTGTTATTACCGATTTGCTTATGCGAGCGGTGTTTTATTTCGGTGGGAATTGGCAAGATGCTTGGTTGATATTAGCTTTATTCGGCACTATTTTTTCTGCTTACTCCGCTTATATTTTATCATTCGATAAAGAGCCGAAAGCGAATATTGTAAAGCATAAATTTGATAAAACCTTGTTTTCACCTTTAGTGATTGTACTTATTTTAGCTTACTTTACCGAAGGCGTTGGTATGGTGGTTCAGGCGACTTTCTTACCTGACATTGTAAATTCTCTAGAAGGTTTAGAGGGTTACGGTGGCTACACTTGGTTAGCTGTAGGTATTGCGGGAATTCCCGCTAGTATCCTCTGGATGCGATTGGCTCATAGGTTTGGCAGTATTAATATTATGATAGCCGCTATGTTGCTGCAAATAGTCGGTATATTAATTCCTACGTTCTCAGCAAACATCTATTTCAATTTAGTCAGTGGTATATTATTTGGTGCAACGTTTATAGGTTTAGTTGCTTTGTTTATGAACTACGGTGGGCAATTAGCGAATAAAAATCCAGTATTTATTATGGGCGCAATTACCGCGGCTTATGGCTTAGGACAAATAGTAGCGCCGTTATATTGTATTGCCTTTATTGAATATTTTAACAGTTATAGCCCTGCATTGTACTTAACCGCATTTATTGTTTTTATTGGCATATTATTACTTGTTTTTGCTAACTGTAAATTAAAGCATTTGAAGCCAAATATTTAAAATAGGTATTTAGCTTTCAAAGAACAATACTTAAATTAATACCATATATGCCTAAATTATTACAATAAATCATTAGGCGTTATGGTGTTTTTTATTAACGGTTTTTGTATTGTGTAGGGCAGTAGCCTCGTGTGATCTCTTTACTTCTTAGCTTGAGATGTTTTGTATTACGACCGCTAACTCTTTCTCGCCATGTTTTGAAGCTTCTAGGTTTTAACTTATTGCGCATAAACTTTATAACATCAGGCTCTTGCATTTTAAACTGCAGATCAATCGCTTCAAAGGGCGTTCTATCTTCCCAAGCCATTTCTATAATTCTTGACTCATCTTCTTGGCTTAATAACATAAATACCATCCTATTTTTTAATTCTAATCTAGAGTTTTTCAACGTATTAATGAGAAATACGAAGTGCACAATAATAAAGATCAGTATGAAAATAATAAAAATGCCTAGGGTCTGTTTATCTTTCAGGGTTAAATTTAATTAGGCTTTTACACGAAAGAAGTTTATGTGTTTATAAATGCTCTATGTTATTGAGCAGCTGAGTTGCTTTTTCTTTAATTTCAATCTTTTGATCTTCTTGCATTTTATCCCAGTTACGAACGGGAAAGCTCATTCTTGGATTCGTTGAAAGCTTATCGTAATTTTCGCCAATAAAATTCCAGTACAGGCTATTCAATGGGCAGGCAGAGTCACCTAGTTTTTCCTTTACGTTATAACGGCAGCTTTTACAATAATCACTCATCTTATTGACGTAATTACCACTAGCTGAATAAGGCTTTGTCGCAATCCAACCACCATCGGCAAACAATGCCATACTGCGAGTATTGGGTAGTTCAACCCACTCAATCGCGTCTATGTATATACCTAAATACCATTCATCTACTTGATCTGGTGCTATGCCTGCGAGTAAGGCGAAATTACCTGTGATCATTAATCGTTGAATATGATGAGCATAAGCATGTTCTAGCGACTGAGATATAGCATGCTTTAAACAATTCATGTCTGTCTCGCCATTCCAAAACCAGTTAGGAAGGTTACGTTGAGCATTGAAAAAGTTTTGCTGCGCGTAATTCGGCATATTGATCCAATACATGCCACGAACATATTCTCGCCAACCTAAAATTTGCCTAGCAAAGCCTTCTATTTGGTTAAGGGTTATAGCACCTTCTGATTTTCGGTAAGCAGTTAATGCGGTTTGAATTACTTCTGCAGAGCTTATCATTTTACAATTGAGTGAAAAGCTTAAACGTGAATGATACAAGCTCCAAGAGTAAGGCGATGCTTGTGTCATAGCGTCTTGAAAGTTACCAAAGTTTGGCAATTGATTTTTACAAAAGTAATCGAGCAGTGTTAAAGATTGCTCGCGATTTATAGGATAAGCGACATTAGAAGAAGCCTTGCCCATGGTGTTAATTTTGTGCTTTTCTATTCGTGCTAAATAGCTCTCCGCGGGATTATCAAAGATGAGTGGTTGAGGAATTGACTGTAAATCTGACTTTTTAAAGGATTGACGATTATTGGAATCAAAATTCCAAGCTCCACCTTCAGGTTTAGTGCCTTCCATGAGTATAGAAAAATGCTTACGCATGTAACGATAAAAGCCTTCCATTCTTACATGCGTTTGTACGCCAAAGTGTGTAGGTATTTCATTGAAAGGCAATAAAAAATGTTCAGTGTCTACTTCATACACAGGTAGTGTAAGTTGCTCTGATAATTCAGCTAACTGTACTCGTAGCCTATATTCGTCAGGCTGTTGGTAGGTAAATGTTTCACTAGCATATGTTTTCGTTAACTTATGAATTAGCTGATTAATCGATGTGTATTCTTGTGTATCGTCTAAGGTTAAATAACAAACTTGATGACCTTGTGTCTTCAGGTATTTGGCAAAGTCTTCCATCGCTGCGAAAAAGGCGGTTATTTTCTGAATATGATGTTTAGTGTAAGTAGCTTCTTGGTGAAGTTCGGCGATTACATAAATAACATCATCGCTTATTGTTTCAAACCAAGTATGCATAGGGTTGAGTTGGTCACCTAAAATAAGCCTGAGGTGTTTAGCTTTCATTTATTCACCTTGTTTTTCGCTCGCACTTAAATAGTCATGTTAAAGGGAGGTTAAAGTGCGCATTAATTATTTTACTCAATACTTAAATTGATAACGTTTCGATCAATATAAATATATTTTTATTTTACATTAAGTTTTTATTTCTCATTAATACAGGGGCTTATGATTAAAGAACTTAACTATTTTCGTTTAACTTACAACTTTACTTATCTTTACACTTTGTTTGCACATTCAAGGTTTAGAATTATCACCAATAAGATTAACCACTAAATTATTTTGATATAAAAAAGGTCAATTATGAAATCATCTAAAACCATTAACTTATTATTAATTCTATCTTTTCTAGGATTGTCAGCGTGTAATAGCAGTAGTGAAGATACAGATACTGCGAGTGAAACTGAGGTAGAAGTTGAAGTAGATACTGACACGGATACAGATACTCCATTAACAACAGGAATATTGCATAGTGCTTACTATGAATTTGATAGTGATAATGTTGAAGTTGTCCTTAGTGGTGATAACGTTATTATAGAAACGAATGGTTTACCTAATCATACATCGCCATATTGGTCTTCAGATCATGAGCTATTTGTTGAACCAACGGTTACATCGTACGAAGAAATGGCACCTGGAAATATTGATGATTTTGTAGGAACTTACACGTTAACAGTGGCTAACAGTCCTGAAAAAGCATCATCTAGTTCTGCAACTGGTTTAGGTGCTATTGGTATCGCGGTAAGTGGTTCGGTTATTTACAACGATGAAGAAGGTCCAGGTATCGCATTAGATAACGCCGTAGGAAGTTTAGATTACAATGGCGCACATACAGGTCCACAAAGTTTCCATTACCATTTAGAGCCTATCTCGTTTTCAGAAGATGACAGTAACCTTGTTGGTGTTATTTCTGACGGTTTTTTCCTTTATGGTCGTAAGTGTAATTCGACAGGTGATTACCCAACAGATTTAGATGAATCAGGCGGACATACAAGTACGACTCAATTCACTCAAGATGCTGAATATCATTACCATATTCAAAACGAATTATATTTAAACGCTTATTACATTCTTTTCCCTGGTGATTACCAAGGTACAGCAAGTGCGATTAACTAAAACTTCAGCACTATTTATTACTTTAATAAGTAGTGCTTTTTGTTCGCTTTCTTATGCTTCTTCTTTGCCATTCGTTGTAGAAGACAGTACTCAAGTAACCGCTCTTCAGCCATTACAAACGGGTGTTGTGCGAGTTAATAAAGACGACATTGTACTCTCGAAAAAAACAGGTTTACGGTTATATAAAGGTACGCCTTTTACGGGTGAAGTTGCTGTGTATTATCCTTCGGGTCAATTAGCTAAGCTGTCTAGTTATACGTTAGGACTTCGCCAAGGCTTTTTAAAACAATGGTTTCCTAACGGAAAAATGAGTTTTAGTTCTGAATACTCAAAAGGCATCGTTAACGGTATTACTACAAGTTGGTGGAGTAACGGACATTTACGCTCTGTTAGTCCATTTTTAAACGGGAAAGTACATGGCGATACTCAGCAATGGTATGCCACAGGCGAAATATTTAAGAAAATGCATTACGAGCAAGGTAAAGAAGTGGGCTTACAACAAGCTTGGCGTCGTAATGGTAAGTTATACAGCAATTATGAATATGTGAATGGTCGAATTTTTGGTTTAAAACGATCGAATATGTGTGTGGAGTTAGAAGATGAAAAGTTTGTTAAAAAAAATCAGTCGTAGCAGTATTATTATCACAGGGCTTTTACTTGCATTAAATACGCAGGCGTTTGAACAAGATAAAGTCTTAACCTTACCTTATTATAATTCAGCAAGTTTTTCTCCGCAGTGGTTAACACCCAACAGTGCAGAGCTTAAAGACTTCCATAAAATATCTGATTTTAAATGGCTAAATCAAGATGGAGAATATGTTACCTCAAATACCTTTGATAATAAGATTTATGTTGCTAGCTTCTTCTTTACTTCTTGTCCTGGTATTTGTCCTAAAATGCGTTCTCAGTTGTTTCAGGTTCAGCAGACTTTTATAGATAATGACAATATAGGTATTATCTCTCATTCTATTCAGCCAAGTAACGACACAGTAGAAATATTGAAAGAGTATGCTGATAATCATGAAATAAAATCGGGTAAATGGCATTTAATTACAGGAGATCGTGACGAAATTTATGCTGCTGCTCGTGGCGATTATTTTGCTAATGAAGATTTAGGTGAGTTTGTGAGTAATAATGACTTTTTACATACTGAAAACTTAGTATTAGTGGATTCGCATCGACATATTCGTGGCATTTATAATGGTTTAAATAAAACATCTGTTAATCATTTAATTAGCGATATTAAAGTATTAGATCAAGAACGCTTGAAAGAAAAAAAGTAGAAAAGTTAAAGTATCTATTTATCTGAGTAAGCTCTTTCAGAAGAAGTTATATCAAAAGCCCTTAAATATTGAGTTAAGGGCTTTTGTGTTTTTAAGCTTTAGTAAACCACCAGCAATAAATAATCTCTATCTAACTCAGTATGTTAAAAAAATTAAGAAACAAGGTTTGAATCTTGAGGTTTATTGATGAAGTAGCTGTGTATGTTGTTTATAGTGGTTTGCGCTATTTTGTTTAATGCTTCTTTGGTGAAGAAAGCTTGATGACCTGTGATCATAACGTTAGGGAAGGTTTGTAATCGTGCAAACACATCGTCTTGAATAAAAGTATCTGATAAGTCTTCAAAGAATATTTCACTTTCTTCTTCATAAACATCAATACCTAAATAACCAATTTTCTTCAACTTAAGCCCTTTAATAATCGCTACTGTATCTACTAAAGCACCACGACTGGTATTAATAAGCATAACGTTGGGTTTCATTTTATCGATAGCTTGAGTATCAATAAGATGCTGTGTGCTTGCGGTTAACGGACAGTGCAAAGATATAATGTCTGATTGTGCTAATAGCTCTTCAAGTGTCACTTGTGTGAAATTATCCTCAGCATTAGTTTCGGTTAACATTGGGTCATAGACCAACACGTTACAGCCAAATCCGTTCATTATATTGATGAAGGCACGCCCAATTTTACCAGCGCCCACCACGCCAACAGTTTTACTATGTAAATCAAAACCTAAAAGACCATCCAGAGAATAATCATTTTCTCTGATACGATTATGGGCTCTGTGGATATTTCTGTTTAGATCCAAAATCAAAGCACAAGCATGTTCAGCTACAGCGTAAGGTGAATATTCAGGTACTCTACAAACTGGGAGGTTCAGTTGTTTCGCTGCTTTTAAATCTACATTATTAAAGCCAGCACAACGTAAAGCGACTAGCTGCACGCCTTGCTCTTTCAATGTAGTAAGCACTTTAGCGTTCAAATTATCGTTTACAAAACAACAAACTACATCAAACCCTTCAGCCATGTAGACTGTTTCTTCATTTAAATGAGATGAAAGGTATGAGGTTTCTAATTTTTTTGAAGTGTTTGAGTTATTTAAGCTGAAGAATTTTTCATCATAAGCTTTACTGCTAAACATACATATTTTCATGCTAATTTCCTAAGGTAAATGACTTAAGTATTGTGTCGCTTGGACGTTGCCTAATATGACGCAGGAGTATAATTTTATTGTTATTAAATGAAGCATGTTAAGCGTAGTTTTCATTTGAGCTAATGTAAAATTAAAAAAAAGTGCCAACCTCGATTAAGAGTCTGACACTTTTTACTTTTCTCTTTACTGATGTGAATCAATATTAGCTAATATTTAATACTAAAAATTTAAACATCAAAGCTTCACCATTAAGCTAGAAACCATTAACCGTTACTAACATCTTCAAAATCAGCATCTATAACATCATCGTTGCTCGCACTGTCGTCTGCATTGTAATCTTGCTCTGACTGCTGAGACTGCGCTTGCATCATGTTATTATAAGCTTCTTCTAATGCCGACTTACGCACAGTTATTGCTTCTTTATCACTACCATTAACGGCCATTTTTAGTTGCTCAATTAATGTTTTAAGTTCCGTTTGTTGATCTTCAGCTAAGCTGGTCATCGACGTTTCTACAGTATGAATTAATTGATCTGCTTGGTTACGCTGTTCAACTAGCTCACGTTTTTTCTTGTCTTCAGTGGCATGTTTTTCAGCATCATTCACCATGTTATTAATTTCATCTTCTGTTAAACCGCTCGATGCCGTTATTTTAATGCTCTGCTCTTTACCTGTTGCTTTGTCTTTCGCAGAAACATTTAAAATACCATCAGCATCAATATCAAAAGTTACTTCAACTTGAACTGAACCACGTGGTCCTTGTTTAATATCCGTTAAGTTAAATTGACCTAACGATTTATTATCTGTCGCCATTTCACGTTGACCTTGTAACACATGAACCGTTACTGCAGCTTGGTTGTCTTCAGCTGTAGAGAAAGTTTCAGATGCACGAGTTGGTATCGTGGTGTTTTTCTCAATTAACTTAGTCATTACACCGCCTAAGGTTTCAATACCGAGCGATAATGGCGTTACATCAAGCAATAACACATCATTTACAGCTCCTGATAAAACACCTGACTGTATTGCTGCACCTATGGCCACAGCTTCATCTGGGTTTACATCTTTACGTGGTTCTTTACCAAAGAAGCTTTTAACCGCTTCTTGTACTTTCGGCATACGTGTTTGACCACCGACCAAAATAACTTCGCTAATGTCGCCTTTACTTAAACCTGCATCTTTTAATGCTTGTTCACATGGGGCGATAGTATTTTTAACTAAGTCTTCAACTAACGACTCTAACTTAGCGCGAGTTACTTTTACATTTAAATGCTTAGGTCCGCTCGCATCTGCCGTGATGTACGGTAAGTTCACATCGGTTTGTAACGCTGACGACAATTCAATTTTGGCTTTTTCAGCGGCTTCTTTAATGCGTTGCAACGCTAAAGAATCTTGATGAACATCAATACCACTTTCTTTTTTAAATTCATCAGCAAGATAATTAATTAAGCGTAAATCAAAATCTTCACCACCTAAAAAGGTATCGCCATTGGTTGCTAATACTTCAAATTGTTTTTCGCCATCTACATTAGATATTTCGATAATTGAAACGTCGAATGTACCACCACCTAAATCGTAAACCACAACCTTTTGGTCTGCTTTACTATTTTTATCAACGCCATAAGCAAGTGCAGCTGCTGTTGGTTCGTTAATAATACGTTTAACATTAAGGCCAGCAATTTTACCTGCATCCTTAGTTGCTTGGCGTTGTGAATCATTAAAGTAAGCTGGCACCGTAATAACAGCTTCGGTTACCGTTTCACCTAAATAGGCTTCAGCGTCTTTTTTCAATTTACGTAAAATTTGAGCTGATACTTCTTGTGGTGATAAGGCTTTACCGTCTATTTCAACCCAAGCGTCACCGTTGTCAGCTTTTACTATTTTGTAAGGTGCTAACTTAATGTCTTTTTGTACTTCTTTGTCATCAAACTTGCGACCAATTAAACGTTTTATCGCAAATAATGTGTTTTTAGAGTTTGTTACTGCTTGTCTTTTTGCAGGCTGTCCCGCTAATGTTTCACCGTTAGCGTAAGCAACAATTGAAGGGGTTGTACGGCTACCTTCAGCATTCTCAATAATTCGTGCTTTACCACCTTCCATTACTGCGACACATGAGTTTGTTGTACCTAAATCAATACCAATAATCTTAGTCATAATAATTTCCTATTACTTAACAGAGCTTAATAAAAAGCATTTAATAAAAGTGGAGCGGCTTTATGGTTTTGTCCGTAAAGCTGTTTACTCCGTTAAACAACCTTGTATAAAACTTTTAATTTCTAAGTGCTTTATACAAGGTTGCTTGGTTAGTGGAGCTATAATAGGGGAGGCGGATAAATGCTTCTGTCACAAATATGACAGTTGATGTCATTTAGTTTTATTATTTCGAATTAAATAATTGAAGAGCTAGGTATTAGTGGTGGCTTAGTTATATTTTTTAACTTTTGCTATATAGCGACAACGAGGTAGAATAAAAACACTTGTTTATATTACGGCTCAAACCCTTTTATCTATGAATAAAGATGTTAATCACCTTCCTCAAAAAGCTAGCCCTGTTTTAGTTAAACAAGCGAATATCTTTGCTGACTTACCTGAAAAACTCATAGAAGATTTTCAACAAGAATTCCAGCTGAACGAATGGCATAAAGGCGATTATATTGATTCGAATATTCTAACAAAACGCTTTTTTGTGATGATAGAAGGGCAGTTAGAAATCAAACAAGCTAATCCTGAAACAGGTCGTGAAGCTACATTAGATATGCTTTATGCAGGCGACTGTTTTGATTTAATGGTGTTATTAGATGATCAGCCCCATGACGTGATTATTTCACCGTTAAATACAGTAAAACTGCTTTCGGTAAAGTTATCGACTATGCGTCATTGGTTATGGACTTATCCCGAATTTAATCAGCAGTTTATGCCTTATTTAGCACAAAAGATGCGAGAGAAAGAGCATCAAGCCAGTGATTTGATTTTACATGATGTGCCAACACGTTTAAGTCGAATTATTTTAGAGCATATTAATAAAATTAGGTTTTATGCAGGCGTAAAAGAAGAAGAGCATAAGCACCATTTAGTGAATGGTTTAAATGACGAAACGCTAGCACGAATGACGGGCTCGGTAAGACAAGTTATTAATAAACAATTACAGTTATGGAAGAAGCAAGACACAATAGATAAAAAACGTAATCAACTGATTATTAAAGACTTAGAAGCTTTGGAAAAAGAAGCACAATACACGCAAGTTTTCCCTAAGAAAGTACCTAGTAAACCTCATGAATGAGCCAACAAGTAAGCTAATCAATAAAGCCTAATAACCAATAAACAGATGTTGTGGAGTTTATATATTAAATGCAGAGGTTAAATCCCTATTTATCTCCCATACTTGATGAAATTGATCGTTTGTTAAATGACGCTGCATTAACAAATGAACATCAAATAATTAAGCATTTACAAGATAAGAAAATCGTCCCTTTTGATAACTTCTCATTAGCAGATCCTAAAGGTTTATTTAGCGCTCATTTTCTGTGTATGCATGCTCTTTATCATTTTAAAAAATTCTATCGTGATAATAGAAGTTTTACACTTGATATTCAGTTTGTACGGATACAACGCATACCTGTAGATGAAACCAGCTTATTAAATAATGAAGATAGCACCGCACTAGAAACTAACGACCCACTAGAAAGTTATTATTTAAATTCAAAACATTATTTTGAAACGCAAGAAGATGAAATAAATGATCTGCTTAAATCTTTCTGGCAAAAATATATGGCGCAAGATGAGAAGAAAGAGGCGCTTGATGTATTGAATCTTCCCATCGACGCAGATGCAAAAATGATTAAAACTCAGTACAAACACCTCGCTCAGAAACATCATCCTGATAAAGGTGGTTGCGCTGAAATGTTTACTAAAATTCGCCAAGCTAAAACTTTGTTAGATCAGCTTTTATAAAACCTCTGTAATTCAGAGGTTAAGTTAAATCTAAGTACCTGCTTTTGCTAAGCCTCTACTTTATCCTCTGTAGCTAAGGCTTTTAAAGATTCATACAGGTTTTCTTCTTCTGCTGACAAGCTTTTTGGTAATACTATTTTTAGTTTTACAAAAAAATCACCCGCTACTTTGCAAGGTAAGCCACGGCCTTTTAAGCGCATTTTACTACCACTGTTACTTAATTTAGGTAAGCTTAAATCGATAGCGCCTGTTGGTGTTGGTACTTTTACTTTGTCACCTAAAGCTGCTTGCCATGGGCTAATGTTTACTTCGGTTGTTATATTGGCACCATCAATTTCATATAAAGGGTTTGGATTAAAACCTATCTCTATATACAGATCGCCATTTTCAGCACCACCGACACCAGGACCACCTTGATTTTTCAAGCGGATTTTTTGTCCTGCTTTTATACCTTTAGGGATATTGATTTTTAACGTGCGATCTTTAGGTGGTGATTGTCTATTCTGGTTCACCATTTGATCACTTAAACTAAAGTTTCTGCTAGCACCCGTATAAGAGTCTTGTATATCAATCATTATTTTGGCGTTACTGTCTTGTCCTTTTTTCTGATATGAACCTCTACCTCTTGCAGCGCCTTGATTTCCGCCAAATCCATTACCAAATAACGATTCAAAAAAGTCACTGAAGTCGCCTTGATCTCCTGTAGAAGAACCACCAGAACTGTATCCACCATTACTTCGGCCATATTGATCTTGCCAACTAGGTGGAGGCGTAAAGCCTGATTGTCCTGATTTCCAATTACTACCAAGTTGGTCGTAAGCTGCTCGCTTTTCTTTATCGCGCAGGACTTCGTAAGCTTCGTTTATATCTTTAAAACGACTTTCAGCATCTTTTTCTTTACTCACATCAGGATGAAACTTTCGCGCTAACTTACGATAAGATGTTTTGATTTCATCTTGAGACGCTGTTTTATCAACGTTCATAATTTTGTAGTAATCTTTATAATTCACGATAACCTCCTGCATAACTAGCATTTAGGCTAGGTACTACAGATTTGTATTAATTGATTAAGAAAGTACGTATGGCTATTTACCCAGAAGTAGGGCGACAACATAAGCCAATGGGATGGCGTTATTATAGAACAATTCGAATTAATGAATGTCAGTTATGTGACAGTTATACTTATTTATGGGTTAAATACAAAGAAATTGACGAGGATGTTCTTCATTTTGACGAATGTTTACTTGTATTGATTCATGCTTAACAAACCATTCCGATGTAGGAATATATAGTAACTTTTAGTCGGCAGCTTTTAATTGGTAGGTATTGAGCGGGTTATAAATATTTTATTGATAGTAAATGTAGAGGGTATTGATAATAAGGTCTGTTAATTTTTATAACTGCTTTGTTATTGCTCTTTTGCATAACATTAAACATTAAACATTAAATAGTGAGCAGTGAAACTTAACAGACCTGAGTGTTATTTATTCTTTTCGATTAATCCATGATTAACTGCATATCTAACCATTTCAGCCAAGGTTTCTATTTTTAATTTCGTTTTTATATTGCGGCGGTGAGCATCAACGGTTCTAAAGCTAATATCTAATTTGCGGGCAACTTCTTTACTTGATAAACCACTCGCCACATGTGAAAGAATAACTTGCTCACGCGTAGTTAGTTTTTCATTATCGGCTTTCATTGGGTTTTCAATTAACATTTTAGATATTGAACTACTAAAATGAGTATTGCCTTTAGCTACGGCTTTAATCGCAAAGTATACTTCTTCAGACGAAGTGTCTTTTAGTACATAACCACTTGCACCAGCATCAATTGCACTACGAACAAACTCTGGCCTGTCGTGCATGCTAAATATAAGTACGCGGGTATCAGGTAGTTGTTCCGATATAATCTCTGTCGCATCTATACCATTCATTTTTGGCATACTGACATCCATTATAATTACATCAGGTTTTAACTCTTTTGCTTTACTTAAAGCCTCTGCCCCGTCATCTGTAGCCCCAACTATTTCTATATCGTCATAAAATGCTAAACATGCTGTTAAACCACCTTGTACCATAGGGTGATCATCAACAAGCATGACAGAAATTTTTGAATTATTATCTATCATCGTTTTTCGTTCTTATTGTTGCTTCGTTGAAATGATTTACAAAACTGGCTGTTGGTATTTTAACGGTAATCAGCGTCCCTTTTTTAGATGATTTTATATCAAACTCACCCTTATGATATTGAACTCTTTCAGCTAAATTTCTTAAGCCAATACCTTCATACGAAGTATTGTTGTTCTGAAGTTCAAAGCCTTTACCATCATCTTTTATTGTTAGTGTTAACCAGTGATCCTGTATTGATAAGCTTATAATAACACTTTTGGCCTCAGCATGTTTTTGAATATTCGTTAATGTTTCTTGAACAACTCTAAATAACGTCGTATTGATAAAGTCGGGTAATAATTTTCGTAAAGATGGTTTAAATACTTGAATATCTACACCTGTGCGTTTGGAAAAATCTTGTGCGATAGATTCTATAGCAACAGATAATCCTAATTCATCAAGCACTTGAGGATGCATATGATGAGAAATCCTACGTACTTCGTTTATTGCAAAAGCAAGATTTTTTTCTGCGTGAGTAAGAGGCTCTGGTTTATCTTGCTTGTTTTTAAGAAGCGAAAGTCGGGTTGCCTCTAACGAGTATTTAATCGAAACGAGTATTTGAATAATACCATCGTGTAATTCTCTAGATATATGACGGTTCTCTTCTTCTTGTACATCAATAACACGTTGACTCAGCTCGTTTATTTTCTCTTCAGCCTTTCTTTTATGGCTAAGGTTTACAGCAAAACCAAAGATGAAGATAAAGAAGATAGATGATAGGGCGACCACTAATATAATCTTTTTGGTTCTGTTGATATGGCGGTTAATTTCGTTTTGAGTTTCATTCAGTTGCTTATATACATCATCTAAATAAACGCCTGTACCTATCATCCAATCCCAACGTTCTATCATGGTTGAGTAACCCATTTTTTCTGATGGCTGACCTTCTGATGGTTTTGACCAGTTATATCGGTAAAAATCACCGCCTTTTTGAGCATTTCTAATTAATACCTGAATGATCATTTCGCCGTTGTCATCTCTTAAATCCCACCAGCTTTTTCCTACTCGATTAGGTTGCTTAGGATGAACAACACTGTTGCCGTTTGTGTCATAAATAAAGAAGTATCCGTCGTCTCCGTTATAAAGCATATTTTCAACAATATCTGCCACTACGCCTTTCACTTTATTGTCGTTACTTTTGTCTCGAGGGTACATGTGCTCTACAGAAGTAAGGGCTATTGAGGTGTAGTTTTGAAGCTCTTGCTCTTTCTGTTTGATTAAGAAGGTTTCAAGTGCCTTTACCGTTTTCACAGAAAGCTCTCGGTATTCATTAGAAACTAAATAGTAGGTAATTATTGAGGTTAAAATCACCTGGAAAATTGCAATATAGAGGAGTCGTAGTGGTAGTGTCATGATTTACCTTTGTTAATTAATCAGGGAGCTTTTCTATTGGTTATCATGTTTGAATGAAAATAACCGTTTTTATTTGGTATAGTCTACTATAATCACAAATATTGGGAGACTTTACTATCTACACATACTGCGCACGTACTGTTACCTACGTACTAATACCTAGTATAGATCGTATAAGTAGGTAGGTAAGTAAGTGTTTGTACGAATAGTTAAAATGTCTCCCTTTTGCGACAGTATATAAACTTTAATAAGCGCGATAAGCGCAAAATGGGGAAGGTTACAATGTCAAAATCAATGATTGTAAAAGCTTTGTTAGTTGCATCAGTTGCATTTTCTGGACTGGTAAATGCTGCTGGCGATGAAAAAGTTAGATGGCGATTGGCTGAAACATGGGGTCCTAACTTCCCTATTTTCGGTGATGCACCAAAGAATATGGCTAAGTTAGTTAAAGAATTATCTAACGGTCGTTTTACTATTCGTATCGATTCTGCAAACAAGCATAAATCTGCTTTTGGTATATTCGATTTTGTTAAAAATGGCCAATATCAAATGGGTCATTCAGCATCATATTATTGGAAAGGTAAAGACTTTAACACTATGTTCTTTACTACAGTTCCTTTTGGTATGACTACTGCTGAACAGTACGCGTGGTTCTACCATGGCGGTGGTATGGAGCTAATGAAGTCGGTTTACGACAAGTACGGCATTATGTCGTTCCCAGGTGGTAACACAGGTAACCAAATGGGCGGTTGGTTCCGTAAAGAAATCAACACTGTTGAAGATCTTAAAGGTTTGAAAATGCGTATCCCAGGTTTTGCTGGTGAAGTATTGGCTAAGTTAGGTGCTAAACCTACAAACATCCCATCGGGTGAGCTATACACTGCGTTAGAACGTAATACGATTGATGCTTTAGAGTGGGTTGGTCCTTCATTAGATTTACGTATGGGTTTCCACAAAATAGCTCCTTATTACTACACTGGCTGGCATGAGCCTGCAACTGAACTTCAGTTTATGGTTAACCAGAAAGCGTACGATAAATTACCTGAAGATTTACAAAAAATCTTAACAGCAGCAATGAAGTTAGCGGCATACGATATGTACACGCAATCAACTCATGAAAGCGGTAAAAACTTAGCGACTATCCAAAAAGATTATCCTAACGTTAAAATTCGTACATTCCCTAAACCAGTAATGGACGCAATCCAAGTAGCTAATAGTGAATTACTTGCTGACTTTGCGAGCAAAGACCCTAAAACTCAAGAAATTTTAGACTCTATCAAAAGCTACCAAGAACAAGTACGTGCTTGGACAAACTTCTCTGACCGTGCCTACCTAGACAGCTTTAGCGCTAAGTAGTCCGTCCCTCAAATCTGTAGTTACTTACTTTACTTAAGTAGGTAACTATAGAGGTTATTATTATGCAAACCTTATTAAATATTCTTAGAAAATTTATTGATGCTGTTGGTTCGCTCTGCAGTTTATTAATGATCCTGATGATCCTGAACGTATTTTACGATGTTGTAATGCGTTATTTCTTCAACGATGTAAGTATTGCTATGCAAGAACTTGAATGGCACCTTTACGCAGCTATGTTCATGTTCGGTATTGGCTACACTTTAAAAGAAGATGGCCATGTAAGAGTTGATGTTATTTATGATCAACTATCTAAAAAATCACAAGCTATTATCAATATTGCAGGCTCTTTATTTTTCGCCTTACCATTCACGTTATTAATTTTATATTTCAGCTGGGACTATGCGTTAGAAGCCTACACTATAGGCGAAGGAAGTGCGGATCCAGGTGGATTACCTCATCGCTGGATTATCCGTAGTGTTATTCCTGTTTCATCTATTTATTTACTCGTTTGTCTTTTATATGTAGTGCTTACTCAAATTAAAAGCCTTTCAACTCTTGTTTCAGAAAAAGGAGAGAAATAATGACGGGTTTGATTTTATTTATAGTCGCATTACTGTTTTTATTCTTTGGTTATTCAGTTGCCTTTACCTTTGCTGGTGTATCGGTTTTAGTTGGTGTACTTGCTTTAGGCTTAGATCTATTTTCATTTATGCCATACCGTATTATGGGCGTAATGGAAAACACCACCTTAATGGCAATTCCTATGTTCGTTTTTATGGGGATTGTGCTGCAAAAAACAGGCTTAGCTGAACGCTTACTTGAATCTTCTGCAAAACTATTCGGCAGTATTGCTGGCGGTGTTGCTATTTCAACGATTATTGTAGGTGCTTTATTAGCTGCTTCTACAGGTGTTGTTGGCGCAAGTGTTGTTGCAATGGGTGTTATCTCTTTACCTGTAATGCTTAAAAATAACTACCATGAACCTACGGCTGCTGGTGTTATTTGTGCATCAGGTACGTTAGGTCAAATTATCCCTCCATCAATTATCTTGATCATCCTTGGCGATGTAATGGGTGTTCCTGTTGGCGATTTATTTAAAGCTGCTGTTCTTCCAGGCATGTTATTAATTGTTGTTTACACTATTTATATTTTGGTTTTAGGTAAGTTTAAACCTGAATACTGTCCACCTATGGTGATCACAGAAACTAAAGCTGAATTATTAGTACAAGCAACAAAAGATATTGTTCCACCATTATTACTAATCGTGACTGTTTTAGGCTCAATCTTTTCAGGTATCGCAACCCCTACAGAATCTTCCGCTATTGGTGCTTTAGGATCTGTTGTTTTAGCTGTTTTCTATCGTAGTTTTTCGTTTAAGAAATTGAATGATGTATCTAAAGAAACTGTAAAAGTAACGTCAATGATCTTTGCTGTACTTATTGGTGCAACAGCTTTCTCTATGGTGTTTAGTTACTCAGGTAGCGAATACATTGTTGAAGAGTTTTTCTTAGACTTACCAGGCGATAAATGGACATTCTTGTTGATGTCTATGTTAGCAATATTAATTTTAGGCTTCTTTATTGATTTCATTGAAATAGCGTTTTTAGTTGTACCGATTTTGGTACCTGTCGCTATGGTTTTAGAAATTGACTTAGTGTGGTTTGCTATTTTAATTTCAATGAATTTACAGACGTCCTTCTTAACACCGCCCTTTGGCTTTAGTCTCTTTTATCTGAAAGGCGTAGCACCACCCACACTTAAAACAACAACAATATATAAAGGTGTAATTCCTTTTATCCTAATGCAGATAATGGTTCTAGCACTGGTATTATTTTTGCCTGAATACTTTATCTTCTCATAATGTTTGTTGATCTTTTTAAATCTCTTAGGGTTTTATTCCCCGCCGCTTGCGGCGTAAAATAGATGCATGAGCGAATTTATTCATAAAAGTCACAATGTGACAGTGTTGATTTACCATCTTGTCCTCCCTGCGAAGTATAGAAGGGCGGTTGTCGATGCTGGTGTTGATCGAGTTATTACTTTGACTTGTAGAGAAATAGAGAAACGTTACGAGATAAAGTTTTTAGAAATAGGTTCAGATGAAAACCACATACACTTTCTAGTTCAGTCTGTACCAATGTATAGCATCACTAAACTTGTAACGATAATCAAAAGTTTAACAGCAAGAGAAGTCTTCAAAAAATGCCCACATGTTAAAAAGCAATTATGGGGTGGTGAATTTTGGTCTGATGGGTATTTTGCCAGTACGGTTGGTAAGCATGGAGATGAAACAATGATCAGAAAATATGTGAAAAGCCAAGGTAATAACTACGAACAGTTACACAGTGATAATCAGTTAGCGATATTCTAAATAAAATACCCCGCTCACGAAGTGAGTTCTGCGTAGCAGAAGGGCTTGCCCCGGGGATGTTTACTTAAATTTTACAGTGGTTTGTTGGTTGATTTTATAAGGTACCTTTTTCATGTGATTGCTTAACATGAAAAGTGGTAACCCTTTATATAATCAACAAACCCTGTCTTAAACCCAATTAAAACGCTCTATGCTTTATTGCCTTCATTAATGCAGGTACTAAGCAATTTCTTGCCAAATAAACAGTGAGGTGACTTTATTTGAATCATTTAACAACATTATATTCATGTTATTAAGCGTTTCAATCTCAAAGAAATTTAATGAAAACAAATAAAAATCAATAAAAACACAAATGTAAACATAAACTGGGGAATATAAAAATGAAAAAAACAGCTCTATTTTTAGCACTTGGCAGTACTTTGTTAACAACTACGTCAGCTATGGCCGATGTATCAGTTTACGGACGTATTACTTATAACATGCTTAAAGATGACACATCGAAAGATGTCTATTTTGGTCGTCATGAATTTGCAGAATCAAACTTTGGTTTTAAAGGTACGTTTGATTATGGAAATTTGAAGTTTGGCGCTCAATTAGAAGTGGGTTTAGATGAAGGGGTTTCTAGTATTCTTCATGCTGAAGGTAATTCTCGTACACGTATTCAAGAGTTATCTGTTTCTGGTGATTTTGGTAAAGTAAAATTAGGTACAGGTGCAGGTATTACTTGGATCATTTCTGATGTCGATCAATCGGGCACTTGGTGGTCAGATCCATTAGGTATGAGCCAACGTTTCGGTGCGAGTCGTCGTGGTCCTGATACTGATAGTCAAACACCTTTCGTACAAGCTCAATCTATCTTTAATGAACGCATTATTTATGAATCACCTACTTTTTTAGAAGGTGCTAAATTCTACGCACAAATGAGTGAAGCAAGCGGCTACGAAGTTGCAATTAAATATGTGGCAAATGGCTGGCGTGTAAATGTTTGGAATGTTGATTACGGTGATGTTGATCGTGATGAAGATCCACAAGCAGATATTGATGAAAATGGTACAGCAGGCTTCTTTGGTGCTACTGAAGGAAGAGGTGCTCTTGCCGGTTATAAACATTCATCAGGCGTTAACTTTACTGCAACTTACGGTGAAGCAGACCAAGTTGATGATAGCAAAAGAGAATTTATCAACTGGAAGTTAGGTTATACTAAAGACAAACATGCAGTAAGTATTAGTATGGGTAACTACAGCTCGGAAGATGCTGCTGGTATATCTGGTGCAGATCATACACGTACAACGTTAGCGTATAACTTTAAACCTTTAGCGGGTGTTCAATTATGGGCGCAAGCAACGAAAGGCGATACAGATGATCAAGAATCATTTAATGCTTTAGTGTTAGGTGGTTTAGTTAAGTTTTAATTATTCTTAATGCAAAGATAGCATGAGATATTACATGCTATCTTTTAAGGGCTGTTGAACTTTTATTGAAAAACTAAAAACTAAAAACTAAAAACTAAAAACTAAAAACTAAAAACTAAAAACGAAAGTTCAACAATCCTTAGTTATTTGGAGAAAAAATATGAAACAAACGTTATTTATTGCTATTACATTATTAACAACAAGCTTTGGTGCGTTAGCTGATAATGAAATGGAAAAAGAGCCAGGGCTTTTTACGGGTAAAAAAGGTACATTCACCCTACTAAAAACTGACAATATTAAGACTGAAGAACAAATTAAAGATCAAGTCAAAAATCAAGATCAAGACGTTAACCCATCTAATCCAAAAATATCGAAAAAAGAAGAATTTTCCTTATTTAAAAATTGGAAAAAACATAAAGAAAATAATACCTCGCAATATCAAGAGTTTCTACTATGGTTAGAATATAAAGAAATAAATCAATAATCTCTCTCTCTAAATATTGTCAAAGCCTAAATATATGACCTTTAATATCACGGCGAATTTTCATAAAGCCTTTATTGTATATTATATATCTTGAATGGGTATTTATATTAAGGTTAAAATAAATGTATGAGTTAGAAACTAAGTCGTTAAAGGTTGTAATATCTTATGAAAAAACAGTTAGGATTCACATTAATTGAACTAGTTGTGGTTATTGTTATTTTGGGTATTCTATCTGCGGTCGCCTTACCTAAATTTATAAACTTACAAGATGACGCAAAACAAGCAACCATGAATGGCTTGAAAGCAACTTTAGAAACAGCATCATCATTCACTTTTGCTAAAGCCAAAATTAATCAGCTTGGTGACTTTGCCGATGAAAATCTGCCATCAGGTATAAGGATCAGATATGGCTATCCTTATGCGACTCAAAGCAATTTAAAATTACTGATTGATCTTAATGACGATGACTGGGAACTTTCAGGCTCTAATCCTGCCATTACTTTTACACGAACAAGCGATACTGAAGATATGACATCAACTGAAATAGTCAGTAGTGATGTTTGTAAACTGGTATACACGGGTGCAGTCAAAGGCGAACGCCCAGACTTAACGATATCGGGATGCACAAATTAATTTTTGTAAACTCTAATCAGTGATCTGCATTGAATCATCAGCATTTTAATGTATCATTACATCAATTAACTTATTCTTTGGTGACTTGTGTTCCAACATTTTTCTAAAACATTAATGGTATTGCTTATCTGTTTGACCTTTTTCGGTCAGGCAATGGCGTCTACTGTTATGTCTTATCATATGATGAGTATGGAAAATATGAGTAGCATGCATCAAGAACAAAGTTCAGACCAAAGTACTAGCATGTCAATGATGGATCATAGCCAAAACACTATGGGTAATGATCTTAACAATGAGTCTGAACCTTCAGATGACGATTGCTGCGACAGTTTTTGTAATTGCTTTACGAGCGGTTGTTCACCTTTATTCTCAATACACAGAAATATAAGTAATGATGTAGTTGTTGATATAGCTGCAAAAATTTACGCTTTACCTGTACAAATCCAAAGTCAGATCCCAACCTCTTTATATAGACCTCCTATACTAAGTTAACTACAGAATAAGTGTGTCTAGAATTTGACTCACTTAACTATTTTATCTCTGTATTTGGCTTTTTGAATTCGGTATTACTCTCTATACCTTTTCAAAATAACCTTATGAATTAAACTTTTAATTAGAATCCCTATTGGGGCGGTTATGTTTATCAATAAATTAATGTTAAATGGGCTTTTAGCTTTTACTTTTTTCCATGCTAATGGCATAGAACCATTCAGTAATACAACGCAGAAACCTTTATCTTTCAACAAAGCGATCAGTACCGCGCAAGCTAACGATCCTTGGTTAACTGGTAATGTAAATCAGCAACGTTCTATTGAATATATGAGTCAGGCGGCAACGTCATTACCTGATCCTAAAGTATCTATTAATATGGCGAATTTACCTGTTAATGGTTTTGACTTCTCTCAAGAAGGTATGACCCAAGCGCAAGTGGGTATATCGCAAGTTTTCCCTCGTGGCGATACGTTAAAAATCAAAAGTGAGCAGCTAAAAACTCAAAGTGAAATGTACCCTTATCAAAGAGAAAATAGAAAATCTCAGGTAGCGGTTACTGTAGGTAGCTTGTGGCTAGATGCTTATCGAGTACAAGAGAGCATTACTTTAATAGAAACCAATAGAGCGCTATTTGAGCAGTTAGTACAAATTAGCGAGGCAAGCTACTCTTCAGCGTTAGGTAAAACTAGGCAACAAGATATTGTTAGAGCGCAATTAGAGTTAACACGCTTAGATGATAGGTTAGACATTCTTCAGCAACAGCAAAGTAGTTTTGAAGGCTTGTTATCTCAATGGTTGGTTAACTTATCTCAAGAAAATGATTCAGGTAACTCAAACGACATTACAGATACTTCTTACGATTCAATCATTGCTGACTTAGCTCTGTTTCATTTTAATTTGAGCTCTCAGCTTCCAGATGTCGATTTACTTAATCATGAACTTATTTATCAAAGCAATGAGCTTAAGCCGAATCAACTCGTCGCCTTTTTTATTAATCATCCTTCTATAATTGCTATAGAAAAGAAGGTTGATGCGAGTAAAACAGGTATTTCGTTAGCAAAACAAAAATACAAACCAGAGTGGGGAGTTAACGCAAGTTACGGCTACCGTGCTGATGATTTTGATGGGCGCGGCCGAGCTGATTTATTTTCAGTAGGTGTAACTTTCGATTTACCTTTATTCACCGAGAATAAGCAGGATAAAGAAGTAAAGTCAGCTATTCACCAAACCGAAGCCGTTAAAACAGAAAAACTCTTAATGCTAAAACAATTCATTGGTAGCTTTGCTAGCGCGAAAGGTCGATTACTGCGTCTTAAAAACAGACAACATTTATATAAAACAAAATTACTTCCGCAAATGCATGATCAAGTAGAAGCAGCATTAGTCGCTTATACAAATAATGATGGTGATTTTTCTGAAGTTGTTCGTTCAAGGATTGCTGTATTGAATACTGAAATTGAAGATCTAGCCCTTAATGTAGAAGAGCAAAAAATACATCTTGAGTTAAATTACTTGCTTGTTGGTAGTGTAAAAGTTGCAAGAGTTAAATCGACTCACTACGAAAACCATAAAAGTATGACCAATAGCTCACAATCTACCGCTATTTTGGGAGAAAAATAATGAGTAATAATAAAAATACAGGAATGAGAACTGGCGTTATTGTTGGGCTAGTTTTAGGTAGCATAATAAGTTTTGTTGCTTACCATTTTATAATGCCTACTCAATCAGGTAGTCATGAAATGTCGAGTAAGACTAAAGACACAAAAGAACCTATTTATTGGGTTGCACCAATGGATGCAAACTTTAAAAAAGATAAACCTGGTAAGTCACCGATGGGGATGGATCTTGTTCCTGTTTATGATGACGACGGCGCAGGTCCTGATGAAGGTGCTGGTACAATCCGCATTTCTTCCAATGTTGAAAATAACTTAGGGGTAAGGATCGCTCAAGCAGAAATAAAACCTTTAAATTCGATAATAAATACTGTTGGCTATGTCACTTACAACGAAGAACAACTGGTTAATGTTCATTCTCGTGTGCAAGGCTGGATTGAAAAGCTTTATATCTCAGCTGTAGGCGACCCTGTTACAAAAGGCCAAGCCTTATACGATATTTATTCTCCTGAATTGGTAAATGCACAAGAAGAATTCTTACTGGCATTAGATCGTAAGAATAATCGACTTATTAGTGCAGCTAAAAATCGTTTAGCAGCATTACACTTACCTAATCAAGCGATTGAAAAATTACGTGCTACACGCAAAATTCAACAGAATGTGACTTTCTATGCCATACAAAGTGGTGTTGTTGAAAGCTTAGCGATCAGAGAAGGTGTTTTTGTTAAACCTGAAACCATGATGCTATCAATTATAGATTTGAGCCAAGTGTGGGTAAAAGCAGAAGTATTCGAACGTCAATCTTCGTTACTGGCTATGGGTAATGATGTTGTGATGACGTTAGATTATTTACCTAATAAAGAGTGGCAAGGAAAAGTCGAACACATACATCCCATGCTCAACCCTAAAACTAGAACAGCAATTGCACGTTTACGATTTGATAATACCAACAACGAACTTAAACCTAACATGTTTGGACAAATTACTATTCAAACCTCAGGTAATGAAAGTGCGCTACTTATCCCGAAAGAAGCACTGATCAGAACGGGCACACAAAATCGTGTTGTTCTTGCATTAGGTGAAGGTAATTATAAGTCTATTGAAGTTAAAGTTGGGCGCTATAATCAAAACAGCGTTGAAATATTAGCAGGCTTAGTTGAAGGTGAAAGTGTTGTAAGCTCAGCTCAATTCTTATTGGATTCTGAATCAAGTAAAACATCTGACTTTAAACGTATGGAACCTGAAAACATTGAAGACGAAACTTATGAACCATCATCCGTTTGGGTAAACGCTCAAGTAGAAAGCACGATGGCTGATCATAGAATGTTAACCCTTATTCATGATCCTATTCCTGAATGGAGCTGGCCAGAAATGACTATGGATTTTACGGCTATAGATGCGGTAGATTTTTCTCAGCTAACAGAAGGTCGACATGTTCGCGTTAAAATAAACAAAAAATCTGCGGGCGGTTATCAGATTATAGATATTGAAGTACCTGATACTAAAGTCCTTGATGAGCAAATGTCTAATGGCTTAACGCCTAAAGAGCAAATGCTTAATGACCCAATGTCTAATGACAAGCCTGTCATTGATCATTCACACCACTAATTTAGGAGTTTATATTTATGATTGCTTCTATAATTCGTTGGTCCGTTGGAAATAGATTTTTTGTGTTACTAGCGACCTGTTTATTGGTGGCTGCAGGGTTATATTCTGTTAATAAAACCCCGATTGATGCCTTGCCAGACTTGTCTGATGTGCAAGTAATAATAAAAACAAGTTATCCAGGTCAAGCACCGCAAGTGGTGGAAGAGCAAGTAACTTACCCTATGACTACCGCTATGTTGTCAGTACCTGGTGCTGTTACTGTGCGAGGTTATTCTTTTTTCGGTGATTCGTATGTTTATGTGATTTTTGATGAAGATACCGACTTATATTGGGCTCGTTCACGCGTACTTGAATATTTAAGTCAGGTTGTGCCTAATTTGCCTAGTAATGCTAAATCTCAATTAGGTCCTGATGCCACTGGTGTCGGTTGGGTTTATTTATATGCGCTTATCGATAAAACAGGACAACATGATTTAAGTGAGCTACGCAGTTTACAAGATTGGTTTTTAAAATATGAGTTACAAACCCTTTCAGGTGTATCAGAAGTTACCGCTTTAGGCGGTATGGTTAAGCAATATCAAGTCAATGTTGATCCTGAAAAGCTCCGCGCTTTTGGTATTCCGCTTTCTCTTATTCAAAGGGCTATTCAACAAGGTAATCAAGAAATTGGTGCTTCAGTTATCGAGATGGCTGAAGCCGAATACATGGTGCGAGCGACAGGTTATTTAAAAAGTATTGATGATTTAGAAAATATTCCCTTAGGTGTTAACGAAAATGGTACACCTTTGCTGTTAAAAGATGTCGCGGATATTGGTACAGGTCCACAAATGCGTCGAGGTATTGCCGAACTTAATGGTGAAGGTGAAACTGTTGGTGGCATTGTGGTTATGCGCTTTGGTGAAAATGCTCAACAGGTAATTAATCGCGTAAAAGCAAAACTTGAAGAACTTAAAAAAGGACTGCCTGAAGGCGTTGAAATTGTTCCTGTTTACGATCGTTCAGCATTAATAGAACGCGCGGTAAATAACTTAGGTTTCAAACTGCTAGAAGAGTTTGGTGTTGTCGCTTTAGTTTGTATTATTTTTCTGTTTCATGTGCGTTCATCTTTGGTTGCTATTGTAAGTTTACCTGTGGGAATTTTAACAGCTTTTATCGTTATGCATTTTCAAGGACTTAACGCTAACATTATGTCGCTTGGTGGTATTGCGATTGCGATTGGTGCCATGATAGATGGAGCGATCGTCATGATAGAAAACATGCATAAGCATATGGAAAAGCTAACATCTCAAGGAAAAAAATTAACCAATGAAAACCGCTGGCAAGTGGTTATTGATTCAGCCAGTGAAGTTGGACCTGCATTATTTTTCAGTTTGATGATCATTACTGTTAGTTTTATCCCTGTATTTACCTTAGAAGCACAAGAAGGGCGAATGTTTGCGCCATTAGCTTTTACTAAAACTTATGCCATGGCTGCTTCTGCTGCATTAGCTATTACTTTAGTTCCTGTTCTTATGGGCTACTTTATTCGCGGCAAAGTATTACCAGAGCATAAAAATCCAGTAAATAGATTTTTAACCTATCTTTATATGCCTGCTTTAAAAACAGTGTTACGTTTTCCTAAAATCACGTTATTAGTAGCCTTAGTTGTACTGGCTATTGGAATATATCCATTAAATAAAATTGGCAGTGAATTTATTCCACCGCTCGATGAAGGCGATTTAATGTATATGCCAACAACGTACCCTGGAATATCTATCGGGCAAGCTCGACAATTATTGCAACAAACCGATAAGTTGATCAAAACAGTACCAGAAGTTAAAACGGTATTTGGTAAAATGGGACGGGCAGAAACCGCTACCGATCCTGCACCATTAACTATGATTGAAACCTTTATTCAGTTTAAACCGCAAGATCAATGGAGAGCTGGCGTTACACCTGAAAGTTTGAAAGCAGAATTAGACGCACTGGTTAAATTACCTGGTGTGACTAATGCGTGGGTTATGCCAATAAAAACTCGAATTGATATGTTAGCCACAGGCATCAAAACACCTGTTGGGATAAAAGTAGCAGGGGCTGATCTTTCTGTTATTCAAGATATAGGGAAGCAGCTAGAAGTTATCCTGCAAGATGTTCCTGGTACGGCATCTGTTTATTCAGAGCGTGTTGCTGGCGGACGTTATGTGAAAATTGATATTCAACGCGCGAAGGCTGCACGTTATGGGTTAAATATAGCTGAGATACAGCAAGTTATATCAACTGCTATTGGTGGTATTAATGTAACAAACACAGTTGAAGGGCTAGATCGTTATCCCGTAAATTTACGTTATCCTCAAGATTACCGTGATTCACCTGAGAAAATATCTCTGCTGCCGGTTGTTACACCTACAGGACAGCGTATTTCATTAGGCGATGTCGCTAATGTATTTATTGAAGATGGACCGCCAGGGATCAAATCTGAAAATGCACGTTTAAACGGTTGGTCGTTTGTTGATATCGAAGGTGTAGATATAGGTACTTATGTTGAAGCTGCACAGAAAGTTGTTGCAGATAAACTAAAACTTCCTGCAGGTTATTCAATTGCATGGGCAGGGCAGTATGAATATATGCAACGTGCTAAAGCTAAGTTAGCTTACGTTGTGCCATTAACCTTATTCATTATCATCATCTTACTATATCTAAACTTTAGAAATGTGATTGAAGTCGCGATGATCATGGGTACTTTACCTTTAGCCATGGTAGGCAGTATTTGGTTAATGTACCTTGAGGGCTTTAACTTTTCGGTAGCTGTTGGCGTTGGTTTTATTGCCTTAGCAGGTGTCGCTGTTGAAATTGGTGTCATTATGTTGGTTTATCTTAATCAAGCTTATAAAGAAATGCTTAATGATCATCAAGAACGTAACATAGACACGACAAAAGCGGATGTGCTGCAAGCTGTTTTACATGGTGCAGGTTTACGTGTTCGTCCTGTAATGATGACAGCAGTAGCAATTATTGTTGGTTTGTTGCCTATTTTATATGGCACGGGAACGGGATCAGAAGTAATGAGTAGAATAGCAGCACCTATGGTTGGCGGCATGTTAAGTGCGGTAATTCTAACGCTATTAATTTTACCTGCATTATTTTACTTATGGCGTTCATCATCATTAAAGAACAGTTAATCTGTTAAAAAACCGAAGAAAAGATAAAATCACTCAGCGCTATTGTTTATATTAATACTGATCTCAATGTTCATATTGATATTGGCGCTAAGTGATATTTTTCGTTAAAAATCTCAAAGAAGCACGATATTTACTTTAAATCGCTTATTCCTCATTATACCTGTCGACTATTTATCCCTTTGCGTTATACTGCCGCGCTTAAATTATGGTTTTAACTAGCGGGAGCAAATAATGCACGATCTGTATTACAAAGGGCGTATTCATACCAGACATAATCATGTAACAACAGGTTTTAACACTAAACGCACCGTTAAACTTGGCACAGAGAAAAATCCTCTTACCTTAGTTGTTGCTTCTGATGAACGTAAATTAGAAGTAGAAGCCTTAGTTGCTGAAAACGAATTATTCGCTGACATTACAGTAGATAGTAGCGTTGACGAGAATACCAACGAGCTTGACGTTATTCTTAATAAACCAGTAACCACTACTTTTGATAAAACACCTAACCGTAATGATCCTTGTTCATGCGGCAGCGAGAAAAAATACAAAAAATGTTGTGGCTAATTAGCCTTAGAATATTTATTACTTGATACTGTATAAAACAACAGTTACGATGTTTTGTTATTCATAAAAAATAAAATGTCGTCATGAAGTTATTTATCGCAGAAAAACCCAGTTTAGCTCGAGCTATTGTTGATGTGCTACCTAAGCCACATAAAAAAAATGATGGCTTTATAGAAGCTGGCAATGGCGATGTAGTTACTTGGTGTATTGGACATCTATTAGAACAATCTCCACCAGAAGATTATGATGTTAAATACAAAAAATGGGTGGCTGAACATTTACCCATCATACCGCAGAAATGGCAACTCAAGCCTAAATCACAAACTAGAAAACAACTTACCGTAATAAAGAAGCTTGTTAAAAAAGCGGATTATATTGTAAATGCAGGCGATGTTGACCGAGAAGGGCAGTTACTTGTAGATGAAGCGATAAGTTTTTGTGGTGCTTCTAAAAGCAAAATAGATAATGCTCAACGTTGTTTGATCAGCGATATGAACTTCGCCGCAGTAAAAAAATCTGTGAACGCGTTAAAACCAAACAAAAATTTCCTACCTTTAGCTGTATCAGCACTTGCAAGAGCCCGAGCAGATTGGCTTTACGGTTTAAACATGACACGTTTATGTACTTTGCGTGGACAAAAGTCAGGTTATCAAGGCGTATTATCTATTGGGCGAGTACAAACACCTATATTAGGGTTAGTGGTTAACCGAGATATAGAAATAGATAACTTCATCTCAAAACCTTTTTATGAAGTATTAGCCGATATAACAACGCCAAGTGGTGAAACATTTCAAGGTAAGTGGCAGCCAAGTAAAGCCTGTGAACCTTACATGGATGAAGAAAAACGTGTGCTATCTAAAAAGCTGGCGTTAACCGTAGTTAATCGTATTACTAATCAACCAGGTAAAATAACAAAAGTTAGCCAAGATAAAAAGCAGCAACAAGCACCGCTACTGTTTAGTTTGTCAGGTTTACAAATTGCAGCGGCAAAAGCTTTTGGTATGAGCGCCAAGCAAGTATTAGATACTTGTCAGCAACTTTATGAGAAACATAAACTCATTACTTACCCAAGATCAGATTGTCAGTATTTACCAACGGAACATTTAAACGATGTACCAGCGGTTACTGATGCTATAAGTCAAATTTCACCTAAATTAGAAGTTAGTTTAAAACAAGCTGATCTAAAGAAAAAAAGCCGTGTTTGGAACAATAAAAAAGTTAGCGCTCATCATGCCATTATCCCAACGGCTAAAAATAAACCAACAGGCATTTTATCTGCCACAGAAACTAAAATTTATGAGTTAGTTGCTCGTCAATATATCGCTCAGTTTTATCCAAATTTTGAATACGTAGACAAACAAATAGATACCGTTATTGATGGTGGTCTCTTTATCAGCAAACAAAAAGATATTGTTAAAAATGGCTGGAAAGACTTGTTTTCACCTTCAACTGCAAATAAACAAAGCCTTACTACTAACAATAATGCGGCTAATTCACAAGATAATGAATTTTCGGCTAAAAAACTACCAGAAGTAAAAGTAGGTGAAGCCGTACATTGTTTGCAAGGTAACTTGATAGAAAAGAATACGAGTCCACCTAAACCTTTTACTGATGCAACTATATTAGCTGCGTTAACGGGGATAGCGCGCTACGTTACCGATGCAAATATTAAAAAGGCGTTACGAGAGTCAGATGGTATAGGAACAGAGGCAACACGAGCAGGTATTATTGAATTACTATTTAAGCGTCAGTTTTTAACGCGTAAAGGTAAAGAAATAAGAGCAACAGAAATAGGGCGTAAGTTAATAACCGCTTTACCAGCACAAATATCACAACCAGATATGACAGCATTATGGGAATCGCAACTAGAGTCGATTAGTAATCAATCTATAAACTATCAAACGTTTATAGGTGGAGTAGAACAAAACTTACATCAACTGATTGATGAAGTTAAAAATGTAACTTTTACTGGGCTACCACAAACAACAGCACCAAGAAAATTTACCCGTAAACGAAGAACTAAAAAGGCATCTGCTTAGGTATTATCAGTTAAGTCTAATAAAAAATCTTTAGATAGACTTAACCGCTGAGCTATTTACTCATTCAATTTAACGTTACAATGTTTATATTAATGCTACTACTTTACCTAGTAGAGTCAGATCTTCGCACTAGCGACACAATAAGAGTCATACCTGAATGAAGCCATATAACAGCCTTGCCGAATTAATTAAAAATCTAGAAGATGAAATCGAATCACTTACCAAAGACGTAAGCATGTTAAAAGAACAGCCACAAAGTTTGAATGAACAAATCATTTTCAAATATATTGATACTGGCAGTACAGGTAAAACTAAAGATTATGTTAGATCATTAGGTGTTAAGTCTGAACGTGGTGCTTTTTACTCATCAGGCGATGTAACAAAGTTAATTAAAGACGGTGCCGACGACATAGCACCTGAATTACTTGATATAGCACGTAAAGTAGTACAAATGAAAAAGGCGGGCAGCTCAAAAAGATAGTTAGTAGAAAATTATAGATAGTTAGTTATATTTAGAGATCAAAACATAGCTTACATATAACTACCTTAATTGTATGACTCTGTTAATAGCGCTATTACTTATACAAATACTGATAGCGAAATATCATTCCAATAATTTCCTTTATAATTAATATGAAGGAAATTACTGAATCACAATCACTTCTTTTACTTATTACCTACTATCTATCATCAATACATCTAGTTTTATTTGAGCTTGTTTAGGCTTAGCTATATCTATAGCTTCAATCATTTCACATTCATCTCTAACCATTTCAGAAATTAAACTTGGGTATAGCCTACAATCTTCAGGTCTATTGAAATAAATACTACAAGTATACTTATTTGCTTCAAGAGAATTCGCTTTAGGGGCTATTTCTAAAAAAGGGCACTGTTTTAGACTATTGCCAGACTTAGGATCAAACCAAATCTCATCACCTTTTACATATTCGAAGATTTCAGGATGAAATATCTCCCAAAGATTCAATCTCTTCTTTAGTTGCTGAAAGATCTTCTCCGCCATATTTAATACAACACTTACCGCATTGGTTACAATCTTTCATAAACGCACACTACTTATATCAATAAAAATAATAAATCAGCTAAACAAGAAATATAAAAATGATTGTAGCACCGATGACTAGAATAAATTAGCTAAGCTATAAACATCTTAAAGACAGTATTTAACTAATAATGTTAAAGATAGTTAAGTGTCGAATATGTTTTTTCTTATATTTTTTGTTAATTAATACAAATATGATCTTTTATTATGTGATGAATCTACATAATAAAATGATAATGCGCTGAAAATGACGAATAAATACTCTTAGATATATCTGATTAAAAGCTATTTGTTCATTGTTGAGCTGTAATAGCTCCACTATTATTACCAAATTCGCATGATTTTTGAATGATTTGATTGTTTAATAAACGCTTTGAAATTAAATTCAAATAATTAACAAAAAACAGTTGACGGGGCGGCTCAAATCCTTAAAATGCGCTCCACTTCTTAAGGGAAACCAAGAGAAGCTAAGTATAGGAAATACTTAGTTCACTTAATATGGATAGCGAAGTGAGAGTTTTGAGATGTTTAGTTAAGCTTAACTGATTAATTAGACATGAGATAACTTAGAATTTGATTTGAAATTAAATCAAAAAGAATTCAAAAAGTTGTTGACATCAAAACTGAGTTGCGTAGAATGCGCATCTCGCTTCAGGCAAGGCCTGCAGCAACAAGAGCTTAACGAATGCGATTAACCTCTTTATTCTCAACGAGAATATTTCTTTAACAATTAGTTATCATGCAATTTGTGTGAACACTCACATTAAGATTGATTTTACATAGTCGGCTTAACTTCACGGTATTTATACCGTAAATTAAGAAGACGTTAAAACAGCTTAATATGATGTCACACAAAAAAGTATAATTTGAATCTTCGGATTTGAATCATACGTTTTATGTAGTTACTTACTTATGTAGGTAACACGACAGAATTCATTGAGCAGTAACACATCGCTTGCGATGAGGTTACACAAACGATTTATAATTGAAGAGTTTGATCATGGCTCAGATTGAACGCTGGCGGCAGGCTTAACACATGCAAGTCGAGCGGTAACAGAGAATAGCTTGCTATTCTGCTGACGAGCGGCGGACGGGTGAGTAATGCTTGGGAATATGCCTTATGGTGGGGGACAACAGTTGGAAACGACTGCTAATACCGCATAACGTCTACGGACCAAAGGAGGGGATTCTTCGGAACCTTTCGCCATTTGATTAGCCCAAGTGAGATTAGCTAGTTGGTAAGGTAAAGGCTTACCAAGGCGACGATCTCTAGCTGGTTTGAGAGGATGATCAGCCACACTGGGACTGAGACACGGCCCAGACTCCTACGGGAGGCAGCAGTGGGGAATATTGCACAATGGGCGAAAGCCTGATGCAGCCATGCCGCGTGTGTGAAGAAGGCCTTCGGGTTGTAAAGCACTTTCAGCGAGGAGGAAAGGGTATAAGCTAATAACTTATATCTGTGACGTTACTCGCAGAAGAAGCACCGGCTAACTTCGTGCCAGCAGCCGCGGTAATACGAGGGGTGCAAGCGTTAATCGGAATTACTGGGCGTAAAGCGTGCGTAGGTGGTTTGTTAAGCAAGATGTGAAAGCCCCGGGCTCAACCTGGGAACTGCATTTTGAACTGGCAAACTAGAGTTTTGTAGAGGGTAGTGGAATTTCCAGTGTAGCGGTGAAATGCGTAGAGATTGGAAGGAACATCAGTGGCGAAGGCGGCTACCTGGACAGAGACTGACACTGAGGCACGAAAGCGTGGGGAGCAAACAGGATTAGATACCCTGGTAGTCCACGCCGTAAACGATGTCAACTAGCCGTCTGTAGACTTGATCTGTGGGTGGCGTAGCTAACGCGCTAAGTTGACCGCCTGGGGAGTACGGCCGCAAGGTTAAAACTCAAATGAATTGACGGGGGCCCGCACAAGCGGTGGAGCATGTGGTTTAATTCGATGCAACGCGAAGAACCTTACCATCCCTTGACATCCTACTAAGTTACTAGAGATAGTTTCGTGCCTTCGGGAAAGTAGTGACAGGTGCTGCATGGCTGTCGTCAGCTCGTGTTGTGAAATGTTGGGTTAAGTCCCGCAACGAGCGCAACCCCTATCCTTATTTGCTAGCGCGTAATGGCGAGAACTCTAAGGAGACTGCCGGTGATAAACCGGAGGAAGGTGGGGACGACGTCAAGTCATCATGGCCCTTACGGGATGGGCTACACACGTGCTACAATGGCAAGTACAGAGGGCAGCAATACCGCGAGGTGGAGCGAATCCCACAAAGCTTGTCGTAGTCCGGATTGGAGTCTGCAACTCGACTCCATGAAGTCGGAATCGCTAGTAATCGTAGATCAGAATGCTACGGTGAATACGTTCCCGGGCCTTGTACACACCGCCCGTCACACCATGGGAGTGGGTTGCAAAAGAAGTGGCTAGTTTAACCCTTCGGGGAGGACGGTCACCACTTTGTGATTCATGACTGGGGTGAAGTCGTAACAAGGTAACCCTAGGGGAACCTGGGGTTGGATCACCTCCTTATCTTGAAGTAAAACGTTTTAATGGAATTTACATGCAAATGTACTTTCTGAGTGTTCACACAAATTGCCTGATAACGAAATAGAAGAAATTTGAATACAATAGGTCTGTAGCTCAGCTGGTTAGAGCGCACCCCTGATAAGGGTGAGGTCGGCAGTTCAAGTCTGCCCAGACCTACCAAATTTCTTCTTTAAAGAAAGAGACCAAATTTAACGTATCTCAACGTGTAAAATGAGATGATTTAAATTTGGTTTTTTAAACCAAATTTTTCAGTCGAATGCGTACTGGAAATTGATTCTTTAACAATCTGGAAAGCTGATATAAATACCGGTATTTATATAGCACTCAACGGTGTCGCGCTGTTGTTTGTACGTTATAAATACCAAGCTGTTGTTACTTCTTTTATCGGGAAGTAATAATGGTGATTATGTTTCCTCCTCGGAAATGTAATCAACCCGATAAAACCGTAAGGTTTTATCAACTCTTATTCAAGACACACTTTGTGTGCGTGAAAATGTCAGACTTTACAATTGGGAAGGTTTTGTCACCTTCTTGTACTGAATATCTTTCGAGACTATTTAGGGTTGTATGGTTAAGTGACTAAGCGTATGTGGTGGATGCCTTGGCAGTTAGAGGCGATGAAGGACGTGTTAATCTGCGAAAAGCTCAGATAAGGTGATAAAAACCGTTATAGTCTGAGATGTCCGAATGGGGAAACCCACCCGTCGTAAGGCGGGTATCGTTAAGTGAATACATAGCTTAACGAGGCGAACCGGGAGAACTGAAACATCTAAGTACCCCGAGGAAAAGAAATCAACCGAGATTTCGTTAGTAGCGGCGAGCGAACGCGAATTAGCCCTTAAGTGGTTTGTAAGTTAGTGGAATCTACTGGAAAGTAGAGCGATACAGGGTGATAGCCCCGTACACGAAAATAAACTTACCATGAAATCGAGTAGGTCGGCACACGTGAAACGTTGACTGAACATGGGGGGACCATCCTCCAAGGCTAAATACTCCTAACTGACCGATAGTGAACCAGTACCGTGAGGGAAAGGCGAAAAGAACCCCTGTGAGGGGAGTGAAATAGAACCTGAAACCGCATACGTACAAGCAGTGAGAGCTAGATTTAGTCTAGTGATTGCGTACCTTTTGTATAATGGGTCAGCGACTTATATTTTGTAGCAAGGTTAACCGAATAGGGGAGCCGTAGCGAAAGCGAGTGTTAACTGCGCGTTTAGTTGCAAGGTATAGACCCGAAACCCGGCGATCTACCCATGGGCAGGTTGAAGGTTGAGTAACATCAACTGGAGGACCGAACACACGTATGTTGAAAAATGCGGTGATGACTTGTGGGTCGGAGTGAAAGGCTAATCAAGCCGGGAGATAGCTGGTTCTCCCCGAAATCTATTTAGGTAGAGCCTCGCACGAACACCATTGGGGGTAGAGCACTGTTAAGGCTAGGGGGTCATCCCGACTTACCAACCCTTTGCAAACTCCGAATACCAATGAGTGATATGCGGGAGACACACTACGGGTGCTAACGTCCGTTGTGAAGAGGGAAACAACCCAGACCGCCAGCTAAGGTCCCAAAGTACTAGTTAAGTGGGAAACGATGTGGAAAGGCATAGACAGCTAGGAGGTTGGCTTAGAAGCAGCCATCCTTTAAAGAAAGCGTAATAGCTCACTAGTCGAGTCGGTCTGCGCGGAAGATGTAACGGGGCTAAACTAGTCACCGAAGCTGCGGATTTGAACTTAGGTTCAAGTGGTAGGGGAGCGTTCTGTAAGCCGTTGAAGGTGTGTTGTAAAGCATGCTGGAGGTATCAGAAGTGCGAATGCTGACATGAGTAACGATAAGGGGAGTGAAAAACTCCCCCGCCGAAAGACCAAGGTTTCCTGTCCCATGTTAATCAGGGCAGGGTAAGTCGGCCCCTAAGGCGAGGCGGAAACGCGTAGTCGATGGGAAACAGATTAATATTTCTGTACTTCTATATATTGCGAAGGAGGGACGGAGTAGGCTAAACAAGCACGGCGTTGGTAGTCCGTGTGAAAGTAAGTAGGTGGTTGTCTTAGGTAAATCCGGGACTTCATTTAAACACTGAGATACGAGACGAGACTCTACGGAGTTGAAGTTGTTGATGCCATGCTTCCAGGAAAAGCTTCTAAGCTTCAGATATATAGGAACCGTACCCCAAACCGACACAGGTGGTTAGGTAGAGAATACTAAGGCGCTTGAGAGAACTCGGGTGAAGGAACTAGGCAAAATAGTACCGTAACTTCGGGAGAAGGTACGCTCTCTCGTGTGAAACCCTTGCGGTGTAAGCACAGGAGAGTCGAAGTAACCAGGTGGCTGGAACTGTTTATTAAAAACACAGCACTGTGCAAAATCGAAAGATGACGTATACGGTGTGACGCCTGCCCGGTGCCGGAAGGTTAATTGATTCGGTTAGTCCTCGGACGAAGCTGATGATCGAAGCCCCGGTAAACGGCGGCCGTAACTATAACGGTCCTAAGGTAGCGAAATTCCTTGTCGGGTAAGTTCCGACCTGCACGAATGGCGTAATCATGGCCACACTGTCTCCACCCGAGACTCAGTGAAATTGAAATTGCGGTTAAGATGCCGTATACCCGCGGCTAGACGGAAAGACCCCGTGAACCTTTACTATAGCTTGACAGTGAACATTGCTCCTACATGTGTAGGATAGGTGGGAGGCTTTGAAGATGTGTCGCCAGATACATTGGAGCCAACCTTGAAATACCACCCTTGTATGCGTGATGTTCTAACCTAGGGCCCTAATCGGGCTTGGGGACACTGTCTGGTGGGTAGTTTGACTGGGGCGGTCTCCTCCCAAAGAGTAACGGAGGAGCACGAAGGTTGGCTAAGTATGGTCGGACATCATACGGTTAGTGCAATGGCATAAGCCAGCTTAACTGCGAGACAGACACGTCGAGCAGGTACGAAAGTAGGTCATAGTGATCCGGTGGTTCTGTATGGAAGGGCCATCGCTCAACGGATAAAAGGTACTCCGGGGATAACAGGCTGATACCGCCCAAGAGTTCATATCGACGGCGGTGTTTGGCACCTCGATGTCGGCTCATCACATCCTGGGGCTGAAGTCGGTCCCAAGGGTATGGCTGTTCGCCATTTAAAGTGGTACGCGAGCTGGGTTTAGAACGTCGTGAGACAGTTCGGTCCCTATCTGCCGTGGGCGTTTGAGAATTGAAGAGGGCTGCTCCTAGTACGAGAGGACCGGAGTGGACGAACCGCTGGTGTTCGGGTTGTTATGCCAATAGCATTGCCCGGTAGCTACGTTCGGAACTGATAACCGCTGAAAGCATCTAAGCGGGAAACAGGCTTTGAGATGAGTTCTCACTGGAGCTTTAAGCTCCCTAAAGGGTCGTTGGAGACTACAACGTTGATAGGTCAGGTGTGTAAGGACTGCGAGGTCTTGAGCTAACTGATACTAATTGCCCGTGAGGCTTAACCATACAACACCTAAATAGTTTTGGCTATGAAGTGAATTGTGTGAAGACTGACAATATTACCGAGAGGTAGGTGTAGGAATACACCATCACGTATACAACGTGTGAATAAGAGAAAATAGTATTTATATAAAGTAGTGCTGAGGCATTACTTAGCTTTCTAAGATTATTAATTGTATAGAATGCATTCTATACAAAACGATTTTGTCTAGCGACAATAGCGCTGTGGCCCCACCTGATCCCATTCCGAACTCAGAAGTGAAACGCAGTAGCGCCGATGGTAGTGTGGGAGTTCCCATGTGAGAGTAGGACATTGCTAGGCTTCTATTTAAAGAAACCCGTAGCTTATGCTACGGGTTTTTTGCTTTCTGGCGTTTGAAAAATTTTAAAGTTCATACTCTAGACGCGAAGCTAGGACGCGTTTGTTAGTTGTATTCTCCTAAAGGCCGTTCATTGATGCAGCATAGTCGGACGCCGCTCCTGCACATCCATGTGCCCACGGCATTAGTGCTTCCTTGCACGTCATTGCTAGGCTTCTAATTCAAAAAAAAGGCTATCCTAACGGATAGCCTTTTTTTGTGAGTAAAATAAAGGGAGCCAATAACTCAGCTGGTTAATATGTATTGTTGTTTTTTCTCTAATGTGAGAGCTATCATTTACACACAACAAGTCTCTACTTTGTTTATCATTCAACCAAGTTTATAAACTAACACTTCCAATGGTAAATGGTTTAAACGTTGTTCTCTAATACGAACGTACGTTTAATTCTACGAACCTAATCACTTCATTACTTTCAAATAATCGCTGTAATCACGGCATTTGTCAATCCTATAAATTCTTATTGATCTACTCTCAAATTTATAAATTATTAAAGATGAGTTTAGCTTCTTTTAATACATATCCTTGTTTATCAAGATAGCTGATATAAATGCGCTGTTAATATAATAAATAGCTGTATTTTTTTGTAATGTTTGATAGGGGCTAGCCGTTTATTCCTGTATACTATGCGACCTTAAATTTAAGTCTTTTAGTTAAGTATGAGTAATTATATTTTTCAATAAGCCTGTAATAATCATTAGCAAAAATCTAGGAAACTCCTTTGATAACAACATCGAACATTACAATGCAATTTGGCGCTGAGCCTTTGTTTGAAAACATCTCGGCTAAATTTGGCAACGGTAACCGTTACGGTTTGATAGGTGCTAATGGTTGCGGTAAATCGACTTTCATGAAAATACTAACAGGTGAGCTTACTCCTACCTCTGGTAATGTTTCTATTTCTACAGGAAATAAAGTCGGTACACTTAGCCAAGATCAATTCGCTTTCGAAAAATACAGCGTTATTGATACTGTAATTATGGGTGATGTTGCTTTATGGAAAGTAAAGCAAGAAAGAGATGCAATTTACGCTCAGGCTGAGATGAGTGAAGATGATGGTATGCGTGTTGGCGATTTAGAAAGTCAATTTGCTGAGATGGACGGTTATAGTGCTGAAAGTCGTGCGGGTGAAATATTACTAGAAGCAGGTATTGACGAGTCTTTTCATTACGGTTTAATGCAACAAGTAGCGCCTGGTAGAAAGCTTCGTGTGTTACTTGCTCAAGCCTTATTTGCTAACCCTGATATTTTACTACTTGATGAACCTACCAACAACTTGGATATTCATACTATTAGTTGGTTAGAAGACGAGCTAAACAAACGTAAATGCACCATGATTATCATTTCGCATGATAGACATTTCCTTAATGAAGTGTGTACACATATGGCTGATATTGATTACGGTGAGTTACGTATATACCCAGGTAATTATGAATTCTATCTAGCGCAATCAGGTTTATTACGTGAACAACTTTTAGCCGGTAATGAGAAGAAAGCTGCAGAAATAGAAGAGCTGCAAGACTTTGTTAACCGTTTCGGTGCAAACGCTTCTAAAGCTAAACAAGCCAGTTCTCGTGCTAAGAAGATGGATAAAATTAAACTTGATGATGTTAAAGCGTCAAGTCGTATAACACCTAAAATTTCTTTTGCTGCGGGTAAGAAAATGCATCGCCAAGCATTAGAACTTGAAGGTTTAGGGCATGGTTTCGATGGTGAATCACTATTTAAGAATGGCGATTTATTGCTAGAAGCTGGTGCTAAGCTTGCCATTATTGGTGAAAACGGCGCAGGTAAAACTACTTTTTTACGTTGCTTGATGAATGAATTAGAACCTACTGAAGGTGTAGTTAAGTGGTCTGAAAATGCATCTGTTGGTTATTGCCCACAAGATAGTGGACACTTCTTTGAGAACGAATTAACGTTAATGGATTGGATGTCGCAATGGCGTAGACCTTGTCATAACGATTTAACGGTTCGTGGTATGTTAGGTCGTATGTTATTTACAGATGACGATGCCAATAAAAAAGCGCGTAACTGTTCAGGTGGTGAGAAAAATCGTCTTCTATTCGGTATGCTAATGATGCAAGACATAAACGTTTTGATTATGGATGAGCCAACCAACCATATGGATATCGAAGCGATAGATGCATTGAATGATGCACTTAAAGAATTTGAAGGTACCTTGATTGTTGTAAGCCACGATAGAGAGTTTGTATCAAGCTTAGCGACACGTATCATTGATATTAAAGATAAAAAAGTTGTCGATTTCCAAGGCACATTAGATGAATACTTTGATAATCAAAAAAATGCAAACCAATAGCTTCATGATTTAATAACATGTTAAGTCACTAAAAAATTAGTGAGTATTGATAAAATGCCAATCAGGTCAAACTGCTTGGCATTTTTTATTTTTATACTCTAACTTCAAGTTGAATAATTAATTAATCAACTTACTATCACTTGATATTTCACCTAACTGCACCAATTTCATAATAACGCTTATCTATGAAAATTTATTATGTTGTCATTTCTTTTACCCATTATTATTTGTGTGTTACTTATTGGTTTTTCAGTAGGTAAACCTTATTGGCGTGAATATAAACGCGATGTTATTAGAAAAAAGCCTTTTAGCAAAGCATGGCGTAAAATCATTCAACGTCGCATGCCTTATTTCAAAGGAATGCCAACCGACTTACAATTACAACTAAAACAACATATCCAGATCTTTCTAGCTGAAAAAGATTTCGTTGGCTGTAACGGTATTGAAATAACTGATGAGATAAGAATAACGATCGCAGCGCAAGCTTGTTTATTGTTACTCAATAGGAAAACTGATTACTACCCTAAATTAAATACCATACTCGTTTATCCAAGTGCCTTTGTTAAAGAACAGCAAATAAGAAATGCAGATGGTGTGCAATATACAAATAGAATCGCCTTGTCAGGAGAGTCTTGGGAAATTGGTAAAATAGTATTATCTTGGCAAGATACTTTACAAGGTGCTGAAATACCAGATGATGGACATAATGTTGTGATTCATGAGTTTGCACATCAACTCGACCAAGAAGATGGAAGTGCTAATGGAGCCCCAATTTTAGGTAAAAATCAGAATTATAAGTCTTGGTCTGATGTTTTTTCTAAACAATTTGAAATACTTAAGAAACAGGCTGAATCAGGTAAATCGTCACTTTTTGATTATTACGGTGCTACAAATCCAGCCGAATTTTTTGCTGTTGTTAGTGAGGTGTTTTTTGAGCAATCACATCAATTCAATCATCAATATCCTGCGCTTTATCAACAGTTAAAACAATATTATAAAGTTGATCCTGTTCATTGGTAATTCGTTAACAGCTCCTGTTTAATAGTGCTGTATAAATTTATTTTAACAGCGCTACTATTCCTAAAATGATAAGCGTAAAATATATCATTCAATACTTCCTTATTTAATTAGCTTTTCATGTTTTTATCATTAAAAAACTCTATGCCTATTAGTGTCTGGTATATGCTCCTTTCTGCACTTGGCTTTGCTCTTATGGCAGCTTGTGTTAAATCAGTAAGCACTTATGGTATTCCTGTATTAGAAATAGTGGCAGCGAGGGCGATTGTTTCGGCGCTTATTAGTTATGCTGATATAAAACGTAAGAAGATATCATTATGGGGAAATAATAAACCTTTATTAATAGCACGAGGAACCGTAGGTGCTGTTGCCCTTATTTTTGTTTATTATGCTGTAACCACTTTGCCTCTAGCTGAAGCGACTGTTTTACAATATTTACATCCTGTATTTACAGCTGTGCTTGCCGTGATATTTTTAAAAGAAAAAGTACAACGTTCTACATTGCTTTGTATTGTAGTTAGCCTGTTAGGTTTAGGTGTTATGGTTTCGCCTAACATGCAATTCTCAGGTGCTGAATTATCAACTATGCCATATTCATGGCTAAGTATTGGAGCGGCTGTTTTAGGTGCTTTTGGTAGCGCTGTTGCGTATGTTTTAGTGAAGAAGTTAACTAAAACTGAAGATAGTTCAGTGATCATCTTTTATTTTCCTTTTGTCTCTCTACCTATTGCCATTGCTTTATTAGGTAGTGACTTTGTTATGCCTTCATTACCTGCTTTAGGTTTACTTGTATTAGTCGGTATTTTTACTCAAATAGGGCAGGTTGGTTTAACTAAAGCGCTACACAGTGCGGATGCAAATAAAGCTACGGCTTATGCTTATGTTCAAGTAGTTTTCTCTATATTAATTGGTTGGTTATGGTTTAGTGAAATTCCGCTAACCACGACTTTAATTGGCGGTGCTTTAGTGATCAGTGGTGCATTAATTAATGTCCTGTGGAAAAAGTAGAGCTTATTCATATGCTTGATCTGATGAATGTTTTAGCTGAAATAAAACGTCTTTTAAAAGACGAAACGATTGTACTTGAAGAAGAAGTACAATCATTATGGAGTGGTTACGGGCAAATTATCCGCTGTAGTAGTACAAACTCTCACACGCGTTATATTGTTAAAGTGATAGCACCTGAAAGTGCAGGTACACATCCAAGAGGCTGGAACACTTCAGCGAGTCATCAACGAAAAGTAAAATCTTACCAAGTTGAAGCAAACTTTTATCAAGATTACTCTTCACAGGCTAATGCTTCTTTAACTAATGCTCCTAAAGATAACCCAAGAGAGTTTTTCTTTTTTGTAAAGTTCCTAAATTATTTGCAAGCTATACTGATGCCGCGAATAACTTCACCTTACTTATTATGGAAGATCTCGATGATGCTGGATTTTTCGAACGTATAGATATTGCTGACTGGAACAGTTTACGACTTGCCATAAGGTGGTTAGCTTATTTTCATGCAAAGTTTATGGGAAGTACTGCAACTAACTTATGGGAAATAGGTACCTACTGGCATTTAGCTACTCGACAGGATGAGTTAGAGTCGATGGCAAACAGTGAGTTTAAAACCCATGCTAAGCTTATCGATAATGTGCTTAACAACGCAAAGTTTCAAACTTTGCTTCATGGTGATGCTAAATTCGAAAACCTATGTTTTCATCCTTCAGGAGAAGAAGTTGCAGCCGTTGATTTCCAATACATAGGGCGTGGCTCTGGTGTTAAAGATTTAGCCTACCTTGTTGGCAGCTGTTTAGATGAAGATAAACTTATTGAGTTTGATAGTTTAATTTTAGATGAATACCTTACTCAGCTAAAACAGGCGCTTATAGCGAATAATAACGCGCTCGACTTCGACGCTTTAGCCGAAGAAACAACACGACTTTATCCTGTTGCTTGGGCAGACTTTTATCGTTTTCTGTTAGGCTGGAACCCTCAAAGCTGGAAGGTGTGTGATTACTTAAAACAAAAGTCTCAAATAGGTTTAACTCGTTTATTAAAATAACCTTTATCGCCTTATTCCAAGTTCAGGTGACCATTATATTAATCTTTTCAATTGCTCAACTTGGTGATAAAAAATGTCATCAAAAGCCGTTATCGTTGTCGTTGCCATGGCGAAGTAATCTTGGTTTTTAAGTGTTATTTCTACAGTGTTTACCAAATCCTTTTCAATAACCAAAGTTAACGCTTTAATCTTCGACTTGGCTGTTTTTATATAGCTATTATGCTTCTCTATTTCGTCTGGTAAGTAATGTAAACCATCTAAAGTATCAGCTGATATGTTTTTCATATTCTCAGCTAAAAAATTCAACCTTATTTTATCTACACTTGAACAATGCTTTTGTACACTAACACCTGTTCCTATAGCTCTTGCTTGTCCTATGTTTTCGGTTAATACAACCAACTCACGCCATGCGTAACCTATATTAGGAAAACCATTGTGATGCTCAGAAGTTAGAAAGTATGCTTCAGAAGTATCTTCCAATAAATAAGATAAGTTTTTAATAAGAGAGCAATGCTGATCAAAGCTGTTACTTACTGATGGCTTAATTCTAAATTCAAGCATGCGCTCCCAATGATCGCTAAAACTCATCCACCGTTCATTCATTTTTAAGTCAGTTGTATTTAATAAATGAATGACTTGTTTTATATCTTTTTGAAGACTATTACGTTTAGCTTTTACGCTTTCATCTCCGTTTAACCATGCCGAGGTTAAACCTCTATGTTGTTGAACTAACGAGATAAGTGGTTTTAACTGCGTTATATAATTGATACCTGTTAGTTGCGATGCTTTAACTTTATTTTTTTTGATTTTTCTTATAGCAAAGGCACTGATGATGAAAAATACGATAGCGCTTATAAATAGATGTTCCATAAATACTCCTAAACAACCGTTTTTGTTAGTTTACGTAGATGATTAGCTACCGATTCTGACTGATTTGCTATGTTGGCATTTTCTTGTGCGCCAATCACAACCAGTGATATATGTTCGGCTATTTCATGGGTCGCTGCAGCCTGCTGATGTGATGCTGCACTAACCGCTTCCATACGCGACTTTACCTTGTCTGTCGCGGCATAAATTTCACTAAACGAACTATTAACTAATGCCGCTTGCTCTAGGCTGTGTCCTGTTTTATCTACAACTTCTGTCATGGTTTTAACGATTTCAGTTGTTTCTGCTAAAACTAAATTTATGTTGCTAACAATTAGGTCGGTAGCGTTAGATGTTTTTGATGCAAGCTCACGAACTTCTGTCGCAACAACAGCAAAACCTCTGCCCATATCTCCTGCACGCGCTGCTTCTATTGAGGCATTAAGTGCTAATAAGTTGGTTTGTTGGGATATTTGTTGAATGGATTCAGTGATCTTTCCTACATCTTTTACGAGGTCATTTAGTAGCACCATGCGCTTTTGCGTAGATTGAGCACGTATGCTTACATCATTTACGGCAACATTTAATAAGTCTAATGATTGTTTACCTTGCTCTGTAGTGTCTGAAGCTAAGCGGGAGGATTCATGAGTGCTTGATATTTCTTGGTTTACTTCATTGATCGATTGGCTTAATTCTTCGATGGCTGCAGCAGTAGAAGTGGTGGCGTCAGATTGCTTTTGCACGTTTATTTTAACTTTTGACGATGTTTCGATAACTTGAACAGCTGAAAATTCTACTTCTTTATTTCGTTCTTCATGATAGTTATTTATACGTCCTAACTCTCTGTAAGTACGTAACAGTTGTTCTAATAACTTGGTGTTGAATAAACTATTGAAATGAACATTTCTGTGATCAAAGTCGTGAACATTTATTTTCTCTAGCACCTGAGTTATATGTTTTATTTGATTTCGAATGATTAAAGCTACGCCAAGCACTAAATAAAAATAGCATAAAAAAATAACACCTAAACTAATGCCTTGTAATGTTAACGATGCGGCATAAAGAGCAATAGTGTAGAGCAAGATAAAAATAGTTACGTAGGTGATCCCCGCTATTTTTATGAGGGAGTTGATAGGTGATAACAGCAAGTTCAAAATACATGATCCTTATCGACATTCGCTTCAGACTGCTTAATTTGAAGCACACAAGGTGAATACAAATTAATAAAAGTTATTTAAGCATGTAGCAAAACATGAGCCAGAGTTAATCTATTGATTTTAAAGAGGTATATATTGTCGTTTGTGTTGATGTTGCACTTAAATGGTGAAAATGTTTTAAAAGGCATCATGATGGTAATGATTGAAGATTAATATGAGAGGTATTTAACTTTTCATTAAGCGTTACATTATTTCGAGAAAAAATATGTGTTTAGAGCTTATTTTGAATAGCTTTAAGTGTATCATTTAGGGATATATAACCCGTGCTAAGGTTATTGAAAGATATTAGGCATTAATATTAATTGCTGTCACATTAACACTTTATTAGATACGAGAACTTTAAATGAATTATTCTAACTTCGGCCAAAAATTCACTGGAAAATCAGGCATTGTTGAATTAATGGATGACCTAGGTAGCGCACTTAATGAAAACCCAGATATGTTATTTATGGGCGGGGGGAACCCTGGAAGAGTGCCAGAAGTTGAAGCTTATTTTGAAGAACAATTATCGGCTATTGTAAAAGATCCTGTTGCTCGTCATAGCTTGTTAGGCATTTATCAATCTCCTCAAGGTGAGAAAGGTTTTCGTGAGCAATTAGCTAACTATTTGGCCAAAGAATTTAACTGGGCTGTTAGCGACAAAAATATTGCTGTATCTAATGGTAGTCAGTCAGCTTTTTTCATTCTTTATAATATGTTGGCAGGCACAATGCCAAATGGCGATAAAAAGACTATTCATTTTCCTCTAGCTCCTGAATATATAGGTTATGCCGATGCTGGATTATCAGATGAGTTTTTCTCATCAACTAAACCTAGCATTGAAATTATAGATGATGATACTTTTAAATATCATGTAGATTTTTCTAAATTAAGCATTGATAACAGCATGGCTGCTTTGTCGGTATCGCGCCCTACAAATCCAACAGGTAATGTGATCACTGATGATGAGATTGTTCATTTAGATAAGTTAGCTAAAGAAGCGGGCATTCCATTAATTATTGATGGTGCTTATGGTTTACCATTTCCTAATATTTTATTTACTGACGCTAAACCTTACTGGAATGAAAATACTATTGTTGTATTAAGTTTATCTAAACTCGGTTTGCCAGGCATTAGAACGGGAATTGTGATTGCTAACGAGAAGTTTATTAAAGACTTCACCAATGCAAATATCATCACTAATCTTTCTTGCGGTAATTTAGGTCCAGCGTTAAGTAAAAACTTATTTAATAATAATGATATTCAAGGATTAACAAATCACGTTAAGGCCTTTTATCAACAAAAAGCAGAGAAAACAGTTGAGCTTTTAAAGCATAACCTTGCTGATGTACCTTTTAAAATACATAAACCAGAAGGCGCTATTTTCTTATGGGTTTGGTTTGAAGGTTTACCTATTCATTCAAAAGCGTTATATCAGCGTTTGAAAGCTAAAGGTGTATTAGTTATTCCTGGTGAAGACTTCTTTATTGGGATAGATGATAGCTGGCAGCATAAATATGAGTGTATACGTATATCTTACGCACAAGACGACATTGTTGTAGAGCAAGGCGTAAAAATAATCGCTGATGAAGTGAGAGCGGTTTACCAAGAGCAACTTGAATTAGCTCAAGTCTAATACCAAACGGATTAATTTATTGAGCAACTTAGAGCTACATTAGCAAGCTTAGAACAAGCAAAATTGATTAAACATAGTTATTCTATATTTTTTTAATTTTGTGATGTTATCAGTTTGCTAATGAGCTCCCGAAGGGCGAGAATTTAAAGGCTCATATGCCGCGTTATTGATTTTGACAAGGTTCCTACATGGATGTAGGACATTAGGGTAACGCAGGAGCAGTTACCGAGAATAACCATTCTCTTTAATCAATGCCTCGCCTACATGGATGTAGGTGCTTAGGTTCAGTCTGGAACTATGAACCTGTGCCTCTAAGCCTTTAAATTCTCGCTAAGTGAGCAATAAATTAATCCGTTTGGTATAATATCAGCTTTTACCTCAGATATGATGATAGGTCTAATCTCAGGTATAACAGAAATATAAAACAGCGCCGAAATAAACTTGGGCGCTGTTCATTAGATTTTAGAGTGATTTAAGCATTCTATAAATCATGTAAACTTACCTAATATACTGTTTACTCACTCTGCGTGTTAAACCACAAAATAGCGCATAGGCAATGGTTTCAGAATATTGAGCGACTTTGTTTGCTAAAATATTATCCCCCCAAAGTTCAACATCAAATCCAATACAGTTCTGATCTTCAAACATCGACAGATCTACCATAAGCATATCCATAGATACTCGACCTAATATTTTACTCTGCTTACCATTAATATAAACAGGCGTACCGTTAGCTGCATGCCTCGGGTACCCATCAGCATAACCAATTGAAACCGTGCCGATTTGAGTGGTTTCTTCAGCTTTCCATAGGCAGTTATAGCCGACTGTTTCACCTGGATTAATAGTGCGTTGAGATATCACTTTGGCTTTAAACATCATGGCAGGCCGAAGAGACTTGCCAACAAACTCGCTATCAATAGGTGAAGCACCGTAGAGCATAATTCCAGGACGGATCCATTGATGTCTAGATACAGCATTATTTAAAATAGCTGAAGAGTTGGCTAAACTAACTTCTCCAGGTAAATCTCCAAGCGTGTCTATAAACAACTCTGTTTGTTGCTGGGTTTCGATTGAAGTAACATCATCTGAAGATGAGAAATGACTCATGTGAACAATCTGTTCTACTTGGCTTAACTGGTTTAGTTGATGCCATACATCAAAATACTCTTCAGGTAAGAACCCTAAGCGATGCATGCCTGAATCCATTTTTAACCAAATATGAATGGGCTGAGTTAATTTTGCTTTTTTTAATTCCTCTAGTTGATACTGTGAATGTATAACACACCATAAATTATTTTCACTGATGTACTCTAATTCATCAGCGGTGAAGAAACCTTCTAATAATAAAATAGGTTGTGTAATACCTGAATCACGTAACTCTTTTGCTTCTTCAATACACGCTACACCAAAAGCATCAGCGACATCTGCTAACGCTTTAGCCACTTCTACAGCACCATGCCCGTAGGCATTAGCTTTAACTGTGGCAATGGCTTTAGTGTTTCTAGCAAGTGATTTTGCATATAAATAGTTCTGTTTAATTGCATTTAATTTAATAACTGCAGTTGCTGATCTAGCCATATGTCACCTCCTAATGCGCGTAACGTGCGATGGATAAGCCAGAATCATCAATGTCTGGCGGTTTACAACTAATTATGTCGCTAATAAATTTCGCCGAGCCTAAAGACATCGTCCAACCTAAAGTTCCATGACCTGTGTTCAAGAATAAATTTTCGATATTTGTTTTACCTAATATAGGTGTGCCGTCAGGTGTCATTGGTCTTAAACCTGTCCAGAAATCAGCTTTGGCTAAATCAGCAGCATGAGGAAATAAATCAGCCACTGAAAACTCAATATTCTTACGACGTTTTTCAGTTAACGCTAAGTTATAAGATGTTATTTCAGCTGTGCCCCCTACACGTATTTGGTCGCCTAAACGTGTAATCGCAACCTTGTAGGTTTCATCCATAATTGTTGATTCAGGAGCCGCAGAGTAATCTTCAATAGGTATAGTTAATGAATAACCTTTAACAGGGTAAACAGGTACTTTGATACCAATATCTGAAAGCATATGAGTAGAGTAGGAGCCCAGCGCCATTAAATAAGCGTCAGCTGTGAACTCACCTTTATCTGTTGTAACACTTGTTATTTCATCGCCTTGTTTATTTAGTTTCTGAATATCAGTATCCATAACAAACTTAACACCCAACTTTTCGCACTCTTTTGCTAGTTCAGTTACAAACATATGGCAGTTGCCTGTTTCATCATTTGGTAAACGAATACCACCAACCACTTTATTGATTGTATGTTTTAGTGCAGGTTCATAAGCTAAGCATTCATCAGGTGTTAGTATTTGATGATCAACACCACATTCGTTTAACACTTGAATGTCTTTTTTAGAGCTTTTTACTTGGCTTTCTGTACGGAACAATTGCAGAGTACCTTGTGTTCTATGTTCGTATTCAATATTAATTTCACTACGAAGGTCTCGTAAACAGTTACGACTATATTCAGCCACTCTCATCATTCGTGATTTATTGATGTGATAATCTTTGCTATTACAGTTGGCAACCATTTTGGTCATCCATAGCAAGGTTTCCATATCTAAATCTCGCGTGCTAATTTTTAAAGGTGCTAACTCTTGCATCAACCATTTAATTGCTTTGGCTGGAATACCTGGAGCTGCCCAAGGTGCAGAATATCCTGGAGATATTTGACCTGCATTGGCGAAGCTTGTTTCGTTAGCAACGGTTGTTTGTCTGTCAACAACGGTGACTTCATGTCCTGACTTAGCTAAATACCAAGCACTGGTGACTCCTATAACTCCAGAGCCTAAGACTAAAACTTTCATTTGTACCTCTACTTATTTCTTAGTTAAAAAAACAATCATAGATGACATCAGTAATAATTAATGTGGGTATTTCTGATTTTTTCAGGATAAAAAACTGCTTTGAAAGTAGTTTTTGGTGTTTTAGTCTGAAAATAAGCTGGTCTAATCTGTGTTGTTGTTTAAATGAGCAAGTGCGTGCAGGTAAATAATGAGGCGAACGTAGATATGTTGTTTGTAAAAGGAGTTTCTTTAGTTTCAGTTCCGAATCTGGCTAGTTTATACCAAAAAACACGTTATGATGTGCTTCTGCCGTTTGGATTAGTTGCTTAGTTAGGTTAGTGTTTATGTTAGATTCAGGTGTTTTAAACTCAGCTACTTCAGGGGGATCTGCTTTAGGGTTATCTCCTTTAGACCCTAACGTTTGTCAAAAAGCTCGCTTGTCTCGTGATCCGCGTTTTGATGGTAAGTTTTTTACAGCGGTGAAAACCACTAAAATATATTGTCGAAGTATTTGTCCTGTTAGTCCGCCTAAAGAAGAAAATGTTTTATATTTTTCAAGCGCCGTTGAATGCGCCAATGCAGGTTTTCGTCCTTGTTTACGTTGTCGACCTGACAGTGCGCCAAACTCGCCCGCATGGAAAGGGGTAAACGCAACACTTGATAGAGCTATTCGATTAATTGATGAAGGCGCTTTACAGCAAAATTCATTACCCGAACTTGCAGAAAGGTTAGGGATTAGTGATCGATATTTACGCCAACTCTTCGATAAGTATTTAGGCATGTCGCCCAAGGCATATGTACTTTATCAACAATGTTTATTTGCTAAACAGTTACTTCATCAAACGCAATTACCGATTACCGAAGTGGCTTTAGCTAGTGGGTTTTCAAGTATCAGACGTTTTAATGATTGCTTTCAATCGCAGCTAAATTTAACACCATCGTCATTACGGAAATCTAAGATGAATTCTCTTAATAAGTTAAAGCTTAAATTATATTACCGCCCACCATTCGACTGGCCGTATATGCAAAAGTTACTCGAAGCCAGAGCAATAAAAGGTTTAGAGTGGGGCGATAGCAGCAGCTATGGTCGTACTTTTAATTGGTTAGACACCACAGGTAGCTTTACTGCAATACATAATAAAGACAAACATTTGTTTGATGTTGAAATTGAACTTAATGATGTAAAGCATTTAAAAAGTATTGTGAATAATATAAAACGCATTTTAGATTTAGACGTAGACATAAAGTCTGTAGAGCATGATCTCCAACAAAGCTTTGTTGATGGATTCTCTCTTAATTCTGGAATTCGGTTACCAGGCATTTGGGATATGTATGAAGCGGGAATAAGAGCCATACTCGGACAACAAATATCAGTGACAGCGGCACGAAACTTAGTTGAAACGTTGGTTATTAATTTAGGCGTTAAAGTCGAGAATAATATCGAAGACACGAACACTAAAAATGTTAATGCTGAAAACACTAAGCCAAAGCAAGAACGTTATTTATTTCCATCGCCTCAAGCTATTGTTGATTGTGAATTAGACTTTTTTAAAATGCCAGGTTCCCGCAAACAAACACTAAGAAACTTAGCGCAACATTATATAACAAGTAATGAACCGAATGATCCTACCGAATGGCTCAAGCTAAAAGGTATAGGCCCTTGGACAGTTGAATATGCTCAACTAAGAGGCTTAAGTGATCCTGACATTTTTTTAGGTGGGGATTTAGGTGTGAAAAAAGCCATGGAACAACTTAAAGACCAATTTAAAACCGACTTCACGCCAGAGCAAGTGTCACCTTGGCGTAGCTATTTAACGTTTCAATTATGGAGCCAGTTATCATGATCGCTAATAAAAGTACTGCCAATAAAAATAGTAAAATCAAAAACAGTCGCGAAGAAAGTCAAAATAAAAGCGAAAGTTATACTGATTATTTCAACTCTCCGTTAGGCTTAATTGAATGCAAAGCCACAGAGAAAGGTTTAGCTCATGTGATTTTTTGTGGTGATCAAACCTCAGAAATTAAACCAAATCACATCACTGAATTATGTAAGCAGCAGTTAGAACAATACTTTAATGGTGAGTTGAGTCAGTTTAATGTACCGCTCGATCCTAAAGGCACTGAATTTCAGAAAAGTGTATGGCAGTGTTTATCAATCATACCTTTTGGTGAAACAGCGAGTTATCTTGATATTGCAAAAATGGTGAATAAACCTAAAGGTTCGCAAGCAGTAGGTGGTGCAAACGGCAGAAACCCGATAAGTATTATTGTGCCATGCCACAGAGTCGTTGGCTCTAATGGTTCGTTAACGGGTTATGCTGGCGGAATAGAGCGTAAATTATGGTTATTGAATCATGAAGGCATTGAGCTAAAACCTTCAAAAGAAAACGCAGCATTAGATCTGAAGAATGTGATCAAATCTCGACAATCTAAAACCCAGTTTTTGACATAGCTTAAAAATATACCTAAAAGGTTAATTTTTAATAAATCTATAAGCCTAATTCTTGGCGCTTGAGTTATAATAGATAAATCTTTTGAAAATATCTTTCAAAGCAATTTATACCTTTTAGGCAACTTAATGATAAATAATGTAATTCTTCGACGTGTGTGTAATATTTTTGATTTTAACAATGATAAAGTTTGTTCTATTTTTGAACTTGGACAATGTCAGGTTTCAGCAGAACAACTCACTCAAATTTTTATTGAAAAAAATGATCCTACATACAAAGAATTATTGGATGTTGAATTAGCCGCTTTTTTAAATGGCTTAATTGAAGACCAACGCGGCCCAAGTGATGGCCCTAAACGTGACGCAGAAGATAGCCTAAACAATAACGCTATATTTAATAAACTTAAAATAGCCTTATCTTTAAAAGCTGATGAAGTGTTAGCTATTTTAGAATTAGGTAAAATAACCTTAAGTAAATATGAGTTAAGCGCCTTTTTCAGAAACGTTAATCATAAAAACTATAAAGAATGTTCTGATGATGTTTTATCAGCATTTTTATCAGGTCTTAAAATTAAGCATGAACAGTAAATAATACTTTAAATACGTGCTCACTAATCATTAAAGTAGCTGGTTTCAACAATAAAATAGAATTGACGTGTAATAAATCACCGTTCTTTAGATTTTAATTCTTTTAACTCAGTACTTTGATGGTTTAACATTTTTCAATACTTCTACAAAGTAGAATATCTCAATAATATTGTCTCAAGTAGTTGTTTATACTTTGCTCTATCGCCTCACTTATCTCTCTATCTGCACGTGTTACCGCAAATAAAACTCTTTATCTCATACTTTGCTATATATTAACGCCAAGGTTGCACATTCTTTTCACTAAATGGTTTAATTGATGTTATGGGAAATAAACAGTCAGAAAGTACGTTAGAGTTAGGTTCACAATCTTTCTCAAAACAAAGTCATCAATTTTGGACCTTACAAATAGCAGGTTGGTTAGGTTATAGCATCATCGTGTTTTTAGCGATTATCAGACCGCAACTTGATCACACTGATTTTGACTTTACTCGACAATTTCTCAATTTAGTATTAGAAACCCTAAGCGGCTTTTTACTGTCGTATTTTCAGTGGTTACTTATACGTAAAATCGTTCATCTCCCTCTTAATCAAACCTTATTTTATAGCTTTATATCTGCCTCAGCATTCGGGCTAATTTTCAATGTTATGAAATTGAGCTTCTATAAAGTGATTGTTTACCAGCAAGAGTGGAATGAAGCATGGAATATGTTGGAGTTTGGTGGCTGGTTATTGTTTTCGTTAACAACTATGTTTGTGTGGACGTCCATCTTCTTTATTATGTTGTACAACACCAAACTACAGAAAGAACATGAGATGTTACTTAGGGCTCAGACGCTAGCGAAAGAAGCTCAATTAGAAATGTTGCGTTATCAATTAAATCCTCATTTTATGTTTAATACGATGAATGCGATTTCTACTCTTATTTATAAAAATGAAAATGATAAAGCCAATGAAATGCTTGATAAGTTGTGTGACTTTTTTCGATATTCATTAGATAAAAACGATAAAAGTAAAACGACGTTAAAAAAAGAATTAGAGCTATTAGATTTATATTTATCTATTGAAAAAGTTAGATTTGGCGACCGCTTACATGTAGAGATAGACATAGACACTCATGCTTTGAGCTGTCGGGTGCCGAGCATGTTATTGCAGCCTCTTGTTGAAAACGCTATTAAATACGCGATTGAATTACGTAAAGAGGGCGGGTCTATCATTATTCAAGCGCAAAAGGTTCATGACAGACTCGTGTTAAAAGTTATTGATGATGGGCAAGGTTTGAATAAAAAATTAAACGAAGGTTTTGGTATAGGTATGTCAAATACAAAAGCTCGATTAGATGCTATGTTTAATGGAGATTTTGATGTAGATCTTGCCAATAGTGAAAATGGCGGAGCAACCGTGTTAATTTCCATTCCTTTTGAGAAGTAAGTTAGTCATGAATGAAGTACCTTTAACCGCCATAATTGTTGATGATGAACCTCTCGCGTTAGAAGGGCTTCGTCTTCGCCTCGAAAAAATCCCTCAAATAAAAGTAATTGCTGAAGCAAGTGATGGTGATCAAGCTATTCATTTGTGTAATACCTTAACACCCGACGTGCTCTTTCTAGATTTACGTTTACCTGGCCTTAACGGTATTGAAGTTGTACAAGCCTTACAGTCTGATACCTTGCCTATGATAGTTTTTGTAAGCGCTTATGGCGAATACGCTATTGATGCGTTTGAGTTGAATGCTATAGATTATGTATTAAAACCCGCTAATTTAGGGCGTTTACAAAAGACAGTTGAACGTATAATGCAACGCGTTAGAGTTAACAAGGCTGAAGATCAGACCGATAATAATTCAGTTAAAGAAAAGTTTAAGTTGCTTAAAGCTTTAGGCGAGAGTTCAGGTATTTCTGTTTCTGAACTTGAAGATTGGTTAGAGTCGGACAGCCCATTACCTTCTTTATTTGTGCAAGAATTAGTGATTAAAAATAATGATCATGAAAAAGTGTTTGTACCTGTTAAAGACATACAATGGATAGATGCTGCTGGCGATTACATGTGTATTCATGAAAACAATGAAACACATATTGTACGCATCACCATGAAAAAACTTGAAAGTCAGTTAGACCCTAAAATATTTACTCGCATTCATAAATCCACTTTGGTAAATGTTAGCTATATTAAGAGTATTAAACCTATGCGTAATAGTGAAAGTATTCTTGATTTGGGTAACGATGTTCAGCTAAAAGTAAGTCGCAACTACAGCTCGGCTATACAACAAATTGTAGAGTCTAAACGATACTAAGCGTTATAAACCTTTCATCTTGTTTTTGTCTCGTTTCATCGTTTCACCTCATTAAAAACTTTTATTACCGCACCGTTTGACCATGATGCCGCATTTGAATTGTTACTTAATATTTTTTGAATCAATATGCTTCACTGGTATCAATTCTATTAAAAAACATTACAGAGTCGATATCAAAATATTCGTGTACTTGAGTATGGCTGTAAAACAATTCTTATAAACAAGCCAGCATAAAAGAATAAAACAGAATGCTAAAAGTGCAAACGAAACCATAATGAAAACCGGGGACATTTATGAATAAAAATTTAAAAACAGCGCCATTATTGGCTGTTGTTTCATCGCTTACACTATTAGGTTGTGGCGGTGGAGCTGAAACTGAAACTAACACCGCTGCTGTAGACCCATCTCAACCCGTAAGTGATTGGAAATTAATATGGGAAGATGAATTCGATAGTTCAGTAATAAACACCAAAAATTGGACTCATGAAGTTAATTGTGACGGTGGCGGTAATAATGAGAAACAATGTTATACCGATAGTGCTGACAACTCATTTGTTAGTGACGGTAAGTTAAGTATTGTTGCACTTCCTGCCGACGATAATGCAGACCTTCCTTATACTTCAGCAAGACTTATCTCTCGTTACAAAGCCGACTTTAAATACGGTCGTTTTGAAATAAGTGCTAAATTACCCAGCGGACAAGGTAGCTGGCCTGCTTTTTGGATGCTACCAACCGATGAAGTTTATGGCGGCTGGCCTAAATCTGGCGAAATAGATATTTTAGAAACAGTAAATCTTAATACTGTAGATGCTGATGGAAATGTAGAAGCTAACATTCACGGTACATTACATTATGGTAAAGCATGGCCTGACAATTCTAGTTCAGGAACTTCTTATACACTTCCCGATAACATAAATCCTGCTGATGATTTTCATACTTATGCTGTTGAATGGCAAGAAGGTGAGATCCGTTGGTATGTGGATGATTACTTATATGCTACACAGCGTAAATCTGAAGTTAGAACTAACAGTAGAGATGAGGCTGTTGGCTTATCACACAGAGGTTGGTTTACTGAAAACTTCGATAATGTAAGTGGTGAGTTAACAACTTTCTGGGAAAATGCTCCATTCGATCAAGAATTCTTTTCTTATTTTAAACTTTGCTGTAGGTGGCGATTGGCCTGAAAATGTAAATAACTTAGGCATAGATGCCGAAGCTTTTGCAAATGGCCAGTCATTTGAGATTGATTATGTTCGTGTTTACGAATGTCAGCAAAACCCAGACACAGGTAAAGGTTGTGAAACTGTTCGTCCTGGTTACGACAGTTTAGAAGATGCACTAGTAGAAGGCGAAGCACCAATTCCTTCACCTCCATCTACGGGTATTGCGGAAAACTTAACTATTTTTTCTGGCGCGGTTAACCCTAACTGGCCTGCATGGGATTGTTGTGGTGGTTCAACTCCTACATTAATGACTGACGCTGAAAAAGGCGACGTAATGGAGTTTTATGTTGGTGCAGAACCAACGGTTAATGGTTTTATATCACGTGCTGAATTTATTGATGCAGAAGTTGGTACGCCTAGCCCATTTGATGCATCGCCACTTGTTGAAACAGGTACGTTAAGTTTTGACATGAAAGTTGTTTCAGCTCCAAATGATGCGAGCGCTGAATGGTTCGTTAAAATGGAAAGTTCAGAAGGTTCAACGGCTGCAGATTTCTTGTTAACAGAGAGTGTTGAAGGTGTTGCTCCTGTTGCAGGCGAATGGCAAACCTATACTTTTCCATTACAAGCTTTTGCTGACAAAGACTTAGATCTGAGTGCTATTGATGTTGTTATGGTATTCCCTGCATGGGGAGCTGGAGAAGGCGCTGTATACCAAATCACTAATTTAAACATTGCTGCTGACACGGTATCACCTGAGTTAGTTATTTTTGAAGAAAGTGCAAATCCAAGCTGGCCCCTTTGGGACTGTTGTGGCGGTTCTACACCAACAGTTGAGTTAGATGACGATGCTCATACTAATGTTTCAGAGTTTTCTATTGGTTCAGAACCAACAGTAATGGGCTTTATTTCAAGAGACCCTAATACAACTCAACCCGCTCCGTTTGATGCTACAGGTATTATCACTAATGGTGTTATCCAGTTTGAGATGAAAGTAGTTAACATGCCAAGCGATTCAAGCACTGATTGGATTTTTAAAGTAGAAACCGATAATGCAGCATCTGCTTTTGAAGTGTCTTTAACAACAAGTGTTGAAGCTACAGCTCCTGTTGAAGGCCAATGGCAAACTTATACTTTTAACCTATCTGATTTAGCAACGGCTGGTTTTGATTTAAGTGCTATTGACGTTCTTATGATTTTTCCTACTTGGGGCGAAGGTGAAGGCTCTGTTTACCGTGTTGATAACGTAAAGATTTACGATCCTACCGCTGAAAGTAATTCAGATGGTTTTGTTTTATTTGACGAGCAAGCTAAAGAGATGTGGAGTATTTGGGATTGTTGTGGTGGTTCAACACCAACACTTGAAAACGACGGTACTGAACATGGCATGACTGCTCAATTTGTTATTGGCGCTACACCTACTGTTATGGGGCTTTTAGCTGACGATGATGTTTATTTAGATGCCTCTCATTTATTAGCGACTGGTGTTGTTAAATTTGATATGAAAGTGATTACTGCACCAACTGATCCTGCGTCTACATGGTTTTTCAAAATAGAGTCAGGTGATAATGAGACTTTTGCTGAACTGCCAATGACAGATAGTCAAGAAGGTGTTGCACCGGTAACGGGTGAATGGCAAACCTATACTTTTTCTCTACAAACTTTATTTGATGCTGGTTTAGATATTAGCCAGATAGATGTTGTGATGTTTTTCCCCCTATGGGCAACAGGCGAGGGTGCTGAGTACCGAATCGATAACGTACTTATTAGTAATCCTTAGTCCAAGCCATAATTAAAAATCGAGCGGTTTTTACTGCTCATTTCTAAACAAATTTTTAAAAAGTAGGTTCACATGAAAAACATTAAATTTAAACAAAAACATATAGCAACATGTATCTCATTAATTTTAGCTTCAGGTTTAAGCCATAGTGTATTCGCGGAAGAAGCACCATTAACTGAGCCAAAAGCTGAAATAGAAGTTATTGAAGTTAAAGGTATACGCGGTAGTTTAGTACGTTCAATGAATATTAAACGCGATATGTCGGGTGTTGTAGATGCTATTTCTGCAGAAGAGATGGGTAAATTCCCTGATACTAACTTAGCAGAATCATTACAACGTATTACAGGCATAACAATTAGCCGTAGTAATGGTGAAGGTAGTCAAATTACTGCTCGTGGTTTTGGTCCTGAGTTTAATTTGGTTACTTTAAATGGTCGTCAAATGGCTGGTACTGGCTTTACACGTTCATTTAACTTTGAAAACCTATCATCTGAAGGCGTTAGCGAACTACAAACGATTAAAACAGCTCGTGCAGATATCCCAACAGGTGGGTTAGGTGCAACCGTAAACATTGTTACGGCCAAACCATTACAAAACCCAGGTCAGAAATTTACTTTTATGGCGAAGGGTAATCATGATAGTTCGGTAGAAGCAGGTGACGATATAACGCCTGAATTCGCAGGTATGTATAGTAATACGTTTGATGATGATCGTTTTGGTGTTTCAGCTAATTTCTCTTATCATCGCAGAGACTTTCAACGACAAGCCGCTAATGTACGTTCATGGTCTAGAACTCACGGTATAAATCTAGAACCTGAAAACTTTATTGATAATAGACCTGTAGATGCCGATGGCAACGTTGCTAAACAATATTATGATGCTGAAAATGATCAATTCATTGCAGCTTCATTTTTTCCTCAAGAAATAAGCTATTCACAAGATGATGTGCAACGTGAGCGAACTAATGCTCAAGTTACCTTCCAATATGCTGCAACAGATGATTTAGTTTTTACACTTGATCATACAATCTCAAATGCCGTAACAGGTAATAATTCTCTTTCTTGGGGTGTTTGGAATGGTTCATTTGGTGGTAATGCTAATTCGTACGAGTTAGATGAAAATGGTACGGCTATTTATTACAACTCATCTGGTGATGATGGATCATTTACCGCATTTCGTGAAACCACTGAAGTTGATTCAAAAGCCACGGGTTTTAATGTTGAATGGTTTGCAACAGATGATTTAAGTTTTACGTTAGATCTGCATAATTCAAAATCTGAGACAGATAATGGTAAAGATGATGGTTTAGGTGCTAACGCCCGAATTATTTTAGGTTCGGCAGATTTATCAAGTAAAGAGTATTTCTATAGAGAAGGTGATGTACCAGGCTTTAATGTTAACTGGAATAATGGCTCACAAGAAATTACTCCTAATGAAATCGGTTCTAACTTCAGTATTTTTAGCAGAACACCTGCTGAGTCTGAAGTAACTCAAGTTCAATTGAACGGAAATTTATTAGTAGATACAGATTTCGGTCTAGAATCTATTAAATTCGGTACCGCGTACACAAAACAAACACTTAAAGGTTCAGGTGGTTCAAATAATGCTAATGCACCAGGCTTTAGTAATGGTACTTTTGCGGAAATATTCCCTGATAGTATGTTTGAACGAGTTGATTTAAATGGCTTTTTAGACGAATTCTCTTTCGGTTTTGCTGGTGTTTCACCTAATTATGCTTATACCTATGACCTTGATGAAGCTTTTGCAAGACAAGCTGCATTTTTAACTGCAGATGTTGTTGGTAGCGATGTTTATCAAATAGGTACTTTTGGTACGGATGTTTTTCCACAAAATGAGGTAGAAGAAGAAACTTTCAGCTTATTTGTTGCTACCGATTGGGTGTTTGAGATTAGTGGTTACGATGTACAAGTTAACCTTGGTTTTCGTTATGAAAAAACTGACGCAGTTAGCCCAGCTCAAAGTCGATTAGCTGAACAGGTTTATTGGGCTGGTGGTTCTGAGTGGATCACTCAATTTGCAAGTGGTGGAGAATTTGAGGAAGTAGAATTTGAAGGAGATTACGAATTATTTCTTCCAATGTTAGATATTAAAGTCGATCTTAGTGACGATTTAGTAGCAAGAGCATCATTTGGTCAAACCATAACACGACCTTCATTAGGCGATATGTTAGGTAATCTTAGTTTAACTCCTTCACCAAAAGTTGGTTCAAGAAGTGGAACTAGTGGGAACACAGACCTAAAGCCATTTAAATCAACCAATGTCGATTTATCTTTAGAGTATTATTACGATGAAGCAAGCTACGCTTCTGTAGGTTTATTTTATAAAAATGTAGATGATTGGATCACTGGTTCTTCAGTAACTACAACCTTTGAAGGTTTATATGACGTTTATTTAGGCCAACGCTGGAATAATGCAGTAGATGTTATTGAGGGTAGAGGTGAGCAAGCTACTGATACCGCTATATATGATGAAATTGTCGCTAATGGTGTTGGTATTGGAGAGAATAATCGAGTATTGCCTGACCCCGCAACAGATCCTTTAATTCAATGGAATATCAGTTCTCCTCAAAATGTTGAAGCACGTAAAGTGTATGGTATTGAGTTGGCTGTTCAGCATTTATTTGGTGAAACTGGTTTTGGTATTGGTATAAATGGCACCATTGTTGACGGTGATATTGATGTTGATAATTACTATATTGGCCGCCAAGAAGTACTTGAAGGGGTGAGTGACTCTGCCAATTTACAAGTTTTCTATGAGAAAGACGGTTTGTCTGTGAAAGTTACGGGGGCATGGCGTGGTGAATACTTAGTGGGATTAGGTCTTCCTGATACTGGAAGTGATTCAGCTCCGGTATATGCTGAAGAATTTTTACAGTGGGATCTAAGTGTTAACTACGAAGTAAGTGACAATGTGACGGTGTTTTTTGATGGTGTTAACTTAACTAACGAAACTGAACGTTCATTTAGCCGTTTTGATAGCCAATTTGTTAGTGCAGCTCAATACGGAACTCGTTATAGCTTAGGTGCTCGTTATAGTTTTTAACTAAGTCTAAATGGAGCCTTGTTGAATTTTATAGCAAGGCTTTTATTTTAAGCATAATCCAACATCAATATCTGTTGGGTTAGGTTATTTAACTTAATTTATATAGGAATATATTTATGGCTAGTTCTGCCGTTATTATCGATACACAGAATAGTTCAGAAAACTCATCAAGCAATCCTCCACAAAATAATATGTTTGCTTTAGTCTCGCTTACTTCATTATTTTTTATGTGGGGTTTTATCACCTGTCTTAACGACATTTTGATCCCTTATTTAAAAGGCATGTTTGATCTTAGCTATACCCAAGCTATGTTGATTCAATTTTGTTTTTTTGGCGCGTATTTTATTGTTTCTCTTCCTGCTGGCGCTTTGGTTAGCCGTTTAGGTTATAAAAAGGGCATAGTCGCTGGATTATCTATTGCTAGCCTTGGCTGTTTACTTTTTTATCCCGCCGCTGAAATTGGCATTTATGCTGTTTTCTTACTGGCATTATTTGTTTTAGCTACAGGTATTACTATTTTACAAGTTTCTGCGAATCCATATGTAAGCGCTTTAGGTCCAAGTAAAACTGCATCTTCACGACTTACCTTAACGCAAGCTTTTAACTCTTTTGGTACAACCGTTGCTCCATTTTTTGGTGCTTGGTTGATCTTCAGTGGCGTTGAATCGACTGAAGCAGTTGATGCAAGCTCAGTACAAATTCCTTATATCGCCATCGCATTAACCTTAATGGTTCTGGCTATTATATTTGCTTTTCTCAAGCTTCCTAATTTAGGCCAAAATAAAGAAGCAAAAATATCGCCAAGTAAAGCATGGCAGTACAAGCATTTACGCTTAGGTGCTTTAGGTATTTTTGTTTATGTGGGTGGTGAAGTTGCTATTGGTAGTTTTTTAATTAACTTCTTAGCAGAGCCTACTATTGCGGGTATAACTGAAGCTGAAGCGGCTAAATATATTTCTTATTATTGGGGGGGAGCTATGGTTGGGCGTTTTATTGGCGCAGGTGTTATGCAATTTGTATCGGCGAATAAAGTGTTATTTATTAATGCTGTTTGTGCCGCTATTTTAGTGTTTGTTGCTATTGTGACTGATGGCTCTACTGCTATGTTAGCCATTCTTGCTGTAGGTTTTTTCAACTCTATTATGTTCCCTACCATTTTTACATTAGCGATTAATCAACTAGGTAATGCGGCAAGCCATGGCGCTGGTGTTTTATGTTTAGCTATTGTTGGTGGCGCTATTTTACCTTTAGTACAAGGCGCTTTAGCAGATACATTGGGTATTCAACTGTCGTTTATTTTACCTATTTTTTGTTATGCCTATATTGGTTATTACGCATTAGTTGGTTCTAAGCCTGAATCTATTTCAAATCAAATTAAAGAGGGTGGCAAACATGAAGCTATCTAAAATCACACTATTATCTAGTTCACTTGTTTTATTAGCTACAGGTTGTTCGATTGAATTATCTGACAGTATAAATTCAAACGAAGCAAAAGCTTGGGCACCAATAAAATCTGAAGTAAAAATAGATGCTGTTATTGAAGCGAAAGTAACTAAACTATTAAACTCTATGACGTTAGAGCAAAAAGTTGCGCAAATGATCCAACCTGAAATACGCGATATAACTCCAGAAGATATGCGTAAATATGGCTTTGGTTCATATTTAAATGGTGGTGGAGCTTTTCCTAAAAATAATAAACATTCAACACCTCAAGATTGGATAGAGCTTGCTGAAACAATGTATCAAGCCTCTGTTGATGATTCAGTTGATGGTAATGCAATCCCTACAATGTGGGGTACTGATGCGGTTCATGGTCATAACAATGTCATTGGAGCTACATTATTTCCACATAATATTGGTTTAGGTGCAGCAAATAATGCTGAATTGATGACTAAAATAGCTCAAATAACCGCAACCGAAGTTATGGTAACGGGTATTGATTGGGTATTTGCACCAACCGTTGCAACGGTAAGAAATGATCGTTGGGGTAGAACTTATGAAGGTTATTCTGAAGATCCTGAAATAGTAAAACTTTATGCAAGTGCTGTTGTTAAAGGTTTACAAGGTAGTGCAGGTGATGATTTTTTAGGTGACGATCGTGTTATCAGTACGGTTAAACATTTTGTCGGCGATGGCGGTACTAAAGATGGTGATGATCAAGGTGATAACCAAACTTCAGAACAAGACTTATACAAACTACATGCTCAAGGTTATGTCAGTGGTTTAGCAGCTGGAGCTCAGTCTGTTATGGCATCATTTAACAGTTGGAATGGTGAAAAAATTCATGGCAGCCATTATCTATTAACAGAAGTGTTGAAAGAAAAAATGGGGTTTGATGGCTTTGTTGTAGGTGATTGGAATGGTCACGGACAAGTTAAAGGTTGTAGCAATGAAAGCTGTCCACAAGCTGTAAATGCAGGGCTAGACATATTTATGGTACCAACAGATGCTTGGAAGCCTTTATATGAAAATACCATCAAACAAGTTAAAAACAATACCATTTCTATTGCACGTATTGATGACGCAGTTAAGCGTATATTACGTGTAAAGTTCAGAGCAGGATTGTTTGATAAACCAAGCCCAGCTAAGCGTATGTTCTCTGGTAAAACAGCTTTAATTGGCAGTGATGAACATCGCAAAGTTGCTAGACAAGCTGTTCAAGAGTCTTTAGTACTTTTAAAAAACAAAGCTAATTTATTACCTATATCACCTAAGTTAAACATTTTAGTTGCTGGAGATGGAGCAGATAATATTGGTAAACAGTCGGGTGGTTGGTCAATCACTTGGCAAGGTACTGGAAATACTAACAAAGACTTCCCAGGTGGTACATCGATCTACTCTGGTATTGAACAACAAGTAACAAAAGCGGGCGGAAGTGCGATATTAAGTATTGATGGTAGCTTTGAAGAAAAACCTGATGTTGCTGTTGTGGTATTTGGTGAAGAACCTTATGCCGAAGGACAGGGCGATATAGAGCATTTATACTTTGAAAGTAACAACAAAAAATCGTTAGCTTTATTAAAGCAATTTAAGCAGCAAGGGATTCCTGTTGTTTCAATCTTTATTACTGGTCGTCCTATGTGGGTAAATGCTGAAATTAATGCTTCAGATGCTTTTGTTGCGGCATGGTTACCTGGCTCAGAAGGGCAAGGTATTGCTGATGTTATTTTAGCTGATGAAAATAATGACATTCAGCATAACTTTATGGGTAAGCTTTCATTTTCATGGCCTAAAGATGCAATGCAGACGGAGGTTAATCGATTTGATGAAAACTATGATCCTTTGTTCCCTTACGGATTTGGTTTAACTTATGGTGATAAAGACACGTTAACAGATATCTTAGATGAAACAATAAATATACCTGCTGGTAGTGTTAAAACTGACGATAAGGTTATTGAGATATTTAAAAATTCAATTAAACAACCGTGGTCACTTTGGTTGTATTCTGGAGATAAAGACATTGCCGTTTATGCTAATGCTCATCAACTAGCTGAATTAAACTACCGTACTGTAGATAAACTTGTTCAGGAAGATGCGTTTAGAATAAGCTTAACGGGTAATGAAAAATCAGCTAAAAGTCAGTCTGCTGGCGTGATGATAAAACATGTGGCTGAAACAACTTTTAACTTTGCTGAAAATGTATCAGAAAACTCTCGTTTGCAATTTAGCGTTAGTTTAGCAAACAGAGTGTCGGGAGATGTTTATTTATCAACTTATTGTTCGGCTGATAAAGAATGTGGCGCTAGCGTTAACATTGGCTCTTATTTAAATAAATTGCCATTGAGTGATTGGCAAACCTTCTCAATAGATTTAAGTTGTTTTAGTCATGCTGGAATGGACTTTTCTAAAACGGCTATACCCTTTGAGCTTTCTTCAAAAGGAAATGTAGAATTGAGTATTGCTGATATTGTGATCACTGATAACATTGATGTTAGCCCAACGGTTAGCTGTGGAGCTATGTAGTTTAGATAGTTTAGATCGCTTATTTTGACTTAATAGCTAATATAGTATTTGGCTTAAGTTTATTGCAGTTAGGGTTATAGAAAAACTATAACCCTAACAATAACTGTTATGTGTTTAATGTTATTAGCTTTTATGCAGGACGTACTTTAGAAAAAGGTGCGGTTATACCTGAATATTCACCACCACCAAGCCTAGCGAGTGGATTTACCTTATCAGCATGTACTTTTATTCTATTTTTTGCATCTACATCCATCACACTATCACTGATATAAATTTGTTTAACTTCAACTAATATTAATGTTAGCGGGCTGTCTTTAATTTCTTTTATTTCATATAACTCACAGCCGTAAGCAATATCGCATTGCTCTAATCTAGGTAATGGAAACCCATCAAAAGGCACTGTTTTTAGATGGAGATCTGTATTGTTCGACTCGTCTGTTAATTCAAGCTCAGATTGACCATGGGGTAAGGTTGCTGCTGTTTGAGTAACTAAGCCAGCTTGTTGCTCAGATGCGATATGAATCACCATTTTCTTGTTTTTTACAACATTAGTCAGTGTATCTTTAGATTCACCCGTTGGCTTTTTACCAACAGATAACATCAATAAAGCTGGCGTACTTGATACCGCGGTAAAGTAAGAGAAAGGGGCTAAATTTAACTGATTTTGTTCTACGCTTTGAGTCGCTTCATTTACAACAATATTAGTACCTGAAAAGGTTAAAGCCCATGCAATTGGTCGAGGAATAAGCGTTTGTGTCATTAAATGATAACGTTGATTTTCTGAGTAATCTGAAAAATTTAAAATCATAATATGGGTAACTTGTCGCAGAAAAAGTAAATTTATAAACACGCAGTGTAATTGAATTTTAATGGTTTTTAAATTATTAGCCTTGAGCAAAATTAAACTAGATACAAAATCTTTACATTTTAAAAATCCTTGACTAGCTTTAGAGTAAGAAATAATAAGCTTATTTGTTCAATTTAATATGTTTTTAAGCTTTTTAAAATATTGTTTTTTGTTTTATAAATCCAAAAAAAAGTGTAAATAAAATGTTAATTTTACTAGAGGTTTAGCACTGATATGAATTCCATATCTCAATTAAAAGAAGAAATTAAGTCGTTACAGCATGAACTTCAGACGTTGCGACAGCTTAATAATACTAAGTCTGTAGATCATTTTAGAAACGGCGAATATGCAGTTTGTACTCATTATGAAATTAATAACGGTACTTGGGATTGGGATTTAAAAACAAACAGTGTTTATTACTCTACTAATTGGAAAAAGATTTTAGGCTATGAATCCCATGAGCTTGAGCCTAACCTTAATGTTTGGGCTGAGCTTGTTCACCCTGATGATAAAGAACTTATTTTAACTAAAGTTCAAAATTATCTTTATGGTAATGAAAAAATTTTTGAACATGAAATGCGTATGCGTCATAAAAAAGGTCACTATCTGTATATCATTACCCGAGTGGTACAAGTTACAAGAGATGCTGAAGATAATCCTATACGATTAATTGGTAATCATGTTGATATAAGCCAACAACGTAAAGCTGAGTTGTTTGAGCGACGTTACAACAATGTATTAAAAATGATTGCTCAAGGTGAGCCAGCAGTCGATGTTTATAATGAAATTATTCATATTTATGAAGGACGACATCCTGATATTCGATGTTGTATGTTAGAGCTAGAAGGAAATGTTATTAAACATGGGAGTGCACCTAGTTTACCTGCCGAATACAGCGAAGCAATAGATGGTTTAATTAACGGACCTAATGTAGGTTCTTGCGGGACATCAAGCTATACAGGAAACAGAGTTGTTGTAGAAGATATTGCAACAGATACTAAATGGTCAACCATGAAACACCTTGTGTTGCCATATGGTGTGCGAAGCTGTTGGTCTGAACCAGTAATTTGTTCGACAGGAGATGTTTTAGGTACCTTTGCTATGTATAAAGACTATCCTGGTTTACCTAATGGTGAGGAATTGTTTGATCTTAGTGCTGCTGCCCGATTAACAAGTATTGTGATGGAGCGGGATAAAAATCAAAAACGTATTAAATTTTTAGCCTACACAGATGAATTAACTGGTTTATCAAACAGAGCTCATCTGTTTGCTAGCATCAAAGAACTTATTAAAGCGTCAGAAAAAGAGTATAAACCTTTCAGCTTATTGTACATCGATTTAGATAATTTCAAGAATGTAAATGACAGTTTGGGTCATGACATTGGGGATTACTTATTACAACAAATCGCGCAACGATTAATAAGCTTGGGTGATAAAGTAAATTCCGTTTCTAGAATTGGTGGTGATGAATTTTGCGTAACATTATCCGATAAAGATAACATCACATTAATAGCGCAAGAAGTGATAGAAATAGTATCAAAAACCATTAAGCTTTCAGGGCGTAATTTTAATCCTACTTGTAGTGTTGGTATTGCAAGATATCCGGATGATGGTACTAGCCTAGAGAGTTTACTAAAAGCGTCTGATATCGCACTTTATTCTGCTAAGAAAACAGGAAAAAATTGTTTCGCTTTCTATAAAATTGAATTAAGTATTATAGCCGAATATCATTTTAGAGCTGAACAATATTTACGTGAAGCGATTGAGAAAAAACAACTCAGGCTTGTTTATCAACCTCAAGTTAATATTGATACGGGTATGATAGTTGGCGTAGAAGCGCTTTCTCGATGGACTCATACCGAACTTGGTGTTGTTTCACCTGTTGAGTTTATAGAAATGGCTGAGCGCATAGGCATGATCAAGCAACTTACAGAGTGGGTTTTGTATGAAGCGTGCCATCAAGGGGGAAAGTGGCATAAAGCTGGTTTCACCGATTTAAGAGTAACCGTTAATATTTCTCCTACACATTTAGCTGATGCTGATTTTATTCCATTAATTAAACGTGTCATAGAGTCTACAGGTATGAAGTCACAATGTTTAGAGTTAGAGATAACCGAAAGTGTTGTGCAAACTAACCATGAAGATTTTTCTATTTTTAAATCTTTAAAAGAATTGGGCGTTTTATTAGCGATTGATGATTTTGGTTCTGGTTACTCGTCTTTTGCGTCTTTAAAATATTTAAAAGTTGATTATATTAAAATAGATAAATATTTTATTAATGACATGTTCCTCGATCATAAAACTGAACTTCTTATTGGTTCTATGATTGAAATGGGTCACCACCTTGGCTATAAAGTTATTGCGGAAGGTGTAGAAACGTTCGAGCAGTTTAATGCGCTTAAATTGTTAAGTTGCGATATTATTCAAGGCTTTTTATTTAGTAAACCAATACCCCCTGAAGATATCTCAGTACTGCTAAATGATGGTAGTTTATTAAAGGATAGTTCTTAATTATTGAGCGAGTTAAGTTATTAGGCTTGTTTAAGCCTATTTATAACCTTTGGATGTTTAAATACTTTCAATTAACCTGGTTAAAGAATCTGAAATTTTTGATAGAACAGGTCTTCTTATTATCACTATGGCAATATACTGCTATACTCCGCGCCTGTAATTATTTGAGTAGAGGTATGCATGTCATTTTCAACCTTAGGTTTATCTGAACCCATTCTAAAAGCGGTAGCAGAGCTTGGCTATACGCAACCAACTAATATCCAAAAACGTGCTATTCCTGTTATTTTATCTAAAAAAGATTTAATTGCAGCTGCTCAAACGGGGACAGGTAAAACCGCAAGTTTTGTATTGCCTATATTAGAAAGATTAAATACCGGATATACCCTCAGAGGTAAGCGTATTAAAGCTCTTATACTTACACCTACACGAGAATTAGCGGTTCAGGTTGAAGCGAGTATTGCTCAATATAGCAAGCATTTAGAGCTCTCTTCTATGGCTATGTACGGCGGTATTGATGCTGAACCTCAAAAACAGCGTTTGATTTGGGGTGTTGATATTATTGTTGCAACACCAGGGCGCTTACTTGATATGTCTCATCAGCGAGCTTTGCATTTTGATGAACTGGAAGTCTTAGTGTTAGACGAAGCCGATAGAATGTTAGATATGGGCTTTAGAGAAGACATCAATAAAATTATTGAGCGATTACCTAATGAACGTCAAAATTTATTATTTTCAGCCACCTTGTCAGATGATATTCGTTCATTAGCCAAACGAGCTATTGGTTCAAATGCTGTTGAAATTTCGATTAAGCAAGATGCAACAACTAAACCTAAAATTGAGCAATGGTTAGTAACTGTTGATAAAACCAATAAATCAGCACTTCTAAGTCATTTGATTAAAGAAAATGAATGGCAGCAAGCACTTATTTTTATTGAAACCAAACACGGTGCAGCTAAGTTAGTCAGCCAATTAGAAAAGCGCGATATCAAAGCAGAATGTATTCACAGCGGGAAAACCCAAGAAATTAGAGAAAGAATTTTAGCCGACTTTAAATCAGGAAAAATTAAATTTTTAGTTGCTACGGCAGTAGCTGCTCGTGGTATAGATATTGATGACTTAGACAGAGTGATTAATTACGACTTACCTGATAGACCTGACGATTACATACACAGAATTGGCAGAACGGGAAGAGCAGGGGCAAGTGGTGAAGCTATATCTTTTGTCGCTAAAGATAACTTTAGAAACCTTTGTGCAATTGAAAGTAAGCTTGGACATATTATTGAGCGTAAAGAATTTGAAGAGTTTCCGGTGAAGAAGGTTGTACCTGTATCAATCTTAAACTTTGTGCCTAAAAATAAACAATAAGGTTTTTCTTTACGAGTGGAATAAGGCGGTAGTTGTTAATTACTTTAATCAAGTTAACTAACAGGTAAATATTCTTACCGCCTTATTTAGAGCCCATACTTCGACTACCTTGTCTGTCGATTAAATCGACCATTATTTATCGTTTGAACCATAGTGTTTACCTGTTTTATTAATCAGCTAAAGATACAGACTCATCGTAACTTGTTTGATCAAGCTTACTATTCATTACTTCTAAGTTAATTTTACTGATTTTGTTGCTATCAATAGAGTTAGCTACTGCTAAATCACTCATTGCACCCACAACATCATTTTTTAAATAACGAGCTACTGCACGGTTGCTATAACTGATAGATTTTAAGTAGTTTGCTCTTTTGCTGCTTGTTTCTAACGTTTTAGCACTTTCAATAGCTGATGAACATGCTGCTTCAGACTCAACAGTGTTACTTGTTTTTAAGTAAGCTACACATAATGCAGTGTTCTTTTCAAAATCGTTGTACTCAGTTGCGCTTGAAGTATTAGACAAGCTAGCAATAATCTCTTGGTATTCACCTTTACTAATTTCAGAAGACATTGCTGTATTCTTGATAACTGCAACTTTCAATTTAGAATCGCTTGCCATAACAGAAGTAGATGCCATAACGAGTGAAGAGCTGATTAATGATGTTAATAATATAGTTTTAAGTTTCATAATATTTATCCAATAAGTGTTTAATTTGTGCCATCACCGTGATGACGATGCTAATGTAATAAAATTACACACCCGTAACAAACGAACAAAATAAACCTGATGGATTAGTTTTTTTAACCTATAGTTATTTGTATTTAATATCAATGATTTATGTTTATTTTTCGTTAAAATTATAAATGTGTATATATTATAGGTGATGGTGGTTTTTTATTAATTTAACGTTAATTTGTTGTAAAATTACAAAAGTGTGAAATTATCCATAAATATTAACTTATTGCATAACCTGAGTTCAGCTTAAGATATTAGTTAATGTATTAACATATAATGAGCTACTTGCCAGTTAAGGACAGGGCTTGTTAGATTTTCTTATTTCAGGAAAATTACGGGTCAATAATAGCTATACAATAACTTGTTTGCCTAACCCTAGTTCAATAGGTATAACGGCTTTCTCAAGCCTTTTAGATTGCTATAAAGCTGTTTATCCATCACTTAACCATATACTGAGCCATCACAAGCATAGTAAGCAAAGCTAAACACATTTGATCTAAGAAGAATAACAACAGTAAAGCCAAAAGCAGATATCACTTGTTACGATAATTATTTTGAGATCTTATTGGAATAGACCAGGGTCTGGTGACCTTTCGAGGTTACTTTTACAGTAGTTTGTTTGAGATATAGATTTGCATATATTCTGCAGAGGAAGTGTTCTGATATTAATTTTAAGATGTTTACTTAAACATAAGTAATAATATTCTTTATTAGTGGAATAAGGCGGTAGTTGTTAATGACTTTAATCAAGTTAACTAACAGGTAAATATTATTACCGCCTTATATAGAGCCCATACTTCGACTACCTTGTCTGTCGATTAAATCGACCATTATTTATCGTTTGAACCATAGTGTTTACCCGTTAAATTAATCAGCTAAAGATACAGACTCATCGTAACCTGTTTGATCAAGCTTACTGTTCATTACTGCTAAGTTCGCTTTACTGATTTTGTTACTATCAATTGAATTAGCTACTGCTAAATCACTCATTGCACCAACAACATCATTTTTTAAATAGCGAGCTACTGCACGGTTGCTATAACTAATAGATTTTAAATAACTTGTTCTACTGTTATTTTTTTCTAATGTTTTTGCACTTTCAATGGCTGATGAACATGCTGCTTCAGACTCAACTGTGTTGCTGGTTTTTAAATAAGCTACACATAATGCAGTATTCTTTTCAAAGTCATTATATTTTCCTTCGCTTGAACTACTTGAAAGGTTAGCAATTATATTACTGTATTCACCTTCAGCAATTTCAGAAGGTGTAGCTGTATCCTTAATAATTGCAACTTTTAACTGAGACTCACTTGCCATTACAGCCGTTGGTGCTATAACTAATATTGAGCTAATAATTGATGTTAATAATAAAGGTTTAAGTTTCATGATTGTTCTCCAAAAATTTAGTTTGTATCACCCTATGATGACAATGCTAATGTAATTAATTTGAGGGAGGCGAACAAACGATTAAATTAAACCTTATAAATGAATTTTAATCATCTATGGGGATTTTGTGTTTGCCCAGTAAAAATGGGTAGAGCATTTGCACTAAACAGGTGTAGAGCAATTACACTAAAGAGCCTTAAAGAAAACTCTAATGATATAAGGTGCTTATAACTAAAATGACGTCTTTTTGGCGTTTTAATAAAATTTAATTTTATACTTATATCAGCTCTAAAGTTGACCTATAATGATAAATAAGGTTAAAAAAAGTATTTTAAAGTTGGGGAGATTTTAAAATCACAGCCTAAATTAAAAATAAATTTATATTGTTTTATTTTTTTAATTAAGCTGGGTTTGTAGTAAAAGTAGATTTTTTGTAATTTTTATATCAAATTTTGTATTTAAATTACTAAAATCAATTTTTCTATAAACAAATAAAGTGGGTATTTCAGGATATTCATCTAAATGGTACGGATTAAACATAACTATGTAACATTTTTGAAGTCGGGGAGATTTCAAATCAAAAACTGTTACCTTATATAGTTTAAAAATTAAAACTAGAACAAACCAAACTAAAAAGTCCTATCTCGTTGGTAGGACATTTTCACTTCTCTTATCTTATTGCTTATCTAGTATCGCAATACTTCAATATCTCAATATCTAACTAAAGACATAATCAAATACCTAATTGAATATTTCAGCATCAAAGTAATTATCAACTCTCATCTCTCATCTTTAAATCATGTTCTCTTCAATTAACAGATAACTGTAAATCGAGTATTAACTTATTGACTACCAATTTTTATGTCGTGTTTTAATAGGTTCTTGGCTAGTCGTTATTAGTTAGTCGGTCTTGATTAATAGAAAGGTTTAATCATTACTCGTTCAGTAAGTTTTAACTATATAAGTGCTATTTTGATGAATAATGAGTTCCGTGCTGTATACAGAGGTGAGTGAGAACTGAATATATAGGATAAGTGATTAACCAGGCTATTAGCTAAGTTATCAGTCAAGGGGTTGAACGGTTAGCTATATATAAGCTAAATTTTTACTTTAAGTGATCAACGCTAATTAATTCAGATGTTTTAAGGTTAGTTTGGCTTTCATTTGATGAAAAAAAGGGGTATCCAAAAGGACACCCATAAAAAATGGTACAAATTAAACATAACTATATAACATAATTAGGAAATCGGGGAGATTTCAAATCAAGGTCAGTGTACGTCTCTCTATTCGTTACGACAAACGGGAAAATATCATCTGATGGATGAATGGATTTAATCTGTGCCTGTGTTCTCAATGCTGACTTATTGATCTTGATAAACTGAGTATTGATAAGCTTGCTCTTGATAAGAGTATTTATGCATAGAGAGTAGCTGTTGGAATATTACTATTCAGAAAGTTATTGGCAACATACTTATTGCTAAGGTAGTTATTAGGATAGTTTTTAAGAACTGTTAGATCAGTTTGTAGCTAGGTGGTCGCTAGATTGTTCATCAACTAACTATCATAGTTTCTGTTTACCTTTCTTTAGGCGAAAAAAATGGGTATCCAAAAGGACACCCATAAAAAATAGTACAAATTAAACATAACTATATAACATAATTAGGAAATCGGGGAGATTTCAAATCAAGGTCAGTGTACGTCTCTCTATTCATTCCGACAAACGGGAAAATATCATCTGATGGATGGGTAATCCCCCCATTTTTAATGGAGTTCAAAAGTAGACGTTTTTCTCTGTGTTAGTTTGCGTTTTTGAATTGGTGTTATACCACCAATTCCCATGTTAGGTCGCTCATGGTTATAAGTCCATAACCATTGTGTGGCCCTGTTCTGTAATTCTTCAATATCACGATAAATATAATGGCTTAGCCAATCATATCTCACCGTTCGATTAAAACGTTCAATGTAAGCATTTTGCTGTGGGTTGCCTGGCTGAATGAAACATAATTCAATATCGTGTTTTGATGCCCAAGCTGCAAGTTTATGACTAATATATTCGGGTCCGTTATCAGAACGTATACGTTTAGGTTTACCACGCCATTCGATGATCCTATCAAGTGATTGGATCACACGCTCTGCGGGCAATGATATATCAGCATCTATTGCCAAACCTTCCCGGTTAAAGTCATCAATCACATTAAACAAGCGACAACTCCTTCCATCTGATAATTGGTCATGCATGAAGTCCATCGACCAACATTCATTCATCGCTTCGGGCACTGCTAATGGCTCAGGAACTTCACGTTTCAGCCGTTTATGAGGCTTTATTCGCATATTCAGTTCGAGTTCACGATAGATACGATAAACGCGCTTATGATTCCAGTGATAGCCTTTTACGTTTCTCAAATATAAAAAGCATAAGCCAAACCCCCAGTTTCGTTGATTCTGCACTAAACCTAACAGCAAGTCGGCGATAAGCTCATTATCGTCATTAAGTTTAGGCTGATAACGATAACAGGTTTCGCTGATTAAGAATGCACGGCATGCTTGGCTAATACTGACGTCATGGCTTTGAATTGCTACTTTAGCCATCGCTTTGCGCTCAGAAGCCTTTACCACTTTTTTGCCATGGCCTCCGTAATGATTTCAGCCTTTAAACGCTCTTCGGCATACATCTTTTTTAAGCGCCGATTTTCATCTTCTAGCTCTTTCATTCTTGCCATAAGTGAGGCATCCATGCCGCCATACTTAGAGCGCCATTTATAAAACGATGAGTTACTCATGCCGTGTTCACGACATAGTTCGGGAATAGGTACGCCATTTTCGGCTTGCTTTAAAATGGCTAAAATTTGACTGTCACTAAAATGTGCTTTTTTCATGAATGATCTCCTGCGGTTAAGCATACGAGAAAATTCTACTTTGACTTCGATTATTTTTCGGGGGGATTACCGATGAATGGATTTAATCTGTGTCTGGGTTTTTAATACTGACTTATTGAACTTGATAAGAGCATTCCTGCATACAGAGTCGCTGTTGGAATATTATTATTCAGAAAATCGGTGCTCAGAAGGTGGTTGTCCAGAAAGTCGTTGTTCAAAAAGTTACTGGCAACATACTTATTGCTAAGGTAGTTATTAGGATAGTTTTTAATAATTGTTAGATCAGTTTGTAGCTAAGTGGTCGCTAGATTGTTCATCAACTCACTATCATAGTTTCTGTTTACCTTTCTTTAGGCAAAAAAATGGGTATCCAAAAGGACACCCATAAAAAATAGTACAAATTAAACATAACTATATAACATAATTAGGAAATCGGGGAGATTTCAAATCAAGCTCAGTGTACGTTTCTCTATTCGTTACGACAAACGGGAAAATATCATCTGATGGGTGAATGAATTTAATCTATGGCTAGTCAGTGTTGTTTATTTAGTTGCTGTAAACTTAGATAAAAAAGTGCGTATCAGAAGGGATTTTATATTTGAGCTGACTCTCAATTTACCTTTTTATAGGCGAAAAAAAATGGGTATCCAAAAGGACACCCATAAAAAATAGTACAAATTAAACATAACTATATAACATAATTAGGAAATCGGGGAGATTTCAAATCAAGGTTAGTGTACGTTTCTCTATTTGTTACGACAAACGGGAAAACATCATCCGATAGATGAGTAAAATTAATCCGTAATGTTTTTCTCTTGTTAGTTATTTATCAACAGCACATGTACCTTGTGATTGGTCGTTCATTCATTTATTTCAAACTCAATTCTTTTCTTTAAATATCAATATGGAAATTGATTAATTTACATTCGTAAGCCAGACTTAAATAAAAAGTATCTTAGGATCTATGATTGTGATGAAGTTGAAGAAAGTTGTATTCATTTTAATTACTCTTATTGTTATTTTGTTAGTTGCTGCATTATTCATTAGTAATAAATATGATGTTGAGCGTTCTATCGTTATTAATAAACCTAAAGCAGAGGTTTTTGATTATTTAAGATACATCAAAAATTATGAAAAATTTGTGAAATGGAAAGATATACATAGTGGTAGAAGAAATGTGTATAAAGGTATAGATGGTGAAATTGGTTATATATTTTTTTGGACAAATGTTAATGGAGTAAAAACTACAGGTGAGCAAGAGATTATGAATATAGATGAAGGTCATCGTCTTGATTTCGAATTACGATTTTTAGAACCGTTCGAAGCCATAATACCAAGTTCAATGATAACTGAAACAATCGATGCGAATAACACCAAAGTGATATGGCTTACTAATGGAGAGCTATCTTACCCATTGAATATTGTATTGATGTTTTATTATTACGGGGAAAAAATTGGTGATGATTTATCTATAGGATTAAATAATTTAAAAGTAATTTTAGAGGATAGTAATGAGTAATCTATCTTTGTCACTCCCACTAAAAGGTGAATTCTTACCTTTAAATTATTTAGTATTATTCGTAATATATGCCTGTTCTGCATAAAAGCATTCTACATAAAGGTGATCACAAACCATTGAAAACTAGTTGGCTGGGTAAATTACAATCAGCACTTATATTGTTTGTACTTATTTTTAACAGTACTTTCTCTGTGGTCGTCGCAGCTTATAATACCGACCAAGCGCAAAGTTATGCTACAAAAGATGCTGTATTAATTTGTTCTGGTACTTCTTTTAAATGGATGTCTAAATCCGCTTTCATTGATCAAGGGATTATTCTATATGTTGATGAACCTAAAGATATACCCTCTGAATATCATCAAATAAAATGTTCATATTCTTACTTAATCGATCACCATACCTACGAATTATCAAGTCTGCTAGATGTACAAATAAGTGAAATAAAATACCGAGCGTTAGTTTTAACTATCGCGCAACGTCCTTACACTTCTTTTGCCTATTCAACCGCTCTGTCTAGAGCACCTCCTTACATTTCTTAATTTATTTAACCTGACTCAGATTGCATATTTATAGGTTATTACATCGAGGGTAATAGCTTTTGTTATTAAATTAAAAAGTGAAAAATCATGAAATATCGCCGACTGTATTTGGAGACCTCTATATGAAATTTAATGAGGTTGAGTTAATCGTTAACTATTCAATTAACTTATTATTTGTAGATAAGTTTTGCGTTGATGAAGGAGTATCAAATGACTAAAAACAATGTGCTTAATCAATGTGCTTAATCAATGGCTTTGGAAGTGGCATGTCATCGCAGGCTTATTAACTTTGCCCTTTATGTTGATACTCGCTTTAACGGGAACTGTTTATTTATTTAAAGACAATTTCAATAATCTAGTTTATCAAGATACTAAGTTTATTGAACAAACAACAAGTAGCAATAAACTGCCACTTTCCACACAACTAGTAGCAGCACAACAATCTACACAAGCTAATATTGTAGGCGTAATATTACCTACGTTAGCAGGTGAAGCTACTGTATTTAACTAGCGAAGCGTAAATCTCGGGGGCTTGCCCCCGTGCTGGATAGTGTATACTGGGGGGACCCCAGTAAATGCTATTCTTCATATGGAACTTCAAAGAAATACACATCATGTCTTTAGATTAATGTACCACTTTGTGTGGATACCAAAGTATCGACACAAAGTCTTCATTGAACCTTATCGTTCAACAATGAAAGCAATTATTCAAAAAGTAGGATATGACTACGATATTGATATCGTAGAGTTAGAAATTCCGAGTGACCATATTCATATGGTTATTAGAGGGATCCCTAAACAGTCGCCAAGCTATGTTATGCAAATAATTAAAAGTATAACTGCTCGTGAGTTTTTTAGAATTTATCCTGAAATTAAAAAGCAGTATTTCTGGGGCGGTAAATTATGGACACAAAGCTTTTTTGTTGAAACGATTGGTAACGCAACAGAAGAAGTTATCAGGAAATATGTTCAAGAACAGTTAATCGAATTAGATGGTAAAGAAATTAATAGCGATCAACTGAACTTGTTTTGAAACTCGGTCGCTTGCGGCCGAGAATTTTATAGTCGCAACTAAAGGCTGGATGAATAATGATTTATATGTTGATCCTTATATAGCCAAAGTAAAAGGTGTTATTGAACAAGATCAAACATTAATGCATTCAGTTAGCACATTACATGGCGAACTTTTACTTGGTAAAGCAGGTACTACAGTTGTTGAATTGGTCGCAAGCTGGTTTGTTGTTTTAATCTTAACAGGCTTATATGTTTGGTGGCCTAAAAAAGGTGCAGGTTTAGGTGGATTTATTACAATACGTTTTTCACGAGGTAAACGTATATTATTTCGAGATTTACATTCTGTAACGGGCTTTTGGTTATCTATATTCATGTTTATTATTTTAGCTGGAGGAATGCCATGGACAGACATATCTGGAAGCCAATTCCAACGGTTACAACAACAAACTAATACAGGGTATCCACAGCACTGGACGAACAGTAAAGGTTTAAGCTCTACCAGTCTGAGTAGTTCAAATAAAAGTAATGTAAAAGCCTTATCGCCTTTATCATTAGATGCCGCGGCTAATATTGCTCAGTCGTACAAATTAGAAGGAGCTATTTCAATTAAGTTTCCTACATCTGCTGAAGGTGTTTATAGCGTTAGTAATCGAGCGTTATTATTACGTGATCAGCAAGTGCTTCATCTTGACCAATACTCAGGTCGTTTGATTAAGTCACTACAATGGAGTGAAGTAGGCATTATGATGGATATGCGGCAAGTTCTTATGCGTTTGCATCAAGGTGAATATGGCTTAGTTAATTGGAGTGTTTTATTAGCCGTTGCTTTGTTTTTTATTATGAGTACGGTTGCTGGCACAGTTTCTTATTTTATGAGAAAACCCAAAGGACAATGGGGTATACCTAAAGTACCTGAACGTTTTAGCGTCGATAAAGTGCTTGTTGTTTTCATTCTTTTGCTTGGTATCGTATTTCCATTATTTGGTGCGAGTTTACTACTTATATGGGGATGGGAAAGAGTAAGCTCTTTTAAAGCAAAGCGTCAGCTTAACCTTGGCAATTAGCATTTTAAATTGTTAATTGCCTATAATAGAGTTGAAATGAAAAGGGGGCTTAACGTGTCCTCTTTTTATAATTAGATTATTCCCAACAAAACTAAGTATCTACATCCATGTGGGTAACAAGGTTAAACTGGAAAATAGCTTATTGAGTCACTTTGCTTATTCTGAGCTGAGGTTATATAAGCTAATTAGAAGTATAAAGAGAAAATACATGACAAAAAACTTAAGTGTTTTAATTACTGGATGTTCTACAGGTATTGGTTTCGACACCGCAATTACATTATTAGATAAGGGTTACAAGGTTTTTGCTACAGCCCGTCAACAATCAGATGTAGATAAATTAAAAACGCTAGGTTTACAGGCTCATCAATTAGACCTGATGGACGAAGCTTCAATTGAACAAGCTTTTAATTGGGTTATGGAGCAAACAGGTGGAGAGCTTTACGCACTATTTAATAATGGTGCTTATGGTCAAGCCGGCGCTTTAGAAGACTTACCATCGCAAGCTTTAAAAGAACAATTTCAGACAAACGTATTTGGTTGGCATCACTTAACAACACTTGTTATTCCTATTATGCGCAAGCAAGGTTTTGGTCGAATTATACAAAACAGTTCCGTGCTAGGTTTAGTGGCTATGCCATATCGCGGTGCTTATAACGCGTCTAAATTTGCGATAGAAGGTTACACTGATACATTAAGGTTAGAGCTTACAGGTAGTGGTATTCAAGTGGTATTAATTGAGCCAGGTCCAATAGAAACAAAATTTCGAGCCAATGCTTTAGCTAAAACACGAGAGTTTATTGATGTAGAAAACTCAGCCCATAAAGAAAACTACAAAATACAAATCGACCGATTAAGTAAAGAAGAGGGCGGCAATAAGTTTACTCTGCCTGCTTCTGCAGTCACTGAAAAAGTAATACATGCTTTATCGAGTGAAAAAGCTAAAACAAGATATTATGTTACTAAGCCTACTTATATAATGGCTTTCTTAAAAAGAATATTGCCTTTTACTTGGTTAGATAAAATTTTAATTAAAGGTTAGTGTTATTAGCTGTTACCACTAAGCTATTGCATATAAATGTTAAATAGTAGACATAAAAAAGGCAGATTATAAAATCTGCCTTTGTCTTTCAGTTTTGCTAGAAAACCCTTTATCTAAAAATACATCGCCTTAAACTTTAGGGATATGTATTTTCTTTTCAGCAGATTGACGGTAAATAACTAAAGTTTTACCGATTACCTGAATCTTAGTCGCATTTGTTTCTCTACAAATAGCTTCTACGATAAGTGCTTTGGTTTCGCGATCTTCAGCATTAATTTTAACTTTAATTAATTCGTGATGATTTAATGCGAAATCTATTTCTGCAACAACAGCTTCAGTTAAGCCGTTATTACCTAGTAAAACTACTGGTTTAAGCGAATGAGCTAAACCTTTTACATGTTGGATTTGTTTTTTATTTAAGTTCATTAACAATTTTCGTTACAAGTTAGCTTGAATTATCACTATTTTAACTCCATCTTCTTTGTAATACTAATTAATGTTCACTTATTGGTGGTTTAAACGTATTAAAAATTATAAAACACAATACTTTCATCATTATGTTTTATAATTGGCAGGTCTAATAACTAATACCAATTTATATCAATTTAAGCAGAGTTCATGAGTAAGAATAAACAAACCGTTAGCAGCGCACGCTGGATGCAAGAACATTTCGATGATGAATATGTAAAAAAAGCACAGAAATTAGGCTTACGATCTCGAGCTGTCTTTAAGATTGAAGAAATTAATATTAAAGACAAGTTAATTAAACCAGGAATGAAAGTTGTTGATTTAGGTGCTGCTCCAGGTGGATGGTCTGAATATGCAGTTAAAGCTGTAGGTGAGTCAGGGCAAGTTGTTGCTTGTGATATTTTACCAATGGACCCTATTGTTGGCGTTGACTTTCTTGAAGGCGATTTTAGAGAAGAGGCTGTATTAGATGCCTTGCTAACTAGAATTGGTGGAAAAAACATTGATGTTGTTATGTCTGACATGGCTGCAAATATGACAGGGAACGAAACAGCTGACTCAGCTCGAAGTATGTACTTAGTTGAGTTAGCCTTAGAAATGTGTCACCAAGTATTAAAAACCAACGGTTCGTTTGTTGTTAAAGTGTTCCAAGGTGATGGTTTTGATAATTTTGTTAAAGAAGCTCGTAAAGTTTTTAAAACAGTACGAACTCGCAAACCTGATTCTTCAAGAGCAAGATCAAGAGAAGTTTATCTTGTTGCTACGGGATTTAAATAGCAGCCAAAGGTAAATTATAGTAAATTACAGTAAATATAAGTTTAGTTATTCGCTCCATCTTAACTAAGCACATTTTTTAAACATTATGCAAACGTTACAAAGAGGTCATTAAGTTGAGCGATATGGCAAAAAATCTTATTTTATGGTTGGTTATTGCAGTAGTTTTGATGTCGGTATTTCAAAGTTTTACGCCGGACAACAGCAATGAACAACAAGTTGATTACACCCAATTTATCGAAAGTGTTCGTCAAGGACAAGTTCGAGAAGCAACCGTTGATAGAACTGGTGTTATTAAAGGTGTTAAAAGAACAGGCGAAGAATTTGTTGCTGTGATCCCTGGTGGTTACGATCGTGACTTAATTAATGATTTAGTTAAGCAAGGCGTAAAAGCTTCAGGTCAACTACCTGAAGAAACAAGCTTTCTAACAACTATATTTGTTTCTTGGTTCCCAATGATTTTACTAATCGGTGTATGGATATTTTTCATGCGTCAAATGCAAGGCGGTGGCGGTAAAGGCGCTATGTCTTTCGGTAAAAGTAAAGCCAAACTATTAAGTGAAGACCAAATTAAAACAACGTTTTCTGATGTTGCTGGTTGTGATGAAGCTAAAGAAGAAGTCACTGAGCTTGTAGATTACTTAAGAGAACCTTCGAAATTTCAAAAACTCGGTGGACGCATCCCATCAGGTGTATTATTGACTGGTCAACCAGGTACCGGTAAAACCTTATTAGCTAAAGCTATCGCTGGTGAAGCTAAAGTACCGTTTTTCAGTATTTCAGGTTCAGATTTTGTAGAAATGTTTGTTGGTGTTGGTGCTTCACGTGTGCGTGACATGTTTGAACAAGCTAAAAAATCAGCTCCTTGTATTATATTTATCGATGAAATTGATGCCGTAGGCCGTAAGCGTGGTTCAGGTATGGGTGGCGGAAACGATGAACGTGAACAAACACTTAACCAAATGCTTGTTGAAATGGACGGTTTTGAAGGTAATGAAGGTGTAATCGTTATTGCTGCTACTAACCGCCCTGACGTACTAGATGCTGCATTATTAAGACCTGGCCGTTTTGACCGTCAAGTAACGGTTGGTTTACCAGATATTCGTGGCCGCGAACAAATCCTTAAAGTACACATGAGAAAAGTACCATTAGGCGATGATGTTAAAGCATCAGTTATCGCACGTGGTACTCCTGGATTTTCAGGTGCTGATTTAGCTAACTTAGTTAACGAAGCCGCACTTTTTGCAGCTCGTGGTACTCGTCGCGTAGTAGCTATGGAAGAGTTTGAAAAAGCTAAAGACAAAATTTTAATGGGTGCAGAACGTCGCTCTATGGTTATGGATGATGCTGAAAAACAGATGACTGCATACCATGAAGCGGGCCACGCTATTGTTGGGCGCTTAGTACCCGATCATGATCCTGTTTACAAAGTAAGTATTATGCCTCGTGGTCGTGCGTTAGGCGTAACGATGTACTTACCAGAGCAAGACAGATTTAGTCACAGTAAACAGCATTTAGAAAGTAATCTTTCTTCTTTGTATGGTGGTCGTATTGCTGAAGAACTTATTTATGGTTTTGACAAAGTATCTACTGGCGCATCAAACGATATTGAAAGAGCGACAGATTTAGCACGTAAAATGGTTACACAATGGGGCTTTTCTGAAAAAATGGGCCCTATGTTATTTGCTCCAGACGAAAATGAAAGTTACATGGGTAACGCTTCTAAATTCTCTGACGATACAGCAAAAGCTATTGATGATGAAATCAAAGAATTTGTAAACCGTAACTATAAAAGAGCGGAACAAATTCTTAAAGATAACAGAGATATTTTAGAAGCGATGAAAGATGCATTAATGGAATATGAAACCATTGATTCACTTCAAGTAGATGATTTAATGAATAGAAAGCCAGTACGTGAACCCGCTAGCTTTTCTAATAAAGATGTAGACTCTAATACAGATAGTAAACCACCCAAAGCAGATGTTAAAAAAGATGATGAAGCTGATTTAACAACTCCAACGGATGTTCCTGCTAAATAGCAGAAACAGTTAACATTGTTCATAGCCTCAATATGTTGCTTTTACATTATGTAGAATTCAACTATCGAGGCTTTGTTATATCTAAAGGTTAAAGAATATTATTTTTATATGATAAATAACAAATACTCTATCAAACCGACTGCTGATGTTATGGGGATTTTAAATGTAACCCCTGATTCATTTTCAGACGGTGGTAAATTTACGCAAATTGATCGAGCTTTATTACAAGTAGAGCAAATGATTGAAAACGGCGCTTCTATTATTGATATTGGTGGAGAGTCTACTCGTCCTGGTGCCTTAGACGTTGCTGAAACAGATGAGGTTGAGCGTGTTATACCGCTATTAAAGGCGATTAAACAGCGATTTGATATCAAAGTATCAATAGATACAAATAAAGCAAGAGTCATGGCTGAATCTATAGCGCATCAAGCGGATATTATTAACGACGTAAGAGCACTACAAAACGAAGGCTGTTTAGCTGTAATGGCACAAACAGACTTACCTATATGCTTAATGCATATGCAAGGTTTACCAAGAACAATGCAGGTAAAACCTCAGTATGATGATTTAATAAAAGACATACACACATTTTTCGAAGCCCGCATTGCTGCTTGTAATCAGGTAGGAATAGCAACAGATAGGATCATTCTAGATCCAGGCTTTGGTTTTGGAAAAACACTTGAACAGAATTTTGAATTGCTGGCTAAAATCTCATCCTTTAAAGCTTTTGGTTTACCTATCCTTGCAGGATTATCACGTAAATCAATGTTAGGGAACTTACTCAACAGAGAAGTTGGAGAACGTTTAGCGGGCAGTATTACAACAGCTGTGATAGCAGCGCAGCAGGGCGCAAATATTATTCGTGTACACGACGTGAAAGAAACCGTTGATGCATTGAAAGTACTTGCGACTGTTAATCAATTTAAAAAATAATAAACAAGGATATTAACATGTCGGAAAGACGCTATTTTGGTACCGATGGTATCAGAGGTTTAGTGGGTAAATACCCAATAACACCAGATTTTGTAATGAAGCTAGGTTACGCTGCAGGTAAAGTATTAGCAGCTAAAGGTACTAAGAAAGTTCTTATTGGTAAAGACACGCGTATTTCAGGTTACATGCTTGAATCAGCATTAGAAGCGGGCTTTTCAGCTGCAGGTGTAGACATCGGTTTATTGGGACCTATGCCAACGCCAGGTATTGCTTATTTAACTAAAACATTCCGTGCTCAAGCAGGTATTGTTATTAGTGCGTCACACAATCCATTTTACGATAACGGTATAAAATTCTTCTCGCAAGACGGTCAAAAATTACCAGATGATATCGAATTAGCCATTGAAGCTGAATTAGACAAAGAAATGATTTGTGTTGAGTCAGCCAAACTGGGTAAAGCAAGCCGTATTGCCGATGCTGCTGGTCGTTATATCGAATTTTGTAAAAGTAACTTCCCTAACAGATTCTCATTAAGCCATCTAAAAATTGTTGTCGATTGTGCTCATGGCGCTACTTATCATATTGCTCCAGATGTATTTCGTGAACTAGGCGCTACTGTTATTGAAATTGGTGCTCAACCTAACGGCACTAATATTAATGATGGCTGTGGTGCTACGTCAATGGGCGCTATCAGTAAAGCAGTAGTAGAGCATAAAGCTGACTTAGGTATCGCACTAGATGGCGATGGCGACCGTTTAATGATGGTTGATCATACCGGTTATGTACTTGATGGTGATGAATGTGTATTTGTTATCGCCAGTAACGACATCAAGTCAGGCAAAATGAAAGGCGGTGTTGTTGGTACATTAATGAGCAACATGGGTCTAGAGCTTGCTCTTAAAGAAATGGGCGTTCCATTTGCACGTAGTAATGTTGGTGATCGTTATGTAATGGAAATGCTTAAAGAAAAAGGTTGGCAATTAGGTGCTGAAAACTCAGGGCATGTAATAAACCTTAAGCATACATCGACAGGCGACGGTATTATTGCTGCGCTTAATGTATTAACTGCACTTTGTATCAGCGACAAAACCTTACTTGAATTACGTCAAGGTATGACAATGTTGCCGCAAATCTTAGTGAACGTTAGATTTGAAGGTGATCACGATCCAATTATAGCTGATAATGTTATCGCAAAAGTGAATGAAGTTAATCAAACGCTTGAGGGAAGAGGTCGTGTTTTATTAAGAAAATCAGGTACTGAACCTTTGATCCGTGTAATGGTTGAAGGACCAGATTTAGAAGAAGTTACCACATTAGCAAACTTAATTGCTGATGAAGTAAAACTGGCTTCTTAAATCTAAACACATTATAAATTTTTCGTAGAAATCCTTTTACGTTTAAATATTCATCAGTTGAATAAGATATTAAGCATAATACTTGTATCTTATTCGCTAGTTAGTTAATATCTCGCCGCTTAAATGTAGGAATAACTATGCCAAGACAAAGAATAATAGCAGCAAATTGGAAAATGAATGGAAATCTAGCGCTTGTTGATACAATGACAAGTGAGTTGAATAACATTAAATTCTCGGATGATGTAAAAGTTGTAATTTGTCCAAGCTTTGTATATTTAAGTGCGTTATCTGCAAAAATTGCAAATAACAATATTAAATTGGGCGCACAAAACATAAGTGAACATGCAAGTGGAGCGTATACTGGTGAAGTTTCTGCCTATATGCTTAACGAAATGTCTGCTAGTTATGTAATTATTGGTCACTCTGAAAGACGTAGTATCTTTGGTGAAACTGATAAACAAATCGCGCAAAAAGTTAAATTCGCTTTAGCTAACGGTTTAACGCCTATCTTATGTATAGGTGAATCAGAAGCAGAACGCGTAGAAGAAAGAACAGATGCTGTATTATCTCAACAGTTACAACCTGTTATAGATGAAATAGGTATCGAAAGTTTTAAAGATGTTGTTATTGCATATGAGCCTGTATGGGCTATAGGTACAGGAAAAACAGCATCTCCGGAAATGGCACAAGAAACTCATCAATTTATTCGCCAGTTTTTAGCTAAAAACAATGCTGAAATTGCCGAAGGTGTGTCATTATTATATGGCGGTAGTGTTAATGCTGCTAATAGTAAAGAATTATTCGCACAAACGGATATAGACGGTGGTCTTATCGGTGGTGCTAGTTTAAAAGTCGACGAATTCAAAATAATTTGTTCGGCAGCTCAAGGATCATAAAATGTTATATCAAGTATTAATCATTATATATTTAATCGTAGCTTTGTGTTTAATCGGCTTAGTGCTTATTCAACATGGTAAAGGTGCAGACATGGGCGCTTCATTTGGAGCAGGCTCTTCAGCAACTATTTTTGGTTCAAGTGGTTCTGGTAACTTTTTAACAAAAGCTACAACTTGGTTAGCCATTGCTTTCTTCGCAATCAGCTTAGTGTTAGGTAACTTAACAGCTAACAAAGTTAAATCAGTTGATGAGTGGAATAACTTAGAGACAGGTATTGAACAATCAATTCCTTCTGATAGCGATATCCCTACAGATACTATTACTCCAGCAGTTAATAACGCAGATGTTCCAGCTAGTACACCTAAAGCTGTAAAAGAAAGCGATATACCTGAGTAATAAAATTAAGTTAGCTAAAACCTCAAATTAGCGAAATAACTTAAAGAATATAAAGTTTATATTTAGTAATGCGGATGTGGCGGAATTGGTAGACGCGTCAGCTTGAGGGGCTGGTGACTTAGGTCGTGGGGGTTCAAGTCCCCCCATCCGCACCACTGAATATAGTCTTGAAAATATAAAATAGAGCTTTAATACCTAATCGTATCAAAGCTCTTTTTTTTGTCAGAAATTTAATATTTCATAAAAGTGACTTTTAATTATTATTTAATAAAGCAAAATAACTTTATTATTTTATTAAAATAAACAGATTAATCCGAGGCAAACATGGCATCAGCTCAGTTACATAATAGTTTTCGTAAATATCATCGTTGGCTTGGTTTTTTCTTAGCTGGAATAATGGCTATTTACGCAATCAGCGGCATATTATTGATATTTAGACCTACTGAATTTATGAAATTCCCAACCACTGAAATACGCCAATTAGCGCCAGGGCTTGAAGCTCAAAAGCTAGGTAAAACTATTCGTATGAAAGGTTTCGAAATTAAATCAGAATCTGACGATATGATTGTTTTCAATTCAGGCGAATACAATAAAGCGACAGGTGAAACGGTAATTAACAAGATGGATTATCCATTACCTTTAGCTAAATTAGTTAAGCTTCATAAAGCTACTAGTAATAGTCCGCTTTTTATCCTTAATATCAGTTTTGGTATCGCATTGCTCTTTTTTGTAATTTCAGCATTTTTAATGTTTATGCCTAAAGCTAAAAGTTTAAAAAGCGGTATTCAAATTTCTATAGTAGGTGCTTTATTCGCATTAATTGTTGTTATTTTGGGATCTTAAAGCCTAGGGTCTGTTGACCTTTCGAGATTGTTTTTACAGCAAGGTGTTTGATATTTAGACAAGGCGGAGTCTGTGATGTGTAGCTAGCTACTCGAACAGACGATAACGTGGTATAAATTTCAAACACATGCTGCCCTTTGGGTTCATTTAAAACGAATTTACTCATTGCTGTTCGCTTTTTTAATAGAATAACTATTAGACAAAGCTCACATCGCGATTAAATCCGTTTTAAATTGAATAAAATTTAACCCTGAAAGATCAACAGACCCTATCTTAACCAAAGCCTTTTTATCCCTCTGATTTGATCTTAAATTTATTTTAGAGGGAGGTTAAGGCATCTTTATCTCAATTTTGTTATCCTCCTCTCACTGTATCCATTTTTAACTTTTCTTTAAGTCTCTACAGGACCCCATGGAATGAAAATCCACTCTACTTTTCGTATCTCAATACTTATATCGATAACTGCTTTAATCATGCAATCTTGTACAAGCAATATTAAACAAGAGCCTTTAAAAACAGATATAGCAACGACCCAAATTAAAGCAAATGTGATTGTTTCTGAACAACTCAACATAGTCGAAATTGAAACAGGTACCATCAAAGGTGTTGAGTCTGCAGACCATGTTGAGTTTTTAGGTATACCTTACGCAGAAGCTCCTGTTAAAGCATTACGTTGGGCAGCGCCTAAACCTTATAAAAAATGGAAAGGCATAAAAAATACATCTAAGTTTGGTGCTGACTGTATGCAATTACCATTTCCAGGTGATGCTGCTCCATTAACGGGATCTGTAAGTGAAGACTGTTTATTTATAAATGTATGGAAGCCTAAAAAAGCGGAAGGTAAAAAACTTCCTGTAATGGTTTGGATACATGGAGGAGGCTTTGTTAACGGCGGCTCGTCACCTGATATTTACAGTGGTAAAGCATTTGCAGAATCAGGCGTTATTCTTATCAGTTTTAATTATCGATTAGGACGCTTTGGTTTTTTTGCACATCCTGCCCTTAGTGCTGAACGTGATGCTAATACCGTAGGTACTAATGCTTTAGGTAATTATGCCTTTATGGATCAAATTGCTGCATTGAAATGGATACAACGTAATATTTCAAGCTTTGGTGGCGACGCAAACAATGTCACACTCTTTGGTGAATCGGCAGGTGGACGTTCAGTGAATGCCTTAATGCTTTCTCCTCAATCTAAAGGATTATTTCATAAAGCTATTGCTCAATCAGCTGGTGGACGAAGCTCTAAAGTTAGCCCTGATTTATATTTAAATAAAAAAGTATTGAATAAGCTCACCCAAATTAACGATCAAGAACAATACGCAGAAGACTACGGAATCGCTTTTGCTAAAAGTGTAGGTGTTGAAGGTTCAGATCAACAAGCCTTAAAGCAACTTCGACTTTTACCTGCTGACAAAGTGGTTAGCGGATTGAATTTGAGCAGTATGAATAACGTGATGACCTACAGCGGACCTATGATTGACGGTAAGCTAGTTGTTGAAAGTGATGAAGACGGCTTTAGCAAAGGTCATCAAATGAAAATACCGCATATTGTTGGCGCTAACGAACTTGAGTGGGGATTTTTAGACGATTTCGCACCACAGGCCGCTAAAGGTATTGCTGCTAGAACATTAGAGAAAGCAGGCGAGCGTCGTAAACAATTCATGAGTGCTTATCAGCCACATCTGCTTAGAGGTAATAAGAATACAAGAGACATAGACTTAGCGCTTTTAGGATCTATGATACATGGCGACACCGCTTTCGTTGAACCCTCGCGTTATGTTGCACGTAAACTTGCTGCAAACTCACAACCTGTATGGTTATACCGATTTAACTACGTACCTACACATTTGGTAGGTAAAGTTAAAGGCGCATACCATGCCACTGAAATTCCTTATGTATTTAACACTGGCATTCAGCAATATGGCGATAACTTCACACAAGCAGATCAAAAGGTTGCAGATTTTATGCATAACTACTGGGTTGATTTTGCTAAATCAGGAACCCCTGCAGTTATAAATCAGCCAGTGTGGACAACCTACGACCAAAAGAACGAACAAGTTATCGAATTTAACACTATGGGTGCTGAAGCTAAAAAAGACCCATTATTTGAGCGTTTGAATGAGCTAGAGCTAACTTTATAGTGATTCAACGAGTTTGTTTATGCTTTTAGCTCTGTAATAGAAAAAGACTTACACAATAATTTAAAGCGACTTTTTAAATAGATATATTTACTTACTTGAAATATCTCGATTTCATTAGGGGAGCACTTTCAAATTATGTTAGGATCTGTTGATCTTTCAGGGTTGAATTTTATTCAATTTAAAACAGATTTAATCGAGATGTGAGCTTTGTCTAATAGTTATTCTCGGCTTTGTCTCCTGAGTCGCCCTATCTTCTGCATCCATGCAGTCGTATTAAAAAAGCGAACACGGGTTATACGTTCCAACATAACCCAAGTACCTATATCCATGTAGGCAGCAATGAGTAAATTCATTTTAAATGAACCCAAAGGGCAGTATGTGTTTGAAATTCCTAACTTTGGATAGACAGGGCGTTATCGTCTGTTCGAGTAGCTAGCTACACGTCACAGACTCCGTCTTGTCTAAATATCAAACACCTTGCTGTAAAAATAATCTCGAAAGATCAACTGACCCTAGTATTTTTTCGATAATAGATGTGGTGATTTACATTGATAAATAGATTTGTTGTAAGCGTAATAATAGTGATTTCGGTTGTTTTACAATCGTTCGTCTCTATCGCTGCGCCTATTGAAAATCACCAAATTGATATTGAGCATATTCAAACTGAACATCATCATGTTGACGACGCGCAATTATTGCAAAAGTCTGATTCTAACGAAGAACACGACATTTCAGACTGCCACCATTGTAACCACTGTAATGGCTCACATTTATCATGGATGACTATTAAAAACAATTCAACTCAGCCAATATTCTCTTTCTCTCATGTATTTCAGTATTTAACGGTTATACATCAAGACATTTTTGAAACCTCTTTTAGACCTCCAATAGCTTAATTTATTTAAATGTTCATCAGCCTTAAGTGGCTAATTGTTTAATTTATTAAATTAAGAGATTTTATGTATATATTGAAAAATTATGCAGGTTTTATCCTGTGTTTAGGGATCATTGTGTATCCCAACTTAACTGTCGCCAACGATAAAGTATCATCAGAAACTTGGCTAGATTCACAAATTATTAATAGTCCTGAAGTTATCGAAGCGCAAGCGCTATTAAAGGCTTCAACCCATAAAGTAAATAGCGCATCTCAAGCCATTTATAATCCCAATTTTGAATCAAGTTATGAGCGTGAGGGTGACTACAATAATTACTCTTTCGGCTTGAGCCAAACTCTTGATATGGGAGATAAGCGCTCTATTAATCAAAGTATCGCGCAAATGGATCACTTTGTTAATCAACAGCGATTAAAGCGCGTTATTGAAACAAAAAAAGCGCATGCCTTGTCTGCATTAATTGAATGGAATGCGGCTAAACAATCGTCTTTCATCGCTTTAGAACAAGAAAATCAGCTTGAAACTTTATTAAGTATTGTTGATGAGAAAAAGAGCGCAGGTATTTTAGGGCAGCTTGATGTCGAACTTACTTATCTAAGTTTATCTCAAACCTTGTCAAATATAGCTGACTATCAATTAAAACTTAAAAGCGCAGAAATAAAAGTTCAAGAGCTTTTACCTAACTGGACTGCTGAAAAGTTTATGCTTCCTGAAGAAGGGCTAGGTGTTGATAGTTATCTCGTAAATCCAGAATGGATTGATAATCATCCAAACATAGAAGTAGCTAAAACTCAGTGGAAAATTAAACAGAAACAAGCACAGCTTACCTCTGCCAAATCTAATATAGATCCCACCATAAGTATTAACGCGGGAAAAAACACCGAGGAAAATACAATAGGTATTACGCTCTCAATACCGTTGAACATTAGAAATAATTATTCAGACGATATTAAGGCGGCATACACCGAATCAAATGCAGCTGAAGCGAGTTACCAATCCATTCATAGAACACAGACGTTCAAGGTTAAAGCAAACTTTGAATCCGTTATTACAAATAAAAAATATTTTGAAAAGTGGCAATCACTTATGTCTGGTCGCGCGCGAAGTAGTGCCAAGCTACTGAAAATAAGCTGGGATGCTGGAGACATAAGTACGCCTAATTACTTAATTGCATTAAATCAAAGAGCTGAAGGTTTGTATTCAGGCATTCAATTAGAAACCCTCTTTAAGCTGAGCGAAATAGACTTTCTTCTAAGTATTGGTCAACTTTCTAAATTAAAAATTTAAAGATCAGTTTTATAAAAACATACTTTAAATAAATATATTGGTAATTATTATGAAAATATTAAAAAACAAACTTGTATCAACAATAGTGATAAGTGGTTTAGTTCTTGGCTTTTATAGTCAAGCTAATGGGTCTAAATCGAATATTGAAAAGCAAAAAACCGAGCTACATAGTAGTCATGATGTTTCAAATAAAGTAGCTGATGATCATGATAGCCATGAGCATAACGAAGAGTCTGAAGCGTTATTAGCTAAAGCACCTAGCGAGCATAACGAAGGTGTTATAACACTTAGTCCACAAAAAATGGCGTTGGCAAATATCAAAGTAAAAGCTATCACGCCAAAAATTCAATACAGTTCGATATACGCCCCAGGTGAAATTAAAGCTAACGGTTATAAAAGCTTTATGGTGTCTCCACGTACAGAGTCAGTCATTATTAATAGGCATGCAATTTTAGGAGAGCATGTTGAAAAAGGACAAAAGCTGGTCACACTTTTTAGTGAATCTATGGCTCAAGCGCAGGCCGATTACTTAATTGCTTCAACAGAATGGCAACGTATAAAAAAATTAGGTAAGCAAACGGTTAGTGAGAGTCGTTTAGTGCTTTCTGAAACCACATTCAATGCGGCTTATGGCAAGCTTATCGCATTCGGCTTAACTGAAGAGGCGATTAAAGATATTTTTAACATGCCGACCACGTTATTTGGACAATACAGCCTTACGGCGCACGGCTCTGGTGTAGTACTGCAAGATGATTTTTATCAGGGGCAACGAGTGGCAGCAGGTGACTTAGTGATGCTATTAGCCGATGAAGATGACCTTTGGGTAGAAGCTAAAGTATCTCCAAATAAAAAGTTTGAATTATCCATTAATTCACCTGCAATCGTGCAGTTTGCAGGTCATAACTACAAAGCTAAAGTTATTCAAGAAGCTCACACTATTGACCCTATTACGCGAACCAGAATAATCAGATTATCAGTGAAGAATCAAGAAGACAGTTTACATTCAGGCATGTTTGTAAAAATTAACTTCCAATTTGAAACTCAAAATAAAGTGCTGGCTGTTCCTGAAGAAGCGCTGATGAGAAGTGCTGACGGAGATTGGATTGTTTTTGTAGAAGATCATCCTGGTGAGTTTGCGGCTGTTGAAGTTAATTTAGGTCGAGCTTTAGGTGATTTAAGAGAAATTAGTGGATTAGAAAGTGGCAGCCGCGTTGTCACACAGGGCGCATTCTTTGTTGCTTCTGAAATAGCCAAAGGCGGATTTGATCCGCATAACCACTAAGGAGATCGACTATGTTTAATAAAATTATAGACTGGTCTATTAATAATAGGCTGCTGATTGTTATCGCGTTGATCGCTACCATAGTGGCTTCGATAATGGTTATTCCTAAGTTGAATCTTGATGCATTTCCTGATGTAACCAATATTCAAGTCGCTGTAAACACTGAAGCTCCAGGACTTGCTGCCGAAGAAGTTGAACAACTTATTACCTATCCTATCGAAGCAGTAATGTACGCTTTGCCTGATGTAGAACAAGTGAGGTCTATTTCTAAAACGGGCTTGTCTGGTGTAACCGTCGTTTTTAAAGAAGGCACAGATATCTATTTTGCTCGACAGCTTGTTTTTGAACGATTACAAGCGGCTAAAGAGTTTATTCCTGATGGCGTAGGAACACCTGAAATGGGACCAAATACATCAGGTTTAGGACAAATTTATCAGTATCTTCTTATTGCCGATAAATACTCTGGTTATGATTCTACGACCTTAAGAAGCTTGAACGACTGGATTGTTAAATTATTAATTATGCCTGTTGACGGCGTAACCGATGTTTTATCGTTTGGTGGAAATGTTAAGCAATATCAAGTCAATGTAGACCCTTCTAAGTTATTGTCTTATGAACTAACCCAAGACGATGTTGTGCATGCATTAGATGTTAACAACGCTAATGTTGGTGGCTGGTATATGAATCGAGGTCAAGAACAACTCGTTATTCGAGGAACTGGTTGGTTTAAAAGCGGTGATGAAGGTATTAAGGATATTTCACAAGTACCCGTTAAAACCGTTGGTGGCACAGTCGTTATGGTTTCAGACGTCGCTAAGATTGTTATGGGCAGTGAGATCCGTCAAGGCGCAGCCACTATGACTCGTCGAGATGAACACGGCGATATAGAAAAGCTAGGTGAAGTAGTTTCAGGCATTGTACTAAAACGCATGGGATCCAATACAAAAGCGACGATTGATGGCGTTAACGAAAGAATAGCATTGATCCGTCAAGCATTGCCTGATGGTGTACGTTTTGAAGCCTTTTACGACCAAGCTGATTTAATTGAGCAAGCTGTAAATACAGTAGTTGAAGCGTTAGCATTGGCTTTTATATTTATCGCGATTGTACTGGCGTTATTTTTAATGAATATACGCGCAACGCTGCTTGTACTTATCTCGATACCTATCTCAATCGGGATCGCATTAATGATCATGGCGTGGTGGGGCATTTCAGCAAACTTAATGTCACTCGGTGGTATAGCCGTTGCTATAGGCATGTTAGTAGATGGCTCTGTCGTCATGGTTGAAAATATGTTTAAGCATCTTAATAAACCTGATCTTACCGATGTTGAACAGGCTCAAAAACTTAATCATTCTGAAAAACAAAGCTCAACAACCGATGAAAAGCATCAGCCAATTGAATGCAACAACCATAGTATAGAGCTACGTTTAAAAGACGCAGGAAAAGAAGTCGCAAGACCTATATTTTTTGCTGCAGCGATAATACTTGTAGTTTTCACTCCACTTTTTAGTTTTGAAGGTGTTGAAGCTAAGTTATTTCAGCCGATGGCGATAAGCATTATTTTAGCTGTAGTTTCTGCTATCGCGGTTGCATTGTTTGTTGTTCCTGCATTAGCTACCTTTATGTTTAAAAAAGGCGTTAAAGAAAGAGAAAGCTTTGTACTTAAACCACTTGATAAGCTTTATCGAAAAGGCTTAAAAGTCGCTTTAAATAATACTAAGATTGTAGTGGTAGCATCCGTTGTTTTACTTATTTCAGCGCTGATCACTATTCCTCAAATAGGTACAGAATTTGTGCCAGAACTAGAGGAGGGCACTATCAATTTAAGAGCAACATTAGCTCCATCGGCAAGTTTAGAAACAGCACTTAGCGTATCTCCTATTCTTGAAGAAAAGTTAATGGCGTTTCCTGAAGTCACTTACGCGTTAAGTCGTATAGGACGTGCAGAAATAGGAGGCGATCCAGAACCTGTAAACAATATAGAAATATATATCGGACTAAAGCCAGTTTCTGAGTGGACGAGCGCTTCAAATCGCTATGAACTTCAAGATTTGATGGAACGTAGCTTGGAAGATTATCCTGGATTACTCTTAAACTTTTCACAGCCAATCGCAACACGGGTTGATGAATTACTATCGGGTGTTAAAGCACAGCTTGCAATAAAACTCTTTGGTCCTGAATTAGATGTATTAGCACAAAAAGGTCAAGAAATTGAGCGTGTTATTAAAACCATAGAAGGTGCTCGAGATGTTGCATTAGAGCAAATTGTAGGTGAAGCTCAACTGGTTATATCGCCTGACAGACAGCAACTATCACGTTTCGGTTTAGCCGTTGGTGATGTAATGGATGTGGTTAAAGATGGAATTGGTGGCGTTGCTGCAGGTCAAATTATTAATGGTAATGAGCGATACGATATTTATGTTCGAATTGAAGAGGAATATCGTAAAAGCAAAGATGCTATTGCTGATATTAGACTAAAATCTCCTAGCGGCACTTGGGTGCGTTTAGGCGATGTTGCATCAGTCACCTATGAGTCAGGACCACCTCAAGTTAGACGAGATGATGTGCAGCGACGAGTGGTTATTCAAGCCAATGTACAAGGTCGTGATATGGGTAGTGTGGTTACAGACATTAAAGCTATGGTAGAGGAAAAAGTTGACTTGCCAGCAGGATATTCAATCTCGATAGGTGGTCAGTATGAAAACCAAGAACGAGCACAGAAAAAGCTTTCCGTTGTTGTGCCTCTATCTTTGGTGTTAATAGCGTTATTACTTTATTTTGCTTTTGGCTCGGTTGGACAAGCACTGCTTATTTTAGTGAATGTACCATTGGCCGTTATCGGCGGCGTTTTCGCTCTGTATATTTCAGGCCAATATTTATCAGTACCTAGCGCTGTGGGCTTTATTACCTTATTTGGTGTTGCTGTATTAAATGGCGTGGTTATGGTTGAAAGTATTAATAAACTAATAGCCGATGGAATAGATAGTTCGAAGGCTGTATTCGAAGGCGCTACTTCACGCTTAAGACCTGTGCTAATGACAGCCATCACATCAGCATTAGGGTTAATCCCCATGTTAATGTCAAATGGTGTGGGAGCTGAAATACAAAGACCGTTAGCAACTGTAATTGTTGGAGGTTTAGTAACAGCAACCTTGCTAACGCTTTTTGTTCTACCTGTTTTATATAGCAGGTTTTCAAAAGAGAAGATTAAAGAGTTAAGTGCCTAATTTATTGATAGAATTAAGTAGCTAACTCATTAAATATTTAATCCACATTGCACATTGCACATTCTTCATTGCAAGTTGTGATGTGGATTATTCCTGTATCAAACAAGCTTAATAGGTACAAAGTATGTCAAATAGTCACAATCATCATAGCCATAGCCACGGGCACAGCCATGCTCATCAACATGATGGCAAATTAAATTTAGCCGTATTTATTAATATCTTATTAACTATTGTTCAAATCATTGGTGGTATTTTATCAGGTAGCCTCTCTCTTATCGCTGATGCATTACATAACTTGAGTGATGCTGGAGCAATTTTAATTGCCATATTTGCAAGAAAAATTGCCAGAAAACCAGCTAACAGTAAAATGACGTTTGGTTTTAAAAGAGCTGAAATATTAGGTGCATTAATAAATAGCACAACGCTTATTATTGTTGGCTTGTATCTTATATACGAAGCGATAAGTAAATTTTTCAATCCACAACCTGTAGATGGTTGGATAGTCGTTTGGATTGCATCAATCGCACTCATCATTGATGCTGTAACCGCATGGCTTACCTATAAATCTGGCGCTAAAGATAATTTAAATTTAAAAGCCGTATTTATTCATAACATGTCAGATGCATTAGCGTCCGTTGTTGTGATTATTGCAGGTAGCCTTATTATTTTATATCAGTGGTATATAGTCGATTTACTCGCAACGATTGCTATCTCATTCTATGTGATTTATCACGGATATAGTTTGGCTAAAGAAACCATGATTATTTTGATGCAAGCCGTACCTGAAAATATCGATATTGATAAACTAAGTGCAGAACTTGAAAGTTTAGACGTGGTTACAAAAGTGTGGCACCTGCATGTATGGCAGCTTGATGATAAAGAAATATTCCTTGAAACAAGCTTAGCGTTTACACCATCAAACTCAGTGTACGACCTCAATCCTATTAAAGATCTTCTTAAAGAAAAATATGGCATACACCATTCCACAATAGAAAATAGTCCTAATCATGCTTATGAAAATAACTGTTATGATATTCAAAATAGAAAATAAATACTTTGAAATGAGATAGCTAATTTTTCGCCGTAAAGGAAGTACTAAAATAACAGTAACTAAGATTAGAAATTGATTGTCGATGCAATATTAGCTGCATCGACAATCGAGAAAGGAGTGGTGAGAGAAAACAAATATTCTATTGGATTTTATTTATCACTGAATCAGCAATAATTTGTAATGAAACGAATGACATCTACAGTATGGTTTTAGCTTTTCAAATACCTTATATAAAACTATACGATAAAGGCTTTACATTATTCGTTTTATTATTCAAAATAATGAGCGAGAGCTAGATACCCTTGCTTAATATGATCAATCAATAATGTTATTTTTTCTGGTTTATATCGTGTATATGGATAAACAGCAAAAACGCCTAACGAACGCGCTTTATAATCATGTAGTACATTAACAAGTAAACCCGCTTCTAATTCTTCGTAAACACTACATTTAGGTACATAAATAATACCAATATCGTTTAACGCCGCTTTTTTTAACGAATAAGCATTATTTGAAGACAGACTACCTTTTACTAATATTGATTTTTGCTCGCCATTGTCATCAAAGCGCCACTCATTACTACCGTTTGCTTGTAGATCGTAGCAAAGACAGTTATGGCGTTTCAGATCTTCAATTGTATTTAATGCTTCATTCGATTTTAAGTACTCGGGTGATGCACATACAACCCACTTAGACCCCAATAAATGCACAGCTATAAGGGAAGAATCCTCTAGTACAGCTGTTCTAATAGCTAAATCAATAACATCTTCAACTAAATCAACTAGCTTATTTTCAAGTCTTAATTCAATGGTGATTTTTGGGTAGGTTTTGCAAAAACTTGATACTAACTCTGCCAGTAAGAGCTCACCTGAAATGGTCGGTACAGACATTGTAATATGACCAGAAACTTCTTTAGATAACTCGTTAACCGCGGTAAAAGCATCATTTGCTTGCTGGTTAATACCTTTTGCATGTTTATAAAGTAATTTACCTGCGTCAGTAAGACTAAGTTTTCTTGTGGTTCTATAAAGTAACTGTGTATTTAATTGTTTTTCTAGTGCCGATATTTTTTTACTAACAACGGTTTTGGATAAACCTGTTTTTTGAGCTGCCAGACTGAAAGACTTCTCTTCTACTACTACAGCAAAAATAGCTAACTCAGACGCACCGTTCATATACAACTCATTATGCTTAAAATGGAAATAGTTTGTTCTTCTATTGCGAATATACACCTAAATATCAAAAGAGTATATTGCTTATATCGTAGATAATATGAGGGATGTTCAAATAGTTACCTTATCCCTATATTTTCGAATGCTACTATACTTTCGACAATACGCCTTTATAAATCATATAAGGCTACAACACCGATTATGTTTATTTCTTAGTAAATAGATTAAGTATGGATATGTGATTTATATCCAAATCACCTTCGTAGAATAAGGGCGAGTAAATGTCTGAAAAAAATAATTATACTGACGCGAATCAATCCAATACGATTGAATGTTTAAATATTTCAGAGAAAAGAGTCGGGCTATTTGTTACCTGCTTGGTAAATACAATGCGTCCTTCAGTTGGCTTTGCTTCTATTACTCTGCTTGAGCAGGCAGGGTGTACTGTTGAAGTACCTACCTCTCAGTCGTGTTGTGGACAACCCGCATTCAATTCAGGTGATGATGAAGGAACACGTCAAATTGCTTATCAAATTATTGAGCAGTTTGAAGAATTTGATTATGTTGTTTTACCTTCGGGTTCATGTGCATCAATGATCAAAAAGAACTTTATAGAAGTATTTAAAGATCAGCCCGGTTGGCAAGCTAGAGCTCAACACTTGGCAGATAGAACCCATGAACTACTCTCATTTTTAGTTGATGTATGTAAATTCCAACCTGATGGTGTTGAACTTGATGGTACTTTTACTTATCACGATAGCTGCTCTGGTTACCGATCTCTTAATGTTTACGAGCAGCCAAGAAAAATGCTTTCAACTGTTAAAGGTTTGAAACATAAACCATTAAATGGTCATTCTGAATGTTGTGGTTTTGGCGGAACATTTTGTGTTAAATACTCAGACATCTCAAATGCTATTGTGAGTGAAAAAGTAGAAAATGTTGTTGCTGCTGATGCGGATTATCTTCTTGGTGGCGATATGGGCTGTTTAATGAACATAGCCGGTAAACTCAACAGAGAAGGCAACAAAAAAATAACAGCATTGCATACGGCTGAAGTTTTGGCTGGTTTAGCGCCAAAGATTTTAGGAGCTAACGATGCAAGCTAATAAACCTGAAAACTTCACTCAAAATGTTACTGAGGCTTTAGCGCAACCTGATTTGAAAATGATCATCAGACGCACAACAGACAAAGCAGAAGCAAAACGTACCGATGCCATTGCAAATTTTCCTGAGTTTGAAAAGGCGAGAACGCAGGGACAAAAAGTTAAAGACCATACCATTAAGTATATGGATCATTATTTAGCTGAATTTGAAAAAAATGCCAAAGCTCAAGGTACTATTGTTCATTGGGCGAGTACTGCTGAAGAAGCTTCAAAAATAGTTTTAGATATATGCCGCGAGCATAAAGCAAAAAAAGTGACTCGCAGTAAATCAATGTTGGGTGAAGAAATTGGCTTAACCCATGCTTTTGATAATTCAGACATGGAGCGAATTGAAACCGATCTTGCCGAACATATCATTCAACTTGCAGGCGATCCGCCATCTCATATTATTTGGCCTGCTATGCACAGAAGTAGGGAAGACGTTGTTAAGCTTTTTAGAGAGTTTCATACCGACCCAACTTACTCTGAAGAAATTACCGATTTGGTAAGAAGTGCACGACGAGATTTACGTACTAAGTTTTTAACATCTGATATTGGTATTAGTGGCTCTAACTTCTTACTTGCCGACAGTGGCTCAACCTGTACGGTAACTAACGAAGGTAATGCTGAACTTACAATCACGCCACCTAAAGTACATATAGTTACTGCCGGTATTGAAAAGCTCGTACCATCAATGGCACATGCTATTCCTTTATTACGTTTATTAACGCGCTCAGCTACGGGTGCAGATATAACGCAATATATAACTTTTCATAATGGCCCCAAAAGAAAGAACGATGCTGACGGACCTGAAGAATGTCACATTGTATTAGTGGATAACGGCCGAACAAAAATGCTGGCAGAAGGCATGGAAGAAATGCTGCGCTGTATTCGTTGCGGAGCTTGTATGAATCATTGTGTGGTATACAAACATATTGGCGGACATGCTTATGGTTCTGTATATCCTGGGCCTATGGGCTCGGTACTTACGCCTCATTTACAAAGCCTTGAAGTCGCCAACAAGCAAACTCATGCTTGTACCATGAACGGGCGTTGTGAAGATGTTTGTCCTGTTAATATTCCTCTTCCTAAATTATTACGCTCGCTGCGCGCACAATCGTGGGAGAAAAAGTATGAACCTTTAACCAATCGCTTTGTTGTTAAATTTTTCGGTGTTCTAGCTAAAAGACCTCAACTGTTTCAACTGTTCTCATCTTGCAGTCTTGTTTTTATGAAAATATTTAGCCGTAATGGTTGGATCAAATACATGCCATTTACCTCAGGTTGGACACGCAACCGAGACTTGATTGAACCAGAAACAACAACGTTTATGCATCAATATAAAAAAATGAAAAAATCGAAAAGTGATGGAGCGTAAATCATGAATAAACAAATAAGCGATATGAGTAGAGAAAAAATATTTAGTGCTATTCAAGCTGCAAAACCAACGGTTTCAGCCGATGTGAAAACTATTGAAGATGAAGCGCTTGAGCTTTTAAAAGAAAGTGAATTTGCACGTCCTCAATTAATGTCTGCAGACGCTACTGAAGCGTTAATGTTAAGAATTGAAGCAGGTTTAGTTATTGGTACAACATGCGAGAAAATTTCAACGCTTGATACTTTACCTAATGCTGTTAAAAAGTTTTTTGATGTAAATGATTTACCGCCTGAACTTAAAGTGCAAGGTGTTGAACAACTCAATACGTTGGATTGGGAAGACATTACGATAGACGTAGATATTGAAAAAGATAACACAGTAGGGCTATGTTGGGCTGAATATGGTGTTGCGGAAACGGGCTCATTTGTTGCTCATTCGAGTCCTGAAATGCCTATTTTACTTAACTTCCTTCCGTTGTATTTGATTGCCGTTATACCTAAGTCAAAAATACTTCACTACATGGATGACTACGCGCTTATCGCAAATGAAATAGCTAAGAAAAAACAAACGCCACGAAATATGTGTTTAATATCAGGCGTTAGTGGCACAACAGATATTGAAGGTGTGTTAGTGAAAGGCGCTCACGGACCTGAAGTTTTACATATTATTATTGTTGAAGACGAATAACGTTAGATTGAATAATGTGAGTTAGTACTTATGAGGAGGTGCTAACTTACGTTAACTAAACACCTCAGATAAATACCTAATAAACACAATATTCCATGGTAATTTCAGCTTTATTTCCCTCAAGATTTAACTAGCGAAGCGTAAATCTCGGGGGCTTGCCCCCGTGCTGGATAGTGTATACTGGGGGGACCCCAGTAAATGCTATTCTTCATATGGAACTTCAAAGAAATACACATCATGTCTTTAGATTAATGTACCACTTTGTGTGGATACCAAAGTATCGACACAAAGTCTTCATTGAACCTTATCGTTCAACAATGAAAGCAATTATTCAAAAAGTAGGATATGACTACGATATTGATATCGTAGAGTTAGAAATTCCGAGTGACCATATTCATATGGTTATTAGAGGGATCCCTAAACAGTCGCCAAGCGATGTTATGCAAATAATTAAAAGTATAACTGCTCGTGAGTTTTTTAGAATTTATCCTGAAATTAAAAAGCAGTATTTCTGGGGCGGTAAATTATGGACACAAAGCTTTTTTGTTGAAACGATTGGTAACGCAACAGAAGAAGTTATCAGGAAATATGTTCAAGAACAGTTAATCGAATTAGATGGTAAAGAAATTAATAGCGATCAACTGAACTTGTTTTGAAACTCGGTCGCTTGCGGCCGAGAATTTTATCTTCATATTTAAGGCTGTTTATTTAATACCAAACGGATTAATTTATTGAGTAACTTAGAACTACATTAGCAAGCTTAGAACAAGCAAAATTGATTAAACATAGTTATTCTATATTTTTTTAATTTTGTGATGTTATCAGTTTGCTAATGAGCTCCCGAAGGGCGAGAATTTAAAGGCTCATATGCCGCGTTATTGATTTTGACAAGGTTCCTACATGGATGTAGGACATTAGGGTAACGCAGGAGCAGTTACCGAGAATAACCATTCTCTTCAATCAATGCCTCGCCTACATGGATGTAGGTGCTTAGGTTCAGTCTGGAACTATGAACCTGTGCCTCTAAGCCTTTAAATTCTCGCTAAGTGAGCAATAAATTAATCCGTTTGGTATGATATGTAATTTTTTGAGTATTTGATTGAATTATTTGTGGATTTTTAAGCAAAAATCATAAAGAATCTATGTCCCAAATATCATTATCCCTATTGTGAATAAAAACTCACTTTTTGAATTCATATATTCATTTTAGGTAGCATAAAGTGATATTATTAATAAAAAATGAATAACTGAGGAAATATAATGTCTATCACGGTTCAGCCGCTTGATGAGAATCAACGTCAATCTTGTCCTGAAAATTTTGCCTTTGGTACAACGTTTTCAGATCACATGTTTACACAAGAGTATGACGCAACTTCAGGCTGGAATAATGCTCTAATTAGTCCTTATCATTCATTATCGCTTGATCCTTCTGCTGCTGTCTTTCATTACAGCCAAGAGATTTTTGAAGGTTTAAAAGCATATAGAGCTCACGATGGTGGTATTAACTTATTTCGTCCTGAAGAAAATATTAAACGCTTCAACCGTTCAGCTAAACGTATGGTTATGCCTGAAGTTGATGAAGCTTTACATTTAGATGCGATTAAATCTTTAATCACTTTAGATAAAGCTTGGGTTCCAGCTAAAGATGGCGCATCACTTTATATTCGCCCAACAATGATCGCAACAAGCCCTAAGCTAGGCTTAGGTGCAAGTAGTAACTATCAGCATTTCATTATTTGTGGACCTGCTGGCACATACTTTGAAGGCGGTTTACAACCTATCGCGGTACATGTTGCTGACAAATATCGTCGTGCTGTTGTTGGCGGCGTAGGCGAAGCTAAAACGGGTGGTAACTACGCAGCAAGCTTATATGCTTCTGAAGACGTAGTTAAAAAAGGTTACTCGCAAGTACTATGGTTAGACGCGATATCTGGTCGTTATGTTGAAGAAGTTGGTGCTATGAACATTTGTTTTGTTTATGAAGGCAAACGCATTGTTACACCATCGCTTAGTGGCAGTATATTACCGGGTATTACTCGCGATTCATTATTAAAACTAGCGCCTACATTAGGCTATGAAGTAGCTGAAGAGCGTTTAGACATTGAAGTTATTTTAGCTGACATTGCTAGCGGAAAAATTACTGAAGTATTTGGTTGTGGTACCGCTGCTGTAATTTCTCCTGTTGGCGTACTTTGTTATAAAGACAAAGATTTCGTTGTAAACAATAATGAAACAGGTGAAGTATCTAAGCGCTTATATGATGAGCTAACGGGCATTCAATATGGTACTCGTGAAGATAAGTTTAACTGGATCCAGCCAGTTACTCGCTAAACATAATTAAGCTTAGTTATCTCTAGCTAAAGTAAAAGACAAAATAAAACCTAAGTAATATCGCTATTACTTAGGTTTTTTGTTTTTAGCTAATCAGCGTTGAGGCTACTTGCTACTTAACGCAAAACTTATAGAGTTTAAGTTCTACCGTTTAGGTAACTTTCGTAATCAGGAATTTTCTTCTCGTATTCAGTATCAAATAAAGATGATTGGATCAGGAAATCTGCTGAAGCTTGATTACACGCCACGGGAATATTCCAAACGGCTGCAATTCTTAATAAGGCTTTAACATCAGGATCGTGTGGTTGTGCTTCAAGTGGATCCCAAAAGAAAATAAGCATATCTATCTTTTGTTCTGTGATTAGAGCGCCAATTTGTTGATCGCCGCCTAATGGACCACTAATTAAAGTATTAAAATCTAAGCTCGTGTTTTTAGATAATAATGTGCCTGTTGTACCCGTTGCATACAAGATGTGATCAGCAAGTTTAGTTTCGAATTTTTGACACCACTTCATTAAATCTTTTTTCATATTGTCGTGAGCAACAAGGGCGATAGATTTCTTTTGTGGCGATGTAAACGTTTTGTATAACATGGTTAACTCGTGTTTTCTGTATTATTGCCATTATCTTTAAATATTAATGAGATAAAGTAAACAAACAAATACCTAAACAAGCTTTTTAGTTGTTGACTTAGTTAAGTACAATAGTGATTATGTATGGGCTTATTATCTTTTAACTTACACTTTAACGAGTTCAGTAAAATATGTTTAATCGCCGCATTACAGTATTAAATTCTATTCTCAACCGCATAGTCGTTTTGGCTAAGTGTTGGGCAGTATTTACTGTGGTGAATTGATAATAAAGTAACTAATTATTTTAAAGCCGCAGAACGTAAATTCTGCGGCTTTTTTCTTTCTAAAAAAGTTTGCAGAGTTGCTTAGGCATAACAAGGAGAAAACATAATGTCGGTACCAGCTGCATATCTTGCTGTTGTATTAATTTGGTCAACTACCCCTTTAGGCATAGTGTGGAGTAGTGAAAGTGTAGATCCAACATTAGCGGTATTAGGGCGAATGACAATAGCTGTTGTTTTAGGTTGGCTGATATTAAAAATTGGCAGAATTGAACTGCCATTAAATCGACAAGCTTTCAAAGTTTATGCCTACTCAACTGTCGGTATTTTTGGCGGTATGCTCTTCACTTATATTGCGGCAAGCTACATAGCGTCAGGTTTGATCTCGTTAATCTTTGGGTTAGCACCTATTATGTCGGGTATTTTGGCTCAAAAAATATTGGGCGAACCTAAGTTTAGTAAAACAAAGAAACTGGCGTTGTTCTTAGCTGTGTCTGGTTTAGGTATTGTTTGTTACGATAAAATTTTCATGCAGGGCAGTACGTTATCTACAGGCAGTTATTTAGGATTAGCCGCTGTTTTTGGTGGCATGTTCTTTTTCAGTATTAGTGGTGTATTGGTTAAAAGTGTCGGTTATAAAATTAATGCGCTTGCTTCAACGGTGGGTTCGTTAACTTTCTCAATTCCACTGTTTTTTGCTGTATGGCTGATTTTTGACGGAACACTACCTGTAGAAGAATGGACAACACGCTCATTGCTCGCCATTTTGTATTTAGGTATATTCGGTTCATTAATTGGGTTTATTGCGTATTATTATATTTTACAGCGCTTAAACGCGAGTACTGTAGCACTTATTACTATGATCACGCCTGTTGTGGCGATATGCATTGGTGCATTACTTAATAATGAATCGGTGAGTAATCACCTGATGATAGGTGCTGCATTTGTTATGGCTGGCTTGGCTTTATATCAATGGGGCGGCAGAAAACGAACGCGAGTTACTGTATCAACCTAGGTTAGTCTTTGGTAATAATAGGGGAATTATGTTTGGTTTTGAGCATTTATTCTCACTATTATTAGCACCGCTATTATGCGCAGATTTAGGGAACATAATAGCTAGCAATAAAATTTATACTTTATAAGAGATATTATTTGAATGAAATTGTCTGTTGGTTTTAGACGTGCAGTAGCGACTGATGTTGATTTTCTATTACAGCTTAGAAAATTAACCATGACAGTGCATTTAAACAAAGCAGGCTTTTATTTCTCTGATGAAGATCACATCGTTCGGATCAAAGAGTTTTTTAACGACTCTTTTATTATCACCAACCACAAAGAAAGTATCGGCTTAATTAAGCTGGGTGTCCTCGCCGACAGAATTCATATTCGACAATTTCAAATACTGCCTGCGTTTCATGGCAAGGGCGTTGGTAGTTTTGTTTTAGATACTACTAAAAAGAAAGCACGCGAGCGTAAATTACCTGTAACCCTTAATGTTTTACTCGATAATCCTGCTAAAAGCTTATACGTCAGACATGGTTTTTATGTAGAAGAGCAATTGAAGTTAGAATACAAAATGCGTTGTGATAACCAATAATCAATCATTTTATTTAGCCGAATTCTTTCGACCATTTTTGATTACGGATTACGGATTACTGATTACTGATAGTAATTATCTATGGTTTATCCATTTAGAAAAAATCATTAGGTTATTTAAGGTAATAGCTTTAAATGTTGTCTTTTTTAATTTACATAAAGCTCAACAAAAACTTTATTTGTTTTACTGTCGATTAGTAATGACCCATTTGCTAGGACATCTGTTTTAAAACGACATGCATCATAAACCTGCATTGGAACAGTTGAAATAAATGTAGAGTTATTGGTTAATGTTTTTGAAACATTACTAATCAATTTATCATCTAGCTCAGTGAGAATATGAAGTAATTTACAATTTTCTTGTAATGATATGACTTGCTGATGAGATTTTAGAGTAATTAAAGCGGTTAACCACCAATCGTTTGTAAATTCATCTGTTAAGTAGCTATCGCCTCTATCAATCATTCCAGTCGCCCAGTTGACCTCAGAAACATCTAATTCATCAAGGTTGATTAATTTAGCTAACATTTGAATATCGGTTGAATATGTTATCTGTTTTTTATCTGTTGCAATATCGTCTTTGTTTATTTGATCGCATCCCATGATAAGAAACATTGATAATATTGCTACGCATATCTTATTTACATGTTTCATTAAATTCTGTTCCAGAACATTATATGTAAAGGCTCTAATTATCACCAAGTGTGAATTAGAGCCTTTAAATGAGATCAAACCTAGTATGAGTAGCTTTGGCGATTAAAAAATCTTACCGTGACCTTCAACTTTGGACACATCAACACGTGTTGGGGTTATTTTACCATTCACTAAATCTTCGCTGGCGATAGAAAAAGTTTCAATCACCTTATGCATAGAATCTAAATCTAAGCTGCTAAGATCATCAGACGTTTTATGGTAATGCTGATCTTTATCTAATTGTGTGCTGCTAAAACTATGAGCGGGAACACCTAACCTTGCTAATGTTGCATTGTCAGAGCGGTAAAACAAACCTTGTTCAGGGTAAGGGTCTTTATGTATTTCAATATCATGTTTTACTAAGCTTTTATTCAAAAGCTCACCTAAGTTTGAACGCTCCATACCTGTCATCCAGATAGTACCAGCACCAAATTTAGAAGGTTTACCAATCATCTCAATATTAATCATCGCGATAACATCATCAGGGTTCAATTGTTGAGAGAAATAACGTGAGCCATAACCGCCAATTTCTTCCGCTGTAAAAGCAGCAAATATTAACGTTCTTTCGTTATTACCTTTTTTAGAAAAATACTCAGCTAAATTGATAATTGCAGAAGTTCCTGATGCATCATCATCAGCACCGTTAAATATTTCTTTACCGTCAGGTGTTGTACCTAAATGGTCGTAATGAGCTGAGAACATAACAACTTCGTCAGCTTTACTTTTACCTGGCAATACAGCAACAACGTTAGATAGCAACTTTTTACTGAATTTGGTAGTGACTTGAATATCTATATTTTCTATTGTTAAGGCATCAGTTAAAACCAAAACAATAGCCCCTTGTTCTGCTTTGTTTTTATCATCGAATGTCAGCTTAGTTAGTCCACTATTTAAAAACTGTTGGTAGCGTTTAAAAATATCTGCATGCGCGGTATCAACTAAAATAAGGTGTTGTCCACCTTCGTTATTTACGCCGCGTAACACACTTCGGTAATCGTCATCAGCACCAAGAATATGAGTTTTAATATCAGCTGCATTTTTCCAGCTAAAGCTTTTCATGGTGCTTGCAACAGTAATGTTATCTTTATCGATACTTTTACCATTTAAGTTAACTGAAACTTTATCAGGGGTAATACTGGTTATGTTAAAGGTTTGTTTGTAAGTTGATAAACCATCAAAGGTTTTTAAACCTATTTCAGCAAAACGTTGGCTAATGTAATCAGCGGCTATATCAATTTCAGGTGAGAAACTTGCTCTGCCTTTTAAGCTATCGCTGGCTAAATAAGTAATGTCTTTCGTCATTTGCTCAGCTGAAATGTTCTCGGCGATGGTAGAGGTTGATATCAAGCTTAAGCAACTAGCAAGGCTAATGCTGGCGCCTAAAGTTATAGCGCGTATTGGAGTGTTTTTTAACATAGTAAGTATCAGTATTTCGGAATTTTTAAAGACTTACTATTGAGGAAAAACAACAACTTTGCAACCAAGATACAGATTTTAGTGACTTTATTATGTTAGAAAACGTTAATTGAGGCTAATAGGTGGTGCTAAAGAATGTAAAAAAGGAAGAGTGCTTATGTATATGGGGAAATAGCCACCCTGAAAAAATTTGGTTTAATAAACGCTTATTTATTCAAAGTGGTAATATATCAAGCTAAAACAACCAAGCCCTAAAGCAGTTTAGTTGTTTCAATCAACAAACTTTCATCACCAGCAGTTAACCATAGCTGACCGTCTTGGATGCTACATTGAAATTCCATTGAACGAGAAATTAGCTCAGCTAATGCATCGGTGGTTTCTTCGCTAAATTGTTCAATTGAAAGTTTATCAAATTGACGTAATTTACTTTCTGATTGTTTCCACCATGTTTCAACACTACTGCCATAACAATATAGTTTTACTTGTTGTGCTCTGTTACAGGCTTTTTTAATGCGTTTCTCATCAAGTTGACCTAACTCAATCCATAGCTCTATTTCTTCAGAGTAGTTGATTTGCCAAATTGCTGCTTCATCTTCGTCACTTACGCCTTTACCGAATTGTAGGTGCTCGTTGGCATTTAATATAAATGCGATTAAACGAACCATCATACGGGAGTCAGTTTCTGAAGGATGTTGAGCAATAGTCAAATTTAAGGTGTCGTAATAGTTACGATCCATATCTGATAAGTGAATAGTTGCTTTGTTAATGGTTGCTTTTAAAGCCATGTTGAGTTCATCTCAATGTAAGTATGGCTAATTATACCCTGTATGTAACAAGTTTTGATATAAATTTAGAGGTGCTTAATTGATGATAATAGGTAGACATATAGTCACACTGAATACTTAGTATAAGCGTGACGAATTGCTCTTGTGTCGAAAGGTAGTGTTAAGATGATTTTCACTTTAATTTTTAGGTAATGTGTAATGACTATTAAATCTTTTATTCCTGTACCACGTACATTAATGGGACCTGGTCCTTCTGATGTTAGTCCACAAGTTTTGTCTGCTTTATCTCGCCCAACTATTGGACATTTAGATCCTCTTTTTGTGGGTATGATGGATGAGGTCAAATCGTTATTACAATATGCCTTCCAAACTGAAAATGCTTTCACAATTGCTTTGTCAGCGCCAGGTTCAGCAGGTATGGAAGCCTGTTTTGTTAACTTAGTTATGCCTGAAGATACGGTTGTTGTGTGTGTTAATGGTGTTTTTGGCATGAGAATGACTGAAAACGTTAAACGCTTAGGCGCTAAGCTTGTTGTTGTAGAGGGCGAATGGGGCAGAGCGGTTGATCCTCAAGCTTTAGAAGCGGCATTAAAGCAACACCCTGAAGCTAATTTTGTCGCTTTTGTTCATGCTGAAACATCAACGGGCGCATTATCAGACGCTAAAACCTTGTGTGAAATAGCCAGACAACATGATTGTTTAACCATTGTTGATGCGGTTACATCACTAGGTGGTGTTGAATTACGCGTGGATGAATGGGGCATAGATGCTATCTATTCAGGTAGCCAAAAGTGTTTATCGTGTGTTCCTGGTATTTCTCCTATTAGCTTTAGTGAACGAGCGACTCAAATCGTTAAAAATAGAAAAACACCTGTGCCTAGCTGGTTTTTAGATCAATCTTTGGTGATGAATTACTGGTCGGGTGAAGGTAAACGTACTTATCATCATACTGCGCCAGTTAACTCGTTATATGCGTTGCATGAATCTTTATTGATGTTAAAAAATGAAGGTTTAGAAAATAGTTGGTCTCGCCATGCGAAACAACACAAAGTTTTAGCTGCAGGTCTTGCCGAGTTAGGTATCCATTATATTGTGCCTGAAGATGAACGTTTACCGCAGTTAAATTCAGTTGTTATACCAGAAGGTATTGATGATGCTAAAGTGCGTAATTATTTACTGAACGAATACAATTTAGAAATAGGTGCAGGCTTAGGTAAATTTGCAGGTAAAGCTTGGCGTATTGGTTTGATGGGTTATGCAGCACGTAGTGAAAATGTGGCTTTATGTTTAGCTGCTTTGAAAGATGCGCTAGAACAATAATACCTATCTATTTTTATCGTAAACTTTAAAAAGTAGAAACAAAAAAGGTTGGCATTTGCCAACCTTTCTTTTGCGAAGTGAAAAGTTAAAAGTGATAATCAGTTAATTTATTCGTCTTCGTTCGCTTCTCTAATGCGTTCTAATCGACTTTGCTCTTCTGCAAACGCCGCTTTAATTTCTTCTAATACGGTATCAACATCGGCTGATTCATCACTTTCAGCAAATAAACCTGTCAGCTCTGTTTCAGGCGTTAAATCACCTTCTTCATATAATGCCCACATTTCTAAAGCATATTTAGTTTCAGCAAGTTCAGGCGCGTATTGAGCATAATAAGTTGTCATGTTTTCAACATCACGAATTAACATACTTTTGGCGTTATTATTTGATGAGGCATCAACGGCTTGTGGTAAATCAATTATCACTGGTCCGTATTCATCAACTAAAACGTTAAATTCAGATAAATCGCCGTGAACAATACCTGCACATAACATGCGCATGATATACACCATAACAACAGCATGATCTTCACGCGCTTGTTCTGCGTCCATCGAAATGTCGTTTAATCTAGGCGCAACACTACCGTCATCGTCGGTAATAAGTTCCATAATAAGTACGCCATCAAAGCAGCCATAAGGTTCAGGAACTCTTACGCCAGATGAGGCTAATAAATACAGAGCGTCTACTTCAGCATTTTGCCAAGCTTCTTCTTGCTGCGATTTACCATACTTAGAACCTTTTTGAATGGCACGGGCTCTACGGCTATTTTTACTTTTACGGCCTTCTTGATATTGAACTGCTTTTTTAAAGCTGCGTTGATTAGCTTCTTTATATACTTTGGCACATTTTATTTGGTCGCCACAGCGAACTGTGTATACAGTTGCTTCTTTGCCGCTCATTAATTGGCTGAGTACTTCATCAACTAGCCCTTCATCTACGAGGGGTTGTATACGTTTTGGTATTTTCATGGCGCTTTTATACCTTAGTTTCAAGCATTTTGGAATAGCAGAGCATTTTCTTATGCATTTTACTTTAGCGTATTTTTTAAATTGTTTTAACCTATCTTACTCTATACAAATTGATTAAAGAGTTAAATGTTGTGACAAATCGTGAAAAAGCCAATAAATATGGGCGTTTTTATTTATAATGCCTGCAACAAGTATTAGGAGTATCAACATTGATTGAAGAATGGGTTGGAACAATTAACGGCTATTTATGGGGAAGCATTCTCATTTATTTACTAAGTGGCTGTGGAATATGGTTTACGTTACGTTTAAAAGGGCTGCAATTTACGCATTTTTTCCACATGTTTACTTTGCTAAAAACGAGTCGAACATCATCTGCTGAGGGTATTTCTTCTTTCCAAGCTTTATGTACCTCGTTAGCTGCTCGTGTAGGAACAGGTAATTTAATGGGTGTTGCGGTTGCTATTACTTTAGGTGGCGCGGGCGCAGTATTTTGGATGTGGTTAATTGCACTTGTTGGTATGGCGACAGCCTTTGCTGAAAGTACATTAGGGCAATTATATAAAGAAAAAGACGAGCATGGTAATTTTCGTGGTGGCCCGGCGTATTACATGCGCAAAGGGTTAAACAGTAAATCTTTAGCTATTACCTTTTCGTTATGTTTGTTTTTTGGTTATGGCTTTGTATTTAGTTCCGTTCAAGCTAACTCTATTACCGATGCTTTTAATGGCTCGTTTGGTATAGAGAAATTAACAACAGGTATGGTTATTACGCTTTTCGCTGCTTTTATTATATTTGGTGGCTTAAAGAAAATAGCACGCTTTGCTGAAATTACCGTACCTTTCATGGGCGTGGCTTATTTGCTTGTGTGTTTATATGTTATTGGTATAAATATTACGTTAATTCCTGCCGTTATTGCTGACATTTTTACTTCTGCTTTAGGTTTAAAAGAAGCCGGTAGTGGTCTTGTAGGCGCTGCAATTGTTCAAGGTGTTAAACGTGGTTTGTACTCAAATGAAGCGGGCATGGGGAGCGCACCTAACGTAGCAGCAGCAGCTACACCAAACCCTCCGCATCCTGTTGCGCAGGGTTACATACAAATGTTAGCCGTGTTTTTTGATACGATTGTTATCTGTTCGTGTACAGCATTTCTTATTTTGTTATTTAAAGATACAGGCACTCAGGCGGAAGGTATTCAGTTAACTCAGCAAGCTTTAGCATTTCAGGTAGGCGATTGGGGTACTGATTTTATTACCTTGGCTATTATGCTTTTTGCTTTTACGTCAATCGTTGGTAACTTTGCTTACGCGGAAAACAACCTTAAATATTTAAATTTAGATAACTTTTATGGACATGCCTTTTTAAAGGTAGGTTTTTTAGCTACATTAATATTTGGTTCGGTTGCTACTTTGCCAGAAGTGATTGCTTTAGCAGACCTTTCTACAGGTTTGATGACAGTATTTAATGTTATTTCATTGATCTTACTGACGAAGGTTATTTCAACGGTAACTAAAGATTATCATGAGCAAAAAATGGCAGGCAAGATACCGACTTATAGCCCGTCTGCAGCTGAGCATAAAAGCCTTAATTTAACTCAAGGTATTTGGCAGAAAGATAAGTAACCGGTTGCTTAGATAAGCTGCTATAATCCGCGAAAATTGAACATGTGTTCGAATAATTTAGAAATTTGGTGAAAAAATGAGTGTTGATGCAATTGGCCTATCGGCTAATTTATTAAAAGCAGTAAAAGCGTGTGGTTATAAAAACTTAACGCCCGTACAGCAACAAGCAATTCCTGTCATTAGAACTGGTGTTGACGTATTGGCGAGTGCTCAAACAGGCACGGGTAAAACAGCTGCTTTTAGTTTGCCTATTTTAGATGCGATTAGTCGTAATATAAAAGAGGACACTCAGGTTACGGGTCAAACAATTAAAGCGTTAATTTTAACGCCTACACGTGAGCTTGCCGCGCAAGTTCATGCGAATATTGAAACCTACAGCGAGTTTTTACCTATTAAGTCTGGCGTTATTTATGGTGGTGTAAATATGCCACCACAAAAAACTATGCTGAAAAAAGGTATTGATGTACTTGTTGCAACGCCAGGTCGATTAATCGAACATTTGAACGAGCGTAATCTTGATCTTTCTCATGTTAAGTTTTTAGTATTAGACGAAGCTGACCGTATGTTAGATATGGGCTTTTTAAAAGATATTGAAAAGCTTACTGAAGTGATCAAGCAAAGACATCAAACGTTAATGTTTTCTGCTACGTTTTCAAATAAAGTTAAAACTTTAGCGAAACAGGTATTAAGAAATCCTAAAACGTTAGAGGTTTCTCGCCAAAACTCTACTTCAGGTAAAGTTAAACAGTCAGTTTACTGGGTGTCTGAAACGCGTAAGCGTGAACTTTTATCTGAAATTATTGGTGTAAACAACTGGAAGCAAGTACTTGTTTTTGCTGGAACTAAAGAAAGCGCAAACTTACTCGCTAAAGAATTAAAGCTTGATGGTATTAAAGCGGCACTCTGTCACGGCGATAAAACCCAAGGTGCACGTAACCGTGCATTAGAAGAGTTTACTGCTGGTAAAGTAAGAGTATTAGTGGCAACAGATGTTGCGGCTCGTGGTTTAGATATTGCAGACTTACCTTATGTTGTTAACTTCCATTTACCATTTTTAGCTGAAGATTATGTTCACCGTATTGGTAGAACAGGTCGCGCTGGTAAATCAGGTACGGCTATTTCTTTAGTAAGCCCTAAAGATGAACGCTTCTTAGAAAATATTGAAGAATTAATTGGTCGTAAGTTTGAACGTATTGTTACTCCAGGTTATGAAGTTAACAGACCATTACCACAACAATACACTGAAAGCTTAGATGCGCCAGTTAAGAAAAACCGCTATCAAGCGACGCAAGATAAAAACCAAGCTATCGCTAAAAAGAAAACAGTAAAACCAGCGGCAGTTAAAAAATATACTAAAAAAATACAGAAGAAGCGCTAAGATCTTTTTCTACATGTGTTCTCTGTGTAAGCTAAGGTTTATGCAGAGTTTATATTAAAGATAATCCTCACATGAAATCTCACTATTCTATCACTGAAACACCTTTTCAATACCGCCAACTCTGCTGGTTTTGTGGTGAGCCTAAAGAATTCTTATTTGGTTTCCCTCATAGTAAATGGCGAGTACTTGATTGTGCTCATCCAGCTATTAAAGTTTCTGCCTGTAAAGAATGTAAACGCTTTGCTTCGCAAGCCAAGGTAGATAGCATCTGGGATGTTCATATTCACGTTAAACAAGCATTGATGAAGCATTATCACAAAGATCTGGCTATTGGTTTAAATTGGACCAAAGAAGAGTTAGATGAGAGTGAGTTTGAAGGTGGTAATTTTGAAGGCTTTAAGAAAAGTGCATGGTTCGTGTATGAAGTTGCGAAAGGGCGGGTAAGTTATCAGCCTTGGCCGTTAATCGTTAATGGTGAAACTTTAGAATACCTTCCTGAGAAAGAAGCTTTCATGTTTGATGGCATGCGCTATCCGAGTATTGATGACGCTATTTCACATTACGTACAAGTATTCGATTTAAATCTTTATTTTTTCAAGCAAGTGCTAGCACGAGTTGGCGAAGCTAAATTTTCTTCAGCTATTCGATACGCAAGAATTTATATAGCGGCAACACCTCAAGAGCAAGCCATAGCTTTAAGATCCTTATCATAATACTTTCATATTTAGGTCTTTATATAAATGCTTAAGGTTTTAAGATAATCTTTAGTATTATCTTCTTTCATTCAAATATGTTTGAATAAAATAAGTAAGCCAAAGCAATATAAGGATGTGATGATGAAATGGATAACATATTTAGGAATATTTATTGTTTTAGCTGTGCTTTCAGAGCCAGCAACCTCTGAGATTTATAAATGGGTTGATGAAAACGGTAAAGTACATTTCAGTGATAAACCTCCAGCAACTGATAATGTTGAAACCTTAGACGAGCAAGAACTTGCCGATCGTACTTCTAGTTATACCAATGTTTCTATCGATTCAGCTGTAAACCTTTCAAGTGAATTAGTCATTTATACAACGACATCATGTCGATTTTGTGAAAAAGCCAAAAGATACTTTGATGAGAATCAAATCGCATACCTAGAGAAAAATATAGATAAATCAAAAGTGTATAAGCGTGAGTTCGAACAGAGAGGTGGTAAAGGTGTACCTACAATATTGTGGAAAGATAAAGTAATGAGAGGGTTTAGCGTAACGGGGTTTGAAAAAACTTATTTAGCTGGGTCAGAATAAAGAATTGGTTGAGTTTGAATCGCGTATTTAACTTTATATAAGCCTATCTTCATGAGAAGAAGGCTTATATAAATAATAGCTAAACAATACTTAGTGTTAAAGGTCGACTATGCTTTTGTTTGTATAATGCTTGGTCTGCACGTTCAAAAAAGCTTCTTTCATTATCAGCTCTGTTCATAAAGGTATAACCTAAGCCTGTGCTAACATTGTATCTTGTTAGTAAAGCGTCTCTGCTAATGGCATCTTTAATACGCATTTCAATCACATATAAAGACTCTTCGCTCGCTTCTTCTACTATGATAGCGAATTCGTCGCCACCAAATCTAAATACACTGTCTGAATCACGCACGCTTAGCTGTAAAGCATTAGCGAATGACTTTAATATTTCATCACCAATGTTGTGGCCGAAATTGTCGTTAATCACTTTAAACTTATTTAAATCAGCTACAACTAAACCTACTTGACGTTTATGGCGGTTTGCATGATGCATCGCACGTTTTAATTGTTCGTCAAAATAACGCCTATTTGCTAATCCCGTTAAACTATCTTGCATCGCCAACGCCATTGCATTCTTATATTTAATAGCATTATTAATAGGATGAATAATATATTGATGTAACTCTTCTAAAATTTTGTTATTTGTTACACTAATAGGCGAGTTTATCGCATAGGTTAAAACACCTAAAAACTCATTGTTAAGCTTTAAACTAAACTGACGTTCGGCTTTTCCAGCTCTGCTGCCTCTAATCGCGGTTCTGACATCACCTTGAGTAAAATAAAGTCCTGTTAATGTTATGTACTTAGCAGCTTCCATGGCAAAGATATTCAAAATTTTGTCGAGCTCAAGCGTACACTGCAACTGCTCCATAAGCGCTAACTTACGTTGAGTATTTTCAGTATTGTTTGAAGCGAATATTCTAAAGGCATTATATTCATACGTTTTGCTATCGATTAAATCTAATGTCTGCATGTCACCACCTATGTTTTTTTATATAATTACAGAAAAGCAAGAATCGTACCTAAAATTAATTATTGTGGCTAGTTTGTTAAGGTGCTGATAATATTAAATTTAAAGGTTTTACTCCTTATAGTCATTATTTTGTCGTCAGTCTGCCATTGGCTATTCGGCAATACTATTCGGCAATACATTGCCGCTTGAATATTGACTTTATTGCCATGAGTTTGTCGGTTCAAAGGGATTAATTTCCGTTATGTGAACATAAAATGGATCTGCTTGTTATAATAACGTTTTAAATCATTTTGATATCTGTAGTATGACTCATAAAAATTGAAAAAATGTCTCCATAAATTCAATTGATTTGACTCTATGTTTTTCATTTCATATTCATCATAAGGACGTTTTGTGGACGGTTATTTCGAAATTCTGGCTATTTTAACCAGTGCAGTATTTATTGTTTGGTTGTTCAGGCATCTACATTTACCTGCTATTTTGGCTTACTTAGTCACAGGGATGTTGGTGGGTGAACACGGCTTTGCTTGGGCACATAACCATGTTGATTATGAACATTTTGCCGAGCTAGGTATTGTCTTCCTCTTGTTTACATTAGGCTTAGAGTTTTCCGTCCCCAAATTGCTCGCTATGCGGCATTTAGTGTTATCTGTAGGAAGTTTACAGGTTGGTATATCTCTCACTATTTTTATTCTTATTTCTTTAGCCTTAGGGCAAACCTTTGCAAGTTCGTTAGTGATTGGTGGCGTGTTAGCCTTATCCTCCACCGCAATTGTTATTAAACAGTTGAGTGAGTCAGGCGCCATGAAGAAAAAGTCAGGGCAAATTTCTGTCTCTGTTCTGTTATTCCAAGATGTTGCTGTTGTTCCTCTACTTATTATTATTCCTATGTTCGCCATGGATTCAGACGCATCTATGGGCTTGGCATTACTCTTTGCTTTAGTTAAAGGTGTATTTGTTGTTGGTTTATTATTACTGACAGGCAAATGGTTATTACCTCGTTTATTCCATTTAATCGCACAAGTACGTACCGATGAATTGTTTGTTTTAACTACCTTATTGGTGACTTTATTGGCATCAGCTTTAACCCTTTGGTTTGGTTTATCTATGGCATTAGGTGCCTTTTTAGCAGGTATGATGCTTGGCGAGAGCCAATATAAACATCAATTAGAAGCGGATATTCGACCTTACAGAGATATTTTATTAGGTCTGTTTTTCGTTACTGTAGGCATGAAACTCGACATTAATGTGTTGATTGAATTCCCTCTAATTGTGTTAGGTGTAATGTTTAGCTTCATGGCACTTAAAGTTTTTATTATTCGATTTTTAGCAGTAAAAGCTGGCGAATTATCTAAAGACGGTTGGGCTTCAGGTTTTATGTTAGCGCAAATGGGGGAGTTTGGTTTTGTCCTTATCGCCTTAGCAACACAAGTTGAATTATTACCGATGAATGTCGCTTCAATCCTTTTAGGTGTTGGTGTTATTAGTATGGCGATAACGCCTTTCATGGTAGATAACGCGTCTAAATGGGGAGTTAAGTTATCAAAAGATAAAGGTGTTGATACCTCAGGGTTAGAAACTTTACCTGATAACAGTTCATTGTCTGATCACGTGGTTATTTGTGGCTTTGGTCGTGTTGGGCAAACAGTGAGTCGTTTTTTAAAGCAAGAAAATATTAGCTTTGTCGCAATAGATATTGATCCGCTTCGTGTAACTAAAGCCAGAGGTGCGGGCGAGAATGTTTTATTTGGCTCTTCAAGACAAACTGAATTATTACATGCTGCTCATTTGTCTCAAGCTAAGTTAGTTGTTATTGCTTTTGGTGAAGATAAACAGTCGTTAGATGTTATCGAGAAAGTAAGAACCCTGTCGAAAGACGTGCCAATATTGGTTAGAACACGAAATGATGACCAGCTCGAAATGTTAAAGAAAGCAGGAGCTGATGAAGTTGTACCTGAAATTTTAGAAGGTAGCTTAATGTTAGTTTCTCAAGTGCTTTCGTTAACAGGTGTGCCGTTTTCTCGAATTTTAAAGCGTGTACAAAAAGAACGTAACAGCCACTATAGTCATCTTCATGGCTTCTTCCAAGGTGAGCATACCGATATGAGCCCTGAAGCCATTGAGCGTATTGAATTTGCTCATGCGGTGCATTTAAGTGACGATTCGTACGCTGTTGGGCATTCTATCGCTGAGCTTATGCTGGGTAACTCTCATATGATCATTGTGGCGCTTAAACGTGGTGATCAAGAAATAGAAGATCCGGTAGGTAGCACTGTGCTTGAAGATCAAGATACGCTTATTGTAAGAGGTAAACCTAGAAGAGTAGAACTCACTGAGCGATTTTTACAAGAGGGTACATAACTAGCGACTGAATTAGTAGATGAGTTCATTCATCAAGTTGTTATCAGGTTGGTGAATCAAAAAAGCTATCTACATTTAACTTATTAAGTGTAGATAGCTCGATTCAAATAACGTCAAACTGCTTAGGATTTTTTTATAACTAACACTTATAAATCAAGAAACTCTCTAATAGCGGTTTCCTTCTCCATTGCATCTTCATATCCTAGCTTTATCAGCTGCTTACAATACTTTTTATCGAATAATAAATAACTTATCAAACTTGATTCTGAATCATTAGTTATACCGATAGAGCGCAGTAGTATTTTAATTGAGAGTGGTAGTTCATCAAAATATTCAACTGCCATAGAATTGAAGTCATGGCTAGGGTTGATCAGCAAGGTATCTATTTTTTTTAATCCTGATGCTTCTTTTTGAGGACCTTCAGGGATTAAAGCAATCGTTTTGTTAATTCGTTCAGCTCTTTCAATATCACTTTGTAATGTATTAGAAAATATTGAATCTAATAAATGACCAGCAACACTTGATGTTGTTGGTGGGTGAGGGTTGTTCTCATTTGCATGTATAGGTTCTATTGGTTGTTCAACACCGACAATAAATATGCGTTCAGCACCTAAATGAACAGCAGGGCTTAATGGTGATAGTTGATGAATAGAGCCATCACCAAAATGTTGGCGTTTAATATTTATAGAGGGAAAAACCATAGGAATAGCAGCTGAAGCCATTAAATGTTCGCTATTAAATTGGCTAGGTTCGCCTCTACGGTTTTCTCTAAACCAAGGTTTAATATGATCTTCAGATTGATAGAAGCTAATTGAATCACCGCTAGTGTAGCTAGAAGCAGTAACAGAAACGGCAGACAAATAACCTTTAAGAATGTTGTTATCTATTCTTCTAAAATCAATAACTTCATTAAGTAACTCACGTAACGGCGCATTATTCAGTAAACTGCGTGCTGGTCGGTTAGCATAATCAGCTTGAAAGCTACCAAAAACACCTTTAGCAATATGACTAAATACTCGATACGGATCACTGTGATAGATTCGACTTGTACTTAGGTTGTTCCAAACCCATTCGAGTTTTTTTATCCCTAATTGAAAACATGATGCATAGCAGGCAAGGGCTGTTGTATTTATTGCACCTGCAGAGGTGCCACTAATAATAGGAAAGGGGCAGCCGTGATTACGCGGGATAAATTGCGCAATTGCAGAAAGTACTCCCACTTGATATGCCGCTCTAGCGCCACCACCCGTTAGCACTAATGCATTATTTGTCTGTTTATATGATCGTTTGTTAGCCATAAATTGTTTTTTATTTTCAAGACCCTAACTGTAATTTTTATTTTATAAAGAAAAATTATTGTCGTTATTTTAATTAAAATAAACTATTTAAGTTTTTTAATCTAGAAATACTCAATATGCCCATGCTAATTGAGTAGAGAAAAATACTTACATAGTTTTATTATAGTCTTTTATTTATAATATCTAGTATCTGTCTTGCTAATTCTCCTAGCGACCCCGCATTATTTGGAACATCTTTGGATATTTGGATTTACTTCACATTATTAGCTGCTTTTATGCAGGCAATAAGAACCGCAGGGCAAAAAAAATTATCAGTTCATTTAAATGCAATGGCAACAACATCTGTTAGGTATGTTTATGCATTGCCTTTTGCTTGGTTGTATTTGTGGTGGTTATTAGAATTTAAAGGCTATGAAATACCTGAACTTAATACCAGCTTTGTTCAATCTGCTTTGGTTGCAAGTGTTGCGCAAATTATTGGAACTGCGTGTTTAATTAAAGCCTTTAGGTACAGAAACTTTTCGGTAGCCACTAGCTTAGCGAAAACAGAAGCGATACAAGTGGCTATTTTAGGAGCCAGTTTTTTTGCTGCGCCGTTAAGTCTTTGGGGCTGGGTTTCGGTAATTGTTGGTGTAGTGGGTGTGATCATTGTGTCAAAAGTTAAATTTAACACGAATGATCTCTTTAGAAATCCAGGTGCTGGGTTTGGTGTTCTGTCAGGTTTAGGTTTAGCTATAACTATGCTTTTGGTCAGAGAAGCGAGCTTAGCGCTCAATACAGATTTGATGATAAGTGCTGCGGTCACTTTAGTTTTTATGATCACAGTGCAATCAGTTATGTCACTTGCGTATGTAGCTATTCAAAATAGCTCGCAATTGCCCTTAATGCTTAAACATTGGCGAATATGTACATTTGTTGGCATAACCAGTGTTATTGGCTCTATTGGCTGGTATACGGCCACAAGCTATCATAATACGGCTTATGTTAAAGCCTTAGGTCAGGTTGAATTCTTTATTACGCTGTTTATTACTTATCGAATATTTAAAGAATCAATCAGCAAGATGGAATATCTCGGCATGTTTTTAATTCTATTAAGTGTATTTATTTTATTGTTATGGGCTTAGAATGTAACAACGGAAGATTTAAAGCACTCGTATTAATATATAAATAGGTAAAAAATGAAAATAGCAGAAAAATCAGTAGTTCAATTTCACTACGTGTTAAAAGAAGAAGATGGTACTGAAATCGAATCATCTCAAGGTAATGATCCTATGGCTTATTTACATGGCTTTAACAACACTTTAGTGGGTCTTGAAAATGCTTTAGCAGGTAAAGAAGCTGGTGATAAATTCTCAGTTACATTACAACCTGAAGATGCATACGGACAGCCAAAAGAAGATATGATCCAACGTATTCCAGTAAAGCACTTACAAGGTGGCTCTAAATGGAAAGCGGGCATGACAGCTGTTGTTCAAACTGAGCAAGGTCAACGCCAAGTAACTATCGTTAAAGTAGGTAAGTTCATGGTTACTGTTGATATTAACCCACCATTAGCGGGTAAAGTATTAACATTTGATATCGACGTAGTTGATGTTAGAGAAGCAACAGAAGAAGAAGTTACACACGGCCACGCTCACGGTGTTGGCGGACATCATCACTAGAATATAGTGATAGTGTAGGTTAGCTACTTTAGGCTAAACCATCATATTTTAAAGCCAATGTTTATCATTGGCTTTTTTGTATCTGTTAAATCTGTTTTAGCTAAAAGATTTAAGAGTGGTTATGAATAGTAAGCATAAATGGGTGTGATACCAAACGGATTAATTTATTGAGCAACTTAGAGCTACATTAGCAAGCTTAGAACAAGCAAAATTGATTAAACATAGTTATTCTATATTTTTTTAATTTTGTGATGTTATCAGTTTGCTAATGAGCTCCCGAAGGGCGAGAATTTAAAGACTCATATGCCGCGTTATTGATTTTGACAAGGGAATAACCATTCTCTTCAATCAATGCCTTGCCTCTAAGCCTTTAAATTCTCGCTAAGTGAGCAATAAATTAATCCGTTTGGTATGAATTCTTTTAATTGATAGGTAGGCAAACATAAATTTAAGACGAAAAAAAACCTGCCATAAGCAGGTTCTTCTTGTGTGGCTCCTCAACCTGGACTTGAACCAGGGACAAACGGATTAACAGTCCGTTGCTCTACCAACTGAGCTATTGAGGAATTGTTCTTTTCTTACTTTAACTATTTATTGTAACCGCTTTATAAGCCATTACCAAAATGTGGCTCCTCAACCTGGACTTGAACCAGGGACAAACGGATTAACAGTCCGTTGCTCTACCAACTGAGCTATTGAGGAATTGTTCTTTTCTTTTTAACTGTAACCGCTTTATAAGCCATTACTAAAATTTGGCTCCTCAACCTGGACTTGAACCAGGGACAAACGGATTAACAGTCCGTTGCTCTACCAACTGAGCTATTGAGGAATTATTGTTAACCGATGTGGTTAACGGGGCGGAATATTAAAGGGCAGTAGCTGAACTGTCAATATAAAATTCTAAAAAAATTGAATATTTGTTCTTTTGCTTAATTTGCAATCAAAATGGGAGCTTAAAGCGCTTTTTGTGATGATATATTAACCATGTATATTTATTACATTATTTGATTACACTTATCCACTAATGCTGTGGATAACTATGTGTATTAAACTGTGAATTAATATAATACTAACAAAGGAATACTGGCTACAGCGAAGTCAATCATTTATTGATGATTTGTTATTTTATAATACTAACAGTAGGTTAAGTTGGTTTTGATGTCAAAGTGGACTACTTGGTGTGTTTTTTGTGCAAACCCATTATTTTATACAATTACATGTTAACTTCTTTATTAAATCGTATTTTTGTGATCTTATTTTTAGGTAAAAAACAATGTTTATTTCTTTTATTTTTTAATTAAATTTAGCTTTGCTAAGTAGTTTTTAATGGGATATTGAGTCAGTTATTATTTTATTACCTATTTAAGAGCAAACTATGACACATATTAATACCAGCTAAATGAGTAAATTTATTATTTAAAGAGCTCTAATCGTTTTTATTAAATAAATTGTGTGAAGTTATGCTGCTTATCTACAGTTTTTTTACGTTTACTCAATTCATTTTACGTATCTTGAATATGACAAGTTGTTCTTAGTTGTTTTCGTATTTAAAGCATAAAAGGTGGTTTTACTTTTATTTTTTAAAAGGAAAATTATCGATTAATATTTATCAATATGCGTCAAAAACCGACTTGCTTTTGGCAAAGTTTTTACCGTATCATTAATATATTCAAGGGACATGAAGTTTTCTGTTGCGCTATTTATTCAAAAAGCTACAAATGCGTGTTATCACGTTTGTTGTCTTAACATTAATATCTAACAGCTCTTTACAAGTGCTTGCATCCTCGTATGCGCTTAACCATGCTCAGCAATATGCCAATGAAAATAGTATGATGATTTGTACTGGCAGTACCTTTAAATGGATATCTACCAGCGCCTATTTTGAATTAGGCACAATCGTTTATATTGACCCTCCTACAAATAATCCAGAGAAAATTACTGAAATAGATTGTTCGCTTGTGCACTTATCTGATCCGCAAGATTTTGTGCCAAAAATTAATTCATTGATCGACGACTTCATTGCTTATAACGCGACAGTCATTACCTTAGCTAAACGTCCTTATACCTCTTACCCATACCAAACATCTCAATCTCGCGCACCTCCGCATTCTTAAGATAAAACTCAAGCTTTAAAGTTTAAAACCAATACCACATCAGATTTTTCTGTTGTGGAGCTATAGCTATTATTTTAGGAATACAAAATGAAAAAATCATCACATAACAATATTGAATTGTTAATGTTTACCTGCATCGGGGCTTTATTGTCTGTCCCTTTTTCCACTGTTCAAGCCTCTGAATCTGAAATAGAAAAGATTGAGGTGCTAGGGCGTAATATGAATCACAAATTAGAGTTAGAGCGAGCCCTGAATCCAGGTGGCGTTACTTTAATTGATGGTGATGTTTTAAAAGAGCGTAATATTTCAAACTTGGCTGATGCTTTACGTTATGTTCCTGGTGTATGGGCAACAAGCAGTTCTGGCGGTGATGGGCTATTTTTTTCTAGCCGAGGTTCAAACCTTGATGCCACGAGTTACGATATGAATGGCATAAAGCTTCTGCAAGATGGATTGTCGGTTACCACTGCAGATGGTAATAATCATAATCGTATTATTGACCCGCTAGCGGTGCGCTTTGCTAGCGTAGCCAAAGGAGCTAATGCATTAACCTATGGGGCAAGTACATTGGGTGGTGCAATAAATTTTGTGTCACCTACAGCTTTAAATAGTAAGCCGTTTAGTTTATATCTGAATACGGGGAGTCATGGATTAAATCAAGCACGAGTAACTGCTGGGGCTAAATTCGACAATAATCTAGACGCGCAAGTGACTGTCGAGAGTAAGCGCAGAGACGGTTATAGAGATCACAGCGAGCAAGAAAGAACAGGCTTGTATGCGAATGTTGGCTGGAAACTGTCAGATAACCTTGATACTCGATTCTTTTACACTTATTTGGATAACGATCAAGAATTGCCAGGTAGCCTAACGCAAGCTGAGCTAGATGAAGATCCAAACCAAGCAGCAGCAACGGCTATAGGCGGTAACTTTCAAATTAACGTCGCTACCCATCGAATTGCTAATAAAACCAACATAACCATAGATAAAAACAGCTCATTGGAGTTTGGTTTATCCTTAGAAAAGCAGACTTTGTATCATCCCGTTGTAGATAAAGTGCTTGTGGATTTTGATGGCCCTGGACCTAATGAACCTGTTGAGGTTTTCAGTCTATTGATCGATACAGATCATCAAGATGTAGGAGCTATGGCTCGATATAACTTGAAATCTGGTGATCATAATCTTCTATTTGGATTTAATTGGGCTGAAAATGAGGTAACAGGTGGTAACTTGAGAAATGATGGCGGTCAACGTAACGGTTTAACAACTATTATTGAAAATAAAGCTGAAAGCCTTGAAGTGTTTGCTGTGGATCGCTGGAGTTTATCTGAGCAGCTCACTTTAGTTTATGGATTACAAGCGGTTAATACTGATAGAGATGTACGCAATACTGATGTAACTAGTAATGAATTACGTAATCCATCAGCCAGTTATTCAAGTTTTAACCCTAGAGCGGGATTGATTTTCGATATCAGCTCAGATGTCAGTTTCTTTGGTAATGTGAGTAAATTGTTTGAAGCCCCTACTAATTTTGAATTAGAGGACGATGTTCGTGCAAGCAGCGAAACCTTAGATGCAATGGAAGGTGTTATGGTTGAAATTGGTACGCGTGGCGGCCATCAATTTGCTTATAATAGCTATGTAACCTGGGATATTTCAGCTTATTACGCAAGTATTCAAGATGAAATCCTTTCTAGAGACGATCCTGCTGCATCAGGTAATAGTTTAGTGACTAATATCGACGACACTGTTCATGCGGGGATAGAAGCCCTTATTAATGGTGGTGTTGAGTTGAATAAAGTGAAAGGGCGACTTGAGACAACGCTGAGTATTAGCATTAATAAATTCTCATTCGACGATGATCCAATCTATGGTAATAACGACCTACCTGCTGCGCCAGGTTATGTGGTTCATGGTGAGTTATTGTATAAAAGTGATAGCGGGTTTTATTTAGGTCCTACATTCGATATTGTTGATGAACGCTATGTTGATTTTGCTAATACTACAGAGGTTGATTCGTACTCTTTGTTAGGGTTTAGAGCAGGGTACAATACCGATGATTGGCAAGTCTTTGCAGAGTTTAAAAACTTGACAGATAAAGCGTATGTTTCAAACCTTAGTGTGCTAAATATTGCTGAAATAGATTCTCGTATCTTTAATTCAGGCGAACCTCGCTCGGTTTATGTGGGATTTCAGATAGGATTTTAACTGAGTCGTATTAATATATTGAAATACTTACCGTACAAGAAACAGATGAGCATTATTCTAACGTGCCATCTGTTTTTTTATTTATTTCTTACAATTAATCTCGTTAAATAAAATATAAGCATAGCGGCTAATGCCTCTATCTTTTACAATAAGTGTCCGTCTGTTATTTATATTTACCTCAGAGTATTAGATTTTCCATGACAACATCGGCAAAAAGAAATCCAGTTGATTTATTAAAAGATCCTGTTCCTCAAGTATTAAAAAGAATGACCGTTCCTATGATCTATGGAATGATCCTTTTAATGACCTTCAACTTAGTCGACACCTTTTTTGTTAGCTTATTAGGTACTCAACCTTTAGCGGCTATCAGCTTTACTTTTCCTATCACTTTTACTGTTCTTAGTTTAACGATAGGTTTAGGTATTGGAACAGCGGCTGTTATTGGAAAGCTTTTAGGTGTAGGTGATAAAGAGTCAGCTAAAAACAATGCAACATCTTCATTGTATCTGTCGGCATTAATTGTTGCTGCATTATCTCTTGTTGGTTATCTCTTTATTGACGAAACGTTTTTAATGTTAGGAGCCAGTGAAGAAACATTACCGTTTATTCATGATTATATGGATATATGGTTTTTAGGCAGCGTGTTTTTAATTGGTCCTATGATAGGGAATGCTATTTTAAGAGCTGAAGGTGATACTAAAACCCCAAGTATCGTTATGGGAGGTTCAGGTCTTATTAATGCTATTTTAGATCCTATACTTATTTTTGGTTTTGGGCCTATACCTGCCATGGGCATAGAAGGTGCTGCTATTGCTACTTTCTTCTCTTGGTTGTTTGGTACAGCACTGGTTCTATATATTTTGGTGAATAAAAAACAACTTATTCATGGCAAGTTTATTCCGTGGTCTATATTTATTTCTTCATGTAAAAGTATTCTTAAAATTGGCTTACCTGCTGCTGGCGCTAACATGCTTACGCCTATTGCCGCCGCAGTATTAACGGCTATAGCTGCCACTTATGGTGAAGAGGCTGTTGCAGCCTTTGGTGTGGGATCAAGAATTGAGTCTATAGCTTGTTTAGTTGTACTTGCACTATCTATGACGCTGCCTGCATTTATTAGCCAGAATTTTGGTGCCGCCAAAATGGATAGGGTGAAAGACAGCTACAACACATCCATTAAATTTGTCATGATTTGGCAAGTGGCTATTTATGTTGTTCTCGTATTATTAGCACCTTATATAAGTCATATATTTGCTAAAGAACAAGCCGTAGCTGAGATTATTGAATTATTTATTTGGATACTACCGATAGGTTACGGACTTCAAGGTATTATCATTTTAACAAACTCTTCTTTTAATGCCTTGCACAAACCTTTAACAACGTTAATGTTAAGTATTGTTCGCTTGTTTGTCTGTTATGTACCTATAGCGTATTTAGGCAGTATGTATTTTGGTTTAATAGGATTCTTTGTTGGTTGTGTTATTGGTAATTTATTGATGGCATTTATTTCTTATTCTTTATTCAATAAACAGTACGAAACTGGCCTTTTTAAGGTTGATACAAAAGAGGCATCAGTTTAATTATGAAAGATATGGAGCTCATTTCTGAGTACACACCAAGTGGCGATCAACCAACGGCAATAGCACAATTACTTGATGGTATTGAAACAGGTTTGGCGCATCAAACTTTACTCGGTGTTACGGGTTCAGGTAAAACATTTACTATTGCCAATATTATCGCAAAGTTAAATCGTCCTACTATGATGCTTGCGCCTAACAAAACATTGGCGGCTCAGTTATACGGCGAGATGAAAGAATTCTTCCCTAATAACGCTGTTGAATATTTTGTTTCTTATTATGATTATTATCAGCCTGAAGCTTATGTTCCTACTACCGACACCTTTATTGAAAAAGATGCCTCTGTAAACGAGCATATCGAGCAAATGCGTTTATCAGCAACTAAGGCATTACTTGAGCGTAAAGACGTTATTATTATTGCTTCTGTGTCGGCTATTTACGGCTTAGGTGATCCTGACTCTTATTTAAAAATGATGTTGCATATCAGCCAAGGCGATATTATTAATCAGCGTGATATTCTAAGACGCTTAGCCGAGCTGCAATATACACGTAACGATGTTGCTTTTCAGCGCGCCACTTATCGAGTGCGTGGTGATGTTATTGATGTGTTTCCTGCAGAGTCAGACCGATTAGCGGTACGTATTGAATTATTTGATGAAGAAATTGAACAAATAAGACAGTTTGATCCACTCACTGGGCAAATTGAAAAAACCTTACAACGTGTGACTATCTACCCTAAAACCCATTATGCGACACCGCGAGAGAAAATATTAGCGGCAGTTGAAAACATAAAAATAGAACTAAAAGATAGATCTGCGCAGTTAAAAGAAAACAACAAACTGGTTGAAGAGCAGCGCATTATGCAGCGTACACAGTTTGATATAGAGATGATGTCTGAATTAGGCTACTGCTCAGGCATAGAAAACTATTCACGTTACCTATCAGGCAGAGGTAATGGTGAAGCACCACCCACATTATTTGATTACCTACCTAATGACGGTTTACTGATTATTGATGAATCACATGTTACGGTTCCTCAAATTGGCGCTATGTATAAAGGTGATCGCTCAAGAAAAGAAAACCTTGTTGAATATGGTTTTAGACTACCTTCGGCACTTGATAACAGACCCATGAAGTTTGAAGAATTTGAAGCGTTAGCGCCTCAAACTATTTATGTATCAGCAACACCAAGTAATTATGAAATTGAAAAGTCGGGCGATGATATTGCTCAGCAAGTTGTTCGACCTACAGGCTTATTAGATCCTATTATTGAAGTTAGACCTGTTGAAACTCAGGTTGATGATTTACTCTCGGAAATACGTAAGCGTGTTGTGATAGAAGAGCGGGTATTAGCCACAACGTTAACCAAACGTATGGCTGAAGATTTGACTGACTATTTAGATGAACATGGTGTTAAAACCCGCTACCTACATTCAGATGTAGATACTGTTGAGCGTGTAGAAATTATAAGGGACTTCAGGCTTGGTAAATTTGATGTACTTGTAGGCATTAACTTATTACGTGAAGGTTTAGATATGCCTGAAGTATCGCTAGTCGCTATTTTAGATGCTGACAAAGAAGGCTTTTTACGTTCAGAGCGATCGCTGATTCAAACCATAGGTCGAGCTGCACGTAATATAAATGGTCGAGCTATTTTATATGCAGGGCGTATAACAGGCTCTATGAAAAAAGCCATTGATGAAACTGATAGAAGACGAGCAATTCAGCATCAATATAATCTTGATAATGGCATTACTCCAACAGGCGTAAAACGCAAAATATCAGATGTTATGGGCTTAGGTAATGGCACAAGTAGAGCATCTTTACAAAAAGTAGCTGAAGAGCATGCGTCATATAAGATCATGTCTACTAAGGAAATTGATAACCAAATTAAGTTACTTGAGAGTGAAATGATCAAGCATGCCCAAAACTTAGAATTTGAGCTGGCGGCTAAAGCGAGAGATGAAATTGCGAGTTTACGTAATCAGCAATTGTCTACTTAGCCTGAACTAAAATAATCTATTACTTATTCAGATTAAGTAATAGATTATTGTTGAAGCCGTAATGATGTTTTAGATCTTATGGCTGTTAAATCTATCAATATACACTTTTATTTTTTTATTTATTTATCAGTGCTTTAACTGTTACTAACACGGTTTAGTAAGTTGGCCGTATTATTGCCTGTTTAATGTTTTTTTATCCTGCTATCTTTTAATGCCGAGTAAGAAGCCAAAAGCTCGTTCACTGCAGCTTTAGTACAACGTGGTAACATTCCAATATCTTCAATAATTTTGTCTTGTAAGTCTTCTGGAAATAACATTATTTTGCTGAGATAAGTATGTAACTCTACTTCTTTGTCTTCACCCTCCATATTTAGATCCTTTGTTGGATTTTTATTTTTGTCGCTAACCATGATGCACCACTAAAATTATTATTATGTATACAGTGTAGTCTATTTGTATTGAATATATTGTATGAAATTGGACCAGTTGGTTGGTTTTTACGGTAGTGTTTGAAATTAAAGTGAATTAAGTTTGTTAATAAGCTGTCAATATACTATTGATGCTTTATTAATATACGATTTTTAGTTTTTGTTGTTAATGAGGTTAACGAAACAAAAGCTAAGTAATGAAGTACAGATTAACATTTCATCTCTAATGACTTTTCTATATCACTTTCGAGCTGTTGTGGTTTAGTTATAGTGGCAAACCTTTTTATCACTTGCCCTTCTTTATTGACTAAAAACTTCGTGAAATTCCACTTAATACTTTTTGTACCTAAAATGCCAGGAGCTTCTTTTTTCAAAAATTTAAAGAGTGGGTGAGCGTTTGTTCCATTCACGTCAACTTTACTAAACAAATCAAATTTAATATTAAACTGTAAATCACAGAATGATTTTATATCAGCATTACTGCCTTTTTCTTGCTGCTTAAATTGATTACAAGGAAAGGCTAATACTTCAAAACCTTGCGTATTGTATTTGTCGTGAAGCTCTTGAAGACCTTTGTACTGCTCGGTAAAGCCACATTCACTGGCGGTATTAACAATTAAAACAACTTTACCAATATAGTTTGATAACTCTATTTTCTCACCACGGTGATCATCAGCGCTAAACTGATAAATTCGAGTATGCATACTTAATTCCCTTTTAGGTTCGCTCAATTAACCCCCTGTACATATTGATAAAGTGCTTTTAATACTTTCATCTTTTCAGGGTTATTTTCATGTTCAAGGGCTAAGTTTTCAATTTTCATGACAAACTCATCAACACTTAACAGACCCGCTTCTCCATATTGTAGTTTATTTTCACAATAATTCTTCCATTTCTGCAGCTCATCACTTGATAAAGTGTAAGGGAAGTTTCTTGCTCTATATCTAAATAATAAAGTCGGTAAGCGCGTGTCTTGAAATTCAAAAGGATGACTAGCAAGTTGCTCAGGATTAATCTGATGTAAAATATCCATTTGAGCTTTATCGCTATGAGAAAAGAAATTTCCGCCATATAACGATTGTTCAGCATCTATGGTTGTGTCTTTGTCATAGCTTTGAGCAAATACATCTGTGAGCTTATCTCTAAGCTCTGTATTCTTTTTAAGTTTAGCTAAATTAGCTAAACACACTTCACGTGGAATATCTAAACGTGCAGCATTTACAGGTAATAATGTTTTAGCAGGAGCAATAACCGGGCATTTGTTTACATGAATAAGCTTCACAGGGATAGGTAATTCGCCTTCCTCTAACTCATCATGTCGAGTATATAAACGCGCTTTAATTTGTTCGCTCGTTAAATCAAACAGTGGTTGAGGATCTCTTGCTAAATCAATCGCAATAACGGCATTCTTATTGGTAGGATGATAACTTATTGGCGCAAACCAACTTGTGCAACCATGAGCGGAAGAAACTTTACTAGAGGTATGAACAATCGGTATCATGTTGTAAACATCAATAAGCTCTGACACTTGTTTCTTATTTTTTAAATTAAAAATAAAGTCGTAAAGTTTTGGCTGCTTTTCTTTAATAAGTTTTGCCATAGCAATAGTTGCATAAACATCACTCATCGCATCATGGGCAGCTTCATGATTAATGCCATTGGCTTTAGTTAATAATTCTAATCTAAAACTTACTAAACCATCATCGTTAGTTGGCCATTCAATACCTTCAGGACGCAGCGCATAACAGGCTCGCACCATATCAATAATGTCCCAGCGGCTATTACCATTTTGCCATTCACGCGCATACGGGTCGTAAAAGTTACGATAAAGTAGGTAACGTGTCACTTCATCATCAAAACGAATACTATTATAGCCAGCAACACAGGTATTGGGTTGCGTAAATAATGTATGGATACGATCCGCAAACTCAGCTTCAGTTAAACCTTCTTTCAGGGCTTTTTGAGGCGTAATACCTGTTACTAAACAAGCTTCAGGCTGAGGCAGATAATCTTGAGGAGGCTGGCAATAAAACATTTCTGGCTCGCCAACAATATTTAAATCGTAATCGGTTCTAATTCCAGCAAACTGAGAAGGTTTATCAAGCTTTGGAGATATCCCCCATGTTTCGTAGTCGTGCCAGAGAATCGTTGGTTGCTCGTTATTATTCATTGCAGTTCACTTTGTTTGTTTAAGTTGCTGTTTTAACATAATAATAACTGATTTTCATGTTTAAATTATTACGCATTAAGCACAATGTAATTGTTATTTTTAATTATCCCTGTCACGGTAAGCGGAATCAACTAAGAATTAACATTGCTTTAAAATATGTTGCTGTAAATATTCATAAATATTGTTAAGTCGATACCTACTATATCGAGTTGATAGGTAATGTATACCCACTGTATTCCCTTTAGAATTATATCCTAGTTTTTATAGATACCATTTATGAAATGTACTATGCCGCTTATGCTTATATATAATATTAATAAAGTGGATATACTTGCGTTTGTTTTTTATCAGCTATGTATTAATAGTTTAGTTGTTTGCTCGATGGTATTTTTCGATTAAGTGATTAAAAATCAGAATAGACCTGAATAACTGAATGGAATAATTGGTTTTGTAGTTGGTTTATTTCTAATGCAACACTAAGTCTTACTTTCTCTTCTGGTAGTCCTGTAAATATATATATCATGCGCTATCTACTTTTAAATTAAGTAACTAAGCAATTCAGTTAGTAACGTAAGATAATCGCTTGTGTTAGTTATTCTTTATATCAGTAATTTTATGTTAGACGCCTTATGGTCGTCATATTAGGTAGTAGTAAATTTAAGTATTACTTCATTCAAATTTTTAAAGGGATCAATTTATTATGTGGATAATTTTTGCATTATTCGCCACCGTTTTTTTCGGGGCTAGAGGAGTAATGTATCAATGGACATCACAAAAAAGAATGAATCGTAATTTATTATTATTCGGTGTTTTTTTTGTAGGCTTTATGATCAGTATTTTAGGTATGCTCGTGTTTGATCATAAATGGTACGGATGGCGAGATATTGTTGTTGGTTTAGCATTAGGCTTCGGCTCTTTTGCAGCGAATGCTTTTTTGCACAAAGGTTTTTCAATGGGGAAGGCGTCTCTGATCAGTATTTTGTCTGGGTTAACGCCTCTGTTTGTGCTGATGTTTGCTTTTCTATTATGGCAAGAAACCTTAACAACGCTTCAGCTGATCGGATTTTTCATTATTTTCGGGGGCCTTTATATTATTCGTTATTCCAATGATATTTCATTGAGCAATTTACAAGGTGCTCAATGGGGCTTGCTTGCGGCATTATTCTTTTCATTTAATGATTTATTAAGTAAGCAATCTACCTTGCTTGAAGCTGATACCTTTTCGACGTTAACCTTGATGTTTGGTTTTGGTAGTTTTCTGTTTGCTATGAGTTGGTTGGTAGGGCGTGGAAGTATTGTAGATGACCCTAATGATGTTCGACCTAACTGGTCTGGAGTTAAAACGTTTTCTTGTGGCTTACTTATTGGCTTAACGAATGTTGCAGGTATGATTGCCATCATTTCGGCTTTTTCTATTGGTAATACGGGGTTAGTTTCGGCTATTTCGGGGATGAATATTTTAATTATTCTGCTGTACTCTCGCATTATTCTAAAAGAGTCTTTTACTCGACAAGAGCTTGTAGGATTAACGACTGCTTTTCTAGGTGTTATTGTTTTGAGGTTAAGCTTTTAAAAGACAAAACTATACACTGCTTTATTTTATGAAAAGTGCTGCAGTGTATATTCTATAAGTAACCTCACTCGATGGGGGATTTGCTTTCGGTCACGGTAAAGCATTGAAAAAGGTTGTCCTTCACTTTGCCAGTCAGGAAGAATACGTTGAAGTTTTCCTGACTCTATTAATGGCAAGGCTATATAGTCAGGCATGTAACTAATGCCAACGCCAGATTCAACTGCATATTGCATCATTTGTATTTCATCTACTTCAAGTCGAATATGTTTGTTTGGATGACATTGGTATTCTTCTCCTGTTAGCTGATTTTTTAATTGCCATGGTGTTAGTCCAAAACAGATAACTTTGGGTTGTTGTTCTAATTGTTCAGGATGAGTAATAAGATCGTAAGCTTGGCTAGAATTGCCACATAACACATTATGAGTACGTTTTAGCTCTCTAATAACCCAGTTATCAATGGCAGGATTTCTGACTCGAAAAGCAATGTCGATACCTTGCTTTTCTATATCAATTAAGTCGTTTGATAAACGTAAATCTAATTGAATTTCTGGATACTCTAGTAAAAAGTCACAAAAAATAGCGCTTAAGAAGTGCTTACCCATGTAAATAGGGGCAGAAATTCTAATTTTTCCTTTCGGCTGATGCTTTTCTTCAGTTAACTCTTTCTCTATACAATCAAACTCATAAAACAAATCTCGATAGCGCTGGTAATAAAGCTCTCCAGTATGGGTTAATGTGACTCGATGAGCATCTCGATTAAGTAAGGTTAATTGTAAGGCTTGCTCTAACAAACGTATTCTACGGCTTAAGGTCGATAGTGACATATCGAGACTTTCTGATGCTTTTTTAAAACTACCGAGTTTTACTATCGTGCAAAAAAATCGTAAATCATCGAGTGAGTAGTTGGCTGCCATTAGGATCACTTATTATGTTAAAACATAATTGTTGTAGGTTATATTCAATGATAACAGTGGTCTTATTAAAGTTCATTAAGCGTTATTCAAATATCATGTTTATCTAATTAAAAAACATCGACTTTATTATATTTTAAACTAATATGACCAGTAGCTATTTTAAACATCAAATTAGCTATTGATGTTTTGTGTGGGTTTGTATTTAATCAATAAAAGACCAGGATTTTTTTACTTTATTTATTCAGAGGAGGATATAGTTGCTTATAGTCAAAAAAATAATAGCTTACTTATGTTTGCCTTTTAGAATAAGTACATTGTGGGTTTTCTTGTGTATTGGACTTTTATTTAGTAGTCACGCTAAAGAGAACAGCACGATGCTTAAAGCATTTGAAGCGCCATACCAAGCCTATTATTTATCTTTAACAGCTAACCCTGCTACTGCTTTAGCTCAGCTTGAAGGCACCCCCATCTCTGCAAGTGCCTCTGACATTCAAAAAGCTCAATATTATGGTGTTTTGAGCCAAGCATATTACACCCTTATTTATCCTCAAAAAGCCTTAGACTCTGTTCAACAGGCATTAACTTTTATTGATTCAAATGAACAACCTTGGCTTTATCATCATTTACGTTTATTCGAAGCGCTAGCTTTTGAAATGGTAGGGCAAATAACGCTAGGTGTTGATGGGGTTAAAGAAGCGCTAGAATGGTCTGAAATGAACGATGCAACTTCTATCTACTTGATGGCGTTGTACACACAATCTATTTTTCATACAACGTTAGATGATTTTGCTAGTGCCTTAAAATATGCTCAAAAAGGATACTTAATAGCACCACTTGATACAGGGGCTTATAAGCGCGGTGATTTTGCTATATTACTTGCACAAGTTCATGAAGCGAGAAAAGATTATTTATTAGCTATTCCTTATTATGAGGAAGCTGAAATAGTTTTTCGTGCTAATAAACAACTGAATACTTTAAGTTTAATTTTGTATGGCCTTGGCAGAGCAAATTATTCAGTAGGCAATATCGAATTAGGTCAAAAGAATTTGGAAGAATCGCTTTCTATCTCTAAAGAAATTAATGATACACAAGGCGAGGCATACAGCTTATTACAATTAGCTAACATTAATATTAAGCAAGAAAATTTTTCTCTTGCTCGAATGCAGTTACTTAGCGCGAAAGATATTTTTATTAATGCAAATAATCGTAAGGCTAATATTTCAACAGGAAATTTATTAGCAACTATAGCGTTACAACAAAATAATACTGAAATGGCAGAGTATTATATTCAAGAAGTAGAACAAGAATTAGTAAGAAAAGAGATGCCAGATATTGCTCTTACACTTGATGAAACTCGTTCAACCTTATTGTTTCAGCAAGAAAAATATAAAGAATCTTACGAGTTGCTGAAGTCGGTTTATAGCAAATATAAGAGCCACAGGAACCAACAAAGTTCTGATCAACTACATCAAATTCGTGTTGATTATGATCTTAAATCTCAAGAGTTAGAGAATGATGTGCTTTTAGAGCAAAATTTAAGACAGTCAAATGAAATTAACGCACAAAGAAATAGAAATTTATTCTTGTTAGTTATTGCCATATTAGCTGTAGCTTTTAGTGCGTTAATGGTTATTTTGATTTATCGAAGTATGACTAACCGTCGCAAGCTTGAAATATTAGCAACAACCGATGAATTAACAGGCCTTTACAACAGACGTTATATTTTATCGTATTTGAAAAAGCAAATTTCACAGTCTGAACGTTATAAAAGTGATCTATGCGTAGCTATGATTGATTTAGATTGGTTTAAGAAAATTAATGATAGCTTTGGCCATGCAACGGGTGATCAAGTATTACGTTTATTCGCTAAGCTTTGCACTCAAAATTTACGATCTTCTGATGTTATTGGTCGTATCGGAGGAGAAGAGTTCTTAATTATTTTACCTCATACTGATTGTAGTGATGCTTTAACTGTAATGGAAAAAATCCGTTCGAAGATGATTGATGTAACTAACGAGATGGATATTACGGGTTTAGATGTCACTATTTCTATTGGTTTATCTAAATGGATGGCAGGTGACTTGCCAGAAGATGTGATGCAGTTTGCTGATAATGCTTTATATCAAATTAAAAATAGTGGTCGAAATCAAGTGTTACTTTGGGATCGTGATGCATAGCTTTAAAACTAACAATAAGTGGCTTTACTCTCTTTAACTTAACTTAACTTAACTTAACTTAACTCAATTTAGATTTGATTTTTGTTAACTGTACTTTTATCTTTATCTTCTATTTTCTCCCAACACAGTCATTATATAAATAGACTTGGCTTATTCCCGCTCCTGTATTATTTGTACTGTCTATTCTTACTTTAAACCCTAAACTTAAATCTAAATTATCAATGTTATTCATTTCTATGATGAAAGGTCTTTTATTCTTTAAGTTTATCGAGAGATATTTTTTGGAGGAGGAGGATAGATTGCCAAATTCCTAATCTATAAATTGTAGATTGCTCAACTTGGTATTAGTTGAGTATTACCTAAGGTATGAATCTTAGATAATACTCTTAGGTATGACTTTTAATACTTATTAATGGATATAACTATCAAAGAGCTAATATAATAAACGCCTTCTAACGCAATACTCTTTTTACTGCCTCATCAACCTTTAAATATTCTGTTGATTCAACAAAACCAATTGAAAATGTTTGAGGAGTATCAAGAAATTTTCTTTTATTGCTACGACCAAAACCAAACACTGTCATGTAAGGGCGGCTCACATAATTATCAGGGTATTCATCATCTTCATGGTGCAGTAAATAAAGTACACGCGATTGTTCTTTATCACCAAAAGCAATCCATTCAGGCGAGGGTAGGTCACCTAAAAACGGTTCTTTAATCGGTTGTGGTGTTGGGTTTTGTGAAGCAAACCAAAAGTCTGTTTCATCCATTTTACCACCTGGTACGCCTTCGTATTGTATCCAGTAGTGGTGTCCTGCACTCACTTTGCTCATGGTAAAGTCTAGACGTTCAGGATAAAAATCCCATTGTCCTTGCCATTGACCATTACCTGAAGTGAAAGTAATGCGTACATGCTGTTTCGTTTCTATTTCAACAACAGAGTTAGAAACATCGGTACCTGCATTCATTGCATGAAAGTAGTTACCGTCTTGCTTGTGTATCGCATTAGGAAAACCTCTATATTCACCTTTCCACCCGCTGCCTTTTTCGTTAGTAAAACCAATCCAGTCAATGCCATCTTTATCTATCATACTCGATAAACCACCACCTTCTTTTTCAAGATGATAAGTGGCGCTATCGGTAGTAATAATATAAGTGGAAACATTACCTGCAGATTCATCTATGCCATGGCTTAATGAAACCTGCTCTTTATCAGATACAGAAGTACAGCCAGCATTAAACAAAACAAACAGAGATGCTGTTATAACGATAAAATTCTTATTTAATGTATTTTTAAACATAATTTCCCTATTAGATGCTAAATAGTTGAATTGAATGAAGCGAATGTTAAACCTATTATTTGTCTTAGCTTTTTCAAGCAATTAAGGCTTAACATCCACTTTATTATCAAGCTAACTTAAGCTTTCGCCTTTGCGCCTTTTTTCAATAATATGCCTACGGTTAATATAGACAATGCACATAATAAAAAGACTAATCTGCCCCACATAGGGTTTGGAATAAGCATCATTAAGCTTACACCTACACCCATTAATATCACCATAGAGCCTAACTTCTCTCTTTGTTGGCGGTCATAATCGTCTTGCTCATCATCAGCAATAACTGGCGTTACTATGTCTTTAAAAAACAGATCGGTTTCTTGTTTATGTTCATCATTTTCTTCTTTGTAGAAGAAGGTTGTTGAACAAAAGAAACCAGCGGTTATAACTAAGTGCGCTGCTATAGTCATCATCAAGTTCATATCAATGGATTCACGACGCGTAAATGCGTCTAATCCTAACCAACTCGCCAGCACTTCAGGGGTAAATACGTACAACATAAACCACGAAATAGCTAAACCTAAAGCAACCGTTACCCAAGGAGCCCATTTGGGTGTTTTCTTAATAAACAAACCAAAAATTAAAGGGATAAGTAAAGGGACTTGTATCATGGTTGATACCGACATCATTAGCTCAAACAAGCTTAATTCTTTTAATGATTTAAAGAACAAGGCAACAGCAATAACTAATAAACCACTGATAAAGCTAACTAAACGACTCACTTTGAGTAAATGTTCATCATCAACAATTTTATCTTTCTTTTTAAGTAAAGGCTGATAAATACTACGTACAAAAATACCTGAGTTTTTATTAAGGGCAGAATCCATAGACGACATAGAAGCCGCGAATAATCCTGCTAATAATAAACCAACAGTTCCAACAGGCATCGCATTACGTGTAAAAACTAAATACACAGCATCAGAAGCTTTATTGCCCAGCTGATAATATGCAGAAGCAGCATCAGGATATAAAATTGCTGAAGCCCAAGGCGGTATAAACCAAATAATGCTACCTACACCCATGAGTACCATAGCGAGTAATGCAGCCTTTCTGGCGTTGTCAGAATCTTTAGCGTTTAAAAAACGAAAAGAATCGTTTAGGTTCATAATGGTAATGAGTTGTTTTGCCAAAAAGAACACAAAAGTTCCTATTAACAGCAAGCCATAATTCATATCGGGACCCATAATAAATCCCCCTGGGAAGTTAGTAATTAACTCACCAGGTCCACCGACTTTAACTAAGGCGACTACCGCACAAGCGATGGAAACTACCACCACTACTAAGGTTTGTACAAAGTCTGAAGCGACTACGCCCCAAGCTCCAGAAAGCACAGAAACAAATAATACTGTTAGCCCTGTTAGTACAATCGTCAGTCCAATGTCAGCATCAAAAACAGCACTAGAAAATACACCAAGTGCATTTAACCAAACGCCAGCATTAATGAAGCTGAACACAATAAGTGCCCATGAAAAGAACTGCTCATTTTGACGACCAAAACGTCTTTTTATACCTTCTGTTGGGGTATCAACTCGCATTTGACGAAAACGATGTGCAAAGTAAGCCCAGCCACAAAAATAGGCAAAGGTATTAGCAAAAAACACTAAACTAATCGCAAATCCATCGGTGAAGGCTTTACCTGCCGCACCTGTGAACGTCCATGCTGAAAACTGTGCCATGAAAGCGGTGGAGCCAACCATCCACCATAACATTCTGCCACCACCACGAAAATAATCGCTGGTTGAGTTTTTTGCCATGTTCTTAAAAGCAAACCCAATACCCACAATCAGTAAGAAATACCCCGCAATAACTAAATAATCATAAAACATAGCATTACCTTTATTTTAGGTGACTTACGTCTGTCCAATTATCGTTTTCACGAATTAAATCAATTATTTGTTGGTATTGACTACCTTCTTTGAAGGTAAGGTAAGGTTGAACGTCTTCGCCTTTAATATCGTTAACTAATTCACGAATAAGGTAACGCCAGTTTTGTTCTGTATCGCCTTCAACATCAGGGACGCTGGCGGCTATGTCTGCAGGTAGAGGTACTTCTTGCCACTCTTTATTATCACCATAAATATAAAGAGGACCACTGCCGTAGTGTCCTTTAATGTAAATAGCACCTTTGCTGCCATAAAATACAATATGATCTTCATTGAAACGAGGGTGCAGTCCACCGTGTTTGAACATTACAGACACGGGCTTTTTAGCAAACTCACAATTAAGTTTGGCTAATACTGTGTAAGACCATTCAACATTCGATTCACCCCATTCTAAAGATGGATCGTTAAGATCTTCAGGGATGAAATCACGTCTGTTTTTAAAATTATGCACGCCTTCAACAATCGGTGCTTTACCTAAATCGTCACGTACTTCGCCCATAAGTGACATTATTTCTTCACCAATAACAGAAGTAACAATCGATAATTTATGGGTGAAGTTGTTATTTAAACGACCGCCACCATCTTCTTTTCTGTGTGACCAACCAAACGGAATATCGCGCTCTAAGTTAAAGTGAGAAATACATTCAACTTCTAATGGCTCGCCAATCACGCCTTCGGCAACTAATTGTTTTGCGTGTCTGATATGAGGCATGTAGCGGAAACTAGCAGCGAAAGCCGTTTTAACATTTTTAGCAACGGCTAGGTCTTGAAGCTCTTTCGCTGTTTCGCCACTTTGGGTAAGAGGTTTATCACAAAATACATGGCAGCCAAATTCAATGGCTTGTTTGATTGGCTCAACGTGTGCGCCGCCTGGTGTGGCGATTGATACAACATCTGGCTTACAATCTTTTAGAGCTTGCTGCCAATCTGTTCCTGCATAAGGAATATTTAAATCTTTAGCAACTTGTTGTACAACGCTTGCTGTTCTCCCCACAATACCTACAACTTCAGCTCCAGCATATCTAAACGATTCTGCATGACCTTGTCCCGCAAATCCTGTTCCGCAAATTAATACTTTTATGTTATTTGTCATTTTTATTCCTTGTAAAATTTAGGGTACTACCCAGTTGAATTATAAATATTCACTGGGTGTTAATTATGTCTTTACCAATTCCATAAGGTTCCATCTTCTAAACGGCTTACAGGTAAATAAGAGCGTTTATATGGATACTTAAGTGCAGCTTCTTCATCAAACTCTATGCCTAATCCTGGCGCTTCGCTCATATAAGCCATGCCATTTTCTACGGTGAAGTTATGCTTAAATATTTCTTTAGACTTGTCATTGCCGAACCCTACAAACTCTTGAATGCCAAAGTTTGGTGCCCAAATGTTTAAATGCATATGCGCAGCAAAACAAACAGGGGAAAGATCAGGAGCACCATGTGGAGCAATTTTTACATTGTAGATACTAGCGAAGTCAGCAATTCGTCTTAATGCTGTAATACCACCTGCATGAGTTGCTGCTACTCGAATGTAATCAATTAATTGGTTTTGGATTAAATCTTTACAATCCCAAATGGTGTTGTACGTTTCGCCAATAGCGAGTGGGGTGGTTGTGTGTTGTCTAATAACTTTGTAGCTGTCTTGATTTTCAGCGATGGAGGCATCTTCTAAAAAGAGTAAACTAAACTCTTCCATTAATTTACCTAATCTTGCTGATTCAATAGGCGTTAAACGACTATGAACGTCGTGTAAAAACTCAACTTCGTTACCAAATCTTGCTCTCGCTTGTCGCATAAGATCAACAATGGAATTGAAATACTTTTGTGTAGACCATTCATCTTCTGGAGGTAAAGGACGGTTGCCTTGTAATTCAAAATAATCTTTTTTGTCACCTAAAACACCGTAGGTAACTTTTAAGCCTGGAATAGCTGATTGTAATCTTACGGCTTTAAAACCTTGGTCAACATGCTCTTGCACTTTATCTAAGGTGTCATTAATACTTTCACCATTAGCATGGGCATATAAAGTAACGCCTCTACGGCTTTTTCCACCGAGTAGTTGATAAACAGGTAAACCTGCTATTTTGCCTTTTATGTCCCATAACGCCATATCAATTGCAGCGATAGACGCCATAGTGATAGGACCTTTACGCCAGTAAACGCCTTTGTACAAGTACTGCCAAATGTCTTCAATCTCACTTGGGTCTCTACCAATTAAACAAGGTACAACGTGCTCTTCTAAATACGTAACAACCGCCATTTCACGACCGTTCAACGTAGCATCGCCTATCCCGTAAGTGCCTTCGTCTGTTATAACTTTAACTGTAACGAAGTTCCTTCCTGGACTGCATACAGTGACTTTAATCTCTTTAATTTTCAACTTGATGCCTCACTTTTAAAATAAAGACCATAAATATTTGATAAACCGTTTTAGTTGAATAACTTATCATAATGCTTCACTATGTCAATATCCTCACTTTTAATCATTATTTAACAATAAAAACCTGGTAAATAAACGTGATAAAAATAAAAATAACTGATGTTGCGCAACGCGCTGGTGTGTCAAAAAGCACAGTGTCTCAATATTTAAATGGTCGTTTTGAGTATATGTCTAAAGAGACAAAAAAGCGCGTCAAAGCAGCAGTTGATGACTTAAACTATATTCCAAACCCTATTGCAAGAAGCCTTAAAACTGATAAAACAAAAATGATCGGTGTGATCGTGCGAGATATAACGGGTTACGACACAAGTCGCTTTATTCGTGGGATACATGATTATTGTAAAACCAGCGAATATAACGCATTAATTTACAATACTGACTTCGATCCTGAAATTGAAGCTAAGTCATTACACGCATTAAATCAGTTAAGAGTTGAAGGTATGTTGATTGCCTCTTCAGGCAAAAATACGTCAATTATTACAGGCTTTATTGAAGCGGGTATGCAAATTGTACAGTTTCAGATTGAGCATGACGGTAACGAAAAAAATATTGTTATTTGTGATTACCGACAAGCAGCTTTTGAAGCGACTGAATATTTGATTAAGCTAGGTCATAAAAGAATAGGTTTTGTGACTCAAGATTTTCAAGACATAAAATCAAGACGAGAACGTTACTTAGGTTATGTTGAAGCTCATGAAAGATATAACATTCCACTTGATAAACAATTAACTAAATACTGGGATAGAGAAACGGGCTTTGAAGAGTCGTTTATGGACATTTTAGATCCAAGTGTTTTACCCACTGCATTTTTTACTCAGCAATTAGATATTTCTACCGAGCTGTTAACTATTTTCAAAGAAAATCATATATCCATTCCTGATGATGTTTCATTGTTAGCATTTGAAGAAATACCCAATGCAGAGTTTTTCCAAGTACCTATCTCTGTTGTAAAACAGGAATCCCATAAGTTAGGTTACGAAGCGGCTAAGTTATTAATAGAAAATATTAAGTCTAAAAATAAAGCACCTAATCGAATTACCATTCCTTGTACTTTAGCCACAAGAGATTCTTGTATAGAGGTATAAAATTACTATGGTTTAGAAGATCAATGAATCTTGGTTTTCTAAATCACACTTCAATAAAATATTATGTTTATATTCTAACCACTTAAATAGTAAATAAATTAATACAAAATTTTTTTATCTTTTAATCAACATCGTTAACTTAATAATTTATAATAATAAAAACGGACGCTATTGATAACAGATGTGTAACCATTTTTCTTTGGTCAATGTTATAAAGTAAGAACGTTACTCCTTAATAAAACAATAGTTTAATGCAGTTCACGGGATAGAATGAAATTAACACTTATCAATAAGCTTTTTAGAATGCGTTTGCACATCTGCGCAACCTTGTTAGCTATATTAAGCCCATCAATATTTGCTGCAGAAGAAATAAGTTTAGAAGATAAAGAACGTATAATAGAAATAATTTCAGTAAGTGGTATTCGCCAAAGCTTACAAACAGGTATTGATCTTAAAAGAGCTGATTCGCGCATTATTGATGCTGTTGTTGCCGAAGATATTGGCAAACTACCCGATAATAATATTGCTGAAGCACTTCAACGTATTACGGGTGTTTCAATAAACCGAGAGTTTGGCGTAGGTTCAGAAGTTTCAATTCGAGGTCTTTCTCAAAACCGTGTAGAGCTCAATGGTCGCTCTACCTTGGGCGATGGTCGAAAAGGCGTAAACTTCCAAGATTTCCCATCTTACTTTTTATCTGAAGTTGAAGTGATTAAATCACCGACGCCTGAGATGATAGAAGGGGCATTGGGTGGAACAATTAATCTAAAAACTCAGCAACCACTTCAACTAAGAAAATATTTTGGCCTGATTTCTTTAAAAGGCGAATATACAGATAACTCTGAAAAGACAGGTCCTATTTTTCATGCAACCTTTGGTGATAAATGGAAGTTAGATGCCGGTGGTAATATTGGTATGTTAGGGAGTTTTACTTACCAAGATCGTGAATTAATTCAACATGAATCCCGTGTCGGTTTGAACGCAAATACCTTAAATGTTAATAACCCTAATGTAGACCCTGCTGAGGTTTATGTTATTCCTGTTGATTACACTTATTTTCCTCAATTAGATCGTCGCGAACGCTCTGCGGGTAATATGATGTTTCAATGGGAACCCGAATCTAAAAATGTTGAAATTTACTTAGACGCTACCTTTACTAAACGTGAAGGTAATAACCAGACATACACACCTACCACTTTACTGCATTCGCCTTTTAGTAATGAGGCTGAAAAAAATGCTGATTTCTCTATTGAGGATAAAAAACAGTTAAATAGCTATTATGATTCTGATGTTGTATTTGAAAATGGTACTAGTTCGTCATTCCGAGCGACAGACTCGTTAGGTTTTGCTTTTGGCGGTAGCTGGATCATGACCAACAATATTGATATTTCAGGTGAAATAAACTTCGTTTCATCAACATCATCTGAGCCTTACTACGACATGCGATTTTTTGCTATAGACCCTGTAGCAGAAGCTGCTAACCCGTTAGCCAGTAATTATTTGTTAAATGGTGTTACGTATTACAGCGATAATAAGAATCCGCCTTCGGTATTACTAGATGATCCAAATACATTTACCAATCGTGACAATTGGGCATTAGGTAGTTATGACGTAAGAGATAATGCTATTGATAATAATGAAACAGCGACGCGTTTTGATTTAACCTATTATGAACCTTTTTTAGAAATGGCTGCGATAACGTCTTTAGATACAGGTTTACGTTTTACTACCAGCAGTTTTAAAAAATCACAAAATAGTTTCAAGTTAGCTAATTTGCATACATCTTTAACTCGAAACGGTGAAAATATTTTACTGACTATGAATGATTTTCCTGAAAATAGTATCAAAGATTATAGTTTTGATGCTTTTCCTGGTAACAACCAAGTGTATGATTTATCTCGCTTTGCTATGTTTGATAATGATATTTTACAAAAAGCAGGTAAAACTACAGAAATCCTTAATAACTTGTTAGTGGGAACTAATGTAGGTTCAGACAGTGAAACAAGTTTTAATTATGATGAGTATGCAGTAGTAGATGAAGAAACGTTGGCTGCTTATCTGCAGTTCAATATCGATACCAAAATTGCGGGTTATCCATTAAGGTCAATTGTTGGTGGTCGTTATGTTTACACAAATCTTAGCGTAGAATCTTACGAGACAGATGACGAGGGTAATAATATCTTAGTTCGTACTCAAAGAGATTATAGCGATTTTTTGCCTAGCCTCAACATCACTCTAGAATTGAGTAAAAAAACTTTAGTACGTTTTGCTGCTGCTAACGTCATGCGCAGAGCTGAGTTTTTAGAGTTAAGTCCTTCTTATGTTGTAAGTAATGATAGTACAACAGCCTCGCACGGTAATCCTTACTTAAACCCTTATCGAGCAACTCAGTTTGATGTTTCTGTAGAGCAATATTGGGGTAAGGGCAATATGTTATCGGGTGCTATTTTTTATAAAGACGTTAAATCTTTTTTAAAAACTGAAGAAGAATGCTGGAATAACCCCGATTATGTTGCTGTATCAAGCGAAGTCAACCGTGAAGATATGTGTTATTTAGATGGTAGAACAGGGCAACCAACTGCGACATCTGATTTAGCTGAGCTTGGCTTAACAACAACTTATGACTCGAATGGGGAAGGTGGAAAAGTGCAAGGTATAGAGATCAGTTATCAGCAATTACTTAAATATGGTTTAGGTACGTCATTTAACTACACTTATGCTGATAGCGAAGATCCAGATGATATACCATTATTAGATATTTCAAAAAACACTGTAAATGCAGCTATTTTTTATGAAAAAAATGGTATTAGTACACGTTTTGCATATACCTACAGAAGCCGATTTTTAGAAGATGATAATGAATCTCGCCTGCAACGAGTAGGTCAACTTGGCACCATTAATGGTGAAAATGATCCAACTGTTAGACAATCATTCAGAGAGCCCATTAAACAACTTGATTGGTCTGCTTCTTACGATTTTAGCGAGGGAGTCCGTTTACAAATGGATATTGTTAATTTATTAAAAGAACCAACACGTGATTCCACATACTTAGGTTCTGTATACCAAATACGCCAAGCGGATCGCCGATTTTCGGTCGGTGTACGGTATATGTATTAGGCCTAATGTTTTATTTATTCTGAAACCGTGGTACCTGAGACTTACTTCTAAATGAATTAAAAAAAAGTGTATTAAATCAATAGCATATTTACTTTATACACTTTTAACTTTTAATATCAAAATTGAATTCATCCTACTAACTTAAGTCTTAAGACTTAATAATTAACTCTATCCCTAAACCTCTTAAATACTCAGCTTCATAAAATAACTCAGTATCTACAATAGGGTGTTCAACTAACCATTCATTATCAAGAAATAGCGTTAATGTGTACTCCGATGCTTCAACGAGTAATGTATATGATTCATTTATATGGCGTTGTTGAGTCAGTAAAATACTTAAACGTACAATAATACATAGCTTCTCTAATTTCTTCGGATCGAGTAAATACCATTGAAAGTTGCTTATATCGTTTATCTTTTTGCGCTGACCATCTACTAACCAAGCTAAAGCTTGTTGTTGCTCTTGGTTGAAGCCTGGTAAGTCGGCATGGGCAAGTATATAAGCACCATGTTTATGATAACCTGAAGGGTTTATGTCTAAACCAATCTCATGCAAACGCATTGTTGCTCTAAGTAGCTCTTTGTACACATTCTTATTGATATTCCACGGCGCTTTTACTTGGTCGAAAATATTAAGGGCTTGCTCTTTCGCTGTGTCGGTATAGCTTTCATCAATATTAAAACGCTTCATTAAGCTATTAATCGTTCTATTACGGGTATTGGCTGTTTCATTCGAGTTATCTAATTGCTCAAATAAAACACCTTCTCGAAGCGCGTATTCACAATGACTAAATTCTTTTATTTCTAAGGTTTCCATCAAGGCAATAGCAATAGCTACACCCGCACATATAACGGGAATTCTGTTGTCTTTTAATCCTTTAATATCGATGCTTTTAATTGTATTACATTGAATAAGCTCTTTTTTAAGCTCGTTAATTTGTTTTAACGTAACAGGCTGAGGAATGTTTTCGTTATGATTTATAGCTTTGTAAATTGCTTTTAGCGTTCCTGATGTACCTACAATTTCTTGCCAAGGATGTTTTTTGAAACGTTTTACAATAGAGTCAATTTCGCGTTTTGCACCTTTGATCGCTTTTTTAAATGTAACGTCGGTTATAAAACCGTCATGAAAATACTGTTTAGTAAAACTGACACAACCCATATTTAAACTGGCTAGTACTGAAACTTCGTTGTCTTTACCGATAATACATTCGGTACTACCACCACCAATATCAATAACCAAACGGGTGTTTTTAGAATGTGTAAAATTACTGACTGCCTGATAAATAAGGCGAGCTTCTTCATGACCAGAAATAATTTCTATATCGAAAGGGAATACTTTGGCCGCTTCTTTTAAGAATTGTTGAGAATTGGTCGCTTCGCGCAGGGTAAAGGTAGCTACAGCTCTAAAATTATCTTTTGTTAAATGCTCGGTTGCAGAGGCTAGGTTGGCTAATATATTCACGCCACGTTCTATGGCTTCTAAAGACAATGTCTTATCTTTTGAAAGACCATCAGCAAGTCTTGCTTGGTATTTTTCGGTGTGAAGTATTTGAATGTGGTTATCAATGCTGCGAGCAAGCACAAAGTGAAAGCTATTAGAACCAATGTCTAATGCCGCTAAATAGTTGTCTGCTGTATTATTTAACGTCGGTTCGGTTGTCGTCATAGTGTGTAAATTAACTTAAGTGGATTTCATATCTTCTATCATCATAATATCATTTTTTTCTTCTGTAACTAAAAATTCATGTATCGCGAGTTGAGATCTGATTTTAGTTTTACTGTTATTGGTTACATATTTATTACTATTGTTTTTATCGATAATACGGGCCTTAACATTGTCTTTAAAATGTAGCTCAATAATATGTATGATGCGTTTTTTTAAGGTTTCATCATAAATAGGGCAGCCCACTTCAACACGGTGATCAATGTTACGCTCCATCCAATCGCCAGAAGTAATAAAAACCAGTTTTTCGCCTTGATTATGAAAGATCATAACGCGTGGATGTTCTAAGTAAGAATCCACAATAGAAATAACTTTAATATTGGTACTTTGATCTTTAACGCCCGGAATTAATGAACACATGCCACGTACAATTAATCTGATTTTCACACCTGCTTGGCTTGCCGCATAAAGTTTGTTAATTAGGCTTTTATCAACCAAGTTGTTAAGTTTTAGTGTGATTTCAGCTTTTTTATTATCTTTCGCTGTTTGTATCTCATTTTCAATTAATTGATTTAATCGTCTTCTCGACGTTAACGGCGAAACAATCAGGTGATTAAAGCGGAAGCGTTTATAGCTGTGTGAAATAAACGAAAATACGTTATCTACTTCTTGGCAAATATCTTTATGCTTGGTAAATAGTGCGAAATCGGTATAAACCCTCGCATTACTTTCATGGAAGTTACCTGTACCTATGTGAGCATATTTTACTAATTTCTCGTTTTCTAGTCGGGTAATGATACAAAGCTTAGAATGTACCTTTAGGGTTTCAATGCCAAATTCAACATGAATACCTGCATCTTTCATTAATTTTGCCCAGCCTATATTAGCTTCTTCATCGAAACGTGCTTTTAGCTCAACTACCACAGTCACTTTTTTACCATTTTTTACGGCTTCGATTAGTGATTGAATAATTCTTGAGTTTTTAGCGACACGATAAATGTTAATTTTAACTTCTCTGACTAATGGATCGTAAGAAGCTTGGCGTACAAATTCAGTGAAGTGTCTAAATTTGTGATACGGATAATAAAGTAATATATCGTTTTGGCTTATCGCATCAAATACGGATGGAAAAGCACTAAAGCGTTGAGAGTCTAGAGCTTTGAGTTTCTCTCTTTCTAATTCTTTATCACCTAGGTTTGGAAATTTAATAAAGTCTTTAAAATGACGATAACGCACACCTGGAACTAAATTGTCGAGTTCTCTTATTTTTAGTGACTTACGCAAGAAATGCAGCATATAAGCAGGCATTTTCTCATCGTGAACCAGTCTTACTAAATCAGCTTTTAAACGCTGTTTTATGCCTTTAGACATTTGGTTGAGTAGGCTTTCGTCTAGCTCATCCGTTAGATTGTATTCGGCATCTCGTGTGAGCTTCATTGAATAAGCATCGATACTGTCGTATTCAAATACGCCGTTGAAAAGCCGATCAATAAAGAAGAGTACAATGTCATCTAGCAGTACAACTTGCTTATCTTGGTTCTCTGAAATAGCAGGTAAAATGATAAAACGATCAATGTCGTAACGAGGAATTTCCACCAAACAAAATTGATTACCTTCACCTTTATTAAGAGAGACTAAAAAATAGATAGCATCGTCATCTATACAAGAAGATAACTGGGTTTTACTGTTAATAATAATGGGGGTTATGTGACGAATAATACGATTATCAAAATATTCGTTTAACCATTCTTTTTGAGCGGAAGATAACTTGTTTTTAAAAACACTATTGGTGGGATCATTAAAGATAATATTAATGCGTTTCTTTTTAATTTCGTCAAATATATTGTCCGCTTCACTTTTAAAGCGTGCCGTTAACTCATTAACTTTATTAATAATATTACTGTGTAAGGTATTCCATTCGTTTGTTGTGCTTTCTTGAGCTGTTTCTAAAATAGCGCTACGACGAATATTGGCGACACGTACTCGAAAAAATTCATCTAAATTGGCAGAATATATACCTAAAAAACGGATCCTATCAACAATAGGCACCGTCTCATCTGCGGCTTCTTGCAGCACTCTTTCGTTAAAAGATAGCCAACTTAGTTCTTTATCAAAATATGTCGTCATATCGCTCATTTCTATCGTAATACATCAATAACACAAAACATGAGTATAGGGAGTTCTTGTTACTGATTTATTACGATATTTACTCAAAATATGTTGTCGTGAATTTGTTAAAATATAATGAATTTGATTGTCTAGGGGTTAGCGAGTTACATCAACCATAAGATCGTCGGCTAAGCTTTCAATCGCGTCGGTTAAGTTATCGATTTGTTCTGAAGCTACAGATACAGTCACTTTGGCTTTAAATAGTTCTTGCCCACTATGAGGTGCTGTTTCAGTATCGCTCACGACTTTAATTAAGTTACCACCTTGTTTATGAATAATAGATGATACTTCTTGGATAATGCCTTCACGATCGTTTGCTGTAAGCTCTAAAACAATACTTGGTTGAGCTAGGTTTAGTCCGTTGTCGCTTACTTTAATATTACTTTCTAAGCCTTCAATTTCATTAAGCGCATTAATCAGTGCTTGGCTTTTAGATGCTTCAACAGCCACTTCGATAGCACCCGTAAAATAACCTGACATGTGATTCAAACTACTGCTTTGCCAGTTACCATTATGTTGACGGACAACATTTGAAATTGTGTCTACTAATCCAGGACGGTCTAAGCTTATAAAAGAAATGATTAAATTTTTCATGTTGTTTCCTTGTTTTTCAGGATTTTTTTAATGTTATAAGGGAGAGTTATGTTTATTTTTATGTATTAAATTATTCGTGTAAATAACTTAATTCTGATAATTCTTTGTTGAGTTGTTTACTATCACCCAGATTCAATTCTATGAGGCGACGTAAAATAGAAATACTGTCGAGATCGATAGCATTACAATCTAAGCCTATTTCTATGTTTTCTTCTTGGTTATGTACATGTACTACAGTAACTTTCATTGTGATTTGCGAGTTGTCATCAAGTGCAAACTGTAATACACCTGTTTGGTTTGCCTGTGGGGAATTAACTGCACTACATTTTATTAATGCACCAGATATAGAAATATCATGAAGTGAAACGGGTTGCTCTATTTCATCTATTGTTAACTTGGCATCGAGCGAAAACAATATACGTGTGAATGTTCGTCTATTTTCCATTGCGTTACTCAAAAGAATTTCTTTATAACTTTAGCATAGACTTTTTGTCTTAATTTGGAAATAGAATAAGCAAATATATATTTGTTATTAAGTTAGGTGAGGGCGACTGTAATTGATTGATTTGAAATATTAAAACATCAAAGAGTAACTGAATGATTAAAAGCTTTGATTAATACTAGGGGCTGTTGATATTTCAGGATTAAATTTCATGCAATTTAAAACGGATTTAATCGCGATGTGAACAAGTATCACTAATATGCAGGCAATAAAAAAGGCACATTATTATGTGCCTTCTTAAAATCTAATTTAGGTTGAATGACCGAGTCATTAGCCTATTTTTTTGTACTTAATTCTATGAGGTTCCATTGCTGCAGAACCTAATGTTTTCTTCAACCATGCATCGTATTCCGTAAAGTTACCTTCGAAGAAGTTAACTTTACCTTCATCACGATAATCAAGAATATGTGTTGCGATTCTATCTAAGAACCAACGGTCATGTGAAATAACCATAACACAACCTGGAAATTCTAATATCGCTTCTTCTAAAGCACGTAATGTTTCAACATCTAAATCATTGGTTGGTTCATCAAGTAATAATAAGTTACCACCTACTTTAACTAATTTCGCTAAATGGACACGGTTACGCTCACCACCAGATAAGTCTTTAATAATTTTTTGTTGGTCGTTACCTTTAAAGTTAAATCGACTACAGTAAGCTCTTGATGGAATTTGGTAAGTACCTATTTCTATCATATCGGTACCTTCCGATATTTCTTGAAAAACAGTATTATTTTCGCCCATGTTATCTCTAAACTGATCAACACTTGCAAGTTTTACTGTGTCACCTAATTCAGCAGAGCCACTGTTGGCTTCTTCTGCGCCTGATAATATTTTAAATAGAGTTGATTTACCTGCGCCGTTGGCACCAATAATACCTACAATAGCGCCTTTAGGAACGCTAAAGCTTAAGTCATCAATCAGTACTCTATCGCCAAAAGATTTAGTTAAGTTTTTAACGTCTAAAACTTTGTCACCTAAACGAGGCCCAGGTGGAATGTAAAGCTCGTTAGTTTCATTACGTTTTTGAGATTCTTGGCTATTTAATTTTTCAAACTCAGCCATACGTGCCTTACTTTTAGTTTGACGCGCTTTAGGGTTTGAACGAACCCATTCCAGTTCTTGTTTTATTGTTTTTTGTAATGCGCTTTCCGCTTTACTTTCTTGCGCTAAGCGTGCATCTTTTTGTTCTAACCAAGAAGAGTAGTTACCTTCCCATGGAATACCGTAACCTCTATCTAGCTCTAAAATCCAACCAGCAACATTATCTAAGAAGTATCTATCATGGGTAATCGCTACAACCGTACCTGGATATTCATGTAAGAAGCGTTCTAACCAAGCAACTGATTCAGCATCCAAATGGTTGGTTGGTTCATCTAGTAATAACATGTCTGGTTTTTGTAATAGTAAGTGACATAAAGCCACACGACGACGTTCACCACCACTTAGTACAGCAATTTTTTGATCCCACTCAGGTAATCTAAGTGCATCAGCTGCGCGTTCTAAAACGTTATCTATATTATGACCGTCTTGGCTGTTGATGATGTCTTCTAACTGTCCTTGTTCTTTAGCTAGGGCATCAAAGTCAGCACCTTCTTCAGCGTATTCGTTGTACACTTGATCTAAACGCGCCATAGCGTCTTTTACTTCAGAAACAGCTTCTTCAACTACTTCACGAACTGTTTTGTTTTCATCTAATTGTGGCTCTTGCGGTAAGTAACCAATGTTAGTGCCGGCAAGTGCGCTCGCTTCACCTTCAAACTCTTTATCTATACCTGCCATAATTCGCAGTAAAGTCGATTTACCAGAGCCGTTTAGACCTAAAACACCAATTTTAGCGCCAGGGAAAAATGATAAAGAAATGTCTTTTAAAATAGTACGCTTTGGAGGAACCACTTTAGAAACGCGGTTCATCGAGAAAATAAACTTATCTGGTAATGCCATGAAAAACCTTTTATTAAAGTTAAAAGTGAGTGAAACAAACATCAACTCATTTTCACGAGTTTTGTTATTAATGTTAAGTGGGCTTATTTTAGGTTAATACGCCTGTGTTTAGCAAATAGGATTGTGTGTCTTATTGTTTAGTTTTTACTTTTGATAATGAGGTTGTTGGGATCATTAGGTTATTTATCAAACTTTAGGCAGTAGGTCATCTGACAGACTTAATTTTGAGTTTCTTTCTATTTGCGCCCTTTAATGGTGCGATCGTTTGGTGCATTCAATTAATTACTCTCCTGAATATCCAGTATTATTGTTAAATATTCGTACTGGAGAGGCTTAGATATAAGTTGAAAGCATATGGATAATCTCTTTAAATTCAATGGTTTTGTGTGTTTTTGTGGTTTTATATAACAGTATTCATATCGTGTTACAGATAATGGCATATATAGTGCTATTACCTTGATAGTAATTAAAGCTATTAGCTCGTCATATCGATTCAAGGTTTACTATGATTATAAATCACAGCGCATCAACGTTTAAAAAACCCATTTTAGTGATCATCGGAAACGGGATGGCTACAGGGCGTTTATTAGATGAAATATTAAGTCGCACACCTGATAAGTTCGATATCAAAGTTATCGGTAAAGAACCTTTTGGTAGCTACAACCGAATTATGTTGTCGTCGGTATTAGCGGGTGAAACAAATGTTGATGGAATTATTCAAAAAACTCCGCAGTGGTATAAAGATAATTCAATTGAATTTTTGAGTGATACCTTTGTTTCTTATATTGATAGTGTTAATAAAAACCTCGCTTTACAAAATAATCAAATACCTGAAGTAGAGCAGTTAATGCCATACGATAAATTGGTGATAGCGGTAGGTTCTAGATCAGCAAAAATTCCAGCGAAGAATCAAGATATTAAAGGGATTTTTAATTTCAGAGATATAAAAGACACTGAAAAGATTCAAGCCTTTACCAATCAAGATGCAAATGCTCCAAGCCAAGAAAAAAATGCCTTAGTAGTTGGCGGTGGCTTGTTAGGTTTAGAAGCGGCTTACGGATTAGCTATTAGTGGCGTTAATGTAACTTTAGTTCATCGTAATCACTGGCTGTTAAATCGTCAGCTCGATGAAGTGTCAGGTACTATGTTGAAAAATATTATGTCGGCTAAAAATATTAATTTTGTTTTGGGTTGTGAGGTTGTTGAATTTACTCATACTACGAATGACGCGGGCGAAAAATTATTGTCAGGTGCGACATTAACAAACGGTAAAACTTTACCTGCGCAAATGTGTGTTATTGCTACGGGTATTACACCGAATAAAGAGTTAGCCACTAGCGCTGATATTGAAGTTAAACGTGCCATTATTGTTAACGATTATATGCAAACCAGTAATGAACATATTAGTGCGTTAGGTGAATGTTGCCAGCATAAAAATTCAACATTCGGTTTAGTTGACCCTATTTGGAGCCAATGTAAAACCTTAGCTGAGCGTTTATGTAATGGGCATTTATCTGCTTTTGCTAATGCACCTGTTCCTACAAAATTGAAAGTATCAGGTGTGCAATTATTCTCTGCTGGCGTAGTAGAGTCTTCTGACACAACTCAAACCTTTGTACTTACCGATAAAAAATCATTTATTTATAGAAAAATCATTGTTGAGAATGACGTTATTGTTGGCGTATTACTCTTTGGGAATGTCAGTTCAGGTATGGCGTATTTCGACATGATGCTTAACAAAAAGAAAGTCTCACATGCTATGCCCAACTTAGTAATGGGGCATGAGTTTATGCCTGCTGCAGTTAAAGACAATATTATTATCGCAGCCTAATTTTTTATAAAGCCTTTCCAGAGACTTAGATTTTAGAGAATGAAATGAATTCAAATATTATTTTTACGGATAAACAAGAACCATCAGCCTCATTAAGCACAACTATTCATAAAACTACGTGTCCGTATTGTGGTGTGGGTTGTGGTGTTTCAACAACGGTAGTTGATAACAAAATAGTTGCGGTAACAGGTGATGAACAGCATCCTTCTAATTTCGGCAGACTCTGCGTAAAAGGTTCTTCTCTTCACGAAACAGTTGCTGATAAAGGACGAATTTTAACGCCAATCGTTTTTGGTAAACCAGCTTCATGGGATGAAGCTACAACCGTTGTGGCTGAGCAGTTTAAACAAACGATTGCTGAACATGGTCCTGATTCTGTTGCTTTTTATGTGTCAGGACAAATTTTAACGGAAGATTACTACATCGTTAATAAGCTGATGAAAGGCTTTATTGGTTCTGCCAATGTTGATACTAACTCAAGACTTTGTATGGCTTCTGCAAGTGTTGCGCATAAAAGAGCGTTTGGCGAAGATGTTGTTCCAGGTTGTTATGAAGATTTAGAACAAGCGGATGTTATTTTTATCGTCGGTTCAAATCCTGCTTATGCTCATCCTATTGTTTATCAGCGTATCGTTAAGGCAAAAGAAGATAACCCGAATTTAAAACTTGTAGTGATTGATCCTAGAGCGACAGCTACCAGTAAAAATGCTGATCTACACATTCAATTAAAACCTGGCACAGACGCCTTTTATTTTAATGGTTTACTAGCTTATTTAGCGAATAACAATGCCCTTGATGAAGATTATATTAAAGAGCATTGCCTAGGCTTTGATGAAACGCTAGCTGCAGCAAAAGCACAATTACCTACGTTAGACAGCGTAGCTAAAGCCTGTGATGTTGAACTTAAAACTTTATTTCAAAGTTATGAGTTATTCGCCCAAAATAAAAACGTGGTTAGCATGTTTTCTATGGGGATTAATCAGTCCTCTTCAGGTGTAGATAAAGGTAATGCACTGATCAACTGTCATTTAGCTTCAGGCAAAATAGGCTATCCAGGTGCGGGTCCTTTTTCTATAACGGGACAACCTAACGCTATGGGCGGTCGAGAAGTTGGTGGCTTAGCTAATCAACTAGCAGGGCACATGCATTTTGAAAACCCGAATGAAGTTGATCTTGTTCAACGTTTTTGGAACGCACCTAAAATGGCTCATAAACAAGGTTTAAAAGCCGTAGATATGTTTGAGGCTGTTGAAAGGGGCGAAATTAAAGCGATTTGGATAATAGCGACAAACCCTGTTGTAAGTATGCCCAATGCCAATGTGGTTAAAGACGCACTGACTAAATGTCCGCTAGTTGTTGTGAGTGAAAGTTACGAAAGTGCTGAAACGATCAATTACGCCGATGTGGTATTACCTGCTACAACATGGGGTGAAAAAGAGGGCATGGTAACAAGTTCTGAGCGTACCATTTCTTTACAAAAATCATTAGTCAGCGCACCTGGTCTGGCAAAAAATGATTGGGAAATTGTCAGTTTAGTCGCTAAGAAAATGGGCTTTGAAGATGCCTTTGATTATAGCCACCCTTATGAAATATTTAGTGAGCATGCTGCGTTATCTGGGTTCGAAAATATATCAGCAGAAGAAAATATTGTAAGAAGCGAAAATGAATATAGAGTTCATCGTGCATTTGATATTTCAGGCTTAACAAGTCTTTCTCTTGAAGAATATCGTAATTTCTCTCCTACGCCATGGCCAATAAATTCAAAAAATCCTTACGGAGTAAAACGTTTATTCACTCAAGGTGTTTTTGCAACGCCAACGGGTAAAGCTAATCTTATTCCAATTACCGCTAAATTACCTGAAATTGCACCAACCGCTAATCAAGTCATTATGAACACGGGTCGTATTCGTGATCAGTGGCATACAATGACTAGAACAGGGCGCGTACCTAAGTTAATGACGCACTTTGCTGAACCTTTTATTCAACTTAATGCTGAAGATGCCAAGCGTCTTAATGTAGAAGATAAAGCGTTATTGCAACTCGATAACTTAGGTTCTACTTATATTGGTAGAGCACTGATTACAGATGAACAGCGAGTGGGTGAGATTTTTGTCCCTATTCATTGGAACGATAGTTTTTCTAAGTCAGCGAAAGTATCTGCACTGATTAATCCGATAACCGATTCATTGTCAGGGCAACCTGAGTTTAAACAATGTCCTGTTGATATAAGTGCTTTTGAAGCGAAGTGGGCAGGATATTTAGTGAGTACCTTGCCGATAAGTTTGGACACTGATTATTGGACGATAGCAACTATTGAGCAAGGTGTTAAATACATTTTAGCCGATAAAAAAGAATTACCTTTTACTAAAAACAACAGTGAAGAATTATTACAGCATTATTATCCTCATGTGTCTGATTGGGTTGTACTTGAAGACGATAATAAACATACTTTAAGAATTGCAGGCTTTTATGAAGATGAACTGGTTTGTTTTTTCTCTGCCTGTGCTGATGTCCCTGTAAAATACAGTACACAATTTATAGAAAAACAGATTGGACAAAAGCATGATGTTAAATCTCGATTTAAATTACTGTCAGCATTAGATTCAGACGGTTCTTTAGATGTTGGAGAGATCATTTGTTCATGTTTTCAAGTGGGCGAAAAAACTATTAAAGAAGCGATCATATCTGGAGGTTGTTCTACTGTGAAAGCCTTAGGCGAAAAGCTTCAGTGTGGTACTAATTGTGGTTCGTGTATTCCTGAATTAAAAGACTTCTTTAAAGTTTAACTCAAGGTTATTGGCTTTTACTTAGCGCTTCTATTTAGTATTTGTATTGAAACCCTTTACTCAATTATCGCCTTCTTGTGGGAGTCATCACATAAGAGGGCTTTTTTATATATCTTTCATTAACTTACTGAGTTATATCATTCACAATGAGTGAAGCCGCATCGGTAAAAGTAACATCCCAAGCTTTGGCTCTTTACTGTAAACACTTACCAAGCTAGCTTATTTTCTTACGATAAGTATGAGCAACTATTTTAATAATATCGCGCCAACTAATAATGCCAATAGGTTCGCCTGTACTATTTACCACAGGTAAACATGAAATATGATTATCATGAAAAAGTAGTACAGCTTCATTTAATGAAATAGACGCTTTTGCTGTGACTAAATTACGAGCCATTATTAAGTGAACTCTTTTGTGTAATAACAATAGATCTTTTGCAGTTTCTCTTTGAGTACCTACCGAAGGACTCAAATGTTTAAATACATCTCTGTCGGTTATTATGCCAACCAATTTATGGTTATCAGTAACAAGAATATGATGGATATTAGTTTCATCAAAAATTTGTTTGGCTTTTTCTAAGTTGTCGTCAAGATCGAGAATAATTAAATCACGCGACATAATCGCTTTTACACTCATAAGATGCTCACTATTTGAATCAAGTGTTATACCTCTCTTCTTTTACATTGCTCATTGAACTGACTATTTATATTGTCATTCATTGACTCATTCCTAGCATTTATTGTTGAGTATAAATGAGTGTTTGTATTTAACAATATAGCCTCAGTTTGAGTTAATGTGTTTTTATAACCTCATTTATAATATAAACACTCCATATTATTACTTTTATTTTAGTATACTAGGTCGCAAAATCGCACAAAGATTATTTATTTAAAGGATCACCATGACAGATCAACAAAGTATTACTAAAACATTTATCGCTGATGTAAAAACATCACAGACGTTGTGGGCGCTACAAGAGCCAGAGTCAGAAAATTATGTGGTATTAGATTCAGTTAATTTTGAAGAATCTGAAGTTATGCCATTATGGTCTACTGCTGAATTAGCACAAAACCATTGTCTTGAAGAATGGGCAGCATATACTCCGATTGAAATTTCTGTTGCTGAATGGATGGAATTTTGGATTGAAGACTTGAACGAAGATAATATTATTATCGGACTTAACTGGCCTGAAGAGGGCGACTGTGTAGAAGTAGAATTAGCTGAATTTACGCAATTACTTTCTGAAGTTGAAATTTATAAGTAACTAAAAGCTATTCAAGCTAGTTAAAAGCTATGAGACATAAAAATCACGCTAAATTAATCTACAGTCAGTAGATATAGCGTGATTTTATTTAAATATGAGGTCGTTTTTTAATGGCTATATTTAATATTTTATTACCATCGGAGAATAACATGACATCTTATTGTCTTATTTCTGACTTAAAAACTACTTTATTGTTTAATGTAAGTAATATGTTTTTATAAAAGACTATCTGCTACTCTATATACCCATAAATATTAAACCACATAAAAATCAATGCGTTGAGTTATCACGTTTCCCCGTAAAATATATTTTATCTACTTTATTCTAATCTCACCCCGCATGTCACAAAACTGTAATATTAATGACATATAATTTAGTCTGTTCTTAATATCAATAGCAAATAAAGGCAGATTTAGTGGCTCTAGCATTTAAATCAACTGGCACACGTCAGCTTAAAAACTCTTTAGCAAAGTGGCTAATTACACTCGGTGGTATCAGTGTTTTATTTACACTTGTGCTAATTTTTATGTATCTACTTTATGTGATCAAACCTGTATTTGATTCAGCAACTGTAGAGCAAACCTCTCAAATTTCATTTAATTCTGATGAACGTACAATTAGTACGGGTGTCGATGAATTGAAAGAAGTGGCATATCAAATAAACACTCAAGGTGAAGTTGTTTTTTATCGATTAACAGATAAGAACAATCATGAGTTAGGCAGCCAAATATCTTCTCATCAGTTAATTTCGGATGATGCCGAAGTAACACATATTGTTGATTCAGGTATTCATTACAAGTTATTAGTTGATTCAAATAATAATAACGTAGTGATAGCGCCTAAATTTCAAGCTGTTTATACCGCAGACACTCGCGAGATAATGGCTCGCATCGATTATCCATTAGGTGAAGAATCGTTAGAAATCGACGAAAACAATGAGCAATTGAATAAAGTTGCTTTTGCGATGAGCGCTGAAAAAGTCGTTTTTGTGGCAAGAACAGCTGATGGTCGATTAATTAAAACCTCTTTACTTGCTGAAGATGATTTTGATTACGATCCAGCTTTTGAAGTGATTTATCAAGAAATTGAATTTTATTCAAAAAGAGTTGATGACATTCTTATTACGCCAGACTTGTCGTTAGCTTTTGTTAGAAGTGCTAACAACGTTTCAGTATTTGATTTAACCGATGAAGATGTGGTTACTTTAAAAGCTGAAATAAAGCCTAAAACTAATATTACGTCAATGGCGCTTTTATCAGGAAGTAGTTCAATTCTGATTGGTGACGACAAAGGTAATATTAGCCAATGGTTTGAAGTAGCTGGCGATAGCGGCAGAGACTTTCAAAAAATCCGTTCATTTAATAACAGCACAGGTGAAGCGGTAGCTAAAATTTATACCGAGCAGTTTCGTAAGAGCTTTTATACGGTAAGTGCTTCGGGTGCCGCTGATATATTCTACACAACAAGTGAAGCGCAACTTTGGAACGGTAAAATTGCTGAAGTAGCGCCTGAAGCTTTTGCTATATCTCCACGAGCAGACGCTATTGTTACTGTGAGCAATAATGTATTAAGCATTTTCAAAGTACATAATGAGCATCCAGAAGTGACTTGGACAGCATTATGGAATGAGGTTTGGTACGAAGGCTACGCAGAACCTGATTATATTTGGCAATCAACGTCAGGTACTGATGACTTTGAAGCGAAGTTCTCATTAGTTCCAATTTCATTTGGTACATTAAAAGCCGCATTTTATGCCATGCTATTTGCTGTGCCTATCGCGTTAACTGCTGCTATATATACCGCTTATTTTATGACGCCAGGTTTACGTAAAAAAGTTAAGCCTACTATCGAATTAATGGAAGCTCTACCCACTGTTATTTTAGGATTTTTAGCGGGCTTATGGTTAGCGCCAATTATCGAGATTTATTTACCTGCGATATTCTTAATGGTGATTTTCTTACCCTTGTCTACCTTAATTGCTGCTTTTGCTTGGTACAAACTACCAAAAGACATTAAATTAAAAATTCCAGAAACATTAGCGCCAGTGATTTTAATACCCGTTATATTAATTTCTGTTTATTGTGCTTTTGCTTTATCTCCAATACTTGAAACTCATATGTTTGGTGGCGATGTACGTCAATACATTACGAATGAGCTAGGTATTAACTTTGACCAACGTAATGCGTTAGTGGTTGGTATTGCTATGGGTTTTGCTGTTATTCCTACTATTTTTACTATGGCTGAAGATGCTATTTTTAGTGTTCCTCGTCATTTAACCAGTGGTTCTTTAGCGTTAGGTGCAACTCAGTGGCAAACACTTATGAAAGTTGTTTTATTAACGGCGAGTCCTGGGATTTTCTCTGCATTAATGATGGGATTAGGACGAGCAGTTGGCGAAACGATGATTGTATTAATGGCTACAGGTAATACACCAATACTTGATTGGAGTATTTTCCAAGGTATGAGAACGCTTGCCGCTAACATTGCGGTAGAAATGCCTGAGTCGGAAGTGGGTAGCTCGCATTATAGAATTCTCTTCTTAGCAGCATTTGTTTTATTCGTGTTCACTTTCGTAGTTAACACACTTGCAGAGTTTGTTCGTCAGCGTTTACGTGACAAATATAGCTCACTATAAAGGCAAGTTATTAGGTTGGTTATTAGGAAAGTATGATGAAAAATAGTAATAAAGAGCAACATAATATGAATAAATGGTTTAGTTCAGGTTCTCCTTGGATTTGGTTATCAGCTGGTGGTGTTAGTGTCAGCTTAATATCGGTACTGGGTTTGTTATGGCTAATTGCTTCTAAAGGCTTATCGTACTTCTGGCCTGCGGATATTTATGAATTTAACTCAATTAACGATAAAGGTATTCACGGTACGGTTATTGGTGAAATATACGATCGTGAGTTTATTCCTGCATCGCAATTAGCTCATACCGCTATTAAATTAGAACCTGGTCAAGAAACAGTAGAACGTTTATTGGTGAAAACAGGTAACCGTGAGCTAGTAAGTTTAGATTTTAGATGGTTATTAGTACCTGAAATTCAAACCACAACAAAGCCAGAAGATGTTGTCGTTATTGAACGTAGAACCAATGGCAATTTTTATGGTTATATTGAATCAGTGGTTCTTGATGGTACTGTTGTTGATATTTCTAAATTACCTGAGTTACTTGAGCGAGTTGATAATTTTCAAGAAGAAATCGATACGCTGCAAAATTCACATATCGGTGCTATAAATTATAAGATTGAACGTACACGCTTAAAAGAACGTAAATATAAACTTGATAACGAATTAACAGATGAATTAGTTAAAGAGCTAAATACCGATGTAGCTGAGTTAGAAGCTGAATATCAAGTGCTTGAAGCTGAGTTGATGGGTTTACGTGACCAAGTTGCTCGCGACCAATTAGTGGTAAGAGCAATGGATGGACAAAAGGTTACGATTAACTTTGAGCACATTCTTAAAGTAACTTATAACAACAAACTTAACTTTATTGATAAGTTCTTTACCTTTTTACAGCAAATAAGCGCATTTTTAGTTGATGACCCAAGAGAAGCAAATACAGAGGGTGGTGTATTTCCAGCTATCTTTGGTACTGTTTTAATGGTGTTATTAATGACTGTAATTGTTTCGCCATTTGGTGTTATCGCTGCTATTTATTTACATGAATACGCAGGTAAGAATGCGTTAACTAAACTTTTACGTATCGCTGTTATCAACTTAGCAGGTGTACCTTCTATCGTTTATGGTGTATTTGGCTTAGGCTTCTTTGTTTACATGGTAGGTGGCAGTTTAGATCAATTGTTTTATCCTGAAACACTACCAAGCCCAACATTTGGAACGCCAGGTGTTATGTGGTCTGCTATTACTCTAGCGATATTAACATTGCCTGTTGTCATTGTTTCAACAGAAGAAGGTTTGTCACGCATACCATCAGCAATGAGGCACGGTAGTTTAGCTTTAGGTGCAACTAAAGCTGAAACTTTATGGCGTATTATTTTACCGATTGCGAGTCCTGCGATTATGACAGGTATTATACTCGCTATTGCACGAGCAGCGGGTGAAGTAGCGCCGCTTATGTTAGTGGGTGTTGTTAAGATGGCGCCTAACTTACCACTCGATGGCAACTTCCCGTTCTTACATTTAGACAGAAAGTTTATGCATTTAGGTTTCCACATTTATGATGTTGGTTTCCAAAGCCCGAATGTAGAAGCAGCAAGACCATTGGTTTATGCAACAGCTTTATTACTAGTAACGATTATCGTTGGTTTGAATATGACGGCAGTTTCTGTACGTAATAAATTACGTGAGAAATACAGAATGTTAGAGCACTAGGCTTTTAACCTTTAATACTGTGTAATATTTTATTCAAACAACTTATTTTTATGAACAATGGAGGGAGACCTCCAACAATGAGAGAAACATATGATCTCTGTAACACCAACAGCCATAGCTGATAGCCCAAATAAAGTAGACTTAAACAATTTAACGCCAGAGCAAGTAGCGTTAGATATTAAAAACCTGAATCTGTATTACGGCGAGAAACAAGCTTTACAAAACATATCTATGGCTATCCCTAAAGGCCAAGTAACCGCATTTATCGGACCAAGTGGTTGTGGTAAATCAACGTTATTACGTTGTATTAATCGCATGAACGACTTAGTTGATATTTGTAAGATTACTGGTGAAATTAACCTTCATGGCGAAAATATTTATGGTCGTCATGTTGATGTAGCTGAGTTACGTCGCTCGGTAGGTATGGTATTTCAACGTCCTAATCCATTCCCAAAAAGCATTTATGAAAATGTTGTTTATGGTTTACGTATTAAAGGTGAAAACAACCGGAGAGTTTTAGATGAAGCGGTAGAGCAAGCATTAAAAAGTGCAGCACTTTGGAACGAAGTTAAAGACAGACTTCACGAAAGTGCATTAGGCTTGTCAGGTGGTCAACAACAACGTTTAGTGATTGCACGTGCAATAGCTATTCAGCCAGAAGTGTTATTATTAGATGAACCAACTTCTGCACTTGATCCTATTTCAACACTTACGATTGAAGAGTTAATTAACGATTTAAAACAGCAGTTTACCGTTGTTATTGTGACACATAATATGCAACAAGCAGCACGTGTTTCTGATCAAACAGCATTTATGTATATGGGCGACTTAATTGAATATAGTGATACAAATACGTTATTCACTACGCCAACTAAGAAGAAAACAGAAGACTATATTACTGGTCGTTACGGTTAATCATCTGTGATCCTTCTTTAAGATAAATAGTTATATATTGTTGTTATTAAATGATATTAATTCAAATAAATATAATAGGTGAGGCATGGACAGTTTAAATATTAGTCGTCATATATCCGGTCAGTTTAACGAAGATTTAGAACGCATTATTAACCTTGTAATGCAAATGGGCGGTTTGGTCGAGACGCAATTAAATGAAGCATTAGAATCTGTAAGCCAAGGCGATGAAGATTTAGCTAAAAAAGTACTTTCAAATGATTACCAAGTAAACAACCTTGAAATTGTTATTGATGATGAATGTACACGTGTTATTGCCAAAAGACAGCCAGCAGCTGGCGATTTACGTTTAGTGATGGCGATTATAAAAACTATCGCTGATTTAGAGCGTATTGGCGATGAAGCAACTAAAATTGCAAAAGTGACGCTAGAAAGCCTCACAAACAAGCATAAAGAGCTTTTACTTAATTTAGATAATTTGGGTCGACGAGTTTTAGAATGCTTACAGTTAACGCTTGATGCGTTTACACGTATGGATGTAGAAGCTGCGTTTAGGATTCATCAAATTGATGAAAAAATAGATCGTGAATATGAAGCGTTAATGCGTCAATTAATGACCTATATGATGGAAGACCCTCGCTCAATTCCACAGGTGATGAGTGTGATATGGTCTGCAAGAGCATTAGAACGTATTGGCGATCGTTGTCAAAATGTGTGTGAGTACATTATTTATTTTGTTGAAGGTAAAGTTGTACGCCACACCAGTGCTGAAGATATGAAAAAACTATAAATTTAATCTGCTTATTTAATAAATTGGTAACTTATATTTTATAAGTTACCAGCAGTCTTTAAAGAAAAGACTTATATTTTATAAGTAATCGTCGACAAAGCGTTTGCTAATTGTAACAAATCAGTTAATATCCGCGGCGAATAACAATAATGTGAACCTTACTGGAAATTAATATGACCAGAAATACAATTATAGGTGTCTTTGCTAAGTCTCCTATCAAACCTCTAGAAAAACACATTAGGTTGGTTACTAAATGCAGTAAACAACTTATTCCATTTTTCAATGCATGTACCTCTTTAGATTGGGATGCAGCAACTAAAATCCGCAAAAAAATCTCAACTCACGAAAAAGAAGCAGACGCGCTTAAACGTAAACTCAGATTAGAACTTCCAAGTGGTTTATTTATGCCTGTTGAACGAACAGACTTACTTGAACTTCTCTCAGAACAAGACAAAATTGCTAATAAAAGTAAAGACATCGCTGGACGTGTTTTAGGACGTAAAATCGTTATTCCTGAAACATTACAAGTTTCTTTCATTACTTATTTAGAGCGTAACTTAGATGCGATACAAAAAGCAGCTGACGCTATTAATGAATTAGATGACTTATTAGAAACAGGTTTTCGAGGGATCGAAGTGGAATTGGTCGAAAGAATGATCAATGAATTAGATTCAATAGAAAATGATACAGATACTATGCAAATAACAATAAGACAAGATTTATTAGACATCGAAGATGGTTTAAACCCTGTTGACGTAATCTTTTTATATCAAATTATAGATTGGGTTGGCGAACTTGCCGATATCGCAGAGCGTGTTGGTGCTCGTTTAGAAATAATGCTAGCGAGAAAATAAGGGCTATTTATGGATATTTTAATTTCAAGTGGTTCTACGCTGCTTATCATGGCTGGACTCGTCGGCTTCTTTATGGCTTGGGGTATTGGTGCTAATGATGTAGCAAATGCGATGGGAACATCGGTTGGCTCTAAAGCATTAACAATCAAACAAGCTATCATTATCGCTATGATTTTTGAATTTGCAGGTGCATATTTAGCGGGTGGTGAAGTTACTTCAACTATTCGCAAAGGTATTATCGATGCAAGTTACTTTGTAGATTCACCTGAACTTCTTGTGTTTGGTATGATTTCAGCGCTATTTGCTGCAGCAACTTGGTTATTAGTTGCTTCTGTACTAGGTTGGCCTGTTTCTACTACTCATTCAATTGTTGGTGCTATTATTGGTTTCGCCGCTATTGGTGTAAGTCCAGATACGGTAGCCTGGGGCAAGGTTATGGGTATTGTAGGTAGTTGGGTTGTAACGCCATTAATATCAGGTGTTATCGCTTTTGCTATCTTTAATAGTGCTCAGAAACTTATTTTTGATACAGATAACCCATTAAAACAAGCTAAACGCTACGTTCCTTTTTACATGTTCCTTGCGGGTTTTGTACTTGCATTAGTAACAATTAAGAAAGGTTTAAAGCATATTGGTTTAGATATAGGTACTCAAGAAGGTTATATTTACGCAATTATTGTTGCGTTAGTTGTAGCATTCATAGGTAAAATCTTTATCTCTCGCCTTAAGTTTGATGAGAAAGCTTCTAAGAAAACTCATTATGCTAACGTAGAAAAAGTATTTGCTCTTCTAATGGTAGTAACGGCTTGTTGTATGGCATTTGCTCATGGTTCAAATGATGTAGCTAACGCTATAGGACCACTAGCTGCTGTAGAAAGTATTATCAGCAATGAAGGCGAAATAGCTAAGAAAGCAGCTATTGCTTGGTGGATATTACCTCTAGGTGGTTTTGGTATTGTTGCTGGTTTAGCTTTATTTGGTCATAAAGTTATTGCAACAATTGGTAATGGTATTACACATTTAACACCAAGCAGAGGTTTTGCGGCTGAATTAGCTGCAGCTTGTACGGTTGTTATCGCTTCTGGTACTGGTCTTCCTATATCAACAACACAAACACTTGTTGGTGCTGTTTTAGGTGTGGGAATGGCTCGCGGTATCGCTGCAATTAACTTAGGTGTTGTTCGTAATATTGTTATTTCTTGGGTAATAACATTACCTATAGGCGCAGGTCTTTCAATTATCTTCTTCTGGATACTTAAAGCGTCTTTTACCTAAACTAACCTTTGGTGTTTATAGTTAATTCATTGTGAGTTAACTATAAAATAACAGTAAAAATAAAGCCCCGATAATGTGAATTATCGGGGCTTTTTATTTTGTTACTTTTCAGTTGAAACTTTAAATATCACTACATCAAATGTTAACGATTAATGATCATGAATAAAGCTAACTAAGTTACTTAAGCTGAACAATGAGGTATTAAGTACGAGAAGTAACTTCTAATAAATGATAACCGAACTGTGTTTTAACTGGACCTTGAACAGTGTTCAGATCAGCACTAAAAACAACTTTATCAAACTCTGGAACCATTTGGCCTGGACCGAATGTTCCCAAATCACCGCCTTGTGCTTTTGATGGACAGTTAGAATGTGCTTTAGCTACTTCAGCAAAATCTTTACCCGCTTCTATTTCTGCTTTAAGTGCTAAACATTGTTCTTCTGTATCTACTAATAAATGGCGTGCTGCTGCTTGACTCATAATTTTTCCTTTAGATGTGTATATAATTAAACGCACAATAACGTAATTGATGACTAATTTAAATAACCGTGCTTTAGTTAATGGCTTTTTCTTTAATTAAAGTGGGGAACAGCTATTTTTTATTCGTTTTTGGGGGGCAGACTCTATTGTGATTCATTTCTGCTATTTATTTTATGAACATATACAAACGACCATTAACTTAGGTTATGGTATTTAGTCTATGAATCAAACGTACATAAGAGGGGGTAGAGCGAGCAAGGACATCAAATATAACTTTAAGCTTACTTCTTTCAATTCTTAGTAGCGTGAACACTTATGTAGCCGAAACCGACTATGAAGGGCTTTCTTTAATTGTAGAGTGATTAATCCGTTTGGTATAATAGCTAAGATAATAGTTAGAGACAGAACAATTAGATGTTAATGAGATAGAGGGAAATAAGTAATGTAAGATAATTTACTTATCTTCAAGTAATAAGTGTTCCGTCTAAGCTTTAAATAATAAGATTTTAAAGTGCAGGTATACAAAGGAAGAGGTTGAGCTAGCTGTAAGTAAAGTTTGATACTTACAGCTTAATTTTAAATGTTATTTTAGGGTTTAATCAGGAAATTACAGAGAAGCATTAAACTATATTATAACGTTATAAAACTATTGTTTTTTAACATCACAGTTAATTGCATTTTTGTCTTCAGGCATATCACCATTTATAGAATGACTGTTATATTTAGGCGCTTCATTATAAGAAAACTTAGCAATGACTTGCTGTAGTTTGTCGTTAAATATAGTTGCTAATTCAAAGACTCTATTTTTCTTTGTAAAATCTTGGTTTGGTATATAACTGCCTGTCACTGAGCTTGAAAGGCTAAATAAAGGTCTGTTAACAAGCGCATCATAACTATTTGCTTTTAATGTACTCATTTGATTTACATTCTGACCAACAAATTTACTTACTTGTGCAGCAGCTAAATCTGAGGTGCTATAAGTAACAGCTTTAATGATAGATTTTTGATCATTAGCATGAGAAATTGTAGAACATAAGCCAATTGTACTTAATGCGATGGCAAAAATTGCTGTTATGATTTTTGATTTCATTGTTTATTCCACTCAGGTTATTATCTTTTTAAGGCACTGTATTTGAAACACAGTAGATAAATTGTAACTAATTCTATCTTATTGACAGCCTAAGATCTATGATAATGATTACTATTTATATTGGCTTACCACGATATATAACTAGTTCTCATCAAAAACACCTCTTAATTTTTTCATTTAGAAACTAAAGCTAATCATTGTTCAACAAAAATAAACGTTTTGTAACATAGTTCTGAGATAAATTATTGGCTTTAATTAAAATTTTAGTTTGACTATAAATAATAAGTTTTGAAGATTAAGATTATGTTCGTTGTTCATCTAAAGCTATTCAGTATTTATGCTCTTTTAAATATTAACTTAAACAATAAAACATAAATGGAATGAGAAAAGGGCTAACAATAGCGGTAATAATGGCCGATACAATAAGTGCTAAAGAGCCATAAGCTGAATGCTGGTAGCTGATTTTATTTATTGTGGCTGTTCCTAAACTATGACTTGCTGCTCCAATAGCTGAACCTTGAGCTTCAGCTGATTTAACATTAATGAAATTCAGCCAGGCTGGGCCAAACATAGCACCAAAGAATCCAGCTAAAATAATAGCGAAAGCGGTAATGGAGGCATTTCCATTCAATGTATCTGAGAGAGAAAGAGCAATAGGTGTTGTAACCGATTTTAATGATAAGGATACAGCTATTTCTGGTAGTGCGATAAGCCATATTGTTAAAATCATACTTACGGATATAACGATAAATACGCCTAAGGTAAACAATATCAGTAGAGTACTTAATTGTCGTTTTATAGTATTTAAATGTTGATATAAAGGAAAACCTAATGCAACAACAGCAGGCTCTATAAGAGAAGTTAGTAATTGAGTATGGCCAAAATACTCTTCAAAGGGCATTTTTAAGTAGATAACACAGGCAGAAGTTACCACTATTGAAAAGAGTAGAGGATTCAGCCAAATAGCTTTTACTTTTGCTTGCAACATCGCAAAAAATTGATAAATACCTATAGTACACACAATAAGTATTGCAGATAATCCAACTGAAAGTAATTGATCGGTAATGGCCATTTTCTAGCTCACACTTTCTGAGTTTTCAGGATTTTGAGTGTTATTTTGTTTTCTTATTTTTAACTCGAATAACACGCCAATCACAGTGATCAGAAGAAAAGTAGTGATGAATATGATAAAAACAATGGCAAAGCCGTGTTGTTTAATTAATTCAAAATGTTCAATAATCCCGACACCAGCAGGTACAAAACAGACAATCATATTTTTCATTATCCATTCGATACTTGATTTAATTCTGTCTGCAGATACAACTTTAAAGTGTAATAACAAGGTAAAACAAGTTAGCCCATATAAACTTGAAGGTAATCCTCCAAGAGTATGAGCAATAACTTTGCCTATTATCACGCATCCAGCAATAGCTAAAATACTATAAATTGCATCTTTCATGGTTTATCTATCCGTGTTTAACATTCAGAAGCGGCTTCTATTACTAACTGTCTAAACCAAATATGGCTAGCGTCATGATGAAGCAGGGGACTCCAGATCATTTTCAATTCGATTTCAGGAATATCAAAAGGAGGATCAATTATCGTGTATTTTTCTTCACTCTTATGGATCATCGCAGCTTTAGTCGGCAATGTTGCCACTAATCCGTCTTCATAAGCTAATTGCATTGCCACATTATAATTACGTGTAAATACTTTAATATCACGCTTCTTACCTAATCGAGCTAAAGCTTCGTCTACCCAACCTAATTTTTGTACATCTTTCGGATTCATTCCTACACCAACGCCAAAACCTGTTTTTGATACCCAAACATGCTTAGATGATAAGTACGTACTTAAATTAAAGTCACTCGCGATAGGATTATCTGCACTTATTAAACATGAAAAACTGTCTTTCCACACGGTTTTCTGATGAAACGATTGTGGTAGTTCATCAAAACGGTTAATCGCCATATCAATCTTACCTGCTTCAACATCGTGAAAGGTAACATCGCTTGGTGTCATAATGTCTATGGTTACATTGGGGGCTATTTTATTAATCTTTCTTAATAAGTTAGGTAATAACGTTGAGGCTGCATAATCACTTGCCATAATTCTGAAAACACGTTGGCTGCTTTCTTCGTTAAATTCTTCTTCACCCTGAAGAGCTTCTTCAAGCTCTAATAAAATCTTTCTTATGGTAGGTGCTAATGCTCTTGAACGCTCTGTAGGCACCATTCCATCAGAAGTTCTTACAAGAATTGGATCGTTAAATAATACTCTTAATCGTTTTAAACCATTACTCATTGCCGGTTGTGTAATATTAAGTTGACCCGCAGCACGAGTGACATTTTTTTCTCTTAATAAAACGTCTAGATAGATGAGGAGGTTTAAATCGATTTTTGAAATATTCATGAGATCAATAATACTTTGTAAAGTTATAACTTAAGTATATAACTTTTATAGCTAATTATCTCAAGTGATTTGTATATTAAAGTTAATATGGAAGTTGATATTTTGATTTAAGAGAGAGAAGGGGAGAAATTCACTTTTATCAATATAAGTTGTTTTTTAGAGAAAGAATGACAGTGAAAGTTATTCTAATTGAGTTTAAAAAATGACGCGCCAATGATTTTTTAAGTGATTGCTATATTTGACATATAAAACAAAAAAACCGCATAACAAGTATGCGGTTTTATTTAGTCGAAATGTTTAGTATTAATTAAAAACTATACACTAGCGTAATCGCTGTTTGTGTATCAAGTTTCTTAATATCTTCATCAACTTCAGTATTGTAATCAAGTTTAATAGATACTTTTAACTGAAGAGTTTCAATTAACTTAGTTGTTAATGAAGACTCCGCATTAAAAACACTGTTCTTACCTGATTTTGGTGCATATTTCGCACTTGCTGATTGCTTAAATTCAACATGCTCATTGATTTGTCTTATATAAAGAGCTTGAGCTTGAACAATAAAAGCAGTGTTAATTTCAGATGTGTCTTTAATTACATCTCGTTTGTAACCAGGACCGATATCAGCAAAAAATGATGAAGTTTCACTTTTATACCATTCACGACCTAAACCAACTGAAAAAGAGCTTTGATTGTCGAAGTTACCAGTAATACTGTTGTCTTCATAAGACACATCACTATAAACATAGCTTTTGTTAGACTTGTTTAAAATGTAATTTGTCTTTGAAACGATTGACCACTTTCTATCAGTCGTTTCGAATTCATCAGTACCATCATCTTGTTCTTCATCAGCTTTTTTAACTAAGATGTCAAAAGCAAGAGTACTGCGCCATAGATCTTTTTCATATTTAAAATCGTAACCACCTTTTAAATCAACACTTTTCGTGTTTCCCGTCTTAAAAAGCATACCTAATTCAGCAGATGAAGAGATTGCTGATTTTTCAGCTGGCTCAGCGGCTATTGCTACTGAGCTAGATAATGTTAAGCCAAGTGCAGCGGCTACAATTAATTTTTGGTTCATTTTAGTCTTCTTTATTCATGTGCAAACCCATTTGTGGGTAAGGAATTTCAATACCAGCTTCGTCTAGAGATACTTTGATTGTTTCTAATAAATCGAAGTATACAGGCCAGTAGTTAGATGACTTAACCCAAGGACGAAGCACTAAATTTACAGAACTATCAGCTAATTCGCTTACACCAATAGTTACAGCTTGATCTTTTAATACTAATTCATGTTCGTTAGCAATTTTTGCTAAGATTTCTTTAGTTTTAGCAAGATCTGCGTCATAGCTTACACCAATAACTAAGTCGATTCTACGAGTAGGTTTAGTTGAATAGTTAGTGATTGTACCGCTTGTAATTGCAGAGTTAGGGATAATAAGAGTTTTGTTATCACCAGACTTTAATTGAGTAGAAAAAATATGAATTTCTTCAACTACACCAGCGCTACCTGCAACTTCAACGAAGTCACCGCTTTTAAATGGTTTTAATACGATAAGTAAAACACCTGAAGCAAAGTTTGATAAAGAACCTTGAAGTGCTAAACCTACTGCTAAACCAGCAGCACCAATAATTGCAACTAGAGATGTTGTGTTAAAGCCCATGTGCGAGATTGCAGCGATAATTGATACGAAGAATATTAAGCTAAATAAAATGCTACCAACAAAGCTTGCAACAGCTTTATCAATATTTTTAGCAAGTAATACTTTAATAACTGTGTTGCTTACAACTCTAGCAACCCATTTACCAATGATGATGATTGCAATAGCTATAACAAAATCTATAACGTATTGTAAAAGTTGATCTTGGTTATTTGAAAACCATTCAGTAATCATTTCCATGTTGTTATCCTTTATTTTAAGTAGGTAATATTTTGAAACAAATTGATTATATATGATGTTTTTTATTATAAAAAGGAAAGTTGTGAAAAAATGTTAATTTTTTGTTAATTTTATCGTTTCTATTGGGCTGTAGTTACATTGAATATCAAGAAAATAATTTGTATAGTATGTTTTTATAACAATTTAGAAGATGAATTTAAAATAATATAACCATTTATATCCCTTTAAATATTAAGGTTATTTGCTATTTTAAAATATAAAGTCAGTTTATTACTGTAAGGATTAATGTATTTATTTACTTAAACTATGACGAGGAATACTCGTTTAAAAGGAGATAATTATGTGGTGGTGTGAAAGCTTTTAGTTTTTTAGCATGTTTAATACCAAACGGATTAATTTATTGCTCACTTAGCGAGAATTTAAAGGCTTAGAGGCACAGGTTCATAGTTCCAGACTGAACCTAAGCACCTACATCCATGTAGGCGAGGCATTGATTGAAGAGAATGGTTATTCTCGGTAACTGCTCCTGCGTTACCCTAATGTCCTACATCCATGTAGGAACCTTGTCAAAATCAATAACGCGGCATATAAGCCTTTAAATTCTCGCCCTTCGGGAGCTCATTAGCAAACTGATAACATCACAAAATTAAAAAAATATAGAATAACTATGTTTAATCTCTATGGGTTTAATTCCCCGCAGCTTGCTGCGTAGGGTTTCGTTTTTCGACTAATTAAACATACCCCTTCCTGCGAAGCAGGTTCGAGGTTACGAGAAAGCTTGCTACGGGGTTGTTGACTTCAATTTTGCTTGTTCTAAGCATTGCTAATGTAGTTCTAAGTTGCTCAATAAATTAATCCGTTTGGTATAAGTAGTATGGAAGTTTTAATGAATAGTATTGGTATTCAAATTATAAATGCGTATCTATAACGATTAGGAGATATAAAAAAGGTACTTAACCGTACTATATTAACGATTAAATACCTTTGTCATGTGTGCGACTTAGTTAGGAGATTACTTTCCGCGCTGTTCTAGTATCTCTACTGCAGGTAATACTTTACCTTCAACAAATTCTAAAAATGCGCCGCCGCCTGTTGAGATATATGAAACTTTGTCAGCTAAATCAAACTTATCAATAGCAGCTAATGTATCTCCGCCACCAGCAATTGAGAAAGCTTCACTTTCTGCAATAGCACGTGCTGTAACTTCAGTACCTTTAGCAAATGCATCAAATTCAAATACACCACATGGGCCATTCCAAAGAATTGTTTTAGCATTTTTTAAGATATCAGCGGCTTTTGCTGCAGATCTAGGTCCGTAATCGATAATATCGTCATCGCTACTAATTTCTGAAAGTTCTTTGATTTCAGTTACTGCATCATGAGACCAGTCGCTAAAACCTACTTTAGTGGTTGTTACATCTTCAGCAAAGATAACTTCAGTTTCTTTACATAAACGTTGAGCTTCAGGGATCAAATCTTTTTCGTATAAAGAGTTACCTACTTCGTTTCCAGCTGCTGCAACGAAAGTATTTGAGATACCACCACCAACGATAAGTACGTCAGCAATTTTAGATAAAGCATCTAAAACCGTTAATTTAGTAGAAACCTTTGAACCACCTACTACAGCAACTAATGGACGAGCAGGGTTATCAAGTGCTTTACCTAATGCTTCTAATTCAGCCGATAATAAAGGACCAGAAGCCGCGATAGGTGCAAATTTAGCAACACCATGTGTAGAAGCGTGTGCACGATGAGCCGTACCAAAAGCATCCATTACAAAAACGTCACATAATGCTGCAAGTTTTTTAGATAAAGCTTCATCATTAGCTTTTTCACCAATGTTAAAACGAATGTTTTCAAATACAACAAGCTCACCAGCAATAGATTCAACACCGTTTAGGTAATCTTTTTCTAGTCTTACAGGGAAGTTTAATGCTGCTGCCAAATAATCAACAACAGGTTGTAGTGAAAGTTCATCATTGGCTTCGCCTTCAGTCGGGCGACCTAAATGAGACATTACCATCACTTTAGCACCAGCTTCTAAAGCAAGTTTTAATGTAGGTAATGCCGCTCTTAAACGTGCATCTGATGTGATTTTTCCGTCTTGAACAGGTACATTCAAGTCTTCTCTGATAAGTACACGTTTTTGTGATAAATCTAGATCTGCCATTTTAATAATAGACATTTTGGATCCTTATAATTTTATAAATAAATTTTACTGTTATTTGTTTAATGTGTCTGCCATCACTTTAGCGGTGTCTAACATTCTGTTAGCAAAACCCCATTCGTTGTCACACCATATTAATAGTTTAACAAGGCGTTTGTGACTGACTCGTGTTTGATTTCCGTCGACGATACATGAATGAGGATCATGATTAAAATCAACAGAAACTAAAGGTTCTTCGGTATAACCTAAAATACCTTGTAATCCATTGTTTTGACTGTTTTGTATTGCTTGATTAATGGCTTTTATATCTACATCTTTAGATACCGTTAAGCTTAAATCCATAGCGGTTACGTTTAAGGTGGGTACACGTACGGCAATGGCTTCAAAACGTCCTGAAAACTTAGGTAGTATACGTTCAATACCGATAGCAAGTTTAGTATCTACAGGAATAATAGAGTGGCTTGCGGCTCTCGATCTTCTCAAGTCAGGATGATAAGCATCAATAACTTGTTGATCATGCATTGAAGAATGAATAGTGGTTATGGTGCCACTTTCAACACCGAAGGCATCATCAATAGCATTAATAACAGGTACTACACAGTTAGTTGTGCAAGAACCGTTGGAAACGATGTTGTGCTCTTTAGATAAAATATGATGATTAACACCATAAATAATAGTCGCATCAACTTCCGCATCACTTGAAGCAGGGTGTGAATATAATACTTTTTTAGCACCTTGTTTTAAGTGCTGCTCACCTTGATCGTATTGGTCAAACTTGCCCGTACATTCAAGCACTATATCTACTTGGTGTTTAGCCCAAGGGAGATTAGATAGTTGCTTTTCGTGAGATAAATGGGTGAGTTTACCGTTGATCAATAGTTGATTATTGTGAAGCTCTACAGGAAAAGGGAAGCGCCCGTGAGTTGTGTCGTATTTTAATAAGTGAGCAATACCTTCTGGGGTTGCTATCTCATTAATGGCGACTAAATTAAATTCATCTGATCTGTTACTTTCGAATAAAGCTCGAGCAACGTTGCGACCAATTCTTCCAAAACCATTTATGGCGATATTTATAGGCATATTAACTACAAAATAAAAAAGAACCTGCATAACAGGTTCTTTTGTTTAAGGCTTAAAAATTAAAGACTTTTAACTGTTTCAACAATATTGTCTACTGTGAAACCAAAGTGTTCTAATAATACATTGCCAGGAGCTGATTCACCGAATGTTGTCATACCGATGATTTTTCCAGAGAAACCAACATACTTGTACCAGAAGTCAGTATGAGCTGCTTCAATTGAAACACGTTTAACAACACTTGCAGGTAAAACTAATTCTTTATATGCAGCGTCTTGCTCATCAAAAATGCTAGTAGATGGCATAGATACAACACGAACGCTATCACCTAATTGCTCAGCTGCTTGCATTGCAATTGCAATTTCAGAACCTGTCGCGATTAAGATAACTTCTGGAGTTCCTACACTATCTTTTAAAATGTAAGCACCTTTAGCTATGTTACTTACTTGCTCTGTAGTTCTTGATTGAGCAGGTAAGCCTTGACGCGAGAATATTAAAGACGTTGGAGCCTTTTGGCGTTGAATAGCATTTTTCCATGCTACTGCAGATTCAGTTGCATCAGCTGGACGCCATGTCACCATATTTGGTGTATTACGTAAGTTAGCTAATTGTTCAACAGGTTGATGCGTTGGGCCATCTTCACCTTGACCAATAGAGTCATGGGTATACACAAAAATGTTTTGAATACCCATAAGTGCAGACATACGTACAGCGTTTCTAGCATATTCCATAAACATCATGAACGTTGCACCGTAGTTAATAAAACCACCGTGTAACGAAATACCGTTCATAATACCGCTCATACCAAATTCACGTACACCGTAGAATATGTAGTTACCAGCAGCATCTTCTTGAATGCCTTTTGAGCCCGACCATAAGGTTAAGTTAGAACCTGCTAAATCGGCAGAACCACCTAATAACTCAGGTAAAATATGACCAAAAGCTTCAATAGAGTTTTGCGATGCTTTACGAGACGCTATGTTTTCAGCTTTGTCTTGGCATTGTGCAATGTATTCATTAGCTTTTTGTTCAAACTCAGCAGGTAAGTCGCCTTTAATTACACGTCTTTCATATTCAGTAGCAAGTTCTGGGTAAGCAGCTTGGTATGCAGAGAAAGTATCATTCCATTGTAATTGCTTAGTTTTACCTTGTTCTTGTTGGTTCCACTGTGCAACGATATCGTCTGGAATTTCAAATGGTGCATGTGGCCAGTTTAAAAATTCACGTGTTGCTGCAATTTCTTCATCACCTAGAGGAGCACCGTGACAGTCGTGTGTACCTGACTTGTTTGGTGAACCAAAACCAATAATTGTTTCACAACAAATCATTGTTGGCTTATCGGTTACTGCTTTAGCCGCTGTAATAGCTGCAGAAATCTCTTCAGGGTTGTGACCATCTACACTGATAACATGCCAGCCGTAAGATTCAAATCTTGCAGGAGTGTTATCTGTAAACCAACCTTCAACTTTACCATCGATTGAAATGCCATTGTCATCCCAAAAAGCAATTAACTTACCTAAGCCTAATGTTCCTGCTAATGAAGATACTTCATGAGAAATACCTTCCATTAAACAACCGTCACCTAAGAAACAGTAAGTAAAGTGGTCAACAATATCATGGCCTTCACGGTTAAATTGCGCCGCTAAGGTTTTCTCTGCAATTGCCATACCTACAGCATTTGATAAGCCAGCACCTAATGGTCCTGTTGTTGTTTCAACACCCGGTGTATATCCATATTCAGGATGACCCGGTGTTTTAGAATGTAATTGACGGAAGTTTTTTAAATCATCTCTTGATACGTCATAACCGGTTAAATGCAATAGTGAATAAATAAGCATAGAACCATGACCGTTAGATAAAACGAAGCGATCTCGGTTTACCCATTGTGGATCTGATGGATTATGATTTAAAAAATCACGCCATAAAACTTCAGCTATATCAGCCATTCCCATAGGGGCACCTGGATGACCTGATTTTGCTTTTTGAACAGCGTCCATACTTAATACACGTATTGCATTAGCTAGATCTTGACGAGATGTCATAATTACTCCGCTTAAAAATGATAGAATTTAAATAGGCTTATTCTCACCTGAACGTACCCATAACTGCAAATGTTATTCTGCTATTTGTTATACTTTATTTGTTATGTTTCATATTGACTGTAAATGTAATTCAAAAACACCTATAAATTTAAGGTGATCATCAGTATATTGAACCATTATCCTCATATTTTTTAGCTAATTACCTTTTTTATGAAAAAACAAATCTATCAGCCATTGTTTACTTTTATTTTGTATTTAACGGTATGCCTATTAACTGCTTTGTTATTTGAACCTTTATCTATTCTTCTTTTATTAGGTGTTTCAGCGGGTATTTCAAGTGCAGTAATTATTTTATGGGGGAAACGTCAAGTTTTTCCGCTTGTTTTAGGCAGTATTACGTTAAATTCGCTTTTAAATTATTATTTTTCAGCTGGCTTAGAGTTATCTATATTTATCCTTTTTACTCTAGCCTTTTGCGCGCAAGGTATTTGGGCAAAAAAATTAACCGAAAAGTTAATATCTCACGGACAGTGGTTAAATAGCCGTAAAAAACTATCATCTTTCATCTATAAAGTAGGCCCGTTAGCCTCTGTAATTTCAGCTTCTGCATCAGTATTAATCATGATACTTTCTGCTAAATCATTTGATATCAACTTGTTTTATGTTTTTTGTCAAACATGGTCTTTAAGTGTATTAATTTCAATTTTTGGTATTCCGCTTTTATTATTTGTAAATTCAGATCAGAGCTTTAATAAAGGTAAACAGCTATTTGTTATCATATCTTCTGTTTTAGGTGGAATTTCAATCGCTTTACTTTTTAAGATAGGACAAGATCAAAATGAACATTATCGTAACGATGATTTTTTTAAAGTTCAGTCAACTATTGAACTTAAGTTAGAGCAAGAATTACAACAAATAGAACAACAGTTAAATTCATTGAAAGCCTATTTTGAAGCCAGCCGCTTAGTTAATGTTGAATCATTTTATGAGTTTTCAGCCTACATACTTAACGAACGATCAAAGATTGAATCGTTTGAATGGGCCCCTTTTGTAGAAGATATCCATAGAAGTACTTATGAAAGATATATGTCTGAGGTTTTAGATATACATTATGTGATTAGCCAGCAAACGATTATGGGAAATAACATAAAATCAGGAACGTTAGATCTATATTTACCCGTCCAATATGTTTTTCCTCGTTATCAAAACGAACAAATATTAGGTGTGGATTTATTTGATCATATAGATAAAAAGAAAGCGATTAAAGAAGCCATCACAACAGGAAGAGTATCCGCAACCTTACCCATAAATATGGTTGAAGGTGATTTTTCTAACCCTGTAATTTTAATTGCCTTACCCGTTTTTAATCATAATTTAAAACCATTATTTGGCCAATATAAACAACAGGGGAGTTTGCCTGTTTCAGGTGTCGTTATTGCTGTTGTGAGGGTTTCAACATTCTTTCAAAATATGATGAACTATGCGGATGAGAAAGATATTAACTTGATGGTATCTGATGTTCATAAAGGAAGTGAATTTACTATAATTGGGAGTCACTTAGATTCACCTGATAGATTATCAAGTAAAAAAACTATAGATGTATTTTCTCGTGAATGGGTTTATGAACTTTCTGAGAAAGATACTTGGGTTTTACAATATAAATCTTGGCAAACCTGGGCAACTTTATTAGGTGGCACCTTAGGAGGTATTGTTTTTCAGTTACTTATTTTAATGATGGCGGCCTATTCGACAGAATTAAGTAGTCGCGTTACCCAAAAAACACGTGAGTTGATTATATCGAAAGAAAAATCAGATAATGAAAACCAAGCAAAAACAGGCTTCTTGCAATCGTTAAGTGTTGAATTACGTACTCCATTAAGTGTTATTAAGCGCTTAGTAGAAATTTTCCCTCAAAACGACTTAGCCAAAAAAGAAAAAGCTTACATTGCTAGCATTTCTAGCGCTGCGCTTAATTTAGAACAGTTAGTTGATACGTTAAATGAACTGTCGAGTATTGAGTCTGGTCGGTTAACACTTAACACTCAATCATTCGATTTCATTCTTTTTCTTCGAAGAATGGAAGAAGTGGTTGAAGCGCAAACTAAAGATACCAAGTTCATGATCCAAGAAGATGTTCCTCAGTTTATTGAATCAGACGAGTTACGCTTACAGCAAGTTTTCATCGCTTGTACTGAAAATGCGCAAGAAATACTAGAGAGTCAAAATATTTGTGTGTCTGTAAAGGTCCATTTTCATCATCACAATAGTGCAACGATAGTGTTCGTATTGCATGTATTAAAAACTAACCAGTTGATTACACAAAACGATCTGGAATCCAAAGCACCTATAGAAGGTGGAAAGTTTAACTTAAGAATGGAGATGGCTAGAGAATTATGCAATAAACTAGGCGGCAACATTAATCTTGCTCGATTACCATCTGGTGAACTGATGCTACATGCCTCTGTTAAGGTTAAAATATCTCAAGAGCAAGAGTTAGGAATAGGGCGTTTTAATGTACCATCAATTGAGAATATTTCGGTTCTAGATGTTAAACGTATTTTGTTTGTTGAAGGTCCTAGTAAACAAAATAAAAACATGTATAGGCAACTTTTATCTTTAAAACATTATGTGGATGTTATTTCTGATGTTGATAAGATTGAAGAAAGCTTATTACTCAAAAAATATCATTTAGTTATTTTTGATTGCTCTGAAAGTGGAATGGATATAAAAGCAATTCCTTCGCCATTAAAAGGACAGTTTTCTACTTTAGACACACTTGCTTTATTTAATGATACGATTGAAGATAATGTACTTTCATTAGTTAACCATAAATTTACAGCCTACGTTGTGCTCCCAATTACCACTGAAAACTTAAGAACACTCATTCTTAACCATTTTAGATAAGCCTGTACTTTACTTTTGTTGAGGGAAGGGGATGTAGTTAGGTAGTAAGGATAGAGTCGTTTGATTAATTAGTACTAAATAATCAAACGACTACTGACGGTGGTATTTATTGTTTACTAGACGTTTTAGGCGTCAATATGCTCTTGAGAAAGTCCCACGTTTTTCTTTACTACAGACAAAATCTCTGCTTTTGTGGAAGGTTTTATAATATATCCTTTAAGCCCATAATTAGCCCACTTCTTAACAAGTTCTTTATTCTTATTACCCGTTAGAGCTATAACAGGAGTATCTATGCCTTTAGATAGCTGGCGTATCTTTTTAGTGGCATTTAAACCATCCAAATTAGGCATAAATAAATCCATAAGAATTAAATCATAACGATTTTCTTTTATTTTATTTAATGCACAAAGGCCATCTTCTGCTTCATCTACTTGATAATTTTCTTTCGTAAGTACATTCGATATCATGTCTCGATATAGTTTATTGTCTTCAACAACTAAAATTGAGTGAGGTAACGTATTATTATCTTCAGGGGGAACTTTTGGGTTTTCTGCTAGTTTTTCATTAATTAGTTCATCATCTATAAGGTCATTGGACGTTGTTTCTAAATCATTATTTCTTTTTTTAATGGATGGGACATGTGTGATCAGTCCTTTGCTTTTCTGTTTTTTTACGGGAAGAGCTTCTTTAATACTGCCTTGTTGCGATAATAATTGTGTAATTATATTGTCGAGGCTTGAGCGTATATCTTTTTCTAATAAATGTAATAAAGGATGAACATGGTCTTGGTTAATACTATTTAACAACTCCTGTGGAGAATCTAAGTCATTAATATCTTTTATTAAATCTGATGTTGGAACTTTTGAGATATCTTCGCGACTTTGTGATATTTTTTTCAATAAGTTCTGTTTACATTTACTGCCTTCATCAATTAATGCAGAAAGTTCTTCATCAATTTTCTCACTAAGCTCTTCACTATCGGTTTGAATTTTACTGTCAGCTTGTGTTTCGGTAAGTCCACTTTGCACTATCATCAATAATCTTAAACGTTCATAGAGCGGTTGAAATACAAAATAATTATCAAAAAGACCTTTCATACAGCATCTAAACGCAAGAGATGACTCTTTATTATTACAAAGTAATACACTGTAATGTATGTGTTCTAATTCGGATTCTTCGACTAAAAATTTATAATATTCGACACACTTCTCTATACTTGATAGTGCAAATAATATAACAGCAGGTGCCGTTTGATGAATATACTCAGTGGTATTTTCATCTAAGAATATTGTTCTATATTCGTCTATGTGATTAGCTAAAATGTTAGCTGCGCCTGCGGTATCGTCACCATTATCCACTAACATTATGACTTTGGGATGACGACTGCCAACTAATAAAGGGTTAGGCTTCATTTTTTATTACTCCGTAAACCTGCTTGATCGAGTTATTGATACAAATAATCAACTCTTTACATTTATTTTTATCATTAAGTTCAGATATATTTTCCAATTGTTGTAAATAGTCAGCTGTTAGCTCAGCTCCTATAGCTTTAGCTGAGGTTTTTAAAAAGTGAGATTCACTTTTTAATGCGTTAAAGTCGGTTTTGCTATAGGCATCACTTAACTTAGCAATAGATTGTTTTGCCTGTTGTAGAAACTCTATTTGAAATTTTTTTATTAACTCTTGATCATCACCAATGAGGTCAAGCATGGTGTTGCTATTGAATATTTTTAATTGTTCATTACTCATGTGTGTACCACTTTTTTAACATTGTTCTTAAATCGGATAATTGAATGGGTTTACTAAGAAAATCATTCATGCCTGACGCTATACAATATTCAGCATCACCGCTCATTGCTGCTCCTGTTACGGCAATAATTTTTATAGGCTTAATTTTTTTCGTTTTCTCTATTGCTCTAATTTGTTTAGTCATTTCATAGCCGTCTATATTGGGCATATGACAGTCAGTTAATATCAGGCTGTAAGAGCCTTCTTCCCACATAATTCGTCCTTGTAATCCGTCGTCAGCAAGCTCGCAGTTATAACCTAATCTTTCTAATTGCTTTACTATAAGCTTTTGATTCAGAGGATTATCTTCCACAACTAAAATATCGACTTTGTTTGGTTTATCCTTAACTTCTGTAGGACTAGTATCAAAGTCGAAATCAAGTTCATCTAACGATAATGAATCATCATTTTCTTCTTCAAGATCAAGCTCTAAAGAGCTTAAATCGAGATCATCAAGGTTTAACTCGAAACCACTTTGCCAAGTATGTTGTATGCATTGAACAAGCTGGATACGAGTCATAGGTTCAGAACAACTTACATGAACACCTTTAAACGATTGCCTTGTTTCATCTATAGACTTTCTACTCACTGCTATAGTGATTCTGTTTTTACTGGCCGTTTCCTCAAGCAGTTGGGTAACTGTGTTTTTATTTTCATCATCGTCATCTAATAAGATAAAAAGTACATCGTAGCTTGCTTTTGTTTGAATATATTCCTCAAGGGTATAAGTACTAACAACTGCACCTTCATATTTTAAGTACTGTTTGTAATCATCTGATTTGTTCTTTGTATTTTCATGACAGTTAATGATAGAAACCCGAATATTTGAGAGTGACTCAATATCCATAGCTCTAGTTTCTTGAGAGTTTATGAAAGGGATCTCCGTATCAAAACAAGAACCTTTACCTTTTTCGCTGGTAAGGGTGATTTTTCCACCCATTATTTCAGTTAACTTGCCACAAATGGCTAACCCTAAACCAGTGCCGCCATACTTTCTGGTAGTTGAACGCTCAGCTTGAATAAAAGGGTTAAATAGCTTTGTTTGGGTGTCTTTATCTATACCAATGCCATTGTCGATAACTTTTAAACTGATAACGCTTTTGGAATTGGTTTTTTTAGTGATCTGAGTGACTAAGCTAACTTTTCCTGGTTTTTTAAGTGATGAACTTGTGAATTTTAAGGCGTTACCGATAAGGTTAAATAAAATTTGTCTAACTCTCATAGGGTCGCCTTTGATAAACATAGGCGTTTTGGGATCTTCATCCACCTGTAAAGAGATGTCTCTTTTTATTGCAACAGGGATAAATACTTTAATGACGTTATCTATAATTTCTGAGATTGAAAAAACACGTTCTTCTAAAACCAGCTTACCTGCTTCAATTTTATTAATATCTAAGATGTCATTTAAAATAAAAACCAAGTTTTCAGCAGAGGTTTTTGCTGTACTTATTAAGTCTTTAGACTCGTGAGTTTGCTTAGTGCCTGTTAATAAATCTAAAGAACCAATTACACCATTCATTGGCGTTCTTAATTCATGACTCATCATTGAGAGAAAATCAGACTTTATTTGACTCGCATTTTCAGCGTGTTCTTTTGCTTTAATCAGTTCTTTGGTTCTTTCAGCAACACTGTCCTCAAGATGACTGTTCATTTTTTTGAGTTTTAATTCAGCATTGTGTATTTCAGTTTCATCAATACAAATACCATCAATGCGATAAATATTACCTATATCATCATAAACAGCGCGTCCAATACTCTGAAAATACTTAATGGTTTTATCTTGTAAAATAACACGATATTTGTTGTTGACGTCTTCACCTGTTTGAAGAGTATGTTGTGTAATTCTTTTCATTTCGTCTATGTCTTCAGGATGAACCGTTGCCATCCATTTGCCTATGTCTCCTATATCTTCATTGGCTAAACCTACCATCTCGTTTGCATATAAATCCCAAGTGAAATTTAGCTTTTCATTAACACGATCAATGCACCAGGTACCAATTTTACCTGCTTTCATTGTGATGTTTTTACTTTCTATAGCATTGTTTAATTCGTTAAGTATTTGTTTATTTAACGTGTAGTCGGTAAGCGTTCCTATGATCGTTTTTGGTTCGCCATTCTCGTAGAAGAGTTTGCCTTTAATATTAAACCAATAGGTTTGATTTTTTATGATCATTCTAAATTCAAAATCCAAAGGGGAATTACATTGAATATGTGATTTGAAAAATATCTCAAATAATAATAAATCTTCATGATAAATAGCTTTCTGGAATATTTCCCAAGTAAAGGTTTCATCTGAACTAACTTGTAATAACTCTTTAAATTTTTGTGAAAATACGGCAGAGTTTTGTTTTATATCTAATTCCCAAATACCAATATTACTACTTTCAATTGAGTTGATTAATCTGGAAAGGTAGATGTTTTCTTGTTGGTATTTATATTGGGTGCTTTCATCTTTGGCCAATATTAATATTTTAAATTTGTTACTGATTAAAGGGCTGATACAAGCTTTGTAAATACATGCGTTATCAGTAGGAAGTTTATGAGAAAGGTAGATGTAGGCTTGTTCTTCTACTGTATTTATAATGTCTTGTTGTGACTTATTTGTGCCTGCTAAAGAAAAAAAGAATCGAACAGCGAGCTGTTATCTTTTGGTTGGGTTTTTCTATCTAATAAATTTAGTGCTAATTCATTCGCGGTAATTATCTGAAATTCTTCAGTAACGGCTATAGATGGAAAAGGGATGTTTTGTACTTGTTCGCTAGCTTCTTTTTTCATTAACATACCTAATTAAATGATTTTTTTAATTAAAATTTATTTAAAGGTTATGTTAAAAATATAGCAGTAAAATCAAATATATCCATTAATGAGCTAAATAACCTGAAAACTGGATAAGCCATTATGCCTAATATTGTTATTTAACCGTCTATCTGCGTTGATTTTATTACTAATAGCCAGCTATTAGTACATAAAACCGCCTTGTTATACGGGCTAAATCCCAACATTAGGAGAGAAGTAAATGATGTTTTTTAGTGAAATCATCTATATTTACTTTTAAATCATATCAATCAATGATTTACAGAATTCATTATCCAGAGTTCAAGTTAAATATATTTCAAAGTGTTTTGGTAGGAGAACATTAATCGAGTAGGAGTTAATAATACTTTTATAACAGAGAGTTAATGAGTGAGGAATAGCATAACAACAAAGAATAAAATAATGACAGCATTAAAAGCAATGATGTAGGCAAAACCTTTCCAAGTTTCTTTAACTGAATAGCCTTTAGAGTTTATATAACTCCACCAAATTAGGCACATAATAATAGGGAGTAAAAAAAATAATTTAATCATTGTTAGTTTTCATAATTAATTGTTATATCAATATCATAGCGTAACTGTTGGTGCTATGCACTGCAATTCCTCTAAATACGTTTTATTTAAAGGAATAGTATCGAGTAAGTATTATTCAAATGAAGACGTTTATTAACGAGATGTTTATTAATAACAGAGCACAGTCTTAATAAATAAGTTCATTTAATTATAAGATTAAGCGTGCTTAATCTAAATTCTCTTTATGATTTAGATGAATTTCTATTAATAAGTACGGTAAGCGGTTTTCTGATCATATATAAAAATACTAAACTAGGAATTACCATCACGGCGGTTAACACAAAGAACAATGCCCAATTGCCATCAAGCCAATCAACTACTATACCTGAATAAGATCCTAGCATAACTCGCCCAAATGTCCCTAAAGATACCATTAATGCATATTGGCTTGCGGTAAAGGTTTTATTACAAAGTACTGAGATTAAAGCAACAAAAGCGACAGAGCCCCAAGCTGATGTAAAGCCGTCTACAAATACAGTAGCAGCAAATAATGCTTTATTAGGTCCTACTAAAGCCATAACTGCAAATAATAGGTTACTTGCGCCCATAGCAATACCACCAATAAATAAGCCTTTTAAAATACCGTATCTAATAGTGAATACACTACCAATAAGTGAGAATACTATGGTGGTAGCCCAGTTCAGCATTTTAGAATAATAAGCTATATCGCTATTTGAGAAGCCAACTTCACGGTAAAACACAATAGACATACGTCCTAAATAGGCTTCACCAAGCTTAAATAAGAAAATGAATAGTAATATTGAAAGAGCTAGCTTCACGCCATTTCTATCAAAAAATTCTTGTATAGGCGCAACTAACGTTGTGAGTAACCATGCGGTAATTTTATGAATAACATTAGGTACTTGATGCGTATCTAACGGATTGATATTTCTAATGGTGAGGTTCAAATGACCTAACTGTTGAATAAATATAACCAGTAAGAGCACAATAAAAAGAGTAATAAAAGTAAAGCTATAGCTATTAGGTATAAAGTTTTCAGGCCAAGCTGGGTAGCCAATATTAGCGTAAATGATAGAACCAAAAATTGTAGGTAATAAAAGTAAAATGTATAAAGGTTTACGGCCTTGTTTTGGTAGCACTTTTAGGTAGTTTGTTTGAATTAAATCGAGCTCAACTTCTCTGTTATTTGTAGGCTCTTTAACAATGAAGGTGGTTACCATTAATATTGCCATAATTACTGACAATACTAAAAATGCATCTGACCAATCCCAATTAGGACTATCAACTAAAAGAAAAGGGATACTGCCTAAACCTGCAAAGCCCGTCCACCATCCAGCAGTCGCCATAGCTGAGCCCGCAGACATGTAGTTGTTATGATCACCAGCCAGAATATCTATTCGGTAAGCATCTATGGCAATATCCTGGCTAGAACCAAAAAAAGCAATGGTTAAGCCTAGTAGGGCAACTAAACTGAGTTGCTCCGATACATTAACCTGACTTAACTGATAAGTAGCGATAACCATAAATATTTGAGTGAACATGATCCAACTTCGACGTTGTCCAAACTTCGAGGTAAGAAAGGGGAGTTTTACTCTATCTACAAAAGGTGACCACAAAAAATTGATACTGTAAGTAACAAAAATAAGCCCAAATAACCCAATACTTGAACGACTCAAGCCTTCATCTTTTAGCCAGCCACTCATGGCTGAGCCTGTCATTACCCAAGGAAAGCCACTTGCAATACCGAAGCAAAAAATACTAAGCAAGCGTTTATCTTTAAAATAGCGGATTGTGTCAAAAAGAGAGTTGGAACTAGGCATTCAGAAAATTCAAATAATGTTTAATAAATGAAGCGTATCAGAGTGTTTGATATGAAAGAAGTGAATTATAAGGATTGTTACATATCATTTATTTTACTTTCAGTATCTATTAAGGAAGTGGTCTCCATCCAATACAATCTACAGGGTAGCTACCTGTTCCTTTAAAGAAGTCGATACAAGTGGTGATTTCACTTTTAAAGTACAAATTATCGTTGAGTGAATGAGCGCCATGAAGACTTACTTCGTGAATAACATGCCAAAATACTCTTTCTTTAGCGTTACTAGGTGCTTCTTCTTGTATTTTTAACAATGTCCATTCATCCATCGTGTTTGAGATGAATTCATCTAACTCAGTAGGATGAAGTACATGATTTAAAACTGCATTTATGTAATAAATGGATTGTGATATTTTTTCATCGATAAATTTGTCAATTACCATTTTTATTCTCTATCTAATGTTTCGTTATGTTTGCTTTTTATATGTATCTTCTTTTTGGACACTATAGTTTTAAGTTTCAATAAGTACGTATTGTTATCGGGAACATCAATAAGTATATGTATAGCTCAAAATAGAACAAAAGTACTGTATGTAAATAATTCTTGTTTAAAGTGTAGCATACCGTTAGGTATGGAAATGTTTTTTTTTGAGGATATATTGTATAAAATTAAAGCTAAGTCTACGAATACATAGGAATAAAGTGACTTATTTAACCTCAACTCGGGATAATGAATGTTGCAACTAACCCTTAAAAAGGGTTATTTATCAAAATATTAAAGAAACAGAAAAGTACTTCATATGCCATATCATGACTCAATATTGATAGTTTTATGCCTAGCAAGGCGGATTTTTCTTCCCAATAGCGGGCTATTGGTAACAAATACACAGTTTTTTATTCCAGATAAAAACTAAGTACCTACATCTATGTAGGCAACGATGTTAGGCTTAAAAATAGCTTATTGAGTTACTTTGCTTATCCCGAGCTGAGGTTATTTATTATGTAAATAAATATAACCATGCTGACTTATGAGTGTGAACCGTGATTTTAGGGATCTTAACCACTCTTAGTTTTATATAATTAAGTGGTGGTTAAATAATATTAGGTACTAATCAACATAAAGGAGGTTATTTTTTTAATAAGGGAGTGTGAGTAATAGAATGTGAACTTGTTCATTAAGTCATGAAACAAGCTTAATCTGCAGGTAATAAGCTTGCTTTGATGAGTATGATTGGTTTTACTGGAACATCAGCCCAAGACATTTCACCGCTATAATGCGTTTCTACTTTCGCCATCGCTTCTAATATTTCTAATCCTTCAGTGATATTGCCAAATACGGCATAGCCCCAACGTCGGCCAGGATCTAAATTAGCATTGTCTTTAACATTGAAAAAGAATTGTCGATTAGCTGTATGAGGTTTTGATTCCTTTGCCATAGCTATCGTACCCATTTCATTTTTTAAGCCACTGCCTGACTCGTTAATGATGTTTTTATTGACTTTTTTCATCGTAAAGTCTGGCTCATAGCCACCACCTTGTACAATAAAGTCAGCTAATACACGATGAAAAATTGTATTGTCATACTCACCTTTAACTACGTAAGTTAAAAAGTTATTAACGGTAATAGGTGCCTTGGTGCGATCTAGCTCAACAATAATATTACCCATTGAAGTTTCAAGTTTCACTTTTGGAAAAATGTTATAGGGATCTATTTCAATCTCTTCAGCTTGTAAGAAGCTTGAGCATAAAATGATTAAGCTGGTGAATAATGTGAGAAGTTTTCTGTTCATAAAAAAGAAGTGCCTGGTTTATTAAAAATACGTAAACTATAAAGTGTTAGTTGATGCTTTAATTGCGCTTTGAATTTCAAAACTATTAGTTATTCTTACTAAAGTAGCTGCAAGTTGGTTATTGAAATCTCGCTCTAGCACCGCTATATCAGCTTTTAATGGGCCATTACTGCTGCCTGACATGTTAAAGTTTTTTGTTAAAACAGTGTCACCATTTTTAACTAATACTCTTAATGCTATGGTGTTTTTAGCGGTATAGCTAAATAAGCTTTGCTCAACATTAATCAATGCATTATCAATCATAATATCAAGGTAAACATTCGAAAAAGTATCAATACCTAAACCTTGTTTACGTAACACAGGGCTAATCGTTTCTTTAATAATATTCGTTAAAGTGTTTTGACTAGAAAGTAACTTGGCAGGTTCATCATCTTGCTGAATTTGCACAATGTAATTACTGCTGCGTTGATCTGTAACATTAAGCTGAATTTTGTTATCCAAGTATACGCCTTTTGAATAACCAATAAGTTCAGGTGAAACCACCACATGTTTTGGCGCTGTAGAGCATGCGCTGATCATACCAAGTAAGCTTAGTGTTAAAAGTAATGTTAATTTCATCGTTTTATTGCCGCCGTTGTTACAAATTTATCGTTACTAGCGATCAGTCTTTCGTTACCAAATAATCGTTGTAACTTTATGTGATACGCTAATTGACGGTTACCTATAATGCGTAACTCGCCGCCTTTTTTTAATACTCTATAGCTATCTTTAAACATTTGCCAAGCTATATGATCAGTTGTTGCTGTTTGTTGATGAAAAGGTGGATTACATAAAATAAAATCTACGCTATTACTTTCAACGTTACTAAGACAATCATTCACATTAAAGGTGCAATTTTCAGCTGATTTAGGAAAGTTAGCTTTAATATTATTTTCTGCTGACTTCATTGCCATGAATGATTCATCATAAAAATTAACTTGTGCATCAGGTTGTTGATCTAAAATAGATAAACCAATAACTCCATTGCCACAACCCAAATCTATAACTGTTGAGCCTGCAGGAATAGTTGGCAAGTTATCAATAAAATATCTCCCACCAATATCAAGCTTTTCTCTTGAGTAAACATTTGAATAATTAACAATAGTAAAGTTTGTATCTCTATTTTGTACTGATGGCATATCCCAAAGAGTAGGGAAGGGTGATTCAGTTAGAGCTTTACTGTCAATTTGTGTGAACACCAAACGTGCTTTTTTTACAGCTAAAGATGTTTTGGTTATACCTAAGTATTTATCAAACAGTTTTAATGTTGAGCTATGAATTTCTTTAGCTCTGTCAGCAGCAATGAAAACGGTACTTTCAGTGTACTTATTGTTGATTTGGATAAGTTGATCAATAAGAAACGATTTCGTTTTAGGGATTTTATAAAGAACTAAATCTATATCGTCAGGTAATTCATATGTACTAGTGAGGTAGGTAATATTATCAGCATTAATTTCATTCCTCTCTACATTGAGCTTTATACCTTGCTGACTGATATAAGAGTCATTTACACAATAAATATTATGCTCACTCAAGTTGCAACTCAAGGCACCAAAGGCATCATTAAAAATAAGAATGTTTTTAGGTTTGTCTTTAAGTTTTACATCGTCAAAATCGCTGTTTAAATAGTTAATAATATATTCATCAGCAGCATCCCAGGCTTGCAAGCTTCGGTTAACTTGTCCTAGGGGGAAACGTTCTAAAAAAAGGTTTTTATTATTAAAGATGAAAGGGCTAATCATATTAAAAAATTACAACGAAAGGCTAAACTAGTAGAAGTATCTATTGTGTCAAAAATTCATGATTGTCGCTAGTTGATTCGAAGATAAAAAATTAAACTATTTATCTAAGGTAAACACATATTTAGTTAATGACTTTATATTTTATACATTTTTTTAATGGTTAATTTAGGTTTTTGAACTAACCTTAATGACAGGTTAGTAAAAATTATCCGAGGGAAAATATGGCTATTGAAATTCTAATAGAAACAAAGCTCATTAACGCGTTTTCTCCGTCGCACATTGATATAACAAAAGAAGACTTGTTGTTTGATTTGCATAGTGCGGAACAGTTCCATTTTAATGTTGTTATTATTTCTAGTCTTTTTGAAGGACTAAGGATAAAGCAAAGGCATCAAGCTATTAATAGTATTTTAGCTAAAGAGTTAATTGAAAATATTCCAGTATTAACACTTCATACTTATACTGAAAAAGAATGGTTATATAAATACTCATCACTGCCTTTATTCATGAACTCAAACAATATAAATAGAGAGATCGCTTAACCTGTAACCCGTCCTATATTCAACCTTCCAACCCAAAAACCATTCGTTAAACGAGATAAACATAATGATTAATTGAAATAATTATGTTTATCTCGTTTGAAGTTCTATTATTTTTTAACCTTAAGTCATTATAATCTGAAAATTCTTTTCAAAAACATTTCGATTTCCATCAGATCTATCACCTATCTTTCATTATTCAATGAATAGCATTACCTAACTTGAGTTATGATCACAATGACGAGATTTACTGCAAACAAAAGAATACAAATAAAATCACACTCACATTAAAACGTGGCTACTTTACAAAGGTATAATTAAAAAAATTGCCAGAGTAAATGCTAAACAATTTGTTAAAATAGGTATGATTAATAAACCTGTTATGAACTTCTTGTGGCTATAACAACCTAATCTGACAAGAATATTTACAAGATAGATAAATATAATCAGCAAAGTGTCGCACTTTTAGTTACACTTCGCCTAATTGCCAATTCAAGTCATGAATTCATTCATATCAAGGCTGTGTGAATTTATCTTTTTATTGGTTTACCCAACTGCTCGTACCTCTTATTTTGTTCAGCAGAGTAAACTATGCATCATAAAATGAAGAGTAATTATCGAGCTCATTAATCGATAACATATAATATATAAGGTTTTTTTATGGTTATTAAGCCAAAAATTCGTGGTTTTATCTGTACTAATGCACATCCTGTTGGTTGTGACGCCCATGTAAATGAGCAAATTGCTTATGTTAAACAGCACGAGCAATCTACGACTAAACCAAAAAATGTACTAGTTATTGGTGCTTCTACAGGTTACGGACTTGCCTCAAGAATTACGGCTGCATTTGGTAACAATGCAAAAACGTTAGGTATCTTTTTCGAAAAGCCACCAACAGAAAAGAAAACAGCTTCAGCGGGTTGGTATAACACTGCTGCTTTTCAAAAAGCTGCTGACGAAGCGGGTATTTGGTCTAAAAATATCAATGGCGATGCTTTTTCTCACGAAATAAAAGCCAAAGCAATTAACACAATTAAAGAAGAGTTAGGCCAAATTGACCTAATTGTTTACAGTTTAGCTTCTCCACGTAGAACAGATCCTGACTCAGGTGAAGTTTACTCATCAACACTTAAACCTATTGGTCAAAGTGTTACGACTAAAAACTTAAATACTTCAAAACGTATTATCGATTCTGTGTCTGTTGAAACTGCATCAGAAGAAGAAATTCAAGGTACGATTGACGTAATGGGCGGAGCTGATTGGGAGCTTTGGATCAAAGCACTTAACGACGCGGGTGTTTTATCTGAAGGCTTTAAAACCGTAGCATACACATACATTGGTAAAGAACTTACTTGGCCAATATACGGTAAAGCAACTATAGGTAAAGCGAAAGAAGATTTAGACCGTGCTTCATCAGCAATTAAAGCTTCTACTCAAAACATTAAAGGCGAAGCATACGTAACGTCTCTTAATGCTGTAGTAACTCAAGCAAGTTCAGCCATTCCTATTATGCCTTTATACATTTCAGCTATGTTTAAAGTGATGAAAGCGGATGGAACTTATGAAGGTTGTATTGAGCAAATTCAAAACTTATTCGTTGAAAACATCTATAGCGACACACCTCGTTTAGATGAAGAAGGGCGCTTACGTCAAAACTATAAAGAGCTTGAAGATAGTGTACAACAACGTGTAACCGATATTTGGAACACAGTAGACACAGACACTATTGATGAATTAACTGATTACGAAGGTTATCATCAAGAGTTCTTAAAATTATTTGGCTTTGGCGTAAAAGATGTAGATTACGATGCTGATGTAAATCCTGTTGTAGAAATTAATCACCTAGATTAATTTTAAAGCAAGTTTTACAACAAGTATAAAAAGCCGATATGTAAAATATCGGCTTTTTAGGTTTTAAATATAATTAAGCGTATATTTTTTGAGCTAAAAATGATTATTTAGTCTAATTTATAATGAAAAGTAGAAGCGACCGTAGAATGATATATATTGATTGTGCTAAAATCGCGCCAGAAATTTTTTAACCTAAAGCCAGTGGAAACTAGTTTTGCTATGTTTCTTGCTGAAATACACTGAAATCATACTCCATTTAACTTAATAAGGTGCATACCGAATTAAGCAAGGTAGAGTTTTGGTTTTGATACTCCCATCAAAAGTAGTGCAAGTGTTTATGATTACAATAAAAAAAGGTCTGGATGTTCCTGTAGTTGGTTCGCCCCAACAGGTAATCCATGATGGCAACGCCATTAAAACCGTTGCGACACTAGGTGAAGAGTTTGTGGGTATGCGACCTACCATGTTTGTTAAAGTGGAAGATCGTGTCAAAAAAGGCCAGGTTCTTTTTGAAGATAAAAAGAACCCAGGCGTTAAGTTCACAGCTCAAGCATCAGGTGTTGTAAAAGAAATCAATCGTGGTGAAAAACGTGTTTTACAATCTGTTGTTATCGAAATCGATGGCGACGAGAAAGAAACGTTTACAAGCTACGCTGCAAGCGAACTATCAACTATAGAACGTCAAGATGTTGTTAATAACCTAGTTAATTCAGGGTTATGGACTGCATTACGTACACGTCCTTATAGTAAAGTTCCTGCAATTGATTCAACACCAAATTCAATTTTTGTTAGCGCAATGGATACCAACCCAAATGCAGCTGATCCTGAAGTTATTATTAACGAACAGGCTGAAGCATTTAAGCAGGGCTTGATCGTTCTTTCTCGCTTAACTGAAGGTGAAGTGTTTGTTAGTAAGGCGCCAGGAGCTAATATTCCTGTTGAAGCCAACGTTAACGTAAATGAGTTTGCAGGTAAGCACCCAGCTGGCCTTGTTGGAACCCATATACACTTCTTAAAACCTGCAAGTGCAGATAAATTTGCTTGGCATCTTGGTTACCAAGACGTAATTGCCTTTGGTAAATTATTCTCTACAGGTGAACTTGATTCTACTCGTGTAATTTCTTTAGCAGGTCCTGCCGCTAAGAACCCACGTTTAGTGAGAACTATCTTAGGTGCTTCAACGTCAGAATTAACAGACGGTGAATTAGAAACTGGTGAATTACGTGTTGTTTCAGGCTCGTTATTATCAGGTTCAACCGCTAAAGGTGTTCATGGTTATTTAGGTCGTTACCACGTACAACTTTCTTTAATTTTAGAAGGTCGTGAAAAAGAATTTATTGGTTACATGTACCCAGGTGCAAATAAATTCTCTGTAACTCGTGCTTATTTGTCTCATTTCTTCCCGAAGAAATTATTCAACATGACGACTACGACTAACGGAAGTTCTCGTGCAATGGTTCCAATCGGAAACTATGAGCGTGTAATGCCTTTAGATATTTTACCAACTTTGTTGTTACGTGATTTAGCTGCTGGTGATACCGACAGTGCACAACAACTTGGTGCTTTAGAGCTAGATGAAGAAGATTTAGCGCTTTGTACGTTTGTTTGTCCAGGCAAAACAGATTACGGCGTTCTACTTCGTGATTGCCTAACCATAATTGAGAAGGAAGGTTAGTCATGGGTGTCAAAAAGTTTATTGAAGATATAGAGCCGCATTTTGAAAAAGGCGGTAAACATGAGAAGTGGTTTGCGCTTTACGAAGCTGTAGCTACTGGCTTATTTACTCCTGGTTATGTTAACAAAGGCAAAACTCACGTACGTGATAGTATTGACCTTAAACGTATCATGATCACTGTTTGGTTAGCTGTTTTTCCTGCCATGTTTTTTGGTATGTACAACATCGGTTTCCAAGCAACTGAAGCATTAGCTGCTGGCTATGCTTTACCAGATACATGGCAAGTTGGCCTGTTTCAAGCGTTAGGTGGAAGCTTAGCTGCAGATGCAAGTACATTTGGCATGATGCTCTATGGAGCTGTGTTCTTTTTACCTATTTACGCCGTAACATTTATTGTTGGTGGCTTCTGGGAAGTTCTTTTTGCTGCAGTACGTAAGCATGAAGTTAACGAAGGTTTCTTCGTAAGCTCAATCTTATTTGCGTTAATTGTTCCTGCTTCTATTCCTTTATGGCAAGTAGCTATCGGTATTACCTTTGGTGTTGTTGTTGCTAAAGAAATATTCGGTGGAACAGGTAAAAACTTCTTAAACCCTGCATTAGCGGGTCGTGCGTTTTTATTCTTTGCTTATCCTGCTCAAATTTCAGGTGATGCTGTTTGGGTTGCTGTTGATGGTTACTCTGGTGCTACGGCATTAAGTGCTGCTAACCAAGGCCTTATTGAGTATTCAATGAATGCTGACTGGTGGAATGCATTTTGGGGCTTCATCCCAGGTTCTGTAGGTGAAGTATCAACATTCGCTATTCTATTAGGTGGTGCTTATATCCTTTATAAAGGTATTGCATCATGGCGCATCGTATTAGGTGTGTTTGGCGGTATGGTTGTAACTTCTTTACTATTTAACTTTGTTGGTAGCGATACTAATGCAATGTTTGATATGCCTTGGTACTGGCACTTTGTAGTAGGTGGTTTTGCTTTCGGTATGATGTTTATGGCGACAGACCCTGTTTCAGCTTCTTTCACTAACACTGGTAAATACTGGTTTGGTGCTTTAGTTGGCATAATGGTTGTTCTAGTTCGTGTAGTAAACCCAGCGTTCCCAGAAGGCATGATGTTAGCAATTTTATTCGCTAACCTATTTGCACCTTTATTCGATTACTTTGTTGTACAAGGTAATATCAAAAGGAGGCTTGCTCGTAATGTCTAGTAAAAAAGAAACGCCTATCAAAACGGTTGGTTTTGTATTAATTGTTTGTTTAGTGTGTGCTGCATTAGTATCTATTTCTGCAGTTCAGCTTAAGCCTTTACAGGTTGCGAACAAGTTACTTGATCAACAAACTAAAATTTTAGAAGCCTCAGGTTTATTAGAATCTGCTTTAACAGTAGAAAATATTAAAGCTGAAGGTACTGAATCTAAAAGTATCGTTGCTACATTCAACAAATATGTTGACGCTAAAATGATTGATCTGGATTCAGGTGAATTTATTGAAGGTAACCCAGTATTATTTGATGAACGTCGTAATTCACGTGATGCAAGTAAATCTGAAAAGCCTGAGAATGATATAGCAGGTATCAACCGTCGTTCAAATGACGCGGTTGTTTACTTAGTACGTAACGAAGCAGGTTCAGTAAATACTGTTGTTCTTCCTATCGTTGGTTCTGGTTTATGGGATCTAATGTACGGTTATGTTGGTTTAGAGTCTGACTTAAATACTATACGTAGTGTTGTTTATTCAGATCATAAAGAAACTCCGGGCTTAGGTGCTGAAGTAATGAATCCTAAGTGGAAAGCATTATGGCCAGGTAAGAAGATTTATGACGAGCAAGGTGTAGCTAAAGTTCACTTAGTTAAAGGCGGCGCAAAAGCTAACGACATTCATGGTGTTGATGCTTTATCTGGTGCAACTTTAACAAGTAATGGTGTTACACGTACATTACAGTTCTGGTTTGGTGAAGAAGGTTATGCACCTTTCATTACCAAGTATCGCTCTTCGTTAGGTAAGGGAGGTGTTAACTAATGGCTTCAGAAACAAATAAGGTTTTAACTAAACCAATTTTTGATAACAACCCTATTGCGCTACAAATACTTGGTATTTGTTCTGCTTTAGCGGTAACAAGCTCAATGGCAAATGCATTAGTAATGACATTAGCTGTTGTTGTTGTAACGGCATTTTCTAACTTGTTTATTTCGATTATTCGTAATCAAATACCATCAAGTGTGCGTATTATTGTGCAAATGGCAATTATCGCGTCGTTAGTAATTGTAGTTGACCAAGTACTTAAAGCCTTTTCATATCAATTATCTAAAGAACTTTCGGTATTTGTTGGCTTAATTATTACTAACTGTATCGTAATGGGCCGTGCTGAAGCTTTTGCTATGAAAGAAAAGCCAGGTGTTAGTTTCATGGATGGTATCGGTAATGGTCTAGGTTATGGTTTTATTCTAATGAGTGTTGCATTTGTTCGTGAATTATTTGGATTCGGAACAATATTTGGTATCGAAATCTTACCATTGATTCAAAATGGTGGTTGGTATCAAGCAAATGGCTTATTAGTATTACCATTTAGCTCATTCTTCCTTATTGGTTTTCTAATTTGGGCAATTCGCCAATGGAAACCAGAACAAGTTGAGAAGGATTAGAACTCATGGAACATTATATTAGTTTATTAGTTAAAACGATTTTCATTGAAAACATCGCTTTAAGCTTTTTCTTAGGTATGTGTACGTTCTTAGCTGTGTCTAAGAAAGTAAGTACCGCTATGGGGTTAGGTGTAGCAGTTATCGTAGTACTTGGTATTGCGGTTCCAGCTAACCAAATAATCTACCAAGCAATATTAGCGCCTGGTGCATTAGATTCAATGATGGGTATTACAGACCCTAAAGAAACAATTGATTTAAGTTTCTTATCATTTATAACGTTTATCGGTGTTATCGCTGCATTAGTTCAGATCCTTGAAATGGTGTTAGATAAATACTTCCCAGCGTTATACCAAGCATTAGGTATTTTCTTACCGTTAATTACAGTTAACTGTGCGATTTTTGGTGCGGTATCATTTATGGTATCTAAAAACTTAACGCTAGGTGAATCTGTTGTTTATGGTATTGGCTCTGGTATCGGTTGGGCATTAGCTATTGTATTGCTTGCTGGTATTCGCGAAAAGATGAAATATTCTGACGTTCCAGATGGCCTTAAAGGTTTGGGTATTACGTTTATTACTGCAGGATTGATGGCATTTGGCTTTCTTTCTTTCGGTGGTATTTCGTTATAATAAGATTAACAAGGAATACGAGTTGTAACTTGTATTCCCCTAGAAAAGTATAAGGAAAAGTCGATGGAAATCATTCTCGGCGTAGGCATGTTCACTGCGATCGTTATAGCTTTGGTTCTAGTAATCTTATTTGCTAAATCGAAGTTAGTTGCAGAAGGTGATGTGACTATCAGTATAAATGGCGATCCAGCAAAAGCAGTAACAACTGCTGCGGGTGGCAAATTATTAGGTGCATTAGCTGACCAAGGTATTTTTATACCATCAGCATGTGGCGGTGGCGGTACTTGTGGCCAATGTCGTGTTGAAGTGCATTCTGGTGGTGGCGATATTCTTCCTACAGAAGAAGGTCATATTACCAAACGCGAAGCAAAAGCTGGTTGTCGTTTAGCTTGTCAAGTGGCAGTTAAACAAGACATGAATATCGAAGTTGAAGATGAAATTTTCGGTGTTCAACAATGGGAATGTGAAGTTATCTCTAACGATAACAAAGCAACTTTCATTAAAGAGCTTAAGCTACAAATACCAAATGGTGAGTCTGTACCTTTTAAAGCGGGTGGTTATATTCAAATTGAAGCGCCATCGCATCACGTAAAATACAGCGATTTTGATATTGATGATCAATATCGTGGTGATTGGAATCATTTCGGCTTTTTTGATGTTGAATCAAAAGTTGATGAACCAACATTACGTGCATATTCAATGGCTAATTACCCTGAAGAAGAAGGCATTATCATGCTTAACGTGCGTATTGCTACGCCTCCTCCAGGAAGACTACACTTACCAGCAGGTAAAATGTCGTCTTATATCTTTAGCTTGAAAGCTGGTGATAAAGTAACTATTTCAGGTCCATTTGGTGAGTTTTTCGCTAAAGAAACTGATAATGAAATGGTATTTATTGGTGGTGGTGCTGGTATGGCGCCAATGCGTTCACACATATTCGATCAACTTAAACGTTTAAACTCTAAGCGTAAAATGTCGTTCTGGTATGGTGCTCGTTCAAAGCGTGAAATGTTCTACGAAGATGACTATAACGGCTTAGCGGCTGAGAATAGTAACTTCGAATGGCATGTAGCACTTTCAGACCCACAGCCAGAAGATAACTGGGATGGTTTAACAGGTTTTATTCATAATGTACTACATGAGCAATACTTGAAAGAACACGAAGCGCCAGAAGATTGTGAGTACTACATGTGTGGTCCTCCAATGATGAATGCTGCGGTTATTCATATGCTTAAAGACTTAGGCGTAGAAGACGAAAACATCATGTTAGATGACTTCGGTGGCTAATTTTAAGTTTTAGCTTGCTTGATAACGTAATTGCGTTGTCGTGAGTGCTCACCTAGTAAACTAGGCTGCGCGCTCACTCCTAGCACTAACGTCATCAATCGACGCTAACACTTTAAAATTCATTAGAAGTTTGAATATTACAAAAGACGACTTAGGTCGTCTTTTATTATTTATATAAGAATACTTTATTTTTAAAACTATCTGTTCAGTGTATTTACATAAATAATAATTTTTGGAAGTTGTATGAAAAACTTAATTTTAATAGCAGCATTGTTAACATTACTGACGGGATGTTTCCCAAGTAAAAATTTAGATAAACAAGAAGTTTTACTGCAAGGTAAAACTATGGGAACTACCTACAATATTAAAGTTATTGTAGAAAATAATTCAATTGATACTGAGTCTCTACAAAAAGATATCGATATTGCTTTGGTTAATCTGAACCAAGAGATGTCGACTTATATTAAGGATTCAGAACTATCACGCTTTAATCAATTACGTTCGTCAGAGCCTGTAACTTTATCTAAAGGTTTAACTCGCGTTATTCAAGAAGCTATCAGATTAGGAAATCTTAGCGAAGGTAGTTTAGATGTAACTATTGGACCTTTAGTTAATTTGTGGGGATTTGGACCTGAGTATCATCTTGAAAATGTGCCTTCAGATGAACTGCTGCAACAAACCAGAACTAAAGTTGGTATTGAAAATATCACCTTAAACGGTAATCAGTTAAGTAAAAATATTGATGAGCTTTATATCGACTTGTCGACTATCGCTAAAGGTTACGGTGTAGATCTTATTGCCGAACTTATAGAAAACCAAGGTATTCAAAACTACTTAGTTGAAATTGGTGGTGAGATGCGCTTAAAAGGTTTTAAAGATACTGGTGAGTTATGGCATGTTGCTATCGAAAAACCGATAAGTAACGAAAGAGTTGTTCAACAAGTAATTGTTCCAAAAGATAATGCTGTAGCAACGTCAGGAGATTACAGAATTTACTTTGAATCTAATGGTCAACGTTTCTCTCATATAATCGATCCTGAAACAGGTAAACCTATTAATCATAGATTAGTGTCTGTTACGGTTATCCATCCTTCATCAATGACTGCCGACGGTTTATCTACGGCTATGATGGTAATGGGTGAAGAGAAAGCCCTTAAGTTTGCGCAAGACAATGACTTAGCTGCTTACTTTATTAGTAAGTCTGATAATGGCTTTGTTGAACAAAGCACGGTAAAATTCAGTCAATATCTGAAATAATTTAAGCTCAACCACTATGATAGAAATGTCATTAGTAGTTTTGAGCAGATACAGAAAAATTAGCAACTAAATTGAGAATTTTATACAGTTATTCTCGGTCTATATCAAAGTGACAACAAACGCTAAAGTAGCGTTATAAAATTTTATATTTTAACAAATATTAAGGCTATATTATGGGTACCTTTTTAATTACATTTGGTTTTTTTCTTGTAGTAGTTGCAGCAATGGCTGTTGGTTATATATTTCAAAATAAAACCTTAGCGGGCTCTTGTGGTGGTTTATCATCAATGGGTATTGAAAAAGCTTGTGACTGTGAAAATCCGTGCGAAAAAAGAATGGCACGTGAAGCTGCAGCAAACAAAGAAAATACTATCGATATCAAAAACATCTAGTTTTATAAAATAAGTAGGCTTTTCGATGATCACTCATGAACCTAATATCCGTTATACAGCGGATAATACTCGATACGAAAATATGCAATATAGTCGCTGTGGAAATAGCGGATTGTTATTATCGAAATTATCATTAGGTTTATGGCAAAACTTTGGTGCGGTTGACTCTTTATCAAACGCACAAGAGCTTTTATTTACTGCATTTGATGCAGGTATTACACATTTCGATTTAGCGAATAACTATGGACCACCTTACGGTTCTGCCGAATCGACTTTTGGTAACGTTTTAACTAGCGAAGCGTAAATCTCGGGGGCTTGCCCCCGTGCTGGATAGTGTATACTGGGGGGACCCCAGTAAATGCTATTCTTCATATGGAACTTCAAAGAAATACACATCATGTCTTTAGATTAATGTACCACTTTGTGTGGATACCAAAGTATCGACACAAAGTCTTCATTGAACCTTATCGTTCAACAATGAAAGCAATTATTCAAAAGTAGGATATGACTACGATATTGATATCGTAGAGTTAGAAATTCCGAGTGACCATATTCATATGGTTATTAGAGGGATCCCTAAACAGTCGCCAAGCGATGTTATGCAAATAATTAAAAGTATAACTGCTCGTGAGTTTTTTAGAAGTTATCCTGAAATTAAAAAGCAGTATTTCTGGGGCGGTAAATTATGGACACAAAGCTTTTTTGTTGAAACGATTGGTAACGCAACAGAAGAAGTTATCAGGAAATATGTTCAAGAACAGTTAATCGAATTAGATGGTAAAGAAATTAATAGCGATCAACTGAACTTGTTTTGAAACTCGGTCGCTTGCGGCCGAGAATTTTATAACAGTACCTTCACTCCTACAGAGACGAACTGATCATATCCAGTAAAGCTGGCTACGATATGTGGCCAGGTCCTTATGGTGTTGGTGGTTCAAGAAAATATCTGATTTCAAGTTGCGACCAAAGTTTACAGCGTACAGGTTTAGAATATTTTGATATTTTTTATCATCACTGTATGGATCAAGAAACTCCTCTTGAAGAAACCATGCAAGCACTCGACTACTTAGTTAGATCGGGTAAAGCCTTGTACGTAGGACTTTCAAATTACCAACCTGAACAAACGGCTAAAGCTATTAAAATATTAGATGATTTAGGTACACCATTACTTATTCATCAGCCGCGTTATAATATTTTTGATCGTTGGATTGAAGATAGTTTAACCGATGTATTGCTAAATGAAGGTGTCGGATCTATTGTGTTTTCACCTTTAGCTCAAGGCTTATTAACCGATAAATACTTACAAGGGATCCCAGAAGGCTCTAGAGCTTCAAGACCTGAGCTTATTTATCTTAATGATAGCGATATAACTGCAAGCAAAATGGAAAAAATAGCTCAGCTGAATGATCTAGCGAAAAGCCGAGAGCAAACATTAGCTCAAATGGCGATAGCGTGGACTTTAAATAATAAAGCCGTAACAACCTGCTTAATTGGGGCGAGTAAGAAAGAGCAAATTCTTGATTCTGTAAAAGCATTAAATAACTTAAGCTTTAGTGAAGACGAGTTAACTCAAATTAATGCTATTTCAAATAGCTAACGTTTATTGAGTAAACCCTTAAGTTGATAGCTTGTTTATCTATTCACTTATTTACAAGTAGTTAATAAAGCTCAATAACTAAGTCATATCCATTTATAACTCTATTCCTCTTTAAAAATACATCACATCAATGACTTCCTTGATTGAACATTCAAGAGAATTAACTTAAACTGGTTTAATATACAGTGTTCGGGCTTCTCATGGTTAAAAAATTTATTCACATCGATATGGACGCATTTTTTGTATCTGTTGAAATTAGGGATAATCCTACATTAGCTAATAAACCAGTAGCTGTTGGTGGTAAATCAGATCGACGTGGCGTTCTTTCTACTTGTAACTATATTGCACGGGAGTACGGTGTAGGTTCAGCAATGGCAACATCAATAGCCTTACAAAAGTGTCCTGACCTTATCGTGGTACCTGGTCGAATGGATGTTTATAAACAAATATCAGTTAAAATTAGAGCCATCTTCGAAAAATATACTCACTTAATTGAACCTTTATCTTTAGATGAAGCCTTTTTAGATGTTACCGAATGCACACTGTTCAAAGGTAGCGCTACACTTATTGCAGATCAAATCAGGCAAGAAATATTTGATGAACTTAATCTCACAGCCTCTGCAGGCATAGCTCCAAATAAGTTTCTAGCAAAAATAGCCAGTGATGAAAACAAACCTAACGGGCAATGTGTTATCACGCCAGATCAAGTAGGTGCTTTCGTTGAAAAAATGTCATTAAGTAAAATACCTGGCGTCGGTAAAGTCACCTTCGAAAAACTTAAAGCTCATGGTTTAGAGTATGGTCGAGATGTTATTGCTCATGACAAATCTGAACTTATACATAAATTCGGTAAGTTGGGCATCTCTTTATGGGATAAATGCCAGGGTATAGATAACCGTGAAGTGGTTACGAGTCGGGTACGTAAATCTGTAGGTGTTGAAAGAACCTTTGCGCAAGATTTTCATTCCTCAGAAGAAATGAACAACTACATGGTAGATAACTTAATTCCAGAATTAAAAAAACGTTCAGCGTCTTATTTAAAAACACGCACCATAAGTAAATTAGGCGTTAAAGTTAAGTTTAATGACTTCCAACAAACCACAAAAGAATTTAAATATCATAGTTTTGATGAGCAAGTATTTAATGAACTTTTACATGAGGCATTAGCGCGAGGTGAGGGTAAGTCTGTGCGCTTGTTAGGTGTTCATATTGGTCTTTCAGACGAGCCTGATGAACATCATCAATTTGAACTTGGCTTGTAGGTTTAACGGTACAAGGGAGGTTTTTCAGTATTACTGCGTCGTTACCCTTGTTATTCAAAACTTTACTCAAATATAATTAACGTCACTTCAGATTGATGGGTTTGATAACCCATTGATTTATATTAGACCTTAGTTTTCAGATTAAGAGAAATGAAAATAGCTTAACCCGAGCAGAGGTTAACTAGATTGAATCACCTTTTTTAGTAAAAATAATGACATAACTGGTTTAATTGCACTCAATAATGAGTAAAATAAGCTGATATCAATGAGTATCATATTTCTAGCTTACGACTTGTATAACGCCATTTGAAAATTAATGTTGCTTAGGTTTCTATCCCATTAATTTAGTTAAATTATTTAGACCATTTATGATTTTAACTGTGTTAACTTATGACATTACTCAGTGTAGGCATCAATATAGTTATCGATTAGTATGACGAGAGAAAAGGTTTAGCTACTTGAATAAAAGCATTGTACATTTAGCTATTGGTTTACTCTCAAGATGAGAGCATTCTGATAAAGAGCTAACGCAAAAATATTGCTAAGAAAGTGTGAACTTGAAGAGATAAATCCTGTTATAGATTTTCTTATCGATGAAGACTATTTAAGTAATGAACGCTTCGCTGAAAGCGTATTTAGAACACGCGTAAACAGAGGGTTTGGTATAAGTACATCTATAATCTCTCAATTAAATAATAATCAGCAAATTGATTGGTATCTTCAAGCCCAGCTCGCGTATAATAAACGCTTTGGTACAGCAGCTGTTATTGATCAAAAAGATAAAGCAAAGCGTGCACGATTTTTACAGAGTAGAGGCTTTGCCTCCGATGAAATTTTCTCCATTTTGTAATTACGCAAAAGTCGAAAATAAATAATTAAATGTTAACGAATTGGATTTTCCCATGATTAAAACGAGTGCTGAATTACGTCAAGCATTTTTAGGTTTTTACGAATCTAAGCAACATCAAATTGTACCTAGTAGCTCATTAATTCCTGGTAATGACGCAACATTACTTTTTACCAATGCGGGTATGGTGCCATTTAAAGATGTATTTTTAGGAACTGAGCAACGTAGTTACACACGTGCTACTTCTTCACAGCGTTGTGTTCGAGCGGGTGGTAAACATAACGATTTAGAAAATGTTGGCTACACAGCTCGCCATCATACATTCTTCGAAATGCTAGGTAACTTCAGTTTTGGTGATTACTTTAAAATTGAAGCTATTCAATATGCATGGGAATTTCTTACTGAAGTATTACAACTTCCTAAAGATAAATTATTAGTCACTGTATATGCAGATGATGATGAAGCATTTAACTTTTGGGCTGAAAAAATTGGTGTACCTGTCGATAAAATTATTCGTATAGGTGATAAATCTCCAGATAAAAAATACGAATCTGATAACTTTTGGTCAATGGGTGATACAGGTCCATGTGGTCCTTGTTCTGAAATATTCTATGATCACGGCGAAGATATTTTTGGTGGACCTCCTGGTTCTCCTGATGAAGACGGCGACAGATTTATTGAAATTTGGAACATCGTTTTCATGCAATATAACCGTCAAGCTAATGGTGATATGGATTTACTTCCTAAACCATCAGTTGATACAGGTATGGGCTTAGAGCGTATTGCTGCTATTTTACAAGGTGTACACAGTAACTACGAAATTGATATTTTCCAAAACCTAATTTCAGATGTTGCTAGCCTTTTAGATTGTAAAGACTTAGAGCACAAATCTTTACGTGTAATTGCTGATCATATTCGTTCTTGTAGCTTCCTTATTATTGATGGTGTTATCCCGTCAAATGAAGGTCGTGGTTATGTTCTTCGACGTATTATTCGCCGTGCTGTTCGCCATGGTAATAAATTAGAAGCTAAAACTGAGTTCTTTTATAAAATTGTAGCTTCATTAGCTAAGCAAATGGGTGATGCATACCCAGAGCTTATTGATCAACAAGCCACAATTGAAAGATTACTACGTATCGAAGAAGAGCAATTCGGGCGTACCTTAGATAGAGGTATAGCATTACTTGATAACATGTTATCTGAAATGAAAGGTGACGTGATTTCAGGTGAAGATGTATTCAAGCTTTACGATACTTACGGTTTCCCAGCTGACTTAACGGCAGATATTGCACGTGAACGTGACTTAACAATTGACCAAGACGGTTTCGATCTAGCGATGAAACGTCAACGTGAAAGAGCTCAGCAAGCAAGTCAATTCGGTACTGATTACAACCAACAGTTAAAGTCGGAAAAGGTAAGTGAATTTGTTGGATACACTCAACATGCACTAACATCAACGGTTGTTGAATTATTTTTGAATGGGGAATCAGTTCAAAACCTTAAAGCAGGTGATAAAGGTGTTGTTGTTTTAGACCAAACGCCATTTTATGCAGAGTCTGGTGGACAAGTTGGTGATACAGGTGTTCTTCGTTCAGCTTCAGGCGTATTTGAAGTTAAAGATACGGTTAAGTTAGGCAATGCTTTTGCACATCACGGTATTGCACAAAGCGATATTAGCTTAAATGAAAAAGTAGAAGCTGAAATTGATTTAGTGAATCGTCAAGATATCATTAAAAACCATACAGCGACTCATTTACTTCATGCTGCTTTACGTACTGTTTTGGGTGATCATGTTACGCAAAAAGGTTCTTTATGTGATGCAGAGAAATTACGTTTCGATTTCTCTCATTTTGAAGCGGTAACTGCTGAAGAATTACATACTGTTGAACGTATGGTAAATGACGAAATTCGTGCTAACCATCAACGTAATACAGAATTAATGAACATCGAAAAAGCCAAAGAAAAAGGTGCTATGGCATTGTTTGGTGAGAAGTACGATGAAGAAGTTCGTGTTGTTACTTTAGGTGGTTTTTCTACTGAGTTATGTGGTGGTGTTCATATCAATCAAACAGGTGATATTGGATTATTTAAAATTGCCTCTGAGTCAGGTATAGCTGCAGGTGTTCGACGCATTGAAGCTTATACAGGAAACGGTGCTTTAAGCTTTATTGATGAACAAGCAGGCTCACTTACACAAATTGCCACTATGGTTAAATCTGATGTAAACAGTGCGGCGAGCAAAGTAGAGCAGTTAATTGGCAAGAGTAAAGTTCTTGAAAAAGAAATTGCTCAATTAAAGCAAAAGTTAGCCGCCTTAGCAGGTTCTGATCTCGTTAGTCAGGCAGTTGAAATTAACGGTATTAAAGTACTGATTGCTAATCTTGAAAATGCCGAAGCTAAATCTTTACGTGGCATGGTAGATGACCTTAAAAACAAAATGGGTTCAGCTATTATTTTCTTAGCAACAGCTAATGACGATAAAGTAAGCTTAATTGCTGGTGTAACGAAAGACTTAACAGGTTCTGTTAAAGCAGGCGAGTTAGTGAATGTCGTTGCTCAACAAGTTGGCGGTAAAGGTGGCGGACGTCCAGATATGGCGCAAGCGGGTGGTAGTCAACCAGAAAACCTTGTAGCGGCACTTGAAACCGTTAAACCTTGGTTAGAAGAAAAGTTAGCTTAATTTGGGTTTTACTTACTAATAAAAAAACCAGCTAATTTAGCTGGTTTTTTATTGTCTGAAGTTAAGTTAACTTAAGTTATGTAATCTGTAACAGAGTTCACTTAATTTTTGTTTATAAGTATTCCAGTTCATCAATCACTAATCGTGCTTCAGCGATAGTACAGTCAGTTTTAGCCATTAACTGGTTGATTGATATTCCTGGTTGCTTTGTTGCGATATTAACGAGCTCATGGTGGCTTAGGTTTTTCTTTTGCTCGCTTATGTATTTGGCTACCCATTGCCATGAAGGTTCTTCAGACTCATGTACAAAGGCAACAACCTGCTCTAATTGTTCAAAGCTAGCTGAAAGTATCCAATTTCTTGATCTTCCTTTACGCGCAAGCGAACAGCCTATAGCTCTTATCTCTGCTTTTAACGCATAAGCTTTAAGTACTCTTCGTAAAAATGAGGGTAGGGTTATTTCAAATAACTTAGGCACAACAAAGGTCTTCGATGGTGTAAACACATAATAAGCTTATCGTACTTAAGCATTTAATTTAAGTCTATCGACGTGTTTTTATTTTTAACTAAGATCTTATTAGGAATGAAATTTTTGAAGGCGGAATTATACCAAACGGATTAATTTATTGAGCAACTTAGAGCTACATTAGCAAGCTTAGAACAAGCAAAATTGATTAAACATAGTTATTCTATATTTTTTTAATTTTGTGATGTTATCAGTTTGCTAATGAGCTCCCGAAGGGCGAGAATTTAACTAGCGAAGCGTAAATCTCGGGGGCTTGCCCCCGTGCTGGATAGTGTATACTGGGGGGACACCAGTAAATGCTATTCTTCATATGGAACTTCAAAGAAATACACATCATGTCTTTAGATTAATGTACCACTTTGTGTGGATACCAAAGTATCGACACAAAGTCTTCATTGAACCTTATCGTTCAACAATGAAAGCAATTATTCAAAAAGTAGGATATGACTACGATATTGATATCGTAGAGTTAGAAATTCCGAGTGACCATATTCATATGGTTATTAGAGGGATCCCTAAACAGTCGCCAAGCGATGTTATGCAAATAATTAAAAGTATAACTGCTCGTGAGTTTTTTAGAATTTATCCTGAAATTAAAAAGCAGTATTTCTGGGGCGATAAATTATGGACACAAAGCTTTTTTGTTGAAACGATTGGTAACGCAACAGAAGAAGTTATCAGGAAATATGTTTAAGAACAGTTAATCGAATTAGATGGTAAAGAAATTAATAGCGATCAACTGAACTTGTTTTGAAACTCGGTCGCTTGCGGCCGAGAATTTTATAGGCTCATATGCCGCGTTATTGATTTTGACAAGGGAATAACCATTCTCTTCAATCAATGCCTTGCCTCTAAGCTTTTAAATTCTCGCTAAGTGAGCAATAAATTAATCCGTTTGGTATTAATGGGTTTATGGAAAACTAAATACAAAAAAGCCAGCTTAGTCGCTGGCTAAGTTGTGCTATTGGTGTATTACCATTTCTTTTTCGGTTGAAATAACATATCTAAATCGTCTTCTTCATCTTTCGCTTTTTTAGCCGCATCTTGTGCATTAGTTACTTTAAGCGCTGTTGTTATTTCTTCAAGCTTATCTTCTATTTCAGTGCGCTTTGTTGTTGTATATTCAGACTGATGTGGATGCGCTGTTAATGTCTGTAAAGCTTTTTCGAAATATTGACGAGCTGAGCCTAACATATCTTTTGAATAAGCTTTTTGACCACGACTTATAATACTTTCAACGCCAATTTTAAGCTGCATAGCATCTAAACGAAGATCTTGTTGGCTAAACATTGGCGCTTCTATTGTGCCTTTAGAATGCTCTGATTTAAGCATGGCGCGTAATTTTTTAATGGTTTGTAAAATACTAACGAGTTGTTGTTCATTATCAGGTAGAACAAAGCTTTCATCCGCTACTGGGCTATTATCTGCTTTGTTTGATTCTTTAAAAGCTGCTTCATGTTCTTGAACTTGTTGCTTCATCGCTTTAACGGTAGGAGAAAGTTGCAACATAGCTTTTGCCGCATTTAAGCTTCTTTTATTTAAAATATTAATTAAAACAGGATTAGCAGGTAAGTGGCTTAAATTAAGAGTGAGCTTCTGCAGACTCATCAATTATAGCTTTATATTTTGCTGATTTAGCACGTCTTTCTTTCTCTTGTTTTGCTTTATGCTGTTGCAGGGCATTGACTACCACTACACCGATCACCAATAAAACTATTAATCCGATGATGATTATAATCATATTTTACTTCAACTCGATTTTATATGAAAAGATACTCTGTGAGTCTACAAAAAATGCAGGGCTCTTGATAGTTTTAAATTAAATAATCAGTATAAATAACCGCTAAATATGATAAAAAATAGGGGTGTTTAGGTCACTAAATGCAATTTCCCCTTATAATCTTTTGATAAAAATTACGTTAAATAAAAATTAATATGGAATAAATTTTAAATTAAGTATATATTTTTGGAATAAGAAACTTTGAAGCAGCCATAAATGAAACTACAACAACTCCGTTACATTGTTGAAGTCCTCAACAATAATTTAAATGTTTCCGCTACAGCGGAGAGTTTATTTACTTCTCAACCAGGTATCAGTAAACAAGTAAGGATGCTTGAAGATGAACTTGGCATTCAAATTTTTGGTCGTAGTGGTAAGCACTTAACTCATGTAACCCCTGCGGGTAATGAAGTTATTAATATTGCGACAGAAATTCTTTCTAAAGTTGAAGCAATTAAAGCCGTAGCTCGTGAGCACACTCAACCTGATGAAGGTAAGCTACGTATAGCAACTACACATACACAAGCTCGTTATGCCTTACCTGAAGTTATTCAAGGCTTTATGAAGCGATACAGCAAGGTCTCCTTGCATATGTATCAAGGTACGCCTGCTCAAATTAGTGAATCTGCTTCAAAAGGTGATACTGATTTTGCTATTGCCACTGAATCCCTGCATTTATACAACGATTTAATTATGTTGCCGTGTTATCACTGGAACAGAAGTATTATTGTTAAGCCTGATCATCCATTAGCGAAAAAACGTGATATCACTATTCAAGATATTGCCAAGTATTCATTAGTCACTTATGTATTTGGTTTTACGGGTCGCTCTGAACTCGATAAAGCTTTTACAAGCGCAGGTTGTGAACCTAAAATTGCATTTACAGCAACCGATGCTGATGTGATTAAAACCTATGTTCGTATGGGTGTTGGTATTGGTGTTATTGCTTCTATGGCAATGGATCCTAAAATTGATAGTGATTTAGTGACTATTGATGCAAGTCATTTATTTAAACGTAGCACAACTAAAATTGGCTTTAGAAGAGGCACATTCTTGAGAGGTTATATGTTTGATTTTATCGAACGTTTTGCACCTCATCTTAATCGAGATTTAGTGACTCGAGCTGTATTATTGAAAAACAATAATGATATTGATGAGCTATTTTCGAACATCGAATTGCCTATCCGTTAAGTTTTGTTTTATTCAAAGAAAAAAGAGAGCATTAGCTCTCTTTTTTTATGTGTGCTTTATTTTAAAGTTAGAGATATAACAGTACGGGTAAGTAAGCCAAACTTATTTTCCAATACATGTAATCCGTTTGGTATAATATTTATTCTAACAAAACCTGATCAATACCAAACTATTAACACTCAGTAATGTTAACAGCTAAACCACCGCGAGATGTTTCTTTATATTTGGTTTTCATATCGTTGCCTGTTTCCCACATGGTTTTAATCACTTTATCTAAAGTGACTTTTTGTGTACCTGAACCACGTAAAGCTAATCGAGAAGCATTAATCGCCTTTACTGAACCCATAGCATTTCTCTCAATACAAGGAACTTGTACTAAGCCACCCACAGGATCACAAGTTAAACCTAGATTATGTTCCATGCCTATTTCAGCAGCATTTTCTACTTGCTGAGGGTTACCGCCCATAATTTCAGTTAAAGCACCTGCCGCCATAGAGCAAGCCACGCCAACTTCGCCTTGGCAGCCAACTTCAGCGCCAGATATTGAAGCATTGGTTTTATATAAAATGCCAATAGCTGCAGCGGTAAGTAAATACTTAATACAATCATCATCACTTACAGGTTTAACAAACTTATTGTAGTAACACAGTACTGCAGGAATGATCCCCGCAGCTCCATTGGTTGGTGCAGTAACAACTCTGCCTCCAGCAGCATTTTCTTCATTAACAGCAAGCGCAAACAAGTTAACCCAATCCATAGCGACGAGCGGGTCGCTATTCTTCTCGACGGTTAATGTTCGGTATAAGGCGGGAGCTCTGCGTGTAACTTTTAAACCGCCAGGTAATATACCTTCAGTTCTAATACCTTTGTCCACACAATCCTGCATCGCTTGCCATATATTGAGAAGCTGAGTTCTTATGGTTTTCTCATCATTTAAACACTTTTCATTATTCATCATAATAGTACTAACGTTTATATGATTTTCTTTAGCGATATTAAATAGCTCAGTACCGTTAGTGAATCGATGTGGGCGTTTAATATTGCTATGTAATGAAAGGGCTTTGTCTTTTTCTTTTTCAAAATCGCAGTCTTGAACAATAAAGCCACCACCAATAGAGAAATAGGTTTCTTCTAATATAAGCTCATCACTTTCATCAAAAGCGAATAATGTCATACCATTTGAATGGGCACTTAAGGTTTTCTTTCGGTGATAAATAATGGCGTCTTTTTTCGGAAAAGAAACATTATGGGTTTTATTTAGAGTAATAGTTTGAGTGTTAACGACTTGTTCAAGTATGTTATCTATCGCATCTACAGGAATCGTTTCAGGCTGTTCGCCACAAAGTCCTAATATTACAGCTTTACCTGTTCCATGACCGATACCTGTTTGTCCTAACGAACCGAATAATTCGCATTTAACGCGTTTAACCTGATCTATTTTATTTGTTTCTGATAAGTGCTGAACAAATAAATGGGCAGCTTTCATGGGTCCTACCGTATGAGAACTTGAAGGGCCAATGCCAATAGAGAACATATCAAATACACTAATCATGTTTAATTCCGAATTTAAGTTTGCTTTGTTTTTGTTTTGTGAAATTATATTTCGAAATGTGATGTTATATTAAAACTATTGCAGATAACAATAAAAGTTACTCATAGGTTTACATTTTTAAATTATTTTAAAGCTAACAGCGTGTTTTATTACTTGAACCCGAGCGTGTTTGAATTGAGCATAATTTAAATTTTAGCAGAATATCAAAATACTGAGAGAAGAATAAGGCGCTTTTTTACTTAAAGTTGAATAGATGAAATAGATACTAAATCAGAATGTAGATGAATTGAGACTTTACTATTTTTAGTTAGCTGACTTTAGCTCGGCTTAATGGCTTTTAACTGAGATGAATAGCTAAATCTTTTAACATTGAAGCTGTAGCTCCCCAAATATTGTATTCTTTATAGGGCATAAAATGGATGTTATGTGTGTGACTTTTTCGCTCTACTTTAAGTGTTATATGATTGGAATAATCTAAAAAATGTTTAAGAGGCACCTGAAATATCTCACTGACTTCATTAATATCTTTGGTAAATTCATAGTTGTTAGGGATCAAACCGACATAAGGCGTTACTACAAAACCTGATACAATATCATAAGAGTGCAAGCTACCTACAATAGTAATTAGTTCTTGTGGTAAGCCAATTTCTTCAAAAGTTTCTCTTGATGCTGTATCTATTAAGTCTTTATCTGTTGTTTCAACTTTGCCGCCAGGAAAGCTTATTTGGCCAGCGTGATGTCTTAAATGAAGTGAGCGTTTAGTGAGTAATACATTGAGTTGTGTACCATCGTCAATTAATGGGATAAGTACGGCAGCTTCTCTCAGTGGTTTGTTATGTTGATATTCGTGAATAGAAGCAGAGCTATTATTTAATGAATATTTAAGTAAGAATTCTTCTTTAGTCATTAGCTTCTCGTCATCTATGTTGAATTGAACTGCTTTTAAAATTGTTTGTTGTTAGCGTGTTAATTTTAGTAGAGCTTACTCAATATAATGTAACCTGAACATTAATTATTATAGAAGTTATTTTTTAAAACTGGCGTTATTTTTTTCAGCTTATCAAAGGTTTCTTGATACTCGTTAGCTAAAACAGAGTCAGCAACTAATCCGCCACCAGCCCAACAATGAATATTGTTTTGCTCGCATATTAACGTCCTTATCGTAATGCTAGTGTCCATATTTCCACAAGCAGAAATATAGCCAATTGAACCACAATAAACACTACGGCGGTTAGGTTCTAATTCTTCAATAATTTCCATTGCTCTGATTTTAGGAGCGCCTGTAATAGAGCCACCTGGAAATGCACCTCGTAATAAATCCGCAGCAGTAAACTCTGATGATAACTTGCCTTCAACAGTACTCACTAAATGATGCACGGCAGGGAAGCTTTCAATATAAAATAACTTAGGCACTACAACAGAACCTGCTTCACAGACTTTGCTTATATCGTTTCTAAGTAAATCAACAATCATCAGGTTTTCTGCTCTGTCTTTTGTTGAAAGCTGTAAAGTTTCAGCCGCTTGCTTATCTAGTGCAGGTGAAGTGTGTCTTGGTAATGTACCTTTTATAGGTTTACTTTGAACTTGCTGATTATTGAGCTGGAGAAAACGTTCGGGCGATACACTTAAAATAGCTGAATCTTCAAGGCGTATAAAAGCAGAAAATGGACCATTATTTTCTTTGCGTAGCGTTTGATAAGCTTCAAATTCATTACCTGAATAACTCGCTGTAAAACGTTGAGCTAAATTTATTTGATAGCAATCTCCAGCTAAAATATAGTTATGTACTTGAGTAAACTTTTCAGCGTATTCAGATTCAGTCATATTCGATTGCCAATCTGAATTAAGTACAAAATTTGAATTTTCTGCTGCCTTACTCTTAAGTAGCTTAAACAAAAACGCTTCAGTACTTGCTCTTTCATTTTCTATACAGAGTAAACTAAACGTATTGCTTTGGTTATCAAAAATAATCGCTTGCGTGTAAATACCTACAGCCATATTGGGTAAGTTAATGTCTTGCTCACACAGTTCAGGTAATACTTCAAATTCTCTGCCTAAGTCATAAGCAAAGTAACCAACAGCACCACCTTTAAAAGGGCTGTCGATCTCAGGTGATAAGTTTATATTGATGAAGGTTTCGTCGATTGCTTGGTTTAATAAATGTAACGGATCTTCAGTGCTTGTAATACTCGAGTTTTTAAATTTATTTGTAATAGTGGTTTGGCTATATAACTTAGGTTTTTGATTTGGTGCTTTTTCGTCCTGTGAACTAGAGGTAGAAAGGGTAACAACAGGATCCCACACCATAATATCAAAGCGGCTATCTACATGTTCACCATCACAAGAGTCTAACCACATCGACCAAGGTAAATCAGATAAAACAGCAAAAACTTCGTTCGAACACATTTCACTAGGCAAAGGTATAACTTTATAAGTTATCTCTTGGTTTTTAGGGAGTCTTTTACTTGATTGTTTATGAAGTTTTAACAAAGCATTTTTCTTATAATAGATGTGAGTATAATTATACTAAATAAGTTACTAGCGGCACTTTAACAAGCAAGGTATCATATCGGCAAAATTATAAGTTTCAACTAATTCCTCTCATGAATTTATATTCATAGGTTTTTTCTAAATTTAGGGAAATGTGACAAAGGTAAATTATGGCTATTATCAAACAACAAGATCTAATCGACAGCATTGAAGATGCACTTCAATATATCTCTTATTATCATCCTCTTGATTTTATTCAAGCGTTAGAAAAAGCTTATAACCGCGAGAAAAGCCAAGCAGCTAAAGATGCTATTGCGCAAATTCTTATCAACTCACGTATGTCTGCTCATGGTAAGCGTCCAATCTGCCAAGACACAGGTATTGTTACGTGTTTTGTTAAAGTAGGTATGGAAGTTCAGTGGGACAAAACAGATTTAACCGTGCAACAAATGGTTGATGAAGGTACTCGTCGTGCTTATTTAAATCCTGATAATCCTTTACGTGCTTCTATCGTTGCTGATCCTGCTGGCAAACGTATTAACACGAAAGACAACACGCCTTCAGTAGTACATATTGATATGGTGCCAGGTGGCGGTGTTGAAATTATGATCGCAGCTAAAGGCGGCGGATCAGAAAACAAATCTAAAATGGCTATGTTAAACCCAAGCGATTCAATTGCTGACTGGGTTGTTAAAACATTACCTACTATGGGTGCTGGCTGGTGTCCTCCTGGAATGTTAGGCATAGGTATTGGCGGTACGGCTGAAAAAGCAGGTGTATTAGCTAAAGAAAGCTTGATGGATCCAGTAAACATTCAAGAACTTATGGATCGTGGTCCTCAAAATGCTGAAGAAGAACTACGTTTAGAGATTTTTGAACGTGTTAACAAATTAGGTATTGGTGCTCAAGGTCTTGGTGGTTTAACAACTGTTGTTGATATTAAAATCAACTCAGTGCCAACACATGCAGCGTCTAAACCTGTTGTTATGATCCCTAACTGTGCTGCTACTCGCCATGTACATTTTCACTTAGACGGTTCAGGTCCTGCAGATCTTAAACCACCTAAATTAGAAGAATGGCCAGAAATTACTTGGGAAGTAGGTGAAAATGTTCGTCGTGTTAATGTTGATGAACTTAAAAAAGCAGATATTAGCGACTGGAAAACAGGTGAAACTGTTTTATTATCAGGTACTATTTTAACAGGTCGTGATGCTGCTCATAAACGTATTCAGGAGATGTTAGCTGCAGGCGAGAAATTGCCAGTAGACTTCACAGACAAGTTTATTTATTACGTTGGTCCAGTAGATGCTATTGGCGACGAAGCCGTTGGCCCAGCAGGTCCTACAACAGCGACACGTATGGATAAATTTACTGAAATGATGCTAGCTGAAACAGGCTTATTAGGCACAATTGGTAAAGCTGAACGTGGCGCAGAAACTTGTCAAAGTATTAAAAACCATAAGTCAGTTTACTTAATGGCTGTGGGTGGCGCTGCTTACCTAGTATCTAAAGCAATCAAGAAAGCTAAAGTCGTTGCCTTTGAAGATATGGGAATGGAAGCGATTTATGAATTTGAAGTTGAAGACATGCCTGTAACTGTAGCTGTTGATTCTACTGGTGAATCAGCGCACGTTACTGGTCCTCAAATTTGGAAATTGAATATTGAAGAAGCAGATAAGAAAGCTAAAGGCTAAAACTTTTAGCTAAGCAGAGATTACCCGGTTTAAACTGGACTCAGCTTATCTAGCTTTAATAAAACGTCATAAGGTAAAACTTATGGCGTTTTTTGCTTTTATAAACACCTAAATTTGTTATGAAATAAACGTAACCTACAGAATTTAATGTGTTTATCATTATTCTTTACTATAAAAAATAAGAGTATTTCTAGCCGTTAATTGATAATTATGATTTAATAACTGTTCATTTTTACAGTGTTGGTGCTTTATGGCTGCGTTTCTCCAAGGTTTCCCTACAGATTTATACTCTCTTTTAATATTAGCTGGCGTATTCCTCATCTTAGTTTTATTGCTTGTTATTGTGTTTAGAAAACAAGGCAACTCGGAATTAGAAGAGCAATTAAGATTATTAAGTCATACAACTGATAAAAACCATCAGCAATCAATTCATTACATTAGTTCCACTCATCAACAAGCTGCGTCACAACAGTCTGAGTTGAAAATGTATTTTGAACAGCAAATATCAGATTTTAAATTGAAGCTTTTACGTCAGCATTCTGACCAAGGCGAAAAGCAATCTCAAACCTTATTTGAAAGTCGCCATCAACTAAGTAATATTCTACATGAGCATCAAAATACCTTTAATGAAAATCAATTAAAGTCGATTGATCAATTGACCGAACATTTAAACAAAACAGGTCAAAGTAATCGTGATGAACTTTCAAAAGCTATGCAATTATCAAGTGATAATATGGCTAAACGCATAGATGAATTAACACTTTCAACCGATAATCGCCTTAAAGAAATTAACGCACAAGTTGAGCAACGTCTAGCAGAAGGTTTTGAAAAAACCACAAAAACCTTTAATGACATTTTGCAGCGTTTAGCTTTAATAGACGATGCACAAAAGAAGATAACCGAACTATCAACTAACGTAGTTAGCTTACAAGAGGTATTAGCCGACAAACGTTCTAGAGGTGCATTTGGTGAAGTTCAGTTAACGGCGCTTATTCGTAATGTGTTACCTGAGCAGCATTTCTCGCTACAACATACCTTATCAAACGGTAAAATTGCCGACTGTTTATTAATGTTACCTAAGCCTACAGGGAACGTGGTTATCGATTCTAAATTCCCGTTAGAAAGCTATAAGAAAATGGCAGATAACTTACTGGGTGATCACGACCGTAAAGCTGCAGAAAGACAGTTTAAAGTCGATATCAAAAAACATATTAATGACATTAGCGATAAATACCTAATTGATAAAGAAACATCTGACGGCGCTATTATGTTTATTCCCGCAGAAGCTATATTTGCTGAAATACATGCTCATCAAAGTGACTTAGTTGATTACGCCAATAAAAAACGCGTATGGCTTGCATCACCAACTACATTAATGGCAATACTAACAACATCGCGTTCGGTATTAAAAGATGAAGAAACCCGTAAACAAATTCATGTAATACAAGCTCACTTGTCTGGTCTTTCAGATGATTTTGGACGTTTTAGAAGTCGCTTTAATAACTTAGCTAAACATATTGACCAAGCGGCAAATGATGTAAAACAGATACATACGTCAGCAGATAAAATATCAAACCGCTTTGAAAAAATAGAAAGTGTTGATTTAGATTTGATTGAAGAAGATAAAGAAGCTGAACATGTAGAGCAAGTAGAACAGAAATAAACAGCTAAGCTTTACTTAATTTATAACGGAAAATCTACATCTAAACGTCTCCACTTCATGACCTTGTCTTGAAAAGTGTTTCAAATTTAAGTGTTATTTTCTTCTCTATAAAAATATACTATCGAGCTTAATGGGTTAGCGTCATAAGTGACGATGCTAATTCATCAGCTTGATATTCTTTCGTTCTTCGACGACTAAGAAACATATAAAACCATATATAAGTTATAAATAATAAATAAAGGACTATCTGTGAAAAACATATTTCAATCACTATCAATACTATTGGTTATCTCTCTTTCTGTATCTTTTGCCATTAACGTTAAAGCAAATGTATACCAACAACTTACTTCAAATGATTTGGTACAAGTTAAACTTGCAGCTCAAACCATGTATGCAGGACGAGAAGTTAATCGTGAGAATGCCGATATATTGGCTGAGATTTTACTATCAAAATATGAAAATGCATTAACGACTGAAGTCGATACTCTAGCTTGGGCATGTAAAACGTTGGCGGCTACAAAAGATGGGCGTTATAGAGATTTATTAATTAGAATTGCTCAAAGTGACGCACCAAAAAAATTAAGAAAATACGCAAAAAGCTCTTATAAACAACTTCCTGAAGGTGCTGATAGATATAAAAAAGGCACACTTGATTTAGCTGCTTTACAAAATAAAGAGACTGTACGCGCTTCTAAGGTGGAACCTATTTTACCTAAAGCTGACTTAAATAAAAAAGAGCGTATGTTATTTACGATTGCTAAAGGCGATTTAGGCTCAATTAAGCATATGGCTCAAACTATTTATGCTAAAGAAGAAACTGATACTGACATTACTGATGCATTAAGTGAGTTTCTTTTAATTCATTATAAAGACTCAGCTGAATATCAAGCCGATACATTAGCTTGGATTTGTCGTGGTTTTGGCGAATTAGATAATGGTAGATATACCCAAGTTATGGAGCTTGTATCAGAAAAAACTAACCATATAAAAATCAGACGTTATGCTAATAGTGCGTATAAAGATTTACCAAAAGCAGAAAATTCATATGTAAAAGGCACTGTTAACTTTCAAGAGATTATTGAGAAGTATAAAGCGATTTAAATGAGTTAATATTGGTTTGAATTATCTGTGTTTTTTAACTTTCTTTTTTCTAGGGTGTTTAAAGCTTAGAGAAATTAAAGTGTCAGCTTCAATTATAAATACTGCTTTGTCTGGAGTCGGTTCGCCTTTAAATAAACTTGGGTTTTGTGAAAAGGCAACGGGCTCTTTAGGTATTAATAATGCAGACTTATCGAGTTTGTTGTTCAAGTTTTTATCTTGGAAAGCTCTTACTGCATAATAACCATGTTTTAATTGATCAAATTCGACAGTTAGCTTTTTTTCAGAGAGGTAAACAAGTTTAGTCTGAACTAAGTTAGTTAACTCCCAATCATTATTCTCATCATTCAATAGCTGTAATAACTCAATTTTAATTGGGGTTTCTGTGGTTTTCAGTTTTTTTATTAATACGGTTAATTTAAAAGTATCCTGCGTTGACTGAGCCATTGATGTGTTCACAAAAACCATTGAAGTTAATAGTATTATTTTTTTTAAAGTCTTTATGTTCAAAAGTAGATCGTTTTTATTTACTCAGGGTTTTGCTATGATACGTGACTTAATTTCGGTGGGCAATAAAGGGAGTATTTAGTGCGCAATATTTTAGTGATCGGTTATTCACAAACAGGGCAGTTGAAACAGATCACAGATGCTATTATCAGCCCTCTAAAAAACAGTGCAACTGTTACTGTTGATTACCACCAAGTTACGCCTAAAAAAGCCTTTTCTTTTCCTTGGTCTTTCTTTGATTTTTTTCAAGTTATGCCTGAATCTGTTTATATGAAACCGATAGAGTTGTCGTCGCAGGCGCCAATAGATAAAAAATATGACTTAATTATATTATCTTATCAAGTGTGGTTTTTGTCTCCCTCTCTCCCTATTTCAAGTTTTTTACAAACAGAAGATGCAAAAATACTTTTTAAAAATACACCTACGATTACCGTACTGGGTTGTCGTGGAATGTGGTTAACGGCGCAAGAAAAAATGAAAGGGCTCTTAGCTAATGTAAACGCTAAATTGATTGATAATATTGTTCTTACCGATGAATGTGGCGCTGGTTTTAGTTTTTTAGCTACTCCGTTATGGATGTTCACGGGTAAGAAAAAATCACTTTCTTGGGTGCCTAAAGCCGGAGTTTCTGAGCAAGATATAAATGCTGCGGAACGTTTTGGATTAGTCATTAAAGAAAAGTTCTCCAACCCTTCAAATGAAAATGTCGATTTATCTCAATCTATGATGACAGGTTTAGATGCGGTAAAAATAAATGAAAAGTTTATTTTTAGTGAAAAAATAGGTCACCGTAGCTTCAAAGTATGGGGTAAGCTATTAATGCTTTTAGGACCTCAAGATACGTTGCGAAGAAAAATAGGTTTATGTTTTTACACAACATTTTTAGTTATTTTGATTGTTACTGTTGTACCCATTACAGCATTAATTATAAAGTTACTTTCATCAATATTTAAGAATAAAATAGCTAAACAAAAACAGTATTATGCTCAACCTTCAGGAGAGTGACCGAGTAATGGCAAAACGTGTCTTTATTAATAACATTTCAGCAGTACTTCCAAATAAGAAAGTTTCAAACTCAGAAATGGAAACAGTTATTGGTAAAATAGCAGGGAAGAAATCACGCGCTAAACCTGTAATTTTAAGAAGTAATGGAATTAAATCTCGATACTATGGTATTGATCCTGAAACAGGAGAGTTTAACTACACTAATGCTTCTTTAGCTGCTGAAGCTGTGCGTAATCTTTTTGATTCTGAAGCTGATTTACATGCAATAGATAGCTTAGTTGCCAGTACATCTATGGCTGATCAAGTTATGCCAAATCATGCGGTTATGGTACATGGCGAATTGAAAAACCCACCTTGTGAAGCTGTTTCAACATCTGGTATTTGTTTATGTGGAATTACTGCATTGAAATATGCTTTCTTAAATATTAAATCAGGTGAAAGTAAAAAAAGTGTAGTTGTCGCCAGTGAATTAGCGTCAGGGATCATGAAGTCAGAAAACTTTGAAGCTGAATGTGAACATAAAATTTCTCAGCTAGATGCTCATCCAGAAATTGCTTTTGAAAAAGACTTTTTACGCTGGATGTTAAGTGACGGAGCAGGTTCGGTGTTAGTTTCTGATCAAGCTAACACTGATGGAATATCATTAGAAATAGATTGGATTGATGTCTATTCATTTGCTAATGAAATGGAAGCTTGTATGTATTCAGGCGCTGATAAAAAAGACGGACAGCTTGTTGGTTGGATGAACTACAGCGCTAAAGAAAGAGAACAACTATCCATAATGTCAGTAAAGCAAGACGTTAAATTGCTTAACGAAAATATTGTTAGAACAACGGTTGAAAAAGCACTATCTAAAATTATTAATAAAAGAAATATATCAGCTGAAGATTATGATTTTTTCTTACCACATTATTCATCACATTATTTTAGAGAGCGATTATTTGAAGGCTTAGTAAACGTTAACTTTTCTATTCCTTATGATAAGTGGTTTACTAACCTTACAGAAAAAGGCAATACAGGTTCCGCTTCTATTTTCATTATGTTGGAAGAGTTATTTACCACTAAAGAGCTGAAGTCAGGCCAGAAAATATTATGTTATATTCCTGAAAGTGGGCGATTCTCAGCTGCTTTTATGCAGCTTAGCGTGGTGTAATATGAAAAAAGAAGAAGTTCCTCAAGACTCATGTAAATCTTATAGTGGCCATAAAAAACTTATTTATGCTGTAGATGAACAAGGACATTACGAAGGTGTTAAATCTTCAGGCTGGGAAGTTGAAGGTTTTGCCACTGAAATGGCAGTGAAAGCATTAGATGAACAATTAGCTAAAGCAACGACAGAGTATCAACAAGGTGAAATTTCAGCTTTAGGTTATTACATACCATTGCTGCGTTTTGACCTTATGTCGTTAGCTCATGCAACGGGCTTTTTTCAATGGCAAATTAAACGCCATATGACGGTTGCAATATTTAATAAATTATCTGATAAAAAGCTGATGAAATATTGTGCTGTATTTAATGTTTCCTTAGATGAATTCAAAAAACCGGTGATCAAATAATGAGTGCTATTGTAAATAATGTTGTTCATCGTCAATCGTCTCATTGCGAGTCGGGCGTAGTAGCTAATATGTTAAATAGCCAAGGGTTTGAATTATCAGAGCCTATGGTTTTTGGATTAGCATCAGCGTTAATGTTTGTTTATTTACCTATGGTTAAAGTTGGTGGTTTACCGCTGATAGCTTACCGTATGCCACCAAAATCAATTATATCTTCAGTATGCAAAAAGCTTGATGTGAAGTTAACATCGCAAAAATTCTCAAATGAAGATGAAGGCATGAAAGCACTCGATCAAGCGCTTTCTGAAGGTAAGCTTGTTGGTCTACAAACGTCTGTTTATTGGTTGCCATATTTCCCTGAAGATATGAGGTTTCAATTCAATGCTCATAATTTAACTGTGTACGGTAAAAATGAAGCAGGTGATTACCTTATAAGTGATCCTGTTTTTGAAGACGTTGTTACTTGTCCGCCTGAAAATTTAAAACAAGCTCGTTTTGCTAAAGGTATGTTAGCCGCTAAAGGCTTAATGTATTTGATGGACAAACCGCAAGTTAATGCTGATTTAGAAATACAAATTCGAAAAAGCATCAAAAAAACGGCAAAAATGATGAATGGTTTAGTCTTACCCTTTTTTGGTATCAAAGGTATTTATCATCTAGCTAAAAAAATTGATAAATTAAAAAATTCCTCAGAACAAGAAGTAGGAATGTTTTTAAGTAATATAGTAAGAATGCAGGAAGAAATAGGTACTGGCGGAGCTGGGTTTCGCTTTATGTACGCTAGCTTTTTAGATGAAGCTTCTCAACTATTACAAGATGAAAAGCTACATGAGATTTCTAAATTTACTACTGAAGTAGGTGACCTATGGCGAGAGTTTGCTATGAAGGCTGTACTCTTCTGTAAAAAACGGAAAAATATAAGTTTAGAAGAAGTATCTGAAAGTTTAAGAGTATGTGCTCAGCACGAAACTCTTTTACGAGAAAAACTATTAGCGTGGAGCAAATAAGAAATGAATCGTAGAGTATTAGTAACAGGATCAGGCAAGGGCATAGGTAAAGCTATTGCAATTAAATTGGCTGATATGGGCTTTGATATTTGCTTACATTGTCGTTCTGATATCAATAGTGCAAAAGAAGTTGCTGCTTTAATCGAAGAAAAAGGCGTAAAAGCCTCAATTATTCAATTTGATGTTGCTGACAGACAAGCGGCTAAAAAAGTTCTTGAAGCTCAGCTTGAAGAGTTTGGTAGCTTTTACGGTATTGTGTGCAATGCGGGTATTTCAGCAGACACTGCTTTTCCAGCAATGACTGAGCAAGAGTGGGACAGTGTTATTCATACTAACCTAGATGGTTTTTATAATGTATTACACCCACTTGTTATGCCTATGGTAAGTGCACGTAAAGGTGGCAGAATTATTACTATCTCATCTCTTTCAGGAGAGATAGGTAATCGTGGTCAAGTTAATTACAGTGCTTCAAAAGCTGGTATTATAGGTGCAACTAAAGCTTTAGCCTTAGAATTAGCTAAACGTAAAATTACAGTTAACTGTGTTGCTCCTGGTTTAATTGAAACAGAAATGACTGAAGACTTACCTGTGGGTGATATAAAGAATATGATCCCGTTAAGACGAATGGGAAAACCAGAAGAAGTAGCAAGTGCTGTAGGTTTTCTTATTTCTGATGATGCAGGTTATGTTACCCGCCAAGTTATTTCTGTAAATGGCGGTATCTCTTAAATCTGTTGAGTAATACAGGTTTTAGGTTTGTAAATATAATCACCAACATACGAATATTGTGCTGGTTTCATTGATTTTTTAGATAAATAAAAGGGAATATAAAATGAATATAAGTAAATTAATTATTGTTTCAATCGCCGCTCTTGTAATGACAACGTCAGCAGAAGCACGTGATGATCGTAATAAATACGAAATTCAGTCGTTATTGGACAGCGAAAAAGCTAAAAAAGCACTATTAGATATACCATTACACTTTGCTGAAAATAGCCCAACAAAATTTGAATCTACATACGGCGAAGTTTCTACCAATAAAAAAACCAATGCCTTTATGAAAAGCGATCAAGAAGCTTGTGAATGGGCAATGTTGTCAGCTTTAAAAGCACTTCAAGAACGAGCAGTTAGAGAAGGTATGACAGATGTTGTAAACATCACCTCAAACTATAAAAATCAGCCTTTTTCATCTGCTACAGAATTTGAATGTGGTTCAGGTGCTGTAATGGCAGGTGTTGCTTTAAAAGGCACGTTAGTAAAAATAGCTAAGTAATCCTCATTTATAATGATTGATTAAATACCGTAATAATTATTTATTACGGTATTTTTATATTTAATCTTATTAATACTTTAAGTTGTTAAATAATAAGGGATATGTTGATAATAAACCTCGTTCAATCTCAGTGTTTATTTCAATAATGATTCACACATGCCAAATGCTATTTATGTAAAACACTTAAGCTTTAAGTATAAAAGTAATCACTTTTATTCTTTATCTGATATCTCCTTAACAATTAAAGCCAATAAATGCACTGGTATTATTGGACCTAATGGAGCTGGAAAGTCGACATTTATTTCTGCTTTATGTGGTTTGCTGCCGTCATTTGAAGGAGAAGTTTATTATGAAGACTCAGACGCTAAGTCGTTAACTAAAGCGGTTAAAGAAAAGGTTGCTTTAGTCCCTCAAGAATATGCATTTTATCCTCAGCTAACGGTTAAGCAAAATCTCTACTATTTTTTATCTTTATGCATATCATCCCAAAAAACTATTCCTAATAAGCATACGCTTATCAACGAAATACTTGAACAGTGCGTACTTACACAAGTTAGCAATACTAAGGTAAGTAAACTTTCTGGTGGTTATAAACGCCGTTTGAATATTGCTATCGCTTTAGTGAAACAACCAAGTGTATTGTTTTTAGATGAACCTACTGTTGGAATAGATCCTGAATCTAGAGCCATTATTATTTCGTTACTACAACAGTTTAAAGCTGAAGGTAAAACCTTGCTATTTACTTCACATATGCTTGAAGAAGTAGAAAAAGTCTGTGACGACATTATTATGCTACGTGATGGTAAAGCCCTTGTTATGGAACAAGCAGAGCAAAAAAACTTATTACTTTCAATCGAATTAAAACAGCCTGTTTCTCACGTTGCTTATCTGAGTAATTATCAAAAAGTTGATGAAGTTAAATACCAAATTTTACTCACTTCAGCTGATGAGTTGAGTAAACATTTATTGTTGCTGGGGGGATCAAACTTGGCGATAAAAAAAATAAACTATTCGGCAAACTCGGTTGAACATATGTATAAGCAAGCGGCAGGTAATTAATATGATTTTAAGTAGCCTAAATAAAGAAGCTCGCATTATTTTAAGTGATATTCATAGTATTGGTGTTTTACTGGTTTTACCTATCGCATTTATGTTGATAATGACTTTTGCGATGAGCGAGCAGCATACCGACGTGATAAAGAAAACCACAGTGAGTTTTTTATCCGGTAATTCAGATGATATTTCTTTAGCTTACCAAGGTTATATAGAGCAGCAAGGTTTTAGTTTAGTCGCAAAAGATCAAAAGGCGGATATTTCAATACAGTTACCTGAAGCGTTTGATCAGAAAATATTAATGGGTTTAGACAAAGGGTCTATCGACGTAAGTTTACATTCAGGAATAACACCGCAAAAAAAACTCGTCGTTATAAACTATATTCACACCGCTTTATCTAAAGCCAAATTACATGCATTTATGTTAGAGAGTGGTGACTTAGATGAAGACATGCCACTCAATGAACAAATAACAGCAATTGATAATAGCACTGAAGTTGCTTCTTATTTCAATATCAATACGACAGGTCAGCAAGCTACAACACCTATTTTATATAGTGTGCCTTCTTGGATAGTGTTTGGTTTGTATTTTATTGTTTTGCCGGTGTCGATTACTGTAATTAATGAGAAACAAAACGGTACGCTGATCCGCTTAAAAACCTTTCCTATCTCAACTTCCCAATACTTTTTGAGTAAATTCAGTGCTTTTTATATTCTGAGCATTTTCCAATTGATTCTTTTATCTTTGGTGGGGGTATTTGTTGTTCCTATCGTAACCGAACAGCCTGATATTATTATCAATAACTGGGCTATCTATTTTTTTAGTGCTTTATTTATTTTACTTGCGGCTAATGCTTTTGCGTTTTTTATAGCAGCTTTGGTTAACAGTTATGAGCAAGCCATCGTATTTGGAGGTGGCATCAATATATTATTAGCTGCAATTAGTGGTTTTATGGTGCCAATCGATATTCTGCCTGAGGTGATGGCTCAAGTGGCAACTTATTCGCCATTATATTGGTCTGCTGAAATTATACGTGCAATGTTTACCGGTAGTTCATTTACTGATGTTTTACCTTATTTACTTAAACTATTGGCTTTTAGTGCCTTAGCATTGTCGGTTGGCTTTTACTTATTCATCAACAAGATCAGGAAACTAACGTGGAATTAGAACAATTAAAACAAAAACTAAAACAGATGATCGTTGAAGAGTGTGAAAAAGAAGATGATATTGCTTGGCAAGATATTACAGATGATGAAATGTTATTTGGTAGTGAATCTAGAGTGGGCTTAGATTCTTTAGATGCACTGCAGTTATCTTTAGTTTTTAAAAAAACTTTTGCAGTAAAAGTAGAAGGTTCTAAAGAAAGCCGAAAACATTTAACCACCATAAATAGTATTGCTAATTTGATTAATGAAAATAGCTAATATGGCACTTATTTCTTCTCATTACGTACTTAAACATTATGCACTTAAACATTACCACCTTGAATATGAGGAATGCCAATGAATTCAGTTTTTGTTATTGCCACTTCATCTATTAGTGCTATTGGTGATCAACAAGAATGTCAGCAAATAGATGATAGTCAAGCTAATTTGGTTGACGTTACTATTGCTGCTGAGAATAAAAGTGCCTTATATTTCCCAATAAATAAAAATAAGTTAGATAAAAGCTTTGATGAGATGATCCTACTTTTATCAACTCAAATAGAAAAAGCACTCAAACAATCTAATTTAACAGCAAAAGAGCTAAGCGAAACCGTTTTGTTTTTAGGTTCTACATCACTTGATATTTCATGTGTTAAACCTGACTCTTCTGAATCAATATGGCTTTCTCAAACAGATAAACTCAGCCAAACACTAACTAAGTTATTTGGTTTACATACCATACATTACACTTTTAATACTGCTTGTACTTCTAGTGCTAATGCCTTGTTATATGCTGCTCAGTTGATTAAACATAACAAAATTAAACATGCGATTGTTATAGGTTGTGAGTTTTATAATCAATTATCAGTAAGTGGTTTCGACTCGTTAGATTTGTTTAGCACAACAGGCGTTAAACCTTTTTCAAATACACGTGATGGTTTGATATTAGGTGAGGGTGTTGGTGTTTTAGTGTTATCTACTCAACAAAACTCAGCGACTATTTTTGAAGTTTTAGGTGGTTATTCATCGTGTGATGATTTTAGTTTAACGATTACTGATGAAGAAGGTGAGCATATTACACAAGTGGTAGAAAAAGCCCTGAGTAATACCAACATAAGATCAATAGATATCGATTTGATTAAAATTCATGGCACAGCTTCTGAAAAAAGCGATTTAGCTGAATACAATGCTATTGCGGGTTTATTTAACACGAAAAAGGTTAAACACACTGATGCTGAAACTTTGTCTGTTGAAGTAAATGTTCATCCGAGCATAATCGGCTTTAAATCTTTTTTAGGTCATACTTTAGGTGCTTGTGGTGTGTTAGAGCTAGCAATTCTTGAAGATGTTTTTCAAAAAGAGATTTTACCACGTTGCCACTATCAACTGGAAAGTCCACAGACACTTTTATATCCCTTTTTACAATCAGCTAAAGCTATTACGTCATCAAAATATATGCTACTTAATCACTTTGGGTTTGGTGGTAATAATGCTGCGATCATCTTAAAAAATATAAAGGTAGTTAACCCTATATCTTCTGAATTTATTACAGAGGGAAATATATGATGAGGGCAATGGATAAGTTATCTTTGGTTAGATATGAAAAAGTCAGTTTATCTAACGAACTTACCGATAAAGAAATTCGTAATTTAGTCAAAACCGAAACCCAGTTGCCCGTAAGACGCCTCGATACTTTTACGTTAATTTCTTTACTCACGGTACATCGTTTATTTAATCAAGAGCACTCTCATACGAGTAATGACTATGTTGCGAGTAATAATCCTGGTTATGCTACAGAGTTAATCGATAGTCAATTTAAAGTCGAAAACAAACTTTCTTTGTATAGCGCAGCGGAATATTTAAGTGTCGATCTTTTTCAATCGGTACTTAGCAATATGCATAATAATGAATCTGTTCGCCCATTCGACTTTATTGCTACTGTTGGTAATGCAGCAAATTTTTATATAGCGAAAGAGTTCAATATCAAAGGTCCAAACATCTTTATTGGTGCTAGTGAAAAGCCCTTTTTGAAAAGTTGCGCTCTTGCTGAAGTAGACTTATTAGAAGGTTTCAGTGAACAAGGTGTAATTGTTGTTTGGCATTTAACTAAAAGTTATCGTCAATGTTATGCTTTTATTGTTGAAGCGCATAACAGTAAAAATACATCTCTAGCAAACACTCAAATCTTAGAAATTTCAGATACAAACTTAGATATTGATACCCTAATAAAACAAGAGGCAGATATACCCGTTCCGTCACTTATTCAAAGTCTGTTTTAAAACCTATCATGTCTGAACTTATTTTATACTCAAAAATCAGTGAGCTTTGGTTTGTTGAACAATATGAAAATCTTACCTTATTACTGAATGATCTAGATAAACAACGTTTTGATAAGATGAAAAGTCAGCTAAAGCGTAAGCAACTCGTGTTAAGTCGATTTTTATTACAGCAAGCTGTGCTTGAATTACTAAATGAAGATAAACATTCAATACAAAGCTACCACATCGAAAACTATCATCAGTTAATTATTAATCAGCAATATCACTTTTCCATTTCAATTACTCATAGCGGTCCTATCGCTGCAGTGTGTGTTAGTAAACGTCAATTAAAGCTTGGAATAGATGTAGAGAAAATAAAGCCAAGAAACTTTATCGAATTATCTGCAGAAATTTGCACACTAAATGAATTAACTCGTATTAAAGCAGGGCAGTACCAGCCTGTGAGTTTTTATCAATTATGGACAGTAAAAGAAGCATTAACCAAAGCTACGGCAGCTAATTTAAGAGACTCTTTTTCTTTTGATTGTTCACCAGTACTAAAGAAAAATTATGGTGTAATTATCTTAGCTAAAGAGCCGTTTGCTTATAACACCATTAGCTTATCTCACGAGTCAGATTCTTTTGTGGGAACTGTCGTTGTTGAGTTATTAGATTATAATCGTTCAAATAATAATATTTCCGAAACCACGTGCAATAAAAATAGTGCTATTTCTTGGCAGTATTACACAAGTTAAAACCTCTCTTATTAATTGTTTTTATTAACTTATTACCTTGTATTTATTCATATTAATTGACTCGTTGTATTTATTCTTTAGTTGAATTGAGCTAGTGCATTAGGTAGAATTTACTGATAAAGGAGCGGTTGATATATATATGAAGTTTGCTATTGAAAAGTGCGTGGCATGGTATGGAAATATACGTACTACAGAAGATTGGCAGTTATGGGCTAAAGGGGAATTAGAATATTCACCTGAAGACGATCTACCACCATTAAAACAAATTCCTCCTATGCAGCGAAGACGCTTAAGTCCGTTCGCTAAATTCTCATTTCATTGCATTCTTGAATCTTTAGGTAACAACATAAGTGACATTCCTTGTGTGTTTTCATCACGTCATGGCGATTTACATAAAACCGCTAAGCTGATTGAAGATGTTGCTACTAAAAGTGATTTATCTCCTACGAACTTTGGTTTGTCTGTGCATAATGCGGTTGCTGGTTTGTATAGTATTTTTGCTAAAAACAAACAGGCGATGACAGCTATTTCTGCAGGTGAAGATTCGTTAATGATGGCGGTAGTTGATGCTTACGCAAAATTAGAAAGCCAAAATTTAGACCAAGTACTTGTTGTTTACACCGATCAAATCGTACCTGAACAATACAACCAATTTGTTTCAGATAAAGAGCAAACCCTAGCCATAGCATTTGTACTAAGCAAAGCACAGTCTGATTCAAGTATGTCATTAAGCTTCGAACCACAAACGGCTAATCACCAAGAAGATGAAAGCTTCCAGCCGCTTGAGTTCTTAAAGTTTATCCACGGGAAAAATACAACAGCAGCTATTCAATCTACACGTTATCAATGGCAAATGAGTAGAAATTTACTTTGAATAAACTAAACAAATATTGGCGAATTTTTGCAACAGGATCTGCATTCACTTTATTTGGTTTAGGTGGCATCTTATTAACAATTATTGTATTTCCTGTTGTTAACTTTATACATAGACATGATGAGTATCAACGTAAGTACAGCGCTAGAAAAGTTGTACATAAAACTTTTAAGATGTTCGTTAACTACATGAGCTTTGTTGGGATTTTAAGTCTCGAAATTGAAAACGAAGAACAACTCAAAGAACATAAAGGCAAATTAGTTATTGCCAATCATCCATCACTTATTGATGTAGTGGTTTTAATTTCTATTATCGAAAATGCTGATTGTGTTGTTAAAGCAGGCTTATGGAAAAATCCATTTTTAAAAGGTGTTGTTAGTAATACGGGCTATATCAATAACGAAGAAGATCCTGATACCTTTTTAAAAGACTGCAATAAAACATTTGAAGAAGGTAATAACTTAATCGTTTTCCCCGAAGGGACACGTAGTTCCGTAGGCAAGCCTTTAACTTTTAAACGTGGCGCAGCCAATATAGCTATTAGGGCTGAAGCCGATATTGTTCCGATTATTTTAACGGTTACACCTACAACGTTAACCAAAGAATTAGCTTGGTATCAGATACCCGATAAAAAATTTACAGTTAAGTTAGTTGTTAATCCTGTATTATCAACGCAAAAATATAGAGAAGCTGGATCAGTTTCTAACTCAGTAAGGGAACTTACTCGAGATTTAGTAGAATATTATAAAGAGGAATTTACCACTCATGAATGAGTTAATCACAGAAGTAAAACAACTGATAATTGAAACATTAGAATTAGAAGATATTGAACCAGCAGATATTTCAGACGAAGAACCGTTATTTATTGATGGCTTAGGTTTAGATTCAATAGACGCATTAGAACTGGGTGTGGCAGTTAAAAAAGCGTATAATGTAAAAATTGACGGTGATTCTGAAGACAGTAAAAAGCATTTTTACTCAGTTAAATCATTATGCCAATTTATAGAACAAAATAAATAAATATTAGGTATTAAATTTACATGAAAAACAGAGACGAAATTTACCAAGTATTAAGTGAAATATTAGTGACTTTATTTGAAATTGAAGAAGACGAAATATCACTTGATGCACACTTGTATGAAGACATGGACTTAGACAGCATTGATGCTGTAGACCTTGTTGTGAAACTACGAGAAATCACAGGTAAAAAAATAGAACCAGAAGACTTTAAACAAGTAAGAACCGTTAAAGATGTGGTTGATGCAGTTGAAAAATTAGCTACTAGCTAGATTTAATGAAACAGATCATCCTTGGCAGTGTTTTTGTATTCTATCCGTTAATCGTATTCTTCGGGCTACAATGGGTAGAGCCAGCATATATCGCACTTGCTTTAGTTTGTTTAGCGGGTTTACGTTTTTATTACAGTAAAACCACCACAAACATTCCTTTTATTAAAGTTGCAGGCATTAATATTATTATTTTATTAATGCTTAGCTTTTTTAGTAACTCATCATTTTTATTGAAGTTATATCCTGTTGTTATGAGCTTGAGCTTTTTGAGTATGTTTTTATATTCAATTATTAAACCTCCTGCTGTCATTACTTTAATAGCGGGTACCAGAGGTAAGCTGACGGTAAATTCAGTTGAATACACCAAAAAGGTCACAAAGGTTTGGTGTGTATTTTTCTTGGCTAATGCTTTGATCTCACTTGTTACTGTATTTTTAAGCGATGAAATTTGGGCGCTTTATAATGGTTTGATTTCTTATGTACTAATGGGCGTCTTATTTTTAGGCGAATGGATAGTTAGAAAACGATTTAAAGCTAATGACCAATCAGATTATATTACCTAGTTCTAAAACATTTTTTGTTTCTCAAAATAAAACTTATCAGCAATGGGCTGAATCGGTTCATTTTCACCGATCTATCTTTTTAGAAAACCCTGCTGAAACTTGGTTACTTTATTGTGAAGACGCTTACGAATTCTCAGTATTATTTTTTGCATTGCTTAGTGCTAAAAAAGCTATTGTCTTACCGCAAAACGGTACTGCTAATCAGTTAAAGTCTTGCTTAGATGAAGTGCAGGGTGTTGCAGGTTCACAAGCATTAGCGTTTGAGAATACTGTGGTATACAAGAGTGATGGCATTTTAGAAAGTGATGTAACTCATAAAAACACCGAAATAACAGTTTATCTCAATACAAAAATCACCTTATATACTTCAGGTTCATCAGGCAAAGAAAAAGCCATTGATAAAAAGCTCTCGCATTTATTAACTGAAGTTAAACATTTAGAAGCTTGTTTTGGTCATTTACTTAACAACTCATGTATCGTCTCAACGGTTTCTCATCAGCATATTTACGGTTTGTTGTTTAAGCTTATTTGGCCTATCTGGACAGGAAGAAGCGTGATACTTCAACCTTATGAATATCCAGAGCACTTATGTCACGACATTGCTAAATATCAATTAGGAAAAGTAACGTTAATGAGTAGTCCTGCGCATTTTCATCGTCTGATTAAAGACAATGTTTATCAAAGTATTTCAACACATATTGCTTGTATGTTTTCATCTGGCGGCCCTTTAAGTTTAGAAGCCAGCTTACAATTGGCTGAAGAGTTAAAACAATCACCTTTTGAAATACTGGGTAGCACTGAAACTGGCGGTATTGCATGGCGTCAGCGTTTTACCGTGCAAGATCAATACTGGACTGCTTTTGATAATATTAAAGTTGCCTTAGATGATAAAACTGAATGTTTAAAAATTAAATCACCTTATATTAGCCAAACAGGTTGGTATGCTTGCGATGATAAAATTAACTTAATCAGCTGCAATCAATTTGAATTATGTGGTCGTATTGACCGTATCGTCAAAATAGAAGAAAAAAGAGTTTCCCTCGATCATGTTCAGCAATGCTTAAAAGCCCTCGATTTTATTGATGACGTTTATTGTTCAACTGCTGTTAATAAACGTGGCTTACAAGTCGTCGCTGTCGTTGTACTTACTGCTGAAGCTAAAGATAAGCTATCACAAAGTCGAAATTTAGTTTTTAACCGACAAATTACCGCTTTGCTTCAGCAAGATCTAGAAGCTATCGCTATTCCTAAAAGATTTCGTTATATAGACGCTTTACCTTATAATTCTTCAGGGAAATTGAATAAAAAAGACATGGAGAAATTCTTTGACTAATCGAGTGATATTCCCTCAAATTAATTTAGTAGAGAAAAGTGAAGACGAAGTGGTTTTATCTTTAACTATTCCTGCTGATCTGTATTACTTTGAAGGGCACTTTCCTGAAGCTCCAATTTTAGCTGGTGTAGTACAGGTTCATTGGGCAATGCTTTATATTCAAGAACACTTCAACTTGAACATAGAACAACATTTATCAGTAGATGCACTTAAATTCCAAGTAATTATTGCCCCTGAATATCAAGTGAAACTCACCCTTAAAAAAATGTCTGAAACCAAAGTTAGCTTTAATTACAGCTCAGAACATGGCGCTCATACTTCTGGCCGAGTTGTGTACAGCTAATGCAATATTGTTTCGTTATTCCGTGTTATAACCACGACATTGTTATTAAGGAAACCGTTGCTTCTTTATGCGAGTTTAACTTTCCTATTATTCTGGTTAATGATGGCAGCCAAGACTCAACACGTGAAATTTTAGAAAACGTTGCAAACGAATTTTCTTTAGTTACCTTAATTCACCGTACTGAAAATGGTGGTAAAGGTGCAGCAATGCAAACGGCATTAACGGCTGCAATTGAAATGAAAATGACTCATGCATTACAAGTAGATGCAGACGGGCAACATGACTTATTAGATATTCAGCGGTTTATTACTGAAGCCGCGAAAGCACCACAAAGTTTAATTAGCGGACAGCCCGTTTACGACGACTCAATTTCTAAAGGTCGATTCTATGGGCGTTACATTACGCATTTTTGGGTAGGTGTAGAAACACTCTCTTTTAAAGTAATCGATTCAATGTGTGGCTTTAGGGTTTATCCTTTAGCGGCATACGAAAAGCTTATTCAGAATACTTCGCTCGGTAATCGTATGGACTTTGATATTGAAGTGATGGTTAAGCTTATTTGGCAAGGTGTTCCTGTTAAGTTTGTAGAAACTAAAGTGCATTACCCTGAGTTTGGCATTTCTCATTTTCACGCATTTAAAGACAATGTCATTATTAGCAAAATGCACACACGTTTATTTTTTGGTATGTTGCTACACTTTCCAAAAATACTAATGCAAAAATGGAAGAAGAATTAATGACTGAACCATCGTCAAACACCGAACCTAAGCAAGACCCTAAACAAGCTCCTCAGCAAGAAAATGAAGCAGACTTACATTGGTCTAAGTTAAAAGAACGCGGCTCTATGCTTGGCATTGAAGTGCTAGTGTTTGTTCATAAATATTTAGGTAATTGGGTTTTTAAAGTTATTTTATTTCCAGTCATGGTTTATTTTTACTTAACGGGCGATGTGGCGAGAAAGAGCATCCACCATTATTTAAATAATATGTACCTGCATAAAAATAATACTCAGCTCACACAAGGGCAGTTATTTAGGAAAGGTTTTAAAGTATTTTATAACTTTGGCTTATCTATCGTCGACAAATTCGATGCTTGGTTAGGTAAAGTGAATATTGAAGATATCGACATTAAAAATGATGACGCTTACCAAGCATTAATTAATGCCAATGGTGCGGTAATTTTTAGTGCGCATTTAGGTAATATGGAAGTATGTCGTGCAATATTTAGCACAGGCGAAAATAAACGTAAGCTCAACGTGATTACGTACAACGAGCATACGCCATCATTCAATAACTTCCTTAAAAAAGTTAACCAAGATGCAGCCATTAACTTTATTCATATTAATGATTTTGGACCTGCGGATTCTATTCAATTAAAACAAAAAATTGAAGATGGAGAAGCTATCGTCATTTTTGCAGATAGAACGTCAGTGAATAATCCTGATAGTGTTTATAATGTTCCTTTTATTGGTGAAAATGCGCCTTTTGCTAAAGGACCTTTTGCACTCGCATCAATTATGGACTGTAAAGTGTTTTTAATGTTTTGCTTGAAAGAAGAAGGGCGCTACTCAGCTTATGTTGAAGAATTTGCAGAGCCGACAAAAGTTAAACGTAAAGAAAGAAATGAATACTTCTCATCGCTTGCCACAAAATATGCTCAGCGATTAGAATTTTACTGTCGTAAAGAACCGTATCAATGGTTTAACTTCTTTAGTTTTTGGCAGAAGAAAAAGTAAGAAGCCTGATACAAAAAAGCGTTACAAGTAAAGCGGCACAAGTATAGAAAAGATAAGTGATAGTGGTTTTATAAGAACGACTATAAAAATATATTAAATTGGAGACGCGCTAAGTGAATAGCGAAAATAATAAAAAAATATTGTTTGGTGAAGGTAATTTAACGATTGAAGACATTGTTAATGTATCTAAATCACAAGACCCTGTAGCACTTTCTCAAGCAGAAGATTTTAAAGAACGCATTGATGCTGGCGTACGTTTCTTAGATAAAATATTGAAAGAAGAAGGTCATATCTACGGCGTAACAACAGGTTATGGCGATTCAGTTATGTTTGAAGTGCCTTTAAATTTAGTTGAAGAGCTTCCAATGCACCTTACGCGTTTTCATGGCTGTGGCTTAGGCGATTTTTTCACTCCTGAGCAATCACGTGCTATTTTAGCAACGCGTTTAACCTCGTTATCGCGCGGCTATTCTGGTGTTAGCTGGAATTTATTGGATTTATTAGTTGAGCTACTTAACCGCAACATTCTTCCTGTAATACCAGAAGAAGGCTCAGTAGGTGCAAGTGGTGATTTAACACCGTTATCGTATGTTGCAGGTACTTTAATTGGTGAAAGAGATACTTACTACAAAGGTGAGATTGTTCCCTCTAGCGAAGCGTTTGAAAAAGAAGGTTTAAAACCTATCAAGTTAAGACCTAAAGAAGGTCTAGCAATAATGAACGGTACTGCGGTAATGACGGCTTTAGCCTGTACTGCTTTTAAACGTGCTGAATATGCGACTAAATTAATGGCAAGGATCACTGCACTTTCAAGCTTAGCGCTTAAAGGTAACAGTAACCATTTTGATGATATTCTTTTTAGTGTAAAACCTCACCCAGGTCAGAACCAAATTGCTAAATGGATCCAAACTGATTTGAACCATCATACGCATCCACGTAATTCACATCGCTTACAAGATCGTTATTCAATTCGTTGTGCACCACATGTTATTGGTGTGCTAGCGGATAGCTTACCTTGGCTACGAACTATGATTGAAAACGAGCTAAACAGTGCAAACGATAATCCAATTATTGATGGTATTGGCGAGCATATTTTACATGGTGGTCATTTTTATGGTGGTCATATCGCCATGGCAATGGATTCAATGAAAAACTGTGTCGCTAACTTAGCTGATTTAGCAGATAGACAAATTGCCACATTGGTTGATATTAAAATGAACCATGGTTTACCGCCTAACCTTACGGGTGCTACAGGCGAAAGAAGACATATTAATCACGGTTTTAAAGCGATTCAAATTGGCTGTTCAGCTTGGACTGCCGAAGCGCTTAAGTTAACAATGCCTGCGAGTGTGTTTTCACGTTCTACTGAATGTCATAACCAAGACAAAGTTAGCATGGGTACAATCGCTGCACGTGATTGTTTACGTATATTACAACTGACTGAGCAAGTACTAGCGGCTACTCTTTTAGCGTCTGTACAAGGTATAAGACTGCGTATTATTAATGATGAATTATCTAAAGATTCTTTAACTGCTGATGTTGCTGCTATGGTTGATGATGTTTCAAGTTTCTTTGAGTTACTTGAAGAAGATCGCCCAACCGATAAACTGTTAAGACAAACGATTAGCTATATTCAAGAAGAACGCTGGGACCTTTATGAGACAAGTTAAAGGCCTACTTACAGCATCAACAGAAATAGACGTACAGTTTTATGATGTTGATGCGATGCGAGTGGTTTGGCATGGTAACTATGTAAAATATATTGAAGACGCGCGCTGTTATTTACTGCGTGCTTTTGGATATGATTACAATGATATGGAAGACTCTGGTTACGTGTGGCCGATTGTTGATATGCGCCTTAAATACGTTAAGCCAGCGCGTTTTGGTAGCAAAATACGTGTTGAAGCAACTTTAGTTGAGTATGAATCACGTTTAAAAATTTCATACCGTATATTTGATACGGAATCAGGTGAAACATTAACAAAAGCTTATACCGTGCAAGTGGCTGTTGATATGACAACCAATGAAATGCAATACGAGTCGCCAGCCATACTTTTAAAAAAACTAGCGCCGTATATTAAAGATGAATAAATTACTCTCGCGTTTGCTCGTTTGTTGTTTAACACTTAGCGTTTTTACTCAGGCAAAAGCTAACGAGCCAATTGAAGACTTCAAAGCTGAACAGTCCAAAGTTGAACACTTTAAAATTGAACAATTTAAAATCGAGCAGGGTGTGGCTAGCTTTACCCAAGAAAAAAAATTCACTTTTCTAACTACGCCTATAAAGTCGAGCGGTATTTTTAAAGTATATAACAACAATATACTTTGGCAGGTTAACTCGCCTGTATTTTCAAAACTCTTGATTATCGATAGTGAAATCTTCCAATACGAAGAAGTTAAAACCGTAGAGGGCATTTCTCATTACTACCGAAAAATGGCAACGCATGCGAGTATTGAAACACTTATCCAAGCGGTTTTTACAGGCACTATCAATAAAGAACAATGGAACGCTACGGAAAAAAATAACCGATGTTTATTGCTAGAACCTAAAGACACTATGCTAGTTCAAGCGATCAGTTTGTTAGAATTATGTTTAGGTGAGCAAGAAGGTATGCGTGAAGTATTGATAACAGACATACAAAAAAACACCACCAAAATATCGCTAACGCAAACTTCTACAACTTTATCAGATGACGATGTTAATGAATTTAACATCCATTAATAAACTGTATTTATGGGGCGCTCAATGCCTCATTTTTATTGTGGTATTACTCTTTCTAGTTATAAATAAGCCAGTGAGTATTAATGCTAATTTAACCTCGTTATTTAGTGAAAGCATCCACAATAATTGGCAAGCTATTCAACAAAAAATTAATAGCCAAGCTAATACCACACAAATTTATTTAATTGGTCATTCAAACTTAGAACAAGCTAAACAAGCCTCAAACGCTTTTATTGAACAAGCTAAAGCTATTGCCGACATTGGCAGCGTTACGGGTAAACTCTCGAACATTCCCAATCAAAGTACCATGATTCAAAGCTATAAAGGTTTTGAGCAACAAGTATTATCTCCTCAGTTTAGAACCGCTTTAGAAAATAAAGATCTCAATAAAATATTCAAAATTGAATTTGAGCTTATTAATCAAATTGGCGATCAGCTAGTTGCACAAACCTTAGAGAAAAACCCAACCTTATCTTTTGCTGATTTCTTGAATCGCTCACCGTTCCCACAAAACAAAATTAATATTTCTAATGATGGTTATTTAACGGTTACTCATAACCATCTTATCTATATTTTGGTCACCATAAATACCAAGGAAGGGGCATTAAATGTAAACAAGGCAAAAGCGATTGTTTCAGCCTTGAATGACATTCCTTTAAATCCTGAAGTGGAATATATAAGAACAGGCGGCATTTTTTACAGTGATGAAGCCAGTAGCAGTGCGCAAAGCGAAATGCAGGTATTAGGCGGTTTATCACTTATTGCGACCTTGTTTCTCATCTTTATTTCTTATCGTCGAGTATCAGTAGTTATTGCTACGCTGTTTCTTATCTCCGTTAGTATTTTATACGGCTTTATCGGCCTTAATATATTCTTTGATGAAGTGAACTTACTGACTATGGTATTCGCTATTACGTTAATTGGTATAGCTGTCGATTACAGTTTTCATAGCTTTACCGAGTTACAAAATATTAGCCCAGAACAAGGTTCACCACTCACTAAAATCCGTATGTCTTTAGTGCTCAGTTTTGCCACCACAACACTCGGTTACTTATTACTGTTGATTGTTCCGTTTGTCATCTTTAAACAAATCGCCGTGTTTACTGTTTTTGGTTTACTTGGCGCGTTATTAACTGTGTTATTGGTATTTCCTTACCTACATAAAAAATTAAACTTCAGCCGTGAAAAACCAGCTGCTTTTTATCATAAAGTTAATCAGTTTCATCAGAAGTTATTAAACAAAAATAAAGCCAGTATTATTGTGTTTGGCGCTTTAGCCTTACTTTGTATCGCTAGCCTAGTGAACATTAACTTTTTAGATAACCCAAAGTCTTTTTATCGTGTATCTGATCACTTAGCTGATAATGAAGAAAAAGTTAAAAGCATACTCGGGCAGAAGTTTGATAATCAATACTTATTAGTTAAAGGCGAAACTCCACAAGCTTTATTAGAAAATGAAGAGCAAATATTACCTTTATTAAATCGTCTTCAAGGGAATAATGTTGTTGGTAGTTACCAAGCTATTACTCAATGGTTACCTTCAGTTAAGCAACAAAAGCTTGATAATAAATTACTAATAAACGCAGCTAAAAATCAGTACTTCAACTCGTTCTCTTCGTTATTAGGTTTAAACGCGAATAACGTACAATCAGCCCAGCAATACCTAACTCCTAGTGCATGGTTTGAAACACAGTTAGGTAAAACCTTTAAACATAAATGGCTTGAAGACGATGGTGGTTATTATTCTATTGTTCGATTTTCAAATATCACTGACGTAAAAGCCTTATCTGATGCGCTAACGTCTTTGAATGGCAATAAAGTTACTGATAATAGTATTTTTGTAGACACCTTAGCGGATACTGAGCGAGAGCTATCACTTTTCAGAGAAGTATTATTACTGGTTTTTGCTGTCGCTTTTGCTACGGCTTTTGTTGTATTTACTTTTAGATATGGCTGGCGACGTGCTTGCGTTGGTGCGTTGGTGCCTGTTATCGCTTTTACTGTCGCTTTGGCGATAAGTCAATTATCACAAGGTTATGTTAATTTATTTAATGTCGCTGCAGGTTTAGTTATTTTAGCCTTAGGTCTTGATTATTCGGTGTTTTACGCTGAACATGGCTTTTCACCATCCATTACTCAAACAACACTTATGTCAGCGTTAAGCTCTATATTTGTTTTTGCAATGTTAGGATTTAGCTCAACTCCTGCTATCTCGAACTTTGGCCAAACAGTATTTATTGGTATTGTGTTCACCTTTCTGTTTGCGCCCATGATTACTAAATTAGTGACTAAACCTGTTACTAAAACAGTTACCAAGCTGTCAGCTACGAAACCAGCTACCACTTTAAGGGAAAAACGGAAAAATGACTGAAATTGAAAAGTTTGATGTCGCTATTATAGGCGCAGGACCTTCAGGTGCTGTTGCGGCAAGTATTCTTGTTCAGCAAGGCTGGAATGTTGTTGTGGTTGAAAAAGAAAGCTTTCCAAGGTTCTCAATCGGCGAAAGTTTATTACCTTATTGCATGAGTTTTCTTGAAGAAGCTAACATGCTTGATACCGTGATTGATAATGCCGAAGCCCTTGGTTTTCAATTTAAAGATGGCGCAGCTTTCTATCGTAATGGCGAACATTCAAGTTTCGACTTTACTAAAAAATTTAGTGAAGGACATGGCACTACTTATCAAGTTAAACGCGCTTTGTTTGATAAAGTGTTAGCCGATAGAGCACAAGAAATTGGTGCAGACATTCGTTTTAAGCAAGAAGTGAAAGGTATTAGCTTTACCGAAGATTATGCGTCTTTATCCGTTGTAAGCGATGAAAAAGAAAGTATTATTCAAGCTAAATTTGTTTTAGATGCCAGTGGTTTTGGGCGTGTATTACCTAAGTTATTATCGCTAGAATTACCAAGTACCTTATCAAATCGTAAAGCACTATTTTGTCATATTGAAGATGGTATTACAGATACCAATTACGATCGTAAAAAAATCCTTATTACCGTACATCCAGAGAAAAACGACATTTGGTTTTGGTTGATCCCTTTTTCAGACGGAACTTGTAGCTTTGGTGTTGTCGGCGATGTTGAATATTTTGAAGCGAATAAGCATTTATCGAATGAAGCTTTACTTGATGTTTTCATTAGCGAAGAACCTTATTTAGCTGAGTTATTAAAAAATCATAAAAAAGTAAATAAAGTAAATGCCTTACAAGGCTACTCGTCTGATGTAACAAGTTTATATGGCGATAAGTTTGCTTTATTAGGCAATGCTGGCGAGTTTTTAGATCCTGTATTTTCATCAGGCGTTACCATAGCAATGAAATCAGCTTCATTGGCAACTCAAGTACTCAATCGTCAATTAAAAGGTGAATCGGTTTCTTGGGAAGTTGAATACAGCGAAAAATTAAGATGTGGTATTGAAGTGTTCAAACATTTTGTTATGTCTTGGTACGACACCAATCTGCAAAACGTTATTTTTTTCCAAGAAGATGGCAACGATGTAAAAGAGATGATTTGTTCTATTTTAGCCGGTTATGCATGGGACGAAACAAACCCTTATGTAGCGAAAACAGAACGTCGATTAGCAGCCTTGGTTGATATTTGCAATGAGAGCAACGAGTAATGAGAATCTATTCATTACTGAAAAAGTTTAAGCTTGCTATCTTAATAACTGTACTTATTACCTTATTAAGTGCCTGTTCGAGCCTATTTACTAGCAAAGTATCGCAAGGTGACTTTTATACCTTACAAGCTGTGCCAGAAACATTAGTAGGAACTTCAGTTTTAGAATCAATTGTTTTTAAAAATAAACAAATGCAAAAGTTACTGACTCAAGTTGAGTATTACGAACAAAGCCTAAATATGGTGGCGATGACTTACAGCGGCTTACCTATTATTCAAGCTAAATGGCATCAATATGCTGGCTTAGTCGATTTAGTTAGTGCTCAATTTAGCCAAGATCTTGTTTTACAGTTTATTCGTGATATTCAATGGGTGAAGTGGCCTGTATCATCCATTAAAAAAGGTCTGTCAGCAGAGTATTCAATAATAGAGTTTATTGAAAATGGTCACAAAGTAAGAGAAATTAAACATAAAGAGCAGGTATTCGTTAAGGTAACCTACACAGCAGAACGTGTGATTTTAGAAAATAAAGCCGAACAATACGAGCTAGTGATAGAGCAATTAAATGACAAATAATAAATCGGGAAATATCTTTTTAAGCGATTTTTCTTTAGTAAATGCTTTAGGGAATAGCAACCAAGATATTAAGAAAAACATGTTAGCTGGCTTACGTGCAGGGCTAGTTGAACGCGATGGACTGTTAAACGAAGGTAGTTTATTTGTTGGCGAAGTTAATGCCAATCTACCTACGTTAGAAGATAAGCCAGATCATTTTAAAACACGTAATAATCAACTGGCTAAATTGGCTTTGCTGGCGCTAGAAAAAGAAATTGAAGATGTTAAATTAACAACTCCTTCGCACCGCATTGGCGTTATTGTGGGTACAAGTACTTCTGGTATATTTGAAGGTGAACAAGCGGTTTTTGCTAAAAATAACCAAGGTGAATTTCCTGAAAGTTATGATTACCGCATGCAAGAAATGTTTAATTTAGCTGAGTTTATTAGCGATGAATTAAATATATCAGGTCCTGCTTATACTATTTCTACCGCTTGTTCTTCAAGTGCAAAAGCTTTTATTACAGCCAAAGAATTAATGCTAGCAGGTATTATTGATGCAGCCATAGTTGGCGGTGTTGATTCTTTATGTGGCATGACAGTGAATGGTTTTAGTGCTTTAGATTCAACTTCATCAGGTATATGTCAGCCATCTAGTATTAATAGAGACGGCATTAACTTAGGTGAAGCAGCAGCCTTGTGTGTATTGAGACAAGACAAAGGCGAAATTAAGCTACTTGGCTGTGGTGAATCAAGCGATGCGCATCACATGTCAGCACCTCATCCAGAAGGTGAAGGCGCAGTAAGTGCAATGCAACAAGCATTAAGCCAAGCACAGCTAAAAGCTAGCGATGTTGATTATATTAACTTACATGGCACAGCAACCAAGAAAAACGACTCAATGGAAGCTATTGCTGTCGAGCAAGTATTTGGTACTCAAACACCCTGTAGTTCGGTAAAAGGCATGATAGGTCATACCTTAGGTGCTGCGGGTGCAACCGAATTAGGTTTATGTTGGTTAATGCTAACGCAAGATAATGAACTTTATATTCCACATTGTTGGGATGAAGCAAGAGATGAAGCACTTCCCCTTATCGCGTTAACGTCAGTTGGTCAGAAAAAAGAGGGCGGTTTTAATGCTTGTTTATCTAACTCTTTTGCATTTGGCGGTAATAATGTGAGTGTGCTCATTGGAAAATAATATGAATAATTTTAGTATCGAATCGGTGCTGCCACATGCCGAGCCTATGATCCTTCTTGATAAGTTATTATCATTTGAAGAAGAAAGTGGTGTTTGTAGCCACGAGATCACAGAAAATAGCTTACTTTACAGTGAAAACTTACAAGGTGTGCCTAGCTACGTAGGTATAGAATATATGGCGCAAAGTATTGCTGCCTACGCAAATGCTAATGAAATAAAACAAGGCAAGAAGGTTGAGATTGGATTCTTGGTGAGTAGTCGAAAATACAAATGCGATCGTCCTGTTTTTATTAAAGGCACGAAGTTAATTATCAAAGTAGAAAGGCTGTATCGTGATGAATCAGGCTTAAGCGCTTTTGATTGTGCTATTTCAGAAAATGATAACGAAATAGCAACAGCAAGAATTAATGTATTTCAACCTGAAAACCCAGCTAAGTTTTTAGCTGAACAGCTATAACAATTTAGCTTTGACGAATAAAATTAAAATAACTAAATAAACAATAAAAAAGTTAAATTGTATGAATAAGAGGTCTACTGTTAAATGAAACGTGTTGTTGTTACCGGAATGTCGGCTATAACTTCCCTTGGACATAATTGGGAAGATTTTGAAGCGAACTTACGCAAGAAAAAAAATGCCGTAAAAATAGATGAGTCACTTAAAGCGATTGATGGCTTAAACACTCAGTTGTCTGCACCTGTAGAAGACTTTGAGCGCCCAGCACATTATAAACGCAAGCAAATACGTTCAATGGGACGTATTTCATTAATGGCAACCAGTGCGACTGAAAATGCTTTGATTGATGCTGACTTACTTGACGAAAAATATCTAAAGTCTGGTCGAATGGGCATAGCTTATGGTTCATCTTCAGGTTCAAGCGAACCTATGGTTGCGTTTGGCGACTTGATCAAATCAGGTAATATGAACGGTATTAATGCCACCAGTTACATAAAAATGATGAGCCATACCACAGCAGTAAACGTTGGGGTTTTCTTTGGTATTTCAGGTCGAATTTACACAACAAGCTCAGCCTGTACATCTAGCTCGCAAGCCATTGGTTATGCTTACGAAGCCATTAAATTCGGTAAACAAGAAATGATGGTTGCTGGCGGTGGTGAAGAATTATGCCCTAGCCAAGTAGTTGTATTTGATACCTTATACGCAACAACAACCAAAAACGATACACCTAAAAACACACCAAGACCTTTCGACAAAGACAGAGATGGACTAGTTATAGGCGAGGGCGCTTGTACACTTATTCTTGAAGAATACGAACATGCAATAAAACGTGGCGCTACTATTTACGCTGAAATAGTTGGCTACGGTACAAATTCAGATGGTATGCATGTTACTCAACCGACTAAAGAAACTATGGCTGTTGCCATTACTGAATCATTAAATGATGCGGGTATAAAAGCCTCAGATATCGGTTATGTAAATGCTCACGGTACAGCTACCGACAGAGGCGATATTGCAGAAACTAACGCAACTGAAATGGCTGTTTCATCTAATGTTCCTATTAGCTCGTTAAAAAGCTATTTAGGGCACACTTTAGGTGCTTGTGGTGCTATTGAGTCTTGGGCAAGTATTTCAATGATGAATAATGGCTGGTTTGCTCCTACGTTAAATTTAGATAGCATAGATCCTGAATGTGGAAACCTAGACTACATAACAGGTGACGGGCGTGAAATTGACACAGAATACGTAATGAGTAATAACTTTGCTTTTGGTGGTATCAATACCTCACTCATTTTTAAGAAATTTAAATAAGTTAAATAAGTTAAATAAGTTAAATTTTAACTAAATGAATGCAGTTAACTAGAATTAATTAAAGTAGCTAAAAAAACAAAAACAAAAACAAAAACAAAAACAAAAACAAAAACAGCTAAACAATGGAATGAATATGAAAAATGTATTAGCAGAAGCTCATGTACCAGAATCAGCTTTCGGCAAATGGTTTCTTAGAAGTAAAACATGGACTGATTATGTTTTAGAAGTTGCGCTAGAAGACCTAACAGACTTACTTAAACACTCACCTAAAACCTTTAATGTTATTGCCGATGTAGGTTGTGGTTATGGCCATTCAATCACAAAACTGCACGCTAGATTTAATCCTGAGCGCTTAATTGCGATGGACATAGATCAAGAAATGCTAGACGAAACTAAGAAACAAGTAGCAGCACATAACCTAACTAACGTTGACTATATTCGTTGCTCTGGCTCAATGATCGATTTAGAAGACAATTCAGTCGATATGTTGTTTTGTCATCAAACCTTTCATCACCTTATTTATCAACCGGAAGCCCTTCAAGAATTCTTACGCATTATCAAGCCAGGTGGTACGTTATTATTTGCTGAATCTACCAAACGCTATATTCATTCGTGGATCATACGTCTATTGTTTCGCCATCCAATGAGCGTACAAAAAACAGCAGACGAATATTTAGATTTACTCAAGAGTTCAGGTTTTGAAATAAAATTAGAACAAATATCTTACCCATTTTTATGGTGGAGCAGAGAAGACCTAGCGATTTGTGAAAATTTATTCGGAATAAAACCGCCTACCGAAAGAGAAGAAACCCTGATTAACTTAATAGCGACTAAACCGTTATGTTAAGTAACCTGAAATATAACTGATACTGCGAAGGTCGAACTTTTATCTTTGAAAATAAATAAAGTTCGATGGATCGCCAGTAACTATAACCGTTTCGGAATGCATATTGTCAAACAAATACAGGTATAAATTCTATTTTGTAAATCCAGATTCAGGTATAAATAAGTGTTCAACTATCATTGCTGGTGTTGGCATTTTATTAGGCTTATGGTCGCTGGCATTTTTTAATCATGCGGAGATTCATGGATTAACTTTAATTTATGTTTGCGGTTTAGCGAGTCTCATTTTTTTAAGTTATCACTTTAGCTTTCTGAGAAAAGTTATTGCTGTATTAGCAGGATGTATCGCTGTTTATTTTGGCATATATTCATTGCCTGACTTTATTTCTACCGACATAGTACGTTCTAAATCAGGGTTATACTTTATGTGTGTATCTTTGTATTCTGCAGCGATATGTTTCTGTCAATTAAAGACCTTACTAAAAAAAGAATAATGGCAGTACAGATAATAAAAACAATCACTTATCATTAACCGCTTTGTTTAGCTTAATGTGTAGTGTTATACGGAGAAATAGAGAACTCTATTACTCCTACAGAATCTTTATATAATTTATACAGAGATAATAGTAAACAATTGCGCAACTACATCATAAGTACAAAGTTACACTTATAAGAAGTATGCGCTGAAGTATTATAAAAGGAGAGTAAATAAATGGATAAAAATTATTCAGCACCAAAATCAGACTTAACAATAGAAGCAAACAATACATCAGGCATGGGTAAAGACCATGCATTGCCTGAAGGCATTAAAGGTTGGAGTTGGGGGGCTTTTCTACTTAACTGGATATGGGCTCTTGGAAATAGTACATGGATAGGGTTACTTGCATTTTTTCCTTTTATTGGCATTGTTATGATTTTCGTACTCGGCTTTAAAGGTCGTGAATGGGCTTGGCGTAATAAAAAATGGAAAAGTGTAGAGCATTTTCAAAGTGTACAGCGCAAGTGGTCTATTTGGGGACTGATTGTTTTAATTATCCCTGTTATTGGTATTGTTGCAGCAATTGCGTTACCAGCATATCAAGATTATTTATCTAGAGCTGCAGGCGGTTAGTTTTATGTTATCGAAGACTAGGGCTGTAGCTTTAGTCTTCGATAATATTTAGTCACTTATTTTCTAATATACTCGATTGAGACGGAACAATACTGATCAAAGCTCTGGTTTTTTTCATAAGAATAGATGCTAAATATTACAAAACGTTTTGATTTAGTACGTCTAAGCCAATATACGTTTATTGTGGATGTTAGCTTCTTAGGGGGTTAATATCTCTAATCTGAAACACTTATTAGAGCTTTACCACAATTAAGCTCGCTCTTAAAAATGAGAATTAATACTATATGCTCGACTCTGCACCATCTTTTGGCGATGTAAGCCACGTAATACAGCTAGCATTAGCTCCAGCTTTCCTATTAACGGCTATTGCGGGAATGCTGAATGTTATGACAGGGCGCCTTGCTCGTATTATCGATCGTGGGCGTTTTCTTGCAGATCAATTTAGTAAGTCTGAATCTATTAACATTGAATCTTATGAAATAGAACAAGGTTATCTTGAGCATCGTCGTGACTTAGCCAGCTCTGCTATTACTGCGTGTACTCTCTCTGCATTACTTGTGTGTTTAGTTATTGCTGTACTGTTTATAAAGTCGACTCTAGGCATTGAAATTAAATGGGTAGTTGGTTCATTGTTCGTATCGTCTACACTCGCCCTGACGATAGGTTTAAGTTACTTTCTTCGTGAAGTACTTTTTGCAACGAAAACTGTTCGAATTATGCCCGCTAACAGTATAATAAAAGCTAAAGGTAGCAGTATTTAAATCTCTTAGGGTTTTATTCCCCGCCGCTTGCTGCGTAAAATAGATGCATGAGCGAATTTATCCATAAAAGTCACAATGTGACAGTGTTGATTTACCATCTTGTCCTCCCAGCGAAGTATAGAAGGGCGGTTGTCGATGCTGGTGTTGATCGAGTTATTACTTTGACTTGTACAGAAATAGAGAAACGTTACGAGATAAAGTTTTTAGAAATAGGCTCAGATGAAAACCACATACACTTTCTAGTTCAGTCTGTACCAATGTATAGCATCACTAAACTTGTAACGATAATTAAAAGTTTAACAGCAAGAGAAGTTTTCAAAAAATGCCCTCATGTTAAAAAGCAATTATGGGGTGGTGAATTTTGGTCTGATGGGTATTTTTCCAGTACGGTTGGTAAGCATGGAGATGAAACAATGCTCAGAAAATATGTGAAAAGCCAAGGTAATAACTACGAACAGTTACACAGTGATAATCAGTTAGCGATATTCTAAATAAAATACCCCGCTCACGAAGTGAGTTCTGCGTAGCAGAAGGGCTTGCCCCGGGGATGTTTACTAATCACTTTTAATCAATTAAAGTCCTACACTTACTATACCGTGCCAGCTAAAGCTTCGGTTACCTTGATGAGCGCGTGTTAGTGACACATTAATAGTGGTGGGCACATTAGTGATCACGAACGTATTTTTTGTATAAATGTCAGCACCATGAATTTCAATATTACTGTCTTCTATATAGCCCACAGATAAACCTTTTAAGGTACCGCCCCAAATGTTGAGGTCAGACTCAAGTGATACAAAACTAAAGTCATTTGGCGAATCTAGATTTAAATTGGTGAGGGTTATATTAGAGTTTTCAGCAATTAATTGTGTGGCTGAAAGGTTGTTTATGGTGTTTTTCAACTGACAATTTTTAATGGTAACTTTTAAGTAGACAGCGTTATTGAGTACGTCGGCATTCTGATTGTTGTCGCAGTTTATAATGATGTTTTTATCATGAATGACTATTTTATCGATGCTTTTAGGGTTTTTAACTCCACTTTGTATGAAGTTATGAATACTGTTCGCCACCTGTATTGGAAACTCTTTCTGCGGTGAATGACCTGCGGTTTCATAAATATCGATTGATTGTGTTTTCAGCAAATAGCTAAGTAGTTGTATAACTTGTACTGGCATTACCATGTCTTTTCCGCCCCAAATAATATGTGTTGGCGGTGCAGGTTTTCGCATTAATTTTGTAAGGTTTTCGTCAAGTACAGATATCGCCGAGATATAAGTACTGTTGTTTCCTAGTAAATACTCTCTGCCTACATCACTCAATAATACTTTTGTTGGGTCAGGAATATACTTATTGATGGTATTAATTAAGCCTTTTAAAAGCGGCGCTTCTTTATCTGTTAGTTGTGCGTTATTAACGGCGTAGTTATTCGCAAGATATTGGCTGTAAGAAAATTTATTAATAAAGCCTGCTGCATCTATCAGGATTAGTTTTTGTGCTAACTCAGGATGGTTTAATGATAACTGAACACTGATATTTCCGCCCATTGAATGTCCGATAACTATATTGTTACTTTTTACTAAAGAAGGCATTACTTCACTTAACGCTTGAGCATATTTACTTGGTAAGTAAGTGTTTTTGGTGCTTTTAGAGTTGCCGTAACCAGGTAAGTCTGGAATGAATAATTGATAGTCCTGTGATAGCTGTTTTATGAGCTTTCTAAAGTCAGCCGCAGAACCACCAACACCATGTATAAGTGTTAAAGAAGGGGAGTTAAGTTTGGCTTGAGTTTTATAAAAGGTGATATTAGATTCAAATGTTGGTGAATATAATTCAACTCTTTCCATTTGAAAGTCTTTATACCAATCACCTGCGTGGCTTAACTTGGAAAAGGTCAAAGTAATTAAAACAAGTGTTAACGTACTAAATGTTTTTGAAGGTTTATATTTAGTCGCATTCACTTTAGTTAAATTTCCTTTGGCAAAATAGGTTTTTAAAAACTGAATTTTTAAAACATAAACTCTGAAAGTATGGAATAGCAAAATATGAAATATCCTAATTGCGTGAAACTGTTATATGGCTCGAGCTAAATGAAGTGCGTCTTCAATTGCTTTTTGTGCATCTAATTTTTGTGCATTAAAAGCGCCGCCGATTATATGGACATTTTCAGGTGATATTGTTGCAGGTAATGTACTTATAACCGTGTTGTTTTCTGTTTGTCCTGCACAAATAATAATGGTATCAACATCTAATATTCGTTCTTTTGTTCTAATATCAATGTGTAAACCGTTATCATCAATTTTGTTGTAATTAACGCCTGAAAGCATGGATACTTGTTTTTCTTTTAAAGCTGTTCTGTGTATCCATCCCGTTGTTTTTCCTAAGCTGGCACCAGGCTTTCTAATTTTACGTTGTAGCATGTAGATCTTTCTTTCTGAGCCTTGATGATTAGAATTTTTCACTCCACCATTGTGTTGTAAGGTTAGGTCGATTCCCCAAGTATGGGTAAAGCTTTCAATTTGTTTGTTTGACTCAACAGCAATGTTTTTAGTTATGTTGGTATCTGTTAAGTATTCTGCAACATCGAAGGCTATGCCTCCTGCGCCAACGATCGCAACATTTTTTCCTGCCGTAATTTTTCCTGACAGAATATCTTGATACGACACTACCTTTTGATGATTAAAACCTTCAATAGCAGGTTGTATAGGCGTTGTTCCTGTTGCAACAACTATGTCGTTAAAATGTGTTAAATCGTGCTCAGCTAAAACAGCGTTAAGCTCAATTTTGACTTGGTGTTGTGATAACTGATATTCAAAGTAGCGCAGGGTATGGTTAAAATCAGACTTACCTGGTATTTTTTTAGCTAAATTAAACTGACCACCTATTCTATCTGTCGCTTCAAATAGGGTGACCTTATGACCTCGGGTTGCAGCATACAAAGAAAACGCCATTCCAGCAGGTCCAGCGCCAATAACAGCGATGTTTTTAGGTGAAGTTGTAGTCGTTAGTTTTAATTCTTCTTCATGAGCTGCAAAAGGGTTAACTAAACAGGTAGCGACTTTATTTTCAAATATGTGATCTAAACAAGCTTGGTTACAGGCAATACAGGTATTAATAGCTTCTGGCTTTTGTTGCTTAGCTTTTTGTACAAAGTGGCTATCGGCTAACAAAGGGCGTGCCATTGAAATCATATCAGCCCAATCGTTTGCTAAAATATTTTCGGCTAATTCTGGTGTATTAATGCGATTACTGGCAACAACAGGAACCGATACATTTTGTTTTACGTGTTGGCTTATATGAGCGAATGTTCCAGGAGGAACCATGCTTGCTATGGTTGGTACTCTTGATTCATGCCAGCCAATACCTGTGTTAATTATGGTTGCTCCAGCGGTTTCAATGGCTTGAGCCAGTTCAATAACTTCTGCTAATGAGCTCCCATTTTCTACTAAGTCGAGTACTGATAAGCGATACACAATAATGAAATTAGTGCCAACTCTTGCTCGTATCTTACTGACTATATCGACAGCGAAGCGAATGCGGTTCTGATAACAGCCACCCCATTTATCTTTTCGGATATTAGTTGAGCTAACGATAAATTGATTAATTAAATAACCTTCAGAGCCCATTATTTCTATACCGTCGTAACCTGAGTCTTGCGCAAGAATAGCGGTATGTACAAAGTCGTTAATTTGTTGTTTAACTTCTTCACCTGAAAGCTCTTTAGGTGTTAAAGGAATAATGGGTGATTGAATGGCTGAAGGAGCAACAATTCGTTTTTGATAAGCGTATCGACCTGCATGCAAAATTTGCATACATATTTTACCATTCTCTTGATGAACAGCATGTGTAATTAGCTTGTGGTTTTCAACATCGGCTTGATTAGTCATTAACGCTCGGTTGGGCGCTAATCTACCTTCAGGGTTAGGTGAAATGCCACCCGTTATAATAAGTCCCACATCACCTTGTGCTCTTAATGCATAAAAAGCGGCTAAACGATTAAAACCGTTTGGCGCTTCTTCTAAATTGGTATGCATTGATCCCATTAAAACGCGGTTTTTTAATTGCGTGAAACCTAAATCTAATGGTGTTAATAAGCGAGAATACATTCGTGTGAGCAAAACCAAGGAGAAATGAATAGGCTATTTTAACAAGTGCATAGGCGCAAGCAATCATAAATGTAATTAATTCATCAAAATATAAGAAAAGGGCAGTAAGATTTATGATCTCACTGCCTTAATTTTAGAGCTTGAGAGGTTCAGTTCGTTGTTACAAACGCCGAATTCATATACTAAGTGCGACACCCAATTTAATAAAAACGATGAACTGCTATATTCTTAGTTTTTTGCTCCCGCCAAGAAGTAAAACACTATGAAATACAAGCAGCTCACCGAAGGTGATAGATATACGTTAGCCGCCTTAAAAAGGCAAGGCCTAAGCTTTACTAACATTGCAAAAGCAATGAATAGAGACCGAAGTACGATTTATCGCGAGATAAATCGTAACACTTGTTGGCATCAAGACGGCTCATATCGTCCCATAAAAGCACAGCGACGGACAAGAGCACGGCGCAGTCGTTCAAGGCGAAATCAGCATTTTACTGAAAAAGATTACGCGATTGTACGACAGCTTTTACGTAAACAGTGGAGTCCTGAACAAATTACCGGTCACTTGAAACGACAAGGGTTGCGTTGCTTTAGTCATGAAACTATTTACCGATATATTTGGCGTGATAAAAAGAAAGGTGGCTTGTTATGGAAGCAATTGCGCTGCGCTCAAAAACGAAGACGTAAACGTTATAAGGCTTATGATAGCCGCGGCAGACTTGCCGATAAACGCAATATAGCTGAACGCCCTAGCGAGGTAGAAACGCGTAAAAAAAAGGTCATTGGGAAATAGATACTGTCATGGGAAAAGGCTCTAAACATTGTATCGTTACACTGGTTGAGCGAAAAACTGGCTACACCTTAATAGGCCAATTAAACGATAGGACAACCAAGTCAACCAATAAGCGAACGATAAAACTAATGAGTAATATGCCAGAGCAATTTAAAACCATCACATCAGATAACGGCACCGAGTTTCATCAATATAAGAAAGTTGAAGAAGCAACTAACTGCCCTTATTATTTTGCTAACCCACATCACTCCAGGGAGCGTGGAACCAACGAAAATACTAACGGGTTAATTAGACAATATTTGGTAAAAGGAACATCAATGAAAGGATTAACTCAACAGCGATGTAATATCATCGCTGCTAAATTAAATGCAAGACCAAGGAAGCGACTTGGTTATAAAACACCGGAGGAATGTTTTTATGAATAACTACTTTTGTTGCACTTCAAACTTGATACTAAGAACCCTATAGATAGTTTTTAGTTCAGGATAGCGACATTAACAAAAACAATGGTTAATAAAATAGGGCAGCAATATCAACAAGTGCATAGGTGCAAGCAATCATAAATGTAATTAATTCATCAAAATATAAAATTAAGGCAGTAAGGTTTATGATCTTACTGCCTTAATTTTAGAGCTTGAGTTCGTTGTTACAAACCCTTTAGCTACTTTTTAGTTCAGGATAGCGACATTAACAAAAACAATGGTTAATAAAATAGGGCAGCAATAACGTAAATAGTTACCCCATACTTTTAACGATGTACTGTTATTTTCAGTATTCATGTTAGCGAGTTTGTTACCACGCTTCCATAACCAACCAACTACGATGAAATAAAATAAGCAGCTTAATGGTTGAACAATAGTCGTTAGTATTTGAATCACTAAACCAAACAAGCTATCGAAAAAGGCGATTATAAGTAAACTTGCCGTAAGTACAACGAGAGATACAATCCACGTTGCGTTGATGCGTGATTTGTTTTTCTCTTCAACTAAATACGAAACAGGTACTTCAATCGACGAAATAGTTGATGTTAATGCGGCTATTGAAAGCAGTAAGAAAAAGGCAAAAGATACCACTAAACCTATAGTACCCATACTTGAAAACAGCTGCGGTAAAATACTAAAAATTAACTGACCTTCGCCAATAAGTTTTTCATCTGAAAATACTTCAAAGCCAGCGTGTTGAGCAACAAACAGTGCAGGTATAATTAATAAGCCAGCCATAAATGCAATAAGCATATCTACAGATGCGATTGAAAAAACAAGCTTGCCAATGTCTTGGTCTTTTTTCATGTACGAGCCGTAAACCATCATGCCGCCAACACCTACCGACATTGAGAAGAAAGCTTGTCCCATGGCTGATACGATTAAACTTGGCTCCATAACTTGAGTAAAGTCAGGTATTAAATACACTTCTAAACCTTGCATAGCGCCTGGTTGTTGTAAAATATAAATAATTAAAGCGACTAGCATAATAAATAACAAAGGCATTAGTCGGGTAGACCATTTCTCTATACCCGAATTTATTCCCTGATGGATAATTGCTGCGCCAAGTAGAGAAAATATAGGAGTGAACACTAAGTTTCTTGATGTACTTGAGGTTGATAACCACAATGATATATCAGATAAACTAAACAATTGAGCCAGTGGAGCTAATGCATTAGCTAACATCCAACCTGCAACTATAGTGTAGAAACTCAGCATGAGTATTGCTCCACCTAAGCCGATAATACCTGCGTATTTACCAAAGGTGGGTATGGTGTCTTTACAAACGTCTTGTAGCGCTCTTACAGGGTTTTTTTGCGCTTGGTTACCTATGTATATTTCTGCATAAAGTGCGGGTAAGGCGAAAAGTAAGGTAACGATTAAGTAAACAAATAAAAATGCACCACCGCCGTTATTCGCAGCTTGTGTGGGAAATGCCCAAATATTACCTAAACCTATAGCTGAACCTGCGGCTGCAAGGACAAAACCTAAGCGTGAATGAAAAGAATCTCTTTTTAATGTCATTAATGATTTAATTGTTTGTTGTTTGCTGAGGAAATCTTACCTACTAAAATGAATTATAAAAAGTTTTTTATGTTTTTAATGAATATAAACACTCATATTAGACATAATTGCTTATCTCTACTTCAAGTTAACGATAAAATAGTGCTTGGATTACCTTGATTAATCCCAATATAGGCATAGATATTTGATTTGTTTTCAACTGTGTTTAAGATTATTAATATACGATAAATAATCTTGTTTCTCTTAAAAAGGTTGTATTGATGCTTCAGTTTAAAATTATTCCCGTAACAAAGTTTCAGCAAAACTGTACCCTGTTTTGGTGCGATGAAACCATGGATGCAGCAGTAATTGATCCAGGTGGAAATTTTGAATTAATAGAAGCAGCAATTAGTGAAAACAAACTTAAATTAACTAAGGTGCTGCTCACTCATGCTCATATAGATCATGCTGGCGCGACGCATAAAGTTGCTAGCTTTTATAATGTACCTATTGAAGGACCTCATAAAGAAGATCAGTTTTGGATTGACCTTATTCCACAACAAAAAGAAAGTTTTGGATTTAGTGAAGCTGATTTCTTTGAACCTGATCGTTGGTTAAATCAAAACGATACCGTTAGCTTTGGTAATATCGAACTTGAAGTTTATTTTTGTCCTGGGCATACACCTGGGCACGTTATATTTTTCCATCGAGATAGTCAGTTAGCACAAGTGGGTGATGTGTTATTTAAAGGCTCGGTGGGGAGAACTGATTTTCCAAGAGGAGATCATGCAACACTTGTTCAGTCGATACGTGAAAATTTATTTCCACTAGGTGATGATGTACGTTTTATTTCAGGTCATGGACCTATGAGTACATTTGGTGAAGAGCGTAAAAGTAATCCCCATGTTGCCGATAAAAACTTTAACTAAACTGTCTTAATTAAGCTTTAAAATAATATCGATAAAGTTACGGACTCTAATTTAACTCAAGCATTTTATTCAACTATATTCAACTAAGAGAAACACTGTGAAAGCCACACTATACGAAATTCAAACTTTTCTACATAGGATCAACTCAAGTAAGATTTTTCAATGGTCTATTATCGCCGTTATTATAATATCTGCGTTGTTAATTGGCGCTAAAACGCATAATTTACCTGAAAATATAGTAACGATTCTTTCTATTTTAGATCAAGGTATTACCGTGTTTTTTGTAGTTGAATTAACCATACGTTTTATTACTTATAAAGATAAAAGAAACTTCTTTAAAAGCGGCTGGAATATATTCGATACCATTATAGTTATTGGTAGTTTGATCCCTGCAGGTGGTTCAGGAGTGTTGCTGGCTCGTTTATTAAGAGTGTTCAGAGTTTTGCGTTTAGTTTCTATGGTGCCAGAACTACGATTACTGATTAATGCGTTACTTAAAGCTATTCCAAGAATGGGTTATATCGCTTTATTAATGTTTGTTATTTTTTATATTTATGCAGCGGTTGGTAGCATTATGTTCAGCGCAATTAACTCTGTGCTGTGGGGTGATGTTTCTATCTCAATGTTAACCTTATTTAGGGTAGCAACTTTTGAAGATTGGACCGATGTTATGTACGAAACCATGGCGGTTCATCCAATGAGTTGGATTTATTATTTAAGCTTTATATTCTTAACTGCCTTTATCTTTTTGAACATGATGGTAGGTACAGTTCTTGAGGTTATGGGTAAAGAACATGAGGCTTTTATCGCTGAATCTCATGGTGAAACGGGTGAAGAAGGGCAGCCAGCGAGTAGAGCGCAAATTGATAAATTAGAAAAAGAATTACAAGAAATTAAACAGCTGTTACTAGAACAAAAATCTAGAACTGATTAGCTTAACTCACCTGATGAGCTTGCTAGAAAGGTTGAGCTGTTTAAATGTTTAAACAAATGAATATAGACCAATTGCCGAAGAAGGTTACAGCTTAGCTATTCTTAAGCTAGGACTAAGCAATAGTTAAGTTAAGACTAAGCGTGGCATTCTTTAGCCAGTTCACAGAGTTTTACTACTGTTTTTAAATTTCTAGAGGTAGCTGTAACATCGAGTTTCTTTTCTAAGAAGGTATTCGATAATTTAGTTTTACCGTAACCATTAGGGCAATGTAGGTAAACCACCTTTGCACTAGCTGAATCGTTTGAATCAACAGACGATTCAAGTTCTTCACCTGCCGTTAAATAACCATTTAATAACACGATATTATTTGTATTTATAGCGCCTGATAAAAAGCTAAAAATCACTTGGCTACCTTGCTCAACTACTGAGATATTATCAAACGGTAATTGTTTTAACGCATTGTTTAATGCCGTTTCAGATAACACTAAAACAGGTACGTTAAAACCAAAGTGTTTTAAAATAGCAGCTTCAATTAACGTACTTAATTCAACTTCAGACTTGTCATTGCAGCTAAATACAAGGTTGCCACTTTGAATATAGGTGGATACTTGCTTTAAACCGAGAGTTTCGTACAAAGACTTTAACTCTTTCATGTTAACTTTTTTCTGTCCGCTAACATTAATCCCACGTAATAAAGAAATATAAATAGACATTGATGGCCTTTGTTTTTAAGTGTTTGTAAATAAATTAATATGATCACTTGTTCTAATTTACTTTTATAAAACCTTCATCTACCTGTTTGTAAATTGTATAAGGTAAAACAAGAGTATCTAACGCTAAAGATAAAACTGTATCTATAAAATAAAAAGGTACGCCACCTCTATCTGTATTTCTTATCGACGCTGGAATGTTCTTTTCTGCTTCTGTGAGAGGAGGCCTTACACGCTTAGGCTCTCCATAAAATAAACAAAGATGGTAAGAAAGACCGCTATATATACGAGGGATTTCTTCACAAAAACTGTTTTTATTTCCTATTGAAATATTTATATGATTATCGGTTGGATCAATTGTCTTTACTGTTGCACATGACAGAGTGCCAAAAATTAAGAATATACTGATAATTCCTTTCATAAAAATGTCTCCTGACTATTTATTATATACTTTTAGAAATAAAGATAAATTGCTATACACAGCATAATATTTTTGCTGTTTTTATCATTTTATTTTAACTTGATATTTTTGAAGTTAATATATGATCTTGCCATATACCTGCTATTTTCAAGTAAGACTTAGCTAAACCTTCTTTTTGAAAACCTAATTTAATAAGTAAGCTTTCTGAAGGTCTATTTTCAGGCATGTAATTGGCCATAATCCTATGTAACTTGTAGGTTTGAAATACATATTTAATAGATACATTAAGCATTTCATACATTAACCCTTTATCTTGATCTTCTTCGTTAATTGAGTAACCAAGATTACAGGCTTGAAAGGCACCATGTACAATATTTGAAAAAGTGCATAAAGAGACTATCTTATTTTTGTCTTTATTAAGGGCTACAAGAGATATGGAATTACCTAATTGATAGTCCAATGAACTATTTTCAATACGTTTTTTAGTTTCATATTCATCAAAATATTCAGGTGTTCGGATTGGTTCCCACTGAGATAAATGCTGTTTATTATTGTTTTGATACTCCACGAGTAACTTAAAATCTGCAGGAGTTAATATAGTGATGATTAAGTTTTTTGTTTCTAATACAGGGACTAATTTCACTCTTAGTTCTCTTTGATATTTATGTGGTTTGAAGTTTTAGCTTATGGAGGCCTTAATTTTTTAAGTGTAAATTTGGGGTAGTTAAAATACTAATACTCATTAAAATAGAATCACATAAGTATTGTAGATAGGTAATAGTGAAAAAACTAAACCTACATACCAATAACCAGAAGCATTAAATTGGTCATAATGTTTTGTTGCTGTTGGATGATTTGACCAATTAGATTTTTTAAATAAATGAGGGAAGATTAATAAGGATAAAACGGCTAACCATTGAAAACAATAGCTGATTTCGCCTCCGCTATCTCCAAACGCATCATCCCAACCGTTATTCATTGAATAAACAAAGTAGGGAAAAAATATTTTAGCGCTAAGTACTATTAAAGCGAGTAAAATAGCTAACCAAACACCTATTCTATTTTTAGTATTCCACGTAAATCCATCATATTTTTTATTTCCTCTTTGAAATAAATACATACCTGTTAATGGCAGATAAACAATAAATAAAAAAAGATAAAAGTATTTCATAAAAATTTAGACACATTATGCATATTGAAGAAGGTAGAAGTCGAACATATTAATTGTTATGAAATTAACTATTGTGACGTTAATTTAGCGTAGCATTCTTTTAATTCAATATATAAGTTAATTCAATATATAAGTTAATTTAATCTTGCTCTAGTATATTGGTGTTATTAGTAAAATTTGGTTCCCATAGCGTTATCTGGTTACGACCCAGTGATTTAGATTTATACAGAGCTAGATCAGCTTGGTCAATTAATTCGGTAGGGGATTTTGCATTAAACTCTATAGATGACACACCAAAGCTACAAGTTACGGCTATATCATCAAAACGGCTTTTTTCTACTTTCTTACGCATGGTTTCTGCAAGCGCTAGGGCTTGCTCTTTCGTGACTCGATGTAAAATAATACAAAACTCTTCGCCACCAAAACGCGCAACAATATCGTTTTGACGAACACAGCTTTGCAATATATCAGAAACACCAACAAGTACAGAGTCACCCGCACTATGACCATAGGTATCATTAACATTTTTGAACAGATCAATATCAGCTAAAATAATACAGTATTCTTCGAGTAACTCAGGGTTAGTAAAGTCTCTGTTCATATGATCAAATAAAATACGGCGATTATAACTATTTGTTAAAGGATCACGCGCCGCGAGCAGATCAAGTTCTATATTCAGTTTGTTAGAGGCGATAAATCGACGATATATAAGTCCAACTAATAATACACATACCGATAATAATAACGCTAGTGCAATACTCGCATATTTGTTTTTTATAAGTTCTAACTCTGTAATGGTTCGTGCTTGTTCTGTTATTTCTATTTCATTATTCTTTTTAACTAATTCAAGTTGATCGAACTTTGTTTTTTCTCTTAATGATTTTAGCTCAATTTCTAATTTATGTGAATGTAAGCTGGCTTTAGCAAGAATAAGTTTATTGTTATTGTTTTCATTTTGGATCATTTGAGTGACTGCAATTTCTTCCTCTGCATAACGTAAAGCTTCAAGGAAATTCCCCCGTGACTTTTCAGCGAGTAGTAAATTTCGGTAGGCGTATAACGCTTGTGACTTGTCGTCAATATCGATTGATTGAGCAACAGATTTTTGTAGTAAACTAATCGCTTCTTCGTTGTCTATTCCTATTAAAATCCCTGCTAAAGCAGTTTGGGATTTTATCTGATATATTTTACTTCCTATTTCAGTCGCTAATTTCAAAGACTCTCGATAAGATACTATCGCATTAACATCATCTTCTTGTTCACGGTAAATGTTGGCAATAACACGTGCTGTAAGTGACGCTTTTGATTTGTCATTTTCGAGTAAATAAACATCGTATGCTTGTTTTGCCATTATCATCGCTGAGTCATAATTACCCGCGTTTAAATCAATAACGGCAATCTCTCTTAGTGCAGAGGCTCGAGTATTTAGATCTACTTTTTTATCTGATAATTCTATTGTTAGTTGATAAAAAGATCTCGCTTGGGTGAATTGTTTTAATCGAGTGTAGATAAATCCTAATTGGTTAGATGTTTTTGCTATACCACTGTCATCATGCATTTTTTTATAATACAAATGTGCTTCGTAAATATGCTCAAGAGATTTCTCATATCGACCTATATGTCGATAAATTATACCTGCTCCCATCAAAGATTTATTACGACCTATGGGATCATTGAGTTGTTCGTGTATTTTTAAGCCACGAATAGAATACTCAAGTGCTATTACTAAATTACCTAAATAACGCTCTGCTTCAGCAAGTGTATTTAGGGTACGTGCCATTAATTTTTTATTACCTAGGTTGGTATATACATCTAAGGTTTTTTTATAAAAGTAAGCGGTTTGCTTTCTATTTTTTAAACGTTTGTACGATTGCGCTATTTTTTTATAGGTTTCACCAAGCTTGTCTTGTACTTCTTTATCGTATCCTAAAAGGTATTTTGTGGCTTGATTGTATTGAGCTATAGCGTCGTCAAAATCTTTTTGTTTATAAAGGACATCACCCTTAGCGATTAACGTTAATGCGATAGGAAATTTATCCCCATGTTCGAGAGTGGCAGGTAATAACTCTTCAATATTTATATTCGCTTGTTCATAGCGTTTTTCATCAATTAATATCTGGATGTAATCAATCGACGACATTATCTGATTACTTTTATCATTCGTACTTTTATAAGTAAGAGAAGCTTGTAAGAAATGGTGTAATGCCTGCTCTATATCTTTAGAACGTTGAGCTAGTTTAGCGAGTAAGGTATGTGATTGAGCACTAATAGAGTGATTCTTATTGTTTTTTGAGAGACGTAATGCTTCATTAGCTAACTTGATGCTTGTTAATGTGTCTGCATGGGTAAGAGACTTTGCTCTTTTTAAAAGCTCAGCTTCGGTTAACTTCTTATTACTTGAAGCTTTGCTTGAGGTTTGTGATGAGTGTTCTTGTGAGTTGGCTGTGCCAAAGCTAAACGTAAAAATAATGCATAAAAAAAGCCTCATTGAGCATAGCTTAATGAGAGGGAATAATGGATTGATAGGCTTTTTAAGATAAGTCTGTAACATCCGATGTAATGTGCGCAAGTAAACGTATATCAACATATTTCGCAGTTTAAAATATTTATAGTTTTACGGGTAACCGCAGGACTTGATAAAAAGTATAGCTGGTAAAACCAGATGGTCAAGCAGGATAACATATTAATAATAAAACTGATTTTGGGATTGAAATCCGTAACATTTTCATTATTTATACCAAGTGATTAAGCTTATTAACTTATGTTAATTAAGCTTAGTGGTTATCACTTTTAAGCCCAAAGCTATCATGGCAACACCTGTGACTCGGTCTACCCAATGTCCCATTGCTTGAAACTTCTTATTGATAGCGGGTCTTGAAAGTAACAATACGACACTTGAAAACCATATAAATTGAATAGCCATTATCCACGTACCGTAGATTAATAAATGCGATAAAGGTAAGTCAGGAGATAATACTAAGGTAAACAATGATACGAAATAAATAGGGGCTTTAGGGTTTAATGCATTACATAAGAAACCTGCACCAATACTTTTTAGTGCTGATTTTTCTTTAGGAATAGTTTGAGTTGTTTCATCAGCAGCAATGTTAGTGGCTTTTTTGGATGTAAGTCCTTTATAACCTAGATACATTAAATAGCAGCCACCAATAATTTTAATCGCCCAAAGTGCTGAGCTTGAATTGGCAATAATGGCTGCTAACCCAAGTGCTGAATAAATAAGATGAATAGATAAGCCTAAGGTGATGCCTATACTACAAAGTAAGCCTGTTTTCTTACCATGGGTTAGCGTTTGTTGCGAAACCAAAACAAAGTCGGGTCCTGGGGCTGCAGCCGCTAAAAAGTGAATGGTAGTGATGACAATTAAGCCTTGAATTAAATCCATTTTATTCGTCTCTGTTTTAACATCAGGTCTCTGTGATGTAAATAATTAGACTCATTCTATGTTGAGTCAGCAATTTTGTCGAATGTTAGATTACGAGCAGTAGACTAACATGATAAACTGGACACAATTCATCACCATAAATTACAGAATACAAAACAGTCTATGTTCCAATTAAATTTAACGCAGTTTACCCAAGAAGAATTCTTACGTGATTACTGGCAAAAAAAGCCTGTATTGATCAAGCAAGGTTTCTTAAATTTTGAAGATCCAATCTCACCTGATGAATTAGCGGGCATTGCTTGTGAAGAGCAAGTTCAGTCGCGTCTTATTCACCATACTGATGGTAAATGGCAAGCTGATTTTGGTCCGTTTGAGTCTTACGATCATCTAGGTGAAGAAAACTGGTCGTTGGTAATACAGGCATTAGATAATTGGTCGGAAGATGCGGCTAAAATTATAGAAGCTTTTCGCTTTATTCCTCATTGGCGTTTAGATGACTTAATGGCGAGCTTTGCAACGCCAGGCGGTAGTGTTGGTCCTCACATGGATAAATACGATACTTTTATTTGCCAAGGTTCTGGAAGCAGACGTTGGAGAGTAGGGGATAATGGTGAACATAAAGAATTCTCTGCTCATACGGCTTTACTTCATGTTGAAAGCTTCGACGCGATTATTGATGAAGAATTAGACGCTGGCGATATTTTATATATCCCACCAGGTTTCCCACATGAAGGTTCATCATTAAATAATTCAATGAGTTTTTCTGTTGGTTTTAGAACAAATTCAACGGTGAGTTTGTTAAGTGCTTTTGCTGATCATTTAATTGATAACGATCAAGGCAATGAATTAATTCAAGATCCTAATCGTGAAGCGACGAATAACAGCGGAGCTATTGATAATAAAGATTATCAATTGATTAAAAATCAACTCCAACAAATTCTTGATAACGATGATGCTTTTAGAGATTTTACGGGCAGCTATATGTCGCAAGCTAAACATGAAATGGATCTTGTGCCTAATGAAGAGCCGTTCTCAGATGAAGACATTTCAGACATATTGTCGCAAACAAGTATATTACGCTTAGGTGGATTACGTGCTTTTTACTTTACCGACACAGTAGAGCAAGGCATTTGTTACATTAATGGCAGCCAAGTTGATTTCGATTCAAGTATTACACCTGTTGTTAAATTAATGTGCGATAACGTATGTGTCGAGGCAGAAGATTTAGCACAATGGAAAGATAACTCAGCATTTATTGGCTTTGTTAAAGCACAATTAGATTTAGGTTATTGGTATTTTTCAGAATAAATAAAGTGAGATTATCTTAAAAGAATTTCAATAAGCTAATCTCAACCATTTATGAAAATGAATACCCAAGTTAATAGTAAAGGTTATTGTTAGAGTTATGTTATGCGTATAGATAAGTTTATTTGTAAAAGTACTGAATTAACCCGAAATGAAGCTAAAAAAGTACTTAAAATTGGTGATGTAAAGGTAAACGGTGAAGTTGTTAAAAATGCAGCTACACAAGTTCATGAGAATAATACCGTTGATATTGATGGACAAATTCTAACTCCACGAACCTCTCGCTATATTATGGTACATAAACCATTAGATACTATTTGCTCGAATATTGATGAGGTTTATCCTTCTATACTCAATTATGTTGAAGTAGATAAAGCCTTTGATTTACACATAGCAGGGCGATTAGATGCAGATACCACGGGTTTAGTGATAGTTACAGATGATGGTCGATGGTCGCATAATATTATTTCCCCTAATAAAGAATGCCCTAAAACGTATCGTGTGTGGTTACGTAACCCTATTGATAAATCAGCGATTGAAAGGTTCAAAGTTGGTGTTCAGCTTCAAGGCGAAGACGGTTTAACCAAACCAGGCATACTTGAGATTATTGAAGAGCAAGAAGTGCTATTAACGATTACTGAAGGGAAATACCACCAAGTAAAACGTATGTTTGCCGCTATAGGTAATAAAGTGGTTGGCTTACACCGCGAGAGTATTGGTATTGTTGAATTGGCTGATTTACCTTTGGGTGAATGGCGTTATTTAACAGAAGGTGAAGTTGATTTTTTTAAATAATTAAGCTGGTTAAATACTTATTAGCTGGTTATTTCTATAGTTATATTTAAAGTTATAAATTGACTCAAATAGAAGACCGAAATAACTAAACCTCTACTGTTCTCTGCCGATATAAGTAAATATCCTATCAAAAGTTAATATAAATTATTTAGAGGTTGGTTGTCATGGATGTTCTTCCAGAGCTATTAGCAGCAGCGCTTGTTCCCAAAGCTGAAAGTACAGGGAACAATAAAAAACAAAAGAATGAACATTATAAGAAAGAGGCTTTGCCGAAAAAGGTTGATGCTTCTGACGAAGATGATGTTGATGAAAATAAAGCTAAGCTGGTTGAGAAAAGATCTAACTGGGTTGAGAAAGATAGACGCTCTACTAATGACCGTAGAAAACAGGTGGCTAAACGTGGTCGCTGGTTAGAGTCTAGAGATATTAAAGATCGTAGAAGATCTGAAAATAAAATATCAATTACCATTTAACCATTTTAGTATTTAATGCCTTTCTGATATTGAATTGTGTAGTTTTTAGGAGACTTTTAAACTGTAGATTTTATAGGTAAAAATAAACTAGTCAGTGTTTTATAACTATGAACATATAGCTATTAGTTATATGTTTGTAAGCTGTATTGAGTAGTTTGTAGTGATATAATTTTACAGAATAGCGCTTAATACTAATAAGATTTAAGCGCGTATTTAAATTTTATATAGGAGTTTTCCGAGTTTACTTTTTAGGATTTAACTCATTAAATTTAGCTAACTGTTCAGGTGTTGCTGGCAGTTGATGTTTCTCTTTCCATTCAGAATACGGCATTCCATATACTTGCTGGCGTGCAGTTTCAATATCGACTTCCACACCTAACTTTTCAGCTTCTGAAACTGTCCATTTAGATAAACAGTTTCTACAAAAATCAGCTAAGTTCATTAAATCAATATTTTGTACATCTTTACGACTGTCTAAATGTGCAAGAAAACGTCTAAATACTGCTGCTTGAATTTCTATTTCTTTATCCATGACTTATTACTCTTTATTTGTTTTAGTGCGTTTAAGGCTATTCTAACTACACCGTAATTGTTTATTAATCTAATGACTCTATAAGTTGTTCGTCTTCTGACTCTTCAACTGGCGCTATCTGATCATGTCGTCTTATTTGAATGATCATCCCCATGTACGGATGATCAAAATAGTGTATTTCTTTACTGCGTACACGTTTGTTTTGTTCAAGGCGAATAGATTTTAATTTAACTGGCTGTTTTGTAATAAGTTGATTAGTTGCCTGTTCTGCAAGCGACATATTAATAACGTTGAAGTCAGCTGTTATATGCAGAAAATGTTCTACTTCAACTTTTAATAAACCTTCTATTGTCCAATCTTGCGAAGGTTTTTGTGGTTCTATAAGTTGCTGCTCAGAAGTTAGCTCATCACCTGTTACAAGGGAGTTTGTTACTGGGTTAACTAAATCATTAGGATCAGAACTTAGCTCAGCTAATACGCTTTTTATATCTGGCTGTGTGTTTTTAGCTTGTTTTAATATGTTGGCAATTTGCTCTTGAAGCGCTTCTTCTTGTATTTGGCTATTAATGTTTATTGTTGTGTTTGAAGAAATATTATTAATATCATTTAATGAGCTGTAAGCACCTTGTTCAGTAAATAATTGATTATTTTGTTGAATAGCTAATGCATTTAGGTTCGCACGCTTGTAGTTACTTAGCGCTTGATTATAGGGCTGTATAAGATTCTCACCTGCATATAATTTAAGAGGTATTGCGTCTTTTGGGCCTTTTGTTATTTGGCGCCATCCCATATGTAATAAAGGTCTGAAGTTTCGACTACGCTTTAGCTGTTGAAAAATATCTTGAAGTTGTAAAGATTCTTCACTGATCAAGTAAGGATGATCTGTCGTTAAGTCTTCTTCACCTGTTATTAACTCTGGAATATTATTTGGCTCGGTTCCGTTGTAATAAAAGTTTGGGTTTTCTTTTTTATACTCAACAAAAAAGGCTTCTGGAATTTTACACAATTCTTGTGGAATATTTACTTGAGTTAACGGCTGATTATGTTGGTAACTACTTTCTATAGCTTGAACCAATTCAGCATCAATAGCCGTGTTATTTTCATTATTTTGATAGCTATTAGAAATAAATGTAGATGAATAAACTTCTTGTCTGCCTATTGAGTTTTCAGTCAAACCAACTAAGCCTGCGCCTAACTCAGCGTTAGAAAAGAGAGTAAGTTCTGAGTTATCAAAAAGGTTAAAGTTATGATCTTTAGCTTGGATTACTTTTTCTTCATAGTTTGAAGATTGAATAGTAAAGTTACTTGTTATGAAAGGTGAGGCAGGAGTATTGATAAAACCTTCACAAGTCGGCAATCTATTTTTTAATGTTGAAATGTCAGAAGCTAAATATGGACCTAAAAGGTCAATAACTGAGATGGGTTTAGGTAATTCACTGGATTCAGGAAAGGCTTCTTGCAGACGACTTTTATCGTCAATCTGGCTGAATAATATTACTTCAATTTCAAACCATGTATTTTCATAATTTCTTGCTGCATTAACATTTAAAGACAATGTAATTGCAGGGAACAAGGCAATGAAACTGGTTTTCTTTAGTAAGTTCCTGATCAATTTTTTTCCTTTAATTTCTATATTTCGAGTAACTTATTGCTCAATAATACCAAATTTTAACGGTAAATAGTTACTAATAAATTTACATTTAATTAACAAATAGATATTACTTCGCTAAGTTAATTCATTTAGTACTGAAGCGATTAAAATAAATCGAGACTTGCTGTCTTCAGTTTTTTGAATAAATCTCAGTTTATTTGCGCCTTCCATTTTGTACATTGTTTGTTTTTGTTGAATGAGTTTAATAATTTGCATTGGATCAACTTTCGTATCGTCACTAAATTCGATTGAACCACTGGTGTTGCTTGCTTCAATACGAGATATTCCTATTTTTTGTGCTTTTAGGCGCAATTTAGCAATATGAACTAAGTTTTTCGCAGGCTGAGGTAATAAACCGAAACGGTCGATAAGCTCTACCTGTATCTCGTCTAGCTCTTGCTTGTTTTTGCAACTGGCAATACGTTTATAAATACTCAATCTTAAGCTAATATCAAATATATAATCATCAGGCAGTAAAGCTGGAACTCGTAGTTCAATTTCTGTTTGGCTTCGCATCACTTGGTCGAGTGATAATTCTTTACCATCTTTAAGTGCAGCAACTGCTTGGTCGAGCATTTCCATATATAAACTAAAACCAATTTGACTCATAGAACCACTTTGATCTTCACCTAACAATTCCCCCGCACCACGTATTTCTAAATCGTGTGTGGCGAGTGTAAAACCTGCACCCAAATCTTCAAGTGATGCGATTGCGTCTAAACGCTTTTTAGCATCTTTGGTCATGGCTTTTACGTGAGGGGTAAGTAAGTAAGCATAGGCTTGATGATGAGAACGACCTACACGACCACGAAGCTGATGCAATTGCGCTAAACCTAAACGGTCAGCTCGGTCCATAATAATAGTATTTGCACTCGGTACATCAATACCCGTTTCAATAATAGTAGTACATAAAAGGACATTGTAACGTTGATGATAAAAGTCGCTCATTACACGTTCAAGCTCTCTTTCACGCATTTGTCCATGGGCGACAATAATGCGAGCTTCAGGCACTAAGGTTTGAATGTCAGCTGCTGTTTTTTCTATAGTGTCTACATTGTTATGTAAAAAGTAAACTTGCCCACCACGCACAATTTCACGCAGTATTGATTCACGAATAAGAGCGTCGTCTCTTTGTCTCACAAAAGTTTTTACTGCTAAACGTTTTGCTGGTGGTGTAGCAATAATAGATAAATCACGCATGCCGCCCATCGCCATATTTAACGTTCTTGGAATAGGTGTGGCTGTTAGTGTTAAAATATCAACATTACTTCTTAGCTGTTTAATTTTTTCTTTTTGTTTAACACCAAAGCGATGTTCTTCATCAACAATTAATAAACCTAAATCTTTATATTTAATACTGTTTTGTAAAAGCTTATGAGTACCGATTAAAATATCTATTTCGCCAGATTCTACTTTGGCGATAACTGCATTTTGCTCTTTAGTGGTTTTAAAGCGCGATAATACTTCGATTGAAATAGGCCAGTTGGCGAAGCGATCTCTGAAGTTTTCATAATGCTGCTGAGCAAGTAGAGTAGTAGGTACAAGAATGGCGGTTTGTTTACCATCGTTAACCGCAATAAATGCCGCACGCATTGCTACTTCTGTTTTACCAAAACCAACATCACCACAAACTAGACGATCCATGGTTTTAGATGACAACATATCACTGATCACTGCATTAATAGCTTGTTCTTGGTCATGCGTTTCTTCAAAACCAAAACTGTCAGCAAAGGCACGATATTCTTGCTTGTCTCGTTTAAAAGTATAACCATGATTGTTAGCGCGTTTGGCGTAAATATCTAATAGTTCTGCCGCTACATCTTTAACTTTTTCAACGGCTTTTTTCTTCGCTTTACTCCAGCTATCTGTACCTAACTTATGTAAAGGTGCATGTTCAGCATCTGTGCCTGAATAACGGCTAATCAAATGTAATGAAGCAACGGGCACGTAAAGTTTTGCATCGTTAGCATAACTTAACATTAAAAATTCAGTGGTCATGCCGCCAGTTTCTAATGTTTCTAATCCTGAATAACGTCCAATACCATGGTCAATATGCATAACCGGTTGACCGATAGATAATTCAGCGAGGTTTTTAAATAATGCGTCAGCTTGAATATCTTTTTGTTTATTGCGACGACGAGTTTGTTGGACTCTATCACCGAGTAATTCTGATTCAGTAATTAAAGCGATAGCATTCTTTTTAGCCACGCCTTTACTTTGAAAGATAAAACCATGGGTGAGGGCGTTTACGGTAATACCTATAACGTCATCACTTTCAACAAAACTGTCGATATCATTAAAGGTTTTAGGTTTTATATTGTCGCGTTTAAGCAGTTCTAAAACACTTTCACGTCGACCTTGGCTCTCAGCAACAAAGAGTATTTTACCTGGCGATTCTTTGTCTTTCATGAATCGAGTTAATAACTCAAATGGTTGTTTTAATTTATGGTCTACGGTGAGATCAGGTAACGATTTTACATCGAAATGAATTGTGCCTGCTTTAGTGCTAGGTTCTTCATCAAGGTTACTTTCAAGTGTAGCAGTTAATTCTATGTTTAATTGAGGGTTTTCTGCTGTTTTAGTTGCACGGTTCGCTTGTAAAACAATTCTATCGTAAGGTTTTAACTCGGTGTAAAGCTCTTCACTATTTAAAAATAATTTATCAGGGGCGACTAACGGGCGAGAAGTATCATATTTTCGATCTTCATATCTAAAGGTGGCATCTGTCCAGAATCCAGCTTGTGCTTTATCAATATCACCCGAAATAATGACTAAAGTATTCTCGGGTAAGTAGTCACACAAGGTATTAGTTTCATCAAAAAATAGTGGTAAATAATATTCGATACCAGCGGGTAAAATGCCATTGCTGACTTGATGATACACAGACTCTTTAGGAATATTACCTGTGAACATTTCACGGTATTGACTTCTAAATAAATTAATACCGTTTTCATCTGTTGGAAATTCATGGGCAGGTAATAAATCTATGCCTGCAATTTTGTCACTCGAACGTTGAGTTTCAGGATCGAATAAACGAATTTCGTCAATTTCATCGTCAAAAAAATCTAATCTGAATGGTGTTTTACTGCCCATAGGAAATAGATCGATAATTGCGCCACGTGCACTAAATTCACCATGTTCCATTACTTGATCTACAGCACGGTAACCGCTCGCTTCCAGTTCTCGTTTTAACTGAGTAAGATCTTTTCTATCACCTTTTTTGATGATTAAACTGTTTTGTTCAAGATACTTCTTAGGTGAAATACGTTGCAGTAAAGTACAAACTGGAACAATCACTACGCCTTTTTTCATTCGAGACAATTGATATAAAGTTGCAAGGCGTTGCGAAATAATGTCTTGATGCGGTGAAAAAGTATCGTAAGGTAATGTTTCCCAATCAGGAAATAAGCAAATTGATAAGGCATTACTGCTATTTAAGCTTTTAAGTTCGTGCTCAATTCTTATGGCAGATGGCGTGTCATGAGTCAGTAACAAAACAGGCGAGTCGGCATTACATGCACCATGATATATCGCTAAACTTGAGCTACTGCCTTGTAAGTTCGTCCATGTTTTTTTATCTGCATTTTTCCCTTTTCTTTTCGCTAATACAGGATTGAAAAGGCTTGTATTCTTACTCATAACATCTCTATAAATTTGTTGTCTTTATATTATTACGTATGGCTTCGGCTAAGCGATCATTAAAATTAACCGAAATGAAAAGTAGACGTATTTTATTCGCTCTTCAGTCTATTAAATATAAACTAAAATTTTGAAAAATCAGCGTTATATTACCATGAGAATGATTAAAAAGTTTATAGGCTACTAAGTATTTAAGGTAAGTTTTAAGTTAACGTATTATTTAAGGTAAAAAAGGGTAAAAATTTGAGTAGGTCCTTTACATAAAAAAGGTTTAATAATACCCTAGCTTCCTACAATTAACTTAAAAGGAATTAAGTATGTCTTGGGCAAAACTCGACACACATATAAACGCACACTCACTTATTACTGTAGATAGCCATTCTTGTAAACAATATGGTGTTTCATTAAGCCAAACTTTCCCATTTCATAAAGTTAACTTTACTTGCCAAGCATTAGCTATGCTTTCGCAGTTAAACGATTTTGACCAACAAATGGTAGAAAAAGAAATTAAACATATTTGTGCCCACCCTAATGCAAAAAACTCATTAAAGCACAGTCGCAATCCGTTAAAGCGACTTTGGCGAACACAATACCCGTTTAAAAATTATCATTATTTGGTCAGATACGACTTAGATTTAAATACAATCAATATTACAGATATCTTATTTGATAAAAAATTGACCGGACCAAAAGATAAGTTCTCAGCAGAACGAACCATGCTATATGAAGTCGATAGGATAACGTCAGCTACTTATGATAAAGCTAAGGACTTGGATGGCATTGAAGAATTAAAAGGCGCATGGGAAAGAGCTCCAATACCTACAACACAAGTAAAAACATCTCATGCAGCTGTTAACGGTATGTTGAACGAGTTAGATAAAGCTGCGTGGTTGATGGGCACACATTTAGATACGGCTTATCAAAGTGATAAAATAAAAGCTTATACTTTATTTCATAACCCTACAGATAAAGCTCTCTTAGATGTTGCAGAGTGTGCTTTTGATAAACGCCAAGGCAATAAATCTCATAATGCTCAACATTTAGCGGCTATATTGGCACAGAATCATCAACAAGGTAAAAAAGTTAAATGGGTAGTACATAGCCAAGGGGCTATTATATTCTATGCAGCATTACAGCATTATCGTATCCATTACGGTAAAAGTTTAACTACGCAAGAAGTAGCAATTCATGGTTCAGGGGCTAATGTAAATAACTTTATTGAAGTAGCAGGTAAATTAGGTATAACTATTAACTCTGTTCGCAATAACCCCTATGATATGGTGCCGAATGTATTTGGTGCTAATGACCTGTCAGCAAGCAGCTTGGCTCGTTCGCTAAAGTTTGGGATATATCTTGTAGCAGACCCAGGCGTTAGCCCACATACATTACCTTTTTTAGGATTAAGAACTTACGCTGACCAATTACAATTATTGGGTAATGTGCCTGCGGCAACTAAAGTGAGAAAATTTATGAATACTCTACCAATAGGTGACAGTCGAATATGATACAACTCATCAAAGGTTATTGGCGTGGTTTTGTAGGTGGTCCTAGTTTTGATCAAGCGGTTAACCATAAGTTTATTTTAGAGGATAAGCAATTAACAGTAACCTTACCTAATACTAACCTTGCTGTTGTTCCAAACAAAATAGATATCAGTTTTCCGTATACGTCAGCTTGTTGGTTTGATGAGAATAAAAAGATGTATGAACAACATACATTTGTTCGGATTGTTACCAGTGCTTGGATGTATGTACCCGTTATTAGCATTATCCCAGGCGATGAATTTGGCATGTTAAGTTGTCAATTACGTATTAAACAGACTGATAAAATTAATGTATTCGATAAGCAAGCATTAGCTGTATTTGTAATACAAGCTTATAATGATTTTCATAATGGATCAGATGGTAAAAATACAAAAATTCGTAAAGAGATCACTGAGCAATCGAGTAAAATGGCTGTACCTTTTACAGCCGAAGAGTTAGAAGAAGAAATTACTGGCTGGATTGAAAATAGAGGGAAACCTCCCATCCCTCCAGCTCAAATGATTAAGTTTAATCAGAATGATTGGGTATTTTATCAAGAAGTACGCAGTAATAGTTTATCAAGAAATGATTATTATTGTTTACCGTTAAATGAAAGTAGTTTTTTAGAAGTTAAGTTTGATCATAGTGTCGATAGATCTGATAAACACAAAAAGTGGTCGAAAGCAGCTCTAGCGTCTCAACAACAGATTATGGAATCTATTCGTTTAACACCTATTCTGGATGAGAAAAATAATTTACTTGTTGATAATGTGACAAAGGATAAAGCGTGATAAAACTACTTAAAGGTTTTTGGCGTGGATTTTTTGGTGGGCCTGATTATATTAACAATACTCATTACCAATTCACGTTAGAGAATCAGAAACTCGAAGTGGTATTGCCAAGTGAACCTGTTAAATATGAACATGTGGATTTAACCTACCCCTATAAATCAAAACAATGGGTAGAGGAAAATTTTAAGATTGAAAATCAACATGAATATTTTCAATTAATGGGAGATGGATGGAGTTTTTGTCCGTTAAGAGGGTTATTTTATTATAATGTATATGGTTCAATACTTTGCTTGATTCGTTTAAAAAGAGTTAATTCTATAAATGTATTAGATAAACAAGCTTTATCTCAATATGTTATTCAAGCTTATGATGATTTTTATAATGGACCTGAAGGATCAAATACTCAATTACGACAATCAACCCAAGAACAATTACCTGATGTTTCACCTGAACATTTAGAAGTAGAAACTATGGCTCGAATACAGGTTTGGGGTCATCCTTCAATCCCTGCTGCAACGATGAAAAGTATTAATAATATTGAATGGGTTTTTTATCAAGAAATTAGAGATACAAGCTTTGCAAGAAAAGATTTTTATTGTTTACCTTTGAATGAAGATACCTTTTTAGAATTTCAATTTGATTATACTGTTCAGAAGAGACCCGAAAAATTTAAAGGGTGGGAGAAATATGCTTTAGAGCTACAAGAGCGTATTATGAAGTCTATTCGTTTAATCGATATTCCACCGAATAAATAATAACTCATTAATGACAAATCGACTATTCATAACTCAGTGTAAAAGTTAATGATACAACTAATAAAAGACTTTTGGCGTGGCTTTGTTGGGGGACCTGAGTTTAAGCTTAGCATTACTCATAAATTTAACTTAAAAGATGAACAATTAAGCGTTACTTTACCTGATAGTAATGTTGCAGCCGCTTCTAGTACTGTTGATGTTCACTTTCCTCACTCATCAAAGAGTTGGTTTGAACAAAATAAAAAAGTATATGAACAACATGAGTTTGTTCGGCTTATTACTGAAAATTGGATGTATGTACCTACTATAAGTATTACTCCTAGCTCTGAATATGGCATGCTGAGTTGTCAGTTACGTATTAAACAGACCGATAAAATTAATGTACTCGATAAGCAAGCATTAGCTGTATTTGTAATAAAAGCTTATAACGATTTTCATAATGGACTAAATGGTAAAAATACAAAAATTCGTCAGGAGATAACGGAACAGTCAAGTAAAAAAGCCACACCTTGGACACCAGAAAAACTTCAAGAAGAAATTGATGGTTGGATTGAGAATAGAGGAAAGCCTCTTATTCCTGCAGCCCAGATGATTAAGTTTAATCAAAATGATTGGATATTTTATCAAGAGGTACGTAGTAATCGCTTATCACGATACGATTATTATTGTTTACCCTTGAGTGAGAACAGTTTTTTAGAAGTTAAATTTAATTATCGAGTTGATAGATCAGATAAATTTAAAAAGTGGGAAAAACATGCATTAGCTTCACAAGAGCTAATTATGGAGTCTATTAGTTTAGCACCCATTCCTTTAGATCAAGATAACTTACTTGTTGATAATACAGCAAAGGATTAGAAGTGATAAAACTACTAAAAGGTATTTGGCGTGGATTTTTAGGTGGTGTTGACTATAAAAATGATGCTACCTACCAGTTTACTTTAGATTCTGAAATGCTTGAAGTTGTTTTACCTTGTGACTATCCTATAAGCTTCAGTGATAGAGATTTACATTACCCGTATCAGTCAATTGAATGGTTTGAGGACAGCGCTAGAGTTGAAGAACAACATAAATTTATTGCAATAATAACTGATGGTTGGAACTTTCGGTCATTCTGGAGTTTATTATTTTATCGTGTATACGGGACGTTAAGATGTTCTATACGTTTAAAAAAAACCGATTGTATAAATGTACTAGATAAACAAGCTTTATCTCAATATGTTGTTCAAGCTTATGATGATTTTTATAATGGACTTAAAGGATCAAATACTCAATTACGACAATTAATCCAAGAGCAATTACCCGATGTTTCACCTGAACATTTAGAGGTTGAAACAATGGCTCGAATACATGTTTGGGGGCACCCTTCAATTCCTGCTGCAATGATGAAAAGTATTAATAATATTGAATGGGTTTTTTATCAAGAAATTAGAGATACAAGTTTCGAAAGAAAAGACTTTTATTGTTTACCTTTGAATGAAGATACCTTTTTAGAAGTTAGATTTAATTATATTATTCAGAAGAGACCTAAAAAATTTAAACGATGGGAGAAATATGCTTTAGAGTTACAAGAGCGTATTATGAAGTCTATTCGTTTAACCGATATTGTTGCTGTACAAGCTAGTAAAAACACTAACTCTCAAGATCTTAAATAAATCAATTAAGAGTTATCTGTTTTAAATTCTGATAAAATAACTTTTTTGCAATTTTCAGTATGTACCTTATATTTTTAAGGACAATTATTTGATTTATTTTTTAGGATACTCCTTTGACCAATAACGATATTTTACGTCGCCTTAGATACACGTTTAATTTTAACGACCAAAAAATGATTAACATTTTTGCTCTAGCTGAAAGTACGGTTACCCGTGAAGAAGTAAGCAATTGGTTAAAGAAGGAAGAAGATCCCGCTTATATTAATTGTCCGGACGTTACATTAGCGACTTTTTTAAATGGTTTGATTAATGAAAAGCGTGGTAAAAAAGAGGGTCCTCAACCACAACCTGAAAAAAGAATTACCAATAATATTATTTTAACTAAGTTAAAAATTGCTCTTAACTTAAAAGCTGAAGATATACTTGAAATTGTAAAAGCTGAAGAGTTTAATTTTAGTAAATCTGAACTTGGTGCTTTTTTCAGAAAGGCTGATCACAAGCATTATAAAGTATGTAAAGATCAATTCTTACGTAACTTTATTAGAGGTTTAGATAATAAATATCATGTAGCTCGTCCTGAAAAGTTTACTAAGCAACAAGATACGGCAGATAACGAAGTAACTCGCACGGATAACAAAGCAAAAACTTGGACTAAAAGAGCCGATAGAACGTCAGATAATGCTCAGGATAAATCTATTGAAAATAGGGACGAATATTACAAGGAGGCTAAACCTAATGCGAGTAAATTGTATGTTAACCCTAAAGCCAAAACGACTGAAAAAGCTGAGCCAGAACGTAAAGTGTTAAAACTTAAACCGAAAGATATTTGGGGCGAGTAATTTCTTTGTAAGTTTTTCTTTAATAGCCCGATGAATATTGGGCTTTTTTAATTCTTCACTTATACAATTCTAAAATCATAAACATCAGAAGCTTACATCATGTTGTATCTATTCATTATATTTTTAAGTGCCTTTTTACTTTTTCAAGTTCAGCCTTTAATTGCTAAATTAATATTGCCATTATTTGGTGGTGGTGCTGCTATTTGGACTGCTTGTTTATTGTTTTTTCAAGCTTTTTTACTGCTTGGTTATTTGTATGCCCATATATTATCAAAATGTAAAAGTTTAACGACTCAGGTATCTATCCATTCAGTTGCACTGTTAGCTAGCTTACTGTTTATGCCGATAGGTTTAAAAGAGCTTACTGAGTTTGATCAATCAGCACCGTTATCAGATATTTTAAAGCTTTTAGTATTATCTATTGGAGCACCTTATTTTTTATTATCTTCAACTGGGCCCTTAGTACAAAAATGGTTGAGTTATGTTTATGCATCTAAGCCTGATTTTACACCTTATAAGCTTTATTCTTTATCTAACATAGGCTCTTTGCTAGCGTTAGTTAGTTATCCTTTTATATTTGAGCCCTTATTATCATTACCTAATCAGTTAACGTATTGGTCGGCAGGTTATATTGTTTTAGTCGGCTTACTTATTGTGTTTTGTGTGCAGTTATTTAAGTTGGTTTCTGCTTCGTCTAAGGAGCTAAGTAACGAATCTTCAGAAAAAATCACAACAAAAGAAGTTACTGTAAATCATCTTTCTTCCACTCATAGTAACCCTATTCTCTGCTTTAAACTTGATTGGTTATTATGGTTAGCATTATCAGCGATTGGTGTGGTGTTGTTGGTTTCAATAACTAATGCGATGACACAGAATATTCCACCTGTGCCTTTTTTATGGATATTGCCACTCAGTTTATATTTACTCACTTTTATTATCAGCTTTTATAGCCCTAAATGGTACGTACGTTGGTATTGGTATGTACTATTTGTATTAAGCTCGTTTGCTGGTTTATTAATGTTTTTTATTGGTTCTCAGTTCGATATTTTCTCTCAAGTATTTATCTATTCAGGCATCTTGTTGTCTGCTTGCATGATCTGTCATGGAGAACTTGTTAAGTTAAAACCATCAACCGATAGACTAACGTTATTTTATTTGAATATGTCGTTAGGTGGTTTTTTAGGTAGTGCTTTTGTTGCTTTTGTCGCTCAGCGTTACTTTACTCAATTTTTAGAATTTCCAATCGCTTTAGTCGCTGTATTTGTTTTATTAGGGAGTTGTACTTATTTACTGAGAAACTCTGCGGTTAAAGATAATAATAAGTCGCCTTCTCTAATCGCCAGTTCTTGTGGCGTTTTTTCTGTAATGCTCGTGGTAGGTTTTGTTTCTATTAATCAACAGTTTAAAGAAAATGCGGTGGAGCTTAGTCGCAATTTTTACGGTATTTTAAGTGTTAAGGATGTTGATGTTAATGGTGTTATAGAGCGACGCTTAATTGATGGAACAACTTCTCATGGTACTCAATCTACAGATGAGAAACTTGCCAATCTCCCCATGAGTTATTATCGAAAAGATTCAGGTGTGGCTTTAGCGCTTCAGCATCTGTTTTTAACTCCACAAATGAATGTTGGTTTGATAGGTTTAGGTGCTGGAACGTTAGCAACTTATGGTCGTAGAGGTGATAGTTATACCTTTTATGAGCTAAACCCTAATGTTGAACGCATGGCGCGACAGTATTTTACTTATATTGATAACAGCAAAGCGAATGTAGAAGTGATCATTGGCGATGGTAGAGTTACTTTGCAAAAAGAGTTAGATAATGGTGATGCTAATGCTTTTGATGTGTTAGTGGTTGACGCTTTTTCTGGCGATTCTGTTCCTGCACATTTGTTAACGGTTGAAGCTTTTGATTTGTATTTTTTACATCTGAAAACGAGTGGAGTGTTGGCGATTCATGTGTCTAATAGCCATTTAGATTTAACGGCTTTAGTGAAAGGTTTAGCGGTAAATCGTGATTACTCAGCTTTGTATTTTAAAACTGAAGCAACAGATACTGAAGTAACTCAAACAGAATGGGTGATAGTAACGAATAATCAATCATTCATCAGGAATGCTAAAGTGAAACGCTTACAATCTGAATGGCCTAATGACAATGAACTCGTTTGGACTGATAACTACAGTAATTTATTGTCAGTGCTTAAGTAATTACTTTATCTGGTGATTGGCTATTCTTGATTAGTGATTAGTGATTAGTGACAAGTAGTAAGAAATTCAGGAGAAAAAGGCTAATAGCTTGGAAACATATTTTTAGATATTATCTAAAGTATGTCGAAGTTATTAGCCAATGCAGTATCTAGTGTTTTACCAAGACCCTGTGTTTTCCATACTTAACCAAGGTTCTTGAGGTGCTAATGCTTCACCTTTTTGTAATAACTCGATTGATATATTGTCAGGCGATTTAATAAAAGCCATGTTGCCACAGCGAGGTGGTCTGTTAATTTCAACACCGTCATCCATTAACTTTTGGCAAAAATCGTAAATATTATCTACTTCAAAGGCTAAATGACCAAAATTTCTGCCTGTATCGTATTCTTCAGTTGAACCCCAGTTATGGGTTAGTTCTACTTCAGCTTCGCCAATAGCCGTGGCAAGATATATCAGTGTAAATTTACCTTCAGGTACGTCAATACGTTTAGTTTCTACTAATCCAAGTTGATCGCTGTAGAATTTTAGAGAAGCGTCTAAATCTTTTACTCTCACCATACTGTGCAAAAATTTCATTATTTATTTAACCTATAATTTACGTGATTGTTGTTTATATGAACCAATAATATAGCATCTCATTGGCTATTACTTTGTTCACCGTGAATATTGTTATATTTTACATTGATGTACTAATTTTCGGTAATTTTTGTTTAACTAAATGTGACAGTGCATTTATAGTTTGTATGGATAGATGAGTGAGTATATATTTGCACCATTTTCATTTGTTAAAAAAGACTTGTTACAAATTAATTAGAACGAAATTTTATGCATTTTGAGTGATGTTTTTTCATTTATAATAAGATGTTCATTTTAAGAATTACGCGTTAGAGTAGTTATACTAAGTACTACAAGCGTATGGTTAACATTGAACTTGTTCTATTTTAGTTAAAGAAGAATTACCGCCACGGATTGCGATAACATTTATAGTGAGTGCTGTATTTAAATCAACAGCTATTTATAATTAAATAAGCAATAATACTCAGTAACTTAGCGACAAAATATTTTTCCTATATGTCTAAAGATAATATTTCCCATACCTATTTAGAAATGCTGATCAAGAAGTTTCCTTTTTTGTCAGGGTACGTACTCAAGCAAAATTTATATTTACTTATTTCAATTGTTGTCATCATGTCATTCGTCTTAGTGGGTATCTCAACATATACCTTATACAGTAAGAAAAACATGACTGTAGATCCTAAGCTGAAAGAAATTTCTGGCATAGAATTCGATAAATATAGCCGTTTATGGGCTATTAATGATGGTGGTAATGAAGCCAAACTTTATCGTTTAAATGAAGATGGTTCTATTGCTAAAGAAGTACTGATCACTAATGCAAAAAATATCGATTGGGAAGATATGACTCAAAATAAATTTGGGCATTTCTTTTTAGGTGACTTCGGTAATAATGAACAAGATAGAAAGTGGCTGACGATATATAAGATTGAAAACCCAATCGATATTAAAGCTGATACCGCTGAAGCTGAAATAATCAAATTTACCTACCCAGGAATGGATGGTAACCCTGTCGCACCACATGAAAGAAATTATGATTTAGAAGCTTTTGTTGCTTTGGGTCGTCATTTATATTTATTCACCAAAAATCGTACAAAACCTTTTAATGGTATTACTAATGTTTATAAAGTTGGCGATCATGCAGCTAACTTTAACGCTGAGTTGGTCGGTTCATTTCAAACATGTACTACGCTTGAAAAGCTTTGTTGGATAACCTCTGCGGCTTTGAGCCCTGATCGTAAAAAACTCATATTACTTGATTCAACAAGTATTTGGTTATTTGAAAACTTTGAAGGTGATAAGTTCTTCTCAGGTGATGTATCTCGTATTGATTTGGGCATAGTTACGCAAAAAGAAGCAGTGACTTTTTATGATGATAATACGATTGTGTTTACTGATGAAGAGTTTGTAGGTATTGGTGGTAATACTTACACGATTAAACTAGATAAAGCGAAGAAGAAGGTGATAAAGAAGAAAGCACTTCCAAAACCTGTTGTAACTGAACCTCCAGCTTCTAAAACACCAGCATCCGATCCAACTAAAACTAAAGAGCCAAAAGATAAGCAAGAAAAAGATAAGCAACCAACGAGTAAGCAGCCTTTAGTTGTAGAGTCTATCAGCGTTATAGCTGTGAGTTTTGTTACTTGGATTACTCAATCATTAAAGCAAGCTTTTTAGTTTGCTTTAATGCGTTCTAAGGTAAGGTTTTATTCAGTCTTTTCTTTGAAATCACACAAGTCTTCAATGATGCATGAACCACATTTAGGTTTACGTGCAACACAAGTATAACGACCATGCAGAATAAACCAGTGGTGTAAGTTAAAGAAAAATTCGGTTTTTCTTGGTGTGTGTTTAACTATGTTTTTTTCTGTTTCTTCTACTGTTTTACCTTTAGCGTAACCTGTTCGGTTGGCTAAGCGTTGAATATGAGTATCCACCGCAATAAAGTAATTACCTTCGTTATCTTTCAACTGACCAAATGCTGTATTTAATACAACGTTCGCTGTTTTTCTACCTACACCTGGTAAAGCTTCTAAAGCTGCGCGGCTTTCAGGTACTTCACCACCATGTAAATCTACAAGCATTTGGCAAGTTTTCATGGTGTTAGCTGCTTTAGTATTGAATAGACCTATAGTTTTTATGTATGACTTTAGCCCGTCTAAACCAAGGTCAAGTATAGCTTGAGGGGTATTAGCGACAGGATAAAGTTTATCTGTGGCTTTATTAACGCCAACATCAGTTGATTGAGCAGAAAGAAGAACAGCGATTAGCAGTTCAAAAGGCGTGCTAAAGTTTAACTCGGTAGTCGGGTTTGGGTTATCCGCTCTTAACCGAGTCAGCATTTCTATTCTTGTTTCTTTATTCATACGTTAACTACTTTTGCTTTTATTATTTGAAATAGACTTGGGTGACCTAGTTAGCGTCAAAATTCACGCGTACACGTTCTATTGCTTCAGCATCTTTTTTAGGTGCACTTTTCTTGATTTTTTCGTCTACTGCATTTTTAAATGCAATGAATAATCCCATCGCAATAAAAGCTCCAGGAGGAAGTACAGCAAGTAAAAAATAGCTATCAACAGTATATAATTCTATACGTAAACTACGCGCCCATTCGCCCATTAATAGATGTGCGCCATCAAACAATGTACCTTGTCCTAACGCTTCTCTTAAAGCGCCTAAAACAAACAAAACAAGTAGGAAGCCAAGTCCCATCATTAAGCCATCGAATGTTGCTTGTTTAATAGGGTTTTTAGAAGCGTAAGCTTCAGCTCGACCGATAATGGCACAGTTAGTAACGATTAACGGAAGAAAAATACCTAACGATTGGTAGAGTACAAATGTATAGGCGTTCATTAATAATTGTACGCAGGTTACAAATGAAGCGATAATAAGTACAAATATCGGGATCCTAACTTCTTTAGGTACCCAATGGCGTACTAATGAAACCGTCGCATTTGAACAAATTAATACGAACAAGGTTGCTATACCTAAACCTAAAGCATTAGTAATTGTTGAAGTAACCGCTAATAACGGACATAAACCTAATAATTGCACTAAGCCAGGATTGTTCTTCCATAAACCCTGCCATGCGAGTTCTTTGTACTCAGCACCATTTGCCATTAAATGCCTCCACAATTTTTAGGTTGATTGAATAAGTTGTCTTTATTTTCATTAAAAAATACTAAGGTAGTGTGAACAGCTTTAACTACAGCTCTAGGGGTAATAGTCGCCCCTGTAAATTGATCAAACATGCCGCCATCTTTAGCTACATTCCAACGAGGATCTGGAGTGGCTATTATTTTTTTACTGGAAAAACTTGTGATCCATGGATTTCTTTCAAGTTCTATTTTGTCGCCTAAGCCAGGGGTTTCTTTATGCTCTAGCACTCTAACGCCACTAACAACGCCGTGAGTTGTAATACCAACAATGATGTCAATGTTACCGTTGTAGCCATCTGGTGCCGTTGTCGTGATTGCTATAGCAACAGGTGTTTCATTAAACGATGCTATGTAGGCTGCATGTGCTGTTTGACTATTAATTTCTTCGCCTGCCTCAGTTGTTGAATGAGGGATCATAATACAATCTTCAATTATTTGATTATTGTAAGTGCTTGGGTCAATAACTTGAGAGAGTCTGTCAAGCAGCTGTTTTTGCTTTTGTAGCTCTATTTCTTCTTTAGTTAATGAATGTACTATACCAACAACAGCCGTACAAACGATGGCGAATATAGCGAGTACATTGGCGTTTTTTTGAATAGCTTTACGCATGGGTATTATCCTCAGCATTTTGCTCTTTTTTATGTCCGTATGTACGAGGGCGTGTATATTGATCGATCAATGGTGCACTCATATTACAAAGTAAAACGGCGAAAGCCATCGCTTCAGGATAACCACCGTACTTTCTAATAACGAATACAAGAAGGGCGGCTAAAGCGCCAAAGATTATTCTGCCTTTACTACTTGTTGCTCCCGACACAGGGTCAGTCAGTATAAAGAAAGCACCCAACATGCAAGCGCCATTAAACCAGTGGAACATCGTTGAGGCATTTGAATCTGGGCTGAATGTGAAAGCGATAAATGAAAATACAAATAAGCTAAATAAAAAGCTAAATGGTGTTATCCAATCAATCGCTTTTTTAAATATTAAGAATAATCCACCTGCTAAAAATCCAGCGTTTATCCATTCCCAACCAATACCAAAGTTTTCACCTATTACTGTGCTATCCATACTTTCAGCAATAGTTAAGCCTAGAGTTAGGTTGGTTTTAACAGTATCCAATGGTGTTGCCATGGTATAGCCGTCAATATGTGTTTTTATTTGGCCCACAGAATAACCGTCAGTAGTGAAGCTTGTGAAAATAACAGACAAGGTATCAAAGAAAGTTAAATCAATGTCTAATAACTGAAGTGGTGGTTGCCATGAAGTCATTTGAACTGGAAATGATATAAGTAACATCACATAACCAGCCATAGCTGGGTTGAAAGGGTTGTGACCCAAACCACCGTATAATTGTTTTACTATGATGATAGCAAACGCAGCACCTATAATAGATATCCACCAAGGGGCTAATGCGGGTAAGCTTATACCTAATAAAATCGCGGTTAAAATCGCGCTCCCATCAAAAATCTGTTCGGGGATTTTCTTTTCTCTTAACGATAAAATAAAAAACTCAGCAATTAATGCACTAGCAATAGCTAATGAAATATGAATTAAGTTACCCCAACCAAAAAAATACCATTGCGCAAAGATGCCTGGAAGAGTGGCGTAAATAACTAACCTCATTAAAGCGGAAGTTTTATTTTGTATATGGTTATGCGGCGAACTTGCGATCCAAAATGCCATAATATTAATTTAACTCTATACGTTGTTGTTTTTTGGCTTTTGCTTTAGCTACTGCTTCAGCGATTCGTTTTTTCTTTTCTGCTGCTTTTGTATCTTCAACTTCAGACTGATTATTGTCTGAGCTTTTAGCTTCTTGTTCTTTGGCTAGTTTTTTAGCTTTTGCTTTAGCTATAGTTGCTGCTATTTTAGCTTTTCTACTATCAGCGTCAGAAACCTCTGCTTCAGATATTTCAGCTTTTTCATTTTCTGGTGCCTGATCATTGTCTTGGGTACTTGTATCTTGAGCACTCGCATCTTTATCAGCTTGTTCTTTAGCTAGTTTCTTAGCTTTTGCTTTAGCGATAGTTGCAGCTATTTTAGCTTTTTTGCTATCAGCATCAGAAACTTCAGCTTCAGCTTCAGAAAGATTACCTTTAGCTGCTTCTGATTTTTCATTTTCTGGTGCCTGATCATTGTCTTGGATGCTTGTATCTTGAGCACTAGCATCTTTATCAGCTTGTTCTTTAGCTAGCTTTTTGGCTTTTGCTTTAGCGATAGTTACAGCTATTTTAGCTTTTTTGCTATCAGCATCAGAAACTTCAGTTTCAGAAAGATTACCTTTAGCTGCTTCTGATTTTTCATTTGCTTGAGTTTCTTCTTGAGCACCTATATTTTTATCTGATTGCTCTTTAGCTAGTTTCTTAGCTTTTGCTTTAGCGATTGCTGCGGCAACTTTAGATTTCTTATCGTCAGCATTATTTACTGCCGTAGCTTTATTGTCAGTATCTAGCTTTAGTTCTGTTTCAGGTTCAGCTGCTTTATTCGGCTCTACTGTTTTTTCTGTATTATCTGTAACTTGGTTAGCAAGCTTTTTGGCTTTAGCTCTAGCGATAGCTGCCGCTATTTGTGGATTTTTAGGCTTAGCAACTGGCTCGGTTGTTTCTTTTTGAGGTGCTGCATCACTTGTTTGTGCTTTTTTAGCTTTTACACGTGCTAATGCTGCAGCAACGGCAGACATTTCATTATTAGCTTCAGCAGTACCTGAATTCATTTTAGCTTTACGAGCTTCTGCGGCTTTACGCTGTTTTTCTTCTCGTGCTTTTTTATCACGTTCTAATCGTAGTTTACGTGCTTCAAATCTGATTTTTGCTTTATCAGCTTTAATCTCTAGCTGCTTGTGTTCACGTATTTCAGCTTTACCAATACGATAATAATGTACTAGAGGAATATGGCTTGGGCACACATAAGCACAAGCTCCACATTCTATACAATCGAATAAGTTTAAGGTTTCAAGCTGCTGGTGGTCTTTAGCTTTAGCACTCCACTGTAGTTCTTGTGGAAGAAGTTGAGCGGGGCATACGTCAGCACATTGTCCACAACGAATACATTCAACTTCTGTGCTTTCGTCTGATATTTCTTTTTCACTTGGCGCAAGTACACAGTTTGTTATTTTTACAACAGGCACGTTACCCGAAGGTAAAGCAAAGCCCATCATAGGACCGCCCATTATGATGCGTTGCTTATCTTGTGGTTGATATTCACATTGCTCAAGTAAAAAATTAACAGGAGTACCTAATAAAGCCCATACATTTTGAGGTTTATTGAGCCCAAGCCCTGTAACGGTTGTTACACGTCTAATTAATGGAATATCATTAATTACAGCATCTGCTATGGCAAAACATGTCGCGGTATTTTGCATAACAATACCTTGCGAACTTGGTAATGAACCACTTGGTATTTCTTTACCCGTCAGAATTTGAATTAATTGTTTTTCACCACCCGAAGGGTATTTAGTTGGTATGACGCACACTCGAATATGATCTAAATCTTTAGTGGCGTTTTGTAATGTTTTAATTGCTGCTGGTTTATTGTCTTCTATACCAATTAATACGTATTCTGGCTTGATGATTTGGTGAAGAATATTAATGCCATCAACAATTGTTGGACAATGCTCTCTAATAAGCAGGTCGTCAGCTGTGATGTAAGGTTCACATTCTGCAGCGTTAATGATCAAAAATTCAATCTTGGCCGATGTATTTGCTTTTACATAGGCAGGAAATCCAGCGCCACCCATACCTGATATGCCAGCATCAGCTATTTTCTGTAATAAGTCTGTATGGCTTTGTTTGGTGTAATCTGTGCAAATATTTCGCTTTACCCAAGTATCATTGCCATCAGGAGCTAAAAACAAACAAGGTTCTTTTAGAGCTGATGGATGAGCTATGGTTGAGTCTTTTATTGCTGTAACAGTACCGCTTGTTGGCGCATGAACAGGAACAGCCATAGGATGAGCGCTAGCTGTTAGCGGTTGTCCTTTTAATACAGTATCACCCACAGCAGCAAGTAGTTCACCTGCTTGGCCAATGTGCTGCTGCAGAGGAAGAATAAATTCTTTCGGTAATGGTAAAGTTCGAATAGGTTTATTTTCAGTGATAAACTTTTGTTCAGGCGGATGAATGCCACCATGGAACTTCCAAAATTGTTTTTTATCAATTCGGTTAATAATAGAGTCCACGTAAATTCCTAATCAACTTGTGTTACAGGTATGCTATTTAAATCCCACTGCCAACTTTGCTTTGTTGTTTCAATTGGTCGCATTTCAATACAATCAACTGGGCAAGGGGCAACACATAAATCACAACCTGTACATTCATCTATAATTACGGTGTGCATTTGTTTTGTCGTACCAATAATTGCGTCTACTGGGCAGGCTTGAATACACTTAGTGCAGCCAATACAATCTTCTTCAATAATAAACGCCACTTTAGGTGTATTGTCTGCTTCATGGTTTTCATCTAAAGCTTGTACTTCAACACCCAATAATTCAGCTATTTTTTTTATGGTTTCTTCACCACCAGGAGCACATTTATTTATTGCTTCACCATTAGCTACTGCTTCAGCATAAGGTTTACAGCCTGGGTAACCACATTGACCACATTGTGTTTGTGGCAGTAAGTCATCTATTTGTTCTGCTAAAGGATCACCTTCAACCTTAAAGCGAATTGAAGCGTAGCCAAGCAAAGCACCAAATAGTAGGGCAAGAATACCTATAACAATAATTGCGATAATAATAGACATTAAAACTTAACCAATCCTGTAAAGCCCATGAAGGCTAGTGACATTAAGCCAGCAGTGATCATAGCAATAGCTGAACCTTTAAAGGGAGAAGGGATATCTGCGTTGGCTAATCGTTCACGCATGGCTGAAAACATAATAAGGACTAATGAGAAGCCAGCGGATGCACCAAAACCATAGATAACAGATTCAAAAAAGTTATGTTGTTCGTAAGTATTAAGTAGGGCAACACCTAATACAGCGCAGTTAGTAGTTATTAGCGGTAAAAATATACCTAAAAGTCGGTATAAGTTAGCACTGGTTTTATGAACCACCATTTCAGTAAATTGTACTACCACAGCTATAACTAAAATAAATGCCATAGTAGTTAGGTATTCTAATCCTAGCGGCGCTAAAATATAGGTGTTAACAAGGTAACTAAGTAATGAAGCGAGTGTCATTACGAATGTCGTGGCATATGCCATTCCTACAGCGGTTTCTGTACGTGAAGAAACCCCCATAAACGGGCAAAGTCCTAGGAATTTTACTAGTACAAAGTTATTAACTAACACTGTACCAACTAGCAGTAATAGATATTCAGACATTTAAGAATTACATTAGTATATTAATGGCGCATATTATCCGTTTTTATCACTAAAGAAACAACCTGTGGTTTGTAGGGATATTCGACAATTTGGAAAGTTTTCAGAGTATTTGATTTAATTGATGATTAGATGAGCGATTAAGGGGCGTTGGTCTTTATTATTAATGAGAATTGTTTTTAATATTTAAACGCCATTAACACCGTTTTAGTATGTTAATGACGTAAATTGAAAGTATTTTATAAAGGTAATGGTTTTCCTATGTAAAAACCTTGGCAACCATCAATAAATAGTTTTTCTAAAGCAAACTTCTCTTCTTGCCCTTCAACACTTTCTGCTAATACCAGTATGCTTAATCTATGAGCCAAATCCACCATTAAGCGTAAGAAGTATTGGTTGTTCTTATCTTCATCTATATCACGAGTATAAGTACTGTCCATCTTAATAAAGTCAGGCTTTAAGTCTTTAAAGAATTTAAATGAAGTTAAACCAACACCAAAGCGTTCAACGGTTATTTTTGAACCTGCTCTGTGTATCATGTCGATGAAACGTTTACTGGTTTTTATATTTTGCTGTAAACCATATTCAGTGATTTCAAAAACAAGTTTAGCCGCAATAGCTGAGTCTCTTAATAATCTTCTTTCTAACCAAATTAAGAAATGTTCATCATGAATGCTACGTGTACTTATATTAATACCATAAGACGAGTCTCTTAGGTTTTTATTGGTTATCTCTGTCATGACCTTTTCAATGATCATTTTATCGATAGCGACAATTTTATCTAATTTCTCAGCCATAGCTATAAACGAAGCTGTAGGTAACATTTCATCATTAGAGTTTAAGAAGCGAGCGAGTACTTCACCATATATCTTCGCATTTCTGTTTGACGGTTTAATATTTTGAACAAGTAAAGTAATACGTTGGTTTTCAATAACGTTATCAATTTCTTGACGCCAGTTTTGATTGCCGTAGCTCGAACTTGAATTTTGTAGGATATTTGTATCAGTTTGCGCATACCAAGAATTTTTCTGCTGTGTTTGAGCAATACTGATCCCTGTATCAGCTAATGCTAATAACTCACCTAAAGGCTTGTCTCTAGCGAAGGACACTAAGCCTGTATAGGCTACTGAATCTAGATCTGATGCTTGCTGAAATAAGTTAAACTTATCGGTGAGCTGTTGAGCAAAGCTTTCAGCTGTTTTCATTGTGCAGTTAGGAATGATAGTGGCGAAATCAGAACTGTTAAGTCTGAATAATTGTGCACCTTGGTGTTTCGTTATTGCTGCTTTCATGATATCAGCAACACCACAAATGTAAGTATCACCCGCATTGTAACCATGTATTTGATTAATGGTTTGTAATTCTGAACATCGAGTAATTGTTAAAGCACCAAATTTGATAGATTGATCTTTATTGATTTGGTTTTCAAAATACTGAACAAAACGACTGCGGTTTTTTAATTTGGTTACTGGTTCTAAATAAGCTTTTTCTTCAAGTTCAGAAGTGTTTACATTATGAAAATTAATCAGCTTTTTTAATTCATCATAAACTTCATCAAATTCAGAGCTGATGTTTACATCTAAGTCTTCATTATTTTCAAAGCTCTTTTCTATCGCATTTTTCAATTCATTACATAGTTTAGTTAATACTGTTTTGTAATTATGTGAACTTAAAATGCTACCTATTAATATAAAGACAAAAGTTAAGCCTAAAATTAAAAGTAATATCTGTAAGAGAAAGTTCGATTCATCTTCAACATTTAGTTGATAAACAACCGTTAAATTATTATCTAATGTAACCTGTTGAACTTTAGGTACAGTAAAAGGCAAAACAAAACCATTTATAGGATTAGATGAGTTATAAATATTTTCTGTTTTGTTGTAAGTAACTTTAAGAAGCGCATATTTATGATTAGCACGTAAACTATCAATAAATATTTTATGGTTAGATTCTATCGACTCTACACTTGGTTTATCCTTAAAGGCCTCGGTGTAGTTAGCAGTAATCACAGTAGCATGTTTATCTTGTTTTTCTTCTAGATATTTAGAGGTAGTAAATATCGAAAAAAGAGCAATTATTAACGAAAAAACGATGCCTAATATGCAGTTCCGTAGCAATGATTCAGAAAATGAGTACATAGTTAGTTTATTAGCCCTAAAAAAGAACAAAAGTTAATGGTTTATCAATTTGCATTTATACCATATTGATAAAAATTATACTAATAGCATAAACGCTTAAATATATAATATATGTGTGTTTTTTGTTCATTAATGTTTACTTAAAAAAATAAGCGCACAATTAAACCATCTTTTTTTAAACTACTAAGGTAAAGCTCTTGCGCTTAGACATTAGGAAATATATAATTCATCACAGCTTTAGTATAGCAGTTGTCACTAAATATTCACTGAATCCTATTCGTTAAATATTAATTGTTATACTTAGGTGCTGTAATTTATTACGCACCAATACAGAGGGTTAGTGAATTTGGGCCCCTCGTTAGGGGCTTTTTTGTGTGTGAATGTTTGTTAAATTTCATCTACATACAGATAAATGTTTTTAATAATGGGCTTCATGCCCTTTTTTTGTTTCTGGAGAAAATGATTGGCTAAGTTTGAGCAAAAATTAACTGCAATGTTAAGACCTGCTGTTGAAGGTGTAGGTAAAAAGTTACTCGGTGTTGAGTATATAAGCGCGGGTAATAATTCAGTATTACGTTTATTTATAGATCATGAAAATGGCATAAACGTTGATGATTGCGCAGAAGTTAGCCGTCAAGTTGGTGCAATATTAGATGTTGAAGATCCAATCGGTCCAGAATACAACTTAGAAGTTTCTTCACCAGGTTTAGATAGACCTTTGTTTGATTTAGAACATTTTCAAGCAGTAATAGGTGAAACGATTACGGTTAAATTATCTATGCCATTAAATGGCAGACGTAAGTTTAAAGGAACACTTGAGACTATCGATAACGAAATATTAATAGTGGTAGTTGACGGTCAGGACTATGAACTTGTTTTTAGTAACATTGATAAAGCAAATCTTGTTCCTAAATTTTAATGATAATTTTAGATTTATTTTAAATAATTAAGGCTAAGTAGCATGAGTAAGGAAATATTACTAGTTGTAGATGCTGTTTCAAATGAAAAAGCATTACCTCGTGAAAGTATTTTTGAAGCAATGGAAACCGCTTTAGAAACAGCCACAAAGAAAAAGTATGAAGGCGACATTATTGTTCGCGTAAGTATCGATCGCGTAACTGGCGAGTTTGATACTTTCCGTCGTTGGTTAGTTATTGCTCCAAGTGATGAGCTAATGGAAAACCCATACGCAGAAATGACACTTGCAGCGGCTCAATACGATGAGCCAGAAATACAAGTAGGCGATTTTGTAGAAGAGCAAATTGAGTCAGTTAAATTTGACCGTGTAACTACACAAACAGCTAAACAAGTTATTGTTCAAAAAATTCGTGAAGCTGAACGTGGTTTAATTGTTGATGCATATCAAGAACACGTTGGCGAGATTATTACAGGTGTAGTGAAAAAAGCTAGCCGTGATAGTGTAATTTTAGATTTAGGTAATAATGCTGAAGCGATTGTATATCGTGATGACATGTTACCACGCGAAACTTTCCGTCCAGGCGATCGTATTCGTGGTTTATTATATGAAATTAAACCAGAAGCTCGTGGCGCGCAATTATTTGTAAGCAGAACTAAACCTGAAATGCTTATTGAGCTTTTCAGAGTTGAAGTGCCAGAAATTGGCGAAGAGATGCTTGAAATTAAAGGTGCAGCTCGCGATCCAGGTTCACGTGCAAAAATTTCAGTTAAAAGTAACGACAAACGTATCGACCCTGTAGGTGCGTGTGTTGGTATGCGTGGTTCACGTGTACAAGCTGTTTCTAGTGAACTAGGCGGCGAACGTGTTGATATCGTTTTATATGACGATAATCCAGCACAATACGTAATTAATGCAATGGCTCCAGCAGAAGTTGCATCAATTATTGTTGATGAAGATAAAAACACAATGGATATTGCGGTTGAAGAAGACAACTTAGCAATGGCTATTGGTAGAAGTGGTCAGAATGTACGTTTAGCAAGCCAACTTACGGGTTGGGAACTTAACGTAATGACTGTTGCTGCAATGAACGAGAAGCATCAAGCAGAAAACGATAAAGTATTATCTTTATTTGTTGAGAAACTTGACCTTGATGAAGATTTTGCAACTTTATTATGTGAAGAAGGTTTTACTTCACTTGAAGAAATTGCATATGTTCCAGCATCTGAAATGTTAGAGATTGATGGCATGGACGAAGATATCGTTGAAGAACTTCGTGCACGTGCTAAAGAAGCATTAACAACTCAAGCCCTAGCAAGTGAAGAAACACTTGAAGGTGCAGAGCCAGCTGAAGACTTACTTAACCTTGATGGTTTAGAGCGTCATTTAGCATTTGTATTAGCAAGTCGTGGTGTAATTACCTTAGAAGACCTTGCTGAACAAGGTGTTGATGAAATATCAGATATTGAAGAATTAGATGAAACCAAAGCAGGTGAGCTAATTATGGCCGCTCGTAATATTTGTTGGTTTAACGAAGAATAACCCACCGGGAGAAAATTATAGATGGCAGATGTAACAGTACAAGAACTTGCCAAAGAAATCGGTACACCGGTGGAGCGCTTAGTTAGTCAGTTAGCTGACTCAGGCGTTCAAAAATCGGTAACCGACTCTGTTTCGCAAGAAGAAAAAGAAGCTTTATTAGATCATTTGAAAAAACAACATGGCGATGACTCTTCTGCTCAACCGAGCAAAATGACGCTTAACCGCAAAACTAAGTCTACTTTAGTACTTGGTCATGGCAGTAAAGCTAAATCAGTAAATGTTGAAGTTCGTAAAAAACGCACTTACGTTAAACGTAGTGAAGTTGAAGAACAACAAATTGCTGAAGAAGAAGCTAAAGTTGCAGAAGAAGCTCGTATTAAAGCTGAAGAAAGCGCTAAAGCAAAAGAAGTTGCGGACGCTAAAGAAGCTGAAAATGCTAGAGCAGTTGCAGTAGCTAAATTAGAAGTTGAGCGTGAAGCTAAAGCAAAAGCAAAAGAAGAGTCTGATGCAAAAGCTAAAGCAGCAGCCGTTGCTAAAGCAAAAACAAATGAAGACGTAAAAGCACCAGTTAAAGCAGCTGAAAGTGACGAAGCTAAAAAACTTCGCCTTGTTCAAGAAGCTGAAGCTAAAGCAAAAGCGGAAGAAGAAGCTAAAGCAGCAGCAGAAGCGGCTAAAAAACTTGCTGAAGAAAATGAAGCACGTTGGAAAGTTGAAGAAGCTGAGCGTAAAGCTAAAGAAAAAGAAGTTGTACATTTAACTTCTTCAAAATACGCGCAAGAAGCTGAAGATAAAAGTGATACAGCTGATGAAGGCGGACGCCGTCGTCGTAAGAAAAAATCTGGTCCACAAGATCGTAATTCACGTAATTCACGTGGTGGCAGAAAACAATCTTTATCTTCTCCTCAAAGCTTGAAGCATGGTTTTACTAAACCAGCTGAAACTAAGTTACAAGAAGTTCGCATTGGCGAAACTATTTCTGTAGCTGAATTAGCAAACAAAATGTCTATTAAAGGCGCTGAAGTTGTTAAAGCGATGTTTAAAATGGGTGCTATGGCAACCATTAACCAAGTTATCGACCAAGAAACTGCTGCGCTTGTAGCTGAAGAAATGGGTCGTGAAGTTGTACTTGTGAAAGAAAATGCTCTTGAAGAAGCAGTACTTTCTGATCGAGCGCATACTGGCGTTGAGATCACTCGTGCTCCTGTAGTTACTATCATGGGTCACGTAGATCACGGTAAAACTTCATTACTTGATCACATTCGTGAAGCTAAAGTTGCTGACGGTGAAGCTGGTGGTATTACACAGCATATCGGTGCATATCACGTAGAAACTGGACATGGAATGATCACATTCCTAGATACTCCAGGTCATGCGGCGTTTACCGCAATGCGTTCTCGTGGTGCTAAAGCTACAGATATCGTAATTATTGTTGTTGCAGCAGATGATGGTGTTATGCCACAAACTGTTGAAGCTATTCAGCATGCTAAAGCATCTGATGCTCCAATTATCATTGCTGTAAACAAAATGGATAAAGAAGGTGCAGATCCAGATCGTGTTAAGAGTGAATTATCACAACACGATGTACTTTCTGAAGAGTGGGGCGGAGAAGTTCAATTCTGTCACGTGTCAGCTAAAACTGGTTTAGGTATTGATGAACTACTTGACGCTATTTTACTACAATCAGAAGTTCTTGAACTTACTGCTGTAGTAGACAAAATGGCTCATGGTGTTGTTGTTGAATCTAAACTTGATAAAGGTCGTGGTCCAGTAGCTACTGTTCTAGTTCAAGAAGGTACTTTGAACCAAGGCGATATCGTATTATGTGGTTTAGAATACGGTCGTGTTAGAGCAATGCGTGATGAAAATGGTAAAACCATTCAATCTGCAGGCCCTTCAATTCCAGTAGAAATCTTAGGATTAAGTGGTGTTCCACAATCTGGTGATGAAGCGACAGTTGTTAAAGATGAGAAGAAAGCGCGTGAAGTTGCTTTATATCGTCAAGGTAAATTCCGTGATGTGAAATTAGCACGTCAACAGAAATCTAAACTTGAAAACATGTTTGCTAACATGGCTGAAGGTGATGTTTCTGAAGTTAACGTTGTATTGAAATCTGATGTACAAGGTTCACTTGAAGCAATTTCTGATTCATTAACTAAGCTTTCAACTGATGAAGTTAAAGTTAAGATTATTGGTTCAGGTGTTGGTGGAATTACTGAAACAGATGCAACACTTGCTGCTGCTTCAAATGCTATTGTTGTTGGTTTTAACGTTCGTGCTGATGCTGCTGCTCGTAAAGTGATTGAATCTGAGAAGATTGATTTACGTTACTACAGCGTTATCTATGCATTAATCGATGAAGTGAAACAAGCGATGAGCGGTATGCTTGCGCCTGAGTTCAAACAAGAAATCATTGGTCTTGCTCAAGTACGTGACGTATTTAAATCACCTAAAATCGGCGCAATTGCTGGTTGTATGGTAACTGAAGGTATTATTAAGCGTTCTGCTCCAATTCGTGTACTTCGTGAAAACATTGTTATATACGAAGGTGAATTAGAATCGCTTCGTCGCTTTAAAGACGACGTACAAGAAGTTCGTAACGGTACTGAGTGTGGTATCGGTGTTAAGAACTACAATGACGTACGTGTTGGTGACCAAATTGAAGTATTTGAAACTGTTGAAGTTCAACGTACACTTTAATTAAATAATACATCACATGAAATTAGGGCTAATTTTATATTAGCCCTTTTATGTTTTTAAAGAACGGTAAATAATTCATTTATTGTTTGAAATAATAGGTAATTAACATGGCAAGAGAATTTGCTCGTACCGATAGAGTCGGACAAGAAATTCAAAAAGAAATCGCAACAATACTAATGAGAGAAGTTAAAGATCCTCGTTTAAGTATGACTACGGTTTCAGCAGTAGAAGTTACGAGAGATTTAGCTTACGCAAAAATCTTCGTTACATTTTTTACTAATGAAGAGTCAGAAATTAAAAGCTCAGTTGAAGTGCTAAATGATGCAGCAGGTTTTGTTCGCTCATTATTAGCAAAAAAACTGAGAGCTCGTATTATGCCTCATCTACGTTTTGTTTATGATCAATCTATGGCTGAAGGTGTTCGCATGAGTTCACTTGTTGATCAAGCTGTAGCAAGTGATAAACACTTAATGGATGATGAATCAGTTGAATCAACTGATGTTGAAGATGATAAAGAGTAAAGCTACCATTTTTTAAGGTAAAGATTTAATGGCCAAGAAAAGAAAAGGTAGAGCAATCAACGGCGTGTTGTTGCTGGATAAGCCTTATGAAATGTCATCTAACAATGCATTACAACGAGTTAAACATATTTACTTTGCTCAAAAAGCAGGGCATACAGGCGCTTTAGATCCTTTAGCGACAGGTATGTTACCTATATGTTTAGGCGAAGGTACTAAATTTTCTCAGTTTTTGTTAGATACAGATAAAACTTATATTGTTACCGCTAAGTTAGGTGTAAGAACCACAACGAGCGATGCTGATGGTGATATTGTTTCTGAAAAAGAAGTGAATGTGAGTGCTGAGGAACTTAATACAGCACTTGATTCATTTAGAGGAACAACGCAACAAATTCCATCAATGTATTCAGCATTAAAATATCAAGGCCAACCTTTATATAAATATGCTCGTGAAGGGATTGAAGTTCCTAGAGAGTCGAGAGACATTACTGTTTTTAATTTAGAGCTTTTGAGATTTGAAGAAGATGAAGTCGATTTATCTATTCATGTATCAAAAGGGACTTATATTAGAACGATAGTTGATGACTTAGGTGAATTGTTAGGTTGTGGTGCTCATGTAGCAAACCTTAGAAGAACCGCTGTTGGTAATTACCCTAATGAAAGAATGGTCACTATGGCAGAGCTAGAAACTCTGTTAGAAAAAGCTGAAGCTGACGAAGTTTCACCTTCTACTTTATTAGATCCATTATTATTACCTATGACAACAGCTTGTGATGGAATACCTCCAGTATTTGTTGATGATATGTCAGCTCACTACTTAAGACATGGTAATCCTGTACAAGTGTCTAATGCACCTGAAGACGGTATGGTTCAAGTTTTCATTGGTGAGAACATAGATGAAGGCGAGTTTATTGGTGTGGGTTTCATTGATGATGAAGGCCGAATAGCACCTAAGCGTATTGTTGTTGCTCAATAAAGTATGTACTTTGAAAAACACAGCGTGACGAAATGATAAAGGCAACTTGCAGAGGTTGCCTTTTTTATGACTGAGTATAAAGCGCATGACTATAATAACGTTTTAATAAATGTTGTTTAATCAAATCTCGACATAATAATACCAAACGGATTAATTTATTAAGCAACTTAGAGCTACATTAGCAAGCTTAGAACAAGCAAAATTGATTAAACATAGTTATTCTATATTTTTTTAATTTTGTGATGTTATCAGTTTGCTAATGAGCTCCCGAAGGGCGGGAATTTAAAGGCTCATATGCCGCGTTATTGATTTTGACAAGGTTCCTACAAGGATGTAGGACATTAGGGTAACGCAGGAGCAGTTACCGAGAATAACCATTCTCTTTAATCAATGCCTCGCCTACATGGATGTAGGTGCTTAGGTTCAGTCTGGAACTATGAACCTGTGCCTCTAAGCCTTTAAATTCTCGCTAAGTGAGCAATAAGTTAATCCGTTTGGTATAACTTATCCCTAGTTAAGGTCGTCTATCATTTATATCCTATAAAAGCCGTATTATTAAAAGGATTTACAGTAATAAGTTGCAATCGTAGGTTTTACTGATAGAATACGCGCTCTTTTGTCATCTAAGCTGAATTAGTGTTTGGCTAGATGAGAATTTTACTTACTTATTCCATCTTCGGTTTAAGTAAACACACTAAGGAAATATTATGTCTTTAAATGCTACAGAAAAAGCTGCAATCGTTGCAGAATATGCTCAAAAAGAAGGTGATACAGGTTCTCCAGAAGTTCAAGTTGCTTTGTTAACTACACAAATCAACCATCTTCAAGGTCACTTTAAAGCTCACATACATGATCATCATTCACGTCGTGGTTTATTACGTATGGTAAGTCAACGTCGTAAATTACTTGATTACTTAAAAGGCAAAAACGTTGAACGTTACACTGCTTTAATCGGTAAATTAGGTCTACGTCGTTAAGATTAGATTTAAAAAGAAAAAGGAGCCTTATGGCTCCTTTTTTTTATTTAAATTTCCCTGGTCTTACCTGAGCTTGTTATACCTATTATTATCATGATAAATTGTATAAAAGATGAAATATAAAGGCATGGTTATGAAAAATATTGAAGAAGTATTAGCTCAGTATAAAAGTGTACATTTTAATAAAACTAATATTGTGACTCATTTTATAGGTATTCCTTTAATCATATGGGCAGTAACTTTGTTATTAAGCTTAAATGTATTTCATATTGAAATTTTTAGTATCAGTGTTTTATTAACACCTGCTTATGTGTTTTTTACTTGTGCGCTTATTTATTATTTTATGTTGCATATTAAGTTAGCGATAGGGATGACGCTTTACGTGGCGGTTAACTTATATTTAGTGAGCTTTGTAACGGCTCACCCATCAGCGTTATATATAGCCATCATTGTTTTTGTTATTGGTTGGGTATTTCAATTTATTGGGCATCATTATGAAAAAGCTAAACCTGCATTTGTTGATGACTTAGGTCAGTTTCTTATTGGACCATTATTTTTACTCGCAGAAGTTTATTTTTTATTGGGCTGGGAAAAGAAGTTAGAAGAGACAATAACACCTGTCGCAATTGCTAAAAGAAAAGCATTAACTCACACATAACGTTGACACTGAATTTCAAGTAAAAATTTACAGCCGCGATTACTTTCTTAAGATAATAAAAAACCGAACAGATAAATAGCCTGTTCGGTTCATTTGAAATTCTTAACGCTCATAGATAAATTCATCTTTAATTTCAAAAGATTTAAAAACTATAAAGGTTCAGCTAAAGGCTATGTTAGCTGCTTTTGTATCCATAGAGAAATATCATCTATTTGTTCTGGTAAAACACTGTGTGGCATATTGTAAGTCTTCCATTGCACATTATAGTTTTGTTCAACTAAAAGCTTATTTGCCATTTTACCTGATGACATTAATACCACTTCATCTTGCGCACCATGGTTTTGTAATATGTTTGTGGTTTTATTAGCTTCGTGCAGGTTTTCAGGTAACTTATCTGCGTTAGGTAAGTAACAAGAAAGTGCCATAATACCCGCTAATTTTTGAGAGTATCTTAGGCCTGTAAATAGGCTCACTACGCCACCTTGACTAAAACCAGCAAGTATAATTTTATCAGCATGGATACCTGACTGTATTTGTTCTTCAATCAATTGATGAATAGAAGCTTCAGACTCTAAAACCCCCGTCATATCAGCTCTATTATGTAAGTCCATTGATTTAATATCATACCAAGCCTTCATGACATAGCCTTGGTTAATCGTGACAGCTCTGTCTGGTGCATGTGGGAATATAAAGCGGATATTATGATCTGAAGGTAACTTAAGTGAAGGAACGATAGGTGCAAAACCAGCGCCTGAATCACCTAGGCCGTGTAACCATATAACGCAAGCTTGCGCAGTTGATTTAGGCTCAACGGTTATTCTTTCTAATGAAGATGTTGTCATATAATTAAACTTTTTACTAAAAATGAACTAAATTATATCAAGTGATTCGAATAAAGAATAATGCAAAAGAAATTATTACATAAATTATTAAGCTTTTACCCTAAGTAATACACTTTCTAGGTGGAAATAGTGTGGGTAGTTAGTATAATGTGCCAGCGAATATTTGTGGTTCAGCTAATATTCGTATTAATTATAAATTTATCCAAACTGTATAATTTTTTGTTCAGCTTAAAAAAATCTTAAAAGGGCTCTGCTTTTTTATAATAAGTGAATAAATAATTGTACAGATTGGACATAATCCGAAAAAATAAGGAATGAACATATGTTCAACACTGTTACAAAAACTTTTCAATACGGTCAACATACCGTAACTTTAGAAACGGGTGCTATCGCTCGTCAAGCAACAGCTGCAGTAATGGCAAGCATGGACGATACGTGTGTATTAGTTTCTGTTGTTGCTAAAAAAGAAGCTAAAGAAGGGCAAGACTTTTTCCCTTTAACAGTTAACTACCAAGAAAAAACATACGCAGCAGGTAAAATACCTGGTGGTTTCTTCAAACGTGAAGGTCGTCCTTCTGAAGAAGAAACACTAATCTGTCGTTTGATTGACCGTCCAATTCGTCCGTTATTCCCTGAAGGTTTCACAAACGAAGTTCAAGTTATTATCACTGTTGTTTCAGCTAACCCTGAAATTGCACCAGACATTATTGCTTTATTAGGTACATCTGCAGCATTAGCTATTTCAGGTACTCCTTTTAATGGTCCAGTTGGCGCAGCACGCGTTGGTTATACTGACGGTAAATATATTCTTAACCCATTACAATCAGAATTAGAAACAAGCAAACTAGACTTAGTAGTTGCTGGTACTGAAGCTGCTGTACTTATGGTTGAATCAGAAGCTGACGTATTATCTGAAGATGTTATGTTAGGCGCTGTAATGTACGGCCATGAGCAATCACAAATTGCTGTAAACGCAATTAAAGAATTTGCTGCTGAAGTTAACACTCCTTCATGGAACTGGGTTGCACCTGTTAAAAATGCTCCATTAACAGCTAAAATTGCTGAGCTTGCGACTACACAAGTAGATGAAGCTTACCAAATTACTGAAAAAGCAGTTCGTTATGAAAAAGTTTCACAAATCAGAAACGCAGTAATTGCACAGTTAGAAGCTGAAGATGCTGAACTTAACGTTCAAGAAGCTAAAGATTTATTCCACGACTTAGAAAAAACGATTGTTCGTGGTCGTATCACTCAAGGTCATCCACGTATTGATGGTCGTGATCCTGAAATGATCCGTGCTCTAGATGTTATGACAGGTGTATTACCAAGAACTCATGGTTCTGCTGTATTTACACGTGGTGAAACACAAGCATTAGTAACTGCTACTTTAGGTACTGCACGTGACGCACAACGTGTTGAAACTATTTTAGGTGAGAAAACTGACAACTTCATGTTGCATTATAACTTCCCTCCTTACTCAGTAGGCGAAACGGGTTTTGTTGGTTCTCCAAAGCGTCGTGAAATTGGTCATGGTCGTTTAGCTAAACGCGGTATGTTAGCTGTAATGCCTACTATCGATGAATTCCCGTATGCAATTCGTGTAGTTTCTGAAATTACTGAATCAAATGGTTCATCTTCAATGGCTTCTGTATGTGGTACTTCATTAGCACTTATGGATGCTGGTGTACCAATTAAAGATTCTGTAGCAGGTATTGCTATGGGTCTAGTTAAAGAAGGTGATAGCCACGTTGTACTTTCTGATATCTTAGGTGATGAAGATCACTTAGGCGATATGGACTTTAAAGTTGCTGGTACTAAAAATGGTATTACAGCTCTTCAAATGGACATTAAAATTGAAGGTATCACTCAAGATATTATGCAAACTGCGCTTAACCAAGCGAAGGGTGCTCGTATTCATATCTTAAGTGTAATGGATGATGCTATTGCTGGTGCTCGTGATGATATTTCACAATTTGCTCCACGTATTCACAAGTTAAAAATCAATACTGATAAAATTCGTGACGTTATTGGTAAAGGTGGCGCAACTATTCGTCAACTTACTGAAGAAACGGGCACAACTATCGAAATTGAAGATGATGGTACAGTTAAAATTGCAGCAACTTCTAGCGAACAAGCTGAAGATGCAATTAACCGTATTAAAGCATTAACTGCTGAAATTGAAGTAGGTACTATTTACCAAGGTAAAGTTGTACGTATCGTTGATTTCGGTGCATTTGTTAATGTATTACCAGGTAAAGATGGTTTAGTTCACATTTCACAAATCTCTGAAGAACGTGTTAATGCTGTTACTGACGTACTAACTGAAGGTCAAGAAGTTACTGTTAAAGTACTTGAAGTTGACCGTCAAGGCCGTGTACGTTTAAGTATTAAAGAAGCTGCTGAAAAGCCAGCGACTACTGAAGCACCTGCTGCAGAATAATTATTTGTAAGAATTAATGAGCAAATAACAAAAAAGGGAGCCAATAGGCTCCCTTTTTTATATACTGATCACAATCGTATTATAGGAATATTGCTGTGTTGCTAAAAAGTAAATTGTTAATTGTTAGTTTTGTCTTGTGTGTACAAGGTTGTGCAAGTCTCAATGGAAATAATGCTGAAAGTAATTCAATAGGGCAGCTTATTATTGCTGAACCCGCTACGGTTAATTACAAAAGCGAAATAGCTATTTTACGTTTGAGTGACATTATATTGAGAGCCGACGTTACTGATGAGCAACGTGCGCAATTGTTTTATGACCGTGGTGTTATATATGACAGTGTTGGTTTACGATCTTTAGCTCGATTAGACTTTAATCGTGCACTTAAATTAAAACCTGATTTAGTCGATGCATACAACTTTATTGGTATTCAATTTACTCAATTACAAGAATTCAACCAAGCTTATGATTCTTTTGACTCTGCAATCGACTTGCAGCCTGATCATGAATACGCATATTTAAATAGAGGCATAGCGCTTTATTATGGTGGCAGACCTGTTCTAGCTCGTGATGATTTTGAAGCATTTCATAATGGACAATCAGATGATCCATATCGTGTACTTTGGCTTTACTTAGCTGAATATGAAATTGACCCAGAACAAGCAGCAAAAGATTTACTTATACGTTCATCAGAAATTTCTGATAATACCTGGGCTAAAAGTATTATTGATTTATATTTAGGTAAGTTATCTCAAGGTGAGTTTATTGAAAACTTAACCAATAATATAAACACGAATAAAGAATTAAGCGATAGATTGTGTGAAGCCTACTTTTACTTAGGTAAGTACAGTCAATTAAATGGACAACCTGGTTCGGCAGCTAATTTTTTCAAACTAGCGTTAAGTACAAATGTATTTGAATTTGTTGAACATAGATATGCGCGATTAGAATTAGATTTAATGCGTAAAGATACATTAGAAACTGCGCTTTATTAAATAAGCCCGCTTAGTTAGCGCTATAAAGTGAAACCACTTCTATTTCTTTTTAACATATTAATAATGAGCCTAATGGTAACCATACCGTCAGGCTCATTTTTTTTACCTCAATATATCGCCAGTAAAATCGCATCAAATACCATAAGTGAAGATGAAGTTTCTTATGCTATTAAACACGGTGTAGAAGATGCTATTGAATATAAATTTTCGTCTGTAGAAGATGAATCGAATGAATGGTTTTATTTAGCCAAAATACTTGCCGAAACAGATAAAGAAACAGCCTTTAAACTTGCCACTATTTACCATATTGAAGGTGATAATAAGCAAGCTATCTACTGGTATAAAAATGCATCTAAACTTAATCATAAAAAAGCCTCAGCTGAGCTTATTGATCTATATATAGATGAAGGTGAATTACTTGCAGCCAAAGCACTTTTATTCCCCTTAAAGCATGAAGAAGATGCTTTATATAAACTGATTGATATAAGTGTTAGCTTGGGAGATTTAACCTTGTTAAATGAACTTATACTGTTAATTAAAAAGTCCAATAGTAATGAACTCGTAAAAGAGTTACAACGCTACCGAATAGTAGACACTAATTTATTTAATCGTCCTCATTCAGAAGTCCTTAATGTGAATGAATGTAGCAACACAGTTCAGTTGTTTGCGACTAGTTTAAGTCACTTAAATAAACTTGATACGCTTTTACAAAACATTAAAGACCATCCCCTTTCTAGTTTTATCTGCTTTGAACCGCCACGGTATATTTCTGTTAAACAATTAGATTGTAAATACAATAAAGGCAGCGCGATTAAGTGTGATGATAGTATATGGAGTCATGTTACCTCTGAAATTAATACTCGTTATATCGGACTCATGTTAGATAAAGGTGGAGCTAATGTTGATAACGGCATTCTATATTTAGATGCATCGGATAATACGCAGGTATTTATTCATGAATTGTCTCATTTATTAGGATTTATCGACGAGTATCCATTACCTGTTAAGCATAAAGTTTGTCAAAAACCGCAACAGTCTAGCTTTTCTCATAATATATCTATTATGAAACCTCATTACAAAGGCAGTAAAGAAGAGGTATTAGATTTACTTGAAAAACAAGTTCCATGGTTCAGCCTTATTGATGCAGCTACACCGATTCTTATAAAAGGTGAAGACAAATGGATAATAGGAACACCAGAATCCTACAAGTTAAATAATGAAAATGTTATCGGCTTATTTAAATCGGAAACATGTGATAAAAATAAGGTACAAGCATTCAAACCTACTTCAACTAAGACAAGTCTGCGTTATTACGAAGAGTCTTTTATACCTTTATATACAAACCTATTAATACAGAGGCCAGATCAGTATTTAATGCCTAGTTTTCATTATAATGTTGCGAAAGCTTTATTTAAAAAGAACAAAGAAAACTTAGGACTTAAATGGTTAAATAAAGCTTTAAGTAGAGAGTTAGAACAAGCCGCCAATTCAGATCATTCACCAAATAAAAGCAGCATCAACCGATATAATAAAATGAAACGAGGTGAGTATTAACTTCTCCTTATTTGTATAAAAATTGATTAGAGGAACAGTGCTAAAACCTCGTTGCAATCTATAATAAATACCAGCTTTATGAATATGATAGAAAGAGATGAGAGTTAACGTTAGATTTTAAATTATTATCCTTAAGGACGGTTTTCGCTTTCTTTTTACTCGCTACTATATTAGGTATGTTATTCGTTTGGTTTGGGGTTCTATCATTTTAATAGTTTAGTCATTTTTAAAATACTGTGACTGATTATTATACCAAGAATATAGCTTCATCAGATTTCCTGTTTCTTATGGCTATTTTGTCGATTGTTTCAAACATCTCATATAAATCAGTAGCGATTATCAGTTATAATTATGGCAAGATTATTATGTAAACAAGTCATTATTTCATGCACACTTTTAATGTTGAAAAGTTCAGAGCTCAATTCCCGTTATTAAAAAATAAACTCAATCATGCCGATCTTATTTATTTTGATAATGCAGCAACGACTCAAAAACCTCAGTGTGTTATTGATAAGTACCAAGCCTATTATCAACAAAATAATGCGAATGTTCATCGAGCATCTCATCAATTAAGTGCCGCATCTACAGCTGCATTTGAACAAGCAAGAAAATCTGTTAAACAATTCATTAATGCGCCATATCTTGAAGAAGTCATCTGGACAAAAGGTACAACTGAAAGTGTTAATTTATTAACGAATAGTTTGGGGGATTTGATTTTAGAGGCAGGTGATGAAATTATTCTCAGCCAAAGTGAACATCACGCTAATATTGTTCCATGGCAAATAATAGCTGAAAAAAAATCAGCTGTTATTAAAGTTGTCCCATTAACTAAAACGGGGATAATTGATGTTGAAGCGCTAAAGTCTGTTATTTCAGCAAAAACTAAGATCATGAGTTTTGCTCATATATCTAATGTTATTGGCAAAGTTAATCCTGTAAAAGCGATTATCGATCTTTGTAAACAAAACAATATTGTGAGTATTATTGATGGTGCTCAGGCTATTGCTCACGAAAAAGTTGATATACAAGCACTAGCGTGTGACTTCTACCTATTTTCAGCACATAAAATGTATGGACCTACAGGTGTAGGTGTTTTATATGGCAAGCGTGAATATTTAAATAAAATGCCTCCTTATCAAACGGGAGGAGAAATGATCGCTAAAGTAAGCTTTGCTCATACTAGCTACAATGTTTTACCTTTTAAGTTTGAAGCAGGAACACCTAACATTGCAGGAATAGTAGCTTTTGCAAGCGCGATAGATTTCCTTTCCCAATTCAATATGAATTACATTATTACTTACGAGAATAAACTTTTAAGTTATTGCTATGAGAAACTAAAAACAATAAAAGCTGTTTCATTTCTCGTTGACGATGTGCCTAGTATTCCACTATTTTCATTTGTTATAGAAAATCACCATAATCATGACGTAGCAAGTTTCTTAGATGCCCATAACATTGCCGTTAGAGCAGGGCATCACTGTGCTATGCCTTTAATGGAATACCTAAAAGTTGATGGATGTATTCGCGTAGCATTGACGGCCTATAATACTTTTTCTGAAGTAGACCAGCTGATTAAGGTACTCACTCAGTTATTAAGTAATGAAGCAGAAAGTTTAAGTGCTCCGAATCAAAATGATTCAATAACTGACAGAGAAGATAAACTAATTACTTCTCAAAATAGGGGTAATATTGATAGTCAGTGGATAATCGATAAATTTTTAAATCTTAAAGGTTGGGACAGCCGACATCGTGAAATTATGATGTTAGGGAAAGATCATACCCGACTAGCTAAAGAACTACTTACAGACAATAATCTTGTTGAAGGTTGCGAGAGTAAAGCATGGGTTAGTTTCACTAAGAGCAACGACATATTTCATTTCACGGCTGATAGTGACGCTAAAGTTATACGTGGGTTACTCACCATTACTTTAGCGGCCTATAACAATCAAACAGCAGAAAATATTCTTAACTTTGATATTGATGCTTATTTTACAAAACTAGGGTTAATTCAACATTTAAGTCCATCTAGAGCGAATGGACTCATAGCAATTGTTAATAGAATAAAAGAAATCGTAGTACAGTAAATGTTGCGATCGAGATTTATGTTGATTTTTTCTTAATTAACTTAGTTATTGCACGGCTAACAGCAAAAAAAGCAAACGTTGCTGTTACATGTGTTGTAGAACCAAAACCACCCGCGCAATCTAACTTCATCGCACCATCTTGTTCAGGCTTTTGATGACAAACATTACCTTCTTGATCTGGATATACCAACTGTTCAGTAGAAAACACAGCATCAATTGAAAACTTACGTTTCACATTCCTAGAAAAGTTATGCTCTCTGCGTAGCTGATTTCTTACCTTAGCCAATAATGGGTCTTGATAGGTTTGGCTTAAATCACATATTTGTATACGTGTAGGATCTATCTGCCCACCAGCACCACCAATGGTAATAATAGGTAGTTTGTTACGCTTACAATGTGCAATCAGCTTAGTCTTAACGTTTACAGAATCTATAGCATCGATTACATAATCAAAACTGTTCAGTAGCAAATCAAACAAATTATCGGGAGTGATAAAGTCTTCAACCTGATTAACTTTACATTCAGGGTTTATATCTTTAATTCGCTCAGCCATCACCTCAACTTTACTTAAGCCGACCGTACTGGTTAACGCATGTATTTGACGGTTCACATTAGTGACACAAATATCGTCTAAGTCTATTAGCGTGATTTCACCAACGCCATTACGAGCTAATGCTTCAGCTGCCCAAGAGCCAACGCCACCAATACCAATAACACAGAAATGAGACTCTTTGATAATTTGAGAACCATTATTGCCATACAAGCGGTTAATACCACCAAATCTAAGTTGATAATCAGACATAAAATTAATTATTAAAAAAAAGAGAATTGTATCAGTCTAAAGAAGATAAAAGCAGTCGGAGAAAGCTTTTTTTATAAAAAAATTGATATTTAATCTATTTATATTAATTATTGTAAGTATTCATTTAAGTGATGCGCATTTAACTAAATATCTTAAATAAATACAGATTATTGGTCTGATTAGGTAAAGTTTAGCGATAATAATTGGTTATTATCTTCAGGTGAATTGGTTAAACCATCAATATCAATTGGTAAGTTAGCTAATATTTGTGCCTATTTATTAAAAAATTTATTAATAAATTAAGCTAAAACTAAAGATTAATGAAAAAATTAGGCGTATATAATGACTCTTTTTAGCAAGATAGTTATGTAGAGCGGGTAATGAGTTAACAGAAGAGTAGGGTAGGTTTGACTTTAATTAGGACATAAAAAAAGGTAGCAGAAGCTACCTTTTTACGTGTGAATAACAGATTACTTATCTGAAATAGGCACAAATGTTTTATCAATTTCACCAGTATATAATTGACGAGGACGACCAATTTTTTGACCTGGTTGAGATAGCATTTCTTCCCAATGAGAAATCCAACCTACAGTACGTGACATTGCAAAAATTACAGTGAACATACTTGAAGGAATACCTAATGCTTTCAGTATGATACCTGAATAGAAATCAACGTTAGGGTATAGTTTTCTTTCGATGAAGTAAGAGTCTTCTAAAGCTACTTTTTCAAGTGCCATAGCAACATCTAATAATGGATCTTCGATACCTAATTCAGATAAAACTTCATGACAAGTTTCACGCATTACAGTCGCGCGAGGGTCGAAGTTTTTGTATACACGATGACCAAAGCCCATTAGACGGAATGAATCATCCTTGTCTTTAGCTTTAAGTACGTATTCATCAACGCGTGATACATCACCAATCTCTTCAAGCATAGTTAAACATGCTTCGTTAGCGCCGCCATGTGCAGGGCCCCATAAAGAAGCGATACCAGCAGCAATACATGCATAAGGGTTAGCGCCTGAAGAACCAGCTAAACGTACTGTTGACGTAGAAGCATTTTGCTCGTGGTCAGCATGTAAAGTAAAGATTCTATCCATTGCTTTAGCAGCAATAGGATTAACCTTATATTCTTCTGCAGGTACTGAAAACATCATGTGTAAGAAGTTTTCTGCATAAGATAAATCGTTACGTGGGTATACGAAAGGTTGCCCAACATTATACTTATAAGCCATCGCTGCAATTGTTGGTAATTTAGCAATTAAACGATGTGCACTACGCATGCGTTGTTCTGGATCTGTAATGTCTAAATCATCATGATAGAAAGATGAAAGAGCACCTACAACACCACATAGCATAGCCATTGGATGTGCATCAGGTAAGAAACCTTGGAAAAATTGTACTAGTTTCTCATGTACTAATGTGTGGTTAGTAATTACATTTACGAATTCGTGATATTCAGCTTTAGTTGGCGCAGTGCCGTTTAAAAGAATATAACAAACTTCAAGATAATCAGCATCTTGAGCAAGATTAGCAATAGGGTAACCGCGATGTTGTAAAACACCTTTACCACCATCAATAAAGGTAATAGATGATTCACAAGAAGCTGTAGCTAAAAAGCCTGGGTCGTATGTGAAATAACCACTAGCGCCTAAAGTTCGGATGTCTATTACGTCATTACCCGCTGTACCTGTAAGAATAGGTAACTCAGCAACTTCTTTACCGTTAATACTTAGAGAGGCCTTTGATTCAGCCATATGTTCATCCCCTATAAAATTAGTTTATCTGGAAAGTAACTAAGACTTAGTTACTTTTGATGTATATAAAAACTGCCAGTATTCTACTCCATAACACCCCTAGTAAGTCAATTCAAAAGTGAATGTCTAAAAATCAACTTGGTTATAAAGTGAGCTAAAAACAATGAATGATTAAAATTTAGTCATAAGCCCTGAGAATAGCAAGGATTATAGAATTAAGTGAATTGTAATTAATTATCATCATATATATAATCAAGGGGATCTTGAGTAGTGTTAAGTAATTTCGTCTTTTGACAATATTACACATTATCTGAGATCGTTGGGGGGTCATGTTAAATTAAGAAGAATAACCTAGCATGGCAAAGAAATAAGTTGAAAAGCTCTAAGAGCTCCTTAGGCAACAATCGTGAAAAAACAACGTCCTGTAAACCTAGATCTGACTACAATTAAAATGCATCCTGCTGCAAATGCATCAATTTTACACCGAGTATCTGGTGTAATTATGGTATTTGCTATCGGCATATTATTGTGGACACTTTCTCTATCACTATCTTCTGCTGAAGATTTTTCTCAACTTAAAGCTACACTTGATGGATTTTTCTTCAAGTTTATTCTTTTTGGTATTCTATCTGCTTTGATATATCACGTTTTAGGTGGTATCCGTCACTTGTTAATGGACTTAGGTCATTTTGAAGAATTAGCATCAGGCAATTTAAGTGCTAAATTCATCATGATTTTATGGCTTGTATTGACAGTTGTAGTAGGAGTTTGGTTATGGTAAATAATGCAGCAACAGTAGGCCGTAGTGGCGTACACGATTTTATATTATTAAGAGCAAGTGCTGTAATCCTTGCATTATATACATTCTTCTTAGCTGGTTTTTTTCTAATTACCCCAGAAGTAACTTATAACGTTTGGCATGATCTATTTGCTTGCATGAGCGTTAAAATATTTACTTTATTAGCTATTATCGCTTTAGTGATTCACGCGTGGATTGGTGTGTGGCAGGTTCTTTCTGACTACATAAAACCAGCTTTACTTCGTGGTTCATTACAGTTTGTTTTTTCAATCACGTTGCTTGTATATCTTGCTGCGGGTTTTATCATAGTTTGGGGTGTATAAATGAGCGTTCCAGTTCGTGAATTTGACGCCATAGTAATTGGCGCAGGCGGTGCGGGTATGCGCGCTGCACTAGCAATTTCAGAGTCAGGTAAATCTTGTGCTCTAATCTCTAAAGTTTTTCCTACACGTTCTCATACGGTTTCTGCGCAAGGTGGTATCACTGTTGCGTTAGGTAATGCGCATGAAGATCACTGGGAACAACACATGTACGATACGGTTAAAGGTTCTGATTATATCGGTGACCAAGACGCTATTGAATACATGTGTAAAACTGGCCCAGAATCAATTATCGAACTTGAGAAAATGGGTTTACCATTCTCACGTACGGAAGAAGGTAAAATTTACCAACGTCCATTCGGTGGCCAATCTAAAAACTTTGGTGGCGAGCAAGCAGCTCGTACCGCAGCTGCAGCTGACCGTACAGGTCATGCATTATTGCACTGTTTATACCAACAGAACGTTAAAAACAAAACTAACGTTTATTCTGAATGGTATGCTCTCGATTTAGTTAAAAATAGCGACGGCGGTGTTGTAGGTTGTACTGCAATCTGTATCGAAACTGGTGAAGTAGTTTACTTTAAAGCCCGTGCAACGGTACTTGCTACTGGTGGTGCTGGTCGTATATTCGCTTCAACAACTAATGCTCACATCAATACTGGTGATGGTGTTGGTATGTCGCTTCGTGCTGGCATTCAAATGCAAGACATGGAAATGTGGCAATTTCATCCTACAGGTATCGCAGGTGCGGGTACATTAGTAACTGAAGGTTGTCGTGGTGAAGGTGGTTATCTTCTAAACAAAGATGGCGAACGTTTCATGGAACGTTATGCACCTAATGCTAAAGATTTAGCAGGTCGTGATGTTGTAGCTCGTTCTATGATGACTGAAATACGTGAAGGTCGCGGTTGTGATCATCCTACGTATGGTCCACACATTAAACTTAAGCTTGATCATTTAGGTCGTGAAACGTTATACAAACGTTTACCTGGTGTTTGTGAATTATCAAAAACATTTGCACACGTTGACCCTGCTGATGAGCCTATTCCAGTAATTCCAACATGTCATTACCAAATGGGTGGTGTTCCTTGTAATGTGAATGGCCAAGCAATTCATTTTGACCCAGCTACTGGTAAAGAAACGATTGTTGAAGGTTTATTCGCTGTTGGTGAAATAGCTTGTGTATCGGTACATGGTGCTAACCGCTTAGGTGGTAACTCATTACTTGATTTAGTTGTATTTGGTCGTGCCGCTGGTAACTTCTTAGGTACATACTTAAACGATACCGAATTTGGTAAAGAAGCCTCAGAATCTGATTTGGAAGCTTCATTAGCACGTACTAATCGTTGGGAATCATCTACATCAGGTGAAGATCCTGTTCAAATTCGCAAAGATCTACAGAAATGTATGCAGTTTAATTTCTCTGTTTTCCGTGAAGGCGAAGCGATGGCACAGGGAATGAAAGAACTAACAGAAATTCGTGAACGTTTACAAACGGCTCATTTAAGTGATAAATCTTCAGACTTTAATACTCAACGTATTGAATGTTTAGAGCTAGATAACTTAATGGAAACGGCCTTTAGTACAGCTAAAGCGGCTAACTTTAGAACGGAATCTCGTGGTGCACATGCACGTGAAGATTTCCAGGACAGAGATGATGCAAATTGGTTATGTCATTCAATTTACACTCCTGAGACACAAGATATGTCTAAGCGTGATGTAAACATGGCTCCAGTTCATCGTGAAGCTTTCCCACCTAAAGCTCGTGTTTACTAAGGAATAATTTGATGAAACAGATATTTTCAATTTACCGTTATAACCCTGATGTAGACAATGCACCTTACATGAAGGACTATGAGCTAGAAATACCTGATGGTTCAGACATGATGGTGCTAGATGCATTAATTATGTTGAAAGAGAAAGATCCTACATTATCTTTCCGTCGCTCATGCCGTGAAGGTGTTTGTGGTAGTGATGGTTTAAATATGAATGGTAAAAATGGTTTAGCGTGTATTACGCCATTATCAGACGTACCAGCTACAAAAATTGTATTAAGACCATTACCAGGTTTACCAGTAGTACGTGATTTAATTATTGATATGACTCAATTTTATAATCAGTATGAAAAAGTAAAACCTTATTTAATTAATGATGGTAAAGATATTCCAGCAAGAGAACATTTACAATCTATCGAAGAACGTGAACATTTAGATGGACTATACGAATGTATTTTATGTGCGTGTTGTTCAACTTCTTGTCCATCATTTTGGTGGAACCCAGACAAGTTTATCGGTCCAGCTGGTCTATTACATGCTTATCGTTTCTTAATCGATAGCCGTGATACTGCTACTGAAGAACGTTTGGACGACTTACAAGATGCATACAGTGTATTCCGTTGTCACGGTATCATGAACTGTGTTGATGTATGTCCTAAAGGATTAAATCCAACTAAAGCTATCGGTCATATAAAATCGATGCTTATTTCTAGAGCGGTTTAATTTATCTGAATATAGCAGAATATTATTTTTAATATTCTGCTATTGTAGATGAGAACAATTTTTATTGGTGTAACGGCTTAATATTTGTATTTTCGTTTTAAGTTAAAGAATAAATACTTCATGGTATTTAGTAATCTACAGCTTAAATAAGCGTATAAACATTAAAAAGTTACGATGTGTTTTATTGCTTTTATCCCAGTAAAGGAACAGGCAATGCCCGAAGGTGAAATGAAGGCTTGGATAGAGTCTTCCCATTTAAGTGGCGCAAATGCTGCTTATATCGAAGAATTATACGAATTGTATTTAGACAACTCTCAGTCTGTAACTGCAGAATGGCGAGAAATCTTCCAACAACTTCCTAGAGTTGAAGGTTCAGATGTTGAATATAGACATTCTGAAATTCGCGACGAATTTAAAACCTTAGCTAAACAACCAAGCAAAACAGTTGTTGTATCAAGTGGTGGTGACGCCAAACAAGTTAAAGTTTTACAGCTTATTAATGCTTTTCGTTTTCGCGGACATCAAAATGCTAACCTTGATCCATTAGGATTATGGCAACGCGATAAAGTTCGTGACTTACAATTATCTCATCATGACTTATCAGAAAATGACTTCGACAAAGATTACAATGTTGGATCATTAGCGATTGGTCAAGATTCAATGAAACTAGGTGACTTATACAAAGCCCTTAAAACTACTTATTGTGGTTCTATTGGTGCAGAGTATATGCACATCACTTCAACAGATGAAAAACGTTGGTTACAAAACCGTTTAGAATCTGTTCAATCTAAACCTGTATTAACGGTTGCCGAAAAAGAAAGAAATTCTTAAAGGTTTGATTGCTGCTGATGGCCTAGAGAAATACTTAGGTGCAAAATTCCCTGGTGCAAAACGCTTCTCTTTAGAAGGCGGTGACGCATTAGTACCTATGCTTAAAGAACTGATTACACGTGCAGGTACTGCAGGTGCTAAAGAAGTTGTTATGGGTATGGCTCATAGGGGTCGTTTAAATGTTCTTGTTAACGTTATGGGTAAAAACCCATCTAAACTATTTGACGAGTTCGGTGGCAAGCATGACGAAATATTATCTTCAGGTGACGTTAAATATCACCAAGGTTATTCTTCTGATTTCGTAACCCCGTCAGGTAATGTTCACTTAGCATTAGCGTTTAACCCATCGCATCTTGAAATTGTTAATCCAGTAGTTATTGGTTCAGTTCGCGCACGTTTAGACCGTCGTAACTGTAATCAAGGCGATCTAGTATTACCTATTACTATTCATGGTGACTCAGCGATTGCTGGTCAAGGTGTTGTACAAGAAACTTTTAACATGTCGCAAGCGCGTGCATTTAAAGTTGGCGGTACAATACGTATTGTTGTAAATAACCAAGTTGGTTTTACAACATCTTCCCCACAAGATACGCGTAGCGGTGAATACTGTACTGAAATTGCTAAAATGGTTTCAGCACCAATTTTACATGTGAACGGAGATGATCCTGAAGCTGTAATCTTAGCGACTCAAATTGCATTAGATTACCGTAACGAATTTAAACGTGACGTTGTAATCGATTTAGTTTGTTACCGTCGTCATGGTCATAACGAAGCCGATGAGCCAAGTGCAACTCAGCCGTTAATGTACAAAATCGTTAAAAAACATCCTACTCCTCGTCAATTATATGCAGATAAACTTGCCGCTGAATCAAGTGTTTCAAAAGCAAAATCTGATGAAATGACAGCTTACTACCGTAAACTGTTAGACGAAGGTCAATGTACTGTTGAACAATGGCGCCCAATGACAGAGCACTCTGTAGATTGGTCTCCCTACATCGGTCATAACTGGGATGATGATTACGACAAAGAAATTTCAATGGACAAGTTAAAAGAACTTGCCAAAAAAGTTTCAACTTTCCCTGCAGATCACAGAGTTCATGGTCGCGTTCAAAAAATATATGATGATCGTGTTAAAATGGCTTCAGGCGAAAAACTGCTTGATTGGGGTATGGCTGAAAATTTAGCATACGCTTCAATTGTTGATGCTGGAAAACGTGTTCGTCTTACAGGTCAAGATTCAGGTCGTGGAACATTCTTCCATCGCCATGCTGTATTACATAACCAAGACGATGGAAGCCAATATTTACCGTTACAAAATATCAGTGAAGGGCAAGGTCCTTTTGATGTTCATGATTCGGTATTATCAGAAGTTTCTGTACTTGCTTTTGAATACGGCTACACAACAGCTGAACCAGCAGGTTTAACTATTTGGGAAGCACAATTTGGTGATTTCGCTAACTGTGCACAAGTAGTATTTGATCAATTTATCTCATCAGGTGAGCAAAAGTGGGGTCGCTTATGTGGTCTTACTATGTTGTTACCTCATGGCTATGAAGGTCAAGGTCCAGAGCATTCATCTGCACGTTTAGAACGTTTCTTACAGTTATGTGCCGATCACAATATGCAAGTTTGTGTACCATCTACACCTGCTCAAGTATTTAACATGTTACGTCGTCAAGTTGTTCGTCCTATGCGTCGTCCACTTGTTGTTATGTCACCTAAATCATTATTACGTCACCCATTAGCGGTTTCTTCTTTAGAAGAATTATCGACTGGTGAGTTTTACAACGTAATTGGTGAAGTTGATGAAATAGCGCCGAAAGATGTTAAAAGAGTTGTATTCTGTAGTGGTAAAGTTTATTACGAACTTTTAGAACAGCGTCGTAAAAACGAACTTAATGTTGCTATTATTCGTATTGAACAGCTTTATCCTTTCCCTGAGAAAGACCTTAGAGCTGAAATTGAAAAATATGAAAATGCAAAAGATTTTGTTTGGTGCCAAGAAGAGCCACAAAACCAAGGTGCTTGGTATTGTTCTCAGCATCACTTCAGATCAATAATACCAGTAGGTACTAATTTGACATACGCAGGTCGTGCAGCTTCTGCAGCACCAGCTGTTGGTTATATGTCAGTTCATGTTAAAGAGCAACAAGCGCTAGTCCAAGACGCGCTAAATGTTGAATAGACTAGTTTTTGTTAAGGAATAAAATAAATGACAACCGAAATTAAGGTTCCTGTTTTACCTGAATCCGTTGCAGATGCAACAGTGGCTACTTGGCATGTACAAGTAGGCGATAAAGTTACACGCGATCAAGTATTAGTTGATATTGAAACTGATAAAGTAGTACTTGAAGTTCCTGCAACATCTGACGGTGTAATTACCGAAATAAGAGAAGTTGAAGGTACTACAGTACTGGGATCACAAGTTATTGCTATCTTAGCTGAAGGCGAAGCAGCTGCTACTGCAGATGCTCCTACAGCAAGTGCTCCTGCAGCCGCAGCTCCAGCAGCTAGTTCAGCTAAAGTAATTGACATCGTAGTACCTGTTTTACCTGAATCAGTTGCTGATGCAACTGTTGCAGGATGGCATGTTGCTGAAGGCGATGTAGTAACTGTTGACCAAAACTTAGTTGATATCGAAACTGACAAAGTTGTGTTAGAAGTTGTAGCTCAAGAGAATGGTGTGATTGGTAAAATCATCCATGCTGAAGGCGACACAGTATTAGGCAACCAAAAAATTGGTGAACTTAATGCAGGCGCATCAGCGGGCGAAGCTCCAGCAGCATCTTCTGAAGAAGCACTTAGCAGTGACGAATTGGCAAGCCCTTCAGTACGTCGTTTAATGACGGAAAAAGGTCTTACAGCTTCTCAAGTAGTAGGTTCTGGCAAAGGCGGACGTATTTCTAAAGAAGACGTTGAAGCCGCAGCTAACTCAGCTCAAGCTAAACCAGCAGCAGCGCCAGCTAAAGCAGCAGCTCCTGTAGCTCAAGACCTAGGCGAACGTACACAGAAACGTGTTCCAATGACACGTCTACGTAAAACAATTGCTACACGTTTACTTGAAGCTAAAAACTCAACAGCAATGTTAACAACGTTTAACGAAGTTAACATGAAGCCAATCATGGACTTACGTAAGCAATATAAAGACTTATTTGAGAAAACTCATGATACGCGTTTAGGCTTTATGTCTTTCTACGTTAAAGCAGTAACTGAAGCGTTAAAACGTTTCCCTGCAGTTAATGCTTCAATTGACGGTGATGACATTGTTTACCACAACTACTTTGATATCAGCATTGCTGTATCAACGCCACGTGGTTTAGTAACTCCTGTTTTACGTGATTCTGACCAATTGAATATGGCTGGTATTGAAAATGGCATTCGTGACCTAGCACTTAAAGGTCGTGACGGTAAATTATCAATGGCTGATATGCAAGGCGGTAACTTCACTATCACTAATGGTGGTGTATTTGGTTCATTATTATCAACGCCAATTCTTAACTTGCCACAAGCGGCTATTTTAGGAATGCACAAAATCCAAGACCGCCCAATGGCAGTTAACGGTAAAGTTGAAATATTACCAATGATGTACTTAGCATTATCATATGATCACCGTTTAATTGATGGTAAAGAGTCTGTTGGTTTCCTAGTAACTATCAAAGAGTTATTAGAAGATCCAGCACGTTTATTACTTGATATCTAATTCACAGTGCATTAGTTGTAAATAACTAATTTTAAAACCCCTAAATACCTTAGTATTTAGGGGTTTTTTATTATTTGATGATTAATAATAAACCGAGTTAGTATCACAGTAAGTTATAGTGGTTATAACAAATACATATAGAGATAATTACTATTAAAAATAGGGCTTTTGTACTATACTTTGTCCGATTTTTCACTGGCAGCGATCTAACTGAATTTCTAAGAAGTTGAGTAAAGTGTCGTTGTCATCATTTACAGATAAATGGAAATAACACCATGAATTTGCATGAGTACCAAGCGAAACAATTATTCGCTGAATATGGATTACCAGTTTCTGAAGGTTTCGCTTGCGATACCGCTCAAGAAGCTGCAGAAGCTGCTGACAAGATTGGCGGCGATATGTGGGTTGTTAAGACTCAAGTTCACGCTGGTGGTCGCGGTAAGGCTGGCGGTGTTAAACTAGTTAAAACTAAACAAGAAATTAAAGATTTCGCTGAAAACTGGTTAGGTAAGAACTTAGTTACTTATCAAACAGATGCAAACGGTCAACCGGTTGCTAAAATTTTAGTAGAAAGCTGTACTGATATTGCAAACGAATTATACCTAGGCGCAGTTGTTGACCGTGGTTCTCGTAAAGTAGTATTCATGGCGTCTACTGAAGGCGGTGTTGATATTGAGAAGATTGCTGAAGAAACTCCAGAGTTAATTCACAAAGCTGAGATTGATCCACTAGTTGGTCCTCAAGCATATCAAGCACGTGATTTAGGCTTCAAGTTAGGTTTAAACCCTACTCAAATGAAGCAATTTGTTAAGATCTTTATGGGTCTTGGTAAAATGTTTGAAGATTTCGATTTCGCATTATTAGAAATCAACCCGTTAGTAATTACTGACGAAGGCAACCTTCACTGTTTAGACGGTAAAATTGGTATCGATGGTAATGCTTTATACCGTCAACCTAAAATCCGTGAAATGCACGATCCATCTCAAGAAGATGAACGTGAAGCTCATGCTGCTAAGTTTGAATTAAACTACGTAGCATTAGACGGTAACGTTGGTTGTATGGTTAACGGTGCAGGCCTAGCAATGGGTACTATGGATATCGTTAACTTACACGGCGGCAAGCCTGCTAACTTCCTAGATGTTGGCGGCGGGGCGACTAAAGAACGTGTTTCTGAAGCATTCAAAATCATCCTTTCTGACGATAACGTTAAAGCTGTTTTAGTTAACATCTTTGGTGGCATCGTTCGTTGTGATATGATCGCTGAAGGTATTATCGCTGCTGTTAAAGAAGTAGGCGTTGAAGTACCAGTAGTTGTACGTTTAGAAGGTACAAATGCAGAAGCAGGTCGTGCGGTATTAGCTAAATCTGATTTAAACATCATTGCAGCTGAATCTTTAACTGATGCAGCAAATAAAGTTGTTGCAGCTGCGGAGGGCAAATAATGTCTGTATTAATTAATAAAGATACTAAAGTTATCTGTCAAGGTTTCACTGGTGGTCAAGGTACATTCCATTCAGAGCAAGCCTTAGAATATGGTACACAAATGGTTGGTGGCGTATCACCAGGCAAGGGTGGTCAAACTCACCTTGGTTTACCTGTATTTAACACAGTACGTGATGCAGTAGAAGCAACTGGCGCAACAGCTACAGTTATCTACGTTCCTGCACCATTCTGTAAAGATGCAATTTTAGAAGCTATCGATGCTGGCATTGAACTTATCGTTACTATCACTGAAGGTATTCCAACTTTAGATATGGTTGACGTTAAAGTTAAGCTTGAGCAAACGGGCGTTCGTATGATCGGTCCTAACTGCCCAGGTGTTATCACTCCAGGCGAAACTAAAATTGGTATTATGCCAGGTCACATTCACTTACCAGGTAAAGTAGGTATCGTATCTCGTTCAGGTACTTTAACTTATGAAGCTGTTAAGCAAACAACTGATGCTGGTTTTGGCCAATCTACTTGTGTAGGTATCGGTGGTGATCCAATTCCAGGTACTAACTTCATCGACGTATTGGAAATGTTCCAAAACGATCCACAAACTGAAGCAATCGTAATGATTGGTGAAATCGGTGGAACAGCTGAAGAAGAAGCTGCAGAATACATCAAAGCTAATGTTACTAAGCCTGTTGTTTCTTACATTGCTGGTGTTACTGCACCAGAAGGTAAGCGTATGGGTCACGCTGGCGCGATTATCGCTGGTGGTAAAGGTACAGCTGATGAGAAATTTGCAGCATTAGAAGCGGCTGGTGTTAAAACTGTTCGTTCTTTAGCTGAGATTGGTTCAGCACTTAAAGAGAAAACAGGTTGGTAAGCTAAGGCTTCTAATTTGTAATTCTTAATAAAAACCCGCTAACTAGCGGGTTTTTTGTTGATTCCTTTTAAATCCACACTGTAATTTTCATTGTTTGCTGTTGCAATATAAAGATCGAATCCAAACTCTTTAGATAATGTTTTTAGTAATGATTTATCTACTTGAGAAATATTACAACCCATTATAATTCCTTTTAGAGAATTACTTTTTAGTTGCATCGAAATACCCAATTTAGAACTGTTTTCATTTGTCTTGAACGATACTGATCTAAACTCTTTTTCATAAGCCCAGCCAGTATGTTTAGTGGTAAAGAGTTCTACAAAATCCATTTCTTCATTATTTTTGTACTTTTGTTCTTGGTCAAAAAAATCAAATTCTGGAGGGGTCTCCTTATATGTAACTATGTTAAATTCTAATGAACTTTGTATAAGTTTTTCTTTATCAAACATTAAACAAATGCCTCTCATTCCATCACTGTAGTGTGACCACATTAATGGTTCATCATAAGCTTCAGATAAACTACATATGGATACAGTCCGTATTCGATTTTTTAATAATTTTTCATGCTTTATTATTCTATTCATTATTCTAGAACGTAATTCATTCTCTCTAGATGAAACTAATAATTCTATGGCGGCTTCTCTTTCTTGGACTATTAAGTGAGGTTCTACCCAATAATCAGAGCCCTCCATTAAAGTACACAAACCTTCTGTTGAATTGGGAAGTACCTTTATAAAATTAAAATAAAGTTCGAATGGATCGTTCAGGGTGTCGACTCTTGCATGCCAAAGGTTATTTTCATAGATAGAATTGATGATGTTTTTGTTTAATGTTGTGAATTTACACAAGTATCTGTCTTTTTGGATATTTAACATTATATGCTGCACTCTAAAAATTGGTTTATAGATTAGATCCAATTTATTAGGTAGTCAAAATTACTATCAATTACTTAGAGATAGAATATGTGGGATTAGTAACATCTGATTTTCAGTTTCATCTCCTCTTGGTTTATATTCTTATTATCTACAATTGTCGCGGTGGCGACGACACCCAAGGGGCGACGTACCGCCGTGCCTCCCCTTGGAACCCCTCCGACGCCCTGCTCAGCAGAACATTCAAACTCAACTCGCGTTAGGCCTCGATACCTGCCGAATTATCGTCCATGAACTGCGGCAGCCCTCGACGTCCTGTCTCGGGTCGAGCCCTACCTTTGCTCATTGCGATTGAATTGCTGAGGCGGGATAGGGTGGATGCTTACACTTTACAGTCATCAAACTAATATCACACGTTATTAGAATCTAATTTTCTGACAAGGCTAATTTGTTCAATAAACATTTAGCGATTGCTAAGTCTGCTTGAACAAACGCTGAAATAAATAAAAGTGTTCACGTATTTTCATCATGGATGATGAACAAAGCGATGTAGGGCATGGATGCCCGTTCAGCGGTGTTACGTCGAAAACACTTTTTTTTATGGAAGATCTACGTTTGTTAGCAGCGCCATGGGGTTCCAAGGGGACAGCGGCGTTAGCGTCCCCTTGGGTGCTGTCGCCACCGCGACGACTATCTTATAGTTCACGGCTAAACAATTAACTTATCAATACACCCAAGATAAGTTGTTAGTATTTTTTGATTTTAAAACTAGCAGATCAATTCCTTTTGTTTTCTATTCATTTCAAACTTTGCCGTTTATAATACTGTCCATTAATTTTATAGCTTTGAAGAATCATATGAACTACCCAAAAGATGAAACCGGTAAAATATTGTTTGCAATGCAAAAAGCAGATATCGACTTATCTGTGCCGCATACTATTGTTTTTTTCCACTTGTTTGACTCACAAGAAAAAGCAGATGCTATGGCAGCTCATCTTGCTGAAATAGCACCTGATATTACTTGTGATGTACACATTGATGAAAATCCAAAAGTATGGCATTTAGATTGCTCAATAAACACAATTCCACTTTATGATGTAATTATTGCTCAAGAAGCTCAATTTGAAAAAATAGTCTCGGAGTTTAAAGGTTATACAGATGGTTGGGGTATTGAAGCTTAAATTGCTAATGCTTGCAGGTTTTACTAGCACTTAGCTAAGGTTGACTAAGTGCTGATTATATTTAAAAGGGTGGCTAAGGTCGCCCTTAGCATTTATAAATGGATTGCCCGATATCTGTTGTATTAAACTTAACTCTACAAGGGCATTATTTTAAGTTAGTGTTAGCCGCTGTGTATTTTATTTGTAGTATATAAAATGCTTAAAACCCATTAAAAAATATTCTTTTCGCGCTATATTTATTTAGCATTTTTTGCATTAATTCAACCTCTGAAATACGATCGTCTAATGCTTCCATTTGTAGTTCGTGTCGAACTAATTTATTGTCTTGTGCTTTGTCTAAGCCACCGCTGGCAACAAAGCTTCTAATAAATGCTAATTCGCTTTTATCTAACCAAATACCACAGTTAATGCATGAATCTATCAATACACCTGATATAGATTTGAAATTACGACGCGACATCATTTTTGTACAATTTGGGCAGGGTAGGTAGTTTTCTGATGCTGGCAGGCCTGGTCGCATGTACAAGGGGTTGCTGTTGTCATCTCTATACACATCAAACTCTGAGGTAAGCACATTGAATTCGTCAGGTTGTAGCCATATGCCTTCGCAGCTATTACATTTATCGAGTTCCTGATTTCGATAAATATATTCATCTAATTTTACAGTGCATCGTGGACAGGATTTTGTTTTAGATTTTTGAATTGATTTCATACTGCCATTGCACATTGGGCAATGACGGATGGTTGCTTTAACAATATGATTGCAAGATGAACATTGAGAGTTAGCCATAAATATCCTTATTTATTATTGTTAATGTATTTATAAAGTTATGTTTAGCTTACATTAATTGGGTATGTTAGTTAATAAGTATATGGTTGATGTTTTGCTATTAACATCAACTTTTAGGAACACTATGATAGCCGCCTGATCGCTTAATCGTTTGTGATGGGGTTTCACCAAACAAATGCTTATATTGTGAGTTGAATGTGGCGATATGATAAAAACCAAAATCTAAAGCAACATCAGCAATAATAATATCCTTGCCTTCGCCATTTAATAAAATACGTCTTATCTCGTTAAGGCGGCAATCTCTAATATATTGAATAGGTGAAATACCAAATCCATGTTCAAAACAATATTGTAAAGTACGTCTGCCTACACCTGTAATTTGACATAACTCAGAAATTGTTAACGGATAGCTTTTCGTTTCTTTGACATAGTTGGTGATGTCAGCAACAACTTTTTGAATGGTTAGATTCGTGGTTAAATGTGCTACTTTCGGATCGGCATAATCGTATTCAGTTCTTGATAATAAGTCGGCAATTTTAGAGGTGATTAAAGGACTTAGTTTAGTTAATCGTGAGAGGTTGTTCTTGTCTAAAATTTCACTGTTACCAATTGTTGAATTATTTGTATTCAGTACTAAGTTTATTATCTTTGCTAATTCGTACGTTACATAATGATTAGGTGCAGACACTTGCATATTGTTACTTTGGTTTTGCCATAGTTCAATATCTGGTCCCATCATTTCTTTATTTAAGCTTTCTTTATTTATCACTAAACCATAAATAGAAAAATCGTCTGGGGTGAGTAGTTCAAATTCAACACCTGAAGGGCGTGTCATTATTTGCCCAGCAAGAATCTCTTGATTATTAATTTTTGGTCGTTGCTGTTGCAGTGAAAAACCTAGCCATAGGTTGTCATCGTTTATAGAGCATTGTTGGAGTAGGGTGCGGTTTGTAAACTCTTCAAAAAAATGAATGCCATCTAATTTCAGTTCATCTAAATAACCATTAAACGTACCGCTACTGTGTTGATTATAGCGTTGTTCCCATTGTACTAAGCTTTCTGCTTGTTGATTTACATCAAAAGTAAAAGACTTGCACCTTTGCAGTGTAGAGGGCGAGTTAATTTGGTGCTGTTTTAAAATACTCATACTTCCTCCTATCTTATTTGTGCATCCATTTAATGCAATAAAATGGTAACTATCTGTTTTAACTTCTTTATTTGTTCTTGCGCAATAGCGTTATTTGGTTGGAATAATCTAAGCTACTATATATTTCATTGTTTGCAAAGTTTGCGCCTAATTTATTTAAGGTATTTAAAATGTCTAATTATCGCTATCAGTTAGGAACTCATGTTTATCAATTTGATAACCTTGCTGATTTGATGGCAAAAGCTTCTCCTATGAGATCAGGAGATCAACTTGCTGGTGTTGCTGCTCTTTCTGCAGAGCAACGTGTTGTTGCCCAAATGTTGTTAGCTGATTTGCCGCTAAAGGTTTTTCTGCAGGAAACTGTTATCCCTTATGAAATAGATGAAATAACACGTTTAATTATAGATGAACATGACGCGAATGCATTTTCTGAGATCTCTCATTTAACCGTGGGTGACTTTCGTAATTGGTTATTGCAAGAAACGACAACTGAAGTCGACTTTAAGCGTATTCGAGCAGGCATAACTCCTGAGATGGTTGCTGCTGTAAGTAAGATTATGCGTAACCAAGATCTCATTTTAGTCGCTAAAAAGTGCAATATTATTACCAAGTTCAGAAATACCATTGGTTTACCGGGACATTTATCTACGCGTTTACAACCTAATCATCCAACGGATGATGTTAATGGCATTGCGGCAACTCTTTTTGATGGTTTGATGTATGGTAGTGGTGATGCAGTATTAGGCATTAATCCTGCGACCGACAGTGTTTCTCAAGCCGTTAAGTTAATGAAGTTGATGGATGATGTTATTCAACATTATGAAATTCCTACTCAATCTTGTGTATTAACGCATGTCACTAATACGATTGAAGCGATTGAATTAGGTGCTCCTGTGGATTTAGTTTTCCAATCTATTGGTGGAACTGAAGCAACTAATCAAGGTTTTGGCGTTAACTTGAATGTGTTAGATGAAGCTCACAAAGCGGCTTTAGAGTTAAAGCGCGGTACGGTGGGTAATAACGTTATGTATTTTGAAACGGGACAAGGCAGTGCGCTTTCAGCTAATGGTCATCATGGCGTAGATCAACAAACCTGTGAAACTCGTGCTTATGCTGTTGCTCGAAAGTTTGATCCTTTGTTAGTTAATACGGTCGTTGGATTTATTGGACCTGAATACTTGTTTGATGGTAAACAAATTATACGAGCAGGTTTAGAAGATCACTTCTGCGGCAAGCTTTTAGGTTTGCCTATGGGTTGTGATATTTGTTACACCAATCACGCTTATGCTGACCAAAATGATATGGATAATTTACTGACCTTATTAGGTGTGGCTGAATGTTCTTTTATTATGGGTATTCCTGGCTCAGATGACATTATGTTGAACTATCAAACTACCTCTTTTCATGATGCGTTATATGCTCGCCAAGTGTTAGGTCTTCGTCCAGCTCCTGAGTTTGATTTGTGGCTTAAAAAGATGCAGATTTCGCCTGAAGATGGTTTAACTCAACTAACTAACAACTTACCTGATAGTTTCGCTCAGCCCTTAAAAATGATTAAGGAGCCGCTATGAGTGAGATAAAAAATACTGAACAAGATCTTATTCAAAATATTGTTCAAAAAGACCCTTGGGAAAAGCTACGCCAATTTACTGATGCACGCATTGGTTTAGGGCGTGTAGGAACCAGTATTCCTACTGCAGAGTTATTACGTTTTCAGCTTTCTCATGCACAAGCCATTGATGCTGTTCATGTACCTCTTGATACAGATCTTCTATCAGAACACTTTGAAAGCTCTACATTATTAGCTCCTTATTTACCTTTACAAATATTACACAGCAAAGCTCGTGACCGTATGGAATATCTACAACGTCCTGACTTGGGACGACAATTAGATGAAGTGTCTATTTCTAAGCTTCAACGCTCACCTGATCGCCGTTACGATTTAGTATTTGTTGTTGCTGACGGCTTGTCTTCTTATGCCATCAGTAGTCACGCTAAAGCTTTTATCGAGCTTTTTATCGCTCGTTTGCATGAAGATGAACACAAAGATTGGCATATCGCTCCTATTTGTGTGGTTCATCAAGGGCGAGTCGCTGTAGGTGACGATGTGTGTGAAGCCTTAAATGCAAAACAAGTGATATTACTTATTGGTGAACGTCCTGGTTTAAGTTCACCTGACAGCATGGGCTTGTACCTAACATGGAATGCTAAACGTGGCATTGAAGATTCGCTAAGAAATTGTATTTCAAACATACGACCTGAAGGTTTGAAATATCATGCGGCTGTACATAAAGGGCATTATTTATTGAATGAATCGCACCGAAGAGAACTCACAGGTGTGAGTCTTAAAGATCGATCTGAAGACTCGCTACTTGAAGTAACTGATACACAACAATTCTGTTTAACAAAATAAAAAAGCAAAGGGATTTTTATGACGACTAATAATGAAGAATATCTTGCACAAAGACAGTTGAAAAAAGGAGCCGCAGGTTGGATTTTGCTTGCTGGTTTAGGTGTGTCTTACGTCATATCAGGTGACTTTGCTGGTTGGAATTTTGGTATAGCACAAGCTGGGTGGGGCGGTTTTGTTATTGCTGCTGTCCTGATGGGCATTATGTATTTAACGCTGGTGTTATCTTTGGCTGAAATGTCGGCGGCTATTCCTGCTGCTGGTGGTGGTTATAGTTTTGCTCGCCAAGCTATGGGTCCTGCAGGTGGTTATCTCACGGGGTTAGCTGTGTTAATTGAATACACTCTTGCCCCTGCGGCGATTGTTATCTTTATAGGATCTGCTGTTAACGAGCTATTAGGCATAGATGGTCCCATGGTGTATGCCGCGTTCTATATTATTTTTGTTGGTATTCATGTTTTGGGTGTGGGTGAAGCGTTAAAAGTTATGATGGTGATCAGTGCATTAGCTGTGCTGGCAATTATCACAACTGGTGTCGTGTTGCTGCAAGACTTCAATGTAGATAACTTATTTGATATTGCACCACTCGCCAATGGTACTGAGTTTTTACCTATGGGATATTATGGAGTTTGGGCTGCATTACCTTTTGCCATGTGGCTATTCCTTGCTGTAGAAGGTGTGCCATTAGCAGCTGAAGAAGCGAAAGACCCAGCTAAAGATGTTCCTAAAGGTATTATTGCAGCGATGATTTTCTTATTGTTTACCGCTGTATTGGTTGTTGTACTTGTTGCTGGCGCTGCTGGCGCTCAAGCTACTGGTGCAAGTGCGGTGCCTTTGGTTGATGCGTTAAATATGACAGGTAACCCTAAAATTGCGACTATGGTAAATGTATTAGGTTTAGCTGGTTTGATCGCCTCATTCTTTTCTATTATTTATGGTTATAGTCGTTTAGTTTTTGCTTTATCTCGTGCTGGTTATTTACCACAAAAACTATCATTAACAAGTCAACGCAAAGTACCAGTACGCGCACTTATCGTTCCTGGTGTTTTAGGTTTTTTACTTTCATTAACAGGTGAAGGTGACTTAATGTTATCTATGGCTGTTGTGGGGGCAACCGTATCTTATGCCATGATGTCGGGTAGTCATATCTTGCTCCGCATTAAGCAACCAGAAATGAATCGTCCATACAAAACGCCAGGTGGTATTTTTACTTCAGGCATTTCATTTGTATTATCGTTAATCGCGTTAACTGGCGTATACGCATACGATGTAAGAGCGTTTTACTTTACACTCATATTGTTTGTTATCGGTATGGCTTACTATGTATTTATAGGTCGTAAAAACTTGGTGGCGAGTACTGCTGAGGAAGAATTTGCATTGTTATCTCAAGCTGAAGATGAGCTCACAACAGATTAAAGTAACATCAAGTTAAGTATTATTAGTTTTTCCAGAAATCTATCTGAATAGAATAGGTTTCTGGTTTTTTTGCCTATTTTTTATGTATTAAATTAATGCTTGTATTCTTGTTTAGTAATAATAAGTTTGAAACTAACCTAACATTTAATCTGGAGTGAAATTAATCTAAATCTGATCTGATTGTTCAGTGTTTTCTTCTTCTATTTTAGCGGTAAGCTTTTCGCTAAACTCGTTTAAACCTGTTTGTACAAAGTCATAAGTTGCATCTATTTCGCTAGCCAGTTCATCTTCAAGTACTGACAAACCATCTAATATATTACGAGCTTCACCAAAACCTGTATCTATTCCACTGCGAATAACCCCCATAAATTGTGTAAGTGCTTCACTTTCACTTAGTTCATTATTCTGTTCTTTATACGCATTAAAGAAAGCGGTTGCGCCTGAAATAATACGCTTAGCAGTAGCTTGTGGTGAAACATCTATATTGTTTTCGTAAGCTTTTTCTATAGTGCTTTCTTTGCTGCCCGTGGGCATGTGTTTATTAATTTCTTCAATGGCCGTTCTAAATAGCAAAGACATAACACTTGGGCCATCTTTTAAACTAACCTCTAGCTGCGCTTCAACAATCCTTTTATCACTTTCTTTTTTCATATCGGCAATACTATATGATGGTTTAGTTTGCTCAACAGGTGTTGTTTGATTGCTAATACTTGATATAGCCATGAGAACCTCATTTATTATTTTGCTTTATAATCTAGTTTAGTCTTTTATTACTCAGTGTACAGCTTTGCTAAATTAAGCAGAGGGTTAATACCTTTTATAAGGGCTTAAGGAGAAAGTAAGTTGGAAATAAAATAGAGAGTAAATAATAATATCTGATTAATTTAAAAGGTATATTTATGATTTTTATCTACTGTTTTAGGTAAAAGTTTTTATAAAAACGATTTATTTTAAAACACTGCAACCTTTTCGCTATTTTATTCGTTTAAGTATTTAGATCCTTTAAGAATACTCTGCTTTAGATTGGATTTTTATTTGTAAAAATAGGCAGTTAAATAGGGATGTTTGAAATGTATTTTTACACCTGTACGAATTTATTTGCAGTTGAGTCAAGGAACTCGTTAATAAAACATCATTAATATAAGTGCGTTACGTTAATACCCAAAACATCCATTTACACATAAAACGTAACATTTTTTTTGTATATTTTATGTAATGGTCTCTATTATTTTTCATTTATAAAGTTAATATATCTATATGCTTTATAAGCTAAATTTTATTGTTAAGTAGAATTCATAACAATAAAGTATTTGTTTTGCCATCATTTAAGGTTAATCGTTTTATGAACTGCTCTTTTCGGCACGGTTTTATAATCTTCAGTAGTGTGTTTTTATTTTCATGTGGAAACCTGTCAGAGATTGATAAGAAAACTGTTGATGTAACTCCACCTACCAATTGGCAACAAACGTCCTCTGCTTTAAAAGTAGAAGATAATTGGTTAGCTGAATTTAATAATGATCAACTACAAACGTTAGTTGAACAGGCATTACAAGCTAATCATCAATTAAAAATTCAAGCTTACCAAGTAGAAATATCTAAACAAAACGTTATTGTTTCAGGGAGTGAGTTATGGCCAGAGCTTGATTTGTCTGTTCAAAGTAGTCGTAATAAATTAACTATTCCAACAACGTATTCAACTGCTAATGAATTATCGCTAGATCTGAGTTATGAAGTTGATATTTGGGGCAAGTTATCAGCTGCTGAACGTGAAGACCAATATAACTATTTGGCACAAAAAGCTTTATTTGAGCAAGCTAAACAACAATTAGTTGTAGATGTTGCTACAAGTTGGTTATTGGTTATTGAAGCGAACAAATTGTTAGATTTATATCAAAAGCAAGCAGCAAACTCACGTGAAAACTTAATGATAATTGAAGCTGGATATCAATCAGGTTTAAACGAAGCTCTTGATGTGTATTTGATCCGTAATGAACTTAATACCGCATTATCATTAGTGGCTTCGCAAGAAGTTGAAAAAATAACACAAGTACGAATATTAGAACGTTTAATAGGTAAATACCCAACTGGAACTTTAGATGTTGATGTGAAACTTCCAACCATCAAGGATAATATTCCTTTAGGTTTACCTTCTGAACTGATTAGCAGAAAGCCTCTTTTAAAGTCTAGCTGGTATCAATTACTCGCCAAAGATGCAGGTTTAGCTTATGCCCACAAGCAACGTTTTCCTGCCATGAGTTTATCAGCATCATTAAGTGACTCGGCTGATGATATTGGGGATTTACTCAGTAGTTCATCACTTGCTTGGTCTTTAATTGGTAGTATCTCTGCTCCTATTTTTAATGCGGGTAGATTAGAAGCTAACGAGGAAATAGTGCGTGCAGAGCTTAGACAAAGCGAACAAACCTATTTAGATGATTTATATGGTGCATTTAGTGATGTTGAAAATGCGTTATCGGTAGAAAAAAAGTCTACGACAACGTTATCAATCAACTCTCGCAGCGCAAGAAAATGCGATGTTAGCAGCAACACTTTCATTTGAACAATATCAAAGCGGTTTAGTTACATATACAACAGTACTCGAAGCTCAAGATCGTTCGTATGACGCACAAGCTAATTTAATAAACATACAAAATCAATTAATTGTAAACCGCATTAATTTACATCTTTCACTGGGTGGTGACTTTACCGCTGTGTCTGCAGAAGCAAAGGCTGAATAAACATGACAAACAATAAAAAATATCGTATGAGAAAATTAGTAGTACCACTTTGTATTGTCGTGATAACCGCTGCTTTGGTTTATTGGATTAAAACAAATCCACCAGAAAGTAAACGTAAAGCTCCTAGCAATGCTGCGCAAATGACAGTTGAAGTTAAAAAGCTTATACCGCGCAGCTATCAAGTAAGCGTTGAAAGCTTTGGTACCGTAGCCCCAAGAACACAAAGTGTTTTATTTTCTCAGGTATCAGGTCAAATTGTTAAAGTGAGCCCTCAGTTTCGTGATGGTGGCTTCTTTAATAAAGGCGATGTATTACTTGAATTAGATGACAGAGATTTTAAATCTGAAACAAAAACAGCTGAGGCAGATTTAATTGAAGCACAACAGAATTTTGCGGAAGAAAAAGCCCGAGGCGAGCAAGCAATAGCCGATTGGAAACGCCTAGGTAATGGCAAAGAAGCTTCAGACTTAGTGTTACGTAAACCACAACTTGCTGCAGCTCAAGCACAGGTTTTATCTGCAGAAGCACAGTTTGAGAAATCGAATTTAGCTTTAGAGCGTACAAAAATTATAGCTCCTTATGCAGGACGAATTCTTACAAAGAATGTTGATATTGGACAGGTTGTGTCAAGTACAACAGCGTTAGCTGATATTTACGCTGCTGATTATGTTGAAATCCGCTTACCAATAAAAAACAAAGATTTAGCGTTAATGAAGTTACCTGAAGAATACATTAATGATGCGAATAAAGATAAAGCGTTAGGTAATGTCGTTATTTCGTCTAACTTAATTGGTAAGCAAGTTTGGCAAGGTAATATTGTACGTACCGAAAGTGCTATAGATGCTGACTCTCAACAGCTTTATGTTGTTGCACAAATAGATAAACCTTATGAAACGAATAACCAAAATGCTCAAATTAAAATAGGTCAGTATGTTACAGCAGCAATTACGGGTAAAAAAGTTGAGGAAGCAATTGTTGTTCCAAGCAGTGTTATTTACCAAGGTAGCTATGTTTACATAGTTGAAGAAGGGGTGTTGAAGCGTAAATATATAGAAGTCACTTGGCAAAATGGTATTGAATCTATTATTGGTTCAGGACTATCTGCAGGTGATAACTTGGTGATAACCGCTCTTGGACAAATTAATTCTGGAACTCGTGTACTTATTGCTGGTGAGCCAGTTGCACCTCGCAGTGGCCCTAAAAATGGTAAAGGTAAGAAGGGCGAAAGGAAAGAAGGTCAAGGAAAACATGGCGATCGCAAAAATAATAAGGCGAACAACTCATGATAGCTTGGTTTGCCAAAAATCATGTAGCAGCAAATTTACTGCTGCTCACTATATTGTTTACTGGGCTTTACAATTTAAGTTTCCGTATCCCATTAGAAATATTTCCTACTACTGAAGCTGAAACGATCAGTGTTAGTGTAACTTTACTTGCTGCAACACCTGAAGATGTAGAGCAAGGCATCTCAATCCGTATTGAAGAAGCAATACAGGATTTAGAAGGTATTAAAGAAATCCGTAGTAGTTCTTCTGAAGGTAGTGCTTCAGTTACTATTGAAGTCGACAGCGGTTATGAACCTCGTGAAATACTTTCTGATATTAAAAGCCGTGTTGATGCGATTAATACTTTTCCTGCAGAAGCTGAAAAACCTATTGTTGCTTTAGCTACACGTACAAGAGATGTTATTGCCGTTACAGTAACTAGTATTTATGGGGAAAAAGAAACCCGTGAATATGGAGAGAAAGTTAGAGATGATCTATTAAAAATCCCTACCATCACCCAACTTGAATTGTCAGGTGTTCGTGATTATGAAATAGCTATAGAAATCTCTCAAGATACTTTACGACAGTACGATTTAACTATTGATGGAATATCATCTGCTGTTGCTAATTCAAGTATAGATGTGTCTGCTGGTAACTTAAGAACGCAAGGCGGAGATATTTTATTACGTTCACAAGGGCAGGCATATCGTAAAGATGCTTTTGATGAAATTGTAGTAAAAAGTAATCCAGATGGTTCAATAATTCTTTTAGGTGACATTGCAACAGTAACCGATGCTTTTGAAGAAACACCTGTTAGAGCACGTTTTAATGGTCAACAAGCGGTATTTATTGATGTATATAGAATTGGGCAACAAAGTGCTATTGAAGTCGCTGATGCGGTTAAAAATTATATCGATGAACAACAAGAACTTTTACCTGAGGGTTTTGCCTTAAGTTATTGGGATGATGATTCTCAAATTGTTAAAAACCGTATATCAACACTTGCTTCAAGTGCATTTCAAGGCAGTATTTTAGTACTGGCATTATTATCCTTGTTTTTAAGACCATCCATTGCGTTTTGGGTATTTATTGGGATACCTATTTCATTTATGGGTGCCTTTATCATGATGCCATTTTTCGGTGTAACTTTAAATGTAGTGAGTATTTTTGCCTTTATTCTTGTGCTTGGGATTGTGGTGGATGACGCCATCGTGACAGGGGAGAATATTTATTCTCATTTGAAAACTGCAGAATCAGGTGAAGAAGCTGCCATTAAAGGAACACAAGAAGTTTCTGTTCCTGTTACTTTTGGTATTTTAACGACGGTTGCCGCTTTTATACCTTTATATTTTATACAGGGTGATCGTAGTGCATTGTTTACCCAAATACCTGTTATTGTTATTCCGGTCTTATTATTTTCATTAATCGAATCTAAGTTTGTTTTGCCTTCTCATCTTAAGCGTTTAAAACTACGTTCTGAGAAAACTAAAAGGTCAAGGTTTGGAGAATTTCAACAACGCTTTGCAGATGGTTTTGAAGCGATTATTCTTCGATATTACCAGCCTATATTAAGAGTAGCTATTAAAAACAAAGCCACAACTGTTCTTGGTTTTACTGCAGTTTTCTTACTTATTCTTACGCTAATTGTTAGCGGTTGGACAAAGTTTATCTTTTTCCCAAAAATACCAAGTGAAACGATTACAGCGACTCTAGTTTTACCTGCAGGAACACCTTTTGAATTAACTAATCAACATATCATGAAAATGGCAGAAAAAGCTGAAGAACTTCAAGCCAAGTATATAGAACCTTCAACTGAAGAAAGTGTAGTGCTTAATATTTTAGCGTCAACAGGTGGGCGTGGTGGTACATCAAATGTAGGTAGTGTTCGTTTCGAAATTACGCCACCTGAATCTCGTGAGTTATTGATTGGTGCAAGCGACTTAGCAAACGAATGGCGTAATATGATTGGTGCAATACCAGGTGCCGAAAGTGTAACTTTTAGAGCGGAAAGAGGACGAGTATCAGATCCTATTGACGTGCAGCTATCTGGCACTTCATTAGAGACATTAAATGCAGTTGCTGAGAAGGTTAAAGGACGTTTAGCTACTTACCCTACTGTGTTTGATATTGCCGATAGTTTATCAAATGGTAAACAAGAAATAGGCATTGAATTAACGGAGCAAGGTAAAGCTTTAGGTTTAACTCGAAATTCTGTTGCAAGTGAGGTTAGACGTTCATTTTTCGGTTCACAATCTCAGCGCATTCAGCGTGGTAGAGATGATGTAAAAGTCATGGTGCGTTTGCCATTAGAAGAACGACGAACTATGGCTGATTTAGAAAGTATTCTTATTTCTACACCCAGTGGTGGAACGGTACCGCTTTCGCATGTTGCTAAGTTAATACCTAGTACCAGTCCTTCTACTATAACTAGAATTAACTTATATCGTACCGTTAATATTACTGCAGATATCGAAAAAGAAAATACTAATATGACGATATTACAAGCTGATTTATCTCAATACTTAGATGAATTGTTGCTGCAATATCCTGGTATTAATTACACCTTAGAAGGTGAAGCAAAAGAACAAAGTGAGTCGTTTGATTCGTTATTTATTGGCTTGTTGTTTGTATTCTTTATTATTTATGCGTTATTAGCCATTCCATTTAAGTCTTATGTTCAACCTATTATAGTGATGAGCATTATTCCTTTTGGCATGATAGGTGCAGTTATAGGACATTGGATTGTTGGCATGGATTTATCAATAACAAGCGTCTTAGGTATGCTGGCGTTGATTGGTGTTGTTGTAAATGATTCATTGGTATTGGTCGACTTTATTAATAAGAAACGCCTAGAAGGTATTGCTACGATGGAGGCTGTATTAACGGCAGGTGCTGCGCGATTTAGACCGGTAATATTAACTAGTTTAACAACCTTTATTGGTTTAATACCTTTATTGTTTGATGAGTCGACTCAAGCACAATACTTAATTCCTATGGCGGTTTCTTTAGGCTTTGGTATTTTATTCGCTACTTTTATTACATTAATTTTAGTACCGGTAAATTACTTAATTGTGGAACATATCAAAGCATTTTTTACTGGTAATAAAGAAGGCTTAACTTTAAATGATGAGCCTGTAAAAACCTTATAAATAGTAAATTTAAGCAATTGCATTTATTAAAGTTTTAATAAGTGCAATTAAAACTAAATAGTTAATGATTTAGGTTGTTATTTAACCTGAACTCAGTTTAAGAGATATTTAACAAATTGAAAAATAAGTAATAATTTATTAATTGACTCTCTAGCTTGATAGTTTTTCTTACTTCAAGGCAAATTTCGCGTCAATAGGGAGTTATTGCAAGTAAATTTAACGCAGAAATAGATGCTAGAGAAACATTTGTTAAGCCGAGATCAGGTTATTTATATTTATTCAGAAGATTGACTTTAACGTGTTGTTTTATAAACAGCACGTTACAGTTTAAGTACTAGGATGGTATTTATGAAGTGGAGTTAAGTGAAATTCACTTTTATGAATAACTATTTTGTAAATGTTTAGCAGTATAGACTATTAATAAAAACTAGTTTACCTAACGTTTAGTATCAAATGAGGTATGGCTAGATAAATACTCAGTTTGTAGTGAATAAACGTAAGCTTTAGCCCCATGGATTACCTTTACCTGCCGCTCTTTCTCGTGTTTTTATAGCTTTCTTAGCGCGTAATTTCTCAGCATCTTCAAAACTTAAATTTGCAGGGGCTTTAGTCTTTTGATCAGCAGGCACTATACGCTCACGCGGTGGCAGTAAGAATTGCGTATCGTCAGCTTTTGGTAAACCTTTAAATTGATATAAATAAAAAGCTTCTACTTTTTCACGTGCCCAATCAGTTTTCTTTAAAAACTTAATACTTGAAGGAATGCTGGGGTTTTTTCTAAAACAATTAATGTTCAAATATGCATCGAGTAATTCAAAACCATATTGATCGACTAATTCGTTTAATAGGGTTTCGAGTTTAAGACCGTGTAAAGGGTTGTTGTGATATAGGTTTTCTGTAGTCATGTTTGGCCTTTTGCTCAATTGGGTAGATCAGTAGTTTAAAATGACGAGCATTATAAATTTCCTACCAAGGTTTAGATACCTTTTGTGCAGATAATTACGCACAATGGTAATTTATAGCAAATTAACCAAGTTAGTAATCAATTTGGTATTATAAGTACTTATCTTTGAAAGCTTCTGCTGTAAGTGCTTTATCGAAATAATAACCCTGCATTTTATCTACATTTAATTTTTTACAAAGCGCTAAATCAGATTCCGTTTCAACACCTTCTGCAACAATTTCTAGCTCTAAAGATTGGATCATTACAACTAAGCCCGTTAATAACTGTTTTAGCTTTTCTTTTGATGAAGCATTCGGCATTAATGATTTATCTATTTTAACAATATCGATTGGGAAGCTATGTAAATGAGATAATGAAGAAAAACCTGTACCAAAATCATCTAATGAAATAATACAACCTAAATCACTTATTCCTTGTATAACTTTAGCTGTTTTCTCTGGCTCAACGATTAATGCTGTTTCGGTTAATTCTACTTCAATTAAATGAGCTGGAACTCCATATCTGTTCAAACAACTACTCATAAAATCTAGAAGGTATTCATCTGTTAATTGTCGTGAAGATAGGTTAATTGCCATAGTGATAGGCACAGGGCGATTTTTGTTCCAATAACTCAATTGTTTTATGGCTTCTTGCAGAACCCACTTACCAATTTCAATGATTAAACGTGACTTCTCAGCGATAGGAATGAAGGTGTCAGGACCGATCATTTCACCTTCTAGTTGCCAACGAATTAATGCTTCAACGCCTGTTACTTCTTCAGTTTTAGAATCTATTACTGGCTGATAGTGTAAATAAAAGTCGTTGTTGTTAATGGCTGTTTTTAATTGGTCTTCAATGGTGAAATGAGCTAGAAACTCTTTTTGCATCTCTTCTTCAAAAAATGAAAATTGACTACGACCTTTGTTTTTAGCTTTGTACATTGCAATATCTGCAAATTTGAATAACTCTTTTGTATCTGTACTATCCCACGGACAAATTGCTATACCGATACTGGCGCCTGATCTGATGGAATGGTTGTCTATTATGATAGGTTCATTTAATGAGTTGATAATGCGTTGGGCTACAATACTGGCGCCATTTATTGAGGATAAATGTTTTAAGGTTATGGCAAACTCGTCACCACCTAACCTTGCAAATACTTCATTACCACGTAAACAATTGCTTATCCTTTTAACAACCTCAATAAGTAATTGGTCGCCTACATCATGGCCAAAGTTGTCATTTACAAATTTGAAATGATCTAAATCGATTAATAATAGTGCGAGAATTGTGTTGTCTCTTTGATGACTTTTAATATCTCTTATGAGCGCTTCATCAAAAAAGTATCGATTAGATAAGCCTGTTAAGCTGTCGTGTTCTGAAAGTTTTTTTGTGTATTGGTAGCTTTGATATAACTCTTTTTCAAGATCTGATCGTGCTTGCGCATTAATGATGGCTCTTTGTAGCCTAAAAACGTTGATTTCATTTTTAACTAAGAAGTCTTGAGCTCCAGCATTAATACAACTAAGGGCTAACTCGTCTTCTTTGGAAGTACTCATCATGATCACAGCAACACTGTGTCTTTTTGGAGCGTCTTTTAGCTCCAATAATAATTCTATACCGTTTCTTTGTGGGAGATTATAATCCAACAAAATAGTATCAAAAGTCGCATTGTTTAACTGAATAAGTGCGTCATCTATTGATTCAACTTCAGTAATATTACAAGTAATATTACTGCGCTTTAGAGTTCTTTTAATTAGCTCTCTATCAACAAGATCGTCATCAACGATTAATACATTCATTTGTTGCAACGGGACTCCAGAAAATAAGGTTATTTAGTTGATTTTATCATAATAATATCATTATGTTATAGGTAAATAATCTAATGATATGTAAATATTTATTTAGGTAAACGTACGACTTTCCAGTAACTGTCTAGAATATTAATAATATCTAAAAATTGTTCGCCAGATTTTCCTTTAACAAAGTAACCCGCTATATGTTGACGATAACTCGATAACATATCTTCTTCAGATTGTGATGTAGTTAAGACAAAAACAACAATTTCAGATAAATCCTCATCAGCACGTAGCTCTTTCAAAAACTCTATCCCACCCATTCGTGGCATCTGTAAATCAAGTAAAATAATTAACGGACGCGGAGCTTTATCACTTCTTAAAAACTCTAAAGCTTCAATTCCATCATAGGCTCTAATAATCTTATTAGATATGCGCTGCTTTAGGAAACTGCGTTGGATCATCATTGCATCTATATCATCATCTTCTATTAATAATAATGTTACATCGTCCGAAACTTCAGACATAATTTACACCTTTTTCACCTATGAAATTGATTAAAATTTATTGATTCTTTTTCCAAAAAATCAATATTCTTGTTCCTCGTTTACCATCGGAATGTATCATCACACTTCCTTGGTAATGATTGACTATCTTCTTGATCATGGATAATCCCATCCCACTACCTTCAACTTTATCTCTAGGTTGTAAGGTTTGGAACATTTCCATTGCTTTTTCATGGAATGCTTCAGGTATGCCAGGACCATCGTCTTCTACGGTTATAATATGAAAGTCATTTCCTTCTTCGTATGAGACTATTATAGTTCCAAATTCTTTATCGTGATGTTTTATTGAATTTGATAGTAAATTCCTTATTACTATTTCAAATGGAACCTCTGGAACGATAATATCGATATCAGGAGCAATGATATTAAATCCTGATGGCTTATCGAGTAATTTATCTAAATCTTGCGTCATTTCTTTAAGGTTTACAGAAACACTTTTGAATTCATCTCGAGTAATACGAGAGTAATCAAGTAGATCGTTGAGCAGTTTCATCATTCGATCACTTCGTTGTGTTAAAAGGTCTAAATGATTCTTTGATTCTTCAGGAATAATGCTTATACAATCTTCTCTGACCCATCCAACAAGCTGTTTTATTGCGTTTAAAGGTGACTTAAGATCATGAGAGGCTACATAGGAAAATTGTTCTAGATCTTTATTGGATTTCTCTAAATGTTTGGTTCTACTTTCTAGCTTCGAATTGATCCTATCTGCATAGTCTAGGGCAAGTCTGTTAGCGCGAGATAAGAAGAGAAAAAGCCCTAGTAGCATACAGTCGATAAATAAGCCGCCGACTAATATATACGAGGATTGATTTGCTATAGATTCGTTTCGAAAGCCTAAATTTGATTGAATAGAAAAAGCCCATATTCGACCATTTAAGCCGACATCAATCTGTTTTGTAAATAAGGGGGCATTGTCAAAATCGAGTATGCTTTCATTGTTATGATCATCGTAAAGTATGTCGCCTGAATCACTTATCTTTATGCTTACTTGTCGGTTCTTTTCAGCCAAGGTACCTTGCATTAAATTTTTCATAATAAAAGGAGCATAAACAACACCTTCAATTAACTCTTGGCGTTCATCTATGGTTTCAGGTTTACTGCCATCTTTATAAAAGGGTGTATAAAATAGGAATCCAGGTGTTTTTTTAGCGTCTTGAACTAAGGTTATTGGACCTGTTAATCGAGCCTCACCTGTATCTCGTGATTTCTTAATAGAGGAGTATCTGTTTATCTCAAATGCCATATCAAGACCAACAGCCATTTTATTTGTCGCTACGGGTTCTATATAAGTGATTGGCCAATATTCAGATTCGGTGTGATTAGGATGTATTTTATATTTTGGCCTATATTGACGTTGTTTATTTATATAGCTGCTAAGTTCATCTAACTGAACATTATAAATAATACCTATGCCATTGATGCCTGGATAAGTGAGATCTATTTTTAAACTGTTGGCATACGACGCCCATAGTGGACTAGTTATCTCTGTTTCAACTGAATCAATATAAGCAACGCCACTCCAAAGGGCATTTTCATAAAGTTTCATTCTCTCTTTTACTAAATCAACGACCTGCTCAGTATTTCGTTCAAATTTAGCTTCAAGTTTTTGGTTCAGTTGCGATTTAGAGAAGTACCATGCGGCTAATGTTATTACGATTGACATTACTACAATAAGCCAATGAACTAAGTGCATTTGACCCGCTTTTAGTAATTTTTGTCTTTCTTCATCGCTATTATGCGTATCAACCATTAATTTTATATCCATGTAATTTATATTATTAACTATAGCGGCTAATTGTTATTTAACCGATAAATTATCTTTTTTTTCGTATTTATTCATGTTTTCTACGCATAACTCAAACGCTTAGCTATTTTTAGTATAAATAATAGTACATCATTGAAGTTAGGTAGAGTTGTTTTTAAGGTAGGAAAGGTCTTTATATTAACGTTTGAAAATATATGAGAGAGGTAGCCTATTTATGATTACAGAGCCTATTGTTATTAGCTTTAGTGGAAACTTAGCGTAAGTCTATTTAAGGATATTAAAGATGTTTAATACACTGAACGAGAACGAACAACGTTGATTAAACACCTTCTAAACATGAATGTTTTAATGCTGCAAAGGGCTACAAAGGTAATAGAAGTTATCGGCTAGCAATTAATGTTGAATTTTTTCCTGTTGGTTTTGATTCTATTGATTTAACTTCAATAAGATTAAGCTTTGGGTAATAAGTTATTGAAGCAAAAGCATCGCTATTTGAAGTATATGTTTTAGCCTCTAATTGACTATAAAATTCATCATTAACGTTATTGTTTTCTAAAGTATTTGCTACACATTCTGCTTGTATCTTGAGAGATGTTGAGTCTATACATTTAAAAATTTCAGACTGTTCTGCGGCTACGACTTGGCTGAAACTTAAAATGGCAGTCATTGTTAACATACGTTTAAACATTTTATTCTCCTCTTCTTTAATACAGATAATACTAACAAGGGGGTTTGTTTTTACCTAACACATTAATATGACAATATTGTGACAATGATTTTTAATTTTAAAAGTGTTAAAGAGAGTATGCGAACGTATTTTATTAGATAGGGTAATAGAGTTTATAAGCTAATTCTTGCTGAAACTAAAGCGAGTCGTATTTATTATGAGGTTTATACTAGGTCATTGCAGGTTAAAATAGTTATCTGTAATTACGGGTCATATAGTTTGACTTGTTTAAGCACAAAACAAGTGGCTGTAAAATTAATGTTTAAGTTAAACAGCCTCAATATCACGTAGAGGATATTCTAATTACGTGAGTTTTGTAACGCTTCTAGTTTACGTTCTTGAGCATCGATTAGTTTTTTGTACTTATTATTAGTTGAAACTACTTCTTTAGAAATTTCATTTTGATGAAGATACCCGGCTCTATTATGACTTACAGCCAAAAACTTAGCTTCTAACTCATTTAACTTTTCATCTCTTTGTTTAACTAACGTTTCTAATTTTTTGATGATTCTATTTCTTTTATTAGTATCAATAAAACTTTGTGTGCTGTTTTGGGGAGTATCTGAATTATTATTAGAACGTTGCTCATTAGACTGAAATGATTGTGGTTCACCTACTTCAACTTTTTGATCGCTATCACCACATGGAATTTGACTAAATGTTGTTGTTCCATCAATTTCACAAGTATATATATCTGCTGCAGACGCAGAGTAGATAAAACTAAATATTAATATAGGTAATAATTTGCGCATTCCTTGTCGCCATAAAGTTGTTTGGTTAGAAATTTATTGTACCTTATATTTTGTCACATTTAAAAAAAACTCCATTTTTCCTTGTTTTTTTGTAAGACATTGTCCATAAGCTCGTAGGTCAACGATGTAAAAATAACGTATTTAGTCTGTGTTTACTTGTTAAGTTGTTGTTTTTTAATGTAAATATTTTATTTTTAGATGCGTAGGATAAAATTTTTTATTTTGACCTAGTAGGTAAAATATCAAAACGCTTTAATATTATCCCTGTCAGGACGACAAAGGATTTAAGAAAAAGCAGGAGCTTTTATCCATGGAAGGTTTAAGGATAAGTCGGGAAGACTTGCAGTATATGGATGTTGCTAGGATGCTAGGGAAATAATTCTTCAGGAAGAAGTATTAGCAAGGATAGGCTTACATTAAATAAAAATACGACTTCGGTCGTGTTTTTTTTGTCTAAAATTTATTTTAATTTTTTATTATAAATCTATTAAGTTTCATTTATCTGTCATAAAAATCATATTAACCTATTAAATTTAAAGAAAACTTTTAATTAGGAATTGATATGCAAACTTCATCTTTTGATCACATAACTTACGATAGCGAAGAATTTACTGAATTTGAAATAAAAGCTAATAGTAAAAAGCGTGATAAACGCCGAGACACCAAAATAATGAAAAAACAGCAACGCTTAAATAAAGAATCGGAGCAGTTTGAAGACTACAAGTCTTATAACTAGCTTCACATTAATTCTGATTCAACTAGATTAATATTCTTATAGGTAATGGAGAACCGTAGTCAAAACCTTAGTACCTAATCAATTTGAATTATCTTTATAAAATGCTTTTTATCCGTTACTCATAGGGCTGGTTTTATTATACGTATGCTTTGTGTAGTTATGTTAGATAGAGCTATGTTTTAAGTGCTTTTTCAACTGACAATGATTCATGTAAAAGCTCAACTAACCCTAACGTTTTAACTAGCGAAGCGTAAATCTCGGGGGCTTGCCCCCGTGCTGGATAGTGTATACTGGGGGGACCCCAGTAAATGCTATTCTTCATATGGAACTTCAAAGAAATACACATCATGTCTTTAGATTAATGTACCACTTTGTGTGGATACCAAAGTATCGACACAAAGTCTTCATTGAACCTTATCGTTCAACAATGAAAGCAATTATTCAAAAAGTAGGATATGACTACGATATTGATATCGTAGAGTTAGAAATTCCGAGTGACCATATTCATATGGTTATTAGAGGGATCCCTAAACAGTCGCCAAGCGATGTTATGCAAATAATTAAAAGTATAACTGCTCGTGAGTTTTTTAGAATTTATCCTGAAATTAAAAAGCAGTATTTCTGGGGCGGTAAATTATGGACACAAAGCTTTTTTGTTGAAACGATTGGTAACGCAACAGAAGAAGTTATCAGGAAATATGTTCAAGAACAGTTAATCGAATTAGATGGTAAAGAAATTAATAGCGATCAACTGAACTTGTTTTGAAACTCGGTCGCTTGCGGCCGAGAATTTTATGCACTCTTAATATAAACTATTGTGCTTAATTATAGGGAGGGTGGTATGAACCAAGAAGAGTTAAAGCAGTTTTTTCCTGCTGGCGGTAATGTAGATGAGAACATCGATATACTGGACGTGCAAGCTACAAGTCGGGATGATGTTTTAGTTGGAATGGCTGTTCTCCCTTTAACGACTGCACAACAGAAGATTGTTATTTATCAACTAACATTATCGAATGGGGAGTATGACTATCGTGCTATTTCTGCTTCATGTCCTCATCAAGGTGCAGATATTAGTAGAGATGTATTGAAACCTGATGGAAACGTTTATTGCTCATTACATAGAAGACCCATTTGTATTTATAGCAAATTCAATCAAGCATATGCTGTGGTTAAACATGATGAACAATATATTATTGCTAAAAATTCGTAGGTAGAGCGCACTTATTTAATGATTAAATCCGTACACAGGTAAATATATAAGTGAATAAGTAAGTAACACATATTCTAATTATGACGTGGTTACTTACTTTAGGTTCTGTTTGTTAAAGGCTATAACGTGTATAAATCTTCTAAAAAGCGGTCAGGTTTAGGTAGATAGTAATTGTCGTAGTCTAACGAAAAAGCGACAGATCCTGCTTTACCTTTTACTTCACTTCTTGGTACAAAACCATAGACTCTTGAATCAGCACTATTACGGCGGTTATCTCCTAATACTAAGTAATGATCTGCAGGAACAGTTACATTATTAAATGAAGCTAAACGCGTGCTTTTTGTTTGATCGTATTTAACAATATGTTTTAAGCCTGATAGGTTTTCAATGGCTTGGTTTTTTGTGTTTGCAGATGATATAGATTCATAACTTAGTCGTTCGCCATTAATCGTTAATATTTCATTATGCATAGAAATATTATCACCAGGTAAGCCAACCACTCTTTTTATCAATCTATTTTCTGCAGCCTCAGATTCAAAAACAATAATATCACCTCGACTTGGCTCGCCCATTTTTTTAAGTGATATATTGGTGAGTGGTATTTTTAAATCATAAGCCATTTTATTAACAACAATTCTGTCGCCAATTTCTATGGTCGGTTGCATAGAGCCTGTTGGCACAGTATACCAGTCAGCTACAGCGCTTCGAAAAAACACCATCAAGATGAAAAAGGAAAGTACACCTGCATAATTTTTGATGAATCGTCTGATTTTTTCTTTAGTGGATACTTTCATAGTCTTCACTTTCGTTGTTAATTATCTATTGCAGTTTGTCTTATCCCCGCTAAATTAGTTATTGAATACTTGTGTGCAAGTGTAAATAAATGTGAGGGGGGAAGAGTTGAATTAACGCATGATTTTTCAGTTGATTTCTCAGTTATGCATTATATGTAAGTTTAAGGTTTCGCTTGCGTATTTGAAGTCGGAATTTTTAGGGAATAGGGCACTACTCATTTAGAGTTAACGGTTAGTACTTTCAATAACATCAATACTCCTAATCGCTGAAATTACTCTTATTCGCTTTAGTCGATATCGCTAATGTAAGTTAATTGCAATTATAAGGGTAAATAATTATGCACAATGGTATTAGATAGCTATAACTGTTGATATAATATGAATAATTATTGTTTCATCACTATTTTATTAGAGGTTCCTTGGATGTCGGAAGCAGAAAACCGTCCAACAAATTTTATTCGCCAAATCATTGATGCAGATCTAGAAAGCGGCAAACATAATGCAGTGCAAACTCGTTTCCCTCCAGAGCCTAATGGTTATTTACACATAGGTCATGCGAAGTCTATTTGTTTGAATTTTGGTATTGCTCAAGATTATAAAGGCCAGTGTAATTTACGTTTTGATGATACTAACCCTGAAAAAGAAGACATTGATTTTGTTAACTCAATTCAAGCCGATGTTAAATGGTTAGGCTTTGATTGGTCTGGCGATATACGTTATTCATCAGACTATTTCGATCGCTTACATGGCTTCGCCGTTGAGTTAATTGAAAAAGGTTTAGCTTATGTTTGTTTTTTAAATGGTGAAGAAACACGTGAATACCGAGGTACATTAAAAGCACCAGGTAAAAACAGCCCATATAGAGATACAACACCAGAAGAAAATTTAGCACTATTTCAAAAAATGAAAGAGGGCGGTTTTAAAGAAGGCGAATGTTCTTTAAGAGCTAAAATTGATATGACTTCTAGTTTCATGTGTTTACGTGATCCTATTATTTATCGTGTTAAATTTGCTGATCATCATCAAACAGGTAACACATGGTGCATTTATCCAATGTACGATTTTACCCATTGTTTATCTGATGCGATTGAAGGTGTTACACATTCATTATGTACGTTAGAGTTTCAAGATAATCGTAGACTGTATGACTGGGTTTTAGATAATGTTTCTATTGATATTACTCCTCATCAATATGAATTCTCACGTTTAAACATAGAATATACCGTATTAAGTAAACGTAAGTTACATACGTTAGTTGATGAAAAACTAGTAACGGGTTGGGATGATCCTCGTATGCCAACGATTGCTGGTTTTAGACGCCGTGGTTATACCGCAGGTGCTATTAGAGAATTTACTAAGCGTATTGGTGTTACCAAAATGGATAACACGGTTGAAATGGGTGTACTAGAAGCCTGTATTCGCGAAGACTTAAACGATAATGCTCCACGTGCTATGGCTGTACTTGACCCTATTAAATTAGTGATTGAGAATTACGATGAAGCTAAGGTTGAAGAGTTAACTGTTAAAAATCATCCGAGTGATGATACACAGGGCACTCGTATTGTTCCTTTTAGTAAAGAACTATACATTGAAGCAGAAGACTTTAGAGAAGAAGCTAATAAAAAATATAAACGTTTAGTATTAGACAAAGCGGTACGTTTACGTGGTGCTTATGTTGTTACTGCTGTGCGTTGTGATAAAGATGCTGAAGGTAATGTTACAACGGTTTACTGTACATATGATCCTGAAACATTAGGTAAAAACCCTACTGATGGCACTAAACCTAAAGGTGTTATCCATTGGGTTTCTGCTGAGCAAAGTATTGATGCTGAAATTAGACTTTATGATCGTTTATTTACGGTAGCAAACCCAGGAGCTGCAGAAGACTTTAACTCAGTTATTAATCCTGACTCACTTATTGTGAATACTAAAGCTAAGGTAGAACCTTACTTAGTTAATGCTAAACCTGAGCAAGCTTTTCAGTTTGAACGTCAAGGTTACTTTTGTTTAGATAATTCAATTGAAACAAGTGAAAGTGATAAGCTGGTATTTAACCGAACAGTAGGCTTAAGAGATACTTGGGCTAAAATGGATGTTTAGTTAATTATTAAACAGCCACAAAAAAACCGACGTTATGTCGGTTTTTTTATGAATAGTATTTAATGTTTACTCTTTACTTTTAGGTAATAAATAAAAGCTTTAAGTTTTAGGAATTACTTTTACGGTATGCTTCACAAGCATCAACATCATTACATTCACCGTATAAATATAAACTATGGTTAGTTAGTTTAATATTATGAGTTTTTGCAATATTCAATTGTCTTTGTTCAATTACATCATCTTCAAACTCAACCACTTTACCGCATTTTAAACATACTAAGTGATCGTGGTGTTTTTTCTGAGAAAGTTCAAATACAGACTTTCCACCTTCAAAATGATGACGAGATACAATGCCTGCATCATCAAATTGGTTAAGTACACGATATACAGTCGCTAAACCAATCTCTTCATTTTGCTCTAAAAGAATTTTATAAACATCTTCAGCACTTATATGTTGGTTATCTGGATCTTGTAATATAGAAAGAATTTTTACTCTCGGAAGGGTTATTTTTAAACCAGCGCGTTTTAGTTCTTCATTTTGATCAGGCATATAGTTCTGTTTTTTTACTTATTAATAATTAATAGAAAATTATAGGTGTTTATTGATTAGGTTGAAAGGGTTTGTTTGATTTTAGTTTATTTAATTTGGTTTTTATTCAGTTTTATTGCCATAATGTTAACTGGTACGATGTGGTGTTTCCTAAATAAGGTTGGGTATAACAATGGAATGGATCTTTAGAAAATCTTGGTTGATGAAGCTTATACTTAATATGTGGCCGCCATTATTTTTTTCTCGAATTAAATTAATATCTTTATCACCAGACTATAAACAAGCGCGGGTAAGACTTTCGTTAAGTGCGTGGAATAAAAATGCAGTGGGTACTCATTTTGGCGGTTCTATATTTGCGATGACAGATCCTTTTTATATGCTGATGTTAATGCATCATTTAAGACAAGATCATTATGTATGGGATAAGTATTCAGATATCGACTTTATTAAACCAGGTAAGGGAAAGATCTACGCTGACTTTATTCTTACAGATGAAATTATTGAAAACATTAAAGCTAAGGCTCAAAACGGTGAAAAATACTTACCTAACTTTACTATTGATATTAAAGACGAAAATAATAATGTGATCGCAAAAGTAAATAAAACACTTTATGTGCGTAAAAAAGGTAAGCGAGTTAGAGCAGGCGTTTAAAAACTAAAAAGGCTCAATGTATTACACATTAAGCCTTTGTTTTATGCTTTTAAAATTGCCTGAAGTGATTACTCAGCAAATTCAGCTAAGCACATCTCATCATTAATCTGGTTAACCCATGCCGTTACACGCTCATCAGTTAACTCTGGTTGTCTGTCTTCATCAACACATAAACCAATAAAGGTATTATCATCAACTAAGCCTTTAGATGCTTCGAATTCGTAGCCTTCAGTTGACCAATTTCCTACTAAGATTGCACCTTTAGATTCAACGATATCACGTAGAGGACCCATAGCATCACAAAAATACTCAGAGTAATCTTCTTGATCGCCTAAACCAAAAATGGCAACTAGCTTGTCAGTAAAATCAATTTCTTCCAACTCAGGTAAGAAGTCATCCCAATCACATTGGTTTTCACCATAGTACCAAGTTGGTATACCTAGAATAAGTAAATCAAATTCTGCTATTTCTTCTTTCGTACTTTTTGCAATATCTTTAACTTCAATTAGCTTTTTACCCAGTTTTTTCTGGATCATTTTGCTAACAGCTTCCGTATTACCTGTATCACTTCCGAAAAATAAACCTACAATTGCCATGTACTTATAACCTTTTATCGATACTCTAATACTCTAATAAGAGCTTAGAACAATTAATTTTAAATATTTTTTAACGCTTGTGTAAGTAGAGTTTCAATCAATTGACTGCGGTTAACACCTTCTTTGTCGGCTAACTGCTCAAGCTGTTCAAATAATGATTGATGAATTTTAAATTCAACACGTTTTAAACCATTATTCTTATCACGTTTTACTTGATTTCGTTTATTGATTTTTATTTGTACACTGCGTGAATGAGGATTTGTTTTAGGGCGTCCTGGACGTTTCTCATCTTGAAATAAATCAATTGTTGTTAAGTCTGATACTTCTTTAGCCATACTATTAACCTACGCCTTGGCTTTCAAAAATAAATTGAATAACACCTTTGGCAACAAAACCTGCGCATCCTAAAAACAAAACAAAATAAACAACGTATTTCCCTTTTTTGGGGACATCATTGTTTTTCATCACATCATGAATAGTTAAGCCAATAAAACCAAATATAAATAAGTATGCAAGGTTAAGTGCTATTGTTTCAAATAATTCTAAATGTTCAGCTAACATAATTTACCCTAAAAATTTCAGGCAATATAATAGCATATCGAACTATTTAAGCCCAAGTGTTTTACTATTAAAATAGTAACAATTATTTACTCTGTTTATGCTAGGAAATTTTCTACAATTTTATTAAACATAACGGTTTTCTCTGCGTGTAACCAATGTCCCGCATCTTGTATAACCTTAGCTTTACTATTTGGGAATAATGCAATTATTTTAGGTCTATGTTCAGCTAAAATATAATTTGATTGCCCACCTTTTATAAAGAGAGTTTCGCCAGAAAAACTTGTTGTATCATCAAAACCTAACATAATTTGTTTATAACAGTTGCTGATATATTCAACGTTACATTTAAAAACCAGTTTGTCGTTAACGGTTGCTACATTTCGTAATAAAAATTGGCGAACGCCTATCTCTTCAACATATTTAGATAATTGTAAGTCAGCGTCTTTTCTATTTTTAGCTAAGGTTAAATCTATCGACTTTAACCCTTCAATTATTTGATTATGGTGTGGTGGATATTCTACTGGTGCAATGTCTGCCACAATAAGCTTTTTAACTTTTTCTGGAAAAGCTAAAGCACAGTACATCGCTATTTTTCCACCCATTGAATGACCTAGAAAGTCAGAACTTTCAATATTTAGGTGATCCATTACATTAATAATGTCTTGAGCAAGCTCTTCATAACTCATTGAGTTTTCATGAAATGAACTTCCATGGTTTCTTACATCTACACTAGTAACGGTATAATTCTCACGGAGTTTTTTCGCAATCATATTTAAGTTTTCTAAACTGCCAAATAAACCATGTATAAGAATAACGTGCGGCCCTGAGCCTTGTTGAGTGTAATTAAGTAATGCCATGTAAATCGCTTTGTTATTGATCAGAGAGTGAGTTACACATTATACCTAATCTATATGGAGTTACTTGCTCAATCTTAAAATTAATCATTTTTTGTATTTACCCCAAGTTAATGTAGCTACTTGTTATTTTAATGTTAGTCATGTATATCTTTATTGATGTACATCATACATTGAGCATTTCTGGTGATTTTTTGTAAGCCTCGATATTTTATGAAGTAATTTGAGCCTTTATTTTGATTAAACTTCTCTAGGAACTCAAATCCTTGTGGAGACTTAGAAAGAAGATAAGTATAATCTTGATGCGTACGCAGTATTTTAATATCCAAGGTTCAAGGTAATTAATGAAAAATATAGAAATAGAAGAAGACCTTTATCAATACATCGCTTCACAAACTCAGTTTATTGGCGAAAGTGCAACGTCTATATTGCGTAGACTCTTATTAAACAACACTCAAGAACAGTTCAGTTCTGAATCATCAAGTAACGAAAGTACAGAAAATACTCAAGCAGAGTCAATAAACCTTGATAATGTTAACGAGATTGACCGTAGTTCTGAATCAAGTAAAGTTATTGAAGCACCTAGTTTTGAAGCTGAAAATAAAGAAATCAAGCTAACTACAGAGACAATAGTTGAAGTAGATAATGGTTCTGTTTTCGATTATTTGAATAAAGAAGAATTAGCCATGCAAAGAGGAGCGGTAGGTCGATTCTTACTTATTCTTGGCGCTTTATATCGTGTTCATACTAATCGTTTTTCTGTTGTGTCAGAAATTCGTGGTAGAGACCGTTTATACTTTTCAGATAATTTAAACGAATTAACGGAAAGTGGAAGTAGTACTAAACCTTTCCAAATACCTGAAAGTCCGTATTGGGTAGTTACTAATTCAAATACTACACGTAAAAAGATGATTTTAACGAAAGTAGCTGTTGCTTTGGGCTATAGTGAAAGTGAATCAGAAGATATTCGAGAACTATTGTAAGAATACCAATTTGAATAATAAATTGATCAACTTGGTATAAATAACTTAAAAATTAATTTACTTATCTTATACAGGGAGACTTTATGTCAGTTCACCACCATGCAGGAAAGCCAGTTAGGCCAGAAGATCGTATTAATATTGGCCGTTTAGTAAGTGATTATTTTTTACAAATACCCGATGTGAATATTGTTGAGCAGAAGGTAACATTTGGTACATCAGGACACCGTGGTAATGCAAGTTTATTAAGTTTTAACGAATTACATATTATTGCCATCTGCCAAGCAGTTGCTGAATACAGAACCGAGCAAGGTTATAAAGGTCCATTGTTTTTAGGTAAAGATACACACGCTTTATCAGAACCAGCTTTTGCAACGGCTATTGAAGTTCTAATTGGTAATAATGTACCTGTTGTTATTCAAGATGACGACGGTTTTACCCCAACCCCTGTTATTTCACGTTTAATCATTAGCCATAATAGAGTTAATGCCGATCAAGCTGATGGCTTAATTATAACGCCATCTCATAATCCGCCTACTGATGGTGGTATTAAATATAATCCACCTCATGGTGGTCCAGCTGAAGGCGAAGTAACTAAACTTATCGAGCAACGTGCAAACGATATTATTTTAGCTCAATTAAAAGATGTAAAAAAAGTAGCTTTAAAAGAAGCATTAGCTTCGCCACTACTTTCTAAAGAAGACTTTATCGAGCACTATGTTAGCCAACTAGATCAAGTGATTGATATGGAAGCTATCGCGAAGTCAGGCGTTACTATTGGTGTAGATCCGCTAGGTGGTTCGGGCATTCATTACTGGCCTGTTATTGCTAAAAAATATGGTATTAAATTAGAAATTGTTAACCCAGTAGTTGATGCAAGTTTTGCCTTTATGCCTTTAGATAAAGACGGTAAAATTCGTATGGATTGTTCTTCGCCTTATGCTATGGCTGGCTTAATTGCGATGAAAGACAAGTTTGACCTTGCTGTAGGTAACGATCCTGACTTTGATCGCCATGGCATTGTTACTAAAACTGGCGGCTTAATGAACCCTAATCATTACCTTGCTGTTTCAATTGAATATTTAATGACACATCGTAATTGGCCGAAAACCTGTAAAATTGGCAAAACCTTAGTGTCCAGTTCATTAATTGACCGTGTTGCAGAGATGATTGATCGTCCATTATCTGAAGTACCCGTAGGTTTTAAATGGTTTGTAGATGGTTTGCATGATAGTAGCTACGCCTTTGGTGGTGAAGAAAGTGCAGGTGCTTCATTTTTAGCAAGAGATGGGTCATGTTGGACAACTGATAAAGACGGTTTCATTATGGCTTTACTTGCGGCAGAAATGTTAGCAGTTACAGGTCAAGATCCTCATCAATGTTTTGAAGCTATTGCAGCTAAATTGGGTAAACCTTTTTATGGTCGTATAGAAGCTGTTGCTAGTCTTCAACAAAAAGCTGTATTAACTGCACTTACTTCTGATGCTATTAAAACAACAACTTTAGCTGGTGAAGAGATTGAACACATTCTTTCTCATGCTTCAGGTAATAATGCTGCAATTGGTGGTATTAAAGTTACTACTAAGAATGGTTGGTTTGCAGCTCGTCCTTCTGGTACTGAAGATATTTACAAAATTTACGCTGAAAGCTTTATTAGTGATGAACATTTACAGCTTATATTTTCTGAAGCACAAGTTATTGTAAGTGCAGCGTTTACAGATGCAGGTGTTGTATAATTAAGTCATATTATTAAAATAATTAATCAGGCTTTAATTGAATAATTATTCAGTAAGTTGGAAGTTGAATTAATAACATAAGCTTTTAGCCTTTGTTAAAGATTAGTTTCATGATTAATCATAAAATTAGCTCAAGTTAAATGAATGAATATTTATACAAAACCTGAGTAAAGGCGCTTTTATAGCGCCTTTTTATTTGGCTAAAATTTAACGTAGAATAACGTTATTAGTTACTTGAATATGAAGGTTTTGTGGAAAATATATCGCATCAGGCAAATCAAAATAAAACAGAATTACTTACTACGGGTGATTTTCTCAAACTATCTTGTGCGAACGAGTGGTCGCTCGCAGAACCTTTTTCATTTGATGTCATTTCATCAGGTGTTGCTATTAAAGTAACCGTGTTAGATACAGGTATTATAGTTTTTGAACCTGATTGTGAAACAACACAAGATATTATTTTATCTAGTGCAGTTCATGGTAACGAAACCGCACCTATCGAAATTTGTAATGACTTAATTACGCAATTAATTCAGGGCGAAATAGCACTTAAAGAACGCGTTATATTCTTATTTGGTAATCCAGCATCAATTAATATTGGTAAACGTTTTGTTGAAGAAAACTTGAATCGATTATTTTCAGGTGAACATTCTAAACCTTTGGCTGATGGCTCAACTGTAATAAATAAAGAAAGAGCACGAGCGAAAGTATTAGAAGATGCTGTTCGAAATTTTTACCAACAAGGTGAAAAAATATCAGCACAACGAAGTCGATGTCATTACGATCTTCATACCGCAATACGCGGCTCTAAAAATGACAAGTTTGCTGTATATCCATTCCAACATGGCAAACCAAGAAAGAAAGAACAATTATTGTTTTTAAAGCAGTGCGGTATTACTACCATTTTACTTTCACATTCACCTACTACAACGTTTAGTTACTTCTCTGTTAATGAATTTGAAGCTGATGCGTTTACGATTGAACTGGGTAAAGTAAAGCCATTTGGTGAAAACAATATGGAAGACTTTGCTGCAATTAAAGCAACACTGCTCGATTTGATTTCTGGTAATGATTTAAGCTTAGGTGAATACCTTGCTGAAGATTTTGAAGTATTTGAAATTTACCAAACTATTAATCGTGAAGCTGAAGACTTTAGATTGAACTTCGCTGACGACGTTGAAAACTTTACATCATTTCCAGTCGATAGCATTTTAGTATTTGATGGCGATAAAGAAGTTAAAACTAATAAAGAGGGTGAAGCGATTATTTTCCCTAATGCTGATGTCAGTATTGGTCAAAGAGCTTTATTAACGGTTACTCCTACCTATATTGCTTAATCGATAAACTAGCGCGTTTTGTTTTCCATTCTAGGTTAAGTTTACATTAAGTTTTATTGAAGACGCTTTTAGATGCTTTAAAAAGAAAAAAGCTCCACACGAAAATAGTGTGGAGTTTGAGCAGTAAAAACTGCTAAATATAGGGGATACTTAATGTCCGAATATACATAATTAAGTCTCTATATATTAAAATAAGATTGTTACAAATTAATGACAGTCGTTAATCATCCTTTGTTTTATTAGCTGTTGGAAAATACATAACCGTATTCGTAAAAAATATCACCCTATCATTTTTGATTAATGCTCAAGCTAATCCTCAAATACATAGCTAATACATAGATAACTAAATAGAGAAATAATCGTCGAATAAAGTCACCGCTGTATTTTTAGTTTCTATCGGCTTTTCTCATTGTTAACACTTAATATCTATCTGTGTACATAATATTTACTAGGGTACAAAGCTTTATCCTTTTAGTAATCGTTTAGGCTAATGCAATAAAATGTTGATTTGGATCAATTTTTACTACATTAAAATATTGAGCTGAGTTAATATATGCGCCCTAATTTAATTAAGAGAGTAGTAGTATGTCTGAAGATACTAATTTCAAAGAGTCGGCTCACTTTGGTCATTTACTTGCAGGCGTTGTTGTCGCATTAGCTATGCCATTATTACCTATGTTAATGGGCTGGTACACAATGCTATCTTAATGATTTTTTAGCCTATTTGTCAGTAAGTTGTACAATAATTGATTAATAGGCTTAATCATTCCTAATATTATTCTATCTAGTTAATACATCTGATCTTCTGTATATCCTCAGTTAATACGCTACTAATCATTTTGTTTCCAATTTAATTCATATTCCATAGCTGTATCACTATAAAAACAAGTGAAATTGATTTATTCTTTAGGTAACTATTTATCACTTATTTTTGCCAATGACACCACAACAAACAGAAACACTTAAACAAGCTATTCATACCGTTCCTGATTACCCAATTGAAGGGATTTTATTTAGAGATGTAACTGGCGTTTTAGATGATGCCGAAGCCTTTGCTTTAACCATTCAATTATTAGTTGAAAAGTATCAAGGGCAGGGATTCACTAAAGTTGTAGGTACAGAAGCAAGAGGCTTTTTATTCGGTGCTCCTTTAGCATTAGCACTTGGCTTAGGTTTTGTTCCTGTGAGAAAGCCAGGCAAGCTACCAAGACCCACTTTTGCTCAGAACTACCAGCTAGAATACGGTGAAGATACTTTAGAAATACATCAAGATGCATTAAAGCCTGAAGATAAAGTGCTGATTATTGATGACTTGTTAGCGACAGGTGGTACCATCGAAGCGACAACTAAACTTATTAGAAGAGTAGGCGCTGAAGCTTCTCATGCAGGCTTCGTTATTTCTCTACCTGAATTAGGTGGTGAAGAAAAATTAGCAAGTTTAAACCTCAATGTTTATTCATTGATCCAATACGAAGGTAAATAGGCTTTTAATGAGTTATCAAGTTTTAGCAAGAAAATGGCGTCCAAAAAACTTTAAAGAATTGATGGGACAAGAACACGTAGTAACGGTTCTTGTTAATGCGCTTGAGCAAGAACGTTTGCACCATGCCTATTTATTTACAGGTACTCGTGGTGTAGGTAAAACCACTATTGCTCGAATTTTTGCTAAAAGCTTAAACTGCCAAGTAGGTATTACTTCTGAACCTTGTGGAAAGTGTGATACCTGTTTAGATATCGATTTAGGTCGATTTGTTGATTTAATTGAAATTGATGCGGCGTCTAAAACAAAAGTTGATGACACGCGTGAAATTCTTGATAACGTACAATACGCTCCAACCAGTGGTCGCTATAAAGTTTACTTAATTGATGAAGTACACATGTTATCGCGTAGTAGTTTTAATGCTTTACTTAAAACACTAGAAGAGCCACCAGAACACGTTAAATTTATTCTTGCGACAACAGATCCTCAAAAATTACCCGTAACGGTATTATCACGCTGCTTACAATTTCATTTAAAAGCCTTAACCGTTAGTCAAATTGAGCAACAACTTAATTTGATTTTAGCCGCTGAAAATGTGAAAGCAGATAAAGGTTCAGTTACTTTATTAGCTAAAGCGGCTCGCGGTAGTATGCGTGATTCATTGAGCTTAACTGATCAGTCTATTGCTCAAGGCGCTGGTGAGATAACACTATCAAACGTACAAAAAATGTTGGGTGGAGTTGATCAAAGCTGGGTATATAAAATATTAATTAGCTTAATAAAACAAGACTCAAAACAATTAATGGAATTATCATTAAATTTTGCGAGTTACTCTCCAAGCTATAGTAGATTATTAGCAGAACTTATCCAGTTGTTGCATCAAGTTGCTATGGTACAAATTGTTGATAGACACTTTGATTTACCGCCAGAGCATGAAGTACTGCTTAAAAAGTTTGCCAAAGCCATGTCGCCAGAAGATGTGCAATTGTATTATCAAATCGTATTAAATGGTCGTAAAGACTTGCCGTACGCTTCTGATGAACAAGCTGCTTTTGATATGATATTACTTAGGTTGCTAGCATTTAAGCCCGTCATAAATGCTAATGAACTACCGCAAACAGATACTTTATTATCACCACCTGAATTATCAAATGCTGAAAGCTCGGTAATAAATACAGATTTTGATACGGCGTCTTTAACCAACTCAATGGAAAAAGATCCTGTTGTTAATAGCAATGTTACTGAAAATGTAATTGAAACTAATACACACGATGCTAAAGGAAATCTTGTAGATGAAAACTCTGAATTAACAGAGGAAAATAGTCCCGAGCTAAGCAGCAATAAACCTATCAGTACAGAAGAATCTATGCAGGCGCAGTTGTCAGCAGAAATGGAAAGTATTGAACAAGTTGCCGCTCAGCACTTACAACAGGAGCCTGTACAAAGCGTTCCACAATATAATGAACAACAAGTAGCTGCTAAACATAATGTAGCGCAATCTGTAAATGTTCAAACTGTAAGTACCCAAACATTACAACCTCAAGCTTCTGAAACTACTGAATATGCACAATCGTCGCAATCAGCAGCACCGTTGAAAAACAATATTGAACCTGATTTAAATTCTTCTATTGAACAATTTCAGGCAACAGAAGCTCATATGGAACAAGCGTATGAAGTACAAGCACCTAACGTTCAGCAAGAGCAACCTGCAGATCAACCCATTACTCAACCGACGGTAACTCAAGAAGAAACAGTTACATATTCTAGCCCTGTAGAATCGGCAATTGCTACGCGAAACATGCTACGTAGTAGAAAAAAACAAATGGAACAGCAGGTAAAAAAGCCAAATGACGTCGCAGGGCGTCAGACACAAACTACTGATGCTAGTGTAAATACAGCTCAAGATAAGCAAGAGGTTGAAGAAGTTATTGAGCCTATCGAAATGGTGATTGATGAACCCTATCGAGAAGAGCTTATTGATCCAGCTAAAATAAAGTCAGCTAATCAAGTAGATAAATGGGCGAATATGATTGATTCTATGGCGCTTAGTGCCAGGATCAGACAAATCGCAATACATGCGACTATTTCAGAACAGTCGACCGATAATCACTTGATTTTATCACTCGATCAAGCAACAAAACACCTTAAAACGGATGCCGCTGTTGAGCAGCTTCAGCAAAGTATTTCGAACTATTTGTCTAAACCTGTCACCGTTGAAGTAAATTTAGTTGAAGAAACCAAAGCTGACCCATATAAAATACAAGTAGATATAAACGATAAACGCTATCAATATGCGGTTAATTTGCTTAAAGAAGATGAAATTGTTAAAGGCTTACAAGAGAAATTTCAAGCCCAATTAGATGAAAACACAATACAAGCACTATAACTAAAATCTAATAGATGTAGTGTATTACTTGAATTTTACGTTGTTAACAATTATTGTTGGCGACAAATACTTTTGGAGATTATGAATGATGAAAGGCGGTATGGGCAACTTGATGAAACAAGCCCAACAAATGCAAGCAAAAATGGCTAAAGCTCAAGAAGAATTAGCTCAAATGGAAGTTACAGGTGAATCTGGCGCAGGCATGGTTAAAGTAACTATGACAGGTAGCCATAATATTCGTCGTGTTGAAATTGATGACAGTTTAATGTCAGACGACAAAGAAATGCTTGAAGACTTAATTGCAGCTTCATTCAACGATGCTGTGCGTCGTGTTGAAGAACAAAATAAAGAAAAAATGGGTTCATTAACTGGTGGTATGCAATTACCTCCAGGGATGAAAATGCCGTTTTAATTTAGCTGTATAACATTTTTAAAAACCGACTTTATGTCGGTTTTTTTATTTCAGATTTTTGCTTTTTGTGCGATTACAATAATAAAGATTTTAAAGCTTTGATTATAAAAAAAACAATCTTGCTTAGGCTATTTTTATGTCACATAAAATAGAAAGGGTTACTAGTGTAACGGGTATGACTTTTTAATAACTTCTATAATATTATACCAAACGGATTAATTTATTGAGCAACTTAGAGCTACATTAGCAAGCTTAGAACAAGCGAAATTGATTAAACATAGTTATCCTATATTTTTTTAATTTTGTGATGTTATCAGTTTGCTAATGAGCTCCCGAAGGGCGAGAATTTAAAGGCTCATATGCAGCGTTATTGATTTTGACAAGGTTCCTACATGGATGTAGGACATTAGGGTAACGCAGGAGCAGTTACCGAGAATAACCATTCTCTTCAATCAATGCCTCGCCTACATGGATGTAGGTGCTTAGGTTCAGTCTGGAACTATGAACCTGTGCCTCTAAACCTTTAAATTCTCGCTAAGTGAGCAATAAATTAATCCGTTTGGTATTATACCTATTTCAACCTATAACCGCATGTTTCTGATTATTACCTTTAACTAGCGAAGCGTAAATCTCGGGGGCTTGCCCCCGTGCTGGATAGTGTATACTGGGGGGACCCCAGTAAATGCTATTCTTCATATGGAACTTCAAAGAAATACACATCATGTCTTTAGATTAATGTACCACTTTGTGTGGATACCAAAGTATCGACACAAAGTCTTCATTGAACCTTATCGTTCAACAATGAAAGCAATTATTCAAAAAGTAGGATATGACTACGATATTGATATCGTAGAGTTAGAAATTCCGAGTGACCATATTCATATGGTTATTAGAGGGATCCCTAAACAGTCGCCAAGCGATGTTATGCAAATAATTAAAAGTATAACTGCTCGTGAGTTTTTTAGAATTTATCCTGAAATTAAAAAGCAGTATTTCTGGGGCGGTAAATTATGGACACAAAGCTTTTTTGTTGAAACGATTGGTAACGCAACAGAAGAAGTTATCAGGAAATATGTTCAAGAACAGTTAATCGAATTAGATGGTAAAGAAATTAATAGCGATCAACTGAACTTGTTTTGAAACTCGGTCGCTTGCGGCCGAGAATTTTATATTTATTCGCTTCTGAAATAGCTGAATAAATAAATAAGGTCTATAATAGAGGTATGATTAATTTTTAAGTTGTTAGCTTTGACACGAATTCGTTCTTTATTATTTTTTCTTATTGTAATTCTTCTTATTGCTGGAGCCTTCCTGTATTTAAAACCTCATTACTTTAATAAAGTTGAAAAGTATTCTGTATCAATAGCTGTATCTAAATCACCATTATCTACACCTTTTTATATTGCTAAATCTATTAATGCTTTTGAAGATACCTGTGTCGAAGTTGAATACAATGAAGTGCTTGGCGGCTTAGCTGCTTTTGATAACGTTATTAAGGGTGAAGTCGACTTTGGTACAAGCTCTGATTCTGTTATTGCATTTCAAAGTTTAACTAAACAAGCCTTCGTTACACATGCAATGTTCGTTCAATCAGATAATGATGTAAAGTTATTAACTTACCAAGTTGATAAAGTTAAATCTGCAGCTGAACTTAAAGGTAAAAAGATCGGTGTTACTAAAGGCAGTGCGAGTGAATATTTTTTAAGTACTTTGTTGGCAATTGAAGGGCTTAGTGTTGAAGATGTTGAACTTTATAATTACAAGCCAGCAGATCTAATTAACGGTTTAAATAACAATGAAGTTGACGCGATTGTACCTTGGGAACCTTTTGCTTTTAATGCGGTGAAGTTATTAAAAAATAAAGTCACGGTTCAAAACACTAAAAATGTAAATACGTTAAGTTTTAACTTAATCTCTAAAATTGCAGATGATTTACTTGTAGAAAAAGCAACATGTCTTATTCAAGGGTTAAATGTCGCGATTGCTTATATTGCAACACATCCAGAGAAATCTAAAAAGATCGTTATTGATGAACTTCATTCTGATCCTTCATTTATAGATTGGGTTTGGGATGATTATGTTTTTAAACTTGGATTAAACCAGTCATTAATCTTTAATATAAAATCTCAAGCAGCATGGGCTATAGATATGCAAATGAGTGAATATAATGAAATGCCAAATATTGACGATTTTATTGATAGCAGAGCAATGATTCAAGTTGATCCTGGCGCAGTAAATATACCGCTATGAGAAGGTTAAAAATATGAAGGTAAGCCTTAGCCAACGGATCTATTTTTTTACCGTGAGCTGTTGTATTTTATTTGCTGTGATTGTGGGAAGTATTGTATGGTCATTTCAGAAGGTTGAACTTGCTTTTAGTCGTGAGCATTACACTCAAAAAGTAGCTAATCACGCTAATATCTTAAAGCAATTAGTTACTAGTGATAACATTTACGCAAGTGATTATAACGCAGATAATTGGTTAAAATTACAAAGTAAATTAATGAACTTACTTAAGTCTGCTCCTGAATTAACGCCTCAACAACAGATTATTCAAAATAGCATTAATAGCCAAAACCAAAGTGCTAAACAACTCTTTAGTAAAATGAATGAAAACAAGTTGAACGATGCAAGTGAGTCGATAAAAAACCATCTAAAAACACGACTGATGATTCAATTAGAAGTCATAAGAGCTGACTCAGTTCAGCTTTCTAATATGGTTCAAAAAGATATTTATGATGTTGTTCAACGCCAAGCCTTATTTATTTTTATTCTTCTTGCTGTAAGTATTTTAATTTTATTATATGGCTCGAGCCGATTGAGTAAGGTGTTCAAAGTATCTCTAAGCGAAGTTAAAAATGCTTTCGAAAATAACCATAGTGGAAACTTTCAAAAAATAAAACTTTCTAATCAGTCAGATGAATTTGATAGTATCGTTACCGCTTTTAATTTAATGAACCACAAGTTAAGTGAAACCATGGTTTCTTTAGCTATGATGAAAAACATTGTTGAAGATAGAACGCGTGTTTTAGAGCAGTTGTCTAATACCGACCCTTTAACTAAAGTGGCAAACAGACGTGCGCTTTTTGAAAGAGGTGACTTAGAACTATCTCGCACAGATCGAATTCATAACAATTTGACACTTATTTTATTAGATTGTGATTACTTCAAAAATGTTAATGATGTTTATGGTCATCAAATTGGAGATGAGTTACTAAAACATATTTGTAAAATTTGTAATAAAGAAATACGTAGTATCGATTTTCTAGGTCGTTACGGCGGTGAAGAATTCATTATTATTTTACCTGACTGTGATGTTGATGGTGGTATTGAGATAGCTAAACGTATTCAAAATTCTTTGATTAAAGATTGTCTTATAGTAGAAGGCAAAGAATTAAACGTAACACTCAGTATGGGGATTTCAATGCTAATCGATGAGAGCGAAACGTTTGAACAACTTATTAATAAAGCCGATCAAGCTATGTATGTAGCTAAAGAGAATGGGCGTAATAGAATAGAAGTAAGTACGTCAGTTTCACCTGTTTAATTTTTATGTCTAAGTGTTAAGTCTCCAGTTATCCAATCTCAAAAGTTACTTTACAACTTAAAGTAATGCCTAAAACCCTCTCCTAAATAATTTAAACCGAACTCTGCCTGATAAATAACCGAGCACTAACAGAAGTAACGATCGCTTTTGACCAAGGTAAACCTTTTAAAGCCCTTACGAATGTAATTAATGAGTTAAAAGTCCAATATCTGTATATTACATTATTATTTTTAAGTACATCTAGTTTCGATATTATCGATATGCTTAAGAGTGAAAAAGCACTTACAGGTATTGATTGATCTTATCGAATTAACGCTGCCTAGCTATTTAGGTTATGAATGTATAGGGTTTGTAACATTTGATTTATATGTAGCCAAGTCGCATGAACTTTCAACAAAAGCTTGTAAGAGCTTTGATGAGTTAAGCTTGTAGCGACAGTTGCTGATACGGTCTCGTAATACGCAAACGAGTAGTTTCCAATTAAAGTTTAGCCCTGATGTATGTTATGCCTATAATTACTTCTTGTTGCTGGAATTAACTCTTCAGGGGCTTAGCTGGTGTTCTTTACTTGATCATATCGCTAACGAGTTTGTCGAAAGTGGGGAACTGGTTAAGCTCGTTAGAGTTTAAAGAAATGGAGTGACATGTGAATGTAGATTTACTGCAACATCTACGACACAGTAATTTAGAGGTTTTCAAAAGACTAAGAGAATTATTACGTGACTTGTTAACTCATTAGGTTTAATCATTTAATTTTATTCTAAGATCCGACTTATCCGTTTAACTTTATCTTGATTGTTTTTTGTTTTATTAGGGGGTGTTGATCTTTGTTTTAATTTTATACGTAAGCGGTAATCTCGTATAATTTACTTCGCCAAAAACAAACCTTACGAGATCACCATGCCCCGATTAATGCTCACTGATGAGTTGTGGTCGAAGCTAAAAGCTATTTTGCTTGAAGATAGAGTTTATAACAAGCTTGAACACAGACAAACGATGGAAGGAATTTTATATCGCTTGCGTGTCGGCTGCCCATGGCGTGACTTACCAGAGTGTTTTGGTTTATGGAATACCATTTATCGCAGGTTCCTTCTTTGGTCGAGAAAGGGAATATTGATGAGGTTATTCAAATCGTTATCCGCTAATAGTGATGTAGAGTGGGAGTTCATTGATGGTAGCTATATTAAAGCACACCAACACAGTACAGGTGCTGCATCTAAACAAGAGCAAGCGATAGCGTTAAGTCGAGGGGGTAATACGAGTAAAATTCACTTAGCTGTTGATAGTTATGGTTTGCCTATCGAATTTATTATTACAGGTGGTGATGTTCATGATAGTAAAGTGGCAAATGAGCTGATTGAATTATTACCTCAAGGTGATTTTGTTATCGCAGACAAAGGCTATGATAGTGAAGCTATAAGAAATAAAGTTCGAGAGCGCAACTCAATCCCTATAATACCGAGAAAGCAAAATTCAAAAACAGGTAATGGTGATATTGATTGGTGCTTGTATAAATATAGGCACTTAGTTGAAAATGCATTTGCAAGGCTAAAACATTTCCGTTCTATAGCTACAAGGTATGATAAATTGAAATTACAGTTCGAGAGTATGCTAGCACTGGCGTGCGCAATGATTTGGCTGTCAATGTGAAAGATCAACAGCCCCTAGTTATCAGCTTTATTTCATATAAAGGAACACTAGCTTTATTCAATGCGCTTATTAGTCGAATAATAGACATAAAAAAACCAGCGATTAAGCTGGTTTTTTATTTTAACAATATAATGTCTTTATACTGTTATTACTAACACTTACTGAGGCTTAGTTGGACCAGCTGAACTTTTGCTGATAACACTTGAAACCATTGCTGAACGGCCTGAAGCAACATGCTTAGGTCTTTCTTCATTCGTTAGTGCTGCTGTTGGGATATTACCAACAATAGCTGTAGCAGTAGGCTTAGTCATTGGTGATGACGCTTTACCTTGCTTAACACTCGCTGCTGCTTTTGTGCCTTTAGGCATTTTAGCTTTTCTTACTGCTTTAGGCTTAACTGGTGCTGCAACTTTCTCTGGTACTTCAAGTTCAGTGTCAGCTTTTGCAGGAGTAACTTCTTCAGCATTTTGCGCTACTGTTTCAGTTACTTTAGCTTCAACAGGTGTAGCCTCTTCAACTTTTGTTACTTCAACAGCTTCTGGCGTAGTCTCTACATTCTGAGCAGGAGCAGTAGGTGCAACAGTTTGAACGGCAGGTTCTGCAATTATTGCAGGTGCGGCTTCAACTGGTTTACTTTCTACAGCTTCAACTACTGGAGCAGGGCTTTCAGCTTGTACTGGAACTTCAACTGTCTTTTCTTCAGAAGTAACTGTTTCAACTTTAGGTGCTTCAACTGGACTAGCTTGAACTACTGAAGCTTCAACAGGCGTGCTTTCTACTTCTACTTTCGTTTCTACTGGAGCAACACTTGGTTGCTCTGTAGTTACTTGAGCTACTTGAGTAGGAGCATCTACAGCAGGCGTTTCATCAAATGGTAAGTTCTGTTGAACCTCTGTTGATGTATCCGCTGAAACTTCACCTTCTTTTACTTCAGTTTCATTATTTGGACGACGTTTACGTTGTCCATGAGTACGTAAATGTCTTGGAGTACGTCTATTTCTAGGACGCTCTTCAGTATTCGCTTTCTCAGTGTTAGCAACGGTAGCATTTTCATCAACTGGTGTAGCTGTTGCTGCAGTATCTAAAACAACATTTTCAACTACAGGTGTTGTTTGAGGTTTTACCACTTCATTCGCTTTTACTGTTTCTTCAGGTTTAGCTACGTTTCTTTGGTCGTTAACTCTCACTTTTTTGCGATTATTACGACGTTGTCTACGTTCAGCTACTTTTTCTTCTTTTGGCTTAGTTTCTTTATTATGAGTAGGTTTACGAACAGGCTTAGTCGTTTTAACGTCTTTAGCTTCAACTTCCGGTTTAGGAACGTTGGTTCTTTTCTCATTACGTTTATCGTTTCTAGGGTTACGCTTGTTTGTATTACGAGGCTTTTGAGGGCGACGAGTATCAGTTTTCGGTGCTGGAGCCTTAATAGGTTCTGGCACTTCTTCACTAACAAATAAAGCTTTTAACCAACCAAAGAATCCACCGCTTGATTTAGCCACAGGTTTTGCTTCAACAACTGGAGCTGGTGCTTTCGTTGGTAGAGGTGCATTTTGCTTAGGTGAAGCCATACCTTGAAGGGCAGGTTCATCACGTTTAACTGCATCAGCATTAAACTTAGGCATTACTGCTTCTTCAACTACTGCTTGTTTTATCGGTAATTCGTAACTTGCTTCAGTAACTGTTTCATCTTCTTTTATTCTAACAACTTCATATTGAGGTGTGTCCATATGAGGGTTAGGAATAATTAAAACGTGAACACTGTGATGCTTTTCAATATGCATTACAGAGCGACGCTTTTCATTTAATAGATAAGTAGCAACAGGAACAGGAACATGTGCTTGTACATGTAATGTGTTCTCTTTAATTGCTTCTTCTTCCATTAAGCGAAGGATAGAAAGTGCTAAAGATTCAACGCCACGTACATGACCTGTACCATTACAACGAGGACATACACCTTGGCTAGTTTCGCCAATAGATGGACGTAAACGTTGACGAGACATTTCAAGTAAACCAAAGCGAGAGATACGACCTAATTGGATACGAGCTCTATCTGGTCTAACTGCATCACGCATTCTGTTTTCAACTTCACGTTGATGGCGTACTGGCGTCATATCAATAAAATCGATAACAACAAGTCCACCTAAATCACGAAGTCTTAATTGACGAGCAATTTCTTCTGCAGCTTCTAAGTTTGTATTGAATGCTGTTTCTTCTATGTCTCCGCCTTTTGTTGCTCTAGCAGAGTTAATATCAATAGAAGTCATTGCTTCTGTAGGATCTATAACTATTGAACCACCTGAAGGCAAACGTACTTCACGTTGGAAGGCTGATTCTATTTGAGATTCTATTTGGTAATGGGTAAATAAAGGAACATCGTTAGTGTAAAGTTTTACTTTGCTAATGAAGTCAGGACGAACCACTTCAATATGCTTTTTAACACTTTCGTAAGTTTTAGGGCGATCAATTAATATTTCGCCAATGTCTCTTCTTAAGTAATCTCTGATCGCTCTTTTAATAACGTCAGTTTCTTGGTGAATTAAGAAAGGAGCAGGGCGGTTAGCTGAAGCATCTTCAATCGCTTTCCAGTGATGAAGAAGAACACTTAAATCCCATTCTAATTCATCATAAGCTTTACCAACACCAGCCGTACGAACAATAAGTCCCATGCCTTTAGGTAAGCTAAGTTTGCTTAAAGATGTTTTTAAATCTGTTCTTTCATCGCCTTCGATACGGCGAGATATTCCACCAGCACGAGGGTTATTAGGCATTAATACTAAATAACTACCCGCTAAACTGATAAAAGTTGTAAGTGCCGCGCCTTTTTGACCGCGTTCTTCTTTATCAATTTGAACAATAACTTCTTGTCCTTCGTGGAGTACTTCTTTGATGTTTGGTCTGCCTTGGAAAGAATAACCTTTTGGAAAGTATTCTCGGGCAATTTCTTTCATTGGAAGGAAACCGTGGCGGTCAGCGCCGTAGTCAACGAAAGCAGCTTCTAAAGATGGCTCTATACGAGTGATCTTAGCTTTGTAGATATTTGATTTTTTTTGTTCATGGCCTGGACTTTCTATATCTAAATCATATAGTTGTTGACCATCAACAAGTGCTACGCGCAACTCTTCAGATTGGGTAGCGTTAATTAACATACGTTTCATAGTTGTGTGACTCTTTTTTAGTCACAGCAATCAATTTGCTTGGTACACAAAGCAATCTTGGTAAAGTAAAACAGCAATTCGTCAACCTCTCGGCTGTCAATCTTAGTACGCCATATTGCGTAGTAAGCTGTTATAAAATCTGATTGTATTAATCTAACTATGACAATTGGTCATAGTGAATATATTTCTTTATGTTCTTCAGCATGAGTGCTGTGTAAATTTTAGTAAAGGCTTTTAGCGATGGTGTAGTGGACACGATAGTACTTATCGTTATGTTGTCGTTTATCTATACCTGAAAATGTTCTTTTACTAAATATTGTTACAATGGTTCTTTTGCGCTGGATATAATGTTTATGTAGTCTCTTTAACTAGTTACATTTGTTAGATGTGTTAAATGTTACAAAAGGCCATTCATTTATTATGTCGTTTCATTCATCTCGAATGACGCATAATAAAGTAGCCGCATTTCATCTCTTACGTTTCACTAAGAACTTCCATTTATTAGGATAGTCTTTATTTAAAATTCTATCCTCTTTATTATCCCACTATATTGTTAGATTTAGCAATTAAATACCTCACTTAATTCGCTTAATTATCAAATGAATTGTGATAAACTCGGCTTATTGAACGAAAACAATAGTAATTGAATCGATTGAAAGAAAATAATACGAATGAAAATGATAGACCTAAAGTTAGGTTTATTACAATTGACAGTGAAGATGCTGGTCAACGAGTTGATAACTTTTTAGTTAAAACACTGAAAGGTGTTCCGAAAAGTCACATCTATAGGTTATTACGTAAAGGCGAAATTCGCGCGAATAAAAAACGTATCAAACCCGAATATAAATTAGTTGATGAAGATATTTTACGAATAGCTCCCATCAGATTAGCTGAAAAAACTGATACAGTTTCAACACAACTAAACATTGTTGCTAATTTAGAAAAACAAATATTGTTTGAAGATGAGCGTTTAATTGTTATTAATAAACCTTCAGGCATGGCTGTTCATGGTGGCAGTGGTTTAAGCTTTGGGTTAATTGAAGCGATGAGAGCACTTCGACCTGATGCGAGAATGTTAGAACTTGTGCATCGTCTTGATCGAGATACTTCAGGTTGTTTAGTTATTGCTAAAAAACGTTCGGCGTTAAGAAACCTTCATGAGCAACTGCGTAATAAAACAGTTCAAAAGTTTTATCATGCTTTAGTTAAAGGCCAATGGTCTGCAAAAGTAACTAAAGTTACTGAAGGCTTGAGAAAGAATGATTTAAAATCAGGTGAGCGTGTTGTTATTGTAGATAACATTAATGGTAAAGAATCTGAAACGCGTTTTAAAATATTACAGCAATATCAAAATGCCACTTTAGTTAGAGCATTTCCTGTAACAGGTAGAACACACCAAATACGTGTACATTGCCAAGTTAAAGGTCATTCTATTGCTTGTGATGCTAAATATGGTCATGAAGGCTTTGATGAAGAAATGAAGACAATTGGTCTTAAACGCTTATTTTTACATGCAGCAAGTATCGAGTTTACTCATCCGTTAAGTAACGAGCGTATGAAAGTAGAAGCACCTTTAGATGGTGAATTACAAAAAGCCTTAAATAAGTTGGTTAAAGCTAGAGGTCATTAGTTACTAACTAAATTAAATAGCTACATTAGTTATTTTGTAAAATATTAAAAAGCCATTTATCTATTACGATAAATGGCTTTTTTGTTTTTCGAATTACTTTAATAAAATAAAATAGAAGGGGACTATTAGCTAGTTGGTTGCTCGTTTAATACATCAAAATCATGTTGTTTAAATAAACTGATCAGTTTGATTAAAGGTAAACCGATAAGTGAGTTCGGATCTTCACCTTCTAATTTTTTAAACAAACAAATTCCTAAACCTTCACTTTTAAAACTTCCTGCACAGTTGTACGGCTCCTCTGCTTTTATATAGTGGATAATTTCACTTTGCGATAATTCATTAAAATGAACAGTAAAGGGTTCAACTAATGACGTGACTTTATTTGTTTTAGAGTCTAAAACACAAAGTCCTGTATAAAAGGTGACAGCTTTACCACTAAACTTAGTTAGCTGTTTTACCGCATTATCAAAGTTATGAGGTTTACCGAGAATTTCACCTTCACATAAGGCAACTTGATCTGAACCTATAATAAGTGCATTAGAGTAACCTGTGATAGCTTGTGCTTTTTCTATCGCTAATCTTTCAACAAGCTTTATAGAAGTTTCACCTTCTTGCGCTGTTTCATCTATATTAGGTTTTGCACACTCGAAAGATATATTTAGTTTTTCTAATAATGCCTTTCGAAAAGGAGATGTTGAGCCTAATACGATTGTTCTAGAAGTCATTAGCTTTTCTCAAAATAATTAAGTTATTGTTAATATAGAGGCAATATTTACTTTTTAAAGCAATTATTGTAATTTTCTTTTGACACATCAGCCTCGGGGCATTATTATGCGCGCCTTATGAAGAATCTTAAACTCCCGATAACGATAGACCCATTCAAAAGTTCCCAACGCAAGTTGGAGTGCGAAGGTGTGTTTAAATTGTCTGGAATGAATAGGTTGCTTGCTGTTTGTGAGCCTAGCAGCGAGCAAGTTAAAGCTAAGTTTGATTTTGATGTGGATGAACGCGGACTGAATGTACTTTCAGGCGCTGGTTCGGCATTAGTTAAACTGACTTGTCAGCGATGCACTGAAGCGTTTGAATACGAACTAACAGCAGATTTTGTTTTTAGTCCCGTTAAAAACCAAGATGCAATCGCTGAATTGCCGTCATATTATGACGCAATAGAATTAGATGAAAATGGTGAAGTTAATTTACTTGAGTTATTGGAAGAAGAGTTTTTACTTTCTCTCCCTTTAATTCCCAGACATGAACCTAAAGACTGTTTAGCTCCTGCTGATAGTGTATGGGGTGAATTGCCTGAAGAGTTAGAAAAACCAAATCCATTTGATGTATTAAAAAAACTTAAATAGTTGAATATATTCAACTCAACAACCGATTTTAGGAGTAGGTAATGGCAGTTCAAAAGAGCAAAAAGTCTCGTTCAAGACGTGGCATGCGCCGTTCACATGATGCTTTAACCACTGAAAACTTATCAGTAGATCCAGTTTCAGGTGAAACGCATCGTCGTCATCACGTAACAGCAGATGGCTTTTACAAAGGCGTAAAAGTAATTAACAAATAGTTCTAAACTATATTGTTATCAAAAAATCACTATTTATAGTTAGTTGATATTTTGGAATGTTCTAGTGTTTCTAACTTTTCCATATAAAAAGTAATGAGTACTCTAATGTTTAAATTAAACAAAATAGCATCTTATGAATAGTGATTTTAATCTAACTATATCGTTAGATATTATGGGGGGCGATAAAGGCCCCTTAATAACAATTCCTGCTGCAATTATGGCTGTTCAAAAAATGCCTAATTTGCATCTTATACTTTGTGGTGATGAATCCTTCATTACGCAACAACTCGCTAAACATAATCAAAAACATAATCCACAACTCTCTATTTGTCATTCAACTGAAATTGTTGCAATGGACGAACTTCCTGCAAGCGCTTTAAGAAACAAAAAAGACTCATCAATGCGTAAAGCTATTGATCTCGTTAAGAGTAATACGTCTCAAGCTTGTGTGAGTGCGGGAAATACAGGTGCATTATTTGCAACTGCTCACTATGTTTTGAAAATGTTACCAGGCGTTGAACGTCCTGCACTTATTTCTGCTTTACCTACCCATGACGAAAATAAACACGTTTTCATGTTAGATCTTGGCGCAAATGTTTTTTGTGACTCAAACGTGCTTTATCAATTCGCTATTATGGGTTCTGTATTAGCAGAAGAAGTGGATGGTATAGAAAGCCCCAAAGTTGCACTCCTTAATATGGGGACCGAAAATATTAAAGGTAGCGATCATATTAAATATACTGCGGCTCAGCTTACTGAGAACCCTTATATTAATTATATTGGTTTTGTTGAAGGCAATGATATTTTGTCTAATAAAGCTGACGTTATCGTATGTGACGGTTTTGTGGGAAATGTTGCACTCAAAACATGTGAGGGGGTAGCATTAATGGTTTATAGCAAATTTAAAACAGTTTTATCTAAACGTTTATTAACACGTTTATTAGGAAAGTTTTTTGCTGCACCCATTAAAAAATTATTCAAGTCATTGAACCCTGACCAGTATAACGGCGCAAGTCTGATAGGATTACGCGGCATTGTCGTTAAAAGTCATGGAAATGCGAGTTCATTGGCATTTTTAGCCGCTATTATGGAAGCGGCTAGAGAAGTGGAGCGACAAGTTCCAGATAAAATTAGAAAAAAACTTGAGCAAAGTTTAGCTGATTAATTTTTTATAATGTTATATATAAAATAAAAACATTCAAATAGAACATAAATAGGTATTAATAATGCAAAATAATTTAGCGTTTGTTTTCCCAGGGCAAGGATCTCAAACTGTATCTATGCTTGCCGACTTTTCAGAAGAAAGTGTTGTACAAGAAACCTTTAAAGAAGCCTCTGAAGCTTTAGGTTACGATGTATGGCAACTAGTATCTGAAGGTCCTGCTGAGAAATTAAATCAAACCAATTTTACCCAACCAGCTTTATTAACAGCCAGTGTTGCTTTATGGCGATTACTTGCTTCAAAAACAGATAATAAGCCTGCTACATTAGCAGGTCATAGTTTAGGTGAATATTCAGCTTTAGTTTGTGCTGAGATTATTAGCCTTGGCGATGCAGTGAAACTTGTTCAAAAGCGTGGCGAACTTATGCAAGCTTCAGTTCCTGAAGGTGTTGGTGCTATGGCTGCTGTTATAGGTTTAGCTGATGACGCTATTATAGCTGCATGTGAACAAGCTAAAGAAAACGAAGTGGTATCAGCTGTTAACTTTAATTCTCCTGGTCAAGTTGTTATTGCAGGTAATAAAGCGGCAGTAGAACGTGCAGGCGCTTTATGTAAAGAAGCTGGCGCAAAGCGTGTTTTACCTCTTCCTGTTAGTGTTCCTTCTCATTGTGCATTAATGAAAGGTGCTGCAGATGAGTTAGCCAAAGAATTGGAAAAAATTACATTTAATACACCAAGTATTCCTGTTATTAATAATGTTGATGTTGCTATTGAAACCTCTGAAGAAAAAATTAAATATGCATTAGTAAGACAGTTATACTCTCCAGTACGCTGGACAGAAACTATTGAATTATTAGCTAAAAATGGTTGTACACAGGTTTTAGAAGTAGGGCCAGGTAAAGTATTACAAGGCTTATTAAAAAGAATTGATAAATCAATTTCATGTGAATCGGTTAATGATAATGTATCATTAACTAAAGCATTAGAATTAATTAAGTAAGGTTTAAATATGTTTTCATTAGAAGGTAAAGTTGTTTTAGTTACTGGCGCTAGCCGTGGTATCGGTAAAGCAATAGCGAGTCAATTACAAAGTTTAGGTGCAACGGTTGTTGGTACTGCTACATCTGCAAGTGGCGCTGATAAAATCAGTGAATACTTAGGCGAAGGTAATGGCATGGTATTGAACGTAACAGACAACGACTCAATCGCTGCTTTATTTGAAGCAATTAAAGAAAAATATGTTGCTGTAGATGTACTTGTAAATAACGCAGGTATCACTAAAGACAACATCTTTATGCGAATGAAAGATGAAGAATGGCAAGATATTATCGATACAAACCTTTCATCGGTATTTAAGCTAAGTAAAGCGGCTATACGACCTATGATGAAGAAACGCAACGGTAGAATTATTAACATTGGTTCTGTTGTGGGTAGCATGGGTAATGCAGGTCAAGTAAACTATGCAACAGCTAAAGCAGGTCTATTAGGCTTTACTAAATCTTTAGCTCGAGAAGTTGCTTCTCGTGGTATAACTGTTAATACAGTTGCACCTGGTTTTATCGATACAGATATGACACAAACGTTAACTGATGAACAAAAAGAAGGCATTTTTTCACAAGTACCAGCAAATCGTTTAGGAAAACCTGACGAAATTGCTAGTGCAGTTGCTTTTTTAGCATCAGATAATGCGGCATATATTACTGGTGAAACATTGCACGTTAATGGCGGTATGTACATGTTATAGTTGATTTTATAATTTATAAAATCTAATATTTTTATACAATAGCAACAGGTTTGACCAGTAATAAAAATAAAATTAGTTACTTGCAAGCTAAGCTTTTGACGAATACACTACATACAATTTGAAAAATAGCATTTTCTAGTAAAGGAAAAAAAATGAGTACTATCGAAGAACGCGTAAAAAAAATCACTATAGAGCAGTTAGGTGTAAGTGAAGCAGAAGTTAAAATTGAATCATCATTTGTTGACGATTTAGGTGCTGACTCACTTGACACTGTAGAATTAGTTATGGCGTTAGAAGAAGAATTTGATACTGAAATTCCTGACGAAGAAGCAGAAAAAATTACTACAGTTCAAGCAGCTATTGATTACGTTAACGCTAATCAGTAATTGTTAATATATTTAAGGCGGTTTTTACACCGCCTTAAATATTTTTAAATCAGTGTTCGTAATCTTATAGATTCACTATTTACGAATAACCCCCTTTCAAAATTCTTTTCTATCGGAGGCAACTCATCCTATGCGGCGTGTTGTAGTTACCGGTCTTGGTATGTTAAGCCCTTTGGGTAACAATCCAGAAACAACTTGGCAAAATTTACTACTTGGTAAAAGTGGTATTAGCGATATTCAACATTTTGACACAACTGAATATACAACTAAGTTTGCAGGATTGATCAAAGATTTTAGTGCTGAAGACTATATGGCTCGTAAAGAAGCCAAAAAAATGGATCTCTTTATTCAATATGGCGTAGCTGCAGGTGTGCAAGCAATTAAAGATTCAGGTTTAGAAATAACTGATGAAAATGCTATGCGTGTTGGTGTTGCAGTTGGTGCTGGTATTGGTGGTTTAGGTCTCATTGAAGAGAATTTCGAGAAAATGCTTAAAACAAGCCCTCGAAAACTATCTCCTTTCTTTGTGCCTTCTACAATCATTAATATGATTGCTGGTCATTTATCTATTATGCATGGTCTGAAAGGTCCTAATATTTCTATTGTTACTGCTTGTACAAGTGGTGTGCATAATATTGGACATGCAGCTCGAATGATAGCTTACGGCGATGCAGATGCTATGCTTGCTGGCGGTGCAGAAAAAGCCTCAACTAAAATGGGTATGGGCGGATTCGGTGCAGCAAGAGCATTATCTACACGTAATGATGACCCTCAAGCAGCTTCAAGACCTTGGGATAAAGATCGAGACGGTTTTGTATTAGGCGATGGTGCTGGTGTTATTATGCTTGAAGAGTATGAACAAGCTAAAGCACGTGGCGCTAACATATATGCTGAATTAGTAGGTTTTGGTATGAGTGGAGATGCTTATCATATGACATCTCCTCCTGCTGATGGTGCTGGTGGTGCTTTAGCAATGGGTAATGCAATTAATGATGCGAAAGTTGATGTATCAAAAATTGGTTATATCAATGCTCATGGTACTTCTACTCCTGCAGGTGATATTGCTGAAACTAATGCTGTTAAGTCGGTTTTTGGACAACATGCTGATAAAGTAATGATGGGTTCAACTAAATCGATGACAGGGCACTTATTAGGTGCTGCTGGAGCGGTTGAAGCAATATTCAGTATTCAAGCTTTAGTTAATAATGCTGTTCCACCGACAATTAATTTAGACAACCCTGATGAAGGGTGTGATTTAGATTATATTGCGAATACTGCTAGAGATGTATCTTTAGAATATACTTTATGTAATTCGTTTGGTTTTGGCGGAACAAACGGTTCATTGATTTTCAAAAAAATGTAAATTGATGTAGCGTAGCATTAAGTGTTATTAACGCTTAAATCAAAACAATAAAACCTGAATACTTGTTTACAATTATTCAGGTTTTTTATTTTACGCCATTTAATTTTAGCGCTGCATTTCAACTAAACCTATTTTTAGTGTTATACCAAACGGATTAATTTATTGAGCAACTTAGAGCTACATTAGCAAGCTTAGAACAAGCAAAATTGATTAAACATAGTTATTCTATATTTTTTTAATTTTGTGATGTTATCAGTTTACTAATGAGCTCCCGAAGGGCGAGAATTTAAAGGCTCATATGCCGCGTTATTGATTTTGACAAGGGAATAACCATTCTCTTCAATCAATGCCTTGCCTCTAAGCCTTTAAATTCTCGCTAAGTGAGCAATAAATAAATCCGTTTGGTATTATTAATTTCTAATAAATAATAAACTACACCCTTTATCTATATTCGACCAAGCTAAGTGTTTAAATAACTATGTATTTTCAATCTGTTAATGGACAACAAGTTAATCACATATCTATTAATGATAGAGGTTTAGCGTATGGCGATGGTATCTTTACAACAGCTAAGGTCAGTCAAGGTCAAATAGAGCTATTACATCTTCATATAAAACGTTTACAAACAGGCTGTCGTTTATTTAAGATTTTAGATGTTGATTTTTCTGCCTTACAAAATGATCTGATTGAATGCTGCAAAGGTTATAAGTTAGCAGTACTTAAAGTCGTTATCACATCAGGTGAAGGCGGTAGAGGTTATTCTCGAGTAGGTGTTAGTCGTCCAAACATTATCATCAAAATTTCTGAATTTCCGAACAAATATCTTGAATGGCAAGCTGCAGGAATCACCTTAGCAAACTCATCTATTAAGTTAGGTATTAATCCACTATTTGCTGGTGTTAAACATTTAAACAGATTAGAGCAAGTATTGATCAGAGATGAGTTAGATCAAACGAATTACCATGATTTGCTTGTATTGAATCTATTTGATGAAATTATAGAAACCACATGCGCAAACATTTTTTGGTTTGATAATGACGAGCTTTTTACACCAGAAATAAAAGATAGTGGTGTAGCAGGTATTCAACGCTCTGAAATTTTAAGAAAATACCCTGCTACCAAAATAGTTAAAGCAAAGATCTCTGATATTCAAAGAGCGCAGTCAATTTTCATCACAAACTCTATAATGGAAATAGTGCCAGTAATAAATTATGCGGGTAATGAACTTGATATTAAACAAGTTCATCAATTTAAAGCACACATAGCGAACATTAATTAATGTTAAAAAAGTTACTCTTCTCTGCCATTTTAATTGCTGTATTATTTATTGTTACTTTATATGGCTATATGAATCAGCAAGTAAATAAGAAAATCCCTCTGATTGAACCTGAACTGATTACGATTAATAAAGGCGCAACTGTAAGCTCATTTTCCCGAGAACTTGTAAAAAGAGGCTGGATAAATACTAATGTTTGGTTAAAAGCTTATATAAAATTAACACCAGAACTTAGTGCTTTAAAGCAAGGTTCATTTCTTATCCCTACAGATATAACCTACGTTGAACTAATCAATTTACTTGTTAATGGTAAAGAGCATCAATTTGCCATTACCTTTATTGAAGGTAGTACACTAAAAGACTGGTTGATTGCTCTGTCGAACGATATAAATTTAGCGCAAAAAGTACCTGATCTTACTGTGGATAATGTTGCCGAGTATTTAGGCCTACAGCATGTAAACCCTGAAGGACTCTTTTTCCCTGATACTTACTTTTTTACTTCAGGTACGTCGACAATAGATATATTGCGCCGAGCAAATAATCGAATGAATAAAGAGCTAAGCTCTCTTTGGAATAATAGAGACGCAGACTTACCTTATGAAAATGAATACCAAGCCTTGATCATGGCTTCAATTATTGAAAAAGAAAGTGCCTTACAAAGTGAGCATCCCGTTATAAGCTCAGTGTTTGTTAATCGATTAAATAAAAAGATGCGTTTACAAACAGACCCTACTGTTATTTATGGATTAGGTGAAAGGTACAAAGGCGATATTAAGCGTAAGCATTTACGTGAAAAAACAGCTTATAATACGTATCGTATCGATGGTTTACCGCCTACACCTATAGCTATGCCTGGGAAACTTGCGATTACTGCAGCAATGCATCCTGATACAACAGACTATTTATATTTTGTTAGTGACGGTTTTGGAAAACATGTATTTTCAAAAACATTAAAAGAACATAACAGAGCAGTAGCAGACTATTTGTCAGCGACTAAAAGTAAATAGGTAGTAAAGCTATAGAGTTCAACCGCTGGCTTAGTTATGATGTACCAGACTTTAGAAGTAAATTTTAATAATAGATAAAACAATGTACTGCGAGATAATTTAATGAATAAAGGCTTTATGCTTGTTTGCGATGGAAGTAATGGCGCAGGCAAAACAACCGTAATAAAAACAATTGAGCAGTATCTAAAAAATAAAGGTTTAGATGTTATTGTAACTAGAGAGCCTGGTGGCACACCTATAGGTGAAAAAATCAGAGAAGTTATACTCGATCCAACAACACCTGAAATGTGTAACCTTACTGAGCTTATGTTATTTGGAGCAGGTAGAGCACAGCATATTAATGAAAAGATACTGCCAGCATTAGCGGCAGGTAAAGTTGTTATTTCAGATCGTTTTGATGCAGCCACATTCAGTTTTCAACATTATGCTAGAGGCATAGATTTAGACACCATCTGTAAAATTAATAATATGGCATTGAATGGTTTTTCTCCTGATATGAATATTATTTTAGATCTTGATCCTAAAATAGGACTTGAACGTGTAATGCAGCGTGGTGAAGGTTTAGATCGAATGGAAGATGAAAAAATGGAGTTTTTAGAAAGAGCAAGAAACGGCTATTTAATTCAAGCAGAACAAAATCCGAGTAAATTTACAGTAATTGATGCATCACAAACGCAATCAGAAGTTGCTGATCAAGTTATCGCTGTTATCGATAAGCTTATTGAAAATCAATCAACATCTTAATTTTGGTAGTAATATTTATGACTTAACTTGATAGATTCAGGTCTTAATTATAGCTTATAGTTAATAATCGAGCCTGAAAGCACTAACTCAAGCAACAACACATAGCATTAATTTACAGTATGAATAGGTTATTTACATGAAAAGCTGGTTAGCTAAAGAACAAGCCTTATTTTCTCAACATATCACTGCAGGTAATTTACCGCATGCTATTTTAATTAGTGGTGTTAAAGGTAGTGGCAAAGAGGAACTCGCTAACTGGTTGATTCAAGTGATCCAATGTAACCAAGTTGTTCAAGACAATTCACCAGACCAATCACAAGGCAATATTCTTCAACCTTGTCATCAGTGTAAGCATTGTAAATTATTATTAAAAAATAACTATCCAGACCATTCTACTGTTGTAGCTGAAAAAAACTTATTAGGTGTTGATAGCGTTAGAAAAGTCAGTGCTTTTTTCGAAAGAACAGCCCAGATAGGGACTATTAAAACAGTCTTAATTCCACAAGCCGACATAATGACAGTGGCTGCTGCTAATGCTTTATTAAAAACACTAGAAGAGCCAAGTGATAATAGTATTATCGTTTTACTTTCTGGTGAGCGAGATACACTTCTACCGACTATAATTAGCCGATGTCGTTTATTTGAAATACGACCTCCTTCAGGTGATATTTTAGCGCAGCATATTAACGTGAGTGCTAATAACACAAATGCGTTTACTAATTTAAGCCATTTACCTGAATTGAGTAGTGCAGACGTCGCACAAGAATACGAAACATTTGAACGAACTTTCTTTAATTACATCACTAAAGGTGAAGGTCGCTCTCAAATTGTTAAAATGTCACTCGCTTCTCCTTACGGGCTACGTTGGTTAGAAAAAGCGACGACACATGCAATGCGAGGTGCTAATGGATGGAGTAATCAAGCTGATTCAACAGAAAGTTTCTCTACTTTATTAAATAAAGATACTTTATGGCATATTTACAATAAAATAACGGCTACAATAAATAAAAGTAAAACATTAAGTCAGGTGAATATTCAATTTATACTTGAAAAACTTATTGTTGATATCGATAATATTTTAATTCACGAGAAATCTCAGGAGTAAGCATTGAAAAGCATATATGTAGAATTTTTTTCAGAAAGAGACTTATACCAAGCTTACATGCCTTTTTTGAAAAACGGCGGACTTTTCTATAAAACCAATTCTCGTTTCGAATTAGGTACAGAAGTTATGCTTGAAGTATCGCTTCCTGATGCTTTAGAACATGCCGAAGTAAAAGGTGAAGTTTGTTGGTTAACGCCTATTGGCTCTCAAAGTGGTACACCTGCAGGTGTTGGTGTTAGCTTTGTTGATGATCCTGAATTAGTAAAAAATCAAATAGAGAAATATATTGCACGTTTCTTAAATTCTTCAGATCCTACCTTAACTATGTAAATTAAAGGCTTATGCCAATAGTTTAACGCTTTTCTTTTTATTTAATAATATTCACATTTTGTTGGAGTTACCTTTGTTTATAGATTCACATTGTCATCTAGACCGTTTAAAACTTGAAGAATTTGACAATAATTTAGATAACGTAATAAATGCTGCGAAAGAAGTACAAGTAGATCATATGCTTTGTGTCAGTGTTACGTTGAAAGACTTTCCTGCAATGGCAGCTTCCACTGAAAAATATAAAAACGTTTCCTTATCATGCGGAATGCATCCTTTAAATCAGGAGGATGAAGTCGATGAAGATGAATTACTTCAACTATCGCAGCATGAGCGTGTTATCGCAGTAGGGGAAACGGGTCTTGATTACTTTTATGCACCAGAAACTAAAGAGGTTCAATTAGACTCTTTTATTAAACATGTTCGAGTTGCAAACAAAATCAATAAGCCACTGATTATTCATACGCGTGCTGCCCAAGAAGATACTTTAAAAGTATTGCGCGACGAGAATGCTCAAAATGTTGGTGGTATTTTACATTGCTTTACTGAAGGCTGGGAAATGGCAGAGCAAGCCATCGAGTTAGGCTTTTATATTTCTTTCTCAGGTATCGTAACTTTTAAAAATGCTGCTGAGCTAAGAGAAGTCGCGAAGAAAATCCCTGACGATAGAATACTGATAGAAACAGATTCCCCATATTTAGCGCCTGTTCCTCATCGAGGTAAACAGAATCAACCTGCTTATGTTGTTGAAGTTGCAAAACATCTTGCCAGTATTAGAGGGCAATCGGTTGAGCACATAGCTGCAATATCAACGCAAAATTTCAATACATTATTTAAGCTTAATAAATAACCTGAAAACTGGATAAGCAATTATGCCTAATATTGTTATTTAACCGTCTATCTGCGTTGATTTTATTACTAATAGCCAGCTATTAGTACATAAAACCGTCTTGTTATACCGGCTAAATCTCAACATTAGGAGAAAAACAAATGATATTTTTGGTAAAATCATCTAACCTTAACCTTGGTTTTAGATTTTATTAATCAATGAGTTAAAAAATTCATTATCCAGAGTTCAGGTTAAATAAGCCTATTAAGGTGTTATTTCGTTTTAATGTAATATTCTGTTCGAACTGACACTTTTTGAATAGTTGAAGGTAGTGTTATTCATTTTTCTGGTGAGATAATAAATAATAGGCAAAAAAATAGCCCTAAACTATTACTAGTAAAGGGCTTAGGGGTTGGTTCAAATGAACCAGTGCTAATAAAACTAACCTAGAGAAATAACAAAGCAGCGAGCAAGTATTTTTCTGTTTTTAAAGTAAACTAAACTTTATATTAATTAAGTGTAGTGCAAGATTTTAGCAATGCTAATTTATTTTTCTTTATTTTTGACTTTTTTTATAATTATTTGATAAACAAAGGCTAATGGATTTATTTTTATCTTTCTTTATAAATGTTAAACCCTATTTTCTTATGTTTCATGCACACCTTATCAACCGCTTGTGGAATAGCTAAGTGAACTGTTATTGTCACCTTAATTATGCCATCATCTTTTTACTCACTTTAATGAAAGTATACTTGTGTTAAATCGCCTCTGGATCAGCTTCTTTTTTATTGCCTTTATTTCTTCAATATACCAATGGGGAGTGATGGGTGATGCGCTCGTTTTTGAAAAAATCATACAATCCCTTTTTAAAATGTCTTCAGTCACTGTCGATATAGCGATTGGTTTAATCGGTGTTTTAGCTTTTTGGTTAGGTATGATGAAAATAGCTGAGAATGCTGGTCTTATTAATAAATTAGCTATAGCTATTTCTCCTTTATTTTCAAAGTTAATGCCGGAAGTACCAAAAGGTCATCCTGCCATTGGTTCAATGACGATGAACTTATCGGCTAATTTTTTAGGTATCGATAATGCTGCAACACCTTTAGGTTTAAAGGCGATGCAAGATCTACAAACATTAAATCCAAAAAAAGATACAGCAACAAACGCGCAAATCTTATTTCTTGTTTTAAATACTTCATCGGTGACTTTATTTCCTGTTGCTGTTTTTGTTTACCGAGCGCAGCAAGGCGCTGTAAATCCTACCGATGTTTTTATCCCTATAATGCTTGCAACTTTTGCCTCAACATTCGCTGGCTTATTAGCTGTCGCGAGTGTACAAAAAATTAAATTACATCATCCTATTGTTTTATTATATTTATCAGCGGCTATCGCATTTATTGGTGGAATAACCGTATATTTTGCGACTTTAACTTCTCAAGCGTTAGCAGAGCAATCCTCACTATTCGGTAATATATTGATCTTTACCACCTTGATTATTTTTATCGCGGCAGCAGTACGTAAAAAAATTGATGTATACGACAGTTTTATAGAAGGTGCTAAACAAGGCTTCGAAACCAGTATTAAGCTTATCCCATATTTATTAGCTATGTTATGCGCCATTGGTGTGTTCCGAGCTAGTGGCGCTTTAGATGTAGTTGTCGACATATTTAGACAATCAGCTGTATTTTTAGGTATGGATACACGTTTTATTGATGCATTACCTACCGCTATGATGAAACCATTGAGTGGTTCAGGTTCAAGAGCCATGATGATTGAAACTATGAACGCCCACGGTGCAGATTCATTCGCTGGTAGATTAGCATCAATTTTTCAAGGCTCTACCGAAACAACATTCTACGTGCTTGCTGTTTACTTTGGCTCTGTAGGTATTAAATACAGTAGGCATGCCGTTAGCTGTGGTTTAATTGCTGATGCTGCAGGCATTGTTGCTGCTATAGGTGTTTGTTATTGGTTCTTTGGTTAATCTTTACCGTCCACTTTTAATTACTACTCATGCCTTTCGGATTATTTATTCACTTCTCTAATAGAGCCTGAAGGGCAATTTAAAACTAATCTCTAACTTCTCTACTACTTAATTACCAAATAAAAATCTATTTGACGCTCTTCTGCAAAAAAACTCTACCTACTATCTACAAAATAGCCTTATTTTTCATACATCCGTATCAATAAAATTAATATTGTCGACAATTTATTGTGTTTACTGTTGAAATATTATTAATAGTGCTTATAATCTTTGCATGTTTTTAAATTTGTCGACAATATATGCCTTTAGAGCTTAATACTTTAAATAACCCAACTCACTTAGCGGCAGTCACTACTGCAGATAAAGTTTATGAGCAACTGCTTCAGCAAATTGTGAACGGAACTATCGCTCCTGGTAGTAAGATTAGTGAACCTGAATTATCTAAAAAATTTGAAATTAGTCGCTCTACCTTGCGTGAAGCTTTAAATAGATTAGAAAAATGTCACTTAATAGAACGTAAAGCTAATGTAGGCTCTCGTGTTGTAGATTGTTCAATAGAAGGTTTGTTAGAGCTATACATTACACGTGAAGCGTTAGAAGGTATGGCGTGTAGACAAGCTGCAATGAACATGACTGATGATGAAATTTTAAGCATGAAACAAATGCTTAAAGATCACAGTAATCAACAAGATTTAAAAGACGGTATTTCATATTACCAAGAAGAAGGCGATGTAGATTTTCATTACAAAGTTATTCTAGGTAGCCATAACCAACAGCTTATCAATATTATTTGCGGGCAGCTTTATCATCTTGTGCGCATGTATCGAATTCAATTTGGTATGAAAAGCTCTCGAGCTAAACGTGCCTTTCAAGAACATTCTCAAATTATTCAAGCAATCGCAGACCGAGATGGTGAATTAGCGGAGCTATTAATGCGTCGTCATATTGCAGCATCTCGTAAAAATATAGAAAGAAAAATAACTGAACAAACTTAATTTATTCATTCAGATGGAGATAAACGTGGCTTCAATACAATCACCTGGCAAAAAATTTAGACAGGCATTAGAAAACAACAAACCCCTTCAAGTGGTAGGAACTATAAACGCTTACTGCGCAATGATGGCTGAAAAGTTAGGACATCAAGCTATCTATCTTTCAGGTGGCGGTGTGGCTAATGCTTCTTACGGGTTACCTGACTTAGGCATGACATCGTTAAATGATGTAGTTGCTGATGTGCAACGTATAACGTCAGCATCAAGCTTACCTTTACTTGTTGATATTGATACAGGCTGGGGCGGGGCGTTTAATATTGCTAAAACCATTCGTGATATGGAAAAAGCAGGTGCTGCTGCGGTTCATCTTGAAGATCAAGTAGCTCAAAAGCGTTGTGGTCATCGTCCTAATAAAGAAATTGTTTCTATTGAAGAAATGGTTGATCGCATTAAAGCTGCTGTTGATGCGCGCACAGATAAAGACTTTTTTATTATGGCTCGCACAGATTCTTTTGCTCAAGAAGGGTTAGAAGCTGCTATTGCTAGAGCGAAGGCTTATGTTGCTGCAGGTGCTGATGGTATTTTTGCTGAAGCTATTAAAACGGAAGAACATTATCGTGCTTTTTCAGAAGCTTTAGATGTTCCTATTCTTGCCAATATTACCGAGTTTGGACAAACAGAACTTTGGAATAAAGAGCAATTAGGTGAGTGGGGCTGTGCCATGGTGCTTTATCCTTTATCAGCATTTAGAGCCATGAATAAAGCCGCAGAGTCGGTTTATAAAACATTGTTAGCAGATGGTGACCAAAAAGCTGAAATAGATAATATGCAAACGCGTATGGATTTATACGACTACCTTGGTTATCACGATTACGAACAAAAGCTAGATAGCTTATTTGCTGAAGGCAAAAATAAATAAAAATAATAATAAAAAATAAAATTACAATTTTAAATAATTACTAATAATAAAACTTTTAAAGATTACTAATACATACAACGAGTTAGTTAAGGAACATATTATGGTTGATAAAAAATTAAGTGGTGCAGGTTTACGTGGTCAAAGTGCAGGCGAAACAAAGTTATGTACAGTTGGCAAGTCAGGTAGTGGTTTAACGTATTGTGGTTACGATGTTTCTGATTTAGCCGATAACGCGACGTTTGAAGAAGTTGCTTACCTTTTATTTAATGGCGAATTACCAAACCAAGAACAACTTGGTGCTTACAAAATTGAATTGGAAGCAATGCGTGATTTACCACAAGCATTAAAAGAAGTTTTACAGCGCATTCCAGCAGAAGCTCATCCTATGGATGTTATGCGCACTGGTGCCTCTTTTCTTGGTAACTTAGAGCCAGAAGCTGATTTTTCACAAGAACGCCAAGCCGCAAACCGTTTATTGTCAGCTTTCCCAGCAATCATGTGTTACTGGTACAAATACTCACACGATGGCGTTGAGATTGACTGTATGACAGATGAAGACTCTTTAGGCGGCCATTTCTTACGTTTATTAAACCAAGAAGAGCCTTCAGAGCAGCATAAACGTGTGATGGATGTATCATTAATCTTATACGCAGAACATGAATTTAATGCTTCTACTTTTACTGCGCGTGTTTGTGCATCTACATTATCAGATATGTTTTCATGTATTACAGGCGCTATCGGTACTTTACGTGGTCCACTGCATGGTGGTGCAAACGAAGCCGCTATGGATATGATCCTTAAATTCAAATCTCCTGCAGACGCTAAAGAACAAATGGCAGGTATGTTAGAGCGTAAAGAAAAAATTATGGGATTTGGTCATGCTATTTACCGCACTTCTGATCCACGTAATGTTGTGATCAAAGAATGGTCTGAAAAACTTGCAGCAGAAAATGGCGATACGTCACTATATGATATTTCTGTAGCTTGTGAAGAGTTTATGTGGGACACCAAAAAACTATTTTGTAATGCTGATTTCTTCCACGCGTCTACTTATAACTATATGGGTATACCAACAAAACTATTTACACCTATTTTTGTGTGTTCACGATTAACAGGCTGGGCTGCACATGTAATGGAACAGCGCGTAAATAACCGTATTATTCGTCCAAGTGCTGATTATACAGGTGCTGAACCGCGTAAGGTTGTTGCTATCTCTGAAAGGTAGTTTGACTGGTTATTTTTAATTATTTCTTCGTTAGAATGTTCTCGCATAGGAAAACTATGCGCCCAACATTCTGCCTTGAATTAATAAAAAACTCCTGTGTCAATAACTCGAATATATTAATAAGGGATCGCATTAAGTGAATAATTGGTTTCACTTCTTCTCCCTTATAAAAGTGGAATAAATTATGAATTACGATTACCGAAAACCATTGCCTGGAGCAAATATAGATTTCTTTGATACGCGTGCAGCGGTTGAAGCTATTACTCCAGGTAGCTATGCAAAATTACCTTATACCTCTCGCGTATTAGCCGAGCAGCTTGTACGTAAATGTGCTCCTGCAATGCTGACTGATTCGTTAAAGCAGCTTATCTACCGTAAGCAAGAACTCGATTTTCCTTGGTATCCTGCTCGTGTGGTATGTCATGATATTTTAGGGCAAACCGCCTTAGTTGATTTAGCTGGCTTACGTGATGCTATTGCCGAACAAGGTGGTGATCCTGCAAAAGTGAATCCTGTTGTACCTACACAATTAATTGTTGATCACTCATTAGCAGTGGAACATGGTGGTGCGGATTCAGAAGCTTTCGATAAAAACCGCGCGATTGAAGATCGTCGCAATAAAGACCGTTTTAAATTTATTGAGTGGAGCAAAACCGCCTTTAAAAATGTTGATGTTATTCCTGCTGGTAATGGCATTATGCATCAAATCAATTTAGAAAAGATGTCTCCAGTTATTCAGTCACGTGATGGGGTGGCTTTTCCTGATACTTGTGTTGGTACTGACAGCCATACACCTCATGTAGATGCTTTAGGTGTTATCGCAATTGGTGTAGGTGGTCTTGAAGCTGAAACTGTTATGTTGGGTCGTCCATCTATGATGCGCTTACCTAATATTGTTGGTGTAAAACTAACAGGCAAAAGACAAGAGGGCATTACAGCTACCGATATCGTATTAGCGATTACTGAATTTTTACGTAATGCTAAAGTGGTTTCTGCTTATTTAGAATTTTATGGTGAAGGTACAAAAGACTTAACCATAGGTGACAGAGCAACCATTTCAAATATGACACCTGAATATGGTGCTTCTGCTGGTATGTTTTATATCGATCAGCAAACCATCGATTATTTAAATTTAACGGGGCGTGAGCCAGAGCAAGTTGCGTTAGTTGAAACCTACGCTAAACATACAGGTTTATGGGCAGACGATTTAGTTGATGCTGAATATGAACGTGTACTTGAGTTTGATTTATCCAGTGTTTGTCGCAACATGGCTGGACCTTCAAATCCGCATCGTCGTTTAGCTACATCTGCTCTTACTTCTAGTGGAATAGCTAAAGAACTTTCTGCATGTAATGAACAAGAAAGCAAAGGTCAAATGCCAGATGGGGCTGTAATTATTGCAGCTATTACCAGTTGTACAAATACATCTAATCCACGAAATGTTGTAGCTGCAGGACTTGTAGCTAAAAAAGCAAACAAATTAGGCTTAATTCGTAAACCTTGGGTTAAGTCGTCATTTGCTCCAGGTTCTAAGGTCGCTAAACTTTACCTAGAAGAGTCGGGTTTATTGCCTGAGATGGAAAAACTAGGTTTTGGTATTGTCGGATATGCTTGTACAACCTGTAATGGTATGTCGGGCGCACTTGATCCTGAAATACAAAAAGAAGTGATTGAACGTGACTTATATTCAACAGCTGTATTATCAGGTAACCGCAACTTTGACGGACGTATTCATCCTCACGCGAAACAAGCTTTCTTAGCATCACCACCATTAGTTGTGGCTTATGCAATTGCGGGAACAATACGTTTTGATATTGAGCGAGACATTTTAGGTACCGATAATCAAGGTAATCAAATAACCCTAAAAGATATCTGGCCATCAGATAAAGAAATTGATGACATAGTAAATACCTTTGTTAAACCTGAGCAATTTATAAAAATATACACACCTATGTTTGATTTAGGTGCATTCGAACCTGCTGAAAGTCCATTATATGATTGGGACCTAACGAGTACTTATATTCGTCGACCCCCTTATTGGGAAGGTGCTTTAGCGGGTAAGCGTACCATGAAAGGTATGCGTCCTTTGGCTGTGCTGGGTGACAATATCACGACAGATCATTTATCACCGTCTAATGCTATCCAACTTAATAGTGCGTCGGGTGCCTATCTAGAAAAGATGGGCTTACCTGTAGAAGATTTTAACTCGTACGCAACACATCGTGGTGATCATGAAACAACACAACGCGCAACGTTCGCTAATCCTAAACTGTTTAATGAAATGTGTCGTGACGAAAATGGCGCAGTTAAACAAGGCTCATTAGCACGTATTGAGCCTGAAGGTACTGAGTCACGTATGTGGGAAGCTATTGAAACCTACATGAAGCGCAAACAGCCATTAATTATTATTGCTGGCGCCGATTACGGTCAAGGTTCATCACGCGACTGGGCTGCAAAAGGTGTTCGCTTAGCGGGTGTTGAAGTTATTGTCGCACAAGGGTTTGAACGTATTCATCGTACTAATTTAGTTGGTATGGGCGTGTTACCGTTGGAGTTTATTAATGGTGAAACACGACAAACTTACAATATTGACGGTAGCGAAACATACGACGTAGTGGGAACTACTTCTCCAAGTGCATTGATGACTGTTGTAATGACACGTCAAAAAGGTGAAAACAGCGGAGAGGTTATTGAAATACCTGTGAAGTGTCGTTTAGATACCGCAGAAGAAGTTTCCGTATACAACGGTGGTGGAGTTTTACAAAAGTTTGCTACTGACTTCTTGAAGTCGAATTCATAATTGATTTTTAGTATTTTATCTACGTTGAAAGTGCTCATTGACGTTCGTCAACTCCGCGCTTCAGCCTTGTTAAAACACTAAAACTCTTTTTATGAAAATCGACTTTGTATGATGAGATAATACAAAGCAGCAAAAGAGTAATCTAATGCTGCTTTTTTAGATTAGAAACGATTAATTAACTCTTAGAAAACCGCGAATAAAAAATGTGTATTAATAAGGCGAATAAAAGAAACACAGACTTTTAGGTAACGTTATTCAAACCCTTAAAAACACATTTTAGCAAGCGGAACTAATAGTATGGAGATAAACATGTCGAATGTTCCACAAGTGAAAATTCCCGCAGTGTATATGCGTGGTGGTACATCAAAAGGTGTATTTTTCAATTTAACCGATTTACCTGAATCTTGTCAGGTAGCAGGTGAAGCACGTGACAATATGCTTTTACGCGTTATCGGTAGTCCTGATCCTTACGGTAAACAAACCGATGGTATGGGTGGAGCAACATCTAGTACGAGTAAAACCGTAATTTTAGCGAAAAGTGATGTTGAAAATCACGACGTAGACTACCTATTTGGACAAGTAGCTATTGATAAAGCCTTTCTTGATTGGAGTGGTAACTGCGGAAACTTAACGGCAGCAGTTGGTTCATTCGCTATTTATTCAGGCTTAGTTGAGCAAGAAAGAATCCCTAAAAACGGTGTTTGTACCGTGCGTATTTGGCAAGCTAATATAAAGAAAACGATCATAGCTCAAGTGCCTATCGTAAATGGTGAAGTGCAAGAAACTGGTGACTTTGAATTAGATGGTGTGACTTTCCCCGCAGCAGAAGTTCCTGTTGAATTTATTGAACCTGTTGATCCATCTGAAGCCATGTTTCCTACAGGTAATGTTATTGATGAACTTGAAGTGCCTGATATTGGAACCTTTAAAGTGACTATAATAACTGCTGGCATTCCTACTATATTTTTAAATGCTGAAGATATTGGTTTTATAGGTACAGAACTTCAAGATGATATTAATAATGACGATGAAGTTTTAGCTAAGTTTGAAAAAATCAGAGCTTATGGCGCATTAAAAATGGGGCTTATTAAAGAGCTTTCAGAAGCTGAAGCTAGACAACACACGCCTAAAGTTGCGTTTGTTTCTCCAGCTAAAAGTTATCAAGCATCAAGTGGCAAGAAAATTGAATCAAGTGATATCGATTTAAATGTTAGAGCTCTTTCTATGGGCAAACTACATCATGCAATGATGGGTACTGCCGCTGTTGCTATAGGTGCAGCTTCAGCTATTCCTGGTACTTTAGTTAATTTAGCTGCTGGCGGTGGTCATTGCGCATCGGTGACTTTTGGTCACCCGTCAGGTACATTAAAAGTAGGTGCTGACGCCAGTTTAGTAGATGGGAAATGGACGGTAAACAAAGCAATAATGAGCCGTAGTGCACGCATATTAATGGAAGGTAATGTGCGAGTACCTGGTGATTGTTTTTAGTTTTTTATAAATAAATCTCTATAAACACTAAGTCGGCATTTATGTCGGCTTTTTTTATGCCTTAACAAATATAGATAAAAATCGTCTATTTACATCGATATTCCTTTAAATTGAAGCACTATACCTGTATGTTATGCGTTTTTTACGCATTCGATGTTTATTATGAACAAACTTGAAGAATATAGTCTTACACTAAAGCAAATTGAAGCTATTATTAGTGATGAGTCTGATATTATTGCCAACATGGCTAATATTAGTGCTTTATTATTTGAAAGTTTACACGATGTGAATTGGGTTGGTTTTTATCGCGTTCTTTCAGAAGATCTTGTATTAGGACCTTTTCAAGGTAAAGTTGCTTGTATACGTATTCCTTTTGACAAAGGTGTTTGTGGCGCAGCAGCAAAGCAAAACAAAACGATGCGAATCGCTAATGTTCATGATTTTTCTGGGCATATAGCATGTGATTCAAACAGTAACTCAGAAATTGTTATTCCATTGTTTGTTAATGGTAAAGTGATCGCTGTTTTAGATATAGATAGTCCTTCTTATGATCGTTTTGATGAAAATGATCAAACAGGATTAGAAAATATAATAAATGTATTTGAAAATATCATCATCAAGCATGGCGTGTTAAACTAATGAAAGAAATTGTTGTTATTCATGATTATTTGGTCTCTGAAGCAGTAGTTGGAGACTGGGATGGTGATGAGGAACTCGTCGCTGAGCGTATTAATGAAATTTATCATTTAATATACGACTTAGCAGAAGAAGATATTGCACCAGAGATTTTAGAAGGCTTATTAGATTTGGTGTGGGATACTTGGATCGGGCAAGATGCTTTGCCTGAATTAGAAAGTGAAGATATTTATGACTGGTGCCGACATTTGTTGGAAAACCGTGAACAGTATCTAGAAAATTAGATTATTTGTGAAAAGTTGATTTATGGAAACTAAACGTACTAGTACTAAAGAAATTATTGCTTATTTAGCTGAGAAATTTCCAGCTTGTTTTTCTATTGAAGGACCAGCTAAACCATTAAAAATAGGTATATTTCAAGATTTAGCCGAAAAGCTAACCGATGATGAAACCGTTAGTAAAACACGTTTAAGACAAGCGCTTAGACATTACACAAGTAGTTGGAGATACTTGAAATCGGTTAAAGTTGGTAGCATTCGTGTGGATATCGACGGTAACGATGCTGCAGAGATTGATCAGGTACAAGCTGATTATGCAAGCAAAACGTTAAAAGAAAGCCAAGAAAAATTTGGTAACAATAAACCTAAAGAAAACAACACGAAAAAGCAGTATAAAGATCGTAAGCCAGCTAAAGATCAAAATGCTAAACCAGATCAAAAAGCTAAATTTAAGGCTGTTAAGTCAACCAAACGATCAAGTGTTAAGACTGAAGTTAAACTTCAACCAGTTTCAGCAGAGTCTATAATTGTAGGTAAGAAAGTTAAAGTACAATTAAGTAACTCTCCAATGAACGCTACTATTACCGAAGTATCAGGTAAAGATATTACTGTTCAACTTGATTCTGGGATGGTTGTTAAAACTCAAGTTAAAAACATATTTACTGAATAATCGGAGTTTAATGCATGCAAAAGTTTTGTCGTGTCGCACTTGCTGTGTCTATTTCTTTATCAAGTTTACTTGTTAATGCAAATGAGAAAAAAGTAGAAGAACTTTCTTTACCTATTTTAGCCCCAGAAGAGCAACATGCAACATCCAGTAAACGGATAACGGCGCAATTTACGCGTGCACATTACAAGCAAGTTAAAATGGATGATGATCTGTCGATGCAAATCTATGACAGATATATCAAACAATTAGATTATGCTCGTAATATATTTACTCAAGCCGATGTTGATGGCTTTGCTAAATATAGACTCGATTTCGATACCGTGATTTCTCGCGGTAAATTAGATAAAGCTTATGAAATTTATAACCTAAACCTGCAAAGACGTTTAGAACGTTATGAACATGCTTTAACTCTTCTAGAAACAGAAAAACCTTTTGATTTCACTTTAGATGAATCATATAACTTTGACCGTGAAGATGCTGCTTGGCCTAAAGATAAGGCTGAACTAGACGAATTATGGCGTTTAAAAGTTAAATATGATGCACTTAACTTAACCCTAGCGAGCAAAAAATGGGAAAAAGTTACTGAAGTTTTAGGTAAAAGATATCGCTACGCCATCAAACGTTTAAAGCAAAGTGAAAGTGAAGATGTATTTCAAATTGTAATGAACAGTTTTGCACGAGTTGTAGAGCCTCATACCTCTTATTTATCTCCAAGAAATGCTGAACGTTTCCAAATGGAAATGAATCTTTCATTAGAAGGTATTGGTGCTGTTTTGCGTGCAGAAGAAGATTACACCGTTATTCAAAGTGTTGTATCTGGTGGTCCTGCAGATAAATCTAAAGAACTTAAGCCTAAAGACAGAATTGTAGGTGTTGCTCAAGCTGAAGAAGACTTTGTCGATGTAATTGGCTGGCGTTTAGATGACGTAGTTGAATTGATCAAAGGTCCTAAAGGCACACAAGTTCGTTTACAAGTGCTGAGTGGCGAATCTGATGATGATGCTAATGCAAAAATAGTTTCTATTATACGCGATACTATTAAGCTAGAAGATAGAGCAGCTAAATCTGAAGTTTATTATGAAATTCAAGATGATAAGACAAGTAAAAAACTTGGTGTTATCACTATTCCAAGTTTTTATAACAACCTTTCTCGTGATGTTAAAGTTGAATTAAAAAAACTTGAAGATGAAAACGTAGAAGGCGTTATTGTTGATTTACGTGGTAATGGTGGTGGTTCTTTAACTGAATCCACTTTACTAACGGGATTATTTATCGACAAAGGACCTGTTTCTCAAGTACGTAATGGTGCTAATCGTATAGAAGTTAATAGCGATAGAGATGGTGTTAGTTTTTATAATGGTCCGTTAACCGTAATGGTTGATCGTTACAGTGCTTCTGCTTCAGAGATCTTTTCTGCAGCTATTCAAGATTATGGTCGTGGTGTTATTATAGGCGAGCATACTTTTGGTAAAGGTACGGTTCAACAGCACAGAGGTTTAGGTCGTGTTTACGATTTATACGAAAAGCCTTTAGGTAGTATTCAATTTACTATTGCTAAGTTTTACCGCATTAACGGTGGCAGTACTCAACATCGTGGTGTTTTACCTGATATCTCTTTTCCATCTGCAATAGACCCAGAAGACTGGGGCGAAAGTAAAGAAGAGAACGCACTACCTTGGGACAAAGTCCCTAAAGCTGAATACAAAAAATTAAAAGAACTAACCAGTGATTTTGCTAACTTACAGTTGTTGCATGACGAACGTATTAAAGAAAACACTGAATTCAATTATTTACTTGATGATATTGAAATTTACAAAGCTGAGAAAGACGACAAAACTGTTTCTTTAAACTTAGCTATTCGTAAAGCAAAACGTGAAGAGCGTAAAGCAAAGCAATTAATCAGAGTAAATGAAAGATTAGTTAAATTAGGTAAAGAGAAAATAGAAACACTTGAAGACGATTTACCTGATGAATTAGATGAATTAGACCCGTTTTTAGATGAAGCGGCTAAAATTACATTTGATTTAGCTTCTTCTGGTCGAATGGCAAAAAAATAAATAATTTAATTATTTATAAAAAAAAACCGCTTAATCAGCGGTTTTTTTATGCCTTGTAAATAGTGAATAACCATTAAGTATTTAATCAGTATAAGTGAATAGTTATTTTGCAAATGGTTGTTTTTAAAGAGCTGTAGGCGATATTTTATTAACAAAAAACTTGCACTATTTTTTAATAGAGGGCATGTTATCAGCATAAAAAGTAATATGAATAATAATAAGGCACAATTTCTATGACTGAACAGTCAGAACATAAAACCCCTAGTATGCTTGATGCGTTAATACCTCTAATAGCGCTTATATTCATGCTATCTGGCGCAGTATTCTATTTTGGTGATAATTCAACAGGTGGACCTAACCAAATCGCATTATTGATAGCGACAGGTATCGCTATTGTTATTGGCCTTAAAAATAATTATAACTGGGCTGACATAGAAAAAGCCATGATCAACGGTATCTCTATATCAATGGGGGCTATTTTTATTCTTTTAGCTGTTGGTTCTCTTATCGGTTCATGGATGTTGTCGGGTACTGTACCTAGTATGATTTACTATGGTTTAAAAATACTCGACCCAAGTTGGTTTTATGCTGCTACTTGTATTATCTGTTGTATTGTTGCCTTAAGTATTGGTAGCTCGTGGACCACAGCAGCTACAATCGGTGTTGCTTTAATGGGAATATCGACTGGTTTACAGTTAGATCCAGCAATTACCGCAGGTGCAATTATTTCGGGCGCATACTGTGGAGATAAAATTTCACCTCTTTCAGAAACAACCAACTTAGCGCCTGTCGTTGCAGGCTCGGAATTGTTTGCTCATATACGTTACATGATGTGGACGACTATCCCATCAATCTCAATTAGTTTGGTTATCTTCACCTTTTTAGGTTTATCAGCTGAAACTACAGTAACACTTGAAGCCGTCGAAAATATTAACAAGCAGTTAGATGCTAATTTCAATATTACTCCGTTAAATCTTATTCCTGTATTTTTATTATTAGCCATGGCGATTAAAAAAGTGCCAGCATTTCCAGCTGTTGCTATTGGTGCCTTGTTTGGTGCTGTTTGGGCTGTATTTTTTCAACCAGACTTAATTAAATCTTTAGCTGATAACGGTATTGATACATTAACAGCAAATATTACCGTGGTTTGGGGCGCTTTATTTGATGGTGTTACTATCAGCTCTGGTGATTCTGACTTAGATAGCTTGTTAAGCGGTGGTGGCATGAAGAGCATGTTAAACATTGTTTGGTTAATTATGTGTGCCTTAATGTTCGGAGCTGTTTTAGAGCACTTCGGTATGTTGAAAAAGTTTGTTCAAGCCATTTTAGGTTCTGTGAAATCTGTTGGTGGTTTGATCACAAGTACAGTTGCAACATGTATCGGTACTAACTTAGTTACAGCAGACCAATATATTTCTATCGTAATGCCTGGTCGCATGTATAAAGAAGAATATAAAAGACGTAATTTAGACCCACTTGTATTGAGTAGAACGCTGGAAGATTCAGGTACCTTATCTTCACCACTTATTCCTTGGAATACTTGTGGTGCATTTATGTTTGGTGTTTTAGCGTTAACCAATTATGAATACATTTTTTACTGCTTCTTTAACTTCATTAATCCTGTATTAGCTATTGCTTATGGTTACACAGGATTTAAAATTAAAAAGTTAGTTGCTGAATAAATTATCTCGCTAATTTTTATCATTAAAGCCTGTTTCTACAGGCTTTTTTTTTTTAAATCTGTTAAACTTTTATAAAATATTTGAGCTGTTTTATTTTTACTTTGGTAGCGAATAAAACTCCAACAAAAGCAGCAATATATTATATATACTTTATTTTCATCGAATTGTAGGAACCTCCATGACTGAATTTACTGCCCGTTATTTATCTGATTATAAAAAATCTGCATTTAATATTTCTACTATCGATTTAACATTTCAGTTGGACGATACACAAACGCTTGTAACTAACGTGATGTCAATTACTCGCACAAGTGACGAAGTTGAACCTTTAATATTACAAGGTGAAGAACTAGAGCTCGTTTCAATAACTGTTAATGGACAAGCATTACCAACAGAATCTTATGTTCAAACAGCAACGCAATTAGAAATAAATGTAGCAGAAACAGATTTTGAATTGGTCATTGAAACCCAAGTTAACCCTGTTAAAAATACATCGTTAGAAGGCTTATTTAAATCAGGTGGTGCTTTTTGTACGCAATGTGAAGCTGAAGGTTTTAGACGTATTACTTACTACCTTGATCGCCCAGATGTTATGTCTATTTTCTCAACTAAAGTGATTGCCGACAAAGCTAGTTATCCATTCTTACTATCTAATGGTAATAAAGTTGACTCAGGTGACTTACCTAACGGATCTCACTTTGCAAAATGGCAAGACCCATTTCCAAAACCTTGTTACTTGTTTGCACTTGTAGCAGGAAGTTTTGATTTGTTAAGTGATACTTTTACTACCTGTTCAGGTAGAGAAGTTGTATTAGAGATTTTTGTTGATAAAGGAAACTTATCTAAAGCCCATCATGCTATGGCATCTTTGAAACATTCAATGAAATGGGACGAAGAAACCTTTGGCTTAGAATACGATTTAGACATTTACATGATAGTAGCCGTCGACTTTTTTAATATGGGCGCAATGGAAAACAAAGGTCTAAACGTATTTAATAGTAAGTTTGTATTAGCTGACGAAACTACAGCAACCGATGTTGATTATTTTAATATTGAAGCGGTTATTGCACACGAATATTTCCACAACTGGACAGGTAACCGCGTTACTTGTCGAGATTGGTTTCAGCTAAGTCTTAAAGAAGGTTTAACTGTTTTTAGAGATCAGCAATTTAGTGCTGACCTTAACTCAGCAAGTGTTACCCGTATTCAAAATGTAAGAGTATTAAGATCATTACAGTTTGCTGAAGATGCAGGTCCAATGGCACATCCAATTCGTCCTGAAAAAGTAATGGAGATGAATAATTTCTATACTTTGACTGTATATGAAAAGGGTGCTGAAGTGATAAGAATGTTGCATACCTTATTGGGGAAAGACAATTTCAGAAAAGGTATGGATCTTTACTTTAAGCGTTTTGATGGCATGGCAGTAACTTGTGATGACTTTGTTAACGCTATGGCTGACGCATCAGGTATTTCTTTAGAGCAATTTAAATTATGGTATATACAAACAGGCACGCCTGTTTTAACTGTAACTGAAGAGTATAACCAAGAAGATAAAACTTATACTGTTCATCTTAAGCAAAAAAATAGCAGAGTAGAGCATGCAACTCACGCTTTACATGTGCCTGTGAATGTTGAGTTAATTTCAGCTCAACCAAATAATGTAATAAGCTCTCAAAGCCATTTAGTCGAATTAACGCAATTAGAGCAAAGTTTTAGTTTTAATGGTTTTGATGAAAAACCCGTACTTGCCTTTTTAGGTAACTTTAGTGCGCCAGTAAAAGTTGATTTTGAACAAGCTGATCATGATTTAGAAAAAATTATGGTTAACGCTCAAGACGAATTTTGTCGTTGGGATGCAGGGCAACAACTTTTAAAGAATACGATTAAAAAATTAATAAATAACCCATCAGAAGTGTTATCTGAAAATGTAATAGCCTCTTTTAATCACATATTAACAAGCTCTATCGATCCAGCATTAAAAGCTGAGCAATTAACGTTACCTACATTTGATGAAGTTGCAGACTCTATTGAAAATGTTGATGCCGCAGCATTAGTTGACGCAATAGACACGATTAAAAAGCAATTAGCACAAGGTTTAGCCGATACATTTAAATCGCTTTATACACAATTGAATAAAGGTGTGTTCGCCATTGATGGTGCAAGTGTTGCTAATCGTTCATTGAAAAACGTATGTTTATCTTACTTAGCCTTAATTCCAAGTGAAACTGACCTTGTTGATGCTCAATTTACTGCTTCTGACAACATGACCGACACACTTGCTGCGCTTTCATGTAGTGCCGATAATAATATGGCAGAATTTGATACTCAGATGAAAACATTCGAAACTCAATGGAGCGATACCGTTTTAGTAATGGATAAATGGTTTGTCTTAGCGGCATCTATAAAAAGTGATGATATTTTTGAACGTTTAGAAAGGTTGTCAGCACACCCGTTATTTAGCCTAAATAATCCTAACAGAGCGCGTTCGTTAATTGCTGCTTTTGCGGCTAAAAATCCAAAGTATTTCCATTGCTTGAGTGGTAAAGGTTATCAATTCTTGTCTGATCAAATCATTAAATTAAATGAAATCAATCCGCAAATTGCTTCACGCTTAATTACGCCTTTGATCCAATTTAAAGGGTTTGACCAAACCAGACAAAAATTGATGAGAGCAGAATTAGATAAATTAAGTCAGTTACCTAACTTATCTAAAGACTTAAAAGAAAAACTGGATGCGGCACTTAAATAAAAACCTACTATAATGAAATATTATTTCAACATTAATATATCGTACGATGATTTCCTACCTTATTACCAAGGTAAAGTTACAACTATCGTGGTAATGAGTACGGAAGGGCAGCGTATACAGTTTCCAGCAATGCATATAAGGAAGTACTTATTATCAACAGGTATTAAAGGACTTTTTTGTATGCAGACAGAAAATAATAAATTTTTATTATTAGAAAAAATTCGTTGATTAGAGTTTCTGCTTTAAACGGTGGTCTGACCATCTCTGTTCAAGGTTCGCCTTCTCAGAGTAGATACAAGCTACTGAAAGTAAGGCGCTAATAGTTAATATGAATGATGTTTTAAACAAGTGTTTTAAACGTTAGTTTTTAAGTGGTCTGATCTTCTTTATAAGTCACTAAAAACAAGAGGAATAATTAGGTTTCTTAACGCTTGATAGTTTTCAGAAATGATGCAATTATTGTTTTATCCCGTTTAAGGGAACATAACAATAAACGTATTATTATAATAAGTAAGCACTCTATTTTTAGATCTGGGGAGAACATAAATGAAAAATAGCTCTCGCGGCTGGGTTCAATTGAAACCTGTAGCTGCAAGTATAAGTATTGCTTTATTATCATTATCTGCACCACCGATACACGCCAAGAATTTTCAATTGGGTGATTTTGATATAAGTTTTGACTCTACATTCTCAGCTGGAGGCAGCTGGAGAGTAGAAAATCGTGATTGGAATGCGAGCGTAGGTAAGTCAAACAATGTAAATAATGGTTTTGATTTCTCTGGATATCATCCAAGCTTAAACGTTAGTCCTGATGCGGCTACAGTTTGGAATGGTGCTGGTAACTATTCAACCAACAGTGATAATGGAGATTTGAATTTCGATTCTGGCGAAAGTTTCTCAAAAATTATCAAAGGTACCCATGATCTTGAAATTAGATATGAAAACATCGGGCTATTTGCTCGTGGTACATATTTTTACGATTTTGAGATGATGGACAGTGACCGAGCTTGGACTAATCCTTCTTCAAATACAGTAAACAATCCTTGTCGTGATGACGAAGCTCGTGAACAAGTTTGTCGTGATATTCGCTTATTAGATGCTTTTGTATATGGTGATTTTGATTTAGGTGAAATGCCTTTATCTGTTCGTATTGGTCAACAGGTTATCAGTTGGGGTGAAAGTACCTTAATTTCACATGGTATTAGTGAATTAAATCCAGTAGATATTGCACGCTTAAAAGCGCCAGGTGCTGAACTTAAAGAAGCCTTTATTCCTTTTGGCGCTGTTTGGGCTTCAATTGGTATTACAGACAACTTTGACGTAGAAATGTTCTATCAATACAGCTGGGAAAAAACAGTATTACCAGCGCCAGGAAGTTATTTTTCAACGAATGATTTTGCAGGCGATGGTGGGCACTTTAATAATGTTCAGCTAAATTTCGCTAGTAATCCTGATATGGATTTAGATTCATTAATTACTAACTTAAATATTCTAGGTGACACTATTCGTTCTGGTGCTATTACCGTAGAGCAAGGTGCAGCTGCCTACTTAGGTGGTTTCCCTACTAAGCTAACCCTTAGACAAGAAGATGCAGAAAATGATCCAGAAGATGGTGGCCAATATGGTATACGTTTATCTTGGTATTTACCTGCACTTAATGAAACTGAAGTCAGTTTGTACTACATGAACTACCACAGCAGACGTCCTGTATTTTCAGGTGTAACGGCTGACTTTTCACAAGTAGGTACTGATGTAGCAAAAATAGCATCGGGCGAAATAACCTATGAAAATTATACTGATTTAGCTTCTTTCTCACGTGTTGAAATTGATTACGCTGAAGACATTCAATTATACGCGTTTAGTTTTAATACTACTGTAGGTGAAACTTCAGTAGCGGGTGAAGTCACTTATCGTCAAGATGAACCATTGCAAATAGATGATGTTGAGTTACTTTATTTAGCTATGCCACAACAGTTAGCTAATGCAGGAATTCGACCTGATTTAGATGGTGTTTCGCAAATACCGAATGTAGGTTTAGGTGAAAGAGTAGATGGTTTTATATTATCAGATACTTTACAAGCCCAAATGACATTAACGCATTTATGGGGACCATCATTTGGTGCCAATCAATTCACTACTTTGTTTGAAATCGGTGGTATTGATATCAGAGATATGCCATCTCAAGATGTGTTACGTTTGAATGGACCAGGTACAGCTAGAAATGGAGGTATTGCGGTTAGTCCAGGTTTAGAGCTTGCCTTACAAGATGGTGTAGAAGCTAATCCTTTCCCTGATGATTTCGCTTGGGGTTATCGTGCAGTTGCAAAACTTGATTACAGTAACGTATTTGCTGGAATTAATATTTCGCCAAAAATTGTATTTTCTCATGATGTAGAAGGTATTACACCAGATCCATTATTCTTGTTTATAGAAGATAGAAAGTCTGTAGCCTTAGGTGTTGGATTCGACTACCAAAGTCGTTGGACAGCTGATGTTAGCTACAACAGTTTCTTTGACGGTGTAGGCACTACTAACCAATTATCTGATCGAGATTATATTTCTTTCAGTATTTCGTATTCAATTTAGGAGCTGTTTTGATGAGAAAATTCACAAAAACAACTATGATATCGTTAGCCGTGTCTCTAGTGTTAACTAGTGGTAGCGCGTTAGCAAAAATTACAGCAGAAGAAGCTAAAAAGTTAGGTAATGAATTAACTCCTATGGGAGCAGAACAAAAAGCCAATGCCGATGGTTCTATCCCAGAATGGACAGGTGGTATAACTAAAGCGCCTGAAGGTTATGTTGTAGGAGAACATCACGTAGATCCTTTTGCTTCTGATAAAAGCTTATTTACCATAACGTCAAAAAATTTAAATGAGTACAAAAGCAATCTAACACCAGGTCAAGTTAAGTTATTTGAAACTTATCCTGATACTTACACAATGAATGTTTACCAAACGCGACGTTCAGCATCGTTTCCTGCACATGTATATGATGCAGTAAAAGAAAACTCGACGCGCGCAGAACTTGTTGAAGAAGGTAATGGTATTACACAAGCTTCAGTAGGTATTCCATTTCCAATGCCTAAAACGGGATTAGAAGCAATCTGGAATCATATTCTTAGGTATCGTGGTGAGCAGGTTAAGCGTGAAGGTGGTCAAGTGTCACCAACAGCGAGTGGTGATTATACTTACTTAGGTTTTGAAGAAAGTTTAATACTTCCATATAACGTACAAGGTGCTAAGCCTGAAGACTTGCAAGAAACAAATATTTTATTCAAGTTTAAGCAAAAAGTTACTGAACCAGCACGTTTAGCTGGTACCGCGTTACTTGTGCATGAAACAATGGATCAAATAAAAACACCTCGTCAAGCTTGGACTTACAACACAGGTCAACGCCGAGTTCGTAGAGCACCAAACGTTGCTTATGATACGCCAGGTACAGCGTCAGATGGCTTAAGAACAACAGATGACTTTGATATGTACAACGGTGCTCCTGAACGATATACATGGGAATTAAAAGGCAAACAAGAATTATATATCCCATATAATGATTATCGCTTACATAGCAATGAGTTAAAGTACGAACAAATTTTACAACCAGGTCATATTAATCCACAATATGTACGATATGAAAAACATCGTGTATGGGTTGTTGAAGCGAAGCTTAAATCGTCTACTCGACACATTTATAAGAAACGTGTGTTTTTTATTGATGAAGATAGCTGGCAAGTTGCTGTAACTGATATTTATGATAATCGTGATGAATTATACCGTGTAGGTGTAGCGCATGGCTTAAATTACTATGAAGTTCCAACGCAATGGTCTACGCTTGAAGTCTTTCATGATTTACAGTCACGTCGTTATATCGCGATGGGGTTAGATAATGAAGCAAACATGTATGACTTTATGACTGAACAGAGTGATTCTGACTTTACTCCATCAGCATTAAGAAGAGAAGGACGTCGTTAATCTTAATTACATGATGAGACGGCTGGCTTTTGCCAGCCGTTTTTGTTTGAAACAAAGGCGTTTGAGCTTTTAATTTATAGTTTTATTTACTTAAATACGTGCTAAATCAGATTTAAATGAATAGCGTTGATGACTGTTTAATATAGTTAAAGTACTATTGTACTCAAGTATAAATGAGGTTCTTACATAAAGGCTCAAGCCAAGAACACCAAAACAATTTTCTTCACTTTGTTATTTTAAATTTAGTTGTAGTCAAAACTTAAATTAAAAACAACAGACCCTAATATAAAATTAAATAAATTGGAGTTTTAATTTTTTATGTTACGTATTTTAATCATTTTATTCAGCTGTATTTGTATCACTAATACAAGTGTGGCTAATGAAACCTCTGCTTCCGTTCTTGCACCTTTAGCTGAAAAGTCATTGTTGCTTGATATCGTCAATATTCAGCAAAAAAAATTGGTCGCTGTAGGTGAAAGAGGTCATATATTACTTTCAACTGATGGTAATAACTGGCAACAAGTTATCGCGCCGACTCAGGCAACATTAACAAGTGTTTTTTTTATTAATAATCTTGTTGGTTGGGCTGTCGGACATGACGCTACTATTTTAAAAACTACAAATGGTGGTAATAATTGGCATATCCAATATTCAAATCCTGCGTTAGAAAAACCTTTATTAGATATCGTTTTTAAAGACCCGTTTCATGGTGTTGCTGTTGGTGCATACGGACAATTCCTTAGAACTATTGATGGTGGTAAAACCTGGTTATCAGAATTTCATGAAGAATTTTTACATGAAGAAGATAAAGAGTTTTTAGAAGAGCTTAGAGTTGATGATGAAGAAGCTTATTTTGATGAAAGAGAAAGCATACTTCCTCATTTTAACCGTATTGTTTCTGATGGTAGAACAACTTACTTAGTTGGTGAAGTCGGCTTAATTGCTAAAAGTAATGATTTTGGTCTTACTTGGGAATCTTTTGATGAAATATACCGAGGTTCATTCTTCGACTTATCAAGAACCAATGAAGGTAACTTGCTTGTTGTTGGGCTTCGCGGACATGTTTTTAGAAGCTTAAAAAACGGTACACCTTGGATGGTAAGAGAAACAGGCACTACAGCCTTACTTAATTCAATCGTATTATCAGATGAAGGTAGAATTTTTATTTTAGGTAACAATGGTGTTGTTCTTGAGAGTAAAGATGATGGTCATACGTATACGTTAAAAATGCAACCTGATGGCAAGTCTTTAATTGCAGGTGTATGGTTTAACAACAAAATAGTAGCGGTTTCAGACGTTGGAATTAAAAACATTTCTATGGATTCTTCAGGGTTTAATTATTAATATGGCTAATAACTCATCAGTGAACCGTCTTGTAAGTAGCTTATTTAAAGTGCGTTCTGCAGTACTTATGGTATTCGCGATTGTAACGGCATTTCTACTTTTTCAAGCAACTCAAATCAAATTAGACGCATCGTTTACTAAGAATATTCCACTTAAACATAGTTACATGCAAACCTATTTAAAACATCAAGAAAACTTTGGTGGCGCAAACAATATCTTAATTTCTGTTTGTGATACTGAAGGTAATATCTTCAACGAACCTTTTTTCAATGCTTTAAAAGGTGTGCATGACCAGCTGTTTTTTATCCCGGGCATTGAACGAACGCAAGTAAAGTCATTGTTTTCACCTAGTACTCGATTCGTTGAAATAGTTGAAGATGGTTTTGCTGGTGGTCCAGTAATACCAGCAAGCTTTGTTCCAGATAAAGCGGGTTTGAATACGGTTAAAGGTAATATTGAAAAAGCAGGTATTGTTGGTCGTACTGTTGCTGATGATTATAGTTGTGCCATGGTTAACGCATCATTAATGGAAGTTAATCCTGATACAGGCGAAAAGCTTGATACTATTCACATTGCTGAACAGCTTGAAACACAAATTCGTGAAAAATTCGAAAATGCTAATACCAGTATTCATATCATTGGTTTTGCTAAAATGGTGGGCGACGTTGCAGACGGCGCAAAAAGCGTTGTAACCTTTTTTGCTATGGCAATTGCGATAACAGCCATCATGGTTTATTTCTTTTGTTATTCAATTAAATTAACGGTATTACCTATTTTATGTTCTTTTGTTGCTGTTATTTGGCAAATGGGAATGCTGTCTACTTTAGGTTTTGGTTTAGACCCTATGTCTATTCTTATCCCGTTTCTTATTTTCGCCATTGGTGTAAGCCACGGCGTTCAAATGATCAATTCAGTTAAAAAATTAGTCTCTAAAGGTAATACAAGCTTACAAGCCGCGAAGATCAGTTTTGCCGCTTTGCTTATTCCTGGTGGCGTAGCTTTGCTCTCTGACACAGTTGGCTTTTTAACTCTACTTTCAATTGATATAGGCATTATTAGAGAACTTGCTATCGCTGCTTCTTTGGGTGTAGCTATGATCATATTAACTAACTTAGTGTTATTGCCTTTGCTAGTGTCTTTAATTACTATTTCTGTAAAACCAGAAAGCGATGAAGTCAAAAAAGTTAGAGGTAGAGACTTTAAGTATCATCAAAAATTAACGGTATGGGATTACATCGCAAACTTTGCGACTAAAGGTCCTGCAACCATTATTCTTATTGTTACAGCATTTATCTTTGCATTAGGTTATGTCAATTCACAAGATATGAAAATAGGTGAGTTACATGCTGGTGCACCTGCATTACATGAAACCTCCCGTTATAATCAAGACACAGCGTTAATTACTAGTCGTTACGCCATCAGTGTTGATTACATGTCGGTGATTGTTGAAACAGTGCCTGATGCTTGTACCCGTCATGAAATTATGGATGTTATTGATAATTTTCAGTGGCGTATGGAAAACATACCAAGTGTACAATCTGCTATTAGTTTGGCTTCAGTCGCAAAAGTTGTTAATGCAGGTTATAACGAAGGTAATGCTAAATGGCGCGTACTTTCTAAAAACCAACAAACCTTAGTTCAATCAATTGCACGTGTACCTTCTTCAAGTGGTTTATTGAATAATAACTGTAGTGTAATGCCTGTTATTTTATTCTTAGACGACCATAAAGCAGAAACTATCACGCGTGTGGTAGACGCTGTTAAATTAGCGGCAAGTGAATTGAATAACGAGAACCTAACCTTTAAATTAGCTTCAGGCCCTGTAGGTGTTATGGCTGCTACTAATGAAGCAGTTAAAGAAGCACAGTTACCTATGATGCTTTATGTATATAGTGCAGTGATCATATTATGTTTACTAAGCTTTAGAAGCATAAAAGCCACTATAGCCGTTGTTGTACCACTTTATATTGTATCAACACTAGCTCAATGGTTGATGACCAGCTTAAATATTGGTTTAACTGTATCTACCTTACCTGTAATCGCATTAGGTGTAGGTATAGGTGTCGATTATGGTATTTATATATTATCCACTATGAATGCAGAATTGAAGAAAGGACGAAACGTTAAAGAGGCATACCATGCTGCATTAACGGAAAGAGGTAGTGCTGTTATTATTACAGGTATTACTTTAGCCATTGGTGTTTCTACTTGGTTATTCTCTGATTTGAAGTTTCAAGTTGATATGGGAATTGTATTAACCTTTATGTTTTTAGTTAATATGTTAGCTGCGGTTGTTATTTTACCTGCAATAGCTGCATTTCTCTGGAAAGACAAAAAATAAATGTAATTATTTTTAAATTGAATATTTGAATAATTAATTAAAAAAATGACCGAAAGGTCATTTTTTATTTATAGAAAGTGAATAAAGCTTTTCATTAAATTCAGTATTATTTGTAACCAAGTATAAAACCTTTCACTCCTCATAAAATTATCTCGCAATTCCCTAAAATTACTAATAAAATTCTAAATATCATCTATTATAAATATAGATATAAAAAATATAGAGCGTAATTAAACTGCATCACTTTAATAATGGTTTAAGAAAGCGTCGTAATAATTATAAAAAATAAAATTACATTCAATAAAATGTTTGACTCAAAAGGAAAGAAAGTCATGGCGTTAGTCAATGGTTTACCATCAGTTATACTTGATAATGTAGCTGAATTAATACATCAAAAAGTTCCTAAAGCTTTAGCTCCGTTGGTACACAAATTTTCTCAATTACTTTATGGCAATATATCGACATTAGATTTAAATAATCGTAATGACAGCGATATGTATGGCGCGACGCTAAGTTTATGGAATACCCTTAACGAGCACAAAGATCAGCATCCTATCATTAAAGTATTCAATCCGCAGGTATCGAAGCACGGGTGGAAATCAAGCCATACGGTTATCGAAGTTATTGTGCGTGATATGCCATTCTTAGTTGATTCATTAAGGATCGCTTTAGGTCGCTTAGGCCTAACGCCTCATTTAATGTTGAATAGCCCGATTAAAATCATCAGAGATAAATCGAATAAAATAATCGACTTGTCAGCCGCTTCAGATACGAAGTTTAAAGAAACAATTATCGAAACTGCTTTTTTTATCGAAGTTGATCGTATTACAGAGCAAAGCTTACTTAAAAATATTGTTAAAGAATTAGATTCAGTTGTAAGCGATATTTCATTAACGGTTACCGACTGGAAACCAATGAAAGACAAGCTTAGTGAAACCATCAAAAGTATTAAAAAAGCATCGTTTGCTTGTTCTAAAGAAGAGCATGCCGAAACGTTAGAATTTTTGAGCTGGCTTCAAAACGACAATTTCACTTTTATGGGGTATCGTTCTTACGATATGGACTCTATTAAAGGTGATGTTGTATTAAGTGCTAAAAACGATACTAGCCTTGGTTTAATGAAGCAGTCTACAGGCACTAAAGAAAGACTGATGTCTGAATTAGGTGAAGAAGCAAGAGAAGTGGCTTTAGGTAAAAACATATTAGTTTTAACCAAGTCAAACTCTCGTTCTCGTGTACATCGTCCTGCGCTATTAGATTATATCGGCGTAAAACGTTTTGACGATAAAGGCAATGTGCTAGGTGAAGAGCGCTTTATTGGCTTATTTGGTTCTGCTTATTACACTAACAGCGCATTAGATTTACCACTCATTAAATCGAAAGTAGCAGCAGTTTTATCAACGTCAGGGTTTGCACAAAATACCCATGCTTATAAAACCTTAATTAACATTCTTGAAACGTATCCAAGAGACGAGTTACTGCAATCGAACACCACCACATTATTAAATAATGTTTTAGGTGTATTTCAAATGCAAGAACGTGATTACTCAGGTTTGTTTGTTCGCAGAGACACCTTTGATCGTTTCTATTCTTGTATGGTTTATGTGCCAAGAGAGCGTTATAACACCAAGTTAAGAATACAAACTCAAGCGCTTTTAAAAGAAGCCTTTGGAAGTGACGAAAATGTTGAATTTACAACATATTTCTCTGAATCAGCGCAAGCTCGAACTCACTATATTGTAAGAGTTAAATCCACTAAAGCGGATATTAATGTGAAAGAAATTGAACGTAACCTAAATGAAGCAGCTTGTAGCTGGGACGATAAACTTGCTGGCGCACTTAATTCTAATAAAGGTGAAGCGTTAGGAAAAACCCTTGCTAGAAAGTACGTGCACTTTCCTCAGTCTTACAAAGATGAAGTTTTACCTGGCACTGCTTTAGTTGATATTGATAAATTTGAACGCTTAACACCTGATAATGACTTAGAAATGTTGTTCTATCAGCCACAAGAAGAAAGTGCTGAAAGTCGCTTAGTTAAACTAAAACTATTCCACTCAGGCGAGCCAATTCACTTATCTGATGTTTTACCTATTTTAGAAAACTTTGGGCTAAAAGTTATTGGTGAAAGCCCGTATGCAATTAAAACAGCTAACGGCGAAGTTTACTGGATACTTGATTTCTCAATGTTGCTTACTGGTAAAGGCAAATTCAACTTAGAAAAAGTACAAAACTTATTCCAAGACGCTTTTGCTAAAGTATGGTCAGGAAAGCTTGAAGACGATGGTTTCAACCGACTTATTTTAGGTGCTGAACTTGGTGGTCGTGAAGTTTCTATTTTAAGAGCCTTTGCTAAATACGAGCGCCAAATAGGTGGTACGTTTAGTCAAAGTTATATTGAAGATACTTTCTCGCGTTACCCAAGCATTGCCAAATTAATTATTAAATTATTTAATTTAAAATTCGATCCTAAAAAGAAAACGTCTGAAAAAGCTATCACTAAAGTTGAAAGCGATATTGAAACGTCTTTAGATAATGTTGCTAACTTAGATGACGACAGAATTATTCGTCGTGTTGTTGAAATGATTGCTGCAACTATTCGTACTAACTATTTCCAAGCAGATACGAATAACGAAGAAAAACCGTATATTTCTTTTAAGATTCAACCTAAATTAATTAGTGATATTCCTAAACCTGTTCCAGCATTTGAAATATTTGTTTATTCGCCTCAAGTTGAAGGTGTGCATTTACGTGGTGGTAAAGTCGCTCGTGGTGGCTTACGTTGGTCTGACAGACGTGAAGACTTTAGAACAGAAGTGCTAGGTTTAGTTAAAGCTCAACAAGTAAAAAATACCGTAATTGTTCCTGTAGGCGCTAAAGGTGGTTTTGTTTGTAAACAACTTCCTCAAGGTACAAGACAAGAAATCTTTGAAGCAGGTAAAGAATGCTACAAAACCTTTATTCGCGGTTTATTAGACATTACAGATAACATAGTTGCTGGCGAAATCGTTCCGCCGCCAAGTGTTGTAAGACTTGATGAAGACGACCCATATTTAGTGGTTGCAGCAGATAAAGGTACCGCAACTTTCTCTGATATCGCTAACGGAATTTCAGAAGAATATAACTTCTGGATGGGAGATGCTTTTGCTTCCGGTGGTAGTGTAGGTTACGACCATAAAGGTATGGGTATTACCGCTAAAGGTGGGTGGGAATCTGTTAAACGTCACTTCAGAGAAATGGATATCGACTGTCAAACCACCGACTTTACCTGTGTTGCTATTGGTGACATGGCGGGTGATGTATTTGGTAACGGCATGCTGTTATCTAAGCATATTCGTTTACAAGCCGCTTTCAACCATTTACACATTTTTGTAGATCCAAATCCAGATGCTGCGACTACCTATGTAGAGCGTGAGAGACTATTTAATTTACCTGGTTGTAGCTGGGAAGATTACAATAAGTCGCTTATGTCTGAAGGTGGAGAAATCTACAGCCGTTCAGCTAAGTCTTTAAAGCTTACACCGCAAATTATGAAAATGCTGGGTACTAAAAAGCAAAGCATGGCACCAATCGAGTTGATTCAAGCGCTATTAAGTATGCCGGTAGATTTGTTATGGAACGGTGGTATAGGAACTTACGTTAAAGGCTCTTCTGAAACGCATTTAGAGGTAGGTGACAGAGCTAACGATGCATTACGAATTAATGGTAAAGATCTAAAAGCCAAAATTGTAGGCGAGGGTGGTAACTTAGGTTTTACTCAACTAGGCCGTATTGAATATGCGGCTCACGGTGGACGTATTAATACCGATGCTATTGATAATGCAGGCGGTGTAGATTGTTCAGATAAAGAAGTAAATATTAAAATTTTACTTAACACTTTAGTTCAAAACGGTGATTTAACGGTTAAGCAGCGTAACAAATTACTTTACGATATGACCGACGATGTATCTGTTAAAGTGCTAGAAGATTGTTACCGTCAAACACATTCATTGTCTATTACCGCAATGCGTGGTGGTAGTCAGTTAAAAGAGCAGTCACGTTTTATTCATGAACTTGAACGCACAGGTAAGCTTGATCGCGCACTAGAGTTTATTCCTAATGATGACGAAATTGCAGACCGTTTAGTTAAAGGTGTTGGCTTAACTCGACCTGAGTTATCGGTATTACTTGCCTACAACAAAATGGTATTGAAAGACGATTTAGTTTGTCCTGAAATCACGGGTAATTCATATTACGATAAGTTTTTAGTTGAATATTTCCCTCAAATGCTTCAACAAAAATACTTAACTGAAATGCAGAGCCATCCGCTACGTGCCGAAATTATTGCGACACAACTTGCTAATGCAATTGGCAACGACATGGGCTTTAACTTTGTTAATCGTATGTTTGAAGAAACAGGCGAAACAGTGGCTGAGATAGCTAACTGTTATACAGTGGCAAGTAATGTGTTTGGTATGGCTGATATGTGGAAGAGAATTGAAGCTTTAGATAATCAAATACCAACAGCTGTTCAAACAGAAATGTTATTTCAAATACGTCGAACAGTAAGACGAGCAACACGTTGGTTCTTACGTCATCGTAATAAAGCTTTAGATGTTGCAGAATCAATTAAATTCTATCGCTCAACCTTTATTGATTTAACAACAAACTTATACAGCTACATGACTGAAGACGATTGTGAACAGTTAAAAAGTGCTGAAGCTGAATTAATTAATTCGAATGTACCTGAAGATGTTGCAAGCTACGTTGCTAAACTTAGCTCTATTTTCTCAACCATGGATATTGCCGAGTTAACTGCTGAAGACAGTCGAGATGTTAGCATAGTAGCGACTGCCTATTTTGAGCTTGGTGCTCGATTAGACTTACATTGGTTTTTAGATCAAATAACACGTCAGCCTGTTGCTAATCATTGGCAAGCACTTGCTAGATCTTCTTACAGAGAAGAATTAGATTGGCAGCAACGTTCTCTTACCAGCGTAATTTTACGTGCAGATTGTAAGAGTAAGAAAACAGACGAGTTATTAGATCATTGGTTTAAAGAAAATAAACAGTCACTTGGACGTTGGAAACATATCTTATCTGAGTTTAGAATTGGTGAGACTCATGAGTTTGCTAAATTCTCAGTCGCGTTACGTGAATTAATGCTACTTAGCTTAAAGTGTGATCCAGATAAGTAGAATATTTAGGGTCTGTTGATCTTTCAGGGTTAAATTAATTAAAGTGCCTTTATTGGTTAATCTTTAACTGATAAAATCCCCACCATTGTGTGGGGATTTTTTATTTCAGTAACATTAAAAAGTCAGCTACTTTCTGAAAACTAATAAATACCAAACTAATTAACCCAATAATTTTTTTGCTAAAACCCTGAGGTATTATGTTTTATTCTGCAATTCGTAAAGTGTTTTTTAAGTTTGACGCTGAAACTATTCATGAAATGACTATAAAAGCGTTAAAAAGCACAGGTACTACACCTTTAAGAGCGTTATATTGTCAAAACGTACCTTCTAAACCCGTTACGGTAATGGGGATCGACTTTCCTAATCCCATTGGTTTAGCTGCAGGGTTAGATAAAAATGGCGAATGTATTCCTGCTTTTGGTGCTATGGGGTTTGGTTTTGTAGAAGTCGGTACAGTAACTCCTCGCCCACAACCAGGTAACGAAAAACCACGTATTTTTAGATTACCTGAAGCTAATGCAGTCATTAACCGTATGGGCTTCAATAACAAAGGTGTTGATTACCTAGTAGATGAAGTACGTAAAGCACAGTTCAAAGGTGTTTTAGGCATTAACATAGGTAAAAATAAAGACACACCTGAAAAAAATGCAAAAGATGATTACATTATTTGTATGCAAAAAGTGTATAACTTTGCATCGTACATCACGATTAATATCTCTTCACCGAACACCCCTGGTTTACGTTCATTACAATATGGTGATGCATTAAACGAGTTACTTTCATCACTTAAAGCTGAGCAAACTGTTCTTGCTGAAAAGTATGGTAAATATGTACCACTCGCTGTGAAAATTGCACCAGACTTAACAGAACCAGAAGTTGAATCTATCGCAGAATGTTTAATTGCTAATAACATCGATGGTGTAATCGCAACGAATACGACACTTTCTCGTGAAGGCGTTGAAGGTTTAGAACATGGCGAAGAGATGGGTGGATTAAGTGGTGCGCCAGTAAAAGAAAAAAGTACACAAATTATCAAGTTATTGGCAAAAGCGTTAGATAATAAATTACCTATTATTGGTGTAGGTGGTATTTCAAATGGTGCTGACGCGAAAGAGAAAATAGATGCAGGAGCTAAATTAGTACAAGTTTACACAGGCTTTATTTATCAAGGACCTGATTTAATTAAAGACGTGGTTAAAGCGCTTTAGTTTAATTTTAACGTTGGATTAAGCTGCCTACTTATTTTTAATTTAATTAGGCAATTTAATTATAGTATAGATTAAAGGCTTAACTTTCGTTTTAGTAGTTTAGAGCCTACCTTCCATGAAGTCTTAATTTGATTTTGAAAGCTTGATTTTTTCCAACTTTCAAATGAAACCATTTCAGCCTTTAGATCATCTAACACATTCTTATTTATATTGAATTTAGATGCTTCTTGCCAATCTACATTCCCAAAGCCATGAAAATCATTTACTTTGTTCTCCATGTGGATCACAGACATCCACATAGGTTTATTTCTAATCGGTGTCACTTTTTTTGTTTTCGACCAAGCACCATGTCTATCATTTGCCCAAATTGTTTTAAAACCTTCACTTTTTTCAATCAAACTTAAAAATGGGTTATGCACATGTGAGCGTTTAGCGAATCTAACTTGAGGTGCTATTTGCAAAGTAAACCCATCAATAAAATCAACAGCCATAAAATCTTGTTGATTAAAATTAGCCTGAACTTCTTTTACATAATCTTGGTGTAAAGCATCATCGTTATCAAGTCTTGATGTAATAAGGTACGGCTGAGTAAGACTAGCTTGTATTTCCTTTTTTATAGATGGATAAAAAGCGTTCATACCATCGATATATATAGGAGTGAATGCCGTAAATTCTGCATCTAATCGACTAATTATTTGGCGAAATTCTTCTGGTGTACTTGTATCAAAGAAAACTAACCACGTAAAGTTTTTCTCACTTTGATGCTTAAGAGATGAAAAACAATAATTCTCAAATAATTCAAGACGATTCCTCATCCACTCATCAGTTAATACTTTTGTATTTGTTTTGGTGGTATTCCAGTCTTCTTTACGCAAATTAAAGCGTGTTAATATGTAATGTTGAAACATAATATCCTTAATAGTAATGCTATAATAGCTGCTTTGTCACATAGTGCTTTACTTGTGACATAACACTATTGTCCATTTGAATTATTTGATTATTTAAGCTTCATAAGCAATAGGGTCAGTTACGTTGTTTTCTTCAAATGCTTCTAACCTTTCTTGGCAAGCACCACATTTTCCACAGGCTTTTTCACGACCGTTATAACAAGTCCATGTGTGGCTGTAGTCTAAGTTCATGCTGATGCCGTCAGTTAAAATAGCCGTTTTGTTAACATTTAAGTACGGGCTAAATATTTCAACTGCTTCGTAGTTTGCAATTTGACAAACGTCATTCATCTTCATCACAAATTCAGGTCTACAATCAGGGTAAATTGCATGGTCACCAGAATGTGCGCCGTAATAAACTTGCTCAGCACCTACTGAAACTGCATAGCCAACGGCTAATGAAAGTAAAATCATGTTGCGATTTGGCACAATAGTCGACTTCATGTTTTCAGCTTCGTAGTGACCTTCAGGAATATCTATATCATCAGTTAATGATGAACCTGCTAATAACTGGTTGATAGCTGAAATATCAATAACTTTATGATGTACATTAAGTTCTCCACAAACATGGCTTGCACACTCAAGCTCTTTTACATGTCGTTGTCCGTAATCGAAAGAAAGTGCAAACACTTCTTTTCCATCTTTTAAAGCGCGATTAAGTACGGTGAATGAATCCATGCCGCCTGAATAAATAACAACAACTTTGTTAGCCATTTCTAATGTCTCTTGAGGTATAATAATGATTGGAATAGTAATCGCGCGCATTTTACTAGAAAATCAACACAGGCTAAAGCATAAAAGTGAAAACAACTTGCTATAAAATTAATGAGTTCTTCGAAACCATTCAAGGTGAAGGGTCTTTTACAGGTCAACCTTCTATTTTTATTCGTCTACAGGGCTGTCCTGTAGCGTGTTCTTGGTGTGATACTAAACACACATGGGACATAAATCTTGACGATTCAGTTAGCACTGAAATTATGGCAAGTAAAAATGAAGAAACGACACAATGGGCAAACATGTCTGTTGAACAGATCCTCGCTTGGGTAAAAACCAAAGGCTATCAAGCTAAGCATATAGTTATTACTGGTGGTGAACCTTGTATGGTTGATTTAACACCTTTATGTGAAGGTTTTGAAGTACAAGGTTATAGTTGTCAGGTTGAAACATCAGGTACTTTTGAAATACAAGTGACGGATAAGTGCTGGGTTACGGTGTCACCGAAGATTAATATGAAAGGCGGATATAAAATTCTACGTAGCGCTTTAGATCGTGCTAACGAAATTAAACATCCTGTCGCGACGGAACATCATGTTGAAGAGTTAACTAACTTATTAGCTGAACATGAAGTAACTGATACACCTATTTATTTACAGCCTATTAGCCAAAAACAACGCGCGACTGAATTAGCCATTGAAACTTGTATTAAAAACAACTGGCGTTTGTCTATTCAAGTGCATAAATATATTGGTATTGAGTAGATTCAATTAGTTTTACTTGATTTTTTTGAAACAGAAAAATAACTCAACAAGGTAAGTTTCATTATTTTGTCCATTCTTACATCCCTTTTATGGGAAATCTAACAGATAAAATTTGCCTTTAAAGTTCTTATTATCCCAGTTTTGAGCCTTATTTATACTATTCCCTTTTATATAGTTGTTAAGGAAAATAATATTTAATAACAAAGTCCTAAGAAGTCGTTATAATATATATAATTAATAAAAACTATATCCTTACATGTTGCTTATTTTTAACCTTACTTAATTGAGTTTAGTTAGATAAGCTATTGTGAACCTCTTGATGAAGTTTGGAGAACTCATGGACAAAAAAGTTAGCTCGCGCAGTACTAGTAACAAAGCCTTACGTCTAAACCTTGATGAAAAAAAGTACGGTACTATTGTTGAAATTGGTGCAGGTCAAGAAGTTGCTAGGCAATTCTTTTTAGCTGGAGCAGCTGCAGGTACTATCGCTAAAACGATGTCTGCTTACGATATGAAGTTTTCTGACGCTATTTATGGTGTACAAGAAGATAGGCGTTATGTAAGTAAAGCTCGTGTAAAAGCAATGATGACTCAAGAGTTTGACTTGGTTGTTGACCGAGTAGGGGACATACGCTCTAAATCGTCACGCTATTTCTCTTATGCAGCAACTGTTGCAGCAAAAAGTTTTAACCGTAAAAATGAATGTCATGCTTGGTGTGGTGTTCGAGTTCAAATGTATCCAGGCGCTGAGCCATCAAATATCACTATTCATGTACGTATGCATGATGAAAATGCTGAGTTACAACAAGCTGCATTAGGTGATTTAGGTGTAAATTTAATATATGCCGCTTATTATTATTTTGAAAATCCTAAAAATATTATTGATTCGTTAACAGACAATATTGGTAAAGATCGTATAGAAATTGATGCGATTGAGTTCGAAGGACCTTATTTTGAAGATATCGATAACCGTGCCATCAACCTTCACTTAATTCGTAGCTGGAAAACGCGTGCCATTATGTTCAAACCTGATGGCTCAGTTACTGTTCCAGCTGATATGTTATACAAGAAGAATGTATTAACAATTCGTGGTTCGTTTAAGCCTGTAACTAAATTGAATGTTGATATGATTGAGCAAGGTAAAAAATCTTTCAATGCACTTAATAATTTAGATGGGAAGAGCACTATAGCGATAGCTGAAATATCGCTAAATGACCCTCACGGTAACGACGCTAAAGTACCTGAGGCGGATATTATTGCTCGAGTACGACTACTTAACTCATTAGGCTATAGCGTAATGATTTCAGATTATACTCGTTACTTCTCTCTTCGTGCTTACTTCCGCCAATATACACAATTACAAATTGGTATTGTTGTGGGTATGATGAATATGCGACAAATATTTGATGAACAATATTATCGTGGCGTAGAAGGTGGAATTCTTGAAGCTTTTGGTAAGTTGTTCCCAGATAATACTCGTATGTTTGTTTATCCTGAACTTGATGATGTAGGTGAGCTCACTGATTTTTCAAAAGTAAGAGTGCCTGATCACTTACGTTACTTATATAAGCATTTATTAGAGAATAACTTTATTTCAGGTATTGAATGTAGCGATACTAACTTATGTCGTATCTACTCAAGAGAAGTATTAAAACAGCTAGCGTCTGGTTCTGATGGTTGGGAAAGTTCTGTTCCTGAAGCAGCAGTAGAAGAAATTAAAACGAACAAATTGTTTGGTTGTAAATAAATATTTTTAGCTTTTATTACAATGCTGTAATTTAATTTATAAGTTAACTTACTATGAAAAAAATGCTCAACTACTAAGTAGTTGAGCATTTTTTATTTCATCTATTTAAGTTAAAGAACCTAACTGTATTAACTCACTTTGAAAGAGCTGAGCTTCTGCAATAAGTTTTCCCCCATATCATTCAACTCTGAAGAACGTTGAGCTGCAGATTCAGTTCCTTCTAAAGACTCATGCGATAAGGTTGAAATACGCTGTACACTTTCGTTAATTTCATTGGCTGATAACGATTGCTCCTCAGCTGCGGTGGCTATTTGCATATTCATGTCATTAATTCGTTGTATAACTTCTGAAATTTTATATAACGCATCATTGGCTTGGTTAACATGAGAGGTTGTTTCAATAGCTTTTACCGCACTTGATTCAATAACTGCTACGGCAGAGCTACTGCCTTGTTGCAGTTTATAAATCATTTTTTGTATTTCTTCGGTAGATTGTCCCGTTCTACTCGCTAAAGTTCTTACTTCATCAGCGACTACGGCAAAACCTCTGCCATGCTCTCCAGCTCTAGCAGCTTCAATAGCTGCGTTAAGTGCGAGTAGATTCGTTTGGTCAGCTATACTTCTTATCACATCTAATACTGTGCCTATGCTTTCAGTTTCATCAGCAAGGGTTTTAATCACTTCAGAAGCTTCTTGAACATTTACCGATAAGGCTTCAATTTCTTTTACGGTGTTAAGTACAATATTTTGTCCTTCATTTGCTAAATCTTTCCCATCATTTGTTTCATGTGCAGCACATTCTGCATTCTTAGCTATTTCATTAATTGTGGTTTGCATTTCTTGCATTGAATGTTCAAGTTGACCTGTTTGATCATTTTGTTGTTCAGCCAATGATTTAGCTTTTTGGTTTAAGTTATCTAAAAATTTTGCATTATCTTTAACTTGAACCGCACTTGAATCTACATCCGTCACTAAGCGACCTATTTTTTCAGAAAACATATTAAAGCCACGGGTTAAACTCGTAAGTTCATCGTTTCCTTTAACTTCTAAACGTCTAGTGAGATCTCCTTCACCTTCACTAATATCTGTGATCATTTCAACAGTTTCATTCAATGGTTTAAGGATAGAACGTTGAATAAATACAGTGAAGACTGCAAAAACAAAGAATGCAATTGATCCAATACTTGAAGTTAAAATAGCCATAGAAGAAAATTCAGCATCAACATCATCAAGATAAATACCTGAACCTACAATCCAACCCCATTGGTTGAAGCCTTTAACATAACTAATTTTAGCTACCGGTTTTTCGCCTGTATTTTTAGCCCAGTAATAAGGAACAAAACCTTCATTTTGTTTTTTTACAATATTTACCATTTCTTGAAATAACATTAAGCCGTTTGGATCTTCAAATTTAGATAGGTCTTTACCATTTAATGCGGGTTTGATCGGATGCATTATCATGGTTGCTGAATAATCATTTATCCAGTAATAATTTGTTTTATCGTATCGCAGAGCATTTATGGCACTTTTAGCTAATTTTTGTGCTTCAAGTGAACTTATACCTTCAGATTTTATTAAGCTAAAGTTATGCTCAATAATTTCATAAGCGACTTCAACTAGGTTTTGAGTTTTTTCATATTTTTGCTCTAAAAGTGATGATTTGAATGCATTTAGGGTCAAAAATATGAAGGTAATGAAAGAGATAAATACAATAACTAAATTAAGCTGTAAACGACGTTTTATTTTGAGGTTTCTAATATTCATATTAAGCCTTAATTATTTAGATCAGCTTTTTTAGCTGATTATATATAAATATAAGCTATGGATTGATTTTTTTCCATTTTGTATATCATTTGAAATCTACTTTTCTTATTAACAAGCAAGTATTACCTTAGAGTCAAGCTGTTAGATTTTCTGGGTCTAATCATTCAAAATAGATACACAGTAGATTAGTGTTTAAAACCAGATAAACTTTATAAGGAAAGGGGTGTGTGTCGAGTAATAAAAAGTTGATTGATACATTTTATATGTAGGATCTAAGTCAATTTTGTTATTTGATAATTATACGCTGAAAATGAATTTATTTAAGGAAGCGAGTTATTAGCTTACTGCAATAACTCGCTTTTACTTACTGTAATATAGGCTATTAATTGACTTTAAAAGAGCTGAGCTTTTGTAATAAATTTTCTCCCATATCATTTAACTCTGAAGAACGTTGAGCTGCAGACTCTGTACCTTCCAAAGACTCATGCGATAAAGTTGAAATACGTTGCACACTTTCGTTAATTTCATTAGCTGATAATGATTGCTCTTCTGCCGCTGTCGCTATTTGCATATTCATGTCGTTAATTCGTTGTATAACTTCTGAAATTTTATATAACGCGTCATTGGCTTGATTAACATGAGTGGTTGTTTCAATAGCTTTTACCGCACTTGATTCAATAACGGCTACGGCAGAGCTACTGCCTTGTTGTAGCTTATAAATCATTTTTTGTATTTCTTCGGTGGATTGTCCCGTTCTACTCGCCAAAGTTCTTACTTCATCAGCGACTACGGCAAAACCTCTGCCATGCTCTCCAGCCCTAGCGGCTTCAATAGCTGCGTTAAGTGCGAGTAGGTTAGTTTGGTCAGCTATGCTTCTTATTACATCGAGTACTGTACCTATGTTCTCTGTTTCATCAGCCAGTGTTTTAATAACTTCAGAAGCTTCTTGAACATTTACTGATAAGGCTTCAATTTCTTTTACGGTATTAAGTACAATATTTTGTCCTTCATAAGCTAAATCTTTACCTTGATTTGTTTCAAGCGCAGCATATTCAGCATTTTTAGCTATTTCATTAATCGTAGCCTGCATTTCTTGCATTGAATGTTCAAGTTGACCTGTTTGATCGTTTTGTTGTTCAGCTAATGATTTAGCTTTTTGGTTTAAGTTATCTAAAGATTTGGCATTATCTTTAACTTGAACCGCACTTGAATCTACATCCGTCACTAAGCGAGCTATTTTTTCAGAAAACATATTAAAACCACGAGTTAAACTTGTAAGTTCATCGTTTCCTTTAACCTGTAAGCGTCTGGTGAGATCACCTTCTCCTTCACTAATATCTGTGATCATTTCAACAGTTTCATTCAATGGTTTAAGGATAGAACGTTGAATAAATACAGTGAAAATTGTAAAAATAATAAAGGCAATACCACCAATACTAGAGGTAAGTATTGCCATGGAAGCAAATTCAGCATCCACATCATCAAGATAAATACCTGAACCTACAATCCAGCCCCATTCCTTAAAGCCTTTAACATAACCGACTTTTTCTATAGGTTCTTCTCCTGTTTGCTTAGCCCAGTAGAATGATAAGAAACCTTCATTTTGCCTCTTAGCAACATTTACTATTTCTTGAAATAATTTTAAGCCGTTAGGATCTTTAAACTCTGATAAATCTTTTCCAATTAATGCCGGTTTAATTGGGTGCATTATCATGGTTGCTGAATAATCATTAATCCAATAATAATTTATTTTATCGTAGCGTAATGAATTAATAGTACTTTTAGCTGCTTCTTGTGCTTCTTCTGTGCTTATTCCTTCTAGCTTTATTCGAGAAAAGTTATATTCAATAACATCATATGCAACGCCAACTAAATTTTCAGTCTTCTCATATTTTTGCTCTAAGAGTGATGATTTAAATGCATTTAGGGTTAAAAGAATGAAAATGACGAAAGAGATAAATACAATGACTAGATTAAGCTGTAAACGACGTTTTATTTTTAGGTTTCTAATGTTCATATAAAGCCTTAATTATTCTGAGCAGCTCTTTTAGCTGATTACATGTAAATATAAGCTATAGATTGTTTTTTTCCATTTTGTATACACTTTTGAAGAGCATTCGATTTTACTTTTTACCTGATCATATTACTTTCGAGTTAAGTTTAGATCAGGTATAGCATAGATTAGTATTTATTACTTAATATCTTTAATCAATACAGAAGTATCGCAACGGTTAAAGCCTTGTTGCTGTAGACGTTCGTAAGAGGCATCTACCATTTTTGCGACAGGTAAATTTACATGCAGTTTTTCGGCTTGTTCAAGACATATGGCTAGATCTTTTCTCATCCAATCTATAGCAAAACCAAAATCAAATTCATCTGCTGCCATGGTATGGGTGCGTTGCTCTAGCTGCCATGATTGCGCGGCGCCATGTTTAAGAACATCTCTTACCGTGACTAAATCTAGCCCTGACTTTTGTGCTAATGTTAAACCTTCTGATAGCCCTTGTAATATACCAGCGATACAAAGTTGATTAACCATTTTACATGTTTGACCTGCACCTACTTCACCTAATCGTGTTACTTGTTTAGCGTAGATATTAAGCGTGCTTTCTATTTGTGTAAATTTTGCTTCATCACCGCCTACCATTATGGTTAATGCGCCGTTTTGTGCGCCAATTTCACCACCTGATACAGGTGCATCTAAAAATTCATTGTTTTGCTTGAGGCAAGCAATAGATATTTCTTTAGCAACTTCAGCTGATGTGGTTGTGTGGTCAACTAAAATAGCTCCAGCTTTTAATCCTGCTAATATGCCATTTTCACTGAAGCAAACATCACGTAAATCATTGTCGTTACCTACACAGCACATAACTAGTTCAGCATCTTTTACTGCTTCTTTAGGTGTAAGGGCAATAGCACCGTTATATTCACTTTGCCATGCAAGTGCTTTCGTTTGTGTTCTATTGAATACGGTAACGTTTAAGCCACTATTTTGTAAGTGACCCGCCATAGAATATCCCATTGTACCTAAACCAATAAATGCTACTTTCATTTAAAATACTCCGCTAAAAATATGCTACTAAAATAAGATAATTATTTAATCAGTAATTAGCGAAAGAAGCGATTTATTGTGAAGGTATTCAGCGTTTTTATGAGCATTAACGTGAAAAAATTTAAGCTTTTATCACTGCGAGTAGTACAATGTGTAGATTGTACTACTGTTGCTTGTTTTACTTATTCATTAAGGGAGAGGAATGTCTGAATCATTACATTGGCTTGATGGCATTGATCACAAGAAAAGTAAGTTAACGTTACATCAAACGCTCCTTTTACAGCTAAGTTCAGCCATTGAACAAGGCGTATTAAAAGCAGGTGACAAACTGCCTACTCACAGAGAGCTCGCTTCAATATTATCAATTGCTATTGCTACGGTTACTAAAGTCTATAAAGAAGCTGAACGCAAAGGGTTAATTAGTAGCAAAGTTGGCAAGGGGAGTTTTGTTTCATCATGTCCTGTTTTACCTCAAGCGATTAAAGCGAATGATCTTAAAAGTATTAATCTTTCTATCATCAAGCCACAAGTTAATATTGCTAATCAGCAAATTACCGAGCAAATAAAACAGCTTAGTGAACAATCTCAGTTATCTGATTTAATGGACTATAACGTTGCTGGAGGTAGTTTAACGGATCACCAAGCTGCGCATCATTGGCTTAGCACTCAAGGTATATTATTGGATGATAAAGGTGTTTCGTTATGTAGTGGTGCTCAACATGGTCTGATGGTACTGATTAATACGCTCACTGAATATGGCGATAGTATTGCTGTAGAAGCGCTTTGTTACCCAGGTATTATCTCGTTAGCTAAACAGTTTGGTAGGAAACTTATTCCTATAAGTATGGACGAAGAAGGAATGAGTCCTCAGTCATTAGAAGCTGCTATTGAACAGCACGACATTAAGCTAATAATTGTGGTTGCTTCTCATCAAAATCCAACGGCATCTGTTATGCCCATTAGCCGCAGGCAAGCTATTGCTGACATAGTGATAAAAAACAATATTTGGATGATTGATGACGATGTGTATGGTTTTTTGAGTCCTGAACTACCAGCCATATCTAACTTTGCACCTAAGCATGGTTTTTATTTAAGTAGTTTATCTAAATGTATCTTTCCTGGATTACGCGTTGGTTTTATTGTGTTTCCCGAAGCGTTTAAACAGCGAATCGAGGCGACTATACGTAATACAATATGGATGCCTGTGCCAATGACTTTAGCTATAGCCGCTAAACTCATATTTTCAGGACAAGCATTAGCTATTCAACATCAACAAAGTGATATTGCTCGTAAGCGTCAAACTATTGCCCGACAAATACTCAAAGCTGAGGAGCTATCGGTAAAAGTTATCTCACAGATAAATAGTTTTCATTTATGGTTAACTTTACCTGATAAATGGACAAGTGAAGCTTTCAGTAAAGCGCTAGAGAAAAGAGGTGTATTAGTCTCAAGTGCTGATTATTTTATGGCGGATGAAAATATTATTAAAAGGAAACCTGCTAAGGTTAAAGCTTGTGATAGTTTTGCTAGTCAATCGGCTGTAAGAATATCTTTAATGGCTGCAAAGTCTGAAGATGAGTTAAAATTCGCATTACATATTATTAAAGAACTTTTAAAAGACTGAATTGAAAGGTCGATCTCACGCTAAAATTTGAATATTATAAACATATCTTCAATTAGATGATTGAATTAGGAATTTTCATGAAAAAATTATTACTGAGTGCTGTAGTCGCTCAATTATTACTAAGTGCTTGTAGTACATCTTCTTCAGGAAGAAACCAAATTATGCTTTATTCAAATACAGAATTAAGCAAAATGGGAGCAACATCTTTCGAACAAATGAAAGCAGAAGTTAAAATTAGTAAAGATCCTGCGACAAACCAATTTGTACAATGTGTGGCTGATACTATTACAGTTAACGTTCCTAAATCAGCACATGATGGTGATTGGGAAGTGGTAGTATTTGATTCACCACAAATTAATGCTTTTGCTTTACCGGGTGGGAAAATTGGGGTTTATACTGGCATTTTAAATGTTACTGAAAACCAAGACCAGCTTGCTGCAATTATGGGACACGAAGTAGGGCATGTTATAGAACATCACTCTAATGAACGTTTATCTTCAAACCAAGTGGCGCAAGGTGGATTAGCATTAGCGGGTGTGGCACTTGCTATTCAGCAAAATCAAAATCAAGCACTTTGGATGGCTGGCTTAGGTTTGGGTGTTCAATACGGCGTATTAATGCCATATGGCAGAACCCATGAAAGTGAAGCTGATATTGTAGGCCAAGACCTTATGGCTAAATCAGGTTTTGAACCAAGTGCAAGTATTAGACTATGGGAAAATATGGCGAAAAACTCTACCTCATCTCAGCCTGAATTTTTATCAACGCATCCTTCAAATACAACCCGTATAAAGCAACTAACTGATCATTTAGCCGAATCTAAAAAGTTAATGGCAGGCACTAAAGCACCAACTTGTGTAAAGCCTAGTTATATACCTATTTCTGAAGTAGCAGAAACACCAAAAAGTTAACTTGTCGTTAATACGAGTTAAAATTAGCTAATCTATACATTCTTAGATGCAAAAAGGGCGTAAAACTTAAGGTTTTACGCCCTTTTTTATGTATTCATTTTAGTTGATAGCAGGTGATGTAATGGAGTTACTTTGTTGCTCGCCAAAAAGCATAACCACCGACAAAAAATAATACCATAGGATAGAAGGAACTTAGCACCACTTCAACGGGCGATATTTTAAGAGTAGCACCTAATAACAGGGCTTGAGCGCCATAAGGTAAAAGTCCTTGGCTGATACAAGCATATATATCTAAAATACTGGCGGAGTGAGCTGGCGGTAAATCACCATCAGTGGCTAAGTTTTTAGCTGCTTCACCCGTCACTATAATAGATACGGTATTATTTGCAGTGAAGAAGTTACAAGCAAAAGCTAAACCCGCAATACCAATACCCGCTGATCGCTTTTTATTGTTTGGGCAAAGTTTATTAGCTAAAGATTTTACACCCGAAGTTAATGCGGCTAATCCACCTTGCTGTTTAATTAATTCACTTAAACCACCAATAAATAAAGCTAATATCATAGTATCTTGCATGCCCGAGAAGCCCGCGTTTATATCATTAACCCAAGTGGATAATTGATAATCATTACTCAGCATACCTATAGCGGCAGCTAAAATAATTCCGACAATTAACACAACAAACACATTAACACCTGATAAAGCTAATATTAGAATTACTATATAAGGAATAAGACCAATCAAAGAAATGTCTGTAGCTTGTTCAAATGGAATATCTTCACCAATAATAAAGAATATAACTAAACAAATGAGTGCGGCGGGAATGGCAAATTTAAAGTTAACCTTAAACTTATCGCTCATTTTAGCGCCCTGACTTCGGGTGGAGGCTATTGTTGTGTCAGAAATAAAAGATAAATTATCACCGAATATAGCACCTGAGATAATACAACCTGCCACTATACCTGCGTCTAAATTGGCGGTTTCTATAAAGCCTAAAGCAATAGGTGCAATCGCTGCGATGGTACCCATTGACGTGCCCATGGCAGTAGATAAACAGGCCGCAACAATAAATAAACCAGGTAATAGTAGGTAATCAGGAAATACTGATAAGCCAAGCTGCACACTTGCATCAACACTCCCTGTAGATTTAGCAACTGTGGCAAAAGCTCCTGCTAGTAAGTAAATAACACACATGGTAATAATGTTGTTATGACCTGCACCATCAATAAATTGGTTAATTTGCGTGTTTATTGAAGCTTTACCTAAAAATATAGCAAAAAGAATTGCTGGAATTATCGCTATGCTTGCTGGTAATTGATAAAAAGCAAAATCGACACCATTTAAGGTTAAAACAATACCTGTACCTAAAAATAATCCTAAAAACACACCAAAGGGTAATAAACTGATTAAGCTTTTTTCTTCTGATGTTTGTGTATGTGAATTGCTGTTTGACGTCATAATCTAATCTAATAAGAATGCAGGACAGTATTATTAACTTTATTGCCCAAAGGCTCAAGCTTTAGGAAATCTAATCAAGCCAGCTTAGCTCACCAATATCACTGTACTGGCTCTGTCTTTGGCCTATGCTTATCTGTTTTTTAAATAACGCAGAACTTTTAAGTCTAACGGTAAACTGTCGAGTGAACATAACACCGCTATATAATGATTGAACTGGGCGTTGAATTATTCATTAACAATATCACTCAACATTCGTCCCATATTCAAAGCTAAAACGTCTATCTTGAAGTGGCTTGAATATATGTTTTGTGCTATTATTTCGCGCGAAATTTATTTAAAGCGGATCTGTGTTTAAAAGTTGAACAATTAGCCTCAATGTTTATATAAACGAGTTAATTGTGAGTAAGTTATTTAAATACAGAAAAGCAAAGCTGATATAAAAGAGACCCAATAATGTCTGAAAACAAATTTGATTCAATCGAAGCACGTGTAAGTTACGGTGTAGGTCGTCAATTAGGTGACCAATTACGTAACAACCCATTTAAAGATTTCGACGTAACAGCAGTACAAGCTGGTATAGCTGACGCTATTGCAGACGTTGCAAGCCAAGTAAGCGAAGAAGACTTAAATGAAGCTTTTGGTATTATCTCTAAAAAATTACAAGAGCAAGAGCAAGAAGCAGCTAAAGAATTAGCAGCTGAAGGCGAAGCATTTTTATTAGAAAATGCAAAGCGTGATGAAGTATCTGTTACAGAATCAGGTTTACAATACGAAGTAATCGCAACAGGCGAAGGCGAAAAGCCATCAGCTGAAAGCACTGTTCGTGTTCATTACCACGGTTCATTAGTTAGCGGCGATGTTTTTGATAGCTCTGTTGATCGCGGTCAACCTGCTGAGTTTCCAGTAGGCGGTGTTATCGCTGGTTGGACTGAAGCATTACAACTAATGACTGAAGGTTCTAAATGGCGTTTATTCATTCCATTTAACTTAGCATACGGCGAGCGTGGTTCTCAAGGAGCTATTCCTCCATACGCAACCTTGATATTTGAAGTTGAATTATTAACTATCGTTAGTTAGTTATTATTTTAAAGCCCTCCGTTGAGGGCTTTTTTATATCTGCACAATTTACAGTACGTACATTGCTAACAGGCATCTATTAGGTAAACAGATTAATGAATGTAGAACACGAGTTGAATGAATTATTTACCCGCTACATTAATGCATTCAAAGCATACGATATGGCAGCCGCATTAAGTTGTTATCATTTACCTTGTACATTACATACACCTGAAAAGATTGCTTACTTACAAAATGAAGAACAATTTAAACAAGAATTTATAGATATATTTACTATTTTAAAGCATGCCAATATTTCTCGTATAGTTGCAGATAAATCCAGCTATCAATATTGTCAAAAGAACACTTTAGATGTATGTATAAATTGGTTGTTTTATGATGAAAATAACGAGTTGTTTACCGATTTTTCTGCGTTTTATCATATCGCGAATGATGAAAGCTCAGAAAGTATAGGGAAAATAGTGAGTGTTGTTTCACACGAAATAGAAAATGCTATTGAATTAGCTCAGCCTTTCAAAATAACGTAAAACATTTTAGATATTTGATTTTAAGAAATAAAGAGACAAAGAATGAAAGTAAAAGTAGCTATATTAGGATGTAGTGGTCGAATGGGCCGCAATTTAATTCAAGCAGCAATCGAGCATGAATCAATTGAATTAGTAGGCGGTAGCGTTAGAGCATCGTCTTCATTTGTTGATTTTGATTTAGGTGAGCTAGCTGGTATTGGTGCTATAGGTTCTAAAACCTCTGTTGATCTAAATGAACTACTTGAAGCTGATGTATTTATTGATTTTACCTCAATAGAAACCACACTAGAGAACATAAAATGGTGTCAGCAACATAATAAAGCCTTAGTTATTGGTACTACAGGCTTTAATGACCAACAAGTCGATGAAATTAAACAATCTGGTGAAACTATCCCAGTGATACTTGCGCCTAATACAAGCGTCGGTGTTAACTTATTATTTAAGCTATTAGAGATCACCGCGAAAGCGATTGGTGAACATACTGATATTGAAATATTTGAAGCTCATCATAGATTTAAGAAAGACGCACCGTCTGGAACCGCTGTAAAAATGGGACAAGTGATTGCAGACACCCTAGGCAGAGACTTAAATAAGTGTGCTGTTTATGGTCGAGAAGGCATCACAGGTGAGCGCGATAAAGAAACCATAGGTTTTGCTACTGTAAGAGCTGGCGACATAGTAGGGGAGCATACTGCATTTTTTGCTGATATTGGCGAACGTTTAGAAATCACCCACAAAGCCAGTTCACGTATGACATTTGCTTTAGGTGCTATGCGCGCCGCATTTTGGTTGAGTGAAGCTGATAATGGCTATTACGATATGCAGGATGTTTTAGGTTTGAAATAAAAGTTTTTTTAAGATAACTGCTACTTTTGGCAGTTTTGAATAAAAATTCAAATAAACACTTGTTTTTTTACATTTTTGACTAGACGAATATACAATACAAGCGTAAAATAAGTGGATTTTGTCAAAAATTCAGGTCTTTTAGTACTCAGGACGATTTTTTGGCATTTTTTATATCTAACATTTAGTAAATATATTAGATGTTACTTTTATACTTAATAATAAAGTTTTAGTTATTTATTGTTAAGTTTGTTTTCTTCTTTACGGAGGTTAAATTGACTAAATCTGCCATTTTAGTGCTTGAAGACGGCACTGTATTTAAAGGCACCGCTATTGGTGCAGATGGGGCGGCTGTTGGAGAAGTAGTATTTAATACTTCAATGACTGGTTACCAAGAAATTCTTACTGATCCATCATATGCAGAACAAATTGTTACGCTTACTTACCCACATATTGGTAATACCGGTACAAATTCAGAAGATGAAGAGTCGGGTGATATTGTAGCAAAAGGTTTAGTTATTAGAGATTTACCTTTATTAGCAAGTAACTTCAGAAATGAAGAAAACCTAAGTGATTACTTAGCTCGCAATAATATTCTAGGTATTGCTGACATTGATACACGTAAGCTCACACGTATATTACGTGAAAAAGGTGCTCAAAACGGTTGTATCATTGCTGGCGACCTTGCTGAAGGCGAAACACTTGATGAAGCAAGTGCATTAGCTCAAGCAAAAGCATTTCCAGGGCTTAAAGGTATGGATTTAGCAAAAGTTGTTTCTACTAAAGAAAAATACGAATGGACAGAAGGCAGCTGGGTTTTAGGTGAAGGCTTTGTAACGCCAACTGAAAAACCATTTCATGTTGTTGCATACGATTTTGGTGCTAAACGTAACATCTTACGTATGTTAGTTGACCGTGGTTGTAGATTAACTGTTGTACCAGCCGAAACTCCTGCATCAGAAGTTTTAGCTATGAACCCAGATGGCGTATTTTTATCTAATGGCCCAGGTGATCCAGAGCCATGTACTTACGCAATTGAAGCGATTAAAGAAATTTTAGCCACTAACTTACCTGTATTTGGTATTTGTTTAGGGCATCAGTTACTTGGCTTAGCCAATGGCGCTTCAACAATTAAAATGAGTCTTGGTCATCACGGTGCTAACCACCCGGTTAAAGATTTTAAACGTGATGTTGTGATGATAACTTCACAAAACCACGGTTTTGCTATTGATGAATCAGGTATGCCAGCAAACATTGAAGTAACGCATAAGTCGTTATTTGATGGAACTATTCAAGGCATTCATTTAACTGATAAGCCTGCATTTAGTTTCCAAGGCCATCCTGAAGCGAGTCCAGGGCCACATGATGCGGCACCTTTGTTTGACCACTTTATTGATTTAATCAAAGCTGCTAAAGCTTAAGCTAAGACAAGAGAGAGAAAAGAGAATGCCAAAACGTACCGATTTAAAAAGTATCTTGATCTTAGGCGCTGGACCAATTGTTATTGGTCAAGCATGTGAATTTGATTATTCAGGTGCACAAGCTTGTAAAGCGTTACGCGAAGAAGGTTACCGAGTTATTCTAGTTAACTCTAACCCAGCAACGATAATGACTGACCCTGAAATGGCTGATGCAACTTATATCGAGCCAATTCACTGGGAAGTTGTTCGCAAAATTATTGAAAAAGAACGTCCTTGTGCTGTATTACCAACAATGGGCGGTCAAACTGCACTTAACTGTGCATTAGAATTAGAAGCTAAAGGTGTATTAGCTGAATTTAATGTTGAAATGATTGGCGCAACTGCTGATGCAATCGACAAAGCTGAAGACCGTAGCCGTTTTGATAAAGCAATGAAAGCGATTGGCTTAGATACGCCACGCGCTGAAATTGTTCACACCATTGACGAAGCACATGCTGCAAGTAAAAACTTAGGTTTCCCTTGTATCATTCGCCCATCTTTTACTATGGGTGGCACAGGTGGCGGTATTGCATATAACATCGAAGAATTTGATGAGATTTGTACACGTGGCTTAGATCTTTCTCCAACATCTGAATTATTGATTGATGAATCATTAATTGGTTGGAAAGAGTATGAAATGGAAGTAGTTCGCGACAAAAATGATAACTGTATCATTATTTGTTCGATTGAAAACTTTGACCCTATGGGTATTCATACGGGTGACTCAATCACTGTAGCACCAGCACAAACACTTACAGATAAAGAATACCAAATCATGCGTAACGCTTCTATTGCGGTACTTCGTGAAATTGGTGTTGAAACAGGTGGTTCAAACGTACAATTTGGGATATGCCCTGATACAGGTCGTATGGTTATCATTGAAATGAACCCACGTGTTTCGCGTTCATCAGCATTAGCCTCTAAAGCAACAGGTTTCCCCATTGCTAAAATTGCAGCCAAGCTTGCTGTAGGTTATACCCTTGATGAATTACAAAATGATATTACAGGTGGTGCAACTCCAGCATCATTCGAACCAACAATTGATTATGTTGTTACTAAAATCCCACGTTTTAACTTTGAAAAGTTTGCGGGCTGTGAAGACCGTTTAACAACGCAAATGAAATCTGTTGGTGAAGTTATGGCTATCGGTCGTAACCAACAAGAATCAATGCAAAAAGCATTACGTGGCTTAGAAGTTGGCGTGAATGGTTTTGACTCTATCGTTGATGTTACTAAGAAAGGCGCTAAAACTAAAATTATGCATGAGCTTCAAGAAGCTGGTGCAGACCGTATTTGGTATATCGCTGATGCATTTCGTTTAGGTTTAACTCTTGATGATGTTTTCAATGCAACTAAGGTTGATCGTTGGTTCTTAGTACAAATTCAAGATTTAGTACTTGAAGAGAAGGAAGTAGCTACAGGTGGTATGAAGTCATTAACACCTGAACGCTTACGTCAGCTTAAACGTAAAGGTTTTGCTGATTCTCGTCTTGCTGATGTTATTGGGGTTAACGAATCTGAAATCCGTAAGAAACGTCATGCAGCTAAAATATTCCCAGTGTACAAACGTGTAGATACTTGTGCTGCTGAATTTAGTTCAGACACAGCTTACATGTACTCAACGTACGATGAAGAATGTGAAGCTAACCCTACTGATAATGACAAGATCATGATCTTAGGTGGCGGACCAAACAGAATTGGACAAGGTATTGAATTTGATTACTGTTGTGTTCACGCGGCATTAGCGCTACGTGAAGATGGCTACGAAACTATCATGGTTAACTGTAACCCTGAAACTGTTTCAACAGATTATGATACATCTGACCGTTTATACTTTGAATCAATTACTTTCGAAGATGTACTTGAAATTGTACGTGTTGAAAAGCCAAAAGGCGTAATTGTTCAATACGGTGGTCAAACACCTCTTAAACTAGCTCGTGCATTAGAAGCTGCAGGCGTACCAATTATTGGTACATCTCCAGACGCGATTGACCGTGCAGAAGACAGAGAACGCTTTCAACAAGCGGTTGACCGTTTAGGTTTATTACAACCTGAAAATGCTACTGTAACTTCAATTGATGAAGCGATGGCTAAAGCTGAAGCGATTGGTTTCCCTCTTGTTGTACGTCCTTCATATGTATTAGGTGGACGTGCAATGGAAATTGTATACGACCTAGATGATTTACGTCGTTACATGACTGAAGCTGTAAGCGTTTCTAACGATTCTCCTGTATTACTTGATCACTTCTTAGATGATGCGATTGAAGTAGATATTGATGTGATTTGTGACGGTACTGATGTTGTTATTGGCGGCATCATGCAGCACATTGAACAAGCGGGTGTTCATTCAGGTGACTCAGCATGTTCATTACCTGTTTATAGCTTGAGCCAAGAAGTTCAAGACGTTATGCGTAAGCAAGTAACAGATTTAGCGTTTGAGCTAGGTGTTATTGGTTTAATGAATACGCAAATGGCTGTTAAAGATAACGAAGTTTACCTTATTGAAGTAAACCCTCGTGCTGCTCGTACGGTTCCATTCGTATCAAAAGCAACAGGTGTTCCTCTAGCTAAAATTGGCGCACAAGTTATGGCAGGTAAAACCTTAAAAGAATTAGGTATTACTGAAGAAATTATTCCACCATACTTTTCTGTTAAAGAAGTTGTTATACCATTTAACAAGTTCCACGGCAGTGACCCATTAGTTGGACCAGAAATGCGTTCAACAGGTGAAGTTATGGGCGTAGGCGATACATTTGAAGAAGCTTTTGCTAAAGCTAACTTAGGTGCTGGCGTTTCTGTTCCTAAAGATGGTCGTGCATTAATCTCTGTTCGTAACAGTGATAAAGGTCGTGTACTTGATTTAGCTAAGAAAATGGTTGAATTAGGTTACGAGCTCGATGCTACTCACGGTACTGAAATTATTTTACGCGAAGCAGGTGTTCCTGTTCGTCGTGTAAATAAAGTACAAGAAGGGCGTCCACATATTCTTGATAGAATTAAGAACAGTGAATATAGCTACATCATTAACACCACTGAAGGTCGTAAAGCGATTGAAGATTCTAAAGTGTTACGTGGTGGCGCATTACGTTATAAAGTAGCATACACAACAACATTGAATGCCGCTTTTGCAGCTTGCCAAGCTCATGCAGCCGATGATAGAAACACGGTTACCTCTATTCAAGAGTTACACCTTCGTTGTAAGTAGTTATTGCTAAGATAATATCTAGCTAGCTTTATGTAGAGTAGTGATTTACTATGTTAAATTACTACTCTACATGTCTTTTCTCAAATAAAGCCATTGCGATTATTATTATCCATAGAGTAAAATTTATTTTAAAAGTGGTGTTTCTAACGAAAGACCACTTTTTTATTTTTTGCTAAACAGTTTAATTAATCAACCCAAAATAAGTGAAAGCTTAACCAAGTTGATTAATATTAATAAGAGATTTAAGAAGAAATAAAATGACTAAATACCCAATGACACTTCTTGGTGCTGACCAGTTAAAAGAAGAGCTTAGAGTTTTAAAAATGGAAAAGCGCCCACGCATAGTAAAAGATATTGCTGATGCGCGTGAACATGGCGATTTAAAAGAAAATGCTGAATACCATGCAGCGAAAGAAGAGCAAGGTTTTTGTGAAGGTCGTATTCAAGACATTGAAGGTCGTCTTTGTAATGCTCAAGTTATTGATGTTACAAAAATACCTAACCACGGCAAAGTGATCTTTGGTGTTACAGTAACTTTATTGAATATTGATACTGAAGTAGAAGTTAAATACCAAATTGTTGGTGATGATGAAGCTGACTTTAAAACAGGTCGTATCTCATTAAACTCTCCAATAGCGCGTGGCTTAATTGGTAAAGAAGTTGATACAGAGATTGAAATAACAACTCCTGGTGGCGTTGTAGAGTATGAAATTATTGCTGTCGAACATATCTAATATTGTTAATAGCAATTTTAGATACTAAAAAAGGTGCTTAAAGCACCTTTTTTTATGGTTGGGATTTAATCTTTTACACAAATAACATTCGCGTTGTTTATTAGTTATTAGCCCTAGAGAAGCCAATAGATAATAGTATTACTCAGCTACTGCTACTAATGTGTCTAATTCAATTGAATTGAACTGTTCGTCGCTTTGAGTAATAAGAATTTCTTGAGCAGATTTTTCAACATTTAACGTTAATGTGTTCATGCTTTTTAATGATTGAGCTAACTCAGTATTTACGTTGATTGCTAAACCATTGCTATTAAAATCTTCTACTTGTACTAACTCGATGGCTTGAACTGAAGCTGATGCAGCTAAAGTAAGTGCTATTGTTGTTATAAACATTTTTACGTTTTTCATTTTTGGACCCTCTAAAAAATAATACATTAATTTACGTATAGATTTTTTAGGACCTATTTTCTCAATACTAATTGTAATCTGTACTTTACAATTTTTCTATAACCCATCCAATTATGGGGTTGAGATGAAGTCCTTCATCTATATTGCATATAATAAGGTAATACCTTCAACATTAAAAACGACTATAATTAATGTTAATCATTAGAAAAACTAATGGATACTTGTGGTTGCTTTAGTTACTATGCTTACATTAAAAATAAGTTTATTAACTTAACAATTATCAATTTAAGTGAAATGTTATAATGGCAAGTAAATTACCGCCTCTAAACGCATTGCGGGTGTTTGAAGCGTCTGCAAGACGTCTAAGTTTTACTCGTGCGGCAGAAGAGCTTTTTGTTACGCAAGCTGCGGTTAGTCATCAAATAAAAGCATTAGAAGAATTTATTGGTCTTAAACTATTCATGCGTAAAAATAGAGCACTTCTATTAACCGAGGAAGGGCAGTCTTACTATTTAGATATTAAAGATGTTTTTAACAATATTCAGGAAGCCACCGAAAAACTATTCGCCCGAGGCGACAAGGGTGCAATAACGGTTAGTTTACAGCCGAGTTTTGCTATTCAATGGTTAATTCCTCGACTGAATGCTTTTAGTCTTGAACACCCTGATATTGATGTAAGAATAAAAGCTGTAGAACAAACTGATAACTTGTTAACTGAAGATGTTGATGTCGCTATTAACTACGGACGTGGTGACTGGGGCGATTTACATACTGAAAAACTTCATCAAGAATATTTAATTCCTGTTTGTTCTCCACTTATTTTTACACAAGGTAAACCTCTGAAAAAGATCGAAGACTTAGCCAATCACACTTTATTACATGATACTTCTCGTAAAGATTGGACCTTATGGTTTAAAAAAGTGAAAGTTAAAGGTGTGAACGTAAACCACGGACCTATCTTTAGTCATTCGGCGATGGTTGTTCAAGCGGCTATCCACGGACAAGGTGTCGCATTAGCGAATAGTGCATTTGCTAAGCCAGATATCGATTCAGGACGTTTAATCTGTCCATTCCATGAAGTTTTGGTGAGTAAGAATGCTCACTATATGGTTTGCCGCGAACATCAACGTGATTTAGGTAAAATAGCCGCCTTTAGAGAGTGGGTATTAGAAACTGTAGCGTTAGAGCAGGAAGAAGATTTATATGACGATTAATATAGAAAATAAAATAGCTCCAGCAGAAGCTAGCCAGTCTTCAGTTATTGAAAATTTTGTTAAGCAACCAAAAGCTTTATTTATATTTGCCCATGGTGCAGGAGCTGATAAAAGTCACCATTTTATGGAAAACTTTTCTACCGCATTAAATAACAAAAATATTAACGTAGTGCGTTTTAACTTTCCGTATATGGATAAGCGTTTAGTGGATGGCAGAAAATATCCGCCAAACAGAATGCCATTGCTGCTTGAGTGCTACCAAGAGGTGGTTGATAAATACTTACAAGATAACTCAAATGGATTACCTGTTTTTATTGGCGGTAAATCGATGGGAGGGCGCGTAGCTGCAACTCTCTCTTCTTCGGGAGTTGCTGTAAAAGGTACTGTTTGTATTGGTTACCCTTTTCATCCTCAAAAAAAGCCAGAGAAACTACGTTTAGAGCCCTTACAAGAAACCCTTTTACCTATACTTATTTTGCAAGGCGATAGAGATACTCTAGGAGATAAAAGTGAAATAGAAAACTATGATATTTCCCCCTTATGCGAAGTGTTTTATTTTGAAGATGGCGATCACAATTTAAAGCCTAGAGTTAAATCAGGCTATACTCATGCCCAACACTTAAAAACCGCTGTTGAACAGCTAGTCAGGTTTATTCATGAACAATCTTAAATTGATACGCTTATTATTGTTTTTTGTTGGTATAAGTGGCGCTTTTTCAGTATTATTCGGCGCTTGGTTTGCTCATGCTGGGCAAACATTATCTGTTATTGATAAAATGCGAATCGAGAATGCGCAGTTTTATCAGTTTATTCATACACTTGCTTTGTTTGTGTCGATTGTTTGGTACACAAAGTCAGCCTCTAAATGGTTGCTAAGTTCAGCAGTATGTTTCAGTTTAGGTATTTTGTGCTTTAGTGGTAGCTTATATGTGAAAACATTTTTTGCGCTGACAAGTATCGGAGCTGTTATCGGAAAATTAGCACCTGTTGGTGGTATGTTATTAGCTTTAGCTTGGTTGTGTCTTATATTTGTAAGCAAAAAATCGCTTGAATCAAACAACTAAAATACTGTGTTCATGATCCCTTTTAGGTAAATCACTAATTCATTAAAAGTAAATAAGAAAGTAAATAAATATGGCCTCTATTATATTATATTGTCGCCCAGGCTTTGAAAAAGAGTGTGGTGCAGAAATTCAAGAAAAAGCAGCGTGGAATGAAGTTTACGGCTACTTAGAATTGAAAAAAAATCAGGGGCTCGTTTACTTTCACTTAAATGTGGCAGAAGAGGGCGATAAGCTGTTAAATGAAATGCCTTTACGTCGTTTGATCTTTGCTCGTCAATGGTTTTTATCAGTAACAGATAAGCTTGACTTACCTGACTACAATCGTGTTGAAGCGATTACTGAAGCGCTTGGTAGTGATTTTCAATATGCTGACTTGCGCATGGAAATGCCTGATACCAATGATGGTAAAGAGCTTTCTAAGTTTTGTCGTAAACTAGCGGTTCCATTAAGACAGTCGCTAAGAAAGTTAGGTTCTTTAACTGAGAAAGGTGATAACGAAGGCGCTATTTTACATGCTTTATTTTTAAGTGGTAACGAAGTTATTTTAGGTTATTCGTACGCACATAACAGTTCTGTGCATGTAATGGGTATTCCGCGTTTAAAATTCCCAAGTGCTTCACCGAGTCGTTCTACCCTTAAACTTGATGAAGCGTTTTTACACTTTATTCCAAGAGATGAGTGGGATGAACGTTTAACGTCAGGTTTGAAAGCTGTTGATTTAGGTTCTGCTCCTGGTGGTTGGACTTATCAGCTTGTTAGACGTGGCATGATGGTTACTGCTATCGATAATGGTCCAATGGCTGAGTCTTTGATGGAATCAGGTCAAGTTAAACACAAAATGATGGATGGCTTTAAATACACACCAATGAAACAGAATAACTATTGGTTAGTGTGCGACATGATAGAAAAGCCTCAACGTGTAGCTAAACTAATGGCTGAGTGGTTATTAAAAGGCTACTGTAAAGAAGCTATGTTTAACTTAAAACTTCCTATGAAAGGGCGTTACCAACAAGTTAATGACGATCTGCAAACAATGAAAGATATGTTTAGTCACTACAATGTTAAATATGAGTTGTTCGCTAAGCATTTATATTACGATCGTGAAGAAATTACAGTACACGCAAGATTATTATCTCCGTTACCCTTAATTGAATAACAGATTGAGTAATTAACTAAATCTCTAACTGATAATACGGTAAGTGATGTCAACGTATAAAAACATTAAACCCTGAGCTTTTTGCTTGGGGTTTTTTATTTATAAATCTGAGGTATGAGGTTATACCAAACGGATTAATGTATTGAGCAACTTAGAACTACATTAGCAAGCTTAGAACAAGCAAAATTGATTAAACATAGTTATTCTATATTTTTTTAATTTTGTGATGTTATCAGTTTGCTAATGAGCTCCCGAAGGGCGAGAATTTAAAGGCTCATATGCCGCGTTATTGATTTTGACAAGGTTCCTACATGGATGTAGGACATTAGGGTAACGCAGGAGCAGTTACCGAGAATAACCATTCTCTTCAATCAATGCCTCGCCTACATGGATGTAGGTGCTTAGGTTCAGTCTGGAACTATGAACCTGTGCCTCTAAGCCTTTAAATTCTCGCTAAGTGAGCAATAAATTAATCCGTTTGGTATTATATTTTAGGGCTTTCTAATCTTACTGATAACGAATATCTTTTAAGTTGAAGCCCAATGGGATGTCATCTTTTAAGGTGAGTAGCTTACTGCTTAACTCAATAGTATCGGTATGCTCTTCTAACTTTTTAGCCATACTAGCTTTCAAATCTTCAGCTGCTGTAATTGCTGATAATGTTCCATACTCATTTAATAAACTAGCTGCTGTTACTTGGCCTATACCTGCAACGCCTGGTATTTTATTGGTGCTATCGCCTGTCAGCGTCCAAAAGTCGACAAGTTGTTCTGGTGCGACATTAAACTTCTCTAAAACATAAGCTTTGTCTAAATAACGTTTATTGAAATAATCGTAAACATTAATGTGTTCGTTCAACATCGACAAGAAGCCTTTGTCTGTTGAAACTATGGTGACATTTTTACCTTTAAGCGCGACTTTTTGAGTGAGGGTAGCGATAAGATCGTCAGCTTCATCTGTTTCAGATATTAACGAGTCAACTTTCATCATCATTAACTCGTCTTGAATATAAGATAATTGCTGCGCTAAGTGCTCAGGCATTTTTTTTTCTTCCCTTTTTATAATCAGGGAAGATGTCATAGCGCCAACAAGAATTTTTACTATCGAACACCGTTAATATATGGGTAGGTTGTAGTAGGTCTATTATTTTTTTGATGGCGTTAACTGTAGCTTGTTGGGTATTGAATAATACTTGTTGTTTTGTGCTTTCTGCTAATTCATTATTCAGCAAAAACGGGCGCTCTTGTACCGCATAAATTCTTCTAATTAAGTTTAAAGCATCTATAAGTACAAGATGTGCGCTCATTCGTTATTCTCCGATAACTCTGTAACAAGGTTGATATTTGGTGCCAGGTAACTTCATACGTTCTTGTTCAACAAAAGATTTTAAGAGTTTGTCCATCAGCGCCATTATCTTTGGATCGCCTTTTATATCAAATGGTCCATTTTCTCTTACTTCTTTTATACCTGAAGCTTTAACATTACCCGCAACAATACCTGAAAATATTCGTCGTAAATTTGCAGCAAGCGTTGACGTTTCTTGATCAAAGCTTATGTTTTGATTTGCCATGCTTTCATGATCTGGCTCAAAAGGGCGTTGAAAGTCAGGCTCTATCACTAAAGACCAATTAAAATGATAAGAATCACCCACTTCTTTTCTATAGGTAAGAACATCTTCTAATTTTACTTTGAGTGTTTTGGCTACTTTTTCAGAGTCACCAATAATTATTTCATACAATGCTTGAGCTTTCTCACCTAATGTAGCACCAATGAAGGCATCAATCTCTTCAAAATACGCTTTACTTTCAACAGGACCCGTTAAAATGATAGGTAATTTTTGTGCTTGGTTTTTAGTGTTAAGCATTATGCCTAATAAATAAAGCAGTTCTTCAGAAGTTCCTGCGCCACCAGGGAAAATAATAATGCCGTGAGATATTCGAACAAATGCTTCTAATCTTTTCTCAATATCAGGCATTATTACTAGTTCGTTAACTATTGGGTTTGGTGGCTCAGCAGCAATAATACTCGGCTCAGTTAAACCAATATAACGGCCAAAGTTGTTACGTTGTTTAGCATGGCTAATCGTGGCACCTTTCATCGGCCCTTTCATTGCACCAGGTCCACAACCTGTACAAATGTTAAATCCACGTAAACCTAATTGATACCCTACTTCTTTGGTATATTTATATTCAATTTGGTTGATTGAATGACCACCCCAACAAGTAATTAAATTAGGATCTGTTTCGGGTTTTATCACATTAGCATTACGTAAAATATCAAAGGTTACATGTGTTATTTCACTAGAGTCGTCACTAATGTTTTGGTATTTGGTATTCGTGAACAATATATCTCGTAACACGGCCGATAAATGTTCTTGAATCCCTTTAATAATAACACCGTCGACAAAGGCATGTTGAGGAGGGTTTTGTAAATCTAATTTAATACCACGTTCGCGGCGGAGTATTTTTATTTGAAAGTCTGGCGATAATTGGTAAATTTCTTCGGCATTATCCGTATGGCTACCCGCATTTAATACAGCCAAAGAACAATTACGGTAAAGCTTATATAAATCACTAGTGGCCGATTGTTGAAGTTTGTCTACTTCCATAGGAGAAAGTAGCTTCATGTTTCCTACAGGGTCGAGTTGTGTATGCATATTAAATCCTTTTCGGGAATGAGGGAGGTATCCTGACATAACGGTAATAATAGATAGTTCTTATGTCAGGATATTGGAAGTTAAAAGATTATTGTTCGAAGAAAAAACTATACATATATTACTTGGTTTTTACCTTCAGCCTTGGCTTTGTATAAAGCTTCGTCAGCACGTTCAAATGCGGTATGAGTGTTATCATGAGGATTAACATGTGTTGCACCTACTGAAACGGTAATACTCACTTTGTCGTTTTTAAATTTAAAAGGTAATCGAGATATATGTTGTCTTAATGTATTTAATCGTTGTTTAAGTTGTTCTTCGTTTACATGAGACATAATCAATACAAATTCTTCACCACCGTAGCGAGCTACAAATGCATTTTCGCCAATGTGTTTTTGTAACGTATTTGCTATAACTTGTAATGTCTTATCGCCAGCAGTATGTCCGTAAGTATCATTGATACGTTTAAAGTCGTCTAAGTCGAGAACCACTATGACTAATTCAAAATTTTTGCTGTGATATTTCATTAATGATTTTGCATAGTAATCATCAAAGCAGGCTCTATTAGCTAACTTAGTTAACGCATCTTGCATACTACGAGCTTGTTGCTCTTGAATACGCTTTTCAAAGGTTCTGCTTTCTTCTTGAAGCGCTTCAACTTTAGATGCCATATCTTTCATTTGAGATTGTAATAAACTATTTTGTTCAACTTCAAATTCAGACTTTTTCTGTAATGTGCTAGCAATGCGTTTTAATTTCTCATTAATGTCATTCTTTATGCTTGATAGGGAAGTAGCGTTGCTAATTTCTGTCGCCATTTCACCCACTTGCTTTTGTAGAATAATATTGAGTTTTTCGTGTTTCGAGCCTGATTCTGCGCTAACAGCTAATGTGGTTTTGACTGCAGATTGAACTGTAGATAAGGTTTCACTTAGCGTTGATAAAAATACTTTTGCTGTGTTTCGTTCATTTTTTAAATCTTCAACAATCACATCAAACACTTCAAAGAAGCGGTCTAATAAATTGTCGTTAGACATATCAGGTTTTATCTTAGCTTTTACGGTTGATAGCTGTTTCGTATTAATATCTGATAAGGCTAATTCATTCAATATAATGGAAAATTTATCGATGAAGGCTTTATTTACAGGCTGTATCGTTGAAGTTTCGGCAGTAGGAATTGGTAACTCTTGAGTCGATTTATTCGTGCTTTTATCGGTGTTTGCATTAACTTTACTGGCTAGCGCCATGGTATAAAAAGCAATTAATTTATTTAAAATAGGGACGTATTGAACAACGGCATCTTTTTCATCTTCAGCGCTTTCTATTAACGCGCGTAAATCTCGTCTTAAGTCTCCAGGTAAACCATTAATTTTTTGTAAGGCTTTTCCTGCAGATAAAAAATCTGTATGTAGTGATTTTATATTGGCAGCATTGGTGCTTGAATGTTTTTGTAAAAGCTGTGAAACGAAGGTTATTTGTTTTTCTATATCTGTTAATGGGGCCGACTTTTTAAGTAAAGAGCGTAAGTTTGCTAATTTATTATCAAGTGTTTTATCTTGACCTTTACAGGTTTGAGTTAACTTTCCAATAAATTCGATTAACATGGAAGATTGTGTTTTTAAATCATTTTCCAATAAGGCACGTGAAGAAATAGCAGCTTCTAATTTCTGTTTTAATTGAATAACTTGCGCATCAGATGAAGATTTATCGCTCATAAAAGTAATTACGTCCTACAGATATAATAATTAACTCTTTAATATTATTTTGGAAGATATATTAAAGTGATTTTTAAATTAAGATGAATGTTTTAACTTATATTAATTTGAGTATATATCAAAGTTCGGCATATCGCCGAATTTTTCAATCGAATTATATAAAGCTAAGTATCTAGTAAATATTAATATTTACTAGATACTTACAAATTTAATAATGTCGCAATCAGAAATTATTTATTGGCGTAGGGTACGTAATGCAGGAGCGTGACTATTGTCAGTAGATCGGTATGGGTTTATGTCTAAACCGCCTCGGCGTGTGTAGCGAGCAAAAACACTGAGTTGAGTTGGTTTACAGTTAGCCATTATATCGGTAAAAATCCTTTCTACACATTGCTCGTGAAACTCATTATGTTGTCTAAATGATATCAAGTAGCGTAATAATGCAGCTTCATCGATTTTAGATCCTGAATAAGTAATATATACACTTGCCCAGTCAGGCTGATTAGTGATCAAACAATTAGATTTTAACAAATGGCTGATTAATGTTTTATTTTCAACTTGTTGATTTGTATTTGAAAGGGCTAATAAGCTTGAATCAATCTCGTATGTTTCAATCGATACATCTAATTCATCAATACAGCTTGCTGAAATTGGCGCAATAGCCAAAGGTGCACATTCATCAACACGGAATAAACTTACTTTTGCTTGTGTACCCGATGTTTGAGAAAGATCGTGCGTTAAGTGTTGTTCTACTTCATCCCAAGTTGAGAATTTACTTTGATTAAAGCTATTTAAATATAGCTTAAAAGATTTAGATTCAACAATATTAGGGCTTGTACAATCAAACCTGAATTCAGCCACTGCAACAACAGGTTTTCCTTTGCTATTAAGCCAGGATAACTCGTAGCCATACCAAACATCTTCACCTTTAAATTTAAGGTCATTCGCTTTTATTCCTAAACCATCACGGTTTAAAGAACGCGGTACAGCTTGTAATAAATTAGGATTGTATTCACTACAGTATTCGGTTGGTTTACCAAGAGATAAATCATTTAGTTCGATAGAATTTTTGTATAAAGTCATAAAGGGCTTGTTATCAAGTTTATGTTAACGTAATTTGCACGCTGAATATTTTAGCCATTTTAAAGGATCTTTCTCTGATATGACATTACCAAATAACTTAGTAAAGAATACATTACTTGCTTTTACCGCTTCATACATTGAAAACTATCAGAGTACTCATCAACATTTACCTCACGTTGACGTCGATAAAGACTGGATCTCACCTTGTGAGGTTGGGAAGTTTAATGATGACAAAATTCATTGGCAACCTGTAGAAATTGATGAGCAATTAAATTTTGAGAACGTAGGGCAAGCATTAGGCCTAAGCATTCATCAAGACATACAAGATTACTTTTCTTGTGTTTATAGTGAATCGATTGATGCTGAATCTGAAGACGGTAAGTTGTCGTTATTATTACCTTGGAATAAAGATGATTTTGAAAGGCTGCAACAAAACCTAATTGGTCATATCATGATGAAACAAAAGCTAAAACAAAGTATTACGTTGTTTTTTGCTGTTACTGATGAAGACGATATGATTATCTCACTTGATAATGAGTCAGGTGAGGTATGGGTAGAGCAGGTGGGTTGTGTACCTCATAAAAAGTTAGCGAATAATTTAGTTGAGTTTTTAGAGAGTTTAACACCAATAGCTAACTCTCTAAATGAAGAGGCTTAATTTAGTTTAGGTCAATTATTGTAGACTGGCCTTACTTAATACTCGCCTGTTTAAGTTGTTGTAACTGAGCTTTAACCTCAGCCAATTCAGCTTTAATAGGCGCCAATGCACTTTCTATAGCTGCATTTATCTGTTCAACAGACAATGTTACATCTGCCTCCATTTTATCTTCACTCGTTTTAATATTTTCAACGATCTTCGGTTCTGGAAATACACAGTTTTCTGGCTCATGACTCCAGCTTTTTAAAGCACCTATCATTTGTGGGAGTGGAACAGGGTTTGGAAGCTTCGCTTTAATTAATGCTACGGTCGGTTTTTTTCCGTCATTCGCTAATTGATTAGCAATAATTGTGATTTTTTCAAAGTTAGTCATTTATCTAAACCTAATAATTTATTCACTAAATTTTAGTGCATTTTACTAATTAAAAATATGTTTTTCTATTTATTTAAATATTAAGTAAACAAAATCAATTAATTAGATTTCTGGTTTGGTATTTGCTAAATAATTAAGATGTAATACCAAGTTGAGCGATTAATTATTCAAATTGGTACGAAATATCTTTTAATCTCTTTGGGGTTTAATTCCCCGCAGCTTGCTGCGATTTGGGATAAGCGCTAAAGTATTAGGATGAGTATATTTCTCCATAAAAGTCATAATGTTTCAGTTCTAATGTATCATCTTGTTTGTCCAGCTAAATATCGCAAAGTGATATTTACTGATGAAGTTGATCAGGTACTGAAAGGTGTTTGTGAAGAAATATCTAAAAGGTATGAAATTGCGTTCATAGAAATAGGAACAGATAAAAATCATGTTCATTTTTTGATTCAATCAGTCCCGATGTATAGCCCTAAAAAAATAGCGCAAATAGTTAAAAGTATTACGGCAAGAGAGATTTTTAAGAAATGCCCATTTGTTAAAAAGGAATTATGGGGAGGGGAGTTTTGGTCAGATGGATACTTTATTACCAGCGTAGGTAAGCATGGAAATGAGTCAATAATAAAAGATTATGTGAAGAATCAAGGAGATGATTCTTATAAAAAACTTAAGCGAGAATCAATAACAGATGATCAATTCCAACTATGGTGATAGAGGGTTAATTAATACCCCGCTTTCACGTAGTGAAAGACGAGCCTAAGCGAGACAGCTTGCTGCGGGGTTTTTTACTTAAAAATACATTTATAACTCTTTAAGGATAATTATGAGAAAATCATTACTGGCATTATTTATTGTCGCTCCTATCACATTTGGATTAACAGGTTGTGTTATTGCTATTGATGGGGATAAGGATGAGCATAGCTTTCAAAAGAAACATAGCAATGAGTTTGAAAATCGCAAAAATATTGAGAGTTTAGCCTTAAATAGTGAATATACTCAGGCATCTACTTTACTTGGTGTTGCAGACTTTACTGAGTCTTACCAAGTAAAAGGTAAAGAGATAAAAGTAATATATTATAGAACTCAACGTTTACACAAAGATGGTGTTACTAGTAAAGATGAATGCACATATTTACAATTTGAGAATAGTATTCTCACTGAAGTAGGTGCTGGTGGAAGTTATAAACGTATTGAAGCGATTTAATCTGATCTCGTTCTTTCATGCTTAATATTTGCTCACTATAAAATATGCTGATATTGTATATAATCGATAATTATATGGGTCTTATAAGAATAAATAAGCGCTAAATCTTAGTTATTTTAAAAATTAAACCTATAATAAATAAAATATATATAAGTCAAAATGAGGGAATTTGGATGAATGATACAATATCTGCAAAAACTGATTTAGAAGTAAGGGCTGAGTATTTAGCGCCTGAAGATTTAAAACTTGCGGCTTCTTTATTGTATCAAGCCTATCATGACGACCCTGTATTTTTAGATATTTTTAACGGTGACAAACCTGATTACGAGCAAAGACTAAGAACTTCAATTCGTGAAGAACTTAATGGCTTCTGGAAAGCTCAACAACCTATGGTTGGGCTTTATTTAGGTGAAAGTATTGTTGGTGTCGCGTGCCTAAATAAACCCGATGTAGGCATGGGCTCAGAACGTTTTTGGCATTGGCGTTTAAAAATGTTGTTAGGTGCTGGTTATTACAGTACTAAGCAAATGATTGAGAAAGAAGAAAAAATACTGGCAGCAGTGCCTTTAAAAAAATTCCACATGCTGTCATTCATCGCTATACATCCACTCCATCAGCATCATGGCTTTGGTCATTATTTAGTTGCCGCAATTAATACTATTTTAGAGGAAGACGCTGAAAGTGAAGGTGTTGTGGTTTATGTCACCACTAAAAAATATCAAGACTTTTTCAATGACGTTGATTATCAAACATTCTCTGAAGTAAGTGTGGGTAATGTTTCTGGAACGTTAATGGTTCATCGTCGTTAATTTTTAGTTTAAAAATCAAATTTTTATTCGAATAAAGTCTTTAATTTAGATTCAAAATAGTAAGGCAGTTTATCTGCCTTTACTCAAAACTTCTTAATATCCCTTTCTTGCTTTAACTAGCGAAGCGTAAATCTCGGGGGCTTGCCCCGTGCTGGATAGTGTATACTGGGGGGACCCCAGTAAATGCTATTCTTCATATGGAACTTCAAAGAAATACACATCATGTCTTTAGATTAATGTACCACTTTGTGTGGATACCAAAGTATCGACACAAAGTCTTCATTGAACCTTATCGTTCAACAATGAAAGCAATTATTCAAAAAGTAGGATATGACTACGATATTGATATCGTAGAGTTAGAAATTCCGAGTGACCATATTCATATGGTTATTAGAGGGATCCCTAAACAGTCGCCAAGCGATGTTATGCAAATAATTAAAAGTATAACTGCTCGTGAGTTTTTTAGAATTTATCCTGAAATTAAAAAGCAGTATTTCTGGGGCGGTAAATTATGGACACAAAGCTTTTTTGTTGAAACGATTGGTAACGCAACAGAAGAAGTTATCAGGAAATATGTTCAAGAACAGTTAATCGAATTAGATGGTAAAGAAATTAATAGCGATCAACTGAACTTGTTTTGAAACTCGGTTGCTTGCGGCCGAGAATTTTATACGTTTTTTAACGTAAATAAACCTTTTAAAATTATTTTCATAGTATTTAACAAATATTTAATCTCGATATTATGAGTTTATAATTTCTTGATTTGTATGTCGTATTCAATTTCCTTTTATCGTTAATCATTAATAAAGCCTATCAATTCTCTTTTTGTCATGAAATTTAATCATCTAAGACCGTGTCTTATTCCTCGAAAATAAAAACAATAAATAGAATTAAATTTACAAAGAGGAATATTACTTTATGACTATGCGTCAAATTTTCATAGTATTCATGATTACATCGATTATATTAATTCTCGGTTTATCCATGTTATCTATTACTTGGTTGTGGGCTTTTGCTATTTTAGGACCTGTGATCTTAATTGGTTTGTATGACATCTTACAAACTAAACATTCTATCCGTCGTTTATATCCAGTATTCGGACGATTCAGGTATTTACTAGAAGCTGTTAGACCTGAAATTCAGCAATATTTTGTTGAATCTGATACCAGTGGAACTCCTATTTCTAGAGAATTTAGATCTTTAGTTTATCAACGTGCGAAAGGTGATCGAGATACTCGACCTTTTGGTACTATTTTTGATGTTAACCGTGCTGGCTATGAGTGGATTAATCATTCAATGCAACCTAAACATCTTACTGATTTTGATCCTCGTATTAAGTTTGGTGGTCCTGACTGTACAAAACCTTATATGTCAGCATTATTGAACATTTCAGCCATGAGTTATGGCGCATTAAGTAAGAATGCCATTATGTCACTTAACCGTGGCGCTAAACTTGGTGGTTTTTCACATAATACGGGCGAAGGTAGTATGAGTCCTTATCATTTGGAGCACGGTGGTGACATCGTATGGCAAATAGGTACGGGGTATTTTGGTTGTCGTAATGACCAAGGAAACTTTAATCCTGAAACATTCAAGGAAAATGCGACTAAAGATGTTGTGAAAATGATAGAAATTAAACTATCTCAAGGTGCTAAACCAGGCCATGGTGGTATTTTACCTGCTGCTAAGTTAACTGAAGAAATTGCCGCTATTCGTCATGTTCCTATGGGAGCTGATGTTGTTTCACCTCCATCACACAGTGCCTTTTCAACACCAACAGAATTATTACTTTTTGTTAAGCAGCTAAGAGAATTATCTGGAGGAAAACCTATTGGGTTCAAACTTTGTATAGGTCGTCATGATGAGTTTTTAGGGATTTGTAAAGCGATGATAGAAACAGGTATTACACCTGATTTTATTACTGTTGACGGCGGTGAAGGCGGAACAGGTGCTGCACCAACTGAGATGACAAACTCTGTAGGAACCCCAATAAAAGACGCATTGATTTTTGTTAATAATGCTCTGATTGGATTCGGTCTTCGAGATAAAATGCGTATTATTGCATCAGGAAAAATGTTTTCAGCATTCCATATCTTAAGAGCCATGGCTTTAGGTGCTGATACGGTTAACTCGGCGCGAGGAATGATGCTTTCATTAGGTTGTATTCAAGCACGTACTTGTAATACGGACCACTGTCCTACAGGTATCGCTACTCAGAATCCATCACGAAATAAAGCGATTATCGTTACAGATAAATCACAACGTGTTGCTAACTTTCAACGTGAAACTGTTAAAAACCTAGTGGAGTTAGTTGGCGCTGCTGGTTTAAATAGTGTTGAAGAACTTGAACCTAAGCATTTGAATCGTAGAGTTGAAGGTATAAATATTAAAACCTATGAACAACTTTACCCGACAATAAATGTCAATGTTTTGTTAGATGAAGTTGTTATACCTGAAAGTTGGCGTTATGACATGGCACAAGCTAATGCTGCCTCTTGGTAATAAATAGCTAAACCAAACTAGAATTAAAAGGGGCTAATTGCCCCTTTTGTGAATATAAAAAACAATATCATTTTAATCATCCCTTAAAGCTGTGTATACAGAATGAATAAAAGGGGTTATACGTTTATAAATGATATTTATGTTAGACGACAGGAAAAAACATGTTGTTTTTTGGCGTTGCTATATGTGTTTTCTTTTTAGGGTATTTAGCCCAAACAACTGGCTTATGTATGGTCAGGGGTGTAAACGAGTGGAAGGCAGGCAATAAAGAGTTTTTATTAGCTATTATTTTCAGTGGCGTTCTGGCTTGGGTTGCCGCTTATTTCTCTCACCTTATAGATATAAAATTTAATTTTTGGACACACGCGTTAAGTGCTTGGTTTGTCTTAGGTGGTTTTATATTCGGTTTAGGCGCAGCACTAAATAAAAGTTGTGGAGTTTCTACATTAAGTCGATTATCTCGTGGTGATCTTCGAATGCTCGCTACTATTTTAGGCTGGTTAGTGGGATGGGTTATTCTTGCTTGTTGGCCTCCAAAAATAGAAGTGGTTAGAAGTTCTTTACCAGGCGAAATTAGTTACTTACCACTTATTATTATCACCTTAGCTATTTCTGTATGGGCATTATTAGGCGATAAAAAAAGAAAGAAACTCTGGTTTGGTATGATGGGTATTGGACTTCTGTCTGGGTTTATTTACTTATATCAACCTCGATGGCCACCCAGTACTTTATTGCAACAAATTAGTACAGCCCTGATTGAAGGAGGTGCAAGTAGTTGGCCTTCGTTAGAACAATATCTGTTTTTTGTTGCTCTGTTGTTAGGTATGTTTTTAGCCGCATGGAGAACAAAAAGGTTTAGTTTTATTCCGGCTAATTTTAAATACCTAGCGGAACATTTATTTGCTGGAACATTAATGGGGATAGGAGCATCTATAGCGATGGGAGGAAATAGCGTTCAGTTATTACTTGCATTACCGACATTATCACCTTCGGGATTTGGTGCTGTGGCTGGAATGTTATTAGGCATTTGGGGCGGGCACTATATAATAAAATGTTTTAAATGGAATTGATGAGTAGGAGTGATTTCTTACTACATTAAGCTTAATTTAATAGACTATTGATCTAAATAGTCATCTGTTTCTTTAGAACTTTCTCGAACGATTTATTAGTACATCGTTCGAGAAAACATATCATGTTTTTCTTCACATTATTTTTTCATTAGATTATGTTTGAAACCTGCATTATTTCTCAATGAAATCGGGTAGAATCAACAACCTAGTTCATCTTAATCACTCGCTATAATTTTATGAAAATACTGCACACCTCCGATTGGCATTTAGGGCAACACTTTTACGGAAAAAGTCGAGCTAAAGAACATCAACATTTTCTTCATTGGTTACTCAAACAAGTTAAAGACAATGAGATAGATGCCGTGATTGTGGCTGGTGATATTTTCGATACAGGCACTCCGCCAAGTTATGCGCGTGAAATGTATTTCGACTTTATTAGTCAAATGCATATTTTAAAATGTCAGCTTGTTATTTTAGCGGGTAATCACGATTCAGTTGCTATGTTAGGTGAATCTAAAACCTTACTAAAAAGTTTATCAACCACTGTTATACCAGCCGTTAGCGATAATATCGACGAGCAAGTTTTTACATTAAATAACAAACAGGGTGAAGCACAAGCCGTTATATGTGCTATTCCTTTTATTCGTCCGCGCGATGTTATTAAAAGTAGTGCAGGGCAATCAGCTTCTGAAAAACAGCAATCATTGCAACAAGCTATCAGTGGTCATTACCAAACCTTATTCGATCAAGCTCAAACATTATCGCAAGGTAAATATCCTATTATAGCGACAGGGCATTTAACTACCGTGGGTGTAACTACGTCTGAATCTGTGCGTGATATTTATATTGGTACACTCGAAGCCTTTCCAGCAAATGCTTTTCCTGATGCCGACTATATTGCTTTAGGGCATATTCATCGAGCACAAAAAGTCGCGAAAACCGAACATATTCGTTATTGCGGATCTCCTATTCCTTTAAGTTTTGATGAAACTAGTCAAACTAAACGCATTGTTATGGTTGAGTTTCTAACTTCTGATAAAGCTGATGGTTTTGAACGTGTTATTAATGAAATTGAAATACCATGCTTTCAGCCTTTAGTGACTTTAAAAACAAATTTAGAATCGTTGAACAAAGATATCGCTCCGTATTTATCTCTCGCCGAAACAAAAAATCCGACTGACAATACACAAGACTTAACCCCTGAACAAACCCTCAACCCAATAAAAATCTGGTTAGATATCGAAGTTAACAGCGCAGAATATTTACAAGATTTATCGGCTCGTATTGAAACCCTTATTGAAGATTTTCCAGTAGAAGTACTTCTGATCAGACGCAGTAAAAAATCGCGTGAATCAATGCCAAGTCATCAAAAGAAAATCACTCTAAATGAACTCTCGTTAGATGAAGTGTTTGAAAGTCGTTTAGCGAATGAAAACTGGGAAACAGAAGAACAAAAAGAACGTAAAACCCGTATTACCCATTTATTTCAACACGCCGTTGAACTAGCCAAAGAAGAACTGAATAGTAAAGTTGTGAAAAGTGTGGAGAAAGCGCAATGAGAATTTTAAGTTTACGCTTTCAAAATATTAACTCGTTAAAAGGCGAGTGGAAAATTGATTTCACCCAAAGCCCTTTTAAAGACAATGCTTTATTTGCTATTACAGGTCAAACTGGTGCAGGTAAAACTACGATTTTAGACGCGATATGTTTAGCCCTTTATCACCGAACTCCACGCTTAACGGTCTCTGATAATCAAAATCAATTAATGACGCGACATACAGCAACTTGTTTGGCTGAAGTTGAGTTTGAAGTAAAGGGTAAAGGTTACCGTGCTTTTTGGAGCCAACGTAAAGCCAAAGGTAAAGTCGATGGTAATTTACAAGCCGCGAAAGCTGAGTTAGCCACACTAGATGGCGAAATATTAGCTGAAAAACTACAAACCGTACGAACTGAAATTGCAAATATAACAGGTTTAGATTTCCCTCGATTTACAAAATCTATGATGTTATCGCAAGGAGACTTTGCTGCATTTTTAAATGCTCCAGCGAAAGACCGAGCTGAACTATTAGAAGAACTAACGGGCACAGAGATTTACGGTATTGTTTCTCAAAAAGTATTCGAACAACACAAAGCTGAAAACGATGCATTAAAGCTATTACAAGCACAGAGTAAGGGCGTTACGTTACTATCAGACGATGAAATATCGGCGATTGAAAAAGACATTCAAACCAGTAACAACAAAGAGTTTGTGCTTCAACAAGAATTCGCTTTGTCTCAACAAGCTAAAACGTGGGCAACTAGCTTTAACGAAACCACATTAAAATTAACAAAAGCCACTGATCTTTTTACTCAAAGTGAAGCAAAAGAAAAAAGCTCACAGCATGAATTAGCACAATTAAAAGCCTCAGAGCCTGCAGAGCGTTTACGCACATATCATGAATTAAAAGAACGTACTGTTAAACAATTTGTTGCGCAAAAAGCGGCTAGAGAAAAGCTAAAGCATCAACTCGCTTTTGCACAAAAAGACGCTAAGCATACTGAAAGCCAACTTGAGGATTTAAAAACACTTCAACAAAAAACAGAAGCTGAGCGAGTAGCAACTGAAAGTTTGATTGTTGAAAAAATTATCCCTCTTGATGGTGAAATAGCGCAAATTACTAAACAAGGTGAAAGTGTAAGTAAAAAGCTTGAAGAATTTGCTTTAACCCTTAATAAACAAAATAACGAACGTCAAACACATGAAAATCAAGTAACAGCTTTTAAAGAAAGTATTAGTGTTTCGTCACAGTTTATTGAAGAAAACTCATCATTAAGTACCTTGCCTGAAAAGCTTCCGTTATGGAAAAATCAATTTCAGCATATTAATAGCGTAAACAAAGCCATTGCAGAATTGACTCAACAGCAGAAAAATAATGTTGAGCAAGCAGAACTGTTTTTAGTACAAAAAGACAACCAAGTACAAACTAACCAGCAAGCGAATAATAAATACAATGAGGTTAGAACGAAGCTTGAACAAGTAATACAAAACAAATTCGAGTTACTACAACAAAACCCGAAAACACAAGAAGCGGTTACTAACAGCAATAATCCGATTGAAGAGGGTGAACAGCTTTTAAATGAAAGATTAGGTTTTTTACAAAACAACCAAAATGTTCAAGCGCAAATTATGCAATGTGCACAACGTTTTTCGGTGTTGCAACAAACTATTGAACAAGTACTTCAAAGCAAGCAAGGCTTTAAACAATCTATAAGTAATTTTGATGTTCAGTTAGTGCAATTAAGAATTGAATATAAAAATAAAAACCGACAATTTAAAGATGTTGAAACCATTTTAAATCAACAGAAAAAAATTGTAGAACTAACCGAACATCGTAATAATTTACAAGCAGGTGAAGCTTGTCCGTTATGTGGCTCGTTTGAACATCCAGCCATTGAACAGTATAAAAGTATTGAGCAAAACGAAACGCAAGCACGCTTTAATCAATTAAAAATCGCGGTAGAACAAGTTAAAGACAGTGGAACACAACTTAATTTAGAAAAAGCCAAAATCGAAACTAACTTATCCTCAGCTGAAAAAGATCTTGCTGATAAAGTAACAGAGCAAAATGCATTAATCGATCAATGGTCTAAACAACGCATGGCTATTGGCCTGATGTGTGAGCTAAAAGATTATCAAGTGATTGAGCAAACCCTTAATAATAACGATGCTGAATTACAACAAATAAGTCAGTTAGTTAATCAGCTTAATCAACTTACTCAGTCATTCAATTCAATTCAGAACGAATTACATACGTTAGAAAAACAGCAGCTTGAAGGTACGGGTGCGTTAACGGCTTTAGATAAAAAAATAGCTGATCACAGCGAAAATAAATCAGTACTTAATCAACAAATATCTCAACAAAACGACAACGTAAATCAAAGCTTACAAGCCTTGAGTGTCGACTTTAATTCAATAGGGTTAACATTGCCTGCGATTGAACAAGTAGAAGCTTGGTTAATCACACAATCAGAACAAGTATCTGTTTATCAACAACATGTGTTGCAAGTAAATCAAACAAAAGAACAACTGAGTGAATGCGAAAAGCAAATCGCTATAGTGAACGGCCAACAGCAGCAAACACAGCAAGAACTTACTCAGTTAACCACTCAAAAAGAAGCCTTGCTAGAAGAGTTTACAAAAGCTTCAGAGCAGAGAATATCTTTATTTGCAAAGCAAGCGGTTAGCCAAGTTAGAGGCGAGATCGCAGAGCAACGTAAGCTTGAGCAAGTTGCTTTTACTGAGTTACAAACTAAATATAATGACTTCGTTAAAAAGTTCCAGAGTATTGAAGGTGAATACAAAGCCAGTAATGAGCAATATGCGCTATTAGACATTGAACAAAAAGCAGCGATAGAAACCTTTGTATTAGCCCTTGAAAAAAGTATGTTTGAAGATGAAACCGCCTTCAAAAATGCGTTAATGACAGAAGAACAACGTAATACTTTAGTTGAGCTTAAAGAAATTTTACAGCGAGATAAGCAGCAGTCACAAATTTTAATGAGTCAACATAACGAAACATTAGAAGAGTTGAATAAACAAAAAGCTGAATTGCTAGAAAAAGGCATTAAAGACTTTGATAGTGAAAAAGTAGAACAAGAACTTGCACTATTAACTGAACAGTTGAAGCAAACCCAATTGTTACTGGGCCAAAAAACTGAGCATTTAACACAAGACAAAAAACTTAAAATTCAGCAACAAGCTTTATTAGACGAAATTATAGAGAAACAAAAAACTGTTGATGATTTAGCTCACTTAAATGGTTTAGTTGGTTCAAGAGATGGTGGTAAATTCAGAAGTTTCGCTCAAGGATTAACTCTTGCTCACTTGGTGTACTTAGCTAATCAACAACTCGTTAAGCTTCACGGACGTTATCAGTTACAGCGACAAGAGCAAGATACCTTAGCACTTGAAGTTATTGATACATGGCAAGCTGATACAGTGCGTGATACTAAAACGTTATCAGGCGGTGAAAGCTTCTTAGTAAGCTTAGCTTTAGCCTTAGCTTTGTCTGACTTAGTTAGCGCTAAAACAAGTATCGATTCACTGTTTTTAGATGAAGGTTTTGGCACGTTAGATAACGATACGTTAGAAATGGCGTTAGATGCTTTAGATAACTTAAATGCTAGTGGAAAAACCATAGGTGTTATCAGTCATATTGAAACACTTAAACAACGTATTGCCGTACAAATTGAAGTGAAGAAAGTTAGTGGTTTAGGTATCAGCGAATTAGATGATCAATTTAAGTTTTTACCCAATTAATATTACCAGAGGATTAATTGAGAGATTATTAATCGATGGACTATTAACTGATTTTGTTGAACAATCAATCAAGGTCAAATCGACATATAAACTAACGTACTTTACATGTCGATTTGAACCCGATTTTAATTGAGCTTAACTGAGTTAAGCTCAAATTAACTAAAGAAGCATAACTTCTTATTCATTCTTCTATCTCATTCTATAATTAAGGTAAAAATATGATCTTGTATGGCAGCTACACATCACCGTTTGTAAGACATTGTCGCATTGCTTTATTAAGCGCTAACATCGATTTTGAATTTGTTGATACCGACTATGCAAGTAGTAGTGAAAAGTCACCGGCAAAGAAAGTGCCTTTTTTACAAGATGGTGATTTAACGTTATCTGACTCAAGCAGTATTTTACTGCATATTAAACAAAAGAGTGGTCAAGCGGGCTTTGTTGATGTTGCAGACTTTGATTTATTTGCGCTAGCTAATACAGCGCTTGATTCCGAAATTAATTTATTTATTCTTGGCAACAGTGGTGTTACGCCTGAAAATAACGACTACATGTTACGCCAAAAAAACCGTGTAAATGCGTGTTTAGAAGAACTTAATACAATCATAAGTTCAACAACTATTGCTGAGCACAAATACTCTGACGGACAACTTCGCTTAGCGTGTTTCTTAGCTTGGGGTGTATTTCGTAAGCGTTTCTCACTAGAAGCGTTTTCAGCTTTAAATGAGTTTTTATCGACGATTCATACTTGGGAATTGTTTGATGCAACAAGCCCCGATAAAACTAGCTAGTTAAGTTGTAAGCTACACTTTAAAAACCTAAAAATCTAAAAAACGAATACAAGTTAATCTTGTGTTCGTTTTTTTGTATTTACCTAATGACTTACTGAGACAGGTGATCACTGCAATCAAATATGACTTTAACAGCTTACGTGACTTATATTGTTGTACTATATGAAAAGCTTATAAAATCCAATCCTGGGTTAGGGCTTTTAAAGCACGCATTTGAGTAATGTAAATAACGTAAGGCAATACTGTCTTTTCTACTTTTACCAAATTTATAAACTAAACCTAACCTGTCTTCAAATTGATAATGGGTACTTACATTTTTTCCTGCAAATTGCGTATCGTCGAGTAAAGATATACCTATACCAAACTCAGCATAAAGTGGATTGTTATAAGTGCTACTTATTTGATAACGTACTACTGGCGACATAGCTAAAACGAAGTTTGTATCATGTTTGTTTTCAGCACCATATTCCCAAAAGTTTATACTCGTTTCGAAGTAAAGATTTAGCTTTGAAGAAAACTGCTTTAAATAGTCGATATGTCGTTGATAAGCGATTTTAATACCGTCTACATCGCTTTCGCCATGAATATAATTCACAGCAATGACATTGCTATTTGCTTGTACTGTAGGTGATTGCAAACCTGTTGCTATAAGTAATGCCAAGATTGTTAATTTTATTGCTTTTAAGGTGTTCATTTTCTTTTTCTAATATGTAGGTAATTTCATTGTGGAAATTATATAAAGAGATATGAGTTTAAATACGTCTAAACGTCTCCATTTTGGAGCTAATCGTCCAGCAATACATGAAGGCTATAAATTATTAGTAGATATTTTTAGTAAATTTTTTTTAATATGTAAACAAGAGGGGAAATGACTAAAACTATATCAAAAACTGAAGTGCTTAATAATCGCCTATGAGTGTTCACATTATTGTAATAAAAGGCACACAGTACTTGTGATATTATAACGTATGTTATAGTATCACATTCAAATTATAGACCTTAAATTTACTGCTTTGATGAACCAATTCCTAAACTCATTAAATAAGATACAACGCATTAATACGCGTCAGGTTTTTGTACCTGCGTTATTAGTTTTTGCGATGCTATTTTCATTTATTAGTCATGGAGAGCATTACAATTTAGCTAAAGGTGATGTATCGAATATTGCTGCGGAACAACATTGTAGTTTATGCCAACAATATATCGACGATATTGATAATAATATAGGAATAAGCCAACAGTTTATCTCTCGTTATTCTGCATATGTACCACATGTTTACCCGGTTACCTTTCATGCAAACAATTCAGTAACACCTCCCTTAAGAGCACCTCCTGTTTACTCGTAGTTTCACTGTATAACTACAGTGACCATCATGTTTTTTTATATTTTCCATGTCAGTTTATGTGACATGTTAATACTAATTTTATAATTATTTGAGCAGTAATACGTGTTAAATCACGTAGTTCAAATTGAGCTTTAATGCCTATGGCTTTTGCTATTGTGTATTTCATCTCAGTTTTTATTTTAACAAACACAAAATATTATGAATTTGGTGCATTATTAATTTTCGAGTTCACAGGAACATCCAATGACATTTTTTAATAAACGTAGCGCAGCTTTTAAGTTGTCGTGTTGTACTATCGGTATGCTAGTTATACCTCAAACTTTCGCACAAACAATTTCAGGTAAAGTCATTAACTCGCGTGGCAAACCTGTGATTAATACTGAAATTAGTATTAATCACACTAACAAAAAAGTACTTACCGATGAACAAGGTGGCTTTGAGTTATTAAGTGTTGATGCGGGTGAATATGAGCTACATATTGCAGCCAAAAACTACAGTCATTCTTCAGAATATGTAAGTGTTAAAAGCGACAACGTATCTGACTTAGTTTTTACTTTAAATAATAGCGTTATGGAAAATATAGATGTTTATGCAACACCATTACATGCATCTTCCATTGAATCAGCACTGCCTATTAATGTTTTATCAAGTGATGAACTGCGATTAAAACAAGCTTCAACACTTGGCGATACTTTGAAAGGTGAGTTAGGTATTCATTCTAGCTATTATGGTCCAGTTTCAAGTAGTCCTATTATTCGTGGTTTAGATGGACCCCGTGTAATGATCACACAAAATGGTTTAGATGTAGGTGATGCATCACGTGTAGGACCAGACCATGTTGTTTCGGCTGATGCCAGTACCGCAACACAAATTGAAGTATTACGTGGTCCTGCGACCTTATTTTATGGAAGTGGAGCTATTGGTGGTGTAGTGAATGTTGTTGATAACAGAATACCAACAAACACTGACAATCAAGTAGATTACTTTGTTAAACATAATGATGTGGCTGACGAAAATGAAGCTTCTATTAACATTAATACAGGTGTTGATCTTGATAATGATGCAGCCGTTGCTTTTCATGTAGATGCTTTTTATCGTGAATCTAATGATTATAATCTACCTTCTTCTTTCAGTAATGAAGAAGAACATGAAGAAGAGGAAGATCACGAAGAAGAGCAATCTGATACTTTAGATAATTCATCTTCAAGAGCTAAAGGCTTCACTGTTGGCTCTAGCTATATTGTTGATAATGGCTTTATTGGGTTCTCTTACGGTTATTTAGATCGTAAATATGGAATACCTGGCCATGAACACCATGAAGAAGAAGGTGAAGACGATCACGAAGAAGAAGAGCATGAGGAAGAAGAAGTTTTTAGCCAGGTTGAACAAGACAGATACCAAATTCTTAGTGATTTAACTTTTGATAATAAATGGGTACATCGTCTTACAAGTAAATTAGCTTATACCGACTATATGCATCAAGAAATTGAAGATGGTGAAATAGGCACTACCTTTAAAAATAAAATGTTTGAATCGCGTTTCGACCTTTACCATTCACCAATCAATGATTGGAAAGGTGCTCTGACTTTTCATTATAAAACATCAGATTTTGAAGCCATTGGCGAAGAAGCATTCACACCTCCTTCCGATACAACTATGTTGGCTTTAGCTTGGTTAGAAGAAAAACATTTTGATGATGTATTAATACAAGTGGGAGCAAGAGTAGAGCATGTTAATCTTGAAGCTGGTTCATTAGACAATACTCTTGAACTAACAGATGATTTGAGTGATCAATCTTTTACACCTGTAAGTACTTCTTTAGGCGTAGTGTGGAATTATACGCAAGGGTATAACCTAGGTGTATCTTTTGGTTATTCTCAACGCGCACCTTCAGCGAGCGAAGTCTTCTCAAATGGCGCACATATAGGAACAAGTACTTATGAACTTGGCGCTTTATATCAAGTAAATGAAGCAAGTGGTCAAGTTGAATTATCTGGCAATGACATTGACCTTGAAACAAGCTTAAGCGCTGATTTAACCTTCAGAAAATTTGAAGGAAACTTAGGTATTGTTGTTAGTGCTTTTTATAATCGTATAGATGATTACTACTATCAACGTAATACAGGTTTGACTAGTGAGATCTTTGAAGAAGATGATCATGATGAAGAGGGACATGATCATGAAGATGATGCCTACCCAATCTATGCATACGAGCAGTCAGACGTAGATTTATACGGAATTGAATCAGAATTGATTTATCAAGTAACGCCTAACTTTACAGCTAAAGTTTTTGGTGATTATATTCGCGCTAAGTTAACTTCAGGTGACAACTTACCAAGAATCCCACCACTACGTTTAGGTTCTGAATTTAGTTATACGGGTGAGAAATTCTCAGCAACACTAACTGCACAGCGTTATTTTGATCAAAACAAAATTGCTGAAAATGAAACATCTACTGACGGTTACAGCATGATAGATGCAAACGTTAATTATTATGTAGATGGTATAGGTAATGATTTTGTTGTGTTCTTAAAAGCCGATAACATTACAGATGAAGATGCGAGAGTGCATTCATCATTCCTAAAAGATAGTGTTCCTTTGCCAGGCAGAGGTTTTAGCTTTGGGGTAAGAGGAAGCTTTTAACTTTTAATTGTTAGCATTGAATTTGAGTTTAAGAATTGGATTAATGTAAACGAATATAAATACGATATAAAAAAGCTCAAAACCATAAAGTTATTATGTGTTTTGAGCCTTTTTTGTTTCTAATTAAATAACTGTCTTGTAAAAATAACGATTAAGCTTTTTCTAGCGCCTGTTCAATATCGGCGATAATGTCGTCAATATCTTCAATACCAACGGAAATACGCACTAAGTCTTCAGAAACTCCTGCAGACTTAAGCTCTTCAGCATTTAATTGACGATGTGTTGTTGATGCAGGGTGACAAGCTAAAGATTTAGCATCACCAATGTTTACTAAACGTAAGATCATTTCTAGTGCATCAATAAAACGACCGCCAGCCTCGCTACCACCTTTAATACCAAAACTTAAAATACCTGAAGATTTCCCGCTTGTGATCTTATGACATAAGTCGTTATATGGGCTGGTAGGTAATGCTGCGTAATTTACCCAATTTATTTTGTCATGATTTTTTAAATAGTTAGCTACTTTTAAAGCGTTCTCACAATGACGTTCCATACGTAAACAGAGGGTTTCTAAACCTTGCATAATTAAAAATGCACTGTGCGGAGAAAGAGCTGCACCAGTATTTCTTAGAGGTACAACACGACAACGACCAATATAAGCTGCTGCGCCTAAAGCTTCGGTGTAAACCACGTTATGATATGAAGGATCAGGTTCATTCAACATAGGAAAACGTTCTTTGTTAGCAACCCAATCGAATTTACCTGAATCGACAATAATGCCGCCAATACTTGTACCATGGCCGCCAATATATTTAGTTAGAGAATGAATAACAATATGAGCACCAAGCTCAATAGGACGACACAATACAGGGCTAGCAACCGTGTTATCAACAATAAGCGGTACGCCATGTTTATTCGCTATTTTAGCTAAAGCTTCTAAATCAACAATGTTACCTGCAGGATTACCAATTGATTCACAGAAAATAGCACGCGTGTTGTCGTCAATTAAGTTTTCAAATGCAGCTAAATCGTCAGCAGAAGCAAATTTAACATTTACCCCTTGTCTAGGAAGTGTATGAGCAAAAAGGTTATAAGTACCGCCGTATAGCTGGCTAGTACTTATAATGTTATCGCCCACTGAAGTAATCGCCTGAATAGCATAAGTAATCGCCGCCATGCCTGAAGCTACAGCTAATCCTGCTAAACCACCTTCCATCGCTGATACACGTTGTTCGAGTACATCCGTTGTCGGATTCATAATGCGTGTATAAATATTGCCTGGTACTTTTAAATCAAACAAATCAGCGCCATGCTGAGTGTTATCAAAAGTGTAAGAGGTGGTTTGATAAATAGGAGTAGTGGCTGCTTTTGTAGTGGCTTCAGACTCATATCCATGATGTAAAGCTAAGGAGGCTAACTTCATTATATATTCCATTTTTAGTTATAATAAATAGGGGATATATTTATAGCACTTATTCAAAGCTTGTTAAATTATTGTTCTATTTTTATGAAGATGTTTTTGGAATATATTAAGAACAATATCTGAGCTGAATTTTATTCTATATCGTATTGGCGTATTCTTTACATTGTTTTAGTAACGTCAAAAAGTCACCTAATTTTCTGTCAAATCCACTATCAGGTAGAAACAGGTGGTAGCCATAAACCTGATGTAATTGTTCGGTTCTAAAAAGCCAAGCGGCGATAGGGCCTTTGTAAACTTTATTATTTAAGGTGAAAGGTTCAAAGCTAATAAGACCGCTTTCTAGTTTTATCTCGTTATTTCTTACTGCTAGTATCAATAACTCTCGTTGCTCATGGATTAATTTATTTGCTAATCGAGGTGAAATGTTATCAGCGATGAGAGCCATATCTTTAAGCTTTATGCCGATGTAAGGTAAGTTGATGTTTTCGAAAATAGTATTGGCACTCGGTTGACCAAGGCGAACAATACTTTCCCAGTTTAGCTGCCAGTTTCCATTTCTATGATAAAGGCAGAGTTGCTGGCGTGTTAGTTTATAACTAACTTCAGGCTCAGAATATTTTAATATGCCTGTTAATAACACAATACTGCAGGTTAAAAATAACAACATTAATTGAATTTTATATTCGTCCCAGAACAGCAAGTTAATAAACATACTGATAAAAATTAATAACACGCCTAAAAAGATAAGAAAAAGTCCGTTATTCTTAGTTTTAGGTTTAATGGTTATTTGTTCTTCTACTGGGTTTTGCAAAAAACTAACCTCATACGTTAATCATAAAACATTGCTACAGTGTGTTATTCACAGAGTATTTGTTACGGGTATTAGTCATACAACATGAGTTACGGAATGTTAATTTCACAATCAGAGTATTCATACTTTATGTTAAGTTTATAACTCTTGAATAAATACTAAGTTGTGGCTTGAATTTTTTAGCACAATACCTTGTTTAAAAAGCAGTCGATGAAGCTTTTTTTGATAAGTTACTTCCTGGCTTTTCGCTTGAACTAAGTTTGTATCTTTATCAAAAGTACAATGCATTAATAAGCTGTTAGGAAAATTATCATATTTAACGACATAGTTAATATCAACGAAGCCCGCTAATTCTTCTGCCAACAATATTTTCATTTTTTCAATCGTCGCAATTAATCTATTTTCAAGCTTTTGAGTTGTTTTAGAGTGTTTCATTATTTAGGTTCTTCGAGTTATTTGATATTAATTTATAAATGATGTGTATCAGGAGATATAACCATAAGTTTATAGGTTAAGTTGTTATAAAGCTTGAATCATTTTCTTTATTTTAACGGCTTTTTCAAAGTGATCTAGTTTCTCTGTCATAATCCACCAAGTTGCGACTTCCATGAGTAATTGTGGCTCTGAATTTTTATTTTTGAAAAAAGCATAGAATGACAAGCCGACATTATCACCTTTTTGTTTGATTTTTTGATCACACACATCAATAATTTTTTCTTTAATAGATTCATTCATAAGGGTTATTTTCTCGATATAGTGTTTGTAAAAGGTTTTATTTTTTCATCATCACCGCTAATAATAATATATTCAATAAAAACAATTGTATTTAAAAGAATATGTATTTATTCGTGATAAATACTTTTAAAAAAGCAGCAATAACATGTAAATACTGGTAAACTCCGATGCCATATTTAGACCTAAATACGTCAGAAATACTATCTGTAAAAGGTTTGAAGTAAACCGTTTTAGTTTAATGCTAATTCATATATTCCTAAAAGCCATAAGAAATGTATTAATATAATTATCCGTTATATTTTTATCTGGTATCTTAGTGGGTAAATATGTGTAGTTAGTTTATGTGACAGTTATTCCATTTACATCCCATTATATTCACTCGCGGTATATTCGGATGTAAGAAATGTAATGAAACTCGATAAAATTATTTCTCTGGAGAAAACATGAAATCAAAATCAGATATAGGTGTTGTTGGCCTAGCAGTTATGGGCGAAAACTTAATCCTTAATATGGCAAGTAAAGGGTTTACTGTAACAGCATTTAACCGTTCATATAATAAAGTGGAAAACTTTATTAATGGTCGTGCTAAAGATAAAAGTATTCGCGGTGCTGATTCAGTTGAAAGCTTAGTTGCTTCATTAGAAACTCCTCGTAAAGTTATGCTTATGGTTAAGTCTGGGCAACCAGTAGATGATTTTATTGAAACACTTATTCCTCTTTTAGATAAAGGCGACATCATCATTGATGGCGGTAACAGCCAATTTGAAGATTCAAACCGTCGTACACATTACTTACGTGAAAAAGGTCTTCTTTACATCGGAACAGGTGTTTCTGGTGGTGAAGAAGGTGCTTTATTAGGCCCATCAATTATGCCTGGTGGCGCTAAAGAAGCATGGGAACATGTTAAGCCTATCTTCCAAGGTATATCAGCTAAAGTTGCAGACGAAAATGGCGACTTAACGGTTCCATGTTGTGATTGGGTTGGTGATGACGGTGCAGGCCATTTTGTGAAAATGGTTCATAACGGTATCGAATACGGCGATATGCAACTTATTTGTGAAGCTTACATTTTAATGCGTGACTTACTTGGTATGTCTGCTGATGAAATGCAAGCCGTGTTTGCTGATTGGAACAAAACAGAATTAAGCAGCTACTTAGTAGAAATTACTGCTGACATTTTAGCGTATAAAGAAGACGGTAAAGCATTAGTTGAAAGCATTCTTGATACTGCTGGCCAAAAAGGTACAGGTAAGTGGACAGGTGTTACAGCCTTACATTTAGGTGTTCCATTAACATTAATTGGCGAAGCAGTATTTGCTCGTTGTTTATCAGCAATTAAAGAAGAACGTGTTCAAGCATCTTCTGTTATTTCTGGCCCAACGCCAGTATTTAATGGTGATAAAACCGCATTTATTGAAAGCTTAAAACAAGCATTATTAGCATCTAAAATTGTTTCTTATGCTCAAGGTTATGCAGTAATGCGTGAAGCAGCTAAAGAATACAAGTGGGAATTAGATTGTGGCGCTATCGCTCTTATGTGGCGTGGTGGTTGTATTATCCGTTCAGTATTCTTAGATAACATCAAAACAGCTTTTGATAAAAACGAAAACTTATCAAACTTATTGCTTGATGATTACTTCAACGGCGTTGTAAGTAATGCACAGCAAGGCTGGCGTGAAGTTGTAGCTACGGCTGCAATGCAAGGTATTTCAGTACCTTGTTTGTCATCAGCACTTAGCTACTTTGATGGTTACCGTACGGCTAACTCTCCTGCGAACTTATTACAAGCGCAACGTGATTACTTTGGTGCTCACACTTACGAGCGTACAGATAAGGCACGTGGTGAATTTTTCCATACAAACTGGACAGGTAGAGGTGGTGACACTTCTTCAACAACTTACGACGTATAATTACCTTGCTAATCGTTGAAATCTGTTTGTATAAAAGCTGAGTTTATCTCAGCTTTTTTGTGCCTAAAAGTTATTTATATAGGTGTTTTAATCAAACAGAATTGAATGTTATCTTATACAAAACGGATTAATTTATTGCTCACTTAGCGAGAATTTAAAGGCTTAGAGGCACAGGTTCATAGTTCCAGACTGAACCTAAGCACCTACATCCATGTAGGCGAGGCATTGATTGAAGAGAATGGTTATTCTCGGTAACTGCTCCTGCGTTACCCTAATGTCCTACATCCATGTAGGAACCTTGTCAAAATCAATAACGCGGCATATGAGCCTTTAAATTCTCGCCCTTCGGGAGCTCATTAGCAAACTGATAACATCACAAAATTAAAAAAATATAGAATAACTATGTTTAATCAATTTTTCTTGTTCTAAGCTTGCTAATGTAGCTCTAAGTTGCTCAATAAATTAATCCGCTTGGTATTACAATTAAAAGCTTAAATTACATTCGATAAAATGAATTTTATGCTATATTCAATTTATGGTACTTAGAGTATTTTACCCATGGAATTAAACCTTTTAGACATCATTAAGCTAGGTCGAAAATACATCAGCCTTTGGCCTGAGCGTATTGAACTCGCCCAATACTTTAAAGATTATCGAACCGTTCAAATAGCACGTTTTACTTGTAAGTATTTACCTGCAATGGCGGTTTTCGTTTTTATTATGCAATTGTATTTTGGCGGTTATGAATTATTACCGCAGGCTTTAGTGTACGGATTATTTATTTTAAGCATGCCTGTACAAGCTTTGGTTGTTTCAGGTGTAAAAGCCGATAAATTTTTACCTCCTGCTTTAGCTTCTTGGTATAAAGAGGGTGTAGCTAAGTTTAATCAAAGTGGTGGCGACATTAAGCTTTCGGTGAACAAACCTCGTTATATTGACTTAGCTCAACTACTCAATATTACCTATCGAAGTATGCCAATAAAGTAGCTAGTTTTTATTAAGATATTAAAATCTATTGAATGAGCCCATAATCCGTTATGGGCTTTTTTGTTTTTATAAATGTATTTAATAATCTACTAACTAATCTGAGCTCGACTTAATATATTCTTCTCTAACAGCTACTTTTACTTGCTTCATCGTTAAATTTATTTGCAGTAGGCTAGCTATTGACGCGAAACTTACCTCGAAGAAAGAAAAACTATCAAGCTAGAGTATAAGTTAAATTTTATTAGTAATAATTTCAATGAATTAAAAACATCTTAAACCGTGTTCAGGTTAACTAAACCTGAAATAGCAATAATGCTAACAATAGACTAGAAGATAAGGACATATGAGCACTGTAATCGTTATTTTAGGGCACCTAAATGATGAACAGGGAAACTTGTCGGCTATCGCAAAGTTAAGGTGTGATATGGCTTTGACTGCTTCGTGTTTGTTGAAGAAAATACATGACGTTAAAATATTATGTACAGGTGGGTTCGGTGAAAGTTTCAATACAACGCGAACTTCACATGGTCAGCATCTTAAAAATTATCTCAGGAATAAAGGTGTGTCAAAATCAGTATTTATAGATGTGGCGTTAAGTACTTATACGTTTGAAGATGCGCTTTTGTCTAAACCCCTACTAGAAAAAAACCTAATAAATCAAGTGGTGTTAGTGACGTCTGATTTTCATATGGAACGTGCGAAGTTAGTATTTGAACATGTTATGCCTAATAGTAAGTTCGCATACGCTGAAGCGATAACATGTATTGGTGAGTCGGTATCACAACAAGAACTAACACGTTTAATAGAACATGAAAAACAGGCAATTAAACGTGATAGGAATTGTTGTTAAAATAGTTTATGACTTAACATGTAGAATCTACAGATTAGATCTTTTGATATAACCTAATTTGAAAATCTGCTTGGCAAGAAAAGCTTTGTTTGCTTTTAAGCTCTTCAATAACGTCAGTTGAAGCTTTGAACGCAAATGGCGTCATGGACAGTAAGTTAAGAATGTCGTCAGACTGAGTGAAGTCCATCGTGTAATTTAACTTTTCTTCACTCACTAAGGTCAAATGTTCAATAGGATCTTTTGACGTATCGTGTTCTTTAGCATCAATATAAATTAACGACTTCAATTCTATCAAATGCTTTTCTGCAGGCGTTACTGTAAGTAAATAACCTCCATTTTGTAACACACGACTAAATTCATTTTCTAAAATCGGTGCATAAATAGAATTTATAAACCCTATCGAACTATCAGCAAAAGGTAAGTGAGACAGAGTTCCTACACTGAAGTTACAATCTTTATAACGCTTAGCTGCAATTTTTACTGCCGATTTAGAAATATCGATACCGTAAACTTGATTTTTGTCGCTTTTATATTGATGAGTATAAAAACCTTCACCACAGCCAGCATCAAACACGGGTAGGGTGCTTGTTGCATATTGATGATACAAAGCCATTAACTTGTCGATTAACGGCTGGTAATAACCATTATCTAAAAATGATCTACGTGCATTTACCATATCAGCATTATCGCCTGGCGATTTAGAGTGCTTATGCTGAACAGGTAAAAGGTTTACGTAACCTTCTTTCGCTTCATCAAAACAATGGTTTTTACTGCATCGATAGGTTTTGCCCGTTAGTAATAAGTTTTCATTACATAAAGGGCAAAGGTAATCCGCTGTGGGTTTGTTATGGGTCATGTTTATTTATAGTTACTCGAATGTTGACCAAATAGGCGCATGATCAGATGGTTTTTCTATGCCACGTAATTCGTAATCTATATCAGATTCAACACAAGTTTTAGCTAGCTCAGGTGTTGCTAAAACAACATCTATGCGTAAACCTCGGTTATCAGGAAAACCTTTTGAGCGGTAATCAAACCACGAGTATCTTTCTTCACGCGTAGGATGTAGTTCTCTAAAGGTGTCTTTAAAGCCCCAATCCATTAATGTTTTAAGCCATTCACGCTCTTCTGGTTGGAAGCTACATTTACCTGTTTGTAACCAACGTTTTTGATTTGGCGCGCCTATACCAATATCTAAATCGGTAGGTGATATATTAATATCGCCCATCACTACAACATTTTCATCAGGCGTGTGATGTTCATTTAGGTAAGTCATTAAATCTTTATAAAATTGACGTTTGTACGGGTATTTAGTTTCGTGCGAAATGTTGTCGCCTTGTGGGAAATAACCATTTAGTACAGTTACTTTCTCACCTTTTTCATTGGTGGTAGTCACCATGATCATTCTTTTTTGCGCTTCTTCGTCATCAGTAGGAAAACCTTTTTGCACGCTATCTGCAGGTTTTTTACATAACATAGCAACGCCGTAATGGGCTTTTTGACCATGAAAATAAACTGAATATCCCATGGCTTCTACATCGGCTAACGGAAAAGCTTCATCATGAACTTTAATTTCTTGTAAACCGATAATGTCAGGTTGATGCTTGTCGATAATAGCTTGTAATTGATGTAAACGCGCGCGAAGGCCATTGATATTAAAAGAGATGATTTTCATGAATTTTACCCATAGTTAACTTGGCGATAATGCTAACAGAAGTGGCAAATAGAGTGAATGTAAAAGTGCCTGTTTATAGATAATTATTGTAAATAGTCATTTAAGCGAAAAGGGGAGTTACATGATGAACGCCCCTTTATTTATATAATGTAATACTTAATGATTAAAGATAATTTAACCTGAACTAGGTTTAAGATGTTTTTAATTCATTGAAATTATTACTCATAAAATTTAACGATGAAGCAAGTAAAAGTAGCTGTTAGAGAATAATATATTAAGCCGATCTCAGGTTATTTAAACTCTTAGGGCTTTCTCGCCACGAGCGATACCCACACAGCCTGAACGAACAGATTCTATGATTTCAGTTTCGTTGCCTAAAGTCTCAATAAAAGCATTAATCTTGTCTGCGTTACCTGTTAACTGAATAGTATAAGTTTGCTTACCGATATCAATAATAGAACCTCTAAAAATATCAGTAATACGTTTAACTTCAGTTCGCGACTTATCGTTCATAGCTAATACTTTTATTAATATTAGTTCGCGCTCAACGTGTTCACGATCTGTTAAGTCAGTCACTTTTATTACGTCAATAAGCTTATTGACTTGTTTAAGTATTTGCTCAAGCACTTTATCATCGCCACGTGTAGCTATGGTGATACGTGATAGTGAAGCATCTTCAGTTGGAGCAACGGTTAAGCTTTCAATGTTAAAAGCACGTTGTGAAAAAAGGCCAACAATTCGTGATAATGAACCTGGTTCGTTTTCTAATAATATTGCTAGGATACGACGCATTATGCTTTAACTCCTTTTTTCAGCCACATTTCATCTATTGCACCTGTTTTAATTTGCATTGGGTAAACATGCTCTAGTTCATCAACTAATACATCAACAAACACTAAACGATTTTTGATAGCAAAAGCTTCTTCAAGTTTTAAATCAAGCTCAGCTAATTCATTAATTTCGATGCCTACGTGACCATAAGCTTCAGCTATTTTAATAAAGTTAGGTAGTGACTCCATGTAAGATGATGAATGTCGACCGCCATAAACCATGTCTTGCCATTGTCTTACCATACCTAATGAACGATTATTTAAAGTAACAATGACTACAGGTAAGTTGTACTGCAAACAGGTTGAAAGCTCTTGAATGTTCATTTGAATAGAACCATCACCTGTGATGCAGATTACGTGCTTATCTGGAAAGGCTAATTTAACACCCATAGCTGCAGGTAAACCAAAGCCCATGGTGCCTAAGCCACCTGAGTTGATCCATTGTCGTGGTTTTGCAAACGGGTAATATTGCGCGGCAAACATTTGATGTTGACCTACATCAGAACATACATAAGCTTCACCATTAGTTATGCGGTACATAGATTCAACCACATGTTGCGGTTTGATCTTTGCGCCTTTTTCTTCAGGTACATAACTAAAGCTTTTCGCGGCACGCCATTCGTTTATTTGTGCCCACCATGCTTTTAAAGCGTCTTCATCAGGTTGGTAATTGGTTTCTTTTAATTCATCAAGTAACTGTTGAATAACAATATCCACTAAACCAACAATAGGTACATGAGCGTTTATAGTTTTAGAGATTGACGTTGGGTCTATATCAACATGAATTATTTTTGCATTTGGGCAGAATTTTTTAACATTATTCGTAACGCGATCATCAAAGCGAGCTCCTAACGCTAAAATAACATCAGCATTCGCCATGGTTTTGTTAGCTTCTAAGCTACCGTGCATACCTAACATACCGATAAAGTTCTCATGAACGCCTGAAATGCCGCCCAAACCCATTAAGGTATTTGTGATAGGAGCTTTTAAGGTTTCTACTAACTCGGTAAGTAGGTCGGCAGCATTCGCTATAACAATTCCTCCACCTGAATAAACGACTAATTTTTTAGCTTCTGAAATCAGTTTAGCGGCTTTTTTTATTTGTTTAGGATGACCTGTAACCGTAGGGTTATATGAACGCATGTCGACGTTAATATTGATTGAGTATTTCGCTTTCTTTTCAGGAATTAATAAGTCTTTAGGTAATTCAATAACAACAGGGCCAGGGCGACCTGAATTAGCAATATAAAAGGCTTTAGCAATAATATTAGGGATTTCTTCAATCTTACGACAGTTAAAGCTATGTTTAACGATAGGTCGCGAACAACCAATAATATCGGTTTCTTGGAATGCATCATCGCCAATTAATGTTGTAGCAACTTGACCCGCTAAAACAACCATAGGGATTGAATCCATATAAGCCGTCGCAATACCTGTAACACAGTTGGTAGCGCCAGGTCCTGATGTTGCTAGTACCACACCAACTTCACCTGTTGCTCGTGTGTAACCGTCTGCCATATGTGTTGCGGCTTGTTCATGGCGTACTAGGATATGTTCGAAGTCATCTTGTTGAAAGATAGCATCGTAAATATCGAGTACTGAGCCACCTGGATAACCAAATACATATTTAACATCAAGTGCAGATAGCGCTTTAACTACCATTTCAGCACCTGTATATAGCTCTGTTGTCATATTATTGCCCTTTGTCTGATGTTACATTTGAAAAGTTATAAATAATAAAAAACCCTCGGTCTAAGTAAGAGCGAGGGTTTAATAATAGTGTGGTTTATTCATTATATTTTTTACACTAAAAATCCTCGCGATGGTCTGACAACCATAACGACTACGAGGACAACATTGTGTAATTTTTTTAATAACATAATTGTGTTTTTTTATTTGGCGTTAATTATTTTAAACGCGTGTTATTGGAATAAACTATGACTGTATTTTTAAAGGGTTTGTATTAAAGTGTCAATAGTTAATTATTATTTTAAGCGCTTTAATTAAAATTAAATCATTTGAGGTAAAAATAACTATTTATGAACCATACTGATTGATATTACTTGTTGTGATTTAAGTTCATTAATTTGAATTTATTATTATTAATTTTTAAAACCTTTGTTTTAAAAGATTTTGTTTTAAAACAATTATGAATGAAACAACTATGATGAACGGTCTAGTAAGAATGTTAGGCGTTATGCTTATCTCGAACTTAGGTTATAAATATAAAACATATTGAGGAATTGAATTGAATAGTCGACTTATATTATCTGGCGTTGTGTCATTTGTTTTTTACTTTGGTTGGGCATATTGGGCGAATAGTGCAGATAATATTCCTGAGTCAGTAACGCTTCAGGCTGCTTTGGTTCAAGGCTTATATAGTGGTTTTGTTACTTTGTTTTTTACTTTTATTTTAGAAAGGGTGGTTAATAAGTATCGAGCTAGTTGTTTGTCTTTAGCTTTTGTAACGCCTATTTTATGTATGTTTCACTCTAAAACACCTCAGAATGTTGCTATACGCCAAAGTTTTAATAATGCCATTAATTTATCAGCGTCTTATTTCAAAGGTAAAAAGGTAGCGGGAACTTTGTTTGCTCCTATTATGCCTATTGCGGTGCAATCAAGTTTAGTGCTTTTGGTGAATGTGATTAATCAAACACCTAATTTATTCTTAACCGTTGCACCGAGTATTGTTTTTACAACTTTATACGCCTACACGTATATGTTTGCTCTACTTAAAAAATAAGTGCTGATACTCGCATGAGATGGGGTCTTAGGCTTAATACTAAGGAATAAGCCTAAGGGGTTATTTATTTTTGCGTGGAAAGTTTATCTACAGTTGCAGAACATGCTTGTAAAAACATATCCATAAAGTATTTAACTTCTGGCATGTCTTGTTGTATTTGTTCTATCTTTTTACCTAAACGCTCTTCAACGTGATCAAATTCATGATTCTGATGATTTAACTCATCCAGCGCTTTGATATAAGCCACGAGAATATCTGCCGCTTTTACGATGCTTTTATATTCTGCTTCAACATTATCTTGCACGATAAGATCAGCAAAAATATCTTGAAACTCTTCAGGTAAAGACGCTAAACATTCTTGCTCAGCAAGGTATTCTATCTTTTTAAATTCACGTGCAATTTCAGGGTTAGCATACTTAGTTGGACTCACTATATCACCGTAACGAGTCTCGCTGGCTTCATGATACAAGGCGACTGTTGCTACTCGGTCTGCATTTACACTGCCATTAAATTTTTTGTTTTTAATAACTGCCAATAAATGAGCAACAATAGCCACTTGGTGTGAGTGCTCTGCTACGTTTTCAGGTTTGACACAAAACATTAATGCCCATCGTTTGATGAGGGGCATTCTAAACATCCAAGCTAAAAACGTACTTTGCATAATTTTCCTATAATTGACTGTAGGTACTAAAGAAATTCTTTAACTTAGCCATTGCCTGAATTAATTCATCAGTATGTGGAAGGAAAACGAGCCTAAAGTAATTTTTTTCTACGATGTTAAAAGCGCTACCGTGAACAAGCAGTATTTTCTCTTGTTTAAGTAGGTCTAATATCATTTTCTCATCGTTTGTAATATTGAACTTTTCAGCATCAACTTTTACGAATAAATACAAGGCACCCATCGCAGGGTTACACGATAAACCATCAATCTCGTTAATCAATTTGTGAGCTAGATTTCGTTGTTTGATAAAACGTCCGTCATCTTTAATCAACTCATTAATACTTTGATAGCCGCCTAAAGCTGTTTGAATAGCATGTTGGCAAGGTACATTGGCACAGAGGCGCATTGAAGAGAGTATATTTAAACCTTCTAAATAATCTTCTGCGTGGAGTTTAGGCCCTGTGATCACCATCCAGCCAGCTCTAAAGCCAGCAATGCGATAGTTTTTAGATAAACCACCCATGGTAATAATTAACACGTCTTGCGCTAAACTCGCTGTAGGAATATGCACAGCGTCGTCATATAAAATTTTGTCGTAAATCTCATCACTAAAAACAATTAAACTATGTTTTCTAGCGAGTTCTAAAATATCGAGGAGTAGTTCTTTTGAATAAACAGCACCTGTAGGGTTGTTAGGGTTTATTAATACAATCGCACGGGTATTTTCATTAATCTTACTTTCCATATCAGCAATATTAGGAAACCACTGATTTTCTTCATCACATTTGTAATGAACAGGTACACCACCTGATAATGCGACAGAGGCTGTCCATAATGGATAATCAGGCGCAGGAATTAATACTTCGTCTTCATTGTTAAGCAAACCTTGCATCGACATAACGATAAGTTCACTTACGCCATTACCAATGTAAATATCATCAACGTTAACGTCTTTAATATTGTTTTGCTGAAAGTACTGCATAACAGCAACACGTGCCGAATATATACCTTTTGAATCGCTATAGCCTTGGGCTGTTGGTAAGTTACGAATTACATCTTTCAAAATATCATCAGGGGCTTCAAAACCAAATGGGGCAGGGTTACCAATATTCAGTTTTAAAATTTTATGACCATCGTCTTCTAATCGACGAGCTTCTGCTGCTATTTGTCCGCGTATTTCGTAACAGACGTTTTTTAGCTTTGATGATTTATTGATCTTTTTCATTAATACGATTCTTCTCGATATTTGATGTTATAGATAAGTGCGATTCATACATTTTTTCGTTTTACATAGCTAGTAAATTTGGAGATATTTATAGATAAACTATCTGTAAAAATTAGTTTTGTTATAAAAATCTCTTAAGTTAGATAATCTAATTATTAGTAGCGTTTGTACAGTAAAACATAAGATTAGTTTTATAACATTAAATAAGCACTTATGTATTTAATGTTATTAGTATGTTTGATTGCTTATAGGAGGTAAATTTAGGAAGGTAAAATCTAAAAAAGATTGTTTTGTTTCGCGCAAGCTTCAATCGCTTTGATGAGTTTTTCTTGATCGTGATAATGTTTTACATCACTGCTTTCTAAATCATTATAACAAACGTTTACTTTCTCTGAAGTAACTGACTTATCTTGGCAAATAACACTATCAATAGGTAAGCTACCTAAGTTTTCTTCAATCCAATCAAGTTTTTCATCTAATGTTAAACTCGCTGACGGACTTTTTTCGGCAACAAGGTTTTCAATAAAAATACAGTGACCTTTACGATCTCTTAATGCATTAGATATATCTCTAACAAGTAGAGGAGGGATGATACTTGTTAAAAAGCTACCAGGACCTAAAATAATTAAATCGGCATCCTCTATCGCTTTAATACATGCGGGTAATGTTTTAACTAAAGGCGCTAACATTAAGTTTTTTGGCATAATTGGCATTTCATCAACTGAAAGTTCACCAACACGACATCTGCCTTCAGGATAAAAAGCCATTAAGTCTGTAGGGGTTTCAGACATAGGTAATACAGCTGTTTTTACACCGAGTATGCGTCTAACTAATTTTATTGATTCAATTGGACGTGTTTGAATTTGACCTAATGAATATAAAATAAGGTTACCGAGGTTGTGGCCTCCTAATTCATCTGCACCATTAAATCTAAAATCGAATAATTGGCTACCTATAGAATCTTTATCGACTAATTGCGTTAAACAGTTGCGTAGGTCTCCCCATGCAATAGAGCTGCTACGCTTTCTTAAACGGCCAGTAGAACCACCATTATCTGTAGTGGCAACAATACCTGTTAATTGATTACCTAAGAAAGAGAAGGTTGAAAGCACTCTGCCTAAGCCGTGACCTCCACCAATAGCAACTACATTCAGATTTTTTAACGACATAGAATATTTCTATAAATATAAGTACAAAAAGATTACCTGCAATTATACTAAAAAGAAAGCAGAATTACTGTCAGGGCAAGCTATATAAGCTGTATCGTTCATTTTTAAGACTTTATTCATACTTCACTCTATAATGTATTTTAAAAGAGGGCGATAATTAACCAGTGTAAATCTTATTATATTCAAAATTTGAGCAAGTTGTTTGTTAAGTAAACACTTAGCGCAAATACTTATAAAAATACGCTTTTTTTATTAAAAAAGTGTTGACAGTATCGGGGTCGCTGCTTAGAATGCGCCTCGCTTTCAACAAGTCCTTAACGTTCTTGTTAGATGCGTAAAGTTATAAGGTATTAGGCCACTTTATAGTTTTACAAAAGCGGGGCTATAGCTCAGCTGGGAGAGCGCTTCGCTGGCAGCGAAGAGGTCTGCGGTTCGATCCCGCATAGCTCCACCAAGATTTAATTGTTTTGTTGAAGTTTAACGAAATAGTAAAAATAAAAAGTTAGTGTCTTATGAATTTATTCATAGCACTGAAATAATAAAGTAGGAATATTTACTTTATTACCAAGTTTTAGTGTCCCTATCGTCTAGAGGCCTAGGACACCGCCCTTTCACGGCGGTAACAGGGGTTCGAATCCCCTTAGGGATGCCAACTTTTTAAAAGAAATGAGTATGTGTTTTTTGACACTCACTTTAAATGTGTAATATATTTTGCAACTCACTAGGCTAGAGTTTCTTTACAAGTATATTTACGTTAAGCGTTTTAAGTTATTGTGTCCCTATCGTCTAGAGGCCTAGGACACCGCCCTTTCACGGCGGTAACAGGGGTTCGAATCCCCTTAGGGATGCCACTCATTTTTATAGTTACAATACAGGTTTAATGGTTATTTTAGACACAAGTATTTAAGAACTAATATTGTTGTTTAGCTCACTAGGCTAGAGCTAATGTAAATAATAATATTGTTAGGTTGTTTTATATGTTTATATTGTGTCCCTATCGTCTAGAGGCCTAGGACACCGCCCTTTCACGGCGGTAACAGGGGTTCGAATCCCCTTAGGGATGCCACCATTAAATTAATACAAGTTTTCTTGTATGTGTAGAGTAATAGATAGTAACTACTTGATTTAATTTTTAATTAGTTAACAAGTTTTAGTGTCCCTATCGTCTAGAGGCCTAGGACACCGCCCTTTCACGGCGGTAACAGGGGTTCGAATCCCCTTAGGGATGCCACTTATTCTGCTTTGCATACTAAGTGTAAAAGTGAAATAAACAAACCGACTTATGTCGGTTTTTTTATGTCTGAAATTTGATGATTTATATGTTTTTTGTTTAGCTTAGCTAGTTCAAGTGAGTTAACTTCAATTAAATATTCAAATTACACCAACCAGCTTAGTCAATAAACCACTATCAATAAAATTAATTCAACGCTTAACTGCACTTTAAACTATTCTTATAACAACTCTTTAAGTCATTCCCATGGCTAGTTTTACACATCGTGATGTCTTTAGTTTTTATTTATAAAATATAGTAGGGCAGTAGGAGAGGGTGTGTATTTAATATGTAATTAAATAAATTACTAGGCGTTAGGGTCTGTTGACCTTTCGAGATTACTTTTACAGCCAAGGTGTTTGGTGTTTAGACAAGGCAGAGTATGTGACGTGTAGCTGGCTACTCGAACATATGATAACGCCCAGTCTATCCAAAGTTAGGAATTTCAAACACATGCTGCCCTCTGGGTTCATTTAAAACGAATTTACTCATTGCTGCCTACATGGAGTCCGTACTTGGGTTATGTTGTAACGGCCGAATTCATATACTAAGTGCGACACCCAATTTAATAAAAACGATGAACTGCTATATTCTTAGTTTTTTGCTCCCGCCAAGAAGTAAAACACTATGAAATACAAGCAGCTCACCGAAGGTGATAGATATACGTTAGCCGCCTTAAAAAGGCAAGGCCTAAGCTTTACTAACATTGCAAAAGCAATGAATAGAGACCGAAGTACGATTTATCGCGAGATAAATCGTAACACTTGTTGGCATCAAGACGGCTCATATCGTCCCATAAAAGCACAGCGACGGACAAGAGCACGGTGCAGTCGTTCAAGGCGAAATCAGCATTTTACTGAAAAAGATTACGCGATTGTACGACAGCTTTTACGTAAACAGTGGAGTCCTGAACAAATTACCGGTCACTTGAAACGACAAGGGTTGCGTTGCTTTAGTCATGAAACTATTTACCGATATATTTGGCGTGATAAAAAGAAAGGTGGCTTGTTATGGAAGCAATTGCGCTGCGCTCAAAAACGAAGACGTAAACGTTATAAGGCTTATGATAGCCGCGGCAGACTTGCCGATAAACGCAATATAGCTGAACGCCCTAGCGAGGTAGAAACGCGTAAAAAAAAGGTCATTGGGAAATAGATACTGTCATGGGAAAAGGCTCTAAACATTGTATCGTTACACTGGTTGAGCGAAAAACTGGCTACACCTTAATAGGCCAATTAAACGATAGGACAACCAAGTCAACCAATAAGCGAACGATAAAACTAATGAGTAATATGCCAGAGCAATTTAAAACCATCACATCAGATAACGGCACCGAGTTTCATCAATATAAGAAAGTTGAAGAAGCAACTAACTGCCCTTATTATTTTGCTAACCCACATCACTCCAGGGAGCGTGGAACCAACGAAAATACTAACGGGTTAATTAGACAATATTTGGTAAAAGGAACATCAATGAAAGGATTAACTCAACAGCGATGTAATATCATCGCTGCTAAATTAAATGCAAGACCAAGGAAGCGACTTGGTTATAAAACACCGGAGGAATGTTTTTATGAATAACTACTTTTGTTGCACTTCAAACTTGATACTAAGACGTATAACCCAAGTTCGCTTTTTTAATACGACTGCATGGATGCAGAAGGTAGGGCGACTCAGGAGACAAAGCCGAGAATAACTATTAGACAAAGCTCACATCGCGATTAAATTCGTTTTAAATTGAATAAAATTTAATCCTGAAAGATCAACAGTCCCTCTAACGCATGAAATTTATTTGTGGGGATTATGTTCATTAGCAAGTTAGCGTATGTGAATTATACTTGTGTGAAATAGTTCGTGGCTTATCGTAATGGTGAGTGGTGACTAGAGTGTAAAGTGTGACTTATTATGAGTAAATTACAGTGAATAACTTATAGTTCGTGATTTGTTGTGAAAGATAAATGAGTTACATTAAGAAAATTAAAGCAGGGAATTACAGCAGAGAACTAAATAGTACAAACCTGAAGAGTAGATTTGTATTATAAGTTGCTCGATAGCATTTAATCTTGCCTGATAGAGCAACTTATAAATAATACGTTATTATTCTAATAACTTTCTTAAATCTTCTCTAACTATATCGGCAATAAGAGGTTGAGCTTCTGCATTAGGATGAATACCATCGGCTTGCATTAACTCGGGTTTAACTGCAACAAATTCTACAAAGAAGGGGATCAGCTCAATCGACTTTTCATTTGCTACTGTTGAAAATACATCTTCGAACATTGTTGTATACCTAGGTCCATAATTAGGTGGGATTTTTATCGAAAATAGCGATACTGGGATGTTTTTACTTTGCGCTATGTCGATCATTTGTAACAAATTATTTTTAATAAGTTTAGGAGGAAAGCCTCTTAAACCATCATTACCGCCAAGTTCTATGAGTAAATGGTCAACTTTAGTTTTGCTTAATATGCTCTCTAGCCTAGACAGACCGCCAGTTGTTGTTTCTCCGCTGATGCTAGCGTTAACAATTGAGTAAGGTGCATTTTGCTCGTCTAATTGCTTATTGAGAAGGTGTACCCAGCCCTCATTTTGTTGCATACCATAACTTGCACTAACACTATCACCTAAGAGTAAAATAGAATCTTTAGCAGAGACTGTTGTAACACTTAGCAGATAACATAAAAATACTAACGTAAATATTGGATGTTTTTTCATGAAGGTAAATTCCGAATCTATATTAAAAGTCAATGGTTTAACTAAGTCTGTTCAGCTAGAAGGCAAATCACTGTCATTATTACAACCTGTAAATTTACAAGTTAATGCAGGAGAAACATTAGCGATTGTTGGCTCTTCTGGCTCAGGAAAAACAACGTTATTATCCATTCTCGCGGGGTTAGATTTACCAACCTCGGGTGAAGTTTATATTAAAAACCAACCATTACACCAATTTAATGAAGAGCAACGTAGTCAAGTACGTGCTGAGCATGTTGGTTTTATCTTTCAGCAATTCTTGCTTATTAACAGTTTAACGGCGCTTGAAAACGTAATGTTACCTGCCGAACTAGCGAATATAGATAACGCTAAAGAGAAAGGTATGAAACTACTCGATCAAGTAGGATTAGCTGATCGGTTAGATCATTTTCCTTCTCAGCTGTCGGGTGGTGAACAACAACGTGTTGCCATTGCAAGAGCCTTTATTTCTCAGCCTGATATTTTATTTGCTGATGAACCTACGGGTAACTTAGACACGAAAACAGGTAAATATATTGCAGATTTACTTTTCGATTTAAATACTCGACTTGGTACAACCTTAGTTTTAGTGACACATGATCCAAAACTTGCTGCTCGATGTAATCGACAAGTGAGAATGGATAGCGGTGTTTTAACTGAAGTGATCACTGATAATGAAACACAAGATCAAAGTAATCTTGATAGCACAATTGAAAACCAGAATATAAGCAATGAGGTTGAGCTAGGCGAGGGACAAACATGTCCAAACTAACAAGCGCTACTTGGTTTAAACAATCTATACGATTGCTACATCATGAGTTACGCAAAGGCGAGCTTACCATTGTATTTTTGGCTATTGTTTTAGCCGTTGCTACTGTTTTCTCTTTAACGGGATTTTCTGATCAAGTTAAACAAGCATTAACCACCAATAGTGTTAATACTTTAGCTGCTGATCGTGTTTTAAGAACAAGTACACTTATTCCTGCAGAAATTAAAGCTGAAACTGAGCGTTACGGTTTCGATTATGCTCAAAAAGTTCAGTTAAAGTCTATGGTGTTTTCAAGCGACAACATGCTATTAACTGACCTTGATATTGTTACAAGCGATTATCCTTTAAGAGGAGACTTGTTAGTATCCAAATCAAGTGACTTACAAAACGCTATAGCCGTTAAGTCGCCCGATGTTGGAGAAGTGTGGGTAGATCAAGGCGTTTTAGGACGCATGGAAATAGCTATTGGCGATCAAGTTGAAATTGGTGTTGCTTCATTCACCATCGCAGGGGTTATTGTTAATATTCCTGATAGATCGTTTGCCAGTATTTTTTCTAACCCTACCATCATAATGAATATTTCTGATTTAGATAAAACAGAATTAATTCAACCGGGTAGCCGAGTATTTTATAAATACTTATTTGCTGGTGACAATGATGATCTGATTGAATTTGGTGAATGGATAAAGCCTAAACTAAACGAATCGCAAGACTGGGTTGATGTTAAGTCGAGCCAAAGTCGAATTGGCAGAACCTTAGATACAGCAGAAAAATTCTTATCACTTGCTAGTATGTTAGGTATTGTTTTAGCGGCAATTGCTGTCGCTGTTGCAAGCAGACGATACGGACAACGTCATAAATCTACAGTTGCTGTTTTTAAAGCGCTGGGTGCAACAAATAAACATATTCAAAAAGTGTACGTATTACATTGGTCGTTACTAAGCGTTATTAGCATTTTAACGGGCTTACTTGTTGGTTATGGATTATTGCAATTAGGTGCTTTTGGTATTGAAAAATACCTGTCGTTAACCTCAAGTACGTTAACATTACGCCCGTTTACTATTGCTGTAGTTACAGGCTTAATCTGTGCCGTTGCTTTTGCTATTCATCCCATTTCTAAATTAATAGCGACATCACCTATTGCCGTTATTAAAGGTTTTGAAGAAAAATCATCAAGTAAGTTAAATATCTATCAAGCTATCCCATTATTGGCTTTATTTTTATTACTTTATATTTTTAGTAATGACTTAGTAATGAGTGCGTCGCTGTTATTTGGCGGCATTGTTGTGTCAGTTATTCTATTATTTGTTGGTAAGTTTTTAATGGGGCTAGGCAGAACGGCTGGTACTAAAGCGGGTAAGTCGATGCATCTAGCTTTTGCTAACTTAAAACGTAGAGCTAACGAAAATAGTGTTCAGTTAGTTAGTTTTACTTTAGCGATTAAATTACTTTTATTGATCACAGTAATGAAGAGTTCTATTTTGTCTGAATGGCAGCAACAAATGCCAGAAGGAACACCGAACCATTATTTAATTAATATAACAAATGATGAAGTGCCTAAAATAGCTAACTTTGCTGAAGAAAACGACATTGTTACTCAAGGTTTCTTTCAAGTATTTAGAGGACGATTATCTGCGATTAATGGCGAAGCTACCGTTAAAGTTGATAAAGGATCAGATAAAGCTGATGAAGAAGAAACAGAAGGTCGAAGAGGTGTAGGCAGAGAGTTAAGCTTAACTTGGCAAGAAGAACTATCACCATCAACAGAAGTTGTTAAAGGACAATGGTGGGACGTGGGCGATGAAACGCCACAAGTTTCTGTTGAAGCAGATATTGCTGAAAAGCTAGCGATTGAACATGGCGATCAACTGACTTTTACTATTGGATCTGATGAATTTACAGTGCCTGTAACAAGTATTCGTGACGTTAACTGGCAAAGTAGGCAGCTTAATTTCTATATGATATTTAATAAGTCGACGTTTAGTGAAATAGATAGCACGTCAATTTCAGCTTGGCGAGTGGCTGAAGAAATTAAACCGTTAATGTTCGACTTCTTATCGCAGTATCCTAGTATTTCAATTATTGATATTGACGCCATTATGAAGCAATTAACCAACATGATAGATCAAATGTCGATTGCGATAGAGCTTATCCTCGTACTTGTAGTGCTTGCGGGTAGTTTGGTGCTTGTTGCTCAAGTACAGGCCAGTATGGAAGAGCGAGAGCGAGAACTTGCGATATTAAGAACATTAGGTGCTAAAGGCTCACTCTTACGTAACAGTGTATTATTTGAGTTTGTTGCTTTAGGCGCTATTGCAGGTTTAATGGCAAGTATTGCGATGGAAATAGCGGTGTTCTTTTTACAAACCCAAGTGTTTGATATGGATTTTAATCTTCACTTAGAGTTTTGGCTGATTGGTATTACTGCAGGTGCTGCTTTTGTGGGTGTTATTGGCATGCTAAGTTGTTGGCGTTTATTGAATTTATCGAGTGTTACCTTGATAAGACGAACAATGTAAAAGGATAATGTATAAGTGAGTAAACCAGACAAGTATTAAGTTTTAGTACTTGTCTTTTTATTCTTATTCCAAGGCTATTTTTTTGTGATATTCGTTTCATGCTTTAGTGAAGCGAGTATCGTATACTGTTCTTTATTATGACTTAAAAATTAAACAAGGCTTCTGGATGAGCTTATTAGAAAAAACTGGAAAAATGAATTCTCAAGGTGTTGTAAAAGCCTTGCTTGTTACTGCTTCGCTATTTGTTGTATTTGCAGGTTTAAAAATTGCAGCAAATATTGTTGTACCTTTTTTATTATCTATTTTCATCGCGATTATCTGTAACCCCCTTATTGTTAAAGCTGCCAAATATAAAATACCTAAGCCTGTCGCTATTGTTGGTATTATTGCCACTATTATGATGTTGGTTTTGCTACTTGGTGGGCTTGTTGGGCAATCAGCGCAAGAATTATCAGAATTATTACCTCAGTACAAGGCGCAACTGAAAGAGGAGTTTGTTTGGTTAACGTCTAGACTTGCCGAATTTAATATTCATATTTCTTCAGATGTTCTTATTGAGTATCTCGACCCTAGCGCTGCTATGGGATTTGCTGCAAGTTTATTAAGTGGTTTAGGCGGAGTAATGGCTAATCTATTATTAATCATTATTACTGTTATTTTTATGTTGTTTGAAGCACCGTCATTACCACGAAAAATTCATCATGCATTAGATGATCCTGATATGAAAATGAACCAAATCGATCGCTTTTTATCTTCAGTAAATAATTACCTCGCTATTAAAACTTTAGTGAGTATTGCTACAGGTGTTTGTGTTTCATTAATGCTTTGGTTATTTGGACTTGAGTTTTACTTATTATGGGGCGTGTTAGCCTTTCTACTGAATTATATTCCTAATATAGGGTCAATGATCGCTGCAGTACCTGCAGTGTCTCTAGCTGCGTTACAGTTAGGTTTAGGACCTGCTGGAGCTATTGGTTTAGGTTACGTTACTATTAATATGGTCATGGGTAATGTAATAGAGCCGAAATATTTAGGTAAAGGCTTAGGTTTATCAACTTTAGTGGTGTTTTTATCGTTAATTTTTTGGGGATGGCTTTTTGGTACTGTAGGTATGTTGTTATCTGTACCTTTAACGATGATCATCAAAATAGCGTTAGAAAATTCTGAAGAAGGGCGTTGGTTTTCTATTTTATTATCTAACGAATCTTAATACTTTTGGTTAGTTGAATACTCAACTAACCTCATGCCATACCAGCATTAGGTAAAACTCATTAGTTTAACTCTTTTTTCTTAAACAGATTAAATTTGAGTTTAAGCGAGTATGCGTTTTATTTTATTAAATAACCTAGTGATGAAGTTTTCAGTTTGCGGAGCTTCAACATATTCATAAGGTGTTTCTAATAAAGTTAAACGTAACGATAGCGTAGAACCGTGACCCCAAGGCCATAAAAGTGAAACAACAGTCTTTTCATTCTCAGTTGGAGAGTTAGTAAAAACACGCTGCTCTTTTACAAGTTTCGCGTAACCACCTAATTCTTGAGTGACGGTATTAGGCGCATATTTAATTGATTTTCTGTTCCATTCATCAGCGTAGTATTTATTTAATATAGCGACGACTTTATCTGTTTTACCGCTAGCAAATTCAGCTAATAAAACATGCTTATCTTCTTCCCAGTGCCACGTTAATAATTCACCAAACGCTTCAGTTAATTGAGTTGCAGCACTTCTAATTTCTTGTTCTGTATATGACATCTTTTTCACTTTCTAAAAATATAATTAATATGGGTTAATGTATACGTTACTTAACCTGAAATTTGGGTAATGAGTTTTAAAGTACTGATTTATAATGCTCGATAAGTAGTACGATTATTAAACATAACTACTTATTCAGACCGAAGTTACTTATTAAATCTTTCAGCTTGCCATTGGCTAACATCATCAGCTGATAAAAAACTCCATGCAATAAAGCGGCTTATCTTTTGACCTTGTTCCATTTTTACGACTTTAACCTGAGTACAATTGGCTTTCTTAAGAGCTAATTGTACTGTCCGTAAGTGTTCTTTTTTAGAAACTAAGCAAGTAAACCATAAAACCTGTGATGAAAATAAGCGGCTTTCTTTGATCATTTTATGAATAAAACTCACTTCGCCACCTTCACACCATAATTCATTACTAGTTCCACCAAAATTTAATGGACTATTAAGAGTAGACTCAGTCTTTTTATTTTTATTCAGATTATTTCTTTTACGATGAGAAACCTTAGTCGCTTCTTCTTCAGATGAATGAAAAGGTGGGTTGCATAAAGTTAAATCGTATTTTTCATGTGCTTGTATCACACCCTTAAAAATAGAATGTGTAGACAGCTGTTTTCTTATTTCTACTTTGTTTATCAGAGAATCATTTTGCTGAACAATTTTTTCTGCTGATGTTATTGACGAGTCATTAACATCGGTTCCTACAAATTCCCAATGGTACTGAGAAGTACCAATAATCGGGTAAATACAGTTAGCTCCTGTACCTATGTCTAAAACCTTTATGGTTTCTTTATGTGGAATTTTATTGTGATTAGTTTCTTTTAATAAATCCGCTAAGTAATGAATGTAATCAGCTCGCCCAGGAATAGGTGGGCACAAACTTCCTTTAGGAATATCCCAAAATGAAAGTCCATAATTGGCAATTAATAAGCTTTTGTTGAGCAGTAAAACCGCTTCATCATTTGAAAAATCAATGGTTTCATTATTATATTCATTGGTAAAAACATACGACTTTAACTCAGGCGTTAATGAGCATAACTCAGTAAAATCATAATTGTTTTTATGTTTGTTTCTTGGATGCAGCTTGTTTTTAGTTTTAGAAACTGTTGCTGCAAGGCTGTTAGCATTATTGGTCACGTTATTGATAATGTTCTATCCCTTAGAGCCAATTTTAAAAGTACCATTTGATAAGAACTGCACTGTTTCTTTTCTTTTTTTACCCATTAAAATTGTACCGTCATCCATAAATAAAAAGTTTTTCCAACAGCGTTTGAAAATCGCCCATGTTGTTTCAATAATATTGTTTCGAGCACTACAGAAATAAACAACGGTATTATTATCCCATGTTATATATTCTAGAATTAACTCAGGTAGTTCTGTTTTTTCGCTATCCCAATCACGTTCCCAATTTGCCGTATCAATCCAGTTTGCTTGGTTAAATGCCCAATCACCTTTTTTGAAAAAGTCTGGATGGTCAACTTGCTTACTAATAAAAGTATCCCATAACGTATTTGCTCGGGTGGCTTGCATAGGTTTAATTTTATTTAAGTCAGCTGGAGCAAGAGGTAAACTTTTATGTTTAAAGATCCAAGCGTTTTTTAATTCTTCAAGAGGGGTATAGTTCATAAGGTTTATTTTTTTGAGTGAGTACCGAGCAATTAATCAACTTAGCATTATACAGACATTCGAGTGATCTGTTAATCAACTTGGTATAATAGCGAGACCTGAAAATAGGCATAAAAAAACCAGCCGTTAGCTGGTTTCTGTTTTTAATTGGTAATTACAATTAAACGTTAAATCTAAAGTGAACAACGTCACCATCTTTAACTCTGTATTCTTTACCTTCTAAACGCCATTTCCCAGCTTCTTTAGCGCCTGACTCACCGTTGAATTCAATGAAATCATCATAGGCAACAACTTCAGCACGGATAAAGCCTTTTTCAAAATCGGTATGAATAACACCCGCTGCTTGAGGCGCTGTAGCATTTTGTTTAACGGTCCATGCTCTTACTTCTTTTACACCAGCAGTAAAGTAGGTTTGTAAGTTAAGTAAAGAATAACCTGCATTGATAACACGATTAAGTCCAGGTTCTTCTAACCCAAGATCAGCCATAAATTCAACACGGTCTTCATCATCCATTTCAGATAATTCACTTTCAATTTCAGCACAAACAGCAACTACAATAGCACCTTCGTTGTCAGCTATCTTTTGTACTTGATCAAGGTAAGGGTTATTTTCAAAACCATCATCATTTACATTAGCGATATACATCGTAGGTTTAATTGTTAAAAAGTTAAGGTAGTCAACAGCGGCTTTTTCTTCTTTAGATAAATCTAAAGAACGCACCATATTGCCTTCTTCAACATGCTTTAATATTTTTTCTAATACAGGCATTTCAAATTTAGCGTCAGCATCGCCGCCTTTAGCTTTTTTAGCTAAACGGAAAATGGCACGCTCAGCTGTATCCATATCAGACAAAGCTAATTCAGTATTAATTACTTCAATATCATCAAGAGGGCTGATTTTATTCGCAACATGAATAATGTTGTCATTATCAAAACAACGAACAACATGACCAATAGCATCTGTTTCACGAATGTTAGCTAAGAATTTGTTACCTAAACCTTCACCTTTTGATGCACCAGCAACTAAACCCGCAATATCAACGAATTCCATTGTGGTTGCTAATACACGTTCAGGTTTTACGATGGCAGAAAGTGCATCTAAACGAGGATCAGGAACAGGTACAACACCCGTGTTTGGCTCAATAGTACAAAAAGGGAAGTTTGCTGCTTCGATACCAGCTTTGGTTAACGCATTGAAAAGGGTAGATTTACCTACGTTTGGTAAACCAACGATACCACATTTAAATCCCATGAGATTATTCCTATTAAAGTTTGAATGCTGTTTTATGTTTATTCTATAACTGATTATTTACCGTTATAGAATATAAATTATTTATAGTGCTTTGAAAGAATGTAGACGATTTTGTGCTTTTTTAAGATCGTCTTTTAACCATATTTCAAAGCATCGGCTTGCTTCATCAACACATTGGTCGATTAAGCTTTGCTCGTTTGCTGGCGCTTTGCCAAGCACATGACCTGTTACGCGCTCTCTATGACCAGGATGGCCAATACCAAGACGTAAACGGTAGAAATCTTTATTATTAGCCATACAAGAAATTATATCTCGTAAGCCATTATGGCCGCCATGGCCACCGCCTTTTTTAATTTTACAAGCACCAGGTTCCATGTCTAATTCATCGTGAGCAACAAGAATATCTTCTACGGGAATACGATAAAAATTAGCAAGAGGTGCAACTGCCTGACCACTTCGATTCATAAAAGTCGTGGGAATAAGTAAATGAACAAGTTGTTCACCTATATAACCTTTGCCGTAAAGGCCAAAGTATTTTTTTTCAGGTCTTAAAGATATGTTGTAACGAGATGCAAGTTCTTCTACAAACCATACACCGGCATTATGGCGGGTTTTAGTATATTCGGGGCCTGGATTACCCAGGCCCACCACTAACTGAATAGTCATCTAAGGATAAGTCCTAAGAATTATGATTCAGCTGGTGTTTCTTCAGGTGCTGCTTCTTCGTCTTCATCAGATGCGCCTTTAGGTGCATTTGAAGTAACAACAGCTTGGTCATGGCTTTCGCCTTTAGTTAATTCATCAGAAGTAACACCTTTTGGAAGTGTGATATCTGATAAATGTAACGTTTGACCAACTTCAAGAGAAGCAAGATCTACTTCAATGAATTCTGGTAAATCACCTGGTAAACAAGTTACTGCGATTTCGTTGATGTGATGAGCAATTACGCCACCTTTCTTCGCTGCTTCTTCTTCGTTTAAGAAGTGAATAGGCGTGTTAGATTGAACAGCGTGAGTTGCATCAATGCGTAAGAAATCTAAGTGCATTACTACTTGCTTGAACGGATGACGTTGCATGTCTTTAATTAAACATTCAACTGGCTTGCCGCCAATGTTTAATGTAATTACTTGCGTGTAAAACGCTTCTTCTTGTTGTGCACGGAAAACATTTTTGTGCGCTAACGTTAAAGAAATTGGATCTTTACCTTCACCGTATAGAATTGCTGGAACTTTGTTCGCGTGACGTAGGCGGCGGCTCGCACCTTTCCCAAGGTCTGTACGTACTTCAGCATCTAAAGTTAATAAATCAGTCATATTATACTCTTTATAAAATAAGTTAATTAGGTGTTATTTTTTGCGACCAAAAATAACGATATTCCTTTTTTATCTCAATGATGAGTGAACATCACCTAAAAAAGGCGCGCAATAGTAACATTTTGAGTAAGGCAAAGCCAAGCTTATATATAAGAAAACCTAGCTTTATAATGCACTAACTTACTTGCCCTATAAATTAAGCTTATTTTTAGGTTTTGAGACAGGATATAACATTGAATTTAGATTTATACCAAACGGATTAATTTATTGAGCAACTTAGAGCTACATTAGCAAGCTTAGAACAAGAAAAATTGATTAAACATAGTTATTCTATATTTTTTTAATTTTGTGATGTTATTAGTTTGCTAATGAGCCCCGAAGGGCGAGAATTTAACTAGCGAAGCGTAAATCTCGGGGGCTTGCCCCCGTGCTGGATAGTGTATACTGGGGGGACCCCAGTAAATGCTATTCTTCATATGGAACTTCAAAGAAATACACATCATGTCTTTAGATTAATGTACCACTTTGTGTGGATACCAAAGTATCGACACAAAGTCTTCATTGAACCTTATCGTTCAACAATGAAAGCAATTATTCAAAAAGTAGGATATGACTACGATATTTATATCGTAGAGTTAGAAATTCCGAGTGACCATATTCATATGGTTATTAGAGGGATCCCTAAACAGTCGCCAAGCGATGTTATGCAAATAATTAAAAGTATAACTGCTCGTGAGTTTTTTAGAATTTATCCTGAAATTAAAAAGCAGTATTTCTGGGGCGGTAAATTATGGACACAAAGCTTTTTTGTTGAAACGATTGGTAACGCAACAGAAGAAGTTATCAGGAAATATGTTCAAGAACAGTTAATCGAATTAGATGGTAAAGAAATTAATAGCGATCAACTAAACTTGTTTTGAAACTCGGTCGCTTGCGGCCGAGAATTTTATAAGCTCATATGCCGCGTTATTGATTTTGACAAGGGAATAACCATTCTCTTCAATCAATGCCTTGCCTCTAAGCCTTTAAATTCTCGCTAAGTGAGCAATAAATTAATCCGTTTGGTATTATTTAGCACATTGAATATTTGCATAATTGAGTCGAAAAAAGTTAATAAATATATGAAGAGTTATAAATTAAAAGAGTTAACTCAAACTGCAGAGCTAAAAAAAGCGCTTAACGCGCTTTTAAATTGATGTTTATTTTAATGATTTATTTCTCATCAAACATCGCTGATATTGATTCTTCATTACATACACGACGAATAGCTTCTGAAAGCATACCGCTTAGTGTAAGTTGGCGAACAATACCAAGTGCTTTGATTTCATCTGTAAGAGGAATTGAGTCAGTTACAACTACTTCATCTAACATTGAATTTTTAAGATTTTCAACAGCGTTACCCGATAAAACAGGGTGAGTAGCATAAGCAATAACACGTTTTGCGCCATGTTCTTTTAATGCTTCCGCTGCTTTTGCCAAAGTGCCACCCGTATCAATCATGTCGTCAACAATAATACAATCACGACCTTTAACATCACCAATGATATGCATAACTTGAGCAATGTTAGCTTTTGGACGACGTTTATCGATAATCGCTAAATCAGCATCATTTAATAGCTTAGCAACAGCACGAGCTCTTACTACACCACCAATATCTGGAGACACAACAATAGGATTATCTAATTCACGGTTTCTCATGTCTTCCAATAAGATAGGCGTACCAAATACGTTATCTACTGGTACATCGAAGAAGCCTTGAATTTGTTCTGCATGTAGGTCTACCGTTAGTACACGGTCAACACCTACGCTTGAAAGGAAATCAGCAACAACTTTAGCTGTAATTGGTACACGAGCACTTCGTACACGTCTATCTTGGCGAGCATATCCAAAGTAAGGTATAACCGCAGTTATACGACCCGCAGAAGCTCTACGTAATGCGTCAATCATAACGATAAGTTCCATTAGATTATCGTTAGTTGGAGCACAAGTTGATTGAATAATGAATACATCCGCACCACGCACGTTTTCAGTTATTTCAACACTAATTTCACCATCACTAAAACTACCAACTTTCGCTTCGCCAGGAGTAATGTAAAGGCGGTTAGCTATTTGTTTGGCCAGTTCAGGGGTGGCGTTACCCGCAAATATCTTCATGTCAGGCACAGAGAGTTCCTTAGAAACTTTTGACATTAAAATTACAACGCTGCATTTAAATAAATGTCAGCAAACTATGTTATTTAACCAGAATAGTGGTTAAAGCATTAAAATTCATATTTTTCATTGACTAAATTATTTACAACATCAATTAGTGGAGATTGATTAATGCCTTTAGCAACAAAAGATTCAATACCTTCAGGAAGTTTAGATTGCACCACTCGCGCCTCACTTTCAGAGCTAAATCGCGAAAAAATACAAGCACCTGTACCAGTCATTCTTGACGGCGCGTATTCTACCAACCAAGCCAGTAGCTTGGCAACCTTAGGATAGTTTTTTATTACGATAGTTTCACAATCGTTATGGCAGTTTTGTATATTTATTTCATCTGCTAAATTGCTACTTGTGTTATTTAATAAGAGCTTAGGCGTATTTCTTACTAAGTCTACTGAGCCAAATACGTCTTGGGTTGAAATACTGCAATCAGGCTTAGCAACTAAATACCAATGCTCAACAGGATTAATTGGTGTTAACACTTCACCTATACCTTGAGCAAAAGCGGCATAACCATGAATAAAAATGGGGACATCCGCGCCTAAAGATAAACCTAATTCAGCTAGCTTATGAATAGGTAAATTAATTCCCCATAGTTTGTTCAATGCTAACAATATAGTCGCAGCATTGGACGAACCTCCGCCTAAGCCACCACCCATAGGGAGTATTTTATTGATTTTGATTTTAACTCCACAATCGAAGTTGATTTGATCTTGTAATATTTTAGCGGCTTTATAGATCAAGTTATCGGTATTTTTTACACCGATAATAGGCGTTAAAATATCAATGTTATTATTGAGCTTATGGGTACTGAGTTCGATTGTGTCGCCATAATTCAGAAATTGAAATACGGTTTCTAATTCGTGATAACCATTAGGGCGCTGTCCAACTACATGTAAGAATAAGTTGAGTTTTGCTGGTGACGGAAATGAAATAAAGTTGTCTTGGCTCACTATTTTTTCTCTATATAGTCCAATGATTAATGGCAATGTTGATGGTTAAATCTGATGAGGTTATTTTAATTTTATTAGGTACAGCTATTGTTTTTTCACCTTTTTGAATGGTTTGGTAAGAAGCATACGTAATCAACCAATTATAACCATTGTAATGACTGCTTAACGTTAAAGGTAATTGTGAGTCGGAATTAAAGGTAAAACTGTCGTTGTTATTATATGGAATAGCTTTTATCCAATATGATAAAGCTTCAGTAGGGAAGCGCATATCAACTAAAGATTCAATTAAGCTGTCTAAATCATTGTCTAGATAAGTTTTACCATCAACTTCGATAGTATGATTGCCTTCATCAGAGTTTAACTTAAGTACATTAATACCCAGGTAAGTGGTTAAGTTAAGTTGTTGCTTGGTATTTGATTTATTCCAGTATAACGAAGCGCTTTTTCGTTCTTCACTATTAATAAAGGCTATTTTTCCTTTTACTTGCCACGTTGTTAATTGTGCCAACATCTGTTCTCTTTTAATAATATCGCTGGTATAACCTGGTTTTATATTGTTAACAGGTTGGGTTGTTGTACAACCAGCCAGAAAAGTGACAAACAATATCAATAAAATATTAGATTTTTTTGCAGCGTGCTTTTTTAAAGAGTACTTAAACAAACAATAAAGGGTAGTGAAAAGTGTAAAACTGGGAAACATCTTTTTAAGAAGCATAATGGTCCTAAATGGATTTTTATTACTTAACCTAAATACATAAAGTGGCTTTGTAATATATTCGTTAAGTATATTTGACCACAAATAGGAAGGTGCTTTCAATGAATCTCTACCTTTCGTGAAATTTAACGATATGTTGCTGTTAATTTGAGCACTTGATAAAAGTCATCGCTGTTTATACATAAATAAGCTCTATTAGCTCAGTATTGCTGAACTTTGTAAAAGCATCATTCTAAAAAATTAATGACTAATATAACTAAAATATAACGCAAATTTGGTGCCGATTAGTTATAATAAAAACCTATTATCTTTTTTATCACTGTGTTTCATAAAAAGAATAAACGCTTTTCTATAAAGCAGAAGAGAGAATAGTTAATCAAAAGTTTAATCAAATTTTCTAATTAAGGCCTTAATATATAGCGTTATGTCTATTGTTGCTGTTGGTATAAATCATAAAACTGCTCCTGTATCGGTTAGAGAGAAAATCTCTTTTAATCCCGATGCATTGTCTACTGCGCTACAAAGTATGTTAGATACAGTAAAATGCAAAGAAGCGGTTATTTTATCCACCTGTAATCGTACTGAATTATATTTAGTACAAGATGAAGCTATAGATGTAACACAAGAGCGCCTTATCAATTGGCTTGAGCAATATCATAATGTTCCAGCTTCTACTATTTTACCTAGTTTATATATACACCAAGATCAACAAGCTGTTAATCATATGATGCGTGTTGCTTGTGGTTTAGACTCTCTTGTTTTAGGCGAACCTCAAATATTAGGTCAAATGAAGCAAGCTTATGGGCAAGCAAAAGCTGCAGGTTCCATGGCTTTAGTGATGGATCGCTTATTTCAACGTACTTTTGGCGTAGCTAAGCAGGTGAGAACCGAAACTGAAATTGGTGCAAGTGCTGTTTCTGTAGCATTTGCCTCAGTTAATTTAGCTAAACATATATTTGCTAATTTAGAAAAGGTTCGTGTATTACTGGTTGGTGCAGGCGAAACGATTGAGTTAGTGGCTAAACATCTTTATGAAAATAAAGTAGGTAAAATAACCGTTGCTAACCGAACTATAGCAAGAGCCGAAGTGATGGCTGAAAAGTTTGGCGGTAAAGCTATTACACTCGCACAAATACCAGAACAAATGGCATTGTCAGATATCGTTATTACTTCAACAGGCAGTACCTTACCGCTTATAGGTAAAGGTATGGTTGAAGGCGCTTTAGCTAAACGTAAGCACCAACCTATATTTATGGTTGATTTAGCTGTACCTCGAGATATTGAAGAGCAAGTTGCTGATTTAGAAGATGTATTTCTTTATACGGTTGATGATCTGCAAGGCATTATTGCTAAAAACATGGAAAATCGGAGAAGAGCGGCAGTTGAAGCTGAAAGTATTGTAAATACGCAAGCCAATAGCTTTATGTCTTGGTTACGTGGCTTAAATACACAAGATACTGTGGTCAGTTACCGTAAACAATGCTTAGAAGAACGAGACTTGTTACTTAAAAGAGCACTTCTACAGTTAGAAGGCGATAAAAATCCTGAAGCAATAATGGCTGAATTGGCAACAAAGTTAACCAATAAGTTCATGCATGCTCCTACCAGTGCTTTGCAAAGTGCAGCGCAAGGTGGCGAGTTAGACAAGCTTATTTATTTAAGAGATATTTTTGATATAGATAAAAAACCTTAGCTAGTTTCCTCATTGTAATATTTATTTTTGTTCAAAAAAACACAAACCATCGTACATTTACTTAATTTTAGTCATAAAAAATTTACTGTCAGTTTGATAAGCACTAGAATACTGCAACTTTAGCTCGACTAAATTTTCCCAATAAAAGAATAATTTAATGAAAAACTCAGTTTATCAAAAGCTTGAAATTATTTCTGAACGTTTTGAAGAAGTTCAAGCGTTACTTTCTGATCCTGCAACTATTTCAGATCAAGAAAAGTTTAGAGCCTTATCTAAAGAATTTTCACAGTTAGAAATTATTACTAACGCTTTTAACGCTTATAAAGATGCCGTTGACGATTTTACAACAGCAGAAGAAATGCTAAAGGATGATGATCCTGATATGCGTGAAATGGCACAAGAAGAATTTAAAAGTGCTAAAAAAGCGGTTGAAGAAAAAACTGATGAAATACAAATATTATTACTACCAAGAGATCCAAAAGACGACAATAACTGTTTCGTAGAAATACGAGCGGGTGCTGGTGGTGATGAAGCCGCTATATTTGCAGGTGATTTATACCGCATGTATACACGCTATGCTGAAAAGAAAGGTTGGAGAATCGAATTAATGAACTCTAACGAAAGTGAGCAGGGCGGCTTTAAAGAAATAGTTATGAAAGTTGATGGCGAAGGTGTTTACGGGCACATGAAATTTGAATCAGGCGGACATCGTGTACAACGCGTTCCTGAAACTGAATCTCAAGGTCGTGTTCATACCTCTGCATGTACTGTTGTAGTTATGCCTGAAATACCAGAGTCTGAAGCCATTGAAATTAACAAAGCTGATTTAAAAGTTGATACTTTTAGAGCATCAGGTGCAGGTGGACAGCATGTTAACAAAACCGATTCAGCCATTCGTATAACGCATATACCGTCAGGTGTTGTTGTTGAATGCCAGGATCAGCGTTCACAACATAAAAACAGAGCGCAAGCCATGTCTGTTTTACAAGCACGATTACAACAAGCTGAAGATGAAAAACGTAGAAGTGCAGAAGAATCTTCTCGTCGTAACTTAGTGGCAAGTGGCGATCGTTCAGAGCGTATTCGTACTTATAACTTCCCACAAGGTCGTATGAGTGATCACAGAATCAACTTAACCCTTTATCGTTTAAACGAAATTATGGAAGGCAACTTACAGTTGATCATGGAACCTATTATGCAAGAAAACCAAGCTGATTTATTAGCAGAAGTTTCTGATTAATTTGTTTATCTGTTCACTCTATAAAAGATCTGCTAATGCTAACTGAAAAAAATAGCATAAAAACGCAAATAGAGCTTGGCACTGAATTACTTGAAAAAGTATCTGACAGCGCCAAGCTTGACTCTCAAGTACTACTTGGCTTTGTTTTAGATAAAGAAATAAACTACTTATATACTTGGCCTGAAAAAGTTTTAACAGCTAGCCAATACGCTTCCTATTCAGCTTTACTTCAAGAACGTTTATTAGGTAAACCTATCGCTTATATTACAGGCGTTAAAGAATTTTGGTCTTTAGCGTTTTATTGTGATGCATCAACCCTAATTCCACGTCCTGATACTGAAGTCCTGATTGAACAAATATTGGCGGAAGTAGAAGACAACCTAGAAAATAAATCATCAGATACTGTAAGTAATACAATAAGCTGCATTGATTTAGGTACAGGAACAGGTGCGATAGCACTTGCATTAGCCTCTGAAAAGCCAAACTGGGAAATTGACGCGATTGACTACAGTGAAAATGCTGTTGCATTAGCGCAAAAAAATGCCAAGCACTTAGCAATAAATAACGTTAATATTTACCAAAGTGATTGGTTTCTAAATGTAGATACAGATAAACGCTTCGATGTTATTATTAGCAATCCACCTTATATTGACGAAAACGATATTCATTTATCGCAAGGCGATGTGAGGTTTGAACCTTTAAGTGCATTAGTAGCCCAAGATGAAGGCTTAGCTGATATAACAAAAATAGTTAATCAAGCTATACCTTATTTAAAGCAAGATGGTTTCCTCTTCTTTGAACATGGTTATAACCAAGGTGAAGCTGTTAGAAATATTATGCAGGCATCGGGTTTTAGTAAAGTTAAAACAATACAAGACTATGGTGAAAATGATCGTGTTACTTACGGTGCTTTTCATCAATAAAGCATAATAATATAAAAATTTATTATAAAATTAATTCACTCAGTGATTAAATGGCACAATAGAACGTTAATTAATCATTCAAAATATAATCAAGGATTTCCATGAAACATTTACACATGACATTGGCTTTACTTAGTGTTCTTTTATTAACATTACGTTTTGCTTGGTTATTGATGGGCTCAGCCCAATTGAATAAAAAATGGGTAAAAATAGCACCACATGTTATCGATACTTTTTTACTTGCTCTGGGCATAACAATGGCCGTTAAATTATCGATTAACCCTTTTGAACAACTATGGTTAGGTGAAAAAATCCTTGCTGTTATCGCTTATATCTTTACTGCGTTCTACACTTTAAAATTGGCTAAAAACAATACTATGCGAATTATTGGTTATTTAGGTGCATTAGGCTGGATCATATTAGTGGTTAGAATTGCAATAAGCAAACAAGGTGTTTTCTTTTAATTACCCCTTTTAAAACGATAATTTTCACCCCATATAAAGGCATTAATATTTAAATGCCGAAAGTGTATATAGTTGTGTAAATAGCTATATACACAGTCAACCTAATTATTGGAAACATATAACTATTTTGAACAATGAATTGTTGTTATCTGAATTACAGTCAGACGAAAAAAGCTTACTTGACCTATTCTTATTAATTGAAGAATTTGTATTTGAAACGAGCGATACGTCAATTCAGAACATTGAAGATATTATTGAAAGCTGTCAATCAGCCATAGTCGATGTTGAAAACCCATTAGAACAAGTGGAAATTTTAATAAACGAATTGTTTGTTGAGCAGATGTTCATTGATAAGCAAAAAGCTTTTTGGCCTGTAGTGAGTTTTCATATAGAAACTTCGGTAGACTATCGTGTGGTAGCACCTACGTTAAAAGCGGTTATTCTGCAATATATTGTAGAAAGCTGCGGGTTTGAAACTGACATTGTTTATGTACCTGATCATACTATGCTCAGAGTTTCTTGTGACGAGCATTATGCCATTATATTTGAACCTGTTACTGGCGAATCGATAGATTGGCATCAACTAGATGATCGTATGGACGACATAGAAGGCGATCCAAGTGATATTGAGCTATTACCAATAGAAAACACAGCATTAATTAGTGAACATTTAACCGCACTTAAAAACTCTTTAATAAAAGAGACTGGCTTTAATCAAGCATTAAAGTGTGTTGACTTACTGATTGGTTTGCGCCCAGAAGATCCTTTTGAAAGAAGAGATCGAGGCTTTTTATTACACCAATTAGATTGCTTTAAGGTAGCATACGACGATTATCAATATTTTGTTGAACAGTGCCCTAAAGATCCTGCAGCACAATTACTCAAAATGCAGTTAGAAAAAATAACGGTTGTTGATAACACTCTTCATTAGGTGGTAATAAACGAACGTATTTAATTTACTATTGGAGAATGTATGTTACAGCAAGCAGTGCAAGTAACCGCTGAAACACATCAAGCCCTAGTCACTAATGATGCAAGCATTTTAGGCTTTTTAGCTATTATGCTTGGAACCATTTTTTATACTGCCAGTAGCTCACACCCTTTCTGGAAAAAATTCTACACAATAGTACCTGCCGTTTTACTTTGTTATTTTATACCTTCGTTATTAAATACTTTTGGTGTTATTGATGGTGACGAATCTCAGCTTTACTTTGTTGCATCGCGTTATTTACTACCAGCCTGTTTAGTACTTCTAACCATTAGTGTTGACCTTAAAGCTATTGCCAAACTAGGCAATAAAGCTATTATTCTATTTTTTACTGGCACGATAGGTATTGTTATTGGTGGTCCTATTGCGTTATTGATCGTATCCGCTTTATGGCCTGAATTATTAGGTGTTAGCGGTCCTGATGCTGTATGGCGAGGTATGGCGACTGTTGCTGGAAGCTGGATTGGTGGTGGTGCTAATCAAGCTGCAATGAAAGAAATTTATGGTGCTGGCGATCAAATATTTTCGGCAATGGTAACGGTAGATGTAATCGTTGCCAATCTTTGGATGGCCGTACTACTTATTATGGCGGCTAAAGCTAAAAGTATTGATGCAAAGTCGGGTGCAAATACACAGGCGATTGAAGCATTAAAAAATAAGGTTGATAAATTTAACGCAGAACACAGCCGTATCCCACAACTTTCAGACTTAATGATTATTTTGGGAGTAGGGCTTGGAGTTACCGGTTTTGCCCATTTATTCTCAGATTTTATAACGCCTTATTTTATTGCTAATTACCCAGGTACCGCGCGTTATAGTTTTCATAGTAAGTTTTTTTGGATGATTGTATTTGCGACTACGGTTGGTATTATTCTCTCATTTACTAAGGTACGTAATTTAGAAGGTGTTGGTGCCTCGAAAATAGGATCATCATTTTTATATGTATTAATTGCCACTATAGGCATGAAAATGGATATTCGTATGATCTTTGATACACCTATCTATTTTGTTTTAGGTTGTATTTGGATGTTAGTACATGCAGGATTAATGTTGATCGTGGCTAAAGCTATAAAAGCACCATTATTTTATATGGCAGTAGGCAGTCAAGCGAATGTAGGTGGCGCGGCATCGGCTCCGATTGTAGCTTCAGCTTTTCATCCGTCTTTAGCTCCTGTAGGTGTATTGCTTGCTGTACTAGGATATACCGTAGGAACATATATGGCTTGGTTATGTGGGCAAATTTTACAAAGCCTTGCGTAAAGTCTGATAAACTCTCCAATAAGATAGTTAAAATTAAACGTAATAATTTAAGGATTTATAATGGCGTTATCGTCTATTCAGTTAAACAATATTGAAATATCAAACGACAAACCGTTTACGCTATTCGGTGGTATGAATGTACTTGAATCTCGTGACCTAGCCATGAGTATTGCTGAACATTATGTAGAAGTTACGCAAAAGCTAAACATACCTTATGTATTTAAAGCCTCTTTTGATAAAGCTAACCGTTCGTCAGTTAATTCGTATCGTGGTCCTGGTTTAGATGAAGGTTTAAAAATCTTTGAAGAAATAAAATCTACATTCAATGTTCCAATTATTACTGATGTACATGAATGTTATCAGGCACAGCCAGTAGCTGAAGTTGTTGATATTATTCAATTGCCTGCATTCTTAGCTCGCCAAACTGACTTAGTTGTTGCTATGGCTAAAACGAATGCCATTATCAATATTAAAAAACCACAGTTTTTAGCGGCACATGAAATGCGTCATATCATTACTAAATTTGCTGAAGCAGGTAATGAAAAAATGATCTTATGTGAACGTGGCAGCTGCTACGGTTACAACAACCTAGTTGTAGACATGCTTGCGATGGACGAAATGAAAAGCTACGCACCTGTAATTTTTGATGCGACACATGCCTTACAAAAGCCAGGTGGTAGAAGTGACTCTGCTGACGGCAGAAGAGCACAAGCTGCTCAGTTAGCTAGAAGTGGTATGGCAATTGGTATTGCCGGCTTATTTATTGAAGCGCATCCGGATCCTTCTCAAGCTAAGTGTGATGGACCATGTGCATTACCACTTGATAAACTTCAACCTTACCTAGAGCAAATGAAAGCTATTGATGATGTTGTTAAAGGTTTTGAACCACTTATTACAGGTTAATAAACTACTTAAGTAATTTAGCTTTAAAGTAACATAAAAGATAAAAATAAAAGGGTGATAGAGAAATCTATCACCCTTTTTTATAAGTCTTAAATGCTAAATATAAAGTTCAAATGTTAGAACTTTATAGCTAGCCGTATTAAGCAACTTTTACTGAAGTCTTACGGCGTTTGAAACCAACTAAAGCCACCATACCAATCGCGAATAAACCTGCACTTGCTGGCACTGGAACTTGTACTTGGTTTACTGTAATACGCGCTACTTGAAAACCTTGTGCGGTAAAGTCAGCCGCTGCTTGGTCAATTGAATAACCTGCTGGCGTATCACCCCCAAAAATAGATAAACCACCCGCTAAAACAGTTAAACCAGCATGTTGACCCACTACGCCGTTTTCATCTTGTCTTTCTTCTGCATCAGCACCTACTAAGAAAGGAGAGCCATAGCCTCTATTTAATTCTGTACCTGAATCCCAAACATCTGAACCTAATACTAAAATATCTAATCCAACAAACTCATTATTCATATCAAATAATGAATAAGCTGTTGCACTATCGTTGCCAATAAAAGCATCGTTAGTAGGAATTAACATAGACAAGAAACTGAAGTAGCCATTGTCGGTTGCATTGATGTCAAATATTGCTGATGTTGCCGTTTCCCCAGGTTCAAATACTGGAGCACCACCAAATCCTTCAGGAGCAAGCACTGCACCTTGCTGTCCAGTTGCATTACTTGCCATAAAGTCAGAAGAAATACCTGAAAAGTCACCGCCTTCTGCTAATGCTTGTAACGAAGCTGAAGATGTAGAGCCAGCATCAAATGAATCAAAAGACCCATCGTGAAAACCAACCCATACAGGTGTTAGTGCTAAACCGCCTGTATTGAATAAGTTACTTACTTCTACTTCAACCATTGCTGCTTGTGATGCACCAGATAGTAAAGCGCTACCCGTTAATGCTGTTAACAATGCTGTTTTTATTATTTTCATGCTAATTTTCCCCAAAGTATAAATTACGTGTCCCTATGCTAATTACAATTAATTAGCACTTGATTAACATGATAAGAAGCAGTTATCACAGAGTTATCACGAAGTCATAACAAAAGGCTCAAGATATACTTGTTACCAATCAGTATAGGTATATACATAAGGTAGGGTTATCATCATAATGTTAAAAGTTTTTAATGAATGATTTTTTATTTAAATCACTCATAATTAAGTGAAATTTAAGTACTACCCATTATATTATTGGAGAATTGTGTGACCTTATTGTTTGTTGTTATTGCATCAACATTACTGGCTGGATTAGGTATGACGGTAGGAGCTGCATTAGCTTGCTTTAAAATGCGTTGGATAAATAATGAAGTACAACACGGTATTGTTGCTTTTGGGGGCGGGGCGTTATTGTCTGCAGTGGCTTTAGTATTGGTACCTGAAGGAATGGAACATACAACACCATTTACCGCCTGTGCTTTTTTTATCTTAGGTGGCTTATGTTTTATGTATCTCGATATTTTTCTTAAAAAGAGAAATACACCTGCTAGCCAACTTGCGGCAATGGTTTCTGACTTTGTTCCTGAATCAATCGCATTAGGTGCTGCATTTGCTACAGGAAGTAACGGGGCATTTTTACTTGCGGGCTTAATTGCATTACAAAATATACCCGAAGGCTTTAGTGCTTATCGTGAGTTAAATGAATCGCCGTCTTTTAATACACGTAAAATACTTATTATATTTACACTATTAGCCCTTTTAGGCCCTGTTGCGGGTGCATCTGGCTACCTCTGGCTTTCAGGTTACCCAGTAGTTATCGCATGTATTATGTTATTTGCTTCAGGCGGTATTCTTTACTCAATATTTCAAGATTTAGCACCCAAAGTTGTATTGAAAAATCACTTAGCTCCACCGATGGGAGCCGTGTTAGGTTTTGTATTTGGCATGTTCGGTTTTATGCTTACTGCTGCTTCGTAAGCTTAAGATAAAAATGAAAATAATTTAGAGAGAATTTATGACATATCCAATTAAGGGTACTTGCCAATGTGGCAATATCAGTTACACAATAAAAGCTAAACCTACAAAGGTTATGGCTTGCCATTGTCAAGAATGTAGAAAGTTATCTACTAGCGCATTTAGCATAACAATCGTTGTTGACACTAATGATATCGAGTTCAGCGGAACTTTTAATGAATGGGTTCGTATTGCTGATAGTGGAAATAAAAATCACGCTAAATTTTGCGTTGGTTGTGGCAATAGAGTTTATCACTACAACCCTGATGACTTATCTAGCATCAGATTAAAATTACAACCGATTGATGTCGCAGACGATACTATTTTTCAACCTAGTGTTCATGTATGGGTAAGCGAAAAGCTCAGTTGGTTTGTTATTCCAGAAAATATAACCGCTTTCCCAAAACAAGCGTCTTAATAAGCTGAGACATGAGTACCTGTTAATATTCATCTATTCATTCAATTTTACATGCTTATTTCACTGTAATTGAATGAATAGCTATCCCATCAAATATCATTAGAAACTAAATGTTTAGCCTACTTTTTTGAGTGATTTTTTATAAACTTCACTGTGTTTATCTTGCTCACAGCAAACACTCAATAGATCATCAATAAAGTGATTTAAAGCACGCGCTTCAATCTGTTGCATTAATAGCTGCTGTTCGCTTGTTAGCATGTGGTACATGGTTGCCGCGCCAAAATCACCAAATATAATATTCGCTTCATCATCAAATAAGGTGTTATGAGCATACAAATCGCCATGAGAAACTTGGTTGCTATGTAAGTGTTCAAACACGTCTTGCATCTGCGACACTATTTTACTTATTTGATGAATACTTAAAGTGAAGTCAGTGGGAAAAGTATCTCGAGTACAGCTTTTCAAAGAGGGTGGTAAGCCTAAATTATTATAACCTGCAGGTATCAATCCCATAATAAGCGCTAAATAACCGTCTTCGTTTACTTGGGCTAAAGAGCGAACAATATTTTTGTGGTTACCTGTTTTTAAACAAACTTGTAATTCATCTTTTGGATAACCGTCACTCGTTATTTCGCCTTTAAATACTTTTACAGCGATCTCATTAGGAAACTTTGATTGATTTTCTTTCCATACGGCGCGTGAAATAACACCTGATGCACCGCGCCCAAGTTCTTCTTGTAAGACGTAACTAGAAGATGGGACTAAAGGAACGGAAGTCTGAATGTTTGCTTCATTCAAAACAACTTCATCAAAGCTAGTAGTATCTGTTTGAGCTTTGCTAAAAGGATTACCTGAAAAAGCCAGCCAAGCAAGCTTAGGTAGTTGTAATAAGTGAGTAGGGCACTCGTTGAGTTGGTTAGCTGAAATACGCACTAACTCAAGATTTTTCAGCTTCGCCATGGTGAGTGGCAGTTCAGTTAATTGATTGCCTGCAACCATGAGTTTTTGTAATAGAGTGCATTCGCCTAAAGTATCAGGTAAAAGCTTAATACAATTATCCGTTAATATTAACCAACGTAACTTTTTAGGTAAGGCATTTGCAGGTACCGTTCTAATTTTATTCGCTTTAAAGCCGACCATTTCTAAACTTTCACATTGTCCAAGTACTTCAGGCAAAGTGGTAAAAGGATTATCAGAAGCAAAAAACATTTTGAGTTTAGTTAATTGAACTAACTCTTTAGGTAAAGAGGTTAATTGGTTATTCGATAAATCTAATACTTCTAAGCTGTCAGCCAAACTTAAAATTTCGAGAGGAAATGAAGTTAAGTTTTCAGAAAGTGCTAAGCGTTTAACGCCCAGTAAGTCACCATTTTTTAATTGAGATAGAGTCTGCATAGAAGTTTTACTGCTTTTAGATAATATAAGATAATTGTCGCGGTGTAGTTTACTTCAAGCCAAAGCTTATTGCTGAATAAATTAAGAAATATTAAGAATGGTTTCAGTCAGTTCCAACGAATCTTGATATAATCTGGTCAATAGCAAACATAAGCCCAGTAATACCAAAGCGTTAACAGGATATATATCATGCATTCAGCAATGCAAATGAACAAAGACGACCTCAGAAAAACCAAACCTAGTAGAGACGAGTACCTCCAAAAGCCAAAACTGCCATTAATTGTGGTGTTAGACAATGTAACCAATAGCTACAATATTGGTTCTTTTATTCGATTAGCTGATGCTTTTGCGATAGAAAAAATAATAGTCTGTGGTGAATTAACTATCTCTGATAAGAAGTTACGAAAAGCATCTCGCAATGAAGCTAAATGGGTAACGGTTGAATATAGTGATAGCACCACTACAAGTTTACAAGCCTTATTAGATGAAAACTATACGGTGTTTAGTGTCGAGCTTTGTCACGAATCTGTTGATTATAAAGAAGTGAGTTATCCTCAGGCGAGTGTTTTAGTCTTAGGTAATGAACGCAAAGGTGTCAGTGAAGCGGCATTAAAATTAAGCCATCATCAAATACATATACCTATGTTTGGTATGGGAAATTCTTTGAATGTATCTACGGCTGGTGCGATTGTTTTAGCTGAATGTGCGAGCCAAGTACGTAAGTTAGGTTAATAGCGTTTCAATCAAAAATTAATATTTAAAAACACATATTAAAAAGCCTCTAATTACATTGCGTAAAAAGAGGCTTTTGCTTCGAAGAGTTAACTTCTTTAATCTAACTTAAATTAACTTCACTCAAATTTAATTTAGCGTGTACGAGTAATAGTTATCTTTGCTGTTGGATTGTTCCAACGATGACTTTCATCTAATACAGACGAACTTAAACCTTCCATACTTGCATCATCAGCGTTAGCATTTGAAACTACACCACTGTGAAAGTGAACACGGTCAAATAAATCGTCACGAGCAGCATTAAAGCCTGCTGAAGCTCCACCGCCACCAGCTGCACTTGCTGCAGGACCTGGAACTGTTGATGCTGACTCAAGATTTAATTCTGTACCTGCATCCCAAGTTGGCGCCATAAATGAAGTAGAATCGCCTACAGCCATGCCACTTACGTCCATAGCATTTAAGCCCGTAAAGCCATCGTTAGTATTACCTAACATACTTGCAAAACTAAGACGTAGGTTATCAACATCAAGGTCTGGAACAACTAACGTTGCTGCAGCACTAGTCGATCTTGGGTTTGTACCTGAACCTGTTGAAGCTGAGTCAAGGTAATTAGCAGAAGCTGTTGCTTCACTGATTAACATAGCAGGGTCAGCAGCTTCAGCTAACATTTCAATACCTACACTAGCAGTTTCGCCATCTACAAAAGCATGGTAGCCAGGTTCATGTAAAATAACGGCAGCAGGGCTCATCGGTTGATTAAACGTTAGGTTGTTAAAATGAACAGTATAAACGGCTGAATTACCATTTGTACCCGGAGCACCATCTTCACCGTCCACACCATCTAGACCGTTTGTACCATCGGCACCTGCAGTGCCAACAACACCCGCAGCGCCAGCTGCACCTGTAGCTCCATCATCACCATCGAAGGTACAAGCGGAAGTTATAGTAACTAACATTGCTAGTAAACTTACTTTGAATAATTGATTTTTCATATTGAGTTTCCTTCGATTAAGACGCTGGAACTGTAATAGTTACACGAGCAACAGGGTTTAACCAACGGTGAGATGTTGAGTCTAAATCACTTGCTCCACCTGTAAGGCTAGTATCACCTAAAATACCTCTGTGAATATGTACTGGACCGTCTGTACCATCTTCAATTTCACCATTTTCGATTACAGCGCCAACACCTGTTCCGCCAACACCTAAAGGTACTGGAGAAGCGCCAACACCAGCAACACCTGGTAAACCATAACCGCCTAACGCGTTACCTGTTCCAGCTTCTACAACATCTGTACGAGTACTGTTTATTTCATCATTTAATTCTGTACCAGCATCGTATGCATGTAACGTGTAAGTATAAGTTCCAGCTTCTGTAGGAATTTCTATACTATCTAAGCCAGCAAAAGTATCGTTAGTTGGAACTAACATAGTTAATAGTGATAAGTAAGGCTTATCCATAGTATCAAACGGGTAGCTTAAAGAAGCAGATGGACCTAAAGTTCCACCAAATCTGTGCCATGTGTTAGCACCATTGTCTGTATCAACAGGACCAAGCTCTGCTTCAAAGTTTTGGCCACTAGAATCAGCATTCTGTGCATCATCAATAACACCCGCTTCAGCTAACCATGCAAGTGCAGTAGAAGCATCTTGACCCGCTTCAAAAGCGTCATAAGTTGCATCATGAGCAATAACTAAACGTGGAGTAAATGTTTGAGCGTGAGTTAGGTTTGTAATTTGTACGTCTACTACAACTGCATTTGCAGAACCTGATGCTGCCATTGCTAAAATTGCAGCAGAAGCTAATTTTGTTAATTTCATTTTGTTTTCCTTTATTATTTTGGGAGTGCAAGTTGTTGAACTGGGTACAATATAAAGTTTGCCCTAAAGGAATACCTCACGAATTCATCACAATTCCATAACAAGTATTTATTGTGTTTTATTTCATAGGTTTAGGTCGTTTTTTATTTTGAATAAAGGCTAGGTTTATGTTTTATGTGAAATGATAATCATCAGGTAAGAGAGAAACAGCTTAATAATTCAACGTTTAAAACCAAGGTATTATGTATTGATGATTTTTAGTTCTGCTTGGGCTAGATAATGGTGAAGTAGGGTGAATCGTTTGTTGTGTTCAATGTTGAAGCAAATAATAAAGTATTTTTTTAGCTCTTATATAATATTTTATAAAAGCTGAGAATTGAATTCTGTATATAGGAGGGCTTACGCATATTATCTAGCTGTGACTTCTCAGACAGAAGTACACAGCCTTAGCACATAATTCTTATTACCTAGCTCTAAACTAATACTACAAGCCTCTTTGCCATTCTTGTCGTAGTGGAATATGAGTAGACTTGTCTATCGCCATTTGTACGGTATTAACCAGTGTTGCTTTGTCTTTACCTAACACGCCTTTTAATACAAGGTAGTTTGAGGCGTGGTCTGATCTAAAAATGGTTTTTTCTAATTCGAGTTCTGATAACAGTAACTTCATTTCTTGAAAAAGCTCCTGCTGTTCTAACAAGCGAAATGGCTGATGGTTATTTTCTATAAAGTTTTTAGCAAAACGCTCTTCACCTAAAGGGAAGCTGACCACTAAGGTTGATAAAAAATCAGGTTGAGCTGCATTCATTAACCTAGCTGAATTAATTGCATGTTGCTTTGATAATTCAGGTCCGCCTAAACCATTTAAAATCATCACCGAACTTTTCATACCTGCTTGTTTAATTTTATTTAAGGCGATTAGAGAGCTCTTGTAGGTTTCGCCTTTTTCAATTAACTGCAAAACTTCATCATCGCCACTTTCACAACCAACATAAACTAAGGTTAAACCTAACGCTCTTAGCTCGGTAAGTTGCTCTACGGTTTTATTGGTCAAGTTTCTTGGTAAGCAATAACTTGAAACGCGGGTGACTTGTGGTAAATGCGTTTTAATGAGTAGAAGAATTTCTTTTAAGCGATTGAAAGGTAGCATCATGGCATCGCCATCGGCTAAAAACACACGACCTACAGGTAAGCCAGAAGCAACTATTTTAAGTAACTCTTGCTCGATTACATCTGTTTTTTTAGGTTTGAATTTTTTGTTGTCAGCTGTATACATGTCGCAAAAGGTACACTTATTATAAGAACAGCCATTAGTGACTTGTAATATTAAACTTTTCCATTCACTTGGTGGACGAAAAACGGGTTCTATATAATTTAATGGGTACATAATGGGCTCAATGTTTTAGCTTATTTCTTTGATATATTACTGAGGACTCTACTGCTTAATACTTTTAGTAGTAGAGTATTAGAGCTGCTATTGAAAGCAGCCCTAGCGTGTTTTATTTATCGTCTAATAGGTAAGCTAAGTCTTCATCGTCATCTGCATGGAAGTCGTAACCACCATCAAAATCATCGTGTAATTCATTCATTACAGAAACGGGAAGTTCTAATATATCAGGGATGAAAATTGATATATCCATCTGCTGTTCAATTAAACCTTTAAGATCGCTAAATTCTAATAAATTCAGTTCATCTAAATAATTTCTGGCAGCAACAGGTAGCTGTTTACTTATGTTTTCTATACAAGTTTCAAGCTTATCAAAAATATCTACCTGATCGCTTGTTGTAAGGTACGAGATTAGCTCTTCGTATAAGCTATTGGTGTATTTCTTTTTGTCAGTGTCTATTAATAATAAAGTCACCGCAGAGTTTAAGAATTTTTGTATTTCAAACTGTAGGATGTCTTCATCATTATCAACAAGAATAGTATTAGCACAATAAACCGAGGCAATGCTTTTATAAATGTTCAATAGCATTGCGCTTTCGTTACCTGTTTTTTCTATCGCGTTATGCATTAATCTGATATCAGAAGTATCGTTAACGGATAGGGCATAATTGGTGATAGATACTTCTTCAAAGTATGAAGGAGAAATTTCTTTCAATTTTGCATACTTTGCCCAGCCAGCTCTAAAGCAATAAACAATCCCTTGGGTTTGTAATATTTCTTTGGCTTTTTCGGTATCGTTATCGCAAAGATCTAACAAACCTAAATTACTCATACCGAGTACAATTTCACAGCCTTTTCTAATCTGATCAGCATAAATAATTGATAAATTGTCTGACGCTATACGTAGCGACATATCAGACAGTTGCTGCTTAGCTTTATGCATATATTCTGGCGTAAAATAGCCTTCACTTTCTCCGTCTTTTAATACTAAAAGGAGAAAGGGATGATTACGTAACTCTGCTATTTTCATTAATGATTCCTAATCAAATAATACTGATGATAATATGTTGGTTTCTCTATAAAACTTTAAATATTAAATGCTTATATAATTAAAGTGGTGCGAACATATCGTCGGTATCCATTTCAACAGCGGTAACGCGTTGTTTGTTCGCGTTTTGTTTTAATGATTTTTCAATGTTTTCAAGTGTACCATTTGTACTTACTGTCATTACTTCACGGTAGGCTTCTTCACTTAACGATTTTATCTTCATTAATAGCTCTTCAATACTGCCCGAAGTTTGTTCTTCGTCTTCTTCTATTTCTGAAAAGTCGTGACCAACAAACGGTAAAGACAAATATAAAAGTCCGAAGTCGTCGTGATAAATAGCGTTTAATACTTCAAGCTGTTTTTCTTCATCATCAGACGATAAGAAAATTTGCGTTAACAAACTATGTGCTTCAGTTTGTGCACAAAACACCTCGTCTTCTTCCATGTTTTGCCAATAAGATGGTTCAACATTAAGTAGCTGTTTAATTGATTCAGCATCCATTAACCAAGTCGCAATTGATGGGATAGTTGCATCGTGCTCTCGCACTATTTTAGCAACAGTTAAAATATCCATCTCCGTTAATACGGCAAGCATAGTTTCGTCACCTTGTTCTGAAGCTATTGCTTCTAAAGATGTGCCAGCGCGTCTACCGCTTTGTTGTGCTTGTTCAATAATATCGGTGGCTAGAATTAATGCATTTTTAGTCAAAGGAATTCCTTAAAGCTTTTGTTTGTTATTTTATTTATACCCAACGAACTAATTTATTGCTCACTTAGCGAGAATTTTAAAGGCTTAGAGGCACAGGTTCATAGTTCCAGACTGAACCTAAGCACCTACATCCATGTAGGCGAGGCATTGATTGAAGAGAATGGTTATTCCCTTGTCAAAATCAATAACGCGGCATATGAGCCTTTAAATTCTCGCCCTTTGGGAGCTCATTAGCAAACTGATAACATCACAAAATTAAAAAAATATAGAATAACTATGTTTAATCAATTTTGCTTGTTCTAAGCTTGTTAATGTAGCTCTAAGTTGCTCAATAAATTAATCCGTTTGGTATTAGTTCGTTTATTTGATGCTTATCGAGATTATATTTTTAATAGTTCTCATCATAATCGTCGGATTCATACCCGTTAGAACCATAATCATCGTCGTCATCATTTTCTTCAGCTTTCAACGGTGTTGCATCGTAGCTGTTATAAAAATGAATTAATAAAATAGCGTTTTTCAAATCTTGCTCTGCATTTTCCATTATTTCAGTTATGCAGGCTCTCGCATCAGCATGAACACCAACAAAAGCTTTTACTTCAGCCCATGAAGGGTCTTGAGAAAAATCAACTTTGGCTAAGTTTTCACTGTCGATTCTTACTTTAGTAGAAATCGCCATAGCAAGTTGATCGGGCATGCCTGTAAACAGTAACGGCATTGCTTGCAATTGCTTGAACAAATTAGATAAGTAATTGCTTAACAGATCAGGATTTTCAGGATCTGCTAAAGAGGTCATGTTTTCTAGATACATAGAAAAATCACCGCTTAAATATTCAGGTATGCTTACTTGGGTTTGCATTTATTATTTCCAGTTGGAGAGTCTTAATAAAATCGTTAATTTATATTATTAAATAAGTGCTTAACTTAATGCACCATTCCAAAATGCATCAGCCACTTCGCGTGGATCTGTGATTATGGTGTAGTTACTTTTTAAATATAAAGCACGCTTTTTAGGATCAACAATCGCATCGTAAGCTTGTTGAATTAATTGGAATTTTTCTTTGGCTTCTTCACCATCATTTCTGTCGGGATGATATTTATTAGCAAGCTTGCGATAAGCTTTTTTAATTTCAACGGTAGTTGCTGCTCTACCTACACCTAATAGTTCAAAATGATCCATAAATATACTGCTACCTTTTGCCAGACAACATTTAAATGCGTGTTGTTATAATAAGGCTAATTCTACCTTCGCAGCTGTATTATTCAAATCATTATGTTTGCTTATTTTCGATTAGGCGTCGATCTGCCACTTATTTAAGCGACTTGGTGTGTAAAAGGCATCGAAGTGAATTTCTAAACTTCGATACCTATTTGTTATAGACCACACAAAAACTGCAAAATTAAGCTTAAAGTATTAACTAAAAATTATAAGTTCCTGTGATTGTGTAGGTGCGTGGTGGATCTATCGACACCCAGTAAGCGAATGCATTACCAGGTAAATCTTGTGATGAACGTACTACTTGTTCGTCTGTTAAGTTTTTAGCTAGAAGGGCAACACTCCATTTCCCATCGTTTGCATCACTTAGCCCGATACGAAAGTTAAGCTTAGCAAATGAATCTTGCTTCGATTGTTCATCTAAATCTGACGCGGTGTAAAACGATGAAGAGTAGCTCACCGATAAGTTACTTGATAACAACACTGAGCTTGTTAGTTCATCGTCGTAATTTAATGAAAAACTCGCTGTAACCTCAGGAGAGTATACGCCACGTCTACCTGTTAAGTTTTGTCCGCCTAAGCCTTCTACTTTATCTTGCCATACAGTAGCGACACCGTTTTCGAAGCTATCGTATTCAAAATCTAAATAAGCTGCTGCGCCTGATACATAAAAGTAATCGTTTAATATAAAGGTGAAGTCTGTTTCAAGCCCTTGCACGATAGACTTTGCTGCATTATCTACAACATAACTTTGTCCGTCCCATGCGGATACTTGCATATTATCAAATTGGGTATAGTAGTAAGCAACATTCACTCTACCTCTGCCATCTAAAATGTCTGACTTTAAGCCTATTTCGAATGCAGTTGCCTCTTCATCTTCATATTCAAAAGAGTCTGAAGGAATAACCGCAGGATTGAAGTGATTATACGGGTCGCCAGAAGGTGAGCTTGTGCCCATAATACCCGTGTTATTTAATAAGGTTCCGTCGAACCCGCCACCTTTACTACCAACCGTTGCGCTGGCGTAATACATCAGATTCTTATTTTCTTGATAGCTTAATTTTAAACTAGGCGAGAAATGAGTTTCGTCACGTTCTTCATCAAGACGATGATTACCTGCACCAAATGCCGCTAAAATTGAATCTGCTATACCTAGTGCGTTAGCTTCGGGTATGCCAAGGTCTGCGGTGAAGGTTTCTTGAGATGAAGTAACGGTTTTGTTTTCTTTATCAACGCGCAAACCTAAATCAAGTTTTAGCTTTTCATTTACTTGCCAGCCTATTGAGGTAAACGCGGCAATACTCCATTCATCTAAAGCAAAGTCAGAAAGTAAGCCATAACGACTGTCTGGAATAGGCACTGACGGAAATTCGAATATGTCAGCATTTTGGTTAAGGTCTAGGTTTTGACGGGTATAAAATAAACCTGCAATATAATCGACCCCTCCAACATCAGCTTCAGGCGTTACAAAGCGAAATTCTTGCGTTAACTGATCAAAGTTTTCAGTTCTATCAAGTGCTATCCAGCTTTGTTCAGAATAAGTAGGATCGTAAGCATTATTCCATGTGTAATCTTGATAACTGGTTATTGAGGTAAGCGTGTTGTTACCTAAATCGTATTCCAACGTTAAAACAGCGGTATCGCTTTCGAAGTTGTCGTTAAAAGGAGATTGGTCGCCTGCAGTATCATCAAACTCTACTCGTTGATCTATTATCGCGTTAGGGTCTAATAAAGCGGTAAGTCCAGGTGAATGACCTTGATCAATCGCCGCAGCTAGCGCTTCGTTATCTACATAATATTGTCGAGAACTTAATTCAAAGTCTGATTCTGAATGTTCAACTTTAAGACCAACCGATAAACCATTATCTAAGTTGCCTTGTAGCGAAAGTCTTACGCCAGAATTTTCTTGTCCGTCTATATGGTCTACGCCTCGAATATCGTTGTTGTCGAGGTTGTTATCCATAAAGCCATCGGTAGTTTTAAGTACACCAGCAATACGAGCAGACCAATTATCATTAATCGCGGTATTGAACATACCTTCAAGACTGAGAGTAGAGTGAGAGCCATAACTTGCACTGAACGAACCTTCTGTATCGTTAATTGCGCCTTTAGTCATGGTTGAAATAACACCTGCTGTGGCGTTTTTTCCAAACATAATACTTTGTGCGCCTTTAAGCACTTCAATTCTTTCTACATCAAATACAGGGGCTCTAGCCATAATAGCTCGACCCATATAAATATTATCTTTAAATTGTGCTACCGATTGCTCAAAGCCGTAATTAATACCTGCGCCTATGCCTCGCATATATATTTGCGGCATTGAACTGGTACTCGATATTTCTACATTGGGCATCATGTCTGAGGCATCAACCAAGCTTGTAATATGATTGTTTTTTAGCTGTTCACCTGTAAACGCACTGACTGAAACAGGTACTTCTTGAATATTTTGCGTACGTTTTTGTGCCGTTATCTCTATTCGCTCAAGCTGATTATTTTCAACTTCTGTAGTGTCTTGTGCGTAACTTTGTGCAGATAAAATGGTGATGATGGCTGTAGATAGTACCTTGAACCGAAATTTTCTTGCTTCCATGTTAAAACTCCCCAGTTATTTTTACTTAAACGGCTTTAATTTGTTATATAGATTAATAATAGTACAGATATGAACATATCCATGTGTTTTTAGCTAGATAACTATTTATTAATTACCTGAGTGTTTTTATATTTTCTAGTCACTTGAAAAGCAAGTGTTTAATATTAACGAACGCTAAATTTGCTTTATTCGCTTTTAGCTGATTAAGTGACTTATTTAAGCATGCTAAAACTATATTTAATAAGAAGACCGCCTATACTCTTGTTACGTAAGTAAAGGTTAAACAGATACACATTAAGCAAGGACACATATTACGCGTTTAAATAATATTCATAAAAACCAAGTAGTAGCTGAGGATAAATAATGGAAATATATAGAAATAAATTGATCACATCGCTTGTTATGGCAACCACCATAAGTTTTACGTCTGTCAGCTTGGCTGAAAATTACGATGTAGTGATAAAAAATGGACGAGTAATAGATCCTGAAACAGGATTAGACGCTAAACGCTGGGTAGGTATTTCAGCAGGAAAAATCGCTAAAATATCGGAATCGTCTATCAAAGGGAAAAAGATCATTGATGCAACAGGTTTAGTGGTTTCTCCAGGGTTTATTGATTTACATGCTCATGGTCAGCTATTACCTTCTGCACGTTTACAAGCATTTGACGGTGTAACAACCGCATTAGAATTAGAAGCAGGTGTACTCGAAGTTGATAAGTTTTACAGTAACATAGCGAAAGAAGGACGACCTATAAATTATGGCGCTTCAGCTAATTGGTCGATGGCGCGCGCTATGGTGTTAGATGGTGCAACCTTTAATGGTATTCCAGGAGAAGCCCTAGGTGTGTTTTCTTTACCTAACTGGAGCTCAAAGCTCACTACTAAAACACAACAAGATGAAATTATAACAATTGTTGAAAAAGCAATTAATGCTGGCGCATTGGGTGTGGGTATTTTGTCGGGATATAGCCCTAATTCCAATAGAAAAGAATATTACCAACTACATAAACTAGCCGCTAAACATAATGTGTCTACCTTTAACCATATTCGTTTTGCTAGTGCAGAAGAGCCAAACAGTGCATTTGAAGCTTACCAAGAGCTGATTTCTGTTGCGGCAAGTACGGGTGCTCATGCGCATATTTCTCATTTAAATAGCACAAGCGCACGTGATATTGAAGATGTAGCTGAGCTGGTATTAAATGCACAAAAGCAGGGTGTTAATATTTCGGTTGAAGCTTATCCTTATGCTGCGGCGAGTACGGCTATTGGCGGACAAATGTTTCGTGGCGAAAATTGGAAAGAGCGATTAGGTAACGCTAGTGAAAGTGATTTTTCATATAATGGCAAAGTGCTTAATGCTACAACTTTTAAAGAGTTACAAGATAAAAATCCTAGAGCTATTATCATTTTTCGTTATTTAGATCCTGAACATTCAGAGTCAGATCAACATTTATACAACATCTCACAGCTATTTCCTAACGGTGCGGTTGCTTCAGACGGTATGCCATTAATTGATTCTAAAACACGTAGAATGGTAACTGGTGATGTTTGGCCTATACCTGAAAGCGCTAAAACACATCCAAGATCTGCGGGTACTTATTCACGCTTCATTAGAGAGTTTGTTAAAGAAAGTAAAAAAGTATCGTTAAGCGAAGCCATCAGAAAAATGTCGTTAATACCTGCACAAATTTTAGAAGATAGTGTGGCTCAAATGAAATTTAAAGGCCGTATTCAAGAAGGTGCAGATGCCGATATTGTTATTTTTAATTTTGCTGAATTAACTGATAGAGCAACATTCGCACAACCTATATTAACGTCTGCAGGCATGAGAACCGTTATTGTAAACGGCACGCCTATTATCGAAAATGGTGAATTAATAAGAACAGCTATGCCAGGAAAAGCGATTAGAAGAGAAGTTAAATAGGGAAATGAAATAGGTAGGTAAAATAGAGAGTTCAAATAGATAAATAAAAGTTAACTTTTTATTATCATCAATCACGAACAACTCAATGTTAGTTCTTATTTTTAGGAGCTAACATGAACAATAAACAAAGGAGATAAAATGAAAAAATTATCAACAATTATTACGCTGGCTACACTTTTATTCACAAGTCATCTTTATGCAGGTTCAAGCGCTAAAGTTGAATATTTAGATACAGGCAGTGTGTTTCCTAAATCAGCGAATATGCCATTTTCAGAAGCTGTTCGTGTTGACAATACACTGTATATTTCAGGTCAGCTTGCCGTAACTCCAGGCACACTTAAGCTTGTTGAAGGTGGTATTGATGCTGAAACCACACAAACCATGAATAACATTAAAACAATACTTGCTGCTCACGACTTAACCATGAAAAATGTTGTTAAATGTACGGTTATGCTAGCTGATATGAAAGACTGGCCGCGTTTTAACGAAATTTACACCTCATTTTTCAGCAAGCCATATCCAGCACGTAGTGCTTTTGGTACAAGCGGATTAGGTTTAGGCGCAAAAGTTGAAGTTGAATGTATGGCTGTTTTTAGTTAATTACAGACTTTCTCAAAAAGGTATCAAGGGTAAAACAAGTTTTTGCTTATTTGATACCTCTTAATTAATACCTTGGCTAGTAAATTAATTAGCATATTAGGTGATATTACTAACAACCTATTTTAGGAATATCACGCCAACTACTTGTATATTGTGGCGATAAAAAGCTGCGTCGCATTTGCCACTTATCTGTTTTGCCTTCACTCGCTAAAGTTATTGCCCCTTGGCCATATCGGTTATTTACCTTATCGAAACAATCCATAATTAAAGGGCTAGGTTGTATCGGCGAGAATAAGTCGGGTTGCTGATATTGCTCACTTTCTAAGGTAACAGCACCTACACCGCAGCGATAAAAGTGAATACCTGTTTTGAATATTTCACGTAAAAGAATATTAATGGCAGAGGCTATTTGGCTGTTGTTATTGGTGGCTACCTGAAATTCAAAAATCAGAGATCTTTTATAATACTGTGTATCGTGTGGCGAACTAGCAGCAAAAACTAATAAACGTTTTACTAAGGATCCTTGCCTACGTAGCTTTTTACCCACAATAACGCCATGAGTGACTAAGGCAAACATGAGCGTTTCATAATCAGTCACTCGTTCACCAAAACTCCGTGTAGAGAATATCTCTTGCTTAGGCGCTTTAACTTTATCCCAAGACAAACAAGCAACGCCATTTAGCTCATTCACCGTTTGTTCAACCAATACGCTAAACTGTTTTCGCATGTGCTGAGGCGACTGTTGAGCTAATTGTTGTGCTGTGTTTATGCCTAACAAATTAAGCTTTTTACTTAACCTGTTGCCAATACCCCATACATCGGTAACTTTCATTTCTTGTAATATAGGCAAGCTTGATTGTTGGCTATCAATCACAGCTACACCGTTAAACCCCGCTAACTTCTTGGCTGCATGATTAGCGGCTTTTGCTAATGTTGGCGTTGTGCCAAAACCGACACCCACAGGTAAGCGCGTTTCTTTCCAAATGGCTCTACGTATTTCGTGTCCGTATTTATGCCAATCATTAATTAAACCATCGTATTGTTTAAACTCTAAAAAAGACTCATCAATCGAATAGATATATTGGTTGTCGCAGTAACGGGCAATCACATTCATCATGCGCTCGCTTAAATCGGCATATAGCTCATAATTTGACGAGCGAACAACAACGCCATGCTTACTTAAAAAGTCTTTAATTTGAAAATAGGGAATAAACTTAGGAATACCTAAACGTCTTGCAATAGGACATACCGCACAAACACAGCCGTCGTTATTGGTAAGAACTACAACAGGTTTGTTACGTATACTGGGATCGAATACTTTCTCTGCACTGGCATAAAAAGATACTGCATCAACTAGTGCGTACATAAAGTAATTTCAGGCGACTTTTGATGTAGCCGAATTGAGCGCGTGACTATACCTTCTAGTTGAAACTCATCTTCAGGTTTAATGTGCACAGGCGGATGATCGCTTGAAGCCGACAACAAGCGCGCTTGTGTTTTATCAATAAGCTTACACACAAAACAGCCATTGTAATTAGCCACAATAATGTCGCCATTTTTTGCCGTTAACGATCTATCTACAATCAGTAAATCACCATTAAAAATACCTACACCTTGCATAGAATCACCATTTGCTTGACCAATAAACGTCGCATTAGGGTGCTTAATTAATAATTGATCTAACGACAAACCTAATTCTTTATATTCTGCCGCTGGCGATTCAAAACCACTAATGCCAGCTTCTGCAAATATCGGAATAACTTTCATAAAACATCTATACCTTTTACAAAAAACTAAATACTGTATTTTTATACAGTATAGTTGTCGTTATTCAAAATAGAAAGATAAAAACCGACTATTCTCTACCAGATAACAAATCGCTCCCTAACAAATAACTAACAAACACCTAGTAGAGTGTTCAATTAAAAGCCGAATACTGGAATAGTTTCGATAAACCTTGAAGCATCAGAAAATATAGCGATAATCGTGCAAGGTTTTATTTTTATTGAGTTTATAAAGTGCAATTATTAGAAACACAATGTTTAGGCAAAACATTACGCCTAGAAGGTTCAATGGCAGGGTGGCAGCAACTATTTTGGGACGATCAATGTGTATCACAAATAGATGCCAGTGCCGAAAACAACAACTTTGTACATAAGTTTCCTCTGCAAAATGCACAAGGCGAACTTCACGTAGAGCTTAATGGTTCATTAGAATGGCAGCCATTTGATCTGCAATTCAAACTACTCATTAACGACGAACTTGTTGAAGAAAACAGCCTCCACGAAAAAGACATAGAACAACGCGACGTTAGCCAAAACAAAAAACAGCCTTTTAAATTCAGCTTTGTAGGCATGGCAGGCTTAGGCTTAAAACTCCTTAAAAGCGCAAAAATTGTTAAAGTATTATTTGCTGCAGGCAGCTTGGCAGCTTACAGCTGGTTGTTTTCAATTGAATTCGCCATCGCACTAATTCTTTGTTTAGTATTTCACGAATATGGTCATATTAAAGCCATGAAATACTTTGGACTAAAAACCAAAGGCATTTACCTTATTCCTTTTGTGGGCGGTTTAGCACTTAGCGACGACAAAATTAACACCCGCTGGCAAGACGTTGTTATATCCATCATGGGACCATTTTTTGGTTTAATCCTCTCGGTAGCTGCGTTAATTGGCTATTGGATAACCGACATAGAAATACTGGCAGGCATCGCTGTATTTAACGCACTACTTAACTTATTTAACTTACTGCCTGTATTGCCGTTAGATGGCGGACACGTACTGAAAAGCATCGCATTCTCTATAAATTCACGCATTGGTTTAGTGGCATGTATATTAGGCGCAGCACTCGGTATTTACATCAGCTACCAGTTTGGCTTAGCACTGTTAGGCTTTTTACTCGCTATTGGTTGTGTTGAAATATTTTTTGAATACAAACGCCGACACTTAAGCCAACTACTACCACTTAATCGCTATGCGCAAATCGTTTCAGGTGTGTGGTATGTATTAACAGTAGGTGGTTTAAGCGCGATTATTTGGTTAGTAGGGCAAACAGATAATGGAGCATTGTCGTTACCACTTAAAATATTGAATAGTTAGGTTGTAGTTTAATAAGCGTTAACTTAAATGGTTTTCAAAGATTAAATAACAAAAGGCTTTCATATCTCTAGGAATAACAGTGTTTGATCCTTATAAATTTCTTACATGGTACGCTCATAAAGAAGGTCGAATTCTTTTGGCGGCCATTTTTATACCTTTGATTATAGTTACCATTTGGGGAAGCTATCCTGATTACCAATATAAGAAAAAAACTGAGGAGTTAAGCGAGTATTTTTTCAAAGAAAACTTAACCTTTATTATTTCTCACCGCTCTGGCAATGGAGTGTTCATAAAGCTAAATTATTCTGACGGAAATCCTAAAAGAAATAATACTGATCAAATCAAGCAAGACTATAGAAAATTCATAATCCAAAAGGTTTGTAACTATCCTCATTATATTAAGAAGTTAAAAAATGGTAGGTACATTTCAATTGACCTTATTGATAAAGATAACTTTAAACCTTTTTTTAATTTAAATATCAAATCTGATGATTGTGGGATATAGCTAATACCCCACTGAGACATATGTATGAAACCAAAAGAAGCGTATGCGTTATACATTCTGAATAACTTGAACAGTAATGGAATAGTTGAACTTGCAAATGAATGGCTAACTTATAAGTTTATAAAAAACAGAAGTCTCTACTAAAGAACTTCTGGTTTTTTTTGTTAAAATTAAAGTTAAATCTACTTCAATTCTACAATAGTACTTATTTCAACTGCCCAGTTAGCGGGTAAGCTAGTCATTCCTACAGCGGCTCTTGCAGCCTTACCATCGTCGCCAAACGCGGTAACAAACATGTCTGAGAAGCCGTTAATCACTTTAGGGTGATCGGTAAATGAAGAGGTGGCGTTTACCATGCCTGAAATTTGTAATACTTGTTTCACTTTAGACAAATCACCTATGGCAGATTTTATTGTTGCTAATGCACATAAACCTACTTGTTGTGAGGCTTCATATCCTTGTTTTACATTAAGGGTGTCGCCAAGCTTACCTAATACACTTTTACCTTCACAAGCTCCGTGTCCTGATAGATATAAGGTTTTACCAGACAGTCGCCATGTTACGTAGTTACCAATAGGCTTAGTGGCTTCAGGTAATACAAAACCCGCTTTTTCAATACGCTGCTCTGGCGTTGTTGATTGAGCACTTACACTTAATGGTAGAACTAAGGCAGCAGATAACATTGAGCAAAAGATAAGTTTTTTCATAGTGTTCCTAATTTTATTGAAGGTAATGGTTATTTATTTAAGTGACGATTTATTAAAGTATTTTTAAGCAAGCGCTTTCATAGCTTTTACTAGTTGTTGCACTTCTGTAGCAGATATAAATATTTGTGGTGTGATACGTATACAACAGCCACTAGCTAGGCCTTTACGTAAAACGGTAAATACACCAAATTGATTCTCTAGTCGTTTTTGTAAATGCTTGGCGTCATCTAGCGATGTTTTTCCTTGTAAGCGAAATGAGCACATACCGGTAGATGATTCTTCATCTAAACCACCGAGTACTTCGATGTGAGGCATGTTTTTAGCTTCGCTTGTCCAGAGTGAACGTAAGTGTCGTAAACGAGCTTCTTTATTTGCTGGTCCGATAGATTGATGGAAGTTAATCGCAGCAGGTATGGTTAAAATTGAGGCGAAGTTTGTTGTAGCTGTATGAACTCTGGTACTGGCATTTGTGTTGTTTGCATCGTGTTCTCCTGGGTAGGGCGATATTTTTTCCAGTGAGCCTTTTTTCATATAAAGCGCACCAACACCTACAGGCGAACCAATCCATTTATGTAAATTGAAACCCGCCCAATCTACACCGAGGTCGGTTATTTTAAAGTTAAGTAAACCCCAAGATTGAGCACAATCACAAATAACATCAATTCCTCGTTGTTTTGCAATTTTAGCGATTTTTTTAACAGGTAAAACTAAACCGTGCTGATTACTCACATGGGTAAGTAACATGAGTTTTAGGTTAGGGTGTTTATCAAAAGCTTGAGTATATAAGTCTATAATTTGTTGTTGGTTAGCTTGTGCAGGAAGTACAACTTCTACCGCTTTTTGGTTTCGTGAGCTGGCTAACCATTGCATGGTTTCTTTAAAACTAGGGTAGTCGATATCGGTGAACAGCACTGTGTCGTTTTCTCCCAGATCCTTGTATTGCCTAATTAAATTGTGAACAGATTCTGTAGCATTACGGGTGAGAACAATTTCTTCTGCTTGTGCACCAAGCGCTTCAGCAACTTTTATTGTGCTTTTTTCTGTGTCTTTGTTGTAGCTTTTACGGGCATAAAACGACAGTTGGGTGTTAACCATCTTGGTGGCTTCAATAAAACTAGATTGCACAGGAAGAGACATTTTTCCCCAATACCCATGCTCAAGATTCACAATTCCCTGTGCTTTGTCATAAAGTTGTGCAACTTTAGCCCAAAATGATTCATCTTGGGCTAATAACTCAGGTGAAAGACCTGCTGGGATTTTAGGGAAATTAACATCGTTAGTTGCGTTTATTTGTGTACTAGCATGAGTTAATCCTGAAGCTGTTATCGAGTATGCCCCGACAGCCCCTAAGGTTTTGAGTACATTTCTACGACTTAATACTTTGCTTTCTTTGCTCACCACAATAATTCCTTTTTTGATGTGTATTTATATAGTTAGGTATTTTTTATAGTAAAGTTGTCGTAGATAAAGCATAAGCCGAGCCAATAGAATAAAAAGAGCGTTTTGTAATGTAAGTAAATGTTATGGGTTTATGGTTTGGGTTTTACGGTGTTTGATCACTTTCGCGATAGAGCAGAAGTAGAATTTAAATTTTGTTGGTGGGATGGTTAGTAAGGTAAAGCTTGAAGGTATTATGGTGGTGCTGCTGTAGGGAAATGGTTGGATTGTGTATTTTGCGTTTATTACTGAAGGTTTAAATAAAAACATAAGTAAAGGGAGAGGTTAACCTCTCCCTTTTTTGCTTAAATATGCCAATAACTGTTTAAGTTAAAACTTGTAAGTTAATCCTACTTGCATACGACGGTCATTCAAGAAGCTAGAGCGTTGGTAACGAGTACCCGCTTCATCAATTTGCGTTTCTGACTTGTTTTTCTCGTCAGTGATGTTTGCAATTAAAAAGTTTGCCGTTAGGTTGTCATTAAAGTGATATCTAACAGACGCATCAAAGAATCCAGTAGGTTTTTGGAAAACTGGATTACCCGTTACAAAGTCACGATATGAATTCAGATATTCTGAACGATAGTTATAAATTAAACGAACTTCTAACTTATCATCTTGATAAATACCAATTAGGTTAGCTGTGTGCTCTGATTGACCAAGAAGATTATCTAAGCCAAAACGGAAAGTAGTATCAGCTGAATCAGGTACTCCATCATCATTAGCATCTAAAAACTGTGGCGGTGGCGTGGCCGATGCCTCAACAAAGGTATAGTTGGCTTGAATACCCAAATTTTTCCATATACCTGGTAAGCTAGTAAAGAAATCTTGATAAGCAACTTCAAAACCTGAAACTTTGGCTTCAGCTAAATTAAGTTGACCGTTGAAGTTAACATTAACTTGTGTGTTGTCTAAGGTAATACTATCAACAGGTTTAACACCATATTGTACGATGTTTTCAATATCTTTTTTAAACACACCAAAGGTAATAAAACCAGTTTCGAAGTACCATTCATATGAAATGTCATAACTGTTCGCTGTGGTTGCTACAAGGTCTGGATTACCACCATTGATACGAACATTTTGTAAGGTACTGCTTACTAATCCACGTTCTCTCTCAACATCTGGGTCAGTTGGATTTGGAAAACGAACTTCACTGGTTTTGGCGCTTATTGTTTGAGTAGCACTCAGGTCTGACATATTTGGACGAGTAACACCTTTGCTCGCGCCAAAACGGATGAGCATATCGTCGTTCAGGTTTAATTTAACATTTAACGAAGGTAACCAATGCTCATCTTCAACGTCGACTTTTCTTACAGAGTCTAATGTTTGTAAATAGGCTTCTGTTTCAGGCAAAAAATCATTTTTTTCATCACGATCTTCCAGCTCTTGCGTGTAATCTGGATATTGCTCGGGATCTTCAAGTTCCTGTACATCTACAGCAAAGTTGTCATAACCAAGTCGACCATTTGAAGTCAATGTATTTTTAACATAACGTAAGCCTACATTACCTTCTAGCCACATTCCATTGTCAAAGTCTTGAGCAAATTTGACCATAGCATACAAGTTGAACGTTTCTTCAATAACATCTGAAACACCACTGGGAGCATAAATTTTACTATAACTACCATCATTTGCACGACGTCTCAGATCTGAATTAGCAGGCTCTTCGCCAAGATTAGTATCACCCGCGAATGGCGAATAGAATGATGTTGCGAAATCAGGTTCAGCCTGTAAATAATCGTAGAATAACTCTGGGTTACGCAATAGGTCTTTATTAGCAAAAAGTAGCGTGGTATTTTCACCACCGACTACACCACCACGAAAGAAATCACTAAGATCCACAGCTTCGTAAATATTTTTATCTAACGAATTTAATGGTGCTACGCCTCCGCCCCATAATGGGGTGACTCCTTTCCAGTTACTACCTGCTTCTTTGTTGATTTGTTCACGTTCTGAATAACGAACACCCATTTTTACAGACTGGAACCAGCCGTCTGAGTCGTCAAATTCATATTCAACGTCAAGCTTGGCTGCTTGTAAATCGCCTTCGCCTTCCTTGAATGAGTCGTTTGCAAAACCAACATAAGAACCCGATGGATCTGACGGACTAGTAGGCGCTGAGTACGGAACTTGAACCGTGCCACCATCCTGGCGGTTGCCTTCATTTATGTTAGTGCGAGGATCAACAGAAAACTCTAAATATGGGTTATCTAAACTAGGACGAGAAAACACGTTTAAAAATGTATTTACACCAATCCATTGCTCTTCGAAAGACGCTTCGGCTGTTGTTTTATGAGCATCAAATTCAACAATCAATTGGTCTGTGGCACGCCATTTAACATTAATGCTAACATCATCAGTTTTTGAGTGTTCTTGCTTACCTATACCTAGGTTAGATACTCGCAATCCGTACGCGCCAGCCCAACTTCTAAAATCATCTGTTATCAGTCCTTCTTCCATTAAGCCGCTAACAGGGATTAGCTCATCACATTCGCCAGCAAACTCTTCGTTAGTACCATTACATTTAGGGATACCGTCTGACGTAAATGGTGACACAACCAAATCACTAATTTCGACACCTCCAGATCTCACCGTCTCAGCGTCATTAAACCATTCAGAGGTGCGTTCAAGACCATTCACTTCATTTTCTACGGTTACGTATTTAACTAATACTTCAAGATTTTCATCAGCACTGCGCCATTGCCCAGAAAGATAATAACTCTCTCTTTCACGGTCAACTTCGTTTGTACGTAAATTGAAACCAGGAGCCAAAGCCACATTGCCTACAGGGTCTGTTGCTTCTTGACCATCAGCAAAATTAGAGGCTGATATATTATCGCGAGGAGTAAGAGAGCCTGTTTGATACCCATTAATGTCTGACTGTAATTCAGATGAAGAAAATGAGCCTACAAAGCCAAACTTGCCGTTATCGGTAGTAAAGTTTTTACCAAATATACCACTGTATGTTGGGCTGTATTCTTCACGTATATCTGTATAAACAGTATCAATAGCAATTTGTGCTATTCCGTCTTCATTATCGAATGGTGCAAGTGTTTGTAGGTTAATTGTTCCACCAATACCACCTTCAATTAGGTCAGCTTGTTGGTTCTTGAAAACGTCTACACGCCCTACAAGTTGTGTAGGTACGGCAGACCAATCTAAAGCTCTACCGCCGTTTGCTGAAAATGCATCGCGTCCGTTAAATTCTGAACGAATAAAACCAAGACCACGAATTAAGTTACCTGAACCTTCAGGAGAAGGAAAATCGCCGTTAGTTCCACCAGCGGTAAATCGAGAAACTGTAAGGCCTGGTATACGTGCCAAAGCTTCTGCAACTGACAAATCAGGAATGGCCGATGCGTCAGATGCGGTAATTGAGTCTACAAATGTTGATGATTCACGTTTGATTTCAGCTGCGTTGGCTAGTGCGCCACGAATACCGGTAACTTGGATGACCTCAACTTCTTTTTCGGTGGCTACTGTAGCTTCTTCAGCATACCCCATAGTTGATACGCTCATTGATCCTAGCCCAGCTAAGATGCAAGTAGTTAATATCTTTTTATTAAACATTTAAATAAATCCCCTGAATTTTTATATTTATTCTATTATAGTCTAAATGACAATTATATTTTTAACACATTATATTCAATATGACAATAAGGTAATTTAAGAAAGGTCAACCTTATAATTTACGATTTTATTTACAATATATTATATGTTACCGTTAAAATGTTAGCGTTAACATATAATTAATAGCATCATGTCACATTTATTAATAATATTTTAAATTTTGCGGTAAATATGAAAACAAAAGCGAAATTTAGTGATAATAAACAGGTCGGATTATGCACTTATGTATAGTGGGAGGGGGCTCTGCTGGATGGATGACGGCGGCGGCACTTGCCAAGAAATTTTCAAGACAAAAACTTCAAATTACCCTGATCGAATCTGAAGAGATTGGTACCGTTGGAGTTGGTGAAGCCACTTTGCCACATATAAGATTCTTCAATCAGACTTTAGGTATAGACGAACGCGATTTTATGCGTAAAACCAAAGCAACATTTAAACTAGGCATCGAGTTTGTTGATTGGGGAAGAAAGGGGCAGCGTTATATTCATCCTTTTGGTGACTTTGGCGAAAAAATAAATTCAGTCGACTTTTACCAGTATTGGTTGTTAGCTCAGAAAAATAAAGACCTAGGCAATTTAGAAGGCTATGCATTTGGTATTGCTGCCGCAAAGTATAACAAATTTAATATACCAGAGATGGGAGCACTCGATTTAAAAAACTCTTTTGGTTATGCCTATCAATTTGATTCAAGCTTGTATGCTAAATACTTACGCGAATTTTCATGCAAACTCGGGGTCAATAGAATAGAAGGTAAAGTCGTTAATACCTCATTAAATGAGATAAATGGAAATATTTCAGAATTAAAACTGGAGAATGGCCAACGTATTCGTGCCGACCTATTTGTTGATTGCTCAGGCTTTCGTGGTTTACTGATTGAGCAAAGCTTAAAATCAGGCTATCAAGATTGGTCTAACTGGTTACCCTGTGACCGAGCTATTGCTGTGCCTTGTGAACGTACAGAACAGCTCACTCCATTTACGCGCTCAACAGCTAAAGAAGCGGGTTGGATATGGCGAATTCCGTTACAGCATCGTACTGGCAATGGTCATGTTTACTGCAGTCAGTTTATTAGTGACGATGCAGCTCAAAACTCACTTTTAGAGCAATTAGACGGTAAAGTGTTAGCTGAGCCTCGTAAACTTCAGTTTAAAACAGGGCGTAGAAATCACTTTTGGAAAAACAATGTTATTGCTATTGGATTATCGGCAGGTTTTTTAGAGCCACTCGAATCAACATCTATTCATTTAATTCAAGAAGGCATTACTAAGTTAATTGAGCTATTTCCAGCGATTGATGATCAAAAAACCACCTCAGAAACAGTGATAATAGATGAACTAGATATTACTGAATACAATGCTCAGATGGGCTTAGAATATGAGCGTATTCGAGATTTTCTGTTATTACACTATGTAGCAAACGACCGCAATGATAGCCCTATGTGGGCATATTTTAAAAATATGACATTACCCGATAGCCTACAAGAAAAACTAGATTTATGGATGCATCGAGCCTACATTCAACGCTATGAAATAGGCGCGTTTTTACCGCCCAGTTGGGTTGCCGTTTTACTTGGACAAAACTTGATACCACACAATGTCGACCCTAGGGTACGAGCGTTTGATATAAATGATATACGTTCTAAAGCAAATGCGATGCGCGAAGATATCAAGCTAGGTTTACATCAGGCTAAAGATCATCAAACCTTTTTAAATCGATATGTATCATGACTTGGTCAACGTATATCCCCGTCATCCTTGAAACTACTCCTCTACCTTTTAAGTTGGCGGCTACATTCCTTCGCCCTAATCATTTAGTAGGTCTAAGCTCATGGTGTCTCATTCATGTACTGGCACTCTATAATTCTAATAATTTTGAGTATCGGAAGGGATGTAGTAAGGAATATTGTAAATGATTAAAAATGAAGTGCATGAGGTCAACGCCGCAAGTACGTCGAATCCCAAAAACCTAGATATAGTGATATATGGTCATAGTATTGCTGCTTTTGTATCTGCTCTGACAATTCATAACACACTTGCAGATCAAGTGTCGCTTTCACTGATATTACCTGCAGACCAAGCGCATAGTGATTTGTTGTATGGTGGTACAACTGCGCCTGATGCTTATAACCTTCATTTGGCTATGGATATTTCTGAGCCAGAGTTACTGCAACAAACTAATTCAAGTTTTTCGTTTGGTACCTATTATAAAAATTGGACTGGAGAAAAATTTGACTGGGTGCAAGCGTTTAGTTTGCCGTTTACTTCGCAGTACAGTATGGACTTCCATCAGGTCCTGTTAAAGCATGAACAAAACTTGCAAGATTACTTGGTGGGTGCCCAATCTGTATTGCATGAAAAGTTTGCTCATCCACCGCAAAATCAACCAGCTTCACCATTGTCTAGAGCTGAATATGGCTATAATTTTGATTATCAAAACTATGCACTGTTTTTGCTAAATAAGATTAAGCAGAGAAAAATAAAACTGATTCAATCAGATCTTTTAGACGTCAAAGTTGCGAATGAGCATATTACTAGCTTGCGACTAGATGATGACTCGAGTATTGAGGCTGATTTATTCATTGATTGTTCGGGCACTGACGCTAAATTAATGAGCGCTTTAGGCGTGAAAAAATCCGTGCATTCGCACATAAACCTGTCGTTATTAACTAACGAAAATGACACACAGATGAAACCATGTAACATAGTTTCAGGTCATGCTGATTCTTGGCAGTCGACGCTTTATTTACAAAATTCTAGTCAGATATTACAGGCTGTTAATGTTAAAGATACGTCGGCAGATAATAAAATCTCTGCCAACACCATTGCATCAATTAGCGCTGATATTGGTGAAAAAGAGCAAGCTTGGGTAGGTAATTGTGTTGCAATCAGCCTGAGTGCAGCTGTTCTTGAGCCATTTTCAAATGCACCGTTTAGATTGCTTAAGCTTGATGTCGAACGCCTTCTAGTGCTAATTCCACTCTCGAATAATATGCGCCTTGAACAAAAAGAGTACAATCGGCGCTATCGGTTAGACGTTCAACACGGCAGACTATTTAACTTGGCATTGGCCGATACAAGGCATTTTTTACAACATGAGCATGCCACGAAAAATCAGTTTCTTGCTAGTGATGATGCCAGTGATACGCAGGCATTACTTGACAGAAAATTAGCACAATATTTGCACCGTGGATTAATGGTTTCCTACGACTATGAGCCTTTTAATACCGAAGACTGGGTAATACTTCACTTTGGTATGCAGCGTTTTCCAAGACGCCTCGATAGTTTATGCGACAACATCGACAATTCAGATGTTAAACAACATTTATTACAGTCAAAAAATGCAATAGCAGCTATGGTGCCCAAAATGCCATCCTGTTCACTATATACACAAAAGTTTTTGAATTATTTAAAGAGGCAGTCATGAATCAGTCATCACCCAATCGTATCCGAAAAATTGTTATCGCTGGTGGCGGAACAGCAGGTTGGATGTCTGCAGCGGCACTTTCAAGCATGCTAAGGGCTGATGACGTACAAATTGTACTGGTAGAATCTGAAGAAATAGGAACGATTGGTGTAGGCGAAGCGACCATTCCGGATATTATAAGCTTCAATCGTATGTTGGGCATTGATGAAGCGGAGTTTTTAAAAGCTACCAACGGGACTTTTAAGTTGGGCATAGAGTTTAGAGACTGGGGTAAAATTGGCGACAAATACTTCCATCCATTTGGTAACCACGGCGCAGACATGAACGGTATTGATTTTCATCAATATTGGCTACATACCAGGCTAGCTGGTAACACCAATAATTTAGAAGAATACAGCATGTGTGCGGTAGCCGCTAAAAGTATGAAGTTTGCACTACCTAACGATAATCCTCGCTCGCTTTTATCGCAAATTGGTTATGCTTACCATTTTGATGCCACTGCATACGCTTTGTTTTTAAGAAACTACGCCCAAAAGCGTGGCGTAATAAGAATAGAAGGGCGTATCGATCAAATTTTACTTAATGAGCAAACTGAAAATATTTCTGCACTTGTTATGCAAAACAATGAGCGTGTTGAGGGTGATTTCTTTTTTGATTGCACGGGTTTTAAATCTAAGTTATTAGGCGAAACACTGGGCGTACCTTTTCACGATTGGTCAAAGTGGCTGCCATGCAACAGTGCTCAAGCGGTTCCAAGTGAACGGCGGGGTGAATTACTCCCTTACACTAAGTCGATGGCCAAAACTGCTGGTTGGCAATGGCGTATTCCGACTCAGCATAGAACTGGAAATGGCCACATATATAGCACTGATTTTATGGATGATCAGCAAGCTAGCGATGTTCTAATGCAAGGGCTTGATGCTCCTGCACTTTCTGACCCACGTACCCTAAGATTTACCACAGGGTGTAGAGATAAATTCTGGCACAAAAACTGTGTGGCAATTGGTCTTGCTAGTGGTTTTTTAGAACCTTTAGAGTCGACTTCTATTTTCTTAATTCAACAGGGGATCAGCCGTTTTATTTCGTTATATCCGTCTTTAACCCCCGCCGCTAAGGTAGTAGAAGAATATAACCGTTTAATGACTCGTGAATTTCATCAGGTTAGAGATTTTATTATATTGCATTACAAAGCGACACAACGCACAGACAGCGAATTTTGGCGCTATTGTAAAAACATGTCGATACCTGACTCTCTGCAACACAAAATGGAATTATTTCAGTGCGCTGGACGAGTATTCAGAGATGACCACGAGTTATTCTCAACGTCTAGCTGGGTAGCCGTGATGATGGGACAAAACATCTACCCCGAAACAGCTGAACCCATGTTGCTTGGGGTGCCGATACAAAACATTGAAAAGAGCTTACAAAGTATGCAACGAGCAATGCAGCAAACAAGCTTAAAAATGCCAACACATGCCGAGTTTATAAAAAACTATGCTAGCTCTTCGATTTAAATTCTAATTTTAAACAGGTAATTTTATGCAAGGTATGGATGTTAAAGATATCGTCATAGTCGGTGGTGGAACTGCAGGGTGGATGTCAGCTGCAGGCATGTCGAAACTACTCGGTAGTAAAAAAATAAATATACGAGTAATCGAATCTGAATCGATAGGCACAGTAGGGGTGGGTGAAGCCACCGTCCCGCATATCCAGTATTTTAATCGGCTGTTAGGCATTGATGAAAATAGTTTTATTAAAAAAACAAATGCGACCTTCAAATACGGGATAGAATTTGTTGACTGGCATAAAATTGGTGAGTCTTATTTTCATTCATTTGGCCCTTATGGTATGGATATGGAAGGTATTCATTTTCATCATATGTGGTTACGCCAACAAAAATCGGGTACTGCCAAACCTATCGACGAATTTAATCTACAGATTCAAGCAGCCAAGGCAGGCAAATTCATGCGTGCACGCACTGAGTTGCAGGGTAGTCCATTAAGTGCGCTTTCGTACGCGTTTCAATTTGACGCGGCATTATATGCTGCGTTTTTACGAGATTTTTCCGAAAATAATGGAGTTACTAGAACCGAAGGTAAAATTGTTAACGTCACCCAAGCAGCAAGCACTGGCCATATTGAATCGGTCACATTGGAAGATGGCGAATGTATTAAAGGTGACTTGTTTATTGATTGTTCAGGCTTTAAGGGATTATTGATTGAGGAAACGTTAAAGACGGGGTATGAAGATTGGTCACATTATTTACCCTGTGACAGTGCAGTCACGCGCCTGAGCGAACGTATGGCCGAGCTTCCTCCATATACCCGTTCGACGGCTAAAACTGCAGGTTGGCAGTGGCGTATTCCACTACAATCGAGAACGGGAAATGGCTATGTATACTCAAGCCAATTTTTAAGTGATAACGACGCAATAGAAAGCTTAAATAAAGACCTTGATACCAAGCCAATCTCTGAACCGCGCAAGCTGAAGTTTAAAACGGGTATTAGAAAGCAGCCGTGGAACAAAAATGTGGTCTCGATAGGTCTTGCTGCTGGTTTTTTAGAGCCTCTTGAGTCAACATCGATTCACTTAATACAAACGGCTATTGCAAGGTTAATGACTAACTTCCCAGATAAGTTATTTAATCAAGCCGATATTGATTTCTATAACGCGTCCACTCATAAGGAATACGTGCAGGTTAGAGATTTATTGATTTTGCACTATAAAGCCACTACGCGTAACGACAGCCCGTTCTGGAACTATGTGCGGGAAATGGATATACCTTTGTCTTTAGAGAAGCGCATCGCTATTTATAAGGAAAATGCGCGCTTGTACAGTGAAGACAAAGAGTTTTTTAATCATAGTAGCTGGTTTGCGATATTTAATGGTCAAGGTATTCACCCTCAACGTTATCATCCTATCGCCAATTTGTTAGAAGAAAAAGAGATGGAAAGGCGTATGACAGAAATTCATACCGTGACACAAAAATGCTTAAACATCATGCCATCGCATGAAGATTTTTTAGCGAAGCTACCTTAGTTTTTCAAATTGGGTTTCAAAGAACTTGCATCCTTACCGGGTACCTAGCGAGAATGTTTATTTAAGATACAGTGAAAACTATATAGTTTCGAACTGAGCAACGGAAAAGTAATTACTATGCATCGTGTGAGTGGTTAGATATTAAATACTTAACCGAAAATAAGGTGAATTGATGTATTTAAGGAGTACTGCAGGTTACTTGATTTGTCTGGTACCGCTTTTAGTACCGCTAAAAAGATAAATCAAACATAATAATATTGATATTCAGCAGACATAAAAAAACCAGAAGTCTTTATTACTAAAGAGTTTCTGGTTTTTTTAGGTTCTAAGAACCCTGATTTGGTGCCGCTACTGGACTCGTCTCTGGCTGATATCTTATTGTTAATTATAAGTTTTGTAGTGTTGTATTTTTATCGGTACTACCTTTGGTACTACTAAAAAGTAAAGTCACTCTATTTTTATGTTAGATTTTAGCTGTTTTGTAATGTTTACAAAATGGATAATCAAAGCTTAAAGCACAAGTAAATATTATTACAATAATTTTCTTCTGCAATTAGAAATATTCTAAGTGGTTAAATTACTCGAAGCTAGATATTACAGCGTTATATACCCTCAGGTCATTATAATTTAATCTGTTGTTTTATTTAATTTATCAGTCAGTTAGTATGGCTATTCAGATAAAAAGGATTTATATGGCTAACTTTAAGCAGTTTCTACCTAAAGATGAATATTTCATTGAGTACATGGCAAGAGTTTTTCAATCTTCAAATATAAATATATTACTTGGTTCGGGTGCTTCCAATCCCGCTATTTCAGTAGCTGGTGATATTGAGTCTAAGCTACAAGAGCTATATGATAAAGGTGATATAGAAGGTGCCTTGGAGTTGGAATATGACTTTATTGGTAAAGTACAAGAACCTACAAATCGATTAATTCATGGTTTCCCTATTTTTGAGCCAGTTCTACCATTGTTGACTAGTGAAAAAACTCAACAGGTTGTTACTAACAGGCCATATCAACCAACAGAAAATGTGCCATTAAGTATTAAAGTAGAAAATGTACTAATTCAATATGAGACATTAGTTTCTCATTTACTGCTTATGTTACAACAACGAAAAACCCAACTATTACCCAAAAAAGTTAATATATTTACCACCAATTATGATCTTTTTGTTGAGAAAGCAGCGTTAAAACATAAAGGGGTTGTGCTTAACGATGGTTTTCAGAATAGATCTTCACTGTGTAATGAGTATCAGTATGATACAAGAAGTTTTAGTCGTGTATTTTATGAATCAAGTGCAGTCTATGACTATAAAGTTGAATTACCTGTTTTAAACTTAATTAAAATGCATGGCTCTTTATCTTGGAAGTCTGGTAAAGAAAAAAAGAATAAAGATAAGATAGTTTATAATGTTGAACACAAGGGGATTTATGAAGATATTGATTTAGAGCAGAAAAAGAAACTGGTAGATGAGTACACTTTAATATTTCCTAAGAAAGAGAAATTCAAAACAGTGTTATTAAACCATACATATTATGATTTAATGCGCCTCTACTCTAATGAGCTTGATAAAGAGCAAACAACTCTCGTTGCCTTTGGTTTTTCCTTTGCTGATGAACACATTTTAGATCTTACCAAAAGAGCATTAAGAAATTCTACTTTAAAAATTATGATATTTGCTTATGATGAAGCAGCCTCACAGAGCTTGATTCAAATATTTGACCGATATAATAATGTTGATATTATTTTCCCTGAAAAGAACGAAACACTTTGTTTTGAACAATTTAATGAAGCTATTAGCTGTTATTTAAGTGTTGAGAGGTCATCTTGAATAATCAAGTAATGGATTCAGTACTAAAGGTAGGCGAAGTTTGCGAAGTCCAAGGGCGAGTTATTTCTGTAAGAGTTGATAAAAATAAAAACCTTTCAGAGTTATTTTACAACGGTACAATTATTAAAAATGTTTCGGTTGGCAGCTTTATAGAGATCCGAAAAGGCTTTATTAGCCTTATTGGTAAAGTTGAAGGTGAAAAAATAATAGAAGACAAAAATAAACCTTATTCATCAAATGAAACTATCGCTACTTATCAACGTTTTCTAACTATTTCATTATCAGGCTTTATTAACCGAAAGAATAAATTTATTGGTGGTTCAACTGAATTACCTCTAATAGGTAATGAAGCTTACGTACTAACTTCTGATAAAATTAAAATAATTCATAATATTGGTGATGTTAAAGAAAATAAATCGATAAATATAGCTGAAACTCATTCAGATAATCTTTTAATATCATTACCTATTGATGGGTTAATGAATACTCATATGGCTATTTTTGGTAATACAGGGAGTGGGAAATCTAATACATTAACATCTATTTATAAAGCCGCTTATTCAACTATTGAGGGTCAATTAGGTAAGTCAAACTTTATTGAAAAATGTAAGTTTTTACTTTTTGACTTTAATGGTGAATATACGGCAGATACTTGTATTACAGAGAATAAACACGTTTATGATTTGAAAACTAGCGGTAAAGGAGGTTCTCGTATTCCTCTATCAGGTAAAGGGATATTGGATCTTGAAGTATTATCAATAATATGTGAAGCAACAGAAAAAACTCAAAAACCATTTTTAGATAGGGCACTAAAAAAATATAGTAAAGTTAAAGGTGCCCAAGATCCAAATGAGTATACTAGAAATATTTTAAATTCACAGCTAACCAATCTTTTAGTTATATCTGATAAAGCGAAATTTTATACTATTATAAATTATTTCCACTCCATTCTTCAATGCGATGATGATATAGCCAAAGATTTAGAAATGTACTCTTCTGGTAATGTAAAAGTTAATGCTCAAAATACAACTAATAATGGCTGGGTAAATAATACTAATAGCGATAACATACATAAAACTACACTCGCTAATTTTATAAGTAAGTTCTCGCTCGGTAATAATGATTTTGATAACTTTTTAACTTTTATTTACATTCAGCTAGTGGAAGATTTAATTTTTGATAAAGCTGTTAATGAGCATGTCCGACCTGTTATAGGCAAGATAAAACAAAAGCAAAAATATCTTGATAAAGTATTAGATTTTTCAGGCGCGGATAAAGACTTTTGGAACGGAGGTAACTTTGTTGTAATCTCTTTAGATAAAACAAATACTGACATTAAAAAGCTAATACCACTTCTTGTTGCTAAGACTGAGTATGATAAGAAAAAAGGTTCTCGTAATAACACCTCACTAAATATTATTATAGATGAGGCGCATAATATTCTTTCAAATGAATCATTTAGAGAAACGGAGAGCTGGAAAGATCACAGGCTAGAAACATTTGAGGAAATAATCAAAGAAGGTAGGAAGTTTGGAGTTTTTTTAACAATATCTAGTCAAAGACCTAACGATATTTCGAATACAATAACGTCGCAAGCACATAACTACTTTATCCATAGGTTAGTTAATGAACGTGATCTAAGCGCTATATCTAAAGCTGTTTCATACATCGATAAAATAACTGAAGAATCCATACCTACATTGCCAACGGGAGTTTGTATTTTTAGTGGTATCTCTACTCAAATTCCATTGAAACTTAAAATAAAAGAACTTAACGAAGTTGATCAACCCAATAGCAAAACATTTAAGTTTTTCCTTTAACTAATTAAATAATGCTAAGTTGATTAAGCGATTACCTTTTCCTATGAGGTGTTAACTGGTACAGTTTGTTGTGTCTGAATTTTGAACAAAAGGAACTTGGATGGCAGAGCCGTATTCACCAAAGCAATTTTTTAGAAATGTGTACAATATATTTTTGCTTCAATACTTCGAAAAAAACAAGATTGATTTCCCTTTAGATCTTTATGCAATAAAGGAAAATAATGCAGATACTATTTTTGAAGCATTTTTAACTTTAAGTGATGATACCCGCCATAGAATAGATTCAGACTTTCAAAAAGTTCATGCTTTAGCCACTGATGCTGGCATTATTTCATTAATTGAAGAAGCTAAAGAATTTGTAAACCACCAGTTTATTGATAGTTTACAAGCAATTTCTGGTTTACATGGTAAAGCAATGTGGGCGTTCCTTGATAGCCCTGAATATTGGCAAGGTGCGTCAATGTTATATCAAACTAGAATCATCCCTTCATCTTATTGGACAAAAATAAATCAACTTCCAATATTAGAACAACATTTTAGTGATAACGATATTGAATTGTTAGCTCAAGCGATAGGTGAATATTTTTTTAAGAATGAAGGACGTGGTAAACAGTGTAAAATTGATCACTATAAACGGGGAAAAAATGATTACTTTTTTGCTTTCCCTGAAGACTTTGCCAAAACAGCTATAGAGTGGGTTGATAATGACTTACAAAGTTTACCGCATCAAATGGCCTTTGAAATAGTTTTTGTATATTGTGAACACACGGCAACATTAGATTTATATGCAAGGAAAAACGCTAAAAACATTCCTCATTTACAAGAGCTTTTTGCTTTATATATTTTAAAAGCTAAATTAACTAACTTTACTCCCTACGTTGAAAATAAAAGCTATGATCTTGAACCTATTTTTGAAGCTGGCTTTGAGTTTGATATTCCCAATGAATCAGATATTTATACAGTTCAAATATTATCAGCAGAGCTTACATGTAAAAATAACCCTTCAAGCCATGTAACAGTGTGTATATCCCCAGATAAAAATAAAGACGCTGTACGTGATAGATTGTTAAAAATACGCTTTCAAACTGAATATATTAGTGCCGTAAAGTTAAAAGTATTTTTTAAGCCTAATGCTATGAGAACGAAACCAGCTAAAGTTGTATCAATATCAATGCCTGATAAATGTAACTTAGGCTGTAGTGATGACGATATATTAATTAGTGAAATTTTAGCCGCTTCAGGCATTGAAGCACTGCCATTAAACTTGAGCTTACCATGCATGTAGATCAAGTTTTATTATTGCTATTAAACTCGCTAACGCTAAAGAGCCATAAGCTTGTTTTAAGTTGCTTTTCGGTTAACTTATGGCAAGAGCAAGCATTTACCTTAATGCTGGACAATAAGCTGATAACGCCAATTTCAACAGCAAAGAACATTCAATGCAGATATTGTGAAAAAAATTGTACTCTTGATGTAATACCACATTCATACCCTAATAAAACTCGTTATTATGCTGTTTGCGAAGATCCAATTATGCATGAGCAAGTGGGACGAATGACAATACCGCCTGAACAGCTTAAACAGTGGCAAATAAGCATTAAACAACTGGCGGTACTTATTGCTGAATTATTGGGTTTATCTTCTGATATTAGCTATAAAGCTGATCAAAAGAGCATTTCACTAGGTGCGTTATCAAGTAAAGCAGGGCGTAAAAGTGTTGTTTTAAATGTTGAACCGCTAACACTGGTTGTTAATCAAAGTATATTACCTATTAATGAGCTTTTATATTTTGAAGGTGACAAGCTTTTGCTTGATAGAGATAAAATAGAACATGCGCTCAATATTAAACAACCGCCAGCCACTAAAAATTACAGTCCAAATATTGATAAAAAAGAATTACGAAAAGCTAAAACTCAAGCCATGTATCAAAGCTGGCAAGAAGAGTACGAAAAGCTTCAACGTGAAAACCCTCATAAACCAAATCAACCTAAAAAAACTAAAGGCTGGTACGCTTATCAAATATCAAAAATGCCTATTGCACAGGGCGGAAGTGCTGCAAATATCACAAGAATTTTAAAAAATTAACGAAAGTTAGGGGAAAACTTTCCCCCGACAGAACACACCATCCTTTATGCTCTAGCGCCAAAAAAAACAATTCAGCTAAAAAAACATAAATTATTAAAGCCATGTTAAACGTGGCTTGCGTGTGTTTAATGCCCGCATTATATCCCCTAAATCCCCCCGTTAAGCTCTCGGTTCATTCATTGCACAACTAAGAGTACTTAACATGTCTAACAAAATTAATCGTTTACCAGTAGTAATAGATAAAACAGGTTTATCACGTAGCAGTATTTATTTACGCATGAGCAAGGGAGAATTTCCGCAAAGTATATCATTAGGGGATCGTGCCATTGGTTGGCTTGAAGCCGATATAGAACAATGGCTAGAAGATAAAATAGCAGCTAGTAAAAGCGCAGAGGCTTAATTATGAATAGCCTGAACTTAGTAATACTTAAACTTATGCGGTGCATGCAATGTTTACCGCTAGAGCTGTATTTTTTATTCATTATTCTCTGGGGGATTTATGGCTAAGCGATATAACCCAAACAAATGCAAAATTAACCGAAATTATTCAGTTAGTGAAATAGCCTTACTTTATGAGGTGCATAAAAGCACTGTTAAAACGTGGCTTAGAAGAGGGTTAAAGCGGATTGATAACCAACGACCGTATATTATTTTAGGTACTGATTTAAAACAGTTTATTAAAGACCTTAGATGTATTAATAAGCGCCCTTGTGAGTTAGGTGAAATCTATTGCATGAAATGCAGATCACCAAGGAATCCACTTCAAGATTCAACTGTTTTTGAAACGGAAAATTCAAGGTATGGACGGATAAAAGCAAGCTGCAATGTTTGTCATTCATCAATGAATAGATACTTTAAATTAACTGACTTAGGTGTATTACAGCGACATTTCGCGGTGATCTTACCGTTGCAACAAAAACGATTAGGTTAGTTGTTTAATAACCCCGTAAACAGTGCTTTAAATAATGAAGGTATCAGCATGACAAACCACAATATAAATAATGAAAGAATGAAGCGTAAATATTTTACTTTTATGAAGGAGGCAAAGCGTCATAGCGAAGCATCAATTGACTGTATTGCTAAAGCTATAATTCGCTTTGAACAATACAATAAATTTAAAGATTTTAAAGCCTTTCACTTTAATCAAGCGGTAGGGTTTAAAAATAACTTACTGACACAGAAAAGTTTAAAAACAGGTGAAAATTTAAGTAAATCTACAATCAATGGTACATGTAATCATTTAAAGGTTTTCTTTCAATGGCTGGCGCAACAAACAGGCTATAAATCACGTTTTAATTATACAGATGCTGATTACTTTAACCTGTCAGAAAAAGATACGCGAATTGCTGGAGCCAAACGTAAAAAACCCGTCGCGACACTAGAGCAAATAATTCATGTGCTCAATAATATGCCTAGTACTACAGACATTGAAAAACGGAATAGGGCGTTAATGGCATTTACTTTATTAACAGGGGCAAGAGATACGGCAATAACATCATTTAAAATTAAGCATGTTGATTTAGTCAATGGTTCAGTGTTTCAGGATGCAAGGGAAGTTAAAACCAAGTTTAGTAAGACATTCACTACTTACTTTTTTCCTGTAGGTGAATTGCCAGTTCAGATATTAACTGAGTGGGTAGAACACTTAAAAACAGAATTGTTATTTAGCCATGATGATCCGCTATTCCCTAAAACTAAAGTAGCCAATACCAACGATAAGAAGTTTAGTGCTTGTGGTTTATTAAAAGAACACTGGTCTACCGCTAACCCTATTCGTGAACTATTTAAACGTGCTTTTGAAAAGGCAGGGGTGCAATATTTTAACCCACATAGCTTTAGAGACACCTTAGTTAGAATAGGCGAGCAACTGTGCCAAAGCCCTGAAGAATTTAAAGCATGGAGCCAAAACTTAGGGCATGCTGGCGTATTAACTACTTTGTATAGTTATGGAGATGTGCCTGATTATAGGCAAGCAGAGTTGATTAAAAAACTTAATCAACCAAGGACTGATCAAAGCCCTGAAATGCAAATAGCATTTGAGAAAATGTTTAAAAAAATGATGGATAAATAATAGTAAAAAGACATTGCAGTTGCGTCCGTAACTGCAATGTCAAAATTATACGCTAAGGTGACATTAGCAATAAATATATTTGCCATATATTTTCTCATATTACTGAAAAGTTTACATAATCTAAATTTATGCACTTATCAACCATTCTCATATTGACACACTTCATCTTATCAATTAAGTTGACTTTTCTAGGCGCTAAATGTAAAGTTTAGCGGCGTCTATAGCTCAATTTGGTAGAGCGCATACGTCTCTGATGTATGAGGTTGTCGGTTCGATTCCGGCTAGACAAAATGCATTAGATTTAGTGTATTTTGTCTAGTTTGAATTGGAGCTTTAAGTGGCAAAAAAACCAAAAGTGATGTCCCCTCAAGAAATACATAAAATATTCGAAGCTCAAACTCAAAATGTAAAAGAACTCAATGGTGCTTGGAAGCATATTAATAGAACAATTAATGGTGCTTACCGTAATGACGACCTAATGCTAGTTGGCCTGCAGACAAGAATGCTAGGTTTAGTATTTAGTGCATATGCCGAAGCTACATTTTCTAAGTTAATCCACACTCCTTGTTGCTTTAACGGCCTAGAAATCAATCAAATCAAAGCTGCAGGAAAAAAAGATATAATCAAAGCTTGGCATGAAAGTGTTAAATTGGGTACAAGGAAAATATCATCAAAACGCTCAAGTCATATTCCCAATATTAAACAATCAATTAATAGGCTTATAGATACTTACATTAAAGAACCAAGTTTAATTCGAAATAAAGTTGCACATGGGCAGTGGAAAGTATCCTTAAATAGAGAAAATGATTCAATTAATACTGAAATGACTTCAAAGATAAACTCTTTGGATGTTGTTGAGTTATATAGGTATAAAGTGGCATTTGATAAGCTTAGCGCAATAGTTGAAGATATTATTGAATCGCCAAATAAAGCTCATTGGAAGTTTTACTGGGATCATGTTTCCAAATTTGAATCTGAACAGAATAAAATGTCTAGTTGGACAGTAGAAAAAAAAGATTGAACAAATGAAACTGAAGACTAGTTACTACAAACACGCATAAAAAATAATAATAGGTGTCGCGCAGTCGTCACCTTATTCGGCTGTTGGGAAAGCGGGAAAAAATACAGTTGGCTGTATTCTTTCCTCAACATTTTAGTCAAAAGAATTTCGTCCGTTAACAGGCTCGTTAGGCGAAACTCTATGTTAGTGTGCATTTAAAATTAAGGGAGTTTTATGGATTTATTCACACCTTTGGTAAAAGAAAGTCGGCTTCATCCATTATTCAAAAGGATAATTAGAGAGGAAAGTTATAAGCCTACAATGGCTGTTATTAACGAATGGTCAACAGGTCTTTTAGGTAGGAAACAAGAAGCAAATAAATTCATCAAAGAGTTTCAAACTACCTTTAACTCTTCTCTTTGGGAGTTATATCTTAATAAATCGTTTGTTGAACTAGGATTTGAGATCGACTATTCACACGAAAGTCCTGACTTTAATTTAAAGCACCCATCAGGAAAGTATATTAACGTAGAAGCAGTCACAGCTAATAATCAATCGAACGAAAGTGAAGAGTACTACACTCTAAAATCATTTAATGAGTCTGTTGCTATTGAAAATCAATATTTTTTAGACCAGTCAACCATAAAATTGATTGGAAAGATCAAAGACAAAAAAGACCTATTTATTGGCACAAAGAATAAAAAATATCCTTATTCATCGTCAGAGTGGGTTAAGGGTAATCCATTTGTAATTGCAGTGGCGCCATTTGATAACCATTTATCTTTCACGCAAAACAATATGGCTATCAATAGAGTACTTTATGGCATAAACCCACCTACAGGTAAAAGCCCGAGTGAAATGGTAAGTGAAAAAATAACCCATATTATAAATCATAATGGCAAACGTATTGATTTAGGTATTTTTACAAATGATAGTTATAAAGAGATAAGTGCAGTTATTTTTTCCACTACAGGGATGTTCGGAAAAGCAGTTGTCCAAAGTGGTATTAGCAATTTTATTCGGGCAACTAAGTATAGACAAATGGAACGCTCTGTTTTTATAGAAACAGAAGGTGTAAAAAATCTAGGTACCTCACATACTCAGTTGGGTAAAGGTAATGATCTCTTTTCTATGCGATTTCCTGTTGGTGATTTAGTTTGTGGATCAGATATGCATTTATATGATTCGTCACACCATATAGAAAGTCATTTAGATGGTTTGCATGTTTATTACAATCCATTTGCAGAAATCCCCCTTGATAAAGAACTATTTTCTGCGTACGAATTAACACAAAATAACTATGATATTGAAAGTGGTGAAATGGTTTGTATGCACAATGATGGTTCCCTTGTATCAAGACAAACCTATACGTCATTTGCCTAACAAGGACATAAATCAGTTGGTTTTTTGTCCTTCGTCGCTTATTCTAGCCAACAATTTTAAGCCTGTTGTTTAGGCGTTGGTATACGAAACCTAATCTGAAGCATTATTTAGTGCTTATTATCTAATGTCTGCATAATGATCATACCGTTTTAAACAGTTTAATATTATTAGTTTTTGATATTTTACCCGTTGCTGCTCCTTCAATATGATCTGACCACCAACACATTAGTACGCGTCTACGTTCAAGGTATTCAGCACGATTATAAGCTCTACGTACTTCATTCTTATCTACATGGGATAGGGCGGCTTCTATAACGTCTGGATCATGGCCTTGTTCATTTAGCGTTGTACTAGCTAAAGCACGTAAGCCATGAGCCACCAATTTGTTTTTATAACCCATACGACTTAATGCTTTATTTGCTGATTCAACATTACAATGCTTGTGGTGATCGATATAAGAAGGGAATAAATGTTTTCTGTCTCCACTGAGTGGTTTTAATCGGGCTAATATTTCAATCGTTTGAGGTGTTAAAGGGACTTTGTGCTCTAGTCTCATTTTCATTCGTTCGGCTGGTATAGTCCAAAGCTTATTTTCAAAGTCTATCTCAGACCATTGAGCTTTAGCACTTTCACTAGGGCGGGTCATGGTATGCAATTGCCATTCGATTAAACACCGAGTTACTAGCTTAATACTAGCGTAGCTAATATCATTCATTAGCTTACCAAGTTCATTAGGTCTAATGGTTGCCATATTGGTAGCTTTGGCTGTTTGAAATGCGCTACGAATACCCGTTAAAGGGTTATGATGTAATATCCCCGTATTAACTGCATGATCCATTACATTGTTTAAGTGACCGATGATTTTACCCGTAGTTTCTAAGTTACCTTTTGCTGCCAACGGCTTTAATGCTTCAATAGCTTCAGGTGCTAAAATTTTATCTATTGGCCTGTGACCTAGTTTGGGGAACACATGGTTTTCAAACTTACGCCATAAGCTTTTAGCGGTATTTTCTGCAATAGTAGTCTTCTTAATGGCAAACCAATCGGTAGCGACACTTTTAAAGGTATTGCTGGCGTAGAGTAATTGTTCACGATGTTTATCGTCTTTATGTTCTTTAGGATCTATGTCTTTGGCTAAAAGCTCTCTTGCGGCTACACGTTTTTTTCTAGCTTCAGCTAATGAAACTTCAGGGTAAGTACCAAAGCCCATTGAACTACGCTTTTTAGTAATAGGCTTAAAGTAATCAAATAACCAAGACTTTGAGCCAGTCGGCTTAACTCTTAATTGTAAACCGCCACCGTCTGCGAGCTTATAAAGCTTATCTTTAGGTTTTGCTTGTTTTACTTCAGTGTTAGTAAGTGGAGTAACGCCTCTAGCCATTTTAGTAGTACCGCTTTGTTGTATTTTCAACTGGTACTACTGACAGTACTACTAAAAAGCGTGGATTTCAAAGAACGGCATAAAATAGCTTAGGACATAAAAAAACCCGAGAAGCTTAATATTAAAGGCTTTTCGGGTTCTTTTAGTGGGTTATTAAACCCTAATTTGGTGCTCGCTACTGGACTCGAACCAGTGACACCTTGCATGTCATGCAAGTACTCTAACCAACTGAGCTAAGCGAGCTTTTGTTTAAACAACTAACTATATAAGTTATATAGTGTGTTCGAACGAGGCGATATGTTAGCGAGGTGTTTTGTTAGTTGCAAGCAGTTTGTTGATTTCACATTAAAATATAGAGTTTAATGATTATTTAAGCAGCAACTTGCGCTAACGCTATACGGTTTTGTACTATTTTTAAGCGCCAGCCAAGTAATATAGCCGCTAACGTTAAACCTGTAATAAAGCCTACCCAAAAACCACCAGCGCCCATGCTTGGAATTATCCAATCTGTTAGGCCTAATATTAGCCCTACACTTAATCCTACTATCCAATATGAAAAGAAGGTGATGTATAAAATGGCTTGCGTGTCTTTGTATCCTCTTAAAGCGCCAGCTGAAATAACTTGTATGGCGTCTGAGAACTGAAATAGGGCAGCTAAAAACATTAAGCTCGATGCTAAGGTGATAACTTCTATATTGTTGGTGTAAATTTGTGATACTTGGGTGCGAAACATAAGTGTTAAGCCTGCGGTAAATACGGCAATAATCAAACCTAATATAATGGAGTACTTACAAAGTTCTTTAGCTTCTGCAAAGCTATTTTTACCAACAGCAAAGCCTACTTTAATCGTTACAGCCATACCTAAAGATAAAGGCACCATAAATACGATACTAGAGAAGTTAAGCGCTATTTGATGGCTTGATACAACTGTGGGCCCAAAGGGCGCTAAAATTATTGCTACTACAGCAAATAAGCTAACTTCAAATAATAACGACAGTGAAATAGGTACACCAATCGATAATATGTTTTTTATTTGTGACCAGCTAGGTGCATAAAACTTGGCGAATAACGGCGTATGAGCAAAAGCTTTGGCGAAGTAGGTGTATACCAAAGTACATACAAACATTAACCAATAAACTAGTGCTGTGGCTATACCACAACCTGCACCACCAAATGCAGGTACTCCAAATTCACCGTAAATAAAGATATAGTTCGCTGGAATGTTTACCAATAAGCCTATTAAGCTAATAATCATGGTGGGCTTGGTATGAGACAAACCTTCTGAGAAGTTACGTAATACTAGGTATAAGAAGTAACCTGGCGCTCCCCAAATGATGTAACTAAGGTAATCAAATATTAACGTTTTGAATGTAGGCTCTAGGTCTATGCTGTTTTGTGCTATTGGCGCAACAATAAAGAATAAGCCAATAAACAAGATACCTAAAATGGCAGCAATCCAACCTGTTTGATGAGTAGCTTTAACCGCGTCTTCAAACTTATTTGCACCAGCATACTGCGACACTATACTCGCGAGTGCCATGATTAACCCAAATACAGTTAATACAATAGGTAACCAAACGCTACTTGCTATGGCTACCGCAGCTAAATCTGTAGGACTTACTCTACCTGCCATTACCGTATCAGCAAAACCCATTAAGGTTTGCACTAGCTGTGCAATTAAAATGGGGTAAGCTAGTTTCATTAAGCTTTTAGTGCTTAGTACAAATTTGGTCACATTCATTTAGTGTTTATGTCTCGGTGCTTATGTTGTTGAGGTTGCTATTCGTATTTAATTAGGTGCCTTTTGAGGGGCTTATTTTAAAAGTTAATTCGCAAAAAGTAACTCGATAAAAGTACTATATTGTGAGTACTTATGTCTTGAACCTTATCTCTTTAAGAAGAGTTTGATATTATGCGAATTATAATAAATTTCATGGATCATATATGTTTACAGGTATTGTGCAATCTCAAGCTGAAGTTATTTCTATAAATACTGAAAATCAGTTAAGTCGATTAATGATTTCAGTAACGCCTTCTCTTGTTTCTCACTTAGAAATAGGCGCGAGCATTGCGATAAACGGTGTGTGTTTAACTGTGGTGGAATTCCACGAACACCTTGATAATGCTTACGCTATAGCGTTTGATGTGATCGCAGAAACGTTACGCGTTACAAGTTTAGGAGATTTATCTGTTGGCTCTTGGGTGAATATAGAGCGTTCATTAAAATTTGGCGATGAAATTGGTGGTCACATTGTTAGTGGGCACGTTCAATACAAATCTACCTTGATAAAAAAACAAGAAACACCTACAAATACGACTTTATATTTTGAATGTGCGGCCGCTTGGTTAAAGTACATTTTTGATAAAGGTTTTATTACCGTTAATGGCGCAAGCTTAACGGTTGGAAAAGTTGAAACTATGACGCTAGGTGGCATAGAGAAAAATTGTTTCAGTGTGCATTTAATTCCTGAAACGCTGAGCCGTACAAATTTAGGAAAACTGAATGTGAGTGATGCTGTGAATCTTGAATTTGATCAGCAAACTATCACTATTGTGAAAACAATCGAGCGCTTAAATCTAAGCCATTTAAACATCACACAATAAATTATGGAAAAAGAATGAAATTTACATTACTAACTGTGGTATTAAGTGCTGTTTCAATGTCGTGTGCTAATACGTCTACTTTACTTGAAACAGGCAATGCTTCAGAAACAAACAATAAAAGCGTTATTGCTAATGCTGCACAAATTAATTCAGCTGCTCCACATAGTGACAGCGTAGATTCAAACCTTAATGCTGACAGTGTTTCTGATAATGATCAGAACAGCAAAGAGATAGAAATTACGTTAGAGCAAATTATGTCTGATCCTGATTGGTTTGGTCGTCAGGCTGAATCTTGGTATTGGGGCGATAACAGCGATACCTTGTTTTATAAGCAAAAGCGCGAAGGTAATAATTTACGCGATTTATTTGTACAGCCTATTTCAGGTGCAAACAAAGGCGCTGAAAAAGTAAATTTAGCTGAGTTACATAAAGTGTTAGATCAAAATGCAGTGCTTAACGACGCTAAAACTCAAGAAGTGTATACCTTTGAGGGTAATGTGTTTGTTAAAACCTTAGCGACAGGCAATGTGCATCAGTTAACTTATACATCAGCTGTTGAAAGCGATGCTATGTTTTTAACAAACGGCGATGTGGCGTATAGAGTCGATAATGTTTTTTATCGTTTTGACAGTAAAAACAAACAAATTAAAGAACTCGCTAACATCGTGATGAACGAAGATAGTAGCCAAACGACTAAAGAAGATGGCTATTTAGCGAAAGAACAAAACAAGCTGATCCAATATGTGGCTTTGCAGGCGAAAAATGCTCAGTTAGAAAAAGACCAAAAGCGTGATTTTCGTGTAAATAATAAATCTATTACACAAACTAACTTTTACTTCAGTAAAGATTTAAAAGTTGTGCATGCGAGTTTATCGCCATCAGGCACTAAAATTCTGGTGAGTGTAACGGATAAAGACGACAGCATTTATGGTAAAGCTGAAAGCAGCGATGTAATGCTTAACTATATTTCTGATTCAGGTAATATTTCAATCATACCAGCACGCAGCCGAGTTTCAGCTAACAGCCAATATCATGAATATATGTATGTGCTTGATATTACCAATGGTACTAAAGAGTATTTAGCTTTTGATGCGCTACCAGGATTTAATGAAGATGTATTAGCGAGTGTGCGTAAAGAAAACTACAAAGCACAAGGGCATACCTACAAAAGTGAGAAGTCAGCGCGATACATTCATGTAATGGAAGCGAATAATCCTATTCAATGGAATAAAAACGGTGACAATGTCGCAGTTTTATTTGAAGCATGGGATAACAAAGACAGATGGTTAGCAACAATAGACTTTGATGCTAAGAAACTCGTTTCTCAACATAGATTACATGACAATGCTTGGATCAACTGGTCGTTTAATGAATTTGGTTGGTTAAACAAAGCATCAGTTGATACGGCACAAAGTAACGATGCTTTATATTATTTATCAGAAGAGTCGGGTTACTCGCATGTTTACGTTAAGCCATTAAACGGCAAGGCTAAGCAATTTACGTCAGGTAAGTTTGAGGTGAATGATGTAACTTTGGCTAGCGATGAGCAATCATTATTTTTCCGTGCGAATATCAAACATCCTGGCATATATGAGATTTATGAATTAGCTTTAGATTCAGCTGATATTACTCAGTTAACTGACTTAGGCGGCGATAACTATTATCAGTTAAGTCCTAATAACACTAAGTTACTTATTTCTCATTCAACTATTAATATGCCTCCTGAGCTTTATGTTGAAACAGTAGATGCTACTCCTGAAGCCACACGTTTAACGTATACGGTTTCAGAACAATTTTTAGCTATGCCTTGGTCTATGCCAAGTGTTGTGGCTATTGAATCTAGTCATCAAGCGGCGCCAGTTTATTCTAAAGTGTATTTACCTGAAGGTTATGATTCGTCTACAAGTAAAAATAAAGCTGTTATGTTTACTCATGGAGCCGGTTACTTACAAAACTCTCATTTAGGTTGGTCTGGTTATTTTAGAGAATATATGTTCCACAGCATGCTGGTTCAAAAAGGTTATGTTGTGATTGATATGGACTACAGAGCTTCAGCAGGTTACGGACGAGATTGGCGTACTGCGATTTATAGACACATGGGTAAGCCAGAAGTTGAAGATATGCGCGATGGCGTTAACTGGTTAGTAGATAATGCTAATGTAGATCGCAACCGTGTAGGTACTTATGGTGGCTCTTACGGCGGCTTTTTAACCTTAATGTCGATGTTTACCCAGCCTGATCTATTTCAGTCGGGTTCGGCTTTACGTTTAGTGTCTGACTGGGCTTATTATAATCATGGTTATACTTCTAATATTTTGAATACACCTTTTGATGATCCTATTGCTTACGAGCGTAGTTCACCGATTTATTTTGCTGAAGGGTTACAAAAGCCATTGTTGATTAATGCACCTATGATTGACGATAACGTGTTTTTTCAAGATACCGTGCGTTTGGTTCAACGTTTAATTGAGTTAGAGAAACAAGACTTTGAAACGGCGATATATCCTGTAGAGCCACATGGTTTTATACAACCAAGCTCTTGGTTAAATGAGTATCGTAGGATCTTCAAATTGTTTGAAACAACACTTTAAGCTGAACTTGAACTAAGTTTGCGTTAGCTTAACTTAGCTTTAAATAAAACAAAGAAGATTGAAACAAAGCAGCTGTAATGGCTGCTTTTTTATGAGCTTTGAAAAGTGCAGGTTTTTAAAGAGATGAAGCTGTAGAAGCATGAACTGAAAGAGGAATGAACCGAGTTATACTTTTCCTGATTTATAATAACGCAGTAAGCTAAACACGCCGATGAACATGCCACCAAACATTCCCCATAAATGCGCATCTATCGCTACATTGGCAGAGATAAGTGATGTAACACTGTCGCTGGCGCCATTAACTTGCTCGTGTATTACTTTACCAATAACCGCAATAAGTAAGATGAAGCCTGTTTTATCGTTATGCTCAATGTCTTTGATCGCTCCCCATATAAATATGCCATGTAAAACGCCAGACAAACCAACATATTGGGTAATTTCAGGTGAATATAAGTAAACACCAAAGCTTGTAGTGATCGCAGATACAACAAAAACTACTGAGTAATTGAGAAAGTTATAATATTGCCCATGTAATGCCCACAGTAAAACCACAGCGCTTATGTTTAACGCGTAGTGATTAAAATTAGTATGTAAAAAGTGCCCAGTAAAACCTCGCCAAAATTCACCTTGTATAAATAAATCTCGATTAAAAGGTAAAGCGTCTGAGTCGAAGAAAAAAGCTAAGGTCGATAAAACTATAACCAACAAAGGCAGGGCGACTTGATGCTTTTTTATAGGAAGTGATTTAATAGTGAGCATATAAAGTTTTTAGGTTCATTTTTAGTATTCTTTTTGTATGAATGAATACAGTAAGGGGAAATTAATTTGATAGTATACCTATTATATTTAAAATACGCCTGTGAATGAATGGGTGTTATGTGGAATTAAAGTACTAATACGATGAAACGACAATGTTGCAGTGTGTGTTTAAGGGCAAAAGTAGGTTGTATTTGTCATTTATTTACCGAAATTAATAATGAGATCCATGTTGTTGTGCTTCAGCATCCAACTGAAGTAAGCCAAACCAAAGGTACCGTAACTTTGTTGGCTAATTCATTAACAAATTGTGACATTATTATAGGTGAAAATTTTTCGGGCAACGAAGCCTTTGTTGATATTCTATCTCGCTATGAAAATGATATAGTACTTTTATATCCAAGTGAAAACGCTGAAGTTATTGCTTCAACTGAGTGTGATCCTTCGGTACAAGATTGTGCGGTATCAGATTCAAATACGCTTGATGCAGATAAAGCTAAAAAGCAGAACTCTGAGAACACTGAGAACAATAATGCACGCTCACCTAAGTGTATTATTTTGATCGATGGTACATGGAAGAAATCATATAAAATGTACATGCTAAATGAGGCTTTACACCATATTCCTCATTTAACATTACCTGATCATATTCAAGGTGATTACCGTATTAGAAAAACTCAAAAAGAGCAGGCTTTATCTTCATTAGAAGCCTGTACTTACGCGTTACTCTTATTAGAGAATGATGCAAATAAATACCAACCCTTACTCAATAGTTTTAGCCAGTTTAATGATTTTCAATTGTCGTTTAAGCCAAACAATTAGCTCATTAATCAAGTCGTTCATTAATAAGGAAAGTTATGATTTCACCATTTAAACAATCACTTATCGTTAGTGCGCTTTTCATGATCTCGTCATGTGGTAGCCATAGTGATTCAGCTCAAAACACCTCAGAAAGTTTAGCCACTCAGGTTGCACAAAATGTAGCAACAAAACTGGTTAGAGAAGATCGTGAGCCAGAAGCTGCAACAGGGTTAATTGAAAACAACGATGTATTTACCAAAAAATTTATGGTGTCTGCAGCAAATCCTTATGCAAGCCGAGCAGGATACAATGTATTAGCCAAAGGCGGCAGCGCTGTTGATGCAGCTATAGCTGTGCAATTAGTGCTAACGCTAGTTGAACCTCAGTCGTCAGGTATTGGTGGTGGAGCATTTATTTTACATTGGGATAAATCGAATAAAAATTTAACTACCTTTGACGGTAGAGAAACAGCACCTGAAGCTGCGACGTCTGATTTGTTTTTAGATGAAAATGGTGAAGCTGTTCCATGGATAAAAGCCGTAGTAGGTGGACGCTCTGTTGGTACACCAGGTGTTTTGGCTGCTTTATATAAAGCTCATCAACAATACGGAAAATTAGCTTGGAGCGAGTTGTTTGATGATGCAATTAAACTAGCAGAAGATGGTTTTATTGTTTCACCACGCTTAGCCAAGTTGATTGATTTAGCTTACAACCCTGGTGTGTTGAAATTACCTGAAATACATAATTACTTTTATCCTAATGGAGAAGCTATAAAAGCAGGGGACTTATTAAAGAATCCTAAGTTAGCAGCCGTGTACAAAAGCATTTCAGCTGAAGGTATTTCTGTTTTTTATGACGGGTGGATAGCGAAGAAGATTGTCGATAAAGTGCAAAATTCTGAAATTGCTCCAGGTCGTTTAGCGCTTAGTGATTTAAGCCGTTACAAACCTAATCAAGTTGATGCAGTATGTGGTGCTTATAAAATATATAACGTGTGTGGTATGGCTCCGCCGAGTTCGGGTGGTGTTGCTATTATTCAAATGTTAGGTGTTTTAAGTCATTTTGATTTAGCGAACCAAGCTCCAAATAGCATTGAAGCTCTACATTTATTTACGCAAAGTTCAAAGCTGGCGTTTGCTGATAGAGAAAAATATATTGCTGATCCCGCCTTCGCAGATATTCCTGTTGCTGGATTAATTGATGCGAGCTATTTAGCAGAGCGCGCTAAGTTAATTAGTTTAGATAAAGATATGGGCAAAGCCAAAGCAGGTGAACCAAAAGGTGCGCTAGCAATGGGGTTAGATAACGCTATTGAACGCCCGAATACGAGCCATGTTTCAATTATTGATGGCGAAGGTAACTCAATATCGATGACCACAAGCATCGAAATGGCTTTTGGCTCAGCGGTCATGGTTGAAGGTTTTATTCTAAACAACCAGTTAACTGATTTCTCATTATCACCAAAGCAAGATGGGAAGTGGGTAGCAAACCGAGTTGAAGCCTTTAAGCGTCCAAGAAGTTCAATGGCGCCAACTATGGTATTTGATCAAGACAATAACTTGAAATTAGTGATTGGCTCGCCAGGTGGTAGCAGAATTATCAACTATGTAGCCAAAGCTATTGTAGGTGTTTTAGATTGGGACTTGTCGTTACAAGAAGCGATTAACTTACCCAATGTTACTAATCGTAATGATACTACAACCCTTGAAAGAGGAACTTCGATAGAAGCCTTAGCACCTACTTTACAAGCGATGGGACACAAAGTTGCTATACGTGACTTAAATAGTGGTTTACATGGCATTAAAGTACTTGATAATGGATTACAAGGCGGAGCAGACCCTAGACGTGAAGGTAAAGTGTTAGGGCAGTAGTTTTGCTATTAGTTCATTTAAGCTAGTAATTTTCTAAACCAATAAAAAAAGCTCGAACATAGTGTTCGAGCTTTTTTGTATTTGGAAAACCTAAAAATAATTAATATTTAAAAAGGGTCTTTTAGGATCTTATCAATAATCCATTTATCATCAATTTGAACAAGGGATAAGCGTTTAACGTCTCTTACCTTATTTCCTAAGTAAGTACCTGAGAAGTATACTGTGATTGTTGCTGCGTCTTTAAATTGCTCTCGTACTTTAACGCCACTATCATCTGGAGATATTTCTACTTTATCAAACTGCATATTGAATAAATGTCTGCCCACGGCTTGGCTTGATTTGTAGTGCAGTATTATTCTAGATAATTTAGGTGCACATACACTGGCCGCTTTTTTAACATCTTTTTCATTATATAGCGCATCAAAAAAGGCAATGGTCACTAATTCAGGATTGTCGATAACGGTTATATCGTCTTTGTTTTGATTACATCCAGCAATTAATACGGTTAAACCTAATAGGATATATTTTATAAAACTCATAATGTCCTTATGGGAAATGAGAAGAAAGATAAATCATTGTAGAGATATTTATGGCAATAAAAAAGGCGCTTTCGCGCCTTTATCAATAATAATTAAATAGGTTAAATATTATTGAACAAGTTCTTTATCAGAAAATGTATCAGTAAATAATGCACTAGATAAGTAACGTTCAGCTGAGCTTGGTAAAATAACAACAACGTTCTTGTCTTTATTTTCAGGTAATTCAGCTAATCTTTTCGCTGCTACAACTGCTGCACCTGAAGAAATACCCGCTAAAATACCTTCTTCTTTCATTAGACGATGCGCCATTGCCATAGCATCTTCGTTAGATACTTGTTCTACAGCGTCCACAATATCTAGGTCTAAGTTACCAGGAATGAAACCAGCACCAATACCTTGTATTTTATGAGGACCAGGCTTTAATTCTTCGCCCGCTAATTTTTGTGAAATAACTGGTGAGTCAGTAGGCTCTACAGCTACAGATAGAATAGGCTTGTCTGATACACGTTTAAGGTAACGACTTGTACCTGTAATTGTGCCACCTGTACCTACACCTGCAACAAAAATATCAACGTTACCGTCAGTATCTTTCCAGATTTCAGGACCTGTAGTTTTTTCATGTATCTCAGGGTTTGCTGGATTATCGAATTGACCTAAAAGAATCGTATTTTCAGGATCTGCATCTCTGATTTCTTGTGCTTTAGCTATTGCACCATTCATACCTTTAGCGCCGTCAGTTAATTCAACTTTAGCGCCTAAAGCGGCTAAAAGTTTACGACGTTCTAAACTCATTGTGCTTGGCATTGTAAGTGTGATGCCATAACCACGAGCAGCTGCAACAAATGCTAGTGCGATACCTGTGTTACCACTAGTTGGCTCTACAATGTTTTTACCAGGGGTTAATAAACCTTTTTTCTCTGCATCCCAAATCATATTTGCGCCAATACGACATTTAACGCTGAAGCTTGGGTTTCTTGCTTCTATTTTTGCGAAAACATTACCAGTTGTTACACGATTAAGTCTTACAAGTGGTGTATTACCTACTGCTAGCGAATTATCTTCAAATATATTTGTCATGCTATTTCCTATCAATGTGGCTTTAAGTTTTAATACTGACTTAACAGCGCTTTATTTGGTATTAATTTAGATACTTAACGAATAATGTTATTCGTAAAAAGTTACTTGCTAAGACTATATGCTTATGAATAAAAAAGAAGTGATATTTAGTTATAAGATATACGGGATAAATTGAATAGATATATATGATGATACATAAAGTATGAATTCACACCTTATGTATCGCGATAAAACCTATTTATGGGTATCTGTTTGTAGCTATCTATTTAACCTGATCTCGGCTTAATATATTCTTCTCTAACAGCTACTTTTACTTGCTTCATCGTTAAATTTACTTGCAATAGGCTAGCTATTGACGCGAAATTTGCCTTGAAGAAAGAAAAACTATCAAGCTAGAGTATAAGTTAAATTTTATTAGTAATAATTTCAATGAATTAAAAACATCTTAAACCAAGTTCAGGTTATTTAAGTAATATTCATGATTAATTATTATAGATACTAGGCATACCTGCTAGGTATAGGTAATTAATCCTGGAATACTCTCAAGATCAAAATCATCAAGTTGTTCTGAGTTCGCAAATTTGTTGATGTATTGTTCATAAACTTTTGAACGAACAAAAATAGTAAAGATATCAGCATCAAGATGATTTCTTTTGACTAAATTACCCATGATGGTTAAACATTCACTGACTGGTTTTGCTTTTTTATAAGGTCTATCTGAAGCAGAAAGGGCTTCAAAAATGTCAGCAACTGCCATTAACCTAGATGGAACCGACATTTGTTCTTTAGTTAAACCTTTAGGATAACCTTTTCCGTCCATGGTTTCGTGATGGCCCAATGCATATTCAGTGACATTAGTAAGATGTTTCGGGAAAGGTAGTGCTTCTAAAATATTACTGGTTACAACCATGTGGTGCTGAATAATCAAACGTTCTTCATTATTAAGTGTACCGCGCTTAATAGAAAGGTTTTGTATTTCATCTTCAGTCAGTAAAGGTTGTGTTACCCCATTAATTTTAATGCTGTATCGAGTTAAAACGTCTTTAATTTGACTCTCTTGCTCTTCAGATAAAAACTCACCACCAATATTCACTTTTTGTATAAAGGCTTTATCTAAATTCAGTTGTTTATGTTTTACCGTACACATTCTTTCAAGTTGTGAAACCTCAATAGTTTTACCTACTTTTAAAGCCGTTATTACTTTTTCTTGATGTTGTAAATCTATATCTCGGCTAGCAATTTCGAATTTGGTATCTATGTAGTTAATACGATCAAAAATGGTCTCAAGTTTAGTCGACTTATCGATAATGTGATCGGGTGTCGCAATTTTCCCACAGTCGTGTAACCAACCTGCAATATTAAGTTGATGTCTTTCTTGTGGTGTTAATACAAAATCAGCAAGTGGACCTTTATTTTCTGCATGAACGGCGTCTGCTATTAATAACGTGAGCTCTGGTACTCTTTTACAATGACCACCTGTATGAGGTGATTTTTCATCGATAACAGCAGCAATTGTTTTCGCGAATGATTCAAACAACAACTCCATATTAGATATTAAAGCTTTGTTGGTTAGGGCAATTGCTCCTAAAGACGCGAAAGCTAATATTTGCGCTTCAACATCTGCAGAAAACTCAACGGTTTCTAATTTACCTTCAGGCGTTTCTTGCTGTGCATTGATAATCTGGATAGCACCTATGGTATCGCCAATATGATCTTTTAATGGAAAGGTGAGCATAGATTGGGTTCGGTAACCCGTGTCTTTATCAATTCTTCGTGCGGCACTTATATCGTAAGGTAGTTCGTCGTATACATCTTTAATGTTAATAACTTTTCCGCTATTCACGGCATGAGTAACCATGGCAGATTTATTGGGTTCGTTATCTATATATAAGGGAATACTTGGGAATGTTATAGGTTTGTCAGAGCTACCGCCTAAATGCATGTTGAGGCTTGTATTGATGATAGTACGAAACTCAATTTCTTTTGATTCGTTAACCATATAGATTGAACCCGCATCAGCATTAGAAATAGTCATTGCTGCAATAAGAATTTTTTCCATCAATACTTCAGTGTTTTCTTCACTACTTAATTCAATACTAATTTTAAGCAGGTGTTGGAAAACTGTCTCGTCTAAAACTTTTTTATTCATAAGTCACTATTTTGATTGATGGGTGTATGTACCATCCCATTCCTTAGGAGGATCATCTTTTAATAACGCTAACCTGTTTAAATATATATCATAAATAGCAGTGGTACAAAATTCATTTTGTTTTAATTGTTGAAAAATATGGCTTGCTTGATCCCATTGACCTAAGTTGTAAGCATTAATTCCTTCTTGATGGAGACGAAGGTTTTGTTCGGTTTCTGGATTACTTTCTTCTGCAAGGGAAAATGGTTGAAATACAGTTACTGCTTGAGTTTTCCCTTTCACTCTAATTTTATCAATTTGTCTGCATACAATTTTGTTAGGCGATAATTGATTTAAAGTTTTTTCTGAAATTAAGATGTCTACACCGTAGAACTTAGTTAATGACTCAATACGAGATCCTAAATTAACTTCATCGCCCAGAACTGTATAAGCTTTACGGTATGTAGAGCCCATATCACCAACGTTCATATCGCCAGAACTAATACCCACGCCAATATTGACACTTGGCCAACCTCTCTCATTAAATATAACAGATAATTTTTTAGTTGCTTGAATCATTTTCAAAGCAGTAATAACAGCGTGCGTTGCATGGTCTTCGTCATCAAGTGGTGCATTCCAAAATGCCATTACCATGTCGCCTACATATTTATCAATTGTGCCTTGGTTTTCAAAAATAATAGAGGTGACGTCAGTTAAGTAAATTTGCATAAATTCAGTTAACTCTTCAGGTGTAAAGTTTTCTGATAAATCGGTAAAGCTTCTTATGTCGGCGAACAATACTGACATATTTCTTTTTTCACTTTTTAGCTCTAAGTTTTTACCCTGTTTGATAAGTTTATCTATGTAGGCTGGAGGTACATATTGGTTAAACATACCTTTAATGTTTTTACGTTTGTAACTTTCTATCATAAAACCAATAGCTGCATAATAAAGGGTTAACAAGGCGATAAGTAATAGGTTTTGAAATAAAGGTAAGCTAACTTTTAAAGCACTCCACAAGTACCAATTAATACTAATGTGTATGATAATAAATACTAAAAAAATCAGTACTATATTACCGGGTGTTTGCTTGGTCATTGAAAAAGAAAGAATGATACCTGTAAACGCCAACATTAATAATGACAGTGCTAAGCCGATGTCAGGTTCTACAGGAATGATTTCCGGATGAATTAAGCTTTCAAACACGTTAGCGTGTACTTCAACTCCAGGGTATTGAACACCTACCGAAGTTGTTCGTAAGTCAGCTAAACCAACCGCTGATGTGCCGACAAAGGCAATAGCACCTTCAAGGTAACCTTCAGCTAATCTTTCATTTAACACGTCGGTTGCCGAAATATATTCAAAGCTACGTGCTTCACCTCTAAACGGGATGATCACTTGGCCTTTTTCGTTGGTTGGAATTATATGTTTACCAAAACTTAAACCTTGTAACCAAGAGATATTTTGGCTTGACTCTGTAATTGCATTTATTGAATCGTTAAGTGTGTAAACACGTGCTGCTTCGAGTGCTAATGAAGGATATAAAGTGTTGTTATAGTTAAGTACGAGTGAGGCCTTTCTGATAAAACCATCACTTTCTGGTAATGAATTAATAAAACCGGCACCAATCGCCGATGTTTGTAGCTGTTCTATATTCCCCAATACTTTATCGAAAGATTCTACTTGGGATGTGTCGTATTGATTTTTTTGCCAAACGATTGAGGTCTCAGGTAAGTAACCAATGGTTTTTGCTTCATTATCAAATAAGAAGCCTAAAATAACTTCAGAATCGCTTAAGGTGTTTGAAAATATAGTGTCGGCGTCAACAGAGTCGGATAGGGCGGTTATTTGATCGATTAATTGGTTGTTTAGTGCTTTATTTTTATTGAGTATTTCATTAACAGGATTGCGCTCTGGTTCAGCAAAGAATATATCGAATGCGATAACTACAACGCCCGCTTCATGAAGCTTTTCAACTAACTGGGCCACTTTACTTCTACTCCAAGGGTAGCGACCTTGTTCTTGCATGCTTTTTTCGTCGATATCAATAATAACTATTTGTTCATCAAACTGACGTTCATTGGTATTGAGTGTTGTATTTAAACGCATGTCGTAAAGCATGCCTTCAATACGTTCTAAAAAACCTTGTACTTGCGATAGGTTAATAAATTGAAGGCCAATAACTAAACAGGTTATACACATCCCCATAAAAAAACGGGTGGTGTAAAATCTTGAACGCATAGATTGGTATAGGTTAATAAAGAACATGAAGGTTTTATTGAGCTCTTATAGCTGTGATTGTACTAAAGGCTTGAGTGTCTATTAAATATGAACATCCTTCTTTTGCCCAAGTGATGTTGAGTTTATGACTTGATTTTTGTTGTTGCTCTTTTTCATGTCTCGCTAATTCAGAGTCTGTTGCTGAAGGATCGTGACTAATAAGAAACACCTGTTTTACATTTGCTTGCATAGCAAGTTCAGCTACTTGTTCGTAAGTGCTATGACCCCAGCCATGTTTTAACGGCATATCTTTATTGTTGTATTGCGCATCGTGTATGAGTACATCGGCATCTTTAATAAACGCTACCCATTCATCCCAGGTGCTTGATTCTGCATAAGGTGGTTTAAGTTCGTTATCTGTTACGTAGGCAACTTTTTGGTTATCACCTGTTAAGCAATAAGCTGTGCCACCGTCGGGGTGGTTAAGTGCTTGTGTCGTGACTTTAAAAGTATTTAGTGAAAATTCTTTCTGGTGAGCAAGTTCGGTATTTAATGTGATTTTTGAAGGGAGTTGGTCGTATTTCACCGGATGATTAGTACCTGACATTTGCTTTAATATCATATCAGTGTCATTACTATCGGTGATGCCCGTTATTATTTCAATTGTTGTGTTTTCACTATAAATTGGCGCGAAATAAGGAAAACCTTGAATATGATCCCAGTGATTATGGGTAACTAATAAATGGATAGGGCGTTTGTAACTTTTAAATTTGCCGTTAAGTTTTGCAATGCCTGTACCTGAATCTAAAATAACATTGTTACCGTTACTTAATTCAAGATAGACGCACGAAGTATTACCGCCATATACAACGGTATTTTCTCCGGGAGTTGGCATTGAACCTCTAACGCCATAAAATTCTATTTTCATTATGTTAATACCATTAATTATTCGTCATGGTTATTATGGCTAAAAAGTTACACTTATTTTCTAGATAGGTAAGCAGTAGTCTATCCTTCTAGTGTTTCGCCATTATAAAATATTTATATTTAATCTTTTTTTATTATTACTCATTCCCTGAACTAAACTTTACAATGCTTAATCATCATCATCATCATCATCATCATCAGTTACTATTATGTGAACAATAGCAGAAGATGTAGTTATACCCGTATGTGAAACTGAATAAATAAATGTATCTTCCCCTACAAAGTCATCATCTGGTGTATAAGTAAATTCACCATCACTGTCTAGTATCAAAGTACCATGCTCAACATCTTGTTGTTGCGTTACTATAAATGGTAATTCGCTTATAGTTATTCCAAGTAAGACTATGCCTACAGCATCGTCATTATCTAGTATTGAACTTCCATTTAAAGTCTCTTCTTCTTCAACAGTGTAATAATCATCACGAGCAAAAGGCTGTAAGGTGGTTGAGGTATTAGGCTCGACCACCAAAGTAACTACTCCTTCAGTTTCACCACCATTATTATCAATAGCTTTATAAGAAAAAATATCTGACCCTACATAACCTGAGTTTGGTGTATATGTGAATGTTCCGTCACTTTCAAATACAACGCTTCCATTTAGAGGTGAAGATACAAAGTTAGTGTCTATACTTAGGGAGTCGCTATCAGCGTCAGTATCGTTATTAAGTACACTTGTGCCATTGAGTGTGGAGTATTGAGTAAGGGTGAAGGAATCGGTAACAATACTAGGCGCTGCATTTACATTAAGAATTGTAATAGTAACCGTTGCTATATCAGTATTTCCGTTACCGTCAATTATCTGGTAAACAAAACTATCAGTACCTACATAATCAGTGTCTGGTGTATATTTAACAAGGCCATTAGCTTTTAATTTTAATGTGCCATGTTGTGTATCTGTAACAGGTGTTTCGTTAACTTCTAGCTCGCTACCTTCAGGATCACTGTCATTATTTAATATAAAAGAAGTATAATTGTTATTTGTGTTTTCGTTTATAGTCCAAGTATCGTCAACCGCGATTGGAGGTAAATTCCCTAATGGATTTTCTGAAGGTACGGTTACCGTTATAGTTACAGTGGCTACGTCGCTATTACCGCCATCATCGATAAGTTGATACACGAAACTGTCTACACCAATAAAGTTGGTGTCTGGTGTATATTCAAACTCACCATGTTTATCTAAGATTAGTTTACCATTTTGAACATCTGTAAAAGGTGTTTCATTGATGTCTAAATGTTCATCTTCTGGATCAATATCGTTATCAAGTAAAAAATCACCTTCATTTATACCGCTGTTCATTTCTACTGTAAAAATATCATCTACAGCTATAGGTGCATCATCTATTGCATTAACAGTTAAGTTAACTGTTCCTGTGGCAGACTTATTGTAAATGTTAGTTACTTTGTATTCAAAAGTGTCGTTACCGAAGTAGTTAAGGTTAGGTGTATAAGTGAATGAACCATCATTATAAAGTATAAGTGTTCCATTACTTGGTGCTGTAACTGGAGTAGGAGATACTGTTAATATAGTGGTATCAGAATCTTTATTTTGGTTAACAACATCATTATTTAATAGGCTAGTCTCCATTAATGAAAAATCTTCATCAACTTCATAATTATCAGTTCTTGCTAATGGATTACCTTGAGCATCAGGATCAGCTGATATTGTTATATTAGCTAATCCTTCGTCTTGACCACCATTGCCATCATCTACCATGTAGGTAAAATTATCAGCACCAAAGAAATCAATATTTGGGGTGTAAGTAAATGTACCGTCTGTTAAGAATACAACAGTGCCGTTAAATGCCCCTGATAGAAATGAAGTATCTAGACTTAACACATCATTATCAGCATCTGTATCATTATCAAGTACAGTCTCACCATTTAAAACATTACCTTGGATCATGTTGTAATGATCTGGAATTGCTTTAGGAGCAGCATTTACATTAACAACTGTAATAGTTGCTGTACCGGTTACAGAACCTCCATTGCCGTCTTCTAATTGGTAGTTAAAGCTGTCAACACCAACAAAGTCATCATCTGGTATATAAGTAAATTCACCATCTGTATCAATAGATAAAGTACCAGATGCAGGATTTGAGCTTGCTGCAACATTGACTGTTAAAGTATCGCCATCATCATCACTATCATTCGCTAATAAAGCATTAAAATCTGTAGCTATGACTGTGAGGCTAGTGTTTTCTAACATAGAGTATGAGTCTAAATTAGCTATGGGAAAATCATTCAAAGGATTAACTGTTAGGGTGACTTGGGCACTAGTAAAACCACCTTGGTTGTCTGTCAATCTGTAAGTAAAACTGTCAGTACCATTAAAGTTAGCTTTAGGAGTGTATGTGAAGGTACCATCTGAGCCTAAAATCAAAACACCATTAGAAACGTCATTTAAAGGTGTTGTTAATATAGATAAAGTTCCACCATCAGAGTCCGTATCATTATCCAATAAGGTATCAATTGTTAGCTGGGTGTCTTCGGTCAATATATAAGTATCGGGAGTAGCAATAGGAACACTGTTTAGTGAACTTATTAGATTAACTGAAACTAGAACAGTTGCACTACTTTCAATACCTTGAACATCTGCAATTGTGTAGTTAATTAAAGCTACACCACCGAAAGTTGTTAATGGTGTATAGAATAAAATGTTACTTACAGTATCTATAGATACAGTGCCAAACTCTGCTTCAGTTGAAGCTGATATTATTGTTAAAGTATCACCATCAACATCTATATCATTACTAATAACATTAATAGCGAGTTGTGTTTCAGAGTTCGTTTGTGCGTTGTCATTCACTGCTTGAGGTGCATCATTAATTGCGTTTATTGTAATACTTGTTTGTGCGGTAGATGTATGGCCGTTTGTATTAAGTATTTGATAACTAAAAGTATCTAACCCTTGAAAATTACTGTTAGGTGTATAAATAAAACTACCATCTACATTTAATAAAACACTGCCTTGTTGAGGAGTAACAACCGGAGACGTATTTATTTTTAACGTTCCGCCATCAATATTTGAATCGTTAGCTAATAATCCTTCATCTGCATTTACATCAAGAATGTTATCTTCATCTATTTGATAGTTATCATTATTAGCCAATGGGATATCTGCAATAGGTTTTACTGCAATACTGACAAAAGCTTGTGAGGTTTCACCTAATGTATTTACTACTTCATACTTAAAATCATCAAGACCATAAAAATTAGTATCGGGTATATATGTAAAAGTACCATCCACACTTAAATTTAATTGTCCATGTGAAGTTGTTTTAATAAGCGTGGTATTTAAAGTGAGATCAAATCCATTTGGATCCGTATCATTATTTAAAATACTATTTGTAGAGACTAAAACAAGGTTTTCGTCTTCGTTAATTTCGTAACTGTCGTTTGCTGCAGCAGGTATTGTGTTCTCACTTGAAGTTAATAAAGTTACTTCTGCTGTACTTGTACCGCCTTTGTTGTCGGTAACTTGGTACTGAAAGCTATCATTTCCTGCAAATGTTCCGTTATCTACATAAATGAAACTACCATCAGAATTTAGCTGTAAAGTGCCGTGTAATGGCTCTGATATTGCGTCGATGTTAACAAAAAGAAAGTCACCATCAATATCATAATCGTTAACAATCAAAGCACCTGAATCTGATGTAAGTGTATTATCAGCATCAACACTGAAGATATCATTCGCTGCAATAGGCGCATCATTTACATTATTTACAACGATAGATACAGTAGCTTGAGCTAGGTTGTTTTCGTCATCAGAAATTTGATAAGTAAAGCTGTCATTACCATTAAAATTGCTATTAGGAGTGTAAGTAACTTCACCATTCGGTTGACTTGTTAAGACGCCATTAAATGGTTGAGTTAAAATAGCGGTGAGAGTAAGTTCGCTATTTTCAGGATCTATATCATTTACTAATACATTTGAACTAATTGAAGAATCTTCATCAATCTCAATTAGGTCCGTTACTGCATAGGGGGCTTGATTTGGTACAACAAGTGTTGAAGCTATTTTTATAGGGACATTTAAACCACTTTCACCATTCTCATCAATACCTGTAATCAGCACGTAATAACTTTGTGCAGGATCTTGATCTTCTATTTCTACACTTGTTTCTTTTATAGAAAGTTGTTGCACACCATGCTCTAGAGTAAGGGCATTAAGTGGTGTTAAATTTGGATCTGTAGCGGCATAAACATTGTAACGTTCAAGAGACGCCTCGCCATTCCAGTTTATAGCTAACTTGTCATTTTCACGAGTGATGTTTATCCCTGAAATACTAATAGGGCGCCAGTTGACACTTTGTGCATCTAATTTTGCTGTGTTTTGCGCACTATCTGTAACGAATAATTCTATTCTTAGAACACCTTCAGATAATCCGTATAGCTGAGGGTTATAACCGATAATATTCTCGCTGTATTCGGTGCCACAGTCTTGAGAACAAATAACAATCGTTCTTTGTACATCAGGTAAATAAATAGATATATCTGTTATTCCATCTGGATCACTTACGTTTAACGCGAAAGTTATATTACCGATAATATCTGTTGTATCTCCTTTATAAACAAATTCACCGATCGCATTTGAAAATTCAGCATCCACAATAGCGTTTTGCTGTTTAATTACACCACTAACTTTCTGAAATTTTATTTCTTGTTTACCTAATACACCTATTAGAGATATTGAGTTATTATCGGTTGTAACGGGTTCGCTTTGATCGTTTGTCGTGGGAGAAGTAACTTCTGAAGAAGGAGTCGTAACTGCTTCAACTGAATCGCTTTCACCACCACCACAGCCAGCAAGAAGTAAACTTGATGTTATGAGTGTTCCGGTAATAATACTAAATTTGCGCATTGGGTAAGTCCTAATTTTAAATCATTGAGCTGAATAGAGTTCTTTATGTTTACTTATGTATTGAGTTACTTAAGCTGAAAAGAACCTTCAGTTGAAATTGATGTATCATCAACTTCTTGCAAATTAAATTGACCTGTAATTTCGTCTAATCCATCTGAAAAAATTGCGGTAATATCACCGACTGCACGTTTGTTCGCATGAGAAGCGAAGTTAATATTAAGTTCTAATTGATCAACATTAATTAGTCCCGAATATGAAGCAAACCATTCACCTTGATTATCAGTTAAGCTTAATGAGCCGCCAGGAACGGTTCCATTGTCAAAATCGACAGCTAAGTTAAGAGATAAATCGCCTGCATTTCCTACCGATGAAGTTACGTCGCTTTGGATGATTTCTGCGTAATTAAAAGTACCTGTACGCTCAGAGATAAGCTCTGCGATAGTTTGAATATCTTCTATATCCACAATCTCTTCAGATACACTATCTATGTCTTCTGATACCAAATCAGTATAAACATCAGAGGTTACTAACTCTTCGCTACTATTATTTTCTGTGTTTGATGCATCGACTGTTGTTGTGTCTGTAATAACATCAGTTGATGCAACATCTGTTACAGGGATTGCGTTACTTTCTTCATTAGAAGTATTTTCAGCTGGTACATCTTCCGAGCTTTCTGCTTGCGAAGTGTTATAGCCTAAGGACAAAATCTCAGGTGCTTTGGTAAATGGAGTAATTGCTCCTGATTGACTAACAGATGCAAAAGCAAAACCCTCGCTAACACCTAATGAAAGTGTTTGGTCATTGTCTAACTCTATATCTATATTGCCGCTATAAACGCCAAAATATACATCGTCGCCTGATACTTCTACAGCAAAGTGAGTTCCGCGAATACCAATCGAGCCTACAGGGGTTTTAACTTGATAGTCACCACCTGTTTTTTTGATCAAACCACTGATTGAACGTAATCCACCACTAATCACTTCCAAAGTAGCGGAACCTTGTTGTGTTTCTTCATCAAATACGTAATGGCTAACGTTAATCTCGGTGTTTTCTTTAAGTGTAATTAATCCACCATCAGACATACTAAATTGAGCTTTACTGTTTTCACCTGTAGTAATGTGCTCTACAGACATTATTTTAGAACGACGCTTTAAAGAGCGAGTAGCATTTGTTTCTGGATTAATCGCTTTAACATTACCTTTAGCTAACAGTGTTTTTCCGGCGACTATTTCTTCAGTAGTTGCATAGCTAGTACCAACGTAGCTCAAACAGCTAAATAATATTAGCGTAGGCGTGGTTTTTGTTAATAAAGCTAAAGTGTTTGATTTACTAAGTATTCTCATATCAATTACCTCTAAAAGTTCATATTAGCGGTTAAGCTAATATCTGAACGTTGATAAGAAAAGAGTGACAAATTGCTGTCTTTATCTTGTGCGTTAATGTTTAGATTGTATGACCAGCGTTTAGATTGATTGTATTGCAGACTTGCTGATGCGAGCCACATATCATCATCTCGTTGTTCTAGAAAGAAAGGATGTGAGTCTTGATATTTTTTTTCCTGAAAAGCAATCATACCGCTCGCGATCCAAGCGTTATTGATAAGCCATAAATTTGAATAACTTACTGTTGCTATTTTTTGACTGTTGTAATCGTAGATGTCTTGATCACTTTTCTCATCTGAGTAACTTAAACCTAAAGAGTGTTTAACGTTATTCGAGAAATAATGGGCAGCGAGACTCACGGAAACATTATCAGTATTTAATGCATCACTAATTTTATTATTTGTTTTTCCGATGTTTAGTCCGGTAGTCATTAGCCACTTAGAGGTTAATTGCTTTTCGAAATTGGTGGTTAGGGTTGTTCTTGTTCTATATAACTCGTCATCTAACCATAAAGGGGTAAACTTGAGTCCAACGGATATTCGGCCAAAATCAAAAGAGTGTTGATATTGAAAGGCTAGGTCGGCAAACATTCGGTTGTATTGAGATTCATCTTGAAAATTATGTACTGTGCCTTTCCCAGAAAAGATAATTTTTGAAACTTGAGAAAAGATCTTACTGCCAGATGCTTGATAACTAAGCGCACCATAATTATCGCTAACTTCTTTACTCTCATCATTTAAGAGAAAAGTATCACCCGTTGAAGGGATAAAAATGTTGTCTTCTGTGGTACCCGAATTAATGTTTGAGTCGTGCCCTAAGCTTAATGATACACGTTGTGATAGATAGAAAGATTGTTTATCTAATTTAGACTGAGATAAGTTTAATAGCGTATTTGCAGACTCTTTTAACTTCTCTGATGTTTTAGGGTTGCTTAATAATAACTGACTTGTTGTTATCGCCCCTTGGTAATTTGCAATTTTGTAGTTAGCTTTAGCTAATAGATATTGTGCGTCTAACCATTCTGGCCTATTAGCGGTAACGCGTTCAAATGCAAAAACAGCATATTCTGCCTGATCGTTTGCTAATGCAGTCACACCATATAAAAAATCAAATGCGGGATCACCTAAATATTCATCTTTAAGAGTTTGAGCGGTAAGCCAAGCAGAATCAAAAGCGCTTTCGCTTACTTCTTTTTTTAACTTATTTAAATTTGAATCACCTTTAGTTGTATCTGCTAATGCTCCATGCGATATACAGCAAAGTGATAAGAATAAAGGAAAAAGTGTTTTTTTAATCATAATTACCTGCAGCTAAAAAAGAGTACTTATTTAAAGATAAAATTACATCCCAAAACATCTAGAATATGAGTGATAATTCAAAGCTAAATGCGACTAATATTCAGTCTTTTTAAGTGTGATATTTGTTCTAAAATAGATTACAAAAATTTTGTTTAGAGGATATCGTACCCCCAAGACGGGGATAAGATCAACATAAATAGAGGTGATTTAGGGCTTTAGGAGGAGATATTATCTATTTGATTTTAATGAATAAAGTTTGCAATGTTTGGTTAACGTTATACACATTTCTCATTAACATTTTTATAACGACCATGCATAACTGATTTTAGTAAAAAATGTTTTTTCTGCACGAGATAGCTTCCTCAAATAGTCATCTTGAAAGCTATTGTCAGAGTAGCCTAAAAAGAAGACTGTTTGAGGGTTTAATTTATAGGAATATATGAGCTGTGTAGATAAGTCTTTATTTATACTACTTGGGGCAATAAGTGGGTTATTATCTAGATTATAATCAACATCTATGTAAGCTAAGCTAAGTTTTAAGTAACTTTCTACACTAAATTGATAGGATATGCGTAAGTTACTCAAGTTAGCGATAAAAACATCGTCATTTGAAAGTGTGGTTACATGATCTGCCTTAAGCTCACTGTAAGTGTGATTAAACTCAACAAATAAGTGGTCAGTAATATTACTCGTAATATCAATATAAACTTCGTTAAAACTACCTAAACGATTATTGTTATAGTCAATCTTATCGCCAAAGTCGTAGCCGATACCTGTAAATAGTCGATTAAAAGGTTTAAATTCTGCATAAAGCTTTACCTGTTGCTCATCAAATAAAGTGGTATTGTTCGCTAGGATTAATAATGAATCATCATGCCTTAAGCCTGTTTTTGTTGCCTGTACTATATTTAAACTTAACAATGATAACTTAGGACCAAATAACTCTATACCACCGTCAAATGAACGTTCAAGAAACTCACCATTATCATTCTTCGTATTATACCAAGTGGCAAAGTAGAGTGTTTCTGACCAAAAATCGTCAGCTTCACCATAAAATAAACGCGAAAACCCCAATTCATTTTTTTGGTAATCTACTTTTGTCATAAAACCTAAGTCAGCTCGAAAAAGGTTACTGATCTTTTCATGTGATGCTTTGAAGTCCCAAAGTTCGGTCTTAAATTGATAATCTATGGTGTAAGCATTATCACTAAACTCGTCAGTTATTTTTGTTCGGTTAACTTGTTCTGTGAATTGACAGTTTCCAAATAAGCATTGGTTAGTTGTTGCTTCACAAGAGTCGCCTAAACAAAAGCTTTCGTATAACTCTTCAGGGTATTCAGTATCAGAATAAAGGTATTGTGCGTTAACGGTATGAGAGTCATTGAATTTGTACTTTGCATCAACTCCTGCAACTGCGTTGTGATAATCGTCTGCGCTTCTTAAGGTTGATATTAAACCTAAGGTAAGTTGTTCATTAAAATTATAACGGTAGTTAAAAGCAGCCGAGTGACTTTCAGTATTTAATGTGGCTATATCATCGCTAACATTACCAGGAACAATAAAATTAGTTTGTTGGTCGTTGGTAACAAATATACCGTAGCTGTATTTATCTGTTCTGCTGGTGAGTTTAGCGCCATAATCTGGATCAGCAATATTACGTGTATATACAAGATCGTAATTACTACTGAAGTAGTCTGAGTTTTCTAGAAAGAAACTACGTTTTTCATCGAAGTATAATGAATTAATATTATTAACACTTAATTGCCCTGAATCCGATTCTACTGTTGAGAAGTCGGGATTAATTGTTGCGTTAAGTAATGTATTGGGTGTTACTCCCCAACGAATATCTATGCCCGCATCTATATCGTTAGCTTTTGACCAGTCAGAATTATTATCATATGGGTCTTTTTGTTGATTATTGTTAGCAACCATTGATGGGATAACGGTTAGGTTTTTGCCTTTAGTTAAATGTTCAAATCCTGTTATCTCTGATATTTGGCATAACCAACAGTCATTGTCTTTATCGAGTTGAATATGCGAAATGCGAAGGCGTTCATCTCGAGGATAAAACCTTACAAATTCAATTCCCCATGTCTTTTCACTGTTTTTATCGTCAAAATTAAGAATGTTATAAGGGATGGCCATTTCTACTTGATAGCCTGTTTCAGTTTTTTTACCAAAAGATTGCCAGTTACCATCCCATAATCGGTTTTCATCTCCGGTTACTTCATTTGAAATAGAATCGTTTTGAACACCGAAAGGGTTAACAAAAAAGTTATAATTTAATTGTTTGCTATTGAAGGTGTCTAATTTGATACCAACGAGATCATCTCCCCAAGTGCTGTCTCTATCACCGAGAAAACCATGGATTTTATTAGGCTCTGGATCTAAAGCAAGAAAAGATATGTAGATAAATTTACCATCTTCAATGATTTTTGCTTTGGTTTTGACTGGACTGGCTAAATTATCCCAAGGGCTATTTACAATATCTAAAGAAATACTGAGAGCATTTTTCCAGACCACATCGTCAAGATCGCCATCGATAATGATTGATTGATTGGTATTGGGGATAACTAACTTATTACTTTTATTAAGCGGTTGTGCTGATGTCAACATTGATATTAATAAGAATAAACTAGCTGCAAAATATAAACAGCTATTCCTTAGCTTTACCATTTGATCTCCGAATTTATTTATTATTTATTATGAAGGATTTGTTCACATTTTATATGTGCATGTTTTAAATTGTTACAAATATAATTCGTTTATACAACTTATACTTAGGCTCTTTTTAATCTCATTGTTAAATATTTTTCTAGATAAAAAACACTGAATAGCTTCAGGTATCATATAGCCTAGTCTCTTGAAGATATGATGGGACGAATAGTGTCGCTTTTTATTTTAACCATTTGGACAATATTTCTTCAAAGTGGATGATTTATTATCGAATACTATGAGAATTCATTGATTTATGACACTAATTGAACAGTACAAAGATAAATATCACGCAATTATTCAATTAAATTTATGTTTTTATAATTAACCAATGCTTTTATTTGTTTTTCTCCCGTTTAAGGCTCGAATCTTTTCGGCCTCTCCTGCATAATATAAACAAAACCTGCATACCGAAATCAAGAAAATGTCTTTATATGTACTAAACTGCCTCGCTTTATTTTGTTTTATTACCTTTTGGGTTGGATACACTGTATTTGCTCGTAAGAAAGCTAAAACAACAGACTGTCTTGCGCGAAGTTTAAATTATCATCGTATTTATTGGATGTATGGTGTTATTAAAAGAAGTAACCGTGTAGGTGAAGCTGCTCTTATCTCAAACCTTGAACGTAATATTGCTTTTTTTGCCTCCACAACTTTATTAGTTTTAGCGGGTGTTTTAACTTTATTTAGCCGCACAGAACAGCTACAAGAAGTTTTTCATGCAATACCTTATGCTGCTTTATCTGATGTAGCTATGTATCAACTTAAGCTTAGTATTTTAGCTCTAATATTTATTGTTTCTTTCTTCAAGTTTACTTGGTCGATGAGACAATATGGTTTTTTAAATGTGATGGTGGGTGCCGCGCCAATTGATGAAGACGGTTTAAATGAAGATCTTAAAGCTTATGCTCGTCAAATGGCAAAGGTGCATGATCAAGCAGCACATTCTTATAACTATGGCTTACGTGCATACTATTTCTCTATTCCTGTTATGTGTTGGTTTTATCATCCGTTGCTATCTATTTTTGCCACAATCTTTGTTGTTCACACCTTATATAATCGTGAATTTAAATCTAAAGCTGTTATTGCTATTACTCAAGCGAAAAAGCATTTAGAGGATAACCGAGCAAAAAACTTTCCTGATGAATAAACAGTTATATTCTCAGTATTCATTAAAAGACTTTAATAAGTTTGACTGTTTAAAGCTCTCAATAGGGATTTATGCTTTATTAGCCTTTGTTACACGAGGTTATATTGTATGGATCATGTCTATTTCAAATATGAATAACCAAACTGATACGATTCAAATGATTTTTCCTGATCCTAAAATGTTTTATCTAAGTTTAGGCTCTGGAGCGTTAGGCTTATTTGTATTTTTGATCATTACTTTAAGACGACCTAACGCACCTTCATGGATAAAATATTGTTGGCAGCATATTAGAAAGTTTTTACTTTGTGCACTAGTTGTTGATTTAGCGATAAGCCTTATGGGCTATTTTTACTTGTCGCTTTTATCTTTTACATGGCTATTGATACAAGTAGTGATTACATTAGTCTTAGTGGTTTTCCTCTATACTAATAAAAAAGTAAAATTAAATATTCAAGAATTCCCAGAAGACATTGAAAAATAAAATATTCAGTTAAAAGGCGTTACACGTGAGCGATATTGAAAAGCAAGACGAACGATTAATTATTCTAGATACTGAAACAACGGGTATTAATCCACGGGAAGGGCATCGCATAGTTGAAATAGGCTGTGTTGAAATGGTGAATCGACAATTAACAGGTCGTATTTACCATGCTTACATCAATCCATTATTTATAATGGAACAAGAAGTTATCAATATACATGGTTTAACCAATGACTTCTTACAAGACAAGCCTATATTCTCTCAAGTAGCCGATGACTTTATTAAGTTTATAGATGGCGCTGAATTAGTTATTCATAACGCGAAGTTCGATGTTGGCTTTATGGATCATGAGTTTTCAATGCTCAATAAAAAAGTACCTATGACATACGACATGTGTACCGTTATAGATACATTGAAAGTATCTAAAGATGAGTTTGGCTCGCCTAAAACGTTAGATTACTTAGCTAAATATTATAAAGTAGATAAGTTGGTCGACCGTACTTATCACGGGGCATTAATCGATGCTCAGTTGCTTGCGTTTGTATATGTAGAGATGACGCGTAAGCAAGCTGCTTTTAATTTACTTGCTGGTGATGGTGAAAATGGAAACTCTGATGAGATCAGAAGACTTGATCCAAACAGAAGTAAATTAAAGATTATTGGTGCAACTGCCGATGAAGTTATAGCGCATCAAGAACGTTTAGCTATTATCGAGAAAAAGGGCGGTTCAGCAATATGGGGAAAATGAAAATGAGGAAAAATAATAGAATGCTAAATATCCTATTCAATATAAGTGCGGTATTTATTATTTTACCTTTATTTGTTTTTGCCGAAAGTAATATTCCCGACATTAAGTATTACAAACCTGACAATGTAACCAATCAAATACCTTATTTCGATAATCGTTTTAGAATCGACTCTGAGATAGAAGAAGTAAAACTCATCTTCTATCGTAAACTTGGTTCACAACCTATTATTTTGGTGAAACCTGATGGGACTAAACTTAAAATAAATAGTTTACCTGATGATAATAGCGTGGAATGGTTTGATGATCGTACTTACGACCTGATCAAAATTAAAAATCCAATGGCAGGACCTTGGCAAGCTATTGGACAAATACAACCTGATAGCCAAATTCTTGTAGTAACAGATGTACTTATTGAAGTTGAACCTTTACCTAAAATATTACTTGCAGGTGAAACACTCAAAGTTACAGGTAAGCTTTTAAATGGAGAAAAAGGCTTAAGTGACCCTTTATTTAGAGCTGTAGTGAACTTAGATATAGATTTTTTTAGCTCTAATAATAAGTTATACGATAACTTTGGCTCTGCACCCGTTAAATTAGGCTCATTTCTTGATGATGGCTACGACTATGACGAGAAGTCAGGCGATGGAGTATATACAGGGGAATTCGTTTTAAACTTCGCTCCAGGGGAATGGCAGCCTATTTATTATGTAAAAATGCCAATGATGAGTAGAGAATTAAAGCCTGACCTTATCGTTATTCAAAGATCTCCTGTTACATTATCTGTTAAAGCAAGTGATGAAGAGGGTGTAAACCACCTTGCTACTTTTACTATTGATCCAACCTATGTAGACCCTCAAAGTATTATCTTACAGGGAAAAATAACCTATCCCGATAAACAAGCGGTTGAATTTTCTTTGCTTGAAGAAGATAAAGGCCTTCGGATGAATGAGTTTGAATATACTGAAGCTGGCATCCATCGTATTACTGTTGATGTATTTGGTAGAACCATAGATGAGCGTGAATTTGTTTTAACTTTACCGCAATTTACTTTTAACGCAGAAAATAAAAATGGCATGCTAATCTCTTCTATTGATGCAGATGGCAATGAAATTTTAATTCCTAGAAAAACTGCAGCAGAATTATTAGCCGAAAAAGAAGCTTTAGCTGCTGAAGCATTAGCTATTGAAATGGCAAGAATCAAAGCAGAGGAAGAAGAAAAGCAAAAACAAATGTATATAACCATAGGAATTATTAACGCAATCATCATTATTTTAGGTATTTGTATTTTTGTTTTTATCGCTTTACGTAAAAAGAAAGCCTTGAAAACTAAACTATCCATCTAAAATATGGCGAGTTTTCCTACGTATTGGTTATCAATTATCCATACAGTAAATTATATGTAAATTATATTAAAAAAGTGGTTGACTGACACTCTTCATAACCGTATTATCTCCGCCGCATTCAACGACATGTTGTTGATTGCGCGATTGATGTGTGGAGTGGTAGTTCAGTTGGTTAGAATACCGGCCTGTCACGCCGGGGGTCGCGGGTTCGAGTCCCGTCCACTCCGCCAATTAATCTAAGGTTAAGAATCCTGAAAAAAATCTGAAAGGCAATATAGCGGAGTGGTAGTTCAGTTGGTTAGAATACCGGCCTGTCACGCCGGGGGTCGCGGGTTCGAGTCCCGTCCACTCCGCCAATTGTTTTTCAAATATAGAATAGGTGAGACCTATAAAATCTCAGATAAAGTTACAGCGGAGTGGTAGTTCAGTTGGTTAGAATACCGGCCTGTCACGCCGGGGGTCGCGGGTTCGAGTCCCGTCCACTCCGCCAATTTTATTTGTATTTTCTCATCATTCTATAGCTATTTAAAAATAGCGGAGTGGTAGTTCAGTTGGTTAGAATACCGGCCTGTCACGCCGGGGGTCGCGGGTTCGAGTCCCGTCCACTCCGCCAATTTTTAAAATAGTTTTTTACCATTATCCTAATAATGGTAGTGTAAAAAATTTACATATACCCCATATGTAAATTTTAAAATGTTAATACAGCCTCATTTAAAATCATTCCAAATAAACAATTTTTTTTCTTAATATATTTCATGAACTTTTAATAATCGTTATAATACCAAACGGATTAATTTATTGAGCAACTTAGAGCTACATTAGCAAGCTTAGAACAAGCAAAATTGATTAAACATAGTTATTCTATATTTCTTCAATTTTGTGATGTTATCAGTTTGCTAATGAGCTCCCGAAGGGCGAGAATTTAAAGGCTCATATGCAGCGTTATTGATTTTGACAAGGTTCCTACATGGATGTAGGACATTAGGGTAACGCAGGAGCAGTTACCGAGAATAACCATTCTCTTCAATCAATGCCTCGCCTACATGGATGTAGGTGCTTAGGTTCAGTCTGGAACTATGAACCTGTGCCTCTAAACCTTTAAATTCTCGCTAAGTGAGCAATAAATTAATCTGTTTGGTATAAAACTTTAAAATAAAATGATCATATCAATCATTTAAACATTCTTAATCTACTCCCATAACAACACAATCTATTTATAGCCTTCAATCCACTAGAATCACTCACTTTATTAACTTTTATATACAACCATTTATTCCATGGGAAATCTGATTGTCTAGAATCCTCTCTAAATTCTATTGAATTTTTATCCTTAAAAATAAGAGGTACGACCAGTTGACATGTTCTTAAAGTTATTGTCTACTTACAGGCAATAGTTTTATTTAAATTTTTAGGAGCATGTCTGATGCTAAGTTACAAAGCGCCGATTAAAGATATAAAGTTTTTGCTTGAAGATGTTTTTGATTACTACGGACATTATGGAAAAATACCTGAGTATGAAGAAGCTACTCCAGATTTGGTTGATGCCATTATGGAAGAGTGTGCAAAATTTTGTGAAGGCGAGCTATTACCATTAAACCAAAGTGGTGATAAAGAAGGTTGTACATTCAATGAAGGCAAAGTAACTACTCCTAAAGGTTTTAAAGAAGCTTATCAGCAATATGTTGATGGTGGATGGCAATCTCTATCTCATCCTGAAGGTTATGGTGGTCAAGGCTTACCTTCTTCATTAGGCATGGTTAAGTCAGAAATGATGGGAACAGCCAATTGGTCGTTTGCTATGTATCCTGGTTTAAGTCACGGAGCTATGAACACGATTCACGAGCATGGTACAGATGAGCAGAAAGAAGTTTACCTTACCAAGCTAACAGAAGGCGTTTGGACGGGCACCATGTGCTTAACAGAGCCTCAATGTGGTACTGATTTAGGACAAGTAAAAACTAAAGCTGAACCTAATGATCATGGTTCTTATAACATCACAGGTACTAAAATATTTATCTCAGCAGGTGAGCACGACTTAACTGACAATATTATTCATATTGTATTAGCTCGTTTACCTAACGCTCCTGCGGGTACTCGTGGTATTTCTTTATTTATCGTACCTAAAATGCAAGTTGACGAAGCCGGTAATATAGGCGAACACAACAATGTAACTTGTGGTTCTATTGAAGAGAAAATGGGTATTAAAGCTTCTTCAACTGCAGTTCTAAATTTTGATGAAGCAAAAGGGTATCTTATTGGCCCTGAAAATAAAGGTCTTGAATGTATGTTCACGTTTATGAATACCGCACGTGTAGGTACTGCACTACAAGGTATTTGTGCTGCCGAATTAGCGTACCAAAACTCGCTTTTATACGCGAAAGAACGTCTTTCAATGCGTTCGTTAACAGGTAAGAAATTTCCAGATAAAGTAGCCGATCCTATTATCGTTCATCCAGATGTTCGTAAAATGCTGATGACACAAAAAGCTATATCTGAAGGTGGGCGCGCCATGATTTACTATGCAGCTAAAATAGTTGATCAAATTGATGTAGCTAAAACTGAAGAAGAAAAGCAAATTGCTGATACGAAACTTGGTTTTATTACACCTATTTTAAAAGCCTTTTTAACAGAGTTAGGTTTAGAAAGTGCTAATCATGGTCTGCAAATTTTTGGTGGTCACGGTTATATTAAAGAATGGGGTATGGAACAAATTGTTCGTGATACTCGTATTGCTACACTTTACGAAGGTACTACAGGCATACAAGCTTTGGATCTATTAGGTCGTAAAATATTATTGTCTAGGGGCAGCTCATTAAAAGACTTTAGCTACGAAGTTTTGTCTTTCTGTAAAGAGAAAAGCATTATTTCTAGTAATCCACATAAACGTCAAATGAATAAATTTATCTGGCCATTAAGTAAAGCGATTGCTAACTGGCAACAATATTCATTCAGATTAGCGCTAAAAGCTAAAAAGGATAGGGATGTTGTAGGTTCTGCTTCTGTAGACTACCTAATGTACTCTGGCTATATTGTTATGGCTTACATGTGGGCAAGAATGGCGCAGTCAGCTTATGAGAAATTAGCGGGTGAAGTTGAAAACCGAGATTTTTACCGAGCTAAAATTAAAACTGCAGAGTTCTATTTCGAGAAAATGTTACCTCGAACTAAATCACTTGCTGCGACTATGATGGCTGATCCTAAGACATTAATGCAGCTAGACGAAGAGCTATTCTCTTTCTTATAAACGTCTCTTAAAATATAGGGCCACACCCCCAACCGTGGCTCTGTATTCTCTTCTTTCTTTGATTAATCTCTTCTTATTTTGCATCAACTTTTAATTCTTTCTTGCTCTACAAAATTTATACTTATTTGAAGCATAAATTTATTAGTGTTGTATAAAATTCAAAAATTATAAATCTTGCTGATACTAACCTTCAAATAACATGTATAATTTAGCGCGTTAGTAAAATCAGAATGCATTGATGTATGCAGATTGTTTTTTCATTAATTTTTTATAGTTCTCTATTCCATTTGATTTTTAGTGAATGAAAAGCTTAATGAAAAAATTATTAAACTTAAGGGACGTTTATCATGAAAATATTAGTAACAGGTGGCGCAGGATATATAGGTTCACACACTTGTATCGAATTATTAGCATCAGGCCATGAAGTGGTTATTGTTGATAATTTAAGTAATAGCAGCGAAGAGTCTATGAGCCGAGTAGAAAAAATCTCGGGCAAAAAAATGGCTTTTATTCATGCTGATATTCGTGATGAAGCTGCTTTAGACGCTGCTTTTTCTCAACATAAGGTTGATGCAGTTATTCACTTTGCAGGTTTAAAAGCTGTAGGTGAGTCAACTGAATTTCCATTAAAATATTACGACAATAATGTGAGTGGTTCTTGTGTGTTAATGCAAGTAATGGATAAGCATAACGTTAATACATTAGTTTTCAGTTCTTCAGCAACAGTTTATGGAGATCCTGCTACGGTTCCAATCACTGAAGATTTCCCATTAACTACAACTAATCCTTATGGTCAATCTAAGCTAGTTGTAGAGCAAATGTGTCGTGAGACTGTTATCGCTAACGATAACTTATCTGTAGTTCTACTGCGTTACTTTAATCCTGTTGGTGCCCACATATCAGGTACTATAGGCGAAGATCCAAAAGGTATTCCAAATAACCTAATGCCATTTATCACTCAAGTTGCTGTTGGCAAACGTGAGTTTTTATCTGTGTTTGGTGATGACTACGATACGGTTGATGGTACAGGCGTACGTGATTATATTCATGTAGTTGATCTCGCTAAAGGACATGTTAAAGCGATTGAAAAATTACATGGTCAAGCAGGTTGTCACACATTCAATTTAGGCACAGGCCAAGGTTATTCTGTTTTAGAAATGGTTGCTGCATTTTCTAAAGCTTGTAACAAAGAAGTACCTTACAAAATTATCGAACGTAGAGCAGGTGATATTGGTCAATGTTATGCAGATCCCGCTTACGCTAAATCTGTTTTAGATTGGCAAGCTGAAAAAACATTAGACGATATGGTGAATGACTCGTGGCGTTGGCAATCAAATAACCCTGACGGTTACAGCAGCTAAGCATTATTTATCTATAATGATGAGTTAATCAAAGTACATATTATAAAGCCAATTATTGAAAAGTAATTGGCTCTTTTATATCCTCGTATTTATAACTAATTTCGAATACAGTAAATCAAGATATAGTGATGATTAAGTCCTTCTTTAAATATCGCTAATTATCACTAATATCTAATAAATACTGAGTAAAATAAACTAATCCAATTACGGGTTACATAGGAAGTAAAATGCCAGAAGAAACCATATTTTCTAAAATTATTCGTCAAGAAATCCCAACAACGCTTTTGTACCAAGATGATCTCGTGAGTGCCTTTAGAGATATTTCACCACAGGCAAAAAGCCATATTCTTATTATTCCTAATAAACTTATTCCAACGGTAAATGATGTTACTGAAGACGACGAGTTGGCTTTAGGAAGATTGTTTACTGTTGCACGTAAATTAGCAAAAGAAGAAGGCATAGATGAAGATGGCTATCGCTTAATTATGAACTGTAATAAGCATGGCGGCCAAGAGGTTTATCATATTCACATGCACCTAGTGGGCGGAGAGCCTTTAGGTAAGATGCTATCTATTTAACGATGAAGCAAGAAAAACTATCAAGCTAGCGTATAAGTTAAATTTTATTAGTAATAATTTTAATGTTTTAAAAAAACATCTTAAACTGAGTTCAGGTTATTTAGAATGTTTTTAAGTATTGACCTGCTTATATTTAAAGGTATTCATTCAGGTTAAAACTCTTCTTAGCCGGACTTCTTAGCTTTTTCTTATAGCATTTTATTATGAGTTACATAATAAAATGCTGAATTATCTTCATCTTATCTCGATATTTCCTGTACATTCGGTTAGAAATTGTTACTATTCACGCGAAACCAAGGGGTGCGAATACACGTTAACTGATTGTTAATGTATTTGCTGAGATGTGTTAAGCACAAACCCTAGAACCTGAACTGGATAATGCCAGCGTAGGAATGGGAATAGAACAACAGCCATTAATTGCGCTGGTTCCATATTTTTATTTATATGAGAACCAAATGACAAACAAAGTATCTACTATCGCCTTAGCGATATCTTCAATTCTCTTTACTACTCAAGTTATTGCTGATGACACATCAGTGATGGAAGTGATCACCGTTAAAGGTGATTTTAGAGAAACCAACATCCAAACAATTCCAAGTGCTGTTAGCTTATTATCAGAACAAGATATTAAGCGTCGAAATGCACAGAATCTAGAAGAAATTTTAGCTTTAGCACCTAACGTAAACTTTTCAAGTGGTTCACAACGTGCGCGTTATTATCAAATACGCGGTATAGGTGAGCGTAGTCAATTTCAAGAACCTATTAACCCATCAGTAGGTATTATTATTGATGAAGTCGATTTTACCGGTATTGGTAGTGTTTCATCGATGTTTGATGTTGAGCAAACAGAAGTGTTTCGTGGTCCACAAGGCACACGTTTTGGTGCTAATGCGTTAGCAGGTATTGTCAATATTACTACAAACTCTCCATCTGATACCTTTGAAGGTGCTATTAAAGCCACTGCAGGGAATTATGGTAGTAAAGGTTTAGGTTTAGTTGTATCAGGTCCCGCGGCTGAAAAAGTTAACTATCGTTTGGTTGCAGAGCAATACAAAAGTGATGGTTTCATGGAAAACCTTTTTTTAAATCGTGACGATACAAGTAATCGTGATGAATTAAGTCTTAGAGGCAAGCTGGCAATTGAAGCAAGCGATGATTTAAGTATTGATGTAACGGTTATGCATTTTGATTTTGACAACGGTTATGACGCATTTTCATTAGATAACAATCGTAATACTTATTCCGATGAACCTGGTTTTGATACACAAAAAACTACAGCACTCGCGACCACTTTTAATTATAGCGGCTTCAATCAAGCAGACGTAAAACTTATAGCAAGTTATGCTGATAGTGAAATGGCTTACGGATACGATGAAGATTGGGCTTTTGGTCAATACGATTGGGAAACTGGCGCTTGTACTTTGGAAAGCTGTTTAGCTGAGGCTTATGGCTACTCATCAACAGATTACTACTTCCGCGATAAAAAAACACAAACCTTAGAGCTACGTGCTACGTCAAAAGAAGGTAATGAAATCTTTGATGGTTCTACTTCATGGGTAGCGGGTGTTTATTTCAAAAACGATGAATCAGATTTAACTCGAATTTATACATGGGATCCTGACTTTTTATCAAACTTTGAAACTACTACAACAGCGGTTTATTTTGAGCTATCAACACTTTTATCTTCGCAGTTAACCTTAACAACAGGTTTACGTTTAGAGAATCGTGATGCCGATTACACTAACAGTACTGATTTTACAGCTTCTCCGTCAGATACTATGGTAGGTGGTAAAGTGGTACTTGCTTATCAACTTGATCCGTCATCTATGGTGTACGCCTCCGTAAATCGTGGTTATAAAGCAGGTGGTGTAAATACCGATGGTTCTTTATTAGATGAACAGCGTGAATTTGAACCTGAATACTTATGGAACTACGAAATAGGATATAAAACGACATTTCTTGATGATGCCGCATACTTTAGAGCTGCAGCTTTTTACATGGACAGAGATGACGTTCAAGTGAAAATCTCCTATCAAAAAGAAACATCAGCACCAGGTGAACAAGGCGAGTTTATCGAGTTTTTAGATAATGCCTCATCAGGTTCTAACTTAGGACTTGAGCTAGAAGCTGGTTGGAACATTAATGATAATGTTGAAGTGTATGGTTCTGCAGGTTTACTCGACACAGAATACAAATCTTTTGATTATATAACTGAAGCAGGTGCAGTTTCTTTATCAGGAAGAGAGCAAGCACATGCTCCAGCTTATCAATTTAATTTAGGTGTTAACTACTACATAAACGACAATTGGTTGTTTAATGTATCAGTAGAAGGTAAAGATGAGTTCTTCTTCTCTGATAGCCATAACGAAAAATCAGAATCTTATGAATTATTAAATGCTTCACTAACTTATTCGACTACCGATTGGGATGTTGTACTTTGGGGTCGTAATTTAACTGATGAAGACTACCAAACTCGTGGTTTCTTCTTTGGTAATGATCCCCGAGATGGTTATGTAGATAAAGCTTATTTTCAATTAGGTGAGCCAGCAGTATTTGGTGCGACATTTAATTATAATTTTTAATTTATTCAGAAGGTGAGTTATAAACATTGTTAGTTTATAACTCGTATATAAATATCAAAACTCTTGATAAAAAATGATAGCTAGTTAGCTTTTGAAGTCAGTATTAGAATCAGTATCAAGAGTTTAATTTAAAATATGAGGTGAGTAGCATGGAAATTTCTATAGAGATCAGTTTATATCCACTGGCGGAAGAAAACTTTAAAAAAGACATATGGAATTTCATCAAAAAGCTTCGTTTAGTTGATGGACTAGAGGTTGTAACTAACGGCATGAGCACTCAAGTTTTTGGTGAGTATGACCTTACCGTTAAACATGTCATGGCTGAAATTAAACATGTTCATGAAACGGTTGACTCTGCTGTGTTTGTTTGTAAATTTATTGGTGGAAATAGATCAGAAGTAGAACCTGAACTGTAATTCAAACTTGTAAGGGCTGTGTGATGGAAGATCTTTTAAATTATTATTTAACTTTACCATTTTTAGAAATAATTGCTGTTTTAAGTTCATTACTTTATGTCATTTTAGCGGCTAAAACTAACGTATGGTGTTGGCCTGCTGCTCTTGTTAGTACCGCTATTTATACCTTTTTGTTTTATAAGTTTTACTTGTGGATGGACAGTTTTCTGCAAATTTATTACATGGGGATGGCTTTTTATGGCTGGTATTGTTGGAATAAAGATACCGAAGCGTTTGATGAAAAAAAAAGTTAAACTCAAAGCGTATAAATTAAAAACTCACGTAATCATGATTACTGGCTTAAGTGTTACTTCATTTGTTGTTGGTATTTTGATGGATAAATACACACCAACTGACTTTCCTTATTTAGATAGCACGACAACTGTATTTGCCGTTTTCGCTACTTATTTAGTTGCACAAAAGGTGGTAGAGAACTGGCTCTATTGGATAGTAATTGACGCGGTATCTATTTATTTATACGTAGAAAAAGATCTAATGCCAACAGCTTTTCTATTCACTGTATTTATTGTTATTGCCGTTTATGGATATTACAAATGGCGACAAGAATATAAAGGCTACAATGATTTAAATGCGAGTTTAATAAGTTAGTACTGATGAATGTAGACAAATACGCTCAGCTGTGTGAAAAAATAAAACAATTGCCTTGTTTCAATTTACGTGACGATGAAAGCCTGTTGATCACTAAAATTGAAGCAGGGCAGAGTAGCTCGTGTTTTGATGTATCAATAACAAATAATAAAAATATTACATCTGATAATGTTTTAATCACCTCAATCACGCAACGCTATTTTGTTAAATACGATAGTAACGCTAGTTTTTTTGAAAATGAATTGAAAACGTCTCAAGCTGCTTCCAACATTAATCTGTCACCTCATGTTATTTATGCTGAGAAAAACTGGTTGGTGAATGAGTTTATCTATGCTGAAAGTTTAGATAGCACGACCAGTAACATAAAAAGCAAAATAGAAATTGCTATTAAATTGATGCAGCAATGCCATACCTTAGACGTTTCACTTCCTGAGTTGAATATCAATGAGATCATTACACAAATTATCGCCAGTAAAAGCTTCTCTATAGCTCAGCGAGAGCATATTCAACTTTTATTTACTCATATGTCTACTATTGGAGATAAACCTCAGAGCCATTCAGTGGTTTGTCATGGTGATATCAACTTTTCTAATATTATTACAGCGAACAACAAAGCATGGTTGATTGACTTTGAATGTGCCTGTTTAGCGGAAAAAGAATTTGAACTCGCAATGTTCATGGCAATAAACTTCATGAATGCAGATGAACAGGCTTTGACTTTGGCATATTACGAAAAATTGAATAATGCGAATGATATTAGAATAGATCAGAACAAATTAGATCAATATCTTAGTTATTCATATCTGATCAATGGTTTATGGTACTTTGAAAAAGTAAAGGGTATGCAAGGTACTAACCAAGGTAATAAAAAGGATGTTTTTTATGATCTTGCCATTAAGCAGTTAACCTTATTTGATGAGGTGAACCCAGCCCAGACAGTGTTAAGTCAGTTATTAATCTAGTATTTTTGAGCCATTGTATCTTCGTAATGCCTGCAGCATATTTTTAGAAAACTAACTCTATAATTTATTTTTATAATTCTTTTCAGCAACTTCTTTCTACTACTTATTCTACTCGCCAAAATGTTATTTATATGCAGAAAAACAGGCAATAAAAAAGGTAGCCATTTAGCTACCTTTTTCGTTTTAACTAGATTACTTAATTAGCTAAAGTGCTTGTCTTGTACAGTTAAGATTTTAAGTGTATTTGCAGCACCAATAGTTTCCATTGAGTCACCTTGAGTAAAGATAACTTTATCGCCAACTTTTAGCTCAGACTTACCGATAACAATTTTAAGTACTTCTGATGATAATGCATCACTTGCACAAGAAGTAGAGTCAAATTGAACAGGGTAAACACCACGGTACATTGCAGATCTTGTTAACGTTTTATTATGTCTTGAAACAGAATAAATTGGTAAACCTGATGTAATACGCGACATTATTTTACTTGTATGTCCAGACTCAGTAAGAGCGATTATTGCTGCAACACCGTCTAAATGGTTAGCTGCATACATAGCCGATAAAGCAAGTGTTTCTGAAATTTCAGTAAACTTAAGTTCTAATCTGTGATTTGAACTATTAACAGAGCGATGAGCTTCAGCACCAACACAAACAGAAGCCATAGCTGTAACTGTTTCTACAGGGTATTTACCCGCAGCAGTTTCAGCAGAAAGCATTACCGCATCAGTACCATCTAAAACAGCGTTTGAAACATCCATAACTTCCGCACGAGTTGGCATAGGTTGTTCAATCATAGTTTCCATCATTTGAGTTGCAGTAATTACAGCTCTGTTTAATTGACGGCTTCTAGCGATAATATGTTTTTGCTTACCAACTAATGCAGCATCACCAATCTCAACGCCTAAGTCACCACGAGCAACCATAACAACGTCAGATGCTAAAATAATATCATCTAATACTTGGTCATCGTTTACAGCTTCAGCACGTTCAATTTTAGATACTAATAACGCATCACAACCAGCTTCAACAGCAAGAGAGCGAGCTAAACGCATATCAGCAGCATCACGTGGGAATGAAACAGCTAAGAAATCAACGCCAATTTTAGCAGCAGTTAATATATCAGCTTTATCTTTTTCAGTTAATGCAGGAGCTGTTAAGCCACCGCCTTGACGGTTAATACCTTTATTGTTTGATAAAGGACCGCCAACAGTTACTTCAGTAAATACAACAGTATCAGTAGCACTTAATACTTTAAGTTGAACACGACCGTCATCAAGTAATAAAATATCACCAACGTTTACGTCTTGAGGTAATTTCTTATAATCGATACCCACTTTCTCTTGAGTACCTTCACCTTTACCAAGTTCAGCATTTAATTCAAATTTATCGCCAACAGCTAATTTGATTGGACCATCTTTAAATGTAGATACGCGAATTTTAGGACCTTGTAAATCACCTAAAATACCAACATAAACACCTAACTCTTTAGATATTTCACGAACCATTTCAGCACGGTCGATATGATCTTGAGCAGTACCGTGTGAGAAGTTAAGTCTTACAACGTTAACACCGGCTTTAATTACATCTCTTAATACTTCTCTACTTTCTGTTGCTGGACCTAACGTGGCAACTATCTTTGTTCTTCTAGGCATTTTAATCCTTAATTTTTTTAAATTAAATTTAATTGGTAAAGAGTAAGTCTTTATTCTTTTCGGTCAAATCGCGAACTTCTTAAACTGTCTTTTACTTTTTTGAGGTTATCTCTAAACTTCGTACCTCGTCTTAATGTAAAGCCAGTTGCCAATATGTCGATCAACGTTAATTGAGCAATACGTGACGCCATAGGCATATATAAATCTGTATCTTCTGCATCATCTATAGATAAAACAATATTACATTCTTTAGCTAATGGAGAGCCTGCAGCAGTTATACCAATAACTGTCGCATCATTTTCTTTTGCTAAGCTTGCTACTTCTACTAATGATTTTGTTCTACCCGTATGAGATATAACAACAACAACATCACCTTGACGGCTATTAATAGCACTCATACGTTGCATTAATATGTCATCGAAATAAACCACAGGAACATTGAATCTAAAAAATTTGTTTAAGGCATCGTGGGCAACAACAGCAGAAGCACCTAGACCGAAAAATGAAATTTTATTAGCTTGGGTAAGAATATCTACAGAGCGGTTTATTGATGAAGTGTCTAAACTTCTACGAGCAAGCTCAAGGTTAGCCATGGTTGATTCGAATATTTTAGTTGTATATTCATCAGCTGAATCGTTTTCATCAACATGTCTATTTACATAAGGTGTTCCATTAGCAAGACTTTGAGCCAAATGTAATTTAAAATCAGGGTATCCTTTAGTATCTAACCTACGGCAAAATCTATTGACTGTTGGTTCACTAATACTTGCTTGTTTTGCTAAAGCAGCAATACTTGCATGTATAACTGTTCCAGGTGAAGAAAGTATTACATCAGCAACTTTACGTTCTGACTTACTAAAGGTGTCTAGTTCATTGGCGATTTTTTCTAATATATTCATTAATTACTAACCCTAGATCTTAAACGTTATAAACGAATTGTAATTTATTTTCGCCATGATAACAGAAAAAATGAAATTTTATTTCATAATTGTGAATAATATAATTAAAACGACGTTTTTTGGCAAATATTTAATTGAAAATTTGCGTTATTATTTAAATAATTTGATAAAAACTTCGGTAAACCGGTTTAACTTAAACATATTCAGATATTGTGTAATAAAATTACAGAAAGTCCTTTACTGATGGACTAGCACACGCTAAATTACACTATATATGGTGTTTCCCAGCTATAAACAAATTTAAAATAAATTTAGAGAAATAATATTATGAGTACTTTTGATAGCCAAGCTCCTAGTGAAGTTGTTATTTTCGGAGCATTAGGTGATTTATCTCGACGTAAATTATTACCTGCCTTATACCAGTTAGATTGTGCGGGCTTATTAAATCCTGCAAGTCGTATCGTTGGTGTTGCTCGCCAAGAGCATGATTTAAAAGAATTTGCGACAATAGTAAATGATAACCTTACTAAATTTGTTAAAGAGGCATTAGACCCTCTCGTATTAGAGCGCTTTTTAAATCGTTTGGTTTATCAACAACTAGACTTTAAAGAAACAACATCATTCAACAAGTTATTTAAAACCTTAAAGGGTGCCAATGAAACCCGCGTTTATTACTTCTCAACAGCTCCGGCTATTTTTGGTGATATTTGTGACGGTTTATATGCGGCTAACTTAATTACAGAGAAAGACCGTGTTGTAATGGAAAAACCAATTGGTCATTGTTTAGAGTCATCTAAAGTAATAAATGATCAAGTTTCACGTTTTTTCAAAGAAGAACAAATTTACCGTATCGATCATTACTTAGGTAAAGAAACTGTTCTTAACCTATTAGTATTACGTTTTGCCAATTCCTTATTTACAACAAACTGGGATAGAAACAGTATTGATCATGTTCAAATTACTGTTGCAGAAAGTGTTGGTATTGAAGGACGTTGGGGATTTTATGATGACGCAGGTCAAATGCGTGATATGATCCAGAACCATTTACTTCAAGTTTTATCTTTATTAGCGATGGAACCGCCTGCCGATTTAAGCGCAGATAGCATTCGTCTTGAGAAGTTAAAAGCGATAAAAGCGCTTGTACCTATCGACAGAATGAATATAAAAGATAAAACAGTTCGTGGCCAATATGCTGATGGTTACCTTAATGGTAATCCAGTACCTGGTTACTTGAACGAAGAAGGCGCTAAAGAAAATAGTAATACAGAAACATTTGTTGCTATTAAAGCTGAAATTGATAACTGGCGTTGGGCTGGCGTACCATTTTACCTAAGAACAGGTAAGAGAATGCCTGCTAAACACAGTGAAATTGTTGTTCATTTTAAAGCGCAGCCACATAATATATTCAAAGAAAGTTATTCTGAATTACCTGCAAATAAATTAACGATTCGTCTGCAACCAGACGAAGGTGTTGAATTGCAAATGATGAATAAAATTCCTGGTATAGCTTCTCAAATGCTTATTCAAGAAAATAAACTTGATTTAAGTTTCTCTGATACTTATGAAAATCAACGTGTTGTTGATGCTTACGAGCGTTTAATGCTTGAAGTGATTAACGGTAACCAATCGTTATTTGTAAGTCGTGATGAAGTAGAAGCTGCTTGGACATGGGCTGATAGTATTATTGAAGCATGGAAAGAAACCAACGAACCACCTAAGCCATATCCAGCGGGATCTTGGGGACCAGTTTCTTCAATTTCATTAATCGCACGTGACGACAGACAGTGGGTTGAATAATGTACCAATTAAACGATTTTAATACCCGAGAAGCATTAGACGAAGCGTTAGCGAATAAAGTGGCTAACGAGCTGACTCAAGCTATTGCAGCTAAAGGTAAAGCAAGTTTAGCTGTTTCTGGTGGTTCAACGCCTAAAGGCTTTTTTACTAAGCTTTCTCAATTTGATCTAGCTTGGGATAAAGTTACTGTTACATTAGCTGATGAACGTTGGGTTGAGTTTGAAAGTGATGCAAGTAATACTCGTTTAGTACATGAAAGTTTATTACAGAATAATGCAGCTAAAGCGACTTTCTTTCATTTGAAACGTGGCGAGTTTACAGAAGAAACATTAGCAGAATTGAATACAGAAGCTAAGGCGGCTGTATTACCTTTTGATGTATTGATTCTAGGTATGGGTGAAGACGGACATACAGCGTCGTTATTCCCATGCAGTGATCAAATCAAACAAGGTTTAGATGTATCAAATAAAGATGCATTAATGAAAGTTGTACCTAAAACAGCACCAAATGATCGAATTACTTTTACTTTTTCTCAGTTAATTCAAAGTAAAAACATTATTCTTCATGTGTGTGGCGATAATAAAAAAGTAGTACTCGATAAAGCTAACGCTGGTAACGACTTTTTTGAAATGCCAATTAGAGCTTTCTTACAAAACCAAAACATTCAAACGCAAGTTTACTGGGCTGAATAATCATGAAAAAAGAAATTGTAGATATAACTCAACGAATTATTGAACGTAGTAAAGGACCTAGAAGCGCTTATTTAAAAAAGATTCGTGCGGCTAAATCAAATACGGTTCATCGTGCAGGACTGTCGTGCGGTAACTTAGCTCACGGATTTGCAGCTTGTGGTAAAGAAGACAAAGATAAATTACGTGGTTTAAACCATTCTGATATTGCAATTATTTCAGCATATAACGACATGCTTTCTGCACATCAGCCGTACCAAACGTATCCAGATATTATTAAAGCTGCTGTTTCTGAAACAGGTGGCGTAGCTCAATTTGCTGGTGGTGTTCCTGCAATGTGTGACGGTGTTACACAAGGTCAGCCAGGTATGGACTTAAGCTTAATGAGTCGCGATGTTATTGCAATGGCAACAGCTGTTGGTTTATCACATAACATGTTCGATGGCGCACTAATGCTAGGTATATGTGACAAAATCGTACCAGGATTAATGATCGCGAGTATGACTTTTGGTCATTTACCTACCGTATTTGTTCCTGCAGGGCCTATGCCTTCAGGTATTCCAAACAAAGAAAAAGTACGCGTTCGTCAAAAATTTGCTAAAGGCGAAGTGGGTAAAGAAGAATTATTAGAAGCTGAATCAGCTTCATATCACACTGCTGGTACTTGTACTTTCTTCGGAACAGCTAACTCAAATCAACTTGTTGTTGAAGTCATGGGCTTACATCTTCCAGGCGCTTCATTTGTTGCTCCTAATGGTGCGCTTCGTGAAGAATTAACGAAAGCAGCTGCACGTCAGGTAACACGTTTAACTCAGCAAGCTGGCAATTATATGCCAATTGGTGAAATGATTGATGAACGTTCAATTGTTAATGCGATTGTTGGTTTAACGGCAACGGGTGGTTCAACTAACCTAACCATGCATATTATCGCATTTGCACGTGCTGCTGGTATTATCATCGACTTCCAAGATTTCAATGATATTTCAGATGTAGTACCACTTATTACACGTATATATCCTAATGGTCATGCTGATATTAACCAGTTTGAACAATCGGGTGGTATGGCGCTTCTATTTAAAGAATTAATAGAAGGTGGTTTAGTACATGAAGATGTTGAAACTATTTGTGGACGTGGTTTAACACGATACACGAAAAGACCAATACTTGATGAAGAAGGCAAGCTAATTTGGGTAGATGGCGCAACAGAATCAGGTGATACAGAAGTTATTGCTACTGCAGCTAAACCCTTTAAAGCCGATGGCGGTTTAAAAGTATTAAAAGGTAACTTAGGTATATCAGTTATCAAAACGTCTTCACTACGTCCAGGGTGTGACATTGTTAAAGCACCAGCGGTTGTTTTTGAAGATCAAAACGACCTAGATGCTGCGTTTCAATCGGGCGAGTTAGATAAAGATTTTGTTGCTGTAGTTCGTTTCCAAGGGCCAAAAGCTCGTGGTATGCCTGAGCTACACAAGTTAACTCCGCCATTAGGTGTGTTACAAGATAAAGGCTTTAAAGTTGCTTTATTAACTGATGGCCGAATGTCTGGTGCATCAGGTAAAGTTCCTGCTGCTATTCACTTATGTCCTGAAGCGTTAGATGGCGGCTTAATAGCTAAAATCAAAACAGGCGACATGATTTTACTTAACGGTGAAACGGGTGAGTTATCACTACTAGTCAGTGAAGAAGAGTTAGCACAACGTGAAAATGCACAGTTTGAAGTGAATGGTCATCATCAAGGTTTAGGGCGTGAGCTTTTCGGCTTTATGCGTAAATCATTAAGCTCAGCTAATACTGGTGCTTGTTCATTATTTGACGAAGAAATATAAAAATGACTTCACCTATTAATTTAGTTGCTGATATTGGTGGTACTAATTTAAGAATTGGTACTACGGATGATACAGGTGCTATTAACAATATTGCTTTATATCAATGTAATAAATTTTCAGGTTTAGCTGAAATCATTCACGATTACTTGTCAAAAATTGATACAAGTAACGCCGAACTTAACGCTTGTTTTGCTATTGCTTGCCCTGTAGATAATGACTTGATTTCGATGACAAATTTACCGTGGAAGTTTTCTAAAAAAGAACTTCAACAAACGTTAAATTTAACGAAAATGTATTTCATTAACGACTACACCGCTATTGCTCATGCTGTTCCATTTTTAAATGATGAACAGAAAGTACAAATTGGTGGTGGTAATGTTGTTGCAGGAAAGCCTATTTCAATCTGTGGCCCAGGCACAGGCCTAGGTGTTGCTAATGTTGTTAATGTAAACAATCAATGGGTAAGTTTAGGCGGTGAGGGCGGTCATGTAGATTTTGCTCCTACCGACGAAACAGAAATAAAAATACTTAACTTCTTACTGACTAAGTACAAGCACGTTTCTTACGAGCAAGTACTTTCAGGTTTAGGTATTCAACAAATTTATCAAGCATTAATGTCTATTAAAGGTGAAGAGCCTGAAGCATTAGAAGCAAAAGATATTACACAAAGAGCTGTGAATAATGAATGTGATGTGTGTAAAGCAAGCTTAGATAAATTTTGTGAAATTTTAGGAAGCTTTGCTGGAAACTTGTCGTTAACATTAGCAAGTTTTGGCGGAGTATACATTGCAGGGGGCATTGCTCCTCGCTTTATCGAATTTATTAAAACTAGTAACTTTAGAAGAAGTTTTGAAGCAAAGGGAAGGTTTGAAGCATTTAATCAAGCGATACCAACTTTTGTGATCATTGAGCCACAACCTGGCTTATTGGGCGCATCTGCTTTTCTTACACAACAATTAACTTCTACAAATGCATAAAGAGGAATTATGACGTTATCAAAATCAAACAACTGGAAACTACAGCCTAAAGATCTATTTGCTATGGGCCCAATCGTTCCCGTTCTTGTTATTAAAGATGTGGCAGATGCTTTACCTATCGCTGAAGCACTTTTAGCTGCTGATGTAAAAGTATTAGAAGTAACTTTAAGAACACCTGCTGCATTAGATGTTATCAGCATCATTGCAAAAGAGTTACCTGAAGCTATTATTGGCGGTGGTACTATTACTAACAGAGCAATGTTACAACAGTGTTATGATGCAGGTGCTAAATTTGCAATCAGCCCTGGTTTAACAAAAGATTTATTACTAGCGGGTCAAGAAGGTAACATGCCTCTAATCCCTGGTATTTCTTCTATCTCTGAATTAATGGATGGTATTGATTGTGGTTACGATCACCTTAAATTCTTCCCTGCAGAAGCTTCTGGTGGCGTTAAAGCGCTACAATCTATCGGTGGTCCATTCCCTGATATTAAATTCTGTCCTACGGGTGGCATCAACATCAAAAACGTGCGTGATTACTTAGCACTTTCTAACGTTGCTTGTTGTGGTGGTTCTTGGTTAGTATCAGACGAAATTATTGCAAACAAAAACTGGTCTGCAATTACTGATTTAGCAAACCAAGCATTAGCTCACGTAAAGTAGTATTTACTTGAGTAATAAAAAAACCAAGCATTGCTTGGTTTTTTTGTTTCTAGATTTCACTTAAATCGACGAGTTTCTTAAAAAATCTATTATCTCATCCGATTCATATAGCCATATTGGCGCGCTATTACTTTCTACAATCTTTAAGCAAGGGACTTGGCGTTTACCACCTTCTTGGATCAACGTTTTATTGTGCTTCTCGCTCTCATTAATATCTTTGTAATCAACTTCGACTTTTAAACTTTTGATTACTTTCATCGTTTTAATACAATAAGGACATGTGTCCATTTTATATAAAGCTAATGTGGTTTTTTTCATATTCATTTCCTAAATGTGCAGGTGACCTGTTTTAACATAAATAATAGCGCCATCGTTTTTGGTAAACGGTGTATGCCTGCTTAAGTGAGGACTTCTAATCCATGTCCCTTGGGGGTAGCTTCCATGCTCATCATAAAAAGTGCCTTCAAGTACGAATATTTCTTCACCACCCCAATGTTGATGAAGATTAAAGGTGGTATTGGGTTCCCATTTAACAAGAGCAACGTGTTCATGTTCAAACCCATGCAATGGCATAACAGATAAACCCTTTACTAAACCTGGTAACCAAGTTTGTTCTGTGGTTTTGATAAACTTCTGTTCACTGTCGTTTGCTTCAAATTGATGTAACTTAACAAAGATAGTCGCGCCTTCAGCACCTATTTTGGGCGTATGCTCTGTACCTATGGGATTACGCACGTAACTGCCTTTAGGGTAGTCATTGTGCTCATCAGAGAAAACACCTTCTAATACATAAAACTCTTCACCACCTGAATGTAAATGCGATGAAAATTCACTGTGAGGTGCGTAACGCACTATCGTTGTTGCTCGAGCTACTTCATCACCTACACGATCTAACATTTTTCGAAAGACATTCGGCATAGGTGAAGGGATCCATTCTAAGTTGTCAGCAGAAACAACAACTCTTGCATTAAAATCATCATTTATTCTTAAACTCATTATATTTCCTTTTAGGTATCTATTAATAGATAGATACCTTTGTTAAATAAAAAGCCAATTAAATCATATCTTATAAGCATCAGATTATGCACTATAAACAGAAACGTTGGCTTATCTTGTTAAGCTTTTAATTGACCAATAGTGTTATTTATTACGCTAATTAGATGCTCTGGTTCACCTTTAGCTCGCGCAATTAACATTGCACCTTCTATTACTGAAACAAAGCCCGCAGCTGTTGCTTTAGCTGGTATATCTTTTTTGATCAGGCTTTGCTCCTGACCCAATGTTATTGCTTCCTCAACCCAGTTTTGTACAACGTCGAAAAAGAAAATAAGTTTCGTTACAGATGCATCACATATAGAGGTTAACTCGCTGGCTAACATGCCACACATACAAAACTTATTTTGTTTTACCACATTAATGTAGACTTCTGCCATATTCTGTATTTGATCAACACCTGAAGGGTATTGATCACGAATATTCAATAAAGCGATTTGAAAATTATTAACATAACGTTCAGTCATCGCTAGCGCTAAATGCTTTTTAGTAGGAAAGTAATAATGAATACTTGAGGTTTTAATGCCCATTTCAGTTTGAATATCTTTATAACTAAATGCATTGTAGCCTTTAGTTTGAGTGAAAAACTCAGCGATATCTAATATTTTATGGGCTGTATCATTTAACTTTTGCATAGCGTGTCTCTTAGTAATATGACGTTATTATGCCTAGTAATCAGAATAAGTCAAGATTTACCTACTTGTAGATAGGTTGTGATTTATTGCAGGCGTTTATTATTGTAGGTAGGGCTTTATCTAGATCGCACTACGCTTTATTTAATAAGCTTTATTTAGATGGAGGAGGGAGTGTGATACAAAATCTAGACACAAAAAAGCCAAGCAATGCTTGGCTCTTATTTTACTATTTTGTACTTAAATTACAAAATAGATTACTTTTTAAAGTTTGCTACAAACGCTGCAAGGTCAAGAACCTTGTTTGAGTAGCCAATTTCATTATCGTACCATGAAACAACTTTTACAAAAGTATCAGTTAATGCAATACCAGCATTAGCATCGAATACAGAAGTACAAGTTTCACCAACAAAGTCGTTAGAAACAACTTGGTCTTCAGTGTAACCTAAGATACCTTTTAATGGACCTTCAGCAGCTTCTTTCATTGCAGCACAGATTTCTGCGTAAGTTGCAGGCTTCTTCAAGTTAACTGTTAAATCTACAACTGAAACATCTGGAGTAGGAACACGGAAAGCCATACCTGTTAATTTGCCGTTAAGCTCAGGAATTACTTTACCTACAGCTTTAGCTGCACCAGTAGATGATGGAATGATGTTTTGACCAGCACCACGACCACCGCGCCAATCTTTAGCAGAAGGGCTATCAACAGTTTTTTGTGTTGCAGTAGTCGCATGAACTGTAGTCATTAAACCGTCAGCAATTCCCCACTTGTCGTTTAATACTTTAGCAAGTGGTGCTAAACAGTTAGTTGTACATGAAGCGTTAGAAACAATGTCTTGGCCATCGTACTTATCGAAGTTAACACCAGAAACAAACATTGGCGTATCATCTTTAGAAGGAGCAGATAAGATAACTTTCTTAGCACCAGCTGTAATGTGCTTACGAGCTGATTCGTCTGTTAAGAATAAGCCTGTAGACTCAATTACAACGTCAACATCAATCTCGTTCCATTTAAGCTCTTCAGGGTTACGAACAGCAGAAACACGGATAGTGTTACCGTTAACAATTAAATTGCCGTCTTTAACTTCTACAGTGCCATTAAAGCGACCATGTGTTGAGTCGTATTTAAGCATGTAAGCCATGTAATCAACATCAATCAAATCGTTAATACCAACAATCTCAATGTCATTTCTTTCTGCAGCAGCTCTAAATACGAAGCGACCGATACGGCCAAACCCGTTAATTCCAACTTTAATAGTCATAGTAAAAATCCTAAATATAAATAATGTAGTAAAATTACACCATTCTGAAAATAATTCAAGTTAAACTTACATTATATCCAATAAAAGTTGTTATATTTTATATGTTACAGAATAGCTATTTACATCTGGTTTTTCGTATGTTTGTAATGTGTATTTACATTAGGGTGTTTTAATTGCTTTGGCTCAATAGAAAGTGATTCACTATAATGTGGCCCATATAGAAAATGAACTCGGCTTTTTGCTATAGTGATTTTAGAGTACCCCTATTCGTTAATAAAAGGTGTTTCAAATGAACGATGATATATATAAAGACAAATTAAGCGATGAAGCTTTTAAAGTGTGCAGGCTGGCTGCTACAGAGAGACCATTTACAGGTATATATAATGATCATTGGTTAGAAGGCACATACTTATGCGCATGCTGTGACGTGCCTTTATTTTCATCTGAACATAAATTTAATGCAGGATGTGGTTGGCCAAGCTTTTATGAGTCGGTTGCCGAGAAAGTGAAATATAATGTTGATACTTCTCATGGGATGCAGCGGACAGAAATTGTTTGTGAAGCTTGCGATTCACATTTAGGGCATGTATTTGATGATGGACCTAAACCAACGGGTAAAAGGTACTGTGTAAACTCTTTAAGTTTATCGTTTAAAAATAAAGAGTAAAGACAGTTCAATTATCAACTTTGTAATTAATTTACTAAAACAAGACAAAACAAACAAATCAAGCCTAAACATTGTTAATCAGTGTTTAGGTTAAGTACTAAGGTGTTTTGAATTGTCCGTTTACAATGCTATCAAGAGTTTTAAGTGCGATCGTATCTAAAAACTCTTGATCTAAATTAAATGTTTGCGCATAAGATTGTAAATTTACGTGTTTAATGGATTCATCTTCAGGTGAGTGTGTCGCTAAAATCTGAGACCATATATAAACTTGAGTGTATTTCTTTTTATCTGCAAATATAGTCGCAATAGATTTAAATATTTCTGTATTAATAACGTCGTCTTTCTTACTAAGCTCTAATGAATGATACAACAGCTTTAAGGTTTTACTTTGATCACGTTTAGCATAATAGGTTGCTAAGTTAAACTGTAAATCAGGTGTTTCTAATTTATTGGTGCTTTCTAAATCTAGAAATGTTTGTAAGGCATCTTTATTTAAATATCGGCTCCAATGATAATACAACAGGCTAGGGTGTTTTGAGTTTTCTGTAGCTTTTGATATGTCTTTTATTTTCTGCTTCGCTTTAACAACATTTGTTATGCGCATTGTCTGTTTTTCTTTAAACTTTATATGCTCAATTTTAGACGCATGGTTCATACACTGCGCGTAATTTTCATAGCCTATTAATTGATTAAATTTTTCAATGTCACCAGCATTCGCTTGGTGCGCCAAATTAGCAAAGCCTACTTCAATTCTTTCTTTTTTACACCACGAGTCTTCTTTGAATTCATTACATATTTGTGGATTGTCACTACACAGATCAGCAAAGCTAGGCGCTTTATCACAAGCACTGATGAGTAGAGCCAAACTTAATAAAGAAGGTATAGCTACAAAAAGATTTTTAGGCATATTTCAAATGTTTTCATATTTATGAAAGTTATTATATGTAACCTATGGTGAAAGTTTTTATAATCACTTACAATATATATGAGTTTTCTTATATCAATTAGTTAGTAACTAATCATAGCCTATAGTGCATTCAACAGAAATAAAAAAGGTTTAAAAATGACAAGCAATCTTGAAATAGAATATCAGAATAGTTGGCAAGAACGACAAACTTTAGCCGAAAATATGCAGCCTATTATCGGTCAATTGTTTAGAAATAAAGGCATTGAAATATCTATCCATGGTCGTCCTTTAGTTAATGCATCAGCTATCGATATTATTAAAGCTCATAAATCAGTTGCACTTCACGAAGAAACTAAATTAAGACTTAGAGAAAGTTATCCGTTTATTGAAGCATTAAACAAGCTCCCACTTTCAGCTGCACGTATTGATGTAGGTAAATTAGCTTACCGTTATTTATTTAAAGGTGAAGCAAACGGCTTAAGTATAGAAGAGTTCTTAAACCAAGAATTAAATACTATATGTAATAATGCTCCAGCTGCTAAAGCTCAAGACGTTGTTTTATATGGTTTTGGTCGAATTGGTCGCTTGTTAGCACGTTTACTTATTGAAAGAACAGGGCCAAGCAGTGCATTAAGCCTTAAGGCTATTGTTATACGTCCAGGTAAATCAGACGACCTTGAAAAACGCGCAAGTTTGTTACGTAGAGATTCTGTACATGGTGCATTTAACGGCAGCATTACTATAGATAAAGAAAACAATGTAATTAAAGCTAACGGTGCTTTTATTCAAGTTATTTACGCTAAATCTCCTTCAGATATCGACTACACTTCTTATGGTATTAATAATGCTTTAGTTGTTGATAATACGGGGATTTGGAGTGATGAAGAAGGTTTAGGTCAACACCTTAAATCTAAAGGGGTTAGTAAGGTTTTATTAACAGCTCCTGCCAAAGGCGATATTAAAAACGTGGTTTATGGTGTTAATCACAAAATGATTTTACCTGAAGACACTATTGTTTCAGCGGCTAGTTGTACAACAAATGCTATTACACCAGTACTTAAAGCCCTTAACGATAAGTTTGGCATTAAAAATGGTCATGTTGAAACTGTGCATTCATATACTAATGATCAAAACCTAATTGATAACTATCATCCAGCGCCTCGCCGTGGTCGTAGTGCTCCATTAAATATGGTTATTAGTACAACAGGCGCTGCTAAAGCTGTCGCTAAAGCATTACCTGAGCTAGCTGGTTTGTTAACAGGTAACGCAATAAGAGTTCCAACGCCAAACGTGTCTATGGCGATAATGAATTTAAATCTAAAAGAAAGCACCACTAAATCTGACTTGAATGATTATTTAAGACAAATTTCATTAAACTCAGAATTACAAAACCAAGTTGATTACACGGCTTCAACTGAAATTGTATCTACCGACTTAGTAGGCTCACGTTACGCAGGTGTTGTTGATTCACAAGCAACAATTGTTGATGGCGATAGAGCTGTGTTATACGTTTGGTACGATAACGAGTTTGGTTACAGCTGTCAGGTTGTTAGAGTGATGCTTGAAATGGCGGGTATTGAAATACCGACATTGCCTAAGGTGTAAAGACTCTAATTAATATTTAGCTGAATTTGGTTAGATAATAATTAAAAGCAGTTTATCGCAAGATACGCTGCTTTTTTTATGCATCTTCTACAAATACAGTCTATAGTTATAACTCGATCTGAGTTTAGATAACTGAATACGTTTAGGACTTACATTATGTCGATCACAATGAACACATCAAATAGCTCGTTGTTTTTACAAACGGAAACGGCTCAAGGTTTGAAAACCATGGGAGTAGCTAAAAATCAGATGGAGTTAGAAGGAAAAATGGCTCTACAATTAATTCAATCTGCCAATGTTGTCGCACCTCAACAGTCGTCGAGTTCTAGCACGTTAGGTGGGACTGTAAATATAAGCGTATAGTTTTTTTTAAAGCTTATTCAGTTGAGTAGATAACTAAAATGCTAACCTCATTTTTAGTGATTAGCTACTTAGCCCTTCAGCGATAAGCTTAGTTTCTAAGCTGCAATGCCTCACGCCAAACAGCTTTTCTCATCTAATCACTTGGCTGGTAACACCATTCTGTATTTATCTTTTTTATTAAAGCTTGTTACACCACTTAACTTATAATCAGATTGATTATCAACAATAATTTGTTCGTTATAAACAACGAGCAGGTTTAGGTAAGCCCGCATATTTTGTTGCTTGCTTTGCTGGTCCATCTGGAAACAATCTAAACAAGTATCGGCTACTGGCTTTATCTTCACCAAACTTAGTTTTTAAGGCTTTTGTTAGCGCTCTGATCGCAGGAGAAGTGTTGTAAGTTAAGTAAAACTCACGCACAAACCGAACTATCTCCCAATGAGCTTCTGTTAATTCCATATTGTCAGATTGAGCCAAAAGTGGCGCTATTTTTTCAGACCACAATGTAAAATCAATTAAGTATCCATGCTTGTCTGTAGGAATAACCGTTCCGTTATATTCTAATGCTGTTGTCATTTTTACTGCCACGTTATCGTTGAATCATATTCAAAGGTTAATTCAACCAATTGCGCCATAGCGATTGGCTGTGATTGTGAATTTATTATTTTAATTGCTCTAGCTTGAGCGTGTTCTTGAATGTGAAATACCTTAACATCAGCATGTAGGCTCTTAAGTGTATTAAACAATGAATGAGTCACATTGTAGCAACCATCATCAATAAGCACCAAAGCATCATTAGATTGAACAGTAGCAACACATTGAGCGAAATCATTTTTATAGAAAGCAGACGTTCTTTGTATATGTAAAATAGTCATATATAAATATTAAAACCTTTAAGTATTAGAATCTCAAAATAACTTGATGTTGATGTAATGCTTCTGAAAAATCGTCAGGATTTAATGCTTGAACATTATCTAGATGAAACTCTTCGCGTAAACCTCGTTCAGTAAGTGAGGCTTTGCAGGCATATATATTTTCAATATCGTAAAACTCTAATGCGGCCATCGTTTTTAAATAATCTTTTATGCTAACCATTTCTACATTCTGATTATTGAGTAACTGTCGAACACCTTCACCTTGAAAGAATAAAGACGTTGCTTGTTCGTACGAACCATAAATTAACGCCGCGTCTAATGCTTCTTTACTCGCTTCATTAATGGTTGATGAAGCATTTAAAATAGCTATTTTTTTACTTGAATCTAACATTAAAATTGCACCACTTTATCAGCTCTTGCTGTTAACTCTACCAATTCGCCTAAGCCTGAAACGGTGAAGTATTGGCTAATATTACTTAGACTTATTTGACCATTTGGCTCACTAGCTAAATCATCACTTAGGCCTCTTTTTTCACATGCAGTAATACAAACATGTAAATTAATAGCATGTTTCTCATTGAGTGTTTGCCATTTTTTATGTGTTTGATATTCATCGTTAGGGATAGAAATGTTTGCACTCGCGTTTAACACGCCATCTTGATAAAAGAATACACCAACTACATCAATCCCTGCGTCAATTGCACAATTAATGTAATCAATAGCTGTAATGGTTAAATAGCTAGAGGGTGGTGTAGTAATAACAACGGATAATGATCGCACAAATATTTCCAAAACTTAAAAGTAAACTAAATAATAACGTAAAAAAAAGCCTCGCATTGCGAGGCTTTCATTATAAACTGATAATCATATTAAATTAATGATTATTAATCGTCGCTACCAAAAACACCTAAAAGACTAAGTAAGTGAACAAAAATATTATAAATATTTAAGTACAAAGATACTGTAGCTCTAATGTAGTTAGTTTCACCACCATGAATAATACGGCTTGTATCATATAAGATTAAGCCAGACATAATCATAATAACTGCAGCACTTATTGCTAAAGATAAAGCAGGGATTTGGAAAAAGATGTTAGCAACCATAGCAACAACTGCCACGATAAGACCAACCATCAAAAAGCCACCCATAAATGAGAAGTCTTTCTTACTTGTTAATGCATAACCAGATAAAGCGAAAAAGATTAATGCTGTTCCACCAAGTGCTTGGAAAATTAAAGAACCACCATTAGGCATAGCTGCATAATAGTTTAACATTGGTCCTAAAGAAGCTCCCATTAAGCCAGTGAAAGCGAAAATCCAGTAGATACCGCTTGCTTGGTCAGCTTTTTTGTTAACAACAAATAATAAACCGAAAGCGCCTAATGTCATTACCAATGCAACCATATGAGATAATCCCATGGCCATTGATACACTAGCAGTAACAGCACTAAAGGCTAATGTCATTGATAACAACATATAAGTATTTTTTAATACTTTATTAATCTCAATTGCAGAGCTTTTGCTTGCATTTAAACTAATATTTGATTGCATACTAATTCCTTAAAAAACGTAGTTATACTTCTTAGATATGGTCATTCTAATGAAGTTCAAGTATTTATTACTACAAATCTTCGATAAACCATTGTGACATATTATGGCACGGGTTTTTTTAAATTGCTATGGTTAACCTTGCTGATATTCATTAATAATTTGTGAACGTTTGTAACAATCAATACTGTGGTCATTTACTAAACCGCAAGCCTGAATAAATGCATAACATGTTGTAGAACCTAAAAATTTAAATCCACGCTTCTTTAAATCTTTACTTAATAAATCTGATAGGGGAGAAGTAGCTGGATAATCTTCTTTCTTGCTCCAGCTATTCACTACAGTTTCATTATTCACAAACCCCCATAAATAATGACTAAACGAATCAAACTCTTTTTGTATTAACATAAAGCACTTTGCATTATTAATAGTGGCTTCAATTTTACCTCTATGACGAATAATTTTATCATTAGCTAAAAGCTCATTCACTTTATCAGTAGTAAACTGTGCGACTTCTTTAATATTGAATTGGTTAAACGCTTCTTTATAACTCTCTCGTCTTTTAAGAATTGTGTACCAACTTAATCCTGCTTGCGCAGACTCTAAAGTAAGGTATTCAAATAACTTTTGATCATCATGAACAGGAACTCCCCATTCTTCATCGTGATATTTTACGTAATCAGGTTTCGTTGTATCTAGCCAAGGGCAACGACATTTTACATTTTTAGGCATGGATTTCTCTTTTGCGGTATAAATAGAAAGCAAACTGATTAATTACTCAGCAAACAAACACTTAATGTAAATTAATACTTTACAAGTAATTTCCTACACTTTAATATTCGGCTCGTCTTAAGGCAATTAGTTGCTTTATTACATTCAGGTGAGATGGCTGAGTGGTCGAAAGCACCGGTCTTGAAAACCGGCAAGGGTTTGTAGCCCTTCTAGAGTTCAAATCTCTATCTCACCGCCACATTATAGAAAAGCCCGTTAATTCGAAAGAGTTAACGGGCTTTTTGCTATCTCAGTGTTTAGTTTTATAAAAAGGGTTTGTAGCGCTAATCCTTCGAGTAGAGTTCAAATCTCTATCTCCAGGTTTTTATTACATCCCTGTAAAACCACATAACTTCATCCTTGAAGTTAACCGAAACATTAAGAGAAGCCCGCTAATTCGTAAGAGTTAGCGGGTTTTTTGCATTTATAGCCTTTATCTAAGTAAAAAAATGTCAGAAATAAGTTAAGAACTAATTTTTAGCTACTTCAAGTGAAGTAAGGTAGTTATCCCACCAAATTAAATAATCTTCGTTACTGATGTCAGTTGATAAGCCACGAAGTGCCATTTGTGTTGTGTAGTGTTTTTCAAAAAATTCGTCCCAATAAGCGATTACTTTAGGATCTTCATCTATCATACCTAGATCTTTAGTTTCTAATTGCCATCTCTCAAGCTCGGCTCTCATTCGAAGTAAGTTTGAATGGTATTTAGGATTTGCAGCTAAGTTAGTCGTTTCTTCAGGATCGTTTTTAATATCGTAAAGCTCTTCAATAGGGCGTGTTTTAGCAAAAAACTGATCTTGCATTGGCGATAGCTCACCTGCGTCGTGCATTTTCTGCATTAAGGTCAATACAGGGTAGTTAAGCTTTTTATAGGCATTAAATTGCGTATACGGCTGTTCAGGCTTGAAATTTTTGATGTACTTAAATTGGTGATCTCGAACGGCTCTTATACGGTCATCTGTTTCATCACAGCGGTCTCGTTGGGCATATATGTATTCTCTGATAATTTTATCTTTACCTAAAATTACTTTGCCTTCCATATAGGCTGGAACAGGTTCGCCAATTAAAGACAAGCTGGTTGGCGCTAAGTCAATTAAACTGACTAAGTCATTATTTACTGTGTTGGCTTCAATGCCTTTACCCCAAGCAATTAATGGTACTTGAATACCACCATCGTATAGCCATTGTTTATCTCTTAGCATTGCGCGACCGTGATCACCAAATATAAATACTATGGTATTCTCTAACGCTCCTGCTTGTTCAAGTTCGTTGAAAAGGACGCCTATTTTTTTATCAACATGTTGAACTGTTTCAAGATAAAGCGCCCAATCACGTTTTACTATATCGTGGTCAGGGTAATAACTTGGTGGCTTAACTAATGATGCATCTATTGGGTCTTCAACATCGTTAATAAAAGTACGGTGTGTTTCGCTGTAATTAATTTGTGCAAAAAACGGTTTACCTTGTCCCTGTTTTAAATATTTTTGCCAAGCGGGTTTATTTAAAATACTTTCTTTAACAGGGCCATGGGTATAAGCACCGCCTGAATATTGTATTTCACCATCCATTGCATCAAAGGGCTCTACACGAGTAGCAAAATTAAAATCAGTTTTTTGTTTAGGCCCCATCAATAAATTGAAATATCCCGCTTCGCGCGTATATTCGGACAACATTTTTACCTGCTCTGGTAATTGATAGTTATCGGTTAAATGACTACGGTGATGATGAGCACCTATCGAAGTAGGGTGCATGCCAGTAAAAAATGCTGAACGTGTGGTAGAACAAACAGACGAGGTGGCAAAGGCATTATTAAATCGCATGCCTTCTTTAGCTATTTTGTCTAAATTAGGGGTTTTAACTAATGGGTGGCCATAGGCGCCAAGATCCAAGCTAATATCTTCTAGTACAACCCAAATAACATTAGGTTTCCCTGTTTTGTTTACGGCTTGCGGAGTTATAGCCTTTTTTTTCTACGGTAGTTTCATTCATTGGCTTACTGGCATTATTATCGGCATAGTTACCGGCAAAGTTACATGCGGTTAAAGTACTTAATGTGATTGTTGTACAGATCAATAAAGCGCTAGTCTTTACAAAACGCTTTAGTACATTACGCTGTAGTACATTTTTTTTAGTTTTCATTGTATATTCTTCCTTAAATCATCATAACCAAATTACTTGGTTATGATGGTTATGCTGCTTAAAGATCATTAACTCGGTTACTTTGGTTTTCAATATTTACCATCTTTTGTTCTAATCTGGCGACAATGTCAGGGTGTTTGTGAGCTATATTGCTTTGTTCACTAGGATCAATGTCTAAGTTGTATAGTTGAACACCTGTAGAGGTACCGCTGTTTATATTCTTTTTGGTTTTAATAAATTTAGGCACACGATTCGCTGGGCGAATGTATTTCCAGTTATTTTCTCTAATGGCTAAGGTAAAAGGGGTTTCTTCAATTAACACATCACGGGCTTCTTCGTTAGCGTTGAAAAAACCTTTAAGTTTTTTCTGACTATCAATAGCCTCATCGTTACCTAATTCAATATTGAGTAGTTGTGAAATAGAGGCATAAATATCAATTTGGCTAGTCAATGAATCACTTACGCCAGCTTTAACTTGCTTAGGATAATATAGAATTAAGGGCACGCGAGTACCGCCTTCAAAAGCACTATATTTTCCGCCATTGTATACACCATTCGCTTTATGGTCGCCAATGAGTTTGAGTGCATCATCATCATAACCGTCAGTTAACACCGCGCCGTTATCCGAGGTAAAAATAACCAGGGTGTTATCTAATAAATCGAGTGCTTTAAGGTGATTAACAACTTCACCTGTTATCCAGTCCATTTGCACAATGGCATCGCCACGTACACCCATTTTTGTTGCACCTTTAAATTTTTCATTGGGTACTCTTGGCACATGAATGTCGTGGAATGAGAAAAATAAGAAAAAAGGTTTTGTTTGGTTGTTGCTAATAAAGTTATTCGCTCTTTCTGTCAGCACTAATGGGAAATCTTCATCAACCCACTCAGCCGATTTACCGCCTTGCATCCAGCCTATTCTGCTAATACCGTTTATGATGCTTTTATCGTGTTGGCTATCGGCATTTTGGCGAAGTAGTTCTCTATTTTCGTAGCCGGTAGGGCGATTACCTATTTTTTCTTGGTAATTGACATAAAGGGGATCATCCTTCGATAAATTTAGTACCTGATGATTTTCTAAGTACACGGTCGGAACACGATCGCCTGTTGCGGGTAATAAAAAGCTGTAGTCAAAGCCTATTTCTAAAGGCCCAGGTAACACATCATTATTCCAATCAATATCTTTTTTTCCATCACCTAGCCCTAAATGCCATTTGCCAACAACCGCCGTTTGATAGCCATTATTTTTTAACATTTTGGGTAAAGTATCTTGTTCAGGAGAGATGACCATCGCAGCATCACCTTTTAATATTCTTACGTTTTTTCTAAAGGCATGTTCGCCTGTTAATAATGAGTATCTTGATGGTGTACACGTTGCTGACGATGAATGTGCATCAGTAAAACGAATACCGTTTGCAGCAAGCGCATCAACATTAGGGGTGTTTACCTGTGTAGCGCCATAGCTGCTTAAGTCACCCCAACCTAAATCATCAACATAAAAAATAACAATGTTAGGTTTAACCGTTGATTTTTGTTGATTATCTTGCACTACTTCTGCTGAACAAGCACAAAGAACGCTTAATGATATGGCTAGAATTGAGGATACTTTTACTTTGTTTAAGTTAGTTAAATTTGACATGAGAAATCATTCTTATTTAGCGAGATTTAAAAGAGAGTTCTAAAATAATGTGCTTTAAATAGAGAAGGATCTCAATGTGAGATCCTTCTAATTAATTTACATATTTTTTCGCATCACGGTATCAATTATTTAATTGGGCAATTGAAACATCATCAATATAAACATCAATAGGAGTGCTACCGTCAGTTGCGCTTGGTACAAAGATAATATCCCACTTAGCACGGTCATTTCCACCAAAAGCAGCTACAGCGAGAACATCTAATTCAATCAGTTGCCAATCAGCATTTGCCGCTATCTCGATAGCATCAACACCTTTTTGGTCTAATAGCGTATCAGTGAAGTCTCCACTTTCAGGTAAGAAGGTTTTTGTGGTATTTTTCATAATAGCATTTTCAATTTTGAATGAAGTTGCATTATTATTTTTAATCCAAAAAGAAACTTTAAAATCACCGCCTGCGGCTAACGATATATTGCCAATATTTCTTGCCGGGTTTTTATCGTATGCGACTAATACGGCATTAGTGCCTGTTGCAGCATCAGCTGTAAATTGTATTCCATCACTACCATGCTTACCGATACCTGCAATAACGTTGAATGCGCCTGTTCCATCAACAGTGCCATCAGCACCCGCACCGTTTCGTGCAAAACCATTAAGACTTTTAAACATATCTCTATTTTGCTGTGGAGCAGCCATTTTGAAGTTTTCATTCATCATTGGAGCATCTGCGCACATAGCATTTGTAAGCGTATTTATATCAACACCAACAGAGCTTGGCGGTGTAGAGCCATTTAATACTACTTCAGCCGCTTCTGAACTACCTACGTTTACAGGAGAGAAATAAGCCTTTGCCTGTTTGCTGGTATCATCCAAAGTATCTAAAACATAATCAACCACGCTAGATGCTTCTGTACTGTTGTAGCCGTAAACAAAATCTCCACTCAATGGTTGTGCATCATCTTGTTTAATTGGAGCGACAATAAAATTGTATGATGTACAGGTAGGCACTGAAACTGTCCCTGTAATATTAGCTCCATTAAGTGTATTTAGCATAATGCTAGCCACATTTTTAGGTGGGTTGGTTACTGTTATAGTTACCGTTGCAGTTAGGCTTGGCATTTCAACAGACGTTGCTGTTAATGTGGTTGAACCTAGTGCTAGACCGGTTAAAGTACCACTGTCATCAACACTTGCTATACCGTTATTATCTGGAACAGACCAAGTAAAGTCTGTGCTCAAATCTTGTCTTGCTGCATAGCTAGGTAAAATCGCAAGTGGCGCAACAATTGTGTCATCTAATGGCACATTAAAATCACTTAAGGTAATAGACTCAATAGGATCGGGTAGCGCATTTATTTCTAAGGTTAAAGTACGGCGATTTGGGTTTGCCTGCTTTTCCTCTTCTGTACAATTTAAAGGATGTTGAGCCATGTTTGCACAGACAAATTGAAAACCATTATTTATCCAATAGCTAAGCGTGTAAACAGCTGCTTCACCACTGCGAATATCTTCGTCAAATAAATAAGTATCAACAACTAATTTATTGTCATTTAAAAGAATAGGTGAATCGTTACTGCCAAAGCTTAAATTACGGTCTGCAGGGGTAACAGTCCATAATTCAGCAGTATCTTGAATAAATATTCCGGTAGAATCATCGGTGAGGGTAACGCCTCTAGAACTGACACCTTGTAATAATTCTACTATTAAATAACGGTTTTCATCATTTTCATTATCTGTTTCAGTTGTACTAATTGTAAATGAGCGGCTTTGCATTTCTACCGCTTCATTTGAATCAAGATTGTAATTTAAACCTTCGTCAGCTCCACAGCCAACAAGTGCTGTGCTAATAAAAGATGCTAATATAGCCTTTTTTAGTAAGTTGATTTTCATCTTACTTCTCCAATTTTTTTGCATTAACTGCTTATACAAAGCAGGTACTTAATATTATTACCCCTTATTTTTAGTGAGAAATATATTTTCCTCGCTAAATAATAAAGGGTATTGGCAAATGACTAAAAAGAACCACGGACTCCGAGTCTGAACTGACGTCCAGTTCTGTAGAGTTGTGTTGTTCTGCTTGTATCAACGTCGTCTGTCATTGCGTTACCTTCATCTAGCACTTCACCATTTATTACAAAGCCAGTGCTGGTTAAAAAGTTACGATTGGTGTCATCAGTTAAATTCAATGCTTGGAAAGTTAAAGAAATTGTATCATTTAACTTATAGCTAGAACTGAAATCTAAACGGCTTGTTGCATCTGACCATTCTGCCGCATTGCCATCGGCAATGTTTCTGTTAACCAGTTGAATTGAATTATAACGATGTGCTAAACGCATCATAAAGCCATCTTTTTCCCAAAAAAGGGTGGTGTTGGCAGAATGTCTAGGTGTGTAGGGTTGTGGTAACGGGCTAACAGTTTTACCGGTTGTTACTGAGGTTTCTTTGTCAGACTCAGAATCAGCAAAAGTATAATTAACGCTTAGACCTAAACCTGAAAGAGCGCCAGGGAGAAAGTCATAAACTTGGGTGTAATTAAACTCTATACCTTGAGTTAATGCGCCTTTACCATTTCTTTTAACATCTAATATTAGCGTGTGGCAATTCAAGGTCCAAGATTCAGAAAGGTTAGAGTGTGAGCTACGATCTGGCATACAAGTTGAACCATCAGCTAAATCTGTATAAGGTTTTTCTTCCCATAAAGGTAAGCCGGTAAATTCGTCAACTTTTTGTGTACCATCTTCACCAAGAATAGGTGTTGGTGTGATCAATACATCGTCTAAGTTCTCTACACCTTCTAAATTATAGTTTGTTCTTAAGTCTTTCCAAAGGTAGGTTTCAGCGATACTTTCAGTAAAGTTTTTCATGTCTTTGCGGAAATAAGCAAAAGAAAGCAACCCAGACTCATTGAAATACCATTCAAGTGATAAATCTAGGTTTTTTGATTCTAAAGGTTTAAGTGCTGTGTTGTTTATTTGTCCAGAACCGTTAACTTTAAAAATATCTTCATTAATACTTCCACTGGGTCTAGTATCGTCAAATCCAGGTCTAGCCATAGTTTTTGATGCAGAGAAGCGACCGATTAGATCATCACTAAGTGCAAAATTTAGATTCAAACTAGGCAAAAAAACATTATTACTTGCACTGTCTTGATTAATTACATTTCGCTGTGCAGCATCATTGCCAAGCGGCTGTCCATTTAAAGTATTGTTAATGTTAGTAGAGCGATCAGCCCATGCTTTGATAGCATTTGTGGCATTGTTAGGAAAGCGGCCATTTCTTCCGTTAGAATTTGCACTATTGTTATTGATACCAATTACATTACCTTGTGCATCATATACAACATCTAATATAAGATTACCAAATGCTTGTAACTCAGGAGGTAAAATACCATTAACTAAATCACTTTTATGGAAGTCATAAAGGAATAACGCTTCGTGACAGGTACCCGGAGCAGGTAAATTAGTTGGATATTCATTTTGATTGCCATTTGGGTAATCAAGTGGATTATCACCGCCATTTGTACTTAAAGTACAAGCGGGTAAATTTGTATTAGCAAGTTGCTGATTATAAATTAACCCACTAACATCATAAACATTAGCGTTTCCAGGGTAATTAATTTTGGTGTACGCTTCAGCCGCTGTTTTAGTTTTTACATAACGTAAGCCGACATTACCTGTGATGAAACCATCAAAATATTCAAAATTTAATTTTGTATATAATGCACTCACATCTTGTTCGATAACTCTTGAACCGGTTGGATCTTCTTTTGTACGAACGTCACGTCCATCACCACTTGCATAAGCTAAAGCTTTGAATGGGTCTACTACACCCCAACCATTTAGAAAGTCTTGACGATTGCTTACAATGCCGTCCATAAAATTATCTACTGGAAATGCACCACCAGCTAAAACATCAACCATGCGTAAACTTGAAAGGCCACCCGGAATACTAATTTCTTCGCCGTTATCGTCAAGTAAACTTGTTGCGTCTGTAATGGTCGTTCTTAATGAGCTAACATCTTTTACTCTATTGGTATATTTACCACCAAACTCTATTCTATTTACCCCTAAAAACTCAACATCCCAATCGAAATCTAAAAACATTGATTTATTGGTGTCAGAGTTTTTATCAAGATCTTGACTAACGTTTTGTACATTAAACAAGAAAGGGTCAAGTGGATTAGTGGTATTAGGTGCTAAAGCGTTACTCGCTTGAATTGAGCCCGGTTGGAAAAAAGAAAGCTGTTCGGCCACAATAAGATTACAAACACCAGATGTACAGTCAACACCTGATGGTTCTAAACTTGGAATATTAGGGGAGTTAGACACTAAAGGGGTATCTTCAGTATTCCCTTTTGGAATAAGCACTATATTCGCATTTTCTTTAGAACCACTAGTTGTTCGTGAGTAACCCATGGTTAAGTCAGCACTTAGTGTATCTGTTATTATTTGTTTTATGTTAAATGAAGCAAGTTTATTCTCAACTTCCTGCCCATCTAATTGACGATAAATACGGCCTTTTGAACGACGCATTAAACGTTTTTCTTGGGTATGTGTTTCTTGGTTTATTGTCCACCAATCTTCTTGAGGGTCAGTGTCTAAGTTTGGATCAGTCAAACCAAACTGCATGTTGTATCTGTGGTTATCTAGATCAATCTCTTGTTTAGAATAATTTAAGTCAATTTGTACTTCTGTTGTTTCCGTTGGTAAAAATTGGATACCAGCAGTAGCGGATAATCGATCACGTTTATTAGAGTTCAACTTATATTCAGCACTTGCTGGGGTTATAAATTCCGTTTCTGTGGTTATTAATTCACCAGTTCTAGAGTCGCGCGCTTTGTTAGCAGCAGCAGAATGAACTTCATCATCCCATTCCATTTTAAATTCATCTACGCGCGTACTTTGGGTTTCATCGGCGATAGTAAATATAATGCCTAAATTATCGTCCATAAATTTATCAGAGAAACTTGCTGAAATTTTACGATTAAACTCACCTGAGTAATCATTATAACGACCTTGTACTTCCACTGTTCGTTTAGGAGATTTGATAGATAAAGGTCTAACTGTTCTCAACACTATATTTGCGCCAAGTGAGCCTTCATCTTGGTCAGCAGAAGCTGTTTTTTGAACATCAATAGAAGATAAAATATCAGAAGAAAAAGAACTAAGGTCAACACTTTGGTCAGCAACTGCACCATCACCACTACCGCTTAAACCACTGGTTAATGCGATGCCATTCATTGATATTTGATTTAAAGCAGGGCCTGCACCACGTACTGATATTTTAGTGCCTTCTCCATCTTGCTCTTGAACCGTAACACCGGTAACACGCGATAGCGCATCGGCAATATTTTGATCTGTTGACTTACCTACATCTTCAGCATGAATGGAATCAACGACACCGTCAGAATAACGTTTTGCATTGATGGATTTTTTTAGACTGCTTTTGAACCCTGTTACTTCAATAACTTCAACTGCACTTTTTGGTTCTTTTTTCTCTTCATTCTCAGCAGCATTTGCGATAGGCAAAGCTAAAGATGCCAAGATTGAAATTGAAATGGCGTTCAACTTCATATATTTCATATCATATCTCCCCTCGTGAATTTTAAGTTCAAGCTTAATTCCACTTTACTTTTTATTGTTTAACTATAGCTGATTTATATATCCAACTTTTCAGATTAACCTTAAAGGTGGTTTAGCGCATTCCTTTGGTTGATAATCGCACAAAGTTAAAAAAATATCTAGTTTTATTTAAAATCATATTATTTAACATATAATTAAATTAAGTCACTGTAATTTAAGGTTTATGTTGTTATTTGTTGAGTTTTTCAATTTAAGCCCCAACTGTTAATATCCTTGTTAGCTGGTCTTTATTGGTGTTTTTTTTAGTATTTAAGAGGTTTTTCGGTTTCCCTATTTATTTGTTTGTGTCATTATTCACTCATAGTAAGGTTTTCCTCTATTGAGGATAAATATAATTAGGTAACAAAAGATGGGTATGAACTACAAGTTAAAAGAATATAAGTTTTACAAGGTGTATAGTGCTACGCTTTTATTGTTATTTTCATTTAATTGCCTTTCTGTGCAAGATGTAACGACTAAACAGAGCTTTAATGATGGTTGGAAGTTTGCCAAAGGCGCAATAGCTGACGCAGAAAAAGAAAGCTTTAAAGATAGCAACTGGCAAGGTATTAAATTACCGCATGACTTAGCAATATTTGGTCCTTTTGATCCAAAATATAATGCACGCACAGGTGGCTTACCTGTTTTTGGTACTTCGTGGTATCGAAAATCTTTTAATTTACCAAAATTTTCGAAAGATAAATTTGTCACAATTACATTCGATGGGGTAATGGATAACTCTGAAGTTTATATAAATGGTCATTTTGTCGGAAAGCGTCCTTTTGGGTATATTGGATTTGCCTATGACATAACCCCCTTTTTAAATCCAATTGGGGATAATAATTTAATCGCGGTAAAGGTAGCACCTGAAAATAATGCCGCTCGTTGGTACTCTGGGGCTGGTATTTATCGAAATACATGGATAGAAATTGACGATCAAGTTCATGTGGCAAAGTGGGGCACTTTTGTTTCAACTCCTGAGGTATCTAGAGATAAAGCAACGGTAAATTTAAAAACTAAAGTTGTAAATAAAGGGGGTGATACCCCCATTAGTTTAGTTCACACGGTTACAAGTGAATCTGGTGATGTAGTGGCAAAAATATCACAAAATTATAATTTCAAGGCAAATACAACAAAAGAAGTAGAACAAGAATTTATAATTTCTAATCCTATTTTATGGGATATTAACAACCCTCATAGATACCAAATTAGCACTGCCGTTATCAAAAATAATAAAACAGTGGATACATATTCAACTCCACTTGGTGTTAGGCATATCGAGTATAAACCTGATGATGGTTTTTGGTTAAATTGGCGACGAGTTCAAATTCAAGGGGTAAGCTTACATCATGATAATGGCCCTTTAGGTGCAGTTGTTAATAAGCGTGCAATTGAGAGAAAATTTGAAATCATGCAGGACATGGGCGCGAATTCTGTTCGTACAACACATAATCCTCCATCACCAGAGTTAGTTGAATTAGCCGATAAAATGGGCGTTTTATTGCAAGTTGAAGCGTTTGATATGTGGCAAATTCAAAAGCCAACTATAGATAATGGCTACCAAAAATACTTCGATGAATGGCATGAGCGTGATTTGCGCGATATGATCATTCAACATCGCAATAATCCCTCTGTGATCATGTGGAGCTCAGGTAATGAAGTGATGGAGCAAAGGGAGAGTGACGGTGCTGTAATCACAAAACATTTAACCGATATTATGCATGATGAAGACCCTACACGTTTAGTGACCAATGGTTTAAGTATGTACCCTGATTTTCTAGATAATAAGCTGGGTGACGAACTCGATATTGTTGGTTTAAATTACAAGGCTTATAAATATGCGGAAATTAAAAAGCAACATCCAGATTGGATTCTATTAGGTACTGAAACATCTTCTGTGGTGAGCACTCGAGGCGTTTATCACCTACCCATTGAAAAATACAAAAAACACGAATCAAAGTATGTTTCTAGTTATGATGTGATAACCCCACCTTGGGCTTATATCCCTGATATTGAATTTGAAAACTTAAAGAATAACCCTGCCGTTATGGGAGAGTATATCTGGACAGGATTTGATTATTTAGGTGAACCAACACCGTATGGCGGCAGAGACCATAGCAATAAAGGTTATTGGAATGGTGATTGGCCTGCTAGAAGCTCTTCTTTTGGTGCAGTGGATTTAGTTGGATTACCTAAAGATAGATTTTACTTATATCAAAGTGAGTGGACTAAAAAACCTATGGTTCATTTATTGCCTCATTGGAATTGGGAACATAAAATGGGTGAAGAAATTCCTGTTGTTGCTTATACCAATGCTGAATCTGTTGAGTTATTTGTTAATGGTAAATCTATGGGGAAAAAAGTTAAAGGTGTTGATACCGTAACGTTACCTGTTAAATTAAAGCATGATAAATCAGTGACACATTTTGAGTCTAAATATAGAGTGATGTGGAATGTGAAGTATCAACCAGGAGCCATTAAAGTTATTGCGTACAACGGTGATGAAGCTGTAGCTGAGAAAGAAATAAAAACGGCAGGTTTACCATATCAGATAGAATTAGTACCCGATCGTCATGAAATTAATGCAGATGGTGAAGATTTATCTTATGTTACTGTTTTAATCAAAGATAAAGACGGAAATTTATGCCCCAATGCTGACAATAAAGTAATCTTTACTGTTGAAGGCGCAGCGGTTATTGAAGGGGTAGGTAATGGTGATTCTGCAACGGTTGAGCCTTTTAAAGCAGACTATAGAAGAGCTTTTTATGGTAAAGCGATGCTTATTATTAAAAGTAAAGAAGCAGAGCAGGGTGTTATTAATATAAGAGCCTATTCAGATCGATTAGTCGCGGCCGAAATCAACTTAAAAAGTATTTAATTTTAAATAAAGACCCTGTAACAGGTTTCATGACAGGGTCTTATTAAACGTTGTAATAGTTGGTGCTTATCAAATATAACCTATAACTGATTTTGTATAACTGCCCGCTCGATAGATTGATGTGGAGCAGGTATAAACTAGTATCTATAAGTTTCTAAGCTTAAGTAATTTATTTTTATATAAATTTCTGCCATTCCTCGCTATATTTAATCTATATCTATTGCACACACACTCTTTTTTTATTTATGAATGAGCTTATGCCAGTCCAAGAAAAATCAGTAAAGCTTCAACAAAGAATCATTTTAGGCTTTGGCTTTTTAGCTATATTCTTTTCTCACCAAGGCTTGAGTATTTTTGCCACCCCTTATTATCAAATGACACTGGGTGTTGATCCCATGTGGCTTGCCCTCGGCATAAAGTTACCTGCTATTGTCGTTATATTTTTTGCACCCTATATTGGCAATCTTTCAGATAAATGTCGTTCTAGGTATGGACGAAGAAGACCATTTTTAATGGTGTTTCCTTGGCTTAGTTGTGTATGTTTTGGTTGTATTTGGATGGTCCCAACGTCTTGGAGTATCAATACACAAGTTAGCTATTTTTTAGTCATGGTTACGCTATTTTATTTCGCTAATTCGTTATGGGTGATCCCACTTAAGTGTTTAACCTATGAAGCGTCGACAAACAGTCAGGAAAGAACGTCGATACTAGCATTTGTAGCTTACTTCTTTAAATTTGGAGGTATTACCTATCAATGGTTATTTCCACTGGCACAACTCAGTATTTTTGGCGGGGTAGTAATTGGTATTAAGTATGTCGGCTGGGGAATAGCCCTTGTTTGTATTGGGTTGTTCGGCATGCTCCCTGGGCTTTTTATAAAAGAACGAAGCTATAAAAGCCAACAAAAGAATAAATCAATTCCAATAATGTCGAGTATAAAAGCGGTACTCGAAATACGTAATATGCGCATATTATTATTAATCATTATAACGCAGTTTATGCTTGGAAGTTTAGCGGCAAACATTGATTATTATGTGTTGGTTTATTACATGAACGATGGTGATATAGCTCAAGGTGCTATTTCAAAAGGCATATTATCTAGTAGTTATGCTGTAATGGGATTTGTTTCTGTAGCGGTGATAACCAAGTTATCTGCTAAATATGGCAAGCGACAAACACTCATTTGGGTTTATACATTAGGTGTTTTTGGCGGAATCATGAAATGGTTTATTTATCAGCCAGGCCAAGAATGGTTTTTAATTTTAGACGCATTGTTATGTGTTAGTGTCTGGCCTTCATTAGGGGTACTTGTTTCCTCTATGATCACTGACTTAATTGACTCAGATGAAAAAAAGCATGATTTAAGAAGAGAAGGTATATTTGTTTCTGTGCAAATGTGGACTTTACAAATCACTATAGCGATATCAGCTATTTTTTCAGGAGCAGCATTAAACTGGATTGGTTTTGATGCTGAATTAGCTAGTGCTCAAACAGATTCGAGTATTATGTGGATGAGAATATTATTAACTGGAGGGACTATTCTATCAGCCTTAATATGTTTAATTCTTGCTAAGCAATACGATTTAGATGAACGTAAAGTATAAATCGTTATTAGTTAGTTAGTTAGTTAGTTAGTTAGTTAGGTAAATTTGGTTTTACCTAACTACACAAGCAATCATTTCGACAATGATAACCAACAGAAGAGTAATTAAGATATATCTTTTACTGAATCTCTTTCAACTAATGTTGCCATAAATTGATGAGATTGATTGACCGGCTTTTTATCATTATGTGTTAATTGTATGGACAATTGAGTGGCGTATTGTCCCATGTCATAAATAGGGTAGTGCATTGTCGTCAGACCTGGTCTGCTTGTGGATGCAATTAGCACGTCATCAAAACCCATTACTGATACATCTTCAGGGACCTTAATACCCATATCTTGTAATTCATTCATCGCACCAACAGCCATCATGTCATTGTAGGCAATAAGCGCGGTAAATTCAGCTTTACTATCAATTAACTCTCTAGCCAATTTTTTCCCACCTTCTAATGATGGAATTCCTTCTTTAATGCAGTCAGCACTTATTTGTATGCCTTTACTAGCATAAAAATGTGTGATCCCAAAAAGTCGATCGAACGCATCAGAAATGCCTCTATCACTATTGATGATAGCAATTTTTCTATGTCCTTTATTATATAAAAACTCTGCGGCAGTGCGTCCAGCAGAAGAATTGTCTAACCATACACAACGTGAAGATACTTCACTGATATGACGGTTGATGACAACTAATCCTGGGGTGTCTTCAACAAGGGTTAAAATTTCTTTTTGCGGTAACATTTTATTGTGTAGAATTATATTCTCACAACCGAGTTCTTTTAAAGAGTCTATTGCATTGAACACGGTGTTTTTATCGTTAGAGTTACTCATTAGTACTCTATATTTTTCACTTAAGGCGGCATCTGAAACGCCTGTAGATAAACTCCCATAAAAAGGACTTGAAAAGTTAGGCGTAACTATGCCCATAAGTTCAGTCTTTTGACCCGCTAATGCACGGGCATTAATGTTAGGGCGATAGCCTACTTCATCAATTATTTTCTGAACTTGTTTACGACATTTATTGCCTACTTTTCCTTTACCATTAATCACTCGAGATACTGTCGTAGGTGATACATTAGCAATTTTCGCTATCTCTTTAATTGTGATCATATTAACCTTTGATATATTTAGATGTAGGAATTTATCTACTTAATTTGGATATATAACAAAATTAAGTAGATAAGTCGATATAAAGAATAAATTTAAGTAATTTTTAGTTATATTTCATTAACTTTGTAGCAAATTCTTTTCCTAACTTAATTTGGCCTTCAGTGTTGTAGTGAACATTGTCATGTTTAGGGTAATCTAACCAATTTGAATTTGTACTGGTATTGACTATATCAACGTTTACATCTTCATCAGCAATAACTTGCATGGCATTTCGTACAATTTCAGGTCCTTGCTTGAATTTACCGTAAGTTGAATTTATTTGGCCTATAACAAAAGGTTTAAAATTAAATTTATGTCGAAGTTCTTTAATTAGATCCGTTAGGTTTTGTTGATAACTTATGGCTGAAAACTCTTTCGATGCGTCATTCTCACCTTGTAGCCAAACCATACCGATAATTTTATAAGGCTGCTTTTGATTATCTAAAAGGGTAAGTTGTTTATTATTGTTTTCACTGAACATGGAAAATAAAGGTAAATTTTCTTTATAACCTTTCTCTGCTTTTATTGCGTTAGCTTGAGTCCAATATGGGTTCCAGGCACCATAAAGCGACGTGCCACCATAAGCCGTTTTTAGCAATAAAAAACGTTTATTAGGGTAGGCCTCTGCAAGTGTTAAACCTATCAGCATTTCTGGTCCAAATGTTTTATACGCACCGTACTTTTTCTTATGATAATCAGATGTTTTATAGGTTAATGGTCCAGCTTCTTCATCTCTTAGGGCATATTGAACTCTGCTCTCAATGGCGGTGATTCTGTTTTTAATACTTTGTGATAACTCATCATAGTTGCCAGCTCCTTCCATATTTGATTGCCCCGCTAATAAAACCACATTAATTTCTTGGCTGGTTTTATCTACTTCTACATTGGAAATATTAGTACAGGCAACAGTGGTAAAAAGTAACCCTAAACAGAAAAATATATAATTATTTTTTATATAACACACCATAAAAAAAGCCTTTTTAACATTTAAAACATAATTCAATTAAACAATATATCATTTTTAATATATGTTTTAAATACCCACTTAGGTTTATCGTTAAACTTAAGTGCTTTTGGTTTATCTGTTTATTACACTTATGTATAAATATTTATTCCTGAATTATATCAATGTCTTATGGTTTTTATTTTGTTTTGTTATATTTTTTAATTTATTTTGTTTCTGATGTATTTGATTTTATATTACTGAAAACACTAAAAAGGGAAAGCGGTTGACCTTGTGTTATAAATAACCAATAATGCAAATAGTAAGTTATACCAAGGGAACAAAATTTACAAAATTTAAAAAACCTAAATAAGCTTAAAAGCATAATTATTATAATGAAGGGTTCAATATGAAAAAAATAGCAATATTGGTGACAGCACTTGCAAGTATGACTTGCCAGGCCGAGAGGTTAGCAGACAACGAAAATCGATTTTATAATCCAGCATTAATTCCTATCAATGAATTACCTATTACCTTAACGGGAGACAACTCTGCTTTAGACAGTGATTTACTGAATCAACAAATTATGCAACTTTCCGCTGATGGTGGTGGCACTATAAAAATTAGTGACGGTCAATACTACTTAAAAGACATTCGATTGAAATCTAATGTGCACTTAGCATTTACATCTAATTCAACGTTATTACCTTTCTTGGACGAAAGTGCGACAGGTAAAAATATTATTATGTTTCATATGGGTAACCAGCAGCATGTAGAAAATGTAGCTGTTACCACAACGGCTGAAGACTCTGAAGATAGTAGTCAATGGTTGAGCGTGAATATACCTAAAGGCGATTATAACGGTGTTAAAGTTTTTGAGGTGAGTGATGCAAAAAACTTTAAAATATCAGGCATAAAAATTAACGATACTTATTCTAAATTTTCAGGCGTTGTATTGAATTTACCTGACAGTTTACAGATTGCTGATATACCAACCAATGGCATAGTTAAAAATGTCAGCATAGAGAATGCACATGTTGGTTATGGGTTGGTGCAAACGCAAACAGGTAGAACGGTGCTCTTTAAAAACTTAGCAGGTAAAGGCGGTGTAACGCTAAGGTTAGAAACAGGTGTTAGAGAAGTTAACCTAGTAAATATTGGCACGCTTAACGACATTGTAGGTCGTAATATTAAGATTGTTAATGGCGATACTGCCATGGTTACTTCGCCGCATAGAGTTGATCAAGGTATTATTGATGTTGAAGGTATTACGGCAATTAACTCTACTTATGCCGTGCGTGTTGCAAAAGGTTTTTTAGATAATAAACCGGGTACCGTTGACAATTTAGGTAGTTTTGATAGCCGCTCTTATATTGGCGGTATAACCGTTCAAGGTGGAGAGTTAGCGCAAGTTAAAGGTAAAGATTTACCCTTTTTTGCTTGTGAAGAAAGAAATGAAATTCGTACTAGCTGTCGTTATCCAGATTTTGAATCGTATTCAGGTCGTTCTATTGGTGTAATTAACGATATTGCCAATGTAGCCTCTGGTTGTATTGGCGGTGAAGATAATGGTTGTTATGAAATTAATTATGGTCCAATCACGCGGTTAAATGATGCATTTTTACACAGTGAAAATTTCACTTTAAATAGCATGAAAATAAGAGGCTGTAGCTTAGCCGACTTACCTGTGCCTGAGGTGTCGTGTCCAATTTTTGATGATCAAGATGGCGATGGATTTTCTGATGTTTTGGATAATTGTGTGTCGACCTTTAACCCGATGCAAAAAGATTCAGATAACAACGGTGTTGGCGATCTCTGCCAAGTTGATGCAACAGATACTGATGGCGATGGTGTATTAGATGTAGATGACGCTTTCCCAGAAAACCCTGATGAAACACTCGATACGGATAACGATGGTATTGGAAATAATGCAGATCCTGATGATGATAATGACGGTCGAAAAGATACGGTAGATGCCTTCCCACTTGACCCGACAGAAAAGTTTGATTCTGATGGTGATGGTATTGGTAATAAAGCTGACAAAGACGATGATAATGATGGTGTTCTCGATAAGGATGATGCTTTCTATTTAGATGCAACCGAATGGCTTGATACCGATGGTGATGGAATAGGTAATAATGCAGATGCCGATGATGATAATGACGGTGTTGAAGATGCCTTAGATGCTTTTCCGTTAGATCCGACTCGAAGTGAAATTGCAATTATTGATGCCGATGGTGATTTAGTTGCTGATGAATCTGATAATTGTCCTGCTATTGCAAATGCAGATCAACTTGATACTGATTCAGATGGTTTAGGTGATGTTTGTGATCCAGACGATGACAATGATGGTACTGACGATGCGCTTGATGCCTTTCCACGTGATGCCTCTGAAACTGTAGATACCGATCTTGATGGCATAGGAAATAATGCTGATCCTGATGATGATAACGATGGCCGTAAAGATACCTTAGATGCCTTCCCATTAGACCCTAATGAAAAATTTGACAATGACGGTGATGGTATTGGCAATAAAGCCGACAAAGACGATGATAATGACGGCGTATTAGATAAGGATGATGCCTTCTATTTAGATGCTTCTGAATGGCTTGATACCGATGGTGATGGTATAGGAAATAATGCTGATACTGATGATGATAATGACGGTGTATTAGATAAGGATGATACATTCTCTTTAGATGCCTCTGAATGGCTTGATACCGATGGTGATGGCATGGGCAATAATGCAGACACCGATGATGATAATGACGGTGTAGAAGATAACATGGACGATTTCCCATTTGATCCTGTTTACGGTGTTTTAGGTGATTTTGATGGCGATAACGACGTTGACCGTAAAGATATTTCATATTTTGTGCGCGCCATAAGAAACCCTGCGCTTGTTCGAATCGAGTTTGATTTTAACGGTGATGGCAGAGTACATCAAAGTGATGTTAGCCGATTACGCAGTTTGTGTACCCGAACTCGTTGTTCTGAATAGTCATTAACCAGGGATTTTATTATGAAAAATGTAATGTTAACTTTCTGTTTGCTTGTGAGTAGTTTTAATAGCGTTGCTGGGCTTATTGTTAGTTCAGACGCTGACAATTATGCCATTGGCGACACCATTAACATCAACCTGAGTTTAGAAAAAAATGAACCGATAAGTAATTTGCTCGATAAAAATTTCGATATGGCTACTTACTTTATGTTTTCAGACAACAAGGGCACTTTTGATTCAGCGTATTTATCTGGTCTATACACTACCGATGTAGATGCTGATCCAATTGTATCATTTGACAGTTTATTTAAGGAATGGACCTATAGCTTAAGCACTTATGGCAGCCAAGCTCCTTTTTCACTGACCGATATGGTGCTTGATTTGGGGACATTAAGTTTTGTTGCTACTGAAATAGGAAGGTTCGATTTTAATGTTTCTTATTTCTTTATCAGTGATTCACCAGGTTACTTTGACCAGGCTTTTGACATCCAACACTCAGTACAAATTGTTGCGAATGAAGTTCCAGAGCCTGCGAGTATTGCTTTGTTTGCTTTTGCGTTTTCTGCTTTATATAGGAAACCTAAAAAGCACTCGTTTTAGCATTAATTGAATAATTCAAACGATAATAACCAACCTAGCGCTTTAATAAGTGCTAGGTTTTATTTTTTTCTACAGGCTCAATTTTATTTACTTTATTAGAATATAAAAAACCTCTAATAAGGCTAAAAGCTCAAAGTAACAATAAGAAAGGGTACAATATGAAAACTATTGCGATATTGGCAACAGCGTTGGTAAGCATGACGTGCCAAGCGGAACGATTAACAGACAACGAAGAGCGTTTTTATACCGATCTGATCCCGACCTATGAGTTATCTGTAGAGTTAAGTGGAGACAATTCATTTCTTGATAGTGAGTTACTCAATCAACAAATCATTCAACTGTCGGCCGATGGTGGTGGTACTTTACAAATAGGTGACGGTCAATATTACTTAAAAGACATTCGCTTGAAATCTAATGTGCACTTAGCATTTACATCCAATTCAACGCTATTACCTTTCTTGGACGAAAGTGCGACTGGTAAAAATATTATTATGTTCCATATGGGTAACCAGCAGCATGTAGAAAATGTAGCTGTTACCACTACTGCTGAAGACTCTGAAGATAGTAGTCAATGGTTGAGCGTTAATATACCCAAAGGCGATTATAACGGTGTTAAAGTTTTTGAGGTGAGTGATGCAAAAAACTTTAAAATATCAGGCATAAAAATTAACGATACTTATTCTAAATTTTCAGGCGTTGTATTGAATTTACCTGACAGTTTACAGATTGCTGATATACCAACCAATGGCATAGTTAAAAATGTCAGCATAGAGAATGCACATGTTGGTTATGGGTTGGTGCAAACGCAAACAGGTAGAACGGTGCTCTTTAAAAACTTAGCAGGTAAGGGCGGTGTAACGCTAAGATTAGAAACAGGTGTTAGAGAAGTTAACCTAGTAAATATTGGCACGCTTAACGACATTGTAGGTCGTAATATTAAGATTGTTAATGGCGATACTGCCATGGTTACTTCGCCGCATAGAGTTGATCAAGGTATTATTGATGTTGAAGGTATTACGGCAATTAACTCTACTTATGCCGTGCGTGTTGCAAAAGGTTTTTTAGATAATAAACCGGGTACCGTTGACAATTTAGGTAGTTTTGATAGCCGCTCTTATATTGGCGGTATAACCGTTCAAGGTGGAGAGTTAGCGCAAGTTAAAGGTAAAGATTTACCCTTTTTTGCTTGTGAAGAAAGAAATGAAATTCGTACTAGCTGTCGTTATCCAGATTTTGAATCGTATTCAGGTCGTTCTATTGGTGTAATTAACGATATTGCCAATGTAGCCTCTGGTTGTATTGGCGGTGAAGATAATGGTTGTTATGAAATTAATTATGGTCCAATCACGCGGTTAAATGATGCATTTTTACACAGTGAAAATTTCACTTTAAATAGCATGAAAATAAGAGGCTGTAGCTTAGCCGACTTACCTGTGCCTGAGGTGTCGTGTCCAATTTTTGATGATCAAGATGGCGATGGATTTTCTGATGTTTTGGATAATTGTGTATCGACCTTTAACCCGATGCAAAAAGATTCAGATAACAATGGTGTTGGCGATCTCTGCCAAGTTGATGCAACAGACACTGGCGGCAATATTGAAGTTTTAGCAGGAGAGGTTATTGAAGTGGTTAAAGACGATGAATCGTCGGCAGGAACAATGTCAGTATTATTCACAGGATTATTATTGTTATCATTGTTTCGTCGGCTAAACGGCTAAAACTATCTTAGATTGATTAATATACAGAATTTTAAAATAGCGATAGAGCTATATTTATATTGAACTTATACTCATATTTTCCTACAAATGTTAAATGCCTTAGGAGGCAGCTGTGATCACTCATCAACCTAACTCAATTTATGCAGCTAACATAGATAGATACAAAAACATGCCTTATCTACGCTGTGGAAACAGTGGTATAAAACTACCAAGGTTATCTTTGGGATTGTGGCAAAATTTCGGCTCCTGCAACGCTTATGAAAATGCCCGTGGCATGATACAAACCGCTTTCGATTCAGGGATTAATCATTTTGATTTAGCGAATAATTATGGTCCACCTTATGGCGCAGCTGAGTCAACATTTGGGCAGGTATTTAAACAAGATTTAAGCCCTTACAGAGATGAGTTATTTATCTCAAGTAAAGCTGGGTATGATATGTGGCCAGGTCCTTTTGGCGATGGCGGGTCACGTAAGTATTTAGTGTCAAGTTGCGATCAAAGCTTAAAACGCACAGGACTTGATTACTTCGATGTTTTCTATCACCACAGAATGGATATTGAAACGCCACTTGAAGAGACGATGCAAGCCCTAGACTATATTGTCCGTTCAGGTCGAGCGCTTTATGTAGGTATTTCTAATTACCAACCAGCGCAAACAAAAAAAGCCATAGAGATATTAAATAGTCTAAGTACGCCATTATTAATTCATCAGCCAAGATATAATATGTTCGATCGTTGGATTGAAAATGGATTAACTGATGTATTAAAAGAAAATGGCATTGGCTCTATTGTTTTCTCTCCGCTTGCTCAAGGGTTATTAACCAATAAGTACCTTAATGACATTCCAAAAAATTCAAGAGCTCACAGTAAAGACATCATCCACTTAAGTGAAGAGCATATTACTGCAGAAAAAATGACTAAGGTACGGGCGCTGAATGAACTGGCTATACTGCGTGGGCAAAGTTTAGCTCAAATGGCAATCGCATGGACGTTAAATAATGACACAGTAACGACGTGTTTAATCGGCGCAAGTTCGAAAGAACAAATTATTGATTCCGTAAAAGCAATGAGTAAATTAGATTTTACCATGGATGAGTTAACAGCTATTGAGGGCATTATAAAAGAATAGAATATGAGCGCAATTATGTCCTTTGGGACCCTTTAACAAAATCTGTTACAGGGTCACTATTGGTCTTTATATATTATATTTCAAGGTGGTTATTGTGTGTTTATATTTTTACAAAGTAGAACTTTTCATGCGGTGTAACGAATTACATGCCTTAGGATATTAATTTACCGCTCTGTTTTGTTTAATATTTGTTGTATTATTTTTTTCATTTTTATTGAGCGTTTAGGATCTTGTTTCGCAAGGTTCATCGTTTCTTCAACATCAGTCTCTAAATTAAATAATTGCACTTCAGCTAAATAGCCACGTTCAACATTATTACCGTTAACCGGCCTCATTTTTCTTTTAGATTTTTTGCCTTTCTTCGCTCTTTTACTGATTTGAATGTACTTCCAATTGTTTTCCCTTAACGATAAAGCACCGGGGGACTCTTCAATTAATAGCCTACGTGCAGATTTACTTGCATCAAAAAAAGCAGCTAAATGGTTTTCACTGTCAATTGCTTCATCTTTTGCTAGGTCTACTTTAACTAACTTTGCTAATGAAGCATAAATATCAATTTGGCTCATCAAGGCATCACTTACACCCGGTTTAACTGCATTAGGGTAATGAATGATTGTAGGAACGCGGGTGCCGGCTTCATAAGCACTGTACTTTGAGCCTCTGTATATGCCGTTCGGCTTATGATCGCCCAGTAATCTAATAGAATCATCATAATAACCATCATGTACAACAGCACCGTTATCACTGGTAAAGATAACCAAGGTGTTATCTAAAATACCGACTGATTTTAGTTTATTGACAATTTGACCTGTGATCCAATCCATTTGAACAATGGCATCGCCTCTTGGTCCCATATCCGTTTTTCCCTGAAACATTTTATTAGGTAATCGAGGAACATGAATGTCATGAAAAGAAAAAAATAAGAAGAAAGGGGACTTTTTATTTTTTTCTATAAATTGATTGGCTTTATTGGTAAAAACTGAATAAAAATCTTCATCTTTCCATTCAGCGCTTTTACCACCTTTCATCCATCCCATGCGGCTAACACCATTAATAATCGACTTATTATGTATAGTATCGGAAGTTTGTTGTTTTAAAAGTGCAGGGTGATTTTCGCCTGTAGGACGTTCGCCTATCTTTTTTATATAACTAACAGATAGAGGGTCTTCTTTAGATAAATTAAGCACATGATGATTTTCTAAATACACAGTAGGCGTTCGGTCACCTGTGGCAGGTAACAAAAAGCTGTAATCAAATCCTATTTCTAAAGGACCTGGTGATACCTTATTATTCCAATCAACGTTGCCATCACCCAGTCCTAAATGCCACTTGCCAATAACCGCATTGGTATAGCCAGCTTTACTTAGCATTTTAGGCAGTGTTGGTTTCTCTACCGAGATTATTAACGGTGCATCTCCCTTTAATATTTGCGCTTTATTTCTAATCGCATGCTCACCGGTTAATAATGAATACCGTGAAGGTGTGCATGTTGAAGATGAACTATGAGCATCAGTAAAGCGTATGCCATTTTTTGCAAGCTCATCAATATTAGGTGTATTCACGCTTGTTGCGCCATACGAACTAATATCACCATAACCTAAATCGTCTACATAAAAGATTACAATATTAGGTTTAGTTTGTACCGAAATATCATCTTTAGCTAAAGCGAAATTAGTACTTAACGCTATCGTTGCAATAAGTACATTTATACACATGCTTTTTATTGGTATATTCATTAATGGGTCCATCTACAGATTTTCGATGAGTTTACTTTCTGTTTTATAAAGTCTTTTATTTATTTGATTTAAGTGCTCTTGCTCTTTTTTAGATAGTTTATTTCCTTGATCTAAAACCGTGTTATAACGTTTGTACTTGTTAAGTGATACGTTATCTAAATCTATATTTGGAAATAATATATTGATGTTAATGTTTATTTTATAAGACTCTTCATTACTAGTATTTTTGGCTAAAATAGTTAAAGGGTAACTTCTTTTTGTTTTCAATACTCTGTTCGATATATTACGTAAATAGACTTCTTTAAAGTGAAAAACTATATCTCCCGTTTGCGCATCAATTGAAAACAGCTTGCTATATACCGACGATATAATGCTATAACTTAACTGCTTGGCATCTGCTGCATCTATATCAGGAATAAAGCCTTTACCAACGTTTTGCTTCTTTTTACTATATTGGTAGACATAATCAAGAGACTGTTTGAAAGTGGGTAGATTAGTTTTATCTTCGCTGTCTAACTGCTGTAAAAAAGCAAGTAATTCGTTTTTCTCAACCTTATTAAGCTGATTGAATATATTGTGTGCCTTTGCTGGTTCACCTTTACCTGCTTGAAATACATCATTTAAGGTTTTAGCTGAACCATCATGTAAATAGGGGGCGCTTTGCCATAGGCTGATTAAACTAGGCGTATCGAAACCATCTAAACCTTCCCCTAATCGATTACCTGAAGATTGGCTTTTTGTGCCTATATCATGCCTAACACCACTCATGCTGTCAGTATACGTTGAGCCCACATGACAAGTATTACATTGCAAATTAATAAAGTGTTTTTTCCCTTCTATGGCTTCTGACGTATAAGTACCATTAGGTTTTTTATAGGGACTTCTTGGGTATTTATCTAACGATGAAACGTATTTTGCAAGATTATCTAGCTCAATATTAATGCCGGCTTTACTTGGAAATAAATGCATATTGCTAGGTTTTACCGCATCAAATAAAAAACCGGTACCGCCATTTAGGTTAACTATTTGATCGTTAAAATCTTGTACTTCATCAAAGTTACCTGTCCAATGTAATAAACCGTGTTTCATACCTGATTTACCCCGTAAATCTATGGTGTTTCTTAACCCTTCACCCAAGTTAGATAAATCCCAGATGCGTCCATCATGGCTACCATCACTGTGGCAACTAGCGCAGCTCATATAACCTTCGCGGGATAAATGACTTTGTGTTGAATTATGAAAAATACGCTTACCTTGCAAAATATCGCTAGAAAGCAATTCATGATTAACGGTTTTCCATTGATTTTCAAATTGTAAATGGCCGTTAGCTTTGCTATTAAATACTGAAATGGATCGAGACAATTGGTTATGAGCAAATAGCTTAGAACCATCTTTACTTGGTATTAACGAAATGGTGCCTTCACCATAACTATTAAATGTAGATTGTTTATTAGGTTGATACGCATCAATCGCGGTTATTGTTTGGCTGCCCATGGTGGCAATATAAAGGATATTACCTAGCTTGTTATAGGTGGCAGCAGAAGCAAAATCACTGTTATCAAAATCTATTTGGTAGGCTTTAATTTCTTCTTTTTTATCAAGGCTAAATGCTGAAGCAATGCTTCTAACGGTATGATCAAAGGTTAAGGCATTACCATCACGATTAAGTCCTCTAAATAAATTGTCTTTTTTACCTGGAAGCCAAAATGTATTTTGCTCAGGATTTACTGCAACAGGCCCTAAATAATTAGGGTAACCACGGCCATTAGATAAACCGTCTTGGACCATAATAAGAGACAAGCGTTGTTGATATTCAATGTTCCATTTATCCGTATTTACCCATTGAATAAAAGCACCTTGTTGGTTGCTTGCAATAAACTGTGGAGCGATCAATAGGTTTTTATGCGGGAGAAATGCTAGGTTTCTTAACGGGCCTTTTAATTTGATTTCTCGTGTTAATTTTAATGATCGACTATCAATTTCTTGAATCTTATCTGCTCCACTTAACGCAACATACACACGTTTTTTTACTTTATTAAAGGTAATGCCGTGAGGCGTGGATGCATAATCTAGTGGCAGTGTTTTAACTAATTCACCTGTTTTTTTGTTGTGAATGCTTAAGCTGTCGTCATCCTTATTACTTATCCATAATTGGTCATCTATTTGTATTAAAGCAACGGGATTCTTTCCTGTTGATTGCTCATATACAACCTTACCAGACTCAGTACTGATGGCGGTCAGGGTATTATTATCGGGATTAACGACATAAAGTTGCGCTATGTGTTCGTCTATTACCATGGTTGAACTTGAAAGAGGGCGCTCATTTGGAACGGGGTTATAAATAACTTGTATCGCTGAATTTTTAATTGTTTTCTTAGTCTTTTTATTTTTAACGATGAGCGTAACGTTATAATTATTGGCTTTATCGAATGTTGTTTGAATAGATGCAGAGCCACTAAACTCTGTATTTGGTGTGTTATTACCAAAGTTCCATGCATAGCTGAAATCTGCTGCGCTATTCATGCTTTTGACTGAAGCGGTAAACGTGACGTTATCACCCACTTTTTTAGGCTCATCAACGATTAATTCACTACTAAATTCATTTAACTGATCACCAGTAGAAAAGTAAGTAACAATTTCTTCACCTTGGTAAGCGTTGCCAACAGTATCTTTTAAGTTTGAAGTAATGATAACTTCATACGATGTATTGGTTTTTAAAGGTGCCTTAGGAACGATGTGCACTATGCCCATGCCATGGCTAAAGTTACTTGGTACGACTTTCTTGGTGGCTTTTTCAATCAGGTAAGTTGCGCCAAATTCTAAACTGCCATTATCAATAAAATCTGAGAATGAAATACCAATTTTTGAAAGCAAAGAAACGTTGTTTTCACCTTTCTTCGGTAAAATGTAGTTAACTTTAGGGGCTCTAGTATCAGGAGTTATACTTGCAGCAGCAATACTTAATTTACTACTGACATTATGGTCTGAGGTAATAACGGTTAGGTTGCCTAGCGATGAAATAAAGGCATAATCGTCAGCAGGTGGGTATTGTGGCTCTGCTCTGGTTTCTAAAGTCGCTTTATCCTGATTAACTGACCATTTCGTTAAACCAGGGTAATGGCCAATATATAAATCATCATCTTTCACATAAATGTATTCAGGCTTGAATAATTGATCGGTAGTGGCAAGTTCAATTGTTTTAATGTTTTCAACATCAGAAAAATCATAGGTGATGATTTCAGATGTTTTCGCGGTACCTCTATCACCCGAAAATGCACCATTGTAAAAACGAGAACCATAAAGTATGCCTTGATATCCTACTTTAATAGTATGTCGGTTAATCAGGAATGGGGTACTGGGATCACTTATATCAAGCAACACCATATCACCTGTTGTGCTTGCAATTGCCGTAGGTGATAAAATTAATAAGTCGCCTATCGCATGAGCAGATCGTAATACTTGATTGTATAATTTATCTTTGGTTAAGTGTTTAAGTAATCTCGGTTTTTCTAAGTTAGTTGTATCTATAATATACAAACCAGTAGAACCTGTAGGGGCAAAAGCATATTTCCCGCCTACCCAAACAGGTGAAAAACTAAAGCCGTCATAAACGGTAGATTTTTCAACCCCTGGAAAATAAAAACGAGATATAACTTTAGGTAACGTTTTAGGGTCGTCATCAAATAAAGGCCCTAAATCTAAAATTATAAAGCCGTTGCGGTTTTTACCTCTATCAGTCAAATATAAATAATCTTTATGAAAATATAGTGTATGTACTTCTCCTAAATCACCTAAATAATGTTTGTCTGACTCATTGTTGTGGTAAATATTAGGGTAGTCTCGTGAGTCGAAAACGGTTTTAGGGTTGGTAGGATCATCAACATTGTAAGCCGCTAAAGCGCCTTCACCAATACCACCACCAAAGTCAAAGCTTAACGGGGTTATTAAAAGCCCTTTATGATAAGCAACAGCACTGATGGCTTTTTCGGGATCGATCCACGAAAGAATATCCCCTGCTTTAGCGTTTAGGATCGGCTTATTAAAAGGGGCATGTACTTTATAGTCTTCTGCATATGAGTTAAGTGATATAACGTTAAATACACTACAGAGTAAAACAGCGAGAAATAGGGGCATATTCTTCATAAATATATAACTGCTTATTTTTTATTAATTGTTTATTAATTTTTTTGTCAAAAATTGATGAAGTATTTTGTGTTCTTCATCCCCTCTGAAAAAGTCGTGCTTTGAACCTTCTACGATATGAAATTCACTGGATACTTGGTTATCTGTTAAGCTTTGATGCAAAATTTTGCTTTGATCCAGAGGGACAATGGGATCTTTATTTGCGTGCATAATTAAAAAGGGTGGGTCATTGGGCGTTACATAATTAATAGCACTACCTTGGCGATATAGTTGCCCATGTGTTTCAGGTGTACCGCCGAAGAGTTTAGGCACCGGAAATCTCAATAAATTCGTCCCAATAGGCAGCGAGTTTTTTCGTCGTTCAAACATTTTTAACATGTCACTAGGGCCATACCAAATAACTGCAGCTTGAACTTTACTAGAAGCATTAGTTACGCCTAAGCTTCCTTCTAAGCTAGCATCATCACCCGTTGTAGCGGCTAAAGCAGCTAGATGCCCACCCGCTGAAGCTCCCCAAATACCTATTCTATTGGGATCAATGCCATAGGTTTTAGCATTGTGTCTTAAAAAGCGTATAGCCGCTTTTACATCGTGCAATTGTGCTGGGTAGGTGTCGTGACGACTCAATCTATAATTGATTGAGGCTAAAATAAAACCTTGTTCAAGTAACGCTATTTGTTTACCTAAAAGCAGTTTAGTGCCTCTTTTCCAACCACCGCCGTGAATCCAAATAACTAAGGGCATAGGTTTAGTTTGTAGATTGTCGGGAATATACAAATCGAGTTTTTGTCGCCTATGTCCGTTTTCAACATAAGCTATGTTCAGGTGTGCTTGTTCATTTTTTATATTTTTACGTTCTTTAATTATTCTATTTTGATAACTAAAGTAGGCTTTAAATTCTTTACTCGAAAGTTTGTTATCAAGATTTATATCCACATGTTCGAATATATCCCTATTCTGGGCTTTGAATTCAAACACCTCTAACAGTTTGTTTTTATTCGTATCGAGTAGATCAAATGTGTTTATTAATTCGTTCGGCGTATAGTTAATGTGATCAGCCATGGCATGCCATGAATAAGATAAAGCGAATAATAATAAATAGTTGATTTTTATTTTTTTAAACATGAAATGGCCTGCTTTATTAGCGATTAGAATTTTATTTTTTTAATATAAGCCATGTGTTCAAGGGCTTTAGCCGCACTTTGATCAAGTGCTATTTGTGAACTTACTAGCGCTTGTTGAATTTTTGAATAATCAGACGCATCGATAAGCGGGTCATATTCGTTAGGGCGTACACCCATTCCTTCCAATACAGAATACCAACTATCTGTGGCAAACAAATCATCAGTATCATGAAATAATTGACCTTGCGAACGAAATAAGTCGAGTTTTGTTTCGAGGGAATCAGGTATTGCTAAGTTTTGCCACATTTGCCAAAAAGGGGAATCAGTACGCTTGCTTTCACTGTAATGCAATACAATGAAGTCGCGAATACATTCATATTCATGATCCATTTTACGATTAAATTCATCTATCGGTGCTTGATGCAATTTTTTACTGGGTATTGTTTGCACAAAGTTAAGCATGGCTTTCATTATCAAGTAAATGCTGGTGGACTCTAATGGCTCTAAAAAACCTGATGACAAGCCAACCGCTAGACAGTTTTTATGCCACATTTTGTGTCGTTTACCCGTTGTAAATGAAATAATTCTGGGCTCTGTTATAAAATCACCAACATTTTTTGCAAGTAGATCTTGAGCTTGTTGATCACTGCAATATTGGTCGCAATATACATAGCCATTACCTGTGCGATTTTGTAATGGTATCTGCCATCTCCATCCGTGTTCATGTGCAAATGAAGAGGTAAAAGAGGGCAGAGGGCGCATCACTTTAGATTGTGCAGCCACTGCTTTATTTACTGGTAAATAATGTTGCCAATTTTCGTAGCCAATTCTTAAGGCTTTGCCTAATAAAAGCGATTGTTGGCCACTGCAGTCGATAAAAAAGTCGCCGTCGACTAGCGCTCCATTTTCTAGCGTTAATTGGCTGATATTACCCTGTGTATCTAACACAACATTTTGGACATGGCCCTTGATATGCTCAACGCTGTTATTTTGACAGTATTGAGATAAAAACTCAGCCACTAAGGTTGCATCAAAATGTAATGCATACGTGGATGCTGATAAATTAGTGGGATTTTGTGGATCAGGTATGAAAAATCGGTTTTGTTTGGCTAATGCAATAGCAGGAGAAAAATCAGTAAATTCAGACGTCCCCCCATTTAACTTGTTTTTCAGCCAATGTTGATAAAAGGGTTTACCCTCTATTTTATTGCCAACATGACCAAATGGATGCCAGTAATGACTGCCTAATTTATGCCAATCACAAAACTTAATACCGAGTTTAAATGTTGCATTGGTTTTTAATATAAATTCAGCTAGAGGAATTTTTAAGTATTCCAGCATGTCTACAATAGAAGGAATGGTAGCTTCGCCAACACCAATGGTTGGTACATGAGGTGACTCTATTAAACGGATTTTGCAAGGCAGATTCAATAAGGCCCTGGATAAAATAGCCGCTGATATCCAACCAGCGGTTCCTCCTCCGACAATCACAAAGGTTTTTATTTGCTGTTCGTTAGACATTACCATCCTCTTATACTTTTCAAAAAAACAAGCTCTATACTAACACCTAGAGCTTGTTTGATTATTTAACATTATTTCAATTTTAAAACCTAAAACTTTGCAGAGACACCAATTTGGTATCGACGACCAGAATAAGCTAAATTAACCACACGCTCTCTTACATCAGCATAACGTAAGTTACTTTCATCGGTTAAGTTAATCACTTCAGCATTTATAGTGAAGTTTTCATTGATGTCATATGATGTACTAAAGTCAAATTGACCATAGTCTTCAACATGTTGAGGAATGCCATTACTGCCTAAAATAGGACCTTGACGAAATTCTAAGAAACTTTCACGCCAGTTGTAAGCAATACGTGCTTGAAAGGCATCTTTATCGTAAAAGGCGATAATATTATAAGCATTTTCAGACAAGCCTTCTAAGCCATTACCTGGTGCGACGACACCGTCTTGCGTAAATGTATCAGCATTGTCATCGCTACTGTCAGTGAAGGTATAGTTTGCTTGAATACCGAAACCACTAAGGAAGCCAGGTAAGTAATCAAAGTAATGCAAACCTGCAATTTCAATTCCGTTTACCGTACCACCGTCACGATTATTTTTTTCAGTAATTGTTTCTACTAGCGGTACTTGTATAACATTATCGTTAGCATCGAGCTTATCAATGATAAATTGATCATTTCTTTGAACAGTATTAGTAGAGATGTATGTTGCAATATCTTTACGGAAGAACGCGAGACTATATGCGTCACCATTTTCTGCGTAGTACTCTAGCGACAGGTCAAACTGAGTTGCTTCATACGGTTCAAGCGTTGGGTTACCACCCGTTTGGAATGCATCAGTTGCGCGTTCGTAGTTATATGAACGATTTACACCGATATCTTCTATAGCTGGGCGTGTCATAACTTTAGCTGCCCCTGCTTTGAGGAAATAACCATTGTTAAAATCAAGGCTGACATTAGCGCTAGGCAAGAAATTTGAATAGTCATTTTCTTTGGTTAAAAACGCAGGTTCAGTATAGGTTGCATCAATTAAACCTCCTTCAGAGCCACCTAAAACTGAAACTACTTCCAACAGTTCAATAGCATTACCAACTGAAGAGACTTTAGTTTTTACTTGTCGGAAGCCAACATTGCCACTCCAGTTAAATAATGAATGCTCACCTTCCATATTTAGTTGCACATATAGTGCCGCAATATCTTCGGTGTTTGAAACAGTTTCATTTGGTCGAACTGACGTTTCATTCCAATTAGACTCTTTACGAATTTGGCCAATAGCATCTGTAAAAGCATTTAAATCGTTAATTAAGACAAAGTCACGAGGAAAGTTACCTGCTACATCGCTTAAAAAACCATTGTTACTGTTTATAGCAAATATACTGTCATCTAAGTCGGCACTTGAGTTACAAGTACGTACTTGCTCAGCTTCAGGCAAGGCAAGGTTCACACAACTGTCTGCAATACGATATGCCGTTTGTGACTTTTTACGCTCGCTGATTGCTATACCTGCATCAATAGAAGTAAAAATACCCTTATCTAACTGGTAATTAACATCAAATTTAATTGACTTGATTTCATCTTCTCTTTCCATTTGTGCAACGTCATTCCAATGCGCTCGAACTGCTGCGGGATCAGACCAGTCTAGGGTTGATTCCACATTAATTACATCACCTCCACGACTGTCGTAACGAATATAATCTTCATCTAAAATAAGACCAAATTCTTGATTAGCTTGGTAGCCTGGATCGCCCGGAAGTACACTTTGGTCTACACTTGCGTTAACGATATGTGGAATATAGGCACCGCGATTCTCTGTTGCTTCAGCTTTCGAGTAAGATAAATCGAGCTCAAATGTCCACTCGTCATGGAAAAGCTTACTATTAAAGCCTGTTGCTATTTGTTCAGATTCTTGACCTTCAACTTGAAAGCGGCCATCAATAGGACTTGCTGCTTTTGTTGCTGCTAAGGCTGTACCGTACTGAGATACAATAACATCAGTGAAACCATCACGTTGAGTAGGTACTTGGATCCCATTACCAAACGCTTCACGATCTAGCTTTGAATACAAAACGTCAAATGTATGAGTGAGATCATCGTTTTGAGCCCACTGTATGGTTGAGTTAGCACTCGTGCGTTTTCTAGACTCGGTATCCATTGAGTACCATGCGCGACCTGGAAACCAAATACTGCCACTAGTAACGGCATTGCCTGCTTCATCAGTAATAGGACCTGGAGCAAAAACGGTGTCGGCGGCATCAAAAAAAGCCCAACGGTTAGCGCCTGCGCTGTCTATACGGTTGGTAACATCTAATTGAGAAAGACCAAATAACACACCAACAGTATCATCTACAAAAGTATTACTCACAATTGCTGATATTTTAGGATCAACTTCTTCAGCTAGGTCATTATATTTTGCGTTAATAGACCCCGCGGCTTGAAAGCCAGCTTTATCTAAAGGTCGAGCTGTTCTGATATTTACATAGGCACCTAAACTACCTTCAGCAATATTCGCTCTCGACGCTTTAACTACATCAGCACCCGAAATGAGTTCAGAAGGTAAAGATTGGAAGTCAAACTCCCGGCCTCTGTCAGTTGTCGCAACAACACGATTATTAAGGTGAACTGAGTTAAATTTAGGGCCAAATCCACGTACGGTAACTTTTGCACCTTCACCGTTGGTACGAGAAATCATTACACCTGTGATGCGTTGTAATGATTCTGCAACGTTTTGATCGGGAAATTTACCGATATCTTCAGCAACAATACTATCTTGTATAGATGACGCGTTTTTCTTTAAATCCATTGATTCAATCAAACTGCTACGGATACCAGAAACTTCAATCACTTCAATTGATTTATTTTCCTGAGCAAAACCATACTGAGTAAATAGCGCGCTGGATATTGCTAACGCAAGAGGTAATACCTTAGTATTAATTGATTTTTTCATTATTTCCTTCCCTTAGTAAGTCCATGTAAATATTTTTTTAACAGTATTTACACTGCTAAATATTATATTTTTATTATGTATTACTAACTTTTAATAGGTATCACCCCTATTGAAAGTTAGCAACCTATTAGGGGTTATGCGCAACCATTTTGCAATGATTTTGTTGTATTATAATATTTTATTTATCAATTCATTTAAGTGTAATTTTAATATATCCAGTTAAATGACAATTGTATCAATAACTTGTAGTGTTTTCGATGGTGGGTCTGTGGTTTTGTTGCTCTCTTTTATTGGGTTTTACGCTATCCTAAGTCGGAGGTTTCAATGGGTGACTCTGTCCCAGAGTAAACTTATCACTCATAAGTTTCGACCAATCTCTGCTGTTTATCATGCATTACGTTTTTTTGTTTAAAACACGCAAGGTTGATCTGTTTTAATGGCATGTAACACTTCAAAATAGAAATGTATTTTAATTAATGGAGGTGTGGACTTAGCACACTCTACTAGAAACCAATTGAGTTTAAAGCGACCACTATAAATATGTCTTATTATTCTGCTTTACCAGAACATTCTATATCTTAGTTTGATATAGAACAGACAATAAATTTATCAACAGGTATGTATTAATATCTAAATTTCAGGTTGAATTTTAGTTGTGAACTAGATGCATAGTCACCTTTGTTTCTAATCAAGAGTTACCATTTATAAAAAGATGCACCTTGTACATCGTTCGCTCAGGTATCTGTAAACTCGCATTTTATCAACGTAAAATCAGAAAAAAGGTACGATACACTACGTGAAAAGGTGTTGCGTTACACGTTAGAGTTTTAAAGTTCTGGATTACAGCTTTATTGCCTATGTTTAAACGTAATATATAAGTTATATCGCTTGCCTCTAAATTTTAATTTACATGGTTAACTTTATTTAATTGACATTTAAATCAATGGTATAACTTTTATTTTTGTGTTTTCCTTTAACCTTATGGATATTTAGTTACTATTTATTCATCACTTTTTATAGCTAATTGTTGCTTTTAATATTAAATCGAGTATCTTTACCTGTAGGTGTTGCGCGTTCCCGTCTTGCAATAAAACACGAAAAACATAAACAGATTAAATGGGATTAATAGAATGAAGAATGAAGATTTTGATCCAACAGAACACCCTCATAGAAGATACAACCCCTTAATAAATGAATGGGTACTCGTATCTCCACACAGGGCTAAACGGCCATGGCAGGGTCAAGTTGAAACATTGGATGAAGATGAAAAGCCGACTTATGATGAAAGTTGTTTTTTATGTGCTGGTAATACGCGCATTAATGGCGAAGTTAATGATCATTATGAAAAGACCTTTGTATTCACTAATGATTTTGCTGCATTAAAACAAGATACGCCAACAGTTGTTAACGATGACCCTTTATTTAAGATGGCGACAGAGCAGGGTGAAAGCCGTGTAATTTGTTTCTCTCCTGATCACAGTAAAACTTTACCACAACTTAGCGTTGGTGAAATTAAAGCCGTTGTTGATACGTGGCAAGTACAATGTCATGAACTTGGGCAAACCTATCAGTGGGTACAAGTTTTTGAAAACAAAGGTAGTGTAATGGGGTGTTCAAATCCTCATCCACATGGACAAATTTGGTCACAACAGCAATTACCTACCTTGGTTGAAAAAAAGCAAAACGCTCAACTGGCTTATCAGCAACTTCATGGCGGTAATTTATTACAAGATTATGTAAAAAAAGAAATCGATAATGAAGAGCGCATTGTTGTCAGTAATGACGATTGGATAGTGGTTGTGCCTTATTGGGCCGCATGGCCATTTGAAACCCTACTTTTACCAAAATTTAATGTTGCTAGAATGACTGAGTTAACGGATGCTCAAAAAGTGTCGCTGGCGGATATTCTTAAACAATTAACCATTAAATATGACAATTTATTTAATTGCTCTTTCCCGTATTCAATGGGCTGGCATGGCGCACCTTACGATGGTGAAACGCATCAAGAGTGGACCTTACATGCGAGCTTTTTCCCACCATTACTGCGTTCATCTACCGTCCGTAAATTTATGGTAGGTTACGAAATGATGGCTGAAGCACAACGTGATTTAACCGCAGAACAAGCCGCCGAAAGATTAAAAGGCTTATCCAATGTTCATTACAAGGACAGCATATAATGAGCCAACAAGATTTGATTGAACGATTGTTTGAAGAACAGTTTTCAATAGCACCACATTTACTTTGTCATGCGCCGGGTCGAGTAAATGTAATTGGTGATCATACTGATTATAACGATGGTTTTGTTTTTCCTGCCGCCATTAACTACGGCACTGACATTGCTGCATCTAAACGCGATGATATGTCAGTCAATGTTTATGCTCATGACTGCGACCAAGAATCAACTTCATTTAAGCTCGATCAATTAAAATTTGATGAAGAAAAAATGTGGAGTAATTATGTTCAAGGTACCTTACAGGCATTAATGACGGTTTATCCTGATATCAAAGGAGCAAATATTGCAGTTACAGGCAATGTACCCCAAGGTGCAGGCTTAAGCTCTTCTGCAAGTTTTGAAATAGCAATTCTTAAAACATTTGCACAGCTTTATGAATTAGATTTAGATGGTATTACCGCGGCTAAATTAGGTCAAAAAGCTGAAAATAATTTTGTCGGCTGTAATTGCGGCATTATGGACCAATTAATTTCTGCCATGGGTCAAAAAGGCCATGCAATGCTACTTGATTGTAAAAATTTGTCGTTTGAAGATGCACCGATCCCTAGTAATTTGTCACTGTTTATAGTTAATTCTAATGTTAAACGAGGTTTGGTTGATAGTGCATACAACTTACGCAGAGAACAATGTGAGCAAGTAGCCAAACATTTTGGTAAGTCAGCACTTCGAGAAGTAACGCTAGAGCAACTTGAAGCTGATAAATCGATTATAGACCTTGAACTGTATAAACGTGCGCGACATGTTATCACTGAAAATACGCGTACTGTTTCAGCCTTAGCAGCGTTACAAAATAACGATATAGAATCCCTCAGCGCGCTAATGAAAGCGTCTCATGCTTCATTGAGAGATGATTTTGAAGTAACGACTAAAGAAATGGATGGCTTAGTTGAGATTATCGACAATGTTATTGGTCTTAATGGTGGTGTAAGAATGACCGGTGGCGGTTTTGGTGGTTGTATTGTTGCTTTAGTACCCGAGGAAATGGTGACTAAACTGACTGAAGTTGTGAATAAAGATTATCCAGAAAAGTTTGGGTTGGCAGCAACAATTTATAACTGTAAAGCGAGTCAGGGTGCTTTTAGATAAGTTATCAAAATAGAAATTATAAAAATTATAATTAAAAATAAGAGGTGGGGGAATTATGGATTTTGCAAACAAATTAGGCACGATAGACAGCACAATTTTTATTGTTTACGTTATAGGGCTGTTATGTGTTGCATTGTGGATTTCTCGCAGTGAGAAAGCAGAAGGAGCGAGCACAGAAGATTACTTTTTAGCAGGTAAATCATTACCGTGGTGGGCTATTGGCGCTTCTTTAATTGCCGCAAATATTTCTGCGGAACAGATAATAGGCATGTCGGGCTCTGGTTATGCTATAGGTATCGCTATTGCTTCTTATGAGTGGATGGCAGCGATTACCTTGATCATAGTTGGCAAATATATGCTCCCTATTTTCTTAGATAATAAAATTTTCACCATGCCACAATATTTAGAGCAGCGCTTTGATAGTAAAGTAAAAACGACCTTATCAATTTTTTGGCTAGCGGTTTATACCTTTGTTAACTTAACCGCCGTTTTATGGTTAGGTGGCTTAGCCATTGAAACCGTTGCGGGTGTTGATTGGATGTTCGGCATGATTTTCTTAGCCGTTTTCTCTGTTGCTTACTCGTTATACGGTGGTTTAAAAGCCGTTGCCTATACTGATATATTTCAAGTTGTGTTATTAGTATTTGGCGGACTATTCTTAAGTTACTTAGCACTTGATGCAGTGTCAGATGGACAAGGTGTTTTAGCTGGTTTCGGAATTCTTACCGATCAAATGCCTGAGCATTTTGACATGATTTTAAGTCCTGAAAATGAGCATTACATGAGCTTGCCGGGTATTTCGGTATTAATCGGCGGTATGTTAGTGATGAACTTCAGTTATTGGGGCTTCAATCAATATATTATTCAACGTGCTTTAGCGGCTAAAGATATAAAAGAAGCGCAAAAAGGTATCGCTTTTGCGGCCTACCTTAAATTATTGATGCCTGTTATTGTCGTCCTGCCTGGTATTGCTGCCGTTGTTTTATATCCTTCATTAACAACGCCAGACCAAGCTTATCCGTCAATGATGGCATTAATGCCAGTCGGTATTAAAGGGTTGGTATTTGCGGCCTTAGTTGCTGCTATCGTTTCTTCTCTTGCCTCAATGACCAATAGTATTTCAACTATTTTTACTATGGATTTATACACGCGTTTTAAGCCAAACAAAAGTCAACGCCATTACGTGCATGTGGGACGTATTGCTGCGTTAATTTCTTTGTGTATCGCTTTGGTTGTAGCTGAACCATTGCTGGGTAAATTTGATCAAGCATTCCAATACATACAAGAGTTTACCGGCTTCTTTACACCAGGCATTGTGGTGATATTTGTGATGGGTATGTTCTGGAAACGCGCTACGTCAATGGGTGCTCTTGCGGCTGCATTTGGCTCAGCTGTTTTTTCTTTTGCCTTAATGCAACTTTGGCCTGAGTTACCGTTTATGGACCGAGTTGGCTTAGTTTTCTTGCTTTGTTTGGGCCTTTGTTACCTTGTGTCAATTATGGGTAAGCCAAATACACAAGATAGCAGCGTTAGTTTAGATACCGTGAGTTTTACTACGGCTAAATCTTTTAATGTGGCTAGCCTTGGCGTGATATTTATCCTTGTCGCTTTATACGCAACTTGGTGGTAATAGTATTAACTCAACAGAGATAAACCTACTTATTTATCTCTGTTTAAGTTTAATGAAGTAATCAAATAAAGGTCAACTGGGTATCCATTGACCTTTGTTTAGTTAAAGGAATAAAGATGCAAGTATTAGTAACAGGTGGCGCAGGTTATATTGGCTCTCATAGCGTTTTAACTTTATTGGAAAATGACTATGAGGTTATTGTCTATGATAACTTATGTAATTCGAGTGCTGAGTCGATTGAGCGTGTAAAACGTTTAACAGGTAAATCAGTTGACTTTATTGAAGGCGATATTCGCGATAAAGACAAACTAAGGGAAGTTTTTGAGCACCATAAAATCAGTGTTGTTATTCATTTTGCCGCGTTAAAAGCGGTGGGTGAATCAACGACAATGCCTTTAAGTTATTTTCAAAGTAATGTACATGGTACGGTTTGCGTATTAGAAGTGATGAAAGAGTTTGGCGTAAATAACTTTATTTTTAGCTCTTCTGCCACTGTATATGGCGAAGAAAACGACGTTCCTTATGATGAGAATATGAAACTGGGCACGCCTTCTAGTCCTTATGGTGCTAATAAGGTAATGGTTGAGCGAATTTTACAAGATTTAGCTATTTCTGATGCTCAATTTAGAGCAGTTTCGTTGCGCTACTTTAATCCAATTGGTGCTCACGAAAGTGGTGAAATAGGGGAGGACCCAAGTGGTATTCCTAATAATTTACTTCCTTACGTAGCTCAAGTCGCGGTAGGAAAAAGAGCTAAACTCAATATTTTTGGCGGCGATTATCCTACGCAAGATGGTAGTTGTGAACGTGACTATTTACATGTGATGGATTTAGCGGAAGGTCACCTAGCTGCACTTGAATGGCTAAATAAAAATGAGTCATTTAGAGGTGTTGAAGCATTTAATTTAGGTACGGGTAATGGTGTTTCTGTTTTTGCTATTGTAAAAGCCTTTGAAAGCGCAACATCGAAAGCTATTCCTTTTGATGTTGCACCTCGACGATCAGGCGATTTACCTGCTTTTTGGGCTAATGCAAATAAAGCGAATACCCAATTGAATTGGCAAGCTACAAGAAGCTTAACGCAAATGATGAAAGATACGTGGCATTGGCAATCAAACAATCCAAATGGGTATGCAAAATAAAATGAACACCAAAAAACTATTAACGCCACAAGAAGAGCAGGCTTTAAAGCCATACCAGCTAAGCGATGGAAAAGGGCTAACAATAAAAGTGCTTGCGTTTGGTGGTATCATTTCGAGCATCACCTTAAAAGAACAAGAGTTATCGTTAGGTTATGATGACTTATCATTATATTTAGACGACCCCTTTTATTTAGGTGCCTCTGTCGGGCGTTATGCCAATAGAATTAATCAAGGTGTTTTTTCTTTAAATAATCATGAATACACAGTAACAAAAACGCCTGGAGAGCATTGTCTTCATGGAGGAGAACAAGGGTTTAACAAGTGCATTTGGCAGGTGATTTATCATCATAAAGATGAGATAAAACTATATTTACATACGCCTGATGGTGATGGCGGTTTTCCTGGTAATGTAGATGTTTGGCAAACTATTACTGTAGCGGATAATCAAATAAAAATTTCATTTGAGGCATCGTCTGATAAAGATACTGTGCTCAATTTAACGAATCATTGCTATTTCAATTTAAATGATGACAAGAGCTTAATTGACAATCATTATTTACAGCTATTCTCACAACATTATCTCCCGACTGATAAGGAAGGTATCCCGACAGGGGATATTAAACCGACCTTTGGAAGTTGTTTAAATTTCAACGAGCCTACACAATTAAAAGCGGTTTTATCTGATCAACATGAGCAAATTCTACTAGCAAATGGCATCGATCACTGTTTCACTTTAGATAATGATGAATCTACTCATAATCTAAATGGCAAGGTTGGAATTAATAATCGTTTAGCAGCAAAATTAACATCACCACAAAGTAATATTACTTTGTCTTTGTTTACCTCACTTCCCGGTGTACAGGTTTACACTGGCAATTACTTGGCAACACCCTTTAAGAAAAACCAAGGCGTTTGCTTAGAAGCGCAGTTTTGGCCAGATGCTCCTAATAATGATAGTTTTCCTTCGACAGTTTTATTGGCTAATGAAAAATTCAATCAAGAAATTATCTATGCTTTTAATAATTAGCGATAACTTTTTTAATATACACGTCTAAACAATAGGTTACCTCTGAAAATTATGCTTGGGTAATGAATAAATTTTATAATCTAGGATAAGTATTAATGTAAATATATGTAAGTTTTGTTTACATAAATTTATATTTACAATAAGGTTTAACGCAACACCTTGTTTGTGCCATAATGATTATGTGTTCAATTTTAAAATAAGAACGAGTAATAAAAAATGAATTTAATAAAAAGACATAAAAACACCATTATCTTAGCTGCCTTTCTTGGTACTTTAAGTACGTCGGCTGCTGCTGAACAGATTATAAAATTACAACCCTCGTCTGCAGATATGACACCGGTATTACGTGCAGCATTAGAATCTGTTACAGATGATGAGATTAAAATTATTTTAGAAAAGGGGACTTATAAGTTTCTACCTGATTATGCCGTATCAAGATATAGCACTGTAACTAATCATGGTAATGGGATGAAAAATGTTATTTTCCCTTTAGACAATTTTAAATCAGTTGAAATTGAAGGCAATGGCGCTGATCTTATTTTCCACGGCCAAGTTGCTCCATTTCAGTTATACAACAATAAAAAAATTAGTATCAAAGATTTAACCATTGATTGGGATATTCCTTTTACTTTTTTATCTGAAGTTGTTGCTGTTAATGAAAAAGAAAACTGGAGAGATGTTAAACCAGCAAGTGGCAGCCACCATTGGAAATTGGTAAAAGACCAAATACAATTTCCATTAGTAGACGGTTTTTCTTTCAATGAACTAGGTAGCTCAATGGTGTGGGATAAAGCGCATAAACGTGTTTATCACAATACATCTGGCTTTAAAAGTAGACCGACTAAAGTTGAGAAACGTCCAAATGGTGTTTTAAGGATTTATGAAGAATTAAAAAATATGCCACCGGTTGGTAGCTTAATTAGTTCAAAAGGTGATAGAGATAAACACAGATATGCACCTGCTTTTCAAGTTAAGGATTCATCAAATGTTACGATTAACAATGTAAAAGTTCATCATGCTTTAGGTATGGGCTTTTTATTTGAACGTACGACCGATATCAATTTACTTAACTCTGGCGTTCATTTATCTGATGGTAGTGACCGAGTAATATCGACAATTGCAGATGCTTCTCATTTTGCCAACTGTAAAGGGCATGTATTAATTGACAATGCACGATTTGAAAACATGTTAGACGATGGTGTTAACCTTCGTGGTACTTACGTTAAAGTTGATAAAATTATTGACGAAAATACCCTTATATTAGAATTAGTTCATTATGAACAGCTGGGTTATGAATTTGCGGCTAAAAATGATGCTGTATGGTTTATTAAACAACCTAGTCCTGCACGCCAAGAAACAGGCATCGTTAAAAATGTACGTGTTCTTAACGAAAAATATACCGAATTAACTTTCAACGATAATATACCTGCAGATTTGAAAGCGGGTGATATTTTAGAAAATAAAACCTGGTATCCAACATTTACTATTCGTAATTCAACCATTATGGATCATAGAGCCAGAAACATTGTAGTCAAAACACCTTTGAAAACGGTTATTGAAAACAACTATTTATCTTCAATGATGGCGAGTATTCTATTTCGCGGCGAGACCTTTAATTGGTTTGAAGCAGGCGCTGTTGGTGACATATTAATTCAAAATAATACTTTTGAATACAATTCCTATTCTGGTGTTGAGCAAGCGGTGATGTATATCACACCAAAATTAGGAAAGACTTTTGATCAAACCGCGAGTTATGACAAAAACATTCGTTTTATCAATAATAAAATCTCTTCACATGGCGGTCGTATAGTTTGGGCTGACCGTGTAGACGGTTTATTGATCGAAGGTAATGAAATCACGCGTGATATTGATAAGCCTTCTCTTTACCCAGACGCACCTGTTTTTGATTTAGTAAATAGTAAAAATGTAATAATCAAAAATAATAGTTACAAAGGTGAATATAAACAAGTAATTAAAGCTGATAAACAATCTAAAAAATCGTTAATTAATGATCATTCTATTAAGTAATAGTCATTAATCGGTGAGGGTGAGGAATATAACCATGATTAAATTAGCAACAAGTTTAAGTGTAACATTATCTTTAATAGCCACTATAGGTTGTGCAGACGTTAGTAAAAATAAAACGGCAAGCACGGTAGTAAACGCAGCAGAAAAAACAGTAAATGAGCCAAATAAAAAGCCCAATATTGTGTTGTTTTTTGTTGATGATATGGGCTGGGCATCTCGTACAAGTAAAAATAGTCATTACGAAACACCTAATATAGAAAAGCTGGCAGGCGATGGTGTCGATTTTAATAGTATGTATATACCAACACCTACCTGTAGTCCAAGTCGGGCAACGTTAGTGACAGGGCAGCATCCAGCCAGAATAAAAATGGTAAGGCATATACCGCATAAACCGCAATATGGCTTTGATGAATATGGTCGTACTGAACAACGCTTTCATTATTGGGAAAAAGATCCCGCAAAGGTGCCTAGTGTTAATTGGCTAGATACTGAATATACGACTTATGCAGAAGCCTTAAAAGAGCAAGGTTATTATAATATGTTTGTCGGTAAATGGCATTTAGGTCATGAAGGGTATTTACCAACAGATCAAGGTTTTGATCAGCAACGCGGTACAACAAATTGGGGTCACCCTAAAAGTTATTATGCACCATTTTTTAAAAATAGTGATGTTTATAAAGACGTTAAAGAAGGCTACTTAACTGATAAATTAACTGATGATGCCGTTGAGTTTATTGAAGAGTTTGATCAAGATAAGCCTTTTATGTTGTCTATGTGGTATTACGGTATACACAGTCCTTTGCAGGGCAGAAAGGATTTATATGAACATTATAAACAAAAAGGTCTTTCTGATAAGGAAGCACATCATGCCGCTTTAGTGGGGGGTGTTGATGAATCTATTGGTCGAATTAGACAAGCACTTTCAGATAAAAATATTGATAAGAACACCATTGTTATCTTTTTATCTGATCAAGGGGGCTTGTTAGACAATGCACCTTTACAGGGTGGGAAAAAAATCGATACCTTATTTGAAGGCGGCGCTAGAGTACCTTTCATTGTAAGTTGGCCTGGCGTAACACAAGCTGGAAAAACCAATGATAGCGTTGTTCAATCAACTGACTTGTTTCCGACCTTAATCGAAATTAGCGGCGGTAATGTTGAAAAATACCAAAACCTTGATGGTATTTCTCTTGTTGAGACAATCAAGAATAACTCAAAACTAACACGTACTGAACCTATCTATGGTTATCGTGCATATGAAGATTTATATGCATCTGTGCGTGAAGGCGATTGGAAGTTACTTGCCTATCGAAGTGGTAAATTAAAGCTTTTTAATATTGAAAATGATATGTCAGAGAAAGTTGATTTAGCCACTGAAAATCCAATCATTGTCACAAAACTTAAAGCTAAGCTTGTGAATTGGGAAAAAGAAATGGAAGTTGAGCAGTATTCTGGTGTGCAATAACTAAAGTTAACTGTCGTTTGTTATCGACTTAATTAAAGGTTAAGTCGATGTAAACATTATTTTTTATTAACCGTAAAGGTTGATTGATAAAGCTATGAGTGTTTGTATGTTTAAAAAATTAAGTATGATATTGATTTTATGTTCAGCAGGAACAAATCTTGTCAGTGCAGCTAATACCGATAAGGTTGATGTTGCTAACGTTGAGAAAAAGCCAAACTTTTTATGGCTAATATCGGAAGATAATTCCAAGCACTTTTTAAAGCTTTATAATAAGCAAGGTGCAGCAATGCCTAATGTTGAAAAGTTAGCCCAGCATGGACTTATTTTCGATAACGCTTTATCTAATGCCCCGGTTTGTTCAACAGCAAGAACCACCTTAGCAACAGGCGCTTATGGGCCTAGAATAGGTACGCAATTTCATCGTCCAGCACAAAAGGTAAACTTACCCCAAGGGCTAACGGTATTTAGCACTCAGTTAAAAAATGCGGGCTATTACACAACGAATAATTCAAAGCTTGATTATAATTTTATTGAAGATAGTAAAGAGTGGGATGAGTCTTCAAAAAAAGCACAATGGCAGAATCGCAAACCTAATCAACCATTTTTCCATATGCAAACATGGAAGGATACGCATGAACATAAATTACATTTTCCGTTAACAGACCTAGAGACTGTTGTAACAAAACACGATCCAAATTCAGTTGAATTATTTCCAATTTACCCTAATACCGAATTATTTCGCTACACTCAAGCCCGCTACTTAGATGCGCATCAAATTGTTGATAAGAAAATTGGTGAGGTTATGGCTAAACTTGAGCAGGAAGGCGAGCTTGAAAATACCTTTGTTTTCTATTTTGGTGACCACGGCGGTGTAATGCCAGCAAGTAAAGGATATATATATGAACGTGGCCTTTCAGTACCGTTAGTCGTACGCATTCCAAAAAACTTTCAGCATTTGGTTGCTCAAGATATGCAAAATGTCAGTAATAAGCGTGTTTCGGGTATCGTCAATTTTATCGATTTTGGACCAACCTTACTAAAACTTGCGGGTTTAAATAAAGCAACGCAGCATGATGGTAGTGCCTTTATAGGCAAAAATATTAGTTTAGCGAGTGTTAACAAAAGAGACACCAGTTTTAGTTATGAAGACCGTATGGATGAAAAATATGACTTTGTTCGCGCTATTCGTGTAGGTAAGTTTAAATACGTTCGTCGTTATTTACCGCATTATCCTGATGCACTCTTTAGTGAATATCGCTACAAACAAGCAGCGGCAGTAGAATGGAAAGACTTATATCGCCAAGGTAAACTTAATGCTAACCAGTCAGCATTCTATGAACCTAAAAGTGCTGAACAGTTATTTAATATTGAAACTGATCCCCATGAGATGAACAACCTTGCCAATGAACCTGCTTATAAAAATACACTTGTATCTTTACGTACAAAATTGAACGTGCAATTAAAATCAATGCCAGATTTAAGTTTTTACCCTGAGTCTTTCTTAGCAAAAGAAGCCTTTAATGATACGGAAACTTTTGGTCATGATAACAAATCTCAGATCAGCGAATTGATTGATATTGCAAATATGCAGTATCAGCCGGTAAGTGAGTCAAAAAAAGAATTAACTACCTTACTTAATTCAAAGAATGAATGGAAACGCTATTGGGCATTAATGGTTTTAACATCTTATGGTGAGCAGGCCGCAATGTTTATACCCGATATTAAAGCATTATATAAATCTGAATTAAACCTGCTTAACAAAGCTAAAGCAATTGAGTTTCTTACACTATTTAATGAAATTGACACCGTTAAAGCTTTGACTGCAGTTATCAATCATAGCCAATCCGATATTGAAACTTTAGAGATATTAAATAGTGCTAATTATTTACACGACATGTTTTCTCTACAGTTTAATCCGCCAGAGAACACTACAGCAGATGCGGCAAAACAAAACCCTTGGATGAAACGATGGTTATCATCTCGTTGGAATCATTTACAAAGCGATAGTTTTCTTACGCCTTACTCAAAATAGTTGGTTTTATGTTGTCGATAAACTTAATAGGCAATTTTAGTTAAATATAAAAATACATAGTTATCATTGTATTATTTATAACTTTTATATTTGAATTGCCTTTTATAGATTTTTATGTGATATTTAGGTTTAGCGTTAAACCTTATTTTTTGATTGTACTTTGGAGTGTTAAAGGTGAGAAAAAACAAATTATATTTGTCGGGAATATGTTTTTCATTATTAGGGCTGTTAGCTTGTAGTGAACAAGTAACAACTGAGCCGACTAAAGAAGCAACAGCAAATATTCAAAAGCCGAATGTTGTGATTTTTTATGTTGATGATCTGGGCTATGGTGATTTATCAAGTTATGGGGCTACCAGTGTTTCAACACCTAATATTGATGCCTTAGCACAAGATGGTATTCGCTTTACTGATGCACATAGTTCTGCATCTACCTGCACGCCTTCACGTTTTTCATTGTTAACTGGAAGATATGCTTTTCGCAATAAAGCCGCTATTTTGCCGGGTGATGCACCATTAATTATTGATCATACAAAACCCACGCTCCCAAAAGTGTTTAAAGAGGCTGGGTATAAAACGGCCGTGGTGGGTAAATGGCATTTAGGGTTAGGTGATGGCTTCGTTGATTGGAATAAAGCAGTTAAGCCAGGTCCAATAGAGTTAGGTTTCGACTATAGCTTTCTACTACCAGCAACAGGGGACCGTGTACCTACCGTTTACTTAGAAAACCACCATGTAGTGGGATTAGATCCTAATGACCCAATTAAAGTAAGTTATGCAGAAGATATTAGTGATCGACCGTTAGGCACAGAAGCACCTGAGTTATTGAAAATGGGTGCTGATCTACAACATAGCGCGACCATTGTTAATGGAATTAGTCGAATAGGCTGGATGTCAGGTGGTAAAGCCGCTGAATGGGTTGATGAAGACTTCCCGTTTGTTTTTACTGATAAAGCGAAAACCTTTATGCAAGAAAGCAAAGATGAACCCTTTATGCTTTTCTTTCCGTTTTCAGATATTCACGTACCTAGAGCGCCGAACAAAATGTTTGTTGGCAAAACTAGTATGGGTCGCCGTGGTGATGCCATTGTACAAATGGACTGGATGACAGGGCAGATTGTTGATGAGTTAAAAAAACTTGGCTTATATGAAAACACGCTCATTATTTTTTCAAGTGATAACGGCCCAGTGCTCGATGATGGCTATGATGATGCTGCAGTAGAAATGCTAGGTGATCATGATCCTTCAGGAGCTTTTAGAGGCGGAAAATACAGTGCCTATGAAGCAGGTACACGTGTACCTATGATTGTTACTTACCCAAATGGAATAAAAGTTAATGGCGATAGTGATGCGTTAGTCAGTCAAATTGATTTCTATCGCTCATTAGCTACCTTAGTTGGTGTTGACGTTCCTTCAACCGAAGCCATTGATAGCCAGGATATTTTACCTGCACTATTAAATGTTGATGGCGAAGGCCGAAGTGTTATGTTGGAAGAGTCATTTACTTTGTCACTTCGTGAAAAAAACTGGAAATATATTGCACCATTCTCTGGTGAAACACCGGACTGGTTGTCTAATAAGACCGTAGAAAATGGTTTATCTAGCGAAGCGCAATTGTTTGACTTATCTAAGGATTTAAAAGAACAGCATAATGTTATTGCCCAGTATCCTGACATAGCAACACGCTTAGCAGCCACGCTGACCAACATTATTAATAAAGAATAATTTATTTGATAGCTATTAGTCTAATCACTAACACGATGAGGGCTAAGGCTATAACAGCAATTAGCACTAGCTCTCTCAATTAAAAATTATAGGAGTGTTTAATTTGAAATTACATAAAATTTGCAGTATCAAATTAATCACTTTTATTTTTTTATTGCTGAGCTTTTTTGTCTTTAGTTATGAAGCGAAAGCAAATGTCAGTATTGATAGTGAAGAGTATGGTGAACTGAGCAATGGTAATAAAGTTGATTTGTATACATTAAAGGCCGGTAGTATCACCGTTAAAGTGATTAACTATGGCGGGATCATCACCGAGATTTTGGTTCCAGATAAGCAAGGTAAATTAGCGGATGTTGTGCTTGGTTTTGATAATTTAGCTGATTATGAAACTAAAAATCGTTATTTTGGTGCCATTGTTGGTCGTTTTGCTAATCGTCTTCGCGATGGAAATATCAGTATTTCGGGTATAAAACATCAGCTTTCTCTTAATCGACCGCCTCATCAAATACATGGAGGCAATAAAGGCTTTGATAAAGTCTTGTGGAATGCAAAAACTCAACAAAATGATGATAGTGCTAGCTTAACATTAAGTTATTTAAGTCCTGATGGAGAAGAAGGCTACCCAGGGAATTTACTTGTTCATGTTCGTTATACGGTTAATCAACAAAATGAATTAGTCATAAATTATAAAGCCAATACAGATAAAAAAACGGTTATAAATTTAACACAACACAGTTATTTTAATTTAGCTGCTAAAAAGAATAACAATGTACTAAAACATGATTTAATCGTACATGCCGATTCATATTTACCACTGGCGAACGATGGATTTCCTACAGGGGAAATTAAATCTGTTGCTAATACACCGTTTGACTTTAGAAAAGCTAAAACCATTGCAAAAGATATTAATAAAAATCATACGCAATTAGAAATTGCGCAGGGTTATGACCATTATTGGTTAATAGATAAAAGCATGATTAAAATAAGGAATCATGAATATCATGCAATAAAATCTTCACTTAATTTAGTCGCCGAATTGTCAGAAAAACAATCTGGCCGGTCGTTGCAAGTGTGGTCAACAGAAGATGGTTTACAGATATATAGCGCAAATTATTTGAATGAAAATGTTATAGGGAAATATCAACAGGCTTACTCACCACAATATGGTATTTGTTTGGAAACAGGTCAGTTACCTAATTCGCCAGCCGAAGTTGAATTTCCAACCTATGTGTTAACGCCAAATAGTACTTATACATCTACCACAGTTTATAAATTTTTAAGCCAATAAACCGTAACAACTTTGGGTTGGCTTTTTTAATTGAAAGTTGAAATTAAATAAGGTTAAAAAAATGAATTTTCACCATAAAGCAGTAATTTTATTAAGTACGCTGATATGTTGTTCTAGTGTCAGTGCTTTGGCTGCCAACCAAGACCAAATAAAAATAGCCCCTGACAAAGCGCCTAATATCGTTTTCTTTATTGCTGATGATCATGGCCGCGAAGCGCTAGGGGCATACGGTAACAATACCATCAGAACACCTAATTTAGATCAGCTAGCTTCTGAAGGTTTGCTGTTTGAAAATGCCTATGCAACAACAGCAAGTTGTAGTGCTAGTCGTTCTGTTATTTTAACGGGCTTGCACAACCATGCTAACGGCCAGTATGGACATGACCATGGTATTCATCATTTTAGAACCTTTGATAAAATTAAAAGTTTGCCTGTTCGACTTGCTAAAGCAGGATATCGCACAGCTCGCGTGGGTAAATATCATGTAGGACCTGAAAAAGTTTATCATTTTGATGAAGTCTTAGAAGATTTCAAAGTATATAAGCCTGATGGTTCAAGAAATACGGTTGGCATGGCCTTAGCTTCACAAAGTTTTATTGCCAAAAAAGACAGTAAACCTTTTTTCTTATACTTAGCGACTAATGACCCGCATAGAAGCGGAAAAACCAATACGTTGGGCGATAATGTATTTGGTAATAAAAAAGATCTTGGTGATGGAATGGCTAGGCTAAATTATGAGCCAAGCAAAGTTACCGTGCCGGATTACTTAAATGATACTCCAGCGACAAGACGCGAACTTGCAGAGCAATACGAGTCAATTTCACGTGTAGATCATACGATGGGTGTGCTTGTGCAGTCGCTAAAAGATGCAGGCGTTTATGACAACACCATAATTTTCTATTTTTCAGACAATGGCTCAGCCATGCCTGGCGCTAAAACAACCATTTATGAGCCAGGTGTTAAATTGCCATTAATTGTTAAATTACCTAAAGCTTATGCGCAACGTGCAGGCGAAAAAGTTACTGAGTTTATTTCTTGGACTGACTTAACCCCAACAGCCCTAGACTTTGCCAATGCTGATTATGATAAAGCTGATTTTAATGGCCGCACATTTAAGCCGGTATTAACAAACACGAATACGAACCTTGATGACTGGAACACCATTTATGGCTCACACAGTTTTCATGAAATTACCATGTATTACCCAATGCGAATGATCAGAAGCGGTAAATACAAATTGGTTTGGAATATCGCTAGTGGTTTAGATTACCCTTTTGCTAATGACTTATTCAAATCAAGTACATGGCAAAGTACGTTAAAGGCAAATATAAATGTTTTAGGTAGTAAAACTATCGACAATTTTATTCATCGTCCTGCTTTTGAATTATTTGATTTATCAGCTGACCCCAGTGAAAGTAAAAATTTAGCAGATGATCCTGACTACTTAGCGGTTAAAGAAAGTTTAATGGCCAAATTAATGCAATTTCAAAAAGAAACGAAAGACCCTTGGGTAGTAAAGTGGTTACACGAATAAGCCTGTAGTCGTATTAAATGTACTAAATAATCTTTAATGATAAGAGCTAACAAGAGCTAACAAGAGCTACCAAGAGATAAGAGAAATACCTGATGAAAAAACTGTTGTTTTCAGTATTGAGTTTAACTTTTTTAATAAATGGCGCAAATGCCAAAGACTACAATGTAGCTGATTATGGCATTGTGCCCGGAGAAGACGCGAGTTATAAGCTCAATTTATTGATTAATAAAATTGGTGATGAAACCAATGCAACTATCATTTTTCCTAAAGGCCAGTATAACTTTTATCCAGAAAATGCCACTGAAAAATACCGTTATGTTGCTAACCATGACAACGGTTTAAAACGAATGGCTTTTCCACTGTATAACGCTAAAAATGTTACCGTGGACGGAGGTGGATCTACATTCATGTTTCACGGCCGTATTGTGCCTTTCACATTAGAAAGTGTTGAAGGCGCAACATTAAAGAACTTTAGTATTGATTTTATTCGTTCATATCATGCTGAACTATCGATTGTTGAACGCAATGAGAAAGATAAAAGTTTTATTGTTGAAATCGACCCGCAGTTATATCCCTATAAAATTGAGGCTGGTCAAATTTTATTTGAACGATTTGGTCAATGGGATCCAATCGGCTCAAATATTGTCTTTGACCCTAAAACACGCTCGCCTATTTTTAACACTAACCGTTACTCAATAAGCGGCTTAACAACCCTAGTGACTAAATTAAATGAACAACGTTTAAAGTTTGAAAATATTGGCAAAGGATCACCACCTCCTATTGGCAGCGTTTTAGTCGTATATGGGGTGCATCCTACGAGTCGTCTAGTTCCTGGTATTCATATTACTAACTCAAGTGATATTCATATTGAAAATGTTACGGTACTTGACGCTGGGGGTATGGCACTTATTGTTGAGCGCACAAATAACATTGATTTAAATAACTTTAACGTTACGTCAGCAGAAGGGCGCTATGTCGCCACGCGTGCTGATGCAACACACTTTGTTGGTTGTAAAGGACTTATTAAAGTAGAAAACAGTATATTAGAGCACATGCTAGACGACGGCATTAACGTACATGGTGCTTATGTGAACGTCGATAGTTACTTAGGCAATAAAGAATTTATTGCCTCTATTAGTCACTTTCAACAAATGGGGCTAGTTTTTGGTGAAGCGGGCGATGAAATTGCTATTTTATCACGTGAAACAGTCTTACCATTTTTTAAAACCTCAATTAAAAGCGTTCGCGAGATAAATGAAAAACGCTTTGTTGTTACCTTAAATGATGTCCCTAAAAACATGCCTAGCGGTCCATTATCATTTGAAAACCTCACGTGGAATCCTGATGTTGTTATTCGTAATAATAAATTTAGAGAAAACCGCGCTCGCGGTGCGTTAATCACCACGAAAGGAAAAGTGCTAATTGAAAATAATTATTTTAATTCACAAATGCACGGAATTTTAATCGAAGGCGATAACAAAAAATGGTATGAATCAGGCGCGGTTCAAGACGTTACTATTAGAAATAATACTTTTGATAATATTGGGTTTTCTGGCAAAGACGCCTATCCGTTATTTGCAGCACCTATGCTAACGCCACAACAACGAATTGGCGAAGGGCAATATCATAAAAACATAACGTTTACCGGCAATACCATACACAGCTTTAATGGTTTAATGGTGCATGCACTTTCAGTTGATGGTTTAACGGTAGCCGATAACACCATTGTTTTTAGTGATACTTATCCTTCAATTGATAAATACCCAAGTATCGATTTACATTACTCAAAAAATAGTAAATTAACGGATAATACCGCTAAAGGATTTAAACGTCCGCTCATCGTATTAGTATCAAGTGACAGTGAAAATGTTATTGAAAAAAATAATACCGGCTTCAGTGATATCAATGTCAGTCACTGAGTAAAGCAGAAAAATAAATAAATCAGAACAAATAAATATTTGAGTATAAGACTCAATGTAGGATGTTAAAAATGAAAACTATAATCAATAAAATGTCATTCCTTGTATTAAGTACATTGGTAACAAGTGCCTGCACTGTTGCTAGTCCAAGTAGATTAACACCTGATGTAACTTCAGCGTTGTACAGTATTGAAACCCCATACACCATCAGTAAAGTGAGATCAGCCAACCAAAAGTCAGGTTCATACATCGTAGGCTCTAGTTACGAAGGGACTTTATTAGCGGTAGATTATGACGGTAAAGTTTTATGGAAAAATAAATTATCTGGTTACATGAATCATGACGTTTGGACACAAGATATTAACGGTGACGGTAATGACGAAATATTAACCGCCAATGCTGATGGTCATGTGTATTGTTTATCAGACAAAGGTCAATTGAAATGGTCATTTAAAGTTAACGATGCACCTATGTACTCAGTTACCACCATAAAAAAAGATAATACCTCTTATGTGGTTGCCGGTGGTTTTGATAATAATTTTTATTATTTAGACACTCAGGGTAAATTAATAAAGACCATTGCTTCGTCAACTTATTCTATTGAACAAGCGCGTCCAAACAAAGCGACCAAAGATAACCCCAAAGCACGTTCTCAACCAGCTAAACGTCATTCAATCAACTTTTTAAGATCCCTTAAACAGGCCGATGGTAGTGAGATTTTAGCGGTGCAAGGTGTTGTTAACTCAATGCAAGGCACTGGCGCAATCTATTTATTTAACCCACTTGACGATAAGCCATTTGTTTCTAATTCATTAAAAGCAACGCGTTCACCTATTGGTGATTTACGTGTAGTGGATGTTAATGACGACGGAAATCAAGAGATACTTTTAGGCAGCACTAAAATGCAAAGCCAAGGCATCGCCTTATATGATCCTAAAACAAAGTCTCAAACAGTTATTTCATTAAAGAAACTATCACCTATATTTGCTAAATTTGGCTATCGTGTCGCACAAACTGAACTTGTTGAGTATCAAGGTGAAAAAAGTATATTTATTCTTTATGGCAATAGTTTAACTATTATTCCTGCCACCATGAAAAAAACTAAAAGTAGTGTGGTAACAGGCAAGTATTCGTTTAACGATATGTGGAAAGACCCCGCAACCAATAAAATTATTTTAGCGAGTAGTCAAAGTGGTGGTAGCAGCATTCATGTTTTAGATCTAGCGAAGCAAGGCTGGGACAAACAATTTGAAAACTTAAACCCTCCTGGAAAAATTACCGCTATTTTAAATAATATTGACAAGGTAAACCAGCAGTTAACGCATTACCAAGAAACAAAATACAACCATAAACCATTACCTGTATATTTAATGTCAGATGTAAATAAGACATCAAAACAAGTGGTTAAAAAAATTACCAAAGAATACGATAGTCCGATATTCCTTGATTCAGGTAATCTGGGTACTGAAGAGTGGGACCGTTCGATTATACCGACTAAGGTTTATCAAAAAAAACGTGACCGAAGAAAAAAATATGATTTATCACAAAATGAAATATTAGAAAAAGCCAAAAAACTCTACCGTGGTGATGTTGGCGCCGCCTATTGGGGTGGCCATGGTAACGATCCATACTACCGGAGTTTAGACACCCATATTAAAACCTTAAAAGTGGCTGATGGGAAAAAATCAGTTTTAATTTTTCCTGAAGTGGCTCACTACGATAAAGACTTTGAAATAATGCTAGAGGACTTTATGTTCCCTTTGGCAGAAGCGGCTCAGAAACTTAACGGCAACTTGTTTTTAAGAAACAAACATACGTTCTGGCAATCAATGATTTATAAAAAAGGCTGGTCAAGATTACTTTCAGGTGAATTTGCCGATGTTTTTGTACCAGCAATGGAAGAAACTACCGATAAATCAATGGAATTAAGCGTTGCCGCTAGAACCGGTTTATGGGCGAGTGGGTCGGTTAATAATTGGGGCGCGCGTTTAGCTCGTGATAACACCAGTTATGATCGACTAAGACAGCATTCACATCAAATGCTGCCTAACCATGCTTTACGTCAATACATATACAGCGTAGCGAACGGCGCCACCTATATTAATAACTTCCCGGTTGACCAAGCACATATGAAAACCTTCTGGGATTTAATTGGCAAAGGCGCACTGTATGTACCTAAACCTCATGAAATATTGAGTTACTCACCGGTAAATATTGGTATGTTACCGCCAGATGATCATTACCTGGATGAAGGCAGTAATGTTAAAACAACGTCATTATTCGATCAAAAGGTTGAAGATGAAAACCCAATGGTATTCAGCCGACTTAATGGCTCATGGCCAGGGGCTCCTGTTACCGAATGGGATTTCTCACGCTATGCTGCAGGTGTTAAAGAAAGACGTTTAGGTTTCTTACCTGAATATCCGAATGGCTTAGTGTTAATCACGCCGCCACAACAGGGCGTTTTTGCTGATGACAAAGCTGCTCGAGGTGCTTTAGTTGATCACCTGCACCCGATTTATAAAAACATTATGCAAGAGTATTTAACTGACGGTAGAGAGTATATTTCTGCCGATGGTAAACAACGTTTTCCAGCAAAAGAATTTTATAAAACGGTAGAAAAAAAGTATTAAGGAAAAATCAAAGTTATTACCCATTACAGTTAAGGGCAATGTAGCTTGGGTTGTCGCGCAAACCTCATCGACAAACTTACGTTTAACTTTGGTTGATGGTGGCTACATTAATCCACAATCAGCATTAGCTGAGGTAACTTTTAATACAATATCACCTAAAGCCATTAAAGATATTTTGGCTGGCGATGAATTTACAGCAACAAATGGCAAGTTGAATGTTCAGCTACCCACAGGTGGATTTAGGTTTCTCGATATCACTTTAGATAAACCATTAACAGATTAACCTAATGATTAATAACTTAATTATACGCTTATCTTGTAGTTTGTTATGAGAGCGCTTGGGTCTTGCAGTGCAATTCCCAAGAAAAAGTTATAAGTAACAATAACGGTGCATTATCAGCAATCAGAAAGTTTATTCTCTAACATAATCACTTCTAAATAAGCAGAATTGATTAACCTAAAATTACAGGTGTTTTATGGGGTTATGTGTAATAAACGCTCAGTTTACCAGGGTCAATCGTGACTTCTTATGAAAGATTTTTATGAATGAGCGATTGAGGTAGCAATAACAAAAAACCAACAATTGAATGGAATCATTGGATTTTAATACGGAATGTCTTGAATAACATGAGTAAAATATCCGCAACTATAGAAATTAGGTATATGTATTTTAAAATTTTATTTATTATCCTCATGTTATCGTCTTGCACACTAACAAATGATGTAGTGATTGAAGACATTGACTACTCAACCTCTTTTATCAACGAAGGACAGCAGAAACTTGATATCAATTGGTGGAATAGTTTTAATAACGACGAACTGTCTCAATTGGTTTCCCAAGGACTTAAAGATAACCTCTCTCTCAAAGCTCAAGATCTGCGATTAAAAAATAGTGCCATTAATGCCAATATTGCAGAAGCTGATCTTTATCCAACGTTAAACTTTAATGCCAGCGCATCTTCTAGTTTTGATGATTTAAGCGGTGCCAGTAACACGTCTGTTGGGCTGAGCTCAAGTTGGGAGCTTGATGTTTGGGGGGGCATAGCGGCGGTTGAAAATAAAGCAGTTTGGGATTATAAATCGCAAGAGGCTATATATCGTGCACGTGCAAATCTTGTTGCTGGTAATATCACTAATGCTTGGCTTGGCTTAGTTTCAGAGCAACAGAAAAAAATTGTCTTAGCGAATCAATTTCAACGGACACATGATGCGTTATCGATTATTTCTCGGCGTTTTGCCATGGGTAAAAATTCTGTTACTAATATTTGGCAGCAACAAAATTTGTTAAAAAGCATTGAAGTGCAGCAGGAGAAAAACATTGCTGAGCTTTATATTAATAAGCAAACATTAGCGCTTTGGTTAGGCATAACAACAGATAAATTAATCGAGATAGACCTCAGTATTTTACCTCATTTACCTTCACTACCTGCAATGGGCATCCCGATGGAGGTGCTAAAGTTTCGTCCTGATATTGAACAAGCATTTGCTAAAATTCAAGCGGCTAATGAACATTTAGCGGTCGCCATTATTGATCAATACCCTCGCATTACGCTCAGAGCTAATTATTCAACCTCAAACACCTCGATAAAAGAGGTACTGGATGATTGGTCAGGAAATTTAATAGCTGCACTTACTTTGCCACTTTTTGATGCGGGGATAAAAAAGTCAATTGTTAAGCAACGAAAATTAATTTTAGAAGCACTTATATTTGACTACCAACAGGTATGGCTAGAGGCCGCTGCTGCGGTTAACCAAGTCCTTGTAAACGAAGCTCAATTATCTAAAGTAGCTATAAACTTATCATCCCAGTTAGATTTGGCTAAACGGACTGAAAAACTGACCACCATTAAATATTTAAATGGTAAAACGAATTACTTAAACCTGCTTAAAGCGCAAGAGAGTATTTTGTTACTGGAAAGACAAATTATCGACGCAAATAAAAAGGTCATGGTAAATCGGGTTTTATTATACAGAGAGTTAAGTCATGGCGATTTCTCACCTGAAATACTGACCAAAGATAATCATATTAATATAGGAAAACAGTCTTAATGGGCTTTTTAGTAGTTAAAAACAAATTATTGCCGATATGTATTCTCTTACTCGGTGGTGTAGTGGGTTACTTTATTTTAAATGCGGATGCTCAAACCTCAGCTAACTTTAAAAAAAATAAAGCTAAGGGCCTACGTACTGTGCAAACCAGTGAGTTAGTTAAGGGGTCGGTTGTGCCTTTTTGGCAAGCATCGGGCTTTGTTATTCCTGCAGAATCAGTAAACGTCTATGGGCGTGTATCAGGAAATATTGAAGCCATTAACCCGTTAGCTATACCCGGTGGCCAACTTAAAAAAGGCCAGTGGTTAGCTAAACTTGAAGCGATAGATTTTGAATTAGCGCTGCAGTCGCAACAAGCTCAATTAGCCCAAGCCCAAGCGAGCTTTAAACTTGAAGAAGCGGATCAAATAATAGCAAAAGAAGAGTTGTCGTTACTCAATCATCATAAAAACTTGGGTGTGGATGAATCTTTAGTGTTGCGAGAGCCACAATTAACCGTGGCTAAAGCAAAAGTATCAGTCGCAATGAATAATGTTGCAACAGCCGAGTTAAACTTAAAAAGGACAACGGTTTTAATGCCTTTTGACGGTAGTATTATGAGCAAATCTGTAGGCCTTGCGAGTAAAGTATCGAACAATACGTTGCTATTTTCAGTGGTTAATACCGACACTTATTGGATAGAAGTTAAAATACCCCATAAATTTTTACCTTTGCTTGATCAAGGACAACCCGCTGAAATATCTCAAGCTCGCCTTTGGGGCGAAGGGAAAACACGCCAAGCACGCTTTATTTCAATTTTACCTGAGTTAGACAGCAAAGACAGGCAAGTTAAAGTGTTACTTGCCATCGACTCTCCTAAAATTTCAGGCAACAATAGCCCTCAAGTATTTATTAATGACTTTTTAAATGTAAAGCTTAAAGGTAAGCCAATTAAAAATGCTTGGGTGATTGAGCACCCTTGGCTACAACCCGACAATACTATTTGGGTGGTAGATATAAACAGTACATTACAAAAAAGAGCGGTTGAGGTGTTGTTCAAAGGACGTGAGGTTATTTATATTAAATCGACCTTTGAAATAGGTGATAAAGCGTTAACAGAAAAACCTGGGATTGCCGCTATCGGTTTACAAGTCAAAACAAGAGAAAACAGAGGAAATAGAGTAAAAAAAGTAGCACTAGAGACAAAAGTAAAGGGCCTAACTGATGAGCGTTAATCCCATAACGTGGATGATCCAGCATAAGGTAGCACCACATTTATTGATGCTGACCTTAATCTTTGGTGGCTTGGTCATGTCGTTTATGATCCGCAAAGAATACATGCCAGAAACCTCTCGTGACACGGTTTCTGTCAGGATATCTTATCCAGGTGCAGCGCCCAGTGAAATGGAAATAGGGATAGCAGCACCGGTAGAATCTGCTCTGCAAAATATTGATGGTATTAGTCGAGTCGATACCTTTATTGGTACCGGGTGGATCAGAGTTACGGCAGAATTAGAGGCGGGTTCACATCCTCAGAAAATTTATCAAGATGCACAGCAAGCGGTAAACCGTATATCTTCTTTTCCAGCCAGTATAGAAAGGCCCAGTGTTAAGTTAGATACGCGTATTGCTGATGTGATGGAGCTTATTGTTCATGCTGATTTAGATCGTTTTGCCCTGAAACGTCTTACTGAACAAATCCGTGATCGTATTTTACAATCGCCCTACATTTCACAAGTTAAGCTTAGAGGTATTCCAAGTGAAGAAATTCATGTAGAAGTCGCTCAAACAGATTTACAAGCCTATAACTTAACCTTAAATCAAATTGCGACCATACTAAAAAAGAATGTTGTAGAGCAGTCTGCGGGTAAAATAAAAGGCGATAATGGTGATATTCTTGTCTCTGTTGATCAACGTGAGTTTTGGGCAGAAGATTTAGCCAAAGTGCCGCTTATTTCAGATAAATCTGGCGATCAAGTTACACTGGGTGAAATAGCGAATGTGACTGAAGGTTTTGCCGATATTCGTGATTTAGTGACCTATAATGGGCAATTATCGGTACAGTTAAATATTTATCGCATGGGTGAGCAAACACCGTCACAAATTGCCGATGCCATTGAAAACATGTGGCCAGAAATACTGGCTATGCTGCCACCTAATGCAGGCATTGCGATAGTTGATGACGATGCAAAAAATTATCAAAAACGCTTAAGTTTATTATTAAGTAATGCCTTTATAGGTTTGCTATTAATTTTAATAATTATGAGCATCTTCCTACAATTTAAACTCGCCTTTTGGGTTGTCGCCGGCATCCCTAGTGCTTTTTTAGGCGCAATGTTATTTTTACCCAGTTTTGATGTCTCTATCAATATGGTGTCAATGTTTGGTTTTATTGTGGCATTAGGCATTGTTGTTGATGATGCGATTATTGCCGGGGAAAATATTTATTCCCATATGCAAGACGGTATGTCATTTGAGCAAGCTGCAATCAAAGGGGCAAATGAAGTTGCTAAGCCGCTCACCTACGCTATTTTAACCAACATTGTCGCTTTTTTACCGCTGTTGTTACTGCCGGGCAGTATGAAGTTATTATTTGGCGCAATTCCTATTGTTGTTGTACTTTGCTTTGCGGTTTCTTGGGTTGAGGCGTTATTTATTCTTCCGTCACATTTGGCCCATATTAAAGAAAAAACACCCAATAAATTTGAAAAATGGTTTAGTGGTATACAAAACACATGCAATAGTAAATTAAACCATTTTATTGAAAATATTTACTTTCCACTGCTTAACAAATGTTTGAATTGGCCTAGTTTAGTTTTATCTATTGCCAGTTTTATTTTCTGCATCGTGATTGCCTATGCGCTTAGCGGAAAAATGGGCTTTAGTTTATATCCTAAATTAGATGGACGTTGGGTAAAAGCTAGTTATGTGATTTCTGAAACGACCACAGAAAAAGAAGCGTTTATATTAAGAGATGCACTCGAGAAAAGTGCGCAGTCTATGATCAAAGATAGAGCACTGCAAAGCAGCGTGGTGAGCACGCGAAGCATCATTCGCGATAATAGTGTTGAAGTGGCTTTGTTGTTAGTTGAGAGTGAAGAGCGTGAATACGCGACAAGTGATATAAAAGAATTTTGGCGTGAACATGCAAAGCCTTTAGCTAAACTGGGTAAGTTAAGCTTTAGCGGCGCAAGGCGTGGCTCTAGTGCATTAGCTACAGCCTCGTTAACCATCGAACTTCGTCACAGTGATAGCGGTGTACTGGCACTGGCGGCTCAAGAGACCGTCGACTTTCTTGATACTAATGAATATGTTGTTGCCACCGTTAATTCAATGGAAGAAGGTAAACCTCAGTGGAAATTAACGCTTAATCAAAACGGCAGGGCCTTGGGTTTAGATGCCGCTGATTTATCAGCTCAAATGCGCGCATCTTTATACGGCGCAAGAGCGCAAAGACAACATCGCCTACGTAATGAAGTGACGACGTTAGTGAGATTACCTGAACACGAACGTACAGATGTAAATAAAATAGAGTCAATGCTAGTGCGCACTAAAGCAGGTGGTTACGCACCGCTTGGCAGCGTAGCAACCATAAATAAAGTCTTAGCACCGGGTTTTATTCTGCGTCGCAAGGGGCAACGTGTAGAAAAAGTAGGGGCTGAAATACTCCCTGAAGAAAATATACCCGCCGTAACCAAACAAGTGAGAAATTATTTGGTACCGGAATTAGAAGGGCGCTACCCTGGTATTAACGTTGTCTTTGGTGGTGATCAAGAAGAAATAGCCAACAGTGTTTCTAGGCTAGAGCTAGGAACAGGGTTTGCGCTAGCAGGGATATATATTTTATTAGCAATTGCCTTTAGAAGTTATTCTCAACCATTAATTATTATGGCTATTATTCCTTTTGGTGCTGTGGGCGCTATTCTAGGACATATGGCACTGGGGTTTGGCTTAAGTGTGGTGAGTTTAATGGGGATGCTAGCACTCGCTGGCGTGGTGGTTAACGACAGTTTGATCCTCGTGGAGTATGCGAATAAAAAAATGGCGCAAGGTCTCTCTGCAATGGAATCTATTAAGGAAGCCTGTAGAAGACGTATTAGACCTATTTTACTCACGACTATTACCACGTTTTTTGGTTTAGCGCCGATGGTGTTTGAAACATCACGACAAGCTCAGTTTGTTGTTCCTATGGCGGTATCGTTAGGTTTTGGTATTTTATTCACTACGATTGTGTGTTTATTAGTCTTACCGGCTTTGTGCCTTGTTATCAATCAAGATATTAAAGAAATTAAACGTGAGGGGGTGAACCTGCCACTCATTAAAGATCAAAGCGCGCAAGACACTATTAAGGGGTAATTCATCCTAGGTGGGGGCACTAAAAACCTGATGAGCGGTTAGCATAATCAGATTTTATACATACTTTGATAGTTTTGGTTAAATTGACAATGTATTATCAATCTATTATCAAAGTATTGAGGCTTGAATAAGCAGCTGATTAATCATCATTACGACGTTAATTATTTAAGTAAGTTATTTTGTTAAATTATTTTAAGGTAAGTAAAATTTTGAAGTTTTATCATTCTTTTTATCTGGTGTTACTCGGTTTGTTCTCGGCATTTTCTATACAAGCTTTTGAGGTCGAAGAGCACAGTTTTCACAAGGCTAACGCTATATCAAATCAGCAGTGCATTTCATGCCATGAGCAATCTCAACATGATTGGCAACAATCTGATCACAGTAAAGCCATGGCGCTTGCCGATAAAACGACAGTTTTAGCTGATTTTGATAATAAACAGGTTGAGCATTATGGACAAAAAGCTAATTTTTTTATTAAAGATAATCGTTACCAAGTCACTATTTCCTATGATGATAAAACAGATACTTACCCAATAAAATACACCTTTGGTCATTTTCCGCTTCAGCAATATTTAGTTGAAACTGAGCCTGGAAAATTACAGGTGTTACCCTTTGCTTGGGACGCAAGAGAAAAGTCTGACGGCGGGCAGCGGTGGTATCACAACTATAGCCATGAAGAAATTCAACCTGAAGATAGGTTACATTGGCGTCAACCATTACAAAATTGGAATGGCATGTGTGCCGATTGTCATTCTGATGGCTTAGTCAGAAACTATGAAACAAAAGACAACAGTTTTGACACACAGTTCGATAATATCAACGTTGGTTGCTTATCTTGTCATGATGATATGTCTACTCATGCAAAAAAAGCCATAAAACCAAAGACGGGTACTAATTTTACAGCGTCTAATCACCGCACTGGGCAATGGCTAAGAAGTCTTGGCGACAAAACTGCACATTGGCAAGGTGAAAAACGTGATAATGAGTTTATGGATGGTTGTTTTGCTTGTCATTCATTACGTGCACCATTAAACGATGGTATTAAACCGAACACACCGTTTTTAGATCAATTTACCCCACAACTATTAGCATCACCCAATTACTATGCCGATGGTCAGATCAAAGAAGAAGTGTATGTTTATGGCTCATTTTTACAAAGTAAAATGTTTGCAGCAGGGGTTAATTGCCTAGACTGTCATGACAAACACACCATGAAATTAAAGGTAGAAGGTAACGGTTTATGCCTGCAGTGTCATGGCAGCGAGGTTTATAATGTAAAAGAACATCATCAACATGAGGATAATACGAGTGGCGCACAGTGTGTTAATTGCCATATGCCTGAAAACACCTATATGGGCGTTGATGACAGGCGTGATCATAGTTTTAAAATTCCTCGCCCTGATATTTCACAAGCGTATAACACGCCTAATGCCTGTACAAAGTGTCATGAAGATAAATCGAATCAATGGGCAAGTGAGAGTTTAGAGAAATGGCATGGTCAACCTAAGCTATTACTGACGAGCAAAGAATATTTAATGGCATTAAATTCAGGACAAGCCATCGATATTGAGCAGCATTTAGCGATTATTGCTGATGTTCAACTTGATGTCATCAGTAGAGCCACCGCTATACAATTACTGAGTTACACTACGCAAACAATAACGGCCGAAATTCTAGTGCCTTATCTGAGCCATTCTGAAGGGTTAATCAGGTTAAGTGCTGCGAATATCGCTACATTATTACCTCCTAACGATAAGGTGAAATACCTTTCACCATTGCTACAAGATCAATACAAATCAATAAGAATTGCCGCGGCACGAGGTTTAATTACCAGTGAAATATCGGCTGTTGATCAACCGCTGTTTGATAAAGCATTTAAAGCATTAATTCATTCGAATGAAATTAGTAGTTGGCGCGGTGAAGGCCTTGCTAATCAAGGTGTCATTGCGATTGAATTGAATAGATTAAGTGATGCAGAGAAATCATTTATAAAGGCAATTAAAGTAGAACCTTACTTTTTAACCGGCTACATTAATTTGGCCGATATTTACCGTGCTCAACAAAAGCCATTTCAAGTAGCTTCAGTGTTGTCGAAGGGGATAAAAAACAATCCTAAATCAGCCGATTTACATTACTCTTACGGATTGCACTTTGTACGTCAGAAACAGTTAGATAAAGGGATCGAACATTTTAACAAAGCCATGACATTAATGCCTGATAATGCGCAATATGCTTATACTTATATACTGGCGTTAGATGGTGCAGGGCAGAGTGAAGAAGCCTTAACTAAATTAAAAACGTTAATCGTAAGTTATCAAAATAAGGCGCAATTGAAAGAGCTAGGCTTGTACTTATCGCAAAAATTACGCAATAAAGCCTACTATGACTTCTTTTTATCTATTTAAGTTCATTTAAGGCTTCTCAGTTGTCTAAGGTGTTTTGATTGTTTACGAGATAGCTATCTTATGGGAATTGATTAAATGATTGCTAGACAATCGACGGTGGTAAATTTTATTTAAATGGAGTTATACCAATTTGATTAATTATCTACTCATTTTTGTAATGGTTAACATAGAAAATCAGATCACTTTGCTCTTACTGATGTACCGACAACACACAATATCATCGTTCATACCATTAGAAGGTTTTGGGCATTTATAGCGCTTCAATGCGAAGCGTTTAGTTATCTTTAATTCAAATAGAATAGTGCATAAAGTGGTAATTCTTATAGTAAGATTATTCTGATTGCAGCAGTCAACTAATACTAATAAAAGGAAAAAATACGCTATGTTTTCTATCTTAATAAGGGGGAATAGTCATATCAACTTTATTATTTTAGGTGATTTTAGGCTACAGAAAATAAGAAATATTCGGTGGTATACCTTTTTGGCTCTGTTAATTGATAAGCCAAAAAAATTGTAATTTGTTCCGAATATTAATCATGTATATTACGGTTATATTGGCCTGTAAAGCCGCTTGTTATTCGGAATAAAAACACTAACTTATTGATTTTAAATATGTAAGAGCCGGTCTTGAAAACCGGCAAGGGTTTATAGCCCTTCTAGAGTTCAAATCTCTATCTCACCGCCACATTCTAAAAAACCGCTAATTTATTAGCGGTTTTTTTTCATCTAGAATTTATGAAATATCAAACTTAGGGGTTATAGCGCTAAATCTTCAGTAGAGTTCAAATCTCTATCTCACCGGCACATTCTAAAAACCCATTAATTTATTAACTGTTTCTTACGTCTAAATTTGCATATTTCAATAATAGCGAATACATCACAATACTTGTATAGAGATAGCTAATATAGCGTTTCTCTTATTCATTACTCGCTGAGAAATTTAATAATTGCCATTATATTTTCATTAAAACAGGAAAAAGCTCTATTTTTAGTATTAAATTGTTATAGTGGTTAAATAAAATACTGATTGAAATTCGTATTATAAAATTTATAACAACAATTGTAGTTTTAATTAAGGAGGGAGGTTAAATGAGTAATGATAAAAGCACGTTAATAATTAAAAATGAAAACCTATTTAGAACCCTAGTTTTTTCACCCGTTGCTATTTTATTGATAATATTTGGAGGTGAGTTTTTAGCATCATCTGGATTGTTTTTCTTTAAAGTTATCTACGTATTGATTGGCTTGTATTCTACACTTTGTGCGCTCGCATATGGTGCTTACTATACAAATGATCTTTATGAGGGCGGAGAAGAAAGTTTTATTAAAAACGACAATTTATTTAAAGCGATTGTTTTTACCCCATTGGCCATTCTTTTTACGTTTTTCGCCTTTGATTCAATAGCCGCTTCTAGCCATATAGCTTTTAATGTGATGTATATAATAATCGCTGCATATTTTATTCTTGGTACGCTCGCTTATGCTGCTTTTTATAGTAACGATTACTATGCTGAAAAATATCATGAAGCCTGATAACTTAGAATATTAAGCGTTATTATATTCTGTTGAAGTAAATAAAGGCATTACAGTTAGATTGTAGTGCCTTGAACTTATTAAATGATTCATACACAACCCCCTTCAAAAATTAAATTTTAAATGATTTCCTTAACATTATTTCTCACTGTTTATAACTAACTAATATTCAGTGCTTAATGAGCTTTAATTCAAGTAATAAATATAATCCTTCCTTTTTTAACTGACTTATTCGTTTTACAATTAAACAACATACAAGTGATTAACTATCGCTGGTTCAGAATCTTAAAACCTATAGATAAACGAGGCTAACTTGTCATCAATACAAATTACACGCTACTTCATTGCTTTTTCTTGGTTATATCATGGAATATTCCCAAAGCTTGTTCACGTTGCACCATTAGAAAAAATTATAACGGGCAGTTTCGGTTTATCAGACGAGCTTTCTTATTTAGTGACTAAGTCAGCAGGTATTGGCGAAGTGATTTTTGGCCTGATCTTCTTTTTTTTTATACCGTAATAAAAATATCGTTCTATTAAATATTGCAGCCTTAATTGGTTTATTGTTTTTTGTCGCTTTGTTCCAACCTTTATTACTTATTGAAGCATTTAATCCTGTGACTACCAATCTGGCCTTAATAGGCTTTAGTTTTATTTTATTAAATGAAGTCCGTAAGGAAGCACAATGACGGCTATTAAATATCCACCTAATGTAAAGGCGGATGATTGTATTATTTTATTTGACGGCGTATGTAAGCTTTGTAGTATTTGGAGCCAGTTTATTATTAAGTACGACACACCACAGCGCTTTAAGTTATGTAGTGTTCAATCGCCAGAAGGGCAAAGTATACTAAAGTATTTTGATATGCCGACGGATCACTTTGACACCATGTTATATGTAGAAGGGAATCAATGTTTTTATAAAAGCGACGCTTTTTTAAATGTTATACGTAAGTTTAGTTACCCTTGGCGTTTACTCTATGTATTTAAAATACTGCCCAAAGTTATAAGAAATTGGTTTTATGACCATATTGCTTTGAATCGTTACTCTTTATTTGGAAAGTACGATACCTGTGTAGTTCCTTCTAAAGAAAATGAAAATAGATTTGTAAAAAACAAGTCTAAAAACAATTCCTGATATTAGCTTAGATTCAAACTTTTGGGCTCTTTGCTTACCCTATTTTTAATTCTAGAGTGAATACTAAATCTATGTTTTAGATCAATATTATTAATGCAAGCACGTGCTAAAAATAATATGAGATAGTTAAAACTAGAGGAAAAGATGATGAGTTCTACATTTTATATGCCTGCTGTGAATATTATGGGAAGTGGTAGCCTAGTAGAGGCTGTTAACTTTATTAAAGAGCAAGGATTTAAAAAGGCTTTAATTGTAACTGACAGTGCTTTAAACAAACTTGGTGTAGTAAAACAATTCACCGATTTACTAGAGCAGCAGAAAATTGTAAGTATTGTTTTGATAAAACACAACCTAACCCTACTGTAGGAAATGTGAATGATGGGTTAAAGGTACTTAAAGAAAATAATTGTGATTTTGTTGTTTCTTTAGGTGGAGGATCTCCACATGACTGCGCTAAAGGCATAGCACTTGTTGCGAGCAATGGTGGAGAAATAAGTGATTACGAAGGTCTTGATCAATCTAAAAAACCTCAATTACCTTTAATTTCTATTAATACCACTGCAGGCACAGCCTCAGAAATGACACGTTTTGCGATAATTACAGATGAAAATAGGCATGTAAAAATGGCTATTGTGGATAAGCATACTACGCCTATGCTGTCTGTGAATGATCCTTTATTAATGGTGGGAATGCCTGCACCATTAACCGCAGCAACAGGAATGGACGCATTAACTCATGCTGTTGAAGCTTATGTTTCCACAGCCGCAACACCAATTACAGATGCTGTTTCCTTAAAAGCTATTCAGTTAATTAAAGGTAATTTAGTTACTGCTGTTGAAGATGGTGAAAATATTCATGCACGAGAGCAAATGGCGTATGCTCAGTTTATGGCTGGTATGGCATTTAATAATGCATCGTTAGGTTATGTTCATGCTATGGCGCATCAACTTGGTGGATTTTATGATTTGCCTCATGGCGTATGTAATGCGGTGCTTTTACCACATGTACAAAAATATAATGCATCTGTTTGTCCTGAACGCTTAAAAGATGTTGCATATATTTTAGGTGTTGATGTAACAGGAATGTCTGCATAGCAGGGGGCAAATACAGCTATTAGTGCTATCGAACAGCTTTCTCTGAACGTAGGTATTCCCGTAGGCTTAGCTGTACTAGGTGTTAAGAAAGATGACATTCCATTATTGGCTGAAAATGCTTTAAAAGATGTTTGTAGTTTAACTAACCCTAAACAGGCAAGCCAGAACGAGATTTGCCAGATTTACCTTTCTGCGATGTAAGTTTAACTTCATCAAATATAATTTAACTGTACTTAGTAATCCCAACCCAATTAAGTCATATTGGGTTGGTTAACACTTATTAATTAACTCACCGTACTTTTGTTATTTTTATCGTCATCATAAGATTTTATATTTATCTAACCCACGGAGCTTAAATAAGCTAAAATAGACACAATTATTTTAGCTTTAAGCCCTTTATATTAATGACCTCTGCCAAAAACACAGATACAACTGATACTACAACCATAGCTTCAACACCTACTAGCTTTACCGAGCTTAGTCTTATCCCACCGTTATTAGCACGTTTAACGGAACTGGAATATAAGCAACCAACACCTATTCAAGCGCGAGCTATTCCTAGTGTATTAGCAGGGCGAGACTTAATTGGTGGTGCTAATACGGGGTCAGGTAAAACAGCTACTTTTGCATTGCCTATTTTACAGCAACTTTCTAAAAGTAAAGACGCTGAAAAATCTTCGGGTAAAAACACCAGCTCCAAAGGTAATTTTGTTACCCAGCTAATTTTGGTGCCTACACGTGAATTAGCAAAGCAGGTTGCCGATAGTATTAAGTCTTACGCTGTGCATTTTAATGGCGAGATAAAAGTACATGCGGTTTTTGGTGGTGTGTCAGCTAATACACAAATGTTGGCATTACGAGGTGGTACCGATATTTTGGTGGCAACGCCAGGTCGTTTACTCGATTTAATTTCAAGTAATGCGATCAAGCTCGATAAAGTTAAAACCTTAGTACTTGATGAAGCTGACAGAATGTTAAGTTTAGGTTTTACTGAAGAGCTAACCGCGCTATTAGCTTTATTACCTAGCAAAAAACAAACCTTATTATTTTCTGCTACTTTTCCTGAGCAAGTTAAAGCGTTAACTCAAGAGTTATTGAATAACCCGATTGAAATACAAGTACAAAGTGCTGATGCAAGTACCTTAGTACAACGCGTATTTGAAGTGAATAAAGGTGAGAAAACAGCTGTGTTAGCTCACTTAATTATTCAATATTCGTGGCGACAAGCGCTTATTTTTGTTAATGCTAAAAACAGCTGTGAACATTTGGCTTCAAAGCTTTCTAAGCGTGGTATTACTGCTGAAGTATTTCATGGCGATAAAGGACAGGGCGCTCGTAGCCGTGTACTTGAAGGGTTTAAGAATGGCGAAATTGAAGTGTTGATTGCAACCGATATTGCTGCACGTGGTTTAGATATTGAAAAGCTGCCTGTGGTTATTAACTTTGATTTACCAAGAAGCCCGTCTGATTACATGCATCGTATTGGTCGAAGTGGTCGTGCTGGTGAAGTAGGGTTAGCATTATCTTTGATTGATCACGAAGATTATCATCACTTTAAAGTGATTGAGAAAAAGAATAAAATTTGGCTTGATCGTGAACAAGTTGAAGGCTTTGAAGTTGATGAAGATACTATTGAAGCATTGTTAGCTGAAGTAGAAGCACAATCAAAACCTATGGCTGCGCCTGAAGGCACAGGTAAGAAAAAGCGTAAAAAGAAAGCCACCATCAATGCGGATATCTGGTTGAACAGCGGTGACTCTGAGTAAGCTATCTCATCAATATTAGTGTAGGTGCTGAATAAAGTTAAGATAAAACATCATTAAATCAGCATCCTATATAACTGTTTAAGTTATATAAAAGTAAAGTTACTTCGAGTAAACTCATCATTTACTCAGCAAATTTAATTCACACAACATTAAGTACTATTAAAATATGAGCACAAAAAACTTTTCAACTGCTGCACAGCAGTACTTAGCAAGACGCGTTACAGGTACTAAAGCCCAATGTTTACCAGAAGTTGAACGTCCAACTTCAATTGAAGATGCATTAGCGGTTCATCAAGAAATGATCAAGCAACGTTCAGACACAGTAGGTGGTTGGAAGTGTTTATTACCGCTTGCTGAAGACAAAATTATTGTTGCGCCTATTTTTAGCAACACGGTTCAAACAGGTGATGTATGTCACCTGATGATGGATAAAAATGTAGCTCGTATTGAGCCAGAAATCGTTTTTATGCTGAATAAAGATTTACCCCCCCGCGCTGAAGATTATTCTGAGCAAGAAATTGATGACGCTATTGGTGGTTGTTACATGGCTTTAGAATTAATGCAAAGCCGTTTTCATGAAGACGCTGGTAATGAGTTTGCTGAGAGCTTAGCCGATTGTATGTTAAACCAAGGTTTATTTATTGGACCTGAAATTGATAAAGCATTAGCTTATGCAGCTGCTGAAATTAACATTACTGTTACTCAAACAGAAGTTGAAGGTGACGATACAGTAAAAGCACTTGAAGGTAAGCATCCTAATCCATTACCTCAATTACCTGTGTACTGGTTAATTAACTTTATGAGCAAACGTGGTACTAGCTTTAAGAAAGGCGAAGCTATTACAACAGGTTCTTATAAAGGAATTGTTGAAGTAGATTTTGATAAGCCAACTGAAATTGTTTATGAAGGTTTAGGCAAATATAGCGTTGAATTTAAAACAATAGAAAAATCTGCTTAAGCTTTAAAAAAGCTTCAACGCATAGTCATTAAAATAGCTAACTTCAATTCGAGTTAGCTTTTTTTTATCTATATTACTCGTACTTTTATTCTATTTTCCATTGAAACACTCTTCTAGTGCCGCAACAATACGTTCATTACTAGCGCGCAAGCGATAATCTTCAGATTGATCAATCCAGCGTATAATACCATTTTCATCAATCAGTAATGATGTAGGGATAGACATTGACTTAAACTTTAATTGATTCAGTTTAGGGAAGGGTAAACCAAAAACAGTCATTACATCTTGCGAGTCTGCACCTAGTGCTTTGTGATGTTCAACACCATATTTTTTGACCACATCAAGCTGAGGATCGGCTAATAGTGTTAGACCTAAATTATCGCGTTTTATATGAGCCATAGCCTCTTCTACACTATCACCAGAAAGCGCGATAACTTCTACATTATATTTGTTAAAGTCGCTCTGCATTTCATCAAACATTGTAAGTTCACGGCTACAGTATGGACACCAAGAGCCTCGAAAAAACTTCAGTAATATTCTTTTATTTTTTAAATCTTCTTGTGAAAAAGCGTGTCCTTGCGCAGATGTACTTTGAAAAGGAATGATCGAATCACCTATTTTTACTTTGATATTACCCAACGGTGTCTTTTTATTCATAAACATAAATAAGAATAAGCTACTTATAATAATGGATAACATCGCTGGAACAGCAATAGGGAGAACATTAATAATTTCATTAGGTATTGATAAGTAAAGTCCGTATATCGCAGAAGTAGTAGCAACAAAAATTGAAAAGAGTAAGCCGATTGGCGTTTTTGGTACTTTGTTTTGTATAAGCTTATAAAAATAAACAGTGATACCTAAAATTAATACGATAAGTCCTGTGAGTGAAATTAGTAATGCTAATGTATTCATATTTGATCTCTTTGTTTTTTTTGTACTGATTGGTAATTGTTTGATTTATGTACCGTAAGGTACAGAATTAGACAAGTAATAATAATTCTAAATAATATTTTAGTTGGTAAAAGTGATAATAATTATTAACTGTATAGCTCAACTGAAAATGTACGCTTTAAACATACTTTAATAAGGTTGAAATAAAGAAGTTGAAGTTGAAGGTGATGGTAAATATGAATGTGTGAAACAAATGTGAAAGGTGTTAGCCGTTGAGAATAGTTCTAACTGATTTTGAAAAGCTCTAAATGTTTCAGCGATAAAAAAGCCACTACAGAATATGTAATGGCGATTAACTTATAACTGAGCTTAAGGTTTAAGTTAAGCAGGATCCATAAATTCTTCAATGTCTTTAAGTGGTAGTTCAGGTGTTGCACCATGACTCTGTGCCACCATAGCGCCAACGGCACAAGCAAAGTTAACTGCATATTGTGCATTGGTGGTGTTACATAATTGGTAGATTAATGAACCTAAGAATGAATCACCAGCGCCTACCGTATCAACAACCTTGATAAGAAAGCCTGAGTTGTAATAGTTCTGATCATTGATTTTAAGTAAAGCACCATGCGAACCTTTAGTAACACAAAGATAAGGTGTATTAGTTTTCTCAGCAATAAACTCTAGGTTTTGTTCTAACGAGTTGAATTTAGATCCCATAGCATGAGCTATTTCGTATAGTTCATCATCGTTTAACTTAACAAAATCAGCTACTTTCATAAGTTCAATTAAGGTTTCAAGTTGGTAATGAGGCTTACGTAAGTTCACATCAAAAATCTTAAACTTAGCTACACTTATCAACTCTCTTAAGGTATTTAATGAGGTTTCTTGACGACCTATTAAACTACCAAAAACAAAAATGTCAGAAGCTTTTACTTGCTCAATAAGGGCAGGGGTTAAGGTTATGTTATCCCAAGCTGTATCAGCAACTATTTCATAAGAAGCAGAACCACTTTTATCTAAAGTCACTTCAACTGTGCTGGTTTTCTTGTCAGAATTAACGGCAATAAAGTCGGTGTTCATTTGTCGATCTTTGATTTGATCAAGAATTTCATGACCTAAAGCATCATCACCTACGGCACTTAGCATTTGTGCTTTTATACCAAGAGAGTTTAAGCGTAAACATACGTTTAATGGCGCGCCACCTAAACGTCTGCCACTAGCAAAACAATCCCATAATACTTCACCAAAGCAGTTAATGGTAATGTCGCTTGGTGCTTTATCATTGATGAATAAGCTATTCATTATAACTTCTCCGCTGCTAGTTTTTGGCTAAGTGTATTTTTCATGATGTTTTTGATGTTGCTTGTTGGAGAATACAATTCATCAATCGCTTCTGAATACGCTTTGCTTAAAGCAGGCTGTTCAATTAAATCAGCAAACAAGCTGTTAATTCTTAAGAAAGCGAGTTTGTCTTCAGTTGTTTTATGCGCATACTCAGCAAGCTCATCGTGCATTGCATCTTGAATATCTAAAGTTTCTAATGCTTGGTTAACTTGTTTATCGCTGTATAAACACCAAGTAGCTATAACTAAGGTTGCTAATGAACAGTCACGACCAACCGCTAAGTTTTCGTTAATAGTTGCTATTAAAAACTTTGGTAACTTAGCTGAACTTTCAGAACAAATACGCGCTAGGCTATCTTTAATATTTGGATTTGAGAAACGCTCAATTAACGTATCTTTGTATTCTTCTAAATCGATACCATCTAATTCATCAAGTAATGGTGTAACTTCTAAGTCCATAAAAGCACGTAAGTATTCAGCAAAGTCTTTGTCTGATACGGTTTCATCTATAGTTGCGTAACCATGAATTGAACCGAGTAAACCTAATACTGAATGACCTGCGTTTAATAAACGTATTTTCATTTTTTCAAACGGTGTTACGTCTGTTACAAATTGTGCACCAGCTAGATCCCAGTTAGGGCGACCATCGCTGAAGTTATCTTCAATAACCCATTGTGAGAATGATTCACAAGTAATAGGCCATTCGTCGGTTAAACCAAAAGTTTCAGCAACGTATTCTATGTCAGCTTTTGTTGTTACAGGTGTAATGCGATCTACCATAGCATTTGGAAATTCAACATGAGTTTCAATCCATTGGCTTAATTCTAGATCTTGCTGCTGTGTAAAAGTAAGTAACATTTTACGAGTTACAGCACCGTTATGTTGAATGTTGTCGCAAGATTGAACCGTGAAAGCCTTCATGTCTTGGCTTTTACGTAGTTGTAATGCCGCAGCGATATAGCCAAATGCTGTAGTAGGGTCTTCAGGATTAGCAATATCGTGTATGATGCTTGCGTTTTCTAAATCTAAATCACCTGTAATCGGGTTTAAGTTGTAACCCCCTTCAGTAATCGTTAACGAAACAACTTTAGTGTCGTTATGCGCTAGTTTGTCTATCACTGCTTGTTTGTTATCTGGTGCGAAAAGGAAGTCGATCATCGAACCAATAACTTTGTTATCTATTTGGCCATTTGGATGACGTACCACTAAAGAATACAAGTAATCTTGTTTAACTAAAATATCACGTAAACCGCGATTGTTTTCTAATAAACCTACACCACAAATCCCCCATTGTTCAGAACCTGGAGTTTTCAATAATTCATTAATATATACCGCTTGATGAGCACGGTGAAAACCACCTACGCCAATATGAACAATACCTGCTGTTAGCTTAGTACGATCATAAGTAGGAACATCAATGTTGCTAGGTAAATTAGCTAATGTTAATTGGTTTAACGAAGTGCTTTGTATTTCATTTAGTGGAGTAGTAGTCATGTGTTTAGCCTTACTTAATAGGATTAAACCTAAAAATAAATCTGGGTAACTGTACTGTAGTTACTCAATTTTGTTATGTTAAACGCAGCACATTAGCGTGTTATTTAGTTAAGCTAAACGATAATGTGCGCGTATTTATTGTTTCAATTCTTAATTAATTGTTTAATGCTTTTTGACGCTTAAGAGACATATAAGCACTAGCAAAGTAAACGATTGTGAAAATGAAACAGTATTGTTCAAATTGCACTTTGTTTGCATCGTAGATGTCCATCGTTGAACTGAAGAACATAACTTGAGTAGCAAACGCGGCAATAATTAATAACGAAACCGTTGATACTGCATTTAAAATTTTGCTTAATATGCTTGTATCTTCAACAAAAGGTTTGTCGTTAATTGATTGTTCAGTTTGGTAAGCAATAATTTGTTCTTGCTCAAGGTTTTCAGCAGCAACTTCTTTTGTGTAATCTTTATCTGCGCCATATTTTTTAGCTAATACAGTGTAAATAACAATACTGAAAATCCATGTAGGGATGAATAAGTAGTAGAAAGACATAACATCTAAAATGTTTAAGCCAAAACCAAAGACTAAAGCTAATGCCCAAGTTGCTATGGCTGGTACGCTGCGAGATATGTTTTGATATTTAGCCCAGTAACGCGTTAAACCTATTTTTGGAAATAACACATGCTCAGCAAATACGATGCCGCCAACAGGTACAACTAATAAACCTGCGTAAGTTAATAGTGGTAACATTTGAGAGAATACAAATGGAAAACACGCAATAATAACGGTAACAACACCAACAATAGCGGTTGTTCTTTCACGTGATTGATTTACAAAAATTGACTGAGCCGCTAAACCTGCACGGTATAAATTAGCGTTAGCTGTTGTCCAACCTGCGATAATAATAATAACAAAACCTGTTAAACCTAATGCGTGGTAAGCAACATCGCCTGGATCTAATTGTGTAATGCTGGTTTTAAGAAGTACTGCTGCGCCTGCGCCCATAATACCTGCAGATATCCATGCTAGGTAATGACCGAAGAACATACCAACACCAGAGAATAAACCGTAACTTTTACGTTTAGCAAAACGGAATATCGCCATATCGATTAAACCGAAATGAGTAATTGAATTAGCTGCCCATGCGAAACCAATAACTTCAAGTAAGCCTATGCCTTCTTCACCGTCGCCAGTAAAGCCAGTCCAAATAGAGCTATCTCCTATCGTCATAAAGTCACCCCAACCTGTTAGTGTTGTTGTGCCTAATACGTGATGTGATAACGCAGGGAATAGAGTAAATGAGCCTGCTATAAAGATAACAAACAACCAAGGCGCACATAATTTAGAGAAGTCAGCTACTGTTGAGAAACCATACATAGCAACAAACACTACAATAGAGCCTACAGCTAAAACGATAGCAACAAACCAAAAGCTACTTGGGTACCAATTAAGCTGCGCAGGTATGTCGAATAAAAATCTGACTGCAGTGGAGGATACGGTGATCATCGCTGCGGATATAACGGAGAATATAACGACGTTTGCCCAGTTATAAAGCTTGGTCATTGAATTACCTGCAATCTTATTCAGGTAATTGTATAAACTTAAACGGGTTTCAACAGCGATTGGTGCTGTTAATAACCACCAAGACATCATTGCTAATAAGTTACCGATTAATAAACCGAGTAAAATATCTTTTGTTGCAGCACCCAATGCTACAAAAGTTGCTCCGATCACAAATTCAGTTGCGGCAACATGCTCCCCAGCATATAAACCTGCGAAATGTTTCCAGCCATGCAATTTGTTTTTTGCAACTGGCATTTGTTCCTCATTTACTTGACTAAATGAGTTCTCGTTATGAGTATTGGCCATTTTATCTTTCCTTCTATCACGCTGTAGATAAACAGTTAGTGATATGTGATTTGAAATTTAAACGATTAACTACTGCTAATTAAAGGTTTAATCTTTTTATTATAAATAGCGTTTTAGGCAGTATTAAACTGAGTGTTTTAACTGTTTAAGGTGCTACTTTTTACTTTTTTTTTAATTACAGTTTGAGAATAGCCTTAGCGGTATACTCGTTTGTAATTAAAGAATTGATTAATTTACCTTTAAGTGCAGCATGAATGGCGGGAAGCTTTTCTGTGCCAGCAGCAATACCATAAACAGGTTTGCTTGCATTAACGGTTAAAGGTGAGCTAACAACACGATCATTGGTTGAGTTACTGAGTAACTTACCGTTTTGATCGTATAACCAACTGATGATTTCGCCCTGAGCACCGTCATTTTTTACTGAATCGAGATCGGATTCATTAATAAAGCCATCAAGTAATAAAGGGGAGTTATCTGTAATTTGTCCAATACCGACAAAGGTAGCGTCTGCTTCTTGTATTAAGTTGAAAATACTTTTTACCGGTTGAAGACTGTGTAGAATATGTTTTTCTTCAACCGTTGATGCAATAACAGGAAGAGGCATCGGGAAGTGTTTGGCGTTAACACGGTCTGCCATTGAAACTACAATATCAAATGCAGAAGCTGAACCATCAGTCATCATATTGCCTAACAGCGATACAATTTTGTGTTGTTGACATTGCATGGTAGGTAATTCATCGATACAAGCTTTTAAAGCTCTGCCAGTACCAAAAGCTAATGTTTTCGGTGTTTCAGACTTTAAATAACGTTCTAATATAGCGGCACCACACTGTGCAAGACCATGAGCAGACTCAGGCTCTGAAGGATCACTTGGTACTATTTCACATTCAAGTAAGCCAAATTTATCTTTTAATTGTTGAGCAAGTTCCATACACGAAGTAATAGGGTGATCTAAACGAACTTTAATTAAGCCTTCACTTACCGCTAAGGCAACTAAACGCTGCGCTGATTGACGAGAAACTTCTAGCTTTTGAGCTATTTCGTCTTGTGTGTTTTTAGCTACGTAATAAAGCCAAGCTGCGCGTGCGGCATCTTCTAAGCGTTTAAGCTCTGAATTTGATTTGTTGTTCATCTAATTACCCGTTATGTAGTTAATTTATCTTATTTTTATATTTATTTTATTGTTTTAAATTTTTATATTTATGCTAACTATTTTTATCACTAAGCTTATTTTTTAGTGCTTAATGTAGGTTGTAACTTTATAAAATCATTCCAATGTCGCATAACAGCAACTTGCGGATATTTTTCTGAAACAGCATGTGGTGCTTCAGACATATGTAAACCGCCTTTATAATGTATTACTTGCATACCCGCTGATATCGCTGCGGTAACACCTGCCATGCTGTCTTCAATAACTAAACAATGCTCTGGCGCTACTTTCATTGTGCTTGCTGCGTGTAAAAACAAATCAGGAGCTGGTTTGCCGTTCTTAACTTCAGAGGCTGTAAAAACAGTACCTTCAAAAAATGAGGTAAGATCAACAATACTTAAGGCTTTTTCAGTACGCTGAGGGCTGCTACTTGTTGCTAAACAAAATGGCACGCTAAGCTCAGAAAGTACGGTTTTAATACTTGCTGTTGTTTGTAATTTGCTATCAAACTCTTCAAGTAATGCAATACGGTATTCGTTTTCAAATGTGTCGAGCAGCTTTACATTAAACGCTTGGTGTATTTTTTCTTTTACTGAACTAAAGCTACAGCCTAAAAAATGCTGCTGAATATAGTCAATGTCTATATTTATACCTATCACTGATAACTTATCGATTAACACGTTTGCGCTAATTATCTCGCTATCAATTAATACACCGTCACAGTCAAAAATTACTAATTCAATTGGTTTACTCATTTATTTACCTTTTGGGCTGTTTTAATTTAATTAAGCATAGATTAATTATGTAACACTGAATACTATGTATAAATACTATTAAGCCTTAACTCGGTTTGTGTGATTTCTTATCAAGTCTGTATAAGGAAATATTCTTTTCTAATACCTATCAAAACCAATAAAATGAGCTTTTGCCAACCGTGTGGGCATAAGCCCTTGTTTTGGGCATAATCCCACCAAGGAAGTATAATGTCAATCCTTGATAGGCTGTTTTTTAAATAATCGAATGGTTAGGTCACCGTGAAATAATGAAAATAATATATTTTTCAGATTGTTACTGTTAATTATTAGACAGAATAAACTACTGTTATTTTTGTGGGTATTTAAACATAGATGTTTTTTATTATTTCTTTTTATACATATAATCGATGTTTATATTTCTTATAGGTATATGATAAGCATCGAATTTAAATGACTTTACCAGGGCTTTATTTCTATTTTTTTTGTCTTGATACGATAAATAATGTCGTATGCGAGGATGAATAAATTAATCCGTTTGGTATTAATATAGCACGTCTACGGGTAATCCATTTATCAGTGTTAAAGCGTTAAACTCGAATTTATCTTGTTACATATAGACTCATTAGCGTAATCAATAAGAAAGAAATAGCTTACCTTTGGTTATTGATGCTGGGTATATATAAAGAATTATTAGTCATAATCCACATTACCATTTCGGTTAGTGGGATTTAACTATTGTGATTGGCATTAAGACATAGACAAGGAGACTTGTGAGAGGGAAGGTATTCAAAGTAGAGTACTTATATTAGTTTCCATATATTTGAAGAAAAAAAAACCAGCCGAAGCTGGGTTTTTTAGTGACATAGAATTATTTCTAGTAAAACATATTGTAAACAATAACGCCTGCTAAAAATAATGTTAGCTGCTAACGCGTTCGTTAGCTGCTTCTAATAGTGGTTGTGATCCGGATTGCATCAAAGCTAAATTAGCTGAAACAACTCTCTTCGGTAATTTACTAATCATCAAAGAGCCTGTTTCAACAGAACCTTGTACTGCTGCAAACACCAACAGGTTTTTACCATTACATTCAATACCATCAAAAATACTACGTATTTTAAGTTTATTAGTCTTTAAGAAAGAACGCATGCGCTTCTTGTCATCAGCAGCCACATATTCACAAACGCTTTGAGCGATGTTCACAGCTTGAGCTTCAGGAGTTGTTACAACAGACGTTAATGTTAAAGCAGTAATAGTAGAAACTAGTAATAATTTTTTCATTTTAATAACCTTTTAATTTATGAGTTAGTAAAAGAAAAAACCACGGGATGTACCTAATAGTTCGGTAACTCCGCTGTCATAGATTTACGGAATGTAAATCCTTAGACCGGTGGTTTTGCGTAACACGTTTTCGCGTGTCTTGCCTTTTCTTTGTCAATGTTAATTATTACTAAATATGTCAATAAATGCAAGCCTGTTTTTTGTTCAACTGAAATAAAATCTAAATATATCAGTTCATTAATGAATTTTATGTGTTAATTTATTGTTAACTTTGATAAGTGTGTATTCATGTTTTATTTTTGAAACATCTATTTTTAATCGGTTTAAGAGAAAAAATAGATTTATTGAAATGTTATACAGATGTTACAAATGAAAAGTCATTATTTATTAAGGTGGTAGCAGTTATTTTTAAAAATACAATGTTTTTACATTTAATATTTATAATAAATACTGCTAATGATAAAAAATATTTAATAATGCATAGATATTTTAAAATACTCTCTGAGCATAAAGTCTATAAAATAAGTTTAAATATAAATACAAATATGAGAAATCCACATGTCTGATGAAAATTGTGTAGTTATAGTTTCTGCAGTAAGAACACCGATGGGAGGCTTTCAAGGCGGGTTATCAGCTGTTGAATCACCAACATTAGGGGCAACTGCTATTAGTGCGGCACTGAATCAAGCTAATTTAGCCGATGATCAAATAGATGAAGTTATTATGGGCTGTGTTCTACCTGCAGGTTTAAAGCAAGCCCCAGCTCGTCAGGCAGCTATAGGTGCTGGACTCAGTTTGTCTACTGTATGTACAACAATTAATAAAGTCTGTGGATCAGGTATGAAAGCTGCTATGCAAGCACATGATGCCATTATTGCTGGATCAATTAATGTAGCTATTGCTGGCGGTATGGAAAGTATGAGTAATGCTCCTTATTTGTTACCAAAAGCAAGATCTGGTATGCGAATGGGGCACGGACAAGTTATTGACCATATGATGTTAGATGGTTTAGAAAATGCTTATGATGGTGTTTCTATGGGGTGTTTTGCTCAAGCTACAGCTGATGAAGCTAACTTTAGCCGCGAAGAAATGGATGCCTTTGCTATTCGTTCTTTATCTCGTGCAAATGCTGCTATTGAATCAGGGTCATTTAAATCTGAAATTACACCTGTAACTATTAGCTCACGTAAGGGTGATGTAATATTTGATACAGATGAACAACCAGGTAATGCACGTCCAGATAAAATACCTTCTTTACGTCCTGCTTTTAAGAAAGACGGAACGATTACGGCAGCTAACTCAAGCTCAATCTCAGATGGCGCTGCAGCTCTTGTATTAATGAAAAAATCTGAAGCTGATAAACGTGGCTTAACACCATTATGTAAAATTGTTGCCCATGCAACACACGGACAAAAGCCTGAAGACTTTACTGTTGCACCTGTTAGCGCAATGAAAAAACTATTAGATAAAGCTGGCTGGACTACCGAAGATGTAGACTTATTCGAAATTAACGAAGCATTTGCCATGGTAACTATGTTGGCACTTAAAGAACTTTCTTTAGATGCAGAAAAGGTAAACGTTAACGGCGGTGCTTGTGCTTTAGGTCATCCTTTAGGTGCTAGTGGAGCACGTATTATGGTGACGTTAATTCATGCACTTAAAAATAGAGGTTTATCAAAAGGTATTGCTGCATTATGTATTGGTGGTGGTGAAGCAACGGCTATTGCATTAGAGATGCTATAACTTTTATTGATTATTAAACAGTTAAGTAAACCATCCATTAAGCCTATGATTATGTAAATCGTAGGCTTTTTTTATGTTCGATATGTTTCGAATTTATAGTTAATTACAATTTACTGATTAAAGTAATGTGAAACCGGTGGTAGAGTGATTAAAATTTTTGTTGTTAGATAAGTGCTATTTATACTCATATAGGATCATTTTTTGTTTAGGTTTTTGTTAATAATTCATTAATCTGTTCGTGTTATCATATTAATATAAATAGTTTTTTCTTCTGAGTTGTTAGCTATTATGATTACTTTCTTCGACAGCCCTTGTTGATGGTTTATTTAGTTAACTCCTTTTGATCTAAAGTAAATACCTAAACAGTTTTGTTTTGTATTTATACCTAATAAATAGAAGTAAAAACAATCGAGAAAACTAACAGACTTAACTTATTCATTTTTGAATATTCCCTAACGATTGATGGCAAATAAATAGTTATGAAAACTGAAGTTAATGATAATGCTAACCACACTAGCAATTCTGCCAGCCAGCAAAGCAAAGGCGGACGAAGTCAATCGGGCTTACGTATTCATAACGAACGCAGAATACTTTCTCTCATTAGGAAAGAAGGCGCTTTACCTAAAGCTAAAATATCAATTCAAGCAGGTCTTTCAGCTCAAGCCGTTACCGTTATTATTAACAGTTTAGAGGTTGAAAACCTTTTAATCAGGAAAGACATCAAGAAAGGTAGCATAGGACAACCCTCTATTCCTTTCGCGTTAAACCCTGATGGTGCTTTTGGTATTGGATTAAAAATAGGACGAAGAAGTTTCGATCTTACCTTAATTGATTTTGTCGGTAATGTGAGAGCGACGTTACACAAGATTTGTGACTATCCCACAGTAGAAGGGCTATTAAGCTTTTTGAAGGGTGGTATAAAACAACTTATGTTGAACCTTTCTAACGACTACGTCTGTCGAGTAAAGGGAATTGGCATTGCTACGCCTTATGAATTATGGGGCTGGGCAGAAGAAGCAGGCGCACCTATTGAAGCATTAAATGAGTGGAAAGAGTTTAACTTAGTTGAAGGCGTTTCTAAGATTAGCGATTTACCCGTTTATATTTGTAATGACGATACTGCTGCATGTTCAGCAGAACTCAGTTTTGGTAACCCTAATGGCTTTACTCATTTTCTCTATGCTTTTATTGGTACTTTTATTGGTGGTGGTGTAGTGATCGATAGTTCATTACTTACGGGGAATGCTGGAGCCATAGGTTCTTTACCTGTACCGCTAATAAAACCTAATGGGGAATTAGGTACACAACAGTTAATTATGAAGTCGTCATTATTTGTTTTAGAGAATATGCTTAATAATACTGACTACGACACTCAGCAGTTACATAATGCAGAAGACTATTGGCATGAGTGCAGTGATGTTGTCGATCAATGGATAGAGCAAGCCGCTGAAGGTTTAACATATGCCGCATTAAATTCAGCAGCTATCTTTGAAGCCGAAGCGATTGTAATAGATGGTACTTTTCCTGAGTTTGTTCGTGATAAAATTGTTGATCTAACAAAAAATAAAATCAAAGCATCTGACTTACGCGGCCTCTCTCCATTACAATGTGTAAGTGGAACGATAGGCAGCAAAGCACAGTCGGTGGGCAGTGCAAATTTACCTTTGTTAGCGACTTATTTTCAAGATCTTGATCTGTCTTTATAAATATTATTTTAAAAATTAAGCATTTTAGTAAGGAATACATTTGTTTTTCGAAGGTTCTGAAAAAAAAGTTGAAGTGATCATTAAAGACATTGGTTTCTCATTAATCAATGACGTGAATGACGAGTTTTGGTATCAATTAGTTGATAAAGCTAACGCTAAAATACTTTCTTGTATACAAAATGATGTGTGTAAAGCTTTTATACTTTCTGAATCAAGTTTGTTTGTATGGCATAACCGATTCATTATTTTAACTTGTGGTGTAACTCACTTAGTTAATGCGATTGAGTATTTTATTCAAGAGCAGGGCGTTGATGTTATTGAACATTTAAGTTATCAACGCAAGAATGAATATTACTCTCATGCTCAACCTAGTTGTTTCGGTGACGATGTTAAGGTTCTTACTCAGTACATTAAAGGTAAAGCTTTAAGGTTTGGCGAGATGGACAGCCATCATACCTTTTTATTTTATAACGACACTGATACTCAGCTTAAGCATAAGTCTTACGAGCTACTAACTTATCAAATAAGTGAAGAGGCTTCTAACAAACTTACTGATACTCAAATTTCTGCTGACGAAATAAGAATCTTCTTACAATTAGACACCTTACTTCCAGGGTTTATCTTGGATGATCATATGTTCAAACCTTATGGTTATTCCGTCAATGCAATTAAAGAAGATAAGTATCTAACCATTCATATTACCCCACAAGCTGAAAGCAGCTATGTAAGCTTTGAATCTAATATAAACTTAATAGAAATTTCTCCTATTCTATTAGAAAGACTGAAACCTAAATCGTTTGATTTATTAAGTTTTAATGACGAAAATTTTGAAGACTCAATCGAACAATATATTGATCAGAAATACGTGAGTAAATCTTTGGTTAAGCAAAACTTAACTAATGGTTGTCAGGTTCATTTTGCAAATTATGTTTTACCGCAAAAAGAATTTATAGCAGCTGCAGCATTTGATTTGTTAGATAGTCATCACGAGCTTTAAGATTATAGATGACGATCGCTATGACTATTTTATAGCGACTTGATAATGTATTTTAATTTTTAAAGAGAATTTAAAACTAAAGGCTTTTAATATGAGTGAAGTGATTTTTTCTGAATTAGCGTGTAAGCATGATCGTAAAATTGGTGTTATCGAACTCAATAAGCCTAAAGCGCTTAATGCTTTAAACCTTAATATGATTACTTTGTTGCACGAACAACTTATTTTATGGGCTAAAAATGACAAAATTAGCTTTATTCTTATACAAGGTGCAGGTGACAAAGCTTTTTGTGCAGGTGGTGATGTCGTTAGTTTATATCATGCGATTAATGGAAGTAGAGACACTACTGAAGTATTAGACGATGATGCGATTATTAATAATCCTAGTGGTGAATTTTTTACACAAGAGTACACGCTTGATTTATATATACATCAATACAAGAAGCCTATTGTCGCTTGGGGTGATGGTTATGTATTTGGTGGCGGTTTAGGTTTTTTTGCTGGCGCGAGTCATCGTATTACCACTGAAAAAACCATCATGGCGATGCCTGAAACAGCTATTGGTTTATATCCAGATGTTGGTGCTAGTTGGTTTTTAAATCAAATGCCTAATAATTTAGGACTTTTCCTTGGTATCACGGGGGCTTTTTTTAATACAGCCGACGCTAAGTACTTAGGTTTATCAAACTTCTCAATTGAAAGTGCAAAGAAACAAACGTTAGTTGATGATCTATGTGAAATCGATTGGACAGTCCAGAATGATATATCAGTTCAACTTAATGCTATTCTCAAAAATTTTGAATCAGCTTCTGTTGATGTAATGCCTGTATCTAAAATTCAAGAACATGAATCTATCATTACTTCTTTAATGTTAGGAAATACTATTGATTCAATATATAGCGCTATAGCTGACACTAATTTTGAAGATAAATGGTTAAGCACAGCTCAACAAAAATTTTGTAGCGCAAGCGTGTTAAGTATTTTACTCACCTATAAACAGCTAGAATTATCCAAAGACTTCTCAATAGCTGAATGTTTTAAGGCTGAAAAGAATTTATCTTACAGATGTTGCCAATATACTGAGTTCGCTGAAGGCGTTAGAGCACAGTTAGTCGATAAAGATAAAACGCCAAAATGGGCATTTGATAAACTTAGTGATATTGAGCCTGATCTGATCCAATGGTTTTTCTCAAAAGTGAACAATACTTAACTTTGATCTCTGTTTTAATAGCACTCTTTGTATCAAAAATATGTATTTTAATCGTTAACTACACATGAGCGCTAATCTTAAATCTTTCCTACATAACCTGAACTCGGTTTAAGGTGTTTTTAATTCATTGAAATTATTACTAATAAAAATTTAACTTATACTCTAGCTTGATAGTTTTTCTTTTTCAAGGCAAATTTCGCGTCAATAGCTAGCCTATTGCAAGTAAATTTAACGATGAAGCAAGTGAAAGTCGCTGTTAGAGAAGAATATATTAAGCCGAGCTCAGATTATATAGTGAATAATCTTGTTTAGCTCCTTTCTTGTTTAGTCCGATATTTCCTTTAAATAATTAAAAATCATTTATATCAATTGAGTTATTTAGTTGTATGAACACAAATAATCTTATAATATAATTGGACAGACCAATATAAGGTTTCTTTCTTAAGAAATACAATATTGGCTACTAACGCATAATGTTAGTAGTACGACTGTTTTAAATAATAAATATTATTGTATGGAGATTAAGCATGTTAGAAACTTGGCGCTGGTTCGGCCCAAATGACTCAGTTACCCTTAGCCACATTAAACAAGCTGGCGCAAAAGGGATCGTTACATCTTTACATCAAGTACCGACTGGAGATGTTTGGACATTACCTGATATTTTAGCGCATAAAAAAATTATCGAAGATGGTGATTTAGAATGGTCTGTTATTGAAAGTGTACCTCTTCATAATGACATTAAATTACGTACAGGTGATTTCGAAAAACATATCGAAAACTATAAAACCACGATTAAAAATGTTGGTGAAGCGGGCATAAAAACTATTTGTTATAACTTCATGCCTGTAGTTGATTGGACTCGTACTAACTTATCTTATGCGTTACCTAATCAAGCTAAAGCATTACGTTTTGAAATGTCAGACTTTGCTGCATACGATGTTTATTTATTAGAACGTGAAAATGCCCATTTAGATTACTCTGCTGACTTACTAGCTAAAGCGAAAAAACGCTTTGACTTAATGTCATCAGAAGAGAAAAAACTATTAGAAGAGAATATCATTGCAGGTTTACCTGGTGGTGAAGGCTCTTATTCTAGAGAAAGCATAAGAGAAGCTATTGCTGAATTTATCCAGTTGGGTAATGAGGGAATGCGTCGTAACCTTATCTTATTTTTAGAAGCTATTATTCCAACAGCTGAATCTGTTGGCGTGAAAATGTGTATTCATCCAGACGATCCACCGTTTTCATTATTTGGTTTACCACGTGTAGTTTCTACTGCTGATGACGCTAGACAATTGCTTAATGCGGTTCCTAGCAAATCAAATGGTTTAACACTATGTGCAGGTTCATTTGGTGCTCGTTGTGATAATGACTTAGTAGCAATAGCAAAAGAATTCGCAGCTCAAATTCACTTTGTTCATCTACGTAATGTTAAGCGTGAGAGTGATGGTTCATTTTATGAATCTGAACATCTTGATGGCGACAACGACATGATTGGTCTTATCAATGCATTATTAGATGAGCAAGAACGTCGTAAAGCTGAAGGTCGTTTAGATGACCTCATTCCAATGCGTCCAGATCATGGTCATTTGATGAGTGACGAGCTAACTCGCGATGGAATAAACCCAGGCTATTCATTTGCTGGTCGTTTGAAAGGTTTAGCTGAGCTTAGAGGTGTAATTGTAGCCTTGTCTTCTATTCGTACTTAATATTGTACTGATATATAAAGAATAATATAAAAAACCCAGTGCATAACACTGGGTTTTTTATTATCTGAATTTAATTTACGAGATAAAACTTAAGGGTAATATTTATGAATCAAATGAGACTTTGTAACTAGCGATTCATTAAGCTTATTTTTATTAACATTCGCTTCATCTTATTAGTTTAAGAGTCAGTTAATCGACTTAATCTGATACCAGCATAATATAGGCGTTAGCTACTTCATCTAAATGCATCTTCATCGCTAAACTTGCTCCTTTACCATCTCTTCTAGAAAGGTTTTCAAGAATATTGTAATGAGCTTTACTGTTAGAGTTAACACCATGATTTCTTATCTTCTTAGCAAAAACTCTACTAACTTCAGATGAATCTCTAAGTTCCCATAACCATTCTATCATTGTTGATATTGCACTATTTCTACTTGATTGGGCGATAAGTAGATGAAACTTTCGGTCGAAGCTTTCTGCTTCATCGTATCTGTTTTGACGTAAAAGCGTATCTATCTGTTCTAAAAAACTTCTCAGTTGTAATAGCTCTTCATTACTGATGCGATTAGCGGCTAGTTCAGTTGCCTGACTTTCTAGCACATTACGTGCTTCCATGATCTCTAATGGCCCTGGAGCATCTTCTTTTATTAATGAGCTTTTTATTTTATCCGATTTAATAACATAAACACCTGAACCTGCTTTAATCTCAACTAAACCTGAAATTTCCAGCGCGATAAGTGCTTCTCTTATTGTTTGTCTGCTTACATCAAATTTAGAAGAAAGTTCACGTTCAGCAGGTAACCTTGTACCGACGAGTAATTTTTCATCTTTGATGAGTTGCGCTAAATTATTAGCTATTTGTAAATAAAGACGAGTCGTATTTTGTTGTGGTACGGAACTAGTATTATTGATACTTGTAATTGTCAAAGTATTGCCTTTAAATTGGACTGACCAAATGATAATATCACTATAATTAGGATCAATTTAGCTTTTTGACAAGTAAACATCAACATTAAGTTATTTAACTGTTTATATATCAGTTACCAAATTGGTGAAGCCAGATATTATTAATGAGTTAATTAATATTAAGGTCAGTTATATGTTTAATAGGTTTACAGAAAAATTCATCATCATTAAAAAACAGCTAAGTTCAAATATTATAAAAGTATTAGTACAAGATCCTATCTCTAATTTCTTAACCTATCACTTAGCCAAAAGGCTTGTAAATTAGGAGTGTTTTAATGCAAACCAAACGTTTAAATGCGGCTTTAGTTGAAGAGTTACAACTTACGCAAAAGCCTGTTTCAGAAGCAAGGTCAGTAAAACAGATAGTTCATTTAGGGCTAGGCGCTTTTCACCGTGCACACCAAGCTGTTTATACAGAGCAAGCCAATGGCTTATCTCAAGATAACTGGTCGATTATCGGTGTATCATTAAGAAGTCCAACCGTACGAGACCAACTTGTTCCACAAGACAGCTTATATTCAGTGATAGAAACAGACATTACGGGTAATACGCACAACGTTATATCAGTAATTAAAGACGTTTTAGTTGCACCAGAAAATCCAGCAGCGGTACTTGCTGCAATGGCGCAAACCAATACAGAAATTGTATCACTTACTATTACTGAAAAAGGCTATTGTCACGACCCAGCAAGCGGTAACCTTGATAAAAACAATACAGATATTCAAGCAGATTTAGCACAGTTAAGCTCACCTAAAACAGCGATTGGCTTTTTAGTCAGTAGCTTAAAGGCTCGATACGAACAGAATTTAGCGCCTTTTACGGTACTGTGTTGCGACAACTTACCGAGTAACGGAAAAACCTTAGGTAAAATCGTTGTACAGTTTGCTCAGTTGATTGACCCTAAGTTAGCCCAGTGGATAGAGACCAAGGTTCCTTTCCCTAATACTATGGTAGACCGTATCGTACCGGCGACAACTGAAGCTGATATTAACGAATTTACCGAGCAAGCCGGCTATCAAGATTTAGCGATGGTGAAAACTGAACGTTTTAGTCAATGGGTGATTGAAGACAACTTTGTCGCATCGAGACCTGCTTGGGAAAAGGTTGGAGTTAGCTTAGTCGCTGACGTAGAGCCCTTTGAAAACGCTAAATTAAGATTACTTAATGGTGCACATTCATCATTAGCTTACTTAGGCTTTTTACGTGGTTATGATTACGTCCATCAAGTGATGCAAGATAAAGACCTAGCAGACTTCTTGAAAAACATGATGCAAAACGAAATCATTCCAACGATAGAAGCACCAGAAGGCATGGACTTGATTGCCTACAGCAATGAACTCTTACAACGTTTCTCAAACCCAGCGTTAAATCATCGTACGTATCAAATAGCGATGGATGGCTCACAAAAAATGCCACAGCGTTTATTACATACTATTGAAGACAAACTTGCTCAGGACGGTTCGTTAGATAGTTTATGTTTTGCCGTAGCAGGGTGGTTACGTTACACCATGGGCTTTGACTTAAAAGGTGATCCCATTGAAGTACAAGATCCATTAGCTAATGAACTTTTAAAGATACAACAAGATAACGCTGGTGATATCGATAAGCTTGTTGATGGATATTTAAATTTCGATAAAGTATTTTCAACAACATTAAAAAATTCAGATGTATTCAAAACCAAGTTGAAACATTACTTGGGTATGATACTTATTAATGGTATTGAGCAGTCATTACAAACCTTATTAGCGGAATAGAATATAAACTTGAACGTGATAATTTCCACTAATAGTCATTTTTCTGTAATCAATAATAGGTTATTGATACAAGATAATTAGACTAGCAGCTTATATATGTAAGCTGCATAAAAAGAAAAGACGAGTTTTACTCGTCTTTTTTGCGTTTTAGAGATTAGATACTTATAAAAGAGCATGCTTTAATCTTATCTCTTATAAATAAGCTCTACTATATAGGTCTACAACTTCATCTTTTTTACTTCTAACTAAGGGAACCCAACTGAACCGTTCGAGTTTAATTCTTATATAGTAGATAACGTATAAAATAGATAAATTAACGCTTAATAAAGATCATCTTATTAAAATAAATCAGCTCGTATATGATTATGATCGATGTATCGGTGTGATTTTAGTCATAGATAAGTTGATGGCCGTAAAGTTTGGACAAAAAAATAGTACTTATATCTAAGTTTTTTCTATTTCATAAAGAATATAAAGCCCTTAAAGAGAAAAACTATTCTCCTTATTATTAAACTAGCGACCAATAATTCATGATGTTGAAGCCTATTAAAGGTTTTTATCAGTAATTTTTAACTAAATAGATAATAATTAATCTGAGAAACATTAAAACTAAGGTCTTACTTTCCTGTTTTCTTCCTATAAAACCATATTTCAATATTGTTTATATCTGTTATCCACCTTGAATTTGCATGATTTTTGAATGATTTGATTGTTTAATAAACGCTTTCAAATTAAATTCAAATAATTAACAAAAAACAGTTGACGGGGCGGCTCAAATCCTTAAAATGCGCTCCACTTCTTAAGGGAAACCAAGAGAAGCTAAGTATAGGAAATACTTGTTTCACTTAATATGGATAGCGAAGTGAGAGTTTTGGACTGTTTAGTTAAGGGTAAATGATTAATTGAACATGAGATAACTTAGAATTTGATTTGAAATTAAATCAAAAGAATTCAAAAAGTTGTTGACATCAAAACTGAGTTGCGTAGAATGCGCATCTCGCTTCAGGCAAGGCCTGCAGCAACAAGAGCTTAACGAATGCGATTAACCTCTTTATTCTCAACGAGAATATTTCTTTAACAATTAGTTATCATGCAATTTGTGTGAACACTCACATTAAGATTGATTTTACATAGTCGGCCTTTTTACTTGATATTTATATCAGTGTTTAGGAAGACGTAAAACAGCTTATGTTGAATGTCACACAAAAAAGTATCATTTGATATTTATATCAAATCATACGTTTTATGTAGTTATCTACTTATGTAGGTAACACGACAGAATTCATTGAGCAGTAACACATCGCTTACGATGAGGTTACACAAACGATTTATAATTGAAGAGTTTGATCATGGCTCAGATTGAACGCTGGCGGCAGGCTTAACACATGCAAGTCGAGCGGTAACAGAGAATAGCTTGCTATTCTGCTGACGAGCGGCGGACGGGTGAGTAATGCTTGGGAATATGCCTTATGGTGGGGGACAACAGTTGGAAACGACTGCTAATACCGCATAACGTCTACGGACCAAAGGAGGGGATTCTTCGGAACCTTTCGCCATTTGATTAGCCCAAGTGAGATTAGCTAGTTGGTAAGGTAAAGGCTTACCAAGGCGACGATCTCTAGCTGGTTTGAGAGGATGATCAGCCACACTGGGACTGAGACACGGCCCAGACTCCTACGGGAGGCAGCAGTGGGGAATATTGCACAATGGGCGAAAGCCTGATGCAGCCATGCCGCGTGTGTGAAGAAGGCCTTCGGGTTGTAAAGCACTTTCAGCGAGGAGGAAAGGTTAGTAGTTAATAACTGCTAACTGTGACGTTACTCGCAGAAGAAGCACCGGCTAACTTCGTGCCAGCAGCCGCGGTAATACGAGGGGTGCAAGCGTTAATCGGAATTACTGGGCGTAAAGCGTGCGTAGGTGGTTTGTTAAGCAAGATGTGAAAGCCCCGGGCTCAACCTGGGAACTGCATTTTGAACTGGCAAACTAGAGTTTTGTAGAGGGTAGTGGAATTTCCAGTGTAGCGGTGAAATGCGTAGAGATTGGAAGGAACATCAGTGGCGAAGGCGGCTACCTGGACAGAGACTGACACTGAGGCACGAAAGCGTGGGGAGCAAACAGGATTAGATACCCTGGTAGTCCACGCCGTAAACGATGTCAACTAGCCGTCTGTAGACTTGATCTGTGGGTGGCGTAGCTAACGCGCTAAGTTGACCGCCTGGGGAGTACGGCCGCAAGGTTAAAACTCAAATGAATTGACGGGGGCCCGCACAAGCGGTGGAGCATGTGGTTTAATTCGATGCAACGCGAAGAACCTTACCATCCCTTGACATCCTACTAAGTTACTAGAGATAGTTTCGTGCCTTCGGGAAAGTAGTGACAGGTGCTGCATGGCTGTCGTCAGCTCGTGTTGTGAAATGTTGGGTTAAGTCCCGCAACGAGCGCAACCCCTATCCTTATTTGCTAGCGCGTAATGGCGAGAACTCTAAGGAGACTGCCGGTGATAAACCGGAGGAAGGTGGGGACGACGTCAAGTCATCATGGCCCTTACGGGATGGGCTACACACGTGCTACAATGGCAAGTACAGAGGGCAGCAATACCGCGAGGTGGAGCGAATCCCACAAAGCTTGTCGTAGTCCGGATTGGAGTCTGCAACTCGACTCCATGAAGTCGGAATCGCTAGTAATCGTAGATCAGAATGCTACGGTGAATACGTTCCCGGGCCTTGTACACACCGCCCGTCACACCATGGGAGTGGGTTGCAAAAGAAGTGGCTAGTTTAACCCTTCGGGGAGGACGGTCACCACTTTGTGATTCATGACTGGGGTGAAGTCGTAACAAGGTAACCCTAGGGGAACCTGGGGTTGGATCACCTCCTTATCTTGAAGTAAAACGTTTTAATGGAATTTACATGCAAATGTACTTTCTGAGTGTTCACACAAATTGCCTGATAACGAAATAGAAGAAATTTGAATACAATAGGTCTGTAGCTCAGCTGGTTAGAGCGCACCCCTGATAAGGGTGAGGTCGGCAGTTCAAGTCTGCCCAGACCTACCAAATTTCTTCTTTAAAGAAAGAGACCAAATTTAACGTATCTCAACGTGTAAAGTGAGATGATTTAAATTTGGTTTTTTAAACCAAATTTTTCAGTCGAATGCGTACTGGAAATTGATTCTTTAACAATCTGGAAAGCTGATATAAATACCGGTATTTATATAGCACTCAACGGTGTCGCGCTGTTGTTTGTACGTTATAAATACCAAGCTGTTGTTACTTCTTTTATCGGGAAGTAATAATGGTGATTATGTTTCCTCCTCGGAAATGTAATCAACCCGATAAAACCGTAAGGTTTTATCAACTCTTATTCAAGACACACTTTGTGTGCGTGAAAATGTCAGACTTTACAATTGGGAAGGTTTTGTCACCTTCTTGTACTGAATGATCTTTCGAGACTATTTAGGGTTGTATGGTTAAGTGACTAAGCGTATGTGGTGGATGCCTTGGCAGTTAGAGGCGATGAAGGACGTGTTAATCTGCGAAAAGCTCAGATAAGGTGATAAAAACCGTTATAGTCTGAGATGTCCGAATGGGGAAACCCACCCGTCGTAAGGCGGGTATCGTTAAGTGAATACATAGCTTAACGAGGCGAACCGGGAGAACTGAAACATCTAAGTACCCCGAGGAAAAGAAATCAACCGAGATTTCGTTAGTAGCGGCGAGCGAACGCGAATTAGCCCTTAAGTGGTTTGTAAGTTAGTGGAATCTACTGGAAAGTAGAGCGATACAGGGTGATAGCCCCGTACACGAAAATAAACTTACCATGAAATCGAGTAGGTCGGCACACGTGAAACGTTGACTGAACATGGGGGGACCATCCTCCAAGGCTAAATACTCCTAACTGACCGATAGTGAACCAGTACCGTGAGGGAAAGGCGAAAAGAACCCCTGTGAGGGGAGTGAAATAGAACCTGAAACCGCATACGTACAAGCAGTGAGAGCTAGATTTAGTCTAGTGATTGCGTACCTTTTGTATAATGGGTCAGCGACTTATATTTTGTAGCAAGGTTAACCGAATAGGGGAGCCGTAGCGAAAGCGAGTGTTAACTGCGCGTTTAGTTGCAAGGTATAGACCCGAAACCCGGCGAATCTACCCATGGGCAGGTTGAAGGTTGAGTAACATCAACTGGAGGACCGAACACACGTATGTTGAAAAATGCGGTGATGACTTGTGGGTCGGAGTGAAAGGCTAATCAAGCCGGGAGATAGCTGGTTCTCCCCGAAATCTATTTAGGTAGAGCCTCGCACGAACACCATTGGGGGTAGAGCACTGTTAAGGCTAGGGGGTCATCCCGACTTACCAACCCTTTGCAAACTCCGAATACCAATGAGTGATATGCGGGAGACACACTACGGGTGCTAACGTCCGTTGTGAAGAGGGAAACAACCCAGACCGCCAGCTAAGGTCCCAAAGTACTAGTTAAGTGGGAAACGATGTGGAAAGGCATAGACAGCTAGGAGGTTGGCTTAGAAGCAGCCATCCTTTAAAGAAAGCGTAATAGCTCACTAGTCGAGTCGGTCTGCGCGGAAGATGTAACGGGGCTAAACTAGTCACCGAAGCTGCGGATTTGAACTTAGGTTCAAGTGGTAGGGGAGCGTTCTGTAAGCCGTTGAAGGTGTGTTGTAAAGCATGCTGGAGGTATCAGAAGTGCGAATGCTGACATGAGTAACGATAAGGGGAGTGAAAAACTCCCCCGCCGAAAGACCAAGGTTTCCTGTCCCATGTTAATCAGGGCAGGGTAAGTCGGCCCCTAAGGCGAGGCGGAAACGCGTAGTCGATGGGAAACAGATTAATATTTCTGTACTTCTATATATTGCGAAGGAGGGACGGAGTAGGCTAAACAAGCACGGCGTTGGTAGTCCGTGTGAAAGTAAGTAGGTGGTTGTCTTAGGTAAATCCGGGACTTCATTTAAACACTGAGATACGAGACGAGACTCTACGGAGTTGAAGTTGTTGATGCCATGCTTCCAGGAAAAGCTTCTAAGCTTCAGATATATAGGAACCGTACCCCAAACCGACACAGGTGGTTAGGTAGAGAATACTAAGGCGCTTGAGAGAACTCGGGTGAAGGAACTAGGCAAAATAGTACCGTAACTTCGGGAGAAGGTACGCTCTCTCGTGTGAAACCCTTGCGGTGTAAGCACAGGAGAGTCGAAGTAACCAGGTGGCTGGAACTGTTTATTAAAAACACAGCACTGTGCAAAATCGAAAGATGACGTATACGGTGTGACGCCTGCCCGGTGCCGGAAGGTTAATTGATTCGGTTAGTCCTCGGACGAAGCTGATGATCGAAGCCCCGGTAAACGGCGGCCGTAACTATAACGGTCCTAAGGTAGCGAAATTCCTTGTCGGGTAAGTTCCGACCTGCACGAATGGCGTAATCATGGCCACACTGTCTCCACCCGAGACTCAGTGAAATTGAAATTGCGGTTAAGATGCCGTATACCCGCGGCTAGACGGAAAGACCCCGTGAACCTTTACTATAGCTTGACAGTGAACATTGCTCCTACATGTGTAGGATAGGTGGGAGGCTTTGAAGATGTGTCGCCAGATACATTGGAGCCAACCTTGAAATACCACCCTTGTATGCGTGATGTTCTAACCTAGGGCCCTAATCGGGCTTGGGGACACTGTCTGGTGGGTAGTTTGACTGGGGCGGTCTCCTCCCAAAGAGTAACGGAGGAGCACGAAGGTTGGCTAAGTATGGTCGGACATCATACGGTTAGTGCAATGGCATAAGCCAGCTTAACTGCGAGACAGACACGTCGAGCAGGTACGAAAGTAGGTCATAGTGATCCGGTGGTTCTGTATGGAAGGGCCATCGCTCAACGGATAAAAGGTACTCCGGGGATAACAGGCTGATACCGCCCAAGAGTTCATATCGACGGCGGTGTTTGGCACCTCGATGTCGGCTCATCACATCCTGGGGCTGAAGTCGGTCCCAAGGGTATGGCTGTTCGCCATTTAAAGTGGTACGCGAGCTGGGTTTAGAACGTCGTGAGACAGTTCGGTCCCTATCTGCCGTGGGCGTTTGAGAATTGAAGAGGGCTGCTCCTAGTACGAGAGGACCGGAGTGGACGAACCGCTGGTGTTCGGGTTGTTATGCCAATAGCATTGCCCGGTAGCTACGTTCGGAACTGATAACCGCTGAAAGCATCTAAGCGGGAAACAGGCTTTGAGATGAGTTCTCACTGGAGCTTTAAGCTCCCTAAAGGGTCGTTGGAGACTACAACGTTGATAGGTCAGGTGTGTAAGGACTGCGAGGTCTTGAGCTAACTGATACTAATTGCCCGTGAGGCTTAACCATACAACACCTAAATAGTTTTGGCTATGAAGTGAATTGTATGAAGTTTGACAAAATTACCGAGAGGTAGGTGTAGGAATACACCATCGCGTATATAAAATGTGCGAATAAGAGATTAAAATGTATTTATATTGAACATTGTATAGGACGTCCATCGCTCCTTGCCATCCATGGCATTGCGATATTAGTACATCCTGTACGTCAGCTTTCTAAGATTTTAAATCTTGTTAATTATTTACGTAGGTAAATAACATAATGACAAAGCAGCAATAGAGCGAGAAGTGGAGTTGAGTTTACTCAATGAGCATCGCAGAGATTGCAGCAATGAAGTCAGTATGGCATTTAACAAGTACAATTTTTGTCTAGCGACAATAGCGACATGGCCCCACCTGATCCCATTCCGAACTCAGAAGTGAAACGTGTTAGCGCCGATGGTAGTGTGGGAGTTCCCATGTGAGAGTAGGACATTGCTAGGCTTCTAACTCAAAAAAAAGGCTATCCTAACGGATAGCCTTTTTTGTGGGTAAAATAAAATGGACCTAATGACTTGGTTGGTCATAAGTGATTATTGTTCTTCATGTATAAATAAGCATATTCGTGTGCGTTAACAGGTCGCCGCTCTTGCACATCTCGACAACTGCTCCTGCGTTATTCTCATCCTTTATATCCATGTAAATCCTGTGCTCACGGCATTAGTGCATCTCGGTAATTACTCCTGCATTAGCCTAACTAGCTACATCCATGTAGGGACTACACGTCATTGCTAGGCTTCTAATTCAAAGAAAAGGCTATCCTAACGGATAGCCTTTTTTGTGGGTAAAATAAAGTGGAGCTAATGAATGAGTTGGTTAAAATGTATTGCTGTTATTTTCTCTAATGCGAACGTACGTTTAATTCTACGGACCTAATCACTTCATTATTATGAAACAAGCACTGTGCTTACGCCTTCAGTTCATTCTATTAATGATTATTTAGGGTTTTGATTCATAAAATTGAATTGAAGGCTCTGTAGGTTTATTAGGCCTGATTAATAATAGTTATTTGTTCTGTCTGATATCTGACAATTAAAATAGTAGTGCTTTAGATATGCTGGGAAATGGTGCTTATAGGGTTATCTATTACTTGTATCTTTACTGCTAATAAAAATGGCTAACGCTTTACTCTTTTTTACATAACTCTCGTATCTTTTTATTAAATAATTGGGAAGCTTGTTTGATACTTCTTCATTAAACCCATTACTTATATATAAAGCTTCCAGGTCTCTCTCAGCAAAACAAATAATATGGTTATGCTCACTCATTACTTTTTTAATCAGTAAGTTGGCATAACCTTCATTCCTATAACTTGGTGCTATCAATAATCCATGTAATAAAGCGTAGTGATTGTTTTCAGATTGATAAGAGGTAATTACAGCACCTATTATTTTCTCTTCTATCGCTAGTATGTAAGTGTGATCGTAACCTATAAAGCTAGCTGGATAATTATTGATTTTGTAGAAGCGCTGGATATCTTTTTTCTGAGCTTTACTTAGTCGTTGTATTGTTAGTTTTGGATCAGACATGAAGTGCTATTTCGTTAATGAGTTAAATATATTCTACAGACAAAATTAATAATAGAAATGGGTTAATTATTTTCATTACCTGCCGATACAGGTATTAAGAATATTTAGAGAGTATATTAATTGCTTGTAGATGATATAAAAAATGACATCTTAATAAATGAATTACAGTTAGGTGAAAAACTTAACGAATGTATTCATCATAAAGAGCGATCTCAATTCTCTTTGCTTTTAGCTATGCTAACAGATGATGTACAAGCACATTCTCAATTTTCATTACCAAGAACAGAAGAATTATCTTCAAGTTCCAACGAAGAGAACTTAAGAAAGTTATTTAAATTGCCTCCAGAACAAGCTTTATCATTAGATGGAGTTGAGAACATCGAAGCGTTTAATCAAGCAGATCTTATTCAAGGCAATACGTTATCAAGTCTTTATTTAACTAACGCACTCAAACCTATTCCTTTAGCTTTCAGAAACGATATCAAATTTATCTCTAAAGATGTTCTTAATAATACGAGTTTGTATTGTCAGAAAAAATATGAGGACGAGATTACAGGTCAGAAAAAAGAAATTTCAAGATTAAACTTTAAAGCAGAAGAGTGGTTAAATACTGTAAACGAAAGTATGAAAAGCCACGTTGAGCTTACTGCATAGTATTCAAACATTTACTTGTACTTTATTGGGGTTCAATAGCTAATTGATTTAGACGTTTATGAGGTACTTAATCGATAGCTATTTAGGTGATTTTATTAGGTAATTGTTAGGTTTTTAGCTCGCTTTTAGACATTTTTTTGATGGATTAGAGTTTAATAAATCAAGTTTTAGAATGATATTAACTAACAGAAATACACGTTACCTGTTATGCACGCAAAAGCTACTTACCACAACACTTTTTATATTTTTTCCCGCTAGAGCAAAGACATACATCATTTCTTTTAGGGGAGTTGAGTTCATCAAAGCTAAGGTCACTTCCATCTACATACTTCCAAGTTTTATCTTCTTTAATAAATGATGATTTTTCTCTCATTTTATAAAAGCTGCCATTGTTTTTATAAATAGCCTCAAAGGTAACTGTTGGTTCTGAGGTGACTTTATACTCACTGGCATCGATCACATCTAAATTTACCCATTGAGTTTCTTTAGCCCAAGTATCTATTTCTTGTAATGATTGCTTTTTCTGGGACGCTTTTGAGTAGGTATTAAATATATACTCACTATTTTGCAATGCATATGCACTGTATCTAGAACGCATTAATTTCTCAGGAGATTTTGCTTCTATGTTATTCAAAATAATTGTTTCGCAACATTTATTGTATTCAATATTCGTTCCGCAAGGACAAAGCATATTTTAATTCGATAATATATTTAACGGGAAATTAATCGATATTTTAGCCGTTAAACTATCTAATTAAAATCTGTGTTTATCTTTAATGCATTAAATTTTTATTATTCAAAATAATACACTGAGTATTACCTTCTTTTGCTGACGAATATAACTGTGATAATTCAACATCTGTGAATGATGCATTGTTGATAATAACAGCTGAACAGTTTCCTTTTCTTAATGCAGTTTCTATATTTTCTAATCTTACATTCACTTTATTTGAGTTAACTCTTAAAATTTTAGAGAAAGACTTTTTAGAAATATTCTCCATGCTTTCTAAAGAGCTATTTTCAGGGTTTATCATTAATATCCATTTATTATCTACATGGTGTTTTTGATAAATTGTTGAGTACTGTTTTGTTAACGAATTGACATCATTTATATCTTTAATGCTTAACCATTGCTTTGAATCATTAACTGCTTCTAACTTAGTTAGATTTAACTTTCTGATATTATTGTTGTTTAGTGCAAACATTTTTAAAAACCTCGATATACTGTGTTTATATACAGTATATCGATACGGGTTATAGATCAAGCACTATTTTCATTTCTTTTTATGGGGAGTTTCTTAGTGAAGATGTTTATTAATTACTCACATTGATAGGTAAGGGCTGTAGCTCAATTACGCTTTATAAAGGTATATATCGTTGTTGGAGTATTGTTAAGGTGTTCTCTAATAATAAGGATTACTCTTTGTGTGAGTTAAGTAGTCATTAGAATCTTCATACCTTTTTTAATTTAAAGTTCGAAAGATAATACTAGGGTTTTATTCCTGGACTCTATCTAATGACTTGAGCTTAAAAAGTGCTTTACTCAGTAGTTTAGTGAGTTAGTTTTAATGACTAAAATTAAAAGACTTGAGCTTAATAGGTTAGCGTAAACCCTATAAATTAACTTATCAGAACGTTTTATTATCTCGTTTTAAGGGGGGATTATTGGACTCTTTTTGATAGTTTGTTAATGGATTATAGTGAGTTTAATAAACGATTAGGTATCAATTATTCATTCAATGTTTATCTCATCTCTGAGGGGAGGATATAGAGTCATATCAGGTTGTGAATATTTAAAGCTTCAGAATATTATATGTGGAAAGTAACTCTGACTAGAACCACTGAATTACATTTAGATTAGCCACCTAATTACATTTAACTGTGCCAATAATATTTCGACATCGTTAGAACTCTCATTTTTGAATATATTGAACACTCCTAATGCACACTTTTGCCACATTGCTGATCTTAGCACTAACGGGCTAGAATTGAATTCGGATTAGTTTTTGTATCGCTAACGCCCGCAACACCAAATACTTTGGCGCGAAGCGTAAAATTGTTCCGAGAGCTTGCCTTTGTTAATTGCAGACACCGAGCTATCAAAGCTCTCTAGTCTTAATACGTTTGTCAAAATGCATTAATCCAAGAGGATAATGCATCAACATCGTGTTCTATCTGCTGAAGATCTGGACATGGGGCAGGAAATTCATCTGATTGAGAATGCTCAAACACTGAGTATCGAGTCATCAAATCATCAATAAGATCACAATCGCTTTGCTCTATCTTAGTTAACTTTGACAGTCGGCCCTTCGTTTGAATATCTCGACGAAACCTGACAAGAACTTCATTCAACAGTATGCTTTCTATGCATTTCTCCACTAAAATTCTAAACTCGCTACAGGTTTGCCATGCCTCTCTCTCAAAAGTATCTGCATCACCATTATCAACATGCTTTCTTAGCTGGGGAAGGAATTCGTTTTTTATTCGTGCTACAGCTTTCACTGGTTTCGAATCTCGAATGCTTAATTTAGCTGTAATTCCTGTGTCTTTCCCGAGCTTTCGTAACGTTTCCACAGTTACAGAAACCGGGGCTGGAAGACCATTTTCACGAGCTTGGTCTTTTAATCTCCTGGTCACTGACTCAACCTGAGACAAAAGTGATAGCCTATGTGTAAAAATAATAACCTGACGTTCCATCGCTAAAGCAACAAGTCGAGATACAACTTTTTCTTCAAAGTCTTGGTCAAGAGATGATATCGGATCATCAAATATGAATGGAGATTTTTGGCCAGATCCTGTGATATCAGCTAGGAAAGCCGCTAGAGCTACAACTCTGACTTCTCCTTCGCTCAAAATTATCTCAGCTGGGACAGCTGATTTACTACCTTGTAGTGTCAGTCCAAATGTTATCTTCCCCTTTCCTTGTGGTTTACTCTCTGGCTTAACAGGGAGCCTAAAGCCCCCTAGCACTCTTAGCTCTTTGGCAAAGCGTTCTTGATAGCCCGCATCAAGTTCAACTTTTGCTAATTCATTGCTTTTTGTTGTCAGGGCATTTGTGCTTGTAAGTCTAATTGCAGCATCGAAAGTAGAAATATAGTTGAGTCTTTTTCTCTCCTCTAGAATCGCGGCTTTATTTTGATTTAGCCACTGTATGGATTGCAGCGCTTTAAGTCTTGTTTCTAGCTTCAGCCGTTGCCCATCCTGTTGTAGTTCTTTTAGGGTCTTTTCCTCTATATCAATATGTTGACATGCTTTATCAAGAGGGATCAAATCAAATATAGGGACTGCCGCAAGACTATCAGCAGTATCAACAGCTTTTCGCCGTAGCGTTAGTGCTGTCATATATTTCCTAGCTAGTTCCTCTGATATTTTCAATTGATTCATTTGTATCAACCAATCATGCTCCAATGGTAGGCTAAGCATTCTCTTCGTTAGCTCATCTCTCAGTTTCTCGGCTGCTTTGGCATCTGCTTCAAGCCCTCCTTGAACATATACCTGAAAGTGATCCATGCGCTCTTTTCCATCAACTGTGAATTCTTGCTGACATAAAACACAGCGAGATCCATCTTCAGTAGATGGGAAATTGACATTTGGATATGCGTGCTTTTCTGAAAATTCCTTTGCATGCTTCCATAGTACCATCCATGTGCTTTGTCCTACCCCATCAAGGGCAGCGTTAGAAAAGACCTTTTTAGCCTCTTCATTCGCAATATATCGCTTCTTGTTTGCATCGGATCTCGCAGTAATTACAGCTTGAATTGCTTCATCAGCTAAAGCGGATTTTAGGCTATCGATCCCATCTTTTATCCTTTTGAAAACAAGTCTATCTTGCGCAATAACTTTAAGACGGCCTTCTACGTCTTTTTGAGCTAAAGCTGCTTCTGTTGCAATGCGCTCATCGTCAAGTTCTTTAGAGAACTCACATTTTTGATCAATAACTTCTAGCTTGGTGGTGGCCTTAATTGTATTTAGCCATTGGATTGGCACAGCATGGATTAACATAGGTGGGGTACTAGGAAGCTTCGACGCGAGCGTCTTTTTTTCTTGCTTTAGAAATGTTGATACACGATCACATATTGCAATTAGAGATGAATTGAAGCGCATACGACTTGGCTCGTATGTAGCTTCGTTTTTACCCATCTACATCTGTGCAGTCTTTGTATCGAAAACATGAACATGACGCAGATGTGCTAAAGCCCCGCCACTAAGAGTCCAAGTAACTGGCTGTGTTTTTCCACTTATCGATAACTCTATATCGGCAGAAGCGGGCGGTGATTCATTAGAGAATACGTTGCCTAGCAGTTCATCCTTAGCCCTTGAACCACATACCTGTTTTAGAATGCGAGAGAAGCTTGTTTTCCCTGATCCATTTGCACCATATATAACTGCAAGGTTTGTATTGCCAAATGAAATAGATGCATCTGCTTTGATTGCGTTAACACCTGAGACGCCAGAAATTTTATTTATACGTAGTTCTGGGCGCTGGGCTGCCTGCGCTAAAGCACCAGGTACTATTTTAGAGAAACCCTCCTTTGCCCCCGACGCTTCTTTAAAGCAAAGTCTTGCAAGCTCCGTTATTTCAGCGTCATTAGGCATTCTTTTTGAGTCAATAAGTAATCTCGCTGCGGATTGTAGCCACTTAGGGCGCTCATTAATCCAAGTTTCGAAGCCGTCGTGCTCTTGTGAATGATGGTCTTCTTGTATGTTATTCATCTTCTAAATCCCTGTGCGATAAATATTGACATGAGGGGCAAGATTAATTTGCCTAACAGTGTATTACCCGAGATGCCACATGTAACACAAACGACATTTACCAGTAAAACAAAAAATAATTATTATTAACCAACAACATACCTTAATTAGATTCACGGTTAAAGGTCTTTTCTAATGTTGAAAGTGAGCTAGTTTTTGACCCCATTAAGCACTCAAGGCTTAAGCAGGGTTCAGTTTGTCAATTCTTTAGAAAATATATGGCAAAATTTTTAACTCTAATGTCTTCAATGCGCACAAAGTGATCATATTTATCAGTGGCAAACCTAATGTTATTTAGTGGTCACTGTAAATGTGATTAGGTGGCAGAGTTGAATGATAATGACAGGCACTTATAATGCAATTGGGTGACACAACTGATGGTTATATATGAACAGATCATGTCTTAAAAGTGATGCATGAAAGGAGGATGTGAATAGGTTAGCTTTGTATGGACTTGCATTAGGCTTCATGAAGCTGAAGATATGATCTAAACATACAGGATGTTTATCTATTTCGAATAGTTAGAAAAATCAAAAATCAAAAATCAAAAATCAAAAATTAATCAAATGTTCTAATTTTGTAGGTATTAGGCATTAAATAGAGTGAGTATTAATACAATAGCAGTTTAAGTATTCCTTACCACTCACTCACAGTCAATTAGCTCTTTACTTACTTACTCGACTGAGTTCATTTATTCTGTCTTTGGTGGTTAGAATGTAACACTCTTTATAAACAGGAGCTGAATCATTCGATGGTAATTCAGCAAGGAATTGCCATTTACAATTACTATCTCTATAGGTGATAAAGTTCCTTTGGGCACGTTTGAACATGTTAAAAGCTGACTGTCTGCCTGTTGTTTCCGCAACATCTTCCAGTATGAATAATTGATTGTTTTCCCACGTTTCTAATTCACGATCTATTTTGATTTTTACTAAATCTAAACATTGAGAGTATGCCTTTTTCTCTAACTCTTGCTCATCACATTGGCTGATAATAGAAGATGGAGCTTTAGCAGTAACATGAAAAGAAGAGAATAAAATAGATAGGGTGGTAACAAGTAATAATTTTTTCATAAGGTTTTATTCTCTCTATTCAGCGCTAAGTATCAATAACTATGCAGGAAGGACTTTTTTATAAGGTTTAACAATTACTTTTTTATAAACGCCTGCATCTATGTAAGGGTCAACATCAGCCCAAGCTTGTGCTTCGCTTAAGTTATTAAATTCAGCTATAACGAGTGAACCTGTAAATCCTGCATCGCCAGGGTTTTCACTATCGATAGCAGGGCATGGGCCAGCCACTAATAAACGACCTTCATCTTGTAATGCTCTAAGGCGGTCTAAATGCTTTTCACGAACGCTCATGCGCAAAGATAAACTGTTTTCTACATCTTCACTATAGATTAAATAATACATTTTCACTCTCTATTTGAATTAGTTTTAAATTACTTTTCTTCGGTTTCTTCTTTTGGTAAATATTTATAGAGTGCAAATATTGATACCACTGAAAAAGCTATCATCAAGCCCGTTAAACCAAATACTTTAAAGTTAACCCACACTTCTTGTTCGAAGTTAAAGGCTACATATAGATTTAAGGCGCCACAGAATGCAAAAAATGCTGCCCAGCTTAAATTTAAGTTAGTCCAAATGTTTTCGGGTAATTCTAGTGATTCACTCAAGAATTGCTTAATAATATTCTTTTTGAAAACATATTGGCTAACAATAAGTGCTATAGCAAATACACCATTAATAACCGTTACTTTCCATTTCAAAAAAGTATCGTCGTGCATAAATATGGTTAAGCCACCAAATACGCTGATTAATCCAAAGAATATCCATGTTTTTGTAGGTACTTTTTTACCACGTACAATATAGAATAATATTTGAAGTGCTGACATAGCGATTAACGCACCCGTTGCCCAATATATGTCTGAAAATTTCCAGACAATATAAAATACAACAAGTGGGAGGAATTCTAAAAAAGATTGCATATAAAGCCATTCAAAAATAAATAATATCCAATTCTAACGAATACCCATTAATACTCCAACGTTAATCTGTCGTTCTTTATAAATAAATGTAATCAATTACGTATAAAAAATATTAAAGGCAAGGTAGATAGCCCTATAACGTAAATAACCTGAAAACTAGATAAGCAATTATGCCTCGTATTGTTATTTAACCGTCTACCTGCGTTACCTGCATGGATCCAGGTACTTAGTTTTTATCGGGAATGAAAAACTATGGTTCTCTTACTCATAGCAGCCATTAGTGGATAAAATCGCCTTATTATACGGACTAAACCCCAACATTAAGGGAAAAGTGAGTGTTATTTTCTTAGTGGGGTTTCATTGTCTAGCCTTCTAAGTTTTATGGATTACAAAATTCATTATCCAGACTTCAGGTTAAATATGATGTGTAACCCTTAAAGTAATTGTACTGACTTTAACTTTGCTTCTTGGTACAAGTCTGGCGCAGTTTTAGCAAAATGTTGTACTCGGTCAATCGCCTGTGGAAGTTCTAAATTTGCCGCATTGATTAACCAAGCTAAGCCAGTACATGGGTCTTCAATAGTTCCTTCGCCTAAGAAGAATGATCTACCCATAGCTCCCATAGATTTAACATGCCCAAGTTTTGCTGCTTGTTCAAAAAGTATAAATGCTTGATCACTTTCGCCTGCAGTTCGCTTTAGGATAGCTTGATCGAATAATTCATTAGGGTTGGATTCTATAGGTGTATTGTCGGTATTTGATTCGTGAGTTGTAGCTTCAAATTCCGTTTTTGTATTTTCACCTTTTAGGTCTGAAGTATTTGAGTTCGCATGATCAATATTATTATCAAAGGTTTCGTCAACTGGATCGAGAAAGTCATGTTCTGAGAAAATATCTTTAATATTATTAGATTGTTTATTCGGTAGCATACAGCTTATTACTGCATCGTAGCGAGTATTAAGGTGATTAATCGTTTGCTGTTGTTTATCTATTTGTTGGCGATAGTAATTCACATCGTTGTGGAGTTGTTCAATGTGTTTATTGTGTTGAGCAGATTGCTTTTCATTAATCTCTTTTAAATGTTCAATTTGTGCATGGTGAGAAGTATCAATACGCTCTTGTTGCTTAGAATTATAAGACTCGAATTTGGTTAACGTATTTTGAATAGATTGATCATAGCTTTCTTTCATTCGCTCAAACCATCTGAATATCTGACTTGGTACCTTGCGTGCTTCTTCCGACATGTTTTAATCCCTTTATTACTCACCTTAATAATCATAGTAGAAGAAATTAAATTTTGTAGTTTTACGACTTTAAATTAACGCTTTTATTGTTGATCTCTATTGCTTATCAAAATCGTAATACGCTTTATGCTTACCGTAACAACATCACATAAGCCTTTCTCATCTAAATAGCTAAAACATGCTCTTGAATAAATCCATTGTGCCTAACATCTCCTCGTTATGTTTTGTCTGTTTTTTCTACTCGTCATTCTTTTTGTTAAAAAATAGTTAAATTATTAATAAGTAATAATTTTTTTATTAAAAACTTGCAGTCTTAACAATTTGTCCTAAATTTTAGTTAGTGCATTTAATTAAGATCCGATGCGTGTTGTGTATGTGTTCGATGTTATTTATGGGTTATGAGCAAAAACCTAAGACTTTTCAAGATGATTAGTTTTTATAACAAACTGATAACACAGTAGTTGTTCTCATAACACAGTCACCCAGTGAACAAACCCTAAGTTTAATTGAAGAGATATTATGTTTACGTTTCCAGAACAGTTAACTATCGCTCAAATCGAAGTGTGTAAAGCCTCTTTACTTACGTATATCGATGACAATGTAACAGTTACGCTAAATTCAGATGAAATTCAGAAAATAGATACTTTAGGAATTCAGCTTCTACTTGCCGCTATCACTTATATTGCAGCACAAAACAAAGAAGTCATTTGGCAGTGTAACTCTCTACTAATTAAAAATAGTGTTAAGCAATTAGGGCTTAACGAAGCACTCTTAAATCAATATATAAATGTATAGCATTTGTTGTTTTTGTATTCATAGATAAGGAAGAAAGTATGACCAAAATATTGGTAGTTGATGACTCTAACTCAATTCGAGATATGGTGTGTTTTACATTAAAAAGTGCAGGTTACGACACGGTAGAAGCTAATGACGGACAACAAGGTTTGAATAAAGCCAAAATGGGATCGTTTGATTTAGTGATATCTGATGTAAACATGCCAATCATGGACGGTATAACGCTATGTGCAGAGTTACGTAAATTACCAAGTTTCAAATTCACACCTATTCTTATGTTAACCACAGAAAGTTCGGGTGATATGAAACAAAGAGGTAAAGCGGCTGGCGCTACAGGTTGGTTAGTTAAACCTTTTAATCCTGAAAAATTGATAGCAACCATTAAACGTGTTGTTTAGGTAACTTAGCATGAGCATAAATCTGTCCCAGTTTATCCCAAGCTTTTTAGAAGAAAGCTTTGAAGGTCTTGAGTTAATGGAGTCAAGTTTGCTCAATTTAGAGCAAGGCGATACTGAAACCATTAATTCGATTTTCAGAGCCGCACATTCCATTAAAGGTGGGGCAGGTACATTTGGCTTTGAAGACGTAACAACCTTTACTCATTTAGTAGAAACATTACTTGATGAGATGCGAGATGGCAGAAGAGAGATTGTTCAAAGTGATATAGAAATATTACTTGAGTCAGTTGACTGTATCCGACTGCTTGTTATGTCTATTAAAGAAGAAACCACTTGTGAAGACGTAAAAATAACAGAAGTTTCTGCGTTATTAGAAGCAACACTGGCAGCGAGTATCATTCCTTCTATTGAGCAAACATTAGAGGTTGAAGATCAAACTGACAACACAGCAAGTACAAACTCAGCTGAAACTAAATGGCTGATTGAGTTTATTCCTGAACATCATTTAGTAAAAATCGGTAACGATCCGCAATTCTTATTTAATGCTTTGGAAGATCTAGGCACTATAAGTGTTGAAGCTGATTCAACTGAATTACCTGCTTTAAATGATATGGATGCTGAAGAATTATACTTAAGTTGGAATATTACATTAACAGCTGATATCGACATTGAAGAAATCAAAGAGATTTTTGAATGGGTAGAAGACGAATGTCAGCTTACTATTACTAAAAAAGAAGTCCCACCATCTGAAATAAATAATGCAGTTGCTAACGCTCAATCTGGTAAAGAACTCAGCAAAGAATCAAGTGTAGAGCAGAGCGACTCCATTGAAGCAACTAAAAATACATTAACTGATGAACAAGCTTCGGCTCAAGTTACATCCGTTAACCAAGCACCGAGTAAAGTAAAACCTCCTGTTGCAGCTAAAACAAGTAAACCTAAAGCTGATGTCGGATCAATTCGAGTGGGTGTTGATAAAGTCGATAGCTTAATTAACTTAATGGGTGAACTTGTTATCACGCAATCTATGTTAACTGAGCTCGGCAATGACTTTGACTTATCAAAAGTTGAACGTCTTAATCGTGGCTTAGAACAACTATTACAAAACACCAAAGAGCTGCAAGAAAGCGTAATGCGTATTCGTATGTTACCTATCAGCTTTGCCTTTAATCGTTTTCCACGTTTGATTCATGACCTGTCTAATAAAACAGGCAAGCAGATAGAACTTATTTTAAAAGGTGAGCAAACCGAGCTTGATAAAACGGTTATGGAGCAAATTGGCGATCCATTAGTTCACCTTGTCAGAAATGCTGTTGATCATGGCATTGAACCCACAGATGTTCGTTTAGCTAATGGCAAACCGGCGCAAGGTACTATTATTCTTAACGCTTATCATCAAGGTGGCAGTATTGTTATCGAAATAAGCGACGACGGTGGCGGTATAAACAGAGAAGCGGTTTTAGAAAAAGCCGTAGAAAAAGGTATTGTTGATGCGCATACCTCATTAACTGACTCTCAAGTATTTGATCTGATTTTAGAACCAGGATTTTCAACAGCTAAAGAACTGAGTGATATTTCAGGGCGTGGCGTCGGTATGGATGTTGTTAAAAAGAACATCCAATCTTTGGGCGGACGTATACAAATAGAATCAATCGAGGGGCAGGGCAGCACCTTCAAAGTTCACTTACCTTTAACCCTTGCCATTTTAGATGGTCAGCTCGTTAGAGTGGGTAGCGAAACTTACATTATTCCACTTATTACTATTGTTGAATCACTACAAGCACAAAGCGAGTTAATCAATCGAGTATCAGGCGATATGGTGCTTTATCGATTACGCGAAGACAATGTCCCAGTATTACCTATGTATCAATTATTTAACTTAGAAGCAGAAACTAAAGAAGTCGACGGTTCACTATTGGTTGTTGTAGAAGCTGAAGATCAAAAAATTGGTTTAATGGTTGATGACTTATTAGCACAGCAACAAGTGGTTATTAAAAGCTTAAATGAAAATTACCAGCAAGTAGAAGGTATTTCAGGAGCAACCATTTTAGGTGATGGGTCCGTTGCTATGATTTTAGATATTCCAGGCATTATTCAAATGGCTAAAAAGAATGCACATAAAAATATCAATACTCCAAATGAAAAGCCTACGTATTCTGAAGAGGTATCACACTAATGGATATTCAAACGTTAGCTGACGAAATTCCAGTACAAGGCGAATACTCATTAGAAGGTATCGACTTTATTAGTAGTGGTGATCAGTATTTAACCTTTCTACTTGGTAACGAGCAGTATGCGGTCAATATTTTAAGTGTTGAAGAAATACGTAGCTGGGAAAAACCAACAATAATCCCCAACTCACCAATCGACGTTAAAGGCGTTATTAATATGCGCGGCATCATAGTGCCGATTATAGATTTACGCATAAAGTTCAACATTGGCGACGTTAATTATTTAGAAACAACCGTTGTTGTTGTGTTGAAAGTTGAACTAGAAGATTCAGCTCGAACGATAGGTTTTGTTGTTGATGCTGTGTCTGATGTTTTGAATACAGAAGAAGACGAAATTAAAAAATCTCCAGCTTTTGGTGGCTCTGTGCCACACCATTATATTGATGGTTTAGTGAATGTCGGAGATAACGTGGTAACGCTACTGAACGTTCAAGCGCTTCAATCTATAAAACCTCACGAATAATATAAGAGAGATACCATGGAACATGAACAAGAATATCTTACTTTTGTATTAAATGATCAAGAATTTGGTGTAGACATATTATGTGTACAAGAAATTAGAGTATGGAGTTCAGTCACGCCATTACCCAATAAACCTAGCTATATTAAAGGTGTTATTAACTTACGCGGCATTATTATTCCTATTGTGGACCTGAGGCAGCGTTTTGGTTTAGCGCCTTTAGAATATAACAAAAAAACCGTTACCATTATTCTTCGTACTCAAAATACACGAAAACCTATGGTGGTTGGCATTGTGGTTGATGCGGTATCTGAAGTGTATAAATTTGATAAAAACGCTATTCGTACAGCGCCTGAGTTTGGTCAACACATAGATAACTGTTTCGTAAAAGGTTTAGCTGATATTGACAGTAAACTGATTATTTTATTAGAGACACAAACATTACTCGATCAAGATGAGTTGTATAACGTTAATCAAGTACAGCCATCATTAGCCGTATAGTTTGCTATTGGTAACTGAGTAATTAAGAGCATGAACTTATGACCGTTAAACAATCAGTATTGGTAGAAGAAAGCTGGAAAAAGTTAAAGCCATCAGCTTATCAAACCATTAATGCTTTCTATCAAAACGTCGCAAACATAGATGATTCATTATTTTCAGGTTTAGAAAACATTAAAAATAACTCTTCTACACTTATTACTCAGCTTGATGAGGCTATTGAGGTTTTATCTGAGCCTGAGCAGCTAGAAGCATTAATCAAAAAGCTGCAAGCGCAAAATATTGCGATGCAGTTAAATGAACAACATTACGAAACAGTACAAGATGCTTTTCTCCAATATTTGGAAGAAGCTTTGATGACAAAGTTCACAGTAACGTCGCGTAAAGCCTGGACATCGGTGAGTAAAAAGATTTTAAACCATGTTCTTATTAATGCCTTAAACGACGAATCTATTGTGAATGACAACGCTCAAATCAAAGGGGATACAAACGATATGAACCAGGATAGCAAAACTTCAAATATCCAAGTTAACGAAAGTGAATACAAAGAATTGTTAGCGAAAATGGATGCAATAAGTAAGTCACAAGCGGTTATTGAATTTAATATGGACGGAACTATTATCACAGCCAATGATAACTTTTTAAACGCTGTGGGCTATTCGTTAGATGAAATTCAAGGACAACATCATAGTTTATTTGTTGAACCTAGCTATAAAACAAGCTACGAATATAAAGCCTTTTGGGACAACTTAAATAACGGTCAATACGAAAGTAATGAATATAAACGTCTTGGTAAAGGCGGTAAAGAAATATGGATACAAGCGTCTTACAATCCAATTTTAGGTGATGATGGTAAACCCACAAAAGTTGTTAAATACGCGACGGATGTCACCGAGCAAAAATTACAAAATGCTAACTTTTCAGGACAAATCAGCGCGATTGGTAAATCTCAAGCGGTTATCGAATTTAATATGGATGGCACAATCATCACGGCTAACGATAACTTTCTTAATGCTGTGGGTTACACACTTCAAGAAGTTCAAGGTCAACATCACAGCATGTTTGTTGAGCATGAATATAAAGCCAGCCACGAGTACTCAGCTTTTTGGGATAGCTTAAACAGAGGTCAGTACGACTCTAACGAATACAAGCGTATTGGCAAAGGTGGTAAAGAGGTATGGATACAAGCTTCGTACAACCCAATATTAGATCTCAATGGCAAACCTTTTAAAGTCGTGAAGTATGCGACAGATATCACGGGCAGAAAAAATGCGATTGCTCAAATTAAAGAAGCGCTCATTACTATTTCTAAAGGTGATTTGTCTCAAGGTATAGATACTGAGTTAGTTGGTGAGTTCAACATTATCGGTGGCTCAATTAATGAAGTTATCGACGTGCTTAATTCAATGGTTGATGAAATCAGAAAAGCTTCTACCAATGTATTCGATTCAGCGCGCGAAATTGCTGCAGGTAATAATGAGTTAAGCCATCGAACAGAATCACAAGCTTCTAGTCTTGAAGAAACCGCGTCAGCTATGGAAGAGTTAACCAGTACGGTTCAACAAAATGCCGAAAATGCGACGGAAGCCAGCAAATTATCTACGTCCGTAATGCTCAAAGCGAGTAATGGCGGAGAAGTAGTTAAAAACGCCATCACAGCAATGAGTGATATTAATAAATCGAGCAAAAAAATTGCCGACATTATTAGTGTTATTGATGAAATTGCCTTTCAAACCAACTTACTTGCCTTGAATGCCGCCGTTGAAGCAGCAAGAGCAGGAGAGCAAGGTCGAGGTTTTGCTGTTGTAGCAGCCGAAGTACGTAATTTAGCTCAACGTTCCGCTGGCGCCGCAAAAGAAATTAAAGGTTTAATCAACGACAGTGTTGAAGCGGTAGGACAAGGTACTAAGTTAGTTGATGAAACAGGTCAAACCTTCTCTGAATTGGTTAGCTCTATCGAAGAAGTGAGCCAGATGATCAGCGATATTGACAGCGCAGGTAAAGAACAATCAGCAGGCATAGGTGAAGTTAGCGCCGCAGTGAGTCAAATGGACGAAATGACGCAACAAAACGCTGCGCTTGTTGAAGAAGCTGCTGCCTCAAGTAAATCAATGGAAGAGCAATCACAGTCGTTATTAGACCAAGTAGCTTTTTTCAACACAGGTGAAGCACAACACAGCCATTCAAATATGAATCAAGTGGTTAATCTACAGTCAGTTAGAGGTGCTCCTCCTCAACGTAGAACACGACCTGCAGCGCCTGCAAGTGCACGATTTAATACTTCACGTGCGCCAACGCCTTCAGATCAAGAATGGGAAGAGTTTTAGGCGATAACGATGACAAACGCTAGGGATATTAAACAACAGCTGAGCGATGACGATTTTAACTTTGTTTGTGATTATGTTTATCAAAAATCAGGCATTGTATTAAGCGATAGCAAAAGGGAAATGGTGTACCGCCGTTTTACTCGTATTATTCGAGATCGACACTTAACGTCATTTTCTGATTATTGTGAGTTATTGAAGTCTGATCCTGAAGGAGAAGAACGTTATTTTATTAATGCCGTTACTACAAACCTTACTAGCTTCTTTCGTGAAGAACATCATTTTGATTATTTAGCTCAGCACGAGCTTCCTCATTTAATTAAAAAGGGTTCAAAACGGATACGTATTTGGTGTAGTGCAAGCTCTACAGGTGAAGAGCCTTACAGCATAGCAATGACAGTAAAGGAGTCTTTCAAAACCTTATTGAACACATGGGACGTTAAAATATTAGCAACCGATATAGACAGCAATGTGCTCAACACAGGCAAGCAAGGTATTTACGAGTATAAAGGTATTGAAGATATGCCTGAACACCTTGTAAAAAAATACTTCTCTAGAGGAATGGGTGTTAACAGTACAAAAGTAAAAACGACATCAGATATACAAAACCTTATTACATTTAAAGAACTTAACCTAATGAATGACTGGCCAATGAAAGGGCCATTTGATGTGATTTTCTGTCGAAATGTACTGATTTATTTTGATAAAAAAACTCAACTTGAACTCTTTGAAAGGTTCCATAAATTATTAGCTCCCAATGGACTCTTGATACTTGGGCACAGTGAAAACCTCGGGGCTTTTCAACAATACTTTAAAAGTGTCGGTCGTACCATTTTTAGAAAGCTAGATTAGAAAGCCATATTAATGAGTTCAGTAAGAGTATGCGTGATGAATCTTTATAAAAAAAGTAATGTCCAAGTAGATGAATGCATAAAAAGATGCTTGCCTGAGTTTAAGCATATTAATCATTACTGGGATAAAGACAGAGAAATTGTTGTAGCTAAAATATTACCTGGTGAGTTTTACATTACACAAGAAAATGTCGGTATAGCGACCACTTTAGGTTCGTGTGTTTCAGCCTGTATTTGGGATAATCGTACAGGCATCGGTGGCATGAATCATTTTATGCTGCCACTGACTACACAAGAGGCACACAAGGTGGACTGGGGACAAAGAGGTTTAACTTCTGACGCAACGCGTTACGGTAATTTCGCTATGGAACACTTAATTAATCTTATTTTAAAAAATGGTGGTAGGCGTTTTAACTTACGAGCAAAAGTGTTTGGTGGCGGTAAAGTTTTAAAAGGAATGTCGGATGTTGGAGAGCGGAATATTGAATTTGTTTTATCGTATCTCGCCACAGAAAACATTGTTATTGAAAGCTCAAACTTAGGTGACGTTCATCCACGTAAAGTGATGTTTTTTCCTGAAACGGGTCGTGCATTTGTTAAAACAATAGAAAATATACATAACGATACAATCGTAAGTCGTGAAACAGAATACCGAAGTAGTTTAGACAAAAATGATGTTTCTGGTGATGTGGAATTATTTTAATTCAATAATAAGGAGTGTGATTTGAATAAAGTTAAAGTGCTTATTGTTGATGACTCATCAGTGATCCGTAGCATTATAAAAGAAGTGCTCAGTAACGAAGCCGATATCGAAGTCGTCGGTGAAGCTAAAGACCCATATGTGGCACGAGACCTAATCAAAAAGTTAAACCCAGATGTACTGACTTTAGACGTTGAAATGCCGAAAATGGACGGGATCACCTTTTTAGCAAATTTAATGCGTTTAAGACCAATGCCTGTACTTATGCTTTCTACCTTAACCACTAAAGGTGCCGAAGTTACCCTTAAAGCCTTAGAACTAGGCGCAATAGACTTTATTGCTAAGCCAAGTTTTCAAGAGTTACTTTCAACAAAAGATAGCTTTCAAGAAGTACTTATAACCAAAATTAAACAAGCAGCAAATATAAATCATAAAACTAGACTATCCTCTAAGGTATCAGGTGAACAATTAGCTTTTTCTGGTTGTGCTCGTAGAAATTATTTAGTTGCAATTGGTGCTTCTACAGGTGGCACTGAAGCCATTAAAGATGTGTTAACAAGGTTGCCAGAAAATGGTCCGCCAATAGTCATAACACTGCATATACCAAAGGTTTTTAGCACTCAATTTGCCGCTAGGATGAATAAGAATTGTAATATGAATGTACAAGAAGCAAAGCACGGACAAAAGATTAAAGAAGGTAATGTTTATATAGCTCCTGGTGATATGCATTTAAAAGTTGAAAGTAAGATGGGTAACCTTTTTTGTGTTTTAGATGATTCTGAAGAAGTTAACAGGCATAAACCTGCAGTGGATGTTCTCTTTAATTCATTAATTCCTATAGCTGAAAATACCCAAGCTATTTTATTAACTGGCATGGGGCAGGATGGCGCTAAAGGATTACTTAACCTTAAAGATAATAAAGCCATGACGACTATCCAAACAGAAGCAACCAGCTTGGTTTGGGGAATGCCAGGAGCTGCTTTTAAGCTAAACGCACACGTTAAACAAACACATTTATCAGACATAGCGTCTGAGTTACTAAGTTATGCATTACTGGATAAAGCTGAAATGAAGGAATTTAAGAATGAAAACTAAATCCATGACGATTTTATTAATAGGATTTATTATCTCAATTTTTCAGCTAGCTTATATGTTTTATGCGGGATTCGATGTTATCAGTTTTATATTAGCGGCTACGTTATCGTTGGGCTTAGCTTACTTAATGTTTATAACAAAGGCTGCGTCAGCTGAAGAAGATGAGGAATTATTAGATTCTAAATCTGTCCATAGCGATAACAATGAATTGATTCAATCAACATTCGAACAAATAAGCCAATTGGTTTCACAACAAGTCTTAGTAATAGATAATGAATTAGATCGTACTAATATTCTCGTGAGAGAAGCGGCAGCCGGGCTATCACAAAGTTTTAAATATTTACAAAGTTTAAGTATTGAACAACAACAAATGATGAGTCGAGTCATTGGTAATCACCAAAATATTGGGGATGAAAAATGCACCACATTAGAAGATTTTGTTAATGACTCAAGTAGAACGTTAGAAGAGTTTGTAAACGTAATTATTACTACGAGCAAACAAAGCTTACAGGCTATGTCGTTTACTGAAGATATGTCTAAACAACTTGATGGTATTTTTAATTTATTATCCGAAGTTGAAAACTTAGCAAGCCAAACCAACTTACTCGCACTTAATGCTGCTATTGAAGCTGCAAGAGCTGGCGAAGCAGGAAGAGGCTTTGCTGTTGTCGCATCAGAAGTCAGATCTTTATCCGTAAACTCGACAAATTTAAATAATGATATTCGAAAAGAAATATCTAAAGCACAAATTATAATAGGAAACCTTCGAGACTCTGTAGAAGTTATGGCTTCTGCTGATATGACATCAACTTTAGAATCTAAAGAAAATGTTAGCAATATGGTGGTTAATGTCGGTAGAATTAATAAAGAAAGTAGTGAGATAATTGATTGTCTGGCAGCGTTAACTCCTCAAATAGACAACACAGTAATAACAGGAGTAAGATCATTACAATTTGAAGACCTTACCAATCAAACACTCACCTCTGTTAAGTATAATTTGGGTAACTTAACGTCACTAAGTCATAAATTATCAGCAATTAACCTATCAGATGAAAATATTACTAATACCTTGCAAGACATTCTGTTAAATTGCAGGGATGTGTTTGATAAAACTAATAAAGTTAATAATGAACGTTCAGTGTCACAATCATCTATGGATGAAGGCGACATTGATCTATTTTAAAGAAATTTGTAAATATTAAGGAAAAAAGATGGCTATAAAAGTTAATTTGTCAAAAGAAGATAATCAGTTACTGATTAGGATAGAGGAGCGTTTTGACTTTTCATTACATCAAGCCTTTAGAGACGCTTACATTAATGTAAAAACGAGTAATACAGAATTTGTATTAGATTTATCATCTACTTCATATATGGATAGCTCTGCATTAGGCATGATCTTACTACTAAAAGACCATGCTGAAGTACTTTCAGGGAAGGTCACTATAAGAAAACCAAGTGATACCGTGAACAAAATACTAGAGATCGCTCAATTTCATCGGTTATTAAAAATAGAGTATTAAATATGCCAAACGTTTCGACTATTCAAGAAACAAGAGTAGCGCTAGTTGTTGATGACTCTAAAATGCAATGCCGTGTACTACAGGTGTTTTTAGAAGAGGAAGGTTATCGTGTAATAACAGCTAATGATGGTGCCGAAGCTGTAGATATGTATATCCGTCATAAACCAGATCTGGTGTTGATGGATATTAACATGCCTGTAATGAATGGTTATGAAGCAACTCTAAAGATTAAAAGCTTATCTAGTGATGCTTTATGTCCTTTAATATTTATCACTAGTGATGACACCGAAAAAGCATTTATTGAGAGTGTGAAAGTGGGGGGCGATGGTATTCTTGTTCGACCATTTTCACCTGAAGTATTTAAAGCAAAAATACAATCTATTCAACGTATTATTAATTTATACGGCAAAGTAAAAGCACTACAACAAGAGCAGCAAAAAGATGCTGAGTTAGCTGAGCAATTAATGTCTGGTGTTATTGAAGCGAGAAACTTCGCGCTTGATAAAATTGGTATTGTAAAAAAACCAGCGGCCTTATTTAGTGGTGACATTCAGCTAACCGCATTATGCCCAAATGGTAACTTAAATGTTATGTTGGGCGATTTTACTGGTCATGGGCTACGTTCTTCTATCGGTGCAATCCCTTTAGCTGAAACCTTTAGAGCAATGACACGTAAAGGCTTTTCTTTAATCGATATTATCAGCCAAATTAACAAACAACTATATGATTTATTGCCAACGGATTTATTTTTAGGTGCGGTTTTTGTTACTGTTTCAGAGCATGATAAATCAGCTTATATATTTAATGGTGGCCTGCCTGATGCCTATATATTGTCTGGAGCGGGTGAAATAAAATTTAAAGTTTCGTCATCTCATCCACCTATGGGTGTATTACCTAATTTATTACCTGATACAAGCTTAACTATTTTTCCTGTTAATGGAACTGACCGAATTGCTTTGATCAGTGATGGCATTATTGAAGCTCGAAATATTGAAGGTGAAATGTTTGAATTTGATCGTTTCGAACGTTCTTTAATTAAGGGTGTACAAGAAAATAGCGTTAGCAAAACTGTTTTAAAAGATGTCATGGAGTTTTGCCAAGACATGCCACAAGAAGACGATATATCACTGATTGATATACCTTGTTCAAATTGGAATGAAACCAAGAATGTTAAAGATTCAGGAGAACTGATTCTAGACGAAAAAACCGTACCAGAAGAAGCGCTAACTGAATCGTTAAGTGCTTGGGATTGGCAATTAAAATTATCAGGTTCAAGACTCGGTAAAATAAATCCAATACCTATGGCACTTAATCAAATTACCGAGATAGAAGGGCAGTCTGAGCATTGGCAGAATTTATTTACTATACTAACTGAGTTATTTGTTAACTCTTTAGATCATGGTGTATTAGGTTTAAATTCAGACTTAAAAAGTTCTGCAGAAGGTTTCGTCTTATATTTTCATGAACGAGAGTCGCGTTTATCTAAATTAACCGATGGTTTTGTCGATATTAAATTAAGTTTTCACCCTCTGCCAAACGGTGGTCGAATCAAAATTGTTGTAAAAGACAGTGGCAAGGGATTTGATGTTGAACAATACAGAGATCAACTAAAAACACGAGATACTAGAAATCAATTAAGTGGGCGTGGTATCTATTTGTTAGAGCAGCTTTGTGAAACCTTAGTTTATAAAAATAATGGAACACTAGTAGAAGTAACTTACGCTTGGTAATTAATATTTAAGCGTAATGTACTTGTTTAAATTTTTTGGGAATATGAGTGAATACAGAAAGTAACTATAAAATTTTAGCAATAGATGACGCTAAAGACTCATTAATGCTTTTAGACTTTGATCTTTCTGAAGAAGGCTATCAGGTGATAACCGCTGAATCAGCTAAAGCGGCATTTATGTTACTCGACCATAACAATATTAATCTGATTTTATTGAACATGTATATGCCAGGTATCTCAGGTTTAGAAATGCTCAATCAATTAAAATCAAACCCTGAATATAAACATATCCCTACTATCATGTTGTCATCTTCAGATGATGAAGATCAAATAGTATCAGCACTTGATTTCGGTGCTGATGATTATGTGACTAAACCGTATATCTCCAAAGTATTATTAGCCCGCATAAAAACCTCTTTACGTTTATTTGAAAAAACTAAAGCATTAGAATCACTCGCCAATACCGACTTCTTAACGGGCTTATCAAACAAAGGTGCGTTTGAATCTCAAGCGACAAATATTGTAGGACAGGCGAGCCGAGAAGGTAAAAACGTTATTATTGGTATGCTTGATATTGATCTCTTTAAAAACGTTAATGATACTTATGGTCATGAAGCGGGTGATAAAGTATTAGTTGAGTTTTCGCAGATATTAGATGAATGTTTCAGAGGCTACGATGCCTTAGGTCGGGTAGGTGGTGAAGAGTTTTCAGTGTCTATGTCGAACATTTCTTTAGATGATGCCTTTAGTGCATTTGAAAGATTTAGGAATATTATCGAAAAACATACTATATTTATTAAATGCGACAATAATCAAGACATACCCATTACAATAACAGTCAGTATTGGTATCGCTGAAAATAATGGATCTCATTTAGTTTTTGAAGATATATTACGAGAAGCCGATAAGTATTTGTATGTAGCAAAAGAAGAAGGTCGAAATTGTATTAAAATGGAAGGAAACATGGAAAAGAATACATCTGGAACCATGTTATCAAATAGCGAAATACCTACAAATGTAGCTAATGATATTATAAAAACTAATCATAGTGAGGACGAGCTATTGAATGTTCAAAGCACAGAAAACCATCAATCCCCATTTCCTGGTATTGATTACGATATTGGTGTTGGAAATGTATTAGGGGATGAAGACTTATTCAAAGAGATCATATTGATGTTTTATGAAGATCATGCAAAAGATGCGGATAATATTCAAAAAACATTACTCGAATCAGATCAAGATACTTGTAAGCGTTTAGTTCACACTTTAAAAGGTGTTTCTTGCTCTATTGGTGCTATGACACTTTTTGAAAAAATAAAGCTGCTAGATATAGCGATAAACGAATCTAATAAAGGTCAATATCAGCTATTGTTTGATGCGTTTAAACCTGAATTTGTGAAAGTGGTAAGCGGGATTGAAACTGTTCTAGCGGATGAAATTTAATTCAATGAGTAATTAATCTGAGCTTAGCTTCTCAGATTAACTAACAAACCTTAAAGTAAGGTGATATCTATATCACCTTTAGGTTTACAACAGCAGGGTAATATCTCACCTTCACCGACATAAGCTAAAGGTTCACCTTTAAAATAATCTATTTCGCCACTGTTTAACGTTATACGGCAGGCACCACAATATCCATCTCTACAATGATAATGAATTTCATGATTTTCGCCTTCTAAACATTCTAAAAGCGTTTGTTCACTATTCGTATATTGAACAGTCGAACCTTCAACAGATATTTTTATGGGCTTATCATCAGAGCAGGAGAGAGATTGACTAGCATTAGCATCTTTCATTCTTTTATTACCTATAAATCAGCATGCTAATGCTATGTTTGATATGAATAAACTATAAATCGAAATCATCAAAGTCATCAGAAGAAACCGATGAATCGACTTGACCAACAAGGTAGCTTGAAATTTCAGTTTCTTGTGGTGCTACTTGAACATTATCACTTGATAAATAAGAGTTAATCCAAGGTAATGGGTTAGTTTTAATAGCAAAAGGAGCATCTAAACCGATAGCAGTCATTCTTTGGTTACTAATATATTCAATGTACTGCTTTAAAATTTCAGCATTAACACCGATCATTGAACCGTCTTTAAATAAGTATTCAGCCCATTCTTTTTCTTGTTCTACAACATCTAAGAATATTTGACGACCTTCTTCTTTTAACGTTGCGCAAATCTCTTTCATTTCAGGATCGTCTTGCCCATTACTCCATAAATTAAGAATGGTTTGCGTTCCTGTTAAATGTAATGCTTCATCACGTGCAATTAATTTGATAATTTTAGCATTACCTTCAAGTAACTCTCGTTCAGCAAAAGCAAATGAACAAGCAAAACTTACATAAAAACGAATAGCTTCTAACGCGTTAACTGAACATATAGCAAGGTATAAACGTTCTTTAAGTTTACGTGTAGATACTTCAATACTGTTACCGTTTACTTCGTAAGTACCTTCACCTTGAGATTGTAGTAATTGCGTTGTTAGTATTACATCATCAAAATATTTCGCGATGCTGGCGGCTCTATTTAATATGGCAGGGTTAACTACAATATCGTCAAATACTTCACCAGGATCTGTAAATAGATTTCTTAAAATATGAGTATATGAACGTGAGTGAATAGTTTCACTAAACGCCCAAGTTTCAACCCAAGTTTCAAGTTCAGGGATTGATACCAAAGGAAGTAAAACTGCGTTTACAGAGCGCGCAGCAATACTATCAAGTAATGTTTGATACTTTAGATTAGAAATGAATATATGCTTTTCTGAATCTGTTAGGCCTTGCCAATCAGCACGATCTTTAGAAACATCAATTTCTTCAGGACGCCAAAAGAAACTTAATTGCTTTTCGATCAATCGTTCAAAATTTATGAACTTTTGTTGATCGTAACGGCTAATGTTTACACTTTGCCCGAAAAACATTGGCTCTAATAAAGCATTGTGAGCCGATTGATTAAAAGTTGTATACGTCATTTATTTTCCCTGAAAATATCAAACATCAATTTGATATAAATATATTACGAGTAAAGCTTGTTATAATTTTCTTACTGACAAGTGCTTATTAAATCTTACACGCGCCGCCTTCACAGTCTTCGCTTTCAATTTCTACTTGGCTATCGGCTGCACCATCTCTTGTATTGTGGTAATACATTGTTTTAACACCTAATTTATAAGCTGTTAAAATATCTTTCAATACTTGCTTGATTGGTACTTTTCCACCTTCAAAACGTGATGGATCATAATTTGTGTTTGCAGAAATCGTTTGGTCGATAAACTTCTGCATTATGCCAACTAGCTCTAAGTAACCTTGGTTACTTGGAATATTCCATAGTAATTCGTAGTTATCTTTTAATCGTGCGTATTCAGGTACAACTTGTTTTAAAACACCATCTTTACTGGCTTTAATACTGATAAGCCCACGTGGTGGTTCAATACCATTTGTTGCATTTGATATTTGAGACGATGTTTCTGAAGGCATTAGCGCTGAAACCGTTGAGTTTCTAACACCAAATTCTACGATATCCTTACGTAAAGCTTCCCAGTCTAAATGCAATGCTTCATTAACAACGTTATCGATTTCTTTTTTATAAGTATCTATCGGTAAGATACCTTTTGATAAGCGAGTTTCATTGAATTTAGGACAAGCACCTACTTCTTTAGCTAAGTTGTTACTTGCTTTTAGTAAGTAGTATTGAATAGCTTCAAAAGTTTTATGCGTTAAGTTATTTGCACTGCCGTTAGAGTAATACAAACCATTTTTAGCTAGGTAGTAAGCATAGTTAATTACGCCTATGCCTAATGTACGTCTACCAACGGTTGCATTTTTAGCTGCTGGCATAGGGTAGTCTTGGTAGTCTAATAAACTATCTAAAGCACGTACCGCTAAATCAGCTAAGCCGTCTAGTTCGTCTAAGCTTTCAATCGCACCTAAGTTAAATGCAGAAAGGGTACAAAGGGCTATTTCGCCATTTGGATCATTAATGTCATTCATTGGTTGCGTTGGTAAAGCAATCTCTAAACAAAGGTTACTTTGTCTAATAGGTGCTTGCTTAGGATCAAATGGGCTGTGAGTATTACAGTGATCAACATTTTGTAAATAAATACGACCTGTACTCGCTCTTTCTTGAGCAAATAAAGTAAATAATTCAATTGCCTTTATGCACTTTTTACGAATAGTTGGATCAGCTTCGTATTTAGTATAAAGGGCTTCAAACTCGTCTTGGTCTTCAAAAAACGCATCATATAAACCAGGTACATCGCTTGGGCTAAATAAAGTGATTGATTCACCTTTAATTAAGCGTTGGTACATTACTTTATTGAACTGCACACCATAATCTAAATGGCGTACACGGTTTTCTTCAACACCACGGTTATTTTTTAATACTAATAAGCTTTCAACTTCTAAATGCCATAGCGGGTAAAATAATGTTGCTGCACCACCACGTACACCACCTTGAGAACAACTTTTAACCGCTGTTTGAAAGTGTTTGAAAAATGGAATACAACCTGTATGAAAAGCTTCACCATTTCTTATCGAACTACCTAATGCACGAATTCTACCTGCGTTAATACCAATACCAGCACGTTGCGATACGTATTTAACAATAGAGCTTGAAGCAGCGTTAATTGAGTCTAAGCTATCGCCACACTCAATAAGTACACATGATGAGAACTGACGTGTAGGTGTTCTTACACCCGACATAATAGGTGTAGGTAATGATATTTTGAAAAGAGAAATCGCGTTATAAAAGCCTTCAACGTACTTTAAGCGTGTTTCTTTTGGATATTTTGCAAATAAACAAGCAGCAACTAGTACATATAAGAACTGTGCACTCTCATAAATTTCACCTGTTACACGGTTTTGAACAAGGTATTTACCTTCTAACTGTTTAACAGCAGCATAACTAAAGTTTAGGTCACGACGGTGATCTAAAAATTGTTCCATTGCTTCAAATTCATCTTTTGTATAATCAGCGATTAAGTGCTGATCATATTTTCCTGATGCCACAAGAGAAATAACATGCTCGTAAAGTTTAGGTGGTTCAAACTTACCGTAGGCTTTCTTTCTTAAGTGAAAAATAGCTAAACGAGCAGATAAAAATTGATAATCAGGTGTTTCTTCAGAAATTAAATCAGCTGCTGATTTAATTATGGTTTCATGAATATCTTCTGTTTTTATTCCATCGTAAAATTGAATGTGTGACTTCAACTCAACTTGAGATACAGAAACGTTATCAAGACCTGCTGCTGCCCAGTCGATAACTTTATGGATTTTTTCTAAATCAATGGGCTCTTTTTCGCCATTGCGCTTGGTAACAAAAAGATTGTTATTCATGAAAGACCTGTTAGTAATTTATAGTTCCGTATGTTCAGTTTTGAACATTTACAATTATTATTTAACCGCTAGTTCGAATGTGTAATAAATACACTACATCTTGGGGTTTTATAAAAACAGATCACAAGATAGTGAGGTTTGACGTCTAATGCAAGTGTTAAAATTATGTGTATTTAGGTACTTTCTAGGGTATGAAAACTCGTGTTAGTAACAACTAACTTAGTAAGGCTTTTTATTTTTGATTTATAAAGAACGCAATGCTTTTTTTAAATTTAATTACGTTCATTATTTATTTTGAAAAAATGTTTTGTTTGCTTGTATTTTCAACAACCCGTTATGTTTACCAGCAGGTCAAATTTTTACCAAATATTTCATAATTTGAACACTTGATTATTTTATCGTCGCCAGTATATCCAGTGGGTTTAGCGTGATTACGTCCGCTTGCCAGTTTTTGCATTCTTCTTTGTCTAAAATGTATCCCCATTCTGCAATAATTGTATGCATATTTGCTCTGTTTCCTGACTCTATATCTCGCGGAGCATCGCCTACATAAATACAATCTGTTGGGGCACAATTTATTTTTTCAGCGGCAAATAATACAGGAGCAGGGTGTGGTTTACGCTCAGGTAAGGTATCGCCACCAATTAACGTTTTACATTGCTTAAATTGTGGGAATTGAGGGACTAAGATTTGAGCTAAATATTCGGGCTTATTGGTTACTATGCCCCAAGGGATATTCAAATCATTTAGTGAAGACAGTAAATCTTCAATACCTGGGTAGAGACATGTATGAACGGCGATGTTTTCTTCATAATAATTGAGAAAGGATACTCTTAGCTCTTCAAAATCAAATTCGCTAAGGCGATCACCAAAGCCTAACTCTAATAAACCTTTAGAACCATCAGAAGCTATAGGGCGATAAGTTTCTCTATCAACCGCTTTAAGACCTTTAGATATTAAAACATGATTTAATGCTTCACCTAAGTCATTAGCGGTGTCTAATAAAGTGCCATCTAGATCAAACAATACGCCTTTATGCTTATTCATAGGTTACCTAGCTTACTTTTTGAAAACATAAAATGTAATTAACATCGAGATTAGATGTTAACTTATGATTTTCTGTAATTGGATTGTAATGAATGCCAGCGGTATCAATACACTTTAAGTTATTATCTTCAGCCCATGCGATTAATGTAGAAGGGCGAATAAATGATTTGTGCTCATGTGTACCATCAGGAACTATCTTAAGCACTTTTTCAGCTGCTACTATAGCCATTAGGTAAGACATAATTGATTTGTTTAATGTTGAAAAGAAAACAAAACCGTTTGGTTTAACCATATTTGCACATGCAGCGATAATTGATGCGGGATCTGGAACGTGCTCTAACATTTCCATACAGGTTACAACATCGAACGTTTCAGGGCATTCTACAGCTTTTTCTTCAGCGGTGATTTTTTGATAATCAACTTTAATATTCGATTCTAATGAATGTAGCTTTGCAATATTGAGAGGTTCTTCTCCCATATCAATGCCAGTAACGTTAGCGCCCAACTTAGCTAAACTTTCACTAAGAATACCGCCACCACAACCTACATCGATTATGTTTTTATCAAAAATATTTTCAATATGCTGAATAATAAACTGAAGACGAAGAGGGTTGATTTGGTGAAGTGGTTTAAAGTCACCTGTTAAATCCCACCATTGGCTGGCTACTTTTTCAAACTTCTCTATTTCATCAAAATTTACATTAACACTATTAGACATTTTATAAGGCTCTAGCTAAATATTTTCATTAACCTGATTCTAAATCAAAAAGGTAATCAAACCTAGTTCATTACCTTATTTTATTGTGTCGTTTGGTTTTTTTCTGCTTATATATAGTATTCATTAAATACGGTTGTGTGAAATATAAACAAGGCTATTTTACCTTGTAATATTGTTTAAATATCCAACATTTTTAGATAGTGCCTTTTATTTTAAAAAACATTGAGTTATGACTATTTGTTTGTTTCTCTAATTGTAAAATAATCTAGGTTGATAAAGCAGTATTGTCTTGTAAAATTTTATGTTAGTATGCCGTGTTAATTATAACTATAATTTCGAAAATTTTGATTTTGTTCTAAGTTAAGGGAACCATCGATTTATGACCGATTTGGCTAACAATATTTCTCCAATAAATATTGAAGATGAATTAAAAAGCTCCTATTTAGATTACGCAATGAGCGTAATCGTAGGCCGTGCATTACCTGATGTTCGTGATGGATTAAAACCAGTGCATCGTCGCGTTTTATTCGCTATGAACGTACTAGGTAATGACTTCAATAAACCATATAAAAAATCAGCTCGTGTTGTTGGTGACGTAATTGGTAAATATCACCCTCATGGTGATACTGCTGTATACGATACCATTGTACGTATGGCGCAACCTTTTTCACTAAGGTATATGCTGGTAGATGGGCAAGGTAACTTCGGTTCTGTAGATGGCGATTCAGCTGCTGCAATGCGTTATACCGAAATTAGAATGTCGAAAATTGCACATTCTATTCTTGCTGATTTAGATAAAGAAACCGTCGACTTTGTTCCAAACTATGACGGCACTGAACATATCCCAGCGGTAATGCCTACGCGTATCCCTAACTTATTAGTTAATGGTACTTCAGGTATTGCGGTAGGTATGGCAACAAACATTCCTCCTCATAATTTAACTGAGGTTATCAATGCTTGTTTAGCGCTTATCGAAAATAGCGATTTATCTGTAGAAGAACTCATTGAATATATTCCTGGTCCTGATTTCCCTACTGCAGGTATTATCAGTGGTCGAGCAGGTATTCAAGAAGCCTACAGAACAGGTCGCGGAAAAATAAAAATTCGCGCACTTGCTGAAATAGAAGTGGATGAGAATTCAGGTAAAGAAACCATTATTGTTCATGAGTTACCTTACCAAGTTAACAAAGCTCGCCTGATTGAAAAAATGGCTGAGCTTGTTAAAGAAAAACGTTTAGAAGGTATTTCAGCTTTACGTGATGAGTCTGATAAAGACGGCATGCGCATGGTTATTGAAATTAAACGTGGTGAAGTAGGCGAGGTTGTTTTAAATAACCTTTTCAAACTAACTCAAATGCAAGTGTCTTTTGGTTTAAATATGGTGGCATTAACTAATGGCCAACCTAAATTATTTAACCTAAAAGAAATGCTTGAAGCGTTTATACTTCATCGCCGTGAAGTAGTAACTCGTCGTACGATATTCGAACTACGCAAAGCACGTGAAAGAGCTCATATCCTTGAAGGTTTATCAATCGCATTAGTGAATATAGATCCTATTATTGAGCTAATTAAGCAATCTCCTACACCAAGTGAAGCAAAAGAAAAGCTTGTTTCTCAAGGCTGGGAATTAGGTAATGTTGCAGACATGCTTTCAGCTGCTGGTTACGATGCAGCTCGCCCTGAATGGGTAGAACCTGAGTTTGGTATTAGAGACAACAAGTACTTCTTAACGGTACCACAAGCTCAAGCTATTTTAGACTTACGTTTACATAAATTAACGGGTCTAGAACACGAGAAGATTTTAGCTGAATACAAAGAGCTACTTGATGTTATTGCTGAGTTATTACATATCTTAGCGACTCCTACACGTTTAATGGAAGTTATCCGTGAAGAGTTAGAAGTTATTCGTGAAGACTTTGGTGATGAACGTAGAACTGAAATCTCTGATGCTTCTCATGATTTATCAATGGAAGACTTAATCACTGAAGAAGATGTTGTTGTGACACTTTCTCATGAAGGTTACGTTAAGTACCAAGTTTTAGCTGATTACGATGCACAGCGTCGTGGTGGTAAAGGTAAAGCTGCTACTAAAATGAAAGAAGAAGATTTCATTGAAAGACTTCTTGTTGCTAACACACATGACACTATTCTTTGTTTCTCAGACAAAGGCAGAATGTATTGGCTTAAAGTATTCCAATTACCATTAGCAAGCAGAACGGCAAGAGGTCGTCCTATTGTTAACATTCTTCCATTAGAGTCTGACGAAAGAATTACGGCTATTCTACCTGTACGCGAATATGAAGAAGACAAGTTCATCTTTATGGCTACTGCATCAGGTACGGTTAAGAAAACTCGTTTAACAGAATATTCTCGTCCAAGAGCTAATGGTATTATTGCTATTAACTTACGTGAAGATGATACGTTAATCGGTGTTAATATTACGAATGGCGATAACGACATCATGCTATTTTCTGACGCTGGTAAAGTAGTACGCTTTACTGAAGGTAAGAAGAAGCCTGAAGATGAAAACTTTGTTGTTAAGCCTGTAGGTCGTAACGCAACAGGTGTTCGTGGAATGAAGTTAGAAAACGACGAAAAAGTTGTTTCTCTTATTGTTCCAAATAATGACGGTCCAATCTTAACCATTACTGAAAACGGTTTTGGTAAGCGTACTGCATTAGAAGAATACCCAGCGAAGAGTCGTGCAACTAAAGGTGTTGTATCTATTAAAGTAAGTGAACGTAATGGTAAAGTTGTTGGCGCTGTTCAAGTTGAAGAGCAAGACGAAATTATGCTTATTACTGATAATGGAACCTTAGTACGAACTCGTGTAAATGAAGTAAGCGTTATTGGACGTAACACTCAAGGTGTTCGTATCATTCGTACTTCTGAAACAGAGCTAGTTGTTGCATTACAACGTATTGATGAAATTCAAACAGACGAGTTAGATGAAATTTCTGACGAAAATGCTGTTGATGAATCATCATCACCTGAAGCTAACGTTGAAACTCCTGCAGAGTCATCTGCGAGTGAGTCATCCGACGAAGCCGGTGAAGATATAGAATAACAACTGTCATAAAATAAAAACAAAAGGGCGGTTTAACCGCTCTTTTTTATGTTTGAGTAGGTATTAATAAATAAAGTGTATAAGTAGGTTTATATTGCTTCTTAGCCGTTAAGCTTACTTATTAATATAACGAAATTTCAAAAGGTTAATTTTAAAATGTCTGGTGTTTATAACTTTTGTGCTGGTCCTGCAATGTTGCCTGTCGATGTAATGACTAAAGCACAGCAAGAATTTATTAATTGGAACGATATGGGTAGTTCTGTAATGGAACTGAGTCATCGCAGCCCTGAGTATATTGCTGTTGCAGCGAAAGCTGAAGCGACACTGCGTACATTAATGGATATTCCAACTAACTATAAAGTATTATTTTGTCATGGTGGCGGTAGAGGACAGTTTTCAGCTGTGCCTTTAAACTTATTACCAGCAGGCAAAAAAGCTGATTATATTGTTTCAGGTTCATGGTCAAAATCGGCAGCTGCAGAAGCGGCTAACTTTGGCGAAGTAAATGTTATTGATGTAACGCAAGAAACTGAAAGTTCAAAATCTATTCTTCCTTTAAATGAATGGCCATTATCACCAGACGCAGCTTATGTACATTACTGTCCGAATGAGACGGTTGATGGCGTAGAGATATTTGATCTACCTGAAACAAACGGCATACCTTTAGTCGCTGATTTGTCTTCAACAATTCTTTCAAGAAAGTTTGATGTATCAAAGTTTGGTCTTATCTATGCTGGCGCTCAAAAGAACATAGGTCCTTCTGGCTTAACTATCGTTATTGTTAGAGATGATCTTATTGGTCATGCACCTAAAGCTACGCCTTGTATTATGAATTACAAAAGCTTGGCAGATAATGATTCTATGTATAATACGCCTCCAACGTATGCATGGTACTTAGCAGGTTTAGTTTTTGATTGGTTAACTAACTTAGGTGGCGTTAACGCTATTGAACAAGTTAATACTAAAAAAGCAGAACTGTTATACAACTATATTGACGAAAGCGATTTTTATCAGAATAAAATTGCCAAAGAATTCCGTAGCACTATGAATGTTCCTTTCTGGTTAATGAATGAAGAGTTAGACAAGAAATTCTTAACGGAATCAGTTAACAATGGCTTAACTGCGCTTAAAGGTCATCGTATGGTAGGTGGTATGCGTGCAAGTATTTATAACGCTATGCCTTATGAAGGTGTAGAAGCATTAGTTGCGTTTATGAAGAAATTTGCACAGGAGAACGGATAGAATGGAACAATTAACATTAAATCCTATTGAAAAAATCAATGGCGAAATCTTTTTACCTGGTTCAAAAAGCTTATCTAATCGCGCGTTATTAATAGCAGCGTTAGCCAATGGCGAAACCAAAATTACTAACTTACTCGTTAGTGAAGACATTGAACATATGCTTAACGCTTTAACAACGCTAGGTATTAAATACACATTAAGCGATTGTGGTACAGAATGTACCGTGGTTGGTAATAACGGCTTCTTCAAAACAGAGAAGCCATTAGAGTTATATTTAGGTAACGCGGGTACAGCTATGCGTCCTTTATGTGCTGCATTAGCGGCGAGTGAAGGCGAGTTTGTATTAACAGGCGAGCCAAGAATGAAAGAGCGACCTATTGGTCACTTGGTTGATGCACTCGCGCAACTTGGCGCAGGTATCGAATATCTAGAAAACAAAGATTATCCACCGGTAAAAATATCTGGCAAAGCTTTAACAGGCGATACTGTTAGTATTGATGGTTCAATCTCAAGTCAATTTCTAACCGCTATATTAATGGTGACTCCACTCCTTAAAACTAACACCAATATAGAAATTATAGGTGAGTTAGTTTCAAAACCCTATATTGATATTACTCTAGATATTATGTCTAGATTTGGTATTAAAGTGCAAAACAACGACTATCAGTCATTTACTGTGCAAGGTAACCAATCTTACCAAGCATTAGATAGATACATGGTAGAAGGTGATGCTTCATCTGCATCGTACTTTCTAGCTGCTGGCGCAATCAAAGGCGGAGAAATTACAGTACATGGTGTAGGTCGTTTAAGTGTTCAAGGTGATAAGCACTTTGCTGACGTTCTAGAAAAAATGGGCGCAGAGGTTAAATGGCATGATGAATCTATTACTGTTGTAGGTAAACCACTTACTGCCGTTGATATGGATATGAATCATATACCTGATGCTGCAATGACAATTGCAACAACAGCACTTTTTGCCAAAGGTACAACCAGCATTCGTAATATCTATAACTGGCGAGTGAAAGAAACAGACAGATTAACAGCAATGGCAACAGAGCTTAGAAAAGTAGGGGCCGAAGTGATAGAAGGCGAAGACTTTATCACGATAACACCGCCCGCTACATTAAAGCATGCTGAAATTGATACTTATAATGATCATCGCGTTGCTATGTGTTTCTCTCTTATTGCATTGAGTGATACACCTGTAACGATTAATGATCCTAAATGTACAGCAAAAACATTCCCTGACTATTTCGATAAGTTAGCGCAGGTTTCTTGCTAAATACGTTAAAAAATAAAATTTTATGCGATTTGGGGTGTTAAATCCCGTATAATCACGCCGATTTTCGACATTAGGAGAAAGATGTATGCAGCAAAACGTTCCAGTAATCACTATTGATGGACCTAGTGGGGCTGGTAAAGGCACTGTAGCTCGTATAGTTGCAGAAAAGCTTGGATGGCACCTACTTGATAGTGGTGCAATATACCGCGTTTTGGCTTTAGCGACTCATTATCATCAAGTTGATGTGACTGAAGAAGAGCCACTGATCCCTATGGCAGCACACTTGGATGTGCAATTTGAAATAAGTAGTGACGGAGAAAGTAAAGTTATCCTTGAAGGGGAAAACGTTACAGACACTATTCGTAATGAAGAAATAGGTAAACTTGCTTCTAAAGTAGCGGCTTTTCCTCGTGTAAGAGAAGCCTTATTAAGAAGACAACGCGCCTTTAAAGTAGCTCCTGGCTTAGTTGCTGACGGCCGAGATATGGGTACTATCGTATTCGCAGACGCAGCTGTTAAAGTATTCTTAACAGCGAGTGCGGAAGAAAGAGCAGAGCGCAGATTTAAACAGTTGAAAGATAAAGGGCAAGATGTTAAAATCGGGCGCCTTTTAGATGACATACGTCAGCGTGATGAGCGAGATCAGAACAGAGATGTCGCACCATTAATCGCCGCTAAAGGGGCGTTAGTTATTGATTCTACAGATATTTCTGTAGAAGCTGTAGTCGATAAAATATTATCTTTTGCGGTTAATTTAACTAAACAAACTACGTAAACATAACCTTAAGCCTAATGTAAGGATACGCTGGGCATTATTAACAACCCCATGAAACATGTATGTTGATTGGAATACAAGCTGAGTTCATATAATTATTATGACTGAAAATTTTGCACAACTTTTTGAAGAAAGTTTAAAAGAAATCGAAACCCGTCCTGGTTCTATTATCAAAGGAACCGTGGTTGCTATCAATAAAGACAACGTATTAGTTGACGCTGGTTTAAAATCAGAAAGCGTTATCTCAATCGACCAATTCAAAAACACTTCTGGTGAAATTGAAATTAGTGTTGGTGACGTTATCGACGTAGCGCTAGACGCAACGGATGATGGTTTTGGTGAAACAATACTTTCTCGTGAAAAAGCAAAACGTCACGAAGCATGGCAAGTGCTTGAAAAAGCATACGAAGAAAAAGAAACTGTTATCGGTGTTATCAACGGTAAAGTTAAAGGTGGCTTCACGGTTGAAGTTAGCAATATTCGTGCTTTCTTACCTGGTTCATTAGTAGATGTTCGCCCAATCCGCGATACAGCTCACCTTGAAGGTAAAGATTTAGAATTTAAAGTTATTAAGCTTGATCAAAAGCGTAATAACGTTGTTGTTTCTCGTCGTGCTGTTATCGAATCTGAAAGCAGTGTTGAACGTGATGCATTATTAGAGTCATTAGCTGAAGGCCTAGAAGTTAAAGGTATCGTTAAGAACCTTACTGACTACGGTGCATTCGTAGATTTAGGCGGCATTGACGGTTTACTACACATTACAGATATGGCTTGGAAACGCGTTAAGCACCCAGGCGAAATAGTAAATGTTGGTGACGAAATCCAAGTTAAAGTACTTAAATTTGACCGTGAACGTACACGTGTTTCATTAGGTATGAAGCAATTAGGCGAAGATCCATGGGTTGCTATTGCTAAGCGTTACCCTGAAGGTGCTAAACTTTCTGGTCGCGTAACTAACTTAACTGACTACGGTTGTTTTGTTGAGATCCAAGAAGGCGTTGAAGGTTTAGTTCACGTTTCTGAAATGGATTGGACTAACAAAAACATCCACCCATCTAAAGTTGTTAACTTAGGTGATACTGTTGAAGTAATGGTATTAGAAATTGACGAAGAACGTCGTCGTATTTCTCTAGGTCTTAAACAATGTATCCCGAACCCTTGGGAAGAGTTTGCTAAGAACTTCAACAAAGGTGATAAAGTATCAGGTAAGATCAAGTCAATCACTGACTTTGGTATCTTCATTGGTCTTGACGGCGGAATTGATGGTTTAGTTCACTTATCTGATATTTCATGGGCTGGCGGTGAAGAAGCTGTTCGTGAATACAAGAAAGGTGATGAAATCTCAGCTGTTGTATTACAAGTAGACCCTGAGCGTGAACGTATTTCATTAGGCGTTAAGCAAACTGAAGACGATCCGTTTAACCAGTATCTGACAGACACCAAAAAAGGTGCTATTGTTAATGGTAAGGTTCTTGAAGTAGATGCTAAAGGCGCTAAGATTGAACTAGCTGAAGGCGTTGAAGGTTACTTACGTGTAGCTGATATTTCACGTGAACGTATCGAAGATGCGACAACTGAATTATCTGTTGGTGATAGTGTTGAAACTAAGTTTGTTGGTGTAGATCGTAAGAACCGCACAATCAGCTTATCAATCAAAGCTAAAGACCAAGCAGATGAGCGTGAAGCAATGGATTCGTTGAACCAATCTGCTGAAGATACTTCTGGTTTAAGTGCTATGGCAGAAGCGTTTAAAAACGCTAAAGGCTAATAGTAACTAACTAAGCATTAAAGGAAAGTATAGTCTATACTTTCCTTTATATAATCCAATGGCGCATAAGCTAAATCACAACTGGAGGTTAATATGACCAAATCAGAACTGATTGAGAAGTTAACTGATAAATTAAGTCATTTATCGGCTAAAGATGTAGAACAATCGATTAAAGAAATTCTTGAAATGATGGCGCAAACTCTTTCAAAGGGTGATCGTATTGAAATAAGAGGTTTTGGTAGTTTTTCATTACATTATCGTGCACCGCGTGTTGGTCGTAACCCTAAAACAGGTGAGTCAGTAGAACTTGAGGGTAAATATGTACCTCATTTCAAACCTGGTAAAGAGTTACGTGAAAGAGTTAATCTTTCAATTGCTTAAGAAGTTATAAGAGTTTTTTACTCTTTGCTTTCAAATGAAATGGCATGCTTTTTAGCGTGCCTTTTTTTTATATTAAATCGACTAGAAATATAAGAGTTTATTGTGCGTTTATATTTAACTGTTATTTTATTCCTCATTTTTTTAGCTATCGCCTTTGTGTTTGGCAGTCAAAACGATCAAACATTTACACTCAATTACTTCATTGCAAGAATTGATATATCGGTAGCTGCTGCTGTAAGTTTATTTACTATTGTTGGTTTCATACTTGGCTTATTATTTTGCTTCTTATGGAAATTAATCAATGTAGTTTCTCCTAAAAAATCAAAAAAATAGCTCCTAGGATTCATTATATATGGAATGGCTTTTTCTATTATTACCCGTAGCTGTAGCTTATGGCTGGTTCATGAGAGGTAATAACCTCAAACAAAATGCACACGCCGAAAAAGAAGAATTATCAATAAAGTATTCTACTGGCTTAAACTACCTTTTCTCGAACCAACAAGACAAAGCGATTGATTACCTACTTGAAGCATTAAAAGTAGAAGATGACTCTGTTGAAGCCCATTTTGCTATGGCTAATCTATTTAGACGACGTGGTGAGCTTGATCGTGCGTTAAAAGTGCATGAGCATTTAGTAAGACAAAAACATTTACCTAATACTGCTCAACAACAAGCCGTTTTTGAGTTAGGTAAAGATTTCTTAAGTGCTGGTTTGTACGATCGTGCTGAAAACATGTTTGATCAATTATTAAAATCTAAAGTTTATGGTTTGAAATCATTAAGCTTTTTAATGCAAATTTTTCAATCAACTAAAGATTGGGAACGTGGCGTTAACTTAAAGAAAGCTATTGTTAAAACTAAAGATAAAAAGCTTAAACATAATCTTGCTAACTTTTACTGTGAATTAGCCACAGTTGCTTTGAAAAAAGATGAATTTATTGAAGTTATCGAGCTTTTAGAACAAGCACTATTACTTGACCCTGACTCATGTCGTGCAAATTGGTTGATGGCTCAAATTTATGAGAATCATCAACAATATGCTGAAGCTTGTCAGTGTTACCGTGATATTTATAAGCAAGATAAAGAATTCTTCCCTGATGTTATCATTAAAATGCACCATTGTTATACTGAGCTTGGTGAAGAAGAAGCCTTTTACAAATTTATCAGAAAAGTTTATGAAGAAACAGGAAGCTCAACTGCCTTAATCGCATATTTAACTTATCTAGAAAAAAATCATAGTTTAAGTAAAGCGAAAGATTTTATTTTACTCGCTTTAAAACGCAGGCCAACTATTCGTGGTTTCAATCACTTTGTTGAAATGCAAATGACGGAATCAGAGTTAGAAAAATCAACCGAGCATCTAGATGTTATAAAAGAACTTGTTTCTGAGTACTTAAAGCTTAAGCATAGATATAGTTGTAGAACGTGTGGTTTTAACAGTAGTACGCATTATTGGTCTTGTCCGTCTTGTCATGACTGGGAACAATTGAAGCCAGTGCGTGGGCTCGAAGGCGAGTAGTATTATTTTATCGTTGCGCTAAGCTTAAACTTCTTCGTCATAAGTACTCATTGATGTTCATCAATTCCGTGCTTCTTCCTTGAATTTTAATCATAGCGCTTAGCTAAAATTTACTACATGCTTATTAAAGAATTAAAGAATTAAAGAATTAAAGAATTAAAGAATTAAAGAATAGGGAACTCCATGTTTGATCCAAAAGTTGTTGTTGCATTAGATTTCGATAAAAAAGCAGATGCTTTATCTTTCGTAGATAAAGTACAGCCGAGTGACTGTCGCCTTAAAGTCGGTAAAGAAATGTTTACTTATTTCGGACCTGAATTTGTTAAATCGTTAACAGGCAAAGGTTTTGATGTTTTTTTAGATTTAAAATTTCATGATATTCCAAATACGGTAGCAAAAGCGGTGAGTGCTTCTGCTGACTTAGGTGTGTGGATGGTAAATGTTCATGCAAGTGGTGGTACTCAAATGATGGTAGCAGCTAAAGAAGCATTAACTTCTTATAAGCAAGATGCACCATTATTAATTGCTGTTACGGTATTAACCAGTATGGGACAAGATGACTTACTGGGTTTAGGCATTACTAAAACACCTGCTGAGCAAGTAATGGCATTAGCTACTTTAGCAAATAACAGTGGCTTAGATGGTGTTGTGTGTTCTGCATGGGAAGCTGAAGCGTTAAAGCAATCTCAAGGTAAAGAGTTTAAATTGATCACTCCAGGTATAAGACCTGCAGGTTTTTCTGCTGATGATCAAAAAAGAATAATGACGCCAAGAGAGGCTATTGATGTAGGTGTTGATTATCTAGTAATAGGGCGTCCAATTACAAAAGCTGAAGATCCACATAGTGTTTTACAAAGTATTAATGCTTCACTTCTTTAATTAGGAAGGAGTCTTTTTCTTTAGCTTTAATCTAATTGAGTAAGTAACAATCTAACGAGTTACTTACTCAACATTTCTTATATATCTTCTTAGTAACTTTCAAAATACAATTTCTTAAATAAAACAAATAGTCGCTAATATAACAGCAGCAATCCAAAGTGTTTCAACCAGCATTAATACAATAGGTTTGAACCCTACAGACTTCAGTTTAGCGAAGTTTGATTTCATACCTATAGCAGTAATCGATATAACTAACGCGAAACGAGAGAAGCTTGTAGCTGGCTCTACTATCATTGCTGGTAGTGTGAAGCATGAATTTATTATCATAAGAATAACAAAAGCGATTAAAAAACCTGGAACCTTAGCTGTTTTTGCGCCTTTATGATCACCAGTCGTTTTTAATTTAATAATAAATAGCATAGCTAATACAACCGGCATTAATAAACTTACACGCACTAATTTAACCAGTGTCGACATATCTCCAGTTTCTTCGCTAATTGAATAACCAGCTCCAACAACTTGTGCTACATCGTGAATTGTTCCACCTAAGAAGAAACCTGAATCTATATCATTTAACCCTAAATAGGTAACTAGAATAGGGTAGACAACCATGGCTATCGTTGATAAAGAAGTAACCCCAATAATAGTAACTAAGGTGTCCCTTTCTTTGTTTTTATGTTCAGGCAGTATCGCTGTGATTGCCATTGCTGCGGAAGCTCCACAAATTGCAACGGAGCCGCCAGTAAGTGCACCAAAGCTTTTACTTAACTTCATTTGCTTAGATAAAATAACGCCTAAACAAATCGTACTGGCTATAGCTACAATTAAAATTACAATTGCTTCCCAGCCTAAAGTTACTAAATCATTTAATGCTATTCTTAAACCAAGTAGAGCAACACCAACCCTTAAAATAAAGGTCGCAGCAAACTCAATACCTTTGGTACAAGGTGAGTCTTGGTAAAGAAACGACATAGCTATACCTAATAACAAGGCAAAAAGCATAGCGGGAGCACCATAATGCTCACTTAAAAACAAAGCCGCTAACCCAGTAATCGTAGTAACACTAATCCCGGGTAGTAGCGCTTTAATATCGATAGCCATAATTTTACTTTTGGCCTAAAACAACAAGAACTTTACGTTTGGTTTCGCCTGAATATGGGCGTCTTCCATGCATAGCTAAGTTATTATCTACTAAGGCAACATCGCCATTCTGCCAATCAATGTTATAAGAAACTGATTCAGAGATAGCTACAACTTTATCTAAATATGTTTTAGTGAAGAAACTATTATCACCAAAACATAGAGCGACTGAAGGATCTTTATTTACGCCTTGCCAGCCCTTGTATGCAGCAATTATTTGGTTAAAGAATACTTTTCTATCACCATTTAACGTTCTAATTGCTGGTAATGCAGCTGTTTGTGCTTTTAACGATCCGTCTCCTAACCACTGCCATGTATAACCTAATTCTTTAAGTTTTTCTTCACCACCAGCTACATCAGATACACTTAATGTACTACGCCAGCTTCGACCTTGACCTGACTCTGGTCTATCTTCGCCTGGCATTACTGTTGTGTATTTAATTCCAACTTGCTCTAGTTTATTTGTTGTCTCTGCATCAAATTCAACTAATTGCTTATAAATTTCATCAGAGCGACATATAACTGTAGCGCCACCATGATCAGCAGCTTCTTCACAAAATAGAGATATTCTTTCAGGATAAATAGGCGTTTGAGCCATTTCATTATGAAGATAAATTTCTACATCTTTAGGAGCTTCATTCGCTGTAAATACATATTCCGTATAGTTAATACGTACAGCATTTGATAAAGACTCTTTATAAGTAAAGTTTGGGTAGCCAAAAGCAGAAAAGAAATCATCATATGTTTGTGCATTTTTAACAGGGAAGCCCCTGAAAAGTATTGCGCCTGTATGACTTAACTCTTTTTGTAATACCGCTAAATTTTCAGCTATCCACGATGTAGCTTCTTCAATCGTTTTTATTGAACCATCATTGACGATAATGGCAGGAAACTCTTCAGCAGAGCTTCTTAAATCGTTGAGCATATTGCTAATGTAAGCCATAAAGGTTCCTTAATCGTAAATAGGATAAAATTTATTGAAAGCTGCTTCGCAGAAATCACCTGGATCATTAAAACGCTTATTGATGTTAAGTGCTGAAATAGCCATCATTTCATCATCAGACAAACAAAAATCGAAAATACTAATATTTTCTTTCAAACGGTTGAGGTTGCTACTTTTAGGAATAATTGAACAGCCACGTTGTACACCCCAGCGTAAAACGATTTGCGCAGGTGTTTTGTTTAAACGTTCAGCAGCTTTAACTACAACACTTTGCTCTAATACTGATTCGCTTTGTTTAGCCATATCTAACTCAAGGTAAGATAACGCACCTAAAGGTGAGAATGCAGTTACGCTGATGTTATAGCTTTTGGCTAATCTAATTAATCTTTCTTGAGTAAGGTAAGGGTGCGACTCAATTTGTAATTGAGCTGGCTTAATTTTCGCGTAAGCCATCAAGTCGTTTAATAAACCCGAAGTGTAGTTACAAATACCGATCTCTTTTACTAAGCCTTTTTCGCTTAATGCTTCCATTGCCTGCCAAGTTTCTTGTAATGGAACAGGTGCTATTACCATTTCAGGAGTTTCAGATTCTGGGTCCATTATCCATTCAGGTGGGTAACGAGTATCAAAAGGAACAAATGGTTGAGCAATCGGGAAATGTATCAAATAAGTATCTAAATAGGTTAAACCTAAATCAGATAATGATTTTTGAAAGGCAAGTTCTACATGCTCTTTCGCATGGTAAGTGTTCCAAAGTTTTGAAGTGATTTTTAAGTCTGCTCGAGTACAAATACCATCTTCAATTGCACGAGCAATACCTTTACCTATTTCAACTTCATTGCCGTAGTCGCACGCACTGTCTAAATGTCTATAACCAATTTTTATAGCGTTATATACAATATCTGCACATTCTGATTCTGGAAGTTTCCATAATCCTAAGCCAACCTTATAAATATCTATGCTTTCCATCTGTACACCTTTGTCTTATAAAATAACTATTGTTATGTATCTTATATAAGACTGTGTTTTTGTCAAACAGTTATTTGCTTAAATATAAAGTTAAGTTAAAAGAATGAACGCTGAGATAGATAAAGACAAGGAGAGGAGCAGGGTAATAATGCCTTAATATGAAGTTGAACATATATTAAGGCATGAAGTATTAAGGTATAGAGGTTCAGGTTACATTATATCCGCTAGATAATGATATTTGTCAGAAAGGCAACGAGTTTTTCTATACTCAATAAGCTTACCTTCAAGGGAGTGTGCTATACGTGTAAAGGTAAGTAGAGGATCGTTTACTAAAATATTTAATTGCTCTGCATCGCTTTCATTTGCTAGCTCGGCTTTGATCCTATCCGATATGTTATGTACCGTATGATGATAATTCGTTTGGTAAAAATGATATAAGGTGTGTGGAATATCGGCTTCTTCTATTAAGCCTTCAAAATATTTTTTAGGCAGATAAATGTCTTCTAAAATACACAGCTCACCATCTATTTTTCTTTTACGGGATAAAACGATAACTTCTTCATCAGGCTTAAGTTGTAGGTTTTCTGCTACTTCACCTGCAGCTAATTCAATTTTACGGGATAACGTTTCAGACTTTGGCAACTCAGGCTTTTTACCATCAGCTACTATAGGAAAGAATTTGTACAAAGCATTTTGACTTGTGCGTTCTGAGACGAAAGTACCAACACCTTGTTTTCTTTCTAAAATTTTATCAGCCGTTAAAATGTTTAAAGCTTTACGAACCGTACCTTGGCTAACATTAAATTCATCAGCAAGCTGAAACTCATTAGGTAACATTTCTCCTGGCTTCCATCGTTGCTCAACAATAAGTTGAGTCACATATTCTTCAACTTGTTTGTATAAAGGTTGATAAGAAGGGCCATTGGCGCTGAGCTTACTTTCGAATTTATTTTTTTTCATTGGTTACTACAAATAGTCCTAGACTGGGTTTAGTTAGATAACTTAAGGCGATTATATAAACAAATATAATGGAACAATACTATTAAACCACTATATTATAAATACTTGTCGACTATTTATCCTTTAATAAAATAATTATTGATAGATTCGATCTAAAATTACTATCTTTTATATCTTATATAAGATATCTTTTTTCGAAATAAATTAATAATTGGAGTTTAGCTATGTCTGAATTTAATGTAAACAGTCCTCAATGGAATGATATGAAACAGCTTATCATTATAGGTAAAGCTAGCATCAATAATAACGTTGTTACATTTGATACAAATGAGGGAGTTATCCGTATTTCTTTGTCAAATGCTGGTGTGCGCTTTCAATTAGGCAAAGCAAGACAACACAATTATGAAATGATAAAGAATGAACCGCAGGTTATCGAAACTGAATTACAAAGCTTGGATGATCAATCTATCATTTCAGCAGGTGACTATAAACTTATTATCGAGCATTCCCCGTTTAATTTTACACTTAGTAAGCTTGATAAGGTTATTCAGTCTACGCCTAAAGATGGTCATTTTGTTCGTCATTATCGACTTCCTCCTTTAACTAAAATTGAAGATAAATGGTTTATGTCATTTGAGCTAGGTTCTAGTGAGCCGGTTTACGGTTTAGGTGAAAAGTGGGGCAAGTTAGATAAAAGAGGGCAGTTAATCCGTTCTTTTAATCACGATGCCCTTGGTGTTAATGCTGAAATATCATATAAAAATGTGCCATTTGCATGGAGTCCATCAGGTTGGGGACTTTTCGTTCATACACCTGCACCGGTAACTCATGGGGTTGGCTTCGCTCCTTGGTCACAACGCTCATATGGTTTACTTGTAGAAGATAATTACGCAGATATTTTCTTATTACATGCAGACTCTAGTGCTGACATGCTAGATCTGTACACCCATATTACCGGTAAAGCACCAACGCCTCCTGATTGGAGCTTCGGTGTTATTTTATCTAAAGCTTATTATAAAGATGTTCCTGAATTAATGAGTACAGCAAAAGCTGTGCGTGAACATAATATGCCATGTGATGTGATCACCCTTGATGGCAGAGCTTGGCAAGATACCGATACACGTTTTGCTTTTGAATGGGATAAGTCTAGATACGATAACCCAGCTAAAGTCATCAGTGATTTAAAAGCGATGAACTTTAAAGTATGTATTTGGGAATACCCAATGATTTCAGTCGAAAACGACTTATTCGATACTTTAGATAAGAAAGGCTGGCTAATTAAAGACAAACGTACAGGAAAATCATTTCAATACGACTGGGACATGAGCGCATTTGGTGAAGTACTTACACCATTACCTAAATCAGGTATTTTAGATTTTACTCATCCAGAAGCTTACGAGTTTTGGTGTGAAAGTCATAAGCCATTATTTGATCTGGGTGTAGATATGATCAAAGCCGACTTTGGCGAACAAATTGAAGACGACAACATGCTTGCTCATAATGGTGAATCGGGACAAGCACTCCATAATATTTATACATTACTTTATAACCGCTGTGTATATGAAGCAGCACAACGTTATAGCAAAAATGGGCCTTTCTTATTCAGCCGTTCCGCCTGGATTGGCTCTCAAAACTATCCAAGCCAGTGGGGCGGAGACCCTCAAGCTGATTGGGGTGGTTTGGCTGCTAGTATTCGTGGTGGATTATCTTGGGGACTTTCAGGTTCACCATTTTATGCAACTGATGTGGGTGGGTTCTATAAAGATACACGTGACGCAGAACTTTTTGTACGTTGGATTCAAGCAAGTGTATTTTCAGCTCATATGCGTTTACATGGTATTGGTCAACGCGAACCATGGGCATATGGCGAAGAAGCTGAGGTATGTGCTAACCAAGCATTAAAACTAAGATATAAACTTTTACCTTATATTCAAAAAACAGCACAGCAAGCTACAGCTTCAGGTTTACCTGTTCAAAGAGCTATGGTGTTAGCTTTTCCTGAAGATAAAGCGGCATGGCATTTTGAAGACCAATACATGTTTGGTGATGATTTACTTGTTGTTCCTTGTTTACAGCCAGGTGGAGACGTAGAGTTTTATTTACCTGAAGGTGAATGGAAGATGATGAACGACAGTCAAAACCGAAGCTTTACTGGGGGGAAAGTTCACCAGCTAACATTACAGCTTTCAGAAATCGCTGTTTTCGCATTAGTAGGTAAAACTATTCCTTTAGGTGCTGAAATTGAACATACTGATGAAGTAGATTCAATAGCAACTATTACTGATTATTGGACTGTGTAAAGTAAAAAAACATATAAAAACTATAATAAAAAGATACTAACTGATCCACGTTCTTACTGTTCATTAAAATAAATATTAAAGAGCAACAAGCTCTAATAAATCTGAACATAAAAAAGTTTTAACGTGTAAAGGTTAGTATCTTCATAAACGGGGATTTTTCAAACATGTCATCGCTACAAATTTTTTCGACACTGGCATCATGTATGTTTTTTATGGGAGTAGTTGCATGGATCTCTTATCAAAAAACAAAAGGTGAAACCGACTCAAAAGATGGTTACTTCCTTGCAGGCAGGGGACTAACTGGTGTATTCATTGCTGGTTCTATGCTGCTTACTAACTTATCAGCAGAGCAGCTTATCGGGCTAAACGGTTCAGCTTACAAATTCAACTTAAGCGCTATGGCTTGGGAGGTTACGGCTGGTTTCGCAACCATCGTGATGGCACTAGTTTTCTTACCTAAATACCTCGCTGGCGCTTTTACTACCTTACCTGAATTCCTAAAAACTCGTTTTGATGACTCTGTTAGACGTATGACGGTCGTTCTATTTATGGTGGGTTATGGCTTAATCACTATTCCTTCTGTTTTATATGCTGGCTCTGTTGCTGTTTTACGCTTATTTGATGTGCCTGAACTTCTTAATTTAAGCTATGAAGTTAGCTTAGTGCTTACTATAGTAATGGTTGGTAGCATTGGATCTTTATATGCGATATTTGGTGGATTAAAAGCAGTTGCTGTATCTGATACTTTAAATGGTGTTGGACTACTTATTATTGGAATTTTAGTGCCTGTGCTCGGTTTGTCTTTATTGGGTGATGGAGATATTGGAGCGGGTGTGAATACTATTTTAAATGATCATACCGAAAAACTTAATGCTATTGGTGGTGAAAGCGATCCCGTACCTTTTGGAACTATTTTCACGGGGATGATTTTTGCTAACCTCTTCTATTGGTGTACTAATCAATATGTAATACAAAGAACATTAGGCGCTAAAAACTTAGCTGAAGGTCAAAAAGGTGTTCTGTTATCAGGCTACTTTAAATTACTTGTACCATTTTTAATGATGTTACCTGGTGTGATCGCATTTCATTTATACCAAGGTAAAGAACTACCATCATTCGATTTAGCTTACCCACAATTGGTTAAAGATGTATTACCTAACTATATGTCAGGCTTTTTCTTGGCGGTATTATTAGGGACTGTATTTAGCTCTTTCAATTCATTATTGAATAGTGCCGCTACATTGTTTTGTTTAGATGTTTATATGCCTTTTAAAAAAGACAAAGTATCTGATAAACAGCTTATTAAAGTAGCTAAAATTGCGAGTGTAGTCATAGCTTTGTTTTCATTTATTGTTGCGCCGTTACTAATGTTTGCTCCAGAAGGTTTATGGCAAATAATCCGTATATTTACAGGCTTTTATAATATACCTGTTATCACCATTGTTTTAGTGGGATTTTTCACTGCTAAAGTACCAGCAATAGCCGCTAAAATAGTCATTATATTCCACGTAATTACCTACGGTATTCTTAAGTTCGTCATAGAAGTTGATATTAACTTTATCCATATATACGCCATTCTATTCGTTATTGAAGTCAGTATGATGTTGCTAATAGGTTATTTATATCCACGTAAAGGTGAGATTATATTTAATGTAACAGGCTCTGTAGATCTTGTACCTTGGAAATATGCCCAACCGGTAGCTATTACGTTAGCAGCTCTAATTGTTCAGTTATATCTACTATTTTCACCTATAGGCTTGGTTGATGGCTTTAGTGAGTATTACTTACCTTGTAGTTTAACTGTACTACTTCTTAACATTATTTTTTGTTCTATTGTTATTCAAAGATGGAATAGAAAACATGCACTAGAAACCAATATCCCTTTAAACTAAAAGACCAGAATATATAAGAGTTAGTCGTGTTTTAATGCCTTAACTCTTGAAATATATACATATTTATTATCATTAGTCTTATATAAGATATTAGTTGTTTTATCAAGTATAAGAGTGTAATCTAAAATTACAGTGTTGATGGTTTGAACATAAAATCTTTCACTAGAAAATAATAATACCAATGCTCAAAAGAGCATGAAAAACCAAACGATATATAACAATCTATAACAGCAAGTAAATCGGGGAATCATATGAATAACAAAAAAAACAAGCTTTCATTAGCAATTGTTTCGGCATTAGCTATCACAAGTGTTGCTATGCCGGCACTAGCAGAAGAAAGTTCGAAGAAAGAAGGTTTAGAAACTATTACCGTTACATCGCAAAAGCGTGTAGAACGAGTTTCTGAAATTCCAGTAGCTGTTTCTGTTTTAAGCAGCGACCAAATAGACTCTTCTTTCTCAAGTAGCTTTGAAGGTCTTCAAAACTTAGTGCCTTCTGTAAGTTTCAGTAAAGGTTCAACAACTCGAAATTCAGCAATAACTGTTCGTGGTATAGGTACTATCTCATTTAGTGTTGCAGCAGAGCCTAGTGTGTCAACAGTAGTTGATGGTGTTGTGTTGGGTCGGTCAGGTCAAGCTTTTACTGATTTATACGATTTAGAACGAATTGAAGTATTACGTGGCCCACAAGGTACACTGTTCGGTAAAAATGCCTCAGCAGGTGTAGTAAATATTACAACCAAACGTCCAACAGGTGAAACTGGTGGTATGGTTGAAGCAACCTTAATGCAAGGTAATGAATATAAGTTAAAAGGTAAACTTGAAGGCGAAATTAATGACAGTGCTGCAGCAAGTATTGTTGTAACTAAGTCTGGCTACGATGGTTACCTTTACAACGTTTATAATAATGAAAATGTTAACGGCTACGACAAGCAAGGCTTTAGAGCAATGCTTGATTTAGAATTGTCTTCTGATACAAAAGCATTATTTATTTTTGAAAGTGCAAGTTCAGATGATGATTGTTGTGCCGATGTTGAAGGGTTACCTAGTGGTAGAAATCCTGCTTCTGAAGCTGCTCCTAATAGTAACGGTGTAGTTAATGATGTAGCAGACTTTGATTTAGATCAGCGTTTAGTTGACCATGATTTTGAATCTCGCACTATTGATAATACTACTGCATTCTCTGTACAAATAGATAAAGAGTTAGGTGATTATACGTTAACTTCAATTACGGCATACAGAGAGTGGGAGAACACTGAATACCGTGAAGGTGATTTTACTTCAATAGCTGGCGACTCTACAGAAACAGTAACTTTTGACAATACCCCTCCATTTCAACTACATGATGTTGGCCCACAAACTTGGCGTCAATTTTCACAAGAAGTTCGTATAGCTTCTCCTATTGGTGATGCATTAGATTGGCAAGCAGGTGCATTTTTCTGGAAAATGGATTCAGAGCGTAGCTTTACACGTGAAGCAAGTTGTCAAAATAATGGTACTCAATTAAATGATGCTATTTCAAATTACTTGATGACAACACAGGGTGTTGATGCTCCAACAGATACTGAAGTTTCTGATTTTATCTCTGCCGAAGGTATTACATGTGGTGCTAATGATATTGTTAGTGCAACTGCTTATATGAAAACAGAGTTTGTAAACTGGGCTCTATTTGGTGATGGTAAATATCACGTATCTGACGATTTTAGATTATTATTTGGTGCGCGTTATACTAACGATGAAGTTAGCTATACTCATAACAGAGTAAGTGATGACCAATATGGTCGTACTGGTGTCGGTGTAAGACCTGCAACTCAAAATACAGATTTCGCTGGCGAAACGGATAATACCAATACATCGTTTAAACTAGGTGCTCAATACGACATCAACGAAGATAGTATGGTTTATACAACATGGGCGCAAGGTTATAAAGGACCAGGCTTCAATGTTTTCTATAATATGTCTGCAAATGATGCAGACCCAATCGCTGAAGAAACCAATGACGCTTATGAAATTGGCTATAAGTATGCATCAAGTAATTTTGTATTTAATGCAGCAATATTTAGAACCGAAATTGAAGGTTTTCAAGCAAATAACTTTGATAACTCTAGTGGTGTAACAATTACTCGTTTAACCAATGCAGGTAATGTTTCTACTCAAGGTATAGAGGCTGATTTTGTTTGGCAGGCAACTGACAATTTAACTCTAACGGGGGGGGGTTGCCAAAGTTGATGCTGAAATTGATGAGTTTTTCTGTCCGGTAGGTGAGCCTTGTACAGATCGTTCTGGTTTAGATGTTCCATATTCACCAGACTTAAAATACTCATTTTCAACTGAATATGTAACTGAACTTGAAGGCATGAATATTATTTGGAATGCATCTTATGTATACACAGATGAACAGCGAGCAGTCTTGCCCAACAACGAACCTGACCAGATAACAGGTAGTTACTACAGTCCTGTCACATTATTACCAGATTACGCATTAGTAAATGCAAGTGTTGCTTTCTCGTTTGATGACGATAAATACCGAGTATCATTAATTGGTAAAAACTTAACAGATGAGAAATTCTTCACGAGTTACAGTGGAGATGGTTTCAGATATCAAGTATCACGTGATGCTGATAGACATTTCGGTATTCAGTTCAGATCGAATTTTTAATGGTTAATCTTTTATCTTAATAATACGTTAAGTTAAAATGTCATCTTAACTAAGCCTGCGAAAGCAGGCTTTTTTTGTTTAAATTTTAAAGTAATACATACAGCCAATAATAGATGGATAATATGAGTATAGGCTTTAGGTAAAGCTTTAATGAATACAATAGTTAACGTAAGAGTGAAGACGACAGTATTAAATTTAGAAAATACTTTTATTAGATATAATTATAGATGGAAGGAGATCTAAGCGGTTAAATAACATTTCCGTGGTTAATCGCCATGACTACTACGATAACCAGCCTTGAACAGTGGATATGTTTTTAGATCATTGATTTTATAAATAACCACTGATAAATAATGAATGCTAACCGCTAAATACATTCACACTTATCAGACTTTTTTTGGAATAAACTCACCATGAAAATCATCAGGCGTTTTACCGTTTACTTGTAACGACAACCACTCTAAATAGGTCTTAATAGGTAAAGCTTCAGAATAATAATAACCTTGACCAATATCACAACCAAATGCTGTTAATGTCGCTTCATCTTGCGCAGTAGTTAATCCTTCAGCTACAACCTCTAACCCAACACCTTTAGCCATTTTTACTGTAGTTTCGGCAATGACTCGGCGTTTATCATCATTGTGAATATTCTCAACAAATTGTTGGTCTATTTTTAGTTCTTGGAAGGGGAGCTTATCTAAATTAGCCAGCGAAGAATAACCTGTACCGAAGTCATCAATACTTACTTTTATACCTAAAGAAGTAAACTTATCAATTACCTGTACAGCGTGTTCATTTTTAGCAATATTAGCGGATTCAGTTATTTCAAAAATAATTTTTTCTGTCGGTACAGCAAACTTATCGACTATGGCTAACATCTCTTGATAAAAGCCCTTAGAGGTTAAATTAATACCACTAATATTAATCGACACCATATGGCTACGATAATCTTCCATAATCAAGGTATGTTGAGCTAAAGACTGCTCTAAAACCCACAATGTTATTTTATTAATTAACCCCATATCTTCAGCTACAGGAATAAAAATAGAAGGAGAAATAAATCCTTTAGTTGGATGATCCCAGCGGATCAAACACTCACTGCCACACACTTTACTTGTTTTTAAATCTATTTGAGGTTGATGATAAACCTGTAACTCTTTATTACGTAAGGCATGTTGAATATCAGAAGCAAGCTCGAGTAAAAAGGTTGAACTATCGCGTGTATGAATTGCATAAGTTGCCCATTTCTCTGGTGTATTCTGAGCTTCTATTATCGCTAAAATCGCATTCTTAATTAGATGTTTACCTGTTGAACCATGCTCAGGTGAATGTGCAATACCTATAACACCCGTTAACGATAAGTTAAGATCTTTTATCGTATAAGCCTTACAAAGAATGTCTTGTATGTTTTGGATGAAAACCTCAGTAGATACAGTCAGTTCATCTAAATTAACAACAAAGCCGATACATTTTCCTTGAATATAGCTAAGTTTTTCATCATCCAATGTAATAGGGATAATTGCCGTATTATTTTTAAAATATGAGCTTAAGCTCTGATTAAATCGCTTAAATAAAGCAAATAAGGTGAGATCGTCCACATAGTGTTGTATGTTTTGAATATGTTCAGGTTGTATCACAATAACACTAAAATTTTTATTGTGATTGCTGAGTTTCTTTATTGCGTTTGTTAAGTTTAATTGGCGTGGTAAACCTGATCTAATGTGATGACTTAAATGATGTAGTTTGTCTTGTTCATTCTTTCTCATTCTTTCAGTTAAAGCCAAAGCGATAAAACCAACTTGTGCTATCACACCTAAAATAAAAGCATTTTTGCCAACAAACGAACATTCGATATAACCAACAGAAATCAAATATTGTGTTATCGAACCGGCTAAGTAAGGCAGCCAAGATATATAATAAAACTTTGCCCAAACAAACTTTTTACTAATATTCCTGCAAACGACCAATAAGCCAAATAACCAAAGTAGAGGCTGTAACCACAAAAAGATGGTTAAGTCGCTTGAGTAGATAAATTGAGCCGCTAAAACTAATAAGATAAAGGCGGTAATGAAAGAATAAACTCTGGTTTTATACGCTTTGTTTGTCATTACTCTGTCTTGTAAAAAATACAGAGAAAAAATGATCAAATAGATATTAAGTGCATATTGAAAATATAAAGTCTGTTGATTTAGCCAGAGCTGAAAATCATTTGAAAACAGCAAGTAACCAAAGCCACTTGTGGTTGAAAAAACTAAAAAAGTGCAAATTAAGTAAGCCGCATAAGTAAAGTTAACTCTATCCTTAAGAGAAACATACAAAGCAACATTATCTTTAGCTACCAATAAAACAATACCAATAAATGCACCAAATAAAGCGATTGAACTATGAATGTAGCGATCAAAATATCCAGAATCATAAATATTTACAGGAACAACACGGTTGGTATTGGTTTTAAGTTGAATAAAAAATGAAACAGATTCATTAGGGGGTAAAGTAAAAGAAAAATGAGGGAACATGTGCTGAAAAATTGAATTTTCTAACGCTAATTTTTCTGTAGATGTATCATTTTTGCTTACTTGATAATAAGAGAATATATTTTCTGAAAGGGCATCTACATGTAAAATCCGCTCTAGTTCTTTATCGGTTTTATTTGTAATATTTAACTTAACCCAATAAAAACTATTAATTATTTTTTCAGAATTTAAGCCTTCTTTATTAATAAATAAATGTTGCTGAGAAATAGGCGGTTGTAAATTAGGTTTGTCCTGTTCAGTTAATAGGTATTGATATTCTATCGATATTTCATCAGAAACCATATTTTGATAATCGCCTAAAACCCAAAGGTTTTTTGCAACTAACCATAAAACGGTACTTATTGAAGCAATAAATAAAAGCAGAAAACTTAGTTTAATCGCTTTATTAGCTTGTTCGAAAAAAGAGGTGATGTGCATGTTAAAGGAAACCTAATACTTTAGAATCTAATCTAAAAAGTACCTTTAGTAGTATTTTTATTATCTAAATATAATAGCCTCTAAAGCCTGATATTGCACGGTGAATCATTATTTAAATCGCATTGTAGAAGGAAATATCATCACTTTATCTCACTTCATTGAATTTTAATTAACTCACACAATTTTATGAGTTGTTTAGCTCGTATTTCATGTTCTTGTTTATATTATTGTTATTACTCTACAAGCTTATATTAATTTAAACATATTCACCCATTCGGTGATAAATCATATTGTTTTGATGAGTCTGTAGAGGCATGAAGCAATATTTCTTTTTACTGTGTATTGGTAGCTCTTCTTTATTAAATAGACCTTGTTTCACGATACGGAACACATATATAGATTTACGATTGGCTAGACGCTACCTTCAAATTCAGGTTTTGTGTAAAGGCGTTATTTCTTGCGGCGTGAGAAATAGTCTCTTTTTTTCGGCCTTTAATCCGAATGTTGTAGAAGTGTGCGTAAGGCTTGTTTATGACCAAAAAACAAAGTAAATCATTGATGATTATACTAATTGCGTAATAGGAAGTAGATTACTATGAATGTAGGCATGTTTAACTTATCGTTTAAAAGAATGTTGCTCTTACCGATTTTAACTTGTGTTTTAGCGGCTTGTGGGGGAGGAAATGATAATAAAGTTGCTGTTGAAGAAAGTGGAGGCCAAGTTATTGTTCCAGCGGAAGAAATGAATATTTTACAAGTGCTTGAAGCTGATACCAGTTTTAGTCGCTTTCTAGGTTCCCTTGAATTAGCAGGTTTGACTGATAGATTCGCAGATACTAGTCGTCAATTCACCATTTTCGTACCTAATAATAGTGCATTTGATTTATTAGGAGATATAAGTGGTTTAACTAATGACCAGTTGAATTCTTTATTGCTCTATCACGTGTTAGATAATCAGGTGGATGGGACTACAATTGCATCTTTAAAAGATCAGCTTACTTTCACTGAAAATAGCCAAGCAATTACTTATAAAGTAGATGACAGTAATAATTTGTATATTAATGATGCCCAAATTGTCATTACAGATATCGTAGCTACGAACGGTATCGTTCATGTGTTATCAGAGGTATTGGCTCCAGAGCTCGATCCAAAGTTTTTATGGACCTCATTTGATGAGACTGAATTAGTTGCTCACGAAAATGTTCCTAGTGCGTTATTTTCAGACGTAGGCAGTGATACTTACATACGTTTTTTACGGACATAACTTAGATAAATCAATTGCGACCGATGTGGGGGCTGGAGATGTTTCTGGTCATTGGCAAGCTGGAACAGATAGTGATCCTTATCCATACCAAGTTTGGATACCAGAAGCGCAAACTGAGAGTATGCCTTTGGTGCTTATCCTGCATACACGTGGGGAACAGGGAGATGATAATAATGCACAGATCATTACAGAATTAGCTAGCACATGGGCTAATAACGTTGAAGAGCCAAGTATTTTATTGGCGCCTCAAGCACCATCAGGGACAGGAGCATGGTCGGTAACTGATCTTGATAACATCATTTACGAAATACAGTCCAATTATAATATTGACCTTAATCGCTTATATATTACTGGACACTCATTTGGCGGTAGAGGCGTGTTAAATATGCTGTCAGGTTCAGATCACAAATTTGCGGCTGCAACGTTGTTTGCACCTTCAGGCAAGGGGTTCGATGATCTTGATACATCGACATTAGGTGAAACGCCACAATGGTATGTAGTATCAAAAAGTGATGTGATTGTGGACGACGAAGCTGTTTATAACTACTTCTTAGAAGTGTATGCATCTGACTCACAATAATCCACAACAAAGGTAGCTTACCGCACACTATAACCATTACAATTATGTGGCGGCCGCTGGCCGTCGTGTTTTTAAATCGAATATTCAATTTAATCTATAAAGGTACTTTGGACATATCTTATTCGAGGTAAGAAAATAGCACTAAAAATCATTCAACACTTCGCAATCTTTAGGCTAAATATTCGCGATCTATTTTTTATATTTGTACTTAACCCTATCTGGACTTACTTAAACAAATCCTGCTCGTAGCACTTAATTTAGGTACCTAATTTGATAATGTAGCCTTTATCAAATTAGTAAGCAGTAGCTAGTCTTAATTCCAAATTATCGTTTATATCTGTCATTATAATGTGAAGTACAACGAGACGATGCCACGATGATACTAAGTATTCTAAGATGAATGGCTCATTAAGGGAGGTTTAAAATCTAATATCAAAGTTTAATCTGCTATTTAAATGAGTTAGTATTTGTTTTTTTGTAACGCGTACCTATTAAGTTGCTGTTAAATAATTAGTAAATGTTATCGCTTATATTCGTATACCTAAACATATATTTACTATGCTACACGTTGCTTTAACATTTTTATTTATGAAAAGGCATCTAATTAAGCCTTTTCTTAGTCGTATAAATTATCTGGTTTTTTATAAATATGTAAATCAAATCAAGCTGAATTAAGCTAAACGCTTAGCAACTATTGGATGAGCGCTTATATAATTTTGTAGTGTATTTATTTCAGCTTCACTCAAATATAAACCACGTTTACTGCGTCGCCAAATGATGTCTTCTACAGTTAACGCCCATTCATTTTCGATTAAATAATTCACTTCAATTTCATATAAATCTTTGCCAAAACACTGACCCATAGCTCCCATACTTTCAGCTTCTTTTAAAAATAGATATGTATAAGTTCCATAACTTCTAACATAACGAGTAATTAAATTCGAAGATAACCACGGGTATTTACTTTCCATCTCAGCTTGCAAAGTTCCTTTCGCTTCAAAGTTTCCACCAGGTAATGCTTTTAAGGCTGTCCACTTATCGCCAATGTTCGAGAAGTAGGGGGCTATTTTATTTACAGCGGCTTCAGACAGTTTTCTGTATGTTGTAATCTTTCCACCAAAAATAGATAAAATAGGCGCTTTATCGTCTTCATCACTTAACTCTAATGTGTAATCACGAGTTACTGCTTGGGCAGAATCAGATTCGTCATCAAGTAAAGGTCTTACGCCCGAATAGGTGGTTACAATATCTGGACGTGAAATCTTCTTCTTGAAGTAATCGTTGGTAATATTAATTAAGTAGTTAATTTCATCGTCAGATATTTCAACGTCTCTTGGATTTTCTTTATATTCAACGTCGGTTGTACCTATAAGTGAAAACTCATCTTCAAACGGAATAACAAATACAATACGTTGATCTGCGTTTTGTAGCATATAGGCTTGTTCTTCATCATGTATACGAGGAACAACGATATGACTGCCTTTAACTAAACGTACTTTCTGAGGCGATTTAATCGTAAGAGCGTCACTAAATAACTTAGCCACCCAAGGACCAGAAGCATTCACAATAGCTTTGCTTTTAACTGTTTTTTCTTCGCCAGTTAATACATCTTTCAGTACAACAACCCAAAGATCATTTTCTCTGTAAGCTTTAATGCATTGAGTACGGGTTAAAATAGCCGCGCCATTTTCTTTTGCAGACATCGCATTAAGAACAACTAAGCGAGCATCGTCTACCCAGCCATCTGAATATTCAAAACCTTTTTTAATTGAGGGTACTAAAGCACTATCTTCTAAAAACTTTATACCTTTAGAAGAAGGTAAGGTAACGCGCTTAGCTAAATTGTCGTACATGAATAGACCTATCCGGATCATCCACGAAGGTCTTAAATGTCTTTGGTGAGGTAATCGAAAAGCTAAAGGTTTAATAATATGAGGAGCATTCTTAATCAGTGTTTCGCGCTCGGCTAAAGCTTCTCTAACTAAACGAAACTCGTAATGCTCTAAGTAACGTAAACCGCCATGAATAAGTTTGCTGCTATTTGATGATGTGGCAGATGCTAAATCGTCTTGTTCACATAATAGAACATTCAAACCTCTACCTGCTGCATCAGCTGCTACACCTGTACCGTTTATACCACCGCCTATAACAACGATATCAAAGGTATTATCCATTTTGTTCACTCACTTATTTAAATGTGTTACTTAATAATTAAATCATCAAACTATCACCTAATGGCACTTAATGATTTTCGTTAGTGAGTATTTTAATGTTCGTTTATGTTCGAATGCAAGTAATAAAGAAAATAAATAATATTTAGACATAAAAAAATGCAGATAAACTGCATTAATTATAAAGAATAGCTGTGCTCTTACTGGGTTTAATTAAACAACATAAGTTTGAACATTATTAGTTTCTAAAATCTCATTCAAATCACCCGGCGGTACTTCATCTGTAAAGAAGTGATCTATTTGTGAAATATTACCTTGTTTGACCATAGCGTTTCGACCAAACTTTGAATGATCCGTCGCTAATATAACGGTCGTTGAATTTTGTATTATGGCTTGTGCAACTTTTACTTCTCTAAAATCAAACTCGAGTAAAGAACCATCATTACTGATACCACTAATCCCGATAATGCCGAAATCCATATGAAACTGACTGATGAAATCACATGTTGCTTCACCAATAATACCACCATCTTTATGGCGTACTTCACCAGCAGCAATAATCACAGTAAAGTCTTCTTTAGCTGATAGAATGGTTGCTACATGAATGTTATTCGTTACTATATTTAAGTTTGAGTGATTCAGCAGTGCTTTAGCAATAGTCTCGGTTGTCGTGCCAATGTTAATAAAAACCGATGCGCCATTAGGTATCATGGCTGCAACTTGCTTTGCTATTTTTTCTTTAGCATCAAGGTTCATTATTTTACGTGATTGATAAGAGGTATTTGCACTACTTGATGTTGCTTCAGCACCACCATGATGTCTAATGATATTTCCGTTTTCAGCAAGCTTATTCAAATCTCTTCTGATGGTTTGTGGCGTAACATCAAAGTGTTGAACTAGGGTATCTATATTTACAAACCCATTATTATGTACAAACTCAACCAGTTCAGTTTGTCGCTGATTTAAACTCATTTTAATCGCCTTAATTTGATCACTTCTAATCGACTCTTTATCATAAATAATTTATAAAATTCTTAATTAATGTATAAGCTAGTCACACGTTTAATCACTTAAATAACAAAATATTTAAACAAGTTCTTAGTCTTACTTATTTCACAATAATTATCACATATAAGGACTTTAACTCACAATTCATAAATCCTTATAAATGTTCGATATAGAAAATTAATTATTGCTTTAGCGATTTTTTATGTGCATTATCGAATAAATATAACCTATTTACTCAATAAAAGTTATCACAATGTCTAAATATATTTTATCGATAGATCAAGGAACAACCAGTTCTAGAGCCATTTTATTTACTACAAAAGGGCAAGTGTTCGCTGTTGCGCAAGCAGAGTTTGAACAGCACTTTCCAAAAAATGGTTGGGTTGAACATAAACCTGAAGATATATGGAACACAGTTGTTGAGGTTTGTCAGCGTGTATTAAGTGAAAATAACGTCGCAGCAAGTCAAGTGATAACAATAGGTATAACTAATCAGCGAGAAACTACTTTAGTTTGGAACAAAAAAACAGGCAAGGCGTTATATAACGCGATTGTTTGGCAAGACAGAAGAACTGCAGAATATTGTGATTCTATCAATAATCCTGAAACCGCAGAATTAATTAATAGCAAAACGGGATTATTATTAGATCCTTATTTTTCTGCCACTAAAATTAAATGGATTTTAGACAACGTAGAAGGTGCTAGAGAAAAAGCTGATAAAGGTGAACTCGCTTTTGGTACTGTTGATAGTTTTCTTTTATGGCACTTAACCTCAGGTGAAGTACATAGAACTGATGCTACAAATGCGTCACGTACCATGATTTTTAATATTCATACTCAAGAGTGGGATGAAGAATTACTTACGTTGTTTAATATTCCTAAATCATTATTACCAGAAGTGATGGACTCATCGTGTGAGTTCGGACTTTCTTCTCCTGAAATATTAGGACAATCCATTCCCATTCAAGGTATTGCAGGCGATCAGCAAGCGGCTTTATTTGGTCAAGCTTGTTTTGAGCAAGGCATGGCTAAAAGCACCTACGGTACTGGCTGTTTTTTAATGTTAAATACTGGTGATAAACCTTTAGTTTCCAAACATCGATTATTGACTACCGTGGCTTATAGATTAAACGGTAAACCGACCTATGCTATTGAAGGTAGCATCTTTATGGCTGGCGCTACCATACAGTGGATCCGAGATGGCTTAAAACTCATTACTAATGCGAGCGAAGCTGAAGACATTGTTGAAGGCGTACCTTTTGACCATGGTGTTGTGTTAGTACCTGCATTTACTGGTTTAGGCGCTCCTTATTGGGATCCTAATGCACGAGGTGCAATTTTGGGTTTAACACGCGATTCAGGCATTAAAGAAATAGTTACAGCAGCATTGCAGTCTGTTTGTTATCAAACGAAAGACTTACAAAAAGCCATGGAAAGTGATGGTTTACGTTTAACTAAATTACGAGTTGATGGCGGTATGGTAGCCAATAATTGGGTATTGTCTTTCTTAGCGAATATTTTAGGCGCTGAAGTTGATAGACCAGAAATTATTGAAACTACAGCTTTGGGTGTTGCTTATTTAGCTGGTTTGCAGGCTGGCGTGTTTTCTTCTACTGAAGAGTTAGCCAGTATGTGGCATTGCGAACGTAAATTTGAACCAAGTATGTTACCTAAGCAAAGAAATGATTTATATGATCATTGGTTAGCGGCAATTAAAAAAGTACAAAGCTAACAAATGAGTAAAATTATGTAGTCTCTTAAAATAGGTTAACTCATTTGTTACCTAAAATTTGAACGAAATCCTATTTTATCAAAATGAAGCATAAACAAAAAAGCCGCTTTTCATCACGAAAAGCGGCTTTTTGATATTTAATTCTTAAACTAAACTAAACTAAACTAAGTTAACTTAAATCAGTTCTATGCAAATAAAGACATTACGTCTTCTATTTTGATCATAGTTTTCTCACCAGTGATTCTGTTCTTAACTTCAAGTTCTTGGTTATCTAAATTACGTTCACCAATAACTAATAGCAAAGGAGTTCCGATTAATTCATGATCTGCGAACATTACACCAGGTCTTTCTTTTCTGTCATCAAATATAACTTCAATACCAGCTTGTTGTAGTTGTTCATACATGGCTTCAGCTGTTTCTTTAACACGGGCCGATTTTGCCATGTTCATTGGAACAATAGCCACTTGGTAAGGTGCAATAGCTGCTGGCCATTTGATACCATATTTATCGTGGTTTTGTTCAATAGCGGCAGCAACAATTCTTGAAACACCGATACCGTAACAACCCATCGTTAATGTTTTGTTTTTACCTTGCTCAGTTAAAACACCGCAGTTCATTGCTTCTGCGTATTTTTGACCTAATTGGAAAATATGACCTACTTCAATACCACGTTTGATAACAATGTTACCTGAACCACATGGGCTAGGATCACCTTCAACAACGTTACGAATGTCAGCAACAGTGTATTCTGCACAATCACGATCCCAGTTAGCACCAGTAAAGTGAACATCATTTTTGTTAGCGCCACAAACAAAGTCAGCTAAGTGAGCTGCACTACGGTCAACAATTACTTGAATGCTTAAGCCGACAGGACCAATGGAACCTGCATCACAACCAGCTGCTGCTAAGATTTGCTCATCTGAAGCAAAAGTTAGTGGAGTCGCAACTAAAGGTAAATGCTCAGCTTTAATTTCGTTTAATTGATGATCGCCTCTTAATACAAGTGCGATAACTGGAGTAGATTGACCTTTAACTTCTTCACCTAAAACAAGTAATGTTTTAGCTGTTGCTTTTACGTCAACTTTTAAGAAGTTAGCCACATCTTCAATAGACTTAACATTCGGTGTAGAAACCTCAGTTAAATCTTGTGTAGCAGCAGGGCGTTCACCTGCAGGGGCTAAAGCTTCAGCTTTTTCAATGTTAGCAGCAAATTCACTTGCGTCACTGAAAGCGATATCATCTTCACCAGAATCAGCTAAAACATGAAACTCATGTGAAGCTTCACCACCGATAGAACCTGTATCAGCAATAACAGGGCGGTAATCTAAACCTAAGCGATCGAATATTCTGCAATAAGTATCAAACATGATTTGATAAGTTTTTTCTAAACACTCATCCGTTAAATGAAAAGAGTAAGCATCTTTCATTAAAAATTCACGACCACGCATAATACCGAAGCGAGGACGTATTTCATCACGGAATTTTGATTGTATTTGGTACACGTTTAAAGGTAACTGTTTATAGCTACTAATTTCGTTAGCGACTAACTTAGTAATGACTTCTTCGTGAGTTGGGCCTAAAACAAAAGGGCGATTATGGCGATCGTTTAAGCGTAATAACTCAGGACCGTAATCATCCCAACGACCAGACTCTTCCCATAAATCAGCAGGTTGAACCATAGGCATTAATACTTCTAAAGCGCCAGCACGTTCCATTTCTTCGCGTACTATGTTTTCCACTTTTCTTAAAACTTTTAAACCAGTGGGTAGCCAAGTATATAAACCTGAAGCTAAATTACGCACTAAACCTGCACGTAACATTAATTGATGGCTGATAACTTCAGCGCTTGCTGGAGTTTCTTTCAGTGTAGAAAGTAAATATTGACTAGTACGCATGGATAAAAATTTCCGTTAAATAGACGTGTTATATCTTAATGGCGCTATTCTAGCAGGGCACTTTAGTTGGCAAAAGCTATAAATAAATTTTATTAAGGTTTTTAATATAATTACTACTGCTTACAGGGTTATATTCTGTTATTTATTACGTTACATTATTGAAAAACTAGGGGAAATAACAAGGAAAAAACTTATGACTATAGAAGTAATACAAGCGGATTATCAGAACGAGCAACACACCACTGATTTACTCTTTTTGTTAAATGATTATGCGATGGATGCTATGGGCGGCGGTGAGCCACTTTCTGAATACACGCAACAACATTTAATTGAGAGCTTAAAACAACAAAGTAATGTTTTTACGGTATTAGCTTATGTTGATGGGAAACCTGCAGGTATCGCTAATTGTGTAATCGGTTTTTCAACATTTGCCGCCAAACCTTTGGTTAACTTTCATGATGTATCGGTTGTTAAAGCTTTTAGAAGGCAAGGCATAACCAACTTACTGTTTGATAAAGTTGAACAAATAGCGAAAGACATGGGGTGTTGTAAGTTAACGTTAGAAGTACTGCAAGGTAATGCTGTGGCTAAAGCTGCTTATGCGAAAGAAGGTTTTGCGGGTTACGAGTTAGATCCTAAAATGGGACAAGCTGTTTTCTGGCAGAAGAAGCTGTAAAGTTATATTCTGGCTATTTTTAGCTAATGTTAGCGTTAAGTCAAAACAGTAACTTAACGCTAAACCCGCATCTGCATTCTAAATGTAAATTAGAATGCTTTAGCTAGAATGAAATAGGTCTTCTTTTTGCAGGCTTACCTGGTTCAGCAAAATTATCAACAAATTGTGGTGAATTCACGTTATCAGGCTTATTGTTTTGTGCCTTATTTTGAGATTTGTTTTTGGACTTAGGGTTTGAATTACCTTTAGCTTTTTTGTTTGCTTGAGGAGACGCATGCGCTTTAACAGGTTTACTTGCAGATAAATTAGAACAAACCACTTGCACTACATCACCATTAAATTCAATGACATCGTTATCGTATACTTTCTTTCTTTTTTGAAATTCAACTTCACCATTTAAATAGACGTAACCTTCGCTGATCACTATTTTAGCTTCACCACCGCCTGAAACCATATTCGCTATTTTAAGTAATTTACATAGTTCAATGGGTTGATAAGAAATAGTAACAATAGGGTATTCATCAGACATTGGATTTTCTCTAAGGTGCTAATCAGCTTGGAATAAAAAAGAGCTGTAAAATAATTGGCGCTAGTTTACCACAAAAGCCTAAAACCCATATAAATTAAGATGGGTTATATTAAGGGTGCTATTTGTATTAAAGAATATCTTGTCTAAAAATAATCATGAATGAACAATCTTATGATGTTCACTCATCATTTCTATAAATTCTTAACTCTCTAATATTCTCAGAGCAATAGCTGCAGCCGAAGTTCGGTTATCAACACCTAACTTTTTGAATATTTGTTCTAAGTGCTTATTTACAGTACGTGGACTCATTTCTAAAATTTGAGACGTTTCCCAACTGGTTTTACCGTAAGACACCCAATACAGCACTTCTGATTCACGCTTGGTAATGGGGAGTTTAGCTTTAAGATCTTCAGGTGTTTTTTGAGAACTGGTTTGAACAATTCTTAATAAATGTAAATCGTCTTGTTTACGTTCATATGAAATATTGAAAGGCGAGGTGAATGAGGTGATCATTAAATCTAGGTTGGTATCTGTATCTAACCAATCTTTTATCTCATCAGCTAATGTACTCCAAGGTGTAGGGTTCGTATCAGCAAGCGCTTCTATTATTTCGTGAACTTGTGGTGTCGCCCAAGCTAATCGACCTTGATTACTGACACAAAATACATTTTTACCAGCATGATCCAAAGCATCATGAGCACTTAAGGCAAGCTTAGCTGTGTTTACATGGGTTTTTATACGCGCAATAACTTCATCAGGCGATATAGGCTTAGTGACATAATCTACACCGCCAGCATTAAAGCCTTTTACAACATCTTCAACATCAGTTAATCCTGTCATAAAAATAATGGGTGTATGTGGCAGTATGGCCTTTAATTTTTTACAGGTTTCAAACCCGTCCATTTCAGGCATAACAGCGTCGAGCAAAATAACATCAGGTTCAACTTTCTCTACAATAGATAAAGCCTGTAAACCGTTTAATGCCACTAATGCTGTATATCCTTGTGTATTAAGGGCTACATTTAACATCCCTAACGATTCAGGAGAATCGTCTACAACTAATACCACATCGCTCATTTTATTTTTCATCGCTGCTTCTTATATGTTTGATTTACTTTGATTGATCAGTTCGTTTAAATATTGAATGATTTTTGGAAAATTACACTGTGCAACATATTCGTTCAACTGAGATTTTACATTATTAGGTAAATGAAATTCATCATCAATCTTATCCATTTGTTCTTTAAAGCCCGATAAGTAACCGATTTCAGAAATAGCGATTAAGGTTTGATAATGATCATCAGTTACCTTTGATATTGATTCTATTTCTGCCACTTTTTCAGGAATAATAGGTGCGCTATTTATATTCTCATATTGCCATTCTATATGAAGAAATTGCGCAATTTTCCCTAACAACGCATCAATGTTTACAGGCTTGGCAATATAACCGTTATGAAAACTCTTAGCTTGTAAGCTTGCTTCTGCGTCTCTAGCATTGGCTGACACCATTAAAATTGGCATTACGTAGCTCAGATCGCGTAGTTTCTCAGCCATTTGCCAACCATCCATATCAGGCATTCTTACATCTAAAAGTAATAAGTCGACCGTATTATTTTCTAAAACCTGCAAGCCAGTTTCAGCATTAGGCGCAAGTAATACTTTAAAGCCTAATGGGTTGAGAAGATCGTGCATTAATCGATGTTGATTCGGGTCATCATCTACCACTAATATAGTTTTTTCAGGTCCTGTATAAGCTACAGCTTTTGTAATGGCATATTCAGGTTCTTTAGGAGCTTCTTTTGTTTGCGACAACATTAATCGCAGAGTAAAGGTTGAACCTTGATCAATCACACTTTTTAAAGTGATTTCACCACCCATCAATTCAGCTAACGATTGAGAAATAGTTAAGCCTAAACCTGTACCACCTATGCCTTGAGTATGTGTATTTCTAATTTGCTCAAAAGGTTTAAAGACCAACTCTTGATTGGCTTGCGATATACCAACACCTGTATCGGTAATACTAAATTGAGCCACATTATTGCGGTAGGTTACATCAAAGTTCACAGAGCCTTTTTCGGTATATTTAATCGCGTTAGATATTAAGTTAATCAATATTTGTCTAAAGCGTTGTTTATCCGTGGCAACATAAGTCGGTAAGTTTTTACTGATATGATAAGTAAATGCGATGCCTTTTTGGTTGGCTTGCATTTGAAACATATTCACTAACTGCATAAGAATAGAATTAAGATTAATGTCATCATTTTGCAGCGTGATTTTACCCGCTTCAATTTTAGATATTTCTAATAAACCTTCAATTAAATCAGCTAAATGTTCACCATTCCTTTTTACTATCGACAAGGTTTCCCGCTGCCTGCTTGGTATTGCATTGTCTTGACTTAACAACTGTGCGTAACCTAAAAGTACATTTAATGGGGTTCTTAATTCGTGACTTAACCCTGCTAAGTATCGGCTTTTAGCTTCGTTAGCAGATTCAGCCACCTCTTTAGAATTTTGCAGGGCGATTGAGGTAACTTCATGGGCATCTATTTCTATTGCTAAAGCATTGGTTTGTGAACGTAACTCTTTTAACGCCGAGCGGTTTCCACTTCTAGCTAATATAAATAACCAGCTAACCACACCAATAATAATAAGTAATAAGAAGAATATTTTAATGAGCGTGCTGGCGAACACCTGTTTAATGCTGTCGTCGTCTAAAGGAACTTGTAAATAAATCAAAAATAAAATGCCAGCGCCAACAAAACTTAAACTCAATGTTACAGCAACAAATTGCATTAAAGGCGTGGTTAATCGTCTTAATAATGCCGTAGTTAAAAAGCGACTGAAAAAATGATGTGATTGTTTAGCAATAGTAGCTTTAGGTCGACACTTATCACCACACCTAACATCTAAACTGCAACATAAAGAGCAAATGGCATTTCTGTATGCAGGGCAGTAGGTCATGTCTTCTTTTTCAAATTCATTTTCACAAATATGACAAATAGTGGATTTTTTTATCTCAGGTAAGTTGTTATCAACAAGGTAGAATTGCCCCTTAGTTAAATAGCCAATTAACGGTACAAGAATAAAAGGTAAACCGAAGGCAATAAACGAAGCGAGTGCTTTAATCGTTTCACCGTACCAGCCAAAGTGAGCAGTAAAGCCAACAAAGGTGGCAATAATCATAGAGCCAACACCAACAGGGTTTATATCGTGTAAGCGCGAGCGTTTAAATTCAATACCTTTTGGGCTGATACCTAATGGTTTGTTAATAATTAAATCGGCAACAACAGAGCTCAACCAAGCTAATACCACCACAGAATAAACCGTTAACATTTTCTCAATGGTTTGATAAATACCGAGTTCCATTAATAGCAGGGCAATGCCTAAATTGAACAGCATCCAAACCACACGACCTGGATGATTATGTGTAACACGCGAGAAGAAGTTAGACCAAGCTAAACTCCCCGCATAAGCGTTAGCTACATTGATTTTTAATTGCGAGATCACCACAAAGGTACAAGCAACAATTAAGCTCACATTGGTATTGTCGAACACATAGCTAAAGGCCAAATTGTACATATGAGCTGGGTCGCCAGCTAACGCGTATTCAACACCTTGTTGTAAAGCGAAGTAAGCTAAGAATGATCCGAGTAAGAGTTTTAACCCGCCAAATATTATCCAGCCTGGACCACCAGCAACTAAAGCTAACCACCATTTCCATGGGCTCTTCTTAGGTTTTTCAGGTAAAAAACGCAGAAAATCTACTTGCTCACCAATCTGTGCAACTAAAGCCAGTAATACCGCTGATGCTGAACCAAATAACAATAAGTTGAATGATGAGCCAGTCTCGCCAGCTTTACCTGTAAATTCAAACCATCCTTGTACGTCAGTGTCAGCATGATTGAAGACAAAAAATAACGGTAAAACTTGTAATATTGCCCATATAGGCTGTGTCCATACCTGAAACTTACTAATATAAGCGATGCCATGAGTAACCAGTGGGATCACCGCCACCGCACTAATAACATAACCAATATATAAAGGCAGATCGAACAAAAGATAAAGCGCCATCGACATAACGGCAGCTTCAAGGGCGAAAAAGATAAAAGTGAAGGAGGCATATACTAAAGACGCAATAGTAGAACCAATATAACCAAAGCCTGCACCTCGGCTGAGTAAATCAATATCTACACCGTATTTAGCTGAATAGTAGCTGATCGGTAAGCCGCTAAAAAATATAACAAATACAACCGCTAAAATAGCCCATACTGAATTAACAAAACCATAGTTTAGGGTTACTGCACCACCTATGGCTTCTAATACTAAAAACGACACTATACCTAGCGCTGTTATCGCTATTTTACCTACCGAATGCTGGCGTGCACGTTTAGCGGTAAAACGTAAGGCAAAGTCTTCCATCATCTCGTTAGCAACGAGCTTATTATAGGTTCGACGTGTGGTTAGTATTTTTTGATTAGATTGCAACTTGTCTATCTTTTAAATAACTCATGGACGGCACGTTATCATCTTACACAAAAATACAATATTGATATATGCGCAGTTTTGCGTAGGTTGGGGCAGAGGAGATCTTTATTACTTTTAATGTTTATAAGAACAAACAAAATGAGTCATCTTATGAGAGGCAATGGAAAAACTATTTGATATCAATTCATCAATATAATACATCTATTCTTTTTATAACATTCCTAACTAAACCTCTATAACCAATCTAAAACTACGCAATTATGCGTATGCCTTTGCGCGCTTTTACTCATATTAACTCTTTACAAAATCCTCAATACTTATCTCATCCTCATTGGGTCAATGAATTGTGCAGTTACTGCTTATATTTTCTTTCTTAGCGGTTCATTCATTAATCAAAAGGGATAAACCAAGCGTGTTACTTGTTTAAACATAAAAACTATAGAACACGATATTGAAATACATTAAGGGACGGAAAATATGAACATTTTACAAAAGTTAACACCTATCGCTGCAACGGTTTTATTGTCATTAGGTTCAGTATCTGCGGCGCAGGCAGACGATTCAAAATATACATCAGTAATGGATAACTTAAGCATTTCAGGTTTCATTGATATGTCTTACGTATATTCAGATCCAGACGGCGGTGATTCAGTTAGCGTATCTGGTATCGACCAAGCAGAAATCGATATTACTTACGATTTTGGGAACAAGTTAACGGCAACCGTTGATATTGAATACCAGAATTCAACTGAAGGTGTAGACCTTGAGCAAGCATTCATTACTTACGCAGTATCAGACAACTTTAGTGTTAAAGCTGGTCGCTTTTTAAGTTACACCGGTTGGGAAACTGAAGAGCCTACAGGATTATTTCAATATTCAGGTGCAGGTTATGCGCCTTATTTTTATGGTTACTACCAACAAGGTATTTCAGGTTTATACAACGGCGATGGTTTTAGTGCTGCTGTTTCGTTAGTTAACGATCTTGCTGGTCCTCAGTCAGTTGATTCTGAAGAGATTGGTGTTGAAACCATGTTAGCCATCATGCCATCAGATTCTGTAACAGTTAAAGGTTTTTACTCATTCGAGAAATTAGCCGGAACAGATGAAGACACAACCTTAGTTAACTTATGGGCGAGCTATTCGTTAGACGCGTTAACTCTTGCTGCTGAATACAACATATCGGAAAACGCGCCAGCTTATGTTTGGAGTGGTGCGGGTGTTGATGCTGAAGCAAAAGGTTTCTTATTGATGGCTAATTATGGTTTTGAGAAATTTGCTTTAACCGTTCGTTACCACGATTGGGAAATTGAGAACGCTGCAGGCGCAACATTTGAAGACGCGAGCGGTATTACTATTTCTCCAAGCTTCTCAGTTAACGAAAATCTATTAATGGTTTTTGAATACCGCATGGACGAAATCAACGATGTTGATATCAATACTTTTGCTGTTGAAGCGTTAGTTACCTTTTAATTCAAACTTTGGATAAGCCCGTTTCTGACTTGGATTTTTGATTCAAATTTCTGAATTATATTTCTAAGACGGGTTTTTAAAGAACCATCTTTGTTATTTATAAATAAAACAGGACATTAAAATGAAATTGAAAAAACTTATCATCGCGAGTTCAATCGTAGCGAGTAGTTTAGTAACAAGCATCTCATATGCTGCAGACACCATCAAAGTAGGCGTACTTCATTCTTTGTCAGGCACTATGGCGATCAGTGAAACAACCCTTAAAGATACCGTATTAATGATGATCGATAAGCAAAATAAAGCCGGTGGTATTTTAGGTAAGCAACTTGAAGCCGTAGTTGTCGATCCTGCATCTAATTGGCCGCTATTTGCTGAGAAAACACGTGAACTATTAGCAAAAGAAAAAGTAGATGTTATTTTTGGTTGTTGGACATCAGTATCACGTAAGTCAGCTTTACCTGTATTAGAAGAGCTTAACGGTTTACTTTTTTATCCAGTTCAGTATGAAGGTGAAGAGTCATCTAAAAACGTTTTTTACACAGGTGCAGCGCCAAACCAACAAGCAATTCCAGCCATTGATTACTTAATGAATGACATCGGAGCTGAGCGTTGGGTTTTAGCGGGTACAGATTATGTTTACCCACGTACAACCAACAAAGTATTAAAAGCTTACTTAAAATCTAAAGGCGTTAAAGATGAAGACATTATGGTGAATTATACACCATTTGGTCATTCAGATTGGCAGAGTATAGTCGCTGAAGTTAAAAAGTTTGGTTCAACAGGTAAGAAAACAGCTGTTGTTTCAACCATTAACGGTGATGCAAACATTCCATTTTATAAAGAGTTAGGCAACCAAGGTATTTCTGCTGAAGACATTCCTGTAGTGGCATTCTCTGTAGGTGAAGAAGAGCTTTCTGGTTTTGATACTAAACCGTTAGTAGGGCATTTAGCGGCTTGGAATTACTTCCAAAGTGTTGAGTCTGATGACAATGAAACTTTTATTGCTGATTGGAAAAAATACATTGGTGATGACAAGCGTGTAACTAACGATCCTATGGAAGCGACTTATATCGGTTTCAACATGTGGGCTAAAGCAGTTGAGAAAGCTGGAACTACAGATGTTAACGCGGTTGAGCAAGCGATGATTGGTATTGCTGTTCCTAACTTAACAGGTGGTACTGCGGTAATGAACTCGAACCATCATTTATCTAAGCCAGTGTTAATTGGTGAAATTCAAGAAGACGGTCAATTTGAAGTGGTTTGGGAAACACCAGATACGGTTATTGGTGATGCTTGGTCAGACTTTTTACCTAGCTCTAAAAACTTGATTTCAGATTGGACTGCGCCAGTTAAATGCGGAAACTTTGATGTAACAACAGCAAAGTGTTCAGGTCAAAACTTCGAATAAATTATTCATCACTAAACGCTAATGGGAAGCCTAGCTTCCCATTTACTCAAAGCATTTTTTATCAACTCTAGTTATGAATAAAGAATGCTTTGAGTAAACGTTTATTCGCTTGTATTGAACCTATTTTAATTCACCACGCTTATAAACATTACACTGTTTTATTTTCATGTTAACTCTTAAGGAAAACGCAATGTTGCGCATATTTTCTATTTTGATTTGTTGTTTACTCGCTGGGCAAAGTTTTGCTAGCGAAGTTACCGCAAAAGCAAGCGACAAAGAAGTCGTTAGTGTTGAGGCTACATCAGCTAAAATACAAACAAACGAACAAGGTCAGTTAATCGCTTTGTTTAAAAAGCTTCCTAGCACTAAGCTTTCAAAAATGCCGTTGTTAATCGATCAACTTTCACAAACAAAGGCACCACAAGTTAAGCAAACTTTTAACGCTTTAATTAATGGCGACTTGTATTACCTTAAAGCTAATAAGCAAATAGTAAATGCTCAGCGTAATACAGATAACAAGTATGAGCTCATTGATGTATTAACTAATACCAAGCTTGAAGCCGTAACAAAAAGCAAAATCAGAAAAGTTAAAACCAACAATAGATTACGCGGAAAAATACGTAGTTTATTAGCGCAGTTAGATTTAACTTTCCCAGATAAAACGGTACGCATTGAAGCGGTTAAACAAATTCTAGATAAACCTAATGACATAGGTATCGAAACTATTAGAAAGCTGATCAACTCAGAGCAAGATGATGATGTTCGCGAGTTAATGTCAGTAACTTTATTGGTTCAACAGTTGTTAGAAGGTGAGCACACAGAAAAGTTAGCGGCTGTTAAACAATTAAAAACAAGTTTAGAGCCTTCGGTATTAAATGCGATGGCGACAGAACTTTCTAAAGTTGAAAAGCCAGCTTCACCAGAAGACAAAGCTTTAAAAGTCGCGCTAGAAAAAGCAATGGCAGATATCGATGGCAGAAAAGGTATTTTTGAATTTGCTGAAAATCTATTTTTTGGTATTAGCTTAGGTTCAGTATTGCTACTAGCTGCTATCGGCTTAGCTATTACCTTTGGTGTTATGGGTGTTATTAACATGGCACATGGCGAGATGATGATGCTGGGAGCTTACACCACTTATGTAATTCAACAAGCCTTTCCTCAACTTATTGAATACTCGTTGTTAATGGCGGTACCTGCTGCCTTTTTAGTGTCAGGCTTAGTAGGTGTTGCAATTGAACGTGGTGTTATTCGTCATTTAAAAGGTCGTCCGTTAGAAACACTATTAGCGACTTTTGGTATTAGTTTGATATTACAACAACTGGTAAGAACCATATTCTCTCCGTTAAACCGTCAAGTCTTAGCTCCAGAGTGGATGAGTGGTTCGTGGCAAATCAATCCTATTTTCTCGTTAACCTTTAACCGTTTATACATCATCATTTTTTCATTAATGGTTTTCGTTTCCTTGTTAATGATTTTAAAGAAAACCTCATTAGGCTTACATGTACGTGCTGTATCTCAAAACCGTGACATGGCCAGAGCATTAAGTATTAAAAGTGATTGGGTAGATGCGATTACCTTTGGTTTAGGTTCAGGTATTGCGGGTGTAGCAGGTGTGGTATTAAGCCAGTTAACTAACGTGGGCCCTAATTTAGGACAAGCGTATATTATCGATTCTTTCTTAGTGGTTGTATTTGGCGGTGTGGGTAACTTATGGGGAACCTTAGTTGCGGCGATGTCGTTAGGTGCATTTAATAAATTCTTAGAACCTGTAACAGGCTCAGTACTGGCCAATATTATTGTATTAGTTGGTTTGGTGTTGTTCATCCAGAAAAAACCTAAAGGTCTATTTCCACAAAAAGGGAGATCAACAGACTAATGACTATTTCAACAAACTCAACTCACTCAACAAATATATCGCAACAACTGGGTATAACAACAATCACAGATAAGCTAGCAAAGCTTGGTAGTTTACGTGTAGTTATTGGCTTTCTATTGATATCAGCGTTTTACGTCACTTTTTGTAATATCGCTTTTGCTGAAGGATCTTTCTTTCACGTAAGCGACTACACAGTTAGCTTATTTGGTAAATACTTATGTTATGCCTTACTCGCTCTCGCTGTAGATTTAGTATGGGGATATTGCGGAATACTTAGCTTAGGTCACGGGGCATTCTTTGCGCTAGGTGGCTACGCTATGGGTATGTACTTAATGCGTCAAATTGGCGACCGAGGTGTATACGGGAATCCAGATTTACCTGACTTTATGGTGTTTTTAAACTTAACTGAACTACCTTGGTATTGGGCGGGATCAGATAGCGTTATTTGGATGATCGCTATGGTGTTTATCGGCCCAGGTTTATTAGCTTATGTATTTGGTTCTTTAGCGTTTCGTTCTCGTGTAAGTGGTGTTTACCTATCGATTATGACGCAAGCGGTAACTTACGCGTTAATGCTGGCGTTTTTCCGTAACGAAATGGGCTTTGGTGGTAATAACGGCTTAACGGATTTTAAAGAAATACTAGGTTTCTCATTACAAGAACCATCAACCAAACTCGGTTTATTTGTTGCTACGGCGATTGCTTTAGCTATCGGTTACGCTATCAGTGATTACATTGTTAAATCTAAAATGGGTCGAGTAGTGACAGCTATTCGAGATGCAGAATCACGTGTTCGTTTCGTTGGCTTTAAACCAGAACATTACAAACTTTGGATTTATATCGTTTCAGCTATGTTAGCGGGTGTTGCTGGCGCTTTGTATGTGCCGCAAGTCGGTATTATTAATCCAGGCGAATTCTCACCACTTAATTCAATTGAAATGGTGGTATGGGTTGCAATTGGCGGTAGAGGAACATTATACGGCGCGTTAATTGGTGCAGTAGTTGTAAGTTACGCTAAAACTCGTTTTACGGCGATTATGCCAGAAGCATGGTTGTTCGCTTTAGGTGGTTTATTTGTATTAGTTACTTTGTATCTTCCAAAAGGTATTGCTGGTTTGTTACCACATTTATTAAGTAAAAAAGATAACGAAGATGATAGCGCCAACAGCAAAGGTACGGATAGTAAAAATAATAGCAGTACCGACATTGCTAAAACGGAGGTTCAATCATGATAGTCGATAAAAGTGGTTCGCCTTTATTAGCAGACGAAAACATTAAACCAGATACACGACATGGCGTTATTTTATATGTTGAAGACGTGAGTGTTAGTTTTGATGGCTTTAAAGCCCTAAACGATTTGAACCTTTACATAAACGATGGTGAATTACGTTGTTTAATTGGTGCTAACGGTGCAGGTAAAACCACCTTAATGGATGTTATTACCGGTAAAACGCGTCCTGATAAAGGTACGGTAAGTTTTGGTCAGCAAGTCGATTTATTACAATTAAGTGAAGCTGAAATCGCCAGAGCAGGTATCGGACGTAAATTTCAAAAGCCAACGGTGTTTGAAGAGTTATCTGTATTTGAAAATATCGAGTTAAGTTTAGCTGGCGACAAAGGTATTTGGACATCACTCTTTCACAAACTTAGCGGAGAGCAAAAAGACCGTATTGCTGAAATACTTTCTACCATAGGGTTAACACAAGAATGTTACTACCCAGCAGGTCGTTTATCCCACGGACAAAAACAGTGGTTAGAAATAGGCATGCTTTTAGCGGCTGAACCACGAGTATTACTTGTAGATGAACCTGTAGCAGGGATGACAGGACAAGAAACTGAACGTACAGCTGAATTGTTAACATCACTAGCAGGTAAGCATTCAGTTGTCGTGGTAGAGCATGACATGGCATTTGTTCGTTCAATCGCTAAGCAAGTTACGGTATTACATCAAGGTTCGGTATTGGCAGAAGGCACTATGTCAGAAATCCAATCAAATAAAGATGTTATTCAAGTTTACTTAGGTGAAGACGACGGTAACGCAAATGGTTCAGACGATATTGAAGTAGCAATGAATAAAGCGCAGGAGCAAACAGTATGATCGAGTTAACCTCTGTTAATCAACAATATGGCGGTACGCAAATACTGTGGGATTTAAACCTTAAAATTAAAAAAGGATCTCGCACCTGTATTATGGGTCGTAACGGCGTAGGTAAAACAACTTTACTTAAGTCTATTATGGGCTTATTGCCTATTAGTTCGGGGAGCTTGATCATCAACGATGTTGATGTGGTTAAAAAAGGCGTGGAAACACGACCTGAAATCGGGGTAGGTTATGTACCACAAGGACGTGATATTTTTCCTCAACTTACCGTGGAAGAGAACCTAAAGCTGAGCTTAAATTGTAAACGTCAAAAAAGTAAAACTATCCCTGATCATATATTTACGCTATTTCCTGTACTTAAAGAAATGTTACATCGTAGAGGTGGAGATTTATCAGGTGGTCAGCAACAACAATTAGCCATCGGTAGGGCGTTAGTACTTAACCCTGACATTTTGATCCTTGATGAGCCCAACGAAGGTATTCAACCCAATATTGTACAACTTATTCGTGATGTTCTACTTAAACTAAACAAAGAACACGGTATGACTATTGTCTTAGTTGAACAGAAATTACCTTTTGCTCGCGCAGTAGGCGAAGAATTCCATTTAATGGAAAAAGGCAATGTTATTGCGTCGGGTGAAATGGTAGAGTTAACGGATGAGTTAGTGAGTAAGTATTTATCTGTGTAACAGTATGAAAAATATGTGAATAATAAGCCTCGAATGATTATAAAAGAAACAAATAAAGTTGAACCTAGGCAATGGTTGGCTAAATTAGCGTTAACGTTTAGTCACAATGCCTACGGAACTCAACTAAAAACAACATCGCGCAAAGGACCTTTATCGGTTCAAAAAGCTTTTTACCCAGAAGGGCAAGAATGCGCCCATATATACTTGCTACATCCACCTGCAGGTATCGTCTCGGGTGACGAGCTTAATGTTGAAATAAACATTGAAGAGCAAGCTCATGTTTTAGTGACCACACCTGGTGCTAACCGCTTTTATCGTGCTCGCGAAGACTTATCAATCGGTGAAACTAAACAAACGCAAATTACTTCATTACATTTAGCTAATGAAGCTATAGTTGAAAACTTCCCACAAGAAACTATCGTATACGAAGGTGCTGACGGTTTTAATACTGTTGATGTGCATATGAGTGACAATAGTATTTACTTTGGTTGGGATATTACGTGTTTAGGTTTACCGAGTTCAGATCAATATTTCAATAAAGGCCAATACACTCAGCTTAACCGTTTGTATTGTGGTGATACGCTTATTTATCACGACCGTATAGAAATCTCACCTAAGAACCAGTTACTTCATCATATGGCTGGTTTAGCTAGTAACCCCGTATTTGGTACATTCCTAGTTTATGCGCCTTTACAATTAAACGAGCTAAAACAACGTAAACAAATTATTGAAGCATTGCGTGACATTATTGATATTGAAAATGCCCAAGAGTTGATTAGTATTACCGATATTAGAGGTTTGTTTGTTATTCGATATTTAGGCGAGCAAGCGCATCAATGTAAACACTTATTTATAAAGTTATGGCAGCATTTACGTCCTCTTATTATCGAGGCGTCAGCCATTGAACCTAGAATTTGGCATACTTAATTTTTATAAGATCAGCTTTACTGACCTTGTAACTTACTTTTATTAAAAAGCCTATTAAAGTCTAAGAGAAACATATGGATTTATTACCTAGAGAAAAAGACAAACTACTTTTATTTACCGCAGCGTTATTAGCCGAACGTCGTTTAAATCGTGGCGTTAAGCTCAACTATCCTGAATCAATGGCGTATATTTCTATGGAAATTATGGAAGGCGCACGTGATGGTAAAACTGTTGCACAAATGATGGATTACGGCAGAACACTACTAAGTCGCGATCAAGTAATGGAAGGTATTCCTGAGCTTTTATCTGAAGTACAAGTAGAAGCAACGTTTCCTGATGGAACTAAGCTTGTAACGGTTCATAACCCTATCGTGTAAAGGAGCATCAAATGTCTTCATCTTCACCTATCAATACATCAGGCAGATTAATTCCTGGCGAAATAAAAACAGATAGCGGTAATCGCGAGCTTAATGTGGGTCGCGAACAACTTAAAGTGACTGTTGCCAATTCAGGCGATCGTCCTATTCAAATAGGATCTCACTATCACTTTTATGAAGTGAATCCAGCGTTAACGTTTGACCGTGAACTAACTAAAGGCTATCGCCTCGATATTACTTCAGGCACCGCAGTACGTTTTGAACCAGGACAAGAGCGCGAAGTCACCTTAATCGCTTATCGTGGTAAACGCAGAGTATTTGGCTTTAGAGCTGAAGTGCAGGGAGATTTATAAAATGGCAACTATTGATAAACATTCATATGCTCACATGTTTGGTCCAACCGTTGGTGACCGAGTTCGTTTAGCCGATACTGACTTGTGGCTAGAAGTTGAAAAAGATTACACCGAATACGGTGAAGAAGTTAAATTTGGTGGTGGTAAGGTTATTCGAGATGGAATGGGACAAAGCCAAGCGTCTTGTTACGAAACAGTCGATCTTGTTATTACCAACGCACTGATTGTTGATCATTGGGGCATAGTTAAAGCTGATGTGGGCGTTAAAGATGGTCGTATTGCCATCATTGGTAAAGCGGGCAATCCAGACATTCAAGACAATATTGATATTGAAGTAGGTCCTGGCACTGAAGTTATTGCTGGCGAAGGTCAAATATTAACAGCTGGCGGCATAGACGCGCATATTCATTTCATTTGTCCGCAACAAATTGATGAAGCCTTAATGTCTGGCGTAACCACTATGATAGGCGGTGGGACAGGGCCTGCAACAGGTACAAACGCAACAACGTGTACACCAGGTCCTTGGTATATTCATAAAATGCTACAAGCAACAAACGACTTTCCCATGAACTTTGGCTTCTTAGGTAAAGGGAACGCAAGTTTACCGCTAGCCATTGAAGAGCAAATTGAAGCAGGCGTATGTGGTTTAAAACTTCATGAAGATTGGGGCACAACACCAGCCGCTATTGATAACTGTTTAACGGTTGCAGAAAGATACGATGTGCAAGTGGCTATTCATACCGACACCTTAAACGAATCAGGCTTTGTAGAAGACACTATCGGCGCTTTCAAAGGCAGAACCATTCACACTTATCACACAGAAGGTGCTGGCGGTGGACATTCCCCCGACATTATTAAAGCTTGTGGTGAACCGAATGTTTTACCGTCTTCAACCAATCCAACGCGTCCGTACACTATCAACACCATAGATGAACATTTAGATATGCTCATGGTATGCCATCATCTAGATCCTAATATTCCAGAAGATGTTGCCTTTGCTGATTCGCGTATTCGTAAAGAAAGTATTGCCGCAGAAGATGTAATGCATGACTTAGGCGCTATCAGTATGATTTCGTCAGACTCGCAAGCCATGGGGCGTGTTGGTGAAATGATCACACGTACTTGGCAAACAGCCCATAAAAATAAGCAACAACGTGGACCTTTAGCACCCGATACTGAGCGTAACGATAACTTCCGTATCAAGCGTTACATCGCTAAATACACCATTAACCCTGCAATAAGCCATGGTGTTAGCCATGAAGTAGGATCGATCGAAGTAGGTAAGCTAGCCGATATCGTATTATGGAAACCTGCATTTTTTGGTATCAAACCCGCAATGATCATCAAGTCAGGTTTTATTGCTGCAGCGCCAATGGGAGATGCTAATGCATCAATTCCTACACCGCAGCCCGTGTATTACCGTCCTATGTTTGGTTCGTATGGTTTAGCGACAGCTAAGATATCGATGACCTTTTTATCGCAAGCAGCGGTAGATAAAGGTGTACCTGAAAAAGTAGGTATGACACGTATGGTTGGGGTTTGTAAGAATACTCGAAATATTGGTAAAGACGATATGATTCATAATAGCTGGCAGCCAAAGATAGAAGTAGATGCACAGACTTATGAGGTGAGGGCGAATGGGGAATTATTAACATGCGAACCGGCATCTATATTGCCTCTAGCCCAACGTTATACGCTGTTTTAAAAATGGATCCTATTTTTGATTATTACGGTATTGTCATCGTCTTTAATATTAGTCACATAGGTAAACTATGCTCCCAACATTAAAAACTCGACGGCTTTGTAATAATCAAAACTAGTTACCATTGGTGAAGGAAAGTTAATAGAGGCATTGTTATCGTTTTTAACTAGCGAAGCGTAAATCTCGGGGGCTTGCCCCCGTGCTGGATAGTGTATACTGGGGGGACCCCAGTAAATGCTATTCTTCATATGGAACTTCAAAGAAATACACATCATGTCTTTAGATTAATGTACCACTTTGTGTGGATACCAAAGTATCGACACAAAGTCTTCATTGAACCCTATCGTTCAACAATGAAAGCAATTATTCAAAAAGTAGGATATGACTACGATATTGATATCGTAGAGTTAGAAATTCCGAGTGACCATATTCATATGGTTATTAGAGGGATCCCTAAACAGTCGCCAAGCGATGTTATGCAAATAATTAAAAGTATAACTGCTCGTGAGTTTTTTAGAATTTATCCTGAAATTAAAAAGCAGTATTTCTGGGGCGGTAAATTATGGACACAAAGCTTTTTTGTTGAAACGATTGGTAACGCAACAGAAGAAGTTATCAGGAAATATGTTCAAGAACAGTTAATCGAATTAGATGGTAAAGAAATTAATAGCGATCAACTGAACTTGTTTTGAAACTCGGTCGCTTGCGGCCGAGAATTTTATAATAATAAAACTCTTTGCCATTGGTTAGTACAAAAGAAAAGCTTAGTTAGAAATAAATTAGGAATGTAGATGTTACAAGTATATGAAAGACTCGATCACACGCACGATGAAATTTCTGATTCCATCACCTTAGATCAAGACACGCGAAAAAAAGCGCGCATTAAAGGTGTAACTGATAAAGGTCAGGATGTTGGGATTTTTGTTGAACGTGGTCATCCATTATTGATCGGTCAGGTACTCAAAACTGAGTGCGGTTTATTGATTGAAGTGAAGGGTGAAGCGGAAGAAGTTTCCACTGCTGTTGCAACAGATTGGTTGTCATTTTGTAAGGTGTGTTATCACTTAGGAAATCGTCATACGTCTTTGCAAATCGGTGAGCTTTGGGTGCGATTTAAACCTGACTATGTGTTGGAAGAATTAGCTGAAAATTATGGTTTGAAGATAAACCGTACTCCAGCAGTTTTTGAACCTGAAAGTGGTGCTTATGGTAAGAGTGGAGGTCATTCTCATGGACATTCACATAGCCATTCTCATGGTGATTCTGATGCTCACTCTCATGAACATTAGATTTGTTGTTATATGTTTAACTTCTATTTAAATATAATAAAATCAACGTGTAGTAAGGGGAGTGCGTTTTGATAAATCATAACGCGTTACAATTTAATCGGCTATTACAACTGTGTAGTGCTAACTTGCCTGTCGGTGGATTCTCATTTTCACAAGGTTTAGAGTATGCCGTTGAAATGGGCTGGATTAGTGATTCGGATTCAACCTTAAACTGGGTTGAGTTGAATTTATCTCAGTCAATTGCCCGTACAGATTTAGCAATAATTAAGCGTCAATATAAAGCCCTTTTAAATAATGATACCTCAGCTTTTATTACATGGAATCAGCACCTAATTGCCTGTCGAGAAAGTAACGAATTACACCTTGCTGATGTGGCAATGGGTAAAGCACTTATTCGATTATTAAAGCAATTAGATTCACCCGAAATTCAGCAAGGTTTAGAACAATACCAAGCCTTAATTGATGCTGAAAATATTGGTAGTGATATTAGTTTTGTCAGTGCCTTTGTTTTAATTGGTTCGTTATTTAAATTAGATTTAATGCTGATCCAAAGTGGTTATTGTTGGACGTATATTGATAACCAAGTTGCAGCGGCAACCAAGCTTGTTCCTTTAGGTCAAACTCAGGCACAGAATTTATTATTCAACATCACCGAAAAAGTAGAAGCGTCTATTCAGCTCGCCAATAGTTTGCAAGATGAAGAGATTGGCGCAAGTTTACCGCGTTTAGCTATGGCAAGTGCATGGCATGAAACGCAATACACCCGATTATTTAGATCTTAGTTCGTCTTCACTAAAGGCTTGCTGAGATTGAGTGAAATAAACAAGAGTTTAAAAAGAGAATATTATGAAAAAGAAACAAGTATTACGTATTGGCGTTGGCGGACCTGTTGGTTCAGGTAAAACAGCTTTATTAAGAGAGCTATGTATCGCACTGCGCGACAAATACGATATGGCAGTAGTGACTAACGATATATACACACGTGAAGATGCTGAGTTTTTAACGCGTAATAATGCTCTAGCTGAAGATCGCATTATGGGCGTTGAAACCGGCGGTTGCCCTCATACGGCTATCCGTGAAGATGCTTCGATGAACTTAGCGGCAATAGACGATTTACATGCGTTACACCCGAACTTAGATTTTGTTCTTGTTGAGAGTGGTGGTGATAACTTAAGTGCAACCTTTAGTCCTGAGCTTTCAGATCTAACGTTATATGTTATCGATGTTTCTGCGGGTGATAAAATTCCGCGTAAAGGTGGTCCAGGTATAACTAAGTCCGATCTTCTTATCATTAATAAAATAGATGTGGCAGAGCTTGTTGGTGCATCTTTAGAAGTTATGGATCGTGATACTAAGAAAATGCGCGGCGACAGACCATTTGTTTTTAGCAACATGAAAACCAAACAGGGCTTACAAGACATTATCGACTTTATTGAAAGTGAAGGTATGTTGAAGATATAAAGTGGCTTTATCTGTATTTGATACGAGTCTACATCAATTTTTGAGTTAATTTAGTAAAGGAAATATAAATGAAAACTATGATGATTTTTTTAAGCGTACTTATCACAATGTTTACAAGTACATCAGCATTCGCACATACAGATCACGGATTAGGTGAGGGGTTGTTACATGCTACTTTTCACATTGTATTTTGGTTCATTGTGTTTGCTGTAATTTATAAAGCAACTATGTGGTATAGATCTAAAAATAAGAAATAACCATTAATGAATTAAGTTATTTTATTTGATAATGCTGTTTATTGAATATTAGTAACTAAGTTATCGTAATAAGAGAGCTTTTTAGCTCTCTTATTTTGTTATACATTTCTGCTTTATACAGATGAAACTTCAATTGATTCTTATACCAAACGGATTAATTTATTGAGCAACTTAGAGCTACATTAGCAAGCTTAGAACAAGCAAAATTGATTAAACATAGTTATTCTATATTTTTTTAATTTTGTGATGTTATCAGTTTGCTAATGAGCTCCCGAAGGGCGGGAATTTAAAGGCTCATATGCCGCGTTATTGATTTTGACAAGGTTCCTACATGGATGTAGGACATTAGGGTAACGCAGGAGCAGTTACCGAGAATAACCATTCTCTTTAATCAATGCCTCACCTACATGGATGTAGGTGCTTAGGTTCAGTATGGAACTATGAACCTGTGCCTCTAAGCCTTAAATTGTCGCTAAGTGAGCAATAAATAAATCCGTTTGGTATTATATATTTTAGCGTACTAAATATACTAATTTACTCATGTATATTGCATACAATAAATATAGTCTAAAAAGTTGATTTAAGCTTACCTCAAATGTAAATAAGATGTTATAATTTGTAACATAAATAGTTGTTTAGACTAGAAAACAAACAACGACGAATATCTTAGTTATTTCAAGGAATGATCTTGCTTTTTAAGCCTTTTAATTCGCCTTATAAAAACATCTTTGTTTTTATCTGCTTTTTATTTTCTGCAAATTCAAGTGCGATAAACAAACCAACGCCTGAATCCATTTCTTTCTATTATCAGCACGTAGATTCAGTACGTGAATTGTTAGTTTATGAACGTGTGGTATTAACCCCTTCAGCGGTTACTTCAAGACAACTTAAACAATTACATGAAGGTGAAGTAGAAACTTTTGCTTATTTAAGTGTTGGTGAATTACACGGCGAAAAAATTTCAGCTGAGTTTAAGCAATACATCATTTCCCATAACCAAGACTGGGATAGTGCCATTATGGATATGGCGTCAGAGTTTTGGAAAAATTATTTACTGGGCAAAGCATCAGAATACAAAGCTAAAGGTTTTACAGGCTTATTCTTAGATACTTTAGACAGCTACAAAATTGCCAATACAGATGCAGAATTTCAAGAACTACAACAACAAGGCTTAATTAAAGCCTTAAACGAACTTAATCAACTAATACCTAACTTGCTATTGAACCGTGGGTTCGAAATCGTTTCTCAATTAGACTTTAAGCCGAGAGGAGTGGTTGCTGAGTCTTTATTCAAAGGCTACAACGTTGCAGAGAACAGCTACTACGACACAGATCCTGCAGGTCAAACATGGTTAATCGATCGATTAAATGAAATTCGTGCGTTGAATATTGAAGCGATTGTTATTGACTATATTGACGGTAATTACAAAGCTGAACAAAGATCAGCCGCTAAAGCACTTTTAAAGCATAACTTTACCCCATACATTGGCGATGGTTTATTGCAACAGTTTGGTGTTAGCACGGTAGAACCAATTAAACGTCGAGTTTTAACCTTTTATAGTAACCAAGATGTATTGCGACACGAAAGTAACTGTAGTCGAATATTATCCACCATTATCGAATATAGAGGTTATGTTCCTGAATGTGTTGCGATTGAAGAAGCCAGCCTTAGGACTATAGACACTACTCGTTATCAAGCCATCGTGTTTTGGTTAGAGCCTGTTTCGTACAACAAAGAAATATTTAAATGGATAGATACTTGGTTTGGTAAAACACGTTTAGTGATTTTAGATCACCTACCTTATAACCCTGTGTTTTTAAATAAGTTAGGTATAGAACAAGAGGGCGAGTTTACAGGTAAGTTAACTGTAAAAAATAAGCATGCGACGCTTGAGAAGTTATTGCCTTTTACTAATGCATCTTTAAAACATTTACCTCGCTATAAAATTACCAACGATCAAAATCAAGCTCAGCTAATTTTAGAAGACGAATTAGGTAATACATCAGTCGCTTTAATAACTGCGCCATGGGGAGCTGTAGCGTTAAAGCCGACTGTGATCCAAAGTATTGATTTAGAAAAATACTTTTGGACCTTTGAACCCTTCACCTTTTTTGACTTAGTGTTGCAGTTACCAGAAGTTCCAGTGCCTGATATCACCACAGAGTCAGGTAATCGTATTTTAACCGCACATATTGATGGTGATGGTTTTCCGTCACGTGCTTGGATGCCAGATAAACCATTTTCTGCCGATGTTTTGCTGCAACGTATTTTCAAAAAATACACTATCCCACATACCGTTTCAGTGATTGAAGCTGAGATAAGTGCTGATGGATTACATCCTGAACACAGTGATGAGCTTGAAGCTATAGCTAGAGAAACCTTTAAGTTACCGCATGTTGAAATAGCTTCGCATACCTACAGCCATCCATTCTTTTGGGATGATCGTGTTGACCTAGGTGAAAAGCAGTATGGCGACTCCTTACCCATTCCTGGTTACACCGTTGATTATGATAAAGAGATATTTGGCAGCGTAGATTACATCAATGAAAAATTAGCACCTAAAGGCAAAAAAGTTAAAATGCTTTTATGGTCAGGGGTTGCCGATCCTACTGAAAATATTATAGAAAAAACCCTGCAATATGATCTATTAAACGTAAATGGCGGAAGTACATTTGTGGTTAACGGGGAAGATTCTATTGCTCAAGTATTTCCTCATTTAATGTGGCACGAAAATGCTGTGCAAGTATACGCACCAGTCATTAATGAAAATCTTTATACCAACTTATGGACTGAAAACTATTCAGGCTATGCACGTGTTATAGAAACTTTTGAGCTACTAGGTTACCCAAAACGTCTTAAGTCCATCAGCATTTATTACCACATGTATTCAGGCGTATATCCGTCTTCAGTTGAAGCTTTAGAAAAAATTTACGATTGGACCTATACCCAAGAATCTACACCGCTTTATTTAAGTGAATATGCTGAACGCGCGCGTACTTTGTATGAAACAGGGATAGGTAAACCACTTAATAACGAATACGATTTTTTGATCATTTCTACTGGTGTTAACACGTTAAGGTTATCAGATGATTTTGCACATATTAATCTGAACTCAACACCTGTTGCTGGTTGGAACAAAGGACCTGACGGGCGTTATGTTTCATTAGTTAAAACGAGAACACCACTTAGTTTTACATCGAATAAATCAAAGGCTGTTTACTTAAAGAATGTGAACGGTGTTATCAATACATGGCAAGTAACACAAGTCTGTCAGCGTCATAAGTCGGTTCGATTTTCTGTCACGACACACATGCCATTAAACTTGACGATCAGCCAAGGTAAACAGTGTAAATTCGTTAATAACAAAAGTGAATTTACGGTTGAAATCAAAGGCAATAACTTACATTTAACTTCGCCAAAAGCGGGTACATTTACAGCTACGTTGGAGTGTAAAAATGGTTGATGAAAACGCACCACTTAAACATACCCGTTTAATTAACAAAAAAACCTTATTCACTTTAGGTGCTGTTGTTGTTGGGCTATTGGTATTTTTACTTCCTGATCAAAAGGTATTGCTAGGACATTTAGATGATTCTAAAGAACCTGAGATTGCTATCGCGTTTTTAGAGGCTTTGGAAGAGCAAGATGAAGCTGATATTCCCGTTCAGCTATCACTCGCTATTAATTATAACAAAGCGGGTAGGTATCAAGATGCTATTAATGCGATTACGCCATTCAACAAATTTCAAGATGAAATAACACAATGGCAAGCTAAGCGTATTTATGCCGACTCAAGTATAAAACTTATCAGTCAAACAACTGAGTCACAGCCAGGTTTACATCAAGAGTTAAGAAAAGACCTTATCTTATTCATTAATCAACTGCATTCAATTCCGAGTGCTGACTTATCACGTCTATTTGCTGATATCGCCTTACAAATAGGTGAGCCAGTTACAGCGTTAGCCATACTTAAACAGTACAAAGATTCAGACATAACCTCTTACGAAGAACTTATTAATTTAGCTTTACAGTCTAATAATGTTGATTACGCTATAGAGTTACAAGAAATTGAATACAAACTAAATACTAATGTAGAGAGTTTAAGTGAATTATTGAGCTTATACCTGATACAAAGTGAATGGGATAAAGGTAAAGCAGAAATATTATTGTTTGATAAAGGTCAGGAACTCACTGAGCAATATTACTCGACGTCTATTAACTTTTTGTTGGCAGGAGGGCGATTAGGTTTAGCCTCAAGCCTGGCTTTAACTAAATCAGAGCTTTTTGAAACAGAGAATAATTACGAGCATGCGTCACGTTTATTTGCACAAAAAGGCGATATAGACAAAGCTGCCAGCTTATTAGAAAAAGCCATTAGTTATAACAATAAACAAGCGTACCTAGTTACTCTACATCAATATAATCGATGGTTGGGTGATCCAGAAGCGGCTTTAGAAATAACTCATCGCCTCGAGCAGTTTAACCTAAACGAGAAGCAACTACGATCAGGTATTGAAGAAGCTTCAGCTGTCTCAAATTTAGCATCCCTTAGTCATTTCTATCATCAATTAGGTCAAAAAGGCTTATTACTCGTTAACGAGTATGATCTTTGGTTAGATAATGCTGAAAAGGCTATTGGCGCTCATAAAGTTATTACTCAACTAGAAGAAATTTTGAGTGACGCTAAAGAATCAAGTCCGTTGTTACAAAAGCTGGTTAAGTTTTATCACAGCGTAGGAAGCTACGAAGAAGTTGGTAACGTATGGGATAGTATAGCCAGTAAAACACCGTTAAGTTTTAAAGATGTGAATTACTATGCTGATGCCTACAAAAAAATGTGGCAACCAGAAAAGTCTTTAGCCGTATTAACTTCAGTAAAAGACATAGAGAAGGCTGACGATGATTACTTCGAAAAAGTATCGTCATTAGCTTGGTATGTATCAGACAAATCTGCTCTTAAACGTATTCAAAAATTACAGAAAATTGAAAACATTGATCCATCAAAGTTTATTAATGCACATTCTCCTATTGAAATGGCAGACAGTGAACTGTTTTATAACTTCTATAAAAAAACCGGCAACTTAAACGTATTAGAAGTTTTTGCTGCTCAAGCGATAAAAGAAAAAGATGAAACCAAATTTTTAGAGGCTATGAACCTTGTGCAATTGTATCAAGGCACTTTACCTAACTCATTTTTAATTCTTAAAGCACAGTTTGCAATAAAACATAAATTGTTTGATGAAGCGTCTAGCTATCTAGAAGGTATGTTAGCCAGTAACGATTCTGATGAGTCAGCCATTGAATCACTTATTTGGTTAAACATTGAAAGAAAAGACACACAAACTTTAGAAGAGATCTACCAAAAGTATAAATCAACACTCGCTGACTCTCCGCAGTTATGGTCAGCATTTGCTGCAGCTTCTAATATGTTAGGTCGATACGAAGACGCTAAGATTTGGTATATCCAAAAAATTAATAACGATAAAAATATACCTGCAGAGCTTTTAGATTTAGCTAACGTATTAGAAAGACTCGATGATAGTTTCAGTGCCAACATTATTCGTAAACATGTTGCGAGCCATTTAACCAAAGAACTTTTTAAATTACCTAATGGCGATAGAACTTATCGTTCACTTGCTTCTATATTCATTGGTGAATCAATCGCATCAAGTATGGTTGAAGCAGCGTTAAAAGACGATCCGAGTAAAGAAAAAGCTCATGAGCTTTTATATTATTACATTGGCCAAGAAAACCATGAAAAAGCGCGTTTTCTTCTGAAATCTTCATGGCTAAAAAATTACGATTTACCTGATAGTGCTGAACTACAACTCGCCTTATTAGAACGTAATCCTTCCAGAGTGCTTGAGTTGGTTAAGATTTCATTATTCTTAACTCCAGGTGAGCGTTTAGCAGCATTGAATAATATAGGTGAAAAGAAACTTGCTTGGGAAGTCGGTATTCAGGCAATTGAAAAAGAAGATAAAACCACAGAGTATCCTTTATTGTTAAGTGGTTTATCGAGTATCCATCAAGAAAGAGTTTATGCCTTACGCTTCCAGCATAAAAGCTTTAGCCAATGGGACTTAACGCAAAACGAACTCGGTTATTATCAGCCTCTGGGTAATGGTTATGTTCGACTTTTTGCGCGTGATATCGACAGTGGACCTCAACAACTGCTAACCCGAGATATATCTTTTGATGTTCAGCAACTTGAAGGTAAATATGGTTTCTCGGTCGACAGTTTACAATCCGAAATTACAGCCTTATTAGATAACCGTTTTAGTAAAACCACTTTAGGTATTGAAGTCGAAGCAGTATACAAATTTTCAAAATACGTTTCTTTAGCCGCAGGTGCTTCTAAAAATATGGATGCGACTACAAGTAGAAACATGATGATGTTTGGTAAGAAAGATGCCATTTCTGCCACTGTTTATTTAAATCCAACGTATCGAGAAACAATAAGCGCTCAAGTGAGCTACCAGAAATATAAAAGCTTATTTGGTGAAGACATTGCCAATAACTTGTCTGTTTCAGTAAAAGCCCAAGAAGCTATTTTTTATAATCACCCAAGTTGGTCTGTGTACGCACAATACGTTTATGAAAAGTCGGATAAAAGTCCTGAGCCATTATTGGAGCTTGCAAGAGAACTAAAAATTAATCGACCGTTATATGGTCATGATTTTATTGCAGGTAAATACCAACAATTTTCTATAGGTCAAAGGATCAGCAACGGCGATGTAGGTATTCCTGGTGCTATCTCACAGTACCCGAGTTATTGGTTAGGTACGGCAATTGCTTACAACTTTGTACAAAACCAAATGGTGTTCGATATTCAAACAGGCATAGGACTTCCTGTGTTTGGAAACGACGAATTATATATGTCTGCTTTATGGCAGTCGGCAGACAAAAGAGGTGATAAAAATGTCAATTTATCTCTCGGTTACTACTTAACATTTTAAAGGAAAACAGATGATTAAATATTTATTGGTGGGAGCCTCAGCTCTAATGCTAGCAGCATGTTCTTCATATAACTTACCTGACAGCCCAAAGCTAGACAGTAAAAAGCAATGGGTTGTTATGCCATTTAATAACTATTCAGGTTCTGCATTTGCGTCTGAGCAAGCGGAAGAGATAACAACATCTGTTTTTAAAGAAGAAGATGTGAATATTAAAATTTATGAAGTAACAGATCTTAACTTGTTAGATATTGTGCTTGATCCTTCTATTAAATCAAAAGCAGCTAAAGCCTGGTTAGTAGGGCAAAAAGCAGATTACATTGTTACGGCTTCAGTGGCTGAGTGGAAATACAAAAGCGGATTAGATGCAGAGCCATCAGTTGGCATTACCTTAAAAATTACCGATGCTAAAACCAATACTTTGTTATGGCAAGGCACGGGTGCAGGTAACGGTTGGGGCAGAGAAAACTTAGCTCAAACAGGTATGGAAGTGATCAGTGAAATGGTTGAAGAGTTAGATTTACACTAATGAAAAAACAGATGAAAGCTAAAAAGAAAACAAACAAATTAGGTCGTAAATTAATGCAAGGCATACTTGTAGGTTTGAAGAACGACAAAATGGCCTTTATTGAAAGTGCTATTGTTGCTGTTTTGTCGCTGCTTTGTTGGTTTTTTATAGATCGTGAATCAGGTAACACCGCACAAAACTATTTCTTTTGGCCGATGTTAGGGCCAATTCTTATTGCCCTAAGATATGGTTTCTCTAAAGGCTTTCAATGTTTTGCTTTTATGACGGTAGCAATGATTTTACTTCAGAAAATTGCATTTCCAGATATCAATTTCAGTTTACCTATTCTTATCGGTAGTGGTCTTATCGTGATGATAACGGGTGAATTCACTGATTATTGGCGTAAATCGATTAAAAATAACGAGATGAATTATCGTTACATGGAGCAGAAGTTACAAAGCTTCACTCAAAGTTATTACTTATTAAAAATATCTCACGACCAATTGGAACAGCGTGCAGCAAGTAAGATTATGAGCTTGCGTACGAGTATTCAAATTCTACAAAAAACTGCCTTAGCTAAAGTTGATAATCGCTTAGAAAGCTTAGGTGATGAATGTTTACATATATTATCTGATGTTGTCGGTATGTATGAAGCGGGGATTTATTTAGTTAAAGACGATCACATCCAAAAAGGTTGTATTAGCGCGATAGGTAAAGAGCATCGCTTAGTATTAGACGATCCTATGTTGCTTGAAATGTTAGACAAAAAACGTATTTATACGCCTGCTAACATTCATGACTTTGAAGACGCAGAATTACATTACCAGCTAGTTATTCCACTTGTTGATTCGTACAATAAATTGCAAGGTGTTGTATTAGCTGAAAAAGTGAAGTTTGTTGCGCTTACTGATGCCAACTTAGCGCTTATTTCTTTAGTGGCGAGTTACATGGCTAACTTCATGTCTGAAAAATTATACACGCCTATTTTGAAACCTGAGCAGGGTAAGGTATTTAATCAGTATTTAGAGCAACTACATTTTAATAAACAACATTATGGTGCTGATAGCGCATTGGTTATTTTTGTTGATAAAAGTAGAGAGCAAAACCTACCGATCAAGAAATTTATCGATTATCGACGTGGCGCTGACATTTACTGGAATTGTTACACAGCTGAAGGCGAACATGCCATGGTCGCGCTTTTACCAATGACAACAGTGTTCGAAGCTAAACAGTTTATTGATAGATTACTCAGTGTTGTAAAACACAAATATGATGCGGATGTTAGACAAATACAAATGCTAGGTCCTTACATTGCTTTTGGCCAGTCTGACGACGTGTTTAAAGTTTTATCATCATTAGGTGACACGCCTGCTAAAGCTAATATAAATGCGGATATTGAAACTGAAACGGATGGCAATAATAAGCTATACAAAACAGTTATTACCAACGACTTCATGAACATTAAAGCCTAAAAATAGAGATTATTAAATGATATTTACACTTTCATTGTTAACTCTAATTTTAGAGTCTCTCAGCCTTTATGTGATCAATTTCGATGTATTCGTTGAAGGTAGTTGGTTGTATTACTTTATTACTCATGGTTTAGCGAGTTTATGCTTTACGTGTTTATGTTGGTTATTTTTATCACCAAGCCATAAAAAGCATGGCATAACCTCGTTAAGTTTTGTTTTAGTGATCAGTTTTTGTATGCCAATAATCGGCATGATAGGTTTAGTGTTTTCTCTTGTTTTAGCGCTAAATTTACCTAAACCGCAGAAGAATTATGAATGGCGCAGCATAGAACAATTAGTGCTGCCTAAATCTCCTGAAGCGCCAAATAATTTGAGCTACGGACTCGGATCTTTACGTGGCATTCTATCTTTCACAGATAATGAAGACCAACGTTTATCGGCTGTTAACGCAATTCGTTACCTACCTGAAAAAGAAGCTATTCCGTTATTTAAAATAGCGCTTAATGACTTATCAGACGATGTTCGATTATTGGCTTATTCTTCTCTCGATAAAATAGAATTTAAGATAAACGAAACTATTGAACATCTGCAAAAGAAACTTGCACAAAAGCCTACCGCCGTAACTGCACATCAAATCGCTCAAAACTATTGGGAGCTGTATTATTTAGGTTTAGCTGAATCGCCTTTAAAAGATCATTACCTAGTCAAAGCACGAGAGTATTTATTAAAAGCCTGCGCGTACGAACCTCTGCCTAAAGTTAACCTTTTATTAGGCAAAGTATTACTCGCCCAAGAAGATTATTCACAAGCCATAGACTCCTTAGAGCAAGCCCTTAAAGGCGGTTTATTAATGAAGCAAGTGGCACCTTATTTAGCTGAAGCAGCCTTTATGATGAAAAACTACACTAAAGTTCGCCAATACATGATGTATTTACCGCAAAAACAAGGTAATTCGTTAAGTGAGTTAAGGAGCTTTTGGAATGAATAATTCTAAACCTATAGATATATGCTTGTTGCTTGAAGGGACTTATCCTTATATTCGTGGTGGTGTTTCAAGTTGGGTACATCAAATTATTAGCGGCTTACCTGAATACAATTTTTACTTAGTATTTTTAGGTGGTGATGCGAGTTCATACAAAGAAATGGTTTACGAATTGCCTGATAACGTTGTTGGCATTCAAATGAACTACTTATTACAAAAATCTAAAGTAGTTAAACCTAGTCCGCGTAAAGGTAACTCGTATGCATTTCACTTGTTTCAACAGATTTTAGGTTACTTTCAAAATACTGATAAACCTATTAACAATGCCTTGCTACAAGACATTCTTAATAATTTAGGTGATAAGAAAAAACTCAGTGTAGATGACTTCTTATACAGCGAAGCATCATGGAAAGTATTGACTGAGATTTATACCGAGTTTGGGGGAAGTCATTCATTTGTTGATTTCTTTTGGACTTACAGAAACATATATTCGCCACTCTTTGAATTGGCAAAAATAGCCAAGAACCTACCAGAATGTAAGGTATATCACAGTATTTCTACAGGTTATGCTGGATTTTTAGGGGCCTTGTGTCATCAACAAACTAAAAAACCTTTTATATTAACCGAACATGGTATTTACACCAAAGAACGTAAAATTGATTTGAGCCAAGCCAGTTGGATACCTAGCAGGCATAGTGCATTTGACGCGAGCTTGCATAAAAAAATAGAAATGACACGTGGTACTTGGATCAAGTTTTTCGAGCAACTTGGTTTAACGGCGTATCATCAAGCGGACAAAATTATTGCCTTGTATGAAGGTAATCGCCAACGTCAAATTACTGATGGCGCACCAGCAGATAAAACCAATGTGGTTGTTAATGGCATTAACTATGACCACTTTATAGAAGCTTATGATTTACGACCGCTAGAGCCGCCTAAAGTGGTGGGCTTAATTGGTCGTGTTGTACCAATAAAAGATATTAAAACCTTTATTCGCAGTATGCGTGTAGCCATTAATAATGATCCAAGCCTAGAAGGTTGGGTAATAGGTCCCGCAGACGAAGATTTAGAGTATTACGAAGAATGTAAAACCTTAGTCGACAGTTTGTCTTTAACCGACAAGATTAAGTTTTTAGGTATGCAAAACATTAAAGAAATTTTACCTAAAGTAGGCGTGGTTATTTTAACGTCGATCAGCGAAGCTCAGCCTTTAGTTTTATTGGAAGGTATGGCAGGTGGAATTCCTTGTATTGCGACTGAAGTTGGCTCTTGCAGAGAAATTGTTTATGGCATGTCGCCTGAAGATAAAGCGTTAGGCGCGTGTGGTGAAATCATTCAAATTGCTTCACCTAACGTAACAGCTGTCGCTATTAATAATATTCTGTCTGATGCAGAGCAGTGGCGAAAAATGGGCGATATCGGTCGTGAACGTGTAAAAAGATATTATGTTGAAAAGATGATGTATCAATCTTATCGAGATATTTATAAGGAACAAATCTCGTGGCAGGAATAGGTTTTGAATTAAAAAAAATCCTCAAAAAGAATACACTTTTATCTCTTTTTGAAGCTTACGGTTTAGCAGGTATTGTAAGCTCTGGTCCTTGGGTTTTATCTATTGTTGCGCTGATGGTTATTGGTGTTTTAAGTATAGGTAATGTGTCTGAAGACGTCGTCGTTGTTCAGTTTTTGGTTATTGTGACTTACTTAATGGCAGGTTCTTTAATATTAAGTGGTATGTTTCAGCTCATGCTCACGCGATTTATAGCCGATCAATTTTTTAGTAAAAACCAAGAAGCTGTTACCCCTAATTTATTGGGCTGTATGGTGGTTAGCAGTATTTTAGCCGTGTTAGTGGGCGGTGGTTTACTCAGTTTTAGTGAGTTATCGCCTGCAATAAAAATCGCTATTCTAACCTCGTTTGTAGTCTTGTGTAACTTATGGCTTATCATCATTTTTTTAAGTGGAATGAAACAATACTATCGCATATTAACCACGTTATTAGCGGGTTATGGCGTAATGATATTAGGCAGCTTAGTATTTGCTTCTTTCGGTTTACTAGGGTTATTAAGTGTATTCGCCTTTAGCCAAGGTTTGATCACCTTTGTATTTTTGTTCTTTGTTTTACGTTATTTTCCATCGAAAAAACTAGTGGCTTTTGATTTTTTAAATCCCAATAAAATATTCTTTTCTCTCGTTTTATGTGGCGTTATATATAACGTTGGCGTATGGATTGATAAGTTTAGCTTTTGGATGAATCCTGTATTAAATGTTCAAGTTATTGATATATTCTATGCTTCGTATATTTATGACTTACCGATATTTTTAGCTTACTTAGCTATTATTCCAGGCATGGCTGTTTTTATGCTGCACATGGAAACTGACTTTGCACAGTCGTGCGAGAACTTTTATAAAACAGTGCGTGAGGGCGGTACTTTACAATCTATTTATATTCTAAAAGAACGTATGGTTGATGACTGTCAAAAGAGTATTTATCAAATATTTAAGGTTCAAGGTATTACACTCGCGTTATTACTTTTATGGGCAAAAGATATTTTAGAAGCCTTAGGTATTGATGCTGCTTACCTACACTTACTGTATGTTGATTTAGTAGGCGTAAGCTTACAAGTATTAGTTATGGCAATTCTTAATGTAATGTTCTATTTAGATAAAAGGCATCAAGCTTTAGCGTTAGTGACTTGTATAGTGATCACCAATTATGTCTTTACTCAAATCAGTATTTACTTAGGGCCTGCGTTTTATGGTTATGGTTTTACTTTAGCCATGCTAACCACCACGTTAATGGGGCTAATTCAGCTAAACGGACAGTTTAAGAACTTAGAATATCAAACCTTTATGTTGCAAGACTAAGTGAGCTCGCTGTTGATTTGAGACAAAAAAGCCACTGACATTCATCATGAATGTCAGTGGCTTTTAGTTTTACTGGCTATAAATCTTAAAAGGTGTAAATAACTAACCTGAACTCGGTTTAATATATTCTTCTCTAACAGCTATTTTTACTTGCTTCATCGTTAAATTTACTTGCAATAGGCTAGCTATTGACGCGAAATTTGCCTTGAAGAAAGAAAAACTATCAAGCTAGAGTATAAGTTAAATTTTATTAGTAATAATTTCAATGAATTAAAGACAACTTAAACCGAGTTCAGGTTAACTACCTTTGATTTCTCGCTTTTATCGTAGCAATTCTCTCTTGGTAGCGTTTCACTTCTGTTGTTTCAGATTCAGCCAAATCATTTTGTTCAGCTGGATCCTTCAACATATTATAAAGCTGAGGAAGGGGAGATACACCAGACTCAATATTCTTCTCCTCTTTTATCCAATCCACTTGTTTCTTACTTGGTGCAATATATTTCCATTCTTGAGTTCTTAGCGAGAATGTTTGCGACTCTTGCAGTAACTCAGTTCTCCCTGTGCTTTTTGAATTAAACCATGCTTTTAATTGGTTTTGGCTATCGATTGCTTCATGGTGACCAAGCTCAATACCTAACATGTCAGCAAAAGATGCGTATAAATCGACTTGGCTCATTAAAGCGTCGCTAACACCAGGTTTAACCTTATCAGGGTAATGAATTATGGTTGGCACTCGTGTACCCGCCTCAAATGCACTGTATTTTCCACCTCTAAAGTCACCAGCAGGTTTGTGGTTACCGAGTTGTTTTACCGCGCCATCTTCATAACCATCCATTAATACAGGTCCGTTATCGCTGGTAAATACAATTAAGGTGTTATCGAGTAAGCCTTTAGCCTTTAATTTGTTAACAACTTGACCTGTGATCCAATCCATTTGAGCAATTGAATCACCGCGAGGTCCCATACTGCTTTTGCCTTTAAACATTTCATTAGGCATACGTGGTACATGAATATCGTGGAATGAGAAGAATAAGAAAAAGGGAGTTTCTTGATTATCTTCTATATAAAAGTCAGCCATATTAGTAAATATTTGCGAAAAGTTATCGTCTTTCCACTCAGCATCGGCACCGCCTTTCATCCAACCAATACGACTTATACCGTTTATAATACTGCCACCATGCAATTCATCAGCTTGTTGGAGTAAAAGTTCTGGATTTTCGGCACCTGTTGGTCTGTCACCAATTTTATTTTCTAAACTAATAGAAATGGGATCTTCTGCTTTTACATTTACAACATATTGGTCTTCTAGATAAATAGTTGGTACTTTTTCAACAGCACCAGGAATAATAAAGCTGTAATCGAAGCCTACTTCAGCAGGCCCTAAAAGCACTTTCTCGTTCCAATTTACATCAGATTTAGCATCGCCTAAACCTAGTAGCCATTTGCCGATTACCGCGGTGTTATAACCTGCTTTTTTAAATAATGTTGCTAAGGTAGGTTTTGTTCTTGGGATAATTAATTCTGAATCTTCTTTTAATAAAGTAACATTTTCACGAAAACCATATTCACCTGTTAACAATGAATAATGAGAAGGGGTGCCAGTTGCTGAATAACTATGGGCATCGGTAAAACGAATACCATTTTTAGCTAGCGCATCTACATTTGGTGTTTTAACACCTTTTGCTCCGTATACGCCTAAGTCGCCGTAGCCTAAATCGTCTACGTAAAAAACAATAACATTGGGTTTAGCTATTACAGAATTTGCATTGCTTTGAGCTTCTGTGCCTTCTTGGCTACATCCTGCAAGTAATACTGCAGAGAATGACATTAATAGAGATAAAGAGAGTAAATGATGAATAGGGTTAGTTTTTACGAGTTTTGTTAAAGTAAATGTTGGTTTAGTTAACATTGTCATAATCTGCCTCCTTGCTTAATTTGGATAACGGTAAAGGACTAATAATCTGAAACGGAATAAGATAACAATAGCGTATTGTTAGTAACTTTTGGGATTTATATTTTAAATGCTGTGCTATTAGGGTCTGTTGAACTTTCGAGATTGTTTTTACAGCAAGGTGTTTGATATTTAGACAAGGCAGAGTATGTGACGTGTAGCTGGCTACTCGAACAGACGATAACGTAGTATAAATATCAAACACATGCTGCCCTTTGGGTTCATTTAAAACGAATTTACTCATTGCTGTTCGCTTTTTTAATAGAATGACTATTAGACAAAGCTCGCATCGCGATTAAATCCGTTTTAAATTGAATAAAATTTAACCCTGAAAGATCAATAGACCCTAGTATCGACCTTAAAGATATAGTGAATATGTCTTTAAGGTCAAATTGTTTTTGATTGGTGCGACTAAGAAAGGTTTTCTTTTTGATCTTGAACAAGTTGGCTAACTAAAAATGAGTTTTCAGTTAGCTTGATTTACGTTTTACTTTTTTGAACGAGCAACGGTTACTGCATTCGCTAATAGGTTAATAATGTCTTCACTTTCATCTAAATTAACACAAGCATCAGTAATACTTTGTCCGTAAGTTAACGTATCAATCGATTCTACTTTTTGATTACCTTCCACTAAAAAGCTTTCAACCATTAAACCAAAGATAGAAGTGTCACCTTGTTCAATTTGTGCAGCAATAGACTTAGCCACATCGATTTGTTTCTTATGGTCTTTGTAGCTATTACCATGGCTACAATCCACCATGATTTTTGTTTTTATATCAGCTTTTGTTAATGAAGCTTGGGTTTGTTGAATATCTTCTTCATGATAATTTGGTACTTTACCACCACGTAATATTACATGAGAATGCGGGTTGCCGTGTGTTTGATAAATACACATTTGCCCACTTTTATCTGGTGAATATAAAACATGAGGAACACTTGCTGCTTTAATCGCATCTAAGGCAATTTGAATATTACCATCAGTACCATTCTTGAAACCAACAGGGCATGAAAGTGCTGAAGCTAATTCTCTGTGAACTTGGCTTTCTGTTGTACGTGCGCCAATAGCTCCCCAGCTGATCAAGTCTGAAATATATTGACCTGTAACCATATCTAAAAATTCAGTGCCTGCCGATAAGCCTATTTTGTTTACTTCCATTAATAAGTTACGCGCAAGGTTTAAGCCTTTAGCAACATTAAAAGACTTATCTAAATTAGGATCGCTGATCAAACCTTTCCAGCCAACAGTGGTTCTAGGTTTTTCAAAATACACACGCATAACAATCAATAATTCATTTTCGTGTTTATCACTTAATACTTTAAGTTTTTTCGCGTAATCAATCGCTGCTTCAGGATCATGAATTGAACAAGGACCAATAATAAGAAGCAGTCTATCGTCTTCACCTGAAATGACTTTTTCGATGTTTTTTCTGCTTTCAATAATAAAATCGGCAGTCTTTTGATCAAGAGGAATTTGATTCGCTAACTCTGCAGGAGATACTAAATTATCGATAAGGGTAGTGCGTAATTCATCAGTTTTAATTGTCATGGTATTTTCTAAAACGTTGCGCTCAAGTGAATGAGGAGTAATTAATATTCAAATTGTACAGGTAAAGAAGAGCTTAGTTAATGTTTTACTCAATATTTATAAAAACGTTATTAAAAATAAACAGCGTAACAGTAAAGTTTTATATACAGGTATTAAATATTAAAAGCATGAAAATAATTTAATTTAATTCATTGTTATTTATCAGTGCGTTAAGTTTGTTTTATTTGTTATTTTTTTTAATTTTTGCATCCAATAATAAAACTCAGTCGTTATTTCTATATAGTGCTGCTGTTAACTTAAGAAATTCATTAATAGTCAGTGTGAATTAATTAATTTAATAAGGAAAGAATGATGAGATATAAATCAAAAAACACGAGTAAAGCCTTAAGTTTAACTACAATTAGCTTAGCTGTTGTGCTTGGTATTACGGGCTGTAATAGTGGTGGTGGAACAAATAACACGGATGGAAATATAGGTCTGGACGATAATAACGAACAGCCATCTTTATCTCCTAGTAATTTTATCTTATCCAATAATGGACCTAGCAATGTTGGAACTACAAATTTAATTGACGAAAACGCAACGACATTAAAAACATTCACATCGGGTAATAATGAAGGTGTTGATATAAATAAACTAGGTCATTTAGTACACGCTGGCGATGCTTCAGTAGCTAGTTTACGAACCGTTTGTCATATTCAAAATAGAGCTGATGGTGCAAGCTACGATTCAAATATAGATAGAGAATTAACGGGTTCATCAACAGGACTTGTTAACCCTAAAGGTATTGATCATTCTGAAAAAATGGGATTGGTCTTTGTAGCTGATTTCAACGCCATGCAAGTGTCTATTTATGGTGATCAGGCTGCTGGCGATGTGATGCCTGTAGCTACAACTATAACAGATGCTACGCCATGGGATTTAGTATATGACGATGATAACGATCGCCTATATGTAGCACTTACAGATGGAACGGTAGCCGTTTATGATGACTTTGTAGAAAGTGATTTTGCTGCTACTCCAGCAAGAGTTATTACGCCAAGTGATGAAGCAGGAATGAAAGTATCGGTAAATATCCACGGTATTGTTTTAGATAAATCAACAAATACACTGGTTCTGTCTGATGTGGGTGACGCAGAAGATATAACTGACGGTAGTATTTTTGTTATTAATAATGCTGATTCTGCGGATGGTAATATTACTGTAGCTAGAACAATTGCTGGTCCTACTACCATGTTAGGTAATCCGGTAGATATAACGCTTACAGGTACAGACTTAAGAGTCGCAGAAAAATCAAATGATGCTATTTTAGTTTTCTCTGATATTTATAATGGAGAAAGTGGTGACATTGCGCCAGATTTAATCACAAGTACTGAAAAGCCAGAATCTTTGGTTGAAGTGCCAGAAAGTTATCAACTGGTTGATGTTTCTGACATTACAGATGGTTCAGCCGATATTTTATCTGTTGCTGTATCAAGTAACCCAGCTACACCAGGAGCAACAAGTAATATGGTTGCTAGTTTTGATGCTTCACTTACAAGTAATTCAGGCAGTTATGATACACAACGTACACAAGAAAGTAGCACATTTGACGCTGCAGGCAACAGTTACACAACATTTGACGGTGATGCTTCTGGTATATTAATTTCAACCAAAGTTGCGACTAATCGTTCTGATGGAACGTACAATCCATCTTACGATCGTGTAATAAGTGGCTCAAATACAGGTTTAGTTGAACCAAAAGGCTTAGACGTAGCCTCACAAGCAGGCATGATTTTGGTTGCTGAAAATAACGAGACAACGCCAGGTATATTAATTTACTCTTCTTGTGCTTCAGGCAATGTATCACCTGTTTTAACATTGAGTACAAGCAATTTGGCAAGACCTTGGGATGTTGATTACGATGCACAAACTGATAAAGCATTTGTCGCATTAACGGATGGTACTATTGCTGTGTTTGATGAAGTACTTGCAAATATTAATGCTGGTGTTACTGACATCACTGCTGAAAGTCGATTAATCGTACCAGCAACTGCAGGTGCTCCTTTAGAAGCTCCAACAAATATTCATGGCATTGATTATGATCCTTCAAGTGATTCACTTATTGTTTCTGATGTAGGCAGTGCTGACGATATAACAGATGGTAAAATTTATGTAATGAATGATGCAGCTGCAGCGAGTGGTGTAACGGATATCTCAGTGAGCATATCAGGTGCAAATACTAATTTAGGTAACCCTGTCGATATTATGTATACAGGCTCACATTTATATGTTGCTGAAAAATCAAATAACCTAGTGATGCGATTTGATAATATATTAACGAGTTCAGGCGGAGATATTGTTCCTGATTTAAGTATTAGTTATACAGCTCCTGAATCGGTCGCGATAGTGCCAGCTTCATTGCAAGCTCATTAGTTTAAATAGTCTTCATTGACCCATCTCAGTATGGGTCGCACAAATATTTAAAAGCACCTTAATTGTTAGGTGCTTTTTTAATTTCACCTTAGGGTATGTTTTAATTACCAATTTATATTTGCGCTGCTGAGTTAGGCGAAGAAAGATTATTAATACTCGAACACCAATTATCAATTAATTATTCATAACAGCATGATATACTTACGTCATAATCAACGTTGCTTAAATATAATAATATGTTACCTAGAATTGACCACATTGAAGTAGTAGATCCTCTTTATCAAGAGTTTGCCCATGTATTACAGTCAACACCTTACCAAGGTGATATTAGTAGCCAATATGGTGCTCGTTTGTCTGTGGCGACTGATAACAGTGTATATCAGCAATTGCCACAGTTGGTGCTTAATCCTCGCAATAAGTTTGATGTTCAAATTATTACCCAGTTAGCCAATGAAGAAAAATTCAACAAAATTAAATTCAGTGCAAGAGGGGGCGGAACAGGTACTAACGGTCAAAGTTTAACACCTGGTATCGTTGTTGATTTGTCTAAGTACATGAACCGTATATTAGAAATTAACGTAAAAGAGAATTGGGTAAGAGTTGAAGCGGGTGTGGTTAAAGACCAGCTTAATGATTACTTACGACCTTTTGGCTTCTTTTTCGCACCTGACTTATCAACAAGTAACCGCGCAACCATTGGTGGCATGATCAACACAGATGCTTCAGGTCAAGGGTCTTTATACTACGGTAAAACGTCTGACCACGTGCTAGAGCTAGAATCTATATTAGCTAATGGTGACTTTTTACATACCACGCCAATGAGCATGGAAAAAGCCGTTGAGCTTTCAGAAGAAGACTCAAGCTTAGGTAAAATTCTTAAACAAGTGCTTGCAAGCTGTAAAGATAATCGTGAACAAATTCTTGAAAAATTTCCACGTTTAAATCGTTTCCTCACAGGGTACGATTTAGAACATGTATTTAATGACGACTTAACGCAAGTTGACTTAAGCCGTATCATTACAGGTTCAGAAGGTTCTTTAGCCTTTGTCTGTGAAGCGAAACTCGACTTAAACGAAATATTAAAAGCTAAAACTGTTATTAATATCAAATACGACAGCTTTGATTCAGCTTTAAGACATTCTCCTGCGTTAGTTGAAGCTAAAGCAACCTCAGTTGAAACGATTGACAGCAAAGTGCTTAATTTAGCTAAACAAGATATTGTATGGCATTCAGTTAGCGACCTTATTACCGATGTTGAAGGCAAGGTAATGGACGGTATTAACGTTGTTGAATACAACGGAACTAGCGTTGAAGACTTAGCCGAGCAAGTGGCTGAATTAACGGCGCGGTTAGATAACGAAATTGAAAATAGCATTGGCGGTATTATTGGTTACCAAGTAACGAGTGATCTTGCGAGTATCAACAAACTTTATGCTATGCGTAAAAAAGCGGTTGGTTTGTTAGGAAATACAAAAGGACGTCAAAAGCCAATCGCATTTGCTGAAGATACCGCGGTACCACCAGAAAATTTAGCTGATTATATTGTAGAATTTAGAGCGTTACTCGATAGCCACAATTTACAATACGGCATGTTTGGTCATGTCGATGCAGGTGTTTTACATGTGCGTCCAGCATTAGATATGTGTGATCCAGAGCAAGAAGTTTTACTACGTCAAATCTCAGATCAAGTGGTTGCCTTAACTGCAAAATATGGCGGTTTAATGTGGGGTGAACATGGTCGTGGTTATCGTAGTGAATATGGTCCAGAATTTTTTGGTGAAGAGTTATTCTTAGAACTTCGTAAAGTTAAAGGGGCATTTGATCCCCTTAACAAAATGAATCCAGGAAAGATTTGTACACCGCTAGAATCTACTGAAAAACTAGTTTCTGTTGATGCAATTAAACGTGGTTTTTACGACCGACAAATACCGATTGAAGTTAAAGACTCTTTCAAGTCAGCACTAGACTGTAATGGTAACGGGTTATGTTTTAACTATGACGCTGATAGCCCAATGTGTCCTTCAAGCAAAGTAACGCGTGACCGCCGTCACTCCCCTAAAGGTAGAGCTGGCTTGATGCGAGAGTGGTTACGCTTGTTAGAGGTTAAAGGCGTAGATGTTCTTAAATTAGAGCAAGACGTAAATGGTTGGTCGGTTAAACAGTTGCTTGATCAAACAATATTTAAGATGAAAAGTCGCTTTTCTAATGATTATAAAAACGACTTTTCACACGAAGTTATGGAAGCTATGTCAGGTTGTTTAGCGTGTAAATCATGTGTGAGCCAGTGCCCAATTAAAGTTGATGTTCCAGACTTCAAAGCACGCTTTGTTAACTTATATCACACACGTTATTTCCGTCCGCTAAAAGATCACTTAGTGGCAAATGTTGAAATAATCACACCTATTTTGGCTAAAGCACCTAAGCTAGTGAACAGCGTGCTAGGTTCTAAAATTTACGATAAGTTTTCAAGCGCAACTATCGGTTATGTGAATACACCATTGTTATCTGTGCCTACACTTGAAAGCAGTGTTAACGAGCAAATTAATGCCGGTGTATTTGAAGCTTTCGACTTAAGCAAGCTAGAAGCTTTATCTGAAGAAGAGCGTAAACAGTACCTATTAATCGTTCAAGACCCGTTCACTTCTTATTACGACGCTGCTACGGTTGAGTCGATGATGTTGCTAGCCAAGAAGTGTGGTTATAAGCCAGTCTTATTACCTTTCAAACCTAATGGTAAAGCTCAGCATGTTAAAGGCTTTTTATCACGCTTTGCTAGCACAGCTAAAAACAGCGCAGAGTTTTTAAATAAACTGCAAGCGCTTAACTTATCTATGGTGGGCTTAGATGCTTCGTTAGTTTTATGTTACCGCGACGAATACAAACAAATATTAGGTGATAAGCGTGGCGATTTCTCTGTATTGTTAGCACATGAATGGTTAACACCGAAATTAGAAGAGATTAAAGCTAACATTCAACCGTCGTCTGACATTGAGTATCAATTGTTCTCGCACTGTACAGAAAAAACCGCCTTACCGAATAGTGAAGCACAGTGGATCGCTATTTTTAAAGGTTTAGGTTTATCGCTACAAAAGCAAAGTGTGGGTTGTTGTGGCATGGCAGGAACATACGGTCATGAAAAAGTGAACTTAGAAAACTCTAAAGCTTTATTTGAATCAAGCTGGGAGCCGAAAGTAGAGCGCTTAAACTCTCAACAAATCGTGGTTACTGGTTTTTCTTGTAGAAGCCAAACAAAACGCTTTGCAGATTTAAAAGCAAGACATCCAGCACAAGTACTGGCTGAACTGCTTTAACATAAACACATTTAAGTTTTATTTCATTCGGCAGTTATAGTGTCATCGATTGGATGTTTAGTTTTTTATTAATTTATTAATTTATTAATTTATTAATTTCATTAGCAATTGATTTTTTAAATATGTAAATGAAAATTATATCAGGTTAACTTTATGAAAAAAAATCAAGGTTTCACTTTAATAGAATTAGTTGTGGTGATTGTTATATTGGGGATTTTAGCGGCCACTGCAGCCCCTAAATTTATCGATCTAACTTCTGACGCAACCGTGGCTAAACTTCAAGGTATGCTAGGCGCTATTCGTAGTGGTACAAATATGGTTAATGCCAAAGCGATTGTTCAAGATAAAACATCAGGTAGTAACTCTGTTACAGTTGGGGATATTACAATTAGTATACACAGTGGTTACCCTACAGGTTATTGGGGCAGTAGCTTGCGTTATGTAGTTGATTTAGACAGTGTAGGTTTTACTAGTGACCTTGATACATTATGTGAAGTTGATTGGTGTGGTCGAGGCTTTGAACAAAGCATACCAAGCGGTGTTACTACATCAGGTACAGGCCGAATCGCTAAGGTATATTCAAATGGCTATAGCTTTAACGACGAATGTGGCGTGTATTATGTTAATCATCAAGACGGTCGCGAGCCAGAAATAGGCTTAGAGTCAGCAGACTGTTAATTACAAATAACATACTAATTTCAACATTAAATATAATATTAATAACTTAACAAGAATATTCAGATATTCCTGCTAAGTTATTTTTTTGTCTGTTACTTTAACTTAACGCTCTTTTAAGCTTAACAAGCTTTGATGCCTTTCTATTTCTGTTCTTATACAAATATAGATACAAACCAGTAAACGCAAGAATTGATGGACTTAGGCCCAAAATACACCAAATTAGTTTACTTGGTAAACCAGCAAAGTGTCCAAAGTGTAGTTTTCTGAAGCTATCTACTGAAACATGAGCGTTACTTGCTGTTCTTACATCTAAATAATCGATCATCTTGCCAGAGTTTTTATCGTAAGTGATGGTGCTTGAGTAGTCGCTATTCAAAGGATTAGACGAATCTACTTTACCGTAAAATAGAATATTCATTTCAGGTTCGTAGGGCATAAGCAGGTAGGTTGCTTCAAAATCTTGAATCGTCTCTTTATTACGATCTAGTAACGACTGAATTGATAATGTTGTATTGTGCAGCGGCTTTTCTATTAAATACGGTTCTTCAATAATATGCTCAGATACTTCATGAATAACTTCTGACACATTCCACCACGCTCCCGTAAAAGCAAGAATGATAATAACTGGAGAGCTCGATATACCAATCATTTTATGTAAATCACTGAAAAATATTCTACGTGCTAACTTAAAGCGTAATGTAAAAAAGTTAACCCAAAATCTTCGATATAACACAATGCCGCTAACGCCTAAAAACAAGAGTAATATAGAGATAATAGCCCCTAAAAACATGCCGTTAGTTTCCAGCAGTAATTTGTAATGTAAGTCTAATAACCAATCGGATAAATCATCTGATAAGCCAACAGGTGAAGACAGGAGTTCGCCATTATATTGGTTTATATAAATTTTCGACCATTGCGTTGTATGATGTTTAATAAGATACGCAGCATCGGTTCTACTTTTATCATCAAATATTTCCCAACTGCCAATTTCATGATCAGGGTAAGTAGTTGTTACCTTAGCCATAAGTAAATCTAACGATAATCTGTCTTTCATGTAACTTGTATCGTTATTATTTCTTACCTGCATATTTTCAGGCATTAATAAATTGTCTAATTCAACTTTAAATACCAATACACTTCCTGTGAAGGAAATAATAACCAAAGGTAACATTGCAAAAAGGGCACCAAGAGAGTGCCATTTATATAGTTTCTTTCTCATAATACTTAACAGTAAAACGGTAACTAAACCGTTGATTCCTTTTTGTTATAATGTTGAACTAAACGTTGTCTGATCTACAGTTTTTTTAAATAAAATATCCTAATCTAGCTGTTAAGTTTTATATTTAAAAATGTAAAACGCTAACAACCCTTGAATTCAATTTAATGTGTATGTGGCTACAAATTTAATTATTCTTATTTTGTCTTATTTTTTTAGTACTTAACCTGAACTGTGTTTAAGAGATATTTAACAAATTGAAAAATAAATAATCATTTTTTAATTGACTCTCTAGCTTGATAGTTTTTCTTAATTCAAGGCAAATTTCGCGTCAATAGCGAGATATTGCAAGTAAATTTAACGCAGAAGTAAGGAAAATTAGATGCTAGAGAAACATTTGTTAAGCTGAGCTCAGGTTACTTAATTTGTAATTGCGAAGATGATACATAATCGCCATCTTAATGTAAATACGAATCAGTATCATTTGAGTGTTGTGTGTTTAAATAATCTCAACTCTGGTTAACGGAAGAGGTAAGTCATTTAAAAATTGAGAGGCTAATGGGGTTTTAATCGTGCTTTTAGTTATGCGTAGTTAAAGTTGAATTATTGTAAAAACAACTGTTTATTGGAAAGTGGTTTAACATGGGGTTTATGTAAGTAATTGTTTTATATTTATTTATTGTAATGTTAAGTGTGATTGTAAGTTCTTTGAGGATATACAGGCATAAAAAAAGCCCTGAGCATATAGGGCTTAATTTACAACTATAATAACATCACTCAATTTAATGCTAGATCTAGTTGAGTGAAGTTATATCAACTTTACTTTTTCTTAGCGTATTTTCGATTAACAAATAAACCTGCAAATAGAATCGTTAACCAGTGTATTGAACCACCAGAATCGCCTGAATTATTCGTAGATGCTGTATCTGCGGTTTCATCTGGCACAGTTGTAACTGGAGTCTCCGTTGTATCGCCATCATTTGATGTATCGCCATCATTTGAGGTATCACCATCATTTGATGTGTCGCCATCATTTGATGTGTCGCCATCATTTGATGTATCACCATCATTTGATGTATCACCATCATTTGATGTATCACCATCATTTGATGTATCACCGTCATCAGATGTATCACCGTCATCAGATGTATCACCGTCATCAGATGTATCAAGATTATTGGTCAATACTATGGAAGCCAAAGAGTTATCACTTGCATGAGTAATCACTTCTATATTTACCCCTAACACAGGGAGGTTAATACCGGATTTAACCTGATCTGGAGAAGTGTAATCATCGCTATCACTGAATATAGCTTTGCTTGTTAATGATGTATCGTTTGTACTTGCTGTTTGAGGGTATAAGCTGAAAGCAGCATCACGTACTTGTACTTCAGTATCTCTAGGGTTGCCATTACGTAATATTAAGTTCTGATCTGCATCAACAACACCAAGAAATAAATCCCCAGGGTGGTCACTCACATTATTGTTGTCAATACCTACATCTCTATACCAAATTAAAACACCAGGATCATAATCTAAAGAAGGTAAAGAGGAGTCATTGCCTTTATGGTCACGAAGTTGCACATAATAATGATGTTCATCTCCTTCAACCGTGTTAGTTATTCGGCTAAAGCCACTTAAACTAATAGGAGAAAGAGTTTCAGCACCATTACTAAAGGTGGTTGTACTACCTGATGTAACTGTAATGTCATCCACTACAAAGCCATAGTCATAAACACTTTCATCTGTTTCATAAACTATCTCAACTGTAACATTTTCATTACTGTAGTTAGATAAATCAAAGGTTAAATCGACCCAGCCGAGGTCTGCTGAAGCGCCAGAAATATTGGCTGATTCACCACTTATAAAGTTATTAACTCTTGGGTAAATATTGTTTGTCACTTCAGTGTGATTTCCTGCGACTGCAGTACCGTTTACATTAACAACGACATAATCGTAATCTTGCTCTATCTCCCATCGTGCTTTCATTGTTAAAGTAGGGCTGTTAGATCCTAAGTTTGTATTAAAGCTTAACGAATTGCTTAACTCATTACCTTTATTTGAATAATACTGATACTCCCCAGTAAAGGGCTGACCAAAATCTCTCGGTACAATAGGCAGATCAACTTTGATCTGATCAACACTGCCATTATGTGTCGATGCACTTACCAATGATAACGTTTCATTTATTGAATTTGAAAAAGTAATCGTTTGTTGATTTACCCAATTACCACCGTAACGATCTTGAAAGAATTCTTTAGCATAAGGACTAAAAGATACAGGTTCAGAGCCACGAGGACTTCCCAACCAGCTCCCACTCCCCATAACAGACCAAGCTTGAACAGGTGCTCCGGTAGCATCATTTGTTAAGTCATATTCATCAGGTACACCTAAAACGTGACCAAATTCATGAACCACAACGCCCATAGAAGCATCGATAGGTGTAATAGTGTAGCTATAAATTTTAACATCAGAGCCTGTAACGCTAACGGCATCAAAGTCTTCAGTAAATACAGCTGATCTATGCGACCAAATTGCATCGTCGCCTAAATCGCCACCACCAGACTCTTCACCGATACTCGAATGAAAAATCATAATGTGATCGACTATGCCATCAGGTTCATCTAAATTACCATCACCATCAAAATCAATTTCACTAATTTTATCGTAATCACTTAAATCAATTTGCCCTAAAGCAACCGCTTTCTCAACGGCTTCAATTACAAGTTCATCAACATTAATGTCATCTTCATTTATAGCGTTTCTAGGGTCATCATTATTAGCGCCGTAATAATTAGCATTGTTATTTGCTGTATACCAACCAAAGGTATTGCCGCTAAAGGCAAATGTGTCACCTGACTCTTGTTGATAGTATTGGTAAGCTGATTGTAGATTATCTCCGTCAGGACCAGTAAAACCAGTATGGGAAAATAATAAATTCTGATAGTGCGACATCGGATAGTCATCGTAATACATATCTGTATCAAAAGCCGTTAAGCCATTATCGTTGTAACGCAAGTCAGGAAAATCAATCATGATGGCTAATACTTTAATGGTATTATCAATATCTCCATCAACTTTTTGAACACTGGTGCTTTTTACCGATTGTTTTTCAATAATAGAAGCTTTAACCGCTTTATTTACCGCAGCTCGTTTATTCATTAAGCCTTTAGGTAACTTATTATTTTGGTTACTCATTCTATCGGCAATGTAACTATCAAAAGCTTGCTGCTTTTCTGCGTCAGATGCGTTAGCTGAAAGCTCACCACGTTTTTCTAACCAATATAAAATTCTTGTTTTATCAACAATACCAAAATCTGTAGAAGCTGAGTGAGCAACGGAATCAGCAAAAGACATCCCACTACAAGTGACTAAACTGGTCAAAAGGGCAATTTTAGATAATTTAAACATGTTCAACCTTTAATAAAGGAAAGTTAGCCGACTACTTAGACAACGGCTTACAAGGCACAGAAGACTTTTTCTTAATATACTCATTTACATAAGTATTAATTTCGTCTTCAGACATATCGCTATTCAACTTTCCCTCTTTAAATAACATTTCTTTTAATTTACTTTTATTTTTTAGCATAGGGCTAGATGATTTTTTACATACAGCATATTTACGCTTTAACTGATTAACTTCTTTCTTGTTAACCTGGTTATTATCGACCGTTACATGGTTTGCATTAGGATCAATTTCGACAGGAGTAAGTTCTACCTGACTTTGACATCCTAAACTACTTATTGAAACAAGGCTAAAAACTACAGATTTGATTAAAAGTAACTTCATAAAACTCCTATTTAAAAAAATAAACCTATCACTCAACTTTAGTGCTTATATATCTATTGTAAACAAATACAGGATATTTAATGTAGGTATTAATGTAATATTTTATTATTCCACTAAGTAAAAGACAGGATATGTATGGTTTTTATTCGTTGTTCAGCTGTTTTTCATCCAACCAGTAAAAAAACACACTTTTCCTCAAAAAAGTACTTTACAAAGGTTTCAACTCTCTTTAATATTCGCCTCGCTTTAACGCAACGCGTTAATTGCATTCAGGTGAGATGGCTGAGTGGTCGAAAGCACTGGTCTTGAAAACCAGCAAGGGTTTATAGCCCTTCTAGAGTTCAAATCTCTATCTCACCGCCACATTCTAAAAAACCGCTAATTTATTAGCGGTTTTTTTTCATCTAAAGTTTAATGTTTAATGTATGCAGTACTGGGTTTATAGCGCTAAACCTTTGTAGAGTTCAAACCTCTATCTCACCGCCACATCAAGAGAAACCCGTTAATCGAAAGGTTAGCGGTTTTTTTTCATCTAAAGTTTAATGTTTAATATATGCAGTACTGGGTTTATAGCGCTAAACCTTTGTAGAGTTCAAACCTCTACCTCACCGCCACATTAAGAGAAACCCGTTAATCGAAAGGTTAGCGGGTTTTTTGCATTCTAACCTGTGGGTATATAGAGCAGCACCGTTTTGTAGAGTTTAAACCTTTATCTCACCGCCACATTAATAGTGTTTTTTTAATCGCAAGATGAAGGTTATTTTACCTTACTAAGTGTAAATATATATTAGATTTAACGCACAACTTCTAATTGTAGCGTCAGTTTTTATTACATCGCTATGTTCTGACATTCTCATGTTTTTTAAAATATATTTATTGTGAAAATTACTATGTTTGCTATTGAAACAGTTTTTAAATTTAATAATACAAAGAAATAAAGGATGATCATTAACACTTACAATTTTATTACTTGTAACCACTGTAACTACAGGTAAACTAGCGCTAAATATTGATATTTAAGAGTATCTATAGTTACGTTTCTCATTGATTATTAAATCAATACGTAAGTTTTTTACTCAATTTTAAGCAATATAAAATTAGTATTCCGATAAATATAAAATAAATAACTCACAGTATAAGGATATATTCTGATTATTAACTACAATAGATAGTAAACAACATATGTATAACAACACTTTATGAATAACGCTAGTAACCTTTTATTAAAGCATTGTGTCGAGAAAATCTCAAAAGCAACAAATGCTGATATGTCTTTTGGCTACTTAGTTGATCAAGAAAACACACCTAGTTTTATCGACCAAAAATCCAATGCCGTGGTAACTGACCTTAATTTATTAGGCAGCACTCAAGATTTAATCAACCAAAAAATAACAAACACATTTCTCGAACAAGAATGTATAAGAGAAAGTTTTTACTTTGATGAGATTAATATCGCTTCAAATTTACCTTTATGTGCACATAAAAAAATAACAAATATTTGCTACCTTCCTATCATTGAGAATGAATGCTTATATGCAATCGTTGTTCTCGTAAATATTATTATTAATAAAGACAGCAATGTATTAGTTGATGTAAAACCTTTTTTATCTACGGCTTTAAACCTATTAAAAGGCAGTAAAGCTCGCCCAAAAAACTCAGTTAGTCCAGTAGAGCTTTATGATGAAAAGTTAATAGAAACCATCTTAAATAACACTTTTCATCCCGCATTATTATTCGATGATGAATTAGTCATTGTTAAAGCCAACTCTGCTTCACAGCGTTTATTTAATGCAAACACTCAACGTGGTTGGGTGGCGCTAGATAAATTATTAGAAAAGGCAATACCTGAGACGGCATTACAAGTGTTTTCTACTATTAGTAAGCTTAACTTTTTGGGGCATTTAGATTGTACTCATTGGAATAATGTCACCTTTATGCTCAGTGAATATCAGTCAATAAAGGTTGATATACATTTATTTGAATATAAGCAAGAAAACAAACAATTTTTTGGTTTGATGTTGAATGAAAAGTTTCAAGAAAATGGAATTAATAACGATGAGTATTATTCTTCTATTCAACGATTTAAAACATTAACTAATGTGATACCTACGGCAATTATACAAGTAGATAATAACTGGCAATGTAGTTACGTAAATGAAACGTGGACTCGATATACCAATTTAAATTTACAGCAATCTATTGGGCGCAAATGGCTAAGCTGTTTATCGGACAACGACCAAAAAAACTTATTGCCTAAAGTGCTTCGGTCTACCTCAAAACATAAACAATTTAAGAAAGAAATTCAGCTACAAGGTGGAGCTAATCAAAATATTTGGGTAGAACTGCATATTGCTGGCTTATTTAGTGACCGATATGAATTAACTGGCATGATACTCACCATGCAAGATATTACTCGCACTAAACAAAATGCAGAAAAGCTAACTAAACTAGCAAATTATGATCATTTAACGGGGTTATCAAATAGAACCTTTTTTACCGATAGATTAACCGTTGCCATATCGAGAGTTCGTCGACATGGTTTAATGGCGGTGATGTTTATCGATCTAGACAAATTTAAGCATATTAACGATACCATGGGACATCCTGTTGGCGACAAAGTTATACAGGAAGTTGGTCGTAGATTAAAAGTAGCGGTAAGAGATGAAGATTCTATTGCGCGATTGGGTGGTGATGAATTTGCTATTATTTTAACTGATGTGATCGAACATAAGTTTTTAGCACCCATAGCAGATAAAGTTATTACAGCTATGCATGCTCCATTCGAATTAGATGGCAAGAATATTTTATTATCATGTAGTGTGGGAATTGCTACATCTGATGATGAAGTGCTCACACCTAGTGATATCCTTAGAAAATCAGATTTAGCATTATATCAAGCCAAAAAATTGGGTCGTAATCAATATTGCTTCTATAATAAAGAATTAGAAAGTGAATCGAGTATGCTATCAAACTTAAAAGATAGCCTTAGTAATATTAGCAACCAACACTTTTCTCTTGTATTTCAACCACAAATTGATGCACGTACAGAAGATCTTGTGGGTTTTGAAGCTTTGTCTCGTTGGACACATCCTAACGTAGGTAGTGTAGGACCTGATGTTTTTATTAATATTATTGAGAACAACGGTTTGATGGACGATTTTTCAATTTGGTTATTTGAAGACGTTATACAAATATCCAAAAGTTGGCATCAGAAAGGCATAGTTAATAATAAGCAGAAAATAGCAATAAACTTATCTGCAAATCAGTTACATCGTACTGATTTAGCTGAAACCATTATAAGAATGTTTTCTGATAAAGAAGCAACACCATCATGGTTTACGTTAGAAGTAACAGAAACAGCTCTAATTCAAGACCCGTCAATAGCTGGTTTAAATCTACAAAAACTAAAAGATGCTGGCTTCACTATTGCTTTAGATGACTTTGGAACGGGATATTCATCGTTAAGCATATTAAAGCAAATGCCAATTAATACGATAAAGATTGATCGAAGCTTTATAAAAGACATTTTAATTGATCAAGATAATGCCAGCATAGTGCTTGCCATTATTGGCTTAGGAAAAATGTTAAAAATAGATATTATTGTCGAAGGGGTTGAAGATAAAGCTACGATGGAATGGTTGTTAGAAACTGACTGCTATATTCATCAAGGTTATTACTTTTATAAGCCATTGACTGAAACTAACGCTTTAGCGTTGTTACAAAATCATCAAAGAAAAAATTAATAACCCAACGGAGTTTGTGTGGATAATTTAAAAGATAAAAATACTAATGATACAGAAACAAAAAACAAAGGCGTAATATTGCCTACACATGTTGTTGGTATTGGCGCTTCTGCAGGTGGTTTAGAAGCTTTACAAGATTTTTTTGGACACTTACCAACAGACACACAAGCAGCCTATGTAGTGGTGCAGCATTTATCTCCTGACTACAAAAGCATGATGTCTGAATTGCTAAGTAAACATACAACAATTCCAATTTTTGAAGTAAAAGACAGTATTACACTAGAAGCTCGTGCTATTTATTTAATGCCTCCACGTCAAAATATGTTGATAACAGAAGGTAAACTGTTTTTATCTGACCAAATGCCTGACATTCACCCACATTTGTCTATCGATGTGTTTTTACGCTCGTTAGCTGTTGATCAACAACATCGTGGTATTTGCGTTATTTTATCTGGTACTGGTAGTGATGGTACTCGTGGTATTAAAACCATGAAAGAGGCAGGGGGGCTTGTTGTAATTCAAGAGCCTGAGTCTGCAAAATTTGATGGTATGCCTAGAAGTGCAATTAATACAGGGTTAGCCGATATGGTGCTAACGCCTGAAGAAATGGGCGAAAGTTTAGTTAATTACATGAATCACCCTTATATTTCGGGCGATGAACCTACTATCAATTACACTGCTGGTAGTAGTAGAGATGAAGATACGCTTACTGAAATTTTCGCACTACTAAAACACAAATCTTCAATTAATTTTTCACAATATAAACCGTCTACAGTATCTCGACGTATTGAACGTCGTATTGTTACTAATAAACTGAGCTCGTTAGAGTCATATTTACGTTTATTACTTGATTCTCCGAGAGAAGTTCAAATACTTAATCGTGAATTATTAATTAATGTTACACGTTTTTTTAGAGACGGTGATGCCTTTAAAAAACTAACAGGATTAGTGGTTGAAAATGTATTAAAGTCTGGAAATTTAAGTGATCCTATACGCATTTGGATCGCAGCTTGTTCTTCAGGCGAAGAAGCTTACTCAATAGGTATATTATTCGATGAAGCCAAAAGAAAACACAATATTGATCGCCAAGTTAAAATTTTTGCTACAGATGTAGATGAAGAAATAATCACTGAAGCAAGTAACGGACTTTATTCAGCAGAAGTTGCTGATGATATTTCAAGTGAGCGACTTGAACGTTACTTTATACCTTCAGGCGATGCTTACCGCGTATCATCAGAGCTTCGTAAAATGGTTATATTTGCTCAGCATAATATGATTGAAGATCCACCGTTTTCAAATATAGATTTAGTAAGCTGCCGAAATGCGCTTATTTATTTTCAGCATGCAGCTCAACAAAAAGTTTTTGCTTCTTTTTATTTTGCTATCAAACAATATGGTTTCTTGTTTTTAGGTAATTCAGAATCTTTAGGTAATATGCAAGTAAACTTTGAAGTTATTGATGAACGTACACGTATTTTTCAAAAAGTGAGTGCCACACGTTTGCCTTTAAGTAATTCAATGTTAAAACATGAGTCGCTTTCATCATCACCATCTTCAACATTACCTAATTTAACAAATACAGCCCGATCTTCTCAAACAGTTGTTAATAATAAATACACAGCCGTGATGGAGAAACTAATAGAACATTACGCACCTGATTGTATCGTGCTAAACGACAGTTTTGATGCAGTGCTTGTATACGGTGATGTATCTCGCTATACCAGAGGATTTACTTCTGGAAAAGTGAGTACCAATATAAAAGAAATCATTAAACCTGATTTGAGCATCGCTATCTCGACGGCATTATATCGGAGCGAGAAAAACGGAGATGACGTATTTTATAATGATGTAAGCTTCAAAATAGGTAAAGTAGAGGTACTTGTTGATTTAGCTGTATTTGTTGTTAAACAAAGTGAACATCAAAGTGCACCGCGTACCTATGTACTTCAATTTATTGAGCATTTAGAAGAGCAACCTACACGTAAACTAGTTAAATCAATCACCTTTGATGCGGGTGAACAGTCACAACAACGTATTTATGACTTAGAACAAGAACTGATCAAAAAACAAGAACATTTACAAATAACTATCGAAGAGTTAGAAACCACCAACGAAGAATTGCAATCAGCAAACGAAGAGTTGATGTCGGCAAACGAAGAAATGCAAAGTACGAATGAAGAATTGCAGTCTGTAAATGAAGAGTTATATACCGTAAATAGTGAATATCAAGAAAAAATCAATCAATTAACAGAAGCGAATGTTGATTTAGATAGTGTGATAAATTCTACCGATATTGGTATTATATTTTTAGATGAACACCTAACTATTCGTAAATTTACGCCTCATGCAACGAGTTATATTAACTTACGAGCCTCTGATATTGGTAGACCTATTCATCATATTTCACATGAACTAGACTACGACGAACTATTAACTCAAATAGCGAACGTTAGTACAGACGGTATTGAAATTGAAAAAGATATATCAACTAACTCGGGTCAAACAGCGTTAATACGAATTTTACCTTACGCACAAAAAGAATATTTAAGTCAATCAAATCAAGGTGTAGTGATAACTATTACTAATATATCACGTTTAAAGTTCGTAGAAGATGCCTTAAAACATGCTCAACAACAATTTAAAAGTGTTATAGAAACGCGATCTAAGAAGCTACTTCATAGAATAGAACGAAGTAACGATGTATCAGTTTTACTTGTTGATGATGATAATGTTGATAGAGAAAACATTTCAAGGTTACTAAAGAAAGGTAATAATCAAAATTATAATATTACCGAAGCCGTTACAATTGCAGAGGGCTTGCAAGCGATAAAAGATAATGATTTTAGCGTAGTATTATTAGATTATGAATTGCCAGACGGGACTGCTGCAGATTTCTCTAAAAAAGCACATAAAAATAATGAATCTATACCGCCAATCATCCTTCTCTCAGGAAGAGATGAGGATAGTATGGATCAAGATTTTTTATCAGACGATATAGTAGACTCGATTAATAAAACTGAGGTTAATTCACCTTTGCTAATTCGCACAATTGATTACGCGCTAGAGCGAAGTGAAATGAGTACAATTATGAGAAAACTATATAGTTAACATATTAGTTTAAGAGTGAATAACGTTATAGTAAATTACTAAACCTTAACTCGTCTCATATCTTTCAGCATACTGTAAATAAAAACCGCTAATATTATTAGCGTTTTTTTTGTCTATATTATATTAATGGATTAGATAATTTAGAACGCTAAACCTTCAGTAGAGTTCAAATCTCTATTTCACCGTCACATTCTAAGGACCTGTTATCGAAAGATAACAGTTTTTTTTCGCCTAAAGTTTAATGTTTAGAACCGAGGGTTTATAGCGCTAAACCTGATGTAGAGTTGAAATCACCATCTCTTGGCTTTTATCACATCCATGTGAAAACCATATAATTTCATCCTTGAATATATCCGACACATTCTAAGAACCTGTTATTGAAACATATCAGATTTTTTCGCCTATGATTTGATATCTACAATAGAGGGTTTTATTTGTGGATGAATGGTTTATTTGTTGAGTGTACAGTCAAATTATAGTGCTAATATTCATCAATCAGCAGCAATTTAGAATCAAATATTAGTTATCAACTTGCTCTTGATAACTAAATACTTCTGAAATCGATACATCAAATACATCGGCAATTTTAAAGGCAACTTCTAACGATGGTGAGTATTTGCCTTTTTCTATTGCAACAATAGTTTGCCTAGAGACACTAACCTTTTTGGCTAAATTTTGCTGTGTCATCTCATTACGATGAAAGCGTAAAACGCGAACATTATTAGTCAATACTTTAGGCATAATTACACGCCCTTATGATAGTGAAATAACTGATAAGAAAATCTTATTATTTCTACAACAAGAAAGCCTACAAGTAATATATTCAAGATGTTGAATTCTCCACTTAATGTACCAAAATGGTAAAGACTTTTACCTAATGATGTTGCCCATAAGCTAACTATTATGAATACCACCCAAGCACTCAGCATGTTGTAGGCGACGTTTCCACCTTTTAAATTAATCAATACATCTCGCTCATCACTTTCTTGCTCGACTTCGTCCTTGTTACTCAATATTGCCACTATGATATTTACAACGAAATTAAGTATAACGAGCTTAATAACCGTAGAAAATAGTAATGAGCTAAAGCTATCATCATTAAGTTGCTCTGTTGAAAACAAATGAACAAACTCACTACCGTAGGAATATGCAATAAATGCAGTAATTAAAAATTGCACCCAAACACTTTTATGAACAAATGACATTTCTTACCCCTTATTATGTGGTGTCAAAAATATTTGACATGGTGTAATGTTAATTTTACTTTTAAGTGATGTCAAATATATTAGACATTATGTATCGTAAATTTGACTTGTAACTGATATCAACGATGTATTAATCATTTGTTATATGGCGAGAAAGCAGGCTGGTTATTTGATTGAAAATTTATTTGCTTAACTTATCTATTTAAATGTTAACAATAATAAGAAATGTTAGTATACGATCTTCGGTATATGCACTCATAAATGACTATTCAACGCGGAACTTTAAATGAACTTAGAACAAACTTTATTGGCAATAAGTAATCCAAACGACGACAACTTAACTATTGCTGGTATATCCGCGGCAAAACAAAATTGGCCTGCATTTTATATTGAGTTAGAAAATATCATCGATCAGTTCATCGCAGACGATACGTCATTAACCAATGAACAAGAGCCTATTCTGTTTTTTGGAACATTATTATTAGCCGAATTAAAGTATTCACCTGCTTTAGAAAAATGTTTACACCTATTTGCACGCAGCGATTCTTTTTTAACTCCACTAGAAACTTTATTTGGCGATACAATCACTGAATTAACACCAACTTTATTTTTCAATGTTGCAGATGGAAATACCCAAGCATTATGTAATTTTATTTCTGATGGCCATCAATCTATGTATGGAAAAGGAGCCGCGATTGAAGCGGTATTTGCCCAATATGAAGTAGGGATCATTGATGAAAATGAGTTAGAAGAACATGTCCGTCGATGGTTGGCTTCATTCCTAGCTATTCCAAGTGCAATTAACAGTTTTTTAATGAGTGTATTAGGCGACTGTTGTGTTCAATATCAATTAAATACTTTTAAAAGCCAATTTAACGAATTGTGTGATAAAGGCCTACTTGATGAAGAACGGTTTAAAGAATCTGAAGTAAAGGCATGGAATAACGAAAATAGCCGCCAACTCGTTGGATCAGGTATGGTTCAAACAGATTTTAATATGATTAACACATTAAAAATCTGGATTGAAAATGACTCAGAAGATGAAGAGTCTGATGATTTTGATACTTTAATGGAATATGGCGGTTTATTAGATAGTATTATGTATAACGAAAATACCATTCTAGAAAACAGTGTACCTGTTAGTGCATTACCAACTGTTGGTCGTAACGATCCATGTCCATGTGGTAGTGGCAAAAAATTCAAGAAGTGTTGTTTACAATAAGCTTATAAGTTGAACAAGTTAATTGAGTTTTAAAGTTTTATTAAACGCTAATTTATTAGCGTTTTTTAGCTTTTGACGAATTAATAAAGAGACACATTTTAACCTCTGATTGTTTATTCCAACTATCCTTATAACGCTTCACATCAATAGCTTTTCTCAGTGACCTATAATATAGTTTGTTTAACAAATGTTTACGCTTTGTTTCTTACAAGGAAGTCGTTATTTCAATATTAGTATTATTACCCGGTATGGATGGTACAGGAGAACTATTTACAGAATTTTTATCTCATGTTGATGGTGATTATTTAGTTATTCCATTACCAGAACATGCTCCTCAAGATCATGCATCATTAGCTCAAGTTATATATAAACAATTACCGCAACAAGATTACATTTTACTTGCTGAGTCATTTTCTGGAGGTATTGTTCCTGAACTACTTAAGCTTGGCCCAATACATATAAAAGGTGTGATTTTTGTCGCTAGTTTCCTAAGCTCTCCCAATAAATACTTATTACCTATTGCTAAACGGTTACCTATTAAAGCTTTGGCTTCTTCGCCTATATCCATTATTTTTCATAAATTACTCTTTTTGGGGAGAGGAGCTTCAAAAGCGCTTGTATCCAATTTCGTAAAAGTGATTAAATCCATTCCAGATGAAATTCTTAAAAATAGATTAGAGGTTATGAGCAAGCAAGTTCTTCCACAGGTAACTTTTGAATTACCAACTCTATATATTCAAGCACTTTCAGATAAGCTTATATCTGCGAATAAAAGTCAGGAAGTTTCTAAAATTTTTAATCATATAGAATTTAAAACAATAGCAGGACCTCACTTTGTGTTACAAACAAAACCTAAAGAATGTGCCTTAGTGGTAAATCAATTTATACAGTCAGGACAAAGCTAACAGTGTCGATCAAAAATATCATTTCCTACTACCGAGATTGCTACAAAGAAGACAGTGCTGATCTGAATTTATGGAACTTAAATAAACTCAAAAAAGATGATTGTTTCATATTAGAAGGTCAAGATGATTTAGGCTCAGGCTTTCTTCCTCGAATGCCTATTCCTCAAGACTTTGCTGAACAAATGATGAAGCGTGTTGAAGTTTATCAACGCGAACGTGTATTGCTTTACGCGAGCTTTATTTTAGTAGGAAAACTCGAAATCAAAGGCGAAATGAAAGAGGTAGCTACACCTATCCTGTTTAATGAAGCGGTAATAGAAGAAGAAAACAACAATTACTACTTTTCTGTAAATAATCAAACCCCTGAAATAAATGAATCGTTAACGCAATTATTAATGCCTGAAAGTGATGGCAGACCTGACTTAGAAGATAGCACAAACATTCAATCAACATCCTTGTGGCTGTCATGGCTTAAAGATAGCCCTTTAGAATTAAACTTACTTGAGTTGCTTAACTTTCCTAGCCTTGTTAACTCCGATGAAATTAAAAAAGCTTTAAAAAGAAAAACACCGACGTTACTTCCAGCTTCCATGTTGGTTTTTGTTGAAAGATCAACAAGCAGTCGTGGTGTACTTCATGAGCTAGAAGAGGTTATTGAATCTGACAGTCTATCTCCACCATTATCGGAGCTGTTACTACCTTCACAAAAAGCATTTAAAAACTCAGAAGCAATCAAGTCTCTAAAATATGATTACCTGCCAGGATTGCTGTCAACACCACAGAAGAAAATCATCTCAATTGCCGCCAACGAAAATTTAGGTTGCGCTTCAGGCCCTCCAGGAACGGGTAAAAGCTATACCATAGCTGCCATTGCAGCAGAGCATATGGCACGCGATGAATCTGTACTTATTGTTGCTAATAACGATGCCGCTTTAGATGTTATTGCTGATAAGTTAGGTGAAAACTTTGGTTTAAGTGATGTATCGATTAGAGCAGGGCAAAAAGAGTTTCTTAAAAAGTTAAAAACATACATTGAAAACCTGCTGGCAGGGTATTTTACAGAAGAGTTAAATAAAGAACCTGATACTTGCGAATTAGAGTTAAAAGCAATTAATAGCTCATTACATTTACTAGAAAAAAGCTTTGTTAAATTTTGTCATAAAGCCATTGTTAGAGGGCAAAGATTAAAAGGCTTGCAACAAAGAGACACAAAATGGATAACACGTTTATATTTAGCTTTAGCAAAAAGTGGCATTAAAAAACTGACTAACGAGTGGGCTGCTTTAAATGAAATTAATACAAAACATATTCAACGAGAAAGGCTTGCCGCTGGTTATTTAAGCGCATTAAAAAATAGAAATTTAAAAACCTTAGTTGAAAAGGAAAGGGCATCGCTACAAGCTTTTAATAAAGCTATTCGAAGTCGAACTTCTAAAAGGCAATTTGAATTTTTCGATGATATTGAATATTCATCATTGCTTTCAGCTTTTCCTGTTTGGCTCGTCAGCCTAAATACACTTTATAGAGTGTTACCTTTAAAAGCTGAAATGTTCGATTTAGTTATTATTGATGAAGCAACCCAATGTAATATCAGTAGTTGTTTACCCGCACTTTATCGCGCAAAAAGGGCAATGGTAGTTGGCGATACAAAACAACTGAGGCATTACTCGTTTTTGGCTAAAAGCAAAGAAGCGCAGTTGACTATTAAAAACGATCTCAAACCTGATAGTGAAGGCGTAGTAAGTTATCGTGACAACTCTATTTTAGATTTAGCTTTAACGGCATTGTCTAGCCATCAACAGTTAGCATTTTTAGATGAACACTTTAGAAGTAAACCTGAGCTAATTCATTTTAGTAACCAACACTTTTATCAAAATAAATTAAAAGTTATGCAGCACCGACCTTGTACCAGTAGTGGTCACCTTCATTTACAGAGCGTTGGTGGAGTAAGAGATAAAACGGGTGTTAACCATCTTGAAACTGAACATGTTATACAGGCTATTAAAAACCAAATAAAAGCAGACAACCTAGTTGGAATTACCCATAGTATAGGCGTTATCTCACCCTTTAGGCATCAGGCAGAACATATAGCTAAAGAGATTGAAGCCAACTTTAGTCAAGTTGACATTGTAAAACATAAAATCCGTGCGGCAACTCCTTATGGTTTCCAAGGAGAAGAAAGAGACATTATGCTTATCTCTTTTTCTGTAGATAATGACTCAAAACGTGCAGCGGTATATTTGAATAAAGCAGATGTTTTCAACGTTACCATTACACGAGCAAGGCAAAAGCAAATATTATTCCTATCAATAGATGAAAGCCAATTACCTGAACAAAACTTACTTCGAAAATATTTGGGCTCTATAAGTCAATTTGAAGCAACTCACTCTGTAACAACTGACCTTGATGAATTTCAGCAAAATGTAATAGGTGAATTAGAAATACTAGGTATAAAAACTTGGCCTAGTTATAACCTTGCTGGTACAGAAGTAGATATCCTTTGTCGATATAATGGTCAATATTTGGCAATAGATTTAATTGGCTTTCCAGGTCCATGGGCCGACTTTTTTGAATTAAATACCTACAAAGTATTTAAAAGAGCAGGAGTTGAAGTATTACCTATAAGTTATGGTTTATGGGTAGTGGATAAAGAAGTTTGTATTGCCAAAATAGTTAAAAAATTAGGATTAGCTCAAGGTAAAACACATTTAGAGGATAGAGCATGAGGTCAATAATTTTTATCTTTTTTATGTTATCTACGCTGTCTACGTTAGTTGAGGCTAAAGAGAGCACTTGTTATGGAACAACTTCAAAAGGGAGGTTAGATAATGGTATCGCGTTACCGTTTTCGGGTTCCAATTATGTTGGATACAGCCGTATTTCTAGTCTTGCGGGGAGAACAAACGTACACTCGCAAGTACACAGTATTATAGTAAACGCCTATAAAACGTTAGAAGTTGAGCTGCCCGCTAAAGTATTTAAGTATGCAGAAACGGGTTTTGAAGATGGTGGGCAATTCAAACCACATAAAACTCACCGTAATGGTTTGTCGGTAGATTTTATGACACCCGTTGTAAATCAGTCTGGCAAATCATCTCATTTGCCAACGCATCCGCTGAACAAATTTGGCTACAATATCGAGTTTAATAGTGATGGAAAATATGAAGAATACACTATCGATTATATTGCTTTAGCTGCACATATTGTAGCGCTTCATAAAGAAGCAGTTAGCCAAGGTGTAGATTTATGGCGAGTAATATTTGACCCTAAATTACAGCCTGAACTTTTCAAAACCACTTACGGACCTTATCTTAAAAAACACATACAGTTTTCTAAAAAACCTTCATGGGTAAGGCATGATGAACACTATCATGTAGATTTTGTTATTCCGTGTAAGGAATTCAAATCATGAATAAAGTTATAGTTCTTGGTGGATATGGAAACTTTGGTAAAAGAATCGTTGAAAACCTTGCAGGAATTAAAGATATAACTCTATTAATTGCTGGTCGTAATTTAGCTAAATCGTTAGCATTAGTTGAAAGCTTAAAAGCGACTTCTCAAGCTAGTTTAGAACCTTTGGTTATTGATATTTTTGCGGACGATTTTAAAACCCAATTAGCAACTATTTCACCCTTTTTAGTTATTCACACAAGTGGACCTTTTCAAGGGCAAGATTATCGTGTGCCGAAAGCGTGTATAGAATGCGGAGCTCATTATATTGATTTAGCGGATGACCGCAGGTTTGTTTGTGATATTGGCATTTTGGATCAACAAGCTATAGATAAAGGCGTGTTGATTGTCAGTGGAGCGAGTTCTGTACCAGGATTATCTTCAGCTGTAGTTGAGCATTATCAAGATCAGTTTTGCGCCATTGAATCGATAGATATTGCAATTGCTCCAGGTAATAAGGCAGAGCGTGGTTTAGCCACTGTTGAGGCAATATTGTCTTATACAGGACATCCTTTGAATGTATTTAAGGAAGGCTGTTGGCAAAATGTTTATGGTTGGATGGATCCAAAGGTAAATGATTTTGGTGGCTTTGTAGGCAAACGCTATTTAGCTAATGTTGATGTTCCAGATTTAGAATTATTCCCTGAGCGTTATAGTGTTTCTAAGCGAGTTAGCTTCCAAGCAGGGTTAGAGATCCCACTATTACATTTAACAATGGTTGGTATGGCTTACTTATCAAAAATAGGCTTAGTTAAAAGCTGGGCATCATTAGCAAAAGTCATCGTTGGCACCAGTAATATATTCCTTCCTCTAGGTAGCGATAAAGGGGCTATGGAAGTGCTTATTCGTGGTAAAAACAATCATGGAAATAGTAAACAAATTAAATGGACTTTGTATGCGCCTAAAGGTCATGGTCCATATATTCCAACACTTTCAACTATTATCTTAGCGAGAAAACTTTTGTTAAATGATAACAACAGCTCACAACTGCCAACGGGCGCTATGTCTTGTATTAGCTTGATCGAATTAAACGAATTTAAATCTGACTTTGAAGCCTTGGATATTCATTTTGAAGAAAAGGTAACAGGGATCTAATGGAGTATTATTTACTTATTAAGTTGATCCATATACTTGCAGCTGTTGTATTAACAGGTACAGGAGCGGGCATTGCCTTTTTTATGTTTATGGCAAATCGTTCTAATAATCCACAAGCCATTTATATTACCGCTAAGCATGTGATTTTAGCGGATTGGATATTTACAACACCTGCTGTTATTACTCAAATAATAACAGGAGTGTATTTGATGAACATACTAGGCTATTCATTTTCTGCTCTTTGGTTTTATTGCGTTGCTGGGCTATTTGTTTTTATAGGCATTTGTTGGTTACCTGTGCTTCATATTCAATACAAACTGCGTGAATTAGCGAAAAACTCTTTAGATTTAAACCAAGTTACGCCTGAGTTCAAATCATTAATGAGAACATGGACCTTACTTGGTATTCCAGCCTTTATCGCTATTTTGGCAATTTTTTGGTTAATGGTTTTTAAACCATTTCCTGTAGCTTAAAGGAGTAGGTATGAACAATAGCCAGCAATATTCCCTAATTAAAGCTGCAAAGTATTCACTGAGCTTTTTATGGATTTTTACAGGGATAACCTCAATTTATTTATCGCCTGAAATTGGTTATGAAATATTAAATAATTCAGGTATTACAGGCCCTTTAGCGGATACAGCTGTTTATGCAGGTGGAATTCTAGATATTATACTCGGTCTTTGGATACTTACTGCATTCAAACTTAAGCTGTGCTGTATTGTACAAGTGATGATTATTGGAGTGTATACCGTACTTTTAACCTTTATTGAACCGAGTTTTTGGTGGCACCCATTTGGTCCAATAACTAAAAATTTCCCAATTATTGTATTGATAGCTTTTATATATAGCGAAAAGGCGACTAGTGATAATGATACTTAACGTTTTAGAGCTTAGAAACACTCTATTATCAATAAGTGCTTTTAAGTAAATTAATAGCCCTTTTCAAATCATTTTCTGTTTATTTATTGTTTTTATTATTGGCAATATCACCTCTGTGATGAAGTGCTGATACCAGTATGATTTCTAAATTGTAATAATTAGATACAAAAATCACATTCAAGATCACGCTAGAGTGATGAATTTCCTATGGTAAATTTAATGAAATAACGTAGGCTATAGTACTGAGAGAGCTGTATGCATTCAAATAATAATACCACTTACCAATCATCAAAAATTAGTCACTAATAAACTAAATTTATGGTTTAGTAATATACAGTTGATAATATCAATAAATAAAATTAAATATGCTATGTAAGAAAACGAACCAAGATCATTTACTTACTGCAATGGAGATATAAACATGATTACGTTTACCGTCAACGGTGAAATTCGTAAATTTGCGGGTGACCCAACAACGCCTGTACTTTGGTATTTAAGAGATGAGTTACAATTAACTGGACCTAAATTTGGCTGTGGCATGGCGCAATGTGGTGCATGTACTGTTCATATTAACGGTGTTGCGCAACGCTCGTGCGTATTGCCTGTTTCCGCAGTTTCAGGTAGTAAAATCACTACTATTGAAGGTTTAAGTGAAGACGGTGAACATCCAGTGCAACAAGCTTGGGTAGAACACAAAGTTCCTCAATGTGGTTTTTGTCAATGTGGTCAAATGATGCAAGCTGCTAGTTTGCTTGCAACTAATCCTACGCCAACTGATGATGAAATTGTGCAAAGCATGTCAGGTAATATTTGTCGATGTGGTACTTATCCTCGCATCCATAAAGCGATCAAATCTGCGGCTAAATCAATGGCAGGTGTTGCTTATTATGTTCCTGAAAAAGCAGGAGAAGAAGTATGAGCCAATATTTTGATTTAACGCGTCGTAATTTTTTAAAATCTAGTGCTGCCGTTGGTGCTTTAGTTCTTGGTACATGTTTTACAGGAGCAGCACCTAGAGTAATGGCTGGGGTACTTGAGAAGCCATCTGAATTAGCAAAAAGAGCTAATTTATTTGTTGCTTTACGTCCTGATGGAATAGTTGAAATTACTTGTCATCGTTCTGAAATGGGTCAACAAATCCGCACTGCAATTGCACAAATTGTAGCTGATGAAATGGAAGCGTCTTGGGACAAAGTTGTTGTTATTCAAGGTAAAGGCGATCTTAAATACGGTGACCAAAATACCGATGGTTCACGCAGTATTCGTTACAATATGCAGCGTCTACGTGAAATGGGTGCAAGTGTTCGTCATCTTATGCGACAAGCAGCAGCAACGCGTTGGGGTGTATCTATAGATTCATGTTCAGCAGTGCAGCACATAGTTACTCATACATCAGGTAAAACCCTAACTTATGCTGAGTTGGTAAATGATGCATTAAACATCACACCACCAGAAACAGATAAAATCTCGCTTAAAAAACGTAGCGAGTGGCGTTACATTAATACCGCTATGGAACATATCGATTTAAAAGATATCGTAACAGGAAAAGCAACGTTTGCGGCTGATGTGCAAGAGCCTAAAGCGCTTATTGCAATGATTGTTCGTCCTCCAGTTGTTGGTGGTAAAGTTAAAAGCTTTGACGCAAAAGCCGCTAAAGCAATTGAAGGCGTGGTAGACGTAGTAGAAATCCCAGCTCCACAAGGCGCACCTTTGTTTCAGCCTAAAGGTGGTATTGCCATCGTTGCTAATAATACTTGGGCAGCAATGCAAGGCCGCAAAGCATTAACTGTAATATGGGATGACGGTAAAAACGGCGATTATAATTCAGAAGTGTTTAAGGAAAGTTTACTTGCCAAAGTATCTGCATCACAGAGATCTATTCGAGAGATAGGCGATGCTGAAAGTATTTTAGCCAAAGCCAGCGATAAATTAGTGGCTGATTATTATGCACCGCATTTAGCTCAAGCACCAATGGAGCCACCTTGTGCTACAGCAATGTATTACAAAGACCGAGTAGATGTTTGGGCTGCGACGCAAAATCCCCAAGCCGATATGACAACAGTCGGTGCCATGGTTGGCATGCCAAAAGAACAAATTAACGTTCACGTTACTATGTTAGGTGGCGGTTTTGGCCGAAAGTCTAAACCTGATTTTTCTGCCGAAGCAGCTTACATTTCAATGAAAACAGGTAAAGCGATCCGTGTTCAATGGACTCGTGAAGACGATATACAACATGGTTTCTACCATGCCGTTTCAGCACAACACATCGAAGCGTCATTAGATAAAAATGGTGCAATAGAAGCGTATTTACATCGTACTGCGTTTTCACCTATTGTATCTACTTTCCAAGAGGGTGCTACTACTCCTGCTGGCTTTGAGTTACGTTTAGGTTTTACTGATAACCCAATTAATACACCTAACATGAAGTTAGAAAATGGTGAAGCTCCTGCTAAAGCAAGAATAGGTTGGATGCGTTCGGTTTCTAATATTTTTCATGCCTTTGCTATTCAGTCATTTATTGCTGAAGCAGCACATAAAGCAGGACGAGATCAAAAAGATTACTTATTAGAAACTATTGGTCCTGACCGTATATTAGATGTGACAGAAGAAAATGCTGAATATGATAATTACGGCGGAGATAAAGCAGTTTACCCGTTAGACATTAGTCGGTTGCGTAATGCTATTGAAAAAGTAGCTGAAATGAGTAAGTGGGGTAGAAAACTTCCTAAAGGTCGAGGTATGGGAATAGCCGCACATAGAAGCTTCTTAAGTTACGTAGCTACAGTGGTTGAAGTAGAGGTTTCAGAAAAAGGTGACCTTAAAATTATTAAATCATGGGCGACCATTGATGCTGGAACAGTAGTAAATACTGATACCGTGAAAAATCAAATACAAGGTGGTTCTATTTACGGAATTACAGCTGCAATTAGTGAAGGTATTACTTTTGATAATGGTCGTGTACAACAAAGTAATTTTCACGACTACCGCGTACCGCGTATGAATGATTGCCCGCTAGAAATAGACGTGGAAATTATTGAAAGTGATGCTCCACCAGCAGGTGTTGGTGAACCAGGTACTCCTGTTTATGCTCCTGCATTATGTAATGCAATATTCGCCGCATGTGGTAAACGTATTAGACAGTTGCCGATTGGAAATCAGCTAAGAGCTTAAACGCTATTAGTAAAACCGCTTACAGAGCTTAATATAAAGCATGTAAGCGGTTTTTTTGTATCTTATATTTGGTGCTTGGTTTAGTTCTAGCTTTCTTTAAGTGTAGGTAAAGCCTTATTTAAGGGTTAGCTATAAATTTAAATAATTAACTAATAACACTATGATTTTTGTCTATTCATACACATTCTAATAATGTAAATCACTTACACAGTACCAATCATTACATTAAATAAGCGGACAATTAAAATGAAAAAACTAGCTTTACAGCACGGACTCGATTGGCTAATCGCTACCTTTGCAGCCATCGCCATATTGGCAGTATTGCAAACATTTATTATCGGCAAACACTTTATTATTCCAACCATCATACTGATCATCTCTGTATTTTTAGGAAACTTAGCTTGGTACGGATTCAAACAAGTAAAATGGGCGCAATACCTAAACTTTTGGTGTGGTTTTATTCTTACCAATCATTGTTTTTATGCTTTGTTTTGGGCAAAGAAATATCGCGAAATTCTAGGCAGCGCATTTGAACCTGTAGCTGTTGTAGTTACATTATTGCTACTCGCCTTAACCTGGTTTTACGCCAGTAAAAATGAGTTGTTTAAACGTAATTAATAACAGGACTGTTTTATCAAAGTTTAGATTCTAAAAACACTAAATTATTAGTGTTTTTTTATGTCTGCAGTTTAACGATATAAGAGAAAGTAGGGGCTTTAACGATTTCAATACATAAAATGTTTATTACTTAAAAACTAAAATCAGATAAATGAATTGTTTATAAAGAATTCATTTATCTGCTTGTAATTACTGCCTAAATAAACGATTCTCTGTAATAAGTTTTTAATGCTTGCCTAACTTCACTTACTTAAGTTTCATATGGATATGACAAACCTTCTTTTTATATGCAGTAAAAATCAATGGCGTAGCCCTACAGCCGAACACATCTTTAAAAAGCATCCAAACCTGAACGTAAGATCTGCAGGAACAAGTTCAAGTGCTAGAAAAACAGTAAACGTGAAAGACATTGAATGGTCTGACACGATTTTTGTAATGGAAGAACATCATAAAAGCCGACTTAAATCTGAGTTCACCAACTTACTCAAATATAAAAACATCCAAGTGCTCGATATTCCAGACGACTATCAATACATGGATGCAGAACTCGTCGAAATTTTAGAGCAATCAATTAGTGCTTATTTACAGATAGCTGGAATTACATAAAGTAAAACCTTAACGAATTGCTTTAACGAGGATTAAGAATCAAATGGATTTATCGCCTTACCTTAATATGATGTTCAGTGCTGTTTGGTACTTAATACCTTTTTTTATATTGATTATTATTATCAAGTCAGCTTGGTTCAAAGGTGTTCTTGGAGAGTGGCAAGTTAACTTACTTATTAAGTTTTTCTTGAATAAAAGCGCATATCATTTAATTAAAAACGTAACGCTACCCACGTTTAGTGATAACAATAATCAAGAGCAACCCACAAGTACAACCCAAATAGACCATATCATTGTATCTCAATACGGCATTTTTGTTATTGAAACAAAAAATATGAAAGGTTGGATCTTTGGTAATGCAAATCAAAAGCAATGGACGCAACAAATATTCAAACACAAATCAAAATTTCAAAATCCACTGCACCAAAATTACAAACACACCAAAACGTTAACGGCTTGCTTGAATATCAGTAGCGAGTTTATCCATTCAGTCATTATTTTTATTGGCGACAGTACCTTTAAAACCGAAATGCCAGAAAATGTAAGGTTTGCACGCGGAGGAATTGAATATATTAAAAGTAAAGCTGACATTGTTTTTACTACAGAAGACGTTACCAGCATTATTGAACAAATTGAAAGTGGCAGACTAGCGCGAGGTTTTACCACTAACCGCGAACACGTAAAACACGTTAAAGAAATTGAAATTGTAAAAGAGAAAATAAAAAGCCAGTTATGCTCAAAGTGCGGATCTGAAATGGTATTGCGTAAAGCGACTAAAGGTAAGAACGCAGGTAATGAGTTTTGGGGATGCAGTTCGTTTCCAAAATGTAGGAATGTAGTAACCATTATTTAATGATTTTTACTTATATTGGTAGCGAAAAAATAAGATTACTGAATAACTTCCACATTCCCCGTATAATCCCTGAATTATCTTTAAAACGATCAACAGACCCAATCAAGGTATTCAATTCAGTATGACTGAGCAAAATAAACATCCCGAAATAGCTGTTACACAGATTCATTCAACTGAAGAGAATACTACAGATTCATCGAGCGCAACTTCACCAGATTTAAATACGTCAAACTTTACTGAAGCGGCTCCACAGTTTTCTTCTACAAATGAAGATATCAATATTAATACTGATGTTGTGACTTATGTTGAAAGTGATAGTTCTGAAAATGATGGTGCGCCTAAGATTGTGCTCGCGACCCTTAACGCTCGATATTTTCATACCAGTTTTGGTTTACGTTATTTATACGCAAATTTAAAAGAGTTGCAGACTAGCTGTGAGATTCAAGAGTTTATTATTCAAACGCGCGCTATTGATATTGTTGAGCAAATTTTAGCGTCTAAACCAACTATTGTTGGTTTTGGTGTTTATATTTGGAACATAGTTGAAACCACTGATGTTGTGAGCTTATTAAAAGTTATCGCACCTGAAATTAAAGTGGTGTTGGGTGGTCCAGAAGTTAGTTATGAAACTGAAGAGCAACTCATTGTTAAGTATTCTGATTATGTTTTAACAGGTCCTGCAGATATTAGTTTTTATGAGTTGTGTAAAGACATTATCAATAAAACGCCGCCTGAGAAAAAAGTATTAAAATCTAAACCCGTTGGGCTAGAAGAAATTGCTTTGCCTTATGAATATTACACCGATGAAGATTTAACCAATCGTTTGCTTTATGTAGAGGCGTCGCGTGGTTGTCCATTTAAGTGTGAGTTTTGTTTATCGTCTTTAGATAAAACATCTACGCCATTTGAACTAGAATTATTTTTAGAGCAAATGGAAATTTTGTATGAGCGGGGCGCTCGTAACTTTAAGTTTATTGATAGAACCTTTAATTTAAACATCAAAACTACGATGCAAATTATGCAGTTTTTCTTAGACAGAATGACTGACGATCTTTATCTACATTTTGAAGTTGTGCCTGATCATCTTCCTAGAAAACTAAAGGAGTTGTTAGCGCAGTTTCCTGAAGGTAGTTTGCAATTTGAAATTGGTATTCAAACCTTTAACGTTGAAGTGCAAAAAAATATTAGTCGTAAGCAGAACAATGCTAAGTCTAAAGAGAACTTAATTTGGTTAAAAGATCATACTTCTGCGCATATTCATGCTGATCTCATTTTTGGTTTACCTGGTGAAACCTTCGATACGTTTAAAGACAGCTTTAATCAGCTTTATCATTGCCGACCTCATGAAATTCAAATGGGTATTTTAAAACGTTTGAAAGGCAGCCCAATTATCAGGCATACCGAAGCGTTCGACTTGCGTTTTAATCCGTTACCACCGTTTAATATTTTAAGTACTGACCGCGTTAGTTTTCCAACTATGCAGCGTATTAATCGCTTTGCTCGCTATTGGGATATGATAGGTAACTCAGGACGTTTCAAATACTCGTTACCACATATATTGTCGGATGAACCGTTTGATGATTTTATGGCAATTACTGAATGGATTTTTAACAAAACAGGGCAGATACATAAGATTAACTTGAAGAAGTTGTTCGAGTTGATTTCGCAATCGGTTGAAGCTTTATATCCTGAAAAACATGAGCTAGTGCTTGAAAAAATTGAGCAAGATTATGAAGCGGCTAAGTTAAAGAGTTTGTTCAGTAGTCTTAACCTTTATGCGATTGAGAAACCTGAGTTGGTCGTTAAAAATAAATCATTACAACGTCAACAAAGGCATATGAGCTAAATGTTTTAGAACGAGATAAACCAGATTAAACAAGAAACGACTTTAACGAGTCGTTTTTTATTGGGAAATATTTATTAGCAATTCCAACGAGCTGTATTTGTCCTTAACAGATAATGCTATTTCAGCTTTCCACCATGAACTATTGAAATCACTATTAACGGCGAGGTTAGGTTTTTGTTACTGAATACTGCTCAAAGACTCGGTTAAAAAGGTTCGCTTTGATACCAGCCTGTGTGAAAACTATTTCAAAGTTGAGTAATTGGATAATATCAACGGGAAAAGGCTCCGTAGATTAAATTCTGTAGTACCTTTTAAAGTAAAACTAACTGTTAATTCGCGTAGCATCACATAATAATTTTACTCTGGGAATTTTCACACAGCCTGATACGATAACGGATGTTAGCCTTAGCTTATCTAACAACAAGTGATCCGACACAGTCGAGATTAATGATTATTCAATAGTATTTTTTGATTATGTAATATTACCGTAATTGGCTTATAATGAAATAATGACATTTACGATGTTAACCTAAATGATGTTATTGGAGCTAAAAATGGCACTAGTAAGAAGTAATGAATTATGCGTCAAGCACCCAGGAATAATCTTTGCTGAAAGAATATTAGAAAGGCATAAAATTTCACAGACTGATGCAGCGAAGTATTTACACATGAGCCGAAAGCAAGTGTCTTTATTTACCAATGGTAGAGTGCCTGTTTCTGTTTCATTAGCAAAAAAACTTGAAATATCAACAGGGATTAGTGCTGGTTTTTGGCTGAACGTTCAAAAATATTACGATTTACATATAGCACGTAATGAAGTTGTAGAAGCAGAGCCTCTTTATGCACTGAGGTGCCGTTAGTAACTCAAAAGCTAATGCCCTCTCTTTACTAACGAGAGAAGTCTCTAATACCCGCTAGCTAATGTTAACAAAGATACGAAAGCGGACATTTAGCGTCATGAAAATAAGTGCTAAACGTCCAAGTTAATTATAGTTATTTTCTATCTGAGATAGGAAATTAGTCAACTTCCTGCTCTCCCATGTCTTTAGGGGGCTACTTATTATTAAAAAGGATGAACCTTTTTATCCATATCAAATATGTTTTTTCAGTTTGAATTGAATAATGACATGTTCTCAATACCGCTCGAATAGATCCCAAAAATGGTGAATGTCCCATTTTGTAACTCCTATGCTTATTATTTTTATTAGCGTTAACTAATACGTGTTACTGAGACGTATTAGTTAACACATAATATTTATTAAGTTATAGTAAGGTTATGATTTATGGTGATAAAATTTCTATTGTTATGATGTAATTACTGAGACTTCTTAGTAATAATCAATAGAGATAAAATAAAGATATATTCTTATTTATAACGTGTTGAAATTATGAAATATTAAATGATAAATATATTTTGTCGAAGCTTTGGGGTTACTGAAACTTCTACATAATAAGCTTTTAGCCTGAATTGGGGGATCAATGAAATTATTTACCTTTTTGCTTGTTACTTTGATTTCATTCTCTGGTGTATGTGATGGAATAAAAGAAGGGATTAACGTAAACCTTCAATTATTAAATTGTCTTGATGACAAAATTCCAAATAGTAGCATTGAAGATCCAGAAGATAGGGATGCAAAGTCATTATTCTTGCTTCCAACTGTCATAGAAAATACGATGAAAAATGATTCAAGTAATGCATCAAAAAAACTGTTTGCACTCACTATGAAATATTGTGAGAAGGAAATACTATCTTTTAAAGAGTATTTTGATAAACAGGCTAACAAGTAAATCAACAAGGACTAAAACAGCGGGCTTTTCGCTCCGCTCCATTTTAGCCCACTATTTTTAGCCTGTTATTTGAGCGTTATAGAGACTCGGCATGAATATCGAAAAATCATCGGAAGGAATAATTTGGCTGGAGAGTAACAATGTCAAATTTCGAGTCAAGAAAGGAGGAACCAATGAAGTTACTGTTTGGGCTTCTATGGGCGGAATCGATTTAAGTACAACATTAGTCATATATGATTTTCTTAACCGCACTAAAGACGAAATCAATTTGGTACTAGAACCTGATAATAGTTGGGTGATTACCGGTTTTAAGGTAAAAAATGAACCATATAGATTAGTTGTAGGTGAAATGCTTTTATTTATTAATGAGTGGGATATTAACGTTAGTGAAACCAGTATTGACCGTAAAGTTATTGACGAAATTTGGTATTCAGTTTGAGGTGGGTAATGTCCCTATAATAAGTGACTATGGCTTCAATTTAGCTTAACGGACACTAGAACCTAATTTCTCTCTCTTTTATTCAATAACTATTAAAGTCATGAGACTGTATCTTTAAATAAAAAACGTATCGTCATCTTCAAGTTTTGAACTGTCGTAATCAACTCAAAAGTTAATGTCAGCTTCTGGCTAAGAGTCTAAGTATTCATTTTATTACTCTATGTTTAGATTTTACGCAAAATTATATTAATTTTTAGCAAACCTAATGATATTCAGTGATCACAGCAAATGTAATTATCCAATGAGCATAAAATATAACTTACAACATCTTAATTAACCTAACAATCAGAAGGTTTATATAAGCTCATAGATGAATATACTAATAAAATGGGTCGAGAAATATCTTTGTTGAAAATAAGTCCTTTCAGTTCACCGTCAGCCAACAACTCCTTGAATGCATCAGTACAATATATAGAAAGCCCACCTTGCAACTTAGATTTAAAAAGTAATTTATCGTTGATATCGTCTCTTTCAAAAACTAAACTTTTAAGTCCATTTTCAAAACCATCTAAGTAAGCTTTCTCAGTGAGAGATAAGTCTTCTTGTACAAATTCAAGAGGGTTAAATAAAAACAATTTCTCGCCATCAGTTCTTAGAGGGGAAAACTCTCCACAACTTTTAATAGCTTCATTAAGATAGCCGTAAGCTCTAGTGTTTAATACTAAAAGGTTGCCATAGAGGTTAACATCATAGTTTTGTTTTTTTGCCCTAACATTATGCTTACAATCGAAGCCGTATTCTGACAGTTCGAATAAAGTTTTATAACCTCTAGGAATTCCATCCATTACTGAGATAAGTACTTTATCAAAAGATTGGTTAGTTTTACTAACAATTTGCTTAGTCATGCTTACTATATCAAGGTCGATAATATCGTAAGTATTTGTTGGTTTTAATAATTTAAAAATATTCATAGACCTTTCCATAACTCATCCTTCTCCTCAAATATCTTACTAGGGGCTGTTGATCTTTCACATTGACAGCCAAATCATTGCGCACGCCAGTGCTAGCATACTCTCGAACTGTAATTTCAATTTATCATACCTTGTAGCTATAGAACGGAAATGTTTTAGCCTTGCAAATGCATTTTCAACTAAGTGCCTATATTTATACAAGCACCAATCAATATCACCATTACCTGTTTTTGAATTTTGCTTTCTCGGTATTATAGGGATTGAGTTGCGCTCTCGAACTTTATTTCTTATAGCTTCACTATCATAGCCTTTGTCTGCGATAACAAAATCACCTTGAGGTAATAATTCAATCAGCTCATTTGCCACTTTACTATCATGAACATCACCACCTGTAATAATAAATTCGATAGGCAAACCATAACTATCAACAGCTAAGTGAATTTTACTCGTATTACCCCCTCGACTTAACGCTATCGCTTGCTCTTGTTTAGATGCAGCACCTGTACTGTGTTGGTGTGCTTTAATATAGCTACCATCAATGAACTCCCACTCTACATCACTATTAGCGGATAACGATTTGAATAACCTCATCAATATTCCCTTTCTCGACCAAAGAAGGAACCTGCGATAAATGGTATTCCATAAACCAAAACACTCTGGTAAGTCACGCCATGGGCAGCCGACACGCAAGCGATATAAAATTCCTTCCATCGTTTGTCTGTGTTCAAGCTTGTTATAAACTCTATCTTCAAGCAAAATAGCTTTTAGCTTCGACCACAACTCATCAGTGAGCATTAATCGGGGCATGGTGATCTCGTAAGGTTTGTTTTTGGCGAAGTAAATTATACGAGATTACCGCTTACGTATAAAATTAAAACAAAGATCAACACCCCCTAGTAATAGTTTTAAAATCAAAGTTTTGTAATATTTATAATAACTTAAACCTGCACTGACAATTATTATTCAAACTATGAGTGATTAATAGGTAAAGTACGTGTCAGTTAGTACTCTTAGAATATGAACCATTGATGAATGATGGTTTCCAAATGAACGGGCTGACAATAACGGAAAGACAATCTATTTACTTAAACAACTTAGCAACTTTTCTTGCCAAATATCGTCAATTTTAGAACATATGATTTCTATACGGCTTTCATTACATTCAGTTAATTTACTTCCAACATTTATCTTGCTTTCAGTATCGTTTTTAAAAGCGATTAAGTCTATTTCAGTCAAGTTATATGCAAAGTTACCTTCGTTTGTTATAAAAACAGCTTTTAGGCGAGTAACATTTAAACTGGCGATAAAGTTATTTAACTTAGCACGGTCAAATATTTTATCCGCAGAAAAACGCCAGCCAATGCTTTGGAAACCTTCACCTTTATTGATCGCTTTAATAACACCTGATTTAGGTAGCGATTTTTCATTTAAGCTTTGATCATTTACAGTTTTTTCATTTAGAGGTGTAGTTACTATATCTTTAGCTAAATGGTCATTTCTATGCGAATTAGTGTGGTTATGAAGGTGTGTTTTGGCTTGGTTAATTCGAGAGTTAAGTTGACGTGTATATTGAGTTTTACCCGCAAGCAAACATATAGGTAATTCGCCATTCTCTATAAAAACAATATCTTCGAATTCTCTTGCTTCAGTATTTCCATAATCGATTAAGGCTTGCTTATCTTCAGCACGGTAAAGATCTGTTTTGCTTCCAACAATGGTATCGGCAATCAGTAGTTGCTGATTAAATATAACATGTTCGGTATAACGTTTATCTGCAAGGTTTCTGGCGTCAACTAAAGTGATGGTTTTCTCTAAGCTAAGCACATCTTGGTAATATTGGTTTGAAAGTACTTTTAGTACTTCGATTGGATGACCTAAACCTGTTGGCTCTATCAATAATCTATCGGGCTTGGCTGCTTTCAATAACTTATTTAGTGCTATTGGCATGGTGATACCAGACGAACAACACATGTAGCCGCCTGATACCTCTTGAATAAATACATTTTTACTATTTAAGGTCTGCGCTTCAAGCAAACTTCCGTCTACTCCTATCTCTCCAAACTCATTAACGAGTATTGCCCAGCGTTCATTTTCTGGTTTTTGCTTTAATAGATGCAAAATTGCAGATGTTTTACCCGCACCTAGAAAGCCAGTAATTATGTTAGTAGGTATTGAAGAGAGTTTTTTATTATTCATTTGATAAGTTTAACAGCAAGATAGCTTTAATCGTTACTTATTAACCATTATTGTTAATGGTGACACTTACAGTCGTCCGCTTTCTGACACAATTTAAAGTTTTTTACATGAGAGATAGCAATGATTATTGCGCCAATAACAGTAAGAGCCTTTTCACCTGTTTCTCCAAGTATACTGCCACCTAATGCAAAGGCTAGTAGTAAACAGCTTAATCCTAGAGCACCAATTAAAAATACAGAAATTTTAGCATGTTTCTTACAGCCTAATGCTAAAGAATAAATACTGCTTGGAATAACGGTAATTATCATCCAAAAGTGCATACTTTCAGACTCTAGACCTAAGGTAATAAAGCTAGGAATTAATACTGCCAAAATAGGAAATATTAAACAATGTGCAACACATAAGCTTGATATGGCAATGGCAAATTTATCAACAAGTTGTGAGTTTACGTTCATGGATTTAACCTGTGTTTTTTGTTAATGGCTGTTCGAACAAGTGGTAAGCATACGTTTGTGTATTTGTTGCTTTCTTTTCCGTTGGCTCAAGATTTTCAAGAGGTGTGATAATATAACACATAAGATTGTGATAATATAACACTTGTTGTGTTTTTCTTTATTTTTCATTTAATTGAATAAATAACTTGTATCGTAAAAGATGAGGAATATAATACCGCCAATCTTAGAGTGGGTTTATCTTCATGTGGCGTAAATTAACAATCTTATTGTTTTTATTAGTTCTAGCTAAAACAGCTAGTGCTTTGCCGATCTCTAAATTTTCTCATGACGATTGTTCAATCGCTCACAGTTCATCGCAAATAGAGTTTCAAACAAATCTTGCTTCTGATTTAGATATTGATTTCGACTCTAGTTTAGATACGGATGAACCTGAAGTTTTATATAACTTGCCAAGAACAACCAGACTTAACGCTTCGTTATTTTCTGTTGAAGTACAAAACACACCTGAATATGTATTAATTGTTGAGTTTTTCAAAATTAAACTTAACGCAGGTGTATTTAAGCATTTATCAAGCCCTCCTGTAATCACTCCATGGTTCGAGCAATTAAGCCATAGCAGTAATTCATCTCGACTTTCCGGTTGGAAAGACGGCAACTCTTTATATTCTTCTAGAACTACTTACCACAGTTAATTCATAAAATTTCGTTTATGCAAGTACACAGCTGTACTTTATAAACGTTCAAAATCAATGATGTAATTTTTTCCATACTGATGTTTACCATCAGTGACTTATCGTATTTTCGATCTATAAATCTAGCGTTTTAGCTGGGTTTTAATCGAGTTAAAGCTAGGCTCACGCTAATAAGTGAAGAGCTTTAGTTTCATATTTACAAAATACGGTGACATTTGATTTATACCAATTCCATTTCCTTATGATTTATTAAGGTGAATTGATGGGATTGAGATTAGAGATTTTATGATGAATTCACGTAACAAAAAGCACGTAAAACACACAAAATGGCAAAATATTGTCATTATATTCATATTGTTATTTATGATAGTTAGCGCTTTACCTAACTTATACTCTGATAAGTTAACGGTTAATTTAGTTAACAACAACAGCCAAGCTGAACAGGTATCTGCACAAGAAATTAATACCTTGCTAGCAAAGAACAACCTAGTGATTGACGAGATAAGAACATCTGCATCTACAACGTCTATCACGCTATCAAACGAAGCGGATCAAAAAGCCATTGAAAAGCTTTTAAGCACAGAGCTTAGCGATAGTTTTTCTATTGAAAGCGTTACTGAAAACACAGCGCCTACATGGTTGAAAATGTTACACGGACAACCAATAAAACTAGGTTTAGATTTAAGTGGTGGTGTGTTATTTGTACTTGATGTAGATACAGAACGCGCGCTATTCGATAAGTTAACAGGCATCGCTTTAGACGTTAAAACCTTAGCTATAGACAGTCGTATTCGTTTAAGCAAAGTAGCTCAGCCAGACAACAATTCCATCGTGATTAACTTCTCTTCTGCTAAGCAGTTAAGTGAAGGCACGTTATTGACTGAAATTAACAAAATGTACCCTGAATTAAATCAAAAGAAGCTTGATGATAACCAAGTTGTTTTAACGTATTCAGAAAAAGAACAAGTACTGTTTCGTCAAGAAACCATGAACCAAACCCTTAAAACCATGCGCGGTAGAATTGAAGAGTTAGGTATTACCGAAGCGGTAACTCAAAAGCAGGGTAAAAACAGAATTCGCATTGAATTACCCGGTGTACATGATCCTGAAGAAGCAAAAAGAATCATTGGTGCAACGGCTTCTTTAGACTTCTACCAACTAGCTGAAAACTCTAAAGCGGCTGGTATTATTCAAATGACAGATAAAAATGGGCAACGACTGCGCATGAACAGCCAAGTGGTGTTTTCTGGTAGCCACATTAAAAATGCACGTTCAGGCGTTGGCGAAATGGGTATGCCATTAGTTAATTTGACCTTAGATGATGTTGGCGGCAAGCAAATGTCTAACTTTTCTAAGAAGAATATTGGCATGCCAATGGTAACTGTTTTCTCTGAGTTTTATCGTGATGCTAACGATGTGATGGTAAAGAAAAGCAAGGTGATTAACGTTGCAACGATTCAGCAACACTTAGGTTCACAATTCAGCATTACTAATATGTCGAGCCCACAAGAAGCGCAAGAGTTAGCATTATTACTTCGCGCGGGTTCATTAACGGCTCCTGTAACAATTGTTGAGCAACGCAGTATTGAAGCTACTTTAGGTGCCGACAACATAGACAACGGTATTAAAGCATTAAGCATAGGCATAGGCATTACTTTAGTATTTATGTTTGTTTGGTATCGCAGTTTAGGTTTGATTGCTAACGTAGCTTTAGCTTTAAATTTGGTGAGTTTACTTGGGTTAATGTCTTTATTACCTGGCACAGTTTTAACACTTCCTGGGATTGCTGGTTTGGTGTTAACAGTCGGTATGGCGGTTGATACTAACGTACTTATTTTTGAAAGGATAAAAGAAGAGTTGAAACGCGGTCGTAAAGTACTTTCGGCTATCGAATACGGTTATAACAATGCTTTTTCAACGATTTTAGATGCAAACATTACCACTATGATCACAGGCATTATTTTATATGCCATTGGTTATGGAGCGGTAAAAGGTTTCGCCATTATTTTATGTTTAGGCATTTTAACCAGCATGTTTACAGGCGTATTTGTATCTAAAGCATTAACTAACTTTTCTATTCGTGAAAACAAGTCTCAGTTACTTGGAGTAAAACTATGAACAACTTCCTTTTAAAGCAAACAGAAACATTAAGTAAATTTCGTGTTATCAGCTTATATTTTGCCGCAGCGTTAGTTATTTTTTCTCTAGCAGGTGTATTTAGCAAAGGTTTGAATTTAGGTTTAGATTTTACTGGTGGCTACCTTACAGAGTTCACCACTCAAGAATCTTTAACTAAAGCAAACATGGAAACCTTATTAACTGACTATTTACCCGATACATTTGGCTTAGCTTCAGCCGAAAATGGTACCCATTGGAGCGTACAACAAGCCGATAACGATATTAGTTTAAAAGGTAAAACTTGGTTAACTGACTTTTCACAACAAAGTGGTTTAAACATTACACCGCAAGATTCTATCTACATTGGTAGCCAAGTAGGTGATGAGTTAATTGATCAAGGTGGGCTAGCTTTAATAACAGCTGTAATAGTTATATTACTTTATTTGTCGTTCAGGTTTGAATGGCGTTTAGCAGCAGGGTCGGTTATTGCTCTGTGTCATGATGTGATCGTAGTTCTAGGGTTATTCGCTTGGCTTGGTATTGAGTTTGATTTAACTATTGTCGCTAGTTTACTTGCGATTATTGGTTATTCATTAAATGACTCGATTATTGTTGGCGATAAAATTCGTGAAATTATGAAACGTAATTCAGGCGCTAGTATTGAACGTATTGTTAACTTAGCGATTAAGTCGACTATTGTAAGAACATTGATCACATCAGGTACAACTCTTGCGACTGTTATGGCGATATGGATATTTGCAGGGGAGTCGTTGTCAGGTTTTGCAATTTCATTGTTTACTGGGATTTTGATTGGTACTTTTTCATCAATTACCATTTCAGCAACCGTACCTCAATTAATCGGATTGTCTGCTGATTATTACAATAAAAAAGACGAAGAAATTTGTGCCTTACCTTAATCTGTTTGTCTTTTTTGTTGAATGGAGTGAATGGCGCGAGGGAAGTGAATGATAAATTTACGCTGGATTCAAATAATCGGTAAAAAATTTCTTTAATAAATAACTGGGCTTTTCTTTTTGATTAGCTCAGTAATTTATCTCTGTTTTTTCTCATATCTATTCTCATATCTACACTTACTTCTTACTCATACTTCAATTTTTACTCTGTTCAGATACGTCATATATCCCATATCCACTTTAAGATAAAAGCTTATTGCCTTGATAGATATGCTTATATCATAAGATTAACATTATTGTATTAATCACCAAGGTCATTATAAGTTTTGGTAAATCGAATTGGTAATGGCTTATTGAGTTGATCAGACCGAATTTGTTGTAAAGACTGATTGATTTTTTACTCTTTTATTTTGAAGTATTTAATCGACTCATTATCCTATCAAGGTATTACTCAATAAAACTCAAGTTATCGACATAATACTTTTATTATTATCACTTCAATTGCTGGTATTTTATTTTAATTACAAGCTGCTGATTATAAATACTAAAAATTAATTTGTTTAATTATTTATCATAGACTTTATGGTAACGGGTAACTTTTTTAAATTGTTTGATACATATAAAAAACTATTAAAGTCTAAATTAAATTCCATATCTGACTCTTGCATACAATTTTACCAATATTATTTATTTGGTAAATTTTATTTGATCTTTATTGTAAAGGTGCTAAGTTTTAAATGTTCGTTTTATCAACAAAAATAAAGTAATTGGTTAACCAATCGATAAGTTTTTATCATAAATGGATAACAATAATGCAAAAAAATAAGCAAACATTAACTAAAAAATTAGCATTGGGGATTTTAGTCGGCTCGTTAAGTGCCTGTGGTGGCGGTGGAGATGACGCAGTTGACCCTGTTGTTGATCCAGTAGTAGACCCAATTGTTCCAGCTGAGGTTACTAATGTAGCTGCAGTTATTTCAGGTGGTATGTCCGGAACAGCAACTGAAGATGTGATGATTGATACATCAGGTACATTATCTGTTGTAGACCCCGATTCAGGTGAAGATGCCTTTGTTGTTCAAACCGATATTCAAGGTGATTATGGTACTTTCTCAATAGATGCTTCTGGCGCATGGACTTATTCTTTAGATCATACCGATACAAATGTTCAGGCGTTAACAGCGGCTGATACTGTTACCGACACTTTCACAGTAACTACTGTAGATACAACTTCAGCCACAGTTACTATAACTATTACAGGTGCCGATGAAGTCGTAGTGGTTGTTCCGCCTCCAAGTAATAATGCAAATGGCTATTCTCAAGAGCAAGGTGGTAATAGCATAGATGGTTATACTGATGCTGTACCTGTTGTAAATTGTGATACGACTTATGATTCAATTAGCGCGCTAACAAGTGCTGCTTCAAACTCATTAGCTGCAGGTACAACTTTATGTTTAGCTGATGGTAATTACGATGATGATTTTGAGTTAGATTTTGGTGGTGTAGGGACTGCTGAAGCTAAAATTACTATTGCTGCAGAAAACCCTGGTCAAGCTGTTATCTCTAATAGCCAAGTAGACATAGTAATGAGTGGTGAGCATGTTGTGCTACAAGGTTTTGTATTTAGAGACGGAAGTGTCGACTTTAACTTAATTAAAACTTTTGGTAACAGCGTTCCATGTAACTTCTGTCGTATTACTGAAAATACTATTGTTGATATGGATGACGGTGTTAACGATACAGATGATTCTAAAAAGTGGTTTGAAATTTACGGTGCACATACACGATTCGATCATAACTGGATTTCAGGTAAAACATCTCGAGGTGCTTTACTTGTTGTAGACCGTTATTCAGATGGATGGAGTACGAGCATAGAAGCAGACTTTGAAGTAGATTACGCACAAATAGATTACAACTACTTTGGTGATCGTCCGCCAATTGAAGGTAAAGCTTATGCTGCTAGCTCAGACAATGAATATGAAGGTATTCGCATTGGTTTAAGTACTTCACATTCAGGTGATTCATTCTCTGTTGTAGAAAATAACTACTTTGAACGCATTCAAGGTGAAGCTGAAGTTATCTCTAACAAAGCAACCAACAACACTATTCGTAACAACACCGTACGCGATAGCTATGGCTCTATTGTAACTCGTCATGGTAACACTGCGACTATCAGTAATAACTTTGTATTAGGTGATGACCATCCATTTTCTGGTGGTATTCGTATTGTTGATGACAGTCATATAGTGACGAATAACTACATTCAGGGAGCTCGCTATTTAGCGTCTAACTGGAATGGTGGCATTGTGCTAACCACAGGTGATGGTTCTGGCGATAGTGAGAATGGTTATCAAGATGTTTCTAATGTTTTAGTTGCTAACAATACAATTGTTGATAGCGTAAATAGCTTGAATGTTTATGGTGGTAATGAAAATACAGCTCCAGACAGTGTTTATTTTATCAATAACATTATTGCAGATGCTGTTGGAGCGATTATTCGTAATGCCGATGAAATGCCAACCAACTCTATTTATGCAGGTAACTATGTAGATGGATTGGTGTTATCAGACGATGACGACGATGCAACAATATCTGGCTTCAATATGGTTGACGCTATGTTAGTTGCAGATAGCGATGGTATTTTTAGACCTAGCGCTTCAAGCCCATCATTAACTGCTGAAAGTAATGTGGCTATAGGAAGTTTCACTTTACCCACTATCGATATCGATGGACAAACACGTTCTGACACAACCACTTCAGGTGCTGATGAAGTATTAACAACAGACGCGACTCTAGCTTTATTAAGCTCTGCAGATGTTGGACCTAAAACGTATACAGCAACACCTGGTGAAGTTCATGTCGCTGTAGTTCCATTAGCAAACCATGACTTTGATTCAGGCGACTTTACTGGTTGGACTAATAATGGTGGTGTTATAGAAACGGATGCTGAAGAGATATTCTCTCGCGGAGCAAGCTTGAAATTAGACAGCAATGCAGCGAATGTAAGTCAATCAGTAAGTGTGACAGCTAACACGAACTACACCTTGTCTGCTTTTGTTAAAGGTACAGCAAAACTGTCTGCACTTGTGGGCGGTGTAACTTACTATAGCGATCAAGACTCAAGCAGCTATAAGTTTACCTCAGTAACATTTAACTCAGGTAGTGCAACCACTGCAGTTATAAGCGGTTCAGTAGATGATTTTGTACTTAACGAAGCGGTTTCAGATTCTGATTTAGTAGAATTTAAAGCGGGTGATGGAGAGTGGCAAACAATTGAAGGTACTAATGAAGGTGACGTTGGAGGGTCTAGTAACTCAGCTTCAGGCGCTGATGGTTCGGCTAAATTAGGTTACAACAAAGCAACGCACGACAATACTTCACCTGTACTATTTCAAGAAGTTGATGTTGATTTAAATACTAACTACGATTTTGAATTAGCTATGTTAGTTAAAAATGGTTCAAGCTCTTCAGTTACAGTTCGTATAGAAGGTGACTCAAGCATTATTCTAAACGACACGGTAGTGACTACCGCTGACCTAGTGGATACTGATTTAGACGATAGCTTTGAGTTGTTCTCGCTAAGCGGCTTGAATTCAGGTTCAAATGATTCAGCCACTATTTATATCACTTACAATGCACATACTATTATCGGAGATACTACGGTAGATTCAGATGGTAAGCTTTCAAGTGATGTTCAAAAAGCCAATGAATTGCGAATTGATAATGTTTCGTTCACATCGCAAGGTGCGCCTGCTAATGGTACCGAAGCTTACTTTGATAGTTTCCGTTTAGTATCACATGCGGATGCTCCAGACGGTTATTCAAGTAATGATCAACCTCAGTAAAAGCTCATCAATAATTAAAGCTTAACTTTTTAACTATATAAAGTTAGAGAAGAAGAGGAACCTACGGGTTCCTTTTTTATTTGTGTTGAAACCGTTTTGTAATTTTATATCTCAAATACATACCTTGTTATTTAAATGGCTTTCAAATAACAAAAAAAACTCAGTTAGCATAATAGATAATGAAATCTGTAACTTAATCACTTATATTGTCAGGCATTCATTGTTGCTTTCTTTATATAGATAAAAGACTAACAGCAATATTAGATACTATATTAGAGACAATATTTTAACGTTTTAAAGCACTTTATAAGGAAATAACATGTCATATTTACAAAATGCCTTCAGAGATTTAAGGATTGGGAAAACTGAGATAGAAGGTGACCAAACTAAAATCCGAGCGCATCAGAATGAAAGTCACCTTGATGTGTTATCTGAAAAGATTGATCAACTTTACGTGATGAATTTAGCTGCTTTAGAGCTGTTAGGTGATTTAGGTGTCAGTCAAACAGAAATCATGAGCAAAATTGAAGAAATAGATTTAAGAGATGGTAAAGCTGATGGCAAACTCGCATTACCAACAGAATGTTCAGATTGCGGACATAGAATAGCAAAACGTCGTACCCATTGTTTTTACTGTGGCTCGAAAGTGAATCAAATAGGTTTTAAAAAGGTTTAGTTTTAATATAAAAGTAATATGACTTAGTTCAAGGACGTATAAATGGAATTCCCACAACTTGAGACTCCGCGACTCATTATTAATCAAATGTCTGATGAAGATACACAAGCTGTTTTCAATATATTCACTGATCCTGATGTAGTTAAGTATTATGATCTTGCTGCTTTTACAGAGTTAGACCAAGCAACTAAGATCATCGGGTTTTTTAATAATAGGTTTCAAGAAAGTAACGGTATTCGTTGGGCAATACGCTTAAAAGATACAAAGCAATTGATAGGAACCTGTGGTTTTAATTCATGGAATATCAAGATGAAAAATGCCGTTATTGGTTATGATTTAAATCCAAAGTTTTGGGGCAAAGGATATTCAACTGAAGCTATTCACGCCATTGTAAGCTCAGCGTTTAAAGGAACTTTGGCTTGTGGTGTTATCAATCGTATACAAGCAGACACAGTATTAGGGAATGTCGCATCTGAATCTTTATTGCTGAAAGTTGGATTTAAAGAAGAAGGGGTTCGACGCCAAAGTGGTTTCTGGAAAGATAAATTTCATGATCTCAAATGTTTTGGTTTAATAAAATCCGATTACAGTGCTTCATAATTAATGACTAAGTTTTGATAAGTTTTATTCCAACTTAAATACAGTTTGTTCTACACAATACACCCAAAACATAATTACACAAACGAGAATACAAGTTAAATGATAGAAATATATGCAGGTAAAACGGCTTTAAAAACAATAAAAGAACAAGGCTTTAAGCAAGAGTTGTTTACTTCATTTTTAGGTGCGTCTGGTGGTCCAAAATGGTTTGTATTGTACTGTTTGGATAGATATTTATTTGGAGAATTTTTTAAAAGCAGAACAGAGCCTTTAAACTTAATAGGTTCAAGTGCTGGGAGCTTCAGAAGCTCTTGTTTTGCACAAAACGATCCTTTAGCTGCTATTGAACGATTAGCCACATCGTATTCAGAAACAACGTATTCGGCTAACGCTAATACCGCTGAAATTACTCGAAAAGCACGTGAGCTTTTAGATGGTGTTTTTGGTAGTACGGGCGGACAAGAAATTATTGATAATCCTATATTCAAAGCACACTTTATTGTTGCCAAATCTAAAGGTTTAACAGCAAGTGAAAATAAGCTGATTCAAGGTGCAGGCTTGCTGAGTAGTTATTTATTAAACCGCATTGATAGGAAATTATTAAAATCTCAATACGAGCGTTTTATTTATCAACCTGCAAGTAGCTCATTAACCATTAATGATAGCTACGGATTTAAAACTACGACTATACCTTTTACCCCTGATAATATTAAAGATGCGTTACTCGCTTCAGGTTCAATTCCTATGGTAATGCAGGGTATTAAAAATATTCCTAATTCGCCTAAAGGCATGTATCGAGATGGTGGGATTATTGATTACCATTTTGATTTTAAGGTTAAAAATGAAGGGCTGGTTTTATATCCACATTTTAGCTCAAATCCTAAAGCAGGGTGGTTCGATAAAAACTTAGCGCGAAAAGTGTCAGCTGAAAACTATTATAATGTTGTGATGATTTGTCCGTCACAGAAGTTTGTTGATTCTCTGCCTTACAATAAAATACCTGATCGCACTGATTTTACTGAAATGGATTCAGACACTCGAATTACCTATTGGAAAGCTGTGTTAGCTCAAACGGAACAACTAGCAGATAGCTTTTCATCTTTTGTTAATAATCAGTCTATTGAAGATATAAAAGAGTTTTAGTTAACCTGAAATCAGTTTAAGATGTTTTTAATTCATTGAAATTATTACTATTAAAATTTAACGATGAAGCAAGTAAAAGTAGTTGTTAGAGAAGAATATATTAAGCCGAGATCAGGTTTAGTTACACATTCTCTATTTTATTTATAGCGGGTATACGATATAAATTAATGCGGATTGAAAAATACACACTTTTTTCATGTACAGCTTTAATCAATCTAAGAACGTTTACCATTAAATATGAAGTTAATTAAACCGTTAAATAAACATTTACTCGAAATGACCCAATGGTTTGCTAATCAAGGTGAACTTATTGATTGGTCAGGCTCTACACTCGACTTTCCATTAACGGTATCAAGCTTTTCTGCTGAACTTAATATCAATGTATTAAGCTCATTCGTATTACTATCTGAACATTCTGATATGCTTGCCTTTGGTCAATTCTATTTAAGATTAAATCGTTGTCACTTAGCCCGCTTAATTGTTAATCCTTTACATAGAGGTAAGGGAATAGCGGCTAAGCTTATTGAAAAACTCTCTATCGAAGGTTGCAATGAGTTGGGAGTTAAAGAATGTTCTTTATTCGTTCTAGAGCATAACAAAAGTGCGATTAAAGCTTATAACAAATATGGTTTTACAGTAACGACTTATCCCGAAGTTCTACCCGAAGCACATTGCTTATATATGGTGAAAAACTAGCTTTTACGTATTTAAACGTCTATTTAATAGTAATTCAGCCTTTTTTGGGGATATCTGAAATTATTAATCAAAAACATGTGTCTGATACCTTAAGATTTTAACTATAGTTTTTATACACAGCTTTAACTATGTTTTAGCTCTCTGTGAATATAAACAAAAATAATTAAATCGCGCGTTTAATCTGAATTCGCGTAACTTTAATTTATATGAGCTTTTATAAAGCTAAGTTTAATAGGAAATATAATATATATGTCGGAACAGTCTACTACCTTTATTGCATTAGCCTTATCTAAAAAAGTTGTATCTTCAGCTCTTAAAGTGGCTCTTATTGTGGGGACTATACTTGCGGTTATAAATCATGGCTCAACACTTCTTGAAATGGATTTATCAGGTGAGAAGATCGCACAAATCCTACTGACTTACCTTGTGCCTTACTGTGTTTCAACCTATTCATCAGTGAAGGCAATTCAAGGCCATCAAAAACAAAATTAACTAAAAACGTTAATCGTTTAATCTCAAACGATTAACGTTTTTATTTCTCGGTACAAAGTAAGTGACTGTTAAAACTGAATTTAGTAGGTTACCTACTTATAACTACAATAATAATGATTTAATTGGAGACAATATTTATGCGTGAAAAAATACAATTTACCAGTGGTGGTAATCAATTAAGTGGGTTGTTAGAAACGCCTGAATCAGATATCAAATTTTATGCTTTATTTGCTCACTGTTTTACCTGTGGTAAAGATGTTGCTGCAGCTTCTCGTATTAGCAGAGCATTAACAGCTAAAGGTATTGCTGTTTTACGTTTCGATTTTACTGGCTTAGGTAACAGCGATGGTGATTTTGCGAATACTAATTTCTCATCTAATATTCAAGATTTAATTGCTGCCGCTGATTTTCTTCGTAAAGAATATAGTGCGCCAAAATTACTTATCGGTCATAGCCTAGGTGGCGCAGCTGTTTTAGGTGTAGCTCAAAAAGTTGAAGAATCAGTAGCTGTTGTTACTATTGGTGCTCCGTCAGATGCTGCACATGTAGCACACAATTTTGAAGCACATATCGATGATATTGAAGCCAATGGCGAAGCTGAAGTTAACCTTGCAGGCAGAAGTTTTAAAATACAAAAGCAGTTTTTAGACGATATTAAAAGTTACGGTAATAGTCATATTAGTAAGCTTAAAAAAGCTTTATTAGTGATGCATTCTCCAATAGATGCAACGGTTAAAATTTCTGAAGCTGAAAAAATTTATCAAGCAGCACTTCATCCTAAAAGTTTTGTAAGTTTAGATAATGCTGATCACTTACTTACTAATAAAAGAGATTCTGAATATGCAGCTGATGTTATCGCTGCATGGGCAAGTCGTTATGTGCCAACTGATGTAGAAACGTATAAAGCGAATGTTGCACAAGGTCATGTATTAGTAGAAGAAAAGAATCATAAGTTTGCTCAACATGTAAGTACAGCTAGCCATTACTGGTTAGCTGATGAACCGACACGTGTTGGTGGTAATAATACAGGTCCAGATCCTTACGAACACGTATTAGCAGGTTTAGGTGCTTGTACAGCCATGACATTAAGAATGTATGCTGACCGCAAAGAATTGCCAATAAAACATATTAAAGTTGATCTGACACATACACGTAATTATGAAGATGATTGCGAAAACTGCGAACAGCTAAACGGTATGGAAGCGATTGTGCGAAATATCAGTTACGAAGGTGAATTAAATGAACAACAAAAACAGCGGTTTTTAGAGATTGCTGATAAATGTCCTGTTCATAAAACACTGCACAATAATGTAAATGTTGTCAGTAAATTAGTGTAATATTTAAATAACTAAAACGAACTTTGTTTCGTTAATTTTAATCAAGCCTCTTATGAGGCTTGTTTTATTTTAGAGGTAAGAATGGAATCTAAACTGTTAAAAATAAAACTTAATAGCAATTCAAGAGCAAAGTTAGACGAACTCATCGTTTATATGCAAGAAAACATCGAATTTCCAAAAAATGAGATGGATCAAAAAGGTTATTACTGGGATTCTGTTTTTTATGAAAAGGACTCTGAATTTGAATATATTTATATTGTGATCAAATCTAACGACTTTTCTAAAATCATGCTTGATGAAGTTGGACTTATTGAGACTCCATTTAGAGATGTGTACAGCAAATTCAGAAATGAATGTTGGGCGCCTGAGCTTTATTTAGATGTTGAACCGGTGTTTTGTTTTAACTCGTCTATGACATTTTCAAACTAAGTTTAACGATATTTTAAAAAGGAGAATATATGAAAGTTGAAGACATTAGAGTGTTTATCCCGAGTAAGGATTACGAAGTATCTAAGCGATTCTATCAAGCATTCGGCTTTGCAATGGAACGTGCATCTGACGACTTATCTATATTTGAAAACAATGGCTCTACATTTTTCTTAAGTCGTCATTACAATGAAGACGTTAAAACTAATTTAATGATGCAACTAGCTGTATCTGATATTGATGCTGTGTATGAAAATCTGTCGACTTTAACTGATTTTGATATTAAATATCAGCCAATAATAGTAGAACCATGGGGAAGAGTTATTTATCTTACCGGGCCTTCAAGTGAGCTTTGGCATATTACACAATTTCACCCAATTGAAGGGGAGTCGTAGGTTCTTACTGGGTTATTTATTCTGAGTGTGTAGTTATTCTGGATATTCAACATCTTCATTTGGCCGAATACTAAAATCAGCTAACTTCCTTGCCTAATATGGTTTACTATTTGTTTATATTAACTCTTTGGTGAACCTTATGAAAAATTTCTCATTCTCTGCGATCTCAAAATCTGCACTTGTTCCATCTGTTCTTGCTTTAGGTTTATTGGCGGGTTGTTCAGACAACGTAGGTAAAGTCAGCTTAGGTTTATTTACCACAAAAGATGTTGTTATTGAGGCCAAGCAAGATCCTATTATTTCTGGCGTAACTTGTCATATTAGCCATGTTGAAGCGAATTTAGATTTTAGTGATCCGTCTGACATGTCTATTGCGTGTCGACAAACTGGACCTATAACTGAAGAGCAACTGAAACAGGTTGATCGTTCTAAAGACGGCGATATTGTTTTCAAGCAGTCAAAAAGTATTTTATTTAAAAGCTTAAAAGTACGTAGAATTTACGATGCTGAACACAAAACCTTAATTTACCTGTCTTATTCTACAAAGGAGTCGAGCGGTAGCCATCACCATTCGCTTTCAACTATTGCCTTATTTAATACGCAAGGTTGGAATTGGGCACTACAGCAGGCTAAAAAATCCAGTTAATAGAATGATATAAATTAAAGAGATACAAACATACTTATGATTTTAGACTTATTTAAAACCAAACCCGTAGTAGAAGATAGTGTTCATAATTGGATTGCTGATACTTATTCGTGGGCGATAACTCATCTGAACGGTGACTTTTTAAAAAACGAAAGCCAATTAATATTACCGACTAATGATTTTTTCCCAGGTAGGGTGACTAGCGTTCATGAAATGGCACAGCAAGTGTTTAGTCAAACCATTAAACATGCAGGTATGGAAAACTGGCCATTAGTATTAGTTGAGCCACATCGTGCATCTACTAACTTGATACCTAAGTTGGCAACAAGTCGATTATTGCGTGGTCCGTCTGCACTTGTTACGGTAGCAAATACTGATGGCTATGGCAGCGGAAATGCTGTTGAAGTGAGTTACGGTGGTGAGAGTTTATCTAAAGAAAATGCAGGTAATAATAAGGTTATTGAAATTAGCTATAACCCGTCACAAGTCAATCAACCACAAGACTTGGTTTCTTCATTTACACAAATTTTAGCTTCACTATTAGTGATGAATGCACCTGAGTTACCACCAGGTGGAAAAGAGTATACATCTCAAACAATTGATTTAGTTGCTTGTTTTATGGGCTTCGGTGTTATATTTTCTAATACTGCCTTTCAGTTTAAAGGTGGATGTGGATCTTGTAATAACAGACAAGCGAATAGACAATCTACATTAACTGAGCTAGAAACGGTTTATTGTTTAGCGATGTTTTGTAAGTTAAAAAATATCGATAAGAATAAGGTTTTACCTCACTTAAAAGGGCATTTAAAAAGTTCTTATAAAGGAGCCGTTAAACAACTAAACCAGTCAAACTCAGAATGTGAAGCGTCTGCGTTATTGTCTTTAATAAAACAATGAAGAATTAAGGAATTTTGCTTTAATTAGGTCTACAGTTAACTATATCGCTAATATAATAAAAACAATATAGGACAAATGGTATGGAATCATTACAAGTACAACATTATATGAATCACTATCCTGTAACCTTCACACCAGATATGGTGGTTCAAGAAGCGTCACTACGGTTTTTAAAAACTAAGCAAATAGGTGGGCCAGTGATTGATGCTAATAATCAATTAGTTGGTTTTTTATCTGAAAATGATGTGTTAGCGAAGATGTTAGACAGCATTTATCATAACAAGCATTTTGCCTACGTTTCAGAAATGATGCGCAAAGAGGTATTAACGGTTAAGCCTTACGATAGTGTGATGGAGCTTGGTCAGAATATGCTACAAAACAAACCTAAGGTTTATCCTGTTGTTGATGACGATGGCAACTTGTTAGGCACTATCTGTCGAAATGATGTATTACGTGCAATTGATAAACATGTGCGTTCTGGCGAGATAGCTGACAAATTAAGTCACAAATCAACGGCTTAACTCGTTTATATTAAAGAAAAAACTGAAATTAAAGTCTTTGAAAGCGTTAACACTGATTATTCTATATCAGCGTTAACGATTATTATCATGATAGAAGTCGGGTCAAAATTTGCTAAATATTAGGGTTAACTAACATTTAACAAACCCTTGTTTTTGTAAAAACTCTAACATATGTTCACGTTTCTTCTTTTGCACAGCTTTTGCTGTTTGTTCTGACCAATTACTTGAACGCTGGTTAGAGCCTCTTTCTTTATAATATTGTTCAATTTGCTCATCGTAAGCTGCTATGTCACTCGCTGTTTTATTTTTAGCGTAAGTTTCATCATGCAAAATCACATCAACAGGGAATCTAGGTTTTAGTTCTGGTACGGCATCTGGCCAGCCTAAACATAAACCAAAAACTGGAAAAACTTGATCTGGAAGCTCTAAAAGCTCAGAAACCTTTTCAGGGTCATTTCTAATTCCCCCAATAAATACCGCACCTAAACCTTCAGATTCAGCACCCAACATTAAGTTTTGCGCCATTAATGCCGCATCAACTGTCGCACTAATAAAATGCTCAGTATTTCCTTCAAGCGCGCCTAGATCTTGATTCACACAAGCCATTTCAACACGTCTTAAATCAGCACAAATAATCAGAAACTCTGCAGCCGACTCAACCCAGTGCTGACCACCTGCTAACGTTGCAATAGTTTGGCGACTTGCTTTGTTGTTCACTCGAATGATTGAGTAAGCCTGAATAAAGCTTGACGATGCAGCGCCCTGAGCATGCCTAACCAGTTCGTGCAAAAGTGTCGAGTCTATTGGTTTGTCAGTATACGAACGTATAGAACGATGATTTAACTGGGCTTCTAAAATAGGATTCATAGCGAGATATTTCTCCAATTATTGAAAGTAATAAGTTTTAATAACAAAAAGTTATGTAGTGTAAACGCATCATTATAAACACATTTAATTATGAAGGTCTTTATATTAACAAATCACTTTACAGGGTTACAGTTTAGTCATAATTGTTTGTCGCTTTTGGTTAAACTATGTTTAATCAATTTTGCTTGTTCTAAGCTTGCTAATGTAGCTCTAAGTTACTCAATAAATTAATCCGTTTGGTTTAACATCTAATATTTAACCCAAAAGATTATTTTTAACAGTAAATCAACTGATTATGATGCTTAACCTCATCACTGATAAAGGATGAAAGATAAAACAAATAAGGTGAACTTGCTGCCATTTTAGGTAGAAACTGATATTATATGCGCAATGTAAATAAGTATTAGAGCCTGTTGTGTCGTTAGAAATCAGTCCAAATCCCATCCCAGAAATTCAATCTCTTTTTGATCTATTAACCAAAATAAAAAGCTGCGATATAGGTCGTATTAAAAATAGATTAATTAATGCTAAAAAGCTGAGTGAAGGTGATAAAAGAAATAACGCGTTACTACAAGCAGCGTCTCTTATAGAAAAGTCATTAGCTAACAAACAATCTAAAATCAGTAAGTTACCTAAAGTTACTTATAATGAATCGTTACCTGTTTCTCAAAACGTTAAACACATCAGCGAAACCATTAAAAACAACCAAGTGACTATCATCGCGGGTGAAACGGGTTCAGGTAAAACCACTCAAATTCCTAAAATTTGTTTAGAACTCGGTCGTGGTATTGATGCCATTATTGGTCATACACAACCCCGACGAATTGCAGCACGTACTGTAGCAACTCGTATTGCCGAAGAGTTAAATACCAAGCTAGGGACTTCTGTTGGTTATAAAGTTCGTTTTAACGATATGGTTGATGAACACAGTCATATAAAGTTAATGACTGATGGTATTTTGTTAGCTGAAATGCAAACGGATCGATTGTTACGTCAATACGATACGCTAATTATTGATGAAGCTCATGAACGTAGTTTAAATATAGATTTCATTTTAGGTTACTTGAAGCAAATATTACCTAAACGCCCAGATTTAAAAGTTATTATTACGTCGGCAACCATAGATCCTCAACGTTTCTCAAAGCACTTTAACGATGCACCTATTATTGAAGTTTCCGGAAGAACATTCCCTGTAGATATATTGTATCGCCCGTTAAATGAACCACGTGCTGATGACTCAAATGAAGGCAGTTCACAACGTGATGATGCAGACGTTATTACCGGTATTTTAGATGCTGTAGACGAACTAACTGATGTAAGTAGCGGCGACATTCTTATCTTTTTGAATGGTGAACGTGAAATTAGAGACACAGCAAGTGCGTTAGAAAAAGCAAACTTACGCCATACCAATATTTTACCTTTGTATTCTCGTTTAACGGTACAAGAGCAAAACAAAATTTTTCAGCCTCACACAGGGCGTAATATAGTTTTAGCCACCAACGTTGCCGAAACGAGCTTAACCGTGCCAGGTATTAAATATGTAATTGACCCCGGTACTGCGCGTATTTCTCGTTATAGCTACCGAACAAAAGTACAACGTTTACCGATTGAAGCCATTTCACAAGCGAGTGCAAATCAACGCTCTGGTCGATGTGGTCGTGTATCTGCAGGTGTTTGTATTCGTTTATATTCAGAAGAAGACTTTTTAGGTCGTCCTGAGTTTACCGATCCTGAAATTGTAAGAACAAACTTAGCAACTGTTATTCTACAAATGCTTGCTCTCGATTTAGGTGATATTTCAGACTTCCCCTTTGTACAGCCACCTGATGGCCGTAACATAAATGATGGTGTTAAATTATTAGAAGAACTTGCGGCTATTTCCTATCAAGGAAAAGCCACAAGTAAAGATCAGTCAAATAAAAGCCAGTCAGCTAAAGCTCAAAACACAAAAGGTCCGGTATTAACTAAAATAGGGCGCTTGCTTTCAAAGTTCTCTATTGACCCTCGACTTTCAAAAATGATCCTTACTGCAATCGATTTAGGTTGTGTCGAACAAGTATTAATTATTGTTAGTGCGTTAAGTATTCAAGATCCTCGTGAACGACCGCACGAGAAACAACAAGCAGCTGACGAAAAGCATAATCGTTTTAAAGATCCTGAGTCTGACTTTATTAGTTTACTTAACTTATGGAATTATATTACCGATCAGCAAAAAGAATTAAGCAGTAATCAATTTAGACGTATGTGCCAAAAAGATTTTATTGCTTATATGCGTATTAGAGAATGGCAGGATATTCTTACGCAATTAAAGTCTACTTTCCGCGATTTGAAAACACCGATAACACGAATCGATTATGAAGGTGAAGGTAATCAAGATATTATTCATCAAGCTATACTTTCTGGATTATTAAGTCATATAGGTCAGCTTGACGAAAACCGTGAATACAAAGGTGCTCGTAGTAGTAAGTTTTATATATTCCCTGGTTCTGGTGTCGCTAAAAAGTCGCCGAAATGGGTAATGGGTGCTGAACTCGTTGAAACGAGCCGTTTGTTTGCTCGTATGGTGGGTAAAATTGATGCTCAATGGATTGAACCTTTAGCCGATCATTTAGTTAAAAAGAGCTATAGCGAACCTCATTGGGAGAAGAAGCAGGGTGCTGTTATGGCATCAGAGCAAGTATCTCTTTATGGTTTGATTTTAGTGGCTAATCGTAAAGTTAATTTTAATAAGATTGAGCCAGATACTTGTCGTGAAATTTTCATCAGAGAAGCTTTAGTTAACGCTGATTGCACCATTCAAGAAAACTTCTTCAAAGCGAACAAAGCACTTGTTGAAGAAATTGAAAACTTAGAGAAAAAAGCCCGACGTAAAGATTTCTTAATTGACGAGCAACACCTTGTAGATTTTTACTCATCTAAATTGCCTGAACACATTAACTGTCAACGTAGCTTCTTGTCGTGGTGGAAAAAAGAAAAGCAGCAAAACGGTAAGCTATTACATTTTACGAAAGAATTTTTGTTAAACGAGAGCTCAGAGGAGTTATCTAAAACCGAATACCCTGATACTTGGCAGCAAGACAACCTAACCCTGCCATTAGAATATCACTTCACACCAGGTGATGTAGATGATGGTATTAGCGTTATTATCCCTATTGGCATTCTGAACCAAGTACATGACCACGGTTTTGATTGGTTAATACCTGCTTTACGCTTCGACTTGGTTGTTGCCTTGATTAAAGGTTTACCTAAATCACTACGCAGGAATTTTGTTCCTGCACCTAATTATGCAGAAGCCTGTGTAACAGCAATGACAGACACGGATAAACCTTTAGTTGAAGTGCTTGAAAAACAACTACTAAGAATGACAGGCGTAAGATTACCTGAAAACTCTTGGGAACATATTGAATTACCTATTCATTTAACCATGAACTTTAAAGTGCTAAACGAGAAAAACAAACTGGTTAAACAAGGTCGTGATCTCGATTTATTAAAAGCTGAGCTGCAAGGCAAAGTTAAAGCATCGATCAAGCAAGTAGCAGATAAAGGCATTGAAAGAGCTGATATTGAAACCTGGGACTTTAAAGACTTGCCAACAGGCTACGAGAAGAAAGTGGCTAATATCACTATCAAAGCCTTTCCAGCTTTAGTCGATCATAACAAAAGCGTTTCGATTGAGTTATTCGAGCAACAAGAAATTGCCGAGCAAGCTATGTTAAAAGGTGCAAGCCGATTAATTTTACTTAACATTCCTTCACCGATTAAATATCTGCAAGAAAAGCTACCAAATAAAGCCAAGTTAGGTTTGTACTTTAATCCGTTTGGATCTATTACCGACCTATTGCAAGATTGTATTGTGGCAGCGTGTCAGCATTTATTGCTTACTCATGGACCTTTGCCACGTAGTGAACAAGAGTTTACTAAAGCTAAAGATTACATACGTGCCGAAATAGCAGATTGTGTTTTAGACAGTGCTATAAAAGTAGAAAAAGCGCTGAGTACTGCTCATGACATACGTAAAAAATTAAAAGGTAACGTGAGTTTAAACATCATTCAATCACATGGTGATATTAAACAGCATTTAGAGACACTGGTGTTTAAGGGTTTTGTAACTGAGTCAGGTCATAACAAACTTGATGATATAAACAGATATTTACAAGCTGTTATCAGACGTTTAGAGAAGTTACCTATTGATCCTAATCAAGACCGATTAAAAATGATCGAAATTGAGAAAGCTCAAACGGCTTATCAAACGGTATTAAGTAAGCAGAAGAAAGGGCAGCCATTATCGAAAGAGTTGTCGGATGTAACTTGGATGTTGGAAGAATTAAAGGTGTCGCTATATGCGCAAAACCTTAAAATGCCTTATCCTATTTCAACTAAACGAGTGTTAAATCACTTAAAAGAATTTTAATATATACATGTTCTTCGCTACACGGATTTAAGCTAATAATATAGGCTTAACAAATAGCACAATAAAATATGAGAATTGAATAACTATGAACAGCACTGAATTACTGTTAACTCGCCAGTCTAATCCACACTTATGTGAGCCAGCACCAGCAGGTGAAGATTTACATAATATTTTAAGTGCTGGTATGAGAGTACCTGATCATGGTGCTCTTACGCCATGGCATTTCACCCTTGTTCAAGGCGAAGGTCTTAACAAACTGAGTGAGTATTTTGTTAATGCTGTGCAATTACAAACTGATGACGAAGCTAAACTAGAAAAAACACGCAATATGCCTTTTCGAGCTCCACTTATCATTATTGTTAGTACTAAGTATCAAGAACATAAAGTACCTAAACAAGAACAGTTAGTAGCGGCGGGTTGTTGCGTTCATGCTATGCAAATGATGGCATTCAGTTTAGGTTTTGGTGCGGTATGGCGTACAGGAGAATTAAGCTACAACAATTCAGTTAAATATGCACTCAATGTGGATAGACAGGATGATATTGTTGGCTACTTATATATAGGAACTGAAAAAAAGGTTAGACCCGCTAAACCTGCTAAGCCTTACGAAGGTTGTGTGACTTATTTGAAATAATTCAAATGTGTAAATAAAAATATCTGTTAACATTTTTATTTTGTATATTTTCTTCAATTTATTGCTAATAGCCAGCACTGTCGGTAGCTGGCTTTTTTATGTCTGCTCTTTTATCACCGCACATGATTACACCACAATAAAATATCTATATTGATTAAGCCCTTTAATTACCTTGCCTAGAAGAGAATCGAATGATTTTTAAACGGACTTCGTTTATTGTCTATTTGGTTAGCTAGATGAAAATTATTCATGTGACATAAAGCTTACTTGCAATTATAAAGTAGACTATGTAGTCAGGTTTTTGTATTGTGTAATATATCAATAACATTAATGTAACAATTTCACGTCATTATTTACATCAGTACGGAGTTCGTGTTTTTACCTGATTTATATTTTAATTAAGTTATCATTTGGAGTGTTCAATGTTTAAGAAAAAGACTATTAAAGTCGATTCATTAGTACCAAGATCAACTCGGTTTATGCATACAAAAAGTAAAGTCGCTTTATGTATATCGTCAGCTTTATTAATTAGTTCATCTGCTTTTGCAGAAGATATCTGGAGCGAAAACTTTAATGATCCCGCATTAGATAATAAAGGTGCTGTTAACTCGACGATAGATTTGTCTGGCGTTGATCGTTGGTCTATCGACATTAGTAACGCTGCATTAACGGCAACTTCTGATTGGTTTAAAGTAACCAATGCAGTAATGGAAGCTAGAGATGTTGATGGTGTGGTTGAATGGATTTCTGAATCTATTGATATTGCTAATAAAACCGATATTAAATTATCTGTTTTAGCCTCTGAAGATGGTACACACGAAAATAGTGACTTTTTCGACCTATACTATTCTGTTGATGGTGCTGCGTTTGTTCAAGTACCAAACTGGGAAGGTTTAGGGAGCAGTGAACATACGTTAATTGATGACTTTACTTCTTCTACTGTAGAAGCTGATATTGCTGAAGGTTCAACCTTAGTAATAAAAGTCGCTATGCAAAACAACGCAGGTTCAGAATACATTAGATTAGATGATGTTCTTGTTACTTCACAAGGTAATGGCGACGGAAGTGATGACGGTGGAGATGATGGCGTAGACGATGGTACTGGTGAAGTTGATGAAACGCCAGATTCAGACATTATTACCGACGCTTGTTTTAATTGTCCTGATTTAACAAAAATTGCTGACGCATCAACATTTGATGGTTCTGTATATTATGAACAAGTATTTGATGCTGTAGATACCGAACAATCTCAAGAAATTATTAAAGAAAGAATTACTGCTGCAATTTCAGCTGATCACAAAAACCTTACTTATTCAGAAGCGTGGACTGCATTAACGCAAACTGATGAAGATCCTTTAAACAGCGATAACGTAATTTTATTCTACCGTGGTATTTCGCTAGCTAAGTCTTCAAACGGTAGTGGTTCACAATCTACAAATCAAGATAACTGGAATCGCGAACATGTTTGGGCTAAAAGCCATGGTTTCCCTGAAACAAGTGCTGAAGCTTATTCAGATATCCATCATTTGCGTCCTACCGATATTTCAGTTAACTCTTCTCGTGGAAATTTAGATTTTGATTATAGTGATAATGCTTTAGCTGAATCGCCAGAAAACAGAGTAGATAGTGATTCTTTCGAGCCACGTGATGCTGTTAAAGGTGATGTAGCGCGTATCGTTTTCTACATGGATACACGTTATGAAGGTAATGATACAACGCCTGATTTAGCAGTTGTTAATCGTTTAACATCTACTGGCGAAGCGAACTTAGGTAAGTTATGTGCCTTATTAAGCTGGAACGAAAGTGATCCTGTTGATGAGTTTGAACAAGAACGTAACAACAAAATTTATGAGTTTCAAGGGAACAGAAACCCGTTTATCGATCATCCAGAGTGGATTTCTAAAGTTTATACAGAAAGCTGTACTGATGAAGAAGTAACAGAGCCTACCGATCCTGAACCAACGGATCCTGAACCTACTGAACCAGCTCCAGGTGGTGCAGATTTATTCATTTCTGAATACATAGAAGGCAGTAGCTTCAATAAAGCGGTTGAAATTTATAACCCAACATTAGCAAGCATTGATTTATCAAGTTACTCATTCAAACTCTATTCAAATGGTAGTGTAACGCCATCAACAACACTTAGTTTAACGGGTCAGTTAGCATCAGGTGATGTTTTGGTTTTAGGTAATAGCCAAGCAACTGAAGAGCTGGCAAGTAAAATAGATGTATTTACGGGTGCTGCAAACTTTAACGGTGATGATTATATTGAATTAACTAATGGCGATACCATTATTGATTCAGTAGGTGTTTTCGGTGTTAAAGAAAGTTGGGGTGGTAACGTTACTCTAGTAAGAAAATCGACTATCACTCAAGGCGATGCAGACAGAACTGATACTTTTGTTGTTGATGATGAATGGGATTCTCTAGCGAGTGATACTTTTAGCTTCTTAGGCGCACATAATGCCGAGCCAAGCGAACCTACAGACCCAACTGATCCGACAGATCCTGAAGAACCTACAGAGCCTACATTACCGTTAGGTTCATGTAGCGACACCGCTGATTACATTAACGTCATTCAAGGTTCTGGTGATGCTTCATTATTCGCAGGCGAAACTAAAGTTATTGAAGGTGTTGTTACGCTAGTAGATACCTCATTAAATGGTTACTTTGTTCAAGAAGAGTCTGTAGATCAAGATGCTTCAACTGAAACTTCGGAAGGTTTATTTGTTTTAGACGAAAACTCTTCTGTAATGCCAACAGTTGGTAACAGAATTAGAGTACAAGGTGTTGTTGAAGAGTCTTTCGCAAGAACTCAACTAACAGCTTCTACTACTTATACTGATTGTGGTGTAGGTGAATCAATTAGTGCTCAATCAATTAGCTTACCAGTAGATAGCTTTGCAGATTGGGAAAAAGTTGAAGGCATGTTAATTACTGTTTCTCATGATTTAAATGTATCAGATTCATTCACATTAACGCGTTTTGGTGAATTAACCTTATCAAACGGTCGCTTACTTAAACCTACTAACGTATATGCTGCAAATAGTGCTGAAGCTATCGCTTTAACTGACAGAAACAGCCGTAACAGACTTATCTTAGATGATATGAATAGTTCGCAAAACCCTGAGGTTGTGCCATTCCCTTCATCTCCTTTAAGTTATACAAATACAGTACGTTTAGGCGATACAGTGAGTAATTTAACAGCTGTTATTGATTACAGTTTTGGTAGCTACCGTGCATTACCAGTAGGTGCTCCTCAATTTATCGCAACTAACAATCGTACTAATGAACCAGAGTTCTCTAACGTTGGTTCATTAAAAGTCGCTAGTTTTAACGTATTAAACTACTTTAATGGCGATGGTTTAGGTGGTGGGTTCCCAACGGAACGTGGTGCTGATACTGCAGAAGAATTTACACGTCAAAGTGATAAAATTGTTGCTGCATTAGTTGCTATAAATGCTGATATCGTTGGTTTAATGGAAATCGAAAACGATGGCTATGAAACTAACAGCGCGATTAGTGATTTAGTTACTAAATTAAACTCACAAATGGGTGAAGGTACTTATAGCTATGTTAATCCTAACATGTCTACTTTAGGTACTGATGCTATTGCGGTTGGTCTAATTTACAAACCAGCAAATGTATCACTTGAAGGTTCTGCGGTAACGACTACTGAATCTCCATTTAACACCAGTAACCGTCAACCTCTAGTACAAACCTTTAAAGAAATAGCGAGCAATGAAGTATTAACTATTGCTGTTAATCACTTTAAATCTAAAGGTAGCTGTGGCAGTGCAACAGGTGCTAATGCTGATTCAGGCGATGGCCAAGGCTGTTGGAATGAATTAAGAACACAAGCTGCTTCAACATTAACTGCATGGTTAGCAACACAACCTACAGGTACTGCTGATACAGATGTGATCATCATGGGTGATTTAAATGCTTATGCTAAAGAAGAGCCTATCCTTGAGATTGAAAATAACGGTTACCAAAACTTAGTTGAAAAATCATTAGGTCATAATGGTTATTCTTATAGCTTTGATGGTGAGTTAGGTTATTTAGATCACGCTCTTGCTTCAGACACATTAACTAGCCAAGTACTTGAAACAACGGTATGGCACATTAATGCTGATGAACCAGGTTCGTTTGATTACAACACTGAGTTTAAAACAGATAGCCAAATCAGTAGCTACTATGGCAGTGACGCATACCGTGCTTCTGACCATGACCCAGTTGTTATTTCATTAACGCTTAGTTCAGAACAAGCCTTAGTAGGCGACTTTGATGCTGATGGTGATATTGACCGTAATGACGTTATTGCTTTTACTTTGTTAGTAAGACAAGGCGAAGCAACTGATATGGCGAACGATTTTAATAATGACGGTGTTGTTAATACATCAGACGCTCGTTCATTAATGTCGTTATGTACACGTAGCCGTTGCGCAACTGAATAAAAAATAAAAATAAATATCCCCTCTATTTTAGAGGGGATTTTAATAACAAAAATATCCTTAGGAATATAAAATGAAAAAATTAATCGCGTTATTCGCAACAGCACTTATTTCTTTAAGTTCACAAGCAACATTATTAAGTATCGATCTTGATAATACTGACTACCAAGTAGGTGATACTTTACAAGCAAACGTAATGATTTCTGATATTGAACAAGACTCTTTAGGTTTTCAAAAGCTATTAGGTTCGTTTGATTTTGACCTATTATTCGATAGCTCTATGCTTGCTTACCAATCAACAACTTTTGGTAGCTCTTTAGATGTTGACCCTTTCTTTGCGAGTGATAAATTTGATGCTGATTTAGGTATGGGTGATTTGTATGTGTCTGAAATTAGTTATGCTTTTAGTGATGATTTATTTGCTGCTCAAGATGGTCAATCAAGCTTTCTTTTAGCTTCAGTAAGTTTTAACGTTTTGGCTGATGGTCTGAACACATTTAACTTTGCTGATATCCTTTTAGCTGATGACTTTGGTGATGATTTCTCATCAGTAAATTCATTAAGCGCAGAAGTTATTGTTGGCAAAGCTACATCTGTTCCAGAAATGCCTTCTTTAGCTATTTTTGCTTTAGGTTTAATTGCTCTTGTTGTTCGTCAACGTAAAGCATAAGACTTTAAATACAGTACAGATTATAAAATATAAAGATAAGTGAGTTAATCACAGATTCGTTAACTTATTTAACCCGAGTTGAGGTTATTTATCTAGCAGATATATTAAAGCCCTTAAGCTGATAACAGGTTAAGGGCTTTTTTTTTGTGCTTAGCTAAGTCAGATTATGTTAGTAAAATAAACATCAGGTTTATAATCTTTATTATTGGCTGTCACGCAGCGCTTTAATGCGAACATCAAGGGGCGGGTGACTGGCAAATAAACTAATAAACTTAGATTTGTTATTAATACCAAATGCCATCATTGATCCTTCTAACTGACTTTCTTGGCTGTGTTTTAATTTTTCTAATGCGCCAATATCAGCTCTAAATTCACGTTTTCTTGAGAACCAAGCCACAACAATACTGGCTAAGACACCCAATATCATTTCTAAAACAAACACCACAGCAAAGTAAGCGATACCACCTAATCCACCACCTTGGTTATTATTACCACGTGTAGCATTATCAATAACGCCAGCAATTAAACGTGCTAAAAATATAACAAAGGTATTCATTACGCCTTGCACTAAAGTGAGTGTAACCATATCACCATTAGCGACGTGGCTAATTTCATGTCCGATCACCGCTTCAGCTTCAGTTTGGCTCATGTTTTCTAATAAGCCTGTACTTACAGCAACTAAAGCATTGTTTTTATTAGCGCCTGTTGCAAAAGCATTCATATCAGGCGATTGGTAAAGTGCAACTTCAGGCATACCAATTCCCGCTTTATCTGAATAGCGTTTAACCGTATCTAGTAACCACTTTTCAGTATTATTTTGAGGTTGCTCGATCACATAAGCACCAACAGAACGTTTTGCCATCCATTTAGACATAAGTAGCGATATAAAAGCACCACCAAAGCCAAACACAAAGGCCAGCATTAGTAAGCCGCCTAAGCCTTGTCTATCAATACCAAAAACTGACATTAATATACTAAGGGTAACGCTGAGCACTAACATGATGGCTAAGTTAGTTAATAAAAATAATACAATACGTTGCATTTTTTAACTCCAAAACAAATGATTCAAAGACATAATATGTCTTAATTAAGAGAAAACAACTGTTTTTATAAAATTATTTTAAATAAGATCTTTAACAGCCTAATTCAAGAAAGCTAAATTTAAGAAGCTTACATTAAATAGAGAATGAATGAATTCAGTAGAGTGTGATTAAGTATCACAATAATAGAGTAGGTGAGTTGTAGCCTTCTTTTGTGAGTGTTTAATTAGAAGTAATACCAAACGGATTAAATTCTCGCCCTTCGGGAGTTCATTAAATTAGTCCGTTTGGTATAAGGTTATTTAAAAAGTTATGAATTTATTTTTACTCGATTTTAAAACAAAAAAAACGCCAATTAAGGCGTTTTTTATTTCATATAACAGCTACTTTTATAATAAGTCGTTGTTATAAAAGCAAACCATTAGAATGCTGCGTTATTCGGAGTTCTTGGGAATGGGATAACGTCACGTACGTTTTGCATGCCTGTAGCATATACAACTAAACGTTCAAAACCTAAACCAAAACCTGAATGAGGTACTGTACCGTAACGACGTAAATCGCGGTACCAACCATAATCTGCAACGTCTAAGTTCATTTCTTTAAGTCTAGCATCAAGTACGTCTAAACGTTCTTCGCGCTGGCTTCCACCAATGATTTCGCCTATACCTGGTGCTAAAATATCCATTGCAGCTACTGTTTTACCATCGTCGTTTAAACGCATGTAGAAAGACTTAATATCTTTAGGGTAATTTTGTAAAACTACAGGACCATTAAAGTGTTCTTCAGCTAAATAACGTTCGTGCTCTGAGTTTAAATCTACACCCCAGTCCACTTTGTTTTCAAACTTTTTACCACATTCTTGTAAGATAGTAATAGCATCTGTGTAATCTAAACGTACAAAATCGTTATTAATAACAGAATTCAAACGATCAACCACGGTTTTATCAACACGTTGTTGGAAGAATGCCATATCGTCAGCACGTTCATCAAGAACCGCTTGGAAAACATATTTCAGCATTTCTTCTGCAAGATCAGCAGCATCAGACAAGTCAGCAAAAGCAATTTCTGGTTCAATCATCCAGAATTCTGCTAAGTGACGCGTTGTGTTTGAGTTTTCAGCACGGAACGTAGGACCAAACGTATATACTTTAGATAAAGCACATGCGTAAGTTTCAACGTTTAATTGACCAGAAACCGTTAAGAATGTTTCTTTACCAAAGAAATCTTTAGTGTAGTCAACATCACCTTTATCTGTTTTAGGTAAGTTTTCCATATCTAATGTACTTACACGGAACATTTCACCAGCGCCTTCACAGTCACTACCTGTAATAAGTGGAGTACTTATCCAGAAATAACCTTTGCTGTGTAAAAAGCGGTGAACTGCTTGCGCTAACGTATTACGTACACGAGTTACTGCGCCGCCAATGTTGGTACGAGCACGTAAATGTGCTTGTTCACGTAAAAATTCAATACTGTGACGCTTTGCTGCCATTGGGTAAGTATCAGGGTCTTCAACAAAACCGTATACTTCAACTTCTGTAGCTTGGATCTCAAATGACTGACCTTGGCCAGGAGATTCAACTAAAATACCGGTAACTTTAACGGCACAACCTGTAGTTAATTTTAAAACGTCAGATTGATAATTTTCTATGTCACTAGAAACAATCGCTTGAATCGCGTCGAAACATGAACCGTCATGAATGGCTAAAAATGAAATACCTGCTTTTGAATCACGGCGTGTACGGATCCAACCATGTACTGAAACTGTTTCATTAACAGGCGACTTTCCTGCTAAAACGTCAGTAATTGATATGAGTGACATTAATCGACCTCTTTGTCTGTCAAAATTGCTCTAAAGTTAAGGTGTGATATGTTACCGTGCATAATATGATTAACAAGTAAAAAATGTTAATACCTGCTATAAAATTGAATAAATAGCCAAAGTAATAGTTAATTTAGAGCATTTACGAGCAAATATGGACAATAAGCAAGAAAACAGAAGAAAATCACCCGACAAATGGGTGTTGGTGGTTCGCACTTTAACGATAGTAAGTTGGGTGTTATTTATATTTGCTTTGGGGATGTCATATTACGCTGCACCCGAAAAAGACTATGGGCTTGTACGTTATCACAACCTAGAAATTCGCAAGTTTTGGCTAATACCTTTAACAGGCTATTTATATGCCGCACTTTGGTTAAGTGCTTTGTTTAGTTATTTTAGTTTAATTGTTCACAAATTTAGATCGAGACGCCAGTCAGACAGTAAAAAGTTTAACTTATTATTATTGATGGTGGTGTCTGTTGCTTGGGCGGTTTATATTTTGATTAATCTTAAGTAGCAAATATGATTTTTTGAATCAGCATAATAAGCGCTTATAAAAAAGATAAGCGGTTTACTCCATCATGATTGAATATGCAGTAAACCTTAATTTATTAATGGTTAAGCAAAACAAGCATCTTCATTTAAAACTGTCGCAATCGCTTTAACTAGTTTCTCAAGATCATCATTGGTTGAAATCAACGGTGGCATTATATAAATAAGCTTACCGAAAGGGCGTATCCAAACACCTAACTCAACAAAGCGTTTTTGAATATTTGCCATGTTTACTGGCGATAACGTTTCTACAACGCCAATACTGCCTAATACCCGCGTTGCATGAACACGCTTATTTTCACTCAGTGGTAAAAGTTGCTCTTGAAGACATTTTTCAATGCGATTGATGTTACCTTTCCAATCACTGCTTTCTAATAAACCAATACTCGCATTTGCAACAGCACACGCTAATGGGTTACCCATATAAGTAGGCCCATGCATAAAGCAGCCAGCTTCTGATTGGCTTATACCTTCAGCTATTTCGTTCGTACAAAGTGTGGCTGCTAATGTGATGTAACCGCCTGTTAAGGTTTTACCTAAACACATAATGTCAGGGCTGATTTCTGCCCATTCACAAGCAAATAGCTTTCCTGTTCTGCCTAATCCTGTGGCTATCTCGTCAGCAATAAACAGCACTTGGTATTGATCACATAATGCACGACAGGCTTTTAAATATTCAGGATGATAAAAACGCATACCGCCAGCGCCTTGAACAATCGGCTCAATGATAAAAGCGGCTATGTTGCTGTGATTATCTTTAAATAACTGTTCTAGCTCAGCAATATCATCGTTATTGCCGTTAGCATTCCATTCTTCATCAATACTGGTTTTAGGCGCTGGAGCAAAATAATGCTTTGTGAGTACCTGATCAAACATATGATGCATACCGTTAACAGGATCACACACTGCCATAGTGGCAAAGGTATCACCGTGATAACCATTTTTTACTGTAAGCATTTTATTTTTGTTCGATTGCCCTTTAGCCACCCAATATTGAATCGCCATTTTCATTGCAACTTCAACAGCTACTGATCCACTGTCTGACAAAAACACTTTATCTAAACCTTCAGGCGATAAACGTATGAGCTTTTTACACAACTCAATAGCAGGCTTATGGGTTAAACCGCCAAACATAACGTGAGACATGTTTTTACTTTGTTCAACTAAAGCTTCATTGAGCACAGGGTGGTTATAACCGTGTAGTACCGACCACCACGACGACATACCATCGGTAAGTTGCTCGCCTGACGCTAAATTAATGGTTACACCATTTGCTGACTCCACCATAAAACTTGGCAGTGGGTTAGTCATGGATGTGTAAGGGTGCCATATGTGATCTCGATCGAAGATCAAATCATCTGTATATAAATTAGACATTTGTTAACTTAATTCTCGTTAGTATGTTTACAAGTAAAAATTGGTGGTAGACTACGCGCAAATAAAAAGAGATGCAATATGCGCTAGCGCATCGATTACACCTCACCATTAGCAATTTATTACTAAGAAGAAAAGGTATTCTATGTCTGTCCAGCTTAATTCGTTAAATATGTTAAAAAAGTCTGACCAAGTTGTTCGTCACGATTGGACTAAAGAAGAAGTTCAAGCCTTATTCGATATGCCTTTTAACGACCTAATGTTCGAAGCGCAAACGGTTCACCGCAAAAACTTTAATGCTAACGAAGTACAAGTAAGTACGTTGTTATCAATTAAAACAGGTGCTTGTCCAGAAGATTGTAAATACTGTTCGCAAAGCGCTCGTTATAAAACAGACATTGATAAAGAAAGACTAATGGCTGTTGAGAAAGTACTAGAAGCGGCTGAAAAAGCTAAACAACAAGGTTCTACACGTTTTTGTATGGGCGCTGCTTGGCGTAACCCGAAAGCGCGTGATATGCCACTTGTTGTTGATATGGTAAAAGGCGTTAAAGCCATGGGTTTAGAAACCTGTATGACGTTAGGTATGTTAGATGAAGCACAGGCTGGCGAATTACAAGAAGCAGGGTTAGATTACTACAACCATAATTTAGATACGTCTCCAGAGCATTACAACCAAATTATTACTACACGTACATACCAAGATCGTTTAGATACGTTAGGCAATGTGCGTAAAGCAGGCATGAAAGTGTGTAGTGGTGGTATTGTTGGTTTAGGTGAAGACGCGAAAGACCGTATTTCATTACTTATTCAATTAGCCAACCTAGCTCCTCAACCAGAAAGTGTTCCAATTAACATGTTAGTTAAAGTTGAAGGTACACCTTTAGCTGATGTTGACGATTTAGATCATTTCGACTTTGTTCGTTGTATCGCTGTAGCACGTATTATTATGCCAAAAAGTCATGTACGTTTATCTGCTGGTCGTTCAGAAATGAATGAACAAATGCAAGCCATGTGTTTCTTAGCGGGTGCTAACTCAATCTTTTACGGATGTAAGCTATTAACGGCTGATAACCCTGAAACAAACTCAGATGTTGCCTTATTTAAGAAGTTAGGTATTAACACTGAAACGATTGATAGCATTACCGAAGAAGAACAAATACAAAAAGTTAAAACGGCTGTTGTTGATCAGCAAAATAGCGACATATTTTATAACGCTAATTAATGATTAAGTTGTAACCACAGTGACCTTTAGCTTTATTCAGCAAAAATTAGCGCAACAACGTGACCACGCTTTGTACAGAAGTACAAAGTGTGTTGAATCACAAAATGCGCGAGAAGTAACCATAGAAGGCAAAACCTACTTAAACTTCTCATCTAATGATTACTTAGGTTTAAATAATCATGCTGAAATTAATAAAGCAATGCAAGAGGGTGCTGACCGATTTGGCACCTGTGCAAGCGCTTCAAGTTTAGTTACTGGTTACCATTATGCTCATCAATCGCTTGAAAACGATATATGTACATGGTTAAACAAACCTAAATGTTTATTGTTTTCTAGTGGTTTTGCTGCCAATCAAGGTGTACTTGATGCATTAGGTGAACCTAATACCAATTATTGGTTAGACAAGCTTAGTCATGCCTCATTAATTGATGGTGCTTTAGCATCAAAAGCTCGAACTAAACGCTTTTTACACAACGACATGCAACAACTTGATACGTTTTTAAACTCGTCTCCAGATAAAGATAATGTCATCATATCTGAAGGCGTTTTTAGTATGGATGGCGATCAAGCAGATTTATTTACTATCAGCCAACTCGCTAAAAAACATAAAGCGTTAACCTATATTGATGACGCACATAGCATAGGTGTAAAAGGTCAGTTTGGTGAAGGTAGTGTAAGCCAAGCACCTTTAGACATTGTAATGGCAACCTTTGGTAAGGCATTAGCCACCAGCGGCGCGTTTGTTGTTTGTAATGAAGACATTCACGAATATCTAGTCAATTTTTCTCGGCATTATATTTATTCTACGGCTATTTCACCTGCACTGGCTTGGGCAACTAAAGCCAGTATTAAGCTAATTCAACAAGAACAGTGGCGAAGAGATAAAATTACTGAATTAAGTCATTTATTATCGTCTACACTTACTAACGACATAGAATTAATAAAAACTGAATCTTCTATTCATGCCATTGTTATAGGTTCAGCGAGCAAAACATTAAACACGAGTGAAAAACTGAAAGAAAATGGAATTTGGGCTACAGCAATTCGTCCTCCCACGGTTGCAAAAAACAGCTCTAGGTTACGCGTTACTATAACTGCATCTCATAATGCAAACGATATCAAGTATTTAGCAAATAATATTAACAAGGCTTTTTTAAATGGGAAATAACTTCAGTAGGACTAAAATTGCACGTTCTTTCAGTTCGGCAACTCACTCTTACGATGTTTCTGCACGTTTGCAACGTTACACAGGCAAACACTTAATGTCTAAACTACCTAAACGAAGCGACTTAAAAGTTGTAGATTTAGGTTGTGGTACTGGGTTTTTTACCAATATATTAGCCAGTAAATATAAACAAGTTATTGGCGTAGACATTTCAGCAGGCATGCTCAAATTTGCTGAAGACAAATCAACACATGATATAAAATGGATAGAAGCAGATGCTTTTAAACTTCCGTTAGAAGACGCAAGTGTTGACGTTATTTATTCCAACTTGATGATCCAATGGTGTAATCCATTAAGCGATTTGTTAACAGAAATGGTCCGCATACTTAAACCAGGCGGATTATTTGTATTTAGTACCTTAGTTGAAGGTACTTTGTTCGAGCTTAAATCATCTTGGAAACAAGTGGATGACGAAGCCCATGTACTCGACTTTCAACCACAAGATACGCTAATAAAAACCTTCGACGATTCTCAGTTTAAGTTATTAGAAAGTGGCGTAAAAGACATCGCGTTAGAATATGAAAACGTAATGCATCTACTACACGAATTAAAAGGCTTAGGTGCTAACCACGTGCCTAATCAAAAAAAGAAAGGTTTATCAGGAAAAGATAAATGGAAGCAAATGACAGAGCATTATGAAGATTTTAGAGAGCCAAGTGGCATATATCCCGCGACTTATTCAGCATTTTCAGGGGTTGCAGTTAAATTAAATGTCTAAATTATTTATAACCGCGACAGATACCGACGCAGGAAAAACATTCGTAGCCACCGCCTTAGTTAAAGCCCTAGTAAACACAGGTAAAACCGTAGCCGTATACAAACCTATTTCAGCGGGCTGCGAACTTGTTAATGGTGAATTAGTTAACGAAGACGCCTTTTTATTACAGCAAGTAGCTAACCGTAATCAAAGCATATCGAATGTTAATCCTATTGCTTACCAAGAACCTATTGCACCTCATATTGCAGCAGCCAAATCAAATCAAAGTATAACGGTTGATGATGTACTAAAGCATTACACAAACGTTACCTCACTAAATGCCGACATTACCTTAACTGAAGGCGCTGGTGGATGGCGTTTACCTTTAGGCAATGGGAAGTATTTATCTGAGTTTGTACAAAAATCAGATCAAAAAGTTATTTTAGTAGTAAATATGAAGTTAGGTTGTTTGAATCACGCCATCTTAACCTACGAAACTATATTAGCTGACGGACTAGAGTGTATAGGTTGGGTAGCAAATACCTTTGAAGGCATGAACTACTTAGAAGAAAATATTGCCGAGCTAACGTCTTTAATCAAAGCACCTATGATCGCACGATTAGATAAAGAAGAAAGCATAGACATAGCCGCAACTAAGTTTGATTTAAGCTTACTTACACGCTGAGTTATTAATTAATGTGTGGTTGATTTCATAAATACGCTAGTTAAAAAAGTAAATAAAACACATAATAAAAACAACAAATACCCAAATATATAATAGGGTAATTTAGACCGAGAGAACTCATGGATTGGAAAATATTTTTAACTATATTTGCTTCAGTATTTCTTGCTGAACTTGGCGATAAAACACAACTAGCCACCATGCTATTTGCCGCTGATAAAGAAGTAAGTAAATATACCGTATTTTTAGCCGCATCAGCCGCGTTAATTGTAGCAACAGCAGTAGGGGTGTTAGCTGGAAGTCTTCTGTCTGAATACATTAACGAAAAGTACCTACATTATTTCGCAGGTATAGGTTTTATCGTTATTGGGGTATTCACACTCTATAAAGCGTAATAACTACTAAGCTCAGTTCTTTAAAATAGAAAAAAATATAAACCGTTAGTTATGTCATGTAACAACGGTTTTTTTGTTCATACCATTTAATTTTCAATCAAAAAAACCTGTGAATTTATACACGCCGCCTATAATCCTGCTTTCCGCCGTAAAGAAGGATCTAATCTGCCTTTCTACAAAAGCTTTATTAATAAAAATTTAGTAAGTAATTGAGTAAACTAATTAAATTGGCTATATTGTTTTTAATTAAAATACATTAGGTTGATTCTTTTTGCGCTGGATAGCGTGATTGGGCCCTTCTAATAAACTGTTATGTGTTTCTTTAGAGTGGAGTAAAATGTCAACACAAGGTAGTCAAAATCAGATACGGCAATTACTTAGAATTCTTACTGGAGCACTGTGTTTATTTGGAGTATATGGTTTATATCTAATAATTATTGCTCAATACTATGCAATTTTGAGATTAGGCTTTAGTTTTAATATTCAACTGTCAGGGCTGATTGGGTTCATTCCACTTGTTATCTGGGTGTATGTGTTTGCTTATATTACAATTTATAGAAAATTACCGGGTAAACGTAAATCAGAACGGAAGTAAAAACACATAACAAGAAAATTAAGTGGGACTAATTACAGCTGGCTGCCTCACTTCGTTCGTTATTTTAGCCAGCAATAATTAGCCCCTTATTTGGGCGTTATGTGTATTTCCAGTTTGATTGCTGGTGTTAGCTAAAGATCTATTTATAAACGTTAACTTTTACATTAGCGGCTTCTCGTTTTCGCTAGCGTAGTTATCCAAAGGTCACTAATAGACTTTGCCTATTTAAAACACTTTGTGGCAAAGCCATTAATTCGTACTTAGTTTGGTTAGTAGCTCAAATTAAAGTTTCATTTAAAGCTTACGGTGTTTACAATTAAGTTTAGTAATTGTGGTAGGTTTATCAACCACATAACAAGAAATTCAACAAGGACTAAAAACAGCGGGCTGTTCGCTTCGCTCCATTTTAGCCCACTATTTTTAGCCTGTTAATATAGGCGTTATGTGTATTTTCCAGTTTGATTGTTGGTGTTTGCTAAAAGGTTTTTTATAAACTTATTGTTTTGTAATAGCTGCTGCCAGTTTTCGCTATTCTAAGTTTTGTTATGGTCACTAATAGACTTGCCTATTTAAAACACTTTGTTGGCAAGCCATTAATTCGTACTTAGTATTGTTAGTAGCTCAAATTGTTATTTCATTTAAAGCTTACTGTGTTTACAATTACCTTTAGTAATTGTTGTAAGTAAATCAACCACATAACAAGTTGCTCAAACGGACACATAAAGCTGGCTGTGCTCGTTCCTCGCAAATTATAGCCAGCATTATTTAGCCGCTTAGCAAAAGCGTTAGCAGTCTTATTCAGTTTGTATAAATCAGGGATTGGTTTTTAGTGAAAAGGTTTTACGTTTCAATTAACCACTCCTAATTAAAGCTTATTTAAAACTAAACATTCAGTGTTCTTTTCTTAGTGTTTATTTTTAAGTAAAGTGTATTTTAATTAATGCGTTGTATTATTAAATATTTACAGCGGTAAACCGCCAAAGCTTATCTTACACTGCTAACAAGGCAAAGCAGCAGGACTAAAAACAGCTGGCCGTTGCTCGTGCCTCGCCATTTTGGCCAACAATTTTTAGCCTCTGTTTGAGGCGTTATGAGTCTGCTGCTTTTTGTCTGTTATTTTTTTGTAAAACAGGATGGTTTTAACAAGTGAGCTTTGTGCTTGTTTCATACGAGTTTCGCTAGTTAAACTTTATCAAAGGTCACCAATAGTATTTGCTTTTGAAGAGACTTTTGTAGCAAATACATCGGTTCGTCAATGTTTATTGAGTAGCTCAAGTTGTAGTTCATTTACAAATTAGGTGTTTACTAATAGAGTCATGTTTTGAGTTAACCTAAGTTACTCATAACAAGGCAAATCAACAGGACTTTTACAGCTGGCTGTGCTCGTTCCTCGCAAATTATAAGCCAGCAATAAAAGCCCGTTATTTGGGCGTTAGCTTTCAAAATCAACCTATCGTGATTAAATTCAAATTTCAGTTGATATCTTTGATATAATTCGTTCTTTTGTATAAATATTTGGAGTAATAAAAAGTGGCAAAAAAAGAAGCCAAAACGGACCTTTGGGTACATGGTTTATTAAAAGAAGCTGGTATCGAATTAGAGCCTCAAGGAAGTACAATTGTTGAAATTGACAAGGCTTTAAAAACAGCATCAAAAAGCGGCTCAGGTAATGTTGGTTTCCCCGAGTTTGTTGGTGTAGTTAAGGACTTTATCTTAGTAATTGAGAATAAGGCTGACCTAGCTAACCATATTAAATTGGATAGTAAAGGTGTTATTAGTACTACTCCCAAAGATACAAAAGGTTTTGCCGTAAATGGAGCATGGTTTTATGGAAAACATTTAGCTGAAAATACATCTTATAAAAAGGTCATTGCTTTTGGTATTTCTGGAGATGAAAAGAAACACCGGATTAGCCCTATTTACGTAGATGAAACTGAATATTACAGAGAGCTCCCTGAAGTTGAATCGTTCATTACTTTTACTGAAGATAATATTGAAGAATATTATATAAAAGAAATCCTTGAAGAAGAAACTGATAAAGATAAAGAGTTGAGCGAGATTCTAAGAGACGCAGCTGAACTTCATGAAGATTTAAGAAACTACGGTAATTTGAAAGATATAGACAAACCTTTGATTGTTTCTGGTATTTTGTTAGCTCTTCGTGAAGCAGAATCTAAAAATTTTTCTATTGAAGATCTCACAGGGGATGATATTAACCCTGATGGAGACAAGATTTATAACGCTATAGAGGCAAACTTAAAAAGATCTCGAGTTTCTCCGGAAGTAAAAAGAGATAAAATATTAAGTCAATTTTCAATCATAAAAGACACCCATATCCTTAATGAAGTAAATAAAAGTTTAAAGAAAACACCAATTAAACACTTTACAGAATATCTATATGACAAAATATACCGAAGTATAAAGTATACAAGTTCTTCTGAAGATTATTTAGGTCGGTTTTATGGTGAGTTTATGTCCTATTCTGGTGGAGATGGACAAACGCTCGGAATAGTCCTTACTCCTAAACACATAACTGATTTATTCTGTGATTTAGTAGAAATACACCCTGATGATATTGTTCTAGATCCATGTGCTGGAACTGGAGGTTTTCTGATATCAGCAATGCATCATATGCTTTCTCAGGCTGATAGTGAGCGTCAAAAAAAGAATATACGTCAGAAACAACTCCATGGCTTAGAATTACAACCGTATATGTTTACTATTGCTACAACTAATATGATTTTAAGAGGAGATGGCAAAAGTAATTTAATTAATAATAACTTTTTAAATGAAAACCCTAATAAGTTGCAACTGAAAGAAGCCAATGTAGGAATGATGAATCCTCCCTACTCTCAAGGCTCAAAGAAGAATCCAGATCTTTATGAAATAGCATTTACAGAACATTTACTTGACTCCTTGACAGTAGGAGCAAAAGCTATTGTTATTATTCCGCAGTCTTCTGTTACAGGAAAAACTAAAGAAGAACAATCAATTAAGAGAAATATCTTAAAAAAGCATACGCTAGAGGGTGTTATAACGCTTAATAAAGATACATTTTATGGTGTAGGTACTATGCCTTGTATTGCTATTTTTACTGCAGGAGAAGCACATACTAATACCGATGAATGTAGATTTATTGATTTCAGAGATGATGGCTTTAAAATCAGTCCGCATATAGGGTTGATTGAAACAGAACAAGCAAAAGATAAAAAACAACATTTGCTTGATGTGTGGTTTGAAAGAATATCTGCGGCCACCAAGTTTTGCGTTAAAACGACTGTTAAACCTGAAGATGAATGGCTTCATAGTTTTTATTATTTTAATGATGAAATTCCATCAGAGGAAGAAATAGAAAAAACAGTCGGTGATTTCCTTTCTTTTGAGTTTTCAATGGTTATGAAGGGTAGAGATTATTTATTTAAGCAGTCTTCTCCATTAGATACCAAACGCCAACCAAAACTTGATGCTCAAGTTTGGAAGCCATTTAAACTTGACGAACTGTTTGATGTAGGGAAAGGGATTTACCTAAACAAAAAAAATATTACTAAAGGTAATAATCCATATGTTACTGCTAGTGCTTTAAACAATGGTGTAAGTGACTTTATAAGTAACCCTATATTATTTCCCAAAAACACTATAACTATTGAAAAGGTGAAGTTATCTGCTTTTTATCAGCCTCATGAATTTTACTGTTCTCACGATGTTTCCTGTATAAACCATAAAAAAATTAATCGTTATAGTGGTTTATTTATAGCTGCTATGATTAATAGACAAGGGGGGAAATACTCTTATGGTAGGCAGGCTCAGTTAAATGTCGTTAAAAGAGAAACTGTTTACCTACCAGTAGATAAAAAAGAAGAACCAAATTGGAATTTTATGGAAAAATTTGTTTATTGCCTAGAGAAAAAGAAACGGAAAGCATATCAGCGCATCTTAATTGAAAGCTAACAAGCTGTTAAACAAGGACAAAATACAGTTGGCTTTTTGTCACTCCGTTCCTTATTTTTAGCCAACTGCATTTTGCCTGTTAACAGGGCGTTATGCGTTCTTAAAGGTTTGGTGATATGAAAGATTTACAGCGTTCAATCTGTGAAAAATATGATTCCAAATTTTATGGCGTAGATATGAATTTGAAAGTCGGCATTGCAATTCAAAGCCTTCATTTAAAACCAATCCATGCGGTGAGAGTTAAACCCGAAAATGGTACAAATGGTTGGTACATTTATTGTGGTGAATATTCAGATGATAAGGATTTTTACAAACCATTATGTGCTTTGCATCTTGAAAAACATTGCCCTGAAATTATTAAATATTTGGCACTTGAACCTGAATTTAATGTAATTATTGATCGCGAAGGCTATGAGGATGTTTGGCGTGCAGAGTAAAAACGCATAACAAGCCACTAAAGCAGGACAAATAACAGTTGGTTTTTGCTCGTGCCTCGCTTATTTTAACCAACTGTCATTTGCCTCTTAGTGGGGCGTTGAGGCTGTAGAATTTCTCCAAAAAGGAACTATTTCACGTTCCTTTTATTACCTTTAGGTTGTATGTTTTTTAACCTTGTGCGGTGTTCTTATCTGTGATCTAATAGATATTATCCTGCTAAAGTTAATTAACATGGCTAACTACAAACCCGATTTATCCTGTCAAAGTAAGTTCATTCCCATCGATTTCTCACAGCAAATTATCCCTGGTACGTTTGAATATGCGCTTGCGCATATTGTTGAAAATCACCTTGATTTATCAGGCTTTGAACCGTGGTATCAAAACGATAAAGGCGGCGCAGCCGCCTATCCACCATCAGTGATGTTAAAGATTATTCTATTTGGCTATTCTCGTGGTTTTATCAGCAGTCGCCGCATTGCCAATGCCTGTGAAACCAACATTACTTTCATGAGTTTATCGGGCGATGTTCAGCCGCACTACACCTCTATTGCCGCATTTGTTACGCGAATGAAAGACCAAATTGAGCCGCTATTCACTCAAGTATTAATGATATGTGATAAGGAAGGACTCATTGGCCGTCACATGTTTGCCATCGATGGTTGCAAGATAAAATCCAATGCGAGTAAAGAATATAGTGGGACATTTGACGAGTTAACTCGCAAGGAAGAGAAGCTACGCAAAGCTAGCCAGCGCATTCTGGCAAAGCACCAAGCACAAGATGGTTTGAGTGAAGATGAAATCAACCATGACTTAAAACAAAAAGCGAAGCTTGATAACAGCGCCACAAAAATCAGTGATTTCTTAGCGACCAACGAAGAAAAGCACGGTAGTACAGGCAAGTCCGTTAAAAGTAATGTTACCGATAATGACAGCGCTAAAATGACCACCAGTAAAGGTACCATTCAAGGCTACAACGGCATTGCGATTAACGATGCTCGCCTTTCATTGCCATCCATGGCATCAAGGCATTAGTAAATCCCTTTACGTCAGCATCAAATCATTCTTCAAGCTCAAACTTGGGGCAGTGTTGGCGAGCAACAAACATTAAAACCCGCCATAGAACAACTCAACAATCAATTAAGTAAACTTGGTACACCAAACGCATTTGAAACCGCTAAGTTCACCGCAGATAGTGGCTTTCACAGTGAAGCTAATCTGGAATATATGGCGACAACAGGGTTAGACAGCTACATAGCTGATACGCAATTTAGAAGTCGAAATCCACTCTTTAAAACCAGTGAGACCTACCATACAGAGCAAGAAAAACGGCGATTAAAACGCAGTAAAGGCAGGCCGCGACGCTTTACACAAGACGATTTTAACTTTGACCCAACCAGCAATAGCTGCATTTGTCCTGCGGGGAAAACACTTTGGCGGCAAAGTACAAGTATCATCAGCCAAGGTAAAAGCTACGTCCGATTCACGGGCTATTTGAAAGACTGCCGATTTTGTCCACTGCAAAAGCAATGTATGCGAAAGCCGCCCAAATCAACCGGCCGACAAGTCCAGTTCTTAACGAACCTGGTACAAAATGTCAGTCACAGTGACCGAATGAAGGTAAAAATAGACAGCCCATTGGACGACGGCAGTACAGTAAAAGATTAGGGGCAATCGAACCGGTGTTTGGCAATATCACGGTTAATAAAGGCATGAATAAATTCACCTTGCGTGGGCAAGATAAAGTGAACACCCAATGGCAAATGTATTGCCTTGTTCATAATATTGAAAAGTTAAGAAACAATCTGCATTAGGGCCTAAAAGCCCAACATCACACGAAAAACCAGCCTCAAAACGACATAAACCACTTCATCATCACTCTTAATAAACCTTTAACGATGCACAAATAAAAATCGTCCAAAAACGTAAACGTTTTTGATTGTTAAAAGAAAATAATCCAGTTAGAGTATTTTGATTAAAAATTAAATAAAAAACGAGTAATTCTACAGGCTCGTTATGAGTAAAGATTGTATTAAGGAGCTTCGTCAAATGTCAGAAAGAACAAAAATGTTAGCGGGAGATTTGTATAACCCTAGCGATGATGAACTTGTTCAGATGAGGTTGAATGCTCGCTTAATGACGGAAAAGTTAAATCAAACTTCTATTGTAGACTTACAGGTAAGAACTAAATTATTAAAATCTCTATTTGGAAGTACAGGAAAAAATATACATATTGAATCAATGTTTCACTGTGATTATGGCTCTAACATACACGTTGGCGAAAATTTTTACGTTAACTTTGCTTGTGTTATCTTGGATGTTGCAGAAGTTAGAATTGGGAATAATTGTATGATTGCTCCTCAAGTAGGAATTTATACTGCAACACACCCCTTGGATCCAGTAGAGAGAAATAGTGGGTTAGAACTTGCCAAACCAATTACTATTGGTGATAACTGTTGGATTGGAGGACAAGCTACAATTAATCCAGGAGTGACTTTAGGCGATAACGTCGTTGTAGCATCAGGTTCAGTAGTTACAAAAAGCTTTGGTAGTAATATTGTTATCGCTGGTAATCCAGCAAAGGTAATTAAAGAAGTCGTAACCTCGGTGTAATTTACTCATAACAAGTAGCTCAAAAGAACAAAAAACAGTTGGTTTTTTCTCCTGCGTCGCTTATTTTAACCAACTATTTTTTGCCTCTTAGCGAGTCGTTGAGGCTGTAGAATTTCTCCAAAAAGGAACTATTTCACGTTCCTTTTATTACCTTTAGGTTGTATGTTTTTTAACCTTGTGCGGTGTTCTTATCTGTGATCTAATAGATATTATCCTGCTAAAGTTAATTAACATGGCTAACTACAAACCCGATTTGTCCTGTCAAAGTAAGTTCATTCCCATCGATTTCTCACAGCAAATTATCCCTGGTACGTTTGAATATGCGCTTGCGCATATTGTTGAAAATCACCTTGATTTATCAGGCTTTGAACCGTGGTATCAAAACGATAAAGGCGGCGCAGCCGCCTATCCACCATCAGTGATGTTAAAGATTATTCTATTTGGCTATTCTCGTGGTTTTATCAGCAGTCGCCGCATTGCCAATGCCTGTGAAACCAACATTACTTTCATGAGTTTATCGGGCGATGTTCACATTACGCTCTATGTAAATAATTAACAACTTGTAAAAAACACTAGGGGCTGTTGATCTTTCACATTGACAGCCAAATCATTGCGCACGCCAGTGCTAGCATACTCTCGAACTGTAATTTCAATTTATCATACCTTGTAGCTATAGAACGGAAATGTTTTAGCCTTGCAAATGCATTTTCAACTAAGTGCCTATATTTATACAAGCACCAATCAATATCACCATTACCTGTTTTTGAATTTTGCTTTCTCGGTATTATAGGGATTGAGTTGCGCTCTCGAACTTTATTTCTTATAGCTTCACTATCATAGCCTTTGTCTGCGATAACAAAATCACCTTGAGGTAATAATTCAATCAGCTCATTTGCCACTTTACTATCATGAACATCACCACCTGTAATAATAAATTCGATAGGCAAACCATAACTATCAACAGCTAAGTGAATTTTACTCGTATTACCCCCTCGACTTAACGCTATCGCTTGCTCTTGTTTAGATGCAGCACCTGTACTGTGTTGGTGTGCTTTAATATAGCTACCATCAATGAACTCCCACTCTACATCACTATTAGCGGATAACGATTTGAATAACCTCATCAATATTCCCTTTCTCGACCAAAGAAGGAACCTGCGATAAATGGTATTCCATAAACCAAAACACTCTGGTAAGTCACGCCATGGGCAGCCGACACGCAAGCGATATAAAATTCCTTCCATCGTTTGTCTGTGTTCAAGCTTGTTATAAACTCTATCTTCAAGCAAAATAGCTTTTAGCTTCGACCACAACTCATCAGTGAGCATTAATCGGGGCATGGTGATCTCGTAAGGTTTGTTTTTGGCGAAGTAAATTATACGAGATTACCGCTTACGTATAAAATTAAAACAAAGATCAACACCCCCTAGCAAGTTAAGAGAAAAACAAATGAGTACCGTTCCTAGCCTTATTGGTCAACGTGGTCTTTATGCCTAGTAATACGGTAACTGTACGGAGGGAGTTATGTTACTTATAGGAACATTTTTACTCATAGTTATAGGTATTTTACATTCATACTTAGGTGAAAAATTTATACTGACTCGTTTGTTTAGGCGCGACAATTTACCTAAATTATTAGGGAGTGATTGGTTTACTAAACGTGTTTTACGGTTTGCTTGGCACTTAACAACAATAGCTTGGTGGGGCTTTGCTGCCATATTGTATTTATTGTCAGCGCCAACTGATAACATTAACACTGAAATTATTATTGTAATTGCTTTAACTTTTATAATCAGTGGGATTATTTCATTTTCGTTTACTCGTGGTAAACATTTATCGTGGTTGTTCTTTTTTTGTATCGCAGCGACTAGTTTAGTTCACCTGAACTCGGTTTAAGATGTTTTTTAATTTATTGAAATTATTACTAATAAAATTTAACTTATACTCTAGCTTGATAGTTTTTCTTTCTTCAAGGAAAATTTCGCGTCAATAGCTAGCCTATAGCAAGTAAATTTAACGATGAAGCAAGTAAAAGTAGCTGTTGGAGAAGAATATATTAAGCCGAGCTCAGGTTAGTTAGTGTAATATACAGCTAACAATACATTCAAACAGACAAGCAACGTTTAGCTGTTGTTTGTTCATCAAATATTTTGGTTAACGTTTAAACATCTTAATGATATGAGTCGTTTAAACGTTAACAAATACCAAGGAATAAATATGAAAGTTTTATCTGTAAAAGCATTAGCGCTTGTCGCTTTTATGGCTACATCTGGTTGTTCAATAAATATAACATTATCTGATCTGCCAATTATGCAAAAAGAAATCACTTCATTTACTACCGTAGTAGAAGACGTTAATAAACTGAATGCAAAATATGGAAGCTCTAACGTTTTGATCGTTGTAGATATTGACAATACATTGCTCACAAGTTCGGTCGATTTGGGTGGAGATATTTGGTATCAATGGCAGCGCGGTAAATTAGATATTAAACCAAGTGAAGATCAACAAGTTGCTTGCCTTTTTGAAGACTCTATTGGCCTTCTTTATGAATTATCTCCTATGAACCTTACAGAAAATAATTTACCAAGCGTTATTGAACAGTGGCAATCAAACCAAAATACAATATTAGCTCTTACTTCTCGCGCTCCTATTTATAGAGCGGCAACTGAAAGAGAATTAATCAGAAATGGAATGAATTTAGAAGTTTCAGCCTTATCACCTGCAGGGCAAGATGCTCCTGTTTATAGAGAAACTCTTGAGAGAGAGTTGAGTTATATGAAAGGTGTAATGATGACTTCGGGTATGAATAAAGGTGAAATGTTAGACTATATTCTTGACAAAACAGGCCGAGAATTTGATGCCATAGTTTTTGTTGATGACTCGGGAAAAAATATAGTTAATGTTTACGAGCAATTTAAAAATAGAAGCCATATCGATCGAAACATTTATCACTATGTGAATATTGAGAAGCAAAGAGAAGCTGAATTTGGGGCTGTATTAACAGAATCTCAAGCAATCAAAATGTCTAATGATTGGATAGAACTTAACAATACTCTAAATACTGTATTTCCTCAGAGAGATATTTCAGCAGGGTGCCTAAGCGCAAATTAATGAGCACATCATAAGGTTGTAAATAAAGTTGTCTCAACCTGATGTTGATATTGATAAATAACTTACTGTTATTTACGTCTCGCTCATTTGTACAATAATTATACTTTCTGTTTTTGGTGTTAGGTAGTTAAGTGTTTATGAAGAAGTTTATTGGGTTTTGGTATACCTTTGTTGTTATTGTGATTTTTATTTCAGCTCTGCTGGGGTTGTTTGATCAGTATACGTACGAAGGTTGGAGTACCGCTCATTTAGTTGAAAAGATTGGTATACCAACAGTATTCATTACTTTTGTAGGTTTTTGGTTATTAATGCTAGAAGACTTTATGGAAAACGATGAAACTAAATATCGCTTTTTAATTGGGCTAAGTCTGTTTTTCTTACATTGTATCGCTATTTTGCTCTATTTTTGGATAGTTGTTTATCGCAGGAAAATTTGAAAAGAAGAGCTAGTAGTAGGATAACAATGAGGTATTGTATTTCTCTGGTTATTATAGCAAGCCGTTCATAGCCTTAGTTTGGGGCTTTATATCGCAAAAGGAATTTGTGTTTATGTCAAAAAATCTAGTTTTCTTAAGTATGTTACTTCTAAGTTCTCCTGCTTATGCTCACGGAGGACCGCCTCTTAGTATAGTATTAGGGTTATTAGCCGCTGTTATTGTTATTTATCTTTTACCTTCCATATTAGGTTGCTGGTTAGTTGGCAAAGAAAATCGATCCTGGTTTTTTAATGTAGCTCTGATCATTTACAGCATAAGTATTGTTTTACTTCTTTTATCACTAAAAAAAGCAAATAATATATTTGATTTAACTGAAATTACTCTTACCTTTTACCTTCTTCCGTTTGTATTAATTATTATTGCTTTTATTAAACGCAAGGCTCGTGCAATATAATAATCATATTAAATGGATAGAGGTTGACAGTTTTCAACCACCTAAATAAATTATTTACCTCTAAGCGAGGCACTATCATTACATGGAGAGTTACATTGAAATTCAATTACGTATTTATCATTATTACTTCAGTATTTTCTATTAACAGTTATGCATCAACACAAGATGAAATTGACCACTTATTAAAATTCGTGAGTGAAACTTCTTGTAGTTATGAAAGAAATGGAACTCGTCATAATGGACAAGAAGCTGTTGAGCATATTAATAAAAAATATAATTATTATGTTGATGATATAGAGACAACCGAAGACTTTATAAAATATTCAGCAACTAAAAGTAAAATGTCGGGTAAGTATTATAAAATTCACTGTGAGAGTAATGCGCCTGTTACAAGTAAAGAATGGTTATTGTTAGAGTTAGATGCTTATAGAACATCTAAAAAATAATGCTAACAATCCTGATAAGCTGTGGTTCCTAGTTAGTAGACATAACCATTGGTTTCCTTGATCTTTACTACTTTAGCCAATCGTTATATCTACTTAGTAAACCATGAGAGATTAGAGTGCATATAGATATTTATATACATCTTTTAGCTGTCATACCGTCTTTAATTTTTGGTGCTATAAATTTGGCCATGAAAAAGGGGACTTTACTTCATAAACGTATTGGAAAGTTTTGGGCTGTTTTAATGCTAATAGCAGCTGTTAGTTCTCTTTTTATAAGGCCAACAGGTAGTTTTACTTGGCTACATATATTTTCTGTTGTCGTTATAGTTTGTGTCCCTGTCGGTGTGTTTGCTATTAGAAGTGGTAATGCTAAACGTCATGTTTATTGTATGCTTGGTGCATATATAGGTACTGTTATCTCAGCTTATTTTGCCGTTGTAAGCCCTGGTCGGTTCCTATATGGTGTGCTTTTCTAGTAGATGCTTAATATCGAGTATTAAGTTCAAATAAATATCTCTCGGCTGTTGTTAAATGTATCAACTTTATTTGGTTTAACATTTTTAATTCTTTAATCAAACGTTGTTACTTGATATTACGGATCCTCGTTATGAAAAAATTTAAATACTTATTATTATTCCTTAATGCATGTATTTATTCTCTGTCCTTTGCAGGAGATATACCTACAAGCTCAAGAGCTGAAAAATCTATTCAAAATACAGAAGCAACACTGAAAAAAGAACTTGCTGTAAAAGGATTAGAGTATGGGTCGCCCATCTTTATCCGTATTTTTAAAGACCCAGGTATTTTAGAAGTATGGCTTGAATCTGACAGTGGCTCATTTGTAAATTTTAAAACTTATGATATTTGTACATTTTCAGGAAACTTAGGTCCAAAACTAAAAGAGGGCGATTACCAAAGTCCTGAAGGTTTTTATTTTGTAAATGCTTCACAGTTGAACCCATGGAGTAAATTTCACCTTTCATTTAATTTAGGTTACCCAAACAAATATGATCGAGAACATGGTCGTACAGGCAGTGCTTTAATGGTGCATGGGGATTGTGTATCAATTGGCTGTTACGCTATGACAGATAATTATATGGATGAGATATATTCACTTTCAGTAGCGGCTTTAAAAGAGGGGCAGCCCTTCTTCAGAGTTCATTCTTTTCCCTTTCATTTAGACACAAATACTTTAGATAAACATAAGTCAAATCAATGGTATCCATTCTGGAAAAACTTAAAGGAAGGCTTTGATCATTTCAATAAATATAGAAAACCACCCAATGTAGAAGTTATAAATGGCTTATATGTTTTTGAACGCTAGTACGTTTGCCTAGTTGAATATGATTATACTCAGCAGTAAAGAATTTAATACAGAGCCTATTTCATCAGAGCGAAGCTGTATATTTTTAAATAATGTGCAAACAGATAAAAATATTAACGGTAATTATATGGAACTGTGTATTAAAACAGACCATAAATATATTGTTTTTATGACGGATGATATTCCTCACGAAAATATGCTTCATATTCATCTTTTGGATCAGGGACTTAATGTTATTGATTCAGCGACCATTGGAGGTCCATACTCAACGGGTTCTTTTCGAAATTATAATATTCAAGAATCGAACATGTTAACTTTTTATTTTATAGATGAAACTGAATGGAAATTAGAGCTATAGGGTAGCAAGGCGTTTTTATTTCCGTTTATTGCGGGTATAAAGGGAATATCTAGAAAGTACGTATTTTCACAATATTTTAAAATATATGAGAACCAAAACTAACGATCTAATGAGTTATTTAACAAAAAATCATATTCCATTCGTTATATATATACTTGAATATTTCACATAAAAAAAGGGAGACAAATGTCTCCCAATTTATGTAATCGTTTAAGCTTAAAAACGACCAGTTAAACCTAATAAGAAACCATCATCACTGTCTTCTAATGAAACATATTCAAGACGAAGTGAAACAGCTGGGGTAAAAAAGTGTTGAGCACGGATTGTACCGTTAATACCTTCTTCAGTAGAAAGGCTTAAACCAACACTTGATTGAGCAGTCCAAAAATAATCTGCTGCTGCTGTAAAATCGTTATCAAAGTTAAGGTAAGAAACTTCTACGTTAACAAATCTACCGTTGCTTAAAGTAGCAATGTATTTTGTGTTTAATGCTAAAGAATCAGAGAAGTCTTCATCTGCTGCTGAAACTGAAACCATCCAGTTTGTATCAACAAAGTAACCAACTTCACCAACAAGACCCGTGTCATTGTCGCCGCCATCTACGTCAAAATAAGTAACGTCTAAACCAACAAAAAGAATCATTGTGGTAAAAGTCACCACCTAATACTACTTGGTATGCATCACTGTCAAAATCTGTGTAGCTTAAGCTAGCGCTTGTGTTTCTGCCCATAAACGCAGCTTCTGACCATGCTGTGTTATTTGTAGAAACGTTTTCTAGGTAATATGTGCCTTCAATTTTAATTGTATCGAAACTATCAACATTGAAATAATCTACATCAAGTTGAGTATTGTAATCATTAGCTAGAGCCGCTGAAGAAAGTAAAGATAAACCGAAGAGTGCTGCACGTGTTTTCATTATATAAATCCTTTATATGTTATGTTAATTCCCAAGTAAAATTTGAGGGAGAAAATGGATCGTTAATGCCAGCTAAACTGTATAAATTACAACCTATTAACAAGTAAAATCCATTTCGCGCGCACTATACTTATACTCAATTAAGAAAACAAGACTTTTAGTATAATTACAATAAATATAGTTAATTTTCTGTGGATAAATATATAATATTTAATGTTCACATGTTTTTTGTTCCGTAAGTAGACTGAGTATGTGTTAACTTTCATTATCAGATTTTAAGTTATGTTTTAGCCTAGGAGTTTACGATGTTAAACAAAGATAATACCGGACTTATTGTCGTTGATATTCAAGGTAAACTTGCACGTTTAGTTCATGACAGTGATGCATTGATCTCTAATTGTGAAAAGTTGATTGAAGGGGCGCAAGCTATTGAATTACCTGTCATTCTACTCGAACAAAACCCTGGTAAGTTAGGTTCTACCGTTAACGAACTTAATGATCTTCTTAATCATATAACTCCCATAACTAAGTTCACGTTCAATGCCTGTGAGTCCACCGACTTCCTAAACTCAGTTAAAGCTTCACATGTAGATACTTGGCTTGTTTGTGGAATTGAGGCCCATATTTGTGTGTATCAAACGGCAAAAGGTTTGGTCGAGCAGGGCTATAAAGTAGAACTTGTAAGTGATTGTATTTCCTCTCGTACATTAATTAATAAACAACTTGCCATTAGCCGGTTAAAAGATTGTGGTGTTAAAATTACGGGCTTAGAAATGTGTTTATACGAACTTGTTAAGGATTGTAGAATTCCTGAGTTCAAAAATATTTTAAATTTAGTTCGTTAGTTCAAGTATGTAAATAAGCCATGTAAGCCTCTTCATTTAGTATTTTAACAGGACGTTAAATTATGATGCATCGAGTAATCATAGTGATCTTTTGCAGTATTTTATCTTGTTTGGGATTGTTAATACCTTTAGGTATTTTATGGGAAGCACTTTCTTGCTTAACTGTAGGTTCATGCCAGTTAGAATATACGACTAACGAATTTTTAATGACTGTTACAATGATACTTTTAGCTGGATTATGGTGTTTTCATTTTTACATCTGTAAGTACTGGATAAATGACAAGGCGATAAATAAGAAAGTAAGGATGTTAGGTGCTTTGTTAGCTTGCGGGTGTATTTTAATAACTGCAGGTCAAATTTTAATCGTTACCGTGCCCAATGTCTGCTTAATACTTTATATACATTTTACAGCGCCTTATAAAAAAGAATCTGATGAATTATTAGAAACTTTGAATACAGCTAAAAAGGTTTAGTATTTTTATATCATTTATTAGATCACGTTATCAACCACCTGAAAAACGCATTATAAATTAAGCAAAACTATTCTTTATTTTTAATGGTCTATATTCTTTTCCTACCATCAATCTAAACATGATTTCTATTTATATTTCATCTGCTTTTCGACTCAATATTTTTTATAAATTTCACCTTTATTTAAAATACTTTGAAATATTATTTTACAAGTATAGGTCTCTTAAGTTGATAACACAGCGATATCGCTTATCCTTATAATACTTGTTTATATTAATGTGATGAAATTTATTAACACGTCACTGATGAAACAATAAAAAATTTTTAATCAGGAGCATAAAAATGAAAAAAGTAAACTTAACTAAAGCTTTATTAGTTGGCGCATCAGTAGCCGTTTTAAGTGCAGGCGCAACAGCAGGCGCAAATAGCCAATTAACAATTGCAGCTGATGCAGCACCAAAAGTACAAGAAAAACTTACTGGCTGGTTAGCTGGTGATAAAGCTCGTGGACGTAAAGATAAATGTTACGGCATTGCTTTAGCAGGTGAAAACGATTGTAAAGCTGGTGCAGGTACTAGTTGTGAAGGTACTTCAACTTCAGATTTCCAAGCTAATGCTTGGACATACTCTCCTAAAGGTACATGTGAATCTATCGTAACTCCAAATGGTAAAGGTTCGCTTGAAGGTTAATAACTTGCGCTCTCCTCAGCACATTGTTGCTGAGGATCATCTAGGTGCAGGTATAAGTTTAAAACCTGATCACCTTGATGATATTTTCGCATTACCCGAGCAACCATTGCCTCCAAATAATCTTTGGTTTGAAGTGCATACAGAGAATTACTTTGTAGCAGGTGGACCTCGGTTAAATTATTTAAGAGCTATTCGCGAAAACTTTAACATCAGCTTTCATGGTGTTGGTGGCTCGTTAGGATCTGATCATAAAACCATGGCTGCGCACACCAGACAGGTAAAAGCGTTGATTGATGAGTTTCAACCAGCACTTGTATCTGAGCATGCTGTATGGTCTAAATCAGATGGTAAATATTTTGCAGATTTAATGCCATTACCTCGTACAGAAGACGCCCTCCAATTTTTAATTGATGGCATTGATTGCTACCAGTCAGGTATAGGTCGATCTATCTTAATTGAAAACCCAAGTAACTATTTAGATTTTATAAGTGATATGGATGAACCTCAGTTTCTAGTTGAGGCCGCTAACCGTTCAGGTTGTGGATTAATCATCGATATTAATAATTTATACATTAGTAGTAAGAATACGGGTATTAATGCGTTGAACTATTTATCGCAAATCCCCGCAGAGCTTGTCGGTGAAATACATATCGCAGGGCATGATCCTGATCCTACTCTTGGGCAGTCGCTTTTAATAGACAGCCATGCTTCTGCTGTAGCGCCTTCTGTATGGAAGTTGCTGGAGCAAGCACTCGTATTATTTGGCAATAAACCCGTACTTGTAGAGCGAGATGCTAACATTCCGTCGTTTACAGAATTGATGAGTGAACGTCAAACAGCACAAAATTATTTAGATCAATGCGCGTTGAAAACAAGTTCAAATGTATCTTATAAAGAAGTGACTCGATAATGAGTACTCATCAATATATTGATGCTTTCACGAGCTACTTACGCAGCGGTGATTCAAGTGAAATGGAGCCTTTTTGTGAAGATCCATCACACATTAAACGATTAGCGATTTATCGCAACGGCTATTATAAAGGCTGTATTGATGCATTAATGGCTAATTTTCCTATGTGTGAAAAAAAAGTGGGTACTGATGATTTTCGTAAAATGGCTCGACTTTTTGTTGATTATTTTCCGCCTGAGCTAGGCACTTTAGTTGGATACGGTAAAAACTTTCCTGACTTTATTGAAAATCAGCATACATCATCCAATTTATTTACTCATTTAGTCGATATCGCACAGTTGGATTATATGTGGTTAATGAGTTTGATGAGTGCTGACTCAAGTGAAACATTAACAATCGAGATTGTTACTCATCTTATGGAGCAAGACACTGAGTTTACTGAACTTAAGGTGAAGCTTAATCCTAGTGTTTTATTACTGAAGGTTAATGAAGAAGCTTTTTTAGAATGGGTTTCTCTAAAAACAAATAATAATGACGCTGTTACTTCTGAATCGTCTAATGATGATTTTGTTATGTTATGGCGTTTGCAAGGTGCAGTACAAGCACGTTTGCTTTCTCCTGCAGAGGTTGCACTTATGCAGTCTCTTCAAGGTACAGGAAGATCGCTTGGCGAGGCTTTTGATGCTGCGTTAGCTGTAGATGAAAACTTTGAAGTGAGTGACGCTTTTACAGCTTGCTTACAAAATGAATTATTAGAAATAAAAAATTAATTAAAAAACATAATAAATATTAAGGAATAAACATGGGTATGGTTAAAAAATTACAACTGTTGTACGTACAAATGGGCGAGCAGTTATCAAGGTTCGTAGAACCCTTAGCACTATTATTTATGCGCTGTATGGTAGCTAAAGTATTCCTCGATTCAGGCTTAAGTAAATGGGACGGTTTTCTACAATTCAATGTAGATAAATACGACCTATTCAAATATGAATTCTTTTGTCCAGATCCAATTAGAGAAGGTGCATTACTTCTTTGTGATCCTCAAACATTAGATTATGTTGACGGATCTCTTACTGTTTCAATAATTGAATTACTAGCCGTTGTTGCTGGTGTTGTTGAAGTATTACTTCCAATATTACTGATTATCGGTTTGTTTTCACGCTTTGCTGCATTAGGCCTTATCGGTATGACATTGTTTATTCAGCTTGCTGTTTTCCCAACGTTAGATCATTGGATTAATCCAGCATCTTGGTGGGCAGCTTCATTGTTAATTATTTTTGCACGTGGACCCGGCTTTTTATCTGTAGATAAGTTTCTTGGCTTAGATGCTAAACGTATATCAACGAGTTAACTTTGATTTAGTCTTTGTAAATTAATGATTAAAATAACCGGCCATGAGCCGGTTATTTTTTAATATTAAATAACGCGCTAACTCTATGACTTGTGTTTATTTACATTAATCACTCTAACGTTGATCTTTTATAAACACATTCAGTTACCTAATTAGGAACTTCCAATGGAAATCGGATTACTCATTCTTCTTTTTTCAGTTATTACTTACGCTATGCTAGCCAAAAGGCTTTCTACTACTATATTAACTGCGCCAATGGTATTTTTAGGTATGGGATTTCTTATGTCTCAATCTGGATTAATTCATATTGGTGATGCCCATGAAACTGTTTATTTAATCACTCCTATAAAAACGTTATCCTGTATGGAGTTATATTAACATTCCATTTTTCAGTGAATTTATGCCCGATTTTTTCCTATCTCAAATTTTAGTTACTTTTACTCTCGTTATTGAGTGCTATGCTATGCAACTTAAAGACAAGAATCGGATCTTAGCGCTATTATCTGTAAGTTGTTTATTTAATGGATTTCATTATTTATTACTTGATCAACCTACAGCAGGATATATTTTTCTATTTTCTAGCATTCGATTTTTAATTTCTATTAAATGGAAATTTCAATGGATGGCTGCAGCTTCACTTTGTGTCAGCTTATTTATTTGTATTTATACTTATGTCGGACTTCTAAGTGTTTTAGGGTTTATAGCGACTATTTTTATTACCACAGGATCATTTAGTTCTAATGACAAATTCTTACGTATTATGATGATATTAGGTGGGTCGTTGTGGCTTATTCATAATGCTATTTTATGGTCGCCTGTAGGTATACTTGTAGAAATCGTATTTGTTGGAAGTAGTGCTATTGGTTTTTATCGTTATTACATTGCAAAACAATTAGATAAACCAATTTAATCGCAACGCTGCAATAACAATAGTTTATTACTATTCATATCAGTGATTTTGAATGATACTCATCAATTTATATATTTTCAGAATTAAGGTTTTACATTGAAATTAAATATTAGACGTTTTGAACAAACAGATGTTAAAGACTTGGCCGAAATTTATAGTTATCCATCGGTAACAGAAAATACATCTCAAGTGCCTTTTCTTAGCTCGAGTGATGTAGAGAAGTTTTTCCAAAGTCCAACAGATTATATATTAGTCGCTGAATTAGATAACAAAGTGATTGGGCATGTAAGTCTTATTTTATCTAATAAACCAAGAGAAAAACATTCAGCATCTTTAGCAATAGCGGTGCATCCTGATAGTCATGGTAAAGGCGTAGGACGCAAACTACTTACAGAAGCAATTAATCAAGCAGATAACTGGTTAAATTTATTACGTTTAGAGCTAGAAGTTTACCCTGAAAATGAAGCTGCATTATCTCTTTATGAAAAGTTCGGTTTTCAAATAGAAGGTGAAAAGAAAAGCTGTAGTTTTAAAGCGGGAAAATTTTCCAATTTACTTATTTTAGCTCGCTTAAATATGCCTGTTTAATATTGCATCTAAATGGTTCAGTGTATTAATCCAAAAGAACATTTAGGTACTAAATATGAATCTTAGACCGTTAAATCAGTATGACGACAACTACTTGGATGTTATCGACCTTTATAAAAAAGCATTTACCACAGCTAGAAATATTCCTACGTGGTTACTTAAATTTAAACTCAGAAATGGTCAAGATGGATTTAATGTTATTTATGCGGGTGATATTTGGGTAGGACTTATTTATACCACAGAGTATAAAGATATTGTTTTGATCCACTTCTTAGCTATATCAGAGTTTTATCGTTCTGGAGGGTATGGAAGTAAGGTAATGGATTTACTCAAAATCATCTTTTCAGATAGAAGAATTGTACTGAATATAGAAAAGCTTGATAAACAAGAACAAAACTATAAACAAAGAGTTAAACGTAAAGTTTTTTATGAGAAAAATGGATTCAATTCATCTGGCTTTATCGTTAAAGAGCCTGGTGAAGAACTTGAGATGTTAATTTTAGGCGAAACGATCCAAAAAACAGAAATAGAAGCTATGTACAAAGATCTGTTTGGCAGTATGCTCGGTTACTTTATAAGACCAAAAATTATAAAAATATGAATATTAAATTTTTTAACAAACAAGAAGAGTTTGAACATTGGTTAGAAAATAACGCTGAAGCCACTGAACTTTGGGTGGGTTATTTCAAAAAGCATACAGGTCGTGAACGATAACTTGGTCTGACTCTGTAGATGTTGCTCTTTGTTATGGATGGATTGACGGTATACGAAAAACTGTTGACGAACAAAGTTATAAAATCCGTTTTACTCCTCGTAAAATTAAAAGCGTTTGGAGTGCTGTAAACGTAAATAAAGTGCAGGCACTCATTCCACTTGGAAAGATGAAACCTGCAGGAATGCATGTGTTTAACAATAGATCAGATAAACAAGGTTATTCATCTGAAGATAGGAATATTCCTCTCGCAAGTAAATACGAAGTTCAAATTAAGGCTAATCAAGCAGCATGGGATTACTTTACCTGTTTAGCTCCATCATATAAAAGAGACTCTATTTGGTGGGTAATGAGCGCAAAAAAACAAGAAACTCAATTAAGGCGTTTGGCTATATTGATCTCCTCATCTGAATTAGGTGAAAAAACCCCTTCTTTACGTAAAAAATAGATAAGATACCAGATCACCAATATTTTATAATCTTGATTTAAAATAATAAAGTCGTTTAAATGTTTCTTTGATGTGTGCTTTCTATTTAATCCGATTTGAGGTTATTTATATTCTAGCTAACATGAATAATGGTTAACTCAACAATTAAGAAGGAATACAATGTCGAATGCTAAAACAAGTTGTCTTTGTGGTGCTGTAAATATAGAAGTTGAAGAGATAGACCCAAAATTCACAGTGTGTCCTTGGGGAGGTGCTCCTTTTTTTGTGGTTAAATGTGGTACTAAGGTAAAAATAAGTGGTGATGATAAAGTTAGAATGTATGAATCATCATCTTGGGCATCACGAGGTTTTTGTGTTGATTGTGGAACTCATCTATTTTATAAGTTTAAAGCTACGGGTGAATATAATATGCCTGTTGGGTTATTTCCAAACCTATCAGGGTTAAAAATGGATATGCAATATTTTAGTGATATGCGACCAAGCTACTATTGTTTTTCAAACGAAACGAAAGAAATGACGACTGAAGAAATTATGGCTTATTTCGCTAAAGACATTTGATTAGCAGATAATAAAAAACTTGGCTAACTCTTGTCTAGCCAACTTATTTTTAATTAACCTTACGTTCTTTACCACTTTTAGCGCGTAATTTACTTTCACTATGCACGTATACAGTATCGGTAGTTGCCATACTTGCATGCCCTAAGTCTTCAGAAACATCTTTAAGAGGGCGACCTCGCTCAATTTCCATACTTGCACCTGTATGTCTAAGCCAATGTGTTGAAGCTTCTTTTAGTTTTAGTGCTTTGTCTTCGCCAACATCTTGTTTCATATTTAGATAAGCTTTATCAAAAACCGTTTGTACTAAGCGTCTTAAATGTCGTGATGTCATGCCTCCTTGGCCACGAATTTTCTCAACTAATACAGTATTTTCGTTGCTTGTAGGTAAACTCGATAAGCCTCTTGAAGCTCTGTAGCGTTTTAGAAATGGAATATAGTCTTCAGGTACTGTGGTGTCTCGTAATTTACGGCCTTTACCAAAAACTTTTAACCACCAATTATCATCTTCATCTTGCCAAAAATGTCCCATAATTGGTGACCAAGCAGGGCGCTCAGATAATTCAGATATACGTAAAAATAGTGTTTTTAGAGAAGCTATTACAAACAGACTACGTTCAAATGTTTCATCTTCATTTGCCATAGTCATAGCTGTTTCTAAAACATATTCCCACTGAGGAGTACTCAAGCGCTTTACTTCTTTTACCTGTGCATCAGTTATAAAATGACGACAATCTTTTTTAGCAATTTGTGCAGGGTTACCTAAACAATACTCTTCACCCATTAAATAACTATAAAATACAATTAAAGCGGTGAATGATGAAGTTAACGTTTGCTGAGACGGACGATATTTTTTCTTATCAATGTCGGCAACATCTTGTATGTTTTTAAGGCTTTTAGGTATTTGAATTTTATAGGGTGCCCAAAACTTATTTGCTGTTGAATAGCCATTCGATAACTTGAAACGTTCTTGGTTTGATGTACCAATCCAGCTAACAGGGGGTAACCAGCAAAAGTCAGCATATTCAAGAATGTCATTTTTACGGAGTTGATCTATCGGTGTTTTCTTTACAATGAAAGACCACAATAAGAAGCGCTCTATCTCATTTCTAAAGCGGTCGTAGGTATGAATTGATTTGTTTCGACCTGTATATTCAAGAAAAGCTTGTCCCCATTTAAAATGCTCAAGCCACCATTTATCTTCTGATTTAAATAAACTATCAAGTTCAGGGTAATCTTCGAAATCAAATTCAAGCAGATCGATATAAGCAGGGTATAAAGGTACGGGTTTAGTTAATGACATTTTAAATCTTTTATCTTTGATGGGAGCTAATGAGCTTAACTGAATAGAGCTAAGTGTAATTTTTTATAGTTACTATGTCCAATACTAAAGTTGATAGGGCGGTGATATGACTAGATTAGTACGTTAGGTGTAAGAACAGTAAAGTATAAATATGCAAGGGTTGAACAACATAAAAAAGCCAGCTACAAAGGTAGCTGGCTGTCTAATAACGTTAAGTCTTTTGTGACTAAACACTAACTTACTTTTTCACACTTAATGCTTTACCTAATAACCAGATAGATGCCGCTAATAAAACTAAATCTTTAACTAAAAACTGACCTGGTACAACATTTAACGCTGGAAACCCACCCAATGATGCTTCCCAAACTGGAGCTGTTAACAATAAGCTTGAAGTTACGGCGAATGTAGCAATAGCGCCTAAGCTACCTAATATGCCTACAATACGATTCAAAGGCGTTAATATAAGAGCAATTGCCGTAATAATTTCAACAGTACCGATAAAATTAGACGCACCTTGTAAACTAAATACACTATATAACAATGATGTAAGAGGGCTTGATGCAATAAGACCTTCAATAGCACCTGCTTCGTAAGCGCTAAATTTCATAGCACCAATCCAAATAAGTACTAAAGCGATAGAAAAGCGGATTGCATTTTCACCAATTGTTGTAATAAGTGCTGCGCGTTCTTGTGTTGTGTTTTGTATAGTTGTGTTCATGATCTATTCCTTTTTAAATATATTTAAGTATTATTTTTAATAATTATGTTGTTGTTTCAATAAATTTTGCTAGCTCGCCGTTTCTTAGCGCTTTATGAAAATCATCACCGCCACCAATGTGTTGGTTATCAATAAAAATTTGTGGAACTGTTGTTCTTTGGCTTCGTTCACGCATTTCTAATTGAAGTGCTTTGCTGTCAGTCACTTCATATTCTTCATATTGAAGACCTAAGCTATCTAAAGTCGCTTTTGCTTGTTTACAATATGGGCAGTAGCCTTTGCTATAAATTTCTATTTTACTCATTAGGAGCCTCTGTAGTTGTTGCTGTTGTTTTGCTTTCTCGTTTTGATGAGGTTATTATGACGGACATTAAAAGCTCAACAACGTGCGAAAGTCTTTAGTTTGTACACCAATCGTCTAATATTAATATTTCATCAATGTAATAAGAGAGAAGTCAGTGGGAATACTCAGCGATATTCTTACCTCATTAAGGGTTAGCGGCAGCGTATACTTTTGTAGCCAAATAGAATCACCATGGACAAAAGAGTTCGCCAATAAAACCACCGCATGTTTTCATTTAATTAAACGAGGTGCTTGCTGGGTAACTATTGGAGACAGAGTAGAGCAGTTAGGAACGGGAGATTTAATCTTTCTTGGTCCTGGAATTGATCATTCACTTTCTAGTGAACCGCCTATGGGTAATATGCCTGTACGTGATAACTCAACCTTACTACTGTGCGGAGATTGTTCATTTCAGCATGATGAACTAAGCCCTCTTAGCAATATTTTTGAACAAGTTACGATAGTGCGCGAAGAAGAACTTGATAAACATACTTGGCTTAAAAGTACATTTAATCAATTAAGTGCTGAGTACATGTCGCAAAGCCCAGGCAATGAAATAATCGTTAATAAGTTAACTGAGGTTGTACTTGTTGAGTTAATACGTATCAATTTCGGACGACAAGAAGAGCATTCTTTTTTTCATGCATTGCGTGACAAACGTATTACTAAAGCTTTAGAGTTAATACATAGTTCACTAGATAAACCATGGACTATAGAAACCTTAGCTTCAAATATAGGCATGTCGAGAGCGGCATTTTCCAAACGTTTTACATCGCTTGTTGGTCAAACAGTATTTACTTATTTGTCTAATTTACGTATTCAAAAATCAAAAGAGATGATCACGAGTACGTCGATGTTTATTGACGATATTGCATTGTCTGTAGGATATGAATCAGAGCGCGCATTTACTAAAACTTTCAATAAATATGTTGGCATGACACCGAAACAATTTAGGGCTAATAAAAAGGAAGGTTAACAGCAGAGTCATCTGCAACCATCCATGCTTGGTGGTATTTATTCTTACGTTTAAGTTGAAACAACAATGCAGTTTGTTGTTTTTAAAGACCCATAGCATGAATCGACATATATTAATGGTTTATAAAGAAAGGCATGTGCCTATTTCAAATACTTAAACCGTGTCTATCTTATGGTTTAAATAAGCGTTTAAGATCATGTACATCTTCAAAATTGTAAGTAAATCGCTCGATATTAAAGGGTATAAGACACAGCTTTAGTGGGTAGTTTTTAAAGATAGTCGTGGCATCAACACAAAATAATTAAGGCGTTTTTCAGTCGCTATTTCCAATACTAAAAGAGATAGGGCGCATATACATCTATTTTCATTCATCTATATTCACTCATCTATATTAGAAATGATTAATATAATCTAAAACCAATCATCACTCTCATTAAAAACTTGCTCTATTTGGTGCTTTAAGTTGTTTATATTTATATCTTTTTCAGCGTAACAAATAAGATAAACAGGATAAGAAAATTGAGGAGAGTTAGGTGTAAGTTCAATTAAGCCTTGCTCTAAATAACGGTTAATAACTCGTGTTCTAAAATAGCCACTACCTCCAGACTTCAGCATAACTTGCAGTGCTACGGGTCCTAAACTTACCGACAGTTTACTGCGCACTAAATCAGGTAAAGCTGCATCATGAAGGTTTCTATATTTATCTCCCCAATCAATATACATGTAAGGTTGAGGGTTAACTTTAGATTGTACACGAACAAGTTTTTCATCTAATAAATGTTCAACAATAATACGCGAACTGTATTCAGGTTGGTGTACTAAAGCGATATCTAAACTCCCAGTTTTAACTTTTTCATTGAGTTGCTTACTGTCAGCAACCTCTAAATTAATAGCAAGATTTGGGTTTGATTCAGTAATTTGAACAAGAAGTTTGGCAGCAATAGGATTCCATAAAGTTAAATCAACACCAATACCTAGGCTGTCATTAGAAGCCGTAGGTAAGGGGAGATCTCTTTGTGCTGCATGCCAAGTTTGAACTATTTGAGTTGCATACGATTTAAAATGTTCACCATCTTTAGTTAATTTAGCTCCACTTTTATTACGAATAAATAGAGAACATTTAAGGTTATTTTCTAAGGTCTTTATACGTGCTGTTATTGTTGTTTGTGTAACGTTTAAATCAATTGCGGCTGCACCAAATGTGCCCGCATCACAAATAGATAAGAATGTTTTAGCCGCTAGATAATCCATAAAACCCTATTTACATCAAAATATTCAATATTAAACCTCTATATTATTCATTATACATAGATATATAGCCTAGGTTAATATTGTCGCACTAAAGTTGTGCTTAACTGTCTCATGTGGTGCAAAGAATTTGGTTTATGTTAAAAAGTAATTTATAACACTATCTAATGCCGATTTTATTGGCATTCATGCAATGTTTAACGAGTGAATCAACTATCTATTTCCATCATGTAAAACTTACGTTGATAATTATATTTGTGCTTATTATTACTAGATATATGAGCGGTCAAAAAACAATCACATTGAAATTTAAGGCAGGGTGCTTAACTCAAATTTTTATTACAAATATTTATAAAACTCGCAACATTGCGTATTCACTCGTTTAAAGGAATTAAGATTAACGTGATAAAAACTAACGCTATTATTAATGAATTTAAGCTCTATATTGGTTTGCCTTCTGTAGAATCGCCATTAAAAGATATTAGTTTAGCGGCGTTAACGTCATTATTATCAACACTGTGCGTAATATATTTCTCTCAATTATTTCTGAGTTATATGAATATCGCAGAACATGTTTCTTATAATACCTACGTTGTTGTATCGATAGCGGCAACATCAGTATTAGTGTTTGCAGTACCACATGGAGCGCTTTCTCAACCATGGCAAGTTATTGGAGGCCATATGTTTAGCGCATTTATTGGTGTTTTATGTTGGAAGTATTTAGGTAATAACTTAGTACTAGCAGCTGCATTTTCAGTGTCTTTATCTATTTTTGTAATGTCTTACTTTAGGTGTATACATCCACCAGGTGGAGCTACAGCACTCGGAGCTATTTTAGGTGGTGATGCAATTCATTCATTAGGCTTTAGTTATATATTAGTACCTACATTATTGAATTGCGCCATTATCATCATCGCTGCAATTATCTTAAATTATCCTTTTCATTGGCGTCGTTATCCATCACATAGTTATTTTAAAGCTAATCCCGTAAGTAAAATTTCACCTGGTGATCGTGAAAATGAAATTACCATTGAAGACTTTATGAAATCAGTTAATGACCATGGTTCTTTTATTGATATTACAAACGAAGGCTGGATTGATATTTTTGAAAATGCCAAGCGGCATGCAGAAATTGATAATGAACATCCAACAGTTATTGAAATGGGAGTTTCATACAGTAATGGTAAATTAGGAAACAATTGGGAAATCAGACATGTTAATAAAATTGAGGAAATTAATATTGTTAGATTTACCATTGCAGCTGGAATAAATACAGGTTTAACGAGTTACTGTACATTGTCTGAATTTTTAAACTGGTCTAAGTTTGAAGTTGATCAAAATAGTTATGGTGTTTGGACTAGAGCTAGTGAATATACATAATACCCATTTGACCAATAAATTAATCAACTTGGTATAATACGGCTAAAACCTAGCCATTGATTGTATGAGTTTTACCCCCATCTCATTAACAGGCTAATTCAAGTTAATAATGAGGGCAGTATCATGCCAACGAATAAACTTTGGGGTGATCAAACTAACTTATCTCTACAATTTTTCAAAATTGGTGATCACCAATTCTCTAGCGAATTTATTAATTCTTTAATTAGTATTAAACGTGCATGTGCCAAGGTAAATTATAATGAAGGTTTGTTGAATGAAGATTACTTCAATGCAATTAAATCAGCTTGCGATCAACTATTAAGTAAAGAACATTCTGAACAATTTCCGTTAAGTGTTTGGCAAACGGGTTCGGGTACGCAAACTAATATGAATGTAAACGAGGTTATTTGTACACTTGCTAATAATTATCTAAAAACATCTGAAAATCAAAATTACCTTATCCATCCTAATGACCATGTGAATATGTCGCAGTCATCAAATGATGTATTTCCTACTGCAATGCATATAGTGGTTGCTGGCTTAACTCATCATCAGTTACTTCAGTCTCTAAGTCATCTACATGACAAGCTTCAGGAAAAAGAAGTCGCGTTTAAGTCTGTACTTACCGTGGGTAGAACGCATTTGATGGATGCTTTACCCTTACCGGCGAGCTCAGTATTTTCAGGATATTGTAAACAACTAACACAAGCCAAATTAGCAATAACAGAAAGTTTATATGGTGTTTACCAATTAGCGATTGGTGGAACTGCAGTAGGAGGTGGCGATAACGCACCAGTTAACTTTGGTGCAAATGTTGCGGCAACTTTAGCTGAATTTTATAGCTTGCCGTTTCAATCCAATGAAAATAAATATGCAGCAGTTTCAGGAGAAGATGCCTTAGTTCGTTACACCAGTGGGCTAAAACAACTAGCAACTGTGTTATTTAAAATAGCGAATGACTTTAGGCTACTAGCCAGTGGCCTTCGTTGCGGTTTTAATGAATGGTTATTACCATCAAACGAACCTGGTAGTTCTATAATGCCTGGTAAGGTAAATCCTACTCAATGTGAAGCGTTATCTATGGTTTGCTTACAAGTTTTTGGTAACGAGTTAACCGTTTCACTTGCTGCTTCTCATGGTCAACTGCAACTGAATACTTATCGTCCTGTTATTATTCATAACGTTATGGAAAGCATACAATTGTTGTCAGATGCTATGCTCTCGTTTGCAGACAACTGTGTTGACGGACTTGAATTAAATACATCAAAAATTGATAGTAACATGACACAAAACTTATCTGTTATTACACTTTTAGCACCAAAACTTGGCTACGATGTTTCATCAAAAATTGTCCATCAAGCTCATAAAAATAATATGTCTTTAGCTGAGGCGGCAGAGTCACTTGATTTATATACATCTGATGAGTTTGATGTACTTTTAAAACAAGAATTAAGTAGTAGATATAAGTTATAAGCCTTATTTTATATGATGTTTGAAAAGCTTTTAATAAAATCAAAAACATGGTTTGATGGAAAAATTCACCTAAAACACGTATACTAATGTGTTTATACAAGGGAAGTTAAATGAATCAAAGTAATTGTTTTACTCGCTATTCAAATGGAACTCACTCTCTTAAATCATCACGAGCGTTCTGCTCGTTTTCATTAGTGTCTATCATGGATCAAACTGAACTATTTCCTTACTTTTATCCTGTAGGTTATTAGTATGTCTTCGGAATCAGAATCAAATTCTAAAAATGCTTTACAGCGTGGTTTAGAAAGTATTCACGAACCATTTTCCTATTTTATTCGAGCTCAAACTACATCTAGTATTATTTTGCTAATTACCACTGTTGTTGCACTTTGGTGGGCTAATTCTATTTATGCTTCGACTTACCAAGGTTTGATCCATACACCTATTGGCTTTTTTATTGGCGACCTTGAACTACAGGCATCACTCAAACATATAATTAATGATGGTTTGATGGTGATATTTTTCTTCTTGTTGGGTCTTGAAATAAAACGTGAAGTGTTAGCAGGCGATCTCGCTAAACCAAAAAATCGTCGTATGCTAATGGTATGTGCAATAGGCGGAATGGTTTGCCCTGCGTTGATTTACTCTATGTTTAATTGGTCACTTGATTCACAGATTGGTTGGGGCATTCCTATGGCTACAGACACTGCTTTTGCCCTTGGAGTACTTACAATAGTAAGAAAATATATACCCGTTAGCTTGATCGCTTTTATAGTGGGGCTAGCTATTGTTGATGATGTTGGTGCAATTTTAGTGATTGCCATTTTTTATACGCAAGAAATATCTTTATTACACTTAGCTAGTGCTATTGGTTTTATATTATTTTTAACCGCTGGGAACTACGCAGGTATACGACAACCATTTTTTTATATTCTTATCGGTATAGCAGCTTGGTGGGCTATGCTTCAATCTGGTGTTCATCCAACGGTGGCGGGTGTTGCCATGGCATTAACTATTCCTGCAAGACCTAAAGTGTTTTCAAGAAAATTATTTGCTGAAACAAAGTCTTTACTCCGTTCATTACAAAAAAAATCAACCGAAGCTGATATGCTTGCAAGCACTAAAAGCCATGAACAAGTGAAAGAAGTTCGGGACTTTGCAGAACGTGCTAGTACACCTTTGCGTCGTTGGGAAGATACTTTGGATTTACCTGTCGCGTTGATCATTTTACCACTTTTTGCTTTAACTAATGCCGGTGTGGTTTTTGATATGAGCTTTGTAATGAGTAGCTTGGTAGATCCTATAGGTTTAGGTATTATTGCAGGTCTTGTTCTAGGCAAGTTCATTGGTATATCAGGTGGTTGTTGGTTAGCCTTGCGATATAATATTGGTCATTTACCAAATAACGTTTCATTAAAAAATGTTATTGGCGCATCACTTATTGCGGGAATAGGTTTCACCATGTCGACTTTTATTGCGGCGTTAGGATTTGATACTCAACCCGAACATTTACAAATAGCTAAAACGTCAATTCTGATCGCTTCGGTTTTATCTGCTGTTTTAGGTGTTATTTATATTCGTATTTCCGCTAAAGCTGTAATTTAAATTTTAGTTGATGCGAGATTCACGTTTTTATCTTTTATAGCTTTATGTTGTTTTTACTGTTTTAAATACCGATCATCACAATCTTTTTTATTTAAATTTATAAAAGTTACGTTATAGCATTTTTATGTAAGGTAAGAGTTTATGTAAAGGTATTAAAACTAGAGGGAATAATGATAACATTTCCCTCTAGTTTCCTATAGCTTGGTAAATTTAATAGCGTCTATATTGGGTATAACGTGGCGGCTCAATTGAGTATTTAGGTTGTAAAAATGCAACAATATTGGTGAGTTCCGTTATTGTCATTACATCATTATACTTACGCATTTTTGATGAACCATCTTCATTAGTTACACTTTCTTTCAAGCCTTTTTGTTCAACAATTTCATGCGACGGGTTAATAACTGAAGTAACCAATTGCGCATATGTAGTTACAGCAGGGGATCTTCCACCAAGTACAATTGAATCTTCACGGACTTTTACTAATGAATCATCCGTGTAACCTTCAAGACTATGACAAGCTAAACATTGGTATTTCTTAAAAGCTATCTCACCTTTATCAATATCTCCTTCAGGTAAGCTAAAACCTCTAGGCGAATCTGCTCCTTGGCTGCATGCTAACAATAGAATGCTTAATAAACTTGTAGATATAACTGATAATTTTATATTCATTTGGTTGATCCTTTAGATTTAAGTAAATCGTGAAGTAATAACCAAGTTGATCAATTCATTAATCAACTTGGTATAAAACTATTCCCTGAAATTGTGTAATAAAAGTGATGTTTTCTATTACAAAAACAAATTAACAACTCAAGTTTACAACCAATATGACACGTGTGGTGATTAACCTATTGACCCCGATCAATTTTTACATCGTTTACATTCATAGCCCATAACTTTACAAATATTAATAACGATGTAACTTTTCTCATGTTTATTTTGATCAGTCATTATTCATGAGATAGAGGTATAACGCACAGACGAAAATATATAATCAGTTCATTTTATTAGATAACACAACCTATGTTGATTTATGAACTTATACCAAGTTGATCAATATATTATTAAAAAATGGTATTAGTTTTGGAGTATCTTCGTGATTGAAACTTACACCCCAATAGGCACCAATCAGTTACTAAACTGCCTGACCACATTCGATCGCCAGTTGGTTTTGCAAAATTGTGAACGAGTAGAATTGATATTTGGCGAAAAAATTAATGTCAGCGGTAAAGCCATAAAGTATGTTTACTTTCCTATTACTTGCTCTATTTCATCACTTGTAGAGCTTGATGAAAAAAAATATTTTGGGATGGGTTTAATTGGCAATGAAGGCATGCTGGGCGCTACGCTTGCACTTGGCAATAAAAATGCACCAATGAGCTTTATAGTTCAATGTTCAGGTAGCGCTTTGCAAATGGATGCAAGTTTATTCAGGCACCAATTAAAAAATAATTTGGCACTAAGAAAATTGATATTAAATTATCTTTATATCGTACTGCAACAACTCGCTCAAACAGGCGCTTGTAATAACTTTCATGAAGTTAAACAGCGGCTTGCTCGATGGTTACTGATGACACAAGATCGCACACAATCAGATCATTTTTATTTAACACATCAGTACTTAGCTAAAGTAATGGGAGTACGCCGCAGTGCGGTCACTATTGCCGCGGGTTACCTTCAACAACAAGGAGTAATAAGTTATAAGCGTGGTCAGATTACAGTGTTGTCTAGGTCTGGTCTCGAAAAATTATGTTGTGAATGCTATTTTGCAGATATTCATTCATACCAAAGAATATTAACAACTCTTTAGTCAATGAAATTAGCAATGGCATGTTAGTGGCGTACCCGATTACTTAAGAGAAAATTCACTTTATCAATTCATTTTATTAATAATGTTTAGCTGCCTAGCCAACACCCCTATATATCCAACAACTTCAAGATTTAACATTCAAAACACATCAAATATATGAGATACCCCATGTAAAATAATTAGCTTAACTCGAGCTGAGGATATTTTCTCATATTTAGATGATAACTAAGTGCGTTGACGTACCGAAGCTTACATTTTTTCCAATTATATTAAGGGAAGTAGTTCAAACAACACAGCAATAAAAAAAATAGGGGTTGGTGAACTTTCAGGTTTGTATTTTAAGTGCTAGTTGAGCATGTAATTAATCAAGAACTTTCTCATGTGGTTAATTCATATATTAATAATCACCTCAGGATTATGCTCAAAGGATTTCCTTTATGTGAGGGAGTATTTTCCTAAACTCACTTGCACCAGCTGACAGGTCTGAGTTAGCTATAGTTTGGCATGTGTTACGCTTTATTTCGTACATAACATATGTCAGCAGCCTTTAACAATCCCTAAGCTATTAAAGATACGGTATCGCTGAAAGTAAGCTATCTAGCAGTATGCACTAGGTACCTTTTAGCAAAACATTAGGGACGACTATGTTAAATTTTTCAAATATCATCAGCTCACTATTTTGCTCTAAACTTTCAAAACCACCATGGAACAATATTCAGCCTGTTCGAGAAGAACTCTTTGGTGTTGAGCGATTAGAGCAGCATGCAATCAGTTTAGCCAAAGCGCAAAAAGTATCACGCGCTACATCTAAAGTTGTATCGCTACAGGTACGCCTTAAACAAAATGCGACAGTTTTACTTGCTGCTTATCATGAAAATGCGAAATCATTAGAAGCGGGAAATAATGTTGTACCTGCTGCTGAATGGCTGTTAGACAATTATCATTTAATAGAGCAACAAATAAGAGAGGTGAGGGATGATTTACCTGATAGCTTCTATCGTCAGTTACCAAAGTTAGCCTCAGGACCTTTTGCTGGGTATCCTAGAGTATTTGGTTTAGCTTGGGCCTATGTAGCCCATACGGATAGTCATTTCGACGAGCAAAGCCTTTGTAAGTTCATCAAAGCATACCAATCAATAAACATTCTTACCATAGGTGAACTATGGGCTGTTGCTATTACTTTACGAATAGTATTAATTGAAAACTTACGTCGATTGGTTGATCAAATATCTGTTGGACGTGTTGACCGAGATGATGCCGATCAACTCGCTGACCGCCTTATGGTTTCTGGTAGCGCCCATACTGTTTTACTCGTTGATTTTCAAACGCGATCTTCAGGCCCTTTATCTGAAATTTTTGCTGCCCAACTTGCTAAACGCTTGCGAGACCAAGATCCAAATACTACGCCAGCTCTTGAATGGTTAGAGCAAAGATTAGAAGAACAAGGCTTACAAGTTGATAGTGTTGTTCAACATTCACAACAACGTGAAGGTGCATCTAACGTTACTGTTCGCAACATCATCACCAGCATGCGTTTGATCACAGATATCGATTGGACTGTCATGTTTGAAAAAGTAAGCCTTGTTGATGAAACATTACGTAATGAAAGTACGTTTGACGAGATGGATGCTGTAACGCGTAACTCATATCGTAATGCCATTGAACAACTATCGCGCGGTTCAACGTATAGTGAAATCGAGATCGCTAGGCTGGCTGTAAAAGCAGGGCAAGACGCTAAGATTGATATAGAAAATAAACTAGAAGCCCAACGTATTGGTGACCCTGGCTATTATCTCATTGATAAAGGCAGATCCCAGTTTGAACAGTCGTTAAAATTTAAACCTAATTTAAAGCTTAGACTCAGTCGAGTACATATCAAAATAGGTTTAGTAGGCTATGTATCATCAATCATATTATTAGCGCTTGTTTTAGTTTTAGGATCAATTTTCTTATTTGGTTTTAACCAACTCCCCATTGACTTACTCGTGCTACTAACGGTTATTGGATTTTTACCTGCCACCGAAATTTCAACCGCCATTATTAATCGTTCGGTCACTTGGCGTTTGAAAAGTGGGAGCTTACCAGGTCTTGAATTCAAAACAGGCGTACCTACTTCTTTTCGTACCTTAATAGCGGTACCCACGTTATTAACTAACATCAACGATCTTTCCCAACAAGTAGATCATTTAGAAGTACATTATTTGGGTGGGATAGACGGAGATTTAACTTTTGCATTGTTGGTTGATGGCTTAGATGCAGAGCAGGAAATATTAGAAAGTGATCACGAAATACTTAGCTTACTGACTACAAAAATTGACCGTTTAAATCAAATTTATCCAGCGGGTCCTGCTGGTAAAAGGTTTTTACTACTCTATCGTAAAAGACAATTTAACCCGAGCGAAAACAAATGGATGGGTTGGGAACGAAAACGTGGAAAGTTACATGAATTAAATCGCTTGTTGCGAGGAGCTACAGATACAAGTTTTATTGCTGTGGCTGGTAATACATTAGAAGTGCCAACAAATGTACGTTATGTGATCACCTTGGATGCGGACACACGTTTACCGCGTGAAACTACATTACGACTGATTAGCCGTATGGCACATCCACTTAATCGTCCACGGTTTAATACCGAAACACAACGTATCGAAGCAGGTTATGGGATCATCCAACCACGCGTAACACCTTCATTGCCTATAGGTGTGGAAGGCTCTTTTTATCAGCGAGTTATTTCAAGTCCTGGTGGAATGGACCCTTATGCAGCAGCTAATTCAGATGTTTATCAAGATCTGTTTGGAGAAGGTTCGTTTACGGGGAAAGGCATTTACGACATTGATGCATTTGAATCAGCTCTTGCTGGACGAGTAAAAGAAAATGTGATGTTAAGCCATGATTTGTTCGAAGGTATATTTGCCCGAGCTGCGCTAATTTCTGATGTTGAGGTGGTTGAAGAATTTCCTGCTCGATATGATGTGCTAGAAAAACGTCAACACCGTTGGACTCGTGGTGATTGGCAATTGTTACCTTGGATATTTAGTAAGTTTTCTGGATCAGATGCGGTCTCATGGATTGGTCGTTGGAAACTATTAGATAATTTGAGACGATCTGTGATTGCTCCTATGACCTTTATGGCGCTTGTTTTATGTTGGTTATTACCTTTTCCATTATCGGTAATTAGTACGGTCTTATTGTTGTCTACCATCATAATTCCAGTGTTTACTCCTTGTGTATTTTCACTTATTCCCCCAAGACCTAGTGTCGAATTTCGTCATCATATTTTTATGTGGTTTAGTGATCTTCGTCTTGCTACGGCGCAAGTGTTTTTCAAACTCGCCTTTTTACCTGATCAAAGTTACCGAGCTATAGATGCTATTTGTCGAACATTAATACGATTATTTGTCACTCGTCGCCATTTATTAGAATGGACTAGCTCCGCACAATCCAATGGTGGTCCGCATTTAACTATTCTAGGTTTTTATAAAACAATGTGGCAGGGGACCTTATTAAGCTGGCTAATATGCATAACAATACTTATCAATGCACCATCTATTTGGTCGCTAGTCATTCCCTTTTTATTACTCTGGATAGCGGCGCCATTATTTGCCTTTTACAGTAGTCGTCCCATAGCTAATACAAGTCTTGGTAACGTTGAAAAGTATGCTGATGAATTACGACTTACCGCAAGAAGAACTTGGCGTTATTTTGAGACCTTTGTTACCGATGAAGACAATATGTTACCGCCAGATAATTTTCAACAAGCCCCTGAACCTATTATCGCTCATCGTACTTCGCCGACTAATATCGGACTTTATTTATTATCAGCGGTTGCTGCACGAGATTTTGGTTGGATTGGTTTGCAAGCTGTTGTTAATCGTTTAGAAATTACCTTTATCACGCTGAATAAATTACCTCGATACAAAGGCCATTTTTATAATTGGTATGCCACTCAAACCTTAGAAACATTAAATCCAGCATACGTTTCATCGGTTGATAGTGGCAACTTTGCGGGTCATTTAATTACCTTGGCAAATGTTTTAGATGAATGGCAACAAGTCCCTATTAGTCATAATTTTGTTATGGGTATGTTTGATAATCTGAACTTGCTTAATGAGGCAATTAACAATAATACAATGATTGATCCAAATAATGCTCAATCACTAAACACTATCGTGGCTGAAATATCTATGCTTATTAATGAAGAACTTAGTATAGAAGACATCACACCTAGTATACATATGTTAACCAAGCAAGGATTGGAGACCACCATTTGGGATATACCGACTGATGTTCAAGCTTATGATGATATTAAATTTTGGCTTCAGGCTATTTCTAGCTTGGCATCGCAAGAACTACAAGACCATCAATTAAAGATTGATTCACCTCAAGTAAATTTCAACTTAATACACCAACTGAAAAGGCTAGCTAAAACCGCTCGTGAAATGGCTAACGGAATGAACTTTGCTTTTTTGATTAACCCTGAAAGAAAGTTAATGTCTATCGGTTATTCGCAGCCAGAAAATAGTCTTGATTCTAATTGTTATGATTTACTCGCATCTGAAGCAAGACTAGCAAGCTTATTTGCTATCGCTAAAGGCGATGTTTCTACCAAACATTGGTTTCATTTAGGACGTACAGCAACTCCATTGGGTAAGGGTTCTGCTCTTATATCTTGGTCAGGCTCTATGTTTGAATATTTAATGCCTTCTTTGATAATGCGCGCTCCTGTTGGAAGTTTACTCGAACAAACTAATCGACTAGTTGTTGAACGACAAAAAAATTATGGTAGCCAATTAGGTATCCCATGGGGTATTTCTGAATCAGGTTTCAATGCTCGCGACATAGAGTTTACTTATCAATATTCTAACTTTGGTGTACCCGGTTTAGGTTTGAAACGCGGGCTTTCAGAAAATCGTGTTATTGCTCCATACGCGACAGGTCTGGCAAGTATGATTGATCCTGGCGCAGCTGTTGAAAACTATCAACGTTTAAAAAGCATGGGAGCCTGTGGTCGCTATGGTTTTTTTGAAGCGTTAGATTTCACTCCTTCACGGGTACAACTAGGTACAGACGTTGCCATTGTAGAAAGCTTTATGGCACACCATCAAGGGATGACAATTGTCGCTATTGTTAACTGTTTACGGAATGGCTTAATGCGTTCACGTTTTCATCGCGAGCCCTGTATACAAGCATGTGAACTGTTACTACAAGAAAGAATGCCTAGAGATGTAGCAATAGGGCATCCACGCGCTGAGGAAGTTAAGGAGTCTGCGAGTGTTAATGCCAGCGAAGCTAACACCGTTAGGCATATAAAAGTTGCAACCAATGCTGAGCCGATAACTCATTTGTTATCAAACGGTTGTTATACGGTAATGTTAACAGCAACAGGATCTGGCTATAGCCGATGGGGGGATTTTGCTGTTACCCGCTGGCAGAGTGATCCAACCTGTGACAACAGTGGTTCTTATATCCTGCTTCGCGATGTTGAGAGTGGCAATCATTGGTCAAGTACAGCCCAACCCTTTGGTTATCATGGTGATTTTACTCCCTGTATTTTTGCAGAAGATCACGCAAGGTTTATGAAAACTGAAGGCAATTTAACAACTACTATGGATGTATTGGTTTCTGGAGAAGATGATGGTGAAGTAAGAAAAATCTCCATTAGCAATAAAGGCCATTTCAGTCATGAAATAGAGTTCACTTCATTTGCTGAATTGGTACTTGCTTTATCCGCCAATGATAATGCTCATCCAGCCTTTTCTAAAATGTTTGCTCAAACCCAATTCAATGAAGAATACCAAGCTATTATAGCGACACGAAGAAAACGCTCTGCAGATGATGCTGATATATGGGCAGGTCATTTTGCGATTATTGAAGGTGAAATAACTGCCGATGTTCAATATGAAACTAGCCGTGCTAATTTTATTGGTCGTGGTAATACCTTAGTCAGTGCAGACGCTATGACGATGAATCCATCTTCTTCAAGCAAGCCTTTAACAAACACCGTAGGGTGTGTGCTCGATCCAATATTTTCTTTACGATACCGTATAAAAGTTCCACCACAAGGAACTGTAAATATCGCGTTTTGGACAGTGGTAGCTTCGTCAAAAGAAAAACTCCTTGAGATGATAGATAGACACAATGAACCTAGTGCTTATGACCGAGCAAAAACCTTAGCCTGGACTCAAGCTCAAGTACAATTACGCCATCTAGGAATTGAATATAAAGAAGTTGCTGACTTTCAACGTTTGGCAGCCCCAATTTTGTATGAAGATCCCCGTTTTAAAGCACCGTCAGTCGACATTATTAAAGGCATCCGCTGTCAATCAGAACTCTGGTCACATTCAATCTCTGGTGATTTACCTATCGTTTTAATGTTGATAGATGATATTGAAGATATCGCACAGGTTAAGCAGCTTTTACGTGCTCACGAATATTGGCGCATGAAATGTTTAGCGGTAGACATTGTTATTATTAACGAACACCCATCGGGTTATATGCAAGATTTACACAACGCTATTGAAACAGCGGTGCGTAGTAGTCAATCTCGTCCAGCTTTTAATAAAGAGTTTTTGGCTGATTTGACCATTAGTGCAGTACATGTATTTCGCGCTGACATGATAAATAGTGCGACTCGGGATATGTTGCGAGCTATTGCTCATGTTGTTTTGGTTGCCCGTCATGGTCTGATTAATAAACAATTTATGTTACGCACAGCCAAAAAAAGTAAGAAGGGCGCTAATACAGGCAATAAACAGAATACAGGGCTAAATAACTCATCAACTATGGCAGATAATAACGCTGTATTAGCAAAAGCAAGTCTACCCAAGTTAGAGTTTTATAACGGATTAGGTGGCTTTGCTAATAATGGTCGAGAATACGTAATACATCTGCATAATGGCGAATGTACACCGGCACCTTGGATCAACGTTATTGCTAACCAAAATTTTGGTTTTCATGTTTCTGCTGAAGGCAGTGGCTATACCTGGTCAGAAAATAGTCGAGAAAATCAACTCACTACCTGGTCAAATGATGCTGTGTCAGATCCCATTGGCGAGATTGCTTATGTGTGTGATCAAGACAATGGCGAAATTTATACGGCGACTGCACAACCTGCACAAGATAAGGGAAGTTATTTAATTCATCACGGCTATGGTTACAGTCGATTCGATCATAAGGTCAGCGGATTATCATTAAGTTTATCGCAATATGTTCCCGTGAAAGACTCAATTAAAATTTCTCGATTAACCATACACAATGAATCTGGTCGTAAACGTCGATTGTCAGTAACAGCTTATGCTGAATGGGTACTGGGTACATCACGCAATAGTACCAGTTCATTTATAACCAGTTCGTTAGACCCGAAGAGTAAGACGCTTTTATTACATAATCATTGGGGAATCGCGTTTCCTGAACGTGTTGCTTTTTTTGATATGGCAGGTGAACAAACTTCTTGGACAACCAATAGAACCGAATTTATTGGGCGCAATGGTAATAAAGCCACACCGAGTGCTTTATCTGGTGATATAGCTTTATCTGGCACTATAGGCGCTGGTTACGATACGTGCACTGCGTTACAAACACATATTGAACTTGCTGATGGTGAAAGTAGAGAAATTATCATGTTCATCGGTCAAGGCGATTCAGAGAAGCATGCCTTAGAGTTAGTGGATAATTATCGCCGCAGAGATTTGAACGTTATTTACAATGATGTTCAAAGCCATTGGGAGCATTTGTTAAATAAAGTACAGGTTAAAACGCCTGATCGCGCTATGGATATTATGCTTAATGGTTGGCTTCTTTATCAAACGATTGCTTGTCGTATTTGGGCAAGGTCTTCATTTTACCAAGCGAGCGGCGCTTACGGATTTCGAGATCAATTACAAGATGGTATGTCTTTAACATTCAGTCATCCTACTATTACTAGAGAACATCTTTTAAGAGCTGCTGCTAGGCAATTTATTGAAGGTGACGTACAACATTGGTGGCTTCCACATTCAGGACAAGGAGTACGTAGTCACATATCAGACGATCGCGTTTGGTTGGCTCTTGCCACTGCAAAATACATTAAAGTGGCCGATGATAAGGAAGTATTAAAAGAACTAATACCCTTTTTAGAGGGTAAACCCCTTGGTAAAGATCAGCATGATGCTTATTTTAAGCCTAACGTTACTGAAGAGTCTGCCAGCCTATTTGAACATTGTGCCAGAGGGCTGGATGAATGCATAAAGTTAACGGGTGAACATGGATTTCCTTTAATGGGAACGGGTGATTGGAACGATGGTATGAACCTGGTTGGAGCAGAAGGAAAAGGTGAAAGTGTATGGCTAGGGTGGCTGTTGATAAAAGCAATAGACACATTCGCTGTTTATGCATTCGAGCAAGACAATGAAGTTGATCGTTTAAGAGGAAAACATTGGCAAGAACACGCTGATAAAGTTCGTGCATGTATTGATGAAAAAGCATGGGATGGACAATGGTATCGACGTGCAACATTTGATGATGGCACTTGGCTTGGTTCGAAAAGTAATGAAGAATGCCAAATCGACTCAATTGCTCAATCTTGGTCAGTGTTAGCTAATGGTAAAGATCAAAACAAGGTGACGCAAGCCATGTTGTCTGCTGAAAAACACCTAATAAAAGCTGAAGATGGTTTGGCGCTTTTATTTACGCCAGCTTTTGATAAAACCGCTCATAACCCTGGATATATCAAAGGCTATCCACCTGGTTTAAGAGAAAATGGTGGTCAATATACTCATGCTGCTATGTGGTTTCTGTTAGCGTTAACGCAACAAGGAAAAGGTAAAAAATCTGTTGATTTATTTTCCATGCTAAACCCCATTAATCACGCCAGTAATCGTGAAAAAGCCGAATGTTATAAGGTAGAACCTTACGTCGTAGCTGCCGATATTTATTCAATTGCACCTTACATTGGTCGAGGTGGTTGGACATGGTATACAGGTGCTGCGGGCTGGATGTATCAGGCAGGTTTAGAAGGTATTCTTGGTATACGCCGTGAAGGCAATAATTTAATTATGAAACCTTGTATACCTGATGATTGGCCAGAATTTAGTGCGACTTTAACAATAGAGAATAGCCATTTGGAAATTAAAGTAAACAATCTGGTACCTCTTGCAAACAATTTACTTGAGGCGGATTTAGATGGTATTTCATTAAATAATAATGAAGCATTTGTTAGTGTAGAACTTAAAGAAGGTTCTCATTGTTTGACCATTTCAGCTAAAGATAAGTCAATTAAAACAGTGCACTAAAATTTTAATAACCATTTAAAAAACGTGACATATTTATAAACTGATCATTGATTGAAGGTTAACTATGATAAATAAGACGATTAAAGTGTTATTACTCGCAGATAATTCATCTTTAGAAAAACGCATTGATGCTTCACTTTTTTATGCGCAAACTCACGTATTTAATGTGATTAATGTAACGCAAAAAGAAAAAGCCCTAGAGCTAATTAAAAACACCTCAATTGATGTGTGCTTATTAGATTTATCAGTAACTCATCATCAGAGTGCAGAGTATGTTTATCAACTTCAATATTACTCGCCGCGAACAATTGTTATATTGCTGAGCAGTGGCAATAATACAGATATTGTTAAGCAGGCTTTAAACCAAGGTGCATACGAGTTTATTAATAAATATAGTTTAGGCCAACACTGGCTTATACAAATGCTAGCGTTTAGCCTTTTACAGCCACAAGTATCCAAATTAAAAAAGATTAGCAGAAAAAATCTATATGATATTTGTAATCACTCAATGCTCGGTATCATGGTATCCGACTTATTCGGTAATATTACTTATACAAATCAAGCTTTCAATGATGTTACGCAATATAGTGCAACAAAACCTGTAGGTTATCATTGGACATCACACATCCATAAAGGAGATAAGAGCCGTTTACTTGAGGATATACAAGAAGGTCAAAAAAATAACAAAATTGTTTGTTCTGACGTTTGTATGAATCATCAAAATAAACAAAAGTTTAAAATAAGAATAACGGGTACGCCTATAGAAAAAAACAAAGATCCCTATGGTTATATTATTACGGTGGAAGACCTTACTGCACCTCATAATAAAACTCAACAAATATCATTGACTCATCAAGTTAGTATTGATTTTCTTCCCGCAACCACAGCTCAATTAACACTAGATGCCATGAGCGATTCGATATTAAGTGCAGATATTAACAATAATGTACTGTATTTAAATAAAGCAGCATCTACACTTACTGGATGGGATTGTCACGAGGCAGTTGGTTTGTTGTTGACTGACATTTTCAAGATTAAAGAAACGGCATTAGTGGGCAGTGATGAGTCTATTATTATAAGAAGCCAAAGAGAGAATCGTCCCTTTGATTGTACATTATTACGCAAAGATGGTGCTGAAATAGAAATTGAAGAATCTGCTCGATCTATTGTCAATGAAGTTGGAAAAAACATTGGCGCTGTTTTTATCTTTCGTGATGTAACGCAATCACAATTAAAAGCCATAGAAATGACACATATTGCACAACATGATCCTCTAACAGGATTACCTAACAGATTACTTTTTAAAGAGCGGTTAAATCAGGCCATAATGCTAGCAAAACGTCACAAAAAACTACTAGCCATACTTTATTTAGATATTGATTTATTTAAGGATGTTAACGATAAATATGGTCATGAATTAGGAGACAAGCTGCTTTGTTCTGTCGCGAGCCGAATAAGTGATTCAGTTAGACTGAGTGATACCGTTTGTCGGCAAGGTGGAGACGAATTTCTAATATTACTTTCAGAAATAGAACACCCTAATGATGCAGTAATATTTACAACCAAGTTGTTACATTCACTTATTAATCCACATCAGTTAAATGGTAAAAATATATCCGTGCATATTAGTATAGGTATACGTATTTTTCCCGATCATATTGACATTGATGAGCAGGAAACAGAGGGGGAATTAAGTGATGCCCTTATTGATGATGCCGATAAAGCAATGTATCAAGCTAAATTACGTGGACATGACGGGTATCAAGTTTTTTCAGTCTAAACCACAGTAAAACTCTTTAACTCGCTAAATAAACAAGTAATAATTAGTTCATAATGTGGTGCTAAACTCATAAGATCATATAAGCTTAAATGAGTTCTAAATAATAATAAATCATTTGTCTTGGCAAACTAAAGAATAGCGCGCAAGATGCATGGTGTTATATGTTGTTTAGCTAATATAAAGATATTAACTCACTCGCTTATTCTACTTTAAATTTAGGTGGTAAAAATGACGATTAAGACATTTTCCCCTTATAAAAATAAGCGAGATAATGACAGCATTGAAAATAACAAGAACAACGCCTACTGATCGAAAGCTTTAGTGACTAACTTTATGATGAATAGAAATAAAGTTATACGGTTAGAACCCGCCAAAGATAATAACCTTCAGACCACAATACACAATCTAAATCAACAAATAGTAAAAGAGGATGAAACATAATCATCTAGTGCCTTCTATATTGAATGTCCGCTAGATAAAGCTATCAAGGAATATCACCCAAGGAATTATATGAATAACCCGATCGACAACAAGTTATTAAGTCTGTTTCCAACATCTGTTAAAAATAAAATTTTTCCTTTACTTAAACTCGTCCACTTACCACTAGGCAAAGTTCTCTTTGAGTCAGGAGAAAATCTGACCTGTGTACATTTCCCTATAGACAGTATTGTTTCGCTACTTTATGTGACGGAAAATGGCTCATCAGCCGAGATATCAGTAGTCGGTAATGAGGGGCTTGTTGGTATCGCTGTTTTTATGGGGGGGGGGAAGTACACCTAAGAGAGCCGTTGTACAAAGTGCAGGGTACGCTTATTGTTTACCCGCTCAAATATTGCTTACCGAATTTAATAGTGACCCTACCACTCGTAAATTGTTGCTAAGGTACACTCAATCATTAATTGCTCAAATGGCTCAAACAGCTGTATGTAATCGCCACCACTCAATTGATCAACAACTTTGCCGATGGTTATTACTCTCATTAGATAGGCTTAGGACAAATAATCTAAACATGACTCAGGAGTTAATCGCAAATATGTTAGGTGTTAGAAGAGAAGGTGTTACGGAAGCTGCGGGGAAATTACAAAAATTAAGTGTTATAACCTATAAGCGTGGTCATATAACCGTGACAGACAGAAGTAAACTTGAGACCTTGTGTTGTGAGTGTTACTCGGTAGTAAAAAAAGAATCAGATAGGCTGGAGGACATTCCTAACTTGCAATAATTTATAACCATTTATTGTTTGGAACTTGTATAGCTAAAGGTTTAATCATATTAAATCTTTGGCTAATAAAGTGCACTATCGCACAGATGACTAAGATAGCTTACCTTAAACTGAAGTTCTTAGCCTATTACAATAACGTATTGGCAAGATGGTAGAGGTAATTATGAAAACATTAACCACTAAAAACCAAACTGATAGTCAATCTAATAAACAACAATCAAATGCTCAAAATTCAGCTGAAGTAGAGACTATTTACTCGGGGCAAAAGCCACAATTCCAACAATCAGCTAATAAACAGCAAAAGACATTATCTGACCATCCTAAAAATGCAGACCATTGGGAAAACTAATGTCTAAATTAACTTATTCTCAGTCTTTAATTCTTTTAGTTGTCACTTTTATTTCACTAAACGTTTACTCAACCTCTATGACAGAGAAAGGCGCATTAACATTCACTGAGTATGATCTAAATGGTGATGGATTAATCAGTGAAGAAGAGTTTATTAAAGGTGATAAAGGACATATGTCAAAAATGAGGAAGAATCATGTAGCTATGCATTCTACTGAACCAGCATCTTTAGAAATTGATACCAATAAAGACGGTATATTATCTGAAGACGAAATGGCGCATGGTAAAAAGATTGAAATGCAAAAGCACCGTGCGATGATTATTCTTGGACAAGGCATGAAAAAAAAGGTACCTACTTTTACTGATTATGATTTAGATGGCGACGATATCATTTTTGAACAAGAGTTTAATGATGGTCAAAGTAAAATAAGAAGTAACAAGAATAAAGAATGTGAACAAATGAAAAATGGTAAAGATGCGCCTTATTTTTCAGAAATAGATACTAATAATGATGAAGAAATTAGCCAAAATGAATTTATTACACACCAGCTTTATCAGCGTCAATTGAACAATAGGTAATCAATAATGAATAACCAATGTTCAATATTCAACAGGCCCTAGCAACACATAAAAATATTAATCGTGTGAGCACTTTAGGTTAAGTGCATTATCTGAATTTAAAATGTTTAATTAAATGACCTGTCCGAGAATATCCATACTTGCAGTAGCGGCTAACAGATTGTTTGAAATTTATTTACTAATGATACCAATTTGAATAATAAATTGATCTAGTTGGTATAACACAGAGGCAACTATGAAAAAATTAACTTATATTCTCAAACCAAGTGTTAAAAAGTCAGTTAAAGCTAAAGCGAACAAAAAAGTTCATCCTGACATTATTTATTTAGACCAAAGTTTTAAAGGCTATCGTTCTGAAGTTAATAACTAAAACAATAATTTAACTAGCGAAGCGTAAATCTCGGGGGCTTGCCCCCGTGCTGGATAGTGTATACTGGGGGGACCCCAGTAAATGCTATTCTTCATATGGAACTTCAAAGAAATACACATCATGTCTTTAGATTAATGTACCACTTTGTGTGGATACCAAAGTATCGACACAAAGTCTTCATTGAACCTTATCGTTCAACAATGAAAGCAATTATTCAAAAAGTAGGATATGACTACGATATTGATATCGTAGAGTTAGAAATTCCGAGTGACCATATTCATATGGTTATTAGAGGGATCCCTAAACAGTCGCCAAGCGATGTTATGCAAATAATTAAAAGTATAACTGCTCGTGAGTTTTTTAGAATTTATCCTGAAATTAAAAAGCAGTATTTCTGGGGCGGTAAATTATGGACACAAAGCTTTTTTGTTGAAACGATTGGTAACGCAACAGAAGAAGTTATCAGGAAATATGTTCAAGAACAGTTAATCGAATTAGATGGTAAAGAAATTAATAGCGATCAACTAAACTTGTTTTGAAACTCGGTCGCTTGCGGCCGAGAATTTTATAATGGAAGTTTTAGGTGCTTTAATTAACCAAGAATTATTATATTTAAATGGTATGTTCTACTAACTAGAAGGCGACTTATTTCGCTTATCTATTTAAAACGATTTTATCATTTAAACATTTCAACAACGCTTGATTTTGATTTCGACAAAGGAGTCCTGATGTCAGCTGAAAATATTAATATTCTTACTATCAATGCGGGTTCATCGAGTATTAAATTTTCTTTATTTATCTCCAATAACTTATCAACACCTTTATTAAACGGAAAAATTGTGCGCATTGGAATTGCAGGCACTTTATTTACCTTTGTTGATAATCAAACTAATAAGCAAGGTAGTGTACAACTTAACTGTGACGACCAAAAACAAGCGGTAAGTTATTTAATTAACTGGTTACAGCAACACATTGGTTTTGAAAACATAAAAGCAATTGGTCATAGATTAGTTCATGGTTGGCAACATTCTGAACCAGAGCTTATTACACCCATTTTGTTAGAAGACTTACGTCAAATTATTCCTTATGCGCCCGAGCATTTACCTAACGAAATATTTTTGATTGAAACTCTACATCAACACTTCCCTAAGATTAAACAGATAGCATGTTTCGACACCGCATTTCACCATTCATTGCCAGCAGTGGCAAAGTTATTACCTATCCCTCGTCGATTTTATAGGGTAGGCATTCAACGTTATGGTTTTCATGGTATTTCTTATACTTTCCTAATGAAGACTCTTGCTAATATGTACACTAATTTACCTCGTAGAATTATTCTTGCTCATTTAGGTAATGGCGCAAGTATGGCAGCAATACTTGAAGGAAATTGCATTGATACTAGCATGGGGTTTACTCCCAGCGGCGGTTTAGTTATGGGAACACGTTGTGGCGATTTAGATCCTGGTGTTGTCCAATATATTCAGGCACATGAGAAACTCAACAATCAAGAATGTAGTCAGCTGCTTAATCATCAATCTGGCTTGTTAGGTGTTTCAGAAATTAGCGCCGATATGCATGATTTACTTGAACTGAAAAATACAGATAAACGTGCAGCAGAAGCCATTGAGCTATTTTGTTATCAGGCGAAAAAGTGGGTTGGTAGCTATAGTGCTTCTTTGAATGGGCTAGATACTCTAGTGTTTAGTGGCGGCATTGGTGAAAATGCAGCGATTATAAGAGCTAGAATTTGCGAAAAAATGCAATACCTTGGTATTAAACTTGACCAAACTCGTAATGAAAACCACGATAATGTAATTTCCACTTCAGATAGCTCAGTAACGGTTCATGTAATTCATACGGATGAAGAACAGATGATTGCCAGTATGGTGAGTAAGTTACTCGAATAGATGAATTAACACTTTCATTAAGTCATTTTCAAATAAGCCAAAGCAAACAAACATTTTGTTAAAGTGTTAATCCCAAATCATTCGCCACACTTCAACAATGTAAATTAAACTCCTCTCTACACATAAACTGTCCAGTAAATAGGTATGTTTGCTATCGAACAGAACATCTACTTATTTACTGTAAAATCATTTAAAGAATATAACTTTAATCTAAGGTATTTTTATTTTTCAGGGTTAAATTCTATTCAATTTAAAAAGGATTGATGGGGCATGAGGGGTGATTAAATAAACTAAGCTCACTTCTTAAAGTATACCTGAAGGGTTAACAGACATGTATTAGGAGCAAATGTATGTTGTACAGCGCAGATGATTTGAAAAAATGTCAGATCCAATCATTAGATGGTGATTTAGGTAAAATTAAAGATTTATATTTTGACGATGAAGCCTGGGCTATTCGTTATCTTGTGGTTACCACCAATAATTGGTTTTTCAAACGCGAGGCTTTAGTTTCTCCTATCGCACTAGAAATACCTGATTGGGTAAATAAAACAATGCAGGTGAATTTAAGTCAAAAACAAATTGATGATAGTCCCGATATTAGTGCTCATAAACCTGTATCACATCAGCAAGAGATAAAATATTTTGGTTATTATGGTTATCCTATTTACTGGGGCGGCACTGGTATATGGGGCAATAGCCTTTATCCTGCAGGCCCGATGATAGAACCTGATAGTAACGAAGCTCCGCCTAATGCAGCTCAAGCCAAAGCCTATGCTGAATCTCAACATGAGGATCCGAATTTACGCAGTTGGGAAAATGTAAAAGGCTTTGTTGTTATTGGTTCAGATGGAGAAATAGGGCATATACAAGGTTTATTAATTGATGAGCTTACCTTTGCCGTACGTTATGTCATTGTTCGAGCGAATGATTGGTGGATTGGTCATGATATTTTAGTTTCGCCACAATGGTTTCATGATATGAAATGGTCTGACTCTTCAGTAAAAGTAGACCACACGAGAGCAGAAGTTAAAGGAGCACCTCTTTATGATTCGTTAGTAAAAATGGATCGTAACTGGGAAATAACCATGCACAATCATTATGAAAGAGAAGGATATTGGAGTAAAGAATCTGAATCCTCAGCAAAAACAAAGTAAGTCATTCTAGCCTATAACCTTAGGCCACCAATCTCAAACAGATAAAATTACAAACAATATACCCTAACACTTCAAGGTTACTTATCTTTGCATGTTAGGGTAGCTAAACCTCATTCACATAAATTAAATGGTCAATCCCATTAACCAACGAGATGTCATCTTAGGGTAAATTTTATGAGCAATCAGATATTGCCAAAACTGCATATTTGTCATAAATGTACATTGTCCAGTTGTTGTCTTAAAGATTGCCAGCAAGAAAATACATCTCCAAGAGTTTATCGTGTGTTTCATCGTGGAGAGACACTTTACTCAATGGGAGACTCTTTTGAAGCTCTATTTATTCTGAGTTCAGGGTCGGCAAAATCATTTACAACAACATCTAATGGTCATCAACAAATTGCAAACTTTCATTTTCCTAATAGTTTACTAGGTATAGAAGGATTTAATGAAAATATTCACGTTCATAGTCTCACTTTTCTTGAAACAAGCAGTGTTTGTCGTATAAATCTACAAGATTTTTATATTGCTATGGGAAACTCAGACTCTGCAAGGGGTCAATTACTAAAAAGTATGAGTAGCTCTATTATAGATAAACAAGAGTTGCTAATAAGTATTGTTCAATATGATGCAGAGCAACGTTTGGTTAAATTTCTTTTAAGCCTGTCTGAAATATACTGTCAAAATAGTTTGTCATGCCAAGTTTTTAATTTAAGTATGTCACGTATTGATATTGCTAATTATCTTGGAATGGCGATTGAAACCATCAGTCGCTTATTTACCAAAATGCATTCTCAAGGGATCATCGAGGTACATAACCGACAAATTACCCTTTGTAATATAGGGCATCTCAAAGCATTACTGCAGTGAAAAATAGTTAACTTTAATGTGGGATAATAATTGAGGATTACCTAAGTACATCTACGCTACGATTTTATCGTGTATCTGTATTTAATTTGCTTTTGGTTTAAATCTTGAGTTAAAAGTACACTCAAACCGCTTAGTTATTTAATCATTTATGCAAATGTTAAATCACTTAAAATAATGAAAAGTACTTTACGTTTAAAGTTTGTTGATTATTCTATGCTTTGTTTTTATTGGATTTTTATTTAACTGTACCATTAAGGTCTGCTGTTCTTTCGGAGCATTTAAATCTACCCTTGAAAGATCAACAGACTCTAGTTAGTTATTTGCTCTTCATTTCGTTTAGTTGTTTTGTGGGTCTAAAAGCTTTAAATACAAACCAACAGAAACAAACTACCCCAAAGCTAAACACTATATCGCCGGGTACCCGAGCCCAAACTAATGTCTGCATAATAGGGCTTTGAATAAACTCAGCCGATCGTGCAAAAGAATATCCTTGTTCAATACTGACATAAGTTTGCAGAATCCCTTGCGGTAATAGCGATAAGAACGTCATCATTCCTAAACCAATGTTCAACGACCAAAATGAAATTTTTATTAGCTTCAGATTCCAAAAAGTAATATCTGTTAGGCCTCGCATACAATATAAAGTTAAACCCAAACCGAGCATTCCATAAACGCCAAATAGGGCGGCATGGCCATGATTAGCCGTGGTATTTAAACCTTGCATATAATAAAGTGCAATTGGTGGATTGATCATAAATCCAAATATGCCAGCACCAACGAAATTCCAAAATAATACCGATGCAAAAAACATAAACGGCCAGTGATAATTATTTTCCCATACTTCTATATGTTCAACTTTGTAACGTGTGTATGCTTCAAAACCAACAACTAACAGAGGTACAACTTCTAATGAAGATATCATTGCTCCTACGGCAATAACAGAGGTTGGAGTACCGCTAAAATAAAGGTGGTGAAAAGTACCTAAAACCCCACCAAATAGAAAAATAATCGTCGCGAATAACACCATTACAGTGGCGGTTGACTTACGTAATATTCCCATTCGCACAAACAATAAAGAGATGATAGCTGTTGCGAATACTTCAAATATACCTTCTACCCATAAATGTACTACCCACCAACGCCAGTACTCCATCACAGAGATATGCGTATGTTGACCCCACATTAAACCTGCAGCATAAAGTAAGCCTATAGCAATAGCGGATACGACGACTAAATAGATAAGCGAATTCCCACCTTTATTCTGTAGAACAGGCCATAAGCCTCTTAAAACTAAACCTACCCACAAAAACAAACCTATGGTCAAATAAATCTGCCAAAAGCGGCCAAGATCAACATATTCGTAGCCTTGATGTCCAAACCAAAAGTTTATTGTTAAATCTTCAATAAACCGATGAACTGCAGCCCATTGCCCTACAAATGAACCAATTACGATAAGAAGTAAACTGATAAACAAAAAATTGACACCAAACACTTGAAACTTAGGATCTTTCCCACTTAGCATTGGAGCAACATAAAGCCCTGTTGCTAACCATGCTGTTGCAATCCAAAGCACTGCAAGTTGTGTATGCCAAGTTCGTGTAACGGAATAGGGGAAATACTCTGCAAAAGGTAAACCATACAAACCTTGTCCTTCAACAGCATAATGAGCAGTAACAATACCTAATAATACTTGTACGAGAAACATCGCACATACTACCCAAAAATATTTTGCTGTTGCCTGCATAGAAGGAGTAATAACGGTATTATCTATTATATCACTTTTGGCGATACCATCCTCTGGCTCGATTTCTTTTTGCCAAACATTGAATTGCTTCGCATAATAGGTAATGAGAGCACCAGCTGCCGTTAGCAGTAACAATACAGAAGCGATACTCCACATGAGTATTTCGGTAGTTGGCTTGTTACCAACAAGTGGTTCGTGTGGCCAATTACTGGTATAGGTAATATCCATACCAGGCCTGTTGGTAGTCGCTCCCCATGCAGTCCAAAAATAAAAGGCCGATAATTGCTTTGCTTCTTTATCAGTTAATAAACCATGCACTGGAAATGCATAAGCGCGGCGAAGGGCAAGAGAATCCTCATCACTCCCTGTATAAAGATTTACATAATGAGCCTGAACCTGCTTGATGACGACTGCTCGAGTATCGCTTATCGTAATATTGCCATTATCCGGATTATATGTGTTTAAACGCATCTCAATTTGTAAAGCGGCTTTGCTCAACGTTGTATTTTGTTGAACAGACAAACCCGCTTTAGCTTTTTGTATTAATAGCTTCAATAAAGATTCAGCCTCTCGATGCAGCCAATCTGCGCTCCAATCAGGTGCCAAGTAACTACCGTGACCCCAGATAGAACCTTGCTCCATGCCGCCAATTGATTGCCACACATTTTGCCCTGTTTCTATATCATCTCGGGTAAATAACAATTCACCTGAAGTTGTTGTTACCGTATTAGGTATAGGTGGGGCTTGTTGGTAAATTTGCGCGCCTAAAAGAAGTAAAATACTGAACATAAAAATCATGCCCACAATCAAAATTATCCATAAACGCTTTATACTAAAGGTTGTCTTATAGTTATTCATGTCAGCATATTTTTCCATAAGGTGAACATACGAGAGTAATGTTAAACATTCAGTATGCTATGGATGAAGTATCATCTCTGTTCGTTACCGAACAAACATCCCATTGAATGATTAAATTTATAGATGGTTGATTCAAAGTTATTTTTAAGTTCAATTTGCAAGAACCCTCCGTTCATCCATTATTGAACTTCTTGTAAGGAACATCGAACAAGAGTTTTATAATAATTACTCACAAGACGATTATGTGTTCTACCGTACAGATATTATAAAATACCTTTCGTATCATTAAATCGTACTTATCCGATGATGTTTGTACTACATGTATCGGCTCATATCTACATTAGGTGGAAGCCGCCTAAAAATGTCTAATCATAAATAATGCACTTACAAAAATAATATTGAATTTAAAAATATTTAAGCAAAACACCTCTTCTATATCACTAACAAACTGAACAAATGATATAAACATCAAATGAATTATAGGTTGCTTATAAAACAAACAAATTAAGTGTTGATATTAAATATTTAAAGGAGATAAAACATCATGTTACGAACTATTGAAAGTTTAGCAGGTTATTCTATCCAAGCTACAGATGGCAATATTGGCCATATCACTGATGTCTATTTTGATGACAATACTTGGTGCGCTCGATATCTCGTTGTTGACACAGGAACTTGGTTGTCGAGTAGAAAAGTTTTGATTTCGCCTATCTCTATAAATAAAGCCAATTGGGAAGATAAGCTTCTATCTGTTTCTATCACCAAAGATCAAGTCAAGAACAGTCCTAACATCAATACCCAAAAGCCATTGTGTCGACAACAAGAGGTTCAGTTACTCGAGTACTATGGTTATCCATATTATTGGGGAGGTGACGGAATGTGGGGTTCAGGTTTGTACCCACATATGATGTTAACGGACTACAATGGCTTGATTTCACCATCCGATGATGAAGATTCAGAACCGCAGGAGTCTACCAAAGCTGAACAGATTAAAGATGACGATGTTCACTTACGTAGTTGTCAGGTGATAACAGGCTATCAGATTCATGCAACTGATGGTGACATCGGGCACATACAAGGGTTCCTTATTGATGAAGATACTTGGGTCATTCGATACATGATAGTGAACACAAGTAACTGGTGGCTAGGTCACCAAGTACTCATACCTCCATATTGGATTGATGATGTGAGTTGGACTGATGCTAAGGGCTTACTCAATTTAACGCGGCAGGCCGTGAAGGACGCTCCACCGTATAACTCAAATATGCAAATGGATCGTAAGGCGGAAATGTATATTTACAATCATTATGGGCGTCCTGTTTACTGGATGGATGAAAATATAAAACCGTAAAACCAAATAGAATACTTGGAGAAACTAACAATATGCACTGTATTTCGCCTAGTATTCGTTACACTTTTCATGTCATTGAATCTTTTAACTTTAAACAAGCTAACTCATTAAAATAACGACTATGATTTTTTTGTTTGTGTTGCATCGCACAGACTTTAATAGATCAATATAGAAAAATAAGTGAGATCACGAAATTAAATATAGGAAGCTTCGATGGCTGAGGTTAAATAAATTAACTGGGAGTGATTAATGTCAAAAAACGTAGCTGAACATTTAGTAGAAATGCTGGTAGAGGCTGGTGTTAAGAGAGTTTATGCAGTAACGGGTGACAGTCTTAATCCAATAAATGATGCTGTCCGAAGAGATGGTAGACTTCAATGGATACATGTTAGGCACGAAGAAGCTGGGGCTTATGCCGCTTCTATGGAAGCAGAGTTGAATGGTATTGGCTGTTGCATGGGTAGCAGTGGCCCTGGACATATTCATTTAGTTAATGGGCTTTATGATGCTAATAGATCTGAAAACTCTGTGATTGCTATCGCTTCAACCATTCATACCGATAAAATGGGATTAGATAACTTTCAAGAAACAAGACCAGAAACTCTTTTTCAAGACTGTTCAAAATATGTTTTTCAAGCAAATACCCCAAAACAAGCTATTAACGGTTTACAAACCGCTATTCAACATGCCATAAGCAAGAAAGGTGTTGCTGTACTTGGACTTCCTGGTGATGTCGCTGAGGCCACTATAGAATCTGTTCATACCGCGGACAAAAATTTTTATACTCAAGCTAAAATAACCCCAAGTGATGATCATCTGCAAGAATTAGCAAACATTATCAATAGTAATGAAAAGGTGATGTTATTTTGCGGGCATGGATGTCGTTTAGCCGTTGAGCAGGTTATGCAATTAGCAGAAATACTTAAGTCTCCTTTAGGATATAGTTTTAGAGCAAAAATATTTTTTGAACGTAAAGAAAATATATATGCCGTTGGATTAAATGGGTTGTTAGGCAACAAATCTGGTTTTGAAGCTATGCATCAAGCTGATGTTCTTTTGATGTTAGGAACAGATTTTCCATATAGTGAATTTCTTCCTGAAAAATGCAAAATAATTCAGGTGGATACTAAACCAGAAAAAATAGGGCGTAGAGCTAAAGTAGATTTTGGCTATTGCGGAGATATTAAATCAACCCTGCATGTGCTTATACCCATGATTGAGTCAAAAAAATCCACTGATTTTCTTGATAAGACCCGTAAGCTACATCAAAAAATTGAAGATATATATGCGAGTTACGTAGAAGAAAAAGGCAAAGAAAAAAATATTCACCCAGAATATGTTGCCTCTTTGGTTGATAAATTCGCAAATAACGATGCGATTTTTACTGTTGATACTGGCATGAGTGCAGTGTGGGCTGCACGTTATTTGAAAGCAGGACGAAATCGTTATCTTACTGGATCGTTTAATCATGGTTCCATGGCTAATGCAATGCCTATGGCTATCGGGGCAGGTTTATCAGATCCCGATCGTCAAGTTATTGCTTTTTGTGGCGATGGTGGTCTTTCAATGCTTTTGGGCGATTTAATGACCATTAGCCAATACGAAATTCCAGTAAAAATCATCATTTTTAATAATCGTTCTTTGGCCATGGTAAAACTTGAAATGCGCGTACAGGGGTATATAGATTGGCAAACTGATATGGTTAATCCTGACTTTCTAAAACTTGCAGAGGCCATGAACATTCCAGCTTGGGAGGCTAAAGAATCGAAAGATGTTCAATTAGCACTTTTAGAAGGGTTCAAACATAAAGGACCAGCAATAATTAACATTTTTACCGACCCTAATGCACTAGCAATGCCACCTTCAGTAAACTTTGAGCAAGTCAAAGGCTATGCACAGTCAATGGCAAAATTAATGGTGAATGGTAAATGTGCGGACATAGTAGATACAACTAAAAGTGATTTAAAATACTTACGCGAACTTTGATAAAAACCTGAAGATATGTTGCGTATTACGTGATATTTCTTCACAAGCTCCTGATTGTTTAGTTCTACCAGACAGGTCTATTCCTTTATGGAGTAGTATAATATTTACTCGAGAAAACCAAGTCAATCATCTTAAATTAATTATGCTATAGCTAAAGGGCTAGTAAGTAGTGAGAGTCGTATAACGATTAAGCGATCCCAGTTTCTCACCCCATCTACCATTCATTTTTGCGTTATTTATCATACTTTCGCATATTTGAATGGTACTTTTCGGTCAATTAATACTTTCAGTCAATAAACTTAATGAATAGTCTTGGGATTCGGCATACTTCTTTTTTCTTACCCCACAGCCCAAAACATTCCATTGGGTTCGATAGCGTACAGAGTAATTATTAATATACCTTTAACATGACTTAGCCTTTATCAACAAGGCTACTTTTGATCAAACTTAATTCAGTCATTATTCATTTTTATACAGGAGCTACCTATGTACGGATTCAGTATTCAATTACAAATGCCTTTCGATATTGTGATCACCAATGTTATTGAATCACTCAAAAAAGAGGGTTTTGGTGTACTAACTGATATAGATGTAAAAGAAACGTTAAAAGATAAAATTAATGTTGAACAGAGGCCTTATCGTATTCTTGGTGCCTGCAATCCACCTTTAGCACTTCGTGCCATTGAAGCTGATCCAAATATTGGTTTATTACTACCTTGTAACGTAGTAGTACGCGAATAAATAAATAGCAGTATAACGGTTACATTTATGGATCCCGAGGCCATATTACAAGTTGTTGATAACCCCGACATCCAAGTATTAGCAAAAGAAGTAAAAGATCTATTACTTCGTGTATCAAGACGTATATCTAGCAATCTTAGTAGTGAACATTAATCAGAGTATTGGCAAAAAAGCTAATAAACTGCTCATTACATGCTTAATTAACCTAATACTTTCAAATCTATTTTATCATCGAATTCTCAACTATTCCGTAACGTTTAAGTGATTCATACCTGATTTTTTTCATCACCAAAAAACTGAGAAAGCAATGTCTACAAAAAATGATACGAGCAAAAAACAAGACCCGAAGCGAGCAATTGCTATGGAAAAAGCAGGGAAAACATTGTTTATAGCTTCTCAAAAAATTTTTCCTCAAGGAAAATCTAAAAGAGTAATTACATTTTTAATCGTGATATTAATTGCCTCAATGGGTTACACCAGCATATTCACAGTGCCAAGTGATTCCGTAGCAGTAGTGCTACGATTTGGTAAATTTGAAGTGATTAAACCTTCAGGTTTACACTTAAAAATACCTTTAGGTGTCGACCAAATTTATATAGTTCCCACTAAACGCCAACTGAAACAAGAGTTTGGATTTTCTACACCCGGAGCTAAGGACCCTGATCAAAATATATCCCCTAATCGTTTTTATATGTCGGATAGATCTAAAGTTGAACTATTAAACAATCAGTTAGTGGAAACTCAAATGGTAACTGGCGATTTAAACACAGCTTTAGTTGAATGGGTTGTTCAATACCGTATTGCAAACCCAAAATATTATTTGTTTGAGGTACGTGATCCTGCAGGAACCCTGCGCTATGTCTCTGAATCTGTTATGCGTGAAGTTGTTGGTGACCGCACTGTTGATGAAGTTATAACTATTGGTCGACAAGAGATTGAAGTAGAGGCATTAAGTAAGATGCAGGCCTTATCGACAAAATATGTAATGGGGATCAGTATTGATCAGGTGCAACTCAAAAATATAAACCCGCCAAAACCAGTGCAAGCATCTTTTAACAAAGTTAATCAAGCTCAGCAAGAGAAAGAAAAACTGATCAATGAAGCACGCCGAGAATACAACAGAGTCATTCCCTTGGCTGAAGGAGAACGTGATCAGCGTATCCGAGAGGCCGACGGTTACCGATTAAAACGTATAAATGAAGCTGAAGGTAATGCACTTCATTTTAACGCGCTTTTTGCCGAGTTTAAAAAAGCACCAGAAGTAACGCGTAGACGTCTTTATTTGGAAACTATGCAAATCGTGATGCCACAGATCGCCAATAAAATTATCATTGATAGTAAGGCGAAAAGCGTTTTACCACTGTTGAATTTAACGACTAAGGAAGAAATAAAATGAAACGATTTCTATGGTTAATAAGTGGTGTTGCTCTGATGCTTATTGTTTTGTCAGTTAATAGTGCACTGTATACGGTTAATGAGGTGGAGCAAGTTATTATTACACAATTTGGTAAACCTGTTGGTAAGCCGATTGTTGATGCCGGTATCAAGGTAAAAGTGCCTTTTATTCAAGAAGTTAATTCTATTGAAAAGCGCGTATTGGAATGGGAAGGTACACCATCAGATATGCCGACAAAAGATAAGTTGTATATTTCGGTTAGCTTGTTTGCTCGTTGGCAAGTTATTGACCCTTTGCAATACTTTTTGCGCTTGGGAGATGAACGCAGTGCGCAATCAAGGCTGGATGATATTTTTGGTAGTGAGACCCGTAATGCAGTTGCCAAACATGAGTTAATCGAGATTATTCGTACGTCTAAAGACCGTAAGCCACTCAGAGATTCATTACTTACTGATGCTGAAAAAGCACAAGATATTGGTAGTTTGGTGCCAATACATAAAGGTCGATTATTGGTAGAGAAAGATATATTCAATGCGGCGGCAGAAAAGGTCAAAGTATTTGGTATTCAACTGCTCGATATTCGTTTTAAACGCATTAATTATAATGAAAGTGTACGTCCTAAAATTTATGAACGCATGATCAGTGAACGGCTGCAAATAGCTGAACGCTTTCTCTCTGAAGGTAAAGGAGAAGCTGCACGAATTCATGGAAATCGTGAGCGAGACTTAAACAAAATACAGTCAGAAGCTTACCGTAAAGTAGAAGAAATTCGCGGACTAGCCGACGCCAAAGCGACAAAGATTTATGCTGATGCATACAATCAAAGTACAGAAGCTGCAGAGTTTTATGCGTTTACTCGATCACTGCAAACTTATGAAATTGCGTTAAGTAAAAATACAACCTTTTTGCTATCCACCGATAGCGAATTGTTTCAGTACTTGCAGCATACTCAAGCGAATAAAAAAACAACACAATAGTCGACTATTTACACTCTAATTCTATGACAGAAATTTAAAAATGAACGATTAAACTTGTGGTGATTTTTCAATTAAATCGCTCCCATTAATTTTTTTAACAACGCAAACTAAAGTAGTAAGGATATACCGTGAACTCAGTAACTAAAGAAACATGGCGTGAAAAGTATCTCACTTCTATAGCAGAGTTTTTGCCTCAAAGTGTACCGTTTGAATCTAGCCGTGACTGCGCATATTGGTCCTTAGTAAAACTTGGCCAAGATTTCGATTTTAACTTAGATGACCAGCCTTTTGTTATCAAGATTTTTTTAGAGAATGTAATGCGACACGTTATGGAATCAGATGCTGATTATCAAGATATTGTCGATACGATCAACAACCTGACAGGCAAAGAATCAATATCTGGATTTGAGTTTTCATACTTTCCCTCACGCGTACTCATGCAAGACTATACCGGAGTGCCAGCATTAGCTGATCTTGCTGCAATGCGTGAAGCAGTTATGAGCAAAGGTGGTGACGCCAACAAAATTAATCCCGTTTGTCCGGTTGATTTAGTTATAGATCATTCAGTTATTGCAGAGCAGGCAGGTAGTAGTGATGCATTGCTTTATAATCGTCAACGTGAAATGGAAATCAATCAAGAACGTTATCAGTTTTTAAAATGGGCACAAAAATCATTTAATAATTTACGGATTGTGCCACCAGGGCGTGGTATTTGCCATCAGGTTAATCTTGAATATTTGGCGCAAGTGGTGCGTAAAGAAGATAGTGTTTTAATACCAGATACATTAATAGGAACTGATAGCCATACAACTATGATTAACGGTTTAGGTGTACTTGGTTGGGGAGTAGGAGGTATTGAGGCTGAAGCAGTAATGCTTGGTCAACCATTAAGCATGAGCATGCCCCAGGTTGTAGGTGTGCAACTTAAGGGTAAGCTACCCATTGGCACAACCGCTACCGATCTTGTTTTAACTATAACGAAAATATTAAGACAATATGGTGTGGTTGGTAAATATGTTGAGTTTTATGGGGCAGGGGTATTAACGTTGAGCATTGCCGATCGCGCGACAATAGCGAATATGGCACCAGAATATGGTGCAACGTGCGGATTATTTCCAATAGACGCTAAGATGATTGATTATCTGACACTAACTAATCGTCCTCCTGAATTAGTTGCACAAGTTGAAGCTTATGCAAAAGCACAACATATTTGGTTTGACGAAAGTACTGATGTGGCCGTTTACACTGAAAATGTTAGCATTGATTTACAACAAGTGGTGCCTAGTGTTGCTGGTCCGAAACGTCCTCAAGATCTTTTACCATTGAGTGCTATCAAACAAAAAACATTAGAGGCCATAACGCTAGATTTACAAACCAAACATAGCGAACATAAACCTCAGGCATCACAAGAATTTATTGCGGGTGATATTGCAATCGCAGCGATCACTTCGTGTACTAATACCTCTAATCCAAATGTTATGTTGCAAGCTGGGTTACTCGCTAAAGCCGCTGTTGAACGTGGACTCACCTTAAAGTCTTATGTGAAAACATCATTCGCACCGGGTTCTCAAGTTGTTGCTCGTTATCTTGATGACTCTGGCTTACAACCGTTTCTAGATAAGTTGGGGTTCCATCGTATTGGATTTGGTTGTACTACTTGTATTGGTAACTCTGGTCCGTTAAATACCAATATAGAAACACTCATTGATGAAAATGGTCTTAGTGCTAGCGCTGTATTGTCAGGTAATAGGAATTTTGAAGGTCGCATTCACCCAGCGGTCAAACTTAATTGGCTTGCTTCACCACCACTTGTAGTCGCTTTTGCCTTAGCGGGGCATACTAGAATTGATCTTGACGAAGAACCTCTCGGTACAGACCAAAACGGTAAAGACGTATATCTACGAGATATATGGCCTAGTGACGAATTAGTGACTCAGGCGTTATCGTCAATAACTCAAAAAAGTTACGCTGTATCTTATCAAAACATGCTAAAGGGTGATCAAGCTTGGGAAGATTTGCCAATAAGTGACACACTCTATTATCCATGGAATCGCGCATCCACCTATATTAAAAAACCTCCATTTTTTGAACTTCTTGATGATATTGAAGATGAAAATACCGTTATCGCAGATGAGGGTGCCACACTAACAGCACCATTAACATTCTCTTCATACACCATAAAATCCGCTAGACTAATCGCAATATTGGGTCACTCGATCACAACAGATCATATATCCCCTGCAGGAAAAATTAGTGAAGATAGTCCATCAGGACAATACCTATTAGAAAAAGGTGTATTACCTAAAAAATTTAATAGCTATGGATCTCGGCGCGGTAATCATGAAGTCATGGTTCGTGGTACGTTCGCCAATAATCGATTACAAAATAAAATGGTTGCGCCTGAAGAAGGAGGAGTCACATATATATTTGACGATAATAAAACTCAGCATGCTTCATCGCACTCTATATTTGAAGCTAGCCAATACTATCAAGCAAACAACATTCCTTTAGTCATTTTTGCTGGTAAAGAATATGGCACTGGCTCTAGTAGAGATTGGGCTGCTAAAGGATGCCAATTACTCGGTGTTAAAGCGGTTATCGCACAATCTTTTGAACGTATACATCGCAGTAATTTAGTCGGCATGGGAATAATGCCGTTGCAATTACCAAAAACAATATCCATTGAAGATTTAGCGTTAAGAGGAGATGAAAAAATAGATATTGTATTTGGTTATATTAGTGAGAATAAACCAATAGTTCCTAAACAAACATTACAACTAGTTATTCGTCAAAACGACGCTGAAGATCAAGACGCACCATTAACCATACCCGTTGTTTTATGTATCAATAATAGCCTCGAATTAAAGCATTTTCTTGCAGGCGGCCTTTTACCTTATATCGCAAGTAAATTCTTATGAAAAACAAAAAGTAGATAGTCAAAATAATAAATTCAATCAATGAAAAATAGGCGCTTACATACCTTGTCTGTTAGTCCTTTTTTTCAGTTTGTTGTGCACAATTAAAGCAAGCTAAAACCACAATTGATGTCAGCTTGTCAGGTAATTATTAACTGTCTATTGGCCTTATTATCGTGGAACATAAAGAACACGTCATTCAACGTTGACCGATAACTAGCATCAATATAGTGTTAGATTCACATAAACTAAATACAAAGAGTGAGAGTTAACATGTCAGATAAAAATGGACAAACTATAGCCAACTTTGCTGCTTTAAAAACGTCTATCGTCAATGGTGAAGAGCAGTCGGTAAAAGAACTTTTAATAAACGGCCCAATGCTAGATCTAGAAAAAAGCTATCTCATTGACTTAGCTAAACTTAATAATAACCCTAAGATCTTAAAGTTACTTGAAGATATACCCGTAAAATAGGTAATTAATAATTATTACAGCGCTTTAAAACTAGGGTCTGTTGATCTTTCAGGGTTAAATTTTAAATGAACCTAAAGGGCAGCATGTGTTTGAAATTCTTAACTTTGGATAGACAGGGCGTTATCGTCTGTTCGAGTAGCTAGCTACACGTCACAGACTCCGCCTTGTCTAAATATCAAACACCTTGTTGTAAAAATAATCTCGAAAGATCAACAGACCCTAATAGATATTCGATTGCTGATTAATTATTTCAGGATGAAACAGATTTAAGAGTGAGATTGAGTTCAGGCTTTAATGATTGATAGCGTGACAAAATAGATTGACGATTTATCTTTTATAAAATTAACCTAGCTTAGACAAATACTAATACATTGCAGTTATTGTTACTCACACCAAAGCTAAACGGCTAAAGCAATGAAGGAGAGAATATGAATTACGATCCCGTTTGTGGAATGGAAGTACTCCGTGATATTAAAAGTGATAATGATAAAACGGTTGAATACAAAGGAAGCAATTACTTATTTTGTAGCTCGTCATGTGTTGATAAATTTAATGCAGATCCTGAACAGTATATTCATTCTGGAAATAAGAGTGGTAATTCACAGGTGAAAGGCACAGACAAAACCACCAAAACAAGTAAAAAAACTAGCAACAATACTGACCATATTAGCCTTATCTTTACTTGTCCAATGCATCCTGAAATACGTCAAAACAAAGCAGGTTTATGCCCAAAATGTGGCATGTCACTCGAATCTATTACACCTACTACCGATGAAGATAACTCTGAACTTACAGATATGACAATACGTTTTTGGTTCAGTGTGTTTTTCAGTTTACCTTTGTTGATTATTACTATGGGTGGTGTAGTTCCAGGTATTAATGTTGGCAGTTGGCTAGGTGAAAAACCCTTTAGTTGGCTTCAGGCAATATTAGCAACACCTGTTGTAGTATGGGGAGGATGGCCGTTTTTTGTACGAGCTGTAGAGTCATTCAAGCGATGGGATCTTAATATGTTCAGCTTGATTGGGCTGGGTACTTCTGCTGCATTTGTGTTTAGTTTATTTGCCTTATTATTTCCTTCGCAAGTACCTGAAGCTTTTAAAATAGCAGGTCAAGCGCCTCTATATTTTGAAGCTGCTGCTGTCATCATTACTTTGGTATTGATGGGACAGGTGCTTGAGCTTCGTGCTCGTTCAAAAACTAACAGTGCTATTAAGTCTTTATTAAAACTGGCACCTGATACAGCTTTACGAATTAATGCTGATGGTACTGAAGAAGAAGTATCACTTGATGATGTTCAACTAGGTGATCATTTACGGGTTAAACCGGGTGGAAAAATCCCTGTGGATGGCGAAATCATAGATGGTCACTCTCATGTCGACGAATCTATGATCACAGGCGAACCCGTTCCTGTAAGCAAAAAAATAGCGAGCAAGGTAACTACGGGAACACTTAATACAACAGGTTCTATCTTACTTATTGCCGAGAAAATTGGCTCAGATACTTTGCTAGCAAGAATGATTGAGTTAGTGAATGATGCTGGACGATCAAGAGCACCTATCCATAAACTTGCAGATAAAGTATCTAAGTGGTTTGTGCCTGTTGTTATCGCTGTTTCTGTTATTTCCTTTACTGTTTGGGCAATAGTTGGGCCTGCTCCAACATTAGTTAATGCTTTGGTTGTTGGTGTTTCAGTACTTATTATCGCTTGTCCTTGTGCCTTAGGTTTAGCAACGCCTATGTCGATTATGGTGGGTATTGGTAGAGGTGCACAAGAAGGCATACTCATTAAAGATGCCGAAGCTCTAGAATTAATGGAGAAAGTAGATACCTTAGTGGTAGACAAAACAGGTACTCTCACAGAAGGTCGACCAACAGTTCAGTCTATATTGATAAGTAATGAAGCTGAGCAACAAGGTTTAACAGAAAACGATGTCTTATTGTTTGCAGCCAGTATAGAAATATCAAGTGAACATCCTTTAGCTACTGCCATAGTATCCAGCGCTAAAGATAAAGATTTACAATTAAAGCAGGTGGATGATTTTAAATCCATCACAGGACAAGGGGTTAGCGCCACAATAGAAGGTAAATCACTTTTAATTGGTAATGATCGCTTGATTGAGAAACAAGGAATAGACATTACTTCGTTAGGATCTCAAGCTATGACAATGCGAGAAAATGGTCAAACCGTTATTTTTATTACTTTCGACGGTGTATTGGCAGGCATTATAGGTGTTGGCGATGCTATCAAAAAAACCACAGTTCAAGCTATACAACAGCTGCATCATGCGGGATTAAAAATTGTGGTACTAACCGGTGATAATGCGACAACAGCAAGAGTTGTTGCCAAAAAGTTAGGCCTTGATGATGTTAAGGCAGATGTTACTCCAGAAGATAAACTCAATTATATTAAAGAACTTCAACACAAAGGCCATATTGTAGCAATGGCAGGTGACGGCATTAATGATGCCCCCCGCACTTGCAAAAGCTGATGTTGGAATAGCTATGGGAACAGGTACCGATGTTGCCATGAACAGCGCAAGAATCGTACTTGTTAAAGGCGACTTACGTGGCATAACCAAAGCTCGTTTGCTTAGCCAGCACACCATGAATAACATCCGTCAAAATCTGTTTTTTGCCTTCATTTATAACTTTATCGGTGTGTCAGTTGCTGCGGGTGTTTTATATCCTTGGTTTGGTCTATTGCTCAGTCCTATGATGGCCAGTGGTGCTATGAGTCTAAGTTCAGTATCTGTTATCGTTAATGCGCTGAGGTTAAAAAAACAAACGCTGGAGTAAGTAATATCATTGATAATTTTTTTCATCGAGTAATTTGAGAAAGGCCACCAATATTAAAATTCGTTAACAGAATTAAACTTTTATTTAAGTAATAAACAATTGAAATATGTGTGCTTGCGAACAGTGATTAAGTCAAATTAATACTATTCTAAGTCTGTCTTCCATTAACCATATATTCTTCAGTGATTTATTAACTGAGTCTGAAGGACACTTTGGATATGACGATGCGAGCCGTGAACATTACTTTAAACAGCTAATGATTAGCGTTTAATACGTTCATTACGGCTCATCCATTTAAAATAAAAATGATCAGATTTTTCTTATAACAACAATTATTTTAATTGCGAGTTATGAGTATTATCGGTTCATTATTTAGGAGAAATAATATGAGTGAAGCTAATTCAAAAAAAGCTACGTCAGCTAACAAGCTGAATGAACAAGATATTAATTTTAATCGCCACGAAAAAATCAATGTAGAAGCATATGAGCTTGCTAATGCACGTGATTTTACAAACGGTAATGAAATAGAAGACTGGTTAGAAGCAGAAAAAATTGTCGATACTCAGTTATTAAAATAGTGCAGTCTGCAAAATAACTTGATCAGTTCTTTCATCATGGAGGGGCTGATATTTCACATGAAAAATTCACATACTAAGATTTTTCTTGGAAAACAAAATGACAAATATCTCTACAGAAAAAAAAAAAGCATTACACTTTAAGTACACACTTCAATGTATAAATAATTTTTTGAGAAATTTAATGGCAATTAGTCTTTTCCCTCCGATATACCAATGTTGCATAGTTTAAATGTAAATAACCCTAAGTATAAATAAACCTCTTGATTTACCTCTTCTTCCATATGGCATAAATCTCATTATGCCTTTAGGTGTGTTATCGCACAGAGTAATAACGTAGCTAGCTTTATAATTCACTAATCGGTGACAGCTACGATGTTACAAGGCTTTTATTATCCAATAGGAGGATAAAATGGAACATGCATATTGGAATGATTGGTATACGGGTTGGGGTTGGTTTTTATGGTTTGGTATTTGGTTATTGTTCATTTCAAACTTTAGTCATTGGGGTTATAGCTACCGCACTAATCGTCGTTATTCTTCTCTTCTAGATAAAACTGCCATAGACATTCTTAATGAGCGTTATGCTCGTGGCGATATAGAGCAGGAAGAATTTGTCAAAATGAAAGAAGAAATCAAAAAAAGTTAATTCATAACTTAATGTTTTCAACTGCCTGATGCCAATCTGATTAAGTTTGTGATCTTGTTATGCCTATCAGAAATAAATAAGGATAAGATGCTCGATTGTTCAATAGCTAGCTATTGGCAATGAGAGAATTCACATCTTGGATTATTTATGGGTCAGAAGTGGCGATAATTTCGTTGATGAATATTTTATCTTTAAGAGCGTAAATCAAGCTCTACGGAGTACTAAAGATGCAAATCAAGGATAAGAATAGAAAACTCACTGCAGAACAATTAGGTTTGATAGATGCTTATTGGCGAGCGACTAATTATTTATCTGTAGGTCAAATTTATTTATGTAATAACCCTTTGTTAAAACGACCTTTAGAACTTAGTGATATTAAAGCTATGTTGCTTGGTCACTGGGGTACAACTCCTGGTCAAAATTTCATTTATGTACATTTAAATCGAATAATTAAACAATATGATTTAAATATGATTTATGTTTCAGGCCCTGGCCATGGTGGACCTGCAGTTGTTGCTAATACTTATCTTGAGGGTACCTATAGCGAAATTTATCCCGATATCACTCAAGATGAAGCCGGTTTACAAAAATTATTTCTACAGTTTTCTTTTCCTGGTGGTATTCCTAGCCATGCTTCGCCAGAATGTCCTGGTTCTATCCATGAAGGAGGAGAACTCGGTTATTCTCTTAGTCATTCTTTTGGTGCGGTTTTTGATAATCCTGACTTAATTGTTACTTGTGTGGTAGGTGATGGTGAAGCTGAAACAGGCCCACTAGCAACAGCTTGGCACAGTAATAAGTTTCTCAACCCAGTTTCAGATGGTGCCGTTTTACCCATATTACATCTCAATGGCTACAAAATTGCCAATCCAACTATTCTTGCTCGTATTTCAGATGAAGAATTAACTCAGTTAATGCGTGGCTATGGTTGGACACCAATTTTTGTTGAAGGTCATGATCCACTTCTCATGCATCAAGATATGGCAGTAGCCCTTGATAAAGCGATGAACCTTATTATCAAATTTCAGAAAAATGCTCGTGAAAATGACGATTTAAACCGTCCTGCTTGGCCAATGATAATACTTAATTCACCTAAGGGCTGGACAGGTCCTAAAGAAGTTGATGGACAAAAGATTGAAGGAACTTCTCGTGCCCATCAAGTACCTATTTCAGCACCATCAAAATCTCCTGAACATTTAAAATTATTAAGTGATTGGCTCAAAAGTTATCGTCCTGAAGAACTTTTTGACGAATCAGGTCACTTATTACCAGAAATAGCAGAGTTAGCACCTAAGGGTGATCGTCGTATGGGGTCAAATCCTCATGCCAATGGTGGTTTATTACTGCAAGATTTAAAAATGCCCAATTATCGTGATTACGCCTGTGAAGTTACTACTCTAGGTTTAAAAGGCGTTGGCGATACACGCGTGCTTGGCCCTTTTTTGCGTGATGTTACCAAGTTAAATGATGATGAACAGAATTTCCGTGTTTTTGGTCCTGATGAAACACTTTCTAATGGCCTGGGTGCCTTGTTTGAAACCACACGCAGACAGTGGAATTTACCAACTTATCATAATGATCAATTTTTAGCTCCAAGCGGACGCGTTTTAGAAATGCTTAGTGAGCATCAATGTGAAGGCTGGCTTGAAGGTTATTTACTGACTGGACGTCATGGTATTTTTAACTGTTACGAAGCTTTTATCCATATTATCGATTCCATGTTTAATCAACATGCAAAATGGTTGAAAGTATCATCAACATTGCCTTGGCGACCTAAAATAGCCTCCCTAAATTATTTACTTGCTTCCCATGTTTGGCGCCAAGACCATAATGGTTTTACTCATCAAGATCCTGGCTTTATCGATGTAGTCGTTAATAAAAAAGCTGAAATTGTTCGCGTTTATTTACCACCAGATGCCAATTGTTTATTGTCAGTTATGGACCATTGTTTACGAAGTCGTCATTACGTAAATGTTGTTATTGCAGGTAAACATCCAGCTCCTCAATGGTTATCGATTGAAGATGCTGAAAAACATTGTGCGCTAGGTATAGGTATTTGGCATTGGGCTGGAAATATCAAAGATGATGATATTGATCAAGAACCTGATGTTGTTATGGCCTGCTGTGGAGACGTGCCTACACTGGAAACATTAGCAGCAGTATCAATTTTACGAGAATACCTGCCTAACTTAAAAGTTCGTGTAGTTAATGTTGTCGATCTGATGCGTTTACAGCCAGAAACTGAACATCCTCATGGTTTAAATACACAAGACTTTGATGCTTTATTTACCACTAACAAACCTGTGATTTTTGCTTTTCATGCTTATCCATCACTTATTCATCAATTGACCTATAGACGCACTAATCACCACAATATACATGTACGTGGTTATAAAGAAGAAGGCACCATTACTACAGCTTTTGATATGACCGTATTAAATGAAATTGACCGTTATCACTTGGTAATAGATACGATCACGCGTTTGCCACAAACAGGTTCAAAAGGTACTGAGCTTATAGATATATTAAATAAAAAGTTAATCGAACATAAAAAATATATCAACATCAATGGCCAAGACATGCCTGAAATTCGAGATTGGCAATGGGTAGCCACAACATGAGTGGAACAAGTTTAAACACTTCTGACACTGAAATTAACCTTGGCAGTATTATAGCGATACGTGGCAGTGTGATTGACGTATGTTTTGATAAAAAACTGCCCCGTATTCATTCAATTCTCACCGTAGATTTAAGTGCGTTAGGCGAAACTGATATAGATAAAGTTGTTATTGAAGTATTAGAACAACGAAATGCCAAGCAAGTACGTTGTATTGCCTTAACACCTACCCAAGGTTTAGCACGAGGTATGCAAGTAGAAGACAGCGGAAAACCTTTATTAGCGCCTGTTGGCAAGGCTATTTTATCACGCATGTTTGATGTGTTTGGTAAACCAATCGATACCGAAGGAAGTGTAGATGACGTTGAATGGCGTTCAGTTCATCGTGCACCTCCACCCCTTAAAGAACGCTCAACACAATCTACTATTTTTATAACAGGAATAAAAGTTATTGATGTTTTAGTGCCGTTGGAAAAAGGGGGGAAAGCGGGCCTTTTTGGTGGCGCGGGTGTGGGTAAAACTGTTTTGCTCACAGAAATGATCCACAACATGGTTGGCAAACATAAAGGTGTTAGCATTTTCTGCGGTATTGGTGAGCGTTGTAGAGAAGGCGAAGAACTGTATCGAGAAATGAAAGAAGCGGGTGTTTTACCTAATATGGTTATGGTTTTTGGCCAAATGAACGAACCACCAGGCAGTCGATTTCGTGTTGGTCAAGCAGCGTTAACCATGGCTGAGTATTTTAGAGATGATGAACACCGTGATGTTTTGTTATTAATCGATAATATTTTTCGTTTTATTCAGGCAGGTTCTGAAGTATCTGGATTAATGGGCCAAATGCCTTCACGTCTTGGTTATCAACCGACTATGGGAACAGAATTGGCTGGTTTAGAAGAGCGAATTGCTAATACCAACAATGGCGCTATCACTTCTATTCAAGCGGTGTATGTGCCCGCAGATGATTTTACTGATCCGGCAGCTGTACACACTTTTTCACACTTGTCTGCCTCCATTGTTTTATCACGTCAGCGTGCCAGCGAAGGACTGTTTCCAGCTATTGATCCCTTACAATCTAATTCAAAAATGGCAAGTCCAGGAATCGTGGGTGAAGAACATTATCAACTGGCTCAAAAAGTTCGAAGTACCTTGGCTCAGTATGCTGAACTTAAAGATATTATTGCGATGTTAGGTTTAGAACAACTTTCACCTGAAGATCGTTTGGTGGTTGGCCGTGCACGTCGGTTAGAACGTTTTCTTACGCAACCATTTTTTACTACAGAACAATTTACAGGCCATAAAGGCAAACTTGTTAGCCTTGCTGATTCGTTAGATGGTTGCCAACGCATTTTAAATGATGAGTTTAAAGATTATCCAGAAAGTGCTCTGTACATGATAGGTAAAATAGACGAAGCCAAACAAAAACAATCACCAAGCTCAGAAAAAGTAAAAGAAGAGCATGTAGATGAGAGCAGTGAAAATGCATCTTAAACTACTTTTACCGTCACAAATATTCATTGATAAAACAGATGTTACTGAAATTATTGTAGAAACTAGCCAAGGCTCTTACGGCTTATTAGCTCATCGCCTTGATTGTGTGGCAGTACTAACACCCGGAATTCTAACATTTTCAACTGTAGCTGATGGTGAACTATTTGTGGCTGTTGATGAAGGTGTGTTGGTAAAAACAGGAGCTGATGTATTGATCTCAGTACGTAATGCTTTAGCGGGCAGTGATTTAAGTCAGCTACATTCTGTTGTAGAAGAAGACTTTCTTGTTATCAATGACCAAGAACAACAAGTACGTACGGTAATGGCAAAATTAGAAAACGGTTTTCTGCGTATGTTTGTCAACTTTAAACAACAATAAAGAGCTGTGAGTTATGCAAAAAAACATCAATGACCACAAGTCGGGATCAACCGACAAAATTAAGTCTGCATTAGCCAGTCAAGTCGCTATAAAAGCGGCTCGAAAGTTAAAGTCTAGAGGTAATGCACACCAACGAGTATGGTTTGGTTTAGGCATGATGGGACTTATCGGTTGGTCTGTCACTATTCCTACATTAATTGGAGCAAGCATTGGCGTTTACCTCGATGTTCATTATCCAAGTGAAAGATCTTGGACACTGGCATTGTTAGTCGGTGGTTTGGCAATAGGTTGTTTTAATGCTTGGCATTGGATAGAGAAAGAAGATTTGGCCATACGCGAAGAGCAAACAACAAACCAAAAGGAAGATGATTAGAATGAGTGATTTACTAGGGTTGATCTTGATATTCCTACTAGGCTTATGGTTTGGAAGCTTCTTTTTTATTGGCTTATGGTGGACGGTACAAAAAAGTGTTCAATCGACACATCCTGCTTCTTGGATAGTCATCAGTTTTGTGGTGCGAATGAGTGTAACCGTTTCAGGTTTTTATTTAGTTGTTATATACCAAACAGTTGATCCAGCTTGGTTACGTTTGATGGTTTGCTTCTCAGGTTTTATTATCGCGCGATTTATCATTTCAAGAGTGATTTCCAGTGCTGTTTCTAACTTAAAATCTATTGAAAACATCTCCGAAGAACACCCTCCTGAAGATTTGAATACATCACAGGGGTCACATCATGCACCTTAGTCCTGATGCAGTTATATATTGGCAACTTGGTTTTCTCAAAATTAATGCAACCATAGCTTTTACATGGGCTTTAATGCTGTTGTTAACCTTAAGCTCGGTGTTTATTACTCGTAATTTATCAACAAAATTACATCGTTCACGTTGGAAGAATTTTCTAGAAATTATTGTTACAGGTATTGAAAAGCAGATTGAAGAAGTAGGTTTAAAACAAGCTAAAAAATACCTATATTTTCTTGGCACAATGTTTTTGTTTTTAGTGACCGCCAGTATCTTCACGATTGTCCCTGGCTATGAGCCACCAACAGCATCTTTATCAACTACAACGGCACTGGCATTATGCGTATTTATCGCCGTTCCAATGTTCGGTATTTCTGAGCAGGGCATTGTTAACTATCTCAAATCTTATATGGCTCCCACTATGATCATGTTGCCATTTAATATCATCAGTGAACTTTCTCGGACATTGGCATTGGCAGTACGTTTATTTGGAAACATGATGAGTGGGGCAATGATTCTTGGAATTTTATTGACCATCACGCCTTTCATATTTCCTATCGTAATAACAGCTTTAGGGTTACTTACAGGCATAGTTCAAGCCTATATTTTTACCATTCTTGCAGCAGTATATATTGCTGCCGCAACACGTTCTCGTGAACCGAATAAACAGTCCAACAATTAGCAAAAAGCATAAAAAATAACATCAATTAACCACAACTTAACAATTACCTTAGTTAATTATTTACTTAAACAAATAGGTACTTAATTAAATATGGGTAGATTTGGAGATAGCATGGACAGTATGACAATGATCGCAGTCGCTTCGATAATTATTTCAGGCATAACCACTAGTATTGGTTGTATAGGCCCAGCTCTGGGTGAAGGACGTGCGGTTGCTGCAGCATTAAGTGCATTAGCGCAACAACCTGATGCTTCTGCGACCATTACACGTACCCTTTTTGTAGGTTTAGCTATGATTGAATCAACTGCAATTTATTGTTTTGTGGTATCTATGATATTGCTATTTGCCAATCCTTTTTGGAATTTTGCTGTATCTCAAGTAGCGGGAACTTAAACCATGTTAATCGATTGGTTCACTGTGGCAGCTCAAGCGATTAATTTCCTCATATTGATATGGCTACTAAAACGTTATCTTTATCAACCCATTTTGCACGCGATTGATGATCGCGAACAGCGAATTGCTAACGAACTCGAAGATGCTGCATACAAACAAGATCAGGCAAAAACTGAGAGAGATACATTTAAAGATAAAAATACAAAATTTGACCAAGAACGAGACAAGCTATTTCAACAAGCAAAAGATGAAGCAGATAAAGAACGAGAACATTTACTCTCTGAATCTAAGCTAGAGGCTGAAACATTACGTCAAAAGCATCGAGAAATAATGGTAAAAGATGCTGAAGATCTGAAAATGATGTTAAGTCGTAAAACCAGTGATGAAGTATTTGCCATTACTCGAAAAGTGTTGAATGACCTTGCTACAACAAATTTAGAACAACAGGTTACTCAAGTATTTATAAAGCAGTTGAGTGAGCTTGAATCATCAACAAAAAGTACACTAGGTAAAGGGATAAAAAACACATCGGAACCTGTTGTATTAAGTAGTGCGTTTGATTTATCTAATACAGATCGCACCGCAATTAATGATGCAATAAATTCAACATTTGACGTAGATATTAACTTAAAATTTATCATATCAACGGATTCTATTAGTGGTATAGAACTCAGTGCTAACGGACAAAAAATTGGCTGGAATATTAACGACTATTTGTTATCGCTAGAACAAAACGTTGTTCAGTTATTGAAAGGAAAAAGTGTACAGCTTAATAAGAATAAAACTAAAAACAGAACCGATGTTACAGTTGATAATGATGATTTGACAGAAAATAAACAAGCCAAAAATCCTGTAGAAGATTCACATGAGTGATGCCATTAATAGCGCAAAACCTAACGCTTTAGCTGGGGAAAATACGACAAAAAATAGTGGAATACTTGATAATATTCTCGATCAATCATTTAACCTAATACAGCAAGCGCGCAATGCATTTACACCAGAAATGAAACCTTATGAAATTGGTGTTATCACCAATATAGCAACAGGTATTGCTAAAGTTTCGGGCTTACCTAATGCCGGTTTTGAAGAGATGATAATCTTTCCAGGGAATGTTCAAGGTATCGTTTTTAATGTTGATGTAGAAGAGTTAGGTGTTGTGTTACTTGGTGAATATTCACATTTACAAGCAGGTGATGAAGTTAGGCGCAGTGGTAAAGTAATGGATATATGCGTTGGTAATGAATTACTTGGGCGGATCATTAACCCGCTTGGTCAGGTGCTTGATGAGGGACTTCCTATTCAATCGACTGTGCATTTACCAATAGAAAGAAGGGCAACAGCGATAATGGATCGCGCGGCAGTAACCGTTCCCTTACAAACAGGCCTTATTGTTATTGATGCTTTGATCCCAATTGGTCGAGGTCAACGCGAGCTTATTCTTGGAGATAGACAGACAGGAAAAACAGCAATAGCTATCGACACTATTCTCAATCAACATGATAAAGATGTGATTTGTGTATATTGTGCCATTGGGCAGCGTGCTTCAAGTGTTGCTAAAGCTGTAGCGACCCTTCGTCAACAAGGTGCTATGGCATATACCGTAGTCGTAGTTACTGAAGGCAATGAACCTGCTGGCTTACAATATATCGCACCATATGCAGCAACCAGTATTGCTGAATATTTTATGGAACAAGGCAGGGATGTTCTTATTGTATATGATGATTTAACCAAGCATGCGCGAGCTTATCGTGAATTGTCGTTATTACTTCGTCGTCCGCCTGGTCGTGAAGCCTTTCCTGGAGATATTTTTTATATTCATTCACGCCTACTTGAACGTGCAACACAGTTAAATAAAGCATTGGGTGGCGGTTCACTTACAGCACTTCCTATTATTGAAACAGAAGCACAAAATATTTCTGCCTATATACCTACGAATTTGATTTCCATTACAGATGGACAATTATATTTATCACCATCTTTATTCGAATTGGGTGTATTACCTGCTGTTGATGTCGGTAAATCAGTTTCTCGTGTTGGTGGTAAAGCGCAACGTGCCGCTTTTCGTACTGTCGCTGGTGATCTAAAACTTACTTATGCTCAATCTGAAGAACTTGAAACATTTGCTAGATTTGGTGCACGTTTAGATGAAGATACAGCAAAATCAATAGAACATGGACGCAGGATCAGAGCTGTATTACGCCAACCTGAATCATCACCAATCCCTGTTTCAGAACAAATAGTGCTTTTAATTACGTTAACTTCAGGACTGTTTGATACAGTGCCTTTAGCAGAAATGACAAAAGCTAAAGACTTATTACTAAAAAGCATCAGTAGCTTACCTTCTGATTTAACTGGCAGATTAGAAAACTCTCAAACGCTAACAGATGAAGATCGAAAAACTATCACTGAATATGCGAATAACACACTTTCTAGTTTAAAAGATACAAGCAATGAGTAATACCGCAGCTAATTTACGTCATAAAATCGATAGTGCGAGCGATTTAAAAGGTGTGGTACGGACAATGAAGGCACTTGCTGCATCAAGTATTAGTCAATACGAGAAATCCGTTAGTTCATTAGGTGATTATTATCTAACAGTGGAGTTAGGTTTAAGTGCAACTATACAAGCTGATGATTTTAAAGAACATACTGACAACCTTGTATCAACAGCAAAGAAAGAAAAGAATATTGTTAGCGCTATTGTATTTGGTTCAGATCAAGGTTTAGTAGGTCAATTCAACGAGGATATTGCAGACTTTGCTATTAAAAAACTTAAAGAGTTAGAAGTTGAATCTGAAACTACGCAACTTCAAGTTTGGGCCGTAGGTGAACGAGTATTTTCAAGGCTTGCCGAAGCTGGTTTATCTATGGTGAAAAGCTTCACAGTACCCAGTTGTATTGATGAAATAACTACTTTAGTTGGGCAAATCCAAATTGAAAGTGAAACACATCTTTCTAATACAAAAGCATCTCGCGTGTATGTTTTTTATAATCGAATGCAATCTAGTGCAAAATATCAGCCTATATCGCAACGGTTATTACCACTTGATCAACAATGGCAAAAAAAACTGAAGAAAATACCATGGCCAACAAAATTATTACCTGAAATTTTAGGTGATAATGATAAAACAATACGTGCATTGATCCGCGAATATATATTTATTTCTCTTTATCGAGCATGTGCAGAGTCGCTCGCTAGTGAGAATGCAAGTCGACTTTCGGCAATGCAACGAGCAGAAAAAAATATAGAAGAACTCTTAGAAAAACTTGATAAGGAATTTCATGTTTTACGTCAAAACACTATAGATGCAGAATTAAATGATGTATTGGCAGGTTATGAATTATTAACAACAAATCGTTAATCTATATTACAAAAAGTAATACAAGGATCAAGCAGGGCGCTTACCACTTAAAATAATATAAAAACCTCTTAGGTTGTTGTAATAACTTATTTAATTTTAGTATTTTGTTTAACTGGAACTTATTAAATATAAAGATAAATACAGAGAAAAGCCGACAATTAAACAAAGGTTTAAACTTATCCGTACTGTTTATTTAGTTAATTTTAAAACAAAAGTAATAGCTTATATATCTGACCTTTAATTCTAGTCTATGAGAATAAATATCAAGTAAAAATACATTTAACTAGCGAAGCGTAAATCTCGGGGGCTTGCCCCCGTGCTGGATAGTGTATACTGGGGGGACCCCAGTAAATGCTATTCTTCATATGGAACTTCAAAGAAATACACATCATGTCTTTAGATTAATGTACCACTTTGTGTGGATACCAAAGTATCGACACAAAGTCTTCATTGAACCTTATCGTTCAACAATGAAAGCAATTATTCAAAAAGTAGGATATGACTACGATATTGATATCGTAGAGTTAGAAATTCCGAGTGACCATATTCATATGGTTATTAGAGGGATCCCTAAACAGTCGCCAAGCGATGTTATGCAAATAATTAAAAGTATAACTGCTCGTGAGTTTTTTAGAATTTATCCTGAAATTAAAAAGCAGTATTTCTGGGGCGGTAAATTATGGACACAAAGCTTTTTTGTTGAAACGATTGGTAACGCAACAGAAGAAGTTATCAGGAAATATGTTCAAGAACAGTTAATCGAATTAGATGGTAAAGAAATTAATAGCGATCAACTGAACTTGTTTTGAAACTCGGTCGCTTGCGGCCGAGAATTTTATTAAAGTTTAAATAGGCTATTTGTAAGGTTTTTATGACTAAAATTAAAGGCTGATTTACGGTGTTTTATTAGGACATATGAACCAAAGGATCGTGGATCCTTTATAGGAAATAAAAGGTGTGTTCCGTATATAAAACTAATATAGATTAACGTCCGTTTATATTTAGCTGTATAAATATAGTAAGCATTTAACTCAAAATTATTGCAGGAATTAACCAGAGTTATTGCAGGAATTAATCAAACTTGTTATTCAAACTTTATGAGAACATTAGTAAAAAATCATCAACGAATGAACATTAACGATATTCCTAAATCCGCATTCAGTTATTAACATTTTATAATCCATAACAAACAAGTACAGTTCAAATCAGTACATTAGATGATAATCAGATATCGATGATCGAGTATAAATACCAATGTTTAAATAATCAGTTTATATATTGAAGTATTTATATATAGAAGCATGATGAATCTAGATGTAAGACTTAATAACTAGCTGATATGTAGTTAATCAAGTTGTTAATAATTCCAATATATGAATTTATAACAGACCCAATTTGTTTTTTATCTATATTTCCTAATTTTTATATAACAGCTTAGTAAATTTAAATGTTAGAAACTTTAAAGTTATTATATATCAGTGCTTTATATAGCTAGCATAAAACACATATAATGTGAGAATGAAATTTACATAATGTGGGTAAATCCAGGCTAAACAACTATTTAAAGCTCTTAACACACTAAGTCCAATACTGTTCAGTATTGGACTTAGTGGAGTTTGGTGAGTATATACGTGCATATCCTAATGTCCTGTCATTCGAACTTTAACAATGGATCCGATCTACTGTTGACTGGTGTTCGCACATTATTGATATAAATAAGTTAATCAGTACTTTTAGAAAAGATAAAAACACCAATCCCAAATTAACAAGTAGATCCTGTTTTAGGTTTAGCTGCCCTAAAATATTAGCAATTTGCTTATGCTTAACGCTACGTGCATGAAATAAGTTTTAGAATAACTAACAAGTCATGTTTCATGTAGCATCATCACTATTTATTTATATGTACATAGCCCTATAAATTTCTCAATATTTTATCATGATCGATCATCTTTAGAATTAAATTTTAATGCCGTTTCTAAGGTTATAATTGCTTACTCTACATATATTTGGCGCTTTTTGATTTAAGGTTTCTAATAGCATAATGGTATCTAGCTTCACCTGTTGCCAAAGAACTATGGCCTTTGAATTTGTTATGCTTCACAAGCTAAATCTATTTCTTCTCATTGCCCACTTTCCTTTTCTAGGCGACAGCCACTTTAGTCCCTGATAACCTTCTGATTAATTAATTTTTAATTACTGTTTCCATTTAACTAATTTAGTATCGGCTCTACTGGTGAAACAACACCAAATTTTTCTAATTGAAGGAACTTTGATCCAAAAATTTCAGTAGGTATTTTTCTTTGTAGTAACCCAAAGAAGTTTTCATCATGTGTTGATATGATAATTTGCTTATCAAACTTTAAGCATATGCTTCTTAACAGGTCTATAGTCGAAAGAACGTTAATTGAATCCATAGATTGAATTGGATCATCAATCAGAATAACATCGATAGATTTTTTGTTATCATCCTTAGCATGAAGTGCATTCGCAAGAAACACACTCAAACTCAGAATGTTCGTTTGAGCTGCACTGAAAAATAGAATCGGGGATATCATTCCACCTGCCTCATCGCTTACCAAAATATTTAAACTTGGCTTGTCTGTGTCAAAGCTAACTTTGAACTCCACTTTTTTGAATATAGGATGTGGATTTATTTTTTTGTAAATAGAGTTGATTAAATCTTCGAAGAAAAAACTATCAATAAGTACGTCTAACTTTTCTATTATGATTGCCCTTTCTTTGCCTAACACCTCATCAAGTTGTTTTCTTTCCGCTAGTTTTAACGTCAATGTTTCCAACTCTTTCTGAGTAGATATATGTTTCATAAAAGGCTTGAATGAAATTATAAGGTCCAAGAGTAATTTAATGCTATTTAGCATCTTTTCTAGCACCTCAGTATTAACTCGACATTCTTCGGCTTTAGTTTTTATTAGTGCTTGTACTTGTTCAATGGGCTCTTCGGATCGAATACTAATAAGATTAGATATGCTTCCATAAAATCCATTAACTGCTGCTTGAGAATTAGCGAGGGCTACCTCCAGGCTTTCCTTTTCTTTATTTAAGTATGAAACGTCCACCCAAGTTCCATCAGCTATCATTTTTTGCTGTAAGTCATGACACTGACCGACTAGGGATTTACATGAAGCTATGTACTCTTGTAGGCTCGATTCAAGTTCACTTTGTTTCTCCGCGAAGTGCGACTTGATATCTTGAACAGCAATAGAGTTTTCATTTAAATACGCTAACACTGATACATAAACATGATCACTACTTTTACTCGTCATTTCAGACACTAGCTGACTCTGCTTCACACTTTTGGATTCAAGCGACTTAGTTGTTCCTTGAATTTTAGCAACCAGATCATTTTGTTGATTTATCAGGCTTAGTCTCTTTTCAAATAATTGACTAAGCTCGGCCTCAGTTCTAGTCAAAAGCTCTTGCTTCGATAGCCCCCAAACTGACTGTGTAAGTTCAGCATTCCTGTTCTCTAATTTCTTAAGCTCATATTCAAACGCAGCCTTTTCTTGCTCAACTTTAGTAAGTTTTATATTTACTTCACTTAATTCATTACGAAGGCTGAAGAGTTTATGACCCTGAGCTTCCAAAGCTTGCTTAGTTATTCCTTGAATCTCATTATTAAGTTCTTTCTGGCGTAACGTAGACTCTATAATCTTGTTGGAGTTCTCTCGACTAAGTTCAGACTCTAGACTCTGGCTCTTAACTTTATTAATTAGTTCGTCTGATGATAAATGTTTCTTAGTACATAAAGGACAGGTATCGGAAGGCTCTATACTGAGATAATTCAACCCCATTGAAGTTAATTTAGTATGTAAGTCCATCTGCTCTACTAAGGACTTCTGAGTAGCCTGCAAAGTATTCTCATGTAGTTTCAGCAAATCAACTTCAGCATGACACTTAGCGAGACGTACTATTTTTTCTTGTTCAAAAAACGAGGTTCCACCATTTCCAGCTAATAACGAAGTAGCTGTAAGCTTTAACTCGGATAGTTCGCTCAACTCAGTATTTAACTTCTCTTGCCTAATTTTGTATTTCTGAATTTCAGTCTGTTTATTTGTGACTTCCTGACCTAAAACATCATACTGCGCTTTATTGCTCGATAGCTCAGCATAAACTAGATCAGAACTTGCCTTCGACTTTTTGAGCAGTAAAGTTCTATCATCATCTTTTTTTAGTTCTTCAGTGACGACTTCTAGGTTCTTCTGAATCCCTGCCAACTCAGAACTTAACTTGGAACATTCCTCTGTCAAATCCTTTTGATTTTTAGCTATTTCCTTAAAACGAGATTCCGTCTTTAAAAAATGGTCAGTACTTTCAGCCAATTCAATTAAATGTTTAAGTCGGACATTCGCTAATTTCTGATCCTCCACACTTTTTTCGTGAGAATCGAATAGTTCTTTATAGTGAGCAGCATCAGAAATACATTTTAAAAGGAATACAAGCCTAAGCTTTTTCTCGGCTTCATTATCTACTTGTAACTTTATTTCGGGTATTTGACTTAAGCGCTCAGTCAATAATTCAAGTATTTTATTATTGTCATTGATAGTTTTGTTCAGTTCATGCTGACGTGATACAAGACTATCATTAAGTTGATGAACTCCTTGAGGTGAAATAGCTTCATCAGGCAATACAATACTCTCGCCCAAAGAGTTGAGTTCAGTTGCAACTGAATTGAACCGTTCAAAAATCGAAATATCAATTGGTTGCTTCAATTCAGCTTGCAAAGTTTCACATTTCTTTTTAAGGGTACTTAGCTCGGTACTATTATCGTTTATGAGTGCAGTCAACTCCTTACGAGCCGTTTCTATATTACCACCAAAACTTTCCATGAACTTTGAATAACGCTCTTGTGGTTTCTCTTCCCGAAGAAACCCCTCTATTTCGTCTTGACTTAGTATGGCACGTCGAAAGAACTCATTTTCACTTTTACCTAGAGACATGTCGTTCTGGTTTTTGCGTATATTAGGAAGTTGACGTTCATAAACGTTTTGGTTGTTAGTGGATAACACAACAGTCGTCGATGTATTGCCCTCTACGTATTTATTACGTAAAATTTTAAGCCCTTCATCGGGATTCTTAGTCGATTTGACTTCATGTTGATAGCTTTCAAGCCTTTTTACACGATTGGTAATAGCCCATTCTACAGCATCATAAAAAGAGCTTTTACCAAAGCCATTAGGAGCATATATTGCCACAAAATTTGCAGGTTCCTCACCATGATTTATAAAATCAAAAGTTCCATCTGTCTTTGTTTTGTAGGCTCTAAACGCCTCAATCTCAACTTTTTTAATTTTCATAGCTATTCAAATTTTCAATTATTTTATCGATCATCAATGCTCTCTTCTCTTTAGACACGGTTTTAGAATCTAAAGGAGCACCACTATAATATTTGTCTAAGTCTGTTGAATTATCTTCTCCAGGGCTAGGGTGAGTTTCGAGTTTTAGATCCGAACCAAATAACTGTCTCTCTAGTTCAATAATTAACTGATCTATATCTAGGTTTTCTTGAAGTCCGTCTAGTACTATTTTCCGAGCTGAGAACTTATTGTTTTCGATTTCATATTTTTCCCATACTGCAACGCTGTCAGCAGAAACAAATGCCAAATATATATTCCAAGCATTAAAGCCACCTGAATGCTGGTGATAGACAGCCACCATATTTTGAATGGCTCGCCAATTTTCTATGATTTCTTGTGCTGTTTCACATACACATATGATACAAGAAATAAATGAAAAGCTATCATCAGAACCAAGCATATGAAACTGAATATTTTCATACTCGGAAGATAAAAATTCTAGGTCACTTTCTTTAGTTAATAATTTCATTTATCTTTTCCCTCAACAAATCCGATTTCGACCTACCCTGTGGTAAATTAGGGTATTCACCTTCAATTTTTACCACACACTCGCGCTGGAGCCCTTCTAAATGGGTCAATGTATAACTTGCCAACATCGCACTTTCAAATGAATCTATTGAATCTATTGCAGTAAATGGCCCTTGGGTTGGCACAACAGAGATATTGTGTATAACTCTTTCTAGTTGAGAATCTTTAGGTAATACTTTTGCAGCAGGGTCAGGGGAAGCAACGATCAACGTTCCATTTTTACTTAAAAGCCTGCGGGCGGTTTTTAGTAAGTATTCTAAGCTCTGAATCCAGTTAGTACCATCACTTGTATATACTAACCGTCTCTTCTGCTCTAAACTTTTGAGATAAGCATCATCAGCATTATTAGATCCGTCAATCAATACACTAATTACTAAGAACTCTAAATATGCTACCCACAATTCATAGGTTTTGAGTTCACCAAGGTTTTTAGAATCGACTAATAAATCTGAATGGTATTGCTCCATTACTTTATAAGGTGGAAGCAACCCCTTCGAAATTAAGTAATCTGCCGCAATTTCAAGTTCTAGCTTGAGGGCAGATACATTGTTTGGATCATCAACATTAAATGAGAATATCTTGTCCCGAAAATTTGAAAAGCATTCCAAATAGGCTGGGATCATTGGCGCACTTGAATGTGCAGTAATTATTTCTTCAAATCTTGCAAGACTGTGGCACTGAATCCGACCGAACTGTTGCTCCTGCCTACTGTTATCCATTTGAAATTCAACACCTATGAGTAATGGTATCTCATCTTTAACATGATAAACGCCACCACCAGACATACCCTTGATCGTTTCAATTCCAGGAATGCCATCTAAGTTCATAATAACAAGTTCATTAGCCACACTAATCTTATGCCCTGTATATTCTTTAATAGGGTCTAAGGATTCTCTCTCTGTTTCCGGGAACCCTACAAGAGTAAGTGTGGCACGATCGCTCAAGTCGGAAGCAGGAAGACATTTTTGTGACACTCGTTCCTGATAATCAACTTTTAAAATTGCAAAGTCATAAAGCTGAGGATTTGCCTTTATCATTTCTTGTGAAGGAAGATTCTGTGGGATCACATCTAAAACACCAAGTGGCTTACCTTTGTAATCATGGACGACGAGGTCTTCCTGTTTATCAGGAATCACATGAGCAGCAGTTAATACATAAGAGTACTTTTTCGTCATAGTATTTACTAATACGCCACTACCGCCATTCACTGTAACGCAGTACGACTGTATAATTTCAGAGGCTGTCATATTAAAGTTGGATCTCTTTGTCTAGTACTTCTAATCGAGAGCTATAACCTTTAACCTCATGATCTAAGAGCAGTGGCTTAATCACGTCGCTATAATTGAAACAAATTTGCCCGTCTGTTTCTTTAATAATCCTTGCGATAGCCCTTTTGTTTGGCAGACCATGCCTCGAACCATTGGTCGAAATTACGTAACGAGGTGATTGGAGCAAAGAAAGAAATTCAGAACTAGTATTATATTGGCTACCGTGATGAGAAATCTTAACAAGATCAAGTTTAAGCTTGTTAGTTTCGCTAAAGCCTAATTCCTTTATGTTATCCACTACAATTTGGTCATGTGCGTCACCAAGAAATAGCATTTTTTTATTGTCGATTTCTAGTAAAAATGCAATTGAACTGCCATTGTAAACGGATGAGTCAGACTTAAACTCATCTGCTTCCCAAATTTCTTCTAGAGAAAGATCGTAATCATTATTATGAGCTGCTGTTGCACCTGACTCCTCTTCAGAAGGCCATATGTGCAATAAGTGCTCTAGCTGGTTTTGATTAGGAGAAAGCACTGTCAATTTGAACGGGCCAACGTTATGAACTTGCCCTACCTTGATAAGTGGAGTGCGGTCACATCCAACTTCATCAAGTAGCGCTTCAAGCTCTTTTCCTTGCCGCCTGCTTGTTTGAGGAGAATCATCGGCTAATAGAATATTATTCTCTGGAATCTCAGGTGCATTAAAATGTTGTGTAATTAAACGAGATGAGTTGAACCAAATAGATTTAACGAGATCACTTAAGTAATCAGGTGTTTCGAATGCCTTAATTAAGCCATGAATGTGATCGTCATCAATATGGGTCAATACCGCTAGCTCTATGTGTTGTCCTTTATTTTTGAGTTCATCTAATACGTTGCATAGCGCTCCGTCATAACGCTGCCTCGGGCCATACTTAAAAGTTGTTGATGTTCCTCCATCAATTAAAATATTGACTGTGCCTGAAGCTCCCTCATGACTAACTAAAATGCAGTCTCCATGATTTGCTTCAAGGACTCTTACTACAACTCCCATAAATACTCCTTTATTTCCCAACGCCACGTTGAGTGGTAAGTTTTAGAGTGATAAAAATCATTTGAATTCGAACGGGGTAATATATGATCTTTGAGCTTGTCTAAATTGTGTTCCATTTCATTTATCTCCCTTCATGGTGACGGATCATTATAAGAACTAGCATGATACGGCAACTATAATCACGTTAGTAATTGTTCTAATTGAATTAATCCAACTTGAGTATGTGTTTTATTCAAGTAGAGTTCAATAGGTAACTTGTAATCAGAACAAAAAACCTAATAAAAGCCTTAACTGGTTGATACAAATCAAATATGGAAACATATCAGTGTTATTCAAAATCCGCTTTTGATAGTGCTCTGCCCCCTTTCTTAATTCTCACCTAAATTCATTTATTTTGAAAAAAGTTGAAATTAATTTTGTTTGCTTCGTTAGTCTTTGAATTAATTAAAAAATACTTATAATACATACACTTGGACATATTATAACAATAAATAATACAACCAAAAAATAAATAAAAATATCAAAGGATTACACTGCCGATACATATTATAACAGTATTTATATCAATGACTTATGATCTTGACTTGTTGTATTCACTCACTATAATCCAATAAAATTATATTGAATGGATAAAAGAAAAACTATGAGTATTTCTCCAAGACAACAAGTGAAACAACGATTTACTGGCAGTTCCTTTTTTGGTTTTAGTAAAGGCTTAAACCGGAGCTCGATTTTAGAAAGTAAATTAGAACTCGAATATTACGCTTTGCGATTATTCTTTTTGAATAAAGATGAAGATTTCATTACACAGCCTGATCATGTAGTGCATCACCTTTATGGTCGTCCAAATCGATACACACCTGATGGGGCTCTATATCTACCTACTACTGTATATAAAGAGGAAGTTAAATATTTTGACGTAACGCTAAAAACCGAATTTATTGAAAAAAAGGAATATCTTACTGAGCTCTACGCGACGAAGAACGAAGTGTTTAGAGTCATCACTGAGGAGGATATTCGAGTTGGTCACCGTGTTGACAATATCGCCCGTCTATCCCCGAGTTTACATCACCCTGCGCCTATTAAAGCCTTCAAAGAACTGACAGAAGGCCTGGATAATAAAGGCTATGATTTCCTTGAATTGATAGAGATAGCTAGAGATAAAAAAATTGACTCTCTTTTGGTACAACGTTCAATTGCCCATCGTTTATTCACTTGTGATTTAACTCAAAAATGGAAAGATCTTGTGTTTTTTGTGTGAATATCCCCCCCTATTTAAGTTAATGAAATTGCTTTCATGCACATAGAGTTATTAATAATACTCGTTACGAAAGAGCTCCCTATTATGAAACATAAGATACGACAACACGATACTCCAATTTCCTTTAAGGGCATGTTAGGCCGAATGTACATGACAGGTAAAGACTATGTCACTCTGGTATTTGATGGCTTAGGCACCCCACCTATAACATTAAACAACTTTGAACTTGAGCAAGTCCTCAATAAATCCTTATTCTTTGTTCAAGATAAACAGCCAGCGAATATTGCTATAGGTAACCTAAGTCCAACCGAGCTTATTGAGCAACAACGCAGGAATGCCTACTTAAATGCTGTCAAAGAAAATGGTTGCACTGTTGGCGGTAAGTTATTGCGCGAACGTGTGATCTGTGAGGTCTCAACAAAGATAGATGATTCTGATCCCCCCTGTATTTCAACTTTAGGTAAATGGGCAAAAATAGAGAATCAAATTGTAGGTGGTGTTACTGCAAAACATAAATTAAAGAAAAAGCGCAAAGGTAAGTTTGATGAGGAAATAATATCGATTGCTTTAATGGTTACCGATGAACATATACTCCAAGAAGTTCCTAAGTCTATTCAATATGCTTACGACAAATTCAGAGGAAAACTAAAAGGTCTTTTTGATAAAGTACCCTGCCTAGAAACTTTTAGAACATGGATAACTGACCTGATTCCCCCAGATGCCCTGATTAAAACACAGAATAACCGTAACGAACGTCGAAAAGCCATGCGTAATGCTATTGCTAAATACGTTACTCAACATCCTTTACAACGTGTAGAAGCTGATGGCGTTTATATTCCTGTGGGTGTTGTAGATGATGAAGGTAATTATCTTGATGGCGTCACCATTATTATCTTACTTGATGTATATACTCGCTCCGTGCTGGGATATGAATTACAAATTGGTAGAGGGGAGCCTAGTTCTACAATCATAAGTGCAATCCGCCACAGCATATGCCCTAAGAAACATGGCAGTTTTCACACCTTTAACGATTCTCTTTGGCTTGCCTTTGGTGTTCCTGAATTATTAGTTCTTGATGGTGGCTCAGGTTTTACTTCAATTGAATCTATCAGTTATGTTAACAATTATTGTGGTACTAAAATTGAGGTACTTCAATCAGCCAGTCCTTGGCTGAAACCCTATATTGAACGGCTAAATTTAGGGGTGAAAAATGACTTCGCCATATCGCTACCAGGCTATGTTGGAAATATTAAAGAGCAACAAAAACAAAGTATGACCATGAAGCAAAAAGCTGTTTTAACCATTGATGAGTTTAGACGTGCATTTGAGGGATGGGTTGTGGATCAATACCACAACACGCCACACTCAGGTTTAAAACAAAAAACACCAAACCAAGCTTGGCAAGAAGCAATAAATGAAGGTTTTATCCCTGAAATTCCAGTTGATATGGACAGAGTTCAACTTCCCGCAGGTAAAACTTGTACTCGAAAAGTATCTGGTGATGTATTTCATCAAGGTGTAGTCATTAACAATATTAGATACAACGATGATGCTGGTGAATTGAAGAACATAGCAATGCAACTAGCTCAACAAAATGAAGAGCCTACTGTGCAATGCTATTACTCAATAACAGATGTTAGTGCTATTAGTGTGTTGAATCCATTCACTCAAGATGTGTTTTTAGTGACTACTATAGACCCTACGATTTATAAAGGAATGTCTTTAGCTGAGTATCAAGCAAAAGAAGTTAAAACCTACAGCAAAAAAGGGTTTGGCCATAAACGTGGCGTTGATGAAAACCCTGAAATCATAGCTGCGAATGCCCGTTTAGCTAAAAAAGAGAAACAAAAAAGAAGTATAAGGAGTCGTCCCGCTAGAACTCATGAATTAGAAAACAAGATTAATGCCCTTAATGATGACAATAGAGAAGATAATTCGAAAATCCCTAGCCCAACAGAAACTAATGGCTCAGATGATTATAATCCAAACGATGTGAGTGGTCATGATGAATCATAAACCTGAAATAAATGTATTTACGCCTTTGCCGATCGATATGAACAGTGATCTATCAACCAATCCGAAAATCATGAAGCTACCACCAAATGCACGTGAGCTTTACTTTAAAACATTTAAACACGGTTGCTTTAACCTTGGGCTTAAAGAGTTAAGACAAAGCCATATGATGTCAGGGTTAGATGGGCAAGGCTGTATAGTTATTGGGAAATCAGGGCTTGGTAAAAGCCGGTTACTACGCTATTTCGCAACTGAAGTCTATCAACAGCCGGATTACCAAGCAACGGATGAAGTAACAAAATTGCCGTTGTTATCAATACGAGTTCCTGGGAAACCATCAATACTTGGCATTATTGAAAAATTAATGGATTGCGGGAGACATGAACACCCCACCCCTCGTAATATCGATATGGCGATTAAGCAACTTTACCGATTTATACGATTCACGGGCGTTGAAATCATTATTTTTGACGAGTTTCAACACTTACTAAGAAAAAATGCGCTCATTCGAACACGTGACATTATGGCCTTTATTAAAGTGTTAATGGATGACCTTTGCTTGTCTGTAGTATTTTCTGGACTACCTGAGCTTGTAACATTACTCGACGAGCACGAGGAGATTAGAGAGCGATTCTCGTCTGCTAATGTTGAGCTAGTTCCATTTAACATTAACAACACCAAAAACATGAAAGAGTTTGCTAGTTACCTTAAAAATATAGAGAACCACTTTACTAACGCAGGTTATAGCATTTGTTCTTTGGTAGAGCTTGATATGTTAAAACGCTTTTATATTGCGACTCTAGGGGTTCCAAGACGTATTACACAGCTGTTTATGCGTGTTATGACTCAGCTACCAGATAAAAAAGAAATAACGGTTAACGACCTTAATCTTATATTTAAAGCCATGGCTTATAACAAGATTAAAAACTTTAATCTTTTTACCGAGCACGCATACCAAATTGATGCTCAGTATAGTGAATTATTGAACAAACAAAATGGAGTAATTAAAAAGAGTAATGCCAATCATAAAGCTGGTACACGACAAGGGGGATCCTAATTATGTTACGTCTACGCCCCTACCCAAAAGAAAATGAAGCATTAACTGAATACTTAATGCGCCTTGCTTATATGAACAGCCACTTTAAGCTTAGTAACTTTCTCAAATCGATAAAAATGGATAAACCCAAAGCAGGACGTTTTGGACTTTGGCACACAACGCAATTAACTAACTTAACTAAAGTGCTATCCATCGAGCTAGGTCGTGATGTAACTGATGTACTTCAACTGCATCAGCGATATAGTCAAACATCTTGGCTTTATGAGAAGGGTCGGACATTTGCTGAGTTAGTAGTAGATTTTCCTCGTATTTGTACCGGTTGTTTGGCTGAGGAACACGTTATGGATTGGCGTTGGGGTATTGCCACTGTAGCCCGTTGTCCTAAACATAAGCTTCCGCTAATAGATACCTGCCCCCAATGTCATAAACCAATATCATGGGATGCCAACCTTTTTGAATTTTGCCCAAGCTGTAAGCAGCCTTGGAAATTAAAGGCTAGTGCTCAGCATTTCGCCGATATCGAGTTAAGCGCATTAGAGTGGAAGTTATGGCCTGAAGTTGATGGTACGCTACTAGCAAACTCAACACTGTTAGCTGATGTCACTTTTGCTACGTATGTAGCAGCACGTCCGTTTGATATGTTGATTCAAGCTTTCTCACGTGTACCCTATAGTGCTAATCATAGTGAGTTAATATTAACTGGGATACAGTTGTTAACATCACCTGAGCATCGAGTTCTATGGGACGAACGTTGTAATAGTCATTTACAAGACTTTACTGAAACGATTCATCCACCTATGCAATTTAAGCATTGGGTGAAAGGAACATATGATGAATCTGACTTTCTCAACCTTACATCATTCAATGAACGCACTGAATATGTTCAAAAAGCTAGAGTCAAGTATGCATCAGAACTTTATGATGAAATCCCTCGTTATCACGTTGATATCTTTTCCTTAGCAAAAGCCGTAAATCTAGATATTGGTGATGTCACCATTATATTTGAAAGCCAAACGTTTCCCATGGTAAATACATCATTTGTAGGTAATCAAAAAATGAAGTTTACTAAGATATTCAATATGCACTACATCACGGGACTTATCAGTGAGTTTGTTAAAACACCTCCATACAAAGATGGCTATTTAACCATAACGGCACAAACACAATCGGTAATACAACACTTGTGCAATTTCGGCGACGTAGTCAATGCTGTTTTGACTAAAAAGATTAAGGGTTACTTTTCCTCAACTTCAGATTTAAGCCAAGTTATAGTACCTACAGAGCCTTTTAAAATTTGGTTAGCAAATATGCTTAAATCTTCTTGTCATCGACCTATAACCGTTGTTGATGCATCAAAAGCAATTGATTGCTCGAACGATGAGATAATACTTTTAGTTCGAGAGAAAAAGTTGAAGTGGGCAAAACATAAACGTAAAGGTGAGTTTATTAATGGTTCATCTTTTAAGACTTATTTGGAATCGCACAACTCGCAGACCCAAACCTGAACACTACCCCACTTAAGCGAAATGATCGCATGCTAATTTCTCCAGATACATCAGCAATAAAAAAAATATCTAGGTGGCGTGATGGAAGCCGCTTATCTATATAACACTTAAAAATCACCATAACGACCCAAAGTCTACTTTGATGACTGTTTGGATTGATTAGGAGAAAAAAATGTATCATTACACAGAAAGTGGATTATCTAATGTCTACTTAAAGAATGGTTTTACCGTTGAAGAAATTGACGGTGAGACATACAGCAGCATTGACGATATAGGTAGTTTACATCAAGCGATTGCCGAAATTGTGGTGGATAGCAAAAAGCCATTAACAAATAAGGAATTCAAGTTTTTACGGATCGAGCTAAATGTATCTCAAAAAATATTGGCTACGCGTTTTGGTGTTTCTGAGCAAACAATCGCTAGGTATGAAAAAGGTAAATCAGATATCCCAAGAACGACAGATGCAGTACTTAGAGTGTTGTATATGGAAAGCCTAGAGAAGCATAATCCTGTGAGTTATTTCTTGGATTTATTGTCAGATGTAGAAGCAAGTAAAGTAGCTAAAAGAATCTTACTAGAAGAAAGAAAAGAGCATTGGGAGTTATCCGCATAAATAATGGTTCGTAATTACGTCATGTGCAAGAGATGCTTGGTCATGCCTGTAGTTCAACGACACAAATCTACGCCCATGTTAGCCGTAAGCAACTTGGCAAGGTGTACAACAAAACACACCCTCCTGCACATAGCAGTAGTGGTTTATTTAGCTAAACAAGCGTTTAACACATTACTTGGGTAGTTGGTGCTATCCAAGTTATTTAAACCTGCTAACGTTAAGGTATTTGTTATGAAAAAGTATAAAGAAGCTAGCGTGAAAGTTGTTAGTGAATTGATATGTGATAGATGTGGCTTACATGTAGTAAAAGGCGATGATGAATACAGTGAGTTTATTTGTATCGAACATTACTGCGGTTATGGCTCTATTCTCGAAGATGGAAAACTGATGTGTATTGATATATGCCAACATTGTTTTGTTGACTCTTTTAATGAGAATTTACGTTTGAGTGAGCTAAGTCAATCTCATTGAACTAGGTTTTTCTTTGAAGAGTTATGTTTCTTTTTATGGGTGAATATTACATGGCCTGATATTTCAAAAAGAAGAATGGGTACAAGCGAATATTGATGGATACAACGGTTATTTAAAAAGTCTAGAAAACATATTTAATAGCGCTATTTCAGATATTTGATACTTATTTAAGTTAACGTTTAGCTGGTTCGTAAACCGTACTTATTTATATGCAGGCACGATACTATGATCCAGTGATTGGTAGCTTTGCCATCGTTATCCAAGATCCAAAAACATTCAACCCCTGCATCAGTTTTCTCTTTTCTAATAAACTCTTTTTTATTTGGGATGCTTTCGTTACGCGCTAATTGACATACAAGCTCTTCAAATCCTTCATTTTGTGAATTATCTAAAGGCCGAGTGTTGTTCCAATTGATCGTCATTATTTTCATTCCATTTATACAGCGATATAATTTATTTGGGGTCTATAATGAATTCTATGTATTTCATTTCTGACATCCTTTATCAGTATTACGTTGATACATGCTATTAATAATTATAGAAACATCTTGAAAGTGGATAATTACATTGGTTATGCCACCCAATTACATCAGAACTGCCAGTCATTATCATTCTACCCTGCCACCTAATAACATTTTATGTGACCACTGAATAACATTAGGTTTGTCACGAATAAAAATGATCACTTGGTGCGCATTGTTGACGTTAGCTATCGGTCATTCTTTAGGTTAATAGTTAGCCAACTGCGGACATTAGCTTTTGCTCATTCTTAATAATATTTAAAAGGATATTAGCCAAGATCATATACTCGGCTGAGAGACGGGTTCAAACTCATTGCGGACATTGGATTGTTGTACTATGGCATGGGACACCTCATTTTTAGTTAGATTTTGGTGTCCGTTAAAGCGGGGGAAGATCAAAGTCCTGTTGATTTGCCTTATAGTTGCTGACTATCGGCAAACTTTTTGATATATGTAATACGTCAGCGCCCCATGAGCCTCTTTCTTGGCTTGATAAATACACAGATGACGATAGACCTTTTAACTCTAAAATCTGATGTGACTCATCGGCAAAGACAAAGGATATGTCTTGTCCGACAAGCTCACACCAAACTTTCCAGTTAGTCGCATCTATAACATGATCAGGTTCATTTTCGTTGAACCTTTCAGGCTTAAATCCAATGCAATATTGTACTGGCTCATTACACCAAGAAAAATAAAATATTTCACCAGTTTCGAATTCTAAGTAAATTTCACGATCTATTTCGTGAGATTCGGAATCTGTTTGTCCTTTCAGCGAACCAAAATCAATTTCAAACAACTCGTAAATTACACTCTTAAGTTTCATAGGCAACTAACGCTGCCATAAACGGCAAAAAGTAGTTGGCTATAATTTGTGAGGCACGAACAATGGCCAACTGTTTTTTGTCCGATTTAATGGCCTTGTTAGGCTTTGCTCACAATTTTAACATTACTGTCATTTATAATAATTGCCTGATCATTACTGAAAGTACACATGTTTATTTTATCTGAAAATTTTTCAAATACTTTTTCTGCAAGTTCTTTGAATGGAAAATTGGTGTAATGAGGTAAAGGATAAAAATCAATAACACCAAGAGCGTCATAGGATGCTAGTTTTTTAGCTATTTTAGGGTTATCCATTTCAGAAATATATTCAATATTTGGAGAAAGAATAACTGATCCAGCTGACTCACCAATATAAGTTTTCCCCAAATTAATTTGGTCAATAATTAGTTTGTCTGCTTTTGTTCTTTTTAATTCTTGCAGAAGGAAAAAAGTATTCCCTCCACCTACATAGATAAATTCATTATGCTTAAGTTTGTTTAATATTTCTTCATGTGACGCAGTAGAAATTTCAAGAACATCTACAATAAAACCAATACTTTCTAAGGCTTTTTTTCCTGCCTCTACATAAAATATAATTTCTTCATGAATACTCGCTGTAGGGATAAAAGTGATGGTTTTCCCCTGAAGATCTTCATTTTTATATTCTTTAAATAAATTTACAACGTCTGCAAAAGAGGAAGTTAAAAATATATTTTTCATTATTATCCTGACCTAGTTAATGATAGAGAAGCCTAATGCCTCAAACAGAGGCTAAAAATTGTTGGCCAAAATGGCGAGGTACGAGCAACGGCTAACTGTTTTTAGTCCTGCTGCTTTGCCTTGTTAGCAGTGTAAGATAAGCTTTGGCGGTTTACCGCTGTAACTACCTAATATTACAACTAACTATTTTTAATACACTTTACTTAAAAATTTACACTGAGAAAACAACACAAAGAAATTATCGACAAGTAAACTTTAATTAGGGAGAGGTTAAATGAAACGTAAAACCTTTTTACTTAAAACCAATCCCTGATTTATACAAACTGAATAAGACTGCTAACGCCACGTTAAGCGGCAAAAAATTGTTGGCTATAATGTGAACGGAGTGAAACAGCCAACTGTTTTTTGTCCGTTTGAACGCCTTGTTATAAGGTTGGTTCCCAAGCCCATTTTTTGTATTTTACGACAAATTCTTTGGCTTCAGATAATGTATCAGGGTACGGAACACTATCGTAGCTATTTGAATCAATTCGTATTTTTTGAAACACAAATCCATGTTCTGCGAGAAACCTAACCTTTTTCCATTGGGCAATATCCGATTTTTTAGGTGGTTTAAAATGCCTACCTAAGTTTACCGTTGTACTTTTACAAATAGGACATTCCATAGTCTTAGGGTAATCACATGAAGGGACGTTGAAATGACGCATGTTAGAAGTTTTACAGCTAAAGCATGCAAAAGACATTGAATACTCAGGACCTTGAACCTTTACAACTGGTTCAGGTAAATCTCTGTAACCAGCCTTTCTTCGGAGTTCCATTCGACTTTGCTTATCCATGCCTGATTGAACCTTATAACGCCTTGCTAAGAGGCAAAAAATAGTTTGCTAAAATGTTGAGGAACGAAAACAGCAAACTGTTTTTTGTCCTTTTAAGCAACTTGTTATACGTTTATACCACCAAACTAGTTACTTGGGTATAAATACGGGACTGCTTTTTAAAACCAACAAATTTGTCCGCATACTCTCCAAAAAAGCAAGAAGCAAATTGGCTAGATGTTACACAAAACCAATGTGACAGTGGATGATTTTTAGCACCATAAATTGGTTTATCGACTTCTTCAAATTGATCTGCGGTTAAGTCATAAATGAAACCATCAACTTCAACCCAATAATGATTTTCAACACCATCGGAGCTTTTTCCGTGTATAACTGAAACATCTTTTTCTGGATATTTATCCATGAAATAGAAAGCTAAAAAGCAAGATGCTCCTTCGCAGCAATTTTTAGGAAAATCTTCAAAAAAAGGTAACTTAATATTGCTGTGTTCAGTTTCAAAAGTAGCTCTGAATTGTTTTGCTATATCATCTAAACTTTTCAATTACACACCAATCTGAAAAACGTATAACGCCTCAAACAGAGGCTAAAAATTGTTGGCCAAAATGGCGAGGTACGAGCAACGGCCAACTGTTTTTAGTCCTGCTGCTTTGCCTTGTTAGCAGTGAAAGATGAGCTTTGGCGGTTTACCGCTGTAACTATTTAATAAGGCAACGCATTATTAAAAATACACTTTACTTAAAAATTAACACCAAGAAAAGAACACTAAGTGTTTAGTTTTAAATAAGCTTTAATTAGGAAGAGGTAAAGTGAAACGTAAAACCTTTTTACTTAAAACCAATCCCTGATTTATACAAACTGAATAAGACTGCTAACGCCTCACTAAGAGGCAAATAATAGTTGGTTAAAATAAGCGACGAAGGAGCAAAAACCAACTGTTATTTGTCCTTTTGAGTGACTTGTTAGGTACACTTTACCAATTACAGTAATAAGTAAGATTTAGGTTTTGTTTTATAAAATTTTCATTTCCAGATACAACAATTAGTTGCTTATTAAAATACAACTTTAAAATAAGATCATGTTCAGATTTATTTATATAGCCATATTTACAAATACTATCTTTACCAAAGTAATGACTTTTATATTTAACTATTTTATCTAAACCATCATAAACAGATTTAATTGTTTGCTCTGACGGCAAAGCAACACTAAAACCATAAGACGTCATTTTATCTAATGACGAATCAAACAAGGAGTCTTTTACAACCCAATACACTTCAGGGTTAAATGGGTGATTATATAGATTAAAGTCTTGGTTTTTAATTAGGGCAAGAGGTTTAATTGTTTGTTTAGGCAACTTTTTAGAAAGAGTTACAAGCCCTTGAGGATTATCTTCTGCTTTAATTAAGAAAGAACAAGATAATAAAACTAGGCATAAAATCGTGACTCTGATGCTAACCTCCTTGTGTACCTAACGCCTCATTCAGAGGCTAAAAATTGTTGGCCAAAATAGCGAGGCACGAGCAACGGCCAGCTGTTTTTAGTCCTTTGCAATGCCTTGTTAGCCGTGGAAGATAAACGTTTGCGGTTTACCGCCATAACTAGTTAATAATACAACGCATTATTAAAAATACACTTTACTTAAAAATAAACACTAAGAAAAGAACACTGAATATTTAGTTTTAAATAAACTTTAATTAGGAAGAGGTAAATAGAAACGTGAAACCTTTCACTAAAAACCAATCCCTGATTTATACAAATTGAATAAGACTGCTAACGCCTCAAACAGAGGCTAAAAATTGATGGCCAAAATGGCGAGGCACGAGCAACGGCCAGCTGTTTTTAGTCCTGCTGCTTTGCCTTGTTAGCAGTGAAAGATAAACTTTGGCGGTTTACCGCTATCACTTTCTAATATTACAACTAACGTCTTTTAATACACTTTACTTAAAAATTTACACTGAGAAAACAACACAAAGCGATTAACGTTAAGTAAATTTTAATTAGGAATAGGTAAAGTGAAACGTAAAACCTTTTTACTTAAAACCAATCCCTGATTTATACAAACTGAATAAAGACTGCTAACGCCCCATTAAGAGGCAAAAAACAGCTTGCTATAATGCCTGAGGAACGAAGGACAGCAAGCTGTTTTTTGTCCTTTTGAATGGCTTGTTATGTGTAAATTTGCTAACTTAAATATAACGGAATATATGAACCATATGCCCAAATAAGCGTTCCTGTGATAGTAAGCGATATACCTTTTAACTCACTATTTAGTTCCTTTTTTAGCTGAATTTTTACAGCTGCTTGATAATCACGTTGATAACGCTCAGATTCTTCTGGTGTTAGTGGTGGCCCTGTAACACCTGTACTTGCGGCAATAATTTGCTCTTGATTTATGTATCTCTCGATTGTCGTAAACCTAATCATGGAGAATAAACCGAAAACGGTAACAACAGCACCTGACGCAGCAAATAAATTTGTATCTTTGGTTACTTGTGCTAAATAAAAACTCGCCAAGCTAAACAAGATAACGAAAATTAATGATACCCAAGAATTAAGGATTAAAAGTAAAAATTTATAAAATTTACTCATAAGTAGATTGAATCTCCATTTACACATAACGCCCCATTAAGAGGCAAAAAATAGTTGGTTAAAATAGCGAGGCACGAGCAAAAACCAACTGTTATTTGTCCTGCTTGAATGGCTTGTTATATGCGAAGATTAACTCATACTATCAATAAGTTCTGATAGCTTAATGGTTTTTGAATCTTGGCTTAGTCCACATGGATATGCACGTTCTTTTTCGATTTGTATTTTTACTAAACGAGTAGCTTCTGCTTTGTCGTTATTTAACATCGCTGCTATAGCGGAATTAAAGGTTTGGTTACAACCAACATATAGAGATACCCATTTTTCTAGTGGTATTTTTTTCTTCCCTTCAGCATCTATACCTTTAATATATGAACACATATCTTGAATTTTATCTTGAAATTCATCTGGAGAATTTATCTGCCAAGTAGAACCTCTATAATTCGTAAAGTCGAATAGTGTTGGAGGCGTTTTATTATCTTTGAAAAATGATTGTACTTCAGGGTTATATACACTTAAATGTATTTTGATAGTTATGTTATCTGTTCCACTTTCTTGTTCTCCAAGTACACTGACCGTACTCCAATGAAGTTCATATTCCTTAGCGGATGCAGAAAAATTAGGAACTGATGTCTTTTTATAACCTAATTCACAGATAAGCGGTAGGTAATGATTTTCAATGAAACCCTTAAAAATGGGAGCAATCAAATTCCCTTTGATTGACTTTTTAATCGGGGTTAGTAAGTCTAAAACAGGGCTTCCAGCACAAATAAACATATCACCTGTGACCACAATCCCCCAATCTAGGTTTTTACCAATGATTATATAGTCACCTAAGTCCTCTGAGTGTTCCCCAACTAACATGCCTACATTCTTTGCTTGATAATTAAATATGACTTCTTTTTCTGGCTCTTTAAGGCTAAGAAAAAAACAATCGCCTTCAGGGCAGATAATTGAATAATCATAAATGTTCATAGTTACATAATTATGGGTTTTTATAGGTGATTGAGTGACCATATGATAAATTGGTAAGGCATCTTTGTTTTCTGAAATTGCAAGAGCAGCTATGGCTGTATCTTTTTTATAAGCTTCGGGATCAAGTATTTTGTCACTTTCTAAAAATAATGATTTGAATGCCGACAAAACTTCTCTGTATCTTAATGAGGATAATATTTTAACCTCTGGGAACATATAATGGTTTAAAAATGCCTCCCTTGAATTTTTATCTGAAGATTTATATTTTTCATATGCAGTGCTCAATGTTTTATTTAGAAATATGGCTAAAAATATTTGATCACCTGTAGAAACTTCTATGAATTTACCTTTCTTAACAGTGGTTAGTAAAAAAATAAAATCAATAAACTCCGATGAAACCCAGTCACTTTCTTGTTCGAAATTTACCTCATGTTCTATAGAGTCTTTTTCTGCTCGACAAAATATTCTCCCTTGGTTGACATCAAATTTCGATTCTAATTTTGAAATCCCATGTTTCTCACCTATTGAAGAAATAAACTCATCCATGAGGAAAAAGTATGAGTTTTCACTTTCAATGCACTCACCATCAAACATTACAATACAATCAAGTTTATCGTGTTTGGTAGATATTTGTTCAACTAGCAATGCTTCGAATTCAACGAAGTTTGTGATTTCTGGAAGACTCTCTGGGAGTAACCCTTTTTTTTGTAAACCTTCAACGAGTTTTTTAGGTGGTTTCATTTACTTTCCTTAGTTGGAGCTTGCTGAATCTGATGAGAAGAAAAGACTGTTCTCTGCGCCCCTAGACGCGATTAACTTGTTTGAACATTTTTAGCATATAACGCCCCATTAAGAGGCAAATGATAGTTGGCTAAAATAAGCGACGAAGGAGCAAATAGCCAACTGTTATTTGTCCTGCTTGAATGGCTTGTTATAACGAACTTTATGCAAAGGTCTCAGGAAAAACAATTGCCAAAACAACCAATATTATAAAATAAGAAATGACTGCACCCAAAGTAATTAAAGAGGTAAATAAATATTTTTTACCTGTTGATAATTCCTTTGAGAAAACACTAATATTTAGGGCGAATGCTAGACCACCACACAAACCACCAACTGCACCTCCAATTGATATTAATGCAATTGGTAACCCACAAAATAATTGCTCATACCACTTCATGTTATTTTCTTCTTCGCTCATGAGGACTCCATAGTTGAATTAAGCACATTCGTTATAACGCTTTGCTAAGGGGCAAATGACCGTTGGCTATAATGCGCGAAGCGCAGCCGACTGTTATTTGTCCGTTTGAGCAACTTGTTAGTTGCTTGGTTATTAAAAACACTTCAAGCACAACAAGTTACCATGTTTATTTGATGGAAGGAAGAAGCCAAAACACCTCCGCATTTCTCACCAAAGTTTGAACTTTGAGCCTTAAAAGCTAAAGTCACGTTTGCATAAAGCTACGCAAGGCGAAAACTGGGTTGGGCAAAAAGGAAGTGAATATTGTAAGGCACTTCCATTGCCAAACCAAATAATTGAACCACACGCAAAACAACTGTTGAGCACACAATTACAAAAGTAATTTTATAAAATTTATGCGGACAACTAACGCCCTAATAATGGGCAAAAAATTGTTGGCTAAAATGTTGAGGAACGAAAACAGCCAACTGTTTTTTGTCCTTATTAATTAGCTTGTTATACGGCTTTTAGCTGTAATACTTTTGATTAAATTCTTTTATTACTTTATGCGCATCATCATCAGAAAAACCCATTAACTCTAAAGCGACTTCTTTTCTTGTTAATAGAAAGTTCAATAAATACTCTTCGACTGATTCATACTCTCTTAATTCAGAATAAAATGAGCTTAGAGATAGAGTTCTGTATTTCATAGGTTTAGAAAATAGTAATTCCCATGACTGCTTTTTATTAAAGTTTATAAAAAGAGCAAGCCATTTTTCTTTATGTCTGCTCACATATTCACTTTCTAGAGCTTTCTTATCTTCAAAGCTCATACGACGAGGAAGATCTTCAGATGTTATTCCGTATTGATTTCTACCGCCTCTATGCAAAAGGTGATTTGTTGCTTGACTCAAAATTTAACTCCTGACCTTACTTGCCGTATAACGCCCAAATAACAGGCTAAAAATAGTGGGCTAAAATGGAGCGGAGCGAACAGCCCGATGTTTTTAGTCCTTGTTGATTTTCTTGTTAGGTGTTTTTACCCACAAGCATTTGTTCTTTAACATTGTTTGGGATATTAACCCAAGTTGTATCATTATCTAAACTTAAATTAATACTGCAATTCTTTGCGACTTTGATGATGTGGTGAAACCAATCGGAATGACTCCACTCTCTCGGAGCTGGAGATTTAAACGCTTTAAGATTATTGTCCCAATTAACTTCCGCAGCTTCACGATAAATATATTGGTAACTAGGCTCTCCGCCACTTGCTAAGACAATAATCAATTGATCATTTGCGAGTATCTCAACCTTTTCGATAACTTCCATGCTCGATAAACACCTAACGCCTCAAACAGAGGCTAAAAATTGTTGGCCAAAATGGCGAGGCACGAGCAACGGCCAGCTGTTTTTAGTCCTGCTGCTTTGCCTTGTTAGCAGTGTAAGATAAGCTTTGGCGGTTTACCGCTATAACTTTTTAATATTACAACTAACGCTATTTAATACACTTTACTCAAAAATTAACACCAAGAAAAGAACACTACGATATTAACGATTAGTTAAGTTTAAGTAGGGAGAGGTTAAGTGAAACGTGAAACCTTTTCACTAAAAACCAACCCTTGATTTATACAAACTGAATAAGACTGCTAACAGTTTAATATGAGGCAAACACCCGTGTTTCTACACCGAAGTTAACATCATTATTGTTTAATAATAATCACTCACAATAATTTAATTTTGAATATTAATCAATTATTTATAATTAAAAATCAAAACATCACATTCTTTTTTACGACAAATATTAACCACATACTTGTAGAAAGAAGGATACATGGCTGGCTGTATATAAAATCAGTGACAATTATAAAAGGATTTATAAATATCATCTCCCTATGTGAACTATATTTCTGATCAAATTCGACTAGCGCGTTACGCAAAAAAACAATTCAAGCTTAACTGGTTATTGTCAAAAAATTATCTGCAATAAACTCATCGTTTTAAATTTTTGGAACGTCCGCTTTCGTATCTTTGTTGACATAAGTCTGCCTAATTTTGAGGACTAATTTAGTTCAGTTCTTAGCGGCAAAAGTCTGTGCTAGTGGTGTTCAATATATCCAAAGATGACAGGTCTTTTAAAATCGAATTATTATGGCAGAGCTGAATGCAATTGGCTGGCTTAGCTAAATGCAATTAGGTGGCACTAATAAGAATGATATCGAAGGTTTTGTCTTTGACTTTTTCTAATTTTGGTAAGGTATCGCTTATCCAGGTTACATCATCACTAGTAAACACTTGCCCTAGTGCTCTTAAATTGTCTGATGGTTCAATTGCAGTAACGCATAACTTTTTATGTTTTAGCGCTAACGCATCCCTACCAATACCTGCACCAATATCGAGTGTAGTTTTACATTGTTGGAAGTCAATTGCCTGAATCCATGAGTTATTAACATTTTCAAACGAAGTTGATTGGTATTGTGAGAATAAAATTGCTGAGTTTTCACTATAAAACGTAATGTTATTGTTTTTACTACTCACTCAGCATCTTCCTTATTTGTTTTTACTTATGTTCGTCATTATCAGCAATTAATAAATCGGTTACTATCATTTTTACTTTCCTGCCACTGATTATTTTAGGTTCAAAACGAAGAGAAACTAAAGCTGGAAGCTCTATATTTTTAAGTTGTGAAATGAGGCTTTCATCTGCATCTGTTTGCGATAATTCAACCCCGCCGCTTGCTTGAATAGTGAAGTTTCCAGTGTCATGTGTTTGTACTGGTTTTGTATAATATAAATGCCCTACAGTAAAATGAGAGTTATATTTTGTAGAATAACCACCTCCAAATTTATATCCCATCAATAAGTACTTATTCTCAACGCTACCTCTTAATCCGGCTAGCTTATTTAAACTCTCGTGACTTTCATTGATTGTAGTAACTTTTTTGTTTAGCTCTTCCTGCATGTTTTCTTTGATTATTAACTTCCCATCATTTATATAGTGCCGTGGTGCTTCATAAATGACTGCTTGCTCTATCTCATCAATAGAACTGCTTCTTGATAGCGCGGATAAATCTATTTCAACCATTAGTCTGTTACTACGAAACTGCTTTTGCGCTTTTTCCTGTTCAACAGCGTGAGTAACTAGTACCTCGATATCAATAGACTCCCCATCTTCAGTAACGGCTATTAAGTCTGGTTGATATCCTTCTAATGGAGCTTCAATTTCAATGTTTTCTAATTGAGTTATCTTGCCTTGTTCAAAATATGATGACTCATGAGAGTAACCGCCAATGTCCTTTGATTCAACTTTCACATAACTTGCCGGTAACATAAGTTTTTTATTTTTAGCGATAAGGTCTTTAGCTAATAAGTGAATTGCAGTCTCTTGGCCTAAATGGCAGTCATCACCATCATAGTGTGCAAAATGATGCTTTCGAATGTCTCCTTTTTTGGCGACAAGTTTTTTCTCGCAATAAGGACAATGACATTCACAATTTAGCCCTTGTTCAACATCATTTATTGAAACTAATTTACCTTCCTTTAATCCATAAGATAATTCAGCATTGTTGATTTCGTTTGTTTCTATACTCATAAGATGCTCCAATAATTAAATTTTTAGTGGCGGACATACCGCTCGATGTGGATAATCAAATAAAACATATAATTAATCGTGAAATTCCGGAATTACCGGAAAAGGAAAGTAGTAAGTCATGGAAAACAAAAAGATTTCTTATTTCAGTAATGCAATTGAATTTTTGGCCGATGAGATAAACAACCAAGATGTAGAGGAGTTTTATCAGTCCTGTATTGACGTCCTAGCTACTAAAGAGAGATTAGAAAAACCATCGCTAAAGGACTTGTTCCGTGGCAAAGAAAAATCCGATAAAACGTATGGTAATTATCTAGATAAACTTATTGAGCTTCTAAATAAATTTAAGGTTGAAATTGCTAGTCGTAATGCGGATTTAGACTTTAAAAAAAGACCGGTAATTAAGAAGCACGTTGGTGGTGGCTCAGGAAACGCAACTTATTACTCAATGGCTTTCGAAGAAGAAAATGCTGTTGAGTCTGCCACAGCAAAAAGAACAGAAATGCCTCTAAATACGTTAAATGGCGATATTACTTATAGGACAAAGTTACTTAAGCGCACACCGTGGTATCTCAAAATTACTGGTAAGTTCTTTACAAAAAAGAAACACCGCCAGGTTTTTCTATTTTCAGTGTTAATTTACTTCATCGCAGCACCCATTGCACTTGGCTTTCTTTTAGCAGAGCTACCACTGTGGGCTTGGAGCTTACTTGTAGTTTGTTACTATATTTCCTTTAAACCTGCATGGAACATAATGCACTTATCAATTAACAAATTAACCTTGTTAGAGCACATATTCCAGCCTGTTGGTGCCGTATGCATTTCAAAAGTGACTAATGTAAACAATAAAGAGGAGTATTTAGATATTGATAGAGAAATAATGTCAGTGATTGTTGATGGCACTTGTCCAGTATGCCTTAATCAATACAGTTTAAAAAATTCAGTACATCTTGAGAATCACTCATTATTCAATAGAAGAATCATAGGTAAATGCTTAAATAATCCTAGAGAACATCGATTTACTTTTGATAAAGACTTAATGAAAGGTTACAAAATTTAGAAATTAATACAGAGCTTCCAAATATTTGCATTAGAGAGAAGTTAGGATAGATCTCCTGTTTTTATCCTATATAGCATATCAGATATAGCCTCTCTGCCTGGTCCTGTGCTTATTAATGCAATAGGTGCGTTTCCACATAACGGGAGCTTTTCCTTAATTAACCACTGATTCACCAATTCACTTCTATTTTTAAATAAAATCATTAACTCTGACCAAATTTGTATAAAGCCAATTACTGATTCTGTTTGTGATTTATTTAGTGATTTTCTTCTGTATTGATAACTTAAATTCTTCTTAGATATACTTAAAACGGTTACCAACATATCTTTAGGAATTATATTTGATAAAGTTTTAATGAATTCACCACTAATACCATTTCTTACTAAAAGTGCCGTTACTAATATGGGGATGTTAAACTTAGGAAACAATAAATAACTAAGCGCTACATCATCAATATTATTAATTTGACCGTTTAACTCTGAAATTTGTTTATTATTATTTTCGCGAAAAATTGTCAAATAGTCATTCGCCATTGATTGTGAAGAAAATTGTTTTGATGCTTCACTCCATGACTCTTTTAGTATTGCTAGTGAGATCATAACGGACCTTGAATAATTTACAGCATGTTATGATTTTGCCCTTTTTTTTGAATAAATCAAGCTAATACTATTTAAGATAAACAGTTGAAAATATTAGCAGTTGCATATATTATTAAAAATATACTATATTGCTTTAAGTACTTGTAAATAAAGACCTGTAGAACATCAAAAGATAAGATCTCACGCTTAATCTTTAACAGGTATAATGATCTACTTGTTAGCTTGGAAAGAACAAAAGAAGATCTTTGCGAACTTTCTCTATATCCCCTACAAAACGTGATCTTACGATCTACTGCTTAACTTCGAATGACATCCGTTTGTTAATATTGGTACTAAAACATGTTTACCAGGATTAGCTTGTATTGAATTATTAGTACCATTTATCTAGATGAACTTATTTAGGATAATAATTTATAACCGTTTGAATAAAAATATATGTTTTTAATTATTATCTTTTGGTGTTTCTGACTCTGTAATCATTAATGTAACTTCAGATTGGGTCTAAGTCGTTTGTTAAGTTTATTAACAAGCATAATTAAGTAGAAAGAGAAACTAAAGAGCCATAATCTACGTACAAATAAGGTTTGAGTTCTTTACCTTGTTCTGCATTTTTAATATTTGTGAAAACATTAGATGCCATTTGATGTGCAGATTGTGCTCTTGGAGGAACCTTTGAACCATCAGGCATTATACAATGCGCACAATCACCAATTGCATAAATACTATTATCTAGAGTTGTTATTAAATTCTGGTTCACTACTAACTGATTGATTTTGTTAGTTTCCAGTCCATCAAGATCTTGTAGAAATTCTGGTGCTTTAATACCTGCAGCCCAAACAGATATATTACTATTAATAAAATCTCCATTTTTTGTATGTAAACCTGTGGCTTCAACTTTGGTTACAAAGGTATTAAGTATAATTTCAACCCCAAGCTTCTCGAGTTCTACCTTAGTGCTATTTGCTATTCGTTCAGGCAAAGCAGGTAATAATCGTGGCCCTGACTCTATTATTCTTACTTTCAGTCGATTGTTATGCAGATGAGTATAACCATATGTTTTTAATAATTCGGTGGTTTTATAAAGCTCGGCTGAGAGTTCGACACCTGTAGCCCCTGCTCCAACAATAGAAATTGCTAAAGTATCTTTTGTTGTATCGTCTTGTAACTTTAAAAATTCGTTGAGTAAAAGTGTGTGAAAGTTTTGTGCGCTTTTTTGAGAGTCTAAGAAAATACAGTTTTGTGCAGCGCCTTCAGTACCAAAGTCATTTGTAATAGAACCAAGAGCGAAGATTAATTTACTGTAATTAAGCTGACGTTTGTCTAAAACAAGCTGTTGTGCGTCGTCGATTAATGGAGCTAAATAAACAGTTTTACTTTCTCTGTCTAGATCTATCATTGTGCCTAATTGAAAGGTAAATCCATTTTTGTGAGCAATAGCTAAATAATCGACACCATCAATTTCTGCATCTAATGCACCAGCGGCAACTTCATGCAACAAGGGTTTCCAAATATGTGTGCGGTTTTGGTCAACTAGAACCACACGCTGCGGTCTTTTTTTTATAATATCGGCCTAACTTTGTAGCGAGTTCTAACCCACCTGCACCACCACCAATAATTACAATTGGTGCGTTATTACCTTCATTATTAGTATTAGTCATATTTATCACGCTATTCCTCAATTACTGAAAAAATTGATATCATTAACTATAAAACCTAGTTTCCCTACTTTAAATTTCATGAGTAAAGAAGATTTATAATGCTTATGTAATATATCTTTATTTTACACAAACCACATACTTAAATAGCATTACAGAGGCTAATAATAAGAAACAAATTAGGTTATTTTTAGAATACTCTAAACTTTTTGATTCCATGGCATTTTTGCCATGATTATAGCCAAACCACAAGTACCAGATAAGCCTGCGAATAAAAGCCCTGCACCTAAAAATGCTGGTATGAACATGAATACTGGATCATACAAGTACCCTGTTGAACTCCCTAATAATGCTAATGATCCAATTGTAATTTGAACCTGTCTGTCTAAAGGAAGTACTTTACTCTTACCTTGTTTAACTGGGTTTCCTTCTGCTTCCCATGCTTCAATACCACCAGTTAAATTGTATATAACTACATCGTTATTTTGTTCTGTAATTTTTATACAGGCTGAATTACCTCTTGCACCTTTTTGACAATAAATAACAATTTTATTTTTTGTATCAGGTAAATCGTCAGCTGTAATTTTACCTAATGGCAATAAAGTAGCACCTTGAATATGCTTATTAGCAAATTCTGCTGGTTCGCGAACATCAATAATTGTGGCTTCGCCATCGTTTAGCCATTGTTGTACTTCTTTCGCTGTAGCGTTTTTGAATTTCATTTTGCCTTCCCATTTTGGTTTTATATTAGATAAATCTTATTTATTGCAGTAAATTAAATAGAGTGTAGATAAAATAGCATTTACCTCAATACTCGCTAATTTGTAGTACACCATTTGTCCGCGTTTTTCAGCGGCAACTACATCTGACTCACGTAATTTAGCTAAGTGTTGAGATATTGCTGATTGCGATAACTCACTCTCTTCTTCTAATTCACCTGCACTTTTTTCGCCACTAGCCAGTGAACATAAAATTTGTAATCTGTACTTATTAGCCAAGAGTTTTAACAGTTTTTCTGCCTTCTCGGCACTCTCAGCCATATTAGATTTTTGATTGTCATTTAGCATATGTAAAGATCAAGTATATTAGTTAAATCTAATATACTTTAAATTTAAAGAAGCTCCAAGATATTTTATATGTTTAAGAATTATTATTTATCTAACATCAATAAAAATAGGATTTATTGTGTTTATATCGATATGCAGATATTTTTTGCGTGCTTTATAAGTGCTTGTTTTTTATATCTGATGATAGACGGTGTAATTTCTGTTAGTTAATATATTAGTATTAGCTAATGTTGTTCTGGTATGTTTATAGCGGGTCTTGTGGATTATATAATGAAGAAATTGATATGTGGTTATATAGTTTATTTATTCAAAGCTACAAATCTAAATGTACTGGCTTGGCTTTATTAGATTAAACCTAAGCGAGCACATTTAGAAAAGTTACTGTTTCAGCCAATCTACTGCATCAGTTAAATGTTCGAAATATTTAATTTCTCCTGATATAAACCATGAACCTATTTTAGCTGTTTTTGCTTGCCAGTTTTTATTGCCATAAATTGCAACTTTATTAAATTCATTATTATGTTTTAAACCAAGTTTTAAATCGTCCCATGCCGCTCTAAGTTCCCAGCCTTCTAGTTCAGTACCATCTATGAGTACATCTACTTTTGGCTCCTTTACTTGTGACAATGCACCATCAATTAAGGGTGTAATGATTTCATAATCTTCATGGGTTAATTTACCTACAGCTTTTAAAGAGAGAAAAAATTTATTATTTATTCTTTCTATACCTATTGATAAACCATGTTTAGTGATTTTCATCTCTATCTTCCTTACTCAATTTATCAAGATTAATAATTATAAAGCTGATAATTTGTATGACTATAAGGGATAAGTTCGTAGCGAGTTTCTAAATATGTTACGAGATCTATTAACTCATTAATGGTCATTTCTTCATTAAAGTTTTTCATTTTAGACTTACCATCAGTGCTATAACTATCTTCTGGATATGATTTCACAATTTTATGTGAAGGGTTAATTACACTGGTAACTAACTCTGCATAAGTTTTAACTTTTGTTGATTGTCCGCCTAATGGAATATTTAACTCGGGGTTATCTATTACATTTCCTTTATCTAATTCTTTAATTTGATGGCACGATAAACAATGGTATTTAACTATAACCAACTTACCTTGATTACTATCACCTTTAGGGAAACTAAAACCTCTAGGGGATTCTGGTCCTAAGTCACAGCTTATTAGCCCTAAACTTATTAGAGAAACACTACATACGGCTATTAAATATTTCATATCGTCACCTATATTTATTATTAATGAATAAACTTTGAAGTTTAGGTTAGTAAAAAGCATTATTTAACGAAGCTACTTTAACATTAGCTTATTAGTGGCAAGGTTTCTTTGTTATTGGTCGTTTATATGAGGTAGATCAATTTTTGATTAATAGACAATACTCATTTCATGTTGTTGGTATTGTATTTGTTTGACTCTAATTACTATTAGATAGGTTTAGGTAACGAACTGATTAAAGGTGTATTGAATATTTTGATAAAGGTTTGAGAGATTTTATTTGAGTCTAAGAATTTAACCTCACTTCAGTCGTTAAACTGAAATGAGACTAAACTTATAATATTAGCTAACGCACTTGCACTCTCTTATATATTTTAAAGAGTGAAAAGTGTTAAATATTATTCATCTTCAACTAGTGTCATTAATGATGTATTACCACCCGATGCTGTAGTATCAATACTCACAGTTTTCTCTGTAACTAAACGCTGTATCAAATTATCGAAATATTCAGAGGTTATTATCGGTAATATGGCCCCTTTTCTTTCCGCTAATTTTTCACTGATATAGTGTTTACGATCACAACTACTATCAACAACTACACCTGAAAGCGCAGGATGTTTCAACATTGGTGATAAGTGACATAATCTTGCTACTTGAAAAACATTTTCACCAGCGCCAGTACCAACAAACTTATCTCTAAATGCTATTGCTTCATCATAGTATAAATCAGAAACAACGCTGACTACTGTATTACCTGTAGCCAAAGCCGTTACAATTGAAAGCACCCAGAAATGGAAGCTAACCGTTTGATCAGCAAAACAAATAATATTGCCTCTGTTTTCTAGATACAAAATATTAGATTCACCCGTTGGACCAGGTAATACTTGTGGCTTCTTCAAATGTTTTTCAATGTTGATTAACTGTTCGCGTGATAATTTTAACGTGTAGTTCAAATCGTCGGCTAAATCTTCAACAATATTCACATGGGCAATTTTGGCTAACAATTGACGCACACAAGATATACGTGTGTTTAGATCTGTTAGTCGCCAGTTTTTCTCGGCTTCATCTGCTCTGTCTAAGAATAAAGACGCTTCTTCGTTAGACTCAGTATCACCAATTAATGCTTTGGTTTTTTCAGGTAATAAATTGAATTTTTCAGCATCAGGTGTCGCTTTTTCTACCACTAAACGCGTTAAGTAGTTTGGTCCACCTGCTTTAGGACCTGTGCCTGAAAGACCTCGTCCACCAAATGGTTGTACGCCAACTATTGCGCCAATCATATTGCGGTTAATATAAACATTACCCGCACGAGATAGTCTAGCCAGCTCATTCGCACGATGTTCGATACGTGTATGAATGCCCATTGTTAAGCCAAAACCTGTACCGTTAATTTTATCAACAACAGATTCGATTTCATTACCTTTAAAGCGAACTATATGAACACAAGGTCCAAATACTTCTTTGGTAAGTACGCTAATATCTTTGATTTCATAAAGACGAGGAGCAAAAAAGAAATGCTCGTTGTTTGCTACGTCATCAGCAATTTCGCATTGATATAATAAAGTACCGTTTTGCTCCATGTATTCGCTATGAGCATTAAGGGCATCTAAAGCTTTTTGATCTATTACAGGTCCAATATCCGTACTTAATTGTGACGGGTCACCTACATGTAGTTCTGCCAGTGCACCTTTAAGCATTGTGATAACGGTATCTGCTATATCTTCTTGTAAGAATAATACTCTTAATGCCGAACAACGTTGACCTGCAGATTGAAAGCCAGATGAAATAACATCATCAACCACTTGTTCTGGTAAGGCTGTTGAGTCAACTATCATACAGTTCTGTCCGCCCGTTTCAGCAATAAATGGGACTTGATCGCCACCACGGTCTGCTAACGTTTGAGAGATACGAGTACCTGTTTCAGTTGAACCTGTAAACATAACTGTTTGCACTCTGTTATCAGGAACAATAACACTGCCAACATCACTACCACGGGCAATAACTGCCTGAACAACGCCATCGGGTAAACCTACAGATTTCATTAACTCGATAGTACGAAGTGCAATCAAACTTGTTTGCTCTGCGGGTTTAGCTAATACAGTATTACCTGTTGAAATCGCTGCAGCTACTTGCCCTAAAAATATAGCTAACGGGAAGTTCCAAGGGCTGATACATAACACAACACCACGAGCTTCAAGTCGTTCATCTTTCTCTAACTCTATGGCTTTACCAGCGTAATAACGACAGAAATCAACAGCTTCTCTAACTTCATCAATGCCATCTTGAGCAACTTTTCCTGCTTCTTTAATACATAAGCCGATAAGCTCATTCATGTGACGTTCTAAAATATCAGCAATTCTACATAACAAATCAGCACGTTCTACAACAGGCGTTTTTGACCAAGATGCGAAAGCAGTTTCTGCTGTTTCGATCATTGCTAACATGTCTTCTTTGCTGTGAAATTGATGAAAACCTATGATTTCACTATGATCCGCTGGGTTTAATACGGCACTTGAACCTGCTGGTAAATCACTTTTATCTAATAGTTGTTCAGAAAACCATTTATCTAATGACGCTTTTAATAAGGTCAGTTCGTTAATGTCAGATAAGTCTAAGCCTTTTGAGTTATCACGTCCTTCACCTGTTTTTCCTTGGTAAAGATCTATAGGTTTAAGTATCTGATTATTGTATTTATCTTTTAAGCGCTGTGTTCTTTCTACAGGATCTTCTAGTAAAGATTCTACAGGTTTAGATTCATCAACAATGGCGTTAACAAACGATGAATTAGCACCATTTTCTAATAATCTACGTACCAAATAAGCTAATAAGTCTTCGTGATGACCCACTGGCGCATAGATACGACATTGTATGGCTTCATCACTTACAATTTGGTCGTACAATGAGTCGCCCATTCCATGTAAACATTGGAATTCGAAACCTTCTTTATCATCACCCGCTAGTTCAACGATTGTTGCTGCTGTATAAGCATTATGTGTAGCAAATTGTGGGTATATGGTGTCTCTGTAATCTAATAACTTATTAGCACAAGCATGATAAGAAACATCGGTAGATGATTTACGTGTAAATACTGGAAAGTGGTTATGACCGTCTTTTTGGGTGTTTTTAATTTCAGTATCCCAATAAGCGCCTTTTACTAAACGGATCATCATTTTACGATTAACACGTAAAGTCAGCTCGCGTAACCAGTCAACTACAAAGATTGCACGCTTTTGATATGCTTGTAATGCAATACCAAAACCACTCCAATCGCCTAAGTCTTCATCACTAAAAACAGCTTCAATAATGTCTAAAGAAATATCTAAACGTTCAGATTCTTCAGCATCAACAGTTAAACCGATGTTATAACTTTTAGCTTGTAAACAAAGCGCTTTAAGCTTCGGCACAATTTCAGCTATTACTCGGTCTTTATGAGTAAATTCGTATCTAGGATGAATGGCAGAAAGCTTAACGGAAATGCCTGGTACTCTGCGTGGATCATTTTTACCTGATGCTTTAGCAACTTTACCAATAGTTTCAATCGCATCTTGATAAGATTTTAAATAACGATTGGCATCATTCATTGTACGAGCACCTTCACCAAGCATGTCGTACGAATACACATAGCCTTGTTGCTCTTTTGTAGCCGCACGTTCAGTTGCCGCAACAATGGTTTCACCCATAACGAACTGTTTACCCATAATTTTCATGGCAAAGTTCATTGATTTACGAATAACGGGTTCACCTAAACGGCCAATGATTTTTTTCAATAAACCGTAGCTTTCTCGCTTTTGCTGGTTGTTGTAATTAACCATAGAGCCTGTGATCAATAACCCCCAAGAAGAAGCATTTACAAATATAGAATCGCTGTTACCTAAATGAGAACTCCATTTACCTTGAGATATTTTGTCACGAATCAATACATCTTGAGTATGCTTATCAGGAACACGTAAAAGTGCTTCAGCCAAACACATTAACACTACGCCTTCTTCACTTGAAAGTGAATATTCGTTTAAAAGCGCGTCTATCGCACCTTCACCTGATTGATCTTGACGGATTTTCATCACCATCATTCGGGCACGATCCCAAGCACGACTTCTTGCACTAACATTAACTTCTGCTAGTGGAAGAATATAATCAACAGCAGTATTTTCATCAATACGGTAAAACTGACGAATCTGCTGACGTATAGGACAATCAGTGTTAAACGAACTATTAAAAAGCATTTATTTGCCTCTATTATATTGAATGTATAAGTACACTTTTAAAGCTTAAATGTACTATTTATGATTATATTTATTAAAACATTTTGTATAGCTAATATAGCTATATTTCGTTGTTCTAATTATGATTAGTAATTATTTGACGCATTGTATATGGCTTAATTCATCAATCAACCGAAAATCTTAAATATTCGGTAAATCTTTATTTTTACCGAATAATATTTTATATGATTCGAGTGATGATATTCGACACCATTGTTGGTTAATAAAAGACATCATTATTTATTTAAGATAATATTCTTAAAATATAAAATTAAACTGAAAGCTATGTTTCTTGGTGTTCCAACAACTTTTATGTGTTGATAGAACACGAACGAACTCACAACTTAAATAATAAATACAAGTTACTACCCAATGTAACTAACATGTACATATTAAACAATAAAAGGGTGTATAATATTTCGAATTTCGCACATTAAACAAAATTATCAGTGGCAAATCAATGAAAAACATATTTAATTGACAGATAGAATGACAACACATTGATATACATGTGTTTTATAATAAATATTAGATTAATATAGGTAAAAGTTAACAAGTAAATATATGACTTTAAAAGTATTTATAAGTCAGTACATTGTGAACTTAACTATTATTTTGTGAGTACTTTATATAGTTAAAAACTATAGGTTAGTTTTCTTGTGTTTTCCACTCTAAAGACTCTAGTGGATATCCGCCAAACCATTTTGGTACATCTAATACAAAATGAGTAACGATTTTCTCAATTCCTAAGTTATCTTGTAATATCTCATCACAAACTCGGTTTAATTCTTCTACGGTCGAACTCATCATAAAAGCGATATAATCTATACCTCCATTTACTTTCATACAATCAACTACTTCCGTATATTTCTTTATACCTTTCTCGAATGTTCCGCATCGATCATATGTATTACTCGCTAAAGTAAAGTGAGCATAAGCTTTAACATTTATACATATTTTATCTACATTTGAAACCATGGCATATTCAAGAATAAAGCCAGAGTCTTCTAAGGCCTTTACACGCTGTAAACAAGCGCTCGGTGATAAACCAATAAGCTCTGATAAGTCATTGTTACTAATACGTGCATTATTTTGTAATTGAGTCAAAATCTGACGGTTTAGTCTATCTAACTTGATATGTTTTTTAGCCATGCCCTTTCCTACTATAATAAATAACGATAAAGAATATATTCTGAGGTTTTAACACCCAAAGACTAAATTATATTTTTTAAAAATGTCTCATAATAACTTTTTAATTATTCCATTAGCTCTATTAAATATAGGAATCATGATGCCATTATCCCCTTCAGTTTTGATAAAAACACCTCTAGGAAACATAACACTGGAACTCTTTATTAAACAAGCGCCTGTTACTGTTTCAAATTTTCTCAACTATGTTGATAAACAACTATTTGATAATAGTAGCATCTTTAGAATTGTAACAGATAACAATGCTAATCAAGTCGAAGATGAAAACGCTAAAATAAATGTTATACAAGCAGGACTTCCACCTGAACATTCTAGTTTATTAGCTGGCATACCACACGAATCAACTGAAGAAACAGGCATATTGCATAAAGATGGAACTGTATCAATGGCTCGATTCGAGCCTGGTAGTGCTGATGGTAGTTTCTTTTTTTGTGTAGGTAACCAACCGGAGTTAGATTATGGTGGTAAACGCTATCCTGATGGATTAGGTTTTGCTGCTTTTGGACAAATTATTAAAGGCAGAGAAGTACTAGATTTGATCTACCAAAAAGCTGAGAAAGAAGAATACTTAGCTAACCAAATTACGATAACGTCCATAAGTCGCTGTTAAACTGCACCAAACGAATAATGATGTAAATTATTATTCGTTTGGTTGCTTACTAAATGCTTATTTAACTAGCGAAGCGTAAATCTCGGGGGCTTGCCCCCGTGCTGGATAGTGTATACTGGGGGGACCCCAGTAAATGCTATTCTTCATATGGAACTTCAAAGAAATACACATCATGTCTTTAGATTAATGTACCACTTTGTGTGGATACCAAAGTATCGACACAAAGTCTTCATTGAACCTTATCGTTCAACAATGAAAGCAATTATTCAAAAAGTAGGATATGACTACGATATTGATATCGTAGAGTTAGAAATTCCGAGTGACCATATTCATATGGTTATTAGAGGGATCCCTAAACAGTCGCCAAGCGATGTTATGCAAATAATTAAAAGTATAACTGCTCGTGAGTTTTTTAGAAGTTATCCTGAAATTAAAAAGCAGTATTTCTGGGGCGGTAAATTATGGACACAAAGCTTTTTTGTTGAAACGATTGGTAACGCAACAGAAGAAGTTATCAGGAAATATGTTCAAGAACAGTTAATCGAATTAGATGGTAAAGAAATTAATAGCGATTTTAAATACTTAATTAAAAATGGAATTAACTGTTTAGAGCTAATTCCTTCTAATTTATATTATTGATATTTTATTTGTCGATATCACTATAATTGCCTTGTAGCTTCTTCTAACCAAATAATATTTTCCTTATCAATCAATGGTGAGATTTTTGTATAGACATCCAAATGGTAATTATTTAACCAGTCTATTTCACCTTCACTGAGCAATGAGGTGTTAATCAAATTTTGATCAAATGGTACATAGGTTAATACATCAAACTTTAGCATGGGTGTTTCTGCGTCTGAGAGCATTTCACATTCATTAATCAAATATAAATTTTCATGACGTATACCAAATTCATTTTCTCGATAATAACCAGGCTCAATAGAAACAATCATTCCAGAACGTAAACCAACGTTAATATTGAACTTTGCAATACGTTGAGGCCCTTCATGCACGTTAAGATAATGACCCACACCATGACCTGTTCCATGAGCATAATCATAACCATGTTGCCATAAATATTGTCGAGCAAAGGCATCGAGATGTTGGCCTGTTGTACCATGAGGAAACTTCATTTCAGCTAAAGCTATATGGCCCTTTAAAACTAAGGTAGCCATTTTTTTTTTGCTCATCGGTTACTCGACCAATAGCAATGGTTCGTGTTACATCAGTAGAACCATCGAGGTAATGAGCGCCCGAATCAAGGAGATATATACTATTATTGTTCATTAACTTAGGCGTATTATCTTTATGATTGTAGTGACACATGGCAGCATTACTACCAACAGCTGAAACCGTTTCAAAACTTGGTTCTTGATATAAATCATCTTTCATTCTGAAACTTTCTAATTTATCTGAGAGTTCAGCTTCATCATAGAAAGAGTTTGAATTAACTTGAGAATCGAGCCATGAGAGAAAATTTATTAGTGCTCCAGCATCTCGAAGGTGGCAGCCTATAAAACCAGATTATTCATATGGATTTTTTTGTGATTTTAACAAACTTATAGGATCTGAAATCTCTATATATGTCGCATTGTTCTTTTGCAAAAGTGCTACTAAGCCGGCGTTTGTTGTATTAGGGTCAAATTGGATTCTTTCATTTCTAATCGATTGTAAATGATCATCTAATAAGCTTTCACATTGAAAAATCACATCATCATCAAAACTATTTCTGACTTCATCCGATAGTTTTTGCCTATCAAGGAAACAAATGACACTTCCATTTTGACTAATTAAAACGGTGCCATAAAAAACAGGTAGACAAGGAATATCACTTGCCCTTAAATTGAGTAACCAACAAATAGAATCTAAATTGGTAATGATCGCACTATCGACGTTAGCTGACTTTAATAAATCACCGACTTCTTTTCTTTTTATATAACTGGCTTTTCCATGATACTTTTCATCGAGTATTGATATTGCGTTTACTGCATTTACTTTAGATCTATTCCAGCACAAATCAATTATGTTTTTCTTGATCGATATACGCTGCATATTATTTTGTGTTAACACATTGGTGATATTTTTAAACTAGGTAAATGAATGCAGTTTTAAATCTATTCCTATTCGAGAGTTTTTTGGTAATAATTCTGATACCCATTGACTTGTTTCAAACTCAGAAAGATCTTTAAGTGAATAGACTTCCATATCAACTTGAACTTTATATCTCCCATCTACAAATATAATCGCTGAATTTTTTAAAATAACAACGGCTCCTGTTGTGCCTGAATAACCAGTTAACCATTTTAAACGGTTGCTATACTCAGAAACTTATTCTTGAAGATATTCATCTTCATGTGGGACTAAAAATTCATCTAGCCCAAGCTTTTCCATTTCATCTCTAACAGCTTCTAATCTGAGGTTGTATTCAGCACCCATTTATTTCTCCATAACGACTTACTTATAATTCTTGTGCAACGATATTACAGAGAGCACGAACTGATTTATTTTTAAATAGTGTATTTTAACTGCAATATCTTTTGTTTTTTATACTCTTTATCTTTATTATATTCATGCGAATGTAAATGAATCGCATTTACATGAATGATGTTTTTAATAAATTAACGAAGATTATGATAAATAAACATAAGATACTCACCAAGGGAAAAACAACAGCTTTAAACGTAGGAATAATGGGGTTGGTACTGTTATTCAGTAAGTCGGTTATTGCACAAGCCGTTGATGAAAATATAAAAATTGAAAAAGATATAGAAAAAACAACCGTTGTTAGCCGTATTTTAAGTGGTGAATTCAGAGATGATTTTGCAGACTCTGCAACCAAAACTTATACCCATAACCCGGATATCCCCCAACCTGTTGATGTTATTAATCAGGCATTGATAGAAAGTCAGGGCTCGCTAGAATTATCTGATGTTTATCGTAACTCTGCTTCAGTTAATGTTTCAGATCCTTTAGGACACACTAATATTCGTGGTTTTCGTTTAAATGAAAATAGTGGTGGCATTCTCAAAAATGGTTTACGTGATGTGAGTCAAGGCTTTGCCTTTCAACCTCTTGCCAACATTGAAAAGATCGAAGTGCTTAAAGGTGTTAGCTCAGCTTTGTATGGCAGAGGTGAACCGGGTGGCATTGTTAACTTAATTACTAAAAAACCGTTAGCTAAAAACTTTACTGAAATATCGGTAACAGCAGATTCAGACAGTATGTACCAACTGAACTTAGATACTAATGCTAAGTTCAGCGATAAACTTTTATTCCGTCTTAACGTGCAATTTGATGAAGGTGATAGTTTTCGTGATGTTGCTAATCGCAACCGATTATTTATTGCGCCTGCTTTAAGTTATCAAATTAGCGACTCTCAAAAATTAACGGTTGAAGCTGAGTTTAACGATTTTAAACAAACACGTGATCAAGGTATAGCCGCTATAGACGGTGATATTTACGCCCTACCTAAAGAAACATTCTTAGGTGGTAATACCGATGTTTAAACTCAAATTACAACTTTTCAAGCAACATATGAATGGTTCATTAATAACGATTGGGCTTTAAATACTAAGTTTCGAATAGGTAAAGACGATACTGACGATGCGTTATTCAACCCCTTAGATGAAAGTCTTCAAGGTGCATTAAACAGCCCTACTCTGTTTTTAGATGATGAAGCACGTATATATCGCACGTTTACGTCTGCTGATGATGTAAAAGATGAAATCAATGTAGATATTAACTTAATAGGCGCTATCAAAGCATTTGGCGTAGAGCATCATGTTCTATTCTGCTTAAATACAAATACACGAAAAATTGATAGAGAATCACAGTTTAATTACAACGCACAATTATATTCTGTATTAAGTTCAGTAAACCCAGCGTTACCCCCGTATGGATTAACAGTCTTTGTTGACCCGTATGATCCACAAGATGCTGAAATTATTACATTGCCTGCTGCATTAGGCTTTATCGCCCCATTCTTTAATCAGCAATTTGAGTTTAGTGATCAACTGGGTTTTGAATCAGTTAAAACAGAAATAACCACTACGGGTATATATTTTCAAGATCAGATAAAGTTTAACGATCATTGGCAACTAGTACTTGGTGCTCGTTATGATGAGAATAGTTTTGAGCTGGACAGTACGCGTTTAAATTTAGCTCAGTTTTTTGGCGGAAATATTGTTACAGATCCAACTATTACTGCCGATCAAACTGAAGGTGAGTTAATTCCTAAAGCTGCATTGATTTATTCTCCGCAAGATAATATGTCGATTTATGCAAGCTATGGTCGTCAATACGACTTAGCTTTAGTGGCAAGCGAAGTAAGACCTACAGAATCCGAAGCTTTCGAGCTTGGGTATAAATGGGATGTAACTGAAGACTTATCAGCATCTTTTGCGTATTTTAATATTGAAAAAACTAATATTGTAGACACAGGAAATTTACTTCAACCTGATGTGATTGATGAAGTGGTAAGTGAAGGTTTTGAAGTCACCTTACTTGGTCGTGTTAACCCTAACTGGGTGATCAGTGCTAACTATTCTGATTTTGATGCTGAAATTACAGAAGATATTAATAATCGAGACAATGAAGGTAATCGCTCTAGAGGTACACCAACTAACAGTGGTTCGGTTTGGGTTCAATATCAAGCTAATGAAAGCTCTGATAAAGGTTTAAGCCTAGCGCTTGGTTTAAATTATGTAGGTGCACGTCCTGTAGATAACGCTAATACTTTTGAATTACCAAGTTATACATTGCTCGATTCAACAATCAGTTATCGTATGTCTGAACAATTAAGTGTACGTGTATTATTAGAAAATTTAACCGATAGAGAATGGTTTAGAGGTTCTTTTAACTCTCAGTCTATTTTTACAGGTAATGGTCGAAGAGCTCGCTTTACCCTTGATTACCTTTTTTAAATGATGTTCTAAGTGAATAAAACCGCCAAACTTTACATAGTAAGCATGGCGGTTATTTTTTATTTAGTGTTTCGTAGCTCAGCAGTTTAACTAAGTTAAATAAAGATTTACTGTGCCGTCCAACCACCATCTACTTTATGGCTACTTCCTGTAACAAGGCGACTCGCGTCAGATGCTAAGTAAATAACTGCTCCCATAATATCTTCAACCACACCAACATGACCTAGAGGTATTTTGGTTAGTGTATCTTTTTGGAATGACTCCGAATCAAAAAAAGCTTCTGTCATTGGTGTTTTAATGAAAGTAGGACAAATGCTATTAACTCTTATCCCATTTGGTGCTAGTTCAACCGCCATAGCTTTGGTTAAGCCTTCGATGGCATGTTTAGTCATACAGTAAACCGTACGATTAGTTGCGCCGATATGACCCATTTGAGATGACATATTAATGATACTACCGCCCTGTTTATTAGCTAACATTTTATCTGCAACTTGTTGAGCAACAAAAAAACAGCCCTTAATATTGAGTTGTACCAACTGGTCGAAATGCTTTTCAGATACATCAACAAAAGGCTCAGGAATATTAGTGCCTGCGTTATTAACTAATATATCTACCTTTGGTAGAGCACCAATTCTTTCAACAATATCCTGCATTGATGTCATGTCTGCTAAAAGTGCTTGAGCCGTTTGTCCCATTTGTTCAATCTCAGCACAAACTTCATCTAGCGCCTTTTTACCACGGCTTACACATATAACATGAGCACCTTGTGCAGCTAACGCAAGAGCTGCAGCACGTCCAATACCTTTACTGGCACCTGTTACCAGTGCAATCTTTCCGTGTAATGAAAAAGATGGAGTTGTTGGAATAGTCATATTAAGTCTCATAGCGTTGAATTTATTTATGTTTTATCACCCGATGACTTCGCATGCAATGACATACATCAATACGTTTTTTTATGAATACTATAAATTATATTTTTAAACTAAATAAATCGTTAACCCTTACTTCATGTAGGTATAACTTAAGGTTTGATATTAAGTAATAAGTATAAGAGATTCTTGTTATTACTTAGTTAGCGTTACTTGTTGTGCCGTTATGAAGTAAACCTTGTACTTGAAATTTTCTATTTCTGGTTTAAACAAGTATAGGTGTCAGTAACTGTTAACTAGAGTTAATAAAAGTGCATCCGAATGCAAGTTAGTTGAATTGTAAGAAACAAATTATTAAACCATAGGCTTTTGTTGCGGATAAAAACTGAAGACTAATAAATATAAATATTTCAGTACTGGTTATGGCAGTCATTAATTAAAACTTTCACAACATAATAAGGGCAATCATGAGTAAAATAACAATAATTGGAGCGGGACTGATTGGTTCATCATGGGGGATCGTTTTTGCTAAAGCGGGTTACCAAGTCTGTATTTTCGATAAGAATGAGAGCGTTTTTGATATTTCAAAAGGTTATATAACTAGTGAAATAAAAGCTCAGGCAGAGGTTAATAACGAAGATGCTCCAATAGGTTTAGTTGAATCAATAGAATATACAACAGATCTCAAAACAGCAGTCAAGAATGCTTGGTATATTCAAGAGTGTATTTTCGAAAGATTAGACGTTAAACAAGAAATATTTGCTGCACTAGATGCTGTGATTGAAGATGGCACTGTGTTGGCAAGCTCTTCCTCTGGTATCCCTAGCTCAGCTTTTACAGAAGGACTAAAACACAGAGCGCAATGTTTAATTGCTCATCCTGTAAATCCGCCACACCTTATACCATTAGTCGAAGTTGTTCCTGCACCTTGGACAGATCCTGTTGTTGTAAAACAGACGATGGATTTGATGACAGAAATTGGTCAATCACCCATTTCAGTTAAAAAAGAAATTGAAGGTTTTATTCTTAATCGACTTCAAGGTGCCCTACTGAATGAGGCTTGGTGGCTTTATCAAGAAGGTTACGCATCTGTTGAAGAAATAGATAAAACGGTACGCGATGGTTTAAGTTTACGTTGGTCTTTTATGGGTCCATTTCAAACGATAGATCTTAATGCTCCTGGCGGCATTGTGGATTATGCTGACCGATTAGCTCCACTGTATTTTTCAATTGCACAAAGCCGTTCTGATCCAAAACCTTGGAGTCAAGATGCCATAGAAAATGCAGGTAAGGAAATTGATCAATTTAAACGCCGACAAGCACAACAAGATCCTCAAGCATGGCGCAATGAGATGTTACGTTCGTTTGGAAAATGGAGAACAAATAATTTCGACCCTAATCTGTAAAGGTTATTCATTGACGTGTGCACTGCACTTATTATTTAAATGCAAGATTCATCAAGAAGCTAATATCGGTTTTAAACTGTTAATACTGTATAAAGCTTAATATTAGTGACTTGGGCTTTGGTTCACACATAAAGTTCGAGTGAAAGTTTCTTGTATGATTTGAGCATCGTTCGAAGCTCTGTGACGTGAGAGTTTTAATTCACTAATTACTTTCTTTTTCATTTCATCCCAGAGATTCATCTGTTGTTCTTTAAGTATCATTTCTATGGCGGACAGACTAAATGTCATTTCTATTTTTGCCGCCTCAAACAATCGGATAAGCCAAGTAGAATCAACCACCCAGCCATCTGAATAAACTATTTTTCCATGTAACAGTTTGTTCAACCTTTTTGCCACATCGTAAGCTGATTTACCATGAATAGTTAATGAGTCACGCTTTATATGATGTAGTTGTTCAGCCTCTTCACTCCAATGCACCCAATTAGATTCTGGCTTGATCAAAGAGCAATACTTACTTTTATCTTCAAAAATTACACCTATTTCAATTGGGTAACTATGAGAGCCAAATCCGGAAGATTCAATATCAAGAATGATTGGGGAATATTTTGCCATTTAAATAAAATATCGTTGTTGTATAAAATATATATAAAACTATAACTTATATTTAAAATAATACGAGAAGATGCACGTTTTTATCTTATTACTGAAGGATATTTAGATGAAATAAGAGCTTTCTGATGAGAATTCTTGCTGCACTGAAAGTATGAGGTGGTTTTGATGTTTTTAGAGGAATATTAAGATAATCAGAAATTGAGTTCGTCCTATTGTCGTTCGCTTTATTCTTAGCTAAAGAGATAGCTAAATAAATGACTGAATAAGCGAGTAAAGAGATAACCAAAGAGATAAAAGTGGGATGTTTCTATCTCTTTGGTTGTTTGATGTCTCAGTGATAGACATCAAATAAAACTAAATAATTATAAAGTAGTTATAAAGTAGTTATAAATTATTTAATGGGCCTTAGATTTAACACAAATGCTGGATCTAAACGAACATCAAACCAGTTAATGCGCCAATCTAAGTGTGGTCCAGTCGCTCTACCACTTGCACCAACACTAGCAACTAAATCACCTTGTTTAACAAAGTCACCTGTTTTAACTTTAGATGCGCTTAAATGTAAAAACGTTGATGTTACGCCATGTCCGTGATCAATAATCATGGTGCCACCAGAATAAAACATATCAGGTACCCATAATAATACTTCACCATCTGCTGGCGCTTTTACTGGGTCGCCTGTTTTACCTGCGTAATCTAAACCAAAATGAGGTCGTTTCTTTTCGCCATTAAACACACGTTGACTACCGTAAACACCGGTAATAGTTCCATCAATAGGCGCAATAAAACCTTGAGCAAAAGCAGTATTACTACTTAACGTTTTTCTGGCTTCTTTAATTTGAGCATTATCTTGTCTAGATCGAGTAACAGCAACAGGATTTGGCTTCATGATACTTTTTTTAATACCGTTAATACGCTGAATATTATATTCACGTAATTCTGGCGTTAAAGTTTTAGTTTCAACAAGCCCTGATTTATGGGTAACAGTGACAGTATGGGGTTTCACTTCATCTCTACCAAAGCCAAACGTAAAATCACCATTTGCCGAAACAGTTAATACTTTGTCGTTAACTTTTACAACGCTATCAGGCTCAGTTTTACCAACAATTAAAGCTCCCTGCTTTACATTATTAGACAAGCTAAATAAGGGTTCAGCACTTACATTGTTTACTGTTAATAAACTGATTGATAAAAAACAAGCTGCAGCAATACGATTAATCATAAGCAATGGCTCCCTTTTGTACGCCTTCATACGCGATAACTTTAATCGTATCATTTGGTTGTGATTTTTTAAGCTGTCGACAAATAAAGTCTGCCAATAATTCTACGGTTGAATCACAATCTACAACATCTAAAACATTCGAAGGTACGGCAATATCAAAACGGCCTTGTGGTGCAAAATATGAAAAGTATTCATGCTTATCAGTTAACTGCGTTTGTGCTGAGTTTGATAATTGAATGTCTGATTTTTCAATGCGATCACCTTCAGATGCGATATAAATATCTGCCCAGCGATCACACCACATTTTTTCTAGTGAGAAGTCACGTTGATCATTTTTAAATAGCTGTATTTTAGAACGATGACCATGAGCAATACGCTGACAGTTGCCATCATGCAGTTTCAAACCATGAGTATAATGGTAGTAATCTGTATCGATAACTTCTTCACGTAAAACGATAGTTAAACCGCTAACGTTGTCAGGTAATTCAGCTTTAATTATTTTAAGCAGAAAATCAGTCACTGAAGCTATGTCGATTTTGTTAGTTGGTAACTTAGCAAAGGCTTGAGTTGGTGATTGTAAAAAATACGAACCACGTTCACTAACAACATCAACATACTCACTGTCTTCTTGAGTTGTCGATTTCTCAACCGAGATCATGCTGCTATGCATAGGTAACAGTAATTTGTGATCTACTGCTTCATCTATAATGGCTTTGATTTGCTTTTTTACTACGCCAAAGTCGAGCACCATGCTCATTTCGTTCAACTCGCCTTCAAGTAAAACATCAACAATCCAGCTCTCACCTACAATACCGCGCTGTTCACAACAGTAAGAAAAGTCTATAACGGTAAGATCGTTTACAAATAATTGCATTCAGTAATCCTTATTCGCTTACTTGCCAGTTAATGGTTTCACTTGCTCTAACAGGTACAACAACATCGTCGCCGAAAGCCATAGTTGCAGGAACATCCCATTCTTTCTTAGTTAATGTGATTTTATCTTCATTAACAGGAAGGTTATAAAATGCAGGACCGTTTAAGCTAGCAAAAGCTTCTAGTTGCTCTAAAGCATTTTCTTTATCAAATACTTCAGCATAAAGTTCTATTGCGGCATGCGCAGTATATGAACCAGCACAACCACACGCAGATTCTTTTGCATGTTGTGGATGTGGAGCAGAATCTGTACCTAAGAAGAATTTAGCACTACCACTTGTTGCTGCTTTTATTAACGCATTTTGATGAATGTTACGTTTTAAAATAGGTAAACAGAAAAAGTGAGGTCTTATGCCGCCAACTAACATGTGGTTACGGTTATATAATAAATGATGCGCAGTAATAGTAGCTGCAACATTTGAACCTGCCTGCTCAACAAAATCAACCGCTTGCTTAGTTGTTATATGTTCAAGCACTATGTTTAAGTCAGGATATTTAGCGACAAGTGGTTTTAATATGGTGTCAATGAATACGGCTTCGCGATCAAAAATATCAATCTCAGCAGCGGTAACTTCGCCATGTATAAGCAAAGGCATTTGGTGTTTTTGCATAGCAGCAATTACTGGCGCTATGTTATCTACATTCGTTACACCTGAAGATGAGTTTGTTGTAGCACCTGCTGGATATAATTTTGCAGCGTAAACAATACCTGAGTTTTTAGCGTCTTCAATATCTTGTGCTGTTGTTTGATCTGTAAGATATAAAACCATTAATGGTTTAAATGTTGAAGAAGGATTAACTGCCATAATGCGTTGGTAATAATCATTAGCTAACTTTGCATTAGTGACTGGTGGTACTAAATTTGGCATAACGACTGCGCGACCAAAATAACGGCTGATGTCTGTTACTGTATTTTTTAATGCAGCTCCATCTCTAAGGTGAACATGCCAATCATCTGGTCGTGTTATTGTTAATGTATTCATAATTAATCCTAAATTTTGGTATTAAAATGAGAGTTTTAAGAACCCTCATAAAAAATTTATTTTCTATATTTTGAAAAAACGCTTTAGCTTATAAAGTAATTAGTTTTTATTTTATAGCCACTTAATGGTAACGCGTTTCTTTGTCTATTCGTGTTCATCGTTAAATGGATTGTTGTTTTTGGCTTCGTTTTCTAATAATGCCAATAATTGTGCTTTCAAATTTGGTGGTACTTTATAAAGGGTTAAACTGTCGTTAGCTGCGTTATAAACAACATCTTGACCTAAATGCCCACGCTCAAAACTTACACTGATACCACTGCCATAACCTGAGTATTTTGTAACTTTATTGACGATGGCTTGGTCATGCGGAAACGTTTCTTCAATTGGATAAGCTTGCTCCTGACAGAAAGAATAAAAATCTTTACCTTCTTCTTCATTCTTTAATACTTTGCCAATTTCTTTGATAGATACGTCTTGGTCAGTCGCTTTTTGTTCTTTACAGTAACTCAGTAATTCCTTACGAGCTTCTTGCTTTTCTTGTGGATCAAGTTGGTTTACAGAAACGTAATCTTCTACTGCTTGAACAAGTGTTTGAGTTTGTTCTTTTGAGTTTATACCTTCTTCACAACCTAAAAAGTCTAAAAAGAAGTCAGATACTTTACGTCCAGCACGTCCTTTAATGAATGAGATGTAACGATCACCATCAACATTTTGCTGATAATCAAACAAATCAATACGTGCAGCAAGTTGTAACTTGTTAGTATCAAGGTGTTTATCAGCTGATATATTCAATTCACCATCTACAGAGTAATGCTCTGAAATTGGAATAATCGCAACTAACAAGTAACGACCACCCATGTATTCATAATGGCAAACAATTAAATAGCCTGTTTCAGCAAGATCGTATTTCTCAATTTCATTTTTTAATAAATTAGCCGCTTGTGTGCTAAAAGTATAAAATGATTGAGCATCGCCTAAGTAACTTTCCATTACATCAACAAAACGCGCAGCATCACCTTCAGCTGGCATTGATGAAAAATTACCATAGGCTTTACTGCCTTTGCTGTTATAAATTTTATGAAGTGAATCAACAAAACTTTCTATTTTTAAACCTGGTTCAATGTTTTCAGGTCCAAAACGTAGTGTTACTTCACCCGTTTCTTCAATTTTTGATAAAAAATGCAGTGCAATGTTAGAAATTATTAAACTCATAGGTAATGGTCAGTTTTATATTGTTTGGGCATTTGATAAACTAGCGTCAGTTAATCATTTGCAAAATTAAGTATTTAAATGCCTATTGTATCCAAGTATTCAAACGAACGTGTAGAAAAAATCATTCAAAATTTATTTGATGTCCTTATTAATGAAGAAGCAACGCCTGACTTAGCACTTATGTGCATAGGTAACGTTATTACTGAAGTCATTAATAAACAAGTCCCAGAAAGCAAGCGTGAAGCAGTTGTAGCCAACTTTACAAAAGCGCTTAAGCAAACTGTTGAACAACAAAATAAACAATCGAACTAATTTTAACAATAAAATCAGAGAATAAATATAACCAATGGTTTCATTTGAGTCTAAATCTTATAGTAAACGGCTATTACATTTAATTAGTTGGAGCCATTGGTTTACTTTTTTCAACGTTTTAATTGCAATTTTATTATCGTCTTTGTATGTGTTTGGTGAGAAATCACCAGACACACTTATCGGGCACTTCTATTTATATATAACATGGGCTAGTCATATGGGTTTTTTAACCTTTATCGGCTTTGTGTTAATTATATTCCCGATCATATTAATTTATCCTAGAACGCAGTTTATTCGAGTAACTGCTTCATTAGTATTTACAGCAAGTTTAGTACTGCTGCTATTAGATGCATTTGTTTACAAACGTTTAGGATATCACTTGAACGCGTCTTCGAGTGACCAAATAATTTTACTGATCAGTAATCTTATTTCTCATAACACCCTCAAATTCTGGTTAATTACTACCTCAACAGCTTTTGTTTTACTCATCATTGAGTTGACGTTAAGTAATTATGCTTGGAAACACCTAAAAGATTTACAACGTGTACCTTACGCTAAGTATGTTGTTCACGTGTTAGTTGTGTCATTTTTTATTAGTCATTTCACTCATATTTGGGCTGATGCTAAATGGAATTATGATGTATTAAAACAAGATACCGTTTTACCTTTATCGTATCCAACAACAGCTAAAACATTATTGACTAAATATGAACTGTTTGATGCGAATAACTATACTCAAAACAAAGAAAGTGCGCTTTCTCTTAAACATAAAATAAGCCCATATCCTGTTTTATCAAAGCAATGTAGTGTAGTAGAGCCGCTTAAACAGTCTGTATATATGGTATTAACTGAATCTACATTAACAGAAAATAAAATAGAGGCTTTTGCTTTAAAATCAAGTGCTTCAACTATTGACTTAGCAAGACACATTAATAACGCGTTACCAAGTGATTCATGGTTTAACCTACTTTATAGTTTACCTTCTATCTATAAAGACAATATAGCTGAACAAAATGTTAAGCCTCTTTTATTCCAAGAAATGGCGCTAAAAGATATTGCAGCAAACTTAACAGTAATAACGGAAGATGGTGTTATCCCAGAGTCAATTTGGTTTTCACAATGGCTGAATACAACTTCTGTTACTGAAGTTTCTTCATTAATATTTAGTGAAAAAGAAACAGAAAGTGACTTTACTGATAATTTGAATCAACCAAAAGCTGGCTTACATATATTGTACTTCGATGCTGACAACACAGCGCAAGCAGAATTATATATAGACGCCCTGCTTCTTGCTCAACGTCAGAAGGATGTAAAAGATATTATTTGGGTCAGCTCTATGGGTAACAAGAATATTCAAGACAGTTTAGCTATTAAACCGTCGTTATTGATTATGCCAGGACAAGCCAGTAATAAGCTAAAAAGATTAACAAGCCATATGGATATTCAACCTACTTTACTTAGCCAATGGCTTAAATGTGACGGTTTAGCGTCAACTATTGTAAATGGGCAAGATATACTAACGGTTAAGTCAAATCGAGTTATCGCTAATACAATTGATTCAGGTATTATCGTGTTTAAGAAAGATAAGTCCGTTTTTATTGATAACAATGGTGAATTCCAAAGTTATTCAAGACAATTGAAAATGCCTATTTCAGCTAATGCTGACTTTCCATTGATGATTGATGGCGTTAACTTTATTAAACGATTTAACGAAAGCCTTGATACTGAAGTTATTAAAACGCCAGTTAATTAAGCAAATCAACTGTAAATACTAGTCTAAGGAAACAACTGTAACTAGCTGTTTCCTTAGATTTAAATATCTGAAAATCCTCCACGTACAAACCTCTTTGTTTTTATAACAGTCAGATAAAACTCATACGTTTAATTTAGATTGCATTCATCTTATAAATCATTAATATACTCATCTCGTACACTTAACCTCCGTATTTATAATAAGTGTATGTGGGAAGTATTGAAATTGATAATACTGAACAATCGGGGTGTAGCGCAGCTTGGTAGCGCGTGCGTCTGGGGGACGTGAGGTCACAAGTTCGAATCTTGTCACTCCGACCATATTTATCAAAAAGCCCGTTTAATATTTATTAAACGGGCATTTTGACAAGTGTTTTATTCATCATCTATTCTGCATAGATTCTATTTGTTTAATCGCTTGTATCAGATTAACGTCTATATAGTGTTTTTAGCTTGAGCCTCATAATTTTAAATGATGTTTAACAACGATTACTTTATAACTAAATACACTTTTTCAGATAACTTTAATTGTTTTGTAAACTTATTATCTTCAGCTCGCGATTCTTGAAGACTCTCCCACGTCATATCAGTTAACCCCAAATCCTTAGCAAACTGCTCAGCAAATGCTATCAGTTTATTGGTATGCATAGATTCAAATAAAACTTCCGATTTTGACTCGTCAAGAGAATCAGTTTTATAAGTTAATTTGTGTAATTTCATTGGGAATAGCTCCTTGGAACATAACAATTAATAAAAGGTTGGTAGATCAAGCTTTTGGGAGCGACGAACCAAACTTATTTTCTTCGTTTAAATATAGCTAACTTAATCATAACTCTCAATAATTTACTTAATCTTAATTTACACTTTGGACTTCCCATAGTTTACTAAGCATCAAATGAGTTACATTGTGACTTCAATTAGATGTGTTTATAACAAAGGCAAATAATTTAGACAATGATTGAATTTTGCCACCTAGACCAAATAAAAAAAACACTTTAAATATTTCTTTAAAGTGATTTTATATATATATAGTAAGCTAAAATACTATTTGGTCTTTTCCATTATCTTTCGCTATATAAAGTTTCTTATCAGCCTTAGAAATAATACTTGCAACACTTTGGTCGGTGTTTTTGTCAAATGATTCAACTCCTACACTAAAAGTTACTTTGTGATTTTCAGCTAATCCTTCAATATGTAATTGAGAAAAATTTTCTTTTATACGATTAAATATTTCTTGTGCTGTTACTTTTGATGAATTTGGTAAAACAATTAGCCACTCTTCTCCACCATACCTTCCATATTTGCCATAGTCGTAATCATCACGCATAGAGTTTTTACATGCTTTAGAGAAAGCAATAAGTACGTTGTCACCAATGTCATGTCCATAAGTATCATTAAATTGTTTAAAGTTATCTAAATCAACCAACCCAATAGTTAAGGAGTTACCTTTTGACATAGAGTTATCTAAACAATGATTGGCATACTCCAAAATAGCTCGTCTATTAGGGCTACGAGTTAAATGGTCTCGAAGTGCCATTTTTTTAAATCTATCTCGTAACTGAATTTGTTTATATAACATAAACATCACTATAACCAAAGAGATGGAACCTACACTAATAATTAAGTACCAAAGATATTCAAGTTTCTGTTGTTGCTCTATTTTGAATTTTTGCAGTTCATTTTTTTCCATTAAAAGCCTATTTTCTGTATCTTTTAGTTGGGAATCGAAATGAATACGTTGTCGCTCCACATCTTGTTTTTTCTTAAGTAAGTGAGCCTTTTTAATTATTTCTACGTTTTTTATTATAATTTCAGTAGCAGACTTGTAGTTACCTTTTAATATCTCTAAACGATACAGCAATTCTTGATAACGAAGAATGTTTTCAGAGGTAGGAAAAGTATTTAATAAACGTTTACTTGAGTCTAAACTTATTTGTGCGTTATTAGCATCTTTTATCGCTATATAAGCCTCTGCTTGTCCATTAAGAGAAACAAACTCAGAAATTTTATCGTCAATCTCAGAAAAAAACTCAATTGCTTCATGGTATAAATTGATGGCTTTATCCCACTTTTTTTGTTTAAGCGCTAAATCAGCTAAACCACGTTTAGACCACATTAAGCCAATTTCGTCATTTAACTCTATATTTATTTCAATTGAGTTTTCATACATCTGTTGTGAAAGAAGAAAGTCATTATTGAGTAAATAAGCCTTACCAAGATTATATAAAATAACGGACTGATCATATTTAGCATTGTTTTTTTTACTTATGTTTAAAGACTTTAAATAATAAACAATACCTTCCTCATAGTTTTTCATACGAATGTTAGTTGTACCTAACTCCCCTATTACTTGATCTAAAAGGTAAATATCATTTAATTTTTCAGCAATGTCATAAGCTCTTTTTAAGGAGTTTAATGCTTCTGAATAATCAGTAAGACGACTTTTAATCCTACCTGCTGACAAATATACTTTTCCTAGGGTTTTATCATCTTTAATATTGTCAGCTTGCGATAATAAAGAGCGATATTTATTATTAAGTTCATGAGTATAGCCTCTTCTTTCTAGTACATTTAATTCACATATAGAAAGCCTAACTAAAATAATAGGATCGTTAAATTCCTTAGCGATAGGAATTATTTCACTTAATAATCTTTCAGCATCAATAATTTGTTCAAGTTTAATTAAACTTTCAGCTTTTAGAGTAGAAGCCTCTAAATATACATTGTTCCAATTAAGTTGTTTACTCTGTTTTATTAAAGGATCAAGAATATCTACTATTTCTTTAGGTGTTTCATATTCTTTTGGATTCAACGTAACTAAATAATGCAGTGTTTGTTGTTCTGATTCGTTTATTACTTGCACTTGAGCATGTAGTGAAAAACTTATCCACAAAAGTCCAAATATAAAATATTTAATGTTCATACATCCCTTGTATAAATACCATGACTTCAATATACACATTGAAAATGTTAATACATAAGAAATCTAGCTCTTTAATATGCATAGTTATGGTAAACCTAAATTTATAGCTTACTCTTTAAAATCTATATGTTATAAATACTTAGTATTGTATTTACAACTAAATTATTAAGCTTTTAAGTAAACGTAATGTATGAATATATGAATCTATAAATATAGTCTAAATTTTGTATTTGTCTATACATTTACTTTTACTCATTGCTACTAGTTCTTTGTTAATACCTATAAATTCATGCTTCAAATTATTAGTAGTAAATTAACAAAACGTACTTGTAATTAACAGTTACCCACATAAATTTTGCGAGTTTTTAAACACTATCTAAATATACATATTTATTATTTTTATCCAATGTTTCAGCGCTTTTTTTATCTTAATAAAGGCAAATAAACAAGGTAACTATTATATTAATTGATTTTATTTATATGTTTAAACCCCACTACTTAATATCAATTACTTTTTAAACAGAAATTTTTAGACATCCTCGCTTATCTTAATGCACCCCTAGCCCCTCTATAAGATAAAATAATTTTAATAGCTATATATACGCTCTATCGTAAGTGAGCATTCACACATCAAATAACAGGGTTATCACAACCCTAAAAGCCAACTTAAATAGAGTTACTAGGGTTGTTATAAAGATTAACCTTGGGGTTGCTGGGGTTATTTTTATATTTACATTTAGAGTTGCTGGAGTTATCTTGGTATGAGTTTGATTGAGGACAAATAAATGAAATATCCTGTAATGATTAATAGAGAAGATTTAACGAATATCTACACACTTACCGTAGTAGATTTACCTGGTTGTAATGTTGATGCTGAGAGTATTGATGAAGGTTTAACTAAGCTTAAAAAAGCTGTTGATGAACACTTAGAAATTTTGGCCGAATATGGAGAAGTTATCCCTAGTGCAAAGTTAATTGATCATCATATGGCAAAATATGAAAATGTTATTTGGGCCATTCTTGATATAGACATTGTTCCCTATTTAGGAAAGAGCCAAAAGATAAATGTAACGCTTCCCGAGTTACTCATTAAAAAAATTGATGCACGTGTGAATAAGTCTGCTGATCATAAAACACGTTCAGGTTTCATTGCTTCGGTTTGTTTAAATGAATTATCTAAAGATTAAAATCTCAATAGGTTTATTTTATTTGTAGAGAGCATTCGATAAGTAGAATTTGTAAAATGTGTTTGAGTAGGTAAAATTTTTATTTTAGCGGTGGGATATTTTTAAATAAAATATTTTTCAGAATTTAACTGGGTGAGAATATTTAACTAGCGAAGCGTAAATCTCGGGGGCTTGCCCCCGTGCTGGATAGTGTATACTGGGGGGACCCCAGTAAATGCTATTCTTCATATGGAACTTCAAAGAAATACACATCATGTCTTTAGATTAATGTACCACTTTGTGTGGATACCAAAGTATCGACACAAAGTCTTCATTGAACCTTATCGTTCAACAATGAAAGCAATTATTCAAAAAGTAGGATATGACTACGATATTGATATCGTAGAGTTAGAAATTCCGAGTGACCATATTCATATGGTTATTAGAGGGATCCCTAAACAGTCGCCAAGCGATGTTATGCAAATAATTAAAAGTATAACTGCTCGTGAGTTTTTTAGAATTTATCCTGAAATTAAAAAGCAGTATTTCTGGGGCGGTAAATTATGGACACAAAGCTTTTTTGTTGAAACGATTGGTAACGCAACAGAAGAAGTTATCAGGAAATATGTTCAAGAACAGTTAATCGAATTAGATGGTAAAGAAATTAATAGCGATCAACTGAACTTGTTTTGAAACTCGGTCGCTTGCGGCCGAGAATTTTATATTTTTCTCTTATTAACTATATTATAAAAATAAATCTACTTGGATGTGTACGAGTAAAATATGTTTCGACTAACAGCCCTACTTTATATTTTAATTTACACAGCATTATCTTATTTTTATTTCCGTTTAAGAAATCATTTATATTTTTTTAAAAAATTAAAAAAATTAAATTAGTATTTGAATGAGTTGTGCAATCTTTCAATTTTGGATTTCAGCTTTTGATAAGCTAAAGATTAAATTTTAAAGAAGAAGTATCTTTATTTTTTAATTGAAATAAAGAATGTTTGATTTTTTGACTATGTAAGAGCTAAAAGTAAAAAGTAACTTGGGTTTTACTTTTAATTTTATTTACAGTCATTGATTACTTATATAGTTAAGATATAAAAGTACATACGTGAAAAAATTAAGAATATAAAATTTACGTTTAAATTTTTGATGGCTAAGATTTATTAAAAAATAAAAAATAAAAAATAGTTATTAGGAATAGGATGACTAGATATAATTTTATATGTAGACGCTTAGTTTATGTTTTAGCCTTATCACTTAGAGTTTAAAACTAATCGTAAGGTGTCTACATTAACTAAGCGCTAATAATATATTTGATATGATTAAAGTAAGATGCGATCCCTACTTTAGTTTTGCTAATAAACCATCGCTTGCGTCTTCAACTAAATCTATAACAAATTGAAAACCTTTAGCTCCGCCGTAATAAGGATCAGGAACATCAGTTTCTTCATGATTAGCGGCATAGTCTAAAAACAATTGAATTTTGTAATGAAGATGTGGAGGTGCAACTTTCTTTAAACCGCTTACGTTGTCACTGTCCATCGCAAGAACAAGATCAAAATTATCAAAATCTTTTTCTGTTACTTTACGTGCTTTGATTTTATCGAAAGAGTAACCGCGTGCCATACCTGCTTTTTGCGCGCGATGATCTGGTTTCTCTCTAGCATGAGCACCAACAGTTCCTGCTGAATCAATAACAATAGATAAACCAGCTTGTTTAGCTTTATGTCTAAAAACAGCTTCCGCACTTGGTGAGCGACAAATATTTCCCATACACACAAAAAGTATTGAGTTAATATTTTTTAATCCGCTGTTTTCTGACATATTTTCACCTATTTAGTAATATATTACTCGCCTAAAGGTTTAAGCGATTTACTACATACTATAGTCATTCTTCATCGTTAATTAAACAATAATTTAATACTTTATTAACAAATCAGTAAGTTAAGCCATTAAAACGAGAAAAGTGTACTATGTAATTTCTCTACAACTTGGTTAGCTTCTGCTTCAGGTACTAAAAAGCACAAATTATGAGCACTTGCTCCCTGACACATCATTCTGATATTAACGCCTTCAGCTGCATTTAATATTTTATTACCAATACCACTGCTTGAATGCATATTATTGCCAATTACAGCAACTAAAGATAAACCATCTTCCACTTTTACATCACATAGGTTTTCTAAATCTTGAACAACAGCCTTAGTAATTACGGCTTGAGTTGAACCTACTGGATTATCGAAAGTAAGTGCTACACTAATTTCACTGGTTGTGATCAGATCAACACTGAGTTCGTGTTTAGCCAAAATAGCAAAAACTTTAGCTAAAAATCCGCTCGCATGTAACATTTCAGGACTTTTAACCGTCACTAAAGTTTGCTCACGTCTTAACGCAATTGATCTATAGGTTGGACAAGAATCGACAACTTTCTGAATACGTGTACCACCTTGCTCTGGTGCTTTACTACTACCAACAAATACTGGAATGTTTTGACGCATTGCTGGAATAAGAGTTGCTGGATGTAGAATTTTAGCGCCGAATGTTGCCATTTCTGCCGCTTCACCAAAACTAATTTCTTTAATTGCACGAGCTTTATCAGTAATACGAGGATCTGTTGTAAATATTCCTACAACGTCTGTCCAAATAGCTAAGTCATCAGCATTTAGTGCTTCAGCTAAAAGTGCAGCACTGTAATCAGAGCCACCTCGACCTAAAGTCGTTGTTTGTCCTGCTTCATTTTGACCAATAAAACCTTGTGTAACAATAATATGTTCTTCGAGTTCAGGTTTTAAAATAGCTAAAGCATTTTCTTTGAGTAATTCAAGATCAACAACCGCTTTACCGAATAAGCTGTTTGTTTTCATAATTTGACGAATATCAAACGCTTTACCATTAACACCAATAGTTTGTAAAACTTCAGCAAATATAATTGAGCTAAATTGTTCACCGTACGAAAGTATTGCATCGGCAGTACGTAAACTATGATTGAGAGATTGCTCTTTAGCGTACTGCGTTAATTCTGCTAATAGTTTCTCTACCGTTTCATTTAGTTCAGCTTGTTTGCTCAAATGTTGAGTAATATTTAATTGAATAGCTTTAATACTATTTATAATTTCTACTTGTTCATCTTCGCTAATTTGAGGTTGGCCTAAACGAACAAGATGATTTGTTACGCCTGAACTAGCAGACACAACAGCAACTTTATTTGATGGATCGTTTTGGATGATTTTTGCGCATCTAACCATTGCTTCATAATCGGCAACGCTAGTTCCACCAAATTTAGATATAGTTAAATTTTTAAGTGTAGACATTATAAACTCGCTCTTATTAATTGAGGCAATTGAACGGCATTTGTGTGTGTGATTTTTAACATTATACTTTCCTTTAAATTCGTTTTAGAACGATTAATACTTAAGGAAGAGCATGACTGATTGGATTAGTGTGCAGACGAACTTAAAACTAAACATTCAGCCAGAAGCTCTCCACCAACATGGTGACAGCCCTAAGGATTCAACCTTAGCGACCGAATATTATGTGCCATTAACAACAATATTCTCGGCGATAGTCCCCCTCAATAATAGTCATAGGAATATTGGCTTCCTCGTATTATTTACCTGGCTATCGCACCTCTTCTGGTATTAAAAATGGATAAAATATACAAGTTATTTTAGATAGATAAACCTATAAAATATTTACTTGTAGACAATTAAATTATTTTCAATGGCGCTTATTAAACACTAGTTAAAATTAAATTGCAATAGACTTTTAGACGGCTATTTACAAAAATTCCAATGAATAATATATTTGGAATCGTTATACTGAGGCAAGACTCTTATTAATTAATAATAAACTGATAAACATGCTTTTATTTTCTCTGAAAAAACTAATAGGTATATTATTAACACCATTAAATATAACGCTTTTACTTATACTCATTAGTATTATTCTTTTGAAATATAAGCCTAAGCTTGGGCAACGTTTCTTGGTTGCTGGTTTTTTTGTACTCTTATTAAGTTCGACTCCTATCGTTTCTAACCAATTAGTTAAATCGATTGATGAAGAAATTCCTATGTTTGAAAAGTTGCAAGAAAGTGTCGATTATATTGTTGTACTCGGTTGTAGCCATACTACCAATAATAGATTACCTGTTATTGCTCAACTCAAGACCTGCTCTTTAGAGCGCTTAATGGAAGCCCATCGTATTTTTGTGCTTCACCCTGAAGCAATATTAATTACATCTGGTCATGCGTTTACTGATGAAGTATCTAACGCCAAAAAGGTTAAAGAAGCTGCGATAAGTATTGGCATTCCCGCTGATAAAATTATTATAGAAGAGCGACCTAAAGACACTAAAGAAGAAGCTGAGCTACTGTCTCCTTTATTAAAGAATAAGAATTTTGTTTTAGTCACCAATGCCATACATATGCCAAGAGCTTATCGCTACTTTAAAATGCAAAACTTGTCACCACTTCTAGCACCTACAGATTTATTGTATAAAGGTGAGTCTTCAGAAATACTGTTAAATCTACCTAATGTGTCAACTCTGGAAAAAACAACACGTACTTTATATGAGTTACTCGGGCGTATTGCTCAATGGTTCACAAGCTAGTTTGCAATGGAGCGTTAAACTGGATTATCGATATCTATAAATATCACTTCAACACCTAATTCAGCTTGTAAATGTTCACCTAAAGCCTTTGCTCCATAACGCTCTGTTGCATGATGACCTGCAGCGAAAAAGTGAATATCCATTTCATTTACCATATGTGTAGTTTGCTCTGATACTTCACCTGAAATGAAGGCGTCAATGCCTTGTTCTGCGGCTAATTCAATATAGTTTTGTCCGCCACCTGTACACCAAGCAATGGTTTTAATTGGTTTGTTTGATGGTGGTTGTAGATGTAAGCATTCTCTATTTAAACGTGTTGATATTATTGATTTTAATTCATCACCTGTTTTATCCTGAGAAAACTCACCTTGTATAGCTACACTGTATTCATTACCTAGCTCTAAAGGTCCTGTCACGTTAATGTCTAATAATTTAGCAAGCTGTGCATTGTTTCCTAAAACAGGATGAATATCTAAAGGTAAATGATAAGCGAATAAGTTAATGTCGTTTACTAATAATGATTTTATTCGTTGATGTTTCATACCTTTAATTAAGTAAGATTCATTTTTCCAAAAATAACCGTGATGAACAAGAAGTGCATCAGCTTTTAAACGTATCGCTTCATTAATTAATGCCTGAGACGCCGTAACACCTGTCACTATTTTTTGTATGACTTCTGCACCTTGAACTTGTAAACCATTAGGACAAAAGTCTCTAATTTTAGAAGGCTTTAAAAGTGTAGTTAGGTGATTTTCTAGTTCTAAGTTTGTAATGGTTTTGAATGTCATAATATAGGTATCAAATATCTTATTTAGTTAATTTTTATGTTGTTAATGACTATGGGTATTAATTTTTGATCTTACGTGCGGATCTGACTGTTTAATATTATTTTCTACCCGTAGTGTTTGTATTGAGTACATTTCTTTTCGGAGATTTGTGGCTAGAGCTCATCCCTGCGACTTTAACAGGTGAAAACTTAGGGCTTAATTTCCATTTTGGCTTAATAGGCGTTAGCGGTAAAACGCGTTTTTTTGCCACTATAACGTAAACCGAAGCTAATTGAGGTAAAAAAGCTTTAGCAAACTTATTCCAATAGTCGATCAATTTACCTTGTCCGATCTCTCCAACGAGTGATGAATGTAATAAGTGTTCATCTGCAAGAATTTCATAGCCCATAAGGTGTAACCAATCTTTAACGCGCATAGCAGAGAAAAAACGTTCATTCCAAGGGAAATGTTGGCGTCTGTAAGGTATAAATCGATTAAGGCCAGCTAAACTAAAAGGATTAAAACCTGTTATGACTAAGTAGCCATTAGGAATAAGCACCCTATTGGCTTCTCTCACAACGTGATGGGGATCCCCTGTAAATTCTAATACATTACTCAATACACAAACATCTATGCTGTGTTCTAAAAAAGGTAAATCATCTATATCGGCAACCACTGAAGCATTTTCAACGTCTTCTGAAACGGTTATATGATGGTTAATTGGCGAGTCATCACAATTCACTTCTCCACTTAACGCACCAATTTTAAGTAGATGATAACCAAAAAACTTTGGACACCATTTAGCGACAACGTCATTAATTTCATTAAGAATAATATCGCCGTTAGGTATTTGTAGCCAACTTTTAGGATGACGTTGTTTTCTAAAAGCTAAAGCGGGTTTCATATACTTTATATTCCTAAGGTTTTATGATCTTTTAGGTTTCAATTTCATTCGATTTAAAACAGGTACAAAGCTAGCATAAACTCTATCTAATAGATTTTCTAAACGAACATGGGTTAGATGTTCGAGTAGCAAGCGGCACGTTATATATTTGCCTTATTAAATATTCAAAAGCTTACTGTGAAAATAATATCTTAGGCACAAACGACCTTAAGAAAAATCCAGAAACAAAAGGTTTATACCGAATTCTACACAGACAGTTTATAATAGCTACATCACACTAATTATATAGTAAATTTAAACTTCTTATGCAATCAATTCAATCTGATAACCCTCTCGTAATTAAAGCGATTAAAGCATTTAACGATAACTATATTTGGTGTATTCATTCAAAAATAAGTCAACATGTTGGATTAGTTGATCCTGGTGATGCAGACGTATGTATCCAATATATAGAAGAAAATAACCTACAACTTTCTACTATATATATTACCCATCGTCATAGTGATCATGTGGGCGGTGTAGAAAAGCTTGTAGCATTCTGTAACGAAAAATCTTGGCCTGTAACAACCTATGGTCCAACAAAAGAAGCACAAAAATACAGTAACATAAAAGTGAAAGATGGTGATGTCATTCATGACGAATCGTTAAATATTAGCTGTCAGGTTATCGATATACCTGGGCATACATTAGGGCATGTTGCATATTTGATGGAAGATAACTTATTTTGTGGTGATACATTATTTTCAGCCGGTTGTGGACGTGTTTTTGATGGCACCAGTGAAGAACTGTATCATTCATTAAATTCCTTATCGGCACTACCTGAAAAAACCCGTGTATATTGCGCCCATGAATATACTATGGCTAATTTAGCTTTTGCGTTAACGGTTGATCCAACAAATGAAGAGCTGGTTAACTATTATAACTATGTCAGCAAGTTACGAGAGAAAGGTCAAAGTAGCATCCCTACTTCTATTTGTATTGAAAAGAAAGTGAATCCTTTTTTAAGATGTTTCGACAATAATATAAAGCAAAGTGTAGAAGTGTTTAGTGACAAAAACTTAGCTTCGGATTTAGAAACATTTATTCAATTAAGATTATGGAAAAATGAGTTTTAATGGAGTTTAGTCTGTAATAGCAAAAAAGAGTTTACAGTAAGTTACAGACTCTTTATTGAATATATATTCTAAATAAGTAACACTGGCGCCACTTTTAACGAATCGAAATTTTCATGAAGTATATTTCTTTATCATTAGCATTATCTATCGCCTTAGCTGGGTGTCAAAGCACCGCTTTATATCAGCAAGACGAACAAGAAGATAATCAACAAATTAAGCCAGAAAATGCAGCTAAACCGTCAGACATACATCGTATGTTGGTTCAAGGTATTCAGCAAGAAACACCAAATACAACTTCAGCTGAAGTTATTAAAGTGGCTGAACTAGTCGAATATTCCAATGTTTGGGATCGTATAAAAAATAATTTAGTGTTAGATATTCCGATTAATGAAAGTGTTATAAAACACAGGAATAATTATTTAAAACATCCCACTGCATTGAATAACCTTCTTAAACGCTCAGAACCTTTCCTATTTTATATTATAGAAGAACTTGAAAAAAACAATATTCCTATTGAAATTGCCCTTTTACCTTTAGTGGAAAGTGCATTTAACCCTTACGCACGTTCAAGTGTCGACGCTTCAGGATTGTGGCAATTTATTCCAAGTACAGGTAAACACTTTGGTTTACAGCAAAACTGGTGGTATGACGGTAGACGTGATGTAGTTGCTTCAACCCAAAGTGCTATTCAATACTTAAATTACTTGAACAAGTTTTTCGATGGTGATTGGATGTTAGCTCTAGCTGCATACAACTCTGGTGAAGGTCGAGTTCAACGTGCTATGCGTAAGAATGCACGTAAAAAGAGACCTACTCATTACTGGGAATTAGAGCTTCCAAAAGAAACGAGAGATTATGTGCCTAAGTTACTGGCAATTATTGATATTATCGAACGTTCTCATGAATTTGATATTGAGCTCTACCCTATTGATAATAAAAAAGTTGTTGGCTCTGTTCCTGTTAATTCACAAATTGACTTAACGGTAGCTGCTTCTTTGGCTGAATTATCGTTAGAAGAGTTTCAAGACCTCAACCCTGGTTTTAACCAATGGGCAACAGATCCTAATCACAAAACTAGCTTTCTTTTACCTGAAGAAAATATCGTGAAATTTAATGAAAAAATCGCGTTACTCTCTAAAAAAGATAGAATGGTGTGGCAGCGTTATCAAATAAAGTCTGGTGACAGCTTAGGTAAAATAGCTCAGAAATTTCATATTGATATAGATTCAATTAAAACCATTAATAAAATATCAGGTACTAATATACGTGCAGGTAAACATCTATTGATACCTGTCGCGCCTAAAGATGGAAGCTATGTTTTGCCTGAACACTTAGCGCTTGCTTCTAGTAAGGTAGCCCCAAGTAAACCGAGTCAAACCAAGCAAACACATATTGTTAAATCAGGTGATACTTTGTGGGATATTAGTAAAGCTCATAATGTATCAACTAAAAACATTGTTAAGTGGAATAACATTTCTGCTAAATCAACATTAAAGTTAGGTCAAAAGCTCGTGATTTTTAAAGGATCACAATCTAATACGATAACTTATAGTGTGAAACGTGGAGATTCATTTGCGCGAATTGCGAATAAGTTTAAAGTGAAGATCAAAGATTTAGAGGTTTGGAATAACTTAACAAGGAATGAATATTTACAACCAGGTCAAAAACTTAAAATAGCGGTAATGTAATAATTAATAATTATTGTGAAGTTTTTTTAAAGACAGGATTAAATAAAAACGCCCTTTTGTAAATTACTAAAGGGCGTTTTTTTATGCGTTATATTTGTTAGTAATCATAAATGTATTAAAGGGTTTTTGATGCTTGGGTCAACATACCTTTTAATTGAGATAAAATTAACTTTATCTTACCTTCATCATATCCTTTAATACTTGGTGTGTGGATATGGCCAACAGGTAAAACTGGGTTATATAAATCTCGTAATAATAAGCTTCTATACGATAGTTCATTTGATATATAACCACCGCCAGTGCCTTCTACTGATATTTCATTTATTAATTCAGTTAAAGCGGTTATCCTCAATATTTCGTTCTTAGTACTTACTACTCGGTTATCTTTTATTGGATAAAAACCACTTGCTGTTTTCATCTCATCAACAGGTAAAGTGAATTCTAAAAATTCAGGTCCTTTTAATGGGATGTCATGTAACGTAGGGACAAGAGGGTTATTTCGACTAGCTCCTGTCATCACATTTGCATTATCAGGTAAAAGTGCACTTCGTCTTAATCCTGTAAAACGTTCTAATTCGAAGCTGCTTCTTCCCATTCCTGTTGTAATAATCATATCAACAGGGTTTTCTCTAAAATACGGTGTTAATAATTCTTCAACCATACCTTGATCAAAGTCTGCATATCGAACAGGCAAAATTAACGTTTCAATTTCTGCACTCTGACCTTCAACGCTAATAACCAAATTATCTAAAACAATAGCGGCAACGCCCGACGGATTACTTTGTTTTATGTTTCTATCTAATAAAAAAGGGTCAAAGCCTGTAACTAGAATTCTTTTAGTTGTGTATTGATCGAATTTAACGTCAGTTTGGCCACGAGAATATATTTCGAACTGCCAAAGTAACTTACTTTGTTGATCAGGTAATGATTCTTTAAAAGCTTTAGTCTGTTTTAAAGCTTTAGACATTTGAAGTCGAGCCCAATATAAAGGTCGATCATCATAATGATTAGTATTTTTAAAATATAATTTGGCATCTGTCCATATGCCCTTTCCATGTCTAATGGATAATTGACTCAACACAGTTAAATTATTTGCTTTGTTAATTTGTTCAATAAAGAGATTAACGCGATCAGAAAGCGCTGATGTAATAGCGGGTATTACTTTAGTGGCTTTATCTAGTCGTTGTTCTTCTATAGTGAACGATTGAGCGTTAATACTTAATGTAGAAAATGCTAAGGCGATACAGCACGCCAACTTCTTCGTAATTAACATGAATAAAACATACCTGTTTTGAATTGTTATCTTAATAAATCATAGTATACACAAAAGAAAATGAGATCATTAGCCATATTTATATTGATTTTTTCTGCAAAAATGGCAAAGTGGCAACTCTGACTACTTGTTCAATGTTTCTTTTCTTTTAAACCTGAAAAATACACCTCAAGACACTGTCAAAAAAATTGTTCAAACAATAAACGATTGTATAATCTAGCAATTATAATTTAACTATAAAGGAGTAGCGCTTCAATGTGTTCGATCTTTGGTATATTAGATATAAAAAACGGGGCTGAAGAATTACGCCCAAAAGCAATAGAACTTTCTCGCCTTTTACGTCATCGCGGACCAGATTGGTCAGGTGTTTACAGCAATGACAACGCCATCTTAGTTCATGAACGTCTTTCAATTGTAGATACTGAAAACGGCGCTCAACCACTATACAATCAAGACAAAACAAACGTTTTAGCGGTTAATGGTGAAATTTATAACCATAAAGAACTCGCTAAAAACTTAAACGTTGATTACACCTTTAAAACAGGTTCTGACTGTGAAGTTATTCTTCCTTTATATGAAGAGTTTGGTGTTGAGTTTGTTGATAAGCTTCAAGGTATGTTTGCATTTTGTTTATATAACGAAACAGACAACTCTTACCTAATCGCACGTGATCATATGGGTATTATTCCACTTTACACGGGCTACGATGCTGACGGTAACTTTTACGTTGCTTCAGAAATGAAAGCATTAATGCCGATTTGTAAAACAGTGAGCGAATTCCCTCCAGGACATATTTTAGATAGTCGTGTAGGTGAAGTACAAAAGTACTACAACCGTAACTGGCACAAATACGATGCGATTAAAGACAACACAACAAGCACTACCAAGATTCGCGAAGCATTAGAAGAATCGGTTAAAAGTCATTTAATGACTGATGTGCCTTATGGTGTATTACTTTCAGGTGGTTTAGATTCTTCACTTATTTCTGCTATCACGCAAAAATTTGCGGCTCGCCGTATTGAAGAAAATGACTTATCTGAAGCTTGGTGGCCTAAAGTTCACTCGTTCGCGTGTGGCTTAGAAGGTTCTCCAGATTTAATTGCAGCACAAACCGTTGCAGACAGTATTGGTACAATTCATCACTCAGTTATCTTTACTGAGCAAGAAGGTATCGATGCACTTAAGGAAGTTATCTATCATTTAGAAACTTACGATGTAACGACTATTCGTGCATCTACCCCTATGTATTTAATGGCACGTAAAATTAAAGCTATGGGTATTAAGATGGTTCTTTCTGGTGAAGGTGCTGATGAAATTTTCGGTGGTTACTTATACTTCCATAAAGCGCCAAACGCTAAAGAATTTCATGAAGAGCTTAACCGTAAGCTTGACCGTTTACATAAATTTGATTGTCTTCGTGCAAACAAATCTATGTCGGCTTGGGGAATTGAAGCACGCGTACCATTCCTAGACAAAAACTTTATGGATGTTGCAATGCGCATCAACCCAGAAGATAAGTTGTGTGGGAACGGTAAAATGGAAAAAGCCATTTTACGTGAATCTTTTGAAGGTTATTTACCAAAAGAAATTTTGTGGCGTCAAAAAGAGCAATTCTCTGATGGTGTAGGTTATTCTTGGATCGATAGCTTGAAAGAGTTTATTGAAACACAAGTAACTGACCATGAACTTGAAAGTGCTGAATACAGATTTCCTGTAAACACACCTGATAGCAAAGAAGGCTATTACTACCGTTGTATCTTTGAAGATAAATACCCACTACCATCTGCTGCAGACTGTATAATTGGTGGCAAGTCTGTTGCTTGTAGTACTGAAGAAGCATTAGCTTGGGATGAAAGCTTTCAAAACAACGCTGATCCATCGGGTCGTGCTGTTTTAAGTGTACATAACGAAAGTTACAAAAAATAAGATTTGAAGCTTTGCTTTAAACAAAAAAAACCAGTCAAATGACTGGTTTTTTTATGTCTACATTTTGTTTTTCCTCCTTTACATTTTTATAGTAGAAGTCGTTTCTTTATAAACTTGTTGCTAATATAGATACTTCTACAACACTAATATATATGGGATATACATATTTTATGGATAGACGCTCCATTAAGTTTGATTGGAATAGAGCTCGTGCATTTCTTGTTACTGCAGAGGAAGGTTCCCTATCCGCAGCTGCTCGATCACTAGGGATGACGCAACCAACCATTGGCAAACAAATTTCTGCATTAGAAAAAGAACTAGGTGTTTCATTGTTTGAAAGAACAAACTCAGGGCTAGTGCTTACACAAAGTGGAACTGACTTGATGGCACAAGTTAAAGTAATGAGAGATGCCGCTAATAATTTATCACTCATGGCGTCGGGTCATGCTGAAACAGTAGAAGGAAGTGTTTGTATAAGTGCTACAGAAATTATTTCGGCTTTTATTCTTCCACCTATAATAGAAAAATTACGGAATCAATGGCCAAAAATTGAGATAGAAATAATTGCTTCAACCGATACTAGCGATCTATCTCGCCGCGAGGCTGATATTGCTATCCGCAATTATCGACCAACCCAACAAGAACTTATTGCAAAGCGTGTTAAAAAAGTCAAAGGGCATTTATACGCTTCTAAAAGTTATGTACAAAATTTGAAACATAGAAAATCACCACAAGATTTAAAAGAATCTGTATTCCTAGGCGTTGATCATTCAAATAGTATTATTTCATACCTAAAAAAATTTGGTTTTGACTTAAGTTTAAATAACTTCCCTATCATTGTAGCTAATCACCTCGTTCAATGGGAAATGGTAAAACATGTTGCTGGTATTGGCTTCATGATGGAAAGTATTGGCGATGCCGAACATTTAGTTGAAAGAGTTTTACCATCATTTCCTGCTTTTGAAAAAGATACATGGCTCGTTAGCCATAGAGAATTAAAAACTAGCCGTAAGTTACGAGTTATATTTGATTATTTAGCCTCTGAACTTAGTAAATAAAGATACACCTGAGCTCTAAAATTCACAGTTCGTTCCATACAAATATGCATATCCATTATACAGTCACAGGTATTGTTCGTGAATATTTGCATGGGTATACTTTGGTTTGTAAAACCTGAACAACACAAACTTTACTAAAACCATATTAAACGATGAGATATTAAATTATGAAAATGGACTATTGCGTTCTTGGAACAAATAACCTGGATGCTGCGATTAAATTTTATGATTCACTTTTTGAAAAAACAGAAGTTAACCAAGTTTTATCAACTGACAGAATGACCTTTTGGCAGTGTGAATACTTCGCATTTGCTGTAGCCATCCCTTTTAATGAAGAACCAGCAAGTAATGGAAATGGGACAATGATTGGTTTTAATGTTGGTACTACTGAAGAAGTAAAGAGACTTTATAGTAAGGTTATTGAATTAGGCGGAACTTGTGAAGGAGAGCCGCAGCAACGAGGTCCTAAGTTTTCTGCATATGCGAGAGATTTAGATAAAAATAAAATAGTCTTTTCCGAGTAACCCACTAAATAGTAAACCTTATAGAACAGCGTTTTAAGTGGATTGTTCCGACCATAAGCATTATTAATTTAACATCATCCTATAGAGCATATGTCTATAGGATGTAATATTCGTCTAATTATATTGGTGTTAAACATATTGCCTGAACTATAACCTACTCTTCAGAAGTGACTTCGTTAGTACTATTATCATTCTGCGCTGCTTCTTCTAAAGCAATTCTTTCTCTTTCTGCTTTAGATACATACTTAGGCTTGTTAGTTTTTTGAAGCTTAGCATTCATCTTCTTAACTTTGCTTTTTAATACTTGGTTGATTTTCTTTTTACGATTCATTTAATAATGTCTTATTTATTGATTTAAAGGATGATCTGCAGGTAACTGCTTAGATATCCATAAAGCTAATTTATGTTTCATGTGTGGTTGATCTTCATCGCTAACGGCTAATGGTTGAACTAATTTGTCGCTCACTAATAAACGGTAAAGCGCTTCTATCTTATCTTTAGCTGAATTGGTAGCAGCAAAGCCTTTATAGCCACGGTTTTTAGCGTATTTCTCACCAACATCGATAGCTTTTTTTAATAGTTCTGCTTCATTTTTATGTTTTTTCATATTTATATTTTCCGTTTCTTACCACTAAAATTTATAAAAAGTTTAACGATACTCAATAAGTAAAACACGACTAAATTCATGTACAGATATATCTATATTTAACTCTGCCATTTTTTCTTCTAAGCTTACTAGGTCTTGCTTAACTGTTGAAATAGTCAATGTATTGTTATCTAACATATAAACTTGTATTAAACTTTTGTAGTAAAAACTTAATACAACAAAAGCATTGATATCTGGTTCTGTTTCATAATTCTTTACAGCTGCTTTAATATTTTTCAAACGTCTGTAAATAATATTTTGAATTTGCTTAAGTACCCAAACATAATGGATCTCTTTACAGAACGGATGATTTTTTAATTGTTGCAGAATGCTGATACACACTAAAAGTGCTAAAATCACACCAACAAAATTGAATCTAAAATTACTGAGGGCTTCACCTGTATCAGGATCTATTGCAGGTAATGCATCACCGAAGAGTTGAATAAGGATTGCGCCGAAACCAATAGATATAAGGGTTAAACAGGCGACAAATATTGCTATAACTATATTTAATCGTTTACGATAAATTGATTTATTGATGTCTACTAATTGCATTAAAAACTACTTTATTTTTCAGATTGTTATTATAAATATTATGATTTAACTTTGTTTATTATACGCATTTGTTTCATGCGTTGTTATTAGAATGACTCGAATAACGTTTGATTTGTGTCTCTACACCTTGCCTCCACACTCTGGCATTTGAAGCAATACTAATATGATCTTTTGCTCTAGTGATGCCAGTATATAACAATTCTCGCGATAATAGTCGATTGTCTTTTTGATTGGGTAAAATCATAGCAACGTGCGAAAACTCACTGCCTTGGGTTTTATGAATGGTCATGGCAAATACCGTTTCAAAATGTGGTAATTTACTTGTCATTATCCAACGAAAAACGCTCTCCTCATTATTATCTTCAAATACAGCCATTAAATGTCCCGCTTCATTTTTCCATAAAAAACCAATATCACCATTATATAAACCTTGGTGATAATTATTTTCTGAAATAATAATGGGACGACCATGATAAAGCTCTTGGTGCTCGCCTTTTTTTACTATTAAAGAAGTGATCAGTTCATTTAAATAATCAACACCTTGCTCACCTACTCGAGTAGCGCATAACACGCGAAACTTAGAAAATAACGTGAAAGCTTCAGCAATATTTTCACATGCAGATATAGGCAAATAATATTTTTTAATGAGAGGTAATAGCCAAGTGATTAAATCTCCTTTTAAATGGGTGATTTGATCGGAAGTATTACGTTCGCTTGATGCATTATTATTCAGTAAAGCCCAGCTTTGGTCGTAATTACCAGCAATGACGGCTTGTGCAATCAGACCAATCCCACCTTCTCCATCAAAACGTCGGCTTTTTGTTAAAAAAGTGACACTGTCGCGTGTATGATCAAGTGCATTATTATGCGAATTAGCCGAAGGACTATTTGATAACTGCTTTGCTTTAGCTGATTTGTTAATACTTGGTATTTCAAACCCTGTTAATTGTTTTAAATAAGCAGCATTATCTGTGCTATAACCTAAAAACGGTCTAGGAGCTAAATCACTCAATACGCTACCTGCAGCTACTGAAGGAAGTTGGTCAGCATCTCCGAGTAAAATAACTTTACACTGTTTTGGCAAAGCTCTAAAAACACGGGTCATTAAAGCTAAATCAACCATAGACACTTCATCAATCAGTAATACATCAATATTTAATTTGTTATTTTCATTAAATCTAAAGTTTGGGCTATTCGGTATAACTCTTAATAGTCTATGTATAGTGTGAGTATCATTAGGTATTTGATTAAGTATTTCATCACCTATAACTCTTCTAAAACCATTGACCGCATTAACGATCGACTCTGATAAACGCTGCGCCGCTTTACCTGTAGGTGCTACAAGTGCCATTTTTAATGGCAGCTGAGTATTATCTACAGATTGTTGCTGATGTAAATAAACTAACGCAGCAAGTAGCTTTGTTACTGTGTAGGTTTTACCCGTACCAGGACCACCAGCAATAACACTAAAGTTTTTATTTAAAGCGTTAGTTATTGCTACCTTTTGCCAATCAATATCTGTAGTGGTATTTGATTCATCAGGGAAAAGCATATCGATACAAGTTTGATAAAGCCTTGTCTGTATTGTTTCAGGTTCTGACACGTTAGCTTTTAGTTGTATTTCGTTAAACAAATCTTGTTCAAATTGAAAGTAACGACGTAAATATAAACGCTCATCATCAAATACAATAGGATGTTTGGCTTCAACAGAAACATTGATAGCCGTGAATAAATCATTAAGCTTGGTTAAATCAGAAAAAACAAAACCGTGATTCACAACAACGCCTGTTTCATCACTTAAATATCCGTATTGTGTATTGGCGATAACGTGAAGAGGTAAACACGTATGTCCTTCTCTTAAGCTTTGACTAAGAGCCATAAATAAGTGAAAAAGCTCAACACGTTGAGGTTGGCTTACGCTAAAAGCGGTAATTAAGTCTTGTGCGAAAAAATAATCTATAGGTTCTATGCTAGCGATTTCTTTACGTGCTAATGCGTAGTTTGGATAAACTCTTTCATTAATAATCTGGCTTGATGAGTTTAAGTTGCTCGAGTCTAGATTACTCATCACTTACTCCTGTAAAAATGCTATCGAGGGATTCTAACTCGCTCACCGTTATTGAACGCTGATAAACTCCTGCACCTGAATACGCGAGATCATTAGTTACACCACGTAAATACAGATAATAAATACCACCAAAATGCGTTTGTGGATCGTAATCAGGTAAAGCGAACGACAAATAACGATGTAAAGCTAGCGAGTATATTAAATACTGTAAATCGTAATGGTTGTGTTCAATATCAGCTCTCATAGCTTCTTTTGTATAAAAACTAAAATCTTCACCTAAAAAGGTAGATTTATAATCGCAAACATAAAACTTTCCATCTTGTTCAAATATCAAATCGATAAAACCGTGCATCATACCTTTTAATTTATGGTAATGAGGTAATTGTACTTCTTGAATTTGTGCAATGAGCTGTGCGTTCAACATACTGTTTTCAGGTGAGATCATTTGCTCTTTGCGATGCTGCGTTAACAAGGAGGTAAGATCACTGGTGTTTGATGCATTCATTGGGAAATAAAATTCACTTTCAACAATACAGCGATCTTTCGATAGATCTTGTAAGCTGAATTGTTGCTCTACATCATTCAAAGAAGACGCTTTCTCAATGTTTTCGGCACTTTCAATGCCTTCAACCTCTTGAGCTACTAATGAAGGTACAGATGAAGTTAAAGGTGCGGCTAACACTTGCTCAAACCAATGTTGTAAATCTAATTCAGAATAACCAGCGGGTAATTCACCGTATTTGCTTAATGGCCACTCAAAAGCTTCAGGCCAGTTGGGTTGATCAAATTCTAACTTTTCAAATATGTTATGTAATAAGTTACCCGTATGAGCGCCCTTTTCTATTACAAAGCGTAATTGACTGGATTGATTGAAATCTGCAGCTTGTTCAGTATCACTATTGACTAGATTTGAAAGAACAGACGACAGCAATAAATTGTCTTGTTCATCAAGCTCATTATCCCTATCAGGTCTTGAAATACCTTTATGTTTTAGGTTTCTACTTAAAGCAGTAAATGAGCTTAACCACCAATCGCGCTCAATTTTTCCTGAGAATTTCTCAGCTGATAAAGTTTCTATATTTGCAGCATTCGATGAGTCAGCTAAATAGCAATCAGCTACATCTTCATTATCATCGATTAAAGTTAAACCAATATCGTTAGGGTTATCATTAACGAGTTGTTGAAGACTTTGCTGTACATCTGTATCTTTTTGCCATTGTAAGGTTTGACCTAATGGAGAGTTTTCGCATTTATCAAACTCTACTGTTAATAAATAACAGCGTTGCTCTGCACGTGTAACTGCTACATATAAAAGTCTAACAGCTTCTGCGTAAGCTTCATCAGCCATGGCTTGTTTAGCTTTATCTGTACCGTCTAAACTAAGGGCTAAGTTACCTTGGTCGTCATGATATTCAATAAAAGTAACAGCTTTAGCACCAAATTTAAGAGGATCTTTAAAACGTGTTGAAAAAGGAACGAATACAATGGGATATTCTAAGCCTTTAGCGCCATGTTGCGTAACAATACGGATAAGGTCGTCATCACTTTCTAAACGCAGTTCGGCTTCAATATCAGGATTGTCTTGTTGAGCTTGTTGCTCAAACCAATAAAGTAATTCTTGTGGTTGTTTATGACGCTGACTTGCCGATTGCAGTAATTCAAACAAATGCAGCAAGTTAGTTAATACACGGTCTTTATCTTGGCTAAAGCCTATAAAGTGCTCATGCATTAACTTTAACGCCATACCAATAAAGCCTTTCGATTCCCACTCTTGTTTTAAAGATAAGAACGCGAGCTTCAAATTTTGCCATGCTAATTCATCGTGTTGTAACACATAAAGCTTATTAGCGTTAAAACCGAGTAAATCTGATGCTAACGCCGCTGAGAAGTAACGATCGTTTTCAACAAACAAAATCCCCTTAAGCACTTGAACGAGTTGTTTAGTTTGCTCACTCTTTAATAAGTTTGAGCGGTTACTCATAAATACTGACGCTAAACCTGCGTTATCTAAAGCTTCTTTAATCACTCTAGCTTCAGCACCGTCACGCACAAGAATGGCTATATTTTGAGGTCGAATAGTCGTATAAGTATTATGACTAGCAGATAAACTCAATAGGCGAACAATTTCATTTGCACACCATTTAGCCATAGTCGGTCTAAATGATTGTGGAACAGAACCGCGTGATTTCTCAGGAGTAAAATGAATGAATTGCAATGCGTTATAGCTAGCATCAGCTAATTGTTTTTCTTTTGCTTTTGGTGAGGCCTTAACGGGAGAGTAATCGATAGAATATTTAAATACATCACGAGCTGGTTCAGATAATTTATTACCATAAAAAAGGCGATTATAACCTTGGATCATCGCTTCACTAGAGCGCCAATTAGTATCCATAATCCATTGGTAATCACAGCCAGAACGCGCAGCTAAATAAGCAAATACATCACCGCCCCTAAAGCCATAGATAGCCTGTTTAGGATCACCTATCATGTAAAGTGCGGCGGTTGGTTGCTGGTAATAAATAGCCTGTAAAATAGTAAATTGCTGTGGATCGGTATCTTGAAATTCATCAACTAAAGCGACAGGGAATTGCTTAAACAATAACTCTGCTAGCAAATTATCTTTCTGTGATTCAGAAGATATAAGTAAGTCATCGCTTATATCGCCACTTAATTCACTCGGCTCATTTAATTCTTTTAAATCAGCGCCTTTATCGTAACCCGTAACTATTAATTGATTAGCCAGACGAGTAATTAAGTCATCGAAACTGACTAAATCTCGACTTAACTTTTTATCGTTCACATCTTTTCTGATGTTATAAATACCTTCACGTACAATCGTTAATGCGCGTGCTCTATTAATACTTTTACTGAGTTTTTTAGCTAAGGTTTTAACTTCTTTTACGGGTTCGAAAATCTCAAGTAACTCTGCTTTATATTGAGAACGGGAATAACGTTTTCCATCAATAAATGCATCAGCCATTTTGCCATTAGCTAACTCAAGTGCTGATGGCAAATCTGTTCTTAATAGGTTTTCTAATAAGGTTAGCCAATCAACTAATTGCTGAAGCTCTAGCTCGCGTAATTCTCTGTCTTTACCCTTTTTAACATCGACTAAATAAGTGACTAATTGTGCATGGTTATTTTCTATGGATGCTATTGATTGTTTAACTAAATCAACAAAGTTATTAATGACTGACGCTTCATCAATTAAATCTAAACTGTTGTTTCTACCAATCGCTTTTGCAAATTGATTTACAAATGCATGAGGTGTTGCCCAAAATTCAGATATAAGCAAAAACTCTGATGGTGATACTCGAGCTAATACCCGATACCAATCTTGAGTGCTTTCTAAAAGAACATCGTTACAGTCAGACTCCATAGCCAAATTGAATGATTGACCACTAGTAAAAGCATGTTGGGTAAGCACTCTTTTACAAAAACCATGAATGGTAAAAATAGACGCTTCATCTAAATATAATAGCGCTTGCTTTAAACGTATTTTGGCATCATCAGCATTTACATGTTGGGCTATGGCAATAAAGTATTCGTCTTCTACTGACAAAGTATCCCAATTGTTTAACGCGTCACGAATAAAAGCATCGATACGACCTCGCAATTCCTCGGTGGCATCTTTGGTAAAGGTCATTACCAGTATTTGTTCAACCGTTAGGTTTTTCTCTAATAACAAGCGTAAATAAATACGTGTTATGTTAAAAGTTTTACCCGTACCTGCACTAGCTTCAATTAAATGCTTACCTTGTAATGGAATGGTATGCGCAACAAGGTTATTCGCTGTAACTGTACTGGTTTGCTTAGAATTAGGAACACTTTGATCATCAATAGTATTGATCATTTTATTTGCTCCCTAGCGTTGAACATATCAAGGTATAGGTATTCAAGTTCAGGAAGTACCTCGTCAATTGATGGGCAAGTCGGCCAAAAGTAATGAACATAAGGATCATTACCAATCGACATCATAGCGTTAGGATCATCCCAAAACAGTTCAAATTGTTCTTGTTCAAACACTTTAGCGCTAAAAGCTTTTTCAGCTAATTCGCCATTCACTAAAACTGCTTGTTGTGAGCCTTTTGCAAAATAACAAATAAATTTAATTAATTGAGCTTTAGCATCAGCAATTTCAGCATACTTATACTGAATTACTTTCTGGCTTTTAGTATCAAAATAAAAGCCATGCGTCGCGTTAATAGTGTCTAAAGATAATTGATCAGGCGTTTGTTGCAGCTTGGCTAACGACAAAATACATTGATGAAAGTATAAAATGATAAAGTCTTTAAACTTAGGTGTACTACTACGATAAAAAGCCAGTTTGTTATCACTAATGGGCAGCCTAGTTGAAATATTTACATTAATATTTTTAGATATATTCGCTTCAGGCGATAATGTTTGAAGGTCTACTCCTAACTCTTCTGTAGTTAAGATTAATGAGATAGTACAATTTTCATGTGCTTGAACTAAAGCATTATGCTCTTGAATTATTTGGCTAAATTGCTCTGTGTCTTGCTTCCAATTTTCAAACGTTTTATCACGAATAATCGTTTCAGGAAACTTACCCGATAAAGCGGCTGCTTTTAATGTTTGCTCTACAACTAACTCTCTTTGCTCATCTGACAATATTTCATCTGTATTACTAATATCAGGTAAATAGCTCTTTATCAGTTGTTCTCGTAATAAATAACTTTGTAGGCGATCGAATTCAAACGGCTCAACATCGTCTAACTCTAAGGCACGAATATTAAGATCTAAATTAAGCTGACTTTGTGCAAAGCTTCTTGATGGATGTTGAAAGAAAGAAATCAGTTTGGAAAGCTCTAGATTAAGAACATAAGTACCGTCTGACTCTTGCTCTAACATTTCACTCAATGAGTTGGCTAACTTGTTCACCGACGTTTCAGTACTTAAATTGCCCGTAGCGTTATGGTCAAAAGTCTGGCTCAGCTTTAACCAGTGATTATCGAAGCTTTTGAGTGAGCCTCGGTAATTTTTCTCACTAAATGGCTGCATAGGTAAATGTCTTAACTTACCGTGTATTTCTGATTTTACGTATTCTTCTTCTATTTCAGAGCTATTCTCTTCATTTAAAAGTGACCAACCATATCCGAGTTCTAAATATTCCATTAACTCTTTCAAAACCAGCGAAGCCTGTTTAGGTGAGTTATTTTTGATATTTTTACCTTGATAGCTTAAGTATAAAGATCGACGAGCGGAAATTATCGCTTCTAAAAATAGGTATCTATCATCGCCTCGTCGCGATCTATCACCTAACATAGCAGGTGTAACCGACATTAAATCAAAGCTAAGCGGTTGGCGTTGACGCGGGAATAAACCGTCATTCAGCCCTAATATGGCTATCACTTTAAAAGGAATGCTACGCATAGGTAACATTGAGCAGAAAGTAACTTGACCAACAATAAATTGTCTACCAGGATCAGGTTCACTAAAATGTTGATTTAAAAAGTCTCGAACTATCAGTAAATCAATTTTCTCTTCAAATTTTGCGTGCATGCAGTATTCGATTAACGACTCTATGGCTTGGTCTACAATAATAAAACCATCGTCGTTAGTGGTATCGAATAACTCAACGATTAATTCGTTTAAGAATTTCTTCCATTGCTCTGCGGTACGCGCTTTACTCATACTTAATGAGTACATTTGTAACTGCTCTAAAATCAACATTAATTGACCAAGCAGCTCTCCGTCATTACCTTCTATACTTGGTAGTAACAACTGATCGTTATAAATAGTTTCATAATCACCATACGCAAAACCGCGTAATAAACGTGATAAACCTTGTTGCCATGTAAAACTATTAGTTACAGCATCAGATTTTAGCGTGTGTTGTTTATGTTGCTGATCGAGTCCCCAATGTATTGAGGCATGATCTAACCACACCGATATTTTATCAATGTCTTCAACACTTAAATCAAACTTGGTTTGCATCGCAGGAATACGCAAAAATGATAAAAGCTGCGACACTTGAAAGCGGCTATCGGGCAAAGTTAATAAATCAGAAAAAGCAGCAACTACAGGTTCAGAGTCTTTACTAACCCTATCCGCTATAGAACAAGGTAATGGTGGTACTTTATCGTCGAATTCTTGCCAACCTCTAGCGAATACCGCGTTTACGTAAGGAGCATATTCCTCAACTTGAGGGCACATCACTAAAATGTCTTTTGGTGTAAGAGTGCTATCGTTATTAAATTGGTGAAGCAACCAATCATGTAAACCTTGTACTTCTCTTAAAGCACTATGAGCACTGGTGAAAACGATTGAATCATCTAATTTTTTAACAGGTTCAATACGCGCATCTGACAAGGTTAAAATATCATGTTGAACTTGTTGTAAAACACTGATGTTATTTACTGAATTAGCACCGTTTGTATTACTTGGGTTATTGTCATCAAAGTTAGTAAGCTCACTGTCATGAATATCCTCAAATGCATCAATATTTATCGTACTGTAACCATGTAACAACGCCATAAACTCACGGCCTTGCTGACCTAAGTTTGCTAGCAATGGATTTCCCACCGATGCTGTAATATCGTTGTATCCGTCCACCCATTTTTGAATGGACTTAATAGCTTGTTTCTCAGTGATAACATCACCCCAATAGGAATAACATGGGTTTAGATGAAAGAAATGCACATCAACGTATTCGCTCAGTTCATTAACAAACGACAACCACATAGGTGCCATAATATTAATTCCAAAGAATGAAATGCGTTTAGGTAAACTGTTTTTAAGGTGTTGTTGGTCGAAGCGCCCTTCTTTTAATTGATTGATCGCCTGTTCAATTAAATTAATCGGATTGTAAGATTGTTCACGAGTTAATAAATACCATAGCTTACCTTGCCACTTGGCAATATCTGCGACGTCTGACTCTTCATCTTTTACAAAGCCCGCAGTAAAGTTGCCGTTTTCCCAGTTATCAATCCATATTGGTCTAAATATTAAATACTGCTCAAATAAATCCGCCATTTGGCAAGCTAACTGATAACGTTTTAAGTCTTCTTCACTAGCAAATTCGGTGTTGAAACTTCTATGAGAAAAGCTATCTGATTCACTCGATATTTGAGTGTTAGTTTGAGTATTCCAATAACGAGTTGCGGTAGTGAAATCGGCGTCATCCATCACCTCTTTATTAGCTAATAAAGTAAATATTCGCCATGCAAGTACTTCTCTTGAGAATGGAGACTGATCTGGTACATCTTCTTCGCTAGCTATTGTTCTAACTAACTTCCAAAGAAACTGAGAAGGTAACGCGTAATCAATATTCATACTGATACCACGTTGTTTAGCTAAAGACATGTTAAGCCAATGCTGCATGCCAGCATTTTGTACAATAACAACATCTTTTGAAAAAATAGGCAGTGGTGAAACCTGTTGGATTTTATCTAACAGAACTAATAAGTTTTCCATTTTATTAGCAGGATAAAGATAGATCACACATAGCCTTTTTTATCGATTTTAATTAGTTAAATTTAAACATAAGCATTTGTATAATACGAGTTAAATCATGTATTTTTATCGATTAAATTAACTGGATAAATAATACTAAAAAGGTATGTGATTAAACGTTCAATATATGATTGTATTTCACTCGATATTGCAAACGCTATACAATTTAGATTCAGATAACTCCAGTCAGTCCGAAGCTTCAAAACAAACTATTGAAGCTAAAGAATGGGTAACTGAAAATAAAAAAGCGATAAAATCATACAATGATTTTATCGCTGAACATGGATGTTTTTCTGCTGAATATAGAGAATACGATGATAATTAGATAACTTTGAACGTTAAGCTTGCCCCTAAATTACCAGTGAATTCAAACCCCATTACCGTTATCTAAAAAAATAGAACAAACATCAATCACACGTAACTTTTGATTTGTTACATAAGCAACTTTACAACCATCTGGAGATACTTCGGTGTGACGTACAGTTCCTCTAGTAATTTGATACGCTGTTCCATCATGAATAAGCCGAAGTCCATCAATACTACCTTTATTATTGACTGCACCAATAATACCTACTTTTGTTGGTTTCACATGTTGAAGTGCTGGACTAATATCAATTAACTCAAACTTTCCATTTACATGTAAAACTCTAACTGTTGCTGTAGTTTCTATGGTAGGGAATCTATTTTCTATCACATAAGCCTTTAACCAACTAATCCATTTGAAATCTGGAACGAATGCACTTGACGAAGTCATCAGTTCAAGAGCTTGACCATTAGCTTGATAATAAATCCACCTTTTATCTTTTCCATATTTTTTTGGAATTCGTACGCATCCATGTTCTGAGCTTAACCTCCATGCGTCATAGGCCTCACCGCTAGTGTTATCAGGAGGGCATTTATCTAAAGGAGGTAAGTATTGGAAAGGCTTTCTTTTAGCTTGATCATATTCTTCCTGAGTTTCCGAGCCTAAGTTACCATATAACAACTTAGGTTTAGACGTATGTAGGTTGTTTTTAGGATCATATCCACCCATGGCTGAACGGATAAGTATTTTACCATTTTTATGCCCTATCAACTGCCCTTTTTTATATAGAATAGTTTTTTGGGTTGTAATATCTAGAATATTTACTTGTTTTGACGATTCAAGATCAGAATATTCTACACCAGAAAAGCTATTCTTTGTTTTCGTGGAATTAACACCATAAATAACTTTATTAAAAGACAACCAGCTAACTACAGAGCCTCTTCCCATTCTGTCGACATAACCACTCCCTTCAACATATGCATATGGCTCAGATTGCGCAACAGAGAGTCTAAGCGCATCAGCGTATGCACGTTGCTCACCCAATGGAAGGTCTTCTATTCGATTCTTTTTATCAGGAGAGCACCCTTGTACTATTAGAATAAAAATTATTAGAAAAAAAGCATTTAGCCAGTTTTTTAGATCTAGTTTAGCAATGTCATTCATTTATAATTATCCATTTACTAGTTATCCATTTAGTGAACTCTAATTATGTAGATGTACCAGCAATAAAACCACTTTTCTATTTAATAATTTACCAAGCGTGAGATGAAACTCAGTTTGTTGCATTAAAAATACTATGTGATTTTTTAGGAACCCATGAACTCAATCTCGAAAAATTTATGTCGCTTGTTCATCTTCAATAAATGAACCTAAAGACGGTAACGTTATACAAGTTAATATCTATCTCTCTGATTTATAAATAAACCAACTTAAAAAGACATGGTTTTATCCTGTCGCTCTCAAAATTAAAGCAGTGGAGTTAAATTTAAGAAACGATGTTTTATCAAAGGATAAGTCAGAGTTAATCTCTTTGTTTACCAAGGAAGAAGGCAATAAGTAAACCACAAGCTAATGATGTTGGAATACCGATAAAAAACCCGCCAATAGTGCCATGAATTTTAATAAATAGAGCAATGGCTACACAATACAAAACGATAGCAATCCACCTATAAGCTTTATTCTTTGCACGAATTCTAAATAAACCGATACTGATCACAAAGGAAATGAGCGCTGCTAAAAGCATTATTATATTCATGCTACTTGTCCTTCAGCCATAATCACGTTTTTAGCTTTAAGTCTTCTATTAATACCTTTTGTTCCCCACCATAAGCTTGTAAAACCAAGGATAAGGAAAGTTAGGTCGACCAAAGTGATAAATAAATTGTTTGCCGCAAATGCATGGCTATCACTTAGCAATATATTTAAAGGTAATACCGAGATACAAGCAGCTGAAAAGGCAAGTACCATTAACTGTAGATATCTGTGATAGTTAATAGGAAATACCGCTAGAGCGAACCAAGCCAACCAGGTATAGAAAAACAGCGGTCCAAAATAGTTGTTATGTAAGTTCCCTGCTACCGCATAATTTAAAATGAGTTGTGCTGGAAATAAAATAGCACACGCTAAAACTAATCCGCCACAACTACCAATAATGACACGATTCCAGCGCTGATAAGCCACCATTGAAAGACTAGGGTTACTTCCACGAGTACGTTTACTTAACCACATCATCATGCCTGAAAGCGGTAATAATGCTGTTGCTAAACCTAGAAACGTCCAAAGTAACTTAACAAATATTCCACCAAAGTTACCAAAATGTAGAGGGAAAAGTAGATTAAGCACTTGTATAGAAACCCCAGGTATATCGCCTAAAGTACTCATCGACTTAACAAATTCACCATTGCCTTTAAATTGTATTAACTGTGTTTGAACCGCTTCACCGCCTAATATACTTAAATACACTTCTGCGTTGGCGTCGTTATGAGCCATAACCGTTATATTGCGAATTGTCGCTTTAGGGTAACGCTGCTCTGTTTCAACGATTATGGTATCAAGTGTAGTAGGTAAAAACTCATGACTGATTTCAGGCTCAGGTATTACTGTAAACGTTGCGACAAGCTTGTCTTGGTCACCACCAAAACTAACAAAAGCTGCGGCAGGTAATAAAATAACACTGGCTAAACCTAAAAATGCACCTGTAAAACCAATAACGCCATAGAATAAGCTACCCCAAATCCCCATAATTTTATGAGCATCACTTACAAGAACATCAAGGCCCTTTTTACGACGAAAGGTGAATAACTCTTTTAAATACTGACGATGAATAAACAAACCTGTAATAGTAGATACCAGTAAAGTTAATCCTAAAAATCCAGTTAAAATAAGTCCTATCGGTCGCCCTAAATGTAGATCTGCATGAAAATGACCTATAAATGAAGGCGCATCAGTTTTCCTATTGTCGTAATAAGCCTGAGCAAGACCATAGTATTCATTCACTAATTCAAAAGTGACTGGATCAAATTCGTACGCATAAGCGGCTTCATCTTCATAGTTTTCATCACCATCATGAGACTCGAACAATATGGTGAGTAGATGTGTTTGGTAACCGTTTGGCATATATATATGAATATTTTCGCCAAACTGTTCAGGAACTTTCTTATGGTATTGATTTACTAACTCTGTAACTTTAACGGCTGGAACACTTTGCAGTTGGTGAATCTCTGGGTTAGCCCATATCTTTAGTTCTGGTCGACAAAGCACAGCAATCGCACCTGTAAACGCAACAATAAATAATAAGATGGCCGTTACTATTCCAACCCAGCTGTGGATCATAAATAATTTTTTTAAATTGATAGGCTTCATGTTGAACTCCCTGTTAACGCAAAGTAGCTAAAAAGTGCGTGCGTTATGATCAGTAGCATCATTAGCGCAAATGGCTGCCATGCTTTATCAGCCATATAAGAGTAAATGAAGAATATTGGCCAAATGATTGGGAATAACATGATAGGTAAAACTATCTGTTCACTCTCCTGAAAAGGAATATAAGTCGTCATGCCGGGTATCATCACAACCGCAGTGATTAAAGCTAAAATACAGGCGTTAAAGTGACGCCATCGTGTTGATGTAAAGGTTTTCTTTATATTCATGATTCAAGGGGTCTTTTTATTTTTAATGTTAATTTTGAATAACTTTATTCAATAAGCAGCTGTTCATAGGCTTTAATTTACATAGCCCATAGCAATTATCGACATTTTAATAATGGTTATGAATGGCTTAAATAATAAATATTCAGCTCAACTTACATATAAGATCAACACAAGTACGTCAACGCTAATAAAAACGATTCGTATTATAGTTAGTTTTTGTGTGTTATATCAATGAGAATGTTATAAATAAATCAGATGATCCAACGTAAATGATCACGTCATGATTGACTAAAAACAGTAAGTTGCTTTAAATACGAAGACATTAGAGTAATGTTCAGGAGTGAACAAACATAAGAAATAGAGTGTATTTATCGAGATTTATTGGGTATAACTCGATAGTTATTAAATGATTTAGTGATGAATGGTGATTTCATATAACGCAGTTAAATAAAGCGACACATACCATGACCTAAAGAGTCGCTAGGTCTTAATAAGTAATGATATTTACTATAAAAACCTTCTTTCCCTTTAGCTGATAAAAGACCAATCGTTGCACCCTTTTGTGCTGTTGACGTTAAATAACCTTCAATTTCCAGCATTATAAGTGAACCTATTCCCTGCTTTTGATACTGAGGATCTACAACCACATCCTGAATATAAAAATACATTGCTCCGTCACCAACAACACGCCCCATAGCAATTAGCGTCGCGCTATCGTATACAGTAACGTGGAATAAGGATTGCTCTAAGCTTTTGTTAGCTAGGTTTTTATCAAGATCGCCCCAACCTATTTTACTTCTCAGGTAGATAAAATTATCAGCTGTAGGTTTTTCAAGTTTAACTGTGTATTTATCTTTGAGCATAAAGTCTCTTTGCTGAATTTAGAAAAGTTAAATTTTGACTACAACTTACCTTGAATACGTTTATAGCTTTGTTTGAATGCTTTAGTTGTTGTGATCTTTTGCTTATAGTCTAACGCTTGATATTCTAACGAGCTATATAACTGACTAAATTTCGCGAATTCAAAAGCAATTTCAGGTAGCTCTTTTTTGATCACCAAAACAAAGTCTTTAGGCGTCATAGCTAAAGGTTTATCTATACCCTGTTTGCTAAGCTTTAATAACACAAGTTGATAAAAGTGAGTATTAGAACGTGGTTGCCTTGCTGCATTAATTTGTCTTACTACCCACCATAAAATTAAAGCACCGATAAGTAATAAAGCGTTTTTAACAACAGTTATAAATTCAATATCTTTTAATGATTTAAACGCTAAAGCGAGCTGCGCTAAAAATTGATTTTGTTTTTCCGCAGTATAGCCAACAACCCAACGTGTCCAGTTGTAATCTAATGCCGCAAGTTGTAGTCGAATAGCGTTAATAAAAGCGTTATTGTTACTGTAACGTAGTAATGAGAATGCCTCGTTAGATGATGCCGCTTGCTCTCGTAATAACTGCTCTGAAAAACCACTCTCAACACGTTCAGGATTAATAGCAGCGGTTGGATCAACTCTTACCCAGCCTTTATCTTTAAGCCACACTTCACTCCAAGCATGAGCATCTCGTTGATAAACACTAAAGTAACTACCTTGCGCATTATATTCGCCCCCCATGTATCCAGTAACCAAACGTGATGGAATACCCGCTGCACGCATTAAAAAGGTAAAGCTACTTGCGAAATGTTCACAAAATCCAGCCTTAGTCTCAAAATAAAATTGGTCGAGACTGTTGTTATCTAACCTCGGCGGATTAAGTGTGTATCGGTAAACATCTTGATTAAAGGTAGTTAATACCTCTTGGATAAGAGCAGCATTACCTTGTTCATCGTTAGTATACTTAGCTCGTAAACCTTGTGCTTTTTCAACTAATCTAGGGTTACTACTCTCTGGAATATCTAAATTACGCTCATAAGAATAATCATTTATATCAATAGCTAAAGGCATATCAACGTAACTCGTTACGTAATAGCTGGTGTTTTGTGTAATGGGTTTTTTATTATATAAGGAATAATCTTGGCGATGATAAATTTCATTGCTCTGCGTTCTTGTTGTATCGACTCGAGCTAAGTCTAAAGCGTATAACCAGTTTTGATAAGTTGGTGAAGTGATCACTTGATAATCGAACTGCTTACCCATAGTTTTATCTTCATCAAAATCGTATTGATAAACAACATTTCTACCTGAATGGTTACCTAGTCGGTCATTAAAAATGCCACCTAACCCCGTTTCCCATGATTGACCATCAAATCTTTCCATTACAATGGTTCGCCAATACATTTGTGAGTATGCGGGTACTTGATTATCAAACTTAATTCGAAAAGCCAGTTCATCAGACAAAGCAAGATTAGCTATATCACCAACTTTAACGGAATCAGACAAACCTGTTTTAGCAATTTTTGCTGTTGGTACTGCCCATAAAGGAGCAAGTTTTGGAAATACAAAAAATAAACATATTGCTAACGGCGCACTTTGGAGAAATACTTTTGCAGCCATATTTAAGTTAGCCGAATATTTTTTAGATGGAGCAAAGTAACCAATAATTAACGTGAAGTTAAAAATAATAATAAGTGAAATAATAATGGCAAAATATAAAGATTGTTGAAAAATTAATGACGCAATTAATACAAATAATCCAAGTAGGATCATTTGATAAAAGTCGCTTCTTTTGTTTAACTCAAAGCTTTTTAAAACGTACGATAAGCACAACAAATGTAACATGGTGGATAACAGCCCCAAAGCTTGAGACGTTAAGGCGAGCAAAATACAACCTGTGATAGATAAGATGGCAATGAGTACTTTATTAGGTTTTTGAGTAAGCTTTTTAACAATAGATAACTGCCAACCTAAACATATCGCAATGATTGATAACATCCACCACGACAATTCAAACGATAACGTTAATAAATTAACAAACTGACAAGTGATAAGTAAGAATATATTTTGCTTACTTAAGCTAAAGTTCTTATTAAAAACGGCTGTTTTTTTATTAGCTTTTTTTCTACGTTTTTTAAATAACATTAGTATTCAGCCTCTACATTTGACGAGGAGTAAGCTTTACCTTTTCCATATAAGGCTAAAGCTTGTAAACAGTTTTTTATATGTAAACTGCCTGTAGAGGGCTCTATTTTCAAATTATCAAGTTCTAAACCAAACGGAACATTACTTTTATGATGATCGAGCACTAAAAAGCACAACATCTGTAACTTAGTCTCTATAGGGGATGAAGGTAATTGTTGTAATGTAAGCCAAATCGTACTGCCAAGTTCTTGTTGTGTTGTTTTTGTTAACCAACCTTGGCCTCGTGCCAACTGCTTCCACGCAATTTTAGCATTAGATTCGCCCTGCTTGTATTGTCTAAGTTCACCAAAGTCATCGCCACCTTCAGATACGGTATTACCAATCAATTCTTCATGAAGATCTGCTGCCTCATGTTTTATATGATTAAACACTTTTTTCTCTGGATAGGTTAAAACTTCACAAGAGAAATCTAAATGAGTCCAACAAACAAATAAACCAAAAGCATATTCGCTCGATATCTTTAATCGCCCTGGGTTATTAACTCCGCGAGTTACCGCTTGAAAAGGAACATTAATATCTGATTCCCCGGAGTTAATAACCGCAGCATACGCTTTATCGTTATTCTCAAAGACAAAATTGATATCGAAGCGTTGTTTTTTACTCAAAATGGCGAGAGGAATGCTAACAGTTTGAGTAGCATAAGCCGTTACATTGCTATTAAAAAAAAACTTCAAACGCGACAAGTTAAAAAAGCTGTACATCATCGACGTTAAAAATACACTAGCAAACAAATAACTCATTAATATAATAAGGTTATTTTGATAGTTAGTACCTAGGAGAAAAAGGATCAAAACAGAAAAAACATAGGCATAGCCAAACTTAGTCGGCACAATAAATATATTTCTATTACCTAAGCTTTGTTCATTAGCTGCAGGTATTCTCTGGTTTAGCCACTTATTGAAGCGCTTTTTAAACCATTGTTTAATGCCTGATAATCCGCGCTTAGCAATCATAGAGGATTCGTTGGATCTACTTGTTGTAAAATATTTTTAGCAGCACTCATTTCATTACTCGTTGAAATAGTACCTGTCGTATCTAACCTGTGCTCACAAACAGCTTCAAAAACAGCTTGAATGTCTTGAGGTAAAACATGATCTCTATCATCCATAAACGCCCAAGCTTTTGCAGAAGCTAATAAAGCCTTACCTGCTCTTGGTGATAAAGGATTAACGTTACCTATGTTTTTACGAGAAATCTGACACAGCGCAATAACATATTCTAGAATTGATTCTGATACGTGAGTACCTTCAATCAACTTTTGAATATCCATTAATTGTTCAACAGTAATACAAGCCGCTAAGTTATTAATATCTTCTCGGTTATTACTATTAGCCAATATGCGCTTTTCAGCTTCTACACTCGGAAAACCTAAAGTAATACGCATAGTAAAGCGATCTAATTGAGACTCGGGTAACGGATAAGTACCTGAATGAAACAGCGGGTTTTGTGTGGCAATAACAAAGAACGGTTCAGGTAAAGCATAAGTTTTACCATCAATACTCACATGCGCACTTTCCATTGCTTCAAGTAAAGCACTTTGAGTTTTAGGGCTAGCTCTATTAATTTCGTCTGCTAACACAACTTGGTTAAAGATAGGTCCTTTGTGCAAGGTGAAAGCATTTTTATCTGTATCGAAAATAGAAATACCCACAACATCTGACGGTAGCATGTCACTGGTAAATTGAGTACGTTGATACGATAAGCCCAAGGTTTTTGAAAGTACCTGAGCTAAAGTTGTTTTACCCATACCAGGTAAATCTTCAATAAGAATATGACCTTTAGCAAATAAACACGCTAACGAAAGTCGAATTTCAGGCTCTTTACCGATAACAATAGAACCTACTTGTTGAACAATATTAGCGATTAAATGATGCATAATTCCTACTACAGGCTATTGAAAGCCAAATAAAAAACAAACAGACTAAGATATTAAACTGTTTAGTATTTGAATCTTAAACTTACCGTATAAATGTTTATAGCTCAATTGAAATAAAGATAAACTTGTTTTAAATACATTAGCTTGTATAAGAAATTGACAGAGTAATGAGTGTGATATTGAATTGAGTATAGGTAATATTCTGATCAATAGTATGGATAAGTAGTAAAATAGGTATTAATAAAGTAACAGAGAAGTTAAGCAAATAGCTAAGTTTGTTTACTAAAACAACTTAGCCAACATAAACAACAGGAATAGCGCGTTCATTCTCACATTCGTACGACCCCATTTCAAATTCACGACAAGTCCACGGTCTATTTTCATAAATAGTACACATTGATGTTTCACGATCTAATGCTGAGCAGTAACCATCATCTAAACGAAGCATAGTCTCACCGCCCCACTCATCATGTGCTATGTGTTCTTCAGGAACGCCTGTGTCAGAAATGATCATCACTTCTAACCGACAGCAACAAGCCTGACAAGTCGCGCAAGTAATATCGGGGTTAAGATCTTCATTGCTACTAAGCTCTGAGTGAGTTATTTCTATATTTGATTCAGACATGTTTTACATCAATCATGATTAATGGCGCATGTTAACTTACCTGAATTCGTTAGACTAACAATTTTCGTAATAAGTTGAGATTCTGTCAGTTATCAAAATAGAAGAAATGAGTCTTTTATAGTTAACCATATTGCTAGATAACGCTAATGGGGAAAACAAAACAAAAAGTTTAGCTTTAGAATGCAAAAAGGCTGATCAACAGATCAGCCTTTAATAGATTAACGAAGAGTTTTCGTTATTTCATTTTTCTTCTAGTGGCAACTAAACCAAATACACTTAAAGCAAATAAAGCTAATGTTTCTGGTTCAGGTACTGATGTAGCAGCGGGTCCGAAATTAGAAACAGCTACTACGCTAATATCATCTAAGAAATTACCATAAGTATATTTAGCGTAATCAATAATTGTGAAAGTTAATGTCGCAGAATCACTATCAGCAACAAAACTGTTAGTGAATATACTCCATTCGCCAACAATATGATCATCAAGTACAGCAGAAAAATCATCTACGGTTACGCTAAAGCTTTCGTCACTTTCAGTACTAGAACCAAGTCGTGCACTGTAAGCAAAAAACAATTCGTAAGTTTGACCTATTTCAGTAGCAAATGTTTGAGAGATAGACCAAGAATCACCACCATTACCACCTGCAGCATTTAATTCTGCATGGTTATCACCATCGAAAGAGTCAATACCTAACGTGCTCCATAATTCAATGTTACTTCCATCCCAGCCATTTATATCTGCCGAATCATAGAAATTCCAACCATTACCTCCACCTAAAGCAGAACCAGTTGCAGCTTCTTCAAAACTTCCATTTACAATCAAGTTAGCATTGGCTGAAGCAGCACAAAATACAGATAAAATAGAACTAAAAACAATATTTCTTAAAACTTTATTACTCATAAAATTCACCTTTATAGGTTGATACAACAATATGGTATACAACAATACGATATACAATAACCTTACTAGGCATTAATAATGCCATAAATTATACAGCATTGATTTTAAAGCATTATTGTCAAATAAAAATTAAAACCTAATACAAAGTGTAAATTTTATTGACGTAAACAAGTTTTAAAAATCAAGCGTGAACACTAATAATAGTACAATTTTAAGATAATGCTCAATTATCATCCATAAAAAAGTCACTAATTTATATTTGATGAATGAATAAAGTAATCCATAACCCCAAAACAAACATCAAACCAGCCCAAAATGACAGCATGCGATGAATTATATAATTATAAGTAAGATGAATATAAGAATGAACAATACGAGACACAACAAACAACCAAGCAAAAATAACGGCTATTTCACTTTCAATCTGTAAACTAATAAATAAACAACACACAACATAAAATAAAACAGGCACTTCAAATTGATTATTAAAATTACGCGAAGTTTTCGTTACTATCTTAGGAACATTCTCACCATCCATTAGCTTAAAGTATTTGGCACTTACATCACCTTTTTTCACGCTAGCAAAACGAACTTTAACCGTTATAAAACCTACAACAAAGGTTAATAGCACCATTAAAAATACTGGGTATAACAAACACCTCTCCTTAAAAAAACAAAAAATCGTGATAGATAATATGTGATTCAACTTACAGGTATAAGCTATAAATAACCATTAACTTATTTAATATGGAATAAACATGTGATGTATAGGAGTAAAAGCTTTTTTGATAAATACATAAGGTATCAACAAGCAGTATTAGTGAAAATCAAAGTATTTAAAATTATCCTCTTATTACTTTATATTTATTAACTTTTCATGAGGACTTAATAAGAACATTTTTTTCCAACCTTGGTTCTCCATAGTTGCAAGCCAAGGAACAGGAATGATAGACAATATAGAATAATGCACATGAGGTTGTTTACCTCCAGCGTTACCTGTATCACCAAGCGTACCTATTTCTTTATTGATATTAACAAAGTCACCCAACTCTACGCTGTAACTATTTAAGTGAGCAAAGTAATGTACTCGCCATTTTGGACCCAAAATAGCAACGGCATTCCCACCTTTCCCTAATATGCCAGAAAATATCACAACGCCACTTGTTGAAGCTGCAACTGGTGTCCCTTTTTTTCCAAAAATATCTATTCCTTTATGTACACCAGATGTTCCCCATGGTTCATACCAGAATGTTTCATGATTCCAGTCACTTTCTGTAGCTCCCTGAACAGGGTTTATTATTTCTTCAGGTATAAGAAAACCAATAAGTAGAACTAACCCTAAACTATACATACAATATTTAAGGGTTTTTAAGAATTTTTTCATTATATATAACACCTAGAAGATAATTAAATATTGATTTATTGAAAGGTTAAATAGACTTCACTAACTAAAAAATTACGTTTATTAGATTACATAATTAATGGTACTTTGTTAATGATTTCATCGTTAAATTTACTTGTGATATAACAAGTATTGACTAATATCACATTGGATTAATTAAAAAGGTTTTAACCGATGCAGGTTAACGACTTAATATGTATAAGTAGCCAATAAGAACAACTGAAACGTATAAAAACAACTTAATTGAATCTAAAAAATTTTGTTTAAAGTTAATCAAAGATAAGACTACTAAAGATATAAGCGCAGTACACCAAATACCAATAACGACGAAAACGAACAGTAAATCAATTAAATCTCCTAAGCCATAAGGCTCGCCTGACGCTAAGGCTATTGATTTATAGAAATAAAATTTATATATAAACCCTGAGAAGGCAACAATATAAATAAGCCAGCGACTAGAGCCTAATAATACTTTAAATAATTTTTCCATTGTCTAAACCGCTCCAATGCGAAATAGGTAAAAGTGAAACCTTGCTCGCAAATTGATAAAAACTAACATGATTAGCTATAAGCTAGATACAAGAACAAAGAAGTAACTATTTTTTAAATCATCAATGAAATCTTTAGATTCGATAACAACCTGTGGTGTATGAACCTTAACACCTTTACCTACGTCATTTCGGTTAAATGTAATGGTACATCCATCACTGCTCTTGGCTTCAACCTGAGCTAAATTCTCATCTAAACTACTGATAGTTGATGAAATTACTGATATGTTCATACATCGGTTTTATTTGATTCTATAGTATGAAGATCTAGCACCTGAATGCCATATTCATTTACCAAAGTAACCTTGAACAGATAATGTAATTCTATCAACTAAACAATTAATATTAGGGCATGATAAAACGAAAACAGATTTTATATATCCGCAGTAAAGCCATTCGCCTTGTTTAAAATGTATGACTTTTTGTCTTTACCTAATCGATGAACAAATAACTTTGTTGTGTGTCTGTAAATATCTTTTACTGCTCCATTAATGAGTTGAACAGTTTTGGCTGTATTCAGAACATGTATTTGTTTGAAAGCAATAGATGTTTCGTGACCTAAAGTTACCTTTCCATCACCTAAACTAATACTTTTACCTTCTACCATTATTTTTAATGTACTGCCTATGTGCTTGAGTAATTGTTGATTAAACTCCTCAGGCGAAGTGTACGGGGTGTCAGCAAAGTGTATTTTTACTTCTTTTCTAAAAGCATCAAGTGATGAAGTCAGTTGCAAATTCCACGTATTATTTTCTTTTTCTGTTAGCACAATCACTGAATAGTCAAAACCATGGGCATTAACGCCTGACGAAAACCATAATAAAACAAACAACAAAAAAGCATTTTTCATAAAAAAATCCCCATAAATTTTGGATAAATAAAAAGCCAGCATTCATAAATACTGGCTTTAACTATATTCTACTGTGGAGGACCACCGCCTCCTGGGCCGCCCTGCTCATCACTATCATCTTCAGCCCAAGCACCGTAAAAACAATCTAAGAACTCGTTACTCTCTAAAGACAACACGTGATAATGATAACCTCGAGTTTCATCTTCATGTCCTCTACAAGTATCAAGATCTGTAGCTTCATTACCATCAGCATCCAATTTAGCGAAAAGCCCATGACCATCTAATGCGTAGCCAATCATGGCTGAATGTCCATCCGTCTGCTCAATACGATTAACCATTCCAGTATCACCATGATAGTGATAACCCAAACTGTTATTTACATGCCCTCCCGCATCATCTACTGGTGCAATTTGATATCCAGCAAGAATAATATCGATGTCTGCAGGGTGATCAAACCTAACGCCGTTAAATGCTAACCCTCGAACAGATGGACCATATTCCACACCTTGAACTTCTAACGTAGGTCCATCACTTAATTCAACAGGTTCAGCTTGTTTAACAGGAGTAATAGGGATCAAATATGACACTTCAGTACTAACCCACTCAGGTAAACATTGTGCACACATATTGGTAAATTCATCTTCAATATTTGGATCTGCACCTAGTTCACATTGTTCAGCAGTTTCCATTCGTCGAACACTACCGTCGTCCTCATACATTTTAAAACCAGGATCATCATAAAATACGGCTAAATTTTGGATAAATGGCCCATCTAAATCATGTATTTCGCCTTTATCAAACCAAAGACCGCCCTTTTCTGCCGTATCGTAAATAGTTTCAGGACACCAAGGTCCCATATCATGTTCAGTGGCTATATGTTTTGACGTAATTTGATAACACAAAGTTTCGCTGCCATCGGTTAATGTACAAGAAACTGTATCAACACTTACATTATCACTGTTTAAAAATAGCGTTGCATCAACGTCTAACACGACAGGTGTTGTATCGTCGTCCGTTTCTTCTGTTGTAGTTTCTTCAGTAATCGTTTCATCAGCTGCAGTAGCATCATCATCACTCGTACTAGAACCACAAGCACCTAAAATTAAACTAAATGAAATAGCCGCTACTTTTATGATTGTGTTATTCACACAACTCTCCTCAATCAAAATGGGTTATGCATAAATGAATGTTCAACAGACTCAATTACACTTTGCTCAAACAACTAAGACATTTGTTAGTTTTATTAACGCCTAGTCACCACAGCAATATACCGTAACGCATTGAAAAGAATGTGCAGGAAATGAGGAAACAATAAGGAAATTAAGGAGTTTAGAGAAATAGGTATGAAGTAATTAAATTTAAATAAATGGAAGTCTTTATAAGTTTGCCCATTGTTGTCTCAAACCAATCAAATGAATAATGCCAAATATTAAACAAATAATTGAACTCCAAACCCAAAATTCAGGTGTGCGTCCCATAGGCGATTTTATTAAAAACAAACCAAGGAGTCCACGCGCTAAGTAAATGAAGGTAATTAAAGAAAGTGCCACACGAATGAATGGAAGTTTCGTGATAACACCAGCACCAGAAAAAGCATAAAGTGACCACAAAGAAAGAACCAAAATAATGAAACTCGTGATTATTGTTGGTTGAATACTACCTTTTTCGGCCAATATAGCCATCCCTTCACCCGCACCAAAAAAACGATACCAATGAGCGCCAAAATATATACAACCTAAGTGCAACACAGCAACAATTGCACTTAATGTACCAGCAATAATTAAATAAATATTCATACAACAACTTTTGAGTGGAATAATGTTAAAGGGTTGCTCTAACTAATCATTATGTAAACCTTATGTGGTTAAACGCATTCATTATCATGAAATGTCGTAAACTTTCGTTCTACTTTAGGTGTAACGATAAGATCTACGGGTAATAAAACGGTATCTAATAAGAATGAAAATGGCATATCAAGCACAACAAATGGAAAATTCATCATTGCATAATTCATTGAATTAACGGTACGGCATGGAAAGTTTTTAACTGCATCCTCAGTACCACTATATGGGTGACCAAATGTAATGTGATGAGTTGTTACAGTAGAGCAAGAAAACGTGAATAAACACATTATTGAGATAATTGATTTTTTATATTTCATTGGATTCCTGTAAGAATTAAACCCGCCTTCCAATAGCGTGAGGTATCTTCCTGATAACTTTAATAAATCAAGATTACTCGATTAATGATTAAATTACAAAGCGTTGTTATAACATTTTTAAATCACCTCCTATCTAATCTCAGTAAAAACACAAATAAAGTAATCCTTTATCTCGCCAGCTACGTATAATTAAATAACTAAAGAAAGAACCCAGAGAGATCTTATGTTTTCAATTTTCAAATCAGACCCAACCAAAAAGCTTAACAAAAGCTACGAAGCTAAATTAGAGCAAGCTATGCAGTCGCAACGTAATGGCGATATTAAAACCTATTCAGAATTAACTTATGAAGCTGAAGAAATACTGAAAAAGATTAAAGAGATTGAGAGCAAGCAAAGCTAATAGAGCGAGCTATAAGAATAACGTCGATTAAATAGCCAGTTTAACGTGAGTTAAAACAAGTCAGATTTTAATTTTGATTCTCTCTCGTATTGATCTTGAATAAGCTTTGCAAACTGTTTGAAAAGATAAAGCTCTAGCGAGTACCAGAGCTTTATAAAATTTTGATATGAGCTTTAAGCTTTTTCTGTTACTACTTCTGGGTCTACAATCGAAACTTTGTTGTTCAGCAGTATTGAATTGGGTACTAAGTGCGTAACACCGTCACTTTTTACAGTAATGTAACGTAAGTTCAAATCAACTACTGTACCTTTCGATCCTGTAATTTCAATTTTATTCCCTATTTTTATTGGCTTATAAATAACGATCATAATACCTGACACTAAGTTAGATATTGCGTCCTTTAAAGCTAAACCTAAAGCAAAGCCTGTTAAACCTAATCCTGCGACTAATGCCGCAACATCAAATCCCAATTTAGAAAGTGCTAAAACAACGCCGATAAAGATCAAAATTGCACGTTGTGAATTTGATATTAAACGAAACGATTCTCGTACGCTTGCATCAAACTTTGATTCAATTCTTTTTAGTATTTTATCGATGATCATTGCCGCAATAAAAAACACAGCAAATATTAATACGGCTTCAACTATATTTTCATTCATTTGTAAAACTCACATAAAAAAACAGCGCCAGCAAGTGGCATAATTAAAGGTAAATTAGCTATTTTGAGGTGATCTTATTTACTCATTTTTAAGCGTTAAATAACCTTTATTTTGTTCGCCTTAATTATTCTTAATATCATGAATATATTAATGGCGCGTACATATACGCCAGCTTTAATTAAAAGACAAGAAATAACGTTAATACCTCTGTAAATAGTCGTTATGTAATTACCCTACTTTCCTTTTTAATTATCACTATAAATAGCGCCATCAATCACTACTTTTTAATAGTCATCTTTTACCTAAAAATAAGTCTATTAATACAAGGTTCAAATTTCTGTAACAGAAACATCACATTAGCACTCTAGTCTATGTGCAAATTTATGACTTACCCGTAACTACTACCTCCTGTGGTATCAGCTACTTAAGGTTTTTCATAAGCACTGCAGACAAAAATGATAAATAACAATAATTCAATTTTACGAGAGGACACACACTAATGATGACTGAATCAAAATTATCTAAATCAATAAGAGCGGTACTAATCAGCGCACCAATTATATTACTTGCAGCTTGTGGTGATGACGGAAAAGATGGTGTTGCTGGAACAGACGGTTTATCTGCAGTAACAAAAGTAGAAACAATTGCAGCAACAGATGCTTGTCCTAATGGCGCAACAACATTACATGCAGGGACAGATACAAACGCTAACGGTGAATTAGACGATTCAGAAATTCAATCATCATCTACTTTATGTTCAGCTGAAGATGCAACATCACAAATGATTTCAGCTACAGCAAAAATTAAGTTTGAAAGTGTTGAAGCACCTTCTACTAACTACGACAAGCGTCAAATATTAGTAGGCAATGCAAAAGTGGTAGACGGAACAACTGAAACATCACTTAACGTTAGCTACCATACACTGGCTCGTTCTGGCGATATGTTTGACGATGTAGCTTTTGGTCAGTTAATTAACAGCGAAGGCCAGCCGTTATACTCAGAAGATGGTGCTCGTAAAATCTCTAACTCAAACGAATTTACCTCATTACTACCTGTTGGCGACCGTTTGTTCTCAGTATCACAAATCGAATCTCGCCCTGGTGCTATGTTCATGATGGAACTAGACCAAAACAAAAGTAACGGTGAGTTAAACGTTAAGAAAATGTGGCAACTTGATATGTCTGGTGTAGACGGTGGTTGGGTACATTGTGCAGGCTCTGTAACACCTTGGAACACACATTTAGCTTCTGAGGAGTATGAACCAAATGCTCGCTCTTTAGTTACTGGTGCTGATGCATTAGCAAATAGTGGAACTGCAGCATTCTTAGAATATTTTGATAACGACGAATCAAAATGGAATGCTTACCAATTAGGTTGGCCTATCGAGGTTGCTGTAGATGGTTCTGAAGCAACACCAGAAGCAACATTAACTAAACACTATTCGGTTGGCCGTATGGCATTCGAATTAGCCTATGTAATGCCAGATCAAAAAACTATGTACATGACAGATGACGGTACGAACGTTGGTTTATACATGTACATTGCTGATACAGCTGGAGATTTAACAGCTGGTACTCTGTATGCAATGAAATGGAATCAAACAAGTGGTGAAGGTCAAGGTGCTGCTGATTTAACTTGGATTGATTTAGGTCATGCAACTGATGCAGATATCAAACCTTATGTTTCTGGTGATAGCCAAGTTGCTTTTACCGACATTTTTGAAACAGCAGACGTAACTGATGGTGTTTGTCCTGACGGTTTCACCTCAATTAACCAAGGCGGTATTGGTCAAGAGTGTTTGAAAGTTAAAATAGGCATGGAAAAAATAGCCTCACGTCTAGAAACACGTCGCTATGCAGCAATAATGGGCGCTACAACAGAGCTACGTAAAGAAGAAGGTATTACATTTGACGTAACGCGTAACAAATTATACTTAGCTATGTCCGAAATTGGACGTGGAATGGAAGACTTTAAGAGTAAAGGAAGCGCAAGTAATTCTTACGACTTAGGTGGCAGTAACGACATTCAACTTTCAGGCTTTAATACCTGTGGCGGTGTTTATCAGTTAGACGTTGCAGGTAACACAACTATGGGTTCTGATTACGTAGCTACAAATATCTCAGGCTTAATTCAAGGTATTCCTGCTGTTGATAGTTGGGGGAATACTATAGATGTAGTTGCCAATGCTGACGTGTTCAACAACGGCATGAACAACTGTAATATTGATGGTATCGCTAACCCTGACAATGTCACTTACATGAGTGGTCACGACCAATTAATTATTGGTGAAGATACTGGTAGCGGACATCAAAACGATGTTATCTGGGCCTTAGACCTAAGTGATAACACTATGGCGCGAATTCAAACTACGCCATACGGTTCAGAAACTACATCTCCTTACTGGTACCCGAACATTAATGGTTGGGCATATCTAACAAGTGTTGTGCAACATCCATACGGCGAGTCTGATGGTGATAAGAGCACAGATACTGGTGAAGATCGTGCTTACACTGGTTATGTTGGTCCTTTCCCTGCTCAAAAATCAGAATAAATGACCATTCATTTAAATCAATAAGTTGAAATACCAAGGGGACTATTTGTCCCCTTTATTGCGTTACCGGAGATGTAAATCATGTTTTTTTCTACTCGACACCTTTTAGAGCATAAACGTTCGCTGCTCACTTTATCTTTAATAAGCTTATGTTTCTCTGCTCATGCCGAGCACCTTGATTTGAACAAAGATATGTTCGTAAATAGATTGAGTCACCCTACTCCTTATATTCCAGCACAATGCTATGTAAATCCAGTGGTGAGTAAAGGTGAAAATGGACAAAGTAATGAAGTAGCCAATGCTTGTTATGCATGTCATACCAACAGTAAAGGTCCGAATGTACTTAACGATATTGACTCACAAGTTGAATATAACTTCCCTGAAGCTGGCATGCATAATCCTTGGGATAACCTATTTTCTGATAATCGTGAAAAAGTAAAACAGATATCTGATGAAGATATTATGGCGTATGTAAAACAAGATAACTACTTTGATGCCGACGGTAACATTATCCTCAATGAACGCTTAAAAAGCCAAGCAAGTACCTTTGACTCGAACGGCAATGATCAATGGGATGGTTACAAAGCCGATATTTACTTTAATTTTGACAACAAAGGTTTTGATCATAAACCTGATGGCAGCTTTACTGGATGGCGTAGTTACGCTTACTACCCATTAGTTGGAGGTTTTATGCCAACAAACGGCGCAACCGATGATGTAAGTATTCGTTTAGCCGATTCTTTACGTAAGAATAAACAAGGTGAGTTCGACCAAGAGATTTACACCATTAACTTAGCAATTGTCGAAGCGCTAATCTTAGAGAAAGATATTCCTATAAGCTCAGCTGACGAAGCTAAGCTAGGTGTAGATTTAGATAAAGATGGTGAATTAGCTATTGCCAGCCTAGTTAAATATGATTGGGCGCCTTTAGAGCAACGTTTTATGAGTTACGTTGGTGAAGCCGCTGATTTACTGAAACAAGGCAAGTTACACCTTGCGGCTAAAATGTTTCCTGAGGGTACAGAGTTTGTTCACTCTGTTCGTTATCTCGATATAAACGAGAATGACCAAGTAACTATGGCTCCTCGAATGAAAGAGTTACGTTATGCTAAAAAACGTGCCTGGAAAACTTACTACGATTTTGAAGTGATCAGTGAAGACGAAATTAAAGAACGTCATGACTTCCCCGATCGTACTAAACAAATAAGAGGCTCAGCTGAAGAAGGTGTTCGCGTACTTCAAGGTTGGACATACCAAGGTTTTATTGAAGATAAGCAAGGCGATTTACGTCCTCAAACTTATGAAGAACAAGCATCATGTACGGGTTGCCATAGCGCAACAGGTATATTGATGGATACAAATATTTCATTCTATCGCAAATTGCCGCCTAGCAGCTTTCAACAAGGTTGGTACCATTGGGATCAACGTTCTATGCATGGCACACCAGAACCTAAGCGTGAAAGTGATGGCGAATACGAATACTCTTATTATTTGAAAAACAATCCAACAGGTGATGAATTTAGATCGAATCAAGAAGTAAAAGAACGATTTTTTGATAAAAAAGGTCAGCCAAGAGCTGAAATGTTTGAACGTTTACATAACGATATTTCATTACTCATGATGCCATCTAAAGAACGTGCCATCGCGTTAAACAAAGCTTATAAAGTTATTGTAGAAGCGCAAAGTTATATCAAAGGTAAAACGCCGTTACTTGAACCATTAACTGATGAAGTGTTTAAAGACATTAAACCAGGACAAGAAACTGGCATAACAAATCCTCTAAGTGCTTTCTAGAGTTTTAAATGGTTAAGTAACCTGAGCTCGGCTTAACGAATAAATAACAAAGCCACTCAAATGAGTGGCTTTTTGTTTGCCTAATCGATACGCGCCATAATTAATTCAGAATCTCAATCAAAGCAGTTTCAAGCTCAGGATATTTAAAAATATAGCCAGTTGCTAAAGCTTTTGCAGGAACTATCTTCTTACCCGCTAATAACAACTCTTCGCCCATATCTCCCATTAATAACTTTATTACAAAAGCAGGCATCGGCAACACGGTAGGACGACCAAGTACCTTTCCTAATGCTTGAGTGAAATCTGTGTTCGTTTTAGGTTCAGGTGCAGTCCCATTAATCGCGCCTTTAACTTCTTCATTAACAATACAATGTAAAATGATCCCCACTAAATCATCAAGATGGATCCAAGACATCCACTGTTTACCTGAACCCATTTTCCCACCTAAGCCAAGCTTAAACGGCGGCAGCATTTTACTTAACGCCCCACCATTTTTACCTAATACAACTCCCGTACGTAGCAAGCAAGTTCTAATGCCTAATGTTTCAGCTTCTACAGCCAAAGCTTCCCATTGTTGACATAGCTCGCTAGAAAAACTGTTATCACCTGAGCCATACTCATCAATACTTTCATTACTTTCTGTTATGCCGTAATAACCAATAGCTGAACCACTAATAAAGAGTTTGGGCTTATGTTGTGTTGTATTAAAATATTCAATGAGGCTTGTTGTTGTATCTAACCGACTATCAACAATCTTTTGTTTCTGGACATTATTCCAACGTTTATTGGCAATAGGCTCACCAGCTAGATTAATAACAAGATCAAACACTTCTGATTTCTTTACTTTATGCAGAGAAGATATAAATTTAACACAGCCTTTAGACTCTTCATCAATGCTCGCTTTAGCTTTAGCGGTACTTTTTACTTTTTCAGGATAACGAGTTACAACTACCAATCTATGATGTTGTTTTAATAAAACGCTACAAAGTTTTGTACCAACAAAGCCTGTTCCGCCTGTAATTAAAATATTCATATGTTCCCTTTTATTGAGCTTCTATCAACTAGCAATAAGCACCATTCAAATTAAACAAACCTACAGAGCTTTATGTTTCTCAAAATATTCATTCTGTAAAATATACATACGCTTAGCGTCTTTATATTCACCGTTGATGAAAAACTCTTTAACAAAGTGCCCTTCTTCAATAAAGCCACAATCCTTATATAAATGAATCGCTTTTTCATTGTCTATAGCCACTAATAAGTAAACCTTAAACAAATTCAAGATAGAAAAAGAATAATCTAGTGCTTTATAAATTAAGCTTCTTGCGTAACCTTTACCTTGATGTTCAGTATTAATAATAATTTGAAACTCAGCTCGACTATGTATGTAATCAATTTCAATTAACTCAACCAAACCAATAAGATCTTTTTTATGGTTTTCTACAATAAATCGACGTTCAGCGTTGTCATGTATATGTCGGTTGTAGAGTTCTTCTAATTCATCAAACGATTCATAAGGTTCTTCAAACCAATAAGACATGATTTTACGGTTGTTATTCAAGTTATGAATAAAGCGTAAATCACTGCGTTCAAGTGCTCTTAAAAATAATTGATCTTGCATACTTAACTAACCTTATAAAAAGCTTACAAACTAACATCGCGTAATAAACCGCTTTAAGCTCGGTTCTTTAGTAACTTGGCTTTGCGGTAACATTCAAAACACTTATCAAAAATCTAAAACACCATTAAACAAGCGACTTTTACTTAACGTACTAACTTATAAATAGCGTATATATCAGCTGGGCTAAATGGCGCGACAATATAATCCTAAAATTATTCTTGCGCTACTTATTTTATTGCCTAAATATCAATTAGTTTCTGGCTGTTTTATAAGCGTATAAATTTAGTTGTTTTTCTTATCTTCACTAGTGTTTTACTAAGGCAGCTAGGTTAAAGCTTATATCAAGTATAGGTGATTATTGTCAGTATGAAGATCACTATAATAGACTCCACATTCCTAGTTATACATCTGGCTATAAAGCTTTCTTATTATTAGAGACTTCAAGATGGTTTATTGTTATTTAATTCAATACGGCTTAGATGAAATTTTAGATCAGTTTATGATTATTATGGATTTATGTTCATTTAACGCTCAAGTTAAACATTCCTAATACAACTCAGTGCCTTAGTATTGATTTAATAAAATATGTTTAGAATAGCTTTTGCATAGAAACCCATAAAAGCGTAATATTTACCTACTTTATCTCCTCTATTATTAAAATTTTTTATGCCTGTAAATTTACCTGAAATTAACCCTGCTTTACTTACTCCTATTCAAGGCATACGCCTAGGCTGGGCTGAATCGAATATAAAAACACTAAACCGTAAAGATTTATTGGTTATTGAAATTGCCGAAGGCAGTTCAGTATCGGGTGTTTTTACTCAGAATCGCTTTTGTGCTGCACCAGTGACTTTATGTAAAAAACATTTAGCTGCAGTAAAAAACAAAAACATTTCGGGTATAAAAGCTTTAGTCGTAAATACAGGTAACGCCAATGCGGGTACAGGTGAACAAGGCATGTTAGATGCGTTAACTACGTGTGCAACCTTAGCTGAAATTATGGCTATTACAGCAGAGTCTATATTACCGTTTTCAACAGGCGTAATTTTAGAACATCTACCTATGGATAAACTACTAGCGGGTTTACCGCATGCGGTTACGAATTTAACATTAGATAATTGGGCTGATGCCGCCACTGCAATTATGACAACAGATGTTGCACCAAAAGCTTATTCTACAAAAGTTGCTTTGGGTACTGATGAAGTTGTTATAACAGGTATTTCCAAAGGGGCAGGCATGATCCATCCTAATATGGCAACCATGTTGGGTTACGTAGCTACAGACGCAAATATTTCACAATCATTATTAGATGAAATGACAAAAGAAATTGCTGATTTGTCTTTCAACTGTATTTCTGTAGATGGCGACACGTCAACAAACGACTCGTTTATCATTATCGCTACAGGTAAAAGTTCGGCACCTGCTATTACAAGTCGACATGATGCAGGCTTTAAAGAAGTATTTACTGCCATGCTTGAAACATCTCAATATTTAGCGAAAGCCATCATTCGTGATGGTGAAGGTGCAACAAAATTTATTACAGTAAATGTTAATGGCGCTTTAAGTCTTGATGAAGCTAAAACTATAGGTTTTTCTATTGGTAAAAGCCCATTAGTTAAAACCGCAATGTTTGCTTCAGATCCTAACTTAGGTCGTGTACTTGCTGCTATCGGTTATGCATCAAGAGAATGTAAATCGTTAGAAGATTTAGATACAACCGACTTAGAACTCTATTTTGGTGACGTCTTAGTGGCTGAAAAAGGCGGACGAGCTGAAAGTTATCAAGAAGAGCAAGGTCAGGCGATAATGAATGAAGCTGAGATAGAAATAACCGTGCAACTTCATCGTGGTAAAGCAGACGCTACTATTTGGACCTGTGATTTTAGTTACGACTACGTGAAAATTAACGCTGAGTATAGAACCTAGCTTTACGAAAATGTTTTGCTAGTTCAACTTAAACTTAATTTTTAACAGAAATGGTATTTAATAGTAAATACCATTTCTATGTTTTACTGACTTGAAATTAAAAGATATTTAAAAGTAAACACCTTAGCTTTTATTAAAAGCTTCTAACCACTGTATAAATGAATCTGATACTTTTTCAACACTAAACGCCGAACGATCAAAAAACCAGACAGCAACATCTTCTTGTTCAACTAAACAATCTGTTAGCTTAAAACAAAACATATTACCGCTCGCATCAGAAGCAAACAAAATATGCCCTTTCTCCATACCACTCATTTCATAAAGAGAAGATAAAGAAGATACATCATCTAAACTTAAAAAATCATGTACCTGACCTAGCTTAGTATCTAAATCAATAACTTTACTCATTACATTGAGCGAACGAACTAATCCATAAGTACTCAATAAATATTTATAAGCATTAGGTAATACACAGCCCATCTGTGACTCAAGTTCAGCAATATCATCTGCACTTTGTGGCGACATAGCATTCTTGCCAGCCCAAGCTTCTATAAAAGCATCTATGTTCTTCACGGGTAAATTCCTAAGTTATAAAAAGTAAGGGGTAATAAGGTAAACAAAAAAACCTTATTTTATCTGATCAGCACGGGTATAAAATCGAAGTGTCGCTAATAAGCATAACGCACAAACTGCGGTAATAGCTGAAACAATTGGAAAACCAAAAGCTTGAGCCAAAGCACCCACCGCAATAGCACTAACCGCTGGAACACCCATTGCCATCATAGACCAAAAACTTAACACTCGTCCTCTGTAAGCATCATCAACCATTAACTGTGCTAACGCTTGTGCGCCAGTACCTGCAACTGTTGTCATTAAACTCAAGATAAAAATTAAAGCACAAAATTGGTACAAGCCACTGAGAAATTGAATTGAAATTAACGTTAACGCTGCAAACATTAAGCAATAGTTCACCAGTTTAATTAATCGTTTAGGCGCACCACTTTGTCGGCTAACTAATAAGCCGCCAGCAATTGATCCTGCACCAGCAATAGCACTTAAGGTTGCTAATGTTTCTGCAGTTCCTTGCAGTAATTGCCCAGAAAATGCAGGTAATAATTCCATAATAGTTCGACCTAACAAACCATTGATAAAAGTAAAACAAAGGATCAAACGAATAATAGGATGAGCTGCTGCGTAAACGAAACCTTCCTTTAACTCATTAAAAAAGCTTGAGGTACGTTCGCGTTTTAATGGTTTAACGCCCTTAATACTGATCAACGAAGGTATTGAGGCTAAACAAAAACAGCTTGCCACATAAAATGCGATAGATTCAGAATATGAAGCAACTAACCACGCGCCAATGGCAGGACCAATAATACGCGATGTGTTAAACAGCATAGCACCGTAACCTATAGCACTAGGTAAAGCATCACGTGGAATTAAACGAGGAACTAACGCTAAACGTATCGGTTGATGCGCTGATGTAACAACACCAAGTAAGACGGCTATAACCATCAACAAAGGTAAATTAAGAATCCCTAAGCCATGAGAAATTCCCGCTAACGATGCAATAACACCTTGCGAGAGCACAGTAACAATTAAACCATTTCGGGGATTAATACGGTCAGATACGATACCAAATACAGGAGAGAACAAAAAAGTGGGTAGTAACATGGCTGCGGCAACGACCCCAACCCAAAATGCAGAATGTGTGAGTTGCCATGCTGTCCAACCAACCAAAAAGCGAACAATCCAAACAGCTAAGGTTGCAAAACAACTTGCTGGAAAGTAACGACGGTACATAGGCTCTGAAAAAGCAGAACGATGCTGACCTACGTTATTCTCTGTATTGTCTTTATTTTGACTTGATGACAATGCCTAAACCTTAAAGTTGGAAGTGATGTGTTTATTGTTTTAAATGACTTTACGTACAGTAAGATCATTTACTTACATACTAATTTTTTCGACAGATAGAAATACATTCGAATTTAACACTCTTTGCGGTAAAGCGTTATGACGAAAATCAATAGAAAGAAATGGGCGTGGCCCATTTTATGGAGGCAGATTATACATTGAATATATGGCAAAAGCTTAGTTCTAATAAGCTTTTGGGTAACATAATATGAAATAAGAAAGTTTATAGCCGTATTTTCAAGCCAACTATGTTCTTGGATTTCCAAAAGGACTAATGTTAAAGATATGGATAGTTGAGTATCAGTGAAAAATCATCTTTCCACTTGAATAGTCACATCAGCTATTCCTTGATCATCTAAAATACTAACAAGCTTGTTTATTCCGTCTTCTTCGTAAGTGAACATAATCGTATCTCTAATATTTATTTTATTATGTTCGGCAGGAATTTGATTTTGGTAATACTTCACCATCGCTTTACTAGAGATAGTTGAGATATAGCGTAATGTAATAACACCAAGAGAAGCCGTATCTGTTATTTCTTTTGTTAACGCTGTTGGATGTATAGGCATACCGTAAAAGTCGTCAATATTTGCTTTCATACCTGTCTTGCTTAATGCATTCTTATTTGTACTTACGTTGGTATCTTCAATAATGGCGACTGGAGATTGGCTCACCTTAGTTGTCGTATTTTGTGCAGATGTTGTGATGGGAATGAGTACATCTTGCACTTTTAGCGTAATGCCTTTACAAGCAAAATCTTGGATCTCTAGTCGACCATCTGCCGTTTTACAGTGATATATTTTTGCTGCAGATACTTTCGAAGACACGAGTAAAGGTAAGGATATTATTAATAAAGAGAGAGTTAATGAAAGTCCATTTTTATACATTAAAGTAACCTTTAAATTACGGTGTTTAGAAGCTTTAGACCTTAAATCTAAAATTCACTTCCTTTTGATAGGCGTAAATTAACCTAAAGAGACTAACTTTCAAAGGTCTATATGTGTCTAAAGCTATTTATTTTTAAATGGCATAGCTAACAGAGCCAAAATTGAAGCATTTTGTTTCTCTTCTGGATATTGCACTAAACCAATATCAAGTTCGTTATCACTTTTAATCGCTTCACTTCTGTAACTGCCAAAGAGCTTGTCCCACCAAATCACACTAAAACCGTAGTTAGAATTTGTTTCTTTAACTACTTTGCTGTGATGTATACGGTGTAAGATTTGCGTCATTAATAATAAACGTAAAGGTTTCTCAATAGCTTGAGGTAAACGTATGTTTGCGTGATTAAATAAAGCTAAACCATTTAAGGCGATCTCAAAAATCAATACGGCAATGGCAGGTGCACCTAACGTCGTTACAACAATTAACTTGATCAGAATACTTAATACAATTTCAATAGGATGAAAACGTAACCCTGTACTTGTATCTACATGCGCATCAGCATGATGAACTCTGTGTAAACGCCATAACATAGGCACTAGATGGAACATTCTATGTTGCCAATAAATAACGATGTCTAATATCAATAAACTTAATACGAGGGTTAACCAACTAGGTATGTTTGTATCTATATAGAATAATTGATTGAACAAGCCAATAGTGTTTTCTGTGTTATAAAGCGCAACCGCTGTTAAACCAACAGGAATAGTTAATCGCGCTAGAACAGAAGAAGCAAATACTAATCCGAAATTAGCTGTCCAACGTTTAGCTTTTGCCACAGGCGATCTTCGGGCAGGCTTTTGCCATTCAAGCAGCATCATAATAATGAGCACACTAAAAAAACACCCAAGACGCCACCAAACTTCGTTAGTCATGTTTAATCTCGGTATCTTCAACAGTATTCGTGTTTGAATTAGAGTTGCTTTCTAATACAACTTGGCTTTCTTTTAATGACGCTTCTTGATCTTTAAGGGTGTTATATCCACCGTGTATACGGGTAAAGATGGTGATCATACAAGCAAGCGAGAATATTAACGCTAACCAATGGAATGATCCTGGCCATATACAAAAAGCAATAAACAAAGCTATGGTTTCAGTCCCTTCAGTTAAACCGTTAAGATAATAAAAACTCTTATATTTGAATTGTGGTTTATCAATTTTGAATTTCTCAGCAGCAATCGCAAAAGCTAAAAAACTTGAACCGGTACCGATAAAAGTCGCGAGTAAGATAGAACCTGCAATACCATTTAATTCTGGATCCGCAAAAATAAAACCTAACGGAATAGCCGCGTAGAAGAGAAAGTCTAAGGTGATATCTAAAAATCCACCTGCACTTGAACTTTGATTAGCATAGCGAGCGAGTGCACCATCTAAACCATCTAGAATACGGTTTACCACAATAGCCGCAAGCGCCCAATACCATAACTGAAAAGCTAATAAAGGTACTGCTAACATGCCTACTAAAAAACCATAAAAAGTGAGTTGATCAGCGGTGATATTGCGTTTGTGTAATAAGCTAACAACAGGTGTTAACAAAGGCTTTATTACGGGAGTGATATATTTGTCTAACATACGACTTACTCTGATTTAGTTTAATTAAGCCAAGCTAAGATTAATAATGAGTGAATAAAATGATTAGCTTAACTTACTTAAGGTGATTATTTTTCCAATAGCTGCTTCTGCGTCACTGTGATCATGAGTCACCATAATTGCAGGCAGTTGATGATATCGAATTTGTTCAAATACCAATTGTCGCGTATCTTCGCGTAATTGTGAATCTAGCTTACTAAAAGGTTCATCAAGTAAAATCGCTTTTGGTTCACTCAGTAATACTCTTAATAAAGCCACGCGTGCCTGTTGTCCGCCAGAAAGGTTATCTGGATGACGATTAGCTAAACCTTGCAAACCTACTTGTTCTAGAGCTGCATCAATTTTTTCAAGACGTTGCTTTTTATTACCAGGAGGCATAGCAAAAGCAATATTACCTGCCACTGATAAATGAGAGAACAGTAACGCATCTTGATACAAAACACCCACATGACGTTGATGTGCGGGAGTAAAGGTAATATTAGAGTCGTTTAACCACACTTCCCCATCGGCATTAAAACCCGATGGCAGAGAACCCGTTAGCCAGTTAAGTAAAGTTGATTTACCACTGCCTGACGGTCCCATTAATGTGAGGATCTCACCACCATTAACTTGCTCGTTCAAACTGAGTAATAACTCGTTTTGACGAAACAATTGTAAATTCTTTATATGTAAAGATGACTGCATTTAATAACCTTAACGATGTGCAACTTTGTAAATAAACTTAGGTAAAACCCACGCCAGTATAAAGCCAATAAGTGGTAGTAACATTTGCATAAGTGCATACACAGCACTAGTACGTCGGCTTGCGCCATTAGCCAAAGTAATAGCTTCAGTCGTAATAGTACTTATACGGCCTCCTCCTGCTAATAATGTTGGCAGGTATTGACCAAAACTTATCGCTAAACCTAATGCCGCAGCAATTAAGATAGGTGCAAATAATTGCGGAAGTTTAACCTTTAAGAACACTTTACAAGGTTTAGTACCTAAACTGGCAGCAACAATAGCGAAACGTGAGTCTAATTGTCTGTAGCTACTCGCTAATGATAAAAACACATAAGGTAAAACAAATAATAAATGCGCTATAACCACATTAATATAACTAATAAAGCTAACTTGTACTGCCATTAATTGCTGTACCCAAACAAGTCCGAATAAAAAGGCAATACTAGGCACAAGTAAAGGAATATAAATAATTAAACTGGTAAAGCGTGACAGCAACTTACCTTTTATTTGCTCTGACTCTAAACACAACAAGGTTAACGAAATAGCGATTAATGTTGTCATTATACCAATAACAAGGGTATTAACTAATGGCTCGCCCATTTGCTTTGCCGCACTTTGCCAATGTAATAAGGTAAACGAATCAGGTAATGCGCTAGGAAAACGCCAAAAACCTGCAATGGACCAAAATACTAATCCCAATAAAGCTAAACCAATAAATACAATAACTAATACAGTAATTACACCTGTAACTTTCTGCCAGTAAGAACCACCGTATTCACGTCTACCATTTGTTAACGATTCACAAAATAAACATTTAACCAGTTTCTCACCTAAAAGCCATAAAACTAACAAGCCACCCGTTAAGGCTAACTGAACTAAAGCCCCTGCTGAAGCTTTGATACGTAGATTTAAATCAACATCGTTGAACCATTGCATAATAGCTACTGCAAGGGTTGGTGGAGTATTAGGTCCCAATATAAGCGGCATTTCGACACTTGAGCTGGCATAAGCTAATACGGCTAAAAGTGGTAAACGTAGTAACGGATATAAGCTAGGCAATATGACTTTGAAAAAGGCTGTCATAGGGCAATAACCTAAGTTAAGTGCCACTTTATGCTGTGAGCGTAACTTTTTACCTAATTCAGGTTGAGCTAAAGCGCCTAAAGCCATTAATAATAAAAATGGTAGTTCTTTAAGAGTTAAGCCTAAAATAATACTAATACCGTAAGGATCATGCGGAAAAATACCATTTGGGGCTAATTCCCAACCACTTAACCAAGGAGAGAGTAATCGTGAAAACATACCAGATGGTGCAATTAAAAATCCAACGGCAATTGCCGCCGCAGCATGAGGAATTACAAGAATAGGACTTAATATCTGTTGAATACGGTCTAACCAAACACTATTAAAAAATGCAGCTAAGATCATTAAGGTAACGACAAAAGCGAGTAAGGTACTCACTAAACCTGTAGCGATACTTAAGCCGATCATTTGACCGAAACCCGATGCTTGCCATAGTGCGTTAAAACCCTGAAAGCCAAAATTATATTGACTCAGTGCTGGCGCCCAACCAAAAGCAGGAAGTAAAACACCAATTAATCCGCCAAATACAGGCACAATTAATAAAAGCAGTAAAAACTTAGGGCTGAATTTTACCATACGAGTAAACCAATCGGTTGAATGGTTTAACTGACTACCGCTTTGAATGTGTTTTTCAGACGTATTGTTTTTCTGGATCATGGAGCAACTCCAAAACGTTGCTGCCAACCTAATGTTATAGCTTCAACCCAGCTTGGATGTGGTTCACTTAATGTGCGCGTAATACTATTGAACGCTAAAGCACTTGGGTGTGGTGTTTGAGTTTTAAATAAGTTTTGTTGTTCTGGCGTTAAAGTAGACGCTATAAGCACGGTTTTATCGCCCCAAATTTCTGCTTGTTGTTTATAAGCTTGAGCTTCTGGACTTAGTAAAAAGTTCGCAACAAGTTGTGCACTTTCAGCATGGCTAGCGTTATATGGAATACCTACAAAATGTGTATTACTTAAGCTGCCGTCTGCCATCGCATAGCTACGAATACTTTTCGGTAAGTCGTAACGTTTAACCGCCGCTGGAATTTCAGGACCTGAAAATGTAAAGGCTAAACTTAACTCGGTATCATCCACTAAACGACGCATTTCCAGGCCTGTTTGCATAAAGTGTTGACCTTTTCGCCACAAGTTAGGATGTAACTCGTTTAAAAAAGCCCATAAAGGCTTTAATACTTCTTCAATATTTTCTGCTGTTGCGGGTGCATAGAGAGGATCTTGATTAAATTCACTATGTTGATCTTTTAATTTAAGATCATTAGAAGCAACAAAGCTTTCTTGATGTAATACCACTAGAGCATACTTTAAAAAGCTTAAGCCTAAAAAGTCAGGTGGTTTAGGATAACTAAAACGTCCTGGGTTTTGTTTTGTCCACGTTAATAACTCGTTTAAGTTTTGCGGTGGTTTTGTGGTAGCTATTTGATCGTAATAAAATGTAAGTGATGCCTGCCCCCACGGAGATTCCATGCCTAACGTTGGTACACCAAAATCTAAAGTAACAGCAGGATTATTTACAGGGTCGGTCAGCATAAAATTAGGTAATTTATCTGCCCAACCTTTTAATAGCAGTGAATGCTGAGCCATAGTCGAAAAGTTAGCACCGTTGATCCAAACTAAATCAACATTGCCTTGAGAATTATTTTTCGCTGATTTTTCAGCTAATACACGACTTACCGCTTCGCTGGTATCGCTAAGTTTTACGTGTTGTAAATTGATTTGATATTTTTCTTTAACTTGCTGTGCAGCCCATTGAATATAAGCATTGATTTGAGCGTCTCCACCCCAAGCATGAAAGTAAACGGCTTGATTACTGCCTTTGGTTTCAATATTTTTCCAATGAGATTTTTGATCAGCACTGTTGGTTGTAGCCGCAAGAGCACTGTTCATTATTAATACATAAAGTGAGCTTATTAAAACGCAAAACGCGACGCAATAAAAATTGCGTCGCGTATTGTGTTGCAAAGATTTAATGCTGTGCATTCAAATCCCAATCGTAATCTAAAAATTCTATATCCATTTTACCACTAGTTAGGGCTTTTTGTTGATCGGGTGACAAATTAAGTTCATCAGGATACTGCAGCATAAACTGCGCTAAAGTATCTGTGTTTTTGTAACCCTTTTCAAAGTCTACTCGGTACCATTTGAAAATAGACGAAACATTTAACGTATTACCTTTAGCAAAATTACGAGTGCTATCAGCAAGAAAACGTACAGTTTGCTCTTCAAGCTGCTGTTCTAACTTATCAGCAGTAAAGGCTTCTTCACGTAATGCAGGACAACCAATGCTTGCACAATTTACAGCAAAGTGAATACGAGGATCGCCATAAACAGCTTTCCCTTCGCTATCTACAGCACCACGAATTAAATCATGCTCTAGATTGTCTAAACTACGTTTTTCACCTAATAAAGAAACAAACTCCTTGCTCCAAGGTGAGCTAAAAAAGCTCCCCAATTCTTTGATGGAATCAATATCAGGATAATTAGTGACAATAAGGTCAACAGTCCACGCATTATAAGCGTTGATTAGAAAAGCTAATTGCTTAGGCTTTTTCCATGAATCAAATTCACTTTGTGTAACAACACTTAAACTGTCTAAATAGACTTTAAGTTCGCTATATTGCTTTTTAATGCCTGCATAGTTAACTGCAGTGCTATGACCATTATTTATAGCAACGACATTACTTTTAAGTAATGTATTCCACGATGTATGCATATTGCCAGCATCGGTTGCTGCCATGCTTTGTGCACTAACAAGTGACGAAGCAAGTAAAGCGGTACTTAACACTAATGTGTTAAGTCCTGATTTTAAACGTGTAGGAGAAAACCGTGTATATGAAAATATAGTTAACATATTAACCTCTGCGCCATGTGTGATATTTTTCAAGCCATTTTAATACAGTTTCCGGCGCATGAGCTCTTTTCCACTCACCAGCTGCATACTTATTACCTTCAGCCCACGTTGGGTAACTATGGATAGTGCCTAAAATTTTGTTAAGACCTAAACCATGTTTCATCGCTAAAACAAATTCAGCAATTAAATCACCCGCATGTTCAGAAACTACCGTTACACCTAATATTTTGTCTTTGCCCTTAGGTGTAATAACTTTTATGAAACCTTTAGTAGCACTATCTGTTATTGCACGATCTAATTCTTCAAATTCAAAGCGTGTAATTTCGTAATCAATGCCTTTATCAATAGCATCTTGTTCGTTAAGTCCAACTCGTGCTACTTCAGGGTCAATAAATGTTGTCCATGGAATTACACGATAATCCACTTTGAACTTTTTAAGATGACCAAATAAACCGTTAACTGCTGCGTACCAACCTTGATGCGCTGCAACATGGGTAAACTGGTATGGACCAACAATGTCGCCTGCTGCAAAAATGTTAGGGTATAAAGTTTCTAAATATTCGTTTGTTACAACGGTACGATTAGTTTCAATACCTAACTCTTCAAGACCATAACCTTTAAGACGAGCGCTTCGACCAACAGCACATAACAACTCGTCGTATTCAATTTCTAATTCTTCTTCTTTGCCTTCGATTAAACGCTTAACAATAATAAACTTCTTACCGTCGCGAGCTTCACAACGAAGTGCTTGATGTGATGTTAAAATGTTAACGCCACTTTCTGTTAACGCTTCGTGTGCAAATGTTGATACCTCAAGATCTTCTTTGATCATGATGCGCTCTGCCATTTCGATTTGTGTAACATTCGAACCCAAACGAGCAAAACTTTGTGCTAACTCACTACCAATTGGACCGCCACCAAGAACCACAAGCTTTTTAGGTGCTTCGTCCATTTCAGCAAACTTGCTCCATAATGTATCACTGGTTACATAACCTGTTTCTTCGATACCTGGTAAAGGCGGAACAAATGGACGTGCGCCTGTAGCAATAACAATAGTACGAGCTGTTAATGTTTGTGTGCCACCATCATTCAATTTAATTTCAACAGTCCACGGGTCAATTAACTTACCGTAACCTTTAACAACTTCTACACCTAAATCTGTGTAACGTTCAACACTATCGTGTGGTGCAACGTCTGCAATAACTTTATGAACACGCGCCATTACTTTTTTGAATGAAAACTGTGGTGTTGCGTTTTCAAGTCCGTAATGTTCACCGTTACGAATTTGTTCTGCTATTTTTGCACTTTTGATAATAGCTTTACTTGGAACACAACCATAATTTAAACAGTCACCACCCATCTCACCAGCTTCAATAAGTGTAACTTTAGCTTTTACCGCTGCAGCAATATAACTTGTTACTAAGCCACCAGCACCGGCACCAATAACAATCATGTTACGGTCGAATTTTTTAGGTTTTGAATAATTTTTGTATACGCGACGTTTTTTAAACACGTTGATGATTCCTTTTGCAATGAGAGGGAAAATACCTAATAAAGCGAATGATAAAATTAAGTTGAAAGATAAAATGCCAGATAAACTTTCTATTTGTGCAAGCTGCGTACCTGCGTTAACAAATACAAATGTACCTGCCAACATACCTATTTGGCTTACCCAGTAGAAGGTCCAAGACTTGATAGACGTTACGCCCATTAATAAGTTTATTAAAAAGAATGGAAACACTGGAACTAAGCGTAAAGTGAATAAGTAAAATGCACCTTCTTTCTCTACACCCGCGTCAATAGCGGCTAAGCGCTCTGGGAACTTCTGTTTTATAGAGTCACGAAGTAAGTAACGCGATACTAAAAATGCTAATGTAGCACCAATAGTCGAAGCGAAAGAAGCGACTAACAAACCTTCAACTAAACCAAATAAAGCCCCTGCTGCTAAGGTTAAAATGGCAGCACCTGGTAAAGATAATGCAGTAACAATTACATATAATAAGAAGAAGCCACCGATAACTAATAAAGGTGATTGTTCACGCCATTGTCCAAACTGGTCCATAGAACCTTTTAAACCATCAAGGGTTAATAATTGGTTTAAGTCATAATAAAAGAACAAGCCGATAACGACTGCTGCTATGACAAGTAAAGCTAATTTTTTAATCATTTTTTATCTCTTTATACTTTTTAATTAAAAGTTTTATTTCGTTTTTAAAAATTATGAGTAACTGTTAATTTCGCGTTGATTGGTAACTCTGGAAATACCAAGGTTGCGCCAAAATAACCGCCTTCAAATACAGGGCGCCAATTTTTTCCATTTGTTACATTGTTTACATCAAAACGTAATTTAGTATTTGGTGTAAATGCGTAGCTCGTATTCATGTTTAATGTGTATTGATCACGGATCTTCACTGTCGCTAAAAAGTCTAATGGGTAACTCTTGGTATATAGACCGGAGAAACCAATTTGCCATTCAGGATTTATTGAATAATTTCCATTAAAACTAAAAGATTGTTCAGGAATTCCCTGTACTTGGCGATTTGACGGTGCAAAAGAAGTAAAGCTTGGTGCACCAACACTGGTTCCTTCAATAATATCAGGACGTGAATTATCAAAAGCATCGGCTATTTGAGCTGAATCTTGACTACTTGCTGAGTTGTCGTAACTTGCATCTATATAACTGTAACCCGCACTTACCCAATACGGATAGGCATCGTAAAACACCTGGCTTTCAAAACCTTGTGTGCGAATACCGGTATTGCTGCCGTCTCTGTTACGTAAACTACGACGTTGACTAAATACCGCACCATCAGCGTACCAATCACTGTCTGTAGGAGAATATTTCAAACCAAATTCAACTAAAGTGTTTTCTGTCGCGAAGTTTTGCGCACTTATAGTGTTATCACTACTTAATGCTGTACCACCTGCCATGCTATTTGAAGTAGCTTCGTTATAACTCGCTGTACCATAAGCAGTAAAGTCACTGTTCAGGGTATAGTTAAAACTTAAATGTGCGGAATGTAATACATCATTAATTGTGTCGCTTGCCGCTATTTGACCTTCTGGAGCGATTGGGTCGCTTGCTTTAACATCATAATAGTCAGCTCGATAACCAATTGTTGTATGGAGATCGCGAGTCCAATCTGAATCATGTTGAATGGCTAAACCAGTTTGAACAGAACGAGAATCGGTTGTATCTGATAAGTTGAAATCACCCGTACCGTCATTATTAATATCGTATTGCGCACCTGGTGAAACAAAAACATCGGGTCGAAGTTCAACTAAACGCGCTTGTTGTTCTGCAGTTAACGGAATACGGCGATTTGATAATGGACCAGTTAAATCAATAGGTGAATCAGCTTCAGTAGTAAATTGGCTGTATCCTAGTACTTTGTTATAGCGTACATCTAAAGCAAATATCGTTTGTTGGTCGCTATTCCAAAGGTAAGTTAACTCAGTTCTGTTTTGCGCAGTATCAGCGCCATCGATAACTTCAACAAAACTGTTTTGTGAAATTTCTTCACGTTGTAAGTGTTGAAAATAAGTCGTGTTTTTAAGAGATAAGCTAGGAGAAAGTTCACGTTTATAAATACTGTGAAATAAATAAGTTGTTGCTTCATTTTGATTATCTGGGTCTGTTAATACAGTGCTACGTGGTAATTGAACTTGCCCCGTTGGAGAAACAATCGAGCCCGCTGCAGGAATTGTGCTGCCATTACTTTGTACGCCTTGGCCCGTAATATATAAACCGTGGTCGATTAACGCTTGTGTAGGACGGTTAATACCTGCGTTATCAGTGAATTCAACTTGGAATAATTCAAAGTTAATATCCCAGCTACTTTTATCATCAGGTAAGATACGTAGTGCAGCAAATAAGCTGTCACTCTTCATACCCGCGTAATCATAAAAGCTACCGTTATCAATATGTTCAGCACTAATTCTGAAACCTACTTTATCTTTTACAATAGCGCCTGTGTAATCAACTTGAGCACGGTATTGATCCCAACGCCCTGCTGATAAATTAACTTTACCTTTACTTTCATCGGTTGAAGCAGTTTTAGAATGTAAATTTACAAAACCACCATTACGTTGACTTGAACCAAACAAGACTGGTGGAGCACCTTTAACTACATCTATCTGCTCTACCGAGTTAAATGATAAAGGCACACCAAAGCCATTGTTACCTGCTTGACGACGAGTGCCATCTTGAAATAGTTCACCTAGCTGACCACGTATAGTAGGTAAACTCGGAGCACCAAAACCACTGGCTGAATAAGTATTTGGGCTAACGGCTAAAACGTCTTGTAATGTGGTTATGTTAAGTTGTTCGATTAACTCACTTGAAATAGGTGTAACAGAGCGCGCAATATCTTTTAATGCTAGGTTATCGCCAAACGGACCATCAACGTAAGCATCTTTTACTGACAGACCTTGAGAATTACTAATTTGACCCAAAACTTCAATAACTTCAGTCTTTTCATCTTCAATAAAAGGCGCTGCATTAACAACAGGGATATTTAATATGGTGGCAATTGATAGAGCTAGATATGCGTGCTTCAAGTGATTACTCTCTTTATATATATTAGTTATATTAATGATAATTCTTATACTCAGTAATTAAGACCTAACACCCTTAAAATAACTTTCAAAACATTTTAAATCAGTATTCATGAAAAAGAATATAATTTTATTTGAAAGAAAAAAATAACAATGCGGTCTATGTAGATTCACAGTTTATTAATTTAGTTTAGGAAGTTTTATTCAATGAGTCATACAATTAGCTCAGATACACAAAATCGCATTCAATGGTCATTATTCTCATTACGTCTTGGTATTTTTATCGTAATGATCATGTGGACTTTAGATAAATTCTTTAATCCAGGTCATAGTGCAAAAATCTTTGAGCACTTTTACGGTTTAAGTGGTTCAACAGATACCATCGCGTATATTATCGGAGCTTTACAACTTGTATTGATGTTAGCTTTTTTAGTTGGCATTAAAAAACGTCTTACATACGGTATTATCTTTGTAATGCACGGGTTAACAACATTGTCTTCTTATAATCAGTACATTGACGGTTTTAATAACTTATTGTTTTTTGCTGCATGGCCTATGTGGGCTGCATGTTTTGCACTTTATTTATTACGTGATTTAGACGTAAAATATACAATTAAATAAATGCTTTAACTTTAAGTTTCTACTTTAAGATAGTTGAACTTTGGTATTAAATGAAGCTTAGCTTACAAATAAAAGAAGTTTATTGGTGATCAATAAGCTTCTTTTTTATATGTATCAAAAAATTAAACATAAATACGCCGTTCAATTTCACATCAACCCCTACTTTTTACATTATGATACATATTTAACCATAATAACCTGTTAACCATATTTAACCTGATCATAAACTATTGATAGAATGATGCTTTAATAATAATTAATATAAAGTAGGAATTTTTAGTTTTATGAGCACTCCAATCAATTCTGACATGCAGAACCGTATTCAATGGTCTTTATTATCATTACGCTTAGGTGTTTTCATTGTAATGTTCATGTGGACATTAGATAAATTTGTAAACCCTGCACACGGCTCACGCATCTTTGATAAATTTTATGGTCTAAGTGGCTCGAGTGATACAATATTATACATATTAGGTGCTTTGCAGCTGATACTTATGCTTGCCTTTTTAGCGGGTATTAAGAAACGTATTACTTACGGTATTGTGTTTATTCTTCACGGTATGTCGACACTATCTTCATTTAACCAGTATTTTGATGCCTTTAATCACTTATTGTTTTTTGCAGCGTGGCCAATGTGGTCAGCGTGTTTCGCACTTTACTTACTACGTGATTTAGATACTAAATACACAGTAAAATAATGGTGTGATTCGATTTAAGTATTCTTAATAGAATTTAGAACGAAAAAATAGAGACAAATAAAAGCCGTTTATTGAAACTCAATAAACGGCTTTTTTATATGTGAATTAACGATAACTTAACCGAAAATTACATAAAGTGTGTAGCACAAAGCTTATTACCTGCTGGATCACGTAAGTAGGCTAAATACAATTTAGTACCACCAAAGTCACGTTCTCCTGGAGGATCTTCACAAGCGATACCGCCATTTTCAATACCTGCTTGATGCCATTTATGAACAAGTTCAGGGCTTGATACAGCAAGTCCGATAGTCATACCGTTACCGTGAAATGCAGGTTCTCCATTAATCGGCTTGGTTAAGCCTAACGCGCCTGTCGGTGTAGCATACATGCACATTCCTTTGTCGTTGAAAACACCTTCTGCATAACCTAAAGTGCCTAAGATAGCGTCGTAAAATTTTTTTGATGCTTCTATATCATTACTGCCTAACGTTACATGACTGTACATATTGTTTCCTATGGAATTGCTCTGGGATTAATTTAGGTGCATAACATTCAATAGAGATGATGTTTATTACACTATTAACATTATAAATCTTATTCTACGATCCAAGTGTGCTCAACTAAAAGTTTGTTTCCGCTAAACACTTTACCTAACAATACATCTTTAGCGTTAATTACACCTACACCTTTTGGTGTGCCTGTCATAATAACATCGCCATCTTCAACTGACATAAACGTGTTGATCTCTGCCAGTAAAGCTTCTGGTTTATTCATCATTAAATGATAATCACCCTGTTGAATAAGCTCATTATTGATATGTAACTCCATTCTTAACTCTGTAACAGGTTCAGTTATTGCTATAAAGTCACTAAACAGCGCAGAATGATCAAAAGCTTTAGCTCTTTCCCAAGGTAAACCTTTTTTCTTTAGAACACTTTGCATATCTCTTTTAGTTAAATCTAAACCAAAGCCTACACCTGATAACTTTCCTGATTCTATTAGAAAACAGATCTCACCTTCATAATGTATGTTGTCTGTAACATGTAGATAAAGCTGTTCAGAAATGGCGGAATTTGGTTTTAAAAAAATAACAGGTTCAGTGGGTACTTCATTGTCTAGTTCTTTAATATGTTCTACATAATTTCGGCCAATACAAATAACTTTAGAGGGAGTGACTTTTTTATTCTGAAAATTAACTTCGTTCAACATGAATATTCCAATGTAATAAGTTCATAAAAAGCTCTTGTTATATAAAGAGCTAACAATAAATGCCTGTAAATAAAGCTAAACTATTATTATGTAAAAGATATTACTACTAGTTTCATCTTAATTAAACGGTTTAACTTTTGTTTTTATTAAATGTTAAGTTATAAACAAAATAGGTAAATGCCAATATCAAACAAGCAGTAGCAGGAATATATAAAGCATTAAATTTGAAAAGACTAAAAAAGTAAGCGCCGAATGTACCACCTAAAATAAAACCCGAAATAATTAATAAAAACAATAATCCTTTGCGCCTATCAAATGTTTCCCCACGTAATTTAGCTCCTATCATTATTCCTAAGTCTGTAAATATACCTGTGACATGAGTGGTTCTTACAACAGCTCCACTAAACCTTGTAACCAAAGCATTTTGTAACCCACATGCAAGAGACGCTAAATAATGCCCATAGGAGGAATCTTTTGTTAATAAATATGCAGAAGCAAAAAGAAATAAGGCTTCTAATGTTAGTAAGCTTGAATAGTTCTTACCTAGTTTTAATGCACCGCCAGTCAGATAAAAACCCGATATTGAAGCACCAACTAAAAAACTAACTAATATGAGAATCAAATGAAAAACATCACTGAAAGTTGAATTGATCACCCCTGTGCCCACTAAAGTGGCTATACCCGAAACATGGGATATAGATTGATGTTTAAAACCTAATAAACCAATAGAGTTAATAAGCCCGGCAATTAAAGCCAAAATAAAAGACCCGTACTCTACCCATCGAGGTAATTTAGAAATCACAATAATCCTTAAACAATTGATCAAGTAGCTACTATTACTTGTATTCAAGTTACTTTAAAGCCTACTGTAAATAATTTAATGGAAAAACAAAAAACATTATGATGAATATTGGTTATTTAAATCATTCATTAATCATCTGTTTAATGAGAACTATTACAGATATTTAGCCCCAGAGAATGTAAAACAAATTGAATGTTTCTCTGAATCAAATGATAAAAAACAATTCAGTTAAAAGTAGTTATTTATCTAGTAGTACATAAGCTAATTCACAACTAATCAATCACTTATGTTTTTTTTGATATTATTTATAGTGTTATATACTAAATAAAGCTGTTATGCATTTTGCTATTATTTAAGATGAGTGCCATTATTAAATCTCTCAAATTGTTTAAAGTATTATGCCAATCTTTGTATTTTCATCGGCATTAAATGATTTCATAAAGGATTAAAATGATTAACCAAAGTAAACATGGATTTGTAACTAATAAGTGTACCTTTAAGAAGTTTGTTTTCATCTTATTAGTTTTATTTAATACTTCATCATATGCTGCCAAAGAGTCTGTAGAGTCTACTCATCACGCGATGGACTATAAAACAACAAGAACTCTCATCAACAATATTCGTTCGAATAAACTCGATTACTTAAAAAATGCGACTGAACTCACAATAGCCTTTGAAACCAGTAAAGTTCAAAATTGGGGGCAACTACACTATCAAGCTGCCGCGTTGTATAGCGAATTATTGTTAAGAGAAGAAAAATACGATGAGCTTTATTTACACGTAAACCACTACTTAGACATTGAGTTAATCCAAAAACAACCTGATGTTTTTCTCTCATTGCTCGAATCAAAGATAAAGTACCTATCACGTCAAGATGATGGATACCCTGCACAGTCTTTATCAAAAGAATTAGAAGAGAGACTATTAATTGAAAGCTCGACTAAAGGAAAAATAATCATCCTCAGAGCACTTGCTTATTACTACACTTCAATCGACGCATTAAAAAGCGCCTTAAAAGTTTCACATGTTGGCTTAGAATTGGCCATTGAAGATGAAGACTTCTCATCCCAAGGTTTTTTCTACCGTAAAATTGGTGACGCTTACTCTGTATCAAATGATAAAGAAAAAGCTTTAGAGTTTGCGTATAAAGCAGTATCAGCATCTGAGAAATCTGAAGACGGGCACTTTACCTCCAAGGCTTACTGGAGCTTAGGTAATGCATTATTGGGTAGAGATAAAAATGACGAAGCACTAAAATACATCACCAAAGCATTAGCATACTTTACCTCTGTGAATATGCATGAAGGCATGGCTTACGCTCAATACTCAGTAGCCAGTATTTTATTTTCACAAGGTAAATATGACGAAGCTATTATTGGAGCTAAAAACAACATATCCCTGGCTAAATCGGCAGGTGTTTTTGATATGCAACTAGCTTCTATGATCTTAGTCAGTGAGATATTTGCAGAACAAGGTCAACTGCAACAAGCTAACCAAATGAGCGATGAGGTGTTCACCATTTTAGACAAATTTAGTAGAAGTCTTTATAAAGCTGAATTTTTAACTACTCACTACCAATTAAAACGACGTTTGGGTTATGTAGACGATGCTTTTACGGCAATAGAACAAGAGCTTTTTCATTACAAAAAGCATTTTGAAGCCACCAGTGCCAGTAATATTAAAACACTACAAGTAAAGTTTGAAGTGAAAGAAAAAGAAGATGAGATTATAAAGTTAGCTCACGAAAATAAGATTAATGAATTAAAAGCTAAGGAAGAAAACCAACAAATAATAATTTGGCGTTTAACAACCGCCCTTGCTCTCATGCTTGTTCTTATCACTTTATTATTATTTTATAGACAACTAGGACAACGCAAAAAGTATCATGCGATGGCGTCTACCGACTACCTAACCGGTTGCCCAAACAGACGTGGCATTATGCTAATGGCCGAAGAACAACTTAAAGAGCAAGACATAACTATAGCTATTGTAGATTTAGATCATTTCAAAAAAATTAATGATACCTATGGACATGATATTGGCGATCTCTTCTTAGTTGCTTTTGCTAAAGCGGCGAAAAAGACTTTGAGAGAAGATGACAAATTTGGACGTTATGGCGGCGAAGAATGGTTATTCATTTTAAACACAACGAGTAAATCAACCACCAAAGGTATTTACAAACGCTTGGCCGAAAACTTCGCTAATTATTGTATTGATGTAAGAGCCGAAAATCCTCAAGTAAATTGGTCTATAACTTTTAGTATGGGTGCAACAATCTGTAACTCAACGAACAAAGAAACTAGCCTAAATGATCTTATAAAACATGCTGACAACCTACTTTATCGAGCTAAGGAAAATGGGCGAGACCAACTGATTATTCAATCCAGCTCTAAAGCTTAGTGAGCATATAATAGTGTTTTGTGTAATCGCGTAGTGATATTTATAACAGCACCCTGTTGTAAATATCACTCATAGTCACCAAGTATGGATAAGAGTGATAAGTAAAAGACCTGTTCAGGGAATCGGTTATAAAAAACCAAGTAACTACTTATTCTTATCTGCTCGATATTTAAAAACCAACACAATAATCACTATCTGCAAAATTGATGTAAACAATAAGCCAATAATAGATTGCAACTGACTATACTTTTCAGTGTATATATAAAGTGACACATTACCTATAGCGAAAGCACCCCAGGTAAAAGGTGACACACCTTCCGAGGTTTTAGATTTAATTAGATGTATCAACTGAATAATAGTCGCGGTAGGAAAAACAATTGCAGGTATGTAACCAAAAACTTCAATAAAACTCAAAAAATCACTCCAACCTATCAAGCGCCAATTTAGCTGGCAAAATTATAAATGAAGTAAAAATGGTTAAATTCAACTACTCCAATGCATGCAACAGATAAAGCTATGAAAACAAGGTAGGAGAATATACAGTAAAAATTAAAAAGTGGAATAGTTAAGTTGGAAATAGTGATTTAAAAGATCGAGGCTTAAATCATCTATAATAGTCGGTTTGTTTATTTTATGGCATGGGACGTTACTTTTAACGCTTACATAAGCAGAAATTTATAGCCAACTGTTATTCCCGCTGTTTTGCCTAGTTATAAGTACAATTGCGTAAGCTTTCTAATTACCTTTACTTTATCGGGCATCGACTCTATAGCTTTATCAGTAAACCAAAAAGATTGAATACCAGCAGACATTGCAGGTTTAATATCTTTATCGAAATTATCTCCTACCATAGCCACGTTTACAGAAGTTATTTGTAAACTTTTTAATATAGCATTTAAGAATTTAGGTGTACCTTTTGAAAAACCTACATTAGCTTTACAGAAGTAACCTGAGATAAATTGATTTAAACCTACGCGCTCAAAAGCTTTTTTAACTTCTAACTCAGTTGAATCAGCAGCACCTGTAGCAATATAGACTCGTGAATATTTAGATAAGGCTTCTAAAGTTTCTTTAGCTCCAGATACCGCTTCAACAACTTTCCAATCACACATTTTTCCTGTGACGCCGGGAAAGTCGATCATTAATGTATCGCCCCAATCAAAAAGATATACTTTTATCACCAAACCTCCATGTACTTTATCCTGCTTGAAAACTCTTATAGTTCGACCAAGCCACCTAATCTTATAAAGTAACTTACTATTAGATTAGGTGGAACATGCTCCTGTTGGTTACGAATATTGAATGACAAACATCCAATGTTTCTAACAAGACGTTCGAACCAACAGAGCAACTCGATTTCAAAACGCATACTCAGGGATCGCCGACCACGACTATCTATAAGACCTGCGAGAAACGAGATTTAAGCATATTCCACCTGTCACTTTACTAGCAGGAGATCAAAAATGAAAGTCTATAGCGTTGATAATTTCGCTGCGTTAATCGGTATCGATTGGGCAGATAAAAAACATGATATCTGTGAACATCCCAACCCATCAGAAAAATACTACTACAGCATTATTAAAAATAAACCTGAGGCGCTTCACGAATGGGCGATGAGTCTTAAACAGCGTTACCCGAACCAAAAAGTTGCTGTGGTTTGTGAGCTAAAAAAAGGGCCGCTCATTTATGCGTTAGCAAAATATGACCATCTTGTTTTGTTTACTATCAACCCTTCTACCGTTGCTAAATATAGAAAAGCCTTTACCCCAAGTGGGGCTAAAGATGACCCATCTGATGCACTGATACAAGTTGAAATTTTGACCTTGCATATGCAAAAGCTAAACGTTATTGAACCCGAATCAGCGGCGATGCGTTCACTCTCACAGTTAGTTGAATATCGACGAAGCTTGGTACAAGACAGTGTGAATTTATCGAATAAAATAACCGCCACATTAAAAAATTACTACCCACAAGCTCTTGAATGGTTTAAAGAAAAAGACACGTTCATCTTCTGTGACTTCATCAGTAAATGGCCTTGCCTTGCTCGCGTTAAGAGAGCAAAAAAACAAACACTCTTGGACTTTTTTAACAGTCACAACTCCCATTATGCTCATGTGAACGAGGCACGTATTTTAAGTATAAAAAATGCAATGTCATTAACGGATGACCTAGGTGTGATAGAGCCGAACCAACAATTAATCGAAGTACTCATTGCACAATTCAAAGTGTTACTCAAAGGCATTGAAACCCTAGATAAAGCAATAAAAAAAGCCTATAAAGCGCAAGGTGATAAAGTAATATTTGATAGTTTACCTGGCGCAGGGCCACAACTTGCCCCACGTTTATTGGTGGCCTTTGGTAATAACAGAAACCGTTATAATGACGCATCCGAACTACAAAAATACGCAGGTATCGCACCCGTGATTGAACGAAGCGGTAAGAAAATGTGGACGCATTGGCGGTACAGTTGCCCGACCTTTTTAAGACAAACCTTTGTAGAATGGGCGGGATTTTCTATACGTTATTCATTTTGGGCAAAGGCTTATTATGAGCAACAAAAAAGCAAAGGAAAACCACATAATAGCATCATAAGATCACTGGCTTTCAAGTGGATCAGCATCGTATTTAAGTGTTGGAAGACAAATACACCCTACGACGAATCAAAGTATTTAGAAGCCCTAAAACGAAGAGGTTCGCCACTGTTAAAATTTGCATTAAATGGTTAATTTAAACTTGTTGTCCACCTCAGGGCGTGTTGTTAGCTGCGATTGCACGTAAACTTTTAACAAATTATTTAATAATCCTTAGTATTGATTATATAACAGCTATGGTGCATACAAAAAATATCCAACCATCATTGGAATCATTGCTAACCATAAAGAGTGGAAAGATAAAAACGCTAACCACCAATCTTTTTTACGAGCAATACGTACCACGGCTTCACCATCAACATATGGGTGCTTTTTAATTTTAAATAAAATAAGCTGGTTGTACATCATGCCTCGGGCACCTATGCCTTTGTCTAATTCAAGTGGTTTAAACCCTTCGTCTTCCTTTACTAGCTCTCGTTCAATATACAGCACAGATATACGGTAAAATAATATATTAAAAATTGCTGAGATAAAAAAGATGGCAACAGCAACAATAGCAAACCACTGTTCAGATGTTGGTTCAATCATTATCTATCCTCAACTAAAAAGATGTCCAGCTTATGCTTTTACTAGTGTCATATGCATAACCAGCGGCCTTCTTACCACCCCAATCAGCCCCTTTAGCTGCAAAATATCCTGCGGTAATACCTGCTCCTATCACTAAAACCCAACCTACAGGCGTTGCCATTAATGCTACACCTAGACTAGAGGCTATGATACCACCGCCAACAAACGTACCAGCCGCAGCACCAAGTCCAAAGCCTGTTGTTTCCATAACCGCTCTACGCTGCCAGTCTCGCCCTGCTGCTTTATCAGCGCTTACTCCTTGTACTCTAAAACCGGCATCTAATATCAAGGCGCTTTTACCGACATAATTGGCTGCCTTAGCAAAAGTTAGTACTTTGCCAAATTGCGCACCATTAGTGATATTTAATGGCTGATAGGTTTTTACACCTTTAGCCATACCAATAGCACGTTCTGCACTTGTCATTATAGTGCCGCGTCTACCTGCTGAATGAGGGAAATACTTAGTTAATTCTGCTTGGAAGCTCTGATTAAGCGCTTTAACTGTGCTTTTTACTGTACTTTATAATCGCATTATTTCTGCTCGAGGTAACTTTGCTTTAAAGCCTTCATGCAACTTGTTTAAAGCCATATGATGTTTCATTACCGCTTTGCCAAAACTATCTAACCGGCTTTGCATTGCTGTTGCCGCCGCACCACCCAACCCTAACGATTCATTTTGAGCATAATTATTTAATATTGCCAATAATGGTTTTATTTTATCTTGATGTAAGCTTGCCATGGCAACTAACATATCACTACCAAATGACGCATTTATATCAGCAATAGTAAATTGTTCGCGTGGGGTTATTGTTTGTAAATTTTTTATTATGTTTGGTGTGGCATCTAAAGCTATTTTCCATGCAGGATCTTCATAGTTATCACGTAAAAGAAACGGAGTACCTTTATGAATAACAGTCTTAATATGAGGGTTGTCTTTTAAAAATAAGGTGTTTTCTTTTGTATTTTGAGAAGGTAATATTTTTGTGCAGTTACTTATACAGACTTCGGCTTTCGTGCTCATTTAATTCAGTTCCATTGGTAAAATGATGATTCGAAATGTTAACATATTTGATGTAAGTATAAATAGATGATTTCTTTATTTTTATTACCACCTCAGCAGTTATACCTCATAAAACGGGATAGATTGCTGAGTTCAATATTGAGTAGCTAACGAGCCTGTAGAATTACTCGTTTTTTATTTAATTTTTAATCAAAATACTCTAACTGGATTATTTTCTTTTAACAATCAAAAACGTTTACGTTTTTGGACGATTTTTATTTGTGCATCGTTAAAGGTTTATTAAGAGTGATGATGAAGTGGTTTATGTCGTTTTGAGGCTGGTTTTTCGTGTGATGTTGGGCTTTTAGGCCCTAATGCAGATTGTTTCTTAACTTTTCAATATTATGAACAAGGCAATACATTTGCCATTGGGTGTTCACTTTATCTTGCCCACGCAAGGTGAATTTATTCATGCCTTTATTAACCGTGATATTGCCAAACACCGGTTCGATTGCCCCTAATCTTTTACTGTACTGCCGTCGTCCAATGGGGCTGTCTATTTTTACCTTCATTCGGTCACTGTGACTGACATTTTGTACCAGTTTCGTTAAGAACTGGACTTGTCGGCCGGTTGATTTGGGCGGCTTTCGCATACATTGCTTTTGCAGTGGACAAAATCGGCAGTCTTTCAAATAGCCCGTGAATCGGACGTAGCTTTTACCTTGGCTGATGATACTTGTACTTTGCCGCCAAAGTGTTTTCCCCGCAGGACAAATGCAGCTATTGCTGGTTGGGTCAAAGTTAAAATCGTCTTGTGTAAAGCGTCGCGCCCTGCCTTTACTGCGTTTTAATCGCCGTTTTTCTTGCTCTGTATGGTAGGTCTCACTGGTTTTAAAGAGTGGATTTCGACTTCTAAATTGCGTATCAGCTATGTAGCTGTCTAACCCTGTTGTCGCCATATATTCCAGATTAGCTTCACTGTGAAAGCCACTATCTGCGGTGAACTTAGCGGTTTCAAATGCGTTTGGTGTACCAAGTTTACTTAATTGATTGTTGAGTTGTTCTATGGCGGGTTTTAATGTTTGTTGCTCGCCAACACTGCCCCAAGTTTGAGCTTGAAGAATGATTTGATGCTGACGTAAAGGGATTTACTAATGCCTTGATGCCATGGATGGCAATGAAAGGCGAGCATCGTTAATCGCAATGCCGTTGTAGCCTTGAATGGTACCTTTACTGGTGGTCATTTTAGCGCTGTCATTATCGGTAACATTACTTTTAACGGACTTGCCTGTACTACCGTGCTTTTCTTCGTTGGTCGCTAAGAAATCACTGATTTTTGTGGCGCTGTTATCAAGCTTCGCTTTTTGTTTTAAGTCATGGTTGATTTCATCTTCACTCAAACCATCTTGTGCTTGGTGCTTTGCCAGAATGCGCTGGCTAGCTTTGCGTAGCTTCTCTTCCTTGCGAGTTAACTCGTCAAATGTCCCACTATATTCTTTACTCGCATTGGATTTTATCTTGCAACCATCGATGGCAAACATGTGACGGCCAATGAGTCCTTCCTTATCACATATCATTAATACTTGAGTGAATAGCGGCTCAATTTGGTCTTTCATTCGCGTAACAAATGCGGCAATAGAGGTGTAGTGCGGCTGAACATCGCCCGATAAACTCATGAAAGTAATGTTGGTTTCACAGGCATTGGCAATGCGGCGACTGCTGATAAAACCACGAGAATAGCCAAATAGAATAATCTTTAACATCACTGATGGTGGATAGGCGGCTGCGCCGCCTTTATCGTTTTGATACCACGGTTCAAAGCCTGATAAATCAAGGTGATTTTCAACAATATGCGCAAGCGCATATTCAAACGTACCCGGGATAATTTGCTGTGAGAAATCGATGGGAATGAACTTACTTTGACAGGATAAATCGGGTTTGTAGTTAGCCATGTTAATTAACTTTAGCAGGATAATATCTATTAGATCACAGATAAGAACACCGCACAAGGTTAAAAAACATACAACCTAAAGGTAATAAAAGGAACGTGAAATAGTTCCTTTTTGGAGAAATTCTACAGCCTCAACGCCCCACTAAGAGGCGAAAAATAGTTGGCTAAAATAGCGACGAAGGAGAAAAAGCCAACTGTTTTTTGTCCTTTTAAGCAACTTGTTAGCAGTGAAAGATAAGCTTTGGCGGTTTACCGCTATAACTTTCTAATATTACAACTAACGATTTTAATACACTTTACTTAAAAATTTACACTGAGAAAACAACACAAAGCGATTAACGTTAAGTAAATTTTAATTAGGAAGAGGTAAATAGAAACGTGAAACCTTTTCACTAAAAACCAATCCCTGATTTATAAAAATTGAATAAGACTGCTAACGCCTCAAACAGAGGCTAGAAATTGTTGGCCAAAATGGCGAGGCACGAGCAACGGCCAACTGTTTTTAGTCCTGCTGCTTTGCCTTGTTAGCAGTGTAAGATAAGCTTTGGCGGTTTACCGCTATAACTTTTTAATTTCACAACTAACTTCTTTAAATACACTTTACTTAAAAAATAACACCAAGAAAACAACACTAGGGGGTGTTGATCTTTGTTTTAATTTTATACGTAAGCGGTAATCTCGTATAATTTACTTCGCCAAAAACAAACCTTACGAGATCACCATGCCCCGATTAATGCTCACTGATGAGTTGTGGTCGAAGCTAAAAGCTATTTTGCTTGAAGATAGAGTTTATAACAAGCTTGAACACAGACAAACGATGGAAGGAATTTTATATCGCTTGCGTGTCGGCTGCCCATGGCGTGACTTACCAGAGTGTTTTGGTTTATGGAATACCATTTATCGCAGGTTCCTTCTTTGGTCGAGAAAGGGAATATTGATGAGGTTATTCAAATCGTTATCCGCTAATAGTGATGTAGAGTGGGAGTTCATTGATGGTAGCTATATTAAAGCACACCAACACAGTACAGGTGCTGCATCTAAACAAGAGCAAGCGATAGCGTTAAGTCGAGGGGGTAATACGAGTAAAATTCACTTAGCTGTTGATAGTTATGGTTTGCCTATCGAATTTATTATTACAGGTGGTGATGTTCATGATAGTAAAGTGGCAAATGAGCTGATTGAATTATTACCTCAAGGTGATTTTGTTATCGCAGACAAAGGCTATGATAGTGAAGCTATAAGAAATAAAGTTCGAGAGCGCAACTCAATCCCTATAATACCGAGAAAGCAAAATTCAAAAACAGGTAATGGTGATATTGATTGGTGCTTGTATAAATATAGGCACTTAGTTGAAAATGCATTTGCAAGGCTAAAACATTTCCGTTCTATAGCTACAAGGTATGATAAATTGAAATTACAGTTCGAGAGTATGCTAGCACTGGCGTGCGCAATGATTTGGCTGTCAATGTGAAAGATCAACAGCCCCTAAGTGTTTAGTTTTAAATAAACTTTAATTAGGAAGAGGTAAATAGAAACATGAAACCTTTTCACTAAAAACCAACCCCTGATTTATACAAACTGAATAAGACTGCTAACGCCTCGCTAAGAGGCAAAAAATAGTTGGTTAAAATAAGCGACGCAGGAGAAAAAACCAACTGTTTTTTGTTCTTTTGAGCTACTTGTTATGAGTAAATTACACCGAGGTTACGACTTCTTTAATTACCTTTGCTGGATTACCAGCGATAACAATATTACTACCAAAGCTTTTTGTAACTACTGAACCTGATGCTACAACGACGTTATCGCCTAAAGTCACTCCTGGATTAATTGTAGCTTGTCCTCCAATCCAACAGTTATCACCAATAGTAATTGGTTTGGCAAGTTCTAACCCACTATTTCTCTCTACTGGATCCAAGGGGTGTGTTGCAGTATAAATTCCTACTTGAGGAGCAATCATACAATTATTCCCAATTCTAACTTCTGCAACATCCAAGATAACACAAGCAAAGTTAACGTAAAAATTTTCGCCAACGTGTATGTTAGAGCCATAATCACAGTGAAACATTGATTCAATATGTATATTTTTTCCTGTACTTCCAAATAGAGATTTTAATAATTTAGTTCTTACCTGTAAGTCTACAATAGAAGTTTGATTTAACTTTTCCGTCATTAAGCGAGCATTCAACCTCATCTGAACAAGTTCATCATCGCTAGGGTTATACAAATCTCCCGCTAACATTTTTGTTCTTTCTGACATTTGACGAAGCTCCTTAATACAATCTTTACTCATAACGCCTCACTAAGAGGCAAATAATAGTTGGCTAAAATAGACGACGAAGGAGTAAATAGCCAACTGTTATTTGTCCTTTTGAGTGACTTGTTATGTGCCTTATTTAACTCGATACCTGAATAATACAAGGTTATCTAAAACAAGATTGCTTGACCAAATAAATGAAGCACCAGAACCTGAGAACTGTTCTTGGAAATTCATATAAGCTTTCTTATTATTAACACCAATTTCATCTTCCGTAAATTCCACTGAATTTGGCCAAGATAAGTAACTTTCGTTTAATTTCCAATTTACTGGGATATCCCAATGTAACGAATAGGTCTCAATATACTTATCCGCACCATTGGTACTGCATTTTGTTGTTAAACGCTGATCTCCTATTTCTTTAGCACACTTCAGATCATAAACAGGAGAGGTATAAAAAGTTTGAGCTGACCATTTAGAATTGGTTTTCGTACCATCTGAGAAGCTTGCAATAAAGCCACCGTCTCCAGGGTGAAAACGTTTACCACGGTTATCTTCACTACCCAAGCCTGAATTTTCTTCCCAATCAACAACTTTGATTGCTATATCATATGGCTTTTTAACTTTAAATTTCACGATATTGGAATTAAAAGGAGTAAAAGGTATAGGATCCACGGCTATTAACTTACCGTTTATAAATAATTCAAAGTAATTATCTGCAAATATGTACCCTGTAATAACTTCCCCATCTTTATCTACTTCTATGATAGGTACGGACGACAAGTTAACCTCAGATAAAGATTTTGGGGTTACCTTCGAGCATTCATTATAAAGGTCTGTGGCAAAATTCTTTTGTTCATATTGAACCTTTGCAGGAACAAGATATTCAATATTATCATATTTTTTAATGCCGACTGGAGACGGACGTGAACGTCCGTTTTTACAGGTAAATAACGTTGAAACGTTGACTTCAGCCTCACCTTTAATTACATGAGCAGTCCCAGCATAATCACTAGAACTAGCTGATGACGAAAAACTTAACATAGTAAATAACGATAGTACCGAAAATTTAATTTTAATATTCATAAATATTCCCATATATAGAAGAGCCAAAGCATAGGCACATAACGCCTCGTTAAGAGGCAAAAAATTGTTGGCTAAAATAGCGAGGCACGAGCAACGGCCAGCTGTTTTTAGTCCTTTGCAATGCCTTGTTAGCCGTGGAAGATAAACGTTTGCGGTTTACCGCTATAACTATTTAATAAGACAACGCATTAATTAAAATACACTTTACTTAAAAATTAACACTAAGAAAAGAACACTGAATGTTTAGTTTTAAATAAACTTTAATTAGGAAGAGGTAAATAGAAACGTGAAACCTTTTCACTAAAAACCAATCCCTGATTTATACAAACTGAATAAGACTGCTAACGCCCAAATAACAGGCTAAAAATTGTTGGCCAAAATCAGCGAGGCACGAGCAGCGGCCAACTGTTTTTAGTCCTTGTTGATTTGCTTGTTAGTTTGCTTTTGTAACCATTTACTAATTACATCGACTGTTTGTTTAATTGAAGCCGTTTTATTAATGATTAAATCACAATTAACCCTAACTTGATTAACTGTTGATATGTAAACATCCCTCATATGATCATCATATTTATCCAAAAAATTAGAGACTGAATTTACAGGATCTATATTTGATTGATTGGTATGCCTTTTTATAATGCGACTTAGGCATAATTCCAAGGGTTGATCTAATAAAATAACATAATCAATTAAAGTAGATATAGATTTGCGCTCTTTGCCAAATGGCTCTTCAACAAAAATATAACGATTTTTATCTAATACAACTAACTTATCTAAAGCATTTACAAGTTTGGGTGTCTTAATAACTGAAACGTTAGCTCCATCCTTAAGCCAAGTACTCATACTTTTAGGATAAGTATCGTTACTAGTATGATCGTCAAAAAGCAAAAATGGACAACTCAGCTTTTCAGCCAAGAGCTTAACTATTGTAGTTTTACCAGAGCCTGAAGCACCACTAACTGCGATTACCTTTGTATAATTCATACTAACCTAGTGAGTTAAAACTCGATAGCAAACTAACGCCCCAATAAGAGGCAAAAAATAGTTTGCTAAAATGTTTGAGGCACGAAAAACAGCAAACTGTTTTTTGTCCTGCTTGATTGGCTTGTTAGGTGCAAAATTTAATATTGCCCTTTTAGCCACCTTTTTGCTGTAAGCTTCTCTAGTTTTCTTCTGTATTTTTTAGGTGAAAACTCTTCTACATTTCCCTTCATAACATCAAAGATATCTTCTGTTATTATTGCTCCAATTGCATGAATGGCTTCATGTCGATTCAGTCCTTGCCTTGTAAGTTTTGCAATGGTCTCAGGTATTAAATCAACTTCCATAGCTAATTGATTCTCAACTATCACATGGATTGATGCATGAAGTTGCAAACCATCTTCGGTTAATTCAAGATCTAACCCTGAATGGAAATCATGAACCAAATCAATTCGTGTATATTCGTCTAATGCTAACCAGTTTTCGGAGTCTACTGGTTTATTGGGATTATATGTATCCATTGTTGCCTCGAATGCATGAGTTGACTTTGCACCTAACGCTTTGCTAAGCGGCAATAAAATTGTTGGCTAAAATAGCGAGGAACGAGCAAAAGCCAACTGTTTTTTTGTCCGTTTAAGCAACTTGTTAGTTTTCATCTTTCTCTATAGGAAATGATGCTTTGCCTGACTGAACAAATTTAGCTATTTTTTTCACTCTACGATAGTGAGCCATTAAAAGCTTAGAGCTTTCTTCTATATCTTTTGTATGCTCATCTAATTTTGTCATACTTTGAAATCCAAGTCCTTTAGCCAATTCATTTGATAATTTTTGAGCTTCTAAAACTTGTGACTTATCAAGCTTAAGTGAACTTATTTTTAACTTTCTACGCTTGTCTGATAAATCGGCGAAAATAGCATAGAGCTTTTTATATGTTTGAGCGACTGCAATAGGCGCACCTAGGTAAATAGCCAAGACTTTAGCAAATTGTGTCGCTACATCAACATTTAAAGCAAGATCTAACCAGCCGGGAGATGCATAGTGTATTGACTTAATTTGGGGTAAATCTTCTTTGGCAATATGACTCTTAAATACATCATAAATATTCACATAACTTAGGCCATGCCTAAGTTCAAAATCATTGAGTACACGCTCAAAATGTTCTTCTGCAACAGGAATTGCATTTGATTCAAGGCAATATAAAAATGAATAGTTTTGAAAGTATATTCGAGAGAAATGCATTAAATCTTCAAGAGACCACTTACCGTCTAATAGGATTTTATATACTTGATTGTTCACCGAAACTCCTTGTGAAAACTAACGCCTTAATAAGCGGAAAATAATGGTTGGCTATAATCGCGAAGCGATGGCCAACTGTTATTTTTCCGTTTGATTATCTTGTTATATACACAAAGATTACCGTTCGTCTTCTTTGCTTCTTTGGTCTCTTTTAGCATCCAAATATGCCTGACGCGATTGTGAATCACAATATTTAGCATTGGATTGCCGATCTTTCATGCTGACACTTGCAGATGAATAGTTTTCTTGACACCAACCAACACTACGTTGTTCGGGGTGGAATTCTTTAAGCAAAGGTTTTTCTGCTGAAGATGTGTTTGCTGATTCAGTAGAGCTAGAACAGCCTACCATACCCATTGTAAAAATGATTATGACACCTAAATTTAATTTTCTCACGATACTCTCCTTGTGTATATAACGCCTCAAACAGAGGCTAAAAATTGTTGGCCAAAATGGCGAGGCACGAGCAACGGCCAGCTGTTTTTAGTCCTGCTGCTTTGCCTTGTTAGCAGTGTAAGATAAGCTTTGGCGGTTTACCGCTATAACTTTTTAATATTACAACTAACGCTATTTAATACACTTTACTCAAAAATTAACACCGAGAAAACAACACAAAGCAATTAACGATAAGTAAATTTTAATTAGGAAGAGGTAAAGTGAAACGTAAAACCTTTTTACTAAAAACCAATCCCTGATTTATACAAACTGAATAAAGACTGCTAACGCCTCACTAAGAGGCAAAAAATAGTTGGTTAAAATAAGCGACGCAGGAGCAAAAGCCAACTGTTTTTTGTCCTTTTGAGTGACTTGTTATATTTGTATTGCGCTATTCTTCTAGTTTTTCTATTTCCCAAGGTTGATTTACATCTTCTCGATATGCGTCAAACCCTAAAGGCAAAGTAGCTAGTTCAGTAATTTCTGGAAACTTTTGAACGAAACAGCCCATACAGATAACCATACCATCCTCGGGATCATCGGTAGTGTTACACATAAACTGCCATTCACCATCATCGTAGTGAAGTACCTGAACAATAGGTTTACTGCGGTCATAAACAAATTTGGTTGTGACTGCACAAGTGTTTATATCGCAATCAAAAGGCCAGTCTTCATCTGAAAAAGTGTGATTATGTGCCATGCTTCCCTACAAATATAACGCCTCAAACAGAGGCTAAAAATTGTTGGCCAAAATGGCGAGGCACGAGCAACGGCCAGCTGTTTTTAGTCCTGCTGCTTTGCCTTGTTAGCAGTGTAAGATAAGCTTTGGCGGTTTACCGCTGTAAATATTTAATAATACAACGCATTAATTAAAATACACTTTACTTAAAAATAAACACTAAGAAAAGAACACTGAATGTTTAGTTTTAAATAAGCTTTAATTAGGAGTGGTTAATTGAAACGTAAAACCTTTTCACTAAAAACCAATCCCTGATTTATACAAACTGAATAAGACTGCTAACGCCCCACTAAGAGGCAAATGATAGTTGGTTATAATAGAGAGCGAAGCGAACAAAACCAACTGTTATTTGTCCTGCTTGAGTGGCTTGTTATGTGTTTTTTAAAACAATCCTATCAGAATTGCGATAGTACAAGGAACACCAACCCACAAAAACGGTGAACCATACCAAGGAATAGATTCGCTTTTGTTTGCACCAAATAACTTTATAAATACATATGAAATAGCGAAGTAAGAAGCTAAACCAACTAAACCCAAAGCAATAATTTCAAAAACATCATAATACGACCATTCGCCTAGACCAAGCTTTAGACAAATAAATATAAGTATTAGAAAAGCTACCCCGTATTTTTTGATGATTTCGACATCCTCATTCTAATGTTAATAACAAACTCAACTCTATCCAAAACACATAACGCCCAAATAACAGGCTAAAAATAGTGGGCTAAAATGGAGCGGAGCGAACAGCCCACTGTTTTTAGTCCTTGTTGATTTTCTTGTTATGTTTAATTGTTACGAGACTCTGGAATGAAGCGATATCTCAGCTCAGATAAATAGCCTGCAATACCAAAAAGTAAAGATGAATGAAAAGCCCCATCTCTGATTAACTCCCCTGTACCAGCAGTAACCCATATCGCATCGAATAGACATAATATTGATATCACCCATAAGAAATTACGTCCCCAGCGGTATTCACCTAAAAACTTTTGAAATATAGATTTTTTTTGATTTGCTTCCTGCACCTGACTCTCCTTAAACATAACGCCTCATTCAGAGGCTAAAAATTGTTGGCCAAAATAGCGAGGCACGAGCAACGGCCAGCTGTTTTTAGTCCTTTGCAATGCCTTGTTAGCCGTGGAAGATAAACGTTTGCGGTTTACCGCCATAACTATTTAATAATACAAAACATCATTTGAAATACACTTTACTTAAAAATTAACACCAAGAAAAGAACACTTAGTGTTTAGTTTTAAATAAGCTTTAATTAGGGAGAGGTAAATAGAAACGTAAAACTTTTTTATTAAAAAAAATCCCTGATTTATACAAACTGAATAAGACTGCTAACGCCTCATTCAGAGGCTAAAAATTGTTGGCCAAAATAGCGAGGCACGAGCAACGGCCAGCTGTTTTTAGTCCTTTGCAATGCCTTGTTAGCCGTGGAAGATAAACGTTTGCGGTTTACCGCCATAACTATTTAATAAGACAACGCATTATTAAAAATACACTTTACTTAAAAATAAACACTAAGAAAAAAACACTAAATGTTTAGTTTTAAATAAACTTTAATTAGGAAGAGGTAAATAGAAACGTGAAACCTTTTCACTAAAAACCAATCCCTGATTTATACAAACTGAATAAGACTGCTAACGCCTCAAACAGAGGCTAAAAATTGTTGGCCAAAATGGCGAGGTACGAGCAACGGCCAGCTGTTTTTAGTCCTGCTGCTTTGCCTTGTTAGCAGTGTAAGATAAGCTTTGGCGGTTTACCGCTATAACTTTTTAATATTACAACTAACGCTATTTAATACACTTTACTCAAAAATTAACACCGAGAAAACAACACAAAGCAATTAACGATAAGTAAATTTTAATTAGGAAGAGGTAAAGTGAAACGTAAAACCTTTTTACTAAAAACCAATCCCTGATTTATACAAACTGAATAAGACTGCTAACGCCTCAAACAGAGGCTAAAAATTGTTGGCCAAAATGGCGAGGTACGAGCAACGGCCAGCTGTTTTTAGTCCTGCTGCTTTGCCTTGTTAGCAGTGAAAGATAAGCTTTGGCGGTTTACCGCTGTAACTACCTAATAATACCACTAACGCTTTTTAATACACTTACTTAAAAATTTACACTGAGAAAACAACACAAAGAAATTAACGACAAGTAAACTTTAATTAGGGAGAGGTTAAATGAAACGTAAAACCTTTTTACTTAAAACCAATCCCTGATTTATACAAACTGAATAAGACTGCTAACGCCTCAAACAGAGGCTAAAAATTGTTGGCCAAAATGGCGAGGCACGAGCAACGGCCAGCTGTTTTTAGTCCTGCTGCTTTGCCTTGTTAGCAGTGTAAGATAAGCTTTGGCGGTTTACCGCTGTAAATATTTAATAATACAACGCATTAATTAAAATACACTTTACTTAAAAATAAACACTAAGAAAAGAACACTGAATGTTTAGTTTTAAATAAGCTTTAATTAGGAGTGGTTAATTGAAACGTAAAACCTTTTCACTAAAAACCAATCCCTGATTTATACAAACTGAATAAGACTGCTAACGCCTACTTAAGCGGAAAAATATAGTTGGCTAAAATGTTGAACGGAGTGAAAACAGCCAACTGTATTTTTTCCGTTTGAAGTTCTTGTTATGTGTTACTACGCTTAGCCAATTCTTTTTTATACTTAGATTCCGTAAAGTACCACATAGTTAAACCAAATAATAAACCAGCTAAAGGCCAAACAATACAATGAATTATCGCCGTAGAAGAAGTGAAACCCTCTGCGAAAGGTTTATTCATAAAAGCCATAGCAATGAACATCGGCAAACCGTATGACAAAAGGCCACTTATTAGAATGAAATTTGATTTACCTTTAGAGCGAGTTAATTCCCACGCTTTGAATTGATTATCCTTCATCAGGTTATTCTCCTTAATTGAATGACACATAACGCCTCATTCAGAGGCTAAAAATTGTTGGCCAAAATAGCGAGGCACGAGCAACGGCCAGCTGTTTTTAGTCCTTTGCAATGCCTTGTTAGCCGTGGAAGATAAACGTTTGCGGTTTACCGCTATAACTACCAAATAATACAACTAACGCTTTTTAATACACTTTACTTAAAAATTAACACCGAGAAAACAACACAAAGCAATTAACGATAAGTAAATTTTAATTAGGGAGAGGTAAAGTGAAACGTAAAACCTTTTTACTTAAAACCAATCCCGGATTTATACAAACTGAATAAGACTGCTAACAGTTTAATATAAGGATACCATCCCCTTTTCTACAAAGGTTACAACATCCTCATTACTTAATAATTATTATCGACAATAATTTAATTCTAAATAAAAATCAATTGATTATAATTATTTCCCTAGAACTACCTGTATAAATTTACAACAAATGTTAACTACACACTTGTTGAAAGCAGGATTCATGGTAAACTGTATAAATAAACAGTCATGATTATAAAAGGATTTATAAATGTCGTCTCCCTACATAAGCTACATTATAGAACAGATGCGACTGAAACGTTATGCCAAAAGAACGATTCAAACATACACTTATTGGATTAAAGCTTTTATAAATTTTAACAACAAAGTCCATCCTCAAACCTGTCATGATGTCGAGGTAGAAGCCTTTCTTTCCTACTTAACAAATCATATGAATGTTGCACCGCGCACGCAAAGTGTCGCTTTGAATTCTCTTGTATTTTTATATCGCCATATCATTAATAAGCCATTAACCTTCGAGCTCGAGTTTAATAAAAGTAAAGTTCAAACCAAATTACCTGTTGTATTAACACCGCAAGAAACTAAGCAACTTTTATCTCACCTTAATAAGAAACATGAATTACCTATAAAATTAATGTATGCCAGTGGGTTACGCGTTATGGAGTCGGTTAAATTACGTATTAAAGATATCGACTTCGATTACCATTCAATACAAGTCTGGCAAGGTAAAGGAGGTAAAAATAGACGTGTAACATTAGCTAAAGAGTTAATAGAACCACTCAAATTACAAATAAAACTCGCTAAAGCAATTGCAGAAAAAGATATTCAAAATGAGCAGTATGCGGGTGTTTGGTTGCCTTACGCTTTAGAGCGAAAATACCCACAAGCTAATAAAGAGATTAATTGGCATTACATTTTCCCTGCAAACCGTTTAAGTATAGATCCTGAGTCAAAAACTCTAAGACGACATCATGTTGATCACACAGCTTTACGAAAAAGTTTAAAAATATCAGCAAAAGAGGCTGATATTGAAAAAAATGTCACTTGCCACACCTTACGTCATTCTTTTGCAACGCATTTATTACAACGAGGAGCTGATATACGAACAGTACAAGAGCAATTGGGCCATACTGATATCAGAACCACTCAAATATACACGCATGTTATGGAACATGGCGCTAATGGCGTAAGAAGTCCTTTGTCTGACCTTTAAGTTTATTGATAAGCTCGACTACATGCATCTTCTTTAAAAGCTTGATTCTTCGCACTTGATACTTCTCTGTATTCTTGTGTCCAATAAATGCAGCTTTTCATATTCTCATTTCTAATATGTGCTCTGTCAGCTCGTTGTAGTACTTTCTTTCTTCTATCTAATTCTTCTAAGTGGGCTTGATTTATTCTTCTCTCTTCTAGCTTTTCATTTCTAACTTGTTCATAAATTTCCTGCCTTAGCCTTTCTTGCTTTAATTTTTCATTAGTTTTGTTGTGATAGGTAGGCTCAGGGTTTTGTATTTGGAACTTAATTTGTCGTTCAATTTCAAGCTGTTGTTTAAGCATGTTATTGCTGTTTTGATATTTAGCTTCTAGGTAGGCTTCTTGATTCTTTTTAGCTTGCTCTAAAAATGAAGATGCTTTTTGCTGAATGAGCTGTGATTCCGTTTGATAAAAGTAATTAAATATCGACGAAAAAATGAAATTAATCACAAACATTGATAAACCAACAAGTAAAAGAAGTCTTAATATATTATTCATGAATATTTACTAATAGTTTTTAAGTTGTTCATCAATTTTTTGGGTTCTGTTATCCATTAATTGCTGAACATTATTCACATCGTTCATTAATTCAGTAACTTTGTTAGTTTTTGTATCGCTTTTATCTATTGGCTTTAAGGTTTTGGTATCTTTTGTCGAGTGTGTATCTTTTTGTGATAAGGGTTTAATGGCAGGGATCACTGTGAGGTTTTTAGGCTTTATCCAAGCCTCACTGTTCTCTTGTTGTGTATCAGAATAATGCCAAGTGCCCTTTTCATCTTGCCATTTATATATAGCGCCTTCAGTACTTACACCATTTAACGAATCACTAATCAAAGATTTTGAATCATTGATCAGAGAATCGGTATTATCTAAGAAGCTATTTTTGAAATGTGTAATTTTTTGAGAAAACACTTTAGTATCGTAAAAATCTGAAACACTTAACCAAGGTTCACCTTTAGGGCTTTTAAGAAAAAATAAGCATCCAATACTAAGTATCAATATGCATAAAATAAGATAAACAAAGTGCTTCATTATATTAGTTAAAACCTTTGTTTGAATTAGCGGCTTCTTCTAAATATTTAGCAGAGAGTTTTTGGTAGTTGAACCGACAAATCAAGAAAGATATAACACCAGCAAGAGCTATTACGATCAAGCTAGATACATCTCTAACTAACGACAACAAAATAACAAGCGTAGGTACAATCAAAAAGAGTATTAATAAACATTCTGTTTGTTTTTTTACTTTTGAGTAACTGAATAACCCAATCGAAAATAAAATGACAATAAACCACATATCGAATGTAAATTTAGCTAAGCCTTCATACGAAAATAAACTTTGCTGAGCTGCAGCAGAAATAAGTGTAGCGGTAGATATATGAAAAATAATTTGAAAAACAAATAGATTAATAATTAACAATAAAACAGGTAGTTTGATGGCGAAGAAACTTGGCTCTGTTAATTCTTCGTTATTACAATATTGCTGCACTGAAGATCCTTTTCATTTGATGGTGAGATAACGTGCAAATACTATTTTACCCTTATAGTGAATACAAGTGTCTTTTGAGTTTTGTCATAAATAAAGTGCTATAAATGAATAAAGTTATAAATCAGTATCAAAAATTTAAGATAATTTACTTAATGTAGACTCAAGATAGGTATAATCGCTTTGTTCAACTTAACGTTACTCAAACAATATTTACTATAGGTTTACCATGAAAAGAATTGTGTTATATACAATGGCTAATTGCCCACATTGCAATACAGCTAAACAATATTTAGATCAAAACAATGTTACGTATCGATTGTGTAATGTTAAAACGCCAGTAGGTAAAAAAGAGTTTTATAAAACAGGTTATAGAAGTGTGCCTGTTTTGAAAATTGGCGACCAATTCTTGAATGGGTTTTCAATTAAAGGCTTTCAAGATATGGTTAAAGGTTAATACAGAATCAGACTTAACTAAGCGTAAATACTCATGCAGAGTGACATTTAATGCTCTGCAGTATCTGTAGTTTTACTATTCAAATTAAAAACAAACAGTAAAGCTTTATAACCCAGTAAAGTACTTAGAACAAAAAACACTATCCAGTAAACCTTGTATAAATTCACACCCTCACCTGTTACAAATTCAACGGGTATTTCTAAAAAAGAATAAAAGAATACGTTAAATAGCTTAAACCATGCAGCGAATAATAATACGGTGATTAACTTGTTGATCATTTACTTCTCGGGGTAATTTTCGTACTAAGGCAAAATGAAGCGCTAATGTAATCTATTTTTCCGTGCCTGTTAATTAAAACTTCATGTTTGAAGATGATTATTTTAATCATCTATTTTTGATATTTACCGCTAACAGACCTTAATAAGATTATGTAATAAACATAAACGATAAACTTAACTAATTACATAAATACCAACTCAAGTACTCATTCGAAAACTCAAAACAAAAAAACACACTTAACATAGCTCTACTTAATTATACTTAGCTCAGTTAAGTGTGTTTATAAAACGTTCATAAAACAGTTTTTAGAACTTAGCAGTTATGAATACCCAAATTTTATCAGTATCAACTTTGCCTGAACCCGCATCGCCTGCAGAATAAGAGGCTAATTTAACACCTGCTTTATAGTTTTTAGCGAAACCTTTTGCGTATACGGCATCTATTTCTGAACCTAAATCAACACTATCCACATCTGATGAAAAATCATGATACGTTACTGATAAATTACCACCCAAAACTTTAGTTGATACCGTTGCATAAAGATCTTCTAAACCAACACCAGGTGTTGCTAAGAACTGATCCGCCCAACCGTTAAATTTATGCATTGTTGCTAATGGAGTGGCAAAACCTACGCCATTATCGCTACCTAATGATTCATAACCAAATTTGGTGGTTACTTTACCGAAGTTATATCCACCTTCTAACATTAAATACGTTGTATCAGCATCAGACGCATCGTTTGATTGTGTCGCTATTTCAGCAGCGTATAAAAAACCATCTTTTTTACCTGTAAAACTAACACCGTAGGTATCTATACCATTGTCAGTGCCGTTATCTGCTTCTAGTAAATAAGCATAACCTACAACTTTACCTATTGAAGTTTTGTAGGCAACATTTAGTAAATGATCTTTGGAATCAATATCGCTCGCTTCGCCGAAAATACGATTTCTTTTTGTAATATAAGTATAGCTACCTGATAACTTGTCTGATGCTTGATACATAAAGTTAGCCGCATCAAATGTTTGTCTATCTTGTCTCCAGCCAACATGACCCACAAAACGATGTCCATCTAAGGTTATTACTTGTCTACCTACTTTGGCTGTAAATTTGTCAGCTTTATATTGAACATAAGCTTGGTCTAATTCAGTCGTTTCAGGGTCGGCTACTACTGAATAAATACCTGCGTTATTACCAGTGGTATCGTTATAGTTATCTACGCCAGCAATAGTTCGCGAATCTTCAAATTCCACTACAGCTGAAAAACCGCTATAAGTTGCTGTTTCGTGTGTTAAACGCGTTCTCAAGGTTAATGCATCAGCATTTCTTAAAGTATTGTCTTGGTCAACTGACTCGTAACGTAAGTTAAAATCTAATGTAGTTTTAGACTCCTCAGCAGCTAATGTGCTGAATGTAGTTGAAGCAAGAGCAGCTGTAACAAGTAAAGTTGTTTTATTAAGTTTCATGTTTGGTCCTATAATTTTTATTTAATTATTTTTAATGTTTAGTTAATTATTTTGTAAATTGAATACGCTTTGGTTAAGCCGTTAAGCAACATCTTTCTTTGCTTTAGCGCTTGCTTTGGCTGTTGTTGCAGATGTAGAAATAGTTTCTACTTTGCGTTGTTTTTCATACAAAAAGGTTAAAACAGCCGAGCGTAAATTGTTGTATTCAGGGTCTTTGGCTAAGGCTAATCTATCTCTTGGTCTTGGTAGGTTTACATCAAGAATTTCACCAACAGTAGCGGCTGGTCCGTTCGTCATCATGACAATACGGTCTGATAATAAAACGGCTTCATCAACATCATGTGTGATCATAATTACGGTGTTTTTTAGCTCGTCTTGTATCTCCATAAGAGAATCTTGCATGTGGGCACGAGTTAACGCGTCTAAAGCACCAAAAGGTTCATCCATTAGTAATACTTCTGGTTGCATCGCTAAAGCACGTGCAATACCAATTCGCTGTTTCATACCACCCGATATTTCGTCTGGTAATTTATGAGCCGCATGATCCATATGAACAAGATTAATATTGTGATTGATCCAATCTTTCATTTCTTTTGAAGACATTTTGCCTTTAAAGACTTCTTTTACCGCTAGTTCAACATTTTGATAACACGTTAACCAAGGCAGTAATGAATGGTTTTGAAAAACAACAGCACGTTCAGGTCCTGGTTCACTTACTTCTTTATTGTTAAGTAAAACCCCGCCTTTAGTGGCCTGATATAAACCCGCCACTACATTCAATACTGTTGATTTACCGCAGCCAGAATGTCCAATAAGTGAAATAAACTCGCCTTTTTTGATTTGTAAATCTACATCTTTTAACGCGGTAAAGTCTCCCTTAGGTGTTGGGAATACCATGTCGATTTTGCTTATATTTAATAATGTAGTCATAATTTTTCTTCCTTATCGTAAATGACTTGAGCAAGTACGATTTGGTAAATGTATGGTTGTATGTACTTAGTGATAGTTGGCGACTAAAGCTTTGCGCTTTCTTTGTTCCAAGACACGTGGTATTGAATTTTCTGCATAGTTCGGTCTAATAAAAAGCCTATCAAACCAATAACAACAACTGCCGTCATAATTCTACTTAAAGATTCTGAACTACCGTTTTGAAATTCGTCCCAAACAAACTTGCCTAAACCAGGGTTTTGCGCCAGCATCTCAGCTGCAATTAACACCATCCAAGCAACACCTAACGACATTCTCATCCCTGTAAAAATTGAAGGTATAGCTGCAGGTATAACAATTTTTTGAATGTGTTTTATCTTAGGTAAACGTAATACTTTACTGACGTTGTCCCAATCTTGATTAATACTCGCAACACCTACTGAAGTGTTTATAACCATTGGCCAAATACAACAAAGGGTTACAGTAATTAACGAGTTAACAAACGATTTAGCAAAGTAAGGGTCATCCGACACATACAAAGCACTTACCGCCATAGTCACTAATGGCAACCAAGCTAAAGGAGAAACAGGTTTGAACACTTGAATGATTGGGTTTATCGCCATGTTTAGGTTTTTACTTAAACCTATGGCTATACCCAAAGGTATGGCAAGTAATGCAGCTAATAGAAATCCGCTCATCACCGTGATTAAGCTAGTAATAATTTGATCTAAGAAGGTTTCTTTACCTGTATACGAACGGATTTTAGCTTCGTAGTTAGGATCTTGTGCAATACGTTTAGCATTACGGTCTTCTTGTCTTTTATAGAAAGCATCAGCCTTATCGCGTTCAGCAACATGCTCATGATAAAGGTTTACCATTTGAGTGCTAACTTCTGCGGGGCCTGGGAACTTGCCTAAAGAGGTATTAATACTACTGGCTGCTAAGGTCCATAAAAATAGAAAAATTAGCATACCTATCATAGGTAATAATACGGGTTTTGCATATTCGCTAAAGCGAGTGAACTTTTGTTTAAACACTTTCACTTCTTTAAGTGCAGCGCTACTGGTTACAAATTTACTTATTAAGGTGGTCACAATTATTTCCTTAATACGTAGGCCTTATTACTGACCTACGTAATTAATCAATTAAGCTTAAACTGAATGAATCGATATTAAATTTTATCGTCTGATTTCAAACCAATTTTAAATTGATTAATATAAGCATTAGGCTCGTTACCGTCGTAAACCAAGTTATCAATAAAGTGAGTTTGTGGTTTACGGAATCCTGTTTCATTTTCAAAGTCAGGGAATTCTGATGCCTTAATTAATTTGTCAGCAATAAGTGACTTAGCTGCAGCAATGTAGATGTCTGGGCGGTATACTTTTTTCGCTATATCTTTGTACCAGCTATCAGGTTTGCTATCGCTAATTTGTCCCCAACGACGCATTTGTGTTAAATACCAAATAGCATCTGAGTAATAAGGATAAGTCGCGTTATGACGGAAGAATACGTTGAAGTCAGGCACTGCTCGTTTATCACCTTTCTCATATTCAAAAGTCCCTGTCATTGAATTAGCAATAACGTTGTAATCTGCTCCTACATAATTTGATTGCGATAATATTTTCACCGCTTCTGGACGGTTAGCATTATCGTTATCATCTAACCATTTAGCTGCACGTATTAAAGCGCGAGTTAAACGTAAGGTTGTATTTGGGTATTTTTCAGTGAAAGACTTAGATAAACCAAATACTTTCTCTGGGTTGTTTTTCCATATTTCGTAATCGGTAACAACGGGAACACCAATACCTTTAAATACTGCTTGTTGGTTCCAAGGTTCACCTACACAATAGCCATATATAGTGCCCGCTTCCATTGTTGCTGGCATTTGTGGTGGTGGTGTTACCGATAGTAGTGCTTGTGCGTCAATAGTGCCTGAAGTGTCACCTTTATGTGGTGCATAAAACCCTGGATGAATGCCCCCTGCCGCTAACCAATAACGTAACTCGTAGTTATGCGTTGATACAGGAAACACCATACCCATTTTGAATGGCTTTCCTTGGTCTATATAGCTTTCTACTACAGGTTTTAAAGCATCAGCTTTGATTGGATGAACTGGACGTCCGTCTGCCATTTTTGGAATGTGTGGCTTCATTTGTTCCCATATCTTGTTAGATACCGTAATGGCGTTACCATTTAAGTCCATTGAAAACGGTGTAACAATCTCAGCTTTAGTACCATAACCAATTGTTGCTGCTATAGGTTGACCTGCTAACATATGAGCACCATCTAAACGCCCATCAATTACACCATCTAATAATACTTTCCAGTTAGCTTGAGCTTCTATAGTTACGTACAAACCTTCATCTTCAAAATAGCCTTTTTCATAAGCTATTGCGATAGGTGCCATATCAGTTAATTTTATAAAACCAAACTTAAGTTCTTCTTTTTCAGCAAAGCCAATTTCATCAGCAGATACGGTTAATGTAGTAACTGCACCAGCCAATAAACAGCTACTAGCAATAATGGCGCTACAAATTTTCTTATTAAAGTTTTTTAACGGTTTAGCAAACATTGTTTTCTCCAAATAGTGAAGCTTGTCGTGACTAAATTTATATCCAGTTTTAACAAACCAAAATGCTAAACTAATAAATAACTACGCCGTTGCAGCAACATCAGTTTAAGGGGTGTAAGAGCTATTACTCTTAACGTTTACTATTTCACTTTTGTAATAATAAACAGGGTGTCTTAACTTTTTAAATACATAGTGTTAAGCACAAACATTTCTAATACTTATATGCCTAATACTTTATTTAAAAAGCACTTCTATAATAAATAGATATATTGCGAATACTGTGCCAAAAAACATTTAACGATTAAAAACAGACGCTTAACAAGTTTCACGTATATTTTTATGATATTGAAATGGGTAGAACTGCACTTTCATCGAACAATTACTCAATTATTTGGTGCGAAGTTTTTGCACTTATATTGAACAGGAAATGGATTTTTTGGTGCGTTACAGGAGAAGTAGGTAAAGCAGTTGATAACAGATATGAATTCAATTTAATGCATATTTATCTAGTCGATATTTTACGGATTTTATTGTTGATTTTTGTTGAGTTAGACCCGCTATTTATCTTGTTTTTTTACGACCTAAACAAGAAAAACGATAAATATAAAGCACGAGGTGAAAGGTATTTTCGGAGTTTGAGCCAATCAATTCAAGATGGTTTTTATAAAGTAATACACGATAAAAACATCTTAAACCGAGATCTATTGCCTTATAAAATTGAAGCTAACGAAATAATATTTTTAGCGACATCTTCAACTTTCTGACCGTTGTTCATCGCCATTTTTCTTATGTTGTGATACGCCTCTTGCTCAGTAAATCTCTTGTTTTTCATCAATAATAATTTGGCTTGTTCTACAGTGCGTTGGTGCGTTAGCTTATTCTTAGTGATCGCCAACTCTTGCTTTAAAGTTTGATGATAAACAAAGCGTGCAATAGCAGTATCTAATATCGATTTGATCCGCCTGAAGTCTGTTTCCCCTGCTACATAAGCTGTAACGCCTGATTTAATCAATACGTTAATTAAATCAGTACCATCTTGCTCTGAAAACATCACAATAGGTTTAAGAGCATTACTTGAAATGTAGTTTAAGCTTGCAAGCATGCGCTCTTTTGGAAACTCAACATCAATAACAATTACATCAGGATCATGTTGTTCAACTTCTCTAGCTAAAGAAATAGAATCAGTAACTTCATCGACACCACTTTCAGTACTTACAAGAGCTCCATCCATAAACAAGCTATTGGTACTAAGCACACAACAGACTTCATATTCAGAATCAGCAAGAACCTCAACAATATTATTTTGTTTATAGTTTTGATTCTCAATTAACAGGATTTTAATTTTAGGCTTAGCAACCATTTGGTTTGAATGATTATTTATAGAGTTCATATCATTTCTCGATAACTATAAAGCATATATTGGTTGGTTATTATTCAAAAAACAGACCAAGACGATCAGAGTAAATTTAACTTTAAAATCAGTTAGTTAAACATTCAGGTTGATATAGGCGAGTGCTGAATGACCTTAAATGATGCAGCGCTGCGCTAAAGTGGGATTTTACGAAGCTTTACGTATGTTCAAAGAAGACCTAATTTATACCAAACGGATTAATTTATTGAGCAACTTAGAGCTACATTAGCAAGCTTAGAACAAGCAAAATTGATTAAACATAGTTATTCTATATTTTTTTAATTTTGTGATGTTATCAGTTTGCTAATGAGCTCCCGAAGGGCGAGAATTTAATCCGTTTGGTATTACATATGAATTTAGGTGTAAGTTTGCTTGGGTATATCAGCGTATTACTTTAAAGAGTGTTAATGACTTTAGGGATATTAGATATAGTTTATGGGTGTTTCGGATGGCTTTAGAGAGTGTTTGATATTACTGTTACAAGTTTCATATCCAATTTACGGATCTCATTTTAACGTTTTGTTCTCAGCTTAAGCTCAATATCAGATCTTATTTAAACTTTAGCTATTACGTAAAGCTTATCGGTAAAGCTATACGAACTGAGTGACAATTCTAAAGCTATTATAAACAGCACCTGTAACTTATAAACGCTGTTGTAACAACAATTATAAGCTAAAGGTTTATGTTAAATACGTTAGTAGTTTATCCGCAATAATTTTAGCGCTTAAACTGCTTAATGATATTTTCTCAACTAAATTAATACTGTCTTCTGCTATGTTGCCTAAGCCAATACCTACAGTTGAAGTATCGCTATCAAGTAAAATGAAAATCAATCGGTTCTTACTTACTATGGCATCAACAGTTACGGCATCTGCAGGAATGCCCTTCTTTCGAAGAGCCTTGTCCATCAAGCCAACAGACGTACTAATACTCGGAGACTTTTCAATAAACAGGTCGTTAGCTTCAACCGTTAGTTCGTAAAGTTTTTGTGTGTTTGCTTGCATCATTTTACTGTTACTTTATTTGTTCGCTTGTTCATCAAAAATTAACGCTCTAAAACCGGAAGTTTAAAATAATTGGTTTTCTAAAGTTTTACCTTTCACTAATTGTGAGTAGGTCCAATTATTTTTATAACATAAGGTTAAAAAAGCAATATCTAAAGGTGTTGAATTTTCTAGTTCTTTATAACTAATAAGATATTCTTTACCTTGCAACAACGCGACATTTTGTACGCCAGGTACATTTGATACTTCTTGAACAAAGTTATCTGTATGTTGCTTCATACGCAGAGTTAAATATTGTAAATCATCATCGCTTTGTTGTACTTGATAGTTCTGTAATTTACCTTTTTCTAGGTATAACACTTGGTCACATAAACGTTCGAGTTCACTCAAGTCATGTGAGCTTAATACAAAGGTAATATCACCCGATAGATTAGAAATAATCTCTCTAATATCTTTAGCGTGTTTAGGATCAAGCCCTGCTGTTGCTTCGTCTAATATAATCAGCTCTGGAGAACCCATTAAAGATTGAGCAATAGACGCACGCTTGCGCATACCATGAGATAACTCTAGAGGTTTTACTTTATAACTATCAGCAAGTCCTACCAAACTTAATACACGATGCGCTTCAATAATACTTTGCTTACTGCTAAAGCCTTGCAGCTGAGCATAAAACTGTAACTGCTTCTCTATTGAGTATTTAGGGTCTAATTGAGCATCTTGTGGCAACGCACTAAAGTAATTGTTAACAGCCGCTCTACTTGGCGATTCACCTACAATAGAAACGCATCCACTGTTATAAGGAATATAACCACATAAAATACTGAACAGTGTGGTTTTACCCGCACCGTTTGGTCCTACTAATGCAACGGGTTCGCCTTTTACAACTTCAAAATTAATGTCTTTTAAAACCTGTTTACTACCAAAGCTTTTATTTAGATTCTCTACTTTAATTAATGAACTCATAATGAAGCCCTTTTGAAAACGAATTGCGCAACAAGCAGATAACCTAAAGTTTGAAGAATAGGAATTCCGAAACTGGTAAAGCTATTACTTTGGAAGCCAATAATATTTTCAATCTGACCTCCTGGGAAAACATAAAATAAGAAAGACACATCAAATACAAAGTTATTCAATAAACTAATGACTATGCCCAAACCTATATATATTAATGAATAGGCAATCAACGACATTTTAGCCGAGCTAACAAATACATTAATAAGCGCCATACTAGCGATAAAAGGAAGGCTGATAGCAATAAGCTTTAACAATATAATAAAGGATAAACCCATTGAGCTAAGCGATACATCTTGTTGATTAAAACTAGCAAACAACAAGCTCGCAATTAAAGTCACTAATATTAGAATAGATATGATCAATAACTGCCCTAAAAATCGACCATAAAGCAATTCAGTTCGGCTGGTTCTTAGTAATATAAAGCGTAATGTACCTCGCTCCCTGTCTGAACAGGTTTGATCACAAGTAAACATTAAAGCAAAGAAAGGTAATATGTAGGCTGAAACTATCCAATAGATGGTTAACTCAGGCAGTTCCCATTCTAATAAGGCAGATAAGTTAAGTTGTCCGAAAGCTTGCTTGGCTATACTTTTGAAAGTTTCTGTTGAGATAAAATCACTGGCTGACCCAATAATATAATAAAAGATAAGAAACCAAATAAGAGAAAAACTAGACAGTACGATCAAACCGCGTTTAGAGCCAAAAAGTCTGGCTAATTCAAAGGCTGTTATAGCCCATATGCGGGAAATATTAAAATGAGAAGACATCCAAACCCTTACTTAATCTGTTAGATTTGGATGTTAACATATAGATAATTAAAACGTTACTATATCAGCGTGTTAAAGACCGAGTTCCGCCATAAAGTCATCATCTGCAATATCAGCTATGGTTTCAGTTTTACTGTGTGATTTTTTTTCACTTTGAGAAGAGGCAATAATATCATCAGGATCACACTCTCCTTCTAACTCAAAGTCGTGTAACTTTATAAACTCAGTTTTATCCATCGCCAATTCTAGATAAAAAATATTGTTGGTTGCGGTGGTAAAGCCCACTCTACGAGCTTGCGGTCTTTCCATTACTGTATCAACGGATATGTTTACAGACTTGTTTATTACCAACATTTTAGGTTGGCTTTGCGTAATATTGGTTTGTAGCTCATCTTTTATTTTATGAGTAAAGCTACCAACACATTGGTTCATCAACTCACCCAGCACGTTAGAAACGTCATCAGCCATATAAGATTGAGAAATTTCAGACTCTGGCATGCCCATGTTTTTCATATAGTCTTGATAAATTTCTATAGCCGCTTCAGAAGTAAAGTTGTTAACAACAATACCGTTAAATCCGCCATCAAACAGTACAAAGCAAGCTACATCAGGTTTTAAGCAGGTACGACTAATTTTTTGTACCATAGCTGAATAAGTCACTTTATTTCCTGTAGCTTTAGAAAGTACAGCGGCTACAGATTGGCAAAGTGTAATAAGAATATCTTCAGTGGTTATTATTTTGGTTTTTCTCACATTAATACAACTCAGTTAACGATAACTTATTAAACTATAACAGCTTATTCGAATAATTCTAATTACATCCAAAGAATATGAATATCTGCTTAATTGTTTAAGGTAAAAAAGGATTTGAGAGACGAGAAAATCATCTAGAATTTATAAGGTGATTGATATAAGAAAAAACATAAAAAACAGGCAATAAAAAAGCATTAACCTAAGGTTAATGCTTTTAGTTTTAAACGTCTATTTAGCTAGATTGAGCTAAGTTCTGCTCTATTGAATTCACCGAGCCTAAGATATTTAATTTAGATTAAGCTGAGCAGTATTGATTAATTCTCTTGTAATAAATCAATAAACTTCTGTGATTGGCTAATTGATTTACTCATTTCGTCAACCAATACCGCAACGTCTTTTTGTAGCGTTTTATATTCGCCTTGCAACGCACCAATAGCACGAGCGTTTAAGTTATGCTTTAGGTATAAAGTATTGTCTTTTAGCGTAGCAAGTACAGGGTCCATTTTACTTTTAGCTTTATACATAGACTTTATTAACGTGTTGTACTGGCGCTGTGTGCTATTAAGCTTAGATTGGCTTTGTCTTTTCAAACTTGCACTGCTGTATTGTTCAATCTCAGTCTGCCATTCGTCAAACAAAGCTTCTGATACGCTTTCTATTGACTCAATTTTACCTGTTACTTCATCAGCTGCAGCTTTACTTGCTTCGTACTGCTCTTCTGTAATTTCATATTGCTCAGCTAAATCACCACCATCAAATTCAATAAGTGAGCTAAGTTGCTCAAGTGCTGATTTAAACTGCTCTTGTGCTTCTTCTTGAGCTGTTTGTGCGCCTTCAACTCTATCAAGCATAATGTCGCGTTTATGTACGCCAACTTTTTCCATTGCTGAATAGTATGCTGACTGACATGCAGACAAGCTAACTAATACAAAGACTAAAGCAATATTTTTATATAGGGTTTTCATCAAAGCCGCCTAATTCTTGTTATTTTTTAATGTTGTTTACTCAAATAATCGATAATGAAATAAATAAAATTCAATGATTAAAGCAAACCGAATATAGCAATTATAACTATATTTTCAGATTATAGTGTTAATTTTTTGTAAATATAACCAAATAACTCTTCTAACGTCACTGAAAAAGTAGCTATTTATTAGGTTTGAGTTAACTCAGTTTCTTCTACTATGGTTTCAATATTAATTATTTTTGAACGGTTCATGGTAATTTTAATACGCTGCATATAATGTTCTTCATGGTCTTTTTGTACCAACACCATATTGAGCTGATAACGTTTTTCAACACCTTCATTGGTTATTTTGTTGCCGTCTAATGAATAAAGTCTACCCTCACCTCGTCTCAAATAACGTACGAACGGTGTTAAGTTAATGTTGATTTGGTTTTGTATTTCTTCATAGCCAGGTAAAAAGTTTTTAACAGTAACCTTTGAGTCACATCTAAAATGCAATAAATGCGCGGCAAGCTTGTTTTGATGGCGACGTTTCTGAAAAAGCTCATCCACTTCTTTAGGCAAGTCTTTATTACGCATGTATTCAAGCCAAACGGTTTGAAACGATATACGACCTTTAGTTAAGCTGTTTGAAAACGTATGCCTCCATTTAGGTCGGCCTCTTTGGATCCGCCGCCAGATAACTCGCGTTAATTCATCTTTAAAGGTTTCACGAACACCATAAATAAAACCTAAAAAGGCAATTAACACAACGGTGATCTCTGTAAAAGCAGTACGCGCATTTAGTACAATATACATAACAAATGCCATTATGATGGCTGTGATTGAACCTCGTACTAAACGTTTTAAGTTTATATTCAAATGTGTAGTTTTTTTAGAAAACACAACACCGTATTCACCTAAACGTTGCAGTAACTGCATTTTATTGGTGATTCGGTTGGGATCTTCTAACGTTACTTTTGAGTTGTACTTCTTTTCAATACGATAAGCATTCTCAAATCGACATAAATCAAGCAGTCTATTCTTTTGCTCAGTATATTCACTCGACTTAGGCGCTTTAGATAAAATATTTAAAAAAGCCTGTTCGGTTTTCCAACTAAGGAAGTTGTCTATATTTTCGAAATAAGAACTGAGTTTTTTATCGGGTGGTGTGTAACGTCTTAACTTTTTTAATAAACCTTCAGTTTGCTCTGCAATTTCTATCGATTTTTCGTAATATTCTTCAACATCTTTGATCTTAATGGTTTGTTTTACATCGGTTTCTAACGCCATGCGTAACTGGTAAGAAAAAAGGTTTAGATTAGAGCGATAATCACTCTGATCACCTTTTTGTTGACTCACAAAACGACTTCGAACTAAAGGTAGATGTAGGTTTTCTGAATAGTAAGCACTGCTGAAGCTTATACTGCTATAAAAGAAATTTTCTTCTGATAACGTACTTGAACTGATCCCCATTTCTTCAGGGATCGATATATATAAATCTAACTGCTGAAACTCTTGCGGAAGTAATCTAAAGCTAGTTTTTATGGAAAGGTTTTCATCTTGTGATAACTTGATTTTTTGCAAGTAGCATTCCTTTAACGTGATAAAAAATGAAAAAACGATGCGTAATACCAAACGGTTTAATCTGCGCCTAAATACTCTAGGTCGGTTGTTTAAAATCTTAAATAAATATTGATGAATATAATAGGTTAATTTTGTTCTAGCGCAAATAGTATAGTTATATTATTTACTTAAGTGATCTCAAATTAGTCCATACAAAAGAAACAAAGTTTATTGCCATCTAAATCTCTAATATAAGCCGCAGGACCTTTAGACCTTGGTCCTGGTTCTCCTTCACTTGTTGCTCCTAATGATAAAGCTAACTCGTGAAATTGAGCTATTTGAGCGACTGAGTCCATCATAAAGCCAAGCATAGCGCCATTACCAGGCGTTGCGTGTTGTTCATCAAACGGTTCTGCAATACCAAATAAGAATCCATCACCTTTGTAAACAACGATTCTACCATCAGGTATCCACTTTTCAACATTAACGGATTCAAAAAGAGCATCGTAAAAGACAACAGATTTAGCCATGTTGTTAGTGCCGATAGTGGTATACATCATCTTCATAACATTAAAGCTCAGATAACTGCTGGCACCATAAACTTGCAGCAACAAACTCTTGGTGTAGTGTTTCACTGTTAATATTATAAGTGTTCATTTGTTCTTTTAAATCATTGTCTTGTCCAGTGATGTAGTCCACCGTAAAATCAAGCAATTCACCTAACAAACCCGTATGTTCAGTAAGCGCATCTTCGATAGGTTTAGCTAAAGGCATGGTTTTAATAATTTCATTTATTGGCATGCTTAATAATACTTCAAGAGAACTTAAAAGCCCTGTTATAAAGGCATAATCAGCTACGCTAGCAAACTTAGCATTATTTTCAGAAATAGATGACATTAACTTACCTGTGATCAACGCTTGTTTTGACACTTCGTCTGTTTGTTCAGTCGTTAACTTAGATAATGCTAGGATAGAAACAAACTGCTTAAGTTTATCTTCACCTAAATACGCTGTCGCTTGTTTAAGTGAGGTAATTTCAACACGAGTTCCTGTAGCTACATTGTTCACCATTTTAAGTAAACTGATGCTTAGGTTTACATCGTGGCTAACTATATCAGCAATACGCTCATAAACGAGTGGAGAGTTAAATGTTTCGCTGATCAACTCTAACATTTGAGATTTAATCGGTGTAAGTGCTTTACCTTCGATAACTTCAGGTTCGTGATAAAAGAAGCCTTGGTAATAATCAAAGCCAACTTCCACTAACGACAAATATTGAAAACGCGTTTCAACGCGCTCTGCAACCATCTTCACATTAAAAGGCTTTAAACGTTTAACAACGGCAGGTAGTTGTTTAGGGTTTACCTTATCTAAATTAACTTTTAAGAATGAAATATATGGGAATAAATCATCCCATTGCACATCTAAATCGTATTCTGTGAGTGCAATTTGATAACCCTTCTCATGATAATAACTGAGTATTTTGATGAGATTTTTAGTAACTTTTTTATGACTAACTAATTCAATCACGATTGTGCTTGGATCAAACATTAATGGGTATTTGTTTATTAAACTCTTTTCAGTAAAGTTTATATACGCAGGTTTACCTAAGCTAATCGCTTTAATACTTCCATGAATATGATTTTGTATAATTATTTTTGAGGTAGCTATATCTTGATCAATTTCAGGAAATTTATTATTGGGACTATCTCTAAAGAGTAATTCATACCCAATAGTTTTAGATTGGCGATTAAATATGGCTTGTCGAGCTATATAAGTACTTTGCATGTTAGGTCAAAATAAAAAGAATACGGATGACTTTATTCTATAGCTAAATGCCTAACATTAACAATGTATTACTCTAATTTAGTAAATCTAATGTTCCAGAATTGGTAATAAAATATTTTCATCTGCATCAGTGCCTTCAGGAGTGTCTAAACCGAAAAGCGAAAGCATCATAGGAAATACATAAATATTTTTAAAAGGTTCAATAACAAGACCTTTTTTGAAGCTAGGACCGTTAGCAATAAAAATGGCATTAAGTTCAGAAGTCATCTTAGGATCGTAGCCATGTGTAGCGCCAGCTTTCTCTCTAGGTTTACCAAAAACGTAAGGAGGTAATACTTCCAATATTAGATTCGGCATTACCGATGATCGGGTGTTGAAATGCCATGCTTTTGGATAGTTTTCAAAATCGTAAATAGATACTTGCTGTTTTTCTGCGGTACTGAGTTTACTTTTGATGGTATTAACCAAAGCTTTTTCTTTCGTAGCATCATCTTCAGGTAAATAAACAAACAATTGGGTTTGACCATTTACAACACGAATGTCTTTAACTCCATCAATGCCTTTAAACAAATGGCTGTATTGAATAGTGTTTTGCGAAATATCTGTCATGCCATGATCTGACACTAAAATAATATTTACGTCGTAATCAACTTTATTAGCTAAGTCATCTAAAAACTCACCTAACAATAAATCTAAATCAGTTATTGCCTGTTTAACTTCTTGTGAGCCAATACCAAAATCATGCCCTGCCGTGTCAATCGTTGAGAAATATCCTAACACTAAACTTGGACGTTTATCTTCAGGAAGAGTTAACCAGTTGATCATTTCATTAAAGCGCTTTTTATTCGGCGTATTATGTTTATAAGGTTTTACATAAGTCGGTTTATTTTTACTTGTATTGACTTCAGATTCTGGCCAAAAATATATACCTGTTTTAATATTATTCTTTTCGGCAATAGACCATAAAGTTGAACTACGTAGCCAATTAGGATCTTCTTTACCTAAACCTAACTTGTATTGCTTGTCTAAATCTCTATTGTAAAATTTATTATGGATAACGCCGTGTGTCGCAGGATAATTACCCGTCACGATAGAGATATGATTAGGAAATGTTTTACTTGGAAATACTGGAATTAACGACTTAGCCTTAACTCCACCCTCTGCTAATTTTAATATATTTTTTGGTTGATACGTTTCTAAATAGTGATTAGCAAAACCATCAATGGATATTAAAATGGTAGGTGTTATCGATTCTTTTAATGGTTTTTCATTTGAATCTATAACATTTGTATCTGTAGCAGATGAACAACCGAATAAAATAAAAGTACAAGTAATAGAAACTAAGGCGAAGTTTTTCATAATGGATTTATGTCACTTTGGTTAAGTGTTGAATTGAATAAAACTATAATAGAAGAAGGTTAAAATTTTATGAAATTGGTTTAATAAATGACGATAGCTAAACTGTGTTAGCTATCGTCCTTCATACACGTTTTATTTTAAAAGGTGCACAATATTAGATAAATCACTTTTTCCATTAACAAGCTCTTCTTCTGTTAAACCAGAAAGCTCATGTGGGAATACTAACCATTCATCAGATTCGTGAACATAGTAATCAGGAACTATATCAACTTTATTGTTTTGAGGCTTAAACCAAGGACAAGCAACACGAACATCTGTAGGCATGTTGTTACGACTTAGCTTTTTAAGTTGTTTAATTAAAGCATCGATACTGCGACCTGAATCAAATACATCATCAACAATTAATAACCCATCATCAGCGTTAGCGTTTTCAATGATGTAATGTAAACCATGAACTTTGATTTCTTTACTTTGTTGATTGATACCATAGTAAGAAGAAGTACGTACAGCGATATGGTCAGTTTCTACTTTTTTAAAGTCAAAATATTCTTGAACTGCGATACCAATTGGAGCTCCGCCACGCCATATGCCAACGATAAACTGAGGTCTAAAACCGTCTTCGTAAACTTTAGCTGCAAGTCTGAAAGAATCTTCTAAAAGTTCTTGTGCGGTTATAAATTTTTTTTCCATTGGTATAAGTGCCTCTTGGTATCTTGATAATTGTGTGAACATTATAACCATTTTCTTTACCAAATGGTTAGGTTTTGACTTAAAAGATCATAAATATTTAATTAATAACTTACTGATGCCTGATTCAGGAAATTCAATTTGCGATTATATTCTCGCTCTATATGAATATTCTCATTCAGTTTAAGGGCTTTTTTCATTGAAGATTTTGCCAACTTAAGTTGCTCAGTTTTAAAATAAAGTTGAGCTAAATCAAAATGAAACTCATGAAACTTAGACTCTAATTTAATTGCATCTTTTAAATGACGGATTGCTGAATCATATTTATTCTTATACATAGCTTCACTAGCAAGTAACGCATGATAATGAGGATTACTTAAACGTTTGTTATGTAACTTATTCGCTATTATAGCAGCTTCATCTTGTCTATCTAACTTATCAAATAATAAAGCTAGGTTTTCTAAAGAGGTTAAGTCTTCAGGGCTTAACGCTAAAGCGTGTTGGTAAGTATTAATCGCTAAGTCATAATGGCTGTTAATTTTATACAGCACACCTAAATTCCCCCATGCACTAAAGTATTCAGGGTCTTTTTTTGTTGCTGCTTTGAAATAAGCATAAGCTTCATCATACTCTGCTCTTACAAGTGCTTCAGCGCCTTTGTTGTTGTAGAACATTGCAACCATGGTTTCTTTACTCACAACTTTACGTGGGAAGTGAGCTTTAGATGCATTTGGATCGAAATCTATTTGTAATATTTCTTGAGTCCAAGTATTGCCTTTAAAAATAGAGCTTGGTTTCTGAATTAGCAAGTTAACATGACCCATCAACAATTGATGGCTGCCCTTTCTCACCCAGTACTCAGGTACTTTAATATCTTGAAATTTTAAGCGCATTCCAGCGGCATCTGCTAATGCGTACGCCATGATAGTTAACGACATACAATTAGCTTTGCTTCCATGAAACGCATCAATTGCCGATACATTGGTTCCACTTTCGTAAGACATAGCAATGTGATTTGAAGAGAAAATATAATTTAATAATAAACGCGCTTTATCTCCATGATCTCTTTCAGGCTTCAAAACATAATTCACCATATTTTGCATTTCTTCGTCTAAAGCAAAAATGTCGTGCTCAGTTTCTATGGGAATTTGATTAGCCGTAGGGTAAGCATTATCCAGATATAAATCGTCAAGATTAGTCGTGTTTTGACGGTAGGAATTCACAAGATTTCCACACCCAGAAAGGAGTGAAATAAGAAGAGCTAAACCAATATAATGTACGCAGTTACTTTTCATGATATTTACTCACGATAATAAAAAACGGTTTGTTAGTATAAACCAAATCATTGCTATTGTATATTTCATGCTCAATACCAAACCTCAAATAAAACCAGCTTAAAACCAACAATCAACAGAGCGCCGAATAAAAGCAACGCGTTACAAGTAAGCACATAATTATATAGTATTTAATAACTTAATTGCCTAGCAAAATATAGATGAAAAATCATTGTTAAACGCTTCATATATAAGAGCATTTACTCTATAAAAACAGGAGGAATTGAACATTGCATACAATTAACAATTAGATACTAAGCCTAAACTCACAAGTTAAAGGCAGAGTTTTAAAATATAAAGCCCCGCTAAAAACGAGCTAAATAATAGTATTGGAATGAGTAAGTATAAGGTTGGTTTTAAAGATTAAGCATGAGAGATTTCATACTTAATCTTTATACATTTTTGGTGTGGATTTTATAAAGAGGATTGGAGTTAGTTAGTCTCACTCAAAGGCAGAATAACTTTTATTTGATAGGTTTTACCTTGTTCAATATTAGTGATTTTATTACTGGGTAAAATATCTTTATTCAACATAATGAGTCTTTCAGTGATATCATTTCTGAAGATTTCAACATTAAAGTCAGCTCCCAAATATGAACGAGATATTGTCATTTCGTTCCAATGGTTAGGTAATTGTGGATCGATAACAAGCTCTCCTTTTACACCTTTTAAACCACATAAACCTTCAACAATACAACGTTGAAACCATGCTACAGTTCCTGTATTAAATAACTGACTTGAACGCCCTGCCTGCTCAGGAAATTGTTTATAAGCACCACGATAATAATTAGGTATGTAATTAGGTAACTGCCCACGCTTTTCTACATCGTCTAATGTAGGCAGCATTTTTTTCAGAATATCAAAAGCTTCATCACTTTTGTGAATGCTATAAAGGCTATATGCATAAAAAATAGCGGCATGATTATAAACCGCCCCGTTTTCTGATACGCCGGGGTGTTTCTGGGTTAAACGGCCCACATCGTCACGCATTTTTGTATAACTAGGTGCTAGCATCATGTCACCAAAGGGTGTTGATAACTGCTGCTCTACTTCATTTAACATGCTGGAAATTTTATCTTTATCCGCCGCACCACTTAAAATAGACCAAGATTGTGGGTTTAAATAAATACGCCCTTCAACATCCTCTTTAATGCCAAAAACCACATTATCGTCTGTAATACCGCGACCGTACCATTTTCCATCCCACAAATTTAGGTTAACTGCTGCGTTAATCTCATCAGCTGTTTGTCTATAATATGAAATTTTACCAAGATTATCGGCATAGGTTTCACATAAGTCAGCCCAAGTATTTAATGCATAAGCTGTAGCTAATGAAAGCCATGCTGAAACACCTTTACCTTTGTAACCCACCATATTCATAGGATCACACCAGTCACCTTGTTCAATAAAACTTAAACCTCGATGATCTCTAGCAGCAATAAGTGCTTCCATTGCCAAATCGATATGCTGTTTCACACATTTAGTTTGAGTCGAATCAGCAAACGGTAACTCTTCATTCAATAATGATTGGTCATTAGTTTCAGATAAATACACCGATAAACAAATAGGTAACCAAACACTGTGATCCGTATGAGGTACTTGGTTTATATATTTTAATTCAGCATCTGGATGTAACAAAACACCGTCAGGCATAACACCACTCGACAGTTGCTGAGACAATGAAGTGATAAACGACTGCTTTGTTAATGCAGAGTTGATATAACTCATCCCCATATTATCTTGTAGGTAATTACGCGTTTGTGGATCGGTAGATAACCTATTTACATCACCGTGATAAAAAACCTGCCTAGGTAACCAATGATTAATAAAATGATTAAATTCAGCATCTGGCGATTCAATTTTAATATTACTTTTACCACTGTTTACGTAAGCTTGGTATTGTTCAAGCTCTTCATCAAAGCTTGTACGCTTGCCTGCTAAATCACCAAATAAACCTTGTCTAATTTCAGCTATTTCTTCATTGGTTTTAGCCGCTCCAAAAACAAGCTTCAAAGATTCTGTGGCTTTAGCAGCTAAACAATACTGATATTGCAATACAGCGACAGGCGTTTCATATATAGCATCAGTTTTATCTAAATGTTCATTCACTAATGCACTAGGGTTATGTAAACCACCTTCACCTTCGAAAGTCTTTTGATTTGATGTCCAACTTATAGGAAATCGATCAGCCATCAAGAAGGTTTTATCTTTGAATTCTTTCTGTTTTGGATAGTCTTCAACTTTCTGATACGGCGTAACACAAGAGGCAACAATAGAGTTTAAAGCCTTATCAAACACAGCTGATTGATTTAACCACGACATGTAACCAATAGAAAAGTAAGGATAAACGCTAATATTACGCGTTTGATCACTTAAGTTTTTGATTGTTACATTCCATAACTCTACAGGTTTATCTACCGTTAAAGTTAATGACAGTTGTACTTCAATACCTAGCTTTTCAACAACCCAGTTTATATTGTGTTTATTCAATACAAAATCAAAGCGGTCTAACGAAGCTCTTACAGGTTCATAAGGTGCCGAGAATATTTCGCCCGTATCTTCATCTTTAATATAAAAGAAACGCCCTGGATGATGAGAGAAGTAAGCGTGCTCTGGCTGCATGAAAGTTTTAGCTTCCATGTTAGGCGCATAAGAGTATTTAGCTGGCTCTGGTTGCATAAACTGCGCAATCGCATAACCTCGGCAGTTCATGTTAATCATCATTTGGTTATTCCACAAAAAACCGCTGGCATTAGGTAGTTTTGTTGGACTATGTAAAGTGATGGTTTGTCCATCATCTGCAAATGAATAGGTTTTACTTTCTGACATTAAATATTTTCCTAAGAAATTTGTTTTGATAAATCATCTTGAATTTGTTTTTGCTGTTCATCGGTTAATGGATAAAAACGGATAGCAACCACAGCAACAATCGCAATAATGCCTGGTATTAACGTCATCAATAAAACGATTCCGTGTTCTGAAGCACCTGTTTGAGCTTGGTTAGCAATGTATCCCATAGAAGCTAAAATCCAACCGATCATTGCTCCTGCTATCGCGCCACCTAGTTTTTGAGCAAATGCTGCTGCAGAGAAAATCATGGCGGTTGCCCTCCTACCTGTTTTCCATTGAGAATAATCAGCTGTGTCGGCGTACATTGAGAACACTAAAGGGGATTTAGGCCCTAAAGCCAAACCGATCAATATTTGCAGAGTAAACATAAGCGCAATTTGATCTTGAGGTACAAAGTAAAAAGCGATTGAAAGCACGGCAACAACAAGCATAAGTAGTGTAAGAAGCGTTTTTTTATCAAAGAACTTTGTGAGTAAAGGTGTAGATGCTGCACCAACAGCTAATGACAGCATATAAGCTAATGAGAAGGTACCAATCAGATCTTCACGTCCAACAAAATACTTAAAGTAAAAAGTACCTGTACTGCCACGTAATGAAATTGTCATCATAATAATAAGAGCTAAACAAAATAATACGATCCACGGTTTGTTGTTTGTTAAATCTTTTAAGTCTTGTAAAACAGGAGTTTTTTGATTGGCTGGCGGTGCTATTCTTTCTTTAGTTGAATAAAACGAAAAACTAAATAACATAGCAGCAATAACACCGTATAAGCCCATAGTTAGTTGCCACCCTGTAATCTCATCGCCATTACCTAAATAACTTACAAGTTCAGGCGTTAAAAACGCAACTAAGCTACCACCTGAAAATGCCCCAATAAATCTGAAACTAGTCAGTGTTGTACGCTCTTGAGTATTGCCTGTAACCACACCTAATAAAGCACCGTATGGAACATTGATAAAGGTATAAGCTAGCATCATGAAAATATATGTCGCGTAAGCCCATACAATTTTTCCGCTTTCATCCAGATCAGGAACTGTAAAAGTGAGAACCCCAGCTGCGGCTAGCGGTAAGATACCCCACAATAAATAAGGTCTGAATTTTCCGTACTTGGTTTGTGTTCTATCAGCTAATGCTCCCATTAGAGGGTCTGAAAAAGCATCGACTAAACGCGTCACTAACATCATAGTACCTACTGCTGCTGCAGGAATACCAAATACATCTGTGTAGAATATAAATAAAAACACATCGAAAACACGCCAATAAAAATTACTCGCAACGTCTCCACATGCATAACCAAGTTTTTCTTTTAATGATAGTTTTTGCTCGGTTAAAGCTTTTGAATTCATTATCTTTCCTAGAATAGTTATATATTATTATTTTTACTTTAATTGAATTTTTCAGTTCAATTAAGTTGTTACTCCCCGAAATGAAACGCTTAAATCAACTTATTAACGTCATATAAAGTAATATGAATGTGATATAAATCTCATATTACTTGTATAAAACAAACACCAATGAAAGCGCTTACATTTGTACATAAGATATAATTCTTCTAGAACCAAGTCAATGATGGATTAATTAGGATTATTAATAAAGATACCAAATCCATTCTGATATTCTCTTATCAACAAGAAAAAACACTTAGAGTCATAGGTTCATAGATTTATAGTTCCAGACAGAATCTAAGCACCTAGATCTATGAAGGCGAGTCATTGATTAAAGAAATGGTTAATATATCGCAGAAATGAACAACAATGCGTGGAGAAAGTAAACATCCCCGGGGCAAGCCCTTCTGCTACGCAGAACTCACTTCGTGAGCGGGGTATTTTATTTAGAATATCGCTAACTGATGATCACTGTGTAACTGTTCGTAGTTATTACCTTGGCTTTTCACATATTTTCTGAGCATTGTTTCATCTCCATGCTTACCAACCGTACTGGAAAAATACCCATCAGACCAAAATTCACCACCCCATAATTGCTTTTTAACATGTGGGCATTTTTTGAAGACTTCTCTTGCTGTTAAACTTTTAATTATCGTTACAAGTTTAGTGATGCTATACATCGGTACAGACTGAACTAGAAAGTGTATGTGGTTTTCATCTGAGCCTATTTCTAAAAACTTTATCTCGTAACGTTTCTCTATTTCTGTACAAGTCAAAGTAATAACTCGATCAACACCAGCATCGACAACCGCCCTTCTATACTTCGCTGGGAGGACAAGATGGTAAATCAACACTGTCACATTGTGACTTTTATGGATAAATTCGCTCATGCATCTATTTTACGCCGCAAGCGGCGGGGAATAAAACCCTAAGAGATTTAAATTTGTCTTTCGTATTGGTTTGGTTTGGTTTGGTTTGGTTTGGTTTGGTTAAAAATGATTGCAATACAGATGATTAGACTAATTATTCCGACTCTAACTTAGCTCTATATTTACTTTAAGCTTGCTCTGAGTCGGGATAATGGTGAGATTCGGATTAACTTTGCTTAGATGAATTATTCTTCTAACCAGTCGATATAACAAACAAAAAATTGCTCCCAAAATTCTTCACATTGAGATGCTTCAATTAAGTTTTCTTCTAGATATTTTAAAAGTTCTTCATCTGCTAACGTTGTTGCATCAGGCACATAAACTTCAGCAATTTGAGCCGTAGATTTTTTAAGTAACATTAAACATTTAATAAAAGCGTCAATACTTACAGCTACAGGAACCAAACTCCAACTCTCACCTTCAAAAATAGCAGTGTAAACATGAGCATCATCACTATTTTGGATCATTAGGTACGGGTCACCAAGCTCAGTATCAACACCTATAACAAACCAATCTTCATTCCAACCAGGTTCGAGAGAAAATTTATCTTGTGTCGCTTTTTGTTCATCTTCTAAACTAAAAAGTTGAAAGCCCTGTGGGCCAAAATAAACAGTTGTTAATAAGCTTTTCTGAATATATTTAAGCACGGTATTAATCCTAAAATAAGTTATGTCACTATTATCTCATAATCTGAAATAAGGTATCATTAATATCACTACTAATACTGAACAGATAGATAAATTATCAGTATTAAGTCATGTAATAGAGAGATATTGTGCAAAAACTTAAATTAAACTTCAATAATACATTTAGAAAAGAACTAACGGCAGATCCTATTGCAGAAACATATCCTCGACAAGTTCAGCATGCCGCATATTCAGAAGCTATGCCAGTTAAGGTTCAGCAACCTAACACAATAATCGTAGCCACTGAAGTCTCGAAAATATTTAACTTTACTGAAGAATTTATTACCTCTGATGACTTTGCACAAATATTCACAGGTAACCAATTGATCGAAGGTATGGAACCTTATGCTATGTGTTATGGCGGCTTTCAGTTCGGCAACTGGGCTGGACAATTAGGCGATGGTCGCGCGATTAATTTAGGTGAAGTATTCACAGAACAACATGGTTCTCAAACACTACAATTAAAAGGTGCTGGTCCAACGCCATATTCTAGAACCGCTGACGGTTTCGCAGTTTTACGTTCCTCAGTAAGAGAGTTTTTATGTTCTGAAGCCATGTATCATTTAGGTGTTCCAACAACACGAGCATTAAGTTTATGTTTAACAGGTGAAGAGATCATCAGAGACATAATGTACGATGGAAATGCTAAAGCTGAATTAGGCGCTGTTGTATGTCGAGTTTCTTCATCATTCGTGAGATTTGGTTCAATACAACTACCCGCAATGCGCAGAGATCTTGAATTATTAACTGAAATGGTTAACTACAGTATTACTCATGACTTCCCTCACCTACTTCCTCAAGATCAAAAAGAAAATAACGAAGAAAATGAAACGGTAACGCAATCAAGCTTGATCACTAAAGAAGTTTACTTAGCTTGGTTTAACGAAATTTGTGAGACCACAAGCGACCTTATTATTCATTGGATGCGTGTTGGCTTTGTTCATGGCGTTATGAATACTGACAATATGTCTCTTATAGGTGAAACTATTGATTTTGGACCTTATGGCTGGGTAGATAATTTTGATTTAGGATGGACTCCAAATACCACTGACAGTCAGAATAAACGTTATCGGTTTGGTGGACAATCAATGATCAGTTTATGGAATTTATGTCAGTTAGCTAATTCACTTGTACCATTAATTGGTAGTGTTGAAGCGCTGCAAACCAAAGTAGAAAGTTATACTCAAATGTACGAAGTAAAATGGCATAGCATGATGATGGAAAAGTTAGGTTTAACTTCAAACTTAGCGGATCCTAAAGAAGAAACCTTTATAGCTAAAAATTTAGAAGTCTTACTTGAAGAAGTAGAAACAGACATGACAATTTTCTATCGTCTATTAGCGAGTTTTAATTTTAGTGAACACGATATGCTCTCAGAAGATATTTTTGAGTCATTAATTAAACATTTCACACCCTGTTATTACAACGTAGATCAGCTAGATGATGTTTACACACAGAAATTATCGCTATGGTTAACTAAATACCACGAAAGATTCACGCTTGAAACGTATGACGACACTGTACGTGCGTTAAAAATGAATAAAGTAAATCCTAAATATGTATTAAGAAACTACTTATCTCAACAAGCTATAGATAAAGCTGAGAATGGTGACTTTAGCGAAATACATCGTTTACATGAATTACTTAAAAATCCTTATGATGAACAAAGTGAGTTTGAAGAATATGCAGGAAAACGTCCAGACTGGGCAAAAAATAAAGTCGGCTGTTCAATGTTATCGTGTAGTTCATAGATACCCCTTAGTTAATAAATACTGAAGTAAGAACTATTTTCAATAAAACAGTTTAGAAACAAAAAAGAGTGATTCATTAATTAAAATGAATCACTCTTTTTTATATATGCTGGTTTAGTTTTTTATAAAAGCTGGGGGTTAAAACTAACTTTAAAGCTAATTTTTTAAAACTGACTTTCTAAACTGATTTCTAAAATCAGTTTATCCAAGTTAACTAGCTGATCTAAGACACTCACAATTAAAGAGAACTAATCACTAATAAAGACTTAATAACGCCTTATAGCGAAAACTTAGCAAGCTCTAATCCTTGTTGTAAAGGAATATCAGCGTATTTTTGTTCTCGTAAACTATGAATAAATTTTAAGGTTTTAAATGCATCAAACCAAACATTTAACTGTTTATTGAATTGGATTTGATTGTTATTTTTTTGTTTAGTAACAAAACTATCGAGTTTAGCTTCTAATAAAGCCTGCTGACTTTCATTAGATAGTGCACTTAACCAAGTATCAAACGTGACTCTGTTCCCCCACAGTGAATTAAAATGTGATAAACACACCTTTAATTCTTCAAAAACTTGAGGATGGTAATAACAGTAAGGTTGGTTATTAATTTTTAGCTGCATAATGTTAGCAACAGAAGGTCCTGTACCAAACGGAACACGATCTGAGGTTCTTGCATCAATTTTTACAATCGTATTTTTTAAAAACTCAACTTGTCCTAATTTTGCTAATTTATTTAATAAATAAAAATCTTCACCTGCGCTACGTTTAGGAAATCCACGCACCATCGCATAATCTTTAGCTTTAAAGGCTATAACACTACCAATAGTAAAAAAGTCATATGATGAACCAGCAAATGTTAAACCATTAACATAATACCTGAGTGCTGTTTCGTAGAGACTATTAGCTGCATGAATATCTACATCATCACTAACGTGTGTAAAGTTATAACTTACTGCAGAAATATTTTTAGCATGGCTTGTTTTGTCTAATAGCTTTGTAGCACAAAAATAATCATCAGGTAAATGAGCATCAGCATCGGTTGAATGGATCCAATCAGATTGAATAATATTTTTACTCGTTAGCAATAATGCGAGATCAGATCCTATTTTACGAGCAAGACCAACACCGTGATCGACGGGTAAAGGTTGAGTAAAAGCATCAATAATTAAGAAGTGGCTAGATTTATTTGTCGAAATTAACTCAATACCTTGATGAGTTAACACAGATGTACCTGAATGCTTAATAAACTTAGCTAACGTTTGTTGAGGATATTGATCGAGATCGTTATCAGGCTGGTTGATAACAACAATAAATAATACGTTTTGTTCAATTAATGCTGAAGATAAAATACGTTCGATAAAGTCAGTTGACTCTTTATAAGCAGGTATAACAACAACATGGTCAAAAACCTGAGATTTGATTGATGATCTATCGACTTCATTTATTAGATTATTAGCTAGGGTATCCGATACACAATGACTTAAGTGATTCGATAAATAACTGGCCAGCTGATTTCCACTTTCAATAATGTGCTTTTCTGCATATTGATCTAAATATTTAATTATATTTTTCATATAGTTTGATCATTCTATTAAACGTTATTTTATTTAGCTGACATGACTAAAAGGGAATTAATACCTAATACCAAACGGATTAATTTATTGCTCACTTAGCGAGAATTTAAAGGCTTAGAGGCACAGGTTCATAGTTCCAGACTGAACCTAAGCACCTACATCCATGTAGGCGATGCATTGATTGAAGAGAATGGTTATTCTCGGTAACTGCTCCTGCGTTACCCTAATGTCCTACATCCATGTAGGAACCTTGTCAAAATCAATAACGCAGCATATGAGCCTTTAAATTCTCGCCCTTCGGGAGCTCATTAGCAAACTGATAACATCACAAAATTAAAAAATATAGAATAACTATGTTTAATCAATTTTGCTTGTTCAAAACTTGCTAATGTAGTTCTAAGTTACTCAATAAATTAATTCGTTTGGTATAAAACATTAAATAAATATTATAACGTGATTGTTATCGTAAATAGAGTATAAAGAAATATGAAATAAAATAAGAAATTTAACTGAAGATATACAAGGAGTGAACAAAGAGATAAAACTGAATAAAATAGATAAGAGTTATAATAAATAAAAAATGGTACCCGGAGCCGGACTTGAACCGGCACGCGTTTCGGCGAGGGATTTTAAATCCCTTGTGTCTACCAATTCCACCACCCGGGCATCGAGAGATTATTTTTTAGAGTAGAGATTGGTTCCCTACTTTATCATTTAAGAATAAAGTAAATTATTTTTAATAGTGATAATTTTATAACTTAGAATGAAAACAATATTTAAATACTGGATGGTACCCGGAGCCGGACTTGAACCGGCACGCGTTTCGGCGAGGGATTTTAAATCCCTTGTGTCTACCAATTCCACCACCCGGGCATCGAGAAAGTATTTTTTATAGTAGAGATTGGTTCCCTACTTAAACATCAAAAATATTCTTTAAAAATTGGAGCGGCTAACGAGACTCGAACTCGTGACATTCACGTTGGCAACGTGATGCTCTACCAGCTGAGCTACAGCCGCTTCATTTTGTAAGCTTACACTTACCTTGCTATATAAAAGATTGGAGCGGCTAACGAGACTCGAACTCGTGACATTCACGTTGGCAACGTGATGCTCTACCAGCTGAGCTACAGCCGCGCACATATCTTTTACTTTTAAAACACCTACATACGCCAATATGTAGTCTTCTTTTATTACTCAACCTGCAATAATGAAATGGTACCCGGAGCCGGACTTGAACCGGCACGCGTTTCGGCGAGGGATTTTAAATCCCTTGTGTCTACCAATTCCACCACCCGGGCATTATGGAGGCGGGTCCCGGAGTCGAACCGAGGTCCACGGATTTGCAATCCGCTGCATAGCCATTCTGCCAACCCGCCAAATCATTCACTACGAGTTGAGTAGTATTCCCTAGAATCTTTTTCACTTAAGAAAAATTGGAGCGGCTAACGAGACTCGAACTCGTGACATTCACGTTGGCAACGTGATGCTCTACCAACTGAGCTACAGCCGCTTCATCTGTTGACTCCCTGTCAACTTGGAAACGCATTTTACATTGATATTATGATGAGTCAACACTTTAATTTCAATTTTAATTCAAGTGCTTAAAAAGCAGCTCATATGTTGTTTTTTTAACTGATCACCTGCAATACTTGGTTATTATTTAGCTTTTAACTCTGGTAAAGCAGCTTTGAAATAGGTCCACATTGAGGTAAAAGTTAAAATTGTTGCTATAAAATAGAGACTAAAAGTAAGAAACATAAAAAATTCTTGCGGAATATTAAAGAAAATAAATGGAATATCATAAGTTGGTTGCCAAATAAGTCCCATAATGCCTAACATTTGTGCAGCAGTTTTATATTTACCAGAGTTAGAAACAGCAACGTCTTCTCTTTTTCCTCTTGAAGACATAAATTCTCGCAATGCACTTATAAATATTTCACGAGAAATCATTAATGCGGCAGGTATAGTGATATACCACACACCATAATCTTCAATTAACATGGCTAATGCACAAACCACCATGAGCTTATCTGCCACAGGATCTATAAATGCACCAAAGGCAGATGATTGATTTAACTTACGTGCTAAATAACCATCTACAGCATCACTTACTGCAGCAAACCAAAAAACAACAAAAGCACCAAAGTGACTCCATGATATTGGAAGATAAAAAACTAAAACAAAGACAGGAATTAAAACAATTCTAAAAAGGGTAACTTGATTCGGGATAGTCCACATAATCTACTTAATTTTACAGCGCTTGATTAATAGTTATTTTACACAGATTAATGATTAATTGTCATGTAGCGCATCATAAATATTTTGCGCAAGTACATCACTAATACCTGGAACTTTTGTTAACGTTTTAATATCAGCAGCTAAAACCTCTTGCATACCACCTAAATACTTTAATAAAGCTTGACGTTTTTTAGCGCCAATACCTTCAATTGACTCTAAAGCAGACTTTTTACTAACTTTTTGACGTTTAGCCCGATGTCCTGCAATAGCGAACCGATGTGATTCATCGCGAATATGTTGCACTAAATGTAAAGCAGGAGACGTAGCAGGTAATGATATAAGTTGATGGCTACCTGCTAAAATTAATGTTTCTAATCCAGGCTTACGCGACTCCCCTTTTGCAACACCAACAAGCAGTGGTGTTTTTTCTAATTTTAATTCAGCAAAATAACCTTCTGCCTTAGCTAATTGTCCTTTACCACCATCTATAAATACAATATCAGGCATTTTATCTAAACTAGCATTGGTGTAACGCTTATTTAACGCAAAAGCCATTGCCGCATAATCATCACCTGGAGTTATGCCATGTACGTTATATCTTCTGTAATCACTTTTAAGAGGACCATTCTGATCAAACACAACATTAGAGGCTACAGTTTGTTGACCCATCGTATGGCTAATATCAAAGCACTCCATGCGATTTATACCACCAGTCAGTTCAAATACTTCATTCAGTGCTGAAAAACGAGCTTGAATAGATTCTTTTTCGCTATTTTTGGTTAATAACGCATTTTGCGCATTGGTTTGAGCTAGTTTTAAATACTGAGTTCTTTCTGAACGTACATTGTGAGAAATTTTGACTTCGTTATCCGCTTGTTTACTTAACAATACTTTAAGTTCTTCAACTGATTCAATAGCTGTAGAAATAACGATTTCTTTCGGTATACGTGCAGATTTAAGGTCATCGCCTAAATAATGCTGGCTGATAAAAGCTTCAATAATCTCGTTATCATCAGTATCTGCAGGAACTGTTGGGAAATAGCTTTTACTACCTAATATTTTTTGATCTCGAATAAACAGAATATGAATACAGGCTAAACTTCTAATACGATGTAAACCAACCACATCAAGTTCAGCAGCAATGCCACTTACATACTGTTGCTGTTGTACTTTTCTTAATGTAGCTATTTGGTCTCTGTATTTAGCTGCCTTTTCAAATTCTAACTGGTTACTCACAGTTTCCATTTTAGTGACAAGTTCTTTAATTACGTCAGAGTTCTTACCTCTTAAGAACAACTTTGCAAGTTTGACTTGATCTGAATAATCATCTTTAGATATTTTATCAACACAAGGAGCTGAACAACGCCCTAATTGGAACTGTAAGCAAGGTCTCGTGCGTGCACGGTAATAACTGTCTTCGCATTGACGTAATGGAAAAAGCTTCTGCATTAGCCTTAAGCTTTCCCAAACTGCACCTACTGTTGGATAAGGACCAAAATATTCACCTTTTACTTTTCTACCGCCACGATGCAAACCTAACTTAGGATGTTTATGATCGGTGATCAGCAAATAGGGGTAAGACTTATCGTCTCTTAATAGAATGTTATATTTAGGTTGGTATTTCTTTATGTAGTTGTTTTCAAGTATTAAAGCTTCACCTTCAGTATGCGTAACGGTTACATCAATAACACGAATACGACTAACTAAAGCCTTGGTTTTATTACTACCTACGTCTTTACGAAAGTAACTCGATAATCTCTTTTTTAGATTTTTCGCTTTACCTACGTAAATAATTGTACGTTCTTCATCATACATCCGATAAACCCCTGCTTGCTCACTAACAGTGGATAAAAAGGATTTATGATCAAAACTAGGAAGGTGTTGGGGTTCGGTATCTGGCAATTTTATATTATCTGACAATTTTATAACTTTTCGGTTTGTAGCATTCCATGTCTTATCGCTAGATGCGTAAGCTCTACGTCATTACTCACATTGAGTTTTTCAAACATGCGGTATCTATAACTGTTAATAGTTTTACTGCTCAGCATTAGTCGCTCTGAAATATCAGGCACCTTTTCGCCGCGCGTTATCATCAGCATAATTTGTAATTCTCTTTCAGATAATAAATTGAAAGGGTTTTCATCAGGAGATTTAGATTGGTTTAACGCCATTTGTTGCGCTATATCTAACGAAATATAACGTTGGCCACTATTTACAGCACGAATAGCAATAACCATTTCGTCTGGACAGGTACTTTTTGTTAAATAACCCGATGCACCTATTTGCATAACTTTCGTTGGAATAGTTGCTTCGGTATAAACAGTTAATACAATGATTTTAATATCAGGTGCATAACGAATAAGTTTCTTTGTTGCTTCTAACCCGCCCATTCCAGGCATCTGCATGTCCATTAAAATAACATCAGGCTCAGTTTTACGGCAAAACTTAATTGCATCTTCACCAGTTGCGGCTTCGCCAATAACTTTGATGCCTTTAACCTCATCAAGAATTTTACGAATACCCGTTCTTACCAACTCATGATCATCAACCAATAAAACATTAATCAACGCAGTACACCTCAACCTAAATTAGGTTATAAACGCCCTATTTATTACAAATATAAATAAGGTAAATTGAACACATTACACATATTACCGTTAAAAGGCTTATGTATTTTTAATTTATTTAATTACACAAAAACGTTTTTGTATAAAATACCTATTAACACTTAAAGTTTGTTTTTTGTAAGCCAGCTATTTAACAATCCGATTTGACCATTTTTATAAGCTGCATACGTTAAACGAACGGCATTACTCATGATAGTACTATCAGACCATTGTGTTTGGTCTGCAATCAATTCATAACACTCAAGTGCTTCTTGAGATAAGTAGCCACGCATTTCACGCATGCCTTTTTCTTTTTGTCGTTCGCGGTATTTCTTTTGCTTTTCCGCGTTGGTCATTGCCTTTTTTTTAGTCACTTCCATATTACTTCAACCCTGATAATTGCTATAACTATACGATAACTGTGCAATATGGTTACGCATAACTAAAAAAAACGCAATAAAAATGTATTATTTAACTGTTCAGAGTTGTTTAGTGTACAAGTGTTCGCTAAAGTATCGCCTTTAAATTTAATAATGTAATCAAAAGTTGGGATCCAAAAACCATGGAACAAAAAAACGCTTATAGCAAAGAAGATTTAGTCAAAGCTGGTACAGGTGAAATGTTTGGCGAAGGCAATAGCCAATTACCATCTGACAACATGTTAATGATGGATCGCATTGTAAAAATAAATGAAGACGGCGGCGAACACGGTAAAGGTGAAATTGTTGCTGAATTAGATATTAACCCTGACTTATGGTTTTTTGATTGTCACTTCAAAGGCGACCCAGTAATGCCTGGTTGTTTAGGCTTAGATGCAATGTGGCAATTAGTTGGCTTTTACTTAGCATGGTCTGGTGGACCGGGTAGAGGCAGAGCTTTAGGTGTAGGAGAAGTTAAATTTACAGGTCAAGTACTACCTACAGCTAAAAAAGTAACTTACACAATTACCTTTAAGCGCGTTATCAAACGTAAATTATTTATGGGTATTGCTGACGGTACGGTTGCTGTAGACGGTAAAGTTATTTATACCGCTAAAGATTTGAAAGTAGGCTTATTTACAGATACTTCAGCTTTCTAATTTTATTAGAAACCAGATATAAAAAAACACCTATTAAGGTGTTTTTTTTTGCTTTAGATTTAACCTAACTCACATTTAACATGTTGAGTTAAGTTAATTGCTTATCTAAATCTTCTTCTAAAACCAATTAGAAGTAATACCAATGGTGTGAATAAACCAAAGCTCGCGCCTTGTCGTTCAAGTACTTCTTCATCAGCAGAACAGTCTTCAATTATGCCGTTGGCAATAGGTTGAAGTCTTACTGCTCGAACAACTTCTTCTGTGATAGGAGAACCGTCTGTGTCGTCAATCAACTCATTACCAAAGTAATCACGAGCATTAATTCTAATTAAAGCTGTAGCAGAGATTTCGTTACTTTCATTAATACTTTGTGCATCAATAATCGTGTATTCAGAATCACATTCAAGGTAACTATTTAAATCAATAAAGTTATCAGAACCAATATCATACATAAAGCCATGCGTACGGCGTGAACTACCATCTGTGGTTATATCAGTTTCTACTTCAGCAGAACCAACCACAAAGCCGTTTTCATTAATAGATCTTGGAATGGTTGAGCTACCAGTAAAAAACAAATCAGGTAATACAGCTTCAATATTATCCAAGTTACTCACATCAGCATAATAAAATACACTACGAGTTGAACCACTTACTGTCTGACTTAAATAACCAACAACAATATCGTCGTTGTTAATGTCAGTGGCGCGTGAACTAAAATAGGTTTCATGGTCAGTATTTATATCAACAACCCTATTGTTGTTAAAAACAACAGCATAAGTTGATCTTGTTTCAAACTCGTCTGGTGTAACTACATCATTGTCATACCAACCATGAGAATAGCCTACAACAACACCTGAGTCGTTTATCGCTTGCGCGACACTTTGTAATTCACGGGTATCATCTTCATGAGGAGTAACTAAGTAACCCAATGTTTCTGAGTTTTCTATCTCACCATTACTATTAATCGTCCATTTAAATGCTTCAGTAGAATAAAGATTATCTAAAGTTAGATTATTATTCGTTAAAACAAGATCTAAACAAACATCAAATGGTAGTTCTTCTAACTGCTCTTCTGTTGAGCAACTTTCATCAATAAATTCAACAGCATCCTCAGAAATACTGGTACTTGCGTAACCAATAGCAACACCACTTTCATTAATGTCTGATACAACAGAAACACCACCGTAAGTAGACTCTGGTGCGATTAGTGGAATAATGGTATTGCCACGGTCAAGAGAATAAAAACCACGTGTACTAAATTCTCTTAACCAATAGTTAATGCTTGTATCATCACTAGTATCTTCTGAGTCTTGATCATCAACAATTTCAACGGGTAAATAAGGAGCACTTGCGCTACCGTAAATCCAACCATTATCCGTAATACCATTAACAAAATCGACAGTTGAGCGTGTTAATTCACTACTCACTGATGTTTGTTCACCGTCAAAGTCTGTATCAAAAATACTGAATTCTTCAGAAACATCACCAGTATTAAGCAACGCAGCAACGTCACCATATTTTTGATAAGCAAGGTTTGAACTTAAGCTAATGATGTAACTTAATGCCCAGAAAGAATCATTTTCGGTAGGCGTACCAGCTCTTAAAGCTTCTTCATCTTCAATGTCATCATAAACCAACGTGAATTCGTGGCTTAAACTTGCAAGTGCAACAATACTGTCAAAGTCGTCTTCATCTAAGAACTCATATTGAACAGAAAAGTTGTAGGCCTGAGTGCCCGAGATAACCATTTCGCCTAAGTTATTTTCTTGTATAGCAAAAGTGTATTTGTGAGTGTCTGCAGCACCTTTATCGATTACTTCGTAAGAAGCAGCGTGAACGGTTGTGCCAACTAATGCACTACAAACGCTTAGTGCGAGTATTTTTTTTGCAAATTTTTTCATCAATAACTAACTCTCAATTTTGTATTACAATTCGTCTAACTGTTGCCATCTAGCATAAGTTACTTCGAGCTTGGACTCTGTTTCTTCAAGCTGGTTCAATATTTTTTTGGAATGTACTTCATCATTACTTGTGAAAAAGTCTGATTGGTTGACTTGTTCTTGTAATGTTTCAATTAAATTCTCTAGTTCTTCTATCTGTAAAGGCAGCGCTTCAAGCTCTTTAGTTTCTTTAAAAGATAACTTTTTCTTTTCAGCTTTTTTTACAGGTTTCTCAATACTGTTCGAGCTTTTATTACTTTTAGTTTTTGGATGATTGTCAGCTAAACGTTGTCGCTGATCTTCTTTATAAGCAACGTAACTGTCTACATCATCATAACCACCTACTATTTGAGTAACATCTCCTGTACCGTCGAAATATAAACAGGTATTAACACAATTGTTTACGAAGTCGCGATCATGGCTCACTAAAATAACCGTTCCTGAATAATTTGCAACGACTTCTTCTAATAATTCAAGGGTTTCTATGTCTAGATCGTTTGTTGGTTCATCTAAAATAAGTAAATTACTTGGACGTAAGAACAAGCGAGCTAATAATAAACGGTTTTTCTCACCACCTGATAATGCTCTTACTGGCGTACGAGCACGTTTAGGACTAAACAAGAAATCTTGTAAGTAACCAAGTACATGACGTGTTTTACCATTAACAGTAACTTCTTGCTTACCTTCTGCTACCGTATCTTGAACTGTTTTACTTAGATCAAGTGCTTCTCTGTGCTGATCGAAGTACGCTACCTCTAAATTAACACCACTGCGCATTGTGCCTGACGTGGGTTGAAGCTTGTCCATAATCAATTTGATTAATGTTGACTTACCTGTACCGTTAGCGCCAATAAGTGCCAATCTATCGCCACGGATCATTAATAAATCTAAAGCGTTGATAATTGTTTTATCGCCAAAGGTCATGTTTAAGTTTTCACATTCAAACACTAACTTACCTGAACGATCACCATGAGTAATATTGATACCACCTTGGTTTTTAACATCGCGACGTTGTTCACGTTCTGAACGTAGTTTTTCTAACGAACGTACTCGCCCTTCATTTCGTGTTCTTCGAGCTTTAACGCCTTGGCGTATCCATACTTCTTCTTCAGCTAACTTTTTATCAAATAACGCATTTTGTTGAGCTTCAACTTGCAGATCATGCTGTTTTTGCTCAATATATTCGTCGTAGTTACCTGGATAGCTGGTTAATTTTCCACGATCTAAGTCTAAAATACGCGTCGCTAAACCACGGATAAATGCCCTATCATGACTGATAAATACGATTGTACCTTGGAAATCTTTTAAGAATTGCTCAAGCCATAACACGCTACTTATGTCTAAATGGTTGGTTGGCTCATCAAGTAATAAAACATCAGGTTCAGTAACTAAAGCTTTTGCTAATGCAAGCTTACGTAACCAACCACCTGATAAATCGTTTACCATTTTTTCAGCTTCAAGCTTTAACGTAGTAAGGGCTTTATCAATACGTTGTTCATCTTGCCAAGCGTTAGCTTGATCAAGTTTTTGCTGAACATCAGACAATTTGTTTAAGTTATTCTCAGATGGGTCTTCACCAATTAAACTGATCAAATGATGATACTGTTTAATTAAGTCAGCATTTTCTTTAACCCCTTGAGCAACATAATCGAATACCGTCATGTCGCATGACTCTGGTGGATCTTGCTCTAACATGGCTAACTTTACATTGTTAGACATAAGCAATTGACCATCGTCAAGTTTTTGCATGCCATTTAAAATCTTTAATAACGATGACTTACCTGCACCATTTCTTCCCACTAAACAAACTCTTTCGCCTGTTTTAATGGTTAAATCTGTTTTATCTAAAATACTGTCTTCGCCAAAGGCTAACTCACCTTGCGAGATACGAATTAATTCCATTGATTTATTTCAACTCTAATTTATGTAATCTGTGTTTATGCAATTTTGCTTAAGTTAACTGGTTAATTTGTTCTTGAGTAAATGGCCAAAATAACTTTTTATCGCTGTTTATGCTTTCAAGTACCGGAATACTAATACCGTATAATTCAACCAACTTATCATCTTCAACAATATCTATTATGTTAATTTCATTTAACGGCTTAGCATTTTTAAAAAGTGCTAACGCCTCTTCGCATAGATGACAGCCTTCGCTGCTGTATAAGTTGTATTTTATTGTCATAGTTTTTCTTTTTTATTATCTATCATGAATATAGATAAATTAAATTTTTGTGATCAACCAGCTATTATGAATATGTTTGTTACGTAAAAAGTCTTTATCGCGTGTTTGCTCAGTGATAGCTTGAGCTTTTACGCCCAATGTTTCCATCGCTTCAAAATCCATTTTAAAGTTACGCTTATTATTTGTGAAAATAAGTTCGCCGCCTTCAGCTAAAGAATTTAAACCGTCAGTGATTAACGCCACATGATCACTTTGTACATCAAAGCTGTCTTCCATTCGTTTAGAATTTGAAAACGTTGGTGGGTCAATAAAAACAACATCAAATTTTTGTTTGTTATTTTTAAGCCATTGTAAACAATCCGCTTGTACAAACTGGTATTTATGACCTGATAACTTGTTCAGCGTAAAGTTGTCTTGAGCCCAATCTAAATAGGTTTTAGACATATCAACCGTAATCACTTCACTCGCGCCATGCAACGCAGCTTGCAGTGATACTGAACCTGTATAAGCGAAAAGGTTAAGTAAAGTTTTGTTCTTGGCTTTTTGAGCTACCATTTGACGAGTTTTACGATGATCTAAAAATAAGCCTGTGTCTAAGTAATCCCACAAGTTAACTTTTAATTTAGCGCCGTACTCATTAACAACAATGGATTGCTTACTTTTGTCTACCTTCTCGTACTGGTTTTTACCTTTTTGCTTAGCTCGTGTTTTTAACACCACTTGGCTAGTTGGAATATTCAATACTTTAGGGGTGAAGTAAATAACTTCTTGTAAACGTTTAGCGGCTTTCTCTTCTTCAATAGTTGATGGCGCAGCATACTCATGAATAACCACATATTCGTTATAAATATCTACAGCAACATTGTATTCTGGAATGTCAGCATCGTATAAACGATAACATTCAATTTGTTCTTTTTTAAGCCAGTTTTTCAAACCTTTCTTATTTTTAACTAAGCGGTTCGCAAAAGCAGAATCTTTTTCCTCGAAATCACTATTAGGATTGCTTGCATCTTTTCCTGCTTGCTTCTCGTCAATATTATATAAAGCTAATTGACAATCTAGCGGACCATTTTTAAATTTGTAACGCTTAAAAGTAGCTAATTTCAACATACTTAGTAGCTCTACATTAGCTGTTAAAATAACAACACGCCAATCTAAAAACTGAGATTTAAGCTTTTTACCAAACAATGCAAAGTTTTCAACAAGCTCAGGTAGTTCACCAATACGAACACCATAAGGAGGGTTAAATAGAATAGTACCTTCTTTGCCAAAAGTATTATTTAAGGTGGTAGAATCTTTACAAGAAAAGTCGATACACTGCTGAAGTTTAGCTAAACGCGCGTTTTGTTGAGCTGTATGAATAACTCGGCTATCAATATCATTACCAAACACTTTTACTTTAACGTTATCTAGCCCTGTATTTGTTGCTTCAACAGCTTTAGCTAGTACTTCGTTCCAAACATAAACATTATGACTAAGCCAGTTTTCAAAGCCCCAACTTTCTCTATCAACAGACGGAGCCGCACCTGCAGCCATAGAAACAGCTTCAATTAAAATGGTACCTGAACCACACATAGGATCTAATAAAGGTTTAGTCGTATCAGCTAACCAGCCAGAACGTTGAATGATAGCGGCGGCTAAGTTTTCTTTTAAAGGTGCTACACCACTATTTTTACGATAACCACGCTGAAACAAACCTCGCCCTGAAAAATCTAAATAAATAGCAACACTATTTCTTAACAGTCTTGCTTGAAAACTAATGTCTGGATTTGATTTTTGCACTGACGGACGATCTAAATCGTTATCTCGAAAATGATCAACAACAGCATCTTTAATGGTTAAACCACCAAACTGGGTATTACGTATTTCTTCACTCTGACCAACAAAATCGATCGAAAAGGTTTTTTTATTTGAAAAAACTTCAGACCAATTAATTAAAGATGCGGTTTTAAACAACTCATCTTTATTATTAGCATCACCCTCACCTAACTTTAATAGCACTCTAGAAGATAAACGCGTCCACAAACTAATGTGATAGCCAATCTCAAGGCTTGCTGAAAAATAAACACCTTCAGGTTTTTGAACAACAGATTCACCACCAAGTTTTTTAACTTCTTCAAAAAGTAAAACTTCGATACCAGGAGATGTTAGTGCTAAGAATTGATACATAAAGGGTTTCCAGAGTAATTAATGGCGCGATTATAAACAAGAACCGTCAGTACTTAAACCTATTAACTCTTAATAGGTGATAATTAGCTAATAATAATAGGATATCGATACATTTAATGTGTAACTAAGGATTAATTTTTATTTTATATTCTAAGAGTTATTAATAGATGGGTTTTCATTTAAATTTGATAAAAACACTAAACCGTACATTTAAAAACCGTAAAATGCTGGATAAACTCCCAACTTAATGATTTCTGCATTTAAAACATAAAAGCAGTTGCAATGTGTAACGACACACCCTATGATGCGCCTCATTCAAGCAAAGGCGACTTTGTAGAATATTCTTTTAGATAGAATTAAAACTTCTAAGGCTTGTTTAAGTGTTCACTTAAACCATTCGGACGCGGGATGGAGCAGCCTGGTAGCTCGTCGGGCTCATAACCCGAAGGTCGTCAGTTCAAATCTGGCTCCCGCAACCAATCCAAAATTACCAATAATACTATTAACACCATTAACGACATAGTCGTCAGTTCACTCTTTACAAATTCAGAGCTCACGTAACCAATTCAAAATTATCAAAAACACTATTAACGACCTAGTCGTCAGTCCCCTCTTTACAAATTCAAGGCTCACACAACCAATTCAAAATTATCAAAAATACTATTAACACCATAAACGAACTAGTCGTCAGTTCCCTCTTTACAAATTCAAGGCTCACGCAACCAATCCAAAATTATCAAAAACACTATTAACGACCTAGACGTCAGTTCACTCTTTACAAACTCAGGGCTCACGCAAGCAATTCTTTGTTTTATCAATAACAAGATAAAATTCTCGGCCGCAAGCGACCGAGTTTCAAAACAAGTTCAGTGGATCGCTATTAATTTCTTTACCATCTAATTCGATTAACTGTTCTTGAACATATTTCCTGATAACTTCTTCTGTTGCGTTACCAATCGTTTCAACAAAAAAGCTTTGTGTCCATAATTTACCGCCCCAGAAATACTGCTTTTTAATTTCAGGATAAATTCTAAAAAACTCACGAGCAGTTATACTTTTAATTATTTGCATAACATCGCTTGGCGACTGTTTAGGGATCCCTCTAATAACCATATGAATATGGTCACTCGGAATTTCTAACTCTACGATATCAATATCGTAGTCATATCCTACTTTTTGAATAATTGCTTTCATTGTTGAACGATAAGGTTCAATGAAGACTTTGTGTCGATACTTTGGTATCCACACAAAGTGGTACATTAATCTAAAGACATGATGTGTATTTCTTTGAAGTTCCATATGAAGAATAGCATTTACTGGGGTCCCCCCAGTATACACTATCCAGCACGGGGGCAAGCCCCCGAGATTTACGCTTCGCTAGTTAAAAGGAAGAAACACTTAAAAGATAATAATTCTAATTGATCATGTTTATTTTTTAAATGAATTCAGCTTTTGAAAATATCTATTTAGTTTGATCAGTCCTGATTCAAGCTCAAACTTTATTACTTTTAAGTCTTTAAACTTAATCGCATTATTAAAATGAGTACAAATCATAGCAGCCATACCTTCAAGCCCTTCTGGTGCTGTTGTAGATAACTCTTCAAGTAATGGTGTCACTGTATCCCAATAATCATGAATAACACTTGGGCTTTCGTGGATTGTCGCCATAATGTTTATGAGTTCTAAACGATTTTTTTGTTCCATAAATAAATCCTTTTTTAATAATGTTTTTTATAAATAAATGCTGACATTTATCAGGTTATGAGATTTACTCAATAATATTTAAATTTACGCCAGCTTCTTCTAACTGTTTTTTTAACATCTCATTTTTAGCTTTAGTATCATCATGCTCTTCTAGATATTTTTTATGCTCTACAGTTTTTTCAATATTACCTAATTCTTTATATATCAAATAAAGCTCTTTATGAACACTATTTAACAAGTGTTTTTCTTCTGACGTTTTATTGTTTAAATATTGATTATAAAGGCTTATAGACTTATCTATGTTTCTGGAAACAAAACGTCCATCGCTATAATTTTTTGCTAGATAAAATATAGCATCAAGCTTCCCTAGTTCCGCACGGCTATTTAGCTCAGATATATAACGACTGCCATCGCCAGTATGTAAGCCTATATATTCAAGTGCTTGCCAATAGCCTAATTCATAGGCTTTATCGCACCAAGCCTCTAATTGTTCGGGTGCGTAGAATAAGCTTTTGTAACACTGGCGCATTACAGATTCTTTAGGTAATTTTGTGTCATTTATATCGAGTTCAGGCCATAACCCTCCTGCATAAGAATTTGCGGATAATAAACATAAAAGAAGTATGATTATATTGTTACTTTTAATCACTTTACTGCTCCATCTATATTTAAACTCCTTTCTGGAATATGAACTTGATAGGTTTTAACTGCAGACTTGTAAGGTATTCCTTCTCTAGAAAAGTATTGTTTTTTTAATTCGTTAATCTCATCAGAGTACCCTTTACAACTTCTTTTGGTAGAACATGCATTACCACCTATTAAGTCGATGAATCGAATTTTAGAAATACCTTTTTTTTGTAATAATGTATCTAGACCAGGTTCGTATTTTGCTGCTTCAATGGCATGCCATCTATGCATAAATGCGATAATTTTATTTTGCTGTGAACTTTTAAGAATACCATCTATATTCTCAGCCCATACTTTATTACGCTTGAAGTGCGTACTTTCGCATTTTTTAAGTACTGCATCATCCCAATCACAGGCCAAATCAAAAACCTTCATTTGTTCAATAGTTAAATCTAAGGCTATAACTTTTAAACCAATATTTTTTGCTGCTCTAATTAAATCTCCATAACCTTCAGGTACACCATAGCCCCACTTCCAATTCTCATCGAAGTATTGTTGGATAACAGGAAAACCTTTTCCGGTACGTTGATACAAATCAATTTGTTCTTGCATGGTTTTAGGTAACATTTCCATTGCAAAATGTGTAAAACCAGCGGCTTTTAGTTGTTTAAGAGCTTTTATAGCCTCATATTTATACATTGCAGCGTTGTGGCTTGATTCTCCAATCATGAGTAACCGAGCATTTCCTGCCATTGTTCTGTAATTAACGTCCGTGTTTATCTTATTCATTACATATCCTTATGTTTTTCAATAGTTGCTAAAAAAGCCGTTGAGAGATCAATATTACTTAACCTGAGCTCGGGATAATGGATTTTGTAAGTCTTTAATTTATCGTGCTTTATCCATGAAATAATTAGATTTCAACTTACCTAAGTGATTTATACTTCCCTAATCTTGGTATTTAGTCCGTATATCAAGGCGTTTTTATGTACTAATAGCTGGCTATTAGCAATAAAAACACAGTTTTTTTATTCCCTATAAAAACTAAGTACCTGCATCCATGCAGGCAACGACGATAGGCGGTTAAATAACAATGTTAGGCATAATCGCTTATCCTGAGTTCAGGTTACTTACACCATGCAGCTTCAGATTGAGTGTTTGCATGTGTGTCTTTATTTTGCGTTAACCATGAATTAATTTCTTCTGAGGGAGTAAATTGAGACCCTGTTCCAGGCCAATAAAATTTACCTTGGTCGTCAATACATAAAGCAAGATAAACAGGTGTTTCGTTGAAAGTAGCGTCTTCGCCATGCTCAACAAACATCTCATAATTAATATGTTGACGCGATTCACCTTTTAAAGTCGTTAATACATCGGCTGAAAAAACATGTTTGTCTGAACCATCTTTTTCATCACTTATTTCAACGTTAACGACTTTCACTTTAGCCATATAATGTACATTTCCGTAAGCTTGTTTAAAGCCTTCTAATTGAAAAGATGCCGCGTTATCTGCATTGCTATGACAAGAAAAACCAGATAATGCCATTAATGTTAAAGCTATTTTTTTCATTATTCTTCACTTCCTGCAACCGATGATTTTTGAGTGTAAATAGGTAACGTTTCCGTTGTAGCATCAAAGTCAGCAGGTACTACAAAGGTTTCCCATACGTCTGTATTATACTTAGTAACATTAACGGTATTTTCTTGATTTCCACCCAACATATATAAAGACTTACCATCAGCACTTTGACCAACAACAAAAGCAACGTGTCCACCACCGTTTCTCGATTTAATACCAATAGCACCGTAAACAGGCTTATCAATTTTCTTTCCAAAGTTTGCCCATTCTTTAGCTCTGTAGGCACTTTTTACTGGTTCAATATTATTTTGATTCATTATCCAAGAAACAAAAGAACCACACCATGCATTGGTACCACCTGTATCATCAGTTCCCCAAAACTTAGAAGCTTTAAAATACGCTAAAATTCGAGGGTTGGCTTTTGAGCCAGCTACTTCAGATTCACCCATTTCATTAATCGCTGTTTTCATCCATACAGCCTTGGTTACAGGCATTTTTGATATAGTGGTTGTTTTAAGCGTTAAATCGATGAGCTTTTCATTAATTTTACGGTGGGTACGACCATTAGCGTCTATTCTTCCATCTGGTCGCGCTACATTAAGTACTTTACTCTGAAAGAGTTTAATCGCAGCGATGGTTTTTGAGTTTTCAATACGAGGATTTAGAGTACCATCAACAGTTAACGCTTTTGTTGGTGGTATGAGGACTAATAGTTTGTTTAAAGCTGTTTGAACTGGTTTAACATCGTTTAGGTTGTTTATTCCACCAAGCCCGACTGACTGGCTGATTTTTAAAGATGACATAACATTCCTTGTAGTGTATTAAAGGCGCTTCTGCGCCTTATATTTGTCTTTATCTGATTAATAAATTCTTATATGACAGAGTCTCAATTAGATGGTTTTTATTAAATAAAGACTTTAATCAATAAGGGAGTAAAACATCTTCTCCCTTCAATTTTCAAGTAACCGTGAAACATCATCAAATCAAGTTAGCTGCCCCCCTGATATACTATTAATTTTTTACTGATCAGGATCATACAAAAAAGATAAAAACTCATCAAAGGTATTTGCAATTTTAATAATACTTTCTGGTAAGATATTATTTGCTGGAGCAAATGGTAAATGATCTTCAACCTCATGATTTTTATAAAAAACATTACCATACGAGTCTTCTTGAAGAGATAATAAAAAATAATTTCCCGCTGGTGTTGAAGCAATATATATTAATTTATCTGGAATATTAAGACCATGATTCTCCATGTTTTTATTAATTCCATATGATGTATCGTCTGAAACCTCATAGAAAGATGCAATATAGTCCCCCTCAAAAGAATTTCCTTTTATCTTGAAGTTTATTGCTCTTTCAACGGGTTCACCTCCATTACATTCAAGTAAAAATCTTTTATAGCTTTCTGGGAATTTTAGGTTAAGTTTTAATTCCAAATCTTTAATATCATCACTATTTATTTTTGGTCCAATACTCTCCATTTCGATTATCATTTTTTAGTTCCTAATATATTTATCTAGAAGCCGAAGCTCCGCCTGAATGAGGGAAAGTTTTATGTATTTCAAAATCAATTAATTCCATACTACTCCCGTCTCCGTTATGATGCCAAGTACTACCACGAGGAGATTTATCTGGCCAAGATCCAATTCTTGAACCTTTTGTTCTTCTGTTAATACCGTATGTTTCAGTCACATATTGGTCGCCATGTTTTTTAGCTAACTCCTCCCATGCTTTAGAAAAGTCGCCTGTTTCCGGTGGTTTAATTTTACTTTCAGGTAAACCTTTCATGTTGGTGATTTTGACTTTTTCTGTTGAGTAAGCTGAAAAGTCAGGATATCGTTGACCATCAGGTGGGCCTGGTCTGTATGGTATTTCTACATCAATTTTTCCTAAACCAGATGTATCCATTCTAGGTTTACCATAAATAACTGAATTACTGACTTGGTCATATTTTATCGTTCCACCGTTAGCTAACCACTTCTTAAATTCTGGGGCATTAGGTCCAGCATTTGAGCGTAATTTTCCAAATTTATCCTTAAATAGACCATTTTCATTTAACTCTATATTTTGAAATCCTGAAGTTTTAGGTTTTTTCTGTAAGGCTTTCCCTCCTCCTTTAATCCCATTTAAAACTGCTTTACCACCAACAAACGTACTCACAATTTCAATCGACTTGTGTGCCGCTGTAGCAAGTAAAGGAGACCCTGTAACGTCAAGCGTAGCATCACCAAAAGCTGCCATATTGTCTTCGTAATATTCTTGCACTACAGGTGCTATAGCTTCAGCTAATTTTTCACCTGAATTTGTAAATGGGCCCACTTGATATTTTTGCACACTAGAAATAGTATCTACAGCTGCATCAACATCAGCGCCAGATATTATAAAAGTAACTAGACCTGCCCCACCAGCTATAACGTCTACACCTGTATTCAATATACCTGTAAATAATAAATCTCTGCTGCCAAAAACAATATCGATAACATCGATGTTATCCTCTTCATTACATAACCCAAACGGGTCTACCCAGTTCACCGGATTAGGCGCATATTGGTAATGATTTATACCACCGACTAACCCAATAGGGTCTTGATGAATAAAACGTTGTTGCTTAGGGCAGTAATATCGAAATCTATTGTAATGTAAGTTTGATTCTTCATCAAAGTATTGCCCTTGAAAACGTAACGGGTTACTTATAATGTTTTTTGTATTGCTAATATTTTCTTTTTTATCAGCGTGTTGGTTATTTTCCTGATAACCAAACGAGTCGCTTTCGTTTCGCCATACTAGTTTGGCTTCGCTGTTAGTTAAGCAAAGTGGTGTGCCTAGTTGGTCTAGGTGATAGTAATATATCTCGCTATTTTTAGAGCCTGTTGCACTTTTAATTAACGCGATAGGCTTAAAGGAATTCGGTTGGTATATGTACCACGTAAACTGTCCTTTGTGATGTTCGCCTATTAATTGATTTTCATCCCAAATAAAATCAATACGACCCTGCTCTGTTATTTTAGCGCTGCGTCTGCCTAGTGCATCGTATTCATAATGAGTCAGTTGACCGTTTATGTTGATGCTTTTAAGTTGGTTGAGTCCATTAAAACTACGCTGCTGTTTTTCACCTTGTGCTAAACTGCTGAGTTGATTGCCACTGCCGTCGTATCGATAGTCAGTGCCTAAGAAACTTAATAGTCTGTCGTTTTTAACGATGATATTGTCTTTTGACTGACGAGGTCTTACAAGGTTATTTGTCGTTACGCTTTGTTCGTTTTGACTATGTATATTCTCGTTATTCTGATCAACGTTTGCCGTATTTAGGCTTTCTGTAAAATTATTTTCTTCAGAATGCAAACTAACAGGGTTACCAAAAGCATCCCATTGGTATTGCTCTGTTGTTTGTTCTACTTCCCGTTTAGCATTTTCTTCATCTAACGGTGTTGAAGGCTCAGTAGTTAATTTTGTTTGAAGTAACTGACTGATGCTGTTGTAACTAAAAGCTTTTTTATTAACCTTAGTATTATCGGCATCTTTATTATTCGTATTTTGGTTATTGGTATTCGGGTTATTTGAATATGCGTTTGTATTTATACTTTTATTTAAAGAGCTTACGTTAAGTAACTGATGCTTGTTATCGTATTGATATGTGCGTAACTCGCTAAAGGATTGTTGAGTATTTTTTGTTTGCTCGGTAATGTGACGAGTGTGCCACTGCTGCTCAGCAAGTCTTGAAAACACATCAAATTTTTGTGTGAGTTCAATACCGTTACCTAGGTTTTGCTGTATTAATAAACCACTCGCATTGTACTCTTGTGTAATTAAAGACTGTGCTCCGTTATCACTTTTAGCATTTTTGCTATTTTGTTCACTTTGTTGGTAAGCAATGCCGCTGAGTTGACCTTGCTCGTTGTAGCTGTAGTGAAGTTTTGAATTATCAGGTAACTCTAATGTCTGGCGCTGACCTTTGTCATCATAAGTATAATCAAGTTGCCAAGCACCTTGCTGACTCGTGCTTAGTCGACCATTTTTGTGATATTGCTGGGTAACCGTGCGTTCGTTATTATGTGCTCTGGTTACTCGGCTTAATTTGTCGTATTGATAAAAGTTATGTGTATTTCTTAACTCTGCACTTTTAACGGACGCATCTCTGGCGCCAGATTTATAATTACCTGCACTTGCTTGCTCAATAATACGGCCTAAACTGTCGCGTTTAAGGCGGATGAAACGTTCGCTGTTATCAGCAACAGAAATAAGTTTGTCGTTAGTATCGTATGTGTAAACTTGTTCACGACCGTCAAAACCAATCAGTTTTGTTGGTTTTTCTGTAGGGCTGTATTCAAGTTGATAAATAGCACCATCACTTCGTTCAATCGCAGTAAGGTTTCTTTCTTTATCGTATTGATATTTTAACCAACTGCCATCGCTAAAAGTTTTTCGGCTTGGTTGAGCTAAACCTTCGTACTCGTAGCTTGTTTGTTCAATTTTCTCATTTTGTTGATGATTTTGACTTTCTTGAACGTTCGTTGGTGTTACTTCTACAAATTCGTGACGAGTTAAGCGTCCAGAATCGTCATAAGCATAACGTTGAATGATTTTGTCATCAGGCTCTGACTGGCTATAACTTGTTTGTTGAGTAATTTGACCTTGTTCATTACGGCTGTATTGAGTGATCAAACCTTGCGAGTCAACCGTTGCAATAAGTTGCCCTAACGTATTGTAGCTAAAGCGCGTTAACGTTTTACCTATTTGCTGGGCTAATAATTCACCGGTATTGTCCCAATGATACTGAGTAACCAAACCTGAGAAGTCAGTTTTTTTACCCAGTAAACCTGCAAGTGTATATTCATAACTTTGGCTTCTCCCGTCTGGTAGAGTCTCGGAGATTAATCGTCCGGTACCATCAAAAATACGTTTATTGGTTTGCCCTAACGGGTCAATGGTTAAAATTCGTTTACCTAAACCGTTATATTCATAACGCGTTACTGAACCATCAGGCGCAATAAAAGAGCTCAATTGACCTTGTTGGTTATAATTGAACTCAGTAACATTGCCTTCACAATCAATAAATTTAACTTTTCGCCCGACATTATCGTATTTATTATACGAAGTATGTCCGTTTGCATTAGTGAAAGCCGTTAATAGGCCTTGTTCGTTATGGCAGAATGTTTCTGTATTTTCGTTACTGTCTGTACTTGTACTAACACGACCTCGTTCATCTTTAAAAAAATTAAAGCGGTAATTGTAGGTATCTTTATCGCCCCATTGTTTTATACATTGGGCATTTTCGTCTGTGCCTTGCCATTCAAAATGATGACTAAAACCAGAAGCGCGTGTACGTTTTTTTAATAAATACCCAGGGAGAGGCTTAGAAGCTTCTTTAGCCTTTTCTGAATCTAGCTCGACAGATTGCTTGTGGTAGGTGTATCTTTCAGCGTTACCTGAACTGTTAGTAGCGGCAATTAATGCTTGGCTATCATCGTATTGGTAGTTTGCGAGTAACTGATCATGAAAGTGTATTTTGTCGTGCTCATCAATATAATAAGCAGCAATACGCACAATGTTATTATCTACGTTGTATTTTAATTTAACACCACGTTTTGGCCCAGGCGATAATTCAATTAAACGTTGTTTTTCATCATAAGCTAATTGTATGTACTGCCCTTGTTGATTACTTATACTTTGCAATAACCATTTAGGTTGTGGTTGTTCTTGTCTTTTTCTACGAGATGTAATTAGGCTAGTCGGTTTATTAACTTCTTCGGTAAAGGTCCAGTGACTATCATCACTTTTTATTAATGTTTGTGAGCCATCATCTTGATGTACAAGCGCTAATCCTGATGATAATTGATAGCTTGTTTGCCCTCGTTTAACTTTTTCGAAAATATGTAGACGACCTTCCTCATCGGTAAGCTCTAACCAATATTTTCCTGGTTGCTTAGGTCCGACTTTAGGTGGCTCTTGATATTTTTGTTCTAGCTGCATACTAAAGTTATGTCGCCAACCGTAACCTAAGCCTATATTTTGTTTGATTTTACTTGAACGATATAAACGTCGCCAAACAATAGGCATTAAACCATTTAGTTCAAAATCAATTAATGGCAATATTTCTTCGCCACTTAACATGGAAATAGGATCTGAACGACATTCTTGATCATCGATTGGAACTTCAGTAGCCGTATTGTTAGTTGCCGAACCAGATTCACTTGTCGTTAGCGACTTCTTGCCTTGATTACTTTGGTTAACACTTGGTTTTTTAGCATCACTGGTTGAAGAAGCACTTCCGCTTGAACTGCTGGTTTCATCGGAATTATAAAGTGATGTTTTATCATTTTCGATGTAAATGCTTAATAGATTTTTATCGACAGCTTCAATTAGCTTAACGGCGACTGGTCGTTTTTTTTGAGCTACAGAAATACCTACTGCAGACAATAAACCAAAAGCATGACCTAAGGCATTAACATCTTTAGCTAAGTGTGGCGATATTTCATCAATGAGTTTTTTACAATTATTGCTATTCTCAGTTGCTACAAGAGAATATCCAGCGGGAGCCGCACTAGTTCTGGGAAGAATAATGATATGGCGATTATCGCCACGAAAATGAAATTTATTAACATCCATACTTAACTAAGCCTTCCCTGTCCATGAGTAGAGCGTAAATCCTTGATAAAGTGCATCCGACACTTCTAGCTGACCACTAATTCCTGCCAACCATTTACTTTGGTAACCATTATAAATATGTAAAAAATTATATAAGCCTGTAACGCTACCTAACTCACCTGTATAGAGAGTATTTTGGTAAATTTTTGTATCGCTTGTAATATTATCAGCTAAATAAAAATAAGCTTCTAACCATGATTGCTGTTCTTCGCCACCATTACCCGGCAAGTACAAAGAAGTTATATTTAATTTACTATTTGTCTTTATTTCTTGTTTACTGCTTATTTCTTGAGAACTTTCTTCGTTAATCGCTTGTTGGGCTAAATAAGCAGAGCCCTGAGAAAATAAGTCTCTAATACCCTGTTCAGATTGCTTTGCTGGCACAATACTTTGCAAGCAGGTATTAATACATAAACCCTGAGTGCTTGGTACAATATTGCAGATAACTGCCCCTTCTGAAGGAACCACGCAACCCATTGTATTATTTGATATTAATTTATCATTCTGAGCAAGGATATCTATATTATCATACAAACTATCTACAGCAAGAAATACAATGTTACTGGTTGTGTTGTTGGAAAAAAGGCTCATTGCTGACTTTAACGCAATTGAAAATGCCGCCCTGCCAAAAGGAAAACATTGGCTTAATGTATGATTAAATAACTGTGGTAATTCTTTATTAAGAGCATGTATAAAACGATCGAAATCTTCTGACGATTCATTATGCTCATTTTTTTCAAACGCTGGTAATAATAAAAATACGGGAAGGTCCGACAACCCCTTTTGCTCTTCTTGAGACAGTTTTGTTAATACCTGCTTAATTAAATTAATACTTCGGTCTGTTTTATTATTGTTTTGTTCGTTTTGTTCTAACTGACAAAATGACGCTAGTACATGTTGACCGTCATCAAGTTGATAAAAAGTGCTTTCATTTGATATTAATGACAAATTAAGTGCTTGTTCATTGTCGTTATTAGCGCCAATAAAAAGCTGCATATTTTCAATGGCTACTATCATGTGAATAACTGCTTTCTGTCAAACAGTGCATTGAAATGATTCACTCTTTGGTCAGATGTAATAACATGATGAATATTGGCAAAATACCTGTGTTGCTGACTACCATTTTGCAAAATATAATTGATTGTTTCTTCCTCTATGTTCATTCCATTGATCATCTGAGTTGGCGCAAAAATATCGTTATTGTTCTTCCAAGCTGAGATCACTTTTGCACCATAATAAGATAACGATTTTGTTCGTTGTTCTTCATTACTTTCTAATTGAATCTCTAACGGAATGAGTTGGTCGAGCTTGTCACCTAACATGAGTTTTAAACCATTGAAGGCAAGTAACGTATTTTTTGGATCTTGTAGAAAATGCCCAAGAAAAGGTGTGAACTTGCGATACCCGCTATACGACATAGTTTTTATAACAACTGAAATTAAATCATCTTCAGCACTCATCTTATTAATCACTTGGGTAACTTCAGCTTCATTTAAAGAAATAATAAATATTTCAAAAAGGTGACTATCTATATATTTTAACGCTATAAATTGGGATAAAACATCATGACAACTCAAGCTATTATTGCTTAAAACACTTAAATATAATTTATTTAATGGCGATAACTTACTTAAAGAAAAGTGTTCTGAATTGAGGTATGAAACTAAGTGTTTATGATAATACAAACTTAATAAACATTGATTATGCAATGTTTCGTATTCGCTTGGGCAGAACGATATTACTAAATTTTGTAGTGAATTGGTGGATAAAAACAAACAAAGCTGAGATGCGAGTGCTTGTATACTAGGGTCTTGTGATGACATTAATGAAACAAAAAGCGGTTGATGGAGTTCTTTATTTAAATGCAGTTTTAATTGAAGTGCGCATAACAAATCGGCATTGTTATAACCATGTTCACTTTGAATAAAATTAAAGAGATCTACTGCATTTGTAGCAGTAAATAAACAATTTTCCGTTGATTTTTGTTTACTAAGTAAAGACATATACAAAAACAGCTGCTTAGTATTTTCGTCTAAATTCATTTTAAAACTATAAAATGTAGACAGCATTATACTACGTTGTGCTAATAGTTCTTTGAACTGTTCAGCTTTACTGTCCCTTTTAATATCAGGCTCATGATAATTAGTTTTTATAAGTTGTAGCATAAAACTAATTAACCAATTAAAACGGTTGGATTACCTACAATTATTTTACCGCCATGAGCGGTTCCATCACCAAATCTGGCTGCTGGTTTACCATTAATTTTAACTGAACTTGATCCTGAATCAATCGTATCAGGTGGTCCAACACAAATTAACTTGTCACCTTTTCTTGCTGCAGGTAAACAACCAATAAGTACATTAGGGGAACCCATAATGATTGGTCCTCCAACATGAGGAACTCCCCCAGGATTAACCTTAGGACATAAGTGCATATGCGTTATTGTTGCTGCTGGCATTCCCATAAATATTCCTTAATTTATTGAGTTAGTCTTCATTATCTAATGGGATAATGGCTAACTTTCCTTGTTGTAATGCTGTTGCTAATGTATTTATTATTTCAGCGCTATGTTGATTACCTTGTTGATAATCGTCATTAACGTAATAACAAAAAATCTTATTTACAATATCCGACACATTTTTCCATTGATGCAAACTTTGTAGAAACTGTTCACCATAGCTCTCACTACTAACAAAATGTGCTAAAGGCGGAGCAAGCAAAGGATCTTGTGGCTTGTCTTCTGGTTTACACACCAAATGCGGATATCCGAATTGGCACAAAACATAATGCCCTTTGCACAATCGGTCTAACCGACCTACATCTGGGTAGGAGAAATTAAACATATTAATTCAGCTTAATTTGAGCAGCTTTTAGGGCGATGCTTGTGCCATTAACTTTAACATTAGTTCCTTTAACAGAGATATTTGTGCCTTCAATGCTAATTGAACCATTACTGCTCATTTTTATGGAAGCACCACCTGTTTTAATAACAATTTCGCTGCCCGCTTCAATATTGAGTGTTTTACCCACTTTTAATGTATCGTTATTGCCAATATCACTGCTACGATTGTTTCCGATTTTAAGTGTATTATTATTTTTAATATCCGTTAATCGGTCATTACCAATTTTAAGGGTATTATTGTTAACTATTTCGGTGAGGCGATCGTTTCCGATAGTATCTTTCTGATCATTCTTTATTTTAAGTTCATGATCTTTTTCTGCTTGGAAAAATAATAGTTCTTTACCGATGTCATCTTCAAAACGAACTTCATTAAAATTATCTGCACCACCATTTTTGGTACTGTGTGTTTTAATACCACTTTGAGTTTTTTTAGCCGGTAAAGCATAAGGAGGCATTAAGTCAGCGTTGTAAACTGCACCGCTGATAATAGGTTGGTCGGGATCTCCATTGATAAACTCAACAAGTACTTCTTGACCCACACGAGGAAAAAAGAATGCTCCCCATTTATTACCAGCCCAGTTTTGTGCAACTCTAATCCAGCATGAACTTTTACCATTAAATTCGCCTTCACGATCCCAGTGGAATTGTACTTTTACTCGACCATATTTATCTATATGTTGCTCATCACCAGGATCACCTGTAACAACAGCCGTTTGAACGCCACTGATAAGCGGTTTATTAATTTTAACTGTTGGTCGATAAGGCGTATCTTTAGGTACACATTCAAAGTCATTTTTATAAACAGCATTACTAGCGCTTTGATTAGCACCCGATTGATTAGGTTGACTCGCTGAAGTTCTAATTGCGGTAATTAAGAAACTTTTACCTTTGTAGGTACTGTCTTCATGATCTTCAAATGTAAAAAATTTACCTGTAGAGAAACTACGACAATCGCCCTGTCCTGAGCATTTATGCATATCTTTTTGAATAGCTTCAAGCTGATTGATAGCAAAAGGTTGTGCGCGTTTATTAAATTCAGACTCACCTAAATAGTCAAATACTTCTAGGCTGCCTTGTGCGGGTAAACTTGATGTATTTTTACTGCCCTTTGGATAAAGAGTCGGTTGTTCGAAGTCATAACCTTTTTGTTCGTATCCACCGCTAACCATTGATAAACCACCCTGCCAATGAGCAATGTGTGATTTTGTTAAATGGCCTGAGAAGCAACGGACTTTATCTTCTGCACATTTTTTATATACGGTAATGTCATCAGCCATAACTAAAGTATGTGCTGAACTTGTATGTTCGAAAAAGTAAAAAATGCCTTCTTGCTGCAATAATCTTGCAACAAAATCTAAATCTGATTCTTGGTATTGAACGCAGTATTCGTATTTAGGATAAGTTTTAGTGGTTTGATCTTTAAATGCTACGCTGTGTTGCCCAAATAAGTCTGCAACAATATCGATAATTGATAAATTTTGAAAAATTCGACAGTTGCTTCTTTTTTTCATAAAAGCAGCGGTAGGAACGATCACCGCTTGGTAATCTATGTAGTTTTCTTTTTCATCTGACGAAGCAGTTCTCATGCCTGCAGATTCTAAATGACTTACTACACCATGAAAATAACGTATAGCTCCATTACTTTCTGCATTTCTAAGAGACACACATACTTTTTTCCCTACTAAAGCATCCAATGCTATTTTAGTACCTACTGTAAACATAGAAACAGTAAATGAATAAAGTTGTGATATAGCTTCAGTACCACTGAGGTGTGTTAAATATAACGTATCTTTACCTAATGGCGTTTCGATACTTATAATATTGTTTTTCTGAGTAGCCTTTTGCATTCCTTGCCCCGATGTATATACAAAAAAACCTTAAGGGATTAATCCCTTAAGGTCCTAGATCAAAAACAAATTACATTTGTTGACCTTTAACACCACTGTAGCCGTAACGAAGCGCTGCAGTAACGTTGTTTTTATCATCAGTTGGCGTAACAGCCATCATCATTTCAGTGTAGCTAATAGTGATAGTTTCTACAGGGCGGTCGCCTTGAATTGAAACGCTATAGCTAGAAATCATTGCATCAGTAAGTTCAATAGACATAATTTCTTCAATTTTATCACCTTGTTTAGTGATATAGAAAATTGCCTTTTTACCTTTACCGATTGTTGCTTCTTCAAATAAATAAGTTGATGCATTATCTTGAAGTTTAGTAATAGTTACATCACCAAGACGTGTAGCGCTTGCTTCACGATCTTGAGCTGTACCAGTAAAAGAGCTAAGCTCACGGCTTATATTCCAATCAACAGAAAGAACTGTGATTTTATCCTTGTAGCCTTCAGCTGTAGTTTCGCCTTTTATTCCTTCATAATCCAAATACGTATTTGCTTGCATTGTTAGTGCTCCTTTTGCTTAAGTTTTATCCATTAGTGGATAGGCTAGATTAAGTTTTAAATAAATATCTAAAACTTAATAGTTCTTACGTAGTAAGAAATTTCCGTTTTATTTTTTAAATCAATTATTAGAAAAACAAATTTAAAAAATACTACATAACCATAATTTAACGACAACAGAATATACTAAAAAAAAAGCAACTTCAAGCTCTATATCGTTAATTTTTTACCTTACAATACAACAACTTAGCAGTGTATCTTTATGTATTTTGCATACAAAAAACATTGCCATATATACGACAATAAAAAATTTATTAAAATCAAATATTTTAAGAAAAAACATCTGATTTTAGTTCTGATTATGTACAATAAACTATGTAATAAAGCACCGTTTTTAATAACAAAAACGGTACACATAATTAAACCGTATAAGTAAATTCTTCATCTTTTACGTTAACTGATATTTTCTTAGGTTTTTTCTCTGAAACCATTTTATTAAGTAACTTAACTGATAAATCAGGAAGCATACTGTTCTGCAAAATGTTATGAATATTACGAGCTCCTGAACCTGCATCTGTACACATAGAAACTATTTTATGAAGAACATCATCACTGTAATTGAACGATGCTTGATAATGATTTTCTAATCGAACACTGATTCTAGCAAGTTGTAACTTGGTAATATCATTGAGCGTTTCTTTAGATAGAGGAATATAAGGAACAACATTAATTCGACCTAAGAATGCAGGTTTAAAACATGTTAATAAATCGTCTTGTAATGCTTTACGTAAACCAGAAATAGAAGGTGTTGTTTCTTCATCTTCAAAAAGTTCCATTGTGGTATCTGTACCCACATTTGATGTCATAATGATAATGGTATTTTTAAAGTCAATATCTCTACCTTCCCCATCTTTGATAGTACCTTTATCAAAAACTTGGTAAAAAATATCTTGTACACCTGGATGAGCTTTTTCCATCTCATCTAATAAAATAACGCTATAAGGTTTACGACGAACGGCTTCTGTAAGCACCCCGCCTTCACCATATCCTACGTAACCTGGAGGTGAACCTAGTAATAATGAAACTTTATGCTCTTCTTTAAATTCAGACATATTAATAGTAGTCACATTTTCTTCACTACCATATACCTGTTCAGCAAGCGTTAAAGCTGTTTCGGTTTTACCAACACCACTTGGTCCTGCAAGTAAAAACACACCGATAGGTCTAGTTTCATCACCAAGCTGAGCACGCGATGTTTGTACAGTTTTAGCTATAGTGTCTAATGCGTGTGGTTGCCCAACAACTCTTTTCTCCATGGTTTCTTTTAAATTTAAAACCATTTTGATTTCATCATTCTGCATTTTCCCTACAGGAATGCCGGTCCAATCAGAAATAACTTCAGCTACAAGCTGTTCATCAACTTGCCAATGAACCATTGGATTTTTATTTTTACTTAACTCTAGTTTTAGCGACTTTAATTGTTGTAACTTCGCCTTTTTATCTTCAACTTTTTCTGCTTGTAGTTGAGAAACTAATTCAGAAACTTCTTTAACTAATTCTATTTCTTTTTCCCATTGCTCAGTTAATGGGGCAAGATTTTTTTGCGTTAATAACAACTCATCTTTAAGTGTTTTAATTAAGGCTTTATGATTTGCACCTGTTTTTTCTTCACGTAGCAATAAGTTAATTTGTGTTTGTATTTGTTGTTCTTTACGTTGTAATAATTCAACACTACCAGGAGTAGACGCTTGGCTCATAGCCACACGTGCACAAGCAGTATCAAGTAAGCTAACCGCTTTATCTGGTAATTGTCTGCCGGTAATATAGCGGTTAGATAAACCTACAGCTGAACATAATGCTTGATCTGAAATAACAATTTTATGATGACTTTCCATCACAGGAAGTAAACCTCTCATCATTACAACAGCTTGTTCTTCGCTAGGTTCTTCAATTTTAACTACTTGGAAACGACGGCTTAAAGCTGCATCTTTTTCAAAGAATTTTTTATATTCAGCCCAAGTTGTTGCAGCAATAGTTCGTAATTCACCACGTGCTAATGCTGGTTTTAATAAGTTAGCTGCATCATTTTGCCCTGCTTGCCCTCCACTACCTATCATTGTATGAGCTTCATCAATAAATAGAATAACTGGCTGTGGCGCATTTTTAACTTCAGCGATTAAAGATTTCAATCTATTTTCGAATTCACCTTTCATACCGGCACCCGCTTGTAATAAAGCAAGATCAAGTACATGAATTCGAACATTAGTTAATGCTGACGGTACATCTTTTTGAGATATTTTAAGGGCTAAGCCTTCAACAACAGCAGTTTTACCTACACCTGCTTCACCCGTTAAAATAGGATTGTTTTGTCTGCGTCTTGTAAGAATATCGATCATTTGACGAATTTCATTATCTCGTCCTAAAATCGGATCGATTTTTCCTTTTTCTGCTTGTAAAGTTAAGTCTTGAGTAAACTGATCTAAACTTGGCGTTTTACTCATTTTAGTATTCGGAACATCTTGATCGCTACTTACTTGAGTCATCGCCTGTTCTTTTGATTGACTAGCAAGTTGTGGCCAAGCATGCAGTAATTGAGCAGAATCAATTTTAAGTAATTGCTTTGCAGAACGAGAAATTAAGTTACTTAGTGATTCATCATTAAGTAATGTGTAAAGAATATAAGCAGAACGAATTTTAGTATCATTAAACTCAATACTTGTATTAAGCCAAGTTTGACGTAATAAAGTCACGATATGAGGAGATAAACTAGGCGCAGCACTGTGACCTGTTTTTAAAGTTTCTAATCCTTGATTTAATTCAGCGATTAACTTTTCTTTGTCTATTGAAAAGCTAGCCATTATTAACAACATATCGCCTAATTCTTTTTCTAATAAAGCTAATAACCAATGTTCCATTTCAACTGTAAACTGGCTACGGCTGTGACATATTGCCGCACCTTTTTCTAAAGCTTGGCGGCATTCAGGTGTTAGCTTTTCCACTAGTTTATTTAAGGTCATCGCTGACATTTTTTAATCCTTTAATTTAAGTTTAATTATTACAATTTATATCTTTGTTTTAACTATAATCTATTGTTTTACAATCTTATTTATCAAATCTATAAAGGTAATGAGTACGAGTTAGTAAATTTTTCTTTTCTTGATACTAACCCTCCTCCCATTCCAAGAGGAACTCCGCCTTTAGACAATTGAACAATAGGCATGATGCCTTGTTTTATCTCTAAAAATAACTTGAATTTAATGCCTATACCTAGGTATGAAGTGACCAAAGATTTAACTTCTTTTACAATTTCAAGCCGCTTATCATAATTACTTAGCATGTTGTCAGGTTGAGGTTTGATATATATCTCAACACCTGAATTTATATCCCAAACTCTACTTCCTATACTTGCATCAAAACCTAATCTAGCAAATTGGCCTTCAGGTAATCTTCTTGCGGCTAATCGAGTTTGTTCATTTTTAGCTAATTTTTGCCACTTACCTTTAAATTGTTTCACTAAAACTTCACTTTGAGTAAAGTGACTTAAAATAGAGGTAAGGCCATCAACACTTCTGATGTTTTTGTTAAAAATACCTGCATACAAAAGGCTATTTTTTTGATCACCTGCTAATTTATTTATGGCAAAAGTAAAAGAGTCCGGAGTATGTGATTGATCATTCTGATAGTTAACAGAAAATCGATATTTTTCCCAAGCACGATAGAATAATGAAATTAATCTATGATTGAATAAATCATAAAAGTCTTTCATTCCCGTATCTTTTAGTTTTAATCTTTCTAATACTAATTCAGAGTAATGTTGTGGTAGTGCGCCACTTGAGCCAGTAAGCCCCATAAAAGACACCAACATATCAACCGATATAACATCTTTAGAGGTATCGTTTTTCTTAACTTCTTTTATCGGTTGTCCAGGAAAACCTAAGTGTTGTTCAGCTTTAAATCTAACCAATTCATTTACAGGTAAACTGTCATGTCCCACTTTTCTATACTGTGCTTTACCTTGCGCGAGTTGCTTTTGCAGGGCAAATACCGCTTGATAAAAATCATGTTCTGATGGGTTATCCAATAAGGACTGAATACTCATATCAATGGCACCTTACCTGCTCTGCTTGGCCAAGTATGATAAATACCATTTTGATCTTTAAAGCGGACACTTAAGCGTGTAAAACTATTAATCGCAGCAAATTGAGCAAATACACGATCTAGAATTGTACAAAAGAAGAAAACATCGCTACCAGAATAGTGCTCACTGCTGAAGGTAAGCTCTATGTCATTACCACAGCTAAAACCTATCATGCCATTCTGATTAACTCTTGCTGTTGCAGGTGTTATTTTTATGGCATGTATACTTTCTATCAGCGTTTTATTTTCTGGTGAGTTTTTGAAGTCATACAATTTCAACATCTCTTTCAATGTTTTAACTGCATTATTTCCAGTAAAGCTATCTAAAGATAAATGACTTACTAATTGCCACCTCGATGAATCACCTAAGTCAGCTCGCACAGGTAGTGTAGGAGCTAATAAACACTTAACCTTTTTAATAATGTCAGCCCGGTCAGGAATAAACATTTTTGGTTCGTTGGTACCAAACGGCAAATGTGCAGGTAAATTACGATTGCTGCATAAGGCATTAACACTTAACAACCAAGAACCATAATCTTCATCTGCGGTAAATCCTTTGAACTGATGATCAACCAAAGACAAGTACATCTCCGTACCAAACTCAGCATAACCTCCAGCCCAACTAGAAGCTTCTCTTCTAATATTCCAAAACAAACGGTTTTGATCTAAATAATTAGGATGTGTTTCACCATAAAAAGGCGTAACTAATATTTCATTATCTTTCGGATCATAAGCAGTAACATCACTAATACTTATAATTTCGGCAACATCAGCATCTAAATAACGGGGGCTGAGTTTAAATTCATACTGAGAAGATTCTACTCTTACGGGCTCTAACTCTTGTTCAAACAAGTTGATAATAGGCGTACAACCTAAAAGAAAGTTATTCGCGTTAACTTGCTTTTCAAGATCGTCAGAACCTTCTTTGAGGTAAAAGAATATTTCGAATTGATCGTCAATACCTTGCCATTTTGTGTCAAGTTCATCTATATCAAAAAATAAGAATTTCTCAGGAAAAATAAAGTTTTCAAGAAGTAATCGATAACCAGATAAAGTGCGTTGGCTATAAGGAACAACCTGTTGCTCGTCTTCAAAACCAACGGTTTTAATATGTCTTTTCTCAAAATATTTGACGGTAGAAAAGTCATCTTTTTTAGCTATCGCAAAACCAATAACATGTTCAAACAATAACTCATATAAATGGAATGTTTGGTGTTGTTGTCCATTCAAGAAGAAACGGAGTTTATCTAAACCCAGAGTAGATATAGAAACATCTTCAAACTCACCTTTTAAACTGAGCTTAATGATAGATTTAGGTTTAGTATTCCAAATAGGTTCAGGTGCACTAAAAGGTGTATTCTGAAACTGGGCATCGACAACTTCAAGCGGCCAAAGTTTTGTATCGTAACAAGTTCTAAAGTGGCACGTTTTCATGCCTTCTACTTGTGTTTCAACTTTAGTTTTCTTAGGGAGTAATACACCTGTTGTTGAAACATTTTCAGTGACCATTTTAATAACAGTCATTGAAGGAATAGGTGCTTGATAATCTGGATAAAGTTGACCTAATAAAGCTTCAGTAAGCTCAGGAAAACTATCATCAAGCTTTTGTCTTATTTGTGCCGTTAACAACGAGAATGCTTCAATTAAACGTGAAACATGAGGATCTTCAACTTGCTCATCACTGAGTCTAAGTCGTCCCGCTAGTTTTGGATAATTCGTTGAAAATTCAGCACCCATATGACGAATAAAAGCTAATTCACGATTATAGTATTTTAATAAATCATCATTCATGAAATAACCTCATTAACTCTCATTCCTAAGTGCACTGGTTCAACTTCAGAATCAAACGAAATGTATTCTGGTTCAGGGTCTGCATATAAAAGTGCATTTATTCTTAATCTCATAATGCGATCTAAAGGTTGCTCTTTATCGACAATTTCAACTTCAACTTCTATAAACCTAGGTTCAAATCGTTTAATAGCTTCTGCAACTTTGTCGCAAAGTAATTGCCGACCTTCAAGACTAGAAACACGCATACTTGAAAAATCATGTAAGCCATAATTCATTAATGAATGCTCAAGTTCTTGATAGTTTTCAGGCCAAGTTAACCATTGAACTTTAGCATTGAGAAGATTTTCAAGATCTCTTCTCACACTCGCTCTCAACTGTTTTAAGCTTTGGCCTTTGTGCAATTCTTTTACATCATAATCATCAGGTGAATCGTCAATTAATCGATCTAATATTGATGCTTGAATGGCCTGATGTTTATTATTCATAAATAATAACTAAGCTATCGCTTCAAGCTTTTCAATGCTTGACATCGGTAATGCTTCTTCATTTACAAACCACATTTTTTGACCAACACCTGTCATCACATCTGGTGCTGTTTCATTCCAATCTGTTTCACGACCTAGCTTCTCTGCGTCAGTTTTACTTGTGCCATAAACCATAGGAACATGAGCTTCGCCGCTAGGACCATTTTTTATGCTCAATTCAACTTTTCGCCAAACCTGTTCTAATAATGAAGTTACTGGTTGAAAGTGCATATATTCAATTTCACTTAGTTGAGCAACGTAAAATTTACCATCGGTGCCAAATATCTCAATAAAACCACCTAAGCTATCATCTAAATCTCTAACTTCCGTTGTATCTTTATTATTGACGCTAAGTTTTACTTCTGGTCTAGCCGTTTCTAAACTTAAAGCACTTTCGCTTATTGTTTTTTCTTCACCTTGAGTCATTTCTAATCTAAGTTTCATGAACGACTCTATATGAGCATCAGACTCCGAAAATATGCTAGGAATTGCTTTACCTGCGATAAAATCTTGTCTAGCTTGTTCAGCTCTTATTAACTGTCTTAAGTTTGAAGCGCCTATTAAGAAATCTGGGTGCTTTTGTACAATGTTGTTAAGCATTTTGTCTGCACGTTCTAATTCACCGTTAACACATAACAATTCGATAAATGTACTTTTAAAATCAACATTAAGAGGATCTTCTCTTAGTAGCTCTTCAAGGTGTGAAATAGCATCTGCTAATCGGCCTTCTTGTAGTAATTCCTTAATTTTTTTCATTGCTCGTCCTTTTATAGGCTAACTTCTTGACGTTAGCTCAGTTACTAATTTGATACTTGAGATCATTTGATCTAGTTGAAAATACGGCTGTAGCTGGATACTTGAATAGTAATGGCCCGGCTTTCCTCTCATTTCTTTTACTTGTACTTGTGCACTTTGCAATGGGTATTTACTACGTACTTCATCAGACGCTGTGTCTGATGCGGCTGTGTATTGATGCAACCATTGCTGTAATTCTCTTTCGCATTTTTCTGCTGAATGAAATGTACCTATTTTTTCTCGACCTAATACTTTGATGTAATGAGCGAATCGAGAAACACATAAAATGTACTGCAACATAGAAGATAACTTTGCGTTTACCGAAGCGGTTAGCGAATCATAATCTTGTGGTTTTTGTGCTGATGCATTGCTGTAAAAAACTAAATGTTCACTTCCTGGCGCAGCAGAAAGAGAAATGAATCCGTTATCTGATAATTCTTTTTCTGATTTATCACCCACCAAAAAGTTAATTGATGGTTTGCTACGTCCACGGTATAAATCAGTTTCATATTCACAAACAGGAAGATCACAAACGAGTCCTTTGGTTTTCTTACCTGGTTGCATACCACGTATTTGGCCAAACCAGCCTGACTCAGTGTATGAACGAATAAGTACACTGCCAAAAGCAAACGCGGCATTGCCCCATAAGTGATCTTTCTTAGGGTCTTTTATTTGTTCAACAAATTTAAAACTTTCACTTCTACTGCCATCATTTTTGTATGGCGATCTCATTAATATATTGGGTAAGGTTAAGCCTATGAATCGAGAGTCTTCCATTTCTCTCAGAGAATTCCATCTAATATATTCGGCTTGTTTAAATGTTTGAGTAAAGTCGAATGAAGAAGCTAGATCGGAAAACTCGTCTGCTCCAAAAAATGAAGGTTCTACTGAAGTAATAAAAGGTGCAAACGCAGAAGCTGCAGCTTGTGAAATACCTTTTAATGTATCTATATCGTTGGTTGGCTTCCCAGCTTTATTCTGATGCGATATATAATAATCACCAATAAGTACACCAAAAGGTTCTCCTCCTGACATATCATATTCGTTATTGTAAACAAGTTTGAAAAACTCGCTTTGGTCAAACTCGATTGCTTTTGCTATGTCTTTTGATAATGTAGACCAGCAGCAATCTAGTACTTTAATTTTTACTTTCTGATTTTTATCGTTTTTTTCTTTCTGTTCAATTAAATAAAACATACCTCGCCAACTAGCTTCAAGGGTTTGAAACTCTTTATGGTGAATAACCGCATTTATTTGATTTTTCAGTTGTTTGTCTATGTCATTAATAGCATTGCGCAGAATAGTGAGTACACTTTCTCTTTCATAACTATCAAGGGTATGATTTGCATTTTCTAACCAGATCAATAAAGACTTAATAGAGTTAGATTCCCGAAGAAATCGCTCCATTAAGTGTTTATTTTTTAATTTACGAGGAATAGAAGATACACGTGAATGCTCTTGCGTATCCTCCTTAAATATTTCACTTTCAACAAATGAAATTGATTCCTGCGTCATTTTATTACTATATCCATATAGATTTATAAGAAGTAATTAACTTAACCAATGCTTGGTATTTTAGCGACCAATCTTAATGATGCTGTTAACTCTTCCATTTGTAACCATGGGCGTAACCATGCTACTGCGTTATAGCTACCAGGTTGACCTGGAATTTCTCTTACTTCAACTTTAGCATCTGCTAAAGGATATTTAGCTCTGATCTCTTGACCACCGCCTTCTGAAGCATTTACAAAAGACAAGATCCAACGATTTAACCAAGCTTCAACATCTTCAGCTTCCATAAAGCTACCAATCTTGTCTCTTGCCATAACTTTTAAGTAATGAGCAAAACGAGATGTCGCCATTAAGTATGGTAAACGAGCTGAGATTTCAGCATTTGCTGTAGCGTCATGTGAACTATATGTTGGTGGTTTTTGACACGTTTGTGAGCCAAAAAATACTGCATAATCTGTATTTTTATAATGACATAAAGGTAAGAAACCTAATTTACTTAGCTCTGCTTCTCTTCTGTCAGTAATACCAATCTCAGTTGGACACATAAGATCTGGATCACCATCATCACTTGTAAATATATGAGCAGGTAGACCTTCAACCTTACCGCCGCCTTCAGCGCCACGTATTGCTGTACAAAAGCCATACTTGCTAAAAGCTTGACCCATGTTAGTTGCCATTACGTAAGAAGCGTTCATCCAACAATAGTTATTGTGTGCTGTATTTTTTGAACGCGTATTCGTTTCATCAAGTTCAAGTTCTTCATAACAGAACTCTTCAACTGGACTCGTTGCTTCACCATAAGGAAGGCGAGCTAAAACACGTGGCATTGTTAAAGTTACAAATCTAGAATCATCACTTTCTCTGAACGAACGCCATTTAGTGTATTCTAAAGATTCAAATACTTTTTCTAAATCTCTAGGTTTACTTAGTTCTGTCCAATCATCAAAACCAAATAATGAAGAACCAGAAGCTGAAATAAACGGACAAAAGCCAGCAGCAGCAACGTTAGACATTAATGATAATGTTTCTACATCTGCAGGATGGTTTGTGAATTCGTAATCACCTACAACACAACCATAAGGTTCGCCACCTGGAGTACCGAATTCTGATTCATAAATTTTCTTAAATATTTGGCTTTGATCAAACTCAACCGCTTTACTTAAGTCTTTATGAAGTTCTTTTTTACTTAGGTTCATCACTCGGATTTTTAATGTCGCATTAGTTTCTGAGTTTTGAACTGTATGATGAAGTCCTCTCCAACTACCTTCTAGCTTTTGAAACTCATCATTATGCATGATAGCTGCTAGTTGGTTAGAGATAGTTTCATCTAAAACTTTAATTGCCTGATTAAACGTTACTGTTAAATTTTTATTCCATTGAACAGTACCTTTTAATGCTTCCTCAGTTAAAGAACGAATTAGCTCTTCAGCTCTTGAAGATTCAGTTTGCTTAGTAGCTACTATCGCCTGATCTAAAATTGAGGAAGTTGTTTCTTCAGCACTTGGCTGATCTAATACTTCGCTTTCCGTGCTCATTATTCAGCTCCTTTAATGTCTAATTCACCTGCTAATTTATCTAAACTAGCTGTATTACTTAAAACATCTTCTAGAATATTTTCTAAATCTTCAGAACGATCAACTTTAGTCATTAAATCGCGAAGTTTATTTCTAGTTTCCATTAACTTTTTAAGCGGGTCAACTTGATTAACAATTGATGCTGGCTCAAAATCGCTTAAAGAATTAAAGCTTAATCCAACTTTTAATTCTGTATCGTCTTCAGACAATGTATTTTCAACAGCAATATCTAACTTAGGGTTCATTCTGTTAAGAACGTCATCGAAGTTATCTCTGTCAATTTGCACAAAACGTCTGTCTTTTAATGGTTTAAGATTGGCTTTATTGTGACCAGAAAAATCACCAGTTATCCCTATTACAAAAGGTAACTCTTTCTTTACTACGGCACCCTCTGTTTCAACATCATATGTGATGTGAACTCGAGGCTTTCTGACTCTTTTTAACTTATCATGTATACCCATGTGATCTCCTTTCAATAACTAGTTTTGAGCAGTACAACACTGCTTTATTCTTCAGTTTTAATTCCTGATAATTTGAAAAAACCATTCCTCGCATCTCCATCCGTTATAAGCTCTTGAAGTAATTCAGGTAAGCTTAAATCACTCCAACGAACAACTTGCTCGATAGCGTAAGACATAGGGGAATGAGGTTCAGTTTTTCTAAAAAATTCTGCAACTAAATCTAACTGTGCAATGGCTTGAGTTCTAGACTGCATTTGTTTACTTATGCCTGTCTCAAAATTACCATTACTTCCATCAGATTCAGTAAGTTCATCGGTAGACTCTTCTGCGTTACTAATCTCAGCATCGCTAGCTTTTTTTAAAATATCAGCAGCAATGTGCTGAACAGAAGTTGAACATACTTTCAAACATTGGCTTATGTAGCTTGTTGGTTGTGGTTCATCCAACATGGCTTTATCCATAGCCAAAGAAAGTGAAGAGAATGCTTCTATAGCATTATTAATATCGTCATTAAGCTCTATATAAAAACGATCTGATGATTCTTTAATTGATATCTCAACATCTTCTAGAGCGATAGATCCTGATTCAATTTTCTTTGTTTGTTTTTCTGTGTCTAACCGATCTACGTCCATGGCTTGTTCATATTGCCAAGTAGAAAAAGGTCCTTCTGATTGACCATCGGTAATGACTATTGATTTAATGGGCTGAATTAATGAACCTTCGCTTTCAATACCATTTAAACCAATAAGGGGAGATAATCTTTCTGATAAGTCTTCAGGTTCAGGCGTAGGGTAAAGTTCATCCCAATATTGTTCAATTAACTGTTCAGCTAATTTAAAGCCATAAGTTAAGCCTTTAAAACCATGTAATCGACATAAAGCTTCTATCAACCAAGCAACAAGTTCTAGGTCTTTACTTTCGTCTTTTAAAATTTGGGGGACTTGCTCAAGAATAGGACGCCAATCGGTAGCGATTGCTTGAACATTGTCTTCATCAACAAGGGCTTTACGTTCTTTAGCTCGTGCAGAATTACGGACGTCTTTAAGGAGATAATAATTTGAATTTGGCGTGACGTCTTCCCTTGGATCAGTTCCAGTAGGGGCATCATCAGCAATTGGTTGGATGAGATCGTTAATCTCAAAACTTAACAAGTTCAATCTTATTTCTTCCTTGAAATCTTACTTCTTATTCAGTAAATATAAGTTATTATATTGCTGAATATTCCTTCATTAATGATAAACGATACAAATATTGATAGCAATATCTTTTATATGAATAGTGGAATGGTAGCGTCTGAATTATCGCCATCAATCGAATGTTCAACATCGTTTTTATTTTTCACTAGAATACACGTTACGTTATCTCGAGCATTCCTAACCAGTGACGCATGCATTAAAGCCATACCTGCATCTATAATATTACCTGGTTGTAAAACTTTTTCTATTTCTTTGTCGCTGACTTCTTTGTTAAGACCATCACTACAAAGCAAGAATACATCACCTAACACTAATCTATCAGATTTTATATCTACATTAAGCTCCGTATCTACTCCTACAGCACGTGTTATCACATTAGCTAGAGGATGACTTTCAGCGTCTTCAGCTAATATAACACCTTCGTCGATCATGTCATTAACTTGACTATGGTCTTTTGTAACTTGTTGTAACACACCATGTCTGAGTAAATACCCTCGACTATCACCTACCCATAACAAATGGTAATTCTCATCTTTAATCCACAAAATAACGACTGTGCTACCTGCTACTTTACCTGCAAACTGAGTTTTACTCATTTGTTGTAAAATGGCATTACTTTCTTTAAGTGATTGAACAAGCACAGTTGTATTTATTTGATCAGGAGATAGGTATTCTATTTTTTTCAAAATAGTGTCTATCACTAATTGACTGGCAACATCTCCCGCGGCATGCCCGCCCATACCATCAGCAACCACCCAGATACCTTGCGTTGGGCGTTCCAAAAAAGCATCTTCATTTATTTTCCTAACCGTACCTCGGTGCGTTTGCGCATGACTCGACTGAAACATTATTATCCTTTAATTATTTCGCTGGTATTCCAACTATATGTTTGCCACTGTCCATTTAACATGGCCACAAACTGACTGACTTGTGGTAAACCTTCTGTCACTATAAAACAAGGTTCTACCAATTCTGATCCCAAGGTCCACCAAATACTATAAGCACCAAAATTTTGGCTATATTGTAAATGCAGTAAGTCTAAAATTTCAGGAGCCATATTGCCTTGTATTACCCAAGCTTTTTTAACTTTGTCGTCACTTTCATGATGAGAAAAACTTGTTGTCTTAATCGAAATGTTTGGAATATTAAGGTCAAGGTTTTCAAACCAATCAACTAAATCGAAATCATCTTCAAGTACTTCTAAAACCGCAGGTTCAGCTTTTTCAGCCCATTCATTTTCATGCCAAGCAGCAACGGCAGTATGAGTATGTTCAACCGCTATAGTAAAAGGAAAATGTCTTCCTACTAGGTCAACACTTGGAATTAATGTCCCCATCACCGAAGATTCACAACAAACCTCTGGCGATAATGAAAAATGCCATATAGGACTGGTTAAATAACAACCTAACCAGTCTTGACCAAGTTGCTCTTTACTTACTGCTATTACCGCTTGTAACCATTCATTCCAATGTTTTAAAAAATCTTTATTAAAGTCACTTTGAACAAAGTCCCCTTTCGAAGGGATTTTTCCACAGAAACCTAGGATTTTTATAGGTTCTCTGGACATGTAAAGCGCTCCAAGTTAACCATGGTAAATGGGTTATTTACACTATTAGCTATAAATTGAACCTCTGCGTTGTAGCCGCTTAATGCTATTTTTAATAGACCATCTTTTTTAGTTTCTGGTCGGCTTTCATAGAGTTCATCGAAAAATTTGAACAAAGACCATTCACCAACATATTTCTTATTAATAGATCTTCCACCATTAGGCGGAGTGAACACTATTCGAGTTTCACTATTGGCACTTGTACCAGGCCAAATAAATTGTTCTTTTCTGGTAGGTCCATGTCTATAAACTAATTTTTGCCCATCAATTTCAATCATTAATTGGCTAACAGTTTTATCAAGTGAACTTGCTTCAAGACTAAACCAGACCATAGGAGATTTCTGCCCAGAGTTGAAGAAAGCTTCTCTAATTAATTGAGCTTCTTGAAAAACCTTTAATACCTTTGTACTAATACCTATGTCTTGGGTAAAACGCCAAGGTTTCTTGCTAGTATCAACATGTACCTCTAAATATTTTGTCCAAAACTTATCTAATGTACCGTCATAAGCAAAGAAGCGAGTAAAGTCATTAATTCTTACTTCTCGAGTAGCACTTCTGCTAAAAGGGTATCTACGGCTAATAGCACGTTTATATTCAGCCACGACACTTGATTGCCATATACCATTTAAACGTTGATTTTGATTGTTTTTAGCGAAACCTCTTGTTTGAGAAGCAATATCATCTAACCAATTAAATATTGGAAATGGTGCATCCGCTATTTGTTCTTTTAATGTACCGCTTAGCGTTGTAAATTGATATTCCAAATCTTGATTCATATATTTAGATGAACCTGATGAAGATGTCACCTTAGATATATTTCGATTAATAGAACGCAATGTGCCTTGAATTTCTTCCAGTTCTTGTATGTTGATAGATAACAAATCTGTAAATGCTAACTCAACGTCTTTACCGGGCAGATCTATCTCAACTTCAATCGGTTCATTGGGTAATAATCGCTTAATTTTAGATTTTTTAGATTGAAATAAAACATCTGAGGCGCTTTTAGCAATCTTAGCTGCAGCTTCACCATTTTTAGACAAAGGTACTTTTGTTAACTGAACATTTTTCTGAACCGCTGTAATAATACTTTTTATTGGCGCATCAGCGCTCGATAAAGCCCGAGTTACTTGATTCGCACCTTCAATCGTATTAAACGACTTAACATTTAAATCACTTAGAAAATCTTCCCAGTAAAAAATATAATCTCTAATATATTTAGCTTCTAATTGAACGGTTATTTCAGCTTTTGTATTATCATCAAGCTCTCCTAAGTCGTCACCGTATACCCAGCTGTCTTCAATTAAACGTTTAACAATTCTGTTTTTTTCTATGTTAAAAATTCCATGAAAGCCATTAAACGTATATAAGCTTGGAATACCCGTACTAAAGGTTCTGTCACTTAAAAAAGTAAAACCTTCTAAACTCTCTAAACTTAAAATATCGACTAATTTAAAATCAGGAATACTGCTGTCACTAAAGTCACTTTTTAAACGCTGATATGCACGTTCAACTAAAGGTAGCATAGTTAAATCTTGTCTAGCTTGCGCTACCACTTCTTCGTTGTAATCATTGCCTCTTACACCCATTTCAAGCATCGTCGATAAATGTTCGTTTAACTGTTGACGAATGTCTGCATTAATCACACCAGGGACATTACGATCTAAATAAGCTGAGAACCAAATTTTTACATTATCTTCTGCATAATAATCAGTCTGATACAGCATCAAATAAGTTTTAAGGGTTTCATATAAATAACTTAAATGAACGGAGTTTTCTTGCATATCACGGCTGAGGGATTTAGATAAGTAAGGTAATAAATAGGCTTCTAGTGCCCTTTTATAGGCTGCTTTTGCAGGCTGTTTAAATTTGTCTCCTTGATACAAACCTAAGGTATGCGCATCAGCAATTTCTTCGTTAGCATAACCAACAGGTAAGTTTCTTAAAGTAGATAAACCTTTTGTTAAGGTAATAATTTCAGATTCTGAATTTAAACCACCAGAAGTTACTTGTTGATAGTTTTCAATTGAAGCTTTGGTACGATCTACTAGTTGACTATTCCAGTCATAACTTGACCACCAAGCATAAGTGAAAAATACGGCAATTAAAGAAGATACAGCAATAGTTGAACGTCTTAATAAAACATTTTGTTTATCGTGTTGACGATTAATTGAAGCTAAGTTTTTTTCAGGAAAAATTACATCTTCAAGTAAACGTTTAATAAAGTAACTTCTTTGATGTTTTATCTCAGACGATTTTTTCTCTGACTTTACACCCGTCGATATTTGTGAAGAAAGATGATCTATAGGCGTTCCTTCCTGCGTCGCACTGGTTAAATAAACCCCACGTAATAAAGGAGCTTCTTCATAAGCATTTGGAGAAAATATCTCTTTTAAGAAATCATCGGCAGCACTTTGTAATAATCTTAATTGCTTTGGAAATTCATATATTGCTGAACGACGATCAAGGTCACGTTCATGCTTCAAACGAATGTTGATACGAGAATTCAGGTTTGTTAATAAGTTATGAAACTCTTTATTGAAAGTACTGACAATACTTCCTTCATTTTCATCAACTTCTAAAGGAAAAGTTACACCCCATATTTGTTCACAATCTTCTTTGGTAAAATCATCAAAAAACTCATTAAAACCCGCAATTAAATCTGTTTTAGAAAATAAAACATAAACAGGAAACGTCATATTTAATTGATTTTGAAGTTCTTGTAAACGCTGTTTTATAGCTCTGGCGTGTAAGTTTCTTTCTGTTTTTGTTTGATTAAGAAGCTCAGCCATACCCATAGTGATCACGACACCGTTTATAGGACGTAAAGGTCTGAACTTTTTCAATAAACCAAGGAAGCCTTGCCAAGCTCTTGAATCACGTTTTGAATGGCTATCTTGAGTTGTATATCTACCTGCTGTGTCAATTAAAACAGCCTTATTAGTAAACCACCAATCACAATGTCTTGTACCACCTACACCTTCAATCATATCAATACCCATTTTCTCTTTTAATGGATACTCTAAGCCTGAATGATGTATAGCCGTTGTTTTACCTGAACCCGGTGGTCCAATCATGATGTACCAAGGTAAGTCGTAAATGTTTTTATTATCTGAAAACTTAGTATTTTTCAGTATATCTAATGCTTGCACCATTTTTTTATGCAATACATCTATTTCACCTTTAACCGCGTCATCAGAAGTGTTTTCTTGTGTATTTTCTTCACCATGGATCAAGTTATTTACCATAGCTTCATTTTGTTTTTTATCTTTAGCTTTAGAAGCAAACTTGATTGCTCCCCAAATGATAATAATAAGTAATAAAGTGATAATTCTTGCAGATATACTGATGAAAGGTTCATAACCGGCTATTGCTAATAGCGGTCCTCCAAACCATATAAGTAAAGCTAAACAAATAAAACCCAAAATGGTAATTACCAACTGAGATTTCATTATTCTTATGAATTTTTTAAACATGTACAATTCCTTTGTATTGAAGCTAGAACAACAAATCTATTTCAATTCTTCGATTTAACGCACGACTTTCTTCATTTGTGTTTGAGCTTCTAGGCTCTGCTTCACCCTTACCTTCAGGCCATAAACGACCACTTAACGAAGCATTATTTGCAAGAAAGTTACCAATTGAAGTAGCTCGGGCTAAAGACAAATGCCAGTTAGATGGATATTTAGTGGTAAAAATAGGTTCGTTATCGGTATGTCCCGTAATAAGGATTTTTCCTTTAGTACCTTCAAGCGTACGTGCAATTTTTGCTAACACCGTTTCAAAATCAGCTCTAGGCTGTGTGCTGCCACTTGAAAAAAGAGCTCCAGCACCAATTCTAATGCGAATTCTATCGTTTAATTGCTCCACTTCTAATAAGTTACGGCTAATTTCTGTTTGCAGTAATTGCTGTAACATTAAGGCTTCATCGCGATTAACATTGCCTGCCGTATTTTCATCTTCGTTTTGCCAAGGTACTAAGGTAACAAGCTCTTTATAAACCGTTGATGAATAATTATTAATGCTGTAACTAAAGCCCATGTATATGAACAACATAACCACACCTAAAAGTGCGCCTATAACCCATAATGGGAAAGGTTGTTGAAAGCCTTCATCTTGTGCCACTTTGTCGCGCCAACCGGGAGAAAGATCACGGTTTAATTCACCTTTATGTGTTTGTATACCGTGATAAGCTTTATCTCGTAAGTCTTCAAGTTTTTGCGAACCTTGCGGCTCAAGTTTCATTTTCCCTACAAAACCGAGTGTTAAACATAAATACATAAGTTCTAATAAACGGTATTTGTCAGAAGTATATTGAAGGGTGTTTTCCAAGAGGGTAAAAAAATGTTCTCCACCAAAGGTTTCATTATGAAAGGTAGACAGCAAACTATTTGCAGCCCATTCACTTTGTTGACCCCAAGGTGTCGTTAAAACAACTTCATCGATAAAACTACATAAACAATAACGTGCTGATTGAATATCATCACGATGAATATCGGCAGTTCTAAGTAGCTGTTCGTAATGTTTAATAAGTTCGATACACTGAACTTTTAACGCATCTACATCATCATTGTGTTTTGTATCTCTTAATTTAATACAAATAGATAATAAAGTACCCGCACTATCAACAATTGGATTACCTGACATAGCAAGTAATGTATTTTGATTACGGTGATCTGGTTTTGCTTCTTGAACAACAGTACGCGAACTATTAGCAATAGCGCGTTTACTGTCAGCATTCTTTGGTAAAGCAGCTCCCCTTCCTGGTCGCGGCTTCACGATTGTTTTGTCATTCATTATATCATCCCTAATTTTTCTATTATTAGCCGTTCACTGCCCAAAGTTCTATTTTAAGATCAGGGTAATTACCGGATAAATGCATTGCCATACCGCCACTTTCTTTTAACTTAAACCAATTTTTATTGGTTTTATCTAATTGAAAATAGTGGTAACCAGAATGATAAGGCACTTGTCTTGGAGCTGTAGCTAATTCAATAATTCCAATACCTGGAAGTTGGCTATTCACTAATTCTCTAATACTTTCAACTGAGCCAATTTTAATTTGAGCAGGTAAACGTTGTCTTATTTCGTTAGGTGGTAATGCCGCACTAACAGCAATAATAAAGTCAGCACTGTCCAAAGAACTCTTATCATGAATAGGCGTAAAATGAATTCCGTACTTACTTTTTTCTAATGGTAATTCAACAGCTGTTTGTTCTAAGACAGTACTTAGACACTGATTCATATTAAGCATGACTTTGCTAAACACATGGGTCAAATTATCATGTTGATATTTAGGGAATTTAGGTGGACGTTTAGTTTGCGCACTAAAGGTAGCAAGCTCACCCGCTAAACTAATCATGTGCGCATAGAGTTTCTCAGGATGAACGCCAATAACGCTACCTAAGTGTTCAAAAATAGGTTGGTACCTATTTAACAACTGCAACATAAGAAAATCTGAAATTGAGCTTGAAGCACCTTGCGACTGAGATAATCTAGCAGCTATTGCTTCAGCTCTTTGTTGGATCATTCCTTGAGTTTCTTTTATCAGGTTGGTTAATACCTTAATATTTTCGATGGTAAAACAAGACGGAATAAACTTAGAATCAAGTTTGATAACACCTTCATCTGATACATCAATAATTCTCGCTATAGCGATAGAAACATAACCAGAACGGTCTTCATTTTGTAGTTTCAACTTACAATGAAGTTTTCCTATTTGTAACACTTCCATAGCGTCAGAACCGACACTCGTATCGATTATATTATGATCGTTATAAAAGTAGCGTGTTATTTGATTATCAGACACATCAGATATATTTAAGCCCGTGCTTTTATTCACAGGTAAAACTAAATAAACCAACTGATTAATCGTACTTGATGGAATAGTAATTACGTCAGGTAACGGACTTTGCTCAGGTAAAAGCGCTAAGGTATTGTCTTGAAAAATACACTCAATATTATCAAGTCCAAACTGCCCTAAAGAAAGTAAACGGTGATCCACTTCAAAATTATAAATTCCCCAGGCTAATGGGTTAATTCGATCTCTAATCTTAGAATGTTGAAATTGTAAATATCTTTCTTGTTGCTGCATATGCTGAGGACGCAGAAACATTCCTTCTGTCCAGGCAACTGGGCTAAAATCACTCATAACCTTCCCTAATTATTTCTAATTTTATTAATTACTTATTACTTGGGTAAATAGCTAATTTTTCTATATTCATGGTTATATTCTTATAACCAGTAGGATCTGCTTTAACTACCGAGCGCCATCTTGAACCATCAATATCACGATATGCGACAACAAAGCCGATATATCGTGTATTTTTGTCAAGTACCATTTTATGTTCTTTTCTTTGTTCTGGTTGCAACTCCAACTCATCTTTTCTTAATAAATCTGGACCTAAAATATCTTCAGGAGATTCATACAAAGTAAAAAAATCTTGAGTATCAAAAATAGTACGTGAAGATAGTTCAAATACCTTTACTACAACAGGAGACGGACGCCCACTTTTATCAGGGTTAATATCAGCAGAAACGTTAAACTTCAAATCAGTTGACGGCGGAACTATGGCATTAATCGTTGCACAACTTGATAAAAAGCCTGCACTAATCATGAAACCAATGGCATATAATATATTCTTTACATTCATTTTTTTTAACCTAACTATTTTTATAATGATTTTATTTTTTCATCGTAAGCTCTAACAAAATCGTCAGATAAAGCTGAGCTCCCTTGGTTGGATATATCATTTGTCATATCCGCGTGTAACGTTTTGTATAGCTTCCAATAACGTAATTGTTTATTACCAGGTAACACGTTATCTAATATTGAATCTTTCATGTCTTTACTTTCAATACTATTAGGATCTAACTGGCTCAAAATCCCTTCAATTTCACCTAAAGTACCTGCAGTTAACGCAATATCATGTTTTCTTGTGTCATTAAAAGCTTCTGTAATCGCTTTATCTGCAGGTAAAAAGCTTGTGCTTTTTCTTAAAAACAAGTTCTGAAACACATCATCAATTGAAGCCGAAAACTTTAAAGGATTATTTTCTTTTTGTTGAAAAGTGGTTTGGTTAACTCTGAATTCATTTTTTAGGCTCGAACGATTTCTTAATGATTCCATAAGGCCCAATAACATAAGCTGCATACATTCACCCATGTCATGCATCAACTTATCTGACATAACATCAGAAGCTATTTCAGGTGAAACACCTAATCCTTGTAAAAAGGCAAGCTGACCACTTGTAGTTGATACAGTGCTTCGCTCTATCGGCTTTTGTACTTCTGGCTGTTTGTATACAGGTTGTGGTGTAACAACTTTTTCAGGAATAGGTGCTGGCTTAGGTTGTTCAACTTTTTGAGGTGGCACTCTCTGAGCTGGAGCTTTTTTAACTTTAGGTGTTTCAGGTTCAATATTAAGTTTAGCTGCGGCTGTTGATGTTGATGAAGAATACATTTTCAAAAAGTCTTCATCCCATTCTTCAGGAATAGACTGCGGAGCATCAAAATAATCATCTAAATCATTATTCACTACAGGCATTAATTCGTCATGCCCCTTATCAAGTGAAAACAGATCATCTGCAAGTTTTGAACTGTTAATACCTTGAACTATAGCAGGAGGAAACTCATCATCTAAATCAGTCATACCCTTAGCTTTGAGTAAAGGCTCATCAGGAATAATTACATTTTTTTGCTCAACAAAGCTGACAGACACTTCATAATCGCCAAAAGTCAGTAAATCATCAGTCATTAACTTATGTGATTTGTTTGGCCCTAAAGCTTCAACCGATCTATTTATGAACAAGCCATTAGTAGAAAGATCATAAATGAAAAAACCATCTGATTGTCGTTCTACTTTTGCATGTACACCAGAAACAACTTTTTCAGGATCTGGCAAGTGCCAATCATTTTCCTCAGAACGACCAAGAGTTATTGAATCTTTAATCGATTTTTTCGATATTTGCTCTGGAGAAAGACGGTGATAGCTAACAATTTCAAAAATTAATTCCATTTACTTTAACAACCTATACAAAATAAGTGACCGGCTAATTAGCCTAAAACATTGACAACAACTTGAGTTAAAAAACAATACGTTTAGTTAAGCATCGCATATAATTCATTACCTCTTTTAATCAGCTTTTGTGCTCTTTTAAAATATCTCTTTTCCATTGATGAATTGGCATAACTTAAATAAGAGGCGGCTAATTTTTTCTTAATAGCCATTAAAGGAGCGAAATCATTAGGTATTTGTGCCGCTAACCTCATCACTTTCTCATCAAGTGCTTCTAATTCTCTATAATCTGTCACCGCAATAAATTGATCATTAAATTCATTAAACGTTGATTGATAGAAGAATTCTGCGGCTTCATACGGATAAGCAGGATTGCGCCCTTCAGCCATATTTTTCTTAAAATTTGAAATAGAATTAACAGAAGCTTCCATGTTTTTGCCAAAAGTTAATAATGGTTCTGCTTCACTGTAGTTGTTAAACGCTAACTCACCTACTTTGATCAGTTCACTAATTTTACTGGCATCATGCTTACTTACTGCAGCATTAAATTTATCACGGTATAAATTAAAAGCATCGTCAGTCGGTTTAAATTTGAAATAAGGATCAATATAGAATAAGTCGTTAATAATACCTTCTATATAGTTATCGCCTTTTTCGTCGTAACGACCTTGTGTTAATAATAAATTCAAACGCTCAACTAAAGCATCGGTCGTTGCTTGTCGGTTTATATTTATTTCATTTTGTAATTGCTGAAGACGAAATGAATCAGGATAAAGCGTTAGTGCATCATTTATAACAATATCAATCTGACTATAATTTTTATAAACACTATTTGCTTGATTTGGAACATCAACAATACGTTGTTCAACAATATCGATAATCCCTTGACGATGTTCTCTCAACAAGCCTTGTTTGTATAACTGATACTTTTCAGGAATGCTGTCAACGGTTGCAAGTACTTGTGAGCTAGTAAGTTGATCAAAGTTTCTACGTTCTTTATTGTATTTCTCAGCTAATGCGACATCAGCGGATAAATCGTCAATTGTTTCTTCTTTAATTAAATAGGTTTGCGCTAATACGACTAAAGCAATAACAGCGGCTGCACTAATCGATAGTGTAGGTAATATCTGTTTAGACAAACCTTTAAGAACATCATTAATACTTTGAGTACGATCAGCTTTGAGAATAGCCAAGCCGTTTTTAAAACTTAACCATAAATACCAACTTAAATGCGCTGGTTTAGAAAGAGGCGTATTTTTAATATCAACTTTATCTGCAGTGATGCGTTGGTAAGGATGTTTACTAGATAAAAGCTCATAAGCTATACAAGAAAATGCATATACATCATCTGCTGCACATGGCGGCTTATCTTTAAGCTGCTCGTAACTTGCATAAGCTGGAGTAAATCCAGTTAAAGGAGATTGTTGCTCATGATTTTGTAACGCGTACTTATCAATATTTAGCTGGAATGATTGAGCTACACCAAAATCAAATACTTTAATTTCACCCTTGCGCGTTAAAATAATATTTGAAGGTTTTAAGTCGGTATGAACAATACCTGCTTTGTGAGCATAAATTAACGCATTGGCTATTTGTTCAATAATTTTATAAGCACCTTCAAAAGGGATACCTGAAGGTTTAGAGCGTTTAATTATTTGTTCTAACGTTTCACCGTCGAGCCATTCCATCACGATAAAATGAAAATTATCGTGAGATTCAACGTCGTAAACTCTAATAATATTTGGGTGAGATAATTGTTGGGTTTGATGCGCTTCTTTAACTAAAACTTGTTTAGCTTCAGGCGTAGATGAAAATTGTTGTAGTAATACTTTTATCGCTACATAAGGTTCAGCAACACCGGCAGGTTCTAGGTTCAAATCTTTAGCGCGGTATATATCGCTCATTCCGCCGCTGCCAAGCTTAGACTCTATAACGTAGCGCTCTTTTAGGCACTTCCCTATTAAGTTGATTTCTGTATTTTTTGGTTTTATATCAAACCCTGCAACCAGGGTTTTATCATCTATAGTCGATGATTCAGAATCATTTATGTCCATATAAAAGTACTTCTATTATTAAGTTAAAGATTACAAAATCAATTTTATAACCTATTATATAATTGCGCACATTGTGCAATTTATAACATCAAATTTCAATAAAAACTTCAGTAAACCATTTAAGTGTTTGGTTTAATTAAAATAGATATCTTAATCCTTAACACATTCTTAAACCTAATAAATTTACATCAATAATTGTAAAGAAATATTTATATAAAAATTAAAAACCGCTTTAACAGTTACGTCAAAACGGCTTTATAATTTTTATGCTTTCTCTATAGCCTTACCTGTATGACTAAGCTACAAAGCTATGCTTAAAAATAATTCTGATATTAAGTTCTAAAGTTAAAGTAAAGAGTTAGCCTCTAGTATTTAACACTGGAATGTTCAGGTCTAAATCGTTATAGCAAACATGGTCAGTGACTAGAATAACAACATCAGCCCAAGCTTGCATATCAGCTAAACTTTCAACACGTTCACAATCCCATGCAGGAACATAAGGGTCATGGTATTTAGTTTCGATACCTTGAGATTTAAAGTGTTCTAAAATCGCATCTGCTGGAGTCTCACGACAATCATCAACGTTAGCTTTATAAGCCACACCTAAAATACCAATTTTTGTGCCTTTAACTGACTTTAATAACTCAATAGCATCGTTAGCAACAATCACAGGACGTTGATCGTTAATAGCACGTGATAAACGAACTAACTCGCCCGACTTCGTACTTTCAACCAAGAACCAAGGGTCAATTGGAATACAATGCCCACCAACACCTGGGCCAGGAGTTAATACGTTAACGCGTGGATGTCTGTTCGCTAAGCGAATAACTTCATACACATCAATATCTAACTCTTTACTGATTTCAGCTAACTCATTAGCAAACGCGATGCTTACGTCGCGAGACGTGTTTTCAACTAACTTCACACATTCAGCTGTAGTTAAATCTGTTAGGAATACTTCACCTTTAACAAAGCTTTGGTATAAACGTTTAACTTTCTGTTGAGCTTCGCTATTAGATGCACCAATAATACGATCGTTATTCACTAACTCAAATAACGTTTCACCCGGAATAGCACGTTCAGGACAATGAACAACATTTACATTAACACCTGCATCAGCAAAACGTTTTTCAACGGCGATACTGGTTTGTGGTGAAATTGTTGATTCAACAATAACTGTTTGTCCATCTTTGGCTACTTTAGCCACAGCATCTGCAGCAGCAAAAACATAGCTTCGATCACAACGGTTATCTTTATGCGGAGTAGGAACTGCAATTAAGTAAGTTTCGCTTGAAGGAATAGTTGTTGAAGCTTTTAAGAAACCTTGAGAAACCACTTTTTTGATAAGCTCAGGCATACCCACTTCATCAAAAGGACATTCACCACGGTTAATTGAATCAACTTTGTCTTGGCTTAAATCTACACCCGTTACTTGATAACCCGCTTCAGCGATTAAGCTAGAAATAGGTAAACCCATATAACCCATACCAATAACAGCTACGGTTTCGTTACGCGCAACAATCGTTTCAGAATCGTCGGTTTCTTTACCCGTAATAATATCAAGAATATATTCAGCAACATGACCATCGCCAAACGGGTTTTCCCAATGGAAATCACCAGCAGCTAACCACTTCTCAGCAGCAGCAATAGCTTTATCAGCATCGCGCCCCACTAAAACGTTAGCGCCAACTTCAATAGACTCAGGACGTTCAGTATTTTCACGTAACGTAATACACGGAACACCTAATAAACACGCTTCTTCTTGAATACCACCAGAATCGGTTAAAATAAGTTTTGCATGCTTTTGTAGTTGAATAAAATCTAAGTAACCAATTGGCGGAATAAGTTTTAAATAGCTTGGTAACTCAATTTTAAATTCTTTAAGCTTAGCTTGTGTACGAGGATGAATTGGCCACACAATCGTTTGTTGATATTTATCATGTAACTTATCAAATAACGCTAATAGCTCTAATAAGTTTGCAGAAACATCAACATTTGATGCTCTGTGAGCCGTAACTAAAAAGAATTCTTTAGACTTAACGTCTAGTTCTTCTAATATTTTGCTTTTCTCAGCAGACAACTCTAAATGTTGAAATAAAGAATCTGATACCGTATTACCCACTTTAAAGATTTTAGCGTGATCAATACCTTCTTTTTTCAGAATAGTTTCTTGATTAGGACCTACCGCAAAAAGAAAATCACTGATGTGATCTGTCATAATACGGTTAGTTTCTTCAGGCATAGTACGGTCGTAACTACGAAGCCCTGCTTCTATGTGCCCTACTTTAATACCTAATTTAGATGCCGCAAGTGCACCCGCTAAAACAGTATTAGTATCGCCCTGAACAAGAACAACATCAGGTTTTTCGTCAACTAAAATAGGTTCCATTTTAATCAGAATGTTACCCGTTTGATTACTATGTAATCCTGAACCTACACCTAAATTATAGTGTGGTTTTGGTAACTCAAGTTCGTCAAAGAATATGCTATCCATTTCTTGAGAGTAATGCTGGTTAGAATGAATAATAAAATAAGGAATACCTCTATTTTTACATTCTCTAATAACCGGAGCCATTTTTATAATTTCAGGCCTAGTGCCTACTACAATACCTATTTTCATTAGTTTCACTTAAATTATCAGGGGAAAAATACTCACATCAAAAAGTATTAAGTACAGCAACACCGAACTCATTTCGACAAAACGACTTATATAAACAATACAGAGTTAAATAAATTTCCCGGAGTTTATTAATGTTACACATTAAAAGTTGAAGCATGTTACTAAAATGATAACAGAATTATTTTTTTTATTAAATAAAACTAAATCGATCATAAAACTCAATACAATCTATTTTCATACAACTAGTTTCCTCTTTATATAAAAGAAGAACACTCGCGAGTGCGTTATTTAATATTTCAAAATTAATAACCGTGTATACAATCAGTTTAAATCGTCTGTTAAAAATCACTTATCTCTCTTTACCTAAGTAATTTTAACTAGTACGTGAAAGCCTGAACAACATACAGTCAGGTGATTTTATGAGAATATATGTAACTGTATTTTCCATATGATTTTAAAAACATAAAATATTATACATCCGTATATATTCTCAAATAATAAAAAAATGTAGTAAAATTACTACAAATTAATATTATTCATCTATAAAATCTAGAATATATATTCTATTCTTGGATTGTTACAAATTAGTCTGCTAAAATCGCGAAATAAAATAATAAGACTTAAACCTTTATTGAAAACTTAAATTTCATACAAAGTTAACAAAGATATTTTATTATAATGAACACTTGTTAATTTTATGATGGAAATAGCTCCTCAAAAATTGAAATGCAAAGTTATCAGCCAGTAATAAGGAAATATAGAAGTTTGAAACGGAATAAAAACATATCACCAATACTTAAACGTATAGTTAAGCACTCATATCTATTACTACTACTTACTTCTTCTATTCCAATAAATGCTGAAGAAAGACCAGGTTTATTGTTAAATGGATCTATATCAGCGGAACATAGCGATAACGTACTTAATAATGCGACACAGACTTCAGATACTGCAATTGTTGTCACTCCTAATGTTAAATACTTAGGTTTAATAGGTAAACATTCCGTATTATTTAGTTATGATGGTAAATTTTCGACTTATAAAAAAGAATAGCAATCTTAACTACAACAGTCACGCAATAGCTGCAGGTACGCGGCTAGACCATAGTCATAGGATAAATACTGAATTTAAAATTGGTTTTGACAAAAGTATTGAAGTCCCGGGCACAACCAACTCTTCCACACAAGCATTAACTGATTTCAATAAGTATGAAAATCTGTCCGCTTTAGGCAAGTTTTATTATGGTCAAACTAATAGTATTGGTCAAATAGTCTTGGGTTATAGATTTAACGATCGTAAATATACAAACAATGGACAATCATACAGAGATGTAAAACAAAACCAATTAAGTGCCACATTTTTTTACCGTATAGCCCCAAAAACTCGAATATTACTTCAAGCATCCACAGAGAAGTTTGGCTACTATGACCAATCGACATCAAATGGATTAATATTCAATCAGTCTAGTGATAACAATACATTTTTAACAGGTATAGAATGGAAAGCAACGGCTAAATCTACAGGTATATTCAAAATTGGTTATCAAGATAAAATATATGATGACTCAAGGTTTAATGATATTTCTGGCTTGTCTTACCTACTTGACATGATTTGGAAGCCAAATACTTATACAAGTATCAAACTAGGGGCTTCACGCCAAACAACTGAATCAGCAATATTAAACGAAGGTGGTTTTTTGACTGCATCATACTCCTTAGATGTTTCTCACAAAATAACACCTCGTACAATTATAACTGCACAATATAATATTAGTAATGATGAAATAGTTTCTATTAGCAGTAGAACTGATAAAAGCAACTCGATAAGACTAAGTTTGAATCATAGTCTTCGAAATTGGTTGAACATTAGTCTTTCCTATAAATACCAAGAAAAAAAGTCAAATGTAGACATCTATAACTTCAAATCAAACATTATTGGTTTAACACTAGAAACTTCTTTCTAGTGATAAACCAATAACTAAATATTTAAGCTTATTAAAGGAATAACCATGAAAATAACCAAACTAATTATTACTCTAACCTTGAGTATAATGATGTTTTTATCATTTAATACATCAGCTAAAGCCCCTGATAGCTATAAAGTTTCTACAGATGATGAAATCTCCATAACTGTATTTAATGAGCCAGATCTAAGTATCAATAAAACAAGAATTGGAGCCAATGGTTCTATTTCGTTACCTCTTATCGGACAAATAAATATAAAAGGCCTTTCTATAACCCAAATTGAAATGAAAATAACTAATCTATTATTAGACGGTTACCTTAAAAAACCAAACGTATCAGTTACGATAACAGAGTACCGTCCATTCTATATAAACGGAGAAGTAAAAAAACCAGGCAGCTACCCTTACCGTAAAGGGTTGACTATAGAAAAAGCAATAACACTTGCAGGCGGTTTTACTGAAAGGGCCTCAAAATCTTCAATTTCTCTTGTAGGTGAAGTCGAAAAAAGATTTGTCAAAGCAGTTTCACTTAAAGATACAGTTAAACCCGGTGACGTAATAACTATCAGCGAAAGCTTTTTTTAAGGATATAATATGAACTCAGTAGTACCTGAAAAAGCATCTTCGCTTAATCAAGTAATAAATCAAAATGATAACCTTTCATTCAACACTGAAGAGGTTATAGATATAGGGCAATATTGGCGTACAATTAAAAGAGCTAAATGGGGAATTATTGTAATTACCTTATGTAGTTTAATGGTCGGTGCATTCATTGCATCTTCATCTGTACCTTTATACAAAGCATCAAGCAAAATATTAGCTGATCCACAAAAACCTGCAGCAGATAGGAATGAACAATATATAGCAACTGCACTTGTATTTTTGTATTACGAAACACAGTACGAAATAATAAAGTCTAGAAATATCGCAGAAGTAGTTGTTGAACGACTAAACCTTGTTGAAAAATATAAAAAAGAACAAAAAAAAATAAAGTCTATAAAAAGATCTGGATTAAGTGAAAGTATTAAAGAGTTTAAAAGTGAAATATCAATACTTTTCGCTTCAGATAGTACAAAAAAGGAAACTCCGAAAATACTAAGTGATAGTGAAATAAAAGTAATGTTGGCTTCGGGCATTCAAGCGAATGTGGAAGTATCAGGCGGGAAACAAAGCCAAATAATAAATATTAGCTATACCTCTCATGATCCAAAGGAAGCTGCAGATATAATAAATGCAATATCAGAAGCTTATATACAATTTGGTTTAGAATCCCGTTTAGGCGATGTTAAAAATACCGAATCTTGGTTGAGCGAACAATATGCCCAGCTTAAACAGAAACTCCAAGATTCAGAGTCTAAGTTGAGTGCATATAGATCACAACAAGGGCTAGTAGATACCGAACAACAACAGCGTCTTGCTAATTCGCAACTACAATCTTTAAACAGCGAATTAATAAGAGCACAAACTAACTTAAGTTCAGCCGAAGAGCAATTTCTAGCCGTTAAAAATGTTGAACCTGGTTCTCAAGAGTTTTATTCGTTAGGTCCGGTTCTTCAGAACCGAACGGCTAATGACTTGGTAAAGAATGTGGGTCTATTAATACAACGTGTGAATGAGTTATTTGAACGTTATGGTGAAAAACATCCTAAAATGATAGCTGTCCGCTCGGAGCTTAAAAGTGCACGTGATAGTTTACAAAACGAAGTAAATAAAGTTGTAGAAAATATTGAGAAAAACTACAAGTTAGCTCAGTTTCAGGTGACTAATATTGAAAAGCTTATTGCTAAAAGCAGAAATGATATTCAATCACTTCAAACTGAGAACTTTTCATTAGTGAGCTTAGAGCGTGAAGTAGAAAATAACCGAAGAATATATGAGAACTTTCAAGTGAGCTTAATGGAAACTAGTGGTAAAAGTGAATATAATAGTTCAAATGTTCATATTATCGACCAAGCTACAGTTCCAAAATCACCTTTTAAACCCAACAAAAAATTAATTATTATATTAGCTGGTATGTTTGGTTTGTTTTTGGGTGTAGTTTTAGCATTTGTTCGTGAGGCTTTAGATAACACATTTAAAACACCAGACGCTGTTGAAGAGCGATTAAAACTTGCTGCACTTGGCATTACACCAGTAGTAAAAATCAACAAGAAAACGGCAATCCCTGAAAAGCAATACCTCGATGATTCATTGTCGCCATTTGCTGAAAGTATAAATACTATACGTACAGGTTTATTATTCTCAAATATAGATAATCCACCTAAAACAATACTTGTTACGTCTGCTACAGGTAGTGAAGGTAAATCGACAATGGCGATGAACTTAGCTGCTGCTTACAGTAACTTAGGCAAAACTTTATTGTTAGAGGTTGATTTACGTAAACCAAGTGTTGCTAAAAACTTAGGTATTACCAACAAACTTGGCCTCACTGATTTAATCTCTGGTACTGTAAGTTCAGCATCTGAAATTTTATACAAAGATAATGATGATAAACTTAATGTGATTACATGTGGGACAGTAGTTCGTAATCCGCTAGAGTTACTTTCATCTAAGAAATTTGAAGAGGTATTAGCCTCATTACAAACACATTATGAATACATCGTTTTAGATGGACCCCCTACACTTCCTGTTAGTGATTCTTGTATATTAGCTAATAAAGTTGATGGTGTTGTTTTTGCAGTTAAAGCTGAAGATACACGAATTAAAGTTGCTAAAGAAGCAGTTACTCGTTTACAAAAATTACACGCTAACATTATTGGTGCGGTGCTTACTGTAGCTGAGCCTCACAAAATGAGTTATTACGGTGATCATTATTATTCCGGTGAGTATTACGGTACTAAACCAGAGAAATAAAATACTAGAATAATATTTAAGTCAGAAATTATTATTTTAAAAGGCTCCTAATGATTAAATTCATTAGGAGCCTTTTTTTGTTGATTTTCTATTAACTGTCAGCTAATTACGCCAATTACCCTAATTAAAAGATAAACCACGGAGTACACAGAGGGACTTCGTCCTACACAGAGAAAAGTTCTTATTGTGTTAAAAAATTCGTAAAATTAACGCAATTCGTTGGTAACGTTTTTAAAATAACAATGTTTAGTTCTTGACCTACCTCCTAAAGCGCAGCGCCTCGGTGGTAAATAGTTTTCTTGTTTTAAAGAATTCGTTAATAACTCTTTCCAGTAAAAATCACTTACATATTTTTTAAAAATAAAACTAACCACATCAATACTTTCGGCTATAATCTATACTTGTGATCTAACACTAACTTGGTGAAAAAATGATAGACATACACAGCCATATTTTACCCGGTATAGATGACGGAGCTAAAAGCCTAGATGAAGCACTTGAAATGTTGAAAATATCCATAGACCAAGGCGTTACAACCCAAGTTTTAACGCCTCATATCCATATAGGTCGATTTAACAATACTAAACAACACATAGAGCAAGAGTTCATAAAATTCCAAGAACAAGTAGATGCTGCTAACTTACCTATAAAATTACTATTAGGTGCAGAGTTACGTATTGGTCCTGAAATAATGCAGTTAATAACTACAGACAATGTTCCATGGCTAGGTAATATAAATAATCAACGCACTTTCCTTTTAGAGTTTCCTCGTACAGAAGTCCCTTTTGGAAGTGACAACCTAGTAAGATGGTTACTATCAAAAGATTGCTTACCCATCATCGTACATCCTGAACGCAATAGTACGTTCTTACACAACAGAGATAAATTACAAACATTTATTGATTTAGGATGCCCATTACAGGTAACAGCCAGTAGTATTACAGGGAAGTTTGGTGCAGAAGTACAACAAATGGTAGAAGAGCTTTTAATTGAAGATCAAGTAAGTGCTATTGCTTCAGACTGCCATAATCTAAAAGGTAGAGCACCTGATTTATTAGCCGGCGTGAAACAAGCCAAAACTTTGATTGGTGAGAAACAGGGACAAAATTTAGTATCAATTATACCCAAAGAGTTAATATCAAATAACTCTTTTTTATAAATAACTTTCCTTGGCTAAATAGTATTAAGAATATGAGTAACAATATAAAACATAACTACCCTATAATATTAGTAAGTTTAACTTTCCTTGCTTTGGCTATCTGGGCAAGTATCTTATCATGGTCAGAAATACTTACAATTCGACCTCAAAAGGTTCTCAAACAATTAAATAAGACTCATCATATTGAGCCAACCTTAATCAATAAAATGATAGATCGAGTTAACACGTCAACGACTCTAAATCCTAGTTCAGCTAACAACCATTTAATTCTTGCACAATTATATGAATACTTACATGAATCAAGTCCAGAAAAGAATAATATTAACTACCTAGTGTTGGCAGAGAGTGAATATCTAAAGGCTATATATTTACAACCAAATTGGGACAAGGCTTGGGCTCAACTTGCAAAGTTTTATGATAAAAAAAATGACGGTTACAAGATGCTATATGCTTTGGAAAAAGCAATGTTTTTAGGACCTTTTGAATATAATATTCAAGAATTAATATTACCTGTAATATTTAAGTATTGGGAGTTAGTAAATAATTCAGACAAAAATGCGGATAAGATAAAACAAATACTAAAGCACATATTTAAATACAAGAAAAAAATTCATCTCACATTCACTTATGCCTTAAAAAGTAAAAACCTAGAAGCTATGAAAGTTATAGAATTTATGACATCTAAAAAAGAATACAAAAAGCAATTAAAAATTCAACGTTTAAAACTTCAAGTGAATGATAGCCAATACGAAAATACAAATTTGGACGTTAATCAGTGAATAAACAACAACCATTATTTGTTCCAAGTAATTTAGGTCTTCTATCGGGACTTTTAGCAGTTATAATTATTTTACCTTGGTTTCATGGTGGAGAAATTAATTGGCAATATAAGATATTTGAATCTGCTCTATTCTTAATGTTTGCATATTTCTGTATGAAAGCTATTAAAACGAATTCTCTGATTCTATTATTAAAACCACTACAAAAATTTAAATTACCTATTTTATTATTACTATCATTTTGCTTATATTCATTTTTTCAAGCAGTTGATCTAAATACTATATTTGACTTTAATCAAAAAACAAACGACAGCTCATTTGTAGAAAAAAAAATTAGGTAGTCTTAGTATATCCCCAGAACATTCTTTCAATGAAGCATTAAAACAATTTAGTTACTTAAGTGTTTTTGTATTAACCATATTATTAATAACTACTAAAAAAAGAGTGATAACTATAGTCACAGTAATTTTTACAGTTTCTGCTCTAACAGCTCTACATGCAATAATAAATTATTATACTGATGGAGGATTTCTGTATATTGACACGTTACCTCCTTGGCACGCATCTAATTATAAAACAATTCATGGTCCTCTAAGCTATAAAAATCACTATGCATCATTATTAATACTTACTATTCCATTAGGTTTTGGGTTACTTTTAAGTAATAAATCTCCCAAACATCATTCAAAGTCAGCTTTAGTATTAAACTTCATTTTATCTAAAAACTTTATACTATTTGTTGCTTCCTTGTTTATGATAATGGTTTTGATATTTAACACCTCTAGAGGTGGTTTAATAGCATTCATATTAGGAACAACTATAACAACAATATTATTTTTTTATATTAAGAAAATTAAACCAAAAAACATATATAAAAACATTGCAGGGTTAATATTAATATTTATAACGATTATTTTTTCTGGTCTATCCGACCGGCTTTTTGAGCGTATCAGTAACTATGGTGAAAATGGGAGGGATATATTAAGGACTACAGCGTTAAACATTGTAATTGACAATCCAATTATAGGAACAGGACCTGGTACTTATCCTGCGATACAGCATAAGTATAAACCTGACACATTAAATGGAAATAAAATGTGGCAACATGTTCATAATGACTACCTAGAGTTACTGAGTAACCAAGGTATAATAGGTATCTTATTACTTGGAACAGCAATATCGATGCTAATATTTTCGCTAATTAAAGGGATAAAATCCAACAATAGCTCTTTATTAGGAATTCAAACTTCATGCCTATGCTCTGTGTTTTGTGTATTGATCCATTCCCTTATGGACTTTAATTTTCAGTTACCTGTTATCAATGTATATTTTTATATAATTCTTGCTGTAGGGATAAGAATATCAAGCATCAAACAAAGCCGAAGCCACTATTAAATATGAAGAACAATATTTCTAATCCCTTACATATATTATCCTCATTGGTACGCGCTAAGTCTATAGATGAGATTAGCCCTTTTGATGCAAAGAATATTGATGAGTTATATTCATTGAGTATAAATCATGGAGTTGCTAACCAAATCAACTCAAACTTGACTGATTTTTTATCTAAAGAAAAAAAAATCGTTGAAAATACACAACAGCTATCATCATTAACTCAACTTAATATAAAGCTCACGACGTTTGCCCAACATAGTAAAGTAATTAGTACTATAACTGATAACGCAGCTAAAAATTTCCTTCTTGCTTTAGCTGAAGCAGAGATAAAGGTTGTCGTACTTAAGGGATTTTCATTAGGTTACCAAGTATATAAAACATCTTATTTACGACCTAAAACAGATGTGGATATTTTAATAAGAAATGAAGATAAACGGAGAATATCTGAGATTTTCGTAAATTTAGGTTATAGCAACCCTCGAGGATGGGAACCACAAGCAATTAATAATCAATTTTCAATGAAAAAAATGCTAAGTAAAGGAGTAAGTACTCTTTTTGACGTCCACCTTAAAATAAGTAACAGCAAGCAAATTGAAAATATTCTAAATTATGATGAGTTGCTGATATCTGCTAACTCCACTCAACTAACTAACATTAACTTAATTAATAAACCGTACGCACTCATACACGCTATTTTCCATTTATTACACCACAAGTCATCTGGAGATTTAATTAAGCTAATATGGCATTACGACCTCTATTTAATTACTAAGCAACTTAATGAAACTGAGTTAGTGCAATTAAAAGAGTTAATAAAAAGTAAAGGTTTAAGTAACTTAGTTCAGTATACTCTTACACTGACTGCTAACTACCTCCCTACCAATGAATTACAGCACTTAATTGAATGGTGTAATACGTCAGAAATTACTAAAACTTACCAACCGCAATATGATTATTTATTGGGAAGAACATTGGGTATAAAAGGTGTTTGGCTAACTTTGTGTGCTACTGAAGGATTATCAAATAAAGTAGCTATAATTCAAGAAATGGTATTTCCTCCAGCAGAAGAAATTTATATAAAGTACGGTAAAGACAGTGGCTGGCCACTCGTAATGTTATATATAAGAAGAATATTTACCGGTTCAATAAAATATATTTTCAAAAAGAAAAAATAATAAATCTGTCAGCTAATTACACCAATTACCCTAATTAAAAGATTAGCCACAGAGTACACAGAGGGACTTAGTCCTTAACAGAGAAAAGGTTAATAACGATTAAGATTGATGTTTTAAACAATTCGTGAAATTAGGGTAATTCGTTAATAAGGTCTTTAAAAAAAAAGTATTTTGAACTTCTCGGTGTGTGCGAAGCACAACTCTGTGCTCTCGGTGGTAAACTTCTTTGTGTTTCAATATCTAACTGTGAGCTAATTACGCCAATGACACTAATAAAAATGTAGATTATAAATAATTAGTGAAATTAGCGTAATTCGTTGATAAAAAGTCCCTAAAGACTCACAACTTTACCTAACACTTGTACAACCAATTGCTTGGCTTTTTCATCACTTGTAGATTCAGCATAACAACGTAATTCTGGTGCATTACCTGAAGGTCTTAAATGAATCACATCGTTATCTGATAACGTCATTCTTAAGCCATCAGTCACATCAATACTCGTAACCGTTAAATCATCAAAACCTAATAACTTAATAAGCGTTGAAGCATCTTGAGTATAAGTTTCAATTAGCTGCTTACTTTTTGCTGTAGCAAACTTTTGAATTCTATCACTCGCTGAAAAACGCTCAGTACAATCGCTTACTAAATCAGAAATATTATTATCGCCTGCCGCAGCAAGTAACATAATGGCAGGTAAAAGTGCATCACGAGTAGGTAAGGCTTTTAATACTTTACCGTTGATACTTGTATCAGACCCTAATAAAAAACCACCGTTTGCTTCAAAACCAGCAACCGATTTATAGCTTTTACTTAAACGTTCAAACTCAGCAATAACATAAGGTGAACCAATGCGAGTTCTCTCTATTTTTTTGAAAGCATTTGAAAGCTCAATCGATGTATTACTATTAACAGGAATAGATAACGCTTCAACATTAAGTTGTTTAGCACACAATAAACCTAAAATATCACCACGTAACCAAACGCCCTTCTCGTCTGCAATTAAAGGACGATCGCCATCGCCATCTGTAGAATAAATAGCATCAAAGCCATATTCTTTTGACCAATTAATGGCTTTCAACTGATCTTCAGCAGAAACAGCCTCAGTATCAATAGGAACAAAATGGTCGCTACGCTCAAGCGATGTGACCTTAGCACCTAATTCTTCAAACAAAGCTTGGTATAAGTCTCTACCAGCACTTGAATGCTCGTAAATACCAATATGTTTACCTTGTAAAAATGGCTTATCAAATAACGACGAATAACGACGAATATATTCTTCACCAGCTACTGTACTTACTTCTAATTCTTCTAAAGTGCTTAATGGTTCAAAAGCCGCTTCACTTTTCAGAATAGAAAGCTCGTCGCTTTTACTAATTTCACCATCAGGTCGATAAAACTTTAAGCCATTACGATCAAACGGAATATGGCTACCGGTAACCATAATACAAGGAATGTTTCTTTCCATCGCAGCATAAGCTAAAGCGGGAGTAGGAATAACACCACAATAAATTATCTCAATGCCCTGCTGCTTTAAAGCGGCACTACAAGCTTGAGCCATAGCATAGCTGCTTGGACGATTATCAATAGCAATAGCTAAACGCTCAAAAGTAAATTGCCCTTTTAACGTATCAATAAAAGCTAAAGAAAATGCCGCACAAACGTCTGGCGTAAATTGCTCTACTAAACCACGTGCACCACTTGTACCAAAAGCTATACCACTATTCGCTAACACTGTATTTGCTTGTAATGTGCTCATATTATTTTACTCTACCGTAACGGTCTTCAAAGCGAACAATATCGTCTTCACCTAAATACGAACCAACCTGAACTTCAATTAGCTCAAGATCAATTACCCCAGGGTTATTTAACGCATGAACAACGCCAACAGGTAAATAAACCGATTCATTTTCAGTTAAGAAAATTTCTTCTTCGCCTTTTTGTACAATTGCTGTTCCAGAAACTACTACCCAATGTTCAGCACGATGATGATGCATTTGTACTGACAACTTAGCCCCAGGTTTAACCGTAATGCGTTTAACTTGGAATCGTTCACCATTATCTACTGAATCGTATTTACCCCAAGGGCGATAAACTTCACGATGTACAGAAGGTTCTGAACGACCATTTTCTTTAAGTTTATTTACAATCGTTTTAACATGTTGTGCTTCATCTTTATGAGCAACTAAAACAGCATCTTTAGTATTTATTACTACTAAGTCTTTCACGCCAACAGTCGTTACTAATTTATCTTCGCTGATTACCAAGGTGTTATGTGTATCAACTGACTCAACATCACCGGTAAAAGCATTACCGTTTTCGTCTTGTTTAGACACTTCTAATAAAGCGGCAAAACCACCAACATCATTCCAACCAGCGTCCATAGGTACAACTACAACATCAGAGTTGTTTTCTGCACATAATGGTTCCATTACAGCGTAATCGATTGAATCGTCAGGACACTGCATAAACGCGTCTTTATCTACACGAACAAAATCCATATCTTGATTTTGTACTTGCATTGCCTTAACACACGCATCATAAATTGCAGGGTTATATTTTTTAAGCACATCAACATACTGGCTTGCTTTAAACATGAACATACCACTGTTCCAGTAATATTCACCCGAATCAACATAACCTTTAGCTGTTTCTAAGTCAGGTTTTTCAACAAAGCTACTCACTAAAAAAGCGTCATCGCTAACTGCACTGCCGCGTTTAATATAGCCATAGCCTGTTTCAGGGCTATTAGCCACAATACCAAAAGTTACTAACTTATCGTTTTTAGCATGTTCATAAGCTTGTTTAACCGAAGTTTGAAAAGCAGCTTCGTCGCTAATTACATGGTCAGCAGCTAATACAAGTAATACAGGATCTTCACCATCTTTTGCTGTTTCTAACGCATGTATTGCTGCTAAAGCAATAGCTGGTGCGGTATTACGACCAACAGGCTCTAAGAATATTCCACCATGTTCTGCACCTAGTGTTCTTACTTGTTCAGCAGCAATAAAACGATGCTCTTCATTACAAATAAGCATACAAGGGGCGTTGCCTAAACCATTTAAACGAGAAATAGTTTGTTGCAGCATTGTTTGGCTATGATCGTTACCACACCCTAAAGCTAAAAATTGTTTTGGGTAATTGCTACGAGACAAAGGCCATAAACGTGTACCTGAGCCACCGGCCATAATTACGGGTAAAATCATTTTTAAATATCCTATTTATAAATTTTATTGAATGTAGAAAGCGAAATAGTGAAATACCTATTTATGTTCGCAAGCTAAACATTTATTTAATTTTTTCAAAATACCACTTGGTATGTAGATGAACATTTTCATCTTCTAATAACGAATCAATTTCAAACCATTTATAACTGCCATGTTGAACATCTAGCGGCAGTTTTTCAAGTTCTGTATCTAAGGTTAATACATAAGCAATAGCCACATAATGTGTAGAAAATTCATCTCCAAATACATTATCGCTATAGAAATGATCAAACGGCCCTAATAGCTCTGCTTGATTTATGCTAAACGCTTGCCCTAATTCTTCTTTTGTAAGTCGTTTAAAAGCATCAGCCATAGACTCATCTTTTAAAATTCGACCTCCAGGGACAAACCAATTACCTTTAGCGGGTTTATTTAAACGCTCACCTAAAAGTGCTTGCCCATGTTTGTTTTTAACTACTAAATCAATAGACACCAAAGGCGTACTTTCAATCACTGTAGAAAACGTTTCTTTATCTAAAAACATATTTAAAACCTTGTCACCTAATTAAAAACAATTTAACCACCGAGAAGGTCAAATAATAAAGAAATAAAACACTATCAACGAATTACACGAATTGCTCGAATTAAAAAAAATTAACCACCGAGGGACTTCGTCCTCACCGAGAAAAGCAAGAGTAAAACAAAAAGATCATTCTTTTAATCCCTTGTCATTTATCCCTTATCACTTCTCTGTGTAGCGCGCAGCGCCTCTGTGTTCTCTGTGGTTAAATCTCTTTAATGCCTTAATTCGTGTCATTCGCGTAATTCGCTGACAAAAAAATTCACCACCCAGTTACACCAAGAAGGTCAAATAATAAAGAAATAAAAACACTATCAACGAATTACACGAATTGCTCGAATTAAAAACAAGCCAAAACATAAAAATATAATCGTCTAATACATTATCACTTCTCTGTGTAGCGCGCAGCGCCTCTGTGTTCTCTGTGGTTAATAGATCCGTTTACTTAGCGTAATTCGCTGACGATCATTCAAAACACTTACTTTCTAAAGTTATCTTGGTTATCTAAAAACCACTGGTAACTATGTGTTAAACCTTCTTCTAAACTAATTGAATATTCCCAACCTAAATCTTTAAGGCGGCTCACATCCATTAACTTACGTGGAGCACCATCTGGTTTAGTTGCATCGAACGAGATAGAACCTTCATAACCAGTAACTTTAGCTACAGTTTCAACCAATTCACGTATAGTACAATCAATACCTGTGCCTACATTAATATGGCTAAGCATTTCTTGTGTATTTGCTTCATACGTTTTTTTATCTAATTCCATTACATAAATAGAAGCTGCAGCCATATCATCTACATGCAAAAATTCACGCATTGGTTTGCCTGAACCCCAAGCAACAACTTCTGGTAAGTTATTTAATTTGGCTTCATGGAAACGGCGCAATAATGCAGGAATAACATGCGAATTTTCAGGGTGAAAATTATCATGAGGACCATACAAGTTAGTTGGCATAACTGAACGGTAGTTACGACCGTATTGTCTGTTGTACGATTCACACAACTTAATACCCGCAATTTTAGCAACAGCATAGGGTTCATTCGTAGGTTCTAAAGTCGCCGTTAACAACGCAGACTCTGTCATTGGTTGTTCAGCTAACTTAGGATAAATACACGAAGATCCTAAAAACAGTAAATCTTGAACGTTAGCTAAATGAGCACCATGTATAATATTACATTGGATCATTAAGTTTTGATGAATAAACTCGGCAGGATAAGTATTATTAGCAACAATACCACCCACTTTAGCTGCTGCTAAATACACTTCGTCTATATTTTCAGTTGCAAAAAAATCTGCAACAGCTTGCTGGTTTAATAAATCAAGCTCTTTACGTGAACGTAAAACCAGCTCTACATCTGCTTGTTTTTCTAACTGACGAACAATAGCAGAGCCAACCATACCGTTATGGCCAGCAACAAATACTTTTTTCATATAAAACCTTTTGAGAGATAATCAACGAATTACGCCAATTATTCGAATTAAAACCAAACACATAATCACAGATAAGTTCAAGAAAACAAATTAGCTATTCAGTTTCACTTAGCAACTTTAATTAAACTCGTGAAATCTGCGTAATTCGTTGATGATTACTAATCACTGAAACAGCACCTAAAAGTTATTAACAACTCTTTTACTTTGTAAAGAGCTTTGCCCAAAGTTAACCAATAAACCAAGTTTTAACTTAGTTACTTTCAAATAATTAATTAATTGAGATTTATGTACTGAACTTATTTCTGATAATGCTTTTAACTCAACTATTATTGAATTATGACAAACAAAGTCAGCAATATATTGTTTACTTAATACTTGCCCTTTATAAGTTATTTCCAATGACTTTTCGCGAACATAAGGAATGCTTCTGAGTTGAAACTCTGCTTCTAGAGCTTCTTGATAAACAGCTTCTAAAAAGCCACAACCTAATTCTCTATGTACTGCCATGCAAGCACCAATAATTTGGTAACATTCATCTTTAAGCATAATGTCCGCTTGCATCATAAAATCCTTTTCATAATAAAATCGTCTTTATTGGAGAATTGAAAACCAAACACATCAACCACAAAGAAGTTCAAGCAAACAACTATCACCGAATTACACGAATTTCTCTAATTATAAATATTAACCACCGAGTTGCTCGAATTAGAAAAAAACTAGAAAACAAATTAACCACAAGTTCCCTAGTCTCTTACATTTAATCACTTTTCCTTAATTCGTGTTATTCGTGTTATTCGCGAAATTCGTTGAAGATCCCTAAATGTTTGACTTTCATTCGTTGACGAAATGTCTTACTAATTATTCAACAGATACGTTTACGTTATGGCCATGAGCTTTTAATAACGCATGTTGCTTAGCTTTATCTAAATCATTAGCAACCATTTCTGCACACATTTCTTCAACTGTGATTTCTGGAGTCCAACCTAATTTTTCTTTCGCTTTAGTTGGGTCACCTAATAATGTTTCAACTTCTGCAGGACGGAAGTAACGAGGATCAACCTTCACAATTACATCGCCAACAGTAAGTGCTTGAGCATTATCGCCTTCAATAGCAGTAACAGTACCTACTTCATCAAGACCTTCACCTGAGAACTCAACTGTTACACCAACTTCTTTAGCTGATAAACGTACAAATTCACGTACAGAAATTTGCTTACCTGTAGCAATAACAAAATCGTCAGCAACATCTTGTTGTAACATCATCCATTGCATACGAACGTAATCTTTAGCATGACCCCAGTCACGTAAAGCGTCCATATTACCTAAATACAAACAAGGCTCTAAACCTTGAGAGATGTTAGCAATAGCGCGAGTAATTTTACGAGTTACAAAAGTTTCACCACGACGTGGAGACTCATGGTTGAACAAAATACCGTTACACGCATACATGCCATAAGATTCGCGATAGTTAACCGTGATCCAGTAAGCATACATTTTAGCTACTGCATAAGGTGAACGTGGGTGGAACGGCGTGGTTTCTTTTTGTGGGATTTCTTGTACTTCACCATAAAGCTCTGAAGTAGATGCTTGATAGAAACGTGTTTTCTTTTCTAAGCCTAAAAAGCGAATAGCTTCTAAAATACGTAAAGCACCCATAGCATCAACATCAGCTGTATATTCTGGACATTCAAACGACACTGCAACATGAGATTGAGCACCTAAGTTATACACTTCATCAGGTTGAACATCTTTTATAATACGCGTTAAGTTAGACGTATCACTTAAATCACCATAGTGTAAAAAGAACTTAGGGTTAACAGCATGCGCATCTTGATAAATATGATCAACACGCTCAGTATTAAACGACGATGCACGACGTTTTATACCATGTACTTCATAACCTTTTTCTAATAATAACTCAGCTAAGTATGATCCATCTTGGCCTGTTACACCGGTAATTAATGCTACTTTGTTAGACATGTGTCTTCCTTATAATTTAATTCTTATTAATACAAATATTATTTTTTAATTAACGTTTCTACGTCAATTAAAAAGTTATCTAAAATTTTATCTTTAGCTAAAAATCCATTTGCGAAAGTTCTAGCGACTTTATTGCATTCGTTAGTAGCACTTTCTAACAAATACGTTAACCCTTTAATAAACTCTTGAGTATTTTCTGGTTCTACACAATGAAAAATGCCCTCATGCTTTTCAGCTAATTTGCCTAATTCAGTATCAGCTTCAGTAGTTACTAATGCATGACCACCGACTGACAATATATTGGTTAACTTAGAAGGTAAAACAGCGTCTGCTGCACCCTTTTTTTGTACAACCAAATGAATATCAGCCAAAGCTAACATTTGCGGCACTAACTCCCATGGTTGTAACGGTAAAAATACAACATTATTTAACACTAACTTTTCAGCTTGCGATTTTAACACATCAACATGAGCACCAGCACCTACAAACACAAACTTAACGTTCGTATTACTCTCAAAATGCTTTGCTGCCTCTAAAACGACCTCAAGCCCTTGTTTTTTTCCTATATTTCCTGCATATAAAACTATTTTCTCTGACTCCGAAAAGCCCCATTCTTTTTTAAGTGCGGTACCGTCAGTTTCAGGCGTTACAAACTCTGTATCTGACCAGTTAGGAAAATAAATAATATTTTCGCGGTTAACACCTTTAGCTACTGCATTTTCAATCATACTGTAAGAGATGGTAGAAACCGCATCGAATCGTTTCATTAACCACGACTCAATCGATTTAATAAAAGAGGTAACTTTACTGTCATCCTCGCCCATCATACCTAAACCAAACATGGCGTCTATTTCAAAGTCTTGCACATGCATAATAGATTTAGCACCTGTTAACTTACAAAACAGCAATACAAAAGGTGCACAAAATAGAGTAGGTTGTACCAAAAAAACTACATCAGGCTTTTTAAATAATTGGGTTAATAAAGCAAAAGCAGAAGATATTGCAAAAGTACTTAAATGAATTAACCGTTTAATGGTCGAGACATTTTTAGGTACATATAAAGGGCAACGAATTACATTAACACCTTCCTTTTTCTCTGTTTTATATAAAAAACCAGAAAAACCTTCATGCACTTCCCATTCAGGGTAATACGGCGGCGCCACTATTACGTTAACATTAACACCACGTGTAACCAGTTCAAGGCACATTTCGCCGTTATATTTACCAATACCAGTAAGCTCAGGAGAATAATTAAGACTATTTAAAATTAGTTTCACTTGTAATCCTTTAAACAGTATCCACTTAGCTCTTCAAGTTTTTCAATTTTCTCAACTTTTGATTTAGCATTTATCCATTCACGCTCAACCTCAATACATTTTAAGTCTACTAATGCTCGATACCAAAAAGCCTGCATAAAATGATAAGCAAATCCTGTTGCACCATCCAAGAAACCTAGTTGTAAAATATAACGAAAATTAAAATAAACAAAAGGCCTTACAAAATAAGGAAGTTTCATATAGACAGACTGCTTAAGAAACCTTTTTAATCGAATAGAAAAACCAGTGGATTCAGAAATCTTAGAGTCTGATGATGGATCAAGCTTCTTTAACATTATATCTACAACTTCTCTAGTAGCATATTTGTTATGCTTATCAATAAACCAAGAAACTGAATTTAGATTATCATCTGAAAAACCACCTTCAAGTACACAAGAAGTACCTGAATCTAAAACAATATGTTCATCCATCCAGCGGAGTTCAACATGTGCTTTACCCGTTCTAAATAAACGCAACATAGGCAATGGATACCTACCACCGTATTTCACCCATTTTCCTAAGAAAATATGTTTACGATTAAAAATTGCGCCGTTATGGCCTGCACCATCTTGTTTGATAAAGGTATTAATATTATTAACAAGTTCTTTATCAATAGTTTCATCAGCATCTAACCTCAGAACCCACTCGGAATCTATTTTACAGTTATCTATTGCCCATTGGAATTGCTGCGCTTGATTAACAAAAGGGTTTTGAAACGTTTCAGCACCTTCTTTTCGCGCTATTTCACAAGTACCATCTGTCGAAAAAGAGTCGACGATAATAACTCGAGCATTTAATTCTATAACAGAATCTATGCATCGTTTTATATGCTTATCTTCATTAAATGTTAAAATAATTACTGTTAAATCACTCATTAAATTTAGTCCTTTTCTTTAATGCTTTAGCCGGATTACCGCCATATACAGTCCACTCTTCCGTACTTTTAGTTAATACTGCACGCGCTCCAACAACACAACCTAAATCTATAGCAACATTAGGCCCGATAAAAGCTTCGGCACAAATCCAAACATCATTAGAAACATTAATAGGAGCTAGTAATAATGGATGTAAAGGATCATTGTAATCGTGTGTACTAGCACAAAGATGAGCACCTTGACTTACAATAACTTTATCACCAATGGTAATTTTACCTTGGTTATAAACATCAACAAATGGCCCCAAAGTAGATTGAGAACCTATACTGAGGTTAGCAGGTAACCATATAGAAACTGATGGATAAATACGTGAAGTTGTTTGTAAGTTTGCTCCAAACAATTTCAATATAAAATTACGATATTTAAATAAAGGTACAGGGCTAAATCTAAAAAATACGATATATACAAAACGCCATATAACTCTTATCAATTTATTTTGAAGAGAAAAAGTAGGAGAAGTTAGCGTTTCTTTTTGTTTAGTAACCGAGCTCATAAACCATACATCCTATATAACTCCATATACTGATCGCATACAGTTTCCCAATTATATTTACTTTTAACATAATCATAAGAAGCTTGTGATAAATCTGATTTTTCTTTACCCGATAAATTGAGGAATTTGGTTATACTGTTAGTTATATCTTTAACATCTGTACCCGTATCAATAGCAATACCTTCTTCTATAGCGTCTGTCAGATTACAATGTTTTGACATTAATACAGGAATACCATAACTCCATGACTCTAATATTGTTAATGGGAGTCCTTCAGAAAAAGAAGGTAAAATAAAAGCATCAGAGTTTTTTAATAATGAATCTTTATCATTCCCAAAAATAGGTCCAACAAAGTTAAAGCGTTCACTTTTAGAACCTTTAATTGTATTAATAACAAGCGCTTCGTACTCGGGCTCCCCCCAACCAGCTATATTTAGAATAAATGGGGATTTATCATAATCAATTTGTGAAATATTATTAATGGCTTCAATCAAACCTAAAATATTTTTCTTTTCATGAAGTCTACCTAAATATGTTATTAAGGTAATTTCAGCAGCATTTTTTTGTAAGTATAAATTTGTATCAGGAATATCTATTCCATTTGGAATAATATGAATATTAGCATTAGGTAATACTTTTAAAATAGCATCTGCCTCTTGTGTATTTAAGGCATGAAATGCATTAGCCTTATTCCAACTGTATCCTTCATATAAAAATTTGAGCGTTTTTTTAAGTAGAGGGCCTCTACTTAAAATCCATGGATTTAACATTCCATGAGGCGATATAATTGTTGGTGTACGATTTGAGAATTTGGCAATATTTCCATAAAGCGTCGTTGCCATCCAAATCCCATGCAAGTGCACTAAAGATGACTCGTGAGAAAACGCATTTTTTACTAATCTAGGAGAAAAACCAAGGCGCTTTGGAGGAATCGCATTATAAATCTTTGAACTAAGATTCTTTAAATCGTCATTAGCATGATAAAGGCTCTCATCTTCATAATTAAGTGAGTTAAGTTCTATAATCGTATCTGGGTTACGTTTAGCTATATTACTATAAACATCAACAACTACTTTACCTACTCCTCCAGAAGAACGTGTTAGTGATGGAGTTATAATTTCTATTTTCATCGTACCTTCCCTTGTGCACACAGTTTAAAAAAGTTTAATGAATGGAATCCTAACTCCAAAAATAAAATCAAGTATAAAAATCGTGCAGCTGAACGCAGGTTATACTGGGGAATTAATATCGCCACATAAAAGATGAGGATTGCTTGAACAATACCTAAATAAGTTTTGCTTGTGATGTTTTTATTTATTTTACCTACTAAGAGGCCAAGAAAAACACAAAAACCAAGTCCCAAGGATACAGAATAAGCGAAAACCTCACCTAATGTACTATATGGTACGTTTACATTTATTCTATACTTCCAAAAAACATCTCTCCACCCAACTAAACTTCCAGGCAATGGATTTAAACTTATTAACACATCATTTAACTGCATCCATCCAGCTTGATTTAGCGTTTCTGCGAAAATAAAGTAAGTACTAGAAAAATTACTTATAATGCCTCTTAATACTTTGTCATAACTAAAATCTACATCTGTAAAGAAGTACTCTATAAATGGGAGAAAACCTTGTAAATTTAATCCTCTAAGCTGAAGTGATAATGTTAATAAAAAAGGCAATAATATTAACGATACAGATAAACTCGTACTAAACTTCTTACCTGCCCAACATGAACTTAATAAGAATAATGTTGGAGCAAGAGCAAATATACGACTGGCTTTAGAGAAAAAAGCTAGAAACACAATAAAAAATATAAATAAAGCAATATACTTCCAAGCATTTTTATTACTTCCATAAGTAAAACCTAGAGTAAAAATTGACAATAACCCAAACATACCAGCTAAAGCATAAAGGCTTGGTAAAAAACTAATTTCAACTCTGTACCCATAACGTTCAGGGAAAAACATCCAGCCTTGGAATATAAAGAAAAAAACAGCACAGAATAATGCAATATAATGACTATATTTGCCTAAGACAAAACGTATCTCATCCATATGCAATTCATTATTTTTAGTTATATTTAATTTTTTATCCGATGATAAATGATTAGACATAAAGTAAGCGAGAGCATAACTAACACTACCCATTAATAATAGGATCAGGGGTTCAAAAGTATTTGTCCGCAATGATAAAAAATCAAAATCACTAATGTCTGACAATCCTAAGATGTAAGTCAAATAACCTAAAATAGGAAAACCAAAAATAACAAAACCAATAAAATAAAATAGCATCATAATCAAACTTCATTTATAAGGTTAGAAAAAGCATTTACAACAGACTCGCCATTTAATTCTTTATATTTATTTAAAGAATTCTTAGCTAGACTATCCCAATCATCGGTATTTCCCATTTTTGCAATAGCTTGAGCCATAGATGAAGCATTGTTTCTTTCAAAAAAAACACCGCACTTTCCTTCTTCAACATAAGCAGGCTCAGGCCCCATATGAAGATTAAATGAATCATGAACTATAATTGGTAGCCCCATAGACATATAGTGAACTACACTAAGACCTGCATCACCAGGGTAAATACCACAAAAACAGGTTTTTGATACTTCTAGTATTTCCTCTTCTTCATATATAGCACCTAAAAAAACAATATTGGTATAGCCCGAATATTGTTTTTTATATACTTCAAAAAGTTCACCTTCACCTATCACCTTTAAGCGAATATTATTATTTGAATTACTTTTTAATTGTTGTAAAGCCTCTATTAGAAGATCTAACCCACAATCATTTCTTAACCTACCAACATATAAAATATCTTTACGCTCACTCTTACCAGTAAGTTCTTTTTCAGAGAGTGAAGTATTCAAAAATAAAGTGTTAGAGGCATAATGCAACTTCATTTTAAACCGAGGTAATACTTTAATAGTTTCATCTCTAGAGAAAGCGTTATAGCAGATATAAGCGTCGGCCAGTGACAATGCTGCTTTATACATTACCCTTTTAACGAAGCCCGCTCCATTATATAAACCTTGACCATGAAGAATTATTTTTTGACCTGTAAATAGTGACGACTTAATAAGTAACAACCATAGAGCTATATTGTTTAAGTTACCGTAAGATAAAATTATTGGGTGCTTAAGTTTTAACAAACCTGTTTGATAGAAAAAACGGCCAAACTTAAACTTAATAAAACTTGTTAAAGTATTAAAAGGGTAAGATTCAGCTGTATTAAAGCCTTCTTTGGCATCAGGTTTACACGCGACAACATCTAGGTCGTATATTTTTGATAATTGCTTAAAGAATTCAACTCTATAACTTGTAATAATAGGTTGAATAAAGGCTATTTTTTTAGCATTCATTTCTTACGATCCAAAATAATTTAATTTAACACTAGAATAAAATCCAATTAAATTATCAATTACGAATGAACGTTTGGTGATCATTTTTGATGATTTAAGCTTTCTATAATCTCGTGCGTAACTTAATGAACAAGAGTAATGCCATTGTTTATTAGTACCTGAAAAATGAACAATTATAGGTTCATTGATACCTACTTTATAATATCCATCAGTCTCTAATTTTTTTGCATTAAAAAACATCGAGAATTGTGCATTAAATTGTGAAGATAATTTGTGCCACTTGCCATTGAATACTTTATTTAGAGCATCCTGATCAGGCATTTCTAGGACATGTGCTTCGTTTTTAATTATATGAATTAATTTATTTTTAATATCATTATCTAACCACTGTTGCGTATTTATTAACATAACACCGGAGTTAAAATACCCAACATCTGAAGATAGATTTAATGATTCATAACGATTAAAAAATGGATTTGTAACTGCACCAATGTAATTATCATCTAAATCAAGTGAGAATAAGTGGTCAAGTTTGCCTTTTACTAAAATGTCGCAATCAAGATATAAAACAGTACTTTCATTTATTAGTTCGGGAATAAGTAACCTGTAATACATAGCTTTGGTAAAATGAGATATTTCTTTTAAACCGTCAAAATCTTTTATATCGATTTGATGCCAAACAACATCTACTTTCGATGTTATTAAGTTTAATTGTTCATCAAAAGCTTGGCTTCTTTTTTCATCGCTAATTACATGAAATACAAAAGATGCTGTATTACTATTTAAAATCGACTCTATAACTGATGGAACAAACAAAATGTAATTTCCATCGGCACAAAAACATATATGATTTGTTATTTGTTTCAATTTTTATCCTAAATAATTTATTTTATTCATGAGTATATTAAGCTGTTTTTTTCTTTAACTTTTTAAGTACATCAATTGTTTCAGCAACTCCAACCTTGTTAAATAATAGGTTAAGTAAGATATATACAAAAAGAGATAAAACACCAATAACACATAATCTGAAAAAATCACTAGATTTAACCATTGTTAAATCTACCAAGTTAAAATAGAAAAATATAAAAGCAACGATTCCAAAAGGTATGTACATTGACATAACAGACGATAACGTCTTTATAAAAGTGTAATTTAGTTCTTTTGCTGCCTTAAAGTATAGAGATAATCCCAATGTCCCTCTTTGAATTGCTACAGCATAAGCTGCACCATCTAGTCCAAAGTAACTTCCTCCTAGATATGCGCTCATAATTAATGTTGCTGCGTCGATAAAAAGAAATATAGTTCGATCGCGCCATTTACCTTTAGATTCGAGTAATGCCCCACCAAGCGGTGAAAGCATTTTTAAAGGTAGAGATATTGCCATAACTACTGCAACTAATATTGCCGAATCCCACTTACCATTCCATATATAACTGATTAAATAAGGAGAGAAAACGACCATACCTAAACATAAGATACCAGTTAGAAAAACTAAGGCTGCACTTGCTCTATTAAATCCATTAAGCACTCTTTTGTCGTCATCAATTGAAGAAAAAGACGGCATTAAAACACTTTGTATTCCCTGTGAAAGTAACATGCCGATATTAGCTGTTAGCATAAAACCAAAAAAATAATAACCTAACTCTTCTTCCGTAAATATATTTTCTAAAACTAAATAATCCCCTCTCAATGCAGCCCCAAGTAAGAATGCACCAATGAAAAGCCATTTGATCCCAGACCATATTTCGCTAAAATATTTAAAATTAGGCTTATTAATAACTCTAATCTCAGATAGATACCAATAGCTTACAAAGTTAAATATATAGGTGAACACTATAGCAAAGATGAAGCTGTATGCGCGTGCTCCAAAATATGCAAAGGCCATTAATATAAGGCCGTACCCAATAGCATTGTAAGTATCAATTTTAGATACATCTTTAAAGCGTAAATCAATATTAAGTTTAGCTTTAAAGATGCTTGATAAAGACATAAACGGAAGTGTAACTGATATAAAAATAACTAAGTTAAATAAGTTGTTTTCATTTGAATCGCTTCCCATAAAGCTTGAAAATACAAGTAACGTAATACTCCCTACAACAGCAAAGCAAAGCGAAATAAGTAATGCTAAAGGAAATAGTTTTTCAAATTTATTTTGTTTTTGTACAAGTAATCGGCCTAAGCCAGGATCTTGAAATCCTGAAACTAAAGCCATCAAACCTGTAATAACAGCAAAAACACCAAAATCTTCTACACTAAGAACATACCCTAAAAAGAACTGTGTTAATAAAGACATGGACTTACTTATAAGTACAGCAATAAAAACCCACAACATACCTGTAATTGTTTTATTGGATAAACTCATCTAAGAAGTTACTTCTTTTCAATACTTGTAAGTAGCAACTCTTTAGAATTGTTAACTAATTGAGAGAATGTTTCATGGTAAGAGTCTGTAAAAGGTAATTTTGAACATTCAATTAATGTTTCAACTGTTGCACTTTCGTCAACCATACGTGTTTCTTGATTAAACCAAGAAACCAACGAACTTACTTTTTGTTTTTTGGCTTGTGAACAGTATATAGCGAATGGCGTATCATTCTTTAGTGAAAATACAGCACCATGGAAAAGAGAAGTAAAATGAAACTTAGCATTTTTGATATAGCCAATCCATTCAATTGGTGTAGCACTAACTTCAATGTCTTCGTAGCCTGGGTATTGACATCCTACACTCACAGGGACCAACTTTAATTTTTTTGCTGTCTCAATCGCAAGCTCAACTTGAGCTTTTGATAAAGCACCTGAAATCATCATATAGTTATCTAAAGAAGGTAGTACAGGTTTAAAGTCGAAAAGGAAAGTTGGATCTACTACACGGCTTACATCAAAACCTTGATTTTTAACAAAGTCGAATGTGTATGGGTCTCGAACAAGAATACTTGAAAAATTAGCTAAACTATTTGTCATTGTTTGCTTTAATTCTTCACTTGGATTACCTGAGCCCATTGAAGCTGCATAACTCATTTTACGAGTGTTATTTGTTGGAAAGTCTAGGATATAAGCTGGTCTATATCCCATATAATTTTGAAAATTCCAAAGTTCATCACTACCACAAATAAGTAAATCGTAACTATTATACAAAGATTTTTTTAACTGTGATTCTGTATATAAAGATTTTTTACCAATTCTAGCCATAGACTTAATAGAAGACGCAAACATTTTTCTTTTGTTAAGTTCTAATTTAGCTTGTTTAATATCTCCCTTTAAAAGAGGTCTTAATATAGTCATGATTATACGAACTCTTGTTCGAATCGGCTTGTAGTCTACTACTTCAACTTCATGTCCTTGTGCTTCAATATAACGCTGTAAAGATGATGCTTGTAATTGAGCACCATAATTATTAATGTCGTGGTATGTTACTATCCCTATTTTCATTTCTTCTTCGCTCTTTGTAATATTTATTGTTTACTGTGTTTATTGAAAAGACGCTACTTGCTCAACATTTCTTCTAGGAGATACTGCTACGTCAAAATTGTCAGGTAGATTTCCAACAGCAATCATTGTAATAATCACTTCATTTTCAGGGATATTAGTATCATCTCTTAGTCGTTGGTCAGTTCTTGCTCCTTGGCTCCAATTCAGCATACATGAACCTAAACCGATAGAGTGGATTGCATAAACTAAGCTCATTGCATATAAACCACCATCTACATAACCTTGATTACGTTCTCCGGCTTTATAAAAGCAACTTAAATCTGAAGTTACAATCAAGATTGTACCTGCATCATGACCAAAACCTGCGTTACCATCTTGATGTTTAAGTACTTTTGCCATAGATTCTTTTTCATCGTAAACGTAAACTCGTGCACTCTGCCTATTACAAACAGATGGGGTTTTATTAGCTAATTTGATCACTCTCAACAATTCATCTTTAGACACTTTTTTATCTGAGTATTTACGTACACTGCATCTTAAGCCAAAGAAGTCTTCAGGAGACTCAGGTAATGATTTGCATATTTTTTCTTTAGATAAATTCAACACTCCAGTATTAATCTTTTCAGACTCAACCTGTAGCTCAGGAAATTTATTACATAAATTAGTAAATAATGATTTTTCAGACTCAACATCTACCTCATTAGTTTGGTGATAACTTAAAAGTGATGCAATAGATGAAGCAGCAGAACTTGCTGGGCCATCCACTCCATTTTGAGTGCAATATTCATTGATGAAGTTTGTTAATTGTACTATTTTTGATTTACCAAATCCTTTTCTAGGTTGAGGTAAAGCCATACCTTTCTCTAATGCATGAGCTAAACGATACATATGAGCTTGAGCTGTTAGTTTATTTTTATTTGGTTTAAATAAATGAGCGTACTTTGTAAATCGTTTAATATCACGACAGTAAGATAATAAAACGCTTAAAATTGTGGTTATAGTTTGTTTCACGTAAATTTCCTATTAATAACTAGTTAGCTAAACGACCAATCGACCAGTAATCGAAGCCTTTCGCTTTCATACGTGCTGGTTCAAAAAGATTACGCCCATCAAATACTACGGCTTCGCTTAATTCTTCTTTAACTGTATTGAAGTCTGGCGCTTTAAAGTTTTGCCATTCAGTACATACAACTAATGCATCTGCACCTTTAAGGGCTGATTCTTTAGTTCCCATTAAGCTTAAGTCGGCACGGTTCCCACAAATGCGCTGTGTTTCTTCCATTGCTTCTGGGTCGTATGCTTGAACTTTCGCTCCAGCTTTCCATAATGCATCCATTAATACTAAGCTTGGTGCTTCACGCATATCATCGGTGTTTGGTTTAAATGATAAGCCCCATAATGCAAAGGTTTTACCTTTAATTGCATCAGGATTTTCTGCTAAACCAAAGTGTTTAGAGATATATTCAAATAATTTATTCTTTTGAGCGTAGTTAACTGCTTCAACCGCTTTTAGTATTTGCGATTCGTAGCCAATACCATCTGCTGTTCTTACAAGAGCTTGTACGTCTTTAGGGAAACATGAACCACCGTAACCACAACCAGGGTAAATAAATTGGTAACCGATACGAGGATCAGAACCTATACCATGACGAACATTTTCAATGTTTGCGCCTACTCGTTCTGCGATGTTGGCCATCTCATTCATGAAGCTAATTTTTGTAGCCAACATACAGTTAGCTGCGTATTTGGTTAATTCAGCTGATTTGATGTCCATAACTATGATTTTTTCATGGTTACGGTTAAATGGTTCGTATAACTCACGCATTAACTCTTCAGCTTCTGTAGAGTCTGTTCCGATTACGATACGGTCTGGACGTTTACAATCAGCAACAGCTGAACCTTCTTTTAAAAATTCAGGGTTAGAAACTACTGAAAACGAAGGTGCTTTGCCTTGCTCAAATCTTGAGTTTAATACTTGTTCTACTTGAGCAGATACTTTATCTGCTGTGCCAACAGGTACTGTTGATTTGTCGATAATTACTTTAGGTGATGTCATGTAGGTAGCAATTGTTTCTGCTACTTTAAGTACATATTTTAGATCGGCTGAACCATCTTCATCTGGTGGAGTTCCTACCGCGATAAACTGAAGCTCACCATAATTCGCACCAAACTCTGCATCTGTAGTAAAAATTAAACGACCTTCTGCAAAGTTACTTTCAACCAATGGCGTTAAGCCTGGTTCGTAAATTGGTATAATTCCTTTTTTAAGATCGTCAATTTTATTTTGATCTATGTCTACACAACAAACGTCGTGTCCTGCGTCAGCTAAAACGGCAGCTTGTACTAAGCCTACGTATCCAATTCCATAAAAAGTAACTTTCATCTTGTTCTTGTATCCTTAAAATATTTAATTTAAGTCGTTAAACCTGTCAGCGAATTCCACTAATTTTTCGAATTAGGGATTAAGCTATAATACATCTTTCACCACGGAGTACACCGAGGGAAATTAAAATCTGTCAGCGAATTTTACTCATTTTTCGAATTAGGGATTGAGCCCTAAAACAATTTTTACCACAGAGTACACTGAGGCGCTTTGCGCTACACCGAGAAGTGATAAAACATTTAAGGGATTAGACACCTTAAAGGTTAAAACCTGTCAGCGAATTTCGCTAATTTATTGAATTAGGGATTGAGACCTAAAACAACTTTTACCACCGAGCACACTGAGGCGCTTTGCGCTAAACTGAGAAGTGATAAAACACTTAAGGGATTAAACACCTTAAAGGTTAAAACCTGTCAGCGAATTTCGCTAATTTATTGAATTAGGGATTGAGACCTAAAACAATTTTCACCACAGAGTACACTGAGGCGCTGCGCGCTAAACTGAAAAGTGATAAAACATTTAAGGGATTAAACACCTTAAAGGTTAAAACCTGTCAGCGAATTTCGCTAATTTATTGAATTAGGAATTGAGCCCTAAAACAATTTTCACCACAGAGTACACTGAGGTGCTGCGCGCTACACCGAGAAGTGATAAAACATTTAAGGGATTAAACACCTTAAAGGTTAAAACCTGTCAGCGAATTTCGCTAATTTATTGAATTAGGGATTGATACCTAGTTCCTAGTAAGCATTTTTGTCATTGAATGATCTAAATACTGTAAATATAATAATTTTCACGTCAAGCCATAATGTCCAATGACGTATATATTCTAAATCATATTTTATACGCATTTCCATTTTGTCTATGGTATCTGTTTCACCACGCCATCCGTTCACTTGTGCCCAACCTGTTATCCCTGGGCGTACTTTGTGGCGAAGCATGTAGTAATCAACTTCTTTGCGGTAAGATTCGTTATGCGCTACAGCATGAGGTCGTGGACCTACTACAGACATTCGGCCTTGCAATACGTTTATAAATTGCGGTAATTCATCTAATGAAGTTCTACGTAAAAATGCACCTAATGGAGTTATACGCGCATCACCTTTTGTGGCTTGAGTTACTACGTCTGAGTTTTCAGTTACTGTCATGGAACGAAACTTCCACACTTTGATTTTTTTACCATCAAGACCGTATCTATTTTGTTTAAATATAACTGGCCCTTTTGATGTTATTTTTACAGCTATCGCTATAAAAAATAGAGGTAATGATATAAGTGTAAGAATAGCCAGAGAGAATGCAATATCTTCAAAACGTTTAAGTGCTGCGTTACCACCACGCATAGGGTTGTCATACACGCTTATTGTTTGAATATTGCCAATGTGTGACATAGAAGCATTCATTAAGGTATACACGAATAAGTCTGGCACAAGTTGTACGTTAGCTGTTGTATCACCTAGTAATTGCAATATGTGTTTAATTCTTTCTTCTGCGATCATTGGAAGTGCTATATAAACCACATCGAATTCGTTGTTTTTAGCGCGTTCTACACCTTTTTTTATATCACCTTCAAGCCAAGCATGGTAAGTAGCGTCAATTCTTTCAGGAATTCGATCATCAAATACAGCAGTTAATCTAAAGCCGGTATCTGGGTTGTCTAATATTTGTTGTGCTAAACGTTGACCGGATTTTGTTATTCCAATAATAGCAACACTACGCGTGTTCATACCTTTTGTTCTGATTTTAGCTAAAAATCGGTTAAACAAAAATCGCCAGGTGATAAGTGAGATAATACCGGCACCAAACCATATAAAGGTAGCAATACGAGAAAAATCCGCGGATTGTTTAGTGAAGAACATATAGGTAATTACTATTATCGCTGCCAAAGCCCAAGAAATGAAAGTGTAAAACATAAGTTCATTAAAAAAGCCTGCACGCCATGAGCGATACAAAGCGAAAGATTCAGCTGTTAAGAAAAAACCGATAGAAGCAATAAGAGAGAGTTCGAAATATTCTTTGGTGTATGGGACAGAGTAACCATATAAGGCTACTATTAGCATAAGATGAATTAATGCTAAATCTATTAGTCGGTAAACAACAGCAAAAACATTGATGTTGTTTTTAATCATACCGTTATTATTATTGATCATATTACTACATATTCCATTAAACTAGACTTCCATAAACACAACTGATTAAAGTTGGTTTATTGTATACTAAAATTAAAATCAAAATGAGTTTTAAATTTAATTTTTTATAAAAAACTTTAACTAACTAACTTTCTAAATCTTTAATAATTGTTTGTTTAACCTTTGGTAAGTACTTCTTACCACTTAAATAAGTGATTTTTTTTACTTTAATGTTTTTAACTAATTCGCTGAGCTTAAAAAATCGTTGTTGCTCTAACGACAGTGCTTTGTATGCACTACCTAATATACTATTTTGTATTAAAAGTATGACTGCTTCAGCAGATGATAATGTTGTAATATTACATACATTTGAATTATTTGTGTTATTTTCAAAATTATTCTTAGATTCTTCAATTCTGTTTAGTATGTAAATAGATTTGAGCTTTTTAGCTTGACTACAAAAGTTAAAACCACTGCTTTCATTTATACTGATTACTTTTTTAGCGAAGCTTTCATGAACTTTTACCAGTTCATCATTATTTTGATTATCGATTATCTCTAGTGTTTCTGGCCACATACGAGCTACAGGCCAGCTTGGATAAATAATATAGTCTTTGTCTTCTTGGTGTAATGCCATCATATCATCAGTCATTACAGCGAATTCTGCTTTACATAACTCTGCAGTAAGTGTTGTTTTACCTGTTCTACTTGGAGCTACAAAGGCTATTGCATGTTCTTTGTACGCTAAAGCATTAGCGTGAATGCAAAGAATATGGTTGAGCTCTAACCACAAGGCTAAACCAATAGTTTGGAAGTAGTGTGCAGAATCTGTTCCTTGATTATGCCAGCTAATATCAATATTGTTTTTACTTATTGTGAATAAACCTTTTCCTTGGCAGTCTATTTTAAGCAAATATTGAGGTGATGCTAAGAGTTCTTGTTTATTTTGATTAATTGTTAAGCTAACAATTGACTGGTAACGCTCGCCTTTGTCTTCCATGATCCAATCAGGTGCTTTGTCTTGAACCGTTTGTTGATTAAACGTATTTAAGTTAAGCGCGCTAAAATTGACATTAATATTGTGCTTAATTTTATGATTTTTAAGATCACAAAAAGGCTCGCAAGCAATACCATGCAAAGGGATTTTATATAAGAGATTCATGAGTAGTTGAAGTTATAAAGCCTATAACAAGTTATAGGCTTTATAAAAAACATAATTAACCTTGGAAAGGATTACGTTTAGTGTGACCACCTTGCTCATCTGGAATACTACCAGAAAAACCTTGGGTAAGTTCAGCAAGATTACCAGCATTAGTTAATACAGGTTTTGTATAAGCTAATTTTTGGTTGTTTTCGTTATTTTCTGTAATAGATTTCATATTATTACTTCCTTGAAATGAGTTAATTAAGATTTTCTACGGAAATTAACTAACGCTAATAAACCCGTAAGAAATACTAAAGCTGTTGCTGGTTCTGAAACTACTGCTTTATCCGTATCAGTTAGGAAAGAGTAGCTAGCGCCTGCTGCTAGTGAGCTATCCCAAGCAATGTTTAATGTTCCAAATAAATCTGGAGCACTATACACGCTAGCAAATGAAGCTGTAGTACCTACATCATCACTTGAAACAAATGGGCGACCTACTTCTGAGTCTGCGGTGTATTCAATAGTTTCTTCGTTATCAAAATAAACGTCAACGATACCAGCATTGATTAACAAGTTAGTTAAACCTGAAGCAGTGTTGTTAAGTAAAACCCACTCACCGAATAATGTATTAGTACTACCATCATAATCGCCGAAAGTTTCACCGCTAAGTGATAAAGACCAATCAGAACCAACTACACTACCAGAAGTAGCATCTGTAGCAGCCCAAGTAACAAGTTCTTGAGTACCGTCAGCAAAAGAAGCAGTAACTTCAATGCCAGCCATATCTGCGCCATTGATAACACTAATAATACCAGCTTGTGAAACCAAACTAGTGGATAATAAAACAGAACCAACTAATAATTTTTTTAACATTTTTCTTCTCCTTAAGAGGAATGAGTATTTACATTAACACTGCACATACAAAAAACGAGCCAAAACAACAAGCCACTTAAATAACATCAACTTACATTAGAGCATTCATCCTAAATACATCCTTTACATTAAGCTGTAAAAAAAACAGACACTGTTTAGAATTAGATGAATATTTTGGTGAAAAAAACCTTTCCCTGAACATAAAACGAACAATTCAATCGTTTTAATATTTCTTTCGAATTATTTTGTGCGGATTATACATTTACTGAATTAATTTTAAACTAAATTCGTTACATTAATGTTGCAATAAATGTTTAATGTAGGAATGATACACAAAATTTTACACGCTATAGCTTCTATAAATTCAACTTATAGAAGAATATAATTCATCTATAGCCTATATATTACTTGGGATTTACTATTATATGGACAATCTATTCGCTGCTTTTACTTTAATATTTAGTAAAGAAAAATTCCAACACAATATAAGAAGCATCACGAATGATAATAATTTATTCTTTAAAAACAAAGAGATTGTTGATGTTGAACTATATTCTCACTGCTTTAGTTATTACTCATTTAATAAGAACTTGGTAAAAAACTTTGATCAATTAACTACAAATATTGATTTTGATTCAGTTGAAAAAAATAGCGATATTGAGCTCCTAGCTAATTGTAGAATTGACAATAAAGATCAACTTTTACCCAAATCATTTGTACAAAACATTAGTGTAAAAAAATCCGACACTGAAAATGATTCACACCTTAGTGAAATGTTTACCCTTCTATATAGTAAATTCGAAGATGATTTACCAAAACACTTAAAAGGTAATTTTACCTATATATTGTGGGACAAGAATAAAGAAGAACTTCATGCTGCTATAGATGCTTTTAGTGGTAGGTCATTATTTTACCTGCAGATTAATGACGAGTTTTATATTGCCTCTGACGCTAAAGTTTTAGCGAGTCACCCAAGCTTAACCCTTACTGTAAATAAACAGGCTATTGTTCAATGGTTATCTGGCAGACCTGATCCTAATATTTCTATGTACAATGAAATTAAGCGCTTACCCTGTGGCCATAAATTAGTTTGGCGTGATAATAAGGTAACCGTTTCTAAGTTTTGGGATATAGATGCAGATAAATCTATTCGTTATAAGAATACTGATGAATATAAGCAGCACTTTTATGATGTGCTTATGCAGAGTGTTTCTAAGCGTTTAGTTACTCCTTCTCAACACTATGATAATTCTCATACGAGTAAGTCATCAGTTTTTTGTCAAATGAGTGGAGGTATGGATTCTACTTCTATTACTGCGTTAGCTAATATAGAAACACAAAAAACAGGCCAAGCACTTCATACACTTTCTCATAGCTATAAAAATACTGAAAGCTGTAATGAGATGGATAACATTAACGATATGATCGAAAAGTTAAATTTATCTCATGCACATTTTGTTGAACTAGATAAGTTTGATGAGATTAATTTTGGTCAACTCTACCCTACTGACTTTGATAGCCCTGGTATTGTTTTATCACCTAAGTATCATGAGGAGCTTTCGTTAATTCAACAATTAGGCGCTACTACACTATTAACAGGTAATGGTGGCGATGAGATTTGTTGGGGTCATAGTTCTACTTATCGTTCTCGCTTATATAAAGGAGAAGTGGGAGTTATTAACGAAGTGGTTAAAGCCTGTGCTGAACTTAACGAGCCTGTTGCTAGTTCTTTAGTTAAGTTATTTGTTAAACCATTAATCCCGAATAGTTTACAAAACTTACTACGTTTAGCCTTAAATAAGCCGCGAATAAACGCAACAGATAATCCAACGTCTGCTTGGTTAACTGAAGAGGCTTTAGGCTTTTTAGATGAAGATGCGTTTACTCGTAGTATTAACAATCCTTTTAATAAGACTTTTGAACCTGCGAAACATGCGCGTTTTCATTCGTTAAAAACAACGTCTACTTATAATTCTATGCGCTCTTATCAAAAAGTAGCTAACAATTATGGGATTGATGTTAGGCATCCGTTCTTTGATGTTGATGTGGTTGAATTTAGTTTTGCTATTCCAGACAGAATGTTAATACAAGGCAGTTATCCTAAATGGTTGTTGAGAAAAACGATGGAAGATCATTTACCTGAATCGGTTGTATGGAATAAGCATAAAACGGTATTCGACCATCATTTTGCTAATTTAGTGAGAAGTAATGAAGATGAACTTCGTGAGCTTTTAAGTCACAGCGGATTGCATGATTTAGGTTTATTAGATAATGACGTGTTAATGCGTGAGTTTGATGAATTGGTGCGTGATCCTAATCGGCATTTGAATGTTGATATGTTGTACGCAATTTTAACTCAGTCTTGGTATCAAACCCATTGCGTATAAACGTGTAGCATTTGTTCTGCTGCTAGCATTATTGGTTTATTTCAATAGCGCTAAGGTGCTTTGATCGTTCAAGGTTTTTAGTTCTTGATAGGTAGATATAACGTCTTTAGAGTCGTTAATTATTTGATTGTTGCTTGATAGCCATGAATGAGCGGCTAGTTTACCTTCTACAAATTTAACGCCTAGGTGTAGTTTTGTTTCAATGTTAAAGCTATTTAGTAGTTCTTTTTGAGATAAGCATCTTCTTAAGCAATTCATGTGTTTGTAATGATTGCGCCCTGCCATTTCATTCAGCTGTATGAGGGTTAGTATTTTTTTCATGCTTGCTGTGTGTGATGTATTCGATACATTACTTATATTAGCTGGCTGATGAGTTTCATTGAGAGGTGAAAGTGGCTGACTGATAATATGCTTTTGCCACTTTTTATAACTTTGTTTAGATACACGCCAATCCCACTTCGCATAAAGTAGCCATGACTTGAGCAATATTGTGTACTCATTAAACGAGAATGAAAAAAGCTTACTCATTTTATTTGCGTTATTGCTCACGTTATTTGCGTACCAATAATGGAAGGTTAAATATTAGCTTGCTTCAATCATAAGGTTTTGAGAAAGCATATTGATAACAAGTTCATTTAAATCTGCACTCACTTGTTCAGCACTTACATCGTATTTAGTGCTCATCATTTCAATTACTTGTTCTACACTCTTACCTTCTTGCAGGTTTTCAATCATGAAAGTGCCAACGGGATCTAAAGTGAAATAGTTGCCATTTTCAGGTTCTAAAATTACGGTTTCGTCATCAACCTTTTGAAAAAGTACGTTACTGACTAGCTGATATTTATTGGTATGTGCAAGCAATGGAAGATCCTTAATATGCAAAGTTTACGGAAAATAAAGTCTATCTACTTGGCTCGTTTATCTGGTTTATTTACATGACTTATTAAGTGATAAGTCAGCCCTGAAAAGCAAGTAACTTTAAGACTGTCTATTATGCTAACTTTGCCAATGTAGTGCAACGACAGTATTTGATAACGAGTCTATATTATGAACTTATTTCTTCTATTCGTTTTTTCTTAGTTAATAAAACAAGCTTCACTCAACAGTTGCAGTTACTCCGTTGTTTACTATTTATCGTATTCGAATTAATTTATATTTATTTACAAATGAATCTACATATATAAGCTAATTTTAAGTAGCATAAGGTTAGTTATTTTAGCTATTGCTGAACTTTCGCGAATCTTTTATCGCTATTTGTTAGTATTCATGTGCATATGAATTTTTGCTAAGCGATTGTTATTATTTGCTTATCGTACATAATAAGATGATAACTCATAAATATCTAAGAAACGTTGTCTGAAATGTTGGTCTAAAAATATTTTAGTATCGAAAGAATTTACCCTCGAACCTCTACAAACTATAAGAAATAAAGAAGTAAAATATGGAAGAAAAACCAAATTTGTTTAAACGTGTATTATATGCTCTTTTTAATGCTATCAATATATCTCGTAAAATAATTCTCAACTTACTGTTTTTCAGTTTAATTATTATATTTTTTGTGTCTGTAACTAATGATAATAATTTAGTTATTGTTGAAAATAATTCAGCACTTATATTAGATATAACTGGCGATATTGTTGAACAAAAGCATCAAGTTGATCCTATGGATACTTTTGTTAATGAAGCTTTAGGTAACGACGAGCAACATCCAGAAGTATTACTTGCAGATATTTTAAGTGCGATCGATTCAGCAGCTTCTGATAGTAGAATTAATTCTTTAATTTTAAAGTTAGACAGAATGGGCAGCTCAGGATTAACCAAAGTTAATATTATTGCTCAAGCACTTGAGAAGTTTAAAGACTCTGGCAAAACGATTACTGCGGTAGGTGAAAACTTCACACAAGATCAATATTACTTAGCTAGTTTTGCTGACGAGATTTGGTTAGATCCTAATGGTTGGTTAATTTTAGACGGTTATGGACGTTACCAGCTTTACTACAAATCAGCTATCGAAAAGCTTTCAATCACTCCTCATGTATTTCGAGTCGGTACGTATAAATCAGCTGTTGAACCTTACATGCGTGATGATATGTCTGAGCAAGCTAAAGAGTCTAATAAGCTTTGGTTAAATGATTTATGGAGCAAGTATAAAGCAGATGTTGCTGATCAACGTGGTTTTGCTGTTACTAACTTTGACGAAAACTCTGAGACTTTAATTACTAAGCTTGAAGCTGTAGGTGGAGATTTAGGTCAGTATGCATTAGACAATGGTTGGGTTGATTCTTTAAAGACACGCAATCAAGTTAAGCTCGCTTTAAATGAAATGTTAGGTGTTGAAGATGGCGATGATAATTTCCGTTCAGTTAACTTTCGTGAGTATTTATCAACGCTAACGTTGGATTTTCCTATTCAACATGCTTTTACAGATAACGTAGCTGTAGTTGTTGCTAAAGGTACTATTTTAAACGGTACACAAAAAACGGGCATTATTGGTGGCGATAGCACAGCGCGTTTATTAAGAGATGCTCGCGAAGATGATAGCGTTAAAGCTGTTGTTTTACGTGTTGATAGCCCTGGTGGTAGTGCTTTTGCTTCTGAGATAATTAGACAAGAAGTTGAGCTACTTAAGCAATCAGGTAAGCCTGTGGTTGCTTCAATGGGAACTTACGCAGCTTCAGGTGGTTATTGGATTTCAGCATCGGCTGACAAAATTTACGCTTCTCCAACCACCATTACGGGCTCTATTGGTATTTATGGTTTGATGATGACCTTTGAAAATGCTTTAAGTAAATTAGGTGTTTATACCGATGGTGTTGGTACTACTGAGTTTGCTGGCTTCAGCCCTACTCGTCCAATCTCGGATGGTGTTGCTCAAATTATTCAAATGAATGTTAACAAAGGTTATCAAGATTTTATTACGCTTGTGGCCGATAACAGAAATATGACTAAACAAGAAGTTGATTCAATTGCCCAAGGTAGAGTTTGGTCTGGCGCTAAAGCGAAAGAGTTAGGCTTGGTTGATGAGTTAGGTTCATTAGAAGACGCTATTATCGCTGCTGCTGATTTAGCTGAGATTGAAGACTACGGTACAATTCTGATTGAAAAAGAGTTGTCGCCAACGGATCTACTTTTGAAGAATGTGTTTGGTCAAGCGAGTGCTTTTTTACCTGAGTCTACTTTTGCCCTTAGCCCAATAGAAAAAGCTATGGCTAAACTTAAAGGTGAATTAGAGTCGTTAACCTACCTGAATGACCCTAAGAACATTTATATCTTGTGTATGAGTTGTGATATTCATTAAAGGTTTGTTCTGAACTAGATAAAATTTTGAAATAAAAAAGCCCGATTAAATTTAATAATCGGGCTTTTGTGTTTCTGCTTCTAGCTTTTACTTACTTATATTTACTTGCTTATATTTTTTTATAAGACAAATAACTTACAAACCAATACGTGACGGTAATCTTTCTTGGCATTGTGCCGCTGATGTAGGAACTATAGTGCTATCTGTTAAGCCATCTTCACTATGATAGACATTTAAGTCGCCATCGAAATCGAAACGTACTTTTTCATAATCGATATTGGTAATGGTTTCGTTACCCGCAGGTTTTAAGATTGCTTGGTAAGTTGCACCCAAGAAGTTAATGGTTAATAAAGTGCTGTAACTCTCTGTGCTGGTTTCAGATGCTCCGAGTAACGACCAATAGCCATCAACAAGATCGCCACGGGTATTACCTTCGCCTAATGTTCCATTACTTGATGCTCCATCGATATATTTAACACAAGCTGAAAATGAGCCTTCCGTGTCTGTTGCTGCGCCATCAAAGTAAAACTCGACTTCTTTATCATCTAAATTGTTAGGGCTAACACCTAAGTTAAGATCTGATACTTTTAGCGTGTAACCACCAAGTTGTGTGAATGGTTCTGCATCTGACGGTAATGTACTTGCCTGTACAATATCTTCGAGTGAATCAAAATCAGTCCCCGTAAAATCATTAACAGCTAAACTGGCGAGATCTGCATTTGCTAAAGATAAACTCAGAACTAAAGCATCTGGTAATGTGCGATCTAGATCCGTTAAAAATGCGACGGCGTTCTCAATACTGGTGTCGGTAAAACGTTCATTTATCGATTTGATTAATAAACTTTCAATAGCACGTACGCCACCTAATGTTGTAGTTTCAGATATTGAAACATCAGGAATAATTAAACTATCGATAACTAAAGAAATAGAACTTGCTACGTTTGCAGCACGCGTAATATTTTCAGGGTTAGTAACACTGCCAATATCAGCAGGTAAGTTAATGTCTTTACGTAGGTAAATGTCTTGTAGTGCACTTTCTGCATTATCAAAAATATTTATTAAGTCGTCTGTGCTTGCTAAAACCGTGTCTAAGTCGTTAGCTGAAATTATTATTTGATTAGCCAGTTGCGTATAAATAGCACTTGATGCATCGTTAGGTGTGCCAAGCTCTTCACCAATTTCATTGTAGGTATCTGTTAGTCGGTCTGATAACACTGATACCACTTTATGTACTTTAAGCGCTGTATTTAACAACGAGCTATCGATACTACCTGCGCCATCTGTATTTAAGTAATCAATATCAAGATCAACTTCATCGATGCTTAATGCTGACAATACACTGGCTCGTTCAGCTTCACTGGTAATATCCGTTAGAATTGATGTTAATGGTGAAATAACGGTATCACTTGCTCCTGCTTCTGAAATACCTGAGATTCTTCGACTTAGTTGACCTTGAAATGGTTCGCCTGTTAATACATCGTAACCACCATCAATGCGTATTACTGCGGTTTCAAGCACGCCAACATTGGTTAAACAGTACTGACTTTGTTCAGCTGTTGCTGTGTCGGCACAATAGTCTGCACCTGTATTTGGATTGTTTGAGTAGTAACCTTGATTATCGGTAAAAGCGTATGCTTCCCATGCGTTACGTGTAGCGTCGTTATTGGTGTCTATGTAGACTAATGATCTTGCTAAATAACCATCAATGGCTTGACCACTAAATACTTGCTCTGTGACTGTAGGTGTACCTTCATCTTGATCTGTTCCGCCACATGCACTTAATATAATTGCAGTAGTTAAAGCCATAGCTATTTTTGATTTTAGCTTTGGTTTAAATGTTGAATTTGAGGTAGAGCTAATTAAATTTTTCATTCTGTTTACCCTAATGCTGATAAATTAAAGCGAGATTAAATCACTGTAATTAAAACTGTTCTTGAATACTTAGTGAAAAACCAAAGCGACGTGGAGTAGAAGAGTCATCAATTTCTACGCTGTCTAAGCCATATTCAAAATCAAGCGCTACAATATCAAATAATGTTAGCCCTGCTGTTATGGTTGAAATTTTAGAGCCTGCCAAGTTTTTATGATATCCAGCGCGTATTGAAGGAATAATGTATCCATCAGAATGATAAGCAACCGAGGTGTGAAGCCATTGATTGTCGTCGCCAATAATATCGTCGTATTTAGCAAGATCTAGAGCTGCAGAAACTTCAACTTCGTTTGATAGTTTGTATAAGCCATCAAGTCGAGCTGTGGCATTTTTTGTATGCACTTCGTTGGCACTAATTTGACCTACTGTTTGGGTGAAGAATTTAGCCGACTCACAATTAGCTCTTGAAGATGTGTTTTCAGCAATGCTTTCACAGTTAGTGCCTATTTCGCCGTATTCAAATTCTGGCGAGTTAATATTCTCAAACGTTAAACCTACACGGTAAGTTTCTGCATCCCACACTAAACCGACATCAACGCCGAAATCGCTGGTTGAGTCTTGATTTTGATCGTATTCATCACGAATTAACTCGCTTAAGTTTTCGCCAGCAAGTTCAATAATAGGAAGCACTTGTTTACTTAACTCCATGGTGATGTATTTAAATTTACCACCCGCATAAAGTTTACCTAAATGATGATTAAAGACTTCGCGCCCATAACTTACGGCAAAGGTTTGTTCGATACCTGATTTTACGTACAAGGCAGAAGCTGTGGCAAAAGAGTTGTTTTGATTATTGTACGATAACTCTGATGCTAAGAAGCTTACGCCTGCTTGTACGTTAACTGAATAGTCGAAACCAATTGTGCCTTGTAGCGTTTCTGAATAAAAATAAAGAGGTAATAAAGGGGCATTCATACCTGCGTTAATTTTTACATAACCACTTTCGCCAGCTCGATCAATTACATCATTAAAGCGATCTAACACTGCACTTGGTTCATCTGTGGTTAAACTCGGATCATCAATTATGTCTGCAAGTTCTTCTAAATCGTCAGCAAAGTTGTCAACCTCCCCTATTTCTACATTAAATCCAAAAGTTGGAAAATATGACATTCTCATATTTTCACCTTCGTTAAGAATTAAAGCATTCATGGCTGGATTATAAGAAGCAGAAGAAAGGGACGCTGATGAAGATGATGGACCTAGCGACATAGCGGAACCTGTATTAATTGAACTGCTATCGGCGTGAACGTTACAAGCCATTAAAATAGAAGTGGCGATTATAAGTTTTTTCATTCATGGGTCCTTTATAGAATATATTACGTTATAATTAGCATAGCTTATAAACTCACATTTGGTTACATGTTTTTTATAATAAAATCAACATGTTAAGATTTGTTCAATATAATGTTAAAATTTAATTAACGTTTCAACAAACTTCAGTTTCTGGATAAAATAACACAATGAAAAAACGCATTTATATTGCCTATACAGGCGGTACTATTGGTATGAAAGCCAGTGAAAACGGTTACATACCTGAAACAGGTCATTTAACAGAATCAATATTGGCTAATGTGGATTTTCAACGTGATGAAATGCCTGATTTTACTATTCAAGAGTATTCGCCGCTAATCGACTCATCTAATATGTCGCCAAGTGATTGGCAGTTTATTGCTGAAGATATTAAAGCGCACTATCACGATTATGATGGCTTTGTTGTATTACACGGCACTGACACTATGGCTTATACCAGCTCGGCTCTGTCATTCATGTTCGAGAATTTATCTAAGCCCGTAATTGTAACGGGATCGCAAATCCCACTGAGTCAATTACGTTCAGACGGACAAGTTAATTTATTAAACTCGTTATATATTGCGGCTAATTTTCCTATTGCTGAAGTAGGTTTGTATTTTAATAACCGACTGTACAGAGGTAATAGAAGTATTAAAGCTTTTGCTGATGGTTTTAATGCCTTTGATTCACCAAATTTACCTCCATTGTTAGAAGCTGGAATTAACATTAATGTGATTGAAGGTAAGTTATCGACAATAGCTAAAGCCGACATACAACCATTAACATTGAGCGATATTACGCCTCAACCTATTGGTGTTGTGCATCTTTATCCGGGTATAAGTTCTGATGTATTGAAAAATATTATTCAGCAACCTGTTAAAGCGTTAATCATTAGAAGTTACGGTGTTGGTAATGCACCACAAGATAAAGACTTGCTTGAATGTATTAAAACCGCCAGCGATAACGGCATTATTATTGTGAACTGCAGTCAATGCATTAAAGGCACAGTAAACATGGACGGATACGCTACGGGTAACGCGTTGAGTAAATGCGGTGTTATTGGTGGAGTTGATATGACCCTTGAAGCTACGTTAACTAAGTTACATTATTTGTTAAGTAAAAACCTACCTGCAGATGAAATACGTCAGTTAATGCAAACTAATTTACGTGGTGAGTTGACTAAGTAAGTATCACCAAGAAGCTCAGTTTCTGGGAAATGCTATCTATCATCAAAGTCCTATTTAGATGATAGACAGGCAATTAGATTAAGACAAATTAACTTCTTTAAAGACTAAGCCTGAAAGATTTTCTGTTTGAACTTTGTCATAAAACCCACCCTTTTCGTCTGTACAATATGTTGCTAACCCAACACCTTCAACAAGAAATAATCCGTTAGTGTTGATTTCGGATTTCTTTAATACGAGTTTTTCAAATCTTCGAGTTCGACTAGGTCGTCCATTCTTCATGTTTCGAATGGTTAACTCTTCATCAATCGCATTTTGTTTACCTATAATATGAAGAGCAAACCAAGTTTCATTATTAAGTGTAAGAGGTAAAAGTTCACAACAATCTTTCAAGCAGTCTTTAAGGGTATTGGCGGTATCTTCAGAAACTGTGAAAATTGTAGCTCCCCATCCCGCAATATCTGGCTTGATTAATCCATCATTTTCTTCACCTGAAATGATCATCCACTCCGTCGTTGGTTTTCGCCATTTATTACCTTTAGCAATGCCATCAAATATGTAAATAGTGTCATTATCTTTGTCTAAGATTTGATCTAAAACTGTAGTTTGAAGAAGTAAGTATTGTCCTACATTTACGCTGACAGAATAAACTTTATTAAATGTTGTCATCTTGTTAAACCTATATTGTTAATCTTGATATACTTCGTGAATAGGGAATTCACCTGTTTGGAGATCTTCCGCAATATCTTGTAATGTTTCTATGATCTCTTTACGTCCTAGACCTTCAGCAATTGTTTGTTCTAACAAATACTCTACATTTAAATAGTATTCTTTAGTATGTAAGGTTGAATGTGAATATGCTTTCGGCATACATTTCATTGGTAGGTGTCTGGAAAATCGAGGAAGAAAAACACCATTAGCAGCATGGTCAATATCAATCCCAAAAGCAGCTAGTCTAAGTCGGCTTTGTGATGCTCTTATATCATTCCAAGCCACAATATGATGAGCAGCAGTATTTTCTGGCCTTTTAGATTTACTATTCAAGATCATATTGTCACTAAGCTTCTTACTGTGATTTTTATTATGTTCCCAAAGAATATTTCGGCTTAAAATATATTCTTCTTTATTGATTAATCCTTTTTTATAATGAACAGAGTTTACTATATCTCCTTTATACATTATTGCATATTGTTGCGCTTGTTGCTTAGCTAGAGCTTTATTACCAGTAACGTTAATTAGATCTTGTTCTAATTCTTGTAGTGTTAAATATTCTACTTCCTGTTGTAACATAACAGCAATATCCTTATCGATGAAAAAATCATATTACATTCAACATTATTCAAATAAAGTTTTTTATTGTAAATAAATATTATTAAACGTGATAAAAAGCGATAACGGTTTTAAATCGTTATCGCTTTTTTAGTTTCTGATTTATTGTTATGAATAGCTGCTTAGCAACTCTTATACATAATCAATCATTTATTACTCAGCAGTTACTGTGTTTTCAATAAGAGCAAAACGTCCGTCTTTGTGAGTAAATCCCCACACTGTGTTGTTATTATGGTTATAACCCCATAAGTAAGTTCCACAACTGCTGTCTACGTCACTTGGTGCACTACCCGCTCCTGATTTAAACATTACGCTGAAATCATCTGAGTATGATGTTTCTGTAAAACAGCTATCAGCAAGAAACTCTTCCCATTCGCCCGTTTCTTCATTGTAACGACCTATGGTTAAGGTGGTTAAGTCGATACCTTCAGGCGCTGTCATTGCAATGGTCATAGCATCCGCTTCGTCGTCTGCAGTAACTATCCCATCACGGACTACATTGGTTGGGTTTGTTGTTTCAACCGCATCTTTATCGAAGAACAATTCAGATGGCGAGCTAGCTTGTACAAAACCATTGGTATTTTTGTATGACCCATCTTGATTTAAGTTACCGTTAATGAATAAAATATCTGAAACAGTTTTTTCATCATTGTCTGTAAACCAACTTAGTGATAGTAGCTCATTCATCGCTTGTTCTTCGCGTGGAATGTTATACGCATTAGCAAAGCTGGTGTATTCGCCTTTACCTGTTCCAAGTTCATCTTCGTAGTTTGCGTGAACACCTACTTGCTTGCTGTCTTGTGTATCGGTAGTTAGCATTTCAACACTGTTGTAGGTTAAGTTAAAACCGTCAAGTATTGCTGCTTCTGTGCCTATGTAACCTTCTTCGTCCGGCGTTTTAGTTGTGGTCCAGTAAGATTCATAAGGAGATACAACACGTTGTAATGCATCATTAGTGTAACTTGCGTTATCGCCTAAACTCCATTCAATTGGAATGATTTCTTCTACTGTAGTTCCTGAGCTGTCTACATCGTATTGGATCCAAGCATTTTGATTTTCATCCCAATATGTGCCCATGTTCATATCAGCTTCTGAGAAATTAACGGGTGCATAATAATTTTTGAAGGTAATTTGACGACCATTAACTTCTACAATCACGAACGAGATTTTGTTCGATTTTTCGTATTTGGTTAGGTCTTTATCGTACTGACTATTAGTACCTTCATAATCGCCTACTTGGGCAAAGTTATCTTGCGCTAAACCTGTCTCGTATTTGTCGTGAATACCGTAGCGATTGTTATAAGCTTTCCAAGATGCATTACCCGCTACAATTTGAGTAAAGCCTACTGACGGATTGTTATTGTCTGGATGAATTAAGCTACGAGAATACTGATGATCGTGTCCTGCAATGTAGTTAACGTTATATTCGCTTAATAAGTTAAGTACGTTGTCTAGCAAACCTGGTGACGATTCGTCTTGTAGTTCTAAGTAACCTAGTTGTCCTGTGTCTAAACCTAAAATACCTGGCTCAGTTTCGTTTTCGCTTTCACCGTTATCTTCATTACTTAATGAACTGATGTAATCAAAATATTCGTCGTAGTTATAAACCGATGGACGCTTTTTAGTTGATAAAGCTTCATGGCCAAACATAACAATATGATCAACCGTTGAACCTTTAGTTTCTAATACATTTTTTAACCAGTCGTAAATCAATAACCATGTGCCTTCGTAGCTAACTGATACTAGATCGCTAGCGTAAAAATCAAGTGCGATAAATAGCGTATTGTTTTGTACTGTGTAGTACATCAGATCTTCAATTTCTTCGTAACCAACAATTTCGCCATCAGCTAAGCCTTGAGTTAATAAGCTTCCAGGGTATTCTTTATAAAGCTTATATCCTTGATCAAAATTTCCTGAGTCTTCCTCGGTATAAGCATCGATACCGTTGTCAATGTTATTAACTGAACGATTATCGGTTGTGTCTACTTCTGTGGTGAACCAGCTTAACCAATCGTAACCATCAACAATTTCATGATTACCACGAACGGGTAGCACTGTCATGCCAGCTTCAGTTAATGGATTGGCAACTTTGTTCATCCATTCTACGTATTCGTTTTCTGTACGTACATCGGTCATGTCACCAACGGCTAATACAACAGAAACACCTTCAGCTTTTATTTTAGAAACAATAGGATCAACGAGAAGTGCTGGTAGATGTTTAAAATCGTAAGGAGTGTCTGAACGTTCGTTGCTCGCTATCGCAACTGGAGTAGCACCGTTAGCAAGTGGGTCACCATTTTCGTTAGCAAAAAATGCATTGTAAGGGTCTGAAACATCTATTTTCCAGCCTTCACCATCAAAAATGTCATCGTTGTTTACGTCATATCCAATATCAATTGATAAAGTGATATCGTCGTATGTGTGGATAATAGTTTGTTTGTAATCGTCATCATCACGACCTTGTGTGTCTGGAATTACAGCAAATCGCCACACGTTATCATTATTGTTTTCGGCAAGTACGTTAGCACCTTTGGTGATTGAAAGTGTTGCTTCATCTGAGGAGTCTTCTACGACTTCTTCAATAATTACTTCTGGGATATCAGGTGTGATCTCTGGAGTGGGACTTGAACTGTCGCTATTACATGCAGTTAATGTTTGTGTAATAGCAATGACTAGAGCCGTTTTTTTTAAAACCTTCATTATAATATTCAACCTATCACTGGGTTTTTGATAGCTCAATAATTCGAAAGATGTATCGAGCTTTTGGATAAACGATGCATGTTAGAGAACCTTTGTGACAGATTAATGATAGAAATGTGTCGGATTTATGTCATTGAATTTATTTGGTTTTAAGGTGGTTTGTTTTGTGAACAGCAAAGAGAAATTGTAGATAAAATAAAGTCAGTAAAGTTTTTTACCTTACTGACTTTTGTTTATTCGATTAGAAATAAAAACTAGTGCTAATCGTTAAGCTATTAAGATGTTCTGTTATTCACTTTCAGCTAGCGCTTTATCGAATGCTTTGATAAATGCGCTGTAATCTTCATAGTGTGGCATGTGACCTAAACCATCAAGTTCGTATAGCGTAGATCCCTTAATCAGCTTATGTGCATTTTTGCCTAAGTTTTTATAATCACCAAGTGTTCTTGTAACGCCTGGCTTTTTGAATCCTCTACCTGGTCCTGTGTTATCTCTTGTTCCGATAATTAGAAAGGTGTCGTTAGTGATTTGTGGAAATTTATCTACCATATTCTCAGCAAATATAGGTCCGTAAGTTAAGGCGTTGTTCCATGCAACTACTTGCCAATCTTCACCTGCAAGCATTCCTTTTAATGGTACTAGCAGTTCTTCATATTTGTTTGACCATTTACCATCATAGTAATTTTTTTGTTGGTAGCTTCTGGCTTTATCAAGTGTTGATGCAAGCTGCCCTTTGTAGAAGAAGTTTGTGTCTTTAAATTCAACATACTTGCTGTAGTCTTCCAATCCAATAGGATTAATAAGAATCAGCTTATTAACTGACGCGCTATAATTAACAGCAAAGGTTACTGCAACCATTCCACCCATTGAATGACCTACAACGTCATACTTTTTAATATTCAAACTGTCTAACAGTGATTTAGTATTTAACGCTAGTTGCGGAAAGCTGTATTGATAAGACGCTGGCTTAGATGATTTACCAAATCCAATTTGATCAGGAATAATTACCCGGTAATTTTTCTTCAATAAGTCATTAGCTGTTTGTTCCCAGTAGTAACCAGAAAAGTTTTTGCCATGAAGCAATACGATAACTTTATCTGCATCTTTATTGCCAATATCCATGTAACGCATTTTCAGTTCTTGATTTTGAGAATTGAAGTGAAACGTTTGTACATCAAATGGGTAATCAAAACCATCGAGTTCTTTGTTGTACTTCACTGCTGTTTCAGCGAATGCCTGCGTGGTAAACAAGAAAGCTGTGACGAAAATCAATACTATTTTTTTCATGTTTTCTCCATAGATATAAATGACCCAATAAACGTAAAGTTATGGGTAATGATTTATTGTAATCAATGGGTGATGATCTTGTTACTGCTTTTAGGGTAGCTAGAGCAAGCTTTTGTAAAATGATATTTCAATTGGCGAGGTAGAAAAGAATAATAAAACGATGCGCCGCATTTTAGATTACTCGCTCAACGATGAGTTAATCGCATTAATTTCTGAAAAATGCGTGGCAAGTTCAGTAGCGATTGAATGATGTTTAGCTGGCTGTGTGATTTTATTGTTTTGAGGGCGATATAAAACAGACTGTTTTGGCGGTGTAATGCTTTTAGATGATAGTTCTTTAATCGACACTAAAGCTAACGCTAAAGGTGGATGATTGGCATTAGGTTTTAGCGCTGTTGGTTTTATTTTTTGTTCTGAAAAAAGGTTAGCGCCTACAGGTAAATAAGCTTTAACCGTGAGTAAAGAAATAGTAATAACCGAAAGTGCCGAAAAGCTTTTAACAAGCGCTTGTGTATTGTTACGCACTAAAAATATTATAACGAGTGAAGCTGCCATAATAAAAACGCCTGCTAACACACCATAGCGCATGTAAGTTGTGGCATCGCGTGTAGTAAACCATTCTTGGCGTGTATCGATTAACGACAAAGACATAAAAATAACGCATACGATACTAGCGATCAGAATAAGATCTGACCAAAACTTTGAATTTTTTGTTACTAACATTCAAGGCTCCTAGCGTTATAGTTAGTTATCTCATTATAGTGAGTATAAAGAGTTATGGGTTAATAGCAGGTTAAGAAATAAAGACTGCTATAAATGATTTCTGTTACGTATATTGATTGAACTCGGTTTACATTAATGCTTAATTTGATTTGTAAGAGCTTAATCTGATTTCAAAAAATTAGCTAAATGAAACCACTTTAAAATGTGGATTTTCAACAACAACTTCTAACGATGCTAAGTTATTCAATGGTATTAAGCTTTCAGTCGTATTATCTACCTTTTTGATATTCTGCATATTAACATCAAAAGTACTTTTACAGCTTACTTTAATACATTCTTCTCTTGCATCATTATATTTTGTATCAAGGGCGATACATTTAATAACGGTGTTATTTTTCATGGTTAATTTGACAGGATATTTATGCATACAGACAATTTCAATATAATCGTATAAGTGGCAACTGATCACGCGAACACCTCAAAATAAGCCATTAACTTAATACTTCAAAGCTATACAACAAATACCACTATAGCAGCGGTAACACCTAATACAGAGTAATGTGGCGCTCCGTTTGGTACTTTGTCTAATAACCAAAAGCAAACAAAGCCTAAAGCAAACAATATAGCGCTACCAATAAATACGCCAGCAAGCGGGTTACCCATTATCAAACCTGCAACCGCTAAAGGAATACTAAACAGTAAAGCTGAAAAATAAGGTTCTTTTTTCATTAAATATAATTTATATGAAGCTGCCAACATAAGAAGTGCGAAGATTAAAAAGATCATAGTTTTCCGTTTGTTAATGTAATTTGTTTAAGTGTTTAAGTGTTTAAGTGTTTAAGTGTTTAAGTGTTTAAGCAAGATTAACTTTGAAAGTTCAGCCTGCTGATACTTTTCTTATTCTTTCTGCTGGAACTCGTAACTGCTCCATTAAGTAGACCTTGAATGCTGCTTCATAATTTTGCTTATCTACAGCTTTTTGCATACACAGTAGCCAAGCTTGAGTTTCGTCTTCACCAACAGATAAATGTTTATGAGCTAATGGAATATTTATACTACCAAAATGCTCTGTATATAACTTAGGTCCACCCAGCCAACCTGAAAGAAAGTAAGCCAGTTTTTTACTTGAAAGCGATAAATCTTCTGCGTGCATGTTTCTAACTTTTTTAGCTGCAGTAAGTGTTGCCATGTTGTGATAAAACTCATCAACAAGTTGCGTAATACCGGCTAACTCCCCTGCCATTTTGTAAGAATTATCGCCTACGCCGTATTCACAGCTTTTGTTATTCGTCATTTATGCAGATTCTTTTGTATTGTTATTCTAACTTTTAGGTTTGTACTTCAAATAGCTCAATAGTTTCATAAAACTTTATGTTCTGACAAAGCTTTAAATTCTCACTAAGCTATAAAATTGAAATACCCGACACTTCAAGAACTGATTTAGCGTTGGCGCGTTCAATAATTTTAACTAATGCTGATTGAATAACTTCGCTTTCTCGTGCGTTGTCTTTACTGGTGAACTTTTCTTCTTGAGCTTCAGCACCTTCTTCAAAGGTAAAACCTACAACAACTAAGGTTGCACATTCGGCTGTTTCACCAAAATATTCGATGGAAATTTGTGGATAACCTTTATCACCCGCTTTTACTAATTTGGCTATGCGTTTTTTAGCTTTATCTACATGCATTTTTATTTCCATTTAATTTAAATATTTACTTAGCGTCAATTTATATGAATAGCTTTAAAGATCAAAGTAATAAAAACACTAATTTGTGTATGATCTGCGTTTTTTAACTTCAACTTCGTTAAAGATGCTTTTGTAAAAATAATATAGAGAAGATTTAAGGGTTAATGAATAAAAAAGCTAATCACTTTATAGACAATTTCTTTTCATCTATGTAGATGGCTAATTAATAGTAAAATAAAATAACTGAGCTTAATTGCTTAACATTTAATCACAACTTGTAGTTTTATGATCATCTACGTTAAACTTAGCACCCTTAAATCACTTTAGTTGATTTAATATGAATAAAACATTGTTAAATAGACCAAATAATTATTTGCTATAAAGTTAATATCAGCAATAATGTGTCTTCACTATTTTCACGGGTTATAGTTCTAAATCGGCTATGCCTTAAATCCTGGTTGGATTACACGGTAATCATTCAGAATAATCAATTAGTAGAGTTCCCATGAATTTATTAGAGCAATTAAAAAAAGTAACTATTGTTGTTGCAGACAGTGGCGATGTTGATTCAATTAAAGCATTAAACCCTGTAGACGCTACAACTAACCCTTCGTTAATTTTACAAGCAGCTAAGTTACCGCAATACAAAGGTCTTATAGACGACGCTATTGCAAAAGCTGGTAGCGATATTGATGACGTTTGTGATCAACTTATTGTTAACTTTGGTTGTGAAATTTTAAAAATTATCCCTGGTCGTATTTCGAGTGAAGTAGATGCGCGTTTATCGTTTGATACGCAAGCAAGCATCGAGAAAGGCCGTAAGTTAATCGCATTATACGAAACAGCTGGTATCTCTAAAGAGCGCGTTTTAATTAAACTTGCTTCAACTTGGCAAGGTATTAAAGCTGCTGAGCAATTAGAGATGGAAGGTATTTCTTGTAACTTAACTTTATTATTCAGTAAAGCTCAAGCAATTGCCTGTGCTGAAGCGAATGTAACGTTAATCTCTCCGTTTGTTGGTCGTATTTTAGATTGGTACAAAGCAAGCGAAGGTAAAGAATTTATTGGCGCTGATGATCCAGGCGTTATCTCTGTAACAAGTATTTATAACTACTACAAATCTTACGGTTATAACACAGTTGTTATGGGCGCAAGCTTTAGAAACACAAGTGAAATTATTGAATTAGCAGGTTGTGACTTGTTAACGGTTTCTCCTGCGTTATTAACTGAATTACAAAATACTGAAGGCACATTAGAAACTAAGCTTTCTGCTGATGGCGTTGTAGTTAAATCTAAAGACGATATTGTTCCGTTAACTGAAGCAACTTTTGCTTGGGAACATAACGAAGATGCTATGGCTACAGAAAAACTATCTGAAGGTATTCGTAAATTTGCTGTTGATCAACGCATTTTAGAAGACCTAGTAGCTGACTTAATTAAATAGTTAGTTCACATTCTATTATGTTGGTTTAATGCCAACATAATAGAAGTTTATTTTGTTTGTACTTTTCGCTTCTAGCTTCAACTTTGTTTGAAAAGAGCATAAACAAAATAAAATGTATTAAAAATAATTTGTTGAGCGCTTACGTCCTATTTATTTCATGTAAATAGCCAAGCTCGACAATAAGTATGCACATTGTAAAATTTATAAATCCTAACGTATTAAAATTTATCTTAATTGATTAGCAATATTCAATTACAAAACAGGAATTCCAAAATGACATCAAGAACATCACTGCCAAGCTGGCAAAAGCTAATCTCTCATGCCGAAGAAATGAAGCAACAACACATGGTTGATTTATTTGCTAATGATAGTGAGCGTTTTTCTAAATACTCAATTAAAACCCCGGCTTTCTTATTTGATTATTCGAAAAACTTAATGTCAGACGAAACTTTCAAACTACTTTTAGATTTAGTTAAAGATTGTGAGCTTGAAGATTGGCGCACTAAAATGTTTTCTGGTGAGAAAATTAATACCACAGAAAACAGAGCGGTTTTACATACGGCATTACGTGATCGTAACAGCGCGCCTATTGTAATTGACGGCGAAAATGTTATTGAAGAAGTACAAGTTGCGTTAAATCACGTTAAAGCATTCAGCGATAAAGTACGTTACGGCGAATGGGTTGGTTATTCAGGTGAAGCGATTACTGACGTTGTAAGTATCGGTGTCGGTGGTTCAAACCTTGGTCCTGAAATGGTTACTGAAGCTTTAGCTGAATATGGTTCTAAAGATCTTCAAATGCATTACGTTTCGAATGTTGATGGCACACAAGTTGCGAATGTTTTACGTCACTTAAACCCTGAAACTACATTATTTATTGTATCAAGCAAAACCTTCACTACGTCTGAAACCATGACTAACGCTACTACAGCAATGCAATGGTTAGTGGCTGCAGCTTTTGATAAGAATGCGATTGCTAAACATTTTGTTGCGGTATCTTCTAACAAAGAAAAAGCCACTGCGTTTGGTATTAAAGAAGAAAACATATTTGATATGTGGGATTGGGTTGGCGGTCGTTTTTCTTTATGGTCAACCATAGGTTTACCGATTGCTATCGAGTTAGGTTTTGAGAACTTTGTTGAATTACTTGAAGGCGCTTACGAAATTGATCATCACTTTTGTACTGCTCCATTAGAACAGAATGCTCCAGTGATTATGGCAATGCTTAGTGTGTGGAATACCACCTTCTTAGGTTCTCAATCACAAGTGATTTTACCTTACGACCAATCTTTACATCGTTTACCTGCTTATTTACAGCAAGCAGAAATGGAAAGTAACGGTAAGTCAGTTTCATGGGAAGGCGAGCGTATTTCTTATACTACGGTACCTGCTATTTGGGGTGAAATTGGTATTAATGGTCAACATGCTTTTTATCAATATTTACATCAAGGCAATACCATTGTTCCTGCTGACTTTATTGGTTCAGTTGAAAGTTTAATACCTGTTAATAATCATCACGACATTCTTATGTCTAACTTCTTTGCTCAAACACAAGCGTTAATGCAAGGTGTTACAGAAGAGCAAGTGAGAGAAGAATTAACAGCTAAAGGAATGTCAGCTGAAGAAATTGATAAAGTGGCAGTGCATAAAGTACATCAAGGTAACCGCCCTTCTAATACAATTTTAATGCAAAAACTTACACCTAAAACATTAGGTAGCTTAATTGCACTTTATGAACAGAAGATTTTTGTACAAGGTATTTTATTGCAGATTTGTTCGTTCGATCAATGGGGTGTTGAATTAGGGAAAGGCTTAGCAAACAAAGTATATGCAGAGCTTTCTGCTGATACGTTAAGCGAAAGTTTAGATAGCTCAACTTTTGGTTTATTAGACTTTTATAAATCGTCTAAATAATTAATCTAAGCCAGTTATCTATCAGTTTTATCGGTGTTGGTTTTACATAATCAAACTGATAGCTGATAAAAATTAAGGTTAACGATAGTTCTACTGAGCTATCGTTAACTTAAATACTTTGCAAAACACACAAGTGTGACATATAAGTTCAAATCAACTAGTCTATTTCTGAAATATTAATACCAAGTAAATAACACTCTTCGCTTTCTGGAATACAACGTACTACTTTCCCTTTTACATCTAATGACGCAATACTTCCGCCAGACGCATCAACATGTACTCTAACATTAGTGTCTAACGCAATGGGATGCGGCATTTCAATCGCCATTCCTGTTGCACTTAAATCACGACATACAGCTATTACAGTTGAGTTAACTTCGTCATCTATAATGGTCACGGTAACTTGGCTGTTTATCATCATGCGATAAAAATCGCGATTGTCATCATAATTAATCATTGTTACTCCATAATACAAAAAGCGATTGATATGTTATTTATACGTACTGATCACAAGTGTGTCAATTTATAGTCAATTTGTTTATTTAGTCTGAATATAAGCCAGGTTAACTCTAGCCTTATATTCACGGGAATAAGCAAGGTTATTAATGGGTTACCCTTCCTTAATCAAACTTTTATAAACAGATCTCTTATAAGTGTAGTTGAGCTTTTTAATTTTGGTATTTTATTAGCAAAAATAAAACGCTAAATCAGTTATAAAACTTAATTTAGCGTTCGTAAGTTGTGTTATCTAAATAGCTAATTTATGCGTTTATCTCTATAGATAGAACCAACTGAGTAAGAATGATAATACCACCCACATCAATATGATTAACGGTATCCCTACTTTCATAAAGTCAGAAAATTGATAACCACCCGCGTTCATCACTAAGATATTGGTTTTATAAGCCATAGGCGTTGCATAACTTAAGTTAGCACCAAACAGTACCGCTAAAATGAAAGGTTCAACTGGCACGTTTAGTTGTTGTGCTACTGATACAGCAATTGGCGTTCCGATAACAGCCGCTGCGTTGTTAGAAACAATATTAGTTAATACTGCGAGTAACAACATTAACGCTGACAAAATACCTGCTGGCGGTAAACCTGACGATGCAGCAACAAACACTTGCGCTATATATTCAGCTCCACCCGTTTGCATCATGGCGGAACCAAGTGCAAGAGAGGCAACAACAATCAATATAACCTGTGTGCTTAAAGCGTTAGAGATTTCGCTCCAATCTAAACATTTAGTGGCGAGTAATACCAAGACACCACACATTGAACTTATAGCGATAGGCACAAGACCAACGGCTGCTGATAAAACCACAAATGCGAGTACCGCAAGAGAGATAGGTGCTTTCTTTGTATAAGGTAAGTTAGCTGCGCCATCAATAATTAATAAGCCACGAGACTCTTTCAAATCATTAATTTGCTCTGCTTCACCTTGTACTAGTAATACATCACCTGTGCGAATAACAACGTGACCGATACTTTGTCTGCCAATTTCCATCGCTTTACCTTCACGATGTAAAGCTACAACAGAAATACCGTAACGATGAGCAAAGTTAGCATTTTTTAAGGTTCTACCTACTAAGCCTGATGCTTGTATAACTACAATTTCAGCAAGCACTTGTTTATCAGCTTTTAATGGATGATCTTCATCCATTTTATGACTACCAGAATAAAGTGTTGCACCGATAACGGCTTCAAACTCTTTTAATTGATCTGGGTAATCATTTACTTGTAAACGGTCGCCTACTTTTATCAAGGTATCTGGTAAAGGGAATACGTTTCTATTGTCTGGGCTACGCTGAATTGACTCAATTTTCATTTGATCGTCAGTTAGCTTAATCAACTCTGCAACAGTTTTACCGTTCGCGTCACTGTCTTCATTTATATTTAAGTAGGCTGTAAATATACGTGGTGATGTATCAGGTAACGTTGGGCTTCTTTTTGGTAGTAGCTTAGGTGCGATGATCCACAAGTAAGAAATGGCCACAGCCGCAGCAATTAAAGCAGGCACAATAAAGTCAAACATACCGATACGAGGTAAGCCCATGTCACTAGCAACACTGACTACAAGTAGGTTAGTTGAAGTACCTATGGTGGTGGTCATGCCGCCAACTAAAGTTGCAAGCCCCATAGGAAGTAACATAGGAGAAGAATCGGTTTTAGTGCGTATGGCAACACTGATTAATATAGGTAATAACAACACAACAATTGGCGTATTGTTAACAACAGCACTTAACATGCCTGCAATAATAAGGGTGAGTAGCAAAGATAATGTTGGGCTTATCTTCCATATTTTAGCTAGGTTCCGCCCTACTGGCTCTAAAGCCCCTGTCCGCACAAGTGAATGTCCGATGATCATTAAAGCACACACAGTAACAAGTGCTTCATGTCCAAAACCAAAGAATAGTGACGAAGGCTCTAAATGCCCGGCACTACCTTCAAATGGGAAAACAGTAAAAATTAAACAAAGAATAACCAATACAGCTAATGAAGAAGTTTCTAGAGGAATATCATCTCGTCTAAAAAAATATAAAGCGACTACTGTGATGATTAACATCAACAGAGCATGATTATTAGGGATGTCAGGAATATTCAAAAATAACCTCTAGGAGTAAAAATTAGCAATATAAAAGAATAAAATATTGCTAGTGTTATTCGGAGCTTAGCTTGGCTTTAAAAACTAATCAATAAAAGCGAATTAAATAAATGAATCAATAGGATGCCTTACTAATATTAGCCTGCGTAAAAAGCTTAAAGTAATATTGTGATATTTATAGTGATTATTAATTTTATTATTATATATCAATAATATAAAGCGTCATCACATTATTTATAAAGAGAAAGCTCAGCCAGTTTCCCATCTAAAAATGAAATCATGTTTTTATATTTTAGTGAGTCAACATCTCGATAATCTTCATTAAATAAGTTCGCTGAAATGCCTTCTGGAATGCCTTGTATTAAAGGCATAAAGTCGTTCTCAGTTAAGCTATTAGTAATGGTGTTTTGTAATTTAAGTGCAGATGATTCAGATGTTGTGGCTAATTTAGCAAACCGGGTTCCCGCTCTGTCTGCCATTAAGTCAGCAAAACTAAAACCACTCCCACCTGGGTTGCTGTCTAAAAACTCTTTTAATTCACCAATAGCATCACTTGCTTTGCTATTACCAAATAATTGTAGAGCCACTGAATACATAAAGTGTTTTTGTAAATCAACTCGATTACGTAAAGTGACTTTTCTTCTTAACAGAGTACGCGTTTTACGCTGAGCCACATTTAGGTTTGAGACATCACCCAATAACAGCTCGAAAGAGTTTGAACCAAAATACAGGGCTACAGCCATTAATGCAGAATAGTTTTCTTGTACGGCATTACTTGGCTTACCTTCATCTTGATTACTCAAGGTTTTTAACTTGGCAAGCGCAAACATTGTTTGAAGATAATAAGGTAATTCTTTGTTTAATTTTGTTTTGTCTTGCGTCGCGTCTAAATGCTGAACGAGAGCTTGGTGATAAAACTTAACTTTGTTAACATCGCCAAATAAAGCCAAGTTATCTCTTAGTGCGAAAAGCCCTGATTTCCCTTGATCTAACTGATTCATATCATCTGGCACGAGCAAGCTAACACGTAAATGTTCTTGTTTTAACGTTACCCATTGCACCATAGACACAATTTTAGTGCCGAGATCATCTTGAATAAAAGAATCAACCGTCCAGCGAGTTAACGCTAATAAGGTATTGCCCGATAATGTTAAGCCACCGATAGAAACATCGCCTAGCTCTAACCCTTTATTTGATGGGTATAAGTCACCTGACACATTAAGATATTTAATGAATTTTGGTAAAGGTAATTCAACAGAAACGTTAAGTTTTGCTGTTTTGTTTTGAATAATGACATCAGACACTATTTTAGGAAATGCGCGATTTACGAGGGCATTTAAACCATTTAATTCGGCTTGAGATAATGACAAAATAACAGGTTGTTTTTTTGACCTCAGTGAATCAACAAAGCGCTTAGCGGCAGCTTTACTTTCGGTAGCTGCTTGCACATTTACCGTATTCTGATTCTGGAATTGAGGTTGTGATTGAAGAGCTAAAAGACCAATGATACTAATAAGAACAATACTAGTAAGAAAGAACAAGCCTAATATTTTAAATGTTAATTTCAAGAAGCACCTAATTAACTAAAAACAGTAGAGCATTCTTGATGCTCTACTTTAAGTCCATTTAATCGTTCGTAATTTTGATGACGTTATTCACAGTTGCATTAAATGAAACTATTTTGAAGATTCGTCTTGGCTGATACGACTTGCTACAGCGCCCTTCTGGCCTCTGTATTTCGCATCGTCTCTTTTGTTATAAGGACGTAAAGCACTTGAAGACATAGTTTCGAAGTTCAACGCGGCTATTTTCATTTTAGGACGTAAAGCCAATGGTAATTTACCGCTGTTATAAAATTCGAGTACGATTTGACCCGACCACCCGGGATCGATTCTATGGGCGGTAACATGCACCATTAAACCTAAACGCGCTAATGATGAACGTCCATCTAACCAGCCAACAATATCATCAGGTAAAGTCACTGATTCATACGTTACAGCTAGTGCAAGTTCACCTGGATGGAGGAAAAACGCTTCGCCGTCTTCAATTGTTATTTCATCACTCATTACTGAGTTCATGGCCTTTTGCATTTCAGCTTTAGGACCACTTAAATCAATATAAGGCGCAGTATGTTCTTTAAAAACTCTAAACTCATTGCCTAGTCTAATATCAACACTTACACCTGATATCATTGAAACATCAGGTTTTGGTTCTATTATAATGTTGCCATCAGCTAGTGATTTTTCTATATCTCTATCGGAGAGTCTCATACGTTGTTTTCTACCAGTTATTTGCAGCTAGATTCGATGAAGCAATTGATAATAATTTCATTTACTTAGGCTCAAAACATATTTCTGCGGTATTAGGGCTTCTTGCATCGAGTTGATAAAACAATTCAGATGCTACATTGCGCGCTAGTTTACGGTATAACAGGGCTATATCGCTAGTGCTATTTTCTAAAAGTGATGAGCGGCCATTGTCTGCGTCTTGTCTTATCTCTATATTTAACGGTAATTGTCCTAAAAGCGGAATGTTTTTATTTTTCGCGGTGTTAACTCCACCATTCTCTCCAAAAAGGTGTGATTGATGACCACAGTTTTCACATAAGTGATAACTCATGTTTTCAACTAAGCCCAACACTGGCACTTTCACTTTATCAAACATCGTAATGCCTTTAATGGCATCGGTGAGTGCAATATCTTGTGGTGTTGTAACAACAATTGCAGCAGCAACAGGAACACTTTGCGATAAAGTTAATTGTATATCGCCCGTTCCTGGTGGCATATCAACAATAAGGTAATCAAGCTCTGGCCATTGAGTTTCATTCAATAGTTGGCTAAAAGCTCTACTTGCCATAGGTCCACGCCAAACCGTTGCATCTTCTTCATCTATTAATAAACCAATCGACATAGCACTTAAGCCATTCGCATCAAGAGGTGTAATTGACTTACCGTTATCTGAAGATGGGTGCTGACCTTTTAAACCCAACATTGTTGGTATAGAAGGACCATAAATATCGGCATCTAAAATTCCAACACTACTGCCTTCAGCTATTAGCGCATAAGCAAGGTTAACCGCCGTAGTCGATTTTCCCACACCTCCTTTACCAGAAGTTACCGCAATAATATTACTAATGCTTTTTAGGTTATGCTGCCTAACAGGTTTAATTTGATAATCGGGTTTAATAATGGTGCTGTGATCAAGTAATTCGGTAAGTGCGTCGCTGATATCGTCTAATTCGCCATCACATGGAAAAGGCAGCACAATATTTACAACAATGCAGTTGTCAGCCAGCACCATAGTAGGCACTGAACTTATATTGAGAATTCCATCAGGGAAACAATCAGATTGGTACGCATTTAAAAAACTCATAATAGAATCTTGTGATTCTTGAGTAACTGTTTTATTAGAAAAAAACTTAGAGAACATGGATTTTATGCACTTTTACCCAACTAATGCCAATCAGTTGAATTAATTGGTCACTTAGTAAGAATTATTAATGAAAAGTATCTCTAAATTCTGTACCATTCTCCCCATAATTACCACCTAAAATATGTAAACTTTATATGTCTGAATCAAAGTCATCTCAGATAACGACTGAGAAACGAAAAATATTAGCAACGTGTGCCCTTCCTTACGCCAATGGTTCAATCCATTTAGGCCATTTACTTGAACATATCCAAACAGATATTTGGGTACGTTTTCAACGAATGCGTGGTCATGAAACTTATTTCGTTTGTGCCGATGATGCACATGGCACACCGATCATGCTTAAAGCTCAAGAATTAGGTGTTACACCTGAAGAGATGATTGCAGGTGTTCGTGAAGAACATATGGCTGACTTTGCTGATTTTCATATCAGCTTCGACAACTATCATTCAACGCATAGTGAAGAGAATGAAACCTTCGCACATGAAATTTATAACAGATTACATGCTAAAGGACATATAAAGACGCGCGTTATCTCGCAATTATATGATCCAGAAAAAGGTATGTTTTTACCTGATCGCTTTATTAAAGGCACCTGCCCTAAATGTAAGAGCGAAGACGAAAACGGCGATAGCTGTGATAACTGTGGTGCAACTTACTCACCTACTGACGTTATTAATCCTCGTTCAGTAGTATCAGGTGCAACTCCGATATTAAAAGATTCAGAACATTACTTCTTTGATTTGCCAGCGTTTGAAGAAATGCTACAAAACTGGACCCGCAGTGGTGCTTTACAAGAAGAAATGGCAAACAAGCTAGCAGAATGGTTTGAATCTGGTCTTAACCAATGGGATATAAGTCGTGATGCGCCTTACTTTGGTTTTGAAATTCCAAATGCTCCTGGTAAATACTTTTACGTTTGGTTAGACGCACCGATTGGTTACATGGGTAGCTTTAAAAACTTATGTAATAAATCAAATATTGATTTTGATAGCTTTTGGAATAAGGATTCTGATGCTGAGCTTTATCATTTTATTGGTAAAGACATCATTTATTTCCACAGCCTATTCTGGCCTGCAATGTTAGAAGGCGCTGGCTACCGTAAACCTACTTCTGTATTTGCTCATGGTTTTGTTACAGTTAATGGCGCTAAAATGTCTAAATCAAAAGGCACCTTTATTAAAGGTCGTACTTATTTAGATCATTTAAACCCAGAGTATTTACGTTATTACTACGCAGCTAAATTAACTAGCCGTATTGATGACTTAGATTTAAACCTAGAAGATTTTGCACAACGTGTGAATTCTGACTTGGTAGGTAAAGTAGTTAACATCGCGTCTCGTTGTGCGAGCTTTATATCTAAACGTTTCGATGGCATGTTATCTACAAATATTGATGACCAAGCCTTAGCTGACGAAGTAATGAATGCTGGCGACAGTATTGCTCAACATTACGAAAATCGTGAATTCAGTCGTGGTATGCGTGAAATAATGGCATTAGCTGATAAAGTTAATGAATACATTGCGATAAAAGAACCGTGGCAACTTGTTAAAGACGAAACTAAACAGCAAGAAGTACAAGATATTTGTTCTCTTGGTATTAATATGTTCCGTACATTAATGATTTACTTAAAACCTGTTTTACCTAAGCTTGCTGAAAGCACTGAAGTATTCTTAAATGATGAATTACTTTGGGAAGGTCATAAGGTTTTATTGACGGATCATAAAATCAATAAGTTTAAAGCTTTGTTGCAGCGTGTTGATATGGATAAAATCAATGCAATGACAGATGCGTCGAAAGACAATCTTGCTGTTACAGAAGAAAAAACAAAACCAGCAAAAGAGAAAAAGAAAAAACCAGCTGCGGTAGAGAAACCAACAATGGATTTCAATAACCCGTTAGCATCAGATCCTATTTCACCAGAAATTAGTTTTGAAGACTTTGCTAAAATTGATTTACGTATCGCCAAAATTGTTAAAGCTGAACATGTTGAAAAAGCAGATAAGCTATTAAGATTAGAACTTGCTTTAGATTCAGTTGAAGGCGGTGAAACTCGCCAAGTATTCGCTGGCATTAAATCAGCTTATCAACCTGAAGATCTTGTAGGTAAGTTAACTGTTATGGTTGCTAACCTAGCACCTCGTAAAATGCGCTTTGGTATGTCAGAAGGCATGGTATTAGCAGCAGGGCCTGGTGGTGAAGACTTATGGATATTAAATCCAGAAGACGGAGCTCAACCTGGCATGCGAGTTAAGTAACCTTAGCTCAGTTAAAAACAGGTAAAATAATAAGGCGAACCTGTGTTCGCCTTATTTGTATTTGACAGCTAATATTTAACAGTTAGTTTTCAAGCATGACTTTTTAACACTTTATTTCCAAAAATAACTCTTAGTAATTCGCTAATGGTTTAATTCTCCAACTACCTAAATGGAACTGCAATGAAAAACACACTTTTAACCTTACTCGCCTTATCATTGCTAGCAAGCTGTAGTAGTAAATTTGATACGAGTACCAATTTAGATGCAGAAAATTTTACCAACTACTTTGCCCCGTCAAAAGTTAAGATTTATCCATCGATTACTGATATTACTGGCCCACATAAATACCTAGGCGTAGTTGAAGGTGAAGATTGTCAACTTAAAGCACATCACGCAAAACCTGATGAAGTTATCGCTAGAACAGATGCTCGTAAAAAAGCCAGTGAGCTTAAAGCAAATGCGATCGTGTTCTCGGGCTGCACTATGCTTACAGGTGGCAGTACAGCAAAGCAATGTATCGCTACAACAGTATGTTACGGACAAGCTTATTATTTAAAACCTACCTCGTCGAAGTAGTAACATGCCTAACAGCATAGCGTTAAATTACATTGGCAAGGTTTCCTCTCCTTATAAAGAAAAGTTTGCTATACCTCGACAACCTGGTTTAGTGAGTGCAGCTAAAGGCAGTATTACTTTATTAGGTGATGCGAATACTCCTGAACTTGTGAGAGGGCTAGAAGCTTTTAGTCATATCTGGGTGATATTCATTTTTCATGGTACTCAAGAACAAGGCTGGAAACCTCTAGTAAGACCGCCTCGCTTAGGTGGCAATGCTAAAATTGGCGCTCTAGCTTCACGTTCTACTTTTAGACCCAATCCTTTAGGAATGTCGGTCGTTAAGCTTGATAGCATTGATGTTATTACCAATAAAGACTGTCCTAAAAAATCTAAAAATGTAGTGCTGAGTATTTCAGGATTAGATTTGTTGGATGGCACACCTGTTATCGACATCAAACCTTATATCCCCTATTCAGATGCCTTAATAGATGCACAAGCTAGCTACGCACAAGAAACGCCTGATAAAAGCATTAGGGTTAGCTTTAACAGCCAAGCTAAAGAGTCATTAAGAACATTAAACAAAGAATACCCAGAACTTGAAGCGTTTATACATCAAGTACTTGAACAAGATCCCCGACCTGCTTATAAAAAAAACAAGCAAGACGATAAGGTGTATGGCATGGCGCTTTATAACTTAAATATTCAATGGCAATTTGTTTCTCTATCTGAGATTAACGTAATAAATATTACTTCTATAAATGACTTAAAAAATAATGATATTTAAAAATGAAAACTAGACCATTTATAGAACTGCCGTTACTCGCTGCCATTTGGGGTTCTTCATTTATCTTCATGAAAATAGGAGGTAGTGAATTTGGACCTTTTCTATTTATGGCAATGCGTACATTAGTAGCCAGCTTATTCTTAATACCTCTTTTATATATAGCTAAAAAACAATCGGCGTTATCAGGTTACTGGGGCAAAATATTTATTGTTGGCTCACTCAATACCGCAATCCCTTTTGTATTATTTGGCTGGGCGACATTAACCCTTTCAGCAGGTAATACTGCAGTATTAAATGGCACAACGCCTATGTTTGGCGCATTAGTAGCTTATTTTTGGTTGAAAGATACGTTAAGTTTGAGTGCTATTTTAGGTATATGCATAGGATTCTTAGGCGTGTACTTTTTGATGTTTGATAAAATATTAGATGAAAATACTAATGTGCTACTGCCAACGATAGCCGTTATGGTGGCGGCTTTGTGTTATGGCATATCAGCAAGTTATACAAAAATGTATTTAGGTGGAATTAGCTCTATAGCATTAGCCGCTGGTAGTCAGATCAGCGCAACAGTACTTTTATTACCCATAAGTTTATTTTTCTTACCTGATGCTATCCCTTCATCACCAGCCATATTATCAGTGATCACGTTAGGCATATTGTGTACGGGTATCGCTTACACTATATTTTTCAGATTAATTGCGGTCATTGGACCAACTAAAACAATTTCTGTTACCTATTTGATCCCTGTTTTTGGGATCACTTGGAGCATGATATTTCTAGGCGAAACTATTAATCAATGGACTATATTCGGTGCCGCGCTTATTTTATCTGGCGTAGCGCTAACAACAGGTGTTCTTAAGTTAAAATTTCTAAACAGGTTAGTTAAATAAAAAGATATCAAAACAGATAAGGTAAAACATGGAGTTAATGAAGAACGGGCTAGCACAACCTGCAGTAACAAGAATAAGCCACGCCTTAACTAAAGTATTAGTTAACTTTAATGCTCAAGCTTTTGAAAGCGACTGTTTACAAGGCTTAAATGAACTAGAACTAAAAGAACGTGTTAACCATATTATTTCTATACTTCATGACTACCTACCTGACGAATTTCCAGAAGCTGCGAATATTCTAATCAAGATTGCTGATGTATGGGACTTTGGCAACGCTGATGATTCACTTAAAAGCTTTGCTGCATGGCCGATTATCGATTACTTCAGCGTATATGGTTTAGAACATCCTGAAGAGTCTTTATTAGGACTTAAACAGCTGACTCATTTATTCTCTTCTGAGTTTGCTATACGTGCGTTTATCGTTAAATATCCTGAATACTGTCATCAACAATTTACTTTATGGGTAAAAGATGAAAGCGAAGATGTTCGACGTTTAGTCTCAGAAGGTACACGACCAAAATTACCTTGGGGATTACAGCTTAAGCAATTTGTTGTAGATCCTACACCTAACCTACCTTTATTAACGAGCTTAAAATCAGATCCAAGTTTATATGTACGCCGCTCGGTTGCTAATCACTTAAATGATATTGCAAAAGATCACCCTGCTGTAGTTATTAATACATGTAAACAATGGTCAAATGAAAAGACAAAGAGTAACGCTAAAGAGGTTGATTGGGTTATCAAGCATGCGACAAGAACATTAGTTAAAAATGGCTATGCTGAGGTATTTTCTTTATTAGGTTTTACTGAAGCACCTGAAGTAAGTATTGATGCAATAGTGTTATCTAATCAGGTTATAAAACTTGGCGAAGCAGTAAGCTTTGCCATGAATATAAGTAGTACAGTACAACATGCTCAACATTTCGTTATTGATTACGCTATTCACTTTGTTAAAGCTAATGGAAAGCAACAAGCTAAAGTGTTTAAGTTGAAAAATGTCACTTTACAGCCCAATGAAACCATTAAACTAAGCAAGTCTTTCTCATTCAAACCAATAACAACCCGTAAATATTATATTGGTGAGCATAAAATAGAATTGCTACTTAATGGCAAACCAATATCAGCTAAGAGCTTTGACCTTGTTTCGTCATAAGGCTAACTTAAGGCAAAGAAATAATCGTAACAATAGCTCGATGATCGCCACCTAATGAAGGCATAACATCTGCTCGCTCAATCGTCATATTATTAGACGCTAAAGTATGATCTATCCTAACACCGTGCCAAGAAGTATATTTTGTGTAATTAACTCCTAAGCCTGCGGTGTTAAATGCATTTTGATAAGAATAGAAATAATCACGGTATAATCTTTCATTTGTGGTCATGTTGAAATCACCTGTCATAACAAAGTTAGACTGACTACTCGCCCAAGTCGTGATCATCGAAGCTTCTAAAGACTTATTTTCACGAAAACTTTCAATATCTCTCATGTTAATAGATAGACCTATTAGATCAGATAAAATCGGACGTGGTGTTTCTAAATGCACATTCATTAACGGCAGTGTTTTACCATTAATACTAAGTTCATAATAAGCAGCAAAATTACCCCAACCTCCAAATATTCTTCGACTGAATTCGCCTATTTTTGTAAAGGAGTATTTACTAGCAATACATAAGTTCTTATCACATTGGTAATTCCACGTTGCATCAAAAACACCTTCAATATTTTTCAAACTCGTTTCTTGGAAAAGAAATACATCAGGATTTTCACGTGCCATTAATGTTTTTAAGTATTTACCCGCACTACCACCGCCCATATTTAATGAAAGTAATTTGAATGATGACGCACTTTCATCATTTGACTGAGTATTGATATTAATATCTTGGAAGTTTACTAAAACCATAAGACAAATAAAAAACAGGGCACGATAAGTCTTGGTTAATGTTTTCCAAAAAACAATAATTGGTACTAGTAGGAATAAAAACATCCATCGCGGAGATAAGTAAATTGAATACTCTAAAACCTGAGTTATTCCATTAGATGGAAGGTATGGTAGAACAAGAATAAAAACACAGGTGAATGATAATAAATAGAACCAAAATTTACTTAGTAGTTTATTGATAAGAACATCCTTAATTCTAAAGGTAAACATAAATTAAACAATAATGTTGTTATAAAAAACAATATTATAAACATAGATTATTTCATAACGACAGTAGATTAGCGCTGTATTTTATAAGGCAACTATATACATCGTTAGCTAAATTGGGTATAAACATTAGCTTGTAATATAAGAGTCATAAAAATTCACTATTATATTCACATTGAAAATTCACTTTACAATCAATATGATTTCAGTGATTAACTATAATAATAAAATTATATCGAACCTATTTTTAACTAAAATAGTTATCAAGCATTTGTTGAACCTAAGTTAACTTCAAACAATTTATTTTGTCATACGTTAATCATAAAGGTTCACTATAATTGTAAATTAAACAACTTAAGGGATTTTTTTTCATGGCTTCATCTCGAATGAGAAGTGCTCAGCACAAAGCATTTATTCCATCTTTAGCTCGCGAGAATCAATATTTACTTGCAAAGTTTCCAGTTACTGATGAACTTATTGCTAAATTCTCCGACCCTTCAGAGAAATACTCAGACCAACCTTACTTATCTTTTTATAAAAAACTTTCAAAGTTATTTTTTGATATTAACGAAGAGCTGCACATAGAAAGTGGGCAGTTTGTGGGTAATGATAAATTTACTCGTGTTCGTTTTAGTCCAGAAAAAATGACGGTACAAACAAAACAGCAAATATTGTTTTTATATAACTCTCGTTTTCATCAAAGTGAACATGCTTATTTCAACGTAAGCAGAAGAGCTAAGAAAATCACATTGGTTTTCTTATCTAACGGTACAGATATTCGTCATGACTCTGCTAAGTTCCATAAAAAAGTACTTAAAGCGGTTAGTATGTTTGCAGAAAAAGCAGGCATCGAAAAAGAAAAATTCCGTGTATGTGATCACCAGCATTTAACTTTTGACCTTTTCGCTAAAGAGAAAGGTGATGAAGGTTTACAAGTACATAAATTGAGACCTTTAAGTAAAAGATATGCAACTGATGGTATTGATTTACCTGAAGATGATAGCGCATTAACTTACGCTGTTGCTGATATTCGCCTAAATCGTAGAATTAAGCAGCTTGTTGATAAAAAAGAATTAGATAATGAAAACTATGGCGCTTTGTATAGTTTGATTTCTGATGCATTTATCAGTTCAGCTAAGCAAAATAATTTAAATAACGGTGCGGTTATCGCGAATGGTTTAGCGCCTATCGTGAGAATGACTGAAGAAGAATTTGTTTCAGTAAACGGTGAGTTAATCAACTTAGGCTTCAACCCAGAACATGAACCATGTGGTTTTTCTTCTCAATGGGATGCAAACAAGCTTGTTGAAAAAGTACAATTTGTATTTGTTGCCACTAGAGCTGACCAAACATCTCACGGTTATGGTAAGTTTTTGAACCAAGTAGAAGATACATTAGACTTATTAGCGAAGAAACTAGATATTATTCGTGATAAAGAACAACTTATTCTTCGTATAAACCAACACGTTGGTTTTGATTACTAGATTTTAATTCAACCTGTAGTTATGTGGTTTTAACATCATATTTTATAAAGCGCTATTTTTAATTAAATAGCGCTTTTTTTATGAATTAAAATAAATGGCTGGTGTAAATGGTAAATAATTAGCGCACTGCCCAATATTTAACTTCCTGCTCTTCTAAATACGTTTCTGCTTGCTTGCCTTGTAATATAGATAAAGTCGCTAAAATACCTGCTTGCACACATAGCTTTGATGCTACGGTAATAGATCGTGGTGCATCTATAATTGAACACCCTGTTTTTGCGTTTAATATGTGACTGTAACGAATCCCATCTTTTTGTAAGTAGCGTTTTGCATTACCACTGGTAGCTAAAGCCCCTTGATATAGTGATACAACCATTTCTGTTTTATTTTCAAATCCAGGATGTTCCACGCCAATAATCCAAGCTTGATTTCCTGCACGCGGTTTAGTCGCAGCTAAGTCGCCACCTAGGTTGACGAGTACTGGCGCATCTGTAATTTCTTTAATCAGTAAAATACAACGGTCTACTGCGTACTCTTTACCTATTCCGCCAAAATCTATTTCCATTCCCTCAGGTAAGTTAATGCTCTGGTCTGTAAATGTAACCTTTTGCCAGCCTACACGAGTTAACATTGCTTCAATTTGTTGTTGAGATGGAATGTTATCACTGCAATCAAAGTTCCAGATTTTACGAAGTACACCTGAAGAAATATCAAATAAACCTTCACTTAGTTTGTAACAAACATCAGCAAAATTTAACAACAAGGCTGTTTCAGGATCTAACGTAATAGTTTTTCCGTTACTGTTATTTATTCTACTGCAAATACTTTCTTTATTATAACGACTGTATTTGTCTTCAATTCGCCAAACTTCGTTGGTTATGCACTTAGCTATTTTATTGATGAGAGTATTCGACGTGATATTTTGTGGTTTTTCATACTGACTTTTATTGTCATCTTCTTCAGGTATTTCCACCAATACTTCACATGAACTCGCCATAGCTGAAAATGAAATACGGTATTGGTTCTTTGTTTTTTCAATATCAAATTTACGTGTATTTTTCATAAAAAATAAAACCTGTTTTCTATAGTAAGCAATAAAAAAGATGTGTGTTGTTTGGTAATAAGCGCAATGTCCTTTATTCTCACATAGTGCTTTAATAATAAAACGACAAGCTAAAATCACAAAAAATAAAGAAACGCGTTACCTTTTAGCTGTTGATATAAAAACAAATAACAAAACCATCATCGGTAATGAAAAATAGTAAGAATACGCTTATTAAAGTCTCAAACTATCAAACTCTACAGTAAAATGTTCGGTTAAAGGCTCACCTTGAGCATTTTCTAAACTGACTTTAAAGTAAATTATCCAACGCATGTTTTCTTCACTGCAACTTCCTAACATGGTGTTAGCCACATAATGTGTTTTTTTCATAGGCGCTTTAGTATCACTTGTTATAATTGCACTTGTTTCAATTGCACTTGCTTCAAAATCAGTTGAGCTAAATTCAGTAGCATTGGCATCATAAGAATTCAATTCTTCAAGATCAATTTCCACTGATGAAGATTCAACTAAACTAGACTTAAGTAATTTAGATGTTTGAGCGATCACTTTAGGTTCATCTATAACTGAAGTTGTTAACTCATCGTCAGAATCAACTTCAAAAAACAATGGCACTTTTCCCATAAACATATTTTTACCTTCCATATGAGCTGAAATGTTTTTTATGGTGTGCTGTGTATGTGAAATTAATGAAATATCAAAAGGTGTTTCGGTAATAACAGGATCGCGATTAAACAAAACAACAAACTCACCTGAAGCTAATTTGATAAAACAATCACTCTGACTTGAAATACATTTAGGCTCAATCGGCTTTTCTTTTACTTCTTTACTTTGTTCACATCCCAAACACAGGCATAATATAAACACGAGTGAGGAATGAACTGCTCTAATTTTAAACAAAACTATTTACCTTTAATCATAATTCTTAATAATTTACGCTATTTTAGCGCTGTTTTTAATCGTCAATCGTTTTTTTTATGATTTAGAACAATATTTCAGCTTTTGAGTAATGACTTTAGTCGATTAAATGTCTATCATTTCGCGCTTGTTTTCTATGGATTGTGTAAAATGTTCTTTCTGGTCTATAAATATTAGATACAGATAAAAATTACGATTTATACATGAACAGATACTTTAAAATAATTAATAATTTATATGTGGAACCAAAACATGAGTCAAAGTAATACGTCTGCAGTTGATTACAACATGAATGTTGTTCGTCAATTCACTGTTATGACTGTAATCTGGGGATTCGTAGGTACATTTATTGGTGTTATTATTGCTGCTCAACTTATTTGGCCAGCTTTAAATTTCGAAACACCGTGGCTTACCTACTCCCGTTTACGTCCTCTTCATACAAATGCGGTAATATTTGCATTTGGTACTAGCGCCCTGTTTGCTACTTCTTATTACGTAGTACAAAGGACATGTAAAGTCGCATTGTTTGGTGGGAAGCTCGTTTCTTTCACCTTCTGGGGTTGGCAGGCAATTATCGTATTAGCGATAATTACTTTACCTATGGGTTATACCAGTAGTAAAGAATATGCTGAATTAGAATGGCCAATCGATATTTTGATTGCTGTGGTATGGATTTCTTACGCCATCGTCTTCTTCGGTACGTTAGTTAAACGAACAACTTCTCATATTTATGTAGCTAACTGGTTCTTTGGTGGTTTCATATTAACGGTTGCAGTACTTCACATTGGTAACAGTATGGTAATTCCTGTTTCAATGTTTAAATCGTACTCAATTTATTCTGGTGCTATCGATGCGATGATGCAGTGGTGGTACGGACATAATGCCGTTGGTTTCTTATTAACAGCTGGTTTCTTAGGTATGATGTATTACTTTGTACCAAAACAAGCTGAACGCCCTGTTTACTCATACCGTTTATCTATTGTTCATTTCTGGGCTTTAGTATCGTTATACATTTGGGCTGGTCCACATCATCTTCATTACACTGCTTTACCAGATTGGGCTCAATCAGTGGGTATGGTAATGTCTATCGTATTATTCTTGCCATCTTGGGGTGGTATGATCAACGGTATTATGACGCTTTCAGGCGCATGGCATAAACTTCGTCATGATCCTATTTTACGTTTCTTAATTGTTTCTTTATCTTTCTACGGTATGTCTACGTTTGAAGGTCCGATGATGGCAATTAAATCAGTTAATGCTCTGTCTCATTATACCGATTGGACAATTGGACACGTTCATTCTGGTGCCCTAGGTTGGGTTGCTATGGTTTCAATTGGTGCTATGTACCACTTAATCCCTATCTTGTTTAACCAAGGTCGTATGTACAGCGTTCGTTTAATCAACATTCATTTCTGGATGCACACTACAGGTATTGTTCTTTATATTGTAGCTATGTGGATTTCAGGTGTAATGCAAGGGTTGATGTGGCGTGCGGTAAATGCTGATGGTACGTTAACTTATAGCTTTGTAGAAAGCTTAACAGCTTCATACCCCTTCTACTTTATTCGATTTGTGGGTGGCGTTTTAGTGGTAGCTGGTTTTGGTTTAATGATCTTCAACATGGTCAAAACAATTTACGCACAAGACGGCAGTCTTAAAAAAGTAGAAATGGCATAAGGAGGCTATGATGAAAAATAAACATGAAATTTTAGAAAAAAACGTTGGTCGCTTCTTTATCTTTACCATTATGGCAATCAGTATTGGTGGCTTAGTTGAGATAACACCGTTATTTTTCCAAAAAGCTACAACGACTCCTGTTGACAACTTAAGAGCGTATACGCCTCTTGAAATGGAAGGTAGAGATATCTACATCCGTGAAGGTTGTAACGTATGTCATAGCCAAATGATCCGTCCTTTACGTGCTGAAACAGAACGCTACGGACATTATTCTGTAGCGGGTGAATCAGTATGGGAACATCCTTTTTTATGGGGTTCTAAGCGTACTGGTCCTGATCTAGCTCGTGTGGGTCAACGCTACAGTGATGATTGGCATAAAGCACATTTAATTGATCCACGATCAGTTGTGCCAGAGTCAAATATGCCAAGCTTTAAATGGTTAGATGAAAATTACTTAGACGGTAAGCTAACGGCTAAGAAATTAGAAACATTTAACTTTTTAACAAGAAATCGTAGCCATAAAGATGCTGATGGTAATGCCATCCCTCTTTATACTGCTGAAGAAATAGCCAATGCTAAAGCGGCTGTTAAAGGCAAAAAAGAGATTGATGCTCTTGTTGCTTATCTTCAGTCTCTTGGTCATGCACTGAGATAATGGATATGGATTACGGAACGCTTCGAGGGGCATTTGCCCTACTAATTTTGGCACTATTTATCATCATAGTGGTTTGGTCATACAGCAAAACAAGAAAATCTGCATTTGAAGATGCTGCTAATTCTATTTTTGAAGAAGATAGCTCTGAAAAAAATGTATCTAACCAAGATGATTTCAGTAAACAAGCAGGAGACAAAGATTAATGTCTAGCTTTTGGAGTATATGGGTTTCAGTTCTTTCCCTAGGCACACTGGTATTTATGTACCTTGTTTTACGTATGTGTTTAAAGAACTTTGCTGGTGTTCCTGAAGGTGAGTCAATGGGACACACTTTTGATGGCATTGAAGAATTAAACAACCCTCTTCCTAAATGGTGGAGTACGTTTTTCTTAGCAACAATTATTTGGGGTTTTGGTTATTTATTGCTTTACCCTGGTTTAGGTAATTGGCAAGGTCTTTTAGGCTGGCAGAGTTCTAACCAAGGTATTTTAAACCTTGAAGAATCTAAAGCTAAAACAGCTGAGTACCTAAAAGAAGGTTCAAACGTTTTAGTTCAGTATGATCGTGAAGTTCATGCTGCTGACCTAAAGTATGGTCCTATCTTTGAAGCTTATGCTGCACGTAGTATTCCTGAATTAGCAGCTGATAAAGAAGCATTGAAAGTTGGGCAACGTTTGTTTTTACAAAACTGTTCACAATGTCATGGTTCAAATGCAGGTGGTACAACTGGCTTCCCTGACCTTACTGATAAAGATTGGTTATATGGCGGTTCACCTGAAGCGATTAAAAATACTATTTTACATGGTAGAAAAGCGAACGGAATGATGGCTTGGGAAACAGCACTTGGCGGCGACAAAGGCGTTAAAGAAGTTGCAGCTTATGTAATAAGTTTAAGCGGCAGAGAAGTTGACCCTGACCTTAAAGCAGCTGGTGAGTCTAAATTCCAAATGTGTGCAGCATGTCATGGTCCAGATGGTAAAGGCAGCTTAGCAATGGGTATTCCTTTAGGCGCACCTAATCTTACAGATGATGTTTGGTTATACGGTGCTTCTAAACGTGCTATTGAATCATCTATCAAAAATGGTCGTGCAGGTGTAATGCCAGCATGGGAAGCTATTTTAGGTGAAGAAAAAGTTCACGTGATAAGTGCTTATGTTTACAGTCTTTCTCAAGACTAACTAAAAACATAAATACACAAAATATAAAGCCTTATTAAATTTTTTAATAAGGCTTTTTTATTACAAACTGTTTCATATTTTATTGGTTCAAACGTAATAAAAACGTATAATAGCGCAAAATTATCATTCTATTAATTAAAGGCGTAACAATGGGTACATCTTGGTATAAAGAACCATGGGCATATCTAGTATTTGGCTTACCTTTTACCGCAGTAGTTGCTGGTATTGGTACATATATAATTGCTAACCATGAACCTGATCCGCTTGTTGTAGGTAATTATTATAAGAAAGGTAAAGCCATTAATTTTGAATTGGGTAAAATCAAACTGGCGCAAAAACTGGGCATGGAATTTTCTTTAACGTTAAAAGATCATGAGCTAGTAATAAAACCAACGGGTATAGAAAAAGAGTTTTCTCTTTTACATGTTAACTTCTATCACCCTACTCAAGAATTTAAAGACTTTTCGTTAACCTTAACGCCTGATGGTGACGGAAATTTCAGAGAAGATATTCCTCAAGAAGTTAAAGGAAAATGGCAAGTAACCTTATCTACATTTGATGACAAATGGAAAATTCAAAACACCATTTATTTACCACAACCTACAGCCATCATTATTAAACCAGCACCTAAAGACAGTTAAGTAAAAATATCATTAATATCAGAGTTGCTAGATTAACTAATCACTCTGGTATTAATTGTCAGCTTATCTATAACAAGTGTTACACAGCTAGTTAACCGTCATATAGCTAATCATATAAACAAGTTAAAATCTTATGTCATCTTTGTGTTTTCATTGCGGTGAAATTATTCCTAAAGGGATAAACTTATCAGTTAAAATCGACAATATTTCTCAACCTATGTGTTGTAATGGTTGTGAAGCCGTTGCTATGGTTATTGTTGAAAACAAATTAACTGATTATTACCGTTTTAGAACGGAGCCAGCACAAAAAGGTGAACAGCTTATACCACAACAGCTAAAACGAAATATGCTGTTAGATGATGAAAGCCTACAAGACGAATTCACCTACAAAACCGACGAATACAAAGAAGCCATTCTTACCATAGATGGTATAAGTTGTGCTGCCTGTGCTTGGCTAATCGAAATGCAGTTATCGAAAACTGTCGGTATTCTTTCTATAACGGTTAATGCGACAACGCAGCGTGCAACAGTAAAATGGCAAGATGAAAAAGTTAAATTAAGTGATATCCTCAAACGTATCGACAGTATTGGCTACAAAGCCCTTCCCTTCAAAGCCAGCCGAGTTGAAGAATTAAATAAAGCGCAAAGTAAATCATTCATCAAACGCTTAGGTGTTTCGGGCATTTTAATGATGCAAGTGCTGATGATTGCCGTCGGATTATACTTCGGTGCATTTTCTGACATGACTGAATACAACTCAATTTATTTACGCTGGGCTAGCTTGATATTAACGCTACCTATTGTGACTTATGGTGCATTTCCATTTTATAGAAGCGCAATCAACACATTAAAAATGAAACGTCTTTCCATGGATGTTCCTGTATCTATAGCTATATCTCTGGCTTTTTCGGCCAGTGTTTGGGCAACAGTTAGTCAACAAGGTGAAGTTTATTTTGAGTCTGTTGCTATGTTCACTTTCTTGTTACTTATCGGTAAATTCTTAGAGTTCAGAGCAAGAATGCGCGCCTCACATGTTTCGGCAAATTTGCTAAAACTTATGCCGATGACAGCCACTAAGTTAACGTTGAACGACGCTAATACTGATGCAGCTCAGCAAGAAGAACTTATTGCAGCAAAGCATTTAAAGAAATTTGATTTAGTATTAGTAAAACCTGGAGAAACAGTTCCTGCTGACGGTATTATTATTTCAGGAACGAGTCATATTAATGAGTCGATGCTTTCAGGTGAACAAACGCCTGTGGCTAAAAACGTTGGCGATACCGTATTAGCAGGCACAATTAATGGTGATGGCAACATGACTGTTGAAGTAAAAAAAGAGAACCAACATTCGTTTTTAAACCAGATGATACGTTTAAGTGAATCATCTCAAGCCCATAAACCCAGGTTAGCTAAATTATCAGATAAGATCGCCCAGTACTTTGTTGCGACTATTTTGCTAACGTCTATCGCCACCGCTATTTATTGGAATATTCATCATCCTGAAGAAGCCTTTTGGATCACCCTTTCAGTATTAGTAGCAACCTGCCCTTGTGCTTTATCGTTAGCAACACCAACCGCATTAACGTGTGCAACGGTAACACTCAATAACAAAGGCATTTTGATAAAGTCAGCTCATGTAATGGAAACATTACCTAATGTTAATTGCTTCGCTTTTGATAAAACAGGTACGTTAACCACAGGCGAGTTTACTGTGAGTAATATTGAGTTATTTGTTCAGGACATGAATAAAGAACAAGTACTCGCATTAGCTGCTGGTTTAGAGTCACATTCTGAACATCCTATTGCCAAGGCTTTTGTGCAGTATCGAGATTTCTCACTTAATGTTACGCAAATAAAAGTTACTGCTAGCTCAGGTGTTTCAGGTATTTATCAAGATAAAGCTTACCAAATAGGACGCCCTAGCTGGTTGTTAGAAAATTTAACGGCGTCAGAAGCCGATAAGCTCAAAAATGTAATGACAGCTCAGTGTGTACTTGTGGAGAATAATCGCCTAATTGCAGCATTTTATTTAGACGATAACATCAGAAACAACGCTCCAGAATTAATTAGTCAGCTGCATAAGCAAAAAATTTCAACACTTATGTTGTCAGGCGATAATCAAACTGGCTGTGAAAAAACGCAAAAGGTTTTACAGCTATCAGAAATTCATAGTAATTTAAGTGCTGAAAACAAAGTTGAATTATTAAAAGCAAAACAGAGTAATCATGTAGTTGCTATGGTGGGTGATGGCGTTAACGATACTCCTGTATTTGGTGCAGCTCATATCTCTATAGCTATGGGTAGTGGCACTGATATTGCTAAAAATGGTGCTGATATTATTCTCCTTAACAGCAACTTAAGTAATATCACTTCATTGAAAGCTATTGCAGTTAAAACCAAGCGAATTATTTGGCAAAACTATTTATGGGCTTTCGGCTATAATGCCATCGTATTACCACTTGCTATGTCAGGCTACATTACACCTTATATGGCTGTTATTGGTATGTCGGCAAGTTCTATATTAGTAGTGACTAACTCACTGCGCTTATTAAGTAAAAAACATGAAACTAGCGATAAGAGATAATCAATGAGCATAATTTACGTATTAATTCCTATTGCCGTACTTTTAACCGCTATCGGTCTTTACCTTTTTTTTCTGGGCAGTTAAAACAGAACAGTTTGATGATCTTGAGAAGCAAGGTCTGAGCATTTTATTTGATGACGAAAAAGAAAACAGTTCTGATGAAAGCATTACAAAAAGCAACTCATCAGATTTACAAACAGCAGAACAAGCGTCAGTAAATAACACAACATCCTCTCAAAGCCCAGATAAGCAATCAAAAGATAATTAATGGATATTGATTACTTTTCAGCATTTGTTATTGGTATATTGGGCTCAGGGCACTGTTTAGGCATGTGTGGTGGCATCACCTCTATGTTAACCTCGGCTTTACCTAAAGACTCGTCATACTCGAAAACTCTATTAGTTATTTGTTATAACCTTGGCAGAATACTTTCTTACTCGCTTATTGGCGCTATTGTTGGCTTTACTGGCTCAGTAGCTGCAAAAAACATAGGTGTGCCTTTAAGTGGTTTGCGTATGGTATCAGCCATATTTCTGATATTTTTAGGTTTATATATTGGCAAATGGTTAATGTGGTTATACAGAATTGAGCGTTTAGGTAAGTTTATTTGGCGTTATTTATCACCTTATTCAAAACAACTTATCCCTGTAAACTCTCCAGCTAAAGCACTCGGCTTAGGTGCTTTATGGGGTTGGCTACCTTGTGGATTAATCTACTCGATGCTGACTTGGTCATTAGCGAGTGGTGATGTGACTAAAGGGGCTTTAATCATGACATTTTTTGGTTTAGGCACTTTACCCGCTTTACTTATTATGTCGTACAGTTTTATAAAAGCTAAAACTCTGCTTATCCATCCTACATTTAGAAAGTTTATGGCGTTAAGCCTTATCTTTTATGGTGTTTATAGTTTGTATCTATTACGTTAACCGATTGCATATTTTGCCCTGTTCTAATATCATTTGATCTTAATCATGTATTAAATATGGATACACATGGAAAGTAAGCAGCCTGCGTTCAAATCACATATTCACTGTCAGAATTGTAGTATTAGTGAGTTATGCCTCCCTTTTTCTTTGAATGAAGAAGAATTAAATTCTCTCGACAACATTATTGACCGCAAAAAACCTATCCATAAAGGCGAGAAGCTTTTTCAAAGTGGCGATGAAATGAAGTCGTTATACGCTGTTCGCTCAGGTACATTCAAAACATATAAAATAGATGAGAAAGGTGATCAACAAATAACAGGCTTTCACTTAGCTGGTGATTTGCTTGGTTTTGACGCTATTGCTAACTCAGAACATCCTAGTTTTGCTTCTGCACTAGAAACCTCAATGGTATGTGAAATTCCCTATAACACCTTAGATGAACTTTCAAATGATATGCCTAAGCTGAAAAAGCAAATGTTAAGAATGATGAGTATGGAGATCTGTTCAGATCAAGAAATGCTTATGTTACTTAATCATAAAAATGCAGAACAACGCTTAGCGACTTTCATCAGCACTTTAAGTAGTAGATTTCAAAAGCGTGGTTTTTCACCATCAGAGTTTCGTTTAACGATGACGCGAAGTGATATTGGCAATTATATTGGTCTTACTGTTGAAACCATTAGTCGTTTACTCAATCGTTTTAATAAGAATGAATTAATTGGTGTTGAAGGAAAGTTAATTACCATTAAAGATGCTGATGGCTTGAAAGAAATTGCTCAATTGAAAGTAGATTGATTTCAAACAATAAAAAATATCAAACTTACCCTATACTTATAATGAGTAAAGTAGAGAATTTGGAGTTATTATTATGAATCAATATCAAAATATACTTACGGTTATTGACCCTACCACTGACGATCAAAAAGCATTAAAACGCAGCATTGAACTTGCTCAACATACTAATGCGACTATAACGGCGTTCTTATCTATATTCGACTTCTCTTATGAGATGACAACTATGCTGTCTAGCGATGAACGCGAATCTATGCGCCAAACGGTTATAGATGATCGCCATGAGTGGATAAATAAACTGGTTAGCGATTTAAACACGCACGGTCTAACCATTCATACCAAAGTTGTGTGGCACAACCGCCCTTTTGAATCAATTATCAATGAAGTGCTAGAGCATAAACACGATATTGTTATTAAAGGTACTCACGAGCACGATAAGTTGAAGTCGGTTATCTTCACTCCTACCGATTGGCATATTCTTAGAAAGTGCCCGTGTCCTGTTTTATTAGTGAAAGATCACTTGTGGCCTGAAAAAGGTAATATTCTTGCAGCAATTAATGCAGGTAGTGATGAAGAAGAGCATCGTTCACTTAATCACAAAATAACAGATCATGCTAACGCATTAGCTAAAACTATTAATGCAAATGTTCATTTGGTCAATTCATTCCCTGGCACACCGATCAATATAGCTATAGAAATCCCTGAATTTAATGCCAACGAATACAATACAGGTATGTTAACTCATCATCAAAAAGCCATGGCTTCACATTGTGAGAAATACAATATAGCCGAAGATAAAACACATATTGAAGAAGGTTTGCCTGAAGACGTTATTGAAGACGTTGCCAACGAAATTGATGCTGAATTAGTGATTTTAGGCACAATAGGAAGAACTGGATTGTCAGCTACGTTAATTGGTAATACTGCTGAGCATGTACTTGATCGTTTAAACTGTGATGTTTTAGCCTTAAAGCCTGATGGTTATGTTTCACCTCTAGCTCAATAACGGCTCACATTTAACTACCGCTAGGCTAAAACAGGTTAAATTTACTTAATCTGTTTTAGCATTAATAATATGACCTCTTCTTGTTACATCCCCTTATTACCTGAATGTATTAACCAAATTAATTAAAAACTTCTCGTATATATATTATTCTATCGTTGCCTCTGAAGACTCCAAACGTTGCTGTGGCAAAAGGATTGTTGTCATGTGTACCATCGCCATCCCAATCAAACTGAAGCCATGGCGGTACTTGATATTCGACGTTAAGCGAACCTTGTTTATTTCCCAATGGCGCGGATAAAAAGAACTCTCGGTAAATACCGTTTTCAAAAGTATTATCAGCACTTACACTTGCATTACTATCGCTGGTGAGTAAATTATCGCTAGTATTAATATCTACCAAGCGATAATCCCATACAGATAAACCTCCACTTCCAACAGCTCCTGATGTGAACTTATTACCTAACGTTCCGTTAATACAACTTTCTTCAACGTTAGTAATAAATGCAGTGCCATTATATTCTTCAACAGACATTGGCATTAATAAGTTTGAAGTTTCTGGCCCAAAGCTATTTTCAATTTTCCAGCGACCAAATAGTACTTCAACACCTTCAGTTAAAATTAATTCTGTAGCCATGATACTAACGTCAGAGCCACTATATAAATTAATACCATCTTCATCCTCTACTTGGCTAACCACGAAAGGTATTTTTGCAGGAAAAGGAGCATATAATGAATGTTCGTTATGCTCATAAATAAAGTTATCTGTTAAATTAAATTCATAACTTAATACACCTGCATCAACTGTTGAAGACAAATCACCTTCACTCATCTGAGATGCTATGTTAACTTTTTCATCGATAACGTCAGGAGTAATACGAGGTTTCTCAAAATCTTCCTTTGGTTCATCTATAGTGACATCAGCTGCTTCCAGTTTCATAAAGCCTGATGCTGTATAGTTTTCTGTAATATTGCCTGCTGCATTGTAAGCTGTTATTAAAGCCTTAGGAGCTGATAATGAGTCATACCTTATGCTGCCATCACTATCAGTTTCTTGACCAGAATATGCCCAGTCATTAATAATACAAGCAGCATCGGGTCCATGGTTACCATTCAAACTACCATGACTATCAACCGTTTGAATAAAATAAGCAGGAGTAAAACGCCCAACATTCGCAATGTAGCCTTGTATATCGCCACCACCAATATAGTCACTATCAGTCAATGATGCAGATAGATGAATAATCCCTACTTCCGAGAAGTTGTAATTATTATCTAAAATACTGCCATTAAAAGTGTTACTTGTTTCAGTTGTGAGAGCACCAACATTTGCCGTTGTAGGATCAGGTAAAAATAAGGTTCTGATTACACTTAATTGTTCATTATCAAAATGATTAGCAATGGCATTAGCGCTTAAGTCGGTAAAGCTACCTGCAAAAAAATCAGGAACCCCGTCATTATCGACATCTTGACCTGCAACCCATTGTTTCGCTATAGCTCTTAATGAAAAAGTTTCACCTGCTTTTTTGAAGTCACTTTCTGATGTGCTAGAAGCTAATGCATTAGCACTATTCGTATCTTGGCTGAAGTCTAATTGAACACCAAAGGGACGAACAACAAAAGCATTTGATGATGAATTGAAGCTTTTAATATCTCCTAAACCATCAACATCAATATCTTTTTGTGCGTTAATAGTAAGCTTACCTGCATCAGGGTAATTAAGCGTAAAATAAGCGGTAGAGTTACTATCAAAACGTAAAGACTGTTCGGTTACGTTTGTTGTAATACTTTTCGGTGTGGCATTGTTGGTAAGCTCTAAATTACTCGTACATGCACTGCTATCACCATGACAAGTGTATGAAAGGTTAATAGGAACATCTCCACCATCAGGAAAAACGCCAGTACATGAACCTGTATTATCATCAGTTCTTACTGCTTGTATAAATAAGTTTTCCGCATTAAAACCTGTATCTGATGGCTTACCCGAAAGTTGTGTCGGTATAATTGGCGAGCTGTTATTGTCATTTCCAAAAATAAAGCCAGTATCTGAGAAGACTATATTACAACTTGCACCGCTACTATCATCACAAACAAGAGGCTCTGTTGCTATGACTGTTGCATTAGCGAGAGATAAACTAAGGGTTTCAGCAATCGTATGACTAAAGTTAACACCAACAAGATCAGTACTACCAATAAAGGTTACAGATTTTTTAGTCGTCGTGGTAGATGTGTTAGTGGCTTGCAAATCAAGTGTTATCTCATCAGAGCTTAACGTTGAACAATCACTATTCATACAAGCTTTTATGGTGACTGGCTCAACTGCACAGGTTAAACCTTGACCGTCATGAATAATCTCATAATGGTCGATTAAACAACCTCCAAATTGAACTTTACCATTAAGAGCGCCAGCACTAAGAATTTCATAACCCGAAGGTGCCGCAGAAGTACGTATATCATTAGAAATAGAGATTTCTAAATAATCTCCACCGCCTCGTTCAAAAAACATAGCAGCTATATCAAAAGAGGAATATTGACTTAAAGTAAAAGAACCACCTGTATTAGAGTTGCCAGTAGGATTCTCAAATCTCAACTTATTAGCATCGCCACTGTTTGAACTACCAAATTTGTTGAATGAAACACTATCACCAGCAATAGTATCCATAACAAAACTAAATCCATCATCACTCTCTACATAAATGGTGTAATCGCCTGCGGGTAAACTAAGTATTCCCGAAGTATATACAACAAAATTGCTGCCATTTACACCATTACTATTACCTGGGTACGCTAAAGTACCTGTAAAATCATGTTCTGAGCCACCAAAATCAATACGATCTACAGTACTTGAACCACTTGCCTCAACATTATACTTCCCATTATCGATTAAACCAGTTGATGGTGAACCATCAGCTAACCAAGCAGCATGAATTGCTAAAGCTTCAGTAGTGGTATTTATCTGTACGTCTGTACCAGCATTGTTGATTTTTATACCTACAGCATTTAAAAGGCCTGTATTAGCGTCACAGCCTTGATCTATTTCAGGGTCAATATTAGTGGCTTCATACACAACAATATTACTGTAAGTACTATTTCCCGTAGGATTATCATCATTGTCATTTATAAAGAAGAGGTGGTCAAAATTTCCTGTATAAAATTGCCCTACTGGAATCGTGTAATGTGTAACACCACTTCCACTATAATTATCAAAATCTGTTATACCCCAAGATTGAGTACCATAAAGCATAAAAGTACGATCTTCACTTTGAGATAAATCGTCATCAAAACCTATAGCATGAATTTCACCTTGCTCAGTACTTTGAAAGTCAAATTCAATAACGGTGTTTTTTGTGACTGTGTAGGGGAAGTTTATTTTTTGCCACAGATTACCCTCAATAAATAAACTTAAGTTATCATCTATTATTGTTATGTTACCGTTAGCATCTTGAGTGCTACTGGCATAACGAGCAACTTCGTAAACTTGATCTACATCTCCTACTTGCCAAGCATTTCCTGTATCTGGATTAATACCACCGTTGGCATTTAAATCAAGTACGGCAAGATTGAGTGGCTGAACCCATACTTCTATACTTCTAAGAGTGTAATCATCTATATTATCTGCAAATGTCCAATCTGGGTGCCCACCTGTGTTATTACCTATACCTATTGAGTCGATTCTATTAGAATCCCAAGCATTAAAAGCAAATAGTGTTTGTGCTTCGCCGTAATTATGTACTTGCATAGAACCGTGACAGGACGTTCTATCGGCTCTTAATGAATCTCCAAAATCAAAAAAATCATCACGCGCATTAAGAACAGACGTATCATTTCCTCTAGTATAACAATGATGCCAAAATTCCATGTTACCAGTAGATATATCAGTTCCAGTAACAACACCTACAACATTTGACTCTACATTCATATTATCAATAGACTGCTGCCAAGTAACTCCAGCACTACTAACAGGAACACCTATTTCACCTAAATTCTGTGTAAAAGCATCCATGGATACCCAAACCCATTCGGTTTCACAACTACCATCCTTTTGTAGCTCTAAATAGTAACCAATACGAGTAATACCATTATCAATAGTTGTTGCTGAATTATCGATACCATAGGCGGGAGTGTTAGTAGCATAATTGGCATTAGAAAGTATATCGAGCTGATAGATTTGGGTATAACCCTGTAGTTCACTTACATTCGCATCGCTACCCGCGCCACAAGTTGCGGCATAAACTGAAGGGGAAAAGCTGAAAACACTGATAAGAATAAGAAGTATTTTAAATTTTAAGTCGTTTTTCATATCATCGTTAATCCTAACAAAATACATCCCGTCATTTTATATGCATTGCATATCTGAGTTCATAGCGGAGAAAGGTTTAGTTTTAGTTCTATTTATATTCATAAACAGAACGTGTTCTATAAAGTTTGAGTCTTAACTTATGGGAAATATTAACTTACGTACTTTATATATCTAAGTATAGCAATATTAAGATATAGAACTTCGTTAGATTACATCTTTAGTCATATTTCTTCAACATTCAGAAATTAGTTAATATTTCAAGACGATATGATATATGAATGGTTGAACATTTAGTTTTAACAACAGTGTTTATAGTCGGTAAATACAATGATGCATTTTGGTTACCCGCTCTTTTTAAGAAACTAATGACAGTCATTTAACCTCACACTTATCAAAGGGAATCTATCTAAATAATTTTAAGTTTAGCAAAAAACATTAAATATCACTCTTACCATTGACAATCTAAATAACAATCATTACCATTCGCGCAATTAAAACTACACCACCATTTAATGCAAAATTTAGGGTAAACATTGATGTCTTCTAAATACAAAAACATAGCACCTCTTTCATTATTAACTTCAATAATATTAGCGTCTTTTTCAGCTAGCTCTCTAGCTGAAACAACACCTTTATCATCAGCTGAACCATTAAGGGATGTTCTCAGTGATGTTGCTAAAACTCAAAACATTACCATTTATGCTAAGCCTTCTGTTATCAAAGGTAATGCTAAGGCAACTAACTCGATAAAATCGAACCGAGCATTGATTAATGCTCTATTGGCTGATAGCAATTTAGAAGCTGTGTGGTTAAAAAGTAATACTGTAGTTATAAAAGATAAAGAAAATAATGAATCAGTTGCGAGCATAGCAATCCCTGCTAATAACATTACAAAATACCAGAGTAAAATTGAGCGCATTAGCGTTTATGGATTACATAACCGTTTGATTTTAGAGTCAGGCACAGCAACAAAGTCAAATATGACATTGATGCAAACCCCTGCAGCTATAGTTGTTGTAGATAAGTTATTACTCAGTGAACAATCAAGCACCACCCTCCAAGATAGCTTACGTAATATCAGTGGCTTAACACAAGCAGGTAATAATTACGGTATTGGAGATAACTTATCTATTCGTGGTTTAGGGGCAAATTATACTTACGATGGAATTTATGGTGGAGCTGATTTAGAAAATGGCTACAACCCTACTCGCTCAATGACAAATATTGAAAGTGTTGAAGTATTAAAAGGCCCTGCAACAGGTCTTTATGGTATGGGTTCAGCTGGTGGTGTCATCAACCTAATAGAGAAAAAACCTCAAGAAAAAGAAAGTTATGAAATTAAAGCATTGGTTGGTCAATGGAATAATGTTGGCGTAACTTTAGATGCAACATCGGCATTAACAGATAACACAGCTTACCGCATAGTTGCTAACTACGAAGAGTCTGATGGCTATAGAGATCTTAGCTCAGAACGTTCAGAACTTTACGCTTCATTAAGTTATAACCTTTCTGCAGAGAATAGGTTTCTTTTTTCAGCTGCTTACATTAAGGATTCTATTCAAATCGATTCTGTTGGTGATCCTGTAAGAACCCTTAGCTTAGATGATATTAATGTTCCTGTTGAAGATTTAACGATTGCAGATCTTGCGAACGACACAGACGCTGATGGCGATGGCATTACAGGCGTTCAATTAACTGAAGCCCAACGTACGGAGTTATTAAGTACGGTTCTCCCTAACGATGGGCTTACACCATACGATTTAGGTGACGGCAGCTTAATTTCTCCATTATCCACACCTAATGATGGTGAAGAGATCCGTATTAAAGTTCGTCAAGATATCGATTTTTCTAGCGACTTAATGTTAACGCATCAAGTTCAATACCGTGACTATTCATCTGATTTCACACGTCAAACAGGTGGCTTAAATTTCATTTATTGGAACAGAAATGGTGAAATCAATGCAGATCCAAGAGCACCATTAGTTCTTGATGATGTTTTATACCCTTATGCTGCACGTCGCCAAGAATACCGCCAACAATTTGCAGAAGAGAAAACGTGGCAATACTTTATTGATCTAACAAATACTTGGTCTTCTGGTCTTTTTTCAGGTGAGCATTTAATTAGCGCTAACTATGAACATCGTGAAGCATCAGTTCAATCATCTTCAATATACGATCTTGATGGTGGTGGCAGCTTGCCTTATATTTTGGATATTAGAAATCCTAATTGGCCAACAGGTAATTTTGAAGATTACGATCCTAGTTTAAAAACTAATTACGATAAAACAATAAGTGCCTATGGCGTGAGTGCCCAAGAAGTCATTTACTTTGATAATGCATTAACGGGTCGCTTTGGCGTTTCTTATACGGCTATCGAACAAGACTATCAACATAAAGGTACTGATAGTGCGCCTGGCGTAGGTGAGGAGCTTGATACAGACGATTCAGGTTTATCATTTAATGTCGGCTTAAATTATCAAGTGTCTGAACAGTTTGCTACTTTCATTAATTACTCTCGCGGTCGCACCGCTTATAGCATTTTAGGTAGTTTGGATGCTGATGGTGATGATCGTGAAGATTCTGAATCAAAATCTATCGATTTAGGTTTTAGATATAAAGCTTTTGACGAAGATTTATTACTGTCTTTTGTATTATTTGAAACGAGCAGAACTAACCTAAGATATAGTAACCCTTTATATAACGATAACGAAAATGCTACTGATTACAATATAGATGTTACTCAGTATTTCTATGATGAATCTGACAGAAGTCGTGGCGCAGAACTTGATTTAAACTTAGCCATTAATGAACAATGGACCATGAACTTCAATGCAACTTACTTAGACGCTACTACCGTGCAAGGTGATGCTGAAGAAGGACAATCTAAAGGTGTCCCATTAAAGTATGTTCGCTTATGGACAAGTTACCAACATCAATTTAGCGCATTACCTGCCCCAATGAAGTTTAGTGCTGGTGTAAGTTATGAAGACAAGCGAAGTTTATATGCTTCAGGTTATGGCTTACCTTATGCTTATATCCCATCTTATTCAATCATAGACGCTGCTGTAAGTTATCAGTTAAATGATTGGGATCTACAATTAAACATCAACAACCTAACTGACACGACTTACTACAGCAAAGCTATGTATGCGGGTGGTTTACCAGGTGAAAGTAGAAATGCAAAAGTAACGGCAACTTACCGTTTTTAATGCTAAAAACTTTTACTTAACGCTAAATACATTGACTTAATATGACACATTCGAAACAGGTATGGTTACGTTGCATAACCGCGACTATTGGTGGTTATGCAATTTCTTCTGGTTTTAGTATTGCACTGGTTCCAGCATTAACCTTATGGCTAAATTACACATTATCGACGAGTGTATTAATTACCACTATGCTCAGTTATTTGTGTTATTTCATTGTGATCATATTAAGTTTCTGTTTGCCTACACTATTAAGTTTATGGCGCAATTTATTCATATTTTGCGCCCTACTTCTTTTGTGTTATCAAATGGCTACATCTAACAAACCCCTTGTTTCTGAACAGATAGAACCCGTATTAACCATAACGTCAACAATAACGTCGAACCAAATTCTCAGTTACCAAGATACAATCATTAAAACTCACTCACATAGTCTCATTCACAATACATTATTAACATGGGTAGTCTATGAAGCCTGACTTTAGAAAATGCATGATTTGGCTTCACACATACTCAGGCTTAGTTATTGGCTGGTTATTATTTGCTATATTTATTACAGGGACATTGAGTTATTTCAATCAAGAAATCAGTCAATGGATGAAACCTGAACTTAACCAACATACACCTAATACAAGTATTATTAATCAATCCATTGTCCAACTTAAGTCAAGTGAGCTTAATGCTAGCCGTTGGCGTATTTATTTACCCGACAGTCGTAGTAACCATCTATATATTCAATGGAGTAATGGACGTAAAAGAACAGTAGAAAACCTATCGTTAAATGACGTTTCTCCTATTCAGGTAAGAGACACCAAAGGCGGTGATTTCTTTCGAACTTTTCACTACACATTACAGTTAAGAGGTTATGGCGGTAGATATATAGCAGGTGTTGCAGCCATGATGATGTTGGTAGCATTATTTAGCGGTATTTTTACACATCGTCGATTTTTCCGTGATTTTTTCACCTTACGTAAAGCTAAGCTGAGCAAACTCCTCTCTGACTCACATGCTTTAATGGGTATTGTTACTTTGCCCTTTTGTTTAATGATTTGTAGCAGCGCGTTAATGATATACGTAACCACCTATATTCCTTCAAGCACTCAACATTTTTATCCTGACAATATAAAACAGTTTAACAAAGAGGTTTTTCCAAGTTTACCTGCTCTTAATAAACAAGCACCTGTTGCCGAACCTTTAACTGATTTTTCAATTATTGAAGAGCAAATAAACCAGAAATGGACTGGGGAAAATCAAATTGACTATATTACTTATGAACAACCTTATCGTGAAAACGGAAGAATTATCGTTAATCGAGTGAAAGATAATACCTTGTCGAATCAAGCTGAACGTTTAGTATTTTCATCAACCTCTGGGGAAGCTCTTCCAGGCTATCCGGAACAAAGTACCCCAATGAAAGTAAGACGAATATTTTATGGATTACATGAAGCGCACTTTGCCGATGTTACTTTGAGATGGATGTTCTTCATTTTAGGTTTATTGTCATCAGCTTTAATAGCCACAGGTTCTATAATTTGGTTAAACAAACGTTTAGCCAAAGTGAAACAACGTCATATATGTCATAAGATTGTTGAATGTTTAAATGTTGCAGGCTTTGCTGGTTTACTCTTAGCTGTTTTAGCTTACTTTTATGCTAATAGATTTTTAGCCCTTGATGTATCAAATAGAGCTTCGTTAGAAGTGAACATATTTTTATGGGTTTGGTTAGCTACCTTATTACACAGTATTTTAAGGCCAGCTAAAAAAGCATGGTTCGAGCAATTAATGGTATGTGCCTTATTGTGTTTATCGCTGCCTTTTATAGATTTATTACAAGACAGTCAACGCTTAGTAAATGCAATTCAACACCTTAATGGTGCTTATTTAATGTTTAATGTCATGATTATTCTATCGGGCTTAGCTTTCTTAAAAACTGCGGTATGGTTAAAACACAAAAACCGTATAACTACAGAGTAATTTTGATGTTAGTCACCCTATCACTACAAACAATCGCATTAATTACCTTATCTTTATCTATGCATAAACATTTTTGTGCTTGTTTCGGAAAACAACCTAGCAAGCTTATCTGTAATATATTACTTGCCGTAGGTGCATTACTGATGTGTTTGTCTTTTAAATGTGTGCTTGATATTAATGTTATTTCATTAGTTTATTGGTTGAATATTTTAGCGCTACAAATTGTTATATTAGCTATTATTTATAGTGTTAAAGCACAAAGATAAGAAATACTTTGGAATTTAAATAGGCTCAACTCTGTCTTATAAGAATACAAACTTAATAAATTTATTAAAGACCTATGAAAAACACCTTAATCACCGCTTTTATTGTTGGCTTAATTGCTAGCATTGCCTTTATTATTTTTCAGCCACTATTTGGTTTAGCAACGTTAACTTCTCGTCATGCTGCGGCATATGTTAATTTTGGTGGGTACAGTGAAAGTGCTGCACTCATAGTTTCTTGGTTTGTACATATTTGTGTTTCGATCGCTTATGCTGTTATCTCTACGGTTATTTTTAACTTCAATCATTCTTTATGGGTCAGCAGCGCTCAAGTGATTGTATTAGGTTGGTTCACAACATTAATTGCGACTCCTGCAAACGAATGGGTAGTAAAATTAGTAACTACAGAAACCTTTACTCCTTTAAGTGAATTAGCACCATTAAACACAGCCATAGGGCCTAAGTTTTGGTTACATGTTATGTTTTTCGTTTTTGTTATTTTTGGACTTTGGTTTAAAAAAGCAAAAATAGATAAAAAGTAAGCTGTCGGTATTATTCAAACTCTGGTTAATTCAAAATGTATGTTAGTTAGGGTCTGTTGATCTTTCAGGGTTAAATTTTATTCAATTTAAAACGGATTTAATCGCGATGTGAGATTTGTCTAATAGTTATTCTATTAAAAAAGCGAACAGCAATGAGTAAATTCGTTTTAAATGAACCCAAAGGGCAGCATGTGTTTGAAATTCCTAACTTTGGATAGACAGAGCGTTATCGTCTGTTCGAGTAGCTAGCTACACGTCACAGACTTCGCCTTGTCTAAATATCAAACACCTTGCTGTAAAAACAATCTCGAAAGATCAACAGACCCTAGAGTTACTTTCAGTATTTTCTCCTTATTTTATAACCTTAATACACTCACTTCTCCGCACAAAACTTCAATAGTTTTTATCGCTAGTTCCTAAAACATTTACCTTTAGGTATAATGCGCCCGTTATTAACTCGAGATCATTTATGAAGCCTTTATCTACTACATTTCAACAACCCATTAAAAAATTAACGGCTGCTCAAGCTACGCAATTATCAAAGTTAGAAAAACGTTTGCGTCGTCATGTGGGTCAAGCAATTGCCGAATACAACATGATTGAAGATGGCGATAAAATAATGGTGTGTTTATCTGGAGGTAAAGATAGCTACGCGATGCTTTCTATCCTGATGATATTGCAAAGTTTAGCGCCTATTAAATTTGATTTAGTTGCCGTTAATTTAGATCAAAAGCAACCAGACTTTCCTGAACATATTTTACCTGAGTATTTAGAAGCTTTAGGCGTTGAATATAAAGTTGTAGAAGAAGATACCTACTCTATCGTTACCGACAAAATACCTGAAGGCAAAACCACATGTAGTTTATGTTCACGTTTAAGACGCGCTATTTTATATAGAACGGCTAAAGAAATTGGAGCAACAAAAGTAGCACTTGGTCATCATAGAGACGATATGATTGAAACCATGATGTTGAATATGTTTCATGGCGGTAAGATTAAGTCTATGCCTGCTAAACTTGTTTCAGATAATGGCGAACATGTTGTTATTAGACCTCTCGCCTTTTGTAAAGAAGAAGAGTTGATACAGTACGCAGCGCTTAAAAACTTCCCTATCATACCTTGTAATTTATGTGGTTCTCAGCCAAACCTCGAACGTCAAAACATTAAAAAGATGTTAAATGATTGGAATATAAATCACCCTGGACGAATTGAGTCTATGTTCACAGCCATGAAAAACATTGTACCTTCTCATATGTGTGACAGTGAATTGTTTGACTTTAAGAGTATTTCTAAAGATTCGGGCGTTATTAATGGTGGCGATATTGCTTTTGACCGTGAAGAGATCACACTACAAGTTCCTCAAGTGATTTCAACAGACAATATCATGTCAAACGAGCCAGACACTAACTCTATTGATATAGTGCAGGTAAAGTAGCACTCAGTCACTTCATTCATGAGTTAAGCTCCAAAACACCTTATACCAAACGGATTAATTTATTGAGCAACTTAGAACTACATTAGCAAGCTTAGAACAAGCAAAATTGATTAAACATAGTTATTCTATATTTTTTTAATTTTGTGATGTTATCAGTTTGCTAATGAGCTCCCGAAGGGCGAGAATTTAAAGGCTCATATGCCGCGTTATTGATTTTGACAAGGTTCCTACATGGATGTAGGACATTAGGGTAACGCAGGAGCAGTTACCGAGAATAACCATTCTCTTCAATCAATGCCTCGCCTACATGGATGTAGGTGCTTAGGTTCAGTCTGGAACTATGAACCTGTGCCTCTAAGCCTTTAAATTCTCGCTAAGTGAGCAATAAATTAATCCGTTTGGTATTATATAAAAAAAAGCTATTTATGTTCACACATAAATAGCTTTTTATTTTAACAATCTCATTAATTCAAAAGATTCACTTAAGAGTCAACTTTAAATATACCGAGAAGTTAACACTTTAAGCCGTGAAGCTGCCGTTATTGCCATTACTATTGTTACTGTCATTATCGCTACTGTCATTATCACCACTATCATGATTATCATCATCGTTATCAGTATGACTTCCAGCAGGTGCTTCTGACGTATTCACTTTAATACCAAAAATTTCGCGATATAAAATACCTTTAGTGTTGTAAAAAAGTGGCGTTAAATAAGTAAGAACAAAACATAAAAATACGATGCCAATCATTTCAAAACCTGAATTCATCATGGCAAGTAAAGGGAAAATCGAAATAATTAAAATCATCGCTAAGATTCCGTAAATAGCGAGTAATTTGAAAAACTGAAAACGTAGCGATTTAACACTGAGGATAATCGCTTTTATCGGCATCATATTTTTCTCAACAACTAACGGAACCGTTAGCGATAAAGTCACTAATAAAAAGATGCCTGGTAAGATTAACAAATTAAAACCGAGTGACGACAAGGTTGAGGATAACAATGCACATATCGCAATAATGGCGCCTTTACTTAAAAAAGCGAATACTAATTTAGGCTGTGTTTTTAAACCAACGGCATGAAAAACGCCCATCATTTCAATGCCAGCGATAAATGGAGAAATAGCTAAGGTAACTAATACATTAATAATGTATTGAGCTTTCATATCTTTTAATGCGCTCTCAACCCCACCTAAATACTGGCTTGTTACCAAAACAATAACCATAGATAAAAACATGCAAATTAATGCACCTATCACAATAGATAACCTTGATATTTTAGTTAAAGCCCAAGCCTCTTGAAGTACTGCTCTTATATCAATTGAATATTGACCTTGTACTGCACTTTCAATGTTTCCACCCACATTGATCATTTGATTATTTTCCACGAAAAAGAATACCTATATTTAAGCTGCAATGTCAGAAGCATGCAGTATACCGAGTTTTAATAATTGTTTCAGCTAGTAACTGTAACTGAAAAACATCAACTATTTTTAATATTTTTTAGTATTTGCTCAAAGAAATTACTGCCTTTTTCTTGAGCCAGAGCCATATTATTTTCTGGAATATTTTCAGGGTTTTTATACGTTGATAACACACGTGTTAGGCTTTCTTCTCTTAACAGGTGAATAACAGGGTATGGTGATCTATTAGTATAGTTTTCTGCATCGTCCATATCTGCTCCATCAAAATAATAATCAGGATGAAAACTCGCTAGTTGAAAGCCCCCTTCAAACTCTGAATCAAAAAGTAACTCATTTGCATAATCCACAAGCTCTAAATACTGTTCAAAAGATTTGAAGCCTTGGTTGTAAATGATCAAGCTAGTTTCTATCTGGGGATTGTTTTTCAAATAAAGACACTGTTCGAATACTTCAGCTAATGCCAATTTTAATTTTTTTTGTTCCGACAGATAATAATGAATTGTGTTATTGATTAATTCTTTTTTAGCAAAAGGGCAAAAATTGAGTTCAACAATCACTTGTTCAATCCATTGCCTTGTTTGTGTTATTTCTATTTCTTCTGTTGTCATATTCTTGTCTATAAGTTCTGTATTATTTAATTAGTTAACCTGAGTTCTGGGTAATGAATTTTTAAGTCAATGAAAATTAATCAATATTTCAGTTAACGTCACAATGATGATAGTTTATTCGTTATCAAGGCACTTTTACTTACTCAATAACGGGTTATTAATAATAAAAGTAATGCCGAGAACGTTTAAAATAGCGTTATTGTGAAACATTGCTTATCCAGAATTAAAGTTAGTTAGATTGTTGTAATTGCCACATTCTAAAATAATGACCTTCTCGATTAATAAGCGTTTGATGATCACCCTCTTCTACAATTTCTCCTTTGTTCATCACAATAATATTATTGGCATCAACTATAGTAGATAAACGATGAGCAATAACCAAACTGGTATGATCTTGGGCGACGGTTTGAATCGCTTTTAATATCGCTTGCTCTGAATGGCTATCTAAAGACGATGTCGCTTCATCAAACACCAAAATAGCAGGATTCTTTAATATGGTACGCGCAATGGCTACACGCTGTTTCTCGCCACCTGAGAGCTTTAAACCTCTCTCTCCAACTTTAGTCTCAGTGCCTTCAGGTAATGATTCAATAAACGCTGACAAATGAGATAACTCTATCGCTTTTTCAACCTCTTCATCAGTGGCATTAGTATTACCGTATTTAATGTTTTCAAAGAGAGTGTCGTTAAATAGCACTGTATCTTGAGGCACTATTCCAATGTTTTTTCTTAGCGAATGTTGACTGATTTTATCAATTGCTTGTCCATCAATCGTTATTGAACCTTGAGTTACATCGTAAAACCGAAATAGCAACTTAACCAATGTTGATTTACCTGAACCACTTTCACCTACAATGGCAATTTTTTGACCTGCCTTAATTGAAAATGAGATATTTTTTAAAATAGGACGTTTACTATCGTAAGCAAACGAGACATTAGAAAAGTCGACTTGCCCACCTTTAATATCTAGATCAGGCGCATGATCAATATCAGTCACTTTAGGGCTTTTTAGCAATAAACCAAACATGTGTTCAATGTTAGCTAATGAACCTTTAACTTCTCTGTAAACAAAACCCAGAAAGTTAAGTGGTATAAATAGCTGCATCATAAAAGCATTAATTAATACAAAGTCACCCAGTGTCATTTCTTCATATGTCACTTGATAAGCCGCTAAACCTAGCATTGCAGTCATGGATACAGAAATGATAATGGCTTGTCCACCATTTAATGCAAATAAAGATAAACGATTTTTAGCTTTGGCTTTTTCCCAGTTTTCTAATTGGTGATCGTAAGCATCGGCTTCATAAGCTTCGTTGGTGAAGTATTTAACAGTCTCATAATTAAGTAGGCTGTCTATGGCTCTAGTATTACTTGAAGAGTCAGCTTTGTTTGCTTCTCTAATAAATTCGGTACGCCAATTAGTTGCTTTAATAGAATAGAGAATATAAAAAGTGATTGAAGATGCTGTGATCAACGCAAACCATATGCCGTAGTTAAAAAACAAAATGCCTATTACCATCACAATTTCTAATAAAGTAGGGATAATATTAAAAATCATAAAGCGCATTAAAAAACTAACGCCTGAATTTCCTCGGTCAATATCTCGAGATAAACCACCCGTTTGACGATTCAAATGAAAGTCTAAATCCAGTTGATGCAGATGGTTAAAGACTTTTAAGCCAATACGTCTGATAGCGCGTTCTGTGACTCGACCAAATAAGGTATCGCGTATCTCAGCAAATAATACGATTGATAATCTAATTAAACCATAAGCAGCTACAAGTCCAAATGGTACTAGGTAGACACGGTTTTCTTGTTGTTGATCTAATAAGTCGACAATATCTTTTAATATAAAAGGTAAATATACGCTAGCAACTTTAGTTAATACTAAACATAATAATGCAAAGCCAATACGTACTTTAAACTCCATAATATATGGGAGGAGCATTTTAACCACTTGCCAGTTAATTTGAGTGGTTTCGCGTTCAGGAAAACGGCTAGGACGCATGTTTAATTTACCTTATAAAAGAATGGGCTAACCATATAGTGTTTAACTTTCTAGTACAAATCCTTTAGAGCATTAGCAACACAGTAGTTTTCAGCTTAAAGACGCTAACTTTGCTCAAAAATCTATAAGCAAAGTGTAAATTACTTTATGTATGTTCAAGCTTATGTTTATATAAACTCAGAAGTTGTTAGCCATGGAGCTTAGGAAACTTGTCTATGTTAAGAATATTATCTACATTATTTGATCGATGTTTGTTTACATCAACCTTCATTATAGGTTTACAACTGCCTGAGTTCATTCAGCAGTATTCCCAAAGACTATCAGGTCATTTAAATGAGGCATTATTACAATTAAGTGACTACCAGTTAATTGCCGATCGTCACTTTGATGGTAAGTTAAGCTTAATGGTAGATAAGTATTTAACCAACAGCGAGCCTTCAATTAACGAAACCGGAAACATTATTTCAAAGGTGTCAGACAGAGTAACGGATTTACAAGGTCATTTGTCTAATTTACAAGATGTGGAGTATATTAAACGCGTTTTTTATTTTGTGACTGAGTTTGATGAATCTATGGCGCAAGCAACTATTCAACAATATCAACTCGCTATTCCTTTAAGTTTACCTGCATTAATTAGCGGAGCAATATTTGCTTTGTGTATTGTTCTGTTTATTCATCTTTCTCTTAACGCTTCAAAAAGTGTTTGTCGTAAAGTCTTTAACAAAAAGATAAAAGACGAGCCAAAACCAAATATGATTAAGCCTGTAAAGCTAAAACCTGTAAAGTTTAGCTCTAAAGATAAAAACGAAAAAAACAACGTCAAAATAATACCTAAGATTGGTGACATAAGTAAACTGAACTAATACCAAATTGATTAATTAACTGCTCATTTTTAACGGTTAAAATTAATAATGACGGCGTTATAAAATTTATAAGTAGAATAACTACTGACTAAATTTTATGCCTTGTAATTATCCATTTTTCCTCATGAAAAAGTAGATCACTTAATTAATCAAATTGGTATAATGTCGGCAATTAATCAAAAATCATAATCATAGAACCTAAATAACAGGCAACAAAAAAGGCTGCAAAGCAGCCTTTTATAAGTCAATTTTGAACGTACTACTTAACCGTTACCGTCTTCAACTCGACTTTTTAATTTCTGACCTGGTCTAAATGTAACTACCTTACGAGCCGAGATTGGAATATCTTGACCAGTTTTAGGGTTTCTACCCGGACGTTCGCTCTTCACTCGCAGATCAAAATTTCCAAATCCTGAAAGTTTCACCTGCTCACCGCTTTCTAACGTCTCACGTATTTCTTCAAAAAATATTTCAACCATATCTTTTGCGTCGCGTTTGTTAAGACCGACTTTTTCATACAAATGTTCTGCTACTTCTGCTTTGGTAAGCGCCATTGCTCAATCCCTCAGTGATGCGTTTAATTGAGTTTCTAATGAATCAACCACTCTGTTAACAACATCTGTAATGTCTTTTTCTTCAAGTGTTTTATCATTATCTTGCAGTATAAGGGCTATAGCCAAGCTCTTCGAGCCTTCTTCTATGCTTTCGCCACGGTATACATCGAACAAGTTTAGATCAATTAAATAATTTCCGCCAACCTTTTCAATAAGTTGTAACACATTTTTTGAGTCAACTTCTTCTTTTACTACTACTGCGATGTCACGTCTATTCGACGGAAAGCGAGATATAGCGGCAGCTTCAGGAATTTTAGCCGTTAGAATTTCAGACAATAATAGTTCGAAAATTAAAGTTTTACTGTTTAAGCCTAATTTACGTTCTAATTCAGGATGTAACGTTCCAACATAGCCAACTAAACTACCATTACGGTAGATCCCAGCGGTTTGCCCTGGGTGTAATGCACTGACTTCAGCTTTTGAAAATTCGTAAGCTGATGCATCTGCAGTTAGTGAAAGTAGCGCTTCTACATCAGACTTTATATCGTAAAAATCTGTTGCTGCTTTTTCCATATCCCAGTGTTCTTCATTACGTTGACCTGTAATAACACCAGCAAGCATGTTGTCTTGTCTTACACCATTTTCAGCAGACTCGTCAGGAACAAAACGTAAACCTGTTTCAAATAAACGTAGTCTGTTTTGTTGACGGTTTTGGTTATAAGCAACTGATTGCAATAATCCAGTCCATAAGCTTAAACGCATTACTGACATTTCTGAAGAAATAGGATGAGGTAATGTCATCACTTCTTGATCAGGATGTAATAAGGCTTGAACTTTAGGGTCAACAAAGCTGTAAGTAATAGCTTCTTGATAACCACGGTTAACTAACGCATTACGTAATTGGCTTACACTTAAGTTTGCTTCTTTGTTTGCACACATGCTTAATGTCGCTTTTGGCGAAACATTAGGGATGTTGTTGTAACCAAATATACGAGCCACTTCTTCAATTAAATCAACTTCGATTTTAATGTCAAAACGGTAAGCTGGAACAGTGACTTGCCATACGTCGTTTTCAAACGAAATAGTAAAACCTAAACGCGTTAGGATATCAGCCACCTGTTCATCACCAATATGATGACCAATACGAGAATCTAATTTAACTCTACGCAAACTAATTTGTTTTTCTTGAGGGATATTTTCTTCAGACTTAGCTTCAGTTACTGGACCTGCTTCACCACCAACAATTTCTAGTAGTAATTCAGTTGCACGGTTCATCGCATCAAGTTGTAATTGTGGATCTACGCCACGCTCGTAACGATGTGATGCATCGGTATGTAAGCCATACTGACGCGCTTTACCTAAAATAGCTAACGGGCTAAAAAAGGCACTTTCTAAAAAGATGTTTTTAGATTCTGATGTAACACCTGAAGCTAAACCACCAAAAATACCAGCCATTGCTAAAGCTTTGTTATCATCTGCGATAACTAAAGTTTCAGCTGAAAGCGTTACTTCATTTTCATCTAATAAAGTTAACTTCTCTTCTTTATTAGCGAAACGTACATTAATTCCACCTTCGATTTTATCTAAATCAAAAGCGTGCATTGGGTGACCTTGCTCTAATAAAACGTAGTTTGTTACATCAACTACAGGGTCTATTGAACGAATACCACAACGTCTTAATTTTTCTACCATCCATAACGGTGATTGAGCCGTTACGTCGATATTTTTGATCACACGACCTAAATAACGTGGACATGCTTGCTCAGCTGATAATGTTATTGTTAACTCATCAGTAATGGCAGCAGCTACGTCGTTAATTACAGGTTCTGTAACGGTTAGGCTATTTAAAACACCTACTTCACGAGCTAAACCTTTAAGACCTAAACAGTCACCACGGTTAGCTGTTAAATCAACATCGATAGTTACATCATCTAAATCAAGATATTCACGTACACATAAACCAATAGGTGCATCTTGAGCTAATTCTAAAATACCGTCTGAATTTTCAGCTAAACCAATTTCTGATTCACTACACAACATACCGTGCGATGGAACACCACGTAATTTAGCTTTCTTAATTTTAAAATCGCCAGGTAAAACTGCGCCAACAGTGGCAACAGCAACTTTAAGACCTAAACGACAATTTTTAGCACCACAAACAATATCAACTAACTCACCGTCGTTGAAATCAGGTCCTAAATTGATTTTTGTTACTTGTAATTTATCCGCATCTGGATGAGGCCCACATTCAACCACTTCACCAATGAGAACGCCGCTGAATTCACCAGCAACAGGTTCAACAGCATCAACTTCTAAGCCAGCCATTGTAATTTGATGAGATAACTCATCTGAAGAAATAGCAGGATTAACCCACTCTCTTAACCATGATTCACTAAATTTCATTGTTGGCTTTCCTACTTGAACTGTTTTAAGAAGCGAAGATCGTTTTCAAAGAATGAACGTAAGTCATTCACACCATAGCGAAGCATAGTTAAACGCTCTACACCCATACCAAAGGCAAAACCTGTGTAGACTTCTGGGTCGATACCAGCCGATTTCAGTACATTAGGGTGAACCATGCCACAGCCTAAAACTTCTAACCATTTACCATTCTTACCCATAATATCAACTTCTGCTGAAGGTTCAGTAAACGGGAAGTAAGATGGACGGAAACGGATTTCAACTTCTTCTTCAAAAAAGTGATGTAAGAAGTCGTGTAAAATACCTTTAAGATGCGTAAAGCTAACGTCTTTGTCTACCATCAAACCTTCAACCTGATGGAACATAGGCGTATGTGTTTGGTCGTAATCGTTACGATATACTTTACCAGGAGAAATAATTCTTAATGGCGGCGCTTCTTTTTCCATTGTACGAATTTGTACACCTGAAGTTTGCGTACGTAATACAAGCTTAGGATTAAAATAGAAAGTATCGTGATCTTGTCTAGCAGGATGATGCTCAGGAATATTTAACGCATCGAAGTTATGAAAATCATCTTCAACTTCAGGACCTTCTTTAACAGAAAAACCTAAGTCACCGAAAAAGCTTTCAATACGTTCGATAGTACGCGTTACAGGATGAAGACCACCATTTTCGTTGCCTCTACCTGGTAAAGTCACATCAATAGACTCTGCAGCTAATTTTTGCTTAATAACTTCAGCACGTAATAATTCACCACGATCTGTAAGCAATTTTTGAACATGTTGCTTAGCTATGTTGATTACTTGCCCTGCTTTAGGTTTTTCTTCTTTAGGTAATTTACTAAGCCCTTTCATTTGCTCTGTAAATAACCCTTTTTTACCTAAAAAGTTAACTCGTACTTGATCTAGCGTAGCAGGATCGGTAGCAGCAGCAATTGCCTGTTCTGCCTGCAAGATAATATCGTCTAAATTCATGATTTCCTCTAAAGCACCTTACTTAAAAGTTAAGGCTTTGGGTAGACTAATTCGAATAATAAAATGGAGACTGATTCTACACAATTTGGACGAATAAATGTAGTGAAAAGAGCAGCTTTTAGAGATTAACCTGCTAAATATCGATATGAGAGTGACAGTGTTTTACTTAATTATGAAATTTAAGGAGTTATGGGCTTTATTTTCTCGCCTAATCACCGCCAATTCAGTTATTAAAAAGCTTTTATAAACCTATAAAATTGATCATTAATATCAGAACACTACTTTTGTAGAGAAGAAATATGAAGAATGACAAAGCTAAGCTAAAACTAACCAACGTATTACTCATCGTTTGCGCTATTGGCTATTTTTACACATAAAAAAACCACAGTATGATAACTGTGGTTTTTAGTTTAAAGGGCTATATCGTTGTTGCTAAGCTAGCTAATCTGCTAACTAGTCAATCAGTTGATATTCGGCTTTTAAAATATCAATAATTTCTTGTTTGGGATTATCAGAGATCACGATTTTACTTTGTGTGATTTTTTCTGCTATCGCAATATAGGTTTCAGAAACAGCCATAAGTACCGACTCAGGTAGTTCATTGTCTCTTGCTAAAGCTTCTCTTTCAGACATTCTCTCTTTATTTAAAAGAATATCAGGATCTGGGAAGTAGCTTAATAATAATTGGCGAAAGCCCTCTTTTGAGTTTTCAACAATTTTACCTTTACTGTATTGCTCAGCATCCCAAATACGTGATGAATCAGGTGTTCCTACTTCATCCATATAGATTAGCTTTTCATTGCCTGCTTTATCTTTTACGTAACCGAACTCAAACTTGGTATCAACAAACACTTGATCAATTTCAGCTAATGCATCAGAAATAACATTAAAGCCTTCTGTTAATAGTTTTTCGTATAAGCTGATATCGCTTGTTGATTTAAAATTGAAAGCTTCAAAATTATCAACAATGTTCTTACGAGTAATATTTACATCATCTGCTTCAGGAACGTCAGGAATACCTTTCAAAATACCTTTGGTTGATGGCGTTTGAAGTAACTCAGGTAACTTAGAATCTTTTGCTAAATTTTCAGGTAATTGAATACCACAAAACTCACGTTCACCTTTACTATACGAACGCCACATTGAACCTGTGATGTATTGACGGCAAATAGCTTCAATCATTACTGGCTTAGCTTTTTGAACTATCCATACGAAAGGATGTGGAATACCTAAAATATGGCTATCAGCTAAGCCTTTGTCTTTAAATAACTGAAACCAATGGTTTGAAATAGCATTTAAAGCCGCGCCTTTACCAGGAACACCTTTTAAGCCACCTTCGCCTTTCCAAATGCAATCGAATGCTGAAATACGGTCACTGATCACCATAATAGCTAACTCAGTACCTGCAGCTACGTCGTAGCCTTTTTCTTGAATTAAACGTTTGCTATCAGCTTCTGTTAACCAATAAACTGATCGTACTTTACCGCTATGTACTGGAGCATCTGTACGAATAGGTAAATCATTATTCACCGCTAAAACTTTATCAGCAAGACCCATGGCAATGCATCCTTCATAAGTTAAATATAAAATAATTGTAACGAATACTTTTATTCAAACTAAAAACATTCGTTACAACTCTTTAAGCTAAAACAGAATAGAAAAAGGACGCACTAGGCGTCCTTTATACTAAACAATATTTCAATCTTAAACTAAAGAAGCTTTCGCTTTTTCAACTAAGAATGTAAATGCTGCTTTGTCGTATACTGCAATGTCAGCTAGGATCTTACGATCGATTTCAATAGCAGCCTTTTTAAGACCATTAATGAAACGGCTGTAAGATAAACCATTTTGACGAGCTGCTGCGTTAATACGAGCAATCCAAAGTTGACGGAATTGACGCTTACGTTGACGACGGTCACGGTATGCGTATTGGCCAGCTTTAGTTACGGCTTGGAAAGCAACGCGATAAACGCGACTACGAGCACCGTAGTAACCTTTAGCTTGCTTTAAAACCTTCTTGTGACGTGCACGTGCTTGTACACCACGTTTTACTCTTGCCATTTTCTATATCTCCTATTAACCGTGACGTAAAAGTTTTTTAACTGATTTAATATCAGCCGCAGAAATCATGCATTTAGCACGCAAATGACGCTTAACTTTAGTACGGCGCTTAGTCAGAATATGACGAAGACCAGCTTGTTTGAACTTGTAACCTGTAGCTGTTTTTTTAAAGCGCTTTGCAGCACCTTTATTTGTTTTCATTTTAGGCATTATAAATAACTCCGCATTGGGATGCCAAATTTAAGCAATCTAGGCGAAAACTCAGTGCCTAATTTTACAATTAGGATGTTAAGTTTTACTTGTAAGCCTATATTACCAGTTTTCGATAATAGTGGTGAATGAGTCAGCAAGCCAACTCATTACTTTAACTACCAGTTATTATCTATTTTTTAGGGGCTAAGACCATCACCATTTGACGCCCTTCCGCTCTACGAGGGAAAAACTCAACTACTGTTAGTTCTGCTAAGTCGTTTTTAACGCGAGTTAACAAATCTAAGCCTAGTTCTTGGTGGGCCATTTCACGACCGCGGAAACGTAATGTTACCTTGATCTTGTCGCCATCCTCTAAAAAGCGCTTCAGGCTGCGTAGTTTTACCTGATAGTCGCCTTCATCTGTACCAGGTCGGAATTTAATTTCCTTAACCTGTATTTGTTTCTGCTTTTTACGAGCTTCTTTTTGTTCTTTGGCTTTTTCATACAAGAACTTACCGTAGTCCATCACTCGACAAACTGGCGGCTGTGCCGTTGGACTGATTTCTACTAAATCAACTCCAGCTTCGATAGATTGATTCATTGCTTCATCTAAAGTAACAATCCCTCCAGCTTCGCCATCATAACGGATCAAACGTACTTCAGTACCTGTAATTAATTCATTCAAACGATGAGCTGGCTCTTTTTGCCCGCCTCGTTGACCACCTTTAATAGCCATGTTCCTCCAAAGAACTTTGTTCCCATATTTTATTACTGAATTGTAATATATGGATTATAAAATATTATTATGCCCGTTTATATTCTAGATTTAACTTCTTCAGTTAATTTCTGGATAAAACCATCAACAGACATTGTACCTAAATCTTCACCACTTCGAGTTCGTATAGCGATTTCGCCAGATTCCATTTCTTTGTCACCAACAACTAACAAATATGGAACACGCTTCAAAGTGTGCTCGCGGATTTTAAAGCCTATCTTCTCATTTCTCAAGTCTAGTTTTACTCTAAATCCACTTTCTTTCAGTTTTTTTGCAACTTTTTCACAATAATCGTCCTGTTTGCCCGTAATATTCATTACAGTCACTTGATTTGGCGATAACCATGTAGGAAATTTACCTGTGTACTCTTCTATCAAAATTCCGATAAAACGTTCTAAAGATCCTAAAATTGCACGATGAATCATAACAGGTGTGTAACGTTCGTTATCTTCACCTACATAAGTTGCATCTAAACGTTCTGGTAAAGCAAAATCTAATTGAACTGTACCACATTGCCAATTACGACCTAAACAATCAAGTAAAGTAAATTCAATTTTAGGACCATAGAAAGCACCTTCACCTGGAAGATACTCAAAATTGATACCTAAATCAGTTAACGCTTGTGCTAAACCTTGTTCAGCTTTGTCCCATATTTCGTCACTACCAATGCGTTTTTCAGGACGCGTTGATAATTTAACTATTATATCTTCAAAACCAAATGATTTATATACATCATAGACCATTTCAATACATTGAGTTACTTCGCTTTGAACTTGTTCTTCTGTACAGAAGATATGTGCATCATCTTGGGTAAAACCACGTACGCGCATTAAACCATGTAAAGAACCTGATGGCTCGTTACGATGACAACAACCAAACTCAGCCATACGTAATGGTAAATCACGGTAAGATTTTAAGCCTTGGTTAAATATTTGTACATGACCAGGACAGTTCATTGGTTTTATCGCATATTCACGCTTCTCAGACGTTGTTGTGAACATGTTTTCTGCATACTTGTCCCAATGTCCTGATTTTTCCCAAAGCACGCGATCCATCATTAATGGACCTTTAACTTCGTCGTAATCATATTCATGAAGCTTTTCACGAATGAACTTTTCTAGTTCTGTATATATAGTCCAACCATCGTTATGCCAAAACACCATTCCTGGCGCTTCTTCTTGCCAATGGAATAAGTCTAACGTTTTACCGATTTTACGGTGATCACGCTTTTCAGCTTCTGCTAAACGTTGGATATATGCTTTAAGTTGTTTTTTATCAGCCCATGCTGTTCCGTATATACGTTGCAACATTTTATTGTCTGAATTACCACGCCAGTAAGCGCCAGCAACTTTCATTAGTTTGAAATGATGACAATGACGCATGCTTGGAACATGAGGACCACGACACATATCTGTATATTCAAGATGATGATATAAAGCAGGTGTATCTGATTTATCTATGTTTTCATCAAGAATTTCTAGCTTGTATGTTTCACCGCGCTCAGTAAATGCATCATAAGCATATTGCCAAGTACCTGTTTTCTTAATAACTTCATAACCAGTTCTGGCTAATTCAGTCATACGTTTTTCAAGTTTAACTAAATCATCTTCTGTAATAGATTCTTCTAAATCAACATCGTAATAAAAGCCGTTATCAATAGTAGGACCGATTGCCATTTTAGTATTTGGCCATAATTGCTTAATAGCATGACCTAATAAATGAGCAGTTGAATGGCGAATAATTTCAAGCCCTTCACTGTCTTTACTCGTAATAAGTTGTAAAGACGCATCGTTTTCAATTAATTCGCACGCATCAACAAGTTGTCCGTCAATACGGCCTGCGATCGTTGCTTTTGCTAAACCTGGGCCGATATCTAATGCAACATCCATAATAGATACTGCTTTATCGAAAGAACGCTGAGAGCCGTCAGGAAGAGTTATTACTGGCATGAAATATCCTTTGTACAGTGGCGACACACACTAAGTGCCGCTTGCTTTAGTTTCATACTAACCCCAATAATTTGTTATTGAGGCTGGTATTATCAATGTTAATATTTATAGACACGGTTTTATTAAATAATCGTTATTAAATAAAACCCTATCTTGCTAAATCTTTTGCTTTATTCCAACGAAGGAATAAATGAGCACGGGAATATAGTGTAATATGGCCCTAATTGCAATAAATATAAGGTTTTTGTTATTAATACAGTGAATAAAAAAGCCGTAAATAACACGCATTCATCAACATACATTTTTGTTTATATTTCTTTAATGTTAACGGCATTATTTCCTTTGGGTAGTTTAGCTGTTCAATCAAATATATCGAATATAGGAATATTGAGCGCAGAAGTAGTAGACAAAACTTTATGGAAAACATGGAAAGAAGATAACAACATTCATGTTGCTTATCATAAATCTAAAAATAGCCCGTTAATTGAAATAAAGGTAAATACAACAATACAGTCTAGCTTGTCTAGTTTTTTACTATTTATTCAAGACACAAAGAACATGCCTCTGTGGTTGGATAATGCCCATTCCAGCCAAGTAATTGAAAATATATCTCCTCAAGAAAACCTATTTATTGTTAACTTCAATAGTTTTTGGCCTGTATCAGAACGCTATATGTTAATTAACTCGCGCCATTGGCAGAATGATGATTTGTCTGTTGAAATACAGGTAGAAGATGTCAACAAGCCCGCTTATTTACAAAACAACATGATAAAAATAGAGGTGATAAAAGCCCATTGGCTTATTAAGCCCGTTGATAATGGCAACATTAATATTACCTATACAGTGATTGCTGATCCTAAAGGCATCATTCCACATTGGATTGTTAAACGTATTTCTTTAAATAGTTTGTGGAAAACCATGAACAATATGTATGAGCAACTGCCTTTATCAAATTGGCAAACACATACCTTGCCTTACATTATTGAAAACAATTCAGTTAAAGGAATAAAGGATAAAAAAAAGCCTAGTACTCAGTTTGAGTAATAGGCTTATGTTTCTAGAACGAGATAATCATTTAACTGAATATTTAAAAACTGGCTAAATTACTTCTTCAACATACTCAAAGCAATCGCTTCCGCAATTTTAATACCGTCTATACCTGCAGATAAAATTCCGCCTGCATAACCTGCACCTTCACCCGCAGGATATAAACCATCAACATTTAAGCTTTGGTAGGTTTCTTTATCACGAGTAATTTGAATAGGTGAAGACGTACGTGTTTCAACGGCTGTTAAAGTAGCGTGTTCCATTGCAAAGCCTTTAATTTTCTTTTCAAAAGCAGGTAATGCTTCACGTAGAGCTTCTATTGCATAAGGAGGTAAGGTTTCACTTAAATCACAATAAGTAACACCTGGCTTGTAAGATGGCTCAACACTACCATGTTCACCAGACTTTCTTCCTGCTAAAAAATCACCTACAAGTTGCACAGGCGCATCGTAGTTCTCGCCACCTAGTTTATAAGCAAACTCTTCAAGTCGTCTTTGTAAATCGACACCTGCTAAAATATTATCACTTTCATCATTATCGCTACCGTATGAGAAATCTTTCGGGTCGATGCCAACAACAATCGCACTATTGGCATTACGTTCATGACGAGAGTATTGGCTCATACCATTCGTTACTAATCGCCCTTCTTCTGAGGCAGCGGCTACAACAGTACCACCTGGGCACATACAAAAACTGTAAACAGAGCGACCATTTTTACAATGATGAACTAATTTATAATCGGCTGAACCTAAAATAGGATGTCCTGCGTTTTTGCCGAATCGAGCATCATCAATAACAGATTGCTCATGCTCAATTCTAAAACCAATAGAAAATGGCTTAGCCACCATATAAACATTTTTATCGTTTAACATTTTAAAAGTATCACGGGCACTATGCCCTACAGCTAACGCTACATGCTGAGTTTTTATGATCTCTCCAGTTGAAAGCTTAACACCTACAACCTTGCGATTAGTTTCGGCACTGCTATCACTTTCAGCATCCGTTTCGGCGTTATTAGCTTCACCATCTTCAAATAAAATGTCATCTACGCGTTGGCTGAATCTAATTTCACCACCTAATTCGGTTATTGTCGCACGCATTTTTTCAATCATAGTAACGAGTTTAAACGTACCAATATGCGGCTTACTTACATATAGAATTTCTTCTGGTGCGCCAGCATCTACAAATTCATGTAATACTTTACGGCTGTAATGTTTTGGATCTTTAACTTGGCTATATAGTTTTCCATCAGAAAAAGTACCTGCACCACCTTCACCAAACTGAACGTTTGATTCAGTGTTTAATATTTTTTTACGCCAAAAACCAAAAGTATCTTTGGTACGTTCACGTACTTCTTTGCCGCGTTCTAAAATAATCGGCTTAAAGCCCATTTGAGCTAAGACTAAACCTATAAATAAACCACACGGGCCAAAACCAATAACAACAGGTCTTTGTTCTACAACTTCTGGTGCTTCACCAACAAAGTAATAGTTAGTATCAGGGCTCAATTTAACATTATTATCGTCTGCAAATTGTTCAAGCAGTTTTTCATCTACTGTGGTTTCAACATCTACCGTGTACATTAAAATGATGGAGTTTTTTCTACGAGCATCGTAACCGCGTTTAAATACATTAAATTTCACTAATTGCTCAGCGCTAATAGACAGCGTTTGCAAAATAGCTTGTTCTAATTCTTCAGGTTGGTGATTGAGATCTAACTTAAGGTTGGTCAAACGAAGCATAAAATTTCCAAAACTACATACCCAGACGGGAAAATAACAACTAATTCTCGCTATTTTACCCCAAGAGCTTGGTGATACCAATCGAATTAATGAAATCAGTAATTGAATTTGTTTATGTTCAAGGTATGATCGCCTGAAAATATTTCGTCTGATGAATCTAGGGTAAATTGTGGCATTTGTAGTAACTGATAATTGTATAAAATGTAAATATACTGATTGTGTGGCTGTGTGTCCCGTTGATGCTTTTTATGAAGGCCCTAATTTTTTAGCGATCAACCCTGATGATTGTATCGATTGTGATTTATGTCCCGTTGAATGTCCTGCTGACGCAATATTCCAAGAAGATGAAGTGCCTGAAGCACAAAGGAACTTTATTGAATTAAATGCTGAACTGTCCCAAGTGTGGCCAAGAATTACAGAAATGAAAGCTCCACCCGCTGATGCTAAAGAATGGGATGGTATTCCTAATAAAATAGAACATTTACTTGTTGATGATGAAAGTTAAAAGCATGTGATAAAGATGAAGCTTTGAATTCTTATATTTGAACACTATACAATTAAGCTTTAGTGTTTTATCTTTTAAAACGACAAACTATATAAGTACATAAACGCACATTTTAAAACTAAAATGCTTACACCTCCTATTTCAAAATATAAATATCCTTAGCCTTTAATAGCTTAGTTAAACGGAGCTATTTTCCTCGTGTATTTTATCAAATTTGGTTCATACTCAGTATAAGATTGCTCTACATAAACAGAATGACAGACACTCTTATTCAAAGACTGTATTGACGACAAGTCGAGGAGTTACCATGCCCCAAGATATTACTAACAAACGTATTAGCTGCCCTCATTGTGGCCATCATCTACATGTAGCCTTAGACACATCTGGAGGCGACCAAGACTATTATGATGAATGCCCATCATGCTACAAAGATATTCACTTCAACTTACACATTGATGAATACCACCAGAAAATACAATTAGCGATTGATAGCGACGATAGATAGTCTAAACAATCAAATGCACTTATCTATATTTTTAGATTGTTTATTTAATTAGACGAAGCTATTACCTATTGATTAACTTGGGCTAAGTTTTAGCTTAATTATTAGATAATGTGCTTTAATCACCAAAAAGCCCTCTAAATATTGTAAAGCAATTCCTATTTAATCTGGCACTAGGTATAATCGCACCAAAGTTAGTCATAGTTTTACTAAGAGTTGCAATCTTGAAGTCTACCGATAAAGTTACCCAAACGAGTAAGTTATTATTCGATTACCCTAAATACTGGGCTGAATGCTACGGCACAGCACCATTTTTACCTATGTCTCGTGCAGAAATGGACGTTTTGGGGTGGGATAGTTGTGACATTATTATTGTTACCGGTGATGCCTATGTTGATCACCCAAGCTTTGGTATGGCAATTATTGGCAGAATGTTAGAAGACCAAGGCTTTCGTGTTGGTATTATTTCTCAGCCTGATTGGAGCTCCAAAGACGCATTTATGGAACTTGGTGAACCCAACTTATTCTTTGGTGTGACCTCGGGCAACATGGATTCGATGATCAACCGATATACGGCTGAACGAAGAATGCGACATGATGATGCTTACACGCCAAACGATGAAGGTGGTAAAAGACCCGACCGTGCAGTAAACGTTTATACCCAGCGCTGTAAAGAAGCCTATAAAGGTGTACCTGTTATTATTGGTGGTATTGAAGCCAGCTTGCGTCGTGTAGCTCATTACGATTACTGGTCAGACAAAGTACGTCGCTCAGTATTATTTGATTCAAAAGCCGATTTATTAATATACGGTAACGCAGAACGACCACTTATTGAAATCGCACACAGAATAGCAAATGGCGAAGAAGCTAAAAGTATTACTGACGTAAGAGGCAGTGCCTTTTTAGCTAAACATGCACTTCCAGGGTGGAAAGGAATTGATTCACGAAACATTGATAAACCCGGCAAAATAGATCCGATTCATAGCCCTTATCAAGACATGACAGAAAAAAGTTGTGATAGTAATAGTGAAGAAGCAGCAAAAGAATATAACGATTCATTAATTACTAACGACGTGACTAAAGCGCCACAAGTGATTGAAATAAAAGACTACCAAAATAAAACGTGGAAAGACAAAAAGAAACCGTGGGAAACTACCTATATAAATTTACCAACTTACGAACAAGTTCGCGACAACAAAATGATGTACGCCCATGCTTCTCGTATTTTCCATCAAGAAGTTAATCCAACGTCAGCTAAGCCTTTAGCACAAAGTCATGGCGATAGAATTATTTGGTTAAATCCGCCAGCACAACCTTTATCAGAAGCTGAAATGGACAGTGTTTTTGATTTAAATTATCAACGCGTTCCACACCCAAGTTATGGCGATGCTAAAATTCCAGCTTACGACATGATAAAAACATCAATTAATATCATGCGTGGCTGTTTTGGAGGTTGTACTTTCTGTTCGATTACTGAGCATGAAGGTCGAATCATTCAAAGTCGCTCTGAAGAATCTATCATTAAAGAAATTGAAGACATTAAAGTAAAAGTACCTGGTTTTACTGGCGTAATATCTGATTTAGGTGGTCCAACAGCCAACATGTATAAACTGCGTTGTAAAAGCGAAAAAGCTGAAGCAACGTGTCGTAAACCGTCATGTGTTTGGCCTACTATTTGTGGGCATTTAGATACAGATCAAACCCCTACAGTTGAACTTTATAGGAAAGCACGTGCAGTACCAGGTATCAAAAAAGTACTTATTGCCTCAGGTGTACGTTACGACTTAGCGATTGAATCACCAGAATATGTAAAAGAGCTAGCAACACATCATGTTGGCGGTTACTTAAAAATAGCACCAGAACATACCGAAGAAGGCCCATTAAACAAAATGATGAAGCCTGGTATGGGCAGTTACGACAAGTTTAAAGAAATGTTTGATCATTACTCTAAAGTTGCGGGTAAAAAGCAATACTTGATCCCTTACTTTATCTCTGCTCACCCTGGTACAACCAATAAAGACATGGTTAATCTTGCATTATGGTTAAAAGAAAACGATTTTAAGTTAGATCAAGTACAAAACTTTTACCCATCGCCATTAGCAAATGCCACAACCTTATACCATACAGAAATTGACTCACTGAAAAATGTTAGAAAAAACAGTGAGAAAGTGAATGTACCTAAAGGCACCATCCAACGTCGTTTACACAAAGCGATATTGCGTTACCATGATCCTGTTAACTGGCCAATAATCAGAGAAGAATTATTGAAGATGGGGCTTAAAAAGCTCATTGGTTCTGGTCCTACATGCTTAGTACCTGCAGAAACACGTGGTGAATTAAATAAACAACACTACAAAAACAATGGTAAGGGTAAGAACAACTCAACAGGCAATAAAACATCGCCCGGACAAGTTAAAGCTTACGGTAAAAAACCAAAACCAGCAGGTAAAGGCAAACAAGGTTTAACACGCTTTAGTGAAAATCAGTTTAATGATCGTAAGCCACAAAAAAGTCGAACTAAGTAATTTATAAGAAAAATCCACCTATACTTTTAAAAGTATAGGTGGATAAAAGCTAATTAAACTTAAAAACGATTTTTAATTTTTGCAACCAAGCTCTAAACATTTTTCTGCGTTCACCGTATCCATTTCATTCATTAGTACTTCCATTAATATTTTTAAGCGTCGCTCTGCATCACCAAACTTGTCCATTCCACCATATTTTACTGAATCAAAATCGACACTAGCCAGTACACTTCCATTTTTGTCAATTAGCTCTAAGTTTGCATAACGCATATATGATGCTACATCCCACCACCAATTAGCATTGTATTTGAATAAAACCTGTCCATCCTTCAGCTTTTCAATAACCCTAACTTCATAATCAGCTACATCATATCCGTTACTAATCATCCAATCCGACAATACATTCTTAACTGACTTTCTCTGCTTATCATCTTCAATCATAACTATTTGAGTTTTTGCTTGTTTAAAATCATTAGCTTTTAGTTGTTTAACATTAGACATTCCATTACCTGAACAACCACTCAGAGTTAATACTAAAATTAAGCTTGTTAATAAATATTTCATGTTTATTTATATTTCCAATTTTATTATATATTCCATATTAGTCATTATCATTACAGAAAAAACCACGTATTACCAATAAATATTCATATAAATTAATATCTTAAAGTATAAAAATAACATTTATCAATTTTATAAAAAACATTAAAATTCATTAGAGCTTTAAAAACACTAAAATGGTTATTTAACTATAAGCCTTGTATAATTACGGCATTAAAATACAGTACTTAGGAATACATTCTACTCATGCTTCAAGCTAACAACATCACTCAACAATTCGGTGCAAAACCTCTTTTCGAAAACATCTCACAAAAATTCGGTGGCGGTAATCGCTACGGTTTAATTGGCGCCAATGGTTGTGGTAAATCTACCTTCATGAAAATACTTGGTGGTGATTTAGAGCAAAGCAGCGGTAATGTAAATTTAGATCCAAACGAACGTATTGGTAAATTACGCCAAGACCAATTCGGTTTTGAAGCGTCAACTGTAATAGATACGGTAATTATGGGTCATACCGAGTTATGGGCAATTAAAGAAGAACGTGATCGTATTTACGCCTTACCAGAAATGAGTGAAGCAGATGGTATGCGTGTTGGTGACTTAGAATCTGAATATGCAGAGATGGACGGTTACAGTGCAGAAAGTCGTGCTGGTGAATTGCTTATGGGCGTTGGTATTCCAGTTGACCAACATTACGGTTTAATGAGTGAAGTTGCGCCAGGTTGGAAGCTTCGTGTTCTATTGGCTCAAGCGTTATTCTCTGATCCTGATATTTTATTACTCGACGAACCAACCAACAACTTGGATATTCATACTATTCAATGGCTAGAAGAAACGTTAAACGAACGTAATTCAACCATGATCATCATCTCGCATGATAGACATTTCTTAAACTCCGTATGTACGCACATGGCTGATTTAGATTACGGCGAGTTAAATGTATTCCCAGGTAATTACGACGAATACATGTTGGCTTCTACACAAGCTAGAGCTCAACTTATTGCTGATAACGCTAAGAAAAAAGCACAAATTGGCGAACTTCAAGCTTTTGTTGCTCGCTTCTCAGCAAACGCTTCAAAAGCAAAACAAGCAACCTCTCGTGCGAAACGTATAGACAAAATTCAATTAACTGACGTTAAACCGTCAAGTCGTGTTAATCCATTTATTCGTTTTGAACTAGAAAAGAAATTATTCAGAAATGCACTGGTACTTGAGAACGTAAACAAAAGCTTTGACGACAACCACGTATTAAAAGATTTATCTATGATGATAGAAGTGGGCGAACGTGTTGCGGTCATTGGCGAAAACGGCATAGGTAAAACTACCTTCTTACGTATGTTAATGAATGATGCAGGTTATGCTAATGACTCTGGCGAATTAACGTGGTCAGACAATGTAAACATTGGTTATTACGCGCAAGACCATGCACATGAATTTGAAACAGACATGACATTGTTTGAATGGATGAGCCAATGGCGCCAACCTACTGATGATGAACAGGCTGTTCGTGGCTATTTAGGTCGTTTATTATTTTCAGCAGACGATATTAACAAATCAGTTAAAGTATTATCAGGTGGTGAACAAGGTCGTATGTTATTTGGTAAAATAATGATGCAGAAACCTAACATTTTAGTCATGGATGAACCTACTAACCACATGGATATGGAATCAATCGAATCGTTAAATATGGCGATGGAAAACTTTGAAGGTACTATTGTATTTGTCAGTCATGACCGTGAGTTTGTTTCAAGTATAGCAACTCGTGTTATTGAATTAAAAAGTAATTGCCACACAGACTTTGCTGGTACTTATAATGAGTATTTAGCGTCTCAAGAAGGTTAATAGATAAAGTAATAGACTGTACTACAGTAAGTTACAAAAATAAAAAAGGCTTTAACTCGCAAGAGTTAAAGCCTTTTTAGTATGTTAGATTTAATAATTTAGACCAACTGGATTAAACATTTTATCTAATAACCTTGTGTTATTATCATTCACCTATTTTTTCAAAGGCTTATAGCTAGATATTTTAAAACTAGCTAAACATGAAACTACACACAATTTGGTGTTTAACCTCAATGGAGTCGTATAGTTTTGCTTTTGACTCTATTCAAATCTACGTTCTTACCCTTCCAGTTTTTAATATAATGTTGTAAATAATTATACTGAATTTTTGATAGTTCCTATTATGATAAATGTTGTGGTTTCATAGAGTTACTTCAAAGTACCTGTCCTCTATCGTATTTGGTTTAGATATATAAAATCCCAGAATACTTCAATGAAAATAGCTATTTAGCACTTAACAACAGTTAATAAGAAAATCAAGACAAAAAAATGCCGCTTATTAATAAGCGGCATTTTAAACATAATCGTATAAAGATCAATCTAAAACTTCAAAATAATTATTGTTCTTGAACAGTTGCTTCAGCAGAACTAGAGTATGTAGTGCTTAGATCATCATTCACAGCAAAATTTTCAAAGTTTTCAGTTAGAATCGCCGTACCTGCTGCATCAGCAACCACGATTTCATCAGCTAATAACTCTTTCGCTGACTCTTTACCTGAGCTACCAATACGAACTTGATACGTTTCTGTTGCTGTACCTGTATTAATTGCAACATAAGGTCCGAAGAACGTTGTGCCACCATCAATTGAAACAGAGTAACCTGTTGTAGACCATTCAAGCACTACGTCAATATCAGTATCATCAGCGTAAGTTAAGCCTGTAATAGTTTGTTGATCCTTTGATGCATCACGATACTTAATGGCACCATTACTAAAGATAATCTCACCCGTTAAGTTACTTGAAGATGCAGAACCACCATAAACACTAATATAAGCAGTATTATCTTCTGAAACATCTGGGGTAGCAGTGAACCCAGAGATTGCTTGTAGTTTAATAGTTGTAGAAATAGAACCTTCAGCAAGTGCGTCTGTTGTTAAACGCAATTCAGCATCAGCCGTTGTTGTTGTATCAGACATTACAGCAACAAGGTTTACCTCAGTTCCTGCGATGGTTCTAACTGTTGATTCAGCAGAGCTTGAATAAGACGTACTTAAATCTTCACCATCGGCAAAAGTTTCAAAGTTTTCAGTTAGAATTGCCGTACCTGCTGCATCAGCAACCACGATTTCATCAGCTAATAACTCTTTCGCTGACTCTTTACCTGAGCTACCAATACGAACTTGATACGTTTCTGTTGCTGTACCTGTATTAATTGCAACATAAGGTCCGAAGAACGTTGTGCCACCATCAATTGAAACAGAGTAACCTGTTGCAGACCATTCAAGCACTACGTCAATATCAGTATCATCAGCGTAAGTTAAGCCTGTAATAGTTTGTTGATCCTTTGATGCATCACGATACTTAATGGCACCATTACTAAAGATAATCTCACCCGTTAAGTTACTTGAAGATGCAGAACCACCATAAACACTAATATAAGCAGTATTATCTTCTGAAACATCTGGGGTAGCAGTGAACCCAGAGATTGCTTGTAGTTTAATAGTTGTAGAAATAGAACCTTCAGCAAGTGCGTCTGTTGTTAAACGCAATTCAGCATCAGCCGTTGTTGTTGTATCAGACATTACAGCAACATTGTTTGCTCCTGTAGCTACAACAATAGTGCCGTTAATTAAAACATTAAACTCAGCAGTAGTTCCGTCACTTGATGTAATTGTGAAAGTATCAGTTTCACGTTCACCCACAATTAACGCAGCAATAGTTGCGTTGTTAGTATCAAGTGTATACGTCCAAGAACCATCAACTTCAATATTGAATGTACCGTAAGTTCCAACAATCGTTGCTGCTGTAATTGACGCTTCGCCTTCATTGATATCCTGTACGCTAATAGCACCTGTTACAGAGGCTTCATCGCTAGCAATTGCGCCTCCAAGGTCAAAGAAGACAGCTGGTGTCTGTTCTACAGTACCATCACCTGCGTCAAATACTGCAACTTCAGCGTAAACAGATGTAGTGTATGGGCTGGTGGTATCACTTAAATCATCACCTAATGTATAGCCTTCAAAGTCATCTGAGAATACGCTTGCGGTATCAGTACCAGCCGTATCAGAAAACAATTCAATATTATCAATAAAATAAGAACCAAATGGGATAGTTGTACCATTATCACCAAATCTGAATTGAATAGTTTGAATACCATCAGCGAACCACTGATCTAAGTTTTCAAAGTCAGAATCTACAACTGCTGGAGTAGAGAATGAACCTCCAAAAATAACTTCACCATCAAGCATTACTGTAACTTGCTCAACTGCATCCAAGTCCCATGTAATGTCTATGTCGTAAAACTGATTTTCGTTAAAGTCTTCAATCAGTGAATCGCCAGGATAAATGTCACTGTCAGTATTTCGAACAAATAAACGAGGAGCTATTGGAGTTTCAGTACCGTTAGCGTCAATTGACGTTTGATCACCTTGAATTCGTAAATCTATAAGTGATTCACTATTGCTACCAGATGAACCACCAAGCTTAATATAAGCATCTTTACTGTTTCCATCACTACCTATTGCAACTTCTTTTAAGAAAGATGCGCTAAGTTTACCTTGACGAAGATTTTCAACTCTAAATAAAATTTCACCTGTATCGTCATCAGTATTGGTTATTTCCACAACTTGAGTAAGCGCAGCAACGCGAATATCAATTTGGGCAGTAGTGCCATCAGCAGATTGGACAGTAACAGGGTCATTTACAGAAGCACCTACTTCAAGAGCAGCTAATATTTCGTTTTCAGTGTTAACCGTATATGTCCAAACTCCGTCACTGCTGATACTGAACGTACCATAAATAAGTGCTACGTCGGTTTGTTCGATAAAAGAATCTTCATTAAAGTTAGGATCAATAACAGTTAACGTACCAGTAAAATTCTCCTCTGCAGTATTTCTCGCAGTACCACTTAGGTCACCTTCAATAATTGCCACTACTTGAGTGTCGTTATAACCTACAGAAGCACCAATTATGTCAAGCAAATTTGAATCAACGAAGCTAGCAACTTCAGAAGTAGTTTGAAGATTAGTTTGTGCTGTTTCAAATATATCTAAAGAATCAGCAAAATCACCATCAGCAATATCAGTAGAAAGGTCTGTAATAACCGTTGATATGTCAGCATCTGTATTGTCTGCATCAAGTTGAGATATTAGTGCTAATACAGAACCATATCTGTCACTATTCTCAGCGCCATCAGCACCAAGACTATCAGTACCCACTACCGTAGGAGCTACTTCAGTTGTGTCGAAACGAATACCAAAACGGGCATTTATACTTTCAGCTACTTCATCAAAGTTATTAAAGTTAGCCTCTGTGTTTTGAACAACAATTTCGGTTAATGGTGATATTACATATACAGGTGCTACAGTAACCGTCTCATTACCTTCGTCATCTGTTTCAACAATATCGTCAACTACTTTTACCACTGATCTCATTAATGGCGCGTCTAATGTTAAACCTGTTGATTCATCGATGTAAGAACCGCCAGTACATGAAAGCAAGCCGTTATTTGCAATATGAGCGTCTGTAAATAAAACGTTACCTAAAGCATCAGAGGGCGCATCTGCTTGTTGAGGAAGAATAGCTTCACCGTTTGCATTAACTTCGAATATTTCACAAGTTGCACCTTCAACAGGGCCTTTAACAATGCTAGCAGATACGTTAAATGTTGGCTTAATTTCTTCAGTAGAAGCACCTACACCTTCTGTAAAGCCTGCATTATCAGTATAATTAGCTGAAACTGAGATAGGAGAACCTTCGTCAGCTTCAGTAATTGTGTAAGTTGTGCCAATAGTACCTGTTGACCAAACGTAAACAAGCGTATCTGCTTGAATTCCGTCAGCATCAGTAGCCAATGCTGATAGTTCGCCACCAGCGAAAAGATCGCTTCCAGTTATTTCAATGCTACCACGACTGTTACCATCTAGTTGAGCGTTGTCATCGCCGCCACAACCAGCTAAAGCTGTAGCAACGATCACAGATATAAGTGATTTCTTAAACATATTTTCTACTCCGAATATTTTAATTCTTATAATTTAACTCGTTTTAATTGAGTACATAGTTTGATTAATATTTAACGCTGACACCTGCGAATATACGAGGTCCATAGTCACTAACGCTACCTAAGTTACCTTCAACAAAGTAGTCATCACTACGAGCTTCACTGAACAAGTTAATTGCAGAGAATTTAACACGAACGTGTTTATTAATTTTGTAAGAAGCACGCGCTTCCCAAACTTTTGCCTCATCTACATAACGTAATCTTGTGCCGTTAGAAGTATAAGGTTGGAAGTATTCACTACGATATTTGTAGATAAGAGCAGTGTCGAAATCGCCGATTTGGTAATATAACTGTCCACTAAATACATGCTCTGAAAACCCTGGTACTGAAGCAGGAGGAACAATACCTTGCGTAAGTTGAGTCGTAGTACCATCTAAGTCAGTGTTGAAAGTATCGCCGTAGAGACTATCTTCAAACTCAAAGTTAGTATCTGCGTAGTTATAACCAAACTTCACACCAACACCACTGTCCCAACGATATGAAAATGATGCTTCTAAGCCCATAATTTCACTTTCATCATCACTCGTTACTGAGTTAGTAATAGGTAAAGAGAAATCAACACCTTCAACGTTAAAGTCTTCTAATACAGTTTGTTGTTGGAAGCCGCCATTGAATTTTTTGTAGTAAAGACCAAATGCAACAATAGAGTCATCGTTAGGGTACCACTCAAAACCTAAATCATAGTTCCATGACATTAATGGTTGAGTATCAGGGTTACCAGAACCTTCAGCACCCACTAATAAATCATTAACTGATGTTGGATCACTGTTGTCATCGGTTACGAATGAGCGATCAAAACCTAAATCAGATGGATCGGCTCTTGACATAGCACGGAACACACCTGCTCTTAAAATAATATTTTCTTCATAATCAACAACTAAGTTGAAGCTTGGTAAAACTTTAGTATAGTCACCACCGCCTTCAACACGTTCTATGTCACCATTACCTTCTAAACTTACTACACCTAATTCATCAGTAACAACGTTAAAATCTTCTCTAAAACCAATAGAAGTTACGTCGGTATTTACTACACGTACACCAAAGTTACCACGAATAAACTTACCAAACATTTCAGTATCATAACTAGCCATTGCATAAACAGCTGTTGTTTTTTCAGTAACGTCACTTGTACCTGAATTTTCGTAAACAACTTCTGGATATTCCAAGCTACCATTATTAGCTGAAGCAACTGCTTGAGCAAAACACTCATTATCATAAGTTGCCCACGAAGCGCCTGTACCACTATCTATAACATTACCTGAACTATCAACATTAGTAATAATATTGCCGTCAGAAACGCTTGATAAAAAGCTCGACTCAGGGAAGTCTATTTGACAGCCTTCAAGTATATTAAGGCCAGCTTCAGGATCATCTATAGTAAACTCTGCTCTTGAACCGTTACCACTATTATTAACACCACCAAATTGAACAAACGACAATTCAGAAACTCTAAATCCACCTTGAATGCTAGTAAAAACATCGCCGTCTAGTTTGTAGTCAAAATCAACTCGTGCGCCAATAATTTCGTTATCACGAACATTTTCTCGGTCGAGACGAGTACGAAGGTCACTAGAAAAGTTTGAAATATCAGTAACATCAAAATCAGATAATGTGAAATGAGGAATCTGTTCACCTAAATCCCAAGAAAACGGATTATCAGCAGAGCTAGTTCTTCCTCTGTTAGATATTTGAAGTTCTTCACGGTTTGTTTCAGAATAACCAATATCGACAGTAATGGTTAAATCTTCAGTAGCATAATGTTCAATATTTAAACCGTAAGCTGTGTAGTTTTCTTCACGCTCAAAATATTCACCAGCAGATTCGATACGGTCTGAACCTTCCCAGTGCAGAATACCACCCACATCGTTTGTGATAAGATTTTGCCCAGTGACGCCTGGAGTAACACGCTTTTGCAAGAAGATTAAATCATGGCGAGATTCTGTTTGGGTACGATCTGAAATTTGAGCGTCAAAGTTTATATCCCAACTCTCTGATGGACGGTATTGTAAAGCGATAAATAAAGCTTCTCTTTCGTCAGACGTTTCGTTTTGACGGAAACTTCTGCTTGAACCAGTCCATGCGTATGGTGTACCAGAATCTACTGCTTTACCTGTAGCTGGATCAATTTCAGTATTGTAACCTTGATTACTCGAACCGCTAACTTGATCTTCACAATCGCCTGCTGTACTGCGGTAAAAACCTTCATTGGTATTTGTAGGATCATTCAAACATGCCCACAAAGATGAGCCTGACGGGCTTGAGCTTCTATACTCAGCTTCTGGCTGACTAATATCTTGACGTTGCCAACCAACACTTACACCAACTGCTTGACCGTTATCAAATTCAAACTGGTCAACAAAACTTAAAGTTCCACGGTAACCTAAATCACCTTGAAGTGAATTTTCAACGTTAGATTGGTCAGGATTGTAGTTACCTTTTACTTCACCTTGAATACGTCGCTCACCAAAATCTAAAGGTTTAAGTGTTTCAAGCGTAATAACACCCGCAACACCACCTTCAATCATAGAAGCATCTTGAGTTTTATAAATAGCTACTTTCTTCATTAATTCTGAAGGGAACTGAGAAAAGTTAACTGAACGGTCACCGCCGCCATTGGTCGCTTCACGGCCATTAATATGTGTTGCGCTTAGGAATGGACCTAAACCACGGATACTGATTTCAGTAGCACCACCATTTTCACGATGAGATGATGCACCCGTTATTGTTTCTAGAGCCTCACCAATTGAAAGCGCTGGTAAATCACCAATATCTGAAGCAGATAAACCATCAACAACAGTTGTAGCTTCACGCTTTATTGCAATTTGGTTTTGAATTGTTCTGCGAGTACCAACAATTTCAACAACTTCTATATTCTTGTCAGCTTTTATACTTTCAGCTTCCGCGTCTTGTGCTGTTGCCGAAAATGCAAAAGTACTAGCTACCGAAGTAATAACTCCAGCTTTTACCCATTTTGCTATAGGTGAAAGCCTAAATCTCCCACCTTGAGAGGTGGTATTTTTGTTTTTCCCTTGAATCAAGGACATATCGAGTTCTCCATTTATGTTTATTGCAAGCATGTTACTGCCATTAAATTGTTATATTTTTATTGCAAGAATATTACTGCTATTTAATTATTATATTTATGTTAGAAGGATATCAATTTGAACATACGCAACCCAAACCAAAGTGTCAACCAATTTATTAAAACGCACTTACCAGAAATAATAACCAATAATTGTTGTGCGAGTTAAAAAGTTTCACGTAAAAATTGATGCCCCAACTGTACTAAAACTTATATCCTTTATGCTTATTTTGCATATGATAAAAAGTAGCTTGCACATAATCACCATCAGCGCCGCCATTATTTTGGTTATAAACACCAGCTTTAAAGTACATATACTGGTTACCAGCACTATAACCACTATCTTTCATATCGTAGTGCTTAGTAATATTAGGCTTACCTTCTCTAATTATAGTCACGAACAGCATTTCGTCTTCTACAGAAATTTTATAAGAGAATTTTTCGTTCAAGGCGATACCATCATCAGGATCTGGTAATTTATGAGAACGAGAGCCGATCATGTTTATCCAAACATCATCACCATCATTTATTTCATGGGCAAAATAAATAGCCCCTTTCGAGTTGCCTGGTAATTTACGGTAATATAAACGAATAGGTTCGTCATCCGTGGCATGAATTTGTCCGATGATCACGCGTCCAACTTTTTTCTCATCACCCGTGGTAGATACTCGGTTCACTGCCAGAGTCCCTTCCAAACTTCCACCTACTCCGCCAGACTTAGCTTTCATCGAGCCATGTGCACCACCAAAAACCCAGTTATTCTTAGTCATACCTTTGACTTTAACTCGACTATTACCTCTGCGTAGCATCTCGCGTAGCTCGCTTCTAGCATATTTTGTGTTTTTTGAGGTTTTAGCACCTACGTTCGGTGAAGCGAATACCAAGCCACCATCATCAGCTGTGTAGAAAAAAGGCTTTAAGCTGAAACCTTTATCTAATGACTTTTCATAGACGGTATCTGCTTTTTTATCTTTGTTTATATCAGTTGGCAATGTTAACGACCAATCGAGTAAGTCAAAATTTTCACCTGGTTTTTTAAGCGGATCAAGTTTTGATAGATCCCCCAGTAAAGCACCTTCAGCAAGATTACTATGAGATTTCGATATAGGTGTATTTGTCTCAGTTGCTTGAGCGTTGAGTGATGCAAAAAAAACAGGTAACGCAAAAGCGAATAATGTAAAAACGTTGCTCATTTTTTGCTGAAAATAACGGTAAGGTTTATTTGTGTGAGGATTGAAATGCTTCATTATCTATTTTCTCTTTGTTTAATTTCTTATTATTATTTTGGGTTTTACTTTCTCAATCTTGTATAAAGTATCTGCACGCTCCACATGCAATGGTGTATTAACACCTGAGAATAGATAACCCTGAAAAAGACAGTAAAAACATCGATAGAAAAACACTTCTAATAAACATTAAAAACCACCTAATTTCATTGTAAAAAGAAGTAGAATTCTTTGTTGGAATCACCAAAGAGCTCTGATTAATTGTTATTTATAGAATTATGTATAACTTATATGTCATTAATACCGGTTCACCGATTTTTAACACCGGTATATTTTATAATTGAATACGATATATTGTTATCAGACCATATAACCAGAACAACAATAAATTGTCAACCAAAATCAAAACCTGTGCATTACCAAATAACAACCATTGGTTATACCAAGTAAGTATTTTAAAGCAAGGTGTTGGCCTGTCCAAATCATATAAAATTAAAGACGAAATAACAGTAGGTTAGAAATACCAAACTAATACGGTTAACCAATTTACTCTAATTATAACCAATTGGTTGTGTAATAAGATTACAACTCACCGCTAATATTTCAAATTATTGGTGTATCGTGCCCCCCTATTTTTTTGTTTTCTAATTTATTGCTATTGTTAGTTGCTTACAGTAGTTTTTCAACAAAGTCACCAAGCACGATAATTTCCCAGTAACACTTATATTGACGCAATAAGTGGCAATCCCCACGGTCTCTATTACCACCATTACCGATCCAATTTTTCAAGCTAAATCACTTTTACCAAAATATTCTCAGTCAACCGTGTATGATTATTAATCATCATTTCCTCTAAAAATATGTTTGAATAATTTTTTAATTAAAAAAAATCCCTGCTAATTTCTTAGCAGGGATTCTTGATAAGCGACAACTACAAGAGTGGCTTTTTATTATTCTAAATATGAAAGACTAACTAACGGGTAAAACCTAGTTCTTCTTAAATAAATGAACATCTTGTTGTGGGAACGGGATAGAACAACCAGCAGCTTCTAAAGCAAGCTTTCCTTGTTCATGAATATCAAAGAAATATCCCCAGTAATCATCAGTTTTAACAAAAGCACGGTAAAGAATATCTACAGAGCTATCGTTTAAATTAACAACCGCTACAACATTACCTTCTTCTTTTAAAATTCTTTCATCGCTGTTCATCAACTCAACTAAGGTATCACGAGCAACTTTCATGTTATCGGTATAGCTAATACAAAAAGTAACTTCTACCGCACGAACAGGGCTTTTTGTGAAGTTAGTTAAGTTACCGTTAGATAAAGGACCATTAGGAATAACGATAATACGTTTATCAAATGTCTCTAATAAAGTAACGAAAATACCCATTTCGATAACTACACCAGACTCACCTTGCGCTTCAATATAATCGCCAACACGAATTGGACGAAATATAAGTAGCATTACACCACCGGCAAAGTTAGATAAGCTCCCTTGTAAAGCAATACCTATAGCTAAACCGGCAGCACCTAGTACAGCAATAAATGATGTGGTTTCAATACCAACCATAGAAGCAACACTGATAATTAATAGAACTTTTAATAGAATATTAATACCACCAGTTAAAAATGAGATTAATGTCTCATCTTTCAAACTTTTAGAAAATCCTACGTTTACTGCTTTACTAATACGCTTAATGATCCATAAGCCGATAATTAATACAGCTAACGCCATTAATGCTTGTCCGCCGTACTCAACAGCATAACCAAATATTTGATCTGAGTATTTTTCGATTGTTTCCATAATCATTCCTAATTAAATTTATATTAAAATTCTGCCTATAAGGGTAGCGTATAAATAAGTAAAGTCCACATTTATTTACATCTTATTAACATATGTAAGAATTTATTTTACTCAGAAACTTTTTTTTTCAGTATAATATCGTCCTTAAAATTATCTCACTATAAAGAAGGTTTTCACCTTGTTAAGTTACCGACACGCCTTTCATGCAGGAAATTTTGCAGATGTATTAAAACATGCCGTTTTAACTAATGTACTTGAATATATGACAAGAAAAGATAAAGGTTACACCTATATCGACAGTCATTCAGGTGCGGGTATGTATCAGTTAACAGAAGAGTACGCACAAAAAACAGGTGAATATAAACAAGGTATTGCTAAGCTTATTAATAATGATGAGATTCCTGAAGCGTTAGAAGAATATATCGCACTTATTAAGTCTTTTAACAATGCTGAAAAGCTTGAGCTTTATCCTGGCTCTCCTGCCGTAGCAAAAGAATTTTCAAGAAGACAAGATAGCGCTCATTTATTTGAACTTCATTCAACCGACATTAATCACTTAACAGAGTTTTGTGAACGTTGGAGTAAATCTCACGTTAAGCAATCTGACGGCTACCAAGGTATTTTATCTTTATTACCACCACCAAGCAGACGTGGCGTAGTGTTAATTGATCCGCCATACGAGTTAAAAGAAGATTACACCAAAGCTGTTAAAACAATTGTTAGTGCTTACAAGAAGTTTGCTACGGGTACTTATATTTTGTGGTACCCCGTGGTTAAACGAGAGCTTATTGATAAAATGAGAGTTCAATTTATAGCAAGCGATGTGAAAAACGCATTACAAGTAGAGTTTTGCATGCAAAAAGATACAGATGCATACGGAATGACAGGTACAGGGCTTTTTGTTGTAAACCCACCTTGGCAACTTACTCAACAATTAGAAGCCATAATGCCCTACTTGAAAGATAAATTAGGTGATAGTCAGAGTAGTTATAGCTTAGAGCAGATTATTGAAGAATAAGCTAGAGCTGTAAACTTTACAGAAGCTTCGTACATTTTTTTCAGCTTTATAATAAGACATTTATTATTTGCCAGACAACCAATGAGGGTGATTGAATTGAACTTCAGAGATGGTTAAAAGTAATGGCTTTACACAAAAAACTGCCTGTAGTTATATCTAACATCCTTGTAAGACTAACGATTTATTTAGCGCTGTAAGCTTAGGTTTAAAACCTTACAGCGCTAAAAATAAACGTTTAAAGCGATTAATAATGAAAATTAATCTTGCTCGTTTTCATCTCTTTCTTGTAAAACACTTTTCTTACGCATAATAGGTGTATGCCCTGCTTCTTGGCTAATAAATTGCTTTTTAACCATTTTACGAGGTTTAGCTTTTGTTGCTGTTTTTGCTGTATCTGCTGTTTTAGCTTTAACGACAGCTTTTGGCTTTTTAGGTTTTATACCTTTAAATTTACCTTTTAATCCTTCTACTGAATCAAAAGTTACTTTTTGTTGAAGAAAGCCTTCAACGTTTTTCAAGCTTACCCAATCTTTAGGACCAACTAACGAAATTGAATCACCTGTACTGCCCGCTCGACCTGTACGACCAATACGATGTACAAATTCTTCTGTATGCTTTGGCATATCAAAATTTATTACGTGAGACACGTTAACTAAATCTAATCCACGTGAAGCTAAGTCCGTAGTAACCAACACTTTATGTTGCCCTTTACTGAACTTATCCATGATTTGATTACGTTGACCTTGGTTTAACTCGCCACTTAATGCGATAGAGTCATGACCTTGCTCATTAAGCACTTTAGATAAACGTTCAGTATCACTTCTTGTGGCTGTGAATATAATAAGTTGTTGAATTTTTTCTTTATTAAGAAAGTGTTCTAACAAAGATTGTTTATGATCTAGATTGTCACATAAATAGAAGCGCTTACTTATGTCTTCATGTTCTGTATGACCTGCATTAATCGCTATACGCTTTGGTTTTTTCAATAACGCTGAAGCAAAGTCGTTCACTTGTGCGTGATCTAAGGTTGCCGAGAACATGAGTGTTTGACGTTTACGGTGATCTGCAGCGTCGTTAATTAAAGTTAATTCTTTTGAAAAGCCTAGATCTAACATGCGATCAGCTTCATCTAAAATAAGTAACTCTAAACCGTTTAGGTAAAAGTGACCTTGTTTTAAATGATCCGCTAAACGACCAGGTGTAGCTACAATAAAATGAGGGTCTTTTTCTAAGGTTTTAACTTGGTCGTTAAAGTTTTCGCCACCTAAAATCAATACGGCTTTAAATTGAGAAGACGATGTAAACATGCGTAATTGACTAAACACCTGTTTTGCCAGCTCACGTGTTGGCGTTAAAATAACAACACGAGGATCTCTCTTACTCAACGCACGGTTTCTACTTAAACGCTGCATTGCAGGAATAATAAAGGCTAACGTTTTACCCGAACCTGTTTTAGATGAGGCAATTAAGTCATGACCTTTCATTGCAGCAGGTATTGCTTGCTGCTGTATTTCTGTTGGTGCAGTAAAACCTAAATGTTCAACTGTCGACATTAAACCACTATCTAATCCAAAATCACTAAACTGCAAACGAAACTCCAAGGTAAAAATAATAAAAAATAACTCCTTTATTATAACCTTTATATTGAGAAGTGATGACAAGTATTTATGTTTACCGCGTGAAAAATGTCACAAGTGCATTATAAACATGAAAATCAGGCTTTAAATTTCAATCAATATTTTTTAATCAAACACTTAATCAAGTTTATTTGTGATCTTTAGTGCAAATTACACCATAAAGAATCTATTATAATGACACTGTATTTTTAAATAACTAACGACTTAAGAGCTTTTTTATGTATTTACAAGGTTATCGTTCTACCCTAATAGGTTTTTTATTAGTTTGTTCAGCAAGTGTTTATGCAGACAATCAGACAAGTACAAAATCACAAGATGTAGATAAAAATAAAAAAGTATCTGTTGAACGCACTTTAACGGGGTTTGAAGGTGTTGATGAAGCTTTATCTCTTTGGGAGCTTGGTGTTGGTGGTGGTGCTATTGAAGTGGCTAACTACCCTGCATCTTCACAACGAAACTCTATTGTAGCGGCTGCTCCTTATGTTGTTTATCGTGGCGATATGTTTCGAGTAGGTGATGGTAACGGTGTGCGAGCGGTAGTTGTAGATAAAAACAATTTAGAAATAGGTATGTCTTTTGGTGGTGCTTTTGCTGCAGATAGCGAAAATGGCACTGCTAGAGAAGGTATGCCTGAGCTAGACTTTTTACTAGAGATTGGCCCGCAAGCTATTTACAAACTAAAAGATTATAAGTTTAAAAATGGTGGAAATGCGCGCTTGAATGCAAGATTACAACTAAGATCTGCTTTTTCTACCGACTTTTCAACGATAGACAATCGTGGTTATGTCCTTAATCCAGTAATTACTTATCAACAACGTGGTCGTTTATTTGAAGGCACAGCTTTAAGTACTTCAATAGGTATGATATTCGCATCTGAACGCTTTCATGATTATTTTTATGAAGTAGCGGATGCATTTGTTACCGATACAAGATCGGCATACGATGCTAAAGGTGGCTATTTAGGTACTCGTTTAGCACTTAGCGTATCATTTCCGATGACTGATAATATTCGAGGCTTTGTTGGTGCTGGAGCTCAAATACATTCAGGCTCTGCAAATGAAGACAGTCCACTTTATGAAAAAGACATTACTTACAGTGCTTCAATAGGTTTTGTATGGCGTTTATATAAAAGTGACCGTAAAGCGGCTTGGTAATACATATTTAACAAAGTCTAATTTATAATCGTCTTCTAATGAATAAACCAACACCTAAGAGATAAAGTGGTAACTTTACACTATTTTATCTCTTTATTTATACTGTAAACTTGCCGCTTTTTTTTTACTTATATACTGTTATCCCATAAAGTTTCAAATTATTGAAACTTTAAACCATTTATTTTTTAATAGGTATTAGGGAAAACAATGCATACAAGCTTACCTAAATTATTCACTCCATTATTATTAGCTGCCACTATTTCAACATTAGTAGGTTGTGGTTCAGACGAAGATGGAAAAGTCACCATAAACAAAAATCCATATCCAAGCACTTACTCACCACTTCCTTCACAAAGTATCTTATTTACTAATGCTACTGTACTTATTGGTAATGGCGAGCAACTTGAAGACGCTGACGTACTCATTGCTGACGGCAAGATTATTGAAGTGGGAAAAAACATCAATGAAGATGCAGACATTGAAATAGATGCTAAAGGTAAATGGATAACACCAGGAATTATAGATGTGCATTCACATTTAGGTGTTTATCCAAGCCCTTCTGTTGAGTCGCATTCAGATGGAAATGAAATGAGTTCACCTAACACGTCTGAAGTATGGGCTGAACACAGTGTTTGGCCTCAAGACCCTGGTTTTCAAGCAGCAAGAGCCGGTGGTATTACTACACTTCAAATATTACCTGGTTCAGCTAATTTATTTGGCGGACGTGGCGTAACACTAAGAAACATCCCTAGCCATACTATGCAAGGCATGAAGTTTCCTGAAGCTCCATACGGTTTAAAAATGGCTTGTGGTGAAAACCCTAAACGAGTTTATGGTAGTAGAAAAGTTTTACCATCAACGCGTATGGGAAATATGGCAGGCTATCGTATGGCTTGGGCTGAAGCGACAGAATACAAAAGAGCTTGGGACAAGTATGAAGCTGATTTTGAAGATGACGATAATGCTGAAGCACCTAAGAGAGATATTGAATTAGATACGCTTAAAGGCGTGTTAGATGGTGAAATCCTTATTCATAATCACTGTTATAAAGCTGAAGAAATGGCAATGATGATTGATTTAGGTAAAGAATTTAATTATCACGCAGGTACATTCCATCACGCAATTGAAGGTTATAAAATAGCTGATTTACTTGCAGAAAATGGTAACTGTGCGGCTATGTGGCCAGATTGGTGGGGTTTCAAAATGGAAGCCTACGATATGGTTCAAGAAAATGTTGCGATTGTAGATGCCGTAAAAAATTCATGTGCAATTGTTCATTCAGACTCTGACACCACTATTCAACGTTTAAACCAAGAAGCGGCAAAAGTATTGTATCGTGCTAACGACAATGGCTTTAAATTAGAAGAAAAAGATGCGATCCGTTGGATCACATTAAATGCAGCTAAATCTTTAGGGATTGACAGTAAAACAGGTAGCTTAGAAAAAGATAAACGTGCTGACGTTGTTCTTTGGAATCGCAACCCATTTAGTGTTTATGCTCAAGCTGAGCAAGTATTTTTAGATGGCAGTAAAGTGTACGATCGTTTTGATGAAGCATACCAAGCAAAAAGTGACTTCATGTTAGGTCAACCATCATTGTTGGAAAATGCGAATAAAAACAAGGTGGAGAAATAATATGAACTTCCCTAATAAACCGAGTAAAACCAAGTTATTTACATTGTGTGCATTAACGCTATCTATGTCTTTGGCTTCTTCAGTAACGTTCGCGGATAGCTTTGTTATTAAAAACGCAAAAGTTCATACTGCAACGCAAGATGGCGTTCTTAACAATGCTACTATAGTAGTAAAAGATGGTGTGATAACAGCGATTAACCCAAGATCACATAATGTAAGAAACGTGATTGACGCTGAAGGTAAAGATGTTACCCCTGGCTTAATTGGCGTAATGAACTCATTAGGTTTAATTGAGGTAAATGCTGTATCAGGAACAAGAGATGCCAGCGAGAAAAAAGCCGATATCACTTTTGATACCAGCAAAGCCTTTAACCCTAAGTCGACTATTTTACCGTACGCGAGAAAAGGTGGAGTAACTTCTAATATTGTAAGCCCTCTAGGTGGTGAAAGTATGTTTAGAGGCCAATCTTTCGCAGTTAATTTATCAGGCGATTTTGATAGTGTTTTAGCTAGTGACAGAGCTGTAGTAATAGACTTAGGCGCAACCCATGAAGGTTCTAGAGCAACTCATATTCAAACCTTAATCAATACACTGGAAGATGCTCAAGAAAAGCTAGCAGATAAAAAAGCCGCAGCTGAAAAAGCAAACGCTTCTGACAGTGAAGACAAGGCCAAAGATAAAAAAGAAGACAAGTTAAAGCGTGACGAAATCATTGTTAACGAGCTACTTGCTGGTACAAAAACTCTGGTAGCCTTTGCAGAAAGAGCCACAGATTTACTTGTATTAATTGATATCAAGCAACGCTTCAATCTTGATGTCGTTATCGTTGGCGCAAGTGATGCTGTACTGATTCAAAAAGAATTAGTAAAAGCTGATATTCCTGTGTTGATTAATACATACAGTAACTTACCAACAAGCTTCGATACACTGAACTCGTCTTTGGATACTGCTACGGTATTGATTAAAGCAGGTTTAAAAGTGGGTTTATACCTTGATGATGCCCACAAACTTGATCAACTTCGTTATTTAGCAGGTAGTGCTGTTGCTAATGGTGTAGCACCTGAAGATGCTTTGGAAGCAATTACAGCCAACCTAGCTGATATATTTAAGCTTAATACAGGTAAAATAGCCGTAGGTAAAAAAGCTGACATTGTTATGTGGAGTGCAGATCCTTTTGAAATAAGTACAAAAGTAGAAAGGTTATGGATTGAAGGTGAAGAAGCGAGTCTTAAATCACGACAAGATGCATTACGTGACCGTTATATGGCTGAAAGTGAAATGCCTAGAGCTTATATAAAGTAAGTCCAACTAAACACCTTTGAACTTCATCTGAGTTTAGCTACTTCCTCAAGGTAAGTAGCAGTTATATTTAATATAACTAATAAAACCGATTTCATATTTATCTATGAAATCGGTTTTTTTTTATGTCCGATGTATAATACGAAAAAAACACAGGCATAAAAAAAGCTAACTGAATCAGTTAGCTTTTGAAGATTTTACTTTTACTTATGTCGATTGTTTTTACAGAAAAATCAACATCAGTTCACTAGCAAATGTATTCAGATTAGCTTCCGCTATTCGCAATTCTTTCTTCTACAACTTGTAGTGCAAAGTCGATACGTGAAAGTACTTTGTCTTTATCAAGCAAAGCTAAAGTAATATCTAAAGAAGGAGAATTACCACCACCTGTTGCTGCTACACGTAAAGGCATACCCACTTTACCCATACCTACTTCTAATTCAGTTGCCGTATCGTTAATTGCTGCGTGAATTAATTCAGGAGTCCATTCAGTTAAAGCGCCTAATTTAGCTTTAACTAAAATAAGAGGTTCTTTAACTACTGGGCGTAAATGCTTTTTAACAGATGTCGCATCTAACTCAGAAAAATCTTCGTAGAAGTAACGGCTGATTTGCGCCATTTCTTTTAATGTTTTAACACGGTCTGCCTGAATTTTTACAATTTCAGCCAATGCTGGACCATTTTCAGTGTTGATCCCTTGTTCTTTCATGTGCCACTCTAAATGAGAAGCAACATATTCAGGATCCATTGTTTTCATGTAATGTTGATTTACCCAGATAAGTTTATCTGTGTTAAATCCAGATGGAGCGCGGTTACAATCTTTTAAGTCAAATAATTCAATCATCTCTTCACGAGAGAAAATTTCTTTATCGCCATGCGACCAACCTAAACGTACAAGGTAGTTTAATAACGCTTCAGGTAAATAACCATCATCGCGATATTGCATAACACCTACAGCACCATGACGTTTAGACAAACGCTTGCCGTCATCACCTAAAATCATAGGTATATGGGCATATTCAGGTAAAGTAGCACCTAAAGCTTTAAGAATGTTGATTTGCTTAGGTGTATTACTTACATGATCATCACCACGAACAACATGAGTAACTTTCATATCCCAATCATCAACCACAACAGTAAGGTTATACGTTGGAGTTCCATCAGAACGCGCTAGAATTAAGTCATCAAGCTGGTCATTACTAATAGTAATATCGCCTTTAACCATATCTTTAATAACAACATCACCGCCAATTGGGTTTTTAAAGCGAATAACAAAAGGCTTATCTTCTGGGTAATCTGTACGTTCACGCCATAAACCATTGTATTTTTCTATTTCGCCTTTAGCTTTCGCTTCTTCACGCATTACATCAACTTCTTCAGCAGTTGAATAACAACGGTAAGCGTTTCCTGAAGCTAATAACTCTTCAATAACCTCTTTGTATCTATCAAAGCGTTTAGTTTGATAATAAGGACCGTGAGTCCACTCAAGGTTTAACCAGTTCATACCATCCATAATAGCGTCAACAGATTCTTGAGTTGAACGTTCTATATCCGTATCTTCGATACGAAGGATAAAGTCACCGCCATTTTTTTGAGCGTATAACCAGCTATATAAAGCTGTTCTTGCACCACCTACATGTAAATAACCTGTAGGACTTGGAGCGAAGCGAGTTGTTAATGTCATATTTGTCTCACGATATTGGTTAACTAGCCTTTATGATTAAAATTCTAGTTAAAAAGTAGGTCTAAAAATTGCCGACATTTTATCAGGCATAGCAAGGCATTACACCCGCAAAAAGAATATAAATTAATAATTTTGATAAATAGATAAGACTTAATTGCTATTTAACGATCTTGTTTATTACTCTTAATGGCTTATTTAAATTAACCAGGTATTTTAATAGTGTTCAGACGTTATAAATATTCTTCGTTCATATTTATATGTGCAATAAATCACTAATCGATCTGTTTAATTTTATCTAAAACACTTCCTTTAAATTATATAATCAAACATCTATGAAGAAGCTGATTAAAATAAGATAATATTTGAACAATTATTAACATATTTCAATCAGGCTGCTGAAAAATAAATCAATCAAACACTTTTAATGAAAAAATTAAAGAAAATTTGCTTTATTTGATTGACAGTATTCAACTTCTCCCTATAATACGCCCCCACAGAGATGGACGATTAGCTCAGTTGGGAGAGCACCGCCCTTACAAGGCGGGGGTCACTGGTTCAAGCCCAGTATCGTCCACCACTTATCTTTTTAAGTAATTATTAGATAACATCTCTGACGATAATATATCGGACGATTAGCTCAGTTGGGAGAGCACCGCCCTTACAAGGCGGGGGTCACTGGTTCAAGCCCAGTATCGTCCACCACTATTTTTAGAATATTATCGTACGAATATATTTAGATATAAGACGGACGATTAGCTCAGTTGGGAGAGCACCGCCCTTACAAGGCGGGGGTCACTGGTTCAAGCCCAGTATCGTCCACCATCATATCAATACAAAGTAATTCCTAGATTCATATCTAATATGGACGATTAGCTCAGTTGGGAGAGCACCGCCCTTACAAGGCGGGGGTCACTGGTTCAAGCCCAGTATCGTCCACCATCATATTGATTTAATTACAAATTTCAAAGTTATTTTTTATTTTATTTTTACCCTTAAAAAGTAAAGGTCAAATTTTAAGCTGATTTCTTATTAAATAACACCTTCAATTTCAAATAAGTTCCTACAATTTTCTGACATCAAAAAAATATTTTTTTACTAACCTTATTTTTTTCTGTGACAAGAATGTGACAAATTCGTGACAGTTTTGAAAATCAATATTTTTACGATTTTCTGCTTATGACCCTTTCCCTAAATTTGTCACTTTAGATAACATTCAAAATACTTTAAAATTTTGCATGTACAAAAAATAACTGTAGTATTAAATATACTCATAACACTTGTCCTTTATTAATATAATTAATCAATTTCAAAATACTTTCCGTTATGTTCCGTTAGTTTGAACTGCGGTATTTTATTGTTAGGCTGAGGGTTTAATATTCGCTTACAGGTAAAGCTAATGATTCTTCCAGAGTTTGCCTCTGTGGTAGATGAATAAATTATTTGTTCAAGCACTTCATTTATCTGTTTTATTCTTCACTATCAGTGGTTCTTAAAATAAAGAGATAATTCTCGTTCAATGTTTTCTCGGCTGTAGCTGGATTGGGATAAATAAAATGAATTTTTTTCGTCAAAAACGTGAGAAAATCACAAAAAACTTCACAAGTCGCTAGAAAATAAAGACAACTAAGTTAAGGTTTTTAGATATCAGCCAGTACACAAAACCTATCAGCAGCCCATCATCTGACGGCTGATGTCTAAAAGGCTCACAATGAGGAAACCGCGGGAATCGAACTCGGTGCTATGGGGATTGCTTGTTTGTCTTTTGGTCTTGGTGGCTAAGGTTATTTCTTAGTACTAATTTACGTTGCGTTAATGTACTTTTCACTGTGATATTTCCCTCTCATACTCCTTTATTTTAGCCTATATTTAACGAGTTTGAGCAAACTGAACAAAACTAGCCCTTATCAACCATTGCCGATAATTTAACCTTTGCCTATCTGTCATCATTAATTCAGTAATAAAGGCGGTGCTCGCGGTAAATATAAATGAAGCAATACGTCTGTCACAATCATGGCAGCACCACAACACGGACAAACAAAAGTCGGTGTTGGCTCACACGATTCACCAGATAACGTTTTATCTAATGTCACTGTCGGTACTTTAACGTTCAATAATTGCCGTGCTTTATCCAAGTTCTTCTTACGACCTGTATTCGCAGTTAAGCCATAATGACGAATACGGTGAAAGCCACTCGGTAAGACATGCAGTAAAAAATGCCGGATAAACTCATCGTGTGTCAGCGTCATGGTGCGCTGCCTATTTTGTTCCTTTACGCGATAATTCTTCCACTTGAAACTCACAGTTTCCTTATCCATCGCAACCAATCGAGAATTCGCAATCGCAACTCGATGGGTATATCGGGATAGATAAGCCAATACCGCTTGTGGCCCTGCAAAGGGTCGCTTAGCATAAACCACCCATTCAACTTTACGTTGATTATTGAGCCACGCTAAAAAGGGTATTTCCTCCTTAATAGGTAAACAATCACCAAAGAACAGTAATTTATTCTGCTCATACGCTTCATGTAATCCCTCAGGGTATAACCGTCTAAATAAACGTGATAACACACGTACAGGTAAGAAGAATCCCGCTTTACACGACACCCATTTTTCACCATCAAGTGATAATCCACCACCGGGTACAATGCCATGCACATGGGGATGATGTGTCATGGCGCTACCCCACGTATGCAAGACAAACGTCACGCCTAAACGCGTACCTAAGTGCTTGGTATCTGCGCCAATCATTAACAGCGTTTTTGCTGCGGCTTTAAGTAACAAACCATACATCACTGACTTGTTGTAATAAGCCAACTCACTGATAGGTTGTGTCAAGGTGAAGACAACATGATAGTAATCGACAGGTAGTAATTCAGTTTGTCGTGCGGCTAACCAGCGTTTCGCTGCGCTGGCTTGGCACTTCGGGCAATGTCGATTGCGACACGAGTTATAAGCAATTTGAGTATGCTCACACGCTGGACAATGTAAAACATGACCACCAAGCACTTCACTACGACAATGCTCAATACCCGACATCACTTTAAGTTGCGCTAAACTGACATGACCTGCATGTGACTCACGCCAATGTTGACCGTGTGCGTGAAAGACATCAGCCACTTCCAGTGTTGGGCGAGGCATAAGTAGCTCACTTCACGCCCTTTCCCTTCTTTTTTTAGGTGTGGTGGCATCTAATGGACTAATCACTTCTTTGAGTAAATCTGTTGCCACCTGTGTATAACGCGCAGTGGTATTAAGCTGAGCATGACCAAGCAAGACTTGAATAAGTCGAATATCGACTTTAGCTTCGAGTAGATGTGTGGCAAAGCTGTGACGTAACGTGTGCATCGATACATTCTTGTCAATATCAGCGGCATTAGCGGTTTGCTTACATACTCGACTCAGGTGACGCGAGGTCATATGATCGATAGGGTTCAATCCTGGAAATAACCAACCGCCCACAAACATTTGCCCTTGTTGATTGGCAAAGCGCCACCAATCTCTCAGATGCTCAAGCAGTACGGGTGATAAACATCGCGTATCGGTCACGACTGCCTTTGCCTTGTTCAACACGCAGAGTCATGCGTTCACTATCGATATCGCTAACCTTTAATGAGACAACTTCGCTAACGCGAAGCCCTGAGCCATAGGCGACAGCTAATGCCGCTTTGAATTTAGGATGTGTTGTAGATGACATAAAGCGTTTAGCTTCTTCTAAACTCAATACCACCGGCAGCTTACGTGCAACTGTCACAGGACAAACCCGTGCAACCACCTCAGGTTTATCTAGGGTTATCTGGAAGAAGAACTTTACTGCGGTGAGCGTGGCATTGACGGTAAGTCCTGAGACACCGTGATTGACCATAAAAAGTTGAAACTCACGTAACTCTTCTTGGGTGGTTGTTCTCGGTGAGCGCTGTAAATAGTCACAGAGTTTATTAACACCACGGATATACGCTATTTGTGTTTTAGTGGCGAGTTTACGCATCGTCATGTCTTCGTTAAACCGTTTGCGTAGTTGTGCTGAGAAGTATGGGCTGATGTTCATAGGGTATTCTCCAATCTAAGATGAGGCGACATGCCTCAAAACTTAGTGTAGGAAAAAGTGAATGTGTTATAGGAATATGCGGTGCTTGCCAAGGGCACCATTACCGCGGAGCGGTTTAGTTCTAAGTGGCATTAGTGATCATACTAAAGGTTAATCTCAAAGCTCAGGTACAGTTATAAAACGTAACTAATATGTTAAATTTTCTCATCCAGTGACGCGTTTCTCATTATTTGTGATGATCCACATATCAACGATGGATACTCCAACGGTACCAATATTTTTAATATCAACAAACAGTTATTTAGCTCCTAATGCTATAGTTGATCTTAATAACGACTTGGAAATACCATCTGATATTTGTTCGGTATCAAGCTCCATTATTCACATTGCAGTGCAATAACACATCAACTATTGAGCTTGTCCATCACATGTTTTTTCTGACATTCTATTTGCCCATCTTATTTTTAAATTATATCATTCTCGATTTCTTTTACCCGCCCTACTTCACCACTCTGTAGCCTAACTTTAATACCATGAGGATGATTTGCAGATTTAGTCAAAATATCTTTTACTACACCATTCGTAAGTGCTCCAGAGCGTTGATCTCTTTTTAATACGATTGAAACACTTAATCCTATTTTTATATCTGCCCTATTTGTTCCGTTCATTTTAAATTCCGAGTTGTTTTTCTGTATTAACTTTAGACAAACTAGCTTTTATAATAACTATTACCTCATAGTTAACTGCATCTTTATTTACAGTCAGCTACGAAATAAACAGCAGAAGTTATAGATAAGAGAGGTTTATCTCCCTTTAACAAACTTTGTTAACATTTCAGGGGAGTCCTTATTTAAAATAATAAAACTCAATTACTTCTTAACTTCTTAACTTCTAACAATTCAGCAATATCACAATCAAAATAAATGCATAACTTTTCTAGTACCTCAAATTCAACCCTTACAGCAGTCTCTTGATACAAACGAGTAATTGTACCTCGGTTAACACCTATATCTTTAGCTACGTCTGAAATTTTAAGTTTTTTCTCCCCCATCATCCGAGACAAATGGCATTTAATCATCTTCTAAAACCTCTTTTAACCTACAGAAGAACAAAAAGACTTGCAAAAGACACTTTTACAGGTTAAGTTGTTCTGCAGAAGGTCATTAAAACCTTCTACTATTGATTTTTCATTATAGAGGATTATTAGCATGACTCAAACTTTTTTAACCACAGCAGAGCTATCAAAGCTCATTAAGTACGATAGCCGCACAATTCGTGAGCGATTAAAAGATTCGGTACTACTTGAAGGTGTTCACTACATCAGGCCTTTTGGAGGCCGAAAAATATTGTATATCTGGGAAGCTATTCAAAAGGATATAGGTAAAAAATCTACCAACACCTTTGCAATTCCAATGGTAAATGGAGGAGTAGCTCATGGGGCATATTAGAGTTAGAAAAGAAACTGGGAAGTTGTATTTAGATTTTAAGTATAAAAACCTTCGTTGTAGAGAACAAACAACACTAAACGACACTCAAACTAATCATAAAAAGTTAGGGAGTTTGTTAACTCAAATTGAAGCACTGATTTTAGTCAATCAGTTTGACTATGCTAAACAATTTCCCGGTAGCAAAATGTTACCAAAGCTTAAAAAGTCCCAAAAAACTATAGTTCAAGTCGCTAATGGCACTCCAGATTTTGAGATGTTTGCGAATACTTGGTTCGATGAAATGCAGTCAAGTTGGCGTATCAGCTATACAGAAAAAGTACGTAATATACTGGATAACCGTATATTACCTAGGTTTGAAAATGAAGATGTCGGCCAAATCACCAAAGCAGATTTAATGCAATTTCGCGCACAGCTCGCCAAAGTCACGCGCAAAAATGGCAATTCACTATCTGCAGGCCACATCAATAAGCATATGAAAATCTTAAGAATGATTTTGAATGAAGCAGCCGACCGTTATGATTTTACAACACCTTATCGAAACATTAAACCACTTAAGGTCCCAAAAACCGATATTGCCCCATTTACATTAGAAGAAGTCAGTTTGATTCTGTCTACTGTTCGCTCTGATTTTACAAACTACTATCTAATACGCTTTTTCACAGGCCTTAGAACAGGTGAAATAAATGGTCTAAAATGGCAGTATATTGATTTTGACAGACAGCTTATTTTGGTAAGAGAATGCTTGCTAGATGGGCGTACTGAGTATACTAAAAATGATGGAAGTTACCGTGAAATTCAAATGTCACAACCAGTTTTTGATGCACTCAAAAAACAGTTTATTGTGACAGGTGACAATGGCTATGTTTTTACCAATAAAAATAGCCAACCACTTGATAATAACAACGTTGCAAAACGCGTTTGGCATCCCCTACTTCGCCTCTTAGAGTTAAAAACTCGCTCTCCCTACCAAACACGTCATACAGCAGCCACTTTATGGTTAGCTTCCGGTGAGGCACCTGAGTGGATTGCGAAACAAATGGGACATTCATCCACAATGATGTTGTTTCGTGTTTACTCACGTTATGTACCTAATCTCACTCGACAAGATGGTAGCGCGTTCGAATCCCTTCTGAGTGAAAAGTTTTTAGGAGTAGATCATGATTAATTTAAACAAAACAAAGTTAATACAAACTTCAGTAACAGAATCTATACAGCCGTTATTAGCCGACATACCAGTCTTTAAAAGGTTCAAAGGATGTTATCAGCTTATAGAGTGTAATAAGAGAATAGATGCCTATGGAAAAATCTACTGGATAATCAAATTATTTGATTTCAGCTCAACGGTTCAAGTTTATTGTTTTAACATGAATAACTATGTGAAAACGTTACAACCAAACTCCATCGTACACATAGAAGCGACATTAAAACAAGTAAATGGCCATCGCTATGTCCGTTGTGCATTTTTAGAAGCGTATTAGGGATAAATATTACTTTAACAAATCAACGGCTCTTAAAAATTAGAGCCTTTTTATTTTACTTATTTCCTTTATAAAACACATTCTGACGCGGGATGGTGCAGTCTGGTAGTTCGTCTGGCTCATAACCCGAAGTTCAAATCCTGCTCCCGCAACCAATCTTAATTACCTCTATATTTGAAGTAAAAAACCCCGCAGCAAGCTGTCTCGCTTAGGCTCGTCTTTCACTACGTGAAAGCGGGGTATTAATTAACCCTCTATCACCATAGTTGGAATTGATCATCTGTTATTGATTCTCGCTTAAGTTTTTTATAAGAATCATCTCCTTGATTCTTCACATAATCTTTTATTATTGACTCATTTCCATGCTTACCTACGCTGGTAATAAAGTATCCATCTGACCAAAACTCCCCTCCCCATAATTCCTTTTTAACAAATGGGCATTTCTTAAAAATCTCTCTTGCCGTAATACTTTTAACTATTTGCGCTATTTTTTTAGGGCTATACATCGGGACTGATTGAATCAAAAAATGAACATGATTTTTATCTGTTCCTATTTCTATGAACGCAATTTCATACCTTTTAGATATTTCTTCACAAACACCTTTCAGTACCTGATCAACTTCATCAGTAAATATCGCTTTGCGATATTTAGCTGGACAAACAAGATGATACATTAGAACTGAAACATTATGACTTTTATGGAGAAATATACTCATCCTAATACTTTAGCGCTTATCCCAAATCGCAGCAAGCTGCGGGGAATTAAACCCCAAAGAGATTAAAATTCTCGGCCGCAAGCGACCGAGTTTCAAAACAAGTTCAGTTGATCGCTATTAATTTCTTTACCATCTAATTCGATTAACTGTTCTTGAACATACTTCCTGATAACTTCTTCTGTTGCGTTACCAATCGTTTCAACAAAAAAGCTTTGTGTCCATAATTTACCGCCCCAGAAATACTGTTTTTTAATTTCAGGATAAATTCTAAAAAACTCACGAGCAGTTATACTTTTAATTATTTGCATAACATCGCTTGGCGACTGTTTAGGGATCCCTCTAATAACCATATGAATATGGTCACTCGGAATTTCTAACTCTACGATATCAATATCGTAGTCATATCCTACTTTTTGAATAATTGCTTTCATTGTTGAACGATAAGGTTCAATGAAGACTTTGTGTCGATACTTTGGTATCCACACAAAGTGGTACATTAATCTAAAGACATGATGTGTATTTCTTTGAAGTTCCATATGAAGAATAGCATTTACTGGGGTCCCCCCAGTATACACTATCCAGCACGGGGGCAAGCCCCCGAGATTTACGCTTCGCTAGTTAAATCTGAAGAAACTCAAACTTACGAAATGGGTAGTAAAATGGTACTGCTTGATAACAGTATGAATTTAAACCTCGCCTTGTTCTACACCACAATTGATGATTTTCAAGAAACTTCATTTTTAGTAACCGATGCAAGCGCAGGCTTTATTACTCAAAATGTAGATGTTGAATCTAAGGGCTTCGAAATTGATAGTATGTATCAATTAACGAGTGATCTTCGCTTAAGTGGTGCCGTAACGTATGCAAATACAACCCATAAAGATGATGGTACTGATTTAGCCCAAGCACCAAAACTTACAGGTAATATCGGTTATTTTTATAACACTGAATTCTCTGATTATGGCGTTAACTTCAGTTCAACAGGCTTTGTTCGTTATCGCAGTGATATGGTAAGCCAAATTAATGAAACCTACCCTTCTGATAGCTTAACTACACTAGATTTTACTTTTGGAATATCATCACCAGAAGACACATGGAAAGCGATGATTATTGTTAACAACTTAACAGATGCACAATCAAGTGAGTTTAGTAGCCCACCTGCAGGACCCATTGGCGCAGTACTTGGAGCCCCAACTGGCGACCAAGGTATTACGGCAGAAACACTTAATTCAGGAAGAACTATTAAGTTACAAGTAAGTTATAACTTCTATTAATTGTACTTAACTTAAACTCAAATTAAGTACTCAAGGCCATGTTAATAACTTTGTTATTGCATGGCCTGTTTACTTTATTAACCTACGTATTCAATCGTATTTTTCGATAAAAATAATCATATATAAAGTTGGAGTACAAAGCATGACAACAGCAGGTGAAATGTTAAGAAGACAAGTAATGGGTGACAGTTTTGTTGACGAAGCACTAGCAAATGATGATTTACTCTCTCAACAAATGCAGCAGTATATTAATGAGCATGCGTGGGGTTCAACATGGCAAAGGTCAGGTATAGATCTAAAGACTCGTAGCTTGGTCACTATTGCTATGTTAGCTGCAATGAAAGCACCGCAAGAATTAAAAGGCCATGTTAGAGGCGCATTAAATAATGGTGCTACAACTAACGATATACTCGAAGTTATTTTACATAGTGCCGTATATTGTGGCACTCCTACAGCTCAAGAAGCACTTAGAGCAGCTAAAGAAGTATTAGACTTATAACCAGAAAGCTTATGAAGAATCGACGTACTTTACATATATTTGAACTAATACATTTGAATATCGACTTAGATTAATACTTACCCTCTTTATTTTATAAGGAAATTTTTAGATTTTACTCTATCAATATTTTTATAATAAACGATACATGACACCGATTGTGTCATTGGCTTAATCTATTGAAAATATCTAGCAAGTTAGGTTTAAGCAAACGATACAAACATGTTTGCAGTTAGTCGCCCTGCACTTGGATCGTCATTAATATCTGTATGTAGATCAACTAAAGTTGAATGTAGTAATTGTCCCGGAAATATCAACAAGCGATTCGGTTTATATGCCACCTTTTGATAACAAGTAAACTCACTATGCGCTTCACTACAATAGCTGAAACTGTTTGTATTTAAAGCCGAGAAATACTCGTGGGCATGCTCAAAGTAAATGTCTTTATTTTGAGCATCTATACGATCTATTCCACTTTTATTATGTTGGAAAAAGGCAGTGCCTCCGTGATTTCCTTTGTCTAAATAATGAAGAACTGCAATAAGGTTTGGATTCGGTGTATCAAAATGAGGCCACGATTGCATGGCTGATATTTCATTAGGTTGCTGAGTAATTAATGAAAAGCAATTATCTATAGGTGTTGGCTCTAAATCCTGTGAAAACTTATACACTTTATAGAGTGTTTTCATTAAAGGCTTTAAATAACTCACCACAATAGATTTAGGTATCGATGACTGAACACCTGGATATTTAGTAACCTCTTCGGGTTCAAATTGAGCATTGTTAACCACTTGATTGATTATTTCATCAAGATTGCTTACATAGTCATCAATAATAATAACCGGTGTTTTATCTTTTCCTACAAAAGCTATTTGTGGCGCAGCTTGTGGATTAACCTTAATATTAACCATAAAAGTTAAACCATAGTCGATTTACAATAGTTTTGAATAAACTCGTTATGATCAGGTAAAGATTTTACACGTCGTTCAATGGTCGTCTTTATATTATCTAAAAAGCCTTTAAGCTCAATATCAGACATCATATCTACAATTTGATGATAGTGTTCAGGCATTAAACCTTGGCCGATCATAACTTGGATCCAAGATGTTTCACCAAATAACTCACGCTCTGTTTTAAAAGCATTACCTGTTTCTACAAATAAATCTATGCGTTGCTGTAACGATTCAGGAATTTCCATATTTTTACAATAACGCCAGAATGCACTGTCTGTGCGTTGAGTCACATGGTAATGCAGCACAATAAAATCTCTAATATTGTCTATTTCAAAACGCATTTTATTATTAAAGTCGTCTAAGCTTGCTTGTTCCATATTTTTAGAGGGTAAATTCTGCATTAAACGAATAATACTTTGTTGAATCAAATGAATGCTCGTGGATTCAAGTGGTTCAATAAAGCCACTCGACAAACCAACAGCAACACAGTTTTTATTCCAGTGCTTACGACGAGTACCAGTTTTAAACTTGATCACTCGAGGCTCGTTAAGTAATTCACCTTCAATATTATCGAGTAGTAAGGCTTTAGCATCTTCGTCTGATAAGTGTTTACTGCAAAACACTACGCCATTACCCATTCTGTTTTGCAAAGGTATTTGCCATTGCCAACCGGCTTGATGCGCAATAGATCGTGTATAAGGTACCGTTTTCTTTTGTATTTTGGTTTGTACTGCAATAGCACTGTCGCAAGGTAGCCAGTGGCTCCAATCTTCGTAACCTGTATGTAAAGCTTCTTCAATCAACATACCTTTAAAGCCTGTACAATCTAAAAACAGATCACCTTCAATCACTTTACCGTTTTCTAAACCAATAGATTTAATAAAACCATTCTCTTCATTCACATTAACTTGATTAATTTTACCTTCTACACGTTTTACGCCATGAGCTTCAGCCAACTCTCTTAAAAATTTAGCATATAAACCGGCATCAAGATGAAAAGCATAATTACGGTCTTGCTTAGGTGCTACAGCAAATTTACCTTCTCTGCTGGCTACATGTTCTGGGCAATAGTCACCAATTTCACTCACCATATTGTGCTGTCTGCCCTTCAACCAAAAATGTTGAAATCCTGCCGCCCAACAACCTTGACCTAAATAACCAAAAGAATGAATGTAGTCTTGATTTACATCGCGCCAGTTTTCAAAAGCTATACCCAATTTAAATGTAGCGTTTGTAGCCTTCATGACATCTGCTTCTTTTATTTTAAGAAGATCATGAAAAATATGTAATGTCGGGATCGTAGCTTCGCCAACACCTACCGTAGGAATAAGATCTGATTCTACTAACGTAATATTTAGATTTTTACCCAGTAGTTTGCCGAATGCGGATGCGGCCATCCACCCGGCAGTTCCGCCACCTGCAATCACTACATTTTTAATCGCTGTTGAGTTCATGATTTACTACCTATTTTTATAATTATTTAAACGTTAACGTCTTAATTTGTTTTGGATATGTGCTCGTAAGGTTCGGGCATGCATTTCATCTAAAGGACTCGCAAGAATACTCTTAGCTTGTTCGCTAATATGCTTAAAATTTTCTTCATTATGATCAAAAACATAATGTTCAAATATATGCTTCCATGCTTGTCGCTGTGCCTTTGGTAAATCTCTAATACTTAATATAGCGTGATGTAATGCATCCGTTGGATTCCCCATATATGCGGGGCTATTTCTCCACCAGTGATTAAGTAGTACATTTAAATCTTCAAGCCCTTCAACATGATGCCACCACATACTGGGTAGCAAAATAGCATCACCCGGATCAAGCTCTGCAACTAAAGCAGCTTCTAGCGCTTGATTAAATTTAGGGAATTTTTTGAAATCAGGTGCATCAAAATCCACCATGCTAATGGCTTGTCCTCCTGGTGCTCGATCTAAAGGTCCACAATAAAGGTTTTTAACCTGCTCAGGAGGAAATAAAGTAAAGCGTCTTTTACCCACAACACAACATGCTAAATTGTGTAAAAAATCAAAGTGAGCAGCCACCTTACTTTGATTGCCCAACCAAATATTATAAATACTGTTAGATAACAAAGGCGATACCTGAGTTTGCTGTGCTAGCTCAGGGAGAACATTATTAATACTGGTTGAACCAATATAAATAGTTTTCGGTGATGAGTTTGACGCTTGCTGTAAAATCTCTGACAGAATTTCACTTAATATTTTAGGTTTTGTTTCAAAGTTAAAACCTGTCATATCTTCATTATAGAAAATTCGCCCTGCTTCTTTAGCTTCTAAATAACAGGCGTTTACCGTGACTCCTTTTTCCATTAGTTTTAGATAGTCAACCGCATGCTGATGGGATTGTTGTGCAGCTTTAACAATAGGCCATTTATCGCCATAACCTTTCAGAATTATAGGCACATCAGAGGTTAATATCTCTTGTGTGATATTTTTCGGGGTGACGTTAAAAAGAGTGTTAACTTTGTTTTTAATTACTAGCATGAAAAGGTTTTTATAGCGCTATTTGAGCATTTTTTCGTGCTACAAGATCATTAATATGAACTTGAGAAGCTATTACCATATAGATAGCTTGTAAAAAACCTTGGCTGTGCAGTTTTGATAATTTGTATTGTGATAAGTTATTTAAATTATCTTCATTGATGGTATAAAAGCCCATTAATTGCTTTTTATTACCGTCATTCAATTCAATGTCTAATGTTACTGCTTCTAATAATTCACAGTTTGTTAGCGCTTCAATGAATGCTGAATTTTCTTGTAGCCCATGATGAAGTGCTTCTAAAACATTAGCGATATGCTCTAAATAATCACTATTACCACCGTATTCTAAAAATAGATCTGCGCCATGGGTTTGATTAACCTTAGGTGAATCTAGGTCTAAAGTAAGTACACGATTTTTAGATGTGATGCCGTCAAGCGTACTTTCTTGAAAACCAATATAAAAAGGCAGGCGCTGTATTGCTAGTGGAATATAAGCAGTGTCCCATTTACCGTTTTTCAAAAATAAGTTATTGTCGTTTTCAAACCCAAACAAGGTTACTGGCATTATTTGTCCAGTGTTGCTGTCTTTCTGAAATAAGATCGGATAATGAGCTTGAGCACTTCTAAACTCCATAGGAAATGTTTGCGTATACCAAACGTTGTCACCCATTTGCGCTGAGCGCTCTAGGTTAATTTTTAAGTCTTTATGTTCAATATTGTTTAGTAATACATGATTTGTCATCTGCTTCCCCATTATATCATTATGTTTGTTATATTATTTTCTAGTTTTTATAATTATCTCAAATCTTCTTTGTCACCATTTATAAAATGTAGTTGATTAAATTACAGATAATCCGAACTGCTTAATTTTATTAATTAATTCTCGATTCGTGCCCATAGCTTTCGCTAAATGTTGACGTTTATTTTGTACATCTAAAAGTGATCGGTGAATAGCTTCAATATCTTTATTATTTGATCTTATGGGCTGAGTTTTAAAGTTCATTCCATACAAAACATACTGGTAACTAGCTGCTGGAAATAAAGGATTACTTTGGGTAATATCGTATGTAGATGGCGATTGAAATTGCCATAGCTCAAGCATTTCGCGTAATGACTGTGGAATACTTGACGATTCTTTGTTTTCTCGCCAATAACTTGAATCTTCTCGTTTAGATAACACGTAATGTAGCTTTAAAAACTCAATAATTTGTTGCCAGTGTTGACTAAATTTGTCATTAAAACGCTTAGCCGTTATTGCCATTGTTTGTTTATTAGCGGGAAGTTGTTCTGTAATCATTTTTGCCGCTTGTTCAATCATAGCTAGAGCCGATGCTTCTAAAGGCTCAATAAAACCAGCAGACATTCCAACGGCTACACAATTACGATGCCAGAACTTTTCGTAATAACCAGGATCAAACGACAACTTTCTAATGGAAAGTGACTCACGCTGTTGCTCACTGGTGGAAGACTTAATATATTCAAGGAGCTCTTGCTCAGCTTTCTCATCAGTAATGTGCTGGCTAGAATAAACATGCCCAACACCTCGGCGAGATTGCAATCCTATATCCCAAATCCAACCCGCGGTTTGTGCGGTAGAAAGTGTACTAGAAGCTATTACAGCATCGTCGTCATCGTAAGGTATTTGCACAGCAAGGGCTGAATCGTTAAACAACACTGATTTTTTTGAGCAAAAGGGAATTTGATAATGCTTGCCTAACAATAAAGATTGCGCACCAGAACAATCAATAAACAAATCACCTTCAACAATACCCGCTGAATCTGTGGAGACAGAAGCTATATCACCCTCTGCATCATTATTTATTTGTGTAATATGGGATGAAAGGTATTCAACACCAAGTTTATTTAAACAATGATCTTTTAATAACTGAGCAAATTTTGTGGCGTTTAAGTGATAACCATAATTAGCCACGTAATCGTAAGCTTTATGGGTAATTTGTTTCGGTGCTAAATTTTGTTCGCACAATACAGATTGAAAACAAACATGTTGAGCAAAAGTTTGTGCCTGTGAAAGTTCAGAATATTGCTCACCAATATATGAAGCTAAATTTAACTTTGTTGTACCTGATGGCAATGAGAAAGGATGATAATAAGCGCTAGCAGCAGAATTATTTATATTGCATGTGTCAGGAGTATTTTCCCAGTGTATAAATTTTGAAGCTTGTTTAAAGCTTGCATCACACTGAGTAAATAAATCAGCTTCGTTAATACCTATGGTTTTTAATGTTTCTCGCATTGAAGGCCAAGTGCCCTCACCTACACCAATAGTTGGTATATTTGGAGATTCAATAACAGTTATTGATACAGGTGTTGTGGAAGTATTAACCGCAGAATTAGTTTTTATATGTTTAGCTGCAATTAAGCCTGCTGTGATCCAACCCGCTGTACCACCACCAACAATTATTATTTTTTTTATTTCTGATTGCATATGTACCACTTAACCACTCAACAATTTTAAAAGTGTTCTTTTTGATATCAGCAATGATATTTATATAAACAATGCTTAACCTCTATCAGGCTAGTGCACAACTAACGAAAATTCCTTTATAAACTGACTTTATGTTGGAAACTAAATCAAAAAACACCTTAAGGTTTATTTGACTATAACAAGTAATATTTATAATTACTAGTCAGTTCATCGAATACTTTCAACTTTAAAAATGAAAAATAACCAATAAAAAAAGCCACTATTACAGTGGCTTTTAAAAGTGTTGTATTACTTACACGATATAAAGATTAGAAGTTATATCTAGCACCCAAAGCGTAGCGAGCACCCGTTTGTGTTAACTGATATGTCAACTGGCTTACACGGCCTACATTTTTAGTGTATTCATCAGTAATGTTAATACCTTCAAAAAATACAGTTAAGCCTTCTACAGCAGCAATTTCGTAACTGATATTGAAATCAATTTGAGAATAAGCTTCTGTATAGATAGGCGCTGTTAAATCAGCATTTATACGGCGTTCGGTTAAGTACTGATCTCGCCAGTTATAAGCGATACGTGCTTGTAAGCCGTTTCTGTCATAAAAAGCCACAACGTTAGCTGTATCACTTAAGCCTTGTAAAGCTTCAGTGTCATTTAAAGACGTATTGTCGTAGGCAAGATCTGTATCAACCATTGTATAGTTAAATATTCCACCAAACCCTGAATCACCAAACAAGTGTTGAACATTAAATTCTAAGCCGTCTACCGTATATTCGTTATCACCATTTACAGGTACATTAAGACCAAATGTTACCGTATTATCAGTAAGAGGATCACCCACTATGGTGCCGCCATCTAAATCACCAAACTCGTCAAATTTAGGTTGTACATTTGGATCATCAGCATAGTTTTCGAATATATAAGTACGGAGTTGTTGATTAGAAGCACCTTGACCTAAAGCGGCTACAGCTGCATCAAATTTCTCACCATCTAATGGATTTGGTAAATTATAAATTTGTGAATCTACGTTTACATTAGTTATCCAGTTAGTTACGTCTTTTCTGAAGTAACCTAAAGATACATAACTACCTTCTTCGTAATACCATTCACCTGAGAAATCAAAGTTAACAGACTCTAAAGGTTTAAGTTCAGGGTTACCTGTACTTCCTGAATAACCACTTGAGGTACCACCGGTGTTAACTGATGTGCCACCTTGTAAGCTATTATAGCTTGCGCGAGAGATTGTTTTACTTAATGCTGTTCTTAGCGTTATATCTTCAGTTACTTCTAAATTAATATTTAAAGTAGGTAAAACATAAGTGTAATCAGCTTTTTTAACTTGTGTTTCTATACCTGTAACACCCGTAACAGCTGTTGAAGTTGCTTCACTCCATATAACACTACTATAACCTGGTGCAGTTGCTTTAGAATCTACTTTGGTTTTTTCATGACGAAGACCTAAGTATGCACTAAACGGCATGTCGCCAATTTCACTTTCGTAATTAACTTGAAAGAAGAATGAGGTGGTTTTTTCTTCAGTAAAACGGTTAGTATCTGCATCAAAGTCTGATGATGGACAAAAATGACCTTCACCATTTGGTCCTGCTGAAGCTCCTGCAGGCGCTAAACAATCACCCCATAAGGTATCAACATTTGCTACTGGATCTGCAAATTCTGCTGCGCGTACTATTTCATCAAAATCAGCAAAGAAGATACGATCGAATAAATCATATTCAGACTGTGTTGCTGTACCATCAAAGTTACCTGGCTTCTCTTCGAACTTGTCTAAGATAGTATCTTCACGCCAATTAATATCAGCAAAGTCACCTTCAACACCTACACCACCCCAATCAGCACGCTGCACTTGAGTATGACGGTAATGGTTATTAACGGTATTAACACCCGCACCAAAATCGATGCTTAAGTTATCGTTAATATAGTACTCACCGCTTAATTGCGTTTGATTTACTTCAGATGAGTATTTATCGTTTGCAAACCAACTACCAGATAAACGCATAGTTTCTGGGTTAAATGACTCTATATCACCAGTAGCTATACCTGGTAATCCACCCGTTAAATCTAAACCTGTTCGAGTACGAGTGTATGAAGGTAATTGAATGTTGTTACCTGTACCGTGACGTGGATCAGTTGCACCCATAGAAGCTTCAGAATCATGATGATCTAATGTAAGTGTTAGCCCATCATTGACCTGCCACTCAATATTTAAACCAATTGAATCAGTTTTTTCTTCACGTCCCCAAGAACCAACTGTTAACGAGGTATCTTTAAGATCTGCATTACTGTTAATGTCATAAACTTCAGAATAAATAAGTGGGTAAGCATTAGGTTCACCGGCCCAAACAGATTCACTTCTATCACCAGCATAATTGAACCATACCGAAGCATCAGTATGCTGTGTTTCAACCGTATTACGTACTAACGTATAATCTAAAGTTGCAGTAATATTGTCTACAGGTCGGTATTGTAAAACCAGTTGACCATTAACACGTTCACGTTGACGTTCTTCAAATACATAACGTGGTTGTTGAGGGCTTGAATAAATACCGCTAGTTGGTCTATTTGTGCCACCGGCTTCACCAGCAGGTACACCACCCCAACCTGTATTTGTGTATTCACTTCCTCTATAACCTTGAGTGTCAGAAAATTGCTGCATTCCACTTTCACGTTCTTGGTAGCTACCAGAAACAGAAACACCAAAAGTTTCATCTGCAAAAGTCGTTGAGTAAATACCACTGATCTCTGGTGTAGTACTGCCTTGTTCTGTAGAAGTATCTTCTACAAATTTTACACCTAACGATGCTTTTGTTTCTCTATAATTTAGTGGTTTATGGGTTTGCAAATCAATTGTTGCACCAATACCACCTGAGGTAACGGCTGCATTTGATGTTTTATATACGGTTACTGCTGAAACACTTTCAGAGGCAATATTAGCAAAATCAAATGTTCTGTTACCCGTTGTGGTTGGTAGCTGACGACCGTTTAAGGTAATTAAGTTATTTCCTGCACCAAAGCCACGAACAGTTACTTGGCTACCTTCACCGTTGTCACGACTGATAGAAACACCCGTAATACGTTGAAGAGATTCAGCTAAGTTGGTATCTGGAAACTTACCCATATCTTCTGCTGAAATAGCATCAACAATACCTTCAGAGCCACGTTTTACATCCATAGCTCTTATTAAACCGCCACGAATACCCGATACGGTAATAACCTCAACATCCTGAACTTCTGCTTCTGCTGCGTAACTTATTGACGGCACGGTTAAAGTGCTAAGAGCGGCTAATATTGAGGTAGTTAATATCTTTTTGTTGAACATATGTATCCCCTATTTCTTATAATTTTATAATTTATTTAATTATTGTCAAAATGACAATTACTATTATTAGCACAATATGTTCAAAATGACAATAAGGTAATTATGCATTTATTTATTTTTATTATTTTAAAAAGTTTATGTTTCTTTATATTTTTATTATTACCTTTTTAAGGTAATTAAGTCTGTTAATTCGTAGGTATCTTTATGATAATTCTATAAATATAGTCTAATTATTAACTTATGTTAGTTAGCTTATTTTTAATCTTTACCACATAAAGTTACAAGGACTATATCTATTTTTATCAAAAAAATCATTCCTCTTCGTAAGCATCTATCGTTTCAATATTGCCGTTTTCATCATGGATCAGTTCAGTCATTTTTACACAACGTAAATGCGTTTGGCCGCCTGATAAGCTACTGTCGTGATAAAACAAATACCACTTACCTTCAAAACAGGTAATTGAATGATGATTAGTCCAGCCTAATACTGGGTTTAAAATAACGCCTTTATACGTGAACGGACCATAAGGTGAATGGCTAGTAGCATAAGCTATTTTATGAGTATCACCCGTAGAGTATGAGAAATAATAAACATCATTATATTTATGGATCCACGGACCTTCAAAGAATCGTCGATCATTGTCACCTACTGTAATTGCTTCACCATGTTCATCAATAATTACAATGTCTTTAGGCTCTTCTGCTAACTCAAGCATGTCTGGCGATAGCTTAGCCATTTTTGCATTGAGTGCTGGTTGGTCATCTGCTGGATATATATCTTCTTTAGAAAACTCACCATTGTGCCAATTTTGTAGCTGACCACCCCATAAACCACCAAAATAAAGGTAGTAGCTACCATCATCATCTTCGTAAACAGCAGGATCTATACTAAATGTACCTTGTATGTAGTTCTCTTCTGCAGTGAATGGTCCTGTTGGAGAGGTACCCGAAGCTACACCAATACGGAAAATACCGTCTTTATCTCGCGCAGGAAAATAAAAATAGTAAGTACCATCTTTATGAGCTGCATCAGGCGCCCACATTTGTTTATCAGCCCAAGGCACATCAGCAACTGACAATGATACGCCATGATCTGTTGCACTAAAGTCTTCAGGATCAAGTGAAAGTACATGATAATCATTCATTGCAAAATGGTCACCATCATCATTAATGCTAGTTTCTGATTCAACATCATGAGAAGGATAAATATAAATTTTGCCATCGAATACATGAGCTGATGGATCTGCGGTATAAATGTGGCTTACAAGCGGCTCACTTTTTTGCTTTAACGACTGAGCGCGTTCTAAGTCTTTTAATTGAATTTGCTCTGCATGACTCAGAGATGAGTCCGGCTGAACCTTTGCTTGATTACTAATTGTCATAAAATCTCCCTATGACTGTGCTGAAATTATTAATACTTAATAAATGTGTTTATTTTTAATGTTTTACTAGATTTTTTTAATCGTTTTCTAGACCTATAAAACAAATAAAAAGACAACTTAGTTCTTTGGTATCTACGCTAAGATCAGTACTAAGTTGCTCTATTATTTCTTAAATAAATGCCTCGCGTACATGGATGTAGGTGCTTAGGTTCAGTCTGGAACTATGAACCTGTGCCTATAAGCCTTTTAATTCTCGCTAAGTGATCAATTAATTAATCAACTTGGTATTATTCCATCTTGCTCAATCTTCGATTGAATTCTTTCTACTTCCAATTCCGTTAATTTATATTTTTTAATGAGTATTAAACTCAATATCATGCAAATAACAGGTATGCCGGCAAAAGCTAATAAAATGCCGTCTAAAGTATCTTCTGTTTGTGCTTGATTCGGTACATAGTTGTAACTAGCAAGTATCCATCCAGCAAGCGCTCCACCAATAGCGAAACCAAATTTAATCGCTAATAAATGTCCTGAAAATGTAATAGCAGTTAGGCGCTTACCTGTTTTAAGCACGCCATAATCTACGGTGTCAGCCACCATAGAAAACATAATCGGTGTGATCATCATATGAGCAAAGTTTGCGATGAAATAAATAATGAAAATGGCCGTGATTTGGCTTGAATCAACTACGTAGAAAAGGCTATGAGAAATGATCACAACGACAATAGCGACTTGAAACAACACCTTCTTTTCGAAGTACTTAGTTAAGAAATTAGTTGAAACTGCACCTAAAACTGAACCGATAGCGGCTATGGTAAGAAACGATGATATTAAATCTTCTTCACCCACGTAATATTTAATATAGTGGGGAGCAACAGACGCTCTAATACCTATTAAGGTTAAAGTTGCTAAACTAATTGCAGCAATAATGACCCACTGATCGTTTTTAAATAGTGAGAAAAACTCTTTAAAAGCACTTTTACGATTTTCTTCTACTGGAGGTAGAGCTTCTTCTTTAGTCATCTTGAAACAAAAAACAAAGCATATAGCCGCAAGCGTTCCCATAAATGCCATAGCTAACGGATAGCCTAATTGATCGTTCCCTTCACCAAAGAATTCAACAAGCTTAGGTAAAGCCCAAACAATAACTACCAATGCAGCCATTGCCATTGCAAAGCGATATGATTGTAATGAAGCTCGCTCTTTCGGTGAATTCACCATAACACCACCTAATGCTCCATAAGGAATGTTGATAGCGGTATAACACGTCATTAATAACCCGTAAGTCACGTAGGCGTATATAAGCTTACCGGTTGAATCAAAATCGGGTGTTATAAAAGCTAAACAAGCAAATACACCATAAGGTACAGCTAAAAAGAGTAAGTACGGACGATATGCGCCCCACTTTGTTCGTGTTCTATCTGCAATACTTCCCATGATTGGATCGGTAAATCCATCAAATAATCTCACGGTTAAAAGTAATGTACCTGCAGCAGCTGCGGATAAACCATAAACATCTGTGTAGAAAATCAACATGAAGTTAGCAACCATTTGAAAAACAATGTTGCTCGCTGTATCCCCTAACCCGTAACCAAATTTTTCTTTTATGCTTAATTTGTTTTTTTTATTTTTCATTAAGAACCCACCTACAACATACATGGTTTAATTATCGATATAGTCGAAAATACTATATCTAATTTAGTTGGATGTAAAGCAGGTATTAAAAGAACAAAGATTTAAAACAAAAAAAGACAACAAATGTTGTCTTTTTTAATAAGTGCTAAAAGGGAAATTAGCATTAATAATTAAGTATTGTGGCGTTAGAACTCGAAGGTAAAACCAAACTCTTTCAGTTTTTCATAAACATTAATATCAAATCGATAAAGTGTTGCGGCTCTATGTGCGACTTTTTTCTGTTTTTCTTGGCAATTAATTAATAAGTTCATTTTTTGAAATTTACGACGGAAATTAGGTTTATCTAAAGTTTTATTAAGAATAGCTTCGTAAATTTCTTGTAGTTCTAATAAAGTAAATTTTTCTGGCAATAAGTTAAAACCTATTGGCTCATGTCGTACTTTATATTTTAAATAATTTAAGCCTGCCGCTAAAATATCAGAGTGATCGAACATAAGTTTAGGTAAGTCATAAACATCAAACCATTCACATTCAAGAGCATTTTCGCCTGAAATTAAGGTGGTTTCCTCGTATCTCACTAACGAATAATAAACAATAGTAATAATACGGCTAGCAGGATAACGGTTAACATCACCAAAAGCGCCTAGTTGATCAAGATAAAGGTTATCAACATTCGTGGTTTTTTTAACAACACGCAATGCTGCATCTTTCAGATCTTCATCATGTCTAACCCAGTGTCCAATTAACCCCCACTGATTATTAGCTAACCCCCTATTATACTTTACTAACAAAACTTTTAACTTGCTCTCGTGCAATGTAAAAATAAGGTTATCTACAGTAAGGCTGCTAATACAATCGTCAGGAATTTTTTCTTCATCAAGCACTGTGCTTGGTATGTTAGATGAACTATGGTGCATAATTTGGCTCTTAACTAATTTTGTTGTAATACATTATATATTGAATAGAAAAGTCATCTTCTCTACCTATATAGTTATAAAGACTATTTGATAAATAAGAGAATACATACTCCACATTAACAAATCAATAATTCGATATAATATTACGGAAAATAGATAGATTTTTCATTAATAATATTAATAACTTACGATGTTACCGGTAACTTTTAATGCTTATTTCCATAATAAACCATAAAAATATAAAACGGTTTATCAACCTGATGTCAAAAAATAGATAATTGGCTAATAGATATGAAGGTTAACTTAATAAGTTAAAACTCAAGACAAGGTTTTCAAACAATTAAAATGCACATTAGATTATTCAAATGGCGAGATAAATAAATACTTTAATTTCAATAACTCATATTAATAAAATGATTTTTTTGTTAAAAGTTATTGTAAGTTTCCCTGTTAAACGATTATAGTAATAGTCATAATTACAATTAGATGATGATTTCTATGCTACAAAATAAAACCATTAAAACTATATTACTTATCCCTACTATCACATTGGCTTTGTCTGGATGTATTAATTCAAATAATAATACTCAAGAAAATACCGCGACTGCAAAAGCGTTAACAGATGAAAGTACAATCAATGATTCCGTTGCACTCAAAGACTTATTTTTAACTAAATATAAAATAGGTACCGCTTTAAGTCGTGAGCAAATAATAGGTCAAGCGACTGAAGTACTTCCTTTTGTTAATCAACAATTTAATGCAGTTACACCAGAAAACTCGATGAAATGGGAACGTATTCACCCTACAGAAGGTGTTTACGATTTTGAAGCCGCCGATGCATTAGTTGAGTTTTCAAATAAAAATGGCCACTTTTTTACAGGTCACACATTAGTATGGCATTCACAGGTTCCTGATTGGGTATTTGAAGATAAAGATGGCAAGCCACTGAATAGAACTCAACTACTTAAACGTATGGAAGATCACATTAACGCGGTTGCTGGTCGTTATGCAGGTAAAATCGATGCATGGGATGTCGTTAACGAAGCATTAAATGAAGATGGTTCTTTAAGAGAATCGAAATGGTCAGAAATTATTGGTGACGATTTTATTGAACAAGCTTTTATTATGGCAGCAAAAGCAGCTCCAAAAGCTAAGCTTTATTACAATGATTACAATTTATATAAACCTGAAAAACGTAACGGTGTTTTAAGATTAGTTAAAACCTTACAAAGCAAAGGTATACGTATTGATGGTGTAGGTATGCAAGCACATTATTCGCTAACTTCACCTGAATTAAACGAAATTGAAGACTCTATAAAAGCTTATAGCGCTTTAAATATGGATGTTTTAATTACTGAATTAGATGTGTCCGTTATTCCGTTTCCTGATGAAGAAAACATGGGCGCAGATGTTTCTTTAAACATAGCACTACAAGATTCTTTTAATCCATACCCTACAGCTTTACCTGAATCTGTAGAAAATGAATTAGGCGATCGTTACAGAGCGTTATTTAAAATATTTAATAAGCATCAAGATGCAATCAAGCGCGTTACATTCTGGGGTGTTAGTGATGCAAATACATGGAGAAATGATTGGCCAATGCCTGGCCGTACAGACTATCCATTATTATTTGACCGTCAACTTAAGGCTAAATCATTTGTGCCTAGTTTGAGCGAGCAATAAATCTTACTTAGTAAGTTACGAACACATTAATAGCACAAATATATACCCTTCCCCCCGGTAATCATAAGCTTCGTTAGTTATGGTTACCAACCTTATTCAAAAGAAGTGATTCAATTCAACGAAGAGTAAATTATGAAAAAAATTTCCAACCCCATTTTAAAAGGTTTCAATCCTGACCCAAGCATTATTAGAGTTGGCGACGATTACTATATTGCTACATCAACTTTTGAATGGTTTCCTGGTGTACAAATTCATCATTCAAAAGACCTAGTAAATTGGAAGTTAATTACTCGACCATTGAATCGAGAATCGCAACTCGACATTAAAGGTGTGCCAGATTCATGTGGTATTTGGGCACCTTGTTTAACTCATGTAGATGGTGTTTTTTATCTTACTTATACGGTAGTAAAAAACTTTAATGGTGATTGGAAAGATACACCTAATTATGTTGTTACCTCTTCAGGTATTAAAGGTCCTTGGTCTAAACCATCACTTGTAAATGGATCTGGATTTGACCCGTCGCTATTCCATGACGATAACGGTAAATCGTACTTTATGAGTATGCTTGTTGATCACAGAAAGAGTAAGTTTTTTGGTGGCATCGTTATTCAAGAATTTGACCGTTATTTAAAAAAGCCTATAGGTAAAGTTCATCATATATTTACAGGAAGCGAACATGGCTTAACGGAAGGACCACACATTTATAAAAAGAATGGTTATTTTTACTTATTAACTGCTGAAGGCGGCACAAGTTATAATCATTGTGTATCTTTAGCGCGTTCTAAATCTATCTTTGGTCCTTATGAGATTGCGCCTAATAACCCAATCATCACATCTAAAGATGCACCCAGTAATTATTTGCAAAAGACCGGACATGCCGATTTAGTTGAAACCCAAAATGGTGAATGGTACATGGTATTCCTTACCGGAAGACCGCTTACTGAACAAGGACGATGTATTACCGGAAGAGAAACAGCAATAGAAAAAGTAATATGGAAAGAAGATGACTGGCTTTATCTTGATAACGACTTTGAATGTAATGATGAATCGACCGCGATAGATTCAAAAAATCAATATCAAGTAGCTCGTCAATATGTGCCTGCCCCTGACTTACCAGAGCATTTATTTAAAACAGAGCAAGCAAGAATTAGTTTTGATTTGCCGAGTTTAGACATTAACTTTCAAAGCTTACGCATACCGATGACACGAGATTGGATAAGCCAAACCGACCGCCAAGGTTATTTACGCCTATACGGCAGAGAATCTTTAAGTTCATGTTTTGAACAAAGTATGATCGCTCGTAGAGTGCAGGCTCATCATACCTTAGCGACTACTTGCGTAGAGTTTGAACCTGAAAACTTTCAGCAAATGGCAGGCTTAGTTTGTTATTACAACACAACTCATTATCATTATTTACATATAACAGGTGATGATATGGGGGCTTATTCAGGTAAAAAGTTTATCAGTATCATAAGTTGTGACGATAATAAAACATCGCACCCTATAGAAGACGCAATTGAAGTCACAGGTATTAATAAAGTATTTCTAAAAGCTGATTTTAATGGAGAAAGCATTCAGTTTTATTTTGCTACCAGCATTAAAAACAACTTCCCTGCATGGATAAAAATCGGACCTAAATTAGATGGAAGTATATTGTCAGACGACTATGTAGTGCATACCGAGAAAGGTTATTCCCCTTGTTTTACCGGTGCATTTTTTGGTATGGCTTGCCAAGATCTTTCAGGACAAAAACTTCATGCTGATTTTGACTTTTTTAGGTATCAAGAGAAGTCATAATAAAACAGATGTATTTTAATAATTAAATCTATCTTCATTTTGGATTGAACTATGGATAAAAACGTATTCATAGTTCAATTTAGAACTTATTTAACTTGGTTAAATACTTTCACCTTCATTGAGTTTAAAACCTAAATCAATATAAGTTTCTATTTCTTCTAAGCCATTTATTCTCGCCATTAATTGTTCAGCTGCTATTTTACCAATAAGGTATCTTGGTGTGATAACCGTTGCTAAAGCTGGAGAATATAACTTGCCCATTTCATGTCCATGCATACCTGCTATTCCTAACTCGTCAGGTACTTTAATACCTCTGTTTTTGCAACTTAATAACATGCCCATTGCAACATCATCATTAGTACAAATAACCCCATCAACTTTAGGTTCAGACGCTAATATATCGTCTAAAATTTCAAAACCTAAACGAATAGAAGTAAATTCTTGAGAACGAAAAATCAAAGGCGGTAAATTATGAGATTTAACAGCTTCTTCATAACCTTCTTGACGAAGTAAATCTCGAACATCACCTTTAGAACCAATATAGGCAAGGTTTTTATACCCCTTGTTAAGCATGGTTAAAGTCATCTGTTTTGCCGCATCTAAATTATTGAAACCTACTGCTTGCTTAATCGGTGTATTACAAGTATCCATAATTTCAGTCACAGGCACACCTGACGAATCTATCATGCGAAGTGTATTCTCTGTATGTACACTTTCAGACAAGATTAAGCCATCAACATGATAGCCCAAGAGTGAGCTAATACGTTTCTCTTCAAGATCAGGAGAATAGGCATAATGAGCAATCATAATTTGATAGCCAGCTGGTTCAGTAACCGACTCAATACCACGTAAAACTTCGTCAAAAACATGGTTTGATATAGAAGGAAATAGTACGCCAATAGCTTGGCTTTTTCCTTTAGAAAGGATATTAGGGGCTTTATTCGGAATATATCCGAGCTTATTAATGGCTAATTGAATGGAGTGACGGGAAGATTCAGCAACCAACTTAGGATCCTTCAAATAACGGCTAACCGTCATTTTGGTCATTCCTACAACATCAGCAATATCTTGCAGTGTAGTTCTTCTCGATTTATTCATAATTTGTTGTGTAAAAAACACACCCTTATAAAATTAACTAACCTAAGATCGGGTTAATAGGTTTTATAACTCATTGAATCATTAAGTGATAGTTTTCATTATGTGATTGCACACCACGCGAATATGAAAAGCTTCAATCAATGATGATATTCATATGATTATCAAAGTATTTTATCAAACCGATAGTGAGTTAACGGAGATAAAAATAACCTAGATAAACACTTAAATAACATGCTTAAAAAAATAGCTGAGTAAAACAACTTAACCCGGACTGCTCTTAACTAAAACATTATATAAAAATTAAGCCTTAAAGTCTCTTTGATAAATAAAAAATTGTCTTGAAAACCATAGGAGTAGATAACAAAACATACAAAGTAAATTATGTTATTAAATCATTTACAAAGCGATTAAAAATAAATTTCTTTAGTAAAAAATATATTCATCAAGACTAAGTGCTATTCATCTTTTTAGTTTGTATTAACATTATTAATAGCAATTCATATTTTCTTAACTCACTTCGCTAAATTCGAGGTAATTTACTTAAAGCTTTATGAGTTCGAATAAAATTCAGACCAAAAATACTTAACAACCCCTCTCATCATTCTTAGTACTCATGCGGTGTTATTTAAAGAACAAAAATTACACTAACATTACTCTTTATTATTTACACTTTCATGTTATAGTCAAATAAACAATAACATTACAATTAAGAGACTAAACATGACTAAAAAACTATTAACATTTGCCTTAGTATTAACAACGTTATTTTCTTTCAACAGCTATAGCGCTGATACTAAATTCAATAAAGACAAAGACCTACTATTATTAAACTTCGACCTTAAAACAGATGTAGATGATGTACACACCATAGCTGCACTAGATTTAATTTTACAATCTGATGAGTTTAGCAGCATCAATTATTATGCAATTAGCGGTACATACGGCATACAAGCCGGCTTGTATGTTCCTGCGGATAAGTTATTCAATATTGTATTTAATGAGAACTGGACTGACGCTCATCAATACAGACAAACATCGATTAATAGAACCATAAAAAAGATAAACAAAACATTATCTGAAAATGGTCGTGTTTGGATAACAGAAGCTGGGCAAAGTGACTTCACACAAGAACTATTAGAAGCGCTTACAGGGTTTGGGGTTAAATATACTAAAGACCAAATCATTGTTGTTCAGCACGCTACATGGAATGAGAATGAAACCAGTGTTGATGCATTAGCTTTTGCTAAAAAGCAAACAACCTACATTAAAATCGAAGACGGTAATAAAGAAGAGAATAGTTCGCCTGGTTTTAACAATAAAGATTATTCAGTTAAACAACTTGAAAATCCTCAACTTATTTCATCTAAAGCATGGATAGAAGCGAATAAGGTTAGCAAAAAATACAATGGTGTTAATGGTCGATATAACAATAAAAATATTGCTGATGGTGGTGCTGACTTTTCAGATCTTGTTGAAGTCACTTATATTTTAGATATAACAAATGTTGATACGGTTTCTGACTTTTTCGCAAAATTTAATAAAACCAATGCACTTAGCAAAAAGCATTAATGATCAACTAGAACGTGGAGACAATTATGAAAAAGAGTATTAATAAATTCAATGTCGCCAAGTCACTCTTCATTTTTACTGCTGCCCTATTTACCATAGTTAACGTATGTAAAGCAGAGACTTGGGAAACTGTAGAAACATCTAAAGAGTTTTCTGCTCGTCATGAAGCCGGCTTTGTAAAGTTTGATAATAAAGGTTATTTGATTGGCGGTAGAGGAATAAAACCTGTTGATGTATTTGATCCTAATAATTTAACTTGGCAAGCATTGGAGAAATCCCCGATTGAGCTACATCATTTTCAGCCTAGCGTGTGGCGAAATAAAATAGTGGTAGCAGGCGCTATGACAGGTGGTTATCCGGATGAGAAACCGGTTGAAAATATTTATTATTTTTATCCTAAAGAGAATAAATGGCAACAAGGTCCTGCTATTCCTAAAGCAAGGTTGAGAGGTAGTACAGTAGCTGTCATTAAAGACAATTCACTTTACCTTATTGGCGGCATAACTAATGGTCATCTTAGCGGCAATGTAAATTGGGTAGATCGTTATGACTTTCTAACAGATAAATGGACAGTACTTGCTGACGCTCCACATGCGCGAGATCACGCTCAAGGGTTAATGATAAATGATCATATTTATATCGCAGGTGGACGTCGTACTTTTGGTGACAATAAACAAGTATTTGAACTCGTTGAAGCCAAAGTCGATGTATTTGATATCACAACAAATAAGTGGCAAATAGCAGATAGTAAACTTCCTGTACCTAGAGCGGGGATTTCTTTATTCGCCCATGATACTGGTTTTATTGTGGTGGGTGGTGAAAGCGCAGATCCGACTAAAGCACACGAAGAAGTTCATCTTTTTGATATTCAAACACAAACGTGGAAAACTAAACAACCGCTAACTCAAGGCAGACATGGCAGTGGTGTAATTGAATTGAATGGATACTTATGGATAGCCTCTGGATCAGGAATGCAAGGTGGTTCGCCAGAGCTGAAATCAGTGGAACGTATCAAGCTTGATAAAGTGTTTAACTAGTCGAGATAAAAGATTACAAATATTTAAACTAAAGAATAATAGAAAGTAAGCGATAGTTTACTTTCTATTACCTACACATCAACGTTATTCAAATCAGTCTCCACTTATCCTATTAACCTTTCTTCAATTCCAGTTACATCAAACTAAATTTATCTTATTTAATCCTCAACCCAAATTTTAAGCTGACAGAGTTTTATCATTTACTACTGACAATGTATAAGCATGATACAAGCAACTTGACAGTATAAATTGGTTTGATGTATTTTAACTTATTGGCTTTACATTTACTTACACTAATCATTACCAATTACTTACTCAAACCTTAGTGAATAAGTTATAAATACAAATGATAGAAATCTTATAAACTTTCTCGGCTTTAATGAGTCCGAGTTAGAACTGAAGCTAATGTATATAATAAGTTTTCCTATTCAATTCATAATTAAAAACGCTTAAAGCATATTAAGCGCTAAATAACATAAAGAGAAAATGATGAAACATAACATATTAAAACAAGTAATAAGCTACGGCGCTATATTACCAATTTCAATATCTCTACTGGCATCTTGTTCTAGTACTGATATGACTTCATCAGATGCTGAAAAGTCAAACACGACGCAATCTATACCTGCTGATAAATTTGACCTATCTCACTGGAAAATGAATGTACCTGTAGATTTAAATAATGATAAAAAAATAGATACAATCACAGTAAAAGAAATGCAAACCTATTCACACCCTGACTTTTTCTATATTGATGAAAACGGTGGCATGGTATTTACGGCTCCTAACAAAGCAATAACTTCAGCTAACTCATCAAATACACGTAGCGAACTTCGTCAAATGCTTCGTGGAACAAATACTAAAATCAAAACAAGCTATGCTGGAAATAACTTCGCTATAGAAGCCCATCCTCTATCAGAACGTTTCGGTGCTATTGGCGGAAAAATGGAAGCTACATTAAAAGTAGACCATGTTGCACTACGTGCTATGAATCCACTAAAACCACCAGCCTTCTCTGTGGTTGTAGGCCAAATACATGCGGGTAAAGATAAAGCGCTAGTAGCAAAAAACCTAGGTTTTGGTTGGGGCAACGAGCCAATTAAGATCTACTACAAAAAATTCCCAGGGCATGACAATGGATCAGTTTTTTGGACTTATGAACGCAACCTACCTAAAACAGATGAAAATAGAACAGATATCGCTTACCCAGTTTGGGGTAACACATGGAGAAATGTAGATGAACCAGGAAGCGCTGGCATTGCACTTGGCGAAGAGTTCAGCTACACCATCAATGTAGATGGAAGCATAATGCATTTAACATTTACAGCTAAAGATAAACCAACAGTTAATTACTCAATTAACTTGGCTAATAACGTAGATGCTTATGGTGAAGTTGATACTAAAGACCATCCATTAGGTTACACAGCTGATTGGCTTTACTTTAAAGCTGGTGCATATAACCAATGTAGTACTAAAGACGCTCCAGGCATGTGGTATGCGGCTTGTTTAGGTACTGGCGATTGGAAAACAGATAAGAATAATGGTGATTACACTCAAGTAACATTTAGTAGATTAGAGTTAAGTGATTCTGTAAAACAGTAAAGAATATATCAGTGAGCAATCCATGTTAAATTATTTGGTTTGCCTTCATTGATAACTCAATCATTAGTATTATTTTATTAAAGCCAGTGACTTACTCACTGGCTTTTTTATACCCTTCAACTTGTTATTCCAACACTGCCCATCAGACATAGAGTTAGAGTTAAAGATATAGTGAGTTATATACTTAATTGCATAAGTTCTCTCACATAAACTTTAATTACATAATCTCTCTTATATAACCTCTCTTATACACTATCTAATCACAGAGCTTTGAACCAAACGACCTAAATCATATGAGTTCAAATATTGATTAAATAACGATAATTAAGTTAATGCTACAAAAAATAAAATGGGAATTCTGCGTCTAATTATAGATAGTATGACAACTATGCTTATTATTTTAGGTACCTGACTTCGGATTTATGAGTTTATTAGAAATAGCGACGCGAACAATAATGAAGATGAGTAAAAAACCTTTCTGATCCGAAAACTATACTAATCCAGAAATAAAAAAAGCACCGTTAATATCGGTGCTTTTGTTTATGTTTATGTTTATGTTAACTTTAATCAATTATTCAAAAGGTTACTTTAAAACTAAACGTTTTTTTGGACTGAAGAATAATTATAACCAGCTCATTTATTTATGACTATTTTCTAATTGATAGAAAGTCGCTTGAACATAGTCGTTTTCATCAGCTGTATTATTTTGATTATAAACACCAGCTTTAAAGTACATATACTGATCGTTGCGTTCATAGCCACTATTACTCATATCGACTTCTTGCACTACATCAGGCTTACCGTCTCTTATAATAGTTACCTTTAGTGAGTCACCATCAACTTCTACTCTATAGCTAAAGACTTCATCTAAACGAATACCGTCTTCATTATTTGTAGTATCACTTTTACGTGAACCAATAAGTTCATACCATTGCTCATCACTTTCTAAAGGTTCGTGCGCGATATAAATAGCACCATGCGTATTGGTTGGTAATTTCCGGTAATATATTCTTAAAGGTTCATCTTTAGTTGCATGTATTTGACCAATAACAACCCTGCCCAGCTTTTTAATATCACCAGTCGTTGTTACATGATTAACAGAAAGCGTTGCATCAAGTGTTCCATCAATACCACCTGATTTTCTCCGAATAGCGCTTCTAGAAGTACTAAAAACCCAATTGTTTTTAGAAATACCTTTCGTTTTGATACTGTTATCGCCCTCTCTCAACATCTCGCGTAATTCAGTACGAGTATATTTAGTATTCTCAGAGGTTTTAGGTCCCTCGGCAGGTGCATAAAACACCATACCGCCATCTTCAGCTGTATAAAACAAAGGTTTTATTGTTAACCCTTGAGAAACATAATTTTCAGGAACATTATCAGCAATCCCATCTTTATTAGTATCTACAGGTAAGCTTAAGCTCCATTGTTTTAAATTAAAGTTTTCAGCGGGGCTCAATGACGGATCTAATTTAATCACTTCACTACGGCTATTTTTAATTTCTTGTGCTTGCGCAATATTGTGCTGAACTATGCCCATAGCGATACATAAAACAAGTAAGACTTTAATAGGAGATAACATATATTTTTCCTTTTCTGCACTTCCAATGCATAAATAACAATTTAATGTTGGCTGCCTCATTAATATTAAAAAACCAGTAATTTTCATTACTGGTTTTATTAAAAGCTAATATTTTTATTTAACTAGTGTCCAAGTACTACTTATAAGTAGTATTAAACTCTTCAACACCTTTAGAATCGTTAATTACAGCACTTAATGCATCCTTACTAAAGGTTCACCAAATATAGTAAATACTTTATTCATTTTAATATTCACCGGGTCGCTATTTGTTACACCACTTATTTTTAATCTTAGCTTTTGATTCACTTTTAAATGAATTCCATCTAGACACTACGTAACACCTTACCAAAGTGCTAGACCAAAAAGAAGAGTAGAACAATAAACTGGTAATACATAAAGTAAAAAAGGATAAATAAGATAAAACGAATAACTTTAATATTTATTGTTTTATCTATTAGGTTTAACAGACTAATTAATCATGGCTATTATCTATTTTATAAAAGGTAGCTTGTACGTAATCCTTTTCTTCACCCGTATCATTTTGGTTATAAACACCGGCTTTGAAGTACATATACTCATTAGCAATGTCGTAACCACTGTTAGACATATCAATAATTTCAGTTAGATCTGCCTCACCATCACGAGTAAGAACGAAAGTCAGTGAATTACCTACTACCGTAATTTTATAACCAAAGCGTTCATTTAACTTGATGCCATTACTCGGATTAGAAGCACTTTGTGAACGTGTACCAATTATTTCGCGATAAGTATCATCTCCACCGCGTATTTCATGAGCCAGATAGATCGAGCCGTTCTCATTACTAGGTAATTTACGGTAATAAACACGAACTGGTTCATCATTATTTGCATGAATTTGACCAATGATTACTCGCCCTACCTGATTAGCGTCACCTGTTGTTGTAACATGGTTAACTGATAACTCAGCAACTAGTTCACCATCAACTCCACCCGCTTTATCTTGCTCACTTTGTGGCGCACTTGAAAATACCCAGTTATTAGCATTAACACCTTGAGTGCTAATACTTGTATTGCCTCTACGTAACATCTCTCTTAATTCGGTACGAGTATATTTAGTGTTTTCTGATGTTTTAGTGCCTTCAATTGGCGATCTAAAAACTAAACCGTTATCAAGGGAATTGAAAAAGTATTCTGAGTTGAAGTAATCATCATTTAAGTCATTCTCCCAAATACTTTCTGCTTTCGATGCCGTATCTTCATCAACAGGAATACTTAAATACCAATCGATTAACTCGATGTCTGACGTAACATCAGACTGACAACCAAAAGCTTCAACTTCAACAATGTTACTGCTGCTATCAACATTATTACCTGTCGTAATAATTTTAATATATTTAGCTGTAGTATCTGTTAGATCTGTAAATACACCTCTATCGGTAGACTCATCACTTAGCTCTGAAGTCGCAAGAGGAGTCCAAGTACTATTATCGGTCGATACTTCAATATCATAACTATAATTACGGCTATCTTCGTTTAACCAAGTGATAGATAAACCTTTAACTAAAGCTGCTTGTTCAAGTGTTAGGGTTAAAGACTGGTTCGTACTCGCTGTAGACCAGCGTGAAGTGCTGATAAAACTACCATCAATAGCATTACTTGCAGGATAACCAGCACTTGAGTCTGTAGCAATAGCACTGCTAAAAGGTAAAAAGGCAAGTCCACTACAAGTAATATCAGCTTGTGGCTCGCTCGTTTCTTCAACAGGAAGGTCTATTACAGGAACCTCAACAACTGGAGTTTCTGCTTCTACAGTAATTGCTGTACTTGAAGAACTAGGATCATCTGAAGAAGATGAACCGCAACCTGCAGCCAGTAACAATGGACATAAAAAAACAACTTTATAATTTATCAACACAACAACCCCAATCACTTTATATTTATAAGAATAATTAAATCTAGCTAATTAAATATGACCTTACTTAGCTATAAAAAATTTCAAATGGGTAATACAAACCTATATAACCTAAAATCAAATAGTGTAGTTACCAAATTAAAATCTCAGCGTAGATTCACTTAAAAGATATACAAAATCAATGTATTTTATTTAGAAAAGTGTTGAATAATGTTTGTCTTAGCATAGTAAAAACGAAAAAACCTAGATAACCAATTGGTTTACAAGCGTTATGATTTTATTTTAAATAAACTAGATATAATAAAAATTTGAGTAACTATTCACAAAAATATAATTTAAGCTTTTATAAATACAATGAATGAAAATAAATTAACGGCAGCTCCCTGCTTTATGTATTTAGGCAATCAATTTAGCCATGTAATTAGACCGTACTATAGAGCCATATATTAATAGTCTTATCCATGCAGGGCTTAAACTTCCTTAATATTTCCCTGAAAAAATGGTTGCGTGTTACAAAATAAATTCAAATCAAACTTCATCATTCACTCCCTCACTGTTGCTAAGCCAAAAATACAACAAAAGAATTAAAAAACAGAAGGATAAAATTCTCGGCCGCAAGCGACCGAGTTTCAAAACAAGTTCAGTGGATCGCTATTAATTTCTTTACCATCTAATTCGATTAACTGTTCTTGAACATATTTCCTGATAACTTCTTCTGTTGCGTTACCAATCGTTTCAACAAAAAAGCTTTGTGTCCATAATTTACCGCCCCAGAAATACTGCTTTTTAATTTCAGGATAAATTCTAAAAAACTCACGAGCAGTTATACTTTTAATTATTTGCATAACATCGCTTGGCGACTGTTTAGGGATCCCTCTAATAACCATATGAATATGGTCACTCGGAATTTCTAACTCTACGATATCAATATCGTAGTCATATCCTACTTTTTGAATAATTGCTTTCATTGTTGAACGATAAGGTTCAATGAAGACTTTGTGTCGATACTTTGGTATCCACACAAAGTGTGTACATTAATCTAAAGACATGATGTGTATTTCTTTGAAGTTCCATATGAAGAATAGCATTTACTGGGGTCCCCCCAGTATACACTATCCAGCACGGGGGCAAGCCCCCGAGATTTACGCTTCGCTAGTTAAATATAAATCCAACTATATATAAAAACAAGTTCCTTATGTTTTACTTATGTTTTCTGATTATTTTTTATCAACAACTTGCTTGCAATGTTACCGGGAACATTTTAAGCTAAATAAACTGACTAACTTGAGACGTACATGATGGAAATGATCAATAATCCAATATTAAAAGGCTTTCACCCAGATCCTGTTATCTGTAATAAAGGCGAAGATTATTATATTGCTACCTCAACGTTTGAATGGTTTCCGGGTGTTCGTATTTTTCATAGCACTGATTTCAAAAACTGGAGCTTAGTCGCGCAACCTTTAAACCGCGTTAGCCAATTAGATATGAATGGTATTCCGGATTCTGGTGGTGTTTGGGCACCTTGTCTAACATACAACGATGGTCTGTTTTGGCTAGTTTATTCCAATGTTAAGAGTGTTGATAGTCCTTGGAAATCTGGCGATAACTTCCTTGTTACGGCCGAAAATATTGAAGGTCCGTGGAGCGAACCAATCAAGTTAAAGTTTGGCGGTTTCGACCCTTCACTTTTCCATGATGAGTCCGGCAGAAAGTTTATGACTTACAGACAATGGGGACCTAGACACCACAGTAATCCACATAACAACATTATCATCCAAGAATACTTTCATGATGAACAGCGTTTATCGACCGACCGTAAAGTAATATTTGGCGGAACAGAACGTAAGTTAACTGAAGCTCCACATTTATATAAAGTTGATGACTTCTATTATTTATTGGTTGCTGAAGGCGGAACCCTTTATGACCATGCTGTAACAGTATTACGCAGTAAAAGTGTCTTTGGTCCATTTGAGTTACACCCAGATGAGACTATTTTAACTACCATTGATAACCCTGAAGCCCCTCTACAAAAAGCAGGACATGGGTCAATGATCAAAACCCATTCCAACGAATGGTATATGGTTTTTCTTGTGGGTCGCCCTCTTCCTGACACCATTAACATTGAAAATAACAAAATATCCGGTTACTGCCCGCTCGGCAGAGAAACCGCAATCGACAAAATAGAATGGCGAGATGGTTGGCCTTATGTTGTTGGTGGTTCTCAAACTAAGTTACAGGTTGAAGCGCCCAGCTTTTCTTCTCTTTTAACAAATACTTCAACAATTGAAACTCAATCATTATCAGAAGTTTTTATTGATAATTTTGATAGCAATACACTAAATCCAGAATGGCAAACTTTACGGGTTCCTTTTTGCTCAGAAATGGGAGCGCTAACAAATACACAATCTCATTTAAGACTGTTCGGGCAAGAGCCTTTAATTTCTCAGTTTCCCCAATCAACCGTTGGCTATAGATGGAAACATTTTGACTTCGACGCTAAAACCAAAGTGTCATTCTCACCCAACAATGAACAACAAAATGCAGGTATAGCTTGTTATTACAATACTAAAAACTGGGTCTACTGCTTCGTTGAGTTAGATGAAAACCTTGGTACTCGATGCCTGCGAATTATTCAAGTCGATAAAGGCGAAGCGACTTACTACTTTTACGATAAACCTATAATGATTCCCGACTCTGTTACCTATATATCATTAAAGGTGGCTGTATGCGGTAGTTCATTAATGTTCGAATATTCATTCGATGATGTGACTTGGCAAGGGATAGAAATTGTATTTGATGCTTGGAAACTTTCAGACGACTACATAAAAGGTAAAGGTTTTTTTACTGGCGCGTTTGTCTGTTTACATTGTTCAGATCAAAGTGGTGAAGGTGTCTTTGCAGACTTCCATCATTTTGAATATGTCCCTCATCTTTAAATTAATCTACATAAGAAACCTTATAATGAAATTAAATAAAAACCACCGTTTCCGTTCGCAAGATTGGTTTGATAACAAAGAGCATATCGATCTAACCGCTTTATATTTAGAGCGTTTTATGAATTACGGTATAACGCCAGAAGAGCTACGTTCAGGCAAACCTATAATTGGTATCGCTCAATCAGGTAGTGATCTAGCGCCGTGTAATCGTATTCATCTTGAATTAACAAAACGAGTAAAAGATGGCGTACGCGCTGCAGGTGGAATTCCAATAGAATTTCCAGCGCATCCAATATTTGAAAACTGCCGACGTCCTACAGCTGCTCTTGATCGAAACTTAGCTTATTTAGGTTTGGTAGAAATATTATTTGGCTACCCAATTGATGCCGTTGTCCTAACAACAGGTTGTGATAAAACAACACCTTCAAGTTTAATGGCAGCTTCAACAGTAGATATTCCAGCTATCGTCTTATCAGGCGGACCAATGCTTGATGGCTGGCATGACGGTGAATTAGTGGGCTCAGGCACTGTAATTTGGCGTTCAAGAAAACGCTTAGCCGCTGGTGAAATTGATGAGACCGAATTTCTCAACATCGCTATGGATTCAGCTCCATCAGCAGGTCACTGTAATACCATGGGTACCGCATTAACCATGAACTCAGTAGCTGAAGCTTTAGGTATGTCTTTAACCGGTTGTGCCGCAATACCAGCACCTTATAAAGAAAGAGGTCAAATGGCCTATCGTACTGGCGTTCGTATTGTTGAAATGGCTTACGAAGATCTAACTCCTTCTAAAGTACTAACCCGCGAAACCTTTATTAATTCCATGAAAGTTATTTCAGCGATTGGCGGCTCGACCAATGCACAACCACACCTTATGGCAATGGCACGACATGCTGGAGTTGAAATAACCGCTGAAGATTGGAATGAACTTGCACGCCCAATTCCCTTACTTGCCAATGTTCAACCCGCAGGTGAATACTTAGGTGAGCGTTTTCATAGAGCAGGTGGTGTTCCTGCCATCATGTGGGAATTGTTAAATGCCAAGGAAATAAACGGCGATGTACTCACGGTTACAGGTAAAACCTTAGCTGATAACTTATTAAATTTACCAAAAACTGACAGAGAAGTTATAAAGCCATTTGCTGAACCTATGCTAAAAGACGCTGGTTTTGCTGTGTTCTCAGGTAACTTTTTCGACTTCGCCATCATGAAAACTAGCGTTATATCACCTGAATTTAGTCAACGATTTCTTTCAGAAAAAGGTAACGAAGGTGTATTTGATGCACGTGCGATAATTTTTGAAGATTCTGAAGATTATCATCAACGTATTAATGACCCACAACTTAATATAGATGCAAGTTGCATACTTGTTATACGCGGCGCAGGTCCTATTGGTTGGCCTGGTTCGGCAGAAGTTGTCAACATGCAGCCACCTGATTATTTAATTAAACAAGGTATTACGAGCTTACCAACTTTAGGTGACGGACGTCAGTCAGGTACATCAGACAGCCCTTCTATTTTACATGTTTCACCAGAAAGCTCTGTTGGCGGTGGCTTAGCCTATTTACAAACAGGCGATATGCTGCGGATAGATATGAACAAAGGAACTTGTAACGTATTGCTACCCGAAGGTGTATTTGAAAGTCGCAAATCCACAACGCCACTTGCGCCTCCTAAATCACAAACACCTTGGCAAGAAATTTACCGCGATACCGTGGGAGATTTATCACAAGGAGCCGTTATTGAACTCGCCACTAAGTATCAGGGGATCTCTAAAAAGCTTCCAAGACACAATCATTAAAACGCAAAAGTTTTAACGACTACTCAGCCAAAATTTAGGTGTTGTCCTAAAAATTAAACGGGTGCTTTAAAGCACTGGTTTGGCTAAGTAATGTTAATCATTAAACATTTAACTCAGAACACATAGAAGATAATTAATATGCAATTAAATGACTATTTACCATCAGACCAATATGCTGGCACCTTAATCGGACGAGCTTGGGTTCCACAAAACGCTAGTGAAAATACTAAAACAGTTGCGGGGCCTTCACCTGTTTGGATAAACGACTCGAATGTTTATGATCTTTCTTCATTAGCACCAACGTGTTCTGACTTACTCAATAACGGTGTTACTAAACAACAACTATTATCTGGTGGCTTTCCTATTATTGGCAGTGTTGAAACACTAATAGCAAACTCAATTAACCACCCTTGTAATACAGACTATTTACACCTGTTAGCGCCATTCGATTTACAAGCAATAAAAGCTTGCGGCGTTACTTTTGTTTGTTCAATGATTGAAAGAGTGATTGAAGAAAAAGCCGGCGGTGATCCGCTAGTCGCTAAAAAAATTCGTTCTAAAATAGACGAAACCATAGGTTCAAGCATTGAAAACCTAATACCGGGCTCGCCTGAAGCGCTAGAGCTAAAAGAAGTATTAATCAAAGAAAACATGTGGTCTCAATATCTAGAAGTAGGTATTGGTCCATATGCTGAAGTATTTACTAAATCTCAATCACTTTCTTCCGTAGGGCTTGGTGCACAAGTAGGATTACACCCTATTTCAAGCTGGAATAATCCAGAGCCAGAAGTTGTACTTGCAGTAAACAATCAGGGACAAATTGTCGGTGCTACCTTAGGTAACGATGTTAACTTACGTGACGTTGAAGGCAGAAGCGCCCTACTTTTAGGTAAAGCAAAAGACAATAATGCATCATGCTCTATTGGACCTTTCATTCGTTTGTTTGATGAAACTTTTAGCCTTGAAGATGTTAAGTCAACACAAGTAACCCTGACTGTAAAAGGTGAAGACGGCTACGTACTTGAAGCCACAAACGACATGACACAAATTAGTCGTGATGTGGAGGATCTTGTCGCACAAACTTATTCAAAATCTCATCAATACCCTGACGGGTTTGCTTTATTCACTGGCACCTTATTCACCCCAACTCAAGATCGTGATGAACCCAACATGGGCTTTACACACAAAATTAACGACTGTGTTGTTATATCTGCAAGCAAACTTGGCTCTCTACAAAACAATGTGCATTTTTCTGATCAAATTCCACCGTGGGAATTTGGTATTAGCTCGCTGATTAAAAACCTTGCTCAACGTAACCTTATTTAACTGAACCTAATTTAGGAATATCCAACTTATGTACAAGCTCACACAAAACTCGTCTATCGCCGGCAATTGGATTTCTCCAACAGGAGAAGCTTTTCAAGCACAAAATCCAGCAACACAAGAACTCCTTGCTGAACATAAAAACTGTTTAGAAAGTGACGTGAATTCAGCCATGAAAGCAGCTCAACAAGCTTTCCCTGCATTTAGTCAACTTTCACCGGCAGATCACGCTAACTTTCTAATCGCTATAGCAGAAGAAATTGAAGCTTTAGGTGATCAACTACTTGAGGTTTGTAACCAAGAAACAGGACTAGGCTTACCTAGATTAACAGGCGAGCGAGGCCGTACCACAGGACAAATTAAAGCTTTCGCAGAAATAGTAAAAAATGCTAGCTGGGTACAAGCAAGTATTGATACAGCTGAGCCTGAACGTGCCCCTTTACCTAAGCCAGACTTACGTAAAATACTTAAGCCTATAGGCCCAGTTGCTGTGTTTGGTGCGTCTAACTTCCCTTTTGCTTTCGGTACATTAGGTGGCGACACCATATCGGCGCTTGCTGCTGGTAATCCTGTGGTAGTTAAAGGTCATCCTTCGCATCCAGCAACCAATGAGCTTTTTGCTTATGCTATTGGTAAAGCCATTTCACGTTGTGAACTTCCACAAGGTGTTTTCTCTTTATTACAAGGTAACACCATCCCTTTATCTGTTCAGCTTGTTTGTCATCCGTTAACTGAAGCCGTAGGTTTTACAGGCTCTTTAAGTGGTGGTCGAGCAATAATGGATGCCGCAGCTAAACGAGCTAAACCTATTCCTGTGTTTGCAGAAATGGGTAGCGTTAATCCTATGTTTTTTACAAATAACGTACTTGCTCAATCAGGCGAGTCATTGGCTAAAGCCCTTGCTGATTCTGTTTGTATGGGAACTGGACAATTTTGTACATCCCCTGGTGTCATTGTTATTCAAATGAACGACAGTTTTGTAAACACCTTAGCAGAAAGCATGAGTGCTAACGCTAAAGGTACCATGCTAAATGCAGGTATCGGACAGGCATTTTTAAAAGGTATTGAACAGCTTATAGCAACAGGTGAAGTTGAATGGGTTAATCAAGCACAAGAAAACCTAGAGTCGTCAATCAATAATGCATTACAGCCGCCAAATGTAGTTTTAAAAACGAGTGCTCAAGCCTTTTTACAAAACACACAACTTCAACATGAAGTATTTGGTCCTGCAACCTTAGTGGTTGAATGTGACGATGATGCACAATTTGCACAAATAGCCTCAGCTTTCGAAGGAAACTTAACCGCAACCATTCACGCAACGGATAAAGATACCTACTTAGTAAAACAACTGGTAACGCTTCTTGAGCAAAAGGTTGGCCGTATAATTTTCAATGGTTTCCCTACCGGTGTAGAAGTTTGTGGCTCGCAGCAACATGGTGGCCCATACCCGGCTTCTTCTAATGCCTCAACAACCAGTGTAGGTATCGATGCAATACACCGATTTACTCGTGTTGTTGCTTATCAAAACACGCCGGAACAACTTTTACCTGCAGAACTACAAAACGTTAATCCGTACAAGATTGTACGTCGTGTGAATGGTGAGTTTTCATCGCAATCAATCTAAAGCAAAGATTAAACACAACATTAGTAAATAAAAGTTAAGTGAAATAAGAAGTTAAGGAAAAGTATGTCTAACGTCGAATTAGTCCATCAAAGCCATTGTCGTATTGGCGAAGCTGTTATTTGGTCTGTTGCAGAACAAGCCATTTATTGGAGTGATATTTTAGGTAATAAAGTTTACCGATATAAACCTTTGTTAAATGAAAAAGGTACAACCGATTGCTGGCCTGTAAAACAAAACATTACCAGTATAGGTTTTACAGCTAACAATACATTAGTTGGCACTCTCTACGATGGTTTTTACGCGTTAGACATTATTAACGATTCACATACAAAAATAAGCGCGCCAAACATAGATTACACAGCCATTCGCTTTAACGATGGTGCTGTTGATACTCATGGTAAATATTGGTCAGGCACCATGCATACCGATGATCCTATGCATAATGCCCTTGGCGCACTATATCGTTTTGATGAAGCGGGAAGTTCTAGCTTACAAGATGAAAACTACCACTGCACCAACGGTCCATGTTTTACCAGTGATGGAAGTGTTATATATCACACAGATACATTAATCCGTCAAAAAGTATATCGCTGTCAACTGGATAAGAATGGCAATCTAATCAGTCGTTCAACCTTCATACATTTCGATAAAGAAGGTACTTACCCTGATGGTATGTGTTTAGACAAAGACGAAAACCTTTGGGTAGCACTTTGGGGCGGTTGGGGAGTTAATCAATACTCGCCAGATGGCACCTTACTGCAACACATCAAACTACCCGTCGCACAAGTGACTAAATGTATTTTTGGCGGCGAAAATTTAGATACTTTATACATCACCACAGCATCTGAATATCTATCTGATGAAGACCGAACAAATCAGCCTTTAGCTGGCTGTTTATTTTCATATAAAACCAATACCCAAGGTAAAGCTGAAAACCTATACCTGGATTCAGGTCAGAACTTACGCCCTAACTCATACAATAACAAAGGAGATAAATAATGAATATTAAAACACCATTATCTAACTTGCTTAACACACCAATAAAAGCATTGTATTTAACATTAACTGTTACTTTGATTTCTGCGTGTTCATCATTAAATGATCCTGTAAAAACAGGAGAAATTCAACGTTCAACAGCTACAAATAAGAACATTCAATCAGGCATAGTCAGCTTCGAAAATACACATAAGACACCTTACGAAGCGAGTGTTTTTCATACCTATTTTTATGGGGAAACTATAGGTACTAAAGACACCATTGTCGGCTTAGCCGTTATAGAAGCAAATAACGAAATTCATCCACCTCATCAACATGCTGAAGAAGAGTATTTATACATAGTAGAAGGCTCTGGAGAATGGACGTTAAATGGCGTTAAAACTCCCGCTAAAAAAGGCGATGTATTGTATGTAGCACCTTGGGATGTACATGGCATATTTAATACCGGCAAAGTACCTATGAAGTTTTTTATTACTAGGGCAAGCAGTAAAGGTGTGGAAATAAAACCTCCAATAGCGTCATCAACAACAGATAAAAAATAACATCAAAGCCACATCTAAATCTCTACCTAAAACATAACGTACATACATTATAAAAATAAAAAGTAATAAATAGGAAAAGAAATGAAGTTAACCATCAAAGAAAAAATAGCCTACGGACTCGGGGATACCGGCAGCAATATAGTGTTCCAAGTTGTTATCGCCTTTATGATGTTTTTCTATACCGATGTATTTGGTATTACCGCAGCAGAAGCCGGCACATTAATGTTAGTTGTACGCGCGTTCGATGCAATTACTGACCCTTTAATGGGAGCACTGGCAGATAGAACTAAATCGCGTTGGGGTCGTTATCGCCCATATTTATTATGGATGGCAATTCCTTTTACCTTACTCACAATTGTTGCTTTCATAACACCTGATACAACACATGCTAACAAACTCATATACGCTTACATCACCTATTCTTTAATGATGCTAGCTTATACAGCTGTGAACATTCCTTACTCAGCATTAGGCGGAATACTAACAACAGATATTCAAGAAAGAGCCTCAGTTCAAGCTTGGCGTTTTGCTATGGCTAAAGCTGGTGGGCTTATCGTTGCCATGCTCACGCTGCCTTTAGTCGCTTACTTTGGTCAAGGAGATGAACAACTCGGTTTCTCACTCGCGATGACGGTATTATCGTTAGTTGCCATGGCGTGTTTTATTGCTTGTTTCGCTTTTACCAAAGAGCGAGCTCAAGAAGTAGTAACCAACGTACCTATTAAAACCGATATATTTGCTGTTCTAAAAAATGATCAATGGCGTGTACTAGCGTTAGTTACTTTTGTGGTACTTATTACTGTTGCTATGCGCGGTGGTGTTATGGCGTATTACGTAACGTATTATTTAAAGCACGAAGAACTCGTCAGCTTATTTATTACCGCCAGCATGTTTGGAGGGATATTAGGGGCATTTATGTCTAACTGGGCAATACGTTATGTTTGTAAAGTTAAACTGATGAAAATAGCCTGCATGGGCATCGCAATAACGAGCACTATGCTTTACTTTGTTCCTGCAGATAAAGTGTACTTAGCGCTATCAATTACCTTAGTTACCCAGTTTTTCCACATGATATTTATTCCATTACTTTTTTCTTCTGTACCCGACACCGTTGATTACAGTATCAAAAACACAGGTAACGGACCTATGGCAATGAGTGTTTCTGGTCACTTACTTAGCTTAAAATTTGGTATAGCTATAGGTGGAGCACTAACGGGTTGGATGCTTGCTGGTTATGGTTACCAAGCCAATGTTGAACAAACACAATCATCACTCGATGGTATTATTATTATTTTTGCAGCAAGCCCAGCAATTGGTGCATTAGTCGCTTATGGATTACTGCATTTCTATAAGCTAGATTATAAATGGTCACTAACAATGAAAAACAATGAGACTGTATAACCTATGAAATTATTAATGTGGATAGACTCTTCACTGATGGACATAGCTGCCAACTTCAAATTACACGAATATGCAGGTAATCGAGATGTGCTTATTACAACAGATATCGATCTCGTGTTAAAAAGTGCAGCAGAAATAGATATTGTTTTAGGCGACTTTCCAAGAGAACATTTATATTCTCTACCTAAGTTAATATGGTTTCAACAATTTGGAACCGGCGTAGAATGGCTTAGTGAACACCCTTATTTAATTAAAGCTCCGTTTGTTTTAACCAATTGTTCAGACGATCATCACGATGTTGTGGCTGATCACTTAATGGCGCTTATGTTATCGGTTACACGCAATATTCCTCAGTTTGTTAATAGCCAAAGTAAAAATCAATGGCAGCCAACCAGCTTAACCAAGTGTGAAAACCTGTTTCAACTTAAAGGTAAAACAGTATTAGTGGTAGGTATTGGTTCTGTTGGTTTAGCTATTATTAAACGCTTAGTGCCCTTTGGAGTAAAGATTATCGGCGTACGCAAAAACATAACCAAAAGTGTCGAACACGTAAGTAAATTGTATAGCGTTGATGAACTTAATATAGCGGCGAAAGAAGCCAATATTGTTGTAACTTCCTTACCCAAAACAGATGAAACTTCTGATCTTTTTAACGAAGCGTTTTTTAATACATTACCCTCTCCTAGCTTCTTCTTTAATATTGGTCGTGGAAACGCAGTTGACGAAACAGCCTTGATCAATGCTCTGGAAACCGGAAAGCTAAACGGCGCAGGAATCGATGTAACCATTGAAGAACCGCTCAACAAAGAATCAGCGCTTTGGACAACACCGAACCTATTAATTACGCCTCATGTGGGTGGTACCTACAACGATGTAATGAAAACCTGGAGAGATGTAGCGTTAGACAACTTACGCTTGTACCAAGAAGGTGCTGAATTACGGAATATAGTGGATAAAAAGTCTGGTTATTAATTTATACACTTTAATAGCTTAACCACTTAAATAAGGTTAGCGATGTATTGACTGAAAAACGGTCTATCGTTAACCTTTATCAATTAAAATACTCTCACGAAAACTCCTCTCACCAACATCTTTGAGCCTAAATAAAAGTAAAATAAACATAAAAAACTATTATTCTCTTTGCTCTAATAAAAGCATAAAGGGAAATAAGCCGATAACTTTACCGCTTACACTTGATGAGTATTTCCCATAAATAAATTTTTCTTATTGCCAGTAATACCTTAGGCAGCTTAATATACCTTTAGTCATATAAAATTCAGCAATGAATGCAGTTTAATATGACATTCAAAATAATCATTAAATAAAAAGGATAGTATTTATGAACGTAAAATTGATCTCGTGTGCAGCCCTAGTTAGCTTGTTTTTATCAGGGTGTGCATCAGTTGCATCCTCATCAGTTCCTTATGTAGAAACCGGTAAACAAGTTACAGGTTCTATCTACATGACCACAGCTACAGTTCCAGAAAGCGTAGGTTATACCGTTATTGGGCATGTTAAGGCAAACGATCGCCAAGGCTATGCAAAAGTAGAATCGCTATATCCAATGCTTGCTGAAGAAGCGAGAAAAGTTGGCGCAAATGCCGTTATAAACGTTCAGGGCGGCAGAACAGTTGCTGCATTTTCTTGGGCTGCCCCTTTTGTTGGTGGTACTGCAATTAAAATTGACGACGTAAGTAAACTAGAAAGCTATAAAGGCAAAGTTCAGTAAAAAGTTGATAACCCAAAGGAGAAAACATGAACGATGAAATAATAGAAAATGAACCAACCAATACGAATTCAGCCAAAATGGTATATATACTTTATTTGGTAGGACTGTTCTTTGGTATAACAGGTATCATTGGTGTAGTTATGGCTTACATCAATAAAGACGGTGCCCCTGAATGGTTAAAAACTCATTATCAGTTTCAGATAAGAACATTTTGGATTGGCGCACTTTATTTAGTACTAGGTTCTATATTGTCGCTAATTATCGTTGGCTGGTTTGTTCTTTTATTTTGGGTCGTTTGGTTAATTATTCGCTCAGTAAAAGGTATGAAAGCACTTGATGCTAATAGAGCGGTTGAAGATCCAGAACGTTGGATGTTTTAATAACGAATGAGTGAATGTTAGGGTTTAATTTTTAGTACATTACTTTAAATAGTTTACAAACCTAATACTAACTGCATTATAAACGAGCAGCTAGCTTTGATTGTGATTAACGAGAAAAGCTAGCTGTAACTGACAGATTAATCGACGAGTTATGTTTTAATAGTTCGATATAAAAATCTTATAAAAACGATTACACAAGAAATAATAAAAATGCTTATTGGTATTAAAATCAATATTGATAACAAAGGAACATGAGGATGACTTTCATTAATTAAACATATAAATACACTTGATATGATAGATGTAATCATTCCCGTCTTAAAAATCGCTTTAGTAGTAAATGATTTAAAAACACCAACACTAATAACAATTATAGGTAAGGCTATTAAAAATAGATTTACCCAAAAGATATCTAACAATTCCATTCATAATACCTTATTCAAAAACATAACATCATGTTAAGACTGAGCAATCCAAATATTATCTCTTAGATAACTTTATAAAGTCACTCCAATGCAGTGTAAGTACACCAACAGCATCATTATTTTGTATTGCATTCATTGCAATAGCGGTTCCCAACGTCTCGGCAGAGATACTCTTATACTTATTGAAAGATCCTATAAGAATGGGATCAAGCCATGGCATAACTTTAAGAGTAAGCGCTTGCGATAAACCATAACGGTTTGTAGGAGTCATGATCATTGAAGGGTGAAACAAGCTCAACCGCTCAAAGCAAAGATCTTTTAAGCCCTCTTCAAGCTCGCCTTTAGTGCGTAAATATAAAGATGATGATGTAGCACTCACAGCAACTGAACTTAATAGCTCAAAATGACTAACTCCGGCTTTTTTACATGCCGTTGTAAAATCTAAAACTGCATCTTCATCTATTTTAATGAATTCTTCTTTACCCATTTTTGATGGCTGACCAACACCTAATGTACAAATTGCCGTGTCATGTCCATTTAAAAATGTTCGTATGATCCTGGTGAAAAAATATCAACTTCATATTGAGAAACACAAGCACCAACAACATTATCAGCGGGTCTTCTACCAAGTAAAGTGAGTTGAGTAACTGATGGCATTTTAGATAAAACTAAAGCCGTGTGATTTCCCACTGCGCCTGTGGTGCCAAGCATAATGATTTTATTGCTGTGAGACATAAAGTCCTTAAATGATAGTTAACGCCCCATGAAGAGACAAGAAGTTGTTGATTACTAAGAGAGGAGAAATAAACAGCCTGCGGTTTAAATAATGATACTTTCCTTACGCCATTTACTTTTCATCAGGCACATCGTTAATAATTTCGATAATACTATAAAAGAGCGTTACCAAAACACTAACTATACACAATATAGAAACAGCTAACATTGGAAAGAACACCAAACCAAAAGAGCCCTTATAACTAACATAAGCAAATACAGCGCTAATAAAAGCGACCACAAGTTCTCAAGCATTAGTTTCAAATGTATTACTGGCAATAGTTTTTAACGGTTTAACATAAAAATTAACTTTCAAAGCAACTCCATTGCTAAAGATAAATGTAATACTCAAAGAATGAGTTAAAGTTATGAGAAAATCAGTTAGAAACGAACACAACCATATTTTTTGTTCGTTTAATAAATAGTTTGAGTTCTTTATTGAAGCAACTATTTACTTTACACGAAGTAACGTTTAAGTTTTTTCAGAAATAAAATATATAACATTGCGATAATCACGATATAAATCACTAAAGATAATATTAAATATATTGGACCTGAAATATTATTCGAAATTAAAAACAATCCGTATAACGCTAACACCCAATATATAAAACCAACTAAATCATCAAGTAAAGTAAACTTAATTAACGCCTTTAAGGAGTTTTTAAGCTTCATATAAACACCTTACTTGTGTATTTATTAAAACGTATCATCGTCACTGTAAACATTAACGGATAGTTCGCCATCCATGCTTTCAGAAACGATGAAGTTTATGGGTTTACAACATACTTGGCAATCTTCAATATACTGTTGGTCCGAATCGGATGGATCAAGCAACACTCTAATGTTTTCACCACAGTAAGGACAGCCAATGGATTTCTCGGATAATTGATTCAAGCTCTACAACTCCTATGCTGATTTATATACACAAAGCCTCAAACAACGGCTAATAATAGTTAACTAAAGTTATGAATGTAGTGAACAAATAAAATTAATTTGTCCTTTGCTGAGCGTCTTATTAAGTTTAAGGAATTTCAAAGTACGGATTACCCTCTGAATCCACAATACAAGAATAGAATTTATCAGTAAAAATCTTTAGCTCTTGTTCACTTTCTTGATTATTTAAGAACTTACGCCAATCACTTGAAACCATACATTGTTTTATTTGATTCTCAACACCTTCTATACATTTTAGGTCTTCACCGCATAGGTCAATTAATTCGTATTCCAATACCTTTCGAAATGCTAACTCTTCTACGTCAATATCACTACATGACGTTAATAATATTACTGCTGCTAATGATACAACTAGTTTCATACCGATAACCTTTTTGAATATATAATGCCTTCTAAAAAGGCTTAATGGCTAAATAAAATAGTTAGAAATTAAGTATAAACAACTGTTTTGTCTGTTTAAGTAATTAATTAACTTCACTTTAAGTTATATCAAAGCTTTGGAGCTTTCTGTATATAACCTTGATGTGATTTAGGTGCAAAAAGTTCAGTGATTTTTCTTTCATTTTTTAAACAAATATCGACACCATAATCTGTTAATCGATAAGTAAAATAATCATTGCCATTAAAGTCACTACCATTTTCCTTTTCAATTAAACCAACTCTTTGTAGTTTAACTATTGCAAGGTTCAAACTTGCTGATGGTATATCCTGTTGAATCTTATTTGGTAAATCCCAACTTATACAGCCCTCTACATCGTTATTATAACTTTCTAATAACGAGCCTAAAATAATGAGATCTTTCTCTGACAACTCATTTAACACATTATTTAAATCAAGTTTTTGAACTTTAGGTGTATTAATTTCATGAAACACTCCCTTATTATTCATTTCCCTTTTTATTTGAGTTGAAGCATAGGTTAACGATGAAGTTAAATTATCATCGGAACGGTTTGGATCATAATCGGTAGGAGTTATACCAAGTAAGTAACTTGGAAAGTGTAACTCTACATTTCGAGGCTTTATGATAAAGCATCTATCCTTGCCAATAGAACCAATAAATAATCCAAGTTCAAAAAGTACATTATCTCTAACAACGTACTGTTCCCTTGAACGCATAATTGCCAAGTCATCAGGAGAAAATATAAAAGCGGAAAAATCTACAGATTTAGATTTTAAAATAAGATCATCTAACGTGTTACTAGACAGGTTAAATGTGCCGCTGCGCCAGATAGTAACTTCAGCATCAAACTCTAAGTTTTCACCTATTGCATCAGCTATAGGTAAACTCTCTACTGAAGAGCCTATGAATATTCTAGGTTTACTCATCTTTCACTATATCTCCATGTCTGTTGACAACTAACAACTTAATAAAAGGCTTAAAGTCACCTTTCAACAAAGGTTTCCTCACCCTATTCTTTTTCATTGTTATCGAGACTAAATTAATTCTGATTACTAATCAATCATTTAAAAACACAACAACATTAATTGTTTAACTTATTTATGAATTATTTTAAGTAGTAGTTTTATAGATAATTAAGAGGTGGCTATATAGAAAGATATTAGAAGTAGCTGCTTATTAGCTAAACCAAAACCATGATAAAAACATTGGTTATGCTCAAAATAATAAACAGCTTTTATATGTAGTTTTACGATTACTTTCTTAAAAAATTAACTAACGTGAACAGAAGATTACTTCTCGCCCGTTATTAAAGTAACGGCTCTCCATCGTCCTCTTGCCCAAGCGTAAGCTCCATCTTCAGGTATTAAACCATTTGAGGCAACAATGGCTTCAACTTTTATTTCGTCGCCCGCTTTTAAAGAAAAAACTGTTCCTGTTTTGAAATACACTTCATGAAAATCTAGCTCTGTTCTTGGATTGGTAAAATCACCGACTAACTCATCATTTAAAAACAGCTTGTAGTGACTTTCGCCATCAAATTCAGATAAAGATACGAAACCAAGTTCGAATCTACCCTCTTCTTCCGCACCTAAAGTGTAAGTCGCTATTGCATATTGTGTTCTGAAATCTAGATTAGCGGCATCTATTCCTAGTGAGTCAGTTTTTGGGTCATCATAAAATGTTGCATGGCTTAAGCTTTGTTTATGTAAAGTAAAGTCGCTATTGGCGATAAGTACTTTTTCTACATTAGGTAAATTTATAATATCGCTTAGATCCGTTAACGCCTGACTATTCATTGTATAAGCATTAGTGGCTATTTCAGCTTTCCCTGTTTTAGTAAGAGCTTGGGTTTGTAAACTGATTGTTGACTCTTCTTCTACTTTGCTAGTTGCTTTCTCAGCTTGTGAACAACCAAAGCCAGCTAAAATAATTACAGCCATTAAAAGTGAACTCTTCATTTGCTTTCCTCGTGTTTCATTAAAATAAATCATTCGCTGATCTCTCCTAAATAAGCATCAACCGTTTGAATAGTTCCGTCAGGATTATGAATTAACTCAACCATTTTGATATTACGTAAATGGGTTTTTCCGCCACTTAGCGAGGTGTCATGAAAGAATAAATACCATTTACCTTCGAACTCGGCGATTGAGTGATGATTAGTCCAACCTAAAACCGGCTCAAGTACTTTGCCTTTCCAAGTAAATGGTCCGTATGGGCTTTTTGATGTGCCGTATTGAATAAAACGTGAATGACCTGTTGAATAGCTAAAATAGTAGGTGTTTTTAATTTTATGTACCCAAGCAGCTTCAAAAAACTTGCGATCAAAGTCACCTTGTAGAATAGGTTTGCCAAATTCGTCTTGAAGCACAACGTCTTGTAATGGTTGCGCTAAGCTTTTCATATCAGCATTTAACTTAGCTATTTTAGGCATATAAACAGGTTCGTTATCAGCAGGATATTTATCTTCTTCAACGTAACTGCCTGTTTGCCAACGTTGTAATTGTCCACCCATAATACCGCCAACGTATAAGTAATATGAGCCATCGTCATCTTGAAACACAGAAGGGTCAATACTGTAAGCATTTTCAATTGGCTCAGCTTCTGGCACAAATGGACCTGTTGGCGTATCGGCAGTTGCTACACCTATTCTAAAAATGTCGTCTTTGTCTTTGGCTGGAAAATATAAATAATACTTACCGTCTTTTTCAGCAGCATCTGGCGCCCACATTTGTTTAGTTGCCCAAGGAACTTGATCTACATGTAAGGCTTGTCCGTGATCAACAACTTTAGATTGAGTGTTTTCATTCACTGTATCAATTGAGAACACGTGATAATCACGCATATCAAAATGTCCGCCAGATGAGTTTCTAACCACACCACTCTCAATATCGTGAGACGGATAAATATATAACTTACCGTTAAATACATGAGCGGAAGGATCTGCCGTATACATGTGTGTAACTAGCGGCTTTTGAGGGAATAAGGCTTCAGGCAGATGACTTTTAAGCTGATGATGCATACTTTTTTTATGTGCGTTATCGGCTTCAACTAAAGGTTTTTCAGTGCTCATAGCGTTTGAATTAACACTTAAGCTTATTGTTAAAGCTAATGTTAGTCCTACTGCTAATTTAACAGGAATAGTGTGTGCAACTGTTTGAGACAAAACAGCTATTTTACTAAAAGGTTTAACGGGATGGTTTTTTATTTTCATACGTTCCTCCGATTTTTGGGCGAAAAAATCTAGTAGACATAAAAATTAATTTACTCATTTTTATGTCTTACTAAGTTATTTAATAAGGGTTTTTAAAGGCTGATAAAGCTTTTCAAAAAGAGGTTATAAGCCATCCATTTGTTCTAGCTCTTTACCTTTGGTTTCGTTCACAAATTTAAGAACGAAGATAACTGAAAGGCCAGCAAACAGAGCATAAAAGCTATACGCTGCAGCTAAGCCAATTGAACCAAGCATGATAGGAAACATCATGGTTACAGCGAAGTTGGCTGTCCATTGAGTAAATCCACTTACCGCTAAACCTAAGCCACGCACTTGGTTAGGGAACATTTCACCTAACAATACCCACATTACGGGGCCCCATGAAAGATTGAAAAAGAACACATAAGCGTTTGCTGAAACCAAAGCAACAACACCCATAGAGCCTAAAATCAAGTTACCTGATGCATCTACATCCGCTGTAATGAAAGACGCAACTAAAGTAGTAAGAGTGATGGTCATACCTATTGAACCAATAAGCAGTAAAGGTTTTCTGCCTATTTTGTCGATGTAGTACATAGTGATAAAACATGCGGCAATACTTACACCACCACTTAAGATGTTAATCAGTAAAGCGTCTGACTCTGAAAAACCAACAGCTTGCCAAAGTATTGCACCATAATAAAATACAACGTTAATGCCTACTAGCTGCTGTAATGTGGCTAAGCCAAGTCCAACCCAAACAACTTTACGAACTCCACCCGTTTTTTTATTTAATAAGTCTTTAAAAGTTGGTTGATGATTATGTTCGTTAAATGACGCTTGAATTTCGCTCAGTTTATGTTGTGCGTATTCTGCACCATATAAACGTTTTAGAACGGTTAAAGCTTGATTGTCACGTTGTTTTAATACTAAAAAACGAGGGCTTTCAGGTATAAATAATAAAGCGAATAAAAACACTAAAGCGGGTAATAGTTCTATCCAAAACATCCAACGCCAAGCTTCAAATTTCATCCATAAAACAGCCGTTGAAACACCAGCAATATCAGCTAAATAATAGTTACTAACAAACGCCGAAAACAAACCAGAAATAATAGCCACTTGCTGAATAGTTGTTAACGTACCGCGATACTTCGCAGGTGCAATTTCACTAATATAAGCAGGAGCTAATACAGATGCCGCACCTACAGCAAAACCACCAATAATACGGTAAATAACAAACTCGAAAGAGCTAATTGAAACACCTGAACCATAAGCACTTACAATGAATAATACCGCGGTAATAATCAGTATAGTTTTACGACCTAACTTATCAGCCAAGCTGCCTGCAACAAAAGCACCAATAGCACAACCTAGCAACATACTTGCTACGTTAAACCCTGTGCCCACACTATCTGAATTAAAAGCTAACCTTAATCCGTCAACAGTACCATTAATAACACCACTGTCGAAACCAAAGAGAAAACCACCTATGGTTGCAACAACACAGATTAGAAAGATAAAGAACTTATTTTCTTTCATCACAAGTTCTTTATCGGCAAAACCTTCAACACCATTTGACGTTTGGTTATTGTTTAACATTTAAATATCCCCGATCGTTAATCGATCTTTTTTTAAACTTTTATAATTGTTATTAGTGGCTTTAGCGCCAGCTTATTTTTATGATCTGTTTATTACTATTTTTTATATGTACTTCTTATGGCTTCCATTTGTTTTTGTAATTGTTGGCTAACTGCGTGAGGCATATTTGGATGTTCTAACTTATTAGCTAAAACCGCTTCACCTGCCGCTTGTGCTTCGTAATTTAAACCGATACTTTGGCGATCATCTTGAAAGCTATCAACTAAATTATCTGAATGATATAGCTCGCAAGTCTTAGCTCGCCAAAAGTCAGGGATAACTACCGAGCCTTTTTCACCAATAATAATAGCCCAGTTATGTAGCTTACATTGGAACGATGTACCTAGTGTTAGATGAACATCACCGGCGTTCGCTAACATCACTAAATCATCTTCAACGCCATTAGGGGCAAACTGTGGTTTAACATAAAAGTTATCTAGTTCGGCGTCTGTAAACAAGGTTGAAATAGCTAAAGGATAAATGCCCATATCTAACAAACAACCGCCAGCTAAGTCTTCTCTGTAAACTCGTGACTCTAGTTGATACGGCATAGGGTAACCAAAGTCAGCTTTGATCTGTTTAACTTTACCAATGCGCCCTTCTGCTATCCATTGTTGTGCTTTGATAATGGCAGGGAGAAAATATGTCCACATGGCTTCCATTAAAAATACTTGTTTTTGTTTTGCTAAATCGAATAGTTGCTGACTTTCTTCACTACTTACCGTGATAGGTTTTTCGCAAACAACATGTTTACCCGCCATTAATGCATCACGTACATTTTCAAAATGAAAGTTGTGAGGCGTTGCTATATAAATAATATCAACGTTAGGATCATCATAAACAGACTGGTAATCAGCATAGGCATTAGTAATGTTGTATTTGTCGGCAAAAGCATGTGCACTATCAATATTTCTTGAACCTACAGCAGCAAGTTCTCCGTTTTCAACAAAAGCCATATCAGCACAAAAGTCACTGGCTATGTTGCCAGTACTGATAATTCCCCAACGTAATTTTTCGCCTTGCATACTATTTCCTCTACTGCACATAAATAGAACGTAAATATATAACCCAAATTCAGGTTAAGCTAATATTGATTAAAATCTTTAGTATATATTTTTAATCATTAACAATGACTTGGTTTTAAAGTCATGTTATTGTCAAAATAACTATAACATTATTTATTAAATAAGAAACTATAAGGTGCTAAAAATATGAAAACAAGTGGGATAAAAATTCAATGTCTAATACTCATCTTTATGTTTGTAAGCTTATTTTCAGCAGTAACAGTTGCACAACAATTTAACGTATTACTTTTTACTAAAACTAGCGGCTGGCACCATAAAGCAATACCTGCAGGTGTCGCCAATATTGAAGCACTCGCAAAAGAACATCATTTCAATATGGTATGGCACGAAGACGCTTCGCATTTTAATGATAAGTTTTTAGCTGACATAGATGTGGTTATTTTTATGATGACAACAGGTGACGTGCTTAACGAAGAGCAACAAGCAGCCTTTACGCGTTACATACAATCAGGAAAAGGTTTTGTGGGGATTCATAGCGCTTCAGATACTGAATACGAGTGGCCTTGGTTTCAAAAATTAGTCGGCAGAACATTTGTTATTCATCCTATAGTTCAAACCGCTAGACTGAATGTCGTTAACACTAAATTCCCTGGGATGAACCAAGTACCCAATAATATTTTATGGACAGATGAATGGTACGATTTCGGCGATGAAAACAGCAAAAATTTAAACTACCTGCTAACGGTTGATGAGAAAAGCTATAGCGCCCATTCAGATTGGGGAAATGGTGGAACAGGCGATGGCATGGGAGAGTTTCACCCTATCGCTTGGTATCAAAATTTTGATGGTGGTCGTTCGTTTTATACTGCTTTAGGGCACATAAACGCAGTTCATAATAACCCTATATTTAAACAGCATTTGTACGGCGGAATATATTGGGCAGCGACAGGTAAAGGGATATTGGAGTAAGGCTGATCTAGAAACATCATGATCCAAGCTCATTTTTAATACCTTACTTTATCGGTAAGGTATTAAAATTAAACCATCAACCTCTCGAATAGTTAGATGTAGATCAAACATCCTGCGAGTTTATCGGTCTACCCCTTTCTAAAACTTTAGCTTTATGGAATATTAAACGCATCGGTTATTTATTATAAAAAACGCTCGAAAACCTAACATGTATTAATCGTTTAGTTATGTATTATCTGTTTACATCTATTCGTTTTATCTAATACGTTTTTTGTGTCTATACTTTATAAGTAACCTGAATCCAACAGAAATTAATTAAGGAAAAAGTCTATGTATAAAACGATTATTTGCGCAATTGAAGCGAGTAAAGAAGGTGAAGCCGTGCTTGCAAAAGCTCAAGAATTTGCACTTTTATGTGATGCTAAATTGTTTGTTACTCATATTATTCCTTATGCCTTACTACCTAAAGATTATCAAAAAGAATTAAAAGAAAAAACATTACCTAAGATGGAGTCAATGACTGAAGCTTTAGGTATTTCGAAGAAAAATGTATCGGTTAAGTTTGGTAAACCTTATGAACAAATTTGTATGTTGGCCGAGAAGAAAGGTGCTGATTTAATTATGTTAGGTACGCATTCTAAAAAAGGTATTCAGGCGTTAATCGGTTCTACTGCAAATGGTGTAGCTAACTATGCGAAATGCGATGTGTCGTTGTTAAGAATTTAGTTAAGGCAAGATAACTTAAGTGCAACTCATTAAAAGCTAAGTGTAATAAAATAATAAGAAACTATTATGATGATAGTTTCTTATTACATGTTAAGTATTTAAATCCCTTCTCCTACTCATACAAACATCACAAGCCTGCATAAACACCATAAGTCTTATAGGCAGTGACATTCAGTTAAAACCAACGACGTACATCCGTAGCATATGTTTTATATTCATTAGCAAATAGCGTTGTTAAGTGCTGTTCTTCAGACAGGATTTGTCTGTGCAACATAAGTACACCTATCAATAAACAAATTAAGGTGAAAACAGAAGGTAGAGCTAGGAAGAAACCAATTTGAGAAACAACGATACATGCAAAAATAGGATTACGCGAACGTTTAAAATAGCCGTCAGTGATGAGTTGTTGAGGCCCAGCAGTGTCTATTCCTGATCGCCATTTATTTCCCATGCTCAGGTGAATAACAACTGTCATACTAAAACCCACCGTCATTAAGATAAGTCCTAGTAAAATGATAGGGAAAGCTTGTAAAGGCGTTAATATGATTAAGTAATTATCAAGTCCCTCATAAAATACTCTACTTAAACATATCAACCATATACTCGCTCTAAAGAAACGGAACGTCATATGATTCCACCAAGTTGAGGAAAATCGCTCACCAGAGTGTACCAATTCCACTAATTCATTCTTCTGAGTAATAATAATTTTTACCGTATAAAAAAGAGCAACACATGAATAAAATATAGCAAGATAAATACGTGCAAATTCGATGATTGCTGAAGGTGATTCAATAAAATTCATTAATTATCCTTAACGATGAATTAGCTTTAAGCTAATGTATAGAATGAAGCTGTGATTGTTGACTATAGTAGTGCAAACAACAAAAATCACTTAGTATTTCAGTAAAGTAGCGAGAAAATGGATTACTAGAGGCTTTTACTATGGATCACGTAGCAAAATATCTAATTGTGCTACTATTTCAGCCCAGTTTGAATCATCATCTTTTGATTTTTTTATAAAAGCAGATTGATACGGTGTCCAAAATTCAGCTTGGCTAAGTGCAACATCACTATCTAATGGTGCATGATTTGTAATAAAAGTTTCCATGGCTTCTTTGGTACTGGCTAAACCTAGTTGTTCAAATAAATTATGTAAAGAACGATTATGTGCTTTCATGATAAATCCCCAAATATTCTTATAATTTCTTTTTATTAATAAGTTGATAGCATCAAAAACACATTAATTTGAAACTTGTACAATATTAAGTCCGAAAAGCGCTAAGCAACAACCTACCATTTCATAACTGACTAAACATGGAAAGCCTTAACGTCACTGTTATTATCGTTACCTTGATTTGTAATAAGTTTTTATACCTAATTTTATATCAATAGCATGGTTAATTAGGCGTAAACGTTATCAGCTATTGTTTTTTAAATATTGACGGTAGATTATATCTACGCATTGGTTAATTTTATTTAGAAAATATAATTAACAACAAAATTAAGATCTATTCCAATAACTGATAATAAGTACTTGTTTTACGGTTGATGTATGGGAAATTAGACACTCAACTCAATGGTGAACACTATGTATTTAATAACAAACAGAGTCATTAAAAAAGGCAAAGGATTAAGTGTTTTTGGTAAAACACCTAGCCCATTTGGTCCCAATGAATTACGCGCAATTGAAGTTTCTAAACAAGGTACGGGTTGGTCTACCAACAGTGTAGACGACAAGCTTTCAGTACAAGAAGTAGAAAGACTTAAAAGCAAATATCATTTAAATATTGATACCTCCAAAGACTGGTACGGCTCGTTAACGGTTGCCTGTAACTTATTTGAACAAGCCCGCACCGAACGTAAATCTATTTTATTTTTTATTCATGGTTATAACAACGATGTGGGCGATGTATTAAAAACCGCTGATGAAATTGAAAAGCTATACAATGTTATTGTTGTACCTTTTACTTGGCCAGCTAACGGTGGTGGCGCTATTTCAGGTACTGCTTCATATCTTAGTGATAAATCTGACGCACGCGCATCTTCTGGTGCCATCAATCGATTTGTAGGAAAAATCAGTTATTATCACGCCCTACTTACCGAAGCTGCATTAACTGAAATTAGAACTAAGGTAGATGCTAAATATCACGATAATGCTAACCCTATGGCAGCCGCTTCTCTTTACAGTGAATTAGTTAATAAGTCTTGTGTCGTTAAAATAAACTTACTGTGCCACAGCATGGGTAACTATTTACTAAAACATTCGTTAATGACCAGTGATAATGCCACGTCAGATCTTGTATTCGACAACATCTGTCTTGTCTCTGCAGATACCAATAATGAAAATCATGCCAACTGGGTTGAAAGTCTTGATGTACGTAAACGCGTATATATTGTAATTAACGAAGATGATTCAGCTTTAAAAGCCTCAAGAATAAAACCAGGCAAGCAGCAACGCGCACGTTTAGGTCATTATCTTAAAAAACTAAATAGTGGAAATGCTGTTTATATAGATGTAACAGAAGCTGGCGAAGTTGGATCAAATCACAGTTATTTTAAAGGCAGCAGTGTAAATAAAAATGCAAAACTTAAAGCGGTTTTCCACCAAATGTTTAACGGGCTAACAGTTGAGAGAGACTTAGAATATATAAGCAGTATTAATTGTTACCGCTTGCTTTAGTAATTCTATTATAAAGTTTTAATACATAATTTTGATTCCTGAACTTGAGCTAAATTGAATGTGATCTGAACTCACTAAAGCCAACTCAATTAATGCCAGTTCAGTGGATTGATTTTTAAAACCTAGAGATCCACAACTTCAATATTGACTCGCCTTATTACTTATTTCCTTTGTTACTTATTCTCTCTTAAACCTTAACACCCCTAAACATTAATATAACTCAACGCATTGATATAAATATAATTCCTGCACTTTCAACGTTCCCTAAAAGCTGTATTAATTAACTATAAATCACCTCTGATTTATAACCAATCCTTTCGTTTCTTCAGCATTTAAATAACTAATTATATTGTCAATCAATACCAAATAGTCTAGTTTACAATTAGGTTATGGTTTATTCGACCAAAACCTAATTAAACATAAATACTATAAATAAAAAGTTACTTTTCTATAAATAACAAATTCTTCAATAATGTATTTCAGGAAATATAAATGAATCTAATAAATAATAAAATGAAGTTCTTTAAGTCTACCGCATTAAAGACAACGCTCTTCGTTACGCCAGCGCTATTACTATTGTCGGCGTGTGATGATGATAAAAAGCAGCCAACACCACCAGCAGTAACTCCGCCAGTTGTAGAGCAACCACCAACGCCTCCAGAGCCATTAATTACTAATTTAATTGAAGCGGCAAATAAAGCGAATAAAAGAGTGGGTGCGGCAGTAAGTCATGGTGTTTTAACTAATAACGAAACTGATTACATCAACATTCTTAAAGCTGAGTTTAATTACATAACACCAGAAAACATTGGTAAATGGGGCTCTATACAAAACTCAACAGCTGATGTGTGGGACTTTAGTGCATTAGACAGCATGATAGCTTTCGCTGAAGAAAATGAAATGGCGTTTAAAGGTCACGCCTTAGTTTGGCATCGCCAAGCACCAAACTTTGTAAATAGTGATGTAACACCTGAAGAGTTAACTACTCTGATCAATGCTCACATCGACGCTACGGCTCCTCGTTATAGCGGACAAATTTATGCATGGGATGTAGCAAACGAAGTTATGGGTGACGATGCAAATTATCGTGACTCAATATTCTTCGAAAAGTTAGATAAAGACTATATTGGCGATTCTTTTATTAGAGCTCACGCAGCAGATCCAGAAGCCAAATTGTTCTATAACGATTACAGCATAGATAACATTAATGCGAAGTCTGATGCTGTATTTACTATGGTAACTGAACTAATAAATGCTGAAGTGCCTATTCATGGTGTTGGTTTTCAAATGCATTTAGATGCATCAAATGCGCCTTCAACTCAACAAATGACAGATAACTTTCAGCGCTTTGTTGATTTAGATTTAGACGTAAATATTAGTGAGATTGATGTACGTTTATCTTCTTTACCTTGGGACCAAGTAACTAAACTAGCGATTCAACAACAGGTTTACCATCGTGCCGTTAATGCATGTATGAACATTGAACGTTGTGACGCTGTTACTGTTTGGGGCTTTACAGATAAATACAGCTGGATTGATGGCGAGTTTGGACCTGATGATCCACTTTTATATACCGCTGATTACGAAAGAAAGCCTGCTTACTTTGCTTTAGCTGATGGTTTTGTAGGTATTGCAGCTGATGCTTCAGGTGTTATGCCAAACTTAATTGCTAATGGTAATTTTGAAGTGGCTACAGATGGCTGGACGACTTTAGATGAAACAGCCCTAAGAACAACCGTTAACAAACAAAACGGCATAACTTCTCTTATTGCTTCAGCAACAGATGAAGCTAAAGCTACAGCAAGTATTGATATTACAAGCTTGCTTAAGGCAAACAACGTATACGACGTTGAAGCTTGGGTAATGTCGGCTAATGAATCAACACTAGAAAGCTCAATCAATGTAATGCTTGAATGTGTAGGTGAAGAAGCCCAAACAATTGTTATAAATTCAGCGGTTGCTAGTCATACAGAATTTACACAATTATCGGGTACATTAACCATTGCTGAATGTGATTTTGTATCAGCTACTCTAGTTATCGAAGGCCCTGCGGCAAGTGAAGATATTTACTTAGATGCGGTAAGTCTTCGCCCACAAGCGTTAATACCTGATACTGAAGGTTTCAGCGACAACATTTTAACTAACAGCGACTTTGAAGTTGATGCTTCTGGCTGGGAAGGTTACGACTCATCTGAAGTTGCCATAACAACCACTAAAGTATTTGCAGGTTCACAAAGCTTAGTTGGCACTTCTCGTACTCAAGAATTCCAAGGCCCTTCAACTAACATTTTAAGTTTGGTTGAGTCAGGTGCAACTTACCAATTATTTGCAAGAACGGCAGTCAGCGAAGGTTCAACTCAAGTAAAAGCAACAATAAGTGCGACCTGTTCAGATGGTGTTAAATACTTAGGTACGGGTGCTACAGAAGCTAACGCAACGGACTGGTCGTTAATAGCCGGACAAGTCACTCTACCTAACTGTGCAATGAGCGATGCTATACTTTATTTTGAAGGCCCTGCTGTTGGTATCGACATCTATGTTGATAACGTAACTTTTCATAAAGAAGAAAAGAACTTAGGTCCTAATTTAGTATCAAACAACGACTTTGAAGAAAACACGGACGGCTGGGTAGTTTGGGGCGGTACTTTATCTAGCTCTACAAATTATGCAAACACAGGTAATAGCAGCGCTTTACATAGTAACAGAACAGGCACTTGGCAAGGACCTGTATTTAACTTACTGCCTTATGCTGAAACCGGTAAAACTTATGAAATCACTACCTATGCACGTATTGAAAACGCAGCAGAAGATCTACTAAACATTACTTTAAAAACCTTATGTGAAGGCGATATTGAAGAAGATGCCTCTTACACACAACATGGTGCGATAACAGCTACGAATGGCGATTGGACTAAGTTAAGCGGTAGTTTAGTTTTACCTGATTGTGTTCTTACTAGCGCAGTTGTTTACTTTGATGGCCCTGCCATTGGTGTAGATATTTATATTGATAGTGTTTCTATTACGAGTGAAATTACTGTTGATGCTGATAATCTATTTACCAACTCAACGTTTGAGTCAGGTGTAAATGGTTGGGCAACGTGGGGAGCAAATATTGAAGAAAGTACTGAGTTTGCTCATACGGGTGAAAAGTCTGCATTAGTTAATTCACGTGCAAACAACTGGCAAGGACCTGTATATGACTTTTTTGGAACAGGCACAGCAAATACCACTTACGACATGAGCGGTTGGATAAGAGTTGCAGGTTCTGAAAGTGAAGATATTAGCGTTAATATAAAGCAAACTTGTGAAGGTGAAGAAGCAGTATATATTGATGGTGGTCCGGCAGTTACGGTTTCAGATAACGAATGGACTGAAGTGAGTGGCACTTTCACTACACCTGATTGTAACTTAACTGAGTTATCTGTTTATTTTTCTAACGCGGCTGTTGGCGTTGATATGTATTTAGATGATGCTTCAATTAAGCTTGCTTCTGTAGAGTAAATATTAACATTTTAACCGTGCGACTAAGTTAAGCTAGGTTAGTCGCACTAAAAACACATATGGGCTGGTATAAAACTGGCCCATACTTATATTTAGCGTTTGTGTTTTCTTCTACCTTTTGTCCACACTTACAAATAAACCATCTATAAAATACATCCCACACTCTGCCAAAAATTTAAATCACTACAATCATTAATAAACCCTCTAAGCATTAACCATTTTTGCAGTTTACTAATAACCTTATGACAATAAATGTTAGCGCTACCCTAAAACACATATAAAAACATTTATTCTGTAAAAAAAATGTATTATTTATGCCTGATAAATTAAGAAATAATCACAAAGATAAATTAACTAACCTAAACAACAAATAGTCAAACAAACAACAAGTTACAACCTAAAATCTTTTAAATACTAGATAAAACTACACTTTAAGGCATAAAAACCTTCAATTAATTCGTGATCAAAGCATTGCCAAATGATTTTCTCGATGTTAATGTTAGCGCTAACAAATAAACAAATATATTTCATTAGAGAGTTTTTATGTACTTGGGAATTGATTTAGGTACTTCGGGTGTAAAAGTTATATTACTCGATAACAACGATAAGATTGTTGATCAAGCATCAGCTTCACTAGAAGTTAGTCGCCCTGCACCGTTATGGTCTGAGCAAGAACCGAGTGATTGGTGGCAAGCAACTAACGATGCTATAGCAACATTAAAAGCTAAAAACAGCGAAGCACTATCTTCAGTTCTAGCGATTGGCTTATCGGGTCAAATGCACGGTGCAACTTTACTCGATGATAAAAACGCGATTATCCGCCCTGCTATTTTATGGAATGACGGACGCAGCGAAGCACAATGTAAAACCATTGAAGCACGCGAACCTAATACGCGTTCTATAACAGGCAACATTGCTATGCCTGGTTTTACTGCACCTAAGTTAGTTTGGTTAAAAGAAAACGAGCCAGAAAACTTTAACAAAATAGCTAAAGTATTATTACCTAAAGATTACTTACGCTTTTTAATGACAGGCGATTTTGCATCAGACATGTCTGACAGCGCAGGTACTCTATGGCTTGATGTTGAAAAAAGAACAATGGTCTGAGCAAATGCTAGCAGCGACAGACTTAACGATTGATCAAATGCCTACGTTATTTGAAGGTACAGAAATTACTGGTTACCTCAATAAAGATATCGCAGCGCAATGGGGTGTAAATGAAGTACCTGTTATTGCTGGCGGTGGTGACAATGCCGCAGGCGCTGCAGGCATAGGTGTTATTAACCCAAATGAAGCCTTTTTATCTTTAGGGACTTCGGGCGTATATTTTGTAGCAAACGAAACTTACAACCCAAATCCAGATAGTGCTGTTCATACTTTCTGTCATTGTATTCCTAATACTTGGCATCAAATGTCAGTTATTTTAAGTGCAGCAAGTTGTTTAACTTGGGTGACACAGTTGACAGGTTTCAAAGACGAAAAAAGCTTACTTGACGAAGTTGAAAAACTTGATTTTTCAGTGCCCTCTTCAGTGATTTTCTTACCTTATTTATCAGGTGAACGCACACCTCACAACAATCCAAATGCTCAAGGTGTTTTCTTTGGCTTAAGCCATAACACAGATGCAGCGGAACTAGGTCGTGCCGTATTAGAAGGTATTGCGTATGCCTTTAACGATGGCCAAGAAGTATTAATGGCAGCAGGTACTCAGATAGATTCAGTATCAGTTATCGGCGGTGGATCTCGAAGCAAGCTATGGGGAAAAATCCTCGCAAGCGTTTTAAATAAACCATTAAGTTACCGCAATGGCGGTGAAGTAGGTCCCGCTTATGGTGCTGCACGTTTAGCAAAAATTGGCGCAAATAAAGTCGATGCAAGTAGTGTTTGTGTCGCTGGTGAGCTTGTTCATGTTATTGAACCGGATAAAACCATGAGTGATTACTATCAAGCGCAAAAACGTAAATATCAGCAACTTTACCTTAGCTTGAAAGAACATTTTTAGACTGAGTTTAACGCTTTAAATTAACAAACTTATTTTACATAACTGATTTACACAAAAGATTTTATATAACAAATTTAATTAGGAGAAAACCATGACTGAACAATTCTTTAACAACGTAGACAAAATCAAATTTGAAGGTGCTGATAGCACTAACCCACTAGCTTTTCGTTACTATGACGAAAACCAAGTAGTACTTGGCAAAACGATGAAAGAACATTTACGTTTTGCTGCATGTTACTGGCATAACTTTTGTTCAACTGGTTTTGATATTTTTGGTGAAGGTACGTTTGATCGTCCTTGGATACAACCAACAGGTAACCAATTAGAGCTTGCTGAACAAAAAGCGAAAGTTGCATTTGAATTTTTCGAAAAACTAGGTGCACCTTACTTTTGTTTTCATGATGCAGATATCGCGCCTGAAGGCGATTCATTACAAGAGTTCCACGACAATGTAGATCACATTGTGGGTATTTTTGAAAAAGAAATGAAACGTACTGGTATTAAGCTTTTATGGGGTACAGCTAACTTATTCTCAAATGCACGTTTTTGTGCAGGTGGTTCAACTAACCCTAACCCAGATCTTTATGCTTATGCTGCTGCACAAGTTAAACACGCTATGGACGTTACACACCGTTTAGGTGGTGAAAACTACGTACTTTGGGGTGGTCGTGAAGGTTACGATACATTATTAAACACAGACCTTGCACAAGAAGGCGAGCAATACGCACGTTTCCTTAAAATGGTTATTGAACACAAACATAAAATTGGTTTTAAAGGTAAATTATTAATAGAGCCTAAGCCTCAAGAGCCTACTAAACATCAATACGATTACGATACAGCGACAGTTGCTGGTTTCTTACACAAGCACGGTATTGCTGGTGAAGTTCATGTAAACATTGAAGCTAACCATGCAACACTTGCTGGTCATAGCTTCCATCATGAAATTGCAGTTGCATGTGCAGAAGGTGTTATGGGTAGTATTGATGCTAACCGTGGCGATATGCAAAACGGCTGGGATACAGATCAATTCCCTAACGATGTCGCTGAATGTACTTTAGTTATGTATGAAATTTTGAAAAATGGCGGTTTAGATACTGGCGGATTCAACTTTGATACTAAACTTCGTCGTCAATCATGTGAACGTGATGATTTATTTATTGGTCACATTGGTGGCATGGATACTATGGCTAAAGCGTTACTTAACGCAGCTAAGCTAATTGAAGAAGCTCCATTAACTAAATTTGTTGACGAGCGTTATGCTGGTTGGAAAGGTAAACTAGGTCAAAGCATCATGTCTGGTGAGCAAAGCCTTGAAAGTTTATCTAAGTTAGTACTTGAAGAAAAAATTAGCCCTAAACAGGTTTCTGGTCGTCAAGAATTACTTGAAAACATTGTTAATCGTTACGTTTAATACTTACGCTTACTTATCGTAAGAATAAGCTGTAATGAGTTTACCACCGGCTTTCCCCGGGTCGGTGGTAAATACAATTAAATACTAGCAATAAACTATAAATACATTAAACATGAGGTAACCCGCGCTCTTTAATGTTCGCTGGTAAAAAACAAAATGAACCTACTTGAACAACTAAAACAAGTCACTAAAGTGGTAGCAGATAGCGGTGATGTAGACTCTATCAAAGCATTAAATCCTGTTGATGCAACCACTAACCCATCGCTTATTTTACAAGCTGCAAAACTTCCACAATACAAACATTTAATTGATGACGCTATTTCAAAGTCAACAGTCAAGGGTAAAGCCGATATTGACGATGTTTGTGATCAACTAATTGTTAACTTTGGTTGTGAGATTTTAAAGCATGTACCAGGCCGAATTTCTTCAGAAGTTGACGCTAAACTATCTTTTGATACAGAAGCGAGTATTGAAAAAGGTCGTAAGTTAATTGCCCTTTATGAAAAAGCAGGCATTTCTAAAGAACGCGTTTTAATAAAACTAGCTTCTACTTGGCAAGGTATTAAAGCGGCTGAACAATTAGAAAAAGAAGGCATTGCTTGTAACTTAACTTTATTGTTTAGTATGGCTCAAGCGGTAGCCTGTGCTGAAGCTAATGTAACCCTTATCTCTCCTTTTGTTGGTCGTATTTTAGATTGGTACAAAGCCAAAGAAGGTAAAGATTTTACTGGGGCAAACGATCCAGGTGTTCAATCTGTTACTAAAATTTATCAATATTACAAAACTTATGACTACAAAACCGTCGTTATGGGTGCAAGTTTTAGAAACACGTCAGAAATAATTGAACTCGCAGGCTGCGATTTATTAACTATTTCGCCAGCACTATTAACTGAATTACAAAATACTGAAGGCAAGCTGCAAACAAAGTTAGACGCTACTACAGTACAAGTTAAATCACGTCATGCAATTACCCCTTTAACCCAATCAACTTTTGCATGGCAACATAATGAGGATGCTATGGCGACTGAAAAGTTATCTGAAGGTATTCGCAACTTTGCAAAAGACCAAAACATCTTAGAAGCAATGGTTACAGAACTGTTATAAGTTTAACCATTCAATCATTTAATGAAGCTAACCTGGATATACCCCACATTTTATATTCAGGTTATTTCACTATTTCAAAAAGTTATGTGGTTTCATTTGCGAAACTAATTAACAAGACACCTATTTAAGGAATTCATCATGACGTCTTCAAGACAGCATTTAGCGAATGCTATCCGCGCATTATCTATGGACGCAGTTCAGCAAGCAAAATCCGGCCACCCAGGCGCACCAATGGGCATGGCAGATATTGCAGAAGTATTATGGAATGATCACCTAAAACACAACCCAACAAATCCAAATTGGGCAGACAGAGATCGCTTCGTTTTAAGTAATGGGCATGGCTCAATGTTAATTTATTCATTACTGCATTTAAGTGGATATGATTTACCGATTGATGAATTAAAACACTTTAGACAATTACACTCAAAAACGCCGGGACATCCTGAGTATGGTTATACGGTTGGCGTAGAAACCACAACAGGGCCATTAGGTGCTGGTGTTTCTAATGCTGTAGGTATGGCGATTGCTGAAAAAACCTTAGCGGCGCATTTTAACCGTCCTAATATGGATATTGTTGATCATTACACCTACTGCTTTTTAGGTGATGGTTGTTTAATGGAAGGTATTTCTCATGAGGTATGTTCGTTAGCTGGAACTTTAGGTTTAGGTAAGTTAATTGCCTTTTGGGATGACAATGGTATTTCTATTGATGGTCATGTTGAAGGTTGGTTTACTGACAATACCCCTGCCCGTTTTGAAGCTTACAACTGGCATGTGATCAGCGATGTTGATGGTCATGATCCTGTTGCTATTAATAAAGCCATTGAAGAAGCTAAAAGCGTTACCGATAAACCAACGATGATCTGTTGTAAAACCACGATTGGTTTTGGCTCGCCAAATAAATCAGGTTCACACGACTGTCATGGCGCACCTTTAGGTGATGAAGAAATTGCAGCAACACGTCAGTTTTTAAACTGGCCACATGCACCTTTCGAGATTCCACAAGACGTTTACAAAGCTTGGGATAACAAAGAAAAAGGCACCATTTCAGAACAAAATTGGAGCATGGCTTACGCCGCTTACTCAGCTGAATATCCAGAGCTTGCTGAAGAATTTAATCGTCGTGTACTTAACAACGCACTTCCTGAGCAGTTTGAACAAAAAGCTGATGAATATATTGCCCTTTGTCAGAAAGAAGCTCAAAACATAGCAAGTCGTAAGGCTTCGCAAAATGCTATTGGTGTATATGGCGCTTTATTACCTGAGTTATTAGGTGGTTCGGCTGACTTAGCTGGGTCTAACTTAACCTTGTGGTCTGGCTCTAAAGGCATTTCAGCTGAAGATGCTGACGGTAATTACCTGTATTACGGTGTTCGTGAATTTGGTATGAGCGGCATTATGAATGGCTTATCTTTACATGGCGGCTTCATCAATTACGGTGCGACTTTCTTAATGTTTATGGAATACGCACGTAATGCAGTTCGTATGTCGGCATTAATGGGTATTCAGAACATTTTTGTTTATACCCACGACTCTATTGGTCAAGGTGAAGATGGCCCAACTCATCAACCTATTGAGCAAATAGCTAACTTACGCATGACTCCAAACTTAACAACTTGGCGCCCATGTGATGCTGTTGAATCAGCAGTTGCTTGGAAAGCTGCAATTCAGAAGCAAGATGGCCCAAGCGCATTAATTTTTAGTCGCCAAGGTTTACCTCATCAAAACCGTAACAATGCACAAGTTAAAAGTATTGAACAAGGTGGTTATGTATTAGTTGATTGTGCTGGCACACCAGACGCTATTCTTATTGCAACAGGATCAGAAGTTGGTATTGCTGTTGAAGCCGCTACAACGTTAACTGGACAAGGTAAAAATGTGCGAGTTGTGTCAATGCCAAGTACTAGCGTATTTGATCAACAATCTAACAGCTATCAAGAAAGTGTATTACCTAGCGCAGTTAAATCTGTTATTGCTATCGAAACGGCTCATGTTGATTTTTGGCATAAATATACGGGTAGAAATGGCGCAATCATTGGAATGAAAACCTTTGGTGAATCTGCACCTGGTAGCGAATTATTGAACCACTTTGGTTTTACTACCGACAATATTGTTAAAACCACGTTAGACGTAATAAGTAAAAATACAGCCGTTTAATCATGTTGTTTTATCTATAGAAATTACAACTTATTTTTCTTTATGAAAGATAGGTTGTGGTTTCTTTTTTAATCTGAGATCAGGTTTTTTAAATAAGCTGTTAACGCTTAAAAGAAAATTGGAAATACACTATGCAATCAAGAACATCATTAGCTAGCTGGCAAACATTAGTCGAGCATGCACAAGACATGAAGCAAGCACGGATGGGTGACATGTTTAAACAAAACCCTAAAAGATTTGAAGAATTTTCTCTCAAGTTATCTCCATTTCTATTGGATTATTCAAAAAATCTTATCAATGAAAATACCATGGAAAATCTTTTCGATTTGGCCAGAGAGTGTGACATTGAAGGCTGGCGTGAAAAGATGTTTTCTGGAGAGCGTATTAATCCAACGGAAGATAGATCTGTATTGCATATCGCTTTACGTAATCAATCTCAACAAGCCATTATTCTTGATGGTCAAAACATTAATGAAGATGTTCAACAAGCTCTAAACCAAATGAAGTCATTTTCAGATAAAGTGCGCCAAGGTATTTGGAAAGGTTATTCAGGTAAAAGTATTACTGATGTAGTAAGCATAGGTGTTGGTGGTTCTAATTTAGGCCCACAAATGGTAACTGAAGCCTTAGAGCAGTACAGCGATAAAAGTGTGAATGTACATTATGTTTCTAATGTTGATGGTACTCAAATAGCTAACGTTTTACGCCCATTAACGCCAGAAACAACGTTATTTATTGTTTCAAGTAAAACCTTTACTACCACTGAAACCATGACAAATGCTAAAACAGCCATGCATTGGTTAGTAGCTTCTTCATTTGACCCTGCGGCAATTGCTAAACATTTTGTTGCAGTATCATCTAATAAAGAAAAAGCTAAAGACTTTGGTATTGAAGAAGAAAATATTTTTGATATGTGGGATTGGGTTGGCGGTCGTTTTTCATTATGGTCAGCTATCGGTTTACCGATTGCAATAAGCTTAGGTTTTGAAAACTTTGTAGAAATGTTAGAAGGCGCGAACGAACTAGATGCTCATTTTTATCAAGCTCCATTAGAACAGAATGCACCCGTTATTTTGGCATTACTCAGTTTATGGAATTGCACTTTCTTAGGCGCTCAATCACAAGTTATATTACCTTACGATCAATCACTACATATGCTGCCAGCTTATTTACAGCAAGCTGAAATGGAAAGTAATGGTAAATCAGTTAATTGGCAAGGTGATTCAATCGACTACCCTACTGTTCCAACCATTTGGGGTGAGATTGGCATTAATGGTCAACACGCTTTTTATCAATATTTACATCAAAGTAATAATATAGTGCCTGCTGACTTTATTGGCTCGGTTGAAAGCACAACTCCTGTTAAAGGTCATCATCAAACCTTAATGGCTAACTTTTTTGCTCAAACTCAAGCCTTAATGCAAGGGGTTGATGAACCACAAATTCGTGAAGAATTAAAAGCTAAGGGTAATACCCAAGAATATATCGATAAAGTTGCACCTCACAAAGTTCATAAAGGTAATCGTCCTTCAAATACAATTTTAATGCAGCGTATAGCACCACGTACTATCGGTAGTTTAATTGCGTTATACGAGCATAAAATATTTACCCAAGGCATTCTTTTACAAATATGCTCTTTCGACCAATGGGGTGTAGAATTAGGGAAAGGCTTAGCTAATAATATTGAAGCTGAATTAGCTAAAAATATGGTGAGTGAAAACCACGACAGCTCAACACAAGGTTTGATGAGTTATTTCCAGGAAAATAAACCGAAAACTCTCTCTTAGCCCATTCAAGTTGGGTTTAGTTGAATTGAGTTGGGTTTTAGTCGTCTTTAAGAAAACAAGGTAAATTAGCAAATGGTTCAAATTACAACTTATGAAATAACGGGTCAGCAAGGCGATAACATCAATGATCGTCTTTGTATTAGTAATTATGGCGCTCGTTTAGTCAGTTGGCACACACAAGTAGATGACGAGATCCGTAATATTGTTTTAGGCTATTCTAACCTCGAAGATTACTTTACTGATGAGTCTTACTTGGGCGCTATTGTTGGACCCTATGCTAATAGAATTGGAAATTCGCGTTGTAAAATAGACGGTAAAGAAATTAACTTAGCCGCTAATGAGGGTCATAACCTACTTCATAGTGGCGCAAATGCTTTTGCTAATCAATTTTGGCAATGTATTGAGCATACACAAAACTCAGTCACATTAATTTGTACTTTGACTAATGGTTTTAACGGTTTCCCTGGTGATATAAATATTGAAGTAATCTATGAAATATCAGCTGAGAGTGAGTTAACTATCAGTATTAAGGTGAACTCAGAACAGCTGACTATTGCAGGGCCAACGGCTCATCCATACTTTAATTTAAACAAAGAGCAAAGTACGACTCTACACAATTTACAAATTTTTAGTGAGCATTACACTCCTGTTAATAACCAATGTATTCCAACAGGTGAGATAACAGTTGTAGATGATACCCAATACGACTTTAGAACGGCAAGAGAAGTATCGTCAAAAAACAATACTCAGCAGCTAGATCATAACTTTTTGCTTTCATTAACCGATAGCACCACTGAGTTAACAAGCTTTCCTCATGCTTCTATAGAAAGTAGTGATAAGAAGTTAACATTACACGCGAGTTCTAACTATCCTGCAGTGCAAGTTTATACGGGGTTACACTTAACAGCTCCTTTTAAGCCTAATCAAGGAATATGCTTAGAACCTCAGTTTTGTCCTGATAGCCCTAATCAAGCTAACTTCCCTTTTCATTTCACAAGTCCTCAACAACCTTTAGCAACGGTGATTTGTTATAAGTTGTCTAAATAACCGCTCTATAATTTTGTTTTATATAAAGAAGTGTAAATAGTAAAAAAAGACTTCGTAATAAAATAAACATCAAGCATAATGAATTATTGATAAAATATCGTGATGGATATCAGTTACTTCGTTATGTTTGTCTTTTGTGATACTTAAAGAGCTATTAAGTATATTTATAGTGTTATCAGCTTTTCATGCTAATTAACCACATGAATATGACTCTAGTTTTATAAATAACGTGTATAAGCAATTTACATAAGATTATTTAATCTATCACTACTTTATATCCCCTTATTATAAACTTCATTTCTACTTCCCTATTAAGTAATTATTTTTATATTTGAGTCATTGTTAATTTGATTGTTATATAATTATATGTTTATATGTTATTTAAAATAAAATTGTAGTAACAAGATTGTAAAAAATGCAAAGCCACACTTAATAAGAGCAACACATTTAATTATTACAATCTAAGCTAAAAACAAATTCAAAGTAGGAAAGTTATATGGCTAACGTAAAAACTGAGACTGAAGTCGCTGGTGAGTTTAAACGAAATTGGCAGTTACTTGTGGCAGCATTTGTTGGTGTTACCGTAGGTTTAACCGCAGTACCTTTTTATTCTTATGGACTTTTTGTTGCTCCCCTTGAAGCTGAGTTCGGTTGGACACGCCAACAAAGTCAATTACCTATGATTTTTCAAACCTTAGGTGTACTTATCGCCATACCATTTTTAGGTGGTATTTGTGATAAGTTCGGCGCACGTCGAGTCGCTCTAACCTCCCTCGTTTTATTCGCTTTAGCCTTTGCTAGCTTTGCCTTACAAACAGGTCCAGTTTGGCAATATTGTACTATTGCTTTAGTTTTAGGTATTACAGGCGCAGGTACACTTCCAATTACTTGGACGCGTGTGATCGTTGGCGCTTTTGATGTGCATCGCGGTAAAGCTCTAGGTATTATTTTAATGGGTACCGGTTTAACAGGTTTCCTTGTTAGCAAGTTTGTTCCAGAGTTTATTGAAGCAGACGGCTGGCGTATGACGTTTGTATGGCTTGCCTGTTTGCCTATTTTAATAGGTTGGCCTGTTGTTTACTTTATGTTTAAAGATAAGTCTGGTGATCCTGTTGATACTAACAGTGCCGATAGCCCGTATGTTTATGGCCCTTCGATAAAAGAAGCGATTTCAGACAAACGTTTCTGGTTAATCGCTATCGCCTTTATGGCAATCTCATGTGGTATTGGTGGCTCTATTCCCAACTTGCCCGCTTTTTATGCAGGAGCAGGCTTTACGGGACCTATGATCGGAGCAGTAATGTCGACTATTGGTTTGTCTGTTATTTTTGGACGTATAGCTACAGGTTTATTATTAGACCGTTTTTGGGCTCCTGGTGTTGCTGCAATCCTAATGTCATTACCGGCAATATCTTGTTTTTTACTTGCATCGGGTACACCTTCGATAGAAATAGCTTACCTTTCATCAATTTTAATCGGTTTAGCCGCTGGTGCAGAGTTTGATATTATTGCTTATTTAGCGTCTCGTTATTTTGGTACCCGTAATTACAGCAAAATTTATAGTTACCTTTGGGCTGCATTTGCCATAGGTGCTGCTGTAGCTCCGAGCATTTTAGGTGCGGTTTATGATGCAACTGGCGGATATGAAACAGCATTTGTTGCCTTAGGTGTTATCTTTATTGTAGGCAGCTTGATGTTACTTCCACTTGGAAAGTACCCTGTTTTCGCTACAACAAAAGCTGAGGCTGAAGCACAAGAAAATAAGAATAAAGGTGAAGCTGTAGCTGTAGCTAGCTAGCTAACTTATACATTCTAAAAATAGAAAAAGGTTTATAACAGAAGCTGATTGCTGGTTATAAACCTTTTTTTTATACCTGAAAAACAGAAGTGAGAACAATATTAATCGACAGCTAAATTTCTTAACCAGCGTTTCTGACGCATTCGAATAGTAAACATTACAGCCTTACATATCTCTTCTGAATAAGCGGTTACCACGACCCAAAATAAAGGTAAGTTGAAGTAAAACGCCGCTAAAAAAGTCAGTGGAATACTAATGACCCACATACCAACAAAGTCGATTAATAAACAATGTTTAGTATCGCCTCCAGCACGTAAAATCCCCATAGACATAGTCATGTTGAAAACTTTGATACTGGTACCAAAAATAATCAGTAAGAAAATTTCTGTCGCTAAAATAATGGTTTCTTCAGTCATTAACTGAAAAGGCATGAAAACAAAGTCTTGTAATGAATAAAGCACGATAGCTAAAACAAAAGTAGTAATAGGTGCGCCAATAGAGAAAGTGACAGAGGTTTTCCACGCACTCGTGAAATCATCGGCACCTAACATGTTCCCCACTAAAATAGAGCAAGCAGACGAAAACCCTATAAAGAAAGCAATAAGCACACCTTCAATTGGCGTTAACATACTCATTACGGCAAGTTCCGTTGTGCCCATTTGCCCATATATAATTTGATAAACAAAGGTTCCTAACGACCAAACACCAAAGCTGATCATGATAGGGAAAATCAGTTTAATAAACTTCTTCCATGATTTTCGATTGTTAATTTCAGTAAAGCTTTCACGCTTTGGAAATACAGCATGAGAAATGATCTTCAAACAATATACAATAATACATAAATGAAACAGTCGAGATATTGTCGTCGCCCAAGCAGCCCCTTCAACACCCATAGCCTCAACACCTAAACCACCGTTAATTAACCAATAATTTAAAACGATATTCAACCCTATGGCCAAAATACTAAACACCATAGGTAATTTAACTTGCCCCGTACCACGTAAAGCATTTTCAAAGATGATAATAATAGCGATGAAAAATAAACTAGGCATGGTGATCCATAAATAATCCTCGCCAAGCGCAATAACAGAATCATCAGCACTAGCAAGCGCAACAACATCTGCAGCATAGAAAAAATTAAGAACAACGATAGGCACAACAACACATAAAGCAAAAGCAATGGCCATGATGATAGTGCTTTTTATTTTATTAGTTCGCCCTGCCCCATAATATTGAGACGACAGCACTCCAACACCTGAAGCAATACCAGTAACTATCACTAAAAAGACAAAGAATATTCGGTTACTTACACCTACTGCCGCAACTGATGTGTCACCTAAGTGCGAAACCATAATAATATCGATCATACCTAATAAGGTGACCAAAATACTTTGCACAGAAATAGGCCAAGCAAGCTTGGAAGCTTTTTTAATAAAAGTAGCGTCAAACATAATGAGTAAAAACCGTTATAAAAGGAGATGTATTTAGAGAGAATTACAAGGGCGCTATTCTATTTTAATTAATAAGTAATAACGATAAGTACAAATATCATCTATTATGTCTAAAACTATCACTTAGGCTTTATTATGTGGAAAGATATATTAAACATTCATCAAGACTGTGAAGAGTATTTTATCAACTTTGATAAAATACCTGGCAATGCTGATTCACTTATAGCGTGTGCTGGTATATCAAAATTAAGAACTGAATACCAAATTGGAAAAAATGGTACAGGTGAAGTTTTTGATAATAAACAAAGTGATAGGAAAGATGTTCATTACTTACTAGCCACTCAATCAGGCTGTGGAAAAATACGTTTAGAAAGTGGTGAATATTTAATCCCTGAAGGTAGTGTTGTGCTTTTACCCGTTGGCACCCCTTTCGTTTATGAATTAGCAGATGAACATTGGAGTATGTGTTGGTTTTTATTACACGATTGCCCAAAGTTTAAATATATCCATAAACTCAGTGCTTCCGTATTCCAATCAGATAAAGCTCAGCCTATTTATAAAACTATGTCTTTGTTGCAAGATTTTAATTATGTTTCAGGACAACACCAAGCTGAGATCATGTCTGGCTTAATGGATGTTTTGATTTTCCAGATTGAGCAAGCTACCAATGTCAATGTGAATTTAACGCCACAACAAGATAAGTTTAATGCTTTGATTAAGTCGGTGATCAAACAATTGCAATATCCATGGACAGTCGCATTACTCGCTGAAAAAATGCATTTGTCAGAACCACAATTTTACCGTTTATGTAAAAGAGAAAGCGGTCTATCGCCTTTAAAACTCATCACTAAATATCGCCTTGAATATGCTTGTAACTTACTACGCTATACACAATATAATTTAGAACAGATAGCCTTTACCATAGGTTATGCAGACAGTATTAGTTTTGCTCATCGGTTTAAATTATTTTACGGTATTAGCCCCGGTAAATGGCGAACTTTAGAGAAGAAGACCTTGGTTAACTAGGATGTGATCAATGATGGTTAATATGTTCTGATTTATTCTTATCTAGCTTGATTTGTTATGAGTGTCTTGATTTACTTCAACTGATTTTTTTAATATTACTTACTGATAATGACTAACAGAGAGTGACTTACAAAGCGTTATTTGCTTTTGCTCTGATAAGATCAGAGCGTTATTTGGCAAACCTTCTTGTTAAGTATTTTTTAACTGGGTCTAATTCACTCAATGCTTAATTAACTGGTGCGTTGGCAGTAGAATCCCTTTCGATAATTTCAAAATCGAGTACATTCCTAAACTCTCGCGTATTAGCTTTCGACAAATCTGAAAACTTACCTGAAGCAATAATATCAATAGCTAACTCGGCCATTTGATGAATCGGCTGCCTAACCGTAGTTAAGTTTGGCGATACGGTAACAGCAACATTACCATCATCGAATCCAGATATAGATAATTCTTCAGGCACATTAATCCGCGCTATATTTGCGGCAGCCAAAACAGCAGCAGCCATTTCATCGTTAGCCGCAACAATGGCTGTTGGTCTTTCATCAAGTGCTAGTAATTTTTTAGCCGCAATTAAACCAGAATCATAACTAAATAAACCTTGTTCAATATATTCAGGTGGCGTGTTTATTTGATGAGAGCGTAAGGCGTCTAAATAGCCTTGATAACGCAGTCGACTAACACCTTGATTGGGATTACCAATAATATGGCCAATTTTTGTATGACCTTTTTTGATAAGTAATTCAGTCATTTCAAAACTGGCCTGATAATCGTCCATACAAATATAGGGTGATAAGCTTAGTTGAGTATCAGGAGCAATACGCACAAAAGGGATATTAGCAGCTTTCAATACAGCTAATAATTTAGCGTTGTCACATACATGAGGTAATAGAATTAAGCCATCAACACGGGTTTCTTCTATTAATTCATCTACTGATGCTAAAGACTTCTCAATATCATCATCAATTTCGTCAACAACGAGGTGATGTCCTGTAGTTCGGCACACTTTCAAACCTCGTAATAAGAATTTGCTCACGTAAGAAGTGTCTAAATCAAAGTAAAGTAAGCCAATAAAAAAAGATTTATTACTCGCTAAACGTCGAGCTGAAACATTCGGGCGATAATTTAAAGCTTTAACAGATTCTACAACCAAAGCTCTTTTAACATCGCTTACTTTAGGATCTTGATTTAAAACACGAGAAACAGTCATGCTTGAAACGCCAGCATGTTCGGCTACATCTTTAATGCGCGCTCTTTTAGAGGTTCTCACTCAATTAATCCCTTACGTTAACATCGATATTGATGTTAACACTTTAACAAAAATTGGTAGCGATATCATCGTATTAATTACCTATGTATATAAAAAGAAAATCTATGAAATATTATGTTAAAAAACATTATAATCGAGAGTCATGCTTTTATAAGTTTGTGACACAATGAACAGCTCACAATTTCTCTCAATTCATTATTAAATTTGAGTTTATAATTATCCCATTCAAGTTAATTAGCTTTCTTGTATTTGCAATGTAAATAGGAGGAAGTTAACCCCAGTAAAACAATAAGCTTTAGTGCTGTTATTTATAAGTTCCTGTATAATATTTAACGATTGAACAATACGTATTGATAATATAAATGGTAGGCTTTACTGAGCTTATTAATAGTGCTAAACCTTTAGATTTCGTACTTTAAAGGAGGTATTACAATCAATATAAAAACATTGAGCATATCAAAGAAAATAAGTAAAAATCATTAGAACTAAACCATTTTAATTTACATAATAAAAGTTAACCATAATGTCTCAAAATCAAGATTTCTTTTCATTAATACAAGTTGCTCTTAATGTTTCAGCCCCTATTTTTTTAGTTATTACCTTAGGTGTGTGGCTGAGCCATAAAAAATTCATTAATGAAAATTTCATACAGGTATCTTCAAAGCTTATTTTTAATATTGGCTTACCTGTAATGCTCTTTATGAGTACGGCAACTCGCGACTTTCAACAATTAATAAATCTACAGCACATTGCTTTACTGGTTATTACCACTCTTGTGGTGTTCTTCTTGAGTACTTTTACCGCTAAAGGCGCAATAAATGCGGATGCAGATAAAGGTGTTTTTGTTCAAGGTGCTTTTCGAGGGAATTTGATCATTATAGGTTTAGCACTTGCCGCTAATGCTTATGGTGAACAAGGTGTAGCTATTGCGACTTTGCCAATGGCAATTGTGATTATTCTGTATAACTTACTTGCCATTTACACGCTTAATGCGAGCTTAGGCCAACAAAGTTTTTCATTAAAAAAGACAGTGCTCGATATCATCAAAAACCCATTAATTATTGGTATTGTTGCAGGTTTGTGCGTTAACTTTATTAGTTTGCCTATCCCAGACATTATTCTTCAAACAAATAATTATTTAGCTAAGATGACACTACCGCTAGCGCTTATTGGCATTGGTGGTTCATTAAATATGTTGCAACTAAAAGATAACCTTCGCCCTGCTGTGATTTCAAGCATTTGGAAGTTATTAATAAGCCCAATTGTATTAATAATTTTATTAATAATTTGGCCTATTGAACCGATTGCTGCAGGTGTTTTATTTTTGTTGGTTTCTGCACCTACCGCAACAGCAAGTTTTGTTATGGTAAAAGCAATGGATGGAAATAGTGATTTAGCCGCTAAAATCATCATTGTATCAACATTGCTGTCGTTATTTACAATCACACTAGGCTTTGCCCTACTTGTATCATTTGGGCTTATTCATAGCTAACTGACGACGTTTAAGCAATATCATTATGATTTGATAGCGTTGCGATACAAATTACAGACAATAAAAAAGAGACTAAGTGCGAACCTAGTCTCTTTTTTTGTATTTGTTTAACCTTGTTTGAAACTGAATTAGCTACGGTTTAAACAATTTAAATCTTTAAAGCCTTCTTGCAAGCGTAATTGCATGCTTTCTTCAGATTTACGTAACCAAACTCTTGGGTCGTAATATTTTTTGTTAGGCTTATCAGCACCGTCAGGGTTACCAATTTGTTGCTGTAAGTAACCTTCATTTGCTTTGTAGTAGTTTAATACACCTTCCCAACTTGCCCATTGAGTATCAGTATCAATGTTCATTTTGATAACGCCGTAACCAATAGCTTCTGTTATTTCTGATTTAGCTGAACCAGAACCACCATGGAAAACAAAGTCTAAGCTGTTTTCAGGTAAGTTAAATTTCTCAGAAACATAGCGTTGAGAATTTAATAAAATAACAGGAGTAAGCTTAACATTACCTGATTGGTAAACGCCATGGACATTACCGAATGAAGCAGCAATGGTAAATTTATTACTAATAGCACTTAGTTTTTCGTAGGCGTAAGCCACATCTTCAGGCTGAGTGTATAGCATGCTTGAATCAAGATGAGAGTTATCAACACCATCTTCTTCGCCACCTGTACAACCCAATTCGATCTCAAGGGTCATACCAATTTTAGCCATACGCTCAAGATATTGACAACAAATATCAATGTTCTCTTCTAAAGATTCTTCAGACAAATCGATCATATGAGAACTAAATAACGGCTTACCTGTTTGTTCAAAATGACGTTCGCCTTCATCAAGCAATCCGTCAATCCAAGGTAATAATTTTTTAGCTGCATGATCCGTATGCAAAATAATAGGTACAGCGTAAGCTTCAGCAACTGCATGTACATAACGAGCAGCAGCAATACCACCAGTTATAGACGCATCGTCACCACTTAAGTTTGAACCTTTACCTAGAAAAAATGACGCCCCGCCATGAGAAAGCTGGATAATCACTGGAGAATTCACTTTATTTGCGGCTTCTAAAGTCGCATTTACTGAACTTGTTCCAACAACATTAACTGCTGGGTAGGCAAAAGCACCTTTTTTAGCTTGCTCAAATAATGCCTGAACTTCACTACCGCTCACAACTCTACCTAGAGGTGAATGATTGTCTATCATTTTTTATATTTCCTTTAATAATTATTCAGCTAAGTCATTCATTATATTATATCGAGATGTTCTACAGCATGAAAATTGTACAGCTCGATATAGCGAAATGGATGAAGTACATTAGGTAACTTAATGACGTTTTAATGTACATTCAGTAACTTTAGCCAATCAGATTTTTTGAATACTGAAAACTAAAGCCTAAACACAAACTTAATAAAGCTTGAATTCGAGTGCAAGCTTAACTTAAGTACCAATTTAAGAAAAGTTAAAGGTGAACTGACAAATACCGTAATAATTATAATTCTCACTAAAAAAACAATCTAATACATTGAAAATAATCGCCTTAATTTTAAATAACTTAATTAAAATTAAAATGAAATTTTATCTCAGTTGAGCATTTTTCATGGTTTTTTGTGCTCTAGTCTTATACATCTAAGATAAACCCTTTAAAGGACGATTATTAAGTCAATTAATGTGATTTAATCGGATTATTCACTGTTACCGAGAACATAAAATATTATTTTTGTAACAGTGAGTTTTATAAAGTTATTTATTATTTCATTTATAAATTCGTTTAATTATAAATTTTATAATAAAAAACCCGCGAAAAACGGGTTTTGTTTTTATGCACACAAAGTGCATATTTATGAAGTTATTCGGTGTTGTGTGATATTATGAACGACGAGCTTCAACGGCTTCACTAAGTTGAGCTAACATAGTTTCTGTTGCGTCCCATCCGATACAAGCATCAGTGATACTTTGTCCATAAGTTACAGCTTTACCATCAACAAGATCTTGACGACCTTCAACTAAATGACTTTCTACCATCACACCAAAAATGTTGTGATTACCGTCACTTATTTGCTGGCTAACATCAGTAGAAACAAGCATTTGGTTTTCAAACTTCTTACTGCTGTTGGCATGACTGAAGTCAATCATGATGCGCGTATTTAATTTAGATTTCTCTAATAAGCTGGTTACTTCATTTACACTATCGCGATCATAGTTTGTTGTTTTGCCACCACGTAAAATAATATGGCAGTCTTCATTACCTGTAGTTTCTACAATGGCAGAGTGACCAAGTTTTGTTACTGATAAAAAATGATGTGGCGCAGAAGCAGAACCAATAGCATCTACAGCGACTTTAATTGTTCCATCAGTACCATTTTTAAATCCTACAGGACAAGATAAACCAGAAGCAAGTTCACGATGAACTTGGCTTTCAGTAGTACGCGCGCCAATCGCCCCCCAACACATAAAGTCAGCCATGTATTGTGGTGTGATCATATCTAAAAACTCACCTGCCGTTGGTAAACCAAGTTCATTCAAATCAAGTAATAACTTACGGCCTATACGTAAACCATCATTTAACTGAAAACTTTCATCCATGTAAGGGTCATTAATAAGCCCTTTCCAACCAACAGTTGTACGTGGTTTTTCGAAATAAACACGCATAACAATTTCTAAACTATTTTTATATTTTTCACGTAGTTTAACTAAACGTTGCCCATATTCTATTGCCGCTTCAGTATCATGAATTGAACATGGACCAATAACCACTAATAAACGGTCATCTTTGCCTTCAAGAATATTATGAATTGCATCTCTACCTTCTAGAACCGATTTTGACGAATTTTCAGATGATGGAAATCGCTCAAGTAATGCGATTGGAGGTAATAAGTCTTTAATTTTGTTGATGCGCACATCATCGGTTTGGTTAAACATAATAAGGTTCTCTTAACTTTAAATTTAATAATCAGGACGAAGCTACGAAAGCTCTATTAAATATAACAAAATAATAGAATGACTCGCGGAAAACAGTCAGTAAATGTATCAACTATCTATAGGGTTTACTAGAACTAAAGACAATAATAAATGAATTAATAACGATATAAAATGACTTATGTCGCTCTGATTTCAACTGTTAGGTATGTACTTGTATACGTAATTATATCTGTACTCACGTCAACACCCATATCAGGTGATAACAAATGGAGTAAATCATTTAGTATTTATCAAATATTTACTATAATAAACTCTAGGATTAGTGGAGCTTTTTACTGTTCTACAAGACCTGCACATTTAAAAAAACGGAGACGCTATTTTAATGATAAACCCAGACTTACCACTGATAGATTTACACCGTCATTTAGACGGAAACATACGAGCAGAAACCATATGGGAACTGGCTCAACAAAATAATATAACTTTACCTGTTAAGCAGTTTGAGCAATTTATTCCACATGTTCAAATTATAGAAAGCGAACCTGATTTACTCGCCTTTTTGAAAAAGCTTGATTGGGGTGTAAACGTTTTATCTAGCTTAGATGATTGTAAACGTATTGCTTTTGAAAACGTTGAAGACGTATTTACTGCTGGTATTCATTATGCTGAGTTAAGATTTTCGCCTTATTACATGTCAATGGCTTATAAATTACCGATTGCAGATGTTGTTGCCGCCGTTATTGATGGCGTAAATGAAGGCATGAAGAAGTACCCTGTAAAAATTAAGTTGATTGGTATTTTAAGTCGTACTTTTGGTGTTGAACAATGTCAGCAAGAATTAAATGGATTATTAGCCCATAAAGAACAACTGATTGGTATTGATTTAGCGGGTGATGAATATAACTACCCTGGCGAGTTATTTACAGAACACTTTAAGCAAGTTTCTGATGCAGGTTTACATGTTACTGTTCATGCGGGTGAAGCTGCAGGTCCAGCAAGCGTATGGCAAGCGATTAACGATTTAAAAGCTGAACGTATTGGTCATGGTGTTAAAAGTTATCAAGATGAATCGTTACTTGAATATATGCATAAACATAATATTGCTATTGAGTCTTGCTTAACGTCTAACTACCAAACGGGCACAATCAGCGATTTAAGTAAGCACCCTATTACAACATTTTTAAAACATGGATTACGTGTTTGTTTAAATACCGATGATCCTGCGGTTGAAGGTATAGAGCTAAAAGGTGAGTTTGAACTTGCTCGCAGCTTACTTGGCTTTACCGATACAGAAATAAATATTTTACAAGAAAATGCCATTGCAGCAGCATTTATGTCTGAAAGTGAAAGAAAAGCATTAAGACAAAGCGTACTAAATAACCTGAACAAAGGTTAAACAAATAAAACTTTACTCAGGTTAAACTGGATTTACTTTCTAACTTTAAGTAAAATTTATACGAATTAAAAACTAAAAACACATCAGTAAAATACCCTTGATAGCAGGTTTTCAATACACTGGCTAAAAACTTACTGAGATTTTAACAACTAAAAAGGTTATCTCTCATGGCAACTCCTCATATTGAAGCAGCATCTAATGAATTCGCAAAAACGGTACTAATGCCTGGCGATCCACTTAGAGCAAAATTTATCGCTGAAAATTTTCTAGACGACGCAAAGTGTGTAACACGCGTTCGTAATATTTTGGGCTACACAGGTACATATAAAGGACAACCAATTTCAGTAATGGGTTCTGGTATGGGCATTCCATCAATATCTATTTACGCAACCGAATTATATAAAGACTACGGTGTTGAAAATATTATCCGCATCGGTTCTTGTGGCGCAGTTCGCGACGATATAAATGTAGGTGACGTTATTGTAGGAATGTCAGCAAGTACTGATTCTAACGTAAATAGAATGCGTTTAAACCAATGTGATTTTGCTGCGACAGCAGATTTTGGTTTATTACAAAAAGTAGCAAATACTGCAGATAAACTGAATAAAAAAATTCGTGTTGGTAATGTTTTTACTGCTGACTTATTTTACACGCCACAACCTGAAATGTTCGCGTTAATGGAAAAATACGGAATTTTAGCTGTAGAAATGGAAGCTGCGGGTTTATATGGCGTTGCTGCTGAATACGACAAAAAAGCGTTAGCCGTATTTACAGTAAGCGATCATATTAAAACAGGCGAAAGCATGTCTGCAGATGAACGTGAAACATCGTTTAAAGATATGATGGAATTAACACTAGAAAGTGTTTTATAAGAAGTAAGTAGATTGGAGTGAGGCTGAGTTAAATAAATTCAGTCCTACCATTACTTATTTCAAGTTTATTTTAACTTAAATAACCTGAGTTCTGGATAATGAATTTTTAAGACCATGAAAATTAATCAATATTTCAGTTAACGTCACAATGATGATAGTTTATTCGTTATCAAGGCACTTTTACGTACTCAATAACGGGTTATTGATAATAAAAGTAACGCCGAGAACGTTTAAAATAGCGTTATTGTGGAATATTGCTTATCCAGAATTCAGGTTAAATATCACTTTCAAATAAACATAAAAAAACCAGTGATATAGTCACTGGTTTTTTATTGCTTAAAACTAATGGTTATAGATTTTAAAAAGAATAACTGAACCTATTAAAGCTCAGTTTATCTAGGATTAACCTATTACTCTTTAACTTCTAGCTATTTAACTTATGAAAGTTTAAAGCTTATCCGCTTAGAAAAATGCTACTTTAAATTCAGCACCAACAAAACGCTCTTCATTAACAATAGCGGTGTTGTTACTAAAATCTACTGCACCAATAGCTTGTTGTTCGTCTGTAATGTTACGTACGAATAAAGCAACTTCGTATTCTGTATCGTCTCCATCCCACTTATAACCTGTACGGAAGCCACCTTCAAATAACGACTTACCAGTAAATTCTTCAGACTCATATAAGAAGAAGCTAATTTCATCTCTATAAGACCAATCTGTATAAGCGTAAAATTCACCATCACCCAATTCTTGGCTATAACGAGCAGTGAATGAATAAATCCATTCTGGAGCATGAGGTAAGCTATTACCGTCTATAAACGCTCGTCCATTTTCATTAGTCTCATCAAGTACAGTACATTGAACACAAACAGGAGCAGTTAAGTCATCTTGTTTTATTTCAGTTTTGTTATAACTCGCGCTTGCTGTTACTGACCAATTGTCGTTTAGCATGAATTCAGAGTTAACTTCTAAACCATAACCTGTCGTTTTATCTGCGTTAAGTAAACGCGCAGTATTACCATCAGCACCACCAACAGAAGTTAATTGTTGGTCATCCATATCAAAGTAAAATACGGTTGTATTTATACGACCAAAACCATCTAAAATGTCAGCTTTAATACCCGCTTCATAAGACATAATCGTTTCAGATTCAGCTATGGATACTCCATCACCAAAAGCAAATAATGAACGTCCCTGAATACTAGGTGCGCGGAATGTATCTGCAATGCGAGCATAAATATTCACATCGTCAGTGTACTTATAGGTAGCACTTAAATCCCAACTAACATGTGAATCGTTAGGGTTCACGGTTACAGGATCATTAGATCCATTACCTATTGGTCCTATAAGTCGTTGAGAAGTTAATTCTTTGTCATCATCAGAATAACGGAGTCCTGCAGTTACCTGTAATTTATCAGAAAAATCATAATCAAAAGAACCAAATATCGCCCAAGCAGTAGTTTCTTGATGCTGTACAGAATAACCAGTTTGTCGACCACGTTCTGCGGCATCATAGCCAAACGTTACAGGATTAAAAGCTAAACCTAATGGATCATAAGAAAAACTTTCTATATCTAAATCTTCATTAAAGTAGAATGCACCTACTTGGTAGTTAAAATTACCATCAAAATTAGAACTTAAACGAATTTCTTGTGTTAACTGTTGATGATCAGGGATACCATCAGCCGTTTCCGACTCAACCAAAATATCACCAGGTCCTGTAGGTATATCTGAGGCGCAAAACTCCCCATTACATCCATAGCCACCATCAACATCAGAACGAGAGAACAATTCAGCGCTTTCATAACCACTGATTGATGTTAATACATAATCACCTAAGTCAAATTCTAACTTTAAGCTAGCGCCTTCAGTTTCTACTTGCTGTGTTGAACGAGATGCAGAGTCATGTTGCACAGTATCACGATCAAAATCATCCGCTAGATCATTACTTCCATCTTTAAATGCATTTGCATAAAAGGCTACTGGCTTACCATCTAGGTCACGCATGTGATAATTAAATAAAGCACTAAAGTCATCATCTTCGTATAAAAACTGAATTCGAGCAGCTTGATCTGTATAACCACCTAAAACATCATTTTGTTCAAAACCAGGTGCTGTATTGTCAATATAACTATCACGGTCTTGACGCAAAACAGAAATTCGTGCTGATAACTTATCTGTTAAACCACCGCCTACTGCTGCTCTCAAATCAGTTGTGTTTTTACTACCGTATGACAGTGAAGCAAAACCTTCAAAATCTTGAGAAGGTTTAACAGAGTCAAATTTAACAAGACCTGCAGGTGTATTTCTACCAAATAAAGTGCCTTGTGGACCACCTAGTACTTCTACACGCTCTACATCAAATACAGGAAAACCTTTTAAAATAGGATTTTCTTGAACTACATCGTCAACAACTAAAGATACAGGTTGAGAAGCGTTCAAATCGAAATCTGAGTTACCTAAACCACGCATGTAAAAACGAGGAAAAGTACGCCCAAATGATGATTCAACAGTCAAGCTCGGTACACGTGCATTTATGAAACGAATATCCATAGCTGCTGAACTAAATGCATCTAGGTTATCGCCTTGTAATGCTGAGACTGCTACAGGAACTTCTTGAGCATTTTCAACTCTTTTACGTGCCGTAACTTCAATAACTTCTAAGCCTTTTACTTTAGCTTTAGGAGCTTCTTCAGCAGACACAGCTTGTACAGCCAATAAGCTACTTGCAGCAACGATTGCTTGAATACAAATGGCTAAAGAACTTTGTTTAAATTTTCGCATTAACATGTTTCCTCTCTAATGATTTTTAAAATATTTCATGTTTAAGATTTTAAATATAGTTATCTTTAATTATTATTATTTTTTTAAATTCAATTCTTGATAAAAACTTGTTCCGTACTCCATCGCTTCTACATCTAAAAGCTCAGCAATGGTTTGTCCTAAATCAGCAAACGTAGTTCGTTCACCAAGATTTACTGACTCAATATTGTTGTGATACGCGATAATAGGAACATATTCACGTGTATGGTCATTACCTGGCCAAGTTGGGTCACAACCATGATCAGCAATAAAGAACACAACATCATCGTCATTTAACTGATTAAAAATATCAGGTAAACGTTTATCTAAATATTCTAAAGCTTCGGCATAACCTATTGGGTCACGTCGATGGCCAAAGTCTTGGTCAAAATTTACAAGGTTAGTAAAAATAAGACTATTGTCTTTTGCCGTATTGATATGATCAATTGTTGCATCAATTAATGCAGGAATACCTGTCGCTTTAGTGTTTGTGCTAATACCTTGATGAGCAAAAATATCAGCTATTTTACCAACACTGTGCACTTCACCACCGTTTTCAGTATGTTTATCTAATACTGTTTTTGATGGTGGTAATACAGAATAGTCTCTACGATTACCTGTACGAACAAAACTAGAAGAGTCATCACCAACAAAAGGTCTGGCAATAACGCGACCTATATTGTGATCATCAAGTACGGTTCTTACTTTTTCACAATAAGCGTATAAGTTATCAAGACCAAAATGCTCTTCATGAGCGGCTACTTGAAACACACTGTCTGCAGAGGTATAACAAATCGGCAGGTTAGTTTTAATATGATCTTCACCTAATGCTGCAATTATAGTGGTACCTGAAGCATGGCAATTGCCTAACATCCCATTGTAACCCGTTTCAGCATTGATAGTCTCAATTAAAGATGGCGGAAAACTATTTTCACGTTCATCAAAATAAGTCCAATCAAATAAAACAGGAACGCCCATCATTTCCCAATGGCCGCTTGGTGTGTCTTTGCCTGTACTTATTTCAGCAGCATAAGCAAAAGCGCCTTTAGTAGGCTCGCCACCTATATAAGGAAAGCTTCTACCAGAAGCTTCTTCACAAGCTTTAACTAAACCGAGTGATGAAAAGTTAGGAATATTAATCGCTGTTTTCTTTTGGTCAAAAAACTCTTGCGATAAATTAGCAAAAGTATTTGCATTTACATCACCAAATTTCTCGGCATCTGGTGCGTGACCAATACCAAAGCTGTCTATTACAAATATTATTGCTCTTGCCATTTTATTTCTCAGTCATTCTAAAGTCAGTTAAATACTCGTCGTGCGATGATTAATATGTATCAGTTCAAATATCATCCTATACCTTATTATATAAGGTTTAAGATAAGTACCAAGCCATTAAATTTAGCCTAAAAATCCTATCTGATATTAATAATCGTACATAAATTACATTATATACTAGTTTAAACATGACCAATTGGTCAATATGTGATAATTTATATAAATAGATAACGATCAATAGCACTACAATGGTAAATTTACATTTATATCCCAAATGTGAATCTGAATTCAGTTTATTGAGCTAATATTACTCTTTTTAATTGCAACAGTTTGTTATACTCACTGGTTGACAAGTATAGAATTCGCCATGTTATTAATAACATCAACATTATAATGAATACGTAAACTTTAAAGGCACCGTTTTGATACAAAACAAACCTACTATCATAGCAATCGCTGGAGCCTCTGCTTCAGGAAAAACCCTATTTGCTCAAACTATTTATAAAGAGTTATTACCTGAATTAGGTCGTGAAGGTATTTCAATCCTCAAAGAAGATTCGTATTACAAAGCTCAAGACCATCTCAAAATGGAAGATAGGGAGTTAACTAATTACGATCACCCTAATGCCTTTGAACATTCTTTGATGAGTGAACATCTTCATCAGTTAGTAGAAAACAACGATATAGAATGTCCTATTTATTGTTATAAAACCCATACAAGAACAACTGAGACTATACCTGTTTCTCCAACACCTATTATTTTAGTTGAAGGTATATTGTTGCTCTCAAACCCAGAATTACGTGATAGATTTCATATAAAAGTATATATGGATACCCCGCTCGACATTTGTTTGATCCGCAGAATTAAAAGAGACACAGTAGAACGTGAACGCAGTATAGAGTCTATAACTAATCAATATTTAGAAACCGTTCGTCCGATGTATAATCAATTTATTGAGCCTTCAAAACTTTGGGCTGATATTGTTATTACTCGTGGCGGTAAAAACAGAATGGCAATTGAAGTAATTAAAGCAAAAATACGTCAATTAATAAGCCACAAATAATTAATAACAATAAAAAAGTAGAGGGTTTTTATGGATCTTGGTGCATTTAAAGGTATTTTTGGGATAGTATTTCTCATCGCTGTTGCAATATTCCTATCTCATAATAGAGCAAAAATTAATTGGAGAACCGTAGGTTTTGCTTTTGGTTTACAAGTCCTCCTAGGTGCATTTGTACTCTACATTCCTTTTGGTAAAGACGCATTAGTTACAATAACGGGTGGCGTTCAGCAAGTTATTGATAGTGCTAAAGCCGGTATTAACTTCCTGTTTGGTGGTTTAGGCACCGATGCTATGTTTTCTAATGGTGTAGGCTTTGTTTTTGCTATTCGTGTATTACCCGTTATTATTTTCTTCTCTTCTTTAATCGCTGTTTTATATCACTTAGGTGTTATGCAGTGGGTTATTCGAATTATTGGTGGCGGTTTACAAAAACTTTTACACACCTCTAAATCTGAATCCCTTTCTGCTACTGCCAATATTTTTGTTGGTCAAACTGAAGCCCCTCTCATTGTTCGCCCTTACATTTCAAAAATGAGTCAATCTGAATTATTCGCTATTATGGTGGGTGGTTTAGCCTCTGTAGCTGGCAGCATAATGGCGGGTTACGCTGGTTTAGGTATCGACCTAAAATACTTGATTGCCGCTTCTTTCATGGCAGCTCCAGGCGGTTTATTAATGGCTAAAATCATTATTCCTGAGACTGAAAAGCTTCATACAGAAAATAATGATAATGAAATAGAAGAACTTGCAGAAGACGAAAAACCAGTCAATGTCATTGATGCCGCAGCAACAGGCGCAACATCAGGCTTAAAACTAGCGGTAAATGTAGGTGCAATGCTTCTTGCTTTTATTGCCTTAATCGCTTTATTAAACATGCTTATTGGTGGTATTGGTTCTATATTTGGTTACGACCACATTACGATCGAATGGATGTTGGGCTACATATTTGCACCTATAGCTTACGTCATAGGCGTACCTGCTAACGAAATGTTACAAGCAGGTAGTTTCATTGGACAAAAAGTTGTTGTGAATGAATTTTTTTCCTACGTAAACTTTGTTGAAGTTAAAGACTCATTAAGTGTTGGCACACAAGCTATTGTGACTTTCGCTTTATGTGGTTTTGCTAACTTATCATCTATCGCTATTTTATTAGGTGGCATTGGTTCAATGGCGCCTAATCGTAGACCAGATATAGCTAAACTTGGCTTAAAAGCTATGATTGCAGCAACACTTGCCAACTTAATGAGTGCAGCTATTGCGGGTATATTCATTACATTGTAATGAAGAAGCACTACAATAATTTAAATAAAAAATTAACATAAACAATTTTAATATTAAGAAGCTACTAACATGACAGATAAAAAAGAAATTGCCGCCCTATCGTTATCATTAATTGATTTAACTACGTTAACGAATAATGAAAATGACAGCGACATTATTGCTTTATGCCAACAAGCAAAATCGTCTGTTGGTGAAACAGCTGCCATTTGTATTTACCCTAAATACATACCTGTAGCGAAAGCACAATTAGCAAAACAAAACACACCTAATATTAAAATTGCTACGGTAACTAACTTCCCGCATGGTAATGACAATGTAGAATCTGCGGTAAATGAAACACTTGAAGCCGTAAACCTAGGTGCTGATGAAGTTGATGTGGTTTTTCCATACAAAGCACTCATTGCTGGCAACGCTGATATAGGTTTTGAATTAGTTAAAGCTTGTAAAGCAGCTTGTGGTTCAAACGTATTACTTAAAGTTATTATTGAAACAGGCGAACTTTCAACGCCAGAGCTTATTAAACAAGCGAGCGAAATATCGATTAATGCAGGTGCAGACTTCATTAAAACGTCTACAGGTAAAGTTGCTGTAAACGCAACACCTGAAGCAGCAAAAATTATGCTAAATGTAATAAACGACTTAAACCCTAACGTTGGCTTTAAAGCTGCTGGTGGTGTTAAAGATGTTGATGATGCAGAAGTTTACCTGAGCTTAGTATTTGATATTTTAGGTGCTTCTTGGTTGAGTAAAACTCACTTTAGATTTGGCGCAAGCAGCTTACTAGGTAACTTATTAATTACCCTAGACCAAGATGTAGAAAAGCCTGATGCTTCAGCATATTAATTAATACCTATTTGGTATAACACTCTTTTAGGTAAACAATATCATGGCACAGCTTTATTTTTATTATTCAACGATGAATGCAGGTAAATCAACAGACCTATTGCAATCTGCCTATAACTATTCAGAAAGAGGCTTAACGCCTCTTTTATTTACTGCACAAATAGATGACAGATTCAAAGAAGGTGAAATATCATCTCGCATCGGCTTACATGCTAAAGCATCTGTTTTTAATCAAGCCACTCAGCTATTTGATGAAGTAAAAACCCGTAACGACAATAAGAAAGTAGATTGTGTATTAATTGATGAAGCACAGTTTTTATCAAAAGCTCAAGTCAAACAATTAACGGATATTGTAGATAGTTTACATATTCCTGTGCTGGCTTATGGTATTCGAACTGACTTTTTAGGTGAAACATTTTCAGGTAGCGCAGCCCTGCTTGCTTGGGCAGATAAATTGATTGAACTGAAAACTATTTGTCATTGCGGTAAAAAAGCTAATTTTGTTATTCGTACCGACGAAAATGGTCTTGCGGCAACCGTTGGTGAGCAAGTAGAGGTTGGCGGAAATGAGCGATATGAACCCTTGTGTCGAGCTCATTTCAAACAACTTGTTTGGCAATAAGTTATAAACCAGCATACAAGAATAGTTAAATCAGCCCGTCACCTTTAAACCTATAACACTTATCTGTATAACTGCTGATTAAGTGTTAGACCATTCTCTAATTAAATTATGATAAACGCCTGTTAACTTAATAATTTCAGGACTATCTTTTACTTGTTCATGTAACGTTTGAATAGAACTATCTAAATCAAACAAAATTCGACGTTTTTCATCGCTATGTACCATGCTTTGTAACCAAAAGAATGATGCTAAACGACGACCTCTGGTTACCGCTGTAACTTTATGTAAACTCGTTGATGGATAAAGTACAACACTGCCTGCTGCAAGCTTTACTTCATGAGAGCCGTAAGTATCTTCAATCACTAATTCGCCACCATCATAATCATCAGGATCATTAAGAAATACAGTCATCGATATATCAGTACGAATTTTTACGGGAGTTCCAGGCACCTGCCTAATCGCATTATCAACATGTATACCAAATGAGTGTCCGCCTTGATAACAATTAAATAGTGGAGGAAATATTTTCAAAGGTAATGCTGCCGACATGAACAAATCACTTCGCGCTAAAGCAGCCATTATAATGTCACCTAATTGGCGAGCTTCTTGGCTATTTTCTGGTAACTGTATATTATTTTTTGCTTGTGATGATTGATAACCAGCCGTTACATTACCATCAGTCCACTGAGCGGCTAATAACACTTGTTGACATAAAGTTAGTTCATCACTCGTTAGCAAATTAGGTATTTTTAATATCATGGTTTTTCCTGAATAAACAGACAAACCAGCAATTGCTGGCTTGTCTTAATAAAGTAATATATATCTTTAAATATATTCTACTAGATCATTATTTAAAATGAATAAGTACCCGTTAACGTTATGTAACGACCTACACCAGGAATAAAATGTCCACCGCCTAAATCATCTTCATAATCTTCGTCGGTTAAGTTTTCCGCATTTAACTGAATACTGACTCTTTCAGAAGCTTGGTAAGCAACCATCACGTCAAAAATCAAATAATCATCTGCAATTTCTCGACTTAATGCATTGGTATTATTGTAGCGTTCATCCACAAACTGAGCACCAAAACCAGCAGACAGCTTATCGTTAAACTGATATTTAGCCCACAAGTTAGCGGTATGATTTGGTGTTCTTGCAAGCTCTTGGCCTAATGCACCAATATTGTATTCACTTTCTTCAGATACTTCACTGTCTTGGTAGGTATAAGCAAAAGTTACTGACAACTCAGGAGTTACTTGCCCAATAGCACTAAATTCAATGCCTTGTACTTCATTTTTACCTGTTAGTTCAAAAGTATCAGCATCTACTTGCGAGCGAGCATTATCTTTAATCGTTTTAAAAATAGCGGTGTTAAGAGCTAATTTGTCATCTAACAATAACCATTTAGCACCCATTTCATAACTCGTTGTTTCTTCTGGATCTAAATCGGCTTCGTTTCTACGTGTTGATACCGTTAAATCCTCTGCTGATGGGCTATGGGAATTACCTGCACCAAAGTAAACACTTGAATTTTCGCTTGGCTTATAAACAACATCAAGGTTCCAACTAAATAATGAATCGCTTGTATCAAGGCTTAATGAAGGATCTGAATAATCATATTGGTAATCAACATCAAATTGATCAAAACGTAAGCCAGCTGAAACTTCCCACTGTTTATTTAAAGTGACTGTATCAAAAACATAAATAGCTGTATTTGTACTTTTAGCTTCAATACTTGTTCCGTCTCGACCATAAGCTCCAGTAAAAGCTATCTCTGCATTAGGGTTATATAAGTCATTTAGCTCAGGTGTGCTGTCTAAGTTATCATCAATAAGATCAACGAATGCCCAACGTTTATGGTCTTCTTTAGCAAGTTCCACACCTGTTACTAAATTATGTGTAAAACCTGCAACGTCATATTCACCGATTAAATCAAATTGTAGTGCTGTTAATGAGTCTTTCGTATCACGTGTTTTTTCATCACTTAAACGTACATCAGTTGAAGTAGTTAAATCAATGAATCGTGGAGCTGTTACAACAGATTCACGACTTACTGCGCCTACACGGGCTTGTGCTCGTAAAGTGGTACTTTCAGACATATCATATTCATATCGCGCTGTTGCTGAATAAACTTCAATTTCTTCGTAATCACGATTGATATTTCCGTAAAAATTATCAAAATCAACAGGAGGTGCTGAACCTTCATAATCAGCTAATTCTGCAACAGGATCACTCGTTGCACTATTAGAAACCCAAGGGATGCCGTAATCAGGAATATTATCTTGATCTTCATAATCAACATTAAGTGTAAATCTACTCTTAGTACCCAAACCTGTTGCTAATGAACCTGCAATAGCTTTTTTACGGTTTTCTATTTCATCACGACCTGCAACATCGCCATCATCAACCAATACATTCACACGTAATGCAGTTGTCTCGTCTATCTGTAAATTACTGTCTACTTGTATACGAACATCACTTGCATTACCTATACGAGCTGATAAATCGGTAAATTGGTCTAATGTTGCCGTTTTTGTTTCTAAGTTAATACTGCCACCTGTAGAACCACGACCTGAAACCGCCGAACTTGGCCCTTTTGATACTTCTATTGATTCAACATTATAAGTATCACGAGAATAACCAGCGATATCTCTCATACCATCAACAAAAATATCAGTTGTCGCACTAAAACCACGAATAGTTAAACTATCTCCAGGAGGAGCACCACCTTCACCAGCGGCTAAAGAGATACCTGAAACACTTCTAAGTGCATCTCCTAAGCTATCTATATTTCGATCTTTCATTAATGCTTTGTTAATAACTGTAATTGTTTTAGCCGTGTCTAATAAAGGTTGGCTATATTTATGAGAGCTAGATTTTTCAACTACGTAACTCGAATCAGACTGAGTTGTTGCTTTCGTAACATCTAATTCTTTAATGTCTTGAGCTTGTGTGTATGTTGATAAAACAGCTGTTATTGCAGCAGCGATAGGCTTGCTAGAAAACTTATTTTTTGAATGTTTAAGAGTCATTGTATTTCCAATAAAAGATTAATCATGTTTAAAGTGTGTGTTTCATTTATAAAACATCTTCCATGAGAGTTTTTAACGTTGCAGAAGACATATTTCTATAATAAAAGCGAAAAAGAGCATAGCATCAAATAACAATAAAGCAAATGATAATCATTATCATTTGCTTTATTGTTATCTTTTACTCATAATAGCTCCATAAATCAATAGACATAATTATGTTTAAAACAGAGAAAGAGCGATTTATTAATTAATACATTAGTTATAACAAGTGATTTAGTTAACGCTTTTTAAAACTAATGTACTGCGTTCTTATTGCTCGCTTAACATGTAAGGTTCAATTTAACTAATGTATACAAACGTCTGTAAAAGAATTTCCGCGTTACTGCCCTGCCTAACTTATAGCGCTAACGTATTAATTATTATGATAGTTTTTTGTATTTTTTTATTTAACGTAAATAATGCACAAGCAAGTACAAATCAATTAATGTCTCAACACAGTAGTCCGGTTAATGAGCTAGAGCAGTTAGTGCAACGTTGGTTGCAAATTGAGCGACAAATAAGTGAATTAACTGTGGACGGAATTCAGCAAGAAAGCAGCATGAAGCAAACGCTACAATTGCTCGAAATTGAATATCAACAACTCAGTGCCTCTAATAAAAGTGGTCAGAAAAACCATAGTGAATTAACAGAAAAACGTACCGAGTTGATTACTCTGCAAAGCGAATTAGAAACCTCTCAAGACTTATTGTCAGCGCAATTAAAGAAAATTAATCAGCAACTTATTTCTCTACAGGTTCAATTGCCACCTCCCCTATTAACAAGCTGGGAAAATGTTGGTGATCTAAATAATGATTCTTTAGAAACAACTGAAAAATTACAAATTGCGTTAGACGTATTAACACGGTTGATTGATTTCCAAAACCGTATATCTATTCACGAAATGGCTATTAAGCACCCTAATGGCAGTGAAATATGGGTTACTCAACTCTATTTAGGCGCCGCACAAGCTTGGTTTGTTAGTAACGATTTAACTTATGCCGGCATTGGTTACCCTGATGTTTTGGGGTGGCAGTGGGAGTTTGACGAAAATATTGATGCTGACCAAATAGCAAAAGGTATTGCCGTACATAAAAAACAACGGGCTGCCCAATGGATCAAACTGCCTATTTACACACATACCAATAACATTGCAGCTCATGGGGCTTCAGAATAATGATAATTTATCTACCGCGTTTAAATTTGCTTGAACGAACAAAACAAAGCCTTTATTTAATCATTAGCCTATTTATATTAATTACTGTAACGAGTGTTAATGCTGCTGAAACTAATAGTAATTCACATACAAAGGTCGTGAGCAGTTTATTAACCGATATTAAAACAGCAGAACGTCAGTTAAACACTAAACAGGTCGCGTTAGCTAAACAACAAAAAACGTTGTCTAATAAAATATTTAAACAACAACAAGCATTATCTGCATTGCGTAAGCAAGCCTCGTTAAATAGACGATTAGCTGATGAAGACACCTTGAGTTTAGATAAACTACAAACACGTTTAAATGAATGGCAGCAACAGCAACAATATCAATTAAATTTACTTAATCGTTTTGTACGTCAGTATGGTGATAAAAGCAGTACTCAGCAAAAAACGAGTAATAAACAGAACGAATTGCTACAACAGGTTGTAACCTTAATAGAACAGCAATCAACCCACTTATATCCTTCATTCCAATCACAATCTGTTGTATTGGAAAATGGCGAGTTAACTCCTGCTCATACTTTACAAGTTGGACCTGTTGCTTGGTTCACTGTAGATAATACTAATACTATGGGTTTACTCGATTTAGAAAGTGATAGTAATGTGGCAAAAGTCGCTTTGATCCAATCAGATTCTAATGAACATTCGCTAAGTACAGCCTTAAAAACATTAAACAATAATAGCCAACCACAAAAAATAATCGCTGACCTTACTTTTGACCCTAGCTTAAACCATATGGTTGCAAGCCAGTCTCAAGAAGAAAATGCATTTGAACATTTACAAAAAGGTGGTTTGTGGGCAATTCCTATTATTGCTTTTGCATGTTTCGCACTCATTATTGCACTTTTAAAATCAATTCAATTAATACGTTTAGCAAAAATTGACGTTTATTCACAAATACATCTGGTATCACTGTATAGCCAAAATAAGCTAAGTCAGTTTAAAGGTATGCAGCGTAATTTATTCCAATTATCGATTGATAATAAAAAAGGCGACTTACGAGACGATCAATTATTTAATCAATTATCTCGCGATAAACATACATTAGATAATTGGGTAGGCGCTATTGCAGTAACAGCAGCTGTAGCACCTTTATTAGGTTTGTTAGGTACAGTTAGTGGCATGATTGAAACATTTAAAATGATGACATTATTTGGTTCTGGCGATCCAGAAGTAGTGTCTGGAGGTATTGCTCAAGCATTAATAACCACAGAGTTAGGTTTGGTTGTAGCGATCCCAGCATTGATATTAAACGCTTTATTGTCACGTAAAGTTAAATCTTATTACAGCCAATTAGAAGCATTTTCTATTCAACTTAGCCAAGTAGAAAGTAATACCGACACCAATGTTCACCCTATAAATTGTCATAAATTAAATAACAAAGTCGAGGAAGACCATGTTTGAACAACTATTAAGTAACCCCATTTGTTGGTTTATCATCATTTTGGCGCTATTTGTTTATCAATTAATTTTTAATGACATTCTTTATTTACGTAGCTATCAAACACAACGTAAAGGTTATTGGCAAGAAGTTAGCTCTATCTTAACTGCTGCATTACCCTTATTGGGTTTGTTAGGGACTATTATTGGCTTACTTGATACCTTTAAAGTGATGTCACTTGGTCAAAATGAATTAATGAGTGAAGCCATAGGACAAGCATTATTAACCACACAATTAGGTTTAGTTTGCGCTATACCTGCATGGTTAATGCAGTCGTATCTGGTTAATGCTCAGCGCAGTTCTACATTACTTACTCATAAGTCGGCAACAGGTAGTTAATATGCAAGGTCGATTAAAACAAAGATTAGAACAGCAAAACAATCAACATATCGATATGTCGCCCTTGTTAGATGTTGTTTTTATTCTGTTAATATTTTTTATTGTTACTACCGTATTTGTGAAAGAAAGTGGTGTTGAAGTAGACAAACCACAAGCTGTTTCAGCAAGTAGACTAGAACAACAAGTTATATTTTTAGCGATTACAGATGCTCAGCAAGTGTATTTTGATGGTAGTCAGATTGGTGTAGCGGGTGTGCGCAGTAGTGTTGAGCAAATGTTAAAACAACAACAACGTCCAGTCGTTATACAAGCAGATAAAACAGTACCTACCGAATTGCTTGTACAAGTTATTGATGAAGCTAAGCTCGCTGGTGCGGCTCAAGTTAATTTAGCGACTAAACAATAATATTATGACAATGAACATAAACAATACACTAACCTCCTCTGCTAAAAGTGACAAAAAGACGAGTCATTTAAAGCTACCAATTTACTCTTTTGCATTAAGTATGTTGGTATTAGGATTTGCGTTATTACTATTATGGCTAGGTCAATTAGCTGAAAGCATAATAGAAGATAAAGTTATTGTACGTGAGGTCGCGTTAGTCTCTTTACCACCGCCTCCTCCACCATCAGTTTCTCAAGCAGCCTCATCAAAACCCTTACCTAGTTTAATGGTACAAGGTGCAGGTGTTGCCATTCAAGCGGTGGAAATTCAAATTGAAAGCTCATTAGATTTAACAACACCAGATGCTCCTAATGTTAAAATGAGTACACCACAGTGGCAACCCATGTCAGTTAATTTTGATGCGTTTAGTTTAGATCAACTGGATGGACTTCCAACGTTATTAACTAAAGTAAAAGCAAAGCTTCCAAAAAGTTTGGCTCGCGAATTGAGCTTACAAAATATAGACACATTTGTTGTAAAACTTGATGTACTTATTGATGAAAGTGGCAATGTAAGCCTTATTGATATTGTACAAAATCCTTATTCGGAATTAACACCACAAATCAATCAAATTATTCGCAGTAGCCGATTTAGTTCACCTAAAAAAGAAGGTGAAATAGTAAGTGCTCGTTTTATTTGGCCAATTGAATTTACGCCTTAATTACTCTATTTTTTATCGAAAGTGAATCACATGAAAACATATAAAAATAAATCACCATTTAAACAGTCTTCAGGGCTATTCAAATGTATAATATTTAATACGCTTATATTAAATACCGTATTACTTAATGGTGTTTCGTTTAGTGCAATAGCCAAACCCGTTTCTACAACATATAAAACAGAACCACTACAAGTATCTTTAGCCTTGAAGAAAAGTGAGTGGACGCTAGCAATAAACAATGAAATATTAAGCCCTTTTGAAGCAGAAATTGCTTCTCATGAAAAAGGCTTTGCACGACAAATTCAGCCTCTGCTTTCTAATAATCAATATCAAGAAATTGCTACGTTATTTAATAGTCGACCATTAGCTGATGACAGTACGGCACTACAGCTTTTAAGAGCACAAATATTATTAGTATTGAAGAAATTACCTGACGCTGAAAAAGCATTTAACAGTGCATTACAAAAGATGCCTGATTTAATAAAAGCTCATCAAGGTCTAAGCTTGCTTTATATGCAACAGCAAGAATATAACAAAGCACAGCCACACTTAATTCGCTCAATAGAATTAGGTCATGCCGATGATCAAATATATGCGCAACTCGCTTTTATTCATGTTAAAAATCATCAACCATGGAGTGCTATTGCAGCATACCGACAAGCATTAATGTTAGCGCCAGAACAAAGCCAATATCAACAAGGATTATTATATGCGTTGATCGCTGCAGGTGATTTATCACAAGCTAATATTTTATTAAATGAACTGATCAATCAAACCCCTAATGATGCCCAACTATGGTTGCAACGCGGACAAATCGCGCTACAAAGATCCGATAATAAACAAGCATTAGCAAGTATTGAAATTGCACTAAAGTTAAAACCTAACGATACTAATAATCAATTATTAGCGGCTCAATTACACATAGCACAAGGCAGTAGCGAAAGAGCTGTAGAGTTAATAAAACAAAGTTTATTGCACATACAAAAAAATGCTAACGAACACACAAATCAAGATGAAGTTGCCAATATAACCTTACAGACTATTGCATGGTTAATCACTAAACAGCAATGGAACTTAGTTTCAGAATTAATAGATAAAACCAAGCCTTTTCTCAAAAAGCGTTTTAACGATTCAAATAGCAATAACGCTATATTTTCTAAAAATCAGCAAGCTCAATTTTCAGTTTATACCGCTCAACTATTAATGAATAAAGGACAAACTACGCAAGCAATAAAAAGCTTAAAACAGGCACTTGCCGTTGATCCAACCTTAGGTGATGCATTAATAAGCTTAGCGAACTTATATAAAGAAAAGCAGCAATTAACTCAAGCAAGACTCATGTATGTTCGTGCTCAAACATTACCTGAATATCAGTTACCGGCTTGGTTAGGACTTGCTCAAATTGAAATTGATGCTCAAAACTATAAAGCGGCATTAACATTACTTAAAAAAGCTTTTAGCGCTGAACCATCAAGACAAGATTTACTCACGAATATTAATGCCCTAGAAAAACTTGTTCTTCAGCAGAGTTAATGAACAACCTATTTCTGTTATAAATTTAATGTTTATGAGGGAAATAGGACGTTATGTGAACGTTTAATACAATTAAGTTTTTATTCAGCTTTTTATTGTAGTTAGGTTACTCTGGTTATTGATATATAATCATAAGATAAAACCTTCACACGCGAACAAATAGAGGAAAGCATGAACATTTTCGAAAGCACTCACCCACTTGTTAAACATAAAATAAGCTTATTAAGAAAAGATGCGATATCGGTAAAGTCTTTTAGAGAACTAACTAAAGAATTAGCCACCATGCTAACCATGGAAGCAACAACCACTTTAACCTTGTCTGACCAAGCTGTTGCCTGTTGGTCGGGCGATATATCTGTTCCTATGTTGGCAGAAAAACAACCAACATTGATTCCGATATTAAGAGCAGGTTTGGGTATGTTAGATGGTGCTTTAACCATTCTACCTTGTGCAAAAATAAGTGTTGTTGGTTTACAAAGAAATGAAGAAACGCTTCAACCTGAAAGCTATTACGAAAACGTAGTGGCTGATGTTAATGTGCGTACAGCTATTATTATTGATCCTATGTTAGCGACAGGTGGTACAGCTTTAGCAACAATAGAGTTATTAAAAGCATCTGGTTGTAAAAAAATTAAAGCAATTTTCTTAGTTGCCGCACCTGAAGGCATAGCGCTATTACAAAAAGACCATGCTGATGTTGATTTATTTATTGGGGTTATTGACGATAAATTAAATGAAAATGGTTATATTTTGCCTGGATTGGGCGATGCGGGTGATAAAATATTTGGTACTTTGTAATTCAAATTACACATCTAAATATATTAGGGCCTGTTGATCTTTCAGGGTTAAATTTTATTCAATTTAAAACGGATTTAATCGCGATGTGAGCTTTGTCTAATAGTCATTCTCGGCTTTGTCTCCTGAGTCGCCCTACCTTCTGCATCCATGCAGTCGTATTAAAAAAGCGAACACGGGTTATACGTTCCAACATAACCCAAGTACCTACATCCATGTAGGCAGCAATGAGTAAATTCGTTTTAAATGAACCCAAAGGGCAGCATGTGTTTGAAATTCCTAACTTTGGGTAGACAGGGCGTTATCGTCTGTTCGAGTAGGCAGCTACACGTCACATACTCTGCCTTGTCTAAATATCAAACACCTTGCTGTAAAAATAATCTCGAAAGATAAACAGACCCTAGGTTTAATGCCATTTATCTGTTCACATAAAGCTAAATTAATTTAAATAACCTGAACTCTGGATAATGGGTTTTGTAATGTATTGATTATCAATGCTTTATAAGTAAAGTATTGCAAAACCATTTGTTTAAATGATTTATTACTCTCCTAATGTTGGAATTTAATTCTATAACAAGGCATTTTTCTTGACTAATAGCTGGCTATTAGCAATAAAAATACAGTTTTTTTATTCCCGATAAAAACTAAGTACCTGCATCCATGCAGGCAACGACGTTAGAGGGTTAAATAACAATATTAGGCATAACTGCTTATCCAGAGCTCAGGTTAAATATTATAAAACAGATACTAAAAGAAAGGGCGCTATATACATAGCGCCCTTCTTATTTGTACTGCGTATGATTATGCTCATACATAAGCTGTCTGTAGATTAATCGATAATCTTATAAATGACAGGTACTGCTTCTGGTTTAGTTTCACTAATAGATAAAGCCGTTAAGTACTCTTGGCTCGCTTTAGCTGCTTGGTCGTCATCAGCAGCATGAATTCTAGCAACTACATCACCTCTGTTGATCACTGTGCCTACAGGTAAAATACGATCAAAACCTACGGTGTGATCTATCATCTGACCATTCGCTGTTCTTCCACCTTTCATACCAACAATCGACATACCAATATCGCGTGTTTGCATTGCTGAGATGTAACCTGAATGTGTAGCAACAACATCTTTAATCACTTTAGCTTTATTCATTGATTCCCATGGCGCTTCCATCAGGTTGCTTGGTCCGCCTAAAGCAGCAATCATTTTAGAGAATATTTCTGCCGCAGCACCACTTGATAATGCATGGTTAATTTTAGTTTTCGCTTCCTCTTCAGTAGCGGCAACTTTAGCGCTGATTAACATAGAGGTAGCTAATGCCACAACAACCGCATGTAATCTTGGCTCTCTTTGTTTACCATTTAAGTATTTAACTGTTTCATACATTTCAACCGCGTTACCTGCCGACGTACCTAACACTTGATTCATATCGGTAATAATCGCTTGCGTTGGAACACCTGCTCCGTTAGCAACGTTAACTATGCTTTGCGCAAGTTGGGTAGCTTTTGTCATATCAGACATCATAGCGCCGTTACCCATTTTAACATCCATCACTAATGAATCTAAACCAGCTGAAAGCTTCTTAGACAAAATAGAGGCAGTTATTAAAGGAATAGACTCAACTGTACCGGTTACATCTCTAATGCTGTACAAACGCTTGTCTGCTGGTGCTAGGTTATCTGTTTGCGAGATAATAGCGACACCTACATCTTTAACAATACGTTTAAATTCTGCAATGCTCGGTTGAACATTAAAACCTGCAATACTTTCTAACTTATCTGATGTTCCGCCTGTATGACCTAAGCCACGTCCTGAAATCATAGGAACATATGCACCACAAGCTGCAACAATAGCAGCAAGCATAAAGCTAACTTTATCGCCCACTCCGCCTGTTGAATGCTTATCAACTACAGGTCCATCAAGTTCAGGCCAAGATAAAACATCGCCTGAATTCATCATCGCTTTAGTAAAAGCAACAACCTCTTCAATTTCCATTCCTTGTTGAAAAATAGCCATTGCCATAGAACCTACTTGCGCGTCATTAAAGGTTCCGTTAACTAAGCCATCAACAAAGCCTTGAATTTTATCTTCAGACAAAATCAAACCATCGCGTTTTGTTCTAATAATCTCTTGTGGTAATAACATATGTTTTCCTTAATCTTTTATAATTATTGGGCAAAGCCTCTGAATTAAATGTCTAATAAACTCTTGGGTGTAAAAGCGTCTGGTAATAACTCTGCAACGCTCCACAACTGGTAATCACCTAAATGATTAGTAGACATAACCTCAGCTTCTTGAGATAAAAATTCAGCAATAACTTGCCTACACGCGCCACATGGCGGTGTTAATTTAACTTGTTCCGTGTAAACAACTATTGATTTTATATTTTGCTCGCCTTGTATAACGGCATTAGCAATACAATTACGCTCTGCGCATACAGTTAGTCCATAAGATGCATTTTCAACATTGCATCCATTAACAACCTTTCCTGAATCTGTTAATGCTGCAGCACCAACATGAAATTGACTATATGGAGCATAAGCTAAAGCATAAGCATGTTTTGCTGCTTCAACTTGTTGTACCCAATATTCTGGAATTTGTGACATGACCGCACCTTTTATTTGACCATCTAGTCAACTTATTATATTTAAATAAAAAATAAGTGCTAGCTTTTTATTTAACCAAAGCTTAAATAACAAACGTAATTAGCTACAAGTACTAATTCTTCTTCGTTACATATATAACCATATCATTAAACAAAGATGATTATTTTCTTTATTTATAGAGCTTAATCAGTGAAATATACTTAAGTGACACTCTTCAAAAGCTATTAATTGATGTTTTGATGATTCAGTAACCTAAGAGCTAGTTTCATATTTAAATTTTTAAGTACGTTAAAACAAAAAAACACTAAATAACAATGTTATTTAGTGCTTTTATTAAGCGATGATTTTACGAAATTTTAATTAAAATTCGTAACTTACACCCACTTTAATTCTCCACGTTGAATCTTCTGCGTAGAATTTATCATTCACATAAGAACCATCGTTATTTGCGCTGATTGGGCTCGTATAAACATATTGACGATTACTAGGGTCAATAGTGAACTCGGCTAATTCTTGAGTACCAAAATCGTTACCGTAAACTTTACCTTTACTACTATCAAGTAAGTTTAATAAGTTATCTACTGTGAAGTAGAATATACCTTTATGTCCTTCCATTAATCCTGGGATTTCTTGACGAACACTTAAGTCTAATGTAGTAACCCAAGGAGTAGTGTAAGTTCCTTTAGGTGAGTAACCACCAGCATATTGATCTAAACCTAAGCTATTAATAGCTGAGTAAAAATTAGCGCTATCTTCTGCAGAAGCAAATGTTACGTTTGTATCGCCTACTGTAGGGATATAAGGTAAGAATGAATCAGAAGTAGTACCAGGGCTTAATAGATCATATGGGTCATCTAAACCAGCGAAATCGTCACCATCTATGTAAAAAGTAACTGGTTTTCCTGATTTACGCTCAAAGAATAGGTTGATGTTTGTATTATAACCTTCAAAAATCTCAGTTTTGTAACCAAGGTTCAATACTAGTCTATGTTCTGTTTCAAACGTTGAACGACCAACAACAGATTCATTTCGGTTAATTGCAGTATTAAAGCCATAGTTACTACCAGCAGTAGATGAAGTACTTGTATGCGAATCAGTAATATCTTGATTAGTGTAAGAAGCAGTCATGCTTACACCGCTATCCCAATTTTTATTTAATACAAAACTAAATATTTTAGAACGACCATCGTCATCAGCATTTGTAAGCATCAAGTCATTGGTGTCACCATCGGCATCATTATAAATGATACGTCCGCCATCAGAAGTGAAACCATCTTCGTCTCCAAATAATGATGCGTCTTGCCAAAATGCAGTATTTTCAGCTTTTTTGTATAAATACTCAGCTGTGAATAAGAAGTTATCACCTACACCTGGGATATCAAACGTATAATCCGCTGCCAATTGGAAGCGCCAATCTGAAGGGATTTCAAAATTTGGATCTGTAAAGTTAGTACCAGAAAACTCTGTAGAGTTAGCTACTGTAGCTTCATCTTCAGCACGAGGACCATTAATATCTACATTTTCAAAACTACCGTTTAAGAATACATCACCGATACCAACACCAGGATTTGAGTAGGCATTAGAAATCCATACAGTTGGTGAGCCACCAGCAAATCGACCAGCACCACCACGTACAACTAAATCATCACTAGCATCCCAGTTAAATGCAAAGCGTGGTAAGAAAATATCTAAGCCATCTAAATTTTCGCTGTTGTCAAAGCCTGTACGATCAAACATTTGTTGGTTAAATGTAGGTTTATCGCTAGAAGTTAATCGTTCATATCTTAAACCAAAATCTAATGTTAGATCATCAGAAAATGCCCATTCGTCATGAATATAAATTGCATGTTCGTCTCTCACAAATTCAGCAGCTGCATCATTAGGATCTAAACTTGTAGCATTTTGATAGATAATACGTTCAGCAACTTGGTTTTCAAAATCTTCAATACTATCGAATACATAGTCACCTTTAGTATTTTGTAAAAACAAGTTAAAAATATCTAAACGTTTGAATTGATAACCCGCAGTAATGCTGTGATCACCGATAAGGTAATCCGCATCAAATGCCATGATAAATGTTTTCTTCTCTAATTCGTTAGAATGACGAGAGTGATCTGAACCTAGAGTGATGTTACCCGACTCTGCTTGAACAGTTACATCTGAGTAATCACTTAATGATGCTTGAGTTGTAGGGTTTTTTGTATAAGTTAAGCTAAACTGTGTTGATAAGTCGTCTGACCAATCTGAATATAGTTTAAATGCGTAACTATTTAATTCTTCAGTTCTATCGTACCAGAATGAAGATAAACGTAACTCAAAGTCAGCAGTTGATTGGTTACTTGTACTGTTACCTTTATTGTATTGGTAAGTAAATGCAGCACGATGTTCATCATTAATGTTCCAATCTAATTTTAATAAGATTTTTTCATCTTCTACAGGTGGAGCTAAGTTCCAGTCGCCCGCGTCAACGCCATAAACATCTCTTGCTATACGTTGAACTTCAGCAACGTCTGCAAGGTTAGCTTGGGTTTGGTTTGAAACGTTAGCGCCAGCAGGTCCCCACTCGACTGAAGATGTTGCATCGTAATATTCATATGAAGCAAAGAAAAATAATTCATCTTCAAGGATTGCTCCACCTAAAGTACCGCCCCAAGTTGTTTCATCAAACTCTAATGGAGCTTCAATACCATTATTATTAGCTTTTCCTGCCATGCTATCGTTTTGAGTTTCGTAAAAGAAACTACCTGATAACTCGTTAGTTCCTGACTTAGTTACCGCATTAATTTTGGCACCTTGGAAACCACTATCTTTTGCATTAAATGGAGAAGTATCAATAGTAACTTGATCAATTGCACCTAAAGAAATTGGTGAGCGAGTGGTTGGGTAACCGTTTGCATTAAGACCAAAATCATCGTTTTGAGCAATACCATCAACACTAATACTGTTAAAACGAGGGTTAGTACCCGCAACACTTAGCTCTCCGTCTTTAGAAGAAAGAACCGCTAGAGGGTTATTACGAACGATATCTTTAATGTCGCGGTTAAAACTAGGAGCATTAGTTATATCGTCAGAACCGAAGTAACTATTACCGCCTGTATTACCACTAAATATTTGACTACCTGTTACTGTGATAGTTTCTGTTTGTTGGTTTTTACTAAGCTGAGTGTTCAACTTAAAGGTTTCACCTAATGTAAGGTAAATATTATTCTGTGTACTAACACCATTAGCACCAGTAATAACAACTGTATATGGACCACCAACACGTAAACCTTTGCTTGAGAATGAACCCGAGCTATTGGTAGATGTTTCTGTTTTAGTACCTGATGGGATGTGCGTAATTTCAACTTTAGCGTTTGCAGATATTTCACCTGCTGGGCTTAATATGCTTCCTCTAATTGCAGAAGAAGTATCAGCAGCCATAGCTGATGTTGACAAACCAAGTGCTAAAATTACCGCACCTGTAAGTGTTGAGAGACGATGAGCTTTCATCATGTAATCCTTGTTTAAGTTTAAATTTTTGTTTTTTTAATGTTTACGTAAAATCTTGTGCAATTAGTTATATTTATTTTTATTATTATATTTTCGAGTCTGATTAAAGCAAAGTTTCGTTACATTTTCATTACATGTTTTTATACCAGCCTCAGTTTGAGATAAAAAAAAGTTAGGTTGTTCTATAATAAAAAACAAAAGCAAAGGATAATAGCATTAAAAAACAATAAGATAACGCAAAGTAACGAGAAAAAAATAAAAATTTAAATGTTCAATATTGATATTAAAAATTTATTTTTTAAAACAAAAAAATATAGTAAATACACACAATTATTTACAAACCAACTGGTCAACTTCTTAAAATAAATTTTCAAATCCTATTTATAATCAGTTATTTCACTCTTATATAAAATAGACCTTAAGAACAATAAAATAAAAATATGATATTTATGGGGTAATAATCTACAATATTTATTTCTATCATTAATATTTATTTCTATCATTAACAAAAGTATTTTAATTATGACTAAAGTGCTAAATTAGCCTTTAGCCTGATAAAATTAAATTCATATTTCTGTCATTAAATTGTTTTAAAATAGTAACCATGATAAAAATCTATTAGCTAAAAACAAACCAATTAGTCAACTGTATTTAATCGATAGATATATTAATAGTAGTCATATAATAAGAAAAATAAAGGTCTTCAATTCACTACTTTGATTAATGGAGTATTCAAAAGAATGAAAAATAATAATAATATCAAGCAAAATCACTTTGAAAAACATGAGCAGAACATCAAAACGACAAAACAAGGCAGTATCAGAGAAAAAAGCCAAGATAAAATATTAGCTGCCGCCCAAGAAGAATTTATAATACAAGGCTATAAAGGTGCGACAGTTCAAGCTATTGCCGATCGTGCAAAGTTGCCTAAAGCGAATGTACTTTATTATTTTAAAAATAAAGAAAACATTTATCATGCTGTGTTAGAAAGAACATTAGCTATGTGGGATGACGCGATTGGTGATATTGATCCCGATCATGGTCCTGCGGTTGCTATTGAAAAATTTATAGCTTCAAAAGTGCAATTATCTTTTAAAGAACCTGATGCTTCTAAAATTTATGCTATGGAAATCATTCAGGGCGCACAACATTTAAAAGATTTTACTCGTACTTATTTACGTAAGTGGGTGAGAGAGAAAACAGCATTGTTTCAGCATTGGATAGATAAAGGTGAGATGAATGATGTTGACCCGGTACATTTGATTTTTCTTATTTGGTCTACCACTCAGCATTATGCAGATTTTAACAATCAAATATTAACAGTTATGAATCAAGCTGATTTTGAAGATGAAGATTGTGAACGTGTTACCGCATTTTTAACTGATTTTATACTTCGCGGTTGTGGTCTTAAAAAAGACTAATCTTCTAGCATTTAGGAAAAACATTGAAAAGAATATCTCTACTGTTAACTATTGTAACTCTACTCACTTCAGGTTTAAGTATGGCTAACGAAAATCAATCACTTCAACAACTTCGTATAGCAACATTCAATGTAAGTATGGAAGCGCTAAATTACCTTCCATATGTTAAGGGGCAAACTCCTTCAGTTAAAGGCAATGAATTAAGTACGCAATTAAAAAACAATCATCAACAAATTAAAAATATTGCTGAAATTATTCAACGTGTAAATCCAGATATTATTTTATTAAATGAATTTGACCGTGAAGATGACTCTCATCAAGCCATTAAATTATTCTTATCTCAGTATTTAAATAAAAGCCAACATAGTCAAACAGCAATAAACTTTCCCTACTTTTATCAAGGTGCTGTAAACACAGGTGTACCAACTCCATTTGATTTAAATAACGATAAAATAAGTGGCGACCCCGTTAACGATACTTACGGCTTTGGATACTTCCCTGGACATTTTGGTATGGCACTATTATCAAAATATCCAATCAATGAAAAAGACATTAGAACTTTCCAACACTTTAAATGGAAAGATATGCCAAACGCTTTGAAACCCGTTGATCCTAAAACCAATAAAGCATGGTACAGCGACGAAGCTTGGAATAATTTCAGACTATCATCTAAATCTCATTGGGACATACCTGTAACCATTGACGGTAAAACACTTCACATATTAGCAAGTCACCCTACTCCACCGGTTTTTGATGGACCTGAAGATAGAAATGGAAAACGTAACCACGACGAAATTCGCTTATGGACCGATTATATAACACCAAATAAAAGTAACTACTTATACGACGACAAAGGCGTAAAAGGTGGAATAAAACCTAATAGTGCTTTTGTTATTATGGGCGACCAAAACTCTTCAAATGTTGATGGCGATGCCATTAAACAAGGTATCACCAATTTATTAGCGCATCCTAATATCCAAGATACTAAGCCTCGTAGTAATGGTGGTAAAGCTCACAATGTAAATAACCCGTACAGTGAGAATCATACGGCACATTGGGGTATGCGAGCAGATTATGTTTTACCTTCAAAAAACCTTATTACCGTAATTAACTCAGGTGTATTTTGGCCACAGCCAAAAGAAGATGAATTTAGGTTAGTTAAAGACCGAGCAGCATCTTCAGATCACCGTTTAGTTTGGGTCGATATTAACCTATAACCTTTAAAAATATATTGGATTACCTTTAATGAATAAAATATTAATAGCATTAACTATTGCTGGTTTAACCATTTCGTGTGGCAAAGAAACACAAGAAGTTGTAACTCAAGAAGTTCAACCAGCTCCTGTGGTATCAACACCTAAAAACATTATTATGATTGTAGGTGATGGTATGGGCCCAACTTATACAACGGCTTATCGCTACTTTAAAGATGACCCATCAACACCAAGAGTTGAAAACACGGTATTTGATAGACATTTAGTGGGTATGAGTAGTACTTACCCTGATACGCATCACAATTATGTCACTGATTCTGCGGCGGCGGCTACCGCTCTTTCTAGTGCTATTAAAACTTACAACGGCGCTGTTGCTGTTGATATGGATAAACAAAACGTTGAAACCGTATTAGAGCGTGCTAAAAGTCTTGGTATGAAAACAGGTGTTGTTGTTACTTCACAAATTAACCATGCAACGCCAGCGTCTTATTTATCTCATAACGATTACAGATATAACTACAATGCGATTGCAGATAGTTATATTGATAATGGAATTCAAGCTGACCTTTATCTTGGTGGTGGTTGGAAGTTTTTTATCAGAGAAGATAGAAACCTTGTAGAAGAGTTTGAAGACAATGGTTTTAATTACATCGATAGTTACCAATTGCTAGATAGTGTTTCAACAGACAAACCTCTTCTAGGTTTATTTGGTGATAAAGGTTTACCTTGGGCGTTAGACGATACTAATAAACATCGTTTATCAGCTATGACTAAAACAGCCACTAAACACTTAGAGAACGAAGACGGTTATTTTCTTTTAATTGAAGGTAGTCAAATAGATTGGGCTGGTCATTCAAACGATATAGCTTCAGCGATGGGCGAAATGGATGATTTAGCTAAAACGTTAGAATACTTAGAGACTTATGTGAAAGAACATCCTGATACTCTAGTTGTTATCACCGCAGATCACAGCACAGGTGGTGTTACTTTAGGTGTTGATGGTGTTTTCCAATGGGATCCAAAAGTATTAAGAACAATGAAACAATCACCTAATTCAATTGCTAACCTACTTGAAAAAGTTGATATCACCACTGAATATGCGAATTCTTTGTTTAACTTTGAATTAACTGACGAAGAAATATCTAAACTTATTACAGTGAAAAACGATACTGCAACAGCAATTAAAATTGCTGAGGTAACTGGAATCGAAGATGCGAGAAGTGGAAAAGAATATGACCCATTCACGGTTAATAATGAACTATACAAAGCGATTAAAGAAGTTATAAACGCTCGTACATTTACAGGTTGGACATCGTCAGGACATACCGCTGCAGATGTACCTGTTTTCGCAATGGGTAATAACAAAGCTTTATTTAATGGCTACCAAGACAATACTGATATTGCTAAAAAGATATTCACTTTGTTAGATAATAAATAAACATTCAAAAGCGCTAGCTTGTAAATAACGAAAATAAATTAAAAGCTGAATAGAAATATTCAGCTTTTTTTATATCTAAAAAACAGCATTAAATAGCAAGAACTGTCAGGTAAGGCTTAATTATTTATGGCATCATCAAGTTTCATAAAACATCTACTTAACCTGAACTCGGCTTAACAAATGTTTCTCTAGCATCTATTTTTCCTTATACCAATTTGATTAACTAAGTGATCTACTTTTTCATGAGGGAAAATGGATAATTACAAGGCATAAAATTTAGTAAGTAGTTATTCTACTTATAAATTTTATAACGCCGTCATTATTAATTTTAACCGTTAAAAATGAGTAGTTAATTAATCAACTTGGTATTACTTCTGAGTTAAATTTACTTGCAATAGGCTTGCTATTGACGCGAAATTTGCCTTGAATTAAGAAAAACTATTAAGCTAGAGAGTCAATTAAAAAATGATTACTTATTTTTAAATTTGTTAAATATCTATTAAACCGAGTTCAGGTTACTTATTAACACCTAATAAAAGAACAATATTATATGAATATGAACAAAGTACCCTTTCAAAAAGTCTGCGAGTATATCGATCAACATTTAGATCAGAAACTAACTTTAGATTTACTTTGTCAAATTGAGCATTTATCTAAATATCACTTTCATCGATTGTTCCACCTAGAAATTGGCTTACCTGTTTTTCAGTATATTCAAATACAACGAATGAAAAAATCAGCTAACCAAATATATTACCATCATCATTTATCCATCACTCATATTGCTTTCGATGCAGGTTTTGAAAATACAGAATCTTTTTCTAGAGCATTCAAAAAAATATTTAACGTAACACCAACACAATTTAAAAAATCGCCCAATTGGACGCCTATTTTACCAAAGATAACGAGAAGGAAATCATCTATGCAAACGTCAATAGTCACTGATGTCAAAATACAATGGTTTGATAAAACAAAAATAGCCAGCTTACCTCACAAAGGCTCACCTCAGAACCTTCATATGAGTATTAAGCGCTTTATTGATTGGCGAAAAGCACACCATACTCCACCGGGAGTAAGTAGAACTTATAATATTTTGCATAACGATCCGCATACAACACCAGCAGATGAATATCGATTGGATATAGCGACGAACATCACAAAAAAAAATTTAACCGCAGAAAACAAACTAAAAGAAAATGAACAAGGTGTTGAACTTGATGAAATTCCAGGGGGCTATTGCGCTGTTTTAAGAACCACTGGAAGTGATGATAATTTAGGTGAGCTGATAAACGCACTCTACAGCCATTGGTTGCCGCAAAGTAATAAAAAGTTACGCGACTTTCCATGTTTTATAGAACGCGTAAAGATGTTCCCTAGCGTTAATCAAAATGAAGCGGTTACCGATATTTATTTACCAATTCAATAAACGAATATGTAAAAAGATCAATTATAAAGCGCGCAAAACTTACAAGTTTGCTAATATACGTAATAGTATTTATACCTATATACTATTTCTACTGAACGCTTTATTCTTAATCAGGTCTGTTAGATCCCATCCTTATTTAATAATTAATTGACTTACTATTAGAACCATCAAATACTGGATCACAAGGACATAATTTATGACTCTTCTAAAATATAGCCAAATAACGGGTATTGCTTTTTGCATTTCCGTATTAGCAGCCTGTAATGATACCGAAATAAAAGCAGAAAGCTCAGCATCACCTCAACCCGTTAAACAATCTGCTAATCTAGGCATTGATTTATCTGTTTTCTCACAAGGCGCATTCAGCCAAACGCCTAAAATTGTAGACTGTGAAACGGCTCAAGGCACAAAAACAACGTGTTATGAAATAATTACAACTGGCGCACCAGCAGGTAGAGTTCCAGGTCCATTTTGTCCTCGCACTACAACCGATGGAGCTGAAGTCGCAGGTAAATGGTTCAGCAAAGAAGGTAAAGGTGATCTTGTTGATCTAACAGGACAATTTATTCTTAGCCTTGACGAATATTATGGTGATGAAAAATGGGTACTTTACGATGCAGAAACCAATACAATTCGCTATACAGCAACTAAAGAATCTTGCTCTGGTGCTGCTCGCCCTGACGTAGAAGAACAATACAAACAAAACTGTATAGAGTGTGAATTATCTTATCTTGAAGATGACTTCAGCTTAACTTATCTTATTCCAACAACACCTATTCCTGCGGAAGAAACAGGCAGAGTATCAACTGTAGGCTTAGCGCTTGACGGAACTGAGTTATCAGCTCCGGCTCCAATAGAAGCTATATTAGGTAGTTATACCATTGCTGCTTTTGATGACTGTGGTGGTCATATTAATTTACATCAAGGTTATCATTATCATTCCACAGCAGGATGTACCGATACTCAAACATCTAAAGATGGTCATGCACCACTTATAGGTTATGCGGTAGATGGTTATGGCATCTACGCGATGAAAGATATACAAGGTAACGAAGAATCACTGGATGAATGTCGTGGTAATACTGATGATGCACGAGGTTACCATTACCATGCAGCAAGCCCAAGCGAAAACCTGTTTATTGGTTGCCTTCATGGAGAATCAATTAGTGCTGGCGGACCTCCAGGTGGTGGTGATGGAAAGAAAGGACCTCCTCCAGGTCATAGCCACTAGATAAAAAGGCACCTAAAAAGGTTAGTTAACCGGAACTCGGGATGATGGATTTCGTAAGGCATAGATTTATAATGCCTTACCTCTAAATTATGAGGGTTAACTTATCTAAATGATTTTTACTTCCCTAATGTTGGTATTTAGTCCGTATACCAAGGCCTTTTTATTCCCGATAAAAACTAAGTATCTACATCCATGTAGGCAACGACGGTAGTCGGTTAAATAACAATGTTAGGCATAATCGCTTATCCTAAGTCCAGGTTAGTTATGACAATTAAATTTAGAAAAGCTCTTACGCTGTTAGCATGCAGTGCTTTATTTTTTACCTTAGGACAAGCTAATGCTCATTCAGGACCACTGAATGAAATTGCAGTAAAAGCTTGTACGAGTAAAGAAAAGTCACAAATGTGTCAATATGAAGGAGGTCATAACGACCTTTATCTAGGCACCTGTCAATACATGGCAGATGAACTTATGTGTGTTAGAAATCAGCCTATTCAGTTGATTAAGCCCGTTGAAGAGAAAGATAAAACACAACATACACATCAGCATAGTGACAATCAATATGGGTTTAACTAAGCTAAGTTAAGTTAAACCTAACATATATAAAATAAACTAGCTGAGCATAGTTATGACTAATTATTCTCAGCTCAAATTCATCAAGTCCTGCTTAGTTCAACCTTTACTTAATCAAAATAATATAACGTAATTCCCTATTTCATTTATTTAAATTTATAGCCAACACCATAAACAGCAGAAATAGGATTTAAACCGTCTTCAATGTGGTTTATCTTTTTACGTATATTTTTAATATGGTTATCTATATTGCGATCCGACATATCTAACGCTTGGTTATAAAGTGTATTAATAATATCTTCACGCGTAAACACTCGCCCAGCGTGACTCACGAATAGCAGAAATATTATAAAATTCTCGGCCGCAAGCGACCGAGTTTCAAAACAAGTTCAGTGGATCGCTATTAATTTCTTTACCATCTAATTCGATTAACTGTTCTTGAACATATTTCCTGATAACTTCTTCTGTTGCGTTACCAATCGTTTCAACAAAAAAGCTTTGTGTCCATAATTTACCGCCCCAGAAATACTGCTTTTTAATTTCAGGATAACTTCTAAAAAACTCACAAGCAGTTATACTTTTAATTATTTGCATAACATCGCTTGGCGACTGTTTAGGGATCCCTCTAATAACCATATGAATATGGTCACTCGGAATTTCTAACTCTACGATATCAATATCGTAGTCATATCCTACTTTTTGAATAATTGCTTTCATTGTTGAACGATAAGGTTCAATGAAGACTTTGTGTCGATACTTTGGTATCCACACAAAGTGGTACATTAATCTAAAGACATGATGTGTATTTCTTTGAAGTTCCATATGAAGAATAGCATTTACTGGGGTCCCCCCAGTATACACTATCCAGCACGGGGGCAAGCCCCCGAGATTTACGCTTCGCTAGTTAAAAGCCTGATAATTTATAGAATAAGGTGATAAATAAGCACCTTATTAGCTCTAGACCTCTTAGTTTCTCGACCCTAAAGGTAAAACATAAAAGCGCTAACTAAATACAAAATTTCAGGAGTTAATCCGAAGGCGAATAATACTTATTTAATTGCAGTAGCTGATTGTTCTAAGCCTACTACTACTCGATATGAATCCCCCCCCTTGAAAGTACAATACCCACTAAAAGTGTATCGTCCAAACCAAAACCTATTTTATCAGCAGCTAGCCATACCGAAGAATAAAGACTCGCTCGAGTTTAAGTTACTTACCATTTATTTTATTCAGTGCCTTTAATTTATTAATTTGTTATGGCACTTGTATTTACATTAATGAAATGGGAAGTAATCAAGTGCTCTGATATAAATACCAGTACAGAAAAACACTAGCACGGAGATAAACCCTACCAGCACCAATGCTTAGCTTAACCTTTGAAATGTAAAATATAAACTAACAACTCAAGGTATTAATTCGTTTAACGTATACGTTTCCATATCGTCATTTGAGCTAATGTATGTTGATATTTTCTCGCCGTTTCACGAATAACAAAAGGTACATCTCTAGGGGCCTCTAACATTTCAAAATTCGCACCTAACGTTTCTTTCAAACCATCTAGTGACGTTATTTCATCGCCATGAGCATTTTGATAACCACCTAACCAGTTTTCCTTTTTTGTATAATCTTCTAACCAGGTATAAGGAGAAGTTAAGATAAAAACACCTCCAACATTTAACCGAGAATGAATATTTAACAAAAATTGTTCAGGTGAATGAAGACGGTCAATCAAGTTCCCTGCAAAAATAAGATCATACCCTTTATACATATCGTCAAGATCACAAGCATCACCTTGTTTGAATGAACATTTGTCTGCATATTCCGTATAACCTAAATCAGCTAATTGAACAGTTTTATGTTCAACTAAATGTCCTTCTGTTTTGACATGATAATCTTTACACCCTTTTGTTTTTAGCTCTATAGCTGTAGTGATAAATTGGTGAGAGTAATCAACAGAATCAACTTTCTCAAAATATTTTGCTAATTCAAAACTAGTACGACCCACAGCACAGCCAATATCTAACGCTCGTCCCGTCTGCTTTTGCTCTTGAGCAATACTTCCGCATATTTCGCCACAGACTTGGGCAAAGTTATCAACACCAAAATAAGTGTCACCATAATGAAAATCTATATATTGAGAGACCAATTCTTCGGCTTCATAAGGGTTAATAATATCCACGCAATATCCTGTAATTAAATAACTTAGTATAGATTAAGAACGGATTAAGCCAATTTAGTTTTCAATTAAAATATTTAAGATGAATGGCATGACTAAAAATGAAGTGAGTTACTGATTGAATAAACATTTAAGCTTGTAGTAAAGATGTGAAATAAGAGCTCAAATAAAGACATTTGAATAAGTCATTATTCGAGCTCTTATGAAAGGATATAGTGAGATTTAAATAAAATTAAGCTTGATCTAAAACCGCGTTAAAGCGTTCGAAACCTTTGGTTAAATCTTCAATTAAATCGTCTACATCTTCTAAACCAACATGTAATCTAATTAATGGAAATTCGTATTTCCATTTGGTTTGAGTACGCATAGATTGCACGTTTGAAATCGCTAAAATTAAGCTTTCAAAACCACCCCACGAATAGCCCATTTTAAAATGCTCCATATCGTCAAGTAATGCAGTAATTGCAGCTTGTGTTCCCTTGTTTAATACAAAAGAAAACAAACCATTTGAACCATTAAAGTCACGTTCAAAAAACTCATGACCAGGGCATGAAGGTAAAGCTGGATGAAGTACTGTTTCAACTTCTGGACGAGTCGCTAGCCATTTAGCAATTTTAAGCGAGCTGGCTTGATGCTGCTTTAAACGAACACTTAACGTACGAATACCACGTAAAGCTAAGTATAAATCGTCTGGCGAAGTGCACTGCCCCATGATGTAACTATTCTCACGAACTTGTGGCCAGTATTTTTCAACAGCTGTTGCTGTGCCCAACATAACGTCTGAATGACCAACAATGTATTTAGTCGCCGCTTGTACTGAAATATCAACACCATGATCGAATGGCTGAAAGTTAACCGCTGCACCCCATGTATTATCAAGCATTACAATACAGTCATGTTTATGAGCAACTTCCGCAATACCTGGAACATCTTGGATTTCCATGGTGATAGAGCCTGGAGACTCTAAAAATATCAGACTCGTATTTTCTTGAATAAGCGCTTCAATACCTATACCAATTAACGGATCATAATAAGTGGTTGTAACACCCATTTTAGCAAGAATTTTTTCACAGTAATCACGTGTAGGTTCGTAAGCGTTATCGACCATTAAAATGTGATCACCCGTTTTAACAACCGAGATAATAGCGTTAGTAATAGCTGCGGTACCTGAAGGATATAAGGCACAGCCAGCACCACCTTCTAGTTCAACCATAGCGTCACTAAATGCAAACGAAGTCGTAGTGCCGCGACGACCATAAAATAAGGTTTGATTGGTTTTATTAACCGCCGCTTCTTTCATTTGTTTAACAGACTCGAATACCACGGTTGAGGCACGTTGTACGGCTGGGTTTACCACACCATTTGTCCATTTTGCAGCGCGTCCTGCTGATACGACTTTTGTTTCAGTTTTCATTTATATGATCTCACTTATTCAAAGCTTATAGCTATCTAGCCATCTATAATGTATTTATAACCTGATTAGATCAAAGGTGCACTAACTTTATCAAAATTAAGTTATCTGGAGCGTACGTAACACTGAGTAAAAAAACTAGGTAGACAAAATTGTTTAGCTTAAAAATTTTAGTGAAAATTGTTAAAACTAATAAATCAAAGAAGCTTACCTTCATCTGTCTTATAGATTAAATACTAAATTTATTAATCGTTATCTATTTAACTACAACAGCCTCAGACAACTTACTCAACACATCTAAAACCTTATTAATAATGGCATCACAACCATTCATATCATGTCTTTTTTGTAAATAATCAGGGTTATTGTATGTTAACCAAACTTTATTATTCGCGCCTTCACTCACCATAACCTTTTGAGGTAAATCGATCGCTACGCTTTGAGCACATACCATTAAAGGTGTGCCAACTTTAGGGTTTCCAAAAATAATCACTTCTGTTGGTCGCAACTCTAAATTCACACTTTTCGCATTTTTTTGATGATCAATTCTCGCGAATAAAGTTAACCCTTTTTCCTTAACAATATTTTCAAAACGATCAGCGGTAACTTTTACTGAATAAGGACTTTCGTATTTAACTAAACCATTATTAGCAATAACAGAAAATGATGTACTAATTATGACTAAACCTAGTAATAATAACTTTTTCATTGGTATGCCTCTATGGATTAATGTCTTTTATGAATATATAGCTTAACGACTTGCTGCTAATAATTTATTCATTATTTGTTACTAAACATTTTTAGATGATTAAAAGTAAATGACTAAACAATAAACTAATCATTACAAGCTGTAACTGCTGGAATATATGTAAGTTTACTTTGCTGAAACATTGTAAATACCAAGCTGAGCTTACTTTCAACATATAAAACAAGATCAGCTTCACTATCTGGATAAGCACTAACTATATTCTCATGTAACCAGCCACCATACCCAAAACCGACTAATGGTAAATCATTAGGTTCAATCGCATGTTCTTCCGCAATTTCTACAATCCATGATTTTGCCGTCAATTCAAAATACCATGCATGACTATGGACTCGGCCATTCGCTTTGACATTACCATTTATGTATAAACTTCCAGACCAATTTATTCCTGACAATATAATCATATAATGATCTCAATAAAATTAACGTTGTACCTATTTTACATACTTGCTTAGGGTTATTTATTTTTAGGCACGTAACTAAAACAACCCCATTTGCTTATTTGTCACTTCATTAAAACTCGATCCAACAAAAGGTAAAATACCATCGGCTACCGCTTCTAATTGTCGGTCTATATAAAACTGATAATCTAACGGCGCGGTTAGGTATTCTTTTGCCTGAGGTCCATTTAAGGTGATGTAGTATTCGATCCTGCCTTTGTTCTGATAGCGTAAAGGTTTACCCTGCTCTTGATTGATCATATCAGCCAAGCGTGCGGCTTTTACATGCGGAGGAACGTTTTTAACGTATTCATTTAAACGACGGCGTATACGCTTTCGATAAATTAATTTCTCATCAAACTCCCCTGCTAAGGTGCGCTCTACAATATCGAGTATGTAATCAGCTGTTGGTTCATCATTAAACACTTTTAAATACAAAGCTTGCTGAAATTCTTTTGCAAGGTCTGTCCAATCGGTTCTTACAGTTTCTAAGCCTTTGTAAACCATTTGCTGACGTTCGATGCCGGTTGCTTCATCACGAACTAATATCATGCCTGCGTAGCGTTTTTTGGTGCCTACATCCAATCCTCGGATTGTTGGCATTAAAAATTTACTGAAGTGAGTTTCAAATTCAATTTCTAATTCGCTATGCACACCATGTTCGTTTAACAATAACTGATCCATCTTAGTATTAATCAGTTTTTGTAGCTGTTTACCTAAAACCAGACTTTGCTCTTGGGTTTTGTCTAAGCCAACATGTACAAATATAGAATCTGTATCGCCGTAAATCACCTTATAACCTTCAGTTTCAATCCACTTTGAGGTTATTTTTAACAACTCGTGGCTACGTTTTGTAATTGAGCCTGCTAAGCGTGGATCGAAAAATCGACAGCCCGTTGATCCTAAAATTCCATAGAACGAATTCATGATGATTTTTATCGCTTGAGATAAAGCAGCGTTTTTCTCAACTTTCGCTTTATCACGTTCTAACCATAGAGATTGAATAATGTCAGGCAAGAAGTGATTTTCTCTTGAGAAATAAGCACCGTCAAAGCCTTTTATCGGATTATTACGTTGATGTTTGTCGTCTTCTAAACCTTCAATTAACCCCATAGGATCTACATTAAAAGTACGAATAATACTTGGATATAGGCTTTTATAATCAAGCACTAAAACGTTGTCGTATAAACCTGGCAACGAATCCATAACAAAGCCACCTGGCGATACTAAACCCGACTCGCCATCACCCATATTCGGCGCTACATAACCACTTCGATGAAGCTTAGGTAAATACAAATTCGTAAAAGCTGCAACCGAGCCGCCAATCCTATCTATAGGTAATCCCGTCAGTTGGGCACGTAATATGGCAAATTCAAGCAGCTGTGTTTTTTCAAAAATCAACCAAACTAAACGGCAATCTTCAAGGTTATAAATAGCGAGGTCTTGTTTGTTGTTATGAAAATTATCGGTAATTTCTTGAACACGGTTATCTACGTCTTTTACTTTTTTACCGGTATTTAGTAGTGTATTTGATACATTTTCGAGGGAGAAGCTCGGAAAGTTATAAGTCGCAGTTTTTAATAAGTCGATACCATCAAGTACGACTCTACCCGCTATTTCTATAAATTTTTGGTCACTGTTAGCATTTTCTCGCCAATAAGGTTCACTGCCATCTCTGCCGATTGATAATTTGATACCGAGTAAATCGCAGCGTTTTTGAAACAAACTAAAGTCAAAGTTAATCACGTTCCAACCGATCATAATGTCGGGATCATAAACCCGTATCCATTCAATAAAAGCGCTCAGTAAAGCTGATTCAGATTCAACCCAGTGAATATACTCAAGCTCGGTTTCTTCTGGCTCGCCAATCATAAATACGCAATTTATATCTTTACCGTTTTCTTTTGCATATAAACCTATCGAATATAGCTCACCTTTCATCGAGCATTCTAAATCTACCGACACCATAGTTAAGGCGATATTTTTATCGGCTTGGTGATATGGCAAGGCTTTACATTTTGCTTTTGAATACGCTTTGTAATTAGTCCTGTTCGTTTGATCTGAAGTTGCTTGAAAGTTCGCTTTTTCCATACCGATAAAACTTAAGTTAGCGGTAATGAAGCGTTCCATTAAAAAACGATCGTCAGGTCTAAAATCGTCTTCATAACATTTAATTTTGTGATGTTTTAATCTATCGCGTGCGGCATAAAAATCTCGCATCGATTTAAAATAAATGCCTGTAACAGGTTCTTGAGTAAACGTTTTCAGCTGTAAAGGAGATACTTTTTCAACCTTTATTGAAGCATCGCTTAGCGCTTTAATCGCTTCACCTTGTTGTAACTGAGTAACAAAAAACACCGATAGCTCGTCAAGTACTTCTAATTTCACAGGACCAGTGGATGTTTTTAACCATAAAGTAATACAAGTTCGTCCGAAACGATCTTGCGATTGACGAGTTAAAATGAAACCTTGGTTAACTTCTTGCTGAATATTTGTGTTTTTTGAATGAGGTTGTGCACTTAACCCAGCCTTAGCTTTAAGTGCTGAGTTTGTTTGAGAGGCTATTTCAAAACCAACGGAAGAGCCAGTTGATGTGCCGACTGAAGCGTTGTTTGCAGAATTATCTATGTAATTACTCGTCATTACTAAAAAGAATACTCGAAAAAGGCACAGTAAAACTGTTAATATATACAGCAGTGTAAATGATACCGCCCATTATGGAAACCTCCTTCCCATGTTAAGTGACAAAATAAAGCAAGTTATACGCACCAGCTATAAAGCCATTGGCGAAAATATGACGAACTTTAACCCGCGTAAACAGCAAACCTTTTTAATTGCTGAAATAGCTAAAACCCTTGCAGGCGAATACGATAAAAACCGAAAAATTATTGTTATTGAAGCTGGCACGGGTACAGGTAAGTCACTGGCATATTCATTGGGCTCTATTCCGCTAGCTTTATCTCGCGATAAAAAAGTATGTATTTCAACCGCTACTGTTGCGTTACAAGAACAGTTAGTTGATAAAGATTTACCCTTTTTGAAAAAGCATTCAGGTCTCGATTTTTCATTTACGTTAGTTAAAGGTCGTCAACGTTATGTTTGTCGACAAAAATTAAGTGCTGCCGTTACTAATGGTGACGACCCACAAGCTGGTTTTACTTTCGCACAAAAACCTAGTGCTACCGATATTAGAATACTCGCCGATATGCATAAAAAGTTGGGCGATAATAGCTGGCAAGGCGATTTAGATTCATGGCCTGATAGCGTGCCTCATTACATTTGGCAGCAAGTACAATGCGACAAACATAGCTGCTTAAAACACTTAGCTGAACACACACATTGTCCGTTTCATAAAGCCCGAGAAACCATGGATATGAGTGATGTATTGGTGATTAATCACAGTTTATTATTAGCCGATTTAGAACTAGGTGGTGGTAAGATTTTACCTGCACCAGAAGACGTTTTTTACATAATTGATGAAGCGCATCATTTACCAAAAGTTACGCGTGACCACTCTAGCGCCAATATTTCCGTGAAGGGAGCCATAGAATGGCTTACTAAGCTCAAAGAAACTGGCGATAAGATGGCTAAGCTCATTAAGTCACAACGCGCTATTTCTCCAGCCTTAAAGTTGGGTGACGATTGCCAAGATTTATTAGTAGAACTACAAAAAGTTTATACCTTTATTGAAAACAATAAAGAAGTGTATTTTCCGAAAGAAAAACAGTTCAGATTTGAAAATGGCATCATTCCAAAATCATTAAAAAATTGGGCAGAAGACATCAGCGAGCTCAGCAAAAAATGTCTCGCTCATACCAATAAGCTTTATAACTTATTAATGGAGTCTACCAAAGATGGCGAAACCCAAATGTATTTGGCAGAGCCATTATTAGCTGAGTCAGGATTTATGATCCAACGACTCGAAAACCTTCATTCTCTTTGGCAGATGTACGAAAAAACAGATAACGAAAAAGGTGCCCCTTTAGCACGTTGGGTTGAAATTTCAGAAGGTAAACGTTCCGACTACGTGCTTTCAGCTTCACCTATTGAAGTTGGTTTTACCCTTGAAGATAATTTATGGAGTAAATGCGACGGTGCGGTTTTATGTTCAGCCACTATTTTAGCGTTAAACTCTTTTGAACATTTTAGATTTCAAGTCGGTCTGCAAAAAAACGACGGGACTCAATATCAGCAAGTGAACTCGCCTTTTGATTATCAAAACAATGCTGAGCTGATTATTCCACAAATGAAGTATGAGCCAAGTGCCGACCAATTTACTGATGAAATAATTGAAAAGCTACCAGAGATAATAGATCAAGGTTTCTCAACACTCGTATTGTTCTCATCTTATTGGCAAATGGAAAAAGTTGCTGCGGCTTTGCGTGAAAACAACAAGTTAGAGATTCAAGTACAAGGCGAGCAATCACGCCAGCAGATTATTGAGAAACATAAAAAGAATTGTGACAGCGACAAACAAAGTATTATTTTTGGTACACAAAGTTTTTCTGAAGGATTAGATTTACCCGGTAAATACCTAAACAACTTAATAATTACCAAGCTACCTTTTTCAGTGCCAACGTCGCCTGTAGAAGAAGCTCAAGCAGAATATGTTACCGCGAAAGGTGGTAATCCGTTTATGTCGTTATCTGTGCCTGAAACTTCTAAAAAGCTCATTCAAGCAACAGGTCGATTACTACGTAATGAAAAAGACGAAGGTACAATTACCTTGCTCGACAGACGCGTAGTAAGCAAGCGTTACGGTAAGCAACTACTCGACTCGTTACCGCCTTATAAACGCACCGTAAAATACTAGCTACCTCTTAGCCTTTTTAAAACAGCATCAACATATTATTTTCAAAACAATACTTGATGCTGTTTGATTTTCTCTTCTTAAAAGCTCAACACTCATTATCTTAACTAAGTCATTCAGTAAGTCATTCATCTGAACCTTTCACTACTCCATTCAGCAAGCATTAATCTTAGCTCTATAAACTAGCCTAAAGATTTGTAAATTCGTCTAAGAATACACAGCCGAATTTGTACAATGACTATATGATATTCATACCACTTTAAGATTCGAATTTCAGGTGGCATGAGTATTTAACTCCATAATGGTTAATCAAAGTTTAGGTTTTACTATGAAAAAAATTATCACTGTATTGTTGTTATCAACGTTACTCGTTTCAACAACATCATTCATTAATGTGGCTAAAGCAGCAAACCAACTTACAGCCACCATTATTGGTTCAGGCTCGCCTATTTTTAATGAAAACAGAGCCAGCGCTAGTACTTTGGTTTCAGCAGGTAATACGCATATTTTGGTGGACATGGGCAACGGCACACAAGCTAATTTGAATAAGTTAGGTTTTGATCCGAGAGACTTATCAGCATTAGTTTTCACTCATCATCACCTTGACCATAATGAAGAGTTTGTTCCTATGTTTATCCGCTCGATTTTAGGACGAAATAACTTCTCTATCATAGGTCCACCTAACACAGTTAAGCTTGCCGAATCTAATCTGGAGCTTTATAACGAAGATATTTCATACCGTTTAGGTAAAACTCAACGCACTTTAGCTGAACGTGAAAAAGCATTTGATGTAAGAGATTTACAAGGTGGTGAGTCATTCAAAATAGATGACATTCTTGTTACTACTCTACAAGTTCCACATGCTATTCATACCATTGCTTATCGCTTCGACTATTAAGGTCAATCTATTGTGATTACAGGTGACCTAACTTATTCAGACGATTTACCGACTCTCGCTAAAAACGCCGATTTTATGATCATTGATTCAGGCGGTATGGTAATGGAAGACGGACGTCAAAAAAACAAAGGTAAGGCAGGCAATAAATCAACTAAAAACAAAGACAGCAGTAATAGAAAGAAGAAAGGTAATGCGCATCTCAACCTAGCAGAATCAAGCAGTATGGCTAAACAAGCAAACGTTCAAAACTTAGTTTATACCCACTTCAATTCTACAATTGTTGATACGGCAGCAAGCTTGAAAGAAATTCAAAAGAATTACCGTGGTAATGTGATTTTTGCTGAAGATTTAATGGTAGTAAATAAAGAAGCGACTAAAACATCAGCAACTCGCTCATCATCAGCTATAACCTCTGCCCTCCCTATAATAGAAAACAGCTACGCCATAGTTGATTCAGGACAACGTATTTCTTACAGCAACAATAGCGCTATTTCATTGCCTAAGCAGGGAGATGATTTTTCGGTCAAGATGCTAGTTATATTATTAACCCACCTTCTTACACCGACAATCAAAATGGCACAATTACAGATAACGTGACAGGACTTGTTTGGCAAAAAGACATGGGACAAAAGCTTACCTTTGAAGAAGCCTTACAAAAAGTTAATAGCACGAATACAGGTGGCTATAACGACTGGCGTATACCTACCATTAAAGAGCTTTATTCTTTAATGCAGTTTTCTGGCACGGTTAAAGGTGACAAAGCGCTAACGCCTTTCATCGACACAACTTACTTTAATCAACCTATTGGTGATACCAGCACTAAAGAGCGAGAGATTGATGCACAAACATGGTCAAGTACTGAGTATGTTGCAAAAACCATGAAGAACGACGATACGGTTTTTGGTGTTAACTTTGTAGATGGTCGTATCAAAGGTTATCCAAAATATAATCCGCGTAGTTCAGCGCCTAATAAAATGTATTTCAGATTTGTTAGAGGCAATACCGACTACGGCAAAAACAGTTTTGTAGACAACAACAATGGCACGGTTTCAGATAAAGCAACGGGCTTAGTTTGGCAGCAAAGTGACAGCCTAAAAGGTTTAAACTGGCAACAAGCTCTGCAATACGCTCAAGAGTCAACATTAGGTGGCTACAACGATTGGCGCTTACCTAATGCCAAAGAGCTACAAAGTATTGTTGATTATACGCGGTCGCCAGAAACATCAAACTCAGCAGCGATTGATCCTATCTTCAATGTATCATCTATTAAAAATGAAGGTGGCGAAAAAGATTACCCATACTACTGGAGTTCAACAACTCATCTTGATGGTCCCGTACAAGCCGAAGGCGCTGTATATGTAGCTTTTGGTAAAGCCATAGGCGAAATGCGTGGAAAAACCATGGACGTTCATGGCGCAGGCTCACAGCGTAGTGATCCTAAAACAGGTGAACCAACATCGAGAGGCCCACAAGGCGACATGATCCGAGTAGACAATTATGTACGTTTAGTTAGAGGCGGAAACCTTGAGATAGCCACAGGCGAGCTACAAGAAAATAGATATGAATATACCGATATTAGTACCTCAGCTGCAGGTTATGTAACTACAAGTAGAGCGAGTAATACAAAAAGCAATACGCAAAGTAATACACAAAGAAATCAAACGACAGTTAGAAGTACTAATGGTAATAAATTCATCAATCGTTTTGATAAAAACAAAGATGGAAAAGTAGCACTATCTGAGTTTAAAGCTGGAGAGACTCGCTTCAATCATTTTGATAAGAATAAAGATGGGTACATCAGCGAAGATGAAGCACCCACTGGACGACTTAAAAATGAGCGTTGATTGGCTTAGTTAATTAAGTAAGTTAGTTAAGTTTGATTGTTTTAACAGAAAAGGAGCTTATGAAAATAAGCTCCTTTTTACTTCAAAAATCAGATCACAATACGAAGATTTAACCTAATTCACTTTTATATAAGCACTTTAGCAATGTTTTCTAGTTACTCATTTAATAGGACTAGGTTTAGAAAGCTGTTCCATTAAGTCATTATTCCATTTTCCTTCTACCGATACTTCAGCTAAAGCACCCAACATAACGGCTTCAATTAAGTTATGGTTAACATAGGCATAAGTACCAGGTTGTTTAAAGGTGTACATTACTGCAGCACCTGCTCCTCCAAGTACTGACCATGTTTCTTGGTTCGTGAGCGGTCTGTCATCAAATGAACCTCCTGGCCAAACAAGATCGCCATGACCACCAATCAAATGGATACGAGTGTCACGATTCGCTTCTGAATGTAGAAATAAAACCGTTTCACCCACTTTGGCTGTCATCACATTTTCTCCCGTTAAAGCGCCTACTTTTCCATTAAAAGTAATATGTGTCGGAATTAAACCTCGCATTACAGCCATAGTGTCAGCCATACTTTCTGCAGGTGAGTTATAACGTTTGTATTTACCACTCTCATCTTTAGGCAAATACCAATCTTGCTCACCGACGTAATAGGCTTTGTCATAACTTACAGATTGACCCTTCTCATCTTTTAAACCTTCACGAGGTAAAACCATAATAGCGCCATTCATACCTGAAACTATATGGAATGGGATCATTACGCCACCTGGCGCACAATGATAAACAAACACACCAGCTTTAGTGGCTTTAAAACGAAGTACAACTTGTTCACCAGGAGATACATGGGTTAAAGTCCCTCCACCCAAGGCACCTGTCGACGCATGAAAATCTATGTTATGGAGAAGTGTATTTGTTTTAGGATTTTTCAGCGTTAGTTCCACATAATCACCTACATGCACGACAATCATTGGACCAGGGTTTGAACCATCAAAGGTCATTGCTTGAACAAATGCCCCTGGTGATATTTCAATTTCTTTTTCAACCACTTCCATGGACATGGCAATAATTTTAGGGCCGCCTTTAGCCACTTGATCATGCTCAGGTAAAAATGGTGGGGCTACTAATGTTTGTGTTATCCGTTCAAGTCCTTGCGCCTTTGATGCAATGCCTACTTTAGCAGTATCAAGTGTCTCACCAGCATAGGACCCTACTGAAAAGGCTACAAGTATTGTAGCAAGTGCGATATTTAGGGCTGATTTTTTAAAAGGATTCATCGTTATGTCCCCAAGGTTTGTTATCAATTACGCTCTAACCAACGCGAAGTCGTCATCATACCTTAAAGCATTTATGCCTCATTGATTCAGATCAACAGAGCAACGGATAAACCTAAATCATTTAAACGACATTGATAATGCATTTCACAACGTCTAAATAACAAACTAGGTAAGTATTGGGTGATATGTCTTGTTTTTACTGGCTTGCCTGTAAGATGTAACATTGCAGTAGTGTAGCTATTAGACATACTGAATATTTTTAATGTTAACTGTCCTTTAATATACCTCTAAAATTAGCCACACTTTGAGTATAAGTAATATAAATAGCCTATCCGATATATGTAATCCATAGTGTTAACAGAAAAATATTTGCTTATAGCGAAGACATCAAAGCAAAAATATAATGGCTTCATTTTCGGATATAGCAGACGTTTAGTTTAAAGTACCTATTACTTCTTTGGTGGCCGCTTTATTGGGGGAGGATGACGACTATGTTACGAATGATTGTTATGGAATAACTCACGTTATTAACTACTCATGTCATAACAATTAACTGGGTCTACTTATAGATATTTCCCACTAACTAACGCTTGTATTTTATTAAGATTATTCACAGTAGACTCAATAGCTTTGTTACCAAGTTGTTGATTAAGGATCTTATCCATATCTGCCAACAGCTGCCTTGCATCAGACATTAACAACTCGCCTGTTTGAGTAAATACAATTTTTTTTGTTTACCTACATCATCTAGCTGCTCTAAATATCCTGCTAAACATAATTCTTTAACGGTTTTAGCTGCCATTTGACGTGAAACACCTAAATTTCTGGCTATTTCAGACGCATAATTAACGCCGCATTCTAATGTACTTAAAAAGTTTAATGCTGAAGGTGACGCAAATTTATAACCTTTTTCTTTTAAAGCATTAGATAAATATTTTGATATTAAATCATTAACTTGGCTAGCACCAAGAGCCAGCTTTAGTGACTGACTTTCTACCATGGGGGTACCTTTACTTGTCAACCTTATTGACATAAATAACTCTCTACTTTAATCTACTCACGTCTATGTCAACCTAGTATACATGAGAGTAAATATGTTCACACTTAAAAACGTCTTAATGGCAAATGCCATAAGTTGCATAATATTTGGATTGATATTTATATGCTTGCCAATAAAAGTCGCTGTATTTTTAGGAGGTGATACCCACTTTCCTGAATTGATATTACAGATTCTAGGTGTTGTGTTAGTAATAAATGGACTTCATCTAATTTGGGCTTCATTGCAACAAACACCAAACAAATGGTTAATCTTGTACTTCTCATTTGGTGATTTTTTATGGGCTATTAGCTCTAGTTTTTTGTTGCTTATGCGACTTTGGATAACGACTATGGCAGGGATTATTACTACGATATTAGTTGCTTTAATGGTTACAGTATTTGGCATTATGCAAATAATAAAAAGCAGAGAAATGTGTAACTTTCATGATTAGAGTTAAAAAGCATATTTAAAGAAATCACCTACAGAAAAATAAGTAACTTATTAAACGCCTTAAGTCAGAAGATACATAATTTAGGCAAAAAAATACCCAGTATCGAAACAACTCGTTATTGGGTATTGTATTTTTGGTTGAACTAAATTCTAGCTAAACCTTCTCAGGTATTGATTACTTATAAAAAGCGTCAACAGTACCTTTAAGTTTTATCAACATAGGTTGTCCGCGACGATCTAATGCTTTAGGTGAAGGGATTTTTACCCAACCTTCGCTGATGCAATACTCTTCAACATTGAAATGTTCTTTGCCGTTAAGTGTAATACCAATCGTATGCTCAAAAATTTCAGCTACATGATGTGGGCTGCGAGGATTCCCCGAAAGTTGATCTGGTAAAGCTGGTTTTGAATTAGTGTCGGTCATTTTAACGTTCTAACGTAAATAAAAAAGTGCGTTATTGTAGACAATAAAATCCTAACGCTCAAGAAAGACAGTTAAGTTTAGAAGATATATTTTAAGCTTTTGTTTATTCTTTATTAAATCAATATTGTAAAACAATATTTAAAAACATAGAAACCAACAGTTGATGATTCAGCTTGAAGCTTTAGTTTAAGCGACTCTAACGGCTAATTTAATATGAACAGCTAATAAAGTATCTTCACCTATTAACTCAGCCGTGTGACCATGAATTTCATCGTTAAAGATTTCATTATCTTGTAAATAATCTTCAGCAACAAACATATCTCCCGCAGAAAAGTCGCGGTATTCCCCATTTCGCAGTGTCATACGTAAAGTACCTGAGCGAACAACAATAAGAGTTGCATCGCCAGCCACATGCCAAGAGCTAAAGTATCCAGGTTCACTCATACGATGACGAAAGTTTTGAGCTCCAATTCTGTCAGTAATAAATAAGCCGTTATAATCTTCAATCGAATATTCGATGTCGTTAAATACGGAACAACCTGTGTTTATTGTTGTTTCGCTTCCATCTTTGTTTTCAATTATTGGTGAACTTAGAACTGCTAGGCTAATAGTTTTCAATTTACATTACTCTAAAGTATGAGGAAGGATAATATGCTTAATTAAAGCTAGGGTTTAGTTTTACTTACTTATATTTATTCACTCGTTATCACTATGTTTTGATTAGCAAAGTCGCGTGATGCCGATTATTGAGCCTTTATCGACTAACTCTCTATTTCATACTCATTAACTTGAAAAGATTCGACCATAGCGAATAGATCGTTTGCTGGAATAGCAACTCTGAAAGCATCTAAAGCTTCAAGTGAATTCCATTTTTCAAAGATGTTTACTCTGTTTTCTTCTAAAAGATCGGGAGATACAGAAAAGTCTTCACAGCTTTTATTATCTCTTGCTATTGATACCGACTCTAACGATTCAATAATAAATCTATCTCGTAAACCCTCTTTAATAATGAGTTTTCCTGCAACAATAATTGGCATGTAATTTTCCTGAAAATAGATAAATAGTTCGATGATAACCTCTAATACAGACAGTATCTCATAAACTATACTTTATGATAAAGATGCTAGTAGGGTCTGTTGATCATTAGTGTTAAATTTAAAACGGATTTAATCGAGGCATGGCTTGTCTATAATAGTTATTCTCGGCTTTATCTCCTGAGTCGCCCTACTTTCTATATCTATGCAGCCCGATTAAAAATAGCGAGCATGGGTTATAGGCAGCAATGATAAAATTCGTTTATAATGAAGCCAAAGGGTTGCGCTTGTTTGAAATCCCGAACTTTCGATAGACAGAACGTTATTTTGTGTTCGAGTTACAAGCTACATATCACATAACCGCCTTGTCCATATATTGATAAAGCTACTGTAAAAGCAATATTGATAGATTATCAAACCCTATGTAATCGTTAAAATTTCAGAACAACTTAGCTTGATAAAACCGCAATTAAATTTAAAACACAGAGTAGAAATAAATAATGGCCACGGAAAAACCAAAAAACAAACCCTTTATAGAAATCATTTTTAATGTAGCTTTACCTTCGTGGATCCTAATGAAGTTTTCCAGCCCAGAATATTTTGGCGTTGTCGTGGGATTGATTGTCGCTTTATCATTTCCGCTTGGCTATGCCATTTATGATTACTTAAGAACTAAAGAAATGAACCTGATATCTGCATTCGGTTTTTTTAGTACCTTATTAACGGGTGGAATTGCACTGTTTGAGTTAAGTGTACAATGGCTTGCTATAAAAGAAGCATCTATACCTACGCTAATAGCATTATTCACAATATTTACAGGTATGTATGGTAAGCCATTAATTGCAAAGCTATTGTTGAATGAATATATGTTTAAGGTAGGATTGGTATATGAAAAGTTAACTGAAAACGGTAAAACCGATGTATTTAGAAACAAGATAGGTTTTGCTAACAAATTATTAGCATTAACATTCATCTTTTCTGCTGTAATGAATTATGTGCTAGCAAAGTGGCTTGTAACAAGTCCTGCAGGAACAGTAGAGTTTAATGAAGAACTTGGTCATATGACCTTAATGAGCTATCCAGTTATTGTAATACCATCAATGTTAATGCTTGCAGCTCTTATGTACTATGTTTCCACAGTAATAAAGGATTTAACGGGTTATAAGCTTACTCAGTTATTGGTAGAACAATAATTATTTAAAAAAATAGAGACAATGAGTTATGAGTACCCATATAACTCATTGTCTAAAGATTTAGTTTTTTAATCAGTCCAACGACCAAATAAATTCTTTGATGGACGACCTCGTACTTTATTACCCAATAAATACGAAATAGGGATAGCAATCATACCCGCCAGTGCATGTCCGTAAAAGTCGCCATAAACAATATGCCCTACTAGCGCCATTGCCATATTAAGAAAATAAGCAGCATAAGCCATATCTCGTAAGTCGTTAAATTTATGACACACAATAACCAAAATAGCGGCTATTTTTAGATAAGCTAATGGATAAACTAAATAAGTTGGGTATCCGAATGCTGTAAAATATGAAGCTTGTGCATCATGCATTACGTGGTATGAAATAGCTGCAAAGGTTAGTAAAAATAAAACAATACCTGTACTTAACCAATATAATATTTTGATAAATAAATGAGGGCTGTGTTCTGAGTCTGACATGATGATTCTCTATATGAAAAATAACTTAGGTATAACTTCCCGCATTATCTTCTTTTACTGAATCAATACTCAAGTTAAACGTTTGTTTTTCTTCTATCAAGATTACGCATGTCAGACTACTTATCTAATTAATAAGCTAACGTTCCGCGAATTGGGTAGTTATTTTCTGGATTACGTATAAAGCCTATTCCATTAATGACTGATATAAGATTAGGTCTTAAGAAAGGTGCGTTTGAAATATCAATTAATTGAATTTCTTTTGACCCATTAATAACAAAAAAACCTGGTTCAGCAAACGGATGGTCGGTTTCTGCTTCAGATCTCGGGTTTGAAATATATAAGCCGAGTGTTTGCATTTGTTCAAGTGTTAAACCATAACCTACATCGAAACTAGGATTGATTTTGTTTATTTGTGTATGTGCTTGTTCTTCTGAGTCGCCAGAAATTGCAACAACACCAACACCTAATTCTTGAAACTTAGGTAATAGTTCATTTAATTCTGTTAGATATTTCGTACAAAGAGGACAATGTTGTCCTCGATAAGCCACGACTAAAAGCCAATCAAAATTACCTTTAGGGTTCAAAAAATCTATCTTCCCGCCATCAAGCTTGTTAACTGATAATGTCGGAAATTTTTGGCCTGCACTTAATTTTTCATTCGTCATTTTATTATCTCTTCAGTCTTATCGTACTAATAATAGTGATGGCGAAAAGTTAAGAATCAAGCTTATGTAATAAACAATTACAAAGTTACAAAGCATGAGCGCTTTGAGTTTTATAAAGCGAAAGTTCTAGATAGAGGGACATAGGCATTAATGTTAAGTGTTTTTCTTGTGTGAGTATCAACGGTATAACTGAGGTCGGTAATATAGAAAGCTATTATGAGGGTAAGCTTTACTTAAAATAAAAAAATTCTAGTTGATGATACTCAACTAGAATTTTTGAATTTCACCTATCTCCATCGAGGCTAACTCTACTTAAACTGATAACTATAAAATTAAATCACCTCCTTAGAATATTTCTATATTCTGTTAATTAATCATGAAAAGCTTACAGCAGTAAAAACCACTTAAAAATTTTGTGCCGTTTGCCCTTCTTCTGTTTGATGTAATTTAATCACTACTCTTCTGTCATAAAAGCTGATTTCTTTTTCTGTACTTGCTACTACAGGTTCTGATTCACCCAAAGCAAATATTTTAATACGGTCGCTTTCAACACCACCATCTATTAAGGCATTTTTAACAGCGTTTACACGAGCTAACGATAAAGCGTGATTTAATATTTCATCACCTTGTAAATCGGTATAACCAGAAAGGTCTACAGACAAGTCTGGCGATTGCTCTAACATTTTGGCCAGTGACACTATTTGTTGTTGATAATGCGGTTTAACTTCGCTTGAACCTGTTGAAAACTGTAAGCTCATTAATAAGTTCTCTGCTTGCAGTTGCGCTGACTGTTTATAGTTACTTTCTAGTGATAACAACTCGGCTTGGTAAGATTGCTCAGTTGCTTGTAACGACTTTTGATGCTGCGCTATTACTTTATCTATATTTTGTTGTGTACTTACTAAATTAACTTCTAAATCGTCGATGGTGTTGCCAGCATTTACATTTTTAGCAATAAGACTTCCCACTAAACCCGCTACGAATGCACCTACTGGACCAGCAACTACAGCACCGATAAGAGCACCAGAACCAAAGCCAATTTCTACGTTAGTATTGGCTTGTTCTACTTTTTCTTGTGGCGTTATTGCTGTGCTTGTTTCATCAAAAGCATAACTTGGTGCTGCCATTAATGAACCAATCACTAACAAGCTCATCACTGATTTTTTAGATTTAGATAATTTGGTATGTAATGAGCCATTAATGTTAGTTGATTGAGCTGCTGTATTTTTAGAATTAATTTGTAAAGAGTTCATGTTTATTTCCTTAAGTGGTTTAGTTTGTTTTAATTTCAATCGAATGACTTCATCCGTTTGGTGTAGCTATTAAACAAAACAAGTCGGACTAAATACCGACGCAAAAAAGGAAAATCGACGAACAAATGTGGCAACAATATGGCAATATCAATAAAAGCGCGAACTTGGGTAAATAATTAGATATATTTACCTCATAAAAACAGGCTTAGTTTAAATAGAAAGGTAAAAGCAGAAATGAGTAAACGTATTGCGATAGTTGAAGATGAAGCAGCTATCAGAGAAAACTATGCTGATGTGCTTCGTAGCCAAGGGTATCAAGTTCAAACTTATGCCGATCGCGAAAGTGCTACCCAAGCATTTACTTTACGCTTGCCCCATTTAGTTATTTTAGATATTGGTTTAGAGGAAGAATACGACGGTGGCTTTATTTTATGTCAGTGGTTAAGAACCTTATCGACTACTTTGCCTATCATCTTTCTAACCGCTCGAGATAACGACTTTGATACCGTTTCGGGTTTACGAATTGGTGCTGATGATTATTTAACAAAAGACATTAGCTTGCCACATTTAAGTGCCAGAATATCAGCATTGTTTCGTCGACAAGATGCGATGAAAGAACCTCAACAAGTTGATCATCTACTTAATGTCGGCTCAATGACAATAGACAGCCAACGCATGAGTGTGATGTGGAAAAACCAGCTAATTGATTTAACTATTACAGAGTTTTGGATGGTTTACGCTTTAGCTAAACACCCAGGACATGTGAAGAATAGAACGCAATTAATGCAAGATTCTAATATCTTTGTTGATGACAGCACCATTACTTCTCATATAAAGCGTATTCGTAAGAAGTTTATAAAAACAGATTCAGCCTTCGATTACATAGAGACGATTTACGGCATGGGCTATCGCTGGAATGAAGACTTTCCTACTGAAGCTAACGGCTCAACAAATAATACAGGTTCAACCCATAATGCTTAATAAAGTGAGCAAGCAAAAATTAAGCGTGAAGTTGTAACTATGCCCAATAAAAGTAAGTCTTTTTTTAGATTTGGGTTACGTATTAAATTACTTTTACTCTCGTCGTTTTTATTCAGCCTACCTTGGTTTGGTTATCAATACGTATGGGAAATGGAAAAGTACCTACGTTATGGACAAGAGCAAACCATAGTAGGAACCGCTCGTGCTTTAGCGACCGCTTTACATGAACGCCCTAACCTTTTTAATAACCAAGCGAGTTTTCTACCTAATGTAGAAAAAGGTAAAGACCTATATAGCTACAAGTTAACTACAGCGATTCAATTAGACGGATTGCCAATCGATTGGCCTTTGTTTAACTCACGCGCTCATTATTATGGTGAAAAAAATCAGTTAGTTAAACCGTCATCACTGCTAGTTACAAAGTCAGGTACAGAGTTAAAGTCTTATACGAACTCGACTTCAAACTTATCAGCTAACAAAAGCTCATTGCACTTTAATGCAACGGTTGGTCAGTATGATAAATATCTATACATGATGTTTACTGTTGTTGATAACAAACTGGTATATAGAAATAAAAATGCACGCGGCATATTTAAAAATGATCATTTAGAAATAGGCTTAAGCGATCCGCAAAACAACTTTAACCGCTTTATTATCAGTAACAAAAAGTCAGGCTGGTTAGATGCTTATAAAGTTGAAACACAAGTAGTTGAAACTGCTGGTGTTGAAATAAAGAGTTTTGATTACTCAGCACAGAACCCAACTATTAAAGAAATTATCACCGTAGCCCCTAAAATACAGGGGCATTGGTTAGAAACACCTCAAGGTTACAATGTAGAATTACGTATCCCTATGGAGATAGTAGGCGACAATATCGCGTTCGCTTTTCATGATGTGGATACCGAGTTTACCGATGCACTAAGTATTGTAGGTTCAGCTGATCCGAGTACTGCACAAACCTTAGGTACGGTATTAGTACCCTCGCCTGAAATTGAACGTATCGTTAAAGGAATGAGTTACACCAACTCAAGTGTTTGGGTTGTCGATCAACATCAACGGGTTTTAGCAAAAGCTGGTAATTTAAAACAAGCCAGCGGTGTGTGGAATAAAAGAACGGCTTCAAATTATTCTGGTTCGAATGACTCAAACGACTCAATGATTACCTCTTTATGGAATTCAATTGAAGAAAATTGGCTTTTACCTTTTTATTATAAATTCCTTACCAAGCCTCCTAAAGACTTTATCGATGAGCTTTACGATGCGCAACATTTAACAGGTAAACATATTAAGAGCGCGCTGGAAGGTAATGCGCATTCACAATGGCGTTTAACCACAGATCAGCAAGCTGTTGTGCTTTCAGCCGCTTATCCTATTTATATTAATAACCAGGTACACGGTGCTGTTATTGTAGAAGAAACCACAAATGGCATTAGAACACTACGAAATCAAGCCCTTGAAAAGCTCTTTACTTCCATAATCGCCATTATGTTATTGGGCGCAACCTGCTTCTTTTTGTTTGCTTCACGTATATCTAACCGCATAAGAACATTACGCAATCAGGCAGAATCAAGTATTGATGAAAATGGTCGTATCAATAATCAACTGGTTGCTTCAACAGCTAACGACGAAATTGGCGACTTATCACGTAGTTTTTCGACGGCAGTTAATCGCCTTAGCCAATATAACCATTATCTTGAAGGTATGTCGTCACGCTTATCACACGAGCTTAGAACACCGATTGCCGTTGTTAGAACATCACTAGAAAACCTAACGATGCAGCAACTACCTGAAAGTACCACGCCTTATCTAGAACGCGCACAAACAGGTATTAATACTCTAAATTTGATCTTAACGAATATGAGTGAAGCAACAAACTTAGAACAGATGTTAGCCACCACTGAACGCGTGCCATTTAACTTACAACAAGTACTGGTAGGCTGCGTACAAGGTTATAAACAGATTTACACAGATGTAGAGTTTTCACTTAATGGTTTAGTGAGCGAAGATAGCCACCTAAATGGTAAACAATCGCCCAACATACAAGGCTCGCCTGAACATATTGCACAGCTGCTTGATAAGGTATTTGCCAATGCAGTGGAGTTTAGTAACGATCAAAAAGTGAGTATTAGCTTGCAAGAAACCCAATCGACCTTTTTGATCCATATTAGTAATAACGGTAAACACCTACCTGAATTAATGAAAGACAGATTATTCGATTCGATGGTGTCGATGCGTGACACTAAACGACAAGCCCAACCGCATTTAGGTTTAGGACTTTATATCGCAAGGTTAATTGTAGAGTTTCATCAAGGAAGTATTAGCGCTAATGATCATCATAATCCAGCAGGTGTAACGTTAAGTATTACTTTGAATAAAACGGGTGTTTAACAAGTTACTTTTCATTTCTACTATTTTTATATAAATGAAAACCTTTATTCATGGCTAATCTACATCAAGTCATAATGCCTTAAAAGCAGTCATGTAAACGGACTTATACGCCAATCTAAATACAATTATTATCAAATAATAATTGAATCGATAAAGATCATTAGATCCAAAGTTTATATGGGTAAATTATTTAATTTTCGAATAATTACACTAAATCAAGACTGGGCATGAATGGCTATTTTGTTCATAAGTTCGATATTTAATCCACAAGCCTGCTCATTTTTCTTCTACGTAGAGGATATTGAATACAATACTTGTTGATAAAACAGGCAAAACCATAAGCGTTCAAAAACAACACAACTAGATAAATCAACTTTATAACAGTTACTTACAACAAATATAAAGACTTGCTAACAATGATATCCACAGGTTTTGTGGATATCATTGTTATATTGATGAATAACTAGATATTTTTATACTCAAAATAGATCCCTTTATATCTTTTAGATCCTTATTAACACTTTAGTACCCTACCTTTTGTTAAGGCTTTAATGCTAAAATAATTCCATTAAATAACGAGTTATTAGCTTATCTGAACTCTGATTGATTAATAACTAGGTTTAAATTTTAAAATACAAAGCAAGGGTTAATGATGACTACCATCTACGGCATAAAAAACTGTGACACAGTGAAGAAATCACTTAAATGGTTAGATAAAAACAGCATAAAATTTACATTTCATGACTTTAGAGTAGATGGTTTAACACCTGAATTACTTTCTTCTTTTGTAGAACGCAGTGGTTGGGATGTATTATTAAATAAACGCAGCACAACATTTCGTAATTTGCCTGCTGAAATTAAAGATAACTTAACCGACGACGTTATGTTTAAAGCAGTTTTAGAACAACCTACCTTATTAAAGCGCCCTATACTGATCAAAAATAACGTAACGTGTGTTGGCTTTAAAGACGATTTATATCAGGAAAATTTATTATGAGTAACAACACACCAGTAATTGAATTAACTAAAGACCTTATTTCAAGAAAGTCAGTAACGCCTGAAGATGCTGGTTGCCAAGATCTAATATCTACTCGTTTAGATGCTTTAGGTTTTAATAACGAAAGCATGGTTTTTGAAGACACAACTAACTTATGGTCAAGAAAAGGTACACAAGATCCTGTATTTTGTTTTGCTGGCCATACTGATGTTGTACCTGCTGGTAATTTAGATTTATGGAATACGCCGCCGTATGAGCCGACTATTATAGACGGTATGTTATATGGTCGTGGCGCTGCTGATATGAAAGGTAGTTTAGCTGCCATGATAATAGCGACAGAACGTTTTGTAGCTGATTATCCAAATCATAAAGGTTCAATCACTTACCTCATTACAAGTGATGAAGAAGGTCCTTTTATTAATGGTACAACTCGCGTAATCGATACTTTAGAAGCACGTGATGAAAAAATCACTTATTGTATTGTGGGTGAACCATCAAGTACTGATCAAGTAGGCGACATTATTAAAAATGGTCGTAGAGGTTCTATCTCAGGTGAATTAACAATTCATGGTAAGCAAGGACATGTTGCTTATCCTGAACACGTAAAAAACCCGATTCATAGTGCAATGCCAGCTTTAGCTGAACTGAGCCAATGTGAGTGGGATAATGGTAACGATTTTTTCCCTGCTACGAGCTTTCAAATTTCAAATATTAATTCAGGTACTGGAGCAACTAACGTTGTACCAGGTCATATAACGGCTTTATTTAACTTACGTTATAGCACTGAATTAACCGATCAGAAGATTGTAGATAAAGTTCATGCATTACTTGATAAGTATGATTTTGAATACAATATTGATTGGACTTTCAACGGAAAACCTTTCATTACAGAGCCTGGTTCTTGGTTAGGCGCAGTAACAGATGCAATAGAAACTACTATGGGTAAACCAACTGAGTTATCTACTGCTGGTGGTACATCTGACGGTCGATTCATAGCACCAACAGGCGCTAAAGTTATTGAATTAGGTCCATGTAACGCGACTATCCATCAAGTAAACGAAAGTGTTTCTTGTGACGACTTAAACAACTTGGTTGAAATTTATTATCAAACACTTGTAAATGTTTTAGGTAAATAAAGAGTATGTCACTTGATCACCAACAACTTTGTGGGCTAAATGATTCACACATCATTTGGCTTTCAGACAACCTTGGTATTCATAAAGAAATGCAATTAGCGTGGCAATCACTGAGTGATGCTGCGCTAGCAAAAGGCTTCGATTTAAAAATTGCCAGTGGCTACCGCAGCTTCGACCGACAGTTATCTATTTGGAATAGAAAATTCAAAGGTGAACTTGCTACCAGAAATAAAAACAATGAAATTGTTAACCTTAGTCAATTATCTGATGATGAAAAAGTTGATGCTATATTAACTTACTCAGCCTTACCTGGAACTAGCAGACATCACTGGGGAACAGATATAGACATATATGCTGAGAACTTACTGTTGGCAGATAAGAAGCTTCAATTAGAACCTTGGGAATATCAACAAGGTGGTCCATTTGAACCGTTAAGTTTATGGATTGAAGAGTATGCAAAATCGTTTGGTTTCTTCCTTCCTTACGACAAAGACCGAGGTGGAGTTGCAATTGAACCTTGGCATTTATCATATGCGCCATTAGCACAACCTTGCTTATGCGATATTTCGATTGAAACATTAGCGCAAACTATCCAGCAAGCAGATATACTAGGCAAACAGGCTATTTTAAATAAATTACCGACAATTTTTTCGCAATATGTACAAAACATAAATAAAGGAACATAAAATGGGTGAATGGCTTATTCCTATCGTAATTATCGGTGTGGTGTTATTTTATATAGGTAACTTAAGTACCTTACAAAAAAATGCGAAAACACCTTTACGTAAAAAAGGCTTAAATGATCTTAAAGAAACCCTACCGCGTAATAAGAAAACCGAACATAAATTACCAACTGTTGAAAGTAAGCCAAGCTCGCCTTATAAAAAATAACCAACAATTTATATTACCCCTTCTTATTTATCATTGTCTCTAAGTATCTATCTAAAATATTCTTCATAGCTAGGTCTAACTCTAGTTAGATTCAAACCTAGCCTGAAGTTTTTCTTCTTCACAAACAAAAAAGCTCTACCGAAGTAGAGCTTTAAATAAGTCGTTAATTTACCGAATGACTAAAACTTTAAAATAAGCTGTCGAAAGATAAACCTGTTTTAATTGCTGGTAAAATTATATTTAATGTCGTTGATGATAATGGCTCACCGTCTTCATCTAATATCGTAACGATTGTTTTATCTTCTGACTCATTAAATAAGAACTTATACTTTCCATCAGGAATGTTAAGTGTTGTTTCTTCATCATTCCATAAGTTATCCCAGAAGCTAGGCTCAGGTCGCTTATATGTAGTGAAGTAAATATTCTTACTTTCATTTAAATCAGTTACTTCAAAATGATTTTCTCTGAAGAAAGTTGGAACATTTGTCCAAACAGAATCTAAATCCATATTGACTAAAATAGCTGGCTCATTTTCACCATTTGTACTTAATGATGCATCTATTTGCTTAGCTTTAGATTGCAATAACTCATGAGAGTAAATACGGTATTGGTAATCAACTTCACCAATCAAAGTATTTAACATCGACATTTCTGCACGATGCTTTTCAATTGAGTTAATGTCAGTGGTAGAATTTAGTAAGTCTTCTTTCTTGTAATCAATGAGTTCAACACTAATTGCCACACTACGACCATGTGATTTTTGTTCAAGTGTATATCTAAAACGTTTAGATTCAGTTTCTACAACACTTTTAAAGAACCAATAACCACCCTCTTTTTCTTTAATGAACCAACCAGAGTCAAATACCAGATTGTCGTCACCTACTGAGGTAATTTCAACACCATCTGTTTTTAGCTGAGACTTAACAGCATCTCTTATGAAATCTAATAAAACTTGATCATCAATAACCTGATCAAACCAAACTTGAGGGTTGCCATCATTCCCTTCAATTCTTGAAGAGGCAGCCATTGGAATAACTAATGATGGCGCTCTAATATCCATTTTTTCTCCAACAGGAGAATTTGTATCAGGTACTTCAGGAATATAAAATTCATGTTTTTGTCTAGGTTCAACTAAACCAACAGGTGTTATTAAAGACTTTGCTTCTTCTTTATTTGCGTAATCAAAATTACCTTCGGCTTGGGTTCTGCTAACATTAGTACTACACGCTGTTATAGTTAAACTTAATAGCGATAAACAAAATAATTTACGATTCATTAAAACTCCTGCGGATACCATCTGAATCTTTACAGTAACGGTCAATTAAATAATATGATGTTAACCGAATAGAAATATATGTTGATAAGTAAGTGGAATAATATTTATTGAAACCTACTTATTATTTAATAATTTATATTTTCGAACTAGAGCTTGGATAACAAATAAAGAATTAAGTTCAAACAAAAACTCAATCTATTCAGCCATTCAAAATAATACAACATGGTACTTGCCTGATTTTACAAACACAAGAAACCATATTAATAATATGTTAAATAACTCTAAAGAGATCTCACTAAGTGGAGGTAGATTTTATATAAAGGTTAAAATTCGTTCAATTTAATCAAAAATAAACAGATTAGTTATATTGATGACATTTTCTTAACCTAAAACACGTCATCGAGACAAATGATAATGTATCCAGCATTAACTGAATAAATATAAATCTATTCGATGAAAAAACCTCCCCCTAATGTATTTCTCCTAGTGTTTAATGAAAATGATATGGGATACAATACCTATCTGAAAAACGATTAAACCATAAAATATTAAAAGGTTACTTCATTAATGTCTCAATATTTAGTGCTAAACGCTATGGGATCAGATCGTACTGGTAGTGTTAGCGAAATCATAAAACTTGCGAGTAAATGTGGCTGTAATATTATTGACAGTAGAATGGCAATTTTTGGTGAAGAATTTACGATAATTATGTTGTTAGAAGGCAGTGCAAAATCTATTAATTTAATTGAGTCAAAGTTTCCTATTATGTCTCAAAAATTAGAATTAATAACCATGATGAAACGCACTTCTGGTTATAAGTCGCTTGATTTCACTCACCATTATGAAGTTGAATATGCAGGTATAGATCAGCCAGGAATACTTAAATCAATCACGGCTTTCCTTACAGCCCGTAAGATTGATATTTCGTCGTTAAAATCTAAAATCAATCCAAAAGATAACACCACTAATGCCACCATTTTAATAGCGTTAACAGAAGATACGAGCATTGACGCTATTGAAAGTGATTTTATTGAATTATGCGCACAAATTGGTGTTCAAGGTTGCATAAAACCTGCAAATGTAAATCTCTTAAAATACTTTTCTTCTTAATTTTTTATGTAAAATAAAGCACGCAATTCTTTACATTTTAACTATATAAAGGTTTCTTATGAACACTCTTACTGTTGGTGATAAAGCACCACAATTTACTCTACTTGATCAAAATGGTTCAGAAGTAGCTTTAGACTCATTTAAAGGTAGAAAAGTACTTATTTACTTTTACCCAAGAGCTTCTACGCCTGGTTGTACTGTACAAGCATGTGCATTAAGAGATAGTAAATCAGAACTCGATGCCTTAAATGTTGTTGTATTAGGTATTAGCCCTGACACTCCAAAGAAGCTGACTAATTTTATTAATAAACAAGAGTTGAACTTCACATTACTATCTGATGAAGATCATGCGACCTGTGAAGCCTACAATGTTTGGCAATTAAAAAAGTTTATGGGACGTGAAAGTATGGGCGTTGTAAGAACGTCTTTCCTTATCGATGAAGACGGTAACTTAGAACATATTTTTAATAAGTTTAAAACTAAAGATCACCACGAAGTTGTTCTTGATTTTATTAAAAACTAATTATTTATTTTCTAATAAATAACCTTATAAAATAAACATATAAAAAGCAGTCTTTACTCTATAAGTAAGACTGCTTTTTTATCTAGGGTCTGTTGATCTTTCAGGGTTAAATTTTATTCAATTTAAAACGGATTTAATCGCGATGTGAGCTTTGTCTAATAGTTATTCTATTAAAAATAGCAAACAGCAATGAGTAAATTCGTTTTAAATGAACCCAAAGGGCAGCATGTGTTTGAAATTTATACCACGTTATCGTCTGTTCGAGTAGCTAGCTACACGTCACAGACTCCGCCTTGTCTAAATATCAAACACATTGCTGTAAAAACAATTTCGAAAGGTCAACAACCCCTAATCAAAGGCTATTTTTTTTCGTTATATATCCAAAGCTTGTTATAAAAGTATCTATTAGCTGCAAAGAGATTTTACCTCTATTTAAAACTCTTACAGCGTTGTAAGGAATTAACTAAAAGTAATGAATAGCAGAAAGATCACCAAAAAATGTTTCAACATGTCTTCCTTTCTTTTGCCAACCTCTTAAAAGAAATACAGTTTTCTTTGATGCCATAGTCCAAGAAATACCAGCCCCAAGAGAATAAATATCTTCATTACCAGAACGTTTGAGTTGTTCATTTTCTTCTAAATTACGAAAGTAACCTTTACCAAATTTGGCTTCTGCAAACATATGTATGTTATTTTTTAAATTAACAGATAGAAGTGGTCCAATAGAAACATCAAATGATTCAGCTCTAATACGATCAACTGTGCCGATACTATTTAAGTAATCTGGTTTAAAGAGTAAATTATCTTCACTTTCTAATAATAAGTTTTTATATGACCAACCACCCGTTAAGCTTAAACCGAAACCAATTGATTGACTCAATTTAGGACGGTTTAAAAAGAAATGATCAAATAGTGATTCACCATAAAATGTATGTAAATCATGAATACCAAGCAGTTCAAATTTAGTTGATTTAGTGCCTGAAGAAAAACGTGATTCTTGTTGCGACTCATTAAGTAGATTGAGTGCATTTGTTTCAAATCCCTCAAGTGTTTGGTAATTGAATGTAATTTTAGAGTGTTTAAAGCCTTTATAAGAAAAGAGAAAATCTTCAGTTTCAGTTTGTGTTGTATCATTAATAAAATCGGTAGCATAACCTATCTCAATACCGTTTAAGTCAACAAAAACGCCGAATCGTTCATTGTTTATAGGCTCTAATTCAAAGTTTATTTTTTCTCTACTTGGATCTGATCTTTGAATAAAGAAGTGAATGGAAAGTTTGAGGTTTTGAAAAAGTGAAACGTATTGAGTTAACCTTCCAATCAAAAGTATCGGCATTCGAAAAAGTTGTAAAAAAAATTAAAGCAGAAAACAATAATACACGCATTATTTGTTCCGAAGATAGTAAATATGATTGCAGATAATATACGATAATCACCAGTAATGATTACGCAAATCATTCTGAATTTATAACATTTCTATCACATTTAATGAGTGAAGGTTTTTTGTTCTATCAAGTATGCATTGGAGGCAATCCATCAAACACATCGCCTTCTAGCCACAGCATTGGCATTAGTATTAATGGAAAAAAGAACAACATTTAGGAATAAAGAGATGTATGTAGTTAAAAATAAGGGGAAGCATAATTAAGAAGTAAAGCCTATTGCTCTTATTCCCTTTACAACTTGAGTACGTATGCGATGCAGGCAGCAGCGAAAAGTAAAATACACAGATAAGCCTTGTACTACAATGCCTGCTAAGGAAAGGCTTTATATTTGATATTAGTGGCTTAAGCAATAATAGCTCTAAACGGTTTATTGTTTATCTAAAATACTTTGAGCCTCAGCTTTTAAACGCGTTAATGCATCGAAATGAGTATTAGATGATGTTGAGCCCTTCTCTTCCGCTCGTCTAGACTGCGAAAACTGAACAATACTTAATGCGATGTTTATTTTCTTTAATAGCTCAGTCGCATCATCAGGTAGAGGATTAATCCATTGTAATGAAGATGTTAGGTCTTCAGCACCACTTTTTGATAATAATGTTATTAACTCGTCAGATTTCATAAATAGTCTCTTTTTATTGCCGAACTTATTGTTGTCGTTATGGTTGTAGTTATTCTTGCCGTATTTGTGCTGATAATGGTTAAATTTGTTTTCAAATAAACGGATATGAACTTATAAAATACCAGAGTATTCAACCACACTTATCGCTTTATTTATATTTTTTTACTGATAATTGTTGATAGCGCTAAAGCTCCACCTAAAAATATAAATACACTGCCCACCATACGATTCACTAAGTTCATATTACTCTGTTTAGAGAAAAAAGGACTGATTTTTGAACCTAAACACACATACATAAACATAGAGATACACTCAAGAATAAACCAAGTGCAAGCTAATATAATATATTGTTCAAAAGCTGGAAGCTCAGCATTCATAAAGCTAGGGAACAAGGCAATAAAAAATAATAAATCTTTTGGGTTACTTATCCCTATCATAAAGCCTTTTTGATAACGCTTAATCGCAGAGTAACTGACTAATTTATTTTCAGTTGAGGTGCTTTTTTCAAGTGTGATACCGCCTTCTTTCCACGCCATCCAACCTAAATAAATTAAGTAAACAGCACCCAGAAGTTTAATCACTAGAAATAATGTTGTTGATGCAGCTAATACAGCTCCAAGACCTACTGCCGAAATAGTCATAAGTACAAGTGCTGAAGTTGCACCGCCTAGAACCGTTGGTATGGCTTTTTTATGACCAAAAGTTAAGCCATCAGATAAACATAATAAACCTGAAGGACCAGGGCTTAACAGCAATACACTAATAACACTGATGTACAATAACCAGGTACTTAAATCCATGTCACTCTCTTCGAATAAAGGTAAATCTGTTTCACTAAAAGCAGAGTTAAGTTAGCTAGTTTAGATGCTCTGCTCTTTTGTTATTTTTGGTTTCTTTTTTTGTTTAGCTTTTTTAGGTGCTTTAGGTGGTAATGAGTCAACAAAACTTATGCAAAAGTTTATCCAATAACTTAGGTCGTCATCCGACTCAAAACCCTCAGGTAATATATAAACCAAACCTTTTACAGGCTTACCCGTAAAATCCATTTCTGTTACATAAGGCTTATCTAAGCATTCAAAGTAGTTATGAGGTCCAACACGCGCCATAATTTTATCATCAATAATGGCACAACACATATGCTCAGAAAGAATAAAACATAAACCACCAAACATCTTTTTTACAACTAAGTCATGACGAGCCTGAAAGTGTTCGTAAAGTCGCTCTTCTAAGCCTCGATCAAAAGCCATAATGTATTAATCTCTTTTTAGTTATTATAAAGAGCGAAAATTTCTTTACCGATATTGGCAATGGTTTTGTTACGCTCAGACAAAGTAGCTTTCGTTTGTGTTAAATAAATACTGATAATTAAGGGTGAACGCGTATCACTCCAAACAACAGCAGTAATTGCTCTTGATCCAAAACCACCTGAGCCTGAGCGGTCTGCAATTAACCAAGTATCAGGTAAAACAGAACGTAATAGATTTCCAGTGATTTTGTTGTCTATCATCCATTGTTTTAATTGAGTTTTTGCATCTTGGGATAATACCTTACCAAATAATAAAGTATGTAAGCTTTTCACCATAGCATTAGGTGTTGTCGTGTCACGTTTATCGCCATCTAGGGCTTCATTTAACTCAGGCTCTATTCTATCTAACCGAGTCACATTATCACCAATCGAACGCATAAATGCGGTTAACTCTTTCGGTCCATTAATAGCATCAAGTAGGATATTACTCGCGGTATTATCACTCATGGTCATAGCTGCTGAGCACGCTTGTTTTAACGTGATTTTCTCACCAATGAGTTTTTCAGTAACAGGCGACCATTCAATTAAAGAGTCTGCAGATATAACCGTAGAGGAATTTAATAATTGCAGCCCTTTATCAACATCCGATAACAATTTTGCACAGGCGAGTACTTTAAAAGTACTCATTAATGGAAAACGACTATCTCCATTGTGATCCCATACTTTGTTAGCAGAAACATCGTAAACGGAAACACCAATTCGTCCGCCAAGTAGACGTTCCTGTTCTTTGATCACATCCGTTAAGGTATTAGCACTTACATTAAAGATACAAGCGAAGCTAAGCAGTAAAGATGATAAATAAGAGTTGTACTTTTTAAAATGAGTTTTGAGGTTAAATGTCATAAATAATGATCTACTTACTTATTAGTTTATTAAGGTAGGGAGCGAAAATAAAAGACATAAAGTAAAGCCACTACAATACATCTTTCATAATACTTATAAGCGCTATTCGTCAATCAACCAACCTTGATTCACAGCATGCTCAATTTGGCTACATACATATAACCATAACTTAGGTGCTAGCCCATCAAGAAAACGGTTACGTTTCAATACTTGAGATTTTTTTACTTTATGCCTTGCCCAGCTTCCTCCACTATTACGCATATTCTGTAGTAGAGGCAACACACTATCCATCGCTTTAGCAAATCGTGCATCAACTGTTTCAGCTTCTTCAAACTCTAACCAAAGTTGGTTGAATATTTGAAATTGCTTTTCAGGTAATAAACCAAAAATTCGTTTTGCTGCAGCCACTTCTTTATTGCCTTGTTCAATAAGAGATTGTTCATCTGAAAACGCAAAGAGATCTCCCGCATCAATTTCAACAATATCATGAATAAGTAACATACACATTACACGCGAAACATTTACGTTTTCAACGGCATATTCATGCAATATGTGAGAGGTTAATGTTATATGCCAACTGTGTTCTGCACTATTTTCGAATCTGTTCTTATCTGACTTAACAAGCGCTTGTCTGTAAACACCTTTAAGTCGATCTAATTCAATAATAAAGTCTAATTGCTTGTCTAACTGAGAGTTTAGTTCTTCCATTAATTTTCCAAGATGTAGTTATATTAGTTATGTGAAGTTTTACTTCAACGATAATTAAGGAGTAATATTTTAAGAAATTCGTTCAGTGGTCTAATCACTGAATCATGTGATGAATAATAACTTAACCTCAGCATAGGTTAAGTTATTTTTATTAGTAGGATATTGGAAAGTGGTATTGAAGCGAGTAAATATGGGCTAAAGCCATAAAATAAAAAATGTTACATAATGAATCAGCCGATAATAAACCTATTGTTCAGGCTTTAAGTTATTTGTTACATGTTTTTGTATCTAAAGATAATTCAGTAATAAACGCACCACTTTTTCCTAAGTAACGATAAACCATCACAACACCTAAATCGATAAAGCCCTTCATTTCTTTGTTTGGGCAAATAGTATTAATAACGTTATCAGTAATAACTACATCGAGTTGCTCGGGATCCATTTGATCAGCACTATATTTAGTTAAGGTGTGATTATATATAAATTTATTTCCTACGGTTGCCACACTATCTAATCGAGTATCACCATCTATTATCATAGGTAGCTTATCTGTTATCACTTTAACGGTTTGCGTTAAAACTTTAGATATTTCGCGCTCTTCATCCGTTTGTTGAGCAAAGGAAAGATGTGATGTGAAAAAAGAAATAATTAGTAGTGTAAAAGCTGAAATGCGCATAGGTATAGCTCCTTTATAAATAATACTCATTTTGAATCGTTGTAAATATTCTTTAAATAAAAAATCAAACATAAAACTAAGTTTAACTTAAAGCTGCTTATTAATTGTCTTGTTCTTCTATCATTATAATACAAAATTCATATTACAAACTTTGTATTAAAAATTTAGGCTTAAAGCATTATCAAAATACAAAATTGATAATGCTATATTAAGGCATGACTTATTTTGGAAAACCAGACTCTTTATTAATAGTAATACCTACTTGATGCCAATCAGCTTGCTCTGCACAAAATATTTGAGCATCTACTACTTTACTAGGCTCAGCATTTAAAATACCTGCAGGAACAATTAAGGCTTTACCATTTTGTGATAGGAAAGGTAAGCCAGAGCCACACTCAGTACAGAAAGATTTTGAAAATGAGCGTTCAACGTGATCATAACGTTTTACTTTATCAGCGCCTTTAAGCCACTTTATGTTATCTGGTGAAGTAAACAAATTAGATGCATGTGCACTACCAGTTAATTTTCTGCATTGTTCGCAATAACAAAAGAAAAACTTACTAAAATTATCTTCAATAGTAAAAGCAACTTCACCACAACAACAGTCGCCTGTAATTACATTAGCCATAATATATTTTCCATATTTGATTTTTTATATAGTATCAACTCCAGTAAATAATTGATCATTTTACTGAATAAAGCCACACACTATATTGATTATTAATAACTTACTAAAAAGTTCATGAATAAAAAAGTAATAAATGTATAGCTGGATACTCTTTATTGATTAATATTTATAACTTATAGAAGCTAACAAGAACTTATAAAAAGGAGTATAAAAGACAAATCACGTTAAGTGATAAATATTAGGATATTTGAAATTAATGGAATTTGTAAGATGGTTTGTTAAAGGTGTTTATTCGTAACTTTCACAAACTAATAGCGGTAATTAGTAGCTAGAAATTTGTGAAAATATATAGATAAGTATAAGTATTTAGAAAAACTAACTAACACCAGAACAAGTAATAAAACGTTTTACGAGTACTTTAACTTCACTTATATTGGTTAAACTTTTATTTTCGTGACCAAAGACTCGGTCTTCACACATGGATTTAAAAGCCAAGTATCTGTCAGTACATGCTTCAACACTACTACCCCCAGTTTCTTGGAAAGTTGCGTCGTTACAAAAGGATGTTGTGAGTAAATTAGCTCCGACTTTTATTTCATCAAGGGATACGGCTTCATATTCAACTTTCTTTAACAACCCTTGGTAACTATCTATTTCAACATCAACAGTGGGTGCAACAAGATAGAGGTAAGCACATGCGCCAAGTAAAATAATCAAAACTAAATTTTTCATATATCATCCCTAATTAGGTGTTTTTTTTATCAACATACTACCCTCACATTAATCGAGCGTAAAGTAGGCAAGTGAAAAAATAGTTTTATTTACTATTCTAATCATAAGCTTATTAAAAAAACCATGTAACCAACCTTAGCTAATAACTCGCTATGCTTGAAATCTGTGCGATTTACCTCCCCAAACGAAGTGGCTAATTAATAAACACTCAAAGAGATGTTATTTAGTAAAAAGTGATGGAAACACATTTATTTTATATGTATTTGTTGTTCAGCTTTGATAAAAACATGGAGTGTCTAACTGAAAAATTCATGACAAAGGTATTGTCATCCTCCCTAATAATAAAACATAAAAAAACCAACTCAATTGAGTTGGTTTTTAAAATGCTTTCATTTATCTGTAAACACTAAATATATGAATTATTCAGATTAATTAAATAGCTTAAATTAACAATAAATAGGTTTTATACGCTCAATTAACGTTAAATCAGTTTCGTTAATACCGCCCTTTTGTAACCATGAAATAAAGCTAGCTTGTAAATCAACGCTGTTACCTGAAACCATCTGCTCTTGCATTAACTGCACTTGAACTTGCATTCTTTGTGCTTTAAATGAGGCTGGTGATTCTTGTCCAGCAAAGATCTCAAGCTTTAAGGTTTCTTCTTGTCTATCTACAACTTTAGGTTGTTGCATAACATCAGTTAAACGCTTCTTCCATGCTGTTGATAGCAGGTTAAAATCATCTGTCGCTTGCATGTCTTCAACGCTAACGTCATCTTTAGCTACATTCTCTAATACAGTGAAAATAGCCTGCCATGTTTGCTTGTCTTTATTGTTATGTATTTGGCTGACTTTTATATCAATCGTTTTTAAACTTGTTTCAATTTTATTAACGAATTTTTTATTTACTGGCTTAATTGATAATGCTTGATTCAATATTGTTTGCGCAGTTGCTTTAGATGCCTCTAAGTCTTTAACACTTTCGTTAGTTTTAACAAGCGTTTGCAAGTCATCTAACTGAGTATTAAGTTGATCTAATAACGTTTGTTGCTGAGCTTTATTTGATTCGTTTAAGTCGTCACGTTTACTAAATAAAGTATCATTAACGCCTCTAAACTCTTTCCAAAGTTTATTTTCATGTTTAACACCGCTATAACCAATGTTTTTCCATTGATTTTGCAAACCTTTAACAGTTTGAATAGCAGCAAAAACATCTTCGCTTTGTGATGCTTCAATAGCACTCGCGACTAAGGCTTTCTTTAATACTGCATTTTCGTCATTGTATGCACGTAATAACTTTTTGATCGGTTGAACAAGATCATTATATTGAACTTGAATCTCTTTATATTTAGTACGTTCAACTTCACCTGCACTTTGCCATTTTTGTTGAAATTTATTAAGTTGTACATCAACATTTTTCCAATCTACAGGCTCTTGTCCATAAGACTGGCTAAAGGCACTAACATCGGCAATAACAGCTAAACGCGCCGCTAAGTGTTGTTCTCTAATTTTTTCTTGTTCTTTATAATACAAACGACACGGAGCAAAAGCTTGCTCACAATATTCATTAAATTCGTTATTTAATTTACGTTCAACATCATCGTCAGCATGACCTAAAGAATTCCATATTTGTCTGTATTCTTTAACTTTAGCGGCTTGGTCGTTTGGATTATCAAGCGGCACCTCAACCAATTGCTGTATGTCTTCAATCAGTTTTTGTTTACGTGGTGTGGCTATGTAATGTTCCCAATCACTTAACTCTGCCATTTTTTCGCTAACAGCATCGTAGTCTTTTTGGATCCTAAGTTTTTGCTTTTCAGAAAGTTGTTCAACAATCTTTTCTATGCGTTTAAATACACCAAAAGCTATATTAAATTTACCACTAGAAATAATACGTTTTAACTCATTAATTTTCTTTTGAGCTTGGGTTAGCTGAGATTTTTGATCTGCTATAAATGGTGCTAGACCTTTATTCCATGATGCAGTAATTTCTTTTTGAGCGTTAGTAATCGATTCAGGTAAAACACCTGATGATTGCTTTTCTACACTACGCCATTGTTCCAACCAGTCAGTAAAAATGGGTTGGCGTTCATTAAATTCTTGATTATTTGTTGGTAAAGCTAATTGAGATATTTTGGCAATTAATTGTGTTGCATCAGTAACAGATTCAGCAATAAGAGGTATTTGAGTCAGCTTATGTTGCTCTTGCTTTAATGCTTTTGAAATATGACCTTTATCACCATTGCTTAACACAGAGTCATTTAGCTGCTGCATAAGGCTTGTAAAGGTTAATTCAAACAAGGTTTCATCAACTTCTACTTGTTCGAATATAGCTGTAGTTAATGATTGGCTAATTTTAGCAATTTCAGTATTAAAAAATACTTTAGCGTCTTTTTGATCTTGCTCTAGTTTTTCAGCAATAAGTTGCTGTTGGTAAGCTTCAGCCTTAGGTGCAAAAAGTTTATCAAGTTGTATTTCTATTGTTGCATGTTTAGCGATGAAAACAGTTTTCTCTTGTTCAGCTAAATAATCAAACTCACTTGTTAAAGTTTGCCACTCTTTAAGTAATAGCTCTTTCTTACTTACCATTACGCCATAATCGGCAATGTCCGTTAAGGCTAAAAACTTAGACAAGTTAAGCTGTGTTTTTTTACTGATGCTTTTAGGTAGCTCGATTAAACGATCTATCTCAGTAATTTTAGCGCTTATTTCTGCTGAAACTGCATCGTTACAAGCTTTTTTAAGCAGCTTTTCAAGTTGAGACTTTTCAGTCACTTGTTTGAGCAAATAATGCTGAATATCTGCTTGTGGTTTTTGAGAAAACAGCGACATTAACAACTGAGGTTTATTAATTTTATCAAATAAGGCAATAACAAGACTCGTATCAGTTTCTGATGTTAACCAGGATTCTAACCCTGCTAGGCTTTTTACCGTTTGAATATACTGTAGCTTCTTATCGCTTGATAAGGTGATTGTATGTTCACCCGTTAATATTTGAGTGACTTGTTTTTGTGAAAACTCTTTAATCTTTTTATTGCTGTTGTTTTCACTTTCATTTAAAAAGGTATCGAACTCAGCTAGCTTAAGTAATGCTGTGCGTCTAACAAGTTCGTTTTCGTCTTGTTGTAACAAGTCTTTTAGAATAACGGCATGTTCTGGCGTACTTACATCTAAATCATTATTTATAGCGGTTATACGTACATTGCTGTCTTTGTGCTGCCATTTTGCTTTGAAAAAATTGGAGAAAATCATATATCAGAAAACCTAGCAATATTATTTTGATCGGAAAACTCTTTTTTAAGTTCACGTTTAGTTTTAGTAACAATTTCACCATCTGCACCAATCGTTAACATTTCATCTGAGTCTAAGTGTTTAGCTTGATATGCCATGACTATTTGCAGGGCTGAATCTCGCTGAGTTTGTTCTACTTTTGTGCCTTCTGGCCATTTACCTGTTTCTGCTGCATGTTTAAGTCGTAAATACATGCTTTCATCCATATTCTCAACAAGCTGTATAATATTCATACGTGTATTATGTCCAAGGTTACTTATATTAATTTTGATGAATTAAAGTGATTTAATCGACTTTTTATAACGAGCTCTATTATCTATCAAAGGTGTTCTGCTAAGTTAAAATAAACCTAATCGGTATGAACATCGTTGTAAGACATTTATACGGATCGCGTTTTAAACCTAATCTCGAGGTCAGATTACTTATTTCGCTTTAAAAGAAGAAGTCTTACGCGCGTTACAAGGTAAAGAATAAAACCTAAAACCGTGCTCGCAATTGATATTATGTATTCAATAGTTCCTGGTTGAGCATCTTTTAAGTAAAAGAATAAGAAGCCACCACAGAATAACAACATCGCAATGAAAGAGTGCGTCATTAAGCTTTGTTGTTGCTTAATCGCATTGGTTTGCTTGATAAGCGCTAATTTATCTTGATCGATTCCTGAAATCTGCATATTGCAATGATTACAAGTTTTAGCTTTATCAGATATTTTCTTTTTGCAGCTAGGGCAATTAATTACGGCCATAATATTCTCACACAATAAATTACCCTGTATTCTACAAAAAAAAACGCCTCGATGGGCGTTTAATTTAAAGATTTTAGGTAAAATTATAGATTATTTTTTAAATCTCTTTTCCCAAAATGTAGCATTCTTAATTCCAAGCGACTCAGGATCGAATGTGTATGTTTTTACACCCGCTTTTTGTTGATTTTCGTAATCTCTTAATGCCGCAATAGCAGGTTTAGCAATAAAGAATATAATAATAATACCTACAATATTTAACCAAGCCATTAAGCCTACGCCAACATCGCCCATACCCCATGCAACATCTGCCGCTTTAACCGTTCCGTAAAATGTCGCCGTCATAATAAGTGCTTTTAAAGCAAACATCATCCCTGGGATTTTTACAGTACGTCGTATGTAAGCAACGTTGTTTTCTGCAATAAAGTAATAAGCAAGAATGGTAGTAAAAGCAAAGAAGAACAATGCTAAAGCAATGAAAGGTTTACCAAAGCCAGAAAAAATGCCATCTACAGCGATTTGAGTAAACGCTGGACTATTTGCTGCAATATCACCTGCTATGTTCTGAACAATAAAGCTACTCGTACCTTCTAATTGAACATTATAAGACTCAGTGATCAAAATCATGAATGCTGTTGCAGAACAAACAAATAGCGTATCAATATACACTGAGAATGCTTGTACTAAACCTTGCTGTGCAGGATGCTCAACTTCTGCAGCAGCTGCAGCATGAGGGCCTGTACCTTGACCCGCTTCGTTTGAGTATATTCCACGCTTAACGCCCCAACCAATTGCAGCACCAATACCCGCCATAGGAGAGAAGGCATCGTTAACAATTAGCATAAATACGCTAGGTAAACGATCGATATGTAAACCAAGAACCACACAAGCAATAATGATATAAGCAAAAGCCATGAATGGAACAACAACTTGGGTAAAGCTAGCGATACGTTTAATACCACCAAATATTATAAAACCAAGCATTAAAACGATGGCAAGAGCTGTAAGCAGTTTAGTTAAAGCGATCTCACCAATAACAGTATGAATAATATCGCCAGTGCCAAATACCATAACAACCGCTTCACCAATACTATTTGATTGAACGGTAGGAAGTAATGCACCACAAGCTAATATGGTAGATAAAGCGAATATCCACGAATACCACTTTTGTCCCATTGCCTTTTCAATATAATAAGCTGGACCGCCTCGGTATACGCCGTTATCTTCTTCTTTATAAATTTGAGCATTTGCAGATTCAACATAAGCAGTTGCTGCACCAAAAAATGCAACCACCCACATCCAAAATACAGCACCTGGACCACCAAAGCCGATTGCGGCTGCGACACCAGCAATGTTACCTGTACCTACTCGACCAGACAACGAAACAGCTAAAGCTTGAAAAGATGAAATACCTTTTGCTGAGCTTTTACCTGAAATTAACAAGCGCCACATTTCTTTTATTTGGCGTAACTGTACAAATCGAGTTAATACAGTAAAAAATACGCCAGCACCTAAACATAAATAAATTAATGCTGGGCTCCAAATAAAACTATTGAGTGTATTGACTAATTCTTGCACTAAATTCTCCTACCTATTTTTATCGTTCTTATTTTTTTCATTTAAACAGTATGTTTACCATAATGAATAAGCTATTAAAGTCACTTTTAACAAAGATGATTTGTTAAAAAACATGAGTTTTCCCAAAAAACTCTGACTTGTATTCCCCCGTTAAAACTTTCTCCTAATTATGATTTTTATTTTATTATTTTTTAATAAGGTTTTTAAATGTCATCGCTTACATGATAGATGGCGGTTAAAAAGTCGCGTCCAAATAAACTGCTTCTTTCGTCAGACCAACCAACACTTGGATCAGGTAATAAGTCATTATCTTTAAAAGGCATTTCAATAGTATAAGATAAACACTTAAATTGCTCGCCTACCCAGTTTGACGCTAAAGTTAAATTAGCTTGACCAGGTGCATCTTTCTCATAACCTTTATCGTCTTGAAATTCAGGCGTTACAGCTAAAAGAATGGCTTTAAATTTATCTTCTAAGTTTTTTAAGCGCTCATCGTACGATGGAATACCTTCACCACCGGCTAAAAAGTTGTAAGGTAACGCTTCGTCGCCATGTACATCTAAAAATAGATCAACACCTGTTGCTAGCATTTTCTCGCGTACTAAAAATACTTCAGGGCTTTTATCTAGCGTGGGTGTTTGCCATTCTCTATTTAAATTTACACCTGCGGCATTTGTACGTAAATGACCTCTAACACTACCATCTGGATTCATATTAGGCACAATATAGAATACGGCTTTATTTAATAAAGCGCGTGCTACACCATCGTCGTTATCAAGTAAGCGATCGATAAGTCCTTCCATAAACCATTCAGCCATAGTTTCGCCTGGATGTTGTCTTGCTGTTAACCATATATTCTTTTTACCAGCACCTGGTTCACCAACAACAAGTAATGACATATCACGACCATCTAAGGTTTGACCTAAAACGTCTAACTGACAGTGTGTATTTAATTGGGCGGAATGAAGAAGATCTTGGTGACGTTCGTAACTGTAAGGGCAAAAATAAGCTAAATAAACGGCATCATATTCAGGCGTTAAGGTAATACTTAATTGTTTACCATCGAACGTTGTTGGAACACGGAACCATTCTTGGCGATCATAAGATGCAACGGCTTGATAATTCTCCCAACCTTTAACGTAAGCTGACTGACCCGCATTCGTTAGATTTAGAACATGCTCACAACGCTCAGTATTATGTAATTTGAAATGAAACCATTGAAAGTATTCTGATTGGTGATCTTGCTTGATTTCTAATTGAATATTTGACGGGTTAGAAGCATCTACGACATGGATATTTCCACTGTCGAAATTAGAGGTAATTTGCATAGAATATAAGCTTTCGGAAATTTAAAAATATCAGTGTACACAATCATTCAGCAAAGCAGAAGTACTAAAGTATTCGTAAATACATTCCTGCTTCTGTTGAATATCCAACTGATTTAGAGATAACCGTATTATTTTCATCAAAAACGTAATAACTAGGATAAGCACCTATGCTAAATTTATGTTTAATTTTCTCGGTACCCAATGCTATAGGAAAGGTTAATTGGTGCTCTTGTGTAAACGCTCTTACCTGATCAACATCCATATAATCTAAAGCCACAGCTACAACATTAACATCTTGATTTTCTAAGTAAAACTCTTCTAAGTTCTCAATACTTAAATGACAAATTTGACACCAAGGTGCGAAAAAGTAAATAACCGTTTTTTTATCTTTTGATAATAATTCAACAGGTGTGTTCATAATGGTATTTAATACCAATGACTCCTCTGTCATTTGCGTATCATTCGACAACATTGAAGTTGTTTTAAACCATGAAACTAGATTAAAAATCCCTACAAATATAACCACTTGAATAGCAAGATTACGTACCACGACATGTCCTTAATAAAAATAACAAAAAAATTTAAAGCTTTGATAGCTATATGACCAGAATTTTGTAATTAACATTCATTTTATTTTGAACAAAAAAAATCCGATGATAAACATCGGATTTTTGTCGGTTAAAACATGTGAATTAACCTATGCTTTTTAAACCTTTCATATAAGGTTGTAGTACTTCTGGAATGGCAACACTACCATCTGCTTGTTGATAGTTTTCTAACACAGCAACAAGTGTACGACCAACAGCTAAACCTGAACCATTTAATGTATGAACAAGTTCTGGTTTTTTAGAATCAGTACTTCTGTAACGAGCTTGCATACGGCGCGCTTGGAAATCGCCCATGTTTGAACATGATGAAATTTCGCGGTAAGTATTTTGTGCAGGTAACCACACTTCAATATCAAACGTTTTTGTTGCGCTAAAACCAATATCACCTGTACATAAAATTACAGTTCTGTAAGGTAAACCTAGTTTTTCCAGGATAGCTTCTGCATGCCCTGTTAGTTTCTCTAATGCTTCAAAAGAGTCTTCTGGCTTAACAATCTGTACCATTTCAACTTTGTCGAATTGATGCTGACGAATAAGTCCGCGAATGTCTCTTCCGTATGAACCAGCTTCACTTCTAAAACATGGTGTATGAGCACACATTTTAATAGGTAAGTCAGCTTCTTCAACAATTTCGTCTCTAACAAGATTCGTTAGCGGAACTTCAGCTGTAGGAATAAGTGAGAAAGTTTTATTGTTTAAATCGGTATGAAATAAGTCTTCACCAAATTTAGGTAACTGACCTGTACCAAAAAGCGAATCGTGATTCACTAAGTAAGGTACATACATTTCTTCGTAGCCATGCTCTTCACTATGCGTATCTAGCATAAACTGAGCTAATGCACGGTGTAACTTAGCAATATTGCCACGCATTACAGCAAAACGTGTTCCTGCCAGTTTAGCACCACTTTCAAAGTCTAAACCATTGCCTATTGAGCCACCAAGATCAACATGATCTTTAACTTCAAAATCAAATTCGCGTGGCGTACCCCAACGTTTAATTTCAACGTTATCATCTTCAGATTTACCTTGCGGTACTGATTCATGAATTAAGTTAGGTACTGCTGCAGTGATGTCATTAATCTTTTGTAGAATTACATTCTGCTCTTCTTTAGCTGCTTCAAGTTCATCACCTAATTGGCTCACTTCAGCTAGTAATGGCTGAATATCTTCACCACGTGATTTTGCTTGTCCAATCGATTTTGAACGCGTATTACGTTGGCTTTGTAAATCTTGAGTTTTAACCTGTATTTCTTTACGTGTTGATTCAAGCTCTGACAATGTTGCTGTATCAAGTTGATAACCACGTAAAGCTAATAATTCAGCTGTTTTTTCAATATCTGTTCTAAATAATTTTGGATCTAGCATGAGAAGTCACGTTTTCTTTATTTGTTAAAAATGGAGACAAGGAATAGACCTAATGCTGCAGCTACAATACATAAGCCAACATTAAGAAAAACATTCATTATCGCTTTGATATATTCACCCTGTTGTAAAATCAACACGGTATCTAATGAAAATGTTGAAAAGGTAGTAAAAGCCCCTAAAAACCCAACACCAATAAGGGTTCGGTAGACGGAAATTTCAATAATACCTTGTTCAATGAGTCCGTATAACACTCCCATTACAAGAGAACCCGAAATATTAACCGCCAGCGTCGCAAAAGGGAATCCTTTTCCTCCCCAATTCAAAATTAATTGATAAACAAAAAATCGTAAACTGGCACCACATGCGCCACCTAATGCGACAAAAAGGTAGAGTGATAAATTACTTATACCTGTGCTCATTACTATTCCTATTGAGTGAATTCAAATAATTGAGTTTTTCTCTCAGCTGTTTTTCTAAGCCGCGATCTGTGGGTTCATAAAGTTGTGTACTAGCAATTTCAGGCGGTAAATAACATTCACCCGCAGCAAAAGCATTAGGTTCGTTATGAGCATATCGATATTCAGCACCATGACCTAAGTCTTTGGTAATGGAACTTGTGGCATTTTTCAAATGAAAAGGCACATCAAGATCTGAAGTCTGTTTAGCAAGTTCTTTAGCATTATTAAACGCCATATAAACAGCATTACTCTTTGGTGCTAATGCCATATATACAGCAGCTTGTGCAATTGCCCGCTCACCTTCGCTTGGTCCAACGCGATGAAAAGTATCCCATGCATTTAGTCCTAGTTGCATAGCTCTAGGGTCAGCATTACCAATGTCTTCACTGGCAATGGCAAGTAAACGCCTCGCTACATATAACGGGTCGCCACCGCCTGTTAATATTCGGGCATACCAATACAACGCAGCATCGGGATCTGAACCACGTACCGACTTATGAAAAGCGCTAATTAAGTCATAAAAAGCATCGCCACCTTTATCGTACATAGCAATTTTATCGCCAGCGACTTTAATAACGGTTTCAATATTAATATGTTTTTGCTGATTAAGGATTTCAATAACTTCTAAGCTGTTTTCAAAAAGATTAAGTAAGCGACGAGCGTCTCCACTAGCGCTTGCAAAAAGTTGTTTTTTTGCACCTTCATCTATTTTAATTTTTAATTGGGTCGCTGCACGGCTTTCTTCAAACTGAATGGCTTTGGCTAATACGACCGCTAAGTTTTCTTCGCTAAGCTTTTTAAGGGTATAAACTCTGGCTCGAGATAATACCGCTTGGTTAAGCTCAAAAGCGGGATTTTCAGTTGTCGCACCAATAAAAATAATAGTGCCATCTTCAATATGAGGTAAGAAAGCATCTTGCTGACTTTTATTGAAACGATGGACTTCATCAACAAATAAAACCGTTCTTTTTTTCTGATGAATAGCACGTTGCTTTGCACTATCAATAGCTTGACGTATTTCTTTAATACCAGAGGTTACTGCAGACACACGTTCAATTTCCGCATTAGAATGGCTAGCAATAATTTCAGCTAATGTGGTTTTACCTGTACCTGGTGGGCCCCAAAAAATTAAAGAATGACAACGCCCCTGCTCAACAGCAAGACGTAATGGCATTCCCATACCGAGTATATGTTCTTGACCAACATAATCAGCTAAGGTTTTAGGTCGTAATTTAGCGGCAAGCGGAAGAAATGGAGGATCTTCTTGAAAACTTAAATCAAGAGTGCCATTAGCGCTGGTCATCTAAATGAGCGCCTTCAGGAATAGTAAATGTAAATAGTGATGGATCTAAATTTGTCGATAAGTTCATATTGTTAAGTGATACTTTACTTAACTGCCCTGTGACATCAAGAAAGGTAAAACCTGATAATTCACTTTTATCATTAAAGTTAATTTCTAAGGTTTTAATACGGCTATTTACATCATTAGCATGTATTACATAATTGTTAGCTGATGAACGGCTTACTGAGTATTGTTCCCATAATGCGGTGTCATTACTCGTGATCAGCAAAATAGGTGTATTCGCGATAGCACCGTCAAGTTTATAAGCGGTTACTTGTTCTATAAATGGGTCAAACAGAAAAATAGATTCACCATCAGATACAATCAAAGATTCATCTGGCGATGTGGTATTCCAATGCACTAGATTAGGACGTTTAACGGCTAAATCGCCGCCACCTGTTTGAAGAATGTTACCCTCATTATCAATAATCTCTTGTTCGAACACTGCGCTAAATTGATTAATGTGACTCAGTTTTTCCATCAATTCTTTTTTGTATTCCACTGAAGTTGTAGCAAGTGTATTAACTTGTTGAACTACAGCTTCTTTAGCAACAGGTGGAAGACTCAAATCAGCAGCACTACTCGGTAATGTAATAAACTGACTAATAGATAAAACTAGCGCAGCTATTGTAAAATTCTTTTTATTCATCGTTAAAATCCTTAATAGGAGGCGGAGCTAATACTTCTCGAGCGCCGTTATTACCTGGTGTGGTTACTATGCCCTGCATTTCCATTTGTTCAACAATACGTGCCGCTCGGTTATACCCGATTCTAAATTTACGTTGTACGCTTGAAATAGATACTCGGCGTGATGCAGTAACAAAGTTAACGGCTTCATCAAATAAAGTATCTAGCTCTTCATCTTCAGAGCCTTCTGAAACTTCACCGGGTAATAAAATTTCTTGATCGCTACCGCCTGACAGAATATCTTCAATATAATTAGGCTCTGCTCTTGATTTCCAATCACTAACCACTGCATGTACTTCATGGTCATCAACAAAAGCGCCATGTACTCGAATGGGTACAGCTTCACCTGGCGGTAAATAAAACATATCACCCATGCCCAAGAGTTGATCTGCGCCTTGTTGATCTAAAATGATGCGCGATTCTATTCTAGATTGAACTCTTAACGCCATACGCGTCGGAATATTGGCTTTAATTAACCCCGTAATAACATCAGCAGATGGACGTTGCGTCGCTAGAATTAAATGAATACCTGCAGCACGTGCCTTTTGTGCAATACGGGCAATAAGTTCTTCAACTTTTTTACCTACAATCATCATCATGTCAGCAAACTCATCAACAATAATCACAATTGACGGCAGTTTTGTTAATAAGGGTGGTGTTTGGCTAAAGGCATCCTTGGGTTCCCATAAAGGATCAATTAACGGTTCACCGGCCTCTATCGCCTTAGCAACTTTGTCGTTATAACCTTTAAGATTTCTGACACCAAGCTTTGACATTAACTGATAACGTCGCTCCATTTCTCCTACACACCAACGCAACGCATTTGCTGCTTCTTTCATGTCAGTAACTACCTCAGATAATAAATGAGGTATACCGTCGTAAACTGATAATTCTACTTGCTTGGGATCTATCATGATCATACGTACATCTTCAGGCGAAGATTTATATAAAATACTGACAATCATGGTATTAACTGCAACAGATTTACCTGAGCCTGTGGTACCCGCAACGAGTAGATGTGGCATTTTAGCTAGGTCAGCAATAACAGGCTCTCCTGATATATCACTACCAATGGCCATCGCCAAATTTGATCTTGACTCAGAGAATTTATCACAAGAAATAACGTCGGCAAAGAATACGGTTTCACGGTGTTTGTTCGGTAATTCGATACCGATCACAGACTTACCTTCGATAACTTCAACAACACGAACACTTTTTGCTGATAGCGACCGAGCTAAATCTTTCGATAAGTTGGTGATTTTACTGGCTTTAACGCCTGGGGCTAAATTCAATTCAAACCGGGTAATTACCGGTCCAGGGAAAATACCAACCACTTCGGCTATAATCCCAAACTCAAGTAATTTCTCTTCGACTAAGCGAGAAACTCGATCGAGTTGTTCTTGATCAATGGGGTGTTTGGCACGGTCTGGGCGATCTAATAAGTCAAGTCCAGGCATTCCTTTGTACTTGTCTTTTATTTCTGTAGATGGCGATTGAGCTGCTGGCTTAGTGGAAACGGGCATTACTATCTTTTCTACATCTTCAAAAGCAGCTGTAATTTCATCAGCATTTACATGCTCTTGAACATTAATTGCTAATGGCTCACCCATGATGTCGTTAATATCAACAAAAGGTTCAAGCTCATCGTCTAACTGATATGGAATGTCATTGTTACTTGGGCTGATCATTTCATCGCTATTTTTAGCCGAAAGAGATGAGAAGGCATGTTCAACATCGTCTTTATTTTTCTCGATGTCTGATGGCTCTTTCTTCGCGGTGATTTTCGCGGCTACACTCGATATTTTCTGTTTGAATTTAGAAGGTGCCGAAGGTGTTTTATCTTCTATAGCTACTTTTTCAGGTTCTGTTGTATCAACTTTGTCTGTTTCTTCAGTACCTGAAGTGCCAAAGTGTTCTTTTAATAAGCTAGGAAGATTAGCTAAATACTGCATACCTCGTATGGTATATAAACCAACAGTGTCGATAAAAGCGAGTAATGAAAAACCTGTTAATAACACAAAGCCTGTGCCGCAAAGTAAAAGGAAAATTAAGGTACTGCCCACAAATGAAAAGTAAGGCAATAATGTATTACTTAATATATCTCCTATAATTCCACCTGCAGAAAAATAGAAAATATCGTCAAAGTTCATACTCGCTATAGATGTTATACCAACGTACAACAAAATAAAGCCAATAAACTTTAAACCTAACGTTAAGTAATCAAGCTGCATTAATTTGTGATATTTTTGGAAAATTAACCAACCCGTTAAAGCAATAACAAAAGGTAGAGTATAAGCCACTAGGCCAAACAGATTGAGAAGTAGATCAGATAAGTATGCACCTACAGCGCCACCCATATTACGAATTTCGGTTTGATAACCCGTTTGTGCCCACCCAGGATCTGCCGAATCAAAAGTGAATAAGATGAGCATCATGTACATAGCGAAAACACATGAAACCAATAAGCCAGCTTCAAGTAGGCGTTGAACGCCGTTTAATTTAGAAGATTCCTGAGACAATATATCTACCATGAAAAAAAGAAGAATTTAATACCTTATAAAATAACAAAATATTGGCCATATTAACATTTTTTTAGCGTTTAATTGGTAACACATTGTTAGCTTTTACTTCTTCCATAACAACATAACTACGACTTTCGCTTACAGAAGGTAACCTAAGTAAAGTTTCTCCAAGTAACTCTCGATACGCTGACATATCTTTTACGCGTGTTTTAAGTAAAAAATCGAAGTTACCTGAAACCAAATGGCATTCTTGTATTACGTCTAATGTTTGAACCGCTTTTGAAAAGTCATCAAACACGTCAGGGCTGGTTTTAGTTAATGTAATTTCAACAAACACTAATAAGGCTGCATCTAAGTAATCAGCATTAAGTTTGGCGCTATATCCTAGAATAAACTTATCAGTTTCTAAACGCTTTACTCTTTCTAAACAGGGTGTTGGACTTAGCCCTACTTGCTTAGATAAATCGATATTAGATAATCGACCATTTTTTTGTAATTCATAAAGTATATTTTTATCAATACGATCTAACTTTCTCACCTAGACACCCTTACAATATATTTATCTAAAGAATAAAACCTAAACAGGATAATACTCCAATATAAATAAAATAACGACAGGTTAATCCAGTAAAACACAACTATACTAGCTTTAAATAAAACACTCACAAAAAACAGAGAAAACAATTATGATCATCGGTGTACCAAAAGAAATAAAAAACCACGAATACCGTATTGGCCTAACACCTGCTGGTGTTAAAGAGTTAACTGTTAACGGCCACGACGTTATTGTAGAAAACAATGGCGGCGCATCAATTGGCTTTGAAAACGAACAGTACATAGCTGCTGGCGCAAAAATCATCGATACAGCTGAAGAGATTTTTGCAACTGCTGATATGATAATTAAAGTAAAAGAGCCTCAACCAAATGAATGTAAAATGCTTCGCCCTGGCCAAGTATTATTTACTTACTTACATTTAGCACCAGATCCTAAGCAAACTGAATTATTAGTTGCTTCTGGCGCAACTTGTATTGCTTACGAAACAGTGACTGCTGCTTCTGGTGGTTTACCATTATTAGCTCCTATGTCTGAAGTTGCTGGACGTATGTCTATTCAAGCTGGCGCTCACGCTCTTGAAAAAGCACAAGGCGGTTTAGGTGCATTATTAGGTGGTGTACCTGGTGTTGCTCCTGCAAAAGTATTAATCGTTGGTGGTGGTGTTGTTGGTACTCAAGCAGCTCGTATGGCTGTTGGTATGGGTGCTGACGTTACAATTCTTGACCGTTCACTTCCTCGTTTACGTCAACTTGATGTTGAATTCGATGGTCGTTTAAAAACAGTTTATTCAACTGCTGACGCTATGGATCAATTAATTGTAGAAGCTGACTTAGTGATTGGCGCTGTATTAATCCCTGGTGCTGCTGCTCCTAAACTAGTAAGTGCTGAACACATCAAAATGATGAAGAAAGGCGCTGTAGTTGTAGATGTTGCGATTGACCAAGGCGGTTGTTTTGAAACGTCTAAAGCAACAACTCATCAAGATCCAACATATGTTGTTGACGATGTAGTACATTACTGTGTAGCTAACATGCCTGGTGGCGTAGCACGTACTTCAACAATGGCGTTAACTAATGCAACTATGCCTTTCGCTGTTACTTTAGCGAACAAAGGTGCTAAACAAGCAATGCTTGATGATGTTCATCTTATGAATGGCTTAAATGTTTTAGGTGGAAAAATCACTTACAAGCCAGTTGCTGATGTATTAGGTTATGACTACGTAGCTCCTGAACAAGCAGTTGCATCGTTATAGTAAAATGAAGTCAAATTAAATAGCACGACTAGTTGGTGCTATTTAAATAGTATTTAAGAACCTCTGTTATATTTAACAGAGGTTTTTTTTTACATAAACCTTAATACTGACCATTTGGTTAGGTTATGCTATATTCCAATAAACATGAAAAATTATATAGAGGAAACCAATCATGCAAATTCAGGTTGTCGATTATCAAGATAAAGATGCTGGAAAATTATTTGTTCAAAGCTTAAGAGAAACTGGCTTCGGTGTATTAATAAACCACCCTATTCAGCAAGAGCTTGTTGAATCGATTTATAAAAATTGGTATGAATACTTTAGCACTGAAGAAAAGCATGAATTAAGTTTTGATCCGAAGAAACAAGACGGTTACTTTTCATCTGAAATTTCAGAAACAGCTAAAGGTCATGCTAAAAGAGACATAAAGGAATATTTTCACGTTTATCCTTGGGGAAGAATACCAGAGCAATTAAAAGAAGAAATACTAACTTATTATAAAAATGCTTCTGATCTTGCCGCTGAATTACTTGACTGGGTAGAAAAATATAGCCCAGAAACCGTATCTTCAAAGTATTCAGAAAAACTTTCTAATATGATTAAAGATACACCGAATACCTTATTACGAATTTTACATTACCCTCCTCTTATCGGTGATGAAGAGCCTGGAGCTGTTAGAGCTGCAGCTCATGAAGACATTAACTTATTAACTATATTACCTGCTGCTAATGAGCCTGGACTGCAAGTACAACAACAAGATGGTTCATGGGTAGACGTGCCATCTGATTTTGGTAGTTTAATTATTAATATTGGTGATATGTTACAAGAGGCGTCTGGTGGTTATTTTCCTTCAACCAGCCATCGTGTAATTAACCCTTCAGGAAAGGCGAGTGAGAAATCCAGAATATCATTGCCATTATTTCTTCATCCTCGTGGTGAAGTTGTTCTATCTGAACGACATACTCAAAAAAGTTACCTTTTAGAAAGATTAAAAGAACTCGGCGTTAAATAGCCATTTTTGATGGCATATAAGAAATTACACAATAATAAAGGTCAATCACATCGTTATTTATTTAATAATTAAAACAACTAGTTATTAAAATAAGCACCTTTTTTTTGATCGTTTATTCTACGAATAAAGTAGATTGATTTAATAATACGTTTGATATTCTATGCCATCGCTGTACACATAAGCTTGCACTTATAAGATTTATTTATCAAAAAAGTAATTTACCCTCTTGTGATCTTTGCTTAAACTCCCAATTAATATCTTATATTTATTTTTCTCTTTACCTTTATCAATTTTTTGGAGTACACCATGAGCGAAACCAGACATTGTCCATTACTTATCCTAGGATCAGGACCTGCTGGCTACACTGCTGCAGTATATGCGGCACGAGCAAACTTAAATCCTGTAATGATCACTGGTATGCAGCAAGGTGGACAATTAACAACAACAACTGAAGTTGAAAACTGGCCAGGTGATGCTGACGACTTAACAGGTCCAGCACTTATGGATCGTATGCAAAAGCATGCTGAAAAATTTGATACTGAAATTATATTTGATCACATAAGTGAAGTAGATTTCAGCGTACGTCCTTTTAAATTAAAAGGTGATGTAGGTTCATATACATGTGATGCACTTATAATTTGTACTGGCGCATCAGCTCAATACTTAGGTTTACCTTCTGAAGAAGCTTTTATGGGTAAAGGTGTTTCAGCATGTGCTACTTGTGATGGTTTCTTTTACCGTAACCAAAAAGTTGCTGTTGTTGGTGGTGGTAATACGGCTGTTGAAGAAGCATTATACTTAGCTAACATAGCTTCAGAAGTACATTTAGTTCACAGACGTGACACATTTAGTTCTGAGAAAATCCTTGCTGACCGTTTATACAAAAAGGTTGAAGAAGGTAAAATAGTTCTACATTTAGACCGTACCCTAGACGAAGTATTAGGTGACGACATGGGTGTTACAGGTATTCGATTAAAAGACACTAAATCTGATAAAACTGAAGATTTAGAAGTAATGGGCACGTTCATCGCCATTGGTCACAAACCAAATACTGATATATTTAAAGATCAATTAGATATGAAAGATGGTTACTTAACGATTCAAAGTGGTACATCAGGCAATGCAACACAAACAAGTGTTGAAGGTGTATTTGCTGCTGGTGACGTAGCTGACCATATTTACCGTCAAGCAATCACTTCTGCTGGTGCTGGCTGTATGGCTGCATTAGATGCTGAACGTTATTTAGATGCTAAAAACTCTTAATCCTTAATATCACTCTATTAATAACGATAAGTCTATTGATATGAACCAAACTCTTGAATTACTTAGCAACGAGAGTTTGGTATTCCCTCCTCTAGAAAATGCCTTAACCGAACCTAATGGTTTACTTGCCATGGGTGGCGACTTAAGTGTTGAACGTTTATGTAGCGCATATGCTCATGGTGCTTTTCCTTGGTATTCAAATGGCGAGCCGATTATGTGGTGGAGTCCTGATCCTAGAGCTATCATTACCACGTCCTCGATTAAAATAAACCGAACCTTAAGAAAAGTGCTAAAGCAAAAGAACTTCACCGTTTCAATCAATAAAGCTTTTAATCAAGTTATCAACCTTTGTGCTGATGCACCTTTTAGAAAAGAAGGGACTTGGATTGTGTCCGACATGAGTAATGCTTATAAACAATTACATCAACAAGGTCATGCTCACAGTATTGAGGTATGGCAAAATGATGAATTAGTTGGCGGCCTGTATGGCGTAGCAGTGAACGGATATTTCTCAGGCGAGTCTATGTTCTATAAAGTAAGTAATGCCTCTAAAATTGCACTTGTAGCCTTAACACAACACTTAGAAAGCGTTAACATCGGCATGATAGATTGTCAGATGTTAAATCCATTTTTAGAAGATATGGGCTGTACGGAAGTTTCTCGAGACTATTTTATTGCACTACAGGAAAAACATTTATCAATGACAGTTCCTGAAGACTTTTGGCTACCACAAGAAATTAACTAACTGCAAAGTAACCTTGAAAGATCACAGCCCCAAAACTAGGTCTATTATATGTCTGACGATTATAAATTCGGAATAACTCAACCTTTCACCTGTAATTATTTACCTGATGAAGAAGAGCGCCTGCTTGTGGCTGTAGATGAGCGATTACATAACACTGATCAATACTCTTGGTTAATGGAAAACGGCTTTAGACGCAGCGGTGATCAAATTTACCGACCTCATTGTATCAATTGCAAAGCATGTAAATCTATTCGAGTGATCCCTGAACTATTCAGCCTATCAAAAAGTCAAAAACGTTTACTTAATAAAAACAAAGGTTATGTTTTAAAAATATCTAACGAGCCTAAAGAAGGCTATTACACGTTATACGAAAATTATATTAATACCATACATCACGATGGCAGCATGTTTCCTGCCACTATAGCGCAGTATGAAACCTTCACTAAAAGTAGTGTATCTGAACAACTATTTATTGAAACTTGGGATGAAGATATTCTGATTTCAGTTGCCGTTACCGATGTATTAAGTAACGCCCTTTCAGCTGTTTATACTTTTTATCATCCTGATTATCGAACAAAAGGTTTAGGCGTGTTTTCGATACTCAATCAAATAAAATTTACTAAACTTCATAAGAAAGAATATTTATATTTAGGTTATCAAATTGATAGTTGCCAAAAAATGAATTACAAAAATAAGTACTATCCATACCAAGAATTAATAGAAAATAGATGGATAACAACAAATAAATAGCACATTCGCTTTACTTTAGGCGCTCAATTCGGCATCATCTGCGCAGCTTTTTATACATCATTAATTAGACCGTTTCGAATTAGACACATTGCAATTGACGGTAGATCAACTTTAGAGGTTTTACGCCCAATGGCGAAAGAAGAAAATATTGAAATGCAAGGCACTGTTTTAGACACGTTGCCAAATACTATGTTCCGAGTTGAACTTGAAAATGGCCATGTAGTTACTGCACACATTTCAGGTAAAATGAGAAAAAATTATATCCGTATATTAACGGGTGATAAAGTTACTGTTGAGTTAACTCCATACGATTTATCTAAAGGTCGTATTATCTTCCGCGCAAGATAATAACTTTATAATACAATTAAAAAGCCCAGTTGATTACAACTGGGCTTTTATTTGTCTGAAATTTAAGAATTAATCTATATTTTATACCAATCGAATGAAGCTAGTTTACTCGATTGGTATTAAATGCAACAACGCTAACTCAGATTAATGCTCTACTAGCTCTTTCTTCGATTCACATTGAATAACAAGCTTGTCTTTCTTCACATCAACTTTAGCAACGCCGCCATTGGTAAGATCACCAAATAATAACTCATTCGCTAAGTTCTTCTTCAAATGTTCTTGAATCAGTCTAGCCATAGGTCGTGCACCCATATTCTTATCGTAGCCTTTTTCAGCTAACCAATCTTTGGCTGCTTTTGAAAGCTCTAAAGATACACCTTTTTCATCTAATTGCGCTTGAAGTTCAACAATAAACTTATCAACAACTTGATGAATAATATCGGTGCCTAAATGGTTAAACCAAACAATGTTATCTAAACGGTTACGAAACTCTGGTGAGAATACTTTATTAATCTCATCCATTGCATTTAAACTCGTGTCTTGCTGTTTAAAACCAATAGACTGCTTAGTTGTTTCAGTAACACCAGCATTAGTCGTTAATACAATAATAACGTTTCTAAAGTCAGCTTTACGTCCATTGTTATCAGTTAACGTTCCGTGATCCATAACTTGTAAAAGAATATTGAACACATCAGGATGCGCTTTTTCAATTTCATCAAGTAAAACTACTGAATGTGGGTGTTTAAGAACAGCATCAGTTAACAAACCGCCCTGCTCATAACCAACATAGCCTGGAGGAGCGCCTATAAGTCTACTTACTGCGTGTTTCTCCATGTACTCAGACATATCGTAACGTAGCAATTCAACACCTAAGGTTTTCGCTAGCTGTTGCGTAATTTCTGTTTTACCGACACCTGTAGGTCCAGCAAACAAGAACGAACCAATCGGCTTCTCTTCATTACCTAAACCAGCACGAGATAAACGAATAACAGATGTCAGTTCATCAATGGCATGATCTTGACCAAAAACCACCATCTTAAGGTTTCTATCTAGCGTTTTAAGACTGTTAGTTTCTGTTGAAGATACTGACTTCTCTGGAATACGCGCCATTTTTGCAACAATGGTTTCAATATCGGTATTGTTGATGATTTTTTTACGTTTAGATGCAGCAACTAGTTGTTGTTTTGCACCTGCTTCATCAATAACATCTATCGCTTTATCAGGTAAGAAGCGTTCGTTAATATACTTAGCCGATAATTGAGCTGCAGCTTTTAACGCTTTGTTGGTATAACGAATTCCGTGATGGGTTTCGTACTTCTCTTTTAAACCTTGTAAGATTTTAGTTGTATCATCAACACTTGGCTCAGCTACATCAATCTTTTGGAAACGCCTTGCAAGCGCACGATCTTTCTCAAAAATACTGTTGTACTCTTGATAAGTGGTTGATCCAATACAGCGTAACTTGCCTGAAGATAATAACGGTTTAAGTAAGTTAGAAGCGTCCATCATGCCGCCTGAAGCAGCACCTGCACCAATTATTGTATGAATTTCATCAATAAATAAAATGGCATTTTTATCATTTTCTAATTCTTTTAAAACGGCTTTAAAACGTTTCTCAAAATCACCACGATATTTTGTTCCTGCTAATAAGGCGCCCATATCTAACGAATAGATAGTTGCGTCAACTAAGAACTCAGGTGATTTGTCTGAAATAATTAAATTAGCTAAACCTTCAGCAATTGCCGTTTTACCTACGCCAGCTTCACCAACGTATAACGGATTGTTTTTGCGACGACGGCTCAGTACTTGAAGTGTTCTTTCAAGCTCATCTGTTCTGCCGATAAGCGGATCAATATTGCCCTTTAATGCTTCTTCATTAAGGTTAACGGCAAAGTTATCAATCGTACGTGCTTCTTCTTCAACTTTCTGATCAACGTCTTCTGCTGAATGTAATGGTTCATTACTTTCAATTTTAGAAATGCCATGAGAGATGAAGTTAACGATATCTAAACGCGTAACCTCTAATTTTTTAAGGAAATAAGCGGCTTGTGATTCTTGTTCGCTAAAAATAGCGACAAGTACATTGGCACCATTAACTTCGCTTTTACCTGAAGATTGTACATGAAACACAGCGCGCTGTAATACGCGTTGAAAACCTAAGGTAGGTTGTGTTTCTCTTTCTAATTCGCTTTCAGGAATGACAGGAGTCGTTTCCCCGATAAAGCTAAGTAATTCCTTACTTAATATGGAAATATCTGCTCCACAAGCTGTTAGGGCTTCTATAGAGGCTGGGTTATCTAATAATGCGAGTAATAAATGCTCTACCGTCATGAATTCGTGACGAGAATCTTTAGCTTGACGAAAAGCTAAGTTTAATGAACTTTCTAAATCTTTATTTAGCATACTTTACTCCACTGTCAAAAACATACTACATTACACTTTTTCCATTTTGCACTTTAATGGGTGCTGATTTTCTGTAGCGTAACTACTTACTTGGCTTACTTTGGTCTCTGCAATTTCTGCAGTAAATGTGCCACAACTACCTTTACCTTTATAATGTATATCAAGCATGATATCTGTTGCTCGATCTGAATCCATATTAAAGAAAAGTCGTAACACCTCTACAACAAAATCCATAGGCGTATAATCATCATTTAACAATATAACGTTATACATCGGAGGTTTCACGTTATCTATTTCAATAATTTCTTCAAGTAGCTCTTGGTTGTCCGTAAGCTCTTTCCATTTACTCATATTTATATATTAGCCTGTAGATAATAATTTTGCTGTAATTTTTAAGACTATTTTAATGTTTAATCATGTTAAAAAATAGTGAAATATAACTTGACTAATAATCAAAGTATTCTAGGATTTAAGTGTGACGTTATTTTAGTCACGACTTGATTTTTAAGGTGCTTAAGAAAGACAAGTATATACCTAGTTGATTTTAAAAAAAAGGATGTAGAAGTATGGCTCAGGGTACAGTTAAATGGTTTAACAATGCTAAAGGTTTCGGTTTTATTCGCCCAGAAGAAGGTGGTGAAGATATATTTGCTCATTACTCAACTATTCAAATGGAAGGTTACCGCACGTTAAAAGCGGGACAAGACGTTAATTATGAAATAGATGCAGGACCTAAAGGTCATCATGCAGCAAGTATTACCCCTACAGATATCGAACCTACTGAAGATTAAGTTATAGGGGGAATAAAACCTTTTAGGTTATGTTTTGTTCCTCCTGACTTTTTTCATTTCAAAATGGCTTATTATTAACTTAACTAAGCTTCATATAACATCACTTCAATTTTCACTATCAAAAATTAAAACAACATATAGACAAAATCTATTCTCAAAAAAACCATATCCATTTAAATAATAAATTGATGAATTTATTACATCCCTAAATAGCAGATTCCTATTTCTATTCCTATTAACGATCTTAACGATCGCTATCAATAATTAATTTTATCGAGCTAAAGCTAAGGTTGAGGTTAAGAGTGACTTTTATTGTAATAATGTATTGAAGTGATTGTTTAGCGTTATTTATTAAGAAGGCTTACAGCTTTAATTATTGGAATAGGTATATTTTAGACAAAAAAAAGCTGAGTTCACACTCAGCTTTTTAGTATTTCTGAAACGAAGACTATGCAGAAAGTATAGCGTTTAATGTTGCACTAGGACGCATAGCTTTAGAAGCTAAAGCAACATCAGCGAAGTAGTAACCGCCGATATCTTGTGCTGGACCTTGAGCACCATTTAATTCTTGAACAATAGTTACTTCTTGTTCAGTTAACTTAGCAGCAATAGGAGTAAACTCTGCTTTTAAGTCAGCATTGTCTGATTGAGCAGCAAGTGCTTGTGCCCAATATAAACCTAAGTAGAAGTGTGAACCACGGTTATCAATTTGCGCTAACTTACGAGCTGGAGATTTGTTTTCAGCTAAAAACTTAGCTGTTGCAGAATCTAATGTATCAGCAAGTACTTGTGCTTTAGCGTTATTAGTAGTTTGTGCTAAGTGCTCTAAAGAAGCAGCTAATGCCAAGAACTCACCTAGTGAATCCCAACGTAAGTAGTTTTCTTTTTCAAACTGTTGAACATGCTTAGGAGCAGAACCACCAGCACCAGTTTCAAATAAACCACCACCGTTCATTAGTGGAACGATTGAAAGCATTTTAGCTGAAGTACCTAATTCTAAGATTGGGAATAAATCAGTTAAGTAATCACGTAAAACGTTACCTGTTACAGAAATAGTATCAAGGCCATCTTTACAACGTTTCAATGTAACTCGAGTTGCTTCATCTGGAGATAAGATTTTAATATCTAAACCAGCAGTATCGTGATCTGCTAAGTAAGTATTAACTTTCTTAATCATTTCAGCATCATGTGCACGATTTTCATCTAACCAGAAAATAGCTGGTGTTTCAGATAAACGTGAACGGTTAACCGCTAGCTTAACCCAATCTTGGATCGGTAAGTCTTTCGCTTGACACATACGGAAGATATCGTCAGCTTCAACGTTTTGTTCCATAAGCACAGTACCAGCAGCGTCAGTTACTTTAACAACACCGTCAGCAGACATTTGGAAAGTTTTATCGTGAGAACCATATTCTTCAGCTTTTTGCGCCATTAAACCAACATTAGGTACTGTACCCATAGTGGTAACGTCAAATGCACCATTTTCTTTACAGAATTCGATAGTTTCTTGATATAACGTTGCATAACAACGATCTGGAATTACAGCTTTAGCGTCTTGCTCTTTATTTGCAGCATTCCACATTTTACCGCCACCACGGATCATTGCAGGCATTGAAGCATCAATGATCACATCGCTTGGTACGTGTAAGTTAGTAATACCTTTATCTGAATCAACCATTGCTATTGCAGGGGCATCAACATAAACAGCATCAAGGTCAGCTTTAATTTCGGCTTGTTTAGCTTCATCTAAAGACTTAATTTTTGCGTAAACATCACCAATACCGTTATTTACATCAACACCTAACTCAGCAAATGTTGCTGCATGCTTTGTAAGAACGTCTTTATAAAATACAGATACACATTGACCAAACATAATTGGGTCAGAAACCTTCATCATGGTTGCTTTTAAATGTAATGAGAATAAAACACCTTTTGCTTTAGCATCTGCAATTTGCTCAGCTAAAAATGCTTTTAATGCTTTAGAGCTCATTACTGATGTATCAATAATTTCGCCAGCTAATAATGGAGTAGATGCTTTTAATACGTTTGTAGAACCGTCTTTACCAAAAAATTCTATTTTAACGTCTGTCGCAGCAGCAACAGTAACTGATTGCTCGCTACCGTAGAAATCGCCACTTGTCATATGAGCAACGTGTGATTTTGAATCAGCAGCCCATTTACCCATACGGTGAGGGTTGTTTTTAGCAAATTGTTTAACTGAACCAGGAGCACGACGGTCAGAGTTACCTTCACGTAATACTGGGTTTACAGCTGAACCTAAAACTTTAGAGTAAGCCGCTTTAATCGCTTTCTCTTCATCTGTTTTTGCATCTTCTGGAAATTCAGGTAAAGCAAAACCTTTAGCTTGAAGTTCTTTGATTGCTGCTTGTAACTGTGGAATAGAAGCAGAAACGTTTGGTAATTTGATAATGTTAGCTTCAGGTGTTTTTGCTAATTCACCTAATTCAGCTAATGCATCAACTGTTTTTTGCTCAGCAGGTAAGAAATCAGATAAGTTAGCGATGATACGAGCTGCTAAAGAAATATCACGAGTTTCAACATCAATATTTGAAGATGCAGTGAAAGATTGAATAATAGGTAATAATGAATATGTTGCTAAAGCTGGTGCTTCGTCAGTAATAGTATAAATAATCTTAGATTTAGTCATTGAATGTCCTAGTCGAGATTGACTTGAAATTACAACATTTGAAAATCAAATGAGTCATTTCACGTTTAAAATAAAATAATAATTAGAAACATTTTATCGGATTTAAAAATACTTTAATATAGCTATCGCTATCATAAATTCAATATTCGAGATTAATTACGTGAATGACCCCATAAAAATAACAAATAGAACTAGCCAACCTAGCGCTAATAAAAGAAATAATTCGCGTAAGCTTCCTGTTAACGAAACGAATAAAAATAATAAAAGTTCTAAGTACTCGGGAAAATGGAATCAAAACAAAACGGCTAAGCCTCAAGTAAAAGCATTATCAGAGGCTGAACGTAAAATTGTGCTTTTTAACAAGCCCTTTGACGTATTGAGCCAATTTACCGATGATCAAAAACGTAAAACCTTAGCCGACTATATTAATGTGAAAGAGGTATATGCGGCAGGGCGATTAGATAGAGACAGTGAAGGTTTACTACTATTAACTAACGACGGTAAACTACAACATAAACTGGCTAACCCTAAACAAAAAACAGAGAAAACCTATTGGGTTCAAGTTGAAGGCGCACCGTCACAAGCACAGTTATTAATGCTACAAGAAGGTGTAAACCTTAAAGATGGTTTAACGTTGCCAGCTAAAGTTTCAGTGATGAACGAACCTGATATTTGGCCAAGAGATCCGCCAATAAGAGAACGTAAAAACATTCCAACAACATGGTTAAGTATTTCAATAAAAGAAGGCAGAAACCGACAAGTACGTAGAATGACGGCTCATATTGGCTTTCCTACTTTACGACTTATCCGATACTCTATTGGGCAATACAACATCAATAACATTAAAAATGGCGAGTTTAGCCTTATTTAAAACGCTATAAGTAAATTTAAACTTATCTAAATAAAAGGTGTATAGCATGAACTCTATGACAAATGCTCATGGTGACGATCAATTCAAACCCAATACAACTGTTGCTGCTGTTATTGTATGTGAAGATAAATACCTACTCGTTGAAGAATTAGAGAATGGTAAAAAAGTCTTTAACCAGCCTGCAGGTCATATAGAATCGGGCGAAAATTTGATAGCTGCAGCTGAGCGAGAAATTTTAGAAGAAATAGGTCTTTCCCTTTCGCCGCAATATTTAAATGGTATTTATTATTATCACCGACCTGATTTAGCGCTTTACTTCATGCGTTTTTGTTTTGTAATTGAAGTTAATAGCCTTGCCCAAGGCATTCCTCAAGATGATGAAATCATCGCCACCCATTGGTTTACCTATGAAGAAATAAAATCCAGAACAGCAGAGCTTAGAAGCCCTATGGTTTTGCAATGTATTGAAGACTACTTAGCTCATAAAAAGCTAGGACAAAAAATACCGTTATCCACATTAAAAAGTAATATTTAGTCTGTTTACTCAAATGTACACATGCTATAATTGCGCGCCTTATTTTCTATGATTTAATTTTTGATGACTACAAACTCTACAACACAAACGCCTCCATTGAATAACATTGATCTGTCTACTAAACCGCCTTCAGAAACTAAGGTTATTGTTGGTATGTCTGGTGGTGTTGATTCTTCAGTTTCAGCTTATTTATTGCAGCAGGAAGGTTACCAGGTTGAAGGTTTATTCATGAAGAATTGGGAAGAAGACGATACCGAAGAGTATTGTGCTGCTGCTCAAGATTTAGAAGATGCTAAAGCTGTTTGCGATAAATTAGGTATAAAACTTCATACCATTAACTTTGCTACAGAATACTGGGACAATGTTTTTGAATATTTTCTTGCTGAATATAAAGCAGGAAGAACCCCTAACCCAGATATTATGTGTAACAAAGAAATCAAATTTAAAGCATTTTTAGAATTCGCTTGCGAAGATTTAGATGCTGACTACATTGCTACAGGTCATTATGTGCAACGTGCATATCAAGACGGTAAATGGGCGATGTTACGTGGCTTAGATGATAACAAAGATCAAAGTTACTTTTTATATACCTTAAGTCACGAACAAGTAGGTAGAACTTTATTCCCTGTAGGTAATATTGAAAAGCCTAAAGTACGTGAAATAGCAGAACAAGCTGATTTAATTACTCACAATAAAAAAGATAGCACAGGTATCTGTTTTATTGGTGAACGTAAATTTAAAGACTTTCTTGCTCAATACTTACCTGCTCAACCAGGTAATATAGAATCAGCTGAAGGTGAAGTTATTGGTAAACACGATGGTTTGATGTATCACACATTAGGTCAACGTAAAGGTTTACGCATTGGTGGTTTAGCTAACTCAGGTGAAGAACCTTGGTATGTTGTTGAAAAAGATTTAATACGTAATGTATTAATTGCTGGTCAAGGACATAATCACCCTCGCCTATTTTCAAAAGGTTTAGTGGGTAATCAATTACATTTGGTTAGTAGAAACGAATTAAATGAGCCAATTAAATGTACAGTTAAAACTCGCTATCGCCAAGATGACGTAGCTTGTCACTTATCTCCTATGGCTAATGGTGAATACCTAGTTATGTTTGATGAGCAACAAAGCTCAGTTACTCCAGGACAATCTGTTGTATTTTACCAAGATGATATATGCCTAGGTGGCGGTATTATTAATACACTTATCCGTTAATGGCTTTTTAAAGACTCACAAGAGAAAGTATAGAATTTATAATGAAAGAACAAACTCTCACATTAGCAGCCATATGCCAAGTAGCCTACTGGGTTCAAAAGTTATCTCGTTCTGGTCAAATAGATGAAGCAGAATTAACCATCTTACTTAACAGCATAATGAACACCTCTCCTTCTAGTACTTTAGATGTATATGGTAACGACGTTGCCAACCTAAAAGTGGGTCTTAATACACTGGTTCAGCATTTAGGTAATAAATCTAAAAACAAAGATCCTGAACTGACTCGATACGTAGTGAGTTTATTAGCTTTAGAGCGCCGTTTAAGTAAAAGTAATCAAAAGATGTCTGCCCTTGGTGACAGAATCGAACAATGTGAACGTCAGTTAGCACATTATGAAATAAACAGCGAAACACTTAGCTCAAGTATTGCCAGCATTTACAGCGACATCATCAGCCCTTTAGGCACACCAATCCAAGTAGCTGGCGAGCCTGACATTTTAAAGCAACCAATCAATCAACATAGAATTAGAGCTTTATTATTAGCGGGGATACGTTCAGCCGTATTGTGGAGACAAGTTGGCGGAAAACGTCGAAATATTTTATTTGCTCGTTCAAAAATAGTTGAATGCGCAGAAACATTACTAAAACAAATAGCGTAATGCTGTTGTTTTAAAACATACTATTTAATTTTAATTTGGGAAATATCATGGAACTTTCAGCATTAAGTGCTATATCACCAGTTGATGGTCGATATGGCAGCAAAACTAAAGCCTTACGTCCTATATTCAGTGAGTTTGGTTTAATAAAATACCGCGTTACTGTTGAAGTACGTTGGTTACAAAAATTAGCAGAAACAGCTGAGATTGCTGAAGTTCCAGCTTTCAGTAGTGAAGCAAACGCTGTATTAAATGCTATTGTAGATAATTTCTCAGAAGAAGATGCACTAAGCATAAAAAAAATTGAAGCAACCACAAATCACGATGTAAAAGCTGTTGAGTATTTCTTAAAAGAAAAAATTGCTGATAACGCTGAATTAAACGCAGTAACAGAGTTTATTCACTTTGCTTGTACTTCTGAAGATATTAATAACTTATCTCACGGTTTAATGTTAACTGAATGTCGTACAACCGTATTATTGCCTGTTATTGACGAAATTTTAGCTGAAGTAAAAGCTTTAGCCGTTGAATATCAAGCTATGCCTATGATGTGTCGTACTCACGGTCAACCTGCTTCACCTAGTACTATGGGTAAAGAAATGGCAAACGTTTACGTACGTTTAAAACGTCAACGTGATCAAATTGCTAGTGTTGAAATGTTAGGTAAAATTAACGGCGCTGTAGGTAACTATAATGCTCACATATCTGCATATCCAGAAGTTGATTGGCACCAGTTTTCAAACGAATTTGTTACCTCTTTAGGTTTAACATGGAATGCGTTTACTACTCAAATTGAACCACATGATTACATTGCTGAATTGTTTGATGCTATTGCTCGTTTCAATACCATCTTAATTGATTTTGATCGTGATATGTGGGGCTACATTGCACTAGGTCACTTCAAACAGAAAACAGTCGCTGGCGAAATTGGTTCTTCAACCATGCCACATAAAGTTAACCCAATTGATTTCGAAAACTCTGAAGGTAACTTAGGTATTGCCAATGCTATATTTGGCCACTTAGCACAAAAACTACCTATTTCTCGCTGGCAGCGTGATCTAACAGATTCTACTGTGTTACGTAATTTAGGTGTTGGTTTTGGTCATGCTGTTATTGCTTATGCGTCAACATTAAAAGGCATCAGCAAACTACAAGTTAACGAACAAGCATTATTAGACGAATTAGACAAAAACTGGGAAGTATTAGCAGAACCAATTCAAACGGTAATGCGTCGTTACGGCATTGAAAAACCATACGAGAAACTTAAAGAATTAACACGCGGTAAACGTGTTGATGCTGATTCAATGCGTGAGTTTATCGCTACATTAGATATGCCTCAATCAGCTAAAGATGAATTAGCACTGATGACTCCAGCGTCTTATATTGGTCGCGCTATCAGCTTTATTGCTGAACTAGACTAGTTAAAGCAAGGTGCTTTTCGTTAAGTTTAAGCCTACCGTTAAGTACTAAGTTAATAACAAATTAAGCACATTAAAAAAGCTAAGTAATATGATTACTTAGCTTTTTTGTTTCTAGTACATTAACTATTTCATTCATGTTAACTCAGATGTCAGTTAACACTCTAAATTACACCTTGGCGGTTTCACTTTCTGCTGATAATTCTGTTTGTGTGGAAGACCAAGCATTTAAAATAGCTTTAACTAATGTCGCTAACGGAATAGCAAAGAACACTCCCCAAAAGCCCCACAGTCCGCCAAAGAAGATCACCGCGATAATGATAGTAACGGGATGTAAGTTAACAGCCTCAGAAAATAATAAAGGCACTAATAAATTTCCATCAAGCATTTGAATAATACCGTAGGCAATCATTACATAGCCAAACTCAGCCGAAAAACCAAATTGAAATAAAGCTACAAGTACAACAGGTAATGTCACAATAGTAGCGCCAACAAATGGCACAAGCACTGACAAACCGACTAACACACCAAGTAATACCGCATAATTAAGCCCTAAGAATATAAAGGCAAGTGTTGAGGTTATACCAATAATGAGTATTTCAATAACCTTACCTCGAATGTAATTCATGATCTGTTGATTCATTTCATTGCCTACTTGCAACGCCATTCTTCTGTCTTTAGGTAAGAACTTAGTAATGTTTAATAGTAAGGCTTTTTTATCTTTCAAAAAGAAGAACACCATCAAAGGCACAAGAATAAGGTAGATCATTAAAGCCACTAAATCCGAAATTGAATTTAACGAAGCTTTTAAAATAACTTTACCCCACTCTATTAGTTTTTCATTCACCATTTTGATCATACTTTCAATTTGATCAGGCGTTACAATCTCAGGGTATTTATCTGGAAGCGTTAATAAATACGTTTGTCCTTCAGATAACATATGTGGAAATTCTTGTACTAAATTACTGGTTTGTTGCCACATTACAGGCACTAACCCTAACATCGTCATTAACGTTAAGGTGACAAAAGCACACACCACGATAGTAACTGACCCCGTACGCGAACCACCCACTTTCTGTAACTTGTTTACAGGTAGGTCGAGTAAAAAGGCAATAGAAATAGCCACAAAAACAGGCATCAAAAGATGACTTAAAAAATACACGAACAATGAAATACTAATTAAAACCATCAGTAATGCGATAGCACTTGGATCAGAAAAGTGGCGCTTATACCAATTAGTGAAAAGTTGAACCATAAATAAACTTACCTGTTTTCTATCAGTAATTCGACAATACCATTATCTGATACTGTACTTGAGAATGGATATCCTGCTTGTGTTAAATACTTAGGGATATCATTTTTTGAACCTTTATCTGCAATACTAATCAAACATTTATCATTAATTTGCATTTTTTTTAAAATCACGCGCATTTTAACTAAAGGAAGTGGACACTTTTCATCTGTTGCATCGTATTTATGTAACATAAACGCTAACTTACCTCCTTTAGTTTTATATTTAAAAGACGCTCTAAAATATAGAAAATGAGACTTATAAACAATGACAAAAGTTAACATATAACAGACTTGTCGGATATATAAATAATTTACTTAAATTCGCCTTAATCAAATGTAACAAAAAGGTAATTTACAAGGTCTATTCATTATTACAGTATGTTTTTAAGTTCTCGTTTAATAAAACGATTATGCAAATGTTACGAAGAATTTTGCATTTAAAGTAAAAGTATAGGCAATATATTTTTAACAATAGAAGTCAATACGAATTACATCAACAAGCTTTCACTTATTTTGATATTATTGTGCTCTAATAGCTAGGTATATATGCTATAAAATATAGATGCACTGTTATTTCTACACATTACTAGAGGTTATTGATTTCAATATTTATTTCGAGTGTAAATGTTAAATCAAAAAATTTAATTATCAGTATGTTAAAAACAAAAAAATTAATCTTATCGATGGGGCTATCACTAGCTTTAATTACGATTCCTACAATTGCTCAAAATAGTAAAAACAAGTTGCCTTCAATTGGAGCAGCGGGTTTTAGTGCTTTATCTATAGATAAAGAGCAGTTGATTGGTAATGCAATGATGAGACAAGTACGTGCATCACAACCTATATTGCATGATCCTGTTTTAATTGAATATATTAATAGCTTAGGCAACTTACTTGTTAAAAATGCTAACGATGTTAATTACGCTTTTGATTTTTTCATAATCAATTCAAAAGAGCTAAACGCTTTTGCATTTTTTGGTGGTCACATTGGCATACATAGTGGTTTGATCACAACTGCCTCTGATGAAAGTGAGTTAGCATCAGTTATTGCTCATGAAATATCCCATGTTACCCAAAGACATTTAGCCCGAAGACTCGAAGAACAAACCAGAAACTCAATCTTTATCAATGGCAGGTATTGCCAGTGGTATATTACTCGCCTTGGTTAACCCTGGTTTAGGAATGGCAGCTTTAAGTACCTCACTCGCTTTAACTCAACAAGCAGGTATTAACTATACACGCGGCAACGAAAAAGAAGCTGATCGCGTCGGTATTGCTTTACTCGCAAACAGTGGCTTTGATCCAAAAGGCGCGCCTAACTTTTTTGGCAAGATGGCTGAACAGTACCGATACGTGAGTAAAGTACCCGCTATGTTATTAACGCATCCATTACCTGACTCTCGTGTGTCTGATGCGAGAATAAGAGCACAAAACTACCCGAGTGTTAATCTTAAGCCAAGCTTAGCCTTTGAATTAACGCAAGCAAGAATAACTGCACGATACGAAAACAATTCAAAAGCTAATGTGAGTAAGTACGAAGACATATTAAGAACACAAGAATACAAAATTAAAGAAGCGGCTCTTTATGGATTAGCCCTTTCTCATTATGAAAATAAGTCGGCTATTAAAGCGAGAGAAATATTAGAAAGCTTACTTAAAGCTGATCCTAATAATTTATATTATGTTGATGTACTTTCAGATGTTTATATAGAGACTAAACAATTTGATAAAGCCATCACCTTACTCAGCCGTTTAAATTCGCTTATGCCGAATAATCAAATTGTTGCTCTTAACTATGCCAATGTTTTACAAGAAGCCAATGAATTAGATAAAGCCAGTCACATCTTACAAGACTTGTTAATTGCACAACCCGAGCATTTTGTTGCATACGACTTATTAACAACTATTTATAGAAAACAAGATAAAGTCGGTTCTATGCATGCAGCTAAAGCAGAAGTTTTTGTATTATTAGGTATTTATCCAAAAGCGATAGATGAATTACAAAATGGAATTAAATTTTCTAAAGATACCCCCTTGTTTCAAAAGCGTCTAAAAGCGAGAATACTCCAGCTAAGAGAACAAGAAGAAAAACTGAAAAGATTATAAAATAAAACAGGCTGAATAATTAACCATTCAGCCTGTTGCTATTCAATATTGAAATAACATTAAAGAGTCAATTATGTACACTATTTACCACAATCCTAGATGTTCAAAAAGCAGACAAACCTTACAATTAATGGAAGACAACAAAAAAGAAGTAACGGTTGTAGAGTATTTAAAAACGCCACTCAATAAAGCTCAAATCAATGAACTGCTTAACTTATTAAACATATCTCCTATTGAAATGATGCGTACAAAAGAAGCTGAATTTAAAGAACAGAACCTTAAAGGTGCAAGTAACGAAGTGCTTATTGACGCTATGGTAAATACACCAAAGCTTATTGAAAGACCTATCGTTACAAGTGCAACATCTGCTGTTATCGGCAGGCCTCCTGAAAACGTATTAACTTTGTTTTAATTGAGTAAAAATAAACATGATAAAAGCAACAACCTTTTCACTTAGCACACTTAAGAATATAGCTTTAACAGGATATTTTGGGCTATTATTTTTTATGCCGTTATGGCTAGTCGTACTTAATCCTTCAGAAGGTTTAAGCATTAACTTATCTTTAGTGTTTTTTACTTTGCCATTACTGTTTCCATTAAAAGGTCTACTTCAAGGTAATCCTTTTACTTATGCATGGTCTAACTTCATTGTTATGATTTATTTTTTGCATTCGTTAACCACATTATGGGTATCTGCTGGCGATACACTTTGGGCAATAATAGAATTGATCTTTGCTAGCTTAATGTTTTTTGGCGGCACTTATTATGCGAAATTTAAAGGCCAAGAATTAGGTTTAAGTTTAAGAAAGAAAAAGGACGAGGAAGCTTAATTCATCTCAATTTTGGCTAATCAACTGCTCGATATAAGTTAAACAGAACTTAAAAATAGGTTAGCCTTTATTATTTAATGACATAACATCAAATAACACTAACCTCAAAATAGGACACGCAATGAAGCGCGCTAATAATTTATTACTATTGAGTACTTCTGTCCTATTTTTATCTGCTTGTGGCGGAAGCGGTAGTGACTCATCGAATTCAGCTAACACGCCAATTAGTAGTACAACCACCTCTACAATCCCTTTAAGTGAAAATGATATCAATGTATTTGATGATAACGTTTCAATTAACCAAGCGACTGAGTTGTTCTTATATTTTCCTCAGTCTGAACTAAGTGATATATCCTGGGTTCAAACATCAGGTGACTCTGTTACTTTTCTTACACCGAGCAGTAAAGGTATTGCTTTCACGCCGACTTCTGCGGGTAGTTACACCTTTGAAGCATCTTTTACAACACAATCAGGTAACACTGAAACTCGCGTGCACGAGCTCAATGTATCAAATGATACATCTTCTATATCTGCTCGATTAGGGCATGTAGTCTCTGAAGGAGCTGATGTTTCATTACGAGCAAGCCTTAATTCAACGAACATAAGTTCAGATCTAACAACAAACTCAATAATATGGACGCAAACTTCAGGTCCTACTGTTAGCTTTACTGACACAACTTCTGGTCAAACGGCTGTTTTCTTTACCGCACCTGATGTAGACCAAGATACTTTTATAACCTTTGAAGTGAGCGCTTCAAATAACAGCGCAAGCTTTACTGATAATGTCGCTGTTTTAATAGAAAACAAAAATGATATATCAGCTAGCGCTATTTTTGATGAAAGAGTCAGCGATACTTTTGTATATAACGAAAACTCGCCCTACAAAAACAACTTGATTGACTGCTTGTATAGCAATGAACTAACGGTGAGCAATATATGCACACTCAATACTTTACCTTTGATTGCACACGATACTACAAGCCCTACTGTTGACGACATTATGGATCGAGTTGTAGTTTCTCATGCATGGATGGGAGATAGATTTAAAGAGTTTTTAACGGCATATGACACCAATAATGATTTAAAAAACATGCTTAGAGCAACAACGGGCATTGTTATTTCTTACGATGTGAGACCTTCTTTTTACTGGGCTGCAACAGGTGCTATTTATTTAGACGCTAATAACTTTTGGTTATCTGTTGATGAACGAGATACGCTTAATGAAGCACCCGATTTTAGAGCTGAATTTGGTAGCGATTTACAATTTGATATACCTTGGCGTTATGTAAGAAACAACGACTATTTAAGTACGTATATCTCAGAAGAAACGCGAAGATCACGCGATAGTGAAGAAGGTGTTTATAGTATTATCAGCCTGCTATATCACGAACTTGCACACGCTAATGATTACTTCCCTAAAAGCTATTGGTTTAATATTGATAAAAGCCAAAAAATTATAGATGCGATCCCTAATACAATTCAATCTGAATGGTTAAGTCACACTTATCCATTATATGGTTCTGAAATGCGTAGTTTAGCTAGTGTAAGCTTTCATGGTGATTCAGCAACAGCATTAGAAAAATCTTATATCCCTTCAGATGTTACTGCCTTATTTTCAGTTGAGTCTGCGCCACAGTTTTATAACTATTCGAGTATTAATGAAGACTACGCCATGCTATTTGATGGCTTTATGATGAAAGCTAGATACGATATTGACCGAGACGTTGCGATAACAAACTATGTGGGTGCTGGAGGTTATGCAAGTGATTACATTGTTGACTGGGGACAACGTGGACGCATTGGTGAAGAGAATATAAAACCGCGCATAGCTTTTGTTGTAGAAAGAGTTTTACCTGAATTTGATGACTATCAAACCGTGATTGATAATTTACCAGAGCCTATACAAATGGAATCTGGAAAGTCTTGGGTTGATAACTTAGATATTAGCCCTAGTGCGGCGCCTAAGTCATTAGCTAAAGCTCAAATATCCTCTCAAACAATAAAAGATAATCAAGAGCGACCTATAAATGAATTCAGTTCACTCTTTGCAGAAAAGCCATTACCTAAAAAGTAAGGGGTAATTTAAGAGTGAGATTAAATGATGTAATCTGTATATCTAACTAATTAGATATATGAGGAAATATTTCTTTAATAAATGGAATAGTTATTTTGCGTTGTTCTCTAATCGAGGCTTTATCTAGTTCATCTAACGCGCCAATCAAATTACTCATTTCTCTTGATAAACGTGTCAGTAAAAACTTAGCTGAATCATTCGCTAAAATTAAACCTCGTTGTTCAGCTCGATATTGTAGTGCTAATATTTTCTCATCATCATGAATAGGTTTAACTTGTTCTGTTAATCCCCAGCTTAATCTTGATAACAAGTCAGGTAATTTTATGGTTAAGTTACCCACATTTTGATCGCCTGAAATTATAAGACACTTACCTTGTTCGGTTACGCGATTAAATAAGTCAAATACTGCACGTTCAAAGTCATCATTACCTGCAATTAAATGAATATCATCTAAACAAATCACATCTATTTGCTCTAAACCGTCAAACATTTTAGTAGAAAGCTGAGCAAGTTCACAAAACGATAAGTTTAATGAAGACAAACCAAGCTCTTCAGCATAAGCGCAACTTGCATGTAACAAATGAGACTTCCCTACCCCTTTTATACCAAACAAGTATAACGCGGTAGGATGAGCTTCTTGTTTAACAACAAGGTCAATAAACTGTTTAAGCTGAATAACAACAGCTTTATTATCCTCACTTTGAAAACTTTGAAAGGTTTCATCATCAGGTAACTGAACAGATAAGCTCAATTGTGAGGTATATTTCACTCAGTTCCCCAATAAAACACAGGAACTTCATTAATACGTTGTCCAATTAATGGGTCAACATACTGCTTTAATTTATTATTTAGCTGTAAAGAAGCAAAAATACTTTCAGGCGTCCCCATCAATGTAAGTTGGAAACGTCGGTTATTACCTTCAGCTTTAAGTAATTTAACAGAACTAATGGCTGAAAGTTTTTCAAGAAATTCACTTACTTCAACATATTTGGTTAACGAATCAATATTAGCAACATCAATAATTAATTCATGATCGCTTTCAGTGGTTAATGCATACTTTTTCGAAATAAAGGTAGTGATGTCAGACATAACCGTTTTCATTAAAGCTACTTCATCTGAACCTTGATATTGATTTCCAGTAACAACCTTATTACTTTGAGTCATAGCAATATGCCAATCAATTGTCACACTTGATTGCAAACATGCCATGTCACATTCAGGTGTTATATCGTCAGTAGAGTAATTGTTTCTGTTTTTAGAAATTCTTATAATTACAATTGATTCAGGAGCATAACGTTCTGAAGCAAGCTGAATAGGATCAATAAATCGTCCCCATAAATCTGACATTTCAATGTTTTGATTATCAGTTAAATCCATTAACGGTAAAACAATCGGTAAACCACGTTGCTCTGCAATAATAGAAATTTCATTATGTAATGGTGATTCATCGGTTTCTGAAATGACATCTCGGTTTAAACCGTCTTCGCTAACAATCCAAAAAAGTACCAACGGACGAAGGCGTCCCCATAATGGAATATTTTGTTGGAAAAAGAGCTGAGTAATACGCGTTTCATCAAACGAAGCGACTAAATGAGTCTCGCCGTTGTCATTAATATAGTTAAATTGCGTTAAGTATTTTGCGTAACTAGGTGTTTCAGACCTTACAAATTCATTCGATAAAATGGCTTCATCGCCCGAAACTTTAACCAACACAGCCTCTAAAGCAGCTTTAAGTGCGCTGTTTTGATCTTTCTGTGTTTGTGAATTTAAGGCAACTTTAGCCGTGTATAAATCAGTTACTTCTACCGCAGTAGCTGATTTACATAAAAAAAGAAGAGTAAAAACAATCCAATATCTAAACATATCAAAATAAATAAAAAGTATAATTGTGAAAATATTAACATATTGTTGTTATATATAGGCACATATTAAAATAATTTATTATAAAGATTTTCACCAAGCGCTCGCGCTGATAGAATATGCGCCACAAACATCCCATTAGTAATTTTATTGAGGTTTCCACTGTGAGTGAACAAAAACAATCCCTAAGCTATAAAGATGCTGGCGTTGATATTGATGCGGGTAACGCACTTGTTGAAAATATTAAAGGCGCAGTTAAACGTACTACTCGTCCTGAAGTTATGGGCGGCTTAGGTGGATTTGGCTCTGTATGTCAAATTCCTACAGGTTACAAAGAGCCTGTAATGGTTGCTGGCACTGACGGTGTTGGTACTAAACTACGTTTGGCTATTGATTTAAAAAAGCACGACACAGTAGGTGTTGATTTAGTTGCTATGTGTGTAAACGACTTAATAGTTCAAGGTGCTGAACCACTATTTTTCTTAGATTATTATGCAACTGACAAACTTGATGTTGAAGTAGCCTCTGCGGTTGTTTCAGGTATTGCTGATGGTTGTGTTTTATCAGGTTGTGCTCTAGTTGGCGGCGAAACAGCTGAAATGCCAGGTATGTATCACGCTGGTGATTACGATATTGCTGGTTTTTGTGTTGGTATAGCTGAAAAATCTCGTTTATTAGACGGAAGTGCAGTTGCATCAGGCGACCAACTTATCGCTTTAGGTTCTTCAGGCGCTCACTCAAACGGTTATTCACTTATTCGTAAAGTGTTAGAAGTTAACAACACAGATACAAACGAATTATTAAACGGTAAGTCAATTGGCGACCATTTAATCGAACCAACTAAAATTTATGTTAAGTCTGTTTTAGCTTTACTTAAAGAAGTTAATGTTCACGCTTTATCTCACATTACAGGTGGTGGCTTCTGGGAAAATATTCCAAGAGTTTTACCTGAAAATGCTCAAGCTATTGTTGATGAAAGTACTTGGGAATGGCCTGAAATTTTTAACTGGTTACAAGAAAACGGTAACATTACTACACACGAAATGTACCGTACATTTAACTGTGGCGTAGGCATGATTATTGTTGTTCCAGCTGAAGAGCTAGCTAAGAGTATTGAAATTCTTAACAATAACGGCGAAAAAGCTTGGCATATTGGTGCAATCACCGATTTACCAGCAGGTGAAGAACAAGTTATTATTAATAAAGGTTAATCATCAATGACTAGCCGAATTGTTGTTTTAATTTCTGGCAGCGGCACTAATTTGCAGGCAATTATAGATGCCTGCAAAGCTGATGGTTATCCATGCGAGGTAGTGGGTGTTGTTTCTAACATTCCAACTGCCTACGGCCTAACCCGCGCTCAAGATGCCAATATAGAAACTTCTACTTTATCTCACAAAGATTTTGACTCTAGAGAAGCCTACGATCAATCTCTCATAACAGTAATAGACCAATACAAACCAGACGTTATTGTGCTTGCTGGTTTTATGAGAATATTGACGCCTGCTTTTGTTCAACATTTTCAAGGAAAATTATTGAACATTCATCCATCTTTGTTGCCTAAGTACCAAGGTCTAAATACTCATCAGCGTGCAATTGATGCTGGCGACACTGAACATGGTGTTAGTGTGCACTATGTAACAGAAGAATTAGATGGTGGTCCTGTTATTTTACAGGCTAAAGTGCCTATTTTTGATGGTGACACCGCTGAAGATTTAGCTAGCCGAATACACGAACAAGAACACCGTATTTACCCACTAGTGGTTAAATGGTGTTGTTTAAAGCGCGTAGTTATGCAAGGTGAAAAAGCATTATTTGATGGTGATATCATTCCAGCTTCAGGTTATGCTAGCGAAGAATAGCTATAGTTTAATTTGATTGATGCAGTTTTGTTTATGTTCTATTCCTGTTTTCTATAAAACAAGACGTAAGCAAACTGCATTTTAGGAAATGTAATGTTAAAGCACGTTTATCCATGTATTTTATTATTATCTGTATCTGCACATTCTTGGGCTCAATCAGAACCAACTCAAAGGGTTCTTGAAACTGAAGCTAAGCAATTATCTGATTCAACAATTCCAACCTCATCTGAACCTCTAGTCGCTCCTTTTAAAGCCAGTTATTCTGTTTTACATAAATCTAAAAAAGTCGGTACTGCCATTAGAGAGCTAGAAAAATTAGCTAATAATACTTACCGTTATAATTATTCTACCGATATAGAATGGTTGATTTTTGATGACAGACGCGCGGAAGAATCGATAGTCACCATAGAAAATAATAATGTTATCCCTCAGCATTATAAATATACACGTGAAGGTACGGGTCGAGATAAATTTTATGAATGGTCTTACGACATTGCCAATAACTCAGGCACAAATATTAAAGATAAAAAAACAATGTCGATTGAATTTCCTGAGTATATTCAAGACAGCCTAAGCTACCATTTACAACACAGATTTAATTTAATTAAAAATCCTGAGCAAAAGAACTTTATTTATCCTGTAGTAAAAACATCAGGAGATATAAGAGAATATGCTTATGAGTATGATGGCGCTGAAGAATTAATGTTGCCGTATGGTTTAGTTAAAACCATCAAGCTAAAACGTGAAGTTACAGAAAAAGAACGCGTAACTTACGCATGGTTCGCCCCTGAATTAAATTACTTATTGGTAAGGCTTTATCAATCGAAAGGTGGGACAGAACAATTTGAAGCGCAATTAACAGCGGTAGAATCTGATTCTGACACTAATTCTGATGCTGACAATCTTAAAGAAATACCGAAAGTAATAGAACCAGTAACTGAATCAGTAAAATAGATAAAATCCATTATCCCGAGTTCAGGTTATATAACCAATAAAATTAAAGGCGAATATTTATAAAATACTCGCCTTTTTCGATCTACGTACTTAGAATAAAAACTTATAAACTAAGTATTCGATTCTTCGCCACAAGCGATTGAGCAACCTAATTTGAATAAATGCCACTGCCCTTTCGACATTTTGTGCCACTCTTCATCATTCGTTAATGGTTGAGTTGCAATAACCGTCACAATATCATTTTCTGTAGTTTCTTGATTAAAGTTAACTTCCATTTCAGCATCGATCAAACTTGCTTTACCAAAAGGTGCTTTACGTGTGATCCAATGTAAATTGTTATCACAATAAGCAAACAAGCACTCACCATTAGTAATAATGATATTAAATACGCCGTTGCTATTTAATTGCTCGCTCAAACTAGCGATATAAGTAAATAACTCAATATCATTAGGTTGTTGTGCGCCATATTTAATATGGATTTGATCTAACAACCAGCAAAAAGCAAATTCACTGTCCGTTTCGCCTACAGGTATATGATATTTTATGCTTAACTTATTATGAACATCTTTTAATTGACCATTATGAGCATAAGTCCAGTGTCGTCCCCATATTTGGCGGGTAAACGGATGTGTATTCTCTAAACTGATACCGCCCGAGTTAGCTTGTCGTATATGACAAACTACAGATTCACTCTTAATGGGATATTCAGTCACTAATTTAGCGATAGGTGAAGCTGAGCTAGGTAATGGATCTTTAAAACTTCTACAGCCCTTACCTTCATAGAAAGTAATACCCCAACCATCTTTATGTGGCCCTGTATTACCGCCTCTTTGCATTAAACCACTAAAGCTAAAACAAATATCGGTAGGGACATTGGCACTCATCGCCAACAATTCACACATGATTAATACTCCTTACTACATAAAAATGGGCTAAAATAATAAATTAGGTATAAATAATGATATTTACTACTATTATTTAGTCTGAAAGGTTAGGGTCTGTTGATCTTTCGAGATTGTTTTTACAGCAATGTGTTTGATATTTAGACAAGGCGGAGTCTGTGATGTGTAGCTAGCTACTCGAACAGACGATAACGTGGTATAAATTTCAAACACATGCTGCCCTTTGGGTTCATTTAAAACGAATTTACTCATTGCTGTTCGCTTTTTTAATAGAATAACTATTAGACAAAGCTCACATCGCGATTAAATCCGTTTTAAATTGAATAAAATTTAACCCTGAAAGATCACAGGCCCTAGTTTGATCAATACATAAAACTAATAAGTTAAACATATAAATCAGAAAATAATTTTGGTGCTGAATATAAGCGCATCATAATAGCACGATAACTAGTGAGATTATTCTATAATAATCAGGTTGTTATTTATCAATTTAGCGCGACTTTAACTTATATACATACTATTATCTTAAATCGTTTTACACACTATCTATTATGTTTACCTCAGTTGAGAACACATAATAAATTTGGGGAGATCATATGGAATTTTTCACTTGGGTTGTTATTGTCATAGCACTTTGTATATTTATGGCATACAACAGAGCTTCGCTCTCAACTTTCAGTTTAGCATTTATCGCCTTAATGGCGCTTGGTACCTTCTTAGACATTGTTAGCTTTTTTGGTTGGTTCTTTTTCGCCATTATTGCCATACCGCTTAACGTATCAAGTATAAGAAAAGAATATATCAGCGCACCTTTGCTTAAAGTATTTAGAAGCATAATGCCTGATATGTCAACGACTGAGCAAGAAGCCATTGATGCAGGTACAACATGGTTTGAAGCTGAATTATTTAAAGGTAATCCTAACTGGACGAAACTCCACAACTACCCTAAACCTAGATTAAGCGCTGAAGAGCTTGCCTTCTTGAATGGTCCAGTTGAAGAAGTATGTGCCATGACAAACGATTGGGAAGTGACTCATGAACTTGCTGATCTTTCTCCTGAAGTTTGGCAGTACCTGAAAGACAAAAAATTCTTCGCTATGATCATCAAAAAAGAATTTGGTGGACTAGACTTCAGTGCATTTGCACAATCAAGAGTATTACAAAAACTGTCTTCTGTTAGTTCAGTTTTAGCCAGTACGGTTGGTGTTCCAAACTCTTTGGGCCCTGCTGAGTTATTACAACATTACGGCACAGAAGCACAAAAAAATTATTACCTTCCGCGTTTAGCAACAGGTGAAGAAATACCATGTTTTGCTTTAACAAGCCCTGAAGCTGGTTCAGATGCCAGCTCTATTCCTGATTTTGGCGTAGTATGTAAAGGCGAATTTGAAGGTAAAGAAGTATTAGGCATGAAGTTAACATGGGACAAACGCTATATTACTTTAGCGCCTGTAGCGACAGTATTAGGTTTAGCCTTCAAATTAAGAGATCCTGACCATTTAATTGGTGAAAAAGATGATTACGGTATTACTTGTGCTCTTATTCCTACAGATATAGAAGGTGTTATTACAGGTCGTCGTCATTTTCCATTAAACATCCCTTTCCAAAATGGACCTACTCAAGGTAATGAAGTATTTGTACCTTTAGACTTTATTATTGGTGGTGCTGAAATGGCTGGCCAAGGTTGGAGAATGTTAGTTGAATGTTTATCAGTTGGTAGAGCTATTACTTTACCGTCTAATAGTACAGGTGGTGTTAAGTCACTTGCGCTAGCGACAGGTGCTTACGCAAGAATTAGACGCCAATTCAAATTGTCTATAGGTAAAATGGAAGGCGTACAAGAGCCATTAGCACGTATTGGCGGCAACGCATATTTAATGGATGCCGTAACCACTATGTCTACGGGTGCGATTGATTTAGGTGAAAAACCTTCCGTTATTTCTGCTATTGCTAAATATCACCTAACCGAGAAAATGAGACAGTGTGTTTCAGACGCAATGGATATTCATGGTGGTAAAGGTATTTGTATGGGTAAAGGTAATTACCTAGCCAGAAATTACCAAGGTGCTCCTATCGCTATTACCGTTGAAGGTGCCAACATATTAACGCGTAGTATGATCATTTATGGTCAAGGCGCTATTCGTTGTCATCCATATGTTTTAGCCGAAATAGCTGCCGCAAAAAATGAAGATGCTAAAGAAGCATTAGATGATTTTGATCATGCTTTATTTGGTCATATTGGATTTTCAATTAGTAATATTTGCCGTAGCTTGTGGTTTTCATTTACAGGTTCACGATTACAGAAAACACCTTTTAGTGATCAAACAACTCGTTACTATCAATTACTCAATAGATTCAGTTCTAACCTTGCTATGTTGTCAGATATCTCGATGGCGACATTAGGTGGTGAGTTAAAAAGAAAAGAGCGTATATCTGCACGTTTAGGCGATGTACTAAGTTATTTATACTTAGCGTCTGCAACCCTTAAACGTTACAACGATGAAGGTCGTCAAATTGAAGACTTCCCTCTTGTTCAATGGGCGTTAGAAGATAGCCTATATAAAATTCAGGAAGCGATAGATGATCTTATCTCTAACTTCCCAAATAAAGGCGTTGCGTTGTTTTTAAGATTTACCATATTCCCATTAGGTACGTGGTTACAAAAACCTTCCGATGCTATTGATCAAAAAGTTGCTGAAATTTTACAAACACCGAGTGAAACCAGAAGCCGAATTGGTAAATGGCAATACTTGAAACGTGATCCAGCTTTCCCTATGGGGCAACTAGAGCAAACGTTAGAAGATATTGTTGCTTGTGAACCTATTTACACTAAAGCGTGTAAAGGACTAGGTAAATACTTACCGTTTTATAAGTTGAACTTAGTTGCAGAAGAAGCGTTAGCGGCAGGTATTATTACTCAAGAAGAAGCTGACTTACTATCTAAAACTGAGATAGGACGAAAAGCAGCGATTGATGTAGATGACTTTGATTCTGAAGATTTACGTTTAAAGAAGTAGGCTTTAAATAGGAAGTAAAAAATAGAGATAAACAAAGAACAATCACTTTGTTTATCTCTTAAAAAGGTGAACTAATAAATTCCTCAGTTCACCTACCCAACTAATAAATGTATTATACCAAACGGATTAATTTATTACTCACTTAGCGAGAATTTAAAGGCTTAGAGACAAGGCATTGATTGAAGAGAATGGTTATTCCCTTGTCAAAATCAATAACGCGGCATATTAGCCTTTAAATTCTCGCCCTTCGGGAGCTCATTAGCAAACTAATAACATCACAAAATTGAAGAAATATAGAATAACTATGTTTAATCAATTTTGCTTGTTCTAAGCTTGCTAATGTAGCTCTAAGTTGCTCAATAAATTAATCCATTTGGTATTACTGCGTTTTTAAATTCAAGCTAAAAGATGTACCTTTACCCAACTGGCTTTGTACTCTTATTTCACACTTCAACAACTCTAATAATTTTTTAGTGATCGCTAAACCTAAGCCTGCATGTTTGTTTTCACTCTGAATGGCATTACTTGCACGGTAGCGAGCATCAAATATGTAGGCTATTTCTTCAGCTTTAATACCTGTGCCATTATCTTTAACGACTAAATAACACTGCTCATTATTTACATCAGAAATCTCTAATTGGATATTGCCACCCTCTGGTGTATGGCGTAATGCATTATCAATTAAATTACTTAATACACGTTCTAATTTACCAATATCACTATAAATTTGAATAGATGAAAACTCTGGAATAATGCTTAATTTAATATTTAATGCATCAGCTTTAAGTTGAAACTTAGCCATGACATCATACAAAAGCTCGGTTAAATTAAAGCTTTCTAAATTAATTGAAACTTGCCCACCTTCCAAATGCGCTAATTCGAATATTTGGTCAATTAACATTTTTAATTGATTTGAATTTTTAAGTGCCGTTTGCATAAACCGACCTCTTGCTTCTTCATCTATAGAATCCCCTTTTATAGCAATTGTTTCCATGTAGCCTTGCAATGATGCTAAAGGTGTTCTTAAGTCGTGAGAAATGTCTGCTAGAAGCTCTCTACGGTGAATGTCAGTTTGTTTAAGCTTTTCTATTTGGTCATTTATTTGTTCAACCATGTCATGAAAAACACTGCCTAATTGATGAACTTCATTTTGACTGTTATCCATCCAAGAATGGAGTTGCACTTGCGAACGATCAAAGTTCACTGATTTCAGAGCATTTATATCAACAATTAAATTACGTAAAGGATTAGTAAAGTATCTAAACAGACCTAACATGATCATGAATAAAAACAGTAACGCCACTACAAAAAACACCAAAGAAAGCTCCATCTGGCTATTCTCTTGCTGCTTAGTGTAAGCCGATTCATACTGCTCACCTGCTACAATGACATACAAATAGCCTTGTAACTGTGTACCGTTAAATACAGGAGATGCTGAAAATACTTTTTTACGAGTAGGATGCTTAGGATCATCACCATACACAGGCAACTTTACTTGATTTCTAGTTAATTGAATTAAAGGAATTAAGTTAACTTTCTTTCTTTTAATTAAAGAACTATCAATAGAATGAGTTAATAGATTGCCTTGAGGATCAAGAAAGTAAAACTCAAAAGCAGGTCCTAATATCATTAGAGTATGAAATAAGTTTTTAAGGGCTGCATAATCATACACACCCTGTTGTAACAGAGGATTATCTCGCGCTAAATTAGCAGCTAATGATAAATGTAACTGCTGCTCAGATTCATAACGTGTATTCTTTTCAACCTCTTGAGACCAAAAATAAAATACACACACAATAGCGATAAAAACGCCAAATAATGAAAATGAGAGCCGTTGATATAATGATAACTTCATGCACTTACGCCTTGTTTACAAAACTTATAACCAACCCCCCATACTGTTTGTACTATTTCAGGGCTAGTCGCATCTTTTTCAATCTTACTTCTTAAACGATTAATATGAGAATTAACCGTATGTTCGTATCCACTGTGGTGATAACCCCAAACGGAACTTAATAGCTGTGAACGTGAAAAAACTTGTTCTGGATGTGATGCCAAATACAAGAGTAAATCGTATTCTGTTGAGGTTAACTCTATATTTTTACCTGCTAATGTTGTTCGGTGAGAAAGGTGGTCTATTTGTAAATTACCTACCTTTAAACATTCGTCAGATTCAGCTGTTTGTTGCGCATTACTTAATAAATGCGCCCTTCTTAATAAACTTCTAACTCTTGCTTGCAATTCCCTTACGCTAAAGGGTTTTGTCATATAATCATCAGCGCCTAATTCTAGCCCTAATACTCTGTCTATTTCAGAATCTCGTGATGTCACCATCAAAATAGCTTGCTCAGGTTTTTGCTCTCGTAACTGTCGACAAACATCTAAACCTGAAATACCAGGCAACATTACATCGAGAAGTATGACATCGTAATTGTTACTTGACGTTAATTCTAAAGCTCTTTCTCCTGTTAAACTGTGTGTAACTTCTAACGATAATTCTTCTAAATTCAACTTAATTAAATCTGCTATATCTTGTTCGTCTTCAACAACCAAAATGTTATCCATTTGGTAATCCTTCGATCATTAATAAGAAAGCTTATGCAATAATTTGCTGCTTTTCTTTAGCACTATTATAACCCGTCTAATATTGATGCTTATGCTGAATAAACAAACCTGTATATTTTTTATTAAAGAGAACGTTAAATATTGTTTAACTGTCTATTTGATAAAAAACACTTAAATGCATTACTGCATAATCAAGTTTATTCTTAATATTATGCGATTCTTTTCCTCTGCAGAAGGAGTAAGAATAATCGACATAAGCTCACTATTATTATCGGTACCTGAGTCATATGAACTTGTTAATGAACAAATACTTTCGTCAAAAACAAAATAACTTAAACTAAATGTAGGCTAAATATAAACTAAAGCGCATTTGGTCTGTTTATTTTGTTCAGTTAACAACCAAAAGTTAATGATTAAAAACAATACCTTAATGCTAAAAACGTATAAGTAGTTGATACATGTTTCTAAACACAGTAAACCATTAACTCAAGAGTTTTTTATTTGGTAATAAATCAATAGAATATAATTATGAAAGAAAACAATCTCGATCGCATCACAGAGTTATCACAAAAGCTTCACAATTCATGTCAAAGAATTTAACCAAGAATGAGATACTTAAAGGAAAAAACACTAAGTAATTGATAAAAAAGACTTTCACCTAAAAATCAAACACTATCAAGATTTTTAGATTAGTTTTATAGACATTTTTGGGGTCTTTAATTTAGGTAATCCAGAGTATATGGCATGAAGATAGCTGTTCAAGTAGGCGATAACGTCATATAAATTTAGACAGCTATTACCCTTTAAGATTATTTAAAACTTAACCCTGAAAGATCAACAACACCTTGATATAAAATATAGAATACTGAAGGCAAGGTGACTGACGATTAAATATCGAATGTAGAACATCCTACATAAGCCATGAAGGCTGAAAAATTAAAATAATATTGAATGATAACTGCATCTTAAAAGGGAATTTAGCTATACTATAATTATCAACCATTGTATTTCACGCTATTTAGGTATTCAGTCGTAAACTTTATGAAGTATTTGTTAACGCCCCATATTTTTAATCAAGTCGCCACTATTTTCTGGCATAAGCGTTGGCGGTTATTACAATGGAGCTTATTCAGTTTTATTCTTTTTTTGATACTTCAAAATCAAATAGAGTTATCTACGCCTGCTCCACTTGTTTGGTTAGCTTTATTTATAGTGTTTTTTGCTTTACAGATGTTGGTGTTTGCGTCATTTATTTTTTTCTTTAAAAATTTACCTTCAAAAAAAGCTAAAAACCCATCTTGGTATAACTTTTATCGAACAATAGAATGGTGCGAAGCTCTTATTTTTACATTACTTATTCCGTTTCCAGCACTCATTTATTTATACATGTTATTTATTTAGTAGATCATTGAGTTATAAATTAAAAAACAAGCTTTTAAGAATCAAGGACTGACATTGAAAACATCATCAGATAATACACAATCAACAACGTCTAATCGAAGTGTTAAAAACGATCCCGTTATAAAGAATTTATTATCGCGTATGCCTAAAAAGGTTGCTGAAAGTTTTGATGATGAGCAACTCACGAACTTGATGACAGCAATTGGCTCAAGAAGTTGGGGAAACCATGCAGTAGATAAACGTGGTACGTTTAAAATTCCATTTTATCGTTGGCGCTTTTATTATGTAATGCTTATTGGACGTAACCACAGAGAACTAACACGTCAAGAAAAACGCTTATCACTTGTGACCTCAGCAATATTTTCTTCGATATTTTTAATGTTCTGTGCAGCGCTTGGCTTACTTGTGTTGTATTTAATTAAGTCAGCTCTTGGTATAGATTTATTGCCTGGGTTTTCATTTGGGATTTGGACTTGGTTTAAAGGGCTTTGGTAAACTGAAATCTGACAGGCTTTGTCTACTAACTTAAACTAAATATATATTCAGTTTAAGTTAGGGGCTGTTGATCTTTCGATATTATTTTTACAGCAAGGTGTTTGATATTTAGACAAGGCTGAGTCTGTGATGTGTAGCTAGCTACTCGAACAGACGATAACGCCCTGTCTATCCAAAGTTAGGAATTTCAAACACATGCTGCCCTTTGGGTTCATTTAAAACGAATTTACTCATTGCTGTTCGCTTTTTTAATAGAATAACTATTAGACAAAGCTCACATCGCGATTAAATCCGTTTTAAATTGAATAAAATTTAACCCTGAAAGATCAACAGACCCTAGTAAGCTGAAGTTAATTAATATCAACTAATTTTCCATTCTCAATCGTAACAATCCGATCCGCTATTTCAGCTAAATGTTTTTCATGTGTAACAATAATCACGGTTTGATCTTTTAATAACGTGGCTAATTGAGAGTTGAAATCTGCTTTACCTTCTTTATCTATCATAGAAGTAGGTTCATCAAGCAATAATACCGAGGGTTTAGCCAATAATGCTCGAGCTAATGATAATCGTTGACGTTGTCCTCCTGAGAGTAAAGCTCCATTTTCACCAACTTGAGTTTTATAGCCTAATTCTAGCTCACTAATAAACTCATGAGCTCCTGCTTTCACTGCTACAGCTTTAATCTCTTCTTTTGTTGCTTGTGGATAACCATAAGCAATATTGTCCATTATTGTGCCATCACATAAGGCTATATCTTGAGAAACAAAACCTATGTATTTTCTTAATACTGATAAATTAATTTCATTAATATTAGTATCGCCAAGAGTAATAACACCTGTTGATGGTTCAATAAAGCGCATTAATAAATGCAGAACGGTTGTTTTACCTTTACCATTTTGACCAAGAATAACTAAGGTTTCACCTGATTTAATATCAATATTTACGTTATTTAATAATCGCTCGTTTGAGGTATAACTGAAGCTGATATTTTTGAAAGAAATCATATTGTTTGAAATACTTTTCTCACCTTCCTTATTATCAATAGGCTCTGGAGACATATTAAATACATTAATTAATCGCTTTGATGCACCTAATGCTTGCTGGACTTGACCATACAAATTAGCTAATGCACTCATAGGGCGAGCAAATAACAAACCGTACATTAATAAGGTAATCAGATCAGGCATGGTTAACTTACCTGTTTGATAATGTATAGCGCTCACTACAACCACCATCAATACGCCAGACGTTACCAATAATTGAATTAAAGGCGATAACACAGCTTGGATTTTTAGTTGTTTTCGACGAAGTTCTTGAATTTTGTAGGCATTATTTTTAAATCGATTCGATTCTACATTTTCTCTTGAAAAGGCTTTTACTAACTTAATAACCCCAAAATTCTCACTCGCAATTGCCACTGACGTTGCTTGCCCTTGCACTATATCTTCAGTTAAAGGTTTAATGCCTTTTCCTAAAACCTTCAATAAAATAAAGAAGGCTGGCACCATACAAATAATAATCATGGTAATGGTCAAACTAATAGACGCCATCAGCACCAAAGAGCCTATTAATATAAGTAATGATGGAACTAAGCTGGTGATAATGCCTGAGAGAAAATAACTAATAATGCTTACATCGTTACTTAGTAAAGCCAGTGTTTCGCCTTTTTTATTGTTATTAAAGTATTTAACTGGCAGTAACTGAATATGGTCGTAAAGTCGACAACTCAACTGAGTTAAAATTTGCGCACCAATATAGTTAATTTTATAGGTTGAAAAGAAACGTAGAATAGCTTGGAGTACAAATAAAGATAACCAAATAAGAGCTAACCATTTATAACCAAAATCGAAAAAAGTCTGGTTTTCTAAAACACTTTTCGAAAATTTACCTGCAAACCAAGGAACACTCAAACTGACGAAGCTTTCTAGCACCATCAAGAAAATAACAATGAGCACGCCTTTCTTATATTGCTTTAAAAAAGAGAAAAAATAAAAGAAACTCATTTTATTTGTATTAGTTTTCAAAAAAATCCCTATTCGTACTATGTTTAAACAAGTTATTTGATGTAACGCAGATAAATAACTCAATATGCTATATATAATATCACTAATTAGCACTACCGACGCTTTACTTTAAGAAAATGTAGATTCGATATATTCATATAAGTTTACATTTAAAGTTGAACTTTTAAATGTAAATATATTGTTAACAGAAGAAAGTTTAGCTACAATCCACACAATTATTTTAATAGAGAAACAAAAACATGAAAACATCAACTATACGTAATGCAGTTGCAGTAGCAATTTCGTCTTTATTTATATCAACTACTGCTTTAGCAGAACAACCAAAAGCAGAAGACTTAGTTGGTACAGCTTATGCTGGTATTCATCTTTACCATATTCATACAGATAACGAACGTTTATTAACAAGCGATCCTGCATCTAAAATTAATAATGGTGATGGTTTTGGTGCCGAATTAGGTTACCGTTTAAGCACTACAACAGAATTAAGATTAGGTTATACTCACATAAACCTAGACTCTACAAGAAGAGGTTTTGACGAACCTAATTCATCAAGTATCGCGTTAGATGTTTTATACTTCCCAACAGAGCAAAACTTCTATTTAGTAGCTGGGTTTAGCGAGTTAGATATTGTTGAATCTGAATTATCTGCTAACTTAGGTTTAGGTTACAGACACTACTTAAGCGAAAAAACAGCGATATACATCGAAACTAAAGCACATTACCAATTCGATGAGTATTATGATGATATATCAGCTCAAATTGGTTTCACTTACTTTTTTGGTGATGCTAAATCAACTCCAGTATCTACAGCTGCTAAACCTCCAACAATGATCGATACTGATAAAGATGGCGTTACAGATGCTAACGACCTATGTCAAAACACACCAATTAACGCAAAAGTAGATGCTACTGGTTGTGCTGTTTCTATGTCTGATGCTGATAAAGATGGTGTTGCAGATGCTAAAGATCAATGTAAAAACTCTCCTATGGAATATAAAGTAGATGCTACTGGCTGTACTTTATACATGGAAGATGATGCAACAATGAACCTTTTAATTAACTTTGATAATAACAATGCTGTAATTAAACCTAAGTATTTTGATAAAGTTGAAGAAGTTGCTGATTTCTTAAAAACTTACGAATCTGTAAACATTGTTATTGAAGGTCACGCTTCAGCTCCTGGCGAAGCAGTATTAAACAAAACGTTATCTCAATTACGTGCTGATTCAGTAGTTAACTTACTAACAAGTAAATACGGTATCGATGCTGACAGATTGACAGCAATTGGCTACGGTGAAGAACGTTTATTAAACACAGCTAAAACTAGAGCGGCTAACATTGAAAACCGTAGAATTGTTGCAAACATCAGTGTAGATAAGAAAACTCCAGTTAAACGTTAAGAGTAAATACTAACGAATATGAGGTTTTAATACTTTATTTTAGTTAATTACACTTTACGAATAGATATTAAAAAAGGCTAAAATAATATTTTAGCCTTTTTTATGTTCAAAATTTATAATTTATTAATTTAGAAATCAGTAATATTATGTTCTTTAAAGAGTTGAACTAGTTCATCTTCTGTTAATACTTCTACGCCAAGATCTTGTGCCTTAGTTAACTTAGAACCAGCCTTTTCACCCGCAACTAAATAATCCGTTTTAGCAGAAACACTACCTGAAACTTTAGCACCTAAAGACTGTAGAGCTGCTTTAGCTTCATTACGTCCCATTTGGCTAAGCGTACCTGTTAACACAAAAGTTTTATCTAATAACGGCTGTTCATCAGCAGATACTGTTTTAATTTCAGGCCAACTCATAAAGTCGGTTAAGTCTGAAACCACTTCAATATTATGTTCTTGCTTGAAGAACTGAAGGATATTTTTAGCAACAATAACGCCGACATCAGGAACTTTTTGTAAAGTTTCTTCATCTGCGCTTTTAAGTGCATCAAAAGTCAAAAAGTAATGTGCTAAATTATTTGCTGTGGTTTCTCCCACTTCGCGAATACCTAGCGAATAGATAAACTTAGGTAAGGTTGTTTGTCTTGCTTTTTCCATTCCAGTAATTAAATTCGCTGCTGATTTTTGTCCCATTCTTTCTAGAGTGCTAACACTTAACTCAGTCAACCTAAATAGATCGGCAGCAGTTGCGATAAGCTTTTCATCAACCAATTGTTCAACTAACTTATCACCTAAACCGTCAATATCAATGGCTTTTCTTGAGGCAAAGTGCTTTATGGCTTCTTTGCGTTGTGCGCCACAAAACAAGCCACCTGTGCAACGCAATACCGCTTCACCTTCCGCTTTTAACACTGCCGAATCACACACAGGGCAACTGGTCGGAAAAAGAATCTCTTTGGCGTTATCTGGACGTTTGTCTATTACAATGCTCACAATTTGAGGTATAACATCGCCTGCTCTTCTGATAATAACCGTGTCGTTTATCTTAATACCTAAACGGTCTATTTCATCTTGGTTATGCAACGTTGCATTACTGACGGTTACACCACCAACAAAAACAGGCTTTAAACGTGCTACTGGCGTTATTGCACCTGTACGGCCGACTTGGAATTCAACATCTTCTAGTATCGTTAATTCTTCTTGAGCTGGAAATTTATATGCCATTGCCCAACGTGGAGCTTTAGCAACAAAACCTAATTTTTGTTGAAGTGAAATATCATCAACTTTAAGTACAGTCCCGTCAATTTCGTAAGATAAATCAGATCGGCTATTTAAAATGTCTTGGTAGAAACTTTCACATTCATCTGTATTTTCAAGCAATCTAACTTCAGGGCACATAGGTAAACCCAGCGCTTTAACTTGACATAAACGTTGATGATGAGAGTTTGATAACCAAGCCGTATTTTCAACAGCTTGCTCGTCAACAAAATCTCCCACAAAACCTAAGCCGTATGCATAAAAAGCTAAGTTACGTTGCGAGGTAATTTTAGAATCGAGTTGTCTTAAACTTCCTGCAGCAGCATTTCTAGGGTTAGCGAAAGTTTTTTCGCCTTTCTTTATTGCGATTTCGTTAAGTTTTTCGAAGCTAGCTTTTGGCATAAATACTTCACCACGAACTTCAATAATGTCAGGGTGATCATCACCCGTTAAACGCAGTGGAATACATTTAATGGTTCTTACATTTTCTGTAATGTTCTCACCTGTCGCTCCATCACCACGTGTTGCAGCTTGAACAAGAATGCCTTTTTCGTAACGTAAACTAACCGCTAAACCATCTAATTTAGGTTCTGCACATATTTTTAATGTATCTGTTTTGCCTAAGCGATCATTTAGTCGTTTTACAAAGCCGTTCCATTCATCTTGCGAAAATACGTTATCAAGAGACAACATAGGGATTTGATGGGTAACTTGAGTAAAAACCTTAAGCGCTGCACCACCTACCTTTTGGCTAGGCGAATCAACTTTTTTTAATTGTGGATGTTCGGTCTCAAGCGCGATGAGCTCTTTCATTAATCTATCGTATTCAGCATCAGGAACACTCGGTTCATCTAATACATAATACTGATTGTTATATTTGTTAATTAAAGTGTGTAGTTCATTCACGCGAACGATTAGCTGATTATTTGGCATAATAAAACGACGATTTACCCAATATTAAAAAATAAAAAAGGCTCTATTAAACTTTACTGTTCCATATATGATTATTTGGAAGGGTAAAGTATAGAGCCCAATAATTAACTGTTTATAGCGTTAGTTTCTTGAGTTTATCTCAGAGAGTGCTATACGATTTTTTCTTTCAAATTCTCTAATTTTACTAATGTAATGTTGTTCTGTTTGTTTAGTCATAACACTACGTTTGTCATCAAGAAGTTGCGCACCAAATTCTACTGAAATTTGTTTCGCTGCCCCTATCATGTGACCAAAAACTTCAAAGGCATCGCCTGCGTTAGGTAATGTCATAAAGAAGGTTAAACCACAGGTCGTAAAACTTTCTAATGCATCTAAATCAAAAGTGCCTGGGTTCATAATATTAGCTAAACTAAAGGTTACTTTACCATTGCCTGCATTGTCTTGATGACGATGAAAAATATCCATATCACCATAACGTAAACCTAAAGTAAGTAAGGTAGGTAGTAACTCTGCACCTGAAATAACTTGCCCTTCAGGCATAACAATTGAAATCACTAATACTTCAGGCTCAAGCGGTTCAAGTTTCTTCTGTTTCTCAACTTTACTTGCGCTATCTATTGCTGACATTGAAGGCATATCGCTTGTATCAATTGGGTCACCAAAGTTCAACTCAATTTGATTACGCTTAACCGATTCTTTTTTCGTGATATTTGGTTTGTTTTTCGCTTTAGGTGTTACTGCAGCTGTAGTGATTTTTTCTCGTTCTGGTTTAGGACGAGTAATAGGTGTTTCATATAAAGGTTTTTGAATAACCTCTGGTTTTTTCACCACTTCTTCAACAGGCTCTTGCTCTGCAGCAGATTCGTCTGTTACGCCGTAATCGAAATCGGCAATATCATCACCAATGTCAATTGATGCATCATCAATATCAGTGTTTAAATGCTCAACACCTGAGTCAGTTAAGCTAATGTCTGCCGTTGTTGATTTGTGCTGATTTGCTGAAACGTTTTCACTCGTACTTTCAGTTTCATTTACATCATACTGAAACTCTTCTTCAACATTTTCTACGTTATTAACATTAGCGTCATCAACTATTTTTGTAGCACTATCCTCTGTATTTGCAGACGCCTTAGAATCGAAGAAAGACGGAAAGCTAGGATCAACTTTATTAGCTTTCTTTACAGGTGCTTTGTGAGATGATTTTTCTTTCATCGGTTTAACTGATGAAGGATATTTATCACCTATAACGCGCGGTTTACTCACGCCGTCTTGATCAAAGCCTGAACCATCAAAACCACGTTCAAGTGGTTCGATTTTCTCATTCGTTGTTTTTAGTTTATACGGATTTTTATTTCTTCGTATTGTAATAAAGCCGTGAATAAATATAACTGCAATAATTACAGCACTTATGATTATCAGGGTATTTCTAAAATCGCCTTCCATTTCTCAACCTACACTATTTCTGCCATAGCAACAGCCTCTTCAATATCAACCGCAACCATCTTTGAAACACCTGGTTCAAACATAGTTACACCTGTTAAATGAGACGCCATCTCCATAGCTATTTTATTATGACTTATATAAATAAACTGAACGGTTCGTGACATTTCACGAACCAAATTACAAAATCGGCTAACGTTAGCATCATCTAACGGTGCATCAACTTCATCCAACATACAAAATGGTGCTGGATTCAATCTGAAAATAGCAAAGACTAATGATAATGCGGTCAGCGCTTTTTCACCACCAGATAATAGATGAATAGTACTGTTTTTTTTACCAGGTGGTTGCGCCATTATGGTAACCCCTGTGTCTAACATATCAGTACCTGTTAACTCTAAATAAGCCCTTCCCCCTCCAAACACCTTAGGAAATAGGCTTTTCAGGTCTTTATTCACCTGTTCAAATGTATTTTTAAATTTCTGTCGACTTTCTTTATCTATTTTTTCAATGGCAGCTTCTAATGTACTAATAGCTAACATTAAATCGTTATTTTGCGTATCTAAGTATTCTTTACGTGATAATTGCGTTTCATATTCATCTATCGCGGCTAAATTAATTGCCCCTAAACGCTCTATATCTTTCGATAATCTAATAATATGTGCTTGCCAAATACCTTCTTTTGCATTTTTAGGCATGTTTTTCAGTATTTCATCGAAGGATTGCTGAGTTTCTTTAAGTAAATCTAATGATGACTCAGCACGTAATTTACAGCTTTCATAATCAAGATGATACTTAGCTGACTTTTCTCGTAATGCTAAAATTTTATCTTGGTTATGTTTTTGTTCAAGCTCTAAAGTTTTCACGTCTAATTGAGCTTGTGAAATATTGAGTTGTAGCTTATTTATCTCATTATCTATTTCAGACATTTCTTTAAGCCATTGTACTAGCTTTTCTTCATCAAGTTTCAATGGTTCAAGGCTATTATCAATAACATGTTGATTAGACATTTGTTGTTCTAGTAAGCGTTCTATTGTTTTTTGAACACTTTGAATACTTTGTTGGCTTTGTTCTTTTTCATTTTTGAATTGCTCAACGTTAATCGCTATTTTATGACGTTGTTCAGCTAAGTCATTGACATCTTGTTGTGCAATTTTAAGTTCTTGAGCCAGTTGTTCTTGTTGTTGTTTTAACTTATCAAAATCAATATCTGCAGGAGCAACTAGATGATCACGTTCACTCACTAGCTGTTTTACATTATTATCAAAGGCTTTTAGCTGTAATCTTTGTTGTTCAATATCATGTTTTATTTTATCTTGTTGCGCTAAATAAAACTGCTGATTCTGTTCAGCTAACGCTTCTGCTTGTTTAGCATTTTGCAAAGATAACTCTATCGCTTTAGCTTCGTTAGCTAACTGACTTTGCTGTATTAATGATTGATTAAGTCGTTGTTCTTGTTCAATTAGAGATTGTTCATGATGATTAACAGCTTGCTTCAATTGAGTAACTGATAAGGTGAACTGTTCTTTTTTCTCAAGCAATAATAAATAATTAGGTGTTGATTCAACCGTGCCTTTACGCACAAAGCCATGACCTAACCAAGTTGTATCTGCACAAATAATAGATTCATCGTTGTTAAGCTTAGGTAATAAGCTTTGCGCTTGTTCAATATTAGCAGCGAAATAAATTCTATTTAGAAAAGAAAATGCGATAGGTAAGTTTTTAATTTTTTCAGCAATACTTCCCTGTTTAACCGCTGTTGTAACCTTATCCGTTGAACTTTTAGCACCTGATTCAATGAATAATGCGGTATTAAGATCTTTAAGCACAGTGATTGAATCAACCACAGAATCGACTATTTCAGCTTGAGTCCAGCTTAGTAATAAACTCTCAACCGCTCGTTCCCAGCCTGCTTCAACTTTTAACTCTTCGACTATGGTTCTAATGTCATTATTAGGTGTAACGCTTGTCTTGCCTAGATGTTCGAGAGCTTGATGTTGTTGTAACTGCCAACTTTCTTTATTCGTTAGTTGCTCTTCAATATTAAGCATATTGTTGTTTAAAGCAATTAACGAGGCTTTATCACTCGCTAATGTCTGTTTACTTTCATTAATAGTATGCTGAGTCGTTTGAATTTTCTCAGTTGACTTAACGTGCTCATTCACCTTTAAGTTTAATGACTTTTCAATACGGCTACTGGCTTCAATATTTATAACGTTATTAGATAAGATTTTTTGCTGATGCTGTTCATCTATCAAAGTTAGCTGAGCATTTAACGCATCAATTTGTGTTAGAGCTTGCGATTGTTTTTGTTGTTCTAATTCAATCTTATTAACAAATGCTGCACTTTTCTCTTTAAATTCAGTCATTGTTTGGAAAGAAGTGTTCCATAGTGCTTGTGCTTCATTTTGCGAAGTAGATAATTTTTCTAGTGTGTTTTTATGTGCAACTAGATCTTTTTCTACATCACTTAACTTAGGTAAAATAACCGATAAGTTTTTATCTAATTGGGTACGTTTTTCTTGTTCTGTTTTTAATAAAGCTTGCGCATTTAATAGCTGTTGCTGAGTAATATCATTATTTTGATTAATACTGCTACTCTGCTGCTTTAAATGTTTAATGTTTTGTTCGGTACGAGCAATGTGATTAGTGAGTTGTAACTTACGGTTATTTAGCCCCGTGATACTTTCAGTATCTAACTCTACTTTTTGCTTTGCTTGAAACAAGGCAATGTTCTGCTCATCTTGAAGTTTAGCTATTGCTGCTATTTCAGCTTTTGCTACGTTATAAAGTTCTTCTTGCTGCTTACTTTGCAGATCAAAACCTTGCCAACGTAAAACAGACATTTCGGCTTTGTATTTACGTTCTTGAGATTTTAAGGTTCTAAAACGTTTAGCGGCTTCTGATTGTTTATGAAGTTTATCTATTTGTAAGCTGAGTTCTGAACGAATATCGTTAAGGCGTGATAAGTTTTCGCGGGTATGACGAATTCTGTTTTCAGTGTCTTTACGGCGCTCTTTGTATTTTGAAATACCAGCAGCTTCTTCGATAAACACACGCAATTCATGAGGTTTAGATTCAATTAAACGGGAGATGGTGCCTTGTTCAATAATCGCATAGCTACGCGGACCTAAACCTGTGCCTAAAAATATATCGGTTATATCTCTTCGACGACATTTAGTACCATTCAAAAAATAGGTATTGGTACTTTCTCTATTAACTAAACGACGAATAGATATTTGACTGCGATCTGCCATATTGCCTTGAATACGACCATCTATGTTATCAAATACTAACTCTACGCTTGCTTGACCGATAGGTTTACGACTTGCTGCGCCATTAAATATAACGTCAGTCATAGCATCGCCACGTAAGTTTTTAGCTGAACTTTCACCTAAAACCCAACGTACGGCATCAATAATATTAGATTTACCACAACCATTAGGACCAACGATTGCCGTCATTTGCTGTTCAAATGGCACTTTAGTTGGATCAACAAAAGATTTAAAGCCAGCCAGTTTTATATGCTTTAATCGCATATTATAAACAACTCCTTTTAATCATATGTAAATGTCACCTAAGTAATTCAAAATAGCGGGTTGATTTGTGTGTAATTGTTGGCTTATTTCTATTCATTAATAATAAGATAAACAAACACTTGGTTAATCTATGTTCGTATTAATAATAACGCCATACTATAAAGGCTAACCTTACCAGATGTTGCTCTGATTTGTAACAATTCAATGCGATTATGGTGTAATGAAACGTTTAGAAAAAATAAAATATTTAATGGTTTTCGCCTAAGCTCGAACTCGCATAATGAAGCCCTTTAAGTATATAATCGACTCAGTAATATCAAACAGTTAGGTAAACATTTAGAAGATGACAAACAATACTTCTCAAACACAAAACATTAGTGGCGCAGGCTACTTTTTTAAAGGTTTTGAACTTATCCAGAAAAAAGGCATTAAACGCTTTGTTTTTATTCCTTTATTTATTAACTTAGTTTTATTTAGTGTGGCTTTTTACTACCTGTATATGCAGTTAGATCACTACATGACAAGTTTTACGCAATGGCTACCGAGCTGGTTAGATTGGCTAAGCACGGTTTTATGGCCTTTAGTGTTAATTGCTGTTGTGGTGTTATTTTCATTTATATTTAGTACCGCAGCCAACTGGCTCGCAGCACCATTTAATGGTTTACTCTCTGAAAAAGTAGAAGCTATGCTAACAGGTGAACCAAGCCCTGACGGTGGCTTTAGCGACATTATTAAAGATATTCCACGTACGGTAGGTAGAGAGTGGACTAAGCTTTGTTATTACGTACCTAGAGCATTAGGCTTCTTTTTAATTATGTTTATCTTGCCTGTTATAGGACAAGTTATATGGTTTATCTTTGTTGCTTGGATGATGGCAATTCAATATAAAGATTTTCCTTTTGACAATCATAAAATATCCTTCACTGATATGAAGAACGCGCTAAAGGAAAAACAAGGATTAAGTTATGGTTTTGGGTTTACCGTAGCTATTTTTTCTATGTTACCTATTGTGAATTTGATTGTTATGCCTGTCGCTATTTGTGGTGCAACAAACTTGTGGGTTGATCACTACAGAAAGTCGTTTATTCGCTAAGTAATCAAATAACGAGATGTTTAATTAAAGCTAACCATTTGTTGGCTTTAATTAAAAGATCCGCACTCAATCAAAAAAACTAAACATGATATAAACTAGTTATACTCATATTTTTACTCTAATAGGGAAATACCGTGGCTAAAAAAACACATAAAGCGCTACTATTTTCAATGCTCTGCTCTACAATTTTCACAGCATTGGTAAGCACAAAACTATATGCAGCTGAAACAGATAAACTAACCATTGAAGTCATGAGCGATGCTAAAGTTTTCGCTAAACTTGATGATGAACTACCAGCTGTAGTTAACTATTTCACCAAAAGAAGTGAAAATAGCATTCTTGCTTTTTATGAAGAAAAATATGGCAAAGCAATTTCATCAAACAGAAAACGTGGTCACTTAGAGAATTCTTTTATAAACAATAACCACAACATTACCGTGATTGTTTCTGAGCGAAATAATCAAAGACAAGTTGATGTTATGGTAACTAAAGTTTTATAGAGTTAACTTTGGGTCAGCCGTATTCACTTAGGCTAATGTCTTTAATCATTAATTAGCCAAGCTTATAAAAATCAAAAGTTAGACAAACAAAAAGGAGCCTAGGCTCCTTTTTTAATCAGTTAAGTAAAATATTTCAAATCAAATGAATCATTCGACTCTTAACCTTATTTAAACAGCAGTAACTAAAGATTAAATACGCCATCAATAGTGCCTTGCGCTAATCCGTGATAACCAGGTCGTGCTTGTTTATAAACTTCTAAAGCCCATGATTTACCTGCTTCAGTAGTCACTAGCTCTTTGTACAATGGCACAATCAACTTACGTCTACCGATAGATTTTAAATACGTCGCCATTTGTGGGTACACATGCATATAACCTGCTTTGATTGATAATAAATACCAAGCATGTGCAATTTCAGCATTCGTACTTACTGTTAAATTAAAGCGCTTATCTAAATCACTCATAAATGATTCATTTACATCTAACGGTAAGTTATTGATGAAATGTAACCATTCATGCAATGTCCAAGCTTTTGTATTAATTTGTTCAACAGTAATAGCTTTAGTCACTAATTGTTGAGTTAACTCGTCAATAACATTAAAGGCATTAGACGTTGGTTTAGGTGTTACGCTAGGCAAGCCTTGTCCGTAGATCCATTCTTTAAGCATTTTGTCTGATACGACATTTAGATATTTATGAGTTAAGTTAGCTTTTAAATAAACAATAAAATCTTCAGTACCTAAACTTTTAAAAGCATGGTGATTAAAGTAATCAAGAATAAATACGTCAAACTTATCACGACCGAACTTCTCTTCTAAATACATTAAGAACAACTGCCCTTTTACATAAGGAACACCTGAAAAAGCATCATCAGGATCACGGCCTTTCAAATCGATATAAAGTTGAGTATCACCTGGCGCTAATTCTTTTATCTCAGCATTAAGGTCTTGTGCACCTAATGCTTGTTCCATAACCGCGCGGTCAGTACCAAATACGGCTTCCATAATTCTGTTTTCTACATAGCTTGTAAAACCTTCGTTTAGCCATAAGTCTCTCCAGCTTTTGTTCGTCACTAAGTTACCTGACCAAGAATGTGCTAACTCATGAGCAATAAGGTTTACTAAGCTTTTATCGCCTGCAATAACGGTTGGTGTAATAAAAGATAAACGTGGGTTTTCCATGCCACCAAATGGGAAGCTTGGCGGTAAAATAAGTAAATCGTATCTGCCCCAACGGTATGGTCCAAATAGTTTTTCAGATTCATCAATCATCGTTTGAGTATCATCAAACTCGGCAACAGCGGCATCTAAAATAGACGCTTCTGCATAAATACCTGTTTGCTCACTCATGGCTTTAAATTCTAAATCGCCTACGCCTATCGCAATTAAGTATGAAGGCACAGCTTGAGGCATAGAAAAGAAGTAATCGCCATCACGCTCAGTATTAGGTTCATTAAAAGCACTCATTACAGCAATTAAATCTTTATCTGTTGTTATGCGAGCGTCATAAGTCGTACGAACGGTAGGTGTATCTTGAATTGGTATCCATGAACGTGCATGAATCGCTTGGTTTTGGCTAAATAAGAATGGGTGTTTCTTGCCTGCAGTTTGCTCTGGCGACAACCACTGTAAGCCTGAAGCTTTTTCTGTTGAATGATAATAAACACGAACTTTTGATGCTTTAAATTTAGGTGCAATAGTTAACTTGGCACCTAATACATCATCACGTTTAGCAAGCTTGTGTTGAACACTCACCCAATTACCCGCTGTGTTTTGTGCCATAACACGCTTGATCACTAAGTCTCGTGTATCTAAATAGATAGGCTGTACATCATTCACTAACCATTTTAATGACAATTCAGCAAAACCACTTAATGATTTTTCTTGAAAGTCGACATCTAAGTCTAGATAAATGTGTGTGGTAGTAACTTGATCGTAATTCGAATAGGTGTAGGCATCTTTAAGTTCTGCATTAGCAAAATAAGATAAACTGACTAGCACTAAGGCTGAGATTTTTAATAATAGCTTCATTATATAAACGTCCATAAAAAATAAGCCTCTAGATTAAGATAACCTAGAGGCCTATTCAACTGAATTACTTCATTTATAAAATATATATACTTACGGTTTATCCATTCGGATAACAACACGTCTATTTTTTTCACGACCTATTATTGTATCGTTTGAGGCAATGTGGCGTTTTTCGCCATAACCATTGGCTTCAATGCGGCTTGGATCAATACCCGTTTTAACAAATTGTTCTCTGATGTTATTAGCGCGTCGTTGCGACATTTTATAGTTCGCGTTTCTTGGGCCGTAGCTATCTGTGTATCCATCAATCAATACGAGTTCTAATTCAGTGTCTAAACTTAAGTATTCAGCAATCATCGCTAACTTGCGTTTAGAAGACTTAGTTAAGTCGTCGGTACCAAATTGATAATTTAACACGGTATAAGAAATATCATCAAAATTGTAATCAAGTAGGTTACCCACACAACTTACAAACTCTTGATAGGCGCGTTTAAATTTAGCGGTTGATAAACCTACAGAGATTTTTTCACTGCTACGATACCAATCGTTGTAGTAAAACGTCGGACTCATGCCTTGATCTAATTCGTTAAGCATAGTCCAAGCAACCTTTTTAGGTAAGCTAGGCGCGAATTGCTTGTGCAATTTCATATTTGCTAACGTATAACCTGCAACACCTGGTCGCCATTTAGGAGCAACGGAGCGTACTTCGGCTAAGGAATAGTTATCAGGCAAACGCATCATGTCTAATTCAAACTCTAAATTAGATTTACGGTCTGCCTTACTGTAAAACTTGGCTTCGCCGTAATTAGGTATGTTGTGAGAGAGTGTGCACTCTAAACGAGATTCATTAGATAATTGCCACATGGAGTTATCTAAATTTGCCGCATACTGCCTCATACCTGCATTTGCATTGCAAACAGATACTAATAAAACAACTGGAAGAAAGTATTTTTTCATAATCAATTATATTTTGTTTTAAATGACAGTAACTTTATCGACAATTTATTTAATAACTTTAGCATCAATTACCCTTTAATATTTATAAAAGTAAAAAACACTAAATCCTCGTACTTATTTTAGCTATTTTCTGAGATAATTGTTAATAATTATCAAAATAAAAAGACATTCTTGTATGACTGATCTAAATTCATCTTCTGCCACGCTGTCAGAAAATGGAAAAACACCTTTTGCTGAACGCTTTAGAGGTTACTTCCCTGTTGTTGTTGATGTTGAAACCGCAGGTTTTAATTCGCAAACTGATGCCCTACTTGAAATAGCCGCTACAACTTTAGCCCTTGATAAAGACGGTAATTTCTCATTAGATAAAACAATACATTTTAATGTTGAGCCATTCGAAGGCGCTAATTTAGAAAAAGCTGCTTTAGAATTTACAGGCATTGATCCAACTAATCCACTTCGTGGTGCCGTAAGTGAAGAAGATGCATTAAAAGCTATATTCAAACTTATACGTAAAAAAATGAAAGCTGTTGGTTGCCAGCGTGCAGTTATGGTTGCTCATAATGCGTCATTCGATTTAGGTTTTGTTAACGCGGCTACTGAAAGATGTTTAATGAAACGCTCTCCATTTCATCCTTTTGTAAGTTTTGATACTACGACTCTTTCAGGTTTAGCCTTGGGTCAAACGGTATTAGCTAAAGCATGTATTGCTGCAAAAATAGATTTCAATAACAGTGAAGCACATTCAGCATTATACGATACTGAAAAAACAGCTGAGCTATTTTGCCACATTGTAAATAAGTGGAAGCACCTAGGCGGTTGGCCTATGGTTGAAGATGAGATAGAAGAGAAATAATTATACCAAACGGATTAATTTATTGAGCAACTTAGAGCTACATTAGCAAGCTTAGAACAAGCAAAATTGATTAAACATAGTTATTCTATATTTTTTTAATTTTGTGATGTTATCAGTTTGCTAATGAGCTCCCGAAGGGCGAGAATTTAATCTGTTTGGTATTACACTCACATTATTTCAGACATAAAAAAAGCCACTTAACTAAGTGGCTTTTTTACGATGTAAATTATAGTTTGTTTAAAACAATATTATAATTTATCAGCGTTATCAGCTAAGTATGCAGCAACACCGTCTGGAGAAGCAGTCATACCTTTATCGCCTTTGTTCCAGCCTGCTGGACAAACTTCACCGTGTTCTTGGTGGAATTGTAATGCATCAACCATACGGATCATTTCATCAACGTTACGACCTAATGGTAAATCGTTAACTACTTGATGACGTACGTTACCTTCTTCATCAATTAAGAAAGAACCACGGAAAGCAACACCAGCTTCTGGATGCTCAACATCGTATGCTTGACAGATTGTATGCTTAGTATCAGCAACTAAAGTATATTTAACTGGACCAATACCACCTTCGTTTACTGGCGTATTTCTCCAAGCATTATGAGAAAATTGTGAATCGATAGAAACACCAATTACTTCAACGCCACGGCTTTTGAATTCATCCATACGGTGATCAAAAGCTAACAATTCTGAAGGACAAACAAATGTAAAATCTAAAGGGTAGAAAAACACAACGGCTTTTTTACCTTTAATCGCTTCTGACAAAGTAAAGCTATCTACTATTTCACCAGTACCTAGTACTGCTGCTGCTGTAAAATCTGGTGCTGAACGACCAACTAATACACTCATTTTATTCTCCTTTTTTATAAATTTTAAAAACCATAAAGGTTAAATTATTTAGTTAACACTCATAAATATTGTGATGAATGTTAACTTTTCAAGACTCTTTTTAAAAAAACTAAGCGTCTGCTGAACTATTTTTTGCTGCAGACTCTTTAATTAAAGTCTGTAATTCGCCTTGTTGGAACATTTCGATAATAATGTCACAACCGCCAACAAGCTCACCATCAACCCACAATTGTGGGAATGTAGGCCAATCAGCATACTTTGGTAATTCAGATCTGATTTCTGGATCTAGTAAAATATCTACGTATGCAAACTTTTCTTCACATGAAATAAGTGCTTGAGACGCTTGAGAAGAAAAGCCACAGCTAGGAAGCTTAGGTGAACCTTTCATGTAAAGTAATACTGAGTTTTCAGATATTTGTTGCTTAATACGTTCGATCGTATCCATGGTAACCTCTATATTTAATGAACTTGACTGTATGATATATATACCCAAACCACCTATAACGCTGGTTATCTATTGCTACAACTAACTATAAGTAACCTAAGCATTAAATCTTAATGCTGTCATAATGTTGAAGTAGTTTGGGTATAGTCTCGACTATATAATGGTGGCAAAATACATTTATACAATGCCATTATTTGTAACAAACCTTTTTACAAATAAAATTGTTATATCTTAAAACTTACTAACCTTGATAAAATCAATGTTAATCCCAATATATTGGGTTAAACTAAGTAAGGTTTATTAATACCCGAGTAGTTTACTAGGTTTAATATAAAAACAAACTAATTCTTTAATATATCGTATAAGAATATATATTTTTAATTACTTTTTCTGGAGAGAAGAATGGCTATTGAATTACCAGCATTACCATATGCTATAGATGCGTTGGCACCACACATTTCACAAGAAACTTTAGAGTTCCATTACGGTAAGCATCACAACACATACGTTGTTAAGCTTAACGGTTTAATTAAAGGTACTGAGTTTGAATCTAAATCTCTTGAAGATATCGTTAAAACTTCTTCAGCAGGTATTTTTAACAATGCTGCACAAATTTGGAACCATACTTTTTACTGGAACAGCTTAAGCCCTAACGGCGGCGGCGCACCTACTGGTGCTTTAGCAGATGCTATCAATGCTACTTTTGGTTCTTTTGCTGAGTTTCAAGCAAAATTCACAGACAGCGCAATTAACAACTTTGGTTCAAGCTGGACATGGTTAGTTAAAAACGCTGATGGTTCTTTAGCAATCGTTAACACGTCTAACGCTGCTACACCATTAACTGACGAAGGTGTTACACCTATCATCACTGTAGATTTATGGGAACATGCTTACTACATTGATTACCGTAACTTACGTCCTAGCTACATGGAAGCATTCTATGCTTTAGCTAACTGGGAATTTGCTTCAGCTAACTTTGCTTAATTAAACCTGTAGCTTAATCGCTGCTGTTTATTAACTAAGTACTGAGCACCTTATTAAGAAGCCTTCGATTTAATCGAGGGCTTTTTTTATGTCAATTTTTTAGCCCTGAGTTTTTGCTTTCGCTATTTTCTGTAAAGTCGACAAACCTTCTTGCTGTAAGTATTCATGAAACAACTCAGCTAATACCGTTTGATTTCTATTTTTAGTGCGCACCAAATACCATTGGCTTTTTAAAGGAAAATGCTCAACGTCTAATACAGCTAAACTTGAATCTTGCATGTAATCTAATGTGTGACTACTCAATATAGCCAAACCTAACTCAGCAGCAACTGAATGCTTAATAGCAGCATTACTTTCAATCGTCATTTTCGCTTTTAGTTTTATTTTATGTAACTTACAAAAATCATCGATACAACGACGAGTTCCCGAACCTTTCTCTCTTAATAAAAAAGGGTAATGTGCTAAACGCGTTAAACTAATAGGCATTTTTTTAGTGAGTTCGTGATTAGCAGGCGCAACCACAACCAAAGGGTTATCTAAAAACGGTTCAGCTATCACATTATCCGATTCTGGATATTGGCTAAACACATAAAAATCATCTTTGTTCTGATTAAAGCGTTTAATAATGTCTTGTCGATTACCAACATTCAACTCAACATCAATCAAAGGATAACGTTTACAAAATTGCCCAAGTAAAATAGGTAAAAAGTATTTAGCCGTTGAAACAACCGACAGTTTTAAAACCCCCGACTTAATACCTTTTAAATCATCTAACTCAATATGTAACTTGTCTAACGAAAAAAACATTTCGCGTGCACTATTAACGGTGGCTTCTCCTGCCTCAGTTAATTCAACACTACGTCCATTCACATTATAAAGCTGCATGCCCAACACATCAGTTAGGTTTTTCAATTGAATAGAAACAGAAGGCTGAGAGATATGTAAAGCTTCAGCAACTCGAGATATATTCTTATGCTCAGACAGCGCTAAAAATATCTCTAACTGACGTAACGTGGGGGCTCTATTCGCCATATAGAGCTAAAACCTTTTCAAGAGATGAATAATCATGAATAACCTGTCATTCAAAAATGCAATAAATATGAGTATACCAAAAAAACTATAGATAAATACCTATACTTTACATAAAAAATATATATTTTTAATTATCCATAGAGCTAAGTAATATTCAACTACACATTAATAACCTGATAATTTAATCGTAATGGCTCACTTTCTTCCCGACATTCTTGCTTTCTTCTTTCTAATGGCTCTTATCGCTCAACGTTTTTCCGTTGATTTAAGACTACCTGATGCAGCTTACCAACTAATCACCTACATTTTATTAATCACTATAGGTTTGAAAGGCGGACAAGCAATAAATGCAAATGCTAGCGTAGCGTTAGTAGGTCAAAGTACTTTAGTTATTGTGATGGGGTTGTTTATTACCTTAGTAGCACTCATGTTTATTAAAGTAGGATCGAAACTAAATAAAACAGACTCGATAACCTTAGCAGCACATTACGGTTCAGTTAGTGTAGGTACCTTCGCTGTTGCAGTGAGCTTTTTAGACCTGCAAGGCATTGATCATGAACTTACGCTAAATTTATTTGTGGCATTACTCGAATTACCCGCCATTATTTTAGGGCTATATTTATTAAGCGATAAAACGAACAAGTTAAGTGTAAAAACTATTTTAGCCCATAAGAGCTTAGCGTTAATTCTTATTGGTATGGTTATTGGTGCTTTATATGGCGATAGTGCTAAACCTATGACACACGACTTAAAGCCAATGTTCAGTGTCATGCTAGCCCTTTACTTAGTTCATATGGGAGCACTAGCGGGAAGTAAAATATCAGATATTGGTCCAAATAAAGTATTCATTATCAGTTTTGCTATAGTCATGCCATTAGTTGGCGCAAGTATCGGGTTATTTACCGCATGGTTAATGTCATTAAGTCATGGCGGAGCAGCATTACTAGCCGTGTTAGGTGCAAGTGCTTCATACATCGCAGTACCAGCCGTGTTTGAACAAGCGCACCCTAAAGCCAATGTAGCACAAGCTTTGTTTGCATCATTAGCTATCAGTTTCAGTTTTAATGTTATCTGGGGAATTGAATGGTATACAGCTGCGGCTAAATACATCACTCAACTTTAATATTAAATTTAACAAATCATTAAAATAAGTAAAACACGTTAAAATAAAACTAATCACAGTTTACAAAATATCCATCATTTAGAGAGGTCATATGTTAGAGAATATTCAACAAAATGTGCGTGAACTAGGCACATTACTTGGTCAAACCATTGCAGACGATCAAGGTGCACAATGGCTTGAAAATATAGAGAAGATGAGACTACAAGGTCGCGAAATTGCTTCAGGCAATACGTCTATAGTTAAACAACTTCAAGAATCTATTGCTACTTGCTCTGAAGATGAGTTAATCATTTACGCTCGAGCTTTTAGCCAATTTTTGAATTTAGAAAACGTGGCTGAACAACAATATACAACTAGCCCACAAGGTTTAGCCGAGCTAGAACTTGCACATCCGCTAGAAGACTTGAAAGAAAAGTTAACCAAAGCAAATACTTCACCTGAAAAATTCAATCAGGCATTAGAAAAACTCCATATAGAGTTAGTATTAACGGCGCATCCTACAGAAGTGAATCGTCGTACGCTTATCCATAAGTTTAATCAAATTGCACAAGCATTAGATGAAGATAACAAAGCATCGTCACCACGTATTGCAGAGTTAATTGAACAAGCTTGGTACACAGATGAAATTCGTCAGCAACGCCCTACTCCATTAGATGAATCTCGCTGGGGCCTTAATGCTATTGCTAATAGTTTTTGGTTTGCTGTGCCTAAATTTTTAAAAGAATTAAATGAATTAAGCCAAGAATTAACAGGTAAAGATTTACCGATTGATTACAACCCAATTACGATGGCAAGTTGGATGGCTGGCGACAGAGACGGTAACCCATTTGTTACAGCAAAATTAAGTGAGCAAGCATTATTAAATGCTAGGTTAATGGCTGCTCAACTCTACTTATCTGACTTTGAGCGTTTATCGTTAGAGCTTTCAATGCGTAAAGCGACACCAGAGTTAATTGATGAAGATGCAGATAACATTGGGCCATATCGCCAACAGTTATTACCTGTCATTAAGTTACTAAAACACAGCATTGAACAACTTAAAGACGGTAAAACTGAAGGTGCTTTAAACAGTTCAGAACAATTAAGAGCTCCACTTATTGCCTGTCGCGATAGCTTACTTGCTGTGGGTTTAAAGTATGCAGGTAACTCTTTAGTTTTAGACATGATCCGCAAAGTAAATTGTTTTGGTATTTCATTAGTTAAACTTGATATACGCCAGCACAGTGAGCGCCATGAAAGTGCTGTTCAAGAAATTACTCAATCTTTAAATATTGGTGATTTTGCTGCTTGGGATGAAAAAGAACGCCAACAATTTTTAGTTGATGAATTACAAAACCCTAGACCATTATTACCTAATAAGTCTTGGACTAAAGATACACAAGAAGTATTAGATACTTATACAATGATAGCCAAACAGCCATCAGAATTGTTTGGTATTTATATTATCTCAATGGCAAGTAAAGTAAGCGATATATTAACAGTAAACTTGTTAATGAAAGCAGCAGGAATTAGCTGGAAAATGCCAATTGCGCCTTTATTTGAAACCTTAGACGATTTAAATAATGCGCCAGCAGTGATGGCAGAGTTATTTACGTTAGATACTTATAAAGAATATTGTGATCAACAACATCACGTCATGATTGGTTACAGTGATTCATCTAAAGATGCGGGTGTTTTAGCTGCAACTTGGGGTCAATATCAATGCCAAGAGAAATTGGTTGAAGTATTTGCTGAAAACGACATTGTACTTAAACTATTTCACGGTCGAGGCGGCACAATTGGACGTGGCGGCGGACCTGCACATGCGGCAATAGCGTCACAACCTCCAGGTTCATTAGATGGTGGCTTACGCGTAACTGAGCAAGGCGAAACTATTCGTCATAAGTTTGGTTTACCTAACTTAGCAACACGTAGCTTACACCTATACGCATCAGCAATATTAGAATGTTTAGTAACACCTCCGCCAGCACCTAAGGCTGAGTGGCGTAAACTTATGGACGAAATGACAACCAAGAGTTGTGACACCTACCGCTCTTACGTTCAAGCTAACGAAAACTTTGTTAAATACTTCAGACAAGCAACACCTGAGCAAGAATTAGCATCGCTACCTTTAGGCTCTCGTCCAAGTAAACGTAAGTCAGATGGTGGTATTGAATCACTTCGTGCTATTCCATGGATATTTGCATGGAGCCAAAACCGTTTAGTGGTTCCAAGCTGGTTAGGTTTAGGTACAGCCATAGAAGCCGCTTACAAAGATAACAGTAAATTGATGCACGATATGCTAACAACTTGGCCTTATTTCAAATCTAGAATGTCTTTGACAGAAATGGTCTATACTAAATCTGATAGCGAAGTTTCTGCGCTTTATGATGAAGCTTTAGTTGAAGACGATTTAAAATATATGGGTGAAGATTTACGTGCTCAATTAGAAGCTGATAAAAAGACCTTATTAAACTTATTAGGTCAAGATAGCTTCTTGAAGAATGACCAATGGAATTACAGTTCTTTTGACTTACGTCGTGGTTATTTAGCACCGTTACACTTAATACAAATTGAAGCATTAAAACGCCTACGCGCACAACCTGAGCACCCTGATAACGAACAAATATTGATGGTGACTATGGCAGGTATAGCAACAGGTATGAGAAATACAGGTTAATGACTTGTATACAAGAATTGAACTAGCTTAGTTCTATTTAAAGCGCTCTTAAAAAATGGATTTTTAGGAGCGTTATTTTTTTATATGACTTACTACATTTTAATTAAAGAATAAGAAATACATTACAAAATTAACTATAGCCATTCCCTCTATTTAATATTCTAATCAGCTGAGTTAAATTTAGTCGCTTTTTCAACAGCTAAATAATCTTCTTCAATACTCATAGCTAACTTCGAATCTTTTCAATGCCAAGCGACTGTAATATTCGGCAGCCTCTTTCATTTCATGATTATTGCCTTCAAAATCTTTTAATGAAGCTAATGAAACAAGCGTTTTTTGTAAACGAATAGATACTTCTACTAAACCTGCTCCACCTCTTGCTATAGCGGTAAAGGCATCATCAAACATATCTTCTACCATAATCTCTGGCACTTCCACATTCTTGTAACAATTAGGTTTTATTTCATCTTTATCTACAGGCTCATTCCATTGAGTAAACAGTCTTAGCAATGTACCTATAACATCTATTGCCGTACCGGGATCATTAACTGCTGGAGATAGAGCTTTACTAGCAATTTCAGACAAAACAATTAAACCAAAGCGAGGGTCGTTATCAAAAACTCGATTACCACCAATTTGAAATGAATCAATAAGACAATCAAAGTTATCTTCTTGAAGCTTTCCATCAGGAGAATAGACATAAGCTAAAGGTCTATCTGGGGCAGTAAATGTTCCAGGTAACGTTGCCACTGCAACACGAACTTCAGCCTTAGAAGCCCATTTATCTATTGCTTCAATATCAATATGTTGAATATAACCAACACATCGAGCATAAATAGGCTCGCCTTGTTTTTCAGACTTAACAGCCACTCCACATAATGTCGGTGCTCTTTTGCGAACAATAAAAGCATTTTTAGTCGCGTACTCTACTTTGTCGATTGTTGAAATAATTCGTCCTAAACGAGCAATTCGATCTACCCAACGAACAAACATAAAAATCACTAAAGTAAATACAGTAATAGTCAGAACAAAAAGAATAAAAATACCCGCATTTTGAAAGTAGTTATTTTTAACAGCAGTAAGGGCCACAATACTAAAAATAAACGCCCCTACAAAAGTGGATAATGCATTCTGCGATGCATCATCAGCTACAACTAAGCTAAAAGATCGAGGTGTTGCTGTACTGCTTGCTGAAGCATAAGCAGATACCATGGAAGTAACAGATAATGTTGCAATAACCAACATGCTAGAAGCCATAATAGAAAGCAATGTTTCAATAGCGTCTGAAGTGATACTTGGAACAATATCTATTAACCTCGTATCGTCAGCTAACTTTGCAATAAATGCCGCTGCAATTGAAAGTAAGCATACGGCTAAAGGTTTTACCCAAAGCCTTTCGCGAAACCTACTTAGCAGAAACTTAATACGGTCCGTATACATATTACCCAGCATTATTTTTCCTTTATATGCTTATATCTATAAATGAAACTACACTTTACTACAAAGCTAAGTCTTCTAATAAAGTTTTAGTTAAAGACAGGTTCACTAATTAATTAGTGAACAACAAGTAAGATATTTATATTAGGATCTTTTGAACTTTCGCGGTTACTTTTACAGAAGTTTATTTGAGATGAAGGCAAGGCAGACCACATTATACATTTAATACAAACGCTGACTTTGGCTTCATTTAAAATGGCTTTACTCATTGTTGTTTACATCGATGTAGATACTTGGGTTATGCTGGAACGTATAACCCCTGATCGTTTTTTACATAGAATAACTGATCTAAAAACCTCGCACCGCGGTTAAAACCGTTTTAAATTGAATAAATTTTATCTCTGAAAGATCAATAGTTTCTAAACTGGAAAATATCTAGTATCAGTGCCACCTAATTGCACTTACCTAAGCAAACCAATTACATTTAACTCTGCCATAATATATTGATATTAAGATAGATGTGATCTTTAGATATATTGAACACTGATAACGCACACTTTTGCCACAAAACAGACGCTTTCATGGACTAAACCCACTTTTTTTAATGATCACTTTGAAACGTTAGCTGACGTTGTAAAAATTTTAAAGGGTAAGTTTATTGAAGATAATTTTTTGACAATAACCTATTAAGCTTGAATTGTTTTTTTTTGCGTAACGCGCTAGTCGAATTTTTGATCAGAAATATAGTTCATATAGGGGATGGCATTTATAAATTTTTTTATAATTACTACTGATTTTGTATACAGGCCGCCATACATCCTTCTTTCCACAAGTATGCTGTTAATCCCTGACGAAAAAAACGAGCGGAAGATTTTATTCTGTAATTATAAATAATTGATTAATATTCAAAATTAAATTATTGTGGATTATAATTATTAAATCATAATGATGTTAACTTCGGTGTAGAAACACGGGTGTTTGCCTCATATTAAACTGTTAGGGCTACAGTGTAGCCTTGTTAAATTTTAATTATCAAAAGGAAATGTAAATGAAGAATTTAAAATTACTACTAATATCTACTTTAAGTGTAGTTTCGATAAGTTGTAGCACTTTGCCTTTAAAGGCCGAAATTAAAGATAACCATTTTCGATTTGAAAACTTTAAAAGAGATAATAGTTCAAAATTAGAATATGTTCACTTAATGTGTTTTCACAAAAAGCCTATTTCCTGGGTTGAGCCTAAACAATATTTGAGTGGCGAGCATGATTTATGGGTTAAAGCTAGTATTTCAGAGCGAGACATTCCGAATAGTACCAAAGAGGCTTTTGTCAATTTCAAAGTAAAACTAGAATCAAATAAAAGCTATATGCTAAATCGTAAAATAGTAGATGATAAAATATCTCTTTGGATACAAGAGGTTGATACTGGCATAGGTGTTTCGGACGTATTAATTTCTGATTTAAAAAATCCTTTAATAATTGACGATTCTTTACGAAAACGACAATGTAAATCAGGTTCGGTTTAAACGCAGCCCTAACAAGAACTTCAAACGGAAAAAATACAGTTGGCTGTTTCACTTCGTTCACATTATAGCCAACTATATTTTTCCGCTTAAGTAGGCGTTATGCGTCAGTTTAATTTAGTTATATTTCTTTTTGTTGGTTAGCGTTTTATAACTAGTTTTGTACTTGTTGCCTTTTCTTTGACTTGGTAACTTACGTGTAAATAAAACTGTTTAAGCTTTTGGCCAAATAGTTTTTCGCCAAACTTGTTTTGGTTATAAAAGTTACTTTATTTAAGTGGCTCAAAATTCACGGTTTGGTGTTTAACACTGAGTAGCTTTTTACTCATTATTTTGTTGCCACTAAACCTTATATAAATTGGGTAGTTTGTTGTTGTCGCTAGCAAGCGCATAACAAGCCATTCAAGCAGGACAAAAAACAGTTGGCTGTTTTCGTTCCTCAACATTTTAGCCAACTATTTTTTGCCTCTTAATGGGGCGTTATGTTTCCTGAGCGTTACCACTGTGAGAAGGTTGAATGAGGCAATTAGTTTTAAAAAATATTTATTCATTTGTTTCTATTATTGAGGACTTCGTCGGCCGTGGAGAGCGATTTTATAATTTTAATGAGGATTTTTTTATAGAAGCTTCATTAAAATTTTCCAAAGAGACTCTCTTACACCAATATATTTTTGTTTGTTTATTGAATTATCACAGACAAGATTTTAGAGCCAATGGTGATTTATTTGACGAAGATACTTATGATTGGTGGGAGAATCTTTTTTTCTCTTACAAAGTAGACATGAAGCTTCCCGAATTCAGTGATGAATATTTAGCTTTTGATTGGATCAACGATAATCAAGATGTATTTGAGTCTTTGTTTGAGAAAATTACAGATGAAGTGTTTTTTATTCTTTTTTCTAATCGTGTGTTATTACTTAATTTTAACCTCTTAACTGCTTTGGAAGTTAAGGAGGTAGTTTATCCAGACTCTGCACTTACAGAAAATGGGACAATTAAACGATGTAGATTACCAACGTGGGTTAAACAAGCTGTATTCCATAGAGATAAAGGACGATGTGTATTTTGTAATACGGACTTGACTGGGATTGTAAATACTTTAATAGTTAAGAATTTTGATCATATTTTGCCACTTGATTTGTTTGGTGCTAATGACGTTAGTAATATTCAACTAACTTGTGAGAAGTGCAATAAAAAGAAATCAAACTCTCAAGCAAAAACGGGTAAAAAATATCAGCCATGGTGGTCATAAAGGAAACATAACAAGGGTTTTCAAGGCGGACAAATTACAGTTGGCTTTTTGTTCGTGCCTCACTTATTTTAGCCAACTGCAATTTGCCGCTTAAAACGGCGTTATGCATCTACGGATAGTTTTGAACATGGAAATATATCAAAGAGTAAAGTCGATACCTGTAATTTTAAGAACAGTATTTTTGGCGTCATTTTTCATAGGTGTATTTCAAATAGTTGCACTGATTTTTCCTGAATTATCTCCAAAAATGGAAGGTGAAAAAATTTCTTCTTCCGTCCTTATGGTATTTATGGGTGCTATTCATCTAGCATTAGGTTTAGGGCTTTTTTATCGTAAAAAGTGGAGTATTATCTTGTTGATCATTTTTCCTATAATGCAATACTCAATTTACTATTTAGATACCTCTTTACCAGCAGCTGATAAATTACAAATTGATTTGATTTTTTCGTTTATATGGGCATTTTTTTTTGTTGTTTACATCTACGGTTTTAAATATAAGTCATATTTTTACGAGGTTCCCGATGCATAACAAGTTGCTCAAAAGGACAAAAAACAGCTTGCTGTTTTCGTGCCTCAAACATTATAGCAAACTATTTTTTGCCTCTTAGCAAGGCGTTAGATTTTTAGGAGAGTTTAGTGAATATGGATATATTATCAATTCTTTTGGGTTGGCTTTTAGGTATGTTAAGCCCTGTAATTGTTAGTAGAATCTACAGACATTATAAAAAGAAAGACTTACATGTGGGAATATCTAAAGAGATAAACCATGTAACAGAGAGATTAATTTTGACGTTACAATTAATCTCTCACCGAACAGGATCTTTTGATCGTGAACTTGTCGCTTGGTTATTAGAACATTACGAACAATTAGAGATTACAAATCCACAAAGAATAAAAGTGTATCGAATACAGCTTAAAGCTAACGATAATGATTTTAAAAAAATAAAATCAACTTTACACACATCGCCTGACTCAGGACTAACATTACAAAAATTTCCTTTACTGTTTATAAATATGCATCTATCAGATTTTTCTTTATTTTCAACCGAGCTTCAATCAGAGATATTCGAATTAAAAACTCGTATTGAAATTTTAAATTCAGGAATATCTTCGGCTGAAAAATATTTTTTTATGACTTTTGATTCAAATGTATCAGCTGAAAATCAATCAATAATAAAAGATGATTTAACTAATAAATATCGTCAAATAGAAGGCATGATTAAAAGGACTGTTGAACAAATAGAAAAAGTTAACAGTATCAAAAAAATCTAACAAGTCGCTCAAAAGGACAAAAAACAGTTGGTTTTTGCTCCTGCGTCGCTTATTTTAACCAACTATTTTTTGCCTCTTAGCGAGGCGTTATGAGTCTGCTGCTTTTTGTTTGTTATTTTTTTGTAAGTCAGAGTGGTTTTAACAAGTAAACTTTGTGCTTATTTCATACGAGTTTCGCTAGTTAAAATTTATCAATAGTCACTAATTGGCTTTGCCTTTATAAAGAGACTTTTGTGGCAAATCCATCAGTTCGTAAATGTGTGTTTAATAGCTCAAGTTAGGCTTCATTTACAAATTAGGTGTTTACTAATAGTGTAGTGTTTTGGGTTAACCTAAGTTACTCATAACAAGCAAATTAATAGGAATTTTACAGCTGGCTGTTTCGTTCCTCAACATTTTAAGCCAGCTATAAAATCCCATTATTTGGGCGTTAGCAGTCTTATTCAGTTTGTATAAATCAGGGATTGGTTTTTAGTAAAAAGGTTTTACGTTTCTATTTACCTCTCCCTAATTAAAATTTACTTAACGTTAATATCATAGTGTTGTTTTCTTGGTGTTAATTTTTAAGTAAAGTGTATTTAAATAGCGTTAGTTGTATTATTAGAAAGTTATAGCGGTAAACCGCCAACGTTTATCTTCCACGGCTAACAAGGCATTGCAAAGGACTAAAAACAGCTAGCTATTGCTCGTGCCTCGCTATTTTAGCCATCAATTTTTAGCCTCTGAATGAGGCGTTATGTGTATTTTCCAGTTTGATTGTTTGTGGTAGCTGAATCTTTATTTATAAACGCTAACTTTTACATTGGTTACTTCTCGTTTTCGCTAATGTAGTTTTGCAAAGGTCACTAATAGACTTTGCCTTTTTAAAGAGACTTTTGTGGCAAAGCCATTAATTCGTACTTAGTTTAGTTAGTAGCTCAAATTGTTATTTCATTTAATAATGCGGGTGTTTACAATGAGCTTTAGTGAATGTGTTTAAGTTTATCAAACACATAACAAAGCAATTCAACAAGGACTAAAAACAGCTGGCCATTGCTCGTGCCTCGCCTATTTTGGCCCACTATTTTTAGCCTGTTAATATAGGCGTTAGGTTTTCATATGAAACTGTTCATGATTCTAATTATATTATTTAGTTCTCAATTAAAAGCAGAAAAACTTTGTCCAGTAGATTCTGATGTAACTAAGATGTACGCAGTTTTTTTTAATATCGCGTATAAGCCTGATGGTGTTGATCTTGATGCATTCCAAGTTAATTACCCCGACGCAAAACAGAGTGATATTGCATGGTCTTGTTTAATCAAAGCTGCATCACTTGGCAGTTGTGACGCTTTAAAAGTTATTCCACTATATTATGAGTTTGGTATTGGTGAATCTTTAGGTGTTAAAAAAAATATTGAAGCATCAAAAAAATATAAGAATCTATACCAAAACCTGTGTAAAAAGAAAACCTAACAAGCAATTCAACAAGGACAAAAAACAGTTGGCTTTTTGTTCACTACGTTCACTTATTTTAGCCAACAATTTTTTGCCTGTTAATTGGGCGTTATAACTCAAGTCAGGCTTCTGCATATATTCCATATGAAAATATCATGCGATAATTAACCTACTTGGATATCAATATGGAGAAACTATGGAACCTTTTAGTTCATTAGCGACAATTCTTGGACTTGTTTCAATATGGAAGTCAGAGGTGCGTGCTCGTAGTGGAGATGAGTATAATGATTTTATCCAATGGCTTAGTGAAAAGAGACACAGTAAGTTAATTGACAACCTAGAAAGTAATTATTCATTGGGTTTGCAAATCAAGCAGCTTTTAGCCAAAAATCACGCTGAACTTGAGAAAAGCTTATCTAATCTGGATGCGATGTTGTTGCAATTGGCTTCTCAAGTTGATGAGTTTAGAGAAATAGCCAAAATAATAGATCCAAAACAGAGTGTTTCAGATCAAGCTTTGTATATATTAAAATGTATGATCACTTCTACTTCTTCGTCTATTCAAATGAAATCAATTAATTTTTTGGATGTTGATTGGGGGGCTAGTGATAATGAAGAGCACGAAGTTTCAATGGGTTTTGTCGATGGCTCAGAGGCTATTTCAATTGACGAGCCTAAATTTTTACAAGATGATTTGAATACCTTAGTTAAATTAGAACTACTACTCATAAGTGAGGTGGGTACAAGTTTACCTACATATACAATTACAAGGTTTGCTGCTAAATATATTGAACAGCTGGAAATTGAGTTATAACAAGAAAATCAACAAGGACACGTAACAGTTGGCTACGTTTCGCTTCGCTACACAATTTTAGCCAACCATTACTTAGCCTGTTATTTAGGCGTTATACGGTTAAGGAAGATTTGTGATACCTATCATTATCAGTTTTGATTGCGCAGATTATGATCCAATAGATTCATGGATATTTCCTGATCTAAACCGTGTAGAATTTTGGGTTAATTTTACTATCGGTCCTAATCGAAAAGGTGGAGACAACTTCCTGCTGCATGTTGTAACAACTGAAATTGCTCAATCGAATCAGTCGTTAGCTAATGCAGTCATATTAGATAGTTATAGTTGGGACGCAGTTCTTCTAAAAGTGAACGAAATACTGAATCAAAGTAGTGGTGAAAACTGGAATATAATCAGTACCAAATTATCTAAACGTATGGCTTGGGAATTTGAAGATTACCAACCCTATAATCCGGTGTAAAAACCGTATAACAAGGCATTCAAACGGAAAATTTACAGTTGGCTGTTTTTATCTGAGTAAGGATGCTAATCAAATATGTTATCAAATTTAAAATTGGTTGATTACTTTCTAGCTTTCTTTGGTGCGCTTGCATTTTGGTACTCTTACTACTCAATAACTATTAATGAAATTTCCGTTAGGGGAACAAATGTAAGCTTCTCCGACCAACCAGCAATGTTTGTATTTCTAATAGGTGTTGTAATTTGTAGTGGCATTTATTGTTGGTTTTTAATAATAAAAGAGCTGTTGGGTTCTGGCATTAAAAAAACATAACAAGTCATTAAAGCAGGACAAAAAACAGTTGGTTTTTGCTCGTGCCTCGCTAATTTTAACCAACTATTTTATTGCCTCTTAATGAGGCGTTAGCAGTCTTATTCAATTTGTATAAATCAGGGATTGGTTTTTAGTGAAAAGGTTTCACGTTTCTATTAACCTCTTTCTAATTAAAGTTTATTTAAAACTATACACTTAGTGTTGTTTTCTTGGTGTTAATTTTTAAGTAAAGTGTATTTGTAATAATGCGTTGTCTTATTAAATAGTTATGGCGGTAAACCGCAAACGTTTATCTTCCACGGCTAACAAGGCATTGCAAAGGACTAAAAACAGCTGGCCGTTGCTCGTGCCTCGCTATTTTGGCCAACAATTTTTAGCCTCTGAATGAGGCGTTAGGTGTACAAAATTGAGTTACGAGAAAGCGTATAAAATATCACTCATTTTCTTTTTAATGATTATTCTTATAGCTGTATTTGTAACACCGCAAGTCGAAGGTTATGGGGATTCAGTGGCAAGTGTTGCAATACTTGCTCTGTCAGGTCATTGGATTATTCATAATGTTATTGCTTTTAAATTTGATCAAATAGATATTAAAGGCTTTATGGTACACCGTACAAAAAATCCCAAGTCGTTTGGGTTAATATTGTTTTCAAAAGGTTTATTTTCAACATTATTTATATATCTGGTTTTGCGTTAAAGTACACCTAACAAGGCAAAGCAGCAGGACTAAAAACAGCTGGCCGTTGCTCGTGCCTCGCCATTTTGGCCAACAATTTTAGCCTCTGTTTGAGGCGTTAGCAGTCTTATTCAGTTTGTATAAATCAGGGATTGGTTTTTAGTAAAAAGGTTTTACGTTTCTATTTACCTCTCCCTAATTAAAATTTACTTAACGTTAATATCATAGTGTTGTTTTCTTGGTGTTAATTTTTAAGTAAAGTGTATTTAAATAGCGTTAGTTGTATTATTAGAAAGTTATAGCGGTAAACCGCCAACGTTTATCTTCCACGGCTAACAAGGCATTGCAAAGGACTAAAAACAGCTAGCTATTGCTCGTGCCTCGCTATTTTAGCCATCAATTTTTAGCCTCTGAATGAGGCGTTAGCTGTTTAAATAATCCGTTGTAGTTTCATTCTTTATTTTTGAAGCTTTTGAGTTTGTAATACGCAAATTGTAATAGCTCATTATGCTCGTAGTGTTTTTGGAAACAGCGGTAATTGTCGCATTAAATTCGCTAACCGCGAGTTTTGTATTTATTACCTATCGTGCCGGTTAACGTTGGTAAATGTATTTGCGGTTACAGTGAATAATTTGGTTAAATTACTTTATTCGTTTACGTTGTAAGCCTTATATTGCTTAAAGTGTTAAGCAAACATTTTTAATTACTGCAACTTGGTAGCCTAAAACAGCTAACAAGTTGCTCAAACGGACAAATAACAGTTTGCTGCGCTCGTGCCTCGCACATTGTAGCAAACAATTATTTGCCCCTTAGCAAAGCGTTAGGTGTTTATCAGAATGCGGTTAATGTTAATAGTTTTGTCGATATTTTATAATTCTTCTTCATTTGCTAATAAAGACACTGGAGTTTATATCCAAAGTGACGGCTCTTTGTTTGGTCTTCCAGAAAGCTATAGTCCTGCATTCTTGGATCTAAAATCACTAACACTGCAAATTGCAGATAAAAGGTTAGTTTTACCTGAATGTCTTTATAAGTATTTTGGTGAAAATGGTAAGTTTACTTATTCAATTGATATATCGGCTTCTTGGTACCACGATCAAACACGTTTACCTCCATATTTAAGTATTACACTGACACCAGATGAAGAAAATATTGAATATACGATAATGTTTAATATGAACACTTTAAAAATAATAAAAGGGTATAGTTTGCCTAAAGAAAGAAATGCTCAGGGGGTGAGTTATATGCTTGAACCTCTTGGGTTTACATCAGAGTGTTTATCATCCATTAAAGTTGGCTCGGTAAAGTAAACACCTAACAAGCCGCTCAAGCAGGACAAAATACAGTTGGTTTTTTGCTCGTGCCTCGCCTATTTTAACCAACTATATTTTGCCTCTTAGCGGGGCGTTATGTTGCAAAAGGAGTTTGTGTGAAATATTCACTTTTAATCTTTATAATTTCAATTATGTTTGTGCCTCAAGAGGTAAGTGCTTCTGATGTTCAAATTGAAACCGCTGAGAAAGCAGCAAAAGCAATCTCTATTTATAGAGAATCAAGAACTTCAGATGTAGGTTTCGCTGCAATGGCAGCGTTAATGGAGTTCGCTGAACAAAGTGATTTAGTTTACCTCGAAATATCAGAAGAAAATGCCCCATGGATCTCAGATAACAACATAAAAGAAGAACTTAGGCACATAATGCTAGCAGCATATGTTATAGGTAATGTTGCCAAACAAATTGAAACTAGAACAAAAGAAAACAACCATTGTGCGGGTGCAATAGAAGTAGCTATGTTAATTGAACAAGTTAAAGGGTTATTATCCGAGTCGCAAATTAAATTAGCGAAAGCTAGCGTGGAACAATCAATTAACATTGGTGCGTGTACTGCAACATAACAAGTCGCTCAAGCAGGACAAATAACAGTTGGCTGTTGCTCCTGCGTCGCACATTATAGCCAACTATCATTTGCCTCTTAGCGAGGCGTTAGCAGTACAAAGCATATGTCATTAGAGTTGTGTGAATTTAAAAGCAGTAGAGTTGGTAAACTACTTTTATATATTAACGATGAACAATATCCGGATATTTTAGATGTTTTAGAGTTATATCGCTTAAAATCAGGAATAGTAATTGATCAGTATTCTGATACAGAGTTAAGTTCAGGGTTAAATATTCTTATTACTTGCGCACTTGAGGCAATTAATTCGAGCACTGGTAGCAAGCAGATACAACAAGAGTTTCTGTCTGTATTACAGGCAGCAGAATCCGAGAATAAAAGTATAATATTCCTCGGAGAGTAGTACTGCTAACAAGCAAATCAACTAGGACTAAAAACAGCTGGCCACTGCTCGTGCCTCGCTGATTTTGGCCCACTATTTTTAGCCTGTTATTTGGGCGTTAGCTGTATAGTGCATGGAGCCATTATCAAATATATTGTATTCTTAATTATTGCTTCATTCTTGGTTCTATTTCTCTTTTGGGGGTTATCAGAAATGACTATCGGTTATCAACCGAAACCTGAATTTCCTGACATGTTTGATGATTCTAATATGTTTGCGCCAACACCAACTTCAATTTGTGATTGTTATTATCGAGCCGGTGAAGGTTCATTGGCTCCTGCACACCAAGGGACTGGCTGTAATATTTTAACTATGGACAATATCGATAAAACAAAAATACCTGAGTGCTTGTCAGAGGTAATGCGTTAAAATACAGCTAACAAGGCACTCAAAAGGACAAATAACAGTTGGTTTTTGCTCCTTCGTCGCTTATTTTAACCAACTATTATTTGCCTCTTAGTGAGGCGTTATGTTGATAAGGAGTATCTGTGTCAGATCGCGAATTTGAATTAACAAAAATATCTAATGCTGCTAGAGAAAAAACTACATATTTTCTTATGGCGGCCTCTGGTTCTGGTATAGGTTTTTCTCTTTCTCAAACTAAGTTGGAAGCTCTAGTTCCACATCATTATATTTGGCTATTAGCTGTAGCTATTTGGGCAATAAGTTTTTGGGCTGGAATTCGTTTAACAATGAATGCCAATAATGTGAAATTTAAAAATGCATCATATATTGGTAGCCTTAATTTATTGAAATCCCTAGAAGCTAATGAAGCTAGCAAATTAGAATCTCTTGCTAAAGAAAAATTTGATGAGGCTGTTGGTAAGCATCAAGACAGGATGGATATCTGGGGGCGAATTCAAATGTATGGCTTGCTACTTGGTGCTGTAACTTATGTTGTCTGGCATTTGGTTCGTATGTCTTTACAAGTATCAACATAACAAGAAAATCAACAAGGACACGTAACAGTTGGCTACGTTTCGCTTCGCTACACAATTTTAGCCAACTATTACTTAGCCTGTTATTTAGGCGTTAGCAGTCTTATTCAATTTGTATAAATCAAGGGTTGGTTTTTAGTGAAAAGGTTTCACGTTTCACTTAACCTCTCCCTACTTAAACTTAACTAATCGTTAATATCGTAGTGTTCTTTTCTTGGTGTTAATTTTTGAGTAAAGTGTATTAAATAGCGTTAGTTGTAATATTAAAAAGTTATAGCGGTAAGCCGCCAAAGCTTATCTTACACTGCTAACAAGGCAAAGCAGCAGGACTAAAAACAGCTGGCCGTTGCTCGTGCCTCGCCATTTTGGCCAACAATTTTTAGCCTCTGTTTGAGGCGTTAGCAGTCTTATTCAGTTTGTATAAATCAGGGATTGGTTTTTAGTAAAAAGGTTTTACGTTTCAATTAACCACTCCTAATTAATGCTTATTTAAAACTAAACATTCAGTGTTCTTTTCTTAGTGTTTATTTTTAAGTAAAGTGTATTAAAAAGCGTTAGTTGTATTATTAGAAAGTTATAGCGGTAAACCGCCAAAGCTTATCTTCCACGGCTAACAAGGCAAAGCAGCAGGACTAAAAACAGCTGGCCGTTGCTCGTGCCTCGCCATTTTGGCCAACAATTTTTAGCCTCTGTTTGGGGCGTTAGCCATCACAAATCAGCTTGGAGAGTATCTTGCAATTTTATAAAGAAAAATTTAATAGCGCAGGCTGGTTTATTCCTCCTTATGTCAGCATCGGTTATCTTCAAGAAGTTGTTAAAGATATAACGGAAAATGGAAATGCAGATTTAGAATCTAGTTTGGCTTTTATATATAACGAAAAAAATTTAGCCGCAATGGTTACTGAAAGGTATCCGGAAGTTCCTATTGTAAATGAATACTTGCAAATAATTAAAGAATCAATTGAAGCTCACTTTATTGGTCTTGATCATGTTGCAGTCTCTGGCCTAATCCCTGTCGTAGAAGGAATCGGGCGTAAGTTTGCAAAGGCGAATGACATTAACGAATCATATGTAAAAAATGTATTTGTTAAATTTGCAGAGCATTGTAAAGAAGATGTAACTACCAATCGGATTGGTGTTGTAAATGAAATTGTCGCAATGCTTGACTCCTTCGTACATTTTGCTAAAGAAAATTTGTATGTAAATTCGGATAAATATCCCCATAACGACAATACAAATAGGCATGGGATATTACATGGGGCATTCAGTGATACTGATTATGGTTCGCCTTTAAATTTTTATAAGGTTATTGGCGCGGTTGATTTCTTGTGCTTTGTGGTATCAATACGTGAGCCGATTTCATTTTTGGGCCCAGACACTACGCTTAACTCTATTTCGCTAGAAAAATATTATCGTATGTTGTCGGCGCTTAAGTCGTTTAAAAGTAATGGCTAACAAGACGTTCAAACGGACAAAAAACAGTTGGCTGTTTCACTCCGTTCACAATTTTAGCCAACAATTTTTTGCCGCTTAACGTGGCGTTAGCAGTCTTATTCAATTTGTATAAATCAGGGATTGGTTTTTAGTGAAAAGGTTTCACGTTTCTATTAACCTCTTTCTAATTAAAGTTTATTTAAAACTATACACTTAGTGTTGTTTTCTTGGTGTTAATTTTTAAGTAAAGTGTATTTGTAATAATGCGTTGTCTTATTAAATAGTTATGGCGGTAAACCGCAAACGTTTATCTTCCACGGCTAACAAGGCATTGCAAAGGACTAAAAACAGCTGGCCGTTGCTCGTGCCTCGCTATTTTGGCCAACAATTTTTAGCCTCTGAATGAGGCGTTAGCAGTTTCAAAGGTTCTGATGAAAACTATTATTTTAACGTTCATTTTAATGTGTTGTAATGTTTATGCTGTAGTGCCAAGCACTCAATATTATATTGATGCTCAAAAAACAATAGTTGTACTTGAAGCTGAATTAAAAGAAATTAAGTCTAATTTCACTACCACTAGTCCTGAAAGTTCGCAACTCAAAGACAATATTGAGAATGAAATTAAGCTTATTAAGCAGAGAGTCGAGTTATTCAAAAAATTAGAGCGTAAGCAACTCATTATGTATTCAAGTTCATGATTTAACTAAAAAACTGCTAACAAGGCGTTCAAACGGACAAATAACAGCTGGCTGTTGTTCGTGCCTCACACATTTTAGCCAGCTATTATTTGCCGCTTAACGTGGCGTTAGCAGTCTTATTCAATTTGTATAAATCAGGGATTGGTTTTTAGTGAAAAGGTTTCACGTTTCTATTAACCTCTTTCTAATTAAAGTTTATTTAAAACTATACACTTAGTGTTGTTTTCTTGGTGTTAATTTTTAAGTAAAGTGTATTTGTAATAATGCGTTGTCTTATTAAATAGTTATGGCGGTAAACCGCAAACGTTTATCTTCCACGGCTAACAAGGCATTGCAAAGGACTAAAAACAGCTGGCCGTTGCTCGTGCCTCGCTATTTTGGCCAACAATTTTTAGCCTCTGAATGAGGCGTTAGCAGTCTTATTCAATTTGTATAAATCAAGGGTTGGTTTTTAGTGAAAAGGTTTCACGTTTCACTTAACCTCTCCCTACTTAAACTTAACTAATCGTTAATATCGTAGTGTTCTTTTCTTGGTGTTAATTTTTGAGTAAAGTGTATTAAATAGCGTTAGTTGTAATATTAAAAAGTTATAGCGGTAAACCGCCAAAGCTTATCTTACACTGCTAACAAGGCAAAGCAGCAGGACTAAAAACAGCTGGCCGTTGCTCGTGCCTCGCCATTTTGGCCAACAATTTTTAGCCTCTGTTTGGGGCGTTAGGTGAAAATGTGGATCGTGATAGATTTGAGAATGATGGAGGTGATACAGAAGTTGCTTTTCTTTATGCTTTTTTTCTCTGGTCATTAAGCGCTATTCTAGGTTGGCTAACCTATCTTTTTTACAAAAGTTGGGAACAAGGCGAACCATACTTATTTACAACTAGAAAAACTGAGTGGTTAAACATATTACCAAGCTATATACATTTTTTATTAGTGTTAATTGTTTTTATAATAATGATTTGTTTTTCTATAAAACCAACCATAAAGTTTATTCAGCTATTTCGCACCTAACAAGTCACTCAAAAGGACAAATAACAGTTGGTTTTTGCTCCTTCGTCGCTTATTTTAACCAACTATTATTTGCCTCTTAGTGAGGCGTTATGAGTCTGCTGCTTTTTGTCTGTTATTTTTTTGTAAATCCGAGTGGTTTTAACAAGTAAGTTTTGCATTCGTTTCATACGAGTTTCGCTAGTTAAGGTTTATCAAAGGTCACCAATAGTATTTGCTTTTGAAGAGACTTTTGTAGCAAATACATCGGTTCGTAAATGTGTATTTAGTAGCTCAAGTTAAGCTTCATTTACAAATTAGGTGTTTACTAATAGCGTCGTGTTTTGAGTTAATGTAAGTTACTCATAACAAGCAAATTAATAGGAATTTTACAGCTGGCTGTTTCGTTCCTCAACATTTTAAGCCAGCTATAAAATCCCATTATTTGGGCGTTAGCAGTCTTATTCAGTTTGTATAAATCAGGGATTGGTTTTTAGTAAAAAGGTTTTACGTTTCTATTTACCTCTCCCTAATTAAAATTTACTTAACGTTAATATCATAGTGTTGTTTTCTTGGTGTTAATTTTTAAGTAAAGTGTATTTAAATAGCGTTAGTTGTATTATTAGAAAGTTATAGCGGTAAACCGCCAACGTTTATCTTCCACGGCTAACAAGGCATTGCAAAGGACTAAAAACAGCTAGCTATTGCTCGTGCCTCGCTATTTTAGCCATCAATTTTTAGCCTCTGAATGAGGCGTTAGCAGTCTTATTCAGTTTGTATAAATCAGGGATTGGTTTTTAGTAAAAAGGTTTTACGTTTCAATTAACCACTCCTAATTAATGCTTATTTAAAACTAAACATTCAGTGTTCTTTTCTTAGTGTTTATTTTTAAGTAAAGTGTATTAAAAAGCGTTAGTTGTATTATTAGAAAGTTATAGCGGTAAACCGCCAAAGCTTATCTTCCACGGCTAACAAGGCAAAGCAGCAGGACTAAAAACAGCTGGCCGTTGCTCGTGCCTCGCCATTTTGGCCAACAATTTTTAGCCTCTGTTTGGGGCGTTAGCAGTCTTATTCAGTTTGTATAAATCAGGGATTGGTTTTTAGTGAAAAGGTTTCACGTTTCTATTTACCTCTTCCTAATTAAAGTTTATTTAAAACTAAACATTTAGTGTTTTTTTCTTAGTGTTTATTTTTAAGTAAAGTGTATTTTTAATAATGCGTTGTCTTATTAAATAGTTATGGCGGTAAACCGCAAACGTTTATCTTCCACGGCTAACAAGGCATTGCAAAGGACTAAAAACAGCTGGCCGTTGCTCGTGCCTCGCTATTTTGGCCAACAATTTTTAGCCTCTGAATGAGGCGTTAGCAGTCTTATTCAGTTTGTATAAATCAGGGATTGGTTTTTAGTAAAAAGGTTTTACGTTTCAATTAACCACTCCTAATTAATGCTTATTTAAAACTAAACATTCAGTGTTCTTTTCTTAGTGTTTATTTTTAAGTAAAGTGTATTAAAAAGCGTTAGTTGTATTATTAGAAAGTTATAGCGGTAAACCGCCAAAGCTTATCTTCCACGGCTAACAAGGCAAAGCAGCAGGACTAAAAACAGCTGGCCGTTGCTCGTGCCTCGCCATTTTGGCCAACAATTTTTAGCCTCTGTTTGGGGCGTTATGTACCAAATGGAGATTGCGTATGCTCAATATGATCGAAAAACTAATAAATGAACATGGTTCTTCCACTATCCTGAAAGAACGTATTCTTCTTATTTCTGACAAATATGATGCTCTTGATGAAAAATTAAAAATGTCTGATCAAAAAGTAGAGTTTCTAGAACGAGAAAATAGCTTCTTAAAAAATAAAGTCGATAGCCTAGAAAGCGAAATCAATGCCACACTCCAAAGCTCTTCAGGTACTCCTAAGTTAGATGATGTAAAAAACAACATATTAAAAATATTATTTTCTGCATCCGATGGGATTTCCAAGGAAGATATGGCGAATAAATTATCATTAGAAATTGGTGTGGTTAATTATCATTTCGATGAACTAAAGGACATGAACTTTTTAGACTTTCCTAGGCTAGTAATGGGTAGTGCTTTAACTGGAAATAAAGGTGGGCAATTCCAGAAAATCAGCCAAGAAGGCAGGAAATATGTTGTGGAAGTAGTTGGTACATAACAAGTTATTCAAACGGACGCTAAACAGTTGGCTAGCTTCGTTCCTCGCAATTTTAGCCAACTATTTCACGCCGCTTAATAAGGCGTTAGCAGTCTTTATTCAGTTTGTATAAATCAGGGATTGGTTTTTAGTAAAAAGGTTTTACGTTTCACTTTACCTCTTCCTAATTAAAATTTACTTATCGTTAATTGCTTTGTGTTGTTTTCTCGGTGTTAATTTTTGAGTAAAGTGTATTAAATAGCGTTAGTTGTAATATTAAAAAGTTATAGCGGTAAACCGCCAAAGCTTATCTTACACTGCTAACAAGGCAAAGCAGCAGGACTAAAAACAGCTGGCCGTTGCTCGTGCCTCGCCATTTTGGCCAACAATTTTTAGCCTCTGTTTGAGGCGTTAGTTTTCCCCACGAAATCGATCTTATTTAATTATGCTTTTGTCTTTATTAAGTAAATAGGGCGCTTGTTTCGTTTCAATGTTGTGGTAAGTTATGTGTCATTAAATCTGTTGTAGCTTTTGGCTTATCAGTTTTTCGCCAAGTAGGTTTGGTGTTTATCGCTAAGTAAGTTTTGCGGTAATAATATGTTTCAGAGTATTCGCTTAATAAGTAAGGCGAGTGGCTCAAAAATCAATGTTTGGTGTGTCGTGGGGCGGTATTTTTTAACTCTATAGTTCAAGTCACGCGATGTTTGGTGGGTTTGGTTATTGCAGTGCTTGCCATTACAAAATCTAACAAGTGACTATGGTGTCAAACCTTAATGTTTAATTCATTTTAGGATCCCAATAGACACCATCTCTTACCATCGAATTGAGTGTAATAACTAGCTTTCTAATACACGCGATTATTGCTACTTTCTTAGGTTTTCCTGCCGCAACTAATCGTTGATATGTTGCCTTAAAAACTGGATTACATTGGATTGCTGACATCATTGCCATGTACATCGCGGTTCGAATTTGTGAACGTCCACCTCGTATCATGCGTTTACCTTTATAGGTTCCACTCTCCCGATTAAAAGGCGCAACCCCCACCAATGATGACGCTTCTTTATTAGTTATATACCCAAGTTCCGGCATTTCACTAATCAAGTTGAAAGCAACGACATTACCTACTCCAGGAACACTCTGAACAATGTCATTTTTTATTTTGTAATCATCACAACTTTCAATAAGCTTATGCAATTTATTGTCTATTTTTTCTAACTGATTTTTGAGTACCGTTAACACTGGACTGATAGAAGATAGGATTTCTTTGGGCATGATTTGAAGACGGTTTTTTTCCATTGTTTGTATACCCATAAGCTGACGACGACGTGATAGTAAATCACTCATTAGCCTTATATCATCTGCTTTTAACTTAGATAGGTCAGGCTTAACCATCTCGGCATAATGTGCAATTAATTTAGCATCGAGCTTATCTGTTTTGGCTTTTTGATTAATTACTCCAGCAAAACGTTTTATTCTTACAGGGTTAGCCACAACAAAAGGGATCTTTGCTTTAGCACACGCCAAAATAAAGGGCTGCTCTAACCGTCCGGTTGCTTCAATGACTACACGAGTCACCTTGTGTTTTTTGATTCTCATGATGGCTTCTTTAATACCAACTTCATCGTTGCTCACGACAAAATAAATATCTAAAGGGCGTATATAAATATCGAGTTGAGTTTTACCTGTATCGACACCGACGTTAATTTCATTTTGATTATTTATGGTATTCATATTAAGCTGACTCTGCCTTGCTATTCGGGCTCGAGGCCCAGTTGACTATCCGAGTTTAGTGCTTGGAGTTTTATACGGCGTTCTTTCTTGTTATCGGTCTCTCAACAGAGGAGCCTGCAATTAATCGAACTACCATATAAAAGGCTTTGGTTGCAGCCAAAGCTTGGGCCTCACTTTACCTAAACTGGTTTAAAAAGAACTAAAAAGATGGATGTATTATCCATACAAGCCAATTAAAAGGACAAAAAACAGTTTGCTGTTTTCGTGCCTCAAACATTATAGCAAACTATTTTTTGCCTCTTATTGGGGCGTTATATTACTAGATAGGTGTCGCATGGAAGTCCAAGTATTTATATCAACATGGCTTGTTCCTGTTGGAGCAACATTGCTATCAATTTGGTTTGCTGTTTCTGCAAAGCGAGATTCAGATAAATCAGCACAAACATTAAATCAAGTAAATGAAGCTATACAGGGGTGGCAAAGTCAAATAATGCAATCCACTGCGTCTATTCTAGACTCTACACCTCAGGTTATCGAGGCGAAAGTAAGATTAGAAAAGGTTGGTGCCGCTAGAGCTATAATCCAATCAATGCAGACCGCTATAGAAATATCAGCGTCAGATCCAAAAGGCGGCGCTTCTGGGCACACGCAAGTTGAACAGCTAAAAGAAATGGGCAACCAACTATCAAAAATACTTGAACACATGGAATAAGCAACTGAAGCAAAAAACACTATTATTAATAATTTTATCAGTTGCGGCGCTTCCATAAATAACTCTGTGACATACTTATTTTTTGTTTTCATTGTAGCTCCAGTGTAAACGTAATATAACAAGTCGTTTAAAAGGACTAAAACAGTTGGCTACGTTCGTGCCTCACTATTTTAGCCATCCATTTTTAGCCTCTTAACGAGGCGTTAGCAGTCTTATTCAATTTGTATAAATCAGGGATTGGTTTTAAGTAAAAAGGTTTTACGTTTCACTTTACCTCTCCCTAATTAAAGTTTACTTATCGTTAATTGTTTTGTGTTATTTTCTTAGTGTAAATTTTTAAGTAAAGTATATTAAAAATCGTTAGTTGTAATATTAAGTAGTTACAGCGGTAAACCGCCAAAGCTTATCTTTCACTGCTAACAAGGCAAAGCAGCAGGACTAAAAACAGCTGGCCGTTGCTCGTGCCTCGCCATTTTGGCCAACAATTTTTAGCCTCTGTTTGAGGCGTTATGTGTTTTTTATTTCATACATGGTTTTACATTCGCATTTAGGACATACGTTGTCGTTACATTCAGTACCATACTTTTTAGTGTCTTTTTTGTTGAGTTTTTTTGTTAAGTCGCTGTAGCCACCCTGCCACTTACATGCCCTAACTCTTGTACATTCTATTTCTGGTTTGCTCATCACATTCTCCATTTATCAATCTAGCCAACACATAACAAAAACTTCAAGTAGGACTACTAACAGTTGGGTTTTTGCTGTGCGTTTATTTGTTTAATTAAGTTACTCAAGGACTACGTTAGTAGCCTCTTAAGTAGCGGTTATGAGTCTGCTGCTTTTTGTCTGTTCTTTTTTGTAAAACAGAGTGGTTTTAATAAGTGAACTTTGTGTTTGTTTCATACGAGTTTCGCTAGTTAAGGTTTATCAAAGGTCACCAATAGTATTTGCTTTTGAAGAGATTTTTGTAGCAAATACATCGGTTCGTCAATGTGTATTTAGTAGCTCAAGTTAAGCTTCATTTACAAATGGGGTGTTTACTAATAGTGTAGTGTTTTGAGTTAACCTAAGTTACTCATAACAAGGCATTCCAAAGGACTAAAAACAGCTGGCCATTGCTCGTGCCTCGCTATTTTAGCCAACAATTTTTATCCTCTGAATGAGGCGTTAGCAGTCTTATTCAGTTTGTATAAATCAGGGGTTGGTTTTAAGTAAAAAGGTTTTACGTTTCACTTAACCAGTCCTAATTAAAATTTACTTATCGTTAATTTCTTTGTGTTGTTTTCTCAGTGTTAACTTTTAAGTAAAGTGTATTAAATAGCTTTAGTTGTATTATTAGAAAGTTATAGCGGTAAACCGCCAAAGCTTATCCTACACAGCTAACAAGGCAAAGCAGCAGGACTAAAAACAGTTGGCCGTTGCTCGTACCTCGCCATTTTGGCCAACAATTTTTAGCCTCTGTTTGAGGCGTTAGCAGTCTTATTCAGTTTGTATAAATCAGGGATTGGTTTTTAGTAAAAAGGTTTTACGTTTCAATTAACCACTCCTAATTAATGCTTATTTAAAACTAAACATTCAGTGTTGTTTTCTTGGTGTTAATTTTTGAGTAAAGTGTAGTTAAATAGCGTTAGTTGTATTATTAAAAAGTTATGGCGGTAAACCGCAAACGTTTATCTTCCACTGCTAACAAGGCAAAGCAGCAGGACTAAAAACAGCTGGCCGTTGCTCGTACCTCGCCATTTTGGCCAACAATTTTTAGCCTCTGTTTGAGGCGTTATATGCCCTAAAGGAAGTTGAGGTGTACTATTAAATCGAAGAATATAATTGCACTCCCTTGTGCAGTTCTAGCAATGTACCCCGGCTTTTTAGCTTCAACACTTGCTAGTGAATACTATGACAAAGTTGCAGTTTCTACTTTAGTAGCCTTAGTGGCAGCATTCTTTTTTTATCGTAATTTAGCTATTTACCAAAAAGCGGATGGCTATCTAAAATGCTTTTTTGTTTCTACTTTTTTATTAAGTGGTAATTTTAGTATTCCTGTTTGGTCGTCTGCGGCAAAAAACGATGCTAGTAATTTAGTCTTCTTGTTACTATTTCCAGCGATGTTTATAGTCAATTATCTTTTAACTAAGAGCGAACCTGCAAAACATGCTGTAGCTTTGTATAATCGGGCATATAACAAGTCGTTAAAGCAGGACAAATAACAGTTGGCTTTTGCTCCTGCGTCGCTTATTTTAGCCAACATATTATTTGCCTCTTAACGAGGCGTTAGCAGTCTTATTCAGTTTGTATAAATCAAGGGTTGGTTTTTAGTGAAAAGGTTTCACGTTTCACTTAACCTCTCCCTACTTAAACTTAACTAATCGTTAATATCGTAGTGTTCTTTTCTTGGTGTTAATTTTTGAGTAAAGTGTATTAAATAGCGTTAGTTGTAATATTAAAAAGTTATAGCGGTAAACCGCCAAAGCTTATCTTACACTGCTAACAAGGCAAAGCAGCAGGACTAAAAACAGCTGGCCGTTGCTCGTGCCTCGCCATTTTGGCCAACAATTTTTAGCCTCTGTTTGAGGCGTTAGCAGTCTTATTCAATTTGTATAAATCAAGGGTTGGTTTTTAGTGAAAAGGTTTCACGTTTCACTTAACCTCTCCCTACTTAAACTTAACTAATCGTTAATATCGTAGTGTTCTTTTCTTGGTGTTAATTTTTGAGTAAAGTGTATTAAATAGCGTTAGTTGTAATATTAAAAAGTTATAGCGGTAAACCGCCAAAGCTTATCTTACACTGCTAACAAGGCAAAGCAGCAGGACTAAAAACAGCTGGCCGTTGCTCGTGCCTCGCCATTTTGGCCAACAATTTTTAGCCTCTGTTTGAGGCGTTAGTGTGAAAGTATATGACTAAGTTTAATCGAGGCAAACTAGGTTTAATTTTACTAGGTATAGTATTTTTATTATTTGCCTTTAAGCAATATCAAACTGGTGTTGTTACAAAGCGACAAGTTGAGGTGCACAAATCTGAGAATCCAATTTGGTTTTCAGTCGAGATATCATTAACGTCTGGTTTAGGTCTAGTTCTTATTGGTTTTGGGTTGTTTGGTAAAGTAAAAAACAAAGACGACTGAGCAGTTTACACACTAACAAGTTACTCAAACGGACGCTAAACAGTTGGCTAGCACTCGTTCCTCGTACATTTTAGCCAACAATTTCGCGCCGCTTAGTAAGGCGTTATGTGTCTAGGAGCATCAGGTGAAGCGTTTTGATCACGAAAGCATAAAAACACAAGTTGTTTCTGATTTTGGAATGACGTCTGAGTTATATATTGAAACTGGTAATCCTTCCATAGATAAAGAAATCGATTATCCATTATTCAAAGTTTACGCAAATGAAGAAAACGAAATTAAATATGTAGAGCTTTCAACTAACGGCAAACTAATCCAGATTCCAATGTCAGCTTTAAAATCATTTATTGAGTTTTCAGAAACAGAAGTACACTCAGAGGCTTGGTATAATAAGAATGTATTTAATGAGCAATAGCCACATAACAAGCCACTCAAGCAGGACAAATAACAGTTGGTTTTGTTCGCTTCGCTCTCTATTATAACCAACTATTATTTGCCTCTTAGTGGGGCGTTAGGTAACACCAAAAATGATTCGCATCGTTGAACGTATGAATGACAGCATAAAGGTGGGATATCTTTATCTAATATTAGGGTTAGCATGCATTACCATATGTATATTTGTTAGTTTTAATACTTATTCATTTCTCGAAAAAGCAAATTCAACGAATGGTGTTGTTATCGAGCTAGTAAAAAAGCATTCCTCAAAATCATCTTTATATCCAAAAATTGAGTTTAAGGATCTTAATGGTAATTCAATTGTGTTTACTTCCAGTTTTGGTCTTAGTCCCTCAATCAATACTTATCAAAAAGGTGATGTAGTTAAAGTTTTATACCAAAGCAATTCAACTGATTCTGCCAAGGTTTCCAGTTTCTTTTCACTGTGGGGGATCAGTTTGCTATTATTTATCGTTGGCAGTGTTTTCACATTTTCAAGCATTAGAAAAGTTGTTAAATTAAACGCAAGCACTGTGGATAGTGTTACCTAACAAGTGACTATGGTGTCAAACCTTAATGTTTAATTCATTTTAGGATCCCAATAGACACCATCTCTTACCATCGAATTGAGTGTAATAACTAGCTTTCTAATACACGCGATTATTGCTACTTTCTTAGGTTTTCCTGCCGCAACTAATCGTTGATATGTTGCCTTAAAAACTGGATTACATTGGATTGCTGACATCATTGCCATGTACATCGCGGTTCGAATTTGTGAACGTCCACCTCGTATCATGCGTTTACCTTTATAGGTTCCACTCTCCCGATTAAAAGGCGCAACCCCCACCAATGATGACGCTTCTTTATTAGTTATATACCCAAGTTCCGGCATTTCACTAATCAAGTTGAAAGCAACGACATTACCTACTCCAGGAACACTCTGAACAATGTCATTTTTTATTTTGTAATCATCACAACTTTCAATAAGCTTATGCAATTTATTGTCTATTTTTTCTAACTGATTTTTGAGTACCGTTAACACTGGACTGATAGAAGATAGGATTTCTTTGGGCATGATTTGAAGACGGTTTTTTTCCATTGTTTGTATACCCATAAGCTGACGACGACGTGATAGTAAATCACTCATTAGCCTTATATCATCTGCTTTTAACTTAGATAGGTCAGGCTTAACCATCTCGGCATAATGTGCAATTAATTTAGCATCGAGCTTATCTGTTTTGGCTTTTTGATTAATTACTCCAGCAAAACGTTTTATTCTTACAGGGTTAGCCACAACAAAAGGGATCTTTGCTTTAGCACACGCCAAAATAAAGGGCTGCTCTAACCGTCCGGTTGCTTCAATGACTACACGAGTCACCTTGTGTTTTTTGATTCTCATGATGGCTTCTTTAATACCAACTTCATCGTTGCTCACGACAAAATAAATATCTAAAGGGCGTATATAAATATCGAGTTGAGTTTTACCTGTATCGACACCGACGTTAATTTCATTTTGATTATTTATGGTATTCATATTAAGCTGACTCTGCCTTGCTATTCGGGCTCGAGGCCCAGTTGACTATCCGAGTTTAGTGCTTGGAGTTTTATACGGCGTTCTTTCTTGTTATCGGTCTCTCAACAGAGGAGCCTGCAATTAATCGAACTACCATATAAAAGGCTTTGGTTGCAGCCAAAGCTTGGGCCTCACTTTACCTAAACTGGTTTAAAAAGAACTAAAAAGATGGATGTATTATCCATACAAGGCAATTAACAGGACTTTTACAGCTGGCTGTGCTCGTTCCTCGCAAATTATAAGCCAGCAATAAAAGCCCGTTATTTGGGCGTTAGCAGTCTTATTCAGTTTGTATAAATCAGGGATTGGTTTTTAGTGAAAAGGTTTCACGTTTCACTTGAACTATCCCTAATTGAAATTTACTTATTGTTAATTGCTTTGTGTTGTTTTCTCGGTGTTAATTTTTGAGTAAAGTGTATTTTAATTAATGCGTTGTCTTATTAAATAGTTATAGCGGTAAACCGCAAACGTTTATCTTCCACGGCTAACAAGGCATTGCAAAGGACTAAAAACAGCTGGCCGTTGCTCGTGCCTCGCTATTTTGGCCAACAATTTTTAGCCTCTAAATGGGGGCGTTATATTTTTCTAGAAGGCGGAGTTAACATCCATACTTTTATGCAATATACGGATAATTAATATCTGGTTTACTTGATGTGCTTTGTAATAAACTACGTGACTAGCTTGAGGGTATTTACTGTAACCCTCTCTAATATAATCACAGTTTAATCCTAGTTCTGGTTCCTCTATTAATAACTGAAATGTGTTATCTAATATTTTTAAATAATCATTTCGCTGGGCTGTTCCCCACGTAAGTTGAGTGTACCTAGCTATTTTAATTAAATCGGATTTCGCTTTAGCTGATAATACTAATTCTTTCATTAGTGGTTTTCTTTATCCAATTCAGTTAATAAAGAATCATAACTATAATCAACTACTCCACTTTGTTCCCCTTGGATAAGCATATTGCGTAAATTTAGCAGTTTAGTTTCCTGATCTTCTAAGGATCTTAATCCTGCACGCACAATTTCACTCGCTGAACCGTAACGACCTGTGCTAAGTTGTTGGTTAATAAATTGATCAAAGTGATCGCCTAGTGTAACGCTAGTATTTTTAGCCATGATTAAACCTTTGTTTGTACCAATATATATTAGATTATGGTATAAAAAATATAACAAGGCAATCAAACGGACAAAAAACAGTTGGCTGTTTCACTCCGTTCACATTATAGCCAACTATTTTTTGCCGCTTATTGCGGCGTTGAGGCTGTAGAATTTCTCCAAAAAGGAACTATTTCACGTTCCTTTTATTACCTTTAGGTTGTATGTTTTTTAACCTTGTGCGGTGTTCTTATCTGTGATCTAATAGATATTATCCTGCTAAAGTTAATTAACATGGCTAACTACAAACCCGATTTATCCTGTCAAAGTAAGTTCATTCCCATCGATTTCTCACAGCAAATTATCCCGGGTACGTTTGAATATGCGCTTGCGCATATTGTTGAAAATCACCTTGATTTATCAGGCTTTGAACCGTGGTATCAAAACGATAAAGGCGGCGCAGCCGCCTATCCACCATCAGTGATGTTAAAGATTATTCTATTTGGCTATTCTCGTGGTTTTATCAGCAGTCGCCGCATTGCCAATGCCTGTGAAACCAACATTACTTTCATGAGTTTATCGGGCGATGTTCAGCCGCACTACACCTCTATTGCCGCATTTGTTACGCGAATGAAAGACCAAATTGAGCCGCTATTCACTCAAGTATTAATGATATGTGATAAGGAAGGACTCATTGGCCGTCACATGTTTGCCATCGATGGTTGCAAGATAAAATCCAATGCGAGTAAAGAATATAGTGGGACATTTGACGAGTTAACTCGCAAGGAAGAGAAGCTACGCAAAGCTAGCCAGCGCATTCTGGCAAAGCACCAAGCACAAGATGGTTTGAGTGAAGATGAAATCAACCATGACTTAAAACAAAAAGCGAAGCTTGATAACAGCGCCACAAAAATCAGTGATTTCTTAGCGACCAACGAAGAAAAGCACGGTAGTACAGGCAAGTCCGTTAAAAGTAATGTTACCGATAATGACAGCGCTAAAATGACCACCAGTAAAGGTACCATTCAAGGCTACAACGGCATTGCGATTAACGATGCTCGCCTTTCATTGCCATCCATGGCATCAAGGCATTAGTAAATCCCTTTACGTCAGCATCAAATCATTCTTCAAGCTCAAACTTGGGGCAGTGTTGGCGAGCAACAAACATTAAAACCCGCCATAGAACAACTCAACAATCAATTAAGTAAACTTGGTACACCAAACGCATTTGAAACCGCTAAGTTCACCGCAGATAGTGGCTTTCACAGTGAAGCTAATCTGGAATATATGGCGACAACAGGGTTAGACAGCTACATAGCTGATACGCAATTTAGAAGTCGAAATCCACTCTTTAAAACCAGTGAGACCTACCATACAGAGCAAGAAAAACGGCGATTAAAACGCAGTAAAGGCAGGGCGCGACGCTTTACACAAGACGATTTTAACTTTGACCCAACCAGCAATAGCTGCATTTGTCCTGCGGGGAAAACACTTTGGCGGCAAAGTACAAGTATCATCAGCCAAGGTAAAAGCTACGTCCGATTCACGGGCTATTTGAAAGACTGCCGATTTTGTCCACTGCAAAAGCAATGTATGCGAAAGCCGCCCAAATCAACCGGCCGACAAGTCCAGTTCTTAACGAAACTGGTACAAAATGTCAGTCACAGTGACCGAATGAAGGTAAAAATAGACAGCCCCATTGGACGACGGCAGTACAGTAAAAGATTAGGGGCAATCGAACCGGTGTTTGGCAATATCACGGTTAATAAAGGCATGAATAAATTCACCTTGCGTGGGCAAGATAAAGTGAACACCCAATGGCAAATGTATTGCCTTGTTCATAATATTGAAAAGTTAAGAAACAATCTGCATTAGGGCCTAAAAGCCCAACATCACACGAAAAACCAGCCTCAAAACGACATAAACCACTTCATCATCACTCTTAATAAACCTTTAACGATGCACAAATAAAAATCGTCCAAAAACGTAAACGTTTTTGATTGTTAAAAGAAAATAATCCAGTTAGAGTATTTTGATTAAAAATTAAATAAAAAACGAGTAATTCTACAGGCTCGTTAGACTTACAAGGATTGTTTATGCATATTTTCAAAGTTACAATTATTTTAATTTCAATTACATCATTAGGTGTTTTAGCTGGTGAACCTGTAAAACTTGGTATTTCTGGAGAGGTTGAAGCTGATGGTTTTTTTAGCCCAACTCTGGTTTCCTATACCATCAAGAAAGTAAAGTCTAATTCACCAGCTGAAAATGCAGGGATTATTGTAGGCCAAAAAATTATTTCTGTAGAAAACTGTAAAATCCCAGGTTGTCCTGCAAGTGAAGCAAAAAAATTAATGCGTAAAGAAGCTGGAGATATCCTAGAGTTAATTTTAGAAAACGAGGATGGTAGCCAAGTGCCTGTGAAAATCACTTTCTAGACATGGTAAGTCTAACAAGACGCTCTGAGCGTCGACATGATCCCCCTCCGATAAAACGGACACTAAAATCTAATGTCAGCTATTGAATAGAGTGAGTGTAGTTGAAGTAGATATTTCATTATTTTTAATACTATAATTTACGAAATCAACGAAGAAAAATTGAAGTGTTAGAATTAATAACACATTTGAGATGGGCGCTTAGTTGAGTAACACTTACTAAGAAAAATTAAACAAAGCTTTTATTAAATGCGGTTTTAACGTGATTTAAGCACTTTCATCTCGAAAAATTCAACCTGAAAAACGAGGGGCATCATGAAGGCTTTATCAGTAACTAGCACCCAGTATTAATAACTTCGACTACAGGTGATTCACCAAGCGCGGTTGCCCCTACATAAGTGATATAGCAATTAGTGTCAGATATGTGACTACGATTTACATACAAGCCCGTTCTTCCACCTAATGTAGCAGTTGTAATATAAAACACATTGTTTGAACCATTACCCGACCAAGTCCAGTCATCTTCTGAAATATCTAATCCATTTATAATACCTTCAGATCTATGTGCGTTAGGGTAACCATATTTAGTTGCTATATCCGTTGCACCATCACCATCTAAATCAACCTCCCCCGTAGCTTCAGTATGTAGGCCTTGTATAATGGATTTGGTATAAACCAATTGCCCACTAGATTTCATAGTGCCAGCAAGACTATTTAGTACAGATTCGTTAGCATCTCCTGTTAAATCTATAAACTTTGGAGCCGCAGTAGCAGCCAAAATTCCTAAAATAACAATAACAACAACTAATTCTATTAGGGTAAATCCATTACCTTTCGATATATGCCCTATGTTTCTAGGTTTTTTAGTCATAGATAATACATCTCTCATTCATCTAAGTTTGGATAGTTTAATCATATAATGTCTGAAATTTTGCTACAAGTACTTGATTAAATATCAGACAAACAACATTTGAGGTTATCTGATGGCACTTATTTAAAAAATAATGCAATAAAGAGCTAGTTAAAAATAACCTAGCCCTTTCGCTTCGTATAACTCTAATTACTCAACGCTTTTAATTTCTAACGCTTCTAATCTCCTAGCCAACCTATTTTATAAAGATCACGACGGCGATCTAAGTAATTTCTAACCGAACCTTCATTTTGCAGTTTGTTTAGTTTATCTAAATCTAAATCAACAATAATGGTCATTTCAGTATTAGGTGTTGTCTCAGCCATAATCGCATCATGAGGAAACGAAAAATCAGACGGCGAGAAAACCGCAGATTGAGCATATTGTATGTCGGCACCATCTACTTTAGGTAAATTACCCACACTACCCGCAATAGCAACGTAACATTCGTTCTCTATTGCGCGAGCTTGCGCACAACATCTCACTCTTAAGTAACCATTTTTAGTGTCTGTCCAGAAAGGTACAAATAATATTTGCACACCTTGCTCTGACAATAAGCGCCCTAGCTCTGGAAATTCAATATCGTAACAAATCAAAATTCCTATTCTGCCAAAGTCTGTATCGAATACTTTTAGCTCGTTACCTCCTTGCATGATCCAAGCGCGTTTTTCGTGTGGCGTAACATGGATCTTATATTGTGAGTCAATCGTACCGTCACGACGACATAAATAAGAAACATTAAACAGTTCATCGTTTTCAATAACAGGCATAGACCCTGCGATAACATTAATGTTGTACGACACGGCTAATTTTGAGATAACTTCGACAATCTCTACACTGTACTCAGATAAAGCTTTAATCGCTGCTATAGAGGTTTGATGGTTCTCAATTCCCATGAGTGGCGCATTAAAGAATTCTGGAAATAGCGCTAAATCACATTGATAGTCAGATAACGCATCAATAAAGAACTCCACCTGCTGCGACAACTCTTCAACTGAAGAAAATGGGCGCATTTGCCATTGCACACAACCTACACGAGCGGTTGTTTTAGCAGCACCAATAAGCGGAGCTTTTTCAGGGTCATAATAAAGGTTTGTCCACTCAAGCAAAGTTGCATAGCCGTGAGAGTCTTCATCTTCTGGTAAGTAGTTTTTTAATACACGCTTAACTTCAAATTCGTTAGACAATTGAAAGGTAAGGATCGGATCATACAATTCTTTACGCTTCACTTTTTCAATATAAGCTTGAGGCGTTAAATTAGCCGCATGATCTTTATATTTTGGTATTCTGCCGCCCGCGACTATTGATTTTAAGTTCAGGTTTTGACAAATTTCTTTACGTGCTTCATAAAGACGTCTTCCTAAACGCATGGCTCTGTAATCTGGCGATACAAATACGTCAACACCATAAAGTACATCACCTAACGGGTCATGAGTTGTTAAGTAAGCATCACCTGTAATTTCATCGTATGTATGCTGATCACCAAACTTGTCGTAATCAACAATAACGCTAAAAGCTGCTGCAACAACAACACCATGGTCTTCAATACAAATTTGTCCATCAGGAAAGACTTTAAGCTGAGCTCTAAACTTATTTTTTGGCCAAGCGCCGCCTAAACCAGGATAAACCGCATCCATTAAATCTTTTACGTAGTCATAATCGTCAAGAGTTAAATGTCTTAAATTAAGTTTATGTTCGGTGTCTTCCGTTAACGTATCATCTGTCATATTTTTCTCATTATTTAAAGGCTGGATTCTATATCCAGGACTACCCATATTTAACCAAACAATGATCTGTACTAACCTGTGTTTTTTCTCCAAAAAACAAATAAAAACCCATGCCATATCAACAGCTCATTTCGGATGATAGATATAAGGTAGCTTTGGCTAAAAGACAAGATTTATATTATAAAAAACACTAAAAAAATGAAGAAAATATCCAGCGTTTAATTTTTGAATAAACAAAGGGATAATTCACTGAGGAATGGATGATATTTCATGATTAAAAAGAAAGGGTTTTCAATGAAAATAGCACAAAACTTTAAAGGAAAAATAAAGCCTTGCACGGATAAAGATGTTCGAATAGTTATGTGATCATAACTAAAGTGGTTTTGTGTGTTTCTATTTACTTTATTCTGCAATCACTGATATTAACCTGCTTAGTTAATATGTTTAGTTAAAGTGATTAGTTAAATATGCATAGCGTTAAAGCGCTTAACTAAGAAATATAGTTATACCAAACGGATTAATTCGCTTGGTTCATAAAAATTTGCAATGTATTGCATATTTTATCTTTATTAATTGGTTTCACTAAATAATCATCCATACCTGCATCTAAACATTTCTGTTCATCACCTAACATGGCATTAGCCGTCATCGCGACAATAGGAATATTTTGATAACAAGCACCCGCAGATCCTTCTCGGATCATCTTAGTCGCTTGGTAGCCATCCATTTCAGGCATTTGGCAATCCATAAAGATGAAGTTAAAAGGCTCATCATCACTTGATTTTAATTTTGCGATAGCATCCAAACCATTAACCGCTACAACAACATGCTTAATACCTATTTTCTTTAATACGCCGAGCGCTACCATTTGATTAACTCTATTATCCTCAACCAGCAATAACCGTGTACCCTGCTTCCAATTACAATCTTTATCATTTATTGAAGTGGCTTTTTCACTTTCATCTGTGCCTTGCTCAACTGGAGGGAGGTTTAATGTCGTATTTAATGCTCGATATAAATCATCTACTGTAACAGGTTTAGGAAAGTGTCCACTTATGCCTATTTTGACTAAATCAGCTAAATCATTCTGACTTGCCATAAGAGTCATAAACATGATTTTTAATCCGTCTAGTTCTGGATGTTGACGGACTTTTTTAGCGAAAACCAGTCCTTCTTTATCTGCCAGATGACGATTCATAAGAATTAAATCAAATTGCGGACTATCTACTTGAGAGATTAATAACGACAAAGCTTCTTTTCCATTAGAAATAAGCTGTACATTCATTTGCCAATGTTCAAATTGGCGTTTAATCACCTCGCCACATGTAGCATTATCTTCAATAATCAGTACACGTTTATCTTGTAGTTGTTTTTCTGGTAGAGATAAAAGAGTGTCTTTTGACTTTTCTAAAAGCAAATCACAAATAAACACACTACCTTTACCTTCAGCACTTTCTACTCGAATACTTCCTTGCATACAGGCACAAAGTTTTTTAACAATAGCCAGACCCAAACCTGTACCACCATATTCACGCGTAGTAGAAGCATCTACCTGACTAAAGGCTTCGAATAATGCAGTTTGTTTGTCTTCTGGAATGCCAATACCTGTATCACTGACTTCAATAGTAATTCGCCAATGGCTATTAGAATGATGTTGTTGCCGAAGTCGAATAACCACTTCGCCCTGCTTAGTGAATTTAATCGCGTTTGCCACAAGGTTGGTTAATATTTGACGTATACGATTTGAATCACCAACAACAAGTGACTCCTCAACTTCAACGGTATCAAGTATGAGCTCTAAACTTTTACTTTGCGCTTGCTGTGCTGAGGCGTCAGCTAAATCTCCAGCCATTTTAATTAGATTAAAGCTGATATTTTCTAGCTCTAATTTATTTGCATCTATTTTAGAAAAGTCGAGCACGTCGTTAATAAGTGACAGCAATGACTTGGCACTTTGTTGAGCAATACCAATACGATGTTTTTGCTCTTGGTTCAATTTTGATTCTTTCACTAAATCGAGCATGCCTATAACACCATTCATTGGCGTTCTTATTTCATGGCTCATACTCGCAAAGAATTCATTTTTAGCCGTTACCGCTAAGTCAGCTTGAACTTTAGCTTTAGTTAACGCTATCGCGTTTTCTTCACGTTCCGTCAAATCATAATTTACGCCAATAACAGAAATCGGCACCTCAGCATGATCATAAATAACCGTAGCGGCGGCTTTAATATGCTTAATGGTTCCATCAGGCCAAATAATTCTGTATTGAGTATCAAATTTTGATTTATTTTCAATAGCATACGATAACTCAGATACTGCACTCTCTTTATCATCAGGATGTAGGCTGTTTTCCCATAAACTAAAAGGACTTTCTTTTACATCGGGCGATATACCGTAAACTGTGTACATCCAATCATCCCAGGTAACGTTATTATCAATGAGGTTATATACCCAAACCCCGAAACCAGCAGAGTCTGCAGCTAATCTCATACGTTGGCTATCCTCAGACATTTTTTGCTGAGCGAGTACTTTATCAGTAATATCTTGGAACGAGCCAAACATACGAACACACTTACCGTTTTCTAAATCAGCTCTTCCTCTTGCTGATACCCAAACCTCGTTTCCTTTAGCTGTGACAAGTTGTAAGTCTTTTTCAAAAGGTGTACCCGTTTTAATAGTTTGCTCTACTAATTCAGTAATAGTATTTCTGCTATACCCCTCTTTATAGAAATTTATAGCTGTTGACAAGTTAGGTTGATAATCAGAAGGAACTTCATGAATGTCTTTAGTAACATTAGACCAATAAATGGTTTCATTAATCATGTTTATTTCCCAAACACCAATTCTCGCCTGTTTGCCAATTTGCTCCATTAATGATTGTTGTGCCAGTAATTCATTTTCATGATTCGCACGTGTTAACTCAGAGCCTATCCAATGAGAAAACAATTGAATTAAATCTAATTCACGAGCTGTGAAAGGCTTAGGTGAAGGCTCAACACCTGAAAAGTTTAAGGTTCCAAAACGTTTACCGTCAACAACTAATGGCACACCAATGTAACTTTCTAAACCAAAGTTTTCATAACAAGGGTGCGACTTAATCGTACTATCTCCAGCTTGATGAAATGCAATAGCATGATCAGCCAAGTAAGTATGAAAACAGTAAGTATTGCTTAACTCAAAAACAGTGCCTGATAGAATTTCTGCATTGGGTGTATCACAATACAAAACCTTATACTCTTCATTATCAATTTCACTGATCAAAGCTAACGGTAAATTAAATATTTGCTTACCTAATGCGAGTATACTTTGGATTTTCTCCCCTAAAACCTTGTCTTGATTTGAAGTAATATAATGTAATTGTTGAAGAACGAACTCTGTATGTTTTATCTCACTAATATCATTTTGAATTACAATAAAAGATTCTATTTTATTATTATCGTTTTTTAGAGGAACAATCGTAGTACTTAACCATAGCTCTCTGCCACCTTTGAGCTTATTAATAGATTCGCCATGCCAATACTCATTTTCAGCACACTCTCTAAAAATATTCTGTAAGTAGTTCGAATCATAAGTATCACTACAAATACTCATCACATTAAGACCAATAACTTCCTCTTCGGTATAACAAAAAAACTCACAAAAACGTGAATTAACTTCTGTAATACTGCCATCATTTTCAATTCGGTAAACGATCGCATGTTTATTTATCGCAAAACTTAATTCAACACTACGCTGCTTAGACGTAAAGAGAGATAGATAACTTTTTTTGATTAGCTTTTGTAGTGGTCGAAAAATAAAGAAACTAAAGGAAACAAGTAATACCATTGCCACTAACCAAAAAACAGTTTTTAACATTTCAGAAAAAGTAATACGTGCATTTATGTGTTGTTCTATTTTCGAAACAACCTGATCAAGATCATGGAGTAATCCCTCAACTGATTTGGGTTCAAACTGGTCCATAACTATGCCTTTAGCTACTTCCTCATCAGAGGTTTTACTCAAGGCAATAGCACTTTCGGCATAACGCTCAATTTTGTTATTAAGGTAGATAGGACCATGGATATAAATTGAAGCAACTTCTTCGGGTATAATATCTGGCTGGTTATTAGCAATAACAGTTAGCCGTTCTTGATTAGTAGAGAAAGCGTAAGCACTTTCAAGTAAATCTTTATTAATACTTTGGTCTACAATATTGAGACTGAGGTTTTGATGGTGAATATAAGAAAAGTAAGCGATTTTCTGCGACAACATTCTTTGGCTGCCAGCAAGGTTAATAAGCTCTGCATCTTCTTTTTGTTGTTTGAAAAGTATAATCAAACTCAAAAAAGAAATGCTAATTAAAACAACGATAAGTGAAATCACATACAGATTTCTTACTCTAATATTCTTTTGTAATGTTTTAATATCAGCCATGATTTTATTATCTGTATCCCTGAAAAACTTTCAAAAGCCTGTAAACATTAACTATTGTTAAATACATAACTTCTCGTGGAATTTTATAAACTTTTAATGAGTATAGCTACAAAATGAAGTTCATGTTTAAAATGATAAATATTTATCCTAGACAAATCCGAACAAATTACAGATAAAAAAGAATCAATATAGAAACATAAACACCTAGAACCGAGAAATATCAGCAATAAACGTTATTATTTACCCAATAGTGAGTATTGTTGTCGAGTATATTAGGCGACGTGTTCTAGGACTTGCTAAAAAGTAAGCTAAAGTTAGTGGACCTAAACGACCAATAAACATCAGTAATATAATGATTGCCTCGCCAGCACCTGACAAAGATGTCGTTACACCTCTTGAAAGCCCTATTGTACCTAAGACTGAAACTGCTTCGAAGACGATATCTAAAAAAGGCGCCTCTTCACTTAATAATAAAAAATATAGATATCCAAGTAACACCAAGGCACACAAAACACCTTTCAGAGTTATGACTATTCTGTTCGATGAAATAGATACCACGACAACAGTTAACTGCAAAAGCGTAACTATAACGTTTTTTATTGAGTAATTTAGTTAGCATGTTAAGTATCGCTGTTTATGAAATGATCAATCTATAAGATAAATATAATTGTAACGATTATTTTTAACGCTCGGCGTAAAATTTGCGCTAAATATTTAGGGATGAATTTTTTGAGTGAAAAAAAGTGGCTTTCTATCAGGAACAGAAAGTTGTTGTAAAAATTAGACGCTATGAATGTTTATGTTTACCCGTGAGCTTAAACAAAATTTGATACTATACTTACTGACAAGATTTTTTATTATAGTCGGCTGAAAATTTTAAAAATTCTTTAGCCGGTATTGGTTTACTATAGTAAAAACCTTGCGTGCAATCACAGCCTAATTTATTCAATAATATCAATTGATTTTGTAGTTCAACACCTTCTGCTACTACAGCTAAATTTAAACTATGAGCCATAGCAATAGTTGCTTTAACAAGATCACAATCAGATTTATTTATAGTGATACCATCGATAAAGCTTCGGTCTATTTTTAATATATCAAATGAGTATTGTCGTAAATAACTTAGTGATGAATAACCTGTACCAAAGTCATCCATCGACAGTTTAATACCTAACTCATGTATTTTAGATAAGACTTCGTCAATATAAGACTTACCTATCATCAATACTCCTTCGGTGATCTCAAACTCAAAATGTTCAGGTTTAATATTGGCCTCAACAAGTGATTTTTGGACGAAACTGAATAAGCTTTTATCTCTGAACTGACGCGGTGACAAATTAACAGCTATGGTATAGTTTTCTTGCTCAGTCATTTGCCACTCTTTTAAAAATGACAACGCCTGCTTAATAACATACTGACCGATAGGAATAATTAATCCTGTGTGTTCGGCAAGGGGAATAAATTCATCAGGCGTTATATTACCTAAAACGGGATTATGCCAACGAATTAATGCTTCAGCACTAACTATGTATCCAGTTTTAACATCAAATTTAGGTTGATAATATACTTCAAATTCATCACGTTCCAATGCGCCACGCATTTGCTCTTCAATTTCAAAACGCCGGATCATAGTCACATTCATTTCTTGAGTAAAAAACGAATAAGCATTACGCCCTAAAGCTTTAGCTTGATACATTGCAGTATCAGCATTACGTAGCAAGTTGGAAGCATTTTCACCATTTTCAGGATATATCGCTATCCCTATACTTAAGGTGATCATGAGTTCTCTTCCATCGATATTAAAAGGCTTTCTAAATACTTCCAGCAGATGCTCTACAAAATCGAGTGCGTTATTCTTATCGGTTAAACCGCGTAATAAAACAATAAACTCATCACCGCCAAGTCGACCAACGGTATCTTCCTTACGTATACTTTGACTCAATCTATTAGCAGATTCTATCAGAAGCTTGTCACCTATTTCATGACCAAGAGAGTCATTCACTTTTTTAAAATCATCTAAATCTAAAAAGAGTATGGCTGTTTTTTCATGATTTCTTTGCGCTTCGTTAATCATTTGAGATAAACGATCTAAAGCTAAAAAGCGATTAGGTAATAAAGTTAAAGTATCGAAATAAGCATGATGACGGATTATTTCATCCGTTTTATGCTGCTCTGTAATATCTCTAACAATAACAACAATCTGATTATACTGGGGTAAGTGGCTAACTCTTGCTTCATAAAAAAGTAAACTATGAGGCAACTTAAGCTCATATTCAAAGCTAGAAACACCTTGTTCTTTTAATGCTTTCTCAATATAAACTTTAAGTCTATTTCCAATTCCATCGGGTAAAATATCCACCATAGACTTACCAATAAATTCTTCAGGAGTGACATAGAGTTCCTTTTGATTACAGGCATGAAAGTCAATAATAGTGCCATCTTCTTCCATAAGAAAAAACAGATCTGGCGTAGATTCAAGTACAGCTTTAAGCATATGTTCTTTAAATGCTGCATGCGCCTGTGCTTGCCGAACGTCGTTTAAATTGATATCAATACAGTACATCTGCTTTGTATTATGTTCATTAATAAACATCACATGGCTTGAAAATACACCAACTTCATTACCATTTTTATGGCGTAAGGTAATTTCAGACGCTGGAATTTCAATATTTTTATGGATCCAATCGTGATGTGCTGATATGACAATATTTCTGAGGGAGGGGGGAATAATAAGTTCTTCTATTCTCTTACCTAAAGCATCAACTTTGCTATAACCGTAAAGTAATTCGCTGCCTGCATTCCAATAAATAACGCGACGTTCTTCATCGTAGCCTTGTACAGAAACAGCATCAACCACATCAAACAATTGATGTACTGAGTCATTTATTAATGTGTGATGCCTAAATATATTGCTAATAATATTTGCTTCCATGTTGAAAAAATGAAAACGCTTATCGCCTTTTCCTTAATATTAGACACTAATTTTTATTTTGCACCGTTTACCAATAAAATTGAATACAATAGTCTATTTATTTAGACCATACTCCCTTCGCACAAAAACAAAATTAACCGCAAGCTACCTTAATCGCACTTCTAATTATTTAGCACACCCGTGTCTTTTTTCTAAAACAATACTGTTACACAAACGACATATATCTGAAATAAAACCTTCAAATATGCTTGGTAACCTCGTTGTTAAAGGAATAGTCGAGATACCCTATGAAAGAGAGTTATTTGTTATATATTTTATGCGTGATCATCGTGATTTATTTTTTAAATCTTGTTCGAATACGTTTACAGCTATCAAAAGCAAAGCACCCCTCACTACGTGGTCATAGCAAATGGTCGCGACGCATAACAAGTAAAATCCCATATTTCTCTTATAACGAGGCTCATTACTTTACCTGTGATGGCGCACCAGAAAATATTGGATTGCAACGCAAAGAAGCTTTACGTAATTTGGCAACAAACCTAAATCAAAGCTGCGCTAAATCCATTGATTATTGCAACAAACTTGAAAAAAGCGTCTCAGATATTCAATTTACCAGCAACTATCGCATTCCCTTCCCTTTTCAAAAAGGCTTACCTAAGGCATTTAAGCTTGGCTCTATTGTTGATGAAACCTTAGGGACAAAAATAAAAGATTTAGATGGTAACTGGCGCTTCGACTTGTCTGGCTCTTATGGTGTTAACGTTTTTGGTTACGATTTTTACAAAGATTGTATGGATAAAGGTTTTGAACAAGTTAAAAATTTAGGCCCCGTATTAGGGTCTTATCATCCTATTATTGCTGAGAATGTTGAATTAATTAAAAGTATCTCAGGATTAGATGAAGTGTCTTTTCACATGTCTGGCACAGAAGCGGTGATGCAAGCCGTTCGACTCGCCAGATACCACACAAAGAAAACACATTTAGTGAGGTTTTGTGGTGCATATCATGGCTGGTGGGACGGTGTTCAACCTGGCGTAGGTAACCGTCGTAAAGTAGATGATGTGTATACATTAGCCGATTTAAGTGACAACACACTGAAAATATTAGCCCGCAGAAACGATATAGCCTGTGTATTAATAAATCCTCTGCAGGCATTTCACCCTAATTCAGATTCAGGCTCAGATTCAACTTTAGTAGCCAGTGATAGAGCTACAAATTTTGATAAAGAAGCCTACAGCACTTGGCTTAAGAAGATTCAAGAAATATGTAATCGACGTAACATAGTGCTTATTTTTGATGAGGTATTTACTGGTTTCAGATTAGGTTACCGAGGTGCTCAAGGTTACTTTGATGTTCAAGCTGACTTAGTAACTTATGGTAAAACCTTAGGAGGTGGATTACCTGTAGGTGTATTAGCTGGACAAGGCTATTTGATGAAACGTTTTAGAAAAGATGCGCCTGCTGATGTGTCATTTGCACGTGGAACTTTTAACTCTCACCCTTATGTAATGGGTGCGATGAATGAGTTTTTAAATCGAATTCAAACATCTGAAATTCAAAACATATACCAAACCATTGAAGACATTTGGAATAAACGCGTTGAAAAGTTTAACAACAAATTACAAGCCAATAGCCTGCCTATAAAAATAACCAACATGCATACCGTATTATCAGTTTTGTACACAAAACCAAGTCGATATAACTGGATGCTGCAATTTTATTTAAAGGCCGCAGGTTTAGAAATGAGTTGGTTAGGTTCAGGACGAATGATCATGAGCTTTAATTTTACCGAGGAAGAGTTTGAAGAAGTCACTCATCGTTTTGTTAAAGCTGCATTAGCCATGAAAAACGATGGTTGGTGGTGGCAACCTGCTGCGCCTGCAGAGCAACTGACTAATAAGAAAATAAAACGTCAGTTCTTATACGACATGCTATCTGACCTCTTTCCTGTGCTGTCTAAAATAATCTCTCCACCGATTAAGTCGATAGCATTAACCCACACAAAATTAGACACCACAAAAACCTCACACCAGAAAACAGCTGATATTACACCGATAAAAGAGTCGTTAGATAACACGCCTGAAATAAAAGACACGATAATTAAAAAGGTATCCTAATATGCTTCAAGTCTCTAATAATATGAATGGAACAACTCCTTTAAAAAAGCATGTGAGTAAAAGCTCTTTTAGGGAATCTTTGAAACATGAATACGATGAATATTTACAATCACAAGCGAGTAGATTCAACACTGAAGATTGCTTAAGAGTAGATTTACATTGTCATGACCACAACAGCGATGTACCTGACGAATTATGGGGACGTATACTTCGCCTACCAGAAACTTGGTTAAAAACCAAAGAGTTGGTTGCTTTGCTTCAAAAGAACAAGATGGATGTTGTTACCGTAAGTAATCACAATAACGCACGTTCATGTTGGCAATTACTCGACCAAGGAATTGATGTTTTAGTAGCGGCTGAATTTACCTGTTACTTCCCTGAATACGAGTTATACATTCATGTATTAACGTATGGCTTTAGCAAAGAGCAAGAAGTTGTATTAAACGAGAAACGCCAAAACATTTATGACTTTCTTCGTTACACAACTCAGGCTAATTTACCTGTAATAATGCCGCATCCCCTTTACTTTTATACCAAAAATGAAAAAATAGATTTAAGTTTATTTGAAAAACTGGCTGTGATGTTTCAACGCTTCGAAGTAAGTAAAAAACCCCGCAGCAAGCTGTCTCGCTTAGGCTCGTCTTTCACTACGTGAAAGCGGGGTATTAATTAACCCTCTATCACCATAGTTGGAATTGATCATCTGTTATTGATTCTCGCTTAAGTTTTTTATAAGAATCATCTCCTTGATTCTTCACATAATCTTTTATTATTGACTCATTTCCATGCTTACCTACGCTGGTAATAAAGTATCCATCTGACCAAAACTCCCCTCCCCATAATTCCTTTTTAACAAATGGGCATTTCTTAAAAATCTCTCTTGCCGTAATACTTTTAACTATTTGCGCTATTTTTTTAGGGCTATACATCGGGACTGATTGAATCAAAAAATGAACATGATTTTTATCTGTTCCTATTTCTATGAACGCAATTTCATACCTTTTAGATATTTCTTCACAAACACCTTTCAGTACCTGATCAACTTCATCAGTAAATATCACTTTGCGATATTTAGCTGGACAAACAAGATGATACATTAGAACTGAAACATTATGACTTTTATGGAGAAATATACTCATCCTAATACTTTAGCGCTTATCCCAAATCGCAGCAAGCTGCGGGGAATTAAACCCCAAAGAGATTAAATGGGCAGCGCGATCTTTGGCAAAGTGTACTGACACTCAATTGGGCACAGAGCTTAACGGCAGAGAAAATAGCCGCTTATGCTACAAAGCACAACTTAGCTCCTGCTGACTTTGGCGTAGATCCCAATAAACCCAAAATACTCACAGGCGGATCGGACGATCATACCGGTATTTTTGCTGGCCAGTGCGGTTCAAATCTTTATATACCTAATTTAGCAAAACGCTTAGAAACTGAAAAGCCATCAGACCTCGCACTTGAAGCTCTTAGAGAAGGTAATGTATCGCCTTTTGGTCAAATAGGCGAAAACCAAAAACTTAATATCGCCCTGCTCGATTATTTCTCACAAGTTGCCACCAAAATAACTGATCCGGGTTTACTGCGCATTATGCTGCATAGAGGGTCAGCATGGGACAAAATTGGTTGTTTTACCATTAGTAACTTTTTGTTAGAAATGCAGAAAAATAAAAAGGCGATGAAGTTTTTCCAGTTTATTCACGATGCTTTACAAGGTAAAAAACCCAACAAATTAATAAAATGGAAAACCTCTAAAAACTATCGTTTTTGTTTCGAATATTTAGAACAAATAGCTGACAGTAAAAATAAATCACCTGAAGAATTTGTGACTACCGTTAACGAAGTTATTGGTCACTTATTTAGTTATTTAAATAAGCTAATGGCAACCAAGATTGAAGAAATCATTGGTAGTAATGTCAGTAAAAATAAAGACACAAAACTACGTAATATATCTACCGAAGAAATCACTCGAAAGTTTGAAGTACCTAGTCAACTTACTGCTTTATTTTTTGGTAATAATGTTAAAAAAGACAACATGAGTAATGTGAAGATTGAAAAGCTACTCGATCACCTTTCATTCCCTTTATTAATCAGTACATTTTTGGCCGGTGCAACTTTAGCTTCTACTCGTGTGCTGTATCAAAACCGTAAGCTGTTAAACGACTTTGCTGAGCACTTAGGTAAAAATCGTCACCAAAATAAAGCTTTGTATTTAACCGATACATTACGCGATAAAAACGGTGTCTCTAATTCCCTATCGGGCAAACTTAAAGAAGTTCAAAAAGCTGATTTACCTATCGACTTTTTAATTTGCCACAGCGATATAGCACCAGAACCTCACTTGTTTGTTGTTCGACCTATATCAAGCTTTTCGGTGCCGCATTATCATGATCAAGAAATCCGTTTACCTGACTTAATAGAAATAGCGCGCATATTTTATGAAGGAGGTTACGACCGTATCGTTTGTTCAACGGAAGGTCCTATGGCTGTAGTGTCGTTATTCTTACAACAAATGTTTAATGTGCCGAGCTACTTTTTTATGCACACCGACTGGATCGACTTTATAAAACACGGCACCGATTTAACCCAATACGAGCGAGATCGAGTACGTCGTTTATTACGCGCTTTATATAATAGATACGATGGAATATTTGTATTGAATACTGAGCATAAATCTTGGTTAACCGACCACGAAATGCAGCTTGAAGCCAGTAAGGTATTTCTCACTGCACATCACACACAACCAAGAGATGAAACAATTAAGGCGATGCAAAAGTCAGACATCATTACTGATGCCACTGACGATACACCAATTTTATTTGTTGCTTGTCGAGTGAGTAAAGAGAAAGGCTTATTCGACTTACCCGAAATAATCGCTAAAGCTAAACGAAACATTCCTGACTTACGCTTGGTAATAGCAGGTTCAGGTCCTGCGACACAAGAGTTAAAACAGCAACTACCTGAGGCTGTGTTTTTGGGCTGGCAAAACAAAGAGCAATTAGCTGCTTTATACCTCACTCTAGACTTGTTTATATTCCCTTCTAAGTTCGACACTTTTGGCAATGTAATTTTAGAGTCTTTTGTTCATGGCATGCCTACCTTAGCTTATAACTGCAAAGGTCCTAAAGATATTATCCAACATAATATTAATGGTTACTTAGTTGAAACTATTGATGAAATGGCAAATAAAGTTGTAGAGTTTTTTAGCAACAAGACTCAACGCCAGTTGATGAAAAACAATGCATTAGTAAGAGCTTTACAATATCAGGCACAACCCATAATGCATCAGTTTATGGGTGATTTAGGTTTAGATATCCCTGAGCATTACACGATAAAAAGTAATGTAACGGCTATTCCCTGTACATCGACAAACAGCTTTATTCTCGCAGAGGTCGAGTACGCCTCTTGTGATAATGAAAGTATCCCTTTAAAAACAAACAACCTAACAGAAAAAACGGTGGCGTAATTTATGACAAAACTTACTCATACGTTAACTAAGCAAGAACAGCTGAACTTCCTCATAACCAACCGTATTCCAAGGCGTTGGTTAACACAATTTATGGGATGGTATAGCGCAATTGAAAATCCAATACTCACTAAAACGTCTATCGCACTTTGGCAGTTATTTTCAGAAGATTTAAAACTTAAAGATGCGAAAAAGCAAAAATTCAAAAGCTTACAAGAGTGCTTTACCCGTGAACTAAAAAAAGGCTTACGCCCTGTAGATGCTGATAAAAACCTAGTTACTAGCCCGTGTGATGCCATTATTGGGGCTTGTGGGAATATCGAAGGCACAAGGATATTTCAAGCAAAAGGCTTTCCTTATGAGCTTAGTGATTTAATACCTGACTTTCATTTGAACAAAAAACATCGTAACGGAAAGTTCATTACGCTTAGGCTTAAATCCAGCATGTATCATCGCTTTCATGCTCCTATAACTTGCTCGGTTCAAAAAGTTAATTACATTTCAGGTGATACATGGAATGTAAATCCTGTTGCGTTAAAACGTGTAGAAAACCTATTTTGCAAAAACGAACGAGCCGTAATCGAACTAAAAACTGACGACCCAAATAGCAGTATTACTTTAGTGCCTGTGGCGGCAATTTTAGTGGCTTGTATGAAGTTCAATTTTTTACCCAAACCGTTAGACATCAAATACAAAGGACCTAATTACATTCATTGCAATGCTCGGTTTAAAAAAGGTGATGAAATGGGCTATTTTCAACACGGCTCAACCATCATTTTATTTGCAACAGCTAATTACGAATTTTGTGAAGGAATAGAAAATGGTCAACGAGTCAACATGGGACAAGCGTTAATGAGCGGGCATAACACACAATCAAATGAGCAAGATTAGAACTGAATATAAAATATTTTAACAACTTACTTTAACTCTGACATTAAAATAGGATATTTATGAAATTTTATGACGAACTGCAAAAACAACGTTGGGATGATCACCGTTTTTATCATCATAATCGCATCAATCAATTTTTACATTTATTAAGTGCTTGTTGTTTTTTAGCCAGTTATGTTTTGGTGTTTTACTACCCTGCTGCAGCGGCTTTAGTGGGTTGGTTATTAGCCATGACTTTACGCCAAACAGGTCACTTCTTTTTTGAGCCAAAAACCTACGACCAAGTGAATCAAGCAAGCCACGAACATAAAGAAAGCGTTAAAGTCGGCTACAACTTACAACGTAAAGTGGTATTACTTTCTATTTGGGCGCTAGTACCTGTTATTTTATTCTTTGAACCCTCTTTTTTCGGCATGATGCAGGAGCATACAGAAATAATGAGCTTTATTAATAACATGGCTATAATTTGGTTAATTGTCGGTTTTGTCGCTGTAATATTTAGAACCGTGCATTTGTTTAAATTAATGGGAGTTCAATCAGGTTTAGTGTGGTTTACCAAGATCCTAACTGACCCATTTCATGATATAAAAATTTATCACAAATCTGTTTATCATTTAATGAAAGGTGAAATGTATGACGACATGACAGATTGGTACGAGGAAACACCAAAAGCAAACTAAGATTCTTAAGCAGTAAACTCCATCGAATATAAAATGTAGAGCCAAGTGTTCTACATTTTTGTTTTATATAAAATCACATCATTGACAAGTGTCATTGATGTTCTGCTATTTTGGCACTATTATTATTAAAAACGTCCTTAATAAGAACAAGATGAACAAGCAAGATAAAAAATTTGAGAAAGAACTCATTAAATCCCTTACCCAATGTTGTGAGCAATTTAAACCTGAAGTTGATGGGTTTGAATGGCTAACCCATACCCTAAACTTTTCTAATATAGCGCAAAGTATTCGAATTATTTGTGTGTTTGAAAGCAATGTTCAATTGAGTAATGCGATAGATAATGACGATATAACCAGAATGAGTAGAGAGTTAGTAAATTGTTTAGAAAAATTCGGCATCACTATTAAAAAACCGACGCAGCACATTATTTTTGACAGTGAGGAAAACTGTAACGCCTCGCATCAAGGTAATTGGCAACAAAGACTTAGCCAGCAATATAGCTAGCTAAGTCAGTAGTTTCTTATTCTCTTTTAAAAGCGTTCAATACACCACTGCACAGCAACAGACGCTATTGCTAAAGAGCCTAAAGGCATCACCCACTTCTTATACCAATTAAAGTTTCGAGCCCAAATTAATAAAGGTAAAGCTACTACTAAAATAGCAAGCTGACCTAACTCCACACCTAAATTAAATGCCAGTATACTCAATAGTTGAAAGTCTTCAGATAAACCGAGTTCGCTTAAAACACTGGCAAAACCCATTCCGTGTAATAAACCGAAAGCAAAGGTGATCCAACCTAATCGTAATATAAGTGGCCACACATTATTAAATGCGGTTAACAATACAGAAAATGCAATACCCAGCTCAACCCAACGACTGCTAAAGGAGATAAGATTTAATGCAGTTGCTGTTAGCGTAATTGAATGCGCCAGCGTAAATGCAGTAATGATCCAAGCAGTTTTCTTGAATATTTCTCGTTTAGATGGATTAGCCTGCCAACTATCTTTGTTACGAATTAAGACAGAGGTTAGTAATAAAGTAATTAAAAATAAAACATGGTCTATACCCATCCAAATATGCAAAACACCTTGATAGGTATACTGAGTAAAGGTGGTCAAGTAATCTGGTTTTTCAAGATTAAGAATTTGAGATGGATTAGATTTACTTAATACACGACTCGCATTGTTCAGGTTAATAATCGCTTTATGATTATCGTCAATATCAAAAAGAGCACTATAGGTGATCCTCACCTCAGTATCTGATGTACAAGTAAAAGTGACAGGAATAACCAAGTAAGCTTCGTTGTAATGATTATCAACTTTGTAATCACCGATATTCACTAACGGACACTGAGTAGTGCCTTGTTCTAATTGAATACTGTTACCAACAAGTTCGTTAATGGTGGACGCTTTAGACTTTATTTCATACCAACTGACTTGTTTATCTTCATCAAGATCAAAGGAAACAATTTGTTCTAAATCAGAAATTTGTATCTGCCAGTTTCCTGTGTATTGATCATTGTCTTTATTGTGCTCAAGATTGAGATAGCTCGTACTAAGTTGATGAGCTTGCACAGATGACACACTGAAAAAGAATAATAAACACATAACTAAACTTGTGGTTATTAAAGACCTTGTGTTGAAAGAACTAAAATTCATTACTACTCCGTACCTTTTAACTGAGCTTCAACTAATAATTGCTTGTCGCTGCTCATTTTTGCTTGTTTTAAATTGATTGTAGCCCAATAAATAGCTTTGCTTGTATTAGGCTCTACTTCTAAATAATATTTGGCGAGATCACTGGCGTGAAAAGTATCTTGTCTTAGTTCGCGAAGTGCTATTCGCTTTTTAATTAACGTTTGCCAAGTAGTATTTTGAGTAATTTTTTCAGCTATTGCTAATCTTATTAATAAAGAATCTTCTAAATCATCAATATTGTTTAATAAACCACCTAACGAACTAAGTACTTTCTGATGATTATTTAAGGCTAGTTGAATATCTGCCCATAGCGCAATTAAACTTATAGGTGATTGATTAAGTTGAATATTATTCAGGTGTAGTAAAGCGTCATCATAGCGTTTAAGTCGGTAAGCCATCTCACTTAATACTTGTAATGTGTATTCACTTATTTCTTTGTTACGAGTTATTTTTAGTAGTGAATTATAACTTTGTTCTAACTGCCCTTCTTGGCTACGTATATCTAATACACAAGTCGATGTAGTCATAATACTTACGCTGCCAATAAGCGCAGTACAATGTTGTTTAGCTTGGCTGAATTCACCTTTTATCATCAACATATTCGAGAGTAACATGTGGGTATTACTTTGTTGTTTTTTTGTGGCAGGTTTTATCGTTAATGTTTCTTCGGCGATAGCAATGGCTTCATCAAATTGATGCTCTTTTTGCAATACTCTCGCATATAAATAGCCAACTTTTAGCGTAGGTTCTTGTTGATATAATTTTGCTAAACGAACTTTAAGTGCACCTTGTAAACGTTCGGTTTGACCAACATTTTGACTGTTTAAAACAAGTTGCTCTATTTCATCAATAGATAACTCTACTTTAAGCAATGAATGTGAAGCAGTAATAATGTCATTATCTTTAGGTGTGTAAGCCGTTGCCAAAGCATAATGGGAAAATAAAAGACTAGCGAATAGAAATGAGTTTTGAATCGTTTTGGTTATCATTACAGTTGTCCTAAAAAGCCATCCTTGGCATGAGGTCAAAAATCCAATTTATAAAATTTTCTAATTATTGAACTAACAAGTCGTCAAAGTTAACTTCTTCACCAGCGTTAAAGTAAGCTCTACCATTAACGGTAAGTGGTTCAGCATCCGTACTTTGATTAAATGCATCATTAGTAAACTGAATAAAATCAACATCTAATGTTTCAATAGTTATACTTACTGCCGCTATCGCTGTTTCGCTCGAAGGATCTTGAGCAATAAAGCTAAAACTATCGGCTCCAATAACACCTATATTAGGTGTGTAGGTATAACTGCCTGATTCAGTAATAACTACGCTACCTAAAGCAGGCGCTGAATCTAATGAAAATGTAATACTATCTCCATTAGGATCTGTTGCCATAAGCATGTCGGTAATAGCAACTTCAGTTTGTGTTGTTACTGTGGCGTTTTCAGCTATTGGCGCTTTATTAACTTCAGGCTTTTTATCATCACTATTACACGCACTTAATGCAGTAACAGCGATACATAACCCTAAATAATTAAGCTTTTGTTTTAAGTTTACGTTAAGCATAGTAATACTCCTTATTTAGAACCAGCAAGTGGAGTAGCTAAATACGGAAAGCTTGCATCCATCATAGTTGCATGAATTGGCGCACCATCTGTAAACGGAACAGTACCAACACTTGCATCTTCAGGAACACATAAGCCTAAGTCAGTATCAACGCCACCAACAGGAATTGGATGACATAAACGTCCCATAACAACACGCAATGCGATATCAACTACATCATCACCTGGGCGACGACCATTTGGAAAGCCAGCTAAATCGTTACCAACAACACCAAATGTTGATTGGTCAGCTTGAGCGGTAGCAGCAATACCTGTATTTAAACGTAACATTTCAGACGGTGTAACTGTTGCCTGTTGATTAACACCAGCAAAACCAGTTAAGAATGCTGTAATTAAATCAGTACGTGGAAAGTTAGTTGGCGCTAGTGTTTCAATTTCAGCACCTAAAGTGGTATTTACAGCATCTTTAAATAGAATATTTAACAATTCTGGTAAAGCAGGATGCGAAACATAATCTAAAAACTGACCATCGTCTTGCGGATGTGATGTAGAAAATGCATCTTTATCTTTAATACCAATAACCAATTCATTCACTAATGGGTTACCTAAACGAGATACCTGCGTAAGTGCCCCGCCATTAGCGGCATTATTAGCAAAGCTAGCATCAGGGTTCAAAATACGTGCCTGTGGCAAACTTGCTGTTGTCCAAGAACCAATAACACCGTTACCGTCATCTGTTAAACAACTTTTAGGTACTTCAATAGCGATAGAGGTAATGTTTTTATCGACTAAATCATCGTTATCCATTGATTGCGTAATACCACCTGGGAAACCGCCAGCATCTCCAGCACCTGGAGCACTATCACCTTCAACAGGTACATAGTTAACTAAATCGAATGTTTTACCTAGGTTCACAACAAATGGGTCTTTACGTTGCCCAACAAATACTTTTGCCATAGATTCACAACCTGGTAATGCTACGTCGTAAACATATTGGTCAGCATACGTTTGATAATTTTGTTCTGAAGTAAAAGTTTTGTTACCAATGTAATCAAGTGGCTTCATAAAGCTGCCTGATGTTGAAGAAGAGTTAGTTAATGTTGCTTTAGTACCTGTCGCTTGAGGACCGCTTACCATAGCAAGGGTATAACTCTCACTGAAGTTAGTTGCACTATCGTCTCCAGCAGAAACACCACCAATATTTTTAAGAGGTACAGAAACGGTACGTTGATTACCATCTGGACCAACCGTTAACTGCACGCCTTGATTGTTATTAGGTAGCATACTAGTGAAGTTAAATTGGAAAGTGATATCTTCCATCGCATCACCATCATTATCGATGTGAATGCTATAAGTTGCATCTGGGTCCATAGCAAAGTAATTAGGTCCGCCGTATGCATCTTGCAATGGAATATAGTTAGCAATAAGTGTTACGAATTCGCCACGACCTTGCTCATAACTATTAAATGCATAGAAATCTGTAGAATCTAATGTTGGAAAACGACTAATGTTTGGAGCTTCTCTGTGACTTGAAGCTTTGCTTGGTGCACTTACTAAGGTACTACATATTACTATCGCTAAAAGCGAAGGAGTGAAAGCTTTCATGGGTGTTCCCTTTATTTTTAATTAGTATCAATAGTAATAACGGGCGAGTTTTCATATTGGATGCAAAGTAATTAAAATTAATTATTTAATATTAAAACCATCAACTAACCTATTGAATAAATTAAAAATAAAAAATCATTAATATAAAAATAACGAAGCCTCATAACTAACCTCATACTTTTAATATTTATTTTAAGAGAGATGAAAAATTTAAAGGGAATATTCAATGGTATATATGGAGGGTTTTATAACTACTTGGGTAAAGCTAATTTTAAAGATACAAAGGTGAGGATTATAAGAGCGTAGATTATTACTTTTTGCCTAAATTACGTTGAGCGTTAGTTTATTTATCCGCAAAAAAATATACGAATAAATAAACCAACGAATACTCTGACCAAATATTTACTTATAAAGTAACAAGTTTACTTGTGTACAATACTTCTGTTGGCGCACCATTTGGCGAACCGCCTAAAGGCTCTAAACTTACGGCTAATATATTAATATTATCAACAACAAAGTACTGATTTCTAGCCAACAACATTGTACCATTTTTAGGTAGTAGCCCTAAAGAAATAGGAGCTTCTTGGTCTTTAACAATCATCCATAGCTCATAATCTTTACCGCTTATCGCATCTAACTGACTACTTGCTCTAACCGACAAACCTTGTTCGCGCACATCAATAAACCATAATGCTTGCTTAGCTTCATTCTCTACTAATGCAAACTGCTGAGTGCTTTCAACAATAGGTGATACAGGTTGCAGTAATATTATGGCTAATACTAAACTTGCTGCCGTTGCAATTAACGACCATGGGCGCCAAAATCCTGGTTTAGTTTTAATCACAGTGCTTGGTGTTTTTCTCGTTTCAAGGCGTTGCAAAATCTGTTGCCATACCTTTTCGTCAGGCTTCACAGGCTTAATAGCACTTGAAAGGCTATTAAGATTAGCTTCCCATGTATGAGTTGCTTCACGCGCCATAGTAGAAGTAAGCATTAATCGCTGAAAACGTTTACGAGTAAGTCCTTTAAGCGTACCTAAAACATACTGTGCAGCGAGTAAGTCGACAAGTTCGGGATCGTTATATTTCATAATGATAAACACCTTTGTAGCTGTTGTAGTCCACGTCTTATCCAACTTTTTATTGTGCCTAACGGAATACTAGTTTGATTAACTAATTCTGTATGGCTAAGACCTCGATAGTAGGCAAGATGGATCACCTGCTTTTGTTGCACCTCTAATTCTTCAATGCAATTAACAAGCTTAGTGTCTGAGTCGTAATCAACTTCAATAAACTCTTCACTTATTGTATTAAGACTTTCATCGTTAGATAAAATTTCTTCTTTACGAACCTTGTTGTAACGCAACACATCTAAACATCGGTATCTCACAATGCTTATCATCCATGAAATAACACTACCTTTTGATGAGTTGTATTCTGATGCGTTATGCCAAATTTTGACAAAAGCATCCTGTAATACTTCTTCTGCATGAGCTCGGTTAGTTAACATTTTTAAGCTAATGGCAAATAACTTGCTGCTCGTCTCCTCATAGAGTTGTGCAAATGCTTTTTTATCGCCTTGAGCAGTCGCACTAATTAGAGAGAGTAATTCATCACTTTGCATAATTTACCTTTTTTCTTATATAAACGTTCGACATGGATTTTTGGATGCAGCTTATTTTAAAGTTTTTAAATAAATATAAAAATGCATAAGAGAATAAATAATTGATATACGTATATATCGCTAATAACTTTAGCATTACATTCATTCAACCGATATAGATAAAAAACCTAGAGCAGAGACAAGGAGATGAATATTATGGGGATTTTTGTGATATAGGTATTTGAAAGAGGGAGTAAGACAAAATAAGAGTTTGTTATTTTGTCCTACTCAATTGAGTGCTAATTTACTCGTATGATACTTTCGCTTTATTTTTTAATTTCTCTTTGTAGACTGGGTATAAATTATAAGTAGAGTAAAACTCTGTATGAAATGCTTTCCAAGCCGTTTTTTCTATAGCGAGGTTAACTTCACGGACTTGATGCGCAGGGACTTCTAAAGTTACAACCTGCCCAATACCCATCATTACATACCAACTAACAACAGAAACACCTTTAGGCGGAAATGTATCAAAAAACCCTTGTTCTGTGAGAATTGCCTGAGTTTCATCTAAGATTTTAGTTTGATCGTGTTTTAAGAAAACAGTCAGCAAAACTGAATCTTTCGGCTGCTTATCAGCCCCCTGTTCAGCTAAAGAAGTAAAGCTTGTTATAACAAGCACACATAACATAAATAATTTAATCATAAATTTTCCTTTTTAAGATAGATTTTTAAGACTTATTGAGAGATTAAATATTAGAGGATAAAATAACGACACACAAGGTAATAGTCATTAAAACCATAAGAGAGATGTAAAAATAAATTAATGAACACTCGTTAATAAATCTAAGAACTTCCTCACTTTCGGTGATAAATGTTTTCTGCTGGGATATAAAGCATAAATATTGATAGGTGTTTGCTTGTAGTCTTCAAATAAAACAACGACTTGTTTTTCTTTCAGCTCTTTTTCCATATAGAAAGCAGGTAAACGACATATTGCTTTATGTTGTAATACCATAGCCAGTTCCATTTCAGCGTTATTACATAAAATAGTTGCAGGTACTTCCACTTGAATACTGTCACCTGTTAACGATTCAAACTTCCATTTAGTAGGATTTTTAAGGTTACTGTAGCTCAAACATTTATGAGTTAATAAGTCTTCGGGTTTTTTAGGTGTGCCGTTTAACGTTAAGTATTGATGCGAAGCTATAATATGAGATTTATATGAAGCTATTTTTTTACATACAAGTGTTGAGTCTTCTAATTGGTTTGTTGCTCTGATGGCAAGATCGTAGCCTTCTTGAATAACATCTACTTTTCGATCGTTAAAATCTAGATCAAGTTTTACATCGGGATATAACCGTGTGTATTCAATTAAAACCGACTGCAAGTGACTCATCCCATAACCAACAGGACAACTAATTTTAAGCACACCTTTAGGCTCTATATTGGCTTGATTAATGATCCCTAAAGCTTGCTCCGCATCTATGATCATTTGTTCACATTGTTGAAAGAAAGCCTGTCCTTCTGGCGTTAAACTTATTTTTCGCGTTGTACGACTTAACAGCCTCACACCCAGACGTGATTCTAGCTTATTAATTTCTTTACTAATGAATGACGTAGAGTGGCCATTAATAAGTGAAGCTGCAGTAAATCCGCCGCTATTAACCACTTGCGTAAATAACACAACGCCATCAAACAATTTTAGGTCTTTAATCATGCTTATCTCTCATTAAATTTCTATTACACTCTATAACTCAAGCATAACTTTGTAACCTTGCAATTAACAGTCATACGGAAATAATGTTTACATAAAAAGCATATTGCTCATTAATTGGAAACTATATAAAATAACACTATAAATAGCGTTAATTACTTAAAAACACGATAACTTAAATTAATACTCGAGCGATTACGTAAAGTGTTAATAACCTAATTCCTAAATAAGAAGAGAGATTTAAATGAAAATTTTAGCTTTTGCAGCCAGTAGTAGTAAAAATTCTATCAACAAAAAATTAGCAACTTATGCGGCAAATTTAGCTGAAAATGCAGAGGTAGAGGTTATTGATATTAATGATTATGAAATGCCTATTTTTAGTGAAGATAAAGAAAAAGAATTAGGACAACCTCAGCCAGCCAAAGACTTTTACCAAAAGCTTGGAGAAGCTGACGCTATTATTATTTCATATGCTGAGCACAATGGTACTTACACTAGCGCTTATAAGAACTTATTTGATTGGACATCAAGAATTAACCAAAAGATATATCAAGATAAAGCCATGGTTGTTTTAGCGACGTCTCCTGGTCCTGGAGGCGCAAGCACAGTGTTCAATACAGCGATAACGTCAAGTCCATATTTTTCAGCTAAGATTGTAGGATCGTTATCGGTACCGAGCTTTTATGATAACTTTGATAGTGAGACAGGAAAACTAACAAACCAAGTATTAAACGACGAACTAAAAGCAATTATCGCTAAGCTTTAATTTCTCTACTTTAAATTCTGCTAAATCAGTTGTTAACTAAAAATGCTTAACAACTGATGTTTACACTATTTTACAAAGCAAAGTTATATTTTACTTTTGTTCACATCACTTTTATAAAATTCTCGGCCGCAAGCGACCGAGTTTCAAAACAAGTTCAGTTGATCGCTATTAATTTCTTTACCATCTAATTCGATTAACTGTTCTTGAACATATTTCCTGATAACTTCTTCTGTTGCGTTACCAATCGTTTCAACAAAAAAGCTTTGTGTCCATAATTTACCGCCCCAGAAATACTGCTTTTTAATTTCAGGATAAATTCTAAAAAACTCACGAGCAGTTATACTTTTAATTATTTGCATAACATCGCTTGGCGACTGTTTAGGGATCCCTCTAATAACCATATGAATATGGTCACTCGGAATTTCTAACTCTACGATATCAATATCGTAGTCATATCCTACTTTTTGAATAATTGCTTTCATTGTTGAACGATAAGGTTCAATGAAGACTTTGTGTCGATACTTTGGTATCCACACAAAGTGATACATTAATCTAAAGACATGATGTGTATTTCTTTGAAGTTCCATATGAAGAATAGCATTTACTGGGGTCCCCCCAGTATACACTATCCAGCACGGGGGCAAGCCCCCGAGATTTACGCTTCGCTAATTAAACAAGTCATCTATACTGATATAAAACAAATTATGTGAGTACAGAGTTTTCATGATACCGCCCAAGAAACCTGATAATGAAAAAGAAAGACTTATGGCTTTAAAGTGTCTTGGTATATTAGACACTCCTGCACAAGAGCATTTTGATCGCATTACCCGAATGGCAAAACGCTTATTTGATGTCCCCATTTCATCTATTAGCTTAATTGATGAAGACAGACAATGGTTCAAGTCTAAAGTAGGACTTGAAGCTAGCGAAACACCAAGATATATTTCATTTTGTGGTCATACTATTTTAAATGATGAAACATTTATTATTGAAGACGCATCGAAAGATGAACGCTTTGTTGCTAACCCATTAGTTGCTGGTGAACCTTTTATTAAGTTTTATGCCGGACACCCTTTAAAAACAAGAGATGGATATAGTTTAGGTACACTATGTATTTTAGATTTAAAGCCTAGAACACTTTCCAATGAAGATATTCTTACGCTTAAAGATTTAACATCAATTGTAGAAGATGAACTAAATGCCTTAAAGATGGCAGCATCTGACGAATTAACAAAAATATCTAATCGCCGTGGCTTTATTGAATTAGCAAAACACGCCATTGCGATGAGTGTTAGGCAAAACAATCAATGTTACATAGCGTATTTTGATTTGGATAACTTTAAAGTGATTAATGATACTTATGGCCATGCAGCTGGCGATAATGTTTTAGTTTATTTTGCTAATCAAATGCAACAAACCTTCAGAGACTCAGATTTTTATGCACGAATAGGTGGAGATGAGTTTGCTGTTTTTCTATCAAATACCTCTGAAGAACTCGCTAAGGATGCAATTACCCGATTAAAATTAAATATAAAAAACAACCTCAACAAAGATAAATTCCCACACCCTATTTCATTTTCAAAAGGTTTAATCAAATATGATCAAGCTATTCATAATAATATTGACAGCTTTATCAACGAAGCTGATCTAGCTATGTTTGCTAATAAAAGAAAAAATAAAAAGTCGCCTTAATCAACCTGTAGAACAAGCAGATTACTTTTATAAAATATAAACGACTTGATTGCAGTTAATTAAAAAAAACCTCACAACTAAACTCTATTTAACTCAAAGTTTATAAGTTAGAGCGAAAAGAATTCTACATCTGAACTTAATTTAACCGATAGCTTTTCTAAATGGTTAGCTTGCTCAAAACTTCCCTTTAAAGCGTCGTTAGTATCTTTCGCGATATGGTCTAACTCAGAAACTGTTTCTTTAATACTTTCAATCGTTGAAACTTGGTTTGATGTATTTTTCACAACCTCTAAAACATTCTCTAATGAACTATTCGCTTGCTGCTGAATATCGCTCAATAACTTACTCGCTTCTTTGGTTAATACTAAACCTCTTTCTACTTTAGGTACCGCTGTTTCCATTGCCGCCACTGAAGCTTGCGTGTTTGTTTGCACTTGCGAAATCATTTTTTCAATTTCACCTGTTGCTTCACCCGTGCGTAAAGCAAGTTGCCTTACTTCATCAGCAACTACAGCAAAGCCTCTACCCGCCTCACCTGCTCTAGCAGCCTCAATAGCAGCATTTAGGGCAAGTAAATTAGTTTGATCTGAAATAGAGCGAATCACATTAACTATGGTGCCAATTTCTTTAGCTCTTTCTTCTAATAAATTAACTTGTTCAACCGTATTAGCAACCGTGCTGGCGATATCTTCAATTTCATTAGCAACATTAATAACTGACTCTTTTCCTGATAAAGATAGATCGACTGTTTTTCTTGAGTTATTTTCTGTTTGATAAACCACATCAGCAATGGAATTAATGCTTTGGCTCATATCTTCAAGGGATGAAACAACTGAAGATGTATATTTAGATTGTTTTTCAGCGAGTATTAATGAATTTTTCGACGATTCAGTCACCGTTTCAGCTCTTATTAATAATTCAGACGATGAGTGAGTGATATTATTAACTATTTGCTTTAACGTATTTTGCATACTGTTTATAGAACCCATAATACTGTGTGAGTATTTAGTGGTGATAGAGCCAGTTAAGTCTCCTTTGGCTATTTTAGAAATAATAACTTCAGCTTCTTTTGGCTCGCCACCCACCGATTCTTCTATACGTCGTAAAATGAAAAAAGCTAATCCAGAACCAACAACCAACGCAATGACCGTTAATATGAGCATCCAATTTTGAAATCCACTAGTGACTGTTCTTGTTTGCAAAGTAGCCGTTTCGTTTAAGCTTTCTTGGTAATCAATAAATTCATTAATAGTACTTAGCCACTTAACAAATGCAGGCCTAGCTTTAGTCAGTAATATTTCTTTGGCTTTTATAGGATTTTGATCTTTAACTTCTTGAATAACCTGTTCGAGTAAAGCTGTTGAGTGTTTTTCAATAGTTTGAATTCGATGGTAAATGTCGTTCTCTTTTGTGTTCATTTCCATATTATTAGATAGGTCTCGACTTAGATCTTTTGCAGAGATTTGATAAAATTCATCAAGCTGTTTTATAAGTTTTAGTATGTCATCAAATTCCTGTTGAGATTCAACAAGAACAACATCTCTCAATGCAATAGCTCGATCATGAACACTGCCACGAAAATTAATAGCATATCGTTGTTTTTTTGAATTAACATCATTCATCTGCGTTAATGTACTATCGATGACATTAACTTGGGAAATACCAATAAAAGTTAATATACACATCATTAATAATAATGATCCAAAACCAAGGATTAAACGTGTACTCATTTTCATAACACAACCTTTATAACTTTTAATATGAATAGTAAGTATATACGGTTAACTGTAATTAGCTTTGATTTTTAATAGCTTTTTAGACTTGCTTACTACTGAAGATTAAACGATAGTGAGTGAACATTAATTAGTTGTTCAATGTGGTTTTATTTGGGCTTCAGTATTATTTATAAAAACGTTCATGCATTTACCTATACACAAACATTACGCCTTAAAAATATAATGTAGTGATACAGACCCTTAAATTATAATTTTCAGTCTTTATTTTAATTATAATTTTTTTATAATTAGATATTAACTTTTAAAAATAGCGGCATTTTTTAATCCGCATCTCTCAAATTGCTACGGAAATGCAAATGCACAAACGCCAAAAAAACTTTAGTATAGTTTTAGCTGTATTATTATCAGGTTTTCTCGTTACAAGTTGGTTAAGCTATCAAGTCGCTAGCAGTTCTATTGGCAAACACATTTCTGACGAATCGCTTCCACTAACCAGTGATAATATCTACTCTGAAATTCAAAATGACTGATTTAAACCTATCTTCATCTCGGGACTAATGGCACAAAATACTTTTGTACGAGACTGGGAGTTAAAGGGTAAAGATGGCCCTGGGGAAATCATCAAGTATTTAAATGAAATACAAATAAAATATAAGATGATCACCAGTTACTTCACCAGTGATAAAAACCTAAACTATTACCACCCTAACGGTGTTATTGAAAAAATTTCAAAAGAGAATAAAGCAGATAGCTGGTACTTCTCTTTAAAGAATACACCTGAATCACAAATGTATGAAATAGCTATAGATTACGATACGTCTAACGCGAATAAGATTACGATATTTATTAACCATAAGGTTTATGATTATAACGATAACTTTATTGGGGCGACAGGTGTTGGGCTTGCTCTCGACACGGTAGAAAATTTAATAGCTAATTATCAAAATCGATATCACAGAACAATTTACTTTATTGATAAAGAAGGGAAAATAGTTCTTAAAGGTGGGCAGTTTAATCATTCATCTACACTTTCAGACCGCTTAAAAAACAAAAAGCTTACCCAAAGCGTTCTTAACACTACATCCAACACCATTGACTATACTCATGCAGGTAAGAAGATTTATTTAAACAGTCGTTATATTAAAGAGTTTGACTGGTTTTTAATTGTAGAACAAGATGCTATCAACAGTGAAGAAGAGCTAACCAATACATTTATTATCAATATATTCCTCAGTTTATTAGTAACCATAGGGGTATTATTTATTGCCCACTTAGCTTTTAATAATTACCAGAAAAACTTAGTAACTATGGCAAGTATTGATAAGTTATCAGGCTTATTAAATAGACAAGCCTTTGAGCCCATCATATTAAATAACATTGAACAAAGTAAAAGAAATCAAACCCATCTTTCTCTGATGATGCTTGATATAGATTTTTTCAAAAAAGTAAATGATACCTACAGGCATCTGGCTGGTGATAAAGTGATCAAGTATATTTCACAAATATGTAAATCACATGTTCGAGAAAGTGATGCAGTTTGTCGATGGGGCGGAGAAGAATTTATTATAATGCTTGCTGATACATCCCTTGATGGTGCAAAAAATATAGCTCAGCGCATACAAGAAACATTATCAAAAACCACTGTAGAACCTAAAGTAACCATTAGCTTAGGGATAACAGTATATCAACCAGATGAGTCGTTAAATAGCTTTATCGTTAGAGCAGATGACGCTTTATATGAAGTAAAACATAATGGACGTAACTGTATAAAAATAAAGAAATAAAACAGATAACATGAATAGTAAACTAGGTTTATAAAGAACTTATACGACTTTCGATTTACCCAAAAATAACAAGACGAATATTTCTTTTAAGTTTGCATTAATTAACCAATAACTAAAGCTTTTATCTTGCGTTTTAGTCTTATTGGTTTGGATATTTACGTGTCTTTTACTCGCGACCTGTTGTTGTAAAACTTTCTGCTTTTGCACTAATCTGATTTCATCTCTGCGATCTTGTGCAGCATTTGCTCGCTCAGAAAATCGGCGTCTCGATTCAGGAGAAATATTTGCTAATATACTTCCACCGCCTGATTTCTTACCTTTTGATTTAGTTCTTGGTTTAGGTGAACTACACATATAATCCTCTCGAAACTCTTATCTGAAATATTCAATGACTCTTACTTATTAGACCTTATACTTCATAAAAAAATTTCCAACAATTTAAGCTACCGATTACTCCAGTACTTGCTAAAATTAATTTATGTAATACCAAACGGATTAATTTATTGAGCAACTTAGAGCTACATTAGCAAGCTTAGAACAAGCAAAATTGATTAAACATAGTTATTCTATATTTTTTTAATTTTGTGATGTTATCAGTTTGCTAATGAGCTCTCGAAGGGCGAGAATTTAATCCGTTTGGTATGAAATAATCATGTGTATTACTGACTTCAACATATCTTTAAATAAATAACCTCAGCTCTAGTTAAGCTAAATCATGAAAAATAACAATATAAATACACAGTTCTATGAATTAAACTCATGTATAAGAAATTCCAATGAACAAATGAGTAAACTCAGATGATTGAACGGACACACTTATCTATAATTAGGGAAGTAAACCGACTAGGTACACTTACAGAAGCAGCTAATGCTTTATTTTTAACTCAATCGGCTTTAAGTCATGCAATAAAAAAACTAGAGGGTCAGCTTGGTATTAAAATATGGTCGAAAGAAGGTCGTAATTTACGTCTAACACAAGCTGGCGAACATATATTGTCGTTAGCGAATAGAACCCTACCCCAACTTGAACATACTGAACATTTAATTGAGCAAATAGCTAAAGGTAAGCGTGGTTCTTTGCGAATAGGTATGGAATGCCACCCTTGCTATCAATGGTTATTAACCGTAGTTTCACCTTATTTAGAACAATGGCCAGATGTTGACTTAGACGTTAAACAACGTTTTCAGTTTGGTGGTTTAGGTGCTTTATTTAGTCATGATATTGATGCCTTGGTAACACCCGACCCTTTGTTTAAAAAAGGCTTAACTTACCTACCTGTTTTTGATTATGAGCTGGTATTAGTTACTCATAAAGAGCATGTGTTAGCTGATAAAAGCTTTATTGTTCCACAAGACTTAAATGATGAAATATTAATTACTTACCCTGTAGAAACAGAACGGCTTGATATTTTTAGTCAATTTTTAACGCCTGAGCAATGTAGTCCTTATAAACATAAAAGAATTGAAACAACCGATATAATGCTGCAAATGGTGGCAAGTAAACGTGGTGTTTCAGCACTTCCTGCTTGGCTGGTTGAAGAATATTCAAAAACATTACCGATTAAAGCGATTAAGTTAGGTAAAAAAGGGATTGCTAAGCAAATATTTATTGGTCTTAGGGAAAGTGATGTAAGCATTGAATATATACAAAGTTTTATCGATATTGCCAGTAAACACTCCACAATTAAGTAAGCTTATAATAATGATATAAACCCCTTCAGCTATAATTGAAGGGTTTCAGGCTTTTAAGTTAGCTGAAAATATTCGATAATATACACTCTTCTTCGCTTTCTCTTTATTTATCCTATAAGTACCTTTAATGAAATTATTAACCTCTGCTATTCATCCTGATCTTAACGATCTTTCTGGTTCAACTTTTATCCGTAACGCAGCTCGCGCTATTGTACTTAACGGTGAAGATATTCTGCTTTTATACACTCAAAGATACCACGACTACACTTTACCTGGCGGTGGTATAGATGATGGTGAAACACATGAAGAAGGGTTAATAAGAGAGCTACAAGAAGAAACTGGCGCCCATAATGTCACTAACATTAAAGCTTTTGGTTTATATGAAGAATTTAGACCTTGGCACAAAGATGATTTTGATATTGTGCACATGAAATCCTATTGTTTTGTTTGTAATATCGACAGTGAATTACGCGCTACAAATTTAGAAGACTATGAAATAAACAATGGTATGGTGCCTGTTTGGATGAACATTCATCAAGCGATTAAACATAATGAAGAAACCCTCACTAAAAGCGCTAAGAAAGGTTTATCTATTGTACGTGAAACCTTTTTATTAAAGCTTATTGTGAAGGAAATATTGTGTTCAGAGCGAGCAGTTTGAACAGCGTAAATACTCTCATATAAAAAACTCAATAACCTATATTATTGAGTTTATCTTGTTAATCACTCGTCTTAAAAAATTCAAATATTAGATGTACTTAGATATAACATAAATAAAATACTGATCTAAACCTTGAACTCAGACGTTAAGCTTCTTAAACCTTCTGCAACAGTCGCTAACTCTGCCGCTACTGAATTTATATTGGTAGAAGCTTGAGATATTTCAACTGAACCATCCTGTAAACTGCTCATACTTTTAGTGATAAAATCGATTGAATGATATTGTGTTTCTGTTTGGCCTGATATGCTTTGATTCATGGTTTCAATCTGTTTAACTACACTACCTAATTCAGATATTGAAGCAGATACAAACTCAACCATTTCAATACTATGCCCTGCAGTTTCAGAAGCTGATTCCATAGAATTCACAGCTTTACTCGTTGCAGAGGTTAATCCTTCAATTTGAGATTGAATAGTAATGGTACTTTCTTGTGTTTTTGAAGCAAGAGTTCTTACTTCATCAGCTACAACTGAAAAACCGCGTCCATGTTCACCAGCTCGGGCAGCTTCAATCGCAGCATTAAGAGCAAGTAAATTTGTTTGATCGGCAATGGAATTGATAACACTTAATACATTGCCTATATCTTCAACACTTTCTTGTAACTCTCTAATAGAGTGCGTAGAAGATTGCACTTGCTGTGAAAGTTTTTGCATGTCATTGGTTGCAGATACAGCTTTTTCAGTACTAACGTTAGCTATTTTATTAGCATTCTCTGTTGCTTCAAAAGCTAATTTAGTTTCTTGCATTATGCGATCAAGTGATGCACTAAAGTCAGATATAGCACTAACTACTTGTTCAGTATCATGACCTTGTTTCTTGATGTTTATACTTGTTTGTTCTGTTGTTACACCCAGTTCAATACCACTGGTTGCGAATACATCAATTGTTGCTTTAATTTCAGAAACTAATATATGTATTTTCTTAATGAAGCGATTAACCCCATCACTGACCTCATCAATCTCAGCAATATTTTATCCTTTGATTACAACGGTTAAATCAGCTTCACCACTAGATAACTTATTCACCTTTTCAGCTAGTTCACTTAGAGGTCGAATTAAATAATTAGCTATAGCGATTGCTGCAGCAATTGATACAACAGAGGAGATGAGTAAAATAACAAGACCTTGTATTACTATCTGTTCTGATAAATTTTTTGCGACTCTATGTGCTTCTTCTACATCTATCTCAGAAATAATAGCCCAACTCAATCCACCAACATTAATAGGTGCAAAAGCACTAAAAACATCGACACCTCTATAATCTTTGAAGGTATCAGTATCACTTACTCCCGATAATGCTTTTTTAGCCGCTATTGTACTAACGGGCTGTAATGAAATGGTTGTATTCTTTCTTTCTATTTCTTTCCAGGCAGCAATATTCTTACTTTTAAGAAGATCTAAATAACCTTGTTTATCTTCAACGAAAAAACGACTATCACTTCTTAATGTATTATCTGAACCAACAAGATATATTTCGCCACTTTCCCCAAAACCTGATTCGAGCCAATTACGCTCTTGGAGCATTATATTATTAACATGTTCAATGGGCATTTGATAAATAAGTATACCAATTAAAGTATTATTATTATAAATAGGTGTAGACATGAAACTTGCTGAGCTGTTGTAAGAAGGAATATAAGGTTTGAAGTCAGTTAAGTAAAACTCACCTTCTTGTAAAGTAAGCGCATTTTTAAATGCTTCAGCAATACCACTGGATTTGTAAGGACCGTTTGTTAATGAAGTTGCATAATCTAATTCTTTATAAACACTGTAGATAATGTTCCCCTCTTCAGGTTCTACTATGAAAATATCGTAAAACTCAAATTCGTGTAAGAACTTTCTGAACGTTGGGTGGTATTTTTCATGTGTCCGATTATAACTATTATCTGCTTTAGCCGTATCTAACTTATCTTTTTCGCCTAAAGAGAACGCGTTATCAGCTATATATTGATTTTGAAAATTAATCGCTGCAGGCGATAACTGACCTATAAGCTGACTTACATCTATTTGTTGTTCGTTTTTATAGTCATATATGGCTTTATAATCATTTTGATAATATTGCAGCAAACTATTTGATGTGGTGCTGCCTGATTGATCTATAAAATTCTCGGCCGCAAGCGACCGAGTTTCAAAACAAGTTCAGTTGATCGCTATTAATTTCTTTACCATCTAATTCGATTAACTGTTCTTGAACATATTTCCTGATAACTTCTTCTGTTGCGTTACCAATCGTTTCAACAAAAAAGCTTTGTGTCCATAATTTACCGCCCCAGAAATACTGCTTTTTAATTTCAGGATAAATTCTAAAAAACTCACGAGCAGTTATACTTTTAATTATTTGCATAACATCGCTTGGCGACTGTTTAGGGATCCCTCTAATAACCATATGAATATGGTCACTCGGAATTTCTAACTCTACGATATCAATATCGTAGTCATATCCTACTTTTTGAATAATTGCTTTCATTGTTGAACGATAAGGTTCAATGAAGACTTTGTGTCGATACTTTGGTATCCACACAAAGTGGTACATTAATCTAAAGACATGATGTGTATTTCTTTGAAGTTCCATATGAAGAATAGCATTTACTGGGGTCCCCCCAGTATACACTATCCAGCACGGGGGCAAGCCCCCGAGATTTACGCTTCGCTAGTTAAAATAATCAACGACTTCTTTGGCCACTAAAGAACGTTTAGCGATTAAATTATCTTTGAACTGACGCTCTGAATCTACTTCAACTTGGGCGATAGAAAAATAAAGAAGAACAGCGATAATAGCGATAGAAAGAGTGATAACTAACGAGGATTGCATCAGTATAAACTTTGTTTTTAACGACATGTTAACTCCAGTTTAATAATACATAAAGATGATAGATTCTGTGCTTACTAAAAGACTAAAACTACCACTTTATATTTAAATTAAGAGTCAAAACTACTCAATAATCATGTGAAGGTTTGATAACTCATAATGTTTCAAAACATGAATACGTAAAAATAAGCACTATAGATCACATTAATATCTCTTCCTTAAACTTTGAACTCCGTAGCACTTTTTGCATGCATTCTGTGTTTAGTCACAAATAAGTATAATTCATATTTAAAAAAACATTTTATTATGGTCAAAAAGAAGCCTCAATAAGTAAACTTATTGAGGCTTCTTAGATAATAAATATTTATTTGTCTGCACGACCCATAAATTTACATTCAGCTGTATTCACTTTGATTTTGTCACCAGTAGAAACATGCTCAGGTACTTGTACTGTTAAACCTGTAGAAAGAATTGCTGGTTTAGTACGAGCAGTAGCAGAACCACCTTTAATTGACGGGTCTGTTTCTGTGATAACTAGCTCAACACTTGCTGGTAAATCAATGGCAACAGGCGTTTCATCAATAGAAATAATTAATAAGCCTTCAGTTTCTTCAGTAATAAAGCGTGCTTCATCAGTAATCGCGTCTAAATTCAGGTTATATGGCGTGTAATCTTCGTTATCCATAAATACATATTGATCACCGTCAATATACGAAAACATCACTGGGCGACGTGTTAGTTCAGCTAATTTAAGCATGTCGCTGTCTTTAAATGTTTCATCAACTTTATGACCTGAAACTACATCGTACATACGCATACGATATAAACTGCCACCTGCGCGACCTTGCGGTACTGAGCGCTCAATATCTTTAACAATGTAAACACTACCGTTATGTTCTATCGCGGTATTCTTTTTAACGTCACTTGCCTTTGGCATGAAAAACTTCCTTAAAATAATGAATGCTGGAAAAATAGCATGAACTCAATTTTATGCAAGCGCTTATCGGCTAATACCTTGCTAAATAAAGCGTTAAACACCTAATTTCTGCTATATGTCATAAGTTGTTTAAACTTTTGCCATAATTTCGCCCTATTTCAGCCTTACATTGCCTTTTTGTTGTCGGTTAATAGTCGAATTTGATTGCTTTAATACAATTACATTAAATACATCGAAGACGACATTATGTTTAAACAAACCTTATTATCAAAAGCACGCAGAAATAGAGAGATCATTGATTATGCGCCTACTTATAATCGCCGTAACCGAAGTAGTAAATGGTACTCACCATTGTCATTACTGAAATGGCTTTTATTGGTGGGTTTATTGGCAGGTTGTGCTTTTTATGTAATGCCTCTTAATGCTACAACCTATAACAATTATTCTAGTTTAGATGATGTGAGTAGTGGTCAGTTATTGTTTGAGTCGACTGAAACCGTTAAAACTAACTTAAAAGAAACTCAATTGTATCAATCCGCTATCTTACTTAATTCAGCAGCCTCATTTGATATTAACGGCATAATAGCCTCAGTTACTGTGACTCAGTCTTTTTTAAATACAGGTGATGAAATAACTAATGGTTTGTATACCTTTCCTTTACCTGAAAACTCTGCTGTTAATTATTTAAAGATCCAAGTCGGCAAAAGAGAAATTGAAGGGAAAATATTAGAAAAAAACGAAGCTAAAAAATTATTTAATCAAGCCAAAGCTTCAGGTAAAAAAGCCAGCTTAGTTGAACAACATCGTCCTAACCTTTTTACCAATAAAATCGCTAATATAGCGCCTAATGAGCAAATAACCGTAACAATAAAATACGTTCAACATGTTGACTATACTGACGGTGAATTCAGTTTACGCTTTCCGATGAGTATTACGCCTCGTTATCAGCCTGTGTCGCTACCTATAACAAGTGATAATTTAGAAACAAAGAATGAAACTGGTTTTTACTCAAGTTCAACTCGCTTACTGAATGAAGACTTATCTATTTCCGAACTTTCCCAATTTACACAACTAAATAAGAACCAAATAAATTTACGTGTGAATTTAAATGCAGGTATTCAACTCGCAAGTATTGATAGTCCTTCACATACGTTGAAATTAAATAATAACGAATTAAATGGCGAACCTGTAAAAATAAGCGTCGGTAATGTACAAGTTCCGATGGATAAAGACTTTGTATTACAGTGGCGTCCAAAAGCGTCAAATGCTCCGCAATTAAGCCTTTATAATCAAACCTTAGATGGTGAAGAATATACGTTAGCGATGTTATTACCGCCAATATATTCAACACTTGATGATAATGAACAATTAGCGACTTCATTCGCTCGAGATATAACTTTTATTATTGATACGTCAGGCTCAATGCAAGGTGAATCAATGATACAAGCCAAGCAAAGCTTACGTTTTGCACTTAATACACTTACCGAACATGACAGCTTTAATATTATTGCCTTTGAGTCCCTTTCAACCAACTTGTTTCGACAAACGAAAATGGCAACCTCAAAAAATATAGCCAACGCATTAACCTTTATTAATCAACTTTCAGCTGATGGCGGCACTGAAATGTATCAACCCTTGAGCAATGCTTTGAGCATGCAACAAACACCATTACAAAATGAAAATGCGATCAAACAAATACTCTTTATTACAGATGGCGCGGTAAGTAATGAATTAGCGCTATTTAAGTTAATTAAAAAAACCACCGATTTACCACGTTTATTTACAGTAGGAATTGGTAGTGCACCTAATGGGTTCTTTATGCGTAAAGCAGCTCAATTTGGACAAGGTAGCTATACTTTTATTGGTAATATTGATGAAGTAGAAAAGAAGATGGCTATGTTATTAGAAAAGATTAGCCAGCCTGCTCTCACCAATATTAATGTTCAGTTTCATCCATTACACCTTGGAAACATTGAACAATTCCCAAATAAGATCCCTGATTTATATGCGAATGAGCCACTTATTATTGCATTTAAAACCACAGATAAACCTGCAAGCATTCAAATGTTTGGTGATTTAGCCAACAAAGGCTGGCAGCAAGAGGTTGAATTAAATACAGCTAAAACAGTAGATAATAACTCAGGCATATCATCTATTTGGGCAAGAGCTAAAATTGAAGATTTGTTAGATGGTTTAGTTGTTGGTAAGCCACTAGCAGTAGTTAAAAATGATGTGATTATGACCTCATTAAAACATCAGGTGATGTCGCCTTATACAAGCTTTATCGCTGTAGAAAAAGAAATATTAAGTGCTGATGAAATAGATAAACGAAAGGAGGAACTATTAGCACAAAAAGAGAAACAAGCGAGTCAAAAGTTAGCAAGCAAAAATAGCTTACATGCGACTGTATTTCCGAAAACAGCTGTTGGTTGGAAGTTACAATTATTATTGGGCTTAGCTCTTCTAGCAATTTCTCTTCTTTGGCTTTCAAGACTAAAGAGGAATAACCATGAAGTTTCTCTTTAATCAAAGTATCGCCAATAGCTTAAACTTGAGATTCTGTTCCATTATATTATGTGGCGTTTCATTTTTAATCATTGCACACAGTATGTATCTTCCAGCTAAAGCTTGGTTATCTCAAGAGTTAATAGCTTATAGCTGGGAAGTTACACAAACAACTAAGGAGCCATCTCCGCCTTGGCCATGGGCAGATACAACAGCGATAGCTAAAATGGATATTGAACGACTAAATAAGTCGATGGTATTACTTAAAGGGACAGATCCAACAACGCTGGCATTTTCAGCAGGTGTTATGCATCAATATTCAACATTAAGTAGTAATCGCCCTTTTGTTATTGCTGGGCACAGAGATACCCATTTTAGTTTTTTACAAGATGTACAAATGGAAGATGTAATTAAGCTTGGAGATATAAATGGCAATACTCAACGTTACCGAGTTGAAAGTATCGAAATTATAGACAGTGATAAAACACCATTATTATTAGATATGGGGGAACCTGAATTACTATTAATTACTTGCTACCCGTTTAATGCTATGCGAGCAGGAGGCAGCTTACGTTATGTGGTTAAGGCTAAAAAGCTCAATGAAATGATCGGCTAATAGACTTATTGTTGGTTCTATATTTAAGCGGTTCACAAAAGATAAATGGTTTGAATGAATTAAGATGTAGTTAATAAAATAAGCAAGCTTATGCTCATAGCATTCGCTTGCTTTTTTAATGTGAAAAACGATTAAATTAACAGTTAACCTAAGTTATTTTTAACATCTTATCTAATGAGAAACGTTGTCCGCCTAATACGATAAGCATTACAATTAAACTTCCCCACAATACATGCTCATTAAATGCAGCGGGAGGTATATCAACTAAACTGATAACCGCAACAGCATTAACAATAAATAATCCGACGGCTGATAGTCGTGTAAATAAACCAAATACAAGTAATACAGGTAAAACAAGCTCACCTGCTGTTGCTAGCCATGCAGCCACTTCATAAGAGAGCACTGGCACTTCATACTCATATTCAAATAACATTAATGTTGATTCCCAATCACGTAATTTGGTGAGCCCTGATTTAAAGAAAATATTAGCTATGTAGATACGTGTAAAAAGAAATGCAGGGGCTTTTAATAATTCTGCAAACCCTAAGATTTGGTTGTGAAAATCTCTAACCTTTTGAATAGTCATATTTGAGTGCCTTATATTTGAATAGTTATGAATTATATTATAGTTATTATTTTTGTAGGGTAATGCCATTAATAAGTCGTTCTTGTATGGCTTTAGGTAGCCATTCAACAAATGAAAAATCTGTTTCATTTAAGTCATCAAGTGCCTGACCAATTGAAGTTTTAGATGTTAGATCTTTGTCCAACAAAGTGTTGAACCATAGGTATTCTTCAGTTGAAATACGAGTGTATTGCGCTTGAAAATCTGGTCGCCAAATAATGAAGTTATATAGTGTTTCGCTTTTATTATCAGCTGGATTATATCTTGTTGAAAACTCTGTAAGTTTTTGAGTAACATCAGCAAGGCTATTAATTTTTTGCTCTTCAGTTAGTTGAGTGATGGTATTATTTATTTCATCTAACGGTAGTATTGATTGCATTACGTTTATGCCCGAGCAAAAGCTAATATATAACTCGTATGCATCATGCTCACTCAATAAATTTAATGTTGTTAAATCAACAGGTATATCTTTACTACGTTCTGACTGATGGCAAAAAAAATCAAGTTCAGCTAATTGAGAAAGTAAATAAGCATTCTCAATATCTTGTTTTGCAATAAAACTAGATAAGCTACTACCAAACTCTCCCCAATCGTATTCTTGTTTCAATTCTGCTTTTAAATACTTTTTAACTATTGCATCAAATGTATTTTTACCTAAATAAGAATGCACTGTTGCAAAGGTTATTGATAAAGCTCGTGCAGCATTAGCAATTAGACTGTGCTGATATATTTTAAGTCCTTTATTTTTCACATCATTTTCTGATGAGTGATTAAATAAGCTGTTATCTAAAAATATAGCTTCTAATAATTTAGTCTGTTGCTGATCAAGCATGTTGATGACTCATACAATGAATATCATCTGCTTGTTCGATTTCTTCCAATTGGTAATCTTCACTACTACTAAGAAAGTATTCACTTTCGTCAAGAATATCGGTAAAACTAGTGTCTTCATCGTTACCAAAAATCATTTTGGCAATATCTTTAGCTTTGTTAGCTTCAGCAAGCAAAGTTGCCCACGATGGAAGGTTTTCATCCCATTCAATCAATGTTGGAACGGCACCAAAACGTGTAAGTGCAAAGTAATATATTGCCCATGTATTAATAGATACAGGACAACTATGATCATCAATCATTAAATTGTTTACAGATACAGGCGTACAGCCCGCTAAATGAAACTCAGCCACAATGTCAGTTGGAATGTTAGCTAACCATTGTTTAGCATACTCAACAACATTAAGCTTTTCGCCTGTGCCACTCAATAATGCATGATTAGTTGCGTTAACAACTAAATTATTCAAATCAATTAATAATTTACACTGCGTAAGTTCGCATAATTTAACTAAAAACTCGCTCTCGCTATAAATAGAATCAGGTAACTCTAAATAAGCCGATAAATTTTCTACAAGTATCGTTCGACCTAAAACACGTTGCACACGTAGAACATTAGCCGCCATTAAATTAAGGCTTTCTTCATTAAATGGTACGGGCAGTAAATCACCACCATGTACATGTTTGTTATTTATATCAGCCCAACTAAAACACGCATGATCAGAGACTAAAATGGGCTCACAACGTTTTATTAATCCGTTAAGTTGATTAATTTGTTTAAGTGGTGTTTGCGAAGCAGAACCTAAACCTAAAGATGTTGCATGCAAACTTATAGCGTATTTTTGATTTATATCATTAAACAATTGGTAACTTGCGCCACCATCAGCAAAGAAATTCTCCGCATGTACCTCAATAAAGTCAATGTCAGCTGGAGTATTCAAGGCTTCATCATAATGTTCATGCCTTAAACCCACACCAATTAAGGGGAGTTTTGATGCTGCTTTAATATCATCACTCATAGAATTTATACTCCAGAAACATCAATTAAAATTAAGACTGCATTTTAACTTTTGCGCGAGCTTCTTTACTTGTTAAACCGCCTTTAACTTTACATAAACCTTTGTTTACTAAACGCCATTCACCTGGATCGTTATCTAATGTAGATTGACCCGCACAAGAATGTGTTCCTGCGATATTACTACAATCGTTTTGACCTGCTAGTGATACGCCATAACACTTTTCTTTTTTAACTCGTTCTTCGCCAGCTACACTGTCTGCAACTGCGCCTAAAGTAAGAGCTGCCGCTAATGCGCTTGATAATGCTAATTTATGACTCATAATTTTTTCCTTTAAAGTTAAAAAATAATACTTACAATCTATTAGAACGTATTAATAGATTGTAACTTTCATTAAATTATAATTTTTTTGCTTCAACACTTTTAATTTCAGGCCAATTTTCATTTGCTGAATTTAAGTATCCTGGTACGTCTGTTAACCACTTCTTTTGTACATCTTTGTTTAAATTAAGATATAGCTTGTTATCAACAATTTTCCAAGCTAATGGATCTGTATCAAACTTTTTCTCCATTGAAACACCAAAAGCACAATATCCACCATATTGAGGAGCATATTTACTTGGGCTATTTTTAAATGTATCGCGATTCTCTTCTGAACTAAAGCGATAAATGCCACCTTTATATGTTGCGGTGTAATTTGCTTTACCTATAGTAGGGTTAGCATTTGCAAAATAACTTACAGGGTCATAACCTTGAATAGCTAAGTCATTCGCATCAGCATTCATATCAATATCCGCAGCAAAAGATAAGCTGCTAGCTGCTAAAATAGAACCAGCTAAAAGAGTTTTTAAAGTTGTTTTAAACATAATGTATTCCTCATTCGTATTTTTAATAATGTTTTAATAATGTTTTAATAATGGGTATTAAGTACGGATGAAATAATAGTGTAGTTCCGTAAAGGCGTGAGATACAATCGTCCAAACTTTGAATCAAATCGTCCAATACTGCTATGGATCACCTTTCTCAGATAATAGATCGCTTCACTTTACAGGCTGGAGTCTTTTACACAGGTAAACTATGTGGTTTATCAAGTTTTAAAGATGACAACGCTTTAGAGGGACATATTCACTTATTACGAAGTGGATCATTATCAATTGTAGGTTTGGATAAAAAAAAAGATCGTACTTGATAGACCTTCGCTTATATTTCTCCCTAGACCACTTAAGCATGGTTTACAGGCAAAAGAAGTAGATAACGCTGAACTCATTTGTGCAACATTAAGTTATGGAAGTAGTACCTCTAGCTTATTGGCCGATACCTTACCTGATTTACTCATTCTTCCATTAGAGCAATCTCCTTTTTTACAAACAAATATCGATTGGATTATTCAAGAAGCCGCCGAAGAAGATCAGCAAGGTCGGCAAGCTGTGATGAATCGATTAATGGAAATATTCATTATTAATATGATCCGTTCTTTATTACACAACGGCGAATTAGCGCAAGGTATGTTGTCAGGGCTCATGCATCCTCAACTGAAGAAAGTTTTACAAGCGATACATAATGCGCCTGAAAAACCTTGGACTTTAGAAGTCATGGCAGAAACTGCAGCGATGTCTCGCTCTAAGTTCGCTGACGTATTTAAGAGTGTGATTGATCAAACGCCAAATGAATATTTAATTCGCTGGCGTGTTGGCGTAGCGCAAACTCTATTAAAACAAGGGAAAAGTGTCAGTCTTGTAGCAAATAGTGTCGGGTATGAAACCGCTTCTGCCCTGGCTAGAGTCTTTAGAAAAACTTGTGGCTTATCGCCCAAAGAATGGCTGGATAGCTTATAAAGTATTTTCAAATAGATATACACTCCTTATAAACTAGACCAACTAAACTCCATCTGTTTAGCGGTAGCTATTGCATGCTCTGGTGAACTCATTCGACTGACTAAATGAAGGCTCATATCGATTCCAGCAGAAATACCGCCGGAAGTTATTATATTGCCTTGTTCAACCCAACGAACATCTCGTTTAACTGTAAGCTTTGGGTATTTCATTTGTAAATCGTTAATATCTTCCCAATGTGTTGTTACTTCGTGATCATAAATAACACCCGCTTTAGCTAATAAAAATACACCTGTACAAACAGAAGCAACTATTTTAGCTTTTATGCTTTGCTCTAATATCCGATCAGTAACCTGTTTTTTGTTCAATTCGTTTGTATGATCACCACCAACGATTATTAATAGATCTATTTCTGGATGATTATTAATTTGATAATCGGGTACAAGTTTATAATTTGATCTAGCTTTAACTATCCCATCACTTTGATTAATTAGGAAGGTACACTTATTGATCTCTTACCCAATAAACACATAATTCAAACCTTGTATTGGCATAGATGGTCTTTAGTAAAAGGGGGATTTAAGAAATTTTCAGATACCATTATCAATAAAGGAAATGATATTTTAGATTAAAAATCTAATATGAATTGGTGAAATACTTTTTAACAGAAAATAAGATTGTATGAATGACAATCCACTCATACAATTTAAATTATCATCAACGAATTTATTTGCAATTAATTTTGCGGATAAAAATAAGTTAATTAGAAACGTCTACGTCTTCTTCTTGTTTTCTTTTCTTCGTCATCATCAAGTAAGTCTTCATTGATTTCATCATCAATATTCACGACTTCATCATCTGTTTTAACTTTAAGGTTATTTATTTTTAACTGTTCAGATAATGAAATAGCTGGCTCTTCGCTTTTAGCTTTAAATACAGACTTCAATCTGCTTTTAACATCATAAAACGCCGTATTATCATGTTCTACAGAAGTACTAGGATGGCCTTTGTCAACATCCTTACCTTTAGTTAATACACCTTGTTCTGTAGGTGGCTCTAGAATTACTTCAGCTTTATCAACTTCTTTTTTTATGCCTATTTTTTGCGGCTGTTTTAACTCTACTTCAGCTTTAGCTTGACCAAGCCCATCTTGTTTTTTTACTTGTTTAAGTTCAGGAAGATCGTCAATATTTATCAGATCGTCAGAGCTTCCCGACGTTTTACTTAGTACAAGATCACCGAACTCTTTAACCACATCTATTATTTCATTCTTTGCGATATCTGTAGCTCGGATTAATTCAGTTAATTGCTTAGACAGTAGAAGCTGTTTCTTCTCGATAGGTAAGATATTAGCTTTCACTTCTGGTGATAAATCTTCAGTCAAACTATTGTAGTTTTTAATGATCCCTTCAAAAGTATACAAATTACTTTTAGTATTTTTAATCAATTCATCTATTAATTTAATTTTTTTATTTAAATCTCGTTTTTTAGAAACAAACTTATCAATTAACTCTTTAGATATTTGAGTTACGGGTTTACTTTCAGAGATGAACTCACTAAGTTCAGCTATCTGTGCAACAGGTAACCATTGGCTAAAAGAAGGGTTCCAACCATAAAGGTCATTATTTTTAGCGAGTAATGAGGTCGCATCATTTATATTTAAAGGGCCTGAAACTTGGCCATTATCAGAAAAGTACCATTTTTTCATAATTATATCTTATTGTTATTATGGTTAATGTTGAATGTCTTGTTTTAATTTAAAAAACAAGTTCTTCCTTTTTAAATTCGTCAATACTCTTTTGCAATGCTTCGTATTGTTTACGTACATTTCTTAGAGTTACATCAACTTCTGCATTCAACTTTTCAGTAAATGATTGATAAGTATCGATATCATTATTGAGATCTGAAAATGCAGCTCTTGTATTACCTAAGGTATTGTCTATTCTTGAAAGAGTTTTGAATAATGCTTGTTCTTGATTTTTATATTCTTCAATTAAGTCTTTCGGCAAAGCGACTGGAGGTGTTGGTATAGAAATTTCTACTTCAAAATCATCAATACTATGCAGTGGCATCCAATAGGTAAAGGAAGGGTGCCATACATATAAATCGAGAGTTGGATTATTTGAAATGTATTCTTGTGCTTCAGAAAAGCTAAGAGACTCAGTTATTTTACCATTGTTTGAAAATAGCCATTTATTCATTTTATTACTTCCATTAATTATTATGAATATAAATTTATTATTGTTATGAGTATATTTTTTCAGTTATTAATCTATCAAGTTATGGATATATTTTCATCTATTTATTTAATGTCATGAACACAAAAGTTAAATTTCAGTAACATTAATTATTTTTTACTAAAAATTAGGCACAAAAAAGCCGAACAACTGTTCGGCTTTTAATTAACTTATTCTATAAACAATAAGTTATATCTTTAATTAAGCTTTACGACGACGTGCGCCAGCAAAACCTAAAAGACCTAAACCTAAGATAGCTACAGAAGCTGGCTCTGGAACGTCAAAAGTCATATGACCGTCATGACTGATTTTAAATTCTTGAGTCGGTTGGCCACCGTTATAATCAACTGAGTAACCACCAATATCATCAACAGTCACAACTAATGATGCTGTTTGAGCACCAGGTTGTGTTGCTAAATCATTACCTGCAGCATCAAAGAAGTAACCAGCTGCAAAACTAATATCTAAATCAATGTTACAGTTACCTATTTGATTAGATAATCTAACTAAACAAGTGCCACCACTGTTAACAGTAAATGAAGCTAATTGAGTATTAACAGTATTTAACATAGTATTAACGGTAGTATCTAAGTATAAACCTGAAGTACCAGCATTTGCAGTGAAAGATACTGATAAGTAATCACCACCAGCAAAACCTGGGAAACTAGGAAGTGTTACAACTTCTGAAGTACCTATAAGGCTGTAGTCATAAAAAATTTCGTATGCAGGGTCAACGTTAGTAGTAGCATTGTTTAAAGCAAAAGCTAAAGCATCTGTAGAACCAACTTCAACGAATGAATCAGGACCGCCGTAAGTGCTGCCATTAGGAGTTGAATCTGTTTGAGTTACAGTTGCAGGATCATTTGTAAACTGAATTTCATCAAAAACTACTGTTGAATTAGTAATATTATTGAATGATGAATCATCAAATGTAATTACAGAAGATGCAGAAGCACCAAACGATGTAGCAGTTACTAATGAAGCAAGTAATAATTTTTTCATGTTTAATTCCTTATAAATATAAATTGTAAAGTTATTTGGATAAGTAATTAAATATTTAATTACTATCTATCTCGTATTAACAATAAAGCATACTACGTGCCAACATTTAACAACCCTTTATTTACAGTAGCTTACAAAAACAAAAAATAACAAACACTTCATACACAGCATGGATTGTAAAGAAAACCGACACATTACTTTAGCTAGTTTTTAATATACTTAATGCTTCAAAAACACTAAACACATACTTTTTTAATACTTCTGGCGGTTGCGCCATGAGTACATCTAAGCTTCTTTCTTGGCCAATATCTAAATTTGAATCAATAACGTAACGTTTTGCTGCTTCTTCTATAATCTCACCCAAGACGATTATTTCAAAACTTGAATCTGGGTATGTTTTACAATATTGGGTAAAAGCATATAAAACTTCAACAATAGCTGATTTATAATAAGTTGGATGTAGGTGCTGAATTAATACATCAAGTGTTTGTGCAAAGCTCTCTTCTTTGGGTGTCATTGATGTACGTACCCTATTCGCATCTAATATCTCGGTAGCATTTCTATTATCACCAAAAATAATAGTTTGAGTATTTGATAAGCTCTGCCATATATCAGTCAAAAACACATCATCTATACGTGTAACCAAACCTCTAGCTGTTCGCCATTGTATCCAGTCGGTATCTATTGCTTGTGCTTGATCAGAAATATTATGATTATTTAATTGAGCTGTAGAGCTATATTCAGCACCGAAATTAAATGCTTCTTGCTGTGCATTAAGTATTTTCTTTACGATGTTATTTAGATCCGCTGGTGACTTACTTGATAAAAAAGTAAGTGACTCTTCAGCGCATTCAATACCTTCTGCACAAATAGCTAAAATACTATTAAGCTTAATAGATCGTAAACCATCAAATAAATGCGTATTTGTACGAACTAGATTCCCAAGAATAACGAGCAGCTCTTGAACGAGTGTTCTTTCAAGTAAATTATCTGATGCACTATCGAGTTTTTTTACAAGATTCTTAGGTTTTAGTAAAAAGTGTTCTCCATTAAGGATCGTTTCATCGTTATGCCCTACAGCAATAGTGATATTTCGAGCACAAACCTGAGAAAGATCATCAACAAGATCTTTATAAGACAATTCAAGTAATGAGAAACATAATCGAGCTGTTAACCAGTGTTGTTTATGTTGAGCTCTACTGTAGATACTTTCAACTAAACATTTAAAGGTAACATTACTACTATCATCTTCATCAGTTGTTTCAATATTTGAGGCTAAATTGGTGTCTAATTGATATTCAGTACTCCAAGTCATTAACTGCTCGTAACTGGTTTTATCTGAAAAATCGAATGACTTCAACCCTTCTTGGATTGTTTCTGAAAACAATGAAAAGTCGAATGGAATAATGTGTGAATTGGAAACTTCTGGTGTATTAGCTAATGCATGTATATTAATACTAGGCACAACAAGCTGGTTTTCTCTTGAGGCTCTATAAGCTAGGCTTGCTGAAGCATAACCTACATTTGTTTGGGTCGTTCTTAATTGTAACGCTCTAATCGTATCCAATAGCACATCTACATTTACGCTATCACACATATCTTGTGTTAATAGGTAACTAAATACAGCGACTTCATCATTAATCCAGTGTTTACTAATATGACTTACTTCACTTTCTAAATGCTCAGTGGCTAGTTCTGCATCAAATATTCTATAGTTGTTTTCTTTATGTTGTAAGCTTGAAAGCGATAAATAAGCTTTACCATTAAAGGTATGCGTTTGAGCTGTTGCTAATCCTTGAAGACGACGCTTAGAGCGTCCTGTTAAGTTTAATCTCTCATTCGCACCTACTTTTCTATAACACTCAACTAATTCTTCTGCGGTAATAACACCTATAGGGCTAATTTCATCAATAGTTTCAGCGATAACGCCTTTAGCCGCAAGCTGTTGCTTTACACTATTATTTTCAGCTAAAACAACTAAAGCTAATTGCGCTTCTGCGGCCTGAGTAGATTTAGATCTTAATTTCAAAGGATCTAGATCACTTTTTTCAATAACGCCTTCATCTAGCATTAAACCTGTAAAATATAAACTTTGAGCCCAAACTAATGGAATGTTTTCATTCGGTTGTCTTACTTGACTACCCGGTGATTTTCTTTCAGCTTCAATATTTTCATCCGCAACATAATACAATTCAGGTAAAAGCCTTTTACCATCAACTTCTACCATAAGTGATTCAAGTTTGTCTTTGTATTTTTTAGCTTCAACGTCATCATCATCAAATAGCGCTTGAATATATAAGTAAGTATAAAATAATGGCCATTCCGACTCTATATTTTCAAAACTAGCTAATTCAGAATGTTCGTAATGCATTCGACTATGATCTTCGATAGCTGTTTGATGCCCGTCCCATAAGAAACGCTTACAACCATAATTCCCACCTAGCTCAGATAAGATTTTATTTTTAGTTTCTTTAACTAATTCTTTATCACTCACAGCAAAAGCTGGAAAACCTATAACACTTAAAATAGCGCTATCGACTTCTTTAGAAACCGACTCACGAGGTAATAAATGGGCCAATGTATTTCTAGCTCTTGAGATAGCATCAGGAATAGTATGAATAATAGCGCGTGGGTTTGCGTCCACACCAAAAAGATTAAATCCATCAAGCGCTTGTAATGCTGCTTTTGCCATACCTACAGAGCTAGCATTAATCTCGGTTTTCCCGTTATTGATCTTATTACCACGTTCCCAAATACCATAATCAGGAGTCCTGTAAGCAAAGGCTACGTAATAAACAAGGTTTTGAACAAAGTCGACTTCGTCTATTGTTTTAATAATGCGTAAACCTGAAGCTGACATTTGAGCAACCATCAATAAGAATATTGACGTTGCATCAATTTGCAAGTGTCCCCACTCATCATCCCCAACGACAGTAAGCCCTGTAGTTGTACTGTATTTAGCATGCAAACAATCCATAGGATCTAATGTAGTTTTAAATTTTTCTACTTTATCTGCTTGTCGCATCATTGATATAAGTAAGCCGCGCATGAGTTTAATTGTAGATTGCTCTAACTCATCACACTTAATTTTATCTCCACCACGTTTAAACGCCATGCTTAAGCTCCACACACTAAGAATAGAGTAAACATTATCTCTAACCCAAGCATCTGTATAATCACCATGCGTTGTAATAGCGGTACTAGCTGGTAGTAATCCGCTAACAGGGTGTTGTCGTTGAACAATAATATCGTTTATATCTTTGTATAGACGATGTAATAAATCAGCTTTTTGCATAAATAATTACCCTTTTAGAAGGATGGAAATAAAATAAAGTGGGAGTATTAATAGTATTGTTCAAAAATGTAGAGAATGTTAATTGGTATAAAATAAAAGTGATAAACATCAAACCAATTAAAGAACTTGAGTTAATAATGCGGCTATTAATTAAAAAATCAATGAAAAATAAACCATTAAAAACAAAAAAAGCTCGTTAAACGAGCTTTTATTTAAATTTTATTGAATGCTTAAGAAAGTTTTTCAGATAAAATTGTATTTACTGTATCAACAGTTTGAGTACCATCGATAGATATATATGAACAGTTATTTGCTTTAGCTTCTGCTTGGTAATATTCAACAAGCGGTTTAGTTTGCTCATGATAAACAGTTAAACGTTTACGCACTGTAGCTTCTTCATCATCAGGGCGAATAGAAAGATCTTCACCTGTGTCATCATCCTTTCCTTCAACTGAAGGTGGGTTATAAACGATATGATATACACGACCAGAACCTGAGTGAACTCTACGTCCAGCCATACGTTCAACAATTACACTATCAGGAACATCAAACTCAATAACATAATCAACTAAAACGCCATTATCTTTCATCGCGTCAGCTTGAGGAATAGTTCGTGGAAAGCCGTCAAGTAAAAAACCAGACTTACAATCGTCTTGAGTAATACGTTCTTTAACTAAGCCAATAATCAGTTCGTCTGAAACCAATTGGCCTGCGTCCATCACTTCTTTAGCTTTAATGCCAAGATCTGTACCAGCTTTAATAGCAGCTCTAAGCATATCACCAGTTGAAATTTGTGGGATGCCAAACTTGGCCATTAAAAATTGTGCCTGAGTACCTTTACCAGCCCCTGGAGCACCTAATAAAATAATGCGCATTTATAAAGCCCTTTATAATTTATTTATGATAGATTTTAAAAAGCAACACTATACATTTTCAGCAGGTTGCAAACAAGTAAGAAAATGCAAGAATAAGCTAAAAAGGAGCCATTTGGCCCCTTTTTAAGACTAAAGTATTATAGTTAAATTTACTTGGTAAGACTTAACATTAATTTATTTAATCGTGTTACAAATGATGCTGGATCTTTTAAGCTACCACGTTCTGCTAACATTGCTTGGTCAAATAACACTTCGCTCCATTGATTAAATTGCTCATCATCAACTTCATTTGAAATGTGTTTAACTAGTTCATGTTCGGCATTTATTTCAAAGATTGGTAATGTTTCAGGTACAGCTTGCCCTACTGATTCCATTAACTTAATCATTTGGCTACTCATATCATGTTCATCAGTAACGATACATGCTGGTGAGTCAGTTAAACGATGAGAAAGTTTCACATCTTTAACTTTACCTGCAAGTGATGTTTTAATACGAGCAACGACTGAATCAAATTCTTGCTCAAGCTTTTCTTGCGCTTCTTTAGTTTCAGCATCGTCCATATCACCTAAATCTAATCCACCACGAGTAACAGATTGAAGTTGCTTGCCATCAAATTCATTTAAGTGACTTACTAGCCATTCGTCAATTCGGTCTGATAATAATAGAACTTCAATGCCCTTTTTACGGAACACTTCTAAATGTGGACTACTTTTCGCAGCAGGGAAGTTATCAGCAACAACATAATAAATCTTGTCTTGCCCTTCTTTCATTCTCTCAACATATTCAGCTAAAGACACACTTTGAACATCAGTATTTTCATCTGTTGAAGCAAAACGTAAAAGCTTAGCAATTTGTTCTGTGTGACTAGGATCTTCTGCTGGACCTTCTTTTAGAACTTGTCCAAATTCATTCCAGAATATTTGATACTTTTCTTTATCATTTTTACCTAGTCGTTCAAGCATAGTTAGCACACGTTTAGTACAACCTTTTCTGATTGCTTGTGTCACTTTATTATCTTGTAAGATCTCACGAGAAACGTTTAATGGTAAATCATTAGAGTCTAATAAACCTTTAACGAAACGTAAGTAAGTAGGCATAAATTGTTCAGCGTCATCCATAATAAATACACGTTGAACATATAATTTTAAACCATGTTGTTTTTCACGATTATGTAAATCAAAAGGTGCTTTAGTAGGAACATATAATAAACTTGTGTATTCAGTTTTACCTTCTACTTTATTATGAGCCCATAATAGTGGGTCACCAAAGTCATGAGATACATGTTTATAGAATTCTTTATACTCATCATCTGATACTTCAGATTTTTCACGTGTCCATAATGCTGTTGCTTTATTTACGGCTTCCCATACTGCTGACTTAGCTTCAACAGCTGGACGAGTAACATTACCTTCGTCATCTTTTTCTTCATCTACAGCTTCAACGGCAGGTGTTAACATTTCTACAGAAACTGAAATATGATCAGAATATTTAGTTACTATTGACTTTAAACGCCAATCATCTGCGAACTCAGCTTCATCTTCTTTTAAATGAAGAATAATATCAGTACCACGACTAGACTTTTCAATTTGAGCCGTAGTGAATTCACCTTCACCTTCACTGCTCCACTCTACACCTTTAGATGCATCATCACCCGCAGTACGAGAACGAACAGTAACTCTGTCAGCAACAATAAATGCTGAATAAAAACCAACACCAAATTGACCAATAAGTTGTGAGTCTGATGCTTGATCGCCTGATAAATTAGAAAAGAAGTCAGCTGTACCTGATTTAGCAATAGTACCTAAATGATTAACGATGTCTTCATGATTCATACCAATACCGTTGTCTGAAATAGTCACCGTATTGTTTTCTTTATCAGCACTTACTCGAACACGTAAATCACCATCACCTTCATACAAATCTGCATTTGATAATGCTTTAAAGCGTAATTTATCAGCAGCATCAGCAGCATTAGAAACTAATTCACGCAAGAAGATTTCTTTATTTGAATATAAAGAATGGATCATTAATTTTAAAATTTTAGCGGTATCTGCACTAAAGCTGTGATTTTCGGTATTTTTTACATCAGTCATTGAATAAACCTTTTAGATAAAACTTATTTGTTCGTACATAGGGCAACAACTCAATAACAGGGATTAAAGTACTTGTTGCCAGTTGCCATTAGATATAAGACTGGGTTTTGTCTTTTCAACCTTTAATGGTAAAAAGTTAATAAACAATGTGAGAATAAATTAATATTTAGAGGAGAGACGGGGTTCCAACACAAATCAAAATAGAGTTTAAATAATCAATGCTGGAAGGTTTAAATAGAGAAGAAAGTCTTATGAATAACGTTTACGACCAGAAAGAGCATGGGATAAAGTATTACCGTCTACATATTCTAATTCACCACCCACTGGGACACCGTGAGCTATACGCGAAACCTCCACATTATGCTTAGAAGCTAATTCAGCAATGTAATGAGCAGTAGCTTCACCTTCTACCGTAGGGTTTGTTGCAAGAATAATTTCTTTAAAGTGGTCGCCATCAAGTAACTGACTTAAAATGTCTAAGCCTAAATCTTCAGGACCTATTCCATCAATAGGAGATAAGTGTCCCATTAAAATAAAATACTTACCTTTGAATTCGCCTGTTTGTTCAATTGCTATTACATCTGCAGGAGATTCAACAATACAAAGCTGTTGAATAATTTCGCGCTTAGGGTTTTGACAAATTTCGCATACATCCAATTCTGTGAATGTTCTACATTGTTGACAGTGGCCGATATTTTCCATCGAGCGTTTCAAAGCACTTGATAATTTAGAGCCCCCTGTACGATTTCTTTCTAATAAATGAAAAGCCATGCGCTGAGCTGATTTAGCACCAACTCCAGGTAAACACTTCAAAGCATCTATAAGTTCTTGCACTAACGGACTAAAGTTCATGGTATTTAACACTTAAATAGTAATAAAATAATTTATGCCGAATATTCTATCATTAACTTATGAGCTAAAATATAAAGCACAAAATAAATTTTGTAACTTTAGTGATAGATAAATCAGTAAAACACATCAATCAAACGACAATAAAAAGTAACAAAAATGTTAATGTAGATTTACGAAATATCTTTAAATTAGGTGTCTATAAATTTTACACTCTCTAGTTTTATATTTATAAAAAACAAAATAAATCAAGTAAGAGATTGAAATAAAACAAATAAAAATAAAAGGCATGATTTGTGCTTTATTCGTCATCAATAAGATAAAAATTTAAATGCGCGAATATTTTTAACTCTCGCATTACATATAATAAAAATACAATGGAGTTAACAGCATGTTGTTAAACATAAGTAAATTAAGTATCGCTGGCTTAGCGATAATGTCTGCATCAGCAATGGCAAGTACTACATACGCTAATTTTGGTTCAATTGTTGATACTGGGAACAGTTTTAACGAATTCTCCCTAAGTGCGGCTAATGGAGTAGAAATTAATGTTTCTGGCTGGTCAGACACTGAGAACTTCTCTTCTTCTATTGGTAACCCACTAACTGGTGATGATAAAATAGCAAGAGCTGTTGATTTTGATAAAAATGGTAATGGTTGGTCGATGGAAAATATTGATGAACCAAATAAAACGACATCAAATTGTGGTTATTCTCACTCTGCAGATAATCTAGGTAGTGGCAGTTGTAATTATAATGATTACGATATGTTCCTAGTTGAGTTTTCTGAAGCAGTTAATATCTCTGCTGTAACATCTAGCTGGTTATATGGAAGTACAAGTAACAACCAAATAACTGTGGCAGCACTTAATAACAACGAATTATTAGGTAACTCATGGAGTGATGTGCAAAGTAATCAAACTATGAGTTCTGGTTATTCAGGGTTTACTGGCACTTCTGGCTATTACACTTCTGATTTAACAGCTAATACTGCAAATGTTTCAGGTGTATATTCTTCTACGTGGTTAATAGGTGCATTGAATACTGTATTTGGCGGTAATAAATCACTAGAAGGTAATGATGGCTTTAAATTTTCAGGAATATCTTTTTCTACAGATTCAAGCACGCCACCTCCAGCAACTACAGTTCCAGAACCTACTTCTGTTATGATGTTTGGTTTAGCATTAGTTGGTTTTGCTGCTAGCAGACGAAAAACAAAATAATATATAAATTATTTATCGAAAAAAGATGGCTTTGCCATCTTTTTTTTTAACCTTAAATTAAGTTATATTGATAACTTAGCTAGTCTATTATAGCTTCAACCTTACTTTTCACTTCCAAAACTGGATAAATATGCGTTCATTACTTATTGCATCGACATTACTACTCTCTCTAAATACATATGCCTTTAACGATTTTGAAAAAGCACTTACATCATATAATACTAATAATGTTGATGAAGCCTATATCCATCTAAAAAATGTTTTAAAAGATGACGAAGATAACTTACCTGCTATCATTTTAATGGGAAGAGTTTTACTAAAAAAAGGCTTATATCTTGAAGGAATAGAGGTATTACAAGAAGCAATATTTAGAGGAGCCGATATAAATTTTTTACTTAATGATCTTAGCCGTGCTTTGATGCTAACAAGTAATTTTGATGAAGTGATCAAACTAGGCTCAAATAAAGGCTTAACACCAGAAAGCCAATTAACAACATTTTTATTATCAGGCAACGCTTACTCAGCTATGTTAGATAATGATAATGCAAAAATTTTTTATAAAAAAGCCTATGCACTAGCTCCTAATAACCTACGAACAATCGGTGCGTTAACAGCTCATGAATTGTCTCAAAATAATATTGCTGATGCTGAAAACCTTATTGCTAAAGCACTTATATTATTTCCAAATGATAGCCGTGTCTGGAACTTGAAAGGCCAACTTCATGATAATAAATCAGAATATGAGTTAGCTCTTACAGCTTATAAACAAGGTTATGATGTTAATCCTAAAGACCCTTTTATCCAAAGAGCACTAGCTAATGCTTATGCTAATGCCAAACGTTCAGAAGAAGCACTTGCATTAATAGATAACATTTTAGAAGATACCCCGGAAGACCCCTTCGCTAAACTACTTAAGAGCCGCTTATTTACTTATACATCAAGAGAAAAAGAAGCGAATCAAATACTTGTAGATATCAGCCAAAAACTCTCTTTATTAAGCGATAAACAAAGAGCAAGTAATGTATCTCTTTCATTAGTTGCAGGTACTGCAGCTTATTTACAAAACAACTTAGAACTGGCGCAAAAAGAATTACAGTTTTATGTACAAGAGCAGCCACAAGATTTGAGTGGTATCGGCTTACTAGTCGATATATATCTAAGCCAAGGGCAAGAAGATAAAGCATTTGAATTACTTGAAAGTAAAACTAAAGTAATCAAACATAATTTAGAACTTTCATTAAAGTTATTTGAACTTTATCTCAATAATAATAAAGTTTATAAAGCCCAGCAAATCTTAGAGCCATTGGAAAAAACTTATGGTAAACACCTCAAAGTCACTTTAGCTAAAGTTAATCTTTTAGCTAAAAGTAATCAAACTGATAAAGCCTTAATATTATTAGAAGAGAACAAACCAGAAAAATTTTCATCAACTTATTATTTAACAAAAGGGTTATTGTTCTCTTCAAATAACCAACTAGTTGATGCTCATAATATTGCTGATGAACTACTTACACTGAATAAAAACAATACGGATTATTTAAGTTTTAAAGCGAGTTTATTGTTACAACAAAACAAATGGGCTGAAGCACTTGATGTTTTATCTACGATAATAAAGTTACAACCTAGTAACTTTAGTGCTTTATTTAATAGTGCTACAGCAAATGCGGCATTATCTAACCTAGAAGAAGCAAACAATATTTCAACACGTTTACTTGAAGTACAACCAGATAATATTTCGTTGCAAGTACTTAAAGCTAAAATAGATAGAAGTATGGGTAATATAGAAAATGCCAAAACGGCTCTAAAGAAAATTATAGATAAAAACTCTACCTACACTCCAGCTTTAGAAGTATTGATGGAAATTAATTACCAGCAAGAAAAGTATGAAGATGCTCTTGAACAAGTTGATAGGCTTAGCAAGCTTAGTTTCTTAAATACCAAATATATAAGAATGAAGGCCTTAATTTATATTGGTTTAGGAGACTTAGGCAATGCCAAGAAACAATTACAAATACTGTTTGGTGTTGTAACAAGTCCAAGAGAAATGTTTTCAGTAAGCCAAATGCAAATCCAAGCAAATGATTTAGCAGGAGCTAAGCAAAGTTTAGAGAAAGCTTTATCAATAGAACCTGACAATATATTTATTCAACGTTCATTAGTAAAACTAGAAATAGATACAGGTGAATTCACAAATGCTAATACTATTCTTATACATCTAGAAAAAACAAATAAGAGTGATCCGAATATATTAATGCTTAAAGGTGATCTCTCTCTTAAGCAAGGTGATAAAATCGAGGCTCAAAAGCTTTATTTAAAAGCTTTAAATCTTGATAACAACTTTCATATAGTTTTATTAAAGTCCTATCAACTAGCATTAGCTAAGGTTGAAGAACAAAGCTTTAAAACAACATTAATTAGCCTTTTAGATAAAAATCCTAACAATTACTTAATGCGTTCCGTTTATGCTGATTACCTTTTAAATAACGGTAAAACACAAGAAGCTAAAACTCATTACGAAATGTTAGCTGATGTTGAAAACTTAAAAAACAGAGCCGCTGTGCTCAATAATTTAGCTAATATTTACATAGCTACCGATTTAAATAAAGCGGAAGAATATTCAAAAGAATCAATGGAGTTAAATAAAAATTCATCAGCGATTATAGATACTTATGGTTGGATACTAAGCTTAAACAATAAGTTCGATGAAAGCTTATCTATACTACGAAACGCTTATTCAATGGACTCTAACAATCCTTCAATTAATTATCACATTGGTTATGCTTTAGCTAAATTAAATCGCATAGAAGAAGCCAAACGAGAATTGAGGCAATCTTTGAGGCACAAAGCTAAATTCTCAGAAAGAGAAGACGCACAAAACCTCCTTAACTCTCTTTAATAAAATAAAGAGTCTACGTATTATATCGTAGGCTCTTCCCTTCTTGAGTCATAACTCCAAATACTATAAATACGTTTATATAGATGATATTTTTATATAATAATATAAAAGAGTTTTTTTATACCCTTACTTAAAGTGATACTATTCAACGCTAAATTAGCCTAGCTAAGTCCATACCAGATTCAACCTCACCATCTTATAAAAGGTTACCAATGATCATTAATGAAAATGATTCGAACATTACATTTAATAGTAAAGCTGTTTTAAATTCTGGCGAGGTAGCACTTGTTGGTGCGGGTCCTGGTGATCCTGAACTCTTAACATTAAGAGCATTACGCTTTATTCAACAAGCTGAAGTCACTATTTACGACCGTTTAGTTAGCCAAGATATTCTCAATTTATTACCTGAAGGTTCTGAACGCTTTTATGTTGGAAAGAAACAAGCTAACCATTCTGTGCCACAAGACAAAATCAATGAATTATTAGTTGAACAGGCTAAATTAGGCAAACGTGTATTACGCTTAAAAGGCGGCGACCCTTTCATTTTTGGTCGCGGTGGTGAAGAAGCTGAGTACGCCCTTTCAAAAGGTGTAAATTGTCATTTATGTCCTGGCATAACAGCAGCTTCAGGCTGTACAACTTATGCAGGTATTCCTTTAACACATAGAGGCGTTGCTCAAGGCTGTACATTTATCACTGGGCATATGGAAAACAATGGCGAGCTGAATTTACCTTGGGATAGTTTGACCTCGAATGCCCAAACAATTGTGTTTTATATGGGTATAAATACACTGCCTATTATTGCTTCAAAACTTATTGAACATGGTAAAAAAGCAGATACACCTGCGGCGTTGATTTTCAAAGGAACTCAACCAGAACAGCAAGTGTATAGAGGACAATTAAATAACTTGGCTGATATCGTTGTTGAACATAATATTAAGCCACCAACATTAATTGTTATCGGTGATGTTGTAAACCAGCTTACTGAAAAGCAATTAAGCTCTCCAGGGCTTTTAGAAGCTGAAACTGAACTAGACTAAGGTTAAGCTATAAACTTGCTAAATATGTTTGGTAATCCTCTATAGCCTGAGGGTTACCCGTATTAGCTTGGCAAACACTTTTACGATATTGAAGATTAAAAACATCAAACCATAAATCTAATATTTCAGCGTTGACCGACTCCCCTGCCATATCTAAAACTCTCGCAGCGACTTCAGCTGTAGCAAATTGATTTAAAACATTAGCCTGTCTAATTTGATATCGAGAAATGATACCTTTATTGTCAGTCATTTCAGGATTGAACGATACAACAGGAAAACAGTTAAGATAAGGACTTTTACGAAACATCTTTTTAGCTTCACGCCAACTACCGTCTAACATAATAAACAATGGTCGCTTACCCGTATATGTAACAATGCTCTGATTAAAAACTTCTCTTTCAGCTTCTGCGTATTGTTCAGGGAATACAACAAAAGGTTGCCATTGCTCGTCATTTAAAACAGCTAACAATTCTGGATTTTCTTCAGTTCTTGACCATAAAAAAGCAAAAGTATCAGGCACTACATCAGCAATCAGTTTACCCGTATTACTTGGCTTTAATATTTCTGTATCGTACATCAAAAGCAAGAAGCCAGCGTTACTCTTCACCTTAGGTGTTAATTCACAAATACAGTGAGATAAACCAATACGGCATTTTTCACAACGTTTAACTTTCCAACCTCTAGAGTTATATACGGTTGTACTTATACTTTTTCGGTGCTCGTAAAGCTTATGAACTGCGTTCATTTTATTTCTCATAAATAGGTGGTGAATATTAGGAACTGTTAATAAAACTGACAGTTATATAACTAATTTTGAAATGTTTTATCTGAAGGTTTTGAGCGCTTAAAACTAAGTGTTATGCCTAACCCAGCTAGAATAATCACTAAAGCTAATCCAATTACGCCTAAAACATTATCGACAACTTTAATCCCCGTCCATTGTAAATAATGAATTCTGTACATCATTTGAATAAACTCAGTATCAGTGCCCTTTTGACGTAACGTCATTTTATTCCAGTCGAGTGTGATTTTTACTTTCTCAGAAGTTAACGCTACTAAACCATCAATTTGATTTACGGCACCATAGCGATCTGGATTATGTTTTATCGCATCTTTAATTAAGAGCCTAACTTGATCTGAACCAGGAGCTTCAACTACTTCCATCGTAACCTTATTTAAATGAGACCATTTATTGTCTTCATTTTTAACTAATAAGTGCTCACCAAGAATAGAACGTATAATTTTAACTTCTGACCACGTGTTATCTGCGTTAGGCAAGAAAGGCGTTATGGTTGGATAACTAGTTATTGAAAGCTTTTCATAGGCGTCTGAATAGCCAGGCTTAATAAAAAAGAATACACCTGTTATTGCCCAAGTAATAAAGGGTAATAACATGATGTAACCTAAATAATTATGATATTTCTTAAGACTCAAGGTTAGACTTAAAACGCTTAAGTTTTACTAGGCCTGCAATAACGGGTAATAAAACTAAACCTGCTGCAATTCCAACTAAACCTTCAACAATAATAGAAAGCACAGTTTTAATATCAAGCGTTAATAAGCTGTTAGCCCAAGAGAGAAAAGATTCTACAAGATGATGAATAAAATCAATACTATGAACAATAATGCCACCGCCTACTAAAAACATGGCGATAGTACCTACCACACCTAAAGTTTTCATTAATAAAGGAGCAAACACTAACAACCCACGCCCTAAAGCTCTTTTAATAGCGCTAAATGAACCACTTATAGACTGTTTTAACAGATATAGACCTAAGTCATCCAGTTTAACAATCGCGGCAACTAAGCCATAAACGCCAACAGTAATAAGTATCGCCATAGCCGACAACACCATTACCTGCATTTCAAAAGAAGTCTCTTGCAGAGTACCTAAAACAATAACAACAATTTCAGCTGATAAAATGAAATCGGTTCGTATAGCACCTTTAATTTTGTCTTTCTCTAGAGCGACTAAATCAACATTGTTTTCAATAGATTGATGAATATTGTCTTTATGTTTTTGTTTGTGCTCTTCATCATGAAAAAGCTTTTCTACAACTTTCTCTACACCTTCGTAACATAAAAACAAACCACCAATCACTAATAAAACAGTAATCAAAGGAGGTGCGAAAGCACTAATAGCTAAAGCAGCTGGCACTAAGATAAGTTTATTTAAAAACGAACCTTTAGTTACCGCCCACACAACAGGTAATTCACGATCAGCTTTTACGCCAGAAACTTGTTCTGCGTTTAACGCTAAATCATCGCCTAATACACCAGCCGTTTTCTTAGCAGCGACTTTAGATAAAATAGCGACATCATCTAATATAGATGCAATATCATCAATTAATGTTAATAAACTAGCACTTGCCACAAACTACTCCCTGTTAGTAAGAAATACTAATCTTCTGCTTCTTCGTCTTCATCTTCAATATCTGATTTATATTGTCTTAAACCTTCTTTCACTATTATTTCAATGTAGAAAGACGTTAAGTTTTCAGATGCTGCTTTATCAATATGTTTGTTAAGTTCAGCTAAATGAACTTCTTCCGCTTCACTTTCAGTTTGACCAAATTTACAATCAAAGTCCCAAAAGTCAGCATCAACAGGAAGTTGCTTATTACGCTCTCTTTTAACGTATTTTTTTACTTCATGTTTAACGCCGTCAATAAGTCTATCGTATTTAATTTTCGGGTGAGTAAGCGTAAATGTCTTTTTCATGATTTTCCTAAATGTTTTACTAAAATTAAGATTTAGTTCGTTGGCGGTATTTTACGTGATTTTTATTAGGGTATCGATACAATAATTCGGGATAATAATTAAAAATATAAATTTTAGCTTATTGATAACTATTTGGTCCATTAAAGCTAAGTGTTATAGTAGGTTACAAACTCATCTCTTTATTGAAAATGACAAAATGATTAAGAAAAAACTCGGCTTTGCGATCAACCTTCTCGCTTTATTTTTATTTGTTCCTGGAATTGTGCTTCCAATGTTTTCTCTTTCGATGGAAATGACAGCGAATGTTAGTGGAAGTAACTTATCTTCAACCCTTATAGATAAAGAATTATCCTTAGTAAATACCATTCAAGAACTGTTTTTAGATGATCGTATATTGGTTGGCTTACTCATTTTAATTTTCTCGATTTGCATACCTGTACTCAAAACAATTATGGTCTCTGTTGCTTTTTTAAAGAGAGAACAAATCATAGAAAAGAAGATCATTAACTTCGTTGCTTCAATAGGTAAATGGTCAATGGCTGATGTATTTGTTATTGCGATATTTCTCGCTGTTTTATCCACTAATCATGCTGAAACAACCAACGCACAGCAACTTGCTTTATTTGGCTTTAAGCTAAATTTAAACATTAGCAGCGAAACATTATCTTTCGTTGGCCAAGGCTTCTATTACTTTACTGCCTATTGCTTACTATCACTTATAGGTACGCATTTATATCAAAGTGCTTTAAAAGAGAAAAATTGATCACTTGAAAACATGGAATGATTTCTGCTTATTACTAGGGGGTGTTGATCTTTGTTTTAATTTTATACGTAAGCGGTAATCTCGTATAATTTACTTCGCCAAAAACAAACCTTACGAGATCACCATGCCCCGATTAATGCTCACTGATGAGTTGTGGTCGAAGCTAAAAGCTATTTTGCTTGAAGATAGAGTTTATAACAAGCTTGAACACAGACAAACGATGGAAGGAATTTTATATCGCTTGCGTGTCGGCTGCCCATGGCGTGACTTACCAGAGTGTTTTGGTTTATGGAATACCATTTATCGCAGGTTCCTTCTTTGGTCGAGAAAGGGAATATTGATGAGGTTATTCAAATCGTTATCCGCTAATAGTGATGTAGAGTGGGAGTTCATTGATGGTAGCTATATTAAAGCACACCAACACAGTACAGGTGCTGCATCTAAACAAGAGCAAGCGATAGCGTTAAGTCGAGGGGTAATACGAGTAAAATTCACTTAGCTGTTGATAGTTATGGTTTGCCTATCGAATTTATTATTACAGGTGGTGATGTTCATGATAGTAAAGTGGCAAATGAGCTGATTGAATTATTACCTCAAGGTGATTTTGTTATCGCAGACAAAGGCTATGATAGTGAAGCTATAAGAAATAAAGTTCGAGAGCGCAACTCAATCCCTATAATACCGAGAAAGCAAAATTCAAAAACAGGTAATGGTGATATTGATTGGTGCTTGTATAAATATAGGCACTTAGTTGAAAATGCATTTGCAAGGCTAAAACATTTCCGTTCTATAGCTACAAGGTATGATAAATTGAAATTACAGTTCGAGAGTATGCTAGCACTGGCGTGCGCAATGATTTGGCTGTCAATGTGAAAGATCAACAGCCCCTAGTTGAATTAAATTTTGTTAAAAAATTGACGTTTGCGTATTGGGTTTTATAACTGTTTTATGTGAACCCTGTTTTAACATTGCGCTGTGTTCACACTTAATAAGGATAAATTATGTTAATTATTAGCGGTTCAGCTGAGTTTATTGGCAAGACAAACATGTTTGTTAAAGGAGACTTACACGCATTTACTATGTTTTGCTCAAATGAAAACTTACAAGAACAACTTAAAGAGATTGAAGTTTTTTTCAACCAGTTAGATTGGGATGAAATAGTGATTGAAAAAGAAGGGATAATTGAAAATACCGCTTCTTTAGAAAACGATACGCTTAAACAAGCATTTGATAAAGCATCTCAAGACAAGCTATCAGTGGTTATTCAAAACACTCCACTATCGGTTGCGGCTTGAGACAATATGCTGATGCGAAGCTGGTTATTTAACCTGAACTCGGTTTGAAATGTTTTTAATTCATTGAAATTATTACTAATAAAATTTAACTTATACTCTAGCTTGATAGTTTTTCTTTCTTCAAGGCAAATTTCGCGTCAATAGCTAGCCTATTGCAAGTAAATTTAACGATGAAGCAAGTAAAAGTAGCTGTTAGAGAAGAATATATTAAGCCGAGATCAGGTTATTTAAGTCTTTTGAATTAACTCAATTTAAATAACCGCTACTCTTCACATATAATTTATTCGACTATATTTAAACGGCGAATATTATAAAAATTTAGATAAAGTATTGAACTACTTATCTTCCTCACCTACTTAGATCGATAAATACTTAGATTCAGGTATTTGGCTTCACTTGGCTTTTATTGTAAAAATAAGATCCCCTTACGCTGAACTCTATAGCTATTCTGTATTGATTAACCAGTCTAATAATCATACAAGTTCATTACGAAAGGAAGCTAACTCATTACACCGAATAATATCTTACTGCTTACACATGAACATTAATGTGAGTGTAAATTAATGCTTATGTACAATAGTAAAATGTCTTATTGCCTAACGATAACATCCTAGCTATAACATTGAAGCTACTTGCTAATAATGATTAGTCAGGTAATCTTACAATGTGCCAATAGTAATCTAACATTTTAAGCACTTTATCAAACTCACCTTGCACATCAGATTTAACAATATAACCCGCTATGTTTTCACTGTATGCAGCAACTCTATCTTCATCAGCAGCCGACGTAGTTAAAACAAAAATAATAGAATCCCTAAGATGATCATCTTGACGTATATTTTTCAAGAACTCTAATCCACCCATAATTGGCATGTTTAGATCCAGAAATATAATATAAGGTTTAACAATTAACTCTTTATTGTGGAGTATTTCTAGCGCTTCAGCACCATTTGTAGCTCTAACAACTGGGTTAGTTAATTTAAGTTTCTTTGCAACTCGTTCAACAGCTTTAGCATCAATATCATCATCCTCGATTAATAAGATACTAACTTCTTTAGTATGTTTTTTCATTTATGATCATATCCTTTGTTTATAACTTTATTCATGTAATTTTACGATTATTTTAGGCCAAGTAAACGAAAAAGTGCTGCCTTGACCAATAGATGACTCTAAATTAACTTCTCCAGAATAACGCTGGACTATTTTCTTAACTAACGCTAATCCCATTCCGCTGCCTTCAGTTTCATCTCTACGTTTTAATGTTCTAAACATTTGAAATATGTTGTCATGAAAATCTGATTTTATACCGGGTCCATCATCTCTAATCAAAAAGTGATAAAAGTCATCAACTTCTTCACAACGTATTTGTATACGTCCTTCAGCCTTATTATGATGTTTAATCGCATTACTTATAATATGACTAAAAACTTGCTCTAAAGGTAAGTTCGCCGTAGTAAATACAGGGAGTTCGCCATGAACAGATAATGTAAAAGCGCCAAGAGGTGAATTAAGTAAAACTAACTCATTAACAACTTTAAATACATCAATTTCATTCAGCTTAAATTCTTGTCGATTAATTCGAGAATAAGCGAGTAAATCGTTTAATAAGTTTTCTAAACGCTGCACTCTACTACACATTAAATTAAGGTGTTCAGGTACTTCTTCTAAATTCCCTTCTGCTATGTCTTCATTTACCCATTGTGCTAATTGGTCAATAGCACGCAGTGGTGCTTGTAAATCATGAGAAGCAATATAAGCGAAATCATCTAAGTCTTTATTTGAACGAGATAAATCTAAAGCGCGTTTTTCAGCATTACGTTTGGCCGTTATAGACTCTTTAATTAAACCCGACATAACAACACGTTTAACTTTAAGTTCTTCAACTATAGTAATAAGTTCGTTGTTTTTGTGTTCAAGGGACTCGGTTCTTTCTAAAACTTTAGTTTCAAGTTTATCATTTTGATCTTGTAGTTTTTGACTTAACGACCTTATATTTTTAGAACGTATAATCGATATTTGTAATGCAAAAATAGATAAGGCCATCAAGAAGCTTACTAAAAATCCACCTGCCAGAAACCATTTAACGGCAATAGGCGATTCAATACTTTTTAATAAAGACGCTTGTAAACCTATATTCAATCGCCACTGGCGATCAGGTATATCTAAGTCAAAATGAATAAATGGTGCTGTATTTATCTCGCCAAAAAGCAAACTACTGTCATCTTGATTTATATCTAAAAGAGTTAATATTAAGTTTTCTTTATCTGCCTGATCTTTCACAGATAACATTAAAGTATCAATTCTGAATACACCTGTTACGTAACCTTTTAATGCATGTATACGCTCTTGTACTGTCGAAACAGCTAATGCTTGTTTATAGACTGGCGCTATAATTAAAAAGCCGACAGACTCTCCCTCTTCCTGTACTAAACGAATTTTACCTGTGGTGGTCATTTTTCCATTGTCACGGGCAGACTCTAACGAGTTTCGGCGTACAGTATTACTTGTAAGGTCATAACCTTGTGCCGATTTGTTTTTCTCAAAAGGACTAATAAAGGTAACAGGTGTGTAATATTCTTTGATATTACTAACAATTAACTTCCCATCTTTGGTTCTTTCAGTGATATTAAAGTTAGATTGCTGTTCTCGAATTAAAGTTTCAAAACCCTCTCTGTCATTATCTTTTATAAGAGGTACCCAGCTTAATGCTTGAATATAATTACGTTTTTCAATATCTAAAATCGTCATATATTGATTAAATTGATTTTGAGAAAATATGTCTTTATTAACACTATAGAATGCTTGTAATCCCTGAAGATCATTGAATGATTTATCTAAAGCATTTTGAACATTGATAGACACTTGCTTAGCAATATTCTCTACTTTTAAGTAATTTTGTGTTTTTAATTGTTCGCTTATCTTAACTGACAAACCATAAGTAATTAGAACGCCAATGCCACAAACTACAGTGGCTGAAATTAACGATCTAATTGAAATTCTATTCATTTTAACAACCTTGTAATCTCGCTTACCTTAGGTAAGTTCTTCGAATTTTCGTGTATCTTTATTAATACTAGTTCAGAATTCATTATTTTATTTTATTTTTTAAATATAAGTAAGGTGTTACTTTTTTGTTAGGAAGGTGTAATCCCTTGCATACAATGAAATAAAAGTGAAAGGATAAAATAGGTTTAAGAGGAGAGATATAGTATCTATTTATGTGTTTTTTATAAAAATGTATAAATGTAATTTGCGAATTTCTTATTATAGTTTTTTTCTATGAAAGCCGTTGCTTTAGTATTGTCAGCTTCTATTTCGTGTGCCTCAGACAAAGCGCCACTTAAAATAAATAATGGAATATTTTGATTCATATCGCGAATAAACTTCACGACTTCTATACCTTCGCCATCAGGCAAGTTCCAGTCAACAAGTGCTGCACTATGTATCTCAATATCAAACAGATCTTTAGCTTCTTGAACCGTGTCAGCAACATCAATAACAATAGGTTTTGTGAATGCATATCGCTTAAAGCACATTTTTAAAAGTTCAGCATCAATCTCACTATCTTCAACATACAAAATTCGTATTTCATCACTCATAGTTTACATCTTCCTAAGTGTAAAATAAAACGATGAACCCGTGCCTTTTTCAGACTCAAACCAGATTTTACCTTGATGCTTAGTGATTATGCGTTGTGAACAAGTAAGACCAACTCCTGCCCCTGAAAATTTCTTTTCAGAAACGCCTCTACGAAACATTTTAAATATTTTCTCCGATACGTTCTCCGGAATACCTATACCATTATCCGTGATACAAAATTGCCAATACTCATCAAACTCAATCACACTGATGTTTACTTTAGGTTTATTATCTGGCATTTGATAATGCAATGCATTGTGAAGGAGATAAGAAAACATTTGGCTAATTAGCTTTTCATCTCCTTTTATTACAGGCATGTTTTCATAAGTAATTGTAGCGTCCGTCTTATTAATTAAAGGAGATAATTCTTTAATATTATTAGAGAGAAGCACATTAATATCTAATTCTTTTAGCGATTCTTCTTTAGTACTAATACGGGAGTACAAGGTTAAATCATCTAGAATATTTCTTATGGTATTTCCGCCTTTAAGAATAAAATCAAAATGGCGTTTTGTTTTATCGTCAAAATCCTCTTGGTGTTTATTTAAAACCATTTCAGAAAAACCTTCGATTTGACGTAAAGGTGCACTTAAATCATGAGAAACGATATAAACAAACTCTTGATACTCAGCTTTTAATTGCGCTAAATTTTCCTTAGCTTTAGCTAACTCGCTTTGAGTTTCAGCTAATTGAGTGTGTAATTGTGTATTTAAATCGTTAGGCATAATTTAGCTTAATCATCTTCAGAGTCTGACGGAGGTAAACAAACAATATCAACCCAAAAATTTTCAACTGTTTGCACAACTGCCATAAATTTTGCAGCGTTAACGGGTTTAACAATGTAACAGTTAGCATGTAAATCGTAGCTTTCAACCACATCTTTATCTGCTCTAGAGCTGGTTAATACTATAACGGGAATTCTTTTTAAACGCGGTTCCGCTTTAATAATTTCTAATACTTCTCTACCATCTGTACAAGGTAAATTTAAATCCAGTAAAATAATATCAGGCATTACTGCATCTTCAAATCCATTACGTTTGAAAAGATAATCTAGGGCTTCATCACCATCTTCAACAACATTTAACGTGTTGCGAAATTGAGCCTCTTCAAAAGCTTCTTTAGTTAACTCTATATCACCTTCGTTATCTTCAACTAGAAGGATTTCAGCGAGTTTTGCTTCTTTAATCATAATTAACCTTGTTAAAAAACCTGCAAATTTTAGGCTTTTAATAATGTAAAATAAAAAGTCGAACCCATACCTTTCTCAGATTCAACCCATATAGTTCCGCCATGGCGCTCTACTACTTTTTTACAAATAGATAGGCCAACACCTGTACCTGCATACTGACTTCTGCGGTGCAATCGTTGGAAAACTTCAAAAATCTTCTTAAAATGGCGCTCATCCATGCCAATGCCATTATCTTTTATCGAAAAGCACCAATGATCTGTAGCGTCTTTTACACTTATATGAACATGTGCCTTAGCATCAGGTTTTTGATATTTGATGCCGTTATTAATTAAGTTTTGGAACAACTGAAATAACTGCGTTTTATTACCATGTAAGTTGGGCAAGGTATCGTATGTTATTTCAACGGTGTCACCTTCCGTTAAATCAAGAGCGTTTTTCTTAATAACATTAAGAAGATCTTGCATATTAACATCTTCTAATTGTTTTATATCGTTATTAATACTTGAATAGGTAAGGATATCATTAATTAGTGCTTGAGCACGAATAGCACCATCAATAACAAAGTGGAAATATTTCTTACCTTTTTCATCATGTTCAAGATCGTCTTTAATATGATCTTGAAGCTTTTCAGAAAAACTTCTTATCATACGCAGTGGTTCTTGTAGATCATGTGAACAAACAAAAGCAAAGCGTTCAAGCTCTTCATTCGAATCAGTTAATTTTTCTATAAACTGTTCACGCTCTTTCTCAAAAGCAACGCGGTCACTTATATCTCTAACAATTCCACTGTACTTGATTGTAGAACCGAGCTTTATTTCGCTAACAGAAACTTCTATAGGGAATGTTGTTCCGTTTTTATGCTGGCCTTTTGCATATTTCCCACTACCTATATAACGCTCAATTGAGATTATTTGTTCTTTGGTTTCATCTTGTTTATTTTTAAAGTAATCATCACTTCCTTGATGGGAAGAAGCTGGCATTAAAATTTTAATGTTAGAGCCAATCACTTCTTTAGACGGATAACCAAATATATTTTCGGCTGCATTATTAAATCGTTCAATAATTCCAAATTTATCAATGGTGATCAGGCCATCAACCGCTAGCTCCACTATCGCTCTATGATGCTCTTCACTTGCCGTAAGTTCTGCAGTTCTTTGCACAACGATCTGTTCAACATACTCACGTCTACGGATCAAATGAACCAAGCCTAAAACGATAATGCCAGAGAATATTAAGCCCGTAATTAACATACCCCATGCAGATTGCGCATATTCAGTTTTATTTTCTTTACTGTATATTTTTATTCGCCAGCTACGCCCTGCTAAATTGATAATCTCATCTCGTGAAAAAGACTCCACTACTTGAGGTGTACCATAAAGGGTTTCTGGGAATTCAGGATCTGAGATGTCTTGAATAAACAAAGCTAAATTACTATCCATACCTAACAGCACTTCATTGACAAGGTCTTCAACCCTTAATGAAATAGAAGTAAAACCTTGTAGCTTAAGCTTTTCAGTTACTTGTTTTTTATCATTATAAAAAACAGGTCTGAAGATAAAAATACCCGCTTTAGTTATATCTTCTTCAAATAAAGTAATTTTAGAAGTAGCAACTTTACTCTCGCTTTCTTGCGCCTTAATTAAGGTTTTTAGCTCTAAAGGATTAGAGGCTAAATCAAAGCCTAATGCGTTTTCGTTACCTGCTACAGGCTCTAAATAATAAACAGGTAAATAATGTTCACGTTGTGGCGCTGAAGCTAAACTCCCATCTTGGTTAATTTCATTAATACTAAAGTTTGTAAAGCCATCTAACCTAGCTTCTTCTTCAAGTACTAGACGTTCTTCATGAGTAATACTCGGTATCCACTCTATTGCTTTAATACTTTTATGTTGTACAAGAAACGATTCAACAAAAGCTTTAAAATCTTGACGTTCTACTTCTTCAGAAGCACTAAAAAATGCGTTAACTGAGTCAAGAATACCTAAGTAGGTGTTTAGGTTTTCTCGCACTTCTTGTACGTGTTTTTGACTTTCAAAAATCAAATTATTTTCAACGGATACTTGTTTAGCATTCGATACAATAATAAAAGTAATAATACTAGCGCTAACACCTAAAACACCAATAGTGATAGGCATAAGAAATAAACTAATACGGTTATTCTTTCTATCTCTCTGCTTTAATTTTTGTAACGTTCCAGTGTAACTGAGCAGTGAAAATAAAATAAAAGATACGGCTAAACCTGCCAATAACACCGAGAAAATCAAGTTCTGAACGCTACGCTCTCTTTTCAATAAAGGTGCATCGTCGGTAATATAAGTAAATATTACATTTAGATCCTCTAATACAGCGGTATTCTCACGAGCCAAAGCAATTTGATTGGTACTTGTACCTACCGTTAATTCATTTTGGGTTAACGTTATCGCAGTATCTGAACTAAACGTTTGATTAACAAAAACATCACTAGTCGATATTTTTATTTCGCCTGTTAGTATACCTTCTACGTAGCCACTGTAGAGTACAGGTACTGATAATTTGAAAAATATAAACTCTTGATTCTGACTTAACAATTGAAAATGATAGGGTTTGGAGGCGTTTAAAACTTCTTCTATCCAAGGCTCTTCATTACTATAAATACCTTGTAGCTGTTTTGTGGTTTGTACTAATACATTCGCTTCAATATCTTGTAAGACGAGTCGCCCTTTTTCACCACCTATAACAACATTCTTTAATAAACCATTGACTGAGCCATTATCTGCATCAGATAACATAACCGCATTGGTTATACTTGGAAATTTGGCGAGATCTTCAATAACCCTTCTTTGGCTTTCAATAAAGTTATTAAATAGCGCAACTTCTTTTTTAAGCTCTCTTTTAGTGTCTTTATCATATTGCTCTTCGAACAATGTATTTATTTTTGGGATAATAATAAAAGCACTAAGTAGCATTAATAAAGAGAGTAAACCTATACTGTAACCAACCACAGTACGGAATATTATCACCTTATTTGATGCTTCATTTTTTAAATTAGTCTTATTCATTTATGATTATAATTTCATTCGTTGCGCCGTAATATCCCATACAATAGTCACTGGCATTTAATGCTTCGTGCGCTTTGTTATTGAGTACAGAATCAAAAATTGAAAAAGGTTTATCATATATTTTTATTAAACCTTGAACGGGATTAGAGAGATTTTCTAAAGCAAGACGTATTGTATTTCTGTCTTTTAAGGTGTCTCCAGTTAGCTTTGATTGTTTAATTGCCTGGATTAATAATTTAGTTAAATCATAAGCATGTATAAAACCAACCGCTGACTGTAAATCAGCTGGTTTGTTAATAGTACCTTTAGTATGTGTAATTAATTGATTAAATACTTGGTTAGCCAGAGGCGTTTGAGTTTCATTTGTAAAGGCAAAACAACTTTGAATAAAGTTTAAAGCTAAGCCTTCTCTTGTCTTAACATCAATTTTTTCATGTAGGTCACCACTGGTTATTCCCCAATGACTAATAATAGGCAATCTTTTACTTGTTGGTACCTCTAACATCGCATTAGCGAATACAATACCTTCAACAGCATTACTTACTAAGATTAAGCAATCGCTACCTTGGTTAATAATGCTATCGATAAGTACTTGCGCGCCCTTGGCTTTAATATTCAAATCAAAACGAGTAACTTGAGGAGATTGAATGTCATAAGTTGTCAAAGCTTTCGACATATTCAGTAAGTTAGATGTTCCCCAAGGTGTGTTTTCGAGTAAAAGCTGAGGTTTGTGGCATTGCTGGTTTTTCATTGCATAATCAATAATGACTACGCCCGCTTGCATATCATCTACAGATAAACGGAAGATCCAGTTCTCTTTAGCAGGATGACGTGTAATAGGTGCACCTGCTGCCCAAGGAACAAGAGTTAGCGCTTTATTTTTATTAATGAAGGTTCGATTTTTAATTAACGGGGCTGAATGTATACCTGAATATATTACCAAAGCATTAGGATCATTCAAAAAGGCTTTATAGTTTCTTTTACTGCGGATCACATTGCCACGGTGGTCTAGGTATTTGAAAAGGACTTTATAACCATTTACCTCATTATCTACTTCAGCGAAGGCAACTTCGATGCCTAGTTGAATCGCTTTTGAAGATTGGCTATGTATAGATAAGTCGGCATCTTGATAAATATGAATAATTTTATCATCTGCTTCTACATTACCGACAAAGAGTAAGGTTTGAGTAACCCAAAGAATGAGGATTGAACTTATTATTTTTTTCATAGTCAATTTTATGTATCTAATTAAGTTAAAGTACCGATTCAGTAAAATCGTCTATCCGATGTAAATATATCAATATTACTATTTAATACTTAACCATCTTCGCTTTTTTAATAGCTTATGAAGTCCTTCATTTATTTACGTATGTATTTGGGTAACCATCAAATCTAGCATCTCACATCACTGTATAAAATATACCAAGCTATTCTATTTAAAGAGTAACAAACTAATATAACAATAAAAAGACACTTTCTACTTTAACCACTTTTCAGCTAATTCATTTGCAGGTAAGGCTTTTTCAAAAAAGTAACCTTGTAACTCATCTACTTCTAATTCTAAACATAAATCGCTTTGATATTGAGTTTCAACACCTTCAGCAACAATATGTAAACCTATAGTTCGAGCCATTGCTGCAATTCCTTTTACAATCGATAAATGTCTTGTTTCTGATTTACAGTTAGGTAAAAGCGATTTATCTAATTTAACAATATTTATAGGGTAATTTAATAAATGCGATAAAGATGAAAAACCTGTTCCAAAATCATCTAGTGCTAATTTACAACCTAATCGATATAACTCGGTTATACGCTGATTATTCTGTTCATCTTGAGACAGTAGTGCAGTTTCAGTAAACTCTAAAACAATTGATTCTGGTTTAATATCATACTTATTCAACATATATTCGAAAGTAGGAATAAGCGTTGAGTTATTCAATTGTTTAGCTGAAATATTAATTGCCATAGTAAGTGGTTTATTATATTTACGATGCCAAATAGCTAATTGCTTTATAGCCGTTTCTAAAACCCACTCACCTATTTGAATAATAGTTTTAGACTGTTCCGCAATAGGAATAAATTCATCTGGCGTTGAGTTTAGCTTGCAGTTTGGCCAACGAATAAGCGCTTCTACACCGATAATATTTTTGCTTTGAACATTAATAACAGGCTGATAATGTAGTTCGAAATCTTGGTTGATCACCGCTTTTTTCAATTCCATCTCTACTTCATAATTTCGAGAGAATTGTTGCTGCATTTCATTTTCAAAATAACACAGCTGATTTCGACCTTGTTTTTTGGCTCGGTACATCGCAATGTCGGCATATTTAGTCAAAGACTCTGCAGTGCTGGCATTTTGAGGATGCAGTGCTATTCCAATACTTACGCCACATTGAATTGTATGACCATCAATAACAATCGGGTTTTCTAAAGATCGAATAATACGTTGAGCCACAGAAGTAGCACCACTAATTAAATCCAAACCCGTTAGAAAAATAGCGAATTCATCACCACCAAGTCGACCAAAAAGTTCATTATCGCGTAAACACTGCTTAACTAAGTTAACGACATACTTTAATAGTTTATCGCCGACTTCATGACCGTAAGTATCATTAACCTTTTTAAAATGATCTAAATCTAATAAGAGTAAAGCAATATTGCTTTGAAAACGTTTGTTGTTATCGATTGAGACTTTTAAGGCTTCTTCAAAATGATAGCGATTAGACAATCCCGTTAACGAGTCTTTTTCTGCTAACTCTCTTACTTGGCAAAAGCTGTCATAAACTTTCTTTTCAAGTTCAAAGCGTTTTTTGGCTTGGAGAATGGCGCGCTTTAGTTTGCTTGTTGTAATTTCACTTTTAGGGATAAAATCTTGTGCGCCAGCTTGTAAGCAAGACAGTGCGAGCACTTCATCATCTGATGCACTCATCATAACTATTGCTGTTTCGCCAAGATTAGGACGGCTTCTTAGTTCAATAACCATTTCAATACCATCAACCTCAGGCATTCTATAGTCAAGTAATAGTACGTCAAAACCGCCACGTTCAGCTATTCTTAAGCCTTCCTCAGCGGAGTTAGCTTCAAATAACTCAAACTCACCTTCATTCCGACTTAACGTCCTTCTGATAATTTCTCTATCAGCTAAATCATCATCTACTAATAATATATTCATTACGTCCCTTATGAAATATAACGCTTAAAGCACTGAGTTAATATTATGTTTTGGCCAAGTGATAGTAAAAGTAGCCCCTTCATTTTCTTGAGATTCAACGTTTATCTCAGCTGAATAAAAGGCCAATGTTTTTTGTATCATGGTTAAACCAAGTCCACTTCCTTCAACTTGATCTTTAGATTTTAATGTTTGAAATGCTTCAAAAACTTTCTTCTGGTAAGTTTCGGGGATACCTGGCCCATCATCAGAAATCGACAGATGAAAGTGTTCTAACTCATCTGTGTAGCTAATATTAATATTGCCTTGTGTTTTATCATGATGCTTAATTGCGTTTGATAATAAATGATTCAAGACAAATAATAGCGGCTCTCTGGGTAATTCAATTTTGCATTGCTCAACTGAAACATTAAAACTGTTGGGTAACTGAACCGCGACACAACTTTCATTAACTAACGTTTTTAAACTAAAACTTTCTGCTGGATGGAGTTCTCTACCAATTTGTGAATATATGCTTAAATCAGTAAGTAACCTTTCCATTCTTTTCGTGCTATTAGCTACCATAGAAAAGTTTTTGTCATTGTCATCGGTAAGACCATCATCAATATCTTCTTGAATCCATGAGGTGATATTTTTTATTGCATTCAATGGCGATCTTAGATCATGAACTGCTCGATGAAGAAAGGTATCTATTTCGGCAAATATTTCTTCTTTAGTTAAAATTCGTACTGAACCTGATGAAACTTCATTATTCTGAGAAGCACTTTCTTCTAAAATTGTATTCTTTAGATAAAGCTCTATTTGTGAGGCTATATTCTTAACCATTAACAATAACGCTGATTTACTATCCTCAGTTAATAAACAAGCTTCAGAGTTCATTAAGCATAAGGTACCTATAACACTTCTATCAGATAAAGTGATGGGAATAGCTGCATAGTGTTTGATATTAATATCATTAATAAAGATGGGATGATTAATGATTCGGTTATCTTCTAATATCCCCGATACTTCAAAAAGTTCATTATGCTTGATGACTATTTCGCTTAATGCGTGAGTCGTTTCACAATAGCCTGTAGTAAACTCAATATCAGTTTTGCGCCAATACTTAGTGTGACCAATAATATTTATTTGACTAAATGAACTCTCACATACTCTATTTGTTAAACACAAAACATTATTAAAGGCATCATCAAAAGCAATGCTCAATACACCTTCGTCTAAAAAGTAACGATCTAATAATTGACCATAATTCAAGTTACTATTATTTGGAGTTTCAGAATGCTTCATTTAAAAAACTAGTTGTTAATATCTTGATAAAAAGAGTATGGCACTCTTGCTATTATTTTCCAATTTTTTGTAGTTGATCGCTTGAATAAAAACTTATTTAATAAATTCAACTAACTAAAGTTGTATAAAAACACAACGGATGCTAAATAAATGTTAACAATATTAACAACTTTGAAACGAATGAAAATTTGGGGACTTAAAACATAAAATAAAAAAGCTAATTTAGTTTTATCTAAATCAGCTGTTAATTTTAATATATTAGATATGTAAATGATGTACTAAAAAGGAGGAATTTAATGCTAATGAAGAGCGGCTCTGAACGGTAATTTTGCACAAACTTTAGCTTCAAACTCTAAAATTTCTTCCAAGCGTGCATTTACTTCATCTTTATCAAAATATTCATAGGCTAATTCTACAAATAAATTTTTATGTTTTTCTTCTGATTTAGCGATACTTACATAAAAGTCTTTATCTTTTCCTGGCTCTAATGCTTGAGCAACTAAAGAAAAACGTTCATGACCACGAGCTTCAATAACACCACCAACCAGTAATCGATCCATAAAGAAAGCTTCTTGCCCATGTCTAAATACGGTACGTAACTCTTTTACATAAGGATCTTTTTTGTCATTAGCTAATGGCACATCGCGTGCGATTAACAACTTTAACACTTGTTTAAAATGGATAAGCTCTTCTAAAGCTAAATCTGTCATTTCTTTTACTAAACGTGAGCGGTCTTGATAGTGAGATAACATAGACATAGCCATACCTGATGCTTTTTTCTCTGCAGCAGCATGGTCTTGTAAAAAAGAGCTAAAGTCAGCTAAAACAGCTTCAGTCCATTCAAAAGGAGTATTGTATTTAAGTTCAAACATGGAAGAGTCGCTCTAATTCAGTAATAAATAAGGCGGGATTTTACCTATGTCTTTAAGAAGAAAAAAGCATTAATTCTTATTAAACTCAGCTTAGGTGAAGTTGTTTTTCTGAATCATTCGTTTTTAGCAGCAATATCCGTTATTTATATTTATTCTTAGTGAGCAAAACATGCGAATAATTAGATGATATGTTTATGAATCATTTCGTTAACCTATATTGATATCGGTATAAGCTTTAAGAGTTAAAAGCGAATTTAAAGCCCTAGCTAAAGTCAGGGCTTAATTTCGGTATTATGAGTAACAACGAATATCACGCTATCTAAAGCTTAATATGGCGAGAGATAACTCGATATGACTAAGTAAGCTGAGCTCGGCTTAATATATTCTTCTCTAACAGCTACCTTTACTTGCTTCATCGTTAAGTTTTATTAGTAATAATTTTAATGAGTTAAGAATATCTTAAACCGTGTTCAGGTTAAGTATAACGTTATAAACCGTATTGACTATATTCTAACAATTCGCGGTGTAACTTTTGATTCTCTTTAAAGTTTTCTATTTCACGCCATTTTCTGGTTATCGTTTTAGTGGTTATTTTTGGTGTCACTTCAACAGTTTCCTCGCTCATGAATTCTTCTATTGCATATAAATCATAATTAGCCATTTTCAAAACCTCTTTAAAAGTTATTAGAATTTACTGATCATCAATTCAATTAGGGTATGTTGAAGTTTTGTGATCCTATAATGTAGGATTCAATCGTTTTAATACCGGCTATTAATGTTTGGGCAGTACTTTAACTAAATATTTAAGTACAACTTTGTTCACACATAGTTTTGCTCAAAAAAATCGCAGCTAAACAATCTCAAAACTCAACAGCTTTAATGTAAAAACAAAATATGACAATTCGTTTACTAAACCATGACAAGTTGATGACACTAAACTTTGATCTATCGCAAGTGAATTAGCTTCATTGCTGTTTAGTTAATGCATATTATTTGCTAGAATCCCCAACGCTTTTTTAAGGGAACAACCTTTTAATTACAAAAGCATCTAAGTACATATAAATTATGTATATTTTATTAATCTACAGCACCAAATTTACGGTTTGGTTAGTTCAATGGGTAACGTTATGAGTCAAATTACAGTTTGCGCACTATATAAGTTTGTTCGTTTAGAAAATTTTGAAAGTTTAAAAGCTCCTTTACTCGCAGTAATGGAAGAAAATGAAGTTAAAGGCACCCTGCTTTTAGCTCAAGAAGGTATTAACGGTACAATAGCGGGTCTACAAGCAGGTATTGAAACTGTGCTCACCTATTTAGAACAAGATGAACGCTTGTCTCCTTTGTCTTGTAAATATGCTTACAATACTGAAAACCCTTTCCAACGTACAAAAGTTAAATTGAAAAAAGAAATTGTTACTATGGGCGTTGAAGGCATAGATCCTACGCTCACTGTGGGCACTTATGTAAAACCAAAAGACTGGAATGCTTTGATTTCTGATCCTGATGTTTTATTGGTAGATACTCGTAATGATTACGAAGTAGAAATAGGTACTTTTCAAAACGCGGTTAATCCTAATACTGAAACCTTTCGTGAATTTCCAGAGTATGTTGAAAAGAACTTAGATAAAAACAAACATAAAAAAGTCGCTATGTTCTGTACGGGCGGAATTCGTTGTGAAAAGTCTACCGCTTATCTTAAAGAGCAAGGCTTTGAAGAGGTTTATCATCTTGAAGGTGGTGTACTTAAATACTTAGAAGAAGTACCACAAGAAGAAACCATGTGGGAAGGTGAATGTTTTGTATTTGATAGCCGAGTAGCCGTAAATCATAACTTAGAGCAAGGCCAATACGATCAATGTTTTGCTTGTCGCTTTCCAATTACAGAAGAAGAAAAGCTGAGTGAATTTTATGTTAAAGGTGTTAGCTGCCCTCGCTGTATCGACAAATATACTGATGAGCAACGTTCTGGTTTTAGAGAGCGTGAACGTCAAGTAAACTTAGCTAAACAACGTGGTGAAACACATATTGGTGGTGATGTTAAACATCTAATAAAAGAGAAACGCCAAGAAAAAATAGAACGTAAAACAGCTAAGTAAAAGATATACGTTAGCTCAGGTATCGTTTTCTATTACTTACTAGAATATGAATATTGATGTCTAAATTATTTTAACTCTCACTAAAACAGAAAGATAAAAAGTATCGTATTTACACTTAAAAGGTAAATATGATACTTATACCAAACGGATTAATTTATTGCTCACTTAGCGAGAATTTAAAGGCTTAGAGGCACAGGTTCATAGTTCCATACTGAACCTAAGCACCTACATCCATGTAGGCGAGGCATTGATTGAGAGAATGGTTATTCTCGGTAACTGCTCCTGCGTTACCCTAATGTCCTACATCCATGTAGGAACCTTGTCAAAATCAATAACGCGGCATATAAGCCTTTAAATTCTCGCTCTTCGGGAGCTCATTAGCAAACTGATAACATCACAAAATTAAAAAAATATAGAATAACTATGTTTAATCAATTTTGCTTGTTCTAAGCTTGCTAATGTAGCTCTAAGTTGCTCAATAAATTAATCCGTTTGGTATTACTAAGTACAACAATATTTTTGTCGGATTGTTGTACTTAAATAAACCACTCCTCTATCCCATACCTTCATCTCACAACACAGCAATATAATTATAAATTTTTTATAAAACTCAACAGTAATAAATAATCACACTAGAGCTAAAACCTAGCTGTAGCACAGCTATAAACTAACGTTATCAAAAATTTGAACTATACTGTTCTGTATTCATTAAAGGAAATAATCATATGAATATAGATAATAGAAAACACGCAAGAGTTAAACCACAAAGCTTAACAGCAAACATTACGATTTTTACGCCTACTGATGATACTGAAATACATTTAGAAGGTCAGGTGCTTGATATGAGTATGGCAGGCATAAAAATAAAACTTTTTTCTGCTATGCCTGAGAATATAGCTAAAAGTAAAATTAAAATTAAAATTAATTTACTTATGCCTAAGTCAGGCTTACCTGTAACAATAAAAGGGGTAATTAAACGTTTAGATAATGATTCAGAATGCGGCATTCAATATTATAAAGATCACCCTGATAAGGAAATAGACAATTTATTATTTGAATGTATTAAGAGTGTTCAATAATGATTTAGATAAAATACTGGTTTAGGTGAACTACTGAACAAGTAAAATAAGCTTTATAGCTAATCTATAAAGCTCGTGAATAACCTAGAAATTAAAAAAATCTAAAATTATAAGATTTAATTAGGCTTTTTTAAGGTAACTCGCAACTAATACAATACGTGTACCATTAACTTTCCCTTCAATGTGTTCAGGGTTGTCTGTTAACGTAATACCACGCACTAAAGTCCCTTGCTTAGCGGTAAAGTTTGCACCTTTTACTTTTAAGTCTTTAATCAAAGTAACATCATCACCATCTTGCAATTCAGCGCCATTACTATCTCTTGTTGGACCTTCACGCTCGGCTGCAGCGATACCTTGCTCTGCCCATGTTTTTACATTGTCTTCCATGTAAATCATATCTAAAGCATCTTGCGCCCAGCTTTCAGCTGATAGTTTATGTAACATACGGTACGACATAACTTGAACAGCAGGTTCTTGATTCCACATGCTATCTGTCAAACAACGCCAGTGATTTACATCTAAATCAGCATTGCCTTCAATTTGTTCTAAACACGTATGACAAACTAAAATGCTTTGTTGAGCACTTAAATCACTTGTTGGCGGCACGGGAAATACAGCTAATTTTTCTGTTGCTGTACATAATTCACAAGTGTTATTGCTACGTTGCTCTAAAGCTTTTTGCGCTACCATTTCTCATCCTAGAAGTTATAAAATATCAGTGGCGTAATTATACGACGCTCCAGTGAAAAAACAACGTCTCAAGTCCCTAAGACTCACTAAAAACATCAAGTTAATTGAATTATTGTAGACATTGAGGCTGCAATAAGAAAAACTACGCACATAATTCAAGAATTTATATTAAATTCGATGAATACAAAATATATTGATAAATAAGAACAATAACTTAGGATTAATTCATGACACTAGCCAACGAAGGTTCTCCTTCTTTATCTACCAAATTAAAATCTATGGGCTTAGTAAGCCAAATTATTATCGCCATTATATTAGCGTCAATATTCGCAACAGTAGCACCTGATATAGCACAATCATTTGCTGTGCTTGGGCAATTATTTGTTAATGCTTTGAAAGCTGTAGCCCCTGTACTTATTTTTGTTTTAGTTATGTCTTCTATAGCCAATCAAAAACCTAATAATGACGCTAACTTAAAACCTATTATTTTCCTTTATTTTATAGGTACCTTAAGCGCGGCTTGTGTTGCTGTAGTATTAAGTTTCTTATTTCCTACAACATTGACTTTAGATATTGTTGGCGCAACAGCAAACCCACCTCAAGGATTGGGTGAAGTACTAACAACGTTAGCGTTTAAAGTAGTAGAAAACCCAGTAACAGCCATTACTAACGGTAACTTTATCGCTGTTTTAGCTTGGGGCATTGGTTTAGGGCTTGCATTAAAACATTCAAACGAAAGCACTAAAGCTATGGTTCACGACTTTAGTGAAGCGATTACGGGTATTGTAAGGTTTGTTATTCGTTTAGCACCTATTGGTATCTTCGGTTTGGTTGCTAATACTATTGCAAGTACAGGGTTTTCAGTATTCTCAGAATACGCACAACTATTAACTGTATTGGTTGGCTCTATGCTAATTATCGCTTTGATTGTGAATCCGTTTATTGTGTATATGGTAACGAAAAAAAATCCATTCCCATTAGTTTTCACCTGTTTAAAAGAGTCAGGTATTACGGCATTTTTCACCCGCAGCTCAGCAGCAAACGTTCCAATTAACTTAGCGCTATGTAAGAAACTTAACTTGCATGAAGATACTTACTCAATTTCAATTCCATTAGGTTCAGCAATTAATATGGCTGGCGCGGCTATTACAGTAACAGTATTAACACTTGCTACAGCAAATAGCTTAGGTATTGTTATTGATTTACCTACCGCATTATTATTGTGTGTAGTGGCTTCTATATCAGCTTGTGGTTCTTCAGGCGTTGCTGGTGGGTCTTTATTACTTATCCCATTAGCTTGTAGCTTATTTGGTATTCCTAACGACGTGGCTATGCAAGTGGTAGCGATTGGATTTATTATTGGTGTGATACAAGATTCTGCTGAAACAGCACTTAATAGCTCAACAGATGTGGTATTTACTGCTGCAGCGTCACATTACTTATCTAAGTAAGCTTAGTTATAGTTAAGTAGATAATAATTAAGAACAACAAAAAAACAGCCACTTAAAGTGGCTGTTTTCATTTCAAAGAAGTTATTTAAAATATATTTTATACCAAACGGATTAATTTATTGAGCAACTTAGAGCTACATTAGCAAGCTTAGAACAAGCAAAATTGATTAAACATAGTTATTCTATATTTTTTTAATTTTGTGATGTTATCAGTTTGCTAATGAGCTCCCGAAGGGCGAGAATTTAAAGACTCATATGCCGCGTTATTGATTTTGACAAGATTCCTACATGGATGTAGGACATTAGGGTAACGCAGGAGCAGTTACCGAGAATAACCATTCTCTTCAATCAATGCCTCGCCTACATGGATGTAGGTGCTTAGGTTCAGTCTAGAACTATGAACCTGTGCCTCTAAGCCTTTAAATTCTCGCTAAGTGAGCAATAAATTAATCCGTTTGGTATTAGCTAACGTGTTTTAATTCGTTAACTGTAGATAGCTTAGTTTTAGACAACTGAGCTTTAAACAACTCATTTTAGCCAAGAGGCACTTAATATATTATCAGTTTCCGTTGGGAGGTATTCTTTACAAACAAAGTACCCAATTACAGCAACAAGTTCTTCATTGTAATATAAGAAAGGTAAACGTTTACGTTCCCAAGTAGGTAGTTCTAGTTCTTGTAAAATCTTTTTTAATGAACGCGAATGTTGTCGGTAATCTGGCGTACAAGTGGGATTGTTATGAGAAAAACGAATACTTACTGTTTGATTTATAAGTGGAGCAACAATACCTTGGCTCGCCTTATTTTTATCTTCGCCTTCCTGCTCATGTTCTTGTTCTTGTTCTTGTTCGTGTGCAGCAAAATTAATACGGTTAGATAAACCTTGAAGTTCAAATGTTAATTGACCTAAACCATCAGGTAATTCAATAAGAGTCTTCGATGATAACGTAAGTTCATCTAACTTGATTGGCAAAATCACTTCAGTAATATCTTGTAGTTCACCTGTAAGATAAACATTGTCCTTGAAACGTCTTAACCAATAATCCCCAACTTTAACAGCTGGTGTTTTATCTGTTTTAGCAAACAGTTGGCTTTGTAATTGTGCTAATTGTGCGGTGCTCGGCATCAAGCCGTCATGACTACTGAGAAAATAGCGAATAAGGTTATTAAAACGCGCTGGTGATAGTGCTTGTAGTTTAGTTAACGACAAACATTTGTCCGCGGTTTGAATACTATGTAAATCTTGTTGTGCTAATTCAACCAAGAGTGATTCAGCTTCTTGGCAATGCTCAGCACTTCGATTAATGGTTTTTAAAAAGCTTGGCCATCTATCGGTGATTTTAGGCATAACATGGTGACGAATAAAATTACGATCAAAACGAACATCATCATTTGATTCATCTTCAATCCAAGAAAGTCCATTATCGTGCGCATAAGCTTCTATTTGGCTTCTAGAAAGATTAAGTAATGGTCTTGCTAGTAATGCGTCTCCAAAAGCCATTGTGTGCTTCATGGCTGATAAACCTTTAAGACCTGAGCCGCGTTTTAACGCCAACAAAAAAGTTTCAGCTTGGTCATCACTATGATGCCCAGTGAGAACAATCACATTACTGAGTTTTTTTTCTGTAATTAAGGCTTTTATCGCGTCGTATCTTGCGTCTCTAGCAAGCTCTTCAATACTTTGTTGTGCTTTAATATTTATATGAACACGACAAATATCTAAAGAAAATTGACGTAAATCACATTGCTCTTTAGCAAAGATTTCCCATTGTTCGGCGTTTTCGCTTAATCCATGATTAACATGACAAACACTGACAGAATTAGAAATATGAATTGCGTTATCTGATGAATGTTTTTTAATATTTGCTAAAGCGTGCAATAGAACTTGAGAATCGATACCACCGCTATAAGCGATAATAAGATGTGAGTCAGGGTAAGAAGTTAAAAAATTATGTAGAGTGGATTCTAATGACATGCGGATTAGCTTACTCTTTGGTACGTTCTAGAATATAAACTAGCTTTAACTCATCATATGACTCGTTAAAGCTAGAAAATTATTCAGGCTGTTAAATTAACAGTAACCGTAAGACATTAAACGATTGTAACGTGCTTCAATTAAGTCTTCTTTAGATAAGTCAGTTAACTCAGCTAAGTTGCTTTTTATTTCTTGCTTCAAGCATTCAGCCATAAAATCCATATCTCTATGCGCGCCACCTAAAGGCTCTTCAACAACATTATCGATTAATTCTAATTCTTTAATACGATGTGCAGTTATACCCATAGCTTCAGCTGCTAATGGTGCTTTTTCAGCGGTTTTCCATAAGATTGAAGCACAACCTTCTGGAGAAATTACTGAGTAAGTAGAATATTGCAACATGTTAACTCTATCGCCAACACCAATTGCTAAAGCACCACCAGAACCACCTTCACCAATTACAGTACAGATGATAGGAACAGTTAAGCGCGCCATAACTTTTAAGTTAGTTGCGATAGCTTCTGATTGACCACGCTCTTCAGCGCCAATACCAGGATAAGCACCTGGAGTATCAATAAACGTGATGATTGGCATATTGAAACGCTCTGCCATCTTCATTAAACGTAATGCTTTACGGTAACCTTCTGGACGAGGCATACCAAAGTTACGTTTAACTTTTTCATTAGTAGAACGACCTTTCTGATGACCAATGATCATTACAGGCATACCGTCTAATCTTGCTGTACCAGCAACAATAGCTCTATCGTTTGCGTAAGCACGATCACCTGCTAATTCATCAAACTCAGTAAACATACGCTCAATATAATCAAGTGTATAAGGACGTTGTGGATGACGTGCCACACGTGCTGTTTGCCAAGGGTCAAGATTAGCGAAAATCTTTTTCGTTAATTCTTTGTTTTTGCCGCGCAACTGGTTAATTTGTTCTTCAAGATCTAAATCAAGTACTTGCCCAGAATTTACCGACTCTAATTCTTTAATTTTCGCTTCAAGCTCAGAGATTGGCTGTTCGAAGTCTAAAAAATCTAATGACATGTTAATTTTTACCTAAGTCTTTGAGCTGTGTTAGACAACTCTTATTTAAATTGTAACGCTAAGCACTCTTCACCAAGTAGTGTCCTTAGTTCATGCAATAAAGCATCTTCTGGAGTAACTCGCCATTGTACGCCTAATTCAAGCATTCCGTGCGCTTCTTCACGCTCGTAAAATACCCGTATAGGGCAAGTACCATCTTTAAAAGGAGACAGTACCTGAGAAAAACTTTCTATAAAATTATTATTAATAGCTGTACGTTTAACATTAATATCGAGAGATGTGACATAGTTTTCTCTTGCATCAGCAATGGTCATTATATCTCGGGCGGTCATTGTAATGCCACCAGAATATTCATCAAAGCTGACCAGTCCACTACATACTAAAATAGCATCTGCAACAAGTAACTCGGCAAAGGTATCATAATCATCAGGAAAAAGTCGAATATCAATACGTGCACTTTTGTCATCTAATGTAACTAATGCCCATTTACGACCACGTTTATTCACCATAATTCTTACGCCTAACACCAAACCGACAGCAACTGTGGTCTTATCTTTATTGGTGGGTTGCATACTAACTAAGCGACCACTAGCGTAATGTTTTATTTCAGACAAGAAACGATTTATAGGGTGACCTGTTAGGTATAACCCTAAAGTTTCTTTTTCGCCATTTAACCAAACTTCTTCTGGCCATTTAACAATGGTTTTAAACGCTTGCCTGGTATCTTCAGGTTCTTCATTAATTAAACCAAATAAATCATCTTGACCTAATGCTTGTGCTTTTGCATGCTGATCAGCAGCTTTAATGGCTTCAGGTAAGGTGTCAAACAAGGCAGCTCGATGCGGACCTAAATTGTCCATAGCACCTGCTTTCACAAGTTTTTCAAGTACCCTTTTATTGGTTTTCTTAAGATCTAAACGTGCACAAAAATCAAATAAATCAACAAAAGGGCCGCCCTCTTTACGCGCTTTTATAATCGCTTCTATCGGGCCTTCACCAACACCTTTAATAGCACCAATGCCATAAACGATTTGATTATCTTCATTTACCGTAAACTTATAATGACCTGCGTTAACGTCAGGTGGAAGAATATCAATATTCATGTTTCCACATTCATCAACTAGTGTAACAATTTTATCGGTATTATCCATATCAGCAGACATTACAGCAGCCATAAACGGCGCAGGGAAATGGGTTTTCATCCACAATGTTTGATATGAAACTAATGCATAAGCTGCTGAATGTGATTTGTTAAAACCATAACCAGCGAATTTTTCCACTAAATCGAAAATCTTCATGGCTAATTCGCCATCAACACCACGATCTTTAGCGCCTTGCTCAAAACCTGCACGCTGCTTTGCCATTTCTTCTGGTTTTTTCTTACCCATAGCACGACGGAGCATATCTGCTCCACCTAACGAGTAACCCGCTAAAACCTGTGCTATTTGCATAACTTGTTCTTGATACAAGATAATGCCGTATGTAGGTTCTAGTATCGGTTTAAGGTCTAAATGTTGCCATGTTTCATCAGGATAACTAACCGCTTCACGACCATGCTTACGCTCGATAAAGTTATCAACCATGCCTGATTGCAATGGACCGGGTCTAAATAAAGCTACCAGTGCGATGATATCTTCAAAGCAATCGGGTTTTAGTTTGGCGATTAATGATTTCATACCACTTGATTCCAATTGGAATACAGCAGTGGTTTCAGAATTTAGCAGAACTTTAAAACTGGCAGGATCTTCAAGATGAATACGAGTAATATCAATCGGTTCTTTACCCGCTTTTAATAACTTTTCATCTGCCATTTCGATCGCCCACTGTAAAATAGTAAGCGTTCTTAAACCTAAGAAATCGAATTTAACTAAACCTGCATCTTCAACATCGTTTTTATCAAACTGTGTAACAGGGTTTTTACCTTCGTCATCACAATAAAGTGGTGCAAAATCAGTAATGGTTGTAGGTGATATAACAACACCACCCGCATGTTTACCCGCGTTTCTCGTCGTACCTTCTAATATACGACACATGTCGATGAGATCTTTTACATCAGAATCTTGCGCATAAACTTCAGGTAACTTAGGCTCAATTTCAAAGGCTTTAGCCAATGTCATCCCTGGATCTCCAGGAATTAATTTTGAAATACGATCAACAAAGCCATAAGGATGACCAAGTACACGACCCACATCACGGATCACCGCTTTCGCAGCCATCGTACCAAAGGTAATAATTTGAGATACAGCATCACGACCATAAAGTTCTGCTACGTGATCAATAACTTCATCACGCCTATCCATACAAAAATCGATATCAAAATCGGGCATTGATACACGTTCAGGATTTAAGAAACGTTCGAAAAGCAAATCGTATTCAAGAGGATCTAAGTCAGTAATTTTTTGAGCATAAGCAACTAATGACCCTGCCCCTGACCCACGTCCAGGACCAACAGGAATATTGTTATCTTTACTCCATTGAATAAACTCCATTACGATCAAAAAGTAGCCAGGAAAACCCATTTCGTTCACTACTTTTAGCTCTATCGCTAAACGTTCATCGTAAGGTTTACGTTTTTCTGCAAAATCTGGCGCATCTTTATCAAATAGAAATTCAAGTCGTTCTTGCAAACCTTCTTCAGAAACTTTAACTAAAAAGTCTTCTATCGATAAACCTTCAGTAGGAAAGTCAGGTAAAACATATTCACCTAAGGTTACTGTTACATTACAGCGTTTTGCAATCTCAACACTGTTAGCTAATGCTTCTGGAATATCTGAAAATAGCTCACACATTTCCTCTTCAGAACGTAAATATTGTTCTTTGCTGTAACGTTTTGGACGACGCTTGTCATCTAATGTGAAACCGTCATGAATCGCAACACGTATCTCATGTGCGTCAAAGTTTTCTTCTTTTAAGAAAACCACTTCATTAGTAGCAACAACAGGAAGTTGGTATTTTTCAGCCGCTTCTACAGCTAAATGTAAATAGGTTTCTTCGTTTTCTCGACCCGTGCGAATAAGTTCTAAAAAGAAATTGTTATGAAAATTCTCTTGATAAAAAGAAATCATTTCACCAACTAATTCCATGTTCCCTTTGGTTAAGGCTTTACCTATATCACCTTCTCGACCACCTGATAAAAGAATTAAACCTTCAGAGTAATCAACTAACCAGCTTTTATCGATAACCGCTCGGTCTTGAATATGACCTCGAAGATAAGCATTAGAAATAAGTTCGGTGAGGTTTTTATAACCTTTGTTATTAGATGCCAGCACAACAAGGCGAAATAATTCGCCTTCTAACTCGTCACTTTTAACCCAAAAATCACAACCAATAATTGGCTTTATACCTGCGCCATGTGTCGCATGATAATATTTAACTAAACCACAAAGGTTGGTTTGATCTGTAATAGCTAAGGCAGGCATGCCTAAGTCTGCTGCTCTAGCAACAATAGGCTTAACTTTATTTAAGCCATCGCACATAGAGAAATCGGTATGAAGTCTTAAATGGACAAATTTAGGGTCTTTAGCAACAGGCTCTAAGCTTTCTGCTGCCATAAGTTCAGTAGAACCGTTAGATGTTTCAGGTGTATTATCAGACATTAAGGTTTGTTAACCCCTTGCTCTTGAATAACTTTTGCTACAGGTTTGAAACTGGCTCGGTAACAATCTAAAACACCATGCTCAATAATTTTTTCTAAATGCGCTTTGGTTGGATAACCTTTATGCTGAGCAAACCCGTATTCTGGATGTAACTTATCAAGCGCCACCATTTCTTCATCACGGGCAACTTTAGCTAAAATAGAGGCCGCACTGATTTCAGCCACTCTATCATCACCTTTTACCACGGCTTGTGTATCGACTTGACCATTCTCACTTAAAAATACAGGGCATCTGTTGCCATCAACTAATACAAAATCAGGTGTGACCTTAAGCCCTTGTACTGCTCTCTGCATGGCTAACATGGTGGCGTGAAGAATATTGAGGGTATCAATTTCTTCAGGGGTAGCTCTACCTATTGCCCAAGCAATAGCATTTTTCTTAATTTCTTCAGCCAATATTGGGCGTTTTTTTTCAGAAAGCTTTTTAGAATCTTTTAAACCTTCAATAGGATTATCGGGATCAAGTATTACCGCTGCAGTAACTACATCACCAACTAATGGTCCACGACCCACTTCATCTACGCCTGCAATACAGTAAGCTAAAGGATATTCAAACGGAGGAAAAATAACTTTAGGTTTTTTAGCTGGCTTCTTTTCAGGCTTTGCAGTGATGGTTTCACTCATGACTCTATTAACTCGCTCATAATTCTATTAATTCAATTACTGCTTGTGCTGCTTTTTCACTGGCATCTTGTTTAAGGCTATGATGAATTTTCATAAATTTATCATTCAAACTAGATTGATCTTCATTTAAAAACTTTTGTAGCAACGGTACTATTTTTTCTGGAACCACTTCGTCTTGCAGTAGTTCAGGTACTAAGGTTTCGTTAGCTAACAAGTTAGGCAACGAAAACCATTTAAGCTTAACTAACCATTTAGCGAGCATATAGGTAATAAAGTTAAACTTATAAGTGATAACCATAGGACGTTTAATCAATGCTGCTTCAAGTGTTACTGTTCCAGAAGCTGTTAATAAACAATCACTAGCTGTCATTACTTTATGAGTTTGATTAATAATAATTTCAATAGGTAAATTTGGCGCTATTTCATTTTTAAGAGTAATAAATTGCTCAGCTCTTTTTTGACTGATCATCGGAGCAACAAATATTAAGTCTTTATCTTGTTCTGCGAGTTTCAAAGCACTTTGTAAAAAAGGTTCAACTAACTTGGCAAGTTCACCACCGCGACTTCCAGGCATTAATGCGAGAATTTTACGGTCATGAGGTAAGTTAAGGCTGTCTCTGGCTTCTGATTTATTAGAAATTAACGGGATGTCATCTGCTAACGAATGTCCAACAAACGTACATGGGACATTGTGCTTATCATAAAATTTCTTTTCAAATGGTAGTAATGATAAAACCATATGAGTTGCGCGTGCTATTTTAAAAATACGTTTTTCACGCCAAGCCCAAACCGAAGGACTGACGTATTGCACTGTTTTAATGCCTTTCTGTTTTAATTTTTCTTCTAAAGTTAAATTAAAGTCAGGTGCATCTATACCAATAAACACATCAGGTTTATTGTCAGTAAAGTATTGTAAAACACTTTTTCGGACATGTAATAGGCGCTTTAAACGCCCTAAAACCTCAACAATGCCCATAACAGAAAGCTCATCCATAGCGAATAAACTTTCAAAGCCTTGATTAAGCATTTTAGGACCACCAATGCCAACGAACTTAGCATTAGGATAGTTACGTTTAAGCGCGATAATCAAACCTTCGCCTAAAGTATCACCAGAATGTTCACCAACAACAATACCTATAACAGGCTTTGATGTTGATGGTATATTTTTCTGATTAGTTTCTTCTATAGGATGAGTCACAATATTTCTTATACTCTATAGGCAAAGAATGTGCGGTATTTAACGAATAACACCGCGGCTTGAATCTCGAATAAAATCAGAGAATAAAGTTAATTCAGGCATATTATCCGCTAGCTTTTGAATTTCTTCAATCGCATCATCAGCTGACAAACCTTTTCTGTACACAGCTTTATATGCACGTTTGATAGTTAAGATAACATCCTTATCAAAACCACGACGCTTAAGACCTTCAGAATTTAATCCAAATGGTTTAGCTGGTTGCCCTGACGCCATAACATATGGAGGAACATCTTTTAACACTAATGCATTAGCAGCGATAAAACTATGGGCACCAATATGACAAAATTGATGAACACCTGACATACCACCTAAAATAACATGATCACCTACATGTACATGACCAGCAATTGAAGCGTTGTTTGCAAGAATACAGTGATTCCCTACAACACAATCATGCGCGACATGGGTATAAGCCATAAATAGGTTATTGCTACCTATTTTAGTTAAACTGTTATCTTGAACTGTTCCGCGATGAATAGTACAGCTTTCTCTAAAGGTATTATTATCACCAATAACTAATTCTGTATGCTCACCTGCATATTTCAAATCTTGACAGTCTTCGCCGATACTAGCGAATTGAAAAATACGATTTCCTTTACCGATTCGTGTAGGTCCGTTGATAACAACATGCGAACTAATTACGCAATCGTCACCAATAACAACATTTTTACTAATATATGTCCAAGGACCAATAGTTACGTTTTTACCAATAACCGCACCTGGTTCAATAATAGCTTGTTCGTGAATCATTTTTTCACCACTTATACTGTTTAAATCGGTTTAAAGCTTACGTCTTGCACACATGAGATCAGCTGAACAAACAATTTTTCCGTTTACTTTAGCTTCACCATGAAATTTCCACATACCACGACGTTCTTTCAAGAACTCAACATGCAAATGCATAGTGTCGCCAGGAACAACAGGTTGTTTAAAACGTGCATTATCTATAGACGCAAATAAATACATTTCACCATCTTCACGACCTTCGCTAGATTTAAAACCTAAAATGCCTGTTGCTTGTGCTAATGCTTCAAGTATTAACACTCCAGGGAAAATAGCAAGTTCAGGGAAATGTCCCATAAAGACAGGTTCGTTGAATGTCACATTTTTGATTGCATGAAGGGTTTTACCCGGTTCAAAATCTAAAACACGATCAACAAGTAACATTGGGTAACGGTGAGGGATTAACTCTTGAATTTCATGAACGTTTAACTCATTTTTTTGAGATTCCAATTCATTCTTCCTTATGAAGTAATTTAATTAGCCATATTTTAACAAATAAATACTCTAAATTACTTCTTTTTTTCTAATATTTCAGATTCTAATGTACTTAGGCGTTTTGACATACTATCTAAGCGTCGAATACGAGCATTCATCTTGTTCCACTCTTTATTTGGAGTGACTGGCATACCAGAAGAATAAACGCCTGCTTCATTGATTGATTTAGTTACCATTGCCATACCAGTAAACATACAATTATCAGTTACATTGATATGTCCGTTGATACCTACTAAACCAGCAATAGTACAATTCTTTCCTATAGTCGTGCTACCTGCAATAACACTACATGCAGCCATTGCTGTACCTGCACCTATAGTTACATTATGGGCTATTTGAATTTGATTATCTAAAATCACATTATCTTCAATAATAGTATCGTCTAAAGCACCACGGTCAATAGTCGTACTTGCGCCAACTTCAACATTATTACCAATAATAACGGAGCCTAACTGAGGTATTTTCAGCCATTTACCTTTTACGGGTGCGTAACCAAAACCATCAGAGCCAATAACGGTATTAGCTTGAATTAAGCAACCGCTACCAATCTTAACTTCATGATAAATGCTCACATTAGCCCACATTGCACTATTGTTACCAATTGTTGCATTTCGACCAATAAAACAACCAGCACCAATTGATACATTATCTGAAAGCACTACACCAGCCTCTATAACAGCATTAGCTCCTACAGAAACGTTATTGCCTAAGGTGACTGTTGAATCAATAACAGCTGAAGGATGTATGCTAGTAGAAGGTTTTGGTGTTGTATCAAGTAATTGAGCAGCAAGCGCATAACCAAGATAAGGGTTATCCATGACTAATGCGTTTGTTGGGGCATCTTCTAAACAATCGGCAGTAATAATAACCGCGCTTGCTTTGGTATCATTAAGTTGTTGACGATATTTTTTGTTAGCTAAAAAAGCTATCTGCCCTGGCTGAGCATTCAACAAAGTCGCTAAACTGTTAACTTCACAATTTTCATCGCCGTTAACAGTTGCGCCAATCTCTTTTGCTATTTCAGCCAGCGTAAATGATTTTTCGCTCATCACTAGTTAAGTTTGCTAATTTGTTCTACAACTTTATCTGTAATGCTTGCTTTAGGCTTAGAGAAAACAACTGATTTCTGCTCTAAAATTAAGTCAAATTTATCAGACTTAGCAATGCCATCAATTGCTTGACGAACTAATGCGATAATTTTAGTTGTTTCTTCATTTTGACGAGCACCCGTTACTTGTTGGAATGCAGCAGCTTTAGTTTGATATTCTTGGTACTTAGTTCCAATATCTTTATCAAGCTTGTCTTTTTCTTTTTGTGTTAGTAAAGCACCGTCACGTTGTTTCTTTTCTTGAAAATATTTGATGTCTTTTTCTAACTGTGCAAGTTCCGCTTTTTCATCTTTAAATTCAGCTTCTAGTTTTTGCATCACTACAGCTGTTTGTGGAATTTTACTCATAATTTCTTGGAAATTAACAACACCAATCTTTTGATCAGCAGCCATCGCAGATCCCGCTAATAACATTCCTGATGCTGCTGTTGTCATTACTAAAGATTTCATAAATTTATTCAACTTCTTCTCCTAGATATTTCATTATTTTATTTTAATTGCTGATCATTATAACTATATAGGGATCAATTGTTATTTTAAAAGGTTTGTCCAATATTAAACGTAAAGAATTTTGTATCATCGTCATCTGTAGACTTCAATGTTTTAGCAAAACTAAAAATCATTGGTCCCATAGGTGATAACCATTGTATTGATAAACCTGCTGATGCTTTATAGTTTGTTGGGTCGGCAAAGTCATCAATAAAACTTCTTTGCGTGGCAGATAAATCATCAAATCTATTTAAATCAAACTCAGTATCCCAAACATTACCTGCATCTGCAAAGAAACTTGTACGAACACTGTTAGACATACCTTCATCTAAGAATGGTGTTGGTACAATTAGCTCAACACCGGCCAATACGATGGCATTACCACCTACTGAACGACTAGATATTTGAATAGTATCGCTATCTGAGCTTAAACAACATGCTGTACCAAAAGGTGAAGCTATCGTTGATGAGTTACGATATATCGCTCTTGGACCAACAGTGTTTGTTTCAAAACCTCTTAATGTATCTGCACCACCCGCTCTAAAGTTTTCTTGGAATGGGAAGATTTGATCATTACCATTAATAGTGCCGTAACCATTACCATAACCTGCTTCGAAACGCGTTAAGAAAGTCCAACGTTGATCTTGAGATATAGGGAAATACCATTTGGTATCTAAATTCAACTTAAAGTATTTTAAATCAGAATTTGGTGTAGTTACTTTAAACGTTAACGTTTGATTTGAACCAGCAGATGGGAAAGTACCACGGTTAAGTGTATTTCGCGATATTGCTGCAGATAAATCAAAAGTTTCAAACTTAAGTTTTGCACTTGGATCGTTTGAATCAGCATATAAATCATAAAACACATCAATTTGCTCGTAAGACTGTAAGCGAGAAATCGTTTCATTTTTATAATTTAAACCAAAGTTTAAGCGTATATATTCATTGATTGGAAAACCAAGATTTACACCAACGCCAAACTTTTTACTGTTGTATTGTTCAAGGTTAGCAGCACCGGCATCAAATTCAGTATAGAAAATACTGCCACCGAGGGATACACCATCAGTAGTAAAGTATGGGTCCGTATAAGAAATACTTGCACTTTTCGAGTAGCTTACTGTATTAATACTTAAGCCTAACGTGTTACCTGTTCCTAAAAAGTTATTTTGTTGGATACCTGCGTTTAAGCTAAGTTTTGTTGTATCACCGTAACCTATACCAGCAGTAAAAGAGCCTGAAGGCTGTTCTTTTACAGTGAAGTCAACATCAACTAAATCATCTTCACCTGGAAGTTTATTCGTCTCAAATTCAACATTTTCCATATAAGGAAGACGTTGTAACCAAGCTTTAGAAGATTCAACATTGTTATTAGATAACCATGAGCCTTCCATTTGACGCATTTCACGACGTAAAACGCGATCTGCTGTTACATCATTACCGTTAAAGTTAATGCGGTTAACATAAACTCTTTTACCTACATCAACAGATACAACAAGCTTAACGGTTTTATCTTCTTCGTTAATTTCTGGAATAGTTGTAACTTTTGGATAAGCGTAACCAAAACGAGCAAGAAATTTACTGATCATTTCTTCGTTATAAGTTACTAATGCGCCGTTATATAATTTGTCAGCTCTTAATGGCGTTATCGCTTTAATGGTTTTTTCAAACTCTTGAAATTCACCAATAAACTCAACTTCACTTATCGTGTAAGTTTCGCCTTCTGTTACGTTTAAAGTAATGTAAACAGCTTTTTTATCTGGTGTCATTGAAACTTGAGTAGAATCAACTTTGTACTGTAAGTAACCACGGTCTAAGTAGAAACTTTCAATACTTTCAATATCACCTTGTAAGGTTTGTTTTTGATAGCGATCTTGAGCCATAAAATTCCACCAAGGAGAATCAAATGTTAGCTCAATATTTTTTAATAAATCTTCATCAGTAAATAATTCATTACCAACGATATTAATTTGTTCAATGGCTGCAGCATCACCTTCTTTAAAATCGAAGTTGATTTTTACACGGTTACGCGGCAAATGAGTAATATCTGCATTAACGTCAGCATTATATTTACCTACACTGTGGTAGAAATCTTCTAAGCCAAGCTCGATACCAGAAAGTATAGTTTTATCTAAAGTTTCACCTACTCTGATATTACTATCGTCTAAGCTTTGTATAAGCTGCTCATCTTTTAAGTCTTTGTTACCATCAAAAGTTACTTCACTGATAGTTTCTCTTTCTCTGACTCTAAAGATAAGTGCATTACCATCACGGTAAACGGCAATATCATTGAAATGACCTGACTTGTATAAAGATTTTATAGATTGAGAAATTCTATAATCATTTAGCGTGTCGCCAATATTAAATGGGATATGAGTTAAAGCGGCACCAACAGCAACGCGTTGCAACCCTTTAACTTGAATATCTTCGACTTTAAACGCTTCTGTAGCTATAGCTGGAGTGATAGAACCAGTTAGCATGGTAGCTAGTGCAATTTTTTTTATCATCATAAAATATAAACTTTATTTACTTCTTTTATTGAATAGTCAGTGTCGAAATTTTACTAAAGTCGAGACAAATCATTAAACAGAGCGATACTCATTAAACACAGGAGTGCAATAGTACCAAATTTAAACCCAACCTCTTGTACTTTTTCAGGTACGGGTTTCCCAGTGAAAAGCTCTATAACGTAATAGAGTAAATGCCCACCATCAAGAACAGGTAGCGGTAATAAATTAATTATTCCTAAGTTAATACTAATTAAAGCTAAAAACCCTAAAAAATAAACCAAGCCTATATTAGCGCTATTACCCGCACCTTGTGCTATAGATATTGGTCCACTTAAGTTTTTAACCGAAACATCGCCTGTTATTAACTTCCCTATCATATCAAAACTTAAAACCACTAAGTTCCATGTTCTTTCTACACTTTGACCTATAGCTTCAATAGGTCCATAAGATGTATTAATTCGGTACTTTTCTGGGTAAGGATCAGATTTAGGTGTTACACCAAAATATCCAACTTCTTTGCCATTACGTTCTACTGCTTTTGGAACCGCAGTTAATAATTGCGTAATGCCACCTCTTTGTACTTTAATTTCTACCGATTGTCCTGCTAATTCTTTAATTTTATTTGAAAAAACAGTCCAATCACCTTCAAGAGAAACACCATTGAGCTCAAGAAGTACATCACCAACTTGTACACCTGACATTTCTGCGGGGCTATCAGGATGAACAATAATCACTTCGTTATATACTTTAGCTCTAAATGGTTGGATACCTAAGCTAGTAAATGCTGACTCTTTATCTGGAGAAAACGCCCAACCAGAAGTATCTAATAAGCTTGTCGTTATATTAACGCTGTCTTCTTGTTTGGTTTTAAATTCTATAGATTGGCTACCTATTTCACCAACCAAGGCAAGGTTTACATCTTGCCAATCTGTAATTTTGCTACCCGCTATTTCTACTATTTGACTGTTAGCAGGTAAATTCGCTTTTGCTGAGATTGAAGTAGTCTCTATGCTGCCGATAATAGGCTTAATACTTGGAACACCAATCAAAAACATAAGGTAAAAAGCAACAATGGCGAAAGCAAAGTTAGCAAAAGGGCCTGCAGCTATAATAGCTATACGCTGATAAACGTTTTTTCCATTAAAGGTTTTATCTTGATCTTCAGGTAAAACATCATCAACACGATCATCTAACATTTTAACAAAACCGCCAAGAGGAATTAAAGCGATAACGTATTCAGTACCGTCTTTACCTATCTTACTCCACAAAGTTTTACCAAAGCCGATTGAAAATTTTTGTACCTTAACGCCATTCTTACGTGCCACCCAAAAGTGACCATATTCATGTACGGTAATTAATATACCCAATGCAATAACAAACGAAGCTAAGTTCCATAAAAATACAAACATATTAATGGTTATCTCTATTCATGTTATCGCAATTATCTTCCATATCGTATTGAGTTAATAAATCTTTGGTAAATTCTCTAACACGATGATCTAAACTCATTACATCATCTATTGAAGTTACCTCTTCTGAGACAAATTTATTCACAGAAGTTTCATTTATTTTGTATATATCAGTAAACTTTATTTTTTTGTTCAAAAAAGCATCTACTGCTATTTCATTAGCAGCATTAAGTGCTGTACATGCACCCTGGCCATTTTTACAGGCTTCAATAGCTAATTTTAGATTTGGATATTTTACGTAATCAACATCTTGGAATTCAAATGAAGGCGTGTTAAAAAAATCAAGCGGCTCAACACCTGACTCTATTCTTTCAGGAAAAGATAAAGCATGAGCAATAGGCGTACGCATATCAGGATTACCCATTTGCGCAATAACAGAACCGTCTTTATATTGAACCATAGAATGTATAGTACTTTGAGGATGAAGAACCACTTGAATATCTTCAGGCTCAACATTAAATAACCATTTAGCTTCAATGAACTCTAAGCCTTTATTCATCATAGTAGCTGAATCTACTGATATTTTTTGTCCCATATCCCAATTAGGATGAGCACAAGCCTGCTCAACAGTTACACTATCTAATTGTTCAACGCTAAAAGTTCTAAAAGGCCCGCCAGAGCCTGTTAATAGTATTTTACTAATACCATTTTCTGATAGGTTACAATAACCGGGAGTATTTTGAGCTTCAATAGGTAAGCACTGAAAAATAGCATTATGTTCACTATCTATTGGGATAAGTTGAGCGCCACTTGCCTTAACGGCTTCGATAAAAATAGCACCAGACGTAACAAGCGCTTCTTTGTTCGCAAGTAAAACACGCTTACCTGCATTAACTGCAGCCAAAGTTGGTAGTAAACCTGACGCACCAACAATAGCAGCCATTACAGTATCAACATTTTCATCTCGTGAAATAGTTTCTAATGCTTGAGCACCTGATAAAACATTGATGTGACCTAGGTTTTTTTCAAGTAATCGTTTTTCTAATTGTTCTGCATGAGTTTTTGAAACCATAACAACCGTTTCAGGTAAAAACTCAATACATTGAGTCAATAACACATCAACACTTGAATGAGCAGATAAACTCACAACAGTAAACTTTTCAGGATGTCTGCGAACAACATCTAATGTACTTAAACCAATGGATCCCGTCGCACCTAAAATACATAAACGACGTACAGCATTTTTTATTTCTGACACAAACTACCAGCCTATTAACGCATAACATAAGGCATATATAGGAGCAGTAGCGGTTAAACTATCAATCCTATCTAATATTCCACCATGACCTGGTAAAATAGAGCCACTATCTTTTATACCTGCTTGGCGTTTAAACATACTTTCGTTTAAGTCACCTAAAACAGACACTGTAGTAATTAAAATGGTAATTGGGATAACAAGATAAAACTGCTCTAGTTGCCAGCTCATTGTTAAGCCTGCAACAGTTACTAATATACAAGCAACTACAACACCACCAATAAAACCTTCCATTGTTTTACCTGGGCTTACATTAGGCATTAATTTATTTTTACCGAATGATTTACCCACAAAATAAGCACCAATATCCGCACTCCAAACCATTAAGAATAAAAACATAATGAGTTGAGCGCCGTGATAACTATCGGTTTGGTATTCACTACTACGCATAACAATAAAAGCTAACCATGTAGGAACAAGCGTTAACCAGCCAAATACACCTCTAATAGAGCGATGACTCGACCAAAACTTACTATAACGAGGATAAAGGAAAGTTAATGTAGCTGATAACACCCACCAAGCAACAGCTAACCACAATATATAAATAATGGGTTCTTGAAGCTTTGACGTTGTTATCCATAATTCTAATAAGGGGAAGTAATACCAAAGTGCAGCGATTAAAATACTTGTAACAATAACAAAAGCTATTCGTCTTCTTTTATTAGCAAAGCCCATTAAAGGACCCCACTCCCATGCGCCTATTCCCATTACAGCAAGCATTAATGCTGAAAAATAAGGTAATGGTAAATAAAATATACTTGCTATCGTCGCAGGAGCTAATACTAACGCTGTTATAATTCTATGTTTTAACAAATTTCACCCTTTTTACGTTAAAGTTGTTTTTATTATTATTTTTTAATTTTATTAATCATGAAAACTAAAATATTTTGATGGACACTTTATTACACAAATAAAAATAAACATATGCTTTTATCTGTAATATCTATGTCTTCGCATACTTCCCTATTCGGGATTGTTTTTAATTTGGTCGCCTGTTAAGCCAAAGCGCCTTTCTCTTTTATCAAACGAGAAGATAGCTTCTTTAAAAGCTTCATCATTAAAGTCTGGCCATAACGTCTCGGTAAAATAGAATTCTGCATAGGCAGCTTGCCACAATAAAAAATTGCTAATTCTATAGTCACCACCTGTTCGAATTAATAAATCTAATTCAGGTAAACCATTTAAAGAGATATGTTCATTCATTAGCTGTTCAGAGATATCGTCTACCGCTAACTCATTATTTTTAACTTTTTCAGCTATTTTTTTTGTTGCCTGAGTTATATCCCAGCGCCCGCCATAATTGGCAGCAACAGATAAAACCATATCAGTATTATTTTGGGTAAGCGTTTCAGATTCTTTGATCTTTTTTTGCAGCTTTGCGGAAAAGCGACTGACATCACCGATGATCTGAAAACGTATACCGTTTTTATGTAAGCGTTTAACTTCACGAGTTAATACAAACATAAACAATTCCATCAACACACTAACTTCAGACTCTGGACGTAACCAGTTTTCACTACTAAAAGCAAAAAGAGTTAACGCTTTAACACCTAATTCTCTTGCCGTAGTAACAGAAGAACGAACAGTTTCCACACCTGCTTTATGACCTGCAACTCTCGCTTTCGAACGAGATTGCGCCCAACGTCCATTACCATCCATAATTATGGCTACGTGCTGCGGAATTTTTCGATTTTCTTCTGACATTTATTCTTTATAACCTTATAAATAACCTACTAACTAATTTAGATTTCTATCCCAACCAACCAAGTTCATTAATAAATAATATCCTTCGGGTAATATGGCGAATAATAATCTAGCTTCTTAAAATCATTGAATGTTTCTCTCAATAATTTTGTTATAACGTTTTTTGTGAAGCTTTGTCTTAATAAGACATTAGTTAATCTGGTATAAATACAACCTATCTACGAAACAAAAAAGCCGCAGAAACTTACTTTACAAGTATTATCTACGGCGTTTAGTAATAAGCAATTAAAAAACTAAATTTCCATTAACTCAGCTTCTTTAGAGGTTAATATATCATCAACCTGCTTAATATATATATCAGTTACTTTTTGAATATCATCTTCTGCTTGATGATGCTCATCTTCACTAATTTCTTTATCTTTTAATAAGCTTTTGTAATCAGAATTTGCATCACGACGAATATTACGGATAGCAATCTTACCGCCTTCAGCTTCACCACGTACTACTTTAACAAGGTCTTTACGACGCTCTTCCGTTAAAGGAGGAAGTGGAATACGAATTAACGTACCATTCGACTGAGGGTTTAAACCTAAATCAGACTTTAAAATAGCCTTTTCAACAGCAGAAATCATTCCTTTGTCAAAAACAGTGATCGCTAGATTCCTTGCATCTGGAACAGAAATATTACCCACTTGGTTAAGTGGTGTTTCCATTCCGTAATAATCTACAGAAATATTATCAAGTAATGACGCATGTGCACGGCCAGTTCTTATTTTGGCTAAACTGCTCTTTAATGCATCAATACTTTTACCCATACGATCTTGAGCATCTTCTTTAATTTCATTAATCACGTGATATTCCTCAAAACTAATCTAAATTCTTTGCGTGGTCGATAATTGTACCTTCGTCGTCACCTAAAATAACAGATTTAAGTGAGCCAGGCTTATTCATATTAAATACTCGAATAGGCATGTTATGGTCGCGAGCTAATGTAAACGCTGCTAAATCCATAACTTGTAACTCTTTATCAAGTACTTCAGCATAAGTTAAATGCTTATAAAGTGTTGCTTCAGGATTTTTCACTGGGTCTTCTGAATATATACCGTCAACTTTAGTTGCTTTTAAAACAACATCAGCTTCAATTTCGATTCCGCGTAAACACGCTGCAGAGTCAGTGGTAAAAAATGGATTACCCGTTCCAGCGCTGAATATTACTACTCGGCCAGATTTTAATAAGCTGATTGCTTCAGCCCAGTTATAACGGTCACACACACCAGCAAGATCAATTGCTGACATTAAACGTGTATTTACAAACGCACGATGTAAAGCATCACGCATTGCTAAGCCGTTCATTACGGTTGCAAGCATACCCATTTGGTCGCCTACTACACGATTCATTCCTGCGTCAGCTAGTCCTTTACCACGGAATAAGTTTCCTCCGCCGATAACTAAGCCAACTTGAACTCCCATTTCAATGAGTTCTTTGATTTCTTGAGCCATGCGATCTAAAACTTTCGGGTCAATACCGAAACCTTCAGAACCCATTAAGGCCTCACCACTAAGTTTTAACAATATACGTCGATATGTTGGTTTGGGATTCACGCTCATATAAAAAACATTCCTGTACTTTTCTTAAGATGAAAAAAAATAGCCGAGACCTTATTTGGTCGCGGCTATTCTAGTACGTTTAGCTAACTATCGAAAGTATATTTACAAAATAAGCGTCTCTAAAGTTAATTAAACGTTAAAAGCGTTTAAAAATTAAGCTTTTGCCGCAGCAATTTGAGCTTCAACTTCAGCAGCAAAATCTTCTTCTTTCTTCTCGATACCTTCACCAACTTCTAAACGTACGAAGCTAGAAACCGTAATACCTTTTTCTTTAAGTATTGCGCCTACAGTTTTCTTAGGTTCCATGATGAAAGCTTGACCAGTTAAAGAAATTTCACCAGTAAATTTCTTCATACGACCAATGATGATTTTTTCTAATAAATCAACAGGCTTTTTCTTGTTTTCTTCAAGAGCATCATTTTCAGCTTTTAAGATATCTAACTGAATGCGTTGTTCGTTTTCTACTACGCTAGCAGGAACATCTTCAGGGTTGATGTATTCTGGCTTGCTTGCAGCAACGTGCATTGCAATGTGCTTAAGTGAATCAGCATCACCTTCACCAGAAACAATAACACCAATAGTAGCACCATGTTTGTAAGTAGCTAAAGTAGTACCTTCAACATAAGCTACGCGACGAACATTGATGTTTTCACCAATTTTAGTCACTAGAGCAATACGCTCTTCTTCAAACTGTGTTTGAAGTTCTTCAATTGTTACTTTTGAAGCGGCAGCAGCATCTGCAACTTTGTTAGCAAATGCTAAAAAGTTATCATCTTTTGCTACGAAATCAGTTTGACAGTTAACTTCAACTAATACGCCATCTTTAATGATGATTTGACCTTCAGCAGCGATGTTACCTGCTTTTTTAGCAGCTTTAGCTTGACCGTTCTTACGCATGTTCTCAATCGCAAGTTCCATGTCGCCTTCAGCTTCTTGTAAAGCTTTTTTACAATCCATCATGCCCGCAGCTGTGCGTTCACGTAATTCTTTAACCATTGCAGCAGTAATTTGCATGAGTTAATTCCTAATTTTTAGTTATCCCCGTACAAAGAGTAAAGTTTATCTTTAAGATAAATACTCCATAAAGTTTTGGGCATAAGTATTAAATAAGTTGGCGATAATAAAGAAACTTTATTATCGCCACATGAAATAAACGTTAAGAGCTAATTACTCAGCTTCTACAAAACCGTCTTTTTCAGCTTGAACAACGATGTTTTGCTCACGACCTTCTAGAACTGCGTTTGCAGCAGAATCTAGGTATAAAGTCACAGCACGGATAGCATCATCGTTACCAGGTACGATGTAATCAACACCGTCTGGGTTAGAGTTTGTATCAACTACAGCGATTACTGGAATGCCTAAGTTGTTAGCTTCTTTAATAGAAATGTGCTCATGATCAGCATCGATGATGAATAAAGCATCAGGTAAACCACCCATGTTTTTAATTCCACCAAGGCTTTTTTCAAGCTTTTCCATTTCACGTGTACGCATTAAAGCTTCTTTCTTAGTAAGAGCTTCAAAAGTACCGTCAGAGCTTTGTGCTTCTAAATCTTTTAGACGCTTGATAGATTGACGAACTGTTTTCCAGTTAGTCAACATACCACCTAACCACCGGTGATTAACGTAGAATTGATCACATTTGATTGCAGCATCTTTGATTGCATCGCTTGCAGCACGTTTAGTACCTACAAACAAAACTTTACCTTTCTTAGAAGAAACGTTGTTAATAAAAGCAAGTGCTTCGTTAAACATTGGTACAGTTTGTTCTAGGTTGATGATATGAACTTTATCGCGAGCACCAAAAATGTAGCTTTTCATTTTTGGATTCCAGTAACGGGTTTTGTGACCGAAATGTACACCGGCTTTAAGCATATCGCGCATTGAAACGTTTGGCATGATTTTTCCTTTAGGGTTAAGCGTTCATACACCTAATATACAAGACTCTTAAATGCTTCATCATTTAATATGATTTAGCTGAGCACCCTAGTATATCTTTGCGAGATGTATGTGAGTTTATATTTAAAATCAACATCAATTGTTAATTCAGTTTTGCTTAACAACACATAACAAATACTATGTAGATTATTAGCGGCGCACTTTATACCATAAGTCAGGCTTTTTTGCTAGAAATGGCGTTAAATAATATTAATTAACGAAAATGAATATCGTAGTTAAGAATATTCTATGCTAATGGGTCATAGCGCGTTAAAATTAGCACAAAGTAATCAAATGTTAATAACTATGTCTGTACAACTATTTTATATTTACGATACTCATTGCCCTTGGAGCTATGTAACGCTTCCATTAGTTAATGAAATTATGGCTGCTCATCCTGAATTTACGCTTAACTTATTACATTGTGCGCGTTATGAAGGTGATGAGAATATTTCTAAAAAAACTATCGAAACTATTGAAGACGATAGCGCTACTATATTTAGTGATGCTTATATGGCTCAACTAAAACAAGCTAAAGATTCAACCTTAACGGCTAACGTTATGTCTTGGGTTTCTAACAAAGTACCTCATATAGGTTTAGAAGTATTAAATTCAATTTTCACAGCACACTTTGAACAAGCGAACGAATTACGTTCTTTTGATGACATGAGTGAAATAGTAAGTGAATTTAAGCTTTCACCACCTAATAAGGTATTCACGCTAGAAAAATTCACAAAAGATGCTGAAATATTATTAAGCAGCCTTGAAGAATTACAAGACATCATGGGTACAAAAGCTATCCCTGCTCTGTTACTCGCTATAGATGAAAGACTTATTTTATTAAATCATAATCTTTATCTAAAGCATCCAAAAGCAATTGTAGAAGCGATTGATCTTGAGTTAGCTAACGATTAGCTGAAAAAAACACGATAGACAAAATATGAACATTTAGGCAAAATAGCGCGTCTAAAAACAGCGTTAATTTTTTAAAACCTGTTTATATTTATACATAAAATCAAACGAAAATTAATTAAATGAGGCATTAATGGGAATCGCTATAAAAAGTCAGGAAGATATTGCAAAAATGCGTATAGCAGGACAACTTGCTGCAGACGTATTAGAAATGATAGAGCCGCATATAAAGGCGGGCATTACTACTGACCAATTGAACACCATTTGTGCTGAGTATACAGAGAAGGTACAAAACGCAATATCTGCACCTTTAGACTATCACGGATTTCCAAAGTCTATTTGTACCTCAGTTAACCATGTTGTTTGTCATGGTATCCCTGATGATATAGAGCTAAAAGATGGTGATATTTTAAATATCGACATTACCGTTATTAAAGATGGTTTTCATGGCGATACCAGCAAAATGTTTTTTATTGGTGATGTAACGCCTGAAGACAGTCGTTTATGTCGTATTACGCAAGAAGCACTTTACATCGGTATGAAAAAAGTAAAACCAGGTGTTACCTTCGGCGAAATTGGCACAGCTATTCAAAAGTTTATCAAAAAATCAGGTCGTTATTCTATTGTTAAAGAATATTGTGGTCACGGTATTGGTGAAGTATTTCATGAAGAGCCTCAAATTGTTCATTATAAAAATAATGACAATACCAAAATGGAAGAAGGCATGTGTTTCACTATAGAACCGATGATCAACTTAGGTCGTGCTAATACCATCCTTGATAAAGAAGATAACTGGACGGTTTATACAATAGACGGTAAAAAGTCAGCTCAATGGGAACATACAATAGTAGTAACCAAAACGGGTTGTGAAGTCCTTACGTTACGTAAAGAAGAAACGATAACAAGAATGTTACACAACTAGCGTCTACTCAAATCATGCTAACAACTTTAATTAATTACTATAAGAAGAAAACAGTGACCACTGAATCTACCTTGCCAAGTCAATTTGTTGAGCCGCTAGCGATCAGTGCTCCTTTTATTTCTAGTGCTGAAATTTGTAAAATAGGCGTTGAATTTCAAGAATGGCAAAAAGAAATTTTTCCTGTTGAAGATATTACAGCTCTAGTAAATGCTAGAGCTGAATTTGTGGATAATATTTTAACCAAACTGTGGTCTCAGCATGAACTTGATGAATACCAAATTAGCTTAATTGCTGTTGGTGGTTATGGTCGAGCTGAATTACACCCTTATTCTGATGTTGATATTCTTTTATTAACTCAAGAAAAAACTGACAAAGATTTAGAAGAAAAAATATCTACCTTTATTACCCAACTATGGGATGTAAAGTTAGACATAGGTCACAGTGTTCGCAGCGTAAAAGAATGTTTAAAGCAAGCCATTAACGACGTAACTATTGCAACAAACTTAATGGAAATGCGTCAAATATGCGGTAACGAAGCATTAACTGAACAACTTCAACCCTTATTGAATCAAGACGTATTCTGGACCTCAAAAAAATTCTTCATTGCCAAACGTGACGAACAATATAATCGACACAAACAATACCATGGCGCCTCTTACACTCTTGAGCCTAACCTAAAAGCTAATCCTGGTGGTTTACGAGATATACAAACCATTGGTTGGGTAGCAAAACGTCACTTTATTGCCGACTCGCTTGAAGAGCTTGTTGAACATAAATACCTTACTATTAATGAGTATTTCGAATTAGTAGAGTGTCAAGATTACCTATGGCGTATGCGCTTTGCTTTACACTTTGTAGCGAGCAGAAATGAAAATAGATTACTGTTTGATCATCAAGCCAGTGTAGCTGAACTCCTTGGTTTTGGTGACGGTGGAAAGCTAGCTGTTGAAAGAATGATGAAACGTTTTTTCAGAATCATTGGTCGTGTTGCCGAATTAAACAAAATGTTACTTCAACATTTTGAATACGTTATCATCAATGAAAATAAATATAAAAAAGTTACGCCAATCAACGACGAATTCGTCATTGTTGATGGACAAATAAAAGTAACTAATCAGCGTATATTTACCCGTTCAAATAAAATTATGGAAATGCTATTACTGATAGCAGAACATGATGAAATAACAGATTTACATCCCGACACCTTACGTTTAATGAGAAATGCGCGTCGTCGTTTTGTATCATGTTTAATGGATTACGCAGACTCAAGAAAAGCCTTCATGAAATTAATGAGGCATCCAAAAGGTTTAGGCGTAGCATTTACCTTAATGCACAGACATTCAATTTTAGATGCCTACTTACCTGAATGGCGTAACATTGTTGGTCAAATGCAATTTGATTTATTTCATGCCTATTCAGTTGATGAACATAGCTACCGATTAATCAAAAACTTATACAAGTTTAGCCAACCTGAATTCAACAAAGAGTTCCCACTTTGTAGCAAGCTAGTGCAACGTGTACGTAAGCCTGAATTACTTTATATTGCGGGTATATTTCACGATATAGCCAAAGGTAGAGGTGGAGATCACGCTAAGCTAGGCGCTATAGATGCACTGAACTTTGCAAAATTACATCAATTAAGTGATCACGATGGGCGATTAATTTCATGGTTAGTTAAACATCATTTATTAATGTCGGTAACTGCACAACGTAGAGATATTTCAGATCCTAATATCATAAAAGAATTCGCTGACATTATTCGAGATGAAACCCATCTAGATTACCTATACTGTCTAACAGTTGCCGATATGCGTGCAACAAATGAAAGTTTATGGAACAACTGGAAGTCGAACCTTTTACAAGAGCTTTATTACAGTACTAAACGTGCATTCCTAAGAGGTTTAGAAAAACCTGTAGATTTACGCGCTAAAGTACGTGAAAACCAACAACTGGCTTCTGAGTTACTGCTAACCTACAACTTTACAGAGACTCAAATCACTAAAGTATGGCAAGAATTTAAATCTGACTACTTCCTACGTTACGGCCCAGAACAGATCACTTGGCACAGCAGACATATTTTAAATCATAATAAAAAAATACCTTTAGTTATTCTAAACCCCACCCCTTTTAGAGGCGGTACTGAGGTTTTTGTTTACACTAAAGATCAATCGAATATTTTTTATAATATTGTTTCATTATTGGGCTCTAAACAGTTATCGATTCATGACGCGAAAATCATCACCACCAAAAAAGGCTACACAGCAAATACCTTTGTAGTACTTGATCAACAAGGTGAACCGATTGATGATATTGAAAGAGCAAATATAATTGAAAAAGCACTCACTGAAGTATTGTCTGCTTCTCAGTGTTTAATAAAACCAAAACCTTTAGCTAAAAGATTTCAACAGTTTGATATACCGACGCAAGTTAGCTTTATTGAAACGAAAACCAAAGCTAAAAATACAACCATGCTTGAAATACTAACACTTGATACACCAGGGCTTTTAGCAAGTATTGCTGAAGTTTTTCAGAAGTGTGAGGTGCAAATCCATTCAGCCAAAATTACAACCTTTGGTGAAAAAGCAGAAGATGTATTTACGTTATCAAACAAATTTAACCAAGCACTTACATTAGAAGAGCAAGAAGCTCTCACGGTAATGTTGTGTGACAAAACATCTCATTCAAATTAACTTTAGAACAAATTAGGAAATATAATGTCTGAATTACAAAGTATTATTGAACAAGCATTTGAAGACCGTGCTGACATCTCTCCATTAACAGTAACTCCAGTAGTTAAACAAGCAGTTTTAGATGCTTTAGATGCTTTAAACAATGGTTCAGCTCGTGTTGCTGAATACATAGACGGCGAATGGGTTGTTCATCAATGGCTTAAAAAAGCGGTACTTTTATCTTTCCGTATTTGGGATAACGAAACGTTAGACGGCGCAGAAAGTAAGTTTTACGATAAAGTACCTATGAAATATTCAAACTACGGCAACGAAGAATTTAAAGCTGACGGCGTTCGTGTAGTACCTGGTGCTTCTGTTCGTACTGGTAGCTTCATTGGTAAGAACGTTGTTGTAATGCCTTCATTTGTTAACATTGGTGCGTTTGTTGACGAAGGTACTATGATTGATACTTGGGCAACCGTTGGTTCATGTGCACAAATTGGTAAGAATGTTCACTTATCTGGTGGTGTTGGCATAGGTGGTGTTTTAGAACCTCTACAAGCTGGTCCTACAATTATTGAAGATGATTGTTTCATTGGTGCTCGTTCTGAAATCGTTGAAGGTGTTGTTGTTGAAAGAGGTTCTGTAATTTCAATGGGCGTTTACATCGGTCAATCAACTAAGATTTTAGATCGTGAAACAGGTGAAGTAACTTACGGTCGTGTTCCTGCTGGTTCTGTAGTAGTGGCTGGTAACATGCCATCTAAGTGTGGAACTTACAGCCTTTACTGTGCAGTAATCGTTAAAAAAGTTGACGCTAAAACGTTAGGTAAAACAGGTTTAAATGAATTATTACGTACTATCGATTAATCAGCTAATCGCCTGATTAAGTACAATAGTTATAACGTAAAAAAGTAATTTTAAAAGCAGCCTATATATCCATAAAATTTATGAATATATAGGCTGCTTTTTTATTGTCATTAATTTGACACAGCTAATTAACATTAAATTAACACCGTTAGAAAAACCACACTCCCCTAATAAATCCTATACAAATCATTAAATTAAAATATTGGCATAGCACTTGATATACCTAACTTATAGGTTTTAAATAAAGAGTGTGTTATGAAAATAATTAATATAGTTACGGCGTGTATTTTAGGTGTATTTCTTACGGCGTGTAATTCAACCCCGAAGCCAATGCAGCTTATTAAAAAGCCCTTAGTTTCCGATCATTATTTATTAATGTCTTTGATGAACCGACCTGTAACAGCAGATCAACAATTAATGTTAGCGTTTCAGCAACAACGTGAAAGTTACTACGGTGATGTTTTTGTGAATGCGGTATCACTTAAAGGACCTAAGTTAATAGATAACTCTGCGCCTGTTAACCGATTTGAATTCCTGATTAATAACGATATCAACGCGATTAATATTCAAGGTCCAATAGCTAAAGCCAATGACATATAAAATTCTCGGCCGCAAGCGACCGAGTTTCAAAACAAGTTCAGTGGATCGCTATTAATTTCTTTACCATCTAATTCGATTAACTGTTCTTGAACATATTTCCTGATAACTTCTTCTGTTGCGTTACCAATCGTTTCAACAAAAAAGCTTTGTGTCCATAATTTACCGCCCCAGAAATACTGCTTTTTAATTTCAGGATAACTTCTAAAAAACTCACAAGCAGTTATACTTTTAATTATTTGCATAACATCGCTTGGCGACTGTTTAGGGATCCCTCTAATAACCATATGAATATGGTCACTCGGAATTTCTAACTCTACGATATCAATATCGTAGTCATATCCTACTTTTTGAATAATTGCTTTCATTGTTGAACGATAAGGTTCAATGAAGACTTTGTGTCGATACTTTGGTATCCACACAAAGTGGTACATTAATCTAAAGACATGATGTGTATTTCTTTGAAGTTCCATATGAAGAATAGCATTTACTGGGGTCCCCCCAGTATACACTATCCAGCACGGGGGCAAGCCCCCGAGATTTACGCTTCGCTAGTTAAATCGTTGATTGCAGTATAAACTCAACGATTTTTAAACCTATGATCTTATAAATATAAAACGTCTTATTTAGTGATTAACCAGCTTAAACCCGTTAATCACACGTTAAATCTAATTGTTTAAACACATCTAACCATTGTTCATCAAAGTCAGCCTGTATTTTAACTGCTTCATTCGTTATTGGATGAGTAAACTCAAGTTGACGAGCATGTAACATTAATCGCTTAAAGCCAAAATACTCATTAAAAAATGGGTTTTGTTTATTATCCCCATAATTTATATCACCAATAATTGGATGACGTAAATGAGCCAAATGACGTCTTATTTGATGTCTTCTTCCTGTTACTGGCATTAATTTAATCAAAGAGTATCGCACCGAATCAAACTTACCTACCGTTTCATTTAATGTCGCCGTACCTATAGATTGATAATGAGTTTGCGCTTCTTGAGCTTCCTTATTAGGATCAACGTACTTATCACCTAGCTTATCTAGCTTCTCTTTTAGCGCATAATCCACCAAATCTTCGCCCATTAAATGTCCACGAGTAAGGGCATAATAAGTTTTTTGAATCGTTTTATTAGTAAAGGCTTCTCCCATCAAACGCGCTACCTCTTGATTTAAACCAAAAAGTAATACACCTGAAGTCGGTCGGTCTAAACGATGTAATGGATAAACATATTGCCCAACTTGATCACGTACTAATTGCAAAGCAAAATAAATTTCATCTCTGTCCATATAGCTTCTGTGTACAAAAAGCCCTGAAGGTTTATCTACAGCAACCAAATATTCATCTTGGTAAAGTATTTTTAAAACAGGTTTTTCAAGATCTTCATCTTGGTTTTCGAATAATTCAGTCATTACTATTTATCACTAATCTAAAGTTATTAAATAAAGATTTAAAAATACGCATAAGCCCTCTTTACCTAGATATATATAAGGCAAAGCAGCTAAAGCTATCTAAATGTGGGTATCTAAAGTTTTTACGTGGAGTTCACTTTCTATTATCTCTATAATGCGCTTATTATTCGATACATATTTTAACTATGACTACTATTTCTTCTATATCAGAATTACTTTCTTTATCAGGTTCTCAATTCAGAGTTTACGATCTTGGCCGAAAAATAGATAAAATATCTAAAGACACCTTTAATAAAATAGAATTAAATCAGCTACCCTACCCTTACCCTACCCAGGCTAATGCTTGTTTAGCTATCGTATTTTGGCAAAAAAATTCACAACAACCTTTTATTTGGTTTATAAAATTACCGCTAGATGAAAGAGGTTTATTGAATCAAGGTGCAAGAAATCATTATATAGCCATTATTATTGAAGCACTTGGCAATAACATTACAGATACCCCGTCAGAAAAGCAGGAAGAATTACTTAAAAATAATCCTTATCATTTTACCCCTGCGCAATACAAATTAGCAGCATTAAACAGTATTGTTAACACTGAACTAAAACGAGAAATGAGCGAGCATCACGGCTTATTCACTCAATATATATCTGGCGATTTAGGCTGGGACAATTGGCAGAATATTGGTGTACAAGGTATAAACGACTTTGCTTCAAAAATTAATGAATCAAATAATGCGCAGCAACTAACACGCTCATTTAATTTATTGCCTGATGAAGTCATTAACCCTTTATGCACCGCACTAGAAAACCAGAAACTACCACTTGGCTTAATTGAAGCGATACTCAATAAACTTCAACAAGCAAACCTTGATGAAAACACAAAAAGTAATTTATTGAGAGGATTATCAAGCTCAAGTTCACACCCATTAGTGGTAACTTATATCAATTCATTACTTAAGCAAGACGAATCTTTATCAGTAAATACACTCATTTTATTTGCGGGGCGATTATGGGATGTTTTCGACAATACAGAAATCTTATTAAGCTATTTAGAAGCCATTGCTAAACATGATGATGTTGAATTATTTACAGAAATATTTAAAGATTTAGTTGCTATACCGTCATTGCGCCCCAAAGTATTTGAAGTAATGAGAGCTCCAGAAAGAAGTGACGCCCTATCGCGCGCTATTGGTTATATTTTTCAAACAACAAATAAAGGCTAAACCTCATGGAAAACATTTACTACTTACTGATTGTTGGCCTTGTGTTTTGGTATTTTATTCATTTAAGAAAAATATCAGAATATGCACGAAACCACATCAATCACTACTGTAATACCGAAAGTTTACAATTTATATCACTCGCGAGAAAATCGAGTAGGATCCGTTTCAGTAAACAGCATGGTCCTCATTGGATGAGTATTTTTGAATTTGAATTTAGTGGTGATGGTGAGTCATCGTACTTAGGTGAAATGCAGTTAAGAGGCTATAAAGTCGACAATGTTAATATGCCTCCTTATAAAATAAATTAATTTATAAGCCTCAAATTTTAAATAAAAAAAATGCGACTCAAAGAGCCGCATTTTTTAACTAGCTTATAAATTGCATCCTGCAATTAGTGTTCCCACATCATCCTTAATAACTATCCTTAGCATTCCCTAAACGAATCTTTCGTTGTCCTTCATACCTTCCTGGCAATAACTACTCCGAGTTATTAAATCTTTAGCATCATCCTTAATAACTATCCTTAGCATTCCCTAAACGAATCTTTCGTTGTCCTTCATACCTTCCTGGCAATAACTACTCCGAGTTATTAAATCTTTAGCATCATCCTTAATAACTATCCTTAGTTTTCCTTAAACGAATCCTTCGTTGTCCTTCATACCTTCCTGGCAATAACTACTCCGAGTTATTAAAAATCTATTTTTAGCATCATCCTAATGCACACATCCATGTATTATCATATACAGTATGTCCTTATAAATTCCTTTTGCGTAACTCCATTACTAATCAATCATCCTGACTGACTGTCTTCCTGACCAGAGATATAATACGCTTAAAAATAATTATGCGAACCATACTAAAGTAAAAACATTACAAAAATGTAAACGCTTACACACAAAAAAACACAATAACAATATAATTCAGCAAGTTAGAATGTAAACAAAATGTATCTAAGTACGAAAAAAGCTTTATATCCTACACTAATGTAAGACATGTCTTACATTGCCTTTCTTAATTAACCCAATTTTTTAATTATCTATTCAATAATCCAATAGATAATTATGATTGTTTATTCACTTTAAATTGATTTGTACAAAAATAAAACTATTTTTCATTCAACACTTGCATAAAAAACAATTACTGTATAAATTAACAGTTAATTGTTTTTAACCATTAAATCGCATTATGTTATTACACTTAAATATTCAAAATTTCGCTATCGTAAAAACACTAGATATTGATTGGCAAAATGGCATGACAACTATCACGGGTGAAACAGGTGCTGGTAAGTCTATTGCTATAGATGCCTTAGGTTTATGTTTAGGTGCAAGAGCGACAACTAATGTTGTAAGGCCTGAGACTAAAAAGGCAGAGCTAGCAGCTACGTTCGATATTTCAAAAAATAAACATGCTGCTAAATGGTTAAACCAACACGATTTAATTAGCGAAGAGAATGAATGTATATTGCGCCGTGTAGTATCTGCAGAAGGTCGATCTAAGGCTTATATAAACGGTAGCCAAGTTCCACTAACCCAATTAAAAGAAATTGGCGGTTTACTGATTAATATTCATGGTCAGCAAGATCATCAATTGATCATGAAAAATACAGAACAACGTAAAATGTTAGATGGTTACGCAAACCACAGCCATTTACTTAACGATGTTCAATACTACTTTCATAACTATAAAAAACTCAGTAATGAATTAGCCGTATTAAATGAAACGAAATTACAAAGAGATGCAAAGCAACTTTTATTACAATACCAAGTAACAGAGTTAGATGAGTTTTCACTACAAGATGGCGAGTTTGAAACTTTAGAGCTGGACTACAAACGTCACAGTAATGCTCAAGACATTCTGAACGATACCTTATATTCCATCCAAACTTTATCGGAAGACGATAACTTTAATATTATAGACTCGTTACGTAAAACAAACGAAAGCTTAACAACACTATCAAAGCTAGACGGTAAGCTTGAAAATATCGCGAATACAATAAACGAAGCACTAGTACAAATTGAAGATGCAAGTAGCGAATTAAAACACTATTACGACAATTTAGAGCTAGACCCTCAAACCTATGCACTTATTGAAGAACGATACTCTCAAGCCATATTAATTGCTAAAAAGCATCAAATAGCACCACAAAACCTCGCGAAATTTCATGCAGAGCTCACAGTAGAATTGAAAAACATTAGCTCTGATGAAAACAGATTGATCGAAATTGCTAGTGAAATTGAAAAAACTAAAATTAGTTATTTTGAAGCATCAAACATACTGACTAAATCACGAATTAAATCAGCACAAAAATTAAGTAAATTAATTAGCGCAAATATCCAAGATCTTAATATGCCTCATGGAGAGTTCAAAGTTGATATTCAACCATCAGCAAATGAAAAGATTTCTATCACAGGTAGCGACGATGTCTCATTTCTAGTAAGTATTAACCCAGGTCAACCACTAGAAGTAATGGATAAGGTTGCCTCAGGCGGCGAACTTTCAAGAATAAGCTTAGCTATGCAAGTTATTCTTGCTGAGAAAATAGTCACACCTACATTGATCTTTGATGAAGTTGATGTCGGCATTAGTGGACCTACAGCATCAATGGTAGGTTCTAAGTTACAAGCATTAGCTAAAAACACCCAAGTTATTTGTGTTACTCATTTACCACAAGTAGCAAGTAAAGGGCATCAACAACTATTTGTTGCTAAATTAACAGACGGATCACGTACCGAAACAACCGTAACGGAACTTTCTGAAAATGGTCGAGTCCAAGAAATTGCGCGTTTGCTCGCAGGTAACAAAATAACAGATACCAGTTTAGCTAATGCCCAAGAGCTTCTTGCAAGTTAATAGGTCATTAATACCGAACATTACATTTGAACTGGTTGAATGATCTCATGGCAATATTTAGGACAAATAGGTATAAAAGTTAGATAAAATTAAAATAGCTTTGTATATAAAGCTCACCTTAGTTATTATCTGCACTTACCTCTACATAGGAAGAATTTAAATACATGTTGTTTCGTGCTGTAACCCTTATTTTATGTTTATCAATTAGTGCTTGTTCAAGCTGGGTTTATAAATTAGATATGCCGCAAGGTAATTATCTTGGACAAAAAGACATCGATAAACTCCAAATAAATATGACCAAAGAACAGGTTAAATTTGTTTTAGGAAGCCCTGTAGTTGTAGATTCATTTCAAGATGATACTTGGCACTATGTTTACCGATTAAAATCAGGTAAAAGTGAAAAATATAACAAGAAAAAGAGCTTCACTGTCGTATTTGAAAATGACCGCTTAGTAAAAGCAAGTGGTGACTTTGAATTACCAGAATCGTATAACACACCAATGGAAAACTAAACCAGACCGTGTGATGAAATTTATATATTGAGATTGAAAATAATCCATTGATAAATTTTCAATAAAAAAGGCTGAAATTTCAGCCTTTTTTAATATCTGTGTTTTAACAATTACAGAATACAAACCCAAAACTATAATAACTTAACTCTACCGCCCGTTATTTTATTAGCTCTGCCCTCTTCTTTTGCTTTTTCAGCTCGGCGTTTTCGAACTTCTTTAGGATCAGCAAGTAAAGGTCTGTAAATTTCAATTCTATCTAAATCATTAAGCATATCAGTTAATTTAGCGGCTCTATTCCAAATACCGACAGCATTCACCGTTAAATCAATCTCAGGATAAATAGATATGATCCCTGAATCTTTAATTGCATTTTCAATAGTAGATTCAGCATCAACCTTTATTTCAATAATTTTTTGGCTCGTTGGAGTTCCGTATACAACTTCAACGCTAATTTTACTTTCCAACGTGCTCGACTCCATATTAACCGTAAACCTCTTTGGCTCGGCTTGTAAAAGACTTAACCATATTATTAGCTAATTGGTTAAATACTTTACCAAAAGCTAAATCAAAAACTCTACTTGAAAACTCATACTCTAACGCCAGCTCAATTTTACATGCTTCGTCGGACAAAGGAGTTAATAACCAACCACCTGTAAGTTTTTTAAATGGACCATCAACTAAATCCATAACCACTTCAGAATTACTTTTTAGCGTATTTTTAGTAGTAAACCACTTTTTAATACCACCTTTGGAAATAAGTAACGATGCCGTCATCGACGTTTCATCTTCAGTAACAACTTTACTATCAATACAATCAGGTAAAAACTGAGGATACGATACAACATCATTAATAAGGCTGTACATCTGTTCAACACTATACATTACTAACGCACTACGACTAATACTTGGCATTTATCCTCCAATTCTCAAGGGCGACATCATACCAAAACTCTACAAAAAACGCATTAATATGAAAAATGATAAATAAGCCGTTTAAATACTACTGATTCCCCGTATAATGACGCCGCTTGCTATCTATTTTGGCAAAAAGAATGGAACTAACATGGCAAAAAAACAGAAATCAAATAACAATACCATTGCACAAAACAAAAAAGCTCGTCATAACTATACTTTAAGCGATAAGTTTGAAGCAGGTATGAGTTTGCAGGGTTGGGAAATAAAATCAATCCGAAGTGGTAAAGTAAACATATCAGACTGTTACGTACATATTAAAGATGGCGAAGCGTATTTGCTTGGTGCTGAAATAATGCCCCTCAATGCAGCATCTAGCCACGTAGTATGTGATCCAAACCGTGATCGTAAATTACTATTAAACCGTAGAGAATTAGAGCAAGTTACCGCTTACGTAGAGCGTGATGGCTACTCACTAATCGCTACGGCTATGTATTGGAAGGCTTGCTGGGTAAAATTAGAGTTCTTCATAGGTAAAGGTAAAAAAGACCACGACAAACGTTCTGATATTAAAGACAGAGAATGGGCGGTTGATAAAGGTCGTTTAATGAAAAACAAAAACTTAGAGCGATAACTGGTTAAAAATTACCACGTTGTCTATTTAAACTAAGCGTTGTACAATGCACGGCATAAGCTATTATAGCTTATAGAAAAAAGAGTAAACTTTGGGGCGGATTTAGGATTCGACAAGATTCACGAAACCCAAGGTGCATGCCGAGGGGCGGTTGGCCTCGTAAAAAGCCGCAAAACTATAATTGCAAACGACGAAACGTTCGCACTAGCCGCTTAGGCTAGCCATCGCCTCAAAAATTGTCCTGTTGTTTAGAGGATCGATGGTCACCCCAAACAGGATAGCGAGGGAAGCACGCTTAAGGCTGAACCGCGAAATAGTATTAAGCTCACCATGACGAAGCCTGTCGATTGGCGTCCAATTGGTTAAATAAATAATCGACTAAGCATGTAGTACCGAGGATGTAGGTTTTTTGGACGGGGGTTCGATTCCCCCCCGCTCCACCAATTTTAAAGATTAAGACGCGTCCTAGCGTCTTTTTTTATGCCTAAAATTCAATAAACAGTGCCTTACAAGCGCATTTAGTGGTTTTTAACGCTTTTTAATAATTAATGACATTCAGCATTTTTAGGGGTACTGTTAAGGGGTTCAAGACTAATTCATAAAAGTGAACCCCCTAAAATGGCTAAAATAACGAAACCTTTAACAAATACAGAAGTTAAACAAGCTAAAGCTAAAGAGAAGCCTTACAAGCTATTTGATGGAGCTGGTTTAGTATTAAAGGTAAGAGTAAACGGCTCAAAGTCTTGGTTGTTTATGTACAAAAAACCATTCGTTTCAAAACGTGCTGAATTAGTTTTTGGTATGTATCCAAGTATTAGCCTAGCTGAAGCAAGGGAATTAAGAACAAAGGCAAGCGAGTTATTATCTAAAGATATTGACCCTAAAGAACACAAAGACGAACTAAACCGCCAGCAACAAGAAACCCTAAGTAATACTTTTGAACAAATAGCCGCTAATTGGTTTCAAGTTAAAAAAACAGAAATTAGCACGGATTATGCTAAAGACTTATGGCGGTCATTAGAATTACATATCTTTCCAGCGTTAGGAAAACACCCAATTAGTAAAATAACTGCCCCCCTAACAATTGATGTTATCAAACCGATAGCGGAAAAAGGTAGTCTTGAAACAGTTAAACGACTCACACAGCGCCTAAATGAAATAATGAACTATGCCGTTAATACTGGACTTATTCATGCTAGCCCATTAACAGGAATAAAAGCGGCATTTAAAAAACCTGAAAAACAACATATGCCCACCCTAGCCCCTGATCAATTACCTGAGTTAATGAAAACAATTAGTTACGCCAGCATAAAAATAGTTACTCGCTGTTTAATTGAATGGCAACTTCATACCATGGTTAGACCAAGCGAAGCGGCTGGCGCTAAATGGTCAGAAATAGATTTAGAAAATAACCTATGGCTTATTCCTGCCGAGCGCATGAAAAAGAAGCGTGATCACACTGTACCGCTAACAAAACAAACAATAGAACTATTAGAACGCTTACAACCTATAAGCGGTCACAGAGAATACTTGTTTCCTGCCGATAGAGATCCAAAGAAACACGCCAATGAATCAACCGCAAACGCAGCACTAAAGCGCATGGGCTATCATAAAAAGCTTGTTGCTCACGGTATGCGCGCATTAGCCAGTACCACATTAAACGAACAAGGTTTCGATGCTGATGTAATTGAAGCAGCACTAGCACACGTAGATAAAAATGAAGTTAGACGTGCTTATAATCGTGCTAAATACCTAGAACGTAGGCGAAAGTTAATGTATTGGTGGTCTGAGCATATAGAGCAGGCGCAAACAGGCAAGTTTATCCTAAATCCTAATCAAAATTTAAGGGCAGTTTAATATGGACGATGAAACAGCGTTCGAATTTATTAGTCGTCCATTAGAGAAGTTAGCGATGTCATATTATAAAGATAAATCTAGCTTTACCAAAAAACACCAATTAATTCTTAGCTATATTGAATCATTAGAGAATAATTCATTAGCTAATAATTTTATTGCGGAAATATTATTTAAAAATATGAGTGCCGACCTGAAGCCTGAAATTAAAAAAAAGAGAGCAGGTAATCCTAATAAAATAACCATAGACCCTATAAAAATTGATTATTATGTTCTGAAAACATCAAAAAACATGGCATCCAAATTATTGGGAGTAGATAGAAAATCAGTTAGTAACCTTATGACAAATTCTACTGCTATGATTACGGATGAACGTGTCAAAGCTTTTATGGATAAGTTATACCTAAATGAATTTGAAAACGACCTTTCAGCATACAAAGATAGGGTGGGAAGTAATAAATAATATTTCCCAGTATTTATATTAAAGAATGTGTTTAAAATCCCATATCAGTTACTAAAAACCAATACAGGTACTGATATGAAAATTAAAAAAACTATTGAACTAATCCGTAGAAAGCCAGTTTTAACATTAACGGCTAGATCTAAATCAGCATTACAACTAGATGAAAAAGCGGGGCTATTTTGCCCTCCTGTATCAATCGGTGATCGTGCTGTTGCTTATATCAAACATGAAGTAGAAGCTGTTATTCAAGCTCGCATTGAAAGTAAATCAAAAGAAGAAATCAAAGTACTTGTACGTGATCTTATCCAACAGCGCAAGCAAGTAGCTTAGGAGGCAACATGGATAATTTATTATTTACTGCCCCTGATGGCGCATTGCCTGAAATAACTAGCCCTGCTTATGAATTACTTTTAATTCTATCTGATGGCAATAAACACGCAAGAGATCACCTTTGTAATGAACTAGGTGGCGGCTTCAGAGCTTACCTACAACAGCTAACTGGTGAGTACTATCAGCACTGGCTTATTCATACCGAACAGGGTGAATTTAAGGGTAAAAAGCAAACTTACTACAATCTTGATGAACGGCACTTTTCTTGTGATTGGGAGCAAGACAAAGACGCGCGAACCATTGCCCGAAAACAATATAAAGACCGTTCGTATTACGGCACTAAAAACGCTGTTAAACGCCTTGAACAAGCCAAGCAAGAAAAGGCCGAAGCTGACAAGGAATATCAACAGCGTATAGAAAGTAAAAAGCCCACTTAATTAAAGTAGGCTTTCGTATGAACTGGCTAGTGGATGAAGTTTGACCGCTAAAGCACTAGCCACAACACAAGAGATAGTAGCAAATGTTCATCATAAAAGATAATTCACCAGCAAAATACAACCATCTAAATATTGAACTATTAACCATTAATAATCGTTATAAATTTCAAACGATGGTTTTACACAAAGGTTTCACTAACACAAAGTTAACCTGTATCCCTTTAATAATGGGTAGTAATCAAACTAATAAAAGCACTGTTTCAGCTAGGTTATTATGTATTCTATCTATTAAAAGAATAACTAAAGGGGCTAGAGATCATAATCAATTAAAAGTGTGCCTACATGTACACTAAATTAGGCACTGATTATAGACTTTATAACGGGAACTATTATGAAGTTAACGCTAAAAATAGTGGTATTAATGAACGAATATTAAACAGTTTCTTAGGGCAATTGGCTGTAATGGAAAACCGCCACAATAAGTTATTCGTTTATATTTTTATTCTTGATGTAAAAGATAGTTATGATACAAATGCTATTATGAAAGCCTTTAATATTAAGCTAGATAGACACTTGGCTAAATATCAAAAAACTAAAGAGATGGCTTATCATTGGGTAAGAGAAAAAGTTGATAATAAACCTGAGCACTACCACCAAGTATTAATACTCAACGGCAATAGAATACAAAATATCAAACATATTTATCAGCCAATGATCGATATATGGAAAAGCGTAGGCGGTAGCAACATACACCGACCAGTAAACCCATATTACAACTATAGACGGGGAGACTATCAAACTTTGGCTGATATCATTTACCGAGTATCATATTTCGCTAAAAATGCGACCAAAGGTAATAAACCAGCACAAACCAAAAACTATGGTACAAGCCGTATTAAATAAACGTTAAAATATAATGGGTTTGAAAAATTAATTTTTTAGTTACAGGCTTATTTTTGAGAAATGATACCAATCCCACCTTGTATTCCTCGAATATTTATATCTTTTAATTCATCCCCATTCATAAATTCGACACTTAGTGAAACGATCTCAACCTGGCTAGCATTTGTATGATAGAAAACGTTGCTCCATCCATTATAACCACCCCAAATAACTTCATTGGGTTTAAAAGGGCCTGTAGCTTGTAAATAAGTATGACTTTTCCCTGAAATTTCCCCGAACACCAAATCGTTAACTCTATTCTTAAATATCACCTTAAACGTCGCATATTTTACAATACGTGATTCATCAATGTTTTTATAAGTAATAGATACATCAATACCATTCGCAAAATTACGTTCAGCATTTATAGCGGAAATAGCAATAGGTGAATTTAACGTTTTAGCTGATTCAACCTCAGCCTCAGACGGTGAACTTGATAAAGCTGAGAGTCCCGATAAAGCTTCCATATCAGCGGCTATTTGAGCACAACCATTTAAAGCAAAAATTATAATTCCAGATAATAAACATTTATTTATTCGCATGTTCTCTCCTTTAAAACAACTTTAACACCTATTTTTAATAAAAAATCAGATTGAATCTGAACGTATTAAACAACGTATATTGAATATATAATTAATTAAACATCAATTCAAAAAGTTGTAAGTTTACTTAGTTCTTGGATCCGCATCTGAATATGGCATATCGTTTGGGCGAGTTATGATGAACTCATCTCGACCGCCTGATAACTTGTCAATAACATAAACTTTCAAATTATAACGAAAGGGATTTTTCAATCCAATTGACTTTATGTTCCACCAGTTCCCTGTAGAATGTCGAGGTATCTCAGCAATATCATCGCGGCCAGAACGTCTATAAACCTCAACTTCATCAGTGAGTACAACAAATTCAAAATATTTATTGTTAGCCGCACCTATTGTAGAACGCTCTATAGTCACTGATAACAAGCCTCCTTTATCTATACTATTTCCAACATTGACTTGTTCAGCATGATTAGGTGTACGTCCTACTAAACTATCAGCTAATTTATTAAGTTCAGTATCATACAATAAAAATGGTGCTTCATATTTAATACTAACGCGCCCAGATGTTTTAGGGTTTTTCTTTTGTACAATATTATGCTCAAAAATTATTTTTTTACTAAAGTCATAACCTAACCCCATGTTTCCCGTATTTGAACAGGAACACAAAAATAATGAAACGGTTACTAATATTAAAATCTTCATAAAATTCAACTTATAAATAGGTAGAGGTTTGTTAGACTTCGAGTCGTTAATATATCAATAACGGCTCAGATTAACTAAGCATATATTCAGTGTAAGAACGTAATATAACTTAAAATTACAACCTGTTTTTCGTACAAGAAAAAAATGATACACTGTAAAGAAATCATTACAAAAAGACTTTTAACATGGCAACCACGAATAAAGTACCTAACAGTAAATATATGGCTGGCGACATTAGAAACTTAATTAACCAAGCCATTCAAACTGAGTTAACCAATTTACCCAGTACACTAGCCGACATTAAAGACCCTGTTCAAAGGTTAAACTTCTTAACTAAACTAATGCCTTTTGTTTGTGCCCCAATTAAACAAGTTGGCGTTATTACAGCACGTAGGGAAACTGGCGAAGATGATATTTTCTCTAGTTAGTTTTTCAGAGTAAAATAAGAATGCCTAAAGGTCATCATTACGGTAGAAAGCAAACCAGAGCTTATACAAGCGAATATCACCGCATAAATGCTAATGTGTTTAAGTCATTACTTACTAAGCCATTAGGATTTTATTCACTCAATGCTGAACAGCTTAGTAATGAACATCAAAAATTAAAGCTAGAAGAAAATAAAAATGGCGTTCGTTATGTAACATTCACAATAAAAGACAAGCCTCATAAAATAGCCTTAAAGCTCGATAACAATAGCGCCAGCAATAAACTATACATAACTTGCCCCTACTGCCAAAAACAACGCCAAAGCCTTTATGCGATTAAATACGCCTATGGTTGTAGGCAATGTATCGGCTTACATTACGCAACGCAAAGTGAACGCCCACAAGACAGACTGATGAGGCGAATAAGAAAGTTAAGAAAAGAGTTATGGGGTTATGATTGGCCTGAAGTGAATAACATGTTTGCGCAAGTTACTTTTTGGCCTAAACCTAAATGGATGCGCTGGAAAACATTTGAACAAAGGCGAAATAAGATAACCGAGTTAGAAAAACAATATTGGCCTATGGCAGTTGCTCAAATGAAAACAACTTTTGGTGATCAATTTATGAGTGATTGTAGTTAATATATGGGGTGACAATAACAGTTAAGGGGGTTAGTTAGGGGTTCACAACAAGCATAGATACAGGATAAGCATATATAACAACCACTTAAAACATCAATTCAGATGACCCCCGCTCCACCAATTACAAAGATTAAGACGCGTCCTAGCGTCTTTTTTTATGCCTGAAATTTGATATTCACTGGCCTGTAGCTATATAGCACTATCAATAAGGATTATTAACGACCAGTGACAATCAACAATTTAAGTAGTCCATTATGTAGTACCTAAAAAATCTCATGTAGTACCTAGTGACATGGCAAAGACTAATCCGCTGACAAATACCGAAATTAAGCAAGCTAAGCCTAAAGAAAAGGTTTATAAGCTTTCAGACGGTAAAGGCTTACAGTTAAGAATAAAACCCAATGGTAATAAATCTTGGCTACTCGATTATATAAAGCCTCATACTAATAAACGTTCTTCAATGGGTTTAGGTGGTTATCCTGAAGTAAGTCTTGCTGATGCTAGAAAGCTTAGAGATAAAGCAAGAGAGCTAATAGCTAAAGATATAAATCCCAAAGAACATAAAGATAAAAATAAACGCCAGCAACAAGAGCAACACGCTAATACATTTTTTCATGTTGCTACCAATTGGTTTGAAATAAAAAAAAAAGAAATAAAAGCTGACACAGCCAAAGATGTTTGGCGTTCGCTAGAGCTTCATATACTTCCTGCGCTTAGCAATTACCCCATAAGTAAAATTACCGCTCCTATCGTTATTGAAGAACTCAAACCCATAGCGGCAAAGGGAACGCTTGAAACTGTTAAGCGACTATCACAGCGTTTAAATGAAATTATGACTTATTCTGTTAATACAGGGCTAATACATGCGAACCCATTAACAGGTATAAGATCGGCATTTAAAAAACCAACTAAACAAAACATGCCAACGCTTACCCCAGATGAATTACCCGAATTTTTAAAAACATTAGGTTACGCCAGCATTAAATTAGTCACTCGCTGTTTAATAGAATGGCAATTACACACAATGGTTAGACCAAGTGAAGCGGCTGGCGCTAAGTGGTCAGAAATAGATTTAGAAAATAGGCTTTGGGTTATTCCTGCCGATCGCATGAAAAAGGCGCGTGAACATACCGTACCATTAACAGCGCAAGCACTAGAAATACTTCAAAGACTACAACCTATTAGCGGTCATAGAGAATATGTTTTCCCTGCCGATAGAGATCCTAAAAGACACGCTAATGAATCAACAGCAAAGGCATAACTTAAATAAAGCGCAGTTAGTTTTGATAAGGCATATTTATAACGCAACTGAAATGCACTTTCAGAAAAAGCAAAATCATCAATCGTATCTTGGTATTCTGCTAAGCCATCACTTTTAACACTATAATGTCCTATGCCATTTGCTTTACCAATGAGGGGCTCAAACTTTAATCGTAATTCTTGTGTGTCATCAATTTGATAATTTAAGCTAAATTCAATTCCTTGTTCGGTGAAATTGTATTCATTTATAATATTGTCTTCATCCCAATCTATCCAGCTATCACTATTATATTGTGAAACAGCAACTCCTAGATTAATGTTTTCGCTAAATTGATGAATAATGCTCGCTTCAAAATTATAAAACTGCCCACCCCAGCCTTCACCACCTACTTCTATTTCAGCTTCATATTTTCCCCAAAAGTATTCTGGAGACGATAAGTTTAACGTAATTTTATTAGCTGATGGAAACCATATTGAATGGTTGCCACGTGTCGTTAAATCATCAAATCCAGAGGAGGTATATTTCAGTTCAACTTCATATTCAAACTCTGTATTGGTTACGACTTCGACACTTCCTTTAATTTCTGTTGGTAGCTTTTCACCTTGAACGTTTGTTTTAAATTCAGAATCTAAAGAAAAAGTTATATCTCGAATTTGCTCGATAGACACATTGGGGATTTTGTATTGATACCCGTATTCAAATTGTTTTAGGTTGATGCGTTTAACGTAACCAAGGTCATTCAGTTCTAAATCATCGCCATATACAAAATACTTAAATTCGTGGGAATGCTGTTCATTTATATCTGAACTGCCTGTTACCCACCAACCACTGTCTCGAAGTAAAACATCATCAACTTCTGACTCGGTTCTAATAACACCAAAATTCAATGACGTATCTTCTGACACGGCATAATGAAGATCCGACGAGGCTACCGTTGCTACTCTGTTAATACTTGGTGTATCAACCCGGTTTAACGACACACCTATTTTATTTACACCTAAAGCGTACTGCCCTCTTAGTACAAAGAAGTCACGACCTTTGTTTTGTACTGTTGAACTTTCAAATGCTGATATTAAACCAACATCAAAATCAGGTTGATTCATTGTATATTTGACGGCTGAATCTAATTCATTTTTGTAACTCTTATCATAATATGACTTTCCACCAATTCTTGGTGTGTACACTATATTCAAGTCTTCAGGACCTTCTACATCAAAAATGCTTTGATTGTCATTAAAAAATGGACGCTTTTCAGTAGAAAATGTCTCAATAGCAGAAAAGTTAACGACCAGTTCATCTGATTCAATTTGACCAAAGTCAGGATTGAGTGTCGCACTTAATTTTTGTCCATAACCAGATTGCCAAAAGGTTTCTGTACCAACAGAGCTGTTATTTTGACCCGCTTCTATGTCTCTATTCCACGAAACATAAGGGAAAATGTCCCACTTTTCTGGGCTGTCTATCTTTGCAGTGTGCATTGTAAACTGTTGATAAAAGCTGTTCATGGAAGAGGTAGCTGCCGATGAGGCATAAATGGCGTTGGTGCTTTCATCAAATCGGCTAATATACATTCCGAAGCGATTTTTTTCTTTTATGCTAAATGACATTGCACTCCATGGAATGAAAACTTCTGCCGACCAACTTTTATTATCAGCGCTAATTGCGTATTCCCACGAAGCATTCCAATCTAAATCCAGATCCTTATCTACATTTAGCATGCCGTCAAAATATTTACCTTGGTGATTTATTGCAAATACATAAGCATCTTGAGCGTTATTATTCATATCCAGCATGATTTGAAAATTCAGCATCATTCTCTTGAGTTCTAAGCCTCAGAGGCTTCGATTTATTTGCGGTTAAACCAATATAAAGACCTGTTTTGGCTGTTACTATTTTGTAAGAAAAATTATTGTTTATCTTATTTAATGTTTGGGGAGATACTTCATAATTAGTGGTTTCACTCAGAACATCATTCCAAATGGCGTCATCAAGCTTTCCATCAATATCAACTGCATGCGCACAAGAGGAGAAAAACGACAGAGTAGAAAACGCAATGATATAATTTATCATTATAATATTTAAAGCTTTCATCATTTACACCCTCTGATTTAATTATAATCAGTTTAACGTAAAGATAATAAAGCCTAGATTACTAAAACATTAATTATTATTAATAATAGAAAAAGTATAAATTTAGTCTAATCGTAACCAGTATTAATGGGCGCTTAAAGTTATTACATACTAAAAATAACTCATCAGCTACCTTCTTGTTAAATAAAAGTTACTCTGCATTGAAGTACCTCTATTCTATTTTGTGATCATTTACATAATACTAAGTTTAAAAATATAGATCCTTGCTCGAGTTAAAAATTAACCAATAAAAAAGCAGATACTATAATCAGTATCTGCTCTACATCTGTTAGAAAGCACTTCATTATGAGCCCATCTCTTATCTAAACATCAAAAGAATTAAGCTTGAGGTTTAATTAAGTACTTCTCACCTGTAGCTTGTTTAGAATAACCTGCTATTGATTCTAATTTTAATATCTCAGCTAAAGACACTTCATGGGTGTATTTACTAGCAAATGTTGTGGTTATTTCATCTGCAACACGTTTACGCATTGTCATTACCGTTTTAGTACCTAACTTACCTAGTGCATTGAATAATAAGAATCCATTTACAGCCCAAGCAAAACCGAAGTTACGATTTAATGTAATAGGACCACGGTTTAATGCGCCATAAATATATACTTGTTTGAAGGTATCTGAACCATAAAGGCTGTGCTCTTTCATATCGCGAGCTGCTGCAACTTCCATACAGTTAAGAATATCACTTGTTAATTCGCCGCCACCAATTGGGTCAAACGCGATGGTTGCGCCTGTTTCAATAATAGCCGCCGTTAAGTCGGCAATGAAAGACTCGCTACTTGAGTTAACAATATATTTTGCGCCCATATCACGTAACAAAGTTTCTTGTTCTTCTTTACGTACAATATTAATTAAGTCGATACCGTCTGCAATACAAATGCGATTTAACATTTGACCAAGGTTAGAAGCAGCCGCTGCATGAATAATAGCTTTATGACCTTCAGCACGCATGGTTTCAACCATAGCTAATGCAGTAAGTGGGTTAACAAAAGAAGATGCGCCCTCTTTCGCTGTTGTGCCTTCTTTCAATTCTAAGCAACTTTGCACATTAGCACAGAGGTATTGGCGATATGTTCCGCCACCAATCACAGCAACAGTTTTACCCATTAATGCTTGTGCTGCAGGCGATGATCCTGCGGTAACTACAGTACCTGCACCTTCATTTCCCACAGCAATTGCTTTACCAACACGTGTTTTAAGAGATGGCATAAACTGAGCAGGAACATCAGCTGTAATAACTGGGCTTTCTTCAGTGCCTGATTGTGTCGCTGTTGTCATATCAGCAGCACTAAATAGAACGCCTAAATCAGAAGGGTTTAACGGAGCAGCTTCGATACGGATAACAACTTCATCGGCCCCTGGTTGTGGCATTTCGATATTTTCTAAGGCAAGTGTTAGTTTATTATCTTCATTGATTGTTGAAGTAAGCTGAATATTTGTATTTTTCATGGGGTTTCTCCTGCAAATAATTAAATTTGTTTAACCAATAAGCTGATTGTCATTGGTTGTATTTTGTTTGTCGTTAAATCTTTATCACTAAATATTATTTAGCATGTGCCGCTTTGATCTGAGCTCTCACCTTTTGGATAAACTCAGGTATATTTGCCAAACGATCTGCTTCTATACTTTTAGCAATGTCAGATTGGCTCATTGAATCATTCCACTCTTTCATTCCTGGTATATCGGCTAGAACATCCCATTCAAGTTGGCTAGAGCCGAAATTGCTCACAATAGTATTTACGTAATAAACATAGATATCAGCCATGGTAAATTGTTCGCCCGCAATCCAAGGAGAGAACTTACACAAACGACTCAAAGCTGTAACGCCACGACTTAATACTTGACGTACTTCAACTTTAATCGATTCAGGAACTTCTGCGCCTGAAAGTACATAAGGTATAAATCGTCTGCTTGGCAATTCAAAATAAAGCTCGGAAATTTTCATAATTTGACGCACAGCAGCGCGTTCTTCAGCATTTTCTGGGTATAGCGGAGTTTCTGGGTGAGTCTCTTCAATAAAGTCACAAATAACGCTAGATTCTGAAAGAGTAAAGCCTTCAGGTGTTGAGATAACGGGTACTTTGCCAGCAGGGCTAATTTCAAGTAACTCTTCGCTACCACCGTAAACAAGGTGTTCATCAAATGGCAGGTTTTTATATAGAAGTACATGTTTCACTAGATTGTAATAGTTGCTAGCGGCAAAACCGTGGAGAGTAATCATAAGTCAGTATTCCATCATTAACGTGAAAATTGCTTTTATTTGCTCAAAAGTACAATTAAAGCTTCTGTATTTAAAACATTACAGCAGAGTTAGGCTGTAATGTTTAACTTAAATCTATTATTACCTATTTAAATATGATCATATATAGGTGAAAATACCAATCACTATTGCTTTAAAGACAACAATAAAGCGAACTCATCTACATATTTATGGAGAAGTTAGTTGGATCAACTACGCGCAATACGCTATTTCAGTACAGTTGTAGAAACAGGCAGTTTCACAAAAGCGGCTAAGGTCTTTAATGTACCTCCATCATCATTGTCGAGACGCGTAGCTGATTTAGAAAAGAGTTTAGGAGCAACCTTGCTAAAGCGCTCTACCCGAATTGTTAAGCTGACAGAAGTAGGACAAATTTATTATAAAGATGTACAGCAAATACTGAATCAACTAGAACAAAGTAATGAGACTGTACGTAGCTACCAAACAACACCAATGGGACGTTTACGTATAAGTTCGATGGTAGGTTTTGGTGATAAAATATTACTGCCTTTATTAGATGAATTCAGCGAGTTATATCCTGAGATTATATTAGATGTTAGTTTGAGCGACGAGTTATCAACACTTGGGCGTGATGATGTCGATATTGCTATTCGCGGTGGTTATGCACCCAATGAACGAGTGCTAGCAATACGATTGATGGACAATGGCTTTATCCCTGTCGCTTCACCAAGCTATTTAGAAAAGTACGGCATGCCTAACAATGCGATGGAACTAAAGGAGCATAAAGGTCTTTATTTCAAAACACCTACAGGAGCAACACCTTGGTTATGTAACGTAGATGGCCAATGGCATGATGTATCAGGACCCGCCGTAGCTATTTCAAATAACGGACCTTGGCTAGCAAGAAAAGCCTGCAATGGAGAAGGTATTTTTATGTCTACTCGATGGGCGTTAGCTTCACTTCTAGAATCAGGCAAGTTACAAGAACTTAAGTTTGAACATGAGTTAGCCATCACTCAAAGTTCTAATTTTGCCGTTTATTTGTTGTATCAAAAACAACGTTATTTAGTACCTAAAGTAAAAGCCGCCGTGGATTTTTTAGTTGAAAGAATAAAAGTCGGAAATTAAAAATAAGATAACATTGCGTATTATCAATCTACAATCAGCTTACAGTTTTAATCATAGTAAGATGAAATTTTAAAGCGTTGTTATTATTTTTCGCTTTTTCTACGAATTTACGTATAAAAAAAGACGCCTCTCAGCGTCTTTTTTAATTTATGTTTAAACTAAGTTATTTTAAAAAATCATTTTAAAAATCATTTAGCTCGTAGGTCTAAAATAGGCATATTCTGACCACCTAACATGGTTGAAGGTAATTTACCGTCCCAGTTTTGAGCTTCTGTTAACTTAACAATTAACGGGTTATCACCTAACGCTTTAGCTTTTGCCGTAATAGCTTCTGCTTCTGCTAAGCCTTTTATGCGAATAGATTCAGCTTCTGCGATAGCCACTAATTTAATACCGTCAGCTTTTGCTTTGGCAGTGTTTACATCTCGTTGTGCTTCTAAGTTTTGTCTGGCAAGTTTATGTTCTTCTGCTGCCGCTAAGTTCTTTTCAGTTTGCTTAGTTTCAATAGAGGTTAAGTACTTAGCTGGTAATTGAATGTTTTCAATTTGAATGTTATCAACGGTTACAGGGAAGTCTTTCATCTCTTCGATTAAGTTAGCTTCAATTGCTTGGATCGCGCTCGCTCTGTCTTGAATAAGTTTCTCAGCATCAAAGCGTGGGATCACGTCTTTAGTTGCCGATCTAAATCTTGGATCTAAAATTCTACTTTCAAATTGTGAAAGACCACCGTATTGTCTAAATAACTCTAATGCTGCAGTTTTATCTACCGTCCAGTTAACAGAAACGCTAACCGTAACAGGCATTTGTTCTTTAGTGCTAGACGCCATTCTTTCTTCATTTTTACGTGTTCTAACTTCTATTTCTTCAACACTATCAATAAAAGGTACTTTAAAATGTAGTCCTGGGTTTACTTGTTCTTTAGCTTCGCTGAAGCGTTTTACTATACCAATGTGTCCTTCATTCACTGTATAAATAGATCCCATTAGCGACACTAAACACGCTGCTATCGTTATAATAGTTTTTACTGGAATATTTAATTTTTGAAAATTCATTTGTTCATCCTTAAGTTATCAACCGCATGATAAATATCACGCGCGCTATAATAACTAAAGCCATGATGTATAGAAACAGTTTACTTAACGACTGAAGAGAATAAATGTTGGGCGGTAAATACAAAAAACTCATACCCCTTTCGGAGTATGAGTTATATAAGCTAGTTATTTAACAGGTAGAATTATAAGTTAAAGCCTAACTTTTTAAATTCTTTTCCAACAATTTTTGCTGGTAATGGAATGTACCCATCTTTCTCAACAATCTTTTGACCTGATTTAGATAAAACCATCTTCAAGAATTCAGCATCCATAGGAGATAAAGGCTTGTTAGGATGCTTGTTTACGTAAACATATAAGTAACGTGATAACGGGTACTTGTTATTCACAGCATTTTCCATGTTAGCTTCTACAAAGTTATCGCCTTTTTTAGCTAAAGGTAATGCACGTACACCAGACGTTTTATAACCAATACCTGAATAACCGATACCGTTTAAAGAAGCTGATACAGATTGCACTACTGAAGCTGAACCTGGTTGCTCGTTTACTGTATTTTTGAAATCGCCTTTACAAAGCGCTTTCTTTTTAAAGTAACCGTAAGTACCTGATACTGAATTACGACCGTATAATTGAACGTCTTTACCTTCCCAAGCGCCAGTTAAACCTAAGTCACCCCAGCGATCAACATTCTTATCTGCGCCACATTTTCTGTTGTTAGAAAATATTGCATCTAATTGGTCAATACGAAGACCTTTAATTGGGTTATCTTTATGAACAAATACCGCTAAAGCATCAATCGCTACACGAACAGCGGTAGGCTTATAACCATATCTTTTTTCAAAAGCTTCAATCTCTCTCGACTTCATCTTACGGCTCATTGGACCTAAGTTTGAAGTTGCTTCAGTTAAAGCTGGTGGAGCAGTAGAAGAACCTGCCGCTTGAATTTGTACATTTACATTCGGGTAAGTGCGTTTAAATTCTTCAGCCCAAAATGTCATCATGTTAGCTAAAGTGTCTGAACCTACTGATGATAGTGTTCCTGAAACGCCACTTACTTTTTTGTATTCTGGTAAATTATTATCAACCGCTAAAGTTGAAAGACTTACTAAACTTGTAAAACTTAAGATGCTTAAAGCACGTTTAAAACCCATGTCATTCTCCGACGTAAATAGTTATATATAGTTGGTTGCGATCTACTGTATAAACGCAATATGAAAATTATATGGGAGATATGTGACAGTTAGATGACAGGTGAAATAAAAAAGAAATAAAAATGTAATTTGGAAAAAGATTAGATTTTAAGTGAATATAAAAACAATATAAAAGTTACGGTAAGTAAAAAATAACAAAATAGAGATTCAGAGATAAAAAAGTCGCTATTGAAAGTAGCGACTATGAGTATCTGAAATGTATAACACCCGAGTTATTTTGTTAAAACCACTAAACTCTTTGCTTCAAATATAATAATAAATTCGCTGCCTTTGCCTAATACACTTTCAACTTTTAGTTCTGCATGATGATGATTTAATACATGCTTAACTATCGCTAACCCTAATCCTGAACCACCCGTATCACGAGATCTAGATTTATCTATACGATAAAATCGTTCGGTTAATCGAGCAATATGCTGCTGGCCAATACCAGGTCCATCATCCTTAACACTGTACATCATTTTGTTGCCGTGTTTTTTCCACGTTACATGAATGTTGCCGTTTAAATTTGTATAAGCAATGGCATTAGATAATAAGTTAGAAAATGCACTTTTTAGTTCAGTTTCAAAACCTAACAGGCCAATGCTTTGATCAATATCTATTGTGATGGTGTGCTTACTTTCTTGATTTAACCACTGTGAATCTTCAACTAAATCTTCAATAAGCTCAGGCACATTCACAAGATTTTGCGCTTGGTTATCTACATTTATTTCGGTTTTAGACAATACGAGTAGCTGCTCAACTAATCTATCCATGCGAGAGACTTGGGATTCGATAGTCGAAAATGTTTTCTTCCAATAAGGATTAAACGCATCTTCTTCCATTTGTATCATTTCAATGTAACCACGAACCACGGTTAAAGGTGTTTTAAGTTCATGAGATACATTGGCAACAAAGTCACGACGCATTTCTTCTAAGCGGCGAATTTTACTGACATCACGGGCGATAAATAAGAAGTGATCGGTACCATAAGCCATAAACCTGAGCTCTAAATGAACCTCATTATTTACTGGTGAAACGATATGACAAGGTGTTTCCCAGTTCTGAGCTTCTAGGTATTTAGAAAAGATAGGAAATCGAATGAGGTTATCGATACGTTGACCAACATCGCCCGACGTACGAACACCTAATAACTTTTGGGCTTTTTTATTACCCCATTGAATAATGAAGTCTTTAGATAAAACTAATGCAGCATCAGGTAAAGCTTCTGCCCCATCTCTGAATTGGCGTAGCTTATCGTTTAAGTTCTTTTGTTTTTGACGTTGTTTTTTTATTTGGCGATATAAGCCATTGTATATCTCTCCCCAAACACCTTCAGCTTGAGGTGGAGAAATCGCTTTGCTTTGCCATATCCAATTAATAAATTCGTACAAATGTCGATAATGCCAAGCAATAACAACAAGGCTACATAAGGCTAACACAGCCCAAACGCTATCTAACAAATAACCCACAAATATGCTCAGTGAGAGCCAAGTACCTAACTTGAGAAATAGCGTACGAATAATTAATTTAAAATTCATAGTTTAAGACGATAATTTTCCTGAAAAACGGTAGCCTGAACCACGAACCGTTTGAATGAAGTTTTCATGACCTTGACCAGAAATAGCTTTGCGTAAACGTCGAATATGAACATCTACCGTTCTATCTTCAACATAAACATTGGTTCCCCAAACATTATCTAATAGCTGTTCGCGGCTATATACACGTTCAGTGTGAGTCATAAAGAAATGCAGTAAGCGAAATTCCGTAGGGCCTAAATCTAAATTACTATCATTAATAGATACACGGTGTGAAACAGGATCTAACTTCATACCATGAAATTCAATTTCTTCTTCTAAAGAAGTTGGCGAAACTCTGCGAATAACGGCTTTAATACGAGCAATAAGCTCTTTAGGTGAAAAAGGTTTAGTAACGTAATCATCTACGCCAGCTTCAAAACCTTTAACTTTATCTTCTTCATCACCTCTAGCCGTTAACATAATAATCGGAATATTTCGGGTGTATTCATTTTGCTTCAAAGATTTAGCTAATTTAACTCCCGTACCGCCAGGTAGCATCCAATCTAATAAAATTAAATCTGGGTAAGGTTCTACAACTTTCTTTGCTGCTTGTTCAAAGTCTTCAGCCTCAACAACATTAAATCCATTTTGTTCTAAAACAAAAGTAATCATATCTCTGATTGGCGTTTCGTCTTCAACAACTAAAATACGTCTGCTCATAAAATTCCTGCTATGTTTCAAAAAGCGGTCAATATAACCATGTTGAATTTACTCATCTGGCTATTACTATAGACGAGTAAAATATGTATATGTTTATTGTGCTAAATTTAGGTGACACTTTTATGACAAAGCCGATATTAAATACATAATATCAAGATGGTCTTTATATCACTATCATTTATACCCATTACTACTCAAAGTGCAGGACTTAAAACTCATTTAGACACAGGTTTAACGCTTCAAACGTAATATGTGTTCATACAGCAAAGAATTAGTATTTTTATTCTTTCATTTAACAACACAGTATAAATGAACTTTAAGCCCATCGGAGAAGTGTTTGAGCAATATCACTTCGTCGTTGCTTGCATGGATACAAGTACTTAGCTTTTGCCTGGAGCAAAAAAAGCTGTGCTTTGATTGATAAGAGAGTAACCATTATTAAATCATAGCGCCTTGAATTGAAATCGCTCAACCACTCTGAAGCCTGCATATTAAATAGTAATGCGTATAGATATAAAAAAACCGTAATAAATACGGTTTTTTAAGGTATACAAAAGACAATTTACTTAGAAGTTATATTCAACGCCTACACCTAAGTATTCTTTATCTTCTTGAGTGTCTAAATCAAAATTAGTATAGAAAGCAAATAGCTTGGTACTTTTAGCTAATTTATAATCAACACCTACAGTGATGCCTGTTTGATCATCACCATCTTTGTAATTTGCTGCTTGGAACTGACCTTTATATGTCATTTTATTTACAGTGTACTTAGCCGATAGCATTACGCCGTCCATCTCTTCAGTACCGTCAATGTTTTCTTGTGTTTGTAACATAGCGCCTAATGTAAAGTCTGCTACCTTACCTTGTACCGTTGCACGTATTACGTCATAGCCATCAACTTCAGAATCAACTGCTAATGAAGCGTAAATATCAGATTTTTTAAGTTTAGCATCACCATATACAGCTGACACAGACACACCACTTTCGCCATCAACACTGTCTTCTGCGATGTAAGTAACACCTAATTGAATGCCTGAGAATTTAGGCGACTTATAAGTGATTGTGTCAGATAAACGATTTTCACCTTCAAAAAGACTTTTAATATCGCCATTTAAATCACTAAATAGATCAGCTTTACCTTGAGATTGTTTTAAAACAGTATCGTTTTTACCTACTAACACTTCACCAAAAGCACCACGTAAACCTATGTATTGGTTACGGCTAGTAATGTTATCGTCACTGTCGCCATCAAGATCAACTTGAAATTCAGCTTTGTAAACAACTTCAAGGCCATCTTCTAATGCATGAGTACCTTTAAGACCAATGCGCGATGCATTACTTTTTACTTCAGTATAAGAACCTTCACCATCATCTGATGATTGAACAGTAAGGTTAGCTTTACCATATAAGGTAACGTCTGCAGCAAATGCTGAAATTGATAAAGAAGATAAAACAGTAATGGCAAGTATATTTTTAGTAAATTTCATGTTGTGCCTTAAATTTAATATTTGATTTGAAGTTGTTTAATGCGGCACATTTTGCCGATCATATATGACAATTTTATTACAATGCGTCATAAATCTTAAACTTTTATTACATTAGAGTTAAAATTATATGTCAAAAGCATGTCTTTTTTATGACTAATTTAAGAAAAAATACACTTATAAACATAGACTAACTTATTGATTAGCGATAATTATCGTCTTTACTATTTATCTATTGAGACAAAACATCTTTTAGTTAAATCAAACTAGGGCCTATTGATCTTTCAAGGTTAAATTTTATTCATTTTAAAACGGATTTAATCGCGATGTGAGCTTTGTCTAATAGTTATTCTCGGCTTTGTCTCCTGAGTCGCCCTACCTTCTGCATCCATGTAGTCGTATTAAAAAAGCGAACACGGGTTATACGTTCCAACATAACCCAAGTACGGACTCCATGTAGGCAGCAATGAGTAAATTCGTTTTAAATGAACCCAAAGGGCAGCATGTGTTTGAAATTCCTAACTTTGGATAGACAGGGCGTTATCGTCTGTTCGAGTAGCCAGCTACACGTCACATACTCTGCCTTTTCTAAATAGCAAACACCTTGCTGTAAAAACAACCTCGAAGGTCAACAGACCCTAATATTCATTCAAAGAATAATAAATGTTCACAGCAGCTTTAGCTTAGTTTGAGAGTAAGTCAGTTTTATGTAAGATTATTTTCAATTAAAATAAATATTTCCCTCGTATTAAAGATCTTTTTAATTAGCTTTTTAAAACCGTCATACGTCTATATAAATATTATTGCTTGTTAAACCCGCTATAAATATAGCTTTGAAAAATTACTAAATAAAAATAAAACAACAAGAAACACTTTAAATGACTTTTCAATAATTAACTCAATGATAAACTCAATGATAAACTCAATGAATTAAGCTATTATTACGCACTTTCTTCAATCAACATCCCTATAAATATGGGGCAGGATTATTATCAATGTGGTTTAAAAACCTTTATTTCTTTGCTTTCACGCGCCCTTTTGAATTGTCTGAGCAAGATATTGAAACACAACTTTCTGAGCATTTATTTACACCCTGCGCCTCTACTGAACAATCACATTTTGGTTGGGTAAACGCGCTTGGTAAACATGGCGATACTATTGTTCATGGTGTAAACAAGAATTTTTTATTATGTGCTAGAAAAGAAGAAAAAGATTCTTCCAGCTCCTGTTATTAAAGATCAACTAGAAGCTAAAATAGCGGCACATGAAGTAGAGCATTCTCGCTCTGCAACTAAAAAAGAAAAAGAGCAATTCAAAGAAGATATTGTTTTTGAATTGCTACCACGCGCTTTTTCACGTGTAACTGATACGCACGCTTATATCAACCCTGAACATAACATTATTGTTATTAACACAGGTTCTAGAGGCAAAGCTGAAGACTTTCTCGCTTTATTACGTAAAGCACTTGGCACTTTACCTGTCACTTCTGTATCTCCAGAAAAAGCACCTGATGAAATAATGACAGACTGGGTTTCAGGTACTGAACTTGGCGACAATTTCAATTTAGGTATGGAAGCTGAATTTAATGCTTTAGGTGATGACGGCGCAGTAGTTCGCGTTAAAAATCAAGACCTAGCAAGCGATGAAATTAAAGCGCATTTAGATGCTGATAAATATGTAGTTAAACTTGCTCTTGAATGGGATGACGCAATTTCATTTATTCTATGTGATGACTTAGCAATTAAACGTTTAAAGTTTTTTGATGTATTACAAGAACAAAACGACGATATTGATAGCGATGATATTATTGCTAAATTAGATGCAGATTTCTCATTAATGGCGGGTGAAATCAACCGTTTAATTGATGACTTATTAGCTGAGTTTTCAGTTAAAACACAAGACTACTTAGAATCTTAATCTGAAAAGCTCTTTTGGATAAAGTTTTTATTTAAGACTTAGCATCTCTATGAGAAAAGGCACTTTTAAAGTGCCTTTTTTATATTCTATTCGCATGATTTGCTTTAACGCGTTTAAAACATTTCTTTAATACCTTTAACCATAGTAGTGAACTCTTCTGTTTTCATAAATAAAATGTCTGGTAATACGCCTTTATTTACATAACTTTTTAATAAAGCCTCGCACGTTTCTTCATTTTTAAATACACCATTATAAATAGCGCCAGCTCTTATAAAATCAAGATAATGAGCTTCTTTAGGTAAAACAGATAAGTCATTCCAACTTCTTACTAACTCAACTAATTCGTCAGAAAAGCCCCAAGCTTTTGTAACCTCTGCACCAAGTTTATTTGATAACTTAGCAATAGCTTGCTCTAAAAATTTTGGGTTAGCAAAAACGTCCGAATGCTTTTCAGCTTCAGTTAAAATAGGTAAAACACCAATAGAATGAACAAGTGAAGCAAGAGTTAATTCATCAAGTGATAATGAACTATGTTTATTATTTCGCTTATAAAATGTCATTAATGCTATAGCGACGGCAGCAATATTAACGGTATTTTTCCACGATTGAGCGAGATAAATTGAAACGATTTTATTTTTAGAAACAAAAATTTGCTCAACAACCATGGCTGTAGCAATACTTTTAATTTGCGTTAGCCCTATTCGGGTTACCGCTTGATTAACGGTTTGAACTTTTACGGTTCTACTTAATAGAGGGCTATTTGCAACTTTAATCATTCCTAATGAAAGTGCAGGATCTTGGCTTATAATTTCGCTCATTTGCCCAAGGTTTACATCCGGACTATCAGCTTTATCGCGCACTTTTAGCGCTATTTCAGGCAATGTAGGTAGTATCAAAGAGTTTTGCTTAATTTTTTCTACTAAAATTGTATAAAGTGCGTTTTCTGATCCCATAAGATTCCATCTCTATTGTTATTGGTTACACTTAAAACATAGCACATATTTTTTAAGCTGCTATTTAATCAATAGAAAATCAGTGAATTAGCATTCAATTATTTCTAATTTATTTGAACAAAACTAATATAGAAGCAGTTAGCTGCAATGTTTTTATCAAGATGAGGTCATTTATTTTGACTTGTTACAATAATCTTGTAGGGGGAAATTCATCTATAAATTAAAGGCGTTACAGTAAATAAGAATATCTTACAAATGAATCAAATCGTTGCTCGAATCTTCATCTACACCCAGCTATAATAGTATGTTGTTTTAATACTCTTACCCCATAAAGGAATTCTATGATTAGGTTATATGTTTGCTTTTTTACCTTGTTCTTTATGGGTAAAGCTTTTGCAAATAATCTAATACTATCATTACCTGACAACCTACCTGATGTTGTTACTAAAAATATTAAAGCTTATTTAGGCGATCTTCCTGAAGATAAGCTATCTCGTATATCATTCGCTTACTCCGCCAAAAACAATACCGTTAAAGCTATTCAAGCATTAGGTTATTACCGTGCGGTTGTTGATGTAAAAGTCATTAAAAAAGATAACGAGGAAGAGCCTTGGGCTCTTATTATTAAAGTTAAGTTAAACGAAGTCAGTTTAGTTAAATCGATTAAAGTAGAAATTGTAGGTGATGCGCAAGATGATCCTATGTTTAAAGCACTTACGGCTAAGTTACCTATAAAACCTAAAGACTCCTTACACCACGGTAATTATGAAAAAATAAAGTCAGACATTCTTTCTTTAGGTTTACAGCGTGGTTATTTTGATGGTCAATTCGAAATCTCTGAAATAGCGATCACACCGGATTATTTTGCGAATATTCGTATTAAATATATAAGTGGCACACGTTACACCTTTGGTGAAATCAGCTTCATTAATAACACCATCAACGATGATTTTATTACTAAACTTATTCCCTTTACTGAAGGCGATAGCTATGAAGTAGCTAAGCTTCAGCAATTTCAAAGTAATTTAGAAAACACCCAATACTTCAGCAATATTGTAATCGTGCCTAACAAAACAGGTGAGGCAGCAATTGAAAATAAATCAGTGCCTATTCAAGTAACCTTACAAAAAGCTAAAAAGCATTATTTTGATATTGGTTTTGGTTACGCAACAGATACAGACTTCAGAATTTCAGGTGGTTGGAAAACCCCGTTAATCAACAAATATGGTCATCGCCAAGAAACTCAGCTTAAATACTCTAAAGTAAATCCAACGGGACGCTTTATTTATTCAATCCCAATGAATGGCTCATTAAGCGATACCCTACAATTAAAACTGTTATTAGAAAACGATGAATATGGTGATATTGAAAGTGACTATTGGTCATCTAAGATAAGTCGTATAAAAAGTAGTGACACCTCAAATGCTGAATTTTATGTTAGGTATCTACATGAAGAATGGGATATTTATTCATTAGAAGACATTGCCGACTACTTTCTAATTGGTTATAGCTGGTCAAACACTTCAAGAGACGGATCGTTAATTGATCCTAGCGACGGCTTCAGTCAATATTATAATCTTGAAGGCACCCACACAGATATTTCTTCTGAGTCTAGCTTTTTAAAGTTTCATGGTCACTGGCGCTATATAAAAACCTTAGCGCCTAAACACCGGTTGGTAACAAGACTTGAGTTAGGTTACACCTATTTAAGTAAATCTAATGTTGAAGAGTTATCACCATCTTTACGATTTTTTGCAGGTGGAGATCAAAGTATTAGAGGATTTGCTTATCAGTCGATTGGTCCTACACGGATTCAAACAAATGATGACGGCACACAGGAAGAACTTGTTGTGGGTGGTAATCGTTTAGCTGTGGCTAGTCTTGAATATCAATATTATTTCACTCCAAAGATTCGAGGCGCTTTATTTGTTGATGTCGGCAGTTCATTTGATACCGGATTTCAAAGGTCTTACTCTGTAGGCCCTGGTATTCATTATATCTCGCCTATTGGTGCAATAAAGTTAGACTTGGGTTATAGCTTAAGTGAAGATTCACCCTCATGGCGTATTCACCTAAATTTAGGTGCTGAATTATAATGTCTAATCAACAAATACCTTCACAAGAAAGCAGTCCAAAAAGTACAGGAACGCTACCAATAAAACGGAAAAGCTTGCGCCGAAAACTTAGTTCGTACTTAGCTATTTTTCTCACCAGTTTATTATGCTTACTAGCAATACTTTATAGTAGCCCTTGGGGAACTCAGGCGACTATCGCCCTGCTTAATAAGTTTACTGATATATCGTTAATTTATAAAAGTGGAATGTTTTCTGAAGATCTTGAATTCACTGAATTCAGCTACCAGAACGATAAGGTTGATATTAAAGCCTCAGATCTTAGCTTGAAATTTCATTTACGATGTTTATGGCAAAAACAATTTTGTATTAATGAATTGGTCGCTGAAAAGTTATCCATAACCACAAAACCGTCTGAAATATCTACAGAAGAAAGAACACCGGTTGAGATGCCTTTAGCCATAAAAGCAGATCGTGTATTTATAAAAAATACTCAGGTGTTTTTAAGTAATCAAACCATTGAAGTTATTAATTTAACCTCAGCCGTTGACATCAAGGGCAACGTATTTGCTTTTAACTCCCCTATTGCTGATACCACAATCATAACCTCGGTTGAATCTAAAGAGGTATTATCTAACACGGCTAATACCTCTAAAACAGAGAATGAAACATCTGATCAAATAATTGACCGAGTAAACTCACATACAGGTACTCAGCCAAGTGTTCAGGCAAGCACTGAAAAAAATGTTCAAGCCAACACTAAAAACACCTCTGAAAACGGTAATACTAAGAAACTAATTTTAACAGACATAGACTTACCGATAAATTTACAGATAACAAATCTAAGTATTGAAACGTTAGTTAATCACTCTTCGCTTTTTGCTTTTTTACCTGTGCAATTAAACCAAACAAAACTAAATGCTAAGTGGTTCGGGCATGACTTATTAATTAGCGCATTATCATCAAAATATGCTGGTGGAATAATTGATATAAATGGAAAAATGTCTTTCATTAATGACTATCCATTAGACTTTAAATTAAATCATCAACTAACCGATAATAATTACTGGCCTGAAGTTAATCAATCTAAGCAACTCGTGTCTTTAAAAGGCGATTTAGCGCAACTTAACATCACATTAGAAAGTGAAGGTAGTATAGAACTTGAAGGCAACGGCAGTATAAATGCCCTAACAAACAATTCGCCTTATAGTATTAAACTTGAAGCTTCTAAAATCCCTTTATATAACCAAGTTAGCCAGCATCTTCATCCGTCAAAGTTACTGTTAACTTCGAAAGGCGATATCAATAATCAAACCATTTATTTAAATAGCATTATTAGCGGATTAGGTTATAAACAAGCTCAAGTCTCTATAAAATTCGACCATACACAATCTCAATCGAGTAAAGACAATACAGAAGACTTTGAATTAGAAGATGTATTTACCTTTGAAGAAGTTAAAATAAATGACGAAAACAACAACCTAGACCTTACAGGCAAAATATCACTTGGTGTTATGCCCGCTTGGAATGTAAAAGTTAAGTCTAGCGGTTTTACTTTACCTAAATTTAAAGGCATTGATAACGATCTAATAAAAGAGTGGTTACCCGCTTCAGTTGAAAAATTAATTGCCGGTAAATTCTCTGGTCGAATAAAAGGAAATGTGGATTCTGTCGGCTTTTATAATAAAGAAAACTCTGAAGTTAGCTTAACCAATACCAACTTATCAGGTTTAATTAATAACATTCCTTTTTCAATAAAAGGTGAAGTTGACCTAAACGAAAATCTACAATTAAAACCAAGTGACTTAACCGTATCAGTCTATGATTCAGTGATTAAAGTTTCTGGTTATAGCGACACAGAGTGGAACATAAAAGGCACACTAGAAGTGCCAAAAATCAATAAATTCCAATCTGATATAAACGGTAAAATAGCTACTCAATTTGATGTAAGCGGTCCACTTAACAACCCAACACTTAATTTCAGTAATAAAATAACTAACTTGTATTTCAAGCAGCTGTCGTCTTCACTCATTAGTTTTCAAGGGAGCTATTCGCCTTTAAATAAACACGATATTAATGCTCAAATTAAAGGTAAAGAAATACGTTGGTTAAACACAGAACTTGAAAACTTTGTAGGCAGAATAGATGCCGATATGTTGCAACAAAACCTTGATATAAAGTGGGATGGCGACTTTAAAAGTAAGCTACTTCTCAACAGCCGTTTAAATGAGAAAACCAATAACTGGACAGGTATTATTGCTGGCGCTGAATTTAATTATTTAACTAATCATTGGCAACCAGATACCGATATTATTATTGGCTACAACCCAAGTAACAAACAATTATCGTTGAACAAACATTGCTGGAACAACCCTGGTTTAAGTATTTGTTTAACCAAAGATGTTAGCTTTTTTGAAAAAGGTAATATTCCTTTATTTATTAACCTTAATAGTTATTACTTTAATGATACCTTCGCACCTGAAGATATATCCGTTAATACCAGCATTAAAGGTAATGGCAGTATTAGTTGGGCGCCTAATAAAAGTTTTTCCGTTGAGGGAGATTTAGCGGTACTTGCTGGAAATATATTATTAGAGCCAGAAGAAAACTACTTACCTGTGAAAGTATTAAGCGCATGGGATACAGGCCGTTTAGCTTTTAAAGTAAGTGATAATTCAGTATTTACCGATCTCACGTTAAACCCTGATAGCGTTAGTAGAGCCAACAAAAATTACGATTTTTATTCAGATATTAACTTAAAAAGTAACATGAAATTCACTGGCGATTTTCCACTCTCGGCTCAGCTTGATGTTGATAACTTTAGCTTACGCCCTTTTCAATCAATGAATCACGATCTTGCTTTACTTGAAGGTTTTTTAAGTAGCCAAGTGAAAATTACTGGCGATTTAATGAAGCCTGAAATGGTGGGTGAAGTTAACTTATCTGATGGTCGATTAAAGATCATAAAAAGTCCGAACATATTAGAAGACGTACAATTAAAGCTCTCACTATTAGGAACAACGGCAACCATAGCAGGTAACTTCAAAATAGATAAAGACGACGGTTTAATTACGGGTGATGCAACTTGGTTGAACGAAAGAAAACTTAACTTAAATATTGAAGCCGAAAAATTACTCATCCTGGTTCCGCCTCAAATAGAGGCAACAATATCACCTAAAATTAGTATGACACTTACACCAAAAAAACTAAAAATTTCAGGGTCAGTACATGTACCTGACGGAATACTGCGTGTTACCAAGCTTCCAGAAGGTAGTGTTGAGGTGACGAACGACGTGATATTTGTAGATTATCAAGGCGACGAAATATTTAAAGAACGCCCTTTTAGTATTGATTCAGATATTAATGTTGTGATTAACGAACAATTCCAGTTAACAGGCCAAGGCTTTGACGGTAATTTAGAGGGTAGCTTACGTGTTCAGCACAATAATCAGCAACCTATTCAAATATTCGGTAATTTAAATATTCCTAATGGCAGATATCAAGCTTATGGTCAGCGTTTATATATAGATAAAGGCAAGATAGCCTTCAATGGTCCTATCGAAAACCCGAACGTAGATTTAAGAGCAACTCGAACAATTCCTAAAGAAAACTTAAAAGTGGGTATTGAAATTACAGGGTTAGCAAATGCTCTTTCACTCAACTTGTTTTCAACTCAGTCTTTATCGAGAGCTCAAACTTTATCGTACCTACTTAGAGGGCAAGCATTAGAGAGTGATAGTGCTGACAACTCAGGTATAGGTGTTGCTTTAGGCGCTGCATTAGCAAATTACTCCGGTATATTGAAACAAATAGATAAGTTACCCTTAATTAATAATGTTGAAATTGACGGTGATAGTACACAAGTATCTATTGCTGGCTATTTAGGAAAACGTATTTATTTGAAATACGGTATTGGTGTAGATGATCCAGTAAACGAACTTACTGTTAGGCTATTTTTGATGAGTCGCTTATGGGTAGAAACAATTTCAGGTTTGGAAAGTTCAGCAGATATATACTATTCGTTTGATACTAATTTATAACCCTAAAGGTTAAATTAAAACGACTATTGCTTACTTTTCTTTGTTTAGGAATAGCGTGCTGCCAAAAGTGTTGTAATTCTCCACTCATAATTAGTAGCGTGCCGTGGTTTAATGGGAATTCAACTTTTTGAGAATGATCATCGTTTCTGCGTAAGACAAAACGCCGAGTCTCTCCAAAGCTCACTGAGGCAATAACAGGATCCCTGCCCAACTCTCTTTCTGCATCGGCATGCCAACTCATGTGATCATCACCATCGCGATACCAATTCATTAAAACACTATTAAACTGAACAGAAGCTACTTTTTCAATTTCTTGTTTAATATAGAGTAAACCTTTGTTCCAAGCATTGGGTTGCAAAGAAAGGCCTGAATAACTGTATGATTTACCCATATCACCATACCAAGCAGAATAACGGGGTAAAAAAACGCTTTTTCCATACATATTAATTTGTTCGTGGCGCCAATTGATATTTTTAAACTTAATGTTTAAAAGTTGTTCTTTATCTAAATTTCTCCAGGCAACATAGTTTTTTATATCAACAGTGTCATTTTCTAAAAAATATTCAATACTCCTATCACTAATCTTTTTATTAAAATAAGCTTCCGAATAAAATATAATTCCATTAGGTATATGAATAATAAAACCATTTAAATTAGCATCCCACCTAGAACTGTATCCATCCGTTTGAGGAAAATCAAAAGGCAGTTTATTCATATTCTCTTCATGGCTACTAAATAAATCCATCACTTACTCTAACTCAATATTCATGTTTTATAAGGCATTTTCATTGTAAAAGAAATTACCCTCAATATAACAGTAACTTTTATATTTCGACTCTGTCGCCATGACTTGGTGGCGTAGAAGTTACGGTAAAGACCAAATCATTATCGTGTTTATTACTAAGTTGATGTTTCGCACCTGCTGGGATATGAATACCTTGATGAGAATCTATAGTAAATATTTCACCATCAAGTTCCATCGTTGCAACTCCAGATAATATGAAAAAGAATTGCTCAGATTTTGTATGAAAATGACGAACTTCTGAAAATCCTGGTGGTACTCGTTCTTGAATAACACTTAAGCTGTCGGTTTTTACAAGATGCCAACCATCACAATGGTTGCCCCAAGTATAATGTTCAGCAGATTGATTACTTATAATTGTCAAAACAGCTCCTTAAAAAACACCTGTAATATAGTCTTTTTTGAACCAAAGCGGACATTGATAAATTGCTATTTGTAGAGTTAATTTACAATAAATTCTGCATACTAACGTTTATTCTAATCCTACTAAATAGTTCTATCTTAAATGCTTTATTATTACTGAACTGTAGGTTTAACTAAATTTAAATAAACCTTAAAACAGGTAACATTATCGCTTGAAATAACCTTTATATTACCGCCATTTGTTTCAACCAAGGCTTTAACAATTGCAAGACCTAAACCCGTACCATCACTGTGTCTCTGTCTTGATTTGTCAGGTCGATAAAAGCGATCAAATAAATGCGGCAAATGTTCGGGTGCTATTACTTCACCAGGATTACTTATAGAAATACATACTTGGTTTTGACCACTGTATTCACTTTCTATAGTTATTGATGAGCCTTTTGCTGTATAACGAATTGCGTTTGATAAAAGGTTTGAAAGTAATTGTCTAAAATGTAATTTATCGCAATGAAAACTTAAATCGCTCCCTTGTTTTATTAACTTAATTTGTGCCTCTTCTGCTAAAGCATCGAAGTATTCAAAAAGCGCATCTATCTCATCATAACTTTTCAAAGTATGTTGTTCAGGTTTTATGAGTCCATTTTGAGTTTTTGCTAGCCATAACATATCACTGACCATTTTTGTGAGGCGGTCTAGCTCTTCTAGGTTAGAAAACAGCAATTCTTGATACTCTTCTAGTACTCTTGGTTTAGATAAGCCTACTTGTGTTTGAGTAATAATATTTGTAAGTGGAGTACGTAATTCATGCGCAATATCACTAGAAAAGTTTGATAAACGAATAAATTCACTTTGCAACCTATCGAGCATAGAATTGAACGATTGAACCATGTGAGCTAACTCTATTGGTACATTCTTTTCGTTTAATCTAATATCCATTTTATTAGTTTGTATATCATAGATTTTTTGACTTAAACCACGTAATGGATTTAACCCTTGATGTATTGCAAACCATGTAACTAATAAAATGAGAACTGCAGAGCCAAGCATTATAAACAAGAGGCTTTGTTTAAATTGACTCAAAAAATGTAAGTGAAAACTCATATCAAGAGCGGTAGTAACTTTATAAAGTTGTTGCGACGTTTTAATATCACTCACCAATGCATGGTAGCGATAGGTATCTTTTTTCCATTTCACTATTTTTCCATTATTCAAACCAACAGAGGTCGAGGCGTGTATTCTTAGCCCTCTAAAGTCTCGCCCTGAACTTTGATAAATGAGCTGTCCTTGCTCGGTATTCACTTGATAATAAACACCATGATGACCTGAGATAGCCTTTGAAAGAGCTATTTTAAGTTGCTCTGATGATTCATGTTGCTGATTTAATACCGCTGTAATAGATTGAGTGATCACATTTAGTTCAGCACTATCTTGTTGAATAAAATGATGCTCAATTGAGTTATTAATTAAAGAGGCGACTAATGCTAAGCAAGCAATAACAGTTATCGCAACAAACAACATAACACGCATAGTAAGAGACATGGGGCGAGATGTAGTACTCATTTACTCCACCTCTAACTTATAGCCCATACCACGTATTGTATGAATGAGTTTTACAGGAAAATCATCATCTACTTTAGCTCTGAGTCTTCGGATCGCCACATCAATAACGTTAGTATCGCTTTCAAAGTTCATATCCCAAACTTGAGAAGCAATAAGTGATCGAGGCAGTACTTCACTTTCTCGACGTAGCAACAACTCAAGTAAATTAAATTCTTTATTACTCAATAAAATACGTTTACCAGCACGCTGTACTTTTCGTTTTAAAATATCCATTTCTAAATCAGCAGCCTTGAGTATATCTTCTGTTTTTTGTGCACCACCACGTCGAATAAGTGTACGCACTCTTGCGAGTACTTCAGCAAAAGCAAACGGCTTTATTAAGTAATCATCTGCACCAAGTTCTAATCCTTTTACTCTATCATCAACGCTATCGCGTGCAGACAAAAATAAAACAGGCGTGACATTATTTGCTTCACGTAACGATTCAAGAATTCGCCAGCCAGTAACATCAGGTAACATGACATCTAATATAATGACATCAAATAACTCGGTCATCGCTAAATGATGACCGTCAAGACCATTGCGTGCCAAAGAAACCTGAAACCCAGCTTCACTTAGTCCCTGTTTTAAATAATCTCCCGTTTTTGCTTCATCTTCAACAACTAATAAGCGCATACAATTCCTTCATTAAAGTCCTAACAACTACCTCTGCAAATATTATGCAGTATCTGTCACTACAGCAACATGACACCAAGATTACAACTTTGTAATGTTCGCGTCATGTTAAAGACAGGTCTATTTTCTATACTCAATACATATTCTGCTATGAAGGAGTAAGGAAATGGGGTTTAAAAAGTCATCACAACAGGTTAGCACACCACGAAGACGATTTGTTCAAGGCTTAATTGCAGGAGGTGTACTTGCTGCTTTTCCGAGCGTATTACATGCTGCATCATCTTTAGTAGCAGGAACAATAACAGGCACTGTGCCCGAACTTAGCGGCAAAGTAATTGATCTGGTTATAGATGAATCGCCGGTTAACTTTACTGGCGTAGTACGTATGGCGACAACTATCAATGGATCTATACCCGCCCCGACCTTGCGCCTAAAAGAAGGCGATGACGTTACTATTAGAGTAACAAATAAATTATCAGTACCGAGTTCAATTCATTGGCATGGCATTATTTTACCGTATCAAATGGATGGCGTACCAGGTATCAGCTTTAAAGGCATTATGCCGGGCGAAACCTTTGTTTATAAATTTAAACTGCAACAAAGCGGTACATATTGGTATCACTCACATAGTGGCTTTCAAGAAATGACAGGTATGTACGGTGCCTTAATTATTGAGCCGCGAGAAAACGATATTATTAGTGCAGATAACGAGCATGTTATTCAATTATCTGATTGGACTGATGATGACCCAATGGCGCTGTTCCGTAAATTAAAAGTACAGAGTGATGTATTTAACTTCAATCAACCCACTGTTCCAGAGTTTTTCGATGACGTTTCAAGCAGCAGTATTTCAAATGCTCTACAGCGCCGAAAAATGTGGAATCAGATGCGAATGAATCCTACAGACTTAGCTGATTTATCTGCATCAGCAATGACTTTTTTAATGAACGGCAGTACTCCAATGGCAAACTGGCGTGGATTATTTAAAGTCGGTGAAAAGCTTAGATTAAGGTTTATTAATGGCTCTAGTAATAGCTTTTTTGACGTGCGTATCCCCGAGCTAAAACTAACGGTTGTACAAGCAGATGGGCAAAACGTTGAACCAGTGACAGTTGATGAATTTAGATTCGGCCCTGGTGAAACCTACGACGTAATTGTTGAGCCTAAAAATGATGCCTATACTATTTTTGCTCAAAGTATGGATCGCTCTGGTTACGCAAAAGGAACTTTATCAAGCTCGCCTAATATTGATGCGCCAGTACCTGCACTTGACCCTGTTGAATGGTTAACGATGACCGATATGATGGGCAATATGACCCACGGCGGTGAGCATTCTGCAATGGCTGGCATGTCAGGTATGAACTCTAAAGAAATGGATCATAGCGCTATGGGGCACGGTGCAATGGCGATGGATCATAGCAAACATGGTATGTCTGAAAACCCATTGGCGGTTGCCAGCTCTAAAGTGCGTCATGCAAAAACGGAGTATGGAGCTTCAGTTGATATGCGCGTTGATATGCCTAGAACAAATCTTGATGATCCTGGTATTGGTTTACGTAAAAATGGTCGCCGTGTTTTAACACTTGCAGATTTACACTCACTTGAAGGGATCACTAACCAGCAAGAGCCAGAAGCTGAAATTGAGCTGCATTTAACCGGCAACATGGAGCGTTATAGCTGGTCATTTGATGGCTTAGAATTTGGTAAAAGCACGCCAGTGCATATGAAGCATAACCAACGTTTAAGAGTTATTTTACAAAACGATACCATGATGACACACCCTATGCATTTGCATGGTATGTGGAGTGATTTAGAAAACGAGCAAGGTGATGTTCAAGTGCGACGTCATACGATTCCTGTTCAACCCGCACAAAGAATCAGCTTTTTAACCACCCCTCACGATGTAGGTCGCTGGGCTTGGCATTGCCATTTATTATTCCATATGGATGCCGGTATGTTTAGAGAGGTAGTCGTATCATGAAACAATTAAAACTATCTAAATCATTAGGTTTATTAATGTTAACTGGGGCTTCATTAATTAGTTTCCCTTTATTAGCGCAAAGTGAAATGGCACAAATGAATAGCGCTAAGATGCAACCACAAGGAGGAAGTGCACCTAAAGATGCAAGAGACCCTCATGCTTACTCTGCGGGAACAACTTTAACAGAAGGCCCATATGCGCTTGAGGGCAATGAGCGATTAACACTCGCTGATGAGCATCCATTTTACGCATTACTAGGCGATCGTCTTGAATATAACGAGCAAGCAAACGCAGGTGTATTTGACTTGCAAGCATGGTACGGGACTACTTTTGACCGATTAGTCATAAAAACAGAAGGTGATTTCAGCGAAGGAAGCCTTGAAGAGAATCAAACCGATATTTTATGGGGTCATGGAATATCAGCATACTGGGACACACAAATGGGTGTTCGTTTTGATTACAATAAAGGCGGCGAAAACCGCCAGTGGTTGGCTTTTGGCTTACAAGGTTTAGCTCCTTACTGGTTCGAACTCGATATGACCGCTTACATTGGCGAGCAAGGGAACACAGCCCTGACTTTTGAAGCTGAATACGAGTTGTTACTAACTCAAAAACTGATCGTACAACCACGTGCTGAGCTGACACTTTATGGTAAACGCGATTTGGAAAATGGCTTAGGTAGTGGCTTATCAAGCAGTGCGATTGGCTTAAGAGTTCGATATGAGTTTACACGTCAGTTTGCACCATATATTGGTGTCGAGTGGAGTAATAAATTTGGCAGTACTGCAGACTATGCAAAGTCAAATGAACAAAGTAGCAATGACACTGCATTCGTCGCAGGTATCAACTTTTGGTTTTAGCATCGGGTTTGTATTGGCACATATAATATTGAGTAATTACAACTAATAAAGTCGCTGCTATTTTAACAAGTAAATAGAATTATTTTAACGCATTAACACCATAACTATTATTAATTAGAGAATTAGGAAGAAACCATGAAAACTTTAAAAATATTATCTTTAGTTTTATTACCAACAATCATTTTATCAATACCGTCTTTGGCACATGATCCATCAATGCATGTAAAGAAAGCGGAAAAAGCTGATTGCAGCAAAATGGATCACAGCAAAATGGACATGAAAGACCCTGTATCTATCGCCATGATGAAAAAGTGTATGAAACAATCAGAGGCGGATGCAAAAACAATGGAAGGAATGGATCACAGCAAAATGAAAGATATAGATCACAGTAAAATTAAAAAAGTAGAGCATGAAGAAGTCAAAAAAGATGAACATGAGCACAATCACTAAGTCATCTTGATTTTTTACTTAGCACCGATACAAGTATCAGGGTGCTAAGTGGTTTTATTAATCGCAATCCATAAAGGAAAGCATATGAAAATAGTTAAATCATTACTGCTACTGATTGCACTCGGTATAGGCTCGATCATGCTCGTGATATATTCTGGTATTATAGATGTAGCAGCCGATGAGCCTCATAGTGATCTGGTTTACTGGGTTTTAGAAAAAGCTAGAGATAATGCCATTGAGAAATCAGCACAAACAATTGAAGTGCCTGATTTAAGCGACCCTGAATTATTACTTACAGGTGCTACTGATTATGAGTTTATGTGCTCTAGCTGTCACTTAAAGACAGGCCAAAGCAATAGTGACTTAAGCATAGGCTTATACCCTTCTCCACCTAATTTGACTATTAAAAATGAAGAGCATGAGAGTCATAGCCATGGTGATGATTTACAAACTGCTCGCGAAAATTTCTGGGTGATTAAACATGGTATTAAAGCCTCAGGAATGCCAGCATGGGGTAAAACACATGATGACCAACGTATTTGGGCTATGGTTGCATTTATTAAAGAGTTACCAACCCTGACTCCTGAACAATATCAAATTCTTACCGCCGTTGATTAACCTTAACAATCAACATCAAAAACAATCTAATTAATTGATATCTCATTAGGAGAGTTATGTTTCCAAATAAATATATTTTAAAAATCATCGCTACATTTTTTATAGTCACATTGATAGTAAGTTGTTCTGATAATGATGTAGTTAGAGCCGAGTCCAATACTGCTAAAGCGCAGCCTATATCTTTAGACGTTTATAAAACGCCTACTTGTGGTTGTTGCAAGAAATGGATAAGTCATATTGATGAAAATGGATTTCAATCCCAAATTCATGATAGAAATGATATTTCAAGCATTAAGGAACAGAAAGGAATTAAGCCTCGATATCGCTCTTGTCATACCGCTATTTCGAAAGATGGTTATACTTTTGAAGGACACGTACCTGCGAAGTTCATTAAACAATTTTTGAGTCAAAAGCATGATAAGACTGTCATTGGATTATCAGTACCAGGAATGCCTTTAGGCTCTCCAGGTATGGAAGTAGGCGATAAATTTAACCCATACCAGGTTCTTCTTTTGAAATCAGATGGAAGTTCTGAAGTATATTCTACTGTTCAATCTTATGAGCAACAGTTCTGATCATTTTATCGTATTTACTAACTCAATAAATATTAGTTCTAATACGGTTGAGTTTAATTGTATTTATTGATCTAGGTCATAGCAAATAGTATGAAATAAACTAATATTAATTAGTGTGAATTTATTTATGGTTAACGCAGTGTTCAAATTTAAAGGTTATATAGCTTTTATAATGATTTTGTTGCTATCGCAACAAAGTTTTGCTGCTTTTTTTCCTATGAATTGTGACGAAATGAACGATACTTTAATCGTTCTTACAGAAAATGATTCACACATGACCTCATCAATGCATGAGCATAATCAATCATCAAAAGATAAAATGTCTTCACATGAAAAATGTGATGTTTGTGATTCTGGTGATTGCCGATGCACTACAGTCAGTTTATGTCTAAGTTCTATCCATACAATAACTTCGCAACAATTAAATGGTCAACATATCTTATTTGTCGATCATGGTAAAAGATTTATATTCACAGATAAATCTCCAAATTATGGTACCGCATTACATCCATTTAGACCTCCCATTTCTATTTAATTATAGGATAAATTCGTACTTTAAATAGCACTCTTATACCGTATTGAAATGAGTGATGATGGTCAATTCGACCCTTTGTTTTTTTATATTATTCTGAAAAACACGTGCTATTCATAAAACGTTACGTTCTATAACTTGACCTGTGTTTAAGACATAGGTGTAAGCTTGTCATAGGTTGATCAATAATCCTTTGATTTTATTAGCTATAAATAAAGGTTAAAGCAATGAGAGTAACAGAATCAGCAAAGGCATTGAGTACAACTCCCGATACTGTTCGTTATTACACTCGGATTGGACTTATTGAACCAAAGAAAAATCTTGAAAACGGTTATAAATATTATGATCAAGCGGTACAACAGAGGTTGAAATTCATCTTAAATGCACGACAGTTAGGTTTTTCAGTTAATGAGATCAGAGAGATTTTAACTGAATCAGATAAAGGCCATACAGCTTGTCCATTAGTAAGAAAAATTGTTGAACACAGATTGGCCGAAACAGAAAAGCAATTCCAATCGGCGCATCAATTAAGAGAAAAACTAAAAAACGCAATAAATGATTGGCAGAGCAAGCCAGATAAAGCGCCCACTGGGCATATGATATGCCACCTTATCGAAGGTGAAGCGCTTGAAAGCAATAAAAATCAAGGAGGTCATGATGAATAAAATTATAAATAATAATGCCGACAAAAAGACTCAAGAATTGATTATTGAAGGGGCTAGCTGTGCTAGTTGTGTTGGCAAAATTGAAATAGCGTTGCGGAGTATTGATGGCGTTGAGAGTGCAGAAATGAACTTTGCACTCAGAACGGTTACTGTAATAGGCGCTGTTGAAACAAAACGTCTTATTAAAGCAGTTGAATCTATTGGTTATAACGCAAAGAGTGCCGAAGATAAAAGTGATAATGATCTTATAGATGAAAAAGATATAGCAGACCAAAAATACTATAAAAGTTTGGTCATGAAAATGTGGATAGCGTTAGGACTAGGTATCCCATTGATGGTTTACAGTTTGGCTGGTGGACCAATGACGGTTGACACAACACTGGAACGTGGTGTGTGGCTATTTATTGGTATTTTATGCGCAGCCATTATGTATTTTTCAGGTAAACATTTTTATGTTGGTGCTTGGAAGTCTTTTACAAATCACACTGCCAATATGGATACTTTAATTGCATTAGGTACAGGGACTGCTTGGATTTACTCAATGATAGTTGTGTTTTTTCCTATGGCCTTACCTGAGATGGCAAGACATGTGTATTTTGAAGCAACGGCAATGATCATTGGATTAATTGATTTAGGGTTAGCTTTAGAAGTTAAAGCTCGTGGACGTACAAGTGAAGCGATAAAACGCTTGATAGGACTTCAAGCTAAAACAGCTCGTGTCGTTCGTGATAATAAAGAAATCGATATCGCTATCGAGCAGGTATTACTTAACGATATTGTTAGAGTAAGACCAGGAGAAAAAATATCGGTAGATGGAATTGTTGTTCAAGGGCATACATCTATCGATGAATCGATGTTAACGGGTGAACCAATGCCTGTTGAAAAATCTGAAAATGATGAAGTAGTTGCAGGCACGCTAAATAAAACAGGATCTATATTATTTAAGGCTACTCGTGTTGGTAAAGATACTGCATTAGCGCAGATCATTAATATGGTTAAACGAGCACAAAACTCTAAACCATCCATTGGACGTTTAGCGGATGTGATCTCAGCCTATTTTGTTCCTGTTGTTATGATCACCTCAATAGTCAGCGCCTTAGTTTGGCTCAATTTTGGGCCAGATCCCGCCGTTGCTTTTGCAGTTGTTTCCGCTACCACGGTATTGATTATTGCATGTCCTTGCGCACTAGGATTAGCAACACCTATGTCTGTAATGGTCGGTGTTGGTAAGGCGGCAGAATCAGGTGTACTTATTCGTAATGGAGAAGCGTTACAAACCGCTTCCAAAATCACAGCTATGATTTTGGATAAAACTGGCACCATCACTGAAGGTGCACCTAAAGTGACTGATGTCATTGTTGCGGATGAATCATACAACGAAAGCTATATTCTGAAAGTAGCCTCCAGTATTGAAAGTGGCTCGGAGCATCCATTAGCCCAAGCTATTGTTGATTCAACCATTGAGCATGGAATTACCCCTGAAACCGTCACAGACTTTCATGCGATTGCTGGGCATGGTGTTCAAGCAACATTCAACGGGAAAGAATTACTATTCGGCAATCAAAAATTGATGTTGAAAAATGGTGTAGTGCTAATGGAGTTTGTTGAAAAGGCACAAAAACTTGCTGATGAAGCAAAAACGCCTATGTACCTAGCGATTGATAAAAAACTTGCTGCAATTATTGCCGTTTCTGATCCAATAAAAACAGACTCTGTTTCAGCTATTAAGCGATTACAGGCTAATGGTATTCGTGTGGTAATGCTTACGGGGGATAACAGAGCTACCGCTAATGCTGTAGCAAAAAAAGTGGGTATTACAGAAGTCTTTGCCGAAGTACTTCCTGAAGAGAAGTCAAACAAAGTAGCTGAGCTGCAAGCGCAAGGTGAAATAGTTGGTATGACTGGCGATGGTATTAATGATGCACCAGCATTGGCGCTGGCCAATGTCGGATTTGCTATTGGAACAGGAACCGATGTTGCAATAGAAAGTGCGGATATCACCTTAATGCGAGGATCATTACATGGGCTTGCTGATGCTATTGCAGTGAGCAAAGCAACATTACGCAATATTAAACAAAATCTATTTGGCGCTTTCATATACAACGTGGCAGGAGTTCCTTTTGCTGCAGGTTTACTCTACCCGTTTTTTGGACTTCTACTCAACCCTGTTATTGCTGGGGCTGCGATGGCATTTTCATCATTAACCGTGGTAACAAATGCAAACAGATTACGCTTCTTTAAACCACAAGATCACTAAATAAAATAGTAGGAGAATTAGAAATGATGATAATAAATTTAATCGGTTTGGTGCTTATAATGCTAGTTATATGGTGGTTTTGGTTATACAAACCAGCAAAAGCAATTGATGCAAGTGCTGAGAATATAACTGTCGTGGTTAATAACGGTATATATCAACCTTCAAGAATAAAAGTTTTTGAAGGTAAAAAAACAACACTTCAATTTTTAAGAAAAGACGGTAGCCCTTGCGCTGCTACGGTGTTGTTTCCTGCATTTGAAATCAGTGAAGAATTGCCATTAAATGCGAATAAAACAATAGAGCTTCCGTCAATGTTAACAGGGGAGTATTTATTTCATTGCCCTATGAAAATGTATACAGGCACTTTAATTGTTGAGAAAGAGTAATTTATCGCAATTAAAAATCACGATAATAATTAAAAATATTATATAAGAAGTAAGGAGAACATCATGAATGACTTTGATCACCGAGTCGGTGTAAAAGAAGTAAATTTAGTGACTAGAAATCTAAGATTAACTAATGTAACCGAAGATAATAGAAATGCATTAATGGAAGAGATTGATCATCTTTTTGGTATTGATGAAGCAAGTTTCAATACAGAAGAAAAGTCTATTTATCTTGCCTACGATGCGACGAATATAAATCTAGATGGTATTGAAGAAATAATCCAAAAACATGGTGTTGATATCCATAATGATTGGTGGACTCATACTAAAGAGGAGTACTACAAGTTTGTTGATAATAACTTGAAAGACAACTCTGAACATATACCTTGGAGTTGTCATAAGTCACCTCCAAGTTCAGGTAAAAGATAATTTTATCTTTAATTCTTTATGCTGCTGCCATCTAATTAAGGTTAAAAGTTAACCCCAATGATGATCGTCAATAGCTCCTATGAGTTTAAAGCAGGCTAATGACCTTATTATGTAGTTAAAATATAATGTCAGTTTTAGGTCATGAGCCGACAAAAATAACCGGTCTCAGTAAAGGAAGAAGATCAATATAAAACTATAAGTGTGTGCACTTTACACTTTAAAAAAGGATTTATAGACCATCATCATCAGCAAACAAGTGCTAAGTAAGGCTACTTATTCCCCATACAGCGAGTATAACAACGGTTAATGCAATCATGGTTTTAGTTTTATGCTTACGTATGACGCGCTCAGCTTTGTCGCCAGCATAATAAACCAGAACAGCTAAACCAAAGTATCGAATAGAACGTGCGATAGTTGCTGCAATTAGAAATAAGCTAAGTGAATATTTAGTCGCACCAGCAGCTAACATAGCTATTTGAAAAGGTATAGGCACTATGCCTAAAGTGATCACAAACCAAAAACCTTGGTCTTGCATTTTTTGTTTAATGTTTTCAAACTGCTCTGGTGATGAAAAGGTACTAATCACCCAATCGCCAACAGCATCAAACAAGTAATACCCTAAAGCATATCCAAATAAAGCACCGATAATACAACCTAGTGTAGCCATAAGTGCGATAAGCCAAAGCTTTTCACGACGAGCTTGCATTAGCGGTACTAATATCGCTTCTAACGGAATAGGCACTATGGTGGATTCTAAAAAGGATGCTGTCGTAATTCCGCTAAGCATATGCTTAGAATCGATGAATTGACGTGTTTTCTTTTTGATCGTATTTTTAATCGCCATAAAATTCCCTTTAGATAAAAATATTAAGTTGAAATACGTTTGAGAAGTGTTGATTTTAGCCCTAAAATTATAGGGCTAGATAGTTGTTTGAGTTATCAGTTTTTGAGTTATTAATATTTTTTAATTAACAACCTCTTTTGATCACTACTGCCATTTACTTTCTGACACTGTGTTCCAATCATATCGCCATGCTGCAGGAATAGTTTCTTCATTTAATAAAACGTTTGCTGCAATATAGTTATAGCGTTGTCCTAAATGTTCAATAACATTTTCAGATACTCGCGTATTAATATGATGTGGCTGTATGTCGCTAACTTTTTCTAACCCTGCAGCACCGGCAAGTTCACTTAAGTTTTTGATCATAGCATCATGAAACTTAAATACCCTTTCGCCCTTAACCTCAAAGTCTAAAGCGTTATAGCGAGAAGCATCTTGTGTGGCTATACCTGTAGGGCATTTATCGTTATTACAATGTCTAGATTGAATACAGCCTATTGATAACATCATCGCTCTTGCGCTATTTACCGTGTCTGCTCCTAAGGCAAGTAAGCGCATTACATGAAAAGCTGATAGCGCTTTGCCTGATGCGATAAGACGTAATTTATCTCTATAACCACAACCTGTTAAAGCATTTTCAACAAACACTAAAGCATCTCTTAATGGCATACCTACTGAGTTGGTAAATTCTATAGGAGCAGCGCCTGTACCACCTTCACCACCATCTATGGTAATAAAATCAGGATGATACCCTGTTGAAACCATAGCTTTACATAAAGCTAAAAACTCACGTTTATTACCAATACATAATTTAATACCGACGGGTTTTCCGCCTGAAAGTTCTTTTAATTTATTGATAAAATCTAGCATTTCTAAAGGCGTACTAAAACTACTGTGGGCAGGTGGCGAAAGTACGTCTTTCCCTAAAGGCACCTTTCTTATTTCAGCAATTTCTGGCGTTAGTTTTATGGCAGGTAAAAGTCCACCATGACCAGGTTTAGCACCTTGCGATAATTTGATCTCAATCATTTTTACATGATCTTGCTGTGCAGTTTCAGCAAATGATGTTGCACAAAAATCTCCATGATCATTTCTACAACCAAAATACCCAGTACCTATTTGCCAAACTAAATCAGCTCCAAATTGGCGATGATAACGGCTAATACCGCCCTCACCTGTATTATGGTAAAAACCACCTTTAGCTGCGCCTTTGTTTAACGCTAAAATTGCATTTTTACTTAAAGCACCAAAACTCATCGCTGAGATATTTAACAAAGAAGCTTCATAAGGTTTATTACCATTACCAAAGGTTACTCTAGGATTTTTGTCTTTACCGTGAAACGGTGTCATTGAATGGCTTAACCACTGATAACCCACTTTATAAACATCAAACTGTGTACCGAATGGACGTGTATCGTTAACACCTTTTGAACGTTGATAAACTAGATCTCTAAACTCTCTATTTATAGGTCTGCCATTAAGGTTCGACTCAATAAAGTATTGCTGTATTTCAGGACGAAACGACTCAAGTAAATAACGAATATGCCCTACTACAGGATAAATTCTTAAAAGCGTATGTTGACTAAAAAACACATCCCAAAGCCCAACAAGTATTAGAGGTAACGCTATGACAAATAACCAAATAGCATTAGGCCAAAAACTCTGTGCAAATAAAATGAGAACTACCGACACTACTGAAATTATATAAAACCACTGACGAGCAAGCATATTTGTAACCTTCATTATCTATAAACTCATTTATGCTTAAAGAGTTTATGAGAAAAAACACAAAGTAAGATCAATTAAGCCATTGTTTTATATTAATAGTAACAATGGCTTAATAAAGAAAAGGAATAACTAGATTGATATAGGCGCTTTAATATGAGGATGAGATTCGTAACCTACTAACTCGAAGTCTTCGAAAGTAAAATCAAAGATACTGTCTACTTTAGGGTTAATTTTCATTGTAGGTAACGCTAATGGTTTTCTTGAAAGTTGCTCTTTCACTTGTTCCATATGGTTTGAATACAAATGCGCATCACCAAAGGTATGAACAAAGTCACCTAACTCTAAATCACACACTTGTGCAATCATCATGGTAAATAATGCGTAGCTAGCAATATTGAATGGTACACCCAGAAAAATATCAGCACTACGTTGATAAAGCTGACAAGACAACTTGCCGTTTAGGACATAAAACTGAAATAACGTATGACATGGTGGTAAAGCTTGTTTACCTACAGCTGCGTTTTCAGATGGTGAAATTGAAGTATCTGGCAACAATGCAGGATTCCAAGCAGTAATAATATGTCTGCGCGAATCTGGATTAGTTTTTAGGTCGTGAATAAGTTGTGCTAATTGATCAATTGTTTCGCCATTAGCTGAAGGCCAATTTCTCCATTGAACACCATATACTGGACCTAACTCACCTTCTTCGGTTGCCCAAGCATCCCAAATTTTAACGCCATTCTCTTTCAAGTAAGCAATATTCGATTCGCCTTTTATAAACCATAGCAATTCATGAATAATAGATTTTAAATGACACTTCTTAGTGGTAACTAATGGAAAGCCTTTAGATAGGTCAAAACGCATTTGATAACCAAAGACACTACGTGTTCCTGTACCTGTTCGGTCTGATTTATCTACACCGTTGTCGTGTACATGTTGCATTAAATCTAAGTATGCTTGCATGGAAATTTCCTATAAATAGCGTTTAAAAGTAGTTGATACTAATCCCGGTTTAATTGAGCTTAATTGAGTACTTCAAATAACGAATGATTAAATGCTTTAATTCAGCACTTTTCTTTTCAAATAAAATGGAGCAATTAATTACTGAAACGTCTACAGCAAGATGAGTATTTTTATGAGGGATATAATAATAGAATTTTAAGCGCTTAGCTAACGAGAATAAGCCATTTGTTACAAAATTATCTATATAAATATACATATCAACAATGAAACGAAAGATTCAATCGTTTTAAGCAAATATCATTTTCAAGGCAACAACTAAAAGGAAAAAAGCAAAGAAGTAACCTAAGGTTTTTACGGGAAGTTTGGACGCATATTGAACACCTATAGGCGCAAAAATTGTCGATGAGATCGCAATTGATATCAACGCTGGTAAATAAACGTAACCGACACTCCACTCAGGTAACTCAGTAACACTAAAACCTGAAACCATATAGCCAAAGCTACCAAAAGCCGCGACTATTGTTCCGCAGCTTGTAGCTAAACCAATGGCATGGCGAAGAGGTACAGCAAAAATAGTCAAAATTGGGATCAGAATTACCGCACCAGAGATGCCCATTAAACTAGCGATAACGCCGCAGGCATAAGCAATAATAAAAATAAAAACATTATTAGGTAATGGAAATGTTGTAGTAATCCTGACTGAGAAAAGCATATAAAACGCTAATATAGATACCACAATAGCAAAAATACTTTTTAACAGTTCAACCGACAATAAGTCAGCAATTAATGATCCGCCGATGGCACCTAAAGCAATAGGTAAAATAAATTTCTTAGTGAGTGAAACGGGTATATTGTTGTTTCGATAATGCGCTATTGTTGAAGTGAAAGATGTAATAACAATAGAACATAAAGATGTACCCAGCGCGATAGGTACAACAAGCTCCATAGGAATATTTAATGATGGCAACAAGTATATAAGTACAGGCACAATGACTAACCCTCCACCAATGCCTAAAAGACCTGATAGAAAGCCGACAAAAATGCCGAGAAAAATACATGATACGATAAATATACTTAACATATCCCTCTTCGATAAAGGTGGTTAGAGTTGCGAATACAATATTATTTTGTGTTCTATATTTTGATGTCTGAGAAACTTTTCAATCAACTATTGGGTAAGTAACGTCAATAAACTATTTCTAACTCGAGCGACTACATCCCTGCACGAACAAAACCACCTAGTCCTAAGTTTTCGAATTGTTCTCTTAAATAACTATGTACTTCTTTAGCTGAACTGAAAGATAAAACATGAGATAAAATAATTTTAGCTTTTTGCATTTCAACATGACGTATTACCCATTTTATTTTTGCAATATGATGAGGGTTAATACTTAATTTATCGTATCCCATAGCGAGTAACAATAATGCGCCTGTAGGTTCACCTGCGAGTTCTCCACATAAACTTAATGGCACTAAATACTTATTAGATTCGTCTGCAATTGTTTTTAAAGCACGTAATACAGCAGGATGATAAGCATCATATAAATCGGCTACTTGTGCATTATTACGATCAACCGCTAGCAAGTATTGTGTTAAATCATTTGACCCAACAGAAAAGAAATCGACTCTGCTAGCAAATTCTTTTAACTGAAAAATAACACTAGGCACTTCAATCATCATACCTATTTTAGGTTTTAAGAAAGTCGATTTATCTGTGATACCAAGCTCTGCTGATAATTCATAATACGCTTGATTAATTAAGCGTGTTGACTCATCAACTTCAGAGATATTAGATATCATAGGTAGCATAATTTCTAAATTGTTATGTCCATAATTTGCTCGGATCATCGCTCTCACTTGTTGCAAGAATATCTCTGGATGATCAAGTGTGATACGAATGCCACGCCAGCCTAGAAAGGGATTATCTTCAACAATAGGAAAATAAGGTAAAGCTTTATCGCCACCAACATCGAGCGTTCGCATGGTTACGCTTTGTTTTGGAAATGCCGATAACACCTGTTGGTATAACACCGTTTGTTGTTGCTCAGACGGGAAATAACTTTGGCTCATAAATGGAATTTCAGTTCGATACAAACCAATTCCCATAGCACCTAAAGTTGTAGAATGTTCAAAGCCTGATGACAAACCTGCATTTAATTGTAGCTCAATACATTTACCATCTAAGGTAATAGCAGGTAATTTTTCAACTTGTTTCACCTTATCAGCTAAGGCGTATTCTTCTTCAATGAGGTGTTGGTATTCTTTTAACAGTGATTCATTAGGCGCAATATAAAGCTCGCCCGTATAACCATCAACAATAGCAACTTGTCTATCAAGCTGTCCTAATGGAATTTTGTCAACGCCCATAATAGCGGGTAAACCAAGAGATTTAGCCAGTATTGCTGCATGTGAGTTATTTGAACCCGCAAACGACACAATACCTTTTAAACCACGGTGTTGATATTCAGCTAACATTGCAGCCGTTACATCTTCAGCCACTAATATAAAGCTATCAAGATCTTCGTTAATTTTTTCGTTTTTATTTAATAAATTTGCAAGAAGTCGGTTGCCTAAATCTTTTATATCGCTGGTTCTTTCTCGTAAGTAGCTATCTTCTAAGGCTTCAAACTTAACGGTATAACTGTCTACAACAATTTTTAAAGCACTTTGAGCACTCCAACCTTCTCGAATTTTCTTTTCAATTTCTAAACCTAGGTTGGCATTGTCTAAAAGCTGCTTATACATTTCAAAAATATCTAAGCTGCTATCAGATATCACCACACTCAACTCTTGCGCCATGATGTTTATTTCGTGGCGAGTATCAGTAATAGCTTGGTGAAAAAGTTTTAATTCTTTCGGGATATTATATTGTTTTTTTAATACAACAGATTGAAGTTTTACCGTAGGTTCTATAACAACTAACTCGCCAATAGCAACGCCTGAAGCGCCACTAACACCTTGTAGCTTTTTAGAAAGTTTATTGTTTATCTCTGCAAAACTGTTTCTTGCTTCAGCATTCACTAATGCCATGGCTAGCTGGGCAGATAAGGTTACAAGAAAAAGCTTCTTCATTTTCGTTAAAGCTACGAGCCTCACGTTGTTGAATAGAGAGAATACCCAAAACTTTACGTTGGTGAATAATAGGCGTGCCTAAAAAGGCATTTAATTCTTCTTCTTGTACTAACGGGGTTTTAATGAATTGCGGATGTTCGTGTGCATTTGAAATATTTAAGAGTTCTTCACGTTGACCAACTAAACCAACTAAACCTTCTGAAAATCCAATACGGGTAGTACCTAACGCATCTTTCGCCAAACCATCAGATGCCATTAATACAAATTGCTCAGTTGTGTAATCAGCTAAATAAACCGAACAACAATCAGTATTTAATGCTTCTTTAACCTGAGTAACCATGTGGAACAATGCGCTTTCTAGCTCTGCATTTCGGCTAAATTCAAGTATGATGCGACGTAAAGTGGCTAACATGTATCTCCCTTCTATTTCATAGTTGTATTGAACAGGTGCTCAATGTTTATTGATATATTCCAAAATAAATTAAGTGAACGTTAAAATAAAAAATAGCCTACACGAACATGTAAGCTATTAGATTAAACATAATAATAATCAGTTGCGACGTTTACGACGCTCTGCTCGATATGAGGGCATAGCTGGTAATAAAAACTCTTTCATTACTTTACGATAAACCTCACGTTTAAATGAAACAACTTGCCTTACTGGATAAAAGTAGCTTACCCATCTCCAATCATCAAATTCAGGGTGCTCTGAATTAAGTAAATCTACAGATGATTCTTTCGACGTTAACTTAAGTAAAAACCATTTCTGTTTTTGCCCAATACATAACGGTTTGCTGTCGTGTCTTATTAAACGCTTCGGTAGTTTGTATCTAAGCCAGTGTTTGGTCGAAGCAACAACTTTTACATGTTCAGGTTTTAAACCAACTTCTTCATGAAGCTCCCTGTACATAGCTTGTTCAGCTGATTCACCCTTGTCTATACCACCTTGTGGATATTGCCAAGAATGTTGCCCAAAACGTCTTGCCCAGAATACCTGTCCCCTATCATTGATTATTACTATGCCGACATTGGCTCGATAGCCATCAGCATCTATCAAAGGAGCTCCCGACAAATTTTCAATAGTTAACTGATTCTTCCACACAATAGGCTTTGGAGCAAATAAAAATTCACTTGATACCAGACATTTAGGCTAATATTTTTTGAAATAATAGCTCTTTCAACTTTAAGAACGCTTAGTAAGCTAAAAGTCAGTAAGTACCTTAAATATTGTTATACATTAACGCCTGAGTTTATTGTTTTTTGTAAGCATTTAAAGGCAATAATTATAGCTAACAGGTGCATTCACTTATTCAATTAGTATAATAGACAAAACAACTTAGCGACCGACTATTATCAAAATAAATATCCCACAAGACGAAAGTGCATTATTAGTGCGAGCTAATGCTTTATCTGGATTAACTTTAGGTGAAGTAGCCGCTAATGAAGGTATAGTTGTTCCACAAGATTTGAAGAAAGAAAAAGGCTGGGTAGGATTACTGCTTGAAAAAGTACTTGGTGCAAGTGCAGGTTCTAAACCAGAGCCTGATTTCCCTCACTTAGGTATTGAGTTAAAAACCTTGCCAATTACCCGTGAAGGTAAACCTTTAGAAACTACGTTTGTGTGTGTAACGCCATTAAAAGGTTTAGTCGGTGCTACATGGCAAAACAGTCATATTAAAAATAAACTTGCCCGCGTGTTATGGGTACCTATTATCGCAGAGCGATCTATCGCAATACCTGACCGTATTATTGGTACACCTTTTATTTGGTCACCTTCGCCTGAAGAAGATCATTTAATGGCGATGGATTGGCAAGAGCTAACGGATATGATTGTTTTAGGTGAAGTAGAAAACATTACAGGTAAACACGGACAAGTGCTTCAAATAAGACCTAAAGCCGCCAACAGCCAAGCAAAAACTCAAGCGGTAAATAAAAATGGGCAACCTTTCATGACTTTGCCCAGAGGATTTTATTTAAAAACAGCTTTTACACACCAATTGTTAAAAAAGCATTTGAGGATTAATTAATCTGAGCCCCGAGTACCAGAATATAAAAGTAGCAGAATCAAGAGTGAATTCCGAAAAACATTTAATAAATAAAGGATTAATAAAGACTTAATAGACTCTTCATAATCCCTAATTACTTTATATAACCTGATATTACCTCATATTAGCCATGCTCTTTAATACGGATACTTTGCGCTAAACTAACGCTTGAGTTTGCGGGTATTTTTACCGGGTTAGTATTTGCAGCTTCTAAACACACATATTCATTTTCACCTTGAGAATGAATATCATCCATACTGTCTGCGGTTGCTTTACCTGGATTCCATAAAACCCATTGATGACAATCATAAGACGTAACTTCTAAGGTACGCTTCCAATCATTATCTACAATATTCATCACGCTATTTGATTGATAAACACGATCGATAGCACCCTTACAGTTTTCTAAATGGCTAATGTTGTCAAAAGTGCCTGTTAATTTATCAAAATAAGCCACTTCAGATAATTCATTAAGATGAGTTTTTTGAGGATCACCAACGGCAAAGTAGCTATGTAAAGCCCCTGTGTATTCAACGTCTTTAGCTGATTTATTTTCTATTAATAATTTTTGTGAAAATGACTGACCAAACACAATTTCTTGCTTTAATTGATAAGCGATATCCCAAGCTGGCGTTTTATTTTCACCTGCTTGAGCCAAAATAACTTTAACAGTATCTTGGGTAATTTCGATACTTTCAACTTGCCATAATGATGTTCTAGCAAAACCATGATTAGCTAATAACCCTTTATCAACATGCGTTAAATCAACGTTTTTATTATGTTGAAATAAGTCTGCTTCAAAACCACCAAACCAAGGTAAACAAATAGGTATGCCACCTCTAATTCCTTTATCATTTCCAAACAATGAATCGTTACTCATCCAAAAAACAGGCTGCTGCCCTTTAGGTTGCCAAGAAAGTACATGTCCGCCATATAAGCTAATCGATGCAGTGAAAAGATCATGTTCAATCTGCAAGCCATCAGTAGTTGTTAATGCTTTTTTATCTGAAAAAGTTGTTTGCTCTACATGACCAAATTCATTACTTTGACTAATATTTTGTGTTGGCTTTTCAATACTATCTGATGACATGGGGATCCTAAAAATAAAACGTTAATGGAAAACGGAGTAAGCAAGTGAATTACATTTTAGAGTATAGAGAAGATGTGTGAAAGGAGAAAAACATTGTTAATTGCTGATTTAGCTCAGGAAGAAATCATTTACCTTAGAAAATAGAACGCTATGATACCAAACGGATTAATTTATTGCTCACTTAGCGAGAATTTAAAGGCTTAGAGGCACAGGTTCATAGTTCCAGACTGAACCTAAGCACCTACATCCATGTAGGCGAGGCATTGATTGAAGAGAATGGTTATTCTCGGTAACTGCTCCTGCGTTACCCTAATGTCCTACATCCATGTAGGAACCTTGTCAAAATTAATAACGCGGCATATGAGCCTTTAAATTCTCGCCCTTCGGGAGCTCATTAGCAAACTGATAACATCACAAAATTAAAAAAATATAGAATAACTATGTTTAATCAATTTTGCTTGTTCTAAGCTTGCTAATGTAGCTCTAAGTTGCTCAATAAATTAATCCGTTTGGTATAAATAAAAAAGCCATTTTCACAATCATATTATCGATTGTAAAAATGGCTTAAGCTTTCGTTTAAATAAGTTTTATCGTTAGTTTAAATGGCTCTAAAATCTTATAAAAAACGACAAATGGCTTCTACTGAATCTTTAGCATCACCAAATAACATTTGTGTATTATCTTTAAAGAATAATGGATTTTGAACACCTGCATAACCCGTGCTCATCGAACGTTTAAAAACCACAACATTCTTAGCATTCCAAACTTCTAATACTGGCATACCTGCAATAGGGCTTGTTGGATCCTCTGCAGCTGCAGGATTCACCGTATCGTTAGCGCCAATAACAAGGACAACATCAGTTTCAGGGAAGTCATCATTAATTTCTTCCATACCTAAAACAATATCGTAAGGCACTTTAGCTTCAGCTAATAATACATTCATGTGACCTGGTAATCTTCCTGCAACAGGATGGATAGCAAATCTGACATTAATGCCCTTATCTTTCAGGATCCGTGTCATTTCATAAACAGGATATTGTGCTTGAGCAACTGCCATGCCGTAACCTGGAGTGATAACAACAGATTTCGCATTACCTAATAAAGCCGCAACCGCTTCTGCTGATGCTTCAACATGTTCGCCGTAATCTTTATCTGTATCGATAACCACGTTTGTGCCAAAACCACCTGCGATAACACTGATAAATGAGCGATTCATCGCCTTACACATAATGTAAGATAATATAGCGCCTGACGAGCCAACTAATGCGCCCGTAACAATTAATAAATCGTTACTTAACATGAAGCCTGCCGCTGCTGCTGCCCAACCAGAATATGAGTTAAGCATAGAAACAACTACTGGCATGTCAGCACCACCAATGGACGCAACTAAATGCCAACCAAACAGTAAAGCAACAACCGTCATAATATATAATGCAGCTGAACTACCATCATTTTCAACAAAACTAAGCATTAACATGAAAGAAAATACTAACGCCGCTAAATTAAGCATATGACGCTGAGGTAACATAAGCGCAGCTGAATTGATTAAACCTCGTAATTTAGCAAAGGCAACAATAGATCCCGTAAAGGTTACAGCACCAATAAATACACCTAAGAAAATCTCAGTTAAATGTATGTTAGTTTCCATTTGCTGAGCCGAAGTTAAATAACCACCACGATGACCTGACATTTCAAAAAAGCTATTAAATCCTACTAAAACAGCAGCTAAACCGACAAAACTATGCAATATAGCTACAAGTTCAGGCATACCTGTCATTTCAACTTTTTTAGCTAAACGTAAGCCAATAACAGTACCAATAACCATAACAACAATGATAGCGCCAACGTTTGATACTCTTTCGTCGGCGATCGTCGCGATTAACGCGATAGACATACCAATAATACCGAACCAGTTGCCTCTTTCAGCCGTTTCTTGCTTACTTAAACCCGATAAACTAAATATAAACAGTAATGCAGACACTAGATATGCAGCACTAATAAATCCACTTGAAAATTCCATAGTGCCTCCTATCTTCTAAACATTTTTAACATGCGTTTTGTTACCATAAAACCACCAACAATATTAATTGTGGCAATAAGTACGGCTATCGCAGCTAAAACTTGAATAATGGTATTGTCTTGCCCTATTTGTAATAAAGCACCAACGATAATAATACCTGAAATAGCATTCGTAACACTCATCAATGGAGTGTGAAGAGAATGACTAACATTCCAAACAACGTTGTAACCAATAACACAGGATAGAACGAAAACCGTGAAGTGTGAGATAAAGTCAGCCGGAGCAACACTAGCTACCCAACCAAACAATAAAGCAGCGCCCGCCATCAAACCATATTTTTTCAATGGACTTGTCGGTACTTCTGGCTCTGATTCAACTTTAACGGCAGGTTCAGGTTTAGCCGCAGGAGCAGCACTGGCTTGAATTGGCGGTGGTGGGAAAGTAATTTCGTTGCCTTTAACCACTGTCATATTTCTTACAACAACATCATCAAAATCTACCTGAATAGTACCGTCTTTTTCTGGGCATACTAATTTAAGTAAGTTAACTAAGTTGTTCGCGTAAAGCTGTGATGCTTGGTTGGGTAAGCGTGACACAAGATCGGTATAACCAATAATGTGTACACCATCAATATCAGCAATTTTTCCTGGAACCGTTAGTTCACAGTTACCACCGCCCGCTGCTGCCAAATCAACAATAACAGAACCTCTTTTCATTGATTTAACCATAGCTTCAGTGATCAGCTTAGGTGCTGGTCTACCTGGGATCATGGCTGTGGTAATAATAATATCGACGTCTTTAGCTTGTTCAGCAAAAAGTGCCATTTCAGCTTCGATGAATGCTGCACTCATTTCTTTAGCATAACCATCACCAGAACCTGTATCTTCAGGTTCTTCGTAATCAAGCTCTAAAAATTCAGCACCCATGCTTTCAATTTGTTCTTTAACTTCAGGACGAGTATCAAAAGCTCTAACAATAGCGCCTAAACTACTGGCAGTACCAATAGCTGCAAGACCTGCAACACCAGCACCAATAATCATTACTTTAGCTGGAGGCATTTTACCTGCAGCTGTAATTTGTCCTGTCAGAAAACGTCCAAAATTATGCGTTGCTTCAATTACAGCACGGTAGCCTGCAATATTTGCCATTGAACTTAGTGCGTCCATTGACTGAGAGCGTGTCATTCTTGGTACCATTTCCATGGCAAAGGTTGTAATAGATTTTTCTTTTAAGGCTTCTAATAACTCAGGAGATTGAGCAGGAGCAATAAAGCTGATGAGATGGATCCCATCTTTCATTTGAGAAACTTCGTCAAGAGTTGGAGAGTTTACTTTAAGTATAATATCTGACTGCAAGCATTGAGCTTTAGTGACAAGTTCAGCACCAGCATCTTCAAACTCTTGATCTGTGAAACTTGCTTTTTTCCCTGCATTTTTTTGCACATTAACAGCAAAGCCTAGCTTTATTAGTGCAGCTACCGATGTGGGTGAGGCAGAAATTCGATTCTCCCCCGACAGCACCTCTTTGGGTATACCAATATTCATAGTTCACCTTTATTATTATGTTTTATAATCGATACAAAAAATCCATCGTGCGGAATCAGGATCCGCTGATAGGGATGGATATACATCAAGTTGATTGATTTTTTATCAACTTGATACATTATTAACCGTAGCAAATATGTACAAATAATGAAAGTAAAGAATGAAAGGGATAACTTACAAACTGAAAGGTAAATCTTTCGAGTTAATCGATATCCTCTAAAGGCCAAGAAACAATATAATCTTCAAAGTTAACAATACTAATATCGTCATCTTTAACTATTTTTCCTCTAACCGACATACCTGCATTATGCATAGCCGTTTTTTTACCTTTATGAAGTAATGGATGCCAAGAAGGTATCCCACGACCTTCTTGTAAGCGTCGGTAAGTACAACTTGGTGGCATAAAAAACACACCATCTAAATTGTCTTGTGTTAAACGCACGCAATCAGGTACAAGGGTTGTGCGCTCTGCGTATTTAGTGCATTGACATGATTTTTCATTAAGTAAAAAACAGGCAATATTCGAGTAATGAATTTGCTCACCTTCTTGAATATGATCTGTCGGTAAAAGCTCAGTTGACTCATCTGTTGTTTCGTCATCAATAAACTTATTTAAACAACATTTAGCGCAACCATCACACAAAGATTCCCATTCAGTTCGAGACATTTCTGACAGGGTTTTGTTTTCCCAAAAAGGTGTTACTACTGGCTTAACAACCTTTGCTGATTTCTTTGGCATGCGCTCTTCTCTACTCTCTTTTTGAATACAATATATGAAATTGTTCTAACTTGTTATTAGCGAGTGTTACCTTTTACGTTTTATAAAACAGGTTTAACTACGCGCTTATTGTTAGTTACTAATTTTAGCGAATATACAGGTTGTTTATTTATTAAGATGCTTAACCTAACATTGAGTGTAGTTTAAGCTCTATAAACTTACCTATTCACGAAGGTAATTTTATCAGGGACTATACACGTAACAACAGGCCATTACGTGTAAATAAACAAAGAAAAGCGCTTGTGCTAACACTACTTAGCCCAAGCGCTTATCTAAAATAGACGTTAATCTATTGGTGGAAATTTAATGCGGTCAGATAGATGCCCTACAGAACTTACAAAGTAGTAGCTTAGATTCCAATGCATTAAGCTTTTGTAGTTGTCGTAAGCTAAATATGCTCTGCCGTTAGCGTCATCAGGAAAAACTAACGCAGCGGTTAAGTCAGCTTCAGGTAAATTAGTACCATCTGTACGTCTAACACCTAATGCTTGCCATTGTGCGAGTGTTTTTTCTGTTTTGCTCCAAGCTTTTAACCAATTTGCTCGGCTACCTGTATTTTTAGGAATAGCTAAAGCAGTATCAAAACCTTCAGGAAGTTTTACTTGGCGTCCCCATGTTAGGTCGCCGTTCCATTTTTCATTTTTAAGGTAATTAGCCATTGAAGAAAAAACATCGGCGTAATTTCCCCATATATCTTTTTTACCGTCGCCATCACCATCTACTGCATAGCTAAGAAAAGATGTTGGCATAAATTGATTTTGTCCCATAGCGCCAGCCCAAGAACCTTTCATATCCTTAATTGAAATATGACCTTCTTGTAAAATAGTTAGTGCTGCCCATAATTGCTTTTTAAAGAAGACTTCTCTGCGACCCTCATAAGCCATAGTTGATAAAGCTGAGATAACGTTATAGTTACCCATAATTTTACCAAAGTTGGTTTCAAGTCCCCATAAGGCAACAATAAAACGCGGTTGTACACCATATTTAGCGCCGACTTCAGTTAATAGTTTTTCATGCTTTTTGTATTCGCTACGCGCACGTTCAATTTTCCAAAGAGGTACACGTTTTGGTAAATAAGTGTCTAGCGTTTCAACATTTTCTGGCTGACTTTTATCTGCTTTTACAGCACGTTTATGAAAAGTTACGCTTTTGAAGCTACTCTCGATAATTTCAGGCGTATAACCTTTTTCAAGTGCTTCTACTTTTATTGCTTCAATATAAGCTTCAAAGCTAGGCTTTTCTGCAACAGCATCATTTGCTGTAGCGTAACCAGTGAATAATATAGCGCCGCTAAGAATAATAGTTTTTAGCATAATTGTCCTCACTAAAGCATTTGATAAAATTGAAGAGCTATTTTGTTTAAATAATGATGTTAGTTTCACAAATAAAATTCCTTTTATTAATTAGTCATTAACCTGTTTTGCTTTTTTCATGTCTATTTTATGTTGATCTAGCATGTTTTCTTGAGGAGGTGGTAACTGTAAATAGTAGCCTTGATCCTTCAACTTCTCTTTCACTGCATTAATATCTGCCATAGCGAGTTTTGTTTTATCCGCAAGGTTCATTACGGTAACTAAAGTTGGTTTACCAAATACCGACATTAATGCCTCAGGTACACCAGAAAAATCGTTTCTCTTACTAACAAATAAATATGTTTGAGCTTTTTTAGGGCTTTTATAAATGGTGCACAACATGATTAAAACCTACAATTTATGAATAATATAAATTATCAATATTGAGAATATAACACGCCAAATAAGTCACTTTCATGTTAATTGACGTAAAGTATGTGTGTATTTGTAACTAATTTATTCAGAAGAACTAGGCTAAAAATAATGAAAGCGAGAATAGCTAGTGCCTGAATAAAGAAACAATTACGCCGACTTAAAGTCGTTATTAGCAAAAGCTTGTAACTTTTTACCAAACAGCTCTAAGCGCCAGCCATTTAAAATATCAACAGCACTTAAATCATTCTCAGCGTTATTAATTTTGAAATGCCAACTTAAAAATTGATTAATTTGTTTTTTAGACGCTAAGTTCTCAGGTAATAAGTCAGCCGCTTTCGCCTCGGCAATTACAAAGGTTTTTACGTGCTTGAATATTTGCTTATAGGCAGGATATTCGTCTAAGCGAATAATCACTTGAGGATACTCACTTTCAGGCACTTTGTTCGCTTGGCTAAGCACTTGTAACATAGCTTTACCTTTGTGCTTTACGTCTAAAACTTCGATACCTTCAATACCTAACATAGCACCTACACTAATAGGATTACGCTGCGCTATAGCAATTAAAGTATGGTCTTTAGCAATAAAGCCTAATGGCATATCTCTTTTTTGCGCTTGCTGATAACGCCATGAAGCTAAATATTTTAAGCCATTAAGCTGCTCAGCATTTAGTTTCCAATTCATTTTAATGTTTAGGTACATTAAGTTTTCATCTATAGGCGAAAACTTACGATCTATCATTAATTGAGTTTCTTGTTGCGCAGCCTCTAACCAACCAGCCTCTTTAACAAGTTCAAGAATCTTAGGGAAAATTTGATGTAGGTATTCAACATCAGCTTCGGCATAGGTTTTTTGACGTTCAGTTAAAGGTCGTTTGATCCAATCAGTTCTAGATTCAGACTTATCTAACTCAACACCTGTGAAGTGTTGCACTGTAGCAGCGTAACCCAGCGATAACCCATGACCTAAAAACGCCATTAAAATTTGACTATCAATTAAGTTAACAGGTTTGCAGTTTGCTGCTGTAAGGAATACTTCTAAATCTTCAGAACAAGCATGTAGCACTTTACAGATTTTTTCATTGGTCATTAACGCCCAAAAAGGCGATAAATCTTCGATAGTTACAGGGTCAATTAAGGCAATAATATCGCCATCGCTAACCTGTAACAAACCTAATTTAGGATAAAGTGTTCGAGTACGTACAAATTCTGTATCTATCGCTAAGTACGTTGATTTCTCTAATATATTGCACAATTCAACCAGAGTAGAATAATCTTGAACGTACTGTCTTTTTATTATTTTTTCCACGGAAAACCTTGAGAGTAATTAGACCAATAAATTAACGTTTGATGACTTAGCATGAATTAATCAATTGGGTGTTAGATGATAACAACACTGGTTGAAGACGTTTATTAATGGTGACAGAACTTTATGACAACTTAATAAACGCCTACAGAAATTTACTTACGGCGACGAATCGCTTGTTGTCTGGTTTGATGTTTTTTAACTGAGCGGCGAATACGACGACTTTTAGCGTTGTCCATTGTCTTTTCGTCAACTTTTACTTTGCTTTGTGTTTCTAATGGTAAATCAACAAGCTTACGATAATAGTTAACATCTTTTAATGCTAATTCAGTCCAACCACCTAAAGGTAATTGACGTTTCATTTCCATATCGCCATATCTTACACGGATCAAGCGACTTACTTGTACTTCTTGGCTTTCCCATAAACGTCTTACTTCACGGTTTCTGCCTTCAGAAAGTACAACATGGAACCAATGATTTCGACCTTCACCACCTTTGTAAGTGATCTTTTGAAACTTAGCTAAACCATCTTCTAACTTAACACCTGCACGAAGTGTTTGTAGCATTGCTTCATTTACTTCGCCAAATACACGTACTGCGTATTCACGTTCTACTTTTTTCGATGGATGCATTAAACGACTAGCTAATTCACCATCTGTAGTAAATAACAACATGCCTGAGGTGTTAATATCTAATCGACCTACAGCAACCCAGCGACCATCTTGTAATGGTGGTAATCGGTCAAATACTGTTGGACGACCTTCTGGATCTTTACGTGTACACATTTCGCCTTCAGGCTTGTTGTACATTAATACACGACATAAATCGTCTTCTTTAGCTTTAATGCTAACAAGATGACCATCTAATTTAATTTGTTCGTTACCTTCAACGCGGTCACCTAAGTAGGCTACCTTGCCATTTACGGTAATACGACCAGCACTGATGAAGGTTTCTAGCTCTCGGCGTGAACCTTTACCCGCTCGGGCTAAGACTTTCTGTAGTTTTTCAGACATTTTTAATTCTCGTTCGTCAGTAACTTCACAAGGGGTGCTTGGCACTTTTGCTACGCTGCTGTCTCAAATAGTTGAATTTATGGTTTCTGTTATTGACGTTAATATTTTTAACTAATATGAGTTAATCATATTAAATGTCATCAGATAATGTAAATTCAGTTAACGGTACTTTTTCAATAGAAAGCGGTTCAGGTAGATCACTTAATGTTTCAAGTGAGAAGTAATCAAGAAATACTTGAGTAGTTGCATATAGTACAGGTCTACCAGGAACTTCTTTATATCCTACTATATCTATCCAGTTTCTTTCTAATAAAGTTTTCATAATTGCGCTGCTCACGGCAACGCCTCTTATATCTTCAATTGCACCACGTGTTATGGGTTGTTTGTAAGCAATTAACGACAGTGTTTCTAATAGTGCTCTTGAGTATCTTGGCGCTCGCTCTTTAAATAAATTGGCGAGTTCGTTGCTAAATTTGGCTACGGCTTGAAAGCGATAACCTGATGCAACTTTGACTAATTCAATGCCTCTATTTTGATAATGAGCGCGTAGCTCATTAATTTGAGCAATTATACGCTTATTAGATACATTGTGCTGTTCTAATACTGTTTTTTTGAGTAATTGAACCGACAGTGGTTTATCAGCAACAAAAAATGCAGCTTCAATCAAACATTTAAGTTGTTCATCATTTAATAAAGCCATTATCTAAACACTTTCTTGTGCTTTTAATGAGACTTGAATAGGTCCAAACACTTGCGCCTGAATACATTCAATTAATGAGTCTTTGAGTAACTCTAAAATAGCGAGAAAAGTGACCACAACACCATGACGCCCTTCTTTAATATTGAACAATTTACTGAATTCAATATAAGGATTGTTGGTTTCTACATTACGTAATTGGTTAAGAATATAAGTCATTCGTTCACGTGTTGATAAAGCTTCTTTTTGAATATAATGATGTTCCAGCGCTTTTGTTCTTTTCATAATATCTTGTAATGCACCAACCAAATCAGATAAATCGACATCGGCGTCAATCGTTCTTGGCTGAAAATTATCAGGTACATTAGCATTACCAATAAATACATCTCTGTCTAAGCGTGGTAATTGGTCTAACTCGTTAGCAGCATGTTTTACTATTTCATATTCTTGTAAACGTCTAACTAATTCTGCGCGAGGATCTTCTTCAGAGTCTTCTACTGTTTGTTTAGGTAATAATAAGCGTGACTTAATTTCAGCTAATATTGCCGCCATAACTAAATATTCAGCAGCTAACTCTAATTTAATGTCCTTCATCAAATCGACATAAACCATATATTGCTTAGTAATAGGAGCTATAGGTAAATCTAAAATATTGAATTTTTGTTTACGAATTAAGTACAGCAGTAAATCCAAAGGACCTTCAAAAGACTCTAAAATAATTTCGAGGGCATCGGGCGGAATAAACAAATCAATCGGCTTATCAGTATAAGCTTCGCCGTGGATCATGGCCAAAGGTAAAACCTGTTGGACCATTTTCCCGTCGTTTATCTTTGTGCTAGTTTTCTGCAAGAGTTAATCCGCTACCATAAGCTTTATTCAAAGGGACTTGGGTCGCCTTCACCTACTCGAATAATTTTAATATCGCCGTCAGAAAAATCGACAACCGTTGTAGGATGCTCGCCTAAATGACCACCATTAATAATAAGATCAACTTGGTGTTCTAAAAGATCGCGAATGTGTTCAGGATCAAATTCAGCTCTACTTTCACCAGGCATGATCAAGGTAGTCGACATGATAGGTTCTTTTACTTCAGCCAATAAAGCTTGCGCAATATTGTTGTCAGGAACACGAATACCTATAGTTTTACGCTTTGGATTTAATAAACGTTTAGGTACTTCTTTAGAGCCTTTAAAAACAAAAGTATAAGGCCCTGGCGTGTTACTTTTAAGTAGTCGGTATGCACTATTGTCTACACGCGTATATTCAGAAAGTTGAGATAGATCACGACAAATAAGTGTGAAGTTATGACTTTTCTCTAAATTTCTTATATTACAAATACGTTCTAAGGCTTTCTTATCGCCCATGTGACAACCAATGGCATAACCAGAATCTGTAGGATAAACAACAACAGCTCCATCATGGATCATGGCTGCTGCTTGCTTCATTAAACGACCCTGTGGATTATCAGGATGAACATAAAAAAATTGACTCATAAATTACTCCATTCTTTTGTAGTTTAACGGTTTAGGATTTCAGATTGCAGTTTCTCTGGCCATAACGACCAAATAGGGAGTGCTTTTTCAGGCATACGTAAGTTACGACCTAAATCACTCCATTTATTATGAGGATGATGAAAGTCAGATCCCATTGAAGCATGCAAATCATATTCTAAACAAAAGCTTAGCATTAATTGTCGTTGGTCGTTACTCATTTGTGGCAGAACGATCTCTAAACCGTCACCACCTTCTTGTTTAAATTGAATAACTAAACGTCTAAGCCATTTGGTTGATAAGTCATATCTTACTGGATGCGCCATAACAGCTGTGCCGCCAGCTTGATGAATAGCATCTATCGCTTCTTCAATAGTACACCAGTTAGGTTTTACATAGGCACGCTTGCCCTTACCTATATATTTATCAAAAGCGGCCTGCATTTTAGAAATGCTACCTTGTTGTAATAATACTTTAGCAAAATGAGCTCGAGTTAAAGACCCACCGTCAGCCATTGCTTTAGCTTTTTCGTAAATACCTTCAAATCCACATTTAGCTAATTTCTCACCCATACTGACCGCTCTACTTTCTCGAGCAATCTGCTGGTTTTCAATAAGCTTAAGTAACGCAGGATTTGTTCGGTCTATATTCAAGCCGACAATATGTATTTCGAAGCCTTCCCATGCCGTAGATATTTCAATACCGTTGATTAAATTTAACGCGTATTTTTTTTCGCTTATATAACTATTTGCAATATCTAAGGCCGATACCGTATCGTGGTCGGTAATCGCTAAAACATCGATTTGGAAGTTAGTCGCCCTTTCTATGAGCTCTTGAGGAGTTAACCCGCCGTCAGAGAATTTAGTATGGCTATGTAAATCAATGCGTAAATTTGAAAAGTCTTGAGATTCTATGGTTGACATAACATCCATAATGAGTTCTTCTATAGAGGATTTTATTTGCCTATGTGCAAGTTTACTGAGATGAAGAAGATAATGATACAAACAAAACAAACTATTTTATTAATTTGGTGGTGGCATAATTCTACATAAGTAGGTTGTGGCGATTGTTTGTATGTAAATTATACAGAAAAATATATTCCAAAAAACCTGCTTACCTAAGCGGGTTTTTTACGTTTTACACATTTAGAAAATAGAGATTAAAATGATAATAGTTAAAGTAAAAAGTTGGTTTATATGGTGGCTTTTGCCCATTTACGCTGGATGACAACTCCCTTATAAATTAGAATACTAGGAACAAAAATGAATACCAAAGAAATCATGAATACATCAACGATTGGTCAAGTACATACCCTAACGGATACCGCAAATTATCAAGCCGATCCTTTAGCGGTTTACCATAAAATTTGTGGCGACAATAACCACAACATTTTACTTGAGTCGGCTGAAATTGATAAAAAGCATCAACTAAAAAGCTTATTATTAACCCACGCCGCATTAAAAATAGTATGCAATGGCAATACGGTAACATTCACTGTGTTAACGGATAACGGTTTAGCTGCTTTAGCTTTTGCCAAACAAGCATTAAAGCAACATGCTGAACTCAGTAGCACAGACAGTCAATTAATCGCTACTTTCCCTGAAGTTACTCAACAGCTTGATGAAAAGTCTCGTTTGTTAGCGATTAACCCTTTTCAATGTTTGCGTTTATTTAATGACTTAGCTCCAGCTCTGGCTGATGAGTTTCATGATTTCTCTGTATTCTTAGGTGGTGCATTTGCTTTTGACATGATGTCGATGAGTGAAAAACTACCTGATGTGGCTGACGGTGAAAACACCTGCCCTGATTTCGTTTACTATCTTGCTGAAACATTGATTGTTATTGATCACGAAAAGCGAACGTCTGAAATTATCGGTAATATTTTCTCCGGTGCTGATGTTGAAAAAAGCAATCAAGCGATCAGAACTCGTATTACCGAGTTAAAAGCTTTATTAACGCAAAACCATACAGCACACCAAACTGAAAAAACCTCAAACCGTATTGAACTAGAAGTACATACCGATATTTCAGATGAGCAGTTTTGTTCTAACGTAAATTTATTAAAAGAAAACATTAAAGCAGGTGACATTTTTCAAGTTGTACCTTCTCGTTCTTTCAACTTACCTTGTTCAGATACTCTTAACGCCTACAAATCGTTAAAAGAAAGCAACCCAAGCCCTTACATGTTTTACTTAAAAGACAGTGACTTTTGTATGTTTGGTGCTTCTCCAGAGTCAGCATTAAAGTATCAACATAAAAACCGTCAGGTTGAGATTTACCCTATTGCAGGTACAAGACCTCGCGGATTTAACCCTGATGGAAGCTTTTCTCCCGATTTAGATAGCCGTTTAGAACTTGATTTACATTTAGATAAAAAAGAATTAGCTGAACATATTATGTTGGTGGATTTAGCTCGTAACGATATCGCACGCGTAAGCCAACCAGGTACTCGACATGTAGCCGACTTATTAAAAGTTGATCGATATTCTCATGTGATGCATTTAGTTTCACGCGTATGTGGCACTTTAGACTTAGATTTAGATGCTCTGCATGCTTATCAATCATGTATGAATATGGGTACCCTTTCAGGCGCGCCTAAAGTTAAAGCCACAGAATTAATCAGAAATATTGAAGGTAAACGCCGTGGTAGCTATGGTGGCGCTGTTGGTTACTTAACAGGTAAAGGTGAAATGGACACTTGTATTGTTATCCGTTCAGCTTTTGTTAGTAACGGTGTGGCACAGGTTCAAGCAGGAGCTGGTGTTGTTTACGACTCAGACCCTCAATCAGAAGCCAACGAAACCAAACAAAAAGCACAAGCAGTTATTAATGCGATAAAAGCGGCAGAAAATATGGAATTTTTATTAGTAAATTCTGAGCAAACTATTGAGCAAGTAAAGGAGAGTAAATAATGTCAACTTTACCTAAAATCATCATGCTTGATAACCTAGATTCTTTTACATATAACTTAGTAGACGAGTTTAAATGCTTAGGTTATGAACCACTTATTTATCGTAATACACTGACTGCTGACTACATTATTGAGCAACTAAATAATGAAGCTAAAAATAATGCTCAAGGTGTTATTTTAGTGTTATCTCCTGGGCCTGGTACACCAAGCCAAGCAGGATGTTTGATGGAATTAATTACTAAAACTGTAGGCAAGTTTCCTATTTTGGGAATTTGTTTAGGTCATCAAGCACTTATTCAACATTACGGTGGTGTTATTGATCGCGCGCCAGAAATTGTTCACGGTAAATCATCAAATATTCAACATACAGGTGAAGGCGCATTTTTAAATATTGCTAATCCATTACCTGTAGCACGTTATCATTCGTTAGTTGCGACAGAGATGCCTGATAATATAGAAATGATAGCTCAATTTACGACTGACAATGATGTGGTTTTACCTATGGCTGTTCAGCATTCTCAAGATGCAGCATTAGGCTTTCAGTTTCACCCTGAGTCAATATTAACAACCTATGGTAGTCATTTATTAGCGCAAACGTTAAAGCACTTAACTCGTTTACATCAACAAAAAACAGTGTAGGAATTCAGGAATTTATTATGTCGAAAAATAACCTATTACAAACGTTAGTTGATGGACAATCATTAAGTCAGCAAACTGCAGAGCAATTTTTTACAGATACCTTTAACGGCAATGTTGACCCGTCGTTATTAGCTTCGGTACTTACCGCTTTAAAAGTTAAAGGCGAAAGCTCTGAAGAAATTGCAGGGGCAGCCATTGCAGTTCGAGCTTGCGCAACAGCATTTCCAAAACAAACCACTGAAGTAGCAGATTGTGTAGGTACAGGTGGCGACGGTGCAAACACTATTAACATTTCAACTACCGCTGCCATTCTTGCTGCAGCTTGTGGTTTAAAAATGGCAAAACATGGTAACCGCAGTGTATCGAGTATGTCGGGTTCTGCAGATTTGCTAGAGGCCTTAGGTGTTAATTTATCTATGTCGCCTGAAACAGCAAGCGAGTGTTTAGCACAAGCTAACTTGTGTTTTTTATATGCGCCAGCGTATCACCCAGGTTTTAAGTATGCGGGTCCTGTGCGTAAAGCTATGGGCATAAGAACCTTGTTTAATATTTTAGGTCCTTTGGTTAACCCTGCTTTTCCATCAACCATGTTACTCGGTGTTTATACGCCAGAATTATTACCTGTAATAGCGCAAAGCTTATTATTAACAGGCGTAAAACGCGCTTGGGTTGTTCATGGTAGTGGTTTAGATGAAATAGCCTTACATGGTGAAACACAACTTATTGAAATAGCCAATTGTACAATGCAAGAAAAGACAATTTCTCCAGAAGATTTCGGCTTGTCGCGTTATACCCTTGAAGATATAAAAGGTGGAACACCTGAAGAAAATGCGAGTTACATTAAAAGCATTTTACAAGGCAAAGGCTTACCTGCCCATAATGCTGCCGTTATTATTAATTGTGCCGCATTACTCTACTTACATGACAGAACAGACAACTTGAAAGATGCTGCAGCGATGGCTGAAAAAGTTTTAGCGTCAGGCGAAGCATTTAACACACTAACAACTTTAGTTAGCGTTTCAAATAAAGACTTAAAGGCTGAAAAATAGCATGGCAAATATTTTAGAAAAAATTGTAATAGACAAACGTGTTACCGTTGAAGAGTTAAAGAAAAGCTTACCGCTAGCGTCATTTATTGACTCGCTTGTACCAACCACTAAAGATATGTACAAAGCCCTTACTCGTACTGCTGAAAAACCTGAAGCGGGCTTTATTTTAGAATGTAAAAAAGCTTCGCCTTCAAAAGGTCTTATTCGTGAAGATTTCGATGTAAAAGCAATTTGTACTATTTACGATAAATATGCCGCTGCTATCTCAGTATTAACAGACGAAAAATACTTTCAAGGTAAGCACGAATATCTTCAAATAGTAACGGATACAGTTAAATGTCCTGTTCTTAATAAAGATTTTTTTGTTGATACTTACCAAGTTTATTTAGCCCGTTATTATGGCGCTGACGCTATATTATTGATGTTAAGTGTTTTATCGGATGAAGAATATAAAGAGCTAGCCGCCGTTGCTGAACAATACAACTTAGCTATTTTAACGGAAATATCTAACGATGAAGAGCGTGACAGAGCGATTGCTTTAGGTGCTAAACTTATTGGCATAAACAATCGCGATCTGCGTGATCTTTCTACTGATATATCTCGTACTTATGATTACGCACCAACCATTCCTGATGACAGGCTCGTTATTTCTGAATCAGGTATTTATACCCATGCTCAAGTAAGAGAGCTTGCGCCTGCCGTAGATGGCTTTTTAGTGGGTAGTTCCGTTATGGCTGAAGAAGATATTGATCTTGCTTGTAGAAAACTGATTTTGGGTAATAACAAGGTATGTGGTTTAACGGCTCCTGAGTTTGCCAAAGCCGCAAGTGAATCAGGTACTGTGTATGGTGGATTAATTTTCGCTACGAAATCGCCACGCTATATTACCGCTGAACAAGCAAAAATGATTGTTACTCAAGAAACATCTCTTAACTATGTAGGTGTTTTTGTTAATCATGCTATTGAAGAGATCGCTACATTAGCTAAAGACTTAGCACTGTATGGTGTGCAATTACATGGTCAAGAAGATCAAGATTACATTAACAAGCTACAAGCCTTATTAAATGAAAATGGCGCTGGTACTTGTGAAATATGGAAAGCACAAAGTGTAGAGTCTGCTGTTCCGCAATTATCATTAAACAATATCCAACATAATGTTTTAGATGGTAAAAATGCAGGTAGTGGAGAAACGTTTAACTGGCAAGGATTAGCTGATAGCGAGCAAGACTTATCAAACTGCTTTTTAGCAGGCGGCTTAAACAATGAAAATATTACGCAAGCAGTCAACCTACTGACTGAGCACGACTTATTTGGCTTAGACCTCAACTCTGGTGTTGAAGTAAGCCCCGGCATAAAATGTAGCGAAAAGTTATCACAAGTTTTCGCACAAATACGGAACTATTAATAATGACAACTAACACAGATACAAATACAGAAACTAAAGTTAAAAAAACACTACCTGCTTATTTTGGTGAATTTGGTGGTATGTTTGTTGGTGAATTATTAGTACCAGCACTTGAGCAATTAGAACAAGAATTTATAGCTTCACAAACCGACGAAGCTTTCTTGGCCGAATTTAATAAATTACTTACAAGCTACGCAGGTCGTCCTACGCCTTTAACTCTTTGTAGAAATTTAGTTAAAAATCCTTTAGCTAAAATTTACCTAAAACGTGAAGATTTATTACACGGTGGCGCTCATAAAACTAACCAAGTATTAGGTCAAGCCTTACTTGCTAAACGTATGGGTAAAACAGAAATAATTGCTGAAACAGGCGCAGGTCAACATGGTGTTGCTACCGCTATTGCTTGTTCATTATTAGGTTTAAAGTGTCGTGTTTACATGGGCGCAGTAGATTGTGCTCGTCAACAACCTAACGTATTCAGAATGGAATTAATGGGCGCAACCGTTATTCCTGTGACTGCAGGTAGCGGAACATTAAAAGATGCAGTAAACGAAGCACTTCGCGATTGGTCAGCTAACTATGAAGACGCTCATTACCTTTTAGGTACTGCAGCAGGTCCTCATCCATTCCCTACTATTGTTCGTGAATTTCAAAAAATGATCGGCGAAGAAGCTAAAGCACAACTTTTAGAAGAAGAAGGTAGATTACCTGATTACGTAGTGGCTTGTGTTGGAGGTGGTTCAAACGCTATTGGTATGTTTAACGATTTTATAGAAGATAAAGACGTTAAGCTTATTGGTGTTGAAGCCGGCGGTAAAGGTGTAAATACCCATCATCACGGCGCAACATTAGTAGCTGGTACTAAAGGTATGTTACACGGTAACTACACTTATATTATGCAAGACGATAACGGTCAGATAGAAGAAAGCTACTCTATTTCAGCAGGTTTAGACTACCCTGCTGTTGGTCCTCAACATGCTTTCTTAAAAGATACTGGTCGTGCGCAATATGTGCCAATTAACGATGATGAAGCATTAGAAGCTTTTCAAGCCTTAGCCATGAATGAAGGTATTATTCCAGCATTAGAATCTTCACACGCACTAGCTCATGCTCTTAAAATGGCTGATGCAGTTACTGAAGAAACCATTATATTAGTGAATTTATCAGGTCGTGGTGATAAAGATTTAGCACACGTACATACTGTATTAGAAGCTCAGAAGGGAGAAGCGTAATGACTCAATCAACTAACAATGCAGGTTATCGTTACGATCAATGCTTCGCTGATTTAAAAGCGAAGAATGAAGGGGCTTTTATTCCTTTTGTTACTATTGGCGATCCAAACGCTGAGCAGTCTTTAGCTGTTATTAAAACCCTTATTGATGCGGGTGCTGATGCCCTTGAATTAGGTATTCCTTTTTCAGATCCAAGTGCAGATGGTCTTACTATTCAAATGGCAGCTTTACGTGCTATTAATTCAGGAACAACTACTGATACTTGTATCGATATCATTGCTAAAATACGTGAATATGCACCTAACATTCCTATTGGTTTATTACTTTACGGCAACTTAATCTTTGCTCGTGGCTTAGACACTTTTTATGGCGACATGGCAAAAGCAGGTGTAGATTCTGTATTAATTGCTGACTTACCTATTAGAGAATGTGCACCATTTAAAGCTGCAGCACTTAAGCATGGTATTGCTCAAATATTTATTGCACCACCGAATGCAAGTGAAGAAAGCTTACAACATGTTGCTGAAAACGGCTCAGGTTATACTTATGTATTAAGTCGAGCAGGTGTTACAGGAGCTGAAACTAAAGCTGCTATGCCAGCCAATGCTTTAATTGCAACATTGGCTAAATACAAAGCTGCACCACCGATATTAGGTTTTGGTATATCAGCACCAGAACAAGTAAAAGAAGCGCTTTTAGCTGGTGCTGTCGGCGCAATAAGTGGCTCAGCTGTTGTAAAAATAATTGAAAATAACTTAGAAGATTATACTGCGATGAATAATGATTTATCAGACTTCATTAGCAGCATGAAAGCAGCGACAAAAGCTTAATTCTTTATCATAAAGAGCGAAGCTTAAATGCTTAAGTTTACATAGCTAATCAAATAAAAAAGGCACTTTATTAAACATAAAGTGCCTTTTCTTTTACTTTTTCACTGAGTATTAATATTAAATAATGTGAGAACTTGAAGGTGCCCAAGTACCTGTGCCCATATGCGCTAAGTGATTCATACCTTGATTTAAGACTTTATGTCCTACATTTCTAGAGCTCTCAGGACGACTGATTAAATAACCCTGAATATAAACAACACCTAAAGATTTCAATAACTCTAATTGAATTATTTCTTCTATGCCTTCAGCTACAACTTTAAGATCTAAACGTTGAGATAACTCAACAATCGATTTCAATATTTTACGATATTTTTCATTGTGGCTAGCTTCAGAAATAAACATACGATCTATTTTTAATACATCAACAGGTAAGGTTGCTAAAACAGAAAGTGAGCTGAAACCTGTACCAAAATCATCAATAGCAATGTAGATGCCTTCTTTTCTTAGCTTTTCTAATTCATAAATAATGTTTTCTGAAATATCTATAAAACATGATTCTGTGATTTCTAACATCAGTGAACTTGGTGGTAAGCCTGTTTTATTTAAAGCATCCATAATCCAATCATAAATAGGACGATGTTTTAATTGTACGCCTGACACATTGACAGAAATTTTGGTCTTAGTCATACCAGCATGATGCCAAGCAGACATCTGACGACAAGCTTCGTTAAGTATCCAATCACCTAAAACGAGAATTTGATTAGAGTCTTCTGCGATAGGAATAAATTCAGCTGGAGAAATAATACCTTCAATCGGATGTTGCCATCTTACTAAGGCTTCAAAGTAACTAATGGCACAACCATCAACATGAATAATCGGCTGAAATGATAAAAAGAAGCTATTAGATACAATACCTAAACGCATTTCTTCTAGTAGATAATGATAACGTCTTAATTTACTGCCCATCTCAGGCGAGTAAATACGATAAATACCGCGCCCTTCTTTCTTCGCTCTGTACATAGCAACATCAGCCATTTGAACAAGAGCCTCTGGGCTATTAGCGCTATCAGGATATATTGCAATACCGATACTGGCACTGATCTTCACTAACTTATTACCTAGAACAAAATCTCGTTCTAGTTCTTTTAAAACATGATTCGCAATGTTTACAGGTATTTCAGGATCTTCAATATCTTGAATGAATAACGTAAATTCATCCCCGCCTAAACGTGAGAGGTTGTATTCTTTGTCTTCTTCGTTATCACTATAATTTAAGTTTTGGCTTCTAACGACACTTTTTAAACGCTCTGCGACTTGGATCAAAACTTCATCACCAAATGAATGACCAAACGAATCATTCACTTGTTTAAAACCGTCTAAATCTATGAACAACAAACCACATCGAGTTTTAGTTTCATCAGCAATAGCTATCTGTTCATTGATATGTTCTAAAAATTTATGTCGATTAATTAATGAGGTGAGTTTATCGCAGAAGGCACTTTGCTCTGCATTGATCTGATAAATTCTTGCGTATTTAGAGAGATCTTCAATATAGATATTGAGTTGCGACAAAGCTGAATAGGATTTTTTATCTCGGCTTTTACTACCAAAAGTTACGATCAAATCTTCTGCTTGAGCACACATTGGCATTAAGATTTTATCTAGTTTACTGCGTTGATAATTAATCGCTAACGTATAAACCACGCACGAAATAATAACAAAAGCAGCGATAGGGAAAAGTAAGCCAAGTAATACAATAAAGGTAACATTTCTAAGAGGTACAACTAAGTTAGGTGTTTTACTATTGTGTAAGGAGATAACTAATTGATCACCCTGTTTTTTCAAAGGTAATAATAATGCAGTACTAATTAAATTGTCGGTGGTATTTAAAGGCGTTTCTAGGGTTAAAACAAAAGCTTCATCTGGATAATTAAAAACAGGTGATTTAACCGCTTTTGTGAGTTCAGTTACAAATAGAACATAAATGAATATAATGAAGATCATTGCTAGTAAACCTAACATCTTCCAAAACTTAGTTCTTACATTTGTCAAAGCTACATCCTTTCTATTTTCAACACTCTGTTTGAATACTTAATTATTCAGAACAGGAACAAAAAACATATACACCCAATCCATTGATAAATAATATCAATTTAAAACAGCTACATTTAAATCAATATTAATATTTTAAATATTACGTTTAAAACATTACTCTAGCAATATTTATCAAGAGTAACATAATGAATACAATAATAAAAAAATATTCCAATAAAACCATATACTAAGGATATTAACTCATCAGTTAATATCCAATCTACTACCTTTAAACTTAGTACAGAGATACCAATAAGTTAAATGTTAAAACTAAAATAATTAAACTTATTATGTGAATTTGAAGTGATAAAAAGACTCTTCAACTAAAGCTTAGTAGATAACCTCGAAATAAACTCAAAATTTTATAAATATAATATTTATAATTCTGATTTAAATATTACACTTTGCATGGTATCCCTTATAGCTTTCGGTATAATAATCGCCATATTACGTATTAATTCATTACACCTATTGTCGAGACATTTTCATGATTGAAAACACAAACGAAAAAACCTTCATTAAAGGTAAAGATCGCGACCTTGAATCATCTATTTCAACCATGCAAGAAAAGCTCGTTTCTTTCGGTTTTGATATTGTTGAAGCTTCATGGTTAAACCCTTTAGAGAATTGCTATTCAGTTCACATTAAAGATGCGACCTGCGGACTTATGTTTACAAATGGTAAAGGTTCTTCAGCTAAATCATGTTTAGCTAGCGCTTTAGGTGAATATTTTGAACGTTTAAGCTGTAACTACTTTTTTGCCGATTATTATTTAGGTGAAGAAATTTCAAACAGTGACTTTGTTCATTATCCTAATGAAAAATGGTTTTTCAGTGAAGATGATTCAATTCCTGAAGGCATGCTTGATGAAGGTTTATGGAATTACTTCGATCCAAATCAAGAAATTACCATTGATAAACTTTACGACATGAACTCAGGAAACGGTGAACGTGGTGTTTGCGCCCTACCTTACACCCGAGCACGCGATAATAAAGACATTTATGTACCTGTAAACGTTATAGGTAATGTTTTTGTTAGTAATGGTATGTCTGCAGGTAATACGCAAAACGAAGCGCGTGTTCAAAGTTTGTCTGAAGTTTTTGAGCGTTACGTTAAAAACAAAATTATTGCTGAAGGTATTTGTTTACCTGAAGTGCCATTGTCAGTATTAGAACGTTTTCCTACTATTTTAGCAGACTGTAAAGAACTAGAAAGCCACGGTTATCATTTACGAATAGCTGATGCTTCACTCGGTGGTTTATACCCAGTAATGAGTGTTACGTTAATCAACCCTAAAGATGGTAGTGTTTTCGCATCATTTGGTGCTCATCCAAGTTTTGAAGTTGCATTAGAGAGAACGGTAACTGAATTATTGCAAGGCAGAAGCCTAGATCAATTAGATGTATTTCAACCACCAAGTTTTGATGAAGATGAAATTGCTTCGCCTCATAACATTGAATTACATTTCATTGACTCAAGTGGTTTCATTTCTTACGACTTCTTTAAAGAAACACCAGATTACGAATTTGTTGATTGGGATTTTGATGCCGATACGCAAAGTGAATATGACAACTTAGTTAAAATTATTCATGATATGGGTCACGATATATTAATTTCTGACTACAACCATTTGAACGTATATGCCTGTCGTATATTAGTACCTGGTATGTCAGACATATACCCTGTAGACGAGATCGTTTGGAATAATAACAATGATGGCGCACTATTTAGAGAAGCCTTCTTAACATTAAAAGAAGGTGATACTGAAGAATGGCTAGAAATTTTAGACGCACTAGAGCAAGGCGGATACAACGACGCACTAGCTGCCGCAGAATTTATTGGTTTAGCGCCAGATGCGGGAACGACCTGGGCTGATTTCCGTTTAGGTGAAATGAAAGCTGTATTAGCTTTAGCTGCACAAGATGAACAAGCTATCGACTGGGTAAACTGGGCATTACATTTAGATCAAAACAATGAAGAAAATAAACGTAAATATCGCTGTCTACAAGCACTACTTGAAATAAAGTGGGACGAGTCCCGTGAGTACAGCGAATACATAACATCTTTAGGTCTAATGTACGGCAAAGAGCTATCACAACGTTGTTTAGACATTGTTGAAGGCAAAGTTATATTTGATGGACTACATTGCCCTGGCTTAAGTTTAGAAGGCTTTGAAACACATAAAAAGCTACTTGATGGTTATAAAAAGTTACAAGCAGCAAAAGTTGCTAACTGGAAATAATAACTTTTAGTTAAATTGAGTAATAAAGTATTACTATAAAAAATGCCTTTGAGTTATCACTCAAAGGCATTTATTTTATCTGGGATTTGATAATAAATAGAACTTAGCATTTAACACCTTAGACCATCCTTCTAAGCCTAAATAAACCTAACCTTCTTAACTATAAAATAGCCTACCTAAGCTAAACCTAATCTTATACCAAACGGATTAAGCCTAGCTCAGTTCAAATCTTATTCTTCTTTTCACCACTGATATAAATCAATACAGAGTTTAGATTTATTTTAATTGTTATCTTTATAATAAAAACAGCGGGATCAAAAAAGGCGCTAAATAGCGCCTTTAATTAAATAAACTAGTTAAAGATTAGCTAGGTCTACGTTCTGGACGACGTTTACGTTCACCAGAAGTATCTGAACTTGCTGCTGCAGGAGCATCAGTAGATACAGTGATATCGATTGCTTGACGACGAATGCGTACATTCTTCAATTGCTTAAACGACTTCTCAGGCATACCTTTAGGTAACTGAACATAACTATGTTTGTCGTGTAAGTTGATTGCGCCAATGTAGCTGCTATCAAGAGAGATTTCGTTAGCAATTGCGCCAACAATATCACCAGGCTTAGCGCCATGTTCTTTACCAACTTCTAAACGGTAAGTCTGCCAATCAACATCTGTACGGTTAACTTTAGCTTTACGAGGAGCTCTTTCACCACCACGTTCGTTTCTTCCACCACGGCTGTCTCTAGCACCACGATCATTTCTATCATTGCGGTTGCTTCTGTCGTTACGATCATTTCTGTCGCTACGCTCACGAGTTTCTCTGCGAGGTTTTGGATCTTCTTTTGGTTGTAAAGGTTGCTTAAGCTGGCTTTCAAATAATAAAGCAGCTGCTAAATCTGTCATTGAAAGTTCAGACTGTTCAGCCATTTGCTCAACGATTTCACGCATTGCTTGAATATCTCTATTCGCTACAACTTCAGCTATTTTAGTACGAGTACGTTCAATACGTGCTTTACCAATATCTTCAATATTTGGTAATTCATAGTTATTGATTGTGCCAGATGTTAAACGCTCATAATGACGTAATGAGTACATTTCACGTGGACGACAGAAAGCAATTGACATACCTTCACGACCAGCACGACCTGTACGGCCAATACGGTGAACATAAGCTTCGTTATCACCAGGTAAATCGTAGTTAATAACAAGAGTAATACGAGGAATATCTAAGCCACGAGCTACAACATCAGTTGCTACTAAGATTGAAGATTTACCTGATTTCATTTGATCAATAGTACGTTCGCGTTGTTGTTGGTTCATATCACCATTCAACGGAAGTGCTGGGTAACCTGCACGTTCTAATTTTTCAGCAACATCTACTGTATCGTTACGAGTACGAACAAAAACAATCATTGCATCGTAATCTACAGATTCAGCAATACGTTCTAGAGCTGTAATTTTGCTAATGCCACTTACTTTCCAAGCAAACTGTTGGATGTTTGCTTTAGATTGTTTAACAGCAGCAATTTTAATATGTTCAGGATCTTTTAAGAAACGGTTAGCTACTTTGCGAATTTGTGCTGGCATAGTCGCAGAGAATAAAGCCATTTGCGTTTGCTTTGGAAGATGCTCAAGGATCCATTCGATGTCTTCTAAAAAGCCCATGTTTAACATTTCATCTGCTTCATCTAATACACAGAAAGAAAGGTTATCTAATTTTAAGCTTTTACGACGTAAGTGATCCATTAAACGACCTGGAGTACCTACTACAACTTGTGCGCCACGCTCAAGTTGTTGAAATTGTGGTTGGTAAGATTGACCACCATATAAGGTAGCAACTTTTAAACCTTTAATGTTTTTAGCAAATGTTTCAATAGCTGCTGCTACTTGAATCGCTAATTCACGCGTTGGCGCTAAAACCATTAATTGTGGTTTTTTAATTGACGGGTCAATTTTAGCAAGCGCAGGTAAACCAAATGCAGCAGTTTTACCCGTACCTGTTTGCGCTTCACCTAACACATCTTTACCAGCTAAAAGCGGCGGAATAGTTTGTGCTTGGATAGCAGTTGAAGATTCAAAACCTAAATCGGTTAATGCAGATAATAAAGTTTCAGGCAAGCCTAAAGAGTCAAAGCTCACAGGAGCATCGTTAGTTGTTGTCATAATATTTGTCTTCTCTTGGCGAGATTTGATTCAGGGAAAAATATTTTAATCAAAGATCTCGCATATATATATACGAGGAAACCACCAGGAAGACTTAAGGCACAATCGGTATGCTAATATGAACATTAGCTAGGCAAGTCTATTGGGCGGATATACCCCACTCATTTCACGTTAAGCATTGCTTATAGAAGTCATCTTAAGTGAGGCGCGCATTATACAGAAGAATAAGTTTTGTACAAGACATAACTGACTATTTGGCTTAAATAATGCTTTTTAGCCTTTATTTATCTCTTTTTTCTTTAATAGCCTTGGAATTCTTCATTTGAAAGCAGGAGAATAAGGCTACTCTCCACCTTCTAACATATCCGTAAATAATGACAGCTTTTGTAACGCCATCGCATGTACTGTTTTTCTAGGGTAACGACCTAAACTATTAGGCTTTCCTGCTGGCATTCCTAATAGTAATTCTAGAGATTGGTCGATATCTTCCACGGCATGAATAGAGAACACACCTTCTTCAACCGCAGCAATCACTTCATCAGACAACATTAGGTTAATAACATTTGTACGAGGAATGATAACGCCTTGTTTCCCTGTTAAACCACGATCTTTACATAATCGATAAAAGCCTTCGATTTTTTCATTTACACCACCAATAGACTGTACTTCTCCATGCTGGTTAATAGAGCCAGTGATCGCGATACCTTGATCTATCGGTAATTGAGTAATAGATGAGATTAAAGCACATAACTCAGCCATTGAAGCACTGTCGCCATCTATATGACCGTACGATTGTTCAATCGCAATATTGGCTGATATAGATACAGGAAACTCTTGTCCGTATTTGTGTCCAAGATAGCCTGTTAATAATAAGAAGCCTTTAGAGTGAATAGCTTTACCTAAATCAACTTCGCGTTCAATATCAGTAACACCTTCGCTACCTGCATAAACAGTTGCGGTTATACGAGCAGGTGTACCAAAAACACTTTCGCCTATTTCCAACACAGTTAAGCCATTAACTTTACCAACTTGTTCACCTTGTGTTGTTATTAATACTTGGCGTTCTTTAATTTCACTTAACCAAGTTTCACTAATACGCCCTGTTCGTCTTTGTTTAGCTGCCAGAGCTAACTTGATATGTTTAGCTATTAGGTCACCTTTCTCATCCATTTTGTTCCACAAGTAATTCGCTTCATCTAATAAATCATTTGAATGAACAATATTGGCAGAAATTTTATGTTGGTGTTCTTCTCGTCTTAAAGCATGTTTAATTAATTCAACAATCGCATCGTCCGACACGGTTGGATATTGATGTTTTTGAGCACGTTGACGAATTAAATTAGCGTAAGCGATCAGGTTTTCATCATTTTTATCTAAATGCCTATCAAAGTCAGCAAGCACTCTAAACAGCTCATTAAACTCTTGATCATAAGCATGTAAGGTGTAATAAATATCTGCATCGCCCAATAAAATGATTTTTACTTTTAGTGGGATATTTTCTGCTTGAAGACTATAAGAACCCGGTTGTGAAAACTCAGAATATGGATTTTCAATGGTGACTTCTTGAGTTTTTATAGCTAACTTAAGGCGAGCCCATACTACAGGTTGATTTAATACTTTTTCAGCATCAAGCAATAAATAACCGCCGTTTGCTTTGTGTAACGCGCCAGCTCTGATCAAACGATAACTCGTATAAGGGTTACCTTGAAAGCTTGCTGAATCTACATGACCAAATAAATTTTGATATGTTGGGTTTTGTTCGTACACAACAGGAGAACCTTCATGAGGTTCGCGTGCAACAAGTAAATTAGGTAAAAAATGTTCAACCATTAACTTTCGGTTGTCTTTGGCTTTTTGTTTTTCGTTATCTTCACCCACCAAAATATCTAGTACAGTATCAACAACATGTACTTTAACTTTAGATAGATATTTTAAAACGCCTATGTTACTTGAAAACTCGTGTTCAAGTTCTTTTAGTAGCGGTTGAATACTTTGAGCAGCGGTTTCATTTTTTAATTTTTTCAGCTTATCTATAGATAAACGTTTCCACTTAGGTAACTCTATTAGTTCTTCAGATAAAAGACTTTCTAACTCAGTTACCGATTCATAAAAACTATTACGTTTTTCTTCATCTAAACTTGCTAGTTCATTTTCACTTAGTGGTTTACCGTCAACAACCAGTGAAAAACCAATTTCACCTTCTTCTTCAAATAACATAATGTTACTTTTTAAAGCAGTTTCTTCTACTTTAGCAATGGCTTCGTCGTATTGTTGGTTAAAAGCACGATCTATCGCAGTTCGTTGACGTTGATAACTTGGGTTATCAAAAACTTCAGGAAATAAAGCAATCAGATCATCAATAAAAGTATTTATACGCGCAACTAATTGTTTCCCGTCGCCTGGGCTTAAATACAATTTATAAGGTGAGTGAGTATCATCAAAATTATTGATGTAACACCATTCTTCAGGCGTACTTTGATTTTTAGCTAATTCGGTAAGCATCTGCTTTATTAAAGTTTGTCTGCCTGTACCATGTTCACCCATAGCAAACACATTAAAACCTATGGCATTCATAGCTAAGCCAAACTCTAATGCTTCTTTTGCTCTTTCGTGACCAACAAAGGGCTGATCGATTACTTCTATATCATGAGATTGAGTAAATAGTGACTCTGGTAAATGTGCCGTTAAATGCTGAGGAGTTATCAAAGTGGCAACGGGGTCTAATGTCATGAAGATCTCACTATAAAGTTTAGAAAACAAATACTTTGCGGATAAAAGGATGAGGCTATAGTGTACTCTGAGATTAAGCCCTATAGCAAAGCGCTAGTGAATATTATTTAGAAGAAGTGAGTAATCTCAGTTGGGTTAGTGAGAGCGATTCAATATGACCTTATAATGTTAAGCTTTTTCTCTTAAAGGTTTTACCTTCACATTTAATACAAGATGAAAGCAAAGTAACGTGATGTACTTGCTGGTTATGATGGCAAGTTAAACATTCAACTTCACCAAAACCAATGTAATCACCCGCTTTATATAAGCCATCATGTACAAAATCTTCTTGTAGTTCAGCCCACTCAATTTGAGTTTGATCGGTAATAGAGGAAAGCTTTGCCCAAAAAGTATCTTTAAGTATTTCTAAATACAAAGAATGTTGTATGTCAGATTGTGATTGTTGATAAAACTCAATTAAATCTAATTTAAAGTTAGTAATAAATTGCGAGTATTTTTCTTCAGGAATACTCTCAGCAGTTTGAACCCACTTTTTAGCTTCATCTACTAATTCAACAATATGTGTTAGCTCATGTGACTTAACATCATCTAACCATTGAAGTAGTTGATTATATTTGAGATCTGAATGTTCTGGTTTTTTAGTCATATTATCCTCATTAATGAAATTCACAACAAAGAAAGATATTGATACCCGTTATCATCCAAGATGCTGGTTTCAGAGTAGTAAAGCGATTTTAATTCAAAGCGCTATTATTTATATTACGAGTATAGCCAATATTGGTAAAAAACTTAAATTTGTTTATTTATAGGGTGCAGATAAGGTATTCTATACGCAATAATTTATCCCCTTATGCCTTCAAGAGTGAGAACAATAACTTCTTGATTAAAAATCATAAGCAATCTTTTTGAATACCTGAGAAATCGTTAATGGAATCCATCTACAATCCCCAATCTATCGAAGCCGAAGTTCAACAAAGTTGGACTGAAAATAAAACATTTGCTGCTGTTGAAAATACAGAGCAAGAAAAATTTTATTGTTTAGCTATGTTCCCTTACCCAAGTGGTAAATTACACATGGGTCATGTGCGTAATTACAGCTTAGGCGATGTTATTTCTCGATACCAACGTATGCAAGGCAAGAACGTAATGCAACCTATGGGTTGGGATGCGTTTGGTTTACCGGCTGAAAACGCGGCAATCAAAAATAAATCAGCTCCAGCAAAATGGACTTATGAGAATATTGATTACATGCGTGGTCAATTAAAGTCATTAGGTTTTGGTTACGATTGGGATCGTGAATTCGCAACATGTGACAAAGATTACTATCGTTGGGAACAATGGTTTTTCACTCAGCTTTTTGAAAAAGGCTTAGTATATAAAAAGAATGCTACCGTTAACTGGGATCCAGTGGATCAAACTGTACTGGCTAACGAACAAGTTATTGATGGCCGAGGTTGGCGTTCAGGCGCTATGGTTGAGCGCAAAGAAATTCCACAGTGGTTTATTAAAATTACTGATTACGCTGAAGAGTTATTACAAGATTTAGACCAATTAACTGATTGGCCTGAACAAGTTAAAACTATGCAACGTAACTGGATTGGTCGCTCTGAAGGTGTTGAATTAACCTTTAAAGTTGCCGACTCAGACGAAAGCTTTGATGTTTACACTACACGTCCAGATACTTTAATGGGTGTAACTTATGTTGCATTAGCGGCTCAGCATCCTCTTACGTTAGAAGCTGCCAAAAACAATCCTGAAATCGCTGCATTCATCGAAGGCTGCAAAACCAATAAAGCCACAGAAGCTGATATGGCTGCTATGGAAAAGAAAGGTGTTGATACAGGTTTAAAAGCTATCCATCCTCTTACTGGTGAATTAGTACCTGTTTGGTCGGCAAACTTTGTATTAATGGATTACGGCTCAGGTGCTGTAATGTCAGTTCCAGGTCATGATCAACGTGATTGGGAATTTGCCACTAAATACGGTTTAGATATCACTCAAGTTATCGCAGGTTCTGAAGATGATGATATTACAAAAGCCGCTATTACTGAGAAAAACATATTAGTTAACTCGGGTGAGTTTGACGGTTTAACTTTTGAAGAAGCATTTAAAGCTATTTCAGATAAGTTAATTGCTGAAAACAAAGGTAATGTAAAAGTTAACTACCGTTTAAGAGATTGGGGTGTTTCACGCCAACGTTATTGGGGAACACCTATCCCAATGATCAACTTAGCTAACGGTGAATCAGTTGCAGTTCCTGCAGACCAATTACCTGTTGAGTTACCTGAAGACGTTATTATGAATGGCGTAACGTCACCAATTAAAGATAATCCAGCTTGGGCTAAAACAACTTACAATGGCGAAGAAGCACTTCGCGAAACAGATACCTTTGATACCTTTATGGAATCTTCATGGTATTACGCACGTTTTTGTTCGTCTGACGACAAAACACAAATGCTTGATCCTGAAAAAGCTAACTACTGGTTACCTGTTGATCAATATGTTGGTGGTATTGAACACGCAATTTTACATTTACTATACGCACGATTTTTCCATAAATTATTACGTGATGTAGGTTTAGTTAAATGTGACGAACCATTTAAAAGCTTACTTTGTCAGGGTATGGTATTAGCAGAAACATATTACCGTGAAGCTGATAATGGCGCGCAAGATTGGATAGCTCCAACTGACGTTGAAGTTGAGCGTAATGAAAAAGGTCAAATCACCAAAGCAACAAGTAAATTAGACGGACAACCTGTGCTTTCTGCAGGTATGAGCAAAATGTCGAAGTCTAAAAACAATGGTATTGACCCACAAGCAGTTATTCAACAATACGGTGCTGATACTGTTCGTTTATTTATCATGTTTACTTCACCACCAGAGCAAACGTTAGAGTGGTCTGATTCAGGTGTTGAAGGTGCACATAGATTCTTAAAACGTGTTTGGAAACTTGCTTACGACTTCACTCAAGAAGAAGCCTTAACTGCAGAGCAAACATTATCGAGTGTTACTTTAAATGCTAATCAAAAAGCATTACGTCGTGAACTACATAAAGCAATTGGTAAAGTGAGTGATGACATTGGTCGTCGTAATACCTTTAACACTGCCATTGCTGCAATTATGGAGTTAATGAATCACTTAACTAAAGCTAAAATAGAAACAGTTGAAGATCGCATTGTTATGCAAGAAGCGATAAGAGCTGTTATCTTAATGCTTACGCCAATTGTTCCTCATTTAAGCCACCATGTATGGAATATTATTGGTGACGGCAAGGCTGTTGAAAGCACAGCATGGCCAGTTGTTGACGAAAGTGCATTAGTTGAAGATGAAAAACTTATTATTGTGCAAGTGAATGGTAAGTTACGTGCAAAAATCACAGTTTCTGCTGATGCATCAAAAGAACAAGTTGAAGCGCTAGGTTTTGCTGACGAAAACGTGACTAAATTCACTGAAGATAAAACAGTGCGTAAAGTTATTTATGTTCCTGGTAAGTTATTAAATATAGTAGCTAACTAAAGCATGCATTTAAGCAAATAAGTACACAAGGGTAGAAATCTTATTTCTACCCTTCTCAATTTAAGTCATTAACATAAGAGAAATATAACATTGAAAATAAACGTTAAAGCAAAACGCTCTACTTTATGGTTAGGCTTTATTTTAACATTTGGCCTAATTCAAGGTTGTGGATTTCATTTACGTGGTGATTACCTACTTTCGCCGCAATTACAAAATATACATGTAAGCTCTGTCGATCAACACGGTGAGCTAACACGTTTAGTTAAGCAGCATTTAGTTCTAAATAAAATTAACATTACGCCTAAATTAACAGTAGATACACCTGAGTTACATATCCTAAAAGATAGCTTAGATAGAAGAACTCTTTCAGTATTCCCTAATGGTCAAGTAGCTGAATATGAATTAATTTATTCGGTAAAGTATCAGTTAATCTTTAGTAATGAAGACATTAGAACTTATGAAGTTGAACTCGACAAAGATTATCAAGATGATCCAAATTTAGCGCTAGCGAAAAGTCGTGAATTAACATTAATGTTAAGTGAGATGCGTAAAAAAGCGGCGGATAGAATATTACGAAACTTAGCCAGCTTAAAAATATAATATTATTTTTAATATATTGATTACATAACTCGAAGCTAAACTTAAATATTTACTCTAAAAACTAAACCATAAGCTATTTATTATATGCGTATTTATCATAACAATTTGTCATCTACACTTAACCAAAGCTTCAAGCCTATTTGGTTAGTTTTTGGTGATGAGCCATGGCAAAAAAATGATAGCTTAGCTACGATAAAAAGTAGCTATTTACAGCAAGGTTTTGACGAAGTTATACGTTTTACGGCCGATGATAAGTTTGATTGGTCGAATGTGGTTCATGAATATCAATCAATGAGCCTTTTCTCTAGTCAGCGTATTATTGAAGTTGAAATACTCTCAGGTAAAGTTAACGAAGCTGCAGGCAAAACATTGCTCGCCTTAAGTGAACAGCTTCATCATGATGTGGTTCTCCTTATCCATGGTCCAAAACTTGATGCAGCTCAACAGAAAAAAAAGTGGTTTAAAACCTTAGAAGATTTAGGTTGTTTTTTACCTATTTACGACATAGAAGGTAAACAGCTTAATCAATGGCTTAACCGTCAAATTAATAAACTTAAACTCAATATCCATCCTGATGTTATTCCTTTAATGATTGAGTTATTTGAAGGTAATTTATTGGCTTTAGATCAAGAGCTGCAAAAACTATCTATTTTATTTGGTCAAAATCAGGTCACCATTCAAGATGCTGAAAAGATCATTATTAACCAAGCGAAATTTAATCCTTTCCAAGTTGTCGATACTTTATTAAAAGGTGACCTAAAAAAATGCGTCGCTATTCTTGATCAGCTACAACATGAGGGTGCACCTATAGGTCAATTAGTTTGGTTTTTACATAAAGAAATATCTCAACTAATTGAAATGCAAGAAAAGCTCAAGCAAGGTGAATCAATTAACGATTTATATAAGTCTTATCGTATTTGGGAAAAGAAAAAGCCGCTTTATCAACACGCTTTAAATAATATGACTTATGCTAATTTGTCTCATGGTTTAAGTCGTTTAGCTGAAGTTGATTTGATCAGTAAAACATCGAGTGATTTTAACCCTTACATTCTCCTCTCTGATATATGTATTACGTTATATCACGGACAAACAACCTCTACCCTGCCGTTAGATTACGAATATAGTTAATGACTAGTGAACATGTCAGTTCTGGTAAAAAACTTCGTATTGGTATTTTAGGCGGGACTTTCGACCCTATTCATAAAGGTCATATAGAACCAGCCAAACAAGTTTTTGCTAAATTTAAACTGGATAAAGTGCTTGTTATTCCCGCTCACAAACCACCGCATAAATTAGGTACAAATGCCTCTACGACTCATAGAGTTAATATGGTTGAACTTGCCTGTGCTGATGAACAAGGTTTTGAGTTAGATACTAGAGAAACCAAACGCACTAGTCTGTCATATACATTAGATACCATTAATGAAATAAAAGTTGAGTATCCTAATAGTGAACTTTTTTTTATTATGGGAATGGATTCTTTATTGAATTTCACTCGCTGGTATTTATGGGAAAATATTCTCGAAAAGTGCAATTTAATTGTAAACACTCGACCTGGATATGATTTATCATCCATTAATGCCGAAACTAAAGCCCTACTGAATAAATACCAAAGTTCGATGAGTGATTTGCAAACACAAACATTTAGTGCTGACGAACTCCCTATCAATGTTGTTTCTATCAATAGCGCCAATATCAATAAAGCTCCTATCAAAGAAAATACTTTTATAGGAAAAGATTCAGGCCTCATTTTTTTACATAATACTGAAGAACTTGATATTTCTTCCACCGAAATACGTCATCATATATCTAATCAAGTTGACTGCTCGCAATGGTTAACTTCTGACATAATTAAATACATTAAAAATAATACCTTATACAACAACATCTGATATATTTTTTGCGCTTATATTTCGAGTTAAATAACCTATATCAAGCACTAAAATAACCATAGTGTTGATTAAATATCACTTAAGCTTGCGATTGAAGTTAAATGCAAGGTTACCTCAGAATTAAAAAGTGATATTATATAGCTCATTAATTAAATCATAGAGAACCCACGTTGGAAAATACTGCACTTAAAGCCTTTGTTATTGAAAAATTAGAAGACATGAAAGGCCGAGATATTACTGTTTTAGATATTTCAAAAAAATCAAGCTTTGCTGATTACATGATCGTATGTTCAGGCAACTCAAACAGACATGTTAAATCAATTGCTCAATCAGTTGCTATGGAATGTAGAGCTGAAGGTTTAGAACCTTTAGGCATCGAAGGTAATGATGTAGGCGAATGGGCTCTTGTTGATTTAGGCGAAATTATTGTTCACGTAATGACAGAGTCGACTCGCGACTTATATCAACTAGAACAATTATGGGAATAATATAGTCAATTATGCGTATTACCCTTTATGCGGTAGGCAACAAAATGCCATCGTGGGTCACAGAAGGATTCAACGAATATTGTCGAAGATTCCCTCGTGATATGTCATTTCACTTAGTTGAAATTTCTCCTGGAAAAAGAGGGAAAAACGCAGACATTTCTCGAATCCTAGAAAAAGAAGGTGAGCTTACTTTAGCTGCTATCCCCAAAGGCAACAGAATTGTTACCCTTGAAGTAGAGGGCAAGCCTTGGACAACTCCTCAATTAGCTCAACAACTTGAGCGTTGGCATCATGACAGCCGTGATGTTGCATTACTTGTGGGTGGACCTGAAGGGTTAGCACCTGCTTGTATTCAGGCATCTGAACAGAAATGGTCTTTATCTCCTCTTACTCTACCTCATCCTATGGTAAGAATAGTGGTTGCTGAAAGTTTATACCGTGCGTGGAGCATTAATAACAATCATCCATACCACAGAGAATAACAACGGTGTCACCACGTAAACGCATATCTATAAAAAATCATACTGCAGAAGCTAACTTATTTGCTCGAAGAGTATTAATCGCTTTTATCGGTGTAATCGTTATGGTGTTGGTTTTATTCAACAATATCTATAACTTAGAAGTAGAGTCTTACGATAAGTATAAAACCAAATCGAATTCAAACCGTATAAAAGTACTTCCTGTAGCACCCAACCGTGGACTAATATACGACAGAAACGGTGTGCTTTTAGCTGAAAACAAACCTATTTATAGCTTAGAAGTGATTCCTGAAGATGTTGAGGATATTAAAGAGCAACTATTAGAAATTAGTGCTTTATTAGATATAAGTGAAGAAAAGCAAGAAAAAGTGCTTAAATCTCTTCGCAGTAAACGTCGATTCAAACCTATTGAAATACATTCAAGATTAAGCGACCAACAAGTTGCCATTTTTTCTGTGCATCAACACAAATACCCTGGTTTCTTTATTGATGCTCGCTTAAAGCGTTATTACCCTTTTGCTGATCTAACTACGCATTCAGTAGGTTATGTTGCACGTATTAATCAACGAGATAACATAAAACTTGAAGATAAAGATATAGCCGACAACTACAAAGCAACACGTAATATCGGTAAGTTAGGTTTAGAAAAATATTACGAAGAAATACTTCATGGTTCTATTGGCCATCAAGAAGTTGAGATCAATAACCAAGGTCGAATTATAAGAACCCTGAGCTTTACTCCTCCCGTACCTGGAAAAGATCTAACATTAAGCTTAGATATTGAATTACAAATGATAGCCAAACGTGCTTTATCAGGTAACAGAGGTTCAGTCGTTGTTATGGATCCGCGCAGTGGTGAAATACTCGCTATGTACTCAAACCCAAGTTATGACGGCAACTTGTTTGTTCATGGTATTAGTACTAAAAACTACAATAAATTAAGAAACTCTAAAGACTTACCTTTTATCAACCGAAGTACTCAAGGTTTATTTCCCCCAGCGTCAACCATTAAACCTTTATTAGCTTTAACAGGTTTAGAAGAAAAAGTGATCACCCCTGAATTTGAAATTTACGATCCTGGTTTTTATCAACTAAAAGGCATTGATACCAAAAGACGTGATTGGAAGAAATGGGGACATGGCATGGTTAACTTAACCAAATCATTAGAGCAATCATGTAATATTTATTATTATGACCTCGCATTTAAGTTAGGCATAACACGCATCAGTAACATGATGGAAAAATTTGGTTTTGGTGAATACAGCGGTATCGATATACATGAAGAGCGCAGCGGAACTATGCCTAGCGTAGAATGGAAGCGCGCTCGTTACAATAAACAGTGGTATACGGGTGAAACCTTGTCTGTTGGCATAGGACAAAGTTATTGGACAGTAACTCCGATTCAACTGGTTAATTCAATCAGTATTCTTGTTAATAAAGGCGAAATTAGAATACCTCATTTATTAAAGTCGACCACTGAAACTATAAACACTGTAATCGATGAAAAAATAGAAACCTCTATTGTCACTACAGATGTAGTTTATGAAGATAAACCCCCTATCATAATAAATGAACCTAAAAACTGGGATTATGTTCTCGATGGTTTACACAATACAGTACAAAAACTAGGTGCTACAGGCTATAACGCCTTTAAAGGGAGTGCTTACGATGCAGCAGGTAAAACGGGGTCAGCGCAAGTAGCCAACATCAAGCAAGATGAAAAATACGATGCTTCAACCACCAGCGAAAATCAGCGTGATAATGCGATGTTTATTGCATTTGCTCCTTACGAAGCACCTGAGATTGTTGTTGCTGTAGCAATAGAAAACGTTGCTAAAGGTGGCGGTGCGAGTAACGCTGCACCTGTTGCTCGACAAATAATGGATCAATACTTTGGTGATAGAGTTATTATTAGTAAAGATCCAAGTCTTCACCCACACCATAAAAATGTATATGGTGAAAAATATCTGAGCGTAAATTAGTGAGAACTTCAGGCCAAGATCATCAAAAACAACGTACTATCCTCCAACGAATACATATAGATATTCCTCTACTATTGGGTATTTTAAGCCTAATGGTTTTGGGTCTTTTTGTTGTTTATAGTGCTGGTGGACAAGAGTTCGGCATTGTTATTAGACAATCAATTCGTTTAGGCATAGCTTTAGTTGTGATGTTTATTGTTGCACAGATTCCTCCTATGGCTTATCAAAAGTGGGCTGTTGCTATGTTCATAGTCGGGTTATTGCTACTCGTCTGTGTCCTACTTTTTGGACATATTGGTAAAGGTGCTCAACGTTGGTTAGATTTAGGTTTTATGAAGTTCCAACCGTCTGAGATTATGAAACTTGTAGTGCCTATTACTATTGCTTGGTTCTTGAGTCAATACGACTTACCTGCAAAAATATCCCATATCGTTATCGCCTTTATCTTAGTTTTATTACCCACATTACTTATCGCGAAACAACCTGATTTAGGTACCTCTTTACTTATTGCAAGCTCGGGAATATTTGTTATATTTTTAGCAGGAGCAAGCTTAAGACTAATAGGTGTTTGTGTAGGTTTAGCCTCCGCATTTGCTCCTATATTATGGTTTTTCTTGATGCAAGATTATCAAAAGCAACGTGTACTTACTTTCTTAAATCCAGAGCAAGATCCTTTAGGCTCGGGGTATCATATTATACAATCCAAAATCGCCATAGGTTCTGGTGGTATTCACGGTAAAGGCTGGCTACAAGGAACACAGTCTCAGCTTGAATTTTTACCTGAACGACACACAGATTTTATTTTTGCTGTTTTCAGTGAAGAGTTTGGTTTAATTGGTGTATCTATTTTATTTGCCGTGTATTTAGCTATAGTAATACGTGGTCTATACATAGCTATTAATGCTCAGCAAGCATTTACAAAGTTATTAGCTGGTAGCTTAACCCTGACCTTTTTTGTTTATGTGTTTGTTAACATAGGCATGGTGTCAGGTTTGTTACCTGTAGTTGGTGTGCCTTTACCTTTAGTCAGTTATGGCGGCACATCCATGGTAACCTTAATGGCTGGTTTTGGAATGATAATGGCCATAAGTACGAATAAACGAGTTCATGCATAAAAGGAAGTAAGTTGTGATAAAAAATAGTAAATTTTTAGTTTTATTCATTATATTTATTAGTGCTTGTAGTACCAATACAAGTCGATATAAACAAAAACATGACAGCATCCCCACTCGTACTCCATCGCCATCAGAGCTTGTTGATGCAGTTCCAAAGGATGAGCCATACAGTCGAGGTGGTAATAAAGATTATAATGTTAGAGGTAAAGACTACAGCGTTTTAGCGTCTGAAAGTAACTTCAAACAAACAGGAATAGCCTCTTGGTATGGTAATAAATTTCATGGTCATTTAACATCAAATGGTGAAATTTATGACATGTACAGCATGACTGCCGCTCATAAAAACCTTCCCTTACCGACCTATGTAAAAGTAACGAATCATTTAAATAAAAAGTCAGTTATTGTACGTGTAAATGATCGTGGACCTTTTCATGAAAACCGTATTATAGATTTATCTTATAGCGCAGCATTCAAACTCGACATGCTTAAAAAAGGCACAGCGATAGTTACTATTGAAGCCATAAATACCGATACAGAAATCAAAACAGATTTAGCCCCTATAGGCTACATTCAGGTGTTTGCTACGCAGCACCAACATATTGCGAATAAAACAGCGAATACTTTAAAAACTAAGTATCCATATGAAGTTGCTACACCTTATGAAAATAATATATATCGTGTAAAGCTAGGACCATTCATCAACCAAATGAAACTTGAAGAAGCTTTGCTTAAACTGAAACAAGATGGTTACCCAAAAGCCTTCAAAAGTTATATAAAATAACTCCAATTAGCACTTATTAAAAAGTAATATTAACTCTTACCTCTTAAGTGCTAATTTATATATTCGCCCTCCTTTTAAAGCTAATTATTATTCTCATTGATGTTATTTGATTAAAATACACGAAAAGTAACAACTTCCGATTGGTTCTGTCATAGCAATCAAAAATAAAAATGCTATACTGCAGGATAATATTGGCTTTTATAACAATAAAATATAGGAACATTATGCTTATCTCTATGACGAAGAATTTGCTTTCGTCACGCGCAAAAATCTTCACTCTGCTTGGTACATTATCTCTCAGCGCAATTCCCGTAGCACATGCAAATAATATTATTCCTGCACCACCATCAGTGAATGCTAAAGCTCACATCCTTATTGATTTTACTACAGGTAAAGTTATCGCAGAAGAAAATGCTGACAGCTTATTAGCGCCTGCAAGTTTAACTAAAATGATGACTAGTTATATTATCGGTAAAGAATTAGCTTCAGGTAATATTAAAAATGAAGATAAAGTTACTATTAGTGAACTAGCTTGGGCTAAAAACTTTCCTGATTCATCTAAAATGTTTATCGAAGTAGGTACAGAAGTTTCTGTTAGCTTATTAAACCAAGGTATTATTGTTGCTTCAGGTAACGATGCTTGTGTTGCAATGGCAGAACATGTAGCTGGTAGCGAAAGTGCATTTGCAGACTTAATGAATGCTCATGCTGAACAGTTAGGTATGAACAGTAGTTATTTTGAAAATAGCCACGGTTTAGACAGCCACGAACATAAAACAACGGCTCGTGATATGGCAACTTTAGCTAAAGCACTTATTCGCGATGTGCCTGAAGAATATAAAATATATAAACAAAAATCGTTTACTTACAACAACATCAAACAATATAACCGTAATAGTTTATTGTGGGATAAAAGTATGAATGTTGACGGTTTAAAAACAGGTCATACTTCACAAGCAGGTTACAGCTTAGTAACTTCAGCAACTAAAGGTGGCATGCGTTTAATCAGTGTTGTTATGGGAACTGATAGTGAAAGAGCACGTAAAGTAGAAAGTAAAAAATTACTTAACTACGGCTTCAGATTCTTTGAAACGTATACACCTTACGAAGCGGGTGAGAAGTTTGTTACTAACCGCGTATGGATGGGTGATGTTCCTGAAGTGGATTTAGGTATTTTAGAAAGTACACCTATAACTATTCCACGTGGACAACGTAAAAACCTTGAAGCAAACTTTGAATTAAGTAAGCAGCTTACAGCGCCATTAAGTAAAGGCGAAGTTGTTGGTAAAGTATTTTTACAGCTTAATGGTGAAGACATCGCTGAATACCCATTAGTTACGCTACAAGAGATAAATGAGGGTGGCATATTCAGCCGCTTAATGGATTATGTTAAATTACAATTTGTTAATTAATCACTAAACTTATTGAATAAAAATCACTTAGACCGAGCTCAAGTGAGTAAACGGTTAAAGTAAAGCGAGGGATACTTAAGGTATCCCTTTTTTATTATCTGCACTTCCCTTTCGATGTAAATCACTCAAAACTATTTAAACAATTCTTTGATATACACATCAATAAAAAGTAAATGAAAAAACTTATAAGATGGTATTAGCCCTACAGCCCAAATTAATGATAAAATATATTTATAACGTTAAATAGTTAACACATAAATCAATATCATTAACCCGATATATCTAGGTAAAAAAATGCAAACTAAGTTTGATGAATTATTAGAATTTCCTACTGTTTTAAACTTCAAAGTAATGGGTGTGGCTTGTGATGAACTGCCAGATCTTATTATTGCTGAGTTACAAAAGCATACACCAGGTGATTATTCTCCAAAAATAAAGCCAAGTTCAAAAGGTAATTATCATTCAGTTGCTATTGCGGTAACCGTTACAAGTAAAGATCACATTGAAACCATTTATAAAACCTTAACAGCTATTGAAGAAGTACGTTACGTACTTTAATTATCCCCTTGAAAGCTGTGCGGTGTAATGTCACTTTTATTCTTTTATAATATTCCATATACATTAAAGGCCAATGTATGAATGATACTTTGGTAGTTAGACAACTAAACCAAATCGATTACACGACTGTTTGGGAAGCCATGAAAAGCTTTACCGACAGTCGTAATGATGAAACTTTAGATGAAGTTTGGTTAGTTGAACATCCTGCTGTTTTTACACAAGGACAAGCAGGTAAAGAAGAACATCTACTCAGCCCAGGTAATATTCCTGTGGTAAAAGTAGACCGTGGCGGACAAGTTACCTACCACGGACCAGGGCAACAAGTACTCTATGTATTAGTTAATCTTCGCCGCAGAAAAATGGGCGTTAGACAACTTGTTACGCTAATTGAAACAGTCATCATTGATTCTCTCAATGATTATGGTATTACCGCGTTAGCAAAGGCGGATGCCCCTGGTGTTTACATAGATAACAAAAAAGTTGCCTCTTTAGGTTTAAGAGTTCGAAAAGGATGTTCTTTTCATGGATTAGCGCTAAACGTTAACATGGACCTATCACCTTTCTTATTAATTAATCCATGTGGTTACGCAGGTTTAGAAATGGTTCAAACATCAGCATTGAATGGACCACAAAATATTTCAGAAGCAGGAGAGTCTTTAGTTAAACACATAAGCACTCTTTTAAATTCAAACACTATTGTTTATAAAACAGGGTTGGAAACATTAAATGACAACTAAATCATCACGTATAGAAGCTGGTACTAAATTACGTGACGCCGACAAAATGGCGCATATTCCAATTAAAGTCGTTACGTCAGAAAGAGAAACAATGTTACGTAAGCCTGAATGGTTGCGTATTAAATTGCCAAGAACGACAGATCGTATTGACGCGATAAAATCAGCTTTACGTAAGCATGACTTACATTCTGTATGTGAAGAAGCATCATGCCCTAACCTGTCTGAATGTTTTAACCACGGTACAGCAACCTTTATGATTTTAGGTGATATTTGTACACGACGTTGTCCGTTCTGTGATGTAGGTCATGGTCGTCCTTTAGCTGTAAATCAAGACGAACCTAAAAAACTTGCTCTTACGTTAAAAGATATGGCATTAAAGTACGTAGTAATTACCTCTGTTGATAGAGATGACTTACGCGATGGTGGCGCACAACAATTTGCCGAATGTATTAAAGAAATTAGCGTACATTCTCCAAATACTAAAGTTGAAATTTTAGTTCCAGATTTTCGTGGTCGTATGGACAAGGCATTAGAAATACTTAATGCTCATCCTCCTCATACGTTTAATCACAATATGGAAACAGCGCCACGTTTATACACAAAAGCTCGCCCAGGTGCTAATTACCAATGGTCATTAGACTTATTAAAGAAATTTGGTGAATCTAATCCTACAGTTCCTACTAAATCAGGTCTTATGGTTGGTTTAGGTGAAACTAACGAAGAAATACTAGAAGTAATGCGTGATCTACGTGCTCATGGCGTAACCATGCTAACGGTTGGTCAATACTTGCAACCAAGTAAGCATCACTTACCTGTTGAGCGTTACGTACATCCTGACGACTTTGATATGTTCCAGAAAGAAGCAATGAAAATGGGCTTCGACCACGCAGCCTGTGGTCCACTGGTTCGATCTTCATACCATGCTGATAAACAAGCGGCTGGTGAAGAAGTTAAGTAACTTCTATTGCTTCTAAAGCTTTATAAAGGTGAACTGAATTCAGTTCACCTTTTTTTATGCTTAAAAGTTCATGGTTCATAAAATATTACTACTAAGGCTTGTTCCCGAACTCTTTTTTTAACTGATCATCTTAGTAATACGAATACCCAAACGTTTAGCTAATCGGCTTAAATTGGCTCTATCTGTTCCTAATCGCTTAGCCGATAAGCTCCAATTCCCACCTTCTTCTGTTAATACTTGTGTGATTAATTGTTTTTGAAATTCATCAACTTCATACCTTAAATTTATCGACGAATAAGCAATACGATTTGTAGATATATCAACTCTTTGCTGAACTAGGTTCTTATTATGAGAGAAAGTATCGTTACTTAATTCATCACAATCATTTAATGCTATTTTAACTATGGCTTTATCTTTTTGTCTGGCAAAAGCTTTTAACGCAGCTCTACTTAACAAGTGTTCTAATTCTCGAATATTTCCAGGCCAGTGATAGCTTGATAAATAGTCGAGTACTTCAGGAGATGTTTTCAGTTGTTTAATACCTAATTTACGCTTTGTTTTCTCAATAAAAAATCCAGCTAATAAAACTATGTCACCATCACGATCTCTTAATGGTGGCACTTCAATAGGATAAACATTTAAACGGTGAAAAAGATCCGCTCGGAAAGTGCCTTTTTCAACTTCGTTTTGTAAATTCCGATTAGTTGCAGCAATAACTCGAACATCCACTGTTATTACTTTATCTTGTCCTACTGCTTGTATCTCATTACTTTGAATAGCTCTGAGCAATTTACTTTGCGCAGTTAAAGGTAGCTCACCAACTTCATCTAAAAACAAGGTACCACCATCAGCAATAACAAACTTACCTGATCTATTCTTATCAGCACCTGTAAATGCACCTTTAACATGCCCAAACAATTCACTCTCAACAAGGTTATCAGGCAATGCTGCACAGTTTATATAAACGATTGGATAAGTATTACGTGAAGATTGTTGGTGAATATCGTGTGCAACAAGTTCTTTTCCTGAGCCACTCTCGCCTTGAATTAGAACGTTAAACTGTGATGAAGCAACTAAGGTAATTTCTTTCTTCAAATTTAACATTTTGACACTTTGACCAATTAACTCATTTTGTTCAGCAACTACATTAGGCTGACTTAAAGCCGCAACAATTTGATTAGAATGATCAATATTTCGCTCTAATTGCTCAAGTGTTAGCGCAGTATTTAAACTCACTGACGCCATCGCTGTTATCACTTCTAGCGTTCTTTCAGGAATGTTATCAAATAGCTCAGGAATTAAACTATCGAGTGTTAACACGCCAATAAGTTGATCTTCAAAATGCAAAGGAATGCCCATACATGAATGAATGGGTAAATCGCCATCACGACCAATCAGTAAACCATCATAAGGATCAGGTAATGAACAATCGCTTGGAAATCTAACAAACCTTTCTGATTGGCAAATTTGAGCTAGACGAGGATGTTCATCAATAACAAAACGACGCCCTAAAGTATCTTTAGTTAGCCCCTGTAGCGCTAACGGAACAAGGTTATCACCTTTTACTGCTAATACAGCTACAGCTTCACACGTTATTGCTTTTCTTATGGTTGAAAGCAAGTTATCGAAGCGATCATTACTTGTTAAGCTTTTAGTTAAGTTTAACGATAATTCAATTAATGCAGCAGAAGAAATTTCATTCACGTCATATCACTTTTCTTAATGTTTTACTCATCATGTCATATAGAACCTAAGAAGTCAAAATGACTACAAATAAATATGAGTCATTATGACTACAAAAGAAATTAAAAAAACATTAACGCATTGATAATAAAGTAGTTAAAAAACATGGTTCAATTCTTGATATAACTAAATATATAAATAATTTATTACTGTATTCAAAGTATTAAATAACGAGGTATTAAATGTTTAACTACAATATTTTACAGACTGTTTTGCAAAGTTCAGCTTTCCTAAGTGTTTTACCCAGCATTTTGCCAAGCCACTCATCAAATGCCTTGTCTCATCATCATTCAAAAAGCCAAGTAGTAGATTATGCGTTATGTATAACATTGGGAAATTATTTCATGGTGGTTTCATTATCAGCTATGACTATGAGCATACTTGTAAGTTACGTATTTACTGAATACTTCAGCTTAGGCATACAAATCACGGCTCATATCAGTACTATTATTACCGCTGGAATAGCTAAAATTGGTTATGTTATTCGATGCATTGGCGCACATGGTTTAGGGCATAAGGCTTTTTAAAATGACAAAAAATTTACTTAATATACAAGAACCTGATAACTCCAAGCCTACAAATAGCTCCTCAGTAGCAAAAAAGACTATTTTTGAACATGTGATTTTTGATTTACCTTTCAGATCGTATTTTCTTCTAGCCCCTGCTTTTGCGATTATTTGCTTAACCTTATGGTTAGCTTTTTTAAATGGAGTATTTAGCTTCAATACAACAGGATTAACACCTGTAGTTTGGCATCTTCATGAAATGATTTTTGGATTTTCAGCTACCATCGCCGTTGCTTTTATTTTAACTGCATCACAAACATGGACAGGATCACGTAGCTTACATGGTAAGGCGCTAGCACTATTAATTTTAGTATGGTTAGCTGTTCGAATCGCCCTGATTATAAACACTGAATACTCAGTGCTTACGGCTTTAGTTTTACAAGCTATTTGGTGGATAGCTGTTATCTATATTTACACTAAACAAGTCATATCAGCACAAAATAAAAGAAATTATTTATTTATCGCGATTCTATTTTTGATGGCATTAATGAATACGTTAGTCTTAGTAACTGATATTTCAGGAAACACACACATAGCTCTGCATTTATCACGTTCGATGATTTTAATATTTGTTCTTCTTATGTCTTTAATTGGTGGACGTGTTATCCCCTTTTTTACTGTCCGTGGCGCAAATACAGAAGCGATAACAACACCTAACTGGCTTAATATTTCATTAATCATAGTGTCTTTACTCAGCATAGTTGTGTTTATCTTAAGTGGCTTTTTTGATTTACCTATAATGCCTGCCATCTTTATGATTACGGCAAGTATTTTACATTTCATCCGTCTACTTCATTGGCGCACACTTAACACTTTATCTGTCCCTTTATTATGGTCATTACATACTTCCTATTTGTTTATTTCATTAGGGCTATTTATGCTGGGATTAAGTTATTACAACATAGGTATTAGCTTTAGCGACGCTCTGCATCTGCTCACTATTGGAGCTATGAGCTTGATGATATTAGCAATGATGAGTCGTGTTTCACTGGGTCATACAAACCGAGCATTAAAAGTAAAAAACATTATTAGTTTAAGCTTTATCATTATGCTTATTGCCGCCTTAATTAGAAGCTTTGCGCCTTATCTTCCTAAAGAACTATTTCAAGCTTTGCACCTTAATCCGACTCTTTTTTCATGGAGTTTAAGTGCAGCACTTTGGATAGTTGCCATGCTTATTTTCTTAAAAACTTATTGGCCAATTTTAACAACAGTAAAAAAACATCAAGATTAATTATTCCCTTTACCTTTATTAGTTAACGACTTAGGAGTCATCCATGTTAACCACAGAACATATTAACGTAGTAAAAAGTACAATCCCTTTATTAGAAAGTGGCGGTACAGCAATTACAGAACATTTTTATAAACGCTTGTTTAGCCATAACCCTGAATTAAAAGATATTTTTAATATGAGTAATCAGGAAACTGGCCGTCAAAAAACAGCATTATTCGAAGCCATATTAGCTTACGCACGTAACATAGATAATCTTGCTGTATTAAAGCACGCGGTTGAACGGATAACGCAAAAACATACGAGCTTTCATATTCAACCTGAACATTATCAAGTGGTTGGTTTACACCTAATTGAAACATTGAGAGAATTATTACCTGAGCAATTTACAAAACAAGTAGAAGACGCTTGGACTGCTGCCTATGGTGTTTTAGCAACAGTCTTTATTAATAGAGAAGAAGAGTTATACAGTGAGCGCGCTGAAAGTTTAGGTGGTTGGCGAGGTAAACGTGCTTTCTGCTTGGTTGCAAAAGAACAGGAATCATCACTTGTAACAAGCTTTATGTTTGAGCCTATGGATCATCAACCAGTAATGCACTATAAAGCTGGTCAGTTTATTGGCATAGAATTAACACCAAAAACTAGCGAGCATGTTGAAATACGTCAATATTCACTTTCAACTAAACCGAATGGAAAAAGCTATCGTATATCGGTAAAGCGCGAGTTAGGTGAGAAAGAAGGCTTAATGTCTAACCATTTACACGACAATTTAAATGTTGGCGATCTAGTAGATTTACATGCCCCAGCTGGAGATTTCATATTAATTGAGCGTAAAGCTCCTGTTGTTCTAATTTCAGCAGGTGTTGGCATAACACCTATGCAAGCCATGCTAGAAACATTAGCTGAACTAAACTACGCCGAACCTGTTTATTATCTTCACGCCTGTGAAAATTCAGCACAACATTCATTTGAACAACGCACACATGATCTATGTACTGAAAACAATTGGCAATATCATACTTGGTACAATACAGAAGAAGCTGATAAGGCAAATACTCATCAAGGTTTAATTAACTTTAGCCAGATTGATTTACCTAAAAAAGAAGGTGATTTTTATCTGTGTGGTCCGGTTGGATTTATGAAGTTTGCAAAAGATGAATTAGTCAAACTTGGCGTTAGCGAGAGCCGTATTCATTATGAGGTATTTGGTCCTCACTCATCTTTCTAGTTCAATAGGGATATTATTGATTAAGCGTTCTAAATTTAATGTAAATTGATATCAATAATATAATAGCAATTTGATTAATTGAGTCCTCTACTTTGTCATGAGAAAAATGGATAATTACAAGACATAAAATTTAGTAAGTAGTTATTCTACTTATAAATTTTATAACTCCATCATTATTGATTTTAACCATTAAAAATGAAAAGTTAATTAATCAACTTGGTATCATACAGCTACAAACATTAAAGGTAGCACCAAACTTATGTTGCTACCTTCAACTATTGTTCTTAGCTTGCTAGAAAGTTTTATGATTCGTTTTAATGAAAATAGTAAATATTGCCCCTATAAATGCAGCAAGCATTGCTATATCAAATGCATTAGTTGCACCACTTCCTTCTAACCAAAGTGTTCCAGCGTAATAAGCACCAATTCCGCCACCTACACCATAAACACCGCCAATATAAATAGCTTGTCCTCTATTTTGCTGGCTAGGATCGAAATGTTGCTGTAAAAACTGTATCGATGCGCTGTGATATAACCCAAAACTTGCCGCATGGATTAACTGCGAGAAGATCATAACAATCATGATGTCGCCATAATGTCCCATTAAGAACCAACGGAAAGACGTGATGATCAAACTAAAAATCAAAATACTCTTGATACTGAAATACTTAAATATTTTACCTGCATAAATAAAAATAGTAATTTCAGCTACAACACCTAACGAAATAAGTAAGCCTACAGCTATGGTTGGGTATCCTAAGTCTCTTAAATATAAACCAAAAAAGCTGTAGTAAGTACCTAAGCTAAGTTGTAATAAAAGCCCTGCAATAAAAAACACAGCAAAATTTATATTAAACAACTTGTCACGAATTGATGAGGTTTTTGTGATCTGAGACTTTTTAATTTTGGATTGTTTTACTAAAAGTGTAGATATAAATAACCCGAATAAAATGACAAAGCCTACATAAGTAAAAACTTCTGAACTGAATTTTTCTATCAATTCACCCGTGATCACAGCAAAGAAAATAAAACCTATACTGCCCCACAAGCGAATACGCGCATAAATCTTAGGACTTTTTCGAATAGAGTTTAATGTCATCACTTCAATTTGGGGCAAAATCGCGTTCCAAAACAAACTAAACGATGCTAAACAAAACACAATAGGCCAATAATCATTTAACCAAAATAGAAAGGTAAAAAGTGCACATGCCAAAAAAGCGCCCAGCCTGATAATGCCAAGTTGCTGTCCTGTTTTATCAGCTAAAGCAGCCCATAAAGTAGGTCCTATTATTTTTGTCGCAGCAATAATCGCGAGCATCTCACCTATTTCTTCAGATGAAAAATTCTTCCCATCTAAATAAAGTGGTAAAAAAGGAATGATTAAACCAAGTAAACCAAAATACCAAAAATAGCTAAATGAGGAACGGACAAACAATAAAGACTTCATTCATTTACCTTAATAAATAAATTGCTTAAACAATAATGGGGTTAATAATGACGATGAGTTGAGATTAAAATAGAGCTGGTATCAAATAGAAATGATACCAACTCTTTTGTAGAGCAGATTATTATTTTGAAATGTCTGGCGTTTCACACATAACGTCAGCATTTTGAGCTCGGTTACGCATAAAGTGATCCATTAGCGTTAAAGCTAACATAGCTTCAGCAATAGGTACTGCACGAATTCCAACACAAGGATCATGTCTACCTTTGGTGATTAAGTCCGTAGATTCGCCCTGCTTGTTAATGGTTTTTCCACTCACACCAATACTTGATGTTGGTTTTAATGCAATATGAGCAACAATACTTTGTCCTGAAGAAATGCCACCTAACACGCCACCTGCACTATTTTTTGCAAAGCCATTTGGTGTTAGTTCATCACGATGTACTGAACCTTTTTGATTAACCACTTCAAAACCATCGCCAATCTCAACACCTTTAACGGCATTAATTCCCATTAAAGCATGAGCAATATCAGCATCTAGTCGGTCAAAAATAGGCTCACCTAAACCAACGGGTACATTTTCAGCAACAACCGTTAACTTAGCACCTATAGAATCTTTCTCGCGCATAATGCCACGTAGGTATTCATCAAGTTGCTCAAGCTTATCTTCATCAGGGAAAAAGAATGGATTATTTTCTACTAGATCCCAATCGTATTTCTCAGCTTTGATATCCGCTATTTGTGTTACACAAGCTCGAATAACAATACCTAGTTTTTCTTTTAGGAACTTCTTAGCAACAGATCCAGCAGCAACACGCATCGCAGTTTCACGAGCAGAAGAACGCCCGCCGCCACGATAATCTCGAATGCCGTATTTTTGCCAGTAAGTATAATCTGCATGGCCAGGTCGAAAGCTTTCAGATATGTTGCCGTAATCTTGTGAGCGTTGATCTTTATTTTTGATCATCAAACCAATTGGCGTACCTGTCGTTTTACCTCCAAATACACCCGACATAATAGTTACTTCGTCATCTTCACGGCGAGCAGTAGTAAAGCGAGATTGACCAGGTTTACGACGGTCGAGATCTATTTGTAGATCAGCTTCCGTTAATGCTAAACCTGGAGGGCAACCATCTATAATTGCGCCTAAACCTAAACCATGGCTTTCACCATAAGTGGTTACTGTGAATAATTTTCCGAATGTATTGCCTGACATACTGAATTAACTACCTTTGTTAATATAAATTAATACCAATAAAAAATAAGCTGTTGGTTAACTTTAGATTAATCGTTTTTATTCTAAATTTTATCTAACTCAACGTTTATCGACTTATTCTATTATTGATAAATAAATTAAAACTAAATATTCTGTTTAAAAGTGTCTGAAAACGCTTCTAACTCTGCTTTAGTTAGCATAAAAACACCATGCCCACCACGTTCAAAAGTTAACCATTTAAATGGAACTTCTGGGTAGACAGAACTAACATGTATTTGTGAGTTACCCACTTCACAAATTAATATACCATTTTCTGATAAATGTTCGGCACTTTCTGCTAAAATTTTTCTAACAATATCAAGACCGTCTTCACCACATCCCAATCCCATTTCTGGTTCATGTAAATACTCTTGTGGGAGCGAATCTACATCGTCTTGATCTACGTACGGAGGATTCGTCACAATTAAATCATAAACTTGCCCTTCAACCCCAGAAAAAACGTCAGATTGAATTGGAATAACTTGTTCAGATAAACCGTGGTTCTCTATATTGATATTAGCAACATTTAATGCATCTATAGATAAATCTACTGCATCTATATCTGCATCAGGAAAAGCATAAGAACAAGCAATGGCTATACAACCGCTTCCTGTACATAAATCTAAAATTCTTGCAGGTGGATTCTGTTCACTAATGAAAGGTGAAAATTTCTTTTGAATTAACTCACCAATCGGCGATCTTGGTACAAGTACGCGTTGATCCACATAAAAAGGTAAGTTAGCGAAGACGGCTTGATTAGTTAAATAAGCCGCAGGAATTTCTTCTACTATGCGCCTTTCAATAATAGTAAGTACATCTTGCTTTTCTTCTGAGGTTAATTGACAAGTAAACACTTGCTCAAATAAATCTTCAGGTAAATTTAGCGTAAACATGATTAATGAAATAGCTTCATCCCATGCGTTAACCATACCATGACCGAAATAAAGGTCAGCTTGGTTAAATTGACTGGCTGCAAATCGAACGAAATCGCCCGTTGTATTTAGTTGATCATTAATTGATGAAAAATTTAACGCGTTCACATAATTTCCTATAGGATAATATAATATTCAACTGACTAATTAACTTGTGATTAGTGATAGATGTTTTTAAACTTACCTGATGAAACTAAAAGACAGCTTAACACTACAAGAAAAACAACTCTTCAAAGATGCTATAGGTAAAGTAAAACCTATTGTACAGGATAAAATCCTCCCCTCAAAGAGAAGTACAGAAACGAAAAAGCTTATTAAAGAAAAAGAATCTACTCAACAAAATGCAGAGTTTTATTTCTCTGACGATTTTGAACCTAATCTCAATCAACAAGGTCCTCTTAAATATACAAGAGACGACGTAGATACCTTTGAAACTAAAAAGCTGCGCAGAGGCGATTACGCACCCGATCTTATTTTAGATTTACATGGACTAGATCAACAGCAAGCTAAATTAGAAATAGCCGCTTTGTTGTTTGCCTGTCAAAAGGAACATGCTCATTGCATATGTATTGTTCATGGCTTAGGTTCAAGAGTCCTCAAGAATAAAGTACCACATTGGTTAGTTCAGCACCCCGATGTAATGGCATTTCATCAAGCACCTTTAGAATGGGGCGGAAACGGAGCTATTTTAGCTTTAGTGGAAATAGAAGATAAGTTTAGTTAACGATTTAAATTCGCTAGAACGCTAAGGATTGCGCTATTCATTCTCTGTAGGTTTTATCTTGGGGTTGTTACTAAAGCAATTCTAACTAAGTAACCTGAGCTCGGCTTAATATATTCTTCTCTAACAACTACTTTTAATTGCTTCATCGTTAAATTTCATTAGTAATAATTTCAATCAATTAAGAACATCTTAAACCTAGTTCAGGTTAAGTAACAAACATTAAAACAGAAGTATGACTATTCACCGTAAGGGTTAGTAAAGAATATTATGAATAAAATAAAGAAAGCGCCAACTTAGACGCGTTGCTGATGTATTAGTCCGATACGAGTGCTATTAAGTACATTTATACTTAAGTCGCTTTACAAAATACGTAACCTTTCAAAAAAGTCATTCAGATCGAACAACCTCATAAAACAAAGTTAATACTTTCTATTCAATTAAATCACTTGGCGAAGTTAAACTCACCAACTGCCCTTTCATACGTTTAGTATCATAATCAATATGAGCAATAGATGCTGTTTGAAAGAGCGGACAATCGCCATCAGTTGTTAATTCTGCAACTAAATAACAAACAAGCGGCATGTGAGACACGATTAACAGATGGCTGACATCCTCTGTAACACAAATTCCATCAATATAATCATGCATACGTTGAGCAGAGCCAGAAGGTGTAATAAAGTCTAATGTCGTTATGGCAACGTCTTTATCTAGCGAACTACTTATTTCTTTTACCGTTTGCTGAGCACGGATAAAAGGGCTAACAATAACCTTATCTATAGCAATATTGTGTTCGCTGATCCATCTCGCCATTTCATTAGCTTCTTGCTGGCCTTCCGTTGTTAATTCACGGAGTGCATCGTCAGCGCCTGAAGTAAAAGCTTGGCCGTGACGCATGATATAAACTTGCATAAATTAGTCCATACATACCAAATGTATGCATCAGTTTTATAAATTGGGGCTATAGTAAAGCAATAGTCATTTTTTTTATAACAACTGTTAAGAATATAATGGACTCATCTTATTCCATACGGTAATTTAAAAATGAAATTATTTTACAATTTTCCCTTTATTTTTCATGTGCTGTAAAAATAATAACTGAGCTGGAGCTCGCTTTGAAAAAAAGTCCTAACGATCATAAGCATTATTTACCTCTTACGTTAAACAATGGTTTACGTGTTTTATTAGTTAATAATAATGAAAGCAAAAAGTCTGCAGCCGCCTTAGCGGTTAACGTTGGTCACTTTAGTGATCCATCTGATAGACATGGTTTAGCACATTTTTTAGAGCACATGTTATTTTTAGGCACAGAAAAATATCCTGACGGGAGTGAGTATCAAAAATTTATAAGCCAGCATGGCGGTCATAATAATGCTTGGACAGCAACAGAACATACCTGCTTTTTTTTAGATATAAATTATCAGTTTTTCGAACAAGCTCTAGACCGATTTAGTCAGTTTTTTACAAAACCACTCTTGAGTGAAGCCTTTATTCAATCTGAAAGAAAAAATATAGACGCTGAATATAAGCTAAAATTAAAAGATGACATTAGAAGACTTTACGATGTTCATAAAGAAACCATTAATCAAGCTCACCCTTTTTCAAAGTTTTCAGTTGGAAACCACGAAACTCTCGCAGACAGAAATGGCCAAAGTATTCAGCAAGAAGTTTTAGCGTTTTATAATAAATATTATCACGCCGAAAAAATGACACTTGTACTTGAAGGTCCACAACCATTAGATGAATTACAAGCATTAGCAGAATCGAAATTCTCTGATATTTCAGACTCTAAAGCCACTGATTGCACAATTAAAGAACCTTTATACTTACCTGAAAACCAAGCTAACTTAATTAATGTATCTCCAGTAAAAAATGATCATCAATTAATTATCAGCTTTGCGATGCCTTCAATTGATCATTTATATAAAAACAAACCTGAATCAATTTTGGCTCACCTTCTAGGACATGAAGGGATTGGTAGTATTTTAGCTTTATTAAAAGAGAAGCATTGGGTATTAGGATTAACAGCAGGCTCAGGTATTAATGGTTCAAACTTTAAAGATTTTAATATTAGCTTTCAGTTAACTGAGCAAGGTGAAAAAAATGTAAACGAAATTACAACGATTGTATTTCATTACATTAATTTAATGAAAAAGTCTGATTTGCCAGAATATTACTTCCAAGAAAAGAAAACGTTAGCAGAGATTGCTTTTCAGTATGCTGAGAAGTCAAAGCCAATAGACTCTGTGTGCCAATTAGTGGTGAACATGCAGCACTACCCAGAGGAAGATTATATCTTTGGTGATTACGCTATGGCTAATTACTGCTTAGATGAAATAGATAACCTGTTATCTTACTTTACACCTGAAAACATGCGTATTATCCATGTGAGTAAAGATAATACCTTTAAGCAGGTCAGTAAATGGTATGAAGTGCCTTATAATATTTCGACAATCAGTAACACCTTGCTTGAGACCTTTAAACAATGTGGTTACAACAACGGATTATCACTCCCCTCAATAAACCCATACATTGTTAATAACCCTATTGTTTTATCTAATTCTTTAACTCAAGAAGAAAAACAGAACACCTCGCCATTACCTGAATGTATTGATAAAGAAAATGGTTATGAGCTTTGGTTCAAGCAAGATTTCATTTTTAATATCCCTAAAGGATATATTTACATAGGTATTGATTCGCCAATCATAATTGAATCAACAGAAAACATAGCCATGGCGAGACTCTTTGTTGATTTATTTAGTGATTCAATTATAGAGAAACATTACGATGCCGAAATTGCAGGTATTCAATATCACTTATACGCACATCAAGGGGGTATGACATTACAATTGTCTGGTTTTACAGACAAACAAAGCCACTTGCTGCAACTTCTCCTAAAAGACTTAAAACACGCTACGTTTAAAGAAGAGAAATTTGTTTTACTCAAAAAACAATTAATTAATCATTGGAATAATACAGGCTCCAGTAAATCTATATCTCAATTATTTTCTTATTTAAGCTCTGCCATTCAGCCCAATAATCCAAGCTCCACAGATTTATCAAACGCATTAGATAATATTACGTTTAGTGAGTTCACTGACTTTACCAAGCAGATATTTACTCAAGTATCAGTTAAGTCATTAGTGCATGGAAATTGGGAAATAAATGGTGCAAAAGCAATTGGAAAATTAATTAAACAATTTTTCATTAACAATACCGACGATCAGCACAAAGTTTTACCTTCGATTATAAGCATAGAAAACCGAGGTAAAATTGAGTTACCGCTTATTCTACCTAAACATGATCACTCAACGATTACTTATTACCCGTTAGCTGACAAAGACTTAGTTTCTGTTGCTAAATGTATGATCACCAGCCAACTTTTATCTCCGATGTTCTTCCAAGAAATGAGAACAGAAAAGCAATATGGCTATTTAGTGGGTGTGAACTTTATTCCGATTAACCGATATCCTGGCATTGCCTTTTATATTCAATCACCTAACACTCAATCAACTGATTTATCAAAAGCGATAGATAACTTTATCATGGATGCTTGTTTAAATATTGAAGCAATGGAAACTGATCATTGGGAACATATCAAACATGGTTTATCTAGCCAGTTATTAGAAAAAGATTCAAGTTTGCGTATTAAAAGCCAACGTTTTTGGACCTCTATCAGTACTGATGAGTGTAATTTTAATCAAAAATCACAACTTATAGAGGAAATTAAACAACTGACTTTAGAACAAATTAAAAGCTTTTTAAAAGAAACCTTATGCCCAAGCAGTCATCCAGATAGAATTAATTTATTATCTTTTAACACCCCTGAAGAGCTAGAAAATAGCCATATTGAAAAGAAAGATATTGAGAATACCCTACATTTATTAAATGATTATCAAAGAAAATATTAAACCTGCCGATAACATATACAAACTGGAGTTCATTAGTTATAAATAAACAACAATGCTGAATACAACAGTTGACTTAATATGAGCCATGACTTTTAATAGCTAAGTGATACGAAGAATAATTAATAAAATCATAATGATTGCGCGTTTATATGTTGAAAAATGTAAAACAAGCTTAGTGTGATCATCTTAAACGAAAATACATTCAAGGTTGTTGTATTGTTTACTTTTATAAGCCCTATATTGGCGAATCAATTTAAAAAAATAATATTAAGGTTTTCAATATTATTTTCTCTCCTTAGCTTTATAAGCCACTCATTCGCCTACGAATATATTGTCAATCCTGAACTGAAATTCGAATCTCTCACCATACAAGATGGATTATCTCAAAGTTATGTCTTCGATATTGTGGAAGATACACAAGGGTTAATATGGATAGCAACTCAAGAAGGCTTAAACAAATTTGATGGCAAAGACTTTACCCACTACAAAAATGACATTCTTGATAAAACTTCTGTAGCAAATAACTTCATCAGAAAAGTATTTGTCGATAACACCGGAACATTGTGGATTGGTACTCAAAATGGTCTAAGCCGTTACAACGAAAAGACAGATAACTTTGACAACTTTTTACACAATAAAAACACCACAACAAGTCTACAAGACAATGTTATTTGGGACATATACCAAGACAAAGACAACCTTATTTGGATAACTACAGCGTCTGGTATCCAATATTACAATACAAAAACTAATAACTTCAATCGAGTGATCATCAGAGATGATGAAAATAAAATAAAAGAAATAAAAACATTCTTTCAAGATAATGAAAACAATTATTGGTTAGGTACATACGAGAATGGTATTTATATAGCAGGCAGTGACTTATCGACAGCGATATCTTTACAAGAAGAAAATAAATGGGGCTTATCTATCGAAGCTAATAATTTATCTGATATCACTATAGTAGATAATGATTATTGGCTTGCGACTGATAAAGGAGTATACGTTGTTGATAAAAATTATAAATTAAAAAAACATCTTGCAGCAAGTTCAATTGATTCTTCATTATCCTCTAACATTGTAAAATCAATTATTCAGAAAAATGCGTCTGAAGTTTGGATTGGCACTAAAAATGGGTTAACTATATATAATTTGCATAATCAACAAACAGTTCATCATAAAGTTAACGAGTCAAGAGCCTCATTAATCAATCATAATATTTATAGATTATTTAAAAGTTCAACAGGAAAGGTTTGGATTGGTACAGATGGAGGAATTAACACTTTATCTCCTATTTCAATGAGCTTTAAGCATTATAAATTTAAAGACAAAACAGAAAATCAAATTGTAGATGTTTTAGTTCAATTACCTAATAAACAAAAGATAATTGCTCGAGGTGATGGCAGTTTATTCAGCATAGTAAAAGATACATACAATAAACTACCCTTTCAGTTTAATGAAAGTATTTTTAATATATTAACTAAATCATCAGATATTATTATTGTTAGAACAATAAATAACAATTTATTTGAATACAATTTAACTTCAAAAGAATTGATTGCTCATAAAAAATGGTCTATGTATTCAAATTTCCCGCATGAAGGTGATACTCTTTTATTAATAAAAAACAGTATTTGGTTTATTAATAACGAAAATATATTATCAAGTTATAATTTATCAACGCATGAGTTTTTACAATATCAAACAGAAGAACAAAAGATAACAAGTATTTATTTTGAAGATAGTAAAGAGGAAGTTATCTGGGCGACATCCTTACAAAACAAAATAGTTAAATTTTCACTACAAAACAAGTCATTCAAAAATATGTATGACATTAAAACGAATGATTATCTGGTAAGTAATTCAAAAAACATTATTAAATCTGGAAAATGGTTTTGGTTAGGTTCATTTGACCAAGGGGTTCTTCTTTTAAACTCTGAAACCCTAGATGCTTATGTATTTAATGAGCAGAATAAGTTAATGAACAATTCAATTAATGGACTATTTATTGATTATGAATTTAACGCATGGTTTAGTACAAATAAAGGGATTTCATCAATAAACCCTTTAAATAAAAAAGTAATTAATTATGGGAAACACTTTGGTGTTGAAGATAATGAATTTATCAATGGTAGTATTCTTTATACTTCAGATAAAACTGCGTACTTTGGTGGTTTAAATGGGTATCACAGTGCAAATTTAAATGAAGTTACATCTATAAAACAAATAATTAATTTTCCTATTTTAACTAATTTATTACTCTCTAACAAAAAAGTAAACGTTGAATCTTCAAAGGTGGAGAACAATAAAAACCCTATTCTGGAGTTTACATTAAATAAGCACCTAAATTACATTAAAATACTTACTTTAGCCCATGAACAATCACCTTTTAGTATTGAATTTGTATCACCAAACGCTAAAATACCTAACCAAATAAAATACAAATATCGTCTTAAAGGTCTTGAGGAAAACTGGATAGAAACTGATACTAATAATCGGAGAGCCACTTATACTAATTTAGATCACGGCTCTTACGTATTTGAAGTACAAGTTATCGACTTATTAAATCCGATATCAAATAAAACAAAAACATTAAAAATAACCATTATGCCTCCGTGGTGGTTATCAAACTTAGCAATCATATTTTATACTTCAATCATATTCATTATTGTAGGTTACTTCTTATTCCAGTTAAGACAGCAGCGACTATCTCACCTTCAAATACAGCTCAGTGAAGAACGTTTAAAGCTTTCACTTTGGGGAAGTGGAGATGAAATGTGGGATTGGAATATTATCACAGGTAAAATATTCCGTTCTAATATTTGGGGAATACTTGAATTTCCACAAGATGGAAAAAGAAATGTAGGAGCTGAACAAACAAATATACATCAACATGATATCCCAAAAGTAAGATCTGCTCTAAATGCACATTTTACCGATGAAGTAGATCACTTTGAAGCTACTTATAGAGTAAAAGATAAAAATAATCGATGGATTTGGGTACTTGATAGAGGAAAAATAGTCGAAAGAGATGAGAAAAATGCTCCTACTCGGATGACAGGTACTTTAAAAGATATTAGCCAAATAAAAAGAACTGATGAAAGATTAAAACTATTTGCTAAATGTATTGAAAACATATCAGATGCAGTCGTTATTTTTGATCGTCAATTTATTATTGTCGATGTTAATAAAGCTTATCAACGCATCACCCAAGTCAAAAAAAGTGATATGTTAGGTACAAGCTTACATCTTAAACAGTACCCAGAAAGTTTTACCCAAAACATAAAAAAACATTTAATCACTCAGGGTAGTTGGCACGGCGAAATAGAAGATAAACATAGCAATGGTGATATTTACACAATCGATTTGAATATCGATATTATCAAAGATGAAAATAATAATATTTCACATTTTGTTGGTGTTTTTTCTGATGTTACAGAACGTAAAAATAATGAAATTGAACTAAGGAAACTTGCTAATTCAGATACATTAACGGGATTACCGAACAGATCATATTTTCAAGCAAACCAAACTAGATTAGTAAAAGCTAAAACTCCTCATGCGTTGCTTGTTTTTGATTTAGATAATTTCAAAAAGATAAACGATTCTATGGGTCATGGTGTCGGTGATGCACTTTTATGTAAAGTTGCTCAAAGGATTATTGCTTCAGGACGAAAGCAAGATACGGTATACCGTTTAGGTGGAGATGAGTTTAGTATAATTGTAGAAAATACTAATGATATTCATACCATCACAACAATAGCCAAAAACACCCTTAAAACCGTTGCTCAAGCGATGAAACTCAAGAATCAAGAAGTAGTACTCTATAGTAGTATTGGCATTGTTTTATTTCCCGAAGACGGCGCATCATCACAAGAGTTATTAAAAAATGCTGATACAGCTATGTATCATGCTAAAAATAGTGGTGGTAATAAGTACCAATTTTTCAATGAATCTATGAATAAAAAAGCAGTGAAACGGTTGCAAATTGAAAACCTAATGCGTCATGGATTAAAAGAAGATTACTTTTCTGTATTCTATCAACCTAAAATAGAAATAAGTACAGGTAAGGTTGCAGGTATGGAAGCTTTAGTTCGCTTCGAAACTCCGTCTAAAGGCATTATTAGCCCTGTTGTATTTATCCCTGTATCAGAAGAAACAGGACAGATAATCGACATTGGTGAAATCGTGCTTAGAAAATCATGTATTGCTACCAAAAAATGGGTTGATGCAGGGCTTTTTGAAGGACGAATTGCGGTAAATTTATCGGCAGTTCAGTTTACACAACCTAACTTGGTTGGCATGATCTCAGATATCCTCAAAGAAAGTGGCTTAGCTGCTAAATATTTAGAATTAGAAATAACAGAAGGTACTGTTATGGACTCTCCTCAGCAAGCAATAGACACTATGCTACAAATAAGAGCTATGGGTATTCACCTTTCCTTAGATGATTTTGGTACTGGTTACTCTTCTTTAGCTTATTTAAAAAAATTCCCATTAAATACGTTAAAAATAGATAAAGCATTTGTTGACGACATAGAAACCTCAGAACAAGGGCGTAACATGGTAGCAACTATAGTAACTATTGCTCATAACTTAGGTTTGCATGTTGTTGCTGAAGGTGTAGAAACAAATCAGCAACTCAACTTCTTATCAGGTTTACATTGTGAACAGTTACAAGGCTATTTATACAGTAAACCTTTACCTGAAAGTGACTTTCAAAAATATCTTCTGTCCCATCAAATCACGAATAAATCGACTATATTCAATAAACTATAACTTACGTCAAAATATCGACTTCTGAAAAAAATTGCTCTAACAACCTTATATCATAGGGTCTAAAACACAAAAAAAATCTTGGCACATTTATCGCATTATTAATTACGCTAATAAAAAACACTAATAATAATAAATGAGGAATACACATGTTAAGTTCAATAATTTTATCACTAGTAATGACCCAACCAGCTCCAGTTGCAGATGTAAATAAAACAGAGATACAAGAAGTAGCTCGTCGTAATGCTCGTCGTGTTAATGACAGTTTTTCAATTGAAGAAGTTGCTCGTCGTAATGCTAGACGTGTTGATAACAGCTTTTCAATTGAAGAAGTCGCTCGTCGTAATGCTCGACGTGTTGATAACAGCTTTTCAATTGAAGAAGTCGCTCGTCGTAATGCTCGACGTGTAGATGACAGCTTTTCAATTGAAGAAGTCGCTCGTCGTAATGCTCGACGTGTAGATGACAGCTTTTCAATTGAAGAAGTCGCTCGTCGTAATGCTCGACGTGTAGATGACAGCTTTTCAATTGAAGAAGTCGCTCGTCGTAATGCTCGACGTGTTGATAACAGCTTCTCTATAGCTGAGTAGGTTAAAATATGCTTTCTATTCTAAAAGCAATATTTGCTATAAAAGATAAAGAAATCTCTATTGCTGAACGTATTGAGATTAAAGAAATGCCTGCCAAGTCATGGTGGTCTTAGTAATTGAATAAACTTAAATAATCGCGTTACAAGGAAGTTCGCCGTTATTATTTTTAATCTTGTGTTAATTAAACATTAAGCTTTAAAAATTAAACAACTGAATCCAAACTTTTTATTTACCTTCATTCTTTTCTGCATACAAAACATTGGCCAAATCAAAGGACCAAACACCATCCCTGCTAAAGTCCAACGCTTATACCCCAAACCACTCTTAAGAGCCTGACAATAAAAAAACACCGCGAAAATAAAACCGACAATAACAAATAAAACTAGCATGAAAAAAACATCTCAATGAGGAAGTTATATAGAATAAATCTATGGAAAATAATGGGCAAAAATATAGCAATAACTTAGCGTGGTAACAAGCTAACCACTAGACTGAATATAACTATACATATAATGCTAAGTGGAGTTAGAACAGCTTAAACATCAACTAAAACGTTATTATAAACTTAATATTTTCAGTCTGGGTATTCCCGATCACTCATTTCTCATCGCTTAGGTATTAAAAAGCTTGTAAATATTTGAGTGCAAGTCATGAACAACGAGTACAAAAGGTTGATTAAGTGATTGCGAAAATGAAATGGGCAAATATTCGCCTAGCCACTGGCTATATCAAGCCGATGATATGGAAATTTTTGTCTTACCTTTGTTTTTATCTAGGGGGTGTTGATCTTTGTTTTAATTTTATACGTAAGCGGTAATCTCGTATAATTTACTTCGCCAAAAACAAACCTTACGAGATCACCATGCCCCGATTAATGCTCACTGATGAGTTGTGGTCGAAGCTAAAAGCTATTTTGCTTGAAGATAGAGTTTATAACAAGCTTGAACACAGACAAACGATGGAAGGAATTTTATATCGCTTGCGTGTCGGCTGCCCATGGCGTGACTTACCAGAGTGTTTTGGTTTATGGAATACCATTTATCGCAGGTTCCTTCTTTGGTCGAGAAAGGGAATATTGATGAGGTTATTCAAATCGTTATCCGCTAATAGTGATGTAGAGTGGGAGTTCATTGATGGTAGCTATATTAAAGCACACCAACACAGTACAGGTGCTGCATCTAAACAAGAGCAAGCGATAGCGTTAAGTCGAGGGGGTAATACGAGTAAAATTCACTTAGCTGTTGATAGTTATGGTTTGCCTATCGAATTTATTATTACAGGTGGTGATGTTCATGATAGTAAAGTGGCAAATGAGCTGATTGAATTATTACCTCAAGGTGATTTTGTTATCGCAGACAAAGGCTATGATAGTGAAGCTATAAGAAATAAAGTTCGAGAGCGCAACTCAATCCCTATAATACCGAGAAAGCAAAATTCAAAAACAGGTAATGGTGATATTGATTGGTGCTTGTATAAATATAGGCACTTAGTTGAAAATGCATTTGCAAGGCTAAAACATTTCCGTTCTATAGCTACAAGGTATGATAAATTGAAATTACAGTTCGAGAGTATGCTAGCACTGGCGTGCGCAATGATTTGGCTGTCAATGTGAAAGATCAACAGCCCCTAGTTGAATCTAATAAAATTAACTCAATCATTCATAGCTATTAAAATAGCATCAATGATTAAGTTAATTTATCTAAGTACTAACGAGTATAGTAGGTATTATTGTTCTCAGCCATTTCGACTAAGGCCTCACAAGGTGTGTACCTTTCACCATAACTCTCAGCCCAAGATTTTAATTTGGTAACCAAGTAACCAGCACCAAGTTTATCAATATATTGGAATGGACCACCAAGGAAAGGAGGAAAACCTATTCCAAAAATAGCGCCAATATCACCATCTCTTGCACTTCTTATAATACCTTCATCTAAACATCTAGCAGCCTCATTTAACATAAGGAATACAGCACGTTGATTAATGGTTTTATCAGATAATGACGGATTTTTGACGATCCCTAATAATGCATAAATAGACTCATCTACTTGCTTACCTTTAATATTTTTTCCGTATTGATAAAAACCTTTGTTCGCTTTTTTACCTAAACGACCATCTTCAATCAATAAGTTAAAAGCAGGCGGTGTAGTAAACCTATCTCCTAATTCACTTTGTAAAATTGGACCAATCTTTGAACCAATATCAATACCTACTTCATCAAGTAGTTGCATTGGACCAACAGGAAAACCAAAAGAAACTAAAGCTTTATCAATTTTCTCAATAGACTCACCTTCTAAAAGTATTAATGCAGCTTCATTCACATAAGGGGCTAAAATTCTATTAACATAAAAACCAGCCTTATCGGCGACAACAATAGGTGTTTTACCCTGCTTTTTAGCAAATTCAACGGTAGTTGAAATAGTCTGTTCAGATGTATTCGCATGCGGAATTATTTCGGCTAGTGGCATTTTATCGACAGGTGAAAAATAATGTAGACCAATCACATTTTCTGGACGTTGTGCTTTTTCAGCTATTTTACTAATCGGCAAACTAGAAGTGTTACTAGCAAAAATAGTATTTTCATCACAATATGACTCTATTTCCTCAACCATTTTCTGTTTCAAGTTTAGATCTTCAAATACAGCTTCAATCACCATATCTACATGTTTGAAACCACTATAATCAATTGTTCCAGTAATGCTCGAAAGCTGTTTTTGCATTTCACTGGCACGAATGAAGCGACGGCGTACTTTCTTATTTAATAAGTTATAGCCATATTTAAGGGCAGAACTTATCCCTTCGTGAGAAATGTCTTTGATCCTAACAGGTACATTCGCTTTAGTTGCACTAACAAATGCAATGCCTCCCCCCATTAAACCACCACCTAAAACGGCAGTACTTTTAACAGTTTGAGGTTTTACACCTTTAACACCTGATTCTTTTTTCATTTCAGTGGTAGCGAAAAACAACTGACGAAGCTGCGCAGAAACATCTGTTTGAGAAAGCTCACCAAAATAGTTTGCTTCAGTTTGATAGCCTTTCGCAGAAGGACCATCAACACCAGCTTTAATACATTCAATAATTTTTAATGGTGCTGGATAATTACCTTTAGTTTTAGACAATACTGTTTTCTTGGCTTGATTAAAGACAATATTACGACCTAAAGCATTGGCTTCGAGTAATTTATCTAACAAAGATTTTTTGCGTGGTTTATTTAAGCTTTTACTTCCTGATGAAGTATTAGCCTTATTTGATAAAATAATATCTTCCGCTGTTTTAACTAAAATGCTTTGCGGAACAACATGATCAACTAAGCCTGCTTTCAACGCTTGGCTGGCTCGTAAATGTTTACCTGTTAGCATCATGTCTAAAGACTTTTGAATACCAACTAATTTAGGTAAACGTTGAGTTCCGCCACCACCAGGTAACAAACCTAATTGAACTTCTGGCAAGCCTAAAGCAGTTTTAGCATGATCACTACACACTCTAGCGTGACAAGCCATTGCCAGTTCTAAACCGCCACCTAAACAAGCACCATTAATTGCGGCAACGATTGGAATAGGTAAAGATTCTATTTGTTCAAAAACACTGTGTCCTTGCTTAGAAAGAAAAACAGCTTCTTCAACAGTTTTACAATTATCGATCATGCTTATATCTGCGCCAGCAACAAATGAGTCTTTTTTCCCACTGAGTAATACAACACCTTTAATAGCATCATCTGCTTTTATTTCAGCAAGAATATCGAGTATCTGCTCAGCAAACTCAGCTTTCAAAGTATTCATAGCTTCACCAACTACATCCATCACAAGATGTGCAATACCATTACTTTGTTTGATCAGAGTAAAAGTATTTGTGGTGTCATTATCTACTTCGTTATTTTGTTCTACTTCTGTTGATTCAGTCATTAATCTGTCTCCACTATCATTGCAACACCTAAACCACCTGCCGCACATGCTGTAGTTAATCCTGTTCCGCCACCTCGTCTTTTCAGTTCATTTAAGGTTTGAACAATTAAACGCGTGCCCGTTGCAGCAAAAGGATGGCCATAAGCGATAGAGCCACCCATTACATTAAATTTATCCATATCTATTTCACCTATGGCTTTATCTCGACCAAGATGTTGTTGAGCAAACTTTTGACTAGCAAACATTTTAACGTTAGCTAGGGCTTGGGCAGCAAACGCTTCATGCATTTCAATTAAATCTAAATCTTTTAATTCCATGCCTGCTCTTGCTAAAGCAATTGGCGTAGCAAAACTTGGCCCCATCAACATATCTTCCCAGACATCAATAGCAGAAAAACCATAACTTTTAATATAACCTAGCGGCGTATAACCTAACTCTTTAGCTCTGCCCTCGCGCATTAATAAAATAGCAGAAGCCCCATCAGTTAATGGTGAACTTGTTGCCGCAGTAACACTGCCATATTTACGATCAAATATTGGACGTAACTTAGCGTAGCTTTCCAATACAGAGTTTTCACGAATACAATTATCTTTATCAATAAAGCTTTTATAAGGTTCGCTATGAGCAGCCATTACTTCATCAGCAAGTTTGCCTTCTTGCCAAGATTTTGTAGCTAACGTATGTGAACGATGCGCTAAAGCATCTTGCTCTTCTCTCGAAATAGAATAAGTTTTTGCCATTTGCTCAGCTGTTTGTCCCATCGACAAACCTGTTGAATATTCTGCAACCGCTGGAGCAACAGGTAGAAGATCTTTTAAACCTAAACGACGAATTAAAGCGATCTTTTGCCCTAAGGTTTTTGTTTTAGTTAAATCTAATAATGTTTTTGCTAAGTTCTTGGTTACGCCAACAGGTGCAACTGACGTTGAGTCTGCACCGCCAGCAATACCTACATCAATCATTCCTGTCATAATGGATTCAGTAATATTAACTGTCGACTGAAAACTTGTCGCACAGGCCCTAGACACGCTGTAAGCATCTGTATGCACATTCATATTTGTGCCTAATACAATCTCTCTCGCGATGTTTGGCGCTTCAGGCATTTGAACAACTTGTCCAAAAACTAATTGCTCAATAATTTGAGGATCAATGTCATGCTTACTCATCAACTCATTAACAACCATCTTGCCTAAATCTACAGCTGGCACTCCATGAAATGCAGTGGCTTGTTTTGCAAATGGCGTACGTAACCCTGCAACAACAGCTATACGTTCTCCACTTGATGTAACTAACTTAGTTTGTTTCATATTTTTTCCTATGTAGCACCAGCGATAAAATTCAAAACAATAAAACCTATTTATTATTTTGAATTTTATAATTATGGAAGTTGATAAACTTAACCCTTCCATTCGATTCTCTGATTAAAATTGAATTATTTTTAAATTTAAATCCCAAACAAAGAGGTCTGACCTCTTCGTGTATTAATATGATTTTAACTTTTTCTATAAAATATTCAATCAATATAATTGCTCATATTTAAAACACGTTAAAATCAGTCTATCGTGCATCAGCAACTTTGTTTGAAACTAAACAATTTGAATCACATCAAGTAACATTAAAAAAACAGACTAAACACCTATCACTCAACAAACTTAACTCACAAAATAAAGGTGTTTTAACCAAGTCTTTAAAATAAGGTTGCCGCATTATATTTTCACATTATCGCCTTTTATCATTTCGTATCAGTAATCTGTGAGTAACAAAGCCTCTGTCCTCTATCAATTTTGAATCTATATTTAATCGATAACAGTAAAACAATCGATAAATATCTGCATCCTTTCATTTATCGTGAAAAAATTACTTACAAATTCATAGTAGCAGTTGTTTTTTAAATGATTAACCATATATCTAACATTAGTCTAATTGGGCTTGTTTGAACTTTAATTTAGCTTTAAAGCTAAGTTTTTCCATCCAAGCACTTAAATAATCAAAATATAAATAAAAGAATTAAGTACTCGTTATGGCAATTGCACATTTTTCATCATTAAAAGAACATTTATCTGAACAAATTATTGGGCAAACAGCGTTAGTCGAAAATTTACTTATCGCTTTATTAGCTAACGGACATTTAATTGTTGAAGGACCTCCTGGTTTAGCTAAAACCAGAGCCATTAACTCTTTAGCTGAAGGCCTTGAAGCTGACTTTCATCGAGTACAATTTACGCCAGATTTGCTACCTGCAGATTTAACAGGCACAGATATTTATCGTCCAGAAGATGGCAGCTTTGTTTTTCAACCAGGCCCTCTATTTAGAAATCTTGTATTGGCAGATGAAATTAACCGTGCGCCAGCTAAAGTGCAATCAGCATTATTAGAAGCCATGGCAGAAGGTCAAATTACTGTTGGCAGAAAAACCTACCCGCTTCCTGATTTATTTTTAGTAATGGCTACACAAAACCCGATTGAGCAAGAAGGTACATACCCTTTGCCTGAAGCACAATTAGACCGTTTCTTAATGCACCTTGAAATTGACTATCCAGATGCAGAAAGTGAACTCGCTATTTTAAAACTTAATCGTGGTGAAGCTTTAAAAGAAGCTAAAAAAGCGATTGAAGTGATTTCTCAAGCTGATATTTTTTCTGCTCGTGATGAAGTCATGAAAATTCACATGGCGCCTAGCATTGAAAAATACATCGTTGATTTGATTATGGCGACACGAACGCCAGAGAAATACGATGAAAAATTAAAGCTTTGGTTAGCTTACGGCGCAAGCCCAAGAGCAACAATAGCATTAGATCGTTGTGCTAGAGCACGCGCTTGGTTACACAACAGAGACTTCGTAAGTCCTGAAGATGTACAAGCCGTATTTCACAATGTGCTAAGACATCGAATTCTATTAACTTATCAAGCAGAAGCTGAAGGCATGACCACAAATCAATTACTTGATCATTTATTAAGTTTAGTTGCTGTTGCTTAGACTCACTTAACTTAGATAAGTAGGTCTAGTTCGATTGTAATCAACTTGAATTAATTTTAACCAAAAGCTTTTATATAGTTCCTTTCTAAAAGTAGCTATATAAAGACTAAGGTAAAATTTTATATAAACCCCTTATATAAAAAATAAGAAAACAATATGTGGTTTAGTCATAAACAAGAAAAAGTAACGCAACATAATACAACGCAAACATTAGCGAGCTTACTCACTAATGGTATCGATGTATCGATTAATGAGTTGATCCAATATCAAACAAAAACTTCATTAATTAATTTAGCGGCTAAAAAAGATCTTCACGGAAAAATGTCAGGTAATTACCTTGCCCGTAGCAAAGGTCGAGGCATGGAGTTTGATGAAGTTCGTCATTACCAAACTGGCGATGATATTCGAGCAATCGATTGGCGAGTTACCGCTAGAACAGGCATTACTCACACCAAAGTATTTCGTGAAGAAGTTGAACGCCCTGTTTTAATTGCTACCGACTTAAGCGACAACATGATGTTTGGCAGCCAATTATTATTTAAGTCTGTTCAAGCATCACATTTAGCAGCCTTAGTGGCTTGGCACGCTAAAGAACGAGGCGATCGTGTCGGTGGAATTGTGTTTAATCAACAAAAACATACTGAACTAAAACCGCGTAGTCGTCAGCAAGGTGTACTACATTATCTTTATTCGTTATCAAACATTCATCAAAATACATCTGAAGCACTTTTCAATTCAACTGAAAACACATCAAACAATCAAAACTTAGCTCAACAATCTTTTGATGAAAATTGTGGACGAATAAGACAATTAGCTAAACCTGGCAGCCTAGTCTATTTAATTACCGACGGTAATCATTTATCTCAAGAGTCACTTCGACACTTAACTAATATCAGTCGCCATTGCGAATTAGTTATTTGCTTAATCACAGATCCTCTTGAAACTGAACTGCCAAAAAGTAATAAAAAAATCAATGTTGCTGTAACCGATGGCACTAATAAACAACAATTGTTGATTGGTGATAAAAACCTAGCGCAAAAATATAAACAGCAAGCGCAAGCATTAACACAAACTAAAGAAGCTTTATTAACCAAGGCGGGCGCGCGTATTTTACATTTCTCTGCTGGTACAGCTTTAGAAACTCAATTAAAAAATGGGATTACATCGTGGACCCGTTAGCACAACTACAAGATATTCAATTACCTGAAAAAATTCATAATTATCCGTTTGCTCTTGGCTGGTGGATAATTGCTGTTATTTGTATCGCCTTAGTTATATTTATTATTTTTAAAATTATTAACTATAAAAAAGCCCGACAAGTTCAACAACAAGCTATCACTCAAATCAGTTCAAATAGCTCAATGGATATAGCCGATTGTGTTGCAGTTTTAAAATGGGCAGCGCTGCAGTATTTTCCACGTGAACGTATTGCCAACTTATACGGTGATAAACTACAGGCTTTTTTACTTGATACTTTACCTGAAAGCACTCATGAAAAGTTTAAAACATTAAGTAATGATTCACTTAAAACCATGTACCAGAAAGACTTGTCTGAAAGTGACAATATCAGCTTTCAACAAGCTTCAGCCTACTGGCTTAAACATGCTTTACCTCCTAAAAGTAATAGAGTTGTAAACCAAACGTTAACGGAGAGCAAGTTATGATAAATTTTGAATGGCCTATGTTATTTGCCCTACTTCCTTTACCTTTATTAATTTACTGGTTACCTAGCAAAAACAAATCAGAAGCCGTACCACTAAAAATGCCTGTATTACTTGAAGGCATAGATACAACCATAGCGGCAACTTCAAACAAAAGAGCTTCATTGGTTTTATTATCACTCGTATGGGGCTTATTAGTATTAGCTTCAACAAGACCACAATGGTTAGGTGAAGCAGTAAACATACCTTCTGAAGGTCGCGAAATGATGATTGCAGTAGATCTTTCTGGCAGTATGCAAGTTGAAGATATGTCTTTAAATGGTCGAACCGTCAATCGTTTAGAAATGTTAAAAGTACTACTAGGCGACTTTATAGAAAGAAGAACAGGCGACAGGTTGGGTTTGATCCTCTTTGCCGACGATGCTTACATGCAAACACCAATGACTTTTGACCGAAAAACAGTTAAACAAATGCTCGACGAAACAGTATTAGGCTTAGTAGGACAACAAACAGCCATAGGTGACGCCATCGCTTTATCTGTAAAACGTTTTAATGAAGCAGAGGACTCTAACCGCGTACTTCTACTCTTAACCGATGGACAAAATACAGCAGGAAAAATAACACCTGATGAAGCCTTAGAATTAGCCGTAGCTAACGACATTACTATTTATTCTATAGGCATTGGCGCTGACGTTATGCTTCAACAGTCTCTTTTTGGTACACGTAAAGTCAACCCATCAAACGACTTAGACGAAAAGTCGTTAAAAAATATGGCTGATAAAACCAATGGCCAATATTTCAGAGCAAGAAGCAGTGAAGATTTAGCTAAAATATACGAACTTCTCGATACTTTTGAACCTGTAGAACAAGACCAAAAACAAATGCGACCACTAAGTGCTTTATATTACTGGCCTTTAGGTGCTGCGTTAGCTTTATGTTTTCTCTATTTAATAACCACTAATATTACTGCTCGTAGCTCAAGAAGGAGTGCCTAGTATGAGTGATTTTCATTTTATTCGTCCATTATGGTTTTTAGCCCTTTTTGCGTTATTTTTAGCAATATATTTATTAAAGAAAATGCGAGTAAGTCAATCAGGTTGGCAAGGTTTACTGCCTAAGCATTTAGCTAATGTATTAATTACTAATTCACAAACTAATAAGCCTTTTTCGCTAACAATAGCCTTTATTTTAGGTTTGATTGCTATTACCGCAATGGCAGGGCCAAGCTGGCAAAAGCTGCCACAACCTGTTTATCAATTAGCTCGTGGTTCAGTATTAATTATGGATATGTCTTACTCGATGTACTCCACTGATTTATCACCTAACAGATTGACACGTTCTCGTTATAAAGCCGTTGATCTACTTGATAATATTAATGAAGGTGAAATGGGCTTAATTGCCTATGCAGGCGACGCTTTTATTATCAGCCCATTAACGGAAGACATTAATAACATCAAATTATTACTGCCTTCATTATCTCCTGACTTAATGCCTGAACTAGGCAGCGATCCAATGCGAGCTTTAATTCTTGCTGATGAAATGCTGAAAAATGCAGGACATCAAGACGGCGATATTTATTGGTTTACCGACGGAATCGAAAACAGCGACGTTCAAGACATTACCGAATGGTCTAGAGAACATAACTATCGACTCAAAATTTTAGGTGTAGGCACTAAAAATGGCGCACCTATAAAGTTAAGTAATGGCGAATTTATGAAAGATAATAGCGGTGCTATCGTCGTACCTAAATTACGAGGTAACTCACTTAAAGGCGTAGCCCAGCGTGGTAACGGTCAATACGTAAAATTACAAAACAATAATAGCGATATACAAAAACTACTTAAAAACAATCATCTACTTTCAGGTTCAGCAGAAGAACAACAAAAAGAAAGCTCAAATACTGGTGACCAATGGCAAGAAGCAGGTCCGTACTTAGTACTTATCATATTACCTTTTGTTTTACTGTATTTTAGAAGAGGACGATTACTAGCTGTTTTACCTTTAATGCTATTTCTAACACCTTCAGATCAAGTATATGCAAATGTTTGGGATGATTTATGGAAAACCAGCAATCAACAAGCCCAAGGTAAATTTGATCAAGAACAATACGCAGAAGCTGCTCAGCAATTTAAAGATCCCTTATGGCAAGGTAGTGCTCATTACAAAGCAGGTAACTTTGAAGAGGCGTTAAAGTCCTTCCAACAAAGCGACAGCGCCGAAGCTCTATATAATCAAGGTAATGCCCTAGCTAAATTAAATAAATTAGACGAAGCAATTAAAAGCTATGAACAAGCATTAGATAAAAATCCTGATTTAGAAAGCGCTAAAGCCAATAAAGCATTACTTGAACAACTTAAAGATCAGCAGCAACAATCAGATCAAAACCAACAAGATGGCGATCAGCAAGAATCAGAACAAGAGAATGAAAACAGCCAAGAAAGCGATAAGAATCAAGAAAACCAGCAACAAGGTGATCAGCAAAATGATTCTGAAAACGATCAACAAAATGATCAGCAAAATGATCAGCAATCGGATCAAGAGAATAAAGAACAAGACGGCGAACAACAAAACTCTGAATCAAAAAATGAAGAAAACTCAGATAACGAATCTGAGCAAGAACCTCAGCCAAGTGAATCTGAAGATGAGAACCAAGATCAAAACACGAAAGAAGAATCACAAGCTTTAGCTGAACAAGAAAATTCTGAAAACGAAAATCAAACAGAAGAGCAAAAAGCGCAAGCCATTCGTGCTGCGGAAAAATTAGCACAAGAAGCAGAACAAAAGCACCAACAAATATTAAACAAAGTGACAGACGACCCATACCAATTACTGCGTAATAAAATGCAATTGGAATATAAAAAACGTCGTCAAAATAGAAGTACTTTAGGAGAAACCAAAAAGTGGTAAGAACTATTATCCGTATAATCGCCTATTCAACAGTGGCAAGCTTATTACTTATTCAATCAGCATTTGCGTTAACTCAAGTAACGGCAACCATTGATAAAAATCCAGTCATGGATAAAGAATCTTTTGTCTTACAAGTTATTGCTGATGACGATATAGAAACCAATGCTTTAGATACTTCACCATTACTGAAAGATTTTATCGTTGGCAGAACATCAGTAAGTACACAAACCAGCATGGTGAACTTTGACACCACTCGCACCACTAAATGGACAACGGTACTTATTGCTCGAGCACCAGGGAAATATACTATTCCTGCCCTTACTGTTGAATCAGTAGCAACGGCTCCTATTTCTATTGAAGTATTAGAGGCAAGTAGCCAAGGTGCTGCCGCAACGCAAGATATCTTTATCACTACTGATATTTCGGCAAAAGAAGTCTACGTACAACAACAACTCACTCTTACAGTGAAATTACATTTTTCTGCAGAGTTAAAGCGCGGTAGTTTATCTGAGCCAACTTTAGACGGAGCGTCAATTAATCAAGTAGGTAAAGACATTGAACAAGACTCTATTATTAATGGCAGACGCTATCGTGTAATAGAACGAAATTACGCAATAAACCCACAAAACAGCGGTGAATTTGTTATTAAAACTCCGCTATTTTCTGGAGAAATAATTTCACCATCAAGCCGTCGTAGTCAATTCTTAAGCTTTACAGATACTAAACCTGTAAGCGTTTTAGGTGAAGACATTAACCTGAGCGTAAAACCTATTCCTGATAACTACCAAGGAGTGTGGTTACCGAGCGAAATATTAAACTTAGATCAAGAATGGCAGCCAGCAGGCGAAAGTTTTATGGTAGGTGAGCCTATTACTAGAACATTGACATTAACGGCTGCTGGATTGTCTGAAGAGCAACTTCCTAAATTAGAAATGACCTCCCCTTCTGGTATTAAAATTTATCCTGATCAAGCTGAACTTCACACAGGTATCAACAACGGTCGCTTAGTTAGCCAGAAAAAACAAAACTTTGCTTTAGTGGCAAGTCGAGTCGGTACTTATGAATTACCTGAAATTCGCTTACCTTGGTGGAATACAGTTACCAACAGAGTTCAATATGCGGTTATCCCTGCAAAAACTATCACCATTACCCCTAATGATGAAATGGTTGAAGAGTTAAAGAATTCAGGAAGTAAAATTGATAGCAATAATATAAACAACACAGCTTCAGACTTTACAGCACCAAATAACAATATGGCTTCATCAGACGTTAAAACCGTTGTTGTAACAAAATCATCGTGGTTACAATGGTTGTTTTTGGCTCTTTGGTTATTAACTTCTTTAGCTTGGTTACTTACAGTGTTAAGTAAAAGAAAACCTCAAGTCACACAAGCAAAAGCAGTAACAAATAATCACTATAAAGCGTTAATAAAAGCTTGCGACAATAACAATGGCGAAGAAGTTTTAAAACTTCTTGTGACATGGGCAAATGAATGTTTCCCTGAACATAAAGTTTCAACGTTAGATGATGTAAAACATGCCATAAATCGAAGCGACTTTAATAAAGCGCTTACCGAGTTACAAGCCTGCTTCTATGGGAAAAATACGCAAACATGGCAAGGGCAAACATTAAAGAATCTTATTGCTGAAATTAACAAGCAACCCAAGCCTATAAAAAAAGCATCTATAAGCTTAAACCCATAAATTTAAAAGAATAAACTTCGCTGATATTTTAGCTTTAATCAGACTGAAATATCGGCAACCCAATGCTTTATATACCCTGCAACATAGTTTTTAACATCACCTCAATTATTCGATATAGATTAATTAATTTAATTACCAATATTATTATTATAAATAAAACAACGCCGATATTCGCAAAACACCTATAAAAATGTCATAGTTATCATCAAGTATTGATGTTTATATGCATCACTTCATTAAATTATTCACCACGTTGTAAAATTATTTAAATGATAAAAAAACTTTTTGGAAATAAAAAACAAGTCGAGCAGGTCTCTTCTAACATGGCTACTAAACAAGTTAGATACGAAGCACTCGTTAAAGCTCTTCATGCCGATTTGTATCGTTATGCATACTGGTTATGCCGCGAAAAACAAGTCGCTGAAGATTTGGTGCAAGAAACCTTTTTACGTGCTTGGCGCGCTTTAGATTCATTAAAAGATGAAAAAGCAGCTAAGTCATGGTTAATCACTATTTTAAGGCGTGAAAACGCCCGTCGTTTCGAAAGAAAACGTTTTGAAATGAGTGAATATGAAGAAGCCACCATAACCGATACAAAATCAATGAGCTCAGAACAAGACATTGAAAATCATTGGTTACGTGAAAAGATAGGCTCACTTCCTGAAGAATATAGAGAACCTCTAGTTTTACAGGTAATAGGTGGTTTTAGCGGTGAAGAAATCGCTGGACTTCTATCATTAAACAAAAACACAGTAATGACACGATTATTTAGAGCTAGAAATCAACTTAAAGAAGCATTAGAGAAAGAACCAGAAGTACGAGGTGCATACAATGGATGAATTACAATTTAGACGGAGTTTATACGAAGATCCTCACTGCACAGATGCGGCTATAACGGACGCGAGGGCATCGGATCCTAGTAAACAAAAATTTGCTAAAGAAATTCAGCAACTTGATGATAAGATTTTAAATGCTTTAAAAGTACCTGTGCCTGATGACATGGTACAAAAGCTTATTTTACGTCAAGCACTTGAAAGTCATCAGCAAGACAAAAAGAAGAAACGTGTACACTTAGCGCTAGCCGCTTCTGTAGCGTTTGCTATGGGTTTAACCCTTAATTTTATGAATTTTTCGAATGCTTATACAACAGTAGGCGACTATGCTTTTGCTCATACAGAATTTGAAGCAGCTCATTTTTCCAATGCTGATGAGACTAAGGTTTCTTTAGCCTCATTAAATAAAAAAATGGCGGCATTTCATGGTAATTTTTCAGACAACTTAGGCCAATTAATATTTGCTGACTATTGTCGATTTGATGGAATGAAAAGCCTACATTTAGTTTTTAAAGGAGAAACATCTCCGGTAAATGTATTTATTTTGCCTAATGATGTAGATATAGCATTTACTAACAGTTTTTCTAATCAACAACTTAATGGTAAGTCTATGCAATTTAAAGACGCTAATATTATTGTTGTAGGTGATAAGAGTGAAGCTTTAGATAAATGGCAAGACAACATTAAATCCAATGTAACTTGGTCAATTTAACCTGTTAACCTAATCACTCGAAAGATCAAAAAAGGTTAGTCATTACGACTAACCTTTTTTATGTCTGTTCAATAAAAATTAACCTGAACTATGGATAAGCAGTTATGCCTAATATTGTTATTTAACCCTCTAACGTCGTTATTTTTATTGCTAATAGCCAGCTATTAGTCAAGAAAAATGCCTTGTTATAGAATTAAATTCCAACATTAGGAGAGTAATAAATCATTTAAACAAATGGTGTTGCAACAATTCACTTATAAAGTATTGAAAATCAATACATTACAAAACCCATTATCCAGAGTTCAGGTTAACTATTCTAATATGAATAAAAAGTTGATCAATTTAGTTAAACTAATCAACTTTTTATTATTGATATGCTACTGATGTTGCTCTTGTACTTTATCAAAAACAGCTTCAATTTCACTTGATACTTTGTATGTTAATTTACTCACAATCACAATAGTTAATGTACATACAATAAAACCAGGTACGATTTCATAAACAATAGAACTTAATGTTTGTCCATCAATCTCTATAGGTAAATAAATCCAAAGTAATACCGTTGTAGCTCCTGTAATAATACCTGCGAGAAGCACCATCTTTAGACATTTTCTTCCAGTACAAACTTAAAATCACTACAGGTCCAAATGCCGCACCAAAACCAGCCCAAGCATTGCTCACTATATTTAATATTGAGCTATTCGGATCTTGTGCTAAAAATATAGCTAATAATGCAACAATCACAACTGAAATACGCCCAACAAGCACTAATTGCTGATCCGAAGCTTTTTCATTACAAAACATTAAATAAAAGTCATTTGTTAAAGAGCTAGATGTCACAAGTAATTGAGAAGAAATTGTACTCATTATTGCCGCTAATATAGCCGCTAATAAAAATCCAGCAATTAAAGGATGAAATAATAATTGAGATAAAACGATAAAAATAGTTTCAGGATCTTCAACATTTAATCCTGTTGCTGAAGCATATGCAATGCCAGCGAATCCCGTTCCAAGCGCACCAATAACAGCAACAATCATCCAAGTCATACCAATATTTCTGGCAACAGGAATATCTTTAACTGATCGTATAGCCATAAACCGTACAATAATATGAGGTTGACCAAAATAACCTAGCCCCCATGCTAATGCTGAAATAATAGAGAGTAAACTCACGTTATGGAACATATCTAAAAGATTAGGATCTATAGCAGCAACACTCTGCTGTAACTCATTTACTCCTCCTACTTCCATTATTACTACAGTAGGAACCAAGATAAGCGCTATAAACATAATACAGCCTTGCACGAAGTCAGTTAAGCTTACAGCTAAAAAGCCTCCAAACAAGGTATAGCCAACAACAACACCTGCGGTAATATATAAACCTAAGTTATAAGATAAACCGAAAGCACTTTCAAATAGCTTACCGCCAGCAACAACACCTGATGATGTATATACGGTAAAAAATACCACTATAACAAGTGATGCGACTACTCTTAAAACATGGGAATTATCGTTAAAGCGATTTTCAAAGTAATCAGGTAAGGTTATCGCGTCGTTAGCGAGTTCAGTGTAGGTTCTTAAACGAGGGGCTACAATCAGATAGTTAAGGAAAGCACCAAGGACCAAACCTATTGCAACCCAAGCACTGCTAAAGCCTGAAACAAACATAGCTCCCGGCAGTCCCATGAGCATCCAACCACTCATATCAGAAGCACCTGCAGATAATGCCGTGACTGATGGGCTTAAACTCCTTCCCCCCAACATATAACCCGATATATCTTTTGAGGATTTTCTATACGAATATACGCCTATGTATATCATTACAGCAAAATAGGCTGCTAGTGAAATAATACTGCCTAACTCCAAGTATTTCTCCTTAGTAGTTTTCGTTAATTATAATGTATTTATTCATTTTACGATGATTTTCGTGTCCCTTTATAACATATTTGTAGACTGGATATAACCGTTGCTTATATAAGACTAATATCATCAAATGAATATAAAAATGAAAAAAACATGATGTAATAAGTCCCTATTCCCACTATATTTTATTCATTATATTAGATAGCTAATATGATTAAAATTCTCTATAATTTTAATCATATTGTTAATAGATTTTTTTATTAATATATGGTCTATTTGTAGGCAGTAAATAATTTACCTATGCAAAAAACGGTTAAATAAATAGAAAACTAGGGGATTTATGTATTTTTACGCGGCCAGACAGCCTATTTTAGATATAAATAAAAATTTATATGCTTATGAATTACTTTTTCGAGACAGTATAAATAATGTTTTCCCCGATATTGATGGCGATGTAGCAACCAGTAAAATGGTAGAAGCAAGTAAATTCAATATGGGAATCTCTGACTTTACAGCAAACAAACCGGCTTTTATTAACTTTACCTTAGAAACCTTAAGTCAAGGTTACCCGGAAATGTTGTCCCCTGAAGAACTTGTTGTTGAAATATTAGAAACCGTAAAGCCAGGCAAGCGTTTATTAGCTTTATCTAAAGATTTATTTGAGAAAGGTTACACACTTGCTTTAGATGATTATGAACATCAAACAGTTTGGAAGCACTTTTATCCTTATATAAAAATAATAAAAATAGATTGGCAAAGCTCTTCAATTGAGCAAATTAAAGAAATTATAGCCGCAGTAACTGACTACCCTCATATTAAATTACTTGCTGAAAAAGTAGAGACCTATGAAGAATATAACTTAGCTGTTGAACTGGGCTGTGTATTGTTCCAAGGTTTCTTTTTTGCTAAACCTGAGATGATGAAAACGAAAACTCTTACACCTTCTCAAATGTCGATGGCAGAACTGCTTTATGAAACCTCTAAGTCTGAATTAGATTTAACGGGTATTACCTCTGTTTTTGAAAGAGACGTCAGCCTTTCATATAAGTTACTTCGCTACGCAAACTCTGCCATGTTTAAACGCAGAAACGAAATATCTACAATCAAACAAGCTCTTGTTACACTTGGTTCAATTGAGTTAAAACGTTTTATGGGATTAATGTTTGCTACAAATATTAATCCAGAGAAACCCTCTGAATTGATTAATTCAGCCATGGCGAGAGCTAAGTTTTGTGAACTAGCGGCTGAAAACATGAAAACGGATATAAACAGCTCAAAAGCATTTTTAACGGGTTTATTGTCTTTAATTGATGCAATACTTGATGAAGATATTGCAAGTATTTTAGCTAAATTACCATTAGCACAAGATATCAAAGATTCGTTACTAACTCGTGAAGGAAGTATGGCTCAATTAATTCAATTAGTAGAATTTATTGAACACGCACAGTGGGATGAATCAACAGCAACGATGGATAAACTAGGTTTAACAAGAGAAGAAGTTATTAAAGACTACAACGATGCTATCGCTTGGGCTGATGAACAAAGCCAATATATCCAATAACACATAAAGTTAGTAATATTCCCCACTTTAAAATTTATTGAGCTTGAATGTTGTTCGCGATAACAATGTTTTAGTCTCGGTAAGTTTTATATAGCACAGTCACTCCAAGAAAATCACCTTACCGCCTACTCATTGTTATCACTTATAGCTATTAAGGCAACAATATATAATTTTTTAGCGGTATAATTCCCACAATTTTTTGTTGAAGAATAAATCATAAAAATCAATAGACTTTCTAATATTTTAAATTATTAATCCAATTCTCAAATATAAAAAAGCCTAGCAAACTTATATTGACTAGGCTTTTGATTAGCAAAAATTATTCTTCAATTTTTTGCTAACGACAACTCATCGTTAAACTTTTTTGATCAACAGGTTCAACGGTTATCTCAGCTAACCCCAATTGAAACTGCCCTTTAGACATCAATTTAAAAGGAGAGGTTAAGTCAGCCATTTTCATTCCTGTTTTACTAAAGCAATGCATATCTATTGATATACTATGCCAAGTACCAGGTGTTAATTGATTCACTAATGTTTTGATATCCACTGCAGCCCCACAATAACCTTCCGCCTCACATTCCATTGATAACATAAGTTCATCACCAATATGTCCTGATGTGTTCACCATAAACTTAAGAGCCGAACCTTGTGCTAAATCAGGTCTAAAATCTTCTCTGAAGCTACTTTTACTTTCTATCATGATACCTGTATTTAAAACACCTTCGAACGCTAGTTGCATCGCATCTTCTTGAACATGATGATCGATTGTTCTGTATTTCAATCCTTTAACCGTATATGAGTTAGTATTAACTTTTACTTCGTCAGTACCTGATACTAGCCACAACAACCATGGCTTTTTCATGGTTCCAACATAAATATCACGTGTGATTGAATCTGTTGTTGTCCGATTAAATGTTTCATTCAACTCATCAGACAACACATTTTTATCGCCATATTTCAAACCAAAACCATACTCAAGTAATGGTTCATAAATCGCATCATAGCGATTAACGGCTGTTTGATTAGGTAGCTTTGGCCATGAGAATGATAACTTCCCTGTAAAATCATACTGAGTTTTATTATTTGCAGATTGAAGAATAACATCCGCTACGCCCTGTCCTTCAGTACCTGGTAACCAAATAGCGACAAACGCGTCAGACGCATTTATTTCTGCATTTACCCACATAGGTCTACCACTAATAAATAAAGCAACTACAGGTATTCCTTTAGCTTTTAACGACTTTAATAACGCAAGGTCATGTTTTTCACCCAATTGATAATCAAGATCAGTTCTATCTCCATGACCTTCTGCATAAGGTTCTTCACCAAAAACAACAATAGCTACGTCAGGTTTATTAGAATATACCCCCGTAACGCTTAGTTCAGTAGTCCCGCCTGCGGCTTTAACTTGTTCTGCTATACCTTTATAGATAGAGGTAGCACCTGGGAATTCTTTATTCGTATTTTCAGTGCCTTGCCAAGTAACCGACCAACCACCGGATTGTTTAGCTATATTATCAGCACCATCTCCAGTAACTAAAATATGTTGTTTAGGAGCAAGTGGTAAAAGACTATTTTTATTTTTCAGTAATACCAAAGATTGACGTACTGAATCTCTAGCTAAGTTACGATGTTCTTTAGCGCCTATTAACTCATTTTTACCCGATAAAACACGATTGGCAGGGCTAGGTTTTTCGAATAATCCTGCTCTTAACTTCACACGTAAAATACGACTAACCGCATCATCTATTCGCGCTGATGATATTTCTCCAGCGTTAACTTGAGCAATAATATTCTCATAAAGAGGTTTCCATGCACTCGTCGGAACCATAAAAATATCCAAGCCCGCGTTTACGGCTTGAGCACAGTTTTCATTAGAACAACCTTTTACTTGTCCGTGACCATTCCAATCGCCCACAATAAAACCATCAAACCCCATTTTGTCTTTTAAAACATCATTAAGTAGATATTTACTGCCATGAATTTTATTACCATTCCAGCTATTGAAAGACGCCATAACAGATTGTGCGCCAGCATTTAAGCCACCGATATAACCTTGCGCATGCAGCTTATAAAGATCGGCTTCTGAATCAATATTATCGCCTTGGTCATCACCACCTACAGTTCCGCCATCGCCTAGAAAATGTTTCACTGTACTAATAACACGGGTGTCACCTAAAAAGTTATCTCCTGCAGATCCTTGTAAGCCTTTTACGATAGAAGCCGCATAAGTTTTTACTATTTCAGGATCTTCCGAATAACCTTCGTACGTTCTTCCCCAGCGATCATCTCGAACAACAGCAACAGTCGGAGCAAATACCCAATCAATACCTGTAACTAAAACTTCTTTCGCAGTAACCGCAGCAATAGCTTCAATCAATTTCGGATTATTAGCAGCGCCTAAACCTATATTATGTGGAAATAATGTAGCGCCAATAACATTGTTATGACCATGAACGGCATCTGTTCCCCACATAGTTGGAATATTTATACCGTCTAAACTGTCATCAACCGATGCTTGATACATATCCTCAGCAAGCTGAGCCCAATCACTTGGTGTTGCATCTTTATTGCCATATGGAAATGAAGACCCACCATTTAAATAAGATCCAAAGCCATATTTACGCATGTCTTCAACAGTAATATCTCGAATTTCTGGCTGGATCATTTGAGCAACCTTTTGCTCCAAACTCATTTTCGCAAGCCATTCTTGTATCTTACTTTCTATTTCTGGATCAGTTTTTATTTCAGAGTTTAGTTTTGGCCAAATTTTATTTTTTTCTTCCATGATTATTGAGCTTTTATTTTGCTCAATACCAATACACCCCGATAAAATAAACGCTGTCGAAAAACTTAATGCTAATGTCATCGTTATTTTTTTTTCTGAGACACCAACTGAATTTTTATTATATTTTTTCATAAAAAACCTACATATTAATAGATACAGGCTCTATTCCACCTGTTTAACACAGAGTAAACTTGTACCATAATTAAAGAAATCATTATTACTTTTCAATCAATAACAACCCCGACCGAATTAATTAAAATGTTATATAAAACAATTAAAAGGTGAACTTAATACCATTATTACCACTTCAATTATAAGCATAAATAATAGATAGAATATAAAATTTATTGACCTTTTATAGATAAAACACTAACCTAAATGTAAGCGCTTTCATAGTGGTATTTTAAATATCTCTTTATTGGCCATTTAAAAAATTACATATTTTAATTCTTAAACTATTGCTTGGACGTAACATGAGAAAATTATCATTACCTGCAGATTCTAAAATGCTCACCTCTTCATTCACTTACGGTGTGGCAACTGCTTCATTTCAAATAGAGGGTGGCATCGATTCTAGACTACCTTGTATTTGGGACACGTTCTGTGCGACACCCAATAAAATAGTTGATAATTCGGATGGTGCAATAGCTTGCGACCATTTCAATTTATGGGAAGACGATATAAATTTAATTGGATCTTTAGGCGTAGACGCTTATCGCTTATCTATTTCATGGCCTAGAGTTATGCATAAGAATGGTGAGTTAAATAAAGAAGGGGTACAGTTTTACCTTAATATTTTAGATCGTCTAGAACAAAAAAACATTAAAGCATTTGTTACCTTGTATCACTGGGATTTACCACAGCACATTGAAGACAACGGCGGTTGGTTAAATCGTGATACAGCTTTCTTATTTGCTGAATATGCAGATAAAATATCTAAAGCGATTGGCCACAAAGTACATTCATTTGCTACTTTAAACGAACCCTTTTGTAGTGCTTATTTAGGTTACGAAATTGGTGTACACGCTCCAGGTAAAGTAGGAAAAGAGTTTGGTAAAAAAGCTGCTCATCATCTATTACTTGGTCATGGTTTAGCATTACAAATGCTTAATAAAAACTGCCCTGACGCGTTAAATGGTATTGTTTTAAATTTTACACCTTGTTATTCAGCAAGCGAAAAAGAAGAAGATATCGAAGCAACTAAGTTTGCTGATGATTATTTCAACCAATGGTATGCAAAGCCTGTATTCGACGGTGCTTACCCTGACATTATTAATCAACTTCCAGAAGAAAATCGCCCTGATATTTACCCAGGTGATATGGAAATAATTTCACAACCTAACGACTTCTTTGGTATTAACTTTTATACTCGCGCTATTTATAAAGCGGATAAAGAAGAACATTTTGTTCAATTAGATCCGCCAGCACCAAGAACAGATATAGGCTGGGAAATTTATCCTCAAGCGCTGAACCAATTATTAACGTCACTACACGAAATTTATGAACTCCCACCTATCTACATTACTGAGAATGGTGCAGCCATGGATGATAAATTAGAAAATGGTGAAGTGAGTGATGTTGATCGATTAAACTATTACCAACAACATTTATCAGTGGTCGATAATGCTATTAAAAGCGGAATAAAAATTGACGGATATTTCGCTTGGAGCTTAATGGACAATTTTGAATGGGCCGAAGGTTATTTAAAAAGATTTGGCATTGTTCATGTTGATTATGAAACTCAAAAAAGAACCATTAAAGCCAGTGGTTTAGCTTATAAAGACTTAATATCAAATAGATAACTCATAAGTTATACCCACAGTTACAAATAAACGATTGGTAAACAATTATAGAGAATTAACAGCGATTAAAGTTTTTAATTCTCTATTTTATTGATAAAAATAAATCGGCCTAAACCGATAATAATAAAAATAACTAAAGAGCATAATAATGACCAGATTACCCTTTTCAGAAAAAGTCGGTTACGCGATGGGAGATGCCGCAGCTAATTTAGTTTGGCGTGGTGCTCTTGCTTATTTAGCTGTTTTTTATACGGATACCTTTGGCTTAACTGCTGCAGCTGCTGCTTTACTATTTTTAGTTGTTCGATTATCTGATGGCATAACAGACATTATGGTCGGCATGATTGCTGACCGAACAAACACCCGTTGGGGCAAGTTCAGACCTTGGATTTTATGGTCAACTCCCCTACTCGGTTTATTCATGGTGTTATGTTTTACCACACCAGAATTAGGCGATAATGCAAAACTTGCTTACGCCTATTTCACTTATATCGGCTTAACCTTAGCTTATACACTCAATAACGTGCCCTACTCAGCCTTAATGGGTGTAATGACCGACAGCGATACAGAAAGAACAAGCTTATCTAGCTTTAGATTTGCTGGTGCATTTTTAGGTGGGCTTTTAGTGATGGGGTTTTTGCCTGAATTAGTTGCCTACTTTGGTGATGGAGATGATGCTCAAGGCTATCAATATGCCATGTACTTATTTGCTACATTACTTGTTGTCTTGATGGTTATTACATTCTCAACAACCAAAGAACGTGTTGAAGCACCTGTAAATCCAGACTCTAATTTAAAGAAAGAACTTTGGGATTTAACTAAAAACCTACCGTTTATCATTCTGCCTTTATTATCGATGACCCTATTTTTCTATTATCGTGAAATCTACAGCGGCTTATTCTTTGTTTTTGTTATGTTGGTTATGGGTATATTTATTAAAAAACTCGTCAAAAAATCACCTGACGATATGACAGGCACGCAACGTGACATGGTTGATTTATTAACCAATAAACCTTGGTTGATCCTGTTAGGTATGGGCTTTTTAACAATGATGTTTAATGGTATTAAATATGGCGTTATCGCTTATTACTTTAAATACCATGTGGGTAACGAACTTATGGCTGGTCAGTACTTTGTTGCCTTGTTGGTTGTTTCTATTCTTGGTGCTTTAGCTACAGAACACCTATCTAAATGGCTCGGTAAAAAGAAGTTATTCATTATTTCTCTTTTACTTAGCGGTATCTTAACCTCAGCATTTTATTGGGTTCCTCAAGGTAATATTACCGCCATTTTTGTATTAGGTTGTTCTGCTGAATTTTTTGCTGCCATTATGCCAACCTTATTTTTTACTATGTTAGGCGATTCAGCTGATTATTCTGAATGGAAAAACAAACGTAGAGCAACAGGTTTAATATATTCTGCGGGTACTTTTGTGCAAAAAACAGGCGGCGGTTTTGCAGGAGCTTTAGTATTAGTTGTATTAGGAAGTTATGGCTACAACGGTATGGATGTATCAACCATAGATCAATCATTGCCAGGCATGCAATTATTAATGAGTTGGATACCTGCTGCTTTTGCTTTTATTGCCGCTGCGCTTATGTGTTTCTATCCTTTATCAAGTGAACATAATAAATTGATTTGCGCTGATTTAATTAATAGAAGAACTAATACCTAAATATAATATACAATAATGACTTCAATCAAAATAATGATAAAATTAACCATTATTAATTAGAAGACTATGGAATAACATGGCGACGATTTACCAAGTTTCTGACCTTGCAGGCGTATCGCTAGCAACGGTATCACGCGTACTTAACAAAAATGCACGCGTTAGCGACAAAACACGCGACAAAGTTTTAGCCGCTATGGAAGAGCTTGGCTATCGACCTAATTCAATAGCGCAATCACTCGCGTCAAATCGCTCAAATAGTGTAGGAATACTTGTATCTGAACTCGACGGACCTATTTATGGTCAAATGATGGCAGGCATAGAATCTGAGTTAAGAACAGCTGGTAAACACGCCATCATCACTACAGGTTACAGTGAAGAAGAAAAAGAAAAAGATGGTATCGAATTCTTATTAAGTAGAAATTGCGATGCCTTAATTCTTCATGCAGAAGCTGTTTCCGATGAATACTTAATCGAGTTAAGCAAAGGCAAAGTGCCTATTTACTTAGTAAGTCGCTATGTTAAAGAACTTAAAAGTAACTGTATAAGTATCGACAACCGTCTTGGTGGTTACTTAGCAACTAAGATTGTTTTAGAGCAAGGACATAAAGATGTTGCCTACATATCCGGTCGCCTGAACAAACCAGATACAGTTAACCGTTTAATAGGCCATAAAAAAGCACTTGCTGAAGAAAATATCGAATTTGATGAACAACTCTCTTTTGTGGGTGACTACAGTGAAACAGGCGGAATGGCTGGCTTAAAATATTTCATTGATAATAAACTCAACTTTTCAGCTTTAGTTTGTGCAAATGATGAAATGGCATCTGGTGCCATGAAATATGCTCGAGAGCATGGATATAACTTACCTGAAGACCTATCAATCGTTGGTTTCGATAACGTGAGTTTCGCAAATTATCTCTACCCTAAATTAACCACTATTGATAACCCAACTAATGAGATGGGAAAAATGGCGGCTAAATTAGTGTTAAAAACAGTTTATAAGCAAAAAACTTTAAAGACTCATAATATCTTTGAGCCTAAAGTTATTATGCGAAAGTCTGTTATTAAGCATGAGGCTTAAATCTTAACAATTAACTATAAAAGTTAATCATACAATTTTACCATCACAGTAAATATTGAGCGTCTTTAGTTCAGATACTTCTGTTCAATCAACAAGTCGCTCAGCCTATCTATATCATCATCTAAAACCATAGAATTGAATAAATTTAAGAGAGAAAAAACATAAAAAAGCATTAAATTTTAGCGTAGAATGCAGCCAATTTAATTAACCCTCATCCGAAATCATTCGGAGGACACCATGACAAGCATTGAAACTTTAGGATTCGTATCCGCATTTTTAACCACTATTTCATTTTTACCTCAAACAATTCAGGTAATTAAAACACGCGATACTTCATCTCTCTCACTTGCTATGTATAGTATTTTTACTGTTGGTGTGGCTTTTTGGTTGGTTTACGGAATAATCATAGGCGATAAAGCGGTAATCATTGCTAATTTGATCACCTTTGTTTTATCAGCGGTTATTCTATCAATGAAAATATATAACGATGTGAAGTTGAAGCGCAAGAAAGAAGTTTCTAGTTAACCCCTTTTACTCTAAAGAAGATAATAAGATTAAATGACCATATTCTTTAGAGTTAGGCTTAGCATTTCGTCTCTATTTATCTGTATTAATAAAAACCAACACTCAACACCTCTATAGAAAACCACAAAAACAATATACAATATTCAACTTGTACTGATATTTTCTTTAATTATTAAGTAATACCGTTACCATTAATAAATCGACTTATTTTATAGCAAGTAGATATTGCTATAAAAATCCCTTATAAGTATTCGGTTGAAATCTTTAGTTATGATCATCTAGCTAATGGTTTGTTTTGGTATAAAAGTATTTACTTAATAGCTGTTTACTTGAAAGGTTCTTTGTATGTTTTATCGATTAATCATCGTTTTACTTTGTTTTCTTCCTCTTATTTCTACTGCGCAAAGCATTACAGAAATAACGAAAACCTTTGCTAAAAAAGCCACATACGAACTAAAAAAACACAATATTCCTGGGGCTGCTTTTGTTGTTATTAAAGATGACAAGATCATTGCATTAAAAACCATTGGCTATACCGACAAAAATAAAACTCAAAAAATTAATAAAGATACCGTTTTCCGATTAGCTTCAGTGTCTAAACCTTTTGCAGCAACCATTACCACCATGTTAGCGCAAGAAAAAGTATTAAACTTGTCTGAACCTATCACCAAATACATACCTAATTTTGAGTTGGCTCAAAAAGGATCTGCAGCGAAAATACAACTAAAACATATTCTTAGTCACTCAAGTGGTTTAATGCCAAATGCTTACGATAACCTACTCCATGAAAATTGGAGTATGGAAAAAATCATAAGTCGATTTGACCGTGTAACGCCTATTTGTAAACCTGACGTATGTTACGGCTATCAAAATATCGCTTACGGTTTTTTGCAGTTTGCCATCGAGAAAAGCCAACCAAAAGATTATGTAACCTTAATGAGAGAGCGAGTTTTTCTGCCATTAAAAATGGATAATGCTTCAGTAGGTTACAATGCGTTTATCAACAACAAAAATACCGCTAAACCTCACGTACTAATCAAAAGTAGACGTACCAATAAAAAAGACAGCAAAGGAAAGTACATAAAAGAAAATGTTTGGTACCCGGTAAAAGTCGAGCCAGACTACTACAAAGTAGCGCCAGCAGCCGGCATAAACGCTAGTATTACTGATTTAGCCAAATGGGTTAGCGCTAATATGGGTAATAACCCTGATGTATTATCTCCGCATTTACTTGAAGAATTAACAACCCCAAGAATTAGAACTAAAAAAGATATTAAGCGTAGGTACTGGAAAGAAAGTTTAAAAGACGCTCATTACGGCTACGGTTGGCGCATATATCAATTTGAAGACAGCCCTATTATTTATCATTCAGGCTGGGTTAAAGGCTTTCGTGCTGACATAGGTTACTCGCCAGAGCATAAAGTCGGTTTTGCAATGTTAATGAATGCCGAATCAAACTTAATTAATAAATTGTCTCACGATTTTTGGAAGGCTGTTCATAAAGGTTAAGTCAGAACCAATATAAATAATGCGCTTTATTTAATTCAAGTATTAATCTAAGTCGCATTTACCTTAATTAGCTTATCAGCCGGTAAGCTAATTAAGTTTTACGTTCGCCATTACTAGCCTACACCTCAAGCTTGGTCGTCATCTCCCCCTTTTTAAACAGGCTGATAACTTACCTTCCTAAGTTAACAATTCAACTATACTTAAGTTTTTGACTTATCTTTAATATCAGTCCAAACTGACACTAACAATAACTCATTAGACCAGTTAACCTTAGTGAATATTAGGAAAAGAAATGTCGTATAAACCTTCAAAAAGTCTCATGTTAAAACTTTGGAAAATATTTGGTAATTTCGCCTTAGGTCGATGGTTCGTAGGTAAAGCTTTATGTTTTACAGTCCCTTACTTTGGCACTATAAAACCGAAACTTATTATCGTTAAGCCAGGTCATATTGAACTCACTATAAAGAAACGTCGTGCTGTTCATAATCATCTAAAATCAGTACATGCTATCGCGATGTGTAATGCAGCAGAGCTTTCTGCGGGTGTTCTTATAGACATTTCGTTAACCAGTGATTTCCGCTGGATCCCGATAGGTATGACAGTGCAATACTTAAAAATAGCTAAAACCGATCTGCGCATAATATGTAAAGTGGGTGATTACCATTGGAATGAAGCACAAGATGTTATTCTCCCTGTGGATGTTTACGACACAAATCACAATAAGGTTTTTCATGCAGACATTACGATGCGAATTACTCCTAGGCTTACAGCAGAATAAAAAACACAAAAGGTAGACGCATTAAGCTTCTGCCTTTTTCCTTTAAATTTCATCACAATACTTCGTTAACGTTAAACGATTTCAAATACCCTCAGCAATAATTCTTCCTAACAATTATATAAATATTGAGACATAATAAGTGCTTAACCGTAATTAAGTCTGAGTTATGTAAACCAGACTCATTATTAACTAACTATTCAACGTGGCTAATTAAGTAATAAGGATTTTTATATGAAAGGTGCTGGTGGTACTTCAGGTGGTTTAGGTCATTTTTTTATTGGCTTAGTAATGATGTGTGGTGGCTTTTATATGTTATTAAACGCGATTAAAGTCACTTCAAGTTTTGGAATGGGAATGGGGTTATACAGGTTCTCAGCAGGTGGCAGTGGTTTTAGCATAACTAGCGGCATGATCATGATACCTTTCATTTTTGGTGTTGGGCTTATCTTTTATAACAGCAGAAATATTTTAGGTTGGATCTTAAGCATAGGTTCTATCAGCGGACTTATTTTTGGCGTTATCTCTTCAATTCGCTTCTCTTTTAGAAGCATGAGTTCATTTGATTTGATAGTTATATTGGTTTTAGCGGTTGGTGGCTTAGGTTTATTCTTACGATCTTTAAAAGCACTCGACCAAAAGTACCCTGAATAACACTTGGTCATACTCAATAACCTCTATTTAAATTCCAACAGCCCTATTCTTTATCTATGTTGAATACGGCTGTCATCCCTCTTCTTTTGTATACCCACTAAAACTTAGCTACAACTCTATCTTCTAGCTTTATCCTTCAGCTTTACTCTTTAGCTTTTCTCTTCAAATAAGAATCAAATAAACAGGTAACATTTCTAAGCTTTTATCTTCCAGAGTTAAATTTTAAATGATGGACTAGCACACCAAAGTGTTATGTTATAACATAACACTTATAATAAAATAGAGATGTTGTAACATGCTTCAAAAGAAATTACCTGTCAGGCTTCCTAGGTGCAGGAAAAACAACCGTATTAAGTCACATTTTAAACAACCGTCAAGGTAAGAAAGTTGCGGTTATTGTTAATGATATGAGTGAAATAAACATTGACGCAGCAACCATTAAAAATGATGTTTCATTAAACCGTAGTGATGAAAAACTGGTAGAAATGAGTAACGGTTGCATATGTTGTACGCTGCGTGAAGATCTTCTAATCGAAGTTAACAAACTCGCAAAAGATGGTCGTTTTGATTATCTCGTTATTGAATCTACTGGGATTTCTGAACCACTACCTGTAGCAGAAACCTTTACCTTTGCCGATGAAGATGGCATTTCATTATCAGATATCGCCTCGTTAGACACCATGGTGACTGTTGTAGATGCAGTAAACTTTTTAAAAGACTATGACGAAGCTCAGTATTTACAAGACACTAAAGAGTCTCTAGGTGAAGAAGAAGAGCGCAGCGTAGCCGACTTATTAGTTGATCAAGTAGAGTTTGCAGACGTTATTCTGATTAGCAAAACCGATCTGGTTAAGCCTGCTGATACAGAAAGACTTGCAGCCATTCTAAAAGTACTTAACACTCATGCTAAAATTATTCCAATATCTTCAGGTGAAGTAGATGTTAACGCTGTACTCAACACAGGTTTTTTTAATTTTGAACGCGCCGAGCAAGCACCTGGCTGGTTAAAAGAAATGCGTGGCGAGCACGTTCCTGAAACAGAAGAATACGGAATTAGCAGCTTCAACTACATAGAGCGTAAACCTTTTGATCCTGAAAAGTTTTATCACTTCCTTCATAACACAGAGCAATTCGGCAAACTCATCCGTTCAAAAGGATATTTCTGGTTGGCAACACGACCTCAATTTTGTGGTCAATGGAGCCAAGCTGGAGGAATAGCACGTTATGGTTTCTCTGGTATGTTTTGGAAAGCTGTACCAAAAAACAGTTGGCCTACCGACGAAGAATCTCTTAATGAAATCAACAAACAATGGGTTGAACCCTTTGGTGATATGCGACAAGAGCTCGTTTTTATCGGACAGAATTTAGATAAAAATAAATTAATCTCAGCCCTAGATAACTGCTTACTGTCAGAAGGTGAGTTATTACAAGGCAATAAATATTGGGCAACGTTAAACGACCCTTTTCCTGAATGGGAGGAAAATGTATGAATGCAGTAGTAAATATTAATGAAAATGAAATAACAGACGTGATATCTCGTCAATCAAGTGCAGCTAAAGATGCCAATGTGTTTACCAATATTTATCGAGAAGACACTAATATTGTTGTTTGGCAGCGCGACGTTTCTAGCGAACTAAACACCGCTGTTAATCATTTTTTAAAAAATCATTCAAAAAAAACAGCCATACTTGCTGTAACACCTGAAAGTACTCGTAAAGTTCTTTGTGATACTTTTGGTGAATCAAATATGATGACAGCTTTAAGTGATGACATTACGTTATTAGTTGATATGTTTTGTTGTTTATTTGATCTTGAATGCGCAGGCTTAAGATTAACAGTTCTTGATCGTGCTATGTGCCCTCGCTTCCATGTTGACCGTATTCCTTGTCGTTTAGTCACTACCTACCAAGGTATCGCAACTGAGTGGTTGAATCATAACGTGATAGACCGAAGTAAATTAGGCGCAGGTAACGGAGGAAAAAGCGACGAAGAGTCAGGGCTTTTTAAAAATGTTAAAGATATCAATCGACTCTCTGAAGGAGATGTTGCATTACTTAAAGGTGAAAACTGGGATGACACTCAAGGTGCAGGTTTAGTTCATCGCTCACCTGCAGTAACAGCAGGTGAATGTCGATTATTATTAACTCTCGACTTTATCTCTGATTAAACTACCGATTTACCAAAACTATGCCTTGTACTAATTTATATAACCTTAGCTCGATTTATATAGGTCGAGGCATAACTTAATCAATCTCTTACCCACAAACATACCAAGCATTCAAACTATTTAACTTGAGTTGGCAAACCTAATAAAATCTCTTCTTTTGTTTCTAACCACAACGGATGTTTAGCCATTACTTTAGTAAACATAGGGCTTTGCAGATATTTATTTAGCCATTGTTTTACTTTCGGATAAGGCGATTGCAAATACCATTGGCGCTCAACTCGCGCAAACTGTCGAATAAAAGGCAGTAAAGCAATATCAGCTAAACTTTCCTTTGCGCCAAATAAAAAACCTTCTGATAAATGCTCACTTACAGCCAAACGTTGCTCTAACATTTGAATATACTTTTCACACTCTTCTCGGCATTCAGCTACATTGTTTTCTTTGTAACGCTTGGCACATTTGTAAGCTTCTAAAGCCACTTTAAACTCATGATCAAATACATGAATAAGATTCAGCATATCCGTTAAGCCATCATCACTTTTACTTTGCAGTAAATCATCAGGATCTGTTTCATTTAATGCCCACAGCATTACATCTAAACTTTCATCTATTACTTCTTTGTTAGGTAATACTAAAACAGGAACCGTTGCCTTAGCTGACGCCGCTATCATCTCATCAGGTTTATTACTTAACACAAGATCACGCAGTAATACGGGCTGCTTAGCTTTATAAATGGCGATACGAGCTCGCATCGCATAAGGACAATTTCTTAACGAATAAAGAATCGGATAGGTTTTTTTCTGAGTCATATAATGGCAGGCACTTAAGATAAATAAATGGGATTAATCAATACCTAGCTATATTGACACACTTATTTAAATAACTACATTTGTAATGAAATTCAATGTTTACACATTTTGCGCACTTTAACGGTATTCATCTGTCGAATAAGTGCGTAAAATCCCACCTTTAAAAATTTAACTGCCTTATACATGGCTAAAGTTGTAGAGAAATGAGTCCAAAAATTGAATTATTAGCGCCAGGTGGCGACATAGATGCAATAAAAGCCGCGATTATTGCGGGTGCAGATGCCGTTTACTGTGGTTTAGATACCTTTAATGCGCGAAACCGTGCTGCTAATATTTCGTTTGATGAACTTGTTGGCTGTATTCGACTGGCTCATCAGTACGAATGCCAAATATTTCTTACGTTAAATATCATCATTCTAGAACGTGAATTTAAATCGCTAGCTAAATTATTAACCAAGCTTGCAAACACCACACTCGATGGCGTTATCGTGCAAGATTTAGGTTTACTGTACGTGTTAAATAAGCACTTCCCTACTCTTGATATTCACGCTTCTACACAGTTAACAACTCATAATATTGGTCAAATCCCTTTCCTTAAAAAGTTAGGTTCTTCACGAGTTAATTTATCAAGAGAATTAAACTTAAGAGAAATTACCGCCATTACTGAAGTAAGTCGTGAAGAAGAAGTACTGACCGAAGTATTTGTGCACGGTTCTTTATGTGTCGCTTTCTCAGGTTTATGTTACTCAACATCAGCAAGTGTGGGCAATTCAGGTAACCGTGGCAGATGTAGTCAAGCATGTCGCGAAGAATACAAACCGACTGAATCAGGTAATAAATTCCCGTTAAATATAAAAGACAACTCAGCCTTCTTCGACTTACCTGCGTTAATAGATGCAGGTGTGCATTCGTTTAAAGTTGAAGGGCGTATTAAAGGCGCAAGTTACGTACACACAGTTATCGATAGTTTCCGTAAACAAATTGATGGTTTTGTAGAAACAGGTGAATTACTAGAAGACGGCGAACGTCTTTATAAAGTATTTAACCGCGACTTTTCAAACGCCTTTTTACGAGGTGATCTAAATCAGTCGATGTTTATCGAAAACCCGCGTGATAACTCTAAATATCATGCTATTGATAAAAGTAACGCTATTTCAGTTGTTCAAATACATGAAGTTGAGCAGAACTTAAGTAATGAAAAAGAAGAAATAAATACGTCTGTTTTCGACAAAATCAAACACCTAAGTATTGATAAACAACCGCTATCGTTAACCTTTAGTGGTAGCGCTGGTAGCCCATTAACCCTTAGTGTTAAAACTCAAGGTTATGGTGAAGGTAAAGCCATAACTGAAGATCAAAGCTTTGAACTTACATCAAATAACAGCTTAGTTGCTAGCGATAAAAACTGCATTGACGCTGATGCCATTGAAAAGCGTTTCAAAGGTTTTAACAACGCACACTTTAATTTAATTGAGTTAAATTGTGACGCGGTTGAAAACAACTTAAGTATTCCGTTTAAAGATTTAACAGCCCTTAAAAACGAATTATCGTTAATACTTAATGACAACTCTCCAGTTCATCCTGAAGTTATTTTACCTAAATTAACCCGTCATCCTAAACAAGAAGATCCTGCCGTTAAAGCTAAGCTATCACTTCTTATTTCAGATGAAACAGATATTAATTTAAGTAACGTAACCGATGCTGATATTTACTTTAAATTACCTGATGCTTACAAACGTGGTTGTACAAAATACGTAGGATTTTTCAAAGAGAATCCAACCTTAATACCATGGTTCCCGTCAGTATTAATTGGTAAAGATTACGATGCGGCGCTTAACATTTTAGAGCAAGTAAAACCTAAGCTTATCGTAACCAACAATACCGGTATTGCTAACCGAGCTTTTGAGTTAGGTATTAGATGGATCGCGGGTCCTTTCTTAAATACCACTAACTCTTATGCGCTATTAGCCATGAAAGAGTCGTTTGATTGTGAAGGTGCATTTATTTCTAACGAGATTAATCATCAGCAAATGAAAACCATTGCTCGCCCTGAAAACTTCAAATTGTTTTACAGTATTTATCACCCTATTTTGTTAATGACTAGTCGTCAGTGTTTCTTCCAACAAAGTGTAGGTTGTGAAAAGCCACGTATAGATAACGGTTGTATGCTGTCGTGCGACAAGTCGACTAGCATCACCAATCTTAAAGGTGTTTCATTTGCTATTGATAAACAATTAGCGGGTTACCCAAGTATTTATAACAACGACCAGTTTTTGAATATTGATATTATTAACGACTTAGCACCGTTATTTGATGGCTTTATGATCGACCTAACAAACATAGGCGCAGGCGATAAAGAGTCGCCTGATAAAGCCGTACTTATTGAACAATTTGAGCAATTGCTGAAGAAAGACCAAAGTAATGATCCTGAGCAACAAATAAAAATCAAAACCGTACTTGATAAATTAGTACCAGAACAAACTAACGTGCAGTACTACAACGGACTTTAATTCGTGATTAACGCATAAAGGGGCTTAAAGTTTAACTTTTAAGCCCCTTTTTATATCTAAAGATAAGTGAAATATAACTTAAAAAGGAAAGCCTTTTACATTTAGCTCTGCTGAGTAAATTCCAGCTTGTAAACAAACCTCTTCACCACATAAACGAGGTTTTTCTCCGTCCATAGGCGCTGTAAGCCCAGTTACAAATAAAGTTTTCCCGTCACTGCCACCAAAAGCAATGTTAGTAACAATATGAATACTGTCTACGTTTAACGTTCCCACTTCTTTTTGAGCATTATCAAGTATCACAACCACTTGCCCATCTTTTCTGTCAGCCAGTTCTCGCGTAGTTGTAACATATATATTGCCGCTACAATCTTTACCTAGCCCATCAATAGGTGTGTTTAACAATTGCTTAGGCTGAGACACTTCCCCCTTGTTTAAGCTAAATACCCACAAGCCTTGCAAACCACCAACAATCAGCTTTTGTTGATCAAGAGACAACATAATACCATTGGGCTTATCAGCCAGAGCTGGAACAAGTTCAGTAACCGCAATCGCATTAACTTTGCCGTCTGCTGTCACTCGATAAATTCGTTGCCCTGCTTCAGTAGATCCTGCTTTTCCACCACCCTGCACCGTCGCTAGGTCAACATTTGACGGTATATTCCAATTTGGATCAGTAAAATAAATCGTGTCATCGTCAGCAAGTGTTAAATCATTTGGCGAGTTAAAACGTTTATTTTGATAACCACTAACAATCGGCGTTATCTGCTTAGTTTTCCAATCAATCTTTGAAATAGAACCGTCAAGATGACGTGTCGCGATTAATTCCCCTTTGCTATTTAGGGCTAAACCATTGGTACCTGCAATCGTGTCATCCAGCCAAACTTCAGGTTTACTACCCGGAACCCAGTGCCAAATAGTGGTTTGGTTTGTTAATTTAAAACCTTTTTCATCAGGTTGGTGTGCGCCCATATTTGTGTAATACAAAGCGCCATCATGCCAAACTGGACCTTCAACATTATTAGCACCTTGATACATTAATGGAATATTATCTACACGAGTTAAGTTTACATCGGTTAAATCTAGCTGTTCATTTTCAGAACCAGCAGGACAATATAATTCATTTAACTTTGTAGTCGCTAGTGACTTTGTCTTACTTGAACTAGCTGAACTACTTGAGTTAGCTGAATTTTCAATAACACCATCTGCACACGATGCCAAAAACAAACTCGTACTTAAAGCCGCAATAAGTGTGAATTTTTTAGATTTACTTTGTTTAATTAACATTAAAAAACCTTGAGGTTTGTTCATAATAAAATTAGTGATTAACTTAATAGCTATCATAGCTTAAATTATAAAAGACTAAAAAGCCGATCACTCAAGTATTTATGCCAACGACCAGTTTTTGAATATTGATACGGTTAATGATTTAGCAAGATTGTTTAATGGCTTTATGATTGACCCAACAAACATTGGCGCAGGAGACAAAGAGTCACCTGATAAACTTGCATAATTAAGCCATTTGAATAACAACTTAAGAAAGACGAAAATAAGAATCCAGAGCAACAAATACAAACTAAAATGGTAGTTAAACAGTTAGTTCAACAACAAATTAACGTTTAGTATTACAATGGACTTTAATAACCTTGTATATATTTTTCCTAGTAGGCTTATCCCCAGCTTCATAAAATAGTATTAGGCATTTTTTAACATGTATAAACTAGCTGAATATTAATTCATTAAACTAGATTTACAGCATTTATTCATAACACTATTAAGTACAAGCTATGCCAAACATAAAGATAGTCAAATTAAGTCAAACTTCAACAGCCATTGATGATATGACTGATGAACTTAAAGTAGCTAAATCGAACGTATCAAAAGCACATAAGAATACACATTGCTACTATGAAGATGATTCAATAGGACTTTATGTGGGGGTTTCTGGAGCTAACAGCTTAATAGAATGTGATACAACTCATACCTTTAATGAATTTATAAGCATCATCGAAGGTGTTGCTGAAATAAAAAATAATAAAACTGGTTTAGTAGAAACGGTTACGGCGGGCGAAAGCTTTGTTATACCTAAAGGCTACGATTACCAATGGCATCAAAGCGATAACTTACGTAAGTTTCATCTCATTTATAAGCCACAAAATGAGCCTGAAAACTCAAACTACACAAGTCTTGTTTATTTCAATGAACATAACATAAATGAGAATAGCTCAGTTCCTTGGCAAGCGACGTCTGATGGCCATAATAAAAAAGTACTTTATCAAAACCCCAGTCAAACCTTTACGTCAGGTATATGGCAAAGCAAAGGCTTTGATACAGGTTTTATCACCTTTCCATACAATGAATTTATGACCATCAAGCAAGGCAATCTGACTTGTACTGACACTTCGGGTATTGAACATAAAGTCAGTTCAGGCGAAGCCCTCTTTATCCCGAAAGGCACTCGTTGCTCATGGTTGGCAACAGAAGATATAACTATTTATTTTGCGCAAATAAAATAGCTGTTAAGTAACCATAAAAAGCCTGCGCTAGAGTTAAGTACTTAACTTTATCTGTAGTAGATGAAACTTAAACAGACATTTTGGGCTGTCAGATTTTAATCTAAACTGACAGTCGTAAAAGCCACCAAAGCGGTCATTCATCATTTAATTTTTAATATTCACTTTGTGCGCTAAGCGGAAGCTAGTAGTGATGTTCACAAATACTCTAATCATAGCTATAGAGCGTAAATAACCTCAGCAAACCATCAGGTCAAATCTAAATGTGTGGTCAAAATGACATTACTCCTGCAATAGATATATATGTATTGATATTAACTCTATTATATAGGAGACTATTTTACATATATTATTGATAATTGGTGTAAATATGGACTTAGGTAATGGAGTTTCAGTTGGTTCGTTATCTTTACCTGAAGTTGATTTAATAAAACTTCAAAGTAGATTACAGACAGGAAATGCGATCCTTTTTACTGGCGCAGGTTTTTCGTTAGGAACAGAAAACACATTAGGTAAAGAACCACCACTAGCTAAAGGTTTATCAAAGAAAATATCTAAACTTGCAGGTATCGATGAAGATGAAGATTTAAAATATACTGCAAATGTATACCTTAAATATAATTCAAACCCTTCACCTTTATTGAGCTTACTAAAAGATAACTTTATATTAAAAAGTGTTTCTGATTATCATAAAACGATCGTATCAAACGGTTGGAAACGTTTCTATACAACTAATTATGATAATTCAATTGAGTTAGCTGGCCATCAAAGTGGCATAAGGGTTGAGTCAGTAGACTTAACTTACACTACAAGTGACTTTGTGAAAAATGATAATTTATGTATCCATTTAAATGGCTTTATAGATAAAGCTGTGGTGGATGATTTAAAAGATAAAATTAAATTATCTAATTCTTCTTACTTATCACCTGACTCTTTTCTTGATTCAAATTGGCGTACTATATTCAAACGCGACTTGGAAACAAGTAGTGCAATAATATTTGCAGGGTATTCTTTATATGATTTTGATGTACAAAAATTATTATTTGAATTACCTCATTTAAAGGATAAAACATACTTTATTACGCATGAAGGTGCTTCACATAAAGATACATTTGAAATATCTCAATTTGGACACGTGTTACCAATAGGTATTGATAAATTTGCAGATATTATATCTAAAATCGAGAGGGACAGTACAGAATTAACTTTAATGCCAGAACCTGAAGCATTTATATTGAAAACTATATCCAGTGTAGATGATTTAGTTGAAGCGGATACAACAAAGTTGCTTTTATATGGTGATTATAAGCAAGCTCAAATAGATACTGCAATTAGTAAGAATTTTACGATCCCATATATCTTTAATAGAAAGGCCATTGATGAAGCTTCATCCTTACTGTTTAAAAATAAAAATGTATTTATTCATAGTGACCTTGGGAATGGAAAAACTGTATTTTTAGACATACTCGCATCATATTTAACTACAAACGGGACTAAAACTTATATTCTTGAAAATGATGAGGCTGATTACTTACAAGATATAGATATTATTTCAAAAATGAGGGGGGATTTTGTTTTAATTATCGATAATTATACGAAATACGAAAATATTTTAAACTATTATTCATCAATTAAGCCAGATAATATCACCCTGTTATTATCTGATAGAAATGCTGAAAGTTTAAGGTTAACTTCTGATCTTGAAAAGTTAGAAATAAAGATTCATGCGATAGGTCTAGATTTATTAAATGACACCGAAATTGATGACTTAATCAATATTATTAACGATCAAGGTTCTTGGAGTGAGTTTACGGGATTATCTCATTCTAAGAAACACTTGAAAATTAAAAACAGTTACAATAGCCAGTTATCAGGTGTTTTACTGGGACTATTAAAAAGCCCTCAAATATCACAAAAAATTACTGAATTGACTGTTAGTATATTTGAGAATCCTCCTTTTAAAAGGACTCTTTTTTCTATAGCAATATGCGATATTTTAGGAGTTAACAAAAAATCAGACATCATTTCTGATATGGCAGGAAATGATGCTATATATGATATTGATTTTAGAACAGATACTTCTTTTAAAAGTTTTTACCGATTTTCCTCAAACGATAGCCAAATTGAAACACGATCTAGTTTACTTTCATTATTTCTTATAAATTATTGCTTTAGTGAAACATATGTGAAAAATGAATGTTTACGAATCGTATCAGATTTTATAGACACACATGGTTCTGATATTGTTAAGATTAAAATATATAAATCACTTTTAAGATACCATGTAATTGAAAAATTAATGCCACACAAAAAGGCCACGATTAATAATTATTATATGGAGATTAAGAGGGAAGTCAGTAGATTAACAGAACACCCACATTATTGGGTTCAATATGCAATGTGCAAACTAGAATATAATGATGAGGTTTTATCACAGCGTTTTTTAGATAATGCTTACGAACTCGCAGCAAAAAGAAAAAGTTATCACACTGATAATATTGATACTCAGCAAGCTCGATTGTTCATTATCATGTGTTTAAAAACTAAAGACGCTTTAGAAGCGTATAATTATTTTTCTAAGACAAATACGTTGTTATCATCTTTACCAAATGATGGATTTAAATTTAGACAAGTGATCTCATATGGGGAGATTTATGATAAAAAATATAATTACTTCTCTAAAAGACAAAAAGTAGAATTTGAATATGCTTGTAATGCATTATCTGAAATAATATTCAAAATGAATGAAGAAGATATTCATATAATCAAAAGAGGGGATTATGTCGTAAAAGCTGAAGAAATCCTTATAAAGATAACTACAGAAATCAAAGATGCTCGCATAAAAAAATAAGACTAATTTTTATTTTTAAATTAAATAGTGCCCCGTTTGTATAATAAGCTAATGTTTTACACGATGATTTTAGTCCATAAACTTAGGCTTCTTTGTGGCGATAGTGACGGTTAGTTCCTATCTAGTTATGGGGCGAAAGCGAGATATAAAATAGTGTTTGTTAAGCTAATTATTATAGGTCGGCTTTGTGACCTCAGTTAATGTTCTGAGATGAAACTCCACTGGTTGCAATGAGCTTAAACCCGACTTTCAGTCGATGATAAATTCTTGGCTAATATCCTTCTAAATATGATCAAGGATTCACAAAAGCCAATGTCAGCTTTCGATTGAAAGCTGACATTAGTAATTGAAAAAAACCAGTTTATGACCGTCTGACACACTTAGTTAAACTCTGATATTTCAATATGTCAGATTAAGTTTTAACTGTCACACTTAATCTGTTCGCTTTTTAAAACTAAAGCTTTCTTCATTTACGACTTTACCTGATTGATCTCTTGGCGTTGTAAAGTAATCAACATTTAAGCTATCGTTTTCATTATCTAAAGTGATATGAGCAAATCCCCATACAAAACTTTTAGACCATACTAAATCGTATTCTGGGTAGCGCTTTTCTTGCCACTGAGAAAACGGCGTGTGTTTACCACGCATTTTAGATGCTGCACCACTTATAATTAATGGTAATGGTGGCTTATCAGCGTGTCCGTAAACAGAACAATCATCAGTAAGTAGTTCTAAGTCATGTTCATGCCCTGCAATATAGGCATCAGCATTTTCACATAATGTCGGCATAATGAGTTCACGTAATACATGACCTTCGCTGTATTTAGTACCACCAATAGACCAAAGAATATGATGGCCATAAACCACTTTCCATTTAGCTGTTGAATTTTCTAAGCCGTGTTTCAACCATGCTAATTGTGTAAGGTTTTCACCTTTTACTGGGTTTTCGTGAGGTTCTGCATATTCAAGCTCACCTTTCTTTTGTAGTTTTGCTTGTTCAAGCTCCATTTCACTACCATCAGCATTTAACGGTACTTCGTAAATTGGCTGAGCTGAAAGTAACATGTTGGTGTCGAGTACAAAAAACTCAACATCGTTGCCCTGCTCTCCTACTTTATATTGGTAGTAACCTTTTTCACCTAAGTAAAAATTAGGTTGGTTTTTCATCCATTCGGTTTGTAACGCTACGCCTTTACGTGATGATTTCCAGTCATGATTACCTAAAGCTGAATAAATCATAATGTCGTTATTGTTATCAATAAGCGGTTGTAACGGTTTTAAAATAAGATCGTCCATACGCTTTTGATCGTCTTTACCGTCATTAGCGTCAGCGCCGTCAGGGTAAATGTTATCGCCAAGCTGAATAGCAAACTCACAAGGGCGTAGCATACATACTTCAGCCATAGCTAAACCAACAACGCCAGCACCTGTGTCTTCTGTTGCTGTTTCGGTGTTTGGGTAAATGTAGATAGGTGCGTGATCAAACTCTTCAATTGGACGAAAATCTTCAAGCCAATCTTCGCGTTCTTTTTCAATAAACTCTTCTTTGTTTCTCGGCTTTTTAATGTGTTTGATTTTTGGGTAGTCAGGATGATAACCGCCATCGCCAAAAGCTAAAAACGAGATGTTTACAGACTTACCTGATGATGATTTATCGCTTAAGTCAGCTTGAGTTGTTTGCTTATCAGTTGTTGATAACTGACTACAAGCCATAGCACCACAAGCCATTAAAATTGAAGTATATAAAGTAAAGTTATGTTTCATATTATTTATCCGAAAAAACGTACTGCAATAAAATTATTACAGTACGTTTGATTTAAGTATTTAATTTAAATGAGTTATATCTAGAATGATGTGATAGATACACCTAACTCAAATGTTCTACCGTATTGTTCATACTGATAGTTATATTGTTTATTACCGTGATATAAGTAAAGCGCTTCATCGGTAAGGTTACTCGCATTAAAGTAAAACTGTATATTATCTGAATAATGATATTTACTGCTGAAATCGATTTGTGTGTGGTCGCCTTCATAAACCGCAATGTCATTGTCTTCAAATTGGAAAGTTTTACTCTTATAACTCGCACTTAATCGTGTGCTAAAGCTATTATTTTCAAAACCAATCATTAAGTTACCAATAGTGTCTGACTGATTAGGTAGTTTGTCATCTGCATCAACAAATGTTCCGTTAGCACCTAATAATAAACCTGAATCAAAAGTTTTATTCCAAGCTAATTCTACGCCTGTTAATGAAGCACTTCCGCCATTTACCGATTGAATAACTTCTTCAAACCCGTCCCACTGACCATTGTCTTGCACTTCGCTTTCAATAATAAAGTTGTCGATATCTTTATAAAATAAGCCAGCTGATAAAACACCGATATGTCCAGGGTAGTATTCAACTGAAAAATCTAAGTTTTGTGATTCGTAAGGGTCTAAATCTGGGTTTCCTACTTCAGCTTTACGTTCTATTTCAACGACACCGTCATCAAGGCTAGACTCAGTTTCAATTAATTGAAATGCTGCTGAATCACCAAAAGTTGGTCGTGCAATGGTTTGCGTGTATGCAAAGCGCATTAATAGTTTTTCGCTAGCGTTATATTTAACGTTTAAGCTAGGCAGTAAGTAATCGTAGTCTTTTGAAACGTTCCAAGTAGAAATGTCTACAATTTCAGTATCTGTTACTTCGTCAGCAATTAGCTCAACCTTGTTGCCTGATGTTTCAAAACTTGTATCTTCGTAGCGTAAACCAGCAACAATTTGCCATTTTTCAATGTCTAACGTTACCATGGCATAAAGGGCTAAAACATCTTCTTTACTCTTGTATGTATTGCCTTGGCTTTCAATGTCAGACTCTAATGAATTTAATTCAAAGTTTGATTTATTGGCATTAACATAATCAGCTAAACCATCGCGTGACAAACCTTCGCCAAAGTTACCTAAACTGTAATCCACTTCGCCTGTGCTAAATGCGTCAGCGGTTACATCGTCAAATCCACCATCATAAATACTCGTATTTACATCATTGAATTTTTCACGGCTACGGTATTTTCCACCAAACTTAAATGCGCCATTGTAATTATTCCAAACAAAGTCTTTGGTAATATCAAGTTTAAAGCTGGTTTCTTCGTCTTCAGTTAGGTTGTTTGCATAAAGCACTTCATCTAGTTCGAAGTTAGCTAAATTTTGAGCATCTGCTGATTGTGTTAATTGCGGAATTTCGCCTGACGATAAGTAACCTAAAGCAAAGTCTTCGCCTGCAAAAGTAATATCAAGACGATCAGGCTCTTCTTCTGTCGATTTTGAATACCCTAGTTGATACTCAACAAACAAGTCGCCTAATTGATTTTCACCACCGGTAACAACCGAAAGTATTTCTTGGCTTTCGTATCTGTCTTTTGTATCGCGTTCCATCTCTGCATCAATATATTGTGCAGAATTATCCGTTAATGAGGTTAAATCAACTGCGCCTTTATCAAACTTATATTGATTACGTAAACGGTATTCATCATCAGAGAACTTGCTGTAGAAGCTGCGTAAGTAGTATTTGTCTGTTGGCGTTACGTGTAAATCTAAGTTTAAAGCGGCACCAAATCTTTCACGCTCAATTTTGTATGAGCGTTGTTCAATTTCTTCAGCGCCAAATATTTCTACGTCGCCACCCGTTGCTGCATCTTCAACTTCGATATCACTCCAGCCACCATCGGTTTCAGAGTTTTCTGAACCGAATTCACGCTTGAACCAAGACAATGCACCCGCAACACCTAATTGACTACCACCATCAAGAACAAATACATCTGAAAAGCTACCTGAAACTTTAGGGCTTGCTTCACTTACTTGCTCATTATATGAACCTTGAACATTCAAGCTGTACGAGCGCCCTTCTCGGTCAAATGCACTTAAGCTTTTTACTTCAATTGAACCACCAACGGCATTAGCGTCCATGTCTGAAGTTACGGTTTTGCTCACTTCTAAACTTGAAATCAGTTCACTAGGAATAACATCCATTGCTACACTTCGTACACCAGCTTCAGGCGATGGAACGTTAAGACCGTTAATGGTTACGTTGTTTAAGTTAGGATCGATACCGCGAATCGCTACAAAGCGTCCTTCGCCTTGGTCACGTTGAATCGATAAACCCGGTAAACGTTGTAACGCTTCAGCAGCATTTTGATCAGGTAATTGTCCAATAGAGTCAGCACTAACAACAGAAACTAAACGGTTAGCATTTTTCTGTTGGTTTAACGCACCTGCTTGACCTGCTCGTTGACCATAAACAATCACGTTAGCCATGCTTCGAGTGTCAGCACCAATTACATAATTTTTTGTTTGTTGTGATTCAGCAGTTACTACCAAAGTTTTACGTACTTCAGGTACGCCAATATAGCGAATAACTAGCGTGTATTTACCTTCGGGAAGGTTATCAAAATGAAACGAACCATCTCGCTTACTTACCGTAGTTAAATTTAATTCTTCAATTTTGATTTGAGCGCCTTCAAAGTAAACGCTATTTTGTGAGTCTGTTATACGACCTGAAACATCGGTTTCTGCTAGTGAATCAAGTGACGTGAAAGCTAATGCACTGATTAAAGCGGTATTGAGTAATGTTAACTTACCTAGTGAGGACTGCTTTTTCATGTTTTCTCTCGTTATTTTATGTTTTTTATAAAAGTGCATAGTTAACTTTTTAGCTATATGCATTTAATTTATTATTTTAATGGCGCTACCATAAACGAGAAAAATGACATTAATATTTCAGAGATAAGACAATGTAATAAAATGTTTTTAAATGATGAAAAAACCAGATAATACAAGTTGGAGAGTTTTAGGGAGCTTATAAAGGTATTTAGGATGGTGTTGGAAATTAACATTAGAAGTTTCTAAAGCCACCAACAAGTAAGGATAAGCAGCTGAAATATAATTATAAATAATTATTCTCATAAAAAACGTAGTTCAATATTTATGTTCTTTAATCATTTAAAAAACTAAAACTCGTTTTTAATGTAGTTGATGAACTTATAAAAATACTAACAATGAATGAGCTGTTTAAGCATTAAAATGAGAGATTTAGATTATTCATAAATTTAGCTTCTGTTATAAATTTATGAATAAAATAAGTAAGAAGCTTTACCGTCTATTTTTCGCAAGCCGCTCTAGGATGAATAAGAGATTTAGTGATTTTACCATGCTGATGCTTAACCAAAGGTTGATTAATATAACCAGAAAATTTACGCGAATTATGAGCTGTACTAAGATGAGAATTTAAAGCTTCACGACTGAGTAAATCAGCGACCAAACCTGTCGACTTTTGTGGCTTAACTTTCTTTTTATTTTGATTCTGGTTTTTAGTATTTGTGTTGACGGTAGCAACTTCTTTACTGGCAAAGTCTTTCTCGCGACTAGACGCCACAATACAAATCCTATGCTCTGCAGCTCTCGACAACAAACTAAACTCAACTTCACTCGGCTCTTGAATATCAAAAGGCACTAACAATAGATGCACTTTATTTAGAACGGCAACATTTACTATTTCAGCTATGTTTGCATCGTCTGCCGTTAATATTGCCAGTGTTATATTACCTTGCTCTAACGATAATTCTATTATGTTTAATTTGTTACCTAATGGCGTCCATTTATAACGTTCACAAAAATGTAATTGCTGCTGAGTGGCAAATGCACCTTGTTCGCTAATAATCACACCTTGGTGAGAACCATCAATAATTAAGCTTGTGCATACATATTGATGCGGTCTTAGTTCTGCACTCACACGTTCTATAATTTGCTGACTTATCACTTCAAGTTCAGCTAACTGTTTAGGATCATGAGTAATAATTTTATCTTCAATAAAGAACAATTCAGGTAATTGAATAATATCACTTAGGTTATTTTCAATATAAAAACATACATCTTCGATCGCTTGCTCAGTCGTTTTATAAGTAGCAAACAAAGCGACATTAACAGTTTCTGGCACTGTGTTTTCAGGTTCAGTGACGCTTACTGAGTTATCAGTAAAACCAGTAGAAATAGACTGTTGATAAAGTTCAGGACGACGTTGTTTGAAGATGTCGCTACCATCTGGACGAAGTTTGTTATTACCTTTGTCTTCTTCTATTTGAACAGTATTAAAAAGGATATCAGCAAAGGTAAAACCTTCTTCATTGTGATCTAACTTAGCCAGTATTTTACCGTTTGGTGAGATTATTTGACTTTGACCTACGCCATTAAAATGTTGTTCTGGAATAGAGTTTTCAGCTTGTAGACCCTCATCAACAAGCGGTCCTATTTGATTAGACAACGCTAAAAACACTTTATTTTCACAAGCTCTAGTAGGAGCGTGAATATTACTTTGATCTAACGAAAATGAACGATGGGAATAACATAATAATTCAGCACCCGCTAAAGCTAAACTTCGAGCTGGTTCAAACGTTAGAATATCGTCATTAGCTAAAAGCCCAAGCTTTGCTTGCGGTGTAGTTAAAATTTCAGTTCCCTGTTCAATAAGCTCTCCAGATGGTGAGATTAAACAAGAAGTACCGCTGTGCTTAAGTTTGTCAACTGTATCAGCTAAGTTTACATCATCAACTTGGCTTGGCTGTAAGTTAAGGTGAGCAACTAAATAACATTCATGCTGCTTAGCTTGCTCAGATAAAGCTTGAACAAAGGCACTTTCGTGCTCGCTCAGTTGTTTATCATTTTGGTCAATCACTTGCTGAGTATTACAAAAGGCAGGAAGTACAATAACATCAGGTTTACAGCTTGCAGCTTGAGTGATTATTCGAATACAAGTCGCTAGATTTTCTTCGATATTTAACGACGTGGCATACTGCGTAACGGCTACTCGCATGATTTATTTTTTCCGTGCTACAAGTGATTTGAAAGTAATAATTTAAAAACAGAGTGTTTTATTCGTCGATTATAATAGTAAAAAGCGACTTAGCGGAGATTTTTATTTGTAACGGAGCAGAAGTTTATTGTGAATTTTTGAACGCATATAAGCGCATGTAAAAAATGGAACCTTTGTTATGTGCTTAATCGACATAACAAAGGTAATAACCAGTTTAAAACTAACCGAAAATAGCGCGCATCAAGCCAATAGCTTGCTCAACACTTTTGCCGGCTTTAACTTGATTGATCAAAGTATCACGTTTGCCTTGCATGTATTCAGGAAGATCTTCAGCGACAAGTGCTTTGTCTACCAACATTTCAGCCGTTTCTTTACCGCGTCTTTTAGGTGCAGCTTTAGATTTTGTAGAAGCATTGTTAGCTTTATCTTTTGCACGAACATAGTTTGAGTTTGCAGCTAGATCGACATCTGCAAATAGAAATAAATCGATTAATACTGCACGATTTTTCCATATGGCATGTTTACGACTGCCTTCACTTTTCTCTTCACTAACGCCTGCTTCGGCACTAACTTCATCACTTTCTGATGCCGTTGTTTCCACCTCAACTTTAGAAGAAGTCTCAACAATCGCTGGCTCTTCTTGATTCCACCAAGCAAAAGTACGTAATGTACCAATAGCGTCATTCCAGTATGAAGTAAAGTCAGTATTCTTAAATTTGGCAATAGATAAACCCTGACACATAATATCAATTTTATTGTTGTTTAATGCAATAAATTGATCAGGTCTGCGCATAGCCAACAAACGTGTTGCAGCAGCTAATGGTGGGGTATTGCTCTGTGGTTTGTCAGGTGTGTATTCAGCAAAAATCGCTTTATATGCTTCAACAAACTTTTGGTATTGGTCGTCGTTCACATCACCCGTTAATGGGATATGAGCTAATGCCGCATCAAACTTCTCAGGTGATTGCTCTAGTAATATATGAAAAACTTTTGCACCTTTCGTGCTAGCAAACCATTCAACATCGAAGTTATAAACACTGTAGTCGTGATCACTAGTGTGTTTACCAGCAAAGACTAAGCGGTCTTCAATCGGTAATTCAGCTAACGGTTGTTCACGAAGCGTATCAACATAGTTTAACAAACGTAAACGTTCATCTAATGCATGTAGAGTATTTTGTTGTTCAACAAAGCCTAAAAATATTGGCCATGGCGCTATACGAGCCATTTTGAATTGGCTAGTGGTAAAGCCTGTTTCTAATACACCTTGAAGTTTTTTTAATGGTACAAGCTGTTCATCTTCCATTAAGTCCATATTCAGGTCATCGCGGCATAAGCGAATTAACTCGCCACACCAACCTAAAAAGTCATCGGGTCTATTTTCAACTTTAACCGCCATTAAGTTTAAACTTAGCGGTGGAACATATTTGAGAAAGTTTTGATAAATCTGATTTTCAGCTTCAGACAAAGACATATTTACAGGTAAAGACAGCAGTTTTTTCATTAAATTTTATAAACTCTAATTTGTGAATATCGCCAGCATTTATTAACTCATAAAAACCGAAAACGGCGCGGAAAACCGCGCATGATACGCTGTTATTAAAGCATTGCAATCAATAGTCGGTAATATAAGGTTTTTAAATTAAGCATGAAGTTTTTTTATACAATAGTAACAGTATAGTCCTTCTAGCTACTTTAATGTCGATTTAACTAAAACAAATTTAAGATATAAATAAAGTAAAAGTGCTCATCACTTCACAAGCAAACACGTTAACAGGTAGCTATTAAGGTAAAAACGTTGATATAAACTCAATTATTTCTAAAGTATTCCGTTATTCCTTATAAAACCTAAAAATAAAAACAATTAAATTTCCCTTTATAAACAACAAATTAAAAAAATATAAATAAAACGTGAAATTAATCAAAATAATTTGGAATAAACCGCCTTCATCAATCGTTACCTTAGTGAACTTACTAAAAAATACTCTTTAAGGAAATAATTATGATGAACTTAACTAAAACGGCTTTATACATTTCATGTGCATTAGCAACATCAGCATTCGCAAACACAGAAGCAAACATCGCTTTTTCTACAAATTCGAATGCTCAAGTTGAATATGAAGCTGAGCAAGCAAGTGTAGAAACATCATCAAATACACAAACAACGGCAAGTGCATCATCAGGGCAAGAAGCATCAACACAAGCTGAACAATCGGCTGAAACAGAAAGTGATGCGACAGTCGCTTCAAACGCTAATACTTCAAACACCGAAGCTTCAAATGCTAGCGATTCAGAAACAAGTACAGAATCAAATGCTGAAGAAGTAGAACCTGAGTCAGAAGAAAACACAAACACAGCAAGTACGGATACTGAAAGTAGCAGCGAAACGAATAGCGATACAAGCAGCGAAGCTTCAATGTCGGTTGATACAGCACTGTTTACTGACACGCTAACTAAAACAGGTGAGCAGCTACAAACTAAGTTAGATGAAAGCCAAACAATGATACAAGAAACATTGGTTTCTGGCGTAACTACGGGCATAGCAACAGGCCAAAATTTAGTCACCAGTAGCGGCGAACAAATCAACCTTGCAGTAACCAATAGTACCCAGCAAGCATTAGCGGTAAGTAATGATTTATCATCAAGTGTGGAACAAACCACTAGCGTTATTGTTGAACAAGCGATTGATAATACGGTGAACGCGAATCTTGCTGGAGAGTTATTAAGTAGCACTGAGGCTATTACAAATGCTGAAGTAGGTAATGTAATAACTGAAACAATTAGCTCGACAATTGGCTCAACTATCAGTTCTGCAATCAATACCACTGCTGAGCAAAGTGTAAATAGCAGCATTAACCAAACTGTTGAACAAAGTGTTACTAACAACGTATCTGAGCAAATAAATACTGCGGTAGCTCTAACGGTTGATAATTCGATAGACAACGCGATTAACGCAAGTTCTGGCTTAGGTATTTAATCTCTCAAATTAAAGTAAGGCGAGTCCCCTCTCGCCCTTTCTTTACCTTTCTTATTCTAATTAATGCAACATTTGTGGATCATCAAGATGAAAAAACTTAATCAACCTTTAATCATTAGTACATTACTCGTATCAGCCATAGCAAGTGCAGTACATGCCGATGCAGTTGATGTTACATGGGAAGTTAATACGGGTATTAAGCATGACGATACCTTAACCATTGCCGAGCTTGATCAAGTAAGCGAGCAATCGGATGTTGCATTAACTTTACAAGGCGAAGCTAAAGTAAAGTGGCAAATTTCAGATAAGTTAACCTTAAAATCTAACTTGAGTTACCAAATAAATGATTATCAAACTTATGATACTTATGACCTGAACTTAGCAAAAGTCGCGTTTGATTTAGATTATCGTTTAGCAGATTCAACCATAGGCACAAGTTACTATTTTGTAGATGCTAAACTCAATAAAGAAGATTTTTTACAGTTTAGTCAAAACAGTGTTTATTGGTCGAAGTTATATGACCAACGTTATTTGTTACGTTTTTCAACTGATTACAAAAGAAAGGAATTTGCTAACTTATCGGACCGCGATGCGACAAGCTTTGGTGTGAGTAATCAGCACTTTTTCTTTTTCAATCAAGCTAAAAGCTTTGTCTCGCTAAACTTAAATATCGATAATGAAAACGCTAACGACAACCAGTTTGATTATAGAGGCTTAGGTGTTCGTGCTTTATATTCACATAGTTTTGTTGGTTGGGATCATGATCAACAAATACAGTTTGGTTGGCAGTTTAATAAACGAGATTATGAAACAACAATCAACGACGATTCTGAAACTAACCTAGGATTACAACGTAAAGATAAAAGCCAAGTGGTAGACGCACAATGGATATTTGAAATAACACCAAGCTGGTCGTTAAATACAAAAATAGAACATGGTAATTATCAATCAACAATTGAATCATTAAATTATGACGAAACCATTACCTCTTTATCGATAAAAGGCACTTTCTAAGACTCATCGATGATTTGCTGACTTAAATAAAAAAGCCCAAATAGAGAACTCTTAATCTATTTGGGTTAGTTCGTTATTCAACCATAATTTATCATTACTGTTTCTATTTTCAATGTTCAAAAGAAAGCACTAAACGGTTAATTATCTTTTAGTTATTTCGAACAATAAATTATTCCTAACAACAGATCATCTCTAGCAATCGGTTATTCTGCACAAACCTTAACGAGCAAACTCACCTAAGGCTTTAATAGCTAATTCAGCTTTTTCTGCTTGAACAAAAATATGGTCATGGTAATACGCAGCAATAACATTCGCGCTGATACCTTTTTCCGCTAGCTTAGTAGACACAGCAGCAGTTAAACCCACAGCATCTAAGCTTGAGTGAATAGTTAACGTAATACCCTTAAATACAGATTCAAAAGGTAGTTGATGCGCAACAGCAGCTTCTTTAGTTACAACAAGCGTTAAGCCTTCTGTTTCACGAAACGTTGCTAAAGGAGACAATGCTTGATAGTCGTTATATTCGCCTTTTACAGTGCAAAATACATATTCACCGGGAATAAGTGCTGGTGACATTGATTCTAGTAGTTTGTCTAAATTAGTTTCACCGATCATTGATGTGTCCTTTTAAGTTCTCGTTATAAGCTTGTATTTAAGTCAAATATTACTTGAGGGATTATAATAAGCATTAAAATTAGAAATAGTAAGTAAAGTAATGATTTTATTAAAGGAAAATCATTAAGTGTAATTTGATTAATCCCTTTATTTTTAGCAGAATTTATACAGTCATATAAGAAAGTTATTACCGAATAAAAAAGATAGATAACTCCAACAAGCCAAAAACATAAAACTAGATAATACAAAGCGATCGAATATTGTTCTTCTTTCAACTTATTCCCTCTTAAATAAAAATAACATAGTAATAATAAACCTATCTCCTATTTCACTAACTACCAATACGACCGTTGCCAAATAGCGTATCGTAGCCTTTATCACCTAGATCTAAGGCTTGAGTATTAAGTAAATCTAAATAGTTTGCTGATATTTTTTCTGCCTGGTATTTTGCGCAAGCTGTGTAAGCTGTTATCACTGGAGCTGCCATTGATGTTCCACTCTCAAAACCAAAGTCACCTGATAAACGTGCGGTTTTCACTGAAACACCACGTGCAGAAAAATCGACATAATCGCCACGATTAGCCCACCGATATAATCTATTTTTGTCATCTACCGCAGTAACACCAATCACGTTTTTATAAGCCGCTGGATACAATGGTGGTGAATGCGGTCCATCATTTCCAACTGCCGCAACAATCGCAATGTTTTTAGTTAAAGCGATATTAATAACATTCGCTAAAATTGTATTGTCTGGTCCTGCTAAGCTCATATTAATGACGCTAACTTCTTGGCTTAATAACCAGTTTATACCTGATACTAAGTTAAATAAATTTGCGCCTTGGCTAAAATCGTTTTGTCCATAAAACACTTCTGCGGCAAATAATTTAGCATGAGGTAATAATGCGGGCACTTCAGCTGAGTTACTGACTAACAAAGCCGAAACAGCTGTACCGTGAGCTTTAGGCGCTGCTAAGTTTTCATCAATAAAACGTTGACGAGTTATGGTTTTATTCTTAAATACGGGATGCTGAATATCAATCACTGTGTCTACTATGCCAATAGAAAGTGGCGCTAAACATGCTGCGTTATCAAGTATTTCATCAACCCTACTTTCGTCATTAAGGTTTTCAATTTTATCTGCTTCTCTATCGGCAAGTGATGCTGAAGTTGCTTGGCTTATGTTTGCATCTTGAGACTTACTTTGCGTTTGATAAACATAATCACGAGCTAATTTTTTATGTAACGACTTAGGTAATATCGAGGCTAGTTGCTCTGTATTATCGAATGATGGTTTAACTTTAAATTGCACTAAAGTTAATGTTAAAGCATTGAAGTTTTTGGTGCTAATTAGCTCAATAGCATTATTATTGACAAGTTGTTGTAGCTGCTTCAATTCATCTTCGGAAGTCATCACCAGCCATTGATGCTCTATCGCGCGCCAGCCATTTTCTACTTCAACTTCTCTAAATAATGTATTGCCTGCAGTATCTAAAATATTAATAGATTCAGTTAAACTACCCACAGGAGCGATTAACGAGCTGACCTCTCCTTCAGGTAAATGTGTTAATAATTGTTCAAGATCGACTAATGACTGTGTTTTATTTTTTATTCTATCAACTCGGTTATTGATGATATCGGTTTGGCGATTGATAATACTGTCGTTCAAGATTGAATTTTCTATAGTTGACAGTTGTTTACCCAATAAGCCATTCGCCATAAGCGAGGTAGAAAATGTTATACTGAGTAAAAATCCCCATGCGGCTTTGGTGAAACTTTTCATTATTTTTCCTATAAAAAACGAGGGCTGTACTAATTAAACGTATTAGAATAAAAATAATTCCAAAAACTTGGGAATAAACTTCATTGTCATTCGTCTACTCAGTATAACAGGAGAGATTAAATGAAAAATCAGATAATAGCTTTAGTACCAATGATACGACGATTCGCGTATTCGTTAACAGGTAATCAACATGATGCAGACGATTTACTGCAAAATACAATTGAACGCATATTAACAAAAGGCGTGCCTGCAAATGTAGAATTAAATAAATGGATGTTTCGAGTATGCCGTAACTTATGGATTGATGAATACAGATCACGCAAGGTTAAACAAACGGCAGCAGAGTCTCCAGAGTTAACAGAAAACCAAATAGTGAATGAAGAAAAACAACAAAATGATAAAATTAGTTTACAGCAAGTGAATAATGCGATGGATGTATTACCTCACGAGCAACGTTCAATTTTGTCGTTAGTCGCTATTCAGGGCATGTCGTATAAAGAAGTATCTGAAACACTAGAAATTCCCATAGGTACGGTAATGAGTCGATTATCTAGAGCACGAATTAGTTTAAGCCAATGTTTAAATAACAGTACAGGAGTAATGGCATGAATAACCCAACAATAAGCGATGAGGTTTTATCTGCCTTTTTAGATGCCGAATTACCTGAGCAACAAATGGAGCAGATCCGAGAAGCATTACTTGAGGATGACAACTTAGCGAACCGTTTAGCTGACTTGGCTATGGTTGATGAAGTTATAGCGACTAAATATGATGAAATTAATCAGCAACCTTTACCTGCTGCTATTAACGAATTATTAGCAGCGATACCAGAAGAAAAAGCTTCGGTAACCGCGATACAAGCTGCTGAGAATTTTTCAGAAAATACTGCAAGCCAACCAGATTTAAATACTACGCATAGCTCAGAAAGTAAAAGTAATGTCGTTAGCCTTTGGCAACGTACCAAAAACTCAACCAATAAGCCTTTTGCTTTAGCGGCGAGTATAGCTGTTGCAGCAGGACTGTTTGCTACTATTTTTAGTCAAACAAACAATTTATCAGGCGATAACTGGCAAGAAGTTGCTCAAATATTAGAGCAGAAAACTAGTGGCAATGAACAAACATTAGCGAATGGTAAAACCATAAAAACTCAACTTACTTTTAATAATCAGCAAGGCAACTTTTGTCGCCAATATGATGTGAGTAGTGAAAAAGATATTGAACGTAATATCGCCTGTCGTGTTAATCAGGAATGGGAATTAGCTTTAACAGTTATCGAACAAAAAGCCGTCCAAAAAGCAGAGCAAGAACAAGCGAAACAAAACTATCAAACCGCTACCTCAAATAGCATGTTGCGAGATCAAATTGACAACATGGCTGCAGGTGACTTTTTAGATAAACAACAAGAACAGCAAGTAATTAATAATCGTTGGGCAAAGTAACGATAAAGGCTTACTCTAACCTAGGTTAAATGAGGAAAATATTATGAAAAAAATAATTATATTAGCAACACTTATCGGTTTTTTAGCGGCTTGTTCATCAAGCCCAGAATATCGAGCAGCCAAAAATAATGGTTACGGTTATCAAGAAAGTATTCTAAACCAAGACAAGATACGTGTGCACTTTAAAACCCGCGACGACAACAAGCTAAAAGCCATTGATTACACCTTTTTACGTGCAGCTGAATTAACCATACGTGAAGGCTACGATTGGTTTGTAGTAACCAATCGCGATGTGTTAATTGACGGCAAAAACCAACCACGCACTACAGTTCATACAGGTATAGGTACAAGTCGCGATTGTGGTTTATACGGCTGTAGAAACGAACCAAGCACTCAATTAGGTATAGGCATTAACTTAAGTGATCGGGGTCAAGACATCGAAAGTATTTTAGAAATAAAGCTAGGAAAAGGTGTTCGACCTGAAGCACAAGATAGCTACGAAGCGCGTGAACTTATTACCAACATGGAAGCTAAGTATCAACTAAACGCAGAAACGAAAAAGTAAGTCTATTTTAAATTGAGTTAATCATCAGTAACATAAATGGCTGATGAATCTTATAAATGAATAAAGGGTAATAACGTTATGGTGAGTTTAGATCATAAGGTTACTACCCTTTTTTGTACTAAGCTTTTTAGCCTTACACTTTTTAGTACAGGCTTTTTAATATTAGACTTTTAACTTTTCAAATCTTATTTTTTTATTCTTTTGTTATTAAACAACGACCTCTTGGCTCATTACCCTCGTGAAGTACTGTGTCAGAATGTAAAAACTTTGCCGCCTCAGCTGAGTCTTTAACTTTAATAGTACTGCGTTCTAGCATTTCTGATTCAAAACCGTTGAGCATACTTTCTCTTATACCAACCTCTCGCCATTGAGATAAAGGTCGACATTCTTTTGTTACGCCTCTAGCTAATGCTAGTGCATCGAGTAAAGCTTGGTTTGCTCCTTGTCCTTTAAAGGGGCTCATGGGATGTGCGGCATCGCCAATAAGAGTAACTTGGTCATTTTTTTGTAGTAATTCGGGAGTAAGTAGTTTTCGATCATACACAGGGTAACCAGAAACCTGTTCCGCTAATGTATCTGTTAATATTTGAGGAATGGGGTAATGCCACTGACATCGACTAATCGCTTCATCTTTAAGTGCCTGAGGACCTTTAGCACTCAACACTTTGGCTTCTTCTTCATTCATAGGGAAACTAAGTTGCCACATAACCGAGTCAGACGAATAAGGCATAACGTAAATGCGTTCATTACCATTAGCTGTTTGAAAAACCGTAGCGGAGTCGAGTAATGAACCGTTACTACCTTCAGAGCATACTTTATCTATAGCTTCTAAAGGACAAATACCTAAAATAACAATGCAGCCTAAATAACATAAAGGAGCAGCTTCCTCTCCTATCAATAATTTACGCACCGAACTACGAATACCGTCGGCACCTACAATAAGATCTGCAGTCGCATGTTTTATCTCATTACCTACTTGAAAGCTCAAACCTATGCTTTCATTTTTGTTACCGTTTACATTTCCACTTTTATCTACATTCTTACCTACACTCTTATCTACACTCTTATCTACACTCTTATCTACATTATCAGTTCGATTAAAGTCTATTAACTGATGTTCCCACTTGATAGAACTATGTAAGACTTCGCTACGTAGTGGATCAGCTAATTGATTAACTAACTGATCGCCTAATGGATCACCTAACTGATCGCCTAACTGCTCAAGCAGCGCCAAACGCAACGACTGCCTAGCTATATGTATATTAGTGCGTTTTGCTAGAGACTTATCTCCCGACGATAGCCATTTTCTACTGCCCCACTCACCTATTACTTTTCCGTCAGTGGTATGTACTAAATGGCGAGTTGAAATAATCCCTTCTTTTAACGAAAATATTCCTAAACCTTCAATCGCTCTACTCGCCTGTTGCAGAGTAAGTCCGTAACCCTGAGAACGTGCTTCAAAGTTACTATCACGTTCATAAAGCGTAAACGGAATGCCACGATGTAAACAAGCTACTGCCAGAGCAACTCCGCCTATACCTCCACCAATAATAGCAACATGGGGATATCTTTCATCTACCAACACTTTTTCAGCACAAGCATCCAAGCCAGAGCCTTTGCAAATAACACAATTGTCTAAGTGACCTTTAGGGCGAACAGGAGGTATACCTTCAGCGTTGTTTTTTTCAAATTCTTCTAACTCTCGTTGGTAACGAAGTTTAGCTTTTTTACGAATTCTTTTACTTTTTTTGCCGCTGCCTTGGCAGTTAGAACAAGTAGTCCAATGATCTTCTTCTTTTTTCATATTTGTTACTTGCTCATTTTATGGCTTATTGATGGTTGCTTATTTATGGTCGATTATTACTTGGTTAGCTTTGATTCCTCTTCATAAGAAAAATATAAGGAGGAAATAAATAGGTGATGATTATATCGTGTATTACTTATGATAAGAATACTATTAGAACAAGGTAAAACTGTTCCTACTACTTTACTAAATTTATACTTTATTACGCCCTTTCTCCTTTATCATTTTCTCTTAACGAAATAAAAAGGGTAATAACATCGCTGTTATTACCCTTACTTTAAAACACTGTTTAACTAAATAAAAAACTAAGTCATCAACACCTGACTTTTAACTACTTTTGTTTAAGCGTTATTTTCTGTTGATGATGCAAGTTTTACAGCTAACTTTTTAGCACCTGCGAAATCACTTTTACCGCTGCCAAGTTTAGGTAACTCATCAACTTGGTAAATATCAGAAGGCAACATAAGTGCGTTGACTTGTTGGCTAATGAGCATATCTTTTAGCGCTTTTAGATCTATAGCGATGTTAGATAACAGCACAATACGTTCACCTTTTTTAGCATCAGGCAAATTTACAGCTAAAATTTCTACGGCTTCATTTGTGTCAGGGTTCTCGTTATCTGAGTTAGCTTTACTTGAACCCGCTATATCTAAATTATTAAGATTTAAAGCGGTTAATGAAGTGCATACAGCATCTTCAACCGCCGTTAAACTCACCATTTCACCGCCTACTTTGGCAAAACGCGAATAACGATCAACAATTGATAAAAAACCATCGCAATCTAAATAACCTTTATCACCCGTTTTGTACCAACGGCGTCCATCAAGCTCAACAATCACTTCTTTCGTTTTAGCTTCATCTTTCAAATACCCTGACATTACTTGATTACCTGATATTAAAATTAATCCACTTTCACCAGCAGGTAAACTTTCTAAGCTAATAGGGTCAACAATACGAAATGCACAACCTGGTAATGGCATACCTACCGTACCGGGTTTATTACCCTGCTGAACACGCCAATCATTTTGATCAAGCTGATCAGGCATATTTACACTAGCAACAGGAGTCGTTTCAGTTGCGCCATAACCTTCATAAATATCTACATTAAACTTCGCTTTAAACTCACTACGAACCGTTTCAGGTAGTTTTTCAGCACCCGCAACAACGGTACGTAAGCTCTCTAACATTAAGGGCTGTACTTTTTTATTGCGCGTATAAAGTCTTAAAAATGTAGCTGTTGCACACAGTAAAGTTGCTTTATATTTTGAAACTGCTTTTGAGATATTTAATACATCTGTAGGGTCTGGATGACATACAACAGGTACGCCTTCAATAAGTGGTAAGAAGGTAGTTACGGTTAAGCCAAATGAATGAAATGGCGGTAACGAGCCCATAACAACTTCATCTTCACGTGTTCTTAGTACATCACTAATTTGTTTGATATTAGCTATGAAATTATGATGACTTAACATCACGCCTTTAGGAGTGCCCTCACTACCGCTTGAAAATAAAATAGCGGCATTGTCGTTCAGTGAAACTTTTTTACCGAATAAAAAATGAAATACAGTTACTGGCAATAAATAAGTCGCAAACAGTACAGAAACAAAGCGAACTTTAGATATTTGTGTTTTCAATTCTTCTAAATACACTACATTTACATTTTTCAGCATCGCTTCAACATCAATGTTTTTTGATGTTAGTTTTTGTACAAATTTCTTCGATGTAAAAACAGTTTTAATTTCTGCATTTTCAATACCTTTTTGTACTGAACTTACGCTCGTGGTGTAGTTTAAATTAACCGTTGTTTTACCTTTTAATAATACCGCCATATTGGTGATAACCGCAGCTGAACTAGCGGGTAGCATAAGACCGATATTCTGACTCTTATCCATAGCCGCTATTTTGCTCGCGAATAAAGTAGTAGCTACAACTAACTTACGATTTGAGAACACTTGACTGTTACTATCAATAACCGAAACATCGCTTTTATGTTTAAATGCCGTGCGTAACCAAGTTAGCGCTAAAGGATCAGCTTTTGACGTTTGTAGATCCCATGCGTCATACGACAATTCAAATACTTCATGCTTTAAAACATTCGCAGGTGTGTTCATCGGTAAAGGGTTACCAAAAGTTATTGATATGTTTCTGCGAAAACCATTACCTGTATTCTTTTGTAATTTTTTACTATTAGCTCGTGATAAACGACTGCCCCATAACCCATGTAAATAGAAAGGTACAATAACGCCATCAACATCATCAACCACACGCTCAAAGCCTGTTCTAAATACACCTAACGAACCTGTTCTGCTAATAGCGCCTTCTGGAAACAAGCAAACCACATCACCATTCTTTAAGGCTTGATTTACTGCATCTAATGAACCTTTACTGTTTCCTGAGCTGATTGGAATACAGCCAAAAAACTTCATTAATGGTTTTAAATACCATAGGTTATAAATACTACGTAGCATGACAAAGCGCACTTTTCGTGGGCAAACCATTTGTAATAAGATGCCATCAATCCAACTAATATGATTACCTAATAGTAGTAAACCTTTACTTTCAGGTAAGTTATCGAAACCTAATACATCAATTCTATATTTACGATTTAATACCAGCGCCGCTAAAATGGTGATTAAAGAATGAGGTAATTGATAAACTGTATATACCGCACCAGCAAGCGAAATCATCATCAGTAAATAGAAAATATTAACGCTACTAAGTCCCAAACTAACCAGCACAATGGTGCCAATTAAAAAGCTTAACATCGTCACGTTTTGTACTAAGTTATTACCCGCTAAAACAGTACCTAATTCATTTTCATTTGCGTGATATTGCATTAGGGAATTTAGTGGCACAATTAACAATCCACCTGCAACACCTAATCCCAAAAACATTGCAGCCATTGTGTAAGCTGAGGTTAATCCAGCAACACCACCTAAAAGCAATGCAAAGCCAATCGCGGCAATAGGGATAAGCCCTAATTCGATATGATTTTTAGAAATACGTGCTGCCCACAAAGAACCAATAACAATACCAATGCCTGTAGAGCCTAAAATGGCTTGAATGATAAGTGTATTTTCAATCGCTAAGGTTTCTTTTGCGAACGCAGGAAGCGTCGCTAGCATGACTTGTGAAACAGCCCAAAATAGTGATAAACCGACAATAGATAACCAAACCTCACGCTTTTCAAAAATAGTTTTAAAGTTCGCCTTAAGGTAGATACCTTTTAGGTAATCGTCTTTTACAAATACTTTATTATCGTCACGTTCTTTAGTGTTTTCTAACTGACGAGAGAACAACCATTCAACGATAGATAACGCAACAAATACCCAACCTAATACAACAACACTCTGCATAATGGTGGAGGTACTATCTAGCTCAGCATCTATTAATAAGTATTCGAAAAAGGCTGAAAAAACAAAAGTACTGGCAAGAATAGAAACAATAGTGATGGCCTGTACAAGCGCATTACCTTCCGCTAATTTTTTCACGCCAATCAGCTCTTTTAAATAACCATATTTAGCAGGTGAATAAATAGCAGATTGAATACCCATAACAAACGTTAAAGCAAAAGCCGCGATAAACCAGCCTTGCGAATAACATAGGGTAATTAATAACGTAGCGATAATTGCAAAAATCGCACTATTACGCATTATTTGTGGTTTAGGATATTTATCGGCAAGAAAGCCAGCAGGAGTAAACAGGAGAATAAAAGGTAATAAAATTAATCCATTAACTACAGCAGTTAGTATTATTTGTATGTCACCGTCGTACATTTTAAACACGGTGTTTTGAATAATAATTTTATGCCCTAAATCTACAAATGCGTTTATAAATACCATCGCTAAATAAGCGAAAAAGCCTTTATAACTAAATAATTGCTTCATTTTCTTCCCTAAAAGTTTGTAATAAGTAACGCTAGCATGCAGATGATTACTTTATTTTGCTACCACTACATTAATTGTCGCGTTATATTAGCTAAAGGGTATCGTTAAGTAATACCAAACACGAGTTTTATGTGATTATTATTAAAAACATCATGAAAGATTAACACGCGAATCGCTTATTAAAGAAGAAGTAAAACGGTTATGGCTCAAACAAGCGCACTACTTAAAGCACTAAAAAAAGAATTAAAAGCCAATGGCTTAACTTATGGTGATGTTGCAAAACATTTAGATTTAGCTCAAGCGAGTATTAAACGATTATTCTCAGAAGAAAATATTTCTTTAGCTCGCCTTGATCAAATATGCCAGATGATGAATTTAGAGATATCAGACTTGGTAAAAACCATGAGTGAACGGCAAGGACACTTACAACAATTAAGCGTTGAACAAGAGCAAGAAATTACCAAAGACATTAATTTATTGCTGATCACTATTTGCGTACTTAACAAATGGACAATGTCAGAGATAATGGATCATTACCAAATGCTTGAAACGGAATGTATTCAAAAACTAGCACTGTTAGATAAACTGAAAATTATCGACTTATTACCAGGTAATCGCATTAAGTTATTAGTAGATAGCAACTTTGGTTGGCGTGAAAATGGACCTATTCAACGGTTCTTTCAACAAACGATTGGTAATGAATATTTTAATAGCCAGTTTGAGCATAATGATGAAATATTATTAGTGCTAAACGGTATGTTATCAAACCAAAGTAATGGTGAATTTCAACGAAAAATTAAGCGCTTAGCGCGTGAATTCGAATTGTTAAACCAAGAAGATACTAACCTGAACCTTAAAGACCGACACGGTGTAACCGCTGTATTAGCTATTAGAGGTTGGCGTTATGGATTATTTGAGCATTTACGAAGTCAAGAAAAGTAAAAAAGACTCAATAATATGCACACAAGATAATTAACTTTTAAGTCTTTGAGCTTCATTATAAAAGAGTAAATATATGAAAATAAGTATCAAAGTATTTACGCGCTAGAAAGCTTAACAACACTAATCATGCTGAAGTTATCTTGTATATCAAAGCACATTTTAAAAAGGGTAATAACATTGCTGTTATTACCCTTTTACTTATTCAATAGGCTTGAAATCAGTTAGTGATTTTCAGACACCGTATTGAGAGATTACTCACTTTAGGACAAATAATGATGTTAACTACTACATTCTCATTTTGACCTATTTATTTAGTTTTTCATTATTTTGAAAAACATATACTTGTAACCAACGACCTTGCTTACTAACTTTGCACTGATAACCTAAGTCTGAACATAGATTAAAGTCAAGATCATGATCTCCATGTTTTAAATCAAAAATATAATAGCTAAACGCATATTCAGGTTTTCTTACTTTTGATATTACAAAAGTAACCATATTAGAATTGCCCTGTTGATTGATACCAACGTCAATGATGCCGAGAGAATATGCTAATTTTTCTAATTGAAATTGAGGCTCATTTTCAGCGGCTCTCCCCTCATTAGCTTCTGCCTCTGATATGTTGTTTTTCATATACAGATAAGCTTGATAATCTTCAGCACTAATGAGTGATTGCTGAGACTGGATTAAAAACTCACTAAATTGATTAAGTTCCGCTTCATGCTCTGTAATTAATGATGTGGCATCACTTTTAGCTTTAGAGATAAGTTCTTGCTTTTCTTCAGTATAATTATTACTACATGCACTTAAAAAAAGGCTAATACAAAAAACAAATAGTTTATTCATTAACAGCCTTAATAGATGACCATCGTGTATAAGGTTTGGGATATGTTGTTTTAATAATAAAACCATCTTTAGATAATATGTACAGAGGTATCGAAGTATTGCCAAAACTGTATCTGCCATACATATGACTTTGACTATTCCATTTTTTCATTCTTAATATTACTTCACTCGATCTCAACATAGTAGCAATAACCTTAGAAGTTAAGTATTTTTTGATTGCCAATTTTTGTAATAATCGAGCGATAATTTCCCATAGAGCCATCACTTGGATAACTCATAGGTGCTTGACCATTTAAAAGTGCTTGGCTATGTTTGGAAATAAAAAGTGTGTTTTAATGTCATCACTAAAAAATATATAAGCATCTATTTGATAGACATAACTAGCCACATCAGTCTGAAGTTGATCTACATTTACTCTTTGATATAAGGATAAGACAAGTTATTTCTTTGTAGTACGCTGTAAATTTCCCACTGCGCTAAGACGTTAGAAATAAATAGTATCCCTATAATAGACAGCAAGCGTTTTTTTTATTACTAAGGAATTTTATTTCTTTAATATACTTGTTTACTCTAAAGTATGAAATTATACCTTTTCTTGTACTTTACAAAAAAGGGTAAAAACATCACTGTTATTACCCTTTTACTTATTCAATATGCTAGAAATCGATTAGTGATTTTCAGACACCGTATTGAGAGCTTATTCACTTTAGGACAAATAATAATGTTAACTACTACATTCTCATTTTGACCTATTTATCTAGTTTTTCATTATTTTGAAAAACATATACTTGTAACCAACGACCTTGCTTACTAACTTTGCAATGTTTACCTAAATCTGAACAAAGGTTAAAATCCATACCATAATTACCATTGTCGCCATGCTTTAAATCAATAAGAAAGTAGCTAAATGCAAATTCAGGGTTTCTTACTTTAGATATTTCGAAAGTAACCAAGTTAGAATCTCCCCATTTATTGATGCTGGCGTAAATTATATCGAGAGAATATGCTAATTTTTCTAATTGAAATTGAGGCTCATTTTCAGCGGTTCTTCCCTCATTAGCTTCTGCTTCAGATATGTTATTTTTCATATACAGATAAGCTTGATAATCTTCAATACTAATGAATGATTGCTGAGATTGGATTAAAAACTCACTAAATTGATTAAGTTCCGCTTCATGCTCTGTAATTAATGATGTGGCATCACTTTTAGCTTTAGAGATAAGTTCTTGCTTTTCCTCAGCATAATCATTGCTACATGCACTTAAAAAAAGGCTAATACAAAAAATAAATAATTTATTCATTAACAGCCTCAATAGATGACCATCGTGTATAAGATTTGGCATATGTTGTTTTAATAATAAAACCATCTTTAGATAATATATACAGAGGTACCGAGATGTTGCCAATACTATATCTGCCGTACATATGACTTTGGCTATTCCAACGTTTCATTTTAAATATTACTTCGCTCAATCTCAACGTTGTTGCAATTACTTTCGAGGTTAAATACTTTTGATCTCCAACAGTTGTTATAAACGAGCGATGATTTCCCATAGAGCCATCGCCAGGATCACTCATAGGTGCTTGACCATTTAAAAATGCTTGTTCTGGATCTGGAAATAAAAAGTGTGTTTTAATTTCATCACTAAAAAATGTATGATCATCTATTTGATAAACATAACTAGCGACATCAGTTTGCTTATGACCTACATTTGCTCCTTGATGCAAAGATAAGGTAAGTTGTTTTTTTGCGGCACGTAGTAAATCTCTCACTGCGCCAAGACGTTCGAGATAAATAGTATCTTTGTAATAGATACCAATCGTTTTTGTTTTTTCTTCAGACATTTTATTCCTTTAATATGCTTGTTTACTCTAAAGTATAAAATTATACCTTGCTTTTACTTTACAAAAAAGGGTAATAACATTTCTGTTATTACCCTTTTATTTATTCAATATGTTCGAAATCAGTTAGTGATTTTCAGACACCATATTTACTGTGTATTTTGGAATTTCAACAACAAGGTCGATATCACCAACAATAGCCTGACAACCAAGGCGTGAATCTGGTTCTAAGCCCCATGCTCTATCAAGCATATCTTCTTCAAGCTCGTCGCTTTCTTCGATTGAGTCGAAACCTTCACGAATGATGATATGACAAGTTGTACACGCACATACTTTTTCACACGCGTGTTCAATTCCAATATCGTTTTTTAAAGCGACGTTAAGTACGCTTTCGCCTGGTTCAGCTTCTAATACTGCGCCTTCTGGGCATAGATCTTCGTTAGGTAAAAATATAATTTTTGGCATGTGACACTAAACCTCGTCTACTGAATGACCTGCTAATGCTGTTTTGATGGATGAATCCATACGTCTTTCAGCGAAAATAGCAGTGCTTTCGTTTAATTTTTCAATAGCTGATTCAATATCGTCAGCTACATCTGATTGTATAATTTTGTTTAAAGCAGTGATGGCTTCATTAATAACATTAGCTTCATCTTCGCTTAATAGATTACCATCTGCAGCAACTGCTGACTGAACTGATTCTATTACGCGAGCAGCTTCAACTTGTTGTTCTTTCACCATACGAGCTTCTATGTCTTGTTGAGCATTACTCATAGAGGCTTTTAGCATAGAAGCTATTTGATGCTCTTCTAGTCCAAATGAAGGCTTAACTTCGATGCTTGATTCTACACCTGTAGATTTTTCCATTGCTGATACTTGTAACAAGCCATCGGCATCAACTTTGAAGGTTACACGAATATGTGCAGCGCCTGCTGTCATTGCTGGAATACCACGTAGTTCAAAACGTGCTAACGATCTACAGTCTTCTACTAATTCACGCTCACCTTGTAAAACATGAACAGCCATTGCTGTTTGTCCATCTTTAAAGGTGGTAAATTCTTGTGCTTTTGCTACAGGAATTGTGGTGTTTCTTGGGATAACTTTTTCAACCAATCCGCCCATGGTTTCTAAACCAAGTGACAGTGGAATTACATCAAGTAACAGCATATCACTATCAGGTTTATTACCTGCAAGAATATCTGCTTGAATAGCTGCGCCTATAGCAACAACCTTATCAGGGTCGATTGACGTAAGTGGTGTTTTCTTGAAGTACTTTTCTACTTCTTCACGCACTAAAGGTACTCTTGTTGAACCACCAACCATAACAACTTCAAGTACTTCTTCTGTTGTTATTTCAGCATCTTTCAAAGTTCTTTTACAAGCACGAAGTGTTTTATTCACTAAGCTTGAGATTAAACCATTAAAAGTTTCTTTAGTTAAAGTGCCTTGCCATTGCTCACCGTTTTCTAACACTAGGTTGATATCGGTTGAATCACTTTGACTTAATTGTTCTTTAGCATTACATGCTTGTTGAGACAGCTGACGCTCTAATTTACGTGATAAAGGTCGGCTAAGCTGTGCTTGCTCAATAAGGTGGTCTACTAAAGTCACGTCGAAATCATCGCCGCCCAAAGCTGCATCACCACCCGTAGCTAATACTTCAAATACGCCTTTATTTAAACGTAATACTGAAATATCAAACGTACCGCCACCAAGGTCATATACTGCGATAACACCTTGTTGTTTGCCTTCATGCTTAGTATCTAAACCATAAGCAACCGCTGCTGCTGTAGGTTCGTTTAATAAGCGTAATACTTTTACGTCTGCTAATTTAGCAGCGTCTTTAGTACTTTGACGTTGTGCATCATCAAAATGAGCAGGTACTGTAATTACAACACCTTTAAGCTCTCCGCCTAATGCACTTTCAGCACGAGCTACTAATGTTTTAAGTATTTCGGCTGAGGCTTGAACTGGGTTGATTTGTCCAAGACGTGTTTTTATTTCTGGATGATTATCATCACCACAAAAGTCATAAGGTAATGACGGATATTTTGATTGAATGTCACTTAACGAACGGCCAATTAAACGCTTTGCAGAAACAATGGTATTTTCAGGATCGTTCACTGAAAATGCTTTTGCGCTATTACCTACTAATATACCGTCAGCTTGGTAGCTAACGATTGAAGGAAGAATATCAACACCTTGTTCGTCTTGTAAGGTTTCAGCCACACCACTTTTAACGCTGGCAACAAGTGAGTTGGTTGTACCCAAATCAATACCTGCTGCTAGGTTGTGTTCGTGTGGAACTGTACTTTGTCCTGGTTCTGCAATTTGTAATAAAGCCATAGGGGATCTTTTAATTAATCATCTAATAGAGTGTCTTCGAGACGATCTAACTCTATTTGAAGTTTTTGATAGAATTTAAGTTTGCGTAGATTGTCGCTCGCTAGCAAGTTGCTTTCATGGGTATTCTCGTTTATCTGAGCTTGCATGATATTAAATAGCTGTTGGTATTCTTCATCTAACGTTTGAGCTGCATTAAATATTGCGGCTTCGATATCATCTGATTCTTTTATCTCAGACAACATTTCACGTAATTCCATTTGATGCATTAAAAAAGCGGTATCTCCAAACGACGCTTGTTCGTTAGGCATTTCTGTACCGCGCAACGTTACAAGATAAGTTGCTCGAGTTAGTGGTTTTTTTAATGTTTGATATGCGTCGTTGATCATTGACGACTTTTGAACAGCAAGTAATTGCTCTTGAGAAGAAGCATGGGCAAAACGGTCTGGATGAACCGTTTTTTGCAAAGATTGATAAACTTCAGCTAAATTTGTTGTATCGAGATCAAATTGGTCGTTTAAACCAAATAATTGAAAATAATTCACTATAAATCCAGTTCTATATACAAAAAATTAAACGTTGAAGCTCTCACCACAACCACACTCGCCCTTTGCGTTAGGGTTTGTGAATTTGAAACCTTCGTTTAAGCCTTCTTTAATAAAGTCTAATTCGATACCATCAAGGTATACTAAACTTTTAGCATCAATGATTATGTTCACATCATTAATGCTAAAAAGTTCATCATCTTCATTAAGGTCGTCTACAAACTCAAGTACATATGCTAAACCAGAACAACCTGTAGTTTTTATACCTAAGCGCAAACCAAGGCCCTTGCCTCGGTTAACCATGAACGATTGTACTCGTTCAGTAGCTGCAGGAGTCATTGTAACACTCATACTAGTACCTCTTTAACTATGCTTTTTTAGTGCGGTAATCTGCAATCGCTGCTTTGATAGCATCTTCAGCTAAAATAGAACAGTGAATTTTTACTGGTGGTAATGCTAACTCTTCAGCAATCGCAGTGTTTTTAATTTCTGCAGCTTCGTCGATAGACTTACCTTTAACCCATTCTGTAACTAATGAGCTAGAAGCGATAGCTGAACCACAACCGTAAGTTTTGAATTTAGCATCTTCAATAATGCCATCAGCAGAGATTTTAAGTTGTAACTTCATTACGTCACCACATGCTGGTGCGCCAACCATACCCGTTGCTACACTTGGATCATTCTTATCCATAGAGCCAACGTTACGAGGATTTTCATAATGATCGATTACTTTTTCGCTATAAGCCATGATATTTCTCCTAAGTTGTTTAAGTGACTTATTATTAAGCGTTTAAGCCTGTGAAGATAAATAATAAGTCTGTAAACAATACTTGTTTATAGGTGCTAACTAGTGAGCAGCCCATTCGATTGAATCTAAATCAATACCATCTTGGAACATTTCCCAAAGTGGAGACATGTCACGTAAATGACCGATTGATTGTTGAATGATGTTAATTGCGTGATCAATTTCTTCTTCAGTTGTAAAACGACCGAAGCTGAAACGGATTGAGCTATGCGCCATCTCATCGTTCAAACCTAATGCACGTAGTACATATGAAGGCTCTAAACTTGCTGATGTACATGCTGAACCAGACGATACCGCTAAATCTTTAAGGGCCATAATTAATGATTCGCCTTCAACAAAGTTGAAACTCACATTTAAGTTGCCTGGGTAACGCTGTTCTTCATCACCATTAATGAAAACCTGTTCCATTGTGCTGATACCAGCCCAAAGACGATCTCTCATTTTAGTTACATGAACGCAATCTTGCTCTAATTCTTCTTTAGCGATTCTAAAAGCTTCACCCATACCAACGATTTGGTGAGTAGGAAGTGTACCTGAACGCATACCACGCTCATGTCCGCCACCGTGAGTTTGTGCTTCTAAACGTACACGAGGTTTACGACTTACATATAATGCGCCGATACCTTTAGGACCGTAAATTTTGTGTGCTGAAAATGACATAAGGTCAACTTTCAGATGTTCCATATCGATAGATATTTTACCCGCACTTTGTGCAGCATCTACGTGGAATATAATTTTTCTAGCACGACACATCTCACCAATTGCAGCGATGTCTTGTATTACACCAATTTCATTGTTTATGTGCATGATGCTTACAACGATAGTATCTTCACGAATCGCGTCGTTTAATTTTTTTAAGTCAATTAAACCATTCGATTCAGGATCTAAATAAGTAACTTCAAAACCTTGACGCTCTAATTCTCTACATGTATCTAAAACAGCTTTGTGTTCAGTTTTACATGTAATGATGTGCTTACCTTTTTTAGAATAAAAGTTAGCTGCGCCTTTAATAGCAAGGTTGTTAGATTCAGTAGCACCAGACGTAAATACAATTTCACGTGGATCGGCGTTAATTAAATCTGCAATTTGGTTACGAGCAACATCTACTGCTTCTTCTGCTTGCCAACCAAACTTGTGTGAACGAGATGCTGGATTACCGTAAAAACCATCGGTAGTCATATACTGCATCATTTTTTCAGCTACACGCTTGTCTACAGGTGTAGTTGCTGAATAATCAAAATAAATAGGAAGCTTCATGAGCTAACACTCTCCAACTTAATAGATCGGCAAATATTATTGCAAATCAGGTAAAATACTTTGGGTCGAAATTAAAATATTGTTCGAATTATTACTGTCACGTTTTTGCTTGTGAATATTGTCTTGGCGTTGAGAAATAGCTTTAACACTTCTTTGTTCAACTAATTCAGACAATGAAATATTTTGTAAAAATTCTTCTATACGAAAGCTTAAATCTTCCCACAATGAATGAGTTAAGCATTGATCACCGCCTTGGCAGTTATCTTGTCCTGAACACTTTGTTGCATTGATACTTTCATCAACGGCACAAATAACATCGGCTACAGCAATTTGCGCTGAACATCTACCTAAACGGTATCCGCCACCAGGACCGCGAACACTATTTACTAAACCATGTTTACGTAAACGTGAGAACAATTGTTCTAGATACGATAATGAGATGCCTTGACGTTCAGATATATCTGCTAATGATACAGGTCCAGTTACAGCATGAATGGCAACATCAAGCATTGCAGTAACCGCATAACGCCCTTTTGAAGTCAATTTCATTCTATTCTCCTGTAATTTTGCTGCGCATTTTACAATACCTTGTAAAATAGTCAACTTAATAACCAAGTAATCTAGTCAAGTATTTTACGCGAGATAAAATGAGAGTCAACATAAATACCTGACTAATTTACTCAGGTATTTATGTTTATGATATATAGGAGAATTTTACAAATAGAATGTTAAATTTGTGGATCAAAGGCTTTAACGACAGATTCTCTTCGTTTAGCTGCATTGAGCTCGTCTTCAACAAATTCACCAACGCGTAGCTCAGGTAAAGATCGCTGACAAACGTTACCACCCAGTTGATTAACTTCTTTACACAAGTCTTCCACTTTAGTGTCCATTAAATGAATATGATCGAGTAAACGACCAATAGCTTTTGCAACAGGATCTGGATTATCACCAGAAATAGCATAAGCGTCGAAGCCGAATTTTCTCGCAGCTTTTTCTCGTTCAGACTGTTCTGTTTCAGCTTTGTTAAGATTTACAATACGAGCAGGTATGCCAACAGCGGTAGCATTATCAGGTAAGCTTTTCACAACGACTGAGTTAGAACCTACTTTGCCGCCATTACCAATAGTAATAGGGCCTAAAACTTGAGCGCCAGCACCAATAACCACATTATTACCTAACGTAGGATGACGTTTGCCTGCATTCCAACTTGTGCCACCTAAGGTAACACCGTGATATAGAGTACAGTCGTCGCCAATCTCAGCGGTTTCACCAATCACAACACCCATGCCATGATCGATAAAGAAGCGTCTACCTAAGGTAGCGCCTGGATGAATTTCTACACCTGTTAACCAACGCGAAAAAGTTGAAAGCAAACGCGCCAACAATTTCCATTCAGCTTTCCATAGCTTATGACTTAGCCTGTGTATCCATATTGCATGCATACCAGGGTAATTTGTTAATACTTCAAATGAAGTACGTGCTGCTGGATCTCTATCAAAGACACTGTTGATATCTTCTTTGATGCGGCTGAACATAATTTATCCTTTACTTATCATTCTGTAATTAGGCTTTATTTTTTTGCTGCGCGCTCTACTGACGCTAACATGCCACGTAACATCTTAACTTCTTTATTGTCTGGTCTTGCACGGTTCAATAAACGCCTTAACTTAGTCATTACTAAACCAGGGTGACTCGGCACAATAAAACCAGTGGCTTTTAAAGCATCTTCAAAATGTTGATATAAACGCTCAGTTTCTTCTATTACTGGGTATTCTTCATCTTCAGCATTTTCAGCTTTTGCTACAGGTGCTTCAGCTTTCTCATATTTAGCATTTTCAGCAATTAAAAAGCTCGTGCGTACTTCATAACTTAATGTTTGAACCGCCATCGCTAAGTTTAACGAGCTGTATTCTGGGTTAGCTGGTATTTGTACATGGAAATGACAAAGTTGTAGTTCATCATTAGTTAAACCACTACTTTCACGACCAAAAACTAAAGCAACTGGAAAGTTATTTGCTTCTTCAATAAGCTTTGCACCACATCCTCTTGGCTCTAACATTGGCCAAGGTAAAGTACGTGAACGAGCACTTGTGCCAACAACTAAACCGCAATCGCTTATGGCTTCTTCTAATGTACTTACTACTTTAGCGCCCGCTAAAACATCAGTTGCACCAGCAGCTAATGCTTGCGCTTGACCATTTGGCATTTCAATAGGGTCTACCAATACTAGTTGGCTAAGACCCATTGTTTTCATTGCTCTTGCTGCAGAACCAATATTACGACAATCAGATGTGTTTACTAAGACAATGCGTACATTATCTAACAAAGAACTTGGCATTATTTATTACTCTCAATATTTAGGTAATTTAATTTTTACATTAGGGCTTGTTTAAACTTTTACAGAAAGTTATTGAAGAAACCTGAATGGAATTACCTATTAATACTCGATCTGCTTGATGATGCAGGATCCAGTGGATAGTTACGTATACAATTATGAAATAATGTTATCACAGAAGATCTCCCTTGTACTGACAAAAATCATCTTCTTTATTGCGTTTAGTACTTGTTTAGTCGAAGTTAGTTTATGAAAAAACAACTAGTAACAATAAAACGATAAAACTAAAAACATGATTTGTATCGTTTAATTAAAACTTATTCCTTATTAGGCTAAACTTATATTTTACTGTTGGGCTGTTTAAATTAATTTTGTCGCTATAGATTATTTATTTTGCTATACTTTGCGCCGCTTGATTTTCGCTCTGCGTTCAAGTTTCTCGTTCTTTTAAAATGCTGTTTATAAAATAAGGTAGTTGTTATGCATCCTATGCTTAATATCGCTATACGTGCTTCGCGTGTCGCTGGAAAAGTAATTGTTCGTGCGTTTGAGCAAGTTGATAAAATTGAAGTTCAATCAAAAGGCACAAATGATTTTGTAACTAACGTAGACATAAGCGCTGAAGAAGCGATTATTGAAACGATTCGTAAATCATACCCAGATCACACAATTATCTGTGAAGAAAGTGGTGTTTTGAAAGGTAAAGACGACGATTACCAATGGATCATCGACCCGCTTGATGGCACAACCAATTTTGTAAAAGGCATTCCTCACTTTGCAGTTTCGATTGCATTAAAAGTTAAAGGTAAGTTAGACCAAGCTGTAATTTATGATCCAATTCGTGGTGAACTATTTACTGCAAGCCGTGGTAAAGGCGCTCAATTAAATAACTTTAAATTGAGAGTTAAACCTCTTAAAGAATTAAGCGGTACTGTTTTAGCTACTGGTTTCCCATTCAAATGTAAGCAACACACTGATGCTTATTTAAATATATTCAAATCTTTATTCACAAAAACTGCTGACATGCGTCGTAGTGGTTCTGCTGCATTAGACTTAGCTTATGTTGCTGCAGGTCGTGTAGACGGTTTCTTCGAAATAGGTTTAAAACCTTGGGATACTGCTGCAGGTGAATTATTAGTGATTGAAGCTGGCGGACTAGTAACAGATTTTACTGGTGGTCATAATCACACTGCGTCTGGCAACATTGTTGCTGCAGGCCCAAGATTAGCTAAAGAAATTCTAAAAGATATTCGTCCTCACTTAGGTGAAGCATTAAGTAAGTAACTTGCACGTGGAATAACGTATTGAGTTATTCCAAAACAAGACTCATTTCTGGACGAGAAATAGATATAAAAAAAGGCCAAAGAGGGAAACTTCTTTGGCCTTTTTTATTGGTTAGCTTTATTTATCTAGCTTGCTTTATTCAACATAGCTAACTGCATGTGTGCATTCTGTTCACGCTTAACATACTGATACCACTGTTCAGCTGTTTTACTGGTTTCTTTTAACTTCTGTGCATCTTCAAAAGCCATTAAAGATTCATCAAACTTTTTTAAATTAAAGTTAGACATACCAATCACTAAATGCATATTACCTAAACGATCAACTCCACCACGTTTAATGGCTTTCTTTGCTGATGTTATCGCTAGATCCCAATTTTCAAGATTAAGGTATGACTGAGCTAAGTAAGCGTCAAACTTACCCGTTTCAGCAATTTCTGCGGCTTTAACAAGTACAGGTATGGCTTTCTCGTCATTTTTAGCGGCAATGTAAGATTGCGCCAACATATCTAAATACTTTTCTTCAGCTGCCACGCTTCCATCTTCAATAGCTTTAGCTAATAGCTTAGCGGCTTTGTAAGGTACACCATGAAAACGATAAAGCTGTATGAGTGTAATAATGTCTTGTGAAGTTGTTACATAACCCGCTTGATAAGCGCTTTCCATAACGGCGAGCTGTTTCTCTTCTTCACCAACTTCACCATACATGCCACTGAGCTGTATCCAGTATTTTGGTTTATCGTGAAAACGTATCAAATCTTCTATAACTTTAACCACATTTTCAGGCTGCTTTAATTCGTAATAGTTTGCACGTTGTAAGATAAACCAGTTTTCTTTTGGTGTTTCATCTTTTGTTAAGGCAAGTTCTATCGCTTCATTTACATACTTAAGTGACGCTTTGTAGTCTTTATTTTGATAATTGATTTGAGCAAATAACATCTGCTGGGTACTGGTTAATGGTTTAGTATTAACTTTTTGCCATTGCTCTAAATAGTTTAGCGATTGATCATAGTTTTGTTGTTGCATTGATAATTGCGCTAACGAAAATAATGTCGATGTTCGTAACGAAAGAGGAATAGCTTTTTCAGCAACGACTCTTTCAAAGTTTTCTATCGCTAATGGTAAGTTGTCGCTACCGTAATACATGAAACCATAAAAATTCCAAAGCATTGCTTGCTCATAGCTATTCAAACTACTGATACGATCTTTTACTTCGTCTAATACCGCTAAGCCTTCTTGCTTATTACCTTCATCAGCTAACTTTTGTGCACGTGCTAATTGAGTGTAAACACGATTACGCATAGCTGGTACTTTCACTGTGTCATTGGTTGCCGCATTTTCTTGTGCTTGCGCTATTGTTCCACCAAGTTCGTTGGATATCACGCTTGAGGCACTAAAAAGTAAAGCTGCTGATAATAGTGGTAATGATAATTTTTTAATCATAACTCTCTCCTACTCTCCAATTTGGAACGATATTTTATTTTGTACACCTGCAACTTCCATTGCGACACCATCTACAACTCGTGGTTTGTACTTAAACTTAAGTGCAGCGTCCATAGCTGCTCGGTCGAATATACTTGCAGGTTCAGCGGCAATCACTACAGGGTCACGAACTGCACCTGTTTTAGTTACAATAAACTCTACAATTACGTAACCTTCTATACCTCTTGATTGCGCTCTGCGTGGATATATTGGAGCTACTTTCACAATAGGTAAGTAATCGCCATCGCCTGTATCTAAACTTAAACCACCTGCTAAAGACGCATCGGCTTGAATATCAGCAGCAAAGCTTGAGCTTACTGCATCAGCATTTGGATTAGCTTGTTGCATTTGTGGTTGCACCATAGGTGGTGGCGGTGTTTTTGGTTTAGCTGGCTTTTGTGGTTTTCGCTCTTTCTTAGTTACATCTTGCTCTTTCTTTAAGCGAATAAAATCAAGCACATTACCACGCGGAGCTTCAGTTAAAGCATTGTTTCCACCAGTAATAAGTGCCTGCATTCCCCACAATAAAGCAAAGGTAACAACAACAGCGAAAGTTAAGCCAAATAAATAACGACCACTTTTATTCATCATGGTTATGCCTCTTGCGCCGCAATTGAAACATCGTAAACACCCGCAGCACGAGCTGAATCCATGACTTTAATTAATACGTCGGTTGTGGCTTTTTTGTCTGCTTGAATAACCACAGTACCTTGCGGGTTTTCAGCTTTTAAACGTTCAATGTTTGCTTGAACTGCACGTACATCAACACGACGTTTGTTGATCCAAATTTCGCCTGTTTCGCTAATAGCGACTAAAATATTAGCACGCTCTTTTTTAACGGCTGTTGCGGCTTCAGGTCGATTAACTTCAATACCTGCTTCTTTAACAAATGAAGCGGTTACAATGAAGAATATTAATAGAATGAAAACAACATCTAACATAGGTGTCATATTAATTTCTTCTGCTTCTTCCTGTTCTTGCAATACTTGTGATAATTGAGAACGCATGTTTTTCTACCCTACTGTGAACTTTTATGTAAATCCCCTGCTCTTTCAATGTTATGAATAAGAGCAAGGTTGCAATTTATTATGTTTTTTCCTGGTGTAGCGACTTATTTAGCTTGTTAATAAAGCTTAATGAGCCAATGGCAAACTATCTTCAAGCTGTTGAGTTCTACGCTTTATTTTGCGCTGTAACCAGGTCACAACAAATACACCCGATAATGAACCTACCATGCCAGCCATTGTTGGAATGGTTGCTCTTGAAACACCCGATGCCATGGATCTTGCGTTACCGCTACCTGAAATCGCCATTACATCAAATACTTCAATCATGCCGGTTACTGTGCCTAATAAACCTAATAACGGACATAAAACAACTAAACTTTGAATAAGCGGTACATTTTGCTTTAGCATTTCAGTTGCTCTTGAAACGTTTGCTATTCTAATTTGCTCAGCACTCCAAGAGCGCTTGTCTGCTCTACTTTCCCAACGTTGAACCATGTCAGCTTTTACGAATTTATAACTACGTAAAAAGAAGTACATACGTTCAAATATTAAGAGCCACATCAAACAAATAACAAAGGCGATAACGGTGAGAACTTGCCCACCCGTATCAAGAAACTCACGAATGCTATTCATCATCTCGATGAATAAAATCATGATTTACGCTCCTTTACCTGTTTTTTCAGCTTCAAAACGCTCAGCTAAAATACCTGCACTTTGGTGCTGTAGAATGTTAATAATGCCGCGACTACGTGTATTTAAAATGGTAGAGATAAATACCATTGGAATAGCTACAACTAAGCCTAATACGGTAGTAACAAGAGCTTGTGAAATACCACCAGCCATCAGTTTAGGGTCACCTGTTCCGAATAAAGTAATCGCTTGGAAGGTGTTAATCATACCGACAACCGTACCAAGTAAACCGATAAGCGGGGCCACTACTGAAATAATTTTGATAAAGGTTAAGCGAGTAGTAAGAACCGGTACTTCTTTTAAGATACGTTCAGACAATTTAAGCTCTAAGGTTTCAGCATCAGCACTGTCGTTCTCGTCTTTTACTAACATCACTCGACCTAAAGGATTGTTTTTAGACGCTGTGGTGTTTTTAAGTTGGCTGTTAACTTTGCCACCAATAATGGTTAATGAGATAAAACGCTCAACACCAATTAATAAACCAATTAAACCTATCGCTAAAATCACATAACCTACAGAGCCACCTTGATCTATACGTTCTTGTAAGTTAGGCGCTTGAACTAGAAGACCTAAGATTGAACCGCCTGTTGGGTCTAATGCGAAAGGTACGACATTAGACGCACTTGACGTTAATTCTGCAGCGCTTGATAGGTATCGATCTGATGGTTGTCTAATTAATTCAGCAACACTGCCGGTTTCATCTACGTATTCTAAATATTTACCGTCAGACACTAAGTTAAAGCCACCAACACGCACTACGTCAGTTTTAACTTTTTCGCCGTTAACTTTTACAACTTCACGGCTAAACTTATGTACTTTGCCGCTTTCAGTCATTTCGCGTTGTAGTTCAAACCATAAACGTTCAATTTCTTCAATTGAGGCAAGTTTTGATGATGAACCCATGCTTTGCGCAAAGTCATCTAAAAACACACCACGGTCAGCAATTTGAGCTGAAACCACTGAAGTTTGAAATTTACTTCTGGTATCGCCAGCTACCTGTTGAAGTACACCAAATAACTCTTTTAATTCACCCATACGTTTAGTTAACGCGTCAGATTTATTGGCTAATTCGATTTCGTTATCTTGGAACGTCGCTTCTAACTCTGTACTTAGTTGTACTTCGTTATCACGTGTATTTTTAGCTTGCTTAAGTAAACGATCTTGTTCAGATTTTTTAGCATTAAACTCGGCTTCACGTGCTGTATTTTGTTCAGTTTGTGCAATGTTACCTTGCTCAAGTTGCTTTAATAAATCATCAAGAGATGAAGCATTTTGAGCAGTTGCACCCGTTGTTACACTTAGCGCTGTTGCAGCTAATACAACCAGTGAAAAAAATTGGCTTAATTTTTTCATTTTCATAATTCCTATTACCGTATTTATTCGGCTGAGTTTTGCGCTACAGGCACAATGATTAAATCTGGGGCAAGTTGTTTACGAGCAATACGTAAACCTTTATTAATGTCTGAACGATATTCAGCAGGAAGTTCATCCCAAGACTTAGTCTCGTTATTCCACAAGCCTAGCTTTTGTCCGTCACGTGTTTGATAGACCAAACTCACACGGCCAATACGTAAAAAGTCGACATCGCGTTCGCTACCATCAACCGTTAATAAACCGTTGTACGCTTCAATGGTGCGTCCGTATTCAACTTCAACTTGGTAAGCTTCTAGTACTCGGCGAAATTTCTCAGATACTGAAACGTCGGCACGCTCCATCATTTTCTGTAAACCCGCTATACGTTTGGTACGTTCTTCTGGCAAAAACTGCACATCTAAATCAACAAAAGCTTCTAATGTATCAATCATGCGCGCCATTAATGGTGAAACCTGACGTTCAATAATGCTGACTTGCTCCATTGAAACCGCTAACTGATCTAACTCTGTTAATTGATTGTCGATTTGAGTATTCATTTGCTTGTTGTAAACACGTAAACCATCAACTTCTTTATTAACTGTTTTGAATTGTTGAAGTTTGGTTTGAATTTGTTCGCTGATGTTATCTACACGACGTTGAGATTTATTTGCTGATTCATTAATTGTTTTTCCAGCATCTACAACTTGTGATAATGGTTCTTCATTTGCTGAAGCAGCGTTTACAAATGTTGAGAGGCTTAGTGCGCTTGCACTTAAAAGCAAACTTGCTTTGGCCAAAGTAGACAATTTCATAGTAAAAACCTTATGTTGAAATTCAATATAACTCTATAATTGGGCGTATATTAAAGGTCGAATATGACAACTAGGTTTCATCAATGTTGCAGATTTATTAAATGACAATTACGTGACATTTTTTTTACAGGGAGTCCCGTATTTACAGGAAGTTAACGAGGCATGAGGGAAATAAGCAGAATACGTTAAGGAATAATAAAGTGTATTTCAGATAGTGTTAGTTGTAACTTTGCCCTAAAATACGGGCTTATTGCTAAGATTTTCCCTCTTGAAAGATATAAGACAGGTATGAATAAATTAATATGAATCAACTCACCAAAGTTTTCGTTTTGGGACTGCCTAGAACAGGCACTACCAGTATTTGTTCAACCTTACTTTCTCTTAACTATCATGTGGCTCATACCGCTTATACTCAAACCACATTCGAAAAAGCCAATGCGCTAGCCGATACACCAATCTTTAATGACTACAAAGAGCTTTTTCATTACTACCCTAACAGTCAGTTTATTTATTTAACGCGAGAGTCTGAAAAATGGGTACCTTCCATAAAACAGTTATTGCTACGTATGTATAATAATGTTGTACGTGATGACGGTGGCTTCAACCCAATAATTAAACGTTGTTACGGTGAGATATTTTCACCTTTTACCTTAGAAAACATTAACGATGATGAATTTCTTATCGCCTGTTACAACAAACATAAGGCAGCGGTAACCGAGTTTTTTGAGCAACAAGCTTATTCGGTGTTATTTATCGATATTTCAAAACCTGATGATTATCAAAAGTTGTTAAGCTTTTTAGATAAAGAAAGTTATCAAGATGAACACACAGGGTCAGGTTTCCCTGTACTTAATCAGGGTGGAAAAGTTACCGCTTGGAAAGATTTAAAACATCCACATAAAATTGATTCAACTAAAAATGGACGTAGCTCAACCTTAAACCATATTTCATAAACTTATTTAATAGAGCATTAAAGGATTAACATACGATGATTATCACCAACAGCCAGCAAGATTTATCTACTCCTACAGGTGTAATGCGCACCACAATCTATCAACCTGAAGAACAAGGTAATTATCCGTGCATTATTTTCTATTCTGAAATATTTCAACAAACGGCTCCTATTGCGAGAAGTGCAGCGATTATGGCTAGTCATGGTTTTATTGTATTGGTGCCCGAAGTATTTCATGAGCTGAATCCTATTGGCACCGTTTTAGGTTACGACGATGCAGGCAAAGACAAAGGTAATGCAGATAAATGGGCAAAGCCTCTAGAGGATCACGATTCAGATACGCAAACATTAATCGACTTTGCTCGCACTTTAGATAATTGCTCAGGCAAAGTCGGTGCTATGGGTGTTTGTATTGGTGGACATTTAGCTTATCGCGCTGCATTAAATGAAAACATATCAGCAGCATCATGTTTATACGCGACCGATATACATTCTAATACGTTACCTTGTAATGAAAATAATGATTCATTTACTCGTACACCCGATATTAAAGGTGAATTATTAATGATTTGGGGCAAGCAAGATCCACATGTGCCAGATGAAGGCAGAATGAAGATCCATAAGAAGTTACTTGAAAGTAAGAACACCTTCACTTGGCACGAGTTTAATGCGCAACATGCATTTATGCGAGACGAAGGCGAACGTTACGATGCCGCATTAGCGATCCAAGTGTACTTAATGTCGGTTGAGTTATTTAAACGTAAACTAAGTTAAAATGAGAGTTATTAAAGTCATAACTTGGGCTTTTGGGTATGAGTCATATATTGAAAACATGTTGCTAGACTTTAATAACCATTCTCTATATAATTTTTCGCGTTAAAAAGGATTTAACTTAACTATTATAGGGATATAAAATTAATGACAACGAATACTTATATTGTAAAAAGCGGTGATACACTTTGGGATATATCGGCAAAGTACTTAGGTTCTCCACACGAATGGCCACGCTTATGGAAATACAATAATCGAAAATCTGTTATTGCTAGCACTGGTCGAGGAATAACTAACCCTGATCTTATTTATCCTGGGCAAAAAATAGCACTACCGATCACTGGTTTTCAAGAAACAAAAAGTAAAAAAACGCTTCCCAAATCAAATGTACCAAAACCCTTAAAGCAACAATTAGAAGATATAAAAACCCCTTTTGCTATACAATATAATTTAAAAGAACTTGTCTTGCCACCAATAGTTAATCCTGCAGCAATTATTGAAGTTAAAATGACAGGTAATGTCGTATTAACAAGTAAAGAAAGCCTACCTATTACCTATGTAACAAATAATGGTGAGCTTGAGGCTAAAGCGACACATGCAGCTAATACAGCATTTGGTACCTTATTAGCTGACATGACAGTTAATTACGATGACAACACTCGTAAAGTAAAATTAGACATGAGCTTAATAGCCAAAAGTAATACACCTAATATTCCAACTACCTCAGTTGGTATTGTGGCTGACTCAAACTCGCCTATCCCTAAAATCAAATACGAAATAAAACTACCTGAATTAAAAGGTAATATTGGCGATTTTAATTATATCGGAGCTAACGTCAGTATTAGCATTGAGGTAACACCTAAATCAGGATCTCGTCGTGATAATTCACCAAGTTCAAATGAACCAATTCCTGAATCAACAATCAATTTTTCTAATGAAGAAATTGCAACGGGTTTAGTTGTAGCAGCTTCCCTTTTAATTGTAGGCACTATAGTTGAAGATTTTTTAACTTTGGGAGTCGGGGTTGCAGATGATCCCGTGTCTTTTGCAGCAGCAGCAACTATGTATGCACGTGCTGCTACGTTATGGCGAGGAGCAACAATCATTGCACCAAGAGCATTATTACCTGTTACAACAAGGTTGAGTATAACGGTTGTTCCTGCTGGTAAGGTAATATATGCACACTAAACGATACCCCATGCATAAATATTTTATGTTTTTGTTATCGGTATTGTTGATAACCGCATGTACGCCTAGCGAAAGCATTGAAGATAAACGGGAACGATTGGCTAAAACTCATAATATAGTTATTGGTACAGGTGATCCAGCAACCTTTTTTGTACCTCCTTATACGCAATTAAATGCGAAAATGTCTGATGGTGAAATATTTTCTGCAGAACAAAGCAGTTTAGATGAGTCGCTAAGAGGTGTTGAAGATGCATTAATAGCTTATCCTGATGATTTTGTTTCATCACAAATTGACGCTATATTTATCGCTGGAAACATGTTTTTTGATGGTATGCAAGCTGGTGGAACATATCAGTATTCGTGGATTATTGTTGCTTCTACGATAGACTCTTCGGGTGAGTCAAATTACAACTCGGCATTATATGGTGTACATCATGAATTAAGTTCGTTTATTTATCATAAAAGCTTTGTTATTACTCGCTTTTGGGGAGATTTAATGCCTAAAAATTGGGAAGCTAAGGTTACAGATAAAGAAGCGCTTGCTGATAACTACGAACCAATAGATTATGAAAATGGTTTTTTAAATAATTATGCTACAACCTCAGTAGAAAATGATTTTAATACCTACGCTGAATTTGTTTTTGCTAGGACCGATGAACTTATAGAATTAGCTAAACAATACCCTTTGGTGGCAAAGAAGTTACGATTATTTATTAATGCTTATTCTAGACAGTCACCAGACATGAAAAACTTATTCAGTGGTTCAGCACTTGAACAGGTAGCTGCACCCAATGAATTTAAAACAATAACAGATGTCATTCATGTAGATACCTCTAAAATGAAACCGACTATTATTTACCCTAAAGAACAATAAACTTATGCTCTAAATAAAAAAACAGCCTATCAATGGCTGTTTTTTTATTTTAGGTACAATTAAAGTGTCTGTAGTTATAGTTAAATATTTTAACTATTAAGCAGTTCACAACTGAAGTTCTTTAAAAATTCATGCCCCACCATTAATCCCATTTCATAATCAGCTTGTAAAGCTTCATAGCTACTCCCAACTAACTTACTTAACAATGGTCTTGGTGGTGATATTTCAATAACCTTTAAGCCTTTGGGTGGTGTTTTTATAAAGCTAACAGCATTTTCATACGAGTTTTCATGCTCGGTAATAATGTCTAATATTTTAGGACATTTATTGGTTTTACATACCCATGACTTTTTAAGTTTATGCGCCCACTGTGTTTTAGCCGAATAATCTGTTGGAACGGTTCTAATGGTTACAACCGTTCTAGCGCCTTGAGAATAAGCCTCTTGAATAGGTATAGGTGACGCTACTCCGCCATCTACGTAAAAGTCTTCACCTACTTTAACGCCCTTTTTGTATAAATAAGGTAAAGCACTAGATGCTTTTAATGGTGTTAGCCAATCATCATTTTCTGGTTCGAAAAATGACGGACTTAAATCTTTAGCATTAGTTGCAGAAAATAATATTCGACGGTTTTTCATTTGAGCTTTAGCTTCTTCAATATCTAATTTATGAGAAGCACTATTCACTTGATTGAAGTACCAATCTAAGTTGACTGAACTGCCACCAATAAAAGAGCGTTTAAGATTAAAGAATTGTGGATGACTTGATAGCTCCATAATAGATTTTTTAGCATAACCCACTTGCTTAGCCATGTAGCTCGATAAGTTTTGCGCGCCAGCAGATGTCCCTATTAACAAATCAAAAGGGTTAAAATCTTTAACTAACCAGCTATCTAAAATACCTGCCGTGAAAATACCTCTTTGTCCGCCACCTTCAGCAACCAATGCTAACCCCTTTGTTGGGTCAGACGTTGTACATTTGTTCTCATAGTAAAAGTCGACGGCGTTCATAATATTCTCAATAAGTAAGGGGTAAATGCCTTAGATAGCTAAACTAGCCAATAACATTTGTTGGGATATAAATTGAAGTAAAACTCGCATTCTTGATGCTTGCTACTTTTGTGTATCTATTATTACGTAACAGTCACATTCAGTAAAAACATAAAAATAGATAACAACATTCCATAAAATAGAATTACCACGCACATTTTAAAAATTGAGAAATACAAACATGTTAGCTTCAGATAAATGAATTATTATGAAAAGAAAAGAAAGGAATGACATGATCACTAGATAATAAAAGATCGGGAACTTAAAGGTTGAAGTATGGAAATATTAGACAATAGGACTTAAGGTAATATGTATTAAATCCAAATGTGACAAAACGATAAAAATTAGATAAATTCGAATTAAAAACAAAGCCTTGAAACAAAACTTTCAAGAAGCTATTTCCTTGACCGAATGTAAAAACATCCATTTTACATTCTCAAAAAACAAGCCACTTAATTATTTTTCAGAACGAGAAATATATTCATTAACATATTCTTCTTTAGGGATATTAACACCGCCGTCAGCTATGTTTTTTTTAGATTGAATCACTTTAGTCGCATCTTCTGCCGATAAAGGTTTTGACATAAAATACCCTTGAGCAAAATCACAACCGTGTTCTATAAGTGCAGACAACTGAGTTTTGGTTTCAATACCTTCTGCGACCACCTGCTTACGTAAACTTTGACCTAAAGATATAATAGCTTTTATCACTTCTAAAGCGTCTTGATTAATTTCGCTGTCAGAATTTTGATCGATAACTTCAACAAAGCCTTTATCTATTTTTAAAAACTGTACCGGAATTTCATTTAAATAAGCCAGAGATGAATACCCAGTACCAAAGTCGTCTATCGCTAAATCTATTTTACGATCGTGCAATGCTTCATAAAGTAAGCTTAAGGCATGATTGTTTTCTATAAGCACCGACTCTGTTAACTCTAGCTTCAAATACTTAGGATCAATGCCGGTATCTTCAATAGTTTCATCAAGCATTTTCAAAAAGTCTGCATTACGGATTTGGTTAGTGGATAAGTTAACTGAGATATTAGGATAAAACCCTAATTCCATATCGTGCCATTTTTTTGTTTGCTTACAAGCTTCTTTAAGTACCCATTTCCCTATATCCCAAATTAAGCCTGTTTCTTCTGCAATAGGAATAAAAGTAAGGGGTGAAATTAACCCTTTTTCTGGATGTTGCCATCTGATTAAGGCTTCAAAACCTTGAATTAAGCCAGTTTCTAAATTTATAATCGGTTGATAAACTAAATGAAAATTACATTCTTCAACGGCTACACGTAATCGGGCTTCCAGCTCGGCTATTTCAAGTGTTTTCTTTTGAATTTGTTTATCGAATAATTGGTAAGTTCCACGACCTAGATCTTTTGCTCTGTACATAGCAATGTCTGCATTACGAAGTACTTCAGGAACATCTTTATAATGCGAATCACACTTAACAATACCAATACTGACATTGAAATATAGTGTGTGATTATCAAATAAAAATGGTTTCTTAAATTCATCAATAATCTCTTGAGCTAAAGTTTCGAAAGCAAGCTCTTGGCTAGATTCAGCAATAACAGTAAACTCATCTCCACCTAAACGACCTACATATTGATTTTCTTTCAATAAATCAGATAAACGTTTAGCTGATGCTTTTAATAATTGGTCTCCAATAACATGACCTAATGTATCGTTTATTTGTTTAAATCGGTCACCATCTAAAAACATTACACCAAAACTTAAATCAGGCTCTTCTTGGCAACGCGTTAGTAATCTATCAATATATTGAATGATCCACTCTCGGTTAGGTAAGCCAGTTAATGAATCGTGGAATGCCATATAAAAGAGCTTCGCTTCAGCTGTTTTTCGTTCATTAATCTCTGATCTAAGTTCGACAGTTCTTTTCTCTACACGATTCTCTAGTTCACTGTTCAGGTTAACTAGGCTCTGACTCGTTCTTTTTAATTCAGTCGCATAAGATTGCAGCTGATTGGTTTTGTCTTCAACCATGCGTTGTAGGTCTTTCTCCCTTTTTCGATTAAGAGAAAATCGCCACTTATAAATCAGAAAAACAGACATCAAAAATAAAATAGAGAACAATAGCTTAGCCCACCAGGTTGTCCACCAGGCAGGTAAAATAGTAAATGAAAAGCTATCGCCATCATTATCCCAAACGCCAGTACCATTAGCACCGTATACTTCAAAGGTATAATCACCTGCGGGTAAGTTTGTAAAACGAGCAAAGCGTTCGTTGGATTTAGTTTGCACAAAGTCACTTTGCAAACCAATTAATCTATATTTGTATTGATTATATTCAGGAAAAATAAAGTTTAAGGCGACAAATTCAAACTTGATGCTGTTAGCACTAATCGGAATTTTTATTTTATTTTCTGTGGAACGGTCTGTAATAAAAGTATCAGGATTAATAAACGCTATATCACTGATAATAGTTTTAGGTCTGTGATGATTATTGGGCATTTCGTCAGGGTTAATAATAGTTATGCCTGATTTACTTGGGACATATAATAAGTTTTCAACTTCAATAAATTCACCATGAGTGCTCATTTGATTACCAACCATACCTTCTTTTTTTGTATAATTAGTAAACTCATTTGTGCTTAAATCTAGCACACTTAAACCATTACTCGTTGCAACCCATACTCGATTATTATCACTCATTCTAAGATAAGATATTTCATTACTCGGCAAACCATCTTCCGTTGTGTAAACTTTTTTCGCTTTTGTAATTGCGTTGAAACGGATAAGACCATTAAAAGTTCCTATCCATATTTCTTCCAATGATTTTACCCAAACAAAAGTAAAACCGAAGTCATCGGTGTCTAAAAGTATTTTAAAGGTTTGAGTTTTTATATCTAAAACTTCAAGCCCTTCTTTACCTGTTATCCATAACTGTTCATTGAAAAGTTGTAAGTGAGATATTTCTGTATTCTGTATTGTGTGTTCTCCTTTATCTTCACCATAGATAAAGTTAGTAAACAGACCATCTTCTACATTAAGATACTGCAATCCCCAACCCCAAACACTTATCCAAATACCGCCCTTTTGATCAGACTCAACAACAAAAACATTATTGCCCGCTATCGTTTGATCTTTAAGAGCATCAGGGTAATTAATAAAGCGTTCAACCATCATAGTTTCAGGGTCAACTTTAGAAACTCCTCCAGCCCAGGTACCAGCCCAAATAAAACCATTTTCATCTTCGGTAAGGGATATAACTGAATTAGAGGAAAGCGAATTAGGGTTTTTGGGATCATGTTTAATCGATTTATAAATACCCGTTTGATAGTTAAATATATTTATTCCGCCACCATCAGTTGCTATCCATATATCTTTATTTTCTCTGACAATTCCATCAAAGGAATTTTTAAAATAACCTTTATCTGAATTCGTTATGCTATCTCGCATTTTATTAAATTTTTCAAGGTCTGGTGTAAGACGAAACAGACCATATTGATTCATAGATAACCAAAGAGAACCATTACTATCTTCGCTAATATCTTCGACTGTCGCTACGGGTAATTTGTATTCTCCATCTAAAGAAGCTTCTATACACATGAAGGTTTCAGACAAATGTTTAAAAACACAAAGACCTGCTTTTTCTAAACCTAACCATACATTATTGGCTGAATCAACGAAGGTAACACTTACATCAGAAATAGGTAAACTGCCGTAAGAATCTTCAGCTGTATAAAGCTTCACCTCAAGTGACATGGTGTTTATACGCAAAGCACCTTTAGGTGTTCCAACCCATAAGGTATTTCGCTTTGCATCCAAGGTCATATCACGAATTAAAAAGTTCAAAAAGTATTTATCAATAAGGGTAGTTACTTTAATTAATTTTTCATTTAGAAGATCAAATCCATAAACCCCTTGTTCTGACGTAAACCAAATAGTGTGATTAGCTTTGTCGTAAACACTACTTTTAACTATTTTAAAACTATCAATGGTTTCATTATAAAATGGGGTGCTGATGAGTTTATTTAAGGTGATATCAAATTTGAATACATCTGAATTTGAATTAAAAAGCCACAAATTACCTTCTGCATCTTCAGTCATGGTCGTAATTCGATATTGTTTACCTAAAGAAAAGGCTTCAAACTTTTCAGTTTTATCATCGAAGCGATACAAATAAGTATTTGCGATCCATAAGCTCCCCCTACTATCAGTGAATATATAAGGAACGCCTCCATCTGTTTCATTTGTAGACTCTTGAAAATCAAACTTTTTGTTTTTATATCCGTCGTATCTTAATAACCCAGCGCTACCTGCTGACCATAAATAGCCATGGCTATCTTCATGAGAATGACGAGTATATGCTTGTACTTTATTTTCAGATAAATAGATAGGAATTGCGCGGAAGTTGCTAATAGTTTCAGCTTTTTCAGCTTGAAAAAATATAGCTGCCAATGAAGGAAACGAGGAAAGCGCTAAAAAAAACAGGAATACCCACACAAAGTAATGAGTATGAGACTTTCTATCCTTAGAAATATTCTGGCTGATAACATCACCTAAACGAAAATAGTGTAAATAAATTAGTGGATTAACTAATCATAGTCTTTTTTAATTTATACACCAACTTTATCCTTAGTGATAATTATTTTTAGATATTAAGTCACCTAAACTAGGGATAAGTAGTAAAAAAGATAAGTATAAACAGCAATGAATGGAGGTTTCAAATGAAAACTGCTGAAAAGCACACAATAAAAAAGGTCACTTCAAATAAATGAAGCGACCTTTTATTAATTTTTAAAGTAAATTAAAGTTTGAATTTAGAATACCTAATTATTCAAACTCGTAGGTATAACTTAAACTTACATTGACACCAATAGCTTTTGAGCGAACCACGATATCAGACTGTGTGACTTCTTGATCTTCATCGAATAAATTTTTAACCTTCAGCTTAATTTTAGAATTAAAGTCTGGATAGTAGGTATAAACTAAATCTAATGAATGAAACGGTTGCTCGTAAGCATCGTCTGAACCACTAACACCTGAAGCAAGAATACGCTCACCAAATACGTTATACACTAATGAACTACTGTGCAGACCATTAGCTGAATCGTAGCTCATTTGTAAGTTAGCGACGTACTGTGAATGCCCGCTCATACGTTTAGTTGCATTGGTTAAGTTACCTGCTAAAGCAGGGTCAATTTCAACTTCAGAATCACTTAACGTAATGTTACCTGAAGTAAAGAACCCATCACTCATCCAAGAAAGATCATACAACCATTCAGCTTCAATGCCATATACTTTAGCTGTTTCACCATTCACAAAACCTAAACTATAATCTTGGTCACCTACGGATAATATTGATTCGATAGGTTTTTCGATGTCTTTATAAAAAAGCCCTATTGAATAGTTATCACCATTTTGACCGTAAGATTCATAACGAGCATCGTAATGAGTAATTGGGCTACTTTCTAAATCGACACGCCCTACCGTACGAATATCGGTTAATGGATCAAAATACGCTACAGGTACTACTTCTCTTAAGTCTGGGCGTATAACTGTTTCACCATAACTTAAGCGTAATTGATAATCTTCACTGCCCATATAAGTAAGCGCGAGTGATGAAAAGTAATCATCTTCTTGAATAGTTCCTTCTGCAATTTTATCTTCTGAGAAGAAAATATTTAGGTCATCACCATTAAAGATTAAGCTTGAGGTGGCAATTGAGACCTGCTTAAAACCTTCCCATCTTATGCCACCACTTACACGCCAAATGTTTTTATAAAAAATATCAAAAGCACCATAACCCGCATCAATTTTCTGACCCGCAAGATAATCGTCAGCATCTGGAGCTGAAGGCTCATTAAAATCAATGAAAATACTATTATTATCAATAAGGTCATCAGTTAAATAACCGGTTGCTGACAGTATATTATCTTCACCAGTACTTACAGGGATAGTAACGCCAGTATCGTTATTTACACCAAAGCTAGATGTGGTGTAATAACGACCTTTATCAGCAAAGTCGTAACCGAGTTTAAATTCCAACTCAAGGTCGGTTAAGTAAATAGGTAAAGTTAAGTTACCGCTATATGATGTTACGTTGTCTTGTAAGTCTAAATATGACGCTACAATACGGTTGTCATCACCTGTTATTGAAGAGCTAACATACTCACTATCAACATAACGATCGATAAACTTGTATTCAATATCTGTAGGTACTTCAGTGGTTGCTTCCGAATCTGTGTATTGCCAATCAAACCCTAAGCCCCCGTAATCAAGAAAAGTATGTTCACCAATAAATTGCATGATTTCAAGCTCACGCTCTTCATAGGTAAATTGATGTTCGCGTTGAGCGACACCGTTACTTGCAATGGTATTAATCGTACTTCCGTTCGGGCTTTCAATAACACTAACAGAGGTTTCATCTTCGGCATCTTTTAAGTAGATGTTAGACCATAATAATTTATGCTTTCCTAGCTGACTATCTAACTCGTAACCTAGATTAAATACACCACTTAAACGTTTGTTATCTGTCATCACATCTGAAGATGTTGTTGTGTTGTAACAAGAGTTTGTTACGTCTTCTTGTGTAAGTAACACCGAGCTACAGTTTTCAACTAAATTTTCGCTGATCACCGATGAGGTTTTTTGCGTGTTGATTTGGGTTTTGTCATAAGTTAACGCGGCTAAAAATCCAACTCTACCGCCAAAGTAGTTTTCATCAAATGAATTACCTAAACTCGCTTTAATGTTATAAGTCGGATCAAGAGATTCATCTTTCATCACTAAGTTTCTAGGTAAGCTCTTTAATAAATCACCATTAATTACCGCTGCTTGTTCAGCTCTTGTGCTGGTATCTGTGTCAGCTAAATTATCGGTAAGAATGATGTTACGTAAACTAAAGTCTCCTTTGTAATGAACAATCGCTTCATTTAAAGCTTGTGGAACTCCGCTACCATTACGATCGTATGTGTAACCTGAACTTGATTCACTATCGTAGCCAACACCTAGTTCAATACTACCTGTAAAACTTTGAGGAACTGTTTTCGTTCGAATATCAATAGCACCACCACCAAAAGAAGCTGGCATTGATGGAGAAAAGGCTTTTTGAACCGATAAGCTTTCAATGATACTTGAAGGGAAAATATCAAGAGGAATAACGTTACGTGTTAAGTCTGGGCTAGGAATACTGGCTCCGTTCAAACGAGCACTTGAATAACGCTCACCTAAACCACGTACATAAATAAATTTACCGTCAACTAATGTTAAACCTGTTACGCGTCGTAATGCTGATGCAGCATCGCTATCACCCGTTTTAGACATTTGTTCAGAGCCTAAAATATCTGCCACAAAGGCTTGATTTCTTCTTTCTTCAACAACTGCTGCAGCGCTACCTTGTAAACGACTTGCTTTAACAACAACTTCTTCCATTTCATTATTTTGCTCTTCTGCAAATAACGATGTTGGTATTACTGCTAAACCTAATCCTAAGCTTACCGCTAAACTAATTGTTTTTAGTTTATATTGAATATTCATTTTATTTCATCCTAATTAATCATCTAAAAAATAGGCGCCGTTAAGCGCCTATTTGCTATTGAAAAGATAATGATTAATCTTGGTCAGCAGCCGTTACAGCAGCATCAACCCACTTGTACCAGTTAGATGTTGTATCAGCATCTGAAACAGCACCTATGTATGTTGCTTCTTCGAAGAAGCTATCTATTGTTGTTACATCTGTTGCTGTTACTGTGATATCAGCAGAATCAACATCTGTAGCAAAGTCATTAGATAACACTGATGAAGTTGAAGCGATACGCTCACTTGAAACAGAACCTGAACTTAAGTTATCAAACCAATCAGCTTTAGCAGTACCTGTTAATGCTGCAGGCTCTTTACCAGAGATAAAAGTTTGCTCGCCTTTAAATTCATTTACACATGCCATTACTGAAGAAGTAAATATAATTGAATCAGCATTTTGCTCACCGTCTGATGAATGCTCGATACATGTAGTACCATTTGTGCCATCAGTTTTTACGAATAACGTGTTGTAGTAGTTAGACATAATTGCATCGTCAAACTTAATGGCCTGAGAAGCACTTTGGTCACGTACAGATTTTTCATCGGTAGTAATAACCGTTACGTTAGCAATGATTGGATTAGAAGCAGGAGCTTCATCATAGTCAGCGCCGCCATTCTTCTCGCCGTCAGTTTCAAAACCGTTGTTGCCCATGTAGATCTCTGAACCTGCAGCAATCACTCTTTCTGGGTCAGTACCGTCAGATGGAATAACAACTTCTGATTTAGTTTCTACAGAGCCATGTTTAACAAAGATAAACTGACCTTTACCTTGCCAACCACCATCAATATCAATCGCATCATCTTGAGTATCTGTTACAGCGATGTGACTAATAGTTGCAGCACCACCGAAAAATTCGATACCGTCATCATAACCTTGGTGAATGTGTAAGAAGTCAAAAGATGAACCTGAACCTACGGCATTTAATGTTAGTGAGTTTAAATCATCACCGTCACCACCTACTTTAGGACCTGAACCTGCATACCAAATTTTGGCATATTGGATAGAACCACTATCGTCAGCATTGTCGTTACCACCGAAGTAGCTAGTAACACCTTCAGTTACAACGTTACATGTTTCTGCTGCGCGTTGAGCGTTAGTACATTGGTTAGTTAACCCAAAACCGTTAATGATAATTCCGCCCCAATCAGCAAATTGAGCCCCATTACCAACAGCATCATGACGAGCAATAGCGTTTGCTGAAGTAAAGATGATTGGATCTTCAAACGTACCTATGGCATCAATCTTAGCGCCGCGAGCTATACGAATAATCGCTTCACCTGAAGTAAATGCTAAAGTAGCACCTGCTTCTACCGTTAATGTAGGACCGTCATTTTCAATAGTACAAGACGTTGTCGTATCGCAATCGTTACCAATCAATAGCGCACCATTTAATACATGTACGCCGTCGTTATCTAGTTTTGAAAATTCAATATCGTTTTCAACTTCAACATTTTTACTTGCAAATGAAACGCTGTATTCACAATCAGTACCGTTATACGCACCTTGTAAATCACCACGACTTGCACAAGGGTTAGTTGTTGTATCTGTACCAGTGTCTGTGTCAGTAGTATTTGTTGTGGTGGTTGTAGTAACACTGTTGTCGTTTACAGTTGGTTGAATGTTAATGTCTCCACCACAACCAGCTAGCATTAACGCACCTGTTAGTGCACTTACTTGAAATAATGTTTTCATTTGCATGTTTTCTGCTCCGCAGTATTTATTGTTTTAATTAACGTTTAAATAAGGTTTAAACTAAAGTTGCGGAGATACTACGGGGGGAAAATGACAGAAATGTTTTAGAAATATGTATTTTTTATTTAGGAAAGATGACAGCCAGATTACACAGACGTAAATATCCAATAATTACATAGAGTTATAATTAGGCACTCAAGGTGTCAAATATTACAAATGAATAAACTTTTAAGGTTTAAGGTTTATTAATAATACTTTTTACTTCACTGAGATATTGTTCGTATTTTTTCCAATTATCGATAGATTTATTATTTATAGGTTGCCTTACTTGAATGGCACTGGCTGTTGCTACAGGTGCAGCATTACTATTGATATGTAAGCATGCCTCTTGCCAATCTAATTCACAGAATTCAACCAGTTTCTTAGCATGTAATTTAGGGTTATTAACAAGGTCTTGATAGTTAATTTGATAAAAATTATCAGGATATTTTTCTAACCAAAAATCAGCAAGCTTTTTAAAATAAGTATAGTATTTAGCCGTCGTTTCTAAATTGTAGGCATAATTATAGTTATATGAATTAGCTGAAAATAACTGCCTAAAATTACTCATGATGGTATCGAGTGGACTTCTATCTAAACAGATAATCTTGGCGTTAGGCAGTGCTTGTAAGATAAAGCCAGCATATAAAATATTTAATGGCATTTTATCAATAAATTTTGCGGTACTACCTGTGAGAACTCGCGTTTTATCTATATATGCTTTTCCTAACTCTTCAAAATTTATCTGTTGAGCAGCTTCAATAGTTTCTTTATCAAGAATTCTTTGAGTGGTTGTTTGGCTCATTTTCTTCATTAATAATGAAAAATACTCAAGCTCACCTGCGGTTGTAACTTCTGAATGCTGAGACAAGATACGCTCAACTAAAGTAGTACCCGATCTTGGCATACCAACAATAAATATGGCTTCTGAATTGCTCGACTGTTTATCTGTTGATTGGTGTGTTGCTAAGGTACCTGAATGAGAAAAACTCTCAAATAAACTCTCAAACATAGCTTGATCATCAGCAAAGTTATAATCGATAGATTCAAGTTTGGCTTGCTTAGCTAAAGACAGGTATTTAAATGCGTTGTCATAGTCGTTAAGCGCTTCATATTCTCGCGCTATCGCATGACCAAGATGTAATTTTTCATCAGCCTCACTTACCTTATCAAACAATAACTTCATGGACGGTAAATTATAAGCGCCTGTGTTTACTTTACCTAAAGCACTTAATGCTGTGTACGATTTAGTAAATGATGGAGCGAGCTGGATCACTTTTTCATGAGACTGTTGTGCGCCCTTAAAGTCACCGATAAAGACTTGTGAAGTCCCTAAATTAAAATAGTAGTTAGGGTTATTTCCATCAAGCTCTATTGCTCGTTCAAATAGTGGAACGGCTTGGTTATGTAAACCTACTTTACTATAAGCAACACCTAAAGTGTCTAACGTTAATGCAGAGGCTTTGTGATATTGATTAGTATTATCTTGGCTACTAGCACTACTATGTTTATTAATCTCTTTATAAGTTAAATCGGCATAGTGCTTAGCTTTAATCGGTTCTATGATCAGTGAATAAGCTTTAGCTAGATGGGCTAAGTATTCTGTTTTATTTATTACCGTTTGATTGCGCTCTTTATTTGTCTGTGTAGCTTCACTTTTATCTATAGATTCAAAATGTTCGGCAATTTTTAAAGCTTGTTCAAATAATTGAATGCCCTTCTCATTATTTCCATGTTCACACGCAATAATGCCTAGCAGAAAATAGGCATCCGCAAAGCATTTGTCTTGCTGTAATATAGTTATAAGCAAACCATGGGCTTGCTGATAGTGTTTATTATTTAGCGCTTGTAATGCTTGCTTATGAAGATGTGAAATACGTTGGGTCATGTTAAATCATCAATAGTTTAGGAAATTACTGTTAATAGTAAGAGTACTGTTAATCATGAATTTATAGTATGTATTAAAATAAAAAAGCATTCTATTTAAACAAATAGAATGCTTTAAAAAATACTATTTCAAAAAAGTAAATTACATATCAAACGCGTAATTAACTTTAATACCTATCGTACGTGGTGGTACAACATAGTGCGAAAATGAACGATATTGATTAATAGTACCAGGGTTATTTATTTGACTTGGGAATTCAGCAAAACCAGCATCACGACCTGAACTACGCGAAGCAGAATATGCATATCTATCAAATAAGTTATCAATGTATAAGGTTGCAGACCATGCATCATCAGAGATAGTCGCTGACAAATTACTTATCGCATAACCCGGTAATTTTTCACCTTCAGAGCGTAAACCCGCTGAAGAATAAATATCACTTTGTGCTGTAACACCATAAATAACATCTAACATTTTATCGTTGAATACTTCTTGCGAATAATTCAAACCAAGTGAGAATTGGTGCTCAGCACTACCTGGAAGACGATCTCCGTCTAATACTGAATACTCAAGATAAGCAGGGTCGCTAGGATCTAGCTGTGTAAAGAAACCTAATACATCTGATTTCAATTCTGCTTTAGCATAAGCATAACTAGCAAAAGCTGAGAAGTTATCTGAGAAAATAGCTCTAGACGAAATTTCAACACCTTTACTGTTCGCTTCACCAGCGTTTGAAGTGTATGGTAACCCACCATTTTCAGTAGCAGCACCACTTACTTGCGCTTTGTCCCAATCAATATTAAAGATTGCTGCATTGAAATGGAATTTATTTTCAAGCCATGTACTCTTGAAACCTAACTCATAGTTAGTTGTAGTATCTGGTTCATAAGAAAATTCATAAGGTAATGCACATAATTTGGGATCATCGCCAGAACAAGCAGCAATACCGTTAGAACCACCTAGACGAAAACCCTCACTGATGGTTGCATACCACATAACATCTGGCGTAAGTTGATAGCTAGCATTAATTTTAAATAAACTTCCGTCGCCGTCACTTGATCCTGCTTGAATACTATCGGATTTAAATGTTAAAGAATCAAATGCAACACGTTCATCTCCATGTATAAAAGGAATAGTTGAAGCTGATGCTATTTTAATATCATACTCATAAAAACGAGCACCTAAAGTCACATTAAACTGCTCTGTAAATTGGTAACTTAGCTCACCAAAGATTGCTTTTTCAACTGACTCATCGTCTGTTAGCTCTAAATATTCTAGATCATCAGCACGATTTGAAAAAGGATAATTAGGAGTGTATTCTTCACTTAAAGCAAATTCATTCGTCTTGTTGTAGTAACCACCTACAATCCACGATAAGTCTGAATCTGACTGTGATACCAATCTAATTTCTTGTGTAAAGCTGTCGAAGTCTTCTGTTTCACGTGTGAAGGCAGAAAACGTTGGAAACGTTTCGTAGCTATAATTTAAGGTATATAACAGGTCAGTTTGATCTCGTTGACCTTCATTTTCATGCTCTGAATAACCTGTTGCAGAAACTAATTCAGCAAAACCTAAATCAGCAGTTATTTCTAAGCTGATTAATGAGTCTTTGTTTTCTTCAGGTGTTAAATATCTTTCAGCTGACTCGTACTTACCCACAACATCTCTTAATGGGTTATCAAGAGCTAATGATTGATAATTAGTAACACTACGACCTTCAACATCACTTTTTTGATAAAGGTACGTTAATGTCCCATCTAACCAATCTGTTGGTGTCCAACGTAATGCAATGCGGCTTGTTAATATTTCTTCGCCATTCGCATCTTTTACAGAACGAATATTATCGCTAACATCTTGAGGGTCATTCCAATCTGGATCAGGGTTAGAAACACCACCTTCTATTACTGTGTAGCCATAATCAATGAAGCCTGGGTCATTGTAATAATTAAATGATGCACGTAGCGCTAAAACATCTTCAATTAATGGAGTATTTATAACAAAGCTAGTTTCACCACCAAGGTTGTCAGACTCTGCACCTTGAAATAAGTCACCAGAAAGTTCAACACTTGTTACATCAAGTTCAGCTTTTTTAGGGATGTAACGGATTGCTCCGCCTAATGTACCTGCACCGTATAACGTACCTTGAGGACCAATTAATACTTCTACACGTTCAACATCAATTAAACGAACATCAACGTCTAAAGGTTGTTCACCAAAATAAGTCGCTACTGTTCCGCCATCCGATAAAGCACCTGTTGAGTTAGTACTCAAACCACGAACAATAATATTATTTTGACCACGGCCACCTTGATCAGGAATAGATAAACCTGGAACCCAGCGAGCAACTTCACTTAAATCGCTGATATTTTGATCTTTCATAATATCGCTATCTAAAGCAGTAATGTTCAAAGGTGCTTCTTGTATGCTTAAAGAGCGACGTGACGCCGTTACTTGAATACGCTCAATACCTTGAACTTTAGCTTCACTTGCTTCTTCGGCAAATGCAAAACTCGGAGCAGCAATAGTTGAACTTAACGCTATAAAAATAGCTGATTTTTTAAATAAGTTAATGTTGTTAATCATGTTTTCCCTTGAGATGGATTGTTTACAGCCAGTAATAAAACAATTTTTATAACGAAGCGACTAAATATTATTATTTTTATGTAAATTTAGTTATAACAGCTCAGAATAAAAGTCATTTGTTACAATTTTTGTGTATATAAACACAGATTTACTTCCTAAATCTAAAAGACAAACTATTATTGTCTTATGTTGGGGGTATTATATCGACTTCTGACGAACGTTAAAATACATACAGCAATTAAATATTGAAGGATTATTATGCAAAACACATTGTCGAAATTAATTCCTGTTAAAGAGTTAAAACTTGGCATGTATGTTTTAGAGGTGAAATCTGAAAATCGCTTTATTAAAATAAAAACCAAAGGCTTAGTAAAGTCCGATAGCATAATTAAACAATTAAAAGAACAAGGTGTAACTGATGTTTTTGTCAGAAATGATAAAGCTGCAGATATGGTTCAAGAAAGTACAATAGATGAAACACCAGAAGAAGAAATAACACCTACAAGTATCGATGCAGATAGTCCTGAAAAAATACCCCAGCCAACTCCTAAAAAAGTAACTGTTGCCGAAGAATTCCATCAATCTTGCAAAGTTTATGACAATGCTACCAATACCATTAAAGCAATATTCGATGATATTAGTGCCGACCAAAAAATAAATATTACCGCGATTAACGAATTAGCCAATGATATTACCGACTCAATTCTAAGAAATGAATATGCAATTTCGATACTAACGAGAATCCGAGAGAAAGATACTTACCAATGGGAACATGCCATTAATACCGCTATTTTAGTGTGTGGGTTTTCATTATTTATTGGCATGAAAAAAGAAACTGCAACACAAATAGCGATTGGCGCACTACTACATGATGTAGGTGTAGCTAAACTACCTAAAGCCATATTAAACAAGAAAGAAAAGCTAACCACTAATGAGCAAACGCTAGTTGAAAAGCATGTTTTATGGGGTCATCAAATATGTAGTAACGATGGTTTAAGTAATAAAATTACTACTGATATGTTGGTTAATCATCATGAACGTTTAGATGGTTCTGGCTACCCTAGAGGGTTAAAAGGAGCTAAGTTATCTAAACTTGCGAGAATTACAGCTATTGTTGATGTGTATGATGCGATGACAGGAAACAAGCATTATAAAAAAGGTGAACAGCCTATTAATGCTCTACGCTATTTAATTTCTAAAAATGAAAAATTTGATCGCAGTTTAGTACAGCAGTTTATTAAATATATTGGCGTACATCCGGTTGGCTCACTTGTAAAACTTTCTAATGAAACCTTGGCTATTGTTACTGAGGGTAATAGAAACGACCCATTAAACCCAACAGCTATTGCTTTTTATAATACTAAAGTTGGTGCAAATATAACGTCTAAAAAATATATTCTAGATGAAGAAGCTCTAAGTATTACAACGGCGGCACGACCTGAAGATTATCAAATTAATATCGCTAAAGTGATTAGAAAAATTCTTACCTGATTGCACTCATCTAGACATGAAATAAGTGTCAGCTAGTTAATCAATAGCGTGATCTACTTCAAATTTTAAACAATAAAAAACCAGCATAGTTGCTGGTTTTTTATTAGTGGCGTTAACCTTTTTCAAACAATACCTAAGGCATCATTTGCTCTTGGTCAGCACCTTCTTTTTCAATCACTTCTGGTATTAAATCTTCTTTCGAAATACCTAAAGCTAATGCGACTGAACTCGCTACATAAATTGATGAATATGTACCAACAAATACACCAAATAATAATGCAGTTGCGAAGCCATGAATTAGCTCTCCGCCTCTAAAGAATAAAGCAGCCAATACTAACAAGGTAGTAATTGACGTGATGAATGTACGGCTTAACGTTTGCGTTAATGAAATATCAATAATGTCAGACGCTGTACTTCCACGTACTTTTCTAAAGTTTTCTCGAATTCGATCTGAAACAACAATCGTATCATTGAGGGAGTAACCGATCACCGCCAAAATCGCAGCTAATACCGTTAAATCAAATTCTATTTTTAAGAATGAGAATAAACCTAACGTTAGCAATACATCATGGAATAAAGCGATAACAGAACCTAAAGCGAAACGCCATTCAAAGCGGAATGCAACGTAAACTAAAATACAAATTAAGGCTGTTAGCATCGCTAATCCACCTTGCTCTGCAAGTTCATCACCTACACTACCACCAACAAATTCGATACGTCTCATGTCGAGTTCAACACCTGTCCCCTCTTTGATTGTACTTAAAACTTGGTCACCTAATAACTCAACTTTAACACCTTCACGTTCAGCAAGACGTATTACTACATCTCTACTTGAACCATAAAGCTGAACCACAGCGTCGCTGTAGCCATTGTTATCAAGTACGTCACGTACTTTAGTTAAATTTGCAGGTTCTTTAAAACCTATTTCAATTAATGTACCGCCAGTAAAATCTAATCCTAACGTTAACTTGTTAGTATAAAGTGAAAATACGGCTGCGCTCATTAATAGTAAACTGAAGATCATTGCTGGTCTTCTGAAACGCATAAAAGCGAGTGTTTCTTTTAAATTTAAAATTTGCATAATAGACTCTTCGCTCTCACTATATTGATAATTTATCGAGACGTTTACCGCCCCAAACTGCATTTACAACAGTACGTGTACCAATAACTGCTGTGAACATTGAAGTAAGAATACCGATAGATAGAGTTACCGCGAAACCTTTGATTGGACCCGTACCTACAGCGAAAAGAATTAACGCAGCAATTAGAGTTGTAATGTTTGCATCTATGATTGTTGAGAATGCAGCATCATAACCTTGGTGAATTGCTTGCTGAACAGATTTACCTGCTCTAATTTCTTCACGAATACGCTCGAATATAAGCACGTTAGCATCAACAGCCATACCTACGGTTAGAACAATACCTGCCATACCAGGAAGAGTTAATGTTGCGCCTGGAATTAATGACATAACACCAATAATTAAAATAAGGTTAGCGCCTAATGCTAAGTTAGCCACAACACCAAAAGCGCGGTAATAGATCATCATAAAGATAAAAACTAAACCAAAGCCCATTAAGATTGCTTGAAAACCTAATTTAACATTTTCAGCACCTAACGTTGGTCCAACCGTTCTTTCTTCAACAATTTGGATAGGAGCGATTAACGCACCAGCTCTTAATAATAACGCTAAACTATGTGCTTCAGCTTGGCTACCTGCACCAGTAATTCTAAAGCTGTTACCTAAACGAGATTGAATCGTTGCAACACTGATAACTTCTTCCACTTTTTCGAAAATGGTGTTGCCTTCAGCATCTTTATTTTTAGTTGGTTTGTATTCAATGAATACCGTAGCCATTGGCTTACCAATGTTACTTTTGGTGAAGTTTGAAATCTTGCTACCACCAGCAGCATCTAAATCGATGTTAACTTGTGGACGGCTATATTCATCAAAGCCTGATTTAGCATCAACAATGTGACTACCTTCAAGCATTACACGCTTTTTAAGTAGAACAGGTTGACCATCTTGTTCATATAATATTTCTGAACTTGCTGGTGGACGACCATTTAATGCACTCGATAAATCGCCTTCAGTATCTACCATTCTGAAATCGATAGTTGCTGTTGCACTTAAAATTGCTTTTGCTACGGCTGTATCTTGTACGCCAGGTAATTCAATAACAATGTGTTTTTTACCTTGGCGTTGTACTAGAGGTTCAGCAACACCGAGTTCATTTACACGATTACGAATAATAGTAATGTTTTGTTGAAGCGCGTAATCACGTACTTCTTTAATTTTAGCATCAGTCATTGTTGCCGTTAGCGTTAACTTGTCGCTATCGGTTGAAATCAATAAATCTGCAAATTGTCTTTTAATGTAAGTTTCAGCTTGGTCTAAGTCAGCTTCTTTACGGAAAATAACTTGAATACCTTTATCAGTTTCTTTTACTGAACGGTAACGAATTTTTTCTGTTCTTAAGTCAGCTCTGAAGCTATCAACAATGTTTGTATTAGCCTTGTTAATGGCCACTTTCATGTTAACTTCCATTAAGAAGCTTACACCACCACTTAAATCTAAACCTAGCTTCATTGGCGTTCCGCCTAATTGAGCTAACCAGCTTGGAGTTGCTGGGGTTAGATTTAAAGCAACTGAATAATTATCGCCTAAATCATCTATTAACAAATCACGGGCTTTCAATTGTTCTTCTGTATTTAAAAAACGGGCTAATATTTGTCCGTTATCAAGAACAATCTTTGAAAATGGGATCTTTTCGGCTGCGAGTCTATCTTTAACGGTATCAAGTGTAGAGGTTGTGATCTCAACACCACGTAATCCTGATATTTGTACTGCAGGATCTTCACCGTATAAGTTGGGCAAAGCATATAAAGCACCGATGGCAACTATAAAAAGTACCATGAGTGATTTCCATAATGGATATTTGTTTAACACCATATCGTCCTATTTTTTGTTAATAAATAATAATGCCCGTATCACGTTTAATACGTAATACAGGCATTAATATAACGTATACCAAGTCGCTAATTTTAAACAACTGGGTATAACATTAAATGATTACAATGACTTCATTGTACCTTTTGGAAGTACTGTATTGATTGCACCTTTTTGTACTGTTACTTCAGTACCTTCTGCAATACTTACAACGATAAAGTCTTTTTCGTCAGATACTTTAACGATTTTACCAACAATTCCGCCTTGCGTTAATACTTCGTCACCTTTAGAAAGTGCAGACATTAAGCTTTTATGCTCTTTAACACGTTTTGCTTGTGGACGATAAATCATGAAATAAAACACTGCACCAAATACAGCTAACATGATGATCATTTCCATACCACCACCAGCCGATGCTGGAGCTGCTGCTGCGTGTGCCTGACTAATAAATAAACTCATAAATACCTCTTATATTTTTTAAAATTGAAAACGGGTTAATAACTAAAACACGACCTAAAGGTGCGCTTTATTTTGCATCACTTTCGCTAGATTCTACTCCAGCTAACGGTGGTACAGGTAAATCTCTTAATGCATAAAATTCTGCAACATATTCTTCAAGCTTATTGTTCTCAATAGCATGACGTAATGCTTTCATAATACGTTGATAAAAATGTAGATTATGCAGTGTATTTAACTGAGAACCTAAAATTTCTTTACACTTGTCTAAATGATGAAGATAAGCGCGTGAGTAATTTTTACATGTGTAACAATCACATTCAGGATCTAGTGGGCCTGTATCTGTTTTATGACGTGCATTTCTTATTTTAATTACGCCGTCAGTAACAAACAAATGACCATTTCGTGCATTACGTGTTGGCATCACACAATCGAACATATCAATACCACGACGTACACCTTCAACTAAGTCTTCAGGTTTACCTACACCCATCAGATATCGGGGCTTATTATCAGGTATCAAGGGTGCAGTATGATCTAATATGCGGATCATATCTTCTTTAGGTTCACCTACGGATAAACCACCAATAGCGTAACCGTCAAAATCAATCGCTTTTAAGCCATTAACAGACACTTCACGTAAATCTTCGTACATGCCGCCTTGCACAATACCAAATAACGCTGATGGATTATCTCCATGAGCATCTTTAGAACGTTGAGCCCAGCGTAATGACAACTCCATAGAAACTTGAGATTCTTGATGAGTCGCAGGATACGGCGTACATTCGTCAAATATCATTACAACATCTGAACCTAAACTTTTTTGTACTTCCATTGAACGTTCAGGCGTTAGCATAATTTTTTCACCATTTACTGGTGAGCTAAACTTAACACCCTCTTCCGTAATTTTACGCATAGCACCTAAGCTAAATACTTGGAATCCACCTGAATCGGTAAGAATAGGTTTATCCCAGTTAATAAAATTGTGAAGTCCGCCGTGCTGTTCAATAATTTCAGTGCCTGGACGCAGCATTAAATGGAAAGTATTGCCTAAAATAATTTCAGCACCTGTGTCAGCTACTTCTTCAGTTTTCATACCTTTAACAGTACCGTAAGTACCTACAGGCATGAACGCTGGAGTTTCAACAGTACCGCGTGAAAAGGTTAATCGACCTCTTCTTGCTTTACCATCAGTATTAATTAAATCGTATTTCATTGGTTTTCCTTAGCCCACTAGCGAAACAGGCTAGTAGCAATATATTGTTAATTAAAAAGTCAGTTCTAATTAACTTTTTTGGTGAGAAACATAGCATCACCATAACTAAAAAATCGGTATTCGTTTTTAACAGCATGCTTATAAGCTGCCATTATATTTTCATAGCCTGAAAATGCACTTACTAACATAAGTAAAGTAGATTCAGACAGATGGAAATTAGTAATAAGGGCATCAATGACTTGAAATTCGTAACCTGGCGTAATAAAAATATCAGTATCGCCATAAAACTCAGTTAATGATTCACCTTTATCTTTTGCCGCTTTTGCTGCACTTTCTAATGATCTTACCGATGTAGTACCTACACCAATAATTCTGCCACCTGCAGCTTTAGTTTGCTTAATTTGTTCAACAACCTCAGCAGGTACTTCTACATATTCAGAATGCATTATATGATCTGCAATCTCATCTACACGTACGGGCTGAAAAGTTCCTGCGCCTACATGTAAGGTAACAAACGCTAAATTCACGCCTTTGTTTTTTAACTGTTCTAGTAAAGCATCATCAAAATGTAAACCTGCCGTGGGTGCTGCAACAGCGCCTGGCTTTTCATTGTAAACCGTTTGATACCTTTCGCGATCGCTCTCTTCATCTGGGCGATCAATATAAGGAGGTAATGGCATATGACCAATTTCATCTAATACTGATAAAACTGATTGCTCACCATGCACTTCAAACTCGAATAAAGCGTCATGACGGGCTACCATAGTTGCCGTTACTTTATCTTCCAATATGACTTCAGACCCAACTTTAGGTGATTTACTTGCACGAACATGAGCTAAAAATCGTCTATCATCAAGTAAACGTTCAACTAACACTTCTACTTGTCCGCCAGTGGCTTTTTTACCAAACATGCGGGCAGGGATAACACGTGTATTGTTAAATACCAGCAAATCGCCAGCTTGTACTTTATCAATAATATTTAAAAAATTAAGATCGTCAATTTGACCGCTATTACCATCTAACGACATTAATCGACTAGAGGTTCTATCAGCTTTAGGATAACGAGCTATAAGCTCTTCAGGTAAATCAAATGAAAAATCGGCTACACGCATGTTAAAAACTATTACTTTTGAATAAAAAAAACGCGTAATTTTAGTGTTACAAGCCTTGAATAGCAAGAGAAACTCGTAATAGCTCGTCTATTTAGATAAGAATTATGTAGTTAAAAGCAGTACAAGTTAAAACAAATCAAATTAGCATTACTTACAGATTAACCAGTTTTTTAAATAACCTGTCTAAAATTAAAAATCATTATGAATAAAAGGTATCGACTATTGATATTATTTTCGCTTTTTTACTCTTTTTTCTGACCTCGAGAACAATAAAATAACGAAATAAGCTTAATCTACAATTGAAGCCATTCCTTTTGTGCATACTTATCAAGCAAAACAAAGATACTTTATAATCAACAACGCTAATTGTGTAGATTAATTGAGCGAACGGTAAGTTTTTAGTATTTTATGCTTTACCTTTAGTAATCCTTGGGTATAATTCTTCTCCGTTGCAGGGGTGTAGTTCCAATTGGTAGAACAGCGGTCTCCAAAACCGACGGTTGGGAGTTCGAATCTCTCCACCCCTGCCAATTCTTCTTTGTAGATCTTCGTACCAATTTCTTAATATTTATATCTATTAATTTATTCTGTTTGTCTTTCTGTTATTTGTGATTTCTGTCATGATATTACTCACTTTATTTTTGGCTTAAATCTCGATTTATCTTTATGGCAATAACTCAGCGACAATTTAATCATCTGAACGAAATGGGCATAAACGTATGGCAACAGCGCGATACTGATAACTCAGCTGTAGCTTTAGAGTCCAAAAATACCAACATTCCTGTATCAACCTCATTAGCATTTGATTTAGACCAGTTATCTCAACAGCAATTATTTTCTGATATTTTACTATGTATCGATATTTCAATTGGTGAAGTAACCACTGAAAACAACATAATGAATCTGGGTTTATTCAACTGGCAATTTAAAGAAACAGATACGATTACTTTTTCTAAAAGTATTTTAACCACTCCATTGCTCACAGCCTTTGAAAACAGTACTCAGCTGAAAAAAGATTTGTGGCAGATTATCCAACAAAAAGTATTAGCTTAATGACAACATTTAAAAAAATCAGCCCTGCTGATGTAGAACACTTGATGCCGATTGAAATGGCTTGTCATTCTCACCCTTGGACTGAAAAAACATTTAAAAGCTGCATTGATGGACGCTACTTCGGATTTTATCTTATTGAAGATAACGAAACGGTAGGCTTTTATATTGGTGAGCATGTAGTTGGTGAAGTAACACTGATGGATATTTGTGTAAAGCCTTCATTGCAAGGCAAAGGTTACGGCAAACAGCTATTAACTCATTTTCTTGCTGAAACTAAAGCCTTGGCAGCTAGTAAAGTGTTTTTAGAAGTTAGAGCGAAAAACATCAGTGCTCAAATGATGTATATCAATCAAGGGTTTACTGAAACCAGCAGACGTACAGGTTACTACCCAAGCGCCAGTGGATTTGGCTATGAAGACGCTATTGTAATGAGTTTAAAGCTTTAGGTTTATTAACTGTTAACCAATCATTTATATGAACTTAAATTAGGTTAATATTATGGTGCAGACGCTATTATAAAAAACAACTCCACAAATAATGATAAATGGTAATAAACACTTAAAATAATAAGTTATTTTAAGTGTAAAAATTTATTTAATTGAACAGACATCTGAAAAACGATCTATCATCTTCTTAGCTTTTTGAATTGTTGATTCCATTTGTGTTACATGATTCACATGAAGCTCAGAAAAATAAATTTTATGCGCCTTTGTTGCAACCCGCACAACAAAGATTTCCTCATTTTTATTTATATCTGGATGTAATTTAATAAAGTTAGCGATAAGAACGAATTCTAAACCATTAAGGTCAGACAACATAATAGGACTAGTTTCTAGAACTACATTATCGAAAATAACTTCCTCATTAAGTCTATAGCTATAATTCTTTAAAAACTGTTCATTTATACTTTGAGGTTCTTCTAAATCTTCAATATCCTTTAAAAGGTATGTATTTTCCATCTTATCAAGTTCATAAAAAGAAAAAGACCAGTAACTATCATCTAACATAAAGTTAGCAGCTGCCCTTTTACCTTCCTGACGGAGTTCTTTTGATATATCGACATTAGGAATTGTGAAGTTTTCGATATTACATATTAATGAGTGAGCAGCAAAAGCTGTATGACTATTAAATAATATTAAAAAGAATAACACACTACTCTTTTTCATTTAACTTAGCCTCCAGCTTAATTATTTTGACTGTAAAGTATATAAATTGAACAACGGCGAGAATGAAAACAAAATAAAATGTGTATTCTTTACTTTGAATACTCGAACTGTTGAAAAAAGTAATAACTCCCACAACAGTTACAATCAAATAAATGGCAGCAAATATTCTATTGAACAACATAAAACCTACTTTTAATAAATTGGAAAGCCTTTAATTAGTTTCTGTTTTTAATTTCTTCGTCAGTATTGTCAAATATTCGTATTATTGTTTTAGCACCTGCGTCTCAAGCAGTTATTCAAATAAAATTAATCATTATTCCTGAATAGTCGCCAAATTCGGTAAATGATCTTTCATGCCTAACGCTTGTTTAGCCATTAATTGTTTAACGGGTTTTACATTATCAAACAAGTTCATGCCTAAACCTCTTACTAGCTGAGTTACAGGGTTTTGCGGTGTAAAAACCTGTTTAATCGACTCCATCGCTGTTGCCATTTCAGCCGCTTCAGACTTTCTCCATCGCGAATATTTATTTAATACTGTAGATGAGGCCCATAGCGCTTGGTCGGCTTTCGCTGTATTTTCTTGTTGGCTATAAGCCTCGCTTATAACTTGTGCTAAGGATGCCGCATCCAGTAAACCTAAGTTAACGCCCTGTCCTGCTAATGGGTGAATAGTGTGAGCTGCATCGCCAACAAGTACAACACGATCTTGGGTAAAGCTTTGTGACATTCTCATAGATAATGGATATGACGGTGTTTGACTTTTTAATGTGATATTACCAAGTCGTCCATCACTTGCTGCAGTTAACTCTTTAGAAAATTCTTCAGGTGATAGTGCTTTCAAACGTTCAGCATCTTCTGGTGAAGTAGACCAAACAATTGAGCATAAGTTTTTCTCATACAAGGGTAAAAAAGCCAAAGGACCTGTAGGTAAAAACACTTGCCATGCTGTGTTTTGATGTCCTTGTTCACATTCTACTGTCGCAACTATGGCATGGTGATCATAGTCTCTAAAAGTAATAGGCATATCCATTTGCTTTCTAACCCAAGAGTTAGCACCATCGGCACCTACAACTAGCTTAGCCGTGATAGGCATTTGAGAGGTAAAGCTTGCAAAAACTTCTGATTCTCCCATGCCTATATTGGTAATATTTTCTTCAGTGAAAAAAGTAATACCATTGTCTTGTTGAGCTTTATTCCATAAGGCTGTACGAATTATTGGGTTTTCAATAATCCAACCTAATTGTTTAATATTTACCGTATCAGAAATATCTTCAGTAGAAAAAGATAACTTACCGTAACCTGCTTTATCCCAAACATGCATATGTTGATAAGGCTGAACTCGTTGCTCCATTAAGTCTGACCAAACACCAAGCTGAGAAAAAATTTGTTGGCTCGCCATATTAATCGCACTAACACGAACACTAGGCTCATCAGTTATTGGAGATAAAGGTGTTTTGTCAGCGATAGCGACTGTTAATCCTGTTGTTTTTCTAATCGCAAGAGCAAGGGTTAGCCCTACCATTCCTGCACCAACAATCAAAATATCAAATTTTTGCATGTTATTTTTCACTTAAATAAAGTCATTCGAGTTACCAAGAATGAATATAAAATAATAGCTAATATCTTAAGCCTACTAAACCATCACCTACTAAACCATCGCCTAATAGCCCATAGCTTTATTTACAAAGGTGTTTTTAATAGCAGGAATATAATTTAGTACTTTCAAACCTATGTTTCTGCCTGCCACTAGAGGAAAGTGTTCATTCGAAAATAAGGTGACTAGCGAATCAGTGAGGTTAATAATATGTTTGTGATCAGTTTTACGTGAAATAGCATATTCTGTTAAGCGATTGAACGCGCCTATATCACCTTTGTCAGCTAAGGTTTGCTCTAACGTTTTAGCCAAGCTTTGTACATCACGTAAGCCTAAGTTAAAGCCTTGTCCTGCAATAGGATGAATAGTGTGTGATGCATTGCCAATAAGTACCATTCGATGAAATATTTGCTCTTGCGCTTGTACTAGCGACAAAGGGTAAATGTGTCGTTTGCCTACTTTTACGATACCACCTAACCAACTGCCAAAGTCTTGCTCTAGTTTTACTTTAAATTCGTCATCGGTTAAGGCGTTTATTTCTTCTGCTTGTTCAGGCGTTAACGTCCAAACAAGCGATGAACGTGAACCCTCATTAGCTACTTTCACCATAGGTAACATCGCAATAGGTCCACTTTCGGTAAAACGTTCGTACGCCACACCTTGATGCGCGAGCTTAGTTGACACATTAGTGATTAATGCCGATTGACCATAATCTGATTTATCGCACGCTATGCTTGCTGCTTGTCGGCAAATAGAATTAACACCGTCACAGCCTATAAGTAATGAGGCTGACAGTTGAGTGTTTGATTTTAATGTAATATCGACCGAAGCTGACTGCCATTTTATTTGATCAATCGCATCAGGCGTAAACCACGTTACATTACTCAGCGCAGAAGCTTTAGTCTTTTCATTATTTTGACTTTTTTCAGCTAGAGTTTGTTGTATAGCTAAGCTTTTCTGTATAGCTAGGCCAAGCTTAGACATTTCAATCACATAACCAACAGCATTTACCTTACCGTGATTAGCTGTAAGATGGTCTTCAGCTTTAATGCGCGCTTTGCCATAATGGCCACGATCTGAAATATGAATGTCTGTGATCGGTTGTGCGTGATCTTGAATATAAGTCCAAGTACCAAGCTCTTTTAAATATTGAGCAGAAGCATGGGATAAAGCTAATACTCTATCGTCGAATACTGATTCACTCGGTTTTTGATTTAAAGAAGTAGATTGAGAAAGTGGCTTTGCATTAACAGCTTCAATAATAGCAATAGATAAAGGCTTACCTTGGTGTGCTTTAACAGACAATAAGCTTAATGCCATTAAGGATCCAGATAAGCCACCACCTGAGATCACGACATCAAAGTGTTGTTTATTGGTTGTAAGATTTTCTGATACGTCCATTTTTTCAACTATTTCAAATGTATAAAGGGTTATTAAAAAAGACAAAAGCTTAAGTATTTTTCCTTAAGCCTATTATGTAGCCTTTCTTTTTAAGCTTTATATGTAAATCTTTTTTAAGTTAAAGACTTAGCCATCAAAGCTTCAATTTCAGCAACTTCTTTAGGCGCATTAATCGTTAGATTTTCATAACCTGTGGCAGTAACTAAAATATTATCTTCAATTCTAACCGCTATACCGCGCCACTTTTCTTCCACTGATAAATCATCAAGCGGAATATATAACCCCGGCTCTATCGTCATTACTATACCTGGTTCAAAAGCACGTAACTGCTCACGTTTATCATTACTTTGGTAATCACCGACATCATGCACATCAAGCCCTAACCAATGACCTAAACCATGAATAAAATACTTTTTACAGGCTTTTTCTTCGAGTAAGGTATTTAAATCACCTTTCAATATTCCTAAGTTGTACAAACCTTCAGTAAGGAAATCACAAGTTAATTTATTCAAATGAGCTAAAGTATTTTGTGGTTTTATGTCTTGAATAGCAATAGCTTGAGAATCTAAAACTAACTGATAAATAGCTTTTTGTTCCGCATTAAATACACCATTAATTGGGAATGTGCGTGTAATATCTGCGGCATAGCCTGCAAGTTCACCGCCTGCATCTATCAATAACATCTCGTTATCTTTTAAGCAGTCTGAATTCTCGGTGTAATGTAAAATATTACCGTTATCGCCACCCGCAACAATACTTGTATAAGCCGGCGCTTTAGCACCGTTAGAAGAAAATTCATGTGAAATTTCAGCTTCTATCTGATATTCATATTTACCAACAGCAGACTTTTGCATAGCACGTTGATGAGCAACACCACTAATTTGATTAACTTTGCGCATAACTTCAAGTTCAGCTTCGCTTTTGATTAATCTCATTTCATGAATAATAGCGCTGCAATCAACCAATTCTGTTGGTGCTTTTTTACCTAAACGCGCTTTAGCTTTTACTGCTTTAAGCCAATCAAATACTTTAGCTTCGAATGATTCACTAACAGGTTCATTTTCGCCCATACAGTATAATAAGCTGGTTTTATCAGTAATATAGTCAGGTATTAATGACTCTTGTTTATCTAAAGTAAAACATTCATCTAAACCGTAAGCAGATACCGCAAGCTCTTGCCCAATTCTTCTGCCTTGCCATACTTCTTTAAAAGCATCTTTTTCGCGCGAGAATAAAACTACACGATTAACTTCAGCTTTAATTAAAAGCAATACGGCATCAGGCTCAGGAAAGCCTGTTAAGTAATAAAAGTTTTTGTTTTGGCAAAAAGGAAATTCAGTATCATTACTTCGCGTTAATTCTATGGCAGCAGGAAATAGTGCAATGCTATTTGCAGGCATGCTGGCAAAAAAACGTTCTCTGCGCGCAGTAAACTCTGTTAACGGTAATTCAGTATTCGCTAGATAATTTTGAGTCATAAATAGTCTTAGTGCAGTGTTTCTTCTTTGTTATTACTTTCTGGTGGAACACCTAGCTCAGTAAAACAAAGTAAAGCGGAAATTCGAACATACTCAGCAATTTCATAAAAAGCTTGTTCGGTATCTTCATCTTCTTCCATTTCGTCAGAAAGATTAGCTATATCAACAAAGTCGTTTAGTACTTCTTGAACATCTTCAGATAATTTAGCTTTGTTTTTTTGTTGTAAACCAAAACCTAAATTAAAGCCTTGTACCCAATGCCCTAAGCCATTAGCTCTTTCCATAATAGTTTCATCATCATCAGGGATCATAATTTGAAAACTATAAGAATCGTCTAAAATATTTTTCCAAAGATCATTAAACATCTCTTTAAGACAATTTTTAACGGCAGTTGGAAAACCTTCACTGTTATTCAGCATATCGTTAATAACAATCATGTAGTCTGAGTCTTCAAAAATATAACCAGCGGATACTAAGCCAGTCATAACGCCATGAACTTCCGCGGCGTGCATTTCAACACTTTCACTCGTTAAAACAGCTTGTACAGTAGCAAAATCTAAGGTTGTTTGATCAGTCATAAAATTCATTTAATTTGGTTAATTTTCTGCTGTATATCGTAACATTCGCGCTATCTCGATGCTAGCGACAAGCTGTAAATGTTAGTTACATTTGAACAAACCATACCTTGCATCGAAGCTGTAGCATGATTATAGTTGCACGCTATGATTTAAAATAACTTTTTTAGCAATACAATAGAGTAAATGCGGTTATACTCCCTATAACGGATAACCCCGCATTATGGATAAACGAGAATAAAACAATGAGCCAAAACACAGTAACGATAAACGTTGCAAACAAATCACTCAAAATTGCGTGTCCTGTAGGGGAAGAAAGTGCTTTATTGGCTGCGGCTCAAGAATTGACTGTACGCTTTAATAAAATTAATGAAAATACTTCTGGAAGCTATTCTTCTGAACAATCTATGATGATGACGGCATTAAACTTATCTTATGATTTATTAATTGCTAGAAATACCGCAGAAAAAGAAAAACAAGCCTTACAAAGTAAAATAGAACTTCTTCAATCAACTATTGAACAAGCTTTATCTACTGCAGATATAGAAAAATCTTAAGCTAATTATCGACCAACACCATAAATATTGGCTAAAAAACACCTAAAAAGTCCAAATAAACAACACTTAACACTCACTTACAATAAATTACTTAATACCTTCATAAACTTTAGCTATACTAAAGGTGTTTCTGGGGTGTTTGTATGTTGACTATGTCCCTGAGCCGATAAGTTTTAATTCAGGAAATTGATTAAACTCTATTGTGCAAGCCCGGCTCGTATCGGGAAGCCTACGGTTTTTATGATATTTCCGCCCTGAGCACCCGGTGTTCATGGGCTGAAGTTAGCTGCGGCACCTTGGAAACACTTATTTTTCTTCTCCCAAGTTTTCTCTGTACTTATTCTCTTCTTTTTAATTTACAATATTCGTTAATTATTCATAAACCTGCATGCAATAACTCTGTTCTCTATGGCTGTCACTCAAAAACCTTTACATACACATATGCAAAATCAAGCGCAATCAACTCAAGCGATTGGGATATTTGATTCTGGCGTGGGTGGTTTGTCTATTTTCAATTGTATTAAAGAGCAGTTACCAGAAGAGACTTCTCATCTATGTTGCCGACTCTTTATATGCACCTTATGGTGATAAGTCAGATGAAGAAATTATTGCGCGTGTAAATATTATTGCAGACCAGCTTATTAGCCAAAATTGTAAAGCCTTGGTTATTGCCTGTAATACCGCAACCGTTATCGCGATAGATCAGTTAAGAAAACGTCTTAGCATTCCAATCATTGGTGTTGAACCCGCAATAAAACCCGCAGTAATTAAAAGTAAAAATAAACGTATTGGTATTTTAACCACACAAGCAACGGCAAAAAATCAGCGTTTTTTAGCTTTAGTAGATAAATATAAAGGTAACTCTGAGGTTTACATTCAGCCCTGCCCTGGTTTAGTTGAGCTGATAGAAAGCAATCAACTACATTCAACAACCTTTGATAACTTACTTAATAGCTACCTTGAACTTATTACAGATAAACAAATAGATACTTTGGTTTTAGGCTGTACTCATTACCCGTTTTTTTCAGACAAACTTAAAGATTTTCTTAGTAGTGATATTGCGATTATGGAAACCGCCTTACCTGTTACTGAACAATTAAAGCGCCAACTGATTCAACATGAATTAATTAACCAAACAGTAGAGTTAGTTAAAGCTTCTAAAAGCCAACCTCAATATCAATTTTTTAGCTCGCAAGCGAATAACGATTTATCCGCATTAATGTCTGCCTTATTAAAAACAGCAATCAATTTATTACCGCTAGATCAGTAATCTAAAGTTCAAATAAGTAAAAGCCTTCAGGTTTCAATCAAAATAGATAAAAGCCTCACAACCTCTATTAACACAATGATAAATAGAGCGTTACGTTAATCGCCAGCTAAATAAAAAACGAATTATTATACCAAACGGATTAATTTATTGCTCACTTAGCGAGAATTTAAAGGCTTAGAGGCACAGGTTCATAGTTCCAGACTGAACCTAAGCACCTACATCCATGTAGGCGAGGCATTGATTGAAGAGAATGGTTATTCTCGGTAACTGCTCCTGCGTTACCCTAATGTCCTACATCCATGTACGAACCTTGTCAAAATCAATAACGCGGCATATGAGCCTTTAAATTCTTGCCCTTCGGGAGCTCATTAGCAAACTGATAACATCACAAAATTAAAAAAATATAGAATAACTATGTTTAATCAATTTTGCTTGGTAATCCCCCCGAAAAATAATCGAAGTCAAAAGTAGAATTTTCTCGTATGCTTAACCGCAGGAGATCATTCATGAAAAAAGCACATTTTAGTGACAGTCAAATTTTAGCCATTTTAAAGCAAGCCGAAAATGGCGTACCTATTCCCGAACTATGTCGTGAACACGGCATGAGTAACTCATCGTTTTATAAATGGCGCTCTAAGTATGGCGGCATGGATGCCTCACTTATGGCAAGAATGAAAGAGCTAGAAGATGAAAATCGGCGCTTAAAAAAGATGTATGCCGAAGAGCGTTTAAAGGCTGAAATCATTACGGAGGCCATGGCAAAAAAGTGGTAAAGGCTTCTGAGCGCAAAGCGATGGCTAAAGTAGCAATTCAAAGCCATGACGTCAGTATTAGCCAAGCATGCCGTGCATTCTTAATCAGCGAAACCTGTTATCGTTATCAGCCTAAACTTAATGACGATAATGAGCTTATCGCCGACTTGCTGTTAGGTTTAGTGCAGAATCAACGAAACTGGGGGTTTGGCTTATGCTTTTTATATTTGAGAAACGTAAAAGGCTATCACTGGAATCATAAGCGCGTTTATCGTATCTATCGTGAACTCGAACTGAATATGCGAATAAAGCCTCATAAACGGCTGAAACGTGAAGTTCCTGAGCCATTAGCAGTGCCCGAAGCGATGAATGAATGTTGGTCGATGGACTTCATGCATGACCAATTATCAGATGGAAGGAGTTGTCGCTTGTTTAATGTGATTGATGACTTTAACCGGGAAGGTTTGGCAATAGATGCTGATATATCATTGCCCGCAGAGCGTGTGATCCAATCACTTGATAGGATCATCGAATGGCGTGGTAAACCTAAACGTATACGTTCTGATAACGGACCCGAATATATTAGTCATAAACTTGCAGCTTGGGCATCAAAACACGATATTGAATTATGTTTCATTCAGCCAGGCAACCCACAGCAAAATGCTTACATTGAACGTTTTAATCGAACGGTGAGATATGATTGGCTAAGCCATTATATTTATCGTGATATTGAAGAATTACAGAACAGGGTCACACAATGGTTATGGACTTATAACCATGAGCGACCTAACATGGGAATTGGTGGTATAACACCAATTCAAAAACGCAAACTAACACAGAGAAAAACGTCTACTTTTGAATTCCATTAAAAATGGGGGGATTACCGCTTGTTCTAAGCTTGCTAATGTAGTTCTAAGTTGCTCAATAAATTAATCCGTTTGGTATTACATAAGCTATTACTAAATAATTTAAGACGTTTAGCCGTCTAGGCGTAAATAATTCTATGAAGTTAAACTGTAAACAGGTAAACTTGTCGAAAATTTTTACCAAATTAATACGCTATTTTTCTATAGTTCGACTAAATTAAACGTAATTAATTGTAAGTCTATTTAATAGAATATACGTCACCGAATAAATTATTGAGGTTTTATGTCTAAACACTTTTTCACTTCAGAGTCTGTATCTGAAGGCCATCCTGATAAAATTGCAGATCAAATATCTGATGCTGTACTTGATGCAATAATCACACAAGATAAACACGCACGTGTTGCCTGTGAAACTATGGTTAAAACAGGTGTTGCTATCATCTCTGGTGAAGTTTCAACAACAGCATGGGTTGATCTAGAAAGAATCACTCGTGACGTTATTAGTAATATTGGTTACACCTCGTCAGACGTTGGTTTTGATGGTGAAACTTGTGGCATTATGAATTTAATTGGCCAACAGTCTCCAGAAATTGCTCAAGGTGTAGACCGTGCAAAACCTGAAGATCAAGGTGCTGGTGACCAAGGTTTAATGTTTGGTTACGCAACTAACGAAACTGAAACATTAATGCCTGCTGCATTATACTATTCTCACCGTTTAGTTGAGCGTCAAGCTGAAGCACGTAAATCAGGTATTTTACCTTGGTTGCGTCCAGATGCTAAATCTCAGGTAACTTTTATCTATGAAGATGATAAGCCAGTAGCGATTGATACTATCGTTTTATCAACTCAGCATAACCCTGAAATTAAACAGGAAGATTTACACGAAGCGGTAATGGAAAACATTATCAAGCACGTAATTCCTGAAGAGTTATTAACAAAAGACACTAAATACCATATTAACCCAACGGGTAAATTTGTTATTGGTGGTCCAGTTGGCGATTGTGGTTTAACAGGTCGTAAAATTATTGTTGATACTTATGGCGGCATGGCTCGTCACGGTGGTGGTGCATTCTCAGGTAAAGATCCATCGAAAGTAGACAGAAGTGCAGCTTACGCTGGCCGTTATGTTGCTAAAAATATTGTAGCTGCAGGTTTAGCTGATCGTTGTGAAATTCAAATTTCATACGCAATTGGTGTTGCTGAGCCTACTTCAATCTCTATCGATAGTTTCGGTACAGGTAAAGTAAGTGAAGAGAAACTTGTAGAGTTAGTAAGAGAGCATTTCGATTTACGCCCTTACGGCATCACAAAAATGCTAGATTTGTTACACCCAATGTACCAACAAACAGCGGCTTACGGTCACTTTGGTAGAGAACCTTATGAAATGACAGTAGGTGATGACACCTTTACTGCATTCAGTTGGGAAAAAACAGACAAAGCTGAAGACTTGCGTCGTTCTGCTGGTTTGTAATATCAAAACTTAGCTCGCTTAATATCAAGTTAAGTACCGAGCTACATAAAAAAGCTTTCTTCGTGAAAGCTTTTTTTATGCCTGCCGTTCTATATAGGTAGTTAGCTAATACCAAACGGATTAATTTATTCCTCACTTAGCGAGAATTTAAAGGCTTAGAGGCAAGGCATTGATTGAAGAGAATGGTTATTCCCTTGTCAAAATCAATAACGCGGCATATGAGCCTTTAAATTCTCGCCCTTCGGGAGCTCATTAGCAAACTGATAACATCACAAAATTGAAGAAATATAGAATAACTATGTTTAATCAATTTTGCTTGTTCTAAGTTTGCTAATGTAGCTCTAAGTTGCTCAATAAATTAATCCGTTTGGTATAACAACGATTATTATAAATAGAGTCAAGATTACTCATTGAAAAAACACTCTTTTGCCCCTATCTTGGTTACATCAGTTATTTTTAATTAACGCCTGTGATGTATAAAGCTTATTTATCTTATATCAGCATAAATAATACGTTTTTAAATACAGAGCGCTTGAGTACAAAGCAAACATGAGAAACCCAAGGATTTATCAAAACACGCCTCTTAGTATTGGCGAAATAGTCGACCTAAATGACGACGCTTTTGGTCACACAGTGCGTGTTTTACGTTTACAAAATGGTGATAGCGTTACTCTTTTTAATGGTGAAAACCTGAGTGATAATAGCAGTTCGGCTAGCTATGGTGATTTTGAAGGTGAGTTAGTCAATGTCAGTAAAAAAAGTGCTCAAGTACTTATAAAAAGCTTTATTGAAAATTCGGTTGAATCACCTCTAAATATTCATCTTGGTCAAGGTGTTTCACGAGGCGACCGTATGGACTTTACCTTACAGAAGTCAGTTGAATTAGGTGTAAATACCATCACACCTCTTTTTACAGAACGTTGTGGCGTAAAGCTTTCAGGTGAAAGATTACAAAAGAAAATAGACCAATGGCAAAAAATAGTGGTTAGCGCATGCGAGCAAAGTGGTCGTTGCGTTGTACCTATAGTGAAGCCCGCTATTCAATTAAACGAATGGTTAGCTCAAGAAACATCAGCATTAAAGCTAAACTTACATCCTAAAGCTCAGCATTCTATTATGAATCTACCGAACGATAATGACCGTGTTAGGTTATTGATTGGTCCTGAAGGTGGTTTGAATGATGAAGAAATCTCGCAAGCAAATAATGCGGGCTTTATAGATGTATTATTAGGACCTCGTGTTCTGCGTACTGAAACTGCAGCTTTAACAGCTATTACTGCTTTACAATGTCGTTATGGCGATATCAAATAAAGCGATACATAACGAATTAAATTAGGAAATAAAATGACAATTAAACTTGGCGTAGTAATGGATCCAATTTCACAAGTTAATGTGAAAAAAGACTCATCAATGGCAATGATGTTTGAAGCACAAAGACGCGGTTACGAAATTTATTACATTGAAATGGACGATTTATATTTAGATCGTGGTGTATGTCGTGCTTCAGCAAGCATAGTTAAAGTATATGATAACCCTGACCATTGGTATGATTTAGAAGAAGCTAAAGATATCGCGGTAAGTGAATTAGACGCTGTATTGATGCGCAAAGATCCTCCTTTTGATACCGAGTTTATTTACGCTACTTACATGCTTGAACGTGCTGAAGTTGAAGGCACGTTAATTGTTAACAAACCACAAAGCTTACGTGATTGTAACGAAAAACTATTTACCGCTTGGTTTGCTGATTTAACGCCAAGAACACTAGTAACTCGTAGCAACAAACTTATTCGTGATTTCCATAAAGAAGAAAAAGATATCATCATCAAACCATTAGATGGCATGGGTGGTTCATCAATCTTTAGAATTGGTCCTAATGATCCTAATGTAGGTGTTATACTTGAAACGCTCACCAACCATGGTAGCCAATATGCAATGGTACAAGAATATATGCCGCAAATCACTGATGGCGACAAACGTATTCTTATCGTTAACGGCGAACCTATGCCTTATTGTTTAGCGCGTATTCCTGCAAAAGGTGAAACACGTGGTAACTTAGCTGCAGGTGGCAGAGGTGAAGCTAGACCGTTAAGCCCATCAGATAAATTGATTGCCGATACCATTGGTCCTGAATTGAAAAAACGTGGCTTATATTTTGTTGGTTTAGACGTTATTGGCGACAAAGTAACAGAAATAAACGTTACTAGCCCAACCTGTATTCGTGAAATAGAAGCCGCCTACCCTATTAATATTTGTGGTAAGTTAATGGACGCTATTGAAGAAAACATTCGCAAAAAGTAATAACAGACTCTAAATTGATAAGTAGTCCCTAACGTAAATAATATTAAATAAGTTAACAATATGACTAATTTTGAAAATCAATTGCTTATTGCAATGCCTTCATTAAACGACTCTTATTTTGACCGAAGCGTTATTTATGTGTGCGAGCACAATAATGAAGGTGCGATGGGACTCATTATTAATTTACCTATTGATATGACCTTAAATGAGCTCTTAGCTCATATTGAGGCTGATGTAGAAGAAAACCCAGTAATGCATCAAAAAGTGCTTACGGGCGGTCCTGTGTCAACTCAACGTGGCTTTGTATTGCATAGCCCACAAAAGGGTTGGCAGAGTTCATTATCGCTGAGTAGCGATGTTATGATCACAACATCTAAAGACATTTTAATGGCATTAGGTACAGAAAGTGCGCCTGAACAATTTTTAGTGACTTTAGGTTACGCTGGTTGGAGTCCTGGACAGTTAGAAGAAGAGATAAAAGAAAACTCTTGGTTAACCATAGATGCCGACAACGACATTTTGTTTAATACACCTATTGAACAACGTTGGAAAAAAGCTACAGAAAAACTGGGTATCGATATCGCTCACCTTTCTAATGATGTAGGCCACGCTTAGTGTTTATTATTACTAAGCTCTCCTCTCATTTTTTCAAAAACAAAACCTCTTAAGCGACAACATAATTTATGGCAAAAAATACTCCCATCGGTCAACGTACTGTTATCGGTTTTGACTTCGGTAAAAAATATATTGGTGTTGCTGTTGGTCAAGAAATCACTGGTAGTGCCACGCCATTAGGCAGCGTAAGAGCCAACGATGGTATTCCTCATTGGGATAACGTTAATCAATATCTTAAAGAATGGCAGCCTGATTATATAGTGGTGGGCTTACCTTTAAATATGGATGGCACCGAGCAGCAACTCACCTTAGATGCTAAAAAGTTTGGGAAACGCTTATTTGGTAAATTCGGTATAACCGTTGAGTATCAAGATGAACGCTTAACAACGGCTGACGCGAAAGAACAGCTATTTTCTCGAGGTGGTTATAAAAACCTTAAGAAAGACAATATAGATGCAGAATCAGCCAAGCTTATTATCGAAAGCTTTTTTGAATCAATGTACGGATAACTTAACCTTCTTAACTTTGTCTAATTCAGCTTAACTTTGTTCATTGAGCCTGACTGGCTCTTGTCTGAATATTAAAGAACAGAAATAACGAACACAAAAAAGGGATCTTAACGATCCCTTTTTTATTATTTATTATACGTTTTGTTAGTATCCGTCTTCTTCTGGTTCTAATCCAGCTAAAGTAACACCAGACAAAGCACCTGAACCGCCTTGATCATTACTACGTAATTTAATCATTAAGCGTAAATCATTTGGTGAATCCGCATGATGAAGCGCATCAGCATAATTAATTTGACCTGATTGGTATAAATCAAACAATGCCTGATCGAAAGTCTGCATACCTAATTCTTTAGATTTATGCATAACTTCTTTAACGCCACCTATATCACCTTTCTTAATTAGCTCGGCGATAAATGGTGAATTTAATAATATTTCAATCGCAGCAACACGACCGTTACCATCAGTAGTCGGAATAAGCTGTTGAGCTATAATACCCCGTAGATTTAACGCTAAATCAAATAATAATTTACCATGCTGGTCTGCTGGTACTAAATGCATAATACGGTCAATCGCTTGGTTAGCGTTGTTAGCATGCAGTGTTGCGATACATAAATGACCTGTTTCAGCAAAACTTAACGCATGTTCCATGGTTTCTCTGTTACGGATTTCACCAATAAGAATAACGTCTGGCGCTTGTCGTAATGAACTCTTCAAAGCTGCATCAAAACTTACGGTATCCAAACCCACTTCACGCTGAGTTACCATACATTTTCTGTGTTCATGAACAAATTCCACAGGATCTTCTATGGTAAGAATATGCCCATGAGAGTTTTGGTTACGGTAACCAATCAATGCTGCCATTGATGTAGATTTACCTGTACCTGTACCACCCACAAATAATACTAAACCACGTTTAGACATCACTACATCTTTTAAAACAGATGGTAAACCTAAATCATCAGCTTCTGGTATGTCGGTAACAATTCGACGAATAACCATACCTGCCATATCACGCTGCCAAAATGCAGATACACGGAAACGACCAATATCATCAATAGAAATAGCAAAGTTACACTCTTTCTCTTCTTCAAATATTCGTTTGTTTTTATCAGTCATAGCGTCGTGAACCAAACTTAATGATTCTTCTGCTGTTAAATAATGTTCATCAATAGGCGTTAAATCACCATTAATTTTTGCACTAACGGGTAATTTAGCTGTAACAAACATATCAGACGCATCTGCAGCAACCATTTTGGATAGTAATTCATTAAAATTCATTTAAACGCCTTAATGATTGTTTGGATTAATAACCCGATGAGAATTGATTCTTATCAGCCGCTTTTTCTCTTGCAGCTTCACGTGTGATTAAACCTCGACTAACCAAGTTTTGTAAACATTGATCCATGGTTTGCATACCGTGCGACATACCCGTTTGAATAGCTGAGTACATTTGTGCAATTTTATCTTCACGTATCAAGTTACGAATAGCAGGAACACCTATCATAATTTCGTGCGCAGCTACTCGACCACCGCCAACCTTTTTAATAAGGGTTTGTGAAATTACAGCACGTAAAGACTCTGATAACATTGAACGTACCATAGATTTTTCTTCACCTGGGAATACATCAATAATACGGTCAATAGTTTTAGGAGCAGAAGTTGTATGTAGCGTACCAAAAACTAAATGACCTGTTTCTGCCGCTGTCATTGCTAATCGAATAGTTTCTAAATCACGCATCTCACCAACAAGAATAACATCTGGATCTTCACGAAGCGCTGAACGTAATGCAGCTTCAAAGCTTAATGTATCGCGATGAACTTCACGTTGGTTAATCAAACACATTTTATTTTCGTGCACAAATTCTATTGGATCTTCGATAGTAAGAATATGATCGTGTTTGCTACTGTTAATGTAATCAACCATAGCCGCTAGCGTTGTTGATTTACCAGAACCCGTAGGACCCGTCACTAACACTAAGCCACGTGGCGTATCAGAAATTTCACGGAAAATATCAGGACAACCTAAATCATCTAACGAAAGAATTTTACTTGGGATAGTACGAAATACAGCTGCAGGACCACGGTTCTGGTTAAAAGCGTTAACCCTGAAACGAGCTAAATTAGGAACTTCGAATGAAAAATCCACTTCTAGCTTTTCTTCGTAGTCTTTGCGTTGTTTGTCGTTCATAATATCATAAACTAACGCGTTAACGTCTGCGGCATCAAATGCCGGTATGTTTAACTTTCTAACATCACCATCAACACGAATAGAAGGTGGAGTACCCGTTGATAAATGTAAATCTGACGCATTATTTTCAACACTAAATGCAAGTAATTCGGTAATATCCATACAGACCTCTTAGCTATGAACAATTCGAGAGGTAACTCGAATAATAGTTCGAATAATTAAAATTAACAGTTTGAAACAATTTATATGACACTCATTAAAGATAATCTCGCGGCTATTGAAGCGCAAATTTCTCAAGCATGTAAACTGTCTAATCGTGAATCTAACGAAGTGACATTACTTGCTGTAAGTAAAACTAAACCTAATGAACTCATTGAACAAGCTTACGCAGCAGGTCAACGAGATTTTGGTGAAAGCTATGTACAAGAATCTATTGAAAAGGTAGCACAACTTTCACATTTGTCTGATATTTGTTGGCATTTCATCGGGCCTATTCAATCAAATAAAACCCGACAAATTGCAGAAAACTTCTCATGGGTTCATGGTGTTGACCGAATAAAAATTGCGACTCGATTAAACGAACAAAGAGGTCTTAAAGATACCCCACTAAACGTTTGTTTACAAATCAATATTAGTAACGAAAACAATAAGTCGGGAGTATTAACAAACGATTTACCTGAGTTAGCTCATTATGTTAACAATTGTGATAATTTAGTTTTACGTGGCCTGATGGCGATACCTGAAAAAAACGCTTCTGCTGAACGTTTTGATGAAATGCAGCGCCTATTTTTAGACTTAAAAAAAACGTATCCTCAAGTAGATACTTTATCTATGGGGATGTCGGGAGATATGAAACAAGCTATCATGTCAGGCTCAACTATGGTGCGTGTTGGAACAGCAATATTTGGTGCAAGAGCATAATCATTAGGCTGAGTACAATTAACCAAAGCACCTAAGCCCTATAATCAAAAAGAATACAAGGCATCTAAGCCCTACAATCAAACAGAATAACAGGAAAAATAATGACCAAAATAGCATTTATCGGTGCAGGTAACATGAACGGCGCCATTATTGGCGGACTAATTAAAAACGGTGTTGACCCTAAAAGCATCATAGTAACAAACCCTTCACCTGAGAAACGCGAAGCGCTTTCAGCAAAATATGGCATTTTAAATACGGCTGATAACTTAGAAGCTGTAGCTTTTGCTGATACGGTTATTTTAGGCGTAAAACCACACTTAATTGTAGAAGTATGTAAAAACATTACCGCTAACATTACCATTGAAAACAAGTGTTTTGTATCGGTTGCTGCAGGTTGTTTACTTAAAACCATACAAGAAGCTTTACACGAAAATACGGCAATTATCCGTACTATGCCGAATACGCCAGCGCAAGTTGGATTGGGTATGACAGGTATTTTCGCCAACGAATTTGTTACTGACGCACAAAAAGCAGCAGTAGAAAAAGTTATCGCTTGTACTGGTGAGCTTATTTGGCTTGAAAGCGAAGCAGGTATTGATGATGTAACTTGTGTGTCTGGTTCTGGTCCTGCTTACTTCTTCTTATTTATGGAAGCTATGGAACAACATGCAAAAACCTTAGGTTTTACTCCTGAGCAAAGTCGCTTGCTAGTTCAACAAACTGCATTGGGTGCTGCAACTATGGTTGTAGACAATCCAGAGGTTGAAATAGGAAAACTTCGCACCAATGTTACTTCTAAAGGTGGCACTACACAGGCAGCTCTTCTACAATTTACTGATGGCGGATTACCTGAACTTGTAGCAACAGCAATGACTGCGGCACATACTAGAGCCAAAGAACTAGCAAATAGCTAACATACTTTCTCAAAAGAATGGCTTCAAAACCTGATAGCTACATTTTGAGAAAGCTAGATATTAAATTTACCGGAGAAATAAATGCAAGCAATTAACTTTTTGCTCGACTTTGCATTCGACACAGTACTGATGATCTTAATCTTGCGTTTATGGCTACAGCTTGTACGCGCAGATTTTTATAATCCACTGAGCCAATTTATCGTAAAAGTAAGTAACCCATTAGTGGTTCCTTTTCGTAAAATCATACCCGGCTTTGGCGGTATTGATGTTGCAACGGTAGTTTTAGCCTACATAGTAGCAACCCTTAAGTTCATTCTTATTCCAATGTTAAATGGTGGTGGGGCTGATGTAGTAACGGCACTATTTTTAGGTGGTTTATATGTGATTAAAGAAACGGGCTTCTTGCTGTTTATCATCATGTTAGTTATGGCATTAATGAGCTGGGTTGTTCAAGGCTATAATCCTACACAAGCTATTTTCCAACAATTAACAGATCCTGTATTACGACCTATTCGTAATATAATTCCTGCAATTGGTGGCTTAGACTTATCAATATTAGCGGCATTTTTAATATTAAATGTAAGCAATATATTGCTATCAGGTTGGATCCCTTACTGGTCGATTCTATAAGTTAGCCTGTACATTCAATTAAAAAAGTCACTCTGTTTTTCCATTAGTGACTTAGGAGCAAGCCATGAAAAAACTATTACAAAACCTTAGTTTACTAATTATCTCATCAGTATTTATGTTCAGTGCTCATGCTGAAAACATGAAAACGCTCGACCATTTAGACGTACATTACATTGCCTTTGGTGCGACATTTTTAACACCGAAAATAGCAAAGGCATACGATATTGAACGTAGCCGCTACAATGGCGTGATTAATATTGCGGTACTCGACAACACAGTTAAAGGCAAACCGGCTAAAAATGTGAGTATTTCAGGCAAAGCGCGTAATGATTTAGGACAAATCAAAAGCCTAGAATTTGATGAAGTAACCGAAGGTGATGCTATTTATTACCTAGCGCAAGTAACCTACTCCCATGAAGAAACTTATTATTTCGACATTACAGTAAACGATGGCACAGGTAATAAATCGTTTAAATTCAAACAGAAGTTTTATGTGGATTAAGCTGTACCATTAAGAGTTAATGGGTGGTTAACTTACAAAAAAGGTGAAATATACATTGTATACTTCACCTTTTTTTTCGAACTAAATTTACGTTATAAAATGTTTATCAAGCTTACATCGGTTTAACAACTGCCTTTTTAAAGCCTAGTTTTACCGTTAATCTAGCCCAAAAAGCGTTAATAATTAAACCTAAAAGCACTAAGCTTCCACCTATCCATTGCATGTCAGTTATGGTTTCATTTAAAAAATAAGCCGATACTGAAATACCCACAATAGGCACACCTAAACTTAACGGCGCTACGGTGCCAGCAGGGTAACGACTTAATAAATAACTCCATAAACCATAACCACTGATAGAGGCAGCAACAGCCAAATAGGTTAACGCTAAAAATGACACCCAACTAAAACCTTGTAAGCTTGCGATGATCAAGTCAGAACCTTCAAAAATGAAGCTTGATAACATAAAAGGAATAATAGGTATCCAAGCCGACCAAATCACTAAATCTATACCTGGTTTAAAGCCTTTATTGCTAATAATTCGGTTAACTACATTACCTAATGCCCATGACGCTGCACCAATAATAGTTAATACAAAGCCGATAAGGGTCATTGCTGAATCTTCACCTGTACCTGCAATAATGTATAACCCTGCGCCAGCGACGATCATAGATAACAACTGCGCGAACTTAATTCTTTCGTTCAGCAGTAAGGCAGCAAAAATCAAGGTAAATAAGGCTTGAGATTGTAAAATTAAAGAAGCTAAGCCAGCTGGCATTCCCATCGACATAGCACTAAATAAAAAGGCGAATTGGCCAAAGCTAATGGCTAAAGCGTAAGCTACCATCCACTTAAGGGGAATATTCGGTTTTTTAACAAACAAAAAGCCAATAGAAAATACTAAAGCGAAACGTAAAGCACCCATTAATAAGGGAGGTAAACCATCAAGCCCCCATGCAATTGCAAGGAAGTTAACGCCCCAAATAATAACAATGAGCAAACCAAGAAGTGAATCTTTAAACGACATAATGATCCTTAATCAATAACCCCTGCTTGGGATTAAATTGTAAAACCTAAAAAAACACACTGCTTGATGAGGAGTCAGTGGAGTGGTGATCTTTCTAAAAAACATTTTGCCTAATTAGGCATTTTCTGTATTTGGGTATACATACTCTAGGGAAAGTAAAAATGCTCGTCTCATACTTTAAATTATCCTTGAGAGGGAAATAACTTAATAGACTAACGATAATATTGTATTATCCCCCCAATTAAAAAACACTATACAATTTAAAGGTAAAATCATGTCTACAGTTGTTTTAGCAACAGGTAATCAAGGCAAAGTAAAAGAGCTGTCTGTTTTATTAGCACAGCACGCTATTGAAGTAGTACCACAAAGCAACTTTAATGTACCTGAAGTACCTGAAACAGGAACAACTTTTGTTGAAAATGCGATAATTAAAGCGCGCCATGCAGCTAAAATTACAGGCTTACCAGCAATAGCAGACGATTCAGGTTTAGAAGTTGACGCTTTAAACGGTGCTCCTGGCGTATATTCAGCTCGTTATGCCGGTGAAAATGCTACCGATACGGATAACACAGATAAACTATTAAACGCTTTATCTAACGTACCAACAGCTGAACGTACAGCGCGATTCCATTGTGTTTTGGTTTACATGAAACATGCCGAAGATCCTACTCCAATCATTTGTCATGGTGTTTGGGAAGGCAGTATAATCACCGAAAAGTTAGGTGAACAAGGTTTTGGCTACGATCCTGTATTTTGGCAAGAAGATCATCAAATGACTTCAGCTCAGCTGCCTCGCGATTTAAAAAATGCTTTAAGCCATCGTGGTCAAGCCCTCGCTTTATTAGTGAAAGAATTAGCAAAAAACGCATAATCAAGCTCAGTTAATATAAAGTCTGAATCCGCGTTATCAATCAATATCAGGAATATCTATAGTGCTTCAAGCTCCGCCGTTATCGTTATACATACATATTCCTTGGTGTGTACAAAAATGTCCGTACTGTGATTTCAACTCGCACGCCTTAAAACACGACATGCCAGAAGCAGAATATGTTGAGCAATTAATACAAGATTTAGATGCCGACATTCAACGTTTCAAGCTAAGTGACAGACCATTACACACCATATTTATTGGTGGTGGTACGCCAAGCTTATTTTCAGCAGGCGCTATTAAATCAATGTTAGACCAAGTACTTGCAAGGTTTACTCACAATGCTGATATAGAAATAACCTTAGAAGCTAACCCAGGCACAGTTGAAGCCGATAAATTTATAGGCTTTTTTAATGCAGGCGTTTCACGTTTATCTATTGGTGTACAAAGTTTTGAATCAGACAAGCTGATCAAGCTCGGTAGAATACATGATAGCCAACAAGCTAAAAGTGCCGCAGAACTTGCCACTCAATGTGGCGTAAGTAGCTTTAATTTAGACTTAATGCATGGTTTACCTAATCAATCTTTAGATAACGCACTCGATGATTTGCAAACAGCCATAGCATTAAACCCTACGCACTTATCTTGGTATCAATTAACTATTGAACCTAATACACCGTTTCATTCAAAGCCACCAACTTTGCCTGCAGATGAAACCTTGTGGGATATTCAAGACCAAGGCGTAAAGCTGCTTGAAGATGCGGGTTATAAACAATACGAAATATCAGCCTACAGCAAGCCAGAATATCAATGTAAGCATAACCTTAACTACTGGCGCTTTGGAGACTACTTAGGTATTGGCTGTGGTTCACACGGTAAAATTACCGACGTAGAGCAACAAAAAATATACCGAACCATTAAAGTAAAACATCCTAAAGGTTATTTAGATAAAACACGCGAGCATTTAGATCATTTAAATGAAGTAGATACAAACGAGCTACCTTTCGAATACATGATGAATCTACTTAGACTGTGTGATGAATTTAACCTAGATGATTTTGAAGCTCATACAGGATTAAGCCGTAACATCATTCTACCAACACTTAAAAATGCACAACAAAAAGGCTTGTTAAAAGCCATTGATGCAACCGAAAACAGCATAGACGATGCTAATACATGGCAAGTTACGCTACTCGGACACCGATTTTTAAACGATCTACTTGAGATGTTTTTATGAGCATCAACATAAGTAAAGTAACAGACGGTACAGACAATGTTGATGAGTTCAATGAAGTTAATAAAGTCGATGACATTAATGAAACTGATGTGTTTGATCCAACTGATATAAAGTTTATGCAACGTGCTTACGAGTTAGCACAGCAAGCCGAGCAGATTGACGAAATTCCTGTTGGAGCCGTTGTCGTTGCTAACGGAGAAATTATTGGCGAAGGCTTTAATCAGTCCATCACCTTAAACGATCCATCAGCACACGCCGAAATGCTCGCAATCAAACAAGCAGGACAAAGCTTACAAAACTACCGCATGCTCGACTGCACGCTTTATGTAACGTTAGAGCCCTGCCCTATGTGTGCAGGCTTACTTGTTCATAGCAGAATTAAACGTTTAGTCTTCGCTGCAAACGATCTAAAAACAGGCGCAGCAGGTAGTGCCTTCAACTTAGTTAATCACGAAAAACATAACCATAAAATAGAAACTACCAAAGGCGTTTTAGCTGAACAATGTAGCAGCTTACTTTCAGCATTTTTCAAACGTAGACGTTCAGAAATTAAAGCGAAGAAGAAAGAGAAAAAAGCCTCTCAAAATTAATATTAACTCCCCTATATTCCCTACCAAATTAAAAAACATGATGACAAGCCTCAATAGTATTGGTGGGTTTTAATGAGAAGCAACAGTGCGTAATATAAATTTACGGTCCAAATAATTTATTCAAAAGCACAACTCGGCTAATACTTATTCAAAACCTATAGCTTTTCCTAAAATAAAAACAATTTAATTTACCTTAACTACTGAAATATTTAGATTTTGTGCAATAATAAAAGCATTATAAAAATTTTCGGATAAATATTAGTGAACGTAACATTAAGTAAGCTCAGAAGTTAAATCTAAACTATTAATACTCATCATTTCTTCATTCATAGCGTTAACTGCCATGATGCTATTATCTCTGAGTACATTACATGAGAACTTGTTAAAAGATAGATATACAAAAACAGTCCATTTAGCAGAAGCAGCAACCGATGTTGTTAAGTATTTTTACCAACAATCTCAAGATGGAAGTTTAACTGAAGAAGACGCAAAATCTCATGCGTTAGCATCTCTAAGAACAATGCATTATGGCGATAAAGATTACTTTTGGGTTAACTCTCTTGATTATCTTATGCTGACCCACCCGACTAAAAACTTGATTGGTCAAAATATACAAAACATTAGTGATCCCAATGGCTTTCGTTTCTTTGAAGAAATGGTACGTATTGTAAAAGCTCAAGAAGAGGGCTTTGTAAGTTATCAATGGAACCGAGCAGGCAGTACTGAAAATATAGATAAAATCTCTTATGTTAAGTCCTTTAAACCTTGGGGTTGGGTCATAGGAACAGGCATATACATAGATGATGCCGATGATATTTTTTGGGAAAGTGCCTTAAACCTAACCATGAAAGTATCATTATTCTTCTTATTCATTATTTGGTTATCGTACAAAGTCAGTAGAAATATTTACAAACCTTTGAATGATATGCGAGATTTAATGATGGAGATAAATAAGACTAATAATCTAACATTAACCCTTAAAGTAGAAGGTAAAGATGAGCTTGCAGAAATTAGTAATGCATTTAATGAGATGCTTATAAATTTTAGGAATGTTTTATTAAAAATATCCGCTTCATCTTGCAGTTTAGCAACACAAGCAGAAGAGTTATCGGCAGTCACTTCACAAATCAATCACGGCATGCGCAGTCAACACGATGATATTGTATGCGCTGATTCCGCTTCTAATGACATGGTTATAGCCATTAGAGAAGTTGCTGAGAATACACACACAACATTAGACGCTACAAAACAAGCGACAGAAAACACTAATAATTGTGCTGTTATTATTGATAAAAACATTACGTCTAGTTATGAGCTTAACCTCAGTATTCAAGAGTCTTTCAAAGAAGTATCACAGTTAAAAGACGCTAGTTTGAATATAGGTGAAATTGTATCGACCATTCAAGGCATTGCTGAGCAAACAAATTTACTCGCATTAAATGCTGCAATAGAAGCTGCACGAGCTGGCGAACAAGGTAGAGGTTTTGCAGTGGTTGCTGATGAAGTAAGAACTTTAGCAAGTAGAACACAAGAGTCGACAGCTAATATCACATCAGTGATAGAAGTTTTACAATTAGGCGTAGAAAAAGTTGTGAACAACATGGAGCACTTTCAAGAGCAAACAAAAATCAGCGTTGTATTAACAAAAGAGGCAGGTAGTTTAGTACAAAATATGCAAACCAAAATGCTTGAAGTAACCGATTTAAATATCATGGTGAGTGCCGCTACTGAAGAACAAAGTGCAACAACTCAACAAGTAAAAGACATTATTAATAAAATTAGTATTATGACAGAGCAAACAACCACTAGCGCATCCCATACCGCTGAAACAAGTGAGAATCTGGCAAAGTTTGCCGTTGAACTTAATGACTTAGTTTCCTCTTTTAAAATATAACATTTGAGTATATAAATAAGTTAAGCAGCCATATAAAAAGATCTTATATGGCTGCTTAACCTCAATCCTGTTCGAAAAACCTAACCTATTGATTCATAATTTCAATTCAATTAGTCTTTCACTCTTACTGCTAGTTCTCACAATAATAAAAGTAACGTAATATGAGTTATACCAAACGGATTAATTAGGAAATCAAATGGACGTTAACGAAATTGAGCAAGATGTTATAAAAAAAGAACCTTGGGAATTTGGTGGTTGGCTTTTTTTACTTGGTTTTGGCATTACTATTTCACCTTTTAGATTACTCTCCGATCTTTTAAATATTTATCCTGTTATGTTTTCAGATGGAACAATGGAAGACATAATAGAAAGCGCATCTTTAGCATTTATTTCGTTAGTCGCTGGAGAGCTTATAGCAAATATTATTTTTGTAATCTTATCTATTACCTTAATTATTTTATTTTTCAAAAAGAAATCAATATTTCCTAAATGGTATTTAATTACCGCGATAGCGACATTTTTTTTCATTTGTATTGATAACTTAATAATCAGCTTTTTGTTTCCAGAAATTGAATTCATAACAATAGATACAATCCAAGCTATAGCCAGTGGCGCTATCGCATTATGTTTATGGGCTCCTTATCTATTTATATCTGAAAGATCAAAGAATACCTTTATTCTTTAGCACTTAAACAGTTAACGCTAAACATAAATAAAAGTTAGACTTTCAGTTAAAACCTTCAAGTCAGGTTTTAACGTTAGCACCGACTAATCTCTTTTTTGAAAACGTTTGTAATACGGATAAAAGAATAGAAACAGTCCCGTTAACGAGATCAACAACAACGTGATAGCTACAGGTAAACTTAGCCATAAATTCGCATTCTTTTGCCAATAAGTACCATCGTGTATTTGTTCAATGGTGTCTGATCTACGATAAGCTACGTGAAGTATTTCTGCAGTTTCAGAGTCGAGTTGAATTTCCCATTGCGAGTTTGTACGTATTTTTATAATGCCTTTTGACGGTCTAACATCTAAACGATCGATAGAATCCCACGACTCTACCTGTGCCTCTTCAACACTTTTAGCTTGCTGTAAAATAACATCAAACGGAATACTTGGTACATTACTCACGCCACTCTGACTCGCTGGTTGCAGGTAGCTGAATTCTTTTTTAATCAACAACAAAATACCCGTCACTATAATGATAAGTACAGGTATGGCAACAATGATGCTTGCCCATTTGTGTGTGCTTCTATTTACTTTTCTAAAAGACATATTGGATTAACTTACTCTTTTTATTTTCACTTCTAACATGTAGTACTAACTGTCGATATAACTAACGAGTAACAGGAAAAATATTACTTTGGCTTTAATAAAACCATGTAAACGTTAAATCGATACTACGTTTAGGTTGAAATGGTGCATCTTCATCGGAAGAGGCTTTATAGTTTTCGTTCATTAAATTTAATACCGACAAAGCCACTTCACTCTGCTTATTAAATTTAAAACTCGCTGTGGTATTCCATATTAATCGTTTCGATAATTCTATTTCTGACGGACCAAAGCTATTACGTGTAAAGCGGTAGCTCATATTATTAATGATCGAAAAATCGTTTAAACCTTTAACTTCAGGAGACCACTGAAATAGCCATTTAATTGCTGCGGGTAGTCCGTCATCCACAGTCTCGTTATTTTGATTTTTACCTTGCTGCCATTGTAAGCCTAATGATGAATTAAACTGTTGCGAAGCTTGCCATGTAGCTAAAAGCTCTACGCCTTTTATGGTAACGTTTTCTGAATTTTTATAGCCCGTTATATCTTCATTATTACCAGTTCCATCATCAACACTTAACGTTAAACGCTCGATATAATTTTCAATATCATATAGGTAAGTATTAATTTTACCTTCGATAGTTGGTGAAAATTGATGGGTTAACGACAACTGATAACCCATACTTTTTTCTGACAACAAATCTGGATTACCTTGGGTATTCCCTCTTGGCGTTTCGCCTGAAAATAATAACTCACTTACAGTAGGAAACCTAAAAGACGAAGCTATTTCAGCTGAAAGTTGTGTGTTGTTTTCAAAAGCATATTGCGCATTCAAAGACGCTGAAAAAGCATCCTTATTAACAGATAAGTTACTTAACGATACTCGACTTGCTGGTGTAGCCGACTGTTCATCTAAATTATTATCATTGTTTTGTTTTACCGATACAGTGTCGTAACGAGCTCCCACATTAAGTGTTAACGCATTAATATACCAATGATGGTTGATGTATACACCGATATTACGCTCATCGGCATTAACCGAAGTGTTAGCCCACAAAAAGGTGTTATCCGCGTCAAACTCTTGCTCAGTAATATTAATGTTTTGTCGCTCATTCCACTCAACACCCAATAGGGTTTGATCTAAAGCATAAGTCGCTAACGCACCAAAGGTATGTGATGAATAATCAGTGAAGTTTCGTCGACTAATATCGCCATCACTTAAGCGTACAATATCCGTTTGCCAATATTGTTTATGCTGAAAAAATTGCAGCTTCCACGTATCGTTTTGATCTGAAAATTGAATTTGGCTCAGTAAGTGATCATCTTCTGGATAGTCACTTATTCTGTTGTCTGGAAAGGTTGATGAACTTTTGCCAATATTTACGCCATGGCTATAAATAAGTGAGGCATTAATATCGATATTATTCCAAATAAAATCAGTATTCACGCTAAGACTTGTTTGCTCAAACTGGCTAAATAAAGGTGTGTTGTCAGCTGAATAAGTTGCTTTAGCTTTACGGTGTACACCACCAATATTTATGCTGCTATCATTGTTGGTTGTGTTGGTGTATTGACCAAAAACACTTTGGCTAGTTAAGCCATCAAAATCATCTGTTGGCTCAAGCTTAACGCCAATAAGATTGTCGTTACCAAGCGTTGATAAACTGACAACACCGCCCATAGCGCCTGAACCATATAAAGATGAGCTAGGACCTTTTTGTATATAAACACTGTTGATTAATTTGGTAGGAATAAAGGAGATTGAGTTACCAGCCCTACGGTCGGTAATAATAGGAATGCCGTTAACTTCTGTTTTAATGCGGTCTCGACTAAAACCACGCATATTATAACTTTGTAATAATCCGCCTTGTCCGTTTAGCTCAACACCCACGGTTTGTGTTATTACATCAGCTATTGTGCGATCTAGGCTTACACTGTCTTGTAGAAAAATAAGCGTATTGTCTGAAGTAAACACATCGTCGATAGATGATAAACGGCTGTTGTTGTATATCGATAAAACTTCAACATTACTTGAAGAGTTTTTATCGTCGACGTTGTCTTCAGAGTCATTTAAAAGGTTTTCTGATTGGCTATTTTGGAATGCATAAACCGCAGGTGAAAAAAGCCACGTAAAGCTTACAACTAAAGTTAATAAACCTGATTTAATAAGGTTTGAATGAAACACGTTTATAGGAAGAAGTAATAACTTGCTAAACGATGAGAGTTTTACAGCATTCATAATTAAAGATGATCACACCTGGATAAAACGAGAAGAAAGTTACAAATGGATAACGACAAACTGATTGCCATCGCTTTCACTTGAACTTGATGTAGAAGTTAAAAATTGAGTTAAGTTCTTTTCAGCAGGACCTTTCAACACTTCACCGTCAGCAGCAAACTTAGCGCCATGACATGGGCATACAAAACCCGCTTGATCATCGCTAACCTTTTCACTCGCTACTGCACAGCCCATGTGTGTACATTTAAGTAACACAGCTACATATTTATTGTCTTCAAGCTGAGTAACACCTATGGCGCTTTTTTCATAAGCCACACTTACTGTTTTCTTTAGGTCGAATTCAGCTAAAGGTATGTAAATTTTGTTCTCTTTTCTTACGCCTTGAACCAATACCTGAGTAGATTTACAGCCTGCTAACATGCCTGTTCCTATGGCACTAGCAACACAAACGGTTTGAATGAATTTTCTTCTACGCATCAGGATGACTCTTTATATGACTATGGCGACGAACGCGTTCTTGTACATCTTTAGGCTTCTTTTTATAACGAGATACATAGGCTTTTTTAATATGAAGCAACAAAATAAGTGGCAGAGATATTCCCATAATCGCATGACCATTACCTAGCCATTCATGCCAATTTTCATTCACTAAATAATACAAAACATAAGCACTAAGAATTGAAAGGCTTGTTGCGATTAAAATAAATAACCCTGATTTCCTTGCTCTTTTAGATGCCCAAGTTTTAGGGATATGAGAGGCGAAAATAGCCCCTAAACTCATCAACATAACAAAGGCTGAAAAACCGTGTATTTGAAGCATGGGATATTGTAAGAAATGAGACTCGGGACCAAAGTCCCCTTCTACCATACCAAATCGTCGAAACAACCAAAAAGCAACGCCTGTAACTAAGCTGAGTCCTAAAACGCAGTAGAAAAAATAACGGTAACGCTGACTAATGGTGAGTGAAATGTTTGACATAAAAGGTACTTATTTATTGTTATAAATACTAAAACTTAACGTGATACGGTTTTAGTAATAAAGCTTAACAAAACCTAAACGATTAATTTTTATCGCTTGGGCATTATAATATTTAGCTAACTGACGTCTTTGAGCGCGAGACGACAAAATCATGGCTTTAGTTAATGCATCTGACAGCATTAAATGAGAAGAAAACACCGACATACTGCCTTTAAATTTAATGTGTTTGCCTGTTGATGGATTCACAAAAGCTGATTTTTTATCACGAAGGTAATTACCTGAAGTCGCTAATGCTTTGTTTTGCATTTTAACTACTCTTAAAGCGCTACTGCGTTTCTTGTATTTAACGGCTACTTCTTCGTTTCGCCATTGATTGATCGCTAGATCACCACCTGCATTAATTCGACAATATATATTGTCAGGTACTTTCGTTAATGCACAATCAACAGCGTAACCTTTGGCAATACCACCTAAATCTATACATAACGGCTTTTCAATAATCACCACATTATCTTTACAGGTCATGTTACTGCTATTGCCTAAATTTAATGTGCAATGTCTATTAACAAGGGTTAACGCAAGATGATTAGGTAACTGTTCATTTAAAATTAAGCTAGGCGCTACAGATACATCGTATAAGCCTCGAGTAAACTGGTTCAGCTCTAAGGCTAAAGATAGAACTTTATTTAAATCATCAGAAACAGTTAGCGTTAATGGCGTATTGTCACCTTCCGCTCTGTTGGCTAAATCTAATGCTTGTCTATTTAACGTTGATATTTCACTGAGTTCGCTATGAAAACTAAACAAATTATGGATGCGTTCAATTTCATCAAAAAGCGTATTAGATAAAGCGATTAACTCATCGTCATCTACCGTTCCTTTTAATTCTATTTCAACAAAGGTTCCGAGTAAGGTTTTACAGCGTTCTAAGTTATTTATTTTCACAGTAGGCTAAGCACTTGCTTCCATGTTTCGTTTAAACGATTAATTCCATCCGTCACATGACGACACGACAGTGTAGCACCAGAGATATTTTTAATCTGCTTATCTAGTTTCAAAAACTCGCTGCTATTTTTTCCATGAAATTGTGCACGCCATTTAGGGTGCATAATTTGGCTACCGTAGCTTTCTCTATAAGTAAGCACTTCAATGCCCGTAACATTACCTTCTTTAGAAATTGAAACAGCAAGATCGATGTTTTCATGCTTACCAATAACTTGATCAACAATAAACCAATCGTGTTCATCGGTGCGCCAAGCGTTTACCGAATCGTGACGTACTCTAATATCAATAGCATCTTCAATACTGTCCATTTGATCTTCAGTTAACGTGATCGGGAATGCAGTTAACTTTTGTTCTGGATACAAGATTTTTTGTGCTTGTTCAATCGTTAAAAAAGTTTTAGAAAATGCTATTTTAGGCACTAAAACTAAACCAGAAAGACCTAACAATGTGTTTTTAATAAAGTTTCTACGTTTCATAATTCTTATAGTTTTCCTGATTTTTTAAAGCTTTAAGGCTCGTGATTTCTCACAAGCCTTAAGTATTCTGCATCATTATTTAATTAACGATATTACATGTTATTAATGGTTAACCATTAAAACTCGTAACCGTACGTTAAACCAATGTGTAGTTTTTCGTGCTCATCCCAGTTTCTGCCATTACGTACGTCAGCATGTTCTGAACCACCACCACTAATTTGCCATAATGCACCACCAGTAACCCACCATTTTTGCTCAGCAAAATGAACAGATGGACCAAAGTAGTTACCGTTTTGATGTTGGCTACCAATTCTAAAATCAGTTAAGTCAAAGTTGCTTTTTTGTAAGCCAATAGTGTAACCATCTTCATCAAAACCATCTTCAATGTTACCTGCTTCAGCTTTATCTTGTGGGTTTAAGTAATCAGACTGATGTCTAAATTCTAAACCAACAAACCATTTAGGCGCAACGCGGTAAGAAATACCTGCAGAAATATCAATCGCTAGCTCGTCTTCAACAACGCTGCCCGCTTTTCTGCGTTCAAATTCAGTTTTTATGTTTAACACTGTAATTAACGTGTTATCTAAGTAATCTTTCTGAAGAAATACAAAACCAACAAATGAATCTTGGTCAATATCGCCGCCGTCTAAACGGTATTTGTCACGACGTTCATAACTTGCACCTACAGATAAACCAATAACATCTTTGTATGGGCTTAAAATATTGTATTTCATTGAAAGTTCATAACCAGCAAACTGAGTTTTTTTGAATTTACCCGTTCCGTCGCCAGCTTCACACATTGGGCAAGGACCGCCTTCTGCTTCAGAACCCACATCATAATCGTGTCTAAAAATAATCGCTTCAGCTGCGATTGTAAATTTGTCTGTTACACCGTATTCGATTTCAGGGTGAATATCATGGAATGTGTAATGATCACCTGCATTCTTATCTAAGCGAATAGTGTCTTGTAATTTAAATTCAAAACTTCCTTCAGGGCGTGTATCTGTACCTTTTGCGTAAACCCACAAGTTTTCACCTGCAATAGCAGTAGTAGCAAAAATGCTAAATACCGCACCTAAAATTGCTTTAGAAGCAAAATTTGATACTTTGTTTTTCATGTTTTAATTAACCTTGTTTTTATTTTGAATTTAAAATAATTTATACAACTTTATTTTTATGGCGATATTGTAACAATATATTCACGGAGTACAAGTGAGAATCATTCTTATTATACTTACTGTTAAGTATAATTTGGTCTAAGCTAATGCCTTAAATAAAATTTTACGCATTCACTTATGTCTTATTGTTAGATTTTTGATGGCTTTATAAACGTTGAATTCGAATTTACAGTCAATGCTTTAGTTTATATTTTAGTTCAAACTAAAGTTCACGCCGAGTTAATTGAAGAACAGTAGAGCTAACCCCAGTTAGAGTCAGGCTACTGTTTAAAAATCATAAGCACAGGGCCTATGATTTGATGCTTATCGATTGGGCCTATTCTTTCCACTGATAAACTTGATGGGTTTTCACCTTTACTCCAAATAAAACCATAGCGATCGATTAACGCGACAGTTTTAATTATCAGCCCAAGGGTTTGATGTTTTATTAAAATGGTTTGATCTGGCTTTATTCGCCAAAAATTTAGCCATTGATTAACAAGAACATAGCTGTTCTGAGGTATTTTAGGGAACATACTATGCCCCTTCACTTTTAATATTTTGAATCCTAAAAAGGTCATCGCATTAATCCTCAAGATCTTTATCATTATTCGCATGATTTTCATAAAGATCTTTCTGCTTAGCTGCTACAGTGACAAAATTTAATTTCTCATCTAATATTTTCAATAACTTATAAAACATAACAGACCTCCATTTAAACACTTAAAAATAAACCTATGTAATACCCTTTTTGAGAATTAGTGATTTTTCACTCTTTATTTGATTTAACTAATAGTTTTAATAATTAATGCACCATTTTTATATGGTTTTCTAAATCATCACCAAAGTCACCTTTAAGTGAATCGATAACCTGCTGACAATCTTCACAAATAGGGTTTCTTTGTGTATAAGCCACTATAGGCGTATACGTAAGACTTAATGCATTAATAGCAATAAGCTTCAAATCTTCTGATGTACCAAGCTCTTTGGTTAAGCTTAACAATCGGTAATGTGGAATTAGTAAATACTGCAACCCAGCATGACCATCACCTACCGATTCACATAAGTAAGCTAAATTATGTAAGGCAGTTATCCATGCCATTAATAAGTTGCTATTGGTTTCATCTAACGACCATAAATACTCTAAATGTGACTCCGCTTCTTTATAGTAATATTCAGCTTGCTGCCAGTTTTGGTTGTGGTAACACTGGTTGCCAAAGGTTAATAATCGTTGCCAAAGTACAGGTTCTGAACTGGCTTTAATATTTGCTAACATCACTTTTCCTTTTTATAGACTTATCATTATTAAATGCTTCAAGGTTATTAATTTTCACTCAGGTAATTCGCTTTTCTTCTTAGCTTTTATCTGAGGTACCCTTAACCACACCTAAATGATAATCGTTATCATTTAGGTGTGCAACATATACTTTGTTTTAATTTTATTAGGTAAATACTCATGAATGGACTGTGGAATTATTGTTGGTTTAAATGTGAAGTTAAGTGATGATTTATTGGGTTATGGTATTACGTCATGATATTGGGGAATAGGGTTATTTCTTTTAGGTCTTATATCTAGTGCTATGGTATTTAATTTAATAAGTGGCTTTCTAGGAGCAAAAGTAACATTGATAATTAATGCTCTAGGTTTTATAGCTATACCTCTAAGTATCATTTATTTATTTATATTGAGTTAGCAATGTGTTGTGGATATTAATACGTACCCGTCCACTGCTTGTATTTAAAACAGGTTTCACTACCCTACTAGCATTAACTAAAAAGCACCCGAAGGTGCTTTTAAAATTTTCAAAGAGACATTATAAATTTAGTAAATAAGACTCTATAAACTGGCTTTGGTTTGGTGCTTTAGGCGCAGTTTTAAATGTTAACGTTTTACTGTTCTGACGCAGTTTTAACTTATCAGTAAATTGACATTCAATTGTATTAATATGGTCTATATCACTTTTAAAGCTTTTATCGCTTTTACACATAGAAGCTATTTCATTAGCAACTTGTGCGCAAAATGAACCTACAGCGTACTTTTGTAATGTTTTATCATCAATAGCTTTCCAATCAACAGTAGTTTCTATTTTTAATCCACACTGTTTATCTATTTCGCTATTAGCAGCCGTTATTTTTTTCTTTTGAAAGTCTAAATGCTTTTCACGATTAAACTTAGCTAATTTAGCTTGAGCACCGTTACTTAATTTTTGCTCATATTCAGCTTTTAATTCAGCAACTACCGAAGGGTTAGACTCTTCTTTCTTTGCTAAATAAGTACCATCTCGTGTCTCTGGTATATAAAGCGTATAAGTACAACAACGATATCCTTCACTAACACTTACTAAGCTACGTTCTGAGCCGTCGTAAGTATATTTATAAGCATTATTACTGCCATGAGGTTTGTAATCAGTTAAAAATGTAATTCCATCAATTTCATGGTTAATACCTGTTACTTTTACTAACGCTTGTTTTTTATCTGTTGTTGGGGCAATAACAACATGAACACCATCACCAGAACTGAGTTCGATTGGGTATTTGGCAAGCTCTAAAGCAGAGCTATTAAATGATAGAAGCACACAGGCCATAAAAATATTTTTTTCACAATAAGTCCTTTTAAGTATTTTGAATTTAAATTTTATCAGTTTGATTATAATGGATTAACAAGGCTATGTACTATGTGATTTTAAAGATTTAACATCATAAAACACAAAGTTACCCAGTAAACTATAAGTTAAACGGTTTATGGCTATCTTCAACTTTGTATCAATTCATTACGGCTAAATTATCTCAGCAATAAAACTCACTTTTTTTATGCCTGCTATTCAGGTAAATTACACAGTTATATAACTCAGGAAAGAATAATAGCGAATGGAATATTATATTGATGCTTTAAAAAAGTATACTGACTTTACGGGTAGAACGCCCCGTAAAGCTTATTGGATGTATATATTATTTTATTTTCTGATCATGCTTGTTTTAAGCCTTATTGATTATGCTTTAGGAACCATAGTTCTTGCTAATCTATTCAGCTTCGCCATGCTTATTCCATCAATAAGTATTACCGCAAGGCGCTTGCACGACACAACTCGTTCAGGTCGGTGGCAACTGTTATTTTTACTACCATTTATTGGTACTATCATTATGTTGTATTTTTTAATTCAAGACAGCCATGATGCAAATGACTATGGTCAAAACCCCAAGTTTAGTATTGATAAATAACCAGGGCCTGTTGATCTTTCAGGGTTAAATTTTATTCAATTTAAAACGGATTTAATCGCGATGTGAGCTTTGTCTAATAGTCATTCTCGGCTTTGTCTCCTGAGTCGCCCTACCTTCTGCATCCATGCAGTCTTATTAAAAAAGCGAACACGGGTTATACGTTCCAACATAACCCAAGTACGGACTCCATGTAGGCAGCAATGAGTAAATTCGTTTTAAATGAACCCAAAGGGCAGCCTGTGTTTGAAATTTATACCACGTTATCGTCTGTTCGAGTAGCCAGCTACACGTCACATACTCTGCCTTGTCTAAATATCAAACACCTTGCTGTAAAAACAATCTCGAAAGATCAACAGGCCCTAAACTCTGAATAAATAAGTTTCACCCTCTTTTGAGATTTCTATTGGTTTTTTTACTGACGATAAAGCGCTAAAAAATCACTTTTTAGCGTTAAATTCGAAAATCACTTTACCAAAGATTTTTTTGCTTGAGATCCATCCCATTTTCTCTGATGACACACTAGCTGAATTATTACCTGACAAAAGTACACCCTGCTCGGCTGATACTTGCACTATACGTTTAATAATAGATTTATATTCAGGATGTTCCGCAACAATAAGGTCACCCACCTTTAATGATTTATAAAACTTACTCACAATAACAAAATCACCATGAGCAAGTTCGGGTAGCATACTGTCGCCTTTCACCCGTATTAAATGAATCACAACACTATAATTAAGAAACAGCTTCTAGAGTAGGGTATACAACAGCTTGGCTTGGTGGATATGGGCAAATAGCAGTGTGAACAGCAACCCCTTTAGTTTCCCAAAATATAGTGGCAAATTCGTTAACTAAAGCAAGTAATTTAAGCCCCTCTGCCTGACTTACACCCTGCTTAACTTTAGAGCCTTGCATCATAATATTATGAACTAAACGATGAATATCAGGGTATTTGTCTATTTTCGGCTGTTTAAAGTAATCGCCCCAAATGATTCTAATTTCTTCTTTCAATTTAACGCCATGAGATTCTTTCTCAGCAATTAAGCGGACTAACTGAAAGCGATCTTCTACAGTGGCTTTTTCTTTAGCATTAATTTCTTCAATTAAATCTACCATGCGGATCATGGTTAATGCGCAGATTTGAGCTGTGCTTGGATCATAAATCTTACAAGGAATATCACAATGCGCTGAAGCAGTTTTAAAATGCATTTTTTTGTCTAGTGACGTTAATAATGAATGGATCATTTTATTCTCCTTTCTTAAATTTATTTTTACGACGTAATAAATACACACCTAAAGCAACAATGCTAACAGTAGATAAAGCTAAAATAAGGTGAGTTAAGTTACTCGACCAATGGCTATGGTCATGCCCACTATGAGCTAATGAAGCATTAGAGAATAAAACGATAAAAGTGGCTAAGAATATTTTTAACATATTGTTTCCTTGTTTAATAATGGACTAATGCACAACAGCAGACGGGCTTGTTAGTGTGTGTAAATTGGTTTGAAATGCGTTACCTAATATTGGATTTAATTCTGTTATTTTGTCTTGATGATCTTTAACGAATAAGCTCCACTCAATTTTTAGATGTGATATTCCATGAGATACAGCTCTGCTTATGACTAATTCTTCAGAATGTTCTTGATTTAGGGTTTGCAGAAAACTAAAGCTGAGTTGATACATGTTGTAAGCTTGTTTGAAATCTCGGATCGCAATATACGAGTCTGCCAAGCTGAAATAACTCACCATAACGGAAGCTACGGCTTTTTCTGCATCGCTGACCACATTCTCATTGAATCCTGATATGGCGATATCAACCGCATGCTTATTTAGAAAAATAGCCGCACTAAACACTTTGTCGTTAAAAGCTTGTTTAGCTTCAATCATTGTACTTTCCCATTCTTTCATAAAACACCAATACAAATAAGAATAATTATCACTTAGATTTATATTAAGGCGTTTGTGCAGAAAGATCTAGTATTAAAATGAAATTTTATTAATCATAAAAATAACCATAAATAATTATCACAAAAAGTTATCTAAAATAATTTGGCTTTAACGGTCGCTTAACGCTTTCAATGATAACTGAGTCATTATGAGAAACTACGTGTGAATAATGTTAACCATCTTAAGTTTGTTTTAAGTTTCATCTCATAAACTCTACTTTATTACTAATATGGAGAGACATATGAGCTTTATACCTATGGCTAAAAAGTTAAACATCAGCTTGATATTACTTTTGGTTTCAACGGTTTTTTCATCTATGGCTTACAGTGAAGAAAACGATTCAGCTAAATACAACGAATTCACCGCCTTGCTTGAACAACATAAAGGTAAAGTGATTTATATAGATTTTTGGGCATCATGGTGTGTGCCCTGCAGAAAGTCATTTCCTTGGATGAACAAGATCCAAAACAACTACAGCCCAGAAAAATTTACAGTGATTAGTATTAATCTTGATAGCGATAAAACCTTAGCCAACGAGTTTTTACAAACCTTACCAGCTAGCTTTCCTGTTATTTATGATCCTAAAGGCGAGCTCGCGAAGAAGTTCCATGTAAAAGGTATGCCGAGTAGTTACTTAGCTGATCAGCAAGGGAAAATAGTCAGTCACCAAACGGGATTTTTTACTGAAGAAAGTTCGATGTACGAAGCAGAAATAATGCAATTACTAAACTCTGCAGACCTTATAGAAAATATAGCGATGATAAGATCAAATAAAACATCTGGCTCTAAAGGCAACGATTTAACATCATCAGTTTTAACTAAAAAACATTAATAACTTAGGGGTTAACATGAAAAAGTATAAACAAGCCGTCATATTAATAAGCCTTGTGGCATTAACCTCGGCGTGCAGCAGTTTAGGTGTTCAGCCATGGGAAAGAGATTTATTAGCTAAAGACGAAATGGCACTTAATTCGTCACCTATCGATGCTTCGCTTGATGATCATATTTATTTTAGTAAAGAGTCTTCAAGCGGCGGTAGAGGTTTTGCTGGTGGAGGTTGCGGATGCAATTAATTGATAATAAAAAATCCAATAAAAATAAAGTAAATGTCGCGAAACTACTCACGTTAGCAACCTGTACGTTATTAGGAACAACAGCTCAAGCTGAAGAAGAAAAGCCATGGGAGTTTGATACCGCGTTAATGTATTACGGTGAAACCGATCGTGTAACAGCTTCTGAATTTATTCTTGCAGCAAGCAAAGAGTTTGAAGATGAACATGTTTTAAATTTAAAGGTTACGGTTGATGTTTTAACCGGAGCTTCAGCTAACGGTGCTGTACCACAACCTGAAGTACAAACATTTACACGCCCTTCTGGTAATGGTTCATTCCAAACGCCAGCAAAAGAAACACCTTTGGATGATACCTTTCACGATACCCGTGTTCAACTTAACGCCCAGTGGACTCAGCCAATTGCAAAAGATTATAGAGTCAGTGGCGGAGTACATTTATCAAAAGAATATGATTACTTATCGTTAGGTGTAAATGGCAATATTGCGCGTGATTTCAATTTAAAAAACACAACATTATCTGCTGGTTTTGCTTATACAAACGACACAATTAGCCCTGAAGGTGGAATTCCAATTGCATTCGAACCAATGCTTCCTCCTGTTGACGAAATCGGTGGCGGTTTAAATCGTGATAGCAATGATGAAGACAAAACCACAATAGATTTATTACTTGGTTTAACTCAAGTCATTAGTCGACAAACGATTATGCAGTTTAATTATTCATACTCGCAGGTTGATGGTTATCAAACTGACCCATTCAAAGTGGTAAGTGTTGTAGATGATAATGGTATTGCTCAACAACAGCTTTATGAAAATCGACCTGATACGCGTGAGAAAAATAGTATTTATTGGCAAACCAAGCATCACTTTTTGTCAGATTCGATTGTAGACTTTTCTTATCGCTATTTCTGGGATGATTGGGATATAAGCTCTCATACGGTTGATGCACGATATAGAATCCCTTTAGGTAACCACTACATCGAACCACATATTCGATTTTACACACAAGAAGCGGCTAACTTTTATCAGCCGTTTCAAAAAAGTGGCAATGCCTTACCTGAATACATGAGTGCCGATTATCGTGTAGGGAAAATGGATGGTATTACTTTAGGTGTGAAATATGGAATACCAATAAAAAACAATACTGAGCTATCATTCAGGTTAGAGTTTTTTCAACAATCGTCTAAAAGTAATGGTGACGAATTACCTGGCGTGCTGAACGAACTCGACTTATATCCGAGTGTAGATGCTATTATTGCTCAGGTTAACTACTCGTTTTAGTGAGTATTATTAACAACGGCTTTAACTAGGTTATTTTTTATAAAACAAGCCATCGTTTGCTAAAATACGATGGCTTGTTTACAAATACTATAAGATATAAAACATCAGCACCTCAAAGGCTTAAGGCTAAAGGCTAAAAATGAAAATTTTATTAGTAGAGGACGACATTCCTCTTGCTCAAGGTTTGAAAAAATCTTTACATAATGAAAGCTATACCATTGATTGGGTTGATAAAGGTAAAGACGCATTAACCGCGATACTCAGTAATGAGTTTGATGTAGTTATTTTAGATTTAGGCTTACCTGATATCGATGGCTTAGATGTATTGCGAGACATTAAAGAAAAGCACAAACAAGTACCTGTTCTAATTTTAACGGCAAGAGATGGCGTAGAAAACAAAGTAAAAGGTTTAGATCTTGGCGCTGAAGATTACCTCGCTAAACCATTTGATATTGCTGAACTTCTCGCTAGACTTAGAGTAATAGAAAGACGCTTAGGCACTAGCCAAGATAACCTCATTGTTATTAACAATATAAAATTAGACAGCAAAGCCCAGCTAGTTTCGTTAGATGATAAGCGTATTGATTTCTCTCGAAGAGAATACATGATAGTTAAAGCGCTGATGGAAAATGCAGGTAGGATAAATTCGAAAGCTTTACTTGAAAACAAACTCTACGAATGGGGAGATGAAGTGAGTAGCAATACCATAGAAGTGCACATCCATAACATTCGTAAAAAGCTGCCTAAAACATTTATTAGCACAGTAAGAGGTGTCGGCTATATTGTGAGAAAGGATTAAATGTCGATAAAAAAACAACTCATTACTCTGATTATTTCAGCAGTGGTGTTAGCTTCGTTTTTTTCTGCACTTTATGGCTATAAAAGCACAACAAAACAGCTCGATATTATATTCGATCAAGAATTACATTCAGTGGCGACCTTCGTTCTTGCCATGAGTAAATCGAACCAAACATTACCTTCTACCATTGATAACACATTTGCTTTTCAGGTATTTAAAAATGGTGTTCTCGTCAGTAAAAGTGTACAAATGCCTTCATCTAGATTTACCGCACCATCGCAATATAACAACGAAATATTCTTTAACGGTAAAAGATGGCGCACCCACTATTTAGTTGAAAAAGTGACACAAGATACTAACGAGCAAATCACGATTGAAGTACTAGTTGCACAACCTATGTCAGACAGAATAAAGTCTGCAGAATCTATCTTATTTGTTATTACCACTCCCCTACTTTTTGCCTTACCTTTTATTGGTTTACTCATCTTTTATATTATTAATAAAAGCTTAAAACCTTTGGTAACACTATCGCGCGAAATTAAAAACAAGAACACTGACGATTTATCAGAAATAAGTCTAAGTAAACAAACGGTGGAACTAGCGCCTGTTGTTAATCGCCTTAATCAATTGTTTGCCCGTTTATCTGACTCATTCGACCGAGAAAAACAACTTACCGCCAATACAGCCCACGAGCTTCGCACCCCAATTAGCGTACTAAAACTTAATGCCCATAACATTCAAAAGTCCTTTGAAAATAACAACCTAACAACTACAGAGTTTAAAGAGCTTCAACAAAATGTTGATCGTATGGCTCATGTTATTGAGCAAATTATTGCCCTTTACCGCTTTACCCCTGAAAATTTTAATCAAAAAACCAAGCTAGTTAATCTAGAAACCGTACTGCAAGATGTGATCAGTAATAACTTCGATAACCTTTTAGTTAACCAACAAAATATATCTTTAGAACCCGCTAATGAAAATACGCTATTAGGTGATTATTTTGCGCTATACACTCTTTTCGAAAACTTACTTAAAAACGCCATAAAGTACAGTGGTGATAAAGCTGAAATAAAAATATCGATAATCACTAACCCGCATTTAGAAGTTGTCTTTGAAGATTCAGGACCTGGAATAAGTGATGAAGAGTTACCACGAATTTATGAACGTTTTTATCGTGTAGATCCACAGCAGTCACGTATAAAAGGTTCGGGATTAGGTTTATCAATTGTTAAGCACATTACCACTTTACATAATGGTGAAATAAGTTGCTCGCGTTCATCGCTAGGTGGCTTATGTGTTGCGGTTAAATTTCCTTTAACACAAGTTGTTAACTCTTAATGTATTCACAATACAAAGGCTTATTAAACCAACTCAAAAAAGTATTAGTAAAAATACTAACCGCTTCGCTGTACGGCTTATTATTAATAGTAAGCACATGGGTAAATCTAGCAAATGCTAACGACGATAAAAAAATCTATTATCTCACCATTAAACATCATATTTTTATGCCGACAACACTCACGATACCAGCAAACGAGAAAGTTAAAATAATCATAGAGAATCATGACGATGTAGCTGAAGAATTTGAAAGTTTTGATCTGAATCGAGAAAAAGTAATTTTTGCAGGCAGAAAAGCCACCATTTATGTTGGTCCTCTTCCTGAGGGCACTTATGAATACTTTGGCGAATTTCATCCTAACACTGCCCGAGGAAAGATAATTGTTGTGGAGATGAAGCCATGATAATTAACACTATCATTCTATTTCTGCGTGATTTACTCCCCATTTTTATACTGTTTGGTTATTTACACGTATTTATAAAAAGAAATGAAATAGCCTTTTCATACCTATCGCCAGCACTTACTTTAGGTGTAATCAGCAGCTTATTATTTTTTGGCATTGTGCCCCATGTTAGTGAATTATTTGAAGGCACTGGCATAGAAAGAACCTACGTTGCTTTACTTTTGATAACTTACAGCGGCCTATTTTTTATCAATTCAACTACGTCAAAAAGCATATTCACATCAGTTAAAAGTAAAAGCCTTATTTTAGTCGCTGCTGGTACTTTTATTGTATTTAAAGCCAGTGCGTTTTTAATATTTTTTGATGTTTATTTTCAGCAGCAAGGAAATTCAACCAATATATTGATCGGCTGCATTATTGGTTTAGGCATATGTGCAAGTTTTACTACCCTATTCACCTTTATTTTAACTGAACTTTTAGAATCAAATAAAACCTTGGTGGTTAACATCTGTTGGGCTTTATTTTTGGCTGGACAGCTCAGCCAAATCACCATTTATTTATCTCAAGTTGACTTGATTAATATAGGTCCTGCCGTTATCAACTTTAGTACTTATATTAAAGACCAATCAGAATATGGACATGTTTTAAAAGCACTTATCGGCTTTGAAGAGTCACCTTCAAAACTCTTTATTTTTATTTATAGCTTAGCTTTTACTTTGCCGTTTTTGGCGCAACTCATTAACACCTTTTTACAGAGAATAAATCATGATGAATAAACCCATGATCACAATAAAACACCTACTCGCATTTATTATCATGTTGAGTAACGTTAACGTATTTGCCGACGGCATGGTGGTAGATAAGGTTTACCATCCCTATGTGATCGCCAACGAGCAAGAGTTTGAATGGCGTTTTATGTCGAGCCAAACACCCGACAGCAATGTGTTAGCGCAACGTTTAGGTTATGGACAATCGATACTAGAAAACTTCGCCGTTGAACTTTATGTGATTGGCGAAAGAGACGAAACAGGTGACTTTAAATTACAAGCTACTGAAGTAGAAGCCCGTTGGATGTTAACAGAGCAAGGTCAATATTGGGCTGATTGGGGAGTAGTTTTTGAATTTGAAAAACAACGAAATATAAGTCAATACGAAGCATCCGCAGGCTTAATAGTAGAAAAAGAGTTTAATAAAAATAGCTTAACCGTAAACCTTTTTGTCATTAAAGAGTGGGGAAATAATATAGAAAATGAATGGGAAGCAGAATTCAGGCTGCAATACCGTTATCGCTACTTACCGTCTCTACAACCTTCAATTGAAATTTACACAGGTGAAGATTTTATCGGCATAGGTCCAGGATTTATGGGTGTTAAACGCTTTGATGGGCAAAAACAATTAAAATGGGAAGCTGGATTTATTACCGAAGTGGCTCATTCAGGTAAAAACCATACTCTAAGATTTTCAATCGAATATGAATTTTAGTTTTGTATTACAGGCTATTCGTTATAGGTTAGCTACTATAGAGTAAATGAGTATTACTATGGCAGAATAATGACATACATTGACCAGGTGATTACATACTAACCTGAGATCGGCTTAATAGATTCTTCTCTAACAGCTACTTTTACTTGCTTCATCGTTAAATTTACTTGCAATAGACTAGCTATTGACGCGAAATTTGTCTTGAAGAAAGAAAAACTATCAAGCTAGCGTATAAGTTAAATTTTATTAGTCATAATTTCTATGAATTTAAAGCATCTTAAACCGTATATGGACTCCACCTGTTTAGCAACTGCTTTTACAAAAAGATTAGATGCGCACGTATATACGGTTTTTAATTGAAGAAGCTATCTTCTAACCAGTGATCTATTCGCACCCTCTGTCCTAATCGAAATAGTAGCGTTATTAACGCTGTCGGTTTAAACAGGTTTTCAGAAGGTTGGTCTTACTATTTGTTAATACATTTTGCTGAACTTTTTTGAAACTTTAACTTATACTGCTTGGATTTTATATTCTGTACCGTAATTGAGTAATGCCCACGCTGTGCGCACCGTTTTATTCATAAACGCAACACAGGCTCGTTTAATACCTACTCGCTTAACTAAAGCAATGAGCCATTGTTGTTTATACGTTTTGGGTTCGGATGGTAACCTGGAAATCACCGAAAGTGCACCTTGGTAGAGGATTGAACGAAGCAGTTTATCTCCCCCCATGTTTGTCTATGCCAACCATGACGACCTTACCACCACTACTATGTTGTTTTGGTGTCAAGCCAACATAAACTGAGGCATGACGACCCTTTTTGAAACTTTTACCATCACCTAAGCATGAAATTAAACCAGCAGCACCTATATAACTAACACCTTCGAGCTTCATCAATCGCTTACATGGCTCAGATTGATTAACTAATTGCTTTAGTTGTAATGTGATTGCTTGATAATGATTTTCTGTTGTTTGATATTGCTGCCACAAAATCATGAGTAATTGTTTTATAGGTATGGGTAAATGACTAGATTCTGGAGAGATAAAATAACTAATAGATTCTCTCAATGATTTTTTACCAAAAGGAATTGTTGCTCCGTATTCAAAGCATAAAGCTCGAATATGATTTCCTAGTGACGTTGTTGCTCGGTCAAACCATTTTCGACTAGTCTGAATTGCCTGAATGTTTTGTTGCGATAATGTTTTTACTTGGCAAAAGGTCATACCTAATTGAGCTGAGGCTACAGCAATTCCAACGGCATCATTGGCATCCGTCTTTTGATTGCTGATATAAGGTTTTACTTTTTTAGGGGCCATTCCTTTAACTTCGTGACCAAAAGACTCTGCTGTTCTGGCCCAATAGTGAAAACTAGCACAACCTTCCATTGCTACTACGCAGGGTAGTGAGTTAGCGAGTAGTTCTTTAGTCTTTTGCGGCGACATGACTTTATTGAATAAGATCTCACCGTGCTTGTTTACTTTACATACTTGAATTACTTTTTTGCTAAGTCGAGTGATATTATTGTACGCTTACTCATGTATGGACTCCTTTTGTTTTAGTCGACACCAATCTATAACTGTAGAGTGGTGGAGTCCATACATCGAGTTCAGGTTAACCAATAACACCAAAGTCATTCGATACTACATAATCAACATCATGGTTTTGAACCACAGTTAATATGAAATATTCGACTACTTCCCTCCTAAATCAGACATAAACTTATCGTATAGTTAACGTTCAATACAACTTTAAGATGAGATAAGAAAATACTTATAAATGCAGAAATACATCGACCTAAATTCAAATTAATTGAACCTTTTTAATAATCCGTATAAAACTATTTTTAGTAAACTTCCCCCATTTCATGGAAAATGTCTCATCAGTGCCACCGAATTACATTCAACTGTACCAACAATATTTTGACCTTATTAGAACTACCATCTTTGAATATATTGAACACTAATAAGGCACAACTTCACCACAAAACCGATAAAATTTAGATACGTATTTGTCACAATTAATAGTCGGTTTTACCACCAAAGCGGTCGTTGAGGTAATACCTAAATTGAAAAAGATTATATCGTTTGATTAATCTCAAAAGTATGTCTAAAAAAATTTTTTTGTTATTTCAGGAATAATATAAATAAGTTATTGATATTCATTTTTTTCAGACTTATAAACCCTCTATAGTGGATTCATAAATACGGAGCTATTTTTAAATTCTGTGCTTCTTAGATAATTTGGGCTTTAGCTATTCTAGTTGCATTAAGTTCTTACCGAGACTGATATGATTTTAAAACCTGAGATTACAAGCCTTTATCATTATCAAACCTTAACCTTAAATACTTCAATCCAAAAAGAAATCGACTCAAGAGCTATACGCTTAACTGATAACATTATCCTTGATAACTACAAAATTGATCCAATAAAAGAACGTACAGTGTTCTATTCATCTCCATGTGATTTTAACGACCTCTATGAGGGAGGCTACAAATTCATTATTAGTGATGATAGTGATAACAAAGCTTCACAGTTGTTTTTTGAACTAATTGATATGGGAAAACAATTGGGTCTTATGAATAATGAAATCCTTGAAAAGCTTAATACCCCATTTATCACTGCGGATACCTTTAAGCCTAGATGGCCTCAATTCGCCAGTGGTCTCATGGTCATGATGAAGAATATTATAGGTGTTTACTGCCTAACCCCATCTGCAAAAAACGCTACTATGTGGGCACATTACGCTGATAACAATCAAGGAGTTGTATTAGAATTTGAACGTAATGAAACAAACATCTGTGGATTAGAATCTTTTGAAATTAACTACTCTCAAACTCATCCGACAATTGACTTATGTACTTCCCTTAATGAAATGCTAATCATAGGCAGAGCAGAAGCAGATTTTGATCGAATGAATAAACTTAAAAGTAGTGAGTTTAGGAGGTTCATTTATTCAAAATCAACTGATTGGAAATACGAAGACGAATGGCGAACAGTTCATGGAAGTTCTGGCTTACACAAGATGCCCGGTAAACTAAAAAGTATAATATTTGGGTACAATACCCCACCAGAAGTTATTGAATACATAAAACAACATATTAAAGATGTAGAATTCAAATATATTAAATTTGATAAAGAAAAGTACGAGCTAAACGTGTGTACTGAAAAAGAATATGAGTGGCATAAATATTTAAATAACATTCAAAGTATAAATGTCCCTGATGTTGAAAAAGTAAAAAGCTTAATGACGAACCCCGCCAGATTGTAGTGGCATAGTGATTTTGGCCACTAGTTTGTAGAATAACTAATAATACTTTCTAGGGGGCTCAAACGAGATAGACCAATAAATATTTTTAATGACTAATAGGCTAATTATTAGAGTTCATAACATGATATGAATGTCAGCAATGAGTTTAAAGCAGACTAATCACTTGATGGCTCAGTGAAAGTTCACTGTCCTCTTTAGGTCAGAAGAAGCCCTTTCGTTTATAGCTTTCGCTTAACACACAAGGTAACCATATTTACCAATGGCAAACCTAATGTTATCTGATCTACGTTAAAAACCAATCATCACTTGCATTAAAAGCTAACCATGAACTACACTAAAAGCTAACAATCGACTTCAGCAAAAGCTAACGGTGTTAAGATGAATCAAGTATCAGATAAACTTGCACATTCGCTACAGCAATTAAAGCTATTACAAGATAGCGGGATTATTGCAGTGCAATCAAAAATGCTTGAACGCACCGATAGAGAGCGCTTGACCAAGCATGGCTTCATCAAGGAAGTGATGCGAGGTTGGTATATTTCTTCAAGCCCAGATGAACAACAAGGTGATAGTACCGCTTGGTATACGTCTTTTTGGGATTTTTGTGGTGCGTATTTAGATGAGCGTCTTGAACAAAACTGGTGTTTATCACCAGAGCAATCAATACAAATTCACATTGGTGATAAAACTGTTCCGCCTCAGTTATTAGTACGCTCACCTAAAGGTCGAAATAAACCAACGGCTTTACTTCATAATACTTCGGTATTCGATATTCGCTCTGCTATGTCAGAGCAAGCACAGTTAACTATAGTTGATGGTTTGAGAGTATATAGCTTGGCAGCAAGTTTAGTGCATTGTGCTAAAACTGCCTTTGCACAAAAGCCAATTCAAATGAGGACACTGCTTTCAATGGTGACAGATGCCTCAGAAGTGCTAAGTGTTTTACTTGATGGTGGCCATGTTGCCAGCGCAGGCCGTTTGGCTGGGGCATTTCGTAATATTGGCAGAGACTTAATTGCTAATAACATTATCAAAGGAATGATTGCTGCCGATTTTAAAGTAAAAGAAGTTGACCCATTTGAAGATGTAACTCAGATAACCTTTGGTCGCCGTGAGGTTTCACCCTATGTAAATCGACTGCGTTTATTGTGGCAAAGCATGCGAACAGATGTTATTACCCATTTTCCTGATGTACCTGACATTAAAATAAATGTTCAAGGCTACTTAAATGAAGTAGAAGACAAGTTTGTTACTGATGCTTATCACTCGCTATCGATTGAAGGCTACCGAGTAACACATGAGCTAATTGAACACGTGCGCTCAGGTAACTGGAACCCTGAACAACCTGATGATAGTAAAAAGCATTTAGATTCAATGGCGGCAAAAGGTTATTGGGATGCCTTTCAACAAGTAAAGCTAGCCGTTGAGCGTGTACTTAATGGTGAAAATGCTGGTGAAGTATTCGAATCTGCTCATGCTGATTGGTACTTAGCTTTATTCGGCCCAAGTGTTGCTGCTGGTATTATTAAACAATCTGATTTAGCAGGTTATCGAACAGGGCCCGTTTATATTAGAAAATCAAAACATACACCACCAACCAGAGCGTCAGTTAGAGATATGATGCCTGCACTTTTTGATTTGTTAATGGAAGAAGAAAGCCCTGCGGTTCGAGTGGTATTAGGTCATTTTATTTTTGTTTATATTCACCCTTATTTTGATGGTAATGGCCGTATGGGGCGTTTCATCATGAACTTGATGATGGCCGCAGGTGGTTATTCGTGGACGGTTGTACCAGTTGAGCGAAGAAGTGAGTACATGGAAGCATTAGAAGCGGCAAGTGTAGAGCAAAATATTGTCCCTTTTACAAAATTTTTAGCTTCGTTATTATAGCTATAGCTCTGAATAATTTATTGTTCAAACTATGGCTAATTTTACTCATTTTTATACTTTATGACTTACTCAATAGGCAATAAATTAACAAGGCACATTGTTACCTATACTTGGAACAAAAAAATTGGCAAACGATAGAAGTTTAATGGCGTTATATAGGATGTCTGATGAAAGTAATATTATTCAGTTTAATTATATGTTTATGGAGTACTGTTTCTATGTCTAAAGAGTGTGTGGTATTACTACATGGGATGGCTCGTTCCGATAACTCTATGAATAAAATGGAGAAGAAGCTTAATGAAGCAGGTTATTTTGTCATTAATTTTGATTACCCATCAACGCAGCATAATATAGAGAGTATAGCCAAAGATTACCTTCCTAACGCTATAGCTCAATGCAAACCTAACACGATCATAAATTTTGTAACTCATTCTCTTGGTGGAATTGTATTACGTAAATATTTAAAAGATAACAAGTTAGAACTCTTAGGTCGCGTGGTAATGTTAGGTCCACCAAATAAAGGCAGTGAGATAGTTGATAAACTTAAGAATGTTCCAGGATTTAAACTCATTAATGGCCCTGCGGGAATGGAGTTAGGTACGGATAAAGCAAGTGTTCCAAATTTACTTGGGGCTGTTACCTACCCTGTCGGAATAATCGCAGGCACCTCAACTATAAACCCAATACTTTCTCAAATGCTTCCAAATCCTGATGATGGTAAAGTTTCAGTCGAAAACACTAAGGTTGAAGGAATGACTGATCACATCATCTTACCTGTTTCTCATACATTTTTAATGCGAAATGACGAAGTGATAAAACACGTTATAAAGTTCTTAAAAACAGGAAAGTTTCAGCATAGTAACGCTTCTTTATAATAAAAACGAGATTAGTCGTTTCGGGTATTTTCACTTATATAGCTGTGTTCTTTTACTGCAATTTGGGCTGTTTATCCTAGCTCTAGGCTACTTGCGCCAGAAGTTAGAGGCTTTATTGATTACTTCGCTGAATATTTTGGCGATACTCCTTACTAGGAATAAAGTACCTATGAATCATCAAATAAAACATCAAGTTATAATTAAATACATGATAAGACTTTAGCGCATAAATTAAAAGATTTCATTGCGTACACAATAGTTCCTCAGTAGAATCCTCTTCGCGGTAATTAACCGCATACATAATGTTTTAATCTCAGGGCGGGGCGAAATTCCCCACCGGCGGTAACTTAACTTGTAAGTCAGTCCCGATTTACTTTAAGGTAGCCCGCGAGCGCTCTTATTTGTGTGATTTAGCAATAAGAGGTCAGCAGATCTGGTGTAACTCCAGAGCCGACGGTTAGAGTCCGGATGAGAGAGTTTAAAACAATAATTTTTTTAGTGCGCAGTTTATACGGCCTTTCGTATAACTGTGGCTAAACGAATCTTTTGTTTACAGGAATTTTTTCCTGTATCTCTTTACGCCCTGATTCTGGTAACTAAAGAGGAATTTACCATGAGTCAGTCACTACTTAGTCAATTTGGAACAGCCTTTCAAAGGGTCGAATCTGCAATACACGCAATTCAATCTGGCAAAGGAGTCTTGTTAGTTGACGATGAAGATCGCGAAAACGAAGGCGATCTTATATTTTCAACACAACATATTACTCAACAACAAATGGCAATGCTGATCCGTGAATGTAGCGGTATTATTTGTTTGGTTTTAGAGGATGATGATGTGCAGCGGCTTAAACTACCGCAAATGGTTCCTGTTAATACGAGCCGTAATAAAACAGCTTATACGGTTACAATTGAAGCGAAAGAAGGTGTTACAACAGGAGTTTCAGCTGCCGATAGGCTTCACACAGTTCAAACTGCTGCCAACCCAAATAGTACTTCAGATGATCTTAATACTCCTGGTCATGTATTTCCTTTACTAGCTGCCCCTGGTGGCGTGCTTGAAAGAAGAGGACATACAGAAGGAACTATAGATTTGATCAAACTTGCTGGTTTACATTCGAAAGGCGTTTTATGTGAGTTGACCAATCAAGATGGAACAATGGCAAGACTACCTGAAATATGTAAATTTGCTGTAGCGCATGAAATGATAGTTTTGAGTATTGAAGATATCGTTATGTATCGTACTGAGAACCTAAACTAGTAATGATGAATCAAGCCACTATTCAAGTGGCTTGATTGATTTAAGCTATCAATAACATGAATTTAAATATCTATATTTTCAGTAAATATTGAGTACAGTATTTAAATAAAAACGCCCTTAAAAACTCTTTCATAAAATTAATTTGCATAAAGACTTGACCAAAGTGAAAAATACAACCACTATAAATGATAATGATTACCATTTAGATATGAGGTGTTTTATGTTTTGTTCAACTTTCGCTGCTATGGAAACAGCAGTGAGAAGCGGTAATAGCCCATACCAATCAAATATTATTAACTTTTACATTGTAGCCGGACTCGACCGTGCAAAAGCGATGGATGATATTGAAGACACCAAGAGTGTACATTTAAGAATTTATAACACTTTACTTAATACCATGTGTGATACTTTTCTCCCTCTTTCTTGGCGTGAAAAGTGTCATATTTATCTCAAAAAAATGCTGCCGCTACTCAGCGCTATTTATTGTCCTAAAGAGTTTAATAGGCATAAAGATGAGCTTAATGTACTGCACCAATACTTCTGCGCCCCGCCACTACATAAAGTAAACACTTGTTATACCTTTGAAATAAAAAACGCACAGTGATGAGCTCAGTTTCAGCTTAACTTCAATTTAACGTTAACTTGGCTTTGGCTTTAAATAAAAAAGCAGCATCGAATTTATCGATACTGCTTTGATTATTTAATACATTATAAATGAGTTCTATAAACTAACGTCTATAAATTAACGGCTATAGGTTATCTACTACAAAAACCGTTACCATTACCTGCTGAAGCTACGTCGCCTTGTAATTGCATAGTCATGTGATCTACACGGTAATCCATAAACTCCGTTAATCCCCAGAAGTTACTAACACTTGAAGTTAAGTTCGTTTCAAAGTTAGATGCACCGTAAAAGCCTGATGGATCATTTTCTACATGTTCACGAATAAGGTCTGCAATGCTATTAACTCTGTCAGCAAAAGTTGTTGATACTAATGAACCGTTTATTAATTCCCATAAGTAATCATGGTATGTCGCTAAATAAGTGTCGTTACTGAAAACAGCATTAACAAGAGGTCTGTCTGCCATAGCGCCCATTACAGGTTCATCAATGTAAAGTTCTCTTACATCGTTACTACAGCCCATAGTAAACGTACCAAAAGATTCGTTAAAGTCCCAAGGTAACAAGCTGAAAGTGCCATCTTGCTCATATAAATAATAGTTATGAGCCAGTGTACCGTGATAGCTGTCTAGGTTAGACAACGCTACACTTACCGACATATATCTTAGCAGTAAATCAACATCTACAACGTCAGTTGAACCTTGATCTAGTTGCTCAACAAAGTTGATAAATGCGCCATTGTCTGTGCTGTCTTCATTGGTTTTTAGGTTTACTTCACTGTAACTACTAATGTCTGAATCTACATAAATTAAGTCACTACCTTCACCATCAGGCTTATATAAATCGCCATTAGCATTGTCAAAATGGTTTTCTACAAACTCACTATCTATAGTTTCTACCATTAAGTAAAAACCAAATAATTCATCGTTTATATAAAAATTAACATAAGAATGCTCAGGTGTTGGTACGCCCATTTCCTTAAGTAAGTCGTATGCAATAACCTCACGCATATAAGACGGATCGTTATATGAGTTTTGTAAAGTAAACTTCTTCAAACCAAAGAATTTTTGTCCATCAACATATTCGTTAATATCAACTTTAAAGCTGTAACGATCGCTAGACGATCTTGCCACGCTACTTAAGCTTGAACCGCCTTTGGTTCGAATAGCTACGCTGTCTAGCTCTACACCATTAAAGCTGATGCTTGCTTCGTGGTATTCTTCATCTAATGGGTTGTCTAAAATGTCTTGCCAATTTTCATCTGTAATTGTTATTGATAATGTTTTTACAACACTTGAGTCGAATGCACTAGCTAATACGTTTTCAGTACCAAAAGTTGGCGTAAGAAAGTCTTTATCCCAGCTACGTGTGTCGCTCGTTACTGAACTCAAACCATAACTGAAGCCAGAAATAACATCGCTTTCTTCCCAATCGATATAGTCCACAGTTTCATCGTCTAAACTCAAGGTTAGCTCGTCGCTTTTACCTAGTTTAAATGGTACATAGTAGTCACTGGGATTAGAGTCTGTTGCGTAAATACCAATATATTCGCCCGGTGATAATGAAACGTCAGGTAAAGTAACGGGATCAATATCGTCGCTCGCATCAATTATTTGATAATCAGATAGTTGAATATTTGTACTGCCATTGTTGTACAACTCAAACCAATCATTGCCGCCATCAATATCGCTAGCAACCACTTCATTAATCACTAAAGCACCGTGTTGGCCGATAACATTTGTAGCCAGTGGCGAAGGCGTTAATATTTGAGTTCCATCGCTACCATCAGGAAAACGACCATAACTAAAACCAATTAAAGCATCACCATTGCTCCATTCAAGCTTATCGACCAAATCGTCACCTAAAAATAAGCTAACTTCATCGCTAGAGCCTAACTTAAAAGCTACAGACTCAGCACTAGTATCACCCTCAACATCACCTGTTGTTGCATAAATTCGATAAAATTCGCCAGCGGCAAGCGTAATATCAGGTAATGAAATAAGCTCGCTATCTTCATCTTTTATAGTGTAATAACTTAAATTAACGGCTGATGAACCAGCGACATAAAATTCGATCCAGTCTGAATTTCCAGCAATGTCTTTTGCTACCACCTCATTAATGCGTAATGGGGCTTTTTCATTGAGAATTTCGTCATATGCAACAATCCCTTCTGCGACTTCGTTTGCTTCTCCTGGAGTTGGAGATAACAGTTGTGCATCACCGCTGCCATCAACAAACAAACCATAACTAAAACCTTCTGGAGCTTCACCGTCTAACCAAGCTAATTGATCAACTTGTACATCATTTTCAAATAGAGTTACCGAATCTTCACTGCCTAGTTTAAATGTAACGTAGTAGCCCGTTTCTGGCGGTGTATCGTCTTCGTCTATCGCTTGAATAACAATAAATTCGCCTTCAGCTAAGGTCACCTCTGGTAATGGTTGCGCTTCATGCTCATCATCGTCATCTACAATACTAAAGTTTGATAAGTCGACACTTCCATCAGTTGCATAAAGTTCTATCCAATCATTTCCACCATCACTTGCTTTAGCAACAATTTCATTAATAACTAAGTTTGAGGTTGCAGCAGGTGTTGATTCGGTAACTTCGGTGCTTCCAGTTTCTTCTTCTCCACTGTCGCTAGCTGATGTGTCTGAACTACCACAGCCATAAAGTGCTGTACTGCTGAGTATTAATAACGATGATAAAATATGATTTTTATACATAAAGCATTCTCAAATATATATGTAAAAGATAAAGTTATATTAAGAATATAAAGTGTAAACAATGTGCAAAAAATATGACTATTCTTCGTTGTTATATTCGTATTGAGGATATTTGAGGTGCTAACAAGGAGGTTCAGTTAAGTCGAAAATGAGTGAAAAAATGAGTGAATATAAAATGAAAAAAACATCAGCAATACTCTTACCGATGTTTTTATAAAGACCTAAAGTCGCGCTAAACTAAAATTAAGCTTTTAAGTCGATAATAGAATCATCGCTGTCAAAACCAAACTTTTCATTTATTTGTGCGTATATCGACTCTTTGTCTTCATCACTTAAAGAATCGTCAGCACTTTCAGCTAATTTCTCTTCAAGTAGTGTTGTTACAAAATCAACTAAATCACTAATTTCTTCAGTGCTTTGTTGCGGTGGTGGAGGCGGCGGTGGACGACTACCTTCAGATTCACTCACACCTGCTAATTCACCAATACTTTTAGCGTCGAAGCCTAATTCAGATAAGGCACTTTCGAGCCCTTGACCAGATTGAATACCCGCTTCTGATAAAGTTTCAATAATACTTAAGGCATCAGCTTCAGTTAAGTTTTCAGAATCAAATTGAGAGAGTGTGTCTGAAATAAGCTGTTGATTTTCTTCTGTTAACGCTTGCTCTGTTCGAGAATCGTTACGAGGCATACTCATTTGTACGCCTGAACTTACACCACTAATCATAATATTTCCTTAATGTTTATCTTCTACGAGGAGGTTTATGGCTATCAAATTCGTCTTCATCAATAGCGTTGTTACCATCGCTATCCATTTCTTCGAAAATAGTTTCATGATCGCCCATTGGAAGTTCGTGTTCTTTGAACTCATCCAAGCTGATCTCTCCGTCTTCATTTGTATCTATTGAAGAAAATGATGGACGTTGAGGTCTTTCACCTCTTTGATCTCCTTTAGCATAAACTTGGCCAATGGAAGTAAGAAGTAAAGTTGCGATAATAATTTTATGCGGTAAAAATTTCATAGCTAAATTCCTATTGTGGTTACAAGGTCTGACGCTCTTAATAGAAGCTAATATCAGTTAAGTTAAACAAAGAATAACAACGGAAAATGCAAACAATGTGCAAATAAAGAGAATTTTAGAGGGGGATTTAAAAAGAAGTGAGTAAAATAAGGAAAACAATAGTTAACGTTTTTAGCCCACTAAACAGCATTGTTTGCATCGTTAATTTAATGAGCTAAAACTATATTACGCTAAATAAGTTTATTGAGTACTATTATAGCTCTAGCTTTAAACCTTCAACGGCAATATTAAATCCTTGAGATTTAACAAATTTACTTTCTTTGCTTTGAAGGTCAAGTAATGGATTACTATGGTTCATATGAATAAACCACACTTTGTTTTTCTCAGACATGCTTACATGTTCAAGCTCTTTCATTGATTCAACAGCAAAAGGGTGTGGTATTTTAGACATATCTCTACCAGGTAATTCACCGTAATCATAAAATGCCGCATCAATAATAGCGTAATCAACCCCTTTAACTGCATCCTCAAGTTTTATTTCCCATTGTGGCCACTTGTTAATGTCAGGAATAAATAATGCCGATTTACTTGGCCCTTTGATTATGTAGCCTACCGTTTCAGAATATTCATCACGGTGAGGCACTAAAAAAGGCTTTATTTCAACTTGCCCTAAAACTTCTGGTTTATTGTGCTTTAGTGGCATTAGTTTAATGTTTTTATATCGAACTAATTGGTCCCAAGGGCCATTAGTTTTTAAGAACTCTGCCATTTTAGGCATTGCGTAAACAGGCATATCTTTCGCGCCAGCTGATTCATGCCCTAAAAACATTAAGCCCGTATAGTGACCGATATGTGCGTGCGTTAAAAAAATACCACTTAAAGAATAACGTGAAGACGGCGCCTCTTTTTCTAGTCGGTAAAGCTGATCAGGAAAGTTTGGTGTTGCATCAAACATGTATTTTTTATTATTACTTGGGTCGATTAAACCCAATGATACCGCACCACGTCTTAATAAAGGGTCTTCCCAACCAGGCATACAATGTTTTTCGTAACACCCCGTTTGAGGGTAACCTGCATCTTGTGCAACCCCTAAAACATAAATGTATGGTTTTTCTTCCGCAGCATTTGCAAACGAAAAAATTGATGAAAATAAAAGAGTAAAAATAACAGTTAATTTTTTCATATGAACAACTTAATTTAATAAAAATAAAATGAAGGAGTGTAGAGATAAAAATAGTTACTATCTCTACACTAAGGATTTAACGATTAAAATGAAAACCCTACACGAGCATAATAACTCATACCATCAAACCCATAAGGAACTGCACGTAAAGGGTATTGGAATGCTCCATTACTAATAAACTCAAGCGGTTCATCAGCTGTTAGTTCATCAGGTGTTACATCAAAAATATTATTAATACCTACTGATAAACTAAATGTAGAACTTAATTGATAATCAAAATTCAAATCAACTAACACTGCAGATTCAACAACACTTGTGTCTTGAAACTCCCCTGTAGGCGATAAGGAATCCGGTAAACCAATATGGTCATTACCAAAAATAGCAACTTCGGTTTCAGAAAAGTAGTTACCTTTAAGTGTAGCTTTCCAGTTATCTTTCGAGTAATTAAATGTTAGCGTACCACGTTCATGTGGCTGCCCATCAAGTAAGAGACTTTCTGATAAAGAACTTAATGCTACGCTTTCAGGTATAGCATCATTAGGTGTATTGATCTTATCAATTTCGGTATCATTAAAGTTAGCCGCAAAAGTTATTCCAAAATCACCTTCAGCGATTTCTGTGTTGTAGGTAACAATTAAGTCGACACCTTTTGTTGTCATATCGACTGCATTAGAGAAGTAATTAGCACTTACAGCTCCAGTCGCAGCAAGAGCTGCACTTGCTTCTGCATTAAAAGTAAGATCACTAGCTTCCAAGCCATTACCTAGCGTAATACGGTCTTTCATTTCAATATGGTAAGCATCAAGTGTGATTGTGATTTCTTCTGTTACATCAAAAACAAAACCAAGGCTTAGGTTATCTGACGTTTCAAGTGTTAACCCATCAACACCTAAAGCAGTTGGAAATTCAGACCCAACAGACGCTGTAAAGGATTGTACCAATACTCCTCCAGCTCCGACATTCGTAGTAAATGCTGTATAACCGCTTTGCTGTAATGACGGTGCTCTAAAGCCTGATGAAATTGCACCACGTATAGAGAAGTTATCAGTCACATTGAAACGAGATGATAACTTACCAACAAGATCGTTACCCGCATCAGAGTAATCTTCATACCTAAATGCAACACCCACTAACCAGTCTTCGGTAATTTGGTTTTCTAAATCAAGGTAGAGCGCATAACTATCACGACTAGTTGTACCAGCAGCTTCAGGCTGTAAACCGTTATAAGCTTGAAAGCCACACTCAGCAAAAACACTTGAGTCAATAACTGACGGGAATGAACTCCCACTATCAGAAGCACCACAAGCATAAGAAGCTAACTCACCAGCTACAATCTCATAGTTTTCTTTTCTATATTCTGCACCAAATGCAACATATAAAGTATCAGGAAGGCCAACGTCAAGTGCACCAGAAATATCAGCATTAAATGTTAGCTGGTCAAATCTAAAACCACCTGAATAGCCACCAGTAGGTCCAGCATTTGCCGCAATTTCGCTGTCTGAAGCGCTAGGGTTATTACTTAAATATTCAGCGGCATATGAGGCATTAATTGTATTTTCCGAATCAAAGTCATAAGTATTCTCACCATATACGGCTGATAGGTCGTATGACCAATCGTCATTAAAATCTCCACGTATTCCTAGAGAAGTTGAGATATCTTGAGCTTCATTATCGATTCGAGGTAGGAAACCATCAGCATATACCTGTTGAACATTTCTCTCTGCTTTATCATAGTCACGATAAAAACCATTACCTAATGCTGTACGGTTTGAGATCCCACCAAATGAATATAACTCGGCTTCTCCAACAGGGATCATCATGTTATAAAATAACGTAGTAAACTCTGACTCTGCGTTACCCTGACTCCAACGAATGTCTTCAGATAACGAACCATCGTCTAGAGCCGACGAACCACCTGTGTCACGTTGAGCTCGGTTAGTACCATCTGCATCTCGTAATTCTAATGTTAGGTTTAGGAAACCACCCTCATCACCTAAATCAATACCACCATTTATGCCAAAAGCAACAAAGTCACCATCACCCTCACCTGTACTACCCGCCTGTAAAAAGCCTGTCACTTTATCGGTTGTATTTTTTAATGATAAATTAATAACACCTGCTATGGCGTCTGAGCCATATTGTGCTGCAGCTCCGTCACGTAATACTTGTACATCTTGCAATGCCGTTAATGGTATAGCATTCATATCTGTACCGGCGGCCCCACCTCCAACAGTTGTACTAATACCAAAAATAGATTGTGTGTGCCTACGTTTACCGTTGACTAGCACTAAGGTTTGATCTGGCTGTAAACCACGTAAAGTAGCAGGTCGAAATAAATCAGCACCATCCGATACTTGCGTTCGGCTAAAGTTAAATGATGGTGCAGTTGCTTGAAGGCTTTGGCCTAACTCAGTAAAGCCCCCTTTGGTGAGTGACTCTGCAGTTATAATATCTACAGGTACCGCTGAGTCAGTAGCCGTACGGCTTGATACACGAGAGCCAAGTATACTTATTTTTTCAACATCTTGATTTGCATGAGTATCTGTTGAGTTGTTTTCTTCAGCTTGTACAGAAAAAACTGATGTTCCTAAAGCTAAGCCTATTGCTAGCGTTATTTTACAAAATTGATGTTTTTTTAGCATGTGTTCTCCCCTCAGTATTTTCATTTAAATTATAACGTTAACTCGTTATTCTTGTTGTTATTTATATTTAATTCACCCATTATTTAGTAACATATGTTACAAAACTCAACTTACACTAGTATTTTTTTTTGTTAATGTAAAGAAAAAATTGTTCATACTTCAACCTGTAATACTCATAAGTTTTAATTAACAGTTAGCTATTATAAGACGATTTTCATCTTGATTTTTACTGTATTGTAGTTTCATTTTTACGATCATAAAAATAAAACATTCATATGAATTAAAGTATCAATTAATAAAATTTTGATTAACTTTGACATTAGTAACTAATGATACTAACATAGTAAAAATATAGTAACCATTGTTACTAATTGCGTTAATAATTAATTTCCGGAGAGAAAAAATGTTCTGATTTATTCGAAAATCCTATGGGACTAGATGGCTTTGAATTTGTAGAGTTTACTGCACCTGAAAAAGGTATTTTAGAGCCAGCTTTTACAGCAATGGGTTTTACCATGGTTGCTACACATAAATCTAAAGATGTAGCGTTATGGAGACAAGGCGACATTAGTTTAATTACTAATTACGAAAAAAATAGTCATGCTTATCATTATGCTAGAGAACATGGTCCTTCGGCATGTGGGCTTGCTTTTCGTGTTAAAGATGCCCAGTTTGCCTATACTGAAGCATTAAAAAAAGGTGCTCAAGCAATAGATATTCCTACAGCTCCAATGGAGTTACGTTTACCAGCAATTAAAGGTATAGGTGGCGCAACACTATATTTAATTGATCGTTATGCTGAAGGTCAAACAATATATGACATCGACTTTAATTGGATTGAAGGCGTAGATAAACATCCTGAAGGTTGTGGTTTTCATACATTAGACCACCTTACACATAATGTGTATCGTGGCAGAATGGAGCATTGGGCTAAATATTATGAAGAACTTTTCAACTTCCGTGAAGTTCGTTACTTCGATATTAAAGGTGAATATACAGGTTTATTATCAAAAGCGATGTCTGCACCAGATGGAAAAATTCGTATTCCATTAAATGAAGAATCAAGTGCCGGTGGCGGTCAAATTGAAGAGTTTTTAATGCAATACAATGGTGAAGGTATTCAGCATATTGCTTTTTCTTGTGATGACTTGATTAGCTGTTGGGATCGCTTGAAAAAATCTGGCGTTAAGTTTATGAAAGCTCCTCCAGCAACTTATTACGCTATGCTAGAAGAGCGTTTACCTGGTCATGGTGAGCCGGTAGATCAACTTCAACCCCGTGGTATTTTATTAGACGGTACCACTGAAGGTGGAACACCTCGATTATTATTACAAATATTCTCAGAAACAACGTTAGGCCCTGTCTTTTTTGAATTTATTCAACGTAAAGAAGATGATGGCTTTGGTGAAGGTAACTTTAAAGCATTATTTGAATCTATAGAACGTGAACAGCTTGAACGTGGTGTTATCGGTAACGATTAATAGGCATATATTATAAGGGGATTATTTATCCCCATTATTTACCCCCTTATACACCATTACCTTAACCTTTGTTAAACACTAGGAAGTTATTGCGATGATAAAAGTAGATAGAATTCATCATGTTGCATATCGATGTATAGACGCAAAAGAAACAGCACAATGGTACAAAGATAAACTGAATATGGATCTTGTACTATCCATTGCAGAAAACGAGGTCCCTTCTACTAAAGAACCGGATCCTTACATGCACATATTTTTAAATGCAGGTAATGAGAATGTTTTAGCCTTTTTTGAAATACCAAACTCTCCCGATATGGGGCGAGATGAAAATACCCCTGAGTGGGTTCAACACCTTGCATTAAGAGTGAATAGTGTTGAAGACTTGCTTGAGGCTAAAGCTGAGCTTGAAAGTAAAGGTGTTGATGTATTAGGTCCTACGGATCATACAATTTTCAAATCTATTTACTTCTTTGATCCTAATGGACACCGTTTAGAGCTTGCTGCAAATACAGGTACGCCTGAACAATATAAAAAATTACATAATGTGGCTCAACTCATGATCGACGAGTGGGCAGAAACAAAAGTAGCTCCTAGCCATGCTGATTGGCTACATAAATAAGCACATAAATAATACATATTAATTATGGATATATATCATGACGTTAATAAATGAAACACACGACATTACTTTAAGTAGCTGGGTAACATCGGCGAATAATAACAGCGATTTCCCTATTCAAAATTTACCTTTTGCAACATTTCGCAAAACATATTCTGAAGAAGCAAACAGAGGTGCTGTTGCAATAGGCGACTATGTATTAGATATGGCAGCAGTTGCACAGCTAAACATATTTACAGGTGTTACCCAACAAGCAGCAGAAGCCGCTGCAAAACCTACCTTAAATACACTAATGGCATTAGGCAAAGAAGCTAATTCTGCATTACGTTTAGCCTTATCAAAAGCGTTACGAAGTGGTTCATCAACAGAAGAAAAACTTAAAGATTGTTTAGTTTTACAAAGTGAAGTTACCTATGGCATGCCTTGTCAAATTGGTGATTACACAGATTTTTACACATCTATACACCATGCTACGGCTGTTGGTTCTTTATTTCGACCAGACAACCCTTTACTTCCTAACTATAAATGGGTGCCGATCGGATACCACGGTAGATCTTCTACTATTGACGTATCAGGCCAAGAATTTCCACGTCCATACGGACAACTTAAAGCGCCAGATGCCGAAACACCTGTTTTAGCACCCTGTAAACGCTTAGATTATGAAGTAGAAATGGGAATTTTTATTGGCGAAAGCACTGGGCTAGGCGAACGAATAGACATTGAAAATGCTGAAGATCATATCTTTGGAATGTGTTTATTTAATGATTGGTCTGCAAGAGATATTCAAGCATGGGAATACCAACCATTAGGCCCTTTTTTGGCTAAAAACTTTGCTTCAACTATCTCACCTTGGATTGTTACTACAGAGGCACTAGCACCATACAGAATTAATTTTTCTCGACCAGAAGCTGACCCTCAACCTTTACCGTATTTAAGTAGTGATAAAAACAATGAATTGGGTGGTTTAGACATTAAGCTTGAATGTTTAATTCAAACCCAGCAAATGAAAAGTGCTAATGAAGAAGCCGTTAAAATTAGCGATTCTAACTTCAAATACTCTTATTGGACTATTGCTCAATTAGTGACGCATCACAGTGTAAATGGTTGCGCAATGCAAGCAGGAGATCTTTTAGGATCGGGAACACAATCAGGCCCTGATCACGAACAAGCGGGTTCAATGTTAGAGTTATCTCGTGGTGGTAAAGAAGCATTTACATTAACTAACGGAGAAAAACGCACTTTCTTAGAAGACGGTGATACCGTTGTAATGCGTGGCTATTGTGAAAAAGAAGGCGCTGCTCGAATTGGTTTTGGTGAAGTATTAGGTACTGTACTTTCGGCAGTTTAGTCAAATTTAGGTTTAAACCATGGAACTTTATACTTATTTTCGTTCATCAGCAGCATATCGAGTGCGCATAGCGCTTAATATTAAAGAGATAAAACACACGTTAACACCCGTTAATTTATTAACGGGTGATCACCTCCAATCAAATCATATGAAGATAAATCCTCAAGGGTTGGTGCCTAGCTTAGCCTTTAACGATGGCAGAATAATTAATCAATCAACGGCAATTATAGAATACCTTGAAGCAAAATATAGAAGTATTCCGCTATTGCCAAGCGACCACTTCGATGCTGCTATCATAAGAAATTGGTGTAATATTATTGCATGCGATATTCACCCTCTGGATAATTTACGTGTTTTAAAGTATCTGGTGAATGAACTTGAAGTTGAAGATGATGACAAGATGCAATGGTATCATCATTGGATTATTGAGGGATTTAAAGCCTTAGAGCCTCAACTATTAGCAAGCCCATACTGCTTTGGGAACATGATTACATTAGCTGATATTTACCTGATACCTATGGTATATAACGCTTTACGCTTTAATGTACCTATGGATAAGTTTCCTAAAATATTAAGTATTTATGAGGCGTGTAATACATTAAGTGCTTTTGATAAGGCTAAGCCAGAAAAGCAAATAGATTCAACAATATAAGAATAAGGTAATACCTTTAACTTTATACTGTTTATCAATCAAAAAACGCTACTATTATTAGTAGCGTTTTTTAGTTATTAGCGCTTACTTTTAAGGGCGACTTTATTATAAATAGCAGATTATTAGTTTTCAGCTTCCGCTAACTGGCTACTTAGTTTTACGGTTAACACTTTTAGTTGCTCACGTTCTTTAGCTGTTAAACCTTTAAGTAATTCTTTCTCTTGTTCTTTAACTAATGGGATGATTTTTTGATACAGTTCATCACCTTTTTCGGTTAAGTTCAGTAAGTTTTGTCTTCTATCTTCAGCGCTTGTTTGCTGAATTAAAAATTCAGATTTAATCAGTTTATTAATGGCTCGACTCACCTGCATTTTATCTAAATGCGTAAATTTGCATATATCTCGTGCTGATATTTCGTGATGATAACCAATAGTCGCTAAAACACGCCACTCCATTTTAGTAAGCCCAAACCTTTTATATATTTGTGCAATAAACCCTGTAACTTGTTGAGCTAATACCGAAAATTGATATGGAAAAAAAGTATTTAAATTTAACGCTGCATTGTCATCTTTATTTTTTATATTCATAAGTTTAAATAATCACCTCATAATCCTGTACTTTTCTATCATACCTATTATTGACCTTGGTAACAAATGATACTAGTATGCACTTAGTATCATTTGTTACTAATTAATTATACCAGTATAATAGGATTTGCCATGAATAAAAATAAAACATTAGGCAGTATGCTAATAATAGCAGGTACGTCAATAGGTGCAGGCATGTTAGCACTGCCAATAGCATCTGCAGGGATTGGTTTTTCTACTACTTTAGTCATTCTTTTAGCTGTATGGTTTTTAATGACATACACGGCTTTATTAATGTTAGAAGTACATCAATATGCAAATGCAGAAGCCACATTGAATACGTTAGCAAAGTCCCTTTTAGGTAAAAAAGGTCAATATGTTGCTAACTTTGCAGTACTCTTTTTATTCTATTCTTTATGTTCTGCCTATATTGCAGGAGGTGGATCTCAGTTACAAAGCAAAATAGTAAACCTAATAGACATTCAAGTAGCACCTCAAGTAGGTGCAATTATATTTGCTGTTATTATTGGCGGGATAGTAGCACTTGGAACAGAAGCTGTAGATAAGGTTAATCGTGTTTTATTTACCGTAAAAATAACTGTTCTTATAGCTGTTTTTTATCTACTAACACCAAGTATTCAATCTGGAAATTTACTTGCTATGCCATTAGAGCAAGGGTTAATTATTTCGGCCATCCCTATTATTTTTACGGCGTTTGGCTTTCATGGTTCCATACCATCAGTTGTTAGATATGTTGGGATTGATATTCAATCTTTACGTAAAGTTATGATTATTGGCGCTGCTTTGCCGTTATGTATTTATCTTTTGTGGCAAACATTAAGCCAAGGAGTTGTTAACCAAGAAACATTGAAAGACGTTGGTGGCTTAAGTCAATTTATTCATATTATTTCAATTAAGTTAAATAGCCCCAACTTTAGTCGCTTTATAAATACCTTTGCAGACTTAGCTTTAGCCACCTCATTTCTTGGCGTTAGTTTGGGCTTATTTGATTTTCTTAGAGACTCCCTCAAACGTGGTTTTTCTAAAAAAGATAGATTTGTTACCGCGTTAATCACCTTTGTACCTCCTCTTTGTTTTGCTATCTTTTACCCTAAGGGTTTTATATTGGCGCTAGGATTTGCTGCTATTGCTTTAGTTATTTTAGCCTTATTTCTTCCCGTTTCGATGGTTTGGAAACAGCGTAAAAATAACTTACAAAATCAAAAGGGCTATAAAGTAATAGGTGGTAAGCCGGCATTAATTATTGTTGTTACTTGTGGGACAATAATTATAACGGCTCAACTCATGCAGTTATTAGGTGTTGTACCTAAAATTGGATAAGTGAATAATTGGATTGAAATTTAGGTAGGGAAATAAAATATATAATTAAAGTTACCCAACACTTATTTTTAGGTAACTTTAATCAACTTTAAAAGTCATTATTTAACCAGCCGGTATCCCACGCCGTAAACAGATTCAATCCAGTCTTTATCGTCACTAATTTCGGCAAGTTTTTTACGTAATTTTTTAATATGGCTATCAATTGTTCGGTGATTAACAATTCGGCTGTCGTTATACATGTTCTGCATCAGTTGATCTCGAGAGAAAATACGATCAGGTTTATCTGCAAGCATTTTCAATAATTGAAATTCAACCGACGTTAAAACCGTATTTTGCTGCTGAAAACTCACCATAATTCTATGTTCATCAAGAACAAGTGCATGGCTTACATTAGTTACTGTTTGTGTACGTCTTAGTACCGCCCCTACTCTGGCAACAACTTCTCGCGCGCTGAAAGGTTTACAAATATAGTCATCAGCACCTAGCTCTAGCCCAAGCACCCTATCAATTTCATCTACTTTGGCGGTTATCATCAAAATAGGTACATTGGAAAATTGGCGAATTTCTTTACAAAGCTCAATACCATTTTTACCCGGTAGCATAATATCTAATAAAATAGCTTTTGGTTGATGCTCTTTAACCCATGAAATAACTTCATCACCGTGATTAATTTGATGAGGTGCATAATCAGACGCTTTAAAATAATCAACTAATAAGGTCGCAAGTTTAACTTCATCTTCTACGATTAATATTGAATGGGGCATTTACTTTCTCTTATTTTTAATATGAGTTTGTTATTTATTTTTACGTGTTTTACTTACAATTATGATGAATTACAACAAGTAAGCATTTAAGCTAAAGGTAGTTTAATTTTAATCGCTAAGCCACCTAAGTTTGATCTCACTGCGACAATCTCACCTTGATGCGCTATCACAATATTATTACAGATAGACAAACCTAAGCCTGCGCCACCTGTTTTTCGATTTCTCGATTCGTCTGTTCGGTAAAGATATTCAAACAAATGATCTAAATGCTCGTCATCAACACCCACACCGTCATCTTCAAAAGTTAATTCGACTAATGCTTTATCTTCGTGCTTTAACAAACGCGAACTAATTTTTACAGTAGAAGCTTCAGAATACTTAATACTGTTATTCAGTATATTTTCAAAAAGCTGTAACAAGCGTGTTTTATCGCTATAAATATTAATAGGATCGCTTATCAAATCTAACACTAACGTTATGCCTGCATCAGCCAAATAGCTTTGATATTTATTTTGTTCGCTAATTAATAGCAAGGTCAAATTTTCATTCTGCTTGCTGTATTGCATTCCATCTACATCAGCGACGGTAAGTTGATGTAAATCGTCTATCAACTTGGCTAAATGCTTTAACTCGTCGCTAGCAGAAGTTATATTTTCTTTTGTCATGGGTCTAATACCATCAAGCATAGCTTCAAGTTCTAAGCTTAAAATAGCGACGGGCGTACGTAGTTCGTGAGAAATATTAGCTAACCAGCGTTTTCGTGCACTCTCGTTTTCAGCCAACGTTAACGCAAGTTCATTATAATCACGACTTAACTCACCAAACTCATCGTTACGGCGAGAATCAATACTTTGTTTATAATCACCTTGAGTTAATCGATGCATGCCATTGGCAATTAATTTAATCGGTTCAACCACATGCCGAGCTAAAGGCAAAGTAATAAGCACAACAAATAGCATCATCACAAGTGCAATAACCCACAAGTATTCTTGTTGTTTTTCAATATAATCTAGCTCGTAACCTTCAGTTAATCTATTACGCTTTGAAACAGCAAAATAGCCAACAATCTCTTTGTTTACTAATATAGGTACTTTACTGTAAGTTAAATCTTCTACATATTTTCCAACAAGGTAGTTTTGCTTCACATCAAACAGCGCATAATAAACTTCAGGTACACCAATAGGCGGTCGCGAATTAGATGGAAAATCATCTTTTGGTCCAAATTCTGAACCGAAGTGATCGGATGGTGGAGGTCTGCGTAGACCACGCGGTGGCTTGTTACGATTTGGCTCTGAATGTCGAGGAACAAAGCTGTCGCTCGTTAATTGTGTTTGCAGCAGACGAATAAATCGCCCTTGATTGTCTTCAAAATCCGACCAATTCCCTGATCTTTTATATTCTTTTGAAAGCTCGGTTATAACAGGCGATAAGCTTTCAACTTCTTTACTATTTACATAATCAACCATGCCATTACGAATACTCCATTGTATAAGTAACACCAAAGTTGTTAGCAATACTAAGCTAAAGCAACACTGTATTAGAAAGAATTTTTGTTGGATCTTCATAGTTAATCTCTGAGCTGAACCTTGCAATGTCGGTCTGCGAATTAAAAGTGTTTGTAATACCCAAAGCACTTCTTATTCAAATGGATATAAGGTCATAATAACGTATGAATGTGCACTAAACGTGCAAAAGTAAAGAATCTTTATAAACAAAACATATCTGCTCATTACAATAAGAAAATTATTCATGCTTAAATGCTTTATCAACTGCTATGAATACACTAAACAACTGATCGTTAATAAAATTAAAAATAGAGGTATTTACACTTTAGCTAAATATTAGCTATTACCTTATGTGTTCTTAGCTCCATATTTTTTAAAGAGTTTTTTAATCTCTAAAATTCGTTCTTCATTTTCATTGTCGTGATGAATAGCACTAAATATCTCTCGTTCAAATACGGGTAAATTTTCCATAACATGCAACAGCCCTTTTTCAACAAAAGGTTTGATTAACATATCGGGTAAATAAGCACTGCCTCCACATTCAAGCATTAAGTCTAACGCTATCCGTGCAGTACTTGTTCGCATTGCTGGAATTGAAATACCTTTAAGTTCTTTAGCATGCCAATGAATAAAACTCGTGCCCCAATCAATCATCATATAACGTTTAACATCGGCTGGAGTTTCAACTTTACCTTTAAATGTAGTGACAGGAATTAAGGTAAACATATGTAAAGGATGTACTTTTAATTCTTTAACTTTTGGCGGGTCAAATAAAATAGCAACATCTAAGGTTCGCTCAAGTAACTGACGCGTTAATTGCTCTCTAGATAATATTTCAGCCACTAAGCTGATATGTGGTTGATTGTTATAAATTTTAGAAATGACATCATGTACGTAAACATCCCAAGTATTGGGAGTCCCTGCTATAGAAATTTGCGAAATTTGCTCTGACGACAACGAGACTTCTTGCTTTGCAACACGCATCGTATTAATAAGCATTTCAGCATGAGGAACTAACTTCTCGCCAGCTAATGTCAGCTGAATATTATTTCGGGTGCGCTCTAATAAAGACACGCCAAAATAACTCTCTAGCTGACGTATTCTAGTGCTTACAGCTGCTTGAGTAAGATATAAGTTTTCAGCCGCCTTACCAAAATGACGACACTTTTTAACTTCTAAAAAGGTTTTAAATAATTCGATATCCATTCAATATCTCTTATCGAAACGATAATTATTTTTTATTTTACAGGGTAATGAGTTAGTCGCATAATCTGCGAAAAGATGTCTACTGTCAACAAAGGTTATTATGACTTTAATGCACGGTTTTATTCAGGAAGGTTTATTTTACGATGACGTTAATTTTCCACGTGGGTTTAGGAAATCTGGCGACTTCAATATTTCAGAATCAGAGATGCTTACTGATATAGGAAGACGGTTATCAGCGTTAGAATCAGGCAGAAGTACTCCGCAGAATGAAACGGAGGAAGCATTTGTAGAAATGTGTCAATTTCAAACTCAAGCACAAACACGCGTTGAGATGTTATGGCAAAAATATAAAAAGCTTACCACTTATCGACCTTTCCATAGCTTAAACGGGAGCGCAAAAGTGCATCGTGTTGAACTTGCGATGGAAGAAGAGGAAGAGGAAGAAATAGTAGTAGAAGAAGAGTTAGACGGAACATTAATCATAGACGACGAATGACCGTAATCAGTCGTCTATATAAATTAGCCTGTAAATTAACTCTTCTTTATAAAAACTCGTTCCAAATAGTGCTAGAAACTGGACCCAAGGTATATTGCTTTCTTTTGATGATGCGGATCTCACCACTGATAGCGTATTCCAACGCGTCTGGTTTTAGCCTAACTAACTTACCTGTTTTGAGTTCGTCTGCAATAAAAAATTCGGGAATATAACCCCAACCTAAACCTTCAACCAGCATATTTTTTAGGGTGTAAGCGTCTTTTGTACGCCACTGTCTGCAACCTTTTAATAGCATAAGGTCGTGAGTATCAAAACTTAAGTCACTCTCTTTTATATTAAGGTGTACGGCTTTTTTTAAATCAGTGATATTGATGTTTTTATAGTTAGGAAATAAATCAGGTGTCGCCACTAAAATAATATTAAAATCAGTTATCGGTAACGATTCTAAATCACCCAAAGCATAAAGGGTTGGCCACCAAGGGTTAATCGCTAAATCAATTTCTTCTTTTGTGAGTAGCTCTAAAGCACCAAATCGTGTGGCGCCAATCAACTCAATTTCAGTGAACGGAAATTGCTCTTGGCATTGTTTTAATACTCTTAATATATGAGAGATTGGACAAGTAACATCGTAACCTATGCGAATTTTAGCTTCGTTACCTTTACCTAAATGTTCACCTAACGAGCTCAATTGTGATGCGGATTGTAGTAATTCTTTAGCTTTGTAATAAAAAGACTTTCCACCTTCTGTAAGTGTTAATCTATAGTTATCACGTGTGAGTAGTTGAAAGCCATATTCATCTTCTAACTTCTTTAACGACATAGATAGTGCAGGCTGAGTTTTATGGAGCTTTTCTGCGGCTTTTTTTAATGTGCCGCATTCAACAATGCAGCACAATGTTCTAATTTGATCTAATGTCATATTCTCTACCTAAATGATTGCTGTAGTGCTGTGCCTAACGCTGTGTTGACCTTAGCATTAATTGATTAAACTATATAAATTTAATTTAACAAGTTAATTAATTTATATAAATATTTTTATTTACTTACAGCGACTATAATTTAAAGATTGAGAATAACTTTATACTCGCTTAATCCTTGAGGTACCTATGTTTTTTACAGTTCATAAATCGCCCTTTATACTATTAACAATGGCTATTACGCTACTAGCAGGTTGTGATAATGCAGTGTCTGTTGAAAAGTCAGCAGATTTGATACGCCCAGCAAAAATTTTTACAGTAGAAGACCCTTCAACACAAGCTATTCGACACTTCCCTGGAGAAGTAGAGGCGAATGCTGATTCTAAATTAGCGTTCAGAGTGAGTGGGCAAGTTATCGACTTTAAAGTTAAACCTGGAACAAGCGTGAAAAAAGGCGATGTGATCGCACGCTTAGATCCTAAAGATTTCGAGCTACAAATTGATGATAAACAAGCAAGATACGACTTAGCTAAATCAAAGTTTAATCAAGCTAAGTTATTGTTAGATCGCCAGCTAGGTTCTCAATCAGGATACGACGAAGCAAAAGCTAACTTAGGGGTTGCCCTTTCGTCATTAAAAGTGGCTAAAAGCGATTTAGAATATACAAATTTACGTGCACCATTTACAGGTAACGTTTCAAAAGTATTTATCGAAAACTTTGATCATATTCAAGCCAAGCAAGCTATCGTGCATTTACAAACACGCGATTTAGTTGATATATCTATTCAAATACCTGAAAACATTTTTTCACGTATTGATAGAGATGCGACTCATAACCCTACCGTTATTTTTGACTCTCATCCTGATGAGGAGTTTTTAGCAACAATTAAAGAGTTTGATACGCAAGCAGACCCTTCTACTCTTACTTACAAAGTAGTTTTTACTTTACCAACACCTGAAAGCTTTAATGTATTGCCTGGTATGTCAGCCAACATTCGAATTGACCTATCTAAAATTATAAAATTTAGCGTAAAACAGTATCTAGTTCCTGTGAGCTCAGTATTCTCCCCAGAAGATAAAACCTTAGAAAGCCATAAAAAGTTTGTTTGGAGACTCGACCCAAATACCAATAAAGTAACCCGTATAGAAGTTGAAGTGGGTGAATTGAAAAGCCATGGCATTCAAGTACTTTCAGGCATAACTTCAGGCGACCAAATAGTTTCAGCAGGTAGTCACTTTTTAACTGAAGGCATGGAAGTTCGCCCTTGGAATCGTGAAAAGGGCTTATAAATGAAACTTACAGAGTATTCTATAAACAATAGTGTAACCAGTTGGATGTTTGCCATTATTCTGCTTTTTGGCGGAATTGTTGCTTATAACGGTTTAGGACGTTTAGAAGATCCTGAATTTACCTTAAAAATGGCAATGGTAACAACCACCTATCCTGGAGCCTCGCCAAGCCAAGTAGAAGAAGAAGTTAGCTACCCTATCGAAAATGCGATTCAGCAGCTGCCTTATGTGAAATATGTTACCTCGATTTCAAGTGCTGGTTTTTCTCAAATCGTTGTTGAAATGAAACCCAATTATCGAAAAGACGATTTAAAACAGATTTGGGATGAATTAAGACGAAAAATTAATGACCTTAAACCACAACTGCCACCAGGCGTAAACACACCCACCGTAATCGATGACTTTGGTGATGTATTTGGTGTGTTACTCGCCATAAGCGGTGATGGTTATACCTATGAAGAGTTGAAAGATTATTCTGATTATTTACGCCGTGAACTGGTGTTAATGAAAGGCGTAGGTAAAGTTAGTGTTGCTGGTGAACAACAAGAACAAATTGTGGTTGAAATTACCCGCAACAAACTTGCTGCTTTAGGTATTTCATCAAGCCGAATATATCAATTATTACAAACTCAAAACCAAGTATCTAATTCCGGTCGCGTTAAAATTGGCACTGAATATATTCGCTTGCACCCTACTGGCGAGTTTCAAACAGTAAAAGAATTAGAAGGTTTGATCATCTCGAATCCTGGCGCATCTGAGCTAGTGTATTTAGGTGATGTGGCCACCATTAGTCGTGACTATGCCGAAGTTCCATACAACATAACTAATTACAATAATAAGCAAGCTTTACTGCTAGGCGTATCTTTTGCTTCAGGTGTGAATGTGGTTGAAATAGGTCAACACATTGAAGAGCGTATTAAAGAGTTAGAAAGCTTTCGCCCTATTGGATTAGAAGTGGCTAACGTTTATAACCAACCCGCTGAAGTTGATAATTCAATGCAAAACTTCATGATAAGTTTGGTAGAAGCTATTGCTATTGTTATAGCGGTTTTACTTATCTTTATGGGTGTAAAAACAGGTTTATTAATCGGTATTATATTATTACTGACGGTATTAGGTACGTTCATTTTTATGAACTTATTCGGTATCGATTTACAACGAATATCATTAGGTGCGTTAATTATTGCGCTGGGGATGCTGGTGGATAATGCCATTGTTGTAACCGAAGGTATTCTCATCGGCATGAAAAAAGGCCAAACCAAGCTCCAAGCTTCGTTAAGTATTACTTCGCAAACCAACTTACCGCTTTTAGGCGCTACAGTTATTGCCATTGCAGCTTTTGCACCAATTGGTTTATCGTCTGACGCGACAGGTGAATTTGCTGGTAGCCTATTCTGGGTTCTGCTTATTTCGTTGTTATTAAGTTGGGTAACCGCTATTACCCTTACCCCTTTCTTTGCCAACATCATGTTTAAAGAAACGGTGCAAAAGAATAACAATACTGATTCTACATCTGAACAAAATCAGTCAGATGACGACCCATACAAAGGCGCTATATTTACAGGTTACAAAGCCATATTAACCCTTTCAATGAAACATAGAGCCATCACATTACTAATGATGCTAGCTTTATTTATTGTATCGGTTATTGGTTTTGGGCAAGTAAAACAATCTTTCTTCCCTAAATCGAATACACCTATGTTCTATTTAGATTACTGGCGCTTTCAAGGCTCAGACATTAGAGAAACCCAAAAAGATATTGAGTCGATTCAAGCGTATTTATTACAGCAAAATAATGTGACTCAAATAACCTCTACGGTAGGCCGTGGCGCACCTCGCTTTATGCTAACTTACGCGCCAGAAAAGTCGTATGCTGCTTTTGGACAACTTATTATACGAGTTGAAAACAGAGAAGCCTTGCCAGAAGTCATGGCAAACATTCGCACTTATGTCAGTAACAACTATCCACAAGCTCAGTTTAAAGTTAAGGCGATGGAAATAGGCCCAACAACTGACGCTAAAATTGAAGCTAGATTCTCTGGTCCAAATCCTGATGTACTGAGAAACTTGGCGATGCAAGCCTCTGAAGTGCTAAAAGCTGACGGAAAAGCTTATAATATTCGACATGATTGGCGCGAACGTACCAAGGTTATTCGTCCGCAGTTTAACGAAGCTATGGGACGTCGTGTTGGAGTAAGTAAGCACGATATCGACGAGCTTTTACTGACCAACTTCTCAGGGCAGCAAGTGGGCTTATACCGTGAAGGCACTAAGTTACTTCCTATTGTTGCCCGTGCACCGAATGAAGAACGCTTAAACATAGACACCCTGCCTGAGCTGCAAGTATATAGCGCTTCATCAGGTAAACATGTACCTATTACCCAAGTCATTAATGGTTTTGAAACCGATTGGGAAGATTCACTAATAATGAGACGTGATAGAAAGCGTACCATCACAGTGATGGGCGATCACGATGTATTAGGCGATGAAACCGCAGCTAGTTTGTTCAGCCGAGTTAAAGCACCTATCGAAGCAATAACTTTACCTCAAGGTTATTCTTTTGAATGGGGTGGAGAATATGAATCATCTAAAAATGCTCAAGCCGCACTATTTGGTGGCTTACCTTTAGGTTACTTAGTGATGTTTGCTATTACGGTATTACTGTTTAACTCAATTAAAGCACCACTGGTTATTTGGGCAACTGTCCCGCTGGCATTAATTGGTGTATCGACGGGTTTATTAGTGATGGGCGCACCGTTTAGCTTTATGGCGCTACTCGGCTTATTAAGCTTGTCAGGAATGTTAATTAAAAACGGAATTGTGCTTGTTGACCAAATCAACTTAGAACTGTCTGAAGGTAAAGAACCTTACAACGCAGTATTTGACTCAGCAGTAAGCCGTGTACGACCTGTTGCTATGGCAGCAATAACGACTATTTTAGGTATGATACCGCTATTGTTTGATGTATTTTTTGAATCAATGGCAGTAACCATAATGTTTGGTTTAGGCTTTGCCACAGTATTAACCCTAATTGTTGTACCTGTGTTGTTCACAGTGTTGTATAAAATTAAGTTTATTCCTAAAACGTAAGGATTTTATTAACCTGAACTCGGGTTAAGAAGTATCGTATAAATTAAATTTACACCAAAAATTTAAATAGTTATAAATTCAGTGCTATTTTGATTTATATCAATGCTTACTCGATGACGAAATTTTAGTGGATAGCAAGGCGGATTTTCGTACACAATAGCGAGCTATTGTTAGAAGATCCAACGTTGCTAGGCGCAATAAGAGCGTTATTGAGAGGCTCGGCTTATCCCGAGCTCAGGTTTATTACTTTATGTAAGAGAATTCATACCAATTTAGATCAAATAACAAAGCCTGTGTTTATATAACACAGGCTTTTTTTATGATGCACAAGACGGTTTTATTATTCCCGATAAAAACTAAGTACCTGCATCCATGCTGGCAACGTAGATAGATGGATAAAATTCTCGGCCGCAAGCGACCGAGTTTCAAAACAAGTTCAGTTGATCGCTATTAATTTCTTTACCATCTAATTCGATTAACTGTTCTTGAACATATTTCCTGATAACTTCTTCTGTTGCGTTACCAATCGTTTCAACAAAAAAGCTTTGTGTCCATAATTTACCGCCCCAGAAATACTGCTTTTTAATTTCAGGATAAATTCTAAAAAACTCACGAGCAGTTATACTTTTAATTATTTGCATAACATCGCTTGGCGACTGTTTAGGGATCCCTCTAATAACCATATGAATATGGTCACTCGGAATTTCTAACTCTACGATATCAATATCGTAGTCATATCCTACTTTTTGAATAATTGCTTTCATTGTTGAACGATAAGGTTCAATGAAGACTTTGTGTCGATACTTTGGTATCCACACAAAGTGGTACATTAATCTAAAGACATGATGTGTATTTCTTTGAAGTTCCATATGAAGAATAGCATTTACTGGGGTCCCCCCAGTATACACTATCCAGCACGGGGGCAAGCCCCCGAGATTTACGCTTCGCTAGTTAAATAACAATATTAGGCATAATTACTTATCTAGAGTTCAGGTTATTTAATCTGAACTCTAGATAATGAATTTTGTAATTTATTGATTCATATGACTTTAAAATAAGACTATATGATTTCACTAAAAAATATCATTTACTTTTCTCCTAATGTTGGGATTTAGTCCGTATAACAAGACGGTTTACTAATAGCTGGCTATTAGTAATAAAGGCAACGCAGATAGACGGTTAAATAACAATATTAGGAATAATTGCTTATCTAGAGTTCAGGTTATTTAGGTAATACGTGAAAATTATCAGCTTAACGAACATCTAAATAATCATAGAAACATGATTATGGTTGTGGTTGTGAAAACTAAAGCTAGTTAGTAGAACATTTCACATTTGGTGTGTGGCATGTTCTACATTTTACGAGGCTATCTAGAAGGGGAAAGTTTTAAGATCTTGTCTTCTTTCTTTCAGTTGGTGACTCAACAGCTGTTTCTGATGCAATAATACGTGCTTTGCCTTTAGCTATTCTTTTCTTTTTTGCGCTTACATTGGCTGAAACTATTGTGCTAATAATCTTTGCTGATTTTTGCGTAGGATTATAAGCAAGTTCAATAACTTTACCGTTATGTTCAATAATATCTCCACGGCGCACTTTTTTACGCTTTTGAACGGTAACTTTTGTATTTACTAAAACCTGACCTTCACTGATCATGGTTTTTGCTTCGCCAGCGCTGTCAGCCAGATTGGAGATTTTAAGTAATTTAAATAGTTCTATAGGTTCAACACAAATTTCGAAAGTTGAGTGTTCAGACATGAAATACGCCTAGTAATTTTAAATAATATTATCGGTAGATTATAACATATCTCAAATAAAACTCATATTAAGAGTGCTTTAAAATACTGAGCTAGGATGGATGATACGGATATAACATGGGCACACATAAAGCTTTAACGATTAGATCATGTGACTGACCACTTTACGCTTAAGTAAACTCGAAAATAAAGGGTCTATTTATACGCTAAAAATACCAAACGGATTAGATAATATAGCTAAGGGATAAGTCATAAGGTTTAGTGAGAGGAATGAACGAATACCGCCAAAATATATTATATTCTGGCGGTTAACGATTAAATACCCATATTAGGCATAATCGTTTATATCTAGGGTCTGTTGATCTTTCAAGCTTATTTATAAACTCAACATCTTCTTTTTCAATCTTGCTAAATCAATCGCGCTTGAGCGAACGGTAAGCTTAATGTGAGTTGCTTCATAATCTTCTTTAGTCACACTCATGCTCGAGCGAATTTCACCTATGATGCCTTTAGCGGTATAAGGCACAATGATCTCATCTTCAATCATCTCATCTTGCGCAATTGAAATGATATATTTATGTAATTTACTCACATCAGCCGGATTACGGGTTGATGTCATCATGGCATCAGGAAACTCTTCCATCAGGGCTTTTTGTTGCTCAGGTTCAAGTTGATCTGATTTATTCAGTACCAATAATTTTTTGCTATCTTCAACGCCAACTTCTCCAAGTACTTCATGCACCACATCGAGTTGTGCACGAAAAGAAGGATCTGAAGCATCTACAACATATAACAATAATGAAGCATCTTTAGCTTCTGCTAAGGTTGAATGGAATGAAGCAACTAAATCATGCGGTAACTTTTTAATAAAACCTACGGTATCTGATACAAGTATTCTTGGTTGAGTAGCAGGATATAAAGCGCGAACCGTAGTATCAAGAGTCGCAAACAGTTTGTTTTCGCCCTCAACATCACTACCTGTAATCGCTCGCATCATAGATGATTTACCTGCATTGGTATAACCAACTAGCGCGACACAAAAAAGCTCTGAACGTTGGGTGCGTCGGCCTTTCATTTCATGTTGAACGCTAACTAATTCGCGCTTAAGGTCTGCAAGTTGATCACGAACAGCTCGGCGGTTTAGCTCTAGGTTCGTTTCGCCTGCACCTTTACCCATTTGACGATCTCTATCGCCAGACGATGTCTCACGAAGGCGCGGTGCGACATAATTAAGACGAGCAATTTCAACTTGTAACTTTGCGGTTTTGGTACGGGCATGACGGCTAAATATTTCAATAATAATACCCGTACGATCAAATACCTCTACACCCAATTGGTTCTCTACATTACGAAGTTGGGATGGAGTTAAATCGCAATCAAATACAACAACATCTGCACAGGCAAACGGTAAGTTGTCTGATTGAATATCAAAAGATCCAGCTTCATCCGCTATTTCTTCAGGTGATTCTTCATCAATTTCTATTTCTTCAACTAAACCTTTGTTCCCCGTGAGATGCGCTATTTCTGACAGTTTCCCTAAACCGAGTACGTTCACTCTTTTAGTCGAACTTTGCTTTTGCGATTGGGTACCTACAACTTTAAAGCCTAGAGTCGTAACTAAGCGAGCAAGTTCTTTAAGGGACTCTTCCGCTTCTTCGCCTTTAAAATCAGGCGTACAAATAGAAATAAGTAAAGCGTTTGTCAGTGATGGTTTTTCAGTTAGTTGCATATTTTTTATGTTGATGCACCTGATGTGCAAACCTAGGTTATATCTGAATTAGTTTGATCCTACGCTGTTATAGCTTTGCTTTATAGGGCAATAGCAGACTAATGCAGATATTAGGGTGTTTAATCGGCTTTTAGGTTCAATTAGGTAGGTTTTATGATGATTTTTATAAAATTAATGCCAGCTTTGTTCAGAAGCTGACATTAAGTATTAATACCAAACGGGTTAATTTATTGAGCAACTTAGAACTACATTAGCAAGCTTAGAACAAGCAAAATTGATTAAACATAGTTATTCTATATTTTTTTAATTTTGTGATGTTATCAGTTTGCTAATGAGCTCCCGAAGGGCGAGAATTTAAAGGCTCATATGCCGCGTTATTGATTTTGACAAGGTTCCTACATGGATGTAGGACATTAGGGTAACGCAGGAGCAGTTACCGAGAATAACCATTCTCTTCAATCAATGCCTCGCCTACATGGATGTAGGTGCTTAGGCTCAGTCTGGAACTATGAACCTGTGCCTCTAAGCCTTTAAATTCTCGCTAAGTGAGCAATAAATTAATCCGTTTGGTATAACTTATCTTGGTCGCTAAACTTAACCACCAAACTTAATTCTAACGCCAGCGTTAGCTATAAATCCGTCGTTGCGAGACCAAATATCTGTTGTCCATTGTCCGTTTGGTGATCTGGCTGGCAGTAACAGTGGATGCTCATCGGTTTGTTGCACGTCTAATAAGTTTTCCAAATTAATAAACCAGCTGAATCTACCGAAGGTCATCTCGCCCATTAAGCCTAAGTGCCAATATGGGTTAGATTCATTAATGTAGGGATTATCATTAACTCGTTGAGTGCCTGTATAATACGCTTCAAAACCCGCTCTGAAATTACCGTGCTGTTCCCACATGGCAACAAAGCCAGCTGAATGCTTGGGTGTTAATGCGATCTGTCTTCTACTATTTCCTGTTGGTGATTCTTCCGTTGTATCTAAGTACAAGTAGCTTGCTGTAAGTTTTATATCTTGCCAGCGGTAACGTAGTAAAACTTCCGAACCACGAATCTTAGTTTCGCCTTCGGTATTGACTAATTTAATTCGATCAAAAGTCGCATCGTTGTTAGAAGAAAAGGCTTCTACTCGTGTCACGTTATCAACATTAGAACCAAATAAGGTCAGGCTAGTTTCAATGTTTTCAAAGGTATAAGTAAAATCAAGTGAAGCGGTTTCTGCTTGCTCTTCTTGTAAGTTTTCAAGTGTTTCAAGTCTTGATAAACCCACGGCTTCAATTTCTTCTACAAAAGGAGTGGTAGCAAAAAAACCTTGCCCATAAGAACCTCTGATCGTTAAATCTGACGGACGATAAAGCACTGACACTCTTGGACTAAATTGTGTCCCATATTCACTGTGTTCATCAACACGTGCACTATATGAAGTGGTTACTTCATCAGTTAATTCATAATCTAGCTGAGCGAAAACACCAGGCACTTCATAAGAATAATCAAACTGAGGGAAAGTTTCAGAAGCGTAAATTTCTGATTGATAAGCAATACCAGCTACCCAATCACTTTTATCGCTATAGCCCGCAACGCTAGTTTCAAGAAGATAGCTTTCGTGTTGATCTTCTTCAATTATTTCACCATAACCATGGGTATGATCTTGCACCATACTTGATGCTCTTGCGTTTAAAGTTAAGCTGTCTAATAACGGCATGTTAAACACAAGTCCACTGTCGATACGTTGTGATTCTTGTGACTGCTTGAAGAATGTTCCATCGGCGACTGTGCCATTTTGTGTATTGCCACCAACACGTTGTTCGGTCATAAATCCTATCGTTGCATAAAGGGTTTCACCCTCTTCACCTTCCCAAAAAATTCGAGGTCGAGCGGTATAACGCTCATAATCAGCGAGATCTATCCAGCCATCTTTATCAATATCTTGCTCTTCTTGGTAGTGAGCACCAACAGTTAGTGAACCTTTTAAAGACTCTGTAAGAGGACTTTCAATATATGAAGTAATATCTTGTCCATTTCGTGTGGTTGCATTAAGTAGCACCTCACCGTTTAGCTCATCGTCGGGTGTTCTCGATACAAGGTTGATTACACCACCCAATGCTGAACCTCCGTAAAGCGATGAGGCTGAGCCTTTAATGATTTCAACTCGTCCTAAATCTGTAGGTGGTATTTGCATGAGGCCGATAGAAGACGCTTGGTTACCATAAAGAGGTAAACCGTCTGCTAGCAATTGTGTATAACGACCATACAAACCTTGTAATCGAATATTCGCACTGCCCAAAGCTGGTGATGTGGTTTGCATACGCACTCCGCCAGTTTCAGCTACAAGCATAGAAATATTACCTGGTCGCATAGCGGCTTTTTCTTCAATTTCTTCTCGATTAATTAGCTCTACACGAATAGGTTGTTCATTAGCTACGCGTCCTGAACGAGTTGCTTGAACAATAATCCTTTCTGTTTTTTCTTCGTGTTCATGTGAATGTTCATCCTCATGTTCGTCGCCATCTTCTTGATGCTCATCAGCTTGGTGTTCATCATGATGCTGTTTCTTTTGAGTGTTTTCTGTCGTTTGATAAGCACTATTTGACGACTTATCGGCACTAGCATTCTCAGAGTTAAGTTCATTGGCATAACTAAACGGAATAATACTAAAGGTAAAAATAAACATTGCTGGAGATTTGAAATTAAACATAAAAGGCATTTCTTACAAGATATTTGAATAAATGATAGACTCCATTTTAAAGGTTAGAGCTACTGGAAGGTCAAGGTGAAAATAGGTGAATTAGCAAGTAAATCGCAGGTATCTGCAAAGACGGTTCGCTATTATGAAAATATTGGTTTGTTAACCCCTGCACGCAGAGAGGATAATGGCTATAGGTATTATGAAAAAGAAAATGTTGATACGTTAATTTTTATTAGACGATGCCGAGAACTAAACATTGCCATTAGTGATATAAAGCGGCTTATTGACGTACAACAAGACCCAAAAGGATCCTGCTCTTCAGTCGATAACATTATTGCAGATCAGTTAGCTCGCATTCAACAAACTCAGCGAGAACTGGCTTTACTAGAGCAGTCGCTATCTTCATTAGCGTCTTCATGTAAAAATCATCAAGTTGAAGATTGTGGTATTTTACACCAGTTAAAGTCAGTGTAAGTGAGCTTAAATCGTTATCGTTTTGATGAGAATATTAACGTAGAGTATTGATGCAGAATATTAAGGTTGAGCTTTAACTGCCCTACAAAATAAAAAGGAACGATTATTAACAGTTCCTTTTAGTCTTGGCTAGTTGTCGCTAGTGGCATGAATTATTTACCACTAGGTTTTCAATAATGAATAAAGCTGATTGCTCTAATTAAAATCAGAATGCTTTATTTCAGTTTGAATAAATTATTTTTAAATTAAGTCTTTAAGTTATTTCTTTCAACTATGCCCATCAACTTATAGGTTAATAATGCTGCTGAGAAGTCGTAGGCATGAAAACCTTCAATCGGTGCATATTCCATAATATCGAAGCCAATAATATTACGCTGCTTAGCTACTGACTCAAATAAGTTAAGAGTTTGATACCAAGATAAACCACCTGGTACAGGCGTACCTGTTGATGGAAATACCGAAGGATCGATACCATCAATATCTACCGTAAAAAATACATTTTTAGGGAAGCTTTCAGGTAATGTAATACTTTGAATATTGTTAGGCACTAACTCGTCTGCATCTTGAAAGTAAACACCATGTTTTTCGCGTGTTGCGATCTCTTCTTCACAAAAAGCGCGGATCCCTAATTGGTATAAAGGAATGTCTAAATCCACTAAACGCTTCATTACTGAAGCATGGCTTAACTTGTCGCCTTCGTAAGCGTCGCGTAAGTCAGCATGTGCATCTATTTGAACAACACCAAAGTCAGTAATACCTGCATCTAAATAGCCTTTAATAACACCGTAAGTTACGGTGTGCTCGCCACCTAAAACCACAGGCATACTGCCAGCTTTAAGTATTTTAGTTACTGCATTCGCTATATTCTCAATAACTTGCTCAGCTTCAACAGTACAATCAACCACGTCGCAAGTATGAATACCTAACGCTGATGGATTAGATTTTCCATCCCAAGTTTCAAGCTGTTCAGACGCTTCTAATATAGTTAATGGTCCTTTTGCTGTGCCGCCACTGTACGAAACCGTTTTTTCATAAGGCACAGGTAAAACAGAAAACGCTGATTGTTCAATAGGCATTTGTTTTATTTCTGAAGCAAGAAAAATAGGGTATTTATTTGTCATAATATTATCGTAAGTTTATCTAATTAATGTATGACCTTAAGATCATACGGAGTAACGGGTGTTAGGTTTGTAGCCTTAAGATAAACGTTGTTTAAAGTCTTCATAACCAAAAGATTTAACAACTTTTAACGTACCTGTTTCTGAATTCCAAATAGCGATTGATGGTAACTTAGTGCCATTAAACGTACTGGTTTTTACCATAGTGTAATGGGCCATATCTTCAAAAGCTAAGCGTTGCCCTACTTCAACTTCTGTATCAAAACTGTAGTCGTTAATCACATCGCCAGCTAAACACGTTAAGCCACCTAAACGATAGGTATGCGCTTTTTCGTTAGCTTCGCCAGCACCTGTAATATCTGCTCGATACGGCATTTCTAACGTATCAGGCATATGACACGTTGCTGAAGTGTCTAGAATCAGTTGTGGGAAGTCGTTATGAATAACATCAAGGACTTCGCAACTTAATATGCCACTGCCAATAGCAACAGCTTCGCCTGGTTCGATATAAACCTGTAGCGAGTATTTACTCATAAACTGTGCGATACAATTAACTAAGCCATCAGTGTCGTAACCTGGAGCAGTAATATGATGACCACCACCAAAGTTGATCCATTTCAGTTGCTCAAATAAATGCGAAAACTGCGCTTCAACACTGGCTAAAGTACGTTGTAACGGTAAAAAGCCTTGTTCGCATAAGGTATGAAAATGCAACCCTGTTATCAAGGTAAACGCACGCTGAAAATCTGCTTGAGCAAGATACTTTTCTAACTCTGACGCTGGAGTACCTAAACGAGATCCTTTTGCACATGGGTCGTAAAGCTCAACATAGCCTTCAGAATGCTGTGGGTTAACACGCAAACCAAAAGATAAGTCGCTACGTTTTGATAATGCTTCGCGGCATATCTCTTCAAAACGTAGTAACTGGCTTGGGCTGTTAAAAACAATATGATGCGCAAACGTTACTAGCTCGCGTACATCCGCTTCGCAAAAAGCGGCTGAGTACACATGTATTTCGCCCGTGTAAAATTCTTTTGCTAATTTGGCTTCGTGTAAACCACTTGAACAAGTACCACTAAGGTACTTGTTTGTTAAGGGTGCCAACGACCACATAGAAAAAGCTTTTAACGCGTGAAGTACTTTCGCCCCACTTTGCTGCTGTACGCTATTTAATATTTTTAAATTACGTTCAATAGCAATTTCATCTACCACAAAACATGGTGATGGTAAGCAAGCTAAATCAAGCTGTGTAAAATCTGTAAATTGCATCGTATTATTTTCTTAGCACTTATAAAGTTTGTTAATTGCTATTACTTATCAAGGTCGAATTGATCAAGTTCAATTACTTTCCAAGGTAAACCACATTCGTTCATATCAGCCATAAACAAGTCAGGATCGAATTGCTCAATGTTGAATACACCTGGTTGTAACCAGTTTTTCTCTACCATCATTTTTGCGCCAATCATTGCTGGAACACCTGTAGTGTATGAAATAGCTTGAGAAGCCACTTCTTTATAACACGCTTCATGGTCACAAATTTGGTAACAGTAAACGATTTTTTCTTTGCCGTCTTTTATGCCGCGAACAACAGTACCAATACAGGTTTTACCTTTTGTTCTTGGACCTAAGCTAGACGGATCAGGTAATAATTTAGCTAATAATTGAATAGGTACAATTTGCTGACCTTCAAATTCAATTGGCTTGATACCTGTCATGCCTACGTTACCTAATACTTCTAAGTGTTTTAGGTAGTTGTCTGAAAAACTCATCCAGAACTGCGCACGCTTCAACGTTGGAAAATGAACCGATAACGATTCTAATTCTTCGTGATACATACGGTAAATATCAAAATCACCTACGCCATCAGGGCAAGTAAATTTAGCTTTTTTACTCATTGCTGGTGTCGTAACAAACTCACCATCTTCAAAGTGACGACATTCAGCCGTAACTTCACGAATATTAATCTCTGGGTTAAAGTTCGTAGCAAATGGGTAACCATGATCGCCACCATTAACATCAATAATGTCTAGGTAATGAATTTCGTCAAAGTAATGTTTAGCTACATAAGCAGTAAACATATTGGTTGCACCCGGATCAAAACCACTACCTAAAAGCGCAGTTAAACCTGCCTTTTTAAATTTGTCTTGGTAAGCCCACTGCCACTTATATTCAAACTTAGCTGTGTCTAACGGCTCATAGTTTGCTGTATCCATGTAATGTACGCCAGCTTCTAAACAAGCGTCCATAATAGTTAAATCCTGATACGGTAAAGCCACGTTAATGACCATAAGCGGTTGTTCTTTTTTAAGAAGAGCAACTAGCTCAGGAACGTTATCAGCATTAACTTGGGCGGTACTAATAGTTACACCCGTTTTTTCTTTAACGCTATTAGCAATAGCTTTACATTTAGCTTCGGTTTTACTTGCTAATACAATTTCAGTAAATACGTTTTTTTGTTGAGCACATTTTTGTGCAACTACATTACCAACACCACCAGCGCCAATTATCATAACTTTAGTCATGAGTGATCCTCTTTCTCAAAATAGGTATAACCATTAAGGCTCGCTTTAAAAGCCTTCATCATTTCTGTACGTTTTAATGCAGTAATTTTACCGCTGCGTACCGCTTTTTCTGAACGTGTTCGAAACTGCTCAGTAAGAAAATCTGTGTTGTATTCAACATAAGACAACACGTCGGCGATACTGTCACCGTGAAATTCTCTAATAAAATCAAACGTACCATCGTTATTAATGTGTACGCTAACTACGTTGGTATCACCAAATAGGTTATGTAAATCACCTAATGTTTCTTGGTAAGCACCTACTAGAAAAACACCTAAATAGTATTCTTCGTTTTCTTTTAACGGATGTAATCTTAATGTAGGTTTTATACCTTCATTCGTTACAAAGTTGTCAATTTTACCGTCACAATCACAGGTAATATCAGCAATAATCGCTTGTCTATTAGGTTCTTCATCTAAACGATGAATTGGCATAATAGGGAAAACTTGGTCAATCGCCCAAATATCAGGTAACGACTGAAATAAGCTAAAGTTGCCATAATAAACGTCGGCTAAAAGCTCAGGCAAGTTTTCTAATTCTGGCGGACAACGATCAAGTGTTTTGATAATAGTCGCAACGGTATCAAGTACTGCTAACGTTAAGTTGTCGGCTAATGCACGGTCACTTAAGTTTGCTTGACCACGGCGAAATAATTCTCTAATTTCATCGCGGTAGTACATAGCATCGTTGTAACATTCTTGAAAGTTATCAGCTGTTACTGCTTTATTTACTGCCCATAAGTTGTGTACTAACTCGTGGCTACCTTCTGGTAATTCTTGAGGTAATGGTGATGGTCTATGATCACGTACATCAAGAACGTTAAATAACAACATAGATGAATATGAAACTGTTGCTCTGCCCGACTCAGTTACAATAACTGGATGACTCACATCAAGTGGGTCTAAACATTCGCAAATGGTTTCAACAATATTTAAGCAATATTCATCTAACTGGTAGTTTTTACTATGGGTGTTGTTGGTACGCGCACCTTCGTAATCTACCGCTAACCCGCCGCCTAAATCTAAGTAACCCATTGGGGCACCTTCATTTATAAGGCCCGTATAAAAACGACAAGCTTCAAGTACACCGCTGCGAATATTACGAATATTAGGAATTTGCGACCCTAAATGACAATGTAATAACTGCAAACAATGAAGCATGTTAGCTGCTTTTAATTGGTTTAAAACTTCAACTAATGAAGCTGTAGATAAACCAAAAATAGAGCGATCACCGCTGTCTTCATTCCAATGTCCATCAACCACTACGCTAGGCTTAATACGAACACCTAATAATGGTTCTATACCTAATGCTGCGCTACGTTCTAAAATAGTCGGTAATTCAGTTGGTGTTTCTAAAACAAAAAAGCACGGAATGCCCATCTCTTTTGCGTATAAACCTAACTCAATAAATTCTGCATCTTTGTAGCCATTACAAATAATAAGGCTCTTATTGTCTTTTTGTTTAGACAAAGCGATCAATAATTCAGCTTTACTACCGGCTTCAAAACCATGATTGAAGTCTTGACCAAAGCTGGCAATCTCTTCAATTACATGACATTGCTGATTCACCTTAATAGGGAATACACCACGGTAATGGTTTTGATAGTTGTATTCTTTAATTGCTCGAGCAAATGCTGTATTTAATGATTCAATACGATCATCTAATAAGTTATCAATCCTTAAAATGCTTGGCATTTCAAGACCTCTGTCTTTCATACCTGCAATAATATCAATAAGCTCTACGCTTACTTTTTTACCTGCATCATTTTGTACATTAACAACAGCATTACCTTTGTCAGAAATATCGAAATATCCTGAACACCAGTTTTTAACGCCGTAGTAGTTTGCGCTGTCTGCTACCGACCAAGATGTGTTTTCTTTGTCAGCAGGTTGTTCACAAGATGATTGGTTAGAAGTCATCAGTTTTAGGTCTCACAATGATAAAAATTACGTTTATATTCAGTCAAAAAGTAGAATATAAAAGTTACATACTCCAAAAAAAGTTGGTGAATTTTAGTGCTAAAAATAAATTTAGCAAGAAAATTTTAACCCTATTTTAAAATTTATTTTACTGCCTAAAAAACCACACCGTAATCATTTGATTTTTAATGATTTAAATTAACTTTTTACTTATAAATAAATATCTTAAATTACATAAAAACACGTAACTTTATCGATAAAGTGATAATTATAAATTTATATCACCATTTATTGTTTAATTAACACTCAAAGAAACAGCTAATATAAACGTATTTTTGGAGGGGAAATAAATAAGAAAAGCTTAGGGTCTGTTGAATAAATAACAGCATAGTTAAACGGCAAAGATTATCAAATAATGAACAGAAAAAAACAGACTGAAAATAGGGTAAAAAAGGCATGATAGAATGGATGAATTTAGAGGTGAATGGTAAAAAAAATAAAGGTTACCTAATGGCTTTAATAATGAAACAGTTAAGTAACCTCAAATAAATATTCACAAAGAGATCAGATTGTTTATGCTTCGCTTGGTTCAACTTCTTTAGCAGCGATCCATCTAAATAATAATAAAGATAAAATAGCGGCAACCATAAAACCTAAGGTTAATGGATACGTTGTTTCATTATAAAAACGACCAATAATTACCGCGATAATTACTGATAATAACGTAGAAAGAAATCCTGTTATAGCAGCACCAATTCCTGCCATTTTACCTAATGGTTGCATAGACAAAGACGTTAAGTTTCCGCTAGTCAGTCCAATACATACAAACAAAATAACCATATAAACCGTTATCAACCACAATGGCGGTAAACCATTAAAGTAAAAAGCAATACACGAAAATACGAATGATGCTGCAGCTAAGGTAATTAATGCACGTGATGCTATTTTACGCATACCGTGTTTCATCACTTTTTTGCCATTAAATAAAGCGGCTCCACCCAATACCGATGAAATACCTGCAAAATAATATGGGAAGTTTTCAGCGAGTTCATACTTCACTTGAAACAGTTGCGGTGATGAGCTTAAAAAGAATAAGAACGGTCCAAATATCAAACCCGAAGCCAATGTATAACCAATAACAACTCGGTCTTTAAATACAGCCGTTAAACCTTTTTTTACTCTGCCCCAGGTAAAATTTGTTCTATCGGTAGGGTTAAGGGTTTCAGCTTGTCTGATCAAGTACCAACTCAATAAAACAAAACCAAATAAGCCAGTAAATATAAAAATAGCGCGCCAGTTAAATAAGGTTAATATCGCCTGCCCCATCATAGGTGCAAGCATAGGAACAAATACAAAAATCATTGATACAAAAGACATAACCTTCGCCATAGGTCTGCCCTGAAAAAGATCTCTGATAATAGTCATTGATAAGACTCTTGGGGCTGATACACCTATACCTTGTAAAAAGCGGCTAAATAATATGGTGTTATAATCGGTTGAATATATTGCGAGCAAACTTCCGATAAAGAATATCGACAAGCCCACTAACATAGCTTTACGTCGACCTACAGAGTCAGACCAAGGGCCAAACACTAGCTGCCCGCAAGCTAAACCCACCATGAAAAAGGCGATCATAAACTGATTATCGTTGCTGTTAGTATTTCCCATTGAAGCGCCAATAGATTCAAGGGCAGGCAATATAGAGTCGATAGACAATGCCACTAACGACATCATCATTGCCATTAAAGCAATAAACTCTTTAAAAGGAAGTGTTTGTTTTCGGTATTGATTAAGCAATTAAACCTCGGTATTTAATAGTAAAACATGATCAATTCTTGTTTTATCTAGACTTACTGCTTTTGGCTGAGCTTACGAAAAACATGTGTTCTTTATCGAAAGATGACATTTCAATTACGCGGTAAGAAAATCATCAGAAGATCGTTAGCCTAAAGTAAAAGTAACTAGATTTAAAACGGAAATATAGCGAAAAGAAAAACATGATAGACAATTCTTATTAAATGATAAATACTATAAAAATGAATTCACTTATCACATTTTAAGCACAATGAATTTACTCAAATCTATCGAAGTATTTCAGGTCGTTTGTAAATACAAAAGCTTCAGTAAAGCAGCTACCCAATTGAACTTAGTGCCTTCTGCAGTTAGCAGACAAATAAACGAATTAGAGAAGCACCTCAACATACGTTTACTTAATAGAACCACGCGTTCAATAAGTTTAACCACAGATGGCAGACGTTACCTGCAAAAGATGGATATTATCAGCCAGAATGTAAATGATTTAGTGAGTTTAACTACCGACGAAAAAGTGATTAAAGACCATATAAACCTCACTGTAGCGCCCTCTTTAGGAGAATATATACTTTTAGAACCCATAAACGAATATTCTATTAAATACCCGAGGGTTTCATTAACATTAAACTTAATAAATCGAGAAGTTAACCTAGTAGAGGAAGGTTACGACCTAGCCGTAAGAGTGGGAGACTTAGAAGACTCAAGCCTGATTTCTCGGCAAATACACAGTTTTCCTTTTGTTGTAGTTGCCAGCCCTAGCTATTTAAAAGAACACGGTACGCCACTTCACCCTAAAGACTTAAGCCAACATAACTGTATTATTAACACGATAATGAAAACGCCTTACCGATGGAAGTTTGTTGAAGGAAAAAACAAAATAAAAATCAAAGTTAAAGGCAGCTTAGAAGCAAACAACGATGTAATGCAGAAAGGTTTTTCAACAGCAGGCATAGGTATTTCATACATCCCCAACTTTCTTGTGAAAGAGCAAATAGCCAATGGGCAGTTAGTCCCTATTTTAGCTGAATACACACCAGAACCTGTTCCAATTTCAATTATTTATCCGAGTAGAAAACATTTAAGTACCGCTAAAAGAAAGTTTATAGATACTTTAGCTGAATACTTTTTAGTGAAAAGCTCTAATAAAAAAGATTATTGAGTATTAAGGTATTGTTGCGTATAAGATATTGTTAGTTATATCGTCTATAATGTAAAAGACTCACTATGATCTCATAGAAGTTATGTTCAAATTTTTCAAATGAATGACAAGGAGGCAATATGAATATTATTACCAAAGTCAGCTTATTTAGTATAGCGATCACTTATTCACTGAGTATGAGTGTATTTAATACCTTGCAGGCTGAAGAGGTTTGCAGTGTTGAAACTTGCATTCAACTCAACAACATCCAATTAAACCTTCCTCCTGAATATGTACTCGATGGCAACTTTAAAGAATATGCAAAATATATAAAGTCAGTAGATAATATTCCAACGTCTTCATTGCATGTGAAAAATAGAAATTTATGTTTGAATTTTTGTGACGAGTCTTATAAAGGTGAAATTTTTGCCGGTGGCGATGGAAGTAAAAAATTAAGAGCTTTTCATGAAGATGATTACTCCACCTCTCTTTGGGATATACAATTTACAAGAGAAAAAGAAACAACAAACACCACGCTAGGTATCATTTATAATGAAAAGACCATGCTGCAAATTACAGATGATAAAGATCTTTGGCTGGCTTTGATTGACCAGATGAAAAATAAAAGCTTAAAAAACGAAGAACTCAAAAAAGAATTAGAAACTGAGGTATTAGAAAAAAAAGAATTAAAAAAAGTACTAGAAAATGAAGTATCAGAGAAACAAGAACTACAAAAAGTAATAGAAAATGAAGCGTTAGAAAAACAAGAACTACAAAAAGTATTAGAAAACGAAGCGTTAGAAAAACAAAAACTACAAAAAGTATTAGAAAACGAAGCGTTAGAAAAACAAAAACTACAAAAAGTATTAGAAAATGAAGCGTTAGAAAAACAAGAACTACAGAAAGTATTAGAAAATGAAGCGTTAGAAAAGCAAGAACTCAAAAAAGAAGTAGAAAATGAAGCGTTAGAAAAACAAGAACTCATAAAAGAAGTAAAAAATGAAGCGTTAGAAAAACAAGAATTACAAAAAGAAGTAGAAAGTAAATCATTAGAAAACCACAAACTAAAAAATGAAGTAGAAAGTAAATCGTTAGAAAACCAAGAGCTAAAAACAGAAGTAGAAAGTAAATCGCTAGAAAACCAGGAACTCAAAAAAGCATTAAAAAATGAAATGTTAAAAAGCCAAAAACTGCAAAAAGAAGTAGAAAGAGAAGCGTTAAAAAGCCAGAAGCTACCAAAAGAAGTAGAAAATACAGTATTAGAAAGCCAATAAAGAAACGTTAACATTTTGCATAACAAAGATTATGATCTCTAAGGAATTATGCGTCTCGTAATTATTTTATTGATATTTATAACGCCAATCTTTACAGCAACAAGTGCTACAACGTTTGTTGCTGGCTTGCAAAAAGATGTTTTAATTGGTGAAGTAGAAGGAGTTTCATTAAACCTCAATCTCGCCCTACCTGAAAACAGCTCAACTAAGCCTAAACCTGCACTTGTTTATATTCATGGTGGTGGTTTAATCCAAGGCGATAAGAATAAGTTTAATAAGCAAATAACTAAAATGGCTATACGTGGTGTTATAGCAGCAAGTGTTATGTACCGCTTAGCCCCTGAGCATCGTTTTCCCTCAGCTATAGAAGATGTTAAAGCCGCTATTCGTTTTTTAAAGGCTCATTCCAAAGAATTAAACCTAGACCCTGATCGTATTGTTATTTTAGGCGTTTCTGCAGGTGCTTATTTAGCAACTATGGTAGGCGTTACAGGTAACTCCAAAGAATTTTCTCAACATAATCTTTATCCTAAGTTTGATTCAACGGTAGCCGCTGTTATTTCCTTCTCAGGTAGCCTTGCCGATTTCACCAAAGCTGAATATCAAAATTTCATATTAGTTAAACGTTTTCTTAACCTTAACGAGCACGATAAAAATAAAGCCTTAGCAGCAATATCGCCAGCAAGTTATTTAGATAAAAACGACCCACCATTCTTTTTAACTCATGGTAGTGCAGATGAAGTAGTGCCGGTAGAAATGACACGAGACTTTGTACTTGAATTACAAAAACGCAATCATCCGTTTGAATATATAGAAGTCGAGGGAGGAAAACACAGCTTAAGCTCAACACGTCCTAAAAAAGCATCTGAAGTTTTTAGTGCATCAATGGCATTTTTTCAAAAACATGCTTATGAATAAAGTGTACTAAAAAGTTATTAGATAATCTCATCAGTTATAGCACCCAATGGCATGAAAACGGTCTGTTATTAATACCCCACACTGCCACTAAATAACATTAACTTTAGCCTCAAAACAGATTATTGATAAATAGTCATATAACAAAGTATTGCTAGTGGCTACGGTGCCAGTCTTAATGATTAACCCCTTGAAAGGGAATGTATTCTCATTATTAAGTATCACTATTTTTCTAGGGGACGTTTATCTTTACTGTATTAAACAGATGCTAATATATAATTTACGTAGTGCTATCTAAAGGCGGTTTTTTCTGCCTTGTAACAAGAAAACAAATAAGGGAGCCTAAAGCAACTAAACCAACACCCAGCCAAAATGAACCGGTTAATGAGATAGATAAATATACTGAGGTAAATAAAGTAGAAAATACCGGTGTAAAATATGACAGTGTTCCTAACAATATAATATCTCCACCAATTACTGCTTGATTCCACAACGCATATCCAGAGCCTATTACAATTCCTGCAAGTAACAATGTTAATGTTGAGGGTAAAGTAAAGTGCAAACTAGGCTCATTACTAAAAATAAATTGCACCCACAATGTTATAGCCGTGGCGCTAAAAAATAGCGTTGTCGCGTTTTTCCCATTACTGATCTTTATTGTTACCACACAATATATAGCCCAAATTATTGCCGCCGAAAAAGCCATTAAATAAGTTAATGGATTATCTGAAATATTACTTAATAGAATACTTATAGATATACCTTGATCGCCCGAAATACACCAAGCTACACCTGTAAAAGCTAAAAGAATACTAGGATAAACTAAAATGTTAACTTTTTTACGACTTGTTATAACACTTAACAATATGGTCAGTGCTGGCCATAAGTAATTTATTATAGCCATTTCCATTGCTTGCTTACGGCTATTAGCCATTCCTAAAGATAAAGCTAAACATATTTCATACGTAACAAATAATCCTCCACCGATCAGTAAATAGCGCTTGGGATAGTCTTTAAGTTTTGGTAGACCCATCACCGACATTAAAAATAACGCGCTCACGGTATACATCATTGCTGCGCCGCCAATCGGGCTAAATAATTCAGATAAATCTCTAATTAATGCAGTGATCGAACTCCACAATAAAATGGCGATAACACCATAAAATGTATACTTATTTTCGCTAATAAAAGACATGGATAATTAAGTTTAATAATGTGTTTAAATTTGCCATTACTATCCTCTTTAAAAAACGATGACGCAATAGCCTTTCATGGTAATAAACCAAGTATTATCATGATTAATATGTAAATTAATGTTAACGGAATGATTATCTAAAATAATAGCCTGTTTATTTAGGCTCAAGCTTTTTCTTTGGCATTAAGCTGATGCTAGGGAGAAAAGCTTGTAGCTTAAACTAAGAACACAAAGTAATCATACATTTGAATATATGGAAGTCGAGGGAGGAAAACACAGCTTAAGCTCAACACGTCCTAAAAAAGCATCTGAAGTTTCTAGTGCATCAATGGCATTTTTTCAAAGGTATGCTTTTAAATAATACTTAATACAAAAGAAAGCCAATTAAAACACTTGGTTTTTACCCCTACCTTGCATATCCTCCTTACATTATTGAAATACAAAACTTTATCAAACTATGAACTTACCTCTCGTTATTGGATTATTATTTTTATCATTAAGTACCTATGCAAGTGCTCAATGTTCACATTACTTAACAGATGAAGAGTTTAGAGTCGCTACGCGAGATTTTAAAGATCCTCTATTTGAAGAACTTCCTATTTTGAATGACTTAACGACTTTTGATACATCCGAAAACATTATTAAAAGCTTAACGGACTTTAGTCATGAGATGCTCAGCTTTAAAGTAGATTGTTCAAATTCATCAGATATTTACTTTTCTTTTTACGTAGAAGATAAACAAGTTGGATATATGAACGGCGTTATAATTTTGCAAGAAGGTAAATATCATAGCGGCCCTTATGCATTAATTCATAAGAAACCTGAAGTGCTTATCATAAAAGCAGATAAGAAATAGATGCTACTGCTCGTTAAACACCATCAAGTTTGAAAAGTGAATCATATAGAGTACAAACAGAATAAATAAGAAATGTAGGTCTGCTTTTGACCTAAAGCGGATGTTGAAAATAATTATTATGGCGCTAAATAATAGTCTTTATTTTGTTGCTAAAATGGATTGATTATTCAGATTGGAGGTCATAGTCACTTGTTAGCAGCTTATTCTACTAGTAATTTAATAATAACCCCTGCAATAATAGCTGTAATAATAGGAGCAAAATATAATTGTTGAAACTGAGTGAATAAATTTGAATTAGGCACTTCGATTGAATCTTCTATTTCTTGTCTTGAACGTGCACCGCCTCCACTTAGAAACTCTTTAATTAATTGATCTTCTATTTGGTCGCGTATTTTAGCGAGCCTAACACTCATTTTATTACCTGAAGCTTTCAAGGCTAAACCAACAAAAAGTATTACGTAGGTAAACAAAAAGTATATATTAGCTGGCTCAGAAATATCTAAATGATTAGGAACTGGTGAATTTTCCCAAAACACGTTGAGAAATTGCGTATTCTCTGCAATTAATGATACTGCATTTTTAAATGGTTTTGCTATTATGGCACCAAATTTACTACCATCATCAATTCTGTAATATAAAAACTTTAATAGTGAAACAACTAAAGATATTAAAGCTAAGATGCCGATAAAAAATCCAACTATTCTTTTAATTCTTGAACGATGTAACGCATTTCTATAATTCATTGAGTATTCCTTTAGCTCAATATTGCTGCTAACGCCTCACTAAGAGGCAAAATATAGTTGGTTTAAATAAGCGACGAAGGAGCAAAAACCAACTGTTATTTGTCCTTTTGAGTGACTTATAGTTCGACCAAGCCACCTAATCTTATAAAGTAACTTACTATTAGATTAGGTGGAACATGCTCCTGTTGGTTACGAATATTGAATGACAAACATCCAATGTTTCTAACAAGACGTTCGAACCAACAGAGCAACTCGATTTCAAAACGCATACTCAGGGATCGCCGACCACGACTATCTATAAGACCTGCGAGAAACGAGATTTAAGCATATTCCACCTGTCACTTTACTAGCAGGAGCTCAAAAATGAAAGTCTATAGCGTTGATAATTTCGCTGCGTTAATCGGTATCGATTGGGCAGATAAAAAACATGATATCTGTGAACATCCCAACCCATCAGAAAAATACTACTACAGCATTATTAAAAATAAACCTGAGGCGCTTCACGAATGGGCGATGAGTCTTAAACAGCGTTACCCGAACCAAAAAGTTGCTGTGGTTTGTGAGCTAAAAAAAGGGCCGCTCATTTATGCGTTAGCAAAATATGACCATCTTGTTTTGTTTACTATCAACCCTTCTACCGTTGCTAAATATAGAAAAGCCTTTACCCCAAGTGGGGCTAAAGATGACCCATCTGATGCACTGATACAAGTTGAAATTTTGACCTTGCATATGCAAAAGCTAAACGTTATTGAACCCGAATCAGCGGCGATGCGTTCACTCTCACAGTTAGTTGAATATCGACGAAGCTTGGTACAAGACAGTGTGAATTTATCGAATAAAATAACCGCCACATTAAAAAATTACTACCCACAAGCTCTTGAATGGTTTAAAGAAAAAGACACGTTCATCTTCTGTGACTTCATCAGTAAATGGCCTTGCCTTGCTCGCGTTAAGAGAGCAAAAAAACAAACACTCTTGGACTTTTTTAACAGTCACAACTCCCATTATGCTCATGTGAACGAGGCACGTATTTTAAGTATAAAAAATGCAATGTCATTAACGGATGACCTAGGTGTGATAGAGCCGAACCAACAATTAATCGAAGTACTCATTGCACAATTCAAAGTGTTACTCAAAGGCATTGAAACCCTAGATAAAGCAATAAAAAAAGCCTATAAAGCGCAAGGTGATAAAGTAATATTTGATAGTTTACCTGGCGCAGGGCCACAACTTGCCCCACGTTTATTGGTGGCCTTTGGTAATAACAGAAACCGTTATAATGACGCATCCGAACTACAAAAATACGCAGGTATCGCACCCGTGATTGAACGAAGCGGTAAGAAAATGTGGACGCATTGGCGGTACAGTTGCCCGACCTTTTTAAGACAAACCTTTGTAGAATGGGCGGGATTTTCTATACGTTATTCATTTTGGGCAAAGGCTTATTATGACCAGCAAAAAAGCAAAGGAAAACCACATAATAGTATCATCAGGTCGCTCGCTTTCAAATGGATCAGGATCGTATTTAAGTGTTGGAAGACAAATACACCCTACGACGAATCAAAGTATTTAGAAGCCCTAAAACGAAGAGGTTCGCCACTGTTAAAATTTGCATTAAATGGTTAATTTAAACTTGTTGTCCACCTCAGGGCGTGTTGTTAGCCGTGGAAGATAAACGTTTGCGGTTTACCGCCATAACTATTTAATAAGACAACGCATTATTACAAATACACTTTACTTAAAAATTAACACCAAGAAAACAACACTAAGTGTATAGTTTTAAATAAACTTTAATTAGAAAGAGGTTAATAGAAACGTGAAACCTTTTCACTAAAAACCAATCCCTGATTTATACAAATTGAATAAGACTGCTAACGCCTCACTAAGAGGCTAAAAATTGTTGGCTAAAATAGTGAGCGCAGCGAACCTAGCCAACTGTTTTTAGTCCTTTTGAGTGACTTGTTATAAAGCTATTGGTACGTTTTACCTTTGTGCTTTAGCCAACCACCAACATGATACCCCTTTGGATCTTTATGAGTCCAGTGAACAACACCACCTTTTTTGTTCCACTCATATTCACCATAAAATTGGATTTGATCACCATTTGAAATTGAATTAATCCTTGGAGCAAGATCAATATTATGAGCAATTAAGATACTTTGACCTGATGAAAGTTTAAGAATGAATTTTTGATGACGAGAGCCTTTATTGTCGTCACTTAATATACGGACAACAGTACCAACACCTTGAACCTGAACATCACTTTTATGATTGTTGTATGCATCCTGAAGAGTCGAAGCTTCAGCAAAGCTTGCCCATTGGAATAGCATGAAGCTAACAAAAATTAATGCTGATAGTTTTCTCATGTGCCAAACCTTTCCTAGCTTTATAACGCCTACTTAAGCGGAAAAATATAGTTGGCTATAATGTGAACGAAGTGAAACAGCCAACTGTATTTTTTCCGTTTGAAGTTCTTGTTAGGGCTGCGTTTAAACCGAACCTGATTTACATTGTCGTTTTCGTAAAGAATCGTCAATTATTAAAGGATTTTTTAAATCAGAAATTAATACGTCCGAAACACCTATGCCAGTATCAACCTCTTGTATCCAAAGAGATATTTTATCATCTACTATTTTACGATTTAGCATATAGCTTTTATTTGATTCTAGTTTTACTTTGAAATTGACAAAAGCCTCTTTGGTACTATTCGGAATGTCTCGCTCTGAAATACTAGCTTTAACCCATAAACCATGCTCGCCACTCAAATATTGTTTAGGCTCAACCCAGGAAATAGGCTTTTTGTGAAAACACATTAAGTGAACATATTCTAATTTTGAACTATTATCTCTTTTAAAGTTTTCAAATCGAAAATGGTTATCTTTAATTTCGGCCTTTAAAGGCAAAGTGCTACAACTTATCGAAACTACACTTAAAGTAGATATTAGTAGTAATTTTAAATTCTTCATTTACATTTCCTTTTGATAATTAAAATTTAACAAGGCTACACTGTAGCCCTAACGCCCAAATAACAGGCTAAAAATAGTGGGCCAAAATAGCGAGGCACGAGCAATGGCCAGCTGTTTTTAGTCCTTGTTGAATTGCCTTGTTAGCTGTAAAACCACCGCACGTTAAAAACGTACCTAACTTTGAGCAACCCATTTACCTTAATTTTGTACCTGCGTTTAAATGCCTTTTGATCAACACGTAAAACGCCAAGCAACAAATACAAATCGCCTAGCTAGCAAATTTAATGCGAGAGCGTGAAAAACCTAAAAACACATATAAGATGTATAGTGAGTTATTACAATTTGCGTATTACGAGTGCTCTACTTTTAGCTAACTCGAAAGAAATTAAACCCACGAATAAAAATACAGCTAACGCCTCACTAAGAGGCAAAAAATAGTTGGTTAAAATAAGCGACGCAGGAGCAAAAACCAACTGTTTTTTGTCCTTTTAAGTGACTTGTTAGATTTCGTTTGAACCTATATGTAAATCTTATCACAATATAGACAATACTCATTTTCCGTAAAGTTAAACTCAAACTCATTTTTAAACATTGAATAATTTCCAAGAGTTATGTCAAAACTATGATTTCCAGTATGTTCAACAGAAAGCCCTAAACCTTGCTTTATTTTTTCCCTAGTCATAGTTTTAAGGAGTATTTCTTCTTCAACTAAGCTATCCCCATCTTCGTCGGTACGACAAGTTTGAATATAAAAGTCACAGCGTTTCATATCGTAAAGGGATTCAAGTAGTTCAACAAATAATCCCGTTTTACTAATTTTTTTAATCGTGCTCTCATTTAAATTAATGCAACAGATATACATGTAGTAATCCCAACCAAACCTAAGACTAAATTGCTCATTAATCTCTAGTCGGCACCACATAAAACCTCTTAAAATCATCTTGATTACAATTTTAATATCATCTTTTTCCAGTTTCTTATCTTCAAAGAGGTCAATCGCCTTAAACTCCTCGCTAACTAACCACTGATTATCCTTATCAGAAAGGTTATCTTGTAAAAACCTAGACTCAAGGTCTACTACTCGAAGGTGTTTCATAGGTTCGTAATGGAGGCATTCTATTACAGCATTTATATATTTTTCTTCAACCTCAAAATAATCCGATGCTTTAAACTCAATTCCGTTAAATGTTTCCCCGACTTCTGACGGACACGTCCATTCATCAACTTTGTAATGACCCTCGGAATTTCTATTTTTAGGATCGTATTTTGTAATTCTGAAATTCAACATTAAAAAGTTTACCGATGGTGGATTGGTAATCCCCCCATTTTTAATGGAGTTCAAAAGTAGACGTTTTTCTCTGTGTTAGTTTGCGTTTTTGAATTGGTGTTATACCACCAATTCCCATGTTAGGTCGCTCATGGTTATAAGTCCATAACCATTGTGTGGCCCTGTTCTGTAATTCTTCAATATCACGATAAATATAATGGCTTAGCCAATCATATCTCACCGTTCGATTAAAACGTTCAATGTAAGCATTTTGCTGTGGGTTGCCTGGCTGAATGAAACATAATTCAATATCGTGTTTTGATGCCCAAGCTGCAAGTTTATGACTAATATATTCGGGTCCGTTATCAGAACGTATACGTTTAGGTTTACCACGCCATTCGATGATCCTATCAAGTGATTGGATCACACGTTCTGCGGGCAATGATATATCAGCATCTATTGCCAAACCTTCCCGGTTAAAGTCATCAATCACATTAAACAAGCGACAACTCCTTCCATCTGATAATTGGTCATGCATGAAGTCCATCGACCAACATTCATTCATCGCTTCGGGCACTGCTAATGGCTCAGGAACTTCACGTTTCAGCCGTTTATGAGGCTTTATTCGCATATTCAGTTCGAGTTCACGATAGATACGATAAACGCGCTTATGATTCCAGTGATAGCCTTTTACGTTTCTCAAATATAAAAAGCATAAGCCAAACCCCCAGTTTCGTTGATTCTGCACTAAACCTAACAGCAAGTCGGCGATAAGCTCATTATCGTCATTAAGTTTAGGCTGATAACGATAACAGGTTTCGCTGATTAAGAATGCACGGCATGCTTGGCTAATACTGACGTCATGGCTTTGAATTGCTACTTTAGCCATCGCTTTGCGCTCAGAAGCCTTTACCACTTTTTTGCCATGGCCTCCGTAATGATTTCAGCCTTTAAACGCTCTTCGGCATACATCTTTTTTAAGCGCCGATTTTCATCTTCTAGCTCTTTCATTCTTGCCATAAGTGAGGCATCCATGCCGCCATACTTAGAGCGCCATTTATAAAACGATGAGTTACTCATACCGTGTTCACGACATAGTTCGGGAATAGGTACGCCATTTTCGGCTTGCTTTAAAATGGCTAAAATTTGACTGTCACTAAAATGTGCTTTTTTCATGAATGATCTCCTGCGGTTAAGCATACGAGAAAATTCTACTTTTGACTTCGATTATTTTTCGGGGGGATTACCGATTGGATGAAAGAAATCTAACGCCCAATTAACAGGCTAAAAATAGTGGGCTAAAATGGAGCGAAGCGAACAGCCCGCTGTTTTTAGTCCTTGTTGAATTTCTTGTTAGAAATACTTTACACTAAACTAAGAAGCATTCCTTTGAAAAGTAACTACAAAATAATCGTCATTACTCATACAGTATGCTGATGTTTTAACATTATTACGCTGATCTAAATATGATGAAAAATAAAAACTATGGTTACGAGTCTTTAATAAAACTAAATCATCGACATTAATATCCAATTTTTCATATAGAAAACGTGCAGGTACAGGTTTTTGTGTAGAACAATTTTTATAAGTTTTAAATAATATTTGAACAAATGAAACGTGTATCTGATTTGATGACTCCAACAACACGTGATATTCGTAATTATCAAATACAATGTTATTTACAGAGTTCGGATTAGTATTGAAAAGCATTGCTGCTTTATCATTTGTCATTCCGATATATCTTTGTGGTTGACTAGTATTCTTTAGGGAAAGTACCTTTTTGTTATCTTTTATTGGAGCTGCCACCCTCATATTTTTAGGCTCTAATGCCTCTTCAGGGAGATTGATACCAAAATCAGAATAACATTTCTTTTTCGCCTCTACATTTGTATGTGCATTACATACTATTTCATTAATACTTTCTTTTGATATAACCGAAAAATTAATTAACAATAAAAATAAGGCTGATACTTTCACTAAACCTCCATGTATTTCTAACGCCCAATTAACGGGCTAAAAATAGTGGGCTAAAATGGAGCGAAGCGAACAGCCCGCTGTTTTTAGTCCTGTTGAATTACTTGTTATGTTTTTAATTAGTAAAAGCTGACTTTAGGTTTTTTGGGAGGATTAAAATCTATACGAATATTGGTCCTTTGACGCACTTTTTGGCCATTTAATTCTGCTGGTTTGTATGCCCAACGTTTAAGAGCTTTTTTCTGTTATTTTTTTATCAAAAGCTCCAGCTGGTACAGACTCAATAATATTAAAATCCATAACACCTCCCAATCCATTAATAGTAAACTCGGCGATTATATAACCAGTAATATTTTCAAAAGTCTCTTTAGAATATTGTGGTTTAAATCGAACAACCGTCTCAGCTGGCACAGTAACTTCTGATAATTGAAATACTTTACAATACCCATTTTCATCCACTATACCATCTTCAAATTTTTGACAATATCTTAAATCAGCTTCTGAATTCCCTTTATTCTCTTTTGTTTTGTTTGAAATCGCTTTCTGTGAAGCTACTATTTGTTCTAGCTTCTTTTGAAATTCTGATTTAGCTTGAACTGTTTGCCCCATCATGAGCACAAGAACCAAGCTAAGAATAGTTAAGGAATACATGTAACCTCTCCATAAAAACATAACGCCTAAATAACAGGCTAAGTAATGGTTGGCTAAAATTGTGTAGCGAAGCGAAACGTAGCCAACTGTTACGTGTCCTTGTTTATTTTCTTGTTATGTTTACAAGCAACCGAACGTCCTACGAATACTTTTTGCAACGCCATCTAAATCAGGAAACATTGATACATCGGTAACACCTAAACGACTCAATTGGTCTCTTAAAGTACTTTTAGACTCTTTAGATATGATCACTTTATTCACCTTCAGTAGATCATTTTGAGGACAAAAGCCATCCTTCATAGGTTCGAAAGTATCTTGTGTTATTTTTCTTGAAAAAGGGAATAAACTAAAACAACCATCCTGAGATGCAACACGGTCATTAATAAAATGAGGATGAAATGCCGTTATCACCTTTTCGTCATCTCCATCTACGTCATGGGATGATGTTCTCCAAACTCTCGGTGAAAACAAGTATACAATTCCATCAAAGTCATCATGGGCGGGGTTTTCTACTGCAAAATAAAGAGCTTTCAATGGATTGGTTGACCAATCTAAAAGCCTAGTAGGAACACCATGATGTTGAGCTTGAATCATCCATTCTATTTTGCTTTTAGGCTCTTTTTCAAGAAATCGAACTGCATGCTTTTTAAAGCTATTCAATAAATCTCTTTCAATTCCGCGCCAACCATCAGAATAATTTGAAGATAATTCCTCAACATCGATACGTGCTATTGAAGGCAATAAGTCCCAATTGTGTCTAGCTTGCCCGCGATACATATCTTGCTCTTCGTAGCTACCTATATTCTCGAGAAATTGTACTATTGAATTAAATTCCACACTCGACTCTCAATTTGTAAACATAACGCCCAATTAACGGGCTAAAAATAGTTGGCTATAATGTGTGAGGCACGAACGCAGCCAGCTGTTTGTGTCCCGTTGAATTTCTTGTTATATGGTTGATAAACTTAAACTAAAAACACTAAAGTTACGAGTAAAAGTTGGTAGCTTTAAATGCATTATAATTTGAGCTATTTACAAACAGTAACTAAAAACAGATTAACTTAATTCTTTAAGCTTTACCAAAAAGTACAAAGCTAGTTAACAATTTTAGATAAACGAATTTAGCGAAAACTCGTAGCAACGTTTATAAGTAATTAAGTTTATAACCACCCTTTCCACAAAACTACACATCAATCGGAATATACATATAACGCCACGTTAAGCGGCAAATAATAGCTGGCTAAAATGTGTGAGGCACGAACAACAGCCAGCTGTTATTTGTCCGTTTGAACGCCTTGTTAGCAGTTTTTTAGTTAAATCATGAACTTGAATACATAATGAGTTGCTTACGCTCTAATTTTTTGAATAACTCGACTCTCTGCTTAATAAGCTTAATTTCATTCTCAATATTGTCTTTGAGTTGCGAACTTTCAGGACTAGTGGTAGTGAAATTAGACTTAATTTCTTTTAATTCAGCTTCAAGTACAACTATTGTTTTTTGAGCATCAATATAATATTGAGTGCTTGGCACTACAGCATAAACATTACAACACATTAAAATGAACGTTAAAATAATAGTTTTCATCAGAACCTTTGAAACTGCTAACGCCTCATTCAGAGGCTAAAAATTGTTGGCCAAAATAGCGAGGCACGAGCAACGGCCAGCTGTTTTTAGTCCTTTGCAATGCCTTGTTAGCCGTGGAAGATAAACGTTTGCGGTTTACCGCCATAACTATTTAATAAGACAACGCATTATTAAAAATACACTTTACTTAAAAATTAACACCAAGAAAAGAACACTACGATATTAACGTTAAGTAAATTTTAATTAGGGAGAGGTAAATAGAAACGTGAAACCTTTTCACTAAAAACTAATCCCTGATTTATACAAATTGAATAAGACTGCTAACGCTTTGCTAAGGGGAAAATTATGGTTGGCTATAATGCGCGAAGCGCAGCCAACTGTAATTTTTCCGTTTGAGCAACTTGTTATATGCAACGATGGTAGAACCAAAACACTGCACGAACTTAAGTCACCCGTAATATATAAACCTAACCGTGAACTTTGAAGCTACACGCGAAAGGTTCAACAAAATTAATAGCGTTGCCACCTTTGAAAAAGGTAAAAGAGGCAATGCTTATTAATGCTGATGCGATCTAGTTTTAGCTAAAAACTACGAACTAGAAAGCACTTCATTTAAAGCTAATTTTTATTAGCATATAACGCCCCAAACAGAGGCTAAAAATTGTTGGCCAAAATGGCGAGGCACGAGCAACGGCCAGCTGTTTTTAGTCCTGCTGCTTTGCCTTGTTAGCAGTGTAATATGAGCTTTCGCGGTTTACCGCTATAACTCTTTAATTTTACAACTAACTATTTAAATACAATTTACTTAAAAACGACACTAAGAAAACAACACTTTGTTAATAACTTTAAGTAAATTTTAATTAGGAGTTGTTAAGTGAAACGTAAAACCTTTTTACTAAAAACCAATCCCTGATTTATACAAACTGAATAAGACTGCTAACGCCTCAAACAGAGGCTAAAAATTGTTGGCCAAAATGGCGAGGCACGAGCAACGGCCAGCTGTTTTTTAGTCCTGCTGCTTTGCCTTGTTAGCAGTGTAAGATAAGCTTTGGCGGCTTACCGCTATAACTTTTTAATATTACAACTAACGCTATTTAATACACTTTACTCAAAAATTAACACCAAGAAAAGAACACTACGATATTAACGATTAGTTAAGTTTAAGTAGGGAGAGGTTAAGTGAAACGTGAAACCTTTTCACTAAAAACCAACCCTTGATTTATACAAATTGAATAAGACTGCTAACGCCGTTTTAAGCGGCAAATAATAGTTGGTTAAAATAAGCGACGAAGGAGCAAAAACCAACTGTTATTTGTCCGCCTTGAAAACCCTTGTTAGGTATTACCTACTTCGATACGTTGAACTGCGACTTTTTGATTGTTTTCGTTTTTAAAAATTACATAGCTACCGCTATCAAAATCAACCAAATACTTTGTATTAGGTTCAAAATCAAACTCAAAATTAACACTGGTATGTTGTTCGTTCCAAAATTCACCTCTTAATTCCGTCCACGCTAATGTTAATTTATGTACACCTGGGGTGAACTCAGCAGCACTAATATACTTACCTGATCCTACTAGATTACCATCAAAACTTTTGATACGAACCAAGGCTGGTTTTTTTGTATTAATTTTGGACGAGAAAACCATCATTGATTGTCCTTGCTGAGGAGCAGGTATACCCACAAAGCCTTTAGTATGAATACTAGAAAAATAAGACGGTTGTTCTACATTCGGCCTTGTTGCTGCACAGCTAATGAGAAAAAAACTTAACAAAAAAACAAAATACTTCATGAGATTCTCCATGTTACGAAGTAATACCTAACGCCCCATTAAGAGGCAAATAATGGTTGGCTAAAATAAGCGACGAAGGAGCAAATAGCCAACTGTTATTTGTCCTGCTTGAATGGCTTGTTATAACGAACTTTATGCAAAGGTCTCAGGAAAAACAATTGCCAAAACAACCAATATTATAAAATAAGAAATGACTGCACCCAAAGTAATTAAAGAGGTAAATAAATATTTTTTACCTGTTGATAATTCCTTTGAGAAAACACTAATATTTAGGGCGAATGCTAGACCACCACACAAACCACCAACTGCACCTCCAATTGATATTAATGCAATTGGTAACCCACAAAATAATTGCTCATACCACTTCATGTTATTTTCTTCTTCGCTCATGAGTACTCCATAGCTGAATTAAGCACATTCGTTATAACGCCGCAATAAGCGGAAAATTACTGTTGGCTATAATGTTTGAGGAACGAAAAACAGCCAACTGTTATTTTTCCGTTTGATTGCCTTGTTATATGCAACGTACATGGCAAGCACTGGCGTTACCAAAAACACCAAAGTTTGTAGCGTAGAATGAGTAGAATTTAAACCCGATCACCACTTTGCCACTCACCATGAATTTGAGCCGTTTATGCCAAACTTAATAAAGCGAAACTATTAAACAGTATTGAGATAACCTAGGGGAAGTTGAGCGAGATGCACTAAATCCTTTTAGGCGAAAACTGTGTGACCAAAAATACAAACTAATTTATGCCGCTAAAGTTACCACAAAAGAGAACGGAAACAAGTACAACGCGATAAATTAAATGCCTAAACCACCAAAATATAATCTTGAACAAGTGGTGACATATAACGCTGCGTTAAGCGGCTTTAAATTGTTGGCTAAAATGTTGAACGGAGTGAAAACAGCCAACTGTTTAAAGTCCGTTTGAACGCCTTGTTATATGCAGTTTACATGGCAAGCACTGTCGTTACCAAAAACACCAAAGTTAATAGCGTGGAATGAGTAGAATTAAAACCCGATCACCACTTTGCCACCTACCGTGAATTTGAGCCGTTTACGCCAAATTTAATAAAGCGAAACCAGTAAACAGAATTTAGATAACCTAGGGGAAGTTGAGCGAGATGCACTAAATCCTTTTAGGCGAAAACTGTGTAACCAAAAATACAAAAAATTTTATGCCGCTAAAGTTACCACAAAAGAGAACGGAAACAAGCACAACGCTATAAATTAAACACCTAAACCACCAAAAGATAATCTTGAACAAGTGGTGACATATAACGCCTCAAACAGAGGCTAAAAATTGTTGGCCAAAATGGCGAGGTACGAGCAACGGCCAGCTGTTTTTAGTCCTGCTGCTTTGCCTTGTTAGCAGTGGAAGATAAACGTTTGCGGTTTACCGCCATAACTTTTTAATAATACAACTAACGCTATTTAACTACACTTTACTCAAAAATTAACACCAAGAAAACAACACTAAGTGTTTAATAGTAAATAAACTTTAATTAGGGATAGGTAGATAGAAACGTGAAACCTTTTTACTAAAAACCAATCCCTGATTTATACAAACTGAATAAAGACTGCTAACGCCTACTTAAGCGGAAAAATATAGTTGGCTAAAATGTTGAACGGAGTGAAAACAGCCAACTGTATTTTTTCCGTTTGAAGTTCTTGTTAGCTCTATTTACCATTAGCTTTAAGAATTTCACCACTTAATAACACTACAATTTCAAATTCATCAGAGTTAAATTTGTAAGGTAAAGTAGTAAGAGTGACAAGGTAATACCAAATAATTGTTCCCTCTCGACTAAAAGCAGGTTTAAATTCGACCTCTTTAACGCCAAGCTCTAACTCTGTTTTGTTAAAATATTTATATGCTTGGTCGATAGCCTTACCGATAGCTAACTTAGGCTCATCTTTACCATCCCAAGTAGCCTTTTCCATATCAAATTGCCAAGACTTAATTGTGTAGCTACCCTCCTGCGTTCCAGTCAAAAAGAATTGTTCTTGACCAGATCGTGATTCACTTGAATAATTTATAACTTTATTTTCATTCGCGGTTGCCAAAGAACAAAATAATGAGACTGCTAAAATAAAACCTTTTTTCATGTGACCACCCTTGTGATAGAGCTAACGCCTCATTCAGAGGCTAAAAATTGTTGGCCAAAATAGCGAGGCACGAGCAACGGCCAGCTGTTTTTAGTCCTTTGCAATGCCTTGTTAGCCGTGGAAGATAAGCTTTGGCGGTTTACCGCTATAACTTTCTAATAATACAACTAACGCTATTTAATACACTTTACTTAAAAACTAACACCAAGAAAAGAACACTACGATATTAGCGTTAAGTAAATTTTAATTAGGGAGAGGTAAATAGAAACGTGAAACCTTTTCACTAAAAACTAATCCTTGATTTATACAAACTGAATAAGACTGCTAACGCCTTGCTAAGAGGCAAAATATAGTTGGTTAAAATAAGCGAGGCACGAGCAAAAAACCAACTGTATTTTGTCCTGCTTGAGCAACTTGTTAGGTGTTTTTTTGATTAGACACCAGTTTAAGTAATAATGCTTCTTTTTTAGGTGTTGTCCAATTACGTATTAAATAACCCAAAATAAGACCTATTGGAACACTAACCAAACCTGAAAATTTGCCATAACCTTGATTGGTGATTAGAAAGTAGCAAAAAGATATAAGTATAATCATCGTTGCGACTAGAACGTATTTGTACCAATGCCACCGGTCGATAAATTTAATCGACTCATTGATTATTTTAACCTCTGGTTGACTGAATTCCATAAACACCTAACGCCCCAAACAGAGGCTAAAAATTGTTGGCCAAAATGGCGAGGCACGAGCAACGGCCAGCTGTTTTTAGTCCTGCTGCTTTGCCTTGTTAGCCGTGGAAGATAAGCTTTGGCGGTTTACCGCTATAACTTTCTAATAATACAACTAACGCTTTTTAATACACTTTACTTAAAAATAAACACTAAGAAAAGAACACTGAATGTTTAGTTTTAAATAAGCATTAATTAGGAGTGGTTAATTGAAACGTAAAACCTTTTTACTAAAAACCAATCCCTGATTTATACAAACTGAATAAGACTGCTAACGCCACGTTAAGCGGCAAATAATAGCTGGCTAAAATGTGTGAGGCACGAACAACAGCCAGCTGTTATTTGTCCGTTTGAACGCCTTGTTAGCAGTTTTTTAGTTAAATCATGAACTTGAATACATAATGAGTTGCTTACGCTCTAATTTTTTGAATAACTCGACTCTCTGCTTAATAAGCTTAATTTCATTCTCAATATTGTCTTTGAGTTGCGAACTTTCAGGACTAGTGGTAGTGAAATTAGACTTAATTTCTTTTAATTCAGCTTCAAGTACAACTATTGTTTTTTGAGCATCAATATAATATTGAGTGCTTGGCACTACAGCATAAACATTACAACACATTAAAATGAACGTTAAAATAATAGTTTTCATCAGAACCTTTGAAACTGCTAACGCCCAAATAACGGGCTTTTATTGCTGGCTTAAAATTTGCGAGGAACGAGCACAGCCAGCTGTAAAAGTCCTGTTGATTTGCCTTGTTATGAGTAAAACTCGTTAACTCAAAACGCGACTCTAATAGTAAACACCTAATTTGTAAATGAAGCTTAACTTGAGCTACTTAATAAACCTTTACGAACCGATGTATTTGCAACAAAAGTCTCTTCAAAAGCAAATACTATTGGTGACCTTTGATAAACCTTAACTAGCGAAACTCGAATAAAGCGAAGACAAAAGCTAGCTTGATAAAATAAACTAATTTATCAAAATAAACAGACAAAAAGCAGCAGACTCATAACGCCTCAAACAGAGGCTAAAATTGTTGGCCAAAATGGCGAGGCACGAGCAACGGCCAGCTGTTTTTAGTCCTGCTGCTTTGCCTTGTTAGGTGTACTTTAACGCAAAACCAGATATATAAATAATGTTGAAAATAAACCTTTTGAAAACAATATTAACCCAAACGACTTGGGATTTTTTGTACGGTGTACCATAAAGCCTTTAATATCTATTTGATCAAATTTAAAAGCAATAACATTATGAATAATCCAATGACCTGACAGAGCAAGTATTGCAACACTTGCCACTGAATCCCCATAACCTTCGACTTGCGGTGTTACAAATACAGCTATAAGAATAATCATTAAAAAGAAAATGAGTGATATTTTATACGCTTTCTCGTAACTCAATTTTGTACACCTAACGCCACGTTAAGCGGCAAAAAATTGTTGGCTAAAATGTTGAACGGAGTGAAAACAGCCAACTGTTTTTTGTCCGTTTGAACGCCTTGTTAGCAGTACCTGCCACTTAATACTTTGGCTGACCTTGCGAATTATTACTAGCTGAATCTGTCCAGTGGAACTCAGACAGAGACAAAAATATAGCATTTTTTAAATTGAGAATTTCGACTGCCTCAGAGCTGAAACAACCACCGACAACAACCAAATTTGAGTCGGTTAATTCACCTAATGTATTTAATGCTTTATCAACGATGGAGCTTTTCACGATATCTTTTCTATTATGAGGAAAGATGATCAATGTACAAAATTCACCAAGTTGTGACTCACAACTTACGGCAAGGCTTTTATATTCTGTTGGAAGCCTTTCTTTTATTAAATGGGACTCCAAACTTTTAGTTATGCGATATTTCATAAGTACTGCTAACGCCTCAAACAGAGGCTAAAAATTGTTGGCCAAAATGGCGAGGCACGAGCAACGGCCAGCTGTTTTTAGTCCTGCTGCTTTGCCTTGTTAGCAGTGTAAGATAAGCTTTGGCGGTTTACCGCTATAACTTTTTAATATTACAACTAACGCTATTTAATACACTTTACTCAAAAATTAACACCAAGAAAAGAACACTACGATATTAACGATTAGTTAAGTTTAAGTAGGGAGAGGTTAAGTGAAACGTGAAACCTTTTCACTAAAAACCAACCCTTGATTTATACAAACTGAATAAGACTGCTAACACCTAATTAACAGGCTAAAAATAGTGGGCTAAAATGGAGCGAAGCGAACAGCCCGCTGTTTTTAGTCCTTGTTGAATTTCTTGTTATGTGGTTGATAAACCTACCACAATTACTAAAGGTAATTGTAAACACAGTAAGCTTTAAATGAAATATAAATTTGAGCTACTCACCACACTGAGTACGAATTAATGATTTTGCTACAAAGTGTTTTAAATAAGCAAAATCTATTAGTGACCATTACAAAACTTAGAATAGCGAAAACTGGCAGTAGCGTTTACAAAATCACGCAATTATAAAAACACTTTTAGCTAACACAAACAATCAAACTGGAAAATACACATAACGCCCATATTAACAGGCTAAAAATAGTAGGCCAAAATAAGCGAGGCACGAGCAATGGCCAGCTGTTTTTAGTCCTTGTTGAATTGCCTTGTATGGATAATACATCCATCTTTTTAGTTCTTTTTAAACCAGTTTAGGTAAAGTGAGGCCCAAGCTTTGGCTGCAACCAAAGCCTTTTATATGGTAGTTCGATTAATTGCAGGCTCCTCTGTTGAGAGACCGATAACAAGAAAGAACGCCGTATAAAACTCCAAGCACTAAACTCGGATAGTCAACTGGGCCTCGAGCCCGAATAGCAAGGCAGAGTCAGCTTAATATGAATACCATAAATAATCAAAATGAAATTAACGTCGGTGTCGATACAGGTAAAACTCAACTCGATATTTATATACGCCCTTTAGATATTTATTTTGTCGTGAGCAACGATGAAGTTGGTATTAAAGAAGCCATCATGAGAATCAAAAAACACAAGGTGACTCGTGTAGTCATTGAAGCAACCGGACGGTTAGAGCAGCCCTTTATTTTGGCGTGTGCTAAAGCAAAGATCCCTTTTGTTGTGGCTAACCCTGTAAGAATAAAACGTTTTGCTGGAGTAATTAATCAAAAAGCCAAAACAGATAAGCTCGATGCTAAATTAATTGCACATTATGCCGAGATGGTTAAGCCTGACCTATCTAAGTTAAAAGCAGATGATATAAGGCTAATGAGTGATTTACTATCACGTCGTCGTCAGCTTATGGGTATACAAACAATGGAAAAAAACCGTCTTCAAATCATGCCCAAAGAAATCCTATCTTCTATCAGTCCAGTGTTAACGGTACTCAAAAATCAGTTAGAAAAAATAGACAATAAATTGCATAAGCTTATTGAAAGTTGTGATGATTACAAAATAAAAAATGACATTGTTCAGAGTGTTCCTGGAGTAGGTAATGTCGTTGCTTTCAACTTGATTAGTGAAATGCCGGAACTTGGGTATATAACTAATAAAGAAGCGTCATCATTGGTGGGGGTTGCGCCTTTTAATCGGGAGAGTGGAACCTATAAAGGTAAACGCATGATACGAGGTGGACGTTCACAAATTCGAACCGCGATGTACATGGCAATGATGTCAGCAATCCAATGTAATCCAGTTTTTAAGGCAACATATCAACGATTAGTTGCGGCAGGAAAACCTAAGAAAGTAGCAATAATCGCGTGTATTAGAAAGCTAGTTATTACACTCAATTCGATGGTAAGAGATGGTGTCTATTGGGATCCTAAAATGAATTAAACATTAAGGTTTGACACCATAGTCACTTGTTATGAGTAACTTACATTAACTCAAAACACGACGCTATTAGTAAACACCTAATGTGTAAATGAAGTTTAACTTGAGCTACCCAATCAACTTTTACGAACCGATGTATTTGCTACAAAAGTCTCTTCAAAAGCAAATACTATTGGTGACCTTTGATAAACTTTAACTAGCGATACTCGTTTGAAACAAGCACAAATTCCACTTGTTAAAGCCAACCTATTTTACAAAAAATAACAGACAAAAAGCAGTAGACTCATAACGCCTAAATAACAGGCTAAAAATAGTGGGCTAAAATGGAGCGGAGCGAACAGCCCGCTGTTTTTAGTCCTTGTTGATTTTCTTGTTAGGCTTTTATGTTAACCAATGGATTTATACTAACATCACATCTCTTCTATGCTATTAAGAAAGTCACTTACTTTATCCAGTAAACAAAAAGTATTTTTTAAATTAAATAGTTCTTCGCGACCTATTATTTTTTCACCCCTTTTATTTTTGGAATATCTAAACCCCTGCGAATCAGAATCAAATTTTGAGATTTCTGTTATTAAGTTTTTTAAATTATTTAAATGACTTTCATCTCCTGTATCTGTGATATTTTTTATAGATTTAACATTTTCATAATGTTCTATGAAAGCCTCATGAATTTTTACTAGGCGATGCGCTGTATTTAATTTATTTATTAAGTTATTACACGAAGAAATTTCGTTTAACTTATTTATATTGTGCTTAAGAATAAGCTCTAAATATTGCCTTATTAAAAAAAGAGTAGGTAAGACTATTTCGTCTTGGTAGGCATTAGAATTATATAAAATTTTTGCTGCATCTTCATAATGTAATGCAATTCTTAAATCATTATCACTAGCTAGCCCAACAGAGCTTTCTGTTCTTGAATTCATATTTATATCTCAATATCGCATATGCCGAAAGAAGCCTAACGCCCCAATAAGAGGCTAAAAATTGTTGGCTAAAATAGCGAGGCACGAGCATGGCCAACTGTTTTTAGTCCTTTTGATTGCCTTGTATGGATAATACATCCATCTTTTTAGTTCTTTTTAAACCAGTTTAGGTAAAGTGAGGCCCAAGCTTTGGCTGCAACCAAAGCCTTTTATATGGTAGTTCGATTAATTGCAGGCTCCTCTGTTGAGAGACCGATAACAAGAAAGAACGCCGTATAAAACTCCAAGCACTAAACTCGGATAGTCAACTGGGCCTCGAGCCCGAATAGCAAGGCAGAGTCAGCTTAATATGAATACCATAAATAATCAAAATGAAATTAACGTCGGTGTCGATACAGGTAAAACTCAACTCGATATTTATATACGCCCTTTAGATATTTATTTTGTCGTGAGCAACGATGAAGTTGGTATTAAAGAAGCCATCATGAGAATCAAAAAACACAAGGTGACTCGTGTAGTCATTGAAGCAACCGGACGGTTAGAGCAGCCCTTTATTTTGGCGTGTGCTAAAGCAAAGATCCCTTTTGTTGTGGCTAACCCTGTAAGAATAAAACGTTTTGCTGGAGTAATTAATCAAAAAGCCAAAACAGATAAGCTCGATGCTAAATTAATTGCACATTATGCCGAGATGGTTAAGCCTGACCTATCTAAGTTAAAAGCAGATGATATAAGGCTAATGAGTGATTTACTATCACGTCGTCGTCAGCTTATGGGTATACAAACAATGGAAAAAAACCGTCTTCAAATCATGCCCAAAGAAATCCTATCTTCTATCAGTCCAGTGTTAACGGTACTCAAAAATCAGTTAGAAAAAATAGACAATAAATTGCATAAGCTTATTGAAAGTTGTGATGATTACAAAATAAAAAATGACATTGTTCAGAGTGTTCCTGGAGTAGGTAATGTCGTTGCTTTCAACTTGATTAGTGAAATGCCGGAACTTGGGTATATAACTAATAAAGAAGCGTCATCATTGGTGGGGGTTGCGCCTTTTAATCGGGAGAGTGGAACCTATAAAGGTAAACGCATGATACGAGGTGGACGTTCACAAATTCGAACCGCGATGTACATGGCAATGATGTCAGCAATCCAATGTAATCCAGTTTTTAAGGCAACATATCAACGATTAGTTGCGGCAGGAAAACCTAAGAAAGTAGCAATAATCGCGTGTATTAGAAAGCTAGTTATTACACTCAATTCGATGGTAAGAGATGGTGTCTATTGGGATCCTAAAATGAATTAAACATTAAGGTTTGACACCATAGTCACTTGTTAGGTTTCGAGCCTCGTGACTCCCCAATAGTTACGACTTTGTTCTTTTAAGTGCCATCCATTTTTTGATAAATGACGTCTGATAAAGAAATTAATATAACCGTGGCTAACTAATACTACTTTATTATGCTTATTCGCCAACTTGATTAATTGCTCACTTGCAGCCGCAGCTCTTTTTTTAGCTGATTGATATGATTCTGATGAGCATTTAACACCTAGCGTCCATAAAATTCTGTTTAAATAAAGCCAATTTGAAGCTTTTAATGTAAAAGGTAACTTATAACGTGGAATTTCTAATTCCCGAAATATATTAGATGTTTCAGATGGCATTTTTTTAAAACAAATTTGAGTAGATTCTATTGCTCTTTTAAGAGAGCTAGAGACTATGTAATGTCCTTTAAAAGTACTGAGTATATCACTTTCAGGGAAACTTCCAGTTACAATACCAGATTGGTCATATTTTCTGACCCAATTGGCAAAACCACTTGCGTTAACACGAGGATAAATTGCCCCAGTTGGTTTTCCATGCCTGATTAAGATTATTTCCATTAGAAACCTAACGCCTACTTAAGCGGAAAAATATAGTTGGCTATAATGTGAACGAAGTGAAACAGCCAACTGTATTTTTTCCGTTTGAAGTTCTTGTTAGGGCTGCGTTTAAACCGAACCTGATTTACATTGTCGTTTTCGTAAAGAATCGTCAATTATTAAAGGATTTTTTAAATCAGAAATTAATACGTCCGAAACACCTATGCCAGTATCAACCTCTTGTATCCAAAGAGATATTTTATCATCTACTATTTTACGATTTAGCATATAGCTTTTATTTGATTCTAGTTTTACTTTGAAATTGACAAAAGCCTCTTTGGTACTATTCGGAATGTCTCGCTCTGAAATACTAGCTTTAACCCATAAATCATGCTCGCCACTCAAATATTGTTTAGGCTCAACCCAGGAAATAGGCTTTTTGTGAAAACACATTAAGTGAACATATTCTAATTTTGAACTATTATCTCTTTTAAAGTTTTCAAATCGAAAATGGTTATCTTTAATTTCGGCCTTTAAAGGCAAAGTGCTACAACTTATCGAAACTACACTTAAAGTAGATATTAGTAGTAATTTTAAATTCTTCATTTACATTTCCTTTTGATAATTAAAATTTAACAAGGCTACACTGTAGCCCTAACGCCTCATTCAGAGGCTAAAAATTGTTGGCCAAAATAGCGAGGCACGAGCAACGGCCAGCTGTTTTTAGTCCTTTGCAATGCCTTGTTAGCCGTGGAAGATAAACGTTTGCGGTTTACCGCCATAACTAGTTAATAATACAACGCATTATTAAAAATACACTTTACTTAAAAATAAACACTAAGAAAAGAACACTGAATATTTAGTTTTAAATAAACTTTAATTAGGAAGAGGTAAATAGAAACGTGAAACCTTTCACTAAAAACCAATCCCTGATTTATACAAATTGAATAAGACTGCTAACGCCTTGCTAAGAGGCAAATAATTGTTGGCTAAAATAAGTGACGAAGGAACAAAAGCCAACTGTTATTTGTCCTTTTAAGCAACTTGTTAGGCAATATTCAGCGCCAATATTATAATTTGATTTTCATTTAGTTTCCGACTCTAATATTTTATTTAACTCAGCGCATTCATTTTTGGTTGGTTTAGTCCAGCCATTTGGTTTAGTTTTCCATGGATTAATTCCTTCGCACTCCAGCAGACGGATTTTCCTTGGGTCTTTCATCGCATTATCAAGCTGCTGTAATGCCTTTTGAACTTGATCAGCGCTTGCTACTGACTCAGAAGTAACATCATTTGTGGCGTTGCATTTGACTAAGCCAAAAAACATGAAGAAACCTATAACTATAAAAGAAAACTTTTGTGCCTTACTAAGAAGAATTTTTCCACCTGCTTTTTGAAAAGCTCTCCTTTGCTTATAGGTCATACTTGCCGATTGTGCTGGTGTTATGGACTCACCCTTTCTGCTTTTAGGTGGCGGTGCCCCACACTTAGGGCAAGCAGTAGCTTCAGTACTAACCTTTTTTCCACACTCAAAGCATTCTAATAGTGCCACTTGATTTTCCTTATTGCCTAACGCCTCAAACAGAGGCTAAAAATTGTTGGCCAAAATGGCGAGGCACAAGCAACGGCCAGCTGTTTTTAGTCCTGCTGCTTTGCCTTGTTAGCAGTGTAAGATAAGCTTTGGCGGTTTACCGCTGTAACTCTTTAATTTTACAACTAACTTCTTTAAATACACTTTACTTAAAAATTAACACCAAGAAAACAACACGAAGAAATTAACGATAAGTAATTTTTAATTAGGAAGAGGTAAAGTGAAACGTAAAACCTTTTTACAAAACCAATACTTGATTTATACAAACTGAATAAGACTGCTAACGCTGTTTTAAGCGGCAAATTGTAGTTGGCTAAAATAAGTGAGGCACGAACAAAAAGCCAACTGTAATTTGTCCGTCTTGAAAACCCTTGTTAGGCCGAATAGTTAACCACCTTAAGCTCGCTTTGATTACTGCAAATTATAATCTCTTTATATTTCATATCTGAAGGTAGACGATCTATTATATAATTTCTTGTATCTTGACCCATACGATACCCAAAAACAATAGACTTAACCCACTCAGGCTGCGCTTGAACCAGTGCAATATTCCCCATATCTTCCACAATTAAAGACTCCATAGAATTGCTTAACTGGAAACGATACTCTTGCTCATATTCCCACTCATCTAATTTGATATTTAATTTTGCCCATGCTTCCTCCAAAAGAGAAGTATCATTCAATAATCCAAAAATTTTTTTTATGAATTGAAGTAAATCAAATTCAGGTATCGACTGTTGATACTTAATTTTTTGAGGCTTAACGAAGTTACCGTCCCACTCAATACAAAAACCATTGTGAGAGCTAGCATAATGAGACCACATTAGATTGCTTCGAGGATTATCTGTTAAGCAATAAAATAAATAACTATCCAATATGCCATTAATTCTAGACTTCAAATTATCTACACCAGCAGAACCAGAGCCTTTAATAAACATATGTTTGAAATCTAATTTCGATTTTCCTGAGAGACTTTTATATGTTTGCTTTATTTCATGTTTATTAGGAATAATAAATTTAACTTGAGAATCGAATAAATCGTTAAAACTTTTCCTACGAGAAAATGCAACGCGGCTAGAAAATAGATTATTTAAAGAATGTTCGTCTTCAAGATTTTTAAGATTTTTTATTGGAGAATATTTATAAAAACTACTCAAAATTGACACCTGAACTTAGTTTATATTCGGCCTAACGCCCAATTAACAGGCAAAAAATTGTTGGCTAAAATAAGTGAACGTAGTGAACAAAAAGCCAACTGTTTTTTGTCCTTGTTTAATTTCTTGTTAGGTGTTTTTTTGATTAGACACCAGTTTAAGTAATAGGGCTTCTTTTTTAGGAGTTGTCCAATTTCGAATTAAGTAACCAAAGATAAGACCAATTGGCACACCAACCAAACCTGCAAATTTCCCATAACCTTGATTGATGATTAGAAAGTAACAAAAAAATATAAGCGCAATCATCGTTGCAACTAGAACGTATTTGTACCATTGCCACCGATTAATAAATTTAATCGACTCATTGATTATTTTAACCTCTGGTTGACTGAATTCCATAAACACCTAACGCCCACTTAAGGGGCAAAATAGAGTTGGCTAAAATAAGTGAACGGAGTGAACAAAACAGCCAACTTTATTTTGTCCCTCTTTAAGTTCTTGTTAGCTAGCTTTTACACTGCGCCAATTAGAAACTAAAGCATATAAACTATAAAAGTAAATTAGAGGCCAAATTACAGCGATTACAACTGAAAGCATTTTGCTTGTTTTTTTAAAGCAATGAATCACCGAACAAACCCACAAGTAGAAAGTTGCTGAAAACGAAAGATATAAAAAGGCTTTCTCCAAGAAGTGCATTTCATCACCATCAAGACCTGAGTCAGCGACTCTGGGATCACCTATATAGTTTAGTAAAATGAAGTAACCCCAAATAGAAAGGCTCAAGGTTAAAATTAATAATAATGATTTAGAGTTTACGTAAAGCTTCATGATGCTCGCTAACGCCCAATTAACAGGCAAAAAATTGTTGGCTAAAATAAGTGAACGTAGTGAACAAAAAGCCAACTGTTTTTTGTCCTTGTTTAATTTCTTGTTATATTGCGATTACAACGAAGCCTTAATTAAATTAGAAAACTCATTTGATGCCGTTTCAATGACATACTTATTTAACGTTGTAGCATAGCCTTGTGTATTTGAGTTATCATTTTTTGTTGAGCCATCTATGTAGTACATACGAAAATCGTTTTGATCCATTTTTGACTGCCATATACCGCCAATTAATTGAGATGTACACCCGCCAGATTTACCTTCAGTACCCATACATGATGAATGATTTGAACCCTCAAAATAGTAACCGCTATCGTCTTGGTATTTGGCTATATATTCACCTTTATTTACACCAAAATACCAAGTAACCATACCTTTGTTTACTTTATATATAGCATCGCTATCCAAAATTATTTTCATATTCGTTGAATATGCTGATAGGTTATCTTTAGATTGAAACGATGGGATCGAGGCACAAGCGCTCAATAAAATAGAAAAAACTAAAATAACTCTATACTTCATTTAAAACTCCATGATTTGATTAGCAATATAACGCCTCATTCAGAGGCTAAAAATTGTTGGCCAAAATAGCGAGGCACGAGCAACGGCCAGCTGTTTTTAGTCCTTTGCAATGCCTTGTTAGCCGTGGAAGATAAACGTTTGCGGTTTACCGCCATAACTATTTAATAAGACAACGCATTATTACAAATACACTTTACTTAAAAATTAACACCAAGAAAACAACACTAAGTGTATAGTTTTAAATAAACTTTAATTAGAAAGAGGTTAATAGAAACGTGAAACCTTTTCACTAAAAACCAATCCCTGATTTATACAAATTGAATAAGACTGCTAACGCCCCAAACAGAGGCTAAAAATTGTTGGCCAAAATGGCGAGGCACGAGCAACGGCCAGCTGTTTTTAGTCCTGCTGCTTTGCCTTGTTAGCAGTGTAAGATAAGCTTTGGCGGTTTACCGCTATAACTTTTTAATATTACAACTAACGCTATTTAATACACTTTACTCAAAAATTAACACCAAGAAAAGAACACTACGATATTAACGATTAGTTAAGTTTAAGTAGGGAGAGGTTAAGTGAAACGTGAAACCTTTTCACTAAAAACCAACCCTTGATTTATACAAATTGAATAAGACTGCTAACGCCCAAATAATGGGCAAAAAATAGTTGGTTAAAATGGCGACGCAGGAGCAAAAACCAACTGTTATTTGTCCTGATTAATTTGCTTGTTATATTTTGCTTACTTCAATTCTTACTTTTCAGGATTGATTCTATTTCTTTTGCTGCATTTTGAACGGCGCTTTCATCAAGTGGAAGCTCAAATGCTTCTGACAAAACTCTATCAATGACATCTGCGGTTGAACCTATTCCTGAAAATAATGAAAGCGTAGAAATAATATCTATTGCCTCAGTATGGTAGCCATCGAGATCAGTTATTTTAACAGAATTATCACCCAATGGATTCCAATGTTCCAGTGAAAACGCAACTGCTTTTATTTCCGATTCTTTCATTTGACACCCATGCCTGAAAAAAATATAACGCCTCAAACAGAGGCTAAAAATTGTTGGCCAAAATGGCGAGGCACGAGCAACGGCCAGCTGTTTTTAGTCCTGCTGCTTTGCCTTGTTAGCAGTGTAAGATAAGCTTTGGCGGCTTACCGCTATAACTTTTTAATATTACAACTAACGCTATTTAATACACTTTACTCAAAAATTAACACCAAGAAAAGAACACTACGATATTAACGATTAGTTAAGTTTAAGTAGGGAGAGGTTAAGTGAAACGTGAAACCTTTTCACTAAAAACCAACCCTTGATTTATACAAATTGAATAAGACTGCTAACGCCTCAAACAGAGGCTAAAGATTGTTGGCCAAAATGGCGAGGCACGAGCAACGGCCAGCTGTTTTTAGTCCTGCTGCTTTGCCTTGTTAGCAGTGTAAGATAAGCTTTGGCGGTTTACCGCTATAACTCTCTAATAATACAACTAACGTTTTTTAATACACTTTACTTAAAAAATTACACTGAGAAAACAACGCAAAGCAATTAACAATAAGTAAATTTTAATTGGGGAGAGGTAAAGTGAAACGTAAAACCTTTTTACTTAAAACCAATCCCTGATTTATACAAATTGAATAAGACTGCTAACGCCCTGTTAAGGGGCAAAAAATGGTTTGCTATAATGTTGAGGGACGAAACAGCAAACTGTTTTTTGTCCCTCTTGAACAGCTTGTTATGTGTAAATTTTGAGCTGAACTTTACCGTTTATAACGTCTAAGTTACCAAACTCACCGACAACCTTAAAGCCTTGATTTGTTTTAATTAACGAATCGATATTGCCATAATCAAATGAGCCATCTATATCTTTGTTTGGTTGAACGCTACTTTGTTCGATAAGCCCTGAATATGAAGTAAAACCTGTAAATTGAATTTTACATTTACGGTAGCAAGTATATTCATCGGGTTTTGGGTTTAGATAATGAGGCGAATCAGGCCAAATGCTAGCCTCAATTTTGAATGTGATTTCAGTTGCACTTGAACTCCAACCGAGAACAAACGAGTCATTGAAATCTATACCTTTGAAAATATCCATATATTCGACGATATCCGTTTACACATAACGCCTTGCTAAGCGGCAATAAAATAGTTGGCTAAAATTAGCGAGGAACGAGCAAAAGCCAACTGTTTTTTGTCCGTTTGAGCAACTTGTTATACGTTTTTGTGATGCAAACTACAATTGTCTGCAAGCTGTTCCCAAAGCGAATTTTTACCATGCGCTAAAGGATCTATGTTTTTTAACTGCGCTTTAAACAACGTTACCAATAAAGGATTAACTCGCTGTTCTAGAAAAGCGTTGCTATCTTTTGAATGTACTTTATCTACCATATCTAAAAACGCATCAAGCGTTAAGAATAATTTATCCAAGTTTTCGTTAAGGAATTTTAATGACTTCCCGTCCATATTTACTTGATAAAGACTGCTTTCATTGGGCTTGATTATTATAGGCTCAGATTCTTGTCCTGCACCTATAACTAAACAATCAGGAAACTGTTGCATAGCAATATCTATATTTCCTTCCCATTCACTTGCCCATGACCAATTAGATAATAATGGGAGAAATTGTTCTTCTTCAAAATCTCCGAAGTACAAATGAGGTGAAACAAATCCCGGCAATCCTATTTTAGTAATTACATCAGCATTCTCATCAGTAACGCTTTTACCTTTCAATAAGTGCTTTGGATAAATGTTGAACTCAAAGTCAGGATGCACACTCTACCTCGAAACGTATAACGCCCAAATAACAGGCGAAAAATTGTTGGCCAAAATAAGCGAGGCACGAGCAATGGCCAGCTGTTTTTAGTCCTTGTTGATTTGCTTGTTATGTGTAATTTGGTACACAGCGAAATACCAGAAAACTGTAGCAGAAACCACACCAACTAAGCTACAAAATAATGCTTGAGTAAACAAGTCTCCAGCTGAGTCCTCCCCAAATGGTTTTAGTATGTAAATAAATCCAAGTGATGGAATAACAGCAATTAAAGCATACCAACCTAAACTAACTTTATTATGCTTTTTAAGATATAAGTGTATAGGTAATGACCAACAGATTGTAATTATCAAGCTTACAAAAGCTGCCACACTAGACATTAACAATGCCACTCTAAAATCATAATACTCTGAATTAAGCGTACCAATATAAGTAACAACAAACGTAATAAAAAATGCTGTGAATATAGTTGCTAAAATTGCGACAAATGTTGATTTCATAGTTTACACATAACGCCTCAAACAGAGGCTAAAAATTGTTGGCCAAAATGGCGAGGCACGAGCAACGGCCAGCTGTTTTTAGTCCTGCTGCTTTGCCTTGTTAGCAGTGTAAGATAAGCTTTGGCGGTTTACCGCTATAACTTTTTAATATTACAACTAACGCTATTTAATACACTTTACTCAAAAATTAACACCGAGAAAACAACACAAAGCAATTAACGATAAGTAAATTTTAATTAGGAAGAGGTAAAGTGAAACGTAAAACCTTTTTACTAAAAACCAATCCCTGATTTATACAAACTGAATAAGACTGCTAACGCCCCAAACAGAGGCTAAAAATTGTTGGCCAAAATGGCGAGGCACGAGCAACGGCCAGCTGTTTTTAGTCCTGCTGCTTTGCCTTGTTATATGGTACTTACCACAAATGCTTTTCCAGTAATTTACCTGCATACGATTGAATTGCAAGCCAATTCGAATTACTTTGCAAACCAGATACGCCATTATTCATTGGTACATCTTTACCATATTTGTCAAAGTGGTCATTAAATAATGATAAATCTTTTAGCTCGTTAATATTAAATGACGATACAAACTTAGCCGAGTTAGGATGATAATAATCGTCGAACCAGGTACAAAACAATTCAGCAGGAACTTGAGCAATCGGTACATTTTTTTCGTACTCGAACTGACTTTCAGGAGATGAGATTAATTGTAATATTTCGATAATGTTTTTTTTGTGCACCAAACTTCCTTGTACCATATAACGCCCTCGTTAAGGGGCAAAATTTAGTTGGCTAAAATGTTGAGGAACGAAAACAGCCAACTGTATTTTGTCCTGCTTAAACAGCTTGTTATATGCCATTTCTATCGTTTATCAACTTTACCTTAATTTTTGACAATTGAAATAAAAATATAAAAAATGTAAAAATTAACGGCATGAAACTTAAGATAAAACCCTCATTTGAGTTCCAAAAATAAGTAAACCAGCACTGCATTATAAAGAATGCTATCACTTTCATCGCATGTGTAAATATTAGGAAGCTAAATAAAATTGAAAGAAGCGATGAAAGAATAATAGCTCCAACAGTTGGGAGCAATGCATTTAATAGGTCTAACTCAAATCCCTCACCCGGAGTATAGATTGTATAAAAGTACGTTATTAAAACGGGCACCAGAGATATCGCGACAAACAAATTATTGCCATTTTCTTTAGCGGTATGATTACTATGAATGCGGTTTCTTTCCGCTAGTTTTTCGAGAGCATCCATTGCTGAAGATTCCTTGGCATATAACGCCCTAATAATGGGCAAAAAATTGTTGGCTAAAATGTTGAGGAACGAAAACAGCCAACTGTTTTTTGTCCTTATTAATTAGCTTGTTATAAGGTCATTACTCTTCCATTTTATAGAAAGTATAACCTTTACCTCCAAGCCTCTTCCACCACTTTAACTTGTAAATGCTATCCAAATAAATTTCAGGAATAGCTTCATGTTCCTTATCCAAATTAGACATTAAATCAGGATCTTTTTTGATTAACTCTACAGCCTTTAATTCAGCTTCTTCTAAGTCGTTAGCCTTAACTTTACGAGTTGTCATGAAACCTAAAACCTCTGTATTACCATTTGACAATACTGGAAAATTCTTACCTTCTAGAACTACAGAATACTTCGGCATGACAGACCTTATAACGCCCAATTAACGGGCTAAAAATTGTGGGCTAAAATGGAGCGAAGCGAACAGCCCACTGTTTTTAGTCCTGTTGAATTGGCTTGTTAAGTGACTGATTTAAAACACCAGACAACACAAGCATCGCTATTACAATTCCGACTAAATCAATTCTAACTTGTGGCCACTGAATATAACCTCTTGGACCTTTACCATATACATCAATCAGAGGTTGATGTATTAATTCCCAATATCCAGAAATAAACAGCATAGAAATAAAAACCATAAGCTTGAAATGAAATTGTGTTTTGACTCTCGGTATTTTTTTGAAAGCTGCGAAAGAGAATACCAAGTAATAAATAGATAATATTGCTACTAGCATTACTGCTCCAATAGGTATGAAGCTAGGCTTTAGGCTAGGAAATAACAGAAATATATAAGAAAATAAAATGATTGGTAAATGAATAGAAAATTTTACTTTGAAAACCTTAGAGTCAAAACAAGATACTGAATAAAAGTACATCATAAAAGACATACCTATAAATCCAATTAAATGCCCTAACTCCCTAGGTCCAATAAACCACATAGGTACAAAATCCAGGGTTTCAGACAAATACGCAGCAAAAATAATGATAAATAAACCAACAAAAAATAGCTTGATTGTTAATTTGTACTCTTGATTTTCCATGTGAGCCTTACTTAAGTCACTTAACGCCCAAATAACGGGCTTTTATTGCTGGCTTATAATTTGCGAGGAACGAGCACAGCCAGCTGTAAAAGTCCTGTTGATTTGCCTTGTTATGAGTAACTTAGGTTAACTCAAAACACGACTCTATTAGTAAACACCTAATTTGTAAATGAAGCTCAACTTGCGCTACTAAATACACATTGACGAACCGATGTATTTGCTACAAAAGTCACTTCAAAAGCAAATACTATTGGTGACCTTTGATAAACCTTAACTAGCGAAACTCGTATGAAACAAGCACAAAGTTTACTTGTTAAAACCGCTCTGTTTTACAAAAAAATAACAGACAAAAAGTAGTAAACTCATAACGCTTTGCTAAGGGGCAAATGACCGTTGGCTATAATGCGCGAAGCGCAGCCGACTGTTATTTGTCCGTTTGAGCAACTTGTTATATGCAGCGGAGGTTGTAGCCAAACACTGCACGAGTTTAAGTCACCCGTAATAATAAAACCTAACCGTGAACTTTTACGCTACACGCGAAAGGTTAAACTGAAATAATGTCATTGCCACCTTTGAAAAAGGTATAAAAGGCAATATCTATTAGTGCTAACGCCAAACCAAGTTTAGCGAAAAACACGTAGTAATTTATACGCTGAAATTTTTATTAAAATACCGAAAAACGACATTTTAAAGAACTAATTTTTAAAAGCATATAACGCCTTGCTCAGCGGAAAAATGCGAGCGCGAGCGAGTAGTTTTTCCGATGAAGCAACTTGTTATGTGATTTCATAATTATGATGATAACAAATAATTACCTGTAGAGATTCTCCTCCTCGTCAACAGACACAAAGAAGAGCCTATACTCGTTTACGGAATAGTCATCTACCACCATCATACGGTTTTTACCTTCAGTTTCAGGTAAACGTACTAAATACTTCATATTTTCTCGTTTGGGGTTCTCGTACATTTTCTCCCAGTAGTCTTTCCCCCAACCATCCGACGCTTTTCCATATTCAAGAAATATTTTTTTGAATTCTTCTTTTGAAACTTGATTCATAATTCAGCTATCCATACTTTTAGGCACTTTTTATTCTTTTGAAACATAACGCCTCATTCAGAGGCTAAAAATTGTTGGCCAAAATAGCGAGGCACGAGCAACGGCCAGCTGTTTTTAGTCCTTTGCAATGCCTTGTTAGCCGTGGAAGATAAACGTTTGCGGTTTACCGCCATAACTAGTTAATAATACAACGCATTATTAAAAATACACTTTACTTAAAAATAAACACTAAGAAAAGAACACTGAATATTTAGTTTTAAATAAACTTTAATTAGGAAGAGGTAAATAGAAACGTGAAACCTTTCACTAAAAACCAATCCCTGATTTATACAAATTGAATAAGACTGCTAACGCCTACTTAAGCGGAAAAATATAGTTGGCTATAATGTGAACGAAGTGAAACAGCCAACTGTATTTTTTCCGTTTGAAGTTCTTGTTAGGGCTGCGTTTAAACCGAACCTGATTTACATTGTCGTTTTCGTAAAGAATCGTCAATTATTAAAGGATTTTTTAAATCAGAAATTAATACGTCCGAAACACCTATGCCAGTATCAACCTCTTGTATCCAAAGAGATATTTTATCATCTACTATTTTACGATTTAGCATATAGCTTTTATTTGATTCTAGTTTTACTTTGAAATTGACAAAAGCCTCTTTGGTACTATTCGGAATGTCTCGCTCTGAAATACTAGCTTTAACCCATAAATCATGCTCGCCACTCAAATATTGTTTAGGCTCAACCCAGGAAATAGGCTTTTTGTGAAAACACATTAAGTGAACATATTCTAATTTTGAACTATTATCTCTTTTAAAGTTTTCAAATCGAAAATGGTTATCTTTAATTTCGGCCTTTAAAGGCAAAGTGCTACAACTTATCGAAACTACACTTAAAGTAGATATTAGTAGTAATTTTAAATTCTTCATTTACATTTCCTTTTGATAATTAAAATTTAACAAGGCTACACTGTAGCCCTAACGCCTAAATAACAGGCTAAAAATAGTGGGCTAAAATGGAGCGGAGCGAACAGCCCGCTGTTTTTAGTCCTTGTTGATTTTCTTGTTAGGCTTTTATGTTAACCAATGGATTTATACTAACATCACATCTCTTCTATGCTATTAAGAAAGTCACTTACTTTATCCAGTAAACAAAAAGTATTTTTTAAATTAAATAGTTCTTCGCGACCTATTATTTTTTCACCCCTTTTATTTTTGGAATATCTAAACCCCTGCGAATCAGAATCAAATTTTGAGATTTCTGTTATTAAGTTTTTTAAATTATTTAAATGACTTTCATCTCCTGTATCTGTGATATTTTTTATAGATTTAACATTTTCATAATGTTCTATGAAAGCCTCATGAATTTTTACTAGGCGATGCGCTGTATTTAATTTATTTATTAAGTTATTACACGAAGAAATTTCGTTTAACTTATTTATATTGTGCTTAAGAATAAGCTCTAAATATTGCCTTATTAAAAAAAGAGTAGGTAAGACTATTTCGTCTTGGTAGGCATTAGAATTATATAAAATTTTTGCTGCATCTTCATAATGTAATGCAATTCTTAAATCATTATCACTAGCTAGCCCAACAGAGCTTTCTGTTCTTGAATTCATATTTATATCTCAATATCGCATATGCCGAAAGAAGCCTAACGCCTCAAACAGAGGCTAAAAATTGTTGGCCAAAATGGCGAGGCACGAGCAACGGCCAGCTGTTTTTAGTCCTGCTGCTTTGCCTTGTTAGCAGTGTAAGATAAGCTTTGGCGGTTTACCGCTATAACTTTTTAATATTACAACTAACGCTATTTAATACACTTTACTCAAAAATTAACACCGAGAAAACAACACAAAGCAATTAACGATAAGTAAATTTTAATTAGGAAGAGGTAAAGTGAAACGTAAAACCTTTTTACTAAAAACCAATCCCTGATTTATACAAACTGAATAAAGACTGCTAACGCTTTGCTAAGCGGCTAAAAATGGCTGGCTATAATAGCGAGGAACGAGCACAGCCAGCTGTTTGTGTCCGTTTGAGCAACTTGTTAGGGCTAAACCTTACGCACACGTATATTCCTTTCACTCTTTTTAGATTCTCTCCATATCTCAACTCTGTATTGCTCAGGACGTATCACGTGCACTTTAGGTTTTCGAGAAGGAGGCTCTCTATCATTATCTTTTGGAAGAATAATCGATTGTTCCTCAGGCTCTTCGATAGGTAGTGATAATTGTGATGGTGTTTTCTCCAACGAGTCTTTTAGTTGATCCATAAATTCAGGAACATCATCACCAAAGATATTTCTTGCTAATATCATAGCTTCTTCGGGAGAGAGAGTTCCCTTTGCAACTCGAACAAAAAGCGACTGGAGTTTAGAGAGAGCCTCTCCTCTATTACGAATTTTCGGTTTAACATTCGCATCAGGAAAAGGAGCCGAGGCTCTGATACCTAAGTAATTACCAGCAGCGGTTATGTCGGTATAAAGGTTTTTAGCTCCAGAAGATATAGAGCCGTATGTTGCTAAAAAACCACAAATAGCTGTAGCACCAACAAGTATTTTACTTTTAGCACTGATAGATCCTTCTTGAACATCTAGCACCAAGCAGTAATCGGGTAATTTTAATATATCTCCGACATACTCTTCCCACTCCTCAAAAAGCTTGGTCGAATATGACTCAAACTCATCTACAGGAAGGCTTGGTACGCCTAAATAAAAATCCGTTGTTCCTATATTAATCATGATCCATCATTTGATTCGATTGAGCCCTAACGCCGTTTTAAGCGGCAAATTGCAGTTGGCTAAAATAAGTGAGGCACGAACAAAAAGCCAACTGTAATTTGTCCGACTTGAAAACCCTTGTTATGAGTACATTAGCGCGAAACTTGATATTGTTGCAATGATGGAAGTTCGCAATCTATTGTTTTGATATAAATATTCCGTTCCATCCACATTATTTCTAAGTCGTATAAGCAAAATGAATATTTGGTAGGATCTTCTTCCCATACGTTTTCTGTTTTTACAGATACAGAGGTGAATATCTCGTTATCATTTCCCCACCAAACTAAAACCAAGTAATCGCAGCTAGAACCATCATGAAAAATAACAAAAGCAGGAGTATTTAACCAATTGATGTCGCGAGCTGATTTTACGTGCTTAAGGCGCTGAAAATATTTAGATTGATCAACGATACAATCTGTCGATGAAACAGTATAAATTTTAGTGCCTGTTTCATCTAGCCAGTCAGCTTGACCTTCAATACTTCGAGGATGATACATAACGTTCCTTGTACTCATAACGCCCCAATAAGAGGCTAAAAATTGTTGGCTAAAATAGCGAGGCACGAGCACGGCCAACTGTTTTTAGTCCTTTTGATTGCCTTGTTAGTTGCTGATTGTTAAAAGCACTAACTTTACAATAAGTTACCATGTTTACGGGATAAGCGGAAGATGCAATAAGCGCTTCCGCACGACACACCAAAACATGAATTTTGAGCCTTAAAAGCTAAAGCTATTTGTACTGTTAAACTAGAAAGGCGAAAACTTGGTTGGGCAAAGAAGAAGTGAATATTTGAAGGCACTTCCATTGCCAAACCAAAGATTGAACCAAACTAAAGACATAAGTTATGCACTCAACTATAAAAATAAAATAGTTTATTTAGTGCGGACAACTAACGCCTCAAACAGAGGCTAAAAATTGTTGGCCAAAATGGCGAGGTACGAGCAACGGCCAGCTGTTTTTAGTCCTGCTGCTTTGCCTTGTTAGCAGTGTAAGATAAGCTTTAGCGGTTTACCGCAATAACTCTCTAATAATACAACTAACGCTTTCTAATACACTTTACTTAAAAATTAACACCAAGAAAAGAACACTACGATATTAACGTTAAGTAAATTTTAATTAGGGAGAGGTAAAGTGAAACGTGAAACCTTTTCACTAAAAACCAATCCCTGATTTATACAAACTGAATAAAGACTGCTAACGCTTTGCTAAGCGGCAATAAAATAGTTGGCTAAAATTAGCGAGGAACGAGCAAAAGCCAACTGTTTTTTGTCCGTTTGAGCAACTTGTTAGCTATTTTTTACGCCGTTCATCCCAAGTTTCAAGAACAAAAAGCGCAACTGTATGCGCGGAGTTGATTGCTAAGCGAGCATGCCTTGGCTGAAGGTTATAAACTTTGCGACCTTCACCATGAGCTGAACTTGCATGCGTGCGGAATGCACCAATTCCATCGACTATTGAAATAATACCACTTAGTACTCTTTTAAGGTCATCATCTTGAACTAATTTAGTATCGAAACCTAAATCTCCGCGGACGATTTTCCAGACGTTTTGTAGATCTTGTTTTTGTGGTTTACTTAACCCTTCATCAGCTATGTAAACTTTAAAAATTGACTCTAATATATTACATGCAGCTGAAACGGCTTCTCTTGGTTCAGAATTAACGTTAGCCAAAGCTCTGTTAAATTCAGCGTCAATTGATGGAATATCACGCCCTTTAATAAGTTCGGATAAAGCTTTACTTGGCGCAGAACTCCCATCGGATAAATGTCCTCCAGAAGTATACGTAAGATTGCATTGTTTAAAAATTGATAATAATTTTTGTTTAAACTCTTTTTTATGATTAGTTACATTATGTCCCCACAAAATTTGCTCTTGCTCATCTTGCTCGGGTAACTCCATGTGAGTCTCAATTAATTTCCCTAATACCTTTAACGGGTAATCACATTCTTTATTGATTATTCTAAGCCACGATTGAACCTTTACTGGTTTTGAGCCTTCAGGTGGATCGCCAGGGGCATCCGCATATAAAAACAGATTATCGAGGCTCGCGTGCGTTTCTATATCAGGAAGGTTTTGAGAAATAACTGCGATAATTGGAGCTGGGATTTCTTTTTTCATCATACCTCGAAAGTTTGACTAAATAGCTAACGCCCATATTAACAGGCTAAAAATAGTAGGCCAAAATAAGCGAGGCACGAGCAATGGCCAGCTGTTTTTAGTCCTTGTTGAATTGCCTTGTTATGAGTAACTTACATTAACTCAAAACACGACGCTATTAGTAAACACCTAATGTGTAAATGAAGTTTAACTTGAGCTACCCAATCAACTTTTACGAACCGATGTATTTGCTACAAAAGTCTCTTCAAAAGCAAATACTATTGGTGACCTTTGATAAACTTTAACTAGCGATACTCGTTTGAAACAAGCACAAATTCCACTTGTTAAAGCCAACCTATTTTACAAAAAATAACAGACAAAAAGCAGTAGACTCATAACGCCCAAATAATGGGATTTTATAGCTGGCTTAAAATGTTGAGGAACGAAACAGCCAGCTGTAAAATTCCTATTAATTTGCTTGTTATGAGTAACTTAGGTTAACCCAAAACACTACACTATTAGTAAACACCTAATTTGTAAATGAAGCCTAACTTGAGCTATTAAACACACATTTACGAACTGATGGATTTGCCACAAAAGTCTCTTTATAAAGGCAAAGCCAATTAGTGACTATTGATAAATTTTAACTAGCGAAACTCGTATGAAATAAGCACAAAGTTTACTTGTTAAAACCACTCTGACTTACAAAAAAATAACAAACAAAAAGCAGCAGACTCATAACGCCTCGCTAAGAGGCAAAAAATAGTTGGTTAAAATAAGCGACGCAGGAGCAAAAACCAACTGTTTTTTGTCCTTTTGAGCGACTTGTTAGATTTTTTTGATACTGTTAACTTTTTCTATTTGTTCAACAGTCCTTTTAATCATGCCTTCTATTTGACGATATTTATTAGTTAAATCATCTTTTATTATTGATTGATTTTCAGCTGATACATTTGAATCAAAAGTCATAAAAAAATATTTTTCAGCCGAAGATATTCCTGAATTTAAAATTTCAATACGAGTTTTTAATTCGAATATCTCTGATTGAAGCTCGGTTGAAAATAAAGAAAAATCTGATAGATGCATATTTATAAACAGTAAAGGAAATTTTTGTAATGTTAGTCCTGAGTCAGGCGATGTGTGTAAAGTTGATTTTATTTTTTTAAAATCATTATCGTTAGCTTTAAGCTGTATTCGATACACTTTTATTCTTTGTGGATTTGTAATCTCTAATTGTTCGTAATGTTCTAATAACCAAGCGACAAGTTCACGATCAAAAGATCCTGTTCGGTGAGAGATTAATTGTAACGTCAAAATTAATCTCTCTGTTACATGGTTTATCTCTTTAGATATTCCCACATGTAAGTCTTTCTTTTTATAATGTCTGTAGATTCTACTAACAATTACAGGGCTTAACATACCTAAAAGCCAACCCAAAAGAATTGATAATATATCCATATTCACTAAACTCTCCTAAAAATCTAACAGTTTAATATGAGGATGTAATTCGCCTTTCCACAAAGACCATTAATCCCCTTTAATTTATAATTAACATCGACATTACGTGATTGTTATCATTAGATCAATTACTTAAAAACATAGTTCTAACTGGTCGATGTGTAAAAGGAGGATCTAATCCCGCTTTCTTGTAGAAAGAAGGATCACTCACCTCTTGTATATAAAAACAGTGTTAATTGAGTTTTTAAATATTTTAGCAATAGTCGTGTTTTATCTAAATTTCTAGCAACTTTACTTACTAACCAGACTTTAAATTGATTTATTATATTAAGTAATTTGTAAGTAGTGAGGAAAATCAACCGCACACAAAGGCTATCTCCAAATAAATTATCCCTTGGTCTTGATACAACTCAAGGGAAATTAAATCTTTACCGATAGTGCGGTGATTTGTTCGTAACTTAATGTTTAGTAACTCTTAGCTTTCATCGCTTCTGCAATAGCGGGAATATCTTCAGCATTGGTTAAATAATGCGGTTCAATTTTTCGTTGTGATTGCTGCTCATAGGCAAAGGCAAAAGCGAGAATGTTAGCGTCGGTATTTTTAGTTCCTATAAATGATAAACCCACCGACAATGAATGGATTCCTCCCATAGGTACGGTTACATGAGGGTAACCTGCCTGTGCTGCGTAGGAGCCGAATCCAGGCCAACTTGCAGGCCAAACATCGCCATTAATAGGGTCTACTCTTGGCACTATAGGACCTGAAGGTGCAACAAGAACATCAACATTATGTCCATTTAAAAGCTTGTCTATACCGTCTTCGCGTGTTGCTTTCTGTAAAGTAGAAACCGCTGTTTGGTATTTAGTACTGTTAAGTGGTTCCATGGATTGTGATGCAATAAAAATACTTTGGTCAAACAAAGCTAGTTCTATATCTGCATTGGCTTGGTTATAGTCAATAAGTTCTTGAAGTGTTCGCACCCGTACTTGCTTAGCTGACGTTGAAGAAAGGTAATTATTTATGCCATCCTTAAATTCATATTTTAGTACGTCATAACTCATCTTCCCTAAACCATCTGGAGCTTTTGGGCGCTCGTCAATATTAACTAAAATTGCGCCAGCAACAACTAAATCGTCTAAGGCAGTGGCAAAATGTTGTTTTATTTGATTTGAGCTTCCTTGGGCAAAATTAAGTACACCCACGCGTACTCCTTTAAGTGCCTTAGCATTTAAACCTGCCGTGTAGTCAATGTCAGGCGTAGTGGTAGCCATGGCATTCATCATCATGGCAGCACCTTTAACTGTTTTAGTCATAGGTCCAGCCGTGTCTTGTGATACAGAAATAGGGATAATGTACTGTTGTGGAACTATACCCACTGTAGGTTTAAAACCAACTATGCCATTCGCATTTGAGGGACAAATAATAGAGCCGTTAGTTTCAGTTCCCACAGTAGCTGCTGCTAATGATGCAGCTGTTGCAGCACCAGAACCTGAACTAGAACCACAAGGATTTCTGTCAAGCATATGTGGATTTCTAACTTGACCACCTAATGCCGACCAACCGCTCATAGCTCCTTCAGAACGAAAATTAGCCCACTGACTTAAGTTGGTCTTACCGAGAATTATCGCTCCTTGGGCACGTAAACCTGCCACAAAAGGGCTATCCCGATGAGTTATATTATATTTTAACGCTAAAGCACCTGCAGTTGTTGGCATGTTATCTAACGATTCAATATTATCTTTTAGTAAAACGGGCACACCATGTAAAGGCCCTTTAATTAAACCATCTTTACGCATAACATCTAACGCTTTAGCCTGAGTTAAAGCGTCAGGGTTAACATTAAGCACTGCCTGCAAGCGTGGCCCTTGTTTGTCGATAGCTTTAATACGATCTAGATAGAGTGTTACAAGAGCTTCAGAACTAATATCTCCGCTATTTAAGGCTTCTACAATCTCAGGTAAGGATTTAGAGATGATGCCCTTAGCTTGATAATCAGCAGCCACTGGCGATATTTGTGCACTTTGAACGTTTTCATCAGATAATGAGCAAGCACTCAGTGAAAGCCCAATAGCTAAGGCGAGTATAGGATGTTTTTTCATTGTTTTTATTCACATTAGATCAAACTAAAAGAGCGACTACATTATTGAGATATCAATATCATTGCAAGGTGTATAAGTAGAATATCTCACTTATTTTAAACTATGGTTTCCTCTGCACATCAATCTTTTATTTGACCTAAAAAATACTCTATCTTTTATTAATAAATAACCTCATAAACACCTCTCAATCACTTGATTTATAAAAAATAATGTCATTCTGCAGCATCTGTATTACTTTGTACCGAAAGATCAAAGGTTTTTACATCACAATTACTAAAGGCATCACAACCTTTTACAATAAACGTTAAGCTGGATAAATCTTTATCCTGAAAATTCTCACTACCTACAAAGTCACTTCCAATCGAGCAAGTTAAATTGTTGTTAGCAACTTCACATTGAACTTCACCTGTCGCGTTAGGGCATAGAGATAAAGAGTCGCTACCACATTTAAGTCCTACTATTTTATTATTGTCAGAATGAGCTTGGTCGTTACTCGATAAATAAAAATCTATTATGTAGGCTGCTGAAGTGGGAGAAACCCACTGAACATCAAAGGTAGTGCCTTCTGTAATCGTAACCAACTCCCCTTCATAATAATCTTTTGAATCAAATCGAATATTATGTAAGGTAAAGCTCCCATCTCCAGTCTGTGTTCCAGTTCCTGCATCAACTTGAGGTTCATCGGTTGCAGAAGATTTTTCATTATCATTACCGCCGCCTCCACAAGCACTCAGCATTAAGATACTTATGATGAAAAAAATATGTTTCATTGATGTCCTTACTATTAAATTTATGAGTTGTTCTGTAGCTTAAATAAGAAAACAGACCCTATTAGAAAGGATAACGGTAACATCATTAAATGCAAATAATTACCCTAGCTAGATGTTATTTTACGGTTCTGTTTGGCGTTATTTTCAACCTCAACACCTTTCAAAATAATCAGTCATACTCTCTTACAGATCAACCGTGGGATTTAATTGCAAACATTTTGATTAATCGTCAGACTTATTTCCGTTATGGCTATATTAGCCATGTAACGAAAGTTTCTGCTGTTTAAGTTGGTCTGCTCACTTGTATGAACAAATGTAATGTTACTTACAAGGTTAAAACACAAGCTTACTTATAAATTTGAATTCGACATAAACAGTTCACCCAAGCATTGTTAATAAATAACGTTGGATGAGTTAAATCGTATTACATGATTCATAAAATATTTTTAAACAATGGCTAAAAAACATTATCACGAGTTCAGGTTACTTAATTGATTCAATCACATATTTACAGAGGTATTATGAAAACCCCAATATTAAAAACATTTTTTACTTTAGTTTTATTACTTAATTGCCATCAGCTTTTTGCTGGTGAGGTAGCAAAATCAACTAAACCATTAACTAAACCTAAAGTTATTATTTTTGATGTTAACGAAACACTACTCGACTTAACAAGCATGCGTAAATCTGTAGGCGATGCTATTGGTGGGCGTGAAGACTTATTGCCTTTATGGTTCTCAACTATGTTGCATCACTCTTTAGTTGTTTCAGCTACTGGCGAATACGAAAGCTTTGGTAATATTGGTGTAGCTGCACTACAAATGGTTGCTGAAATTAATGGCATAGATATTTCTAAAGAAGATGCTAAAAAATCTATTTTAACGCCATTACGTTCTTTACCTGCACATCCTGATGTTGCTGAAGGTTTAGCTGCACTTAAAGCGCAAGGTTATAAGCTAGTAACATTAACTAACTCTTCGTTAGCGGGTGTAAAGCTACAACTTAAAAACTCGGGTTTAAGCCAATATTTTGATGCGAATTTAAGCATTGAATCTGTAGGTGTATTTAAACCTCATCTTGCAACTTACCAATGGGCAATTAAAGACTTAGGCGTTGATGCTGATGAAGCGTTAATGGTTGCTGCTCATGGTTGGGATATTGCGGGTGCTGATAAAGCAGGTTTACAAACAGCCTTTATCCGTCGAACAGGCAAGGTATTATTTCCAATTGCTGCACAACCTGATTACAGTGTGTTAGACGTTAATGAACTGGCTAAAACGTTAGCTAAGTTTAAATAACCTCTATCGACTATTTACCCTGCGTTGCAGTATTTTACTCAACGCATGGTTTTATTCTTTCAATATCAACTCAATAAGTTAACGCTTCAACTTGGTATAACACCTGTTTTAATTCATAATCCTGCAAAACAAATCAACTAACATCTTATTTCGATTTCCCCTGTTATTAATCCCAAATAATATCGAATTTTATTTAAAGGTAATTTTTTATGACACAAACAATTCAAAACATTGGTGGTATCGCACTTGTTGTAGACAACTACGATGACGCTATTGAATTTTATACAACTAAACTGCAATTCACTTTAATCGACAATATAGATTTAGGCGAAGGTAAACGTTGGGTACAAGTATCACCACCAAATTCTAATGGCTCAAATTTAGTGTTATCTCAGGCCAGCAATGAACAACAAAAACAAGCGGTAGGTAACCAAAGTGGCGGCGGTGTATTCTTGTTCCTTAAAACCAATGACTTTTGGCGCGATTACGAGCTAATGAAGGCTAACGGCGTGGTATTTAACGAAGAACCAAGAGTTGAAGAATATGGCGTGGTTGTTATTTTCCAAGATCTTTATGGTAATAAATGGGATCTATTACAGCTAACTGAATAACCAGTTAGCTGATAATTAACAGCCCACAGGCTTTAATTTGATAGTATTTTCAAACAGTCTTGGGTCGTTGATTTGTTCTAGCATAAGCGTATCAGGTAAACAGTCGTCATCAACGTAATCAGCAAAGTCGGCTGATGAATCAAAAACTAATATGTCTAAAGCTAAGCGGTCTAAACCGTATAAGCCACGGTGGATCATATCAGCAGAAAACACTAATAAGTCACCTGCCGCTAAGGGGATTTCTTTTCCACTTGAAAGGCTTTCACTGCTCAGCCTTTTATTGTTTTCTAAACGAACATCAAACTCTTCTTCGTTATCCCAACGTTTATGTGTGCCAGGCACTAACTCCATACCCAACTCATCAAATAAAGGGACTCGCAAGTGAATAACTTGAGTTTCTTGAATCGCTTTTTTCTGCTCTTCCACTTCATGGTCGTATTGACAATCACGATGCCAGAAGTTTTCTTGTTTCGTATTAAACGGATTGAAAAACAGCTGAGTATTCATAAAGGCAGGTTTGTTGGTGACAACTGATTCAACAATCTTCATGATTTTTTCTGAGCTAATAAAGTTAAACAGCTTCACCCTATCATCAGGTTTTAAATACACGCTTCCCGTTATTAACGATGAGTTAAAAGCTTCTTCTTCGTAGAAGGTTCTGTTGTCTTTTTTCCATAATTCATGAAAGGTTAAAATTACTTTTCTTAGAGCAGAAATCTCAGCTGCATTAAAATAATCTCTTATTATAAAATAGCCTTTCTCGTCGTAATTACCGCTTAACTGTTTTAAATCTTCTACCATTTACTGCTATCACCTTTACTTTATTTACTGTGTTTTCAAGTACGTTTCGCTGTGAATTTTTGGTCAATTATTAACAAAAACATGAGCTAAATTCACAAGTCGTAAATTTTAACTTATTACAGCTAATGAAAGAGATATTTATTTTGTATTTTTACTTGGTAGTTCAATACTTGTTCTATTTTGTTAGCGCTAATAATGAAACAAAAAATAATATTTCAATCTTTATTTTTCTTTACTTTTCAGTAACCTAAAGTGTCAGTTATTTTTACAACAAGCTAAACTCCTTCAAATATAAATATATTCAAACTACTGATTAAAAAGGAAAATAAAAATAAAAAAAATTCAGGAACATTTTTTGCTTTAAATTACAAAAAACAACTCATCGGATGATTTAACATTATGAATTTAAATAAAAAAACACTTAGTTTCACCATTGCTTGTTTATTAGGCACTAGTGCTCTTCAAGCTAACGCTGCAATAATTGACTTACAAATTGATGCTCAAGGAACTGCATCCGCTTACGGTAGCTCGCCATTAACGAATACAGACTCTGGTACTACAGATGTATCTGTATATACGAGTGTAAATGGTGAAGTTGCTTCTGCTTATTCAAGTGCTAGTGGCGAGAGTGATGGATCGTTTTATTCTTCATCTGCTTCTTATGATTACGCTTCAGCTACATCAAGTGTTAAGCAAACTTACACAGTAACAAATGATACAAGTGAAGATCAGTTTTTTGATTTTTCATTCGATGTAGTTGCTGGTAGTCTTGAATCTATGTGTGGTAATAGTTCTGATGATAACCCATACGGTATAAATGAAAATGGCTACGGTAGTGATACTTGTGAAGACACTGGTTTTGCTTCAGCAAGTTATATGGCTGAAATTTTATTCAATGGTTTGAGCGTATGGGATAGTGCTGTTTCAATGTCTCTAGATTCTACTGGTTTAACTTATGTAACATCAGGAACTGAGTTAAGCCCGGTTGATACTGATTCAAATACTTATTATTGGAGCGATAGCTCATTCAATATTGATTTAGGTCTTGTAGCTGCTGGTTCTGATTTTACCGTTGAATATATATTAACAACTCAAGCTGAAAGCTTCACTAGTGAAGAATTCAATATTTACACTCAAGGTCGTGCACAATTTGGCGATCCAAGTGGTTTCGGAACAACTAATGTGTCATTTGATACAACGGCAGCAACAACACCGACAAGTGTGCCTGTTCCAGCTACATTAGCATTACTTGGTTTAGGTTTAGTTGGCTTTAGAATTTCTAAAAGAAAAGCTCAGTAATAACTAGCTGATAATATTTTCACAGGATTTAACCATATTTTCTAATTGATCAGATGAGTTAAATCCTGCATATTTCTGTTTAAACATTTCAATATTCTTACCCAACTCTGCATTCGTACAAGTAAATTGAATAGCGGCGGCGTAATTAATTTTTTCATTACGCGGATTAACAGCCGTGACTAATCGACGTTTAGCCAGTAAATATACCAGTATTGACTGTTCTAGTTGCGATGGTACCAACAAAAGCCTTTTCCCGTGTAATAACGCAGCAGACACAACACCATGACCTGCGTGAGAAACAATCATATCTGCCTCATTTAACACTTGCCTCATGTTCGCTGGTTTGTTTAGCAAAACTGCATTTTTACTCTTTTTACAAATTTCTATTACTTTGGCATTAGCCTGAGGAATATAAAGTACAAGATTATTATTACTTTGAATTAATGCCGCTAATAGCAATTCGAACCCTGGTGTATTTTGTTTTATATAAGCAAAAACTTTAGTGCTTTTGCTTTTACCCCAAACAAAAGAGCTGCCAACATCAATATCAAAACAAGGTCCACAATAATCAGCTCCGTTACGTGTTGAGTAATGATCTAGCTCAGCGAAAGTGCATAAGAAATTATCGTCAACATTAAATAACTGATGTAAATGTTCAAACGACAAAGTGTTGTATTTTGTTAACACGCCATTTATCGAACTAAGTACTTGGCTTTCATGCTGGAGAAAAGCTTTCTGATCTGGAACCTTCATACTTTCCAGACTTGGTAATGGAGCAACTTGTGGTGGAGTTGAAAATCCAGTGCCCATGATGATATTTTTGAGTTTAAGTATTTTACAGGCGACTAAAGCTGTAGGGCTGTGATCAGCAATCACTAAATCAGGCTTTAATAACTCAAATAGATTTTTCCAAGTATCAACAAGCGGACATAGTGTAGCTGTAGATTTATATCCCCAATCAAAAATTATTTCAGCGTATGAATAAGTAACTTTTAGGTTATCAGTGCTTTGTAAAATAAGAGGCGACTGATATACCTTTATTGGTAAATGCCCCAAAACATCAGCAACTAGTGAAACATTTTTTGAGATAACAGATACTTGATAACCTTTATCGAGTAATGCTTTTGCTAAAAGTGAAAAGCTTGTGATATGCCCTAAACCACCGCCTAATTCCCAAGTAAAAACTACATGTTTATTTAGCAAAATAAAGTATCCATTTAAAAGATTAAATTAACGAAAATTATTGATAACTTATTAAACAAGAGAATGAAATATAAGTGTTTATCTTATATTCAAGTTATCTCGCTCATTGTTACGTAAATAGAAGGGTTTTCCAAGTTTCTTTAGAATATTCATTTCTATTAGGTAGTTACAATGAATGCTTAAATATTAGCTATGTGAATCATTGTTTACCTCTCATTTTCTGAATATGTCAGCATATTTTACAACTTAAGAAAAATGATAATTAGGCTACTTCGTAAATGATTAATTATCATACAAAAAATACAGTTGGCTTAATTTATGCGCCAATATACTCAACTCAAGGTTTTGTCTTGAGTCGAAATACTAATAACAGTATTTCAAAATGCAGATCAGAGAGGATTAAGCATGACTATACATAATAAACTTAGAATAATTAAAAGTATAAACCTTGCCCTATTGACAGCAGTTATCGCATTAGGTGCATCAACTACCACCTATGCCGGTATATTAAATGGTACAGGAAACGTAACACCCGATATTATATTTGGCTCAGGAAACGCCAATGGGAGTTTTACAGGGGAAACACGTAACAACATAGAAGTAGGATTAAGAGCTAAGCAACGTTATCCAGCAGCAAATATTTTTAATTACGATGGCGTAGATACTTATACCTTTGACTCAAACGTTTTAACCACTAATCCAGCGAATCGGTCGGTATTCAACTTTGAGTGGTCTATCAACATAGATCAAAGTGATACCGATACACTTCAGCTTAGCGATTTTTCATATTTATTTTCGTTTGATACAGATGCTTCAGCGGCAGTCTCTTATTCAACTTTCGACCCATTCAATACTTTAGGTTTTTTTGATCATGCGCTGGGCGACAATTCAACACTCAATGGAGGAGGAACTGTATCAACGAGTAACTCAGATTTACTTACGAATATGAACTCTTTTAGTATCGCGCAACAATCAGCTAATTTAGGTTTTGGTTATTCAGCAGACCCTGATTTACCTGGCGCTTATGATTTCAAAATGGAAGTATTTCAAGCTGGTTCACAAATACTATTATCATCAGCTGAGATATCAGTTCTTGTAACGCCATTAGCTGTTCCTACTACAACCACTTTACCTCTGATGTTAGGCGGAATAGGCTTATTAGGTTTTATGGCGCGTAAACGTAAGCTGAAAAGCTAAAGAAAGAATTAAAATGAAAGCTAGCACTAAACGCTAGGTTAAAGACAAGGGCGGCGATAAACGCCCTTTTATTTGGTTTAAATATCGAACTTTAAAGCTGCGAATGATTAAGCTTTATAAGGATGTTCTTTGTGCCAATGCTCAGCTATCTCAACTCTTCGAGCAAACCACACATCATCAAATGATTGCACATATTGAAAAAACTTCTCTAAGGCTTTAATTCTTCCAGGACGTCCAATTAAGCGACAATGTAATCCAATAGAAAGCATTTTCGGGCTATCTAAACCATCAGGATCGCCCTCTTCATATAAAGCATCAAACGCATCTTTTAAATAATTAAAAAACTGGTCGCCAGCATTAAAGCCTTGAACAGCAGCAAAACGCATGTCGTTTGTGTCTAAGGTGTAAGGCACAATTAACTGAGGCTTACCTTGGTGTTCACGCCAAAAAGGTAGGTCGTCACTGTAGTCATCTGCATCGTAAAGAAAGTTACCATTCTCAGCCACTAAGCTTGCGGTATTGGGGCTCGTTCTACCTGTGTACCAACCTTTAGGTTTCTCACCCGTAATTTCTTCGATTATAGCGACAGCTTCTTCCATGTGTTGGCGTTCAGTTTCAATATCAACATTTTGATAGTTGATCCAACGCAGTCCATGGCTACAAATTTCATGTCCTGCCTCTTTAAAAACTTTAGCCACTTCTGGATAACGCTTTAACGCCATTGCTACAGCAAACACAGTAACAGGCACATCGTATTTTTCGAACAAACGTAATAAGCGCCAAACACCTGAACGACTGCCGTATTCATAGATAGATTCCATGCTCATATGGCGATCTTCTACATGGGGAGCACTTACAATTTCAGACAAAAAGGTTTCAGCAGCAGCATCACCATGCAGCACACAGTTTTCACCGCCCTCTTCATAATTCATTACCACTTGCACAGCAATACGCGCTTTATTAGGCCAGTTAGCATGTGGAGGCTTAGCGCCATACCCAACAAGGTCTCGCGGATAATTCTGATAAGTATCTTGGCTATTTGAATCACTCGACATTTTACTGCTCCTTACTTGCTGCTAATAACCAACTTGATAATAACTCGCGCTCTTCATCGGTCATATGGGTTAGGTTAGCCAGTGGCATGTCTTTACTGATAATGGCACGTGTATAAATGGATTGGCTGAACTTTTTAGCTTCATCAATCGAGTCAATTACAAAACCTGATGGCGCTGTTTTAAACATTTCTGATGTAGGTGTTTTACTATGACACTCAGTACAACGTGTTTCTATGATTGTCCATGCTTCAGCATCAGTGATAACTGCTGCTTGCGGAGAACCGTCATTCGACGTTTGTACATTTAGCGTGTGCCAAGGTGCAATCGCTAGCATTAAAACAAAAAAGGCAGCAATACCACTGACTAATACACTAGGTTTATTAACCCCTTGATGTTTTAAGTTGAAGAAGTGGCGTATCCACATACCAATAACAAATAACGCTATTAATATTAACCAACCGTAATCATGGCTATAAGTATAAGGAAAGTGATTACTCGTCATAATAAAAATAATAGGTAGCGTAGCGTAGTTATTGTGTATTGAACAAAGCTTAGCTTTTAAGCCCGGAGCTGAGTCTGGAATTCTACCCGCTTCAACTTCTGCCACCATATAACGTTGGCCAGGCATAATAATATGATAAACATTACCCGCCATACAGGTACCAATTAACGCACCAATATGAATATACACAGCGCGATCGGTAAATAGCTGATCTAAGCCCCATGTCCAAAGTGCTAATAAAATCACACTAACAACGGCGAAAACCAGTCCTTTTTCGGCGATAACGCTATTACATAAAGCACGATAAACCACATAACCTAAAGCAATAACACCAATTGATGTTGCTATTGCCGTTACTTTATCTAGCGTCATTTTGCTGTTATCTAATAAGTAAATATCAGCACCAACATAATAAAGCAAGGTGAAAAGTAAGGTACCTGTGATCCACGTTGTATAAGCTTCCCACTTAAACCAATGCAAGGTAGATGGCATTTTTTCAGGGCCATTTTGATACTTAGCAATTTCGTAAAATCCACCACCGTGTACTGCCCACAAATCACCACGAATGCCTTTGTCTTTTTTCCACTGTGGTGGTTCTTCTAAATTGTTATCGAGCCACGCAAAATAAAACGACGCGCCAATCCATGCTATACCTGTGATAACATGAAAATATCTTAATACTAAATGTATCAACTCAAAAAAATAACTTTCCATTATTCACTCACTTCCTATAAATTTTTATTAGATGGTTCAGAAGAAAACGTAGAACTAAATTGAACATCTGCATCACGTTGATAAGCGCTTTTACCCAAAATAAAGGTTTCTTCAATACAACGATCGTCACCTAGCATCATGATGGCAAATAGCTTTTCATGAAGTGTTTTAGCAAACGTCAAACGAAACTCCATAAAAGGCGTAGGTTTAGGATCGAGTACAACAAAATCAGCCTCACAACCTGTATTGAAATTACCAATAACGCCTTCTAAATCTAATGATCTGGCTCCGCCAAGTGTTGCTAAGTACAAACCTTTAAATGCAGAGAACTTTTCATTTTGTAATTGTTGAATTTTGTAAGCTTCGTTCGCCGTTTGTAACATTGAAAAGCTTGTACCTGCTCCAATATCGGTGCCCATACCTACGTTGATGCCATGTTTTTCGCAGCTTTTTAGATCAAATAAGCCAGAGCCTAAAAATAAGTTAGAGGTTGAACAATGAGAAATAGCTGCATCATTATCAGCTAAACAACAAAGTTCACGTTCAGACAAATGAATGCTATGTGCAAACACAGAACGTTTTCTAACCAGCCCTGCATCTTCATAAACACCTAAATAATCGGTAGATTTAGGAAATAAATTTTGTACCCAAGCACATTCGTCTTTGTTTTCAGATAAATGAGTATGCAGATAAGTATCAGGAAACTCCTTTAACAACTCACCACATTTAGCCAGTTGTTCGGGTGTTGAAGTAGGTGCGAAACGTGGTGTTACTGCATAACTTAAACGATCAACATTGTGCCATTTTTCGATTAATGCTTTTGATTGCTCATAGCTTGACTGCGCACAATCTGATAAGTCGTCAGGACAATTTGTATCCATCATTACTTTACCTGCGATCATACGAAGATGACGCGCTTGTGCTTCAGTGAAAAAAGCATTAACGGATTCAGGATGCACAGTACCGAACACTAAAGCGGTAGTTGTACCATTACGTAACAGTTCATCTAAAAAGCGTTTAGAAATGTCTTTTGCGTAAGCTTCATCAGCAAATTTCTTTTCCGTAGGGAAAGCGTATTCGGTTAGCCAAGTTAATAATTGCTCGCCATAAGCACCTACCATTTCTGTTTGTGGTAAATGTATGTGGGTATCGATCATACCTGGAATAATAAAACGGTTATCGTAGCGTTTAACTTCAATACTTTTATCTAGAGTTGGCAGTATGTCTTTCTCGTAGCCAATTTGTGCTACCTTACCGTTTTTAATAACAAGCGCACCTTTTTCAAAATAACGGTGGGCGTTGTCGCCAGCAATAGCTGGATCATCAACAAAATCAAAAATGTCACCACAAATAACTACATTTTCTTGGTTAGAAATATTTGTCAAAGCTAGCTACCTCTGTAAGTTGAATAGCCGAAAGGCGACAACAATAAAGGAATATGATGATGTTTAGTGTCTTGCACACGAAAGCAGATTTCAGCTAAAGGATAGAATGCTGGTTTATCACTATCAGTAAAATAAGCATCTAAATCAAAAGTTAACTTATAAGTAGCAAATTCTACTTCGGTAAGTGGCGTTAACCAGTTGGCAATACGTCCGTCTGCATCGGTTAATCCATCAGTTAAAAACAACCATTGGTCATCAACTAATTTAAACATTTTCACTGGAACATTAGCTGCAGGTAGGCCTTTTGCTGTATCTAATATGTGTGTAGTTATTGGGCTTCGGCTCATAGTAATTTCTCCAGTCTAATTTTAGTAATTTTAGCTTGTTCGCCTGCCGCTATAGCAAGTTCTGTGTCGCGATCGTTATTAATTCGTTCTTTAATCAGAGCTAACATTTGCTCTGCGCTTTTACCTGTTGCACACACAATAAAAATAAAACCAAAATTTTCTAAATATGCTTTATTAGTTGTCATCATGTCTTGCAAAACGTTTTCGTCTGCCGCTGACATACCTGATTGTTCGTGACCTGCTTTTTCAGCAGTTGAAGCAAATTTAGCGCGTAATGTTGATACATCACCAATTTGTGGATGCCCTTCAAATGCAGCTAAATAATCGTCTTCGTTAAGTTCGTCCCATATTTTCTGAGCCGTTTGATAAACTTCTTCATGTGATGAAAAAGGACGAGCAGCTACCATAGCTTCTACCCAACGTGGCGCAACGCAACAGCTTTCTAATGCTTGGTAAGCATCGCTTTTCGATTGTTCATTCAGTTGTGTAAGTTGTGTTAAATTCATTCGCTAATAACCTGTACTTTATGGGTTTGCTCTTGCTCGCTTGTTGATTCTGCTGATTTTTTTTCTGACATTTCGACAGTTTCTGATTCACCTTTAGCATCATCTAAAACCAACGCATTTTTTAAGGTTTTCCATTGCAAGCCTTCGCGGCTTCCTTGTTTAGCAGGATGACCTTTATCAAGATTATACTGCTGATATAATTGGATTATTTGACCTGATATAGATACAGCAACTTCCATCGGGAGTTTGCCATTAATACTTGAAACACCGACAGGACAAATCATTTTTTCGATGTCAGATTCAGAAGATTCACGATGCATTAAACGATGTTTAAAGCGTTTAGCTTTAGTGTCTGAGCCAATAACGCCCAACCAAAGTGAATCGTTACGTTTTAAAATAGCTTCGGTTAATTCAAAATCTAATTGATGGTTATGGGTTAAAATTAAAAATGCACTGTTAGCCGTTGCTTGCTTGGCTTGTTCAACAGGAAATTCATCAACCACTTTAGTAACATTGTTTGGAATGTACTCAGGGAAAACATCTTCTCGGTTATCAATCCAACGCACTTGTACAGGTAATTTAGCTAAAATAGGTATGAGAGCTTGCGCCACATGACCTGCGCCATAAACGTCTAGCTTCATGTGTTCGCTAGCGATAACTTCAAATAATATAACCGCACCACCACCACAACATTGACCTAAATTTGCCGCTAAATGAAACTGTTCAATAACTTGTGCTGACTTACCTTGAGCAATGAGTTCTCGAGCTTTTTCAATCACAACAAATTCAAGATGGCCACCACCTAAAGTATCGTAAATATGCTCACCACAAATTACCATTTTGGTACCTGAAGCTCTTGGTGTAGAGCCAGAAGTACCTAAAACAGTAGCGATAACATAGTTAGTACCAGCATCTTCTAGCTGAGCAATACTTTGCGACCACGTTTGCGTATGAAAGCCTTGAAAGGAATCATTCAATCCGCTGGTTTTAGACATGAGAAGAACCTTCTTCGTTCGTGTCTAGTTCAGAGTTAGAGCCTAGGTCAGAAACTAAGTTATCAGCAGCCCATTGTTTAGTGACTACAACAGCATTAAGCACAGTTTCAGGCGTTGCTGGTGTATTCAAATCAGGTGCGTATTTGTAATCAGCTAAACTGCTGATTGCGTTTCTAATTGCACTCCATACACTAAAGCCCAACATGAATGGCGGCTCGCCCACAGCTTTAGAACGAAATACTGAAGTTTCAGGATTTGCTGAATCAAATAACGAAACGTTAAATTCTGTTGGCGTATCACCAATGGCTGGAATTTTATAGGTAGCAGGACCTGAACTGGCTAGTTCTCCGCTATCTTTCCATTGTAATTCTTCTGTCGTTAACCAACCCATGCCTTGAATAAATGCGCCTTCAATTTGGCCAATATCTAATGCTGGGTTTAGTGAGTTCCCTACGTCATGTAAAATGTCAGCACGAGTTACAGTGTTTTCGCCGGTTAAAATATCAATTTCAACTTCACTTAATGCCACACCATGAGAAAAGTAGAAGAATGGTCTACCTTCAGCTTTAGCACGATCATAATGAATTTTTGGTGTTGCGTAATAACCTGTCGATGAAAGTGAAATACGATTCATGTAAGCTAATTCAGCTAACTCAGAAAAACTCATTTCGCCTTTAGCATGAATGATTTTACTATCGTTAAACTCTACACTTTCAGCTTCAACACTAAAGTGCGACGCTACAAATTCGATTAATCTATCTTTTATGGTATTCGCTGCATTCAATGCCGCCATACCATTTAAATCGGTACCGCTTGATGCAGCCGTAGGCGAAGTATTAGGTACTTTATCGGTACGTGTAGCAGTAACACCCACGGTTTCAAAATCAACACCAAAAGCATGAGCAACAATTTGCGCAACCTTAGTATTAAGACCTTGCCCCATTTCGGTACCACCATGATTAAGATGAATAGAACCATCTGAATACACATGAATTAACGCACCCGCTTGATTTAAATGCTGCACGGTAAATGAGATACCGAACTTAACTGGCGTCATCGCTAAACCTTTTTTAACAAAAGGTGAGGTTTTGTTGAATGCTTTTATAGCTTCTTTACGTTCCCAGTATTGCGCATCTTTTTCTAATGTTTCGATCATTCCAGCAAGCACATGTTGCTCTACTTTTTGGTGATAAGGCGTAACATCTCGACCTGGGCGATATAAGTTAGCTTTACGAATAGTAAGTGGATCTTGTCCTAATTTGGCAGCAATATCGTCCATGATCAGTTCAGCCATGATCATACCTTGTGGACCACCAAAACCGCGAAATGCTGTATGACTTACAGTATTTAACTTACAACGATTACCGACAATTTTTGCGGCTGGATAATAATAAGCATTGTCGGCATGAAACATAGCCCTATCAACAATAGCGTCTGATAAATCAGGTGAGTAACCACAGTTACCATTAACTTCGATGTGTACACCTTCAATTAAACCGTTCTCATCAAAGCCTGCGGTATAATTATTATAAAATGGATGACGTTTACCCGTTAATCGAAAATCATCAGCTCGGGCTAACCTTACTTTAACAGGGCTTTCTAAATGATATGTTGCTAAGGCTGCTAAACATGCCCACGGTGCTGCTTGAGTTTCTTTACCACCAAAGCCACCACCCATACGTCGCATTTCTACGGTAACGAAGTTAAAAGGTTTCTTTAAAATTTTAGCGACTAAATGCTGAACTTCAGTTGGATGTTGCGATGAAGATTGAACAAAAATACCGCCATCTTCATTTAGCTGAGTCATAGCAACTTGACCTTCTAAATAAAAATGCTCTTGTCCGCCAACCATCAACTCGCCACTGATTTGATGTTTAGCACTTTTAATTGCGCTAGCAGCATCGCCTCGTTGTAATGAATGTGGTGGACGAACCCAGTGTTGTTTTTCAATCGCTTCATGAATATCTAAAACAGCTTCTGTTTCTTCACAATTAATTTTAACTAAGCGTGCTGCTGTACGAGCCGTATCATAAGAGTCGGCAACAACAAACAGTACCGGCTGATGAAAATATTCAATTTCATGATCGGTTAATAAAATATCGCCCGGAAATACAGGACCAATATCAATTTTACCAGGGACGTCTTTCGCTGAAAAAATGCGTATCACACCTTTTAAACTTTCAGCTTCTTTTGTATCAATTGAGGTAATAAAACCTGCAGCGACTGGCGCTAATACAGGATAACCATGTAAGCAGCCTGCTGGCTCTGCAAAGTCATCTACGTAATTTGCTTTACCACAAACTTGTTTAATAGCACTTTCATGATGTTTTGATTGACCAACACTACCACCACGCGCTTGCAGTTTATCCATTTCAAAGTGACGCATGAGAAATCCTCGCTGATGGTGTTGTAATATTGTTTACCGGAATCGCTTGAGAAAATTCATAACCAATTCGTTGCATTAAGTTTTGAGTCGTGATCAAACGGTAGTTAGCAGTTGCACGAACATCTGACATAGGAGAAAAGTCTTTTTCAACCACTGCCCCTGCTTTCATAAATGTTTTGGTATCTAAACGACCACCAATTAATTGTGCTTCCATTTTCGGTGCTCGTGCAGGAATAGCAGCCATGCCACCTAAAGCAAAACGTGCTGAGGTAATAACATTGTTCGCATGCTCTACCGCTAATATTAAACACACCGTTGAAATGTCATCTTCAAAACGTTTTGATACTTTATGACAAGCAAGTTTTAAAGATTCACTACGTTTTGGAATACTGATTTTAGCGATAACTTCATCAGCAGCTAATACTGTTTGGCGATAGCCCGTAAAGAAGTCTTCAACCTTGATGGTGCGAATACCTTTTACAGATTGAAGATCCATAGTGGCATTTAACGCAATAAGTAAAGGAGCAGGATCACCAATCGGTGATGCATTACCTAAACTACCACCTAAAGTTCCACCATTACGTACTTGAGTTGAACCTAAGCGTTCAAATAACTCTTTAGCTTCAGGATAAGTTCTACAAAGTACATCAACAAAATCGCAGTAAGGTACTGCTGCACCAATTTCAAACTGCCCATCTTTTTCACTAAATTGTGTAAGCTCACTGGTTTGGCTGACAGAAATAACGACTTCAGGTTTTAATAAGTGTTGGCTTAGCTCAATAGCAAAGTCAGTTCCGCCAGCTACAATACTCGCTTCAGGGTAAGTCGCTGTAAGCTCAACTAACTGGCTTACTGTTTGTGGTAAGTAGAATTTTCGTTGGTTGTCTTCTAAATAAGGTAAAGCGTTATCTTGAGGCGCAGCTAATAAGCTTTCTTTAAAGTTGATTGCCATTGCAGACCATGGCTCTTCAGCTCGGTCGTATTCAAAAGCTTTTTCTGCAGCTTTTAATATAGGGTTATAACCTGTACAACGACATAGGTTTCCACCTAGGGCATGAATAACAGCAGTTTTACCAGGATAAGTTTCGTTATTTATATATAAAGCTAATAAGCTCATGATAATGCCTGGCGTACAAAAACCACATTGCGAACCATGACATTCAACCATAGCTCTTTGCACTGGGTGTAAATCTTCTAATTCTGGGTATTGAGTTAACGAAACCGCTTCTACTGTAATAATATGCTTACCATGCGCGTTACCTACTAGCATTAAACAGCTATTCAATGTTTTATATTGCCAGTAAGTTTCACCTTTATTATTTGTGACTTCTTCACCTATTAATAAAGTACATGCGCCACAATCTCCGGTTGCACACCCTTCTTTGGTGCCTTTCTTCCCCGTTGTGGTGCGTAACCACTCCAAAATGGTGAGACTCGGCGAAGCACTCTGCACTTCAGTTACTGTGTCGTTTAGCAAAAACTGTATCACTACTTACCTCTCTACTCTTAGCCAGCCCTTTAGAATCAATACATTAAAAGACTAACTTTAGATTTTTTATATAATTTTTAAATATAGATTATTAGATATGGTCAAGTTATTGCATACACCATACCAACACTGACCGATCGGTCAATAATAAGTTAATTTATTAACTTATTAAAGAACATTCGCTACTAAGGCTCAATAATGACAAATACGAATAGACTTATAATGAAAGGTATAACCAAGGAATACCCAGATTGCAAGGCTAGTAACAATGTCAACTTAGAGATAAAGCACGGCGAAATTCATGCTTTATTAGGTGAAAATGGCGCTGGCAAAAGTACATTGATGAAAATTCTCTATGGCGTAGTAAAACCTGACCGAGGTGACATGTTCTGGAATGGAAAGCTAACCATCATTAATGCGCCAGTGAATGCACGAGCTTTAGGTATAGGTATGGTTTTTCAACACTTTTCACTATTTGAGACCTTAACTATAGCCGAAAATATCGCATTAGCCTTAGGTGATCAAGCGGGAGATTCCCACAGTTTATCTCGTAGAATTGAAGAAACCTCAAAACGTTACGATATGCCATTAGATCCACAAAGACGTATTTCAACACTATCTACAGGCGAACGCCAGCGTGTTGAAATAGTGCGGTGTTTATTACTCGATATTCAGTTATTAATATTAGACGAACCGACATCGGTTTTAACACCACAAGAAGTAGACGCATTATTTAAAACCCTGTTCAAATTAAAGAAAGAAGGTTGCTCCGTATTATTTATTAGCCATAAGTTACATGAAGTCACTGCATTATGTGATACCGCAACAATATTACGAAATGGCAAAGTAAGTGGGCATTGCAATCCTAAAAAGGAAACGCCAGCCTCCATTGCTCGTATGATGGTTGGTGATGACATATCCATAAGTAATGAAACCCGACGGGCTAAAGGCTCCGAAAACTTCCTCAATGTAAATAATCTCTGCACATCCCCCCAAGGTCATTTCGATGTTTCATTAAAAAACATTAGTTTTAACGTTCACAAAGGTGAAATAGTCGGAATAGCAGGTGTAGCAGGAAATGGTCAAGAAGAGTTACTCAAAGCATTATCAGGAGAAGAACCTCAAAAGCATTCAAGTGCCATACAATTTGCCAATCAAATAGTCGACCACTTATCTCCCCTCTTTCGTCGACGCTTAGGTTTAGCATTTGTTCCAGAAGATCGTTTAGGTCGAGGAGCCGTTCCCGAAATGGACTTATGCCAAAATGCTCTACTCACAAGTTATGACGAAGGCCTCGTTAATAAAGGTTTCTTAAATAAAGCAAAAATAAAAGATTTAGCTAACAAAATCATTTCAAAATATAAAGTTAAAACCCCTGGTAATCATTCCCACGCAAATAGCCTTTCTGGCGGTAATTTACAAAAATTCATTGTTGGTCGAGAAATCGAACAGTCCCCTTCTTTCTTACTTATGTCGCATCCTACTTGGGGGGTTGATATAGGCGCTCAAGTTGCTATTCATCAAGCCATTTTACAATTACGTGATAAAGGCTGTGCTGTGCTTATTATTTCTGAAGACTTAGATGAACTTTACAAAATCAGTGATCGTTTAGGCGCTATTTGTGACGGAAAGTTATCACCGTTAATTGCTACAGATGATTTACCCCTGTCTCAGTTAGGTAGATGGATGTCGGGCGACTTTGATCATAAAGCTAACAATGGAGAAGCCGCATGATAATTCGTTTAGAAGCGCGACCACAAAGCTCAAATTTATGGAGCTACTTGTCACCTTTATTAGCGGTAATGCTTACCTTAATTACTGGGTTCTTTCTTTTTTCAGCATTAGACCAAGATCCTATTCATGCGCTGTATATATTTTTCGTCGCTCCTGTTTCTGATTGGTACGGCATTACAGAGTTACTTGTTAAAACAATCCCTATTTTGTTATGTGCTTATGGTTTAGCCCTTTGCTATCGCGCAGGCGTTTGGAATATAGGCGCTGAAGGTCAGTTATTAATGGGTGGCGTTTGTGCTTCAGCCGTTGCTGTACTTTTTGTTGATTCAACAAGCTTTTGGGCAATGCCTTTAACACTAATAGCAGGAATGATTGGCGGCATGATGTGGGCAAGTATTGCGGCGTTTATGAAGTTACGTTTAAACACTAACGAAATTTTAGTCACCATCATGATGAACTATATCGCGTTAAACATTCTGTTATGGGCGGTACATGGACCTTTGAAAGATCCTGATGGCTATAACTTTCCTGAAAGTGCTTTATTCGGCGACAGCACCCTACTGCCTATTTTGTTTGAAGATACCCGCTTACATTTAGGCTTGGTATTTACCTTGATTGCTTTGGTAGCCAGTTGGATATTTATCAGCAAAACCTTTACCGGCTTTCAAATTCAAGTATTAGGTTTAGACAAACCTGCAGCCAAGATGGCGGGTTACAAACAACATAAATTAACCCTTATGGTCTTCTTGGTCTGTGGTGCTTTGGCAGGCTTAGCTGGTGCTAGTGAAGTAGCTGGGCCGATAGGTCAGTTGGTTCCTCATATTTCACCTGGTTTTGGCTACGCCGCCATTATTGTTGCCTTTTTAGGTCGATTACATCCTTTAGGATTAACCTTTGCGGGTTTGCTGATGGGTTTACTTTATATGGGTGGCGAAATGGCTCAAATAGAAATAGGCCTTCCTAACGCCATTACAGGTATCTTCCAAGGTTTAATGTTGTTCTTTTTATTATCTTGCGACGTGTTGATCCGTTACCGCTTACGTTTTTCATTACCAAAAAGCTTTATCAAATCTCTTCAAGCCAATCCAGCAAATCAAAGTGCGCAAACACAGGAGCAAAAATAATGGATATTGATCTAATCACCAATATTTTATACGCCACCATCCGTACGGGTACGCCTTTGCTTTTAGTGGCACTTGGAGAAATGGTTTGTGAAAAGAGTGGCGTACTTAACTTAGGCCAAGAAGGGATGATGTTGCTGGGCGCTGTAGCTGGTTTTATTGCTATGTATCACTGCGACAGCTTATTTATTGGCTTTGCTGCAGCTGCATTAACGGGCGTACTCATTTCTTTAGTCTTTGGTTTTATCACCCTTAACTTAAATGCTAGCCAAGTAGCAGCAGGACTTGCATTAACCATATTTGGTACAGGCTTATCTGCATTTTTAGGTGCAGATTATGAAGGTAAAACAGTTGAAGCTTTACCTACTTTATCCTTAGGCGTTTTACAAGACATTCCATTAATCGGTAAGCCTTTATTCGCGCAAGACGCCATCGTGTATTTGAGTTGGGTATTAGTGATCGGTGTTTATCTGTTTTTCAAATATCACCGTGGTGGTTTAGCTGTTAGAGCAGTAGGTGAAAACCCAGATGCTGGCAGTAATTTAGGTTTACCTGTAATGCGTATTCGTTACATGGCTGTGATGTTTGGTGGTGCAATGGCTGGTATTGCAGGTGCTTATCTTTCTCTTGCTTACACACCACTTTGGACAGAAAACATGACCGCAGGTAGAGGCTGGATTGCTTTAGCTCTTGTGGTATTTGCGAGTTGGCGTGTAGAGCGCGTAATTCTTGGTGCTTACCTCTTTGGTTTTGCCAGCATTATGCATTTGGTTGCTCAAGGTTTAGGGCTATCAATCGATTCTAACTTGCTTGGCATGATGCCTTATTTAGCCACGCTATTCGTATTAGTGATGCTGAGTAAAGACAAAGAAAGATTAAAGCTTTTCGAACCTATGTCACTGGGTAAACCTTGGCACAAAGGACATTAAAAGCATGGCAACTCACAAAGATTTAATAACGTTAATTTTAACTCTGACGGATCGCTCCGTTAGATAAAAAAATCCTTAATTTCTTTTAATACAACGGCGTATCAAAAGGCATAAAGACAAATAAAACCAAAACTGGAGTTTACACATGAAACGAATATTAAAAACAGCAGGTATCGCCTTAATGCTTAGTGTTTCAGCACTTAGTTATGCAAAAGATACTTTGAAAGTGGGTTTTGTCTACGTATCGCCTACGGGTGAAGCTGGTTGGACGTATACCCATGACGAAGCCAGAAAGTTTATTGAGGAAAAATTTGGCGACAAAATTAGTACAACCTTTGTAGAAAGTGTTGCTGAAGGTGCTGACTCTGAAAGAGTTATTACCCAACTAGCCAAAAGTGGACACGACCTAATATTTACCACGTCTTTTGGTTATATGAACCCAACGCTAAAAGTTGCTAAACGCTTTCCTAAAGTTAAGTTTGAACATTCTACAGGTTACAAACGTTCGAAAAATGTAGGTACTTACTTTGACCGTATTTATGAAGCTCGCTATTTAACAGGTGTTATTGCTGGGCACATGACAAAAGTTGACACCGTAGGTTATATCGCTGCGTTTCCAATTCCTGAAGTATTGCGCGGTATCAATGCTTTTACCTTAGGACTTCGTTCAGTAAAGCCTGATGCAACAGTAAAAGTGGTTTGGGTAAACAGCTGGTTTGATCCTGGTAAAGAACGTGAAGCGGCTGACAGTTTAATTGACCAAGGCGCTGACATTATTACGCAACACACAGATTCACCAGCACCATTACAAGCGGCTGAAGCTGCAGGTATTTACGCGATAGGTTATCACTCAGACATGAGTGCGTATGGTCCTAAAGCTCATTTAACCGCTGCAGTGCACAACTGGCATGAGTTCTACGCTAAACGTGTTCAACAAGTATTAGACGATACATGGAAATCGGAAGATGTTTGGCAAGGTATTAGCTCAGGCATGACAACGTTATCACCTTTAAACAAAGCTATTCCTGCAAGTGTAGTTGCTGAAATTACAGAGCTAACAAACAAAATATCTAAAGGTGATCTGCACCCATTTACGGGTCCAATAAAAGACCAAGCAGGTAAAGAAATATTAGCTGCAGGTGAAGTGATGGATGACAAAACCTTATTAAGAATGAGCTTTTATGTAGAAGGCGTTGAAGGCAAGTTGAAATAGTCACTTTTAGTAAATTAGCCATGAGAAACCATTATTGATTTCTCACTATTTTTGAACAAAAAAGAGAGTTTAGTTATGTCAAATCAAACCAGTTCGTCAGATGACATCATTTATGCTGTAGATGATAAACCAGGTGCCGTTGAATCATTTTTTGCAGGTTTACAGCATGTGCTTGCAAGTTTTGTAGGGATTATTACTCCAACGTTAATTATTGGTGGTGTATTAGGCTTAGGTGCAGAAATACCTTACCTAATCAGTATGGCGTTGGTTGTTTCGGGCGTGGGCACTATGATCCAAGCTCGTCGTATTGGTCCTGTTGGTTCAGGCTTAATTTGTGTTCAAGGCACTAGTTTTGCTTTTTTAGGCACAATATTAGCGACGGGCTTTGCCGTAAAAGCAACGGGTGGTTCAATCGATGAAGTACTCGCTACTATATTTGCCGTGTGTTTTCTTGCGGCTTTTGTAGAAGTTTTTATCAGCTTTTTTGTTGATAAGTTGGGCAAGGTAATCAAGCCAGCGGTAACAGGTGTGGTGATCACAACTATTGGTATTTACCTGATTAAAGTGGGTATGACAGACATAGGTGGTGGTCAGTGGTTACTTGATAACAAGCCTGAAAATTTTGCTTCAGCAAAAAATCTTATTGTGGGTTTTACTGTAGTGGCTTTAGTTGTATTTCTTAATGCGAGTAGAAACCAATGGATACGTTTAACGGCTGTTGTGGTAGCCATGACTATTGGTTGGATATTGGCGCTTATTTTAGGAATAGCGAGCTTTAAGCTTGGTGAATATGACCTTATCGCTATGCCTATCCCTTTCAAATATGGTTTTAATGTTGATTTAGGTGCTTTGATTGCTTTTGGTTTTTTATATTTGATCACAGCCATTGAATCGACTGGCGACATTACTGCTAACTGTTCTGTTTCAAAATTACCTGTTTCAGGTCCTAGTTACTTAAAACGCATACGCGGCGGTATTTTAGGTGATGGTGTAAATTCAATAATAGCAGCTATGTTTAATACATTTCCTAATACAACTTTCAGCCAAAACAACGGTGTAATTCAATTAACAGGTGTGGCAAGTCGTCATATTGGTATCTGGATTGGAGCTATTTTATTAATTTTAGGCTTATTTCCAGTGGTTGGTACAATCTTACAAAACATACCTAAACCTGTACTGGGTGGTGCAACGTTAGTAATGTTTGGAACAGTTGCAGCAGCGGGTATAAAAATATTAGCAGGAGAAGAAATGAACCGTAGAAACTTATTGATTATAGCAGTGAGCTTCGGAATGGGGCTAGGTGTTAGCTTTGTTCCTGCCCTATTTACCAATGCACCTAAATTAGTTGCGGCTGTATTTGGTAGTGCGGTTACCGTTTCAGGTTTAACTGCGATTGTGATGACACTCATACTGCCTGATAACTATTCAGCAACTGCAGACAGTAAAGATAAAGCAGCTTCAACAAAAGTGCCTGCCGCAGAAATAAACGTAGAAACAAAAACAACAAATAAAAATGATAAAGCGAGTGCTGATACTACAACTAGCATCGCATAAAAAATAATAATTTTAACTTTAAAGGGAAAACAACATGAAACTTAAAACACTTGCTAGTTTAGCTTTAATACCAACAATCGCTTTATGCTCAATAAATGTATCAGCTAAACAAATTTGGTCTGATTACAGTGTTACAGCAATGACAGGGAGCGATTACCTTAATCCATTTGCTGGCACTGAAGATGATAGGGATGTTGTAACTATAGAACATGCTTCTGGTCACACTTGGGGCTCAACTTTCTTCTTCTTGGATCGCTTATCTAACCCTGATGAAGTTTATGGTGAAATTAATATTAATCCAACTTTATATAAAATGGATGGTTTCGTAAAAGAAGTGTATTTAGGGCTACAGATTGAATACGGCTCTGGAGACACTAACCAAAATAACTTTCTATATGGTGTAGGTGTATCGCTAGCAGTACCTGGCTTCAAGTTTTTTAATGTGGGTTATTACCGTCGTAATCAAGATGAAATTGGAATTGAACGTGAAGATAACAACCAATTACAAGTTACTTGGCGTATAGATGAAGGCAACCTTCGTTATGATGGTTTCTTAGATATTGTAGATAGCGCTGACACTATGTTTGGTGAGAGTGAAGGAGGTTTCAACTTTACTTCTCAATTGAAATACAACATTGGTCCAATGTTAGGTATGGAAAGTGGTCGTCTTGATGTAGGTATTGAGTACGTATATTGGAAAAACAAGTTTGGTGTTGACGGTCAAACAGAGAAGAACCCTAACTTAATGGTTAAATGGCACTTTTAGTTAGACTTAACTACTTTTAACGTTATTTAACCTGAACTCGGTTTAGTATGTTTTTAATTCATTGAAGTTATGACTAATAAAATTTAACTCATACTCTAGTTTGTAGTTTTTCTTTCTTCAAGGAAAATTTCGCGTCAATAGCTATCCTATTGCAAATAAATTTAACGATGAAGCAAGTAAAAATAGCTGCTAGAGAAGAATATTAAAAAGCCGCAACGTGTATTTTTAATACAAGCTGCGGCTTTTTTTGTTTGATTAACAACACTCTTTTGATGTGTTTAAGTTAAAGCTTATTAAAGCTAAAACCTATTAAAGCGACAAAGTAAAACCGAGCAAAGTTAAAGATAAATAATATCTTCTCTTAGCTTGGCTAAATGATTCAATATTTTGTTTTGGTGTGGATGAGTTACGTTAGATTTATTCATCGCATTAATTAAGAGATCAACCGTGGTATTAAAGTCGGTTTCATTAATGTTCATGCCTTTATGAACTAACAACATTGAATCCCCTGTGTATTCACAAGGACCTTCAAGTACCAAACATAAGTGTTCAGTTATTTTCTCTCTGAATCTATCAACATTAGCGTTAGCAAAATAAGGAAAGATTGATTCGTTGTATTGAATTTCTTCAATAAAGTTATCAACAATCAAGTCTATTTTCGGCTGTCCACCAATGGTTTCATATAAAGACGCTTGTTTTGCTGCACAACCAGAAATAACCAGTAAAGCGATAAGACATATTGATTTTAACATAATTACCATAATTTCCCCGTCATCGTTAAGAAAAGTCCGTCTTGATCTTTAGCTCCTGCGATCGTGCCTAATTTCGCCCAAGCTAATGTTAAGCTGAAATGTTTATTAGGAATATAACCGACAAAAGCATCAAACCAATCATCTTCTTTTAAACCTAAGTTGTCTGGCTTTTCTCTGTATTCGATACCTGCAACCCAGTTTCTAGATAAGAGTATACCTACAGATCCTTCAAGCAAAAATTGGTAATTTTCTTCCGTGCTAGAACCAAAACCTAATAGACCTAATTCGTTACCCTTAGATAAACGCCCTGTAAGGTTCCACACCACGTTATAGCCATATGCTAAGCCTAAGTTAACCTTGGTTGCGGCTATATAATAATCGGTACCTGAACTAGAATCTTTTGCGCCTAAGGCGTTTGCAATCGCTCTATCGCTTAATCTTTTATGATGCATACCTAAACTAATTTGAGGCCACTTAGAATAGATAACATCGCCATACACTCGTACTTTTGCACCATAAATGGTTTGTTCAATATCACCACCTAAAGTCGTTAAATCAAACCTCTGTTTTGCAATGCTAAGTTCAACTCGATCATAAAAACCGACATTTGCTCCCAAAACATTTAACCGATAATCATCTAAGGTTACTTGCGTATAAAAAGCGGAAGCTGAAATCTCATCTTTTGAACCATAGCCAGCAATAGTCGCCCAAGGCACAATTCCGCCACCGCCAGAACCTTCTATTTGCGTAATGCCAGATGTGGCTAATAACTTTCCGCTGCCTGCCAGCGCTGGTGTTGCTATTGATGAAACCATTAAGCAGATAAGGTAAAGCAAATGATTGTGTTTTTTAAGCATTATGTATTACATTTTCTTGATGGAATGTTGTTAGCCATGTATTAACGTCTTGTGATGGCATAGGTCGGCTAATAAAATAACCTTGAATATATTGACAGTTCATTTCGTTAAGCATGTTTAAGGTTGATTCGTTTTCTACGCCTTCAGCAATAACATATAAATTAAAACTTTGAGCTAACGATATAATGCTTTTAACGATAATTTGATCATCTAAATTTTCATCAAGTTTTAGAATAAAGCTTTTATCAATTTTCAATTCAGCTACAGGGAAATCTTTAATGTAAGTTAAAGATGAATGCCCAGTGCCAAAGTCATCAATTGATAAGATAAAACCATATTCTCTGAATTTATTCAGCTGGATGATCGCTTTTTCAGGATCATCCATAATATCACTTTCAGTAATTTCAAAAGAAAGGTGATAAGGAGATAACCCGTAGAGTTCTAAGTTTGACAAAATAACGTCAAAAATCTCTTCTGACATAATATCTTGGGCTGAAAGGTTAATCGCCACTTGCACATCATTTCTCTGCCAAGAAGCTAAGTCACTAATCACTCGATGTATAACCCAATGACTCAACTCTTTTATAATGCCTGCTCGTTCAGCAATAGGAATAAATAATTCAGGAGATATGAATCCTAATTTTGGACTATTCCAACGGATTAATGCTTCCATCTTCTCAACCTTATTTGTTTTTAATAACAACTTAGGTTGATAGAACATAGCAAGCTCTTGATTATTTTTATCTTCTAAAACATTTAAGAGTGCATGAAGGATCTCTAAACGTTGCAGGTACACCGTTTCTTGTTCTTGATGATAGGCTTGAATGAAGTTGCTAGACAGGCGTGCATGACTAACCGCGATACTTAAACTACGTAAAATATCTTCAGCTTCTTTTTCTAATGTTTGAGGATTGTTCACACAACCAATAACGAGTTTAATCCTAATTTTTAATTGCGAGCAAAGTACTCGTTTTTCAAAGTCAGACTGGAGCTTACTTAATGCTTGTTCATCAAGCGGTTCAGGTGGCAACCAAATAACTTCTCCGCCAGAAAATCGAGCAGCGTAGCCGCCCTTTTCTTCTATGTATTTAGCTAATTGCAGTATGCAGTTATCACCTACTTGAAAACCAAAGGTTTCATTAACTTCTCTAAAATTATTAATTTGAATAGCTAATAACTGAGATTCTTTAGCTTCGGTAAGAGTTTCTTCTAATACTGAAAGAATTTTATTTCGATTGTATAAGCCCGTCAGTTGGTCGTGTAAGGCACTGTATTTTATTTTTTCTTCACGTTCTGATATATCGTGCTGCATGTGTGTAAACACAGATGATAGATTACGTATTTCAAAAGAACCGTCATCCAAGCTAATGCGTGTTAAATAATCTCCACCTGCAATTTTCTTGGCAACAATTGAAAGTTTTTCAAGTGGCTGCGTTAAGTTTCTTGAGAAAATAGTGCCCATTAATAAGGTTAATAACACGGCAACAATAGAGATCACGATAACTTCATCAAGCAGCGCATCAAACTCTTTAAATAAAATATCTGTGTCATGAGTTAATAAAATATAACCTGAGAATTCAGGATAATCTGTTAAATATAAACGTTTGGTGGCAAAGTTTTCTCGTTCGTTATAAGTATTTTTATTATCAGCTTTATCTGAGCTATCGAGTTCAGAATTCCCTAATAAAGTAACTAAATTTTCATATTTAAGAGTGGTTAAATATAGAGGTGTATTATTCTTTAATGCTGCGCTTTGTGAGGTAACATTTTTAACCATATCATCATTAAAAGCGATAGTGATATCAAGTCTAGTTAAGTGACTAACTCGCTCAACCAACGGTTGGTTAATCTCGAAACCTATCATGGTAATAGCAATGGGCTGTGGCGCATCCACTGTTAAAAATAGCGTTTGATAAAGCTTACCGTTAAGCTCTTGAATAGTACTTAACCCACCATCGGCTATTATTTTATTAATTGCCGTTCCCATATCTGTAATGCCGTCATCAAATGACAAGCCAGAACTCTGAGATATTGTTTCGCCCGTTAGTGTGAACACCGCCATAATATCAGCTGAAATTCTTTCACTTTGGTTATTCAAAACACTAACAATCGTCGCGCTGTCGTTCGTAGCTATAGCTTCTTTAAAGCCAAAGTCTTCTGTTAATACCGTTGCTGCACTAATTAACATGCTTTCACGATTACGTAAAAAATCTAAGAAAACACTTTCACCTACATCAAGTTCTCGAGAAAGTTGGGTATTAGCATGTCTGTCGGTGGCAAAGCCAATTGAGATAAGAATAGCAATAGTCGTGACTATAACGAGACTAGCGATTAGTCTTATTATTTTCGTTTTAAGAGAATACGAAGCAGCCACTATTTATCGTTTCCCAAATTTTTTCTTAAAGGTATTATTTTCTTTAACTTTACTTTTTGCAGCCAATCCAAGAGTTAATACATATTCACCTTTCTCATTAGGCTCAGGTAATTGCATTTCAATATGTTCAGTTCTTGAAGTAGATAATTGTGGGTGCCATAACTGGATGGTTGATAAAGCATTATTGTTTTTAGTTGAGACCAGCGCCTCACCTAGCGGATCAGTTTTAACCGCATATGTATTATCGCTTACGTATATATAACCGAGCATTTGATCATGAATATTACAACCTAACTCAACCACACCCGCTTGCTCAAATTCAATAGGCTCTGACGGTGTATTCTTATATAACTTGATTTTAAAAGGTTTAGCTTTCGAAAAACTATAGACGTGATGTCGAATATCATCACGATTGGGGAATGAAACAAACTGACCTGAATTAATTAACAAAACATGTGGAGAAAACTGACTGTTTATCTGATCCATTATCGCTATATCAGGTTTCGATTTAGCCAATGACTCTTCATCAATCAGTTCAGAAGGAACTTTAATGATAACGTTAGCAATAGGAGCTTTTGACTCATCAACGACTCTTAATTTGAAGTCTTTTGCATAAGATGTATTAAAAATAAAAAAGGTAAATAAAAAGAAAATAGAAAATTTCATAAAAATACTTTTACTTCTTCATGTTAGGTACATTATTTATTGAGTATAGCTAAAAAAATCTAATAAGACCCAGTTAACCTGCATTTCATAAAATCATTATAAAATATACTATTTAAAGAAAAGAAAAACAATTTAGTTATAAATATTATAAAGCTACATACTTTATGATTCAGCGAGATAGATATTTTAGATAACTTAAATAACTTAGATGATATTTTGAATACAAAGGCAAGCGAAAGACAATAGAAAGAGAATAGAAATACAAGCGAAAGCCTAGTAATAGTTAGGAAGATAATAAAAGTGAAATAAGTAACCTTGTATCTAATTACTTATTCCCTGCTCGTTTTTAATAATATTCCAGGTAACTTTTAACAACTTCCTAGACTCTTTTAAGATGTATTTTAGGACTATAATTACTTAAGGGTTTATAGCGATAAACTTAAGGAATCACTTAATTATTTACCTCGCTATTTACTTAACTGTTTGCTTAGCTACTTAGTTAACGAGCTGCCTAGCTAAAGTATGATGTTGTTGCTTAATCGCCATTATGTCTTGATTCAATAACTCACCATTTTTAACCAACCAGTTGCCTTTACACATCACAGCATCAGCTGAATGAGCGCCACACAATATCAACGCAGCTAAAGGGTCATGGCTACCTGAAAAACGTAATCCGTCTGTTTTGAATAGCGCTAAATCCGCTTGTTTACCCACAGCCAACTCACCAATATCATCACGTCCGATAACCTTAGCTGAACCTTTTGTAGCCCAATAAAGTGCATCGAGATGAGTTACTTCGTTAGCAGGATATCTCAGGCGGTTAATCATTAATGCTTGTCTAACTTCTTGGATCATATTCGATCCATCATTTGACGCTGAGCCATCAACCCCTAAACCAATTTTAACGCCTGCCGCCTCAAGTTCTTTGGTACGGCAAATACCTGAAGCTAGTATCATATTAGACGATGGGCAATGACAAATACCGACTTGGGCTTGCCCTAAACGTTTTATTTCTTCGTTATTAAAATAAATACCGTGAGCCAGCCATACATCGCTTGCTAACCAGCCAACCGACTCTAAATAGTCTAACGGTCGCATTCCAAACATTTGTAAACAAAAGTCATTTTCGTCTTCTGTTTCTGCTAAATGGGTATGCAGCATAACTTGATGACTTCTCGCCAGTTTAGCGGTTTCAATCATTAAGTCTTGAGTAACTGAAAAAGGTGAGCAAGGTGCTAAAGCAATATTCACCATACTGCCCTCTTCTTTATCATGGTAGAGATTAATTAATCGTGCTGAGTCGGTTAGTATTTGCGTATCTGTTTGCACAGTTTGTTGAGGAGGTAAGCCACCATCTTTTTCACCTAAGCTCATTGAACCTCGCGTTAACATAACACGACAGCCCATACTTTTAGCTGCCTGCACTTGCAAATCTATCGCATCTTCAATAGCTTTAGGAAACAAATAATGATGATCAGCGACTGTTGTACAACCCGATAAAATAAGCTCAGCCAATCCTAGCTTTGTTGAAGCTGTGATCATTTCAGGCATCAATTTAGCCCAAATGGGATATAAGCTTTTTAACCAAGGAAACAAGGCTTTGTTAATGGCTTGCGGTAATGCACGAGTTAAGGTTTGATACAGATGATGATGGGTATTTATTAAACCAGGAATAAGGACATGCTGTGAGGCATCAAACACGTGCTGAATATCGCTTATAGGCATTGTACCTTTAGCAACAAGTTCAACAATTTTTCCTGTAATTTGATCAACGACAATACCATTATCAGCATTTTCATCGTTAGCGGTATAAACAGCTAGAGGCTGCTTGATCCAGAGGTTATTTTTGCTCATTTCACTTTCCAGTTTAAGAGCTATCAAACTTCCAAGTATGTATTTTGAAAGTTGAATAGCTCATTATGAGCTTGGCAGGATTTTAGATAGATCACTGCCATAGCTCGTTAGAGTTATGGCAGTGACTTGCGTGTTAATCTGCCGATTTTATCAGTTAACGCTTATATTATTATAAATAAAAATTTATAAACAAATATTACAAACTTGCATTTCTCTGTTTAATAAGTGCGGTATATAAAACAGATAAAGCCTTAGTTACATCCTCATCAATCACAGATTCACTTGGATGATGACTAATACCTTTAGGGCTGCGTAAAAACAACATTCCAATTGGGCATACTTTCGCTATTGCCATCGCATCATGACCAGCACCTGAAGGTAAAAAGGGTGACTCTTCTGAGTTAGCAGAACAAGCAGATTTGAAGAGTTGCTGAATACCGTTATCGCAATCCACCGCTCCTGCTTGATGTGTCCACTGCCAATCAAATGTTAGGTTTCTTTCTTCAACAATTTTTTCAACAGAGTTTCTAATATCGCTAAGCAAAGCATCTAAGTCTGGAGCGTTTTGCGCTCTAATATCTAAACTCATTAAGGTTTTACCTGGAATAACGTTGGTTGCTCCTGGTTTAGCTTCAATTTGACCAACCGTTGCTACTTCACCATTTTTAGAGTTTTTAGCTAATTGCTCTATCGACACAATAAACTCAGCCGCTGCAGCAAGAGAGTCTTTACGCAAATGCATAGGTGTTGTGCCAGCGTGTCCGCTATGACCAATAAACGAAATAATTGCGCGTTTAGCTCCAGCGATTGCCGTAACAACACCGAGTGCTTGATCTACAGATTCTAGAACAGGGCCTTGCTCAATATGCGCTTCCCAATAAGCGATTAGCTCTTCAGGTTTAAGGGCTGATGACGAATAATCATTAGGTGTTAAACCAAACTCTGTCATGGCTTGTTCCATAGAAACACCATTAACATCGGTAAGGGCTAACCAATCAGGAGAGAATTCACCTGCTAAAGCTTTAGATCCAATTAAGGTCGTCGCAAAACGTGTACCTTCCTCATCACAAAAACCAACAACGTCGAGATGAAAAGGTAGCTCTATTTGTTGCTCAGTAATTAACGCTGCAAGTTCAACCGCTAGCAATACACCTAAAATACCGTCATAAGCGCCAGCATTAGGCACAGTGTCTAAATGCGAACCTATGATCAGGCGTTTAGCATTAGGATTAGCAGAAACAATACGTCCCCATTGGTTGCCAACACTGTCTTGCCAAGTAGTCATACCCGCTTCAGTCATCCAATCACTTACCGTAAGATTACATGCTTTATGTTCTTTGGTTAGGTATTGACGTAATATTCCACCGTCCATTTCGCTGATTTCACTTAAAATTTTACAGCGAGATAAAGCGCGTTCAGAATATTGAGCGGCAAGCGTGTTATTTAACAACTCCATTTTAAATCCCTATTTATAATGCGCTAATGCAGCTAATGTTGCTTCGCCGCTAGGACCTTTGTAGCCGTTGGCATGTAAACAAGCATCTAAACACGCTAATGTTTGTAATACGGTGTCTTTTCTGGCGTTATATCCCATAGTACCAATACGCCAAATCTTCCCGTGTAATGGTCCAAATGATGTACCTATTTCAATACCAAAATCATTTAACATTTGGTTACGCACTGTATCGCCATCAACTTCGTCAGGAATATAAACACCAACAACGTTATTCATTTTGTTTTTAATATCGCCGAAAATTTTCAAACCTAAAGCTTGAAGACCAAACAGCATCGCATCACCATGTAATTTATGACGAGCAACACTGTTATCAACGCCTTCTTCAATAACAATTCGCGCACATTCTGACGCACAGAACAACATACTTGTTGCTTCAGTGTGGTGGTTAAGTCTTTCTTCACCCCAGTAATCCATGATCATACCCAGATCGAAATAGTTCGAACCAATGAAAGGTTCAACACCATCTTTATGATCAGCGGTACGAATACCTGCTTCAACTTTTTTACGTTGGCGGATCCAATCAACACATTTATCACTTAGCGTGATAGGCGCTGAACCTGATGGACCACCTAAACATTTTTGTAAACCAACTGATAAAGCATCAACCTTCCACTCGTCTACAGGTAAATGATTACCTACGATTGAAGCAGTAGCGTCACAATAAAAAAGAACATCATTCTTTTCACAAATATCACCAATAAATTCGAGCGGTTGATTCATTGTTGTTGATGTATCGCCTTGCACCATAGCAAGCACTCTAGGCTGTATACGTTTAATAGCTTCTTCTATTTGTTCAGGCTTAAATACTTCACCCCATGGTACTTCAATCGTATGAACTTCAGCGCGAGCACGTTCTGCAATTTCAGCCAGTAAATGACCAAATCGACCCATGATAGGAATAAGTACTTTATCGCCTGGACGTAACATTGAAACTAAAACAGCTTCAATACCCGCACGTGATGTACCATCAATCAGCATGGTCCATTCGTTTTGAGTTTTAAATACTTCACGATATCGCGCCATGGTTTCATTCATAAAACCTGTCATTACAGGATCATATTGACCAATTAGTTGGGCTGACATTGCACGTAAAACACGAGGGTCTGCATTAATAGGACCTGGTCCCATTAATAAACGTTGTGGTGGATTTAACGTTTGAATTTGTGAGGTGTTTGTCATGAAATTACACTCCCATCGCTTGAGTTAACATACGGATACCTGTGAACATAAGCACTACAGCAAATGCACGTTTTAATTGCTTAGGATTAAGCTTGCTACCTAGTTTCACACCGACAGGTGCAAACAATATGGTTAATGGAATAATTAAGAAAAATGCTGGTACGTTAACTAAACCAAAAGTACCAATAGGTGCATCGCTAGGCGTTTGGCCTACCGTTAATAACGTGAGTACGCCAGGTAAAGCGATTAATAAACCAAATACCGCAGCAGTACCCACAGCAACATGAGCGCGTACATTAAAAGCCGTTAGCATAGGAACGCCTATGGTGCCGCCGCCTATGCCTATCATTACTGATAAACCACCAACGATTGAAGCCATAACACCTTGACCAAACTTGCCTGGTAACTCTTGTCTTAGCGCTGGAGCATTAGCGCGTAAAAGCATATTTAAGCTAACTAAAATAGCAATAACTGCGAACATAAAGGTTAAGCCGTTACCACGAACATATTGTGCAAGTAAGCTACCTACAATCGCCATAATTAAAATGAATACTGCCCAGTATTTTAATAGAGCGACATCAACATTACCTTTCGCATGATGTGAACGAATAGATGAGATAGAGGTAGGCACAATAGTCGCTAACGACGTTGCTGTTGCGATCATCATCGCGGATTCAGCACTTACGCCAAAGCCTTGTAGTAAAAAGTACATAACAGGCACGATAACAATACCGCCACCGACACCAAATAACCCAGCAAGAAGCCCTGCAAAAATACCTGTTCCAATTAGAGCTATTGCTATTGGCCATTGATTTAATAATTCTGACATTTATTTTCCTAATTAATTGTTTTTATTTTGTTTACTTAACTTTTTGCCTAATAGAGCTTAACTTTATTTAACTCAAATAGGTTTAGCTCTATTGCGTTCCATCTTTAACGACTTTTAGACTAGACAGCTTTAGCCACTATTGCCTTTCCATCTGAACGAGGATCTGTTGCTGCTTCAAGTGTATTTGATGCATCTAAAATAGCGCCAGCATGTCCCATCATTTCATTGTTATCATCAACCGATTGCCAATCATGTCCGCGAGCATTTAATTCGTCACTCACTTGATCTGCTAAGGCTTTTTCTACTTTCAAGTTTGTGCTGTCTTCACCCCAAGTGCGACCTAATAACCAACGAGGATCAGCTACTGCTTTCTCGATAGATTTATTTCGCCAAGCATAACCTGTAAAAATAGCTGCTTGAGTTTGTGGTTGCCCTTCTCCGCCCATAGTACCGTAAGATAAACGTCTGCCATCGTCGAATTTAGCCATAGCTGGGTTTAATGTATGAGCTGGTTTTTTGTTAGCGGCTAATACATTAATATCACTATTTTGTAGGCTGAAACTTAAACCTCGGTTGTTCCAAGAGAAGCCACCTTCAGACATAGCAACTCCGCTACCAAACTCCCAGTAAACACTTTGAATAAAGCTCACCAGTTGTCCGTATTTATCTTTAGCGCCCATCCAAACTGTATCGCCAGGCTCAGCGTCATAAGGCCACGTTTTGGCTTGTTTTATATCAACACCTTTAGCTAAAGTGTTTAACGTATTTTCAGTAAGTGCGTCGTTGTAAGCATCAGAAACTACAGCTGTTTTATCTGCCCACAAAGTACCTCTTTTGCTAAAGCTTTGTTTTGTCGCTTCAACAATCAAATGCAACCAATCGGCTTCGGTAGTTATATTATGTTGCTGTTTTAATTTGTCTAATACACCAATAATTTGTAATGAATGTATGCCCTGTGTCGGCGCTGGCAAGTTAAAACAAGTTGCTCCATTAATAGATAGAATTAGAGGCGTAACAACATCTGCTGCCGTATTAGCTAAATCTTCACGTGTTAACTGGCTACCTGCTGCTGCTAAATCTTGTACGAATGAGTCAGCTAACTCACCTTGATAAAAAGCATCTAAACCGTGAGTCGCTAGGTATTCAAAGGTACTAGCTAATTTAGGGTTAAAGTAATTATCGCCAGCCTGTAGAGGTTTACCTTGATTATTGCTGTTCAAATAAAGAGATTTAAAGGCTTGGTTTGTTTCTGCCACGCTGGCTAGCTTTTCACAGCCTGCTTGTAAGCTTGCTGAAACCACAAAGCCGTTACGCGCCCAACTAATTGCAGGTTCAAGAATACGGCTTAATGGTAGTTTTGCATTTTTATCGTTAGCTAACGCTTGTTGCCAACCTCTTACAGTGCCCGCTTGCGTTACTGCGCTTAAACCGCCACGAGATGGCATTTGGCTATGATTTTTATAAGCACCAATATTACTAGCAGAACGCCCACAAGCATCGATAGCTATAGGTGTTTTTTCGTTAGGATTGTCTATCAACCAAAAACCGTCACCACCGATAGAATTCATATGAGGATAAACCACACTAATAACAGCCGCTGCTGCCACCATAGCTTCAGTAGCGGTTCCACCTTCTTTTAAAACTTCAACGCCAGCTTCAGATGCTGCCCAATGTGGAGCCGTAAACGCTATATTTTGATCACTCATTAACCATCCCCTTTTTAAACTCGTTCGATATTTTAGTTATTTTTGTTAGTAAACTTTTGTCATTACCATGCGACATCATTAATGAAAATCCATACGGATGTCCTTTATCAGAAGTGGCTAATGGCAAATGTACCTGGGCCGAACCACTTAAACCGGCGATAGCCGACAATGTGATAATTCGCATACGTAATTCGCTAGTATCTTCACCTAGTTTAGGTGCAGTTGTTGGCGTAGTAGGCAGAAATAAACAACTTTTCTCATCTAAATTTTCTGCAATAACTTTCTGCCAAGCCTGCTGTACAGCTAAAGCTTCTTTTTCTTCAGCTTCAGTTAACGCCATTGCCATTTCAAAACGCGAAGTGATGGCAGGAGAAAAGCTTGGTTGTTCTTCATTTATCCATTTACTGTGCTGTTTAGCAATAGCTCTACCTTGTAAAATACGAAATGCATCGGCTAATTCAGTTAAAATATTTGTGTTCGGTAAAATAAACTTTTTATGATGAGTAAATTGAGTTTTTGTTTGCTCTAGCAAGCTTTGCATTATAGGTAGAAGTGCGGGATCAATTAAATCAAATAAACCCTCATCAATAACAAGTGTATCTACTGAGTTGATAGCTTGCTCAGGTAATAATACATCACCCGTTTGCTTTAATAACTCAGCCGTACTTGTAAACCAGCCGATAGTATCGAATGGCGGAGCTAAAGGAATAAGACCATCTTTAGCAATAATATCGTGACTAGGTCGCATACCATACAAGCCACAATAACTTGCTGGAATACGAACAGAGCCACCTGTATCAGTACCTAAACCAATATCAGCTAAATTAGCAGCAACCGCAGCTGCAGATCCCATACTTGAACCACCACAGGCATGGTTAGGAACTTTAGGGTTTTCAGCAGCGCCATAATGAAAATTATTGCCTTCTAAACTATAGGCAATTTCGTCGGTATGGGTAAAACCTACAAATTCACATCCTTGCGCCATCAATTTATCTATTGAAGAAGCACTCTGTTGGGCATTAGTCGCTTTTGCAAACCAATCAGGATTACCTGCACTATTCTTTTCACCCTTAACAGCAAATAAGTCTTTAACGGCAAGGCGTTTATTAAGCAAAATACCTTGATGACTAGTTTGCCATTGCGTTGGACCATGCTGACAAAAAATAGCGTTTTTATTTATATGTGAATTATTGTTCATAATTACCCAACAGTTTTAAATTGTTCATGTGGAGAATGCTCAAAACATAACATTAAGCTCAGTGTAAATAGCTTAGTAGTCACTTCTCTTAATCTGTACTATTTTGTATTGATTTGCATTTATATTTGAATAGTTCAAAGCACTGAAAATGCAATAAAGCATGTAATCGATTGCATTTAACTTTACTAAAAATAAAGTTCAACTCACCTAAAAATAAATAAGGAGCAATTACAATGCCAAAACAACATTCCTGTCCGATCGGTCAATGATAACAAAGATGCGCTTAAAATGAAAAATAAATATAACGCAAAATGATAGGTTTTCATCACCAGCATGGTGCTATAAATCACCAGAATAGTGCTTAAATAGCCACTACAGAGAACAAAAGATAACGATGCGAAGTGATTAAATTAGGCATAAAGATTTATGCCTAATTGAGGTATTAACCAGAGTATAGGTTAAATTAAATAAGTGGAGATTCGTTAATGATCAAACCGTTTACGTCAGCGTACACCCAATCATTAGGCGAAATAAAAGTACCTAATAAATTAACCGTTTGGTCTTTATCACCAAAACCACGCTTAAGTGTACTTCTTGGTGTAACGCCTAATGCCATTACCGCAATATCCATGGTTTTTAATATTTCAATATCGCGACAACAACCATTGATAATAACGCCTTCCCAACCATTATTAATGGCAGTTGTTGCCATAATATCACCAATAAAAGCATGTTTCTTACTAGCAAAACCATCAATAACAAGCACCTTCCCCTTACCTGGTTGTTTCAGTGCTTCAACAGCAAAAGAGTTATCTTCTGGACAGGTTACTGTTACCGCTTGACCAAAAAACTTATTTTTTCCACCGTATGAATTCAAACCACTTTCAGCTGTTCTCACGGTATCTCTATGATCGTCAAACAAATCTGGCGTTGTAAAATCTTGCATAATGTTAAAACCTTTAATTGCGTAGATAGATAATTACTGGGATAAATAATTACTTAGGAATAGAAAGACCAATGCCTTTCAAAATAATTTGAGCAATAGACTGAGTAATAGCTTTCACATCACTTTCTTCATACTCGTACTTATTCAATAACAATAAAGCTTCAGTTTGAAAATCAGCATAATATTGCGTAGTCGACCAGATCGTAAATAACAGGTGGTTAGGATCTACTTGATCCATCTTTCCTGCATCCATCCAAGCTTGTAACAATTCATATTTTTCTCTGAACCATGGACGTGAGTTTTTACGAATATAATCTTGAAGAAATGGCGCACCACGGATCATTTCAATCGCAAACAAACGCGACTGCATCGGCTTTTCTATTGATAGAATAACTTTGTACTGAATGTACTTATATAAAATAACAGCGGGATCATCTTCAACAGAAACGTCTTCTAGCCCTAAATTCCATGAGCTTACAATGTTCTCAAGTACTGTTTCATAAAGACCTTCTTTACTAGTAAAGTAATAATGAACATTAGCTTTAGCGACGCCAGCTTCTTTAGCTATCATACTCATACTGGCGCCATCATAGCCAAGTTGAGCAAATATTTTTTCGGCAGCAGCAAGAATAAGTTGCTGATTTTTCTCACGAGTCGCTTCTTTTTTGTTTTGTTTAATTTCTACTGTCATAAGATGCAATTTGATTAATTTATATTACTTATTTTTACGCATACTGACCAAAAGGTCAATGTGTGATAATTTAATAAAATTCATATACTGATAAAACATTAACCCATTGGCTTAAAGCGCCATATATCAACTGAAATAAAACTAAACAGTTAATTGTTACCGCGAATAAATAATTGATAACCTTGTATTTATATGAAGTATTCAAAACTCATTATCCTTAGATTTAGACAAGTATATGCACTTTACAAAAAATATTTTTTACAGATTCATTGCTAGCCCTATACCAGTAAGCAAAGTATCATTATGAACAAATTATAAATATGCGATTTAGTGTAGGTTTTCTCAGCGATTAGTTGTTATCAATTAAAACTACATTTTCACCTACACTAGATGCGGTAACAACATGAAAATTCATAGCGTTACACAATATTTAAATAGTTTTTGAAATATCCAAAAACTACATAACCCATTATAAATAAAGTAATAAACGAAATAACACATGACAGATTTATCACAACACACACCTATGATGCGCCAGTACCTTACGATTAAAGCAGAATTTCCGAATATTCTGATTTTTTATCGTATGGGCGATTTTTACGAATTATTTTTTGATGATGCTAAAAAAGCGTCTGATTTATTAGATATATCACTTACTGCTCGCGGTAAAACGGGTGGTAATGCAATTCCTATGGCGGGTGTTCCCTATCATGCTGTTGAAGGTTATTTAGCTAAGCTAGTTCAGCTAGGTGAATCTGTCGCGATATGTGAACAGATTGGCGATCCTGCGACGAGTAAAGGTCCTGTTGAACGTAAAGTGGTTCGCGTTGTTACACCAGGTACAGTGAGTGATGAAGCTTTATTAACAGATAAACAAGACAATTTAATTGTAGCGATTAGTGAAACGGTTCAAAAAAATAAGCATCATTTTGGCTTAGCTTATTTAGATATGACCAGTGGTCGATTTGTTATTACTGAACCGAGTTCGAAAGAACAGTTACAAGCTGAATTACAACGTCTGAATCCTGCTGAATTATTATATCCTGAGTATTTTTCTGACTTTTCGTTAATTTCTAATCATAAAGGTTTACGTCGTCGTTCTGAATGGGAATTTGATTTAAGTACTGCAAATAGCCTTTTAAACAAACAATTTGATACTAAAGAGCTGACAGGTTTTGGTGTAGCTGATAAAGCTTATGGTTTAGCTGCTGCTGGCTGTTTATTTCAGTACGTAAAAGAATGTCAGCGCTCTGAGCTGCCTCATATAAGATCTGTAGTTTTTGAATCAGCAGCAACTGGCGTTATTTTAGATGCAGCAACGAGAAGAAACTTAGAGTTAACTCATAACCTGAAAGGTGGCACTGACTGCACATTAGCGGACATTTTAGATAATAGTGCAACACCTATGGGATCGCGTTTACTGAAGCGTTGGATCCATTTTCCATTACGATATTTAGCTGTACTCAACAGCAGACATGAAGTGATTGAAGATGTATTAACTCATGACTTATATTTCGATTTATTTACGACATTAAAGTCGTTCGGCGATATTGAACGTATTGTTTCGCGTATTGCTTTGCGCTCTGCTCGCCCACGTGACTTTGCCCGTCTTCGAGATTCTTTACAAAGGTTACCTGAACTACAAGATATTTTGAGTATTAAAAACTCAGGCTATATGCACGAGTTAACGTTAAAGAGTAAACCTTTACCAAATATTCAATCTTTATTAGAAAAAGCTGTTGTTGAAAACCCTCCTGTACTTATTCGTGATGGTGGCGTTATTGCGCCTGGTTATCATGAAGAGTTGGATGTACTAAGAGACTTAAGTGATGGCGCAACTGAGTTTTTATCTCAGCTTGAGCAGCGTGAAAAAGAACGTACTGGCATTCAGTCTTTAAAAGTCGGTTATAACAAGGTTCATGGCTTTTATATTGAAATAAGCAGAAGTGCTTCTAACGATGTGCCTGACGATTATATTAGACGTCAAACCTTAAAAAATAACGAACGCTTTATCACTAATGAATTAAAACAGCATGAAGAAAAAGTATTAGGAGCACAAAGTAAGTTCTTAGCGTTAGAGAAAAAGCTATACGATGAGTTATTCGATCAAGTATTACCTGAATTAGTCGCCTTACAAGAGCTTTCAGATGCTATTTCAGAGTTAGACGTATTAACTACATTTGCTGAACGTGCACAAACACTAAATTACGTGAAACCGACCTTAACTGAAGCGTCGGGGATTTTAATTGATGATGGCCGACATCCTGTTGTTGAACAAATGACAACGGATGCTTTTATTGCCAATCCGGTACATTTATCAGAAAAGCATAAGATGCTTATTATCACAGGTCCTAATATGGGTGGTAAATCCACCTATATGCGCCAAACAGCTTTAATTGTGTTACTTGCTCATATTGGTTGTTATGTACCAGCAAGTTCAGCTGAAATAGGTATGGTTGATAGAATATTTACTCGTATAGGTGCTTCAGACGATCTGGCTAGTGGTCGCTCTACCTTCATGGTTGAAATGACTGAAACTGCGAACATACTGCATAATGCTACTGATAAAAGTTTAGTATTACTTGATGAAATTGGACGCGGAACAAGTACATACGATGGTTTATCGTTGGCTTGGGCATGTGCAGAAATGCTAGCAAGCAATATTAAAGCTTATACTTTATTTGCGACTCACTATTTTGAGTTAACCTTATTATCTGAAGAATTTGAGTTATTAGACAATGTACATTTAGATGCGATTGAGCATGAAGATACCATTGCCTTTATGCATAAAGTACAGCAAGGTGCTGCAAGTAAAAGCTTTGGTATTCAAGTAGCACAGCTTGCTGGTGTACCTAAATCAGTTATCAGTAGAGCCAAGCAACGACTTGTTGAGCTAGAACAAAACCATACAGCTTCATCTTCGTTGGCAGTTCATAAGAGTACTTCAAAAGCAGCTGTAACAAGTACGGTTAAAAATCAGAAAGAAGAAGCTAACTTCGAACAACTATCGTTCATTGATGAAAGTCACCCTGTTATTGATATGTTAAAAGGTACTGATTTAGATGATTTAACGCCAAGACAAGCGCTTGAATTATTGTTTACGTTAAAAGCTAAAATATAGTTTCGTATAGACTTATACCAAGTTGATTAACTAACTCACCTGAACTCTGGATAAGCAGTTACGCCTAATATTGTGATTTACCCCTCTAACGTCGTTGCCTGCATGGATGCAGGTACTTAGTTTTTATCGGGAATAAAAAAACTGTATTTTTCTTGACTAATAGCCAGCTATTAGTCAAGAAAAATGCCTGTTATAGAATTAAATTCCAACATCAGGAGAGTAATAAATCATTTAAACAAATAGTGTTGCAATAATTTACTTATAAAGCATTGAAAATCAATGCATTACAAAACCCATCATCCAGAATTCAGGTTAGCTACTCATTTTTAATGGTTAAATTAATTCAGATACAAAAAAACCAGCTTCTTTGCTGGTTTTTTTATTTTATCGATTGATTACATCAATTAAATACATAAATGCTATTAGGTTTGAAAGATAGCTTCTATCGATAAGTTTTGTTGGCTTAAAATATCTCGCAAGCGTTTCAATGCTTCTACTTGTATTTGACGAACACGTTCACGTGTTAAACCAATTTCAGAACCAACATCTTCTAATGTCGCAGGTTCATGACCAAGTAAACCAAATCTTCTCGATAAAACTTCGCGTTGTTTAGAGTTAAGCTCGCCTAACCAAGTTACAATGTTATTTTTGATGTCATTTGTTTGTAGTTTACTTTCTGGATTACCGCCCTTTTCATCAGGAATAATATCTAACAATGCTTTTTCTGCATCACCTGTGAAAGGAGTGTCTACCGAAGTAATACGTTCATTTAAACGTAACATTTTAGTAACGCCAGCTACAGGTACATCTAATTCTTTTGCAATGTCTTCAGCGGTAGGTTCATGATCAAGTTTTTGAATGAGTTCACGAGCTGTACGCAAATAAATATTTAACTCTTTAACAACATGAATAGGTAAACGAATTGTTCGAGTTTGATTCATGATAGCGCGTTCAATAGTTTGACGTATCCACCATGTAGCATAAGTTGAGAATCTGAAGCCACGTTCAGGATCAAATTTTTCTACTGCTCTTATCAAGCCTAAATTACCTTCTTCGATTAAATCGAGTAAAGGTAGACCGCGATTGTTATAACGACGAGAGATTTTCACAACTAAACGAAGATTACTCTCAATCATACGTTTACGTGAAGGCTCATCACCTTTTAGAGATAAACGGGAAAAATAAACTTCTTCTTCTGCAGTTAAAAGTGGAGAGGCACCGATTTCACTTAAATAGATTTGTGTTGGATCTAAGTTAGCTGATTTTTCTTCGGCTGTTATCGTGTTCTTGTCTGTTTTAGTACTTTCATGTTTTGCATCAATGCTCATGTTCTATCTCCAATGTTTAGCTTAGCTAAACTCACTGATTAGTTGTTAACATATTCTCCATTTTTTTTTATTATTATTTTTTCGACAAGTACTTCATCGGATTAACAGACTTTCCTCTAAAGCGAACTTCAAAATGAAGCATAACTTTATCGGCATCTGTACTTCCCATCTTGGCTATTTTTTCACCGTTCTTAACCGTTTGTTGCTCTTTAACCAATATATGGTCATTGTGGGCATAGGCGCTAAGATAATCTTCATTATGCTTAACAATAATTAACTTACCATATCCACTAAGCGCATCTCCAGCATATACAACAATACCATCTGCTGTTGATAAAACAGGTTGTCCTCTGCGGCCTGCAATATTTATCCCTTTACTGATCTGTTGTGAAGAAGAAAAGTAGGTAATAACCTTACCTTCAGTAGGCCATTTCCATTTGTGAACCTTTTGATTTAAATCACTACTTTTCTTGTCTACAATTCCACCATACGCTTGATTTTTTTTTCTTAGCAATAGGTTTTTTGACTACTTTAACTTTATCTATACTACCTTTACTATTTTGTAACGGTTTTTTAACACTAGGCGCTAATTGGTTAACCAAATCAAGCTTTTGTCCCGGATAAATGTGGTATGGTGAGCCAATATTGTTAAGTTTAGCAATATCTCTTACATCGATTCCTGAACGCCATGCAATTGAGTATAACGTTTCACCTTTTTTGACAATATATTGAGTCGCTTTTAAGCTATTTTTAATTTTTTTACTTAAAGGAATTGCACCATGGGTTTCAATAACAGGTGCTGGGGTTTTTCGAGAAGAACAACTCGCGACTAATAAAATAAAAAATAGTGTGAAAACGAAATTCATCGTTTTATGATAATTCATCATTAAATTAACAAACCGGTTTCAACATAGTAAAGTTAATAATCACCATTTAATTTAGCGTAAAACCAAGTAAGCAATAACAATAATAGCAACAAGTGCCCAGCCTATTCTATCAGCCCACTGTCTCAATTTTTCTTCCATTGCTACTCCACCCCATTTAATTAACCCTGCAACTAAGAAGAAACGCATGCCTCGTCCAATAGCGGAAGCGATTAAAAATGGAAGGAATGCCATTTGTAATAAACCTGCACTCACTGTAAATAGTTTATAAGGTACTGGCGAGAAGCCGGCAAGAAATACAACCCAAATGCCATACTGTGAGAACCAAGCCATAACTTGATCAAAACGATGCTGATAACCTAAATCAGTAATAATAGGCTGTATCCAAGGTTCAAACATTAGATAACCTAAGATATAACCACAAACACCACCAAGCACTGAAGCTATAGTAGTTAAGCTAGCAAACCTCCATGCTTTTTCTGGTTTTGATAACACCATAGGTGCTAGTAAAACATCAGGTGGTATTGGGAAGATAACTGATTCAGTAAAAGATAGTACAGCGAGTATATAAGGTGCAAATTTATGTTTCGCCCATTTTAGCGTCCAATCATAAAGGGCAGAAAATATTTTCATTAAGATAAAGCTCCTGGTACAAGGGGAACAAAACGAACGGCTTCAACTTGCTGTTCAGTATATTGGTCACCTTGACGGGTAATAATTTTTAAGATTTGTGTTTGTTCGCCAACAGGGATAATTAAACGTCCCCCATCAGCTAGTTGATCTAATAACGCTTGCGGCACTGATGATGGCGCAGCGGTTACTATGATAGCTTGAAAAGGTGCTTTACTGCTCCATCCTTTCCATCCATCTCCATGTTTCATTGAAACATTATGTAAATCCATTGCTTGTAAACGTCTTTTAGCTTGCCACTGTAAAGACTTGATACGCTCTACAGAAAACACTTTAGGTGTAAGTTGCGCTAAAATTGAGGTTTGATAGCCTGAGCCTGTTCCTATCTCTAAAATGCTTTCTGGCGTGCCATTGGCTACCAATAACTCTGACATTTTAGCCACAATATATGGCTGTGAAATAGTTTGACCTTGTCCGATAGGCAAGGCAGTATTATCGTAAGCTTTATGAGCTAATATTTCAGGTACAAAAATGTGTCTTGGGGAACGAGCTATAGCCTGCAACACATCAACATTTATAATTCCTTCAGCATGTAATTTTTGTGCCAGTATTTCTCCACTTCGACTTGATTTACCACCAATACGACTTCCTACTCTGACATTCATATTCCACTCATTTTTATTTTTTTAATTTTAATTTCAGTTACTCGAAAACTATCAAGAACAACTTATAAAGAAAGCTCGTTTACCCATTTAGCCATAGTGCCTATGCTCTTATGTGCCGTCATATCTACTGTTAGAGGCGTTATTGATGCATAGTTATTGGCTATAGCATGAAAGTCTGTGCCTTCGCCAGCATCCAGCTCTGGTCCTAACTGCCCATACCAATATATATTTCGTCCCCATGGATCTTGTTGTTTCTTCATGGCTTCAGCTTGATGCCTATGACCTAGGCGTGTGACTTTAATGCCTTTTAATTCAGCTAAAGGGATGTCAGGTACATTAACATTCAAGATTTGATCTTGAGGCAATGGAAAATCTTTTAAGCGTGTTATTAATTTAACAACAACCGCAGCTGCCGTATCAAAATGTTCATTACCTACTAAAGACACCGCAATAGCAGGCATTCCCATATGTCGACCTTCCGTTGCAGCCGCTACCGTGCCTGAATATAAAGTATCGTCGCCCAAATTAGCGCCATGATTAATACCAGCCACCACTAAATCAGGATGCGAGTCCATTAGCTGGCTAATACCTAAGTGAACAGAATCTGTTGGTGTACCGTTAACGGCAATAAAGCCATTTTCTAAAGTATGTGTGCGTAGCGGATTAACTAACGTTAATGAGTTACTTGCCCCACTACAATTCCTATCAGGCGCAACAAGTGTCACATCGAACTCTTTGGTTAAGTGTTCGAATAAGACTTTAATACCTTGAGCATGAACACCATCATCATTACTGAGCAATATTCTCATTAAGCGTGACCCTGGCGTTGAGTAAGGTCTGTGTAATCTAATAACTCGCGTATAACTGTTGTGGCGTATGAACCAGCAGGTAATGAGAAGTCTAATACTACCGTGTTATCGTCACCCTCTTTAGTAACGCTGATATCAGCATTGCTTACACACAGGCGAATTCTGCGACGTTCTTGCTTTAAACCAAACTTAGCTAAGCCATCACAAAACTCTTGAAATTGACTACCTATGATTTGCTCAAAGGTTTGTATTTCTTGTGTTGTCATTAACTCGCCAGCGCCCCACATAGGCGCTGTGATATCTATGTCTTTTTCAATAAAGCGTTTTTTTATACTGTCATCAATTTCGTCAGCGATAAAAACCGATTGAGTTCCCGCTAACATGCATACATCGCCATCTGATAATTGATCAAACTGATTGTTTTTAATTCTTTCGTCAATCATGGTGTTGAATATTAATGAACGTGCGGCAGAGAGATAAATACCTCTTTTTTTCTTATCTTTTACTTTAGTACCTGAAAATAACGACAGCGCTTTTTCAATGTTGCCACCTTCAATACCAAAACGTTGTTCACCAAAGTAATTAGGTACACCGTGAGCAACAATCGCGTGCCAACGTCTAACAAGCTCTTCAACTTCAGTCACTTTTTTTAAGGTAATTTGAAAACGGTTACCCGTTAAAGCACCAATTCGGAGTTTTTTATTATGGCGAGCGCTTGATAATACTTCGATACCTTCAATAGACAACTCAGACAAATCGAAAACTGCTTTACCTGGTACATGAATACCAAACCATTGTTCGGTAACAGCAAAGCGATCTTTTAATCCTGCATAAGAAACTAAGTTTTCTTTTACGCCAAAATGTTTAGCTAATTGCTTTGCAATAAATGCGGTATTTTCACCTGTTTTTCTTACATGAATAAACAAATGTTCACCTTCACCACAAGGTTGAAAAGGTAAATTTTCAAATACTTTGAAATCAGTCATTTCGCTACGTAAAAAGCCTGTAGAAGTTGGTTGTCCGTATAAATATGTAAATTTAGGCAATGCAGTATTCAAGTTAATTTCTCTGTATTTATTGGTAAGTATTAAGAGGTGCTTTTAGGCATAAGTAAAACAACGGCATGAACAGCTACGCCTTCTTTACGACCTGCGTAGCCTAATTTTTCAGTGGTAGTTGCTTTAACATTGACTTGAGACATTTCAGCATTTAAATCTTCAGATAAACATGTTCTCATGGCGATTAAATGTGGAGCGATCTTAGGTGCTTGAGCAACAATAGTTATATCTGCATTGCCTAATTCAAAACCTTGTTCATTCATTAATCCCACAACATGGCGTAATAAAATACGGCTTGAAATATTTTCGTATTGCCCATCAGTATCAGGGAAGTGGTTGCCAATATCAGCTAAACATAAAGCCCCTAAAATAGCATCACATAAGGCATGAATAGCTACATCACCATCTGAGTGTGCAACAAATCCATATTCATAAGGAATACTAACACCCGCTAATACTAAAGGACCTTCACCACCAAATTTATGTACATCAAAACCATGTCCTATGCGCATTACTTTACCTTCTGGGAAATTGTATGAGTTGTGCTTGTTGTGTGTTCAGTGTTCTGCTGAGAAAGAATAAAACTAGCTAAGGTTAAATCATCAGGGCGAGTAATTTTTATATTATTACCGTTTCCCTCAACCAGTAAACTACCAAACCCTGCATATTCTATGGCAGATGATTCGTCAGTTATAGTTATCTTGTTCTGTAATGCCTGAGAAATGGCTGAAATTAATTCATTTGTTTTATATAACTGAGGCGTTAATGCGTGCCATAAATCTTCACGTTCAATGGTTGTTTCAACCATTTCTTTTTTTATTAAGACCATATTTACTGGTTGAGTATTTACTGAACGGGCTTTTTTCATCGTATCGCGCACCGGGTACGCTAATAAACCACCGCAGTTATTCCTTTGGGTTTGTTCTATAAGTGCAGATATATCATCTAAACTCACGCAAGGTCGAGCGGCATCGTGCACCATAACCCAAGGGAAATCTTCGCTATTTATGGAGTGCAAACCTGCTAATACAGAATCGACACGTTCTGCCCCACCATGAACAACAGATATATTTTGATGGGTATGTAGCGCAGTATCTTTGAAGTATTCGTCACCTTCACTTATCGCAATAACCACATGAGTAATTAATGGATGAGAAAGCAACTTAAAAACGGTATGTTCTAAAATGGTTTGCTGAGCAATGGTTAAGTATTGTTTAGGACATTGCGCTTGCATTCTTTTACCTACGCCAGCGGCAGGTACAACAACAACAAATTTTTCACAGAGTGGACTCATATTTACTGAGTCTCCTTTTGAGAAACGATACGGAAGAATGTTTCGTTGTCTTTGATCATCCCTAATTCATTGCGCGCCCTTTCTTCTATGCCTTCAATCCCTGATTTTAAATCGTCAGTATCAGCATAAAGCACTTTATTACGTTGAATAAGCTTATCGTTATCAGCACGTTGTCTGTCTACATCATTCTCTAATGATATGTAATCAGGCACACTATTTTTCCCAAACCACAAACGATGCTGTAGTAAGGCTAAAAATACGATTAAAACGATAATGATTACTCTCATAAACGGCAGTTAATATACAATTCCTTAAGCGTTGCCCCATTATAAGAGTCACGCCGCCTGTGTAAACTATAATTACAAGTAAACGCTATAATTTATTGGCTAATGAACAAAAACAACCAAGGTTCGTTACCTATTAGTGATGAATGTAAAAAGATGTGTAGATTGAGTAAGAATGATGTTTGCCTAACTTAATACTATCGAATAATAGGCTTTTTGAAATTGCTCCAATTAACCGTGCATGAAATTAACAGCTCTCTAAGACTTGGCATCACAGGAATAGATTTATGATCATTCACCCAACAATGCCCAGCACAGGCTGCAGTCATTACACGTTTGTTTGGTTTCAAAAGTTTATATTGAGGTTGTTCTTCAGGTATCGATTCATTAAAAGAAAACCATCCGTGAACATTCGTTCTAAAACGCTGCTTGTTTAGATCAACCCTATCAATAGAATCGAGAGCAATATGATTATCGTGTACGATGGGAACCACTAAGCCATGTTTTAACTCAACTTTTGCATACCATTGACTCACCGTACTTTCATCTTGATCAGAAATAGGCATACGAGTGCCCTGCTTTGCTGACCAGCTCGCATTTTGAATATCTAGCATTAAAGGCGTTGAACATTGCATCATAGAATGTGCAGTGCGATTGATATAATACGGTAAGCTTTTTAAGCGTCCTTGTAGCGATTCAATGGAGATATTATCCATATTAGCAAGGCTATGTAATTCTCGTTCATACAAGGCATTACAAAACTCAGAAAAATCTGACGTTTGTTGTTCACCTTTCCAAAGAGAAACTTGCTCGGACATAATAACTTAGAGGCTATAAGGTTTGTGGATAATATTTAAGCATACTTCATTGATCGCAAAAGATAAATCGACTTAGTCGCTAAATAATCAAGAGGTAAAGATAATACATAAACAAATGAAATGACTTAAGTATTCATAAAGATATGAATAAATGTAATTTTTAGTAACGATTTAATTGTAACTAACCCGCTGAATGACTGGTAAGTAAAATGATTTATAGCTAAGCTAGAATATTGTAATAACTGATAAAACTATACTTTAAACTCAAATGAAAGAACGTAAAATTGCATGCCACGATTGTGATTTACTTATGCTAATTCCACCCTTAAAGCATAGGCAAAAAGCTCAGTGCCCTCGCTGTGGTTATGTACTAACGCGCTTTTATCAGCATGCACAATTAAAGTTATTTGTAAGCAGCGTAGTCGCCATCATTTTTTTAGCCTTTTCTTTAAACTTCCCTTTCATTATTTTTAGCATTCACGGTAATGAAAAAACACTGACACTCTTACAATCTATTCAAAATATTGAAAGTCTTACTTATCTGCTTATTTCAACACTCTTAGCCTTTACAGCCTTTATTATTCCTTTGTGTTTTTTACTGTGTATTATTTATATTTCTTGGTCATTTAGAAAGAAAAGATTATTACCTTTTACTAACCCTATTTTAAAACTAACCGTATTACTTAAACCTTGGAATATGGCAGAAATATTTATTATTAGTATTTTAGTTAGTTTTATAAAAGTACAAACTATGGCCTCTATCGAATTTGGTTTCGCGCTTATTTTTTACTTATTATTTATCATTAGCTTGTCAGCTACTTTTATATACTTTGATAAATATCAGTTGTGGTCTTTATATCAATTAAAAAGTAATCACGAACGAAGAGCTACCTCATGATCACAGCAAATAACGAAAAGCTTTGCCAGTGTCCTGTTTGCTTAACACTTAACCCAGCTTCAAACTCATATTGCGATCAGTGTCACGCTCACTTAACGAACATAAACCCTAAGTGTATTCAGCACACTCTGTCTTTGCTGTTAACTTCGTATTTACTTTTTATTCCAGCAAACTTTTTACCTATGATGGTCACTACCGTTTTAGGCAGTAAAACTGAAAGCACCATATTAGGTGGTGTAATTCTCTTATGGGAACATCAATCCTACCTTGTTGCTTTGATTATATTTTTTGCAAGTATAGTTATCCCTTTGGGAAAACTATTTGCGTTAACCTGGCTGTGTTACCAAGCCAATTACACAGGCTTTTCCTCTAAAAAAATGGCTTATCGCTCATACCATATCACTGAGTTTATTGGTAAGTGGTCAATGGTTGATATATATGTTGTGTCCATTTTAGTCGCCCTTGTGAATATGGGCGAAATTGTTAAAATTGAAGCAGGCTATGCTGCCGCTGCTTTTACAGGCTTTGTACTAATGACAATGCTAGCGGCAAATACTTTTGATCCCCGCCTTATTTGGCAATCTAAACCCATTGAGGCTACTAATGACTCCAGAAAATAACGAACTACCTGATGCTGTTGTTAAATCAGTAAATAAAATTTCTACTATTTGGCTTATTCCATTAATCGCCTTAACAATTGGTGCATGGATGGTTATCGATCAATGGTTAAAACAAGGTCCATTGATCACTATTGAGTTTTCTAACGCTCAAGGTATTAGCCCAAAAGAAAGTTTAATTAAGCTCAGAAATATTACTGTAGGTAAAGTGGTTGATATAAAGCTTAATAATAAATTAGATGGCGTTATCGTTAGCGCTAGGATGAATAAAAAAGCCAGTGATCTACTAACAAAAGACAGTAATTTCTGGGTAGTTAAACCCCGCGTAAGTTTGAGCAGTGTTTCAGGCTTATCAACTATTTTATCAGGCTATTACATAGAGTTTTCACCAGGGGAAGGCGATAAATCAAAATATGAATTTATTGGTTTAGAAAACCCGCCTTCTACGCCTATTGGTACACCTGGTTTACATATAACTTTAGACAGCAGTAGCGATAACGCTTTTGATATTGGCGCTCCAGTGTTGTTTAGAGGCAGCCAAGCAGGACGTATTGAATACGCACACCTCAATATCGAAGAAGGAAAAATGTATTACAACGTTTTTATAGAAGCTCCTTACGATAAATTAATAACTACCAATACACGCTTTTGGGAAGTGACAGGGGTTGATGTTGAATTATCAGGGCAAGGTATTCGAATCAATACGGGCACAATAGAAACATTACTTGGTGGTGGAGTGTCTTTTGATGTTCCCGCTTATTTAACAAAAGGTGAACCAATAACAGAACGTGCAGAATTTTCAATATTCCCAAACAAGCAAAAAGTTAATGAGCGATTATTTTATGCTGGCCAGAATTACATGCTTATGTTTAATCAATCTATCCGTGGTTTAAAACCAGGTTCTCCAGTTGAGTATAAAGGATTACATATAGGTGAAGTGGTAAGAACTGATATCGATTACCCAGAAATGAGTAATGTATTAGACAAAAACACCCTGCTACCTATCATGATAAAAATTTACCCTGGACGACTTGGCCTGCAAGACAATGATATTGGTTTACATAAAATGCAAAGAGACATGAATCAATGGATAACTTCAGGTTTACATGGTGCGATTAGCAATAATAACTTGTTACTAGGCAGTAAATATATCGAATTAAAATATATTGATAGCTCACTAGAGGTGCCTGAAACCTTTGGTGATTTATTATTAATTCCGACGGCCGATGATGAATTAGAGCAATTGATGACCAGAGTCAGTAATATAACTAAATCAATTGAAAAAATACCTTTCAATGACATCATGAGAAGTACATCAAAAGCACTCCGTGTTATCACTGAATCAATGGACCAATTCGATTCGACTTCTGAACGCTTTGAAACCTTATTAAATGATCCAAAAAGTCAGACACTTATTGCACAAATAAACTCAACATTAAAAGGTGTTGAAAGTTTGACCAAAAGTTATTCTGATGGTTCTAAAACCAATCAGCAACTTAACGAAGTATTACAAAGCTTAGACAAAACCATAAACAACTTATCGCCTTTAATTATGAAATTAAACATGCAACCTAACCGTTTAATTTTTAATTCTGACAATACAGAAATTCAGCCGAAAGCAGGCAATTAGGAAAGGTATAAAAATGGAATATTCGATGAAAACTTATCTCAATATGTTAAGTATTAAAAAATTAACCACAAAGAAACCCAAGGCTACCCATAGCGCCTTTAATAAAGCCTCACTTATCGCTTTAGCATTAATAGGGTTAGGCTGTTCAAGCACAGAGGTTGGTCTGCAATATTATTCATTAAATGCTATTAATTCGCAGTCTGTGAGTAATGTTTCAATTGAAAATAATGAAGATAATACTTTCGTTGCGCTAAATAATGTAGAAATGGCTGACTTTCTTAACACCGGTGGATTAGTGATGCAGATCGACTCTCATCAAATACATATATCTAACCAACACCTTTGGGGAGATAAGCTACCAAAAGCCATTGAAACGCATTTGATCACATCTTTATCAAACAAACAAAGCAAGGTGTATGTTGAACATAAAAACACAACCAATAGCCGAACAGCTGATAAACATTTAACCTTATACTTTGAGCAATTCACAGTGACAAACCAAACTGCTGGTGAGCCTAATGAAACAGTAATTTCAGGCAGTTACATTATCGAAACAAAAGCCGAAATAAAAACCGATGCAAAAGCCGAATCTCAAAATATAAACCAACAAAGAAAACATCGCAGACGTAATAACGCTATGGAGAGTAAAAAAGCCTTCTTCGACATTCGCCAGCCGTTAACTCAAGATGGTTACAACCATGCAGTAGAAAGCTTTAAAGCGTCTTTAAATCGTTTAAGTGCGCAAATACAAAAAGACCTAAGTGTTACAGACTAGCTTTAGCGCTCAAAAAATCTATTTCACCTAATTAACCTGAACTCGATGTATGGACTCCACCACTCTACAGTTATAGATTGGTGTCGACTAAAACAAAAGGAGTCCATACATGAGTAAGCGTACAATAATATCACTCGACTTAGCAAAAAAGTAATTCAAGTATGTAAAGTAAACAAGCACGGTGAGATCTTATTCAATAAAGTCATGTCGCCGCAAAAGACTAAAGAACTACTCGCTAACTCACTACCCTGCGTAGTAGCAATGGAAGGTTGTGCTAGTTTTCACTATTGGGCCAGAACAGCAGAGTCTTTTGGTCACGAAGTTAAAGGAATGGCCCCTAAAAAAGTAAAACCTTATATCTGCAATCAAAAGATGGATGCCAATGATGCCGTTGGAATTGCTGTAGCCTCAGCTCAATTAGGTATGACCTTTTGCCAAGTAAAAACATTATCGCAACAAAACATTCAGGCAATTCAGACTAGTCGAAAATGGTTTGACCGAGCAACAACGTCACTAGGAAATCATATTCGAGCTTTATGCTTTGAATACGGAGCAACAATTCCTTTTGGTAAAAAATCATTGAGAGAATCTATTAGTTATTTTATCTCTCCAGAATCTAGTCATTTACCCATACCTATAAAACAATTACTCATGATTTTGTGGCAGCAATATCAAACAACAGAAAATCATTATCAAGCAATCACATTACAACTAAAGCAATTAGTTAATCAATCTGAGCCATGTAAGCGATTGATGAAGCTCGAAGGTGTTAGTTATATAGGTGCTGCTGGTTTAATTTCATGCTTAGGTGATGGTAAAAGTTTCAAAAAGGGTCGTCATGCCTCAGTTTATGTTGGCTTGACACCAAAACAACATAGTAGTGGTGGTAAGGTCGTCATGGTTGGCATAGACAAACATGGGGGGAGATAAACTGCTTCGTTCAATCCTCTACCAAGGTGCACTTTCGGTGATTTCCAGGTTACCATCCGAACCCAAAACGTATAAACAACAATGGCTCATTGCTTTAGTTAAGCGAGTAGGTATTAAACGAGCCTGTGTTGCGTTTATGAATAAAACGGTGCGCACAGCGTGGGCATTACTCAATTACGGTACAGAATATAAAATCCAAGCAGTATAAGTTAAAGTTTCAAAAAAGTTCAGCAAAATGCATTAACAAATAGGTAAGACCAACCTTCTGAAAACCTGTTTAAACCGACAGCGTTAATAACGCTACTATTTCGATTAGGACAGAGGGTGCGAATAGATCACTGGTTAGAAGATAGCTTCTTCAATTAAAAACCGTATATACGTGCGCATCTAATCTTTTTGTAAAAGCAGTTGCTAAACAGGTGGGGTCCATATACGGTTTAAGATGCTTTTAATTCATAGAAATTATGACTAATAAAATTTAACTTATACGCTAGCTTGATAGTTTTTCTTTCTTCAAGGCAAATTTCGCGTCAATAGCTAGCCTATTGCAAGTAAAAGTAGCTGTTAGAGAAGAATATATTAAGCAGAGCTCAGGTTAATTACATCTTACATCAATAAATGAACATAAAAAAAGCCACTAAAAAGTGGCTTTTTTGTATCTGTAATTACTCAGTCTTAAAGACTAAACCTAATCTAAATAGATATAAACTAGGTTATTATCAGTAATTACTGACCTTTAACTTCTGACAAACCATTAAAAATAGCTTTATCACCTAAGAATTCTTCTATACGTAATAATTGGTTGTACTTAGAAACACGGTCAGAACGACATAAAGAACCTGTCTTAATTTGACCTGCAGCAGTACCAACCGCTAAATCAGCGATAGTTGCATCTTCAGTTTCACCTGAACGATGAGAGATAACAGCAGTAAAACCAGCATCTTTAGCCATTTTAATAGCAGCTAAAGTTTCAGTTAATGTACCGATCTGGTTGAATTTGATTAAGATAGAGTTACCAATACCGTTTTCAATACCGCGAGCTAAAATCTTAGTGTTTGTAACGAATAAATCATCACCAACGATTTGAACTTTGTCGCCTAACAATTTAGTTTGGTAAGCAAAACCATCCCAATCTGACTCGTCTAAGCCATCTTCAATTGAAACAATTGGGTATTCTTCACAAAGCGTTGCTAAGAAGTCAGAAAATTCGTTTGCAGTAAATTGCTTGCCTTCGCCTTTAAGGTCGTAAATACCTTTGTCTGCGTCGTAAAACTCAGAAGCAGCACAATCCATTGCTAATGTTACGTCTTTACCTAATACGTAACCTGCAGCAGAAACAGCTTCTTTGATTACTGCTAAAGCATCAGCATTTGATGCTAAATCTGGTGCAAAACCACCTTCATCACCAACAGCAGTATTTAAGCCTTTAGCTGATAATACTTTCTTAAGTGCGTGGAAGATTTCAGCGCCCATACGTAACGCTTCTTTAAAGCTTTTAGCGCCAACAGGTTGAACCATAAATTCTTGAATATCAACGTTGTTATCAGCATGCTCACCACCATTGATGATGTTCATCATTGGTAATGGTAAAGAGTAAACACCTGGAGTACCGTTTAAGTCTGCGATGTGCTCAAACAATTGTACGTTTTTAGCGTTAGCAGCCGCTTTAGCTACAGCTAAAGAAACAGCTAAAATAGCGTTAGCACCAAATTTTTCTTTGTTTTCTGTGCCATCTAAATCGATCATGATTTGATCAATTTCAGCTTGTTGTAGTGGATCTTTACCGATTAAAGCAGGAGCAATGTTATCGTTTATTGCAGCAACTGCTTTTAAAACACCTTTACCTAAGTAACGTGATTTATCACCATCGCGTAATTCTAATGCTTCGCGTGAACCTGTAGATGCGCCAGAAGGAGCAGCAGCTCTACCCCAAGCACCTGATTCTAAATAAACATCAGCTTCAACAGTTGGGTTACCACGAGAGTCCATTATTTCACGAGCAATGATTTTACTAATATTCGACATGTCTTATCCTATTTTATTAAAAAGTCGTTAACCTGTACCTACAGCGATAAAAAGTACATTTAACGGCAATATTCCAGTTTATTATATCTAAAACAAATTTATTTTTTAGAACATTCAATTATGTTAAATACCCTAAATAAAAAACCGCAGCTTTAGGCTACGGTTCTATTTTATGATTGATCGTTTTTCTGATGCTCAAATGAAGCGGCAACAAAACTTTCAAACAATGGGTGCCCATCACGAGGAGTTGAATTGAACTCAGGATGGAACTGCCCAGCAATAAACCAAGGATGATCTGGAATTTCAATAACTTCTACTAATGTTTTGTCTGTAGAAAGACCTGAAAATACCAAACCAGCTTTGCTTAGTTGATCTCTAAAATTGTTATTTACTTCATAACGATGACGGTGTCTCTCGTAGATAGTGTCGCTACCATAAACTTCACGTACTTTAGTTCCTGGTAATAAATGACATAACTGAGAACCTAATCTCATAGTGCCACCTAAGTCTGAGTCTTCATGACGATACTCAACTTGGCCTTCTTCATCTAACCATTCGTTGATCAAGCCAACAACAGGTGATGATGTATCAGAAGAAAATTCTGTACTGTGAGCATCGGTTAAACCTGCAACATTACGTGCGAAGTCTATCAAGGCTACTTGCATACCTAAACAAATGCCTAAGAAAGGTATTTTATTCTCACGTGCATATTTTGCTGTAAGTATTTTACCTTCTACGCCGCGCTCACCAAAACCACCAGGGATAAGGATAGCATCAAGATCTTTAAGAATTTCAACACCTTTATTCTCAACATTTTGAGAATCTACATATTGAATTTTAACAGTTATTTGATTTTTTAAACCTGCATGTTTAAGGGCTTCGTTTACTGATTTATATGCGTCAGGTAATTCAATATATTTACCAACCATACCTATAGTAACTTCACCTTTAGGGTTAGCTTCTTGATAAAGAACTTGTTCCCATTCACTTAAATCAGCTTCTGGTACATCTAAACCAAAACGTTTAACCACTAATTCATCAATGCCTTGTGCTTTTAATAAAGCAGGTACTTTATAAATGCTGTCTACATCACGCATTGAAACAACAGCTTTTGATTCTACGTTAGTAAATAAAGATATTTTTGCACGTTCATTCGCAGGAATAGCTTTTTCACTACGACAAACTAAGATATCAGGGAAAATACCAATTGAACGTAACTCTTTAACAGAATGTTGTGTTGGCTTAGTTTTAATTTCGCCAGCAGCAGCGATATATGGAACAAGAGTTAAATGCATGAACATTGCGCGTTCACGACCTAATTCAACACCTAGCTGACGAATAGCTTCTAAAAACGGTTGTGATTCAATATCACCCACTGTTCCGCCAATCTCAACCATAGCAATATCGTAACCTTCAGCACCTTCAATAACTCGACGTTTAATGTCGTTTGTTATATGTGGAATAACTTGAATAGTTGCGCCTAAAAATTCACCTTTACGTTCACGAGCAAGAATATCTTGGTAAATTCTTCCTGTTGTAAAGTTATTACGCTTAGTCATTTTGGTACGAATAAAACGCTCGTAGTGACCTAAATCGAGATCGGTTTCAGCGCCATCTTCTGTAACAAATACTTCACCATGCTGAATAGGACTCATAGTACCTGGATCAACATTAATATAAGGGTCAAGTTTAAGCATAGTAACCTTAAGGCCACGGGCTTCAAGAATTGCAGCTAAAGATGCAGCAGCAATGCCTTTTCCAAGAGACGATACAACGCCACCTGTTACAAAAATATATCTAGTTGTCATGTGATACCAAAGTCGGATAAGCTGAATTTTGCGTTAAATTGAAGCTTGTGTTTAGTTACACAAATCAATCTAACAGGACGGGAAAGTATTATACTTAAATTGCAATTAAACGACAATATATTAGATGGTCTATATGCAATTAAATATAAGTCATTACAAAGTAAATGATATTACATGCGCGGCACTTTGTAATAGGTTAAAATGAATTATTAAATTATTTAGGTACTTACTATGACAAACCCTCAACTAAGTTCAGTTCTTTCTGCGATAGATACTATTAATAGTGAAGATCCAAATACCACTCTGGTTGATGGCAGCCCACAACCTAAAGAATTATTATACGGCCAGTACATGACGGCATGTGTGAACCAATACTGGCCTCAAGCTAATGAGTTATTACAAATAGCTGTTCGATCTCAACATATAAAACGATGGCATTTACTTCGCACCGAGTTTGATGCTGGTAAGGCAGGTTATTTAAAATGGCGTATTGAGCAAGGTAAATTTCATGCGCAACTGACTAAAAACTTAATGTTAGAAAACGGCTATTCAGAAGAAGATGCTGAAACAACAGCTAAGATATTACGTAAAGAAAAGTTAAAGTCGAATCCTGATACTCAAACCTTAGAAGACGTTGCATGTTTGGTATTTTTACAACATTACTTTGATGAGTTTTCAGCAAAACATACTGAAGAAAAAATAGTTAGAATATTACAACTTACGTGGCGAAAAATGTCTGACCAAGCCCATGAAATAGCACTTAAACTCACGCTACCTGATCATTTAGCTGCTTTGGTTGGTAAAGCTTTAGCTTAATATTTGTATTAAGAGTTTGAGAAAAAAATTTAGGCTGCCTATGAGCTAATTCGTTTAGCAATAGGTAGTCTATAAACAAATATAGCTGGCCCTATCATAAGAGAAATAACTAACACCTTTAACCATATATTTTCGAGCATGTAACACGACCACGCCCCTGCCAACACCATAGAACATAAAGAAATCATTTTAGACTTTTGCGATATAGATCGTGAATCTTGCCAATCTCTTATCAACTGACCAAATACTTTACTGTTTAGTAGCTTGTTATAAAAATAAGGTGACGATTTAGCGAAGCACCCTGCTGCTACCAACAAAAAAGGTGTTGTGGGTAGCAAAGGTAAAACCGCGCCAAAAATAGCTAAAATAACAAACAAACAGCCAGTGCTTTTTAAAAGAAAGTTTTGAATAGATAACCCCATATCTGATCAATAAATCTATACATAAAAAATAAAAATAATAAACTTCATATCTTTAAGTATAGCTAAAATGGTGATTTTAGCTAACTCAACCAATAACTTATCGCTCTGTATTCCAACTAAATAATGAAGAACCTAACACTAAAAATAATGAACACATGCCCACTAAACACCATAAGTGAAAACTGATGTCAGCCAAACTTGCACCTTCAGTAATGATTTTACGCGCTCCTGTGACTAAATGCGTTAATGGTAAGAGGTTAGAGAAAGTTTGAATCGCACTTGGCGCACCTTCTAAGCTAAACCAAACACCTGATAGCAACATCATTGGCCATGAAGTTAAGTTTAATAAGCCACCAATCAACTCTTCACTTTTACTTCTACTCGCCACTAGAAGCCCTAAGGTAATTAAGCTAAAGGCACCTAAAGCGCCAATTATAAATAAGTCTAAATAACTGCCTAACATGTAAAAATCGAAAAATATGTTACAGCCAATATAAACAGAGCTCGACATAAACATAACAATAAATAAACGCGACACCAACTGAGCTGATACAAATTCAAAAGCGGATAAAGGCGTAGCTTTTAAACGTTTTAAAACTGAATTTTTTCTGTACCTAACAATGACGTAACCCACGCCAAACAAACAACTAAACATCATGTTCATGCCCAAAATACCAGGTAAAACCCAATCAACGTATCGAATAGGTGCCCCATTAGTGGTTAAACGTTGATAATCTGAATGTTCGCTTATAAAGATTTTTTCGACTAAATAGCTATTAGGCGCGCCTTCATTTACCCAATATTTTTCTAAGGTGAAATCGACTAACAAGTCTATCGCATGATGCTCAAGCTTAGTGGTAGCTAACGCTACATCATTATAATCAACAAAGTCTATGTACTTAGTTTCAATAAAACTTGATTGTGCCGTAGGTAAATTAACAACACCAATTTTATACACGCCACGACCATCACCTGAAAAAACAAATGATAAGCCAGCTAACATTAAAACAGGAAATAATATGTTCCAACCTAAAGAAGATCTGTCTCTAAAAAACTCAAGATTACGAGCTTTTACTACGGCAAAAAAACGTTTGAAATTCATCAGTTAATCCCTCAAAGAATAGCCAGTTAGTTTTAAAAACAAATCATCTAAGTTAGCTGACTTCACATGTAATCCTTCTAATGAAACATTATTTTCAATCAATAAAGTTAAGGTTTTCTCTACGTGTTGCGTCGTTATCTCTACCCTATCGCCTTGTACTTCACCTTGAAATTTTCCAATGAGTTCTGTATTTAAATGCATAGCAGGTAGGTAGATAAAAATACTTTCGAAATGTTTATTTAGTAAAGCCTCTGGTGTACCCGATTCAATAATTTCACCATGATCCATAATAACCACTTCGTCACACAGCTGTTCGGCTTCATCCATGTAATGTGTGGTTAAAATAATAGTTTTACCTTGTGCTTTAATATTTTTAATCAGTTGCCAAAAGTTGCGTCGTGCTTGTGGATCTAAGCCCGTTGTTGGTTCGTCGAGAAAAATAATTTCAGGATCGTTAATCAAAGCCAGAGCCAATAATAAACGTTGTCTTTGACCACCTGAAAGTAAGCGGTTATTTTTATTTAGAAATTCACTTAAGTCACACAACTCAATAAGTTTATCTTGAGACACAGTTTTATCGTAAAAGGCAGCAAATAGATTTAAGGTTTCTTTTACTGTTAAGAAATCTTGTAGAGCCGTATTTTGAAATTGAATACCTATTTGTTGAGATATGGTTGAATCAACAGGCTTACCTTTATATAAAACATTGCCATGAGAGGCTGGAATAATACCTTCCATTATTTCAATCGTGGTGGTTTTTCCTGCACCATTAGGACCTAACAAGCCAAAACAATGTCCTTTTTTTATTGAGAAACTCACATCATCTACAGCATTTAAATCGCCGTATTTTTTGACTAAGTTTTCAACCGTGATCACTTCCTGCATATTTATTCCTGTTACCAAACGACAAAAATTTTATATAAAAATATTTTATTTATTTTTTTGACTATAACTTTCGATGAATTGAATTAAATGATTGTTAAAGGCTTTCTTTCCTGAAAATCCATAAGCTTCGGTTAGGCTAGAAACTTCTTGTCGCTGAAATATTTTATTAATAATAGGTCTCATATCTGGGTCAAAAGGCATTTTCATTTGATGCTGTAACCACTTATGTAAATGATAAACACAAACACTATATTGACGTTTCTTCGTATAAAAATCGTCTATGGCTTTCAAGTCGAATTTATTAAGTATAGGCAAAGAATCTATTGGACAATAAGTCATAATTTGCCAAACAAGTTCAGGTAAAAGATCTTTATATTGCTCTGCTAATAAATAATCAAAGCTCTGATAAAAGTTATCTTCTATTTTATCTAAATACGGCTCATGTTGTTTATTTATCGCTTTTAATAATAACGCCGAATGTTCACCACTGGCTTTGTCTTTAGTAAAACCTATTCGCGCAATTTTATAGGCTTGCTGCTGCCAAAAGTTAAGGAGTGATTTATTCGCCCCAAAACTTGTTCCGATAAAATCTATGTTTTGTTGTTCAGCATAGGCTTCAATAAGCGATAAGAACATACTACCTAAACCCTTATCTTGTAACTCAGGCAGAATAGCAATACGCATCACTCTTAAATAAGAATAGTTAAAACTGCTTTCTTCGCCACAGTGCGTTAATAACGATTGTGGAATAAACTGATCTTTTAAGCGACGCTGATTACTCTGAATTAACCCTTTTAACTGTTCATCTTCAGTTGCACCTTCTTTTAATAATAAGGCGACACCCAGTAATTGCTTTTGAGAAGACAAAGTTACAAGTGTTATGTTTGGATTATCAAGTAATAATCTAAGATCATTCGGTGACGTTTGATAATGTGCAGTAACAAGTACAGCAAAAATTTGCTGTAAAAGTAATTCATCCAACATTAAAGCTTCAGTGTTTACTTCTTTAAACTCAAGTAATGACGAAGATAATGAAAAACCTTCAGGTAACTTCGGCGCTTCTGCATTCAACAAACAAAGATCATAAATAAAAGCTTCTACAGGATCATTTTCTGCCCATCTAATTGGCTGGCTGATATTTAAGGTTTTACTTTCTGGATATTTTTGCGCTACGTTATTCTGAAATTTTAAGGTAAAACTTCTTCCGGCCCCTTCGTATCCGTGAACCGTACTCGCAAACACCATTCGATGATGTTTTGCTAATAATTGATTTAAAAAATACAAAGGTATCGAAGCAGCTTCATCCACTAATACTAAGTTAAAAGTGGTTTTAGTTTTAATGAGTTCATCTACGGCAATAAACTGCACTGAGCCATTTTTATGTTCTAATCGGTTACTACCAGAAATATTAATATCTGCAGTTGTTTCTTCTCGCTTTAAGCTTTGAGTCAATTGCTTAAAAAACACATCAATTGATTTTCTATGAGTTGCGGTTATGGCTATCTTTATTTCTGCTTGTGCATTTTTGAGTAATTCTGCACAGGCTATCGCTAACGCAGAAGACTTGCCTCTTCCTCTATCCGCTGTTAATACAAGAGGACGATTGCGATGACCTTTTACCACTTGAATAACCTGTTTTACTGCCCTCAATTGTTCTTGAGTTAAACAGTTCATTTCGAGTGATGTTTGCTTTAAAACGACTTCCACATCTTCAGCTGAACTTTGGCTGATAACAGAACAAGCATTTGAAGCTTTAGCGCTAGCAACACCATCAGCTTCTTTGATTATTTTAATAGCTGTATTATTTAAAACTTTATCGGCTAAGCGTTGATTGAAGAAACTACCTTGATAAAAGTCTGAACTCGCTATATTTTCAGGAATGACAATAAATAGTATTCCACCTGAAATTAAAGTCCCTGATAGCGCAGCCAAAGCATCAATATTTAATTGCTCATGATAAAACACTACAAACTGACTTTCTGTTCCGAGTTTATTTCTGAAGGTTTGTTTGTTTACATTTCCGCGAATAGCTATGTCATCACTGTAGATATACCCGTCTTTATTCTTTAATGATGAGGTATCAATAACATTTTCATTGGTAATGTCTTGGCTAGAAAAAGGATGCGATGGAATTTGCTGAAGAAGTGTATTCGCCCATGTATGACTGCCTTGCAAAATAACTATTTGTCGATGAGAACGCGTTGAAGCATATAAAGAAAGCTCGGTTATGCATCGGTAAAAGTTAGCAGAAGTCATTTTTTGTCTATTTTATGTATAAAATCAAAGCTAAGTTTACCAAGCTATGAAAAATATCGAAACAAACATAAATAAAATATTGAAAATCAGCTTGGTAAAGTTATAATTTTTTCCTATATTCAGAGAAGGTCTCCTCAAGTTTTAGAAAACATAGGTGTTAAATGAGCGATGATATAAATAGCGTTGAAGATATCAGCAATAATGATGATAAAATTTCTTACGACGACGATTTGGCCAAAGGAGATAAGGCAGAACGCAACAGCCAAGTAAGGCAACGCATTGAAGATATGCTAGAACGAAAGCGTTTAAAAGAGCTTTTAGACGATAGCGATGATTGGGAGCTATAATAACCAGATAACTTTACTTTAAATCGCTATCTAAATAGCATTATTTAGATCCACCCATTATTTTATTATCCTTAACTTCTAAAGCTGATAAAATAATAAAAACGTCACTTGAATCAATTTAATGAACTTCATCGAAAAAATAAAATGTTTACTCACTTTTGGTCAAGGGGTTGCTTTACCTTTACCCGATATTTCTTCTGAAACTGATCCGTTAGCTTTATTTGAGCAATGGTTTGATGATGCTAAAAAGTCAGGGATTTTGTTACCAGAATCTATGTCGATTAGCACCTGTGATCAAAATGGACAGCCGCGTTCTAGGATGGTGTTACTTAAAGAATATAACGCTGATGGTTTTGTTTTTTATACTAACTATGGCAGCAGTAAAAGCCAAGAATTAGAAGCTAACAATAAAATATCCATACTTTTTCATTGGAATGTTTTACAGCGACAAATTCGCATAGAAGGTGAAGTATCAAAAACATCGGCTGAACAATCTAAACGTTACTTTCACAGTAGAGACAGAGGCAGTCAAATTGGTGCTTGGGCGTCAAAGCAAAGTACTAAGTTAACATCAGCAGATGAATTAAAAGAACGTGAAGCCTTTTACAAGAAGAAGTTCGCTGATTTAGCTGAAATTCCTTACCCTGAATTCTGGGGGGGCTGGAATGTTAAACCTACATATATTGAATTTTGGCAAGGTAGAGCAAGTAGATTACACGATAGAATATGCTTTGAAAAACTTGATAATGAATGGACTCAATTTAAACGTCATCCTTAAAGAAGAGCGATACCCATAAGGTTAACGTTAAAAGTAAATAAACACTTAATTCTCTTAGCTTATATCCACAATATTTAATCAATAAAAAAGCGCAAACAGTTATGTTTGCGCTTTTCTTTTTTTAACACGTTAATACTTGCTTAACGCTTAACTACGAATAGCTATCCGCCAACTAGGGCTAGTAAAATACCCGCTGCAACAGCAGAACCTAATACACCAGCAACGTTAGGACCCATAGCATGCATTAACAAGAAGTTATGCGGGTTAGCTTCTAAGCCAACCTTGTTAGCTACACGAGCCGCCATAGGTACAGCAGAAACACCCGCAGCACCAATTAATGGGTTGATAGGGTCTTTACTAACTTTATTCATAAACTTAGCCATTAATACACCAGATGCTGTACCGATAGAGAAAGCAACAGCTCCTAAGCCTAGAATACCTAAAGTTTCAACGTTCAAGAACGCATGAGAACTTAATTTAGAACCAACACCTAAACCTAGGAATATAGTTGTGATATTAATTAATTCGTTTTGAGCTGTAGTGCTTAAACGATCAACAACACCTGATTCACGCATTAAGTTACCTAAACAGAACATACCTACCAGCGGAGTAGCTGATGGTAAAAAGAATATTGTCATTAGTAATACACCTAATGGGAATATAATTTTTTCTATTTTAGTTACATGACGAAGTTGCGCCATTTCAATTTTACGTTCATCAACACTTGTTAAAGCACGCATAATTGGTGGTTGAATAATAGGAACAAGCGCCATGTATGAGTAGGCAGCAACAGCAATAGCACCTAATAATTCAGGAGCAAGTTTAGACGCTAAGAATATTGCAGTAGGACCATCGGCACCACCAATAATCGCAATAGCTGAAGCATCTTTTAGTGTAAATTCAATACCTGGAACTGCATTTAATGCAATAGCGCCAAATAAAGTAGCAAATATACCAAACTGAGCAGCGGCACCTAAAAACAACATTTTAGGGTTAGCAATTAGTGCCCCAAAGTCTGTCATTGCACCTACACCCATAAATATAATTAATGGGAAGATGCCAGTATCAATACCTGCATAGTATATGTAATGTAAAAGTCCGCCTACTTCAGAGAAACCAGCAACAGGAATATTGGTTAATATCGCGCCGAATCCCATAGGAAGTAACAATAATGGTTCAAAGTTACGTGCTATTGCTAAATACAATAATCCACAACCTACCAACATCATTACCACTTGGCCAACTTCAAAGTTAGCTAAGCCAGTAGACAACCATAATGTGTGTAATGCTTCCATTATTTCACCTATGTTAAACTTAGTAAGGTGTCACCAACTGTTACAGAGTCACCCTCTCTAATATGTACAGCAACGATTTCGCCCGCGCTTACTGCTCGAATTTCTGTTTCCATTTTCATTGCTTCCATCACAATAACAACTTCCCCAGCTTCAACAGTATCGCCTTCATTTACTAACACTTTAAATATGTTACCTGCTAGTGGCGCGTTTAATGTTTCTGCAGCACTAACTGATGTAGATTGCTTAAGCACTTCGCCACCAGGAGCATGTGAAACACTTTCAAGGCTTCCACCAGGAGCAACAACAACATCATAAACTTTACCGTCAACACTAACTGCATAGTTCTCAGTTGCTGTGTTTGATTCAGACTTAGGAACTGACTTAGCAGATTCTTTAGTAGGAACAGGTTCAAATGCTGATGGGTTGTTACGGTTTTCTAAAAACTTCAAACCAATCTGAGGAAATAATGCGTAAGTTAATACGTCATCAATCATATCATCAGCTAGTGAGATTGATTTTTCTTTAGCTAATGCAGCTAATTCAACTGACAAGTTATCTAGTTCAGGAGCAATTAGGTCAGCAGGACGACATGTAATTGGTTCTGCGCCATCTAATACTTTAGCTTGTAGCTCAGCATCAACTGGTGAAGCTGTAGCACCGTATTCACCTTTTAAGATACCAGCAGTTTCTTTAGTGATAGATTTGTAACGTTCACCTGTTAGTACGTTTAATACTGACTGTGTACCTACAATTTGAGACGTTGGCGTAACTAATGGAATGTTACCTAACTCTTTACGTACACGAGGGATCTCTTTTAATACTTCATCAAATTTATCTGAAGCGCCCTGCTCTTTAAGTTGGCTTTCCATGTTAGTTAACATACCACCAGGTACTTGAGCTAATAAAATTCTAGCGTCAACACCTTTTAAACTACCTTCAAATTTAGCGTATTTCTCACGAACGTCTCTAAAGTAAGCTGCAACTTCAGCCATTTTAACTACGTCTAAACCTGAATCACGCGGCGTACCATCTACAATTGATGCGATAGTTTCTGTTGGTGAATGGCCGTAAGTTTGGCTCATTGAAGAAATAGAAGTATCAATTACATCAATACCTGCATCAATCGCTTTCATGTGTGTAGCTACACTCAAACCTGTTGTTGCATGACAATGTAATGAAATAGGTAAAGCAACCGTTTCTTTTAACTTACCGATAAGTTCTGCAGCAAAGTATGGTTTAAGTAAACCAGACATATCTTTAATACATAAAGAATGAGCGCCCATATCTTCAAGCTGTTTAGCCATAGTTAGCCAGCCTTGAAGTGTATGCACTGGGCTTTCGGTATAACTTAAAGTACCTTGAGCGTGAGCACCCACTTTAACAGCAGCTTTAATTGATGTTTCTAAATTACGTACATCGTTCATTGCATCAAAAATACGGAAAACGTCAACACCATTTACATGTGCGCGCTCAACAAACTTTTCTACTACATCATCAGCATAATGACGGTAGCCTAAAATGTTTTGTCCGCGAAATAACATTTGTTGCTTAGTTTTAGGCATCGCTTTTTTAAGGGCACGAATACGTTCCCAAGGATCTTCACCTAAATAACGAATACACGAGTCAAACGTTGCTCCACCCCATGATTCAATAGACCAATACCCTATATCATCTAATGTAGACGCAATGGGTAGCATATCTTCAAGGCGTAACCTTGTTGCTAGTAGTGATTGATGGCCGTCACGTAGAACGACCTCAGTGATACCTAATGGCTTTGACATGGAAATGCTCCTATGTTTTTTTTAATTATGTTTGCTACGGTATTGTGAAACGGCTGAAGATATAGCGGCAACTACACTTGGCGAAACACTACCTGCAGAATTTGTTGAGGCTTTTGCAGCTCTCGGCGCTCTAGTTTGTGGTTTAGCATCAGGAAATTTAATTGCTAACTTAGCTAATACACAGTTAATAAAAATTACTAACAAGCCAAGAAATACAAAAACAAAAACCATACCCGCAAGCATCAATGTGCCTGCTTCAATAAATAACTCGTTTAGATGTTCCATTTTAGGACCTCAGGTCACTCTAAAGTGTAATTAGAATAAAGACTCCAATTGCTAAAAACAATTTGTTTTTTCTCGTTTCAGAAAAATAGTTTTTGTCAAGAGCATAAATCAATTTATATTCACTTATATTAATAATTATTCAGAACATATTATAAAAAAATTAAAATCGTATACAATCCTTGAGCAGGTAAAGACTAATATCTAGAGGGTTAAGGTTTAATTGTATACAATATTCAATAAAAGGTAAGCTTGAAATAATTATTCATAATATTTGGATAAAGTAAAAACTATTGCTGATAGTAGTTGTTTTTATTAACAGGACATCATGATATTGCAGTTTGAGAAGTGACGGCTTATAAAAGTGTTAAGCGTTATTAATGAGCTTGCCCTTTAACCTAGTTACCACTGCGCATGAGTTAACTACATATACAACAATGCTTCTTTTGATCAACTTCGCCCTAACTAACAATTCATAGAGCTAGATTACCTATATTTAAACTTATTAGTAAATTAGTAAATTAGTAAAAGTTGCGTTTTAAAGACTAATAACAGTTTACACCGTGTTATTTCATTTTGTATGTAGAAAACTACTGAGATTTAATATTACTCATCAAGTTATCACTATAGCTAATTGATGACAAAGAGCTATTTAACAGAATAATAAAGTGAAGAAATAAATCTTATAATATTTATTAGCGAACTATTAATATTTGTCACTTATTAAAAGAACCCTAGCTGAATATAACGCCCGCCTCATCTTAAACGACATTTATTTTATTACTGCCTCTTTCGTGAGACATTTAAAAAGATATTCAGGTTAATCATAAAGAAACAATAAAGTAAGTCATTTGGATAGTGAAGTAATTATATTATTTCGTTTTACTTTATGAGCCAATTAGAAAGTTATTAGTCTTATTTTAAGTTATACCAAACGGATTGATTTATTGCTCACTTAGCGTGAATTTAAAGACTTAGAGGCACAGGTTCATAGTTCCAGACTGAACCTAAGCACCTACATCCATGTAGGCGAGGCATTGATTGAAGAGAATGGTTATTCTCGGTAACTGCTCCTGCGTTACCCTAATGTCCTACATCCATGTAGGAACCTTGTCAAAATCAATAACGCGGCATATGAGCCTTTAAATTCCAGCCCTTCGGGAGCTCATTAGCAAACTGATAACATCACAAAATTAAAAAAATATAGAATAACTATGTTTAATCAATTTTGCTTGTTCTAAGCTTGCTAATGTAGCTCTAAGTTGCTCAATAAATTAATCCGTTTGGTATTATATGAATTAATAAATTACAAAATTCATTATCCAGAGTTCAGGCTAAGTATGTTTTAAGAAATAAGATCATAGATAGGAGTTGACGAATTTTAGGCGAAAAAAAACCAGTCCGAAGACTGGTTTTTCTTTTTTAAGTGGTGGGCGTGGCAGGAGTCGAACCTGCGACCGCCTGGTTCGTAGCCAGGTACTCTATCCAGCTGAGCTACACGCCCACAATAAACTTGTTTTGTATCTACGTTAAAAGATAAGTGTTCACCGTACTCTCGGTCTTTATTATTTTATCACTTAAAGAAAAGTGGTGGGCGTGGCAGGAGTCGAACCTGCGACCGCCTGGTTCGTAGCCAGGTACTCTATCCAGCTGAGCTACACGCCCTCAAGAAACTTTTTTTATATCTAGTTCTAAAGATATCTAACTTCACACAACCATTATAAATAATGGCGGAGAGGGAGGGATTCGAACCCTCGAACCGGGATAAACCAGTTACTCCCTTAGCAGGGGAGCGCCTTCGGCCACTCGGCCACCTCTCCAATGGCTGCGAATACTAATGGATTCAAAAAATAAGTCAAACTTTTTTTTGATTTTTTTTTCTGTTTGTTGGGATTTCAAGCAACACGTTTAATTTTCAAACACAAATAAGCAAAAAGCCGACTATTGTCGGCTTTTTATATGATTAGAATTTATTACCTGCAGACTCTGGATTGTCTTTTTCAGATTGAATTCTCATGTATATTTCTTCTCGATGTACTGATATTTCTTTTGGAGCATTTACACCGATTCGAACTTGGTTACCTTTAACTCCTAAAACTGTAACGGTAACTTCATCACCAATCATTAGAGTCTCGCCTACACGGCGTGTCAAAATTAACATATTAATTTCCTTTTTTATTCCGGATCCACTAAATATTTATAAGCTAGTAATAAATTTAAATTTAGTTCAAAAATTAAGATAAAGCACTATATCTACACAAAAAATTTAATATTTTATATAAATAACCATTTTTAATACTTAAACACCACTAATATGCAAAATATTAAAAACAAAATAAGCCTTATATACCTGTTATATATATTAACAAGCTTATTGATCCAATAAATACCAATATTTTTGTTTTTTGTATATTATTTTGTAATAACTCATAAGACCAGTTGATATAAGCAACTACATGGTCAAATTTCAATCAAAAACATTTACTTAAAATGAATTTAAGTCACTAACCTCAACTGTAGACAAATCAAATAACAAATTTTACAACTGATAATTTGAATTATCCCATTTCAGCCTTTATTCAAATCAAAAGATTTAAGCTAATAGATAAAATAACACTCAAACTTTACATGGATGGTATAAATCAATTCATGAAGCCATCTATATAAACGAGTAATAGGTTATTTTGCTAAAGGAGCACCCTTATATATATTTAAATAAAGTTACTTCGTAATACCTGTTTTATCTTTGAAGTTAACTAACCTGAACTCGGTTTAAGATCCTTTTAATCCATTGAAATTATTATTCATAAAATTTAACTTATACTCTAGCTTGATAGTTTTTCTTTCTTCAAGGCAAATTTCGCGTCAATAGCTAGCCTATTACAAGTAAATTTAACGATGAAGCAAGTAAAAATAGCTGTTAGAGAAGAATATATTAAGCTGAGCTCAGGTTAACTAAGTTAGTAGACCTTTCGAAAATACTAAAGTTCATTTGCATTACTTAAATTAAAGCAATAAAAAAGCGCCCTGAGGCGCTTAATAATAAGTTTTAATTGAATCAGCTAGTTTAGGTAGCTTTTTTTGCTTTAGGTTTTGCTTTTGGCTTAGCCTTAGCTTTTACTGCTTTTTTCTTCGCTTCTTCAACCCACTTGCTATCAATGTACTTTGCAGTCCACCCTGTTGCTTTACCTTCAACTTCTGTCATCACATATTGTTCTTTAGTTTTACGACTAAATCGAACAACAGCTAAGTTGCCATCAGGATCTTTAGCAGGAGCGTCAGCTAAATAATAAAACTTAGATGATATTCTATCTCTAAATCTTAAAAGCTCTTCAACTTTAGGCGCTCTAGTTTCACGAGACTTAGGAAAAGTATTGGCAGCTAAGAAAATACCTGCAGCTCCATCTCTTAAGACAAAGTGCGCTTCAGACTTCTCACAAGCTAGTTCAGGTAACTGCACAGGATCTTCTTTCGGCGGCGCAGCTTCCCCACTTGCTAATAGCTTACGGGTATTTTTACATTCTTCATTGGTACAATCGAAATATTTACCAAAACGTCCAGATTTAAGTTCCATTTCAGATTCACAACGATCACATTCTAAAATAGGACCTTCGTAACCTTTAATTTTGAACTCGCCTTTTTCTATTTCAATACCATCACATACAGGGTTGTTACCACACACATGTAATTTTCGAGTTTCATCAATTAAATAGCTGTCCATCGCTGTAGAACATTTTTTACAACGATGCATCGCACGTAAAGCTTCAGTTTCTTGATCTTCAGCTAAAACACTTACAGCTTCTTCGCCAGCCGTCAGGTTCATTGTTTTAGTACAACGTTCCTTTGGAGGTAAAGCATAACCAGAACAACCTAAGAAAACACCTGTTGAAGCTGTTCTAATGCCCATTTTACGTTGACACGTTGGACATTCAATATCAGTGAGTACTGGCTCATTGTTTCTCATGCCGCCTTCTTCAGTTGGCATGTCAGCTAACTTTAACTGTTTAGTAAAGTTGCTATAGAATTTATTTAAAACATCTTTCCAATTGGCTTTACCGCCAGCTACTTCATCAAGCTCTTGCTCCATGTTAGCTGTAAAGTCGTAGCTCATTAAGTTATCAAAACTTTCAGATAGGCTATCGGTTACGATTTCACCCATTTTTTCTGCGTAGAAACGTTTTTTATCTAAACGTACATAACCCCGATCTTGAATAGTTGAGATAATTGAAGCGTATGTTGATGGACGACCAATAGAACGTTTCTCCAACTCTTTAACTAATGAAGCTTCACCAAAACGTGCTGGTGGCTTAGTAAAGTGTTGTGCTGGATTAAGCTGTTCAAGTGTTAATACTTCACCAACTGATAGATCAGGTAGATGCTTATCATCACCTTTAGACAATTGTGGATGAACACGAGTCCAACCATCAAATTGCATTACGCGACCTTTAGCTTTCAAATCAAATGTTGAAGCGCCAATCGTTAATGTACTTACGGTATATCTAGCCGCTGTCATTTGACAAGCAACAAACTGACGCCAAATTAAGTCATATAACTTTTTAGCATCGGCTTCAATACCTTCCATGAAGGCTGATTCCATTTTCACATTAGACGGACGTATCGCCTCATGCGCTTCTTGAGCATTACCTTTACTACTATAAACTTTCGCACTTTCAGGTAAGTAATTTTCACCAAAAGAATCTGCGATATAAGTTCTACAAGTTTCAACAGCGTCTTTACTTAAGTTAGTTGAATCTGTACGCATATAAGTAATATGCCCTGCTTCATACAAACGTTGAGCAAGCCCCATCGTACGTTTTACACCAAAGCCTAATTTTGTACTGGCCGCTTGTTGTAACGTTGAAGTAATAAATGGTGCTGACGGTGTACTTTTTGAAGGTTTATCTTCACGTTTATCAACCGTATATTTAGCATCATTTAAAATAGCTAAAGCATTATCAGTATCTACTTTGTTCGTTGGTTTGAATGCTTTACCGTTGTTGTGAGTAACATCTAACTCAAAATCTAATCCAGTATTTGTTTTAGTGTCAGCGGTAATTTCCCAAAATTCTTTAGGATCAAAAGCTTTGATTTCACGTTCTTTTTCAACAACTAATTTAACTGCAACAGATTGAACACGCCCTGCTGATAAACCACGAGCAACTTTTTTCCAAAGTAACGGGCTTACCATAAAGCCAACAACACGATCTAAAAATCTACGCGCTTGTTGTGCATTAACACCAGGCATACTTAATTCGCCAGGCGTAGAAAAGGCTTGTTGTATTGCGTTTTCTGTTATTTCATTAAAAACAACACGTTTGAATTTTGAATCATCACCACCAATTAACTCTTTTAAGTGCCACGCGATTGCTTCTCCCTCGCGATCCAAATCGGTTGCGAGATAGATGGTATCTGCAGTACTCGCTAATTTGGTTAATTCGTTAACCACTTTTTCTTTACCAGGTAAAACCAGATAATTAGCTTCCCAGTCTTTATCAGGGTTAATACCCATGCGATTAACTAAAGCTTCTTTATCTCTTTTTTCTTTGTACTTAGCTTTTGCTGCAGGAGCCATTTTACGAACTTCAGCAGGAGATTTTGCAGCAACTTTTTTACCCGTACTTCCATGAGGTAAATCACGGACATGACCGACACTAGATTTCACAATGAAATCTTTACCAAGGTACTTGTTAATTGTCTTCGCTTTAGCTGGTGATTCGACAATTACCAGAGATTTTCCCATATGATTATATATTCCTAGTCACTAACTGAAGTACATCAATTAGGTATTATATGTTAAGTTGAATTTGTTCGATAATTAGGCGAGCAACCAATGTTTAAGAACTAATTCACGATAAAATAGATGTTTAAAATGTTAATTACTATTAGATATATCTGTAAAAAAGCAAAGTAACAAGCAAATATTATGATTAAATTCGCCTGACCTAATGCTTTTCGTTATAATGTAGGAGTAATTTCTGGCGTAATCATAATCGACTTTAATACAAAAAATAAGAGCAAATAAAGATAATCATTCATTATTTTTCGATTACAGCCCTTAAAAAACAATGAATCGCCAAATTCCCCCTACATTTATTCCTTTTGATATTTGTAATCTAAATAACATAACGAGATTTCATATGACTGCATCATGGCTAAATTTAAAAAATAAGTTTACGCAATGTTTATGTCCTCCTGGTAATGGAGTTTTTACAGTAAACACGGCTAAAGAAAGAAAAGAACAATTGCACCAAGCTCTTTTTGGACAAACAGAAAACATTGAACAATTATGGTCATCATCATTAGACGACTTACCAACAGCATCAAATGCTGTAATTCTGGGTATCGCATCTGATTGTGGTGGCGGAATTTTACGAGGCGCTAACTGGGGACCTCTATTTGTTCGATCTACATTACTAGAGCAGTATAAAGGTTTAAATGCTTTTGATTTAGGTGATGTGCGCGTTATCCCTCATTTACTACATGATAAATATTTGAATGAAGCCACTATTTCAAACTGTAGAAAAGCATTATATCAAGATGAAAATAGCACTTACCCTGTAAGCCCTTTAACTATTACGGAAGATGTATTGCATGATTTCTATGCTGAGTTCCCTAAAAAAGGGATCTTTGGTATTGGTGGAGATCACTCTGTGAGTTATCCGCTCACAAAGGCTTATTTACAAGCTAAAAAGAAACAAGGCATTCGTGCTGCAATAATTCATTTTGACGCGCACACAGACCTATTAGTGGAGCGCTTAGGCATAGATTTGTGTTTTGGTTCGTGGTGTACACATATTTTAGATGATTTACATGACCGCAGTCATTTGATCCAAGTAGGTATACGTTCAAGCGGAAAACCTAAATCACATTGGGAAAATACCTTTGGCGTGAAACAGCATTGGTCGCATGAGATTAAAGAAAATGGTGTTGATAGCATCATACAAAATATTCTATCTCAATTGAAAAGCGAAAATATTGATGAACTTTATGTAAGCTTTGATATTGATGCGCTAGATGCTTCGATAGCTTCAGCTACAGGAACACCAGAGCCAGATGGCATGGATATGCCTGATACAATGAAGATACTTAAATCTCTTGGCAAAGAATACCCAATCACTGGCGCTGACATGATGGAAATTGCACCTTTCACTGATAGCTCAGGTTTAGGTGAAGAAAGTAGAAACAAAACATTAGCAGCCTGTGGTGAAATCTCAGCATTTTTAATTAGTGAGATGTCAAAAGCGTAATCGTTAATTGGAGTGTTAGTTTTTACTTGAATTCAAGACATTAAAAAAGCTCCCGAAAGAGCTTTTTTTATAACTGAATATTACCTCACCCTAAATAGGGTTAATCGGCAACATTACAATTACTAGTTGCGCCAAATGGACCATTTAAACCGGTACCTGATGTAGGTGGCGTTACGTCTTCATCAAGTATATCTTCAGCTGATGTAGAAAGTGTAAATACTGTTTGTGTAGAACTTTCAGTACCATTTACTTTGGCTGATACAATAAGATCTATATCTGCCCAACTACCATGACTTTGTGGATAACGAATATCAATAATGGCTTTACCTTCATCATCAGTCACAATATCACCAAGAGCTGCAACTATATTCCCTGGTGTTAGTGATCCATCAGTATTAGTATCTTCACCGATATCTAATATCCCATCAATATTAGTGTCTTCATTATTACACCCGAACCCACCAACATCATAGGCCGTTACATTACCCAGTTCATCTTTAATAACATTTCTTGCAGTAGCCCAGCGTAAGAAAGTTCCAGCAGTATCATAAGTTCTGATCCATTCTCCCTTATAATAAGTATTAGGTACAGCAGATACCGTCAACTCAACATTTTCAACAGGAGTAGAATCTACATCAGTAACAAAAACACTAAATTGTTTGTTGTAATTAGTCACATCTATTTCTTCAATAGTGTTACCTGTACCTAATGTAATAAATAACTCTCTATCAGCAACTGTTAATGTAACAGTCTGAGTTACTGTTGGAGTATCTCGTACCGTTGCCTTTATAGAAACAGCATCTTGAGCAGATACTGCATTAGATGTATATACTGTTGAAGCATTACCATTACTGTCAGTTATAGCACTCGCTGGGAAAATAGAGCCACCATTAGTATCCGTTAAAGTAAAATCAATTTGTTTATTTTTCACTAAGTTACCCGTAGGGTCTTTTACCACTACAGATATAGTTGATGTTTGACCATTTGGCCCTATAGAGTGAGGTGATGCTTGAGCTACAATCTCATCAGCTGTTTCAGCAACAAATTCAAATTCTAATTGATTCGTTAAAGCAATATCACCATCAACACCACTGAAAGTAACTAACGACTTACCTGCATTCGTAGATGATACTGTAGTTGATACTTGGCCATTAACCGTTGTTGCACTGTTAGTAGATAAATCACCTCGAGTTGCAGTAAAGTTAATTACTGTACCATCAGCCACAACAGTTCCACTTCTAGACCAAGTTAGGGTTATTGTTGCTGTATTTGATAACAATACGTCAGGTATAGATGATAAGTCTTGTGTGGTTAAATTAATATTAGTGCCATCACCATCATTGAAAGCAGAGAATAAAAATGAGTCTGCTTGAACGGTTACTGCTTGAGTTACTGAAGCACCTAGAGCTGTTGCTACGATAGAGTTCTTACCACCAGATGTACCCACAACAGCTAAAGTTGCTTGGCCAGTAAAGTCAGTAGTCACAGATTCTGGTATTGTTATATTTGCAACTTCACCGGTGCTGGATATATTCGTTGTAGATAAAGTAACTAGACTATTTGCAATACCTTCACCATCAGAATCTAACACTCGAATTATAAAGTTATTCGAGTCATTAATTGCTAAAGATGATGAACCTGTAAGCTGTACCGTTGTACCAACAACTTCAACATCTACTGAATCAGAAAACTGTGCTGTAGATGCCGTCACATTTATAATTCTATTTGATGGATCAATAGATGTCGTTAGTGTTGCTGTTGCTTTACCATCGGCCCCAGTTACTCCATCAACAATTTCAATATCACCCGAACTGGCAGAGAAAGTAACATTTACATCTTCTAATAAATTATTATTTGCATCTTTTGCAATAGCAGACAATGTGACTTCTTGCGCCCCACTTGAAGCGATTTGTTGGCTACTCGCAAACAATGAAATATTAGACACATCAGGCGTTTCTCCTGTATTGGCATCACCTGCGCTACTAAAAGAAGTACTTGCTATAAGCTCTTCATCATCAAAAGATATGGTAGCACTAACAGTACCCGCACCAGCAGTACCGCCAGAATTAAGCGTTATAGTTGCGATACCGTCATCATTAGTAACACTTGTACCTAATTCAGGTGTAAATGTTGCAAGTGTTTCGAAACGTTCATCAAGAGAGAACTGAACGAGAACACCAGAAAGAGGCTGTCCATCAGCTAACACTGTAGCACTTAATAAAGCAGGACTCGCATCAGAAATGTTTGTATCCGAAATTTCCAAAGACATGGTGACAAGAGTAATATCTGTATCAGTGTCCGTATCGGTATCTGTGTCGGTGTTTGTAAAACTCCCTTCACTCCCTCCACAAGCTACTAACGTAAAAAGTAGTATAACTAAACTAAAGCGTTGAAGTAGCGCCATAAAAAGCATCTCCCTGGTAAATTTTAATATCAACTTTGTCATCTTAACTGAAAAAATGCAAAAAGGTCACTACCTTATTAAAAAAACTAACAATCGTTAGCTTTTTAATAAGGGGATTTACTGATAATCTAGTAAAATCATCTTCTAATTAATAAAACATTTATAAAATATGTCAAATAAAAAAAGCGCTAGTTTAACTACTCGCATCGTTATAGGTATGGCTGCCGGCATTATTCTCGGCTTTATATTACAAATGCTCATGCCCAATAAATCTGATTTCGTTATCCCTCTTTATATTTTCGATCTTTCTCTTAGAGGATTATTAGTTGATGGAATATTTCAAGTAGGCGGTAAGGTTTTTGTCGCCAGCTTACAAATGTTAGTTGTTCCTTTAGTTTTTGTTTCTTTAATTTGTGGTACGTGTTCTTTAAAAGACACCTCTAAACTAGGGCGTATTGGCGGCAAAGCTATAGGTTTATATTTGATAACCACAGCAATAGCGATAAGTTTTGCTATGTTCTTAGCTTTGCTAGTAAATCCTGGTGAAGGCGTTAACATGGTAGCCAATACCACATTTGAAAGTAGAGAAGCACCATCTTTAGCTCAAGTTATAATTCAGATGTTCCCAAGTAATCCATTTGCAGCCTTTGCTAATGGAAATATGCTTCAGGTGATTGTTTTTGCATTATTGTTTGGTATAGCCATTGCTCTTTCAGGTAAACCAGGCGAAAGAATTGCTAGCTTATTTGAAGACTTAAGCACGGTTATTATGCGCTTAGTGACTATTTTAATGAACTTAGCACCCTATGGTGTGTTCTGTTTATTAGCGGGGTTATTTACTGATGTATCCATAGAAACCTTTGGTAATTTGATCCAATACTTCCTAGTGGTATTTTTTGCATTAGTTCTTCACGCCACAATTACTTATCCTGTTTTACTTAAATTATTAACAGGTTTAAACCCTTTAATATTCCTTAGAAAAATGCGTAATACCGCTATATTCGCTTTCTCTACCTCAAGTAGTAATGCAACATTGCCTATAACAATGGCAACAACAACTAAAAAGATGGGCGTTAAAAACTCTATCGCCTCTTTTACTGTTCCTTTAGGCGCAACAATTAATATGGATGGCACTGCGATCATGCAAGGTGTCGCCACTGTATTTATTGCCCAAGTGTTTAATGTTGATTTAACTTTAACTGATTATTTACTTGTGATCTTAACGGCAACGCTAGCCTCAATAGGTACTGCTGGAGTACCTGGCGTAGGGCTAATAATGCTTGCTATGGTACTTAACCAAGTAGGCTTGCCTGTTGAAGGTATAGGTCTGATTATTGGTGTTGATAGACTGCTTGATATGACTAGAACGGCAGTTAACGTGACAGGCGATAGTATGGTAACTATTATTGTTGGTAAGTCTGAAAAGCAATTCGATGAAGACGTTTTTTATGATATGGATGCAGGACAAGAACAGGAAGAAGCTGATTCAAAAGTCAGCTAAAGTTTTAAACTAAAAGCAAACATTAACTAAGGCCTGTTATTTAATCGTAACAGGCCTTTTTATTTAACTAACCTGAAGGGAATCGAAGGAGAGTAAATATAAGATTTACTGAACAGCTTGATTTGACGTAGTTCTAAAATATTTTGAATAGCTCTTAGCTTTATAAATCTATATCAATTTATGTAAAGGCCAATGCTTTATCATAACGATGACGACTTTTTAGTTTCTACAACTCAAAATCTAAAGCAATATCGGTACAACCTTTACTACAATACAAACCTGGAGATTCAGACTGTTCAGGTAAAACTAGCTTGATTGTGGTTCCGCAGGTATTACATTGAATAACCCTGCCCGCCATCACTTTCTTTATCAATGCTTTTTGTTCATTAAAAGATTTTGCACTTGTTTTCTTTATCTCATCAAACTTCTTAATATCAATCATACGGCTCTACAATTATGGAAAGTTGTTATTAATTTACTTGGAAATAAAACCCATCAAAAACACCTTCAAAAGGTGCTGAGCTTTCTGTTAACAAATGGCGATACGCAATAATATTTTCATACAAGGCACTAATAAATGGGTAAGCTGTAACTTCCCATGGGTAATCAGTATTCTCATCAAATGGACATAATGAAAGTTTTTGATTATTCTCTAATAATAAATGACCGAATTTAAGTGCCAGTTCATGAGACTTAAAAATAACAGTAAATTCGATCTCTCTTTCTTGGCTAAGATCATTACCTGTACTTACTGCATCCCACAAATATTCACCAATCTCATCTTGAGGAAAAAGCGTTAAATCACGTTCCATTTTATACCTTAATAAATTTTAGTTTTGTATTACTCGATCAATCTATGATTTATAAAACCTATTATCCCGAGTTGAGATTAAATAATACTATCAAAAATACGACAGGTCATTGTCTTGTTTGGTAAACTAGCATTATTATTTTATTAAAACCGATTTAAAGGCTTAGCTTGAGCATTTCAACAGAACATTTAGCTAACAAGCAAATTTTCGAAAAACATATCGTTATTACATCAGAAGCAACTAATGCCCTAGTGGAGTTAGAAGCGATTTGTGATATAAGCATTGCTAACTTAAAAAAGGCTATAGCTAAAGGTGCCCTTTGGTTAACAAGAGGCAAATCTACACAACGTTTTCGTCGAATAAAAAAAGCATTAAAAAAAGGTGATGAGTTACATTTTTATTATAACCAAGATGTACTTAATCAAGTACCGAATGAAGCCAAGCTGATTGAAGATATGGGTGAATACAGTATTTGGTATAAGCCTTATGGCATGTTATCTCAAGGTTCAAAATGGAGTGACCATTGTACAATCGCACGCTGGGCACAAACCCATTTACAACCAGAGCGTGCAGTTTTTATTGTACATCGCTTAGATCGTGCTGCTACAGGTCTAATTGTTATCGCACATACTAAAAAAATGGCTCAAGCTTTCAGTAAAAAATTCGAACTGCATCATTTAGAAAAACACTACCTTATTTTGATCCATGGCGATCATAGGAAGCGTCCTCAACCTGAAATAATTACGACACAAGTTGATGGAAAAAATGCACAAAGCCAATTTAATTGCTTAACTTATAATGAAGACCTTAATACATCTTTGATTAATGTTCTTATTGATTCAGGAAGAAAACATCAAATACGACTTCATTCTGCAAGTATAGAAATGCCTGTTGTTGGCGATAGGTTACATGGAGATATTGAAAAGGATAAGATTTTTAATGATAAAACGAATGAGGAGTTAAATCTGCAGCTATGTGCTTTTTCATTATCATTTGATTGCCCTATAAGCTTTGAGAATAAAAGCTTTCGCTTACCTGACGAGTTATTACCTTTGCATTTAATTAAATAAGTTCAGAAATTTAATTCTTAACTTTAGCTTAACGCTACTTTATAAATTTAAGGCTTCGTTCTTTAATACTTTAGTAACCCGAATTGAGGTTAAGTATAAGAAACGAAGCCTTATTATCTACAATCACTTATTTATTAATCAATGCAAATAAATGAGATTTAAAATTCTACTTTAAAAGTATGGCTTTAAAATTTAGGCTTTATAAGTAAAGTCGTCATCAGCCATTAAAGATAAGCTATCACCAACAAGTTCATCTGAGTCTATTTCTTTTAACAGAGCAAAACCTTCTTCACGTTGCTGCTGATTTAAAGCGTAATACGGTAATCTAAACACAGGGTTAACAGCTTTAGTCATCATTAAAGCCGTATTTAATGCGATAGGATTAGGCTCACAAAATAACCACGACATAAAGTTTGTAACGCTTTTATTTAACTCATGATCGGGTTCATCCATTAACTTACGCATAACTTTAGGAATAATATTTGATGCTACAGAGATAACTCCATGAGAACCAAACTCATGTCTTCCTGCAAAACTTTCATCGTCGTTACCCGACCAACACGCAATGCCTTTTTTCTCATACTGAGCTATACGCTCATTACCTGAACATTCTTTCACACCAATAAAGTTTTTGTGAGTTGATAATGGCTCTATCATCTCAGGTGTTACATCTTGTCCTGTTCTACCAGGCACGTTATAAATGAATGCAGGACCAATATCTAATACCGCTTTAAAATGTTCAATAACACCTTTTTCTGAAGTACGACCGTAATATGGGTTAATTTGTAATGCTGCATGCATTCCCATAGCAAAACCGTTTGTCGTTGCTTTAATCGCTTCACGCGTATTATTGCTACCAGTGTTACCTACAACAATTAGCTTATCGCCATAACGGTTAACTGTGTGAGCAATAAGCATCAAGTGCTCTTCCCAGCTTAATAAATGCCCTTCACCTGTTGTTCCACCAACAATAATACCGTCAACTCCAGCTTCAAGTTGCTTCGCCACAAGTAAGTCATATGTTGCTAGGTCTATTTCACCATTCGCGTCATAAGGAGTTTTTATTGCTGTTATTAAACTTGCGTCTTTAAGTCTTTTCATTGTTGTCTCAAAATTGTTGTTTTAAAATTTTAAAAGTGCGATAAATACTTGTTTCTCAATTTTAAAAAGCACTTACATAAATTATTCTTTTAATTCGCTATTCGATAAAAATTTAACCAAACACTCATTAACAATGAGCTATTTTATCAACAACACGTCTCAGTATAAATACTTCGTCTGTAATTATATGTTGATATTTAACAATGTTACGGTCTAAATCTAATATTTTGTAGGCTTGATAGTTTTCTTCATCTGTCATATCTGCACCGTAATGTTCTTCATCAATGAGTTCACCTTTAGTTATCGTAAAGTGAATATCGCCGACTAAACCCCAGTCTCCCAGCTCAGTTATTTCTTCAACAACCTCACCTGCCTGGTTATATTGTACAAATATAAACTCAAAACTACCGTCTGGCTCTATCCGCGCAAACTCTGTCATTTGGTTCCCTTCAGCGTCAGAGTCACCTCTATACCAATATCCTAATAACAAATTACGGTTAAATGTTTTTGCCAAAATGTTAACTTTCCCAAGCCAAATTAATCTTATTTATTCTAACGTTAAAGTCACTTATTTGATACGGATGAATAGACAATTATGTAACTAAGACTTTCAAAACATTCTAGGGTCTGTTGATCTTTCAGGGTTAAATTTTATTCACTTTAAAACGAATTTAATCGCGATGTGAGCTTTGTCTAATAGTTATTCTATTAAAAAAGCGAACAGCAATGAGTAAATTCGTTTTAAATGAACCCAAAGGGCAGCATATGTTTGAAATTCCTAACTTTGGATAGACAGGGCGTTATCGTCTGTTCGAGTAGCTAGCTACACGTCACAGACTCAGCCTTGTCTAAATATCAAACACCTTGCTGTAAAAGCAATCTCGAAAGGTCAACAGACCCTAATAACAAGTTTATTAAAATAACCAAAACATTCATCCAAAAAATAGAGTCCCACTTGCCTGCTTCTTATTTTATATTGTAGAAAAGAGAGTAAAACAAAGTTAAAGGCACTTTAACTTAATGAAAATGTATAAATATAGTTTGATAAAATTTATGATGTCTTATTGCTATTAATACTTGAATAAAAGAAAGGTAAACTTATGTCGTCTATCAATTTACAGTTACTACTTACTGGTAATGAACTCGTTAGCGGTGACGTTATTGATACAAACTCAGCTTATGTTGCAAAACAGATTAAAGCGTTAGGTCTTGATGTTTCAAGACGTGTAACTATCTCAGACAACTTAGCCACACTGATCAGTGAAATACAGCATATGTCTAAACTTGCAGACATACTAATTATCAATGGTGGCTTAGGACCAACAACAGACGACTTAACCGCAGAAGCATTAGCCATAGCTGCCGACTTAGCATTAGAAGAAAACCCTAAAGCAATAAAGCATTTACAGGTATGGGCTGAAAAGCGCGAATTAATACTTGATCAAGCAAATTTAAAACAAGCGATATTACCTAAAAATTGTCAAATAATTCATAACCGAACAGGCAGTGCTGTGGGGATACACTTAAATATTAATGACTGTGATATTTTTTGTACACCAGGCGTGCCTAGCGAATTAAAAATAATGCTGAATGAAGAAATCATTCCTTTATTAAAAAGCCAACTCCCCAATCAAGAACTCGCTCACACAACCCGATTTTTAGTCTTTGGTATTGGCGAATCAAAGCTACAAATGCTGATTAATGAAAACTTTCCTGATCTACCTAAAGAAATTGAAATTGGATATAGAGCTAACTCCCCTACTTTAGAGTTAAAATTAACAAGCTATACAAAAGCCGCCTATGAAATCAAAACGCTGTGGTTGCCAAGATTTCACGAACTATTAAACGATCATATTTTAGGTGAAATAGAAGACGATAGTTTTTCACTGCCCTCATGTGTTTATCAGCTACTCTTAGAAAAAAAGCTTACTATAACAACGGCAGAATCTTGCACTGGTGGCTTAATTGCCAGTCAAATAACCGAAATAGCAGGTTCATCTCAAATATTTGAAGCGGGTTTTGTTACTTATTCAAACGAAATGAAAACAGAAATGATCGGAGTACCTAAAACCACATTAGATAAATTGGGTGCGGTAAGTAAAGAGACTGTTATTGCGATGGCAAAAGGCGCATTAGCTAAAAGTCATGCTGATATCGCTGTTGCTGTTTCAGGTATTGCGGGTCCAACAGGTGGCACACCTGACAAACCAACAGGTACAGTTTGGATAGCTTGGGGAGATTCAAGCAACATTCATACTCAGCACTTTGTTGTGAAAGGTGAGAGAAATAACTTCCAACGAACCGTAGCTGCCAGATGTTTAGATCTAGTAAGGCGTTTCTTAATACAAAGCCCACATAAGCCTTTGTATGTAAAATAACTTGAAACACATAAGCAATAGGATTTATAGCAATATTCTTGTTATGTATTGCTTAGTAAATTAAAACTTTATATATTGACTGCTAGAGTATTTAAATTGTTACTCTTTCCCGTGATTAATATATTTTAAATACAGTAGCTTATAATTTTTCATAAACTATGCTTTACCTGTATTAAATAAAACTGAGACCAGTTACCGACATTAGGGGCGAATTTTGATAGAAAAGAATTTTATCACCAGTGGACGCAATACAATTATCCACAAAAACAGAAAATTTGATTTACTTATCGTTAATGGCGAAAAGCCTGTAGTAATAATAAGTAACAGAGGTATTGGTGAATACAAAGGTGAATTACCAAGAAAAAGAATCTGAAGCTAAAAAAGTCTATCAAGAAGTAATTGATATAAGCTCTTCAGAGTGTTTTGGTGAAGAAAAAACCTTATTATTTGTGCAAGCTTTAGACAATAAAGAATACAAGATTGATTACTCTAAAATAAGAACCCCTGCATTTATAAAGGTACATCAAGAAAATTATATTTAAAATATAAAATAAAGACTGAACATTAAGGATGTAGTTCGTGACTCAAGCAAACTTGGTTGAAAATAAGAAAAACAATATCGACTTGGTTTTACAGCCAATAAAAAATGACAAGATCATTAATGAAGCAGCTATTCAAAGTTTAATTGAGACTTCCGAATACAGTCATTTAGAGCTAAACATCAGTAATATTAGAAATGCTATTGCCGAACTCAATAGTGTTTTAAAGCCTCTCAAAAAAGATAACACAGGTCGAGAAATCCGTTATCAAGTACTCGAACGAAAAGATGCAACTATCGAAATAAAAATCGATGATGATGAAATGTCAGCAACAGCTGAAATCACCACAGCATTAGGCGGAAAGAACCTCACCGCTAAAGAAGTTTTAAATACCGCACAAGCAGCAGGGATCAAAAAAGGTTTTAGTAAAGAAGGACTCATTCGCCTTGCTCAAGATTCAATTACAGAGCCTGAAGGTATATTACTCAAAGGAGTGATAGCCAAAGGTAAAACGCCCATCAATGGCTCCAATGCTCGTATAAAACTATTAGTACAATGCGCCCAAGACCGTATATTACGCCCACGTGAACGTGATGATGGCACGGTTGACATGAGAGATTTAGGTGACATTATTTGTGTACGTGTTGGCGAACCTCTTGCTCAAATAATACCTTTTACCGAAGGTGTTAAAGGCTTCACGGTTACAGGGGTTCCTCTTGAATCTAACCCAGGCGAAGATATTGAAATGGCTGTGGGTGAAGGCACGATCATCAGTCCTAAAAATAAAAACGTTCTTATCTCAACATTAGTTGGCCTGCCCCGCTCTATCAAAAATGGTATAGCGATAGATGAAGTTTATAAATTAAAAAATGTTGATGTTACAACGGGTCATATAAAATTTGAAGGTAGTGTCATTATTGATGGCGATGTATGTGAAGGCATGAAAGTAGTAGCTAAAGGCGATATAACCGTTGGCGGTTTTGTCGAGTCAGCTTATTTAGAAGCGGGTGGCGACATTACAATTATGAGCGGCATCATTGGTAAAAAGCAGGAAGTAGAAGATCTTTCCACATCTAACATCACCATGAGCGCCAATATCAATGCTCAAGGCAATATTTTCGCTAAATACTGTCAGTATGCCGATATTAGCTGCAACATTCTTCGCATAAACAATCAACTAATGCACAGTATAATTAACGTTAACGATAAACTTTGGGTCGGCTCTGAAGACAAAGCTGATGGTAAATTAATTGCTGGCTATATTAACGCGGTAAACTCAGTTCACGCCGGCACAGTTGGCGCTACAGCAGGTAGTTCAACAACAATTACTTTTAATAAAAGAATTAAAGAGTATAAACAACAAATTAGTGAAATAGAAAAACAGCTAAAAATTGAAACTGAAAAAACTCAAGAATTAAAAGTAGCCATGAATAAAGTTAAAGCGCTACCCAAAGGCAAAGCGCCTGCAGGTATGATTAAAAAAGTGGTTTCAACCTATCAATATCATGCGCACAGAATGGGAGAGATCCTTATTGAGAAAGAAATCATTGAAGCACATATTCAAAGCTATATGACTGAAGTTTATATTGAAGCCACTGAACGTATATATCATGGCGTAAAACTTAATGTTGGCGAGTTCAATGAAAGAACAAAAAGAGAACATGGTCCAAGTAAAATGTTTTATTTAGAAAGAAAGGTTCATATAGAACCTCTTATTCATACCTAACAACTCGCTTTCTAAATGATGTGTTATCAATGGTGCTGAATCACTCATTCTGCATCACTTGAATACCATCACTTAAGCCTTAACTAAGACCTCACCAGAAAATTTAACACCTTCCCAACCAGACACTATAAAGTTACGAATATTTCCATGGTCGTTGCCTTCAGGATGCGCTAATACATCTTCACGGTAATATTTACCGAAACAGGCTAACGTTTGCGCTACCGATAATTCATTTAATTGAGCAAAAGCAAAAATCTTACATGAACCTTCGTTAGTTCCTGATTCATTAACCACTTCGCCATTACTAAAAGTTGTTGGTGTATATTGATAATTTTCATTAATAGTACTGATCACATCATCAAAAGAAACAGTTTGTGGTTCTTTTACTATTACTGCTAAAAGTTGTGTTAACGTCATAACTTACCTAAATAATAAATTTCATAAATAAGCGCGTACTTTACCTTAAAACAAGCTAAACGGGGACGTTTTCATGATTTTTTTAACATCTTCTTCGAACATAAAAAGCTGTATAGGTTGATTAAAACGTATCTGTACAGTGAGCTTATCTATTTATTCGTTATAATAACGTTAGATCCACCACATTAAATTACCTTTAAGGACAACTTGTGATTAAGAAACTCAGTTTATTAACACTTTTAGTACCATTTATTTTCTCTACCTCAGTAAGCGCAATGAAAGTAAGTACATTAGCTGATGAAACAGCAACTTACGCAGTAGAAACCTACAAAGAAGACATGATAAACAGCCTGGCTCAACTGGTAAAACATAATACCGTTGCTGTAGAAGGTGTTTCTTCACCAGAAAATCCTGTTCATATTGCATTTAAACAAGAATTAAAAAAACAAGCTGCAGCTCTTGGTCTTGATTTTAAAGACGATGGCTTTGTAGTAATTATCGGCTTAGGTGAGTCAAAAGACCGCGTTGGGATCATTACTCATGGTGATGTACAACCTGCTAATAAAACCAAATGGAAACAATCTCCATATACATTAGATCTAACATCAAAACCTGGGACTATAATTGGTCGCGGTACAGAAGATGATAAAGGTCCTATCTCTACAGCTTTGTATGCAATGAAAGCAATTAAAGATAAAAACATACAATTAGATAAGCGTTTAGAGCTATACATTTACATGGCAGAAGAGTCAGATTGGGCGCCATTAGAAGAATACATAAAAACTCACGACTTGCCTCAAATGAACATTACCATTGATGCAGAATATCCAGTAGTAACGGCAGAAAAAGGTTATGGAACAATAAGTGTAACTTTCTCTAACAAAACAGTGAGCACTCAACAAGCTTACTTAGCATCATTCACAGGTGGATTTTTTGGTAGTCAAATACCTGAAGATGCTATAGCTATTATCGAAAATGCAGATGTTGAACTACTTCAACAACTTATCAACAAAGCAAAAGCTTATAAAAATATCGGTTTTGATTTTGATCTAACAGATCGTGTATTAACCATTAAAGCTTTAGGTAAGTCAGCTCATTCGTCAAAACCTGAAGACGGTGTAAATGCGATTACTTATCTTGCAGATTTGATCTCTTTTAAACGCTGGCCAGCAAATACAAGTGGCGCGCTAGTAAACTTTATTAACGATAATATCGGTACAGGTTTATACGCAGACAAATTTGGAGAGTTAGCCTTTAAAGATGACTTTATGGGACCACTAACTTTATCTCCAACGGTATTAAAGCAGCTAGATAATGGTATGCAACTTAATATCAATATTCGACGTCCTCGAGGCAAAGACACGGCAATACTTAAAGCGCAAATAACAAAAGCAGTAACTGATTGGTCTAGCGCTAACCAATTTCCTGTTACCGACTTAGGCACTGTAGTTAAAGAACCTTGGGTACAAGATGATGCACCTCAAGTTGAAACGTTATTATCAATTTTTTCACACTATACTGGTGTTAAAAATGCTCAGCCTATTTCGATTGGTGGTGGTACTAATTCAAGAATGTTCCCTCACGCTGTAAGCTTTGGACCTTCAATGCCAAACACTGAATACACAGGTCATACTGAAAGTGAGTTTATTACTATCGAACAATTCACACTGAATTTGAAAATGTACACAGCAGCATTTATAGAGTTAGCTAAATAATTAAGTCTTAAATAAACAGGTATTATTAACGCCTGATACTTAGCTGAAAACATCAAAGCCAACAGTTTATATAAATTGTTGGCTTTTTTTATACTCTTGATAGTAGTTCATAGCTGATAACGTTATTATAAACCTAAGATTTTCACTTCTTCAAAAGACTTTTCTCATGAAAAAAACATGCATAATTACAGGCGGTAGTTCAGGTATAGGTTTAAGTATTGTTAAGCTATTTTTGGAAAATAATTACCGAGTATTTAACTTAGATATTACACCGTCAGACGCTGGAATATTTAAAGCATGCGACATCACAAGTGTGGACGCAGTAAGCCAAATCGTAAATGAAATAAGTACTCAATATACGATAGATGTGCTGGTATCTAATGCAGGCATTCATTTTTCAGGTACGATTGAAAACACCTCAGAAGCTGATTTCGAACGGGTATTTAACATTAACGTTAAAGGCGCTTATGCCGCAGTAAAAGCCGTATTACCGTCAATGAAAGCAAATAATGCGGGCTCAATTATTATTATGGCGTCTGATCAAGCGTTAATAGCTAAGCAAAACTCATTTGCCTACAACATGAGTAAAGCAGCATTAGCCTCTATCGCCAAAACTACAGCGCTTGATTACGCAAGTTATAACATACGCTCAAATGCAGTTTGCCCTGGCACGATTGAAACACCTCTTTATCATCAAGCTATAAATAAATATTGCGAGCGCTCTGGTGCAGATAAAGCACAAATTCATCAAGAAGAAGCAGGTTTACAGCCTTTAGGAAGATTGGGGCAGCCTGAAGAAGTCGCTGAACTCGTACTATTTTTGGCGTCTGATAAATCAACGTTCATCACTGGCAGCTTGCAGGTAATTGATGGTGGATATACCACACAATAGTAGATTCGTAGATAAGTAACGTTGCAGTAAGTTAAGGTTTTAGCATGAAGATTATTGATCCACATATTCATTTATTTGATTTATCACTTGGCGAGTACCAATGGCTAAAGCCTGAAAACCCGCCTTTCTGGTCAGATAAAGAAGTTATCAATAACAAATTTTCTGAAACTGACATTAACCTATCAACTCAGACCAAAGCGCTTGAACTCACAGGCTTTGTACATATTGAAGCAGGCTTTGATAATGAGTCGCCTTGGCGAGAGATTCAATGGTTAGAGGCTAGCTGTAAAAATGACTTCCGCTCAGTAGCTTGTATAGACTTAACAGCGCCAGCAAACGACTTTATAAAACAAATAAATACGCTAATAGATTATAAAAGTGTCGTTGGCTGTCGACATATTTTAGACGATTCAGCATGCGATATTTTAAGTCATAAAAACACTTTCAATAATTTAAAACTTTTAGCTGATAATCAATTAAGTTTTGACTTACAAATGCCTTTATCTGATCTAAAAGCGATTCAGATTTTAACTGATATTTTAAAACACCTACCTGAACTCACCATTATTATTAATCATGCAGGATCACCGCCCTACTTTATAAAAGATCATAGCAATAATATTGCAGTGCAAAGTAGTGAACTTGATCATTGGCTAAATGGCTTAAAAACACTCAGTCAATTTGAGCATTGCGCAATTAAATGTTCAGGTTGGGAAATGGAAGACAGAAATTATAGCTCTGTTTGGTGCGATGACATTATCGCTCATTGTATTCAGGCTTTTGGTATTAATAGAGTTATGCTTGCGAGCAATTTTCCGCTGTGTTTATTCAGTAAAGATTATCTAAAGGTTTGGCAATACCATTCACGTCTAGCTACTTATAATCAAAAACAACTTACACAACTTTGCCTAGAAAACACAAAGCACTGGTATAAGTTTTAGAACAGCAAAATAGCTAGCGATAAAACCTCAATATAGAAGAAAAAGAAGTTAAGAGCTTACAACTAAGCATACTTAACTTCTTGTGATATCAGATTTTGTATTTATCAAAAACTAACAAGTATGAACGAGAGATAATGAGTTATCCCTCGCTTAAACTAACTGTTATTCTTTTTCCGATCAATACAGCCTAAATCTTTATCTGGCGCTATGGTATCTCTCACTAAAGTTTTTAATTCGGTAATTTCAGGAAATCGCCCCATATCTTTACGCGACCAAATAAGCGTACCATTAGCATATATTTCAAATATGCCTCCAGTACCTGGTAACAAAGATAGCTCATCAATTTCGCTCTCAAAGGTAGTTAATAACTCTTGAGCCATCCAAGCAGATCGCGCTAACCATTTACATTTAGAACAAAACTTAATATCAACTTTATTCATAATAATGACTCTCGATTACTTAACGATCACATGTGGAGAACGTTTCACAATGTCATCGTTCAATTCAATACCAAGACCTGGTGTTTCAGAAACTTTGAACATACCGTTTTTAGGTTGTGGGTCTTGAATACATAATTCACGGTTCCACGCTTTAGTCGCATAAGTGTGATGTTCATGAATTAAAAAGTTAGGTATCGCTGTTTCTAAATGCAAAGACGCAGCTGTTGCTACAGGACCACCACATACATGGGCTTGAATGCGAATATCATAAACATCAGCATAGTCACACACTTTTTTAGCTTCAGTAAAACCACCACATAAACCAACATCTGGCTGTAAAACATCAATACTTTGGTCTTCAAAATACGGACGTACATCCCAACGATGATACAAACGTTCACCGCCAGCAATAGGCACTTTCACATTTTCAGCGACTTTTTTATGTACCGCAGAGTTTAAGTAGTTTACTGGCTCTTCGTACATCATACAGCCAACTTCTTCGATAACTTCACCCATTTGGATAGCAGAAGCTGCGCCCATTAATGAATGAGATTCAAAAATAATATCAACATCTGGTCCAACAGCGTCACGAATAGCTCTTAAACGATTTCCGAATAAACGCATTTGTGGTTGAGTAAAGAGTTTAGTGCGATCAAATGACGACTCACCATTTGCATCATAAACAATAGGATCAACTTTAACTGCATCATAACCTTCAGCAACCGCTTTTAAAGCTGCTTCAGCGTATTGCTCAGGTTGAGTTAACTTGGTAATTTCAGTATCCCAGTCGAACTGTAATTGACTGGCATAAGTACGTAGTTCATCATTCACTTTACCACCTAGTAATTGATAAACTGGAACACCTAAGGCTTTACCTTTTATATCCCAAAGCGCGGTATCAATAGCGCTCATCGCAGAATAAAGTACAGGTCCGCCGCCTAAGCCCCAAAAGCTTTCACGTAACATGCGTGACCAAAGTTTTTCAGTTTGAAACGGGTCATAACCAATTAAAACAGCTTCGACTATTTCTTTGATCATAGCGGCTGCAGCACTGTGTCCCCAGTCATAAGCTAAACCTGCTTCACCAACACCTGAAATACCTTCATCAGTATGTACTCGAATAAAAATAGGGTTCCAAGGTGGACGTTCTGGACAATGAATATCAAAAATTTCAACGTGAGTTACTTTCATGGAGTTCTCTATATAAAAAGCTGTTTAAAAAATAAGTAAATGAGTTTGTGGTCTCAAAATACTATTGAGCAAAACTTGGATCTTCGTTATACACACGTCTTAACATAGCAGGCCAAGCTTTTTGACCACCTGTTAATCCAGTATGTACTATATTTGCTTGTGCTTTAATGCCATCAATAATGCTTTGATCAACAATATTAGGTTTCATACCCGTAGACATTATTTGCACTTGAATTTCGCATGCACGTGCTAAATCGTACATATGCATAAATGCATCACCTATGGTTTTACCTACAGTTAACGCACCATGATTTCTTAGCAGCATAAAATTGGTATCAGCTAAGTTGTTTTGTAATTTGACTTTCTCTGCAGGATTAACCGCTAAGCCTTCATAATCGTGATAGCTTAGCGAGGCAAGCGCAAACATCGCATATTGGCTTAAAGGCAAAAGCCCGTCTTCTACACTCGCAACCGCTATAGTTGCATTAGTGTGAAGATGTAAAACACACATAGCATCATGTCGTGCTGCATGTATTGCACTATGAATAGTAAAACCTGCAGGGTTTATCTCAAAAGGACATTCTGCATCAATAATATTACCGTCAATATCAATTTTAACGAGGTTAGATGCAGTAACTTCTTTAAAAGTAAGTCCAAAGGCGTTAATTAAATAATAGTTCGTGTCTGGAATACGAGCTGAAATATGGGTATAAATTAAATCATCCCAGCCATGTAAAGCCACTAAGCGATAACAAGCGGCTAAATCGACTCGCGTATTCCACTCACTTTCAGAGACTTTATCTTTTAAATTTATATTACTTATATTAGGTAATTCGAACATAAACACCTTGTTTCATCAGGCTCACTTTAATACTATTAAGTTTAAAGCATAGAGCAATGCTTTTAAACACATCTAACACTTAGTAACACTATCTATATTTTATTAAACAATTATAGTTTATTCACTTTCGATTTAATTAAGTGAAATAATATAATCAAAAGTTAGTTCCTATTCCTATATTCTCAGCTAAAACGAAGTCTTAAATTACCTATGTGCATTCTATTTATCGCCCTAAAGCAACATCCAAAGTTCCCTGTTATTATCTGTGCAAATCGAGATGAGTTTCATCAGAGACCTACACAAAACCTCCACCTATGGGTTGAAAGCGATATATTAGCAGGTAAAGACTTACAAGCAGGCGGAACTTGGTTAGGCTTAACTAAGTCTGAACATTTTTCAGCATTAACTAATTTCAGACAACCGCATTTAATTGATAATACAAAAACATCACGTGGTGATTTGGTACTTAAAGCCCTAGCCCCTGATAATATTGCTGTTGATCACCAAAAAATAAGAAGTCATCTCACCCAGAATAGTCAAAGCTACAATGGTTTCAATTTAATCTACGGAAGTTTAGACAAGCTCTACGGCTTTGATAGTGTTAACCAAGAAGAACATCTTATGGAAGATGGCGTTTTTAGTGTTTGTAATGGCGCTATAGCCGATAGTTGGCCTAAAATGAAACGTGGTCAACAAAAACTAAAAGACTTAGTGACTGATAAAAAACATGAAAGCCAGCTTGATATGGATCTTTTATTAGATTTAATGACGGATACAACACAAGCTTCAACAGACACTTTACCTAAAACAGGCTTACCTATAGAGCGAGAAGCTCTACTGAGTTCTATATTTATAACATCACCTGACTATGGCACACGCTCAACAATTATTATCACTAAAGACATAAACAATGTCGTTGATATTATAGAACGTACTTATGCCCCTTCAGGTGAAATACTCAGTAATCAAAAAATGACGCTAGATGAAGTGTTTAATGCCTAACCACTGCATTTTTGACTTTTAGAGCATTTGTTTCACAATTAAAGAAATGATTAAGATAAAACAAGCGATACCCGCTATTTTAGATAGCTTCGCTTGTTGTTTTTGCTCCATAGGTTTACCAAAGCGTTCACCTAAAACCACCATTAAACCAACAACAGCAAAAATAACGGCTAAAATAATCAGTAATGCCATGACTATATCCTTGTAATAGTTAGAAATTATAAAATGTTAAATGACTGTTAGTTTTTTAAGTTTATACTTTTAAAACCTGAACCTTCCAAAGCAATATCTCTCAAAACAATATCTTCGAAAGTAATACTTTGTAAATAAAGCCTAATAAACAACAGCGTTTCAATCCAAACCCTACATACCAAACCTTACATTAAACAAAACCTAAGTACTCATCCATATTCAGATAGCTATAAAATCCGCAACGAGTCAATTTCTTTGAAATAAAGGCTAGAAGTTAATTCTTTTAAGCTAAGGTTCTAAAGTTAAGGTTTAGATTACTTTTGAAGGATATCAGTCTGTATCAAATTGATTTTTTATCCTGTTTTAGTTATTTGATCAGGAGTATCTGCTCTCAATCACTATACTCGGTATAAATACAAATAAGTTACAGTAAAACATACTTGAAAAACTTGCTATTTCAGCCTTGTTTTTAATAAATAATTCAATACATCTTCACACAATTCCACTAAAATAAGCTATTAAATAATTAGGAATATATGTTAATGGAAAAAGGTTTAGACTTCGAAGATAAAAGACGCTTTATCATAAAGTTAGGAAAAGCGCTGCATAAGTTTGGGACACCAGCTTATCGTCTTGAAGCTCACCTGCATAATGTCTCACTTTCCTTAAACTTAGATTCTTGTTTTTTAATTACGCCTACGTCTTTAACGTTTGTGTTATCTGAAACAGATGATGAACAAGAATACGCGCATGTTATTCGTGTAGATCCTGGCGATTTAGATTTAGGATCATTAGCGAGAACTGATGAGCTAGTTGACGAGTTAAGCTCAGGTCAACGTACTCTTTCAGACGCTATAGACCGTTTAGACGAAATAGAAAATAAGCCCAATCCCTACGGACAGCTATTAACACTACTTGCCTTCGTTGGCTCTAGTGGTGCATTCGCTATGTTGATGCACACCAGTTGGAATGATGTTTTTTGGTCAGCACTGTTAGGTGTTGTTGTTTATTTATTTGTATTTTGGAGTGGTTATTCTCGACGCGTAACTGAAATGTTAGAGCCAATAACGGCACTTATTGTTGCCGTACTTGCTTCTGCCGCTACCTTAATTGATCCAAGCTTGAATACTCCCGTCGTTATTCTCTCGAGTATTATTTCCTTTATTCCAGGTTTAGCACTCACTTTAGGTTTATCTGAATTAGCTTCTAGAAATTTAATCTCTGGTACAGCACGAATAATGGATGCTTTGATGTCGTTATTTAAGCTCTACTTCGGTGGTTTTCTCGGTTTAGCCATAGGTCGATTACTTTGGGGCGAAGTCGATATAGTACCATCAACCTTTATTCCTGATTGGACTGCATGGCTTGCTGTAACAGTTTTATCAATCAGCTTAGTTATACAATTTAAAGTAAGATTAAAAGATGCACCTTGGGGCATGGCTTCAGGTTATGTGGCTTATGGAGCAAGTATTTGGAGTGCTTTATATTTAGGTGGTCCTTTGAGCGCTTTCGTGGGAGCTTTTGCATTAGGTTTATACAGCAACATGTTTTCTAAAATAATGAACTTACCTTCGAGTATCGTTAAATTATTAGGCTTAGTTGTTCTAGTACCTGGAAGCAAAGTTTATATCGGATTAAATAGTGCTGTTTCAGGACAAAACATGATCAACGCTAGCGATCTTGGCTCACAAACCTTTCTAATTTTCATGTCATTAGTGGCTGGATTGTTATTTTCAAATGTCACTTTGCCACCGCGTAAAGTCCTGTAATTACCTGATCCATAACATGATAAATGTAAGTATATATGTCATGTTATGGAAATTATAACCTTTCCCATTTATTATCGTTCAGTAACATTCATTTATTACCTCGTTTAGTGTTAATCAAAATAACGCTAAACGTGTTAGCCGATGAATATAAAAATTCGCTTTATATCCCCATAATCATAACAAATATTAAAGAGTACTTACTCATGAAAACACTCATTACGAGCGCAGTGTGCACGTCAGTTTTATTGCTATCAGCCTGTAATCAAACACCTGAAGCTTTATCAGAAAAAACACCGGTACAAACAGCTAAACAATCTCTACTGGTGTCTGGTATTACAAAAGCAAACATCGATAATTCAGTTCGACCACAAGACAACTTTTATCAATATGTTAACGGTGGCTGGCTTAAAAGATCAGAAATCCCAGGTGATAAAACTGCGATAGGTTCTTTTTACGACTTACGTGATGATGCCGATAATAGCGTTAAAGCCATTATTGAAGACTTAGCAAAACAGAAAAATCTTATTGCTGGTAGTGATGAACAAAAAGTAGGTGATTTATTTAAATCATTTATGGATATGGAAACGAGAAATGCTGCGGGTATCTCTCCTCTTCTGCCAATAATGAACGATATTAATAAGCTGAAAAGTAAAAAAGATCTTGCTAAGTTCTTTGGTGAATATCAAGCAGCAGGTATTAATACACCGTTTTCATTTTACATCAGTGTTGATGCTAAAGACTCTAGCAACTACGCCACACACATTTGGCAAAGTGGTTTAGGTTTACCTGATCAAGATTACTACTTTAATGAAGAAGAACGTTTTGTAGCATTACGTCAAGGTTACTTAGCGCATATTGAAAAAATGTTTGAATTAGCTGGGCTTCCAAATGCTAAAGCAGCGGCTAAAAGCATTATGTCTTTAGAAACAAAGTTAGCAAAACATCATTGGACACGTGTTGAATCAAGAGACAGCGAAAAACGTTATAACAAGTTTGCTGTATCAGATTTACCAAAATCGGTAACCAATAAATTTGATTGGGCAACTTACCTAGAAGCACTTGGCGTATCTCAACAGAAAGACTTAATTGTTAACCAACCTGATTATGTTGCAGCCTTTGGTGATGTATTCACTGAAACATCAGTAGCCGATTGGCAAACCTATTTAACTTTCCACACATTAAACCGTTTTGCCTCTTATTTAACAGCTGACTTAGATAATGAAGACTTTGACTTCTTTTCAAAACAGTTAAACGGTCGTGAAGAACAACGCCCACAATGGAAAAGAGGCGTATTTGTTGTTAACTCAAACTTAGGTGAAGTTATTGGTAAAGTTTATGTTGCCAAGCATTTTGCTCCAGAAGCTAAATCAAGAATGAGTCAATTGGTTGAAAATCTAAGAGGCGCATACGGTGCAAGTATTGATGAACTTGAGTGGATGTCTGAGGATACTAAAAAATCAGCTCATGTGAAACTTGCTGCTTTTACACCTAAAATTGGTTACCCAGACAAATGGGAAGACTATTCAGCATTAAACATCAAAGCAGATGATGTTGTTGGAAATATTATTCGCTCTGGTGAAATTAGTCATAAAAAAGAAATAAGTAAACTTGGTGGACCTATTAGAACATGGGAATGGGGAATGACACCTCAAACCGTTAATGCTTATTACAACCCTACGGTAAATGAAATTGTATTCCCTGCAGCTATTTTACAAGCTCCTTTCTTCAATATGGCTGCTGATGACGCGGTAAACTATGGTGGCATTGGCGCTGTAATTGGTCATGAAATGGGTCATGGTTTTGATGACCAAGGTAGCAAATATGATGACAAAGGTAATTTAAGAAACTGGTGGACTGAAACTGACTTAAAAGCCTTTAAAGAGCGTTCTGATAACCTAGTAAGTCAATACAGCAACTATGCAGTATTTGATGATTTAAACGTAAATGGTGAATTAACATTAGGCGAAAACATTGGTGATTTATCTGGTGTGACTATCGCTTACAAAGCTTATAAAGCTTCATTGAATGGTAAGAAAGCTCCTGTAATTGATGGCTTAACAGGTGATCAACGTTTCTTCATGGGTTACGCTCAAATTTGGCGCTCAAAAATTGTTGAGAAATCAATGAGAAATAGAGTCGCTACTGACCCTCATTCTCCAGGTGAGTTTAGAGCATTAGGTTCTTTATCTAATATGCCTGAATTTTATAAAGCATTTGATGTTAAAGCAGGCGATAAAATGTATATCGCGCCTGAAAACAGAGTTAAAATTTGGTAGTAAACTGAGCTTATCTTTTTATATAAGCTCAAGCTAGGAAACACAAAAGTAGGTTCAGACTATATTCCTCAACCTACTTTTTTATGTCTCTTATTATACTGCCCCTCTGTTTAGAAAAGACAAAATAAAGAAAGCTCAAAAACGAAAAAAGGCAGCAATAATTGCTACCTTTTAAAAATATATTCTCATTTACAAAAATGAAATAAACAGTAAACCTACAAAGCTAACTCTTTAAGCATCTGATCTTTAAGCTCTAACCAAAGTCTACCTGATTCAATACCATAATCTCGCGTAACAAAAACAGCTTCGTCAAACTTGCCTGTTTGAGCTAGGTCGATCAAGGCTTCATAATAGTTTCTTGAAATTTCACGCCCTTTCGGATGAGAAAAATACAAACCACCCAAACGTGAATACAAACCACTAAAGCCATTTAAGATTAATAAGTAGATTGAGTTTCCAGATGCTACAACAAGCGCTTTATGAATTTTATAATCAAATTCAGCAAAAGCATCACCTTCATCAGCAATATCTTTATATTCACTTAAAATATTAATAACCTGTTCAGGATTGTTTTTTAAGGCACCACGAGTGTATATAGCGCTGATATTAGTACGAGCAGACAATAAATTATCAACTAAGTCAGGAATACCTTCTTGGTCTAATTGCGCTAAGGTTTCTAATATATTTAAGCTAGAGGTTTCCCAAAAATTATTTACTTTAGTCGGTTTGCCATGTTGAATAGTTAACCAGCCATCTCTCGCTAAACGCTGTAGAACTTCACGCAGTGTTGTACGAGTAACGCCAATAAGTTCAGATAGCTCACGTTCTGCTGGTAAAATAGAGCCGGGAGGAAAACCACCATTCCATATAGATTCTACAATATATTGTTCTGCAAACCCTGCCGGACTATGTGCTTTAATAACCATAAGTATCCATTTACTTGATTTTTGTTATTTATAGTAGTGATTGTACCAGAACATCTAATTGGTACAAGCCGCTATAATCAGCTGCAATGATTATTTACAAGCGATAGTTTACCGCTTAAACTAATATAACTATTGGTATTTTTATCAATAATGTACGATATTAATGTACGTATTAATAATAATAAAATTAAGAATCAGTAAACTTAATTCAACTTAACTTCAAAAAGGTCCACTATGCAACAATCGTCTATGGCTGCATTTTATAAAAACTTTCTAGGAAACTCTCCTGAGTGGTATAAACTCGCAATTGTTTCTTTTCTAGTTATAAACCCTATATTATTTTTTCTTGTAGACCCATATACCGCGGGCTGGGCATTAGTTATCGAGTTTATTTTCACTCTCGCTATGGCATTAAAATGTTATCCCTTACAACCGGGTGGTTTATTAGCTATTGAAGCAGTAGCGATAGGAATGACATCACCTAATCAAGTAATGCATGAAATGATTGTAAATTTTGAAGTAATACTACTTCTAATATTTATGGTTGCTGGTATCTACTTTATGAAGAACTTACTGCTATTTTTATTCACAAAAATAGTCACTAAAGTTACCTCCAAAGTTATGGTCTCATTTTTATTCTGTTTCTCTGGTGCTTTTTTATCTGCATTCTTAGACGCACTTACTGTTATTGCTGTAATTATCAGTGTGGCGATAGGCTTTTACTCGGTATACCACAAGGTTGCTTCAGGTAAAGACTCAAATCAATCACACGATCACAATGAAGATAATCAATTACCTGATCTTAGCCGAACAGATCTAGAACAGTTTCGTGGTTATTTACGTAACTTATTAATGCATGCTGGTGTAGGTACTGCTTTAGGCGGTGTTTGTACTATTGTAGGCGAACCTCAAAACTTAATTATTGGTCAACAAGCGGGTTGGGAATTTGTAGAATTTGCTATTCGTATGTCACCTGTAACTATCCCTGTATTTATTGCAGGCATGCTAACGTGTGTCGCTTTAGAAAAATTTAAAGTCTTTGGTTACGGTGTTGTTTTACCAACTAATGTACGCCAAATCCTTAATGATTATGACGTTGCAGAAACTGAAAAACGTACTAAAAGCGACAACATTAAACTTGTTATGCAAGGTGTAATTGCCGTTTGGTTAATTATTGGTTTAGCCCTTCATTTAGCGCCTGTAGGTTTAATAGGTCTTACGGTTATTATCTTAGCAACAACATTTACAGGTATTACTGAAGAGCATCAAATTGGTCACGCTTTTGAAGAAGCTTTACCTTTTACCGCATTACTTGCTGTGTTCTTTGCTGTTGTAGCCGTAATTATTGATCAACAGTTATTTACACCAGTGATCACTTGGGTACTAACTTATGAAGGAAATATGCAGCTAGTTATGTTCTATCTGGCTAATGGTTTGCTTTCAATGGTAAGTGATAATGTATTTGTAGGAACGGTTTATATTACCGAAATTCAAAAAGCATTATCGGCGGGTCAAATAACTCGTGACCAATTTGATTTATTAGCAGTAGCAATTAACACAGGTACGAACTTACCAAGTGTTGCAACGCCTAATGGTCAAGCTGCGTTCTTATTCTTACTTACTTCAGCAATTGCTCCGTTAGTACGTTTGTCTTACGGCAGAATGGTTATTATGGCTTTACCGTATACCATAGTGTTAACGATTGTAGGTTTGATCGCTATATCATCTGGTCACTTAGCTGATAAAACAGCTGAGATGTATGAGTCAGGTATAATAACTCATCATTCAGAATCAACATCTCATGGCGCCGCACCTGCAGCGCACTAAGATGTATTAAAAATATAGTTTTACACAATTTAAAGCGCCTTTTGTGGCGCTTTTTCTTTATTTAACCTGAACTCTGGGTAATGAATTATGTAATCTATTGATTCATAAAACTTAAAAGGTAAGACGATAAAGTCCCGCTAAGAAAATAGCATTTACTTTTCTCCTAATTCTGAGATTTAGTCCGTATAACAAGACAATTTTATGTACTAATAGCTGGCTATTAGTAATAAAATTAACGCAGGTAGACGGTTAAATAACAATATTAGGCATAATTGCTTATCCAGTTTTTAGGTTATTTAATATAAAGTTTTTGAAAAATTAAAAAGGTTATTCTGTGAAGTTTATAAGTAATTTAGCGACTAATTCTCGCGCTTGGTTAGTATTAGCATTAAGTGCTCTAGGATTAGAAATAGTCGCATTGTATTTTCAATATGCTATGGGATTGAATCCGTGCATTATGTGTATTTATCAACGTACTGCGCTTTGGGGAGTATTCTTTGCTGCTGTAGTGGGTTATCTAGGTAAGAGTTTACTTATAACGCGCTTATTAGCCTATATTCTTTGGGGTACGAGTTCTATATGGGGAATGTTAATAGCCATTGAACATGTTGATATGCAAACATCGACTCTTTCATTTATGTATGTATGTGAAATTGTACCTAACTTTCCACAATGGGCACCTTTGCACGAATGGTTACCATCCTTGTTTGAAGCTAATGGTGATTGTGGTGATATTAACTGGCAGTTTGTAGGCTTTAGTATGCCGCAAGTAATGATTGCTGTATTTGCTGTTTATAGCGCGATTTTGGCGTTCTTATTAACCATACGTTTAATCAAAGATAAAACAATCTAATCTGTAAATCGTAGTGACCTCAATAAAAAAGATGAATAACCTTATTCGGTTTATTCATCTTTTTAACTGTTTATCTCTTTAGTCTCTAGCTTGCCTTTATAACAGCCTACATCAGCATGAAATAACAAATCACACCAGCGACACAAGAAACGACAAAGCTCAATACTGCGCCCTCTTTTACCATATCGCCTATGGTTATCTCACCTGTACCGTAAGCAATAGCATTAGGCGCTGTCGCTACAGGCAACATAAAGGCACAACTTGCACAAATAGCAGCAGGTATCATTAACACCTCAGGATTTAATCCAGAGGAAATCGCAGTGATAGCCAAAATAGGCATTAACAAGGTTGCCGTTGCTGTATTACTGGTTATTTCAGTTAAGTAAGTAACCACTAAACATATACTTAAAATCATTAAAATAGGCGGTAAAGCGGCAAACGATGTCAGCCAATCACTCATAATAAGGCTCAGTCCCGAAGCTGAAAAACCTTTAGCCAGAGCAATACCACCAGCAAATAAAAGCAACATGCCCCAAGGAATACTAACAGCCGTTTCCCAATCTAATAAATGCTCTTTTTTGCCATTTTTCTCTTTACCATTAGGTATTAAGAACATAAAAACAACAGCACATAAGGCTATACTGCTATCACCTATTGTGGTTATGTTTAGCCACTCACTCCAGCCTCCAAAAGGCTCTAAACGCGTTATCCATAAAAGCGCAGTTATACCAAATACGATTAATGTGCGTTTTTCTTCAGTGCGCCACGCCCCTATTTCAGGTAGCGAGATATTACTTTCTAATTTTACATTTCGAGTTAGCCATAACCCGATCAAAGGAATAGATACTACAACAACAGGTATGCCTATTTTCATCCAAGAAAAGAAGCTAAACTCTAGTCCTGTTTGCTCTTCATATATCCCCATAAAAATCACATTGGGTGGTGTTCCAATAGGCGTTCCCACTCCACCAACACTAGCTGAATAGGCAATACCTAATATTAAAGCAACTTTTAATGAGGCATTATCAACATGCTTTAGAATAGCGAGCGCCATCGGTAACATGATCAAGGTAGTGGCTGTATTTGATATCCACATACTCAAAAATGCAGTAGCAAACATAAAGCCAAAAACTAAACGCTTACCACTTGAAACACCCACCAGTCTTAACATATACATAGCTAAACGTTCATGAGCGCCACTTTTTTCTATTGCTTTAGACAGCATAAATGCACCCATTAATAATAGAATGACGTGACTACCTAAAGATAACGCTGCAACTTTATGATCAATAACACCAAATAATGGAAACAAAGCAAAAGGAACAAGTGAAGTTGCGGGGATAGGAATAGCTTCAGTTACCCACCATATAACGGTAAGCATAGTTATTGCTGCCGCAATAGCAGGTATATACGCTAAGTCAGAAAGACTAAGCACATAATAAAAACAGAAACTTAAAAGCGGTGCTAACCAAAGAAAAGATCGTTTAGATAACATAAAACTACCTAGGTTTATTTTTAAGGACTATTTATAGCTTAGCTGTATTTTTCAATAAACTTACGTGACTCTTGCCATTTTATATTTTGCTTTAACTGACTAAAGCTTGTTTGGCTATTTTTAAGTAAGCGTTCAATACGTTGGTTGCTGAGTTTATTAATTTCAATATTGGCTTTATCAATAACACTAATACAACCGTCCCTGTTATTACATAATAACAACATGTCACAACCTGCTTGTTGCGCGGCTTCAGCTCGTTCAACATAGCCGCCTACGCAAGAGGCTCCTTCCATTGATAAGTCATCACTAAAAATAACACCATCAAAACCGAGCTGTTTACGTAATATGTCTTGTAGCCAATAAGAAGAAAAGCCAACTGATTCACTATCAATTTCTGGAAATATAATATGTGCTGGCATTAAAGCATCAATTTTATTGGCTTTAATTAAGTGTTTAAAAGGTAAAAGATCGAAAGATTCAATTTCTGAATTTCCGCGAGGATCAATAGGCAGCGCAATATGAGAATCAGCTTGAACACTTCCGTGGCCTGGGAAATGCTTACCTGTCGCTTTCATTCCAGCCAAATGCATGCCATCAATGAAAGCATTGGCAAGATGAATAATGGGTTCAGGTTGCGAGTCAAAAGCTCTATCACCAATCACTTCGCTAATACCATTCACATCTAAAACAGGTGCAAAGCTAATATCGATATTACAGGCTTGTACTTCAGTAGACATTACATAACCACAATGCTGAGCTAACTCTTTAGCCAAATTAAAGTCGTGTTGTGTTTTTGTAAGCAAAGAGCCCATAGCAGGAATAATACTGAAACCGTCGCGAAATCTTTGTACCCTGCCACCTTCATGATCAACAGCAATAAGAATATCTTTACCTGCGGCTTTGCGTATTTGAAGATTTAAATCCGATAATTGCTCAACCGACTCAAAGTTTCGGGTAAATAAAATAAGGCCACCCACTAATGGATGTTCTAATAATTCTTTATCTTCTGCGGTTAACGACGTGCCAAGCACATCTAACATTATAGGACCCATAAAAACCATTATTTATCTGTAGTTTAGTGATTAGGGTTAATTATAAATGATTCAAAAGGAAAGGATATAACTGAATGTGTTTATCTAAAAAACAGAAGAAGGCTTTAGTTAAAGAATACAAAACGAAAAGAGTTAAGCTTAAGTTAACTCTTCTATTTATTATTTATTATTTATTATTTAAAGGCATGATTGGCGCAGCAACACCAGCAGCAATATACGGAATAACTTTATGAATAATCCCAGAAATATCGATATTGTTATCAAAATCATTTTTAGCAATATCAAGTAAAGCATTACTTGAAGACATAGTAAAAACTAATGTGCCCATAGTAAAATGCAAACGCCAGAAAACTTCTTCTGCTGTTAATTCTGGATACGCTTTATAAACAGCCTTAACAAAGTTACTAATAACACCTGAATAGTGACTCGTTAAAAACCAACGTAAAAAACCTTGGCTATCGGTATAACTGCGCCCTAAAAGCTGTAAAAAATGACTTGTACCATTTTCTTTATATTCATTTAGCGATAATAAAGGCTCAACAAAAGCAGAAAATACTTCTGTTAATGTTGGTTTTCTCTCAGCATCACAAATTTCTTGTAAAGCCGCTTCTAATCGCGGAGATAACTCATTCATATAACGCGACATTACCGCCTTGATCAGCTCTTTTTTAGAGCCAAAGTGATAATTGACCGCTGCTAAATTAACTTCAGCTTGGCTCGTTATTTCTCGTAACGAAGTACCATTAAAACCATGTATGGCAAATAAATGTTCTGCCGCATCTAAAATTTTACTTTTTGTACTCATAGTATCATCAAACTTTTTTTGAAAATGAAATAGGATTAAAGCGTATTATTTTAAAAGAAATGCATTTAAAACGTTTGTTTAAAATAGCGTATACGCCAGCATAGGTCAATATATCAGAGACACAAAGCTAAGTTAAAACTTGATGAAATAAATTAACTTCTTCTTACTAGAGATAATGATAGGAATATTTTTCATACGATATAGCTTTATTGAAAAAGAAATAACACTTATAGATGAATTATTTAACGCTGAAATAGCATCTAAAATATTGTTTTTATCGTCCTAAAAGGCTACTTTGTTTAGTTCAATAACATCATTTAAAATACAGTGAATTATCCGATGAAAAAAACATTTACCTTATCTTCCTTAACACTCGTAATCACTTCCTTATTATATGGCTGTGGGCAAGCATCTACAGATCAGACGGCACCTGTTGCACAGCAAAGTAAACAACAAGTATTAACTTCACAAGATGCTGAAGTATTTTTAACTAAAGCTGAAAAAGAATTTGAACAACTTAGCTTAGAAGGCAATCAAGTCGAATGGGTTTATAGCAACTTTATCACTGAAGATACAGAAGCATTATCTGCTAGAACCAATCAAAAAATAACAGAAGTTGGTGTTAAATATGCGATGGAAGCAGCTAACTTCGACAGCGTAGAAGTTACGGCTGATCAAAGACGTAAGCTAGATATGTTAAAGCTAAGCTTAGTAATGCCAGCTCCTCAAGATCCAGAGAAGTCTGCTGAACTCGCTCGAGTAACATCTGCATTAAACGGTATGTATGGTAAAGGTACTTACACTGATAAATCAGGTAAAGTATTAAGCTTAGGCGAACTATCTAGCATTATGGCGAACTCGCGTGATTACGATGAGTTATTAGAAATGTGGGAAGGATGGCGAGAAATCAGCCCTGATATGAAGCCTTTATATGTTGAACAATCAGCACTCGGTAACGAAGGTGCTCAAGGTTTAGGCTATAAAGATTTAGGCGTTATGTGGCGTTCTAAATACGATATGCCTGCTGACGACTTTGCTAAAGAACTTGACCGTTTATGGGGACAAATAAAACCACTATACGATGACTTACATTGTTATGTTCGAACAGAATTAGGTGAAGAATATGGCATTGATAAAGTTGCTCAAGACAAACCTATCCCAGCACATTTGTTAGGTAATATGTGGGCTCAATCTTGGGGTAACATTTACGATTTAGTCGCTCCTGAAGATGCAGATCCTGGTTACGATGTAACAGCGCAATTAGAAAAAAATAACTACGACGAAATAAAGATGGTGAAAGGCGCTGAACAGTTTTTCACTTCATTAGGCTTTGATGCCTTACCTGAGACATTTTGGACACGTTCATTATTTACTAAACCTGAAGATCGAGATGTTATTTGTCATGCCTCAGCTTGGGATCTTGACGATAAAGACGATATTCGCATCAAAATGTGTATTCAAAAAACAGGTGAAGAGTTTGGTGTAATACATCATGAGTTAGGTCATAACTTTTACCAGCGTGCTTATAAAGATCAACCTAAGCTTTATCGCGGCAGTGCAAATGATGGCTTCCACGAAGCAATTGGCGATACTATTGCTCTTTCCGTTACACCTAAATACTTAAAGAAAATAGGCTTAATTGATACCATTCCTGATGAATCGAAAGACATAGGTTTATTACTTAAAATGGCGCTTGATAAAGTTGCCTTTATACCATTTGGTTTACTTGTTGATAAATGGCGTTGGGGTGTTTATTCAGGCGAAATAACACCAGAAAACTACAACAGTGCTTGGTGGGAATTACGTGAACAATACCAAGGTATTGCCGCACCGGTTGATCGTGACGAAAATGCTTTTGATCCAGGAGCAAAATATCATATACCTGGAGGAACACCTTATTCTCGTTACTTCTTAGCTCATGTACAACAGTTTGAATTTCATAAAGCACTTTGTGAAATATCAGGTAATACAGATCCAATTCATCGTTGTTCAATTTACAACAGCAAAGAAGCTGGAACTGCGTTAAATACCGTATTAGAAATGGGTGCAAGCCAACCTTGGCAAGAAGCTTACAAAGTTCTTACAGGTAAAGAAGAAATGGATGCTACTGCTGTATTAGATTATTTCTCACCATTACAAACTTGGTTAAAAGAAAAGAACCAAGGTAAGCAATGTGGATTTTAAACTTTTGTAACAGTTAGAAAAACAAGATCAAAAAAAGAGCTAATCAGTCAATGATTAGCTCTTTTTTTATGATAAATAAAGGGTAAATGAACCAATCATAATGAAGGTTTACGCATATCAATAAAGCTTATACCCAACGGACTAATTTATTGCTCACTTAGCGAGAATTTAAAGGCTTAGAGGCAAGGCATTGATTGAAGAGAATGGTTATTCCCTTGTCAAAATCAATAACGCGGCATATGAGCCTTTAAATTCTGGCCCTTTGGGAGCTCATTAGCAAACTGATAACATCACAAAATTAAAAAAATATAGAATAACTATGTTTAATCAATTTTGCTTGTTCTAAGCTTGCTAATGTAGCTCTAAGTTGCTCAATAAATTAATCCGTTTGGTATTACTTTTGAGTAAACGTTTTATTCATAAAGTTAACAATATATTGAGCAATTTCAACTGACTTTTCTTCAACACTAAAGTGACCTGAATCCAATAAGTGTAATTCAGCATTAGGTACATCTTTTAAATAAGCTTCAGCGCCAGCAGCAATAAAAGCAGGGTCTTTTTTACCCCAAACAATTAACGTTGGTGGTTGATATTTACGTAAGTAAGCTTGCCACTTAGGGTAATCAAGTAAGTTATTATAATAGTCTTGCAGTAACTGAACTTGAATGTTTCTGTCTTTTTTCGTTTGTAAAAAATGTAAGTCTTGGGTCCAACTATCTGGACTCATGCTTTCAATATTATTTGGTACATCTCTCAAATACTGTTTATTAATAATGGCTGATTCTGAAGTAAACGAATAAATTTTATCTGATTGAGCTAGAGATTTATCTTGATTCGCTTTTTTGAAAAAAGCTTGTCTTGGTGGCGTTAAACCTTCCAAATAAGCATTACCATTTTGTACAATTAACACTTCTAATTTATCTGGATTATTTAATAACATTCTAAAGCCAACTGGCGCGCCAAAATCTTGTATATATAAACTGTATTTCTCGACATTAAGGGTATTTAGCAAACCTGCTACGTGCTGAGCTAAAACATCAAAGGTATATTTTTGTTGAGATGGGTCTGGGCGATCACTATAACCTGAACCTAAATAATCAGGTGCAATAACATGGTAACGTCCAGATAATAATGGAATAAGCTCACGATACGTATGTGAAGACGACGGATAACCATGTAATAAAATAATAGTCTGTTTATGCTGCTCGCCCGCTTCACGATAGAAAATACGCTGCCCTTCTACTGTTGCATAACGATAAGATGTTTTTGAAGGCCAAACAGCGCTAACAACCGGTTCAGTAACGCCTGCCGTGCTAGTATTTTCAGCATTAGCTTTATTCGCTAGTATAAAAACAAGTACAACGATTAAAGTACTAAATATAACTTTAAAGACAAAAGATTTAGTGCAAAATTTATGATCTGCAGAATAACAAAATGAGTGATTAAATAATTTCATGAATACCTTCTAAGTTTTTAACTAAATCTATTAAAGCGGATAATAAAAAAGACGATTTAAAGCATTCTTATTCAGATACATGCTTTAGTTAAAAATCTGAAATGAATATAGGCTTAGTTGATAAAGACCTTTCATTTGGGTTTTTCATTCAAAAAAATTATATTTAAATGGCTAGTTAATAATATTTATATCGCCTTATACAATAAATCCTTACTGAATAACTGATGGCTAGATCACAAATAATTGAATAACCTCTTGTTGCATAACACCTATTTGATTAACGTCTATTGAATAAAGTGTTTCGCCATATCTTTAGCCATAAGCGCTGATTTTTTTAGCCCACGAGTATGAGCCATTACAATAGCGCCTTCTACCAACAAAGCGATTTGTTCAGCTTTATCTGTATTTGCATCGGATAATTGAGTTTTGATCAAATCAACAATAGCTTGCTTATGTTGAGCCGCAAAAATGTTAATCGGATGGCAAGCATCAGCATATTCGCCGCTGACATTAATAAAGTTACAGCCCCAAAAAGTTTCGCTGTTAATCCATTCATCTAAATTGTCGAATATAGCTAAAATACCTGAACTTCCTGATTGGATCGCTTCTTCAATTTTACCTTGTATTGCTGTTAAGACTTGTTCATGACGTTGCTGAAGTGCCGCTAATATCAATTCTTCTTTACTACGAAAATGCTTGTATAGCGTCGCCTTTGATACTTTCGATTGCGCCAAAATTAAATCGATGCCCGTTGCGTGATATCCGTGCTGATTAAATAACTCTAATGCGGTATCAATCAAATGTTGTTTTCTTGGTTGCATATTCTTTATCTTAATTCTTACGACTTGTTCTAAATTATAACAACATTTAGCTTGACGTAAACAGTTCTGTTCACCCATAATAAATAGACAGATTTGTTCACCCCCTATTTAAATATAAATTAAGGCCAATTATTATGTGTACAACAACCGACTCAGCAACAAATAACAACGCGATTAGCACTTCAGGTATTCACCATCTTGGTCTTAGTGTTCCAGATATTAAACAAACTGCTGCGTTTTTTATTGAGCAACTTAATTTCACTATCGTTGGCGAAAAGCCAGACTACCCTGCTATCTTTGTATCCGATGGCACGGTTATGTTGACACTTTGGCACATTAACGATTCAAATGAAATGAAATCATTTGATCGTAAAAATAACGTAGGTTTACATCACTTTGCTCTTAACGTGGCTAACTTAGAAACGTTAGAAGCTTTACATCAACAATTTGTTTTAGTTGATAATATCGATATCGAATTTGCACCAGAGCAACTAGATCAACTACCTATTCATCACATGATGTGCACCATTCCAGGTGGTGTAAGACTTGAATTAATTACAGCGTAGGAAAGTTTATGAATAATGAGCAGTTAGCCGTTTGGCATCAAGGTGAGCTAGCCGTTCAAAAAATGGCAGGCACAGATAAAAGAATGGCTGAAATTGGTAATAAATTCATTCGTGAATTTATGCCTCAACAACACCGTGATTTTTTTCAGTCTCTGTCGATGATTTTTATCGGCTATAACGATTATGCTACTGATATTTTCGCTAGCGTACTGTTTGGTCCAGTCGGTTTTATTCAGTCACCAACTGAACATGAGCTGATCATTAATACGCAATACTCGATAAATACTGATATTAAATCTGACTTAAAAATAGGTGATCGTATTGGTTTAGTCGGTATAGTATTTAATACCCGAAGACGTAATCGTGTTAATGGCGTAGTCACTGAAATTAATCAGAAAAGTATCCGATTAAGAATATTACAAAGCTATGGTAATTGCCCTAAATACATTCAGCCAAAAGCCTTAACTACAAATGCTAACTATGGCGAATTTATCACGACAACGCGTCATCAACTCAGTGCAAACGATAAAGAAGTAATAACAAATGCTGATGTGTTTTTTATTGCGAGTAGTTTTGATGATGGTCAGCAATTAAATAACCGAGGTGTAGATATGTCTCACCGTGGCGGTGATGCTGGCTTTGTAACGATTAATAAAAATGAACAATTATTAGTAGATGATTATTTTGGTAATGGATTTTTTAATACCATGGGTAATTTATATAAAAATCCAATAGCTAATCTCTTGTTTTTGGATTGGCGTACGGGTAATGCTATGCAAATTACCGTATCAAGTGAAATATTATGGAATGAAGACAATGCACAAAATAACACACTCACCTACTCAGAAAGTACTGAAGCAGGTAAAGCGAAAAGAACATTGTGTTTTACTCCCATAGAAATAAAACACATCACAAATGCTTTAGCTTATTGCCAAATTACTGATTGAAAGCTTGCTGATTTAAGAGATCATTATCTATAAACTTTAGAGTTAAAAGCTATTTTCTAATTTTAGCCAGCATTCTTATACGCCAAGACCTTTTAACTAAGCTGATCTTTTCTAATATACCTACAGTAATAATACGTTCGCCTACCATATCGTGAACATATAACTTTAAATCGCCAAATTCAGAAATATCACCTATTTTAGGTTTCATTACTAACGTAGATTTGATCACTTGTTCAAGTGTTTCCTCTGGCTCTCTAGGGATATTAATATTATAAGAATGTGCAATATCTGCAATCGTATTATTGCCTTTAACTTTTAACTCTTGTACTGATAATTCATGTTTTTCTTTAGTTATAGCTCCTGAGAAAACATAATCAATAAACTCTCGGATATTAGGTTTAAGTACAATAAAGAGCTGATCACCTGCCTCTAATAACGTAGAACCTCGTGGCGCAATAACCTTGTTATTACGAGTGATCATCGCCATAACCGCACCGTCGGGTAGCGCGAGTTGTGATATTCTACGTCCCACCGAACGTGATGAATCGCCTAACGTATATTCAACAATATCCGCATCTACATCACCCAAAGCCGTTATTTCTAATGTTGCCGCTGGCGTTACTGGTGGTGGTAATGTTAATTTTAGTTTACGCGCCATCAAAGACAAGGTTGAGCCTTGTAAAGTGGCTGAAATAAGTACCACGAAAAACACAACATTAAATATAAGATCGGCCCCTGGTAAGCCAAAAATCAATGGAAAGATAGCTAAAATAATAGGTACTGAACCACGTAACCCGACCCAAGAAACCAAAGTAATTTCTCGAATATTAAAACCAAACAAGGCTAAAACAGGAACCACAGCAATAGGTCTTGCAACAAAAATTAACACTAACGCAATAAGCAGTCCTTCAAACCAAATATCAAACAGCGACGTAGGTGTTATTAATAAGCCAAGCACAACGAACATGGTAATTTGACTTAACCAAGCTAAACCATCATGAAATAAGAAGGTGCTGCGCTGAAATACAAACCGACTATTTCCAATAACTACACCCGTAATGAAAACAGCTAAAAAGCCGCTACCACCAATATTGGCAGTAATACCAAAAGATAAAAGCCCACAAGCAGAAACCAATACAGGATATAAACCAACAGCGACCAGTTGAATTTTATTAATTAATCGAACCGATAACCAACCAACAGCAAGACCTACAATTGCGCCTAAGCCCATTTGCGATAAAAACATAACAAGTAAGCCTGAGCCTGGCTTTAAATCGTTTACTAAAATCTCTAATAAACCTACCGTTAAGAATATCGCCATAGGATCATTGGACGCACTTTCTATTTCTAAAGTAGCTTTTAACTTTGGATTAAGATTAATACCTGCATTTCTTAGCAATGAAAATACCGCTGCAGCATCAGTAGAGCCAACAATAGCACCTAGTAACAAGCCTTGTAGTAACGGAATATCTAAAATATAAGCAGCAGCAACGCCTGTCACCCCGCCTGTAACTAATACACCTAAGGTAGCTAAGGTAGAAGCTGGTTTCCAAACTTGTTTAATAGCTTTAAAAGGGGTTTGTAAACCACCATCAAATAAAATCAGCGCTAATGCTAAGGTCCCTAAGGAGTGTGCTGCTTCAGCATTATCAAAGAAAATCCCACCTGGTCCATCTTCTCCTGCTAGCATGCCGACTATCAAAAAGAGCACAAGTACGGGTAATCCTAAACGGGCTGATAATTGGCTGGAAATAATGCCAAGCAAGATCAGCACTGCGGACAACAATATAATTTGGTCAATCAAAAACATTTATCATTCTCATTAATAGCTGCGAGGCAGCGAGGCTTTATTTTAAAATATTCACTTGAACGGTGAATGTGAAATGCATATTCATTTTATTGCTAACCACGTTCAAATAAGTTTAGGAGCTATTGTTCTCTCAGGGTTAAATTTTATTCAATTTAAAACGGATTTAATCGCGATGTGAGCTTTGTCTAATAGTCATTCTATTAAAAAAGCGAACAGCAATGAGTAAATTCGTTTTAAATGAACCCAAAGGGCAGCATGTGTTTGAAATTTATACCACGTTATCGTCTGTTCGAGTAGCCAGCTACACGTCACATACTCTGCCTTGTCTAAATATCAAATACATTGCTGTAAAAACAATCTCGAAAGATCAACAGCCCCTAGTATTTAAACGGGAAAAATAAAGAGTTAAAAGGAAGGAGACAAAGTCATACCCTATATAAGAAACAACATAAAACTTTCCTCTATTCTATCATTATTCTTAAAATATATGCACTTGCGCTATAAACAAAAAATAGAGTTGTTTATGCTTTTTATCGTCATATTTATGAAGCTCTTAATGTATTTCGTTACTTTTCAAACCCGTATTCGATTATTGAAATCAAATACATTACATTCTCTCTTTATAGGTAATACCTGACATACGCTTAAAATTACATTCATGTAAAAGTAGTAACTATTAAATCACACCAAGAAAAATCAGCTTTATTATACAAAACCTTAAAAATTCGAGTTATAAATAAAATCTTACAATTAAGTCTCTTAAAATAAGTTAATAGCATCTTTAACTTGTTTGATCTCATAAGCTTTTCTGAAATAAGAGTTAATTATGTATAAGTAATTTAGAAAAAAACATTAGTTTCATAGGATTTCTTATATTTGAGGAGATATTTTGTATTTTTGTTGTGTTTTACACTCAATTTTATGGCCCATATATTTATTTTCCATCACTTTAGCTTCTATAAAATGTTATAAGATCATAACAATAGAGCACAAAAAACGTACAGACATAGATATAATTTAAGTATTTTATTCGTCGCAAAGCCCCATTTTACAGTGATAAAGCAACTTTTTAGCTTTAATATTGAAAACAAGTAACTTTAGCTATTGCTCAATTGACAGTTATTTCTTAGTATGTTCATAACAATCATAGTTAATGGAAAATAATAATGAACAAAAGTGAATTGGTAGCAAAAATTGCTGAAGGCGCGGATATTACTAAAGCCTCTGCTGGTCGTGCGTTAGATAGCCTAATTGAATCAGTTACTGCTGAATTAGCTAGTGGCGGTGATGTAACATTAATCGGTTTTGGTACTTATAAAGTTAACGATCGTGCAGCACGCACAGGTCGTAACCCTCAAACTGGCGCAGAAATTCAAATTGCTGCTGCTAAAGTACCTGCATTTAAAGCTGGTAAAGCATTAAAAGATGCTGTTAATTCTTAATTAACACTGATTTTTTCTAGAAAAAGCCTGGCTTACATGTCGGGCTTTTTTATGTCTGCTTTATCAGTATAGCCCTTATGAACTCTGCTTTCATAAAATGATAGAATTCCTTTTATTAACTTTACCTCTGAATTAATAAATTCAATTATCTATTTTCTTTCTAAAGCAGCACAAACGTTTCTCCTAATTTAGATAACAACTTATCTAGTAAACTGAACAATTAATACATTCAAATTTCACCTTATTCCCCATTCATAAAATTGTCATATTACATTCACGTATTAGTCATAATGATTATTTATCCTCTCTTGATAACTAAAAATAATTAAAAAAGAGAAATAATGTGAAGCATAAAAAATAACCTTAGCTGTCATGCTAATAGCAAGCTTAAGCCTAACTGCTTGTGATGAGGGATCTAATGGTACTAGTGGTTTAAATAGTTTAATCGACCATGACCCACTAGCTTTGTGTAGCGATGAGTGTTTTTTTGGTGGCTTAAAAGTAATATCAGGTCTAGACACTGATAGTGACGGTTCACTAACCGAAAATGAAATAACAAGCATAAGCACTAATTGTAATGTAAACCCAATAGATAATTCAGGTTCCCTATTACCTTACAGTGTAATACGTGCAGATATTGAAAATGGTGCTTTACCGGGCAGTTTTATGGAAATACGCAACGGTGGTTATGGATCAGATATGGTTGCGCACCCAACAGAACCTACATTTTTTTATGCCTTAACTGACCGAGGTCCTAATGCTACATATACGGGTGACCAAGGTGTAGGTAAAAAATTCCCGACTCCTGATTACACACCAAGAATTGGGTTATTTGAATTGCAAAACAATGGCGATGTTAAAAAAATTAAAGATATCTTATTAAAACGTCCCAATGGCACATTGATCACAGGCTTACCGAATAGCTCAGCTTTAGGTGGAACAGGTGAAACGCCATATGACGCTGATGGAAATGTGATTGTTGAAGACATGAGCTTACCTTATGATGAAGTTAATAATCCTATCAAGGTTGACGATTATGGTTTAGACGGTGAAGGCTTAGTCGCTTTATCTGATGGTAGCTTTTGGATAAGTGATGAATATGGTCCACACCTCGTTCATTTTAATTCTGAAGGCATTGAGATTGGCCGAATTAATGCTTTCGCAGATGATGTACGTAATACTTATACATTACCCGCTGAATTTTCAAATCGTAGAGCGAATCGCGGTATGGAAGGTCTGACTGTAACACCAGATGAAACAACCTTAGTGGGCATCATGCAATCCACAATTTACAATCCAAGTAGCTCAGTAAAAGTTAACGATATTGTTCGCATAATTACTGTAAATTTAGTTGATGGCAGTATTGGCCAATACCTTTATAAACAAGAAAAAACTCAAAACTCACAGTCAGGTATTGTGGCTTTAAGTAATACCGAGTTTGTTGTTATTGAACGTGATGGAAGCTTTTACAATCAAGATACCAGCGCAATGAAACATCTATATAAAATAGATATCAACAATGCTACAAATATCGAAACAGTAGTTTCTACTGCGAATATGACACAAGATGCTTATTTAGGTTTATTAATTGATGATAAAACATTAGAAGAGATCACCTTAGAGACAGACGGTTGGAACACGTTAACAAATGCAGGCATTGAAATAACAAGTAAAAGCTTATTAGTAGATTTGGTGGCTGAAGATGGTTACCCACACGACAAATTAGAAGGTCTTTGGCTAATAAATGATACCACCATAGGTGTTTTAAATGATGACGATTTTGCAACGTGGGCTACAAATGGTGTACTTGAACAAAAATACTTAGATGCAGGTCAAACGGTTATTGATGGTAATCGCTTATACATAATTGAAGGTTTAGATTTAACTCATTAATTTCAGATAATAGAAATAATAAAGCCGTGATTCGATTTAAAATGAATCACGGCTTTTTAAAGATAAATATTAAAAATATGTTTTAAATTAAGCGTCAGTTACTTTCGTCGCTTTATATTCTGAATGCATAAATCCCCATACCGAGATAATACCCACGGCAGAAATCAAAATTAGCATATTCATAAAGCTAGACCAGCCCCCTGCACTATCAGCTAATCGACCACCAACAAAGCCAAACGTTGCACTAGCAGCAAAACCAAAAGCATCAATAAAACATACTAATTTCGCGCTATGTGGTCCGCCATATTCAATAGAGAAGATTGACATAGGTAAATAATAAGCAGGTGAAATCGAGAATGCGAATAAGAAAATAGCCGTTAACGCTACCAAATAATTCACTTCATTACTAAAAGCAAACCAAGATAAATATTTCAACGTAAGCACGCTCAGTAAACTAATCGTTAGCGCAATAGTTAAAACCGTTCTAATACCCTTTTTAGAGAATCTGTCATAAAACGCAATAGAAGCTAATAAACCACCTAAAGAACCTATTGGAAATATAGTAGAAGCCATTGCAGCTTGTGAAGGTGTGAGGTTGTAGCTTTCCATCAAGTAAACCGCCACAAAGTCTAAAAATGCCATCATACAAGTTAGCATCATCAACATGATCACCACCAACCAAACTCTTGGGCTTTTAGCAAAAGCGAGCATTCCGCCCATCATGCTAGTGCCTTCCAGTGGATGGTTGTACTTATTATCAAGGGCTTGTTTTGATGCTAACGCCAGCTCAACTTCTTCAGGACTTGCATCGTCATCAGGGGTATCACTTTCATTGTCTTTAAAAAAATTAGGATTTTCAGGCTTTTCTCTTAAGAAAATGTAACAACCAACAAAAATAACTAAGGCAAAAACAGCGGCGATAATTGCTACTGTTCGCCAATGCATAAAGCTTAATAACCAACCAAAGAATAAAGTCGCAAGTACTACACTAAAACGAGAACTGGTTGATAAAATACTCCATACCCTCCCGTAATGATGAGGGTGATACCAGTCGCCTACAAGTTTAGTCATACCTGGCCAGCCAGCAGACTTAGTAAGGTAGAGTAGGAATGAAAATACAGAAAACACCATTACATTAGGTGAAAACCCAAAGGCGATAATAAATAATGCGGTAAGTAAAACACCCGCTAAAAAAGTAAAACGCCCACCAATTTTATCAGCAAGAGGTCCCCAAATAAGCTTTCCTACCAACGCACCTAAAGTACCGTATGCAGCAAAGTCACCTAGGTTAGTTTTTGTTAAGCCCAAAGTCTCATCGGCAAGCATAGCGGGGCTAAGAATGGTGATCATTTGTCGACAGATCATCATGGCGGCATAACCCAAATACATATAGATGAGGATGTTTAATTGTTTAGGAGGTCTACTAGACATAATTTCTCATTGAACGCTGTAATATAGTTTTTTGAAGGTCTATAAAATTATGGTTCTGTTAGTGTGAATTAACATTAATTGTATATGCGTTATGATATTTAAGTATTCAGATAACAAATACTTATTAAACAAAGTTACTCATAGCTCAATGCAATTAAATTCTTATTTTTATATTTACTTAAAGTCGTTCTGGAAAATTACTAAAAATACCATCAACACCTAAAGCTTTCACTTTAACAATGTCATCGTATTCATTAACCGTCCAAACATATACTTTTAAACCTTTATCATGAGCATCATTTACAAAGTCTTGATTAATAAAATCTAAGCTCAAATTAACGGAATCTGCTTGAAGTTGAATTGCACATTCACAATAAGTAAGAGGAACACCTTCGATCAATGCGCCAATCGATATTTCAGGATAATATTGCTTAAACTTATTTAGTTCACGGTGATCAAATGAAGAAACCATAAAGTCACTTTCAGCCCAGCCTTTGGTTTTTATATAGTCTTTAATAACTTGGCTAGTGGCTATTGCCGTGTCCTTACCTTTCAACTCAACATTTATGATAGCTTTTTTATCAATAACATCTAAAACTTCTTCAAGTGTTGGTACAAGTTCGCCTTTACCCGCATCAAGAGCTCTTAACTCTGCAAAGGTTTTATCTTCGGTATAACCTTTACCGTTTGTAGTTCTATCTACTTTGTCATCGTGAATAACAACAAGCTCACCTGTTTTACACACATAAACATCTAACTCTACCGCATCAACATTTAGCGCTAATGCTTTTCTAAAAGATAGAATGGTATTTTCAGGTTCATGGCCCATTGCGCCACGATGGCCTATTTTTAAAACGTTTTTATCCAAAATTAAATTCTCATTATTCTTTAATAAATTACTTTCAACACAAACTATAAAGTAAATAAAAGCCTTTCATTTCAACTTAAGTTTAGCATTAAGCTCGTTTATATTGGCAAATATATTAACAGCGTTTCTTTCTGTATCGTAGTAAATTCGGCATTATTCCCGCAATACAGTAACAAAACAAGAACTTTCACGCTGACTGAATAAGCAAAGCAATACATTTATAGGTTTTAGCATAAAGTTAGAGAACAAATAAAATTTACTCAATAATTTACTTGAAACTCCCCTCTTGATTACTTCATTTGTTATAATCCCCCCAAACAATCATTCAAATTGTTCCTTTGAGATCGTAAAAACAAGTTAAGTAACTAAATTTTTCTACCTATGCTCTGTGTATTTTAAATATAGAGGCATGTTGTTACAGAAGAATTAATGCAAAGTTTTAAGACCAAGTATTTAACAGTTAGTTTCATAGTGAACATAGGTTGAAAATAACCTTTAGTTTATTGCTGCTAAATTAAAACTGACTTAAATCTGCAATATGTACTTAATACAATTAGGAACAATAATAAATAAACTTTGAAGTAACATAATACTAAAGGATACATATGTCTCAAATCAAAAGACCTACTAAAACAGTATTAACTGTAGCAGTAGCACTTGCATTGAGTAACGGTGCAGTTCACGCTCAAGAAAATAACGTAGAAAAAGAAGCTGATAGCGAACGTCAACTCGAAAAAATAATTGTTACATCAACTCGCCGTTCTGAAAATCAACAAGAAGTACCACTTGCGGTTCAAGCAATGAGCGGTCAAAAACTTCAAGAACTTGGTATTGATAGCTTTGAAGATTACGTTGCATTACTTCCAGGTGTTAGCTCAGAAGGTCAAGGTCCAGGTAAACAAGAAACTTATATTCGTGGTGTTTCTGCTGGTCGTTCAGACGTAAGACTTGCTGGTATTGGCGGCGAACCAAGTGTGGCTTTTTATCTTGATGAAGCGCCTATTACAACGCCTGGTCGTAACATTGATTTATACGCTGTAGATTTACAACGCGTAGAAGTATTAAAAGGCCCTCAAGGTACATTATTTGGTGCTAGTTCGCAGGCAGGTACTGTACGTCTTATTTCTAACAAACCAGATTTAGTTGATTTTAGAGCCGGTGGTGAATTCGGTATATCAACAACTAAAAGTGGTGCTATCAGTAACCAATCTGAAGGCTTCGTTAACATCCCTCTTGTAGAAGATGTTTTCGCAATCAGACTTGCGGGCTATAGCTCAACTGATGGCGGTTTTATTGATAATGAACTTGCTACAACTCAGTTACCTCTATCAAATCCTGGCTTAGGTGGCACAATTCCTTCATCGAGATTAGAAGTAACTAATGCTACATACGCGAAAGACGATTACAACGAAGCAACTTATCGTGGTATGAGAGCTAGTGCATTGTGGCAAATTAACGATGAATGGGATTTATTAGTACAACATACAAGTCAACAGCTTGATACTGAAGGTTCTTTCGAATATGACCCTACAATCAGTGACGATGATGACTTAAATGTAACAACCTTTTCACCAGTAGAAGGGAATGACGAAGTTAACCTAACACAGTGGACTGTGAATGGTATGTTTGGCGATCTTGAAGTGATCTACAACGGCTCATATACAGACAGAACCTATCAAGGTAATACAGATTACACAGCTTATATAGAAGTAGGTCCTTTTGTTCCTTACTATATTTGTACTTACCCTGGCTACGATGAGTGTTTTAGCCCAGTAATGACAACATCTGAGCAGTTTGAAACTGAACGTTCAGTTCATGAGATCCGTGTATCAACTAATGCTGAAGAACGTTTTCGTGCAATTGGTGGTGTGTTCTATGATGACCAACAACTTAACAGTTTAACTGACTTTAACTATGCAGGTTCTGTTCAAGCTGGTTTTTCACCAAACTTTCCAATCCCTGGCGCATTTACCAATACAGATGGTAGTGCTCGTCCTGCAGGCGTAACGTATTTCAACGATTACCAATCAGATCGTGAAGAAATATCTGTATTTGGTGAAATCGCTTATGATGTTACTGACACAGTTACTGTTACTGTTGGCGCTCGTCATTATGAAATAGATATCGGACTTAAAGGTCAATCACCTTTCGGTCAAAGAGCAGCAGGTCCAGAAGCTGATGCTGGTACAAATGTAGATGCAAACCTTGCTGGTTTAACACCTACAACTCTTTCAGGTACTATTTACAAAGGTAATGTTCGTTGGAAAATGAACGACGACACTATGTTCTACCTTACTTACTCTGAAGGTTTCAGAAGTGGTGGTTTTAACCGTTCAGCTAATGTGAATGGCATTCCAGCATCTTTTGATACAGATGATGTAACAAGTGTTGAATTAGGTTGGAAAACAACGTGGTTAGATAACACTTTACGTTTCAACGGTGCTATATATAACGTTGATTTTAGTGATATGCAGCAAAGTGTTCTTGATCTTGATATTGCTAACAATTCATTCTTTGATAATGTTGGAACATCTAGAATTAATGGCCTTGAATTCGATTTAAATTGGACCGCTAACGACTACTTAGATGTATTTGGCTCATTTAGTTATATCGACTCTGAATTGACTGAAATCCCAGACAATCTTTTAGTTGGTATTGCTCCTGTAGGTTCAAACCTTCCTTATGCCCCAGAAACTGAAGGTGTGCTTGGTGCTCGTATCTACCAAGAAGCTGGTGATTTTTCTGTTGTTTATCAAGGTATTTTCAAGTGGACAGATTCACGATTCAACAGTCTAGTTGCTGATGATCGTGTTGAGTTACCATCTTACAACCAAGTTAATTTATCAGCGAGTATTAGCAAAGATGACTGGAGAGCAACATTCTTCATCGATAATGCTACAGATTCTTTAGGTCAAGTAGCGGCTGGTTCTGCAGATAACGTATTCAGAGTATCTCCAACTAGACCACGTACTATTGGTTTTAGAGTAAGTTACGATTATTAGCATTTAGAATAATGTTAATATATAGCTCTACCATTTAAAGGCGTAAGATTTAGTTCAAACTTACTGAGATTTGCATCTTGAAGTGGAATAGGTATATAAAGGTTGACGAGTAAAATCGTCAACCTTTTTTAATTTTTGCTTATATAAAACATTCAACACACAATATTCAATACACCTAATATTCACTGGACATTACTTTGCCTGAACAATTAAATACTCCCCAACCTGAAGAGATTATTAAAAAATCTCAGCAATTGATCCAAAAAGGTCAGCTAAATCAAGCTGCTGAAAACCTTAATAATATGCTTACTGAACATCCAGGACATATCGAAGGTGTTTATTGTCTTGCTGTGTGTCAGCGTAAACAACAAAAATATAACGAATCTATGGCTAACCTGAACCAAGTACTGGTCAAGCTTCCCGATCACGCAAGAGCGTATCAAGAGCAAGGTTATATTTATAAAACGCTAGGTGAAACATCAAAAGCTATCGCTGTTTTTGATAAAGCAGTTACGCTCAATCCAGCCTTATTTGGAAGCTGGCGTGTTTTGTCTAATGAACCAACCTATTCAAAAAAAATTGAAGCTAAAAGACATCTCGAATGGCTATCGAGCTTACCACCTGAATTAGTTTCTGTTTCAAGCCTAATTTATCAAAAACACCTGCACAAAGCTGAATGGTTATGTCGTCACTTTTTGAAAGATAATCCACATCACCCTGAAGCCATGCGTTTATTAGCGGAATTAGGTTCAAAATTTCAAATCCTTGACGATGCTGAATTCTTATTAGCGAGCTGTCTTGAGTTTGAACCCAAATATCATAGAGCACGTTTAGATTACGTTAATATCCTACATAAACGCCAAAAATTTAATAAAGCATTAGAACAAGCAAAAATCCTTTTAGCAGCAGATCCTAACAATTCAAATTTCAAAATAGCATTAGGCAACGCCCAGCAAGCAACAGGCGACTTTGCTGCAGCTATAAATACTTTTGAAACCGTTTTACAAAGTAATTCAAATAATCATTCAATTCACCTCACATTAGGCCATGCCCTTAAAACTATGGGTCGAGTTGAAGATGCCATTACAGCGTATCGAAATGGTTATAATATCAAACCTGATTTTGGTGATGCTTTTTGGAGTTTAGCCAACCTCAAAACGTATCGATTTACCGAAGAAGAACGCCAGCAAATGCGAGAGCAAGAGGCAAGTTCAGCAACATCAGTTAATGATAGAGTTCACTTCTGTTTCGCTATAGGAAAAGATCTTGAAGATAGAAAAGAATTCGACGAAGCTTTCACTTTTTATCATCGAGGCAACAAGCTAAAAAGTGAGCAAGACAAGTTTGATAGTAAAAGTCTTGATACTTCATTTGATATTCAGAAAAGCGACTTCGATGCTGAGTTTTTTGAGCGTAATAAAGAGGCTGGTTGCCAAGCGCCAGATCCTATCTTTATTGTTGGGCTACCACGTGCAGGCTCAACACTTTTAGAGCAAATTCTATCATCACACTCACAAGTAGATGGAACTATGGAATTAGCCAATATCATTGGCTTAGCTCATCGTTTAAGTGGACGAAAGTTAAATAAAGAAACACCACAATATCCTGGTATTCTTAAAAAAATATCGGCTGAAGACATCAAAAAAATGGGTGAGCTTTATATCGAAGAAACTCAACATCACCGCCAAGGTGGAATGTTTTTCATCGATAAAATGCCAAACAACTTTCGACATATCGCCCTGATACATTTGATATTACCAAACGCTAAAATTATCGATGCTAGACGTCATCCAATGTCGTGTTGCTTTAGTGGGTTCAAACAACTCTTTGGTGAAGGACAACAGTTTTCTTATGATCTTGAAGATATTGGTCATTATTACCAAAGCTATGTTGATATTATGGATCATTGGGACAAAGAGTTACCAGGTAAAATATTACGTGTTCAATACGAAGATGTTGTAGCCGATTTAGAAACCCAAGTACGTCGTATACTCGATTATTGTGGCCTGCCTTTTGAGCAAACTTGTATCGATTTTCATACCAACAAACGTGCCGTACGTACACCAAGCTCAGAGCAAGTTCGACAACCTATTTATCAAAGTGGTTTAGAACAATGGCGTAATTATGAAGCACATCTTGGTCCACTGAAAAAAGCACTGAATCAAGCAGACTAGGTATCTAAAGTATGTCTAATACATACCAAACATGAGTCTAAAGTGTGAGAGTAATAAGTTAACATGCGAGCCCCTGAAATTAATTCGATCTTAGGGGCTTATCGTAAAAATAACGCAATAACTCATCGAGAACATAATATGTTATTAAAAAGACTATTAACGGCCTTACCCCTACGATTATCATTTAGTTCCCAACACATTTCTCTAGTCACCTCTCAATTTAGCTCCCTATTTAGCCCCCGATTTAGTTACCCATTTAAATCAAAGCTAATATTAAGTACGTTAATTATTTCAATAATAAGCTCATTTTCTGCCAGTGTTAATGCGCAAGACAAGTCCATGACACAGAGTACCGATAAATTCTCTATCGCTCTTGCTGGTGATTGGGATGATCATTGGGGCGCACCTTTTTCAAAAGGTAAGAAAACACTCACACGTGATTCTATGCGCGAGGCAGGTAAAAGTGATTTAGTCGTTCTAATTGGCGATTTAAGTTATGGTCGAAATAAATTAGCCCCCAAAGAACAAGCATTACATTGGTGTAAAGCTGCCAAAGTAGTATCAAATAATACTCCAATGATTTTTGTTCCTGGCGATCATGATAGTCATAATCAACATGGTGATATTGCTACATACAGAAATTGCCTGACACCAACAGGTAATAACACCGTTGCGAGTGCCCCACAAACAGATGGTTATGGTTTATATCCTTATTTATATTATGTTGATGTAACTGTGGGAAAGGCAAAAATGCGCATTGTGGCAACGTCTATCGCTTTTCAAGAAGAAGAATATGAACCTGCTCATGCACAAAAATATTTTACGGATTATGAAAAAGATAAGCCAAATTATCAGTGGCTAAAATCGGTATACCAAGAAGCAATTGAACAAGAAAGATGGCTTATTCACTTTAACCACTTACCTTGTATTGATATGGGGAAAAATCAAAGTTTTGGTCAAGGCTGTGAAGATGTTATCAATTTAAATATTGAACAAGGTGTTAATGTATTTTTATCTGGTAGCTCTCATAACATATGGCGTACCCATTTACTGAGCCATTCAGAAGCTTGTCCACAAGTTCCATTAACAACTACGGCTAATGGTGCAAACCCTGCGTGTGTTATTGATAGAACAAGCTCAACCTTTACCTACGGAGCAGGTTTAGTACAAGCACATGCTGGCGCTGGAGGAAAATTATCAGCGAGTAAACGGGCTATTCCTTGCGATCCTAAAAGTGATGGTGAAGCAGCACATTACTTAGCTCCAAATTCATGTGGTACTCATAACGTACCTGGCTTTGTAGAGTTATCGGTTAGCGAGCAAGAATTAACAGCTAAATATAAGCTCATTAAAAGTAATACTTATTTTGAACCTTATGGTTTCAAATTTGTTAAACCAATTAAATAACCTCTTTTAAGGTTAAATAAGCATATGTATGCTGCACGTTCTCCACAGTTATAAACATTATTTATAACTAGATTAAGTGTCGAATAACTCAATATACAATTATGTGTTTCACATTCTTAACAATTTTAAGGCACAAAAAAACCAACTTACATTAAGTTGGTTTTTTTATTTTAGCTAAGACCTTGTAGAGTTAGGAGAAACTTAATCCTCAACTCTTACGCCCCAAACGTCATGCTCGTCGGCGTGAATGATTTGTACCCAAATAAGATCACCTGGTTCAGCTTCATAATCGTCAGATAAATAGACTTTACCATCCACTTCTGGAGCATCCATGTATGAACGACCAACAATACCAAGGCTATTCACTTCATCAACAAGAATTAAATATTCTTGACCAATACGAGCTTGTAATTTTTCAGAACTGATGCGTGCTTGAACTTCCATAAAGCGCTGAAGTCTTTCTTCCATAACTTCTTCTGATACATGATCAGGTAGGGCATTAGCAGTAGCGCCTTCAACTGGTGAGTATTTGAAACAACCTACACGATCAAGCTGAGCTTCTTCTAAAAAGTCTAACAACTCTTCAAACTCTTCTTCCGTTTCACCTGGGAAACCAACAATAAAGGTTGAACGAATAACTAATTCAGGACAAATCTCACGCCATTTAGCAATACGCTCTAACACGCGGTCTGAGCTACCAGGACGTTTCATTAACTTAAGAATACGTTTGTTAGCGTGTTGAAATGGAATATCTAAATAAGGCAGTATTTTACCTTCTGCCATTAATGGGATGATTTTATCAACATGCGGATATGGATAAACGTAATGTAAACGGATCCAAACGCCCTGCTTAGCTAACTCTTCACACAACTGTTGCATGTGAGTTTTAACTGGCATGCCATCCCAGAAATCTGTTTTATGTTTAACATCAACACCATAAGCAGATGTATCTTGCGAAATAACTAATAACTCTTTAACGCCAGCATCCACCAAACGTTTAGCTTCACCTAATACATCACCCACTGGACGTGAGTCTAAATCGCCACGCATTGACGGGATAATACAGAAAGTACAACGGTGGTTACAACCTTCAGATATTTTTAAATAGGCATAATGCTTAGGTGTTAGTTTAACGCCTTGAGGCGGAACTAAATCGATAAAAGGATTATGGACAGGCTTAGCCACATGTTGATGAACTTGTGTTAATACTTCATCATAAGCATGCGGTCCAGTAACACCTAATACATTAGGATGTAGCTCAATAATTTCATCTTTCTTAACACCTAAACAACCCGTAACTAATACTTTGCCATTAGCGGCAAGAGCTTCACCAATCGTATCTAACGACTCTTGAACTGCTGAATCAATAAAACCACAGGTATTCACAATCACCATTTCAGCATCAGCGTAAGAGTTAACAACATCGTAACCCTCAGTACGAAGTTGAGTAAGAATGCGTTCGCTATCTACTAAATTTTTAGGACAACCTAAGCTAACAAAACCAATTTTAGCTGTTTTAGCAGGTTCTTGGCTTTGTTGAGTGTTAGCTTGCTCTTCAATCATTTTAGATGGAATGCTTAACGTAGTTGTTTGGCTTTCAGCCGAGTTACTACTTTTCTTTGGTGTTTGTGGATCGAATTGTTCTACGGTCATATTACGCTCTGTTGCTTTAACTGGCTTCGAACCTATGGGTTAAAGCGTTATAAATAGGTGTTAACAGCTAAAATTAAGATTAAAAATAGGCTGTTGTTTAATGCGCAGGATTATACAGGAATGTTGTCTTAGGTGGTAATTAAAGAAATAAGCATCTCTTAAATAGTAATGAGTTTTGTGGGTAAATCTCAACAAATTATCGATATGAAAGCGTCTTAATAATATTATTGATTGGAATAACAACACGATAATAAATTACTTATTATCGTGTTTATTAAAACTAAACTTCAGCATTAACCATAAATAGGATGTGGTGCTTCTGGTTCTTTTGGCTCTTTAGGTTCATCTGGGCCTCTTAACTCTACTAAAAGATCATGTATTTCAGCTTTAAGTTGCTTATCAACGATCTTATTACAGCTAATTTTAGCTTTTTCTAAATGCTCGATAGCGCCCTCTTTATCACCTAGTTCAACTTTTAAGGTAGCAATTGAAAAGCCGATTGATGAACGAAAATCTTTAGAGTTAATTTCTTCTGCTTTGGCTAAAGCTTTTTCATAAATAGTTACTGCTTCAGCTAAGTCTTCAGTGAAGTCGCCTAACGTTTCCCATTGTACTGGGTGGTTTTTATCAGTACTTTCGTTTTCTTCACATAGTTCTTTTAGTTCAGCATAGTATTTATCAAATTCTTTTTGATTTTCATCCTGAGCTGCAGCCATTAGGTGATCAGTGATTAGTAGTACTCTTTTGTATATTTTGGTATTCATCATGTTTATGGCCTTTTATATTGTTGCTATCGAAGAAGTTATGATCAACGAAGAATTGCGGTGATTATAAAGGATTTACACCAACTAACCATAAACTTAGTTTATTAAGCGTAAACTAGTGACATAAGTGGTCATAAAATTGTGGGGAAACGCTTTATTTCTTATTCACATGCGTAAAGTTCACGTAATAGTTATTTCAATAATTAAACAATAGTGAACGGCAGTTTTACTTATTTGAGGTACGCATTTCTTTTTTACCGCTAAAGCGATCAAATAAAACGAGATGTGATTTTTGAGAAAAGTGGTCGTCTCTATTGGGATATTCTGATATCCAATTTATCAACATATCCAAATTAGCGTTTTGAGCTGCTTCAGATTCATATTTATGAGGTTCCCATGCTCTATTCTTAGCATTAACAATGCACTCATCTACGGGTAAATTAAGAAATACCAGTTCTTGTGCTTTATCTAGTAATAGTTCTAATAAATCAGAATAACAGCCTTCAATAACCCAACTATTATGTTGTGCTAAAAAGTTTTTTATTAAAGCTTCTGACTCGGTTAAAGGCATACGTGTCGGAATTGTTTGCTCTGCTGTAAAGGGTTGCCAAGCAATGGTGTCTAAATCTAAATGAGCAACATTATTCTGTTCACTCAACGTTTTAGCTAAGGTTGATTTTCCTGAACCTGAATTGCCGAATATTAAGGTTTGAGTCAAAATAGAATTCCTCTTTATAATTTGTGCGCGCTAACGATTTCTACCTGAAAAGTTATAGCGTTAATAAATGGGATTTAAAAGCTATGTATTATTATTGAAGCAATAGATTATCAAAAAATATTTTATTATTTGAGTGTCCATTTATTTTAATCAATCAAATTTATGTCTAATGAACTTAATAGCCTGACCGCTTCATAACGACAGAATGTCGCATTTTTAATGATATTATTTTTTATATTTATATCGTAGTTTTCAGCTTCTTTAAAGTTTGCGTTGGTGAGGTTGGTATTATTAAACAAGCTTTCTCTTAAGTCGCTATGAGAGAAGTTTGCGTCATTTAAGTTGGCTTCTCTGAAGTCGACGTAATGCGCACGGCAATCTTCAAATATGATTTTCTCTAAGCTTAAACCATAAAAAGTAGATGAATTTATCATACAACGTTTAAAGGTTAACGGTGCTGATAACAACATGCCGCGCCAATAAGCTAAAGTCCAGTTAACACCGATGATTTTACAATCTAGAAATTCAACTTCTAAGAACTTAGAGTTTTTTACATTCACGTTATTAAGATCGCAAGCAACAAACGTACAGTTGTTAAACTCACAATTAAGAAATTGTGCTTCATTAAAGTCACATGACTCAAACCTACAGTCATAAAACTCTTTACCTGATATAACTTCTTTAGCGTATTCTAAGCCAGTAAATGTTTTATTGCCGAAGGTTTTATTGGTGTTAATTAACTGTTTCACTTGCTACCCACTTATAGTTCTTCAATCAAAAAAGGAGCAAATATATGCTCCTTGATAGTTTTAAAACTTATTAAACACCTTTAGGGCAATCACTCGATGTCCATTTAGATGTCATATTGAGAGTTGTTTCAGGCATACCTTGCACACTAGTTACTACACTTGATGTACTTAACTTGTCATTAACGAACAAGGTTTCTATTTTTATAACAGAACCAGGGCAAGTCATTGAAGCAACCAACTTCGCCTTACTACTTTCTGCAACGGCAAATTTACAATCTTGATTGTCGCCAAATGCGCTTTGCAGCTGTTTATCAAAGTTAGTTAAGGTCTCTTTGGTAATACATTGGTTTGAATTATTTGTACTTTCCATTTTCTCTTCCATCATCTTTCGAATCATAGGTCGAGTAGACTCTGGAACTGCAGCTAAAGCTTGATCAATAAAAGCAGAAATGTCTGATGTTGTGACCCAATTTCCAAGCTCTATATCTGGCGTTACAATCTCCGTTGCATTAACAATGAAAGGTGTATAGCAAGCAAGTAAGCTTATAATTATTTTCTTCATTATTTTTCCTTTTAGGTTTTGTTGCTTAATAAATATATTTTGTCCGCTCTACAATTCTGTATTTTAAAACATGCCCACGTATTTTAGAATACCAGCAGTTATACATAGTAGAAAAGTACCTGAATAAACCATTCTTCCTGAGTATGAAGCTATATCCCAATATTTTGCACAGTAGATTAACGATAAAGGCATACATAAGAAAATAGCCCAGCCAAAAACTTTCTGCTGGTTGCCTATGGCGACAATACCACTAAATGCTGATCCCACAATAAATAACATAAGTCCGATCGAGCCACTTAATAAGGTAATAACAACCAAAAAATCCATCATATTCTTAATTTTACTCAGTAATGATTAAACGTAGATAAAACATATACGTTAATAAAAGAAGGTTTAGCTTCTGCTAACGTTAGTTTACAGGCTATAGAGGTTTAGGTGCTATTATTTTGAGAAAATGAACAGAATATTTAAGAGGTTATTTAACGTGTATATTTGAGCCAAAGCTTTAAATAGACACGGTTGCAGGTCGCGTTATCATCCATTTCACCGTCTCTATCACAATCAGAGCCCGTGAGTGATTTCATCACGCTATTCCCATATTCAGCAATATCGTTATCTTCAGGTTGAACAATAACGGTTACTCTCGGGGAATCATCTATAAAGTCAGCGACATTAGCATACGATGAGAATTTTTCTTTTGTGATGAGATCACTAATATCTTTAGCCTTTGTCGGTGCATCAGCTGCAGACGTATTTAATAAAGTTAAGTACGTCATTATGAATATTAAAACTTGAAACCACTTCATATTTGGAACCTGAAAAATAACGATATATTTACTAAACTTATTGCTTTGATAATGCTGACTTCACTATAGCAATACCAATAACGCCTAATATAACACCTGTGACTTTATCAATATAGAACGCAGCTTTTGTAAATTTACTTCTCACTTTAGGTCGAGAAAGAAGAAATATGATTGATAAGTCCCATAAAAACACCACTGATGTCATCCAAATACCTAGCCCTAATTTGAAAGCAAAGCCAACGTCAGGAGTAAGTACTACAGTAAATAAGCTTAGGTAAAAAAGTAAATTTTTAGGGTTTAAAGCACCTGATAGGAAACCTATAAAGAATTCTTTTATAAAAGTTGTTTCAGTGGGATTTGTGTCTTCTTGAATATCAAGATTACTATATGAGCTTTTACTCGCACGTAAAGCCTGTAAGGCGAGATAGATTAAAAATACTCCGCCAATCACCTTCAATATGATCATTGTGGTTACTGACGTTGCTAAAATAGAACCAACACCAACTAAACATAAAGCAATATATAGCGCATTAGCTGAAGCTATTCCTAGTGCAATGCCAATAACATTTTTACTATCATTCTTTATTGCACTTTTTACAACAAGTACGAAGTCAGGACCAGGGCTAAGTAAGGCAAGAAAATGCGCTACAGCAACCGTTAAAAACACACCCAACAAACTAATATCCATATTAATGATCCTTTATAATATTCTTATTGAGATCAGCTAACCTGAACTAAGGTTAACTAGAAAATCAAGATGACTTACCAACCAAAATATCTCTTTATTATTTCAGTTTACATTAAGTTATCAAGTAACTGCTGAGCGTCTAATTGTTGTTGGATATCTCCATTTGATACGATATCCATTAATATAATTTCAGCATTTTCTTTATCATCAATTTCGATATAAACTTTGGCTAAATCTAATTTAGCTTCCATTCCATTATCATCATCTTCATGATCTAAGTCACTACCAAATTCAGGAAACTCGTCCAAACCGACATTTATCGTGGTTTTATCATAAGGTTCGTCTTCACTGATACCTTCTGAAGAGTCTGATAATAATGAATCAACCGAGATAAAGTCTTTTGGTGGATTATCTTCTATATCATTAATCGACGCGTCAATAAGTTCATCGCCTATATCAAGTTCAGATTCATCGTTGAGATCATCTCCCATATCAAGATCATCACTTAACTCAAAGTCGTCTGCTGAGCTTTTAGAAGACTCTTCTTCAATGTTCATTAATAACTCATCGAAATCTAAATTATCAAGTTCTTGTATATCTTCTAATTCATTAGCTTCGGCAGTTGTGCTTTTTTCTGTATCGTCATCAGCCAATAAATCGGCAAGTACGTTGCTGTCACTAAAGTCAGGAGTTAGCTCTATAGGTTCTGCAGATTCATCTTCATCATTACTTTCATTTAATAAATGGTTTAACGCATCTTCATCAAAATCACTTTCCATGGCTTTTAATGTTTCTGCATCAATATCATTAAAGGTATCGATGATTTTTGTTTCTTCTTTTTCAGGTTCTGCATTTATTTCATTAACTAAACTCTCTATGTCTAGCTCGTCACCTAAGTCTAGATCATCGCCTAATTCATCATCTAACTCAGTGTCGTCCATTGCTTCATCAGTAGCTTCATTGGTCGAATCATTTGTTTTCTTTGTATCTTCAATTAATTGGTCGATATCTAGCTCATCGCCTAGGTCAAGTTCATCGGTGACGTCTTTATCTTGCTGCTTTGTATCTTCAATCCATTGGTCAATATCTAGTTCATCGCCTAACTCAAGTTCGTCAGTTAATTCATCAACAGCTTCACCTTGCGATGCTGTATCTGCAATTAACTGATCAATATCGAGTTCTTCAATTGAATCATCAGAATCATTAACGTCTTCTAAATCTTCACTATTATCTGTTGAATCGTCGCCTTCTTTGATATCACTAAAATCAAAATTTAAGTAAGGTGCAACATCTTCTTCAGTAAATTTATCGATTAAAGCCTTATTGTCTAATTCAATAGTGTCTGATTCAGTTTCAGATGCATTAGCTTCATCTTCTTGATCAATATTAGGAGTAAGCTCTTCTTCTGAAGAAGCAGGGTTTATCAAGTCATTAAGTTCTTGAGAAGATATGTCTTCATCTTCATCGACAGATAAACTTTCTAGAAATGCATCGATATCGTCTGGGTCAGTTAAATCTTCTGATAAGTCGTCAGCAATTTCTTCGGCTATCTCTTCAGCAGCTTCTTCAATTGGTTCAGGCTCTTTTAACTCAGGCTCTTCCACTGGTTCATTAATTGACGCCATCAGTGCATCAATATCATCAGGGTCTGTTAAGTCACCTGACATGTCTTCGGGTTCGTTAATTGATGCCATTAATGCATCGATATCGTCTGGGTCTGTTAAATCTTCTGATAAATCGTCAGCAATGTCTTCGGCTATCTCTTCAGCAGCTTCTTCAATTGGTTCAGGCTCTTTTAACTCAGGCTCTTCCACTGGTTCATTAATTGACGCCATCAGTGCATCAATATCATCAGGGTCTGTTAAGTCACCTGACATGTCTTCGGGTTCGTTAATTGATGCCATTAATGCATCGATGTCGTCTGGGTCTGTTAAATCTTCTGATAAGTCGTCAGCAATATCTTCGGCTATCTCTTCTGCAGCTTCTTCAATTGGTTTAGGCTCTTTTAACTCAGGCTCTTCCACTGGTTCATTAATTGACGCCATCAGTGCATCAATATCATCAGGGTCTGTTAAGTCTCCTGATAAATCACCCAGATCTGACTCGCTTTCAACTACAGACTTTTCTGTAGCTGTAGTTGCTGACGCCATAAGTGCATCGATATCATCAGGGTCTGTTAAGTCGCCTGATAAATCACCTAGATCTGACTCGTTTTCTACTACTGGCTCTTCTGCAGACTTTTCTGCTTTCTTTTCTGTAGCTGTAGTTGCTGACGCCATAAGTGCATCAATATCATTAGGGTCAGTTAAATCACCTGATAAATCACCTAGATCTGACTCGTTTTCTACTACAGACTCTTCTGCTTTCTTTTCTATAGCAGTAGTTGCTGATGCCATCAATGCATCGATATCATCAGGGTCTGTTAAGTCTCCAGATAAATCTTCTAGATCATCCGTTAGTTCTTCAACGGCTTCGCTACTCTCTTCAGTTTTTTCTTGTTCTTCTGGCTCAGTAATTGAAGCCATAAGTGCTTCAATATCACCAGGATCCATTAGGTCACCTGAAACATCATCATCTTCAGGTAGTTCATCTACTGATTCTAATTCATCTGAAACAGGTTCAGATCTCTCGTCTAACGTATCAAGTTCATCAGAGCTACCCAGTAAATCATCTAACATATCGTTATCAACTGATTCATCTTCTGACTCAGACGATGAATCATTAATACCTGATAATAAAGCGTCTAAATCATCTTGAGCGAGTTCGCCACCTTCCAATGAGATATCTTCTAAGTCATCAATTTCGTCATCTAAATGAATAACATCATCGTCGTTTACGTTGTCATCAAGTAAATCAAGATCATCACTTATTTCTGTTTCGTCATTCAATAAATCTAAATCATCAGAAAACAGGTCGTCATCTTCTGCAAGATCTATTGCTAATTCATCGTCTAAAGATAATTCATCATCTAGAGAAAGCTCTTCACTTAATGATAAATCTTCATCAAGTTTAGTTTCTAGCGGAGCTTCTTCTTTTGGTTGTTCTGGAGCTATAGTTTCTTTAGCTGTTTTGATTTCTTCTGTCGGTTCATCTTTCGCCTTTCTTTTTAAGAAAAACCAAAGTCCACCGCCCACTAACAGTAGTGTAGGAATAGTAAAGATAAGCATTTGAAACCAAGCACTTGATATAAAACTGTTACTTTCTTCTGCTAGCTTCTCTTTTTCAAGACGTAGCGCAGCTTCACGTTCTTCGGCTTTATCTAATAAGGCTTGTTGTAAGGCAAGCATGTCGTTCATTTGAAGTTTGATTTCTTTACTTTTCGCGACTTCATCTTGCATGACATTAAGTTGGTCATTAAATGAAGAAAGCTTGCTTCTTAGTCCTTCATTCTCTTTGAGTAAGGCTTGCAGGCCGTCAATTGAATCAAGTACATCTCGTTGAATAGTGCTTAAACGTTCAGTTTGATCGTTACCAAAAGTTTGTAGTTGTTCGTTTATTTCTACTTTTGCAGCGTCTAAATCTTTCTTTTTAACGGAAAGCTCTTCTGGTTTAGTTTCTTTTTTTGTTGCGATTTGAACAACTTTCTTTTCCCAGTTTTTGTCGTCTGCGTTAGATTTACTTTGGGCTAAGTTTTTATTTATTGCGCGCATCTCGTCAAGAGAAGGAACTTGTAAGTAGGCTCCTGTTACCAGATGGTTCTGATTATTATCAGCAAAGGCTTGTGGGTTACGGGCAAATAAAGACTGCATAACCTGATAGATAGATAAGGTATTGTCGGGCCTAACTTTTAGGGCGATATTCCATAATGTATCTCTCGCCGTAATAGGTCCATATTGCTCATATTGAACAATATCTGATGATTTTGGTCCTTTAATACTAATTCCAACCTCTTCAGCCATTACGCTAGAAGCACTAAAACCAGTAAAGATAATTACCTGCCAGAGGCACAGGCGTAAAAATTGTTGCATTACAACATTCCTATTTATTATTAATGAGCCAAAATTCTGTCACATTACAGACCAGAGAATACAAAGCAAAGTTTATTCCAACTCATTACATAATGCCAGACGTCGTTACAGAACGACACATTATGTATATCAAATGGTTGTAATTTTTATCGCTTGTATTGCTGGTTTGATAAGCGTCCTGCCTGTAAGTTGAAAGGGTTATATCTATTCTTTGTAAGCGTTATAACACCTGAAGTAACGCTTTGCGTTGTTTTCTCGATAGTGTTTATTATCACTATAAAGAATATCTTTTAGTTTATATTATTAAGGTATTTTATTTTATGTCTAATAATTAAAACAATCTGAAAGATAATAATTACTATATCGGTAATCTACTGTTTTTCTGTAGTTTTTCTGTAGTTTTTATTGTTCTTAATTATTGAGAGTTTATCTTCTCCCATAAAAAAAACTCATCATTACTAAGTAATGATGAGTTTTAAGTATAACTGCTAAAATGTTATTAAATTAAGATAAATGCTCTTTTATTAATAATTCAGCAATTTGAACACTGTTTGTTGCAGCGCCTTTACGTGTATTGTCGGCAACAATCCACATGTTTATGCCGCAGTTGTGGCTAATATCTTCACGTACACGACCAACAAATGTCTCATCTTTGCCGCTAGCTTCGCCAATTTGTGTTGGGAAGTCTTCGTCGTTACGACATAAAACTACACCTTCAGCTTTTTCTAGCAAGTCTTTAACTTCATCAGCTGAAATAGGTGAATTAGTTTCGATATGAAGTGCTTCGCCATGTCCGTAAAATACAGGTACACGAACAGCAGTAGGGTTAACTAAGATGTTATCGTCGCCGAAAATCTTTTTAGTTTCCCAAACCATTTTCATTTCTTCTTTGGTGTAGCCGTTTTCTAAAAACACGTCAATTTGTGGAATAACGTTAAACGCTATTTGACGAGAGAAGTTTTTAGATTCAACAGGCTTACCACTTAACAAATCAGCTGTTTGTTTAGCTAATTCGTCCATTGATTCTTTACCACCACCAGAAACTGATTGGTAAGTACACACGTTAATACGTGAAATACCAACAGCGTCTTGAATTGGTTTTAATGCAACTAACATTTGGATAGTCGAACAGTTAGGGTTAGCAATAATGTTACGGTTGCGGTATTCACCTAATGCTTGAGGGTTTACTTCAGGCACGATTAATGGAATATCGTCTTCGTAACGGAACTCAGATGTATTATCAATAACAATACAACCTGCGTCACCAGCAATTGGTGCAAATTTAGCTGAGGTAGCGCCACCTGCTGAGAAGAAACCAATTTGTGCTTGGCTAAAGTCAAAGTTGTCTGCATTCAGAACTTCAATACTTTCACCTTTAAAGTCAATAAATTCACCAGCAGATCGAGCACTTGCTAATGGATAAAGTTTATTGATTGGGAAGTCTCTTTGTTCAAGAATCTCAATAATTGTTTTGCCTACTAGGCCTGTTGCGCCAAGTACGCATACATCAAATTTCTGTGCCATGATCCTCTCTCTTTTAGATTAACTATTAACTATTTACTGAAGCCAAGGCGATGCGGTACACCTTCATTGGCTTGATTATTCATAGATACGGTTACTGCCGAAAACTCCCTACGAGCTGGGTATGTTTTGCGAATGTGATCGAATCCTTTGGTATTTATTTGTTGTCTAAATATACCATCATCACGTCTAACATCGTAAACCATTTTTACTAGCTGGTTTAGTAATATTTCATCAAACTCTTGCTTTAGTTCAACTGAGTTTATTGTCGCGCTGGGTAATAAGTCTTTTAGTACTTTATTTACAGGAATATTTAGCTGTTTACATAATGCCTGATAGAGCATTTCTGTGCCACGAGCTTTTCCTTCTAAGCTATAACCAGCAATATGTGCGCTAGCTATTTCGGCATATTCAATAAGCGGATGTAGTAGATTAGGTTCACCTTCCCAAACATCTAATATTAACTTAGTTTGCATGCCGTTTTGTTTAAGTAACAACAAAGCTTTATTGTCTATTACTTCACCACGACAAGCGTTTATTAATATTTGCTCGCTGGTTAATTTTTTAAGTCTAGCTTCGTTTAATAAATGATAGGTTGGATGTTCGCCATCTTGAGTTAATGGCACATGAAGAGAAATAACATCACAAGCTAATGCTTCATCTAACGAGACAAAGTCTCTTAAGTCATTTGGGTTTTCAGCTAAAACAGGATCACACATCACGTATTCAATACCTAATGCACTAAGCTTTTCGCTTAATCGTGTACCTGTATTACCTGCACCAACAATACCTACTTTTAACGAGAATAAATCAATTAAGTAACGTTCACTCATGACAACTAAAGCACTTAACACATATTCAGCAACTGAAATTGCATTACAGCCTGGGGCTGATGTGAAAGGAACATCTCGGCTCTTTAAATAAGCTTGATCAATATGATCAACTCCTATTGTTGCCGTACCTACAAATTGCAGTGATTTATTGTTTGCTAAAAGGCTTTCATTCACTTTGGTAATAGAACGCACTAATAATACATCGGCATTTTCTACCATTTCAGCACTTAGCTCTCGGCCAGCAAAAGGGTAAAGTGTACCTAAATCGCCAAAAAACTCTTTTGCGAATGGCATGTTTTCATCGTGATATATGTTCATAGCGTTAGTTCTGAGATTATTAGTGTAATTACTTTATTTTACCCTAGAAAACAAAAAACCACTAAAGCTATCTTTAGTGGTTTTGAATTTTTTTATCTAAGCACTCATTTAAAATTAAATGATACTCGATAGGTAAGCTTATTTATTAACGTATAAATAAAAGCTTATTTGTATTTTTGCATAACTAATGTTGCATTAGTTCCGCCAAAACCAAAACTATTAGACATAGCTAAGTTAATTTCAGTATCGCGTTTTTCAGTTACGATATCTAAGCCTTCAGCTTTTTCGTCTAATGTGCCTATATTAATTGAAGGAGCAACAAAGCTGTGTTCCATCATTAATAAAGTGTAAATAGCTTCATGAACACCAGCAGCACCTAATGCATGCCCTGTCATTGCTTTTGTTGCTGAAATAGCAGGTGAATCTGCACCAAATACTTCTTGAATAGCACCCAATTCTTTAACATCGCCAACTGGCGTTGATGTACCGTGTGTATTTAAGTAGTCAACTTTACCTTCAACACCTTGCATAGCTTGTTGCATACAACGGATAGCACCTTCACCACTTGGAGCAACCATATCGTAACCGTCTGAAGTTGCGCCGTAGCCAACAACTTCTGCGTAGATATGTGCGCCACGTGCTAAAGCGTGTTCTAGTTCTTCAACAACTAACATACCACCACCGCCCGAGATAACAAAACCATCGCGGTTAGCATCATAAGTACGTGAAGCAGTTTCAGGAGCATCGTTATATTTAGACGATAATGCACCCATGCCATCAAACATCATAGCTAATGACCAATGAACTTCTTCACCACCACCAGCAAAAACAATATCTTGTTTGCCTAATTGAATAAGCTCTGCAGCATGACCAATACAATGAGCACTTGTTGCACAAGCTGAACTCATTGAGTAGTTAACACCTAAAATTTTGAATGGTGTTGCTAAACAAGCAGAAACCGTACTCGACATTGTTTTAGGTACAGCGTAAGGACCTACACGCTTGATACCTTTTTCACGTAGAATATCAGTTGTTTTAACAGTAACTTCTGATGATGCGCCACCTGAGCCAGCAACGATACCTGTACGGAAATTTGAAACTTGTTCAGGCGTTAATTTAGCGTCATCAATAGCTTCTTGCATAGCTATATAAGAGTAACCTGCTGCATCAGCCATAAAACGCACTGCTTTACGATCAATATGATCGGCAATGTTAATGTCTGGTTTGCCCCAAACTTGACTGCGTAAACCTACTTCAGCAAAACTCTCTGAATGAGAGATACCTGAGCGGCCTTCTTTTAAAGATGCTAATACTTCTTCGCTATTGTTGCCAATGCTTGACACAATGCCTAATCCAGTGATTACTACACGTTTCATTTATATAACCATTTCAAAATTTAAAAATTCGAGCTTATCATACAGATAATTACTCGCCATCTGGTCTGCTCAGTGTACACCTGTACACTGATTTCTTCAATTGAATAACAGTTCGATACCAATTACATTCAAAAAAAGCTAAAATAATACAGTTTTCTACTCATTTAAATAAGACGCTACAATTCAGTGAACTCAAAAACTTCTCTTATATTTCAAGATAATGGTGCGCCCTACTCCAAAAAATTTGACGATATTTATTTCGACAGAAAAACGGGTTGTGAGCAGAGTACAACAATTTTTATTGAAGCGAATGAAATTGTAGACCGATTAAAAAATAATAACAGTTTATTTACCATTGCTGAAACAGGTTTTGGTACTGGATTGAACTTTTTATTAACCTTAGACGCATACAAGCAAGCAAACAGCGGTGTTCAGTCAGAAATTGACCTATCCAAAAACAAAGAAAAGACTACAGAACATCAAGCCAAAAACTCACCGGTAACAAAACTTCACTTTATTAGTGTTGAAAAATATCCTTTAAGTAAAAAAGATCTCGCTAAATCTTTACAACTTTTTCCGCATTTAGCTGAGTTTTATCAACCTTTACTTGAGCAATACCCAGAAAATATTGACGCCATTGAAAGTAACTTTTTATATTTTAGTTTTTTTGATAACAAAGTAAGTTTAACGCTTTATATTGGTGATGCGACAGAAGTTTATACTGCTTTAAAATCACCTAAAGAAGGTTTGATAGATACTTGGTATTTAGATGGTTTTTCTCCCAATAAGAACCCTGAGATGTGGAGCCTTGAGTTATTCACACAAATAGCGAGATTAGCAAAAGAGCAATCAACGCTATCTACCTTTACCATTGCTGGACATGTTAGACGCCAGCTTATTGAAGTAGGTTTTAGATTACAAAAGATTGAAACATCAGGCTTAAAAAAAGAAGTTTTAAAAGCTGTTTATCAACAAATAAAGTCAATAGGCAAAGGCTACCAAACTCGTCCAAGAATAAATAAACCTCAACATGTAGCTATTATAGGTGGCGGTATTGCATCAGCTTGTGCCGCTTATTATTTAACAACACAAGGCGTAAAGGTTACCTTGTATTGTAAAGATAATAGCGTAGCTCAAGGTGCATCAAGTAATGCTATAGGTGCTCTGTTTCCTTTATTACATCAACAAAGAGATGATATTAGTGAATTTTACGAAGCCGCTTATTGGCGCGCTTTACATTTATATCATTCATTACTAGAGCAAGGTTTTAACTTCTCACATCAATGGTGTGGTTTATTAGAGATATCTTACAAAGCGGCATTAGAGAAGCGTCAAACACTTTTTGATGAAATAAAAGCTTGGCCTGAAAACCTTATTCACTCTGTTAATGCGAAACAAGCTCAAGAAATTAGTAACTTACCTTTACAGTATGGCGGCTTATTTATGCCTGAAGCTGGCTGGATTGCCCCACAAGAATTAGTGCATGCTTTATTAGAAGCAGCAAAAGCTACGAATCGCTTAAGAATAGAAAGCTCAGTTAAGGTTGAGTCGTTAACACAAAACCTCGACCAATCTTGGCAATTAAACACAACTAAAAATGCAATAAAGAAACAACTAAAAGAACATATTATTATTGTATGTGGCGGTGCCGATTCTATACATATTAATACAATTAATGACTTACCTTTAACATCAGTTAGAGGGCAAATTACAAGCATGAAAAGTGATGCCGCTATTGGCAAACTTTCAACGGTTATTTGTCATAAAGGTTACTTAACGCCCGCTCATAAAAACATTCATTGTATTGGAGCAACCTTTGATAAAAATAGTTTTGATATAACGGCAAACTCAACTGGTGATGAATACAACTTGGGTATGTTGAATAAATGTTTGCCTGAATTAACCGATTGGACAATAACTGATGTTGCTTCTGCTAAAGCCCGATTAAGATGCATGACACCCGATCACTTACCCTTAGTGGGTGCAATGCCTAATATTAAAGAACATGTAAAAACTTATGCTCATCTAAGAAAAGATAAAAATTGGAAATTTTACCAAACAACTCCAACAATAAATAATTTATACGTATTAACAGGCCTAGGTGCTAGAGGTTTATGTAGCGCACCACTTGCAGCAGAAATATTAACTGCGGATATCTGCGGAACACCCTACCCTGTAAATAATAAAATGTTATTTAACCTATCACCGAACCGCTTTGTGATCAGAGATCTGATTAAACGAAAAATATAATCTAAAAAATAGGTATGCGAGATAGAGCCAACTCCCTAAGATTTTATTAACTTACTGAATAACTTTATCCCTCGCCTCTGTTACTCATTTTAATAAAATAATACGTTAAGTTTATTCCAATAAAAGCAGTTAAAGCTTCCCTTAACATTGGAACAAATATCTAAAAACTGTTATAAATATTTTGTTCCTTAATAAGGGTAAGCCTACCTGTAATAAAATAAAACTAAGGAACTAAATTATTAGATATACCTATAATTAACGGTATTTTTTTTATAATTTACTTGCTGTTATTTTATAAAATTCTCGGCCGCAAGCGACCGAGTTTCAAAACAAGTTCAGTGGATCGCTATTAATTTCTTTACCATCTAATTCGATTAACTGTTCTTGAACATATTTCCTGATAACTTCTTCTGTTGCGTTACCAATCGTTTCAACAAAAAAGCTTTGTGTCCATAATTTACCGCCCCAGAAATACTGCTTTTTAATTTCAGGATAAATTCTAAAAAACTCACGAGCAGTTATACTTTTAATTATTTGCATAACATCGCTTGGCGACTGTTTAGGGATCCCTCTAATAACCATATGAATATGGTCACTCGGAATTTCTAACTCTACGATATCAATATCGTAGTCATATCCTACTTTTTGAATAATTGCTTTCATTGTTGAACGATAAGGTTCAATGAAGACTTTGTGTCGATACTTTGGTATCCACACAAAGTGGTACATTAATCTAAAGACATGATGTGTATTTCTTTGAAGTTCCATATGAAGAATAGCATTTACTGGGGTCCCCCCAGTATACACTATCCAGCACGGGGGCAAGCCCCCGAGATTTACGCTTCGCTAGTTAAATAAGGTGTTTTATTTATGAAAGATAAGTTATTTGTTATCGGTTTAATAATGACTACAGGATGCTCAGAAGCTGAGAAAGACTACAGCACTGAAATACTACCGTCTGAGTCCGTTATTAAAAAAAATGAAGAAAGGTTTAATGGTTTTCCATTTAATGAGGTTCCTAAATGGAGAACTGATCCTGCCGAATATCAAGGTCCTTATTCAGAGTCTGGTGAATATTTTCAGATAAAATAAATTTTAAAAGAAACTGTGTTTATCATTATAATCAAACAGCTAAAGAGATGGACCCCGGTTGTATCGATATAATGCAAGATAAATTCTTCAATACTATTTGGTCAGATAATAGCGCCTACCCTGAATATTTTATGTTTGGTGAACCACATATTAATTATTATGAAGGTAGTGTTTTAGTAGACGATATTACCTTTGAGGTTTTGTAACTTCAGCATCAAATACAGCTCAAAACATCTTATTCACCCTTCCATAACGATTGTTGTGGAAGCCCTACTTTCTAAGTAAATAACGTTATTTAACCTATCACCGATTCGCTTTATCATTCGAGATCTGATTAAACGAAAAATATAAGATTTCAGCTATTTTACCCATTCAATACCTTATAAATTCTAATTAATAACTCAGAACTTAGGTTCTTTAAAAATAAAAAATGCTTTCCTAGATATTAATACTGCTCTTCATGCTACTTTTTCGGTATAATATCGCGCGCTTAATTTCATCCTTTAAACTAAATATTTCAGTAGGTAATTGCATGTCTGTACAACAGCAAGAAGTCGATTTACGTCGTACCTTCGCTATCATTTCTCACCCTGATGCGGGTAAAACAACTATTACTGAAAAAGTATTACTTTTCGGACAAGCTTTACAAAAAGCAGGTACGGTAAAAGGTAAGAAATCTGGACAACATGCAAAATCAGATTGGATGGAAATGGAGAAAGATCGTGGTATTTCAATTACCACCTCTGTAATGCAATTCCCTTACAACAAGTGTTTAGTAAACCTACTTGATACTCCTGGTCATGAAGATTTCTCAGAAGATACTTACCGCACGTTAACCGCTGTTGACTCATGTTTAATGGTTATTGATGTTGCTAAGGGTGTAGAAGCACGAACAATTAAGCTGATGGAAGTTACTCGCTTACGTGATACTCCGATTATTACTTTCATGAATAAAATGGACCGTGATGTACGTGATCCTATGGAAGTAATGGATGAAGTTGAAGATGTATTAAAAATTAAGTGTGCACCTATTACTTGGCCAATAGGCATGGGTAAAGAATTTAAAGGTGTATATAACTTATTAACCAATGAAACCTTCCTTTATCAAACAGGTCAAGGTCATACAATTCAAGAGAAACGTGTGATCCAAGGATTAAACAATCCAGAGCTAGATAAAGTATTAGGTAGCTATGCTCAAGATTTGCGTGAAGAGCTTGAACTTGTTCAAGGTGCATCGCACGAATTTGATTTAGAAGAGTTTTTAAAAGGCGAGCTTACTCCTGTATTTTTTGGTACAGCATTAGGTAACTTTGGCGTTGACCATATGTTAGATGGATTAACTAAATGGGCACCTAAACCACTACCACGTCAAGCATCAACACGTGAAGTGAGAGCTGAAGAAGAAAAATTCTCAGGCTTTGTATTTAAAATCCAAGCCAATATGGATCCAAAACATCGTGACCGTATTGCATTCATGCGTATTTGTTCAGGCAAATATGAAAAAGGCATGAAGATGAAACAAGTACGTATTGGTAAAGATGTAAAAATTGCCGATGCGGTTACCTTTATGGCTGGCGACAGATCAAATGTTGAACAAGCATATGCGGGTGACATTATTGGTTTACATAACCATGGCAGCATTCAAATAGGTGATACCTTTACTGCAGGTGAAGATATGAAGTTTAGTGGTATTCCTAACTTCGCACCTGAAATGTTCCGTCGTATTCGTTTACGTGATCCACTTAAAATGAAGCAACTTCAAAAAGGCTTAATTCAGCTTTCTGAAGAAGGTGCGGTGCAAGTATTCAGACCATTAAATTCAAACGATTTAATCGTTGGTGCTGTTGGTGTACTTCAGTTTGAAGTAGTAGTTCAACGTTTAAAAACAGAATACAAAGTTGAAGCGATTTATGAACCAATCAGTGTAGCAACAGCTCGCTGGTGTACGTGTGATAACGAAAGAACGTTAGAGCAGTTTAGAAAGAAAGCTTATGACAACTTAGCGTTAGATGGCGGTGATAACTTAACGTATATTGCGCCGACTATGGTTAATTTGAGTTTGGCGCAAGAGCGAGCGCCAGATATAGTATTCCATAAAACACGTGAACACTAAATTTGGTGTCGTTGTTAACTTTTTCTCGGCATTATTTTATTATTTTTATTTGTCACTTAGTAAACTAAGCTCCTCATAAAAATAATAAAATGCTTTGATAAAAAACTAACAACTTAACCAAATAAAATAGATTGAATCAAATAATTTTAACTAATTGCATATAAAATTCACTTGATTTTTATTGCACCTAGTTGGTTTTACTAAAAGATAAAACCAAACAACAATAACAGAGCTTATTAAAATGAATATTAAGAACTTACTTGCTGCAATCGTTTCTGACGCTATGACAGCTGCAGGATTACCAGAAGGTACTAACCCTGCACTTAGCCTTTCAACTAAACCACAGTTTGGTGACTACCAAGCTAACGGTGTGATGGGCGCGGCGAAGAAGCTGAAAACTAATCCTCGTGAATTAGCGACTAAGGTTGTTGAAGTGCTTGAACCTGCATTGGTTGGTAAAGGTATTGCTGAGAAGCTTGAACTCGCTGGTCCTGGTTTTATTAATATTCATTTAAACAAAAATTGGTTAAGCGAGCAGTTATCAAATAGCTCTACCGATAAAAACCTTGGTGTAACTCAACGCGGTACTTTACCTGGCGAGAAGCAACAAACTGTTGTTGTTGATTACTCAGCGCCGAATTTAGCTAAAGAAATGCACGTAGGTCACTTACGTTCAACTATTATTGGTGACGCTGTAGTTCGTGCATTAGAGTTTCGTGGTGACAAAGTTATACGCCAAAATCACATGGGTGATTGGGGTACGCAATTTGGTATGTTGTTAGCGCATCTAAGCGATAAACTAGCAAGCGAAGAGGTAGCAGAAACAGCATTAGCTGATTTAGAAAACTTCTACCGTGAAGCAAAAGTAAGATTCGATGATGAAGATGGCTTTGCTGACAGAGCACGTGATTACGTTGTTAAACTTCAAGGCGGTGATGCTGATTGTGCTGTACTTTGGCAACAGTTTATTGATATTTCTATTGCTCACAGTGAAGATATTTATAAAAAATTAAACGTAACATTAACACGTGACGATATTATGGGTGAAAGTGCTTACAACCCTGATCTTCCAAAAGTTATTGATGAACTTATGGCTCAAGGAGTCGCGGAAGAAAGCCAAGGCGCTAAAGTTGTTTTTATCAATGAAATGGCGAATAAAGATGGCGAGCCTTCTGTATTTATCGTTCAAAAATCTGGTGGTGGTTACTTATACGCAACTACAGATTTATCAGCTTGTAGATACCGTAGCAACGAGTTAAAAGCTGACCGTATTATTATCTTCACCGATGCTCGTCAATCACTGCATTTTAAACAGGTTGAAACCGTAGCACGTAAAGCTGGATTTTTACCAGAAAACGTAGGCTACGATCATTGCCCGTTTGGTATGATGATGGGTGACGACGGTAAGCCGTTTAAAACACGTACGGGTGGAACAATCAAACTAGCGGAATTGCTTGATGAAGCAGTCGTTCGTGCAAGTGCTTTAATTAAAGAAAAGAATCCTGATTTTTCTGATGAGTTTTTAGCAGAAATTTCAAGCAAGGTGGGTATTGGCGCAGTTAAATTTGCGGATTTATCTAAAAACAGAACCAGCGATTACATCTTCAACTGGAAAACTATGTTGAGCTTTGAAGGTGCTACAGCGCCTTATTTACAATATGCTTACTCGCGTATTCAAAGTATATTTACTAAAGCGGGTGTATCTGCTGATCAACTAGATTACTCGCAATTAAACCTTGTTGAAGTACAAGAAAAAGCTTTAGCCATGAAAATTTTACAACTTGAAGAAGTGATTGATTCTGTTATTTCAGAATGTACGCCTAACTTACTTTGTAATTACTTATACGAGCTAGCAAGCTTATACATGACTTTTTATGAAGCTTGTCCGATTTTAAAAGACGACATTAGCGAAGATGTTAAAAAATCTCGTTTAGCTTTATGTGCCCTAGTATCTAAAACCTTGAACAAAGGCCTAGACATATTAGGTATTGAAGTAATGGAAAGAATGTAAGCTGTTTGATTGTTTGAATAACGACATGAATAACACCCTGATGACGACAAGGTTAGCCTTATGTTATTAACTGATAGCCACTGCCATTTAGATTTTGATACTTTTTCTCATGAACTAGAGTCACTATTAAAGCAGTGCTATCAATCAGGTATACACAGAATTATTATCCCAGCTATTTCACCTGATAACTGGGATAAAGTTTTAAACTTATCAAATCTAAGTAAGTTAAACACAGCTCAATTCTCGGCTTTCCCCCTTCTCTCTTCTAATACTCAGCTAGATAGTTCATCAGAAAAGACCTCCAAGAAGACAACAAATAAAAATACCGAAGAAAGTGTTATCCCAAAAAGTGCACAAATATTTGCTTGTTTAGGTATTCATCCTTGGTTTATGAAAAACTTAGATGAAAGTGCTTTAGACAGTTTATCGCTAAAGGTTGCACAACATGCTGAAGATATTGTCGCTATTGGTGAAACAGGGCTCGATAAAGTTATTGCTGATGAGCAAAGTAATTTAAACCAGCAAATCGCTTTTTTTGAGCATCACCTATATTTAAGTGATCAGCACAACTTGCCTGTTATTGTTCATCATCGTCGATCTCACGAGTTAATAATTCCGTTATTGAAAAAGTATAAGGTAAAGAGTGGTGGCGTTATTCACGCTTTTTCAGGTAGTTATCAGCAAGCTAAAAGCTATGTAGATTTAGGATTCAAATTAGGAGTGGGCGGAACAATTACTTATGATAGAGCTCAGAAAACCATTAAGGCGATTAAAAAGCTACCGTTAGAAAGTCTATTATTAGAAACCGATGCGCCAAGTATGCCTTTACAGGGCTTTCAGGGAGAAGATAACTCGCCACTTCAGTTAGTTAATATTGCAAACTGTTTAAATGACATTCGACCTGAGAGTTTAGCCGATATCACTCAAACAATTGAAAATAATATAGATAGGTTATTTTTCAACAGGTAGTCTAAAACCTTGACGACTGAAACGATTTAAACCTCTTGTTAGTAAAAATCCGATAAAAACAGACATCACTATCATTAATCTTAACATCGCATGATTATCGTAATTAGTACTATAAAGATCATCAATAAAATAACTCTTTTTCACTGTTATTCTCATAAAGCCAATCAATTCGTCTGTACGAATCTCTTGAATAAAAGGGATATATTCGTCACTTTTATTACTCTTATTTAGCGTAATACCATAAACATCTTTTATACTCGCATCACTACCTGACACGGCTAAGGTTTTACCTGTAGCATCATAAACATGTGCATCGTAAACCCAATCAGCACGAGCTACACTATCGATATATTTCTCAAGTTCATCTTTATTATCAATAAGTTCTAATGACAATACGCCAGATATAGCTTGCTCCAAATGTTGCTCAGCTAAAGTATAAAAATGGTTATGAATGGTCTTTTCAGAATGCGCATTACTTGTTACCCACAAGTTCAGTAAAACAATAATCAACACAATCGCTATAGCTAATTGTATTAATTTATTATAAATAGGTGATAATTTAGGGTATAAAGGCAGATTAGATGTTTCCATAATCCTCTATGATATTGGCTTCTCTATGGATACACTATAGAGGGTTCTTGATGTATTTAAAATAACTAGAGAACATCTTTTTATCGATGGATACCATTTTTCGCAATATTTACCTTATTTATAAGTAAATGAATAAATAATTAAGTGCTAATGACGAGATAATAGTATTAAACAAAACGCTAAATAAACTAGATAATATCTAACCTCTTATTTACTCAGTCTAATTAATCAATTGGCAAGTGATGAATATAAGGTAGATATCAATACAAAGTAGGCTTTAAAAGTGACTAATAACGTGCAGAAATTTACCTTAGAAACCATTAATTCATTTTCTCTTTCACAAGTAATATTACCCGCTCAAACAGTAAGTTCTTTTCCATTTAGCGTGGCGTTAACAGCAAATAATTTCACCATCGATGATAACTGTTTATGTGATACTTCTATCGCTAGTACTGTGGAGCAATCATCACCTAGCGCTAACGTAGGTAACTCAACTGAATTAGTGGTTTTTAGTGATATATCTATTGCCCTATTTTCAGAGTTAACTTTAGCGTGTGACCTTTCATTAAATGCATTAATAGCAATTAACCATAGAAATAACTTAATAAGTTATCGCTTTGCTATTTCTGTAGACGAAATCAGCGTAGCTCGACAAAAACTCATTTCATTTGCTGAAGCGAATAATATCGAAGCGGCTATTTTATTAAATGCTCCTAAACTAGAAACTCCAGGGCTATTAGTGATGGATATGGATTCAACCACAATAGAAATTGAGTGTATTGATGAAATAGCCATATTAGCTGGTGTAGGTGAGCAAGTTTCAGCGGTTACAGAGCTCGCAATGCAAGGTCAGTTAGATTTCTCTGAAAGTTTATACCAACGTGTTGCTACTTTAGAAAATGCCTCAGAACAGATTCTGGCTGACGTAGCTAAAGATATTCCTTTGATGATGGGTTTAGAGACCTTAATTACTGAATTGAAAAAGCATCAATGGCGTGTAGCTATTGCATCAGGTGGTTTTACTTACTTTGCCGATCATTTAAAAGACATGCTTTCGTTAGATGCCGCTTTTGCAAATACATTAGAAATTATTGACGGTAAGTTAACAGGTAAAGTTTTGGGCAGAGTTGTTGATGCCAATGTTAAAGCTGAATGTTTAACGTTATTAAGTAATGAGTACAATATTCCTCATCAGCAAACGGTTGCTATGGGCGATGGTGCTAACGATTTAGTTATGATGGAAGCCGCTAACTTAGGTATTGCCTTTCATGCAAAATCTATCGTAAAAGCAAAAGCGGATACAGCGATTAATACCTCTGGTTTAGATTGTATGATCCATTGGTTAGCTTAAATGATTTAAATTACTTAAGTGATTTAAGTCACTTACCTGAACGCGAGAAGTTAACCTTCTCGCGTTCATATTTTATAGCTCGTTTTATTTTATACCTAGTTTAATTCTCATCATGGCTTCTTGTGTAATATCAAGAACCTGAACAACACCAGCAACATTCCACACCTCTTGCTCTACTTGTTTACCTCTATGTATCGCATATGAACTTATATAGCTTAGTTCTGGGTTCAGGTAATCCATGTCAGGCACGTTTGTTCTAGAAAGCTTTAATTGTAAACATAAGAAATGCCCTCTTCTTAAAGCCCCTTTCATAAACAAATTCTGTAGTTTTAACGTATTTAATTCTGAAGTGATCTTGGTAATAACACGATCTTCTATATTTTCAGCATCAGGATTAACAGCAACATACAAAACTTTACTAATAGGTTCATCAGTAGCGTGCATTTTCTTTAAATTCAGCATTAAATCATTGGTCATGCTTAAATTACTTAGCACAGGATATAAATTATAGTGCCCTACTTTGTCGCTCAACTCGCGCATGGTAGGCATCAACTTGCCATATTCTTGAGCACAACCAAGAGCTTCAAATTTATATCTACTGCCGCTAGTTTGTATAATTAAGTTAGGGATACTTAAACTACTGCTATAAATATTGCGCAGTGGCTTAACAAGTCCCTGCACCATAGAGGCATATTCATCGGGTGTTAATTTATCTTTGTTCTTTTCAATAAGCGCTTTAAAAAAGGCTTTGCCGATATGCTTATGCTTATCGATTTGAACTCTAAGATTAATAATTGTTTTCTTTTCATTTATTCTAACAATCACATACGGTAAAGATTTTAGATCAAATAACGAAGTGATTTTCTGTAGGTTTGTAAAGGATAAATGAACGACATCGCCTTTATTTAAAACCGTTGCTTCATCAAACTCTAATTTTAGTCCTGACGCTGAAAAATCAAGAGATTGGGCAGGCAAAGTTAATTCGTTATTGGTTACATCAACATCCGTTTGAAACTTGAAGCGAGACTCTTGTCTATGATTTTGATAATTAATACCTATTTCTTCAACCGTACGAGGAGTATTAATACGCTTATGACCAAAAGCTTTTATTTTAGATGCATTGATGTTGTCTGCAGGAAAAGCTTGGTAAATAGTGGTTGAGTTCGCATTAGTAATATCATTTACCACAACCAAATAGGTAAGTTCATCAATTTTTTGTAGATTCTCTTCACTAACAGGCAGGTTTAAATATTGATTCTTCTTCGTTAATGAATCCGATAAGGTATAAAACGAATCAACTTTATCTTTTTTAACATCTGAAAGCGTTAACGTTGTAATAGCAAAGTCGGCTTTATTGGCAGCAAAGCCAAGAAACTCAGCCATAAAATCTTGGTCGTCTTTTAGCTGTTCTTCATCTGCACTATAAAAATAAGATTTACCTTGGCTATGATGAATAAAGCTATACACAAGTAATGATTTACCCAAAACAAATGCTTTTTTCAAACGTTTGATTCTGTCTGGGGTAATTAAGAAATGCAGCGTAGAGTTTTTACATTCATCTTGCCAATATTCAAATATTTTATGATTATTTAAACACGTTAAAGCATATTTTGGACGAAGAGATTCATCTTCACCTGAAAGGAAAACAGGTAGTTCATTCGATTTAGGTAATACATATTGTTCAAAGTTTCGAGTAAGCAAAGCCGAAATAGTATTATCTAAATTTATTTTATAGCGTCTTTTATTTCCTTGAATAAAACCTGATAAAAACTGTTTAAAGCCGTCACGTTTGTAATCTTCATCATAAACTCTTTTCACACCCACTAGTTGAAGAGTATCAACAAGTTGAATATTTTTAACTTCGTAGTTAAAAATATCTGACGAGCCAAATTCGAACTCTTCTTCTAAGCCTAAAAACCGGATAGAGATGATTTGCCCAATTTGCATTTTTGTTGTGCTAGGCAATCTAAATCTACAGCCATTAACGCTGATATCAGAGCTATGACACTCAACTTTACCTTCTTGGCTCGTCACTAATAACGTAATGGAAAAATTCATACGTTCTTCTGAACGATTATGATATTCACCAAATTTATATAACTTCGCTGGATATTGTGATTTTTCGAAAACCTTTTGTACTTTAGGTTTTTTATCTAAGATAGGTTTTATACCCGCTTTTTCTTTTTGATATATCACCCTAAAATTATTATCAGTATTCGTTATCGCTTCGTAAACACCTACAGTGTAGATACCATATAACGTAATATTTTCATTAAACACTTTAATGGCAACATCATCTAAAAAATGCGTGCGTTCTTCATGTTGAAATGGCTTACATTCACCATCAACTAGACCACGTAAATCAACTAAACGTGAACAAGGAGCAGCTAAACGTTTAAGCTCCATTTTTAGGAGGAAACGTTCACTTTTAGGGATTTGAGTAGATTTGGCAGCAAACTTAGTTTCAAAGTCTTTACTCGCCACTTCTCCACGAAAATAATCTATTATTTTTTTATACTTAGTAAAATTATTAGTCATTGAGTTTGTATATCAGTTAAAAAGCAGTAACAATTCGGTATATAAGTTATATAACCTGAACTCGGGATAAGCGATTATGCCTAACATTGTTATTTAACCACCTACCGTCGTTGTTTTTATGGCTAATAGCCAGCTATTAGTACATAAAAACTCCTTGGTATACGGACTAAATACCAACATTAGGGTGGTAAAAAATCATCTAGATAAGTTAAACCCTATTAATTAAGGGGTAAGGCATTATAAATCAAAAGCTTACAAACCCAATATTCCGAGTTCATGTTATATAAAAATACTCGAATAAATTTATAGCACGAAACAATATACAAAATACAGCAATTTCCGTGCCTTAGAAAACATAGCAAATAAAAAAGCACCTGTTTATCTGCTGTAGCTCTTCGAAAGTAGCCATTCAACTTTAGCTATATAGTAAATATCTATAGTCAAAGAAGTCAGAAGTTTGACGATGCTACGAGTATCTTGTGTTGAATAACATTAAGTATAGATCAGATGATAACTAACATTATGATGAAACATATTGATATAACTCAATCTGAACAAAACTCTCACCATTTAACATTGTAATAAATAGGTAAAGTAATATGGCAAAGCCATCAAAAATAGAATTTGTTTGTACCGATTGTGGAATGAACCATTCTCGCTGGCAAGGTCAATGTAAATGTGGCGCTTGGAATACAATAACCGAAATGAAGGTTTCAGCTGCTAGCACTAAAAAATCAACGGGTAATAGCGGAGGCTATGCTGGTGGAGTTGGCGGTGGTTCTAAAAAGATAAATGAAATAGAGTCTACTGAAGCAGAAAAGCATCTAACAGGTATAGGTGAACTTGATCGCGTATTATGTGGTGGCGTAACAACAGGTTCAGTTAATATTATTTCAGGCGATCCTGGTGCAGGTAAAACCACATTACTTTCAGATCTTGTTGCTCGTATGTCGAAAACAACCGCCTCTCTTTATTGTACTGCGGAAGAGTCACTCTCTCAGTTTAAAAACCGTGTACAGCGCTTAAAACTCAGCTATAACGAAGATTCTCTATATTTGCTTTCTGAAACAAGCGTTGAAGCTATTATTCAAGAGTTAGATGCCAACAAAATAAAATTTGCCGTAATCGATTCTATTCAAGCCGTGGTTACTGAAAATGCTAATGGTAGCCCTGGTTCACCTTCACAAGTAAAAAGTGCTGCTCAGTTACTCACTCAGTATTGTAAGCAAAATAATGTCACCATGTTTCTTATTGCTCACGTGAATAAAAACAACGAAATAGCGGGTCCACAAACCTTAGTTCATATCGTTGATGCATTATTACATATTGATACTAATGACGGACAAATACGTACATTAAGAGCCAATAAAAACCGCTTTGGTGATATAGATACCGTGGGTATTTTTAAGATGTGCGAAAAAGGCATGTTGAGTGTCGATAACCCAAGTGAGATCTTTTTATCGGGTTCAACGACTGACTCGCCAGGTTCTGCAATTACTTGTATTCGAAAAGGTAATCGAAACCTATTATTAGAAATACAATGTTTAACCACAGAAACAGAAGCTGAGTTTCCTCAGCGTGTTTGTGTAGGTTTAAATATGAATCGTATAAAAATGTTAACGGGAATATTACGTAAACATACAAAAACGAAAATATTTCACGACACATTTTTCAATATTGTTGGTGGCTTAAAAATTGACGAACTTGAGACTTGTATTGATCTAGCTTTGGTTACAGCATTACTTAGCAGTTTGAATGACTTTGTTATACCGAGAAGCACTTGTATTATGGGTGAATTAAGTTTGAATGGCGATGTACGCCCTATTGATAGTGGTGTGCCGCGCGTGAAAGAAGCTGCTCAACATGGCTTTACACAAATAATTATTCCCTTTAGAAATTATCATAAGTCGATGGAAGGTTTAGGTGCAACGATAACGCCAGTTAAAACCATTCATGAATTGTTGACAGTAATAAAATAAATATTATTTGGCTCTATAAGCTCAAATTAACACTATAGACAATAAAGGCTCCCCTGCGGCAGCCTTTATTGTTTTAGTGCTATGATTGTTAACTTTAATTAGATAATAAAGTCATCATCAATAACGTTTAATTTTATAACCAATATTACTTAATCATTAACCTGCATTATTTTTATTAAGGTTTTCAGCATACTCTTGAGCATTTTTTATTAGCCTTAATGCATTCTCCCCCCAAATATCTGCCAAATCCTGCTTACTATAACCTTCATCTATCAATCGTTGGGTAATTAAAGGCAAAGTAACAATATCCATCATTTTCACGACACCACCACCACCATCCCAATCAGCCCCTACGCCAACATGTTTTGGCCCAGCAATTTTTAGAATATGAAGAAAGTGTTCCATATAGTCGTCAAAAGTTGCTTTAACTTCAGGATGTTCTTGATCAATAGCGTAACGCTTCTGATTCACTTCTTGCCATTCCTTTGCACTAAACGTTGATGACTTATTAGCAACCAACTTAAACAATTTACCATAAGCTATTTTTCGGCTGGGATCTTGTGGAAGCTTTTTTAAGTAAGAGCTATAAGCATTTACATGAATAACACCACCACTTTTGGCTAACTTCCTTAATAACTTATCGTCAATATTACGAGGATGGTCATATATGGCCTTTGTTCCAGTATGAGACAAAATAATAGGTGTCTTCGACTGTTCTATTAAATCAACCACTAGAGCATCGTGCCCATGAGAACCGTCTAATACGATCCCCAAACGGTTAGCTTCTTTCACTAACTCTTTCCCTAACGGAGATAAACCTCCCCATTTAGGTCCATCAGGATCGGTTGAACTATCTCCAAACTGATTGTTTTTAAAATGAACCGGCCCCATCATCCGTAAACCCATTTTATAAAATGTCGTTAATAAACTAATGTCCTCACCCAATGGGTATGCGTTTTCCATACTGATATAAACCACTTTTTTACCTGATTTATGTATCCTCGGTCCATCTTCAGCAAGAGTAGCCAACTCGAAGGTATCAGAGTGTTTTTCTACCATGTTATGAATAGCCATAGATCTAAGTAATGCTGTATCACGATTACTTTGATAACCCTCTTTAGTCAACGGACCTTGCGGTGTATAAATAACCCAAAACCCACCATCTAACCCACCTTTTTCCATTCGTGGTATATCAACTTGAGAAAAGTCTTTATCGTGGCTGTGTGATTCCATAATATCAAAACCAGGGCGGACGAGTAGCGCAGGTGTATCAAGGTGAGTATCTAAAACCATTAGGCTATTATGGAAAACATTATCACTTTCAGCTTGGCTACTCACACATAGGAAAGAACTAATTAGCGCCAAAGATATTTTTTTCAACATTTATTGTTCCTTAATTAAAAATCAATCGTAAGAGAGGCTTGAACTGTTCTAGGGTTTAATGGGCGATAAAAGTTAGTCCCTGTAAATGCAAAAGAAAGTACCTCTTTATTAAATAAATTATCTACATTTAACCTTATACTCATGTTATCTGGCATACCAAAGTCATTTTCACCGCCTATATCAAGATAAGCACTGACAACGGTATAACTATCTAATTCAATAGCTTCACCATAGTCAGTAAAGCGCGAACTTGTATATTTAGCTGAGACGTTAGCAACAAACCAACTTGTTGGTTCATAAGTAACCCCTCCTGTAAATAACCATTCTGGACTGTCTGCTAATTGGCTACCTGCAGGGTTACTGCCAAAACCATCTTTAAGTGTGGCTTTTTTGTATGAAAGATTGGTATTGAAATAGAGTTCTTTGTTAAAGACTTCAGGCTGAAACACTCCTGTTAATTCGACACCATAAGCTTCTGATGAACCACCATTTAAATAAAAGCCTTCGGGCTGCCCTGTTGATGGGTTAATAACATTGCTTTCAAATAGTCTATTATCAAAGTTCGTATAAAATAATGCGACTGCAGCGTTAAATTCTTCTTGGTTAGTACGGTAGCCAACCTCATAATTATCAGACTCTTCACCATCGGGTTGCTTAGCATCAAAACTAATAGCATTATCAAAAATATCATCTGTTCCTGCAGGTAAAGCGTAGTTTTGAGCATATGATGCAAAAACTTGATCATCGCTATTTAAAGCATAAACAACACCAATCATTGGTAAAAAATGATCTTTATATTCAGCTTCTCTATACTGTGGTCCGTATCCTGGTCCGCCAGCTATTTCATAATCATTAAAGTCTCTGTACCCATCTATACTATAATCAATTTGAAGTGACTTAACGCCAATCTCTAGAGTTAACATATCGTCCATCAAGTTGATGCTATCTTTGATGTAAAGTTGAGTCGTATTACGTATTGATGTGTAATGTCTTCTATAATAAGCAACCTCATCAGATAAAATAGCACCATCAGCGCTACCTGATTCCTTATTTAACCTTTGCTGTGTTCGAGTATATTTATCATCTTCACTCCATATACCAGCACTTATTACATGTTGACCTAAGTGATAAATAAAATCTGCCACATATCCTTTACGAATACCTCCAACGCCTGATAATCCATATTGAACACCTCGAGGGTGAACAACATCTAATCCAGCTGATAGTTGTCGATTATATATGCCTAATGTATTTGAATAAGTATCAGGTGAAACACCATAACCATCTTTATCTTCGTAATAATATGTTCCTTTGAAAGATAAGTTTTCACTAATATCTCCACCTACTTGCAAAGAATATAATTTATCATTTCGAATATTTATTCTGTCTTCAAAATACTGCGTACAATTACTTCCAGTAAAAACAGGAGTAAAGTCATTTCCATCGATACTACCATCTTGATTAAAATCGTAGACATCTGGCTCTGAACCTATACAACCATCAGGAATAGAAGGTAAATACCCATAATCATAGTTATCTTCAAAAACAGATGCTGGTGCTGAAGGAGAATCATAATCAAAGAAATCATTTGCGACTAATGTAGCTTTAACATGCCAAGTATCACCGAACTCATAAAGTGCTTTTGCTTCAATATGCTCTCTATCTATTGTTCCAGGGCCTCGCCATAAGTCACTATCAGTTTTTGAACGACTAAAGTAAGCACTAAAACCTCCTACTTTCCCAGTTTCTAATTTGACAAAGGTTCGTTGTAAATTGTCATCACCGATGGTTACTGACATCAAACCTCCCATCTCATCAGAAGGATTCACAGTTGAGTATGCTGCGATAGGCCCTAAAGAAGAATAGCTTGGTGCTGATACATCTCCAGCGCCAGGTGAAGCAACTACTGAACCTAAGTTTTCATTGTCTACATATCGAAAAATAGGACTACCACCAAAGGCATCTGAACGCCCCATGGGAATGCCATCTAATACAAAGCCCATTTGTGATAAGTTAAATGCTCTTACTTGCACTGAATTACCAAATTCATAAAGTCCAAGAGCGCCATCTGTTGTTACATTAAAACCAGGTAAACTCTCTAACATTTTCAAACCTGAGATACCCGCAGGAGAAGATAATAATTCTTCACGTGTAACGGCTACTGTATTGGTAGTTTTATCTACACCGATAGCGAGATCGTTTTGAGAAATTCTTCGGCCAACGACTTCTATTTTTTCAATGGTTAACTCAGCCTCACTGTTTATCTCGTTTTCCTGAGCTTTAACTATCTGACTCTGACTCGATAGTGCCGCACATAGAACAAGTGAAAGTTTAGTTACCTTAAAGCTGAATAAATTCATTCGAATACCTTTTATGTTTTATCATTGAAGAGTTGAAGTCCATTTATATGACTTAAAATAAAGCATTGAGATAGCAAACATAATTGATAAATTTTGATGTGTGAGGTGAAAAAAACTATATCGATTATAGTTAAAGGGCTAGTATGAAATTTATCAAAAAAAATAAAAATAATTAATTTACTTCATAATAAGTTTATAAAATTCATTAGCGCTAGCAGTGAGTTACATTTTAATCTGTAAAAAAAAAGGCTACCTAATTAGGTAGCCTTATCCGTTTGTGAACATGTCACTTAATCTTAATTAACTTAACTTACTCTGGTTCGTAATCTAAGTTTGCTGATAACCAACGTTCTGCCTGTGGCATAGTCATGCCTTTTCTAATGGCATAATCTTCAATTTGATCTTTTGCCAATTTAGCTACAGCAAAATATTTTGATTCTGGGTGAGCAAAATAGAAACCACTTACCGCAGCACCTGGCCACATTGCATAGCTAGACGTTAGCTCCATACCAATGTTATTTTCAACATCAAGTATCTTCCAGATCAAACCTTTCTCTGTATGCTCTGGACATGCAGGGTAACCTGGAGCAGGACGAATACCTTGATATTTTTCACGGATCAAATCATCATTTTCTAAGTTTTCGTCTTTAGCGTAACCCCAGTATTCTTTACGAATTTTCTCATGTAAATACTCGGCTGTAGCTTCTGCTAACCTGTCTGCAACGGCTTTAGCCATTATGCTATTGTAATCATCATGATTGTCATCAAACGCTTTTACTATTTCTTCAACACCAAAACCTGCAGATACCGCAAATGCCCCAACATAATCTTTAATGCCAGATGCTTCATCAGCGACATAATCAGATAAACAGCGGTTGTATTGCCCTGCTGGTTTTTTACTTTGTTGGCGTAATTGATGAAAACGCTCAAGCTTTGTTGTTCTGGTATCGTCTGTAAATAAAACTAAGTCATCATTTTCACGATGCGCTGGGAATAATCCAAATACCGCTTTACCTTTTAGTTTTCCATTATTAATAACATCATCAAGTATTGCATTCGCATCATTAAATAAGTTAGTGGCTTCTTCGCCTACAACTTCGTGACGTAATATAAGCGGATACTTACCTGATAGCTGCCATGTCATGAAAAATGGCGTCCAATCAATGTATTTTCTAACTTCGGACAAATCAATATCATCAAGAACAGTTACACCTAATTTTTCAGGTGTTGTTGGCGTGTAGTCTTCAAAACTAATAGGCACTGCATTCTTACGCGCCGCTTCTAAAGAAACTAACGTAGAACGAGGTCCTTTTTTATAATGTCGTTCTCTTACTCTTGCATATTCTTCTTTTTGACGTTCCATAAAAGCAGGACGAAGTTCATCAGATAATAATGCACTTACTACGGACACAGAGCGTGATGCGTTAGAAACATAAACAACAGGGTTTTCATACTGAGGTTCAATTTTAACGGCGGTATGGGCTTTAGAGGTTGTTGCTCCACCAATCAATAAAGGTAAATGATAATCAAGTCGCTTCATTTCTTTGGCAACATGTACCATTTCATCAAGTGACGGTGTAATTAAGCCTGATAAGCCAATAATGTCGCACTTTTCTTCTTTCGCAACTTGTAGTATTTTTTCGCTAGACACCATAACGCCTAAGTCGATAATGTCGTAGTTGTTACACTGTAAAACAACACCTACAATGTTTTTACCAATATCGTGCACATCGCCTTTTACGGTAGCTAATAATATTTTACCATTTGATTTTATTTCAGTTTTTTCATCTTCAATAAATGGGTTTAAATGAGCAACCGCTTGTTTCATTACTCGAGCAGATTTAACCACTTGAGGTAAGAACATTTCGCCAGCGCCAAATAAGTCACCTACGACATTCATACCGTCCATTAACGGACCTTCAATAACATCAAGCGGACGTACAGCAATCAAACGAGCAGCTTCCGTATCTTCAATAATAAATTCGTTAATACCTTTAACTAATGAATGCTCTAAACGTTTATTAACAGGGAGTGTACGCCATGTTAAATCAGCTTTATTGTTTGCTTTGCTACCTTCGCCTCGATATTCTTCAGCAACATCAAGTAAACGCTCCGTAGCACCGTCATCAGAGTTTTGAATAACATCTTCAACAGCTTTTAATAAATCTTTTGGGATGTCTGAATAAATAGCGAGTTGACCCGCATTTACAATACCCATGTCCATGCCATTCTTAATCGCGTGATATAAAAACACAGCATGAATCGCTTCACGTACGGCGTTATTACCACGGAATGAGAAAGAAACATTAGATACACCACCTGAAATCATAGCGTATGGTAAGTTGTCTTTAATATCTTTTACGGCTTCGATAAAATCAACAGCATAGTTATTATGCTCATCAATGCCTGTAGCAACGGCGAATATATTTGGATCAAAAATAATGTCTTCTGGTGGGAAGCCAATTTCATCAACTAAGATATGGTATGCACGATGACAAATTTCATATTTGCGTTCGCGTGTATCAGCTTGCCCTACTTCATCGAATGCCATAACAATAACAGCAGCACCGTAACGGCGTAACAATTCAGCTTGATGACGGAAAATATCTTCGCCCTCTTTCATGCTGATAGAGTTAACAATACCTTTACCCTGAATACACTTTAAGCCTTCTTCGATAATGTCCCATTTAGACGAATCGATCATGATTGGCACTTTAGCGATATCAGGTTCACCAGCAATCAAATTCAAAAAGCGCACCATGGCACTTTTCGAATCCAACATACCTTCATCCATGTTGATATCGATGATTTGCGCGCCGTTTTCTACTTGTTGTAAAGCAACCGCGATGGCTTCATCAAATTTTTCTTCTGTGATCAGTCGTTTAAATACAGCAGAACCTGTAACGTTTGTACGCTCACCTACGTTTACAAATAAGCTATCGCCATTAATCGTTAGCGCTTCTAAGCCTGATAAACGACAAGCAACTTCACGCGGTTTTATTTCACGTGGTGCTTTACCAGCAACCGAATCAGCCATACCTTTAATATGATCAGGCGTTGTTCCACAACAACCACCAATAATATTTAAAAAGCCCGCTTCTGCCCATTCAGTTACATGGGTATTCATGTCTTCTACGGTAAAGTCATACTCACCAAAGGCATTAGGTAAACCAGCATTTGGATGTGCTGAAATAGCGGTATCTGATATACGACTCAGTTCTTGCACATATTCACGCAGTTCAACTGGACCTAAAGCACAGTTCAAACCAAAAGAGATAGGTTTAGCATGACGTAATGAATTATAAAAAGCTTCGGTTGTTTGTCCTGATAATGTACGACCTGATGCATCAGTAATAGTACCTGAGATCATCACAGGTAAACGTACACCTAATTCGTCAAATACACATTCAACTGCAAATATAGCGGCTTTAGCATTCAAGGTATCAAAAATAGTTTCAATCAATATTAGATCTGAACCGCCTTCGATTAACGCTTTAGTTGATTCGATATAAGCATCTTTTAATTCATCAAAGGTTACATTACGAAAAGCAGGATCGTTTACATCTGGAGATATTGAACAAGTTCTGTTTGTTGGACCTAAAACACCAGCAACAAAACGAGGTTTATCAGGATTTTTTGCGGTAAATTCATCGGCAGCTTGGCGAGCAATTTGTGCAGCAACTAAATTAATTTCAGCGCTGTAGTCTTCCATATCGTAATCAGCCATTGCGATAGTGGTAGCGTTGAAAGTATTGGTTTCAAGTATATCTGCGCCAGCTTCTAAATATTCATTGTGTATCGCTTTAATAATATCGGGCTGTGTAAGCACCAACATATCATTATTGCCTTTTACATCTGAATGCCAATCGGCAAAACGCTCACCTCGGTAATCTTGCTCTTCAAACTTGTAAGCCTGGATCATGGTGCCCATTGCGCCATCAAGTATTAAGATGTTTTTACGAAGTTGTTGTTCAAATATTTCAAAACTAGCTGACTTTTGCATCATATTTTCCGATAAAAGGTCTTTAAAATTATTAGAGATTGCTCAACTTTCAACTCACCGTAGTTGTTGAAAGTGCCGCAATCTATAGTATTAAATAAATTATTTTTCTATTTAATCATTAGGGTTTATAGCTTTAATATTATTGGCATCTAATTTATACGGAGTAATCTGATATACGTAATAATTAAGCCAATTGGTAAACAGTAAACTACCATGGCTACGCCAATTACTACTTACTTGTTGTTCAGGATCATCATCTGGATAATAATTTTTAGGTACTACAGGTGTGCCACCTGTTTTTATATCACGTAAAAATTCTTCATGTAATGTTTCAGCATCGTATTCTGGATGCCCAGTTAAATATACCTGTTTTTTATTTTTACTGGCAGCAACATAAACACCCGCCTCTTCAGACTCAGCGATAATTTTAAGTGAAGGTATAGATAAGTAATCTTCTCTATCTATATAACCATAACGAGAATGAGGCACATTGAATAAATCTTCAAAACCGCGTGTTAGCGATTCTTTAATATCTGTTGGTTTATGACTAAAGACACCTGATAGTTTTTCTTTTCTTAAATGTCTTTGTAAACCATAGTGATAAAACAAAGCCGCATGAGCGCCCCAACACGAAAACATGGTTGAAGTTACGTTATCTTCTGCCCAATCAAATACTTCGCAAATTTTATCCCAGAAAGTTACTTGGTCGTAATCCATTAATGCTAACGGAGCCCCTGTAACAATTAAGCCATCGTATTGTTTATGTTTAATATCATCAAACAAACAATAAAAATTTTCTAAATGCTCTTTAGGTGTATTTTTAGATTCGTTTGCATGAATACGCACAAATTCAAGGTTAATTTGTAGCGGTGTATTCGACAGCATTCTTAAAATCTGTATTTCTGTCTCGATTTTATTCGGCATTAAATTAAGTATCGCCACTTGCATCGGACGAATTTCTTGACTGGCTGCACGATGTTCAGACATCACAAAAATGTTTTCATTATTTAAAACAGATAAGGCAGGTAATTTATCAGGAATTTTAATGGGCATAATACTTAACCTATAGAATAAATAAATCTTCAAATGCGTAATTTAGCTCAATTGATTATAGCATTTTTAGTATTGAGCATGTCAACATCTAAACGTATAGACGTCTAAATGATTTAAACTATTACCTAACTTAAAAGTATATCCCCACTTAACCTTTTGTTCGTGCTTTCCTATGTGAACCTCATAGATATAAACAAAGCTATACAAATAGGAATAAGTATTGATAAGCATTGTGTTTTCCCATACTCTTTTTACATGACTGAAAGCGCTTACATAAAATTAAATCAATAATAAAGATGAGACTTCTATGCTTACGATAAAAGAAAAAATAGCTTACGGTTTAGGTGATACCGCAAGTAACATTATTTTCCAAACAGTGATGATGTTTTTATTAATTTTTTATACTGATGTTGTCGGCTTATCACCTGCTGTAGTTGGTACCTTATTTTTAGGTGTTCGACTAATCGATGCGGTTACCGATCCTTTAATGGGCGCCTTTGCCGATAAAACGAGAACCTCTTTAGGTCAATTTAGGCCGTTCTTATTATGGTTAGCTATTCCTTTTGGCATTATCAGCGTACTCGCCTTTATTTCACCTGACTTTTCATCAACAGGAAAAATAGTCTATGCGAGTATTACCTATATATTGTTGATGCTTGCTTATACCGCCATCAATATTCCCTACTCTGCCTTAGGCGGCGTATTATCTAAAGATCCTCAAGAACGTGTTTCTATACAATCTTATCGATTTGTTTGCGGTATGTGCGGTGGGCTTATTGTGGCAGCTTTAACTATGCCGCTAGTACAATGGTTTGGTGAAGGTGACTCGGCTAAAGGTTACCAACTCACGATGACAGCTATGAGTGTATTGGGTGTTGTTCTATTTTTATTATGTTTTGCGGGGACTAAAGAACGCGTGTTCCAACCGCCAGTTAAAGACAACTCGTTTAAAAACAATTTAAAAGTGCTGTGGAAAAATGACCAATGGCGAATTTTATGCATCGCTGGATTATTCTTATTAACAGGCCAAGTGCTTAGAGCAACCCTAGCCGTTTATTACGTGAAATACTTTTTATCACAAGAAGATCTGATCACGGCATTTATGACAATAGGTATGATTGGCAGCATATTAGGTTGTGCGTTATCACAACAGCTCGCCAAACGCGTATGTAAAATTAAAGCTTATATAAGCTTACAGTTGATAGCCGCAGCTTTGTGTATTGCTAGTTATTGGGTTGATAGCTCACAAATAACCTTAGCTTTTATTATGTTTTTCTTATGGAATTTCTTCTTACAAATGGCAACGCCATTATTGTGGGCAAAAATAGTTGATACGATTGATTACGGATACTGGAAAACAGGCGTTAGAAATAACGGTATGGTGTTTTCGTCAGTTGTATTTTTCATCAAGTTGGGCGTTGCTTTTGGTGGAGCGATTGCTGGTTGGCTTCTTGCTTATTATGGTTATCAGGCAGAAGTAGAACAAACAGAAGCGACTAAACAGGGTTTGCTTTTATCCTTCACTATATTCCCAGCTATTGGTTCAATTATCGTTGCTTGGGTTATGACTAAATATACCCTCAACAATAAAAAGATTGAGGAAATTAGTAAAGAAATAGATATAGCCACCAGCTAAATATGATTATTTATCATAAGGTAATTAGCATTATTTAATACCAGATGTTGTGAGTTTTAAAATTATGTTAACAACATCTAAAACTCCTTTTATAAAGTTCTAAAACCTTATGAAACAAAGCCTTTGTCATATGAGTATTTATCTAGCAAAGGTGGCTTAACATCACCATTTTCTTAAAGCTCAATACTCATTATTATCTATCCCTAATCTAACTCTTCGCTACTCCTCATAGAGATATAAACATTTCACATCATGTAAAATTCAGTAAATTATATTCCAATATGAAAAATCAAATAATTACTTCAGTACACTAAATCCTAGCTCTTTATATTTAACGATATTAAATCAATAATTTATAAAACCTACTCTGGTGAGCTGACACAAATCAATAATTTCAATTTGGTTTATATTGAAAAATATATTTCATTATGAAATGGGATTTCTCTTGTTATAGGGTTAAAACATTAACGAACAAAACGAAAATATCGACATACACATTAAAAAACAATAAGTTAAAACCAAATAGACTAACTTGGCATATCAAATGCAATTTAAACTTCAGCATCCATCAAATGCAGTTAAATCAATATAAATAAACAGCTATAAATAAAACAATAATCTTAGCGTTACATAAATAACAATTACAACGAGCAGAGAACAAACAATATATTTAAAAATATAACCCCATTAAGTAACAGATAAACTGGAGTGCAGTATGAGTTATCGATTAGGCGTAGATGTAGGTGGAACTTTTACCGACCTGCTTCTCATTAATGAAGTCAATGGTGAAACCTTCACAGCAAAAGTTCCCTCAACACCAGAAGACTCATCCGTTGGAGTGTTAAATGGTATAGCAAGAATATGTGAACAATCAGGTATTGATGTTAGTAACATAGACCGTGTTATGCATGGCACAACAGTCGCCACTAATGCTGTATTAACTGGCAAAGGGGCAAAAGTAGGTTTAATAACAACTAAAGGTTATAAACAAGTTTTGCAAGTTGCCCGCTCTTTCTGTCCTGGTGGTTTGGGTGCCTGGGTAAGTTTCTTGAAAAAGCCATTACTCGCTCCACTTGAATTAACTATTGAAGCAGATGAAAGAATTGATGCGAATGGACAAATAGTTGATGTTTTAAATGAAGACAGTTTACGCATACAACTCGAAAAATTAAAAAGCACAGGTGAAGTTGAAGCACTAACCATTTGTTTTATTAACTCCTACTTAAATGCCAGTCATGAGCAACGTGCAAAAGAAGTTGCCGCAGAAATATTTACCGACATTCCTATCTCTATATCTACCGACCTAGTTCCTGAAATGCAAGAATATGAACGTACTGAAACAACCATAGTTAACAGCTATGTACGTCCAGAAGTTGCACGTTACGTTGACAACTTAAGCCGTTCATTAATGGACAAAATGGGAGATGATTTACATCTTTCGATTTTACGTTCTGATGGTGGTTTAGCTTCAGCTAGATCTTCAGCTGAAAGCCCTGTGAACCTTCTAATGTCTGGTCCAGCCGGTGGTGTTTCAGGTGCTATACATTTCTGCCAAAAAGCGGGTTTCAAAGACATTCTCACCTTCGACATGGGTGGTACCTCAACAGATGTAGCACTTATTCAAAATGCAAAAGCTCGCGTTAGAAGAGAAACTCGTGTTGCTGATGTAACTGTACGCGCACCTTCTGTTGACGTTCGTACAGTAGGAGCTGGCGGTGGTTCTATCGCTTTTGTTCCAGAACTTACTAAAGCTTTAAGAGTTGGGCCTGAATCTGCTGGAGCTAAACCTGGCCCTGCTGCTTATATGAAAGGCGGAACAGCACCAACGGTTTGTGATGCGAATGTTGTATTAGGTTATTTACCTTCAGACGTTCAACTGGGTGGTGCAATGGCCATCAATAAAGCTGCTGCTGTAGCGGCTGTTAAAACAGTTGCAGAACCTATGGGATTATCTGTGGAAGAAGCTGCTGAAGGTATTCTTAAAATAGCCAATGAAGCAATGTTTGGCGCCTTAAGATTAGTATCGGTAGAACAAGGCTTCGATCCTAGAGATTTCGCACTTGTTGGTTTTGGTGGTGCAGGTCCATTGCATGCCAACGCACTCGGAATTTTAACTCAAGCTTGGCCAACCATCATTCCTCCTGGCCCTGGCGTATTATGTGCTTATGGCGATGCGACAACTCAGGTACGAGATGAAGCATCAAAAACATTCGTTAAATTACTAGAAGACACATCTAAAGACGAATTAGCAAATGCTTTAAATGAATTACAAGAAAGAGCCAGCGCTACACTTATTGCAGATGGCATTCCTCAATCAAATCAAGAAATATCTTTTCAAGCAGACTTAAGATATACGGGACAAGCATTTCAGTTATCTGTTGAATTTACATTATCAGATTTACAAGAAAAAGGCATAGAAGGCCTTAAGTCACAGTTTGATAATGAACATACTCAATTATTTACTTTTGCGTTGGAATCAGGTCATGAAATTATCATGCTCCGTGCTATTGCTACAGCAAGTGGCGGCGAATTACCTATGATGCCTCAAAGTCAAAGAGCAAACTCCTTAGACGACTGTAAAATGGCTGACAGCCAAATATACTTTGAAGGAAAGTACTATCCAACACCGATTTATGATCGAAATAAGATGAGTACAAATTTAGAGCTATCAGGCCCTGCCATTATTTGTGAAATGGACTCTACTACTGTTCTTTTACCAGGGTATAAAGCTCAGGTAGATACTGTTGGTAATATCCTTATTAACCCAGAAAATTAAGAAGAGATAACAATGACTCAAAAAATAATACAAACAAATAACTCTCCTTTACAAATTGTTGATGTTCCAACTGTGAATGTGGATATTATTGAAAATGCTCTGAGCAATGTTCGTGAAGAAATGGATGCCGTACTTTTTAGAACAGCGATGAGTCCAGGTATACGTGAGCAAGGCGATTGCTTTCCGATGATTGCTAACAAAGACGGTAAAATGGTTGTTGGTCAATTTGGTTCATTCATTCATGGTTTCTTGGAAGCTTACGAAGGTGAGCTAGAAGAAGGCGATGTGATATTAACCAATGATCCGTATATGACTAATGCTGCGGTTTCTCACTTACCCGATTGGATCGTCTTAGTACCAATTTTCAGAAATGGGCGTCATATTGCTTGGTCTGCCATGTTTGGTCATATGTCTGATAATGGCGGTATGGTTCCTGGTTCTATTCCTATTAAAGCGGAAAGCATTTTTCAAGAAGGTATTCGCATACCTCCAACTAAGCTTTATAAAAAAGGCGTATTACAATCAAGTATTTTGGATTTGATTTTACATAACGTACGTACTCCACAGTGGAACAGGTTTGATCTTAATGCACTTGTTGCAGCATGTAATACCGCAGCTAAACGATGTGTTGAAATAGCAGACAGATTTGGTGATGACGTTTTCTATTCAACTATGGAAATTATGCTAGAGCGTAACCATGTTGCGATGGAAGCCATTATTAAAATGCTTATTCCTGAAGAGCCACGTACCTTTGTTGATTATGTATGTGATGATGGCGTGGGAATGGGACCATATAAAATTCAATGTAAAATGTGGCGTGAAGGTAGTCGTGCAATATTTGATTTTGAAGGCACAGATCCTCAAGCACAAAGCTCTATAAACTTTTATATGAGCGAAGATATGTTCAAAATGTTCTTCGGCTCATTCACTATTAACTTGGTTGATCCACAAATAATTTTCAACGATGGTTTTTATGATTTAGTTGATGTGCATATTCCAGAAGGTAGCTTACTTAAACCTCGTTTCCCTGCTGCACTTTCTGGTCGTACACATGCATTAGGTCGTATTTTTGATGTTATGGGTGGATTGTTAGGTCAAGGCGCTCCTGAAGCTATGAATGCTGCAGGCTTCTCAGACTCTCCTCACTTGTTCTACTCTGGTTATGATGATAAAGACGAATGGTTCCAACTATTCCAAATAGGTTTTGGTGGGATCCCTGGACGTCCAATCGGTGATGGTCCTGATGGGCATTCTTTATGGCCAGGCTTTACCAATGTACCTAATGAATTTATAGAAGCATATTTTCCATTACGTATTGAAAACTATAGCACTATTATTGATTCAGGTGGTGCGGGCTTACACCGAGGTGGGAATGGTTTATCTGTTGGCTATAGATTTTTAAATGATGGCAGCATTGCGATTCATGACGAGCGTTGGTTAACTTATCCATGGGGTGTAAATGGCGGAACACCAGGACAGCGCTCAACTAAAATACTAGAACGTGCTGATGGAACACGAGAAATCTTACCTGCAAAATGTGATGGTATTAAGGTTAAAAAAGGTGATTTACTATACTTTAACACATGGGGCGGCGGCGGCTGGGGTGACCCATACTTGCGTGATGCCAATGATGTATTAAATGATGTTAAACGTGAATTAGTGTCTGTTGAAGGAGCTAAACGATACGGCGTTGTTATCATTGATAATAAGGTAGATGAAGTAAAAACAGCTGAACTGCGTGCATCATTAACGGAGCAAAGAGGTGAAACACAACTGTTTGATTTCGGCGGAACTATCGAAGAAATTAAAGCAAGATGTTTGGAAGAAACAGGACTTCCTGCACCAGAAACACCACGATTTGTAAAATCTCGTACTTAGCATCAAATAGGACATTATGAACATACATAGCAAACATAGGGATCATGATTTGGCTGTTGGTACTGTAGGGTTGGGCATACGCCCCGCCCTTATTATTATTGACATGTCACTTGGCTTTACTCATCCCAACAGCCCTCTTGGTGGGAACTTTAGCTCACAAGTAGACCAAACAAGAAAATTACTTGATCTATTTAGACTTAAAGATCTTCCTGTTTATTTTACAAGTGTTGTTTATCATGATGAGGAGATTGCAAGTGTATTTCGTACTCGATTACCAGATCTTAATATACTTAAAGCATCTAGCCATTGGGTTGAGATAGACCCTAGATTAAGTAAAAAAAATGATGAGCCAGTAATAGAGAAACAATGGCCAAGTGCTTTTTTTAAAACTGAACTTTATCAGAAGTTGTGTAATGACTCTGTAGATTCAATCATAGTAGTAGGTTTAACTACCAGCGGCTGTGTAAGAGCCACAGCTGTAGATGGATTACAATATAACTTCCCAGTATTTGTAGCTCCTGAAGCTTGCGGTGACCGTAATCTCAAAGCTCAAAGTGCAGCTTTACATGACATAAATGCGAAGTATGGTGTGGTAATGCCAACCGACCAACTGGTTGAAAAAATACAAAAACTTTAGCAGTACATTTAATTAAACCAATAAGGTTAAATTATCTTATAAACAGGAACTAAGTATCGATTATAACGATACTTAGTTCCTCGTTTTAAGTTTTAATAACGGCCTCAAAACAAACTATTATATCCAAAATAAGTTCGATTATTTTCTTGTCATCCTGATATAAATGATTAAAAACCTAAAATAGCATTATACCAAACGGATTAATTTATTGCTCACTTAGCGAAAATTTAAAGGCTTAGAGGCACAGGTTCATAGTTCCAGACTGAACCTAAGCACCTACATCCATGTAGGCGAGGCATTGATTGAAGAGAATGGTTATTCTCGGTAACTGCTCCTGCGTTACCCTAATGTCCTACATCCATGTAGGAACCTTGTCAAAATCAATAATGCGGCATATGAGCCTTTAAATTCTCGCCCTTCGGGAGCTCATTAGCAAACTGATAACATCAAAAAATTAAAAAAATATAGAATAACTATGTTTAATCAATTTTGCTTGTTCTAAGCTTGCTAATGTAGCTCTAAGTTGCTCAATAAATTAATCCGTTTGGTATTACTACTTTTATTATCATAAACCTGCTGAGTAAGTACCAAGTACGCTTCCTTAAATCCATCGTACTCAATCAAATTTTACACAAAAAAAATCTCGGACATGCCGAGATTTTTATTTGAAAGAGTTATTAAATTCATTAACCCGAGTTGAGGTTAGTTATTTAAATTTACTCTGCTACTTCTTCAGCTTTAGCTGCTTTTTCTGCTTTAGCTGCTTTTTCACTTTCAGCTTGTGGCTTAGTTAATAACTCTGCACGTAAACGTGTATCTAACTCTTTAGCAATAGCCGTATTTTCTTCTAAGAATTTAACTGAGTTAGCTTTACCTTGGCCAATCTTATCACCTTTGTAGCTATACCATGCACCAGCTTTTTCAACCATATTATGTTTAACACCAAGGTCAATTAACTCACCTAAACTGTTAATACCTTTACCGTATAATATTTGAAATTCAACTTGCTTAAATGGAGGTGCAATTTTGTTTTTAACAACTTTAACGCGAGTTTCGTTACCTACGATTTCATCGCCATTTTTAACAGCACCAATACGACGGATATCTAAACGTACAGAAGCATAAAACTTTAATGCATTACCGCCTGTAGTTGTTTCAGGAGAGCCAAACATTACACCAATTTTCATACGAATTTGGTTGATAAAGATGATCATAGTATTTGATTGTTTTAGGTTACCCGTTAACTTACGCATTGCTTGCGATAACATTCTCGCTTGAAGACCCATATGTGAATCACCCATGTCTCCTTCAATTTCAGCTTTAGGAGTAAGTGCAGCAACTGAATCGACAACAATGATATCAATAGCACCAGAGCGCGTTAACATGTCACAAATTTCTAAAGCTTGCTCACCTGTATCAGGTTGAGAAACTAATAATTCATTAATGTTTACACCTAATTTTTCAGCGTAAATTGGGTCAAGTGCATGCTCAGCATCAACGAAAGCACAAATTTTACCGTTACGTTGCGCTTCTGCGATAACTTCAAGTGTTAATGTTGTTTTACCACTCGACTCAGGACCGTATATCTCAACAACACGTCCTAAAGGTAAGCCACCAGCACCTAGTGCAATATCTAACCCTAAAGAGCCTGTAGAAATTGTTTCTACATCCATACTACGGTTATCACCCAATTTCATAATTGAGCCTTTACCAAATTGACGTTCTATTTGACTTAACGCAGCAGAAAGTGCTTTTTCTTTATTGTCATTCATAATTTGCTCCAGGGGTTTAAGTGCTTTTTCACTTTGATGGGAGAAGTATACTGTATGATCGTACAGTATCAAGTTTTTTATCACTTTATTTTATTTTATTTGTAACTTTAGAAAAAGTAGACTTTTAAGTTACTGATATAAAAAACAAAAATAACAACTAGTAACTTTTTATATTTTTAAGTAAAAAAGTTACTCACTATGAATTATTGTTAACTCAAAAATTAAAAAAAGAATTATTTCGTATTTTTTAAAATATGCCTAAATAAAAGCACTCTATTTTATATTATTCTCCTAATATAAAGCTGTCTAACTGGATAGTTTATAAAACTGAACTATAATTATAATTAAGAACTTAACTTTTAATATATTAAGCTAAGTTAAAACAATTTTAATAGGTAAAACTGCCGTTATTATATAGATCTATATTGCAATAAAACTTACTCTATATAAGTATAAAAAATAAACTTTATTTAACTTAATTTTATTTGTAATGAACTTTTCATTATTTTACGTTAATAAAAAGTATCAATATAAATGAACTCTAATCAAATGGTTTGACAGAATTTGGAATTAATAAAAGCAGTATCTTCTAGTAGCAAACCGTTAATCTTATTAATCATTACCTCTAATGAGTTAGTTATTAATAAAATTAATTTTATTTTATCAGACAGTGGCTTAACTGCTATTTATGCTAAAAATAGTATTGAAGCTATTAATATTCTGCGCTCAAAAAAAATTGATGTGGTTATCACTGAAGTAAAAATAGGTAATGTAGATGGCTGGAGGCTAGCGAGGTTAATTCGCTCTGGTATGCTGTCAGATAATCCTAATACCCCTATCATTTTGATCACCGAAAGCCACAGTGAACGTATTGCTGAAACTACGGCTAAAACATTTGATATTAATAAAGTTGTCGCTTTCCAAGAAATCTACTCCCTATTAAGTGTTATTGATGACACACAAAGTGGGAAAAACAATCTTAACCAAAGAACGAAAATACTGGTTATTGAAGATACTCATGATACTGCTCAGTTAATAGATCGTATGTTAAAGCACAGTTATGATATTGATTTAGCTGAAAATGGCTTAATCGCTTTAGAAAAATTTAAAGAGAATTCATACGACATTGTTCTGTTAGATATTATGATGCCAGGCATGTCGGGCGATGAAGTGTTAGATAATTTAATTGCTATCGCTCCCAATCAAACTGTTATTGCAATGACAGCACATGGTAATGCTGATTTAGCTGAATTAATGCTAGAAAAAGGCGCTTCTGATTATATTCAAAAACCTTTTAAAGCGGATCAGTTAAGAAAGGTTTGTAGCATTGCTGAAAAGCGTGAAGATTACCTTATAGCTAATGAACAATTTTTAGCTAAAACACGTGCATTGGCAGAAGAACAAGTAAAGTTTGAGTCTCTCGCTAAAGTCCATTACCGTATTTTAAATAGCTTAAATAATATAGTTATAGAGCTAAGCTCTGAAGGTGATATCACTTTTTTAAACAATGCATGGGTGCAAACGACAGGATTTTTAATACCCGAAAGCATGGGTAAACCCTTCATAGAATATGTTAATGATTCAAGCAACCACATAAAAAGAGTACTTAACGAAACATATCACTCTTTATTAGATGGTAGAAAAGAAAAGCAGGTTTTAGAATTTAAATTAAAAACCTCAAACCACTCAAGCTTCTGGTGTGAACTTACCCTTTCTTCTTTTTATGATAGACACACCCAAATAATGGGATTATCAGGAACTATTGATGATATTTCTATGCGAAAAAAGGCAGAAGAAAAACTTCAACATGTTGCTTTTCATGACACATTAACAGGTATTCATAACCGATATTATTTTGATGATGTACTCGTTAATATTTCTCAAACAGCTGCCAGAACTAAAACCGCAAACTCACTGCTTTATGTAGATTTAGATAACTTCAAAGTGATCAACGACTCACAAGGTCATCAACAAGGTGATCTGGTATTAAAAGAAATATCACAATTACTGCTAGATAGAATACGTGAAAGCGACTATTTATGCCGTATAGGTGGTGATGAATTTGCCATTATTTTGCAAAATACAGACATCGAAGATGCACAAAAGTTTGCACTTAAAATATGTAAAACCATTGCCGATGCAAGCTTTAGATTTGGCGAACAAGTATACAAAGTAAGTTGTAGTATAGGGATTTCATCTATCGACGGTACCGCTTTATCAAGTGACATTTATTTGCAGCAAGCTGATATTGCGATGTTTGTCGCAAAAGATAGAGGTCGAAATCGTGTTCATACCTTTACAATTGAAGATGAATTAAGTGACGAAGTTAAGCAAAGTTTTGAATGGGCTCAAAAACTAAGAAAGGCATTGAGTGATGATAATATTGTATTACATTACCAGCCTATAATTAATGTAAAAACTCGTGAGACAGAATCCTACGAAGCCCTAGTAAGGCTCACAGTAGATGATAAACTTATTTATCCTGATAGTTTTATTCCGTACTTAGAAAAGGCAGGCGACATGAATATTCTCGATCGCCATGTAATTGATGCGGCGTTTAAACAAATGTCTCAATACACTTTACTAGAAAAAGTAGCGATTAACCTATCAGCTCAAGCATTCTCAGATGATCGTTTAGTCGTTTATGTCGAAGAAAAGTTAACTGAATATAATATAGAACCTTCTCGTATCATGTTTGAATTAACAGAAAGCGCAAGTTTAACTAATATTACAGGTACACAACGTTTAGTTAACCGATTAAATGACTTAGGTTGTAGCTTCGCTATTGACGATTTTGGCACTGGCTTTAGTACTTTTACTTATTTGAAACAAATACCTGCTCAGCATGTAAAAATTGACGGTTCATTCGTAAAAGATATGCTTAAAGATGCAACAGATGCTGCTTTAGTTAAAGCCATAAATGAAACAGCTAAAGCATTAAACAAACATACTATTGCAGAGTTTGTGGAAGATGAAGCAACGTTGAAAATGTTAGATGAATTAGGCGTAGATTTTGCTCAGGGGTACCATATTGCTAAGCCTATGAACATAATAGACATAGATAAAAATAAACAAACTTAGTAAGCAGTGACGGCACACACCACATAGAGCTGAGGTTACCTATTTAACCTCAGCTCTATAAATAGGTAAAGTCACCACAAATACAGAACCTGAACCTAATTCACTCTCAACCGAAATAGTCCCATCAATTAATTCAATAAAGACTTTAGATATCGCTAGCCCTAACCCTGTACCACTGAATTTTCTTGATTGGCTTGAATCAACTTGACGAAACTCTTCAAAAATATAACTTTGCTGCTCTGTACTTAACCCTATACCGGTATCGCTAATAATAAACTGTATATCAGTATCTGTGTTCTCTATGGTAAACGTAATCTCACCTTCTTGAGTAAACTTACAAGCGTTACCCAACAAGTTAATAAGTACCTGTTCTAACTTTTCTTTATCTGTAGAAAATAGCTCATGCGACTGTTTTTGAATAACCGAAAACTGATTGTTATTTTTGGAGGCTAACGGTGAGATAGTGTCTCTTACCGTTAAAATAAGCTTTTCAATATTAACTTCTGTGAGGTAGATGTCTATCTTCCCAGATTCAACTTTAGCTAAATCGAGTAGGCTATTAATAATACCGAGTAAACGCTGAGAGTTGTTAGCTATGCGGTCCATATCATTAATTAAACCAATGTGCCCTTCTTGTTCTAATTCTTCAGTAACAAGTTCTCCATAACCAATAATAGATTGAATAGGTGTTCGAAGCTCATGACTTATATTAGCGATAAATTCAGACTTATGGCGACTCGCCTTTATAGCCGCATCTCTGGCACCAACAAGCTCTATTGTTCTTTCTTTAACTTCACTTTCAAGTCTGTCTCGATGCAGTTTTATGTCGTTACCTTGCTTCTGCAAAACTTTCATCATGTTATTAAAGGCGTTTGCCATGCTTTTAATTTCTTGAGCGCCTGTATCCTCAGCAAATACATACTCTCGAGTTGTTTCAGCTAATTGCATAGTTACCGACAAATTACGTAAAGGAATAAATAACTTAACTAAGCCTAAATGAAGAATAACGCTGAATAAAACAATAGACACCAAACCAATAGCGGCGATAAGTAAAGTTACCTGATTCTGTGCTTCAATCAGCGGTGCTTTACTATAAAGCACTTCTGCGTAACCAATCACTTCATGAGAAATATGATTATTATCAAATTCAGAACTATTTTCTGCATCTTCTAAGGCAAGCTTCACCATAACAGGAGAAATGATAAACCAATGTTCATCTGTTTCAATAGAGACTTGTGTGCTTAGCCAATGTGTATGCTCAACTCGAACACTTTCAGGGAATACCCCTCGGCTAATAAAAGGTTCGTAACCGTCCAACAGAATTCGTGCTGCCGAAACCGATTCAAAACCTTGAACTTGCTCCATCGCTTCTTGAGCGTTTTGTTCTGAGCCCGACAAAACCGAGAACACCGCCTGCTTAGCTAAACCTTCAGTTAATTGCATAGCATTGGTTAGCATTAAGTGTCGGTACTGTTGATTAATCCATGAGGAGGTAACAAAACTAATAACAAAAATCATAACGGTGATCGCAATAACGATAAAAGTAACCACTTGTGCTTTTATACTTCGCTCTGAGAACTTAGAGGCTTTAAATTTCATCATATTAAATACGTTTATTCAGGAAAGGTGAAAGCAAACTCTTCTATTTTACTTTGTGAGTATTGATAGCCTAAATGTTTTGCTGTGCGTAAATTTATGGCTAACTTAATGGTTTTTAATGCTTTAACAATAGATGATATATTTTTATTTTCAATCTTTTGCATAAAAATAGCTAATTGCTGTCCCATACTTATATGATCTGGCACCGTTGCATATAAAACACCTCGTTTAACATGTGAAGGTGTACTCGAGATAATTGTCACTTTATTGTTCCAAGCTTTTTCAAGTAACGTAGGCACTATAATAGTGTCGTTAACAGAAATTGGATCTAAAGGTAGCCATAAAACAGTATTTTCGGAGGCTGTTGTTTGAAAAAAATCATCATAGGTTTTCACCACCATCTGCAAGTCATCAACTAAAATAGCATTCAAGTGGAGATTGATTCTTTTAGCTTCTTTTTTAGCGTCTTCCATCAACCAAGCTGACGACTTACTGTAAACAACGGTTATGTTTTGTACTTTAGGCGCTAAAGTTTTTAAAGGCTCAAACAAGCTTTGAGGCGATGCCATTGAACTAATACCTGACATGTTATGCGCTATTACAGGTAAAGCGCCCAATACAACAAGTTTGTTATGGTTAACTTCCTTACCAATAACCAATCCTGGTTTCCCAAGAGCAATAACTTGTTGTGTGGTAATGCTACTTATAATGTCTTTACTGTTAAAGTTTTGCGGGAGCTTAAGTGTAATAACCTCACCTTTAAACGCTGACTTAATACCTTTTACTATTTCTGGGAATACATTATTAGACGAAGATTTTACATCAGGATATATAACGGTAACTTTACTTTGCTCTTTACCCTCACTAAAGGAATAACTGCTATATGACAAAAGAGGAATTAAAATGAAGTGGATAAGTGTTTTTGATATTTTTATAAAAGCCATGTATCCCTCTTAAGTTATTTAAGTTATTTAAGTTATTAGATTACATTCTTATAAATTTTTATTTTAATAAGTGCCCTATGACTCAATATCGAATGATGAGTTAACAGCCTAATTATTTTTCAGATTGAATAGCCTTTGATAACTCTTCTACTTGCTTCAATTCTTGCAGAGTTAATTCGCCATAACCTTTAGGGTAAGACCAGCCATATCCCCATCTAAAACTTGTAGGTAAATAAGGTGTACCGCCAACTCTTACGCCAGCTAACATTAATAAAGCAACTTCAGGTTCGCCAACCTCAGATACACATTGTTTTAAGTTGTTGTCTGATACAACGCGATCTTCATAGGTTCCGCCTTTCCAATAATCAAAGTCGTGTTTTTCACAGCAATTAAGCCAAAGTTCTTTTTGCTTAAAAGTACCATCAGGAAAAGAGCTACAACCATCACTGGTAAAAGGCTGTAAACGATCAGGGCTGTGACTACAGGAGCTAAGAGAAATAAATACAGCTAAAATCCATGTTATTTTTTTCATCTTTGATTACAACAATTCTAATTCATGAACAATGTCAGATGTTTTCATACGCACTTTATAATCTGTTTGAGCCATCATAGCCCTTACCACTCCTTTATTGTCGATAATAAAGGTTCCTGGCACAGGTAAAGCGGTTCGTCCTTCGCCGTTAAATCTAACAATGTCGATATTATGTTTTTTATATAATTGAATAAGGTTTTCTGGTAACTCGTAATAAAGTTTATAACCTTTAAGTACTTCGTAATCTAAATCACTGAGTACTTCAAAAGGATAACCTTCTTTTTTGAATTGAGCTTGAGATCTATCTGGCGTTTGTGGCGTAACCGTTAGAAGTTGTGCATTGTATTGCTTGAATAGGGGTAAATTTTTTCTCAGAGAGCGTAATTGCATATTACAGTAAGGACACCATGCTCCTCGATAAAAAACTAAAACAACAGGACCTTTTTTTAACTCGTCATATAGAGTTACAGACTTACCTTGAGCATTTGTTAATGAAAAATCAGGTGCTTGTTCCCCTACTTGAATACCAGGACTTGGCATTGCTTTAGAGAGATCATCAATCGCACCTTTCATTAATTTTAATTCAGATGACGTCCAACTAATTCTTTTTATAGTTGGCATCTCTTCAACTTCAATAGGTGAAGTTCCACTACTTAAATACGCAGCTCCATAGGCTTGCACACCAACAAAAGGTAGTAATAATGATAAAAAAATTAATAGCCGCATCGTCACTTCCTCTTCCCATAATTAAAAATGTAAATAATCCAGAATAATTATACCAGCCAATTGCTAACTATGTACTATTAATACCACAGAACATTAGGGAGGAACATTTAAATTATCACTTGCACATAAGGGCTATGATCAGTATTCTACGCCACTTTTTTACAGGAGCGACATATGATCGGTTTTGACTACGGTACATCAAATTGCGCAGTAGGTGTAATGCAAAACGGAACCCCATCTATTCTATCTTTGGGTGAACACGGAAAATATGTTGCTTCAACATTATATGCACCAAGCAGAGAAGTTATTGTTAATTGGCTTTCACAGCAATTAAACGAACTAGAGCAAAAAGAATTTCAGTTACAACGCAAATTACAAATGACAAAAGGTAATAACGTTTTACGAGAATTAAAACTAGATGGTATTTCATCAGACTTATTTTTTGGAAAAAAAGCATTACAAGCTTATTTAGCTGATCCTGAAGAAGGCTATTACATTAAGTCACCTAAATCATTTTTAGGCGCTAGCGGTTTATTTCCTCAACAAGTTCAATTATTTGAAGATATTGTTGCATCGATGATGGCTAATATTAAAAACTTGGCTGAACAAAACTTAGGTCGTGAAATAACGCAAACAGTTATTGGTCGCCCTATTAACTTTCAAGGCTCTAGAGGCGAAGAAAGCAATAAGCAAGCAATCACTGTATTAACTAATGCGGCAAAGCGTGTAGGTTTTAAAGACATAGAATTTCAGTTTGAACCTGTAGCTGCAGGTTTTGAATTTGAAGCAAGTCTAACCAAAGAAACTAAAGTACTTGTAGTAGATATTGGCGGTGGAACAACCGATTGCTCAATGCTACTTATGGGACCTGAGTTACGAGATTTAAGTGATAGAGCTCAGCATTTACTTAGCCACAGTGGTGAACGTATTGGCGGTAACGATTTTGATATTGGTTTAGCCCTTGCTGGAATAATGCCTGAACTAGGTATTAATAGCTTTTTAAAATCAGGCAAACCTATGCCTGTAAATGCATTTTATCAAGCTGTTGCGATTAATAAAATAAACGAACAGAACGAATTCTACAGTGCTGAAAACCAACGTTTCCTTAATCAACTTGTGCGTGATTCAAAACAACCAGAACAAGTAAAACGTTTATTAAAAGTGCAATCAGAAAGACTTAGCTACCTATTAGTTAACGGTGCAGAACAAGCTAAAATAGCATTAACAGATCAAGATGAGTTTTTGATATCACTTGAGAACTTAGATGAAAATTTAGCAACTTCGGTGTCAAGAGATACCTTATTAACGGGCATAAAGCGTGAATTAACAGGTATTGCTAACTTAATGCGTCAAGCGGTAGAAGAATCTTCAGAACAACCCGATGTAATTTTTATTACGGGTGGTACAGCAAAGTCACCTGTTCTTAATGCTTTCTTCCAGCAACACTTTCCAAATACACCTATTGTGTTAGGTGACCACTTTGGTAGTGTTACTGCAGGTTTAACGCGTTGGGCAAATAAGGTTTTTGTTTAACCTGTATTATATAAATTAAAAATCAAGGTGCTTAACTTACCACTAAAGTTAGCTGCATTTATTTGAGCGAATTTTAACTGCTTAAGTGCCTTGTTTTATAATCTCTAGCACTCATCCCATAAAACTGTTTAAAGCTACGACAGAAGTGACTTGCGTTATTAAAACCTAATTCAAAACAGACTTGAGTGATTTGTTTACCGTGCTTTATTAATAGCCCCGCTTTTTTCAAACGCATTTGATGTTGAAAAGCCATAGGTGTACAACCTAAGTGACGTTTGAATTGAATAAAAAACTTAGTTCTACTCATACAAGCCACTTTACATAAATAGTTAATGTCTAAGCTATCGCTTAAGTGATGAGTAATATAATTTAGCACTGCATTTAAGCCATTATTATCAGGTTCTTCATTACAAAAATTCAGCATAAAGTCACGCGTCTGTTGGCGTAAAAGTCTAACCGTAAGTTCAGATACAGCTAAATCAATCATGAAGTTTCTATCAGGATGGTTTTCAGTATAAATATGTACAATGCGGTTTAGTAAGGCTTCAGTTTCATTATTATGATGTGTATGAATTAACTGATCAGAATAATCCCAAAAACCAAACTCTTCTTCTAAAGGGGCAAGTTGATTCAATCGTTGTGCAGTATCTTTAACGCGATCTAACGAAACCTCAATAGCTAAACATGTGGTTGGCGCTTCCCATTGTGCAATAGGAAAATCAATTTCAACCGTTTGATTAGGCGCCATAATAAAAGATTCATGTGGAATGAATTCAGTGACAAAATCATTTTTATCGGCATGCATCACCTTTTTACCTGACACCATAGCGCAGAATAAAAGTTGATCAGATTTTAATTTCACACGCTCAGCTTGCTCATACGTATCATAAATACTGAGCTCAGATTCAGGTCCCGCAAAGCTTATTTTATTTTCAACCAAAACTTTGGGCATTTGTTTTTTATTACATAAAATTTCAGTGATCACCGCAGCCTCCTCTTTTTCAAAATAAATCAATCTATTGGTACTGAAAGTCAACTTTTATGAATTTCTAGCATAGCTGAATATTTTTCAATCATTAAAGTATAACGTTCTTACAAAAAAAACAATGAGAGATAAACAAATGATTTATTCAATCCCGGGGACAGATGGAGCTGTAGTTAACTTCAAAGAGCGTTACGGAAATTTCATTAATGGCGAATGGGTTGCTCCAGTAAATGGGCGTTATTTTGATAATAAAAGTCCTGTAAATGGAAAAGTCTTTTGTCAAATACCTCGTTCAGATGCCGCAGATATTGAGCTAGCACTAGACGCCGCACATAAAGCAAAAGATGCTTGGGGCACAACATCAGTAACCGAACGTTCTAACCTTTTATTAAAGATTGCTGATATTCTCGAACAAAATACTGAAATGCTTGCTGTTGCCGATACGTGGGATAATGGTAAAGCGGTGCGCGAAACTTTAGCTGCTGATATTCCATTAGCTGTTGATCATTTTAGATATTTTGCGGGTTGCTTACGTTCACAAGAAGGAACCTTAAGTGAGATAGACGAAAACACAGTTGCTTACCATTTTCATGAACCATTAGGTGTGGTTGGACAAATTATTCCTTGGAACTTCCCTTTACTGATGGCGGCTTGGAAACTTCCGCCAGCATTAGCTGCGGGTAACTGTGTAATTTTAAAGCCTGCAGAACAAACGCCTGCATCTATTCTTGTAATGATGGAACTAATTCAAGACATTTTACCTCCAGGTGTATTAAACATTGTTAATGGCTTTGGTAAAGAAGCAGGACAAGCGTTAGCAACGAGTGATCGTATTGCGAAAATAGCTTTTACAGGTTCAACACCTACAGGCTCACATATTTTAAAGTGTGCTGCTGAAACCATCATTCCATCTACAGTAGAGTTAGGTGGTAAATCACCCAATATATTCTTTAGTGACGTGTTAGATCATGAAGACGACTATTTAAGTAAATGTATTGAAGGCGCTATATTAGCTTTCTTCAACCAAGGTGAAGTGTGTACTTGTCCTTCGCGATTATTTGTTCAAGAAGATATTTACGACAAGTTTATTGAAAAAGTTATAGAAAGAAGCAAACTGATAACACGTGGTGATCCTTTAGACACTAACACTATGGTTGGCGCACAAGTCTCTGAGGCGCAGTTTGATAAAATATTAGACTACATTGAAATTGGTAAAAAAGAAGGTGCTGAAGTTCTAATTGGTGGTGAAATCGCTAAAATGACAGGTGAATATGACGAAGGTTATTATATTCAACCTACCCTGCTTAAAGGCAGTAATGATATGCGAGTTTTCCAAGAAGAAATTTTTGGACCTGTTATATCAGTATCAACTTTTAAAGATGAAGCCGAAGCTTTGGCATTAGCGAACGGTTCAGAGTTTGGTTTAGGTGCAGGTGTTTGGACGCGAGATATGAACAAAGCCTATCGTATGGGTCGTAAAATACAAGCGGGTCGTGTGTGGACTAACTGTTATCATTTATACCCTGCTCATGCAGCATTTGGCGGTTATAAAAAATCAGGTATCGGACGTGAAAATCACAAGTTGGCGTTAGGTCATTATCAACAAACGAAGAACTTATTAGTGAGTTATGATACTAAACCACTCGGTTTTTTCTAAACGCATTTAATTTAATGCTCTGAGTTAACGATATTATTATGCCTTCAGTTAGACTATAAATCAGGGTATAAGTTAGACCTTAAATCAGGCATAAGTTTCATACCTAAGAGTTGTGTTCATCTTTATGATCTTAACTCTTTTTTTTATTATAAATACCCTCAACCCCACCATTATTCTGTATTATCAATACTCAGCTATTTAACCCAAAAATAAAGGACTCACGTGTTCACTAATATCATCATTACCTTAGTCGTTTTATTTGGTTCTGCGTGGGGAATGTCACGTTTTTTTACCTTACCTAAAAACATCTGGTTATTGTTTATTTCTCAACCTTTAGTGATGGCGGCTTCACCTGTAATCGTATTTATTGGTGGCATCTTATCAACAAAGATGGGTAACGATCCTTCCATGGCAACACTGCCTATTACTGTAATGATTTTAGGTGTTGCTTGTACTTCAATTCCTGCGGCGCTACTCGCTAAAGTTAAAGGCAGAAAGTTCGCTGTTATTACAGGCTTTCTTATTTCATTTGTTGCTTCTCTTCTTGCTGCATTAGCAACTTATCAACTGAATTTTGAGTTGTTCGTTTTCGCTAGCTTAATGTTTGGTTCAAGTAGTGCTTTCATACAGCAATTACGTTTTGCAGCCATAGAGAATGCTCCTACTCAAGCAGATATTCCTACCGTGTTATCAATCGTTATGCTCAGTGGTATTTTTGCTGCATTTTTAGGGCCTGACATTGCGTTAGCAGCTAAAGACTTAATAGACTCGCCGCAAGGTTATACAGGCTCATTCTTGGTGCTTGCCCTACTTGTGGTTTTAGCTTTAGTCATTATTTCTCAATTTAAAAATGTTGAATCTGAAAACGTGGTGTTTAACGAAAACACACGTCCATTATTGGTTATAATTAAACAGCCTATCTTTATCATTTCAGTGCTTTGTGCGGCTATTGGTTTTGCTCTGATGAGCTACTTAATGACGGCGACACCATTAAGTATGCATCAAGATAACGGTCATTCTCTTTTAGAAACAAAATGGGTCATACAAAGTCATATCGCTGCTATGTTTTTACCTTCATTATTTACGGCTTGGTTGGTTAAAAAACTAGGATTAAAAGCGCTAATGCTTGCAGGAACTTTACTGTATGGCTCAGTGATAATTATCGCGTTTGCAGGTGAGCAGGTTATTCACTATTGGTGGGCACTTGTATTACTAGGCATTGGTTGGAACTTCTTATTTTTAAGTGGCACTAGCTTATTACCATTAAGTTATTTACCCAGTGAAAAACATAAGGTACAAGCGTTAAACGACTTTATATTATTTGGCTTTCAGGCTGCCGCAAGCTTACTTGCTGGATGGGTTTTATATAAAGCGGGATGGTATGGCGTTTTACTTTCAAGCCTACCTTTTTTGATTATTCTTTTTACTGTAACACTATACTTTTATATTCATCATAAGAAACTTCAGAGCACTTTACTTAAAAATACGGTACTTAAAAAAACTGAACTTGAAAGCACTTAAATTAAATCTGAGTAGTTTCAAAAAACACAACACGATCAATTATAAAATCAATAAGATGGAGCATCATTAATGTCTACAACAAGTCTCATTATTCAATTGGGTCACCCTACTTTAAGAAAAATAGCTGAACCTGTTCAAGATATTTTATCTGAAGCGACACAACAGCTGATTAATAATTTATTAGATACCGTTAAAAGCGCTGGTGGAGTAGGTATTGCCGCGCCTCAAATTGATATCAGCCAGCGTATTTTTATAATGTGTTCTAAGCCAAATCAGCGCTATCCAAATGCTCCTTTGATGAAGCCAACAGCTATTATAAATCCCAAAATAATTGCTCACGGTAATGAAACCGAAAAAGACTGGGAAGGCTGTTTAAGTGTGCCATCGATTAGAGGCTTAGTACCTCGCTATAATAGTATTCATGTGAGTTATTATGATCAACAAGATAATAAACATAACAAAGATCTGTCAGGGTTTTTAGCGCGTATTTTTCAACACGAAATAGATCATTTAGACGGTTTAACTTTTATTGATAGAGTTGAGTCTGGCAAAGACTTATTTAGTGAAGAAGAATGGCGTAAGCAATTTGTTATGAATGATAAGAATTAATTATTTACCTACTATATTAAAGTAGGCTTTACGAAAATCGGTATTAATTTCTTAATTATCTACTCTATTAAAAAAGCTATTACTGAAAGAAAAATTAAAGGATCAGAACACGTGATGACTAAACTTTTTTGTTTTAATATATTTTGTGAGGATGCATCAAAAACAGTTACCTTGAATACATGTTAAATATGTTAAAGCACTCTGTTAGAATAGCCGCATATTGATTAAAGAATACCGAGGCAGCATGTCAGAATTTAAAGCATTTTCACTTTTAGAGTCAATTATTGACCGCGTTTCTCTGAAAGGTTATGAGCAACCCACACCGATCCAAAAAGAATGTATCCCTGTTCTTATTAAAGGCAAGGATCTTCTTGGTATTGCGCAAACAGGAACAGGAAAAACAGCCGCCTTTTCATTGCCTATTATCAATAAATTTGGGCAAAATAAAATTGAGATAAAAGCTAAAAGCACGCGTTCTCTTATATTAACGCCTACACGAGAGCTTGCCTCGCAAATAATGCAAAACATTGATGATTATTCTGATGGTTTGGCGCTTAAAACTAAGGTTGTTTATGGAGGTGTAGGAAGACAAGCTCAAGTTGACGCTATTGCACTTGGACTCGATATTTTAGTGGCAACCCCAGGCAGATTGTTAGACTTAATTGAAACGGGCGATATAAACTTTGAAGCATTAGAAGTATTTGTATTAGATGAAGCCGATACAATGCTAGATATGGGGTTCTTTAACGATGTTCAAAGCATCATATCTAAACTTCCAAAGAAGCGACAAACACTATTATTTTCAGCAACTATGCCAGCTGAAATAGAAATACTTGCTGAAGCTATATTAACTGAGCCAACAAAAGTTCAAATTACTGCGGAAACGGTTACTATCGACTTGGTTAATCAAAGTGTATACCACCTTGATAAATCGAATAAAGTACCTCTGCTGTTTAATATCTTAGGAAATTCTGATTATGATAAAGTTCTAATATTTTGTAAAACAAAGTATGGCGCTGACATCATTGTTAAGGAACTAGAAAAAGCATCAATAACGGCCGCCAGCCTGCACAGTGGTAAAACACAAACTGTAAGAGAAGAAGCGTTACAAAATTTTAAAGAATCCACTTTAAGAGTATTGGTTGCAACAGATGTTGCTGCGCGTGGCATTGATGTTGATAATATTACCTTAGTTATTAATTATAACCTCCCTGAAGATCCAAGAAACTACATACATCGTATAGGACGAACGGCTCGTGCTGGGAAAAGTGGTATGGCTATTTCATTTGCTGTAGAAAATGATGTAAGGCAACTAACGAATATTGAAAATAGCATAGGCCAAGTCATTCCTGTTGTTACAGAGCAACCTTTTCATAAAGAGTTTTCGAAAAAACCTATACCAACAAAGAAACAAGCCAATAAAAAAAAACCTGTTAAAAAGACAACTAGAAGCAAACCAAAGAGAAAATAAGAACAGGTTTGAATTAACCGACTAAAAGATTTTTGCTGATAATACTTACGCTACAAGTTACAAATATAAGTAATTTCGGCTAAGATTAAATACATTCATAAAATAAAAAACGGCCAACACTGTTGACCGTTTTAATACATTAAGCTTCGCTTTTTTTAAGCTAAAGTCGATTACTTATTGTAATGTTTTTCCATCCAAGTCTTCGCATTACCACCTGTTGCCGTGCCTGTTAGCTCAATGGCTAAATCGGACGCTTTTAACAAGAGTGGAATATCAATACCTGTGTCATATCCCATTTGTTCAAGCATCATAACAACGTCTTCAGTTGCTACGTTACCACTCGCTCCTGGAGCAAACGGACAACCACCTAAACCAGCAATTGATGCATCAAACTTGCGAATACCCGCTTCAAGAGCTGCGTAAACATTAGCAAGCCCCATAGCGCGTGTATCGTGAAAATGACATGATAATATACTGCTATCGAATCGGCTTGTTAAACCTTCCATCAAGCTTGCTACTTGCGCAGGATCAGCCGCACCAATAGTATCAGCTATAACAATCCCACTTGCGCCAGCTTCAATTAGTTGCTCAGTTACACGATAAACTTCATCAGCCTTTATTGCACCTTCGAACGGACATTCCCATGCTGTAGCTACGTAAGCCTGAACATTAGCACCTTTTGATTTAGCTAGAGTGAGTACATCGCGACAAACATCAACGCTCTGCTCTGTTGTCATTTTAATGTTTTTTTCATTCATGGTGTTAGACGCAGCTACAACCAACGACATTAAAGGAACATTGGCATTAGATGCCAGTTCAAAGCCTTTCATATTCGGGATTAACCCTGAATACACCGCGCTACCCTTTGGTAACAACGGAAACAAATCCGCTGTACCTGCCATTGCTGGCACCGCTTTAGGCGAAACAAAAGCACCGACTTCAATCTCAGGAACTTTAGCCGATTCAAGCGCTAAAATAAGAGCTAAACGTTGCTGTAAATCCAGTATTTTAGGCTGGTTTTGCAAACCGTCACGTGGACCAACATCATTGATGATTACTTTATTAGAAGCCATTAGCCGATCACTCCTGACGCTTTCAATCGTTTAACCTCTTCTTCATCCATACCCAATAATTCATGTAACACTTGGTCTGTATGTTCGCCTAATGCAGGAGCCGCTGAAAAAGTTTCTTCATTGGTTCTTGAGAATTTAATTGGGCTACCAGGTCCTTTAGTTTTATGACCTTCAGGATCAGACAACTCAACCACCATATTACGGTGTAATACTTGTTCATCATTAAGTGCTTGTGAAAAGTTATTCACTGGCGCACATGGAATTCTCGCGCCTTCAAGTAAACCTAGCCAATGTGCAGAAGTGTTCTGTGATAATACTTTATTTAAAGTTTCATTAATAAAATCACGATCTTTCCAACGACCAGGCTGAGTGTCGTATTCTGGCTTATCGAATTCTGCAACACCTAATAACTCTTTCAAGTTCTGCCAAAAGTTATCAGTAATAACCGCGATAACAATATATCCATCTGAACTTGTAAAGGTGTTGTATGGCACATGAACAAAGTGAGAGTTACCAATTGGGTAAGGGTTTTCACCTGAAATAAAGTGCATAGTTGCCATGTAATTCAATAAAGAAATTTGACAATCAAGCATAGATATATCGATATCTTGCCCTTCTCCACTACGTTCTCGCTCTAACAAGGCTGCTTGAATTCCCATTACGGCGAACATTCCGCCACCTAAATCACCAATAGGAATACCTGCTCTAACTTGTTGTTCAGGCCCTTCACCCGTAATCGACATGCCGCCACCCATTGCTTGCGCAACTTGGTCAAATGCTGGGCGTTTAAATGCAGGTCCATTATTACCAAAACCTGTTACTGAACAAGAAATAATACGTGGGTTAATGGCTTTTAAATGCTCATGGTCTATTTTCAAACGTGTTGGTACGCCAGCACCAAAGTTGTTAACCACTACATCTGACTTTTTAACTAAATCATAAAACACTTCAAGTCCTTCAGGAGACTTAAGATCGATACATATACTCTGTTTATTACGGTTAAGGGTTATAAAATAAGCGCCCATACCGTTAACCGAGTTATTAGGATCGTTCGCTAACAATTTACGTGTACCTTCACCTTGTAAAGGCTCAACTTTAATTGTTTCAGCCCCTAAATCAGCTAGGATCATTCCACAGTATGGACCTGACAACATATGCGTTAAATCGATAATACGCAGTCCAGCTAAGGGTTTGTTTTTCATCTTGTGTACTCCAAATCATTAAAAGCCAAGTGGCTTTGAAAATTAAAAACGGTAAGAAAAGTCAACACCGTATGATCTAAGTGCTGATGGATGTAGGAACGATCCACCAAACTCAGGAGTCGGTATAACTTCTTGTAAATATTTTTCGTCTGTAAGGTTTTTAGACCAAAGAGCAACAGTCCAGTTTTCACTGTCCAAGCTAATACGAAGGTTCAATGTATCGTAGGCATCACGAGTTGCGTTTGTGAAATCAACAGGATGAGGTCCAGCAGGTACGCCGCCACCTAATGTGCCAAAGAAATCCCAGATCGTTGGTGTTTGCTCGCCTTGTAACGAATGGAAGTAAGTTTCTCCTATGTATTGCCAATCAAGACGAGTAGTTAGAACTAAATCTTGGTTGATTGAGTAATCCCAATTGATCCCTAAAGTAAAAGTTTCGTCTGGTGATTGTGGTGCCGTATTACCTTCTGAAAGCGGACGGTTTTTGTTCTCAATAATTTCACTATCAAGAAGACCAACACCTGCAAATACACTAATATCTTCAGTTAATTGCGCATTAACATCCATTTCAAAACCTCTAATTTGAAGTTCATCAATGGTGGTTACCGCACGGATCAAACCGAATGGTCCGGCAAAGAATTCGAAGAATTGATTGTCTTCAACTGTGGTATCGAAAATAGCAGCATTCAATTTAACTTTGTTATCAAGAAAACTTGCTTTAAAGCCTAGCTCAATATTGGTTGTTACTTCTTTTTCGTACTCATCGCTAACCAGTAATTGTGCATTAACTGAATCACCTGGATTACCTTCGCCTGTAGCGTTAAACCAAAAATCAAGTGTTGCTTCAGTACCTATAGGATTAAAACCACCGCTTCTGAAACCTACGCCATAACTTGCGTACCAGTTCCATGTTTCACTAGCTGCATAAGCTAAAGTAACTTTAGGCTGCCAGTGGCTGAATGAACGACTACGATCAGGTATTCCATCAGGATTTTTAATAAATGCTGGGTTTATTGGTCCTACTTCACCATTAACAATCGTATTAACATTTAACCCTGAAGCACTTACATTAGGTACGTTGTTACTTACATCTCGTGCTTCATGATCGTAACGTAAGGCAACTGACAGCTCCCATTGATCATTTAAGTCATATTCTATTTGACCAAACACAGACATAACTGAGGTGTCGTAAGTATCATCAAAGAGTAAATCGGTAGGATTTGGACCTGTTGGTGGAATGTAAGCTTGATTAAGGAAACCTTGACCTGTATCAGCGCCGTAAGCCACTACAACATCACGCTCAATTTCAGCGAAATAAAGACCTGCGATCCAACGTAAAGCATCGGTATCAGAATCTGACGTGAAGCGTAATTCACCACTAAAGTCTGATTGGCTTCGCTCTTGGTATTGATAACCATCACAAGATGTTGGTGTAAATGGTCCATATACACCAGTAAATTCAACACCGGGAGCAAACACACCAAAAGGAGCAAAAAACTCACCAAATAAATCTGTTCTATCGGCACCACCAATTGCTGCTGGTGCATTATTTAAAGTCGCACGGTCTGTTTGACACTGTTCAGTCAGCTCATAACCATAGAAAGATGCACTTGTGCCATCAGCTAATAGTGTTTCTTCTAAGTCGTTATATGCAAGTACAGCGGTAACATCAAAACCCTCTAAATCAAGCTCAGCTTTAATCGAGGTTTCAACTGTTTTTTGTTCGTTAATGCTTGGAATATTAGATACAAAATTAAATTCATGATCATTTACATCAGGGTTGTAAGCCGGTTCATTAAAAGCATCAACAAACGATGGTAAGGCAAAGGTTGCATTGTAGTTAATTGCTCCACCTTTAACATCACTCACACTTGCTCTAAAATCAAGCTTAAGAATATCGCTTGCATCCCACACTAAACGAACACGAATATTGCTATCTTCTAAATAATCAATTGAGTCATCAGCACCTGTGAAGGTATTACTATAATGTCCGTCGGTGCTGCTGTGACTAGCAGATAAACGAGCACGAACTGTTTCAGATAATGGTCCGCTTATAACACCACTTATTTTATTGGTATTGTTATTAGCTAAGCCTGCTTTGAAAGTTCCTTCAAACTCATCAGAAGGTTCTTTTGTGGTTACAATAATAGCTCCAGCAACCGCATTGCGACCATATAAGGCACCTTGAGGACCTTTTAACACTTCAATTTGGGCGACATCAAATAACTCTTCATTGAAGCTATTCGGGTTTGTCATCAATACGCCATCAACAACATAAGCGAATGTTGATTCGGCATCACGAGTAGAAACAATACCTCGAATCGTTACTTGCGTATCGCCTACATTTGACGCATCAACCATTGTAATATTCGGGATCAGACCAATAGCATCACCTGTTCGCTCAATACCTGCGCTTTCAATCACTTTTTCAGATAACGCGGTAATAGCGATTGGTACTTCTTGTAAGGTTTCAGGACGTTTACGAGAGATACTGATAATTTCAATCTTTTCATCAGTAGATGCAGCTTCTTCTGCATAAGCCGGGGCAGCTGAATATAATCCGCCACTAAGAGCTAACACGATACTTGTTGTGATTGTGTTCTTACGTAGATTTACCATGGTCTATTCTCCGTTTATTGTATTTTTTAGTTCACTGTTTGTTTAAAGCTTGATGCTTTTATTGTTTTAATTATTATTTATATTTTTAAGTCGTCGCCACAAAGTGGTTTGGCTTAATCCGAGATAACTTGCTACTCGACGTTTATCTCCATTGAAGCGAGTCATTGCTTCAACAACTAGTTCAAGCTCTTTGGCTTTTACTAATCCGTTATTTGCATCAAAACTTTCGTGCTCTACCATTTCAGGGGCAATTCGTTTTAATACTTGTTTAATATCGGTGCCTTTGTCTGCCATTTGTAAATAAGCGACTAAACGTTCCAATACATTTTCTAATTCTCGAACATTTCCAGGCCATGAATAATTGCAAAGATCATTAAGTATGGGAGGTAAAATATCTTCCACTAAAAAAGATAAACGGTAGCTTGATATAAATGCTGTAAGCTTTTGCTCTGCTATTCGATGAATATCTTCAGGACGTTCACTAAGTGTTGGAATGTGTATATTGAAAACATTAAGTCTGAAGAATAGATCCTCTCTAAATAAACCTTCTTCAACTAATTCACGCAAGGGCTTATTTGATGCCGCAACTAACTTAAGGTTAACGGGTTTTTCTTCATTAGAGCCTAACGGGCGGTAATGCCTTTCTTGCATAAAACGTAATAACTTTGATTGCTGATCTAAAGCTAGTTCACTTATTTCATCTAAAAAAAGCACTCCATTTTGCGCTTCTTCAATAAGACCTTTTCGACCACCACGTTTTGAACCTGTAAATGCGCCATCACGATATCCGAACAACTCCCCTTCAAATAACTCTGTAGGTATTGCAGAACAGTTTAATGCAACAAAGCGACCATTAGCGTAAGGGCTATGTTGATGAACAGCTCTGGCTATAAGCTCTTTACCCGTACCTGATTCACCATAAATTAAGACGTTACTGGGTGAAGTTGAAAATGACTTAACTTGCTGAACAACGTCAGCTAACGCAGGAGATGAATAAACTAAATCATGCCTATTTGATATGATCTGCTTTTCATTTTTGGGTTGCTTACGATAAAGCTGATATACATAAGAAGCAGTTCCTTTGGTTACAACACGATCTTGATGAAACCACCACTCGGTCCCGTGAATTTCACATTCACCATCGGTTTGGCGTTGCTGTTCACTAGGATGTATAAGGTTTTCAAGTTCCTCGTAATTATTGTTATTTATACCAAGGTCTTTATGTGCTGCATGGTTAATAATAACTGAATCGCCTTGCTCATCAGTCATAAATATAGGAGTTTTAGACTGATGAATAAGCCAATCGGTTAATGCCGTTTTTTGTAAAGTATTAACATGATTACGCCCAGCATCTATTGCTTTAGTTAAGGTTTTTCTACATGAATCTGATGTATAAAGTAAAAAAGCCGGAAAACCATACTTAGTTGCTAAACCACACACCAAACTAGCACCGACATAAACAATATGTTTTCGTTGACGCGTTAACTGAAGGATCTCCCTCGCTTCTTCTGAGGTTGTATATATCTCTTCTTGGATAGAAACGTTTAACGCTGTTTCAAGTAAAGGTACAACAGGAGAAGGTTGACCAAAATTTATTAAAACAATTTCTTTTGAAACTTGAGCTGCTCTTCTAACAGCTAAAATAATATCGTCTGTTGAGCTATTAAGAGAAATAACTGGGATTTCTAAATATGTTTTAAGATAGGCTGCATTGGCGCCAGCACTAACTATTGCATCAGGTCTGAATTCTTTAATGTGCTGTTCAACTTCACTTATGCTATCAACAATAGTGTCGAGTATATTAAAATGTGCTTTCTCGCTAAATTCAGACATGACACTGCTCATAAGCTGGCTGAATTCTTTATGTCCAAAAACTAAAATACGAACATGCTCAGAAGGTGAATGCGTTGTTTTCATTTCGCCCCCTCCTTTGCCGTTTCAATTAATGAAACGGTATTAGCTGCATTGTTAGTAAATAATGTATTTAGTTTCATCAAGCTAATTATCTGATTATTCATTTTTATCTCATATTGATTTAGTTACTGCATCAGTCGTGCCACATAGATATAACTTTATAACAAAGCTTTATTTTAAAAGGTACATAAGTTAATAATGGTTAAACTTTATTAAAAAGCTATTACCTGATTTAAGTAGATTCTTATTTCAATATGAACTAAACATTTCAAGTTGAAATTGATATAAGTCATAAATGATAAAATTTAATTTAAGCGTTTTGGCACAATTGCAATACAGAAGCTAATCCAAGCGGGCAATCTAAATCTTGAATTAACCAAGTATCTAAACCTTTCCGAGGCCCCTTTGAGTCAGGTTGAACACCCTGCTGTGCTAATTTACTTAACGAGCTATCTAAGTTATCAACACCTAAAGACAGTAAAAATAGCCCTTCCCCGCGCTCAGCAAGAATACGAGCAACTTCCCCTTCTTCACTTAAAGGTTGCACAAGAACAATCCAGGCATCACCAATAGGGAAGCGTGCCGTTTTAACATTTCGCCCTTCAAGTCCTTCTGTTATGGGCTTACACCCTAGTACTTTTTCTAAATATGTTATGTGTGGTGATAAGTCTTTAACGACATAATTGATATGGTGAATTGAATTAATGTGACTCATATTCTTTCGACACCTTGATAGTTAACTTAAATGTTCATGCTTAATGCTTAATGCTTAAAAGCATAGAGTGTGCCAGAGTCATGGATACCTAAAATGGTGTATTACTTAAATCTCTGCATTTCAAAATGAGTATTAAATAAACTCTTTGAATAAAGTTTTCTCAATATTTAACCGACCGACTGGTTTGTTACATTGATTTTAGGTTATAATCGATCCTATTAGTGTTGAACTTTAATTATTAGTGAGGTTGTTTTATGAGAGATGCAGAGCAAACAAGACAAAAAATATTAGACATCAGCGCTGACGAAATTCATAAACATGGTTATACAGCAACCAGCTTATCCGTCATTCTTAAAAGGTGTGAGATTTCTAAAGGTGCTTTATATCACCATTTCACCAACAAAATTGAACTGGGTTATGCCGTATTTGAAGAAATATACACACCTATGTTTTTGTCTACATGGCTTGCAGCAATAGAACATGACGATCCTATTGAAGGTTTATGTGACTATTTCAGCCAGATGAGTGTGAATATGACATGTGATGAATTGATATGTGGTTGCCCATTAAACAATTTATGCCAAGAAATGGCGAGTGTTGATGAAGGCTTTAGATTACGTATTTTAGATTTACAACTGCAACTGAATAAACTGATATCTGATGGCTTAGAAAAAATACAACATCAACTTAGAAATGATATTAACTTTAGCCAGGTCTCTTATTTTATCGTATCTACTTTTCATGGTTCTACAACATTAAGTAAAAGCTCGAAGAACGTAGAATTATTTGAACAAGTAATGAATGAGTTATGTAAATACCTGAGAAACCTAAAACAGGCTTAACATTTCTTAAACTAAAAAAAAAACCAATAATTGATAACATTATGTATATATTAATTACAATTTATTATACTTAATGACTAGCAAACCGAGCGGTCGGTATGGTAGCATTCACCTATTGCAAACACACTGAATTTTTAAGGTACACACATGAAGAACATTTTTTCTCTTTTCTCTTTTATCACAGCGCTATTTATGAGTGTTTCTGCTTATTCAGTAGAAGTAGTAGAAGTTTCTCCTTATAAAGTTATTGAAACTGTGGGCCATAACTTGTTCGAACGTATTGCTAATAATCAGCAAGAAATTGAGAAGTTTCCTGATTTAATGAGAAATATTGTTGATGAAGAATTAATGCCATACATTGATTACAGATATGCTGCATATAAAATTTTAGGTAAGAATTTACAAACAAGCACTAAAGAACAAAGAGAAAATTTCGTTCTTTCTATGCGTCAATACTTAATACGTACTTACGCTAATGCATTAACGCAATATAAAGATCAAAAAGTGACTTATGAACCTGAAAAAGACACGAATGGAAAAAATATTGTTTCTGTAACAACCCAAATCATTGACGGACAGCGTCCAACAATTGACATTGATTTTAAATTGCGTAAAAACAGAAAAACGCTTGAATGGAAAGCATTCGATATGGTGGTAGAAGGTATTTCTCTTCTTTCTAGTAAGCAAGCTGAATTAAGTACGCGTATAGCTAAAGAAGGTATTGAAACGGTAACACTAGAGTTAGCGTCTATTACTAAGTAATGAATTGCGCTAATACTTAATTAGCGTAAATGATGTAAAAAATCCCTTGTTAAGAATTCATGTTCGCTGTAATTCTTGTTCCCCATTAAAGCTTTTTAATGGGGATTTTTTTTGCCAGAAATTTCACTTACCCAAACTAAAGGCTAACTATACTGCGGAACATGTGGAGAGGTAGTTACCTGGGTTGAAAGTTTTAGACAAAGTTAATGATTTGAGAAATCATCCCCTTTTGCCATTCTATCGTACAAAATAACATTCACTGTAGCTGCCAAATTCATACATCCGTTCGTTGGAATATAAATAGTTTCTCGACAAAAATCAGTTATATGTTTTTTTAAAGTGCCATCTTCTGGGCCAAAAATATAAAAGGCTCTAGGCGGATGTTTATAGTCAACTAATGATTTAGCTCCATCTACCAATTCAACAGCTACCGGCACACAACCTAAAGGCACTGTATTTTTAAGATCTTCAACACCAATTAAAGGGATATCTAAATGCACTTTGTTTTTATCTGTGTAAAAAGCTTTAGCTAAATCATATCTTTTACCTGTGTAATATACAGAATGCACACCATAACAACCTGATGCTCGCATAACTGAACCTACATTTTCTGGTGATTTAGGATTAAATAATCCTATACATGCATATCCCTTTTTACTCATTTTATACAACTCGTTTATTGATTATTCATACTAACTGGTCTTGCTAGCAACGTTATAAGGCCGAGATTATACCTATTTTTAGTCTTGATAACAGTTAGGTATTTTGTAAATTACACTTAAGTTTATTAGAAAGTATTAGTGATAAAACATATAATAAACTCAGTTTATTTTTATTTATCGATACTATGAGTTCATCTTTAAAATACCTATCTGCTTACTCAACTGAGATCACTGATAAAATTCAGTTGATGCTTAACGCAGACACGCTTAAAACCTTTCTTATTAATAAATACCCTACTCCGCATAATATCTATAATGATAAAGCCTTACGTGAATATACAATGGGTATTAAAAATCAATACCTAAAAAAGTCTAATCCACTAAGCCAAATTAAATACGATGATAAAATTCACGTTATTAATAATGCACTAGGATTACACACTTACGTGTCTAGAGTTCAAGGTAGTAAACTGAAAAGTAAAAATGAGCTACGTGTGGGTAGTATGTTTAAAGTGGCTCCTGAGCCATTTTTGAATATGATTGTGGTACATGAGTTGGCTCATCTAAAAGAAAAAGAATCATAATAAAGTTTTTTATAAGTTGTGCGAACACATGCTGCCAAACTATCATCAATTAGAGTTTGAATTAAGAGTTTACCTCACTCAACTTGAACTGAAAGGTCCTATTTACTCAAATTAATATATGACTTTAGACGGAACTGAAAGTTTGATACCACTAAAGTTAACTAAATAACCTGAACTCTGGATAAGCAGTTATGCCTAATATTGTTATTTAAACAAATGGTGTTGCAATAACTTACTTATAAAGCATTTAAAATCAATGTATTACAAAACCCATCATCCAGAGTTCAGGTTAAATATATTTTCTACTTCATCAGCAGTTAACTCACGGCTTTCACCAGCTTTTAAGTTTATGTCTAAATCTAAGCTGCCAATTTTACTTCGATGTAATTGCATCACTTGGTTGCTAAAGCGACCAAACATGCGCTTAATTTGATGATATTTACCTTCCATTAATATCACTTTAGCTACGTAGTCTGACATTATTTCAAGTATTGCTGGCGCTGTAGTTATATCTTCATATTCGAAATACATCCCCTGCTTAAAAGCTGCGATGTAATCTTGGGTAAGTTGTTCTTTTAAGGTTACTTGATAGACTTTAGGGACTTTACTTTGAGGTAAGGTTAATCGTTCAGACCATCGACTATCATTAGTTAATAACATTAAGCCGGAAGTATTTAAGTCTAAACGCCCGACAATATGTAAGGTTTCTTTATTAGGAAAATGCAGTAAATCAATAACAGTTTTATGTATTTCATCTTTAGTAGCACTTACGACTCCAACAGGTTTATGCAACATAATATATATAGGCTGTTCTTTCTGTAATATTTTATTGTTAACTGCAATAACCGAAAACTTATTAATTTGAAACGCAGCATCTGTAATAACAATCTCATCAACCATTACTTTCTTACGCGCTAACAATAACTTAACTTCTCGTTTATTAACCGAAAGTGCAGTGCTTATAAATTTATCAATTCTACTTTTCTGCATTATTTGGAGTGTTCTCGTTACTACTATTAAGGTGTATTCTACAGAATATTTACATTACCTCTAAATCACATCGTATTATATTTTACTTCTAGATAATTGAGCCTTGACAAATTTTAGTAACTGTAAGATTATATAGACGTCTAAACGTCCATTAAAGAATTTAACTTGTGAAAAATGAATCTGAATTAAAAGCTCGATATAACGATATACACCGTGGTGTTTATTTTATTGGTACCACACCACCTAAAAGTGATACCCCGCTTGATCAAGTAGATAGCATTGCAAGTAAGTTATTAGAGCGTGTAAGCGATATAGACTTTGATGGTTTAATTGTTTACGACATTCAGGATGAAAATTCTCGCACCAGTAAACCTAGACCATTTCCGTTTAAATCGACTCACGATACTCGCTTATATTCGTCACTTTTAAATAAAAAATCTAAGCGTCCAGTTATCACTTATAAAAGTGTTATTCAATCAGATGCTGAAGCGTTTGACGATTGGGCAAATGAAGCTTGGGAAACTTATGGCGTTAAAGATGTTGTATTAGTAGGTAGCCCTTCTAAAAAAAATAACATATCTCTTTCTTTAGAAAACGCATATAAAACCTTAGTTGATAATAAGCATGACTTTTTTATTGGTGGTGTAACAATTGCTGAACGTCATGCAAGCAAAGGTAATGAACACGAAAGGCTGATTGAAAAGCATAAACAAGGCTGTAATTTCTTTATCTCTCAAGCTATCTATAACCCACAAGCAACCATTGATATGCTGACTCGTTATGCTATTGAATGTAAGCAACAAGGTTTAAAACCACAACGCTTAATTCTTACATTTTCTCCTTGTGGCAGTAAGAAAACCTTAGAATTTATAGACTGGTTAGGTGTTAGTGTTCCTGAAGCGACAAGCTTGCGTATACTTAATGCAAATAACTCGTTATATGAATCTATCCGCATTTGTGTGAACAGCTTACAACAGATTTTAGATGCAGTTTTACCTTACGATTTACCATTAGGTTTGAACATAGAAAGCTTAACAAACCGTAAAGAAGAGATAGATGGCTCTATTCTTTTGTATAAGCTATTACGTTCAAAGATGGAAAACTATTTAGCTAAAAAAGAATTAGACTTATTAATCAGTAAACATTAATCGTATTTACAGACATAGGATCTACTATGAATAAAACCCTTATTTATGTTCACGACCCTATGTGTAGTTGGTGTTGGGGATTTGAACCCGTTAGAAGCAAACTATTCAATAGTATTGATAGTTCCGTTAGTATTAAACGCTTTGTAGGTGGTTTAGCGCCAGATTCAAATGAGCCTATGCCACAAGACCTACAAAACATGTTGAAAGATACTTGGCGAAGAATAGAGCAAAATATTCCAGGTACTGTATTTAATTTTGATTTTTGGACTAAGTGCCAACCAAGACGTTCAACCTACCCGTCTAATCGCGCCATTATTGCAGCTCGTCAGCAAGGAGTTGAATATGATGAGCAAATGACTCACCTCATACAAAGCGCTTATTACAGTCAAGCTAAAAACCCGTCTGACGAAAGCTTACTTATCGAGCTAGCCTCTGAATTATCTAAAACATCTAACTTCAATTGCGAACAATTCATCAACGATTTAGGTTCTAAAGAGATTCAAGCGTTGTTTGAACAAGAGTTAGATTATACTCGCAGCTTAGGTGTTAATGGTTTTCCTAGCTTAGTTTATCAGTCAGGAAATAAGCTTTACTCGATAGGTCTCGACTATAACAACGCTGACAATATGTTAGCTCAAATTAAACAAGTTGATGGGCTGAGCTAGAGGAGTTAACTTTGAAGCTAATAATGAAAACTGAATTTGATAATTTGAGATTAAATTCGGCTCACCAATATGAAGTTGATAACAATGGCGATAAGCAGGTAGTGAAAATATACTGTAATAATCAGCTTATCGCTAAAAAGCTTAAGCAGAAAAAGTCTATCCGTTTTTTTGGTGCTGACGGCTATGAAAAACATCTTACGGCTGAATGAGTGCTAAATAAGTTAAGCTCGTTTCAAAGTTACTTTTTATAAAATAAAGACTTATCTGATCACTCCTAAATAAGTCTATTTATTCAAAAATCACATTAAAAATTTTCCATTCAAAAAGTTCATTTTCCAACTAACGCGACTACCTAAAGTATCATTACACTACTATTAGAATATTACTTTATTACTCTATTACTCTATTACTTTTTCAGAAGCGACTTTAAATCAGCAAACGGATTGTAGGTTGCTTGCTCTTGATTAGTATCGCCCGCCTTTACTTCAGTGCTGTAGTTAGCATGATCTGTGTATTTCGCATGTTCGTTGTCGTGGCAGTAGATGCACAATAGCTCCCAATTAGAACCGTCATTAGGGTTGTTAGTGTGATCATGGTCGATATGATGAACCGTTAACTCTCTAATATTAGAATATTCAAATTCTCGAGCACATCGTCCACAAACCCAAGGGTATAATTTTAATGCTCTATCTCTGTAGCCTTTTTCTTGGCTTTTATAATTGGCACTAGTGCCATATCTATCTGAAGACATTATCTACTCTCTTATTTCTATTCATACCTATTAATCCAAGGTAATCATTTTTATAAATCTTTAAAAGGATTATATAACGACCTAGTGAAAAACAAACAATTAATTTAGTGTTAATCAACCTAATAAATATAGAGAACCTTCAAGTTATACAGATAAAAAAGCCCGCTTAACGTTAATTAAGCAGGCTGTTATTCATAAAGCTAGCAGTTTAAAATAGCTACACCACAATGATATTACACATTGATGAAATTACATATTTGGATAATTTGGTCCACCTGTACCTTCAGGTGTTACCCATGTAATGTTTTGACTCGGGTCTTTAATATCACAGGTTTTACAGTGAATACAGTTTTGCGAATTAATAACAAACTTATCACCTTCTGGTGTTGCTTCAACTTCGTATACACCTGCAGGACAATAAAGTTGAGCGGGTTCAGCATACTTAGGTAAGTTAACACTAATAGGAATACTCGCATCTGCTAGTTTTAAGTGACAAGGCTGCTCTTCTGCGTGATTAGTATTTGATATAAATACAGAAGATAACTTATCAAAACTTAACACGTTGTCTGGCTTAGCGTAATTTATTTTAGGTGCATTAGCCGCAAGCTTAAGCTGAGCATGATCTAAAGAGTCATCTTTAAAGTTAAATGGTAATTTACCACCAAAAACATTCTGATCGAGCGTGTTATAAGCTCCACCAATAAAAGTACCAAACTTATGCATGGCTGGACCAAAATTACGCGTACTGTAAAGTTCGTCGTATAACCATGAGTTTTTATATTTTTCAGTAAAAGACGTTAGATCTTTCCCGCCTTCATTACCAGCAACTACCGCTTCAAAAATAGCTTCGGCTGCAAGCATGCCTGATTTCATCGCCGTATGATTACCTTTAATTTTAGCGTAGTTAATTGTGCCTGCATCACAGCCAACCAATATCCCACCAGGCATGGTCATTTTAGGTAATGAATTAAATCCTCCTTTTGCCATAGCACGAGCGCCATAAGAAACACGTTTGCCTCCTGCTAAATATTGGCTAATGGTTGGATGATGTTTATAACGTTGAAATTCATCAAATGGGCTTAAATGTGGGTTGCTGTAATTTAAGTCGATAATAAGTCCAACGAATACTTGGTTATTCTCAGCATGATATAAGTAACCGCCGCCATTAGTGTCCGACTCTAAAGGCCAACCCGCACTATGTACAACTAAGCCTTCTTGGTGTTTCTCAGGATCTATGTCCCAAATTTCTTTAAAGCCAATACCATAATGTTGCGGTGATGAAGCTGAATCTAAGCCGAACTTAGCAATAAGTTCTTTACCTAAATGACCTCGGCAACCTTCTGCAAAAACAGTATATTTAGCACGTAATTCCATACCTGGCTCAAACGAGTCTTTAGGTTTACCTTCCGCGTCTAATCCCATGTCACCTGTTATAATACCGCCTACGCTATTATCTTCATTGTAGATAACTTCTTGTGCGGGAAAACCAGGAAAAATCTCAACGCCAAGCTGCTCTGCTTGTTCAGCTAACCAACGGCACACATTGCCCATACTAACAATATAGTTACCTTCGTTATGCATGGTCTTAGGTACTGAAAAGTGAGGTAACTTAGTGGCTTTTTCTTCACTATTAAAATAGAAAATATCATCGCCTGTTACGGCAGTATTTAATGGTGCACCTTTTTCTTTCCAATCAGGAAATAATTCATTCATGGCTGTGGGTTCAAATACAGCACCAGATAAAATATGCGCACCAACCTCTGAGCCTTTTTCTACAACACACACCATTAATTCTTTTTCATTTTTTTGTGCGAGTTGCATTAATTGACATGCAGTAGCTAAGCCTGAAGGCCCTGCACCAACGATTACAACATCAAACTCCATCGATTCACGTTCCATAATATCTCCCACTGACAATCTACTTACAAATAAATTCAAACACTCGTTTGATTTTCAAACACCTGTTTGATAATATCAACAAATAAAGATAATTGGTATGTAAATACTAGCTTGAAATAAATATTTTACTCAGAAAGTTATTAATGTTTATTTTTAATGGTGAGATTTAAACAATATAACTAAGCTAAATTTACTCTACAGTTACTTTTACAACACTCTTTGCATTAACAGCTAAGATTAAAGTGAAGGTTTATCATAAATTAACTTGTACCATCAGAGGCTACGATGAAAATATTAGTACCTATAAAGCGTGTAATTGATTACAACGTAAAAGTTCGTGTTAAAGCAGACAATACCGATGTAGATCTTGCTAACGTAAAAATGTCGATCAATCCATTTTGTGAAATAGCAGTAGAAGAAGCTGTACGTCTTAAAGAATCAGGCGTAGCAACTGAAATAGTAGTTGTATCTATTGGTAATAAATCTTGCCAAGAACAACTAAGAACAGCCCTAGCTTTGGGTGCTGACCGTGCTATTCAAATTGATACTGAAGAAAAGCTTGAATCAATTAACATTGCTAAATTACTTCAAAAAGTTGTTGAAGAAGAACAACCACAACTAGTGATTTTAGGTAAACAATCTATCGATAGCGATAATAATCAAACAGGTCAAATGCTTGCTGCATTAACAGGTATGCCTCAAGGTACTTTTGCTTCAAAAGTAAGTGTTGATGGCGATAAAGTCAATGTAACTCGTGAAGTTGATAGCGGTTTACAAACAGTATCACTTACCTTGCCAGCAATAGTAACTACTGACTTACGTTTGAACGAGCCACGTTATGCTAAATTGCCAGACATTATGAAAGCTAAACGTAAGCCTTTAGATGTTAAACCAGCTGCAGACTTTGGTATAGATTTGTCACCACGTAGTAACGTTATTAAAGTAACGGCTCCAGCACAACGCCAAGCAGGTATTATTGTTAGTAATGTTGATGAATTAGTTGAAAAATTGAAAAATGAAGCGAAGGTGATCTCATGAGTATTTTAGTATTTGCTGAACATGATAACAAAAGCTTAAAAGCTGATACGTTAAAAACAGTTGCAGCGGCTCAAGCAATTGGTGGTGATATACATATCCTTGTAGCAGGTTCGAACTGTAGTGATGTTGTAAATGAAGCAGCTAAAGTTAATGGTGTAAGTAAAGTTTTAGTGGCAGACAATGCGGCTTATGAGCATCAATTGGCTGAAAATATTAGTTTATTAGTAACAGAGCTTGCGGCTGATTATGACCATATTTTAGCAACGGCACTAACAACAGGTAAAAACTTTATGCCTCGCGTTGCTGCATTATTAGATGTTGCTCAAATATCTGACATTATTGGTGTTGAAAGTGCCGACACTTTTGTTCGCCCTATCTATGCAGGTAATGCAATTGCGACAGTACAAAGCTTAGATAGTAAAAAAGTTATCACGGTTAGATCAACAGGTTTTGATGCTATTGCAACTGACGGTAGTGCTGAAGTTGTAGCTTTAGATTCAGTACAAGATGCTGGTACTTCTGCCCATGTTAATGATGAAGTTTCTGAATCAGAACGTCCTGACTTAGGTGCTGCTGGTGTTGTAATATCCGGTGGTAGAGGTATGCAAAATGGTGAGAACTTTGCGTTATTAGATGGTATTGCCGATAAACTTGGTGCTGCTATTGGTGCTTCTCGTGCTGCAGTAGATGCTGGCTTTGTACCTAACGACATGCAAGTAGGTCAAACAGGTAAAATTGTTGCTCCTGATTTGTATATCGCCGTAGGTATTTCTGGTGCTATTCAACATTTAGCAGGTATGAAAGATTCAAAAGTGATTGTAGCGATCAATAAAGATCCTGATGCTCCTATATTCCAAGTCGCTGATTATGGTTTAGTTGCTGACTTATTTGATGCTTTACCTGAATTAGAAAGTAAACTATAAAACTTTCTTTACTCACAGTATAATAAAGCCACTTTTGAGTGGCTTTTTTTATAACTAAAATTCGATAATTAGGTATTTATGAACGACAATAACTCAACACTTGTTTATTCAACGGGTACAGGAAGAATAAAAGAACAAGATAAAAGCGAAGCAATTACTCCTTCTGATGGTTTCGCAAGAGTAAGACGCGAAACAAAAGGTCGTAAAGGAAAAGGCGTTATTACTATTTCTGGTCTAGGCTTAGATAGTGCAGGCTTAAAGGAATTAGCTAAAAAACTAAAGAAAACCTGTGGTAGTGGTGGAAGTGTTGTAGGTGAAGTCATTGAAGTACAAGGCGACAAAAGAGATACTATAAAACAAGTACTTGAGAAGAATGGCTTTAAAGTGAAGTTTGTTGGGGGATAAAACCAATAGACTGACTATATTCAAAGGAAAAAAATGATAACAATAAATCCTAGTGATATCTCTATCTTAGTTGTAGAGCCTTCGGATACCCAAAGAAAAATAATCACCCAAGAATTGAAAAAACAGGGTGTTACACAATTATCTGAAGCAAAAAGTGTAAATGAAGCATTACAAATTGTAGAACGTAATCCTTATGACTTAATTACCAGTGCTATGTATTTTGAAGATGGTACAGCTTTAGATTTACTCAAGAAAATTCGTTCAAACGATAAAATTTCAGATACCGCTTTCATGCTTGTAAGCAGTGAACATAAAAGAGAAAACCTAGAAGAGTTTAAACAATCAGGTGTTATTGCCCTACTTCCTAAACCTTTCACACACGATCATCTAGCTGCAGCAATTAACACAACTATTGATTTGTTATCGGTTGACGAATTAGAGCTAGAACATTTTGATGTTCATGAAATAAGAGTATTGCTCGTAGATGATAGCCGTTTAGCACGTAATCATATTAAACGAGTGTTAAATAATTTAGGTTTAATGAAAGTAACTGAAGCTATAGATGGGCAACAAGCTATCAATTTACTGCAAGACAATATGTTTGACCTTATAGTAACTGACTATAATATGCCTGAAGTAGATGGTAGAGAACTGACACGCTACGTTAGAGAGCAAAGCCAACAATCACACTTACCTATTCTTATGGTGACCAGTGAAAGTAACGATACTCATCTCGCTAATATAGAACAAGATGGCGTAAATGCCCTTTGTGATAAGCCTTTCGAGCCTCAAGTTGTTAAACAAATTCTATTCAAATTGCTTGAGCATTAACTTAGTAGAATGTCGCTAAATAAAGAAACTGAATTAGGTGTTCTATTCAGTTTCTTAAATTAACTTTCCATCGAAATAAAAATTTAAACCTCAATCTTGTGAACCCGAGATTCCTAGTTTTACAGCCTTACTAACAAACTTCATAAACATACTAACTAATCATAACCTAGCATTCACGAGAGTATAAAGAGCCATGGTATCAAATACCTACAAGTAGACTAACTTGTTACTTTATCAAGCGCTGCTTTTACATCAGATATTATTTTATCTAAATGCTTATGATCGTAAGGGATTGCAGGAAATTCTCCCCATACAGGCTTTGGCCATGCAATATCGTTTTTGAATCTAACAATATGATGAACATGTAACTGTGGACACATGTTTCCTAATGCCGCTACGTTGAGCTTAGTGCCTTTAAATAACTCTATGAGTATTTCACTGAGTAAACTCGATTCATTTAAAAACTGTACCTGTTGTTCCCAATCAAGCTGATACAAATCTAAAACATCGTTCACTTTAGGTACTAAAATAAACCACGGATATTGACTGTCGTTCATTAAAAGAACTTTACATAATGGAAGTTCAAAGACTTCAATACAATCCTTTACCAACATATCATGCAGTTGAAATTCATTACTCATAAGAATAGTCCTATCTTTTATTTTTACGTCCACGACCACGTGCTAATTTCTTAGCTTCACGCGCAGCCACTTTATCTGACTCTACTTTATCAAAATGGATAATTTCTTTTTCAACCATTTCAGGTGTTTCAAAAGTTATGGCACCGAGTGTTTTATCACGTATTTCATTAATTAAAATTGCAGATGCTTTATGAAGATCTACACGTCCACCGCTTTTAACACAACCTCTAACACGGCCAATATCTTCTAAGACTTCAATCTCGGTTGTTGGTAAAGTATCAAGCTTATAACGGTCTTTTAATCGTTCAGGGTATTCGAGAAGTAAATAGTCTGCGGCAAAACAAGCAATATCATCATGATCAAATGCCGTATCTTTTACTGCACTAGTAATCGCTAAACGGTAACCGCTATTTTCGTTTACAATTTTAGGCCACAACATACCTGGCGTATCATAAAGATATAAACCTTCTTCAAGTTTAATTCTTTGCTGACCTTTTGTTACAGCAGGTTCATTCCCTACTTTAGCCTTAGCTTTACCCACTAAGGTATTTAATAATGTAGATTTACCTACATTAGGGATACCCATAATAACAGCGTTAATTTGCTTACCCGTTTCATCTTTATTTGGCGCTAATTTACGGATCAAAGCAGGTAATGTTTTAGCAATACTTGGGTTATCCGTAGTTAACGCAATAGCTTTTACATTCTGTTGGTCTTCTAAATAATCTAACCACATTTGAGTTTTAACAGGATCAGCAAGATCTGATTTATTTAATATTTTGATTAATGGCTTATCACCTCTTATTTCAGTGATCATAGGATTTTCACTACTGAAAGGTAAACGTGCATCACATACCTCAATCACTACATCAATCTGAGGAAGGATGTCTTTTATTTCTCTTTGAGCTTTATGCATATGCCCAGGAAACCAATTAATAGCCATTTTTATTAAATTTTCGTGAAGTATAATTATTTATATTTTAACAAAATTCACGCAATACAGCATTACTTTTAGAGTTATCACATCACAAAATCAGTTGGCTATAAATCAAACTATAGACTTACGACATCCTTCGTACTATATTTATAGTACAAATATAAGAAGGGATCTATTATGAGTAAAAGAAATAATAAACATCAAATAGAAGAAAGCGAAGTAGATATGACTCCTATGCTAGATATTGTGTTCATAATGCTTATATTTTTTATCGTCACAACCTCATTTGTTAAAGAAGAAGGCATATTAGTCAATAGACCTGAAGCAAGTAAGTCCCCCCAAAATAATGACCCTATAATATTAGTTAAAATAAGTGAAACAGGACTCATCACATTTAACGGAAAACTTGTCGACATAGAAAGGTTACCTGCACGTATAGAAAGTTTTCTAGCCAAAAGCCAAACACAAAGTGCTGTGGTAATACCTAGTTATGAAACTTCCCATAACGATGTTGTTAAAGTACTTGATCAAATAAAAACCTTCGACCATTTAACAATATCTATAGGTAAATAATAACGTCCAAAGAAGTACTAATACCATAAGAGCATAGATGAGCGGGAGTAGTGTCCCACCGATGCGCTAGAATATATTTACTTATAAACGAAGAACAACAATCAGTGATAACTAACCACGTCATTGGCTGCACTTTATTTGAAATAGAAGCCTAGCAATGGCGTGTAGTTCCTATATGGATGTATCTAGTTAGGGTAATGAAGGAGAAATTACCTAGATGCACTAATACAGTCGGTGCTGGATTTACATGGATGTAAAGAATGAGAATAACGCAGGAGCAGTTATCGAGATGTGCAAGAGCGGCGACCTGTTAACGCGCACGAATATGCTTATGTATACATGAAGAACAATAATCACTTATGACCAACCAAGTCATTGGCTGCACTTTATTTTACCCACAAAAAAGGCTATCCGTTAGGATAGCCTTTTCTTTGAATTAGAAGCCTAGCAATGACGTGTAGTCCCTACATGGATGTAGCTAGTTAGGCTAATGCAGGAGTAATTACCGAGATGCACTAATGCCGTGAGCACAGGATTTACATGGATATAAAGGATGAGAATAACGCAGGAGCAGTTGTCGAGATGTGCAGGAGCGGCGACCTGTTAACGCACACGAATATGCTTATGTATACATGAAGAACAATAATCACTTATGACCAACCAAGTCATTAGGTCCACTTTATTTTACCCACAAAAAAAGGCTATCCGTTAGGATAGCCTTTTCTTTGAAATAGAAGCCTAGCAATGTCCTACTCTCACATGGGAACTCCCACACTACCATCGGCGCTAACACGTTTCACTTCTGAGTTCGGAATGGGATCAGGTGGGGCCATGTCGCTATTGTCGCTAGACAAAAATTGTACTTGTTAAATGCCATACTGACTTCATTGCTGCAATCTCTGCGATGCTCATTGAGTAAACTCAACTCCACTTCTCGCTCTATTGCTGCTTTGTCATTATGTTATTTACCTACGTAAATAATTAACAAGATTTAAAATCTTAGAAAGCTGACGTACAGGATGTACTAATATCGCAATGCCATGGATGGCAAGGAGCGATGGACGTCCTATACAATGTTCAATATAAATACATTTTAATCTCTTATTCGCACATTTTATATACGCGATGGTGTATTCCTACACCTACCTCTCGGTAATTTTGTCAAACTTCATACAATTCACTTCATAGCCAAAACTATTTAGGTGTTGTATGGTTAAGCCTCACGGGCAATTAGTATCAGTTAGCTCAAGACCTCGCAGTCCTTACACACCTGACCTATCAACGTTGTAGTCTCCAACGACCCTTTAGGGAGCTTAAAGCTCCAGTGAGAACTCATCTCAAAGCCTGTTTCCCGCTTAGATGCTTTCAGCGGTTATCAGTTCCGAACGTAGCTACCGGGCAATGCTATTGGCATAACAACCCGAACACCAGCGGTTCGTCCACTCCGGTCCTCTCGTACTAGGAGCAGCCCTCTTCAATTCTCAAACGCCCACGGCAGATAGGGACCGAACTGTCTCACGACGTTCTAAACCCAGCTCGCGTACCACTTTAAATGGCGAACAGCCATACCCTTGGGACCGACTTCAGCCCCAGGATGTGATGAGCCGACATCGAGGTGCCAAACACCGCCGTCGATATGAACTCTTGGGCGGTATCAGCCTGTTATCCCCGGAGTACCTTTTATCCGTTGAGCGATGGCCCTTCCATACAGAACCACCGGATCACTATGACCTACTTTCGTACCTGCTCGACGTGTCTGTCTCGCAGTTAAGCTGGCTTATGCCATTGCACTAACCGTATGATGTCCGACCATACTTAGCCAACCTTCGTGCTCCTCCGTTACTCTTTGGGAGGAGACCGCCCCAGTCAAACTACCCACCAGACAGTGTCCCCAAGCCCGATTAGGGCCCTAGGTTAGAACATCACGCATACAAGGGTGGTATTTCAAGGTTGGCTCCAATGTATCTGGCGACACATCTTCAAAGCCTCCCACCTATCCTACACATGTAGGAGCAATGTTCACTGTCAAGCTATAGTAAAGGTTCACGGGGTCTTTCCGTCTAGCCGCGGGTATACGGCATCTTAACCGCAATTTCAATTTCACTGAGTCTCGGGTGGAGACAGTGTGGCCATGATTACGCCATTCGTGCAGGTCGGAACTTACCCGACAAGGAATTTCGCTACCTTAGGACCGTTATAGTTACGGCCGCCGTTTACCGGGGCTTCGATCATCAGCTTCGTCCGAGGACTAACCGAATCAATTAACCTTCCGGCACCGGGCAGGCGTCACACCGTATACGTCATCTTTCGATTTTGCACAGTGCTGTGTTTTTAATAAACAGTTCCAGCCACCTGGTTACTTCGACTCTCCTGTGCTTACACCGCAAGGGTTTCACACGAGAGAGCGTACCTTCTCCCGAAGTTACGGTACTATTTTGCCTAGTTCCTTCACCCGAGTTCTCTCAAGCGCCTTAGTATTCTCTACCTAACCACCTGTGTCGGTTTGGGGTACGGTTCCTATATATCTGAAGCTTAGAAGCTTTTCCTGGAAGCATGGCATCAACAACTTCAACTCCGTAGAGTCTCGTCTCGTATCTCAGTGTTTAAATGAAGTCCCGGATTTACCTAAGACAACCACCTACTTACTTTCACACGGACTACCAACGCCGTGCTTGTTTAGCCTACTCCGTCCCTCCTTCGCAATATATAGAAGTACAGAAATATTAATCTGTTTCCCATCGACTACGCGTTTCCGCCTCGCCTTAGGGGCCGACTTACCCTGCCCTGATTAACATGGGACAGGAAACCTTGGTCTTTCGGCGGGGGAGTTTTTCACTCCCCTTATCGTTACTCATGTCAGCATTCGCACTTCTGATACCTCCAGCATGCTTTACAACACACCTTCAACGGCTTACAGAACGCTCCCCTACCACTTGAACCTAAGTTCAAATCCGCAGCTTCGGTGACTAGTTTAGCCCCGTTACATCTTCCGCGCAGACCGACTCGACTAGTGAGCTATTACGCTTTCTTTAAAGGATGGCTGCTTCTAAGCCAACCTCCTAGCTGTCTATGCCTTTCCACATCGTTTCCCACTTAACTAGTACTTTGGGACCTTAGCTGGCGGTCTGGGTTGTTTCCCTCTTCACAACGGACGTTAGCACCCGTAGTGTGTCTCCCGCATATCACTCATTGGTATTCGGAGTTTGCAAAGGGTTGGTAAGTCGGGATGACCCCCTAGCCTTAACAGTGCTCTACCCCCAATGGTGTTCGTGCGAGGCTCTACCTAAATAGATTTCGGGGAGAACCAGCTATCTCCCGGCTTGATTAGCCTTTCACTCCGACCCACAAGTCATCACCGCATTTTTCAACATACGTGTGTTCGGTCCTCCAGTTGATGTTACTCAACCTTCAACCTGCCCATGGGTAGATCGCCTGGTTTCGGGTCTATACCTTGCAACTAAACGCGCAGTTAACACTCGCTTTCGCTACGGCTCCCCTATTCGGTTAACCTTGCTACAAAATATAAGTCGCTGACCCATTATACAAAAGGTACGCAATCACTAGACTAAATCTAGCTCTCACTGCTTGTACGTATGCGGTTTCAGGTTCTATTTCACTCCCCTCACAGGGGTTCTTTTCGCCTTTCCCTCACGGTACTGGTTCACTATCGGTCAGTTAGGAGTATTTAGCCTTGGAGGATGGTCCCCCCATGTTCAGTCAACGTTTCACGTGTGCCGACCTACTCGATTTCATGGTAAGTTTATTTTCGTGTACGGGGCTATCACCCTGTATCGCTCTACTTTCCAGTAGATTCCACTAACTTACAAACCACTTAAGGGCTAATTCGCGTTCGCTCGCCGCTACTAACGAAATCTCGGTTGATTTCTTTTCCTCGGGGTACTTAGATGTTTCAGTTCTCCCGGTTCGCCTCGTTAAGCTATGTATTCACTTAACGATACCCGCCTTACGACGGGTGGGTTTCCCCATTCGGACATCTCAGACTATAACGGTTTTTATCACCTTATCTGAGCTTTTCGCAGATTAACACGTCCTTCATCGCCTCTAACTGCCAAGGCATCCACCACATACGCTTAGTCACTTAACCATACAACCCTAAATAGTCTCGAAAGATATTCAGTACAAGAAGGTGACAAAACCTTCCCAATTGTAAAGTCTGACATTTTCACGCACACAAAGTGTGTCTTGAATAAGAGTTGATAAAACCTTACGGTTTTATCGGGTTGATTACATTTCCGAGGAGGAAACATAATCACCATTATTACTTCCCGATAAAAGAAGTAACAACAGCTTGGTATTTATAACGTACAAACAACAGCGCGACACCGTTGAGTGCTATATAAATACCGGTATTTATATCAGCTTTCCAGATTGTTAAAGAATCAATTTCCAGTACGCATTCGACTGAAAAATTTGGTTTAAAAAACCAAATTTAAACCATCTCATTTTACACGTTGAGATACGTTAAATTTGGTCTCTTTCTTTAAAGAAGAAGTGGTGGAGCTAAGCAGGATCGAACTGCTGACCTCCTGCGTGCAAGGCAGGCGCTCTCCCAGCTGAGCTATAGCCCCTTATATTGCTATAAGAGCTGTGCACTTCTTCAATTTCGTTATCAGGCAATTTGTGTGAACACTCAGAAAGTACATTTGCATGTAAATTCCATTAAAACGTTTTACTTCAAGATAAGGAGGTGATCCAACCCCAGGTTCCCCTAGGGTTACCTTGTTACGACTTCACCCCAGTCATGAATCACAAAGTGGTGACCGTCCTCCCCGAAGGGTTAAACTAGCCACTTCTTTTGCAACCCACTCCCATGGTGTGACGGGCGGTGTGTACAAGGCCCGGGAACGTATTCACCGTAGCATTCTGATCTACGATTACTAGCGATTCCGACTTCATGGAGTCGAGTTGCAGACTCCAATCCGGACTACGACAAGCTTTGTGGGATTCGCTCCACCTCGCGGTATTGCTGCCCTCTGTACTTGCCATTGTAGCACGTGTGTAGCCCATCCCGTAAGGGCCATGATGACTTGACGTCGTCCCCACCTTCCTCCGGTTTATCACCGGCAGTCTCCTTAGAGTTCTCGCCATTACGCGCTAGCAAATAAGGATAGGGGTTGCGCTCGTTGCGGGACTTAACCCAACATTTCACAACACGAGCTGACGACAGCCATGCAGCACCTGTCACTACTTTCCCGAAGGCACGAAACTATCTCTAGTAACTTAGTAGGATGTCAAGGGATGGTAAGGTTCTTCGCGTTGCATCGAATTAAACCACATGCTCCACCGCTTGTGCGGGCCCCCGTCAATTCATTTGAGTTTTAACCTTGCGGCCGTACTCCCCAGGCGGTCAACTTAGCGCGTTAGCTACGCCACCCACAGATCAAGTCTACAGACGGCTAGTTGACATCGTTTACGGCGTGGACTACCAGGGTATCTAATCCTGTTTGCTCCCCACGCTTTCGTGCCTCAGTGTCAGTCTCTGTCCAGGTAGCCGCCTTCGCCACTGATGTTCCTTCCAATCTCTACGCATTTCACCGCTACACTGGAAATTCCACTACCCTCTACAAAACTCTAGTTTGCCAGTTCAAAATGCAGTTCCCAGGTTGAGCCCGGGGCTTTCACATCTTGCTTAACAAACCACCTACGCACGCTTTACGCCCAGTAATTCCGATTAACGCTTGCACCCCTCGTATTACCGCGGCTGCTGGCACGAAGTTAGCCGGTGCTTCTTCTGCGAGTAACGTCACAGATATAAGTTATTAGCTTATACCCTTTCCTCCTCGCTGAAAGTGCTTTACAACCCGAAGGCCTTCTTCACACACGCGGCATGGCTGCATCAGGCTTTCGCCCATTGTGCAATATTCCCCACTGCTGCCTCCCGTAGGAGTCTGGGCCGTGTCTCAGTCCCAGTGTGGCTGATCATCCTCTCAAACCAGCTAGAGATCGTCGCCTTGGTAAGCCTTTACCTTACCAACTAGCTAATCTCACTTGGGCTAATCAAATGGCGAAAGGTTCCGAAGAATCCCCTCCTTTGGTCCGTAGACGTTATGCGGTATTAGCAGTCGTTTCCAACTGTTGTCCCCCACCATAAGGCATATTCCCAAGCATTACTCACCCGTCCGCCGCTCGTCAGCAGAATAGCAAGCTATTCTCTGTTACCGCTCGACTTGCATGTGTTAAGCCTGCCGCCAGCGTTCAATCTGAGCCATGATCAAACTCTTCAATTATAAATCGTTTGTGTAACCTCATCGCAAGCGATGTGTTACTGCTCAATGAATTCTGTCGTGTTACCTACATAAGTAAGTAACTACATAAAACGTATGATTCAAATCCGAAGATTCAAATTATACTTTTTTGTGTGACATCATATTAAGCTGTTTTAACGTCTTCTTAATTTACGGTATAAATACCGTGAAGTTAAGCCGACTATGTAAAATCAATCTTAATGTGAGTGTTCACACAAATTGCATGATAACTAATTGTTAAAGAAATATTCTCATTGAGAATAAAGAGGTTAATCGCATTCGTTAAGCTCTTGTTGCTGCAGGCCTTGCCTGAAGCGAGATGCGCATTCTACGCAACTCAGTTTTGATGTCAACAACTTTTTGAATTCTTTTTGATTTAATTTCAAATCAAATTCTAAGTTATCTCATGTCTAATTAATCAGTTAAGCTTAACTAAACAGTTCAAAACTCTCACTTGGCTTTCCATATTAAGTGAACTAAGTATTTCCTATACTTACCTTCTCTTGGTTCCCCTTAAGAAGTGGAGCGCATTCTAACGATCTTTTGATTCCAAGCAAGCTTTATTTTCACTTATTTTGTTTTTTCTGTCTGTTTGTTTTTTTTATAATCAATCTGTTACTTTTTTCCACTCATACGTTATAAAAAGTCAACCATATGGTCAATTTTATCATTGCGCATTGTTTATTTATGACTATGATTAATTCCGAAGTAAACATGATGTATTCGAATATAACGATCTGAATACATTAACTTATAAAAAAACTAATCAATAAAGGGAATTAAATGCAATTTAAACGCAAAATTGTTGGCAGTCTTGTCACCTTAGCTTTGGCATCTACCTATAATATTCATGCAGCTGAAGTAAAAGCTGATAAATCATTATTTAAAGAAGCCAAGTCAAGCCATGTTAAAAAAAATTCGTCTTCACTCTATATAGTACAAATGAAACAAAAGCCGGGTATCTCTCAAGCAGAAGATATTGGCGAATTGTTACCCTCTAATCAAGTTGTCGGCATTGCAGGTAATAACTATAACGCTAATACACCTGCTCTAATCGCCTATACTAAAGCTATAGAAGAACATCAGCAGGAACTTGCTAATCAAATGGGTTCTATTACTATTATCCATTCGTTTAAACATACATTTAATGGTTTCTCCGCTAAGTTAACTCAAAAACAAGTCTCAATGCTTGAATCTAATCCTGATGTTGCAGGTGTGTGGAAAGAAGAAATACAAAAGGTTACTACTTCTAATACGCCTGAGTTTTTAGGCTTAACGGGTAGTACCGGACAACACACACTAAATATTAAAGGTGAAGGTGTTGTTATTGGTGTTTTGGATACAGGTATTGCACCTGAGCATCCAAGTTTTGCTGATGATGGTTCATATTCTGATCCTCAATCTATTGGTTGGAATGGTATTTGTGATGCTGGTGAAGAAGCTGAAGCTGATACTTTTCAATGTAATAATAAATTAATTGGCGCTCGGTATTTTAACGAGTCATTTAAATCAGTTTACGATATACAGACTTCTTTAGGGGAGTTTATATCTCCTCGTGATGCTGACGGTCATGGTTCTCATACTGCGAGTACATCTGGCGGAAATGCTAATGTAGAAGCTATATTAGAAGGACAAGAAATTGGCTTAGTTAGTGGTATAGCGCCTAGAGCTCGTGTTGCTATGTACAAAGTTTGTTGGAATAGTGATTATACAAACCCTACAGGTGGCGATGAAGCGGGTTGTTTCCCTAGTGATAGTATGGCAGCAATTGATCAAGCAGTAGTTGATGGCGTAGATGTTATTAACTTTTCAATTGGTGGAAGCCTAACAGATTTAACTCAACCTGCAGCAGCTGCGATGTTACGTGCTACTCAGGCGGGTGTGTTTGTTTCAGTATCTGCTGGTAATAGTGGCCCTGATGCAGAAACGGTTGGAACTCCAGCTCCTTGGGTTACATCAGTAGCAGCTTCAACCTACGATGGTATATCTAAAGTTATTGGTAAGGCATTAGTTGTTAATTCTGGTGAGTTTGCAGGTTCTTCAATTGTTTCTGTACCTGCAGGTTTTGCTCCTGCAGCGAATGAATTGTCGGGCAATATCGTTGTCTCTGACTCTATTGAAGCATGTGATGCTGATGATGGTTCGAACCCAATTGCTGGCCAAACAAGCTTGGCAGGAAACGTAGCTTTAATCGCTCGTGGATCATGTGATTTCACTCAGAAGTTTATCAATGCACAAGAAGCCGGTGCAATTGCCGCTGTTATATATACTTATGAAGCTACATCACCTTTCGCTATGGGAGGAACAGATGATGCAGTTGCTATTCCTGGTTCGATGATTTCATTCGATGACGGTCAGGCATTAATAGCAAGCTCTCAAATTGAAATAGCTAATGTAACCTTTTCAAATATGAATGCTGCTATAGATAATGTTGAAATAGGTAATGTTATGGCCGATTTTTCATCAAGAGGTCCTAACCAAGCTAGTTACGATATTATTAAACCAGATATTACAGCCCCTGGTGTAAAAATATTAGCTGCAACAACTAATACCCCAATGTTTGGAGAAAGTGGATCTACTTTTGCTTACTTGCAAGGTACATCAATGTCTAGCCCTCATATTGCAGGTTTAGCTGCTCTTTTCAAGGAATCAAACCCTGAATGGACACCAGCTCAAATAAAGTCTTCATTAATGACGACTGCGAGACAAAACTTAACCAAAGAAGATGGCGTAACACAAGCAGACCCATTTGATTTTGGTGCTGGTCATGCAGCTCCTGTTAGCGCTCTAGATCCTGGTTTGGTATATAGTGCAAACTATAATGACTATCTTGCATTTTTATGTGGCATAGGTAATGAAACTTATGTGGCTAACCTAGGAACAAGCTGTGATGTGTTGAGTGACTCTGGATTTAGTACTGAACCAAGCCAGTTAAACATTGCCTCTATTGGTATTGCTGAGCTATCTGGATCAGAGTCAATTACTCGTACTGTTACTAACGTTACTGAATCGGATAGTGTTTACAACGCAACGATTGTTGCGCCAGAAGGTGTAGATGTAACAATAACAACGTTTGATGAGAACGGTAACGCAACTCAAGATGGTTTATTAAATGTTACAGCAGGAGGCAGTGCTAGTTATGTTTTAAACTTTACTAGTAATGACGCTGCTGCATTTAATGAATGGGCATTCGGCTCTATAACCTTAACTGATAACAATGGACATAACGTACGTAGTCCAATTGCAATAAAGGTAGTTCCGGAAGTTTCTATTGAAGTTCCTGAGACCATTTCAGGCGAATTGAATAGAGGACGTTTAACCTTCCCTGTGAAAATGCTGTATTCAGGTGCAACGTCTACTGACTTTGCTGGTTTTGTAGCACCGTTCGGTTCAACTGAAACTGTTTCACAAGATCCAGATAGTGAATTCTCTTTTAATGAAGCTGGTCTTGCTACTCATTTATTCCATATACCTGAAGGAACTCAAGTTGCTCGTTTCTCATTGGTTGACGGTTTAGTTGGCGATGGTGCTGGTAATGTAGATTTAGATCTTTATGTTTATCGTTGTGATGAATGGAGTTGTACACAAGTAGGACAATCTTTAAATGCAGCTTCTAATGAAGATGTAATATTAGTGAATCCTGAGCCAAGAGCAAATGTTGATATAGGTGATGTATACCTTATTTGGGTACACGGATATAACCTAGCTGGTGCTGAATCTCTTGAATATACAATGCCTGTTTGGATTGCTGATTCTAAAGAAAGTACATCAAGAGTTATCTCTAGTAGCCGTGCTATACAAGGTCGCTTTAATAATGTAACGATTATGACAAGAGGCCTTACTGAAGGTACTTTTATGGGTGGCATTACATTCTACGATGACGCAGGTGTTTCTCAAGGAACAACCGTTGTAGAAATTAACAATTAATTTAAGCATTCATTTAATTAACAGCCCTTTAAACCTTTAAACCTTTAAAGGGCTTTTTAACTCAATAAATTCTTACAGTAAGTAAGATAAAATAACAGGTCTATTATGTTAAACACATATTTAAAAAACGCACTATTAGCTATATCTCTATCTTTATTCACAATTGGCTCAGCTAATGCAAACTTAATTACACAAGACATATTGTTTGATGATTTATCAAGCACAGACGTATTATTTGAAACTATTGGTTCAATCACAGTCGATACTCAAGATGGCGATGGCGATGGCTACATTAATACTTGGGTTAACTTTGAATTATTCGGATTTGATATGATCACTGAAACTGATGCTGCTGGTAACTTTTCATTATTTGGATTATTTGAAGCATTTGTCGATTTAACTAATGTAAGTGCAGGTATTGAATTTTTGACATTTGACGTAACCGAAGACAGCTCATCGTTCTTTAATTTTCAAGGTTTAGCTGATACAGCTTTTACTGGTGGCAACTTTATTGATGTATTTGACTCTAGCGGTAATGTTTTTATTTTTGGTGAGTTAGCATTAGGTCAAGCTAGCGTAGTTCCTGAACCATCAATGTTTCTATTATTTTTTACAGGCTTATTCTTTTTAGTTGCTAAGCGCCGTAAAAATTAATAAATAACTTATTTCGTTTATAAAAACAAAAAGTCACTAATTATAGTGACTTTTTTATTTCTCAGCTTTATTAATAAATAAGTGTATTAATATCACATACGTCTTTTATTCTTTTAACTGACTCTAGTAAAAGTTGAAAATCTGATTGCTCTGTAATGAAGCTCTACACATTGGTTTATAAAGGATTATAATCTGCACCTTTACTCATATTTGAGTTATATTTAGACCAGTCCTCATTAATGCTTTTACTACAATTAAGATAAAGTTTACTTCCATGAATATTTGACTTATCAGATGAAATTATAATCATCTTTCTTCATCAAACATATCATAAGTACAACGACCGACATTTCAAAATAAAACTTAACCAGTTCAAACAATGATTAAATATTAGCTATGCAAACAATGATATATTGTTTAGAAATGCCCTAACGTTAATATACTTTCTACCACTTTAGCAACAACATCAAGCATGACTTCACCTGCTGTAGTTCCTGTCGATTTGATCGAATCCAAAGTCCACCTTTGTAATACATCACCCGCACTAGATTTCATTTTATCAGGATCAAGTAAACATCCCCGGGGCAAGCCCTTCTGCTACGCAGAACTCACTTCGTGAGCGGGGTATTTTATTTAGAATATCGCTAACTGATGATCACTGTGTAACTGTTCGTAGTTATTACCTTGGCTTTTCACATATTTTCTGATCATTGTTTCATCTCCATGCTTACCAACCGTACTGGCAAAATACCCATCAGACCAAAATTCACCACCCCATAATTGCTTTTTAACATGTGGGCATTTTTTGAAGACTTCTCTTGCTGTTAAACTTTTGATTATCGTTACAAGTTTAGTGATGCTATACATTGGTACAGACTGAACTAGAAAGTGTATGTGGTTTTCATCTGAACCTATTTCTAAAAACTTTATCTCGTAACGTTTCTCTATTTCTCTACAAGTCAAAGTAATAACTCGATCAACACCAGCATCGACAACCGCCCTTCTATACTTCGCAGGGAGGACAAGATGGTAAATCAACACTGTCACATTGTGACTTTTATGAATAAATTCGCTCATGCATCTATTTTACGCCGCAAGCGGCGGGGAATAAAACCCTAAGAGATTTAAATTCTCATTAGCGATAGCCCTCAATTGAGCTAATTTGTTTCGCGCTTCCAATGACACATCATCACGCGTCATTAATTTAGTAATATCTTTAATCACGAAAACGGACGGGTTTTCTACAATCATTGCAGTTCCGTGAGCAACAATTGGTAGCCACTCTACTCCCCTTCTTTCAGCCACACTTTGAAAAAGCAACTCTGCAGATTTTCCATCCCCATTTTTGACTGCATTAAGCCCTAAAATAGTAGATAGAATAACTTTATTTTTATTATATTTATGATCTATTAAATTATCGTCTTCAAGCAACTTAGCCTTTAAAGAATAATCATCACCGAGCTGCATCAAGCCTTTATTATGTAAAGCCATAGATAGAACAGAATAGCTAACATACTTACTTTCTGGTTCATCTGCTGAATCAATAGCTAAATTTTCTTCAGCTAGTGCCCATCTAGAGTTACCCACAAGAGCAAAGCTAATAGAAGCTAAAGCATGTACATATGCAGGATTGATTTCAGGATCATCGTCAGATTTAACTTTGTTATATAAGGATAAACTGGGATTTATGGTGTTTTTTGACAATGTTTTAAGACTTTTATGAGCAAACGAGTCTGCTATTTCTTTGTATTTATCTTGCTCTGTTTTAGGTGTACTACTACAACCTAATAAAAGCATACTCAATATAAAAGCGATAGAAATTGAATGACCTAATTTAGGCATATTAATCCTTTAATTCTTGTACAAAAAAACCAGCCGAAGCTGGTTTTATAATACCGAAAATAATCAGTTATTATTTTTTCTTTTTAACTGCTTTAGCATTTGGTAAGTCAGTGATTGAACCTTCAAAAATTTCTGCAGCTAAACCAATTGATTCATTTAACGTTGGGTGAGCATGAATAGTTAAACCAATATCTTCAGCATCAGCGCCCATTTCAACCGCTAAACAAACTTCACCAAGCATTTCGCCAGCATTGATACCAACAATAGCACCACCAAGAACACGACCAGTTTCTTTCTCAAAGATCATCTTAGTTTTACCTTCAGTACGTGCAGAAGCAATAGCACGTCCAGAAGCAGCCCAAGGGAAGTTAGCAACTTCAATGTTTAAGCCTTGTTCTTTAGCTTCACGTTCTGTAACGCCAACCCAAGCCATTTCTGGATCAGTATAAGCGATTGAAGGAATACAACGAGGTTCGAATGTATGTTTCTTACCTGAGATAACTTCAGCAGCACAATGAGCTTCATGAACAGCTTTATGAGCAAGCATAGGTTGACCAACTACGTCGCCAATAGCGAAGATGTGATTTACGTTTGTACGTAATTCGTTAGTCACGTTAATGAAACCACGTTCATCAACATTAACGCCTGCTTTATCTGCGTCTACTAAGTTACCATTTGGCTTACGCCCAACAGCAACTAAAATTTTGTCGTAACGAACCTGACCTTCAGGAGCGTTCTTACCTTCAAATGTTACGTATAAACCATCGTCTTTCGCATCAACTGCAACAACTTTAGTAGACAACATAATGTTGAATTTTTCTTTGTTATAGTTAGTGTAAACTTTAACAATGTCTTTATCAGCAGCAGGTACAAGTTGGTCAGCAAATTCAACTACTGAAACGTTAGAACCTAACGCTTTATATACTGTACCCATTTCTAAACCGATAATACCACCACCAAGAACTAACATTTCTTCTGGTACGTCTTGAAGTTCTAGAGCGCCAGTTGAATCGATAACACGTGGATCTTCTGTTGGTATAAATGGTAAATCAACTACTGAAGAACCTGCAGCAATAATTGCATTATCAAAGGTAATAGTTGTTGTGCCGTCTTTACCTTCAACAGCGATTGTTTTATCGCTAGTGAATTTACCGTAACCGTAAACAGTTGTAACTTTACGTGCTTTAGCCATTCCGCCTAAACCACCAGTTAATTGACCGATTACACTTTCTTTCCAGCCACGGATCTTATCTAAATCAATTTCAGGCTTACCGAATGTAACACCGTGAGATGCCATTGCAGCAGCATCATCAATTACTTTAGCTACGTGTAATAATGCTTTTGATGGAATACAACCAACATTTAAACAAACACCGCCAAGTGTTTCACGACTTTCAACTAATACTACATCTAAACCTAAATCTGCAGCGCGGAATGCTGCTGAATAACCACCAGGGCCTGCGCCTAAAACTACTACTTGAGTTTTAATTTCGTTGCTCATGCTAACCTCAAATTTTGTATGAATATTTATTGCGTTGTTTAAATAAGTTTAATAAACACAACAAAGAATTTATTTTTATAATTCTGACAGGAAGTCTACTTAAACTCTGCCAAAATCTCTATCTTTTCTGAAAGATAATGTCGGTAAAGATAAAAACTTTCAGTATATGATACTGAACCATTAACTTACCGACTTATTCATTAAGATACTTGCTACCTATAAAATATTTATTTTATAAAACAAGCTTTCTAATGTCTGACATCACACCAGCTAAATGCACAGTAAAACGTGCTGCAAGTGCGCCATCAATTACACGATGATCGTAAGACATTGATAGTGGCAACATTAAGCGAGCATCAAAGTCTTTACCATTCCACTTAGGTTTCATTTCAGATTTAGATACACCTAAAATAGCAACCTCAGGTGCGTTAACGATTGGTGTAAATGCTGTACCACCAATGCCGCCTAAACTAGAAATAGTAAAACAACCGCCCTGCATATCTGCAGCTTTAAGTTTACCATCACGTGCTTTAATGCTGATTTCTAAAAGCTCACGAGATAATTCGTAAATACCTTTTTTGTCTACATCACGTACAACAGGAACAACAAGTCCGTTTGGTGTATCTACTGCAACACCAATATGGATATATTTCTTAAGGATCAAGCTTTCGCCATCTTCACTTAAGCTAGAGTTGAATGTTGGATATGCACGTAAAGCGTCTGCTGCTGCCTTTAAAACAAATACTAGTGGTGTAATTTTAAAACCAAGTTTTTGCTTTTCACATACAACATTTTGTTCCTTACGAAATGCTTCAACGTTTGTAATATCAGCTTCATCAAATTGAGTAACGTGTGGAATTGTTACCCAGTTGCGATGTAAAAATGGACCAGATATTTTTTGTATACGTGTTAAAGCTTTTGTTTCAATCTCACCAAATTTAGAGAAATCGATAGCTTTAGCACTTACAACTTGTAATCCGCCTTCACCTTTTGAAACTGAACTACCCGCATTAGCTTTCGGACGTGACAATTCATATTTAACATATGATTGAACATCTTCTTTCAAAATACGACCTTTACGACCAGTACCTTTAACTAAGGTTAAATCAACACCAAACTCACGTGCAACTCTACGGATAGAAGGAGAAGTGTAAATAACGCCTACCGCTTTATGAGTACCCGCTTGAGGGTGATGTGGAACTGGAGCAGCTTTAGCTTTAGTTGCTGGTGCTGTAACAGGTGCAGAAATAACTGCAGGTGTTTCAACAGGTACTGGAGCAATAGGAGCACCACTACTTGTTTCAAGCTTAATAACTAAAGTACCTTGCTTAACTTTACCACCAGTTGACACTAAAACTTCTTTAACTGTACCAGCATGAGTTGATGGTACGTCCATAGTAGCTTTATCTGTTTCTAGCGTAATTAAGCCGTCTTCTTCATTAATTTCGTCACCAACAGCAACAAGTACGTCAATAATATCAACTTCGCCGTCTTCACCAATATCAGGAACAAGAATATCAATAATTGCACTTTCAGTGGCAACAGGAGCAGCAGCTTGAGCTACTGGAGCCTGTGCAACAGGAGTTGCTTCTGCAGCCGGTGCTGTTTCAGTAACAACAGCTCCGCCAGCAGTTTCTAATTTAATAACAAGCGTACCTTCTTTAACTTTATCGCCATTTGAGATAAAAACCTCTTTGACGGTTCCAGCATGAGTAGACGGTACATCCATTGTTGCTTTATCTGTTTCTAATGTAATTAAGCCATCTTCAGCTTCAATTACATCGCCAACAGCAACAAGTACGTCAATAACGTCAACTTCGCCATCTTCACCTATATCAGGTACGGCAATGTCAATTATCTCACTTGCGCCACTCTCTACAGCGTTATTAACAGGAGCTGTAGGAGCCGACGGTGCAACAGCAGCAGGCGTTTCTGCTACAGGTGCCGCTGGTGCTTCAGCTACAGGAGCTTCAGCCGAAGCCTCTGCACCTGACGCTTTTAATTCACCGATTACGTCGCCTTCTTTAATTTTGTCGCCAACAGATACTGAAAGACTCGATAGTATTCCAGCAAAAGGTGCTGGAATATCCATTGAAGCTTTATCAGTTTCAACAGTCACAATACCTTCATCAGCTTCTAGTGTATCGCCAACAGCAACACAAATTTCAATAATCTCAACTTCTTCGCCGCCAACATCAGGGACTAGAATTTTTTGAATATCAGACATTTATTTGATTCCTTCTCTAGTCACTATTACGCGTAAAGTGGGTTAAGTTTATCTGTGTCAATGTTAAAGCGTTTAATCGCTTCAGTTACAACACTTCTTTCTACTTCGCCACGGCTTGCTAATTCGAATAATGAAGCAACAACAATGTAGCTAGCATTAACTTCGAAATGCGTACGTAAGTTAGCACGGCTATCACTACGACCGAAACCATCAGTACCTAAACAACGGTAGTCAGTGTCAATAAATGCACGAACTTGATCTGAGTATGATTTAACATAATCAGTTGCAGCAATTGCTGGACCCGCTTCTTTAGTGATTACACTAGCGATATGAGCAGACTTTTGTGCCGCTTCAGGGTTAAGCATATTCCAACGTGTAACTTCTTGACCTTCACGAGCTAACTCGTTGAATGAAGTTACTGAGTAAACGTCACTTGAAACGTTGTAATCTTTCGAAAGAATTTGAGCCGCTTTACGTACTTCATTTAAGATAGTACCTGAACCCATTAATTGAACATTTGCTTTAGCTTTTTTAGCTTCAACACGTTCAAGCTTATAAATACCTTTAATGATATCTTTAGCAACTTGATCACCCTCAGCGCCTTCAGGCATTGCTGGATGCTTATAGTTTTCATTCATTAATGTCATGTAGTAGAAAACATTCTCGTTCTCACCGTACATGCGACGTAAACCGTCTTGAACAATAACAGCAACTTCGTAACCGTACGTTGGATCGTAAGTTACACAGTTCGGGATCAAGTTAGCTTGAACATGTGAATGTCCATCTTGATGTTGTAAACCTTCACCGTTAAGGGTTGTACGACCAGCAGTAGCACCTAATAAGAAACCACGTGCTTGGCTATCGCCAGCTGCCCATGCTAAATCACCAACACGTTGGAAACCAAACATTGAGTAGTAGATGTAAAACGGGATAGTTGTCGCGTTACAAGTAGAGTAAGACGTACCAGAAGCAACCCAAGATGCCATTGCACCTAATTCGTTGATACCTTCTTGTAATACTTGACCTTTCTTGTCTTCACGGTAGTAAGCAACTTGGTCAGCATCTTGAGGAACGTATTTTTGTCCTTCACTTGCGTAAATACCTACTTGACGGAATAAGCCTTCCATACCAAATGTACGAGCTTCATCAGGTATAATTGGCACAACGCGCTTACCAATTTTCTTATCTTTTAAAACTGCATTTAATACACGAACAAACGTCATGGTTGATGAAACTTCACGTTCACCAGAACCTTTCAAAATAGCATCGAATATTTTCAATGCAGGCATTTCTAATTGTTCTTCAGCTTGTTCACGACGTGCAGGTAATGAACCACCTAAGGCTTCACGACGAGCTTTCATGTATAAGTATTCAGGGCTATCTTCTGGGAATTTGTAGAAAGGTAAATCTTCAATTTGATCATCAGCGATAGGCATATTGAAACGATCACGATACTTCTTGATAGATTCAACGTCCATTTTCTTCACGTTATGTGCAACGTTTTGCGCTTCGCCTGATGCACCTAAACCAAAACCTTTAACTGTTTTAGCAAGGATAACGGTAGGACGACCTTTAGTTTCCATTGCCTTTTTGTAAGCAGCGTAAACTTTAACCGGATCATGTCCACCACGGTTTAAGCGGTAAATGTCTTCATCAGACATATTAGCCACTAATGCAGCTGTTTCAGGATATTTATTGAAGAAGTTTTCGCGCGTGTATTTACCACCTTTCGCTTTACAGTTTTGGTATTCACCATCAACCGTTTCTTCCATAAGTTGTAAAAGTTTACCTGACGTATCACGGGCGATTAATGCATCCCAGTATGAACCCCAAATAACTTTAACAACTTCCCAACCTGCGCCACGGAATGTACCTTCAAGTTCTTGAATGATTTTTCCGTTACCACGTACTGGTCCATCTAAACGCTGTAAGTTACAGTTAACAACAAAACATAAGTTGTCTAAACCTTCACGTGAAGCTAAACCAATAGCACCTAATGATTCAGGCTCATCAGTTTCACCGTCACCTAAGTAACAATATACGCGTTGACCTGAACAATCTTTAATTCCACGGTCTGTAAGATATTTTAAGAAACGAGCAGTATAGATAGCTTGTAATGGACCTAAGCCCATAGAAACTGTAGGAAACTGCCAGAAATCTTTCATCAAATGAGGATGCGGGTATGACGATAAACCTTCGCCATCACACTCTTGACGGAAGTTATTCATTTGCTTCTCAGTTAAACGACCTTCTAAAAATGCGCGACCGTAAATACCTGGAGAAATATGACCTTGTGCGAAAATGAAATCGCCGCCGTCTTTCTCTGAAGCTGCTTTGAAAAAGTGGTTAAAACCTACATCGTAAAGTGTCGCTGAAGAAGCGAAACTACCAATGTGACCACCTAAGTCTAAATCTTTCTTTGAAGCACGTAATACAAGTACTAAAGCATTCCAACGAATTGCAGCACGAATGCGCGATTCAAGAGTTTGGTCTGCAGGCATATGTGGTTCTTGCCCAGGAGGAATAGTGTTTACGTATGCTGTTTTAGCATCAAACGGTAAATGTGTACCGCTACGACGTGCACTATCGATTAATTTTTCCAATAGATAATGAGCGCGCTCAGGCCCTTCATTTTCTAATACAGACTCCATTGATTCTAACCATTCTTGCGTTTCTAAAGAATCAATATCAATTTTCGGGAGCTCAGACATAATTACTTAGTCTCCAAATGTTATTAAAGCCACTTTATAATGTGGCTTTGGGATTAAAGTTAAATAGTTAAATTTACTTAAAAATTACTTAAACAATTAAAGGAAGTTAACCTTTAATAATAATGTATAGACTATAAGCCTATGTTTTACGTTGCATCCGTCTCATTGAACGCTCTACACGACTATTTTCCTGTGTAAGCTTCAACAAAACTTCTTCAATAAAGGCTAAATGACTATGGCTAGCACCCCAAGCTCTCTGAGGTTTACCGCTAACTATAGCTTCTAATAAATTCTTTCGGTAATCAGTATTTTGAGAGAAAATATCAGGCCGTTTAGCCATCATTGTTAAATTCTTTTCTATATTATCTACTAACAAAGCTTTCATACTGCGCGATAAATGTAAAATAATCGCATTATGCGAAGCTGCACATATTGCCAAATAAAAATCATAAACCGCGTTAGCTTCTAACTTATAGTCGTTCTCTAGCTGTGCGTTACCAATGTTATCGTGTTTATTTTGAATCTCATTAAAATCAGCTGCTGTACCACGCATTGCAGCATAGTATGAAGCCATACCTTCTATGCCATGCCTAAATTCTAATAAATCAAATTGCGACTCATTACTTTGCGCCATTAACTCAAAAAGTGGATCTGACAACCCACTTAGTATACTTTGGCTAACAAAGGTTCCGCCACCTTGCTTACGTACTACTAGTTTTTTTGCTTCTAGCTTTTGTATCGCTTCTCTTAATGATGGACGCGATACTTCAAATTGTTTAGCAAGTTCACGCTCAGGTAATAATTTTTCACCTGCCTGTAAGCTACCTTCAAGTATCATTGTTTCCAACTGCTCTTGAATTACATCAGACAACTTAGGTTGCTTTACTGTTTTTATTAAACCGCTATACGACATTTTGCTTACTACCTCTACGACCTAACAGACTTTAAAAAACCTTGGTAAATTGGTCTTACCATTGATATTTTGGTGTAAAAATAACAAAACTTAGTGGTTTTGTATACGTAACATAGTTTAATTTACAACATTTTCCAAGGAAAACTTTAGAGTCAAAGCTTAAAACAAGTGTTTAAATTCATCGTTAACGACCGTTAAAAACAAAATAAAAACCTTTAATTATAATCATTTGAAACACATTTACTAAAAGAACATTAGATAATCTATTAAAAAAATCATCTAATGTTTATTGGCTAAATAATCCTCATGCATGTAATAAAACTACAAAAGCTCTATTCATATTAAGCTAGCAAAATTTAATTAGGCTTAAAGAACCCCGGTAAGAATTAAAATAGAAATAAACGCTAAACATAATAATAACGTTCTTTTAGCTAATCTAACTAAAGAGCAAGGTTCTGCAGAACAATCTTCAGTTTCAATCATAATATCTTCAGATTTTTGCGCTACAGAAATTAACACTTCATAAGATGGCATATTTAAATCAAATACGTTAGCTAGCCACACAGGAACAGCTTTTGAGAAATGACCAACAAGCATATAACCTAAAGCGATAACTCTTACTGGTATCCAATCAGCTACAAAGAGTATTTTGCTAGAAATACATACATTAGACTCTTCATCTACGTGCGTGTTTTCTGATTTAGTATCAGCCTCTAGAGTAATGTCTGGTTCATTATCCTGTGTAACTTCGCTATTAATATCTTGTGTAGTTTGTTGGGTGTTATTTTGTGTTTTGCTTTGCGTTACGCAACGTTCATTTAGACTGGTTAGCAAACGATAAAATACAGCACCTGGCGCACCAAAAATCACAAAGAACAACATAACAGCAATAAAATAACGGTAGTTTAACCACACTAAAGCTTGACCAAATCCCATTTGTGGTAATTGTTTGTTTTGTAAAAATTCTTTATGAATTAAATCACACGTTGTTGTTTCGCCTTTAAAAGCGGCAACTAAATATCGTTTATAGGTATCGCGTGTTTGTGAACAGCCAAAACAGATAATCAAAATAACAGTTGAAGCAACTAAATATAAAAAACTATTACCTAATTGCTCAAGCAGTAAATAACAAACTAAAGTGGGTAGTAATAAGACAAGCACCATCATAATGGTAGATTTGATGTTTGAACCCGTAGCATCGTCTTTTAAAACTAACTGACTATATTTTTTATAATAAGTATTAAAATGCCATAATTTATTTGTTAAATAACGTTCCGACAACAACGCAATTAGTAAACTGATCAAACTCATATAACTTAGCCTTACTATAATAAATGAAGAATTAGTGAAAAATTAATACTTAGCTAACTATATATGCACAGCAACATATATATACCAGCATGTTGATTTACGATTTTTACACTTGCTGTAAACAAGTATAAAAGTATTCCCAGTCAAATGCCTCACCAGGATCAGTTTTTCTGCCGGGTGCTATTTGGTTATGCCCTGCAATATTATTTTTAATCTGTGGGTATTCTTGTTGAATTGAAAAACATGCTACTGCTAATGTTTGATATTGTTGCTCAGTATAAAGAATATCATCTGCCCCTTCTAGTTCAATTCCAATAGAAAAGTCATTACATTTATCTCTACCTTTATACTTAGATACTCCAGCATGCCAAGCTTTATCTAAAAATGATACATACTGCACTAAACTACCATCTCTTTTAATAAGACAATGGGCAGACACCTTCATCTCATGAATAGTTTCAAAATATGGGTGCACATCTTTATCTAAGTTACCCAGAAAAAAGTCGGTTATGTAATCACCACCAAACTTATTGGGGGGTAAAGAGATATTATGCACAACTAATAAAGTCACATCAGCACCGTCTTCTTTAGGACTGAAATGTGGAGATGGGCATCGCGTCATAAAATTAGCTTGAGGATCTAATTTGTTTTCCTCAAAGTTAGATGCACTTGTTTTAGATTTTGATTTTGATTTTGATTTTGATTTATGAGTTAAACCACAAAACCAACCGTCAACAATTTCAAACTTATTATCTGTTCCTTTTTGATTTTTTTTATTCAAAGCATCTGCATTTAATTGGCTAACCGAAGAATTAGTCATACAATATCAATCTATATTTAAACAATACGGGCTATTATGACTGAAGAAGATACAACAAACAAAATAGGAAAGTATTTTGTTTGGGTTGCATGGATAATAGCTATAGGTATGCTGGTTTTCTTTTTTCAAGGATTATTAGATACTCAACAAAACCCTAACAGTTCACCTACCAGCTATTTATCAGACAATGGTTTGAATGAAGTTCATCTCAAAAGAAACAAACAAGGCCATTACGTTACTACAGGTAAAATTAACCAACAATCGGTTATCTTTTTATTAGATACTGGCGCAACGGATGTTTCGATACCTGAACATATAGCAGAAAATTTAAATCTACCACGTTATAATAAATATCAAGTATCTACAGCCAACGGTAATACCTATGTATATCGTTCTGTTATTAACGAACTAAAGATCGGTGATATCACTCTATATAATGTAGAAGCTAATATTAACCCTTCATTTAAAAGCGACGAAATACTATTAGGTATGAGCGCATTAAAGCAGCTAGAACTTCATCAAAGCGGCAATACATTAAAATTACGAGAACAAAACTAAATGCAAACACCTCAAGTTACAGCCCAAATCACAACACAATTAAAAGAAGATATTATCAACACCATTACTTTTGCACTTAAAGAAGACTTAAATAATGGCACCGATATTACCGCTGAACTCATTCCTGAAATGGAAACAGCTCAAGCTACAGTAATAACTCGCGAAGAATGTATATTTTGTGGTGTTGCTTGGGTTAATGAAGTGTTTAAACAGCTTGATGAACTTGTTGCTAAAAAGCTAAAACAAGAAAACCCTAATGAAACCTTTATTCCTACAAGCATCAAGTGGTTTGTAAAAGACGGAGATCACGTAAGTGCTAACAACACTTTATTTGAATTGTCTGGTTATGCTCGCACATTATTAACAGGTGAACGTACCGCATTAAACTTTGTTCAAACACTTTCAGGCACAGCCACTACTACCAACGAATATGTAAAAGCGTTAGCCAGTACAACAACCAAGCTACTTGATACCCGTAAAACAATCCCAGGATTACGTAATGCACAAAAATATGCAGTAACTTGCGGTGGTGGCTACAACCACAGAATAGGTTTATTCGACGCTTTCTTAATAAAAGAAAACCACGTAGCTGCTTGTGGCGGAATTACGCAAGCCATTACTCGCGCACAACTTAATCATCCAGATAAAAAAGTTGAAGTAGAAGTAGAATCTATTAACGAGTTAAACCAAGCATTAAGTGCAAGTGCTGACATCATCATGTTAGACAATTTCAGCCATGCGATGATTGAACAAGCCGTTATTCTGAGAAATACCTCAGCTGAAACTTCATCTAAAAGAACGCAATTAGAAGTATCAGGCAATATGACCTTATCTACACTTACTGATTACGCAAAATCAGGTATCGACTTCATTTCAGTTGGCGCACTAACTAAGCAAGTTAATGCCATAGATCTATCAATGCGCTTTTCCTAGAAAGAATCTAAAAGTAAAAATAAATCGTAAATACACAATAAATAAAAGGTGATATTGGATGAATGATACTTGTATTAAACATTCTATTTTTCATTCGAATACACCTTTATAAAAACAACTATAAAACACTTTCTTCGTACATTTAACGCACGATACGGTCGTTTTTTTGTATACAATCCTAAAAACAAGCGCTTAAGTTAAAGAGATAAGTTGTTAAAATAGAGTGATATTTTTAATAAAATGTAAATATTATGCTAATTATCAAAAAAAATGTAAAAAAATGTACAAGAATGTTTTACATATCAAAAAAAGTGTCGCAGTATAGCTACAACCCTCGTATTAAAATTAATGGAAAATTTAATTATGAAAACTTTAAATAAAATAAATAAAAGCGCACAAAAAGGTTTTACTCTTATTGAATTGATGATCGTTGTTGCGATTATCGGTATTTTAGCAGCGGTTGCATTGCCTGCTTACCAGACGTATACAGCTAAAGCAGCATATACAGAAGTTAGTACCGCTGCAACAGGTGTAAAATCAGCAGTAGAAGTTTGTGCTCAAATAACTTCAGATTTAACTACATGTAATACAACCAACAATAATGAAATTGCGGCTTTAGCTGGTGGTGCTACTGGTGCAGCAAGTGTAAATACAGTAACTGTTGTTGGTAGTGGTGTAATTACAGTCACTCCATTAGCAATAAATGGTATAGAAGTTGCCGATACATATATCATCACACCAGGTATGAGTAATGGACAAGTTCTTTGGGTTCAATCTGGTGGTTGTGATTCTAGAGGTTTCTGTTAATAATTATTTAATTTAAGTAATTTAAAAATAAAAAACTCCTATTAAGGAGTTTTTTTATTTTAAGTAACAAACGGAACTAGTTATGTGGTCAGGTCGTTTATCACTATTTATTTTAATTTTCATTGTTTCAATTAGTACCTGGCTTTTAGAAGAGCTACTTATACAACAACGTACAGAATTCTCTAGATTAGACTCTTTAACTTTCACACTATTTACTATTTCGCTCTTGTACTTATCATTTAATATATTTAATCAATGGAGCACACTATTTTTATTAGGCATAATCACATCATTATCATTTACAATTATAAGTATTCAATTTTATCAATATTTTGGTGGTTACATTGGTTATGAACAGCTTTTTATGTTTAATGATTTATTGGGCGCAATAAAATATGTTGATCATACAACTTTAATAACATTATTAATGTTATCTATATGTCTATTACTCATAGGCAGGAAGATCTTCATAAAAAACATAAACATTACTCAACAATTATCTCTAAGGCAAAAGTGGCGAGCACCTTTAATTTATTTTGCAGCTGCTGTTTTTACTTTCCAAGCGCACAACCAATATTATGTGATTGAGCAAATAACAAACATACACTCAAGTGAAGATATAACATACAATTTTAATATAGAAACCCCTACCATGTATTTTATACGTTCATTACCAATCTTTGTGCGCTTTATGAATAAAGAAAGCTATAATAAAATAGCTAAACTAAAAGTTTTGGTTAGTTCGTTAAAAAACCAAACTAACGTAAAGCTACCTAAAGAATATCATTTCGATAATTTTAATAAATTGCTCACTCCTTACACTGGTTATCATCATCAAAAGAACATTTTAGAACCTTTACTTTTCTCTCCAAAAGAAATCAGACAAAGTAAAAAAGAAAAGAGAAATATTATACTTATTGTTCTAGAAAGCTTTCGTGCTTATGAAACAGGATTATTTAATAACAAATATAGCTTAACACCTAATCTAGATGAAATATCATTAAAGGCGATTATTGCTTCTAATTTTTATAGTAACAGTAGGACAACAGTGCAAGCTGAGCAGGCAATACTATGTTCATCGCTCGATTTTGCGAGTAAATCACCTTATTCTGTAAAAAAAGGAGGCTTTAACGGAAGATGTCTCCCTAAACTACTATCAGAAGAAGGATATGAAACTTATTGGTACCATGGTTACACAAAAGAATTTTTTAATCGGCAGGTATTCCACCCCAGCCTAGGGTTTCAGCATCTGATATCTAAGGAGTCCTTTTTAGATAACGGTTATGATGACAAGTTAGATATTGGGTGGGGTGTGCCTGACCCCATTGTCTTCCAAAAACTATTTGATGATATGGTTGCACACAACAAAAATTCAAACACCCCTTTTTTTTCACAAATATTAACATTAACTAACCATCAACCATTTAATTGGAAATATTCACATATTAATTTTCCTAATAACATTAATAAAAAATCTGATGTTGTATATGATAACTATCAAAAAGGAATTTATTATACAGACAACGCTTTAGGTGAGTTTTGGAGGAAATTTGAAAATTCACCTCTAGCTAAAAATACAACAGTTATCATAACAGCAGATCACGGTGTTCCTTTCTACCCTGAAGGATTAGTCAATGAAGCAAAAAAACACGAAATATTATATAGAGTACCTTTACTAATAGTAACTCCTGAACGTAATAATAAAATAATAACAACACCATTAAGCCATTTAGACATTGCTCCAACAATATTATCATTCCTTCAAATACACAAACCAGTAGCATTTATAGGAAGACCATTTTTAGGAGATAATGCGACCTCAGTACCAAGACCTTTATTTCAAATGAATACTGCTTACATAGGTTTCCAATATAATAAGATGCAATGTTTACCTTATAAAAGTATATGCAATGAAAAAAAAAAATAATTGCTCTAAATTTTCTAATATGTACTGTAATTCAATAAACAAAGAAGATTTAAAGGTTTATCAACAAAGTAAAGCGTTTATTAACTATCTCGAATTAGCTGTTGAGGCAGGCTATCCAAGTCAATAGTGGAAAAACTTATTACCTCCTTTATTCATTCTAGAGCTGTCGATAGGTTAATTAAGTTTTATAAATTAATACTGTAGTAAGAGTATTTCAAATACTCTTACTAAATTAACCTATATAAATGTCTGCTAACCTTTGTTTTTTCATAAAAAATAAGTACACTCAAGTTATATGTTCATTAAAGTACACAAAGGTATATGAAAGGTAATCATAAACAATCCAGTTTACTTTCTGCATTATCGAAATATGATATTGTGCCAGCCAGCTTGGTAGAAAGTATTAATTCTGATTTTCAAAAACAAAGAAAGCCTTTTATACGTTTTCTTGTGGAAGATAAAGAATACAATGCAAATAGTATTGCTAATACTTTATCTCGAACTTTTGGTTACCCGTTAATTGACTTATCAACCTTTGATACGAGCTTAGTACCTGATGGTGTTCGCAATGAATCATTGATTAGAAAACACCATGCTTTACCTTTGTTTTTACGCGGTAAAGTGTTATTTATTGCTTTATCAGACCCTACCAATCTTGAGGCACTTGAAGAAATTCAATTCAATACTGGCTATAGTACTGAACTCGTATTAACAGATGAAACCAATTTAAATAAATATATTGAGAAAGTTCTCGATGAGGAGAATGATGGTTTAGATATATCTGATATTGACGCTGATGAACTAGCTGGAATTGATGTACAAGATGAACCACAAGATGATGGTGGACATGTAGGTAACGATAAAGAAGACGCGCCTATTGTTGTTTACATTAATAAAATATTATTAGATGCCATTAAAAAAGGTGCCTCTGATTTACATTTTGAACCTTATGAAAAATCTTACCGAATACGATTTCGGGTTGATGGAATATTAACAGAAGTTGCGCGTCCTCCTGTAAATTTAGCATCACGCATGGCAGCTCGTTTAAAAGTTATGTCGAAACTCGATATTGCTGAACGTCGAGTGCCTCAAGATGGTCGTATTAAACTTGCTTTATCTAAAAAGAAATCGATAGATTTTCGTGTCAGTAGTTTACCGACTATGTGGGGCGAGAAAATAGTTATGCGTATTCTCGACTCTTCAAGTGCTATGTTAGGCATTGAAATGCTAGGCTACGAAGAAGAACAAAAGAAAATATATACCGAAGCACTCGATCAACCACAAGGTATGATATTAGTAACTGGTCCTACAGGCTCAGGTAAAACGGTTTCTTTATATACCGGTTTAAATATATTAAATACGCCTGAACGTAATATTTCTACGGCAGAAGATCCTGTTGAGATTAATTTAGAAGGTATTAACCAAGTTCAAATAAATGTTCGAGCAGGCTTAACCTTCCCGAATGCTTTACGTTCATTCTTACGTCAAGATCCCGATATCGTAATGGTTGGTGAAATACGTGATTTAGAAACCGCCGAAATATCAATTAAAGCGGCACAAACAGGTCATTTAGTATTATCAACATTACATACAAATTCAGCTGCAGAGACTTTAAGCCGTTTATTAAATATGGGTGTACCTGCTTATAACGTTGCCAGTTCAGTTAGTATTATTATAGCTCAACGTTTAGCGCGTAGATTGTGTATGCAATGTAAAGAAGAAGAGCATATTCCTGAACATGAGCTAGCCAATCAAGGTTTTACAGCAGAACAAATACCTAAAGTTAAAATATTTAAAGCAGTAGGTTGCGAGCATTGTACCGGTGGCTATAAAGGACGCGTCGGTATTTATGAAGTTATCAAGATCACCCCAAAAATAGCAACAATCATAATGGAAGGAGGTAATTCTTTAGATGTTGCAGCACAATGTCAAGAAGAAGGCTTTAATAACTTACGTCAATCTGGCTTAATAAAAGCCATGAACGGCATTACTAGTTTGGAAGAGATTAATCGGGTAACAAGTTCTTAAATATTAGCTCTACACTTATATATTATTTGCATCTAATACTTAATAATACAGAGCAATGGCACCTAATAAACAATACTTAAAAAAATAATACTTAAATATAATAATACCTAAACAAGATGAGTAATTTACATGGCAGTATCAAACACTAAATCAGCTAAAATGGCTAAAGTTAAAGCGTTAGATGTGTTTATTTGGCAAGGCGTTAATCGTAAAGGGAAAAAAATATCGGGTGAATTACCGGCTCCTAGTTTGATGGCGTTAAAAGCACAACTGCGTAAACAAGGTATAACACCAGGTAAAGTAAAGAAAAAAGCAAAACCTTTATTTGGCATGAATGGTGAAAAAGCTATTACCCAAGGTGATATTGCGGCGATTACTCGTCAAATTGCAACTATGTTGGGTGCTGGAGTGCCTTTAGTACAAACTATTGAGATGATAGGGTCTGGCCACAGTAACCCTAAAATGCAAAGGCTATTAGGTGACATTGGTAACAAGTTACAGTCGGGTATACCTTTATCAGACTGTTTACGTGAGCACCCTATACAATTTGATGATCTTTATTGCGACTTAGTTAATTCTGGCGAGCAGTCAGGTGCCCTCGAAACAATTTATGATCGAATAGCTACTTATAAAGAAAAAGCTGAAATACTAAAGTCTAAAATTAAAAAAGCCATGACTTATCCTATTGCAGTTTTGGTTATTGCATTAATTGTTACTTCAATATTATTAATATTCGTAGTACCTGTATTCCAAGAAATATTTGCAAGTTTTGGTGCTGAACTACCAGCATTTACATTATTTGTGGTTGGTATATCCGAATTCATGCAAGCTTATTGGTATATGGGGCTAGCTGGAATATTCCTAGCAGGATATTTATTTAGACGAGCTCATAGAAACAGCGCAAAATTAAGGGATAATGTTGATAAGAATATTCTTAAATTACCTGTTATTGGCGACTTACTGAAAAAAGCTGCTGTAGCACGTTTTGCTCGTACATTATCTACCACTTTTGCCGCTGGTGTTCCCTTACCTGATGCATTGCAATCAGCGGCAGGCGCTTCAGGTAATGCAGTATTTAGAGATGCGATATTAGATATACGTTCTGAGGTAACTTCAGGTATGCAAATGAACTTAGCCATGCGAAATTCAAGTATTTTCCCTGATTTAGTTATTCAAATGGTAGCTATTGGTGAAGAGTCTGGTGCTGTAGATGATATGTTATCTAAAGTTGCAACAGTATATGAAAGGGAAGTTGATGATGCCGTAGATAACTTAACGGCACTACTAGAACCTATGATCATGGCAGTTTTAGGTGTTGTTATTGGTGGACTAATTATTGCCATGTACTTACCTATTTTCCAAATAGGTATGGTTGTATAAGCTGGTATTCAACTTTATAGAAATATAACGATATAATATCCTCATTAAGCCATTCTTTTGAATGGCTTAATATTTTCAAGAATAATTTAAATACTCCCTAATAATTTTCTTTTAGGGTTTTTAACCTGAGGCTTTAGATGTTTACTGACCTAATTACTGCTTTTGAGCAAAACTTAACTATTTTTTATGGTGTTGTTGCTTTATTTTCTTTATTAATTGGCAGTTTTTTAAATGTTGTTATTTATCGTTTACCTAAAATGATGGAGCAAGGCTGGTATAAAGAATGTCGTGAGTTTTTAGCCGATGAATTAGCAGATAATAAACAAAAGCCGAACCAAAAAATCGAACAAGAAGCTGAACCTGAGATTACGCTTTCTAAACCTGCATCTACTTGCCCTAAATGTGGTCATCTTATTCGCTTCTATGAAAATATCCCTGTGGTTAGCTGGGTATTTTTAGGTGGTAAATGTAGTCAATGTAAAAACAAGATATCTGCACGCTATCCCTTTATTGAACTTGCTACAGCGATATTAAGTACAGTAATCGCCGTTAATTTTGGCGTAACAAGTACAACCATTTTCATTGTTTTATTAACCTATGCGTTAATTACCTTAACTATGATTGACTATGATCATATGCTGCTACCTGATCAAATTACCCTGCCCTTTCTATGGCTTGGTTTACTCGTAAACATCAATGGCACAATAGTGCCATTACAAGATGCTGTAATTGGTGCTGCTGTCGGTTACATGAGCTTATATAGTATCTTTTGGGGCTTTAAGTTATTAACGGGTAAAGAAGGTATGGGATTTGGCGACTTTAAACTGGTTGCCTTATTTGGTGCTTGGATAGGTTGGCAACTATTACCTATACTTATTTTAATGGCATCGGCGGTTGGTGCTATTATTGGTATTAGTTTAATGGTATTTAAAAATCATCAACGTGAACAAGCTATTCCTTTTGGACCCTATTTAGCAATTGCTGGTTGGATAACGATGCTTTGGGGTAACAACATTTGGAGTTGGTATTTAAGCACTCTTGTATAAACTGGAAATATTCGCCTTTAATACCTTGAATGATTGTTAAACAGTTAGTTAGGAAAAATCACATCATGAAGAAACTTGTTGTCGGTTTAACAGGCGGGATAGGCAGTGGTAAAACTACAGTAGCGAATATGTTTAACGCCTTAGGTGTTGAATTAATAGATGCTGACATAATTGCGCGTGAAGTAGTTGAACCTGAATCTTTTGCTTTAGACAAAATTAAACAGCATTTTGGTGATGACTTTATACAAGTTGATGGCTATCTAGATCGTACTAAACTACGACATAAAGTATTTAGCTCAGAAGTGGATAAGCAATGGCTTAATAATTTATTACATCCACTTATTCGAGAATCCATACTATCAAAAATATCAAACAGTTCTGGGCAATACTGTATTTTAGTCGCGCCACTACTTTTTGAAAACAATTTAACTCAATACGTAAACCGTACTTTGGTTATTGATGTTGCCGAGTCAATTCAAATAGAAAGAACCGTTAAACGAGATAACAGTAATGCAAAGGTTATTGAAAGCATAATCGCAAGTCAGATATCGAGAACTGAAAGGCTTAAGTTAGCTGATGATATTATTGATAACTCGACTACAGATTTAAGTTTAATCGCTAAAAAAGTTAACGACCTTAATCGTTTGTATCTAAGCTATACCTAAGTTATACCTGTTTCACTTTGAAATACATTAAGCTTAAACACAATGAGACATGGTTATATCTTGTATCTCGCCTTAAACAATACATAGCTCCCATCATGTAAGCCCTAACCTCATTTACAACTCATTCAGAATCAAACACCTGAAAATCGAACGATATTTTTAATCAAAAGCTCAATAGACTCTAATAACCCCATAAAGTGTAAGATTTTATGAAATACAATAGCCATTTCACCTTTGCGGCGCTAAGATAGGGCAATTCTAAGGAGCTAGATAACTGTTATGTCGCCTGTACTATTTGAACATCCATTAAACGAACGTATTCGTAACTATTTAAAACTTGAACAATTATTTAAGTGTTTAGATATAAGTTCGTCTGGCGATATCCATTCCTCTCATATAACATTTTTTAATAGCTTGTTTTCAATTGTAGATGCACTTGAAAGAAACGATATCCGTGGCGATTTAATTAAAGAGTTGGAAAAGTTAGAACAGCATCTTGTGGTTTGGTCACAAGCACCTGACATTGATACTTCCCTTTTAGAAGAAAACCTAAAACAAACGGTTTATTTGTTATGTGAATTAAAGAAAACCAAGCAGCAATGGTTAGACTATAGAGATATTAAGTTTCTGACAGGTCTTAAGCAAAGGTTTGCTATGCAAGGTGGTACATGTGCTTTTGATTTACCTCAGTTACATTTTTGGTTAAGCCAAAATAATAATATTTTACAAACTGAGATGAAGACGTGGATAAATTTATTTTCTTCTATTTCTAACAGCTTATTTATAAGCCTTAAATTTATTCGCTTACGTGGTGAGTTTATAAAAATAAGTACCGATAATGGTTTTTATCAAGACAACGGCGAAAGCTTATCATTACTGCGTATTAGAACCCCTGAAAATGCTAACTTCTACCCAACGGTAAGTGGTAATAAATTCCGATATTCAATCCGTTTTGTTATACCATGTACTGAAATGGGCAGACGTTATTTAAACCAACCAACAGACTTTGAATTAGCAAGGTGTTAACCTTTTTACTTGCTTAAGTTATTTGAACTATTTAAATTTATAATCCTTAAATTGTAATATTTCAGTTTATAATGCTCTCGTTTATACTGTACAAAGTAATTTTATCTTAAAGAGTTTTATCATGACCTTGAAAGTCCCATGCCCAAATTGTAATACTAGCGTTGTTTGGCAACCTGAAAGTACTTACAGACCTTTTTGTAGTAAACGTTGTCAGCTTATTGATTTAGGTGAATGGGCTGATGAAGGCCATAAAATAGCGCAAAATATTGATCCGAACCAAGTAATCACAGAAGAAATGTTAGATGCGTTAGAAGGTGAGTTTTTACAAAACAATAAGTTCTTTGTTGAGCCTGAATAATAATTAAGACTTGAACAATATAGATCCTGGTCATTGAAAAACAAATCTGTTGATTATCGTAATCAGAAGAAAATATGACAGTGATCAGCATTCGAGTTAAAAATAATGGATTGCTAATAAATTAGCACTCTAAAATTTATAATTTAAGCGTTTTCTACTCTAAACACTTATGCGACAAACATTTATAAGCTAACTGTACAGAAGCATATCTATTCACATCCAATTAAAGTGAAATTACCTTAATTGCTGTAATTAATTTTTAATCCAATTTAGACAAAGCAGCTAAAATATCTTTATTCGCTGCAGGCAAATCCAGTGTTAAAAGTTCATCAAAGGTAAACCATCCTTCTTTTTGCCCTTCTAGGGCCTTAGGCTCATTTTTAAAGCCTTCAACTAGAAATACAACTAGAGATACTAGTTTATCGCCATAATCATGATTTATAGTGATTAAGGAGCTGCTACCGATTACATCTAAGTTAACTTCTTCTTTTAATTCACGCTTTAGTGCTTGCTCGGGTAGTTCTGCTTTTTCAACTTTACCGCCAGGAAATTCCCACTTGCCACCTTGATGAACATGATCGGCACGTTTAGTCATAAAATATAAACCGTCACGTTTTATAACACCTACTGCAACCTCAATAACTTTCTTCATAATAATACTTCTTTAAATAGGCTAAAAAAACTCGATAAAAAAGCCAGTCGATTGACTGGCTTTCATTTTTAAACCGCTATTGGTTTATTTGTCTAACAGTAAACTTTAGCAATAAGCTTAAGTTAATTTACCATGACACTGTTTGTATTTTTTACCTGAGCCACAAGGACATGCTTCATTTCTGCCAACACGTCTATTTTCCTCACCTGCAGCTAAAGCTTGCTCTGATGATTCATGTGTAAATGCTTTTGGTGTTTCTTCAGCTTTACGATGTTGCTCTTCTACTGCTTCAACATCTGATTCAGCTTGAATCTTCACTTTACTTAAAATACCAATAACATCATATTTTAAGTTATCTAAAAGCTCAGAGAATAATTCAAAAGATTCACGCTTGTATTCTTGCTTAGGATTCTTTTGTGCATAACCACGTAAGTGAATACCTTGGCGAAGATGATCCATAGCCGCAAGATGCTCTTTCCAATGTGAATCTAAGCTTTGTAACATAACAGCTTTTTCAAATTGACGGATAACATCACTACCCACAGACGCTTCTTTTTCAGCATAAACATTATTTGAAGACTCTAAAATTTTTTCACGTAAGGTTTCTTCGTGTAATTTAGTATCTTCTTCTAACCATTTAGCGATAGGTAAATCTAAAGCAAGTTCACCTTTTAAGCGTTCTTCAAGACCTTCAATGTCCCACATTTCGTCTAAAGACTGTGGTGGAATATGTTGGTCGATTAAACCTGTAACAACATCGGCACGAATAGCAGTAATAACTTCAGCTATTTCTGGCTCGTCCATTAATTCATTACGTTGTTCGTAAATAACTTTACGTTGATCGTTAGCAACATCATCAAATTCTAATAATTGCTTACGCATATCGAAGTTTCTGCCTTCAACTTTACGTTGAGCATTTTCAATACTTTTAGTAACCCAAGGATGTTCGATAGCTTCGCCATGTTCCATACCTAGTTTACGCATCATATTACCAATACGTTCTGATGCGAAAATACGCATTAGAGCATCTTCCATCGATAGGTAGAAACGTGTTGAACCTGAATCACCTTGACGACCTGAACGACCACGTAGTTGATTATCTATACGACGAGACTCATGACGCTCTGTCGCTATGATATGTAAACCACCAATAGCAAGAACTTTTTCATGTTGCTCTTGCCATTCAGCTTTAACTTTAGCAATTTCAGCTTCCGATGGATTATTAAGCTTGGCAATATTAGCGCCTAAGTTACCACCTAATACAATATCAGTACCACGACCAGCCATGTTAGTTGCGATAGTTACCGCACCAACTTTACCTGCATCAGCTACAATTTCAGCTTCTTGTTCATGGAATTTAGCATTAAGTACTTTATGTTTAATCTTAGATTTCTTAAGGAAGTTAGATAAGAATTCAGATGTTTCGATACTAATAGTACCAACCAGTACAGGTTGTCCGCGCTCTACACAATCTTGAATATCTTCTAAAATCGCTTCAAATTTCTCATCTGCTGTTAAGTAGATTAAATCTGAACGATCATCACGGATCATAGGTTGGTTAGTTGGAATAACAACAGTTTCTAAACCGTAAATATGGTTGAATTCGAAAGCTTCAGTATCAGCTGTACCTGTCATTCCTGAAAGTTTTTCATATAATCTAAAAAAGTTTTGGAAAGTGATTGAAGCTAATGTTTGGTTTTCGTTCTGAATATCTACACCTTCTTTAGCTTCTACAGCTTGATGTAAACCCTCTGACCAACGACGCCCTTCCATTGTACGACCTGTATGTTCGTCGACAATAACAATTTCGCCTTCTTTAACAATATAATCTACATCTTTTAGGAAGAGTTTATGTGCTCGAAGTGCCGCCATAACGTGATGTAATAACGTGATGTTACTTGCAGAGAATAAAGAGTCACCTTCTTGAATAAGGCCTTTCTCTTGCATAATTTCTTCAATACGAATTTGACCACGTTCTGTTAGATAAATTTGCTTAGCTTTTTCATCAACAGTGTAGTCACCCGTACTTTCTTCGTTTTCTTTATCTTCTTCAGCTTGTTGTTCTAATGTTGGAACAACAGTATTAATTACTTTATATAAATCAGCATTATCTTCAGCTTGACCTGAAATAATTAGCGGTGTTCTCGCTTCATCAATTAAGATTGAATCGACTTCATCGATAATAGCAAAGTGTAATGGTTTTTGAGCACGGTCTTCTGGAGAGAAAGCCATGTTATCTCTTAGGTAATCGAAACCGAATTCGTTGTTTGTACCGTAAGTAATATCTGCTTGGTAGGCTGCTTGTTTCTCATGAGGCATTAACCCTGGAATATTACATCCAACCGTCATTCCCAAAAATTCAAATAATGGGCGACTCCAATCAGCATCACGACTCGCAAGGTAGTCGTTTACAGTAATAACGTGCACACCTTTGTCGGTAAGCGCATTTAAGTAAGCAGGTAATGTTGCTGTTAACGTTTTACCTTCACCAGTTCTCATCTCAGCAATTTTGCCTTGATTCAGAACCATACCACCAATCATTTGCACGTCGAAATGGCGCATACCAAATACACGTTTACTGGCTTCACGCACAACAGCAAAGGCTTCTGGTAGAAGGCTATCTAAGGTATCTTCTTTGGTAAGACGTTCTTTGAACTCAGCTGTTTTATTTTTTAACTCGTCATCGGTTAATGCTTCAATTGCGGGTTCTAGTGCATTTATTTTAGCTACTTCTTTTTTCATTTGTTTTAATAATCGATCGTTACGACTACCAAACAGCTTTGTTATTAACTTTACAAACATCTTGTTAAACCATTTCTGGAAGAAACTCTTCCGCCTTAAATTTATATCACTAACCTAGGTTAGTTATATACTCAATAATATGTAGAACTTATAAGTTTTACTTTGCTTTTCTGTAAATATACTTGATTGGATTTATTTGCTTGTTATCACGTAAAATTTCGTAATGAACATGTGGTCCTGTTGATCGACCTGTACTTCCCATTCGAGCTATAATCTGACCTTTAGTTACTACGTCTCCAACTGACACTAATAGCACTTTATTATGACCATAACGTGTTTTCATGCCATTGCCATGATCTAACTCGATCAAATAGCCATATCCACTGCGATCTTCAGCCCAACTAACCACGCCTGAAGCCGTAGCAATAATTCCAGTGTCTTCTTTGCCAGCAAAGTCTACACCTTTATGCATAGCAGGTCGCCCATTAAATGGATCTTTTCTTGTTCCAAAATAAGACGATAGCCAACCTTTAGTAATTGGCCTGCCAGATAAATAACTGTTAACTTCGATATGGTGACCCAACATCAAAGATTCAAGCATATTGAGCTGTTTTTCTTCATAAATAATTCGATTTTCTAATGATAAGCTATCTTTTGATAGCTCTTTCATCGTTTTAGCAGGTACATCTTCATGATCAAGTGATGGACCACCACTTGCTGGTAATTCTTTAAAGTTAAATTCATCTTTGGGGATATTAGAGGCTTCAGCTAGTCTTTCACCTAACGCATTAAGTCGTAATATTTGGCTTTGTAATTCAGCCATTTTCATTGTTAAAGCGGTTAACTGCTGAGGATTAGCGTTTTCAGTATTGATATCGAAGTGTGGTTGTAATTCACTTGCCATTGAATATAGCGGCTTTTCAGGTACTGCATTACCCGACACTAATAAATGGATCATGCCACCTGATATTAAGAAAAAAACCACAAGTAAAGATATCCAATGGAGCTTTTTTAGCTTCATAAGAAAACTTACATTTTTTCCGCGGTATAGTAGTGTTAAACTCATCAGTATTCGTGTTATCTCTGTTCTAGGTTTTTTATCATGGCTCGAAAATCAAAAAGTCCTTCAGACATGTCATTATTGATAAATTCAAACAAAGGCACTCTGGCATATATCACTGAAAAAACCAACTCTTTAAACATTCTAAATGACATTGTACGACAAACCTGCCCTGATCTACCACAAGAGGTATGGCATATTGCTAACTTTAATAATAATAGTGTCGTTATTGAAGTAAATTCGTCTGTTTGGAGTCAAAGACTGCAATTCGAACGCATGAAAATAAATCAGCAACTTGTTGAAGCTACTCAAGGTAAATATTCGCAAATCGAAATTAAAGTATCGCCTTATCGAAATAAAGCACGTGTAATGCCAGCTCAAGCAAATGTTATGTCTGTTCCACCAACCTCTTATATCTCAGAGAAAACAGCTAATGAGTTAAGGAGTATTGCTAAAAATGCACCAAAAGGGCTTAAAGAAAAATTAGAAAAACTGGCTCAACATGCAAATAAACCAAACAGTGATCAATAATATAATTTAGAAAAATTTAATTTAGAAAAATTTAATTTAGAAACTAGTACAATATCAGAAACAAAAAAACCAGCTAAATGCTGGTTTTATCAGAAAATACTTTTTTAGAAAGTAGAAGTATTTAATTCTTGATATTCAATAGGTGCTTTCTCGTCATCTTCAAAAGTAACCCATTCCCAAGACTCGGTTTGTTTGAACACTTCTCTTAGTAACATGTTATTTAAGGCATGACCTGATTTATATGCATTCAGCTCACCTAAAATACTGGTACCGCCCATGTATAAGTCACCAATAGCGTCTAGTATTTTATGTTTTACAAATTCGTCATCATAACGAAGATCGCCTTTGTTCAACATACGAAATTCATCAAGTACAACTGCGTTCTCTAAACTACCGCCAAGGGCAAGATCATGTGAACGTAAGAAATCAATATCTTGCATAAAACCAAAGGTTCTTGCGCGACTAATTTCTTTAATAAAAGCACTGCTTGATAATTCCATGCTGATTGTTTGGCATGTATTGGCAATAACAGGGTGATCAAAATCTATCGAGAAATTAACTCGAAAACCTTCATAAGGTTTTAACTCTGCCCATTTATCGCCTTCTTCTACACGAATTGTTTTAGTAATTCGGATAAAACGTTTAGCTACTTTTGAAGTTTCGATACCTACTGATTGGATCAAATATACGAATGGAAGCGCACTCCCATCCATAATTGGTACTTCAGCTGAATCTACATCAATAATCAGATTATCGATACCAAGTGAAGCAATGGCAGCAAGAATATGTTCGACGGTGGAAATCTTCACATTATCTTTATTGACTAAACACGTACATAAAGTTGTTTCGCCCACAGCTTCAGGCGACGCTTTAATGTCTACAATAGGGTTTAAATCTACACGACGGAATATAATTCCCGTATTAGCAGGTGCAGGACGGAGAGTTAACCGCACCTTTTCGCCTTTGTGTAACCCTACACCAACAGCTGAAACACTGTCTTTTAGAGTACGTTGTTTTATCATAAATAGCCTTTAACCATTTGCTTGTAAATTTTTAATATAAAAAGATAACGAATCGCTAAATTTAGCGGTCGCGTAGTATATCAAAATCACTCGATATAATCAAAATCTGCTGTTTTATAATGCATTCAGTTAATTATTTAGTCTGCTTGTTTACGTAAGAAAGCAGGGATATCTAAATAGTTATCTAAATCAGTAGCAGCAACCTTTTGTATTTGTGCATTGCTTTCTGGCATTGCAACACTCGCTGAGTTCAAATCAATTTGTGGGCTTGGTACATAATCACCACCAACAACTTGTTGTTCAACTTGTGGAGCAGGATTAACAAGCGTGATATCAGGCTTACGTTCTGCGCCAATACCTGTAGCAACTACAGTTACACGAAGTTCATCTGTCATTTCAGGGTCAATAACCGCACCAACAACAACTGTTGCATTTTCAGATGCAAATGCTTTAACAGCGTTACCCACTGTTTCGAACTCATCTATGCTGATATCCATGCCTGCTGTGATGTTAACTAAAATACCACGAGCACCAGCTAAATCTACGTCTTCTAAAAGCGGGCTTGAAATTGCAGCTTCTGCAGCTTCTTCAGCACGATCTGGACCTGATGCAGTACCAGACCCCATCATTGCCGTTCCCATTTCAGACATTACCGTTCTAACATCGGCGAAATCCACGTTTATGAGTCCTGGACGTGTAATAAGTTCCGCAATACCTTGAACTGCGCCAAGTAAAACATTGTTTGCTGCTTTAAAAGCGTCAAGTAAACTTGTCCCTGGACCTAATACTTTCAATAATTTTTCATTTGGAATAGTAATCAATGAATCAACATTTTTAGTTAAAAACTCGATACCTTGATCTGCGTAATTCATACGCTTTTTACCTTCAAACGGGAAAGGTTTAGTTACTACAGCAACGGTTAAAATTCCCATTTCTTTAGCAATTTCTGCAACAACAGGAGCTGCACCAGTACCTGTACCACCGCCCATACCAGCAGCGATAAAGATCATGTCAGCACCTTTTAAGGTTTCTTTGATAGTTTCTCTATCTTCTTCAGCACTTCTACGACCTATTTCAGGATTCGCACCAGCACCTAAGCCTTTAGTAACATCGCCACCTAACTGTAAAGTTACGTTAGCCGATGAATTACGAAGTGCTTGTGAATCTGTGTTTGCTGTTATAAATTCTACACCTTCAATAGTTTGGCATACCATATGCTCAACAGCGTTGCCGCCACCGCCACCAACACCTATTACTTTTATAACCGCTTCTGAGTTGTGATCTTCCATTAATTCAAACATTTTTTATTCTCCGATTTATATAATGTTTTGTTCCACCAAAACGATATTTTATTTAGATTTATTAAATACATAAAGCTAAATTTTGTTTTATTACAATTTTCTTACACTTTATTTACATTTCACACTGTTTTTCTAAAACTCACCTTTAAACCAAGCGACAAGTCGAGCTCCTAATTTACTTAAAGATCTAACACCATCACTTGTTTTAATTTCACTACTTTGTTGCTCGCTTGCTTTCATCCCATAATGTAATAAGCCAACAACTGTTGCATAAGTTGGATCATTAACATATTGATGTAAGCCAGATACGTCTTGAGGTGTAGCCACTCTTACTGGCATTTGAAACACTTCTTCTGCAAACTCAACAACACCTTCCATTTTGGAAGTTCCGCCCGTTAATACATAACCAGCAGCAATTTGATCTTCTAATCCTGCTTCTCGAACTTCTTCTTGAATCAGTTCAAATAGCTCTTGATACCTAGGTTCTACTACTTCAGCCAATGTATGTCTTGACATCGAACGCGCAGCTCTACCACCCACACTAGGTACTTCAATATTCTCTTCCATGCTAACCATTTGTCTTAAAGCACAAGCGTATTGCACTTTAATGTCTTCAGCATGGCTTAATGGTGTTCTAAATATTTTTGCAATATCACTTGTTACTTGATTACCCGCTACTGGAATTACCGCTGTATGACGTAAAGCACCACCAGTAAAGATTGCTATATCGATAGTGCCTGCACCGATATCCACTACGCATATGCCTAGCTCTTTTTCATCTTCGGTAAGTACTGAATAACTTGATGCCAATGCAGAGAAAATAAGTTGGTCTGCTTTTAAATCACAACGTTCAACACACTTAACTATGTTTTTAGCCATGTCGTTGGCGCAGGTCACAATATGAACTTTTGCTTCCATTCTTACGCCAGACATACCAATAGGGCTTTTTATACCGTCTTGGCAATCAATACTGTATTCTTGTGGCAATACATGCAGCATTCTTCGTTCTGCTGAAATAGGTACAGAACGCGCTGTATGAATTACGTTATCAACATCTTCTTGAATCACTTCGTTATCAGTGATTGGTACCATACCTTGCTCATTCTGACAGCTGATATGCTTACCAGATATACCCAAGTAAACGGAGGTAATGTTGCAGTCAGCCATTAATTCAGCTTCATTAACTGCACGCTGAATAGATTGAATTACAAGGTTTAAATCGTTAACGCCACCTTTGTCCATACCACGAGCAGGTTGATTACCAACACCTATAATGCTTAACTTTTTGTCAGGTGTTATTTCACCCACAGCCACAGATATTTTTGAAGTACCTATGTCTAGTCCTACTACTAAATTTCGATCAATTATTTTAGACATCTAAAGTTAAACTCTTTCATTCGTATCAATGGATTTAAACCCAACTGCAAAGCCGGTGTCGTATCTAAGATCTACATAATTAATTTGTACATCTTCTTTTAATTCAATATGTGGGTAAGCATCCATAAAACGTTGTATGCGCTCTACCCTATTTTCTCTACCTAAATTCAACATCACGCCATTTTTCAATGTTAGTTGCCATGCGTATCGCTCGGTTAGTACAAGTTCTGAGATATTAAAACCACCAAAATCAAGTAACTCATTTAAGTTAGTGTAGTTTTTAAGTGCTATATCTTCGGTACCTTCAGGTCCAAAAAACTCAGGTAAACCTGTCGTTAAGTTATCTGTACCTGTTTGAAAAACATCACCATATACATTGATGTAAGCATCTCCATTCCACTGAGCAATCGGAGATTGATCTACAACATAGATTTTTAATTCATTCGGCCACTGTTTTCTTACCGATACTGAATAAACCCAAGGTAATGTTTTCACCATTTTTTGTACGTTATTCACATCAACTTTAAAAAAATTACCAAAGTTAATATGTTCAATCGCTGCTTCAATATCATTTTTAGTGGTGTAAGCCATTTCACCACTGATCACTAAAGATGTTACAGGTGCTGATTCATCTTCAGATAACTTGTCATTTAAGAACATGCCAAATGCAGCTATTGAGCCGATAACTACAGCAAAAAATATAACACCCGCCCAAAAGCTCAGGTTTATTTTTAATTTAGTTTCTGTAGTCGTTGTTGCCATATGCTTGTTTTATCTTTTAATCAATTATCAATGGCTACATGCCATATATTCAGCCTTAAAGGCTTATCTCTAATACTTTAGATACAAGCTCATTAAAACTTAAGCCATATTCTTTTGCTGCTTTTGGTACTAAAGATGTTTCTGTCATTCCTGGTACGGTATTAACTTCTAATACTTGCCAGCCATTCACTTCACTACGCATAACATCAACACGACCCCAACCTTTTGCACCTGTAGCTTTAAACGCACTTAATGCTATCGCTTGAAGTTGCTGTTCATTCTCTGCAGGTAAACCACACGGACAATGATATTGGGTTGTTGTAGATTGATATTTAGCTTGGTAATCGTAGAACTCATTTGGCGTTTCCATGTGTATAGCTGGAAGCGCTTCGTTACCTAAAATAGCTACGGTATATTCTGGACCTGTGATCCAAGCTTCTACTAATACATCTTCGTCATATTCAAACGCACTTGTTAAGGCATCATGTAACTGTTCAGCATTACTCGCCATAGCCATACCTATGCTTGAACCTTCGTTAGCAGGTTTAACCATAACTTTATGACCAAGCTCACTCATCATTTTTGTAGCATCTGCTGCTTCATAAGTACTTTTAACGGCTATACAAAATGGAGCTGTTGGAATATTTACTGCTTGAAATACTTGCTTGCTTCTAATTTTATCCATTGAAAGCGCTGAGCCTAAAACATCAGAGCCTGTGTAAGGAATATTCATATATTCCAAAGCGCCTTGTAGGCAACCGTCTTCGCCGCCACGGCCATGTAATGCGATAAATACTCTGTCGATATTCTTACTGGTAAGCTCGCTTAAGCAAAAACCTTTAGTATCGATTAATTCAGCATTGAAACCTGAAGATACAAGTGCATTAAAAATCGCATGACCTGATCGTAACGACACTTCTCTTTCTGCTGAATTACCACCGTATAACACGGCAATTTTTTGTTCTTTTAACGCTTTACTCATTTGTTAGATGCTCCTAACAAAACACTTGAAGCTAAACTTTTAGCTACAGCACCAATGTTACCTGCGCCTTGCGTAATAACCATGTCGCCATCTTGCAGTTGACTTTGTAATAATTCGTCTAATTTACTTACATCGCTTACATAAATAGGTTCAACTTGGCCACGTTGTCTAATACTTCTTGCTAAGCTTTTACTGTCTGCACTTGGAACGGGAGCTTCACCTGCTGCGTAAACATCAAGTAAATACAAACAGTCAACTTCTGATAACACTTCAACAAAATCTTCGTATAAATCACGAGTTCTAGAATATCTATGTGGTTGAAACACCATAACTAAACGTTTTTCAGGCCAGCCATTACGCATAGCTTTAATAGTTACTTGTACTTCTCTAGGATGATGTCCGTAGTCATCGACTAAGACCATCTCGCCTTTATCTGTTTTTAACTCAGCAAGTTGTTCAAAACGTCTACCAATGCCAGCAAATTTTTCCAATGCTGATTTAATCGCAGCATCTTCAACATTTTCATCTGTTGCCACAGCAATACTTGCTAATGCATTTAATACATTGTGTTCGCCAGGTAGATTAACGCTTAGCTGCATTAATTCTTTACCTTCACGTTTCACGCTAAAGTAGCTTTTTCCATTGATTTGCTTAAAGTCAGTTGCTTGTACATCTGCATCTTCTGAAAAACCATAAGTGATCACTTGGCGACCAATTCTTGGTAAAAGCTCACGAACAACTGGATTGTCAATACACACAACAGCAAGACCATAAAAAGGTAAGTTATGAAGAAACTCAATGTAGGTGTCTTTAAGTTTTTCAAAGTCACCTTGATAAGTTTCCATATGATCTTCATCAATATTGGTGATCACAGCAACCATAGGCTGCAAATGTAAAAATGAAGCATCACTTTCATCAGCTTCAGCAATTAAATAACGACTGCTTCCTAATTGTGCATTAGTACCTGCACTATTTAACAAACCACCGATAACAAATGTAGGGTCAAGCTTAGCTTCACCAAATACACTTGCAATTAAACTTGTTGTTGTGGTTTTTCCATGAGTACCCGCAATAGCAATACCATGTCTAAAACGCATAAGCTCAGCTAACATTTCAGCACGACGTACAACAGGAATACGTAAAGCTAATGCATGCTCAATCTCTGGATTAGTTGCATCAATAGCCGTTGAAACCACGATAACGCTAGCGTCTTTAATATTGTCTTTGTGATGACCTATAACAATTTTTGCGCCTAAATTAGTTAAACGCTTAACCACTTGGTTTTCACCAATATCAGAACCTGTTATTTCATAGCCTTCATTAAGTAATACTTCTGCTATGCCACCCATACCAGCGCCGCCGATACCAACAAAATGAATACGTTTCACTCGTCTCATTTCAGGTGTTCTCATACCGACAGTATTTGAAGGTTGGTTTGATTGATTATTTGTCATTTTCTTACTCATTTTTTCGCCAACTCTATACAGATCCCAGCTACGTTTCCTGTAGCATCAGCATGTGCCGCATCGTGTGCAGCTTTTGCCATTTTTTGTACTACGGTATCTGATATAAAAAGTGTATTTAACATTTGTGCTAATGTTGTTCCGTTGAATTCAGCTTGTGGGATCAGCTTTGCTGCTCCACGTTCCACGAGATACATAGCATTTTTAGTTTGATGATCATCAACAGCATGAGGTAATGGAACAAATACCGCAGGTTTAGCAGCCATCGCTAATTCAGAAACAGTAAGTGCGCCTGCTCGACAAATAACGACATCAGCCCATTTATATGCTTCTGCCATATCATCAATAAATTCGGTAACTTTTACTTTCTCTTCAGGTAAGCCATATTCTTGATAGCTTTCTAAAACAGCTTCTTGATTGCCCTTACCTGTTTGATGCCATACATCAATACTTTGAAGCTTTATTTGCTTCATCGCTTGCGGTACAGTCACATTCAATATTTGCGCACCTAAGCTACCGCCAACAACCAATACTTTTTTACTGCTTGCAGGTTGTTCTGGTACTACATTTTCAATCGCAATAATGTCGCTTCTTAACGGGTTACCAATCACCTGATGTTCAATGCTTGCATCAAAAGCACCAGGAAAAGCACTTAATACGCGCGTCGCTATTTTTGATAAAAATCTATTACTCATTCCAGCTACAGCATTTTGCTCATGCAAGACTAATGGTTTTCCCATAATCCAAGCAGCAACGCCACCTGGTGCACTTGCATAACCGCCCATGCCCAACACAACGTCTGGCTGAACTTTACGAATAACTTGAGCTGACTGATAAACAGATAACATCAATTTAAAAGGGGTTTTTAACCACTCTTTCCAATTTTTATTTCGTAGGCCCGCAATGTTAATAAAAGATATATCGTAGCCGTGTGCTGGAACTATGGTCGCTTCCATGCGTTTAGCTGTGCCTAACCAATGGACATTCCACCCAACTGATTTTAATTTGTCTGCAACCGCAATACCTGGGAATATATGTCCACCAGTACCACCCGCCATCACGAGAATGGTTGGTTTTTTACTGTTACTTTGTTCTGTAGTGCTTGCTTCTGTGCTATTTTGCTCAGCATTAGTGTTTTCGTTATTTAAAATCTTACTATCACTCATTTCTTTCGACCTCCATTACTGGTTGCTTGAATACTCTGCAACCTAATTTCATGGTCGATTCTTAATAATACAACTAGTGCAATGGTCATAATAATCATTGAACTACCGCCATAACTGATCAGCGGCATAGTTAAACCTTTTGTAGGAACGATCCCTGCGCTTGCTCCAACATTAACGGCAGCTTGAAAGCTAAACCAAATGCCAATAGCGTAAGCAAAAAAACCTTCAAAATACTTTTCTTTATTGACTGCATTTCTACCTAATAGCAATGCTTTGACAACCAAGGTCATGCTAAGTAATAAAATTGCCGCAATACCAACAAATCCAAACTCTTCAGCTAAAACAGCCATTACAAAATCTGTGTGTGCTTCAGGTAAATATTCAAGCTTTTGAATACTATTACCTAAACCTTCACCAAATATTTCACCTCGGCCATATGCCATCAGCGATTGAGTTAGCTGATAACCAGATCCAAATGGGTCTTTCCATGGGTCTAAAAAACCAGTAACTCGCGCCCATCGATAAGGAGAAAGATAAGCCAGAGCTGATATGGAGACTAATCCCATTAACGCAATAGAGATGAACTGCCATAATTTAGCGCCTGCTAAAAATAACAAACCAAAAGTCGTTACAAACATTACAATCACTGTTCCTAAATCTGGTTGGAACAACAACAAAGTAGCAAGTAAACCAAAAACAACTAATGGCTTAATAAAGCCTTTAACGTTTTCCATCACTTCGTTACGTCGACGTACTAAATAAGCCGATAAATAACAAAAGAAAAACAGTTTTGCAGGCTCAGCAGCCTGTATGGTAATTGGACCTAGCATTATCCAACGTTGTGAACCGTTTACTGTGCGACCGATAATCAGTACAGCAACCAGTAAAACAATGCCAAAAATAAGTAAATTAGTACTGTGTTTATGCCATATAGCTAAAGGGATCTGCATAACAATTCCCGCAACAACAAGACTTAAACCGATATATATAGAATGACGAATAATGAAATGGAATGGATTTCCAAACATGCGTTCAGCAACGGGCATCGACGAACTTGCTACCATCACTAAACCGATCATATACATAGCAAAAGCTAAAATAATATAAGTACGATCAAAGGTTTCAACGTTTGAAGACTTAACAGTTAACCACTGTGGAAGCGCAGGAAACTTAAGGTTATCAGTGAAGGTAGTCATTAACTTACCTCCTGTACTGAATGAATCGCTTTAACAAAAGCTTGTCCGCGCTCTATAAAATTCTTAAACATATCAATACTTGCACAAGCTGGAGACAATAAAACCATATCGCCTTGCTTAACTGAAGCACTCGCTAATTTAACGGCTTCTTCTATTGATGAAACTTTAATACTGTTTTCAGCTAATTCAGCAATTTTATCGCCGTCTTTTCCTAACGTATAAAGTACGTTGACATGTTGAGCCATAACGTCTTTTAATGGCGTAAAGTTAGCGCCTTTGCCTTCACCGCCAGCAATTAATATAAGCTTTTGGTTTTTACCTACGACAGCAGATAAACCTTTTATAGCCGCTAAGGTTGCGCCCACATTAGTAGCCTTAGAGTCGTTTATCCATTGAATACCATCTTGGCTTTCAATACGCTCACAACGATGTTCTAAACCTTTAAACCCTGATAGCGCTTCCACCATTAATGGTAACGACCAACCTGCATTTACCCCTAAAGCTAAAGCAGCTAAATAATTCAATGCGTTATGCATTCCCGCTAAAGGTAATGTATTTAATGTAATGAGTTTTTCGTCGCCATACATAAGGTATGCAATGTCATTAAATACTTCGATACCAAAGTGCCCTGTTTCAGGTTTATCAGTACCGAAAGAAATTTGTTCTTTTACTGCATCATTAGGTACTTGAGTAGCAAGATCATCACGATTTACAACAACCACACGACTTTGTGGGTAAATAGCTTGTTTAATTGCAGTATAATTCTCTAGTGTTTTATGACGATCCAAATGGTCATCACTCACATTAAGAATACTGCCAGCCATCGCTTGCATACTTGTTAAGGTCTCAAGCTGAAAACTAGAAAGCTCTAATACAAGACAATCAATCTCTTGTTCATTGTCAGAACCATGAACAGCTAAAAGATCTAAAACAGGTACGCCAATATTACCGCCAAGCTGAGTTTTATAACCTAGCTTGTTACCTAAGTAATGTAGTAAAGACACAACAGTCGATTTACCATTCGAGCCTGTAACAGCCAAAATAGGTGTTTTACTTAATTGACAATAAAGCTCTACATCGCCGATAACTTCACAATCAGAATTTATACTGCTTTGAATAACTTCTTCATTTAGATCAACACCTGGACTAAAAATTAACACTTCAGCATTTTTAATCAGCTCAGCGTTCCATTGTCCCGTGTGTAAAGTCACTTCAGGGAAGTCTTTATTAAAAGCACTTAAATCTGTTGGCTTTTCTCGGCTATCGTTAACAGCACAGGTAATATTATTATTTTGCAAAAAGCGCACGCAAGAAAGTCCTGTTAGGCCAGCGCCCAACACGACAATATTCTTGTTTTTGTAATGTGCTAATTTTTGCATTTAACTAATTTTACCTTTGAGTTATTTATTTCTTATCTCAATCTTTCTAACGTAGTTTTAATGTCGCTAAACCAATTAATACTAAAACCACTGATATGATCCAAAACCTAACGATTACTCTTGGCTCTGGCCAACCTTTTAATTCGTAATGATGATGAATGGGCGCCATTCTGAAAATGCGTTGCCCACGTAATTTATATGAGCCTACTTGTAAAATAACTGACACGGTTTCTACAACAAAAACACCGCCCATAATAAATAACACAAGCTCTTGTCTAACCAGTACCGCAATAACACCTAACGCAGCGCCTAAAGCTAAAGAACCTACATCGCCCATAAATACTTGAGCTGGGTAAGTGTTAAACCATAAGAACCCTAAACCTGCACCAACAATTGCCGTACATACCACCACTAACTCACTGGTTAATGGGATATGAGAAATATTTAAGTACTCGGAGAAGTTTGCATTACCCGTAACGTAAGCAAATAAACCTAAAGCGCCAGCAACCATAACGGTTGGAACAATCGCTAAACCGTCTAAACCATCGGTTAAGTTAACAGCGTTACTCGTACCTACAATCACGAAGTACGTCATTACAATGTAGAAAATACCTAATTGAGGTAATACATCTTTAATAAACGGAATAACTAAGGATGTTTCTTCAGGCGTTTGAGCAAATTGATATAAGAAAATAGCTGTTGCTAAACCTACAACCGTTTGCCAAAAGTACTTCCAACGAGCGATTAAGCCGTTTGAATCTTTTCTAATGACTTTGCGGTAATCATCAACAAAACCAATGATACCGAAGCTCACCACTACAAATAAAACAACTTGTACGTAAGTGTTTGATAAGTCAGCCCATAACAAAACACTAAATACAATTGAGGCTAAAATTAATATGCCGCCCATTGTTGGTGTGCCTGATTTAGATAAATGACTTTGAGGTCCATCGTCACGTACTGTTTGACCTATTTGCATATCTTGTAAATATTTGATCAATTTAGGACCAAAATATAAAGAAACAATTAAGGCTGTTAAGGTGCTAACAATGGCTCTAAAAGTTAAATATGAAAAAACATTAAAGGCACTAAAATATTGTGTTAAGTATTCTGCTAACCAAAGTAACATTATGCTATTACCTCTTTAGAAGATTGATATTGGGTAATAATTTCTTTTACAACGTGTTCCATATGAGCGCTTCTTGAACCTTTAATTAATATTGATATTTGTTGTTCTTCATTTTTTAATAACGGGTGAAGAGCTTCGATTAGCGCTTCTTTCGAACTAAAATGACAGCTTGTTTCTTTTGATTGATTAAAAGCATCAGCAGTTACCTGACTTAAAACACCTACCGTTAGTAAATGTTCAATTTTACAATCACGAGCATATTCACCCACTTCTTGGTGATAACTTCTCGCCTCAGCACCTAACTCACCCATGTCACCTAAAATTAAAATGCGCTTTCCTGGGTAACTCGCCAGTAAATCAGTTGCTGCTTTTATAGATTCCACATTAGCGTTGTAGGTATCATCAATCAGTCTAATACTTTCAGTTATCTGATGAATATTTGAACGCCCTTGCACTGGCTGCATTTCAGCTAAACCTAAACGTATATCATCTAAACTTACGCCAAACTCTATCGCGATAAGTGCAGCTGCAACGGCGTTACATACATTATGTTTACCAGGTACAGTTAACTCGATAAAGGTATTACCGATATGAGTATTTAAGGTAAAACTTGCGCAACCTCTATCGTCTAAAACAACATTGGCGCTGTAACAATCAGACTCGCTTACACAAGAAAAACGACGTACGGTTTTGTTTTCTAAACGCCATTGCCATTTATCTGCAAACTTGCAATCTTGATTGTATAAAGCAACACCATTTTCAGATAAGCCTTCAAATATCTCGCCTTTTGCACGTGCAACACCACATAAACTACCAAAACCTTCTAAATGAGCAGCAGCAATGTTATTAATTACGGCAACATCAGGTTGAGTTAATTCAGTTGTATAAGCAATTTCGCCAATATGATTTGCTCCTAGCTCCACTACTGCATAATCGTGATTATGTTCGAGCCTTAATAGCGTTAATGGCACACCAATATCGTTATTGAAATTACCTTTAGTAGCTAAAACATTGCCCACACGAGATAGAATAGCTGAAGTCATTTCTTTAACTGTTGTCTTGCCACTACTTCCAGTTATAGCAACAGCTTTAGGAGCTACAGTTTTCTTAACAAAGGCAGCAATTTGACCTAATGCTTTGTGAGTATCTTTTACAATAATCTGTGCTAATTGAGAATCAACTTGATGATCAACAATAAGCGCTGAACAACCTGACTTTTCAGCCTGTTCAATAAATTTGTGGCCATCAAAATTAGGGCCTTTAAAGGCTAAAAACAAATCGCCTTTATTTATCGCACGTGTATCGGTAGTAATATTATCGATAGATAAATCAGCACCCACTAATTGCCCATCAACGGCGCTAGCAATACTTGAAAGTGCTAATAAAATCATAGCATTGCCTTTTTAGCATAAATTGATTGAACAAATTCACGCTCGTTGTAGGCAAGTTTTTCATTACCTATTACGATGTAATTTTCGTGCCCTTTACCCGCAAACAAAATCATATCGCTTGCTGTAGCTGTGTTTATTGTATTTTCTACAGCTTCACTGCGCGTTAAGATAACCTTAGCTTTTTCAGGAAACTTAAAGCCTTGTAGTATTTCATCAGCAATATCCGTTGGAGATTCATTACGAGGGTTATCGTTAGTAATAACCACATGATCTGCATATTGCTCAGCAACCGCTCCCATTAAAGAACGTTTACCGTTGTCGCGATCACCGCCGCAACCAAACACTACATATAAATCACCTTGGCAATGTAATCGACATGCTTTAAGTGCACTTTCTAGCGCATCAGGAGTATGAGCATAATCAATAACTGAAGCAGGTAAGTTAGCTGATGAAATCACTTCCATTCGACCAATAATAGGTTTTAATTCTTTAATGGCTTTGGATATTTTTTCTAAGCTGTAACCTTGGCTTAATAACACAGCAATAGACGCTAAAAGGTTACTTACATTAAAGTCGCCCATTAAGACGCAAGTAATTTTTATATGACCTGCATACGTTTCTAAACTAAATTCAACACCTTGCGCTGTATGCTTAATGTTGTTTGCGTATACAAAACACTTATGTTCTTTTACTGCTTCTTTTAAACCATAAACAAAAATAGTTGAATCTGTTGTCCAGCTTTTTAACCAAGCTTGAGCACAAGTATCGTCACCATTTAGTACAGCAATTTGTGCTGTATCTTTGGTGAAAATTTGTTCTTTAGCTGACGCGTAATTTTCCATCGTTTTATGGTAATCAAGATGGTCTCTGCTTAAGTTTGTAAACACAGCAACATCAAGAATTGATGGTGAAACACGATTTTGATCTAATGCATGCGACGATATTTCCATAGCTACGTGGCTAATATTGTCATTAACAAAGTCATTCAATAATTTATTAAGTTCTGTAGGACCTGGCGTTGTATTTACTAATGGCGTTAAAGCATCTAATTTACCTGCGCCAACGGTGCCAATAACAGCACACGATTTACCACAACCTTCAAATAATTGAGCAATAATTTGGCTCGTTGTAGTTTTACCATTTGTGCCAGTAATACCTACCGTGGTTAGCTTATTGTGTGCTTGTAAATAATATAAACTTGCCAGTCTTGATAAATGTTTATGCAGCTCAAAGAAGTGAACAAGTGTTACCGTTCTTTGAGACTTTTTAGTCTCTGAATCTGTCGCTGTTTGTTGAGCTTTTTCAACTTTTCTTAGCTCAATTTTTCCATGCAGACTTATGTCATCACATTGAATTAAAATAAGCTCAGCGCCAGACTTTATAGCTTGATCAATATAATCGCGACCGTCACTTAGATGACCTAAAGTCGCAGCAAAAATATCGCCCGCTTTAACTTGTCTGCTGTCGTTTACTAGATCACGTTCTTCTTGCTCTGACAATTCTATATTCAACGGAATGTTAAAAGCGTTTAATGCTAGATGTATTGAAAAGCGAGGTGTATTAGACATTGTCTTTATCCTCTACTTTTTTAACAGGCTTAGCTTTAACATGGCTAACTTTTACTGCGTTAGCGCCTTCTAATTTATCAGGTGCGATATTTAACAAATGCAATGCACCTTTCATAACGCGAGAAAATACAGGAGCTGCAACTTCACCACCGTGATACATATCACCGCTTGGTTCGTTAATCACAACAACAACTGACAATTCAGGATTAGTTATAGGTGCTATACCTGCAAATAAACCGACATAATCGTTTCCGTAACTACCTGCCATCGCTTTAAATGCTGTACCTGTTTTACCGCCTACGCGATAACCATCAACAATAGCGGCTTCAACATGCTCGTTAACAACTTGCTCAAGCATGTTTACAACTTCTTGCGTATGTTCTTCAGAAAAAATACGCTCTGACTTATTAAACTGATTATTTTCAGGTGTTGCTTTTAAAATAGTTAAGGTACGTTTAACACCGCCATTAGCTATCGTAGAATAAAAACGCGCCATTTGAAGTGGCGTAGCTGCTACACCCATACCATAAGATAAAGTCGCTAGCTCGATTTGAGACCAACGTTGACGATCATGCATGATGCCTGAGCTTTCGCCCATTAAGCCGGTGCCTGTATCTTCACCAAAACCAGCTTCAAAAAACTTATCTAGGTAATATTCTTTTGGTAACGACAAGGCTAATTTGGTTGTTCCCATATTTGATGAGTTAACCAAAATATCTGTAAGGCTTTGCTTACCATAATTGCGCGGGTCACTTACACGGCGTCCGCCTAATCTCATATAACCAGGCGAGGTATTGATAATGGTATCTTTATCAACTGAGCCGAATTCTAAAGCACTGATCACCGTTAATGGCTTCATGGTAGAGCCTGGCTCGTAAAAGTCAGTAATTGCTCTATTGCGAAAGCGATGAATCGCTGTATTTCGTCTATTATTTGGGTTGTACGACGGACTATTTACCATAGCCAAAATTTCACCTGTGTGAACGTTAGTTACCACAACTGAACCTGATGTCGCTTTAAAGGCTTTTACTGCACCTTTTAATTCTTTATAAGCAAGTGCTTGAATACGTTGATCAATACTTAATTGAACATTTTTTGGTGGTGTTGCATCTTCCACTTTCAAAATTTCAATTTTACGTCCTTTCGCATCTTTTCTGTATTGGCGTGTTCCATCAGTACCTGTAAGTAACTGGTCGTAAACACGTTCAACACCTTCAATACCTTTATCATCAACATTGGTAAAACCAACAATATGAGCACTGATCTCGCCAGCAGGATAAAAGCGTTTTGATTCTTTTCTTAAATGAATACCTGGGATTTTTAACTGACGAACATAATTCGCCATAGCTGGAGATACTTGACGTTCGATATAAACAAAACGTTTAGTAGGATGGCGTAATACACGGCTGGTTAGTGTATTAACGTCTTGATCTAAAACATCAGCTAATGCTTGCCAATGCTCTTTCATGTCTAATGCTTTATTCTGCATAACTATTTTCGGGTCTGCCCAAATAGTTTCTACAGGAACACTTACCGCTAACTCGTCACCATTACGATCAACAATAGAGCCACGCTGTACCGTTTTAGCTGCTGTGCGAAGTGAGCGCATGTCGCCTTGCTCTTTCAACATATCAGGTTCGATAATTTGAATGTAAGCACTGCGAGCCACTAAACCTGAATAAACGAACAAGATCACACCTAGCACAACGTAAAAACGCCATGCTACAGTGGTAGGCTTGTATTTTTCATTTCGTTTAGTCATTTTTTTGCTCATGGCAAAGTAATAATCACTTCTGATTTAGCGTCTGGACGCTTCATGTTTAATTGTTTAGCTGCTTTACTTTCTATCGCGCTATGCTCAGCTAAGCTGTTTTGTTCTAATAATAAGTTACGATATTCAATATCTAACTCGTCACGCTCAACTAATAAGTTCTCAAAAGAACTGGTGGTTTGACGATGCATATGAGTGAAATAAATCACATAAAATGCTGAAACCAGAACCGACATAAGTAAAATAAGTACTAAAATATTACGCTTTAGGTCTTTCCATATTTCAAATGCTAGAACGATCTTTTTAGATGCCATAATCTATTGCATCTCGTTTATCGTGTAAGTCTCTGAGCGATACGCAATACAGAGCTTCTTGCTCTGTTATTCACTTCTAATTCATCTTTACTTGGCTTCAATCTTCTACCCACTAACGATAACTTTTTACCTTTTTGTAACTCAGCTTCGCTAATAGGTAATCCACGTGGTACTTGCTTACCTTGCGAATGTTTCTTCATAAACTGTTTAACAAGTCTATCTTCTAAAGAATGAAAGCTAATAACCACTAAACGTCCGTCTTCTGCTAATACAGATAATGAAGACGCTAGTACTTTTTCAATTTGTTCAAGTTCGCTATTAATATAAATACGAATAGCTTGAAAACTACGTGTTGCTGGATGCTTTTTAATTTCTCTTTGCGGTGCCACCGTTTTAATTAACTTGGCAAGCTCAGAGGTACGGGTAAAAGGTGTTTCTTCACGAGCATCAACAATCGCATTCGCAATTTTCCATGCGTGCTTTTCTTCACCAAAAGTTCTTAGCACCCAAGTAATATCTTCAACATCAGCTACGGCAATCCATTCTGCTGCTGTTTGACCTTTACTGGTGTCCATTCTCATATCTAATGGACCATCTTTCATAAAACTAAAGCCACGGTCTGCATCATCTAATTGAGGTGATGAAACACCTAAATCTAATAAAATACCGTCGACTTTTTCTAATAAGTTGTGTTTGTTAGCAATAGCTTCTAATTCTGCAAAGCCGTTATGTTCAATAAGAAAACGAGGATCATCAGCAAACTTTTCAGCAGCGGCAATAGCCGTTAAATCACGATCAATCGCAATTAATCGTCCTGAGTCTGAAAGTTGAGAAAGGATAAGGCTAGAGTGTCCGCCACGACCAAAGGTGCAGTCGATATAAACACCGTCTGGGTTGATAGCTAGTCCGTCTACTGCTTCATTGAGCAATACTGAAATGTGTGAATTATCTATTTGCATTTTTTTATTAAATAACCGTATCGTTAATTGTTATATCTACCGAATGACTCGATTGATACTATAAAGACAAATCGAGTAATCTTTCTGTAAGCTGGATATCGCTGGCTTGCATTTCACTAATATCTTGTTGCATTTGTGTTTGCCAAGCTTGTTCGCTCCAAATTTCAAATTTTTTCAACTGGCCAACTAAAATAATATTTTTTTCTAAACTTGCGTGTTGTCTTAATGGCCCATTGATAAGTAATCTTCCACTTTTATCAATTTCACAATCAGAGGCATTACCTAATAATTTTTGTTGAGCAAGACGTTCTTGAGGATTCATGCTCGACAATTCACACAACTTTAATTCTATTTCTTCCCATTCGTGGATCGGGTAAAGCAATAAACAAGGATGTTGAATATCAACTGTGCACACCATTTTTCCTTGGCAATCAGCAAATAGCTCCTCGCGATACTTCGTAGGTACCGTGATTCTATTCTTGCTATCTAATGTGATTGAGCTGGTGCCTCTAAACATAACCCTGTCTTTTTGTTGGGTGGATCAGTTTTGATCCACTTTTTCCCACTTTTATCCACATTGGACAGTTTAGATAGGAAAGCAAGGTTCTGTCAAGCAAAGAATCATGAAATTGATCTCGCTAGATCTCAATAAAATAAAGGCTTTAGGGGAAGTTTATGAAAATGTGGGCTTTTGTGGATTTACAGCCCTTATTTTTACTGGATATTAAATTTTTTGTTACTATTTTATACAATATTTGAGAGACTGAATTAAAAATGAGGGATAAATTCCCATTTATAACTTTAATATATTTTATGCAATTCCCACGTTAATAACGGCCTAAACCGCATCTCGTTGAAATGTTAAATAATGGTGGGATTTTATACAAATAGATAGCTTCTGACCTAATTCGAAGACTTGTTCATGATGAAAACTGAGTCTGTTGATGTTCAATTCTTCTGAATTTTCGATACTATTTACAATGTAATGATAACCTTGTTCAGTGATCCCTATGTGATTAACGACAACATTAGGTTTATTATCAAAAACAACGTCAACATCTTTAGGTTTAATCAGCATAACTTGTTTGTTCTTACTTTCGGCAAGCGTGCTTTCATCAGAACGACTATCACTACTTTCATTAGTACTTTGTATATGATTGCTGAGCTGAGTCGTTGAATCTAATTCGATAATACCTAAAGCTGTTTCAATCAGGTTTTCTGTTTTTTTGAACGGTAACCAACTCCCCAGCTGAAGAAAGTCTGCAACTTGCCAACTATTAGGATGCTGACTCACGTATATTGGCGAGCCTATTTGTAATAACTGACCTTCATACATCACCGCTATTTTATCCGCAAATGTAAAAACTTCGTCTTTATTGTGAGTAACAAAGATAGCCGTCATGTTTAACGATTTGAGTAATTGACGAATCTCTATCATCAATTCATTACGTAAACGTGCATCAATATTAGAAAAGGGTTCATCAAGTAATAATACTTGTGGCTGAGGCGCTAAAGCACGAGCAATAGCAACACGCTGCTGTTGACCTCCTGATAATTGATGAGGATAGCGCTGACCAAGATCTTTTAATTCTAATAAACTCAGTAATTCGTTAATTCTTGCTGATCTACTGGCTTTGTCTAGCTTATCAATTCCAAAGCCAACATTTTTCTCAACCGTTAGATGGGGAAATAAGGCATAGTCTTGAAATATCATCCCGATGTTACGTTGCTCTGGCGGTAATAAATTTTGTTTCGTGATTAACGCTGAATCACCAATAGAAATACTACCATCTTCTTGCTCAATAAATCCTGCTAAGGTGTTTAGTAATGTCGTTTTACCACAGCCACTTGGACCGACTAAACCTAATATATCACCTGCTTCAAGGGCAAAGCTGATATCCGACAAAATAGTTTTTTGTTGTAGTTTCACCTGTAATTGATGAATTTCTATAATGTGGGTCACGCCTTATCCTCGTTTTTATTTAACCAAATAATGGGAATTAATCCAAATGCTACAATCAAAATAGCGCCAATTGCACCTTGCTCAAGTCGTTCGTCTGAAATGAGTTGATATATTTGCGTGCTTAAGGTGTCGAAATTAAATGGACGCAATAGTAACACGGCAGGCAATTCTTTCATGGCTTCAACAAAAACTAACAACCAAGCAATAAAGATTGATGATTTAAGCAGAGGGATATGTACCGTTAAAATACCTTTTAAGCGCCCCACTCCTAAACTTGGCGGAGCTAAATCAATAGACGCAGATATTTGTTCTACGCCACCTGAAATGGTGCCATTAGCAATGGCTGAAAACCGAACAACAAAGGCAAATACAATCGCAAAAATAGTGCCTGATAAAATAAGCCCTGGTTCTTCCAATCCCATATATGCAGCTAGGTCATTTATATAATTATCTAACGGGCCAAATGTCGCTAACATTGCCATTGCTAATACAGTGCCAGGGATAGCATAACCAAAGCCAGATGCATTAACAGGCAATGTTTTCAGTTTGTCTTTATGTAAGCGTTTATAAAGGACTAAAACAAGCGCAATACATGTCGCAATAGTGGCAGTATAAACAGCTAATTCAATACTATTAAATCCTGTTGAAATCAGTTCATCTATTTGTTCAAAGCTCGCATATTCTAATGCCATGATGACCAGCAGTGCTAAAGGCAATAAAAAACCTAATACAGCTAAACCCCAACAAAATAAACTGGCGAGTATTTGCTGTGGCGCCGTTAATAAAATTTCATGGCTAGAAGTTATCGGGCGATTAGATTGATGCCTTTTGTTCATTCGCACTTTTTGTTCAAATAACACCACTAAAAACACCATCAGCATAAGTAAGCTGGCTAAAGCATTAGCAGTTGATAAGTCGCCATAACCTAACCAAGTATCGTATACCGCAGTAGTTAAGGTATTTACAGCAAAGTATTGCACGGTAGCAAAGTCAGCTAAGGTTTCCATAAGCACTAAACTGATCGCGATAGCAATTGCAGGTCGAGCTAAAGGCAGCCCTATTTTATAGAAACTTTGAAAAGTAGTTAAACCTAATAATCGGCTGGCTCGATGAAGATTTTGATCTTGTTGCTCAAACGCTGTCCGAGTCAACATATAAACATAAGGAAATAACACCAAAGAAATAACAACGCCAGCACCGAGCAAAGTTCTTATATCAAAAAACCAATAATCACTAGGCGAACTCCAATTAAATGTCGTTCTGAGAAAACGTTGCACAGGCCCAGCGTAATCAAACAAATCTGTATACAAATAAGCAACTAAATAGGCAGGCATAGCTAATGGCAACATGAGTAACCATCTAAGAGTATTTTTGGCTTTGATATTAGTTTGAGTAATTAATGCCGCACAAGTCACACCAAAAAGGCTTGATAGAATGCCAACAATTAAAGCTAAATATAAGGTGTTTACAATGTAGGTGGGTAATACGGTGCCCCATAAATGGGAGAATAATTCGGTCGTGGCACTTAAGCCACTTCCTAACATAATAAAAATAGGTAGTATTAATACACTTGCGATAACCCAGCTAATAATGCGCCAAGCTTTACTGCGGTTACCTGATATCAAGATACTACACTGCCATTTTTATTATGAATTGATGAGTTTACACAGATCAATTCATAAATCGAACTGGCATCAGGCTTAAAGTTTATCAGATTAATGCTAATAAAATCATCAACATTAATCTGTGTTTATTATTTATTCAAAAAAACTTAGCAGCCAATAATGAAGTGTTATAAATCAAATTGTACTTTATCTAACAACATTAACGCTGTTTTTCTGTGTTGAGCTAGCGCTTCTAATGGAAGTTTATCTGTTGAGAATTTGCCCCAAGATGCAACAAGTTCAGATACTTTAACGCCTTCTCTTACTGGATATTCTAAATTCGTTTCTGCATAAAGCTCTTGTGCTGGTACTGAAACTAAAAATTCCATTAAAGCTTTAGCATTATCACTATTAGGAGCATGTTTTGCCATTCCCATTCCTGAAACATTAACATGTGCGCCACGGTTACTTTGATTAGGAAAGTTAATATTTACACTTTCAGCCCAAACCTTCTGTTTCTCGTCTTGTAACATGTTACCAAAATAATAACTATTACCTAAAGACACATCACATAAACCTTGATTAATCGCTTGTACTTGGCTGCGATCATTACCTTGAGGTTTACGTGCTAAGTTACTTTTAACACCTTCTAACCAAGTAAGAGTTTCCGCTTCACCATGCTCAGCAATCATTGAAGCGATCAAAGCAACGTTATATATATGCTTGCCACTGCGCGTACAAATACGTCCTTTCCATTCTGGTTTAGCTAAATCTTCGTAATTAAAATCAATATCACCTAAACGCTTAGCAGAATATATATTTCTTACACGAGTTGTTAAAGCAAACCACTGATTATCTGCTGAACGATATTGTGTAGGGATAGCTTGTTCGATATTAGTTGAGGTTACTGTTTGTAATAACTCACTGTTATGTAAATCAACAAGGCGACTAATATCATTAGTTAATAAAATATCGGCAGGGCTATGTTTACCTTCACGCTTTAAACGTTCAACCATGCCATTTTTAGCAAAAACAACATTAACTTTAACACCTGTTTTGTCAGTAAACTTTTTAAATAAAGGCTCAACTAAAAATGGTTGTCTATATGAATATACGTTAACTTCTTCTTTTGCATTTGCAGCAAAACAAGCCATAAATACCATTACACTAACTATTTTTTTTAACATTAATTTACCTAAATTATTTATAGTAACTAAATTGAAACTAAGTGAAGATTAAAATTGATTATACCTTACCCATTAAAATTTACGAATAATTCTCATTTGTGATTTGTAATATATCTGTAACCAAATATATGCGGGTTATTATTAAAAATAATAGTTCAGCGCTAATAATTAATTACGTTTCTTTAGATTTTTTTGCTACTAACTCAGCTTGGTATTCTTCAAATAAGGCAATAGCTTCAGATGACAAACAAGTATTTGAAATATAGTTGTTTCCGAACTCATGACTAATAACCCAACCTAAATCAGTTTTTTTAAAGGCTGAGATATTTTGCCAAAGCACCATGTTCTTTATGTAAAAAGAATTTGTTGCTATACCTTTATCATCAACAATAAGCGTAACATCACCTTTTGCAGACTTTCCTAAAAGCTGACGCATTACCCACCACGGTTGGCGATAATAAATACTAATAGCCTCTAAAATACCTAAAGCAAAAACAAACCAAGCGGCGTAAGGATTCACATCACTAAACAACACAAGAAGAATACCAAATACGCTTAAAATAATGGCTTTAAAATAGGCTTTTATCGATTGGTCATTTACAACAGATTGGCTGTAGCACTCATTAAAATGATCTTTGTCTAATGTAAATGTATGAGAATATGAGAATGGTGTGGTCATGGCTCGTTTAATAATAGAGTTATATTAACCATTATTTTATCGTTAAGTGCTATCAGATGATAGGAATAATCAGGAATTTAAAACAAGTGAGAGATTAGATAATAAAATGAAATATAGAAGCAAATCCTTTGCTCATATTTTTAAGATGGTATAAGTGGTGTAATTACTGAACTTTACTAACGGGTGTTGTACTAGTTGCAATATGTTTATTGAGCAACTTTTATTCTTTCCTCAAATACATTCTGCTCACTATAATTGTCGAACTTAACTTTAGTAATTCCAAGTTTTTCACATAGCGCCATAAAAGTTAAATAATCTTCTTCTTTTAAGTCTTTCTGATCACGAGTCATTACCCCATCAAGATAAGCATTGTCATTATTAATACATAAGTTTGCTGTGGCACTGTAAGGTTCGCCGTACGTATCAACTCTAATAGCCTTAATACTTTTTATCTCGAAGATCCAATTATTTAATTCAATATAACGTGTAAGGTCAGGTTGCATTACAAGGTTTCTCTGTAGTTTGTGTTAGTGCTTTGTATACTTTGAAGCTGATAAACTTATAGGTAATTTGCTATTGAAATAAGCTCAACAGCTTCAAACGTATGGAATAAAAAAAAGCCGGCTGAAAAGTAGAAATATAGCCGGCATAAATGGATTAATAGTAAATCCAAAGGAATACTCAGATAGCATAAAATTTGAATGCTTTTACCTATCAAGTAAGGGTCAACTTTTACAAAAAAGTCATTCAGAACTGAGTTATCAATTAACTCAGTTTTAAACTAAAAAGCATTAAATTCATCTAAACTAAGATCAGCATCTTCATTTAAATCTAAATTCTTAAACACCATTTTAAGCGCTTCGTTATCGCTAGTTGATAACTCAACTTCACTTAAAGCACCATTTTTGTTGGTATCAAACTTTGTTAAAAGCTTAGCAAAAGATTTTTGCTGTACAGTAGAACCTTCTACCTCGACAATATCTTGAACGTCTGCAAAAACGATAGTGTCTTGTAGGTCGGTTTCCATAGGAGAAATTACATTCGCATTTACAATGAATGTTGCGATTGTTGCAAGGGCAACGGCTAATGTAATTTTAACTAAGCTTATGTTGTTCATTTTCTTTCCTGTTTTTAAAATTTAAACGTATTTTTAGTCCGTTAAATTATGATTTTGCTGAAATGCTAATTATCAAAGGAGTCGGATAAATAACATTCAGCAATGCTAAATTAAGTGCTATAAATTGCTGAATTCATTCGCACTAATATGTAAATCTTCATTCACATCCAGATTTTTAAAAGCCATTTTAAGGGCTTCGTTATCACTGGTTTCTAATTCTTTTTCACTTAAAGCACCATTTTGATCTGCATCGAAATCTGATAAAAGTTGTGAAAAGTCTTTCTCTTGTAATGAAATAACTGACTCTACTGGTTCAATTACTTGCAATTCTTTTACTTCAGTTATGCTAGCTTCAGTAGTAGTTATTGCTTCACTCACTTTTGAAGTGATGTCATTTGCATTTACAACAAAAGTAGCAACAGTTGCTAATGCTACGCCAAGAGTCATTTTCACTAAGTTTGAGTTATTCATGATAATTCCTTAATTGTTAATGATTAAAATTAAATGATTGAATACTAATACGATTTTTTTTCATCAAAAGCGCTAAACTCTTCAGCACTAATGCTTGCATCTTTATTTGAATCTAAACTTTTAAACACGGTTCTAAGTGCTACGTTATCGCTTGTAGCTAACTCTGCTTCACTTAAAAAACCATTTTTATCAATATCAAACACCGTTAAAAGTTGTGTGAAATCGAATTGTTTTAAAGAAAAAGAGCTCGTTACTTCACCAGTATCTTCAACTGCAGTAATAGTTGGAGTAACTTCATTCGCATATACTGTGGAGCCAGTTACAGCAACGAGTATTAAGCTTAAAGTTATTTTAGCTAAACTTACGTTTTTCATAATGAGCCCTTCTTTATTCAAATAATTAAACAGTGTTACTACTAAAAATATATATGTGCTAATTAAGGGGGATAACCTACTTAGCAACATTCCATCTACAAGCAAAAGGAGAAAGAAATATAAAACATATCAAATAACACTGTAACCAACCTAGGTATAGCACAAGGCGTGCCACATCATAACCAACTGTTTTAAAAGGAATTTAAAACAAAAGCACATTAACTTTGTCTCTAGATGGAGACACATAAATAATTTAACAATATTTAAATGGTATAAGTAACAAACAATAAAAAACTAAATCCTTTAAAAACAATAAATTAAGTACGTAAAAAAGGAAAATAAATAGTGTATCCAAATAGAGACACTATTGCGTTTACCCTGTATTTCACTTAAAAAGGAGGGATTACTCTACTTATAAAGCAGGCTGTTACTACGGTGGGCAATTCATCTCTCTCAAACCTTTACAAGATCTACCAAATAACAGGCTTAGACACCCTTTCGATTAAGAAGCTAACACTATTAGGTTTTTCGCTTGTAGCCTTACCTCTTGTTCTTGCATTGTTATACAGTGCAGCCCAAATAAATAAATTATCTAATCAAAGTGAAGATGCTATTTTTAATGCTGCTGAGTTTACTGAAACCAGTAAACAGCTAAGTGAGTTGCTTGTAAAAATGGAAAGATACGCTAGCCAATCAATTGTTCTTAAGAACAAAGAGCTAACGAATAATTATTTTATTGAAGAAGAACGATTACTGACAATAACCAACCAACATTTAATTGATCATCCTGATAAAAACCTGAAAGAGCTTAGCAACCAGTTTCTGAATGAAATAATGTTTATCAATCAATTACTCTCGCCTGAAAATGATCAAACCTTGTATTTAACTCAACTGCAAGACCAGTTTAAGTTATTGGCTAAAACGTATAATCGTATTAACCAGCGTAGTAACGAAGTTATATACAACCAAGCAAAAGAAGTAAAAACGTCAGCAAACTTACTCAGACAAACTATGCTAAACAGCTTGTTAATCATCCCGATTACCATTTTAATTGCTGTGTTTTTTATCATCATAATTACCAAACCTTTAAAGAAGTTGATTGCGGAAATACAACAACTTGAGCAAGGAAATTTTGAACATCAAATAGCCTTGAAAAGCTCACCAGAAATAAATGAAATTGTTGATGCGCTAGAAGTAATGAGAACTAGGCTGCATGCTTTAGAATTACAGAAATCTAGCTTTATTAGACATATATCTCATGAATTAAAAACACCACTTGCAGCTATCAGGGAAGGAACGGAATTACTGTATGATAATAGCGTAGGTGCTTTGAATCCTGATCAACAGGAAATCAGTGATATTATTAGAACCAGCGTAACCCGTTTACAACGTTTAATTGAAGACCTTTTAGACTTTAACATTGTATTAGATTCTACCAGTTTACAAGACTCTGAAAAACTTCACGTGACGCCATTAATTGGCAGTGTAATTAACGAAAGAAAGTTAGATATAAAACGTAAACACATAGATTTACACACAACTTTCGAAAATATCACCATATACAGTAACGCTAAACAACTTGCCGTTATTTTAGATAACTTACTGTCGAATGCGATAAAATATTCACCCGAAAATAGTAGGATTTCTCTTAGCACGTCATTAGTAGCTGAGCAGTTGAAAATAACAATAACGGATGAAGGTATGGGGCTAAACGAAGAAGTGATGAATAAAGTTTTCGATGCTTTTTATCAGGGTCCAGCTCCACAAGGAAACGAGATAAAAGGTAGCGGTTTAGGCTTAACCATAGTTAAAGAATTATTAATGCGTATTAATGGAAACATTAGCGTTACCAGTAAAACACAAGAACCAAGTGGTACTACATTTACCTTAATATTACCTCGAGCATTTTTAGTAGGAACACCATAATGAATCTCTTTTCAAAAACAAAATCAATTGTAAAATCACTTGCCGCAGTAGGCTTGATGATAAGCATTAGCGCTTGTCAATTAACTCCAGTAAAAGAAACAATTCGCATCCCAACTTATGGTGATTATTATCTTTGGCTAAAAAGTTTAGATAACAATCAATTATTACAAGAAATAGCCCAACAAAACATAAACAAAAAAACACAGAGCCCAGATGCAGACATTTATTTAATACTGCTACACAGTCTCCCCAAATCACCAATATACAATCCTTATACGGCTAAATCGTTATTAAACGAGCTGCAACTTCAATATATTGAGTCGCGTTATAACCCAACTAATTTAGCTTTAATTACTCTGTTAAGAGATTTACTTAATGAACAATTATTGATGATTCAAAAGTACGACAACATTAATGTAGATTTTAGAAACTCTCAAAAGCTCCTTATTGATCAAAAAGAAACCTCAGTTCAACAAGAGCAAAAGCTTAAGCAGAGCGGTAAAACAGTTAAAGAATTAGAACAACAAGTAAAATTACTTAAAGAACAAATCAATCAACTTCATCGTATTGAAGAAAATATTAGCGAGCATGGGAATTAGTTTATGAATCAATCAACCACAACTGCCCCTGTTAATGGAAAAATACTCATCGTTGATGATGATCCTCATCTACTGCGCTTACTCGGTATTCGTCTTTCTGCGGCTAACTATAAAGTTGAGTCGGCTGAAAACGCTAAAGTTGCCTTAGGTAAATTAAAAACTTTTCATCCTCACTTAGTGATCAGTGATTTACGTATGGAAGGTATGGATGGAATGGCATTATTTGAACAAGTTCGTCAACAGCACCCTAGCATGCCCGTTATCATTTTAACGGCACATGGCACGATTCCAGACGCCATAAGTGCAACTAAACAAGGCGTCTTTAGCTTTTTAACTAAGCCATTTGAAAGTAAAGAATTACTTGATACAGTTTCACAAGCAATACGACTTCAACCTATTGATATAGATAACCCAGATCAAGATGAATTATGGCGTAAAAACATTATTAGTCGCAGTACGATAATGAGTTCGTTATTGAATCAAACTCGCCAAGTAGCAAAAAGTGATTTTAGTATTTTGATCCACAGCCAAAGTGGAACAGGTAAAGAATTGCTCGCTAATGCAATACATCAAGCAAGTCATAGGCGCTCTGGAAAATTTACAGCCATTAACTGTGCAGCGATACCTGAACAATTGTTAGAGTCTGAGCTGTTTGGCCATACAAAAGGTGCATTTACTGGCGCAGAAAGAAATCATGTTGGTCTATTTGAGGCGACAAATGGTGGCACATTATTTCTAGATGAAATTGGTGATATGCCAATGAATTTCCAAGTAAAACTATTACGTGCACTGCAAGAAAGAGAGGTTCGCCCTGTCGGCAGCACACAATCAATAAAAGTTGATGTACGTATTATTGCAGCGACTCATAAAAATTTGCAGCAAGCTATTATTGATCAAACGTTCAGAGAAGATCTTTACTACCGACTCAACGTTGTAGAATTAGAGTTACCGCCGTTATCAGAAAGACGAGAAGATATTCCTCTACTTATTCAACACTTCTTAAATAATGTACTCGAAAAAATTGATACGGATATTAAAGGTTTTTCACAAGAAGCTATGGAATTACTTATCAGTGCGCCTTGGCCTGGCAATATCAGACAATTGCAGAATATTGTAGAACAAAGTGTCGCATTATCAACAGAGCCATTAATTAGTGAAACCTTAGTTAAAAATGCACTTCGCGATAAAACCACAATCTTACCCTCGTTTCAGCAAGCGAAAGATAAATTCGAACGTGACTATTTAGCTAAGCTACTACAAATAACTGCAGGTAATGTATCTAAGGCAGCAAAGATAGCGCAACGCAATAGAACCGAGTTTTATAAGTTACTCAATCGCCATCACTTAACCGCTGAGGCTTTTAGGTCTGAAGATTAAATTCAAACCTAAAAGCTAAAAATCTAATGCATAAGTGCAAGATCAGAAGTTAAAAAAGTGCATGTTATAAACAAAAAATCACCCGTAAATTGGGTGATTTTATTTTTCGATAAAAGGAAGGTTACATTAAAACATCAACAAAACTAAAGTAATTATCTTAAGCTTTATAATATTCATTCAAAGTATCAATAAAGTTCGACAGCATAGTTTGTGGTAATAAGTTAATACCTGCTGCACCAGCTCTGCCACCGCCCGTTGGAAACTGAATACACACTTCATCAGCGCCCTGTTTATTGTTTAACGGTGCTCTCACACTTACTGTATATGTTGCTTCTTCATCAGCTTTAACAGCGTTTAACGTAACAACAGCATGAGCTTTATCAGGTGATTGGTTTGCTAAATCATTACCGAATACACCACTGACTCTTCTCGCCCAAGGTGCATCATCTAACTGAACCACTTTGCTGATATGAGTGTCAGCTAATACTTGCGCTGTTAAGGCTTTTTCCATATCGCTTAAATAAGCTTTTTCTAACTGATGAAAGATAGAACCTTGTTCAGCAATCAAATCAAGTGGATCAGCGTAAGCTAATAACGCTTTATAAAGCTCTGCTGGATGAAAATGCAAATCATCAACATCACGACCATAGCCGTTGTAATTAATGTAAATACCTAGGGCTTTAAGTTGGTCTTGCTGTGCTTGAGATAAACCAGCACTTTCAGCTAACGTAATCGCTGATTGAGTCATGTTATCGCCAAAAGCAGCTGCAACAGCCCAATGAACATACGCACCTTTTAAATAGTCATTAACCAATAAGCTAGTGCAAGTATTTGCATCGGTATTAATCAACGTTGTTAAATGTTCAGAACGTGGAATATCGCCAGCACGGTGATGATCAATATAAAAAACAGGCGTTTTATTTTCTAAATGAAGATTCAGTGCATCAATGTTTTTCTCAAGCGAGATATCAAGCACGGTAATCGTGTCTGCAGTTTCAACATCTACTTGCTTAAGTAAGCTTATATCTCTTTTAACACCTGTTATTAAAGTCGATTCTTTAGGCTCAGCAAGTCGTAATTGAACCAGCGCAATAATACCGTCAGCATCACCATTAAACACATCAAAATGCATGTAATTCTTTCCTTTCATTTATTAAGCTTTTTTAAGTAAAGAGCTTACTGAATAAATTGATTATCAATTAGGTGTTGTACTATTTGTTCGGCACATTCTTTAATCGACTTTTCGTCAGTTTTTACATGAATAGCTGGAGCTGTTGGTACATCGTAAGTTGAATCTATACCTGTAAAATCTTTGATTTCGCCAGCACGAGCTTTTTTGTATAAGCCTTTAGGATCGCGTTGCTCACATATGGCTATTGGCGTATCTATGTAAACTTCCATAAATTCACCTTGCTCAAGCATGTCACTTGCCATCGCTCTATCAGTAGCAAAAGGAGAAATGAAAGCGGTAGAAACAATCAAACCTGAATCAACAAATAACTTAGCTACTTGGCTGATACGACGAATATTTTCAATTCTGTCTTCATCACTAAAACCTAAATCACCATTTAAACCATGGCGTACATTATCGCCATCCAATAAGTAACTATGACAGCCACGTTCAAATAATAATGCATCTACCGCATTAGCGACGGTTGATTTACCCGAGCCACTTAATCCTGTGTACCATAATAAACAAGGCTTCTGATTCTTTTGCGCAGAGCGTTGCTCTTTAGTAATATTTTGTTCGTGCCATACGGTATTTTCTGTTTTCATCATTTTTCTCTATTATTTCGGTAGACGGACGGTCAATCTATAATTTTTAGCTTTCCTAAAAAGGAAATACCCAAGGTAACAACGCTAGTACAATCACACTATAAGTGAGTGAAACAGGTAAACCAAACTTCACAAAGTCGGTCAATTTATAATTACCTGCGTTATACACCATAACATTTGTTTGATAGCCATAAGGACTCATAAAACTGCCACTTGCAGCAAATGCTACTGCCATTACAAAAGGTAATGGACTAGCTTCTAATCCCACACTCATACTGTACGCAATAGGAAAAATTAAAGCTGCTGCTGCAGTATTCGTTATAATTTCGGTTAATAGCAAAGTGACTATAAAAATGAGAATAAGTGCGGTGTAGTGACTTTGCCCTTGTAATAAACTTTCTAAACTATTAGCCAACAGATTAACCACTCCGCTACTTTCGAGTGATTTTGCTAAAGTTAACGCACCAAGAACTATCATCCAAATTTCTAAAGGGAAACGACGTTTAATTTCATTTACCGTTAAACAACCTGTAAAAATAAGTAATGAAATATAAAAAATCAAACAGGTGACTAAGGATATAGATGTTAAAGCAGATGCTGCAATAGTCACTAAAAATCCAATGACTGTTAATGAGTCGCGCCAGCCACTCAGCATATTTTCAGGTTGATGACCCGACAATATAAAAAAGTTTTTTGATAAGTTAGTTCGCGAACTAAAGTCGTTACCTACTGCTAAAATCAGAAAATCGCCTGACTGTAAGGTAATTTCACCTAACTTACCCGACAAGGTTGAGCCTTCACGTCGAATCGCCACAACAGCTGCATCAAAGCGCGCTCTAAATCCTGCACTCTTGAGGGTTTTTCCCACAACAGCTGAGTCAGGTTTTATTAAGACTTCCGTTAAATTTTCACGCAATAAACCATCTTGTTCAGCGAATAAGGTTAAACCATCAAATTGTTGTAATGTTAAAACTTTAGAAATATCACCACTGAAAATAAGTTTGTCTTTACCTTGTACCACTTCATCTGGACCTACAGGCGAAAGTAATCTGCCATTGCGAACGAGTTCAACTAAAAACAATGAGTCTAAATTTCTCAGTCCATTTTCTTCAATGCTTTTACCCACAAGCTTTGAGTCAACACCTACAGCTGCTTCAACCAAATATTCATTCGTTGAAAGCTCTTGAAGCTCCATATCAGGCAGTGAATTAATACGTAAAAAAATCACCAATAAGCACACCGATAAAGCACAAACGCCTACTAGAGTGAAATCAAAAAAGCCTAAACCGGTATGACCTTGATCAATCAACATACTATTAACGATCAAGTTAGTGGATGTACCTACTAAGGTTAAGGTACCACCTAAAATAGCAGCGAAAGATAATGGAATTAATAACTTACCAGGATTAACCACTTTATTATTTTTAATGGTAGAAATAAGCGAAGCAACAACCGCCGTATTACTCATTAACGCCGACGAGAACGCCGTACCAATTAATGTTTTTACTGAAGAAGCTAAGGCAGAGCCGCTGATCATAGAGGTAGATAAACGACGTAAAACACTGGTACGCTCAAAAGTAAAAGAGCATAAAACCAGTAAAATAAGGGTAACTAATCCTGGATTAACAGCATTAGTTAAAATATCTTTATAAGAAACAAAAGATACACCTAAACACACAAGCATAGCAGCTGCGAATACGCGTTCAGGTACATGTTGAAACTTAACGAGACCAGCAAAGGTTGCTATAAAAATAGCAACCATAAACCATTGAGATATATCCATTAAGAAGAGCCTTTGCTGTATAAATTAAAGTAATTCATAAAATGTAGCTCTTAAAAAGGGCTAAATAGATCTCAATAAAGAGCTATTTAGCTCTTAAAATATCTCGTGCACCCCAATGTGGGAAGTGTTTGCGAACCAATGTATTAAACTCTATTTCAAACTCTGAATAAGCTTTTTCATCTTTAGCATCAATCGCGTGATTGATCATACCCGCACCTACCGTGATGTTACTTAAACGATCGATAATGATAAATGCGCCAGAAGTTTTGTTGTCGTTGTAAGCATCAAAATGTAATGCTTCTTCCAACTCAAAGTTTACTGAACCAATTTCGTTTAGCGCTAGTTGGTCAACATCAATCTTTTTCATGTTGTTTACATCAATACGATGCTCAACATTAATTGCATGACCTGATGTCATTTTACTACCGTGTTTAATGTAGTAATCTCGACCTGGTTCTAGTTCGTCTTCATGCATCCATACCACTGTGGAATTAATTTCTTTAGAGGTAACAGGCAAGTTATCTTTCTTAACAATTAGCTCACCGCGACTGATATCAATCTCGTTTTCTAAGGTAAGCGTAACTGCCATGCCTTTATCAGCACGATCTATTTCGCCTTCAAAAGTAACAATCGATTTAATCGTACTTTCTTTACCTGAAGGAAGCGTAACAATTGAATCGCCAACACGTATATGACCTGATGCTACCGTACCTGAAAAGCCACGGAAATCTAGGTTAGGACGGTTTACATATTGCACTTGAAATCTGAACTGTGTGAAACTTTCATCACCATCAACTTTGATAGTGTTTAATAGCTTCATCATCGTAGCGCCTGGGTACCAAGGCATGTTGACACTTTCGTCTACTACGTTATCACCATTTAATGCAGAAATAGGTACAAAGCGCACATCTTCAAATGATAAGTCTTCAGCAAATTCACGGTATTCTTTTTTGATTTCTTGATAACGTTCTTGGCTGTAGTCAACCAAATCCATTTTGTTCACAGCAATTAATACATGCTTAATGCCTAACAATGAACAAATGAATGAATGACGACGTGTTTGTACTTGTACACCATGACGCGCATCAATCAATATAATTGCTAAATCACATGTTGAAGCACCTGTTGCCATGTTACGAGTGTATTGCTCGTGACCTGGAGTATCCGCAATAATAAACTTGCGTTTATCTGTAGCAAAGTAACGGTAAGCAACATCAATGGTAATACCTTGTTCACGCTCTGATTGCAGACCGTCAACTAATAAAGCTAAATCAATAGCTTCACCTGTAGTACCTGATTTTTTGCTGTCTTTTTCAATAGCCGCTAATTGATCTTCAAAGATCATTTTTGAATCGTGTAATAGACGACCAATTAAAGTACTTTTACCATCATCAACGCTACCACATGTAAAGAAGCGCACCATTTCTTTGTTTTCATGCTGTTTTAAATAAGCTTCAATATCTGTTTCAAGTAAGCCTGTATCTGGACTCATGATTGTTCCTTTCGAAATTTGTACGATAGCTAATGCTTATCGCCTAATTTACGTTTAATTTTTTACGGTATAACGGGCTTGCTTAATGCTTTTCACCCACTGTACGAATATTTTATTCAATGTTTTTATTTAACAAAAAGACTTAGAAGTAACCTTCCATCTTCTTCTTCTCCATTGACCCAGATGAATCATGGTCAATAACACGCCCTTGGCGTTCAGAAGTTTTTGTTAATAACATTTCTTGAATAATTTCAGGCAAGGTTGTTGCGGTAGACTCAACAGCACCCGTAAGTGGGTAACAACCTAATGTACGAAAACGTACATTTTTCATTTGTATTTCTTCGCCTTCTTCAATCGGCATACGATCATCATCGACCATAATTAACGTGCCATCGCGTTCAACAACAGGACGTTTTTCAGATAGGTATAAAGGTACAATTTTGATGCTTTCTAAATAGATATACTGCCAAATGTCTAATTCAGTCCAGTTAGATAATGGGAAAACACGAATACTTTCACCTTTATTTACTTTACCGTTATAAATGTTCCATAACTCTGGACGTTGGCTTTTTGGATCCCAACGGTGATTTTTATCACGGAAAGAATACACACGTTCTTTAGCACGCGACTTTTCTTCATCACGACGTGCGCCACCAAAAGCAGCATCAAAACCATATTTATCAAGTGCTTGCTTTAAGCCTTGAGTTTTCATGATATCAGTATGTTTAGCACTACCATGAGTAAATGGACCGACGCCTGCATCGATGCCCTCTTGGTTTTTGTGTACTAATAATTCAAAGCCATATTCTTTTGCCATTTCATCACGAAAGGCGATCATTTCTTTGAATTTCCATGTAGTGTCTACATGTAATAATGGAAATGGAATTTTACCTGGCGCAAAAGCTTTGCGAGCAAGGTGTAATAATACAGCTGAATCTTTACCTACGGAATAAAGCATAACAGGGTTATCAAACTCTGCCGCAACTTCGCGCATAATGTGGATTGATTCAGCTTCAAGTTTCTGTAAGTGAGTTAAATTCATCGCTGTGTAATAACTTTTGTCTAATTTAAGTAGTGATATAATGACACAGCTAGGAAAACGCTTCCATATAAGAAACGACTTGTTTAGATGAAATAAGAATAACAAGAAAGGTAATAATTGAAGCCAAAATTATATGAGAGGTATTTGGCTTTGATTTAAGAAACTTTGCTCTAAGTTTAGTTTTATTCTGCTTTTAACTGGGAATTAATTAGGTTTTATAAAATAAAAAAACCTATAACAAAATGCTATAGGTTTTTTTGTAAAACAATAAGAATAAAGGTTAATCATCAATAAAATTGAGTGAATAACTTTATCTTACTAGTAGATAATGCTTTTTAGCCTACTAATTCTTTTATGAAAGCTTTAAAGTCTTCTGCAATTTCAGGATGGCGTAAACCGTATTCTACGTTAGCCTTCATGTAACCTAACTTAGAACCACAATCGTGTGATTTACCCGTCATGTGGAATGCTTCAACTGTTTCAAGTTCCATTAAGCTATCAATAGCATCTGTTAATTGGATTTCATCGCCAGCGCCTGGTGCAGTAGTAGCAAGTAGTTTCCAGATTTTTTCAGAAAGTACATAACGACCAACAACAGCTAAGTTAGACGGAGCATCTTCAACATCAGGTTTTTCAACAACAGCTGTCATTGCTTTAGATTCGCCAGCAACAAGTTCTTGTCCGCCACAATCAACAACACCATAACTACTTACTTGTTCCATAGGTACAGGTTCAACCATGATTTGGCTGTGCCCTACTTCATCATAACGAGTAAGCATTGCTGCTAAGTTTTCAGTTTTTAAGTTTGCTGTCGTTTCATCTAAAATAACGTCAGGTAAAACAACAACAAAAGGTTCGTTACCAATAATTGGTTGAGCCTTTAATACTGCATGACCTAAACCTTTAGCTTCACCTTGTCTTACGTGTAAAATTGTAATGCCTTTAGGACAAATCGCTTGAATTTCTTCTAACAACTGACGTTTAACACGCTTTTCTAAGGTTGTTTCTAACTCAAATGATTTATCAAAATGGTTTTCAATCGCATTTTTTGATGAATGCGTAACTAAAACGATTTCCTTAATACCTGCTGCAATACACTCATTAACAATATATTGAATAAGAGGTTTATCTACAATTGGTAGCATCTCTTTTGGTATTGCTTTAGTAGCGGGTAGCATACGCGTTCCTAGTCCTGCTACTGGTATTACTGCTTTTGTTATTTTATTTGGCATCAAATTCCCTTATGTATTCCGTTTAAGTTTGTGTAAATTTTATTAATAATATTTAATTAAAAGCATGATCAAAGTCTTGCTTCAATCAATACGTCAACCTTATAAGTTGCTAACGTACCAAGTCATGGCTTTTTCAATACCTGACTGAATTTTATATTCAGGATCATAGCCAAGTAAGCTATTAGCTTTACCTATATCGGCTTGAGAATGTCTTACATCGCCTGCTCTAAACTCTCTGTAAACAGGTGATTTATCGTAAGCAATCTCATTCTTACCTAAAGCACTTTTTAAGCTATCGAATAAAATATTTAATGTTGTTCTGTCGCCTACCGCCACATTGTAAACATTGTTTTTAGCTTCGTCGTTTGACGTTGCAGCTAAAATATTAGCTTGTACTGCATTTTCGATAAAACAAAAATCTCGGCTAGTTTCGCCATCACCATTAATAAACACATCTTCATTATTAAACATAGATGATGTCCATTTAGGAATAACTGCTGCGTAAGCGCCTTCTGGATCTTGTCTTTTACCGAACACGTTAAAGTAGCGTAAACCTATAGTATTTAAACCGTATGTTTTAAAAAACACATCAGCATATAATTCATTAACGTATTTAGTTACTGCGTAAGGCGATAAAGGATTACCAATATTTTCTTCTATTTTAGGTAATGCTGGATGATCACCGTAAGTAGAGCTTGAAGCCGCATAGACAAAAGTTTCAACTTTAGCTTCTTTAGCTGCTACTAGCATATTTAAAAAACCAGTAACGTTAGCTGAGTTAGTCATAATAGGATCAACAATAGAACGAGGAACAGAACCTAGTGCAGCTTGATGTAAAATATAGTTAACACCCATTACAGCTTTATGACAGTCATCAACATTTCTGATATCACCTTCAATAAAGGTAAATTTTGCCCATTGTTCTGCTGATACTTGTGACTGAACTTCGTCTAGATTTTTTTGATGACCCGTAGCAAAGTTATCTAACCCAACCACTTCTTGGTTAAGAAGTAATAAGGTTTCAAGTAGGTTCGATCCAATAAAACCTGCACATCCTGTAATTAACCATTTCTTCGAATTATTCTTTAAGTTGCTTTGTACTTCTTGATATCGATTCATTGAGTTTTCCATCTGCCCCGAACTAAATTATTTAATTCATCTACAGAGTATAACATTAATAAGAGAGAGATTTTAAGTAGGAAAGTTATAGCTGAATTAATTTCAGGCTTATTATGCTAATGATAAAAACGTATAGCAAAAGTCTAATAACTTGAAATCATCTTGAAACTAAAAACAAAAAAACCAAATATCTACAATGTAAATATTTGGTTTATTAAAGGCATAGGTTGAACTTTACCTATAAATACAGCTTATAAACGAATATCAGAAAAATCCATATCTAACATATATTTTAAATCATAAATAACATGTTCAGGTTTCATTAAGGCTTTAATTTCACTATTACTTAAAGCTTTAAATTGATGATGAGCAACCGCAAAAATAATCGCATCGTATTTACCTGCTTCTGGCTCAGCAATCAAATCTACATCGTATTCATGTTTAGCATCCGCAGGATTTACCCAAGGGTCATAAACATCAACATTCATTTGATATTCGCTAAGTTCAGATAAAATATCTACAACTTTAGTATTTCGTACATCAGGGCAATTTTCTTTAAACGTTAAGCCCATCACTAATACGTTAGCACCATTAACTTGTAACTTACGTTTGATCATGGTTTTAGTTAGCTGAGAAACCACATATTCAGCCATACCATCATTAATACGACGACCCGCAAGAATAACTTCAGGATTATAACCAATCGCTTGAGCTTTATGCGTTAAGTAGTATGGATCAACTCCAATACAGTGACCACCAACTAAACCAGGACGGAATGGTAAGAAGTTCCACTTAGTACCTGCAGCTTTTAATACTTCTTCAGTATCAATGCCTAATTTGTTAAAAATTACAGCTAATTCATTAATAAGCGCAATGTTTAAATCACGTTGTGTATTTTCAATCACTTTAGCGGCTTCAGCAACTTTAATAGAAGAAGCTTTATAGGTACCTGCTGTAATAATTGAGCCATATAATTGATCAATAAACTCAGCTATCTCTTCAGTAGAGCCAGAAGTCACTTTTAAGATATTAGTAACACGATGTTCTTTATCGCCAGGATTAATTCGCTCAGGGCTGTAGCCAGCAAAGAAGTCTTGATTAAAAACAAAGCTTGAATGCTTTTCTATCTCAGGAATACAAACTTCTTCTGTAGCGCCTGGATAAACTGTTGATTCATATATAACGATATCGTTTTTGGAGAGCACTTTAGCTAACATAGCACTTGCTTTAACCAGCGGCGTTAAATCAGGCTGCTTATGTTTATCTATAGGTGTTGGTACAGTAACAATATAAACATTGCAGCTTTTCAAGTCGTCAACGTTACATGAGTAACTAATATGTGCTGAATCAGCTAACTCTTCTGAAGACACTTCTAGTGTAAAGTCATGCCCTGCTTTTAATTCTGTTATACGTTTCTCATGTATATCAAAACCCACTGTTTGGTATTTTTTGCCAAACTCTACAGCCAAAGGCAAGCCCACATAACCTAAACCAATAATTCCAATTTTTACATCGTTTAATGAATGTGACATATACTTTGTTAACCCGCTTGTTATAACTCTTAATAATTGCCCGTATATTACTATTAAACAATAATCAAAATAAACCTATATCACTGAATTAAACCATATAGATAGGTGTTTAATTAAACATTAGTACTTATAAAACCTAAAAATTGCTGTTAATCCTTCGAATTTGACTTCTAGTTACTATTTTATAACAGATTTTAATGGTACATTTTCGATAACGTTGAAGCTAAAATCTTCAACCTCAACATTTTTTATACAAAGATCAGCTAATAATAAAAGGTAATGTGAATGGAATTATCATCACAAGAAATTAAAGATACAAAGTTTTTCGGACACCCAGTAGGATTAACAACTCTGTTCTTCACAGAGATGTGGGAAAGAATGAGTTACTACGGCATGCGTGCCCTACTTGTTCTTTTTATGACAGCAACCCTGCAAGAAGGTGGATTAGCATTAACGGTTTTATCAGCTTCAGCTATCTATGGTTTATACACAGGTAGTGTTTATTTTATGGGGCTACCTGGTGGCTGGATTGCTGACAGATTAATAGGTGGTCAAAAAGCCATTTGGTATGGTGGTATCATCATCATGCTTGGCCATATTGTTTTAGCTATACCTAACGACAATACATTTTTTATCGGCTTAATATTGGTCATTATAGGTACTGGCTTACTTAAACCTAATATTGGCGCCATGGTAGGTCAATTATATTCACCAAAAGATAGACGCCGCGATGCTGGTTACGCCATTTATTACATGGGTATCAACTTAGGCTCTTTCATTGGTTATATTGTATGTGGTTATCTTGCAACTAATATGGGTTGGCATTGGGCTTTTGGTGCTGCCGCTATAGGTATGGGTGCAGGTTTAATTCAATATAAACTTACTACTCCTAATTTAAATGAAGTAGGCGATGGACCTGTTTCACCTTTATCACCTAAAGGCGCTAAACTATCTTGGATAGCAATAGCAAGCTTCTTAGTACTTGTTGCTGCAGTTACAACCATGGTTTTTCAGGGTGTAATAACGATTGAGCCTGTTGTTTTAGCTCAGTACACAGCGATAGTATTCACACTTATTTTTGTTGTTTATTACGCAGCTATTTATTTTTTAGGTAATTTAACTAAAAGTGAAAGGTTAAGACTAGGAGCATTATTATTAATTTGTATTGCATCAGCATGTTTTTGGTCTGGTTTTGAACAAGCGGGGTCGTCACTAAATTTATTTGCTCGCGATTATACCGACAGAATGATTGGTTCTTTTGAAATTCCTCCTGCATGGTTTCAGTCAACTAACGCTATGTTTATTGTTATTCTTTCACCTTTCTTTGCCGCTTTATGGATGAAGTTAGGTCAAAAGTTAGTTACTCCAGCTTACGGTTTAAAATGTGCTATCGGCTTAATTATCATGGCAACAGGTTTTATTGTTATGTTTTTTGCCGCTCAATATGCAGCATCTGGATTAAAAGTAGCACCTTATTGGTTAGTAGCTACTTATTTCCTACACACAGTAGGTGAATTAATACTTAGCCCAACAGCATTAAGTGCAGTAAGTAAGTTATCGCCTAAGCGTTTTGCAGGTCAAATGATGGGTGTATTTGTATTAACTTATTCTATTGGTAACATCATATCTGGTTTATTAGCAGGTAACTTTGATCCAAATAATCTTGATCAAATTCCAGCGTTATATATGCAAATCAGTGTATTTAGTATTGGTGTTGGTATTGTAGTATTAATACTTGGCTTTAAGACTAGATTTTGGGAATTACTTGCTGAAAGCGAAGAGCAAGAGAAAAAAGAAGTTTCTCAAACAGCTTAAGTTCAAAATCACTTTTGTATAAGTGAATGACTTAAATCCACCTAACAGCAAATTGCTTATTTATTGTTAGGCGGATTAATCTTTATATACTATTTATTACCTTCAACAAAATACATCCAACAGTGAAAATAGGCTTATTGTGGATAACAGAAATCAACTCAGAAAAACCACCAGAGAAAAGCGCTTAGCTCTCAGTAATAATGCACAAACTATGGCAGCTGTTCAGCTATCAGAGCAATTAACCACTCACCCTAAAATACTTTCAGCACAGCATATTGCTATTTACCTAGCCAACGATGGTGAACTGTACACTATACCGTTTATTGAATGGTGTTGGGCTAACAACAAAGACGTTTACTTACCTGTTATTCACCCTTTTAGTAAAGGTCATTTACTCTTTTTAAAATACACACCTGAAACAAAAATGTGTAAAAACCGTTTCGGGATCTCTGAACCTAAATTGAATGTTAACCTTATTCAACACATAGAAAACATTGATATCATTTTTACGCCTCTTGTCGCTTTCGATGAAACTGGCGCACGATTAGGTATGGGCGGAGGCTTTTATGATAGAACACTACAAAGCTGGTTCGAGCAATATCAAAAAAACAAAAATGCGACCCCTTACCCAATAGGTTTAGCGCATAACTGTCAGCTAGTTCAATCTATTCCAACAGAATGTTGGGACATTCCTATCCCAGAGTTAATAACACCAACAAAAAACTATCAATTTTAATTTAATAAATCCCCATCATAATGTTATAAGCCTATCGCTTTTATAATAGTGAATAGTGTATAATTCGCGCACAAAAATTGTCCCACTAGTTACTCATATATAGCGTTTGAAACTTCGCTGAGCCCATTCAGTGTTGATCAAAAATAGTTATATTTGTTCGCACTTATATAAGGCTTAGCATGACACAAGATGAAATGAAAAAATCCGCCGCTATCAAAGCACTAGATTTCATTAAAGATGACACTATTGTTGGAGTAGGTACTGGTTCAACTGTAAACCATTTTATCGATGCGCTAGGCACAATTAAAGATCGCATCATTGGTGCTGTTTCAAGCTCAGAAGATTCAACCAGAAGACTTGAAGCTTTAGGCATTGAAGTATTTGATTTAAATAACGTAGACGGAATTGATGTTTACGTAGATGGTGCAGATGAAATAAATGCTCACATGCACATGATCAAAGGTGGCGGCGCAGCATTAACACGCGAAAAAATAGTTGCCGCTGTAGCCAAAACCTTTGTGTGTATTGCCGATAGTTCTAAACAAGTTAAGCTTTTAGGCGCCTTCCCTCTCCCTGTTGAAGTTATCCCAATGGCAAGAAGCTACGTTGCTAGAGAAATAGTAAAGCTAGGTGGAGATCCTGTTTACCGCACTGGCGTAATTACCGATAACGGCAACGTAATTTTAGACGTACACAACTTTAAAATATTAGATCCTAAAGCACTAGAAAATGATCTGAATGCCTTGGTAGGCGTTGTCACCAATGGATTGTTTGCCAACAGACCTGCAGACACTTTGATCATTGGTACACCTGAAGGTGCAAAAATCATAAATTAACCCTTTAGAGTTTATAAGCTATATGTTAATTTACACACATACTTAGATGGCTAGCCATCTAAAACTTTAAATTTTGTTAGCCACTGGCTAAACCCAATCATTAAGAGAATTTAAATATCATGAGTACTATTTCACTCGCTAAAGAAAAGATTAAAATTTTATTGTTAGAAGGTGTACATGAAAGCGCACTGGAAGAGCTTAAGTCACAAGGCTATAGCAACATCGAATACATAAAAACATCTTTATCGGAAGAAGACTTAATTAAGAAAATTGCTGATGTTCACTTCATTGGTATTCGTTCGCGTACAAACCTTAATGAAAAAGTACTTAGCCATGCTAAAAAACTTGTCGCTATCGGTTGCTTCTGTATTGGCACTAACCAAGTAGATACTAAAGCTGCTCAAAGTTTAGGTATTCCGGTATTTAATGCTCCATTCTCAAATACTCGCTCAGTTGCTGAACTAGTATTAGGTGAAACCTTATTATTACTTCGTGGCATTCCTGAAAAAAGCGCACAAGCACACCGTGGCGAATGGAATAAATCAGCTGCAGGTTCATTTGAAGCACGTGGTAAAAGGTTAGGTATTATTGGTTACGGCCACATTGGTATGCAGTTAGGTGTTTTAGCTGAAACTGTAGGTATGAAAGTTAAGTTTTACGATGTTGAAACTAAGCTGCCATTAGGTAATGCAAGCCAAGCATCATCACTTGAATCATTATTACAAGAGTGTGAAGTTATAAGCTTACACGTTCCTGAAAACCCACAAACTAAGAACATGTTTGGCGCAGAAGAAATCGCTAACATGAAAGATGGTGCAATATTAATTAACGCATCACGCGGTACAGTAGTTGATATAGATGCACTTGCTGATGCATTAGCAAGTAAGAAGCTATCTGGAGCTGCTATCGATGTATTCCCTGTTGAGCCAAAAGGTAATGATGAAGAATTCATGTCTCCATTACGCGCATTCGACAATGTAATTTTAACGCCTCATATTGGCGGTAGTACCAAAGAAGCTCAAGAAAATATTGGTTTAGAAGTAGCAAGTAAATTAGCTAAATATTCAGACAATGGTTCAACTTTATCAGCGGTTAACTTCCCTGAAGTATCATTACCAAGCCATGGTGGTAAAGGTAGAAGCAGACTTTTACATATTCACCAAAACCAACCAGGTATTTTAAATAAAATTAATTTAGCATTTACTAAATTAGATATTAATATTGCCGCTCAGTACTTACAAACTGACGATCAAATTGGTTACGTTGTAATAGATATTGAAACAGAAGATAGTGCTGTTGCTCTTAAAGAGCTTAAGAAAATTGAAGGTACAATGAAAGCTAGAATACTTCACTAAAACCAGTTTAAAAATAAACAGTAAAATCAAAAAAGGTAGACATTATGTCTACCTTTTTTTGTGCTGAATATTGTGTTAAATAACGTGAACTGCATACTGATTACAGGCATTTATAAACTTAAGCTCTAACCTTAAAATCTAACCCTAGAACCTAGCTATTAAATCTAAGCTTCAAAAAATCAAATGCATACAAGCCAACGCCATTAAACCTGCTACAACATCATCAATCATAATACCAAAGCCACCGTGTACATATTTATCTAAATAAGAAATAGGCCAAGGCTTAAAAATATCAAAAATGCGGAATAGTATAAACCCAACTAAAATACTCTGCCAACTAACAGGAACAAGAAACATAGTGATCAAATAACCTGCGATCTCATCCCAAACAATTGCACCATGGTCGTGTACACCAACATCTTCAGCTGTTTTTCCACAAATATAAATGCCCGCAATACACACAACTAAAGTGGCAATGGCATATATTAAAGGAGTAAAAAAAGTGAATAATAAAAATACAGGAATAGCCGCCACAGTACCAAAAGTACCAGGAGCTTTAGGACTTAAACCACTACCAAAACCCAAAGCCAAAAAATGAATAGGATTTGAGAGGGTAAATTTGACCGTTTCTTTTTTTGATTCAGTCATTTTATTCTACAGACTCAGCAAAGTGTTCAAAACCTTGACCATTTAGAATAACCTTTTCGCCATCTAAAACCGTAGTAATAGTTTCTTGGCGATTTAACTGACCAATACACGTGTGAGGAATACCTAAATTAGACAAAGCTGTTTCCATGCCTACTTTATTATCTTCAGATACAGAAAATAGCAATTCGTAATCGTCACCACCACTAACAGCTAATTCAATCGCCTTCTCTCTTCCCAGAGTTTCAAGCATAGCAGCAGAGATAGGAACGTTTTCTAAGATAACTTTAGCGCCCACTTCAGATGCTTTACATATATGCGCTAAATCAGCTAGTAACCCGTCTGAAATATCAATAGCAGAAGTAGCGTAATCTCTTAATGCCTGCCCTGCTAATACTCTAGGTTTAGGGTAATCTAATTGCTGTAAAACTTGCCCTTTAACAGACTCAGCTAAACCAACCTTGCCTTGAATATTTTGTAATGCTAATGCTGCATCACCTAATTCACCGGTCACATAAAGCCAATCACCCGCTTTAGCTGTTGAACGACGAATAAACTTACTTTTAGGTACAATACCTTGGGCAGTAATAGTAATACTCAGTGGGCCTTGGGTAGTATCGCCCCCCACCAATTGAACATTATAGTATTCACATAGCTCAAAAACACCAATGGAAAATTCTGATATCCATTCTTGATCAACATTAGGTAAAGTAAGTGCCAGTGAAATCCAAGTAGGTTCAGCACCTACGGCGGCGAGATCAGATAAGTTAACAGCAACAGCCTTATGACCTATCGCTCGAGGTGATGTATTTTCAGGAAAGTGTACACCCGCAACTAAAGTATCGGTTGTAACGGCAATATGTTGGTTTTCAGCAGGAGCTAATAAAGCACAATCATCACCAATACCTAAAACGACATCTTTACGTTTAGCTGTTTGTTGTGAAAAATAACGGCTAATTAAATCAAATTCTTTCATGGAAATATTCAAATATAATTGTTTAATACATCAGTAAATAAATGTATTAAATAGGTGTAATGCTCAAATACTTTTATAAAAAACTATAGGCAAGAATAGAAAATATAAAGCTAACATAATGTTAGCTTTATAAGATTAAAATCATACAGTGAAGTTCATACTGCAAAGCTTATATATAAGCGATAACAAACAGATAAAGATTAAGCTTCTTTACGAATTAACTTAACCGCTTTATCAAGCACACCATTAACAAATTTATGACTATCATCAGCAGCAAAAGATTTAGCAAGTTCAATCGCTTCGTTGATCACAACTTTGTAAGGTACATCTAGGCACTCTTTCAATTCAAAAATAGCAACTCTGATCACGGCTTTCTCAACGTGATCAATATCTTCAATTGGTCGATCAACATGAGGAGAAATTATTGCGTCTAATTCGCTAACTGATGATGTTACACCACGGAATAATTGTTGAAAAAATGGGATATCAAAACGACGTGCCGCATTATCCACTAAAAAATTAGTTTCAATTTCGTTCACAGCATTTTGACTTAACTGCCAAGAGTAAACAGCTTGAACAGCTAACTCTCTGGCTTTTCTTCTAGGTGATGGCTTCACAGGTATATCCAAATATAAATAAAAATTGACTAACGATTAACATTAAAAATATAAGATAAAACTTATAGTTTCTCTAAAACATTAATCATTTCTAAAGCACTTAATGCAGCTTCTGCACCTTTATTACCGACTTTAAGACCAGCTCTATCAATAGCTTGCTCAATAGTGTCGGTAGTAATAACACCAAAAGCTACAGGTAAGGTATATTCCATAGCAACTTGCGCTAGGCCTTTATTACATTCACCCGCAACAAAATCAAAATGAGGCGTGCCACCACGAATTACCGCTCCAATAGCAATAATAGCGTCAAAGCCACCTTTTTGTGCAACACGTTTAGCGGCAACAGGTAATTCATAGGCACCAGGTACACGAATTACAGTAATATCTTCATCTGCAACATTACCGTGACGCTTAAGTGCATCAACCGCACCTTCTAATAAACTCTCAACAACAAAACTGTTAAAACGAGAAACAACAATGGCAACTTTCTTGCCTTTAGCATCAAAATTAGCTTCGATTACGTTCATGGAAAAATCCTATCGGTAAAAAATTGACGCGATTCTATCAAAAATCAGAAGATTTAGGTACTCGTTTATTATTTAAATGTTCAACAATGGGTAGCAACATAATTCTATAAATTAACCAACCAAGTTGAAAATATAGACAACTAATTGAAACGATACTGATTCAACATGCCGCCACCAAACAAAACTAGTACATCAAATAACCATAAAAATCACGATAATAAAGATAAAAAGAAAGATAAAGCTTCATTTACACTTATTTACTTAAACACAGTTTACAATTTCAAAAGCATTACCTTATAATAGCCAATCTTTTGTGGGCATATGCTCCACAAATCATCTAATAACTGCAAGATTTTCTAATGTTAAACGTTAATTTCCAAAATATAGCGTTTAAGTAAATAGAAAAATAAACATACCAAGGAAAGTACCGCTTCTATGTCTCAAGAATACAACCCCTCTCAAGTAGAAGACGACGAAATTGACCTAGCCGAACTTTGGCGTGCCATTTGGGCAGGTAAGTTTATTATTATAGCCATCACCTTTGTATTCGCTGTAGCCTCAGTATTTTATGCCCTTTCAAAACCCGACGTTTATAAAGCTTCTGTACTACTATCTCCTGTTTCATCGCAGAGCGGAAGTGGTGGGCTTGGCGCACTAGCTGGACAGTTTGGTGGGTTGGCTAGTTTAGCAGGTATCAATTTAGGTGGTGGTGGTGGTGGCGATCAAACATCTATCGCATTAGCTACATTAGAATCACGTTCATTTATAGAGAATTTCATCAAAAAGCATGATCTAATAGTGCCATTAATGGCTTCTAAAAAATGGGACAAAGCAACTAATTCTTTGATATTGAACAATGAGTTATATGACGAAAAACAAAAAAAATGGCTTGACTTATCAAAAACAGCCAATCCTACGCCATGGGATACATACAAGAAATTCTCTAGCCTACTATCCGTGTCACAGGATAAAAAAACATCTTTAATTACTATTAACCTCGAATTTTATTCTCCTTTATTAGCTAAACAATGGTTAGCACTATTAATAAAAGAAATAAATACATTTACTCGGGAACAAGAAAAAGAAGAAACCAAAGCTTCTATAGAATACTTAAAAAATGAATTGAAAAGCATACAAACAAGTAATATGAAAACTGTATTTTATCAACTAATAGAAGAGCAAACAAAAAATATGATGCTCGCACAAGTAAAGAAAGAATACATATTTAAAACAATTGATCCAGTGCAAGTTCCGGATCAAAAAGATAGCCCCAAACGAAGTCTAATAATTTTATTAGGCATTATTTTTGGAGGAATGCTATCAATCTCATTTATCTTGATTCGTTATTTTATAACGCTAAAGCAGTAGTTACCAGTATAATAATGCTTGACTTTTCAATGTTACATACTAACCAATACCTGAATATTGGTAATAACTATCTTAAGTATGGTTAAATTAACATTTATAAAATCCTAACTAAACAAACTAATTGGAACAAAATGAAAACTAAAATTGGTGTTATTACATATCATGCCTCACACAATATTGGCTCAATGCTACAAACATATGCGTTACAATATATACTTACTAACAGATTTAATGCTGATGTCGAGATTATTGATTTTTCTAGTAAAGAGCAACAAAACATGTATTCTATATTTCCTAGAATTGATAATAATAAAATATTAATAAAGAATATTTTAAATTTTATATTTTACCCTCTTATAAAAAGCAGATTTGATGACTTTGAAAAGTTTATTTCAGAACATTTTGTTTTAACTGATAACTCATATGATAGTTGTGATAGTTTATCTGAATTAGATGGTAAATATGATTATGTTATTTGTGGAAGCGATCAGATTTGGAATGTTAACTGTACTGACTTTGATGATGCCTATTTTCTTCCTTTTATTTCTTCTTCAAACTCTAAGAAGATATCATATGCGCCAAGTCTTGGTGGAAAAAATATACTAACAAGCAATATTGATACAAATAAATATAAAGAATATATTAATTCATTTCATAGTTTATCGGTAAGAGAAGTTAATGGTAAAGAGTGGTTAGATAAACTCAGTGGTAAGGATTTTAGTATTGTTGCAGATCCCACTTTATTAGTAGATATTTGTGAATGGGATTCTCTTGCCAGTGAAAAACTTTATAATGAAGATTATATTTTTTTTTATGGTGTTCCTTTCAGTCCAAAAACATATGATATAGTTGTCAAACTATCAAAGAAACTCAATATGCCTGTTATTATGCTAGATGCAAAATCATGGTTATATAAAGGTAATATGTTTAAAGGCATTAAATTATCAAAAAATGGCTCTCCAACTGAATATTTAAGTTTAATAAAACATTCTAAATTAGTAATTACCACTTCGTTTCACGGTTCTATATTTGCTTCCTTATTTAAAAAGAACTTTTGGACTGTAACATACAAAGAAACAAATTTAGATGATGACCGCGTGAAAACGCTTTTAAATCAATTAGGCCTTTCAGAGCGGTTTGTTTACTTAGAAGATCATGAAAAATATAATATTTTAGAGGATATAGACTATACAGATTTTGATGAAAAGTTAAATGAATTTAAAAAGCGTAGTTTAGATTTTCTAAATCACGCAATAAATAAATAATTCATCCGAGTTATGCTCTTTTATTAACTTTGCCATTTAATGAAGTGTTATCTTCAGACTAAATATAAGATATTATCATGCCATTTTTTAGTATTATCATCCCAGCATATAATTCAGAGGAATATTTAGAACGATGTATTAATAGCGTTCTATGCCAAGAATATAATAACTATGAACTCATAATCGTTAATGATGGTTCTACAGATAAAACCAAACAAGTAGCTGAAAAACTTGAAAGCAATAATAGGAACGTAAAATTACTAAACCAAGATAATGCTGGTGTTTCAGTTGCAAGAAATAAGGGATTGCTTTTAGCAACTGGAAAATATGTAATATTTTTAGATAGTGATGACTGGGTTTTACCTGGGTATTTATTATTTTTAAATGATAAATTAAACTTACATTCATATGATGGGGTTGTATTATCGCATTATACCAGTGACGGAAACACATTAGATAAACAGGAAAATCAACTTGTACTACAAGGACTTAATGAAATCAATGGGTATCTTTATGGGCACGCATTTCTTCAACGCTTTATTACAAATAGTCCTTGGGATAAAGTTTTTTTAAGGGAGCTATATATTAAAGAGAAGTTAGAGTTCCCTAAAGGAATGACTGTTGGGGAGGATGCGATCGTAATGTCAACTCTAGGTTTATCAAGTATGAAAGTTGGAGCATACTCTGATGGCTTTTTAGTCTACATGCGAAATACAATGGGAGTGACAAAGTCAAAGGTAAATAGTAAACAGTTAATAGACATAAGTAACTCGGTGAAGTTGATATCGGATAGATATAAAGACGATTATGAACCGGGTTTGATATCATATATGGCATTCAGGCAACTGGTATTTTACATTTTAAACACCCCCCCTAGTAAAGTTCAATTAGTTGAATTCAGTGATCATGTTATAAGATTAAATACTTCATTTTTACCCAATAAAAAATGGAAAATCATACATTTCATACTTAAAAATTCAATAAAATTATCATTATTATCTTTGTTAATAAAAGTAAATGTATTTTTATACGATAAAAAGTCTTAAAAATGCAAATAGCCACCTTTACACTTTTATGTATATTATTTTTATTTACAATTAGTAAACTAAAACACTCATTATTTTACTTGCTACCATTCATATACCTTTCAGTAACTATATATACATTCATAGGTACAGAATTTCTCAGCTACGCAAAAAATGTACCATTTAATTTCTTTGAAGATTTATCAGGAACTGTATATCAGGATATTTATTTATATTATTTGTTAGCCTCCTTTTCATTCATACTAGGGTTACTTACATTTAAGAATGCTGATATTTTGATTTTATTTAGAATAAAAAAGCAAGTAAATTTCAACTCAAAAGTAAAAGGAAAATATGTTATATTTTTGTATGTAGCTACTATTCTATTTCTGCATTTGGGCTATGGTATTGAAAATCTGTATTATAGGGAAGGCTATACTCTTGGTGATAATGGTATTACTGCATTTAGAATACTATATACAATGATATTACCTCTAACTTGCCTTTTAATACCATTAATAAAATCTAATTCTAAACGTTACATATTAATCTTAATCTTATTTATTCTTATCCAAGGGACAAGTAGCCGAAACCTAGTTTTAATACCTGTATGTTATTATATAGGTGCATTTTTACGGGATCAAAAAGTCAGTTTACCCAAAAGTATATTAGCTTTAATTATGATTGTATTATCAGTGAACATAGCAATACAGTATAGAGATAATCAAAGCCAAGGAGTAATACCAAATATAATCTACTTTTATACCTATGGGTTAAATTTTGATGTCACAGAGTATGCAATTAATTATCTAACAAGCTTCTCTATTTACGCTTCTGCGATAACATTACATGAGCATGAATTCAATATCCAGTCATTCTTGGTGTCTATTAACCCTTTACCTTCTCAATATTTAAATATTGAGAATATGGTTGATACACAAAAACTTAATTCATATGCACCATTTCCTGCAATTGGAATGTTAACATTAGGGGGGCCAAGTTTAGTTTTTATTTATTATTACTTATCGGCATTAATCTGGTCTTACTTTGGGCTATTTTTAGCATCTCGATCAAAAATATTGGCTATAGCGACGTTGATGTTATTTATTTTATTTTGTTTTTTAAGCCTACAATATAATTTAAGAAGTGTAACCCGATTACTATACTATTTAATTCTCATTTCTTTTATTTTAAAGTTCATCAGAATTTTGAATTATAACTTTACCCAAAGGTTGATTAAAGCAGGTACTTTAAAAAAATGATGATCTATTTAAAGAATTCATTTTGGATGATGCTAGATAAAGTGTTTATTCTTGGTGGAGGGCTTTTTGTTTATATAATAGTTTCAAACTATCTTGGACCAAGTGAATTTGGAAAAATAGCTTTTGCTGTAGCTATATCATCCTTACCTATAACAATATCACAATGGGGGGCAAATCAAGTAATATATAAAATTGCTGTGATAAAACCTTTGAGGAGTATAAGGTATATTTTTTCAACAGAAAAATTAAGGTTTTTAATATACATTATAGTATGTTGCCCTATTATTTTTTTTTTGGTATACGTCTGAAAAATATACAGATGATATATTTACTTTAACAACGATACTTTTATCACATGTTTTTGTAGGACTAGATATAATTCAATATCATTATAATGGTATTTTGAAGTCTAAAATTAACGCTACATCGAGCATGATATCAAAACTGATCTCTATGATAAACAGACTGTTTTTTGTTTATTTGAAATTAGATGCAAAATGGTTCTTTATACCTTATTTACTAAACAATTTATCATCATATATTTTAAGAAGAAATAAACTTCCTAAAGTCAAATCAAAAATAAGAAAAAATCATACTAAAAGCTTTATAAATACAGGTACTCCATTCTTAATTGTAGGTATATTTACTATTTTTTACACAAAGATAAGTGAAGTTATGCTTGGAAACTTAACAGATTATAGAGAGCTTGCTATATTTAACGTGGCTATAACTCTAGGCTTTGCTTGGACTTTTGTTCCCCATTCACTTGGGCTTACATTTTTAACTAAAGCGTTACAAGCTAAAAAAGAGGAAGAACGCCTATCCAACTATTCTATAATATTATTATTAGTTTGTATTACTTCGCTGCCATTCATATTAATAATTAGTTTTTTTTCACCTTTTATTATTGATGTTCTATTTAATGAGGAATATTCATTAGCGGCAGATTTACTTCCTTTACTTGCTATATCTTCTCTATTAAGTGTATTGAATGTCATCAGTAACAGGATAATAGGTTTTTATGACGGAGGAGGAAAATATCTTTATAAAAAAGTATTTATTTGCAGTTTAGTATCAATTATTTCAAGTTATTTTTTTATTACACACTTTGGAATTATGGGCGCCGCATATTCAGTTGTTACATTAGAGCTGATAAGTTTAACGATTGGAAACTATATTTTCAAAAAAGGGATGATATTCAAACTGCATATAAATATTTTTAATATTAATATGCTTAAACAAGGTTTTAATAAGCTAACTTCAATAACAAAAAAGAGCTAGTTTGAATTATAATAATTCAATAATAGATAAAGAATGTAATGATATTTTTTAAGGATTTTCAATAAGGCTTATATGAAAGTTTTTTTTCTAGTGCAATGCCATAAATTAACCACACCATTAACATACAATATACTGAAACTAAGTAAAATTAAAGATGTTAAAATTTTTATTCATGTAGATAAAAAAAGCGATATTAATCAATTTATTCACTTAGAAGGCCCTAATATCATATTTATAAAAAAAAGAATTGATGTTCACTGGGGAGGACAAGCTCAAATAAATGTTTCTTTAAATTTATTTAAAGAAATTATTCACCTAGATTATGATTATGTTTCATTTATTTCTGGTGATGATCTTTTTTATAGAAGCTTTTCAGATTTCAAATCATTCTTATTAAATAATAATGGGAAAGAATTTATAGGTATTGACTCTTCATCAGAACAGAGTTTTCAGCAACGATTTAAAATGAGATACCCAAGTATTTATTTTGATAGATACTTACCTTTATGGTTAAGAATCTCAAAAAAAGCATACTCGACTTGTTATAAATTTGGTTTTTTTCAGAATAAAACACCTGCGCCATTTACAAGATTTTATAAAGGCTCTAATTGGTTTACATTATCTAAATTATCTATAGATTACATCTTCACAACTATAGAAAAAAATTCAGATATTATGAAGTTTTTTCAGAATTCGTTTTGCTGTGATGAAATTATATTTCAAACTATATTAATGAATAGTGAATTCAAAAACTCAATATATAAAATATTTGATGATGATTATGATGATAATAGGATGTCACTAAGGTATATCGATTGGAAAAGTGGACCAGAATATCCAAAAATACTTCATAAAAAAGAACTTCAAAAAGAATTTCCTTTAGATTCTTTTTTCATAAGAAAAGTAGACAGTCAAATCCCATTAGATTTTATTGTAAACACATTTGATATTGAGTAAGAGATATGAGTCGTAATAAAAAACTGCTTTTTTGGGGGGAACTCCCCCCTGACGTTTACCATGGGATTAGTTTAAGTAATGAACTAATATTATCTACATTATCTGAAGAGTTTGATTTATATAAAGTTAAAGATAATGCTAGCTTTAAGAGCACTCCTCTAAAGCTATTTTCATTATTTATATCTATATTAAAACTAATATACTTTAGCTTCAAAAAGCCAAATATCTATTATTTAAACTTACCAATGTCATACTTGGGTTTACGGAAAACAATATTTTCAATTTACCTCATCAGATTTATATCACCCAAAACGAAAGTGATAACACATTTACATAGAGGCGATTATTTAGAGTTTATAAAAGAAAAAAAACATAAAGAACTTCTTAAAAAAGCATTTAAGCATATTACAGCAATTATAGTACTTTCAGAAATATCATCAACAGAGTTGATTCAGAGTGGGTTGATTCATAAAGATAAAATCATTGTCATCCATAATAGTGTTAAAATCTTAACACCTAAAGAGAGTATTGATGTTTATAGACAAGTTAATGATGATGCTCCTTATCTATATTGCCTCTGTAATTATATCCCATCAAAAAGAATACATTCACTTGTCAGGATTGTTAATAACTCTAACTTTATAAAAGTTAAGTTCAATGGCGCTAAATCAAGTGATGAATATATGGATGAATTATTAAATATAGATCGTAAGACTATTTGTGATTTTGGAGGTGTAATCGAAAATCAAAATAAAGAAAAAAAATTAAATTCAGCTTATGCATTAGTTTTACCATCTTTGAATGAAGGAATGCCTCTAGTAATTCTTGAGAGTTTAGCTCAAGGAACCCCTGTAATTTGTTTTAACGTCGGGTTTATTAGTGATTATTTAGGAATTAACTACCCTGGCTTAGTAAAAGAACTCTCTGATGATGCATTAAAAGAAAAAATAAAATGGTTACAAAACTTAACCTATGATGAATATCATAAGCTACGTAAAACTTCATTCAACATTTTTTGGGAACAATATTCACAGAAGAAATTAAAACGTATCATATTAGATCGATTTGAAAAGATATAAATACAACTGTTTATTATAAAAATTTATTATTTAATAATTCTTATGAGGGCTTATCCATTTCGTTAGACTAGCCCTTAATGTTATAATTTACATATTGATCTAGAAAGACTTAAATTTATGTCTAAGTTTTTAATATAGATTTAGTTCACTGTCCGATAACTTTATAACATAAACACTACTAAAAATTTGAACTTTATGAATTATTAATAAGTGATGAAGTAATCCCTCATACAAACTGGTATTTTAATGAAAGTTAGTATAATTACAGCAACATATAATAGTGCCTCTACTATATTAGACACGATAAAGTCTATAGAGTCTCAATCATATGAGAGCATCGAATATATTATTGTTGATGGTAACTCATCTGATGACACGATTGAATTAATTCAGAAAAATTGTACTAAAGTGAGTACTTTTATTATTGAAAAAGATAAAGGTATCTACGATGCACTCAACAAAGGGTTAGCTGTAGCTACAGGTGATATTGTGGGTTTTTTACATTCTGATGATTTATTTGCATCAGAAAACTCTATTTCCAATTTGGTATCTGCGTTTGAAAATGATTCAGATGCAATATATGCTGATCTCGAATATGTTCAAAAATCAGATACAAATAAAGTGGTTAGGCTATGGAAAAGCGGAGTATTTAATATATCTAAAATCAATAATGGTTGGATGCCTCCACATCCAACATTTTATATGCGAACTTCTTTATACAAGAAATATGGAAGTTTTAATCTTGATTACAAAATTGCGGCCGATTACGACTCATTATTACGGTATTTGTGGGTAAATAAAGTTCAAGTATCTTATTTACCAGAAGTGTTAATTAAAATGAGAGTCGGTGGTGCGAGTAATAGAAGTCTGAAGAATATTTATCAAAAATCGTTAGAAGATATAAAAGCGTTAAAATCAAATAAAGTTCCTGTTTTTAAAGCGTTCATTATTAAAAATATATCTAAAATTCCTCAATTTATTTTTAAGTAAGAAACTTTGAATAAAATTCAAACGCTGTCTTCTTTAAGATTAATTTATTAATAGACTGATTCATGAAATAATAAATCATTAGCGTTTGATTACATTTAAAGTAGAACCATATAAGGTACTAAGATGCATAAAGGAATTATTTTAGCAGGAGGAAGTGGCACTCGCCTTTACCCTCTTACCAAAGTTGTAAGCAAACAGCTTATGCCTGTTTATGATAAACCTATGGTTTACTACCCTCTTGCGACATTAATGCAAGCAGGCATTCAAGATATATTAATTATATCTACGCCTGAAGAAACTCATCGTTTTGAAGATTTATTAGGTGATGGTAGTAACTTCGGAGTTTCTATCTCTTATAAAATCCAGCCTAGTCCGGATGGCTTAGCACAAGCATTTATATTAGCTGAAGAGTTTCTTGACGGTTCTGCTGCTGCACTTGTACTTGGTGATAACATGTTCTACGGTCATGATTTAACTAAATCACTACAAAATGCAAATGCTCAAGAAGTCGGTGGCACTGTTTTTGGTTATCATGTATCTAATCCTCGTTCGTATGGAGTAGTAGAGTTTGATGAAAGTGGCACGGCTATTTCTGTTGAAGAAAAGCCTTTAGAGCCTAAATCAAATTACGCAGTTCCTGGTCTGTATTTTTTTGATAAACGCGTTGTTGAATTTGCTAAAAATGTTAAACCTTCCGCTCGTGGTGAGTTAGAGATTACTGATGTTATTGAGCAGTATTTAAAGGCTGGTGAATTGAAAGTTGAAATTATGGGCCGCGGTACCGCTTGGTTAGATACAGGTACTCATGATGATTTACTCGCTGCTGCTAACTTTATTTCTACTATAGAAAAACGCCAAGGCCTAAAAGTTAACTGCCCTGAAGAAGTTGCCTATAGAAACGGTTGGTTGAGTAAAGAAAAGTTAATCACTATTGCTGAACCACTTCGTAAGAGTGGCTATGGCGAATATTTATTAAAGCTGATTAATGAGCGAGTATTTTAATGAAAGTTGTTGATACGAGTATCCTAGATGTAAAGATTATAGAACCTAAAGTATTTGGTGACGAACGTGGATTTTTTCTTGAAACCTTTCGCGACGATTGGTTTAGAGAAAATGTTGCTGATGTTGTTTTTATACAAGACAATCATAGTAAGTCCTCACAGGGTATCTTGCGTGGTATGCATTACCAACTTGAACAAACTCAAGGCAAGTTAGTACGAGTAACATCGGGTGAGGTTTATGATGTAGCAATTGATATGCGTAAAAGTAGTCCAAGTTTTGGCCAATGGTTTGGTGTGTTGCTTTCTGCTGAAAATAAACGTCAATTATGGGTACCTGCAGGCTTTGCTCATGGCTTCTATGTAACAACTGATTCTGCTGAGTTTGTTTATAAATGTACTGATTATTATTCGCCTCAACATGAAGTTTCAATTAAGTGGGATGATCCTAAGCTAAATATTAATTGGCCTATTTTAGCAAATAGTATACCTTCGCTGTCTGCCAAAGATGAGAACGGGCTGTTATTTGATGATGCACCTACGTTTGATTAATCACCTCTCCCCTTTTAAGAATTTATATAGAGTTAAATATAACTATGAAAAAAACAATTTTTGTAACAGGTGGGGCTGGTTTTATCGGTTCTGCCTTAGTACGCTATTTAATAAACGAAACCGAACATAATGTTATTAATTTTGACAAGTTAACCTATGCTGGAAATTTAGAATCGTTAGCCTCAGTAGATTCAAGTGATCGTTACACTTTTGTTCAAGGTGATATTTGTGATCGTAAAATATTAGATGATGTATTTAAAAAACATCAACCTGATTATATTATGCATCTTGCTGCTGAAAGCCATGTTGATCGTTCTATTGATGGTCCTGGTGAATTTATTCACACAAATATCACAGGTACTTACGAACTATTAGAAGCGGCAAGAAACTACTTTTTATCGTTAGATACAGATAAACAATCAATATTCAGATTTCATCATATTTCTACCGATGAAGTATATGGCGATTTAGGTGAAACAGGATTATTTACAGAAGAAACCCCTTATGAACCAAGTTCACCTTATTCTGCATCTAAAGCCGCATCAGATCATTTAGTACGCGCTTGGTATAGAACCTATGGGTTGCCTGTTGTTGTAACTAATTGTTCGAATAACTATGGTCCTTACCATTTTCCTGAAAAGTTAATACCTCTTATTATTTTAAACGCTCTTGAAGGCAAGTCTTTACCTGTTTATGGTGATGGTAAACAAGTAAGAGATTGGTTGTATGTTGAAGATCATGCGCGCGCTCTTTATAAAGTAGTTTCTGAAGGTACTATTGGTGAAACCTATAATATTGGTGGCTTTAATGAAAAGCAGAATATTGAAGTAGTAACAACTATTTGTAACCATTTAAATGAACTTATTGCAGATAAACCTGTTGGAATTTCAGACTTTAATGATCTCGTTACTTTTGTAAAAGATAGACCTGGACATGATGTACGTTACGCTATTGATGCATCTAAAATCAACAAAGAGCTAGGCTGGCATCCTGAAGAGACCTTTGAGTCTGGTATTAAAAAAACGATTGAATGGTATTTAACTTCGACAGAATGGTGTCAACATGTTCAAGACGGTTCGTACCAGCGTGAGCGGTTAGGTAACTAATTTTTTGTTAGCTTATATTTAAGCTCCCAAAGCCGTAGTTAACACTACGGCTTTATTTTAACTTTTGTTAAACAATTAAATGGTAATTCAGTGAAAATTCTTATTATCGGAAAAAGTGGACAGCTTGCAAATGAATTGCTTGTTGAAAAGCCACAACACTATGAAGTATTAACTTTAGGACGTAATGATGTAGATATTAGTGATCTAATAGCACTCGATAAAATGGTTAGTGATTACCAGCCTGCTGTGATTATTAATTCATCTGCTTATACTGCCGTAGATAAAGCAGAATCAGATATTGAAGCTGCTTATGCCATCAATCATATTGCGGTAGAAAACTTAGTTGCAGTAGCCAAGAAGTATTCTGCCAAATTAGTGCATGTATCAACAGATTTCGTCTTTAACGGTGAAAACACAACACCGTATAAGATTGATGATATTACATCACCTACAAGCGTATATGGAGCTTCTAAACGTGCAGGTGAATTAACTATTACTGATAAGTACCCAGAAAATTCAAGTATTATCCGAACTTCTTGGCTATATTCTACTTTTGGTAATAACTTTGTTAAAACCATGCTTAAGTTAATGGAAGAAAAAGAAGAATTAGGCATAGTTGATGATCAGATTGGCTCACCTACATCTGCCAAAGGCTTAGCAAAGTTTATTTGGGCTTTAATAGCTCAACCTAAAGCTGATTTGATCTATCATTGGTGCGATTCGGGAAGTACTAACTGGTATGACTTTGCTTTGGCTATTCAAGAGGAAGGATTAAAACAAGGCTTGTTATCCAAGAGAATCCCTATTAAAGGTATACCAAGCTCGTCGTACCCTACTCCAGCTAAAAGGCCTAAGTACAGTGTTTTAGATTGTATAAGTTCGCAAAAGATACTAGCTTCAACAGATTGGCAAGAACAGCTAAGTAACTTTATGGATGAATATAATAAATAAAGCAGAGTAGCTATTTAGTTTTACTTAATTAGTAAGCAAAAAAAAATAGCGAATATATTAAGTATATTTGCTATTTTTTTGTCTGTTTTTTTGTTCGTTTTTATCTACTTCTTAATAAATTCAATTTACTCTACATATCATATCTTAGCCTAGCTTAATTTAATCAGCTTTTAAGACTTTAGTAAATTTCCACGCATGTTGTAAGCCAAATGAATACACAACAAATAATGCAATGAATAATAAAAGCATAATCGACTCAGGTATTTCTAATAGCTCACCTAATATACCCACACTAGAAAAAACAATAGCAAGCAAACTTATAGCTAATAATGCTTGTCTCGACGTTAAGCCAAGTCGCATACAAATATGATGTAAATGGCCGTTATCTGCTTGAAATGGTGATACACCTTTTTTAATTCTACGTAACATAATCGCAAGCATATCAATAAGTGGCACAGCTATTATCCATAATGCCGTTACAGGCCTAAAAGCAGCTGTTTGTAATTCGTTGTCTTGTGAACCAATGGTTAATAACCATATAACCGTTAAGCCCATGAACATACTTCCTGCATCGCCCATGAAAATCTTTTTACCTTTAGTTTTTTGTCGTTTAACGTTATAAAACAAATAAGGTATGGTAGCGACCACTAAGATTAAAGGTAGTAGTATGTCTCTTTCGCCACCTGCAAGTAGTGTGAGAATTGCTATAGATAATACCGTAATAATACTCATAGAACCTGCTAACCCATCTATACCATCAATCATGTTAAAAGCATTAATAGCAGCAATTGCAGCTAACATAGTAAAAATAATACCAAAAGGACCTATATCTACATTACCTAAAGCAAAAACATTACCAAAGTCGCTAATATATATTCCACCGCCAAACACCATAATACTGGCTATAAGTGCTTGTGCTAGCATCCGTGGAGCAACTCTTAAATCATAAATATCATCCAAAGTACCAATAAACACTAAGATAGCTGAAGAGATTAAATATAAATTTAATAATTGGCTTTGCTGAATAAATAATGTAGAGGCAATTAATACGCCTGTAAATATTGAAATCCCTCCAATAAGAGGAATTGCACCATTATGATTTTTTCTATCGGTAGGGTAGTCAATCAATCCAATTTGTGGTGCTAAAGGAAGTAATACTTTTATTGTAAAAATAGAAGCTAAAAAAGCAACACACAATGCAGGAAGCAAGAAAATCATTCGAAATACCATTTAAATTTATAGTTTTTAGGTAACAAATACTTTTGTTACCTAAGCTCAGCTTCAAGGTTAATTTATTAAAATAAATCACTCTAAAGCTGTTTACGATTAAATATAACATCTATGTAAACAATACATTGCTAGATGAGTAAAGCTATAACCATATAGCTTTACTCATATAATTTTACCTAAATATTATAGTCCAGTTATTGCTGCAACGGCAATTGCCGATTGATATATAATTTGAGTAACAGTTTGCCACAAAGTTATATCTTCCATAAAGTAAGTATCTAATGGTACAACAACAGTATCACCAGGCTTTATTTCATTATTATTTGAAGCGAACCAGTTACTGCTCTCAGGTATATGCACTGCTCCATTAGCTTTAATGACATAAACACGGTCTTCATCCGCTTGAATTTTAAGACCACCGCTGAGCTTAATATAATCATTATGTGTTAAGTTATTTTCATATAAATGTGAGCCTGCTACTTGTACTTGGCCAACAACATTTATCGTATTTCGTTTACTAGCAACAAAAATACTATCACCATTTTCCATGGTTATATTGTTACTTTTTCCAGACAATAAACTAGGAAGGTTGATAACTAGGCGACCTATAGGTTTAACTTTAATTAAATCATTCAATAAATCATTAACTTGCTCATAATCAATAGTGCCACCACTACGTTGAGATAATGTTTTAGTTGCTATTTCACGTCTTAGTTCTTCAGTAACATCTAATATATTTTTACTTTCTAGCCGTTTTAAGCTTTCTCTCGTAAACAAGGTTGCATTAAGATCTGCATAATCAGTTAACCCACCAGCTCGATCAATAAGCTGTGATAAGGTTTCACCTCTGCGAACAATATACTTACCTGGAAACCTAAACTCTCCATTAAGGCTAACAACTTGCTCTTCTTGCCAATAAGGTATTTTGTTAACGTTTAATCTGTCTCTACTTTTTAGTAATATATTGTCTGTAGTGCTACTAAGAGCATCTTTTAAGTTAATAGCAATTAATTCTTTTCTTACTTCATTATGAGTTAAATCATTTCGTGATAATTCAGCATTACCTAAAAACGCTGATTCTGATAAACCACCAGCTGCCGCGATTAGATCTTTAATATGACCATTTACGGGTAAAGGATAAGAACCTGGATATTTTACTGCGCCAGCGACATCCACTATTTGAACAGAATTATTAGATGCAGCTTGTTGCGTTAGGTTGCGGATAACAGGTAATAATAGACGCTGTCTAGAGAAAAAGCTAAGTTCTCTCGGTTTAAGCTCATCTAATTCACTTTTTTCGTTTAAAGGATCATATTCATCGTCAAACTGTTGTTCACCAAACTCTAACCAAAATTCTTTATCACTAAACCTTTCTTTAGCTTTAGATCTCTCTTCGTTAAGAAGTTCATCTTCTGTCATAACTAAACTACTTAATGTATTAACTTTATTAGTAACGACATCTTGATTTGAAAAAACAAGGAGCTTATCAAGAGGCTTAAGTATCAAGTTATCTTCAGAGTTGTAATTAGCAAGCGCCTTTTTTAAACTAAATTGATGAACCTCAATATCTCTACCTAAGCCAGACTGTCTGATAACTAAACTATAAGTTAAGTCAGCATCCTCTAATAAATCAGCTTGGACGCTAGGTATTAAGTCTGAAATTCTTTGATTACTTTTCCACTGATAAATACCAGGTCGAGAGACAGCACCTATTATTGATATTGATTGTTGGAATGTTTCAGAGCTTTTCATAATACGAATTACATCGCCTGCTTTAACGTTTTTGCTTTTCTCTGAGCTTGACGATAAATCGACATTGATAATTGAGCGTAAACTTTTTTCATTGTAACGCTCAATAATTGTAGATGAAGCATAAGCTGAAGGTAACAAGCCCCCAGCCATAGATAAGACTTCTCCAATCGTTTCATTTGAAGTCAGTTCGTAGATAGCAGGCCTTTTCACCTCGCCTTCAACTGTAACTCTACTTCCTACTGACGCAACAAAAACCACATCGCCTGATTTAAGCATAATGTCTTTAGAAGAGTCACCTTTAATTAATAAGTCGTATAAATCGACTGTTTGTACAAGTTTGCCGGCACGCTTTACTTGAATATTACGTAAAGAGCCAATATCGCTAATCCCACCCGCTGTAAAAATAGCATGAGTGACTGTCGATAAAGAGTTTAAAAGATAATTACCTGGTTTGAATGCTTCACCTAATACAAAAACACGGATAGAGCGTAATTCACTTAGAGTAATTACTACTTCAACACCTATCACTTTCTTCTGAATTTCGTTTCTTAAATAAGCTTTAGCTTCAGAAAAAGTCATACCTGAAACATTGTAAGCACCTAACCTTGGAATTATAACTTTGCCTTCTCTTGAAACAGGCATTTCGTATTCATCATTTTCTTTACCGAATACTTTGATATTAAGTGTATCGCCGGTACCGATGATATAACTTTCTGGAATGGCTACATCGTTTATTGGAGCAAAAGAGCTAGGTGCATTAGCAAATACATCATAACCAAATGCTGTTACCTTTTTCTCATCCTTGATGTCGAAAGATGCTTTATCATTATTAGTTTCGCGAGGTGTGTATTGTTCAAGTTCAGTAGGTTCGTTTTTATTTGATGATGAAGATTTATTAATTTGAGATTGAATTGAACTTAGATCAACGCCCATACTACTTGCTAAAGCTTTTTGTTGAGTTGGACTTAAACTTTTAAATTGTTCTATTTGTGCTGACGAGATGTTACTAGGTAACTGTGCTGAAAATACTGAAAGTGAGGTACAAATAAAAAACACCGAAAGTGTTAATTTTTGAATAAAGTTTGTCATTAAAAGCCAATCCTAGTGTATTAATGTTTTTTAGGGATTGTAACTTTGTTTAGTTACAATCCTTTGATGCTGAATTCTAGCATTTTAGCAGCTCACCATAAAGTATCGATTTAATGCTTTACTGCTTAATACCTGTATTTAATTGATAGAATTTGTGTATTGAAGTTAAACGTTATTCGTCGATTTCATCGAGAAATGCTTCAAGAGCTGCTTCATCTTCTGCATTTACTTCAATAGGTGGATTACCATCATAAACTTTGAAGTTCATGTTTTGGAAGTATGCATTCTTAACAAACTCATATGAGTCGATAGATTCGTCAATAAGTTTTTCTTGTTGAGATAATGCCGCTCTTTGCTCCAGTCCTACCACTGCAACTCTAACAACGTTTGGCCAAAAATCTAATACAGCTAATGGCCAGTAATATTTATCAACATAATCACCCACCTCTTCTCTTACTGACGAAGGACCTAAGCCTGGAATAACGATATAAGGACCATCGCCTACACCATAAGTTCCGAGTACTTCACCAAACTCTTCTTGTTTTCTGCCCCAACCAAAGTCGCTAGCGGGATCAAAAAAACCTAATAAACCGATAGTTGAGTTGAGCAAGAATCGTCCTGTACTTTCAGCCGCATCAACAAATTTAGCTTGTAGTAAATTATTGATGATTGCTGAAGGTTCATTTAGGTTCATCGCCATGTTGTAAACACCAGAACGTAAGCCTGTTGGTACATATTCCGCATACGCTGAAGATGCAGGTCTAGCTACATACTTATCAGCGTAATCCCAAGTAAACGTCCAAAACGGTCTATTAATAGACTCAAGTGGATCTTTAGAATCACTATGGTTTGAAGGTGTTGAGGAACAACCTGAAATGAATAGCGTACAGAGCATAACTAAAATTAATGAGGATGTTTTTAATAAACTAACCATAAGACGTTCACTGTTCCAGAAATTAAAGGTTTTATAACACTTTATAAAGCGATATTTATATATCGCGGGATTTTAGCACAACAGGTATTTAAAAATAATAAATAATTTTGATATGAAATTGTTAAATAATGTAAAAGTGAGCAATAAAACAATTACAACGTACTTTGTTTTTGATGAATTGATATCAACATTTCGGCTTCTGCTCTCGGTATATCGCACTCTCTAACAAGTTCTTCCGCATCGGCACCTAGCTCAACCATCTTAAATGCTCGGCTATACAATTTGTCTTCAGGTTGTTGTGATTGGGTTTGTTGTAGTTTAGCAATGTCTTCTTGAATATTTTTGATTCTGTGCTCAAGTTGCTTTGTTACTTGATTCAATTCAGTACTTTCAACCACATGTTGGCTGTTTAATTCTTTTAAAGATTTATCTAAGGTAAGAAATAAGGTTTGTAACTGATTAACAAAAAGTTCGCCAGAAGCCATATTGGTTTCTGTTAAGCGAACTTTTTTTGATAATGAACGTACTGAATTAAACAGCACTATGATCACAAGGAATAGTAGTGTTATTACAATTGCGAGGATTAGAAATTCGGGTGAATTAAACATGGTTTATTATTAAGCAATTAAAATTGCTTAACTTCATCCCATTCATCGTCTGAAAGTAACTTATTAAGGTCAACTAAAATAAGTAATTCACCATCTCTATTCGTTACACCCTGAATAAATTTAGCACTTTCGTCGTTACCAACATTAGGAGCTACATCAATTTCTGAGGCTCTTAAATATACAACTTCAGCTGCACTATCCACTAAAATACCGATAACTTGTTTGTCTGATTCAATAATCACAACACGCGTATTATCCGTAACTTCACTTGATTCTAAACCAAAGCGAGATCGCGTATCTATCACGGTAACAACATTGCCACGTAAGTTAATAATACCTAAAACATATAAAGGCGCTCCAGGCACAGGTGCAATTTCACTGTAGCGTAAAACCTCTTGTACTTGCATCACGTTGATGCCGTATTTTTCCGAGTCTAACTTAAATGTAACCCATTGGAGAACTTCATCTTTATCGTTTTTAGCAGATGTTTCATTTGTTAATTCTTTAGACATCTAATATTCCTCAATTCTAAATATTTACTACTTTATAAAAGGTAAAAACAACTTCTATACTTGCTGTACATTAATGCCGTTATTTAATAATTCGATTAAGGCTTCAACATCTAAAAGTGCACACATTCTATCTTTAACTAAACCCGCTAACCACGGACGTTTCGAGGTTGCTTCAATCCATTTTACATCTTCAGGTTGCAAAGTAACCGTGTCTACTAGTGTTTCAGCTTGCAAACCCCAATTGCTATTACTTAACATGATAACAAATTGATAATTTAGAGATTCTTTCAATTCATCATTATATTTCTCTGGCATTACCCAAAGTGCTGTATCGACAACATTAATTTTTTCATCTCGGTGTAACATAACGCCATCAAACCAATCTGGTTTTCCCATTAAAGGCGTAGCTTTGGTAAAGTTATGAATACCACCTAGCTCAACCAAAGGTACTGCAATGGTAAGTCCTGCAACATCAAAAAACATGGCTTGAAAGCTACCTTTACGGTATTCAGCTGTATTACTTTTGGTTACTTTTTCGGTTTTAAGCTTAGTTGCCGATTCTATTTTAGGAACTGTAGGCTCTACTGTTGCTGTTTGTATTGGCGCTTTAGCTTTTAATTGGGTTTCAGTTATAACTTCTGGTAATTTGATATCGGCTGATTTAGTTGAAACTATAGTTTCTGGTTCAACATTCGTATTTTCTTCAGTAACGCTAACCGATTGTAGAAGTTTATTTAGCTTTTCAGTTTCTTCTGCTTTTTGTTCTTCTATTTGTTCGAAAGTCTCTTCAGTTAGAAGCTCTGATAAGTAACTTTTCATCAAGGTTTTGCTAGCAGCAAGCGGTTTATCCATTAACTTATCAACTCGTTTGTTGTGCATTTATTAAAGAATGTAGAAGCTTTTTATAAGCCACTACACCTCTAGAGCTACGTAAAAAATCTGAAGGAAGCTTTTGTGCTTGGCTAGCATTTCTAAAGTTAGTATCTATTGGAATAACACCTGACCAAACATTGCCAAAATATACATCTTGTAGCTTTCGATAAGTAATTAAAGACGCTTTAGTACGCTTGTCAAACATGGTTGGCACTATCGTATATTTAAACGGTTCAGCTTGCTCACCTTGCATTATATCTAAGGTGTTAACCATACGTTCTAAACCTTTCAATGCTAAAAACTCTGTTTGTACGGGTACAATAATTCGATCAGATGCCGCTAATGCGTTAACCATAAGTACACCTAAAACAGGTGGACAATCTATTAATACATAATCGTATTCGTCTGCTAATAGCTTCAGTGCTTTTTTAAGCACTAAGCCCATTCCACCCTTATTACCTAAAGCTCGGTCTAATGTTGCCAAGCCCATAGTCGCAGGAAGAATATCAATATGACTGTATTTAGTTGGGCATAGGCTTTGAAGTATTTGTTCTTTGGTAGAGGTTTCCATAAATAAATTATAGATGCTTAAATCAAGTTCTTCAGATTCAATACCAAAGTAATAGCTTAATGATGCATGAGGATCGGTATCAACAAGCAATACACGAAAACCTTGGTCAGCTAATATGCCTCCAAGGGTTATCGTGGTGGTTGTTTTACCAACACCGCCTTTTTGATTTGCAATCGTCCAAACTACCAATGAAATACCTTATAAACTGTAAAATTAGTTATTGATGTAAAAACACTGCTATTTAATGCTAGCGTATTTTTACGTTTTTTATGATTTAATTTAAGTTCAGTTCTTTTAAAATTGAAGACGCTATGTCATCTAAAGGTAAAGATTGATGTGATAAACCTGCATTAACTACAGATTGCGGCATACCATACACAACACTTGAGTCTTCATCTTGTGCCCAAATAGTTGCCCCTTTATCTTTTAATAAACGACAACCTTCCCTGCCATCAGAGCCCATTCCCGTTAATATAATAGCGAGAACATTATTATTAAAAATCTTAGCGGCTGATCCAAAAGTAATATCAACACTTGGCTTAAATGAAATTCGATCTGTGTTGTCTTCAATAATCTTTAACTTATTATTACTTCCTAAAATCATTTGTTTACCACCAGGCGCTACATAAGCACAACCTGGTTTTATTTCATCACCATTTTCAGCTTCTTTTACTGATATTTCACAAAGATTATTTAATCTATTAGCGAATGCTTTTGTAAATGATGCAGGCATATGTTGCACAATAAGAATGGGTAATGGAAAAGTTTTAGGCAGTTTAGTTAATACTTTTTGTAATGCCACAGGTCCGCCAGTAGAGGTACCTATGGTTAGAATTTTGTAATCTTTATTTGATCTTCTTATGATGGTTCTTTGTGGTTGAAAACTTGGCGTTACTTCTCTTTTGATCAGAGTAGGCTTAACTGGACGTTCACGTTCAATAACCCGACTTCTTAATCGAGGTTTTTTACGCGCTAACGTTATAACTCTTTGACGAAGTAAACTACCTGCATCAGATGCGTCTGATGCTATTTCGGTAAACTTTTTAGGTAAGAAGTCTAATGCTCCAGCATCTAAGGCTTCTAACGTTTTTTGTGCACCAGCATGAGTTAGAGAAGAAAACATAATGATAGATGTTGGCGCATATTTCATTATCTGTTTTACCGCGTCAATGCCATTTAATTGAGGCATTTCTATGTCCATGGTAATAACATCAGGCTTAAGTAATTTAGCTTTTTCTACCGCTTCAATACCATTTACAGCTACATCAATAACATTTAGCTCAGGATCAGCATTTAAAATATCGGTTACACGACGTCTAAAAAAACTTGAATCATCAACTACCAACACCTTATATGGCATTAATTCTCTCTTTATCTTGTACGCAATTTATTATGATTAATGCTAGATTTTTTTGCGTAGTACTTCAGTAAATTAGGAACATCAATAATTAATGCAATGCCACCATCACTTGTAATTGTTGCGCCTGCCATGCCTGGAGTACCATGTAAAAGTCGATCAAGCGGTTTAATAACAACTTCTTCTTGACCTATTAGGTTATCAACAACAAAACCTACTTGTTGAGCGCCTACTTGAACAATAACAACATGCCCTGCATCTTTTGTTTCATTAACTGGGTTTCTGACTAACCATTGATCTAAATAGAATAATGGAATAGCTTTTTCTCTAACAATAATCGTTAATTGCCCATCAACAACGTTAGTTTTTGTTAAGTCTAGATGGAATATTTCATTTACGGCTGCTAATGGTAAAGCAAAAGTTTGTTTGCCAATAATAACCATTAACGTAGGTAAAATAGCTAAAGTAAGTGGTACTTTAATCTCAAGTACTGTACCTATGCCTAATTCAGAATCTATGTTTACGGTACCGTTAAGCTGAGTGATTTTAGTTTTAACAACATCCATCCCTACTCCACGACCCGATACTTCAGAGATTTCTGTTTTAGTTGAAAATCCTGGAGCAAAAATAAGATTAAATGCTTCATTATCTGTCATGCGAGAAGCAGCATCAGCGTCTAATACACCACGTTCTATTGCGATTTCTTTCAGTTTTTCAGCATTCATACCCGCACCATCATCACGAATGGTTAGTAGAATGTGATCACCTTCTTGTGAAGCTGAAAGTATAATTGTACCTTCACGCTCTTTGCCGTTACTTTCACGAGAATCAGGGTCTTCAATACCATGGTCTACCGAGTTTCTTACTAAATGCACTAACGGATCGGCTAACGCTTCAACTAGATTTTTATCTAAATCGGTTTCTTCACCTTCTAGAATCAGCTTTATTTCTTTATTAAGGCTACGTGCTAAATCACGTACAACTCGAGGGAATCGACCAAATACCTTTTTAATAGGTTGCATACGCGTTTTCATAACCGCGCCTTGCAGATCAGTAGTTACTGCATCAAGATTAGAAACTGCTTTGGTAAGATCTTCATCATCTTTAGTAACACCTAAACTTGTTAAACGATTTCGTACAAGTACGAGTTCACCTACCATGTTCATAATTTGATCTAAGCGTTTAGTATCAACTCTTACTGTAGTTTCAGCTTGCGATACAGGAGTTGGAGTTGCTTTCTTTTCTTTTACTGGAGCTGCAGGCTTTGGAACAGCTTTAGCTACAGGTTGCGCAGCTGGCTTAGGAACGGGTGCTGGCTTAGGAATTGGTTTAGGTGCTGCAGCCGCTTTTGGCTCAACTTTAGGAGCAGCTTTAACGATAGAATTTTGAGGCGCTTTACCTTGGCCATGAAGCTCATCTAATAAGCTTTCGAATTCATCGTCATTTATTTCATCTGAGTTACTTGGGCTACTCTGTACTGGCTTAGCAGCTGCAGATTTAGCTTTGCTTGGTGACGAAAAAGAACCTTGTCCATGTAAATCATCTAATAACGATTCAAATTCATCATCTGTAATTTCATTACTGTCGTTTGATTGTACTGATGGTGCTGGAGCACTAACGGGAGCAATAGACTTAACCGCTCCTCCGCCATGTAATTCATCTAATAGTCTTTCAAATTCATCTTCAGTCATTTCTTCTGATGAGTCTGCAGCTAGCTCTTCTTGAACTTGTGCTTGTACAACAACTTCAGGTTGAGCAGGTGCATCTTGAGATTCTGGTACGCTTAAACGTGCTAATTCAGAGAGTAAGTCAGCGTCTGCAGGAATAAGTGCTTCGCCAGCTTGTACCAAAGCAAACATTTCATTAATAGAGTCGGTTGCTTGCAGGATAACGTCCATTAAATCAGACGTGATAGAACGTTGGTTAGTTCTTAGGAGATCGAATATGTTTTCTGCGCCGTGACAAACATCTACAAGTCCGGATAATGCTAAAAATCCAGCACCACCTTTTACCGTATGAAAGCCACGGAATATGGCATTTAATAAATCGGCATCATCAGGATTATTTTCAAGCTCAACTAATTGCTCAGATAAAGCTTCGAGAATTTCACCTGCTTCAATTAAAAAATCTTGTAAGATTTCTTCATCTTGTTCAAACGACATTAAATAACTCCTAGAACCCTAAACTTGATAAAAGATCGTCAACATCATCTTGATCTGAAACAACATCATCACGTTCTTTACTATTAACAATCGGACCTTCAACTAAATTGTCACCTACTGAAGGTTTAGCTTTAGTTTGAGTTGTATTTGAAGTTATATCGAATGCTGTAAGCATTCCAATCAAGCTATCTTCAACTTCTCTTACTAACTCAATAACTTTACGAATAACTTGACCTGTTAAATCTTGAAAGTCTTGTGCCATCAAAACGTCAGTCATTAATGTTCGTACAGTTTCGGTATCATGTTCAGTTGATTTTAATAATTTATCTATGTCTATACAGAGCGCTTTAAATTCAGGCAAAGCTAATTGATTATTCATCAATTTTGACCATAGAGGATTAACAGTTTCAACTTGTTTTTGGAGCGAGTCTACAACAGGAAAAATTGCTTCAACGGCATCCATTGTTTTATTAGCAGCATCTTCAGTACGTTCTATAACGTAATTTAAACGCTCTTTAGCATCAGGTATGTCAGCATTCGCTAGATCACTTAAACGCGGATCTATATGGAAATTATTTAATGAGTCATGCAACTGACGAGTTAACTTGCCTATTTCTGCAAAAAGCTCAATATTTACTGGGCTTTGAATTTCGGCAATAAGCTCATCAGCTTTTTCTTGCTGATCTGATTCTAAATATTCAACTAACAATTTAGCCTGTTCCAGCGTGACGCTGACTGTAGGTAAATTACTCATGAAAAACATCCTCTTTTAGGCTTGAAAAGAAAATTTCAATTATCCTAAACGTTCGAATATTTTATCGAGTTTAGTTTTTAATGTAGCAGCAGTAAAAGGTTTAACAATATACCCATTTACACCCGCTTGAGCAGCCATCACGATTTGTTCTTTTTTCGCTTCTGCTGTTACCATTAATACAGGAATGTGAGATAAAGTGTCGTCTGCACGTATTGCTCTTAATAGATCAATACCTTGCATTCCTGGCATATTCCAGTCAGTTACAACAAAATCAAATTCACTGGACTGAAGCATAGGTAAAGCTGTGCTACCATCATCTGCTTCTTGAATATTAGTAAACCCTATATCTCTCAACAAATTTTTAATTATACGTCTCATCGTTGAAAAATCGTCAACAACAAGAACTTTCATATTTTTATCCAAGGCACCCTCCGGTGAGTACATTAAAAATTTAAATTATTTATATTTAATTTTTTACTATTAGTGTTGCCAAGTTTGCATACGAGATTTTAATCGATGCATCGCTTGGCTATGAATTTGGCTAACTCTTGATTCACTTACATCAAGTACTTGACCAATCTCACGTAAGTTAAGTTCTTCATCATAATACAGGGAAAGCACTAAACTTTCTCGTTCTGGTAATGATGAAATACATTCTGCTAATGACTTTTTAAACACAACTTGTTCAATTTGGTCGTAAGGTTCGTCTACAGCATTATCTTTACTGCGACTGAAAGCATCCTCGCTTACACCTAAGTCATCTATTCCAATAATTTTACCTGAGCTAACATCATTAAGAATTTGATGATATTCATTTAAAGATAGTTCAAGTCTTTCAGCAACTTCTATATCGGTTACATCTCTGCCAAGTTCAGCTTCTAATGTTTTTATTGCTTCACTTATCATGCGACTGTTTTTATGAACAGACCTAGGCGTCCAATCACCACGTCGAATTTCATCTAACATGGCACCGCGAATTCTTATTCCAGCGAAAGTTTCAAAGCTAGCGCCTTTTGAATGGTCAAAATTACCTGAAGCTTCAAGTAAACCAATCATGCCCGATTGAATAAGATCGTCCACAAGCACGCTTGCAGGTAATCGAGCTAATAAATGATAAGCAATACGTTTAACAAGCACCGTATGCTGCTTGATTAACGCAGTTTTATCTATTTGAACACTGTAAGCATCTGCTTTTGACAAATCTATACACTCACTATTATGAACATATTAATGTTCTAATAATTGTTCAATAAAAAATTCTAAATGACCTGAAGGTTGATGTGGTACTGGCCATTTTGTAATTTTATTCGCTAAGTTTTTAAAACCAATTGCTGCTGGAGAATCAGGATATGCCTCAACAATTGCTTTTTGCTTGCGCACAGATTTTCGAATATTTTCATCGAAAGGTACAACGGCAACAAGATCTAAACTTACATCTAAAAATCGGTCACTCACTTTTGATAACTTTTCAAATAATTGCTGCCCTTCTCTTGGGCTTCTTACCATGTTAGCAACAACTTTGAATTTGAATATGCCATGATCTCGACTAAGAAGTTTCATCAAGGCGTAACAATCAGTAATAGATGTTGGTTCATCACAAACAACTAACATGACATCTTGAGAAGCTCGACAAAAGCTTAGTACCATATCGGAAATACCTGCAGCGGTATCAACAATAAGTACATCAAATTCGGTTCGCATATCACTAAAGGCACGAATTAGCCCAGCATGCTCACTAGGTGTTAAATCAACCATAGATTGTGAGCCAGAAGTAGCAGGAATAATTTTAATACCTGCTGGGCCTTCAACAATAATATCGTCTAATTCACACTCACCAGAAAGTACATGTGAGAGATTACGTTTAACGCGAAGTCCTAGCATAACGTCTACATTTGCTAAGCCTAAATCCGCATCTAAAACTAAAACCTTTTTACCTAATTGAGCCAATGCAATGGATGTGTTTAAAGACACGTTAGTTTTACCCACGCCGCCTTTGCCACCAGATACTGCTATTACTTTAATTTGTTGTAATTCATGCATTTTACGTAAACCACTCGCTTGGTCTATCATTTAAATCATCTCGTCACTATTACTTGCACCACGTCGAAAATATTTCGAATTATATGTATTATAGCTCAGTACATTTTAACTAGTGAAATTATAAGCGTTTTTTTTCAATATTGTTCAGTTCAACTAATTTAATTTAACTAATTTAATTTAACTAATTTAATTAATTTAAGCTAGCAAGATTTACCAATCACAATCAATTTATACTGTGGTTGCCTCTTTTTTAGGCATTGGACGCCAAGTACTTGCGTGTTGGTGATTTATTCTACTTGTCATCTTGTCTGCTAATGCAACTAATTTCTCAGCATTTGCAACTTTAATATCTTCTGGAACTCTTTGTCCGTCTGTTAAATAGCCAATAGGTAAACCGTTTTGGATTGACGTTGAAATGATTTCGCCAATACTAATACTTTCATCAAGCTTAGTATAAATACAGCCAGCAAGTGGTATTTTTTTGAAACGTTCTACATTCTCTTGCATCACTCGTTGTTGAGTATTTGCAGACAATACAAGGTAGTTACGAATTCTCACTCGAGCATTAGCAATTAAGTCTGTTAAATGCTGTGCTAAACGCATATCTCTTTGGCCCATACCAGCGGTATCAATTAAGATAAGTTTCTTATGACCAAACTGCTCTAGCAATGAATCTAAGGCTTCAGCATCGTTTGCCAGTTTTACTTGGCAACCGATAATACGACCGTAAGTAGCGAGTTGTTCAAAACCACCAATTCTAAAGCTATCAGTAGAAATTAATACTACTTCATCTGCGCCATGTATTTGAGCGAATCTAGCCGCTAACTTGGCGATAGTTGTGGTTTTTCCTACACCTGTAGGACCGACTAATGAAATAATTCCACCATGGTGAATAATATCGTTATTCGTTGTGTTTAATTGCTGAGTGATGAACTTTTTAGCTTGTTCCCACGCATCCTGTTCATTATGTTGAGGAGGAATAAAACCAGCAATTTGATCAGCCATATGGTCAGTTAATCCAAGCGCTACTAATTTATTTATTAATAAAGCTTTTTGTGGATTTTTTTGCGCCATATCTTGCCACATCAAACCCGATAACTGATGTTCTAATAAATGACGAATGGTGTGCATTTCTTTTTTCATGTTTTCAAATTCAACTGAGCTATTTTCAGCTGATGCATTGATTTGTGCTGCACCGTGATTTGTTGAATGCTTAGTTTCTTGAAATGCGCCATCATCATGTATTGATTGAATTGGAGAGCTAGTTTGTTGTTGCTCTTGCTCTGTATTTCTTTGTTGAGTTGTTTGCTGTAAACGGTCTGTGAAGTTTTTGAATTGTAATTCAATATCACTATTAGCAGAGGTACCTGTATTTATTGTACCGTTATCTACAGCTTGTGAAATTGATGACTCGTTAATAGACTCATTTTTTATTTCACTCTCATTAAAAGATTCAACTTTTGGTTCTTGTTGAACTTTACGGTTAAGCAATGCTGATAAACTATCAGGTGCTGCAGCTTCGTTACTTTCACTCGGCTTAACTTGTTCGGTTTGCGCTTTAGCATGTGAACTTAAGCTAACAACATCATTATTTAAATCTTCAGAAGCATTATTTGTTTGCTCAGGGGTCGCCTCAGTTTTAGTTTGTGAAGGGTAATAGTCGATAGCTGCCATAATTTCGACACCTTCAACAATCTTTTTATTCGACATAATAACGGCATCCGCACCTAACTCTTCTTTAATTTGAGCTAGTGCAGTTTTCATATCTACGGCAACAAAACGTCTGATTTTCACAATGGACCCCTTATTTTCTTTATCGCGACTGGCTAATCTTATGTATTGCCTATCACGCTAATGATCTTTATTTGTTTGTCGTCTGGTATTTCTTGATAAGAAATAACTCTTAAACCTGGAATCGTATATTTAACAAACTTTGATAATACTGTTCGTAAAATACCTGATGTTAGTAAAACAGGTGTATCACCAGCCATTTCTTGCTTTTGCGCACCTTCAATAAGTGAAGTTTGTAAACGCTCTGCTAAGCCTGGTTCAATACCGGCACCATCATCTCCAGCCATCTGCATAGACTGGTGCAACATCTGTTCCAACTCTGGTGACAATGTTATGACAGGTACTTCATTTGCTGATCCAATAAGCTCTTGAATGATGAATTTGCGTAAAGTAATTCGTACTGCAGCCGTTAGTACCTCTGGGTCTTGGCTCTTAGGTCCATACTCACAAAGTGTTTGAACAATACTGCGCATATCTCTTACAGGTACTCCTTCATTCATCAAGTTTTGTAATACTTTAACTAAACAGCCTAAGGTTAATGTGTCAGGAATAAATCCTTCTACTAACTTAGGATATGATTTAGCCAATATATCTAATAAGTTTTGTACTTCTTCATGACCTAACAGTTGAGAAGCGTTATTCGTTAATATTTGGCTTAAATGTGTCGCAAGTACCGTTGCACAATCAACCACGGTGTAACCCAAAGATTGCGCGTGTTCACGTTGAGATTGATTGATCCAAACTGCATCTAGTCCAAAAGCAGGGTCTTTAGTTGACGTACCTTCTAACTTCCCAAAAACTTGTCCTGGGTTTATCGCAAGTTCGTGGTCATGTCTTATCTCCGCTTCGCCTATCGTTACACCCATTAATGATATTTGGTAAGTATTAGGATCTAAGTCTAAGTTGTCTCGTATATGAACGGCTGGTACTAAAAAGCCAAATTCTTGTGATAGCTTTTTACGCACGCCTTTAATCCGATTTAATAATTCGCCGCCCTGTGCTTTATCAACTAACGGGATTAAACGGTAACCAATTTCTAATCCGATAATATCGACATGATTAACATCATCCCAACCTAAGTCTTTTACATCGGCTTTAATTTGTTGGTTTTCAACTTCTACGGCTTTATCTTTTTCAATAAGCTCAGCTGCATTTTTCTTTTTCAATTTTGAACCAAAAAATGCTCCAGCTAAAATAACTACAGCAAACGTTAAAAAAGCGAGATGAGGCATTCCAGGGATAACACCCATGATGAACATAACCCCGCCCGCAATATAAAGAGACTTTTTCTTGGCCTAGCTGAGAGCTAACTTGCTCACCCATATCTTGAGAAGTGTTTTGGCGAGTCACTACAATTGCAGTACCTACTGATAATAATAAACCAGGTATTTGAGCTACCAGGCCATCACCAATAGTTAATAAAGTATAAATTTCAACAGCGCTATCAAATGACAAGTCGTGTTGCACCATTCCAATAACCAACCCACCAATAATATTGATAAGTAGAATAAGAATACCTGCTATCGCATCGCCTTTTACAAACTTACTTGCACCATCCATCGAACCATAAAAATCAGCTTCGCTGGTCACTTCAATACGACGTTCTCTTGCTTGATCCGCCGTAATAAAGCCAGCATTCAAATCGGCATCAATCGCCATTTGTTTACCTGGCATAGCGTCTAAGGTAAATCGCGCGGTTACTTCTGAAATACGTCCCGCACCTTTAGTTATTACCATAAAGTTGATAATAATAAGGATTAAGAAAACCACTAAACCAACAGCATAATTTCCTCCGATAACTACAGAACCAAAGGCTTCAATTACCTTACCCGCAGCATCAGGACCTTCATGACCTTCAAGTAATACAATACGAGTACTGGCAACGTTAAGGGCTAAACGCAGAATAGTGGCGATAAGTAAAACCGCAGGAAAAGAGCCGAACTCTAAGGGCTTTAAAGTATATACCGTGATTAAAAGTACAATTAAAGACAAGGCGATATTAAAGGAAAAAAGCACATCCAGTAAAAGTGCAGGCATAGGAAGAATAACCATTCCTAAAGCTGCCATGACTAAAAATGGCGTACCAATACCTTTTAACTGGCTGAATTTTAATTGTTTTACTTGATTAATAGTTGATGATAATTGCATCTAAAGGCTGTTAATTAATTGACACATGCTAGTACTAGAGCAATATCCAGACCAATATAAGCATTAATTTACAACTGAGATAATTTAAATAACTTCAGAGCAGGAGAAATAGGGTTAATATTTGAATTCGTCGGGGATTGGAAGGTTTTTAGCAAGACCAGTAGGACGTTTACCCTTACCTTTTTTATGCTCATTTAATTGATAAATAAAGGCTAAGACTTGCGCAACAGCAGCAAACAACTCTTCAGGAATATTCTTATTCACTTCAGCCGTATAATATAGAGAGCGAGCAAGAGCCGGCGATTGTAATATTTCAACATTATGCTCTTTAGCTATAGTACGAATATGTATAGCCATTTCGTCTATACCTTTCGCTACTAACGTTGGAGCTCCGCCAGCAGCTGCATCATATTTAATAGCAACGGCATAATGTGTAGGGTTAGTAATAACAACGTCTGAATCGGGTACATCTTGCATCATTCGACGTTGAGACATTTCATATTGTGCTCGTCTTATTCTGCCTTTAATTTCAGGGCTACCTTCGGTATTTTTAAACTCATCTTTAACTTCTTGCTTGGTCATTTTTAATTGACGGTTATGCTCCCAAACCTGATAAGGCGCATCGATAGCCGCAATAATTCCAATTGAAAGAGCTAACGCTAAAAACATCCATAAAAGCATTGAAGTCGCGTGTTCAAAATTAATAGGCGTAGCTTCTAAACTTAAGCCTAATATTTCCTCGAACAAACCAGCCAGCAAAATATAAGCAACAATAAATACTACAAAGAATTTTAATAAAGACTTAACAAATTCAACCACAGCCTTTACGCCAAACATTCTTTTAAAGCCTTCAATTGGCGATAATCGGCTAGCTTTAGGTGCCATAGCTTCTGCTGAAAAGCTGATACCGCCTAACATGGTATTCCCCACAAAAGCAGCGAACACTATAATGACAAAAATCCACATAAGAGGAGCAATAATATCGGTAAGAGTTCCTTGTAATACACCAAACAAGGCATTCATATCTAAAGACTCTTCACGCGATAAAGTGAAAAGGCGTTTCATAATATGACTGAGTGATTCGACTAACGCGCTACCTACAACCATAAGGGCTACCGCACTACCAACCAGCACAAACATAGTACCTAAATCTTTAGAGCGTGCTATTTGACCTTTCTTTTTAGCATCGTCGAGTTTTTTCGCCGTGGGTTCTTCGGTTTTTTCACCACTATCAGACTCAGCCATTAGATCACCTGACAGTCTATAAGGTAGCAGCTAAACTCAAGCGCCCGCTGCCACTGAATTTGAAAGTGAGTAAAAAAGTTACCCATGGTTAGCCACATAATAAGTAAACCCGCACACATGGTTACTGGAAAACCGATAGCGAATATATTCAACTGTGGTGCTGCACGAGTCATAACCCCGAAAGAAAAGTTAATTAATAACATAGCAGTAAGCGGTGCGATAGAGAGCGATAAGGCACTCGCAAACATCCAACCGCCCCACTCAACCAGTTCTCTAAACTTAGTGCTATCGAAGCTTTCAGCAGGGATCGGTAGAGTGTCGAAGCTCGCGACAACAAATTGTAAATAAGCTAAATGACCATCCATTACCCAAAAAAGTAATGATGAAAGAATAAGAAAGAATTGACCAACTGCAGGAACATTCATACCACTGGCGGGATCCACCAAAGACGCGAAACCTAAACCTGTTTGCATCGCAATAATTTGACCTGCTAACACAAAGGTATTAACCACTAAGGTTGTAACAAAGCCCAACATAATGCCAATAATAACTTGCTCGGCAATTAACAGCCCAGTACCAAGCGAGAAAATATTCCCCACATTAGTTGGTGGAATAGCTGGCATTACCGCAACGGTAATCACAACAGATAAAGCTAATTTAATTTTGGTAGGAATAGTTCTAGCACCAAAGCCAACCATACTCATGATCAAAGCTGAAATGCGTGTAAAAGGAAGAATAAAATCTGCTATAAATTGATTAACAACAAGGTCGGTATATTCCATTAGCTGACCACACTGGGAATACTACCTATTAAGCGAATGGTATAATCCATTAATTGTTGTACTAGCCAATGACCGCCAATAATCAGAGATAATAAGGTAACCACTAAACGAGGTAAAAAACTTAAGGTTTGTTCGTTAATTGACGTTGCGGCCTGAAAAACAGCAACCAGTAAACCCACAAGTAAACTCGGTATTATTACGGCACAAACCAGTATAATAACCAAAAATAAAGCATCACTTAGAATGTCTACAAAAACCTCAGGATTCATCAGCCAGCTCCCATCCCATAGCTTGTCGCAATCGTACCTATAACTAAATTCCAACCATCCACTAATACAAAGAGCATTAACTTAAAGGGCAGAGAAACGATCATGGGTGACAACATCATCATACCCATTGCCATTAATATACTTGCCACCACTAAATCGATAATGAGGAAAGGTATAAAAAGCATGAAGCCAATTTGAAAGGCGGTTTTTAATTCGCTGATCACAAATGCAGGCACTATAACCGTCATCGGTAAATCAGTAGGTTCGTTAACTTGTTCAATCCCCGCCATCGCTGCCAAAGTATCTAAATCTTTTATACGCGTTTGCTCAAGCATAAAAGCTCTTAACGGTACTTTAGCTCTATCAATAGCTTCAACTGAGGTTAACTGATCTTGCAAATAAGGCTGTATCGCGCGCGCATTAATTTCGTTATAAACGGGGGTCATAATAAATAACGTCATAAATAAAGTTAAGCCAACAACCACTTGGTTAGAAGGTGTTTGTTGTAAACCTATGGCTTGTCTTAAAATTGCCATAACCACGAGTATTCGTGTGAAAGAAGTCATCATGATCACCGCAGCAGGAATAAAGCTGAGGGCGGTCATAAATATTAGAATTTGAAGGGTTACAGAATATTCTTGAGAGCCATCTGGATTAGTGGTCAGCTTTAAAGCCGACATACTTAGGTCTTCTGCATAACTAACGCCACTAAAAACCAGCATAGAGATGAGAACAACTACAAATAAAGCTAAACGTTGATTGAGCATTTTTGTCATAAGTTTAATCATTCTTTTTTAGGCTATTTTTTATCATTTTGAAAACAGACTTATCAAAAATTTCAGCAGTGGTTTTGCCTGTGTCTAATGGTGTGTCTAAGGTATCAAGTAAATTAACTTGGTTTGCAGTAACACCTAAAACCAGTTGTTTTTCTCCAACTTGTACAACAACAACTCGCTCTTTCGAGCCTAAATGAACGCTAGACACTACTTTTAAAGCTTGTTGACCGCCTTGAGCTGTTATTTGAAACTTTTTAAGAATATAAGCACTAACAATAACAACGAGTAATACGATCAATAATGACAAAATCATGGTAGCGGCATCAGTACTTGGAGAAACATGTTTCCCCACTTGTACTGTTTTTTCTACCATAGGTTCTACTATCTGTTCAGTTATCTGTTCTGCTGCTTCTTCAGCAAAACTAATCGCTGTAAAAAATAGGCCTATAAAGCCAAAAAGTGCTTGCATCAATAATCCATTATTTAAGTTTTTTAATACGCTCTATTTGACTGATAACATCGGTTAATCGAATACCAAACTTGTCGTTTACCACAACAACTTCACCATGAGCAATTAAGGTTCCATTAACCATAACATCTAATGCTTCACCCGCAACACGATCTAACTCTACAACTGAACCTTGGTTTAATTGTAGTAGATTGCGAATACTAATATTACTGCGCCCTACTTCCATTGAAATAGTAACAGGAATATCTAAAATAGCATCGAGTTTACGTTTTTCATCGCCTGTAATAGGCGCATCAGATTCTAATTCATCTAACTCAACAGGTTTGGCGCCAGCCGCTTCTGACTCTGCTTGCTCTTCCATTGCTTCGTCCCACATTCCTAAGTCTTCATTGTCATCGCTCATCGCCATTGACCTCTATAATATTTTTATTTAATTCTGTATTTACAAGTACATCAACATACGTGATGTACATATAAGGTTAATAATCTAAATCGTCTTCTAACAAGTGAAGCTCAGCATCACTATCTAAACGTTTACCACCCTTGGTTAGAATGGTTAATTCATTTTTAACTGATTCTGGACGTTTAATTTTAGATTCAATTTTTAAAGCTAGGTTTTCACGGCTACGACCGAGTTTAGCTCTAAAGCTTGGTAAGCTTTCTACTAATACGGTTACGTGCTCTGGCATCTCGATAGGAATAATGTCACCCGCTTCAAGTTCCATAATTTGTGATAAGGGTAAGTTTACTTCGATAAATTTAGTAGATATTTCAATTGGCACATCCATAATTTCATCACGTAATGCTTTAGACCAACGCATGTCGGTATCTTCTTTATCACTTTGAACACCAGCGTCTAACAGCTCTCGAATAGGTTCAAGCATGGAGTAAGGTAAGGCAACATGAAAATCACCTCCACCACCATCTAGTTCAATATGAAATGAGCTAATAACAACAACTTCTGTAGGGCTGACTATGTTCGCCATTGATGGGTTTACTTCTGAATCTAAATATTCAAAAGAAACATCCATAACAGGTGACCAAGCTTCTTTATAATCTTCAAATATTAATTTAAGTAACATTTGAATAATTCGACGTTCAGTTGGAGTAAATTCTCGACCTTCAATCTTTGCATGATAACGCCCGTCACCACCAAAAAAGTTATCAACTAAAATGAAAACCAATCGAGCTTCCATGGTAATTAACGCGGTACCTTTTAAAGGACGAAAACGCACCATATTTAAGCTTGTTGGAACAAATAAGGTATGAACATATTCGCCAAACTTGATCATTTGAATACCGTTAATTGAAACCTCGGCAGTTCTACGCATCATGTTAAATAAACTAATACGCATATGACGAGCAAAGCGTTCATTAACCATTTCAAGCGTAGGCATACGCCCACGAACAATTCTATCTTGTGATGAAAAATCGTAGTCAGACATACCGTCTGATGCGGCACTGTCCTCTACTAGCTCTTCTTCTTCAACGTCATCAACACCATGTAATAGCGCATCAATTTCATCTTGCGATAATAAATCACTCACTCGATAGTCTCTTTATAGTTATCATATTTTTTTAGCATAATCTTCGGATATTAGTTATTTGCTCTCGCAAATTATAATCAGTGACAAATAATCAATCACTATTGCATTACAAAACCAGTAAATAGTACTTCTTCAACTATTTTCTTGTCTTCAATATCCATTAGTACCGTTTGAATTTCAGTTGACGCTTTTTGTTTTAATGATACTTTACCAGCGCTTGTTGCTAGATCATCAGCATTTGCTTGAGAGAATACACCTAACAAAGTGCTTTCAATTAAAGGAATATGTATTTTAGCGGTTTCTTCATCGTCACCACCACGTACTAATAATTGTACTCGTATTTCAACAAAGCGGTCTCGAGCTGCACCAGGAACATTAAATCGAAAAGGTCTAGGCATAGGAACATAAATAGCGGTGCCAATTTCTGCACTACCTGATCCTGAACTAACAGTCGCTTCAGCGCTATCGCCTTCGCCACCATTTAATGCAGCTTCAATTTGCTCAGGAGTAGGCTCATCACTACCTCCCATAAAAAGAAAAGCACCTGCGCCTGCCGCAGCTAAAAGAACAACTGCAGCAATAATGATGATTAATTTCTTTTTGCCACCACCTGCATTATCCAGTTCTAACTCTTCTTCTTTATCATCAGCCATTTTTGATCCTTAAGCTTATACATACCAATGGTTTAACTATAGCCTTGAATGGCTGTCTAGCCAATGTGTTTTATACAATTAAACATAGTAATCAACACCAGTTGATGAAGCTTTAAGCACTTTTGCGTGTTCGCTATTCATAGCGCCCTCTAAAGAACCATCTTCGCCATTCTCACCTTGACCACCTGAACCTTGATTGCCTTGTCCATTCATAGCCGATTGATTAGAATCTTGCTTAACATTAGCATCGCCAACATCAACGCCATTATCAGCCATCATTTGTTTTAATCTATCCATATTTTGCTCAAGCGCTTCTTTAGCTTGTTGATTTTGTACAACAAAACTTACTACCGCTTGTTCATTTTGCATATTAATACGAACTTGCATGCTGCCTAGCTCTGGTGGATCTAACTGAATGTCAATTTGTTGGATTTTCTGACTGATCATCACCATAACTTTGTCTTTTACAGCATCAGTAAAATCTTTGCGCATAATGGAAATAGTTTCAGCTTGCTGAATAACCGTATTCTTTTGCGTTTGCGCTAAATCAGCAGATAAGGTCTGCATAACATTGTCAAAAGAGTGTTCGTCTTGCATATAGCGTTCGCCATCTACAGCGTCATTTACTTCTCTTTGAGACAGGGTATCGAATAACGGGTTAATCGCTTGATTTGGTTTTGCACTATTCGTTGAATTGTTGAGTGAACTATTCGCTGACTTTACTTCTGCAGTTAATAATTCATCCTTAGCTAATTCAGTAGCTGCAACCTCATCCGAAACCTCGCCTGAGCTATCAAGAACTTTACTTGAAGCACTATCAGCAACTACAGCTTGAACTGAGTCTTTACTTTTTGCGCTGACTTGTTCTGTTTTAAAAGCAGCTTGATTAATGCTATTCAATTGATTTTCTTTAACATCACTTTTTACAGTATTTAATTGCTCAGATTCAACTGATTCTGATGTACTTTCAGCAAGTGACTTCGCAACTTCTTGCGCATTATTTAAGGCAGTAGTTTTACCATCTACTTTGGTCACGTCTTTATTAAGTTGGGGCTCTGATGCTTGAGGTTTTAATTGTGCTACGACTTGTTCGGTCGTTATGTTCTTCTCATTCTTTGCGGCTTCGCTAGCAGATACTAAAGAAATGGCTTTATCACTCTCCACATCAGTAGCTTCATCTGATAATTGAACACCGTTATTTGCTTTATCGATAACAGATTGCTGGTTAGCTTTAGCAGCGAGATCGTTCTGAGCGACTGAAGCTAATTTGTCTGTTGTAACATCATCTTTAGCGGCATCACCTGAAACACTACTAGCACCTGAAACACCATTGGCACCTGCTAACTTCGTAATATCAGCTAATTTTTGTTGGTCGCTACTTGCGTCAGTTTTAGCGTTTTCTAACTTAACTGATTCATCACCATTTTTAACTAAAGTATTTGTACTTTCTGAGGCTTTTGATTTAAGTAATTCGTTTACTTTATTCAGTATTACAGAATCATCAGTACCTGTTTTGGATTTTTCACCTGAAGTAACAGGAGTCACAGGGGTTACTGGATTTTTTTCAGCATCTTCAGAGCTTGTCCTCTCTTTACCGCTTAACACTTTTTCTGATGCGTTAAGGAAAGACAATAACTGTTCAGGATTAGTAAATAGACTGGCGTTATCTGACTCGCTAGTACTAACAAGTAATAACTCAGCAGAGCTTTCCTTTTTAGCCTCTGCAGCTTCGGCTTTACTTAACTGTGCTTGAGTATATAAATCAGCGTCGCTGCTATTTTTAGCTTCTGCGGCGAGGTTTTCGGTATCTGATTTTTGGCTTTCTATTTTTTTATTATCGGCGTGAGTTGTATCTTCACCATTAATATTAGTGACATTACTCGCACTATTATTGTTTTCTGATCCTGCTTTTTTCTCAGAATGTTGATTACTTTGGGCTTGAGTTTGCTCTTCATTGCCGACTTTGGCTGCATTGTTGCCGCTTTGTTTCGGCGCTTTGTGCTGCTCCATTAAATTAGAAAACAATGCTGAACCATCTTTTTTAGATTCAGACGAGTTACCACTAAGCACTTTACTATCAGTAGCTTGAGATAATTCCAAAGTTAAGTAATTCATATTAGACATAAAATTTCCTGCAAATAGATGCTGCTATTATTTTTATTCATCACAAATAAAAAGCCACGAGACTAAAGTAAAGCAAAACACGTTCCAATCGTTACTCTATCTATATATTCTTTATACGCTCTCTACACACTTTCTATAGATTATCGATTTCTCCGAACAAATTGTTGAGTCGCTATTTCATCAAACATTTTCTGTTCTTTTTTATTCTCGATCACAACTAAAGCTTTCAATTTTTTATTACGTAATAAGTCAACGGCTTGGACTTTTTGTCTTTGTAATAGCCATTCTCTTTTACGCTTTTCTACCATAGATTTCGCTTGCGTTAAGGCTATTTCAACTTGATGTGATGCATTATCTAATTTTTTTATAAAGGCATGAAAATGACTAAACGTATGACTATTAATACCTTCTTGAGAACGTTGTTCTAAACGTTTCATATATTCTAATCGGTAGTCACTTACACTATTTAAACGTTGTAAATTCTGTTGATAGTCAGTTTCTGCTTGTCGTAAATTTTGAGCCGCTTTATCTACTTTGTCTTGTTCGTATTTGTGTAATGTATTCAGTTGTTTCATCGGCATAATAAACCTCCTTTAAAAACGAAAGTAAAAGCAACAATAAAAATGAGACCTTTCATAAAGATAGACATACGTTTATTGACCCTGTTGAGCATGAGCTTGTGCTGCTGCGATTATTTCTTGTAACTGACTTAAGCTTTGTTCGTATGGAATAATTTCTGATGTTTTTTGCTGTAAGAAGAAGTTAATCACTGGCAATAAGGTAATGGATTGATCAATACGAGGATCACTACCTTTGCTGTAAGCGCCAATCGAAATAAGATCTTTGTTTTGCTGATATAAGGAATAAACTTGTTTTAATTGTCGTGCAAGTTGTTGATGCTCAGGTGAAGTCACCATGGGCATTACACGACTGATAGAAGCTTCAATATCTACCGCTGGATAATGACCTGAGTCAGCTAAATCTCTTGATAGAACAATATGACCATCTAAAATAGCGCGAGCTGCATCAGCAATCGGATCTTGTAAATCATCACCTTCTGTTAATACGGTAAAAAAGGCGGTAATTGATCCTTGCCCTTCTCCACCATTACCTGCACGTTCAACTAATTGCGGTAATTTTGAAAACACCGAAGGCGGATAACCTTTGGTCGCAGGTGGCTCGCCTACGGCAAGTGCAATTTCACGCTGAGCTTGTGCATAACGTGTAATTGAATCTATCAGTAATAATACATTTAAGCCTTGATCACGAAAGTATTCAGCAATTTGTACTGAGGTTTCACAACCTTTTAATCGCATTAACGGTGAATTATCTGCAGGTGCAGCGATAACTACTGAGCGCTTACGTCCTTCTTCACCTAATATTTCTTCAATAAATTCTTTAACTTCTCGTCCACGTTCGCCAATCAGTCCAACAACAATAACATCGGCTGTTGTTCCTTTGGTCATCATGCCTAAAAGTACACTTTTACCAACACCAGAACCTGCGAAAAGTCCCATACGTTGACCTGTACCTACCGTTAAAAAACTATTAATAGCACGTACACCAACATCTAAAGGTTCAGTAATGGCACGGCGCGATAATGGATTAATGGGTTTGCCGCTGTATTGATAAGATTCAGGTTGTTTTATTGGACCTTTGCCATCGATAGGTTTACCAACACCGTCAATAACACGTCCTAATAATTCCATTGAAAAAGGTAATCGCGCTTTAGTTGCTAATGGAACTACGCGTGCGCCAGGTAAAACACCTTGCAGGCTTTCTTCTGGCATAAGATAAGTTTTGTCTGCTTCGAAGCCAACAATTTCAGCAATAAGGTCGCCATTAGACGTTTCAACTAAACATTGGCTGCCAACGGGGGCTTTAACACCAACGGCTTCAAGGGTTAAACCAACAACACGCACTAATCTACCCGCAACAGAAACCTTGTGCGGTTTGATCATAGTTTGGCAATTTTTAAGTCTTTCGGTGATGCGGTTATAGTCAAGCATAATAGTTTTTTGACGTTATGACCTTTTACTTATTGATGTAGTGCATCTTGCAAAAATGATTCCAATACGTCTGTCATGCGTGATTTAATGCTGAGATCAACATTAGATGTGCTGTTTTCTATTTGGCAGCTGCCTCTTTCTAACTGAGGTGCAGCAAGTAACTTCCAGCCTTGTTCAAGGATATAGTCACTACCAAACTGTTCTTCAACGATTTTAATGTCGTCAGGGTGAATAAGTATTTGGGTTTTTGCTTCTTGGCTAGGTAATATTTTTATACCTTCACCTATAGCCGCAGTGATAATATCTGGATTGGTTTTTGCTTCTTGCAAGGTGATTGCTTGAGTCAGTTGCACAACTAAATGTAACAGCTGTTCTTCTATGTTTTTTTCAACATTAGCTAATGGGGTATGTAATTGCTGAACAAGCACTTTCCATTCTTCAGCTAGAGTATCTATAACTTCTTTGCCTTCAGTTAATCCTGTTTCTTTACCTTCTTCATGCCCTGTTTTTAAGCCTTCTTCACGGCCTGAGCTTAAACCTTCTTCGTAACCTTTTGAGTAACCTTCTTCTTTGCCTTGATTAAAACCTTCTTCGTGAGCGGCTTGACGAATTTCTTCAATGTCTTCTGCCGTTAAAGGTGTAGGTTCTTCAATATGAACTTCTTCTGGTGGCTCATATTTCCAGGTACTTTTTTTACCAAGCGCATTGGTTTTGTTTTCATCGTTAGTCTGCTGAGTTTTTTCAACATGTGGAATAGACCAAAGGTCAGTCTTTATTTCAGTCGATCCTTTTACGATTTTTTGGCTCATTATAAGAACTCATCTCCGCCGCCACCGCCGCCCAGCATAATTTCGCCAGCGTCAGATAGTTTACGTGCTACAGCAAGAATTTCTTTTTGTGCAGCTTCTACTTCAGTAATTCGAACAGGACCCATAGCTTCTAAGTCGTCTGCCATCATTTCAGCAGCACGTTTAGACATATTAGCCATAATTTTATCTTTAAGGGCATCATCTGCACCTTTAATCGCTTTCATTAACGAATCTTGTTGAACATCTCTAAGTATAGCTTGAATACCGCGATCATCAACATCAGCAAGGTTTTCAAATACAAACATAAGATCTTGTATTTGTTGGCTCATCTCTTCGTCATGTTCACGAATAGCATCCATTAATGCGCCTTCTACGTTAGTGTCTAAGAAGTTCATAATGTCGGCAGCAGCTTTTAAACCGCCCATTTTCGCTGATTGCGCGCCAGCTTGACCCGCAAATTGTTTTTCCATTATCTCGTTTAATTCTTGCAATGCTGCTGGTTGAACTTCTTCAAGGTTAGCAATACGCATGGTTAAATCTAAACGTACTTTGTCAGCAAATTGACTTAAAATTTCAGCCGACTGATCGGGTTCTAAATAAGATAAAACGATAGTTTGAATTTGAGGATGCTCATTACGAATAATGTTAGCAACTTGCTTAGAGTCCATCCATTTTAATGAATCTAAACCTTTGGCTCCGCCACCCATAACAATTTGGTCAATTAAATTGCCCGCTTTGTCTTCACCTAATGCTGCGGTTAAAGCTTTACGTACAAATTCTTCACTTTGAAAACCGATAGTACTGAAGTTTTGAATTTCTTTAATAAATAACTTATGAACTGCTGTTATTTTTTCTTGGGTAAAGTCTTGCATAGCGGCCATGCTAGTACCTACTTGCTGTACTTGCTTTGGCTCTAAGTGTTTTAATATTTGCGCGGCATCTTCTTCTGACAAACTTAATAGCAAGATAGCGGCTTTTTCTGTTCCATCTAGTTTATCTACATCAAATCCCGCTGGGGCATTTGCCATAGGTGCTAGCTCTTGTGATTCATCACTCATCTTCAATCAACCAACTTTTAACTACTTGAGAGGATAATTCAGGTTCATTTGCAACCAGAGCCCGAACCGCTTTTAAAATGTCTTCGTCACGATGTAAGTCTGGTAATTGTAAACTACCATCAGAGGCAAAGCCTACTGCGCCTGCATCGAATTCTGTGGTTAACATATCCATAGTTTCATCACCTAAATCAATATGGCTATCAAGTGATTTGTCACCGTAATCTTCAGGTGATTGGTCTGGATAAATTAAGCGTTTAAGCATTGGACGAACCACTGCCATAATCAAAACAATAATAACAATAGCGCCAAGTACTAGTTTTAATACCTTTAAGAACCAAGGCTGTTCATACATAGGTACGGCAACTTCAGCAATAATGTCTGCGCGTGAAAACGGTAATGTAAGCACTTCTAAAACATCGCCACGTTGTAAGTCAAAACCTACGCTACCTTGTAATAAACGACGAATATTAGCTATTTCTGACTCGCTTCTTGGTGCATACGTAATAGCGGGAGTGGTACCTTCTTCACCATCAGCATTTGGTGCAGCTGGAGCTGTTGTTGATAAATAGTCTAGTGCAACTGAAACACTTATGCGACGAATAACACCCGTTTGTTGTTTAGTGTGGCTAATGGCTTCGTCTAATTCATAGTTTTTAGTAGATTCTAAGTGATTACGGCTCGGCATTGATTTAGCTTGTGAACCGCCCGTCGCATTTTCTGGAATGTCCGACTCTAACGGTGGTTGGTTTGATAACGCACCAGGAATACCACCTAACATACCGCCAATAGTTTTATCTTCTACTTTCATTTCACTACGTAGTGCAGGTAAGTCAGAGTTATAACGACGTTGTGTTTCTTCTGTATTCGTAAAGTCCATGGTTACATCAACTTGCGCTGTGTAATTACCTAAACCTACAACAGGAATAAGAATTGAATCTATTTTGTTCATGTATTCAGATTCACGTTTCTGCTCTATTTCAAACTCTTTACGTGAGCGAGATGAAAGCGAACTTTGTGAACCTGAGTTTAGTAAGCGACCGTTTTGGTCGGTAACCGTTACTTTATTAGGGGTTAAACCTTGTACGGCTGAGGCAATAATATCGACAACGGCATCTACTTTCTCTTCAGGTAATTGACGACCTTTTTGTAAGGTAAGTACTACGGTTGCAGATGGAGATTTAACACGTTTAGCAAAAATATTATCTTTAGGGATAGCCAGTAACACTTTAGCGCGAACAATGGATTGTAGCTCTTCAATCGTTCTTGCAAGTTGTTGCTCGCGTGAATGTTTAAGACGTTCGCTTTCAAGACGTTGGCTTACACCAAAGCCCATATCTTCCATAATAATTTCATTACCTTCTACTTTCTCGTTCGTTAAGCCTTCACGAGCCAATAGTAATTTAACATCTTGGTAATCATCAGTAGGTACTGAAATAGAATTGTTTTCTTGAATGTAATCAACTTTATTCGCATCAAGGTAATCCATTGTTGTGATAAGTTGTTGCGTTGGAAGCTTAGCAATTACGCGGTATTCAGCTTGATTTGCCCACATGATCACAAAGATCGCGATAACTAAACAAATAGCCAATGCCATGATTAGCGTAAGTTGTCTTAGTACATCAACGTTACCAAGTGCTGATGCAAAGCCTGACTTTTGCTCTTCTGAAATGCTATCTGAGTTATCGTCAGCTAGAATCATTCCTGTGTTATCAACTGTATCAGCCACTTAATTTCTCCGCCAATTTCGAATAAGGATATGAATAAAGGGAAATGCCTAAACAGGCATATTCATGATTTCTTTGTAGGCTTCTACAAATTTATTACGTACTTGAACGGTAGCTTCGAACCCTATACTGGCTTTTGATGCTGAGATCATTGTTTGTGCAAGTGTTACGTTAGGATCTCCCATTTCAAAAGCAGTTCGTTCAGCGCCTGCGGTTTGCTGAATATCGTTTACTGAATTTACGGCATCTTTTAATAAATCACCAAAACTACTGCTACTTGACTTGTTTACAGACGGAATTGCGTTGTCTGATGTAATAGCTTGCGTATTATGGTTCATTGCCTCTAAAGACATACTTTGCATTTGTGCAAATAAAGAATTTGATTTGATATCCATAGTATTCTCGCTTGTGTCAATTTCTTGATGTTTATTCTGATACTAGGGATAAAGCAATCATAATGCCAAGGTAGAAATATAAATTTACATTTATAATAAGTGCTTTATTTTCAATAAATTAAAGAAAATATTATTTCGAGGAAATTAGATAGTATGCAATAAAAAACCCAGCATATAGATACTGGGTTTATGGATTTTGAACTGAGTTGATAACCTTGCTAATGCTCTTATCTTAATCTGATGTTTAATCTGATATCTTAATATAGATATCAACATAAAATATTAAGCACTCAGTTATCTAAATGCTTGTAATATTATGCAGGTATTTGAATACCTGAATCGCGCATTTTTGCAATTTTATAACGTAATGTTCTTGGGCTAATACCTAAACGTTCTGCAACATTTTTACGGCTACCTTGACATGCATTTAAGGTATCTAAAATAATTTGATGTTCTTGAATTTTTAGCTCGCTACCTAACTTATCATCAGAAACCACATGCATTTCATTTGCTGTTGGTAAAGTAGTTGTTTCAAACTGCTCAATTAATAGATCCGACGCATCAATCACATTATCACTATGTAAAATTAATGCTCTTTGTAATACGTTGTCTAGCTCTCTTACATTTCCAGGCCAATCGTAAGCAATTAATTTACTACGCGCTGCAGCGGTAAATTCAGGAATTACATCTGAACCTTTTTGTGCAATGCGTTCAACCAAATGTTTAGCTAAAGGTAAAATATCATCTCGTCTTTCTGCAAGAGCTTTCCAAGTCAGTGGAAATACATTGAGTCGATAATATAAATCTTCTCTGAATACACCCTCGCCAACAGCTTGTTTTAAATCGCGGTTACTTGTGGCAATCACTCTTACGTCTAACTTAATGGTTTTACGACCACCTAAACGTTCAACTTCTCGCTCTTGCAATACACGTAATATTTTAGCTTGTAAGCTTAAGTCCATTTCGGTAATTTCGTCTAACAGTATAGTACCGCCTTGCGCTTGCTCGAACTTACCAGGAGATGCTTGAATAGCACCTGTGAAAGCTCCTTTTTCATAACCAAATAACGTTGCTTCTAACATGTTTTCAGGAATAGCCGCACAGTTAATCGCTACAAAAGGGTTTTCACTACGTTCTGAATTGTAATGAACATATTGAGCAAGAACTTCTTTACCTGAACCACTTGGACCTAAAACCATCACTGAAGCGTCTGTCGCTGCCACTTTTTTAGCAAGTGACAGTAATTCGATACTTTTAGCATCAGCAACTACAGGTTCAAATGGGTTAGTCACTTCAAGAGGAACATATTGATTAACCATATTGAGCAATACTTCAGGCGAGAATGGCTTAGCCATATAATTACTCGCACCATCTTTCATTGCTTGAACCGCATCATCGATAGTGCCGTATGCCGTCATAATCAATACAGGCATTTGCGGTAAATTGTTTTTAATGCTTTTTAATAATGTTAAGCCAGACATACCGTCCATCTGAACATCGCTTACCACTAGATCCACTTTATGTGTTTTAAGTTGTAATAACGCGACTTCACCCGACTCAGCTTCAACACACTGAAATCCTGCTAGCATCAATGTATCAACTAAGGCTTCTCTTAATCCTGCATCGTCTTCAACGACTAAAATCTTACTTGTGCTCATTAGCTTTCTCCATTGGTGAAGCATGAAAACTGCTGACTGTTGAACCTTGTTTAGCTGTACTTGCTTGAGCTGGCTTTTTATTAGGGCTTTGTTTAATCGTGGTTTCAAGCAATGGGATATGAATGCAGAAATGCGCACCCTCACCTGCTTTGCTCACTAACTTAACATCACCTTGATGTGCATTAGCTACCGATTTCACAACCGCTAATCCTAACCCCGTGCCTTGCGAGCGCGACGTATAGAAAGGTTCGAATATTTTATCTGCGAGTTCTTTATCAATGCCTTTGCCGTTATCTCTAACACTTAATAAGGCATAACCGTCTTTACAATAAGAAGTTAGCTCAATTTGAGCACCTTCTTTAATCACTTGAATACTATTCAGTACTAAATTTTGTATTGCACCTGTTAGTGCACTTTTATTACCTAAAATTTGGCAATCGGTTTCACATAACTTAAAAGTAATTTTTGCATTTTCTTTCTTAACAATGGCATCTATAGATTGAGCAGAACTCGTTAACAAATCATTAATTGATAAAGGCTCTACCACTTGCTGTTTACCACTTTTAGCAAAAAGCAGCATATCGTTAACTTGTTGCTCTAAATCTTGTAATCGAGACATCAACTTATCTTGAAAGCTTTCTCTCGACTCAGGTGTTATTTTTTTATTTTGTAAATTTGCGCCATATAACATAGCAGCAGAAAGTGGTGTTCTAATTTGATGAGCTAAAGTTGATACCATTCTTCCTAAAGAAGAAAGTCGCTGTAGCTGACCAAGTTTGTCTTGTAGTAATCGAGTTTCGGTTAAGTCGGTGATCATGATAAGTTGACCGGGTTGATCACCTAATGCAGTAATTTCTAACTTAACTCTGCGACCATCATTTAATGACACTTCATGCCAATCATCCGCACGAGGTTTAAAAGAGCGTTTAATAACATTAAACCAAGCTTGACCTAAAATAGGCTCATCAAGTAATTCACGTGCAACATCATTAATTTTTACAACAACGCCATTACCATCAAGAATAATCATGCCTGTTGGCATTACATCAATCACTTGATTCAGTTGTTTGACTTGTTCTTTTAATTCGGATATTTCATCAGTATTAGAATGCAATTTTCTATTCGCAGATGATTCACCTGCATAAAAAGAAAACGTGCTTTGTTCAAATGTATTATTGATGTTTGTTACTGCTGAAGTTGCATATGTCATAATTGATCACTCGATTATTGATTACACATACAACAAAGCATTTACCGTGCCAAATAATAAACACTTAAAATACATAGTGATAGAGACAACAAAAGGATAAAAGAGAGAGTTTTCAAAGGTCAATTTTTTGGCTAGAAACTAAATTACTTTCATTTATCCATTAATAATTTCATATATGAACGTTAGCTGCTGAAAGTATCGACACGGTAATGAATTTCCCTAGTTATGGGGATGTTTATAGGTATAAAAAAAGAGATAACTTAATCCTGCGAAGGTTACGTTATCTCTTTTATGAAGATTATTTGGGAATAATTTAAAGCTATTTCTGTAAGCTATATTTACGCATTTTCTCAACTAACGTTGTTCTGCGCATACCTAAGGTTTCTGCAGCTCTTGCTACAACCCAATCGTTAATATCTAATGACTGAGTCACTAAAGAAACTTCAAGCTCAGCTAAATAATCTTTTAAGTTAAAACCTTCGGTAGGTAAAACTGTAATATTTTCTGTTCCATTAGGATCTTCTGAGTCTGAAGATGCTCCTTCGTCATCATCGTCATAATTAAAACCGGCAAACATCTCGTTAATTGCATCACGTTCTTGCAATTCTTCAGGGTAATCAGGTTCATAATCATCAACTTCGATATGACGATACTTAAACGGTAACTGCCCAACATTCACCACTTGTTCGCCATACATAATGATCATGCGTTCAATCAAGTTAGAAAGTTCTCGAACGTTACCCAGCCATTTATGTTCTTTTAACGATTCAATGGCTTTTTCAGTAAAACGAACCGTATGTCCTTGCTCAGCAGTAAAACGCGAGATAAGTTCATTCATTAACAATGGAATATCGTCTTTACGTTCTCTTAGTGCTGGAGTTTCAATAGGGAAAACATTTAATCGGTAATAAAGATCTTCACGAAACTCGTTGGTTTTGATCATTTCTTCTAAATGTTGATGCGTAGCGGCAATAATACGTACATCAGCTTTTAAGCTTTTACTTCCGCCTACACGCTCAAAAGTACGTTCTTGCAGAACACGTAACAACTTAACTTGCATCGGTTGAGGCATATCACCAATTTCATCTAAAAATAAAGTGCCGCCTTCTGCCATTTCAAAACGCCCTTTTCGGGTAGAAATAGCCCCTGTAAAAGCACCTTTTTCATGACCGAATAATTCACTTTCTAATAAGTCTGGAGGAATAGCGCCACAATTAACGGGAACAAAAGGCCCTTTCGTGCGGTCAGACAAATTATGAATATTACGGGCAACAACTTCTTTACCTGTACCCGACTCGCCTAAAATTAATACATTAGCGCAAGTACTTGCAACTTGTTCAATTAAGAATCGAACTTGCTGCATAGGTTCGCTGGTTCCAACTAAAGAGCGGAACAGTACATTAGGACAATTGTCTCGGCGTTTGTTAGGTAAGTTATTATGATAATGATGGCTGTGATGAATAAGCTCAGTTAACTGGCTATAATTTAATGGTACCGACAACTCGCCGATAATATTATTAAACCGTGAAACTTGAGCTTTATCGATTAAGTCATGATAAATAAATGGACAAGCAGGATGGGATTTTATGATCGCAGCAATTTGATCCGAAATTTCTCCGCATACAACTACTGCGAGAATATTTGGAACATCAACGAGGTATTTAACAATGTCAGATTCTGGAAACACATGAAAGTGCTCACCGACAAATGCCAATACAGTCTCAATTTGATTTCTTCGTGCCGAATCGTTGTCGACAACTAGAATATATTTCTGCCCTTGCATAACTTCCTGAAGCTTATTTTATTATTAATATACATTTAGTATTAACGCGCTTTAGTGAATAATCAATAAAAAATTGACACTTGTTGTCAGTTATTTGACTTGTGTTAATTTGTTATTTTAAAGATGTTAATTTATTGTTATATATAATTATTTTAGTTTAAAAAAACATCATGGCATTTATTTTATTAAAAATAAGTCATGAACAAAATCAGATAAAATATAGAGATAAATACAGTTAATAACGCAAGGTTCTTAAGTAAAACAGATTACTTGCCGATATAAAGTAAATAATAAAGCCACTTAACATCTCAATTAAATCAATTAAAAATCAATTAAAAATTAATTAAAAATTAATTAAGGCATAAAAAGTGCTTATTAATTTTTGACATAAGTTATTGACATAAATTTATGACGTGAATTTGTGACATATAATTATGACGTAAATTTAACCTTAATAACTTAGTACTCAAATCATAATAGTGAATGCTCTACTCATTAATAAATAAAAGATGAATGAGTAAAATTAACTAAGTTGTTTACTGTATTTTAAATAAAGCATTATTAAGTACAATTCAGACGTTTTTCGTTTGATGATATATACTGATAACTTGCTTGTTAGTTAAAAGTAATAATTGGAATTTCCTATGACACATATATCTCTTAAAAAATATAAACAAACCAAAGTTAGCTCAGCTAAAGAGGCTTCGCCTTATCAACTTGTGGCTATGCTTTTTCAAGAACTGCTTGGTAATATTGCTTCTGCCAAAGGTGCTATTGAACAAAAAAACTTAGCTAGAAAAGGTGAGCTTATTTCAAAAGCGATTACGATTATTTCAGTATTAGAAGGCTCTATAGATTTTGAACAAGGAGGAGAAATTTCTAATAACCTTGCCGCATTATATGTTTATTGTTCAGAACAATTGCTTGAAGCAAACCTAAATAACAACGCAGAAATACTTGATGATGTTATCCAAATTTTGTTACCTATAAAAGCAGGTTGGGATGCTATTCCTGCTGATGCGCAAACAGCTGTAAGTTTCTAATGTCTGACACTTTTTCACAACAACTGAATCAGATCATTACTTTGTCAGAAAATATTTTATTATGGCTAAGTAATGAGTTTGAGCAAACAAATAATCAAGAAGAAGAATTAAATACAGAAGAGTTGTTACAGTGGAATAACGAGCGTGATCAGTTAATAAAATTAACCCTTAATGAACAAGAGTCTGAAAATTATAGTAAACACTTACCTTTAATTAATAAGATGGTAGCGCTTGATCAACAATTAACTCAGCAATCAGCTCAAAATAAACTCGTATTAAAAACGAGTTTACTTAAAATGAAAAAAAATCAAAAAGCAGCAAATACCTACAAAAAATATTAATTAGTTATCTAGAACTACACCGGGCATATTATCTAATTGCGCCTGTAAATAAGTACTTGTAGAGTTTAAATTAGCAACTAATAAATCCATCGCATTAAACTGTGATAATAAACGAGCTTCTAAAGCATCCATTTTAAGAAGAAAGCTAGCGTTATCATCTTCGAGTTGAGTTAATTGTGATTCTTTACTGTCAATACGTCCTTCAATAAGACCATCACTCGCCGTATAAAAATTAAGTAAATCATCCATAGATTGAGCAAAGCCGAGTGATGTAATTGAAGATGTATTATCGCCAGTAAAAAATTGCTCTACTGCATCAACATCACTATCAATAAAGTCATTGAGAATATCGCTATCTAATGATAATACACCATCAATATCTCCTGAAACCCCCAAAGCTGAAAGAGATAAAGTGTTTCCGCTCCCTGTATCAAACGAATTACTAATTTCTTGCCTTAGTTTATTCAAAACTCCTCGTAAAAGAGCATCGCCGGTCATAACACCTACACCATCATCACCTACGCCAGCTAAATTATCAGCTAATTCAATTAATGTATTGTAGCTAGAAACAAAACTATCTAAGCCGCTTTCAATATTACTATTATCTTCTGTAACGTTAGCACTGCTAGAATCATCGTCATCGTTATGGATTTTATTTACAGTTATATCGATACCATCAATAACATTAGTAAAAGTATTACTAGAACTGGTTGCAACAATATTTCCATCAAGAGTAATTTGAGCGTCTGAGGCAGCAGTAACTTCGGTCATGTTGGTTGAAAAACCATCTTCTTCACTGTTTGGTTGGTATGCTAGTCTTGAAAGGCCAATATTATCAACATTGTTAGCGTCATTACTGGTATCAGGTTCAGTTTCTTCTTCACCACCAATTATTCCACCGCCTAAGCCGCCATCATCCGTACTTCCATCATCATTTCCACCTGCAGCATCAACAGACTCATTAACGGTAATAGATATACCACTCTCTAGTCCTGTTTCGTTAGAGGTTAAAACTAAATGCTGACCTTCTACACCAGTAACAATAGTGGCTGTTATAGAGTCGTTATCATTACTATCGTTAATGGCGTCTCTAAGGTCTGCAAGAGTGTCGGTATCTGTTGTAGTAATATCAAAACTATTACCGCCAGAGTTAAAGGTAATGGTGCCTTCGCCAACGGCATCTGTTGCTTCAAAACCAATAGAAGATAATTTATGTTCTGTCGCTAACGCATCTACTTTAATAGCGTAACTTCCGACCTCTGCTGTTTCATCTGAAGATAAAGAAACAAAATCGTCTGAACCTGAAACACTACGTTGCTGATAATTATCTGCATCTGCCAAGCTTGCCATAGAAACCTGTACAACCTCAAGAGCCGACTTTAAAGCACCTACTGCGGAAATATCGGTAGTCAACGTTTCAGCTTTGGCTGTAGCTCTACTTTCATAAGGGGTTCGTTCTGCACCTACTAAGGCATCAACAATTTCAGAAACCTCTAGCCCTGAACCTATTCCTGTAAATGATATGATAATAATTCTCCTCGAGCTGAACTTAGTAACACTTGCTAGATAAACATAAAAAATAACGTTGTGGTATTATAATTAAACTTCTTCATTAACAAAAGAACCTGTCGCTTCAGAAAGCTTAGACACTAAGCTTAGCACTTCTTCTGAGGGATATTGTTTTAATATATCACCACTTGTTTTGTCTATAACTTTAATCACATCGCGGCCTGAATCTTTATCGACTAAAAACTCTAAACCTTTATTCATACCACCAACAAATTCCTGCAATTGTTGCGCCACCATTTCTAGTTGCTTAACGGTAATATTTGCAGGTTCTTCCGTTTCGACTTCTTGAACTTGAACGCTTTTAACTACTTCTTGCTCTATCTGTTTATTCGCGATGTTATTTTTAGTATTAACATCGTTAACGGTTAAGTCGACAGCTGAATTATTTATCATTGTATTCATTATAATCTCCTTCGTTTAATCCCAACATATATTTAGGGCTTAAGTAGAGTAATATAAAACGAAAAAAGGAAGACGCTATCTTAGATAGGCCTTCCAGTTTATTTGAGCTACTAACGTTAACGTTATTTATAACTCAATTATGCAGAAACGCTACCTATTAACCTAATAAGCTTAATGCTGCTTGAGGTAATTGGTTAGCTTGCGCTAAAATTGATGTACCTGCTTGTTGTAGTATTTGGTTTTTAGTCATAGTTGCTGTTTCTGTAGCAAAGTCAGTATCTTGAATTCGACTACGTGATGCTGATACGTTTTCAGATATATTAGCTAAGTTACTAAGTGTATGACTGAAACGATTTTGAACCGCACCTAAATCTGCTCTTTGGCTATCAATTTGAGCTAATGCACCGTCAATAACATCTATAGCTGACTGAGCACCATCTTGCGTGGCTAAATCAACATCAGATATTTGCGCTAATGTTGATACACCATCAATTCCTAAATCGCCATCTGTAGCTGTTACGGTAGAAAATGAATCTGTTGAGCTAAGCTTAATACTACCGGCAATAGTCGTTGAATCTGCCGCTGCAAGTTGGCCATCTAAACTTATAGCTACGGTTTGAACTGTACCATCATGATCAAGCCCTTGTACATTTAGATCTCCGGTTGTTGATGTAACATCAGCAATGCTAATATCGGCACCACTTTCATCTGTTAATGTAACCGTACCACCATCGTTAAATGCTGTTATACCCGTATCACCCGATACCGCATTTATCGCTTCTGTTAACTCTGACAAATCAGTAATATCTGAGTTATTTGCTGAGACAGTTGTTCCATTTAAGTCAAAAGACATAGTACCTGTTGCTGTAACAGAAAGTTGAGCTTGTGTTCTAGCATCTGCGGTAACACCTGTTTCAGTTCTAACCGCGTTAATTTTAGTTGCTATTTCTTCAGCGCTATCAGCAGCGGCTGGCGCTGTTGTTAAAGCTGTACCATTAAGACTTAAAGCACCACCTGTAACACCGTTATTCGATAGTGCGTCAGTATCTACCGCAGCAGAAGCACGTCCTAAACCTAAAGCTGAACCAGCTGCGCCAGCTAAAGTAAGTTGAAAAGAACCAATATCAGAAGCGGCTACACTTTTCAGGTTAACATTTATAGTTTCATTTGCATTAGCACCCACTTGGAAAGATCTAGAACCAAAAGAGCCATCTAATAACTGTGTATTACCAAAAGACGTAGTGTCTGAAATTCGCGTTAACTCTGTTTGTAAAGCGGCTACTTCTGTTTGTAAAGCGGCGCGATCTTCATCTGAGTTAGAACCGTTAGCCGATTGAAGTGCTAAATCACGCATACGTTGTAAAATACTTGTAGATTCTTGCATTGCGCCTTCAGCAGTTTGTGCCATTGAAATACCGTCGTTAGCATTTCGTTGTGCTACGCCTAAACCATTTATTTGTGACGTTAAACGGTTTGAAATTTGTAGACCTGCGGCATCATCTTTTGCGCTATTAATACGCATACCTGATGATAAACGTTCCATTGACGTTGCTAAAGCGTCGCTTGAGCTTGAAAGGTTACGTTGAGCGTTTAATGATGCTGAGTTAGTGATTACTGATAAAGCCATGGTGATACTCCTAAGTACAAAATAATATGTGGTTAATTTTAAACTTCGGAGCTTTAAATTTACAACTTCAGCCCCGTGCTAATTACAGTAACGGCAGCGCTAAAAATAACTTTAATCTTTTTTACTAAATAACTTATCTTTGAGGTTAAACCATTAAAATAAAGAGAATTTAATATGAATATTTATTTTTATTACCTTAATTTTTTATTACATCACTTTAAAATAAGTAATTAAACGCTCTTAGCTAATGCATTAATACCATTCTATAAGCCTAATTAGACTTTAAACAAGCTTAGTAACATTTGTATGTTTAGTTCTCTTCAGTCTGACTAAATAAAACACCTCGCTTTATACTTAATCTTTACTTTATATAACAACAGATGTAAAAAAGGCTGATGTGATATCAGCCTTTCTTACATTAAATATTTTTAATATTTAGTTGAACTAAATTAAAACATTAATAATTAACCACCTAGCAGGCTTATTGCTGCTTGTGGTATTTGATTCGCTTGCGATAAAATTGACGTGCCCGCTTGTTGTAATATTTGATTTTTTGTCATCATCGCAGTTTCTACTGCAAAGTCTGTATCTTGAATTCGACTTCGAGAAGCTGACACATTCTCAGAAATATTAGCTAAGTTACTAATAGTATGACTAAAGCGGTTTTGTATTGCACCTAAATCTGCTCGCTGCTCATCAATTTGAGCTAATGCTCCATCAATAACATCAATAGCTGATTGAGCACCAGATGCTAGTGATACATTAATTGTAGATACTGAATTTAATAACGAAGTTTCGTCAGCTCCAAAATCTGCATCTACAGCCGTTACGGTAGAGAATGAATTAGTTGAGCTTAATTTAACACTACCCGCAACAGTTGTTGAATCTGCAGTTGTACCTTGACCATCTAAAGATATAGGTGTGCTTTGGGAGCCACCATTTTGATCTAACCCAGCTACCGTTAAATCGCCATTCGCAGATGTAACATCAGCGATACTAATATCGGCACCACTTTCATCCGTTAATGTAACCGTACCACCATTATTAAACGCTGTAATGCCTGTATCGCCCGATACCGCATTTATAGCTTCTGTTAGCTCGGATAAGTCTGTAATGTCTGAGTTATTGGCAGAAACAGTTGTTCCATTCAAATCAAAAGACATAGTACCTACAGCACTAACTGCTAGTTCGGCTTGTGTTCTAGCATCTGCGGTAACACCTGTTTCAGTTCTAATCGCATTAATTTTTGTTGCTATTTCTTCAGCGCTATCACCAGCGATTGGCGCTGTTGTTAAAGCTGTACCATTAATACTTAAAGCACCACCTGCAACACCGTTATCCGATGCTGCGTCATCATCTGCCGCAGCAGATGCTCTACCAAGGCCTAAAGCTGAACCAGCTGCACCAGCTAAAGTAAGCTCAAAAGCACCAATATCAGAAGCAGCTGTACTACTTAAGTTAACATTAATTGTTTCATTAGAGTTCGCCCCCACTTGAAAAGACTTAGAACCAAACGACCCATCTATAAGTTTTTGATCACCAAAAGAGGTTGTATCTGAAATTCGCGTTAATTCTGTTTGTAAGGCAGACACTTCTTTTTGTAAAGCGGCGCGATCCTCATCGCTATTTGAACCATTTGCGGCTTGTAAAGCTAAATCACGCATACGCTGTAAGATATTGGTAGATTCTTGCATTGCACCTTCAGCTGTTTGTGCCATTGAAATACCATCGTTAGCATTTCGTTGAGCAACACCTAAACCATTTATTTGCGAAGTTAAACGATTTGCAATTTGCAAGCCTGCGGCATCATCTTTTGCGCTGTTGATACGCATACCGGATGATAAACGTTCCATTGAAGTAGCTAAAGCATCGCTTGAACTAGATAGGTTACGTTGGGCATTCAATGATGATGTATTTGTTACGACAGATAAAGCCATAATATAAACTCCTAATGTTTAAATAATTGCTTAAATAAATTTTATGTAATTAGAAGCTAATAAAATTAAAGCCTCTTACTTTCCACATTTATGCGGAACTAACTTTTAAAATGCAAAACACTTGCCAAAAAGAATATTTAATAAATAAAAAGGTTAAATATAATTAAATAAACTCATACTTTGTATTTGTGTAAACGTTTGCTGCGCCGCTTGTAAAGCCAGCTGAGATTGTTCGAAAGCTGAAACAGCTTCAGCATAATCTAAGTCTTCAATTTGACTTCTACCTTGTTCTAAATAAAGTGCGGTATCTAAATGGGTATTTTCTTGACGCTCTATTTGTTGAAGGTTTATACCCGCTTCAGCGCGTTGGTAGGTTATATGGTTCAAGGTGTTGTTAAATTGATCTAATATGGTATTAAAGTCGACTTGCCCTTGCTCTGTAGATCCTGAGTCGCTACCTGCATTTAACCAGTCAATTGCATTTTTGATGTTAGCAAACAGGCTTACTTCGCTTTCAGGGGTGATAGTAAATTCGTCACCCGGTAAAGGATTGCCGTTTAGCTGTACTTCAATACCTTCAAAGGCAATTGTTTGCCCTGCAACATAAGGTGTTGAATGAACAACATTAGCTGGTGTTGCCGAATCAGTAACGGTTAATACATCAGGTTCTGAAAAAGTAAAGGTATAATCTTGCGGGTTATTGCTCGCATTATTATATGCTTCACGATCGGTAATGTTTGCCGAGGTCAGTGAAACGCCCGACTCATTTGTTGTATAGTTCGCTGAAAAGTCGCCTGTAGCATTGGCTATATTTTGAAAAACTTGTTCGCCCGACTGATTTATAGGAACAAAAATGTTTGTAGCTATTTGTAGTTCGCGTACACCATTGTCGCCGTTATAATTAACGCTGTTATCGGGTTCTACAGAAAAAGGCTGCGTTTCAACTTGGTAACCTGAAAATATATACGTACCCGTTTCATCTTGGGTATTGGCAATGTCGAGCATTTCTTCTAAACCTTGCTCTAACTGTTGAGCAATGGAATGTAGATCTTCGTCTGAACGAGCACCGTTATTTGCTTCTAACATTAAGTCGCGTAGCTCATTTAGCACATTGGTGCTGCTACCTAATAACGTATCTTGTAATCCATTTCGGCTTTCCGCTTGTACAATATTACTTTTATAGCGTTCGATTGAAGCTAGTTCTTCTTTATAACCGGCTAAAGCACCGTAAGATACAGCATCGTCTTTTGCAGTAAGAACTGCTTTACCACTTGATATATAAGCTGACTGGTCGTTTACCAAAGATTGCGTTTGCGACATTTGCAAACCATTTTGATAATAAAATTGCGCTGTAGAAACTCTCATAAAATACTCCTACCTTACGGCTGCAAGTAATGTGTCAAAAATGGTATTTGCGGTTGATATAATCTGAGAAGCGGCTTGATAAGCTTGTTGATATTTTAATAAGTTAGCGGCTTCTTCATCGAGGTTTACACCTGATGTAGATTGATTTCGATTATAGGCTTGCGTGAATAGAGCTTGAGCTGTGCTTTCGGTTAGCTCTGCTGATTTAGCGGCTGAACCTACTGTTGCAGTTGATATACTTAAGCCTTGGGTAAATGAGTTTTTACCGCCATTAAGAATGCCTTGCTCTTGCGTTAATCCTAAAGCTACAGAATTACCGTTATTACCCGTTCCAAAAGCATCAGCTATAGAGAATATTTCTGGTGCTGCCGCACTTGACCCAGAAGGAAGTCCATCAACTTCTATTTCAAAAATAGCTGTTGCTGGTGACGGTGGAATTTGCACCGTTGTACCTGAACCTGGGACGTAACTCTCTGCAGGTATAATGTCTGCTGATGTTACTGAGTTATAAACACGGTATTCAAATGAGCCTGAAGTCGTTTCATAAATTTCTACGGCTAAGTTATTATCTATCGCATATTGCTGAGCGTCTGTAGCACTACTAACATTGGTAATTTCAACTGATGCGCCACCTTTATTTGTATTAGATGCAGTAACCTCAATTGCTGAACTGGCTGCAACACCAGAAGCTTGAGTTAAAGTAACTCCCATAAGCGCAGCACTGTTGTGTGCTGGTTTTATGATAAAAACATCACCGGCTTGTGGTGTACCTGACTCTTCATTAAATTGAAAACCGTAAGTATCCATTGCATTGCTATTAATAGATCCTTGTGTACCTAAATCAAGCGTTGAATTATCTGTTAGGTTGGTCATGATGTAATTAGTACCATTGTATTCGACCATAAATTCATCGGTGGGTATTTTACTAATATCTGTAATGGTTACGGTAGCTTCAGAATTACCTGAATTTTTAGAAGAAGCGAATACTCGTGATTGTTCTAAAAGCGGTGTATTAATATCAGTAAAGAAGTTTTGCCCTTCTTCATTATTTAAATCTAAACCTGAATGCTGAGCGTCATTAATAGTGCCCGATATTGCCATAGCAATTCGGTTCATTTCGCTTTGCACTTCAGCTACATGCTCGTCTCTAAATTCGTATTTAGCCGCTAAAGCACCGCCAACACTTGAACCATTAAGATAAACGGCACTGTTAGGACCTACGATACTAAGAACGGTTTGATTTGGATCGGGATCACCGGCTTGTACACCCACTGATAATGAAGTGCTACCGGCAACTAATGTCGCGCCATCGCCAATCATTACCGTCATAACACCCAAACTGTCCACTATTGTATTTACGCTAGTGTATTGACTTAACTCATTAACTAAGTTGTCGCGGGCGTCTAATAAATCGTTCGGCTGACCCTGTACTGAATGCTGACTAAATAAAATTTGTTCATTAATGTTGCCAATTTGTACCGATATATCAGAGATATGGTCTGCTATTTCAACGATTTCACCATTGGTTGATTTAACCATTTGGTTTAAGTCGTCGTTAATTGCATTTAAATCGTCACTCAATATTTTAGCTTGGCTAATTGCCATGTTGCGTAAACCCAGATCACTTGGATTATCACTAATGCTGTTAATTGCTTCGTAAAAACTTTCGATGGATGAATTAATTGCTCCGCCAGAAAAGGTCATTACCTGATCTAACTGGCCTAAATCAACATTTAATGAATCAGCATTGCTTAAGCTGGTTTGACTTAATAGTTGTTCTTTATAAGAGAATTGGTCGTATACGCGGCTAATATCTTCAATATAAGTGCCGCTACCAATAATGTTGCCACCTGAATATATACCTGTGGTTGCATTTTGTTCGGCACGTTGGCGGGTATAACCTTCGGTATTTACGTTTGCGATGTTGTTACCGGTGGTGGCAAGTTGTTGCTGAGAAGCTAATAAGCCGCTAACACCTGTATTATATAAATTAACAGTCATAAGATCTCCTCCAGTAAAACAGCATCATAAAAATAGGTAAAACATAAATAATTATTTGTTTAATAAGCTGGATACTGTGCGTAAGGTTCCCATGATTTTTTTTGCGTAGTTAGGATCAGTCGCATAGCCAGCATCTTGTAATGTATGCAGAAACTGTTCCACATTTGATGTTTGTTCTAAGGCAGGTTGATATCTTTCGCTGGTAGATAAGAAATTAACGTAATCGTTAACGCTTTCAGCTATTGATGAATACACTCGGAAAGGCTCACGCTTTTTGATCATGGTGCCTTGTTCAAACTCTAACGTTTCGGTTGTGGTTTTATCACCTTGCCAACGCGAATCAGCCTTGATATTAAACAAGTTATTAGAGCTTTCACCTTGATTTGTTTTAATTATTTTTTGTCCCCAACCTGTTTCTAATGCGGCTTGCGCAATAACCACTTCGAATGGAATATTAAGCTTAGCTTCAACCTGTTTTGCGGGTTGTGTCATGGCTGTAATAAAGTCTGCAGGGTTATTAAATTCAGGTTGTAATGGGCTACTTGCAGTAATGTTGTTATCGTTATCTGTCGTAGTATTTTTTGACAGATATTTTGGTACTTCGCTGTTGATTTTGTCAGTTGTTTGACGATCCTCGTTGATCGTTTTAACTAAAGGATCTCTGATATTCTGTAAATCGAATACGTTTTTACCACGAGAATCTAAGTTACCGTCATTTCTTAATACGCTATGAGGTGTGAAGTTCTCGCTGTCTCCGCCAAGTTGTCTAACGATCAACTCTGACAAACCTAAAGCACCGTTATCTGATAGCTCTAGCGACATTTGTTGATCGTGCATTTGACGGTATGATTTTGAGGTTTCTGAATTGAATGGGCTGTCTGACTCTAAAACATCTTGCGCACTTCGCATACTTTTTAACAGCATCTGCATAAATATAGCTTCGAACTGTTTAGCGGCTGTTTGAAGTGCTGCTTCTTTCTCGCCTTCATCGGTTGATTTAGACTGTTGTCTAACCGAGTTTAAGCCATTTACATCAAGAAAGTTTTGCGCATCAGTGAGTTTAGTCATAGTGTTATTGGCTGTTAATTAAATAACAACCAACTCCCCACGTAAGGCACCAGCTTGATCTAATGCTTCAAGAATTGCCATTACATCACCTGGACCAGCGCCTACTTCATTAATCGCTCGTACTAAGGTATTTAGTGTAACGCCTGGATCAAATACGAACATACGATTATCGCTTTCGTTCACATTGACAGATGAGCGCGTAGTAATAGCCGTTTCGCCTTCTGCAAAAGCATCAGGTTGTGAAACCTCTTGCACTTCATTAATGGTCACTGTAATTCCGCCATGTGTGATGGCAGCAGGTAATAAACGCACGTCAGACCCGATAACAATAGTGCCTGTTCTTGAGTTAACTATAATTTTTGCTGATGATCTATCTGGTTCAAACTCTAAGTTTTCTAGAGTTGATAAAAAGCTTACTCTGTCAGCTAAGTCGCGTGGAGCACTTACTTGAACTGAAGTAGCATCAATAGCACGTGCTGAACCTGCAATAAGATCGTTAATGGTATCTGATAATCTTTTCGCTGTAGTAAAATCTGATCTGTGTAAATTAAAGGTGATGTGATCGCCACTACCAAACGGTGAAATCACTTCACGCTCAACCATAGCGCCATTAGAAATACGACCAACCGTTGGTGTATTTACTAGTATTTTAGAACCATCTAACCCGCCAGCACCTAAACCACTTACGATTAAGCTACCTTGAGCTACGGCATAAGCATTGCCGTCAACACCCATTAATACGGTTTGTAATAATGTACCGCCACGTAAACTTTGAGCTGAACCCATAGAAGATACGGTTACATCTATTTTTTGACCCGATTTTGCAAAGGCTTCAAGTTCTGCATGTACGGCAACAGCCGCAACGTTTTTAATTTTAGGCTTTAAGTTAGCTGGCATAGTAATACCAAAATTACTTAGCATGGTTTTAAAACTTTGTTCTGTGAATGGGCTTTGCTCACCTGTACCAGGTAAACCAACCACTAAACCGTAACCTAAAAGTTGATTAGATCTTACGCCAGCAACGTCGGCTAAATCTTTAATACGTTGTGCATTTACTGAGTGAGTAAATAAACACACGAAAACAACACTGAACTTACATAATTGTTTGATTAACTGCTTCATAGTATTACCTTATTTATGGATGATTTTATAAAGCTAGGCTTTATAAAGGCCACCATGAGCTACCGAAAAATTTAGACAACCAACCTTGTTCTTGTGCGTCTGCAAAAGCACCTGTACCCGCATATTGAATACGTGCATTGGCGACTTTACTTGAGGTTATTGTATTGCTTGAGCTGATATCTTGTGCGCGAATAATGCCTGTTAAGCGGATGTATTCGTCGCCATTGTTTAACGACATCCATTTTTCACCACGGATCATTAAGTTGCCGTTAGGTAACACACGTAGAACATGAACTGAGATGTTCCCTGTTAAACTGTTACTTTGATCTGATTTAGAGTCACCAGAAAAATCAGAATTTTGGTTGTAGCTAAACTCTAACGAATCACCACCCAATGTTATTGGTGCTCCGCCTAACCCGAGAACAGAACCAAGAGATGAAGAATTATCTTTACTCAATTCTGTTTTAGCATTTTTTTGTGCTTGTGTATTTTCACTTAGTAAAACAGAAATAATGTCGCCAACACGATGAGCTTTAGAGTCTGAGTAAATATTGTTTACGTAGTTTTCTTTAAATAAAGACCCTGTAGGAATAACCGGCTCTTCTTCCATTTCAGGTAAGATTGGAGCGAAATCAGGATCATTCGGTAATATTTTTGCCTGTTCTATACTTGCACAACCCGATAGTTGAATAAGTAAAACACTCATTAACATTAAATATTTCATGGCCCTCTCCTCTCTTACTTTAAATAAATGTGAGCACGGTAAATGTGTGCTCTGTAAAATATGAAAAACTTATAATTGTTGATTGATATAACTAAGCATTTCATCAACGGCTGAAATAACTTTTGAGTTCATTTCATATACACGTTGGCTTTCAATTAAGTTAACAAGCTCTTCGGTGGTATTAACGTTCGACGTTTCTAACGCACCTTGTACTATCATGCCGAAACCTTCTAAACCTGGAACACCTTGTTGAGGGTCACCACTTACTGCGGTTTCAACAAACAAGTTTTGTCCGATAGGCTCTAACCCTGTTGGGTTAATAAAGTTAACGGTATTAATTTGTCCTACAACGGTTGGTTCAGGTTCACCTTGAAGGGTTACTGATACTTCACCATCTTGTGAAACGGTAATAGATAATGAATCATCAGGGATCGTAATTTGTGGCTGCATTAAATAACCTGCGCCTGGCGTTACGATGTTACCTTCATCATCCATGGTAAATTGCCCGTTACGGGTATAGCCTGAGCTACCATCTGGCATTAATATTTCGAAAAAACCTTCGCCTTGGATCATTAGATCTAATGCGTTATCGGTGTTTAACATATCGCCTTGGGTATGTATTTTTTGTGTAGCAACGACTTTAGTACCCGCACCTAACATTAAGCCTGAAGGTAATTCAGTATCTTGCGCTGATTTACCACCTGGCTGATTGATTGTTTGATACAACAAGTCTTCAAAAACCGCTCGGCTCTTTTTAAAACCAACAGTACTTGCGTTAGCTAAGTTGTTAGATATAACCGCAATTTCTTTGGTTTGTGCGTCTAAGCCAGTTTTACTGATCCATAATGCTGGATTCATAAATCACCTCAAAATTCATTTAGAAAGCGCGTAATAAAGAAGATGCACTAGAATCTACTTCTTCAGCGGTTTTCATTAGTTTCAATTGCATTTCAAATTGTCTTTGTAATGCGATCATCTCTGTCATTTCCCCAATAGGGTTTACGTTGCTTGATTCAAGCATGCCGCTCATAACATTTACGTTTACATCAGCTGCTTCAATCTGACCATCTGTTCTTCTGAACAAACCATCGGTACCTTTTTCAATCGCACGGTTGTTAGGATTAACTAACTTAATACGTGCCACCTCTTCTTGTGTTGTAACAGGTGCGCCTTCAGGCTGAACCATGATGGTTCCATCACGGCTTATTTGAATATTTGTTACAGGTAAAGGAAGAAAAATAGGACCTGAATCGCCGATCACTAACTCCCCGTCTGAGGTTTCTAATGCACCTGTTTCAGTTAAACGTAAATGACCGCCGCGTGTGTAAGCTTCTGAACCATCTTTTGTTTGAACCGCTATCCAACCTGAACCTTCAACAGCAATATCTAAATCTCGACCTGTTGATTGTAAAGCCCCACTGTCAAAGTTTTGGCTGGCTATTTCAGTCATAGAAAAAACACGAGAAGGCATACCTTCACCGAAAGCTTGCATTGATCTTGCTTGCGCTAGATCGGCCTTAAAGCCTGTGGTTTTAGCATTCGCCAGGTTGTTTGCATTCACAGCCAGAGCGTTCATATTTTGTTTCGCCCCACTCATGGCGATATAAAGCATTTTATCCATAACGAATCTCTATCAATTAAATCTGATATTAGAAATGCAATTAGAGTGCCATAAAAAACAGGCACTGGATAAAAAGTGATGAATAAAAGAACAAGGATGGAAGGTGTTTTACTAAGATGAGGTTACTAATAGATGATTTTTATATAATAAATGAGAGGATTAAACACTCATCTGAAGTGAAAAAGAGGTTAAAATATAACGTTTTCCACTTCAGGAGAGATTTTATTTAATTATGACACTTCATGTCCTTTAGCCATTTGAGATTTATTATATGAACCTCGCATGACTAGCTGATATAAAGCCGGTATAGCAAACATGGTTAATGTTGAAGAAAACAATAATCCCCAAACTATAGAAGTAGCAACAGGTGACCACATTAGTGAGTGCCCACCTAAGCCCGCAGCTAAAGAGAATAAACCAGCCACGGTAGTTAACGTTGTAATTAAAATAGGTAACATGCGTCGTCTAGCTGCATAAAAGGTTGAGTGAGTTAATGTCATGCCTTTGATGATATTTTCATTCGCTGTAGAAATTAAAACAATAGATGAGTTAACTGCTATACCTGCTAGTGCAACAACGCCGTACATGGTAAACAAACTTAAAGGATCTCTTGATACTAACAATCCTAAAATAACGCCCACAAGTGCCAGCGGAACCGTTAATAAAATCATTAAAGGCTGAAAGTAACTTTGGAACTGTGTACTTAAGATTAAATACATTAAGCCAATACCAAAAAGAAATAATAAGCCCAGTGCATCTAAGCTTTCTTGAATGTCATCAAGCTCGCCAGTAAAGTCTAATGAAACATTAGGGTATTCTTCTGCAACACCCGCCCAAAAATCAACAATCAATTCGTTAGCTTCAACGGTATCGATAAGCTCTTTATCAATATCTGATTCTATGGTGATAGTGCGTTTAAAGTTGTAATGCTTTAAGTTGCTTTTAACTTGCATGGTTTCAACATGAACTAAGTCTCTTAATTCAATGTTTGTACCTGAACTTGTAGGCACGGTAAGTTGCAATAACGCATCTATATTGTCAAATTCGTTTAACGCTGCAGCCGTTGATTTAACACGTAATGCAATTCGATCGCCTTCGTTTTGCACATAACTAACAATTTCACCATCAACCAACATTTTTACTGAACGTTGTACGTCGGTTGGCGATACGCCTAAACGGTTAATCGCATCGTTATTTAAGGTAAGTTGTAAGCCGAAGCGACCTTTATCATCGTCATCACTTAAGTCGGTATAGCGTGAATCTTTCTTTAAGAATCCTGTTATGGCATCGGTTGCTAAACGTAATTCTTGGTAGTTATCACCTCTAACTTTTACGCTAATGGCTCTACTCGTTGGAGGCCCACCAGCTAGTTTCAAAAATGAAATATTAGTAGGACCTACCACTTCAGATAAAGCCGTGCGGGTATGTTCAATAAGTTCTTCAACCGTTCTCATATCACCTTTTTGAGGATTCAGAGACACTAGAGTTTGACCTAAATGATCACCAAACACAGGCGCTTCGTCAGTAAAGGTTTGTCCTGCATAGCTTACTACCGAGCGAACTTCATCATCTTCTAAACCTTGACGAGCGATGACTTCTATCTCTTGAGTTTTCTTCATGGTGGCTTGCAATGAACTTGTCGCTGGCATTTCCACATTGATATAAAACAAACGTACAGTATCTGCAGCAAAGAAGTCTGTTTTAACTAAACCAGAAAGTAATGATACTCCCGCGAAAGCCAACATTAATAACATACCCGCTAAGGTTTTCTTAGGATTACGCATAACTTTGATCAAACCAAAGCCGTACTTAACTTTAAGTTTTCGGATTTTTTTTTGGCGGAACTCATCAATTTTACTGGGTTTATCGAAGTTAACTTTTGCAGCAAGAATATGCCCTGGTAGCATCCAATAAGCTTCGACTAAACTAAAAGCTAAAGCGACAGTAACAACTAATGGTATCACCATCATAAATTGCCCAATAAAACCGGGAAGCAACATAAGGGGTAAAAACGCAGCCATAGTTGTAAGCACTGAAGCGGTTACAGGTTTAATTACGCTTTGTAACCCACCCCAAGCCGCATCTATACCTCTTTTACCTTGACGTAATCGATAATAAATAGATTCAACCACCACAACGGCATCATCAACTAACATACCTAAGGCAATAACAATGGCTAACAATACAGAGGTATTAAGGGTTTGATCTAAAAGCTTAAGAACAATAAATGTTCCCGCTAATGTAAAAGGAATTCCTATGGTAACTAGAGCACTGACTCGAGCGCCTAAAAAGAACCAAGTCACGATTAATACAAACAGTAAGCCGTAAATAGCATTAGTTTGCATAATGTTAAGGGCATTTTTGGTGATCTGAGTTTGGTCATCAACTAAAACAAATTCAACACCGAGTGCATCACTGACTTTGTTTTTTTCTGCCAAAAACTTTTCAATACGCTCAACTAACTCTAACGTGTTACTACTTTCTTGTTTCATGACTGAAAATAGTACTGCAGGTTTACCTTGAAAACTCACAATTCTGTCAGCTTTAGCACGTGTTCTAACAACTTGAGCAACATCAGTTAAACGCAATTCAGTGGTCATTCCGTTAGCGGTTAAAATAGGTAATTGAGCTAATACTTCAGGATCTGTTGTTGTGCCTTGAACTCGCACTAGCCATTGGTCTTGAGCAATACGCGCAGTACCCGCAGAAATATCAGTAAAAAATGTTCGAATAGAGTTAGCGATGATAACCGGTGAAATACCTAAATGTTGAATTTTATCTAAATCGAAACGTACCTGTATTTCAGGCTCACGCAAGCCTGTAGCATCAACGCGATCGACGCCAGCAATACGTGCTAAATCTTTTTCTAACGCACGGGCTTGTCGTCTTAAGTTTTCATCATCAGATAAGCCAGAAACAACGACAGTAGCCGAGGGGAAAGCATTGGCTGTTGTTATTTCAAATATTCTTGGTCTTTCAGCCTCTTCAGGCATTTGGTCTTCTACGTTACTAATTTCGCGACGTAAATCAGCAACGCGTTTATCAAACTGTCTATCATCCATTTCATGAAAACGAACGAGAATACTTGATATAGCTTCTCTGCTGGTACTTGATACAAATTTAATATCTTGAACTTTTTCTACCGATTCTTCGATAACATCAGTAATTTTTTGCTCTACATCTCGTGCTGATGCACCAGGTAAAAAAGTAGTAATTTGCATCCAGTTAAAATTAACGGTTGGATCTTGCTCTCTCGGTAGCTGGTTATAAACAATAAAGCCTACTACCAAGATCAGCACAAAAACTAGATTTGTGAGTACATGATTTTGAATTAAATTACGTAACCACATTATGATTTACCACTTTCAGCTCTAGCTTTATTACTTGGGTTAGCTAATTTAACAGCATCACCATCTTCTAGCCCTTGTCGTCCTTCCGTAATAATTTGAGTAGATGGCGCTAACTCGTAAGTTATTGGCCGCCCTTCTTCTGCCTGTTCAACAGTAATAAATTTAGCTTTATTATTTTCAACAACAAAATAGCCACTTTTTCCTTTTCGCTTTTGTAATAAATAAGCAGGCAAATATGGCAGTGGATTCTCCCAACGTAAACGACCTGTATCGCCAGCTACTGCTTGTTTATCAACAAACAAAAAACGGGCTTCACGACTACGTGCATTTTCTTCAATAAGAGGTAAGTATGCGCGTAAAGTTACAGGGTAGAATTCTCCATTAATGTCTACATTATAAATTTTAGCTTGGTGAAAACTTTCGGCATCGCTTGAGGCTATTTTTGCAGAAACTTCTAAGCGTTTATCTTCTATTAATTCAACAAGTGGCCTGCCAAAATCAATCATTTCACCCAAGTTGGCAACGCGTTTGGTTACTACACCATCGTAAGGTGCTTTAATATTACATCGCTCAACATTTAATAAGGCATTGTCTACCGCTGCTTTTTTAGCTTGTAATAAACCTCGAGTATTTTCGACAGCATTATTTAGTCGGTCTAATTCAGCTTCACCAATATTTTTTTGTTTTAAAAGACTTCGCCCTCTAACTAACTCGCGTTTTTTAAATAACAATTCCGAGTAGAGTTGATTGTATTGAGCGAATTCTGAATTATGATTTAGCGTGTTTATTTGACAATCTAAGGTGGCAAGTATTTCGCCTTTTAGTACTTGATCGCCCACATTCACCATTAACTTGGTTACTACACCCGATGTTTGTGCGGGAATAACACTATGATTTAAGGCTATGACGAGAGCAGGTGAACTTCGAGTTGGATGCAGAAGTAATTCACTTGCCTCTTGGGATAAAACAAAAGTTTCGGCATAACTAAAATGGGAAGTTAAAATAAAAGTTAGTGAAATCAATGAGGAAACGAGTTTCATGTTATTCCTTGTGCTATTTTTATTAGACTCAATGTACCTTGAGCAAAGATTTGATCAATCAGTTAACTATATCGGCATATCATTAGAATAGATGATTTTTTATTTAAAGTAATAGAAGTGTAGACAATTTATTGTATTCAAAAGCAATGATTTAACCAATGAGTAAGTTTATTTAGTTGTTAGTTAAATTTTACAGAGATATGTAAAAATTCAATTATACGCAAGTCAATTTATGGGTTTTGTTAAAGCTGAAGCCAATAGATTCAACATTCATAGCGATATTTAATAGGGAGTAAGTGCTTAGGCTATGACTTCGCTAGCCACCAAGAGAAGATAGCTAGCGATAACATAAGTAACTTAATACCTAACAGCGATATCGTTTATTTGAATATTGCCGAGTAAGTTTTTTTCTAACGTTATGGCTTTAGCGCTTTCTCTTGAAGTACTTATGACTTTGACTTTATAAGGACTTATATTAAAGCCTGAATAAGTTTTGCCAGAATCAGCTATAAAGTTATTCGCATGTAACAATGAAAACTCGTCACCGACTTTAACACCTTGGTTTTCGCCTAAGTTAAATAGAATCGTATCACCATCAACTTTAACAATTCTTCCGCGTGTAGGTTCGCACATCATATTTTCGTCAATATCGCTGATCATGGTTTCTAGCGTATGGTTGATCATTAAACCATATTCACTTTGCCAAAAATTATTACTGGTAATATCTACGCTTTTTCTTTTATCAAAGGTCCAAGGGGCTTTATTTTGATACTCTTTATCAAGTATAAGTTCACCATTACTACCATTATATATATACAAGTTCATTTTAAAGTGACGATCTAGGTGATCCTTTTGCCAAAACTTTAACTCGCTATTTGTACGTTCGGTTAAAGACAAGTCAGGTATTTCTGCAAACATAATAAACTGAGTGTCGGTATGATCGGATAATGACATGGTCAGGTTTTTAATTTTTTCGTATTGCATGCTGTTATTTAAACGTGAAAAGCCCGATTTGTTTTTTATGGCAAGCTTAGTATCTAAATAGTAGCCTTCACTATTAATTTTTCCGGCAAGCTTTCGCATCACTTCACTGTCTAACTTATATATTTCACCTACGCTTGCTTGCTCGCGATAAATAATATTACTGCGAGTTAATAACACCGATTTACGATAATCGGCTGAAAAGCATTGTTTGTCTTGAGGGAAAATATCAGCACGAATTTTTACTGTGACCGTATCGTCACTATATGTTTCTTCAATAAGTTCGAATGAATTAACTGTGCCTGATGCACGAATACTGATTTGGTCTTGTGTGAGTACGCCATTGATAACCTGTTGAACACTCGACACTGACGCCCCTGCCACTAATAAAGCTCGTTTAAGTGCATTTTCCATGGCCTTTACACGGGCAGCTTCATTGTCGCCATTAGCAACATGCGCTTGACCTTGGGTTTCATACCACTGTGTAAAAGCCGAGAAGCTAGTTAACATCAGGCTTAACAGTAATAAGAGTATACGCATGTTGGTTCCTACTTTATTAGGGTATTTATTAAGAAAGTTTATCTGTGCAGTAAATTAAATAAGTAACTACACTAGGGTCTGTTGAACTTTCAGGATTAAATTTTATTCAATTTAAAACGGATTTAATCGCGATGTGAGCTTTGTCTAATAGTTATTCTATTAAAAAAGCGAACAGCAATGAGTAAATTCGTTTTAAATGAACCCAAAGGGCAACATGTGTTTGAAATTTATACCACGTTATCGTCTGTTCGAGTAGCTAGCTACACGTCACAGTCTCCGCCTTGTCTAAATATCAAACACCTTGCTGTAAAAACAATCTCGAAAGATCAACAGACCCTCATATAACTTTAGTTTAAATATGACTTAAATATAGTTTTTGATGTATGCACTTTTTATGCCCAGTGTTTTACTTTAAAGGCTTTACTGTAAATTCTCTTCTTAAAGCATCTAAGTTCTGGATAAATTATTTTATATTGGCTTGAATTATGCTTTGTTTTCATTAGAAGTAATGATTCAACTGAGGAATACACAATGAAAAAGTGGCTTATTCTATTACTGTTACCGACTTTTTTGTCGTGCACAAGCAATAACAACCTGAGCAACAATAATGAAAAAGAAAATTTTTATAAAGCGACTCAAGTAGATAAAGGCGAAATTGATAGTTTCGCACTTCCTAGACATGCGATTAACGATGTAGTTAAAGGTTTAGCGTATCAAATGATGGAGAGTAGCTCTTTCGTTAACCCTAAGACGCCTATAGCGATTGCTTCTTTTGTTAATTTAAAAGATTTAGAGTCTACTAATTGGCTAGGTAATCAGTTATCTGAAAGCTTTATCCATGAGTTTCAAAGACATGGACTGATTGTTGTCGACTTTAAAACCACAGGTCATATTCGTGTGACTCCAGATGGCGATTATACTTTTACCAGAGATTGGAAAGAGTTACCTGAACGCCAGATAATTGACTATGTTGTGACAGGAACCATGATGGAACAAGATGGTGGCGTTATGGTTAATGCTCGTATGATTGGTATGCAATCAAGAGTGGTCGTAGGCAGTGCGCAGTCTTTTATCCCTGCTTGGGTGATTGGCGAGAAGCTAAATCATAACGATGCAATGGTTAATATGAAAGACGGCTTAATTATTCGCGACAGTAAAATGTTGGAATCAGATAAAAGAGCTGTTGAAATTCAACAATAACAGGAGATAACGATGAATAAGCCTTATATTACGTTATTCTTTAGTGCCTTAATACTGTGTTTAAGCAGTTGCTCTATGGTGTTTGATAAACATGTAGAATGGCAAAAATCTAAACCCGAAAGCTTTCCGGTATTGCATGCTGTTGGTCAAGCGCCTATCAGTTTACAAAAGTCTGAACATAAAACTCAGCGCATGCTTATGGCAATAAATGCCTCTAAGCTTGCCGCTTATGCCGAATTAGCGGAACAAGTTTACGGTCAACAAATTGATGGTAGAACAAGTATGTCTAATCTACTTATTAATAACCAACAATTAGATGCGTCAATCAAAGGTATTATTCGCGGTGCTAAAGTTATTAAAAGTTATCCAGTTGGCGATAGTTACACAACTGAACTAAGCTTAGACTTTAAAGACGTTTATGAATTGTATGTTGCTTCCACGAGCGGCAATACAATTAAAGAAGTGAAATATTATTAATTAACCTGAACTAAGGATCGGCTCGGGTACTAGCTTATTAATGATAAATATCCACACTAGAACAAAAAAACCTGCTTATTTAGCAGGTTTTTTATTTTATATAACACGCTGAGCGACATATTCAGATTAGATATCTAATACCTATTATTTACTACCTATCTTTAGGCTTTTAAATCTAAGCTACTTAAACCACCACTTGTTTTACCTTTATTGTCGTAGGTGAGTGTTGATTTAGTATGATTTTCTAATAGTGTTGTTCGCATACGTTCTATTGATAATTGTGATTTATGAATAATTTCGCCATTCACTTTGTTCAAACTTTTACAATTAATGAGAATGTTTTCTATTGCTTTAAGCTGGTCGCTATAATTGCCATTCTTCTTATCTTCAACAAATTGCGCATTAGCCGCCAGCAACTGATCGGTTGCATCTATTTTTACAAGCAGCTCGTTCTTTAATTTGTTTATTGCAACAAGCTTATCTGGACTGTGCAGTTTGAGGATCTCATATTCATCTTTTAATAGCTGTTCTAATTCAACCAGCTGATTAGTTTGTTGCGCTAATAATTCAAAAATATTTGTTACGTCTGTCACAGCCTAACCACCTATATATAATAATGGGATAAGATTATGTGATTGACGAACAAAAGTAGTTAACCTTGATAAAGGTAAATCAGTTACTACTGTTTATTTTGAATATTCAATCACTAATCAATACTAAATTCAAAGTCTGCAATGCTTGCTGCAAGCTTTTCAGGATCAATTTTGTATTCACCTGAAGCAATAGCAGTTTTTAATTGCTCAATCTTTTTTTGATCGACTACAGGTGCATCTGCTGCTTTCTTCTGTAGTTCAGACATTTGTTGTGCCTGAGGAGTTAACGACACAGAATCTTGACGAGCAGTTTTAGTACTAGCACTGTCTGTCGCAACTTGTTGTTTTATCTGTGTGTGTTGATCTGTATTTTGTTTTACTTGACTTGTACTATTCAAGTTATTGATATTAATAGCCATAATAAATTCCTGATAACAACATGTTATAATCTCAGCCTATATATCGGCACAGTGTTATTTTTCTTTAGAATAAATTATAAATTAATTCTAACTTGATTCACAGCTTCCACTCTAGCATTTATCGTTCTGCCTGACTTGCTATTTCTGATCTGAACTTGCTCACCTTTACTACCATCAGTGAGAGCTATTCCTGCGGTTTTAATGGTGAAGCCATCTGACTGAGCAATAATAGTGACAGACTCTCCTTCGCAAACTAAGCAAACATTACGTGGTGACACTACAGCGCCTTTTGATAAACGACGCTTAAGTCGTCCACCGGTTATTTGTGCAACATTAGTTATAGTTTCGCCACGCACGCTATTTATATCGGTATATTCTGTGATCGTATTACTTTGATTTATTACAGTGCCTTTTGCTAAAACATTTTGAGTAACTAACACTAAAATCTCTTGGCTGATTTTTACAGGAATATACATTTGCCAAGGAATTTCATCCTCACAATAAATTTTAACATTGATGTTTCTACCATTATGGTTTTCAGGTATATTCGCTTGAAGCGGTGCTTCGCATGGTTTTATGGTAAGTCGAGGATCTAGCTCAGGTAAGCTGATCTCTAATTTCCCATCACGCGGTGAGTCGATATTATTTTTAACAAATAATTCAACAAACTTAACTAAATTGTCTTTATCTATCGTGTTGCCTGCACTATGAAACGATATCAGTGAAAAAATAAAGAACAAAGTTGGCAATATTTTCATATAAATCATAAATATTGTTTTCTTTTTTTAAGTAAATAAAAATAGTCGTCTATGCTTAGGATAAGACAAATATGTAAATTAATGTCAAATAGTCGACAGTAAGTTTACTATACTAAGCTACCATCAAGAAGTGTGCCTAAGTAAATTAGCACAACGTAATATGAGGTTTTTATGGCAAGTATTCTAGATTCAGTTAATCAACGTACTCAATTAGTCGGTCAAAATAGGCTTGAGTTATTGTTATTTAAATTAGTTGGTCGCCAACGTTTTGGCATTAACGTGTTTAAAGTAAGAGAAGTTTTACAGTGTCCTAGATTAACTCCTATGCCTAAACAAGATAAATACATTAAAGGCATTGCTCATATTCGTGGTCAAACAATTTCAGTGATCGATTTAAGTAAGGCAACGGGTGGTCCTGCCATCGAACAAACTGAAAATTCGTTTATTATTATTGCTGAATATAACCGTAGTGTTCAGGGGTTCTTGGTGGCGAGTGTTGAAAGGATCACAACTCTTAGCTGGAAAGATGTTATGCCGCCGCCTGAAGGTGCAGGTAAATCAAGTTACTTGACTGCGGTGACTGAAATAGATAACGAAATGGTGTCTATTTTAGATGTTGAAAAAATATTAAATGAAATTAACCCTGTTTCTACCGAGTTAAGTGAAGGTGTTGCAGACGTTACGGTGGGTGAACAAGTAGGTGACAAATTAGTCATGATTGCTGATGACTCAGCAGTAGCGAGAAACCAAGTAAAACGTGCTCTTGCACCTTTAGGGTTAAATATTATATTGGCTAAGAATGGCCAAGAAGCTTTAGACCAGTTACAAGAAATTGCTGAAACATGTGAAAACAGCATTACAGAAAAAGTCGCCTTAATGATTTCAGATATTGAAATGCCTGAGATGGACGGCTACACATTGACTGCAGAAGTTAAAGCGACTGAAAAAATGCGTGCGCTACCTATTATTTTACACACATCATTAAGTGGTATTTTTAACAATGCTATGGTTGAAAAAGTAGGTGCTGATGACTTTATTCCTAAGTTTAATCCTGATGAATTAGCTACTGCAGTAAAAAAATGGTTAAAGATTAATGATAAATAAATTGTCGTTTTATAAAAAGGAAAGTATACGTGCCACATAGGCTACTTGATGAAAGAAACTATTTCGAGTTTAGAACATTTCTAGAACTGCAATGTGGCATTGTCTTAGGTGAAAATAAACAATATTTAGTTAAAAGCCGATTATCTCCTCTGCTTTCAACCTTTAAAATTGATAGTTTAACAACCTTAGTAAAACAAACTCAAAATCCTGCTGAACGACAACTTCGTGCTGCCGTTATAGATGCTATGACAACGAATGAAACCTTATGGTTTCGTGACGACTACCCTTTCGAGCTATTTAAAAATAAGCTATTGCCAGAGTTGGCTGAAAGTAAGCCGTCTTTAAAAATATGGTCTGCAGCAAGTTCTTCAGGTCAAGAACCCTATTCTATTGCTATGGCAGTACAAGAGTTTTTACAAACGAACCGCAAAGCATTTCCACGAGGAGTGCAGATTACAGGCACAGATATATCTACAACCATGCTAGATCATTGTAAGGTCGGCTATTATGACAGCTTAGCCCTTTCTAGAGGTTTGTCAGAGGAGCGTAAGAAAAGATTCTTTGTGCCGAGTGACAAAGGTATGTGGCAAGTAAATGATGCAACCAAAAAGATGGTTAACTTTCGACAATTAAATTTACTCAATAGCTATAGCTTGATGGGAAAGTTTGATTTGGTGTTTTGTCGTAATGTTCTTATCTATTTCTCACCCGAAATTAAAACTAAAATCCTTACTCAAATACATGGTATTTTGAACCCTAACAGCTATTTATTTTTAGGTGCGTCTGAGTCAATATCTGGGCTTAGCCAAGACTTTTCTATGGTTCGTTGCAACCCAGGAATAGTTTATCAGAAGCAGTAAACCTCCAACAATCCTTTATAGAACAATCACGTACAACTCCCTTTCTTAAACCCCATAATATTGACACTTTTGCTTGGCATAATACTTGAATATGTCAGTTTAATTACAAAAGAGGTGATGTTATGGCTATTAGTTTTGACAAAGCATTTGGAATACATCCTGAGAGTTTAGCGCTTCGCTCTAAGCAAGCGGAAGTTGTTGCCGGCAATATTGCGAATGCAGATACGCCTGGTTATAAAGCTAAAGCGATGGATTTCGACAAAATGCTATCCCAAGCGGCACAAAAACAACAAACAGGTATGTCTCGTACTCATGAAAAGCATCTAGATGTTAGTATTCAAGCGAGTAGCGGACTAGTATTTCGCATGCCAAATCAACCAGATACCGGTGATGGCAACACAGTAGATGTACAGTTGGAACGAAACTTGTATTTAGATAACTCTATGCGTTATCAAGCTAGCTTACAATTCCTTACTGGAAAAATTCAAGGCTTGAAAAAAGCAATAACTGGAGCGCAATAATCATGAGTCTATTTAACGTGTTTAACATAAGTGGTACGGGCATGAGCGCTCAGTCGGTACGTTTAAATACTACAGCAAGTAACATTGCTAACGCAGATAGCGTAAGTAGCAGTATTGATGAAACGTATAGAGCAAGACATCCAGTTTTTGCCGCAGAGATGCAGAAAGCTGCCGCAGGGCAAGAAAGCTCAGTAGGTGTTCAAGTTTTAGGTATAGTTGAAAGTAACAAACCTTTAAACGTTGAATACTCTCCAGAGCACCCGATGGCAGATAAAGACGGCTATATTTATAAGCCTAATGTTAATGTAATTGAAGAGATGACTAATATGATTTCAGCATCTCGTTCATATCAAACCAATGTGCAACTGGCTGAGTCAGCTAAAAACATGTTGAATAAAACATTAACATTGGGTCAACGCTAATTACTTTTTAGGAGTAGGAAATGGTTGATACAGTAACTGGTGGTACAGCGTTAGACTCTTTACGCTGGCAACAAGAAAGCTATACCGAAGCTGACAACGGCAACGGTATGCTTACGCAAGAAGATTTTTTCTCATTGCTTACTGCAGAATTAGCACATCAGGATCCTACAGAGCCGACAGATAACAATGAGATGATATCTCAAATGACGGCATTCTCGACTACTGATGGTGTGGCAAACTTAAATGATCAGTTTACGTCGTTCGCCTCGACCATGTCTTCAAGCCAAGCGTTACAGGCTTCATCTCTTGTTGGAAGAAGTGTATTAGTTGATGACAATGTATTTGGTATGACTGAAGGCGACGAGGTTATTGGCAAAATTGTAACTGATGAAAATGCCAGCAACATTAACATTTACGTTGAAAACACAGCAGGCGAAATTATTCAAACAGTTGCTGTAGGAGATATGGCAGCTGGTGAAGCAAGTTTTACTTGGAATGGATTAGACGGTAACGGAGACCCTGCACCAACGGGTGCATATCGTTTCAGAGTTGCTGGGCTGGTAGATGGCCAAGCATCAGAACTTCAAGCGATGACCTACCGTAAAGTTGATAGTGTAACTTTAGCTGGTGCTGGTGGCGATATCGTTTTAAATCTAAATGGTGGTACTTCTATGGCGTTACAAGACGTTGTTGAAGTGTCTGAAGGTTAACCAACCAACAAATTAATTTATAAGGTGGATATATGTCTTTTAATATCGCATTAAGCGGCTTAAACGCGGCTCAGAAAGATCTTGATGTTACTTCAAATAACATTGCCAACGTAAGCACTGTAGGCTTTAAAGAATCTCGTGCTGAATTTGTTGATGTTTACGCTGCATCTTTACTTTCTGCAGGTAAAACAAAAGTTGGAGACGGTGTATTAACTTCTGAAGTAGCACAACAGTTTTCTCAGGGTAGTATTCAGTTTACTGAAAACTCATTAGATTTAGCGATTACAGGTAACGGTTTTTTTGCTGTAGTGCCTGAATTAAATAGCTTAGAATTTTCATACACACGTGCAGGTCAATTCAAGTTAAACGATGACAACTTTGTAGTTAATTCTGCAGGTCAGCATTTACTTGGTTTTCCAGTAAATACAGATGGAAGTTCATCTTCTGTAAGTTTAAGTACGTCAGAACCTATTCAAATACCTACAGCGTCAGGTGCTCCTGAAACAACAACTGAAGTAGATGTGCGAATGAACCTACCCGCTGGTGACTCAATAATTACAGGTTCACCAGGTACTTTTGACTTAACAGATCCATTAACTTACAACCATTCAACGTCAGTAACTGTTTTTGATTCGTTGGGTGATAGTCATATCATGACCTATTACTTTATTAAAGAAGCTCCTAATGCTGCTGTTGCTGAGGATCTGACAGCCACACCTCCTGTTGCTGCTTCACCAGCTTCTAACCCTTGGTTAGTACTTGCAGCTGTTGATAATGAACAAGTTAGTTTAGACGCATCAGATGGTACAACAAATACAGTAGGTGCGAATGCAGGTTTTACAGGTGCTAGATTAAGTTTTAACTCAAGTGGTGACTTTGTTGCTCAAGAGCCAGCAGGTGGCTTTCAAACGGCAGCTTTAGGTGCATCTATACTTACAAATGGTTCAGATGCAGCTCAAACGATTATAATTGACTTTAATTTAGATACTGCTGGTGTAAACAGTAACGAACCGACTCAATTTGCTTCAGGTTTTGAAGTAACATCATTAGAACAAAATGGTTTGCCTGTAGGTCGACTTACTGGTTTAGACATTGGCGCCGATGGACTAGTGCAAGCAACTTATAGTAATGGTACATCTCAAGCATTGGCTCGTGTTGCTTTGGTTAGCTTTGCAAATGATCAAGGCTTAACTCAAGAAGGTAATACTAACTGGAAAGAAAGTATTTTATCGGGTGAAGCATTAGCAGGTGAAGCTGGAGTCGGTACTTATGGAACCATTAACTCGTCAGCGTTAGAGCAATCAAATGTTAACTTAACAACAGAGTTAATTGATTTGATTTCTGCTCAACGTAACTTTCAAGCGAACTCGAGATCGTTAGAAGTAGATAACCAGCTGAACCAAACAATTTTACAAATCCGATAAATTCTAATAGCTCGGTAATCTAAATAACCTCCGTCAAGATTATTAAATAGGTTATGTAAAAACTCTAGTGACATAGCTCTTATAAGTACCCAATAAAAAATCCGCTAATTAGCGGATTTTTTGTTGTCTGAACTAAGCTAATTATTCAGCTTCTGGACGCATATGCGGGAACAAGATAACGTCTTTAATCGTTGGTGAATCAGTAAATAACATTACTAAGCGATCAATACCAATACCTTCACCAGCTGTTGGAGGCATACCGTATTCTAATGCATTGATATAATCAGCATCGTAGTGCATTGCTTCATCATCACCAGCATCTTTTTCTGCAACTTGTTTTTGGAAACGTTCTGCTTGGTCTTCTGCATCGTTAAGCTCAGAGAAACCATTCGCTAATTCACGACCACCAACAAAGAACTCGAAACGGTCAGTGATGAATGAGTTGTCATCGTTACGACGAGCAAGTGGTGAAACTTCCCATGGGTATTCTGTAATGAATGTTGGCTGGTCTAATAAATGCTCTGCAACTTCTTCAAAGATTTCACAAATATATTTACCTGGACCCCAAACTTTAGACGCTTCATTCTCTTTAACACCAACAGCTTTTGCCATGGCTTTAATTGCGTCAAAGTTATTTTCTGGGTCACGTAAAGCTGCTTCATCAAGCTGCTCAGCACCACGATGATCTTTACCATATTGTAAAATAGCATCAACCATTGATAAGCGTGCGAACGGCTTACCAAGATCATAAAATTTCTCTTCTACTACTTCACCTTCAGCGTTCTTAACGGTATTTCGAATTGTTGTAGTACCTAATACATCTTGTGCAATAGTGCGTAACATTTCTTCAGTAGTATTCATCAAGTCATGATAATCAGCGTAAGCTTGGTAAAATTCAATCATGGTGAATTCAGGGTTATGACGTGTTGAAATACCTTCGTTACGGAAACTACGGTTAATTTCAAACACACGATCAAAACCACCTACGACTAAACGCTTTAAGTTAAGTTCAGGTGCTATACGTAAGTACATATCAAGATCAAAAGTATTGTGATGTGTCATAAAAGGTTTAGCCGTAGCACCACCTGGAATTATTTGTAACATCGGTGTTTCTACTTCCATAAAATCACGTTGTTCTAAAAAGTTACGAATACCAGAAACTATTTTTGAACGAATTTTAAAAGTATTACGTGTATCTTCGTTGATAATTAAATCAACGTAACGTTGACGATACTTAGTTTCTTGATCTGATAAACCGTGGAATTTTTCAGGTAATGGACGTAAAGATTTAGTGAGTAATGAGTACTCGTCCATATTCACGTAAAGATCGCCCTTACCTGATTTATGTAAAATACCTTTAATACCTACGATATCGCCAATATCTAATGAACCCCATTTTTCACGTATTTCTTTTTGAACAGTCTTTTCAGAATAACCTTGAATGCGACCTGACGAGTCTTGTATGACTAAAAATGGACCACGCTTTGCCATAACACGACCAGCAATAGCATAAGTTACTTGTAATGCTTCAAGCTCTTCTTTGGTTTTTTCACCATGTTCAGCCTGAATATCAGCAGCTAAATGTTCACGGTTAAAATCATTTGGAAAACCATTCGCAGAACTATTAGAGCGAATTTTTTCAAGTTTTACACGGCGCTCAGCAATAAGTTTATTTTCATCTTGTGCTGCAGGTGCATTATTAGCTTTATCTGTCATTTTATTTCTCAAGGTTATCTTTAATTTTGCAATGGGTTGAAAGAGTTCATAAGGATTTATAAACCTGACGTTAAACTGGCTTATAAAAACTTATCTAAATCTCCATCTAATACGGGTTTTCTGTAAGTTATGTTTTCAATGTTTTTGAAAATAACCTACAAACTAGACTTTAAACTGGCTTCTAAAAATTTATCTAAATCGCCATCTAATACGGCTTGCTTGTTTTCTATAAGTTCTATTTTCAATATGTTGAAAATAGTTTACAAACCAGACTTTAAGCTGGCTTCTAAAAATTTATCTAAATCGCCGTCTAATACGGCTTGAGTGTTTCGATTTTCTACACCCGTTCTTAAATCTTTAATACGACTGTCGTCTAATACATAAGAGCGGATTTGACTGCCCCACCCAATATCAGACTTACCGTCTTCTAATACTTGTTTATCTTCATTTTGCTTTTGTATTTCCATCTCGTAAAGCTTGGCTTTTAAAAGCTTCATCGCTGTTGCACGGTTTTTATGTTGCGAGCGATCCGCCTGACAAGCCACTACTGCACCTGTTGGCTCATGCGTAATACGAATAGCTGAGTCAGTTTTGTTTACATGCTGACCACCTGCGCCTGATGCACGGAAGGTATCGATACGTAAATCAGCTGGATTGATATCAATATCAATATTGTCGTCTATTTCAGGATAAATAAAAGCAGAAGCAAATGATGTATGGCGTCGACCACTTGAATCGAAAGGTGATTTACGTACTAAGCGATGTACACCTGTTTCGGTACGCAACCAACCAAATGCATATTCACCTGAGTATTTGATAGTACAGCCTTTAATACCTGCTACATCACCATCAGTAACTTCGATCAATTCAGTTTTGAAGCCTTTAGCTTCTCCCCAACGCAGGTACATTCTCATCAGCATTTCAGCCCAATCTTGAGCTTCTGTTCCGCCTGAGCCTGATTGAATATCTAAGTAACAACCGTTTTCATCGTGATCGCCTGAGAACATGCGACGGAATTCTAATTTTGCGAGTTTCTTATCTAACTCGTTAGCTTCAGTTTCTGCATCGTTGAAAGTATCTTCATCTTCTTCTTCAACGGCTAACTCAACTAAGCCCTCAACATCTTCACAACCTGTATCTAAATCATTAATGGTTTCTACTACCATTTCAAGTGATGCTCTTTCTTTACCAAGGGCTTGTGCGCGCTCGGCATCATTCCAAACATCTGGAGATTCTAACTCCCGTGAAACTTCAACTAATCGCTCTGATTTCAGATCGTAGTCAAAGGTACCCCCGTAAAAGGTCGGTACGTTCACGCATTTCTTTGATTTTATTTAATACTGGATTTACTTCTAACATGAGTTATTTAGCACTTCTAAACGAGAAAAGATAAAAAATAGTCGCGCATTATACCGTAATTTAGAGGGTAAATAAACGTTACTATTTATGTTGATTTTCAGAAAGAATAAGTAGAAAGGTTATATAGATAAATATGAAATATAACCCTTCTAATACAGAGAGATTTAGTTGATAACTTGTATGTCTTCTATCATAAATTGTACGCTTTGCTTACCTCTAAATTCATTCACATCAAGTTTATAAGCGACATGTACTTGGTTAGCTTTTTGATTAGGCCATTGGCTAACATCAACATTAAAAGCTATGCCATCAAAGACTTTGTTGTTTTTCTGTAATACAACTTTTAGGTGTTTTTCACCCACAATTCGCTGTTGAATAATTAAAAAGCTATCATCAAATACAGGTTCGGCAAAGTTCTGTCCCCATGGACCTGACTCTCTGATCAATTCGGCAAAATCTAAAGTCAGCTCAGGTAAATTTAGCTCTCCGTCTGACAATAAAGTCCCTTGTAAATCTTCTTCAGCAATCCATTGACCTGCATATTGATTAAATAACTGCTGGAAAGTTTCAAAATGTTCTACTGGAATAGAAAGCCCTGCCGCCATAGCATGACCACCAAACTTTATAATTAATCCTGGATGTTGAGAATCAATATGTTCAAGTAAGTCACGAATATGTAAACCAGGGATTGAACGAGCAGAGCCTTTAATATCACTTTTTGGATCGTCAATATCTGCAGCGGCAAACACGATACTTGGACGATGATATTTTTCTTTTAGCCTGCCAGCCACTATGCCAATAACACCTTGGTGCCAATCTTTTTGAAAAAGTGATATCGCATTAGGCAAATTGCCTTCTTCGTAGTTCAAAGCTGACATGATTTTTTCCGCTTCAAACTGCATGCCTTGTTCAATAGAGCGGCGTGCTTTATTCAGCTCATCTAGTTCTGCAGCCATAGTGCGCGCTGTAGCTAAATCTTTTGCTAATAAACAGTTAATGCCAAACGACATGTCGTCTAAACGCCCTGCGGCATTTATTCTAGGACCCAAAGCAAAACCAAAGTCACTTGCAACAATACGCTGTTGATTTTTGCCTGCAATTTCAAGTAACGCTTGAATACCTGGACGGGTTTGACCTGCACGAATACGCTTTAAACCTTGAGAAACTAAAATACGGTTATTGTTATCAAGGGTTACTACATCGGCAACCGTACCTAAAGCAACAAGATCAAGTAATTGTGCAATATTCGGTTCAACCATTTGTTTAGTTTCAAACCATTGTTGCTCACGTAAATGTTTACGCAGCGCTAGCATTAAATAAAAAGCCACGCCAACACCCGCAATAGACTTACTTACAAAGGAACACTCATGTTGATTTGGGTTAACAATAGCATCAGCATTAGGTAATGTTTTACCTGGTAAATGATGATCAGTTATCACCACTTGTAAACCTAACGACTTCGCATGTTTAACACCCGCTAAACAACTAATACCGTTATCAACCGTGATAAGAAGTTGTGCGCCCTGCCCAGCTGCCATATCAACAATTTCAGGCGTTAAACCATAACCAAATTCGAAACGATTAGGGACAAGAAATTGATGGTTATGATAGCCCAACATAGTAAAAGCTTGGGTCATTAACGCAGTACTTGTTGCGCCATCTGCATCAAAATCACCAATAATACATATATTTAAATCATCGATAAAAGCTTGATGTAATATTTGTGAAGCAAGGGTGATATCTTTTAAAGAATCAACAGGAGCTAATTGACCAACATTTAATAACAATTCGTTTTCAGCAGAGATCCCACGATTAGCGTAAATCTGTTTAATAATAGGATGAAGAGAGCTAGGTAAGTTGCTTGTGGAATGAGTTGGCCTACGTTGGATTTTTTTTTGCATCACGTTGCCTATAGAGTATTTAGATAAAAAAAGAGCTACTTATAGTAGTAGCTCTTTTTTATAACATAGTTTTATAAATTATTTAATATTTGAGCAAGTTTTTCAGGTGGTTGATAACCTGGCATCATAAAACCATTTTCAAAAATAATAGCAGGTGTACCGTTAACACCAATTTGACGACCAAAATCAAATTCAGCTTCAATCGGTTGTTCACAAATACGTTCAGCTACATTAGAACCAGTCTTTGCATTGGTTAATGCTGTTGTTGGTGTTTCATGACACCAAATAGAACGTAAATCTTTAAAGCTTTGAGAATAGTTACCTAGTTGATCTCTAACACCCGCACGAGGGTAAGCTAAATATCTAACTGTAATACCTAAATCATTATAATCTTGCATTTGCTCGTGTAATTTACGGCAATAGCCACAAGTGATATCAGTAAAAACAGTAATCACATGTTTTTCATTTTTAGCAGGGTAAGTGATCATATTATTATCGAACTTTTTAACACCACTCAGCCTTACATCAGCCAGTGCCGTTTCAGTTAAATCAATAACATCTTTTTCTATGCTATATAACTTACCTTGAAGAATGTAATTACCATCAAAGCTTACATAAAACAAACCTTGCTTAGTAACAACCTCAGCCATACCGACCATTGATGAAGCTTTTATTGACTCGGCTTGTAAACCTAATTTAGACAATAACTTAATGGTAATAACTTTACTATCAAAAGCAGTTTGACCATTTTTCGATCCGCCTTCGCTTACAGCTAATACTGATGTATTAACAAATAATACAGAAAATAACACTAATATAAACTTAAAAACTTTCATTTATTATATCCAAAAAAATTAACAATCAGCCATAAGACCGCTTTCAATCATTTATAATTGCACGTAACTAATACATTAAAATTATAAAACAATTACTTATAATAAACCTTAAATAAAATGTTAGAAATTATTAAAACTAACGAAATTCAGATTAGATCTGATAAACTAATCGCAAAAATTTAACCCTCAAGTCATTAAATATTCACTAAGGCTTATCAATGAAAATTGGTTTATTTTATGGTTCCACCACTTGTTATACCGAAATTGCAGCAGAAAGAATTCAAGAAGCATTAAAGTCCTTCACTGTAGAACTCCATAACATTAAAGACACGCCTTTATCTGAAATAGCTAATTTCGATATTATTATCTTAGGTATTTCTACATGGGATTATGGCGAGTTACAAGAAGATTGGGAAGCGAAATGGGAAGATATAGCGGATCTTAATTTAGAAAATAAGATTGTTGCTCTTTACGGCATGGGCGATCAAATAGGTTATACCGATTGGTTTCAAGACGCTTTAGGCATGCTGCACGAACAAGTTCAGATGGTTGGCGCTTATGTTATTGGTCATTGGTCAAATGAAGGATATGAGTTTGCGCAATCGAAAGCGTTAACTGATGATAAAAGCCAATTTGTCGGATTATCGTTAGACGAAGATAATCAATATGATTTATCTGAAGCTCGTATCGCTCTATGGTGTGAAAATCTAGAAAAAGAATTAGAAAAAATATTCAATAGTATTTAGGATCTCATCCCATTTAGCATTATAATGCCGCCATATAAATTCAATATTAAGAGTAACTATGTTTGAGCAGTTTGACCTAGATTCTGAACTTCTAGGCGGTATCCAAAATGCAGGTTTTAAAAAACCAACATCAATTCAAGAACTTGTTATACCTGAAGCGATGCAAGGTAAAGATATTTTAGCCTCTGCACCAACGGGTACAGGTAAAACAGCTGCATTTTTACTTCCTGCTGCACAACACTTACTTGACTATCCAAGAAATAAACCTGGGTTTCCTCGTGTATTAATTCTATCTCCTACACGTGAGCTTGCTTTACAAACTCATGAACAATGTGAGTTATTGACGTCTCTTACCCATTTAAAATCAGGTGTGATCACTGGTGGCGTTAATTACGGTAGCCATAAAGAGTTACTAACCACTAATCTTGATATGTTAGTTGCGACTCCTGGTCGTTTAATGGAATACATTGAAAGCGAACAGTTTGATGCCCGCGATATTGAGATATTAATACTTGATGAAGCTGATCGCATGTTAGACATGGGGTTTTCTGAAGTTATCAATCGTATTATTGCTGAAGCACGATGGCGCAAACAAACCATGCTATTTTCTGCAACATTGGAAGGTGCTGGTGTTATTCGTTGTGCAAAAGAAGTATTAACAGAGCCTGTATTCTTAGAGTCGAATCCTTCTCGAAAAGAAAAAGCTAAAATTCATCAGTGGATCCATATTGCTGATGACTCTGATCATAAGTACAAGTTGCTAGCCAATATTCTTAAACAAGAAGACGTTAAACGTGCTGTAGTTTTTGCTAATAAAAGAGAAACAGTACAACATTTATCAGGTAAGCTTTATGCTGATGAATTACCTTGTGCTTGGCTTGAAGGCAAAATGCCACAAGACAAACGTAACAACTCGGTTGACCGTTTACGCACAGGCAAAGTAAATATTTTAATAGCAACTGATGTTGCTGCTCGTGGTTTAGATATTGATGACATTACTCATGTTATTAACTTTGATATGCCAAGAAAAGCCGATATTTATATACATAGAATCGGTCGTACAGGCAGAGCTGGAAACAAAGGTACGGCGATATCTTTAGTTGAAGCACATGATATGGCGGTTATCGGTAAAATTGAACGATACGCTGATGAAAGACTTCAACGTCGTGTAATCGAAGAGCTACGCCCTAAGCATAAAGAAGCTAGAGTTGCGGTTAAAAAACCGAAAGTTAAAAGAACAACAGCTCAGAAAAAAGCTAAAGCTAAAAAAATAGCAAAAAGATCAGCTAAGAAATCTAAATAATCATAAGACTCTTATCTAATTTTTATTTAAAGGCTTTTATCTAAACGGTCTGTTATTTTTTAAAGCTCACAAAAAAAGCACCATAATCATGGTGCTTTTCTATTTTAATTTTCGCTTAATTATTCATTTGGTTTTTATGAATACCCAATGAAATAATAAGCTGAATACCTAGCTGAAAATTTATCCTTAAAATTGGTATAAGATCTAATCCATTTCTTTACGGGTAAAGACCCAATCATTACCTTTCGATAAGTCTTCACTGTATTCATAGCCTGCACTACTAAATTTCTTCAAGTCATCTAACTTAGAAATTTTATTTTCAATAATGTAATTGGCCATCAAGCCACGAGCTTTTTTCGCATAGAAGCTGATTATTTTATATTGACCATTTTTCCAATCTTTAAAAGCAGGAGTAATAATAGTCGCCTTTAACGCCTTCTTATTAACTGACTTAAAGTATTCGTTAGACGCTAAGTTAACTAGAACATCATCACCTTGCTCAGCAATTGCAGCGTTTAAGTTTTCTGTAATGATATCGCCCCAAAACTGATACAGATTAGTACCTCTATCGTTATCTAGCTTAATGCCCATTTCTAAACGGTAAGCTTGAACCAAGTCTAAAGGTTTTAATAAACCATATAAGCCAGATAATATTCTTAAATGTTGCTGAGCAAAATCAAAAGACTCATCGCTAAAAGTATAAGCTTGTAAACCCGTATAAACATCACCACTAAAAGCTAATACGGCTTGTTTAGCATTGTCAGTGGTAAAAGGTAATGACCATTCACCAAAACGAGCAGTGTTTAGCCCCGCCAATTGATCACTAATATGCATTAATGACGAAAGATCAGCAGGCGTTAACTTTACACAACGATTGATAAGCTCCTGACTATGCTCCAATAAATTTGATTGAGTGAACTTAGGGGTTGGTGATGGTGTTTCAAAATCTAATTTTTTAGCAGGAGATACAACAATTAACATGATAAGACCTTGGTTTTAAAGCGTTTAAAAATAACTAATATTAATCACTATAGCATAGCTACAAGCTTATTTTTATTAACTTTAAGTAAAAATTGTTACTTCTCATTTAATAAAGTTAGTCAACTTATACATCATTTTATAACTAAAAATAAAATATGAATAAAATTCAAACAGTTAAATCAAACTGAAAATTAAAGATTCCACTTATTAAAAACTTATGATATTAAAAAGGTGCTGTTGTAAACAAGGAGCATTTCATGAGTACACATCAAGAAGTAGTAGATACGCAACCAAAATCAAATAAAAACAATAACAAAAGAAAATGGCGTGAAATAGAATTACTAAAAGATCAACACCAGCTAGAAAAAGAGCTCAGAGCATTAGATAATCCATTAGATTACATGCTTGATGATTATTAGCTTTTCCATATGTAAATAATCACTCTTACTAAAACTCGGTTTATCCGAGTTTTTTATTGTTAAAAAAAGACTCATCATGCCTCATAAAAATCCCCCTTCTCATCTTAAAAATCAATTCGGATTTGGTGCGACTAACGCCACAATAAACGTTTATATTGAAAACATACCGCCATTACCTGAATACCAAGAGTTAAGCTCTGTAAATGCTTTACAGCCAGGTGATGTAACAAGAATAGGACAATTAACAGGTAATCATTGGCGTAAAATCTTTAATGTTTTTGCTAAGCTATTATTTGAATATTCAACACATAACTTTACTTCTTGGCAGTTACTTCGTGATGAATATTTACTGCAAGCACATGGTAATGAGCAGCTATTATTTTCAGCCGTTAGTTTTGATGAGCTAAAAGAAAAGCAAGATGAGGATAAAGCTAATCATACTATTAGTTTAATTATGGGGAAAACCTACGCCAATAAGTTAGGTATAGATGAACACTGTTATTGGCTTTCTGAAAGTTTTGCTATTAATACGAAGAGCAGAATTATCATTTGCCCGTATTTTGATTACAGGCAGTTATCAAATATTAAAATAACTCAACTAGTTCAGCTAATGAAACAATTAGAAGCATAGAGAATAAATCTTTAATGTCGTTTTAGTTTTTAAACTTCAAACTTATTTTACGGCTGAGCTATTTATAGATTAAGGTTAAGTTAAGTTAAGTTAAGTTAAGTTAAGTTAAAGCGAAGCCAAATTTAATACAGATATAAAACGAAACTATCCCTGAAATATATTCAGGGATAGGCTAACTATTTAACCTTCTTCAGGTGTAATTGGGTTGATTGGCTCTATTTGGTCTATTGAATCTACCGCTTCATCCGTTGCATTAGGACATTCTATTTCAATACGATCTACGCGTTGTAATCCTCTTGGAAGCTTACTACCACGACGACCACGCTCACCTCTGTAATGTTCTACATCTGAAGGCTTAAGCGTTAACTTACGTTTACCTGCATGTAAGGTAATAGCACTAGTTGGTTGTATTACTTCAATAATCGTCAGAAATTCGTCTCTTACTTTGGCTCTTGCTGAAGGAATATTAATAACCTTGTTGCCTTTACCTTTGCTTAGTACAGGAAGATCTTTGATTGGGAATAAAAGCATACGCCCTTCACTTGTTATTGCGAGAACAAGTGCAGTATCAATATTATTTATAACCTTAGGCAACATAACTTTAGCTGCAACAGGTAAGCTTAATAAGGCTTTACCGTTTTTATTTCGGCTAAGCATGTCTTCAAATGAACCTACAAAACCATAACCCGCATCACTACTGAGTAGGTATTTACAGTCATCGTCTGCCATCAAGGTATGTTCGAACGTAACACCTGAAGATATACTAAAGCGTCCTGTTAGTGGTTCACCTTGGCTTCTCGCTGTAGGTAAACTATGCGCTTCAGTGGCATAAGAGCGACCCGATGAGTCAATAAATACCACAGGTCGATTACTTCGTCCTTTAGCAGAACAAAGATAAGCATCACCTGCTTTGTAGCTCAAGCTTAATGGGTCAATATCATGACCTTTGCCACATCGAGCCCAACCTTTTTCTGACACCACAACAGTAACAGCTTCGCTTGGGACTAAATCTTTTTCAGTTAAGGCTTTAGACTCTTCACGCTCTACAAGTACAGAACGACGATCATCACCGTACAATTCAGCGGCTTCAAGAATTTCTTTTTTCATTAATGTATTCATACGAGCTTTTGAATTTAACGTTTTTTCTAAGTATTCACGCTCAATATTTAATTCATCTTGCTCAGCTCGTATTTTAATTTCTTCAAGCTTAGCTAGTTGACGTAATTTGATTTCAAGAATTGATTCAGCTTGGCGATCAGACAACTCAAAGCGCGACATTAACTCAGCTTTAGGGTTGTCATAGCCACGAATAATTTCGATAACTTCATCAATATTTAAATAAGCTACGAGTAAACCATCTAAAATATGTAATCGCGCTAAAACTTTGTCGAGTCTGAATTGCAGTTTTCGTCTAATAGTTTCACGACGATACTCAATCCATTCTTTTAAAATGGTCCCTAAATTCTTAACGGATGGATTGTTATCTAATCCGATCATATTTAAGTTAACACGGTAGTTCTTTTCTAAATCGGTTGTGGCAAATAAATGCTGCATTAATTGCTCAACGTCAACACGATTTGAACGAGGCACAACAACCAAACGAGTTGGGTTTTCATGATCCGCTTCATCACGTAAATCAACCACCATAGGTAGCTTCTTAGCTTGCATTTGTGCAGCTATCTGCTCAAGAATTTTACCACCAGAAGCCTGATGCGGCAGCGAAGTAATAACAATATCACCTTGCTCTACATCATATACAGCACGCATTTTAATACTGCCGCGCCCTGTTTCATACATTTTAGCTATTTCAGCTTGCGGCGTAATAATTTCGGCATCAGTTGGATAATCTGGACCTTTAACATATTCAAGTAAATCAACCGTTTCAGCTTTTGGTGTATCAATTAAATGAATACAAGCTGCAGCAATTTCTCTTACATTATGTGGTGGAATATCCGTTGCCATACCTACAGCAATACCCGTAATGCCATTAAGCATAATATGAGGTAAGCGAGCTGGTAGGGTTTTAGGCTCTTTCATCGTGCCGTCAAAGTTAGGTACCCAATCAACAGTACCTTGCCCTAACTCACTTAATAACACTTCACTAAACTTAGATAGTCGAGCTTCGGTATAACGCATCGCAGCAAACGATTTAGGATCATCTGGCGCACCCCAGTTACCTTGACCATCCACTAAAGGATATCGGTAAGAAAAAGGTTGAGCCATTAATACCATAGCTTCGTAACAAGCAGAGTCACCATGAGGATGAAATTTACCTAATACATCACCTACAGTACGTGCAGATTTTTTGTATTTGGCTAAAGCTGATAAACCCAGTTCAGACATAGCGTAAATAATACGTCTTTGTACGGGTTTTAAGCCATCTCCGATATGTGGTAATGCACGATCCATAATGACGTACATTGAATAGTTTAAATAAGCTTCTTCGGTAAATTCTCGAAGGGGTTTTTGTTCAACACCGTCAAGACTATAATCGAGCATATCGGACATGAATGAGTTTCCTAAAAAGTTGCTAAAGCTGGATTAACCAACTCATGATGAACTTAAATTATTATTTTGATCTAATGTGTACTGGATTTTCTGATATTTAACTCGTATTTCTATCATATCTTATTGATAGTGAGTAAATAAAAGCTTAAATACCTGATTTGAATTTGAATGATATTTCACTGTGTAGATTTTAATATGTTTTTGAGTAAAACCTTACGATGTTATTTAACAAAGCACTTACCCCAAATTCAGATCACCTGACTATGTAGCTTATATGATTATCGACAATGGGAAAATACTTGATTGAGTTTTTAATACATTAAGGCTAATTTTATTGAGCTATTGAGCGTCTTGTTGATAAATTTTGATTTGCTTACCGCCGCCATCCTTAATTTCGTATAAAACATTCATTGCCGTATTGAGTAATAATTCAAAATTATTTAACGATTCACTTAACTCAACAATACCTACACTCATACCAAGCTGTTGATCTATCCCTACGTAATCAAACTTATAGGCCGCAACTTTTGCTTTTAAATGTTGAGCAATAGCTTTTGCTTCATCTATAGATGCTTCAGGTAATACGGCAATAAAGGTCGCATCTTCTAGTCGACCTAAAATATCACGTGTTCTCATAGATTCAGTACTTAATAGAGCGAACTTCTTTAAGAGTTCATCACCTATATAATCACCATGAATATCATTTAACAATTTAAAATTATCAATTTTTATAGCAAATAAACACAAACCAGAACGCGCTTCAGTGCAGCGTCTAATCGCACTTTTTCCATGCCTGAATAATGTTTTTCTGTTTCTGATACCCGTTAAAATATCTTGCTTAGAAAGTTCATGAAAATGTTTATTCGTCGCCAATAGTCGCAATAATAAGCCGATAAACAAAAGCACTAAAAAGCTCACAATATAAATATTGCGACGTTGTAAAACTTCATTGTTTAATGACTCGTCAATTTCGAGCGCTTTTAATTCGGTTTGATTATTAAGTAAGGTATTAATGTCTTTTTTGCGGTGAGTTTCATATTTCTCTTCTAAAGAAAAAATATGTTTGGCTCTTTCGTGTATTAAATAAGCGTCGTACTTAGCTATAAAAGTATTTTTGGCATCATAAGCTTTTTGAAACTGACCTATACCTGCATAGCTGTCAGCTAAAGTTTGATATAAATTAATAAACGCCAAACGACTGAGTTGATCTGAATTAATCTTCGGCTCAAGAGATTTTGCCTGTAATAAGAAATCAATCGTTTGATGATGTTGATTAATACCTTGGGTATTATTAGCCTGAACCACTAAATACAAATACTGTTCGGCAGAGTTTAGTTTATCAAAGTCAGCTTTGAGGCTTTCAGATAATGAAGTTGCTGTTGCTGATTTCAGTTCATTTAATTCAATAAGCTTTTCTATTTTTGCATTGAGAGAGAAAATAGGAATATAAAAAGCTTCTTCCTCTTCACTTGCCAATGCTCCCATCGAAAAGAAAAGCGTAAAGAATATTGTAATAATTAGAGCTAATAAGTTTCTATAATTTATGAGATGCATACTGTATTACCACCTGAAGTTACAGCTTGCTGTTTTAATGCTTTGGTTTCTTTAATTAATGACTCATAAGAGGCAGAACCTTTATTACTCATACCAATACTTACTGAAACAACTTTTAATCCGTATTTTTCCCAAGACTTTCTATAAATACTGTTATGAATTCCGTTTGCGACACTTTCAGCTTTTGCTGCACTGCAATGGGGTAAAAACACAATAAATTCATTACTTGAATATCGACCACAAAGTGCGCTTTCACCAACAAGCTTCAAAATAATTAATGAGATTTCAATTAATATATTATTACCAACTTCATAACCTTTAACTTGGTTTATATTGGTAAAATTATCTATTTTAATAATCATTACGCTAAATTCATTGTTAACCGCTTGATTGTATTCTCGCGATCCTGCCAATAATATGTTTTGACGATTAGGTATATCTGTTAAATGATCTGAACCTCGACTCTCAAGCAATTTCTTTCTATTTTTCAGATTTATAGAATAAAACCACGCTAAGCTCAACATAGTAAAAATACAAATGGTGATAAAAAAAGTTCGTTCTTGATAGTTCTCATTAACTTCTTTTAGTGCTAAAGATTGTACAAGGCGTTTATTTTCTAATATTTTAGCTTGGATCTCATGTTGCTTACTTTCATATTCGATACGTAAGCCTTCAAGTGCATATAAATTATTACGACTATTTATTGCCAGTATATTCTCATGGTATTGATTTTGAGTTTGGTAAGCTTTTTGATAAAGCCCTTGGTTATAAAATAAGTCTGATTTTATGCGGAGAATATCTAAAGTAGTATATATTTGAATATCAAGAGGCTCTAAAGGCAGCATACTTTCAGCCCTTGTAATTAACTCAAGTCCTTCTTGGTAGCGCTCTAAGTGATTTAACACATCGGCTTTATTTACTATAAAGAATAGTTCCCAACCAGCTCCATTAACGAATTCACTATACTTTTCAGCAAGTATAATATAGCTATAAGCAGTTTCAGGTTCACTAGAAGTTTTCTTTATGTAAACCTCAGCTAGTTTCGAATAAGTATGAAATAAATCGGAAATGTTACCCGATTTTTTAGCAAAAACAATTACCTTTTGATAAAACTCAATGGCTTTTAGATATTGTTTACTTTTCAAATAATGTGCCGCAGATATTCTGAGTAAAGTCATCGTTGCTTTATGAAGTTTGTCCGCTTTTTTAAAATAGTATAAAGCTTTATCATTAAACTCTACCGCTTTATTGTCTAACTTTAAATAGCTGTAGAGAATACCTAACTCCATATAAACCAAGCCTAATGTTTCATCGTCGTTTAAATTCTGTGCTTGGATTAAGGCATCATTTAATACAATAATAGAATATTCATATTTATCTTGAACATAATAAATGGCACCTAAATTAGTTAATGTATGTATAGCAACTTTACGATCATCTAACGACTCTGCTATTTCTAAAGCAGCCATATAATCTAAAAGTGCAGCTTTATAATCCCCCCTTCTTTCAGCAGCAAAGCCTCTAATATTAAGTAACTCTGCCATGTCAATGCTTGGATGTGTTAGCTGTTTAGTTAGCTCAAGCCCTTCATTCGCGATAGCTTCAGCTAAGTTATATTCTGTTTGATCACTATAAAGCTCTGCTTGAAGCTTTTTAAAACGAATACGCTCTTCAATTCGAAAATCGGGAAGGCGTTTTTCATAGAATTTGGCGAGTTTAATTGCCATTAATAAATCATCTTTTTGCAATAACTCTATCTTTGTCATGATTTCATCAAACTTTACATCTGATAACTCATTAGAGAAACTTTGAAGAGGGATCAACAAAAAAGAACACAGTATGAATATAATATGTATTCTTTTTATCAATTTTATTTTGTTTTTTACAAAAGAGTGAAACAAATATAAGGCTATTAACAAGTAAACCAGTTAGTTAGTATAAAACGAATTAGGATATACAAAAAGTGCTTATTTGATCTGTTTAGCTTTCCATATAATTTTATTAATTGCTTTCTTTAAAAATAAGATATTTATATCGCTACTTTTCGAATAAATATACCAGAGATAAGCACTAACAAAGCAGACACCAACAAACAACTTTCTATACCATAAAGCTGAAACACTACACCCGATAAAACAGTACCTAACAAACGTCCCATCGCATTCGCCATATAATAAAAACCGACATCCATAGAAACACCATCACTGTTTGCTAACGCTATAATAACGTAACTATGTAAGGATGAATTAACAGCAAATACCGCAGCAAAGGCTAATAATCCGATAACAATGACCATACTCGTTAATGATAATAAATAACCGAGTGACACAATAGATAAGATCACGCCTACCAACAAAAATGCCCAAAACGATAACATACCTGAACTGGGCAACGTCCCTTTTGATTTCCCTGTAATTTTAGGCGCTAACGTTTGAATAATCCCATATAAAATAACCCAGCAAGCCATAAAAGTACCAATAAAGTCATGTTCCCAATCCAGGCTTTCGGCCAGAAATACAGGTAAGGCGACAACAAACCATATATCTCTTGAAGCAAACAAAGTCATTCTTGCTAACGCGAGGTAATTTAATGATGATGAATTAGAGAATAGCTGTTTAAATTTAGGCTTATATGAAGTTTTTCCCAAGTCTTGTTTGAGTAGTCGAATACTGCATACTACAACAATAAAAAGCATGATTGCCATTATCAGCATCGCACTTTTAAATCCCACTGTACTTAATAAGAAAGCTCCTAAAAAGAAGCCCACACCTTTAAGTGCATTTTTAGATCCTGTTAATAGTGCGACCCATTTAAATAGCCCAGCTTTTTCCTCTTCAGGAACAAGCATTTTAATACTACTTTTTGCCGACATTTTATTAAGATCTTTAGCAATACCCGACAAAGCTTGTGCCAACATCACCCACCAAACCAATAAGTATTGCTCGGGTACAGTTAACATCACTAACGCAGCTATTTGCAAAACCAAACCAATATTCATGGTTCGGTTTAACCCTATCTTTGCACCTAACCAACCTCCAACTAAATTAGTAATAACGCCAAATATCTCATAAAACAAAAACAACATGGCTATGTTTAAAGGCGAGTAACCTAAAGCATAAAAATGCAAAACCACTAGCATGCGCAATGCGCCATCGGTTAGCGTAAAAGCCCAGTAATTGGAGGTAATTAAACAATATTGCTTAGTGGCTTCAGGTAATGTTTTTAATGAGAATGTTGTCATGGGTTATTTTTAATTTGCTAAGCCTTGATCAGATTTCCCTACCATTAATGCTAATTCAACCACTCGATTTGCGTAGCCCCACTCATTGTCGTACCACAGGTACATTTTAAGTTGGGTATCATTAATTATCATGGTTGATGGAGCGTCAACTATGGCCGAACGTGGATCGGTTTTATAATCGATAGAAACCAAAGGTGTTTCTTCGTAACCTAAAATACCTTTTAAGTTAGTTTGTGAGGCTTCTTGCATCCAAGCATTAATTTCTTCAATGCTCGTTGCTCTCTTCAACTCAAAAACACAATCAGTAATAGAAGCATTTGTTAATGGAACACGTACAGCATGCCCATTTAATTTCCCTTTTAATTCAGGAAATATATGTGTGATAGCCGTTGCTGATCCTGTAGTTGTTGGGATCAAACTTTGACCACACGATCGCGCTCTGCGTAAGTCAGCATGTGGTGCATCGATAATAGTTTGAGTATTGGTAATATTATGAATCGTCGTCATGCTACCGTGTTTTATACCAATTTTATCTTGTAATACTTTAACCACTGGCGCTAAACAATTGGTTGTACACGAAGCAGCGGTAACAATAGGATGAATATCAGCATCATATAAATCGTGATTTACCCCCATCACAATATTCAATACACCTTCTTCTTTTACAGGTGCAGTAACAACAACACGTTTAACATTCTGATCTAAATAAGGCTGAAGTTTAGCTTTTGATTTCATCACACCAGAAGCATCAATAACAAGATCACACCCAGACCAATCAGTTTCAGCAATAGCTTTATTCGATGATATAGAAATTGATTTCCTGTCAATTGTCATAGCTTGTTCATTCGCTAGCGCTTTATGTTCCCAAGTACCGTGAACAGAATCATAATTAATAAGATGGGCTAATGTTTTAGCATCGCCTGCAGGATCATTTATGTGAACAAATTCAATTTCAGGCATATTCCAACCCGCTCTAAAAGCCAGTCTTCCCATTCTGCCAAAACCATTAATACCTACTTTGATTGTCATATTACTTCCTCAGTATTTTATTCATTTAGAGCCATTTACTAGCAGCATTCTTGTTGTCTGTTAGGTCGACTACCCCATTCATGTAACTTAGCTTGATAAGGTTTTATATAATCTTGATTATTCGCTACACATACCGAAAGGCACTCTTTTTGCCATTGCTTTAAATCAGGTGATATTGAATAAAACACCCATTTGCCAGATTTTCTGTCAGTTAATAATCCATGTTGTCGTAATTGAGCCAAATGCCGAGATATTTTAGGCTGAGACAATTCCATTGCCTGAACAAACTCACAAACACACAATTCAGTTTCAACAAAAGTCATCATTAGAATACTTAATCGAGTTTCTTCAGCTAGGTTTTTAAAAAAGGTGACTGGATCCATAAAACAACCTACACATATGATATTCCATATATGTTAAAGTTTTATGAAAATTTACACAAGATTATTTACATAAAATTATGATGCTAAAAATTTAACTCTGATTTTCGAGGTGTATACTGTTGCAATAAAACATCATATTCAGCATTCCGCCTCTTATTTATTTGAGGTCCTCAAAAAAATGGTTTAACAAAATTGTTATGAAAGAAATAGGGTTAAAGAAAATAAATCAACGCCACTTTGCGCAAAAAAAACATAGTGCAATTGAAGATTATGCCATTATTGAAGAGCCTTTATTAATCTCCTTATACTACCTAGATGCTGACTCAAATGGCTATAAAACTACTGATTTGACGATAGTTATGCGAACGCCTGGTGAAGATACCCAGCTCATCATTGGTTTCTTATTTAACGAACAAATTATTAATTCAGAAAAAGATATTCTCAACATAAAAATTAATGATGAATCACAAAATAATAATCATGTTATCGTTAAATTAGCAGAGACAGTTAAACCCAATTGGCAAAAAATAACTCGCTCTTTCGCCAGCCAATCCAGCTGTGGAATTTGTGGTAAAACCTCTCTAAATAGCTTAGCAATAAATGTTAACAGTATTATAAATAACGAAAACGCTTGGCTAAAAAGTACGGATATTATAAAGCTTGCTAACGATCTTAAATCTCACCAACCGCTATTTCAGCAAACAGGCGGAGTACATGGTGCGGGCTACGTTGTAAGCAATGTGTGGCGTTGTGTTTATGAAGATGTAGGTCGTCATAACGCGGTTGATAAAGTGATTGGCGATATGATTATTAACAATAAACGTGATGAAAAATCGATACTCGTTTTAAGTGGCCGTATTAGTTTTGAATTAATGCAAAAGGCAATTACCGCCGCTATACCTGTAATTGTAGCCATTGGTGCTCCATCTAGCTTAGCTATTTCGGCGGCAATACAATTTAATATCACCTTAATTGGCTTTACTAAAAACAATCAATTTAATGTTTACCATGGCAACCATCGCATTGATTACGATACCTCTGCGGTTGATGCTATTAAATAAGGTAATACCAGATGACAGTAAAAAAATATACAGGTCACGCAGGTGGTTGGGGTGCTTTAAAAAGTACAGCAACCCATTTACTAAAAAGTGACAATATTGCTAAAAACATTAAAAACCTTCTTAAAACCAATCAAGATCATGGTTTTGATTGCCCTGGCTGCGCATGGGGTGAAAAGGATGAACCAGGTAGATTCCGTTTTTGTGAAAATGGCGCAAAAGCCGTTAACTGGGAAGCAACCTCTCGTAGGGTAGATAATTCTTTTTTCAAAGAACATTCAGTTAGCTGGTTAAGAAAGCAAAGTGGTTACTTTTTAGAATACCAAGGTCGATTGGCTGAACCTGTTATATACAATGCTGAAACAGATCATTACGAAGCTATTTCTTGGGGTGATGCTTTCTCTATTATTGCCAAGCATTTAAATGAGCTAGAAGATCCAAACCAAGCTGAGTTTTACACATCAGGTAGAGCCAGCAACGAAGCTGCCTTTTTATATCAATTATTCGTGCGAAAGTTCGGTACTAACAACTTTCCTGATTGCTCGAATATGTGTCATGAAGCCAGCGGAGTTGCATTAAAAGAATCTATCGGCATTGGTAAAGGCACAGTAACAATAGATGACTTCGAACACGCTGACGGTATATTTGTTTTTGGGCAAAACCCTGGAACTAATCACCCTAGAATGTTAGATACCCTTAGTCATGCATCTCGTCGAGGTGCAAAGATCGTGACTTTTAATCCTTTAAAAGAAAGAGGATTAGAACGATTCGCCAACCCGCAATCAGCTATAGAAATGATTTCTGGTGGCGCAACTACCATTTCTCATCATTATTTCACCCCAAATTTAGGTGGTGATATGGCCTGTGTGCGTGGCATGGTTAAAGTATTATTAGAACGTCATAACCTTGCTCAAAAAAACATGAATAAAACTGAACAAAGGGTATTTGATCTCGACTTTATACAAGCACATACCCAAGGCTTAGATGAATATTTACAACTAGTTACTGAAACATCATGGGAACATATTACCGAACAATCAGGCCTAACTATTGAACAAATAACATTGGCAGCTAACGTTTATCAACAATCAAAAAATGTCATTATTACCTGGGCAATGGGTATCACTCAGCACAAGCATTCTGTTGCTACTATTCAAGAAATTACCAACTTACAATTACTCTTTGGGCAAATAGGAAAACCTGGTGCGGGTTTATGTCCTGTTCGAGGTCATTCGAATGTTCAAGGTGACCGAACCATGGGCATTAATGAAAAGCCTGACGATAAGTTCTTAGATAATTTATCTAACGTGTTTTCATTCACTCCGCCGAAAGAAAGTGGTCATAATGTGGTGGAAGCCATTGAGGCGATGCTTTCAGGTAAAAGTAAGGTTTTCATTGCATTAGGCGGTAACTTTGTTTCAGCCACACCCGACACTTCATTCACCGAGCAAGCACTCACTAACTGTGAACTTACTGTAAATATAGCAACAAAACTGAACCAAACACATTTACACCCAGGTAAAACCTCTCTCATTCTGCCTTGTTTAGGTAGAACAGATATTGATTTACAAGGCAGTGGTGAGCAATCAGTTACTGTTGAAGATTCATTTTCTATGGTACATAAATCAAAAGGTGTGGTTGAGTCTAATACTGAAAACATGCGCTCTGAACCTGCAATTATTGCAGGCATTGCACATGCAACCTTAGGTAATTCACCTGTTGAATGGCTTCGTCTTGCTAGCAATTATGATTTGATAAGAGACTATATTGCGCAAACATTTCCAGAGTTTAGCAAGATGAATGAACGCCTTGCTCATCCAGGTGGATTCTATTTAGGTAATAGCGCCGCAGAATTATCATGGAATACTGTTTCTCAAAAAGCTCAAATTAGCTCGAATCCATTACCTGAAGATATTATATCTGCCTCAATTAGAGCACTAAGCAATAATCGAATATTCTTACTACAAACTCTCCGTTCCCATGATCAATACAACACCACAATTTATGGCTTTGAAGACAGATACCGAGGTATTAGTGGTGAAAGAAATATTATATTAATGAACCCAAGCGATATATCCGACTTAGCATTAGCCAATGAAGATCTAGTCGATGTGGAAAGCTTATGGCCTGATGATGTAGAAAGAAAGGTTTATGGATTTAAATTGGTATCATACGACATTCCAAAAGGTAATATAGCTGCTTACTTCCCTGAAGCTAACCCTTTAGTTGCTTTGCAAAACAAAGGTGATAGAAGTGATACGCCAGCGTCAAAGTCTATTGCCGTGATCATTAAAAAAGCAGAGCAATCGGATAGGATCATTTAGTCAATAGTCAGAACTGGATAAATAAGGAAATGGGGTATCTATAACTATTTGATATTCCCTTAAGCCTCTGTGATCAAAGCAGATAAAGAAACATTTGTGATAATTTCGTATCCTTTTAGTGTATCTGATTGATATATAAGGTTCACAGTTGGTTAATGAAAACTTGGCGGAAAGTGAAAATTTACAGCCTGATCATGTAGTAAGAAAGTGTACAGATTTACACTAATACTAAAAAGCTATTTTTACCTACTGCCGTTATTCTTTAACCAACTGCCATCATGGTGATCTTAAAAATATAATTCTACTCATTGATATGAGAAAGAAGAATGTAACCTTTCTTTCTATCGATTGATATCAACAACTACGCGACCACGAACGGTACCTGCCATTAACGCTTCAGCGGTAGAAATGACTTCACTCAGTCCTATTTCAGTAGAAATATCGTCAAATACTTCTGGGTCTAAAATATCGGCAAGGCGTTTCCAAGCTTCAATACGATCTGCAATAGGTCGCATCACACTATCAATACCAGCTAACGTAACACCACGTAAAATAAAAGGTGCAACTGAAGCGGGTAAATCCATACCTTGAGCTAAACCACAAGCAGCAACTGTGCCGCCATATTGCATACTGGCACAAACATTCGCTAAGGTATGACTTCCTGCAGAATCAACTGCGCCAGCCCAACTTTCTTTTGCAAGTGGGCGACCAGGCTCGGACAAGGCTTTTCTATCGATAACGTCTGAAGCTCCTAATTTTTTAAGGTATTCTGCTTGGTCGACTCTACCCGTTGAAGCAACAACGGTATAACCCAATTTTGCTAAAATCGCGATTGAAAAACTACCTACACCACCGTTAGCACCCGTCACTAAAATTTTACCTTTGTCTGGCGTAACACCATTTTTTTCAAGAGCAATAACACAAAGCATTGCGGTATATCCTGCTGTGCCAATAGCCATTGCTTGGCGTGGTGAAAATTCTTTAGGCAATGGAATTAACCATTCACTTTTTAAACGTGCTTTTTGAGCCAAACCACCACAGTGAGTTTCACCTACACCAAAGCCATTAAGTAGCACTTGATCGCCCACGTTAAATTTATTACTTTCGCTGTGTTCAACGGTACCCACTAAATCAATACCCGGAACCATAGGGAATTTTCTTACTACAGGTGCTTTGCCAGTGATTGCTAACGCATCTTTATAATTAATGGTGCTATGGGAAACATTAACGGTAACATCACCTTCAGGTAATACGCTTTCATCAATATCTTTAACAGTGGCTCGGTAACCTTGGTCATCTTTTTCGATTAAAATACCATTAAACATGTTGCTCTCCTTATTTAAACTGATCGTCTATAAATAGTAAAAAAAAATCTCAAGGCTACTTAAGTAACCTCAGTTCGTTTTAGAGGTAAAGTCGCCATGAAGTGGTTAAAGTAATTTTCTAATGGCTTAGTATCTTGGACCAGCTTTGCTCGACTAACAGCCCCTTCCCAGCCAATCCAAAAACATTCTGCTAATTGTTCACAATTTGCCGTATTTGATATCTCACCTAACGACTGCGCGGCTTTAAGACAGTTTGCTATGCTATGTTGCCAGCACAAGAATATATCAATTAATTGCGGTCTAAAGCTTTCAGGTAGTAACTCAACTTCTTGTCCAAGGTTACCCACTAAGCATCCTCGTTTAAATTGGTGGCGGATCATGCCCATTTTGGCATCTTCCACAAAGTTACTGATGCGTGTTAAAGGTGAGTACGACTCATCTAACAAAAATACGTCTAATTTATTGGAAAAATAATTAGCGTACTCTTCAATAACAGCCTGACCAAATGCTTCCTTGCTAGCAAAGTAATGGTAAAAAGAACCTTTAGGCACTCCAACCTTTTTCAAGATTTGATCAACCCCTGACGAGGCAAAGCCGTTTTCTGTTAATTGTTCCAAACCACTGCGGATCAAATCTGCTTTAGTATCATGATTTTCTCGCGATACTTTGGGTGGTCTGCCACGACGTGGTTTTGTTATGGGTAAGTTCATATTTACATAATAGACCGATCGTCTATTTAATTACAAGTCTATTTAAAAAGTGCTGAATTAAGTCAATTAGAAATGATACGCCAGCGTGAAATCAATGACTTTAAGTATTAACCTTTAGTCATTAGCTCACAGGGAAGTTTGATAGGATTACTTATACCAAACGGATTAATACTAAGTTGATTAAATTAAAGTACAAAAAAAAGGAAATAATGTAACAACATCATTTCCTTTTTATTTTCTTAATAACTAACTTTAGCGGCTTCTAGTCTTCCTAATAAAAGAAGCTAACTTATGAATAACGAATATCCATCAAGCACAAAACATTAAAACGACTATGACAACTCAACCATATTACCTTTGTCTTGTAGCCATTCTTTACGGTCGCCACTACGCTTTTTAGATAACAACATATCCATCAGTTCCATGGTGCTATCAAACTCATCAATCGTTAACTGTACTAAACGACGAGTATTAGGATCCATGGTTGTTTCACGCAATTGTAATGGGTTCATTTCACCCAGACCTTTGAAGCGTTGTACATTGACTTTGCCACGTTTTTTCTCTGCTTCAATACGCGCTAAAATAGAGTCTTTTTCAGCTTCATCTAATGCATAAAACACTTCTTTACCCACATCAATTCGGTATAGCGGCGGCATAGCAACGTAAACATGACCGGCTTGAACTAAAGGTAAGAAATGTTGAGTGAACAAAGCACATAGTAATGTTGCGATATGCAGTCCATCTGAATCGGCATCGGCTAAGATACACACTTTACCGTAACGTAATTCAGATAAATCATCAGAGTCAGGATCAATTCCTAAAGCAATTGAAATATTATGTACTTCTTGCGACGCGAGTATTTGACCAGAATCAACTTCCCACGTATTAAGAATTTTACCTCTAAGTGGCATAATGGCTTGTATTTCTCTGTCTCGTGCTTGTTTTGCACTACCACCAGCAGAGTCACCTTCCACTAAAAACAGTTCGGTTCGCGTAATATCTTGGCTACCACAATCAGTTAACTTACCTGGTAAAGCGGGACCTTGTGTTACCTTTTTACGAATGATTTTTTTACTTGCGCGCAAACGACTTTGTGCATTTGAAATACAAAATTCAGCAAGGGCTTCCGCTATTTCTGTATGTTCGTTTAGCCATAAACTAAAAGAGTCTTTTACTACGCCTGTAATGAATGCTGCACATTGACGAGACGATAAGCGCTCTTTGGTTTGTCCTGCAAATTGTGGATCCTGCATTTTTACAGACAGAATGTATGAACATTTATCCCAAACATCATCAGGTGCTAACTTAACACCGCGTGGTATTAAGTTTCTGAATTCACAGAACTCACGCATAGCTTCAAGCAAACCTTGTCTTAAGCCATTTACATGTGTACCGCCTTGTACCGTAGGAATAAGGTTTACGTAACTTTCACCGACACCCTCTCCACCTTCTGGTAACCAAGTAACCGCCCAGTCAGCCGCTTCTTGTTGTGATGTAAATGTTCCTACGAAAGGTTCTTTTGGTAAGGTTTCATTGTCTTTAGTTGAGTCTTTTAAGTAATCGACTAAACCGTCTTCATAAAACCAGTGGTATTTTTTGTCTTCGTTTTTATCATGAAATTTAATCGTTAAGCCAGGGCATAATACGGCTTTAGCTTTTAATAGATGTATTAAACGACGCGATGAGAACTTAGGTGAATCAAAATATTTAGGATCAGGCCAAAATTTAACACGAGTCCCTGTATTACGTCGTCCTACTGTGCCAGTTTCATGTAACTCTTCAACTTTATAGCCATTTTCAAACGCCATTTCGTAAACTTTACTATCGCGTCTTACCGATACATCAACACGTGTTGATAAAGCATTTACAACTGAAATACCTACACCATGTAAACCACCCGAAAATTGGTAGTTTTTATTTGAAAATTTACCACCAGCATGTAACTTACAAAAAATAAGCTCTATGCCAGTTACACCTTCTTCAGGATGAATGTCAGTTGGCATACCTCGACCATCATCAATAACTTCCAACGACTGATCTTTATCTAATATTACGGTTATATTTTGCGCATGACCCGCCAAGGCCTCATCCACAGAGTTATCAATAACCTCTTGTCCTATGTGATTAGGGCGAGATGTATCGGTATACATACCTGGACGATGTCTTACTGGGTCTAAACCACTAAGAACTTCGATAGAATCAGAATTATATTGTTCAGTCATTTGAGTCGTCTATTCGTTATATTAAAAAATACAGAAGGATGTTTGTTTTTTACTTTGGTACATTTGTTATCTTAATACCTGCCAATTTACTCTTTTAACTGGAGAAATTCTACAATTTGCGGCAGCATATTTTTATAATTAACAAAGCTGTGATCGCCACCTGGTTGAACTATAACCTGACTGCCTTGGAATTTATCAACAGCTTGTTGAAAATTTAGCACTTCATCACCCGTTTGAACCATTACCATGTAGTGATCTTTAGAAACTATTTTCTGCTCTAAGGCTATCAAATCATTAAGATAATTACTTTCTACCTGATAGTGTTCTTGTGTATATGGATTAACTTGTTCGCCTAGATAACCCGATAATAGTTCGTAAGGTTTAATGGCTGGATTAATCAGCACAGCCTTTATGCCATAAACTTCACTAAGGTAAGTAGAAAAATAGCCACCTAAAGAAGAACCAATTAATGTCCATGTTTCTGTAGATGATTTATTCACCGTTAAATATTGTTCGAGTTGCTCAATCGCTGCTTTAGGTGTTGTCGCAACTTGAGGACAATAAAACTTAACCTCAGGTAGGTGTTCAGCCAAGTAGCTTTTAGTTAACTGAGCTTTTTCTGATAAAGGCGAAGAGTTAAAACCATGGATAAAAAGTACGTTATTCATCATCTTTCCCTTAAGTTAATTCTATGGCGGTTTTTGTAGCCACAAAATGTGTACGAGTTATAAAAGTATGATCAGCAAACAGTTCAAATATTCTATAACCTGCGCCTTGCCCATTACAAGCAGACGTATCTTTCGTTTGATCAAATTGAATTGAGGTTGCTGGACAAGCGTACAAAGGAATGGGATAGCCTGACTGTTCGGGAAGTATCGCTAAGTTGTTGTGAACATGACCGCACGCTAAAAGCTTTATTGTTGGCTGTTGAGTTATAGCATCCCAGAACATAGTTTTGTTCTCCAGACCATGTTTATCAATAGAATAACCTACATCAATGGCATGATGATGCATCATCACTAGTTGCATTTTACTCGCTTCAATATTATCAGTTAATTCATCTAAACTTAGTTGAGAAACATAACCCGCTGGTGTTGCACTTTTGCTATTGATAAGCAATATTTGCCAATAATCATTACTCAACTCTTTTGCTGAATTGAAAGGAGTACCCGTTAAGTAGTTTTCTAGCTGCGAAAACTCGTCATGATTACCTGCAATAAAATGAACAGGTATTTCTATATTCTGCTGTTTAAAAATATCAACAAATTGCTGATAAGAAGCATCTGTATGATCTTGAGTTAGGTCGCCTGTAAAAATAATCGCATCGGGTATTTCTACAGATGTTATATGGCTAAGCACCTGAATGAGATTTTGATGTACATTCGCACCACAGTGCAGTGCGCTTTCATCAGAAAACAAATGTGTATCGCTAATTTGCGCTATTTTTAAAGGTTTATTCATGCGAGTTTTATATGCTTATTTTAAATTAAGTGCGACTTTAACTTGGCCAAGTTCATGACATAGCTGTAACCATTCTTTTAAAAACATATTAATTTGTTGTTTTTCATCAGGTAAATGCATTTTACTGTTTGGGTAATCGTATCGCGGTTTTACTTGCCGAATATTCTGAGATGTAATCACTTCAGCCATACGAGCATCATGATATAAACGAATCACCATTTTAGGTTGAAACAGTTGAGAGAGTTCCTTACCCATTTCTATCGTATCTTGGCTCATGGTAATTAGAGTCGTGTAGCGAGTCACTTCAGTTACAGTAACCACATACGATAAGAAGTCTGAAATAAAAAACTTACCCGCTTGCCCAACTTCTTCTTTGTCTGCCAGCAGTTTTATTAACAGCATGTAGTTCACGTCACATAAATTCATTAATGTGGCTAATTGCGGTTTATATTTTTTTGCATGTACTTTCATTGAACAACCTGAACTTTTGAAAATGGATTTTGTTTTATCTAAGAAATACTATGATGACCAAGACTTTTGTAAACGAGCATAATTTAGCTGCAACCATTGTAACCCAATTACTGTAGAGGCATTGCTAATTTTTCCTTGTGCGAGTAAATCTAAAGCCTCTTCTCTACTCATCACATGAACAAGAATATCTTCACCCTCTTCTTCTAATCCGTGCACACCACCCACATCCGTTACATCGACTTTTGCCGCGAACATATAAATACATTCACTCGTGCCTCCTGGGCTAGTAAAAAATCGACTTACTTCAATAATATCTTCTTTACTGATGTCTAAATTTGCTTCTTCTTTGGCTTCTCTAATAGCAACGTCGATTGGGTGTTCATTTTCACCAAACATCCCCGCAATAAACTCTAACTGCCAAGGTGTTTTATCATTCATTGCCCCTAAACGAAACTGCTCAATGATAACAACCTTATCGGTAACGGGATCATAAGGTAAAAGCACAACGGCATCACCTCTTTCAAATATTTCTCTTTTTAAAGTAATACTTGTACCGCCCTGATATAAGCGATGATTAACATGAACTTCATTAATAGAGAAAAAGCCTCTAAATTTTTTCTCTACTTTTTCAATAGTCATATCTTTATGACTGAACCTTAAAATATCAGGAGATGTTTTTTTCATGTTCATGAGTTTTTTCCTTAAGAAAATTAAATATTAAGTAACTGCTTGAGCTGTTCTCAAAATAATCACTGATATAATGTTAATGTTTTGAAAGAAAAAGAGATACAAGATCGCAACTTTAAAAATATAAAAACCTTAAAAGCTGTACAGATAGAGGTATAAATATCAAGAGCATTAATCAAGTTTCAGCTGACTAAATTCATAAAAATTAGACTGTTTTGAGTGTATCGCTACCAATAAATATTTTGTTACACTAGAATAGATTTATAACGACTTTTTTTCGTTTGGCTAATAACCTAAGTTGAGCAAAATAAGTATAATAGAATGCTTAAATCTGGGCCTTAATAAAATGAATACCCAGATAAAAAATACCTAAAGGGATTGTGCATCCATGCAAAAAAAACTTATATCTTTCATTGTTGGCTTAAGCGCTATGGCAACATCTCAGTTATCATATGCTGAAAACTTAGTTGATGTTTACCAACAAGCACAAGCGAATGATCCTGTTGTATTAAGAGCTCAAGCGCAATTTAATGCTTCTGAAGAAGACATTATTCAAGCGCGTGCGGTGTTACTACCGCAATTATCTGCCTATGGTAGTTATACATATTCTAAAAGTGAATTAGACGACCTAGATTACGAAGATGATAGAATTACAACCATTGGTGCTAGTTTATCAATGGAACTTTATAATCATGCTTCATGGTTAAAGTTAGGTACCGCTAAAAAAAGTGCTCATCAAAGCGACATTGCATTTCAAGTAGCTCAGCAAGAATTAATTATCAGAGTAACGAAAGCTTACTTTGACGTATTAAGTGCTAAAGACGATTTAGAATTCGCTAAAGCAGAAAAGAAAGCGGTTGAACGTCAATTAGACCAAACAAAACAACGTTTTAATGTAGGTTTAACTGATATTACTGATGTGCACGAAGCTCAAGCTCAATACGATAACACTATAACTGCCGAAATCAGTGCAGAAAACGATGTGTATAGTGCTGAAGAAGCGTTACGTGAAATCACTAATGTGTACCCGCGTAATTTAGATGAATTAAATACAACACGCTTTAGTGCATATCGTCCATCACCTGATAGTGCCGACGCTTGGCAAAAAACTGCTGAAGCGAAAAACCTGAACTTAATTTCTCAGAAAATATCTTTAGACGTAGCTAAAGACACTATAAATATTTCTCGTGCCGGCCATTATCCAACAATTGGTTTAACGGGCTCTTATATAAAAACAGATACTGAAGATAGATTACTGAGCAGACAAGATGCTAACTACAACAACCAATCTATTGGTATTGAAGTTAATGTACCTTTATATTCTGGTGGAGCAATTTCTAGCTCAGTTCGTCAAGCACAAAGTAACTATGTTGCTGCTAGCCAAGATCTATCGCAAACACATCGCAGTGTTGTAAGAAATACACGTAATGCTTACAACACAGTAATTACAGCGGTATCTGCGATTAAGTCTTTAGAGCAATCGGTAATTAGTGCAGAAAGTGCTTTACGCGCAACACAAGCGGGTATGGAAGTAGGTATTCGTACCATTGTTGATGTATTAAATAGTACACGTAATTTGTATAACGCTAAGCGTAACCTTTCATCTACACGATATAGTTACATTCAAGCAATTTTATCGTTAAAACAAGCTGCCGGTACTATTACAGAGCAAGACTTAATCGATATTAATAAAGGTTTATTACCTTCAGTTTAAGTAGGTAAATAACACTTATAAAATAAAAAAGAGATATTTTAGTAAAATATCTCTTTTTTTGTTATTACATTTTATTAGCTAATCTAAAAATAGTACTCTTCCCTTGCTAAGATTCATCTTACATTAGCCTCACATTAGCGTTCGGTAAAATGCGATTAACTCGTTAGCTTCTCTTTCTACTGAATAATGCTCAAGTACTCTTTTTCTTCCTGAAATACCCATTTGTTTTAGCTTTTCAGGATCACTCAATAACAAGTCCATTTTCTCAACCACTGCAGGCAAGTTTTTCGTTGGAACAACATAGCCTTGTTCACCTTCTTCTACAACTTCTGGCCAAGCTCCTGCTTCACTTGCAAGTACAGCAGAACCGCTACTCATCGCTTCCAATATTGTTAAACCAAAACCTTCATTATCACTTAAGGCAACAACTAAAGATAAAGAACGAAAAATATTAGGAATATCGGAAAAATTTTGTTCGCCAGCAAAAATTATTCGATGGCTTAAACCTGCTGCTTCTATTTTTTCTTTCAGCGAAGTAACAAGCTCTTCATCACCACTTCTGATAGCGCCCACTACAACCGCCGTATAATCCGGATGTTTTTCTAATACTTGAATACAAGACTCAACAAAAAGATGCACGCCTTTTTGCTTTCTTACACGCCCTAATATAGCTATACCGTATTTACCTTGTTGTGCAGTTTCAGGTAATAAGTTTAAAGATTGCCAAGCATTTTCTTTATTGACGGGTGGTGTATACATATCGGTTTTAACACCATGATAAATAATAGCATCTGGTGCTTTGTGTAAATAACTAGCCGAGGCTTTACACATAGCTAACACCGCATCCATTCTATTTGTAAGCCACTTGGTAAAACCCGCACGTTTACGCTGTGCCGCAGAACTAAAAATCATTTTGATTTTTGCGCCAAACACATATTTAAGTAATAGCGCTTGGATCATTTCATCTACACGACGAGCATGAAAAATACGGAATCGACCATCACTTAATGGCTTACGACACATTTTAACCACTTCCCAAAAGCTAATATTTAAAGATTCGTCGCTCAGGTGATGTTTTCCCATAACACGTAAATTAATTAGCTTTTGCTGCTCCGACAAGACTTGTAGCATGGTTGAGGTAACACCTGAAAAATTTGGATTTGAGTTACCAATAATTAACTCAATTTCTTCTGAACTACCCGACTGCTTTGTGTTTGAACTCATCGACTTTATAAACCAATATATTTAAAAATATGCCCGTATTCTACGTTAAAGAATAGTTGATTTAAATAACTTAAAAGGCAATAGGTTACCTATTTCAAAATAACTTGGGTATAATTGTTTTTGCCTAATAACACCTATAATTAAGATCTTTATCGTGAGTAAAAATAAAGTTTTACAACCAGATTTCAAACTATCATTTTTGTTACCAAAATACTGGTTAACTTGGATAGGTGTACTCATCATGTACTCTATCAGCTGGTTACCTTATAAATTGCAAATATTCTTAGGGCGTCAAATTGGTAAATTATTATTTAAGATAGGTTTGAGTCGAAAAAAAAGTTGCCGCTCGTAACTTAGAATTATGTTTTCCTGATATGCCTGAGCCTGAACGCGAACAATTGTTACGTAAAAACTTTGAAAGCACTGGTATAGCACTATTGGAAACAGGTATGGGTTGGTGGTGGCCAGATTGGCGTATAAAACGAAAGTTTACTGTCACTGGTTTAGAACATATTGAAAAAGCAAAAGCAGATGGCGATCACGTCTTTATTTTAGCAATGCATTATTTATGTGCTGAAATTATTGGTCGAGGTTTTGGTCATAGCCATCCATTGGTTATATTCTACCGCCCTCATAATAATCAACTTATGGAATTTTTTCAGTTCAGAGGTCGTGGTAGATCAAATAAATACATGCTTGGCAAAAAAGATGTTAAAGGTTTAATTAAAGCGATTAGAACGGGTGAGTCTAGTTTATATTTACCGGATCAAGATTATGGTCGAAACCGTAGTGTATTTGTTCCCTTTTTTAATGTTAAGGAAACAGCGACTACTACAGGCACCCTTATTTTTGCGCGCCAACCTAAAACTAAAACCTTTATGTTAATTCCACAGCGTAAAGATGATGGTAGTGGTTATACGGTTGAAATTACGCCAGCTTTAGATAACTTCCCAAGTGAAGATGATATTGAAGATACCACTCGTGTTAACCATGAAGTTGAAAAGGCAATTCTTCGTAAACCTGAACAATACATGTGGTTACATAGACGTTTTAAAACACGTGCTAATGAAACAGACCCAAGTTTGTATAAATAAAATTTGTTGGTTAAGGTATGACTTATCTAACGTTATTAATAAGTAAGGTGTTTTATGGGCTTTTGGATACGTAATATTATTTTTGGCTGCATTCTAGCCACTCTGGCCTATTTCTTTTTTTCCAATCAAGATTTACTTCTCTCCTTTGGCGATGACACAACAGCAAGCGCTAGCACACCGGTGGAAAAACTTGATACAGTTGCGACTGCCCAGAACATAGAAAAAGCACCTGAGGAAACACAAAAGAAAGAAAACAAAGCAGCAACAGGTTTATCTAAGTTCTATGCCAATATTAACGGCGATCCAAATGTAAAAAAACGTACCATACGTAACAATATTGTTTATTTACCTGAGCTTGAAAATGATTTAGAACTTTTGTTAGATGCTAGACAAAAGAATCGTTAGGCCTTATCCTAAAAATTGGCAAGGCTCTATTGAGTCACGTCCATTCAGGTTAGGTGAAACAATTGAAGAAAAGTTATCTGAATATGCCGAAAAAGAAAAGCTAGAAGTGTTTTGGCGACTTAATCGTGACTATGTTGTGAAAGATGCTTTTAGAATTAACAAAACTATTTTAAAAACAGCATTACAATTAGGACAAGGTATTAGCGGACACTTTCAAAATGGTGTATCTATCTACTTTTGTTATAGCTCTCGTTCTATTGTTGTTATTGAAGGAACAAAGTCGTATTTAAATGACCGTTGCTCTTTATTAAAGTCTAATTCAGGTTATTAATCCCTTAAGCTTTAAGTAAATCATTTCTTATAAAAAGCACTTAACTCAGCGAAACTAAATGCCGAACTAAGTGCTAAAATAACTAAACCCTGCATAAAAACTACAGTAAATATTTATTTGTAATTAACGATATATGTTGAGTAGTCTCTGAAAAATCACTCGATGTGAGCAAAGCATCCATACCTTGTAGCGTTGCTTTATGACCAAAGTCTCGTAAATGACAATAAGCATGGATCAAAGCATCTTTCTCTTCTTCAGTAATTAAAGAAAGTTTAGACAGCTCATTGAAAATATTAATATTATCTGAATAAAGACTTAAGCTTGGATATTCATTAGCGTTTAATAGTACTAAGTACTGCGCTAAGAATTCAATATCAACTAATCCCCCTTCTCCTTGTTTAATATCAATAGCTTCAGCTGTAGACTTATCTAAATGATTTTTCATCTTCTGACGCATACCAACAACATCTTTTTTAAGGCTGATGGGATCTCGTTTAGTTGAGACTATATTGCCTTTAATTTCGTTATAGCGTTTAACAAAAACATCGGTACCATAAATACATCGTGTGCGAGCAAGTGCTTGATGCTCCCATGTCCAGGCTTCTTTTTCTTGATATTCTTCGAAAGTATTAATATTCACAACCAACAAACCCGAATTACCTGAGGGTCTTAAACGCATATCTAGCTCGTACAACATTCCACTCGCCATATTGGTGTTACATATATGCATAATGCGTTGCGCGAGCTTGCCGTAAAATTGGCTAGCAGGTACTTCTTTACTACCGTTAGTCATATCGTTAGCTAAGCTGTTATGTAAGAAAACAAGGTCTAGATCTGAACCGTAACCTAGCTCTATACCGCCTAATTTCCCATACCCCACTACTGCAAAACCTTTATCATCAGAGCCTTCTGTAGAAAGTGGCTGACCAAAACGTTGAGTTACTTGCAACCAAGCGACATTAATCACTTCAGTTACAATACTTTCAGCAATAGCCGTTAAATGGTCACTTACTTTAGTAATAGGTAAAGCCCCAGATATATCAGCAGCCGCTAAACGTAAATGCTGTACTTGTTTGAACTGACGCAGCATGTTCATTTGTGCTTCAAGGTCATCTTCAGGAATACGCAGCATGGCTTCTCTTAATTCTGCACCATAGCTTTTCTCTGAAGGTGGATTATTTAAAAGCTCAGGATCAATTAGTTCATCCAGTAGAATCGGGTATTTAGCAATGTGCTCTGTAACCCATAGGCTTGAACGACATAATTTTATAAGATGCTTGAGTGCGCCTTCATTCTCATTCAATAATTCAAGATAAGCAGTACGAGTAATGATCTTATTGAAAATAGATAACACTCTGTCCAACGTGGTATCGACTGCATTTTCTTCATTTAAAAAATACAGTAGCAAAGGCATCAATTTATCTAAGGTTTGACGACCTCGATTACCAATACCTTTTTTCGTTAAGTCATCTCGAAAGTGACTAATTTGCTTCCACACGTTTTCTACTTGCCACGTGTTATTCACTTGACTGATCCAAGCACAGCTTTCTTCATGATCCCAATCACTGTCCCACAAAGTTACCCAATGAGAATCTTTGATATGATCATGCGAACTTTCCTCGCCAATAAGTGCGATAAATTCTTTATGAACACCATACATATGCACTTTTAATTGTGCTAAAAATAGTGGCCATGTGGTTAAACTGTCTTGTTCTAATGCGGCCAAAATTCGCATTCTATCGAGTTCAGAGTCAGGTAATGTTTGTGTTTGTTTATCATTAAGTGCCTGAATAATATTTTCAACGCGTCTTAAAAACACATAAGCTTCTCGGAGGATTAACATACTACTTTCAGGTACTTCGCCCTCCTCTACTAATAAAGGCAATACAGTGAGCACATTACGCTGTCTTAATGTTTTAACTTGTCCGCCTCGTATCAATTGAAATACTTGTACAATAAATTCAATTTCGCGAATACCGCCAGCACCAAGCTTAATATTATTAATAAGTTGTTTGCGTCTAACTTCTTGCGCGATCATGGTTTTCATACGTCGTAAGCTGTCAATAACACTAAAATCAATATAACGACGATAAACAAAAGGTTTAAGCAGCTTGTCTAATTGTTCTTGGTATTTACCTTCCCCAATTAATCGCGCTTTGAGCATGGCATAACGTTCCCAATCTCGACCTTGCTCTTGGTAATAGTCTTCCATTGCACTGAAGGTTAAAACTAATGGCCCACTTTCACCAAAAGGTCTTAAACGCATATCAACACGATACACAAAGCCATCGGCTGTTTTTTGATGAAGCGCAGTGATCAGCTTTTGACCTAAACGTGTAAAAAACTGCTGGTTGTCGATTGAGCGTCTTACACCTTTAGTTTCACCTGACTCAGGGTAAGCAAAAATTAAATCAATATCTGACGAAAAATTTAGCTCTTTTCCACCAAGCTTACCCATGGCGTACACGAGTAAAGGTATCGTTTCATCTTCACTGTTTTTAGGTTCGCCCCATTTTCCATAGCAAAATGTACTTAACCAATTTAGCGCGCCTTGTACTAATGCATCAGCCAATTCTGATAAGCGTTTTAATGACTCGGCTAATGGAAGATTTAAAACCAGATCTGCGGTTGCAATAGTAACCATTTCACGCAATCTAAATACTCTAAGTACGCGATGTAAATCATCTTCAGTAATACACGTTGCCGTTAGCTCGCTAAGTTGAAAGGCATAATTAGGCGTAGCTTCTTGATAAACATAATTTGATACAAATACATTAATAACAATGTCAGGGGCTTGTATTGCACTTGTTAAAATATAATCACTTAACATGAGTGCAGTTTTAAAGTGTTCTAGCTGATAAGATGTTAGTGGTTGTGTAGCATCGGGATGCTGAGAAGAAAATTGTAACCAACTTTTTTCTTGTTGCTCTATTAAACAGGTAGAAGTTACTTTTTTTACATGGCTATGCATCATATACTCCATCAATAAATTGCATATTTTTATCGAGTTATTTAAATCTAATGGATTAAATCTATTTGAACTTAGATAAAATTGAAAGTTAAAAGTGATTGTTTTACACGGTTGTTGATTTCTCGATATTATTTTTACAGTTAATTGGTTGAGTATTTATACAAGGTAAAAGTTTTTATCTTGTCATTAGCTCAAATAAAAGCTGAGAGTATTGAGCCAAATAAACATTAACAACAAGTCATTTTTGATAATTACAGATACTTGCTATGCGTTATTTATAAGCAGAATGAGAATAAACAATTCAAGTGCTTTATATTAGCATTAACATCTAAGTGATGGACATATTATGTCTAAACTGATATTAATGTACAATAACCATAGCACTTTTGAGGACCCTATGGCAGGAATGCAATACATAAAAACACTACTACTAGTACTCACTATTGGCTTAGTAGGATGTTCTGATCCATTAAACGATCAAATAATCCAACAAACAGCTATTTCTGAGGAACGAGTTGAGAAACTAGGTCAAGCATTAACAAGTGGTGGCGTTAGAAACGCGACACTTATTAGTCAATATGCTGAAAAAGTTCAACAACTAAAACCACAATTATCTCCCCTAATTAATGAGTTTAAAAAAGACGCTACCGTCAAAGGTCCAATGTACCTTGCGTTACTTGACCGATTAAACACCATTAAAACACAGCCTAATATGTTTGCTAGCAAACAAGCTATTTATGATGAACTACTTAATATTTATCAAGCGGCAGATACGACTTTATATTCAGATGCTTTGAGTGATCCTTTAAACGTATTAGCTGATATGTCTGATGGTCAGTTACCACGTATTAATTCCCTATCAAAAAATCAAAGTGCGCAAGCAAATAACGCACAAGATTTTGGTACAGGTGAGCAACTTATTGGTAATCCGAACTATGGTCAATGGAGTACGGGTAGCAATGGTATGTCATTTTGGGCATGGTATGGCATGTATTCTATGATGGGTGACATATTTGGTTCGCGCCGTACGTCATACAGTGATTGGGGTCGTAACAGAAACTATAGTTACTACAATGATTATGGAAGAAAGCGTTATAGCTCGCCTAGTCAGTTAAGTAAGCAAACATCGGTAGAAAACCGTACACGCAAAACATTTGAAAGCCGTGGACAAAAATTTACCAGTGCTTACAGTAAAAACCGTACCGGTTCATCTTCACTGTCTAGTCAAAGTAGAACTGCGCAAACCAGTGCGAATAAATTTAAGTCTACGAGCGCAGCAAAAAGCTCGTATTCAAAAAGTTCATCTAAAAACGCCAGTTTCAGAAATAGCTCAAGCTCTACTTCTCGTGGCTTTTCACGCGGTAAATAACGAGTAGAGAATAGGGAAAAATAATGAATACATTAATTGATATAACCAATCTAAACCAAGATTTACTTATTTACTTAGCCATTGATATTACAATCGCTATTTTATTACTGGGTGCTATGCGCTTTCTTTCAGGCTTTAGTGCGAAAGTAAATTCTACCGATGAACTATCTAAAGAAGATAACTTTGCTTTTGGTATAAGTGTTGCGGGTAGTGTCGCTGCTATGGGTATAGTATTAACGGGCGCAATTACAGGTGAAAGTGCTAGTAGCTATATGCTTGAAGCTGTAGGTATGTTGTCTTATGGGCTTTTTGGTTTAATTCTAATCAAAATTGGTCGTGTTGTTCACGACCGTATAGCGCTTAATCAAATTGATAAAACGGCACAAATTAAAGCTCATAATATTTCAGTAGGTATCGTTGATGCTGCGGGTGCAATTGCTACTGCGATTATCATTAAAGCGGTTTTACTTTGGGTACATGGATTAGATATAACGACTTTTGTGGCTATTGCTGCAGGTTTTGTTGTCTCTCAAGCCATGCTAGTGCTTGTTACACGTATTAAAGAAAAACAGTATGCTAATAATAACCAAGGTGATTGCCTACAAGAAGCTTTTGCTGATGGCCAAACTGCCTTAGCTATTCGTTATGCTGGTCAAGTGATTAGTACAGCACTAGCAGTTACAGCAGCAAGTCACTTTTTAACTTACTCACCTGACACTATCATTATGAATCTTCTAGGTTGGTTAGTGTTCAGTGTTATTATGACGGTATTAGTTTTTATACTAACAACCATAGCTAAAAAACTTGTTTTATGGGGTATTAACTTAGTAGAAGAAGTTGATCAGCAACATAACATTGGTGTAGCAAGCGTTGAAATGGCTATTAGTATTTCAATTGCATTGATCATGACAGGATTAATGGCATAGCAATCAAGCCTACCATCTAATAATGATAACCATGTCATCAATAAAGCCGTGTACAACTCACATTAATGTTGAGTTTATGCGGCTTATTTTTTTAAAAAACTTTATATAAGCCTTCATGAAACCTAATAAATCTTCTCTATTTTGGCACGACTCTTTTCTCATATTAGCTATGGCGATTCTTGCTGGTTGTGGACTGATATATGAATACCTACTCTCTCATTACGCTGGACGTGTATTAGGCGCGATGGAAAGTACTATCTATGCAATGATAGGTTTAATGATAGTTGCTATGGGTTTAGGTGCGTTTGCTGCTCGTAATATTAAGTGTGCTTTTAATGGTTTTGTATGGCTTGAATTAACTATTGCCATATTAGGTAGTTTATCGATTCTAATTATTGGTGGCTTTATCGCTATCACTCAAACCTTCCCGCTTATTATTTCTGATATGTTTTCACTACCACCTGATGCATTACCTCGTGGTGGAATATTCAAACAACTCAGTTTCGTCGCTTTTAACAGCCCTTATTTCTTTGGGTTTTTACTCGGCTTTTTTATTGGTATGGAAATACCGTTGATCGCACGAATACGTGAAGAGATACATGAAAAACATTTAAAAAATAACATAGGTACTATTTACGGAGCTGATTATATTGGCGCGGGTATTGGTGCAGCTATTTGGGTGTTATTTTTATTAACAATAGATATCAGTAAGGCCAGTGCCTTAACAGCAGCCTTAAATTTACTTGTAGGTACAATGTTCATCGCCTATTACTGGCATAAACTCAATTGGAAAAAAACAATTGTTAGCTTACATATCATATTGTTTATTATTGTCGGCGTTGTTTATCAGCAAGGTAACACTTGGTTAAATCAAATGAGTAACCTGCTATACATAGATAAAGTCGTTTATACCGACAAAACCCGATTCCAGCAATTAACATTTACACAGCGTTATATGGGTGCAGAACAATCAAACGTTATCAGCTTTTATCTTAATGGGCGTTTGCAGTTTACCTCTTCAGATGAGTTTATTTATCATAGTTATCTAGTTACTCCTGTTCTCGCTGGCTCAGCCAGACACGACAATATTTTAATTGTAGGTGGTGGTGACGGACTAGCCTTGCGTGATGTACTGCAATGGTCACCAGAGCATGTAACACTTATCGATTTAGACGACGAATTAATTGATATATTTACAACACCAGAAGACAAGCTACCTCCTAAATTAGCTAAGCATATAACCGAGCTTAACCAAAAAAGTTTACAAGATAAAAAGGTCAATGTAATAAAAAGTGATGCCTTTATTGCGATAGATGAGTTACTGGCTCAAGGCAAAGTATTTGATGCCATTATTGTTGATTTACCCGATCCTAGTCACCCTGATTTAAATAAGCTCTATTCAGTTAACTTTTATGCGCGACTGAAACAAATGCTCGCTGGGGATGGTCTTATTGGTGTTCAATCGACGAGTCCTTATCACGCAAAAAATTCTTTTATCTCTGTATTGAAAACATTAGAAGCAGCCAACTACTCTTCTGTTCAGCAATATCATGACAATGTACCCAGCTTTGGAGAATGGGGTTGGACCATAGCAAGTAAAATGGGCGCTAGTCCTCTGCAACGATTACAGGCTTTAGATACTTTACCTGTAGAGCATTTTTGGCTAACGTTACCTATGATTAAGAGTTCATTCGAATTTCCACATAATTTTTATCGTGAAAAAGAGACCATTCCGATCAATTATTTGGGAAGCCACGCTATTTACCAGTTACATCAGAATGCATGGCAAGATCAGCAAGGTTTGAATAACTCACACCTGCAGCAATAATTTATAAAATTAAAGTAATATAACCCCAGTTCGGGTTAAGCTATTTTACTCAATAATACTATTTAAGCGTTTATCTGCGTTATTTTTACGCCCAATAGCCAGCTATTGGTTTATAAAAATGCCTTGATAATCACATAAATCTCATCATTGAGAAGATATTTATGTTGCTAATCTGTACTTTTATTGAACAGATTTAGGTGATGACATTATAAATCAATAAGTTATAAAACCCATTAACCCGAACTGAGGTTAATATATTAAAAATAGTAAAAAACATGCTTGACATATTATGTCGAAGTGTTAAATTAACCTCATTGACATAATATGTCGATAGCAAAATCGTCTACTAACAATTCGATATTGCAAAGAATTAACATGAAGAGGAACAACATGAACATTCATACGATAGCAAACCACTTGAATACGATGGCCGACAATTCAGATACAGGAATGGTTTTTGATTGCCAACCTATTTCAGGTGAAGTTGATGTTTTACAAATCTCAGTGGTAGATCGTGAAGAATTACCTATTTTTTTATCAATATCAGATGATCAAGTTCTTTGCATTACCTACCTTTGGGGCGCAGAAGAAGTTAAGTCAGACAAGTTACACGAAATGCATGAAAGCATGTTAGAGATGAACATACCTATGCCATTATCGTCATTTTCAAAAATTGGCGACAAATATGTAATTTTCGGGGCTTTGTCAATTAACTCAACCTACGACGATATCGAGCATGAGCTCGCAGTTTTAAGTAATAATGCTGTTGAAATAATCGACGACATGAGTGAATTTTTAATTTAAACGACCACCTTATTATTAGGAGTAACAAAATGAGTATTTTCAAAAAGGTAATGACCGCTATCCGTGGTGGTGCGTCTGAAGTAGGTGAAGCTATTATCGATTCAAACGCTACACGCATTTTCGAACAAGAAATTCGTGACGCTGAAAATCACCTAACTAAAGCTAAACGTGATCTTACGGGTGTAATGGCACAACAAATGTCATCAAGCCGCGAAGTTGACCGCCTTAAGCGCGAAGTTACAGAGCATGAAGGTTATGCTGTTCAAGCACTTGATAAAGGTGATGAAACATTAGCACTAGCAGTAGCTGAGAAAATAGCATCTTTAGAAAGCGAATTAAGCAGCCAACAACAATCTTTAGATAGTTTTGAAGGCAGCGCTAATCGTTTAAAAGAATTAGTTAAGAAAAGTGAACGTCAAGTTGCTGAGCACAAACGTCAACTTTCTATGGTGAAAACTACTGAAAGTGTACAAAAAGCAACATCTGCAATTACAGATAACTTTTCGTCAAGTAACTCTAAATTATTAAGTGCTAAAGATTCTTTAGAACGTATTAAAGCAAAACAGCAAAAATTTGATGATCAAATGAAAGCCGCTGAAATACTAGAGTCTGAAAATTCTGATAACTCGCTTGAAGCTAAGTTAAAAGAAGCAGGTATTGGTGCAACTGATGCAAGCGCAAATTCAGTACTTGATCGTTTAAAAGCGAAACAAAAATAGGCTTAATACGTTAGCGTAAAATAAAAACGTAAATTAAGTAAATACTGAAACAATCGCTTGTTATGAAAATAACAGGCGATTTTTATGGTGGTGAGTATGGGATTTTTTAAGAACATTTTTAAAACTGAAAAAGAAGAACAACGTAAATTAACACACGCTAGTCAACTCAAAGTTAAAGATATTATTGTTCTTAGTGATAGCTTTGGTTTACCAGAAGCATTACGTGGTCAAGAGCTTCAAGTGTCGGCTATTAATAGTTATGAATATGAAAATAAAACAGAAACTGAATGGGTACTTCAAGGTACAAACAGTATTCAAATATTCCTAACATTGGATATTGACGACGAAACCTACCTTAAATTTTCATTAAAAATACAACATGCTGACGTTGAAACCCTATTTGTTCTAGATGACTTTTCAGCTATCTTTGACGAACCAGGCAATGCTTTTCTTGATAAGCAATCTGACAGCTTAACAACCTCTTCATGGAGTAGTGAACAATATCAACAGCACACATTTGCTCAAGTTGGCTATTTTCACAGAAAAGATAATCGAGTAGAATCACTTTCAGAGTATGAAGGTAAAGACGCAGGCGAACAGTTTGAGCTCTATGCGTTATTCGATAAAGACGAAAGCAGAGGTATTGATATTGAAGTATGGCAAGATGGCGATACTGAAGTATTTTTAACTTTATTTAGACCAACAACCGATATTACAGATATGTATCCAGGAAGCTAATTGTGGCGCGTAAAATACCTGAAAAATGGGAATCATCACTTAAAGCAGTAAAGGCCGTACAGGTCGCTTTTGACATGGATGAGAAGATCCAACTTGCCATTCGAAAAGAAGCATTAGAGGCAGGTTTTAGCCCTTCAGATCAAATACGCGACATTCTAGGCTTACCTACAAATAAACGTCCTAAACGCCCTCGTTTAACCGTTAGTTTAGCGCCTGCTGACTATGAATTGCTTGCAAAAAAATATAACCTATCTCCTGAGCAACAATTAGAAATCAAAAAAAGATTGATGGACGATCTCGTTACTCACGTTAATAATGATAAATAACTTATAGATTTAGGCGTATAAAAGAAGGTAATAAGCTGTGCTAATATTCGAATCAGTTATGGAAAAAACGCATTTATACCAAGTAGATAACTTTGGTGTTAAAAATTATAATTTTTTAGTATTAACTTTATTTCTTTTTTTAGTAATGGCCTGCCTTACGCTTTCATTGGGTCACATTACCTATATATATGAAATTGAAAATGCGAATTCTCCAGTAAAATCTTACGGTGATGCTATTTGGCTCATGGTAATGTCTGCTTCAACAATAGGTTTTGGCGATGTTTACCCTATCACTCTTATAGGTCGTATCGCTGTTTATACTATGTTTTTATTGGGTGTAGGGACATTAGGTACATTAGGTGCTATTTTTGCTAATCGTATTTTCGGCTTTGCAGATACTAATATTAAAAATAGAGAATTGCGTAAGCAAAATGCTGATATTTACGCTAAATTACTAGAGCTTGAAAAGAAAATTGATGAAATGAACAAACCTTAGGCTTCAATTCATTTCATCAAATAATGGGAAATGCGGTGAGATAATAAAAATACTCGAAGCGTTATTTCCCAGCAGCAAAGTTAACTAAGGTTTCATCAGACATTCTATAACCTACCCATTCATCTTGAGAAATAGCCCCGATAGATTCATAAAAATCACGCGATGGCTTATTCCAATCTAAACAACTCCATTCAAAACGACCACAACCTTTATCTAAAGCAATTTTTGCCATTTCTTGTAGGAGTAACTTACCCGCACCTTTACCTCTAGCATCGGCAGATACATAAAGATCTTCTAAATAAAGCCCTGGTTTTGCTAACCAAGTAGAGTAATTATAGAAATAAACAGCAATACCAATAGCTTTACCATCAAGCTCACAAATAAGTGCATTTACATGGCTATCATCAGAGAAAATACTCTCTGTTATAGTCGCTTCAGTAGCTAATACTTCATGCTCAGCTTTTTCATAAATAGCGAGCTCTCGAATAAAAAATAAGATAGTTGCCGCATCGTCTTTTACAGCAGTACGAATAGATAAATTACTCACACTATTACTCCTTTAATTAAAAACATTTATATAACTTAAGCTTTTTTAAAAATAACAAAATCATAGGAATAAAAAAGCATTTAAACGAGTTGTATTATATTACTCATCTAAATGTTTTTTAAATTAATAGATTATATTTCTATCAAACGTTGTTCAGGCTAATACAACCAATACGGTTCAGTAGACATGGCACTTTGCTTAGAGTGATCTAAGGCGTGTAATAAATTATCAACTTTGCTACTTTGCCAATTCACTAATTTTTCAGGCTGCTCTGGTAAACGTTTAAGTTGTTTTTGAATAAGCCACAAAACCTGTAGTTCATTAATTCCTTCTCGAATATCTAACCAAGGCGCTCTATATTTAGTACGCTCTTCTTCTTCAAATAAACCAGCAAACCAAATTCCAGTATGTAATGTGGTATTCAGCAATGGAGCATGTTCTAAATATTGATCGCTCGTTAGGGATTTAGCTTCAGACATTGCTTCCACTAACACATCTAAACTTTTAGATAACTGTTGAGTCGCAAAACTAACCATACGCGTATCATCAGCATTTTTAGTAAACAGCTTTTGATTAGGCATTAACATTTTAAGTATAGAAAGTTGTAGTAAATTAAAGCGTTGTGAATGAAAAATCTGTTTCACTTCATCAATATCAGGAAATCTTCTTTTTTCTAACTTTAATGCAGTAACCAAATCTTCACTGTAATTAATTTTTTTCCGGTAGTTACCTGTTTTATTCACTATCTCTTTCAAATAAATAAGATGTTCTACCCAAGAAAAAACACGTGAGAAATAAGCTAATTCATTTTTAACGTCAGTCAGCTCAGCGACGAGATGGTCTTCAAAAAATAAAAAACCATGCTCCATCAAAGAAAGTGTTTCTTTAATGACGGCTAATGCAGATAAAGCAGGTTTATCAATATAATAGTCAACTGATTTTTGTAAATGCCCCAAGGTATGAGTGAGTCCGCCAATAAAAGCATCGCTAATCTTATCACTACTCTTTATTGGTAATAAGGTAAGAGGAGAACACTTTGGTGTTGCTTTTACACCGCCCCATAAACCATAACCTCGTGCCGCTTTACTTTTTAAACCAGGTCTTAAATCTAATTCGGTTAGAAATAATTCAGCTAATTCAAATAGCTCAGACACATCACCACGAACAAGCTCTAGTTCAATCTCGCATATTGGATCAACTAAACCATTACTCGATACTTCACCAAGATCAAAAACAACTTCAACAACACCACTTCTAGCAGTATTAATCAGCCAAATGTGTCTTTTAAAGTCAGTTGTGAATAAAGAAACCAGCTGAGACTGAATACTTTGATGTTTCTGAGTAGGAGCCCATATTTCCGCAGGAAATAAACTTAGATCTGGTTGCTTTACTGTGATGGGAATATTGAATTCAGGTCTTTGATGTAAGCCACCAACCACCTTCCCTGCAGTTTTAATTGTTTGTTCGAGCAATCCGTCTTTTTCACGAATACGCAAACCCATATCATGTTTTCTTAGGTTTAAATCTGGGGTATCAAAATAACAATTACCAAGTTGAGTTGTACTTTCTATAAACTCAATATTATTTTTTGATAATAAAGATGAAATGATTTCTGTCGTGTTATTACTAAAAACTAAATATTTTAGCTCTATCTCTGTGGCCATGATGTCTCAAGTTAAGTCTTTTTAGTCGCTATATTGATCGATTTACATTAAAAACAAATCAAATAGCTCATGAATGACTACAATACAAAAGCTTGTACACATAGGCAATCTTTTTAAAATTGTAACCATATATTAAAATAGCCGAAAATAATTGTCTTTATACTTGCTATCAAAGTGGCAAAGCCCTAATATTTTCAGCCATTCTCGTTAAACTAAACTTTGGTTACCGTATGACATTGTCAAAACCTGTATTAACTTTCTTATTACTGATCATTTCATCAAGTATTTATTTACAAACAAACGCTCAAGCTAATACGACTCAAGGCTACATTTCTGATGAGCTTCCTATCTTTGTTCATTCAGGTCCTGGAAAGAATTATCGAATTTTAGGAACTGTTACTTCTGGTTCTGAAATTCAAATCACAGGTAACTCACGAGACGATTATTCCGAAGTGATTGATGATAAAGAACGTACGGTATGGTTAGAAAGTAAATATGTGTCATCTGAACCAGGCTTACGCGTTATTATTGCTCAGCTTAATAGTAAATTAGCTGATTTAGAAGGCAACTCAAGCTCAATATCAGAAAGCTTATTACGCGCAAATAAAAAAGTTGATCAATATAACAGTGAAAAAACACAGCTAAATAACGAAATATCTTCACTAAATAAAACCCTTAGCGAAGTATCATTGAAGCTTAAAGATCAAGATACGAGTATTAAGAAAGAATGGTTTTTTAATGGTGCTATCGTTTTATGTATAGGTTTGGTTTTAGGTTTAGTATTGCCAAGATTATCATCAAGTAAGAAAAGTAACATGGGAAGCTGGAAGTAAAAACCTTTCCCTCTACCCTACTGAGATAGAATACAGATCCTAATTACTGTATTCTATCTTCAATAAATAGGTAATCAAATTCCTTACCTCACTCATTTAAAGACTCTATTCACATTGAAAAAATATCTCTCTCTTATTGCATTATTATCTCTTCCTACTGTTGCTGAACCTTGGGTAGATACTTCAAATATATTTCTTAGAGCACAAATTCAATATTTGTCTGATGTTGGTATTATTAAAACACCAACGACTACCTATCCATTAATGTGGGGAGATATAGCAAAAGATTTGAGTAATGTGCCATATAGATCATTAAATGAAAATAGTGAAAATGCTTATCATTATGTAATGAATCAACTCAGATTAGCTAAACGTAATCAAAAAACGGTTGAATTGAATGCTGCATTAGAAGATAAAAGATTTACAAGTTTTGGTGATGATTTTAGAGATAAAAATAACATCAGCATCCATACAACATGGATGACAGATTCATTCGCGGTTAAGTTATCTACAAGCTATAACGCCTCACCTATTGATGGTGATAAAGTTCGTTATGACGGAAGTTACCTTGCTGGGTATATAGGTAATTGGGTTGTCTCTGTTGGTATGCAAGATCGCTGGTGGGGGCCAGGTTGGGATAGTAGCTTAGCTTTATCAAATAATGCCCGTCCTATTCCTGCTGTAGCACTATCACGTAAATCAGCTGAACCTTTTGTTATCCCATTTACTGATTATGGTATTCCATGGACAGTGACTTCTTTTATGGGGATGATGGATGATGATCGCGTTATTGAAGATACGCTTTTATGGGGCTTTCGTCTCAATTTCAAACCTTTCGAAAATCTAGAAGTAGGAATTAGCCGTTTAGCTCAATGGGGTGGTGAAGGTCGTCCTCAAAATGGCTCAACCTTTTGGAATGTATTCTTAGGTAAAGATAACTGTGGTGCTGGTGGTTTAGACTGCTCTGACAATCAAGAACCTGGTAACCAACAAGCTGGTTATGACTTACGCTATTCATTTAATATTTTTGATACGCCATTATCACTGTACGGACAATATTATGCAGAAGATGGTGATAATAATTCTTCGTTCGGCTTTTTAACACAACCTGTTACCTTAGTGGGTATAGACAGTCATATACGTCCATTTAATACACCTACTACCGTGTACATTGAATTTACAGATACATTCTCAGATTGTAATGATAATGATACTTTGAATATAGGTAATTGCTTTAATGAGCATCATATTTACCAAACAGGTATGCGTTATAACTTAAGAACAATTGGGCATATTTATGATAATGATGCTAAAGCTCTTGTATTCGGTGCTATGTCATCATTAGGTAAAGATACGCATTTTGAATTAAAATTACGAAAGTTACAGCTTAACTACGATAATTTAGATAAAGCGCCTAATAATCCAATAATAGGTAACCCTTTAAGCGCTATTGCAGAAGATATGTTCATGTTGTCAGCCAAAGTGCAACACAGTTATAAAAATTGGCGCTTTACGGTAGGTAGTTCATATAGCCAATCAACTTTTGAAAATAATATTGAAGACGATACAGATTTTAATGCTTATCTGAATATTGAATATAACTTATAAGTTAATAAATCATTACTTATTAAAGCTTCCAATAATCTAGTTTTTTCGCATCTTAAATTGTCTTAACAAATTCCAAGGATTTTTAATCGACTTTTGAGGTTGAGATATAACCTCATCAACAGCATTTAAAACTCGTTCAGATGAACTACCATCCTGATATGGATGTGTTTGTTGAATAAAGTTCTCAATATGACCCATCAATTCCTTAGGTTTTGTTAAACCTTGTTCAATGGAGCTTTCAAGTAATTCAGGCTCAGAAATATTGATAAGATAATCTTTCGGTGAAATGTTATTAAAAGTCACAACTGGCTTATTTAGTAATAAGAACATAAGTAATACTGATGAGGTATCACACACCATAAGGTCTGCTTCTTGTAAAAGTGGAATTACATTATCCGTTTCAATAAAGCTTAAGTATTCACTTTCAATAGACTTATATTTTTCAATGACTTCCTTAGGAATTTTAGGATGAAACTGAACAAGCCAACGATACTTTGCTGTTGTACTTAAACGTTTTATTTCTTCAAAAAGATGTGATCACTTGTTAAACCCTGAAAAAATAAAGCTGAATTAAGCCTGTTATTTAGTCAAAATAATTGAATGGTTATGATATATGCTTTTTTAAACTATTTTACAAATTAGTATTTGACTACCTAGCTATAAATTTGATATTAATAGTACATAGAAACTATTTATTCATAACTGTATTAATTTTAAAGGATTTTCTTAAAAACCACATGCAAAATATAAATTTCACATTAAACAGCTTACTCCTCCTCGTAATAAAATTACGCGGATGCTCTTTTATTGTTTAAAATTTATAAAGAATAAATATCAAACCCGCGCTATAATTCGCGGGTTTTTTTTTGCCTGCGTATAGTAAGTTTAGAACCGCTAAGGACATAACCATGAATGATAAAGTAATAATATTTGATACCACCTTAAGAGACGGTGAGCAGGCTTTAACAGCTAGTTTATCTGTAAACGAAAAAATTCAAATCGCTCAAGCAATTGAACGTCTTGGTGTAGATATTATTGAAGCGGGTTTCCCTGTATCTTCTCCTGGTGACTTCCACTCAGTACAAGAAATTGCGCGTACTGTTAAAAACTCCATTGTATGTGGCTTATCTCGCGCTGTAGAGGCCGATATACAAGCCTGTGCAGATTCAATGAGTGTTGCAGAACAATTCAGAATTCATACTTTTATTTCTACCTCCGATGTTCATGTACAACAAAAATTACGTAAAGGTTTTGATGACGTTGAAGCCATGGCATTACATGCAATCAAATTTGCCCGTAATCTTACTGATGATGTTGAATTTTCATGTGAAGATGCAGGCAGAACGCCAATCGATAAATTATGCCGTATGGTTGAAAATGCGATTAAAGCAGGCGCATCAACCATTAATATCCCTGATACAGTAGGTTACACATTACCGAATGAGTTTGGTGGTATTATCACGCAACTATTTAATCGCGTACCTAACATTGATCAAGCCGTAATATCAGTACATTGTCATAACGATTTAGGTTTAGCTGTAGCTAACTCTATTTCAGCTGTTCAAGCAGGTGCTCGTCAAATTGAATGTACCGTTAACGGTATTGGTGAACGTGCGGGTAACTGTTCATTAGAAGAAATTGCGATGATCATGAAAACTCGTGAAGATTTAATGAAGGTCCATACCAACATTAACCATCAAGAAATTGCTCGTACGTCTAAACTTGTTAGCCATTTATGTAACATGCCAGTACAACCAAACAAAGCAATTGTAGGAAGCAATGCCTTTAGTCATTCCTCAGGTATTCATCAAGATGGTATGCTTAAAGCGTCAAATACATACGAAATAATGACACCAGAAAGTGTCGGAATTAGTAAAACAAAATTGAACTTAACTTCGCGTAGTGGCCGTCATGTTATTAAGCATAGAATGGGTACTTTAGGTTACAACGAAGATGACTTTGATATTGAAGCTTTATACGAAGATTTCTTAAAGCTAGCTGATAAAAAAGGCCAAGTATTTGATGATGATTTAGAAGCCTTATTATTTAATATTCAGCAACAAGACAGCGAAGAGCATTACCAAATAATGGACATTAATGTTCAATCAGGTAGTGGTGAGTTTGCAACGGCTGGCGTTAAATTAAATGTTGGCGGTAACATACAAACTGAATCTGCTACGGGTAACGGCCCTGTTGATGCGCTATATCAAGCCATCAAAAAAGCGGTTGATGATGAAATTCAAGTGGCTGATTATAAAATATCGAATAAAGGCGCAGGTGAAGATGGCTTAGGCGTAGCGAATTTAGTTGTTAAATGGCAAGAGCGTAACTTCCATGGTTACGGCATTGCTACTGACGTTATTGAAGCATCAGGTCAAGCATTTGTATCTGCACTAAACGCGATTCAGCGTGCGAAACATATTGCCGCGCTTCGTGAAGAACGTAAAGCAAAAAAATAATAAAAAGATAAAGGCGGACTTAAAAAATACATTTAATACAAAAAAGTTGAATGTAGCTTAAGTTCATAGGTTAAGTAACACTTAAGAGAGAAGATAAAAAATGTCTAAGATAGCAGTATTAGCTGGTGACGGTATCGGACCAGAAGTCATGGTTGAAGCAAAAAAAGTATTAGCAACCGTTGCTGAAAAATTTAATTTCGACCTGACCTTGAATGATTACAATGTTGGTGGTTATGCCATTGATAACGACGGTCAAGCACTCCCACAAAGTACAATCGAAGGGTGTGAGCAAGCTGATGCGATTTTATTTGGTTCTGTTGGCGGTCCTAAATGGACAAACTTACCTTCAGCTGAACAACCAGAAATAGCTTCTTTATTAGGCTTACGTGGACATTTTAGTCTTTTTTGTAACATACGTCCTGCTAGTTTAATCTCTGCAATATCGCACCTTTCTCCATTACGTGCTGATATTTCAAGTACAGGTTTTGATATTTTAGTGATGCGCGAATTAACAGGTGGCATTTATTTCGGCAAACCTAAAGGTCGTGCTGGTGAAGCAGGCAGTGAAGATGAATATGGTTACGACACTATGGTGTATTCACGCAAAGAAATACGTCGTATTGCTCATCTTGCTTTTAAAGCAGCTCAAAAACGTGATAACAAAGTAACGTCTATTGATAAGTCTAATGTCTTACAAGCTTCAGTATTATGGCGTGAAGTTGTTATAGATGTAGCTAAAGAATACCCAGAAGTTGAATTAGAACACATGTATGTCGATAACGCGGCAATGCAGTTAGTAAGAAATCCAGCTCAATTTGACGTAATGCTTTGTTCGAACCTTTTTGGTGATATTTTATCGGACATCTGTGCCATGATCACTGGTTCAATGGGCTTACTACCTTCTGCAAGCTTAAACCAAGACGGTTTTGGTATGTATGAACCTGCAGGCGGAAGTGCTCCAGATATCGCCGGTAAAGGTATTGCTAATCCAATAGCACAAATTCTATCAGCGGCATTAATGCTACGTCATAGCCTTGATCAAAGTGAAGCAGCACAAGCTATAGAAAAAGCGGTTTCAAAAGCATTAGACGATGGTCACTTAACAGGTGATTTATTAACACCTGGCAGTACAGTAAAAGCTAAAAACACAGCAGAAATCGGTGACATCATCTGCGCAAACATTAAGGAGCAGTAATCATGGCAACTACTTTATACGAAAAATTATATTTTCAACATTTAGTTGAAAGCAAAGAAGGTGAAACACCACTTTTGTACGTAGATCGTCATTTAATTCATGAAGTTACTACTCCACAAGCATTTGCTAACTTAAAGTTTCATAATCGTGTAGTACGTCGTCCACAACAAACAATAGCAACAATGGATCACAACATATCAACACGTAAAGCTGATATTGATGCGGCAGGTCCTGGTGCTGCTAACCAGTTACGTACTTTAGAAGAAAACTGTAAAGAATTTGGTATCAAGCTTTTTGGTATGGGTCATAAAAACCAAGGTATTGTTCATGTTATGGGGCCTGAGCTAGGTATTACTCAACCTGGTCAAATCATCGTATGTGGTGATTCTCATACAGCAACACATGGTGCTTTTGGCGCATTAGCCTTTGGTATTGGTACTTCTGAAGTTGAGCATGTATTAGCAACGCAAACCTTACGTCAAAATCGTGCGAAAAGCATGAAAATTGAAGTAACAGGTAAAGTAGGCAAAGGTATTAGCGCTAAAGATATTATCTTAGCGATTATCGGTAAAACGGGTTCAGCGGGTGCTACAGGTTATGTAGTTGAATACTGTGGTGAAGCTATTGAAGCGTTAACCATGGAAGAGCGTATGACTGTTTGTAACATGAGTATTGAATTTGGCGCTAAAGCTGGCCTTATTGCTCCTGACCAAAAAACGTTTGATTACTTACAACATAAAGAATACGCACCTAAGTTAGATGATTGGGATACTGCTGTAGCTTATTGGAAAACATTAAAAACTGATGACGGTGCTTCTTTTGACGATACATTAACGTTAAAAGGCGAAGATATTAAATCGCAAATGACTTGGGGAACCACACCAGGACAAGTAACATCTATCGATTCAGTTGTTCCATCTCCAGACGATTTCTCAGACCCAGTAGAAAAAGACTCATGTGTTAAAGCATTAAAATACATGGGGCTAACTGCTGGTACTAAATTAACTGACGTTACCGTTAATAAAGTATTTATTGGTTCTTGTACTAACTCACGTATTGAAGATTTACGCGCTGCAGCGAATGTTGTAAGCGACTATATCAAACAAGGTAAGAAAGTATCTGATACTGTTGATGCTATTGTTGTTCCAGGTTCATACCGCGTAAAAGCGCAAGCAGAAGAAGAAGGTTTATCACAAATATTTATCGATGCTGGTTTTGAATGGCGCTTACCAGGCTGTTCTATGTGTTTAGGTATGAATGATGACCGTTTAGAACCAGGTGATCGTTGTGCTTCTACTTCAAACCGTAACTTCGAAGGTCGCCAAGGTCGCGATAGCCGTACTCACTTAGTGAGTCCAGAAGTCGCAGCAGCTGCCGCAATTGAAGGTCGCTTTGTAGACCTTAACGCTAACAACAATAACTAGGAGCAAGTAATGGAAAAATTTACAACACATACAGGTTTAGTTGCTCCGTTAGATATGGCTAACGTTGACACCGACCAAATCATCCCAAAACAATTTTTACAAAAAACAGAACGTGTGGGTTTTGGTCAGCACTTATTTAACGATTGGCGTTATTTAGATAATAATGGCACACAAGACAACCCAGAGTTTGTTTTAAACTATCCACAATACAAAGGTGCTAGCGTTTTATTAACACGTGAAAACTTTGGTTGTGGTTCAAGTCGTGAGCATGCGCCATGGGCTCTACAAGAGTTTGGTTTTGACGTAATAATCTCACCAAGTTTTGCTGATATTTTTTACGGTAACTGTATTAACATCGGTATTGTACCCGTTAAATTAACGGATAAAGAAATACAGCAGTTATTTGAAGCGGCAGAAGCTAACGACATCAACATCACTGTTGATTTAGCTAAGCAAACCGTTTCATGTGGTGATTTGACCTTTAGCTTTGAGATGAATACTTTCCATAAATATTGTTTAGCGGAAGGTGTTGATAGCGTAGGTTGGACATTAAATAAAATAGACATGATTGAAGATTTTGAATCTAAGCGTCCAAGCTGGGCATAGACTCTGAATCTAAATTAAATTTCTAAAAATAAAAAGCCGTGATATTTAACATTATCACGGCTTTTTTGTATCGGCTTTTCCAACTACATTTAGTTGGAACTTTCGAGAAAGTGACTTCTCAGTTTTAATTTATAAGGACCATTGAGCAGTCCCCTTTTAGCTGAGTTAAAAGCTACATTGTTAGCAAGTCGAGAAACTGCAGGCGTATAATCAGTCACATTGCCTGCAATTTGGGTAATAGCAGCACTGACTAAAGCGCCGATTAACCCTTGATTACCATTATTAGAACTTTGCTTAGCAACAATAGGTGCATCCCAAAGTATCTCTCCTGTTTTAACAGATACCAACCTTGCATAACCTTGCACTACAGTCACTGAAGAAAGTACTTGGTACTCTTGTCCCCAGTTATCAATAGTTACGTATAACACAGCATCTGCGCCAATATGCTCATGTATTTTATCTAATGAAATACTGTTCATTTCTGCAGGTGTTGGTAAGCCATTTTCTTTTAAAAAGCTATCAATAACACTAACAGGAAAAACGTAATAGCCCTTCTCCGCCAGCGGTTGAGTTACCGTTGATAAATAAGTATAAGAGGCATTTACATCAACAGAGTTATTAATAGGTGGAATAACTAAAATTGAACGTGGTGCCTCATTAATTAATGCTTGATAGTTATAAGGTTCTACTGTTGCACAGCCTGCAACAAAAATAAAAATAGCAGGATAAAATTTAAACCAAAAATTCATTTTATTGTTCCTGCTTAGGTGATTGTAGAGAACGACTGATCATTCCATCGATTAAAACACTAGATTCTGGAAATAATGTTTTTTCCATTTCCAACGCTTCTAATGCTAAAGAATGATTACCTGATGCTGCATACATCATCCCAAGATGAGAATAAATTCCTGGTGGTACCTTTTTACCTTTGGCTTTAGCTTTTTCAATATCTTCTTCTAATTGTATTATCTGAATATCAGGAGTTGCCTCACCAGGTGTGTGATAACTTTTATACAATAAGCTCTCATACTCACCCCAATAATATATAGACTTGTTATTAGCACATCCTGCTAAAGCCAATACCGCAATACTGGCTATAATTAAGTTATTCATATTGTTCCTAAACAATTATTGAGATAAAACTAAAACGCCAGAATCAATATCACGAGTTAAATTGTTTACCGTTTCTTTGATAGCAAAATCAAGCACCTTGCCATTTAACGTTGCATCGTAGCCTGCAGTTGAACCAAAGCCTACAACTTGACGCTCACTTAAAGAATACTCGCCAGCACCTTGAGTTGAATAAACCACTTCAGAAGTTAAAACATCAATAACATTGAGAGTAACTTTTGCATAAGCGATTTGGCTTTTACCTCGTCCTAAAATACCAAACAACTGGCTATCACCAATCGCCTTGCGTCCAAACTCTGTTACATCACCACTAATAGTATACCGAGCACCTTTAATATTTTGCTCTACGCCTAACAGTTTAGCTTCTTCCTTCATACGAGCTAAGTTATCTCGATCAACAACTTTAAAACGGTTAGTTTGTTGTAATAACGCCATTAAAATAGTTTTAGATTGATTACCTAATTTATCGGTATTACTAGTGAACAAGCCTTGCATGTAATTCGAACGATTATTAAATTGACCAATAACCAAGGTAGATTTAACACCTGTGTATACTTGATTTACCGCTTGAACAGGCTCTATCTCAATTTTTCTGTGTGATTGCGTCGTACAGCCCATAAGCGCTATAACTAAAACACTTAGATATAACCAAGATTTTTTTATATTTGATAACTTCATAATATTTTTCCTTAAACACGTATTTATCCATATTATCACTGAACAAATAGTCAATGAACAGGTAATTAGTGACTAATAACCTAAGGTTTAACCAACCGATAACATAAAAGTTAAAGCTTATTAACGAGTCAAAGCATTAAACTAATTAAACATTTACAGTTTTACAAAAAGACGCTACTTTTATTGAGAGCCCTTAAATAATTCTAATAAAAAATATCTCATCATTTTTTAGGAACTTCATGTCGAATACATCATCTTCAGAAACAAAAATAGTAAAACAGCAGAAAATACCTTTATCCGAATTAACTGTAGGTATGTATGTTTTATCTATTGTTACAAAAAATAAAACAGTAAATATAAAGTCTGAAGGCTACATATTAAAAGCATCAAGTATTAGTCAGCTTAAAAAGTCTCATGTGACTTATGTTGAAATAGATCCATCAAGAACTAAGAAAAATGAAGATGAAAAAGCCGCTACTTCCACCTTAAAAAACACATCAGATGATACCGTTGAAATAACCCAAACCGCGTCTTTTGATAGTGAAATGAAGAAGGCCGAGCAGCTTTATAATAATGCCAAAGTTTTACAAAAAAAAATATTACACGATATAACTCATAATAAAGCGATTGACTTAGAAGCCGTTCAAGAGAGTACAGATGCAATTGTCGATTCTATTTTTCGTAACCAAGATGCCCTTGCATGTATGTCGCGCTTAAGAATTAAAGATGATTACTTGGTTGAACACTCTCTTAACGTTTCAATATTGATGACCATATTTTGTAAACATTTGAAAATAGAACGCAAAACCATGGAAGACTTAGCTTTAGGTGCTTTCTTACATGATATTGGTAAAACACTCATACCTGATAATGTACTGCAAAAACCAGGACGTTTTACCGATGATGAATACGCCATTATGAAAACACACGTGATGTTGGGGGTAAAAATATTAGAAGACACGCCCAATATACCAAAAGTATCTATGATGGTCGTAAAAGAGCACCATGAGCGTTTAGATGGAAAAGGTTACCCTAACGCATTACCTGCAGAAAAAATATCGCAATATAGCCGCATGATAGCTATAGCAGATTGTTATGATGCTATGACCGCTGAAAGAGTTTACAAGGCAGGTATGCACCCTATTAAAGCGTTTAAAATACTGATTAGTGAATCGCCAAATGCTTTCGATAAAAGCTTAGTCGAACAATTTATTCAATGTTTAGGTCTTTATCCACTAGGAACACTCGTAAAATTAGAAAGTGGTAAGGTTGGATTAATTAGTAAACTTAATAAAAGCAAACCTTTAAAGCCTTTCGTGCGTGTATTTTATAACACGCGTTTGAACCAAGTTATTTCTATGGAAGAAATTGATTTAAGTAAGCCTAAGTACAATGATCAAATAGAGTCATGTGTTAAACCTGAAGACTTTAATTTAGATTTTATAAAGTTTTTTAAAAGTGCATTCCTCAATTAACTTAATCCGGAATACCCTTGAGATTAAAATAAGATTCACTTCCCCTTATCTTAACGCTTATTTAAGCCTTACCATGAAGATAACGCACGCATAGTAAACTTCTCACCTCTAAAGTTAAGGACAACCTTTTGAGGAAGAATTTCAACGAGAGTTAATTGCCGAGAAATTGTGTCACCTTCATACCTATCTCGACCATTTACTTTAACCCACCCCTTTCCATCACTCGCGTAAATATGTTGTTCAAATTGCAATGATGGAATACCGTTTTGCACCCATAACGGCATTTTATCAATAGAGTCTATTTGCCTAGAACGGTTTTCAGCATCATCATTCGCATACTCACTATACCTATCATTTTCAGTATCATCATTGGCTAGTGCTTTCTTAAATTGTTCTAATAACTCATCAGATACACCTTCAACTTGTGTCAGCTCAAGTGCTTTATTCTTATCCTTGATGCTTTCAGCTTTTATCTTTTTATCTTTTGAATTTTCAACTTGTGTTTTTTCAGTTACAGAAGCACTAGCTACTTCATCAACAATTTCTGAAGAGGTAACCTTTTTAGATGATACCGATTTAGATGAAATAGACTTTATATCTGTTGAAGTGGCTGGTTCTTTAATTGGTTTGGGGGTAACCTTTGGCTCTACAGTCTGATTTGAAGACACTTTAGAGTTATCACCCATAGTTTTACCTGTTGAAGCACTTAAGTCGTTAGAAGCTATTTTAGAGGTATTTAATGCACCAGCAATAGTATCTACGTTGGTCACTTCAGGTTTTTCTATTAAAGAAACATCTTTTTTATTATCTGAGAAATATGAACCCGAAAAATAAGCTCCAGCAGATAACCCCAAAAGCACAAAGACAATAAAAACTATTTTGATTGCGCGATATTGCCACCAAGGTGTTATTTGATGATCTTCACCTAACGCTTCTTTAGCTGATAGCAAAACAATCTTTTTATCTACCACGGCAACGTTACCGTTATAAGCATTGATCAGAGAACGTTCGCACACTAAATTAATTAAACGAGGAATTCCGCCACAAATATCATAAATGGCGTTCATCGCAGATGCAGAAAATAGTGCTCTAATTCCTTCAGCGATAGACAATCGGTGTTTTATATACTGCGCGACTTCTTGTTTGTTAAGCGGTAATAAGTGGTATCTAGCTGTTATGCGCTGTGCTAATTGACGAAGATCTCTTCTTTTTAATAAGGTTTGTAGCTCAGGTTGCCCAATAAGAATAACTTGTAATAATTTCTTAGTATTGGTTTCTAAATTTGTTAATAGCCTTAACTGCTCTAATACTTCAGGTTTTAAGTGTTGAGCTTCATCAATGATTAATAATGTATTGGTATTAGCTTTATGATTTTTTAAAAGCTTATCTTGAATCTTATCCGTTAATGTTTTTAACGTAGCACCTGTTTTGCGATAACGAATTTTAAGTTCATCACAAATAGTAGCTAATAGCTCTTGACTTGAAAGTGTCGGATTAAGAATAAAAGCCGCTTGCGTATTTTCAGGTAAGCGTTCCATTAAACATCGACTAACGGTAGTTTTACCTGTTCCTACCTCACCTGTAAGTAAAACGAAGCCGCCAGCATCACCCAAACCATAAGTTAAATGAGCAAGAGCTTCACGGTGACGATCACTCATAAATAAATACTGAGGATTAGGAGCAATTGAGAAAGGTTTTTCTTTTAAACCAAAATAAGTTGTATACATAAATCTACATCAAAAAAATCAACATAAAGAAGCTAACCTTTAGCCTAGCATATGTCAAAACACAATTTCATTTATGGTAAACTTAACGCGTTATAAATTTATTCTTATCGGAAACTCAATGGCAAGCCCAGAATCACAAATAACCAGCTACCTTGTTGGCGGTGCAGTTAGAGACAAATTACTTAACAGAGACAGTTACGATCACGACTATGTGGTTGTAGGCTCTACTGTTAAACAAATGCTATCTTTAGGTTTTACCCAAGTAGGTAAAGATTTCCCTGTATTTTTACATCCTCAAACCAAAGACGAATATGCCTTAGCTCGGATTGAGAGAAAAATAGATACCGGCTATACGGGTTTTACGTGTGATGCTTCTGAATTGGTTACTATTGAAGATGACTTACTCAGACGAGATTTAACCATTAATGCTATGGCGTTAAAACCCAATGGCGAAATAATTGATCCTTACAATGGCCAAGAAGATTTAAAAAATAGAATATTCCGCCATGTATCTGAAGCTTTTATTGAAGATCCATTACGGGTATTAAGAGTAGCCCGATTTGCTGCCCGTTATCACAGCTATGGGTTTACGATTGCTCAAGAAACCTTAGCATTGATGACTCAAATATCTCAAAGCAATGAACTTCAATCACTAAGCAGTGAACGTATTTTTATCGAGCTGAATAAAAGCTTACTTGAAGATCACCCCGAAGTATTCTTTGAAACCCTCAAAGCTTGTGGTGCGCTCTCGGTACTTCTACCTGAAATAGAAACCCTTTGGGGAGTTCCTAATCCTGCAAAATGGCACCCTGAAATATGTTCAGGAGTTCATACCATGATGGTATTACAACAAGCGGTTAAATTATCAGATAAAGCTGAAGTAAGATTTGCTGCGCTATGCCATGACTTAGGTAAAGGCATTACACCTGAAGCTGAATGGCCAAGTCATCGTGGACATGAACAATCAGGGCTACCCTTAGTAAAAGCCTTATGTGCTCGTTTACGCATTCCTAATTCATATCAAGCTTTAGCGCTTAAAGTATGTGAATACCACCTGCATTGTCATAAAGCTTTTGAGTTAAAGCCTAGTACGATTTTGAGAGTATTTAATGCACTAGATGTTTGGCGAAAACCTGAAGAGTTTAATGATTTTATTTTAGCTTGTACTGCAGATATGCGAGGCAGAACAGGATTTGAAGATAAAGCTTATCCTCAAGCTGATTTTTTACATGCCTGTCTCAAGGCTGCGCAACAAGTAACAGCAAAGGCTTTTGTCGAGCAAGGTTTAAAAGGATTAGCGATAAAAGAAGCTATAGAAAAAGCAAGGTTGAATGCGATAAAAACAATGAAAGAAAGTTTACGTATGAATACTTTTCAACCTCCCTACTAAAAAAATCAATAATAAAAACCTCAAAAAAAACCACATCAATAGATGTGGTTTTTTAACAGGTTGAACTATAACTTAAAAATTATAAGTTGCTTTTACGTAGTAATAGCCACCATTGTAATCGTAAGGGCCACTTTCATAGTACACACCACTTACTGCACCAAAAGCACCACCATCTTTTTGTAACTCTTGTGCGTCTTTATCAAATATGTTGTTAGCACCTGCAGATACTGTCCAGCTATCATTTACAAAGTAACTCACTTGAGCATCAAAAGTATAAGAAGAGCCTACTGTTTCTGACCAACCGTAAGAGCTAAACTCATCAGGTTCATCAGCATGTGTTGCAAACCATTCTCCGTAATAATTAGCACGAACAAACATACTAATTGATTCCCAATTTTGAGATAAAGTTAGTGTTCCTGTGTGCTCTGGAATACCTTCTTCTAGACGGCGAATTTTAAAGCCTGATGTATAACTACCAGCATCTTCAACTTCTGTCGAATTATAGTTATAAGCAAGACTTAATTTAGTGTCGCCACCCATTAATTCCATACCGTAGTTAGCTACAACATCAACACCTTGAGTTTTAGTATCAAAATCGTTAGCAAAGAAAGTAACTGAACCACCTAATAATAATTCAGGACTTGCATACTTACCTTGCAAAGCATCAACATGTGCTTGAGTTACGAATATTTTATCTGTTTGAGCAACACGATCTTTAACTTCAATATTATATGCATCAACAGTCATAAAAAAGTCACCACTTTGGTAAACAAGACCTAAAGCAAAACTTTTTGATTCTTCTGGTTCTAATTCAATACCGCCTAATGCAACAGAAACAGGATGTGTTGGTGGATACGTAGCTGACTGAATTAACTCGCCACTAACTAAAGATGTTTGAGTATTTACAACATTAGCCTGACCAACAGTAGGAGCTCTGAAACCAGTACTGTGTGAAGCACGGAATGATAATTCTTCATTAAGCGTATATTGTGCTGAAAGTTTATAGTTAAGAGTATCTCCAAAAGAAGAGAAGTCTTCATAACGTAATGCTGCACCGAGTAAAAAATCTTCAGTTAAATAAGCTTCAACATCAACATAAGCACCAATACTTTGACGTGAATTAGTACCTTGAGCTTCAGGTGAAAAACCAGCAAAACCATGAGAACCAACACTAAACCCTTGAGTTGCTAAATCTCCCTGTTCCCAAGAAGCTTGCTCACCAGATGTGATTTCAAAGCTTTCTTGACGCCATTCTAAACCAGCAGCAACATTTACAGGGTCTGCAAGGCCCATATCTACGCCTTTAGACAAATCGATATTAAATGATTTTTCTAATTGAGTATAAGAGCCTGCTTCAAATGCATTATTAGGTTGATCAACATTTAACGCACCTAATGAAGGATTAACAGTATCAACTAAAGTATAAGTTGACTTGTTACGCCCTACAGAACCACTAATGTCATAAAACGTTTCATTTAAGAAACCGCCTTTAATTTCACCACGTGTACCCATAGTTAATGACGTATCATTAATTACACCTGTAAATTGTGGTGTATAACCGCCAGGGAATAATTCATTAAATGCCCAACAATCATCATTGTTTTGAATTCCAGAAATGTATTCAGGATCATTTAAAACATTAGCTTGAGAAGCATCAATAATAGGACAATTACCAGATAGGTCACCTGTTGAGTCACCTACAAGTAACGGATTATCAATACCATCGTAAGCAGTAGGATCTGCAGCTAAAATAGCTGGATTAACTCCCGTAAATACACCACCACGATTCTGAGGATTACGGTAATAATAACCACCTGTTGCTGTACGGTCTGAATAGTTACCGAACATGTAAAACTCTTTATCATTACCTAAATCTAATCCCATATTACCAAATAATGTAATATCTTCATCAATCTCAGGATTACCCCAAGTCTGTGCTGGATCATTAATATAAGTATTACCTGCATCAGCTAGAGCTTGCGCATCTGGACGTTGGACTGAGCGACTTGTAGCATCTGCATTTTTATATTGAAAACTTAAGTTAACAAAGCCATCTTTAGTGAAAGGTAGACCAATGTTACCATCTACAACAGTTGAATCACCGTCACCTTCGTAATATTCACCACGACGAACAGAGATTGAACCACCATCTGAAGCATCTTTTAATACAAAGTTCATAACACCAGCAATAGCATCTGAACCATATTGTGCTGCAGCACCGTCACGTAATACTTCAACTTGCTTTAAAGCAACACTTGGAATAACTGAAATATCAGGTCCTTGTGCACCATCATTTACACCACCACCTTGGAATGCAATAACAGAAGCACGATGGCGACGTTTACCGTTTAGAAGGATTAACGTTGAATCAGATGATAAGCCACGTAAGTTAACAGGACGAATAAATGAAGCAGCATCTGAGATTGGTTGTTGGCGAACTGAGAATGATGGAACAGTAGCTTGAAGCATATCTAGCATATCGCTTGATGCATTTTTACCTAATTCATCACCACCAATGATATCAATTGGTACTGGAGAGTCAGCAACTGAACGAGGAGCAGCACGTGAACCAACTACGGCAATACGTTCAACTTTCTCTTCTTTAACTTTAGAACCACTTTCAGCAGCAGAAACGCTTACCGTAGTTCCTAAAGCAACACTAACTGCAATAGCTAATGTAGCATTACGAAATTTTATAGACATATTTTTCCCTTATAAATTTAAGACTAACTTTATTTTTTTGAATTTTTATTTGTTTTTATAATTAATTAAAATACATATTATGTATATAGCTTAATAAAAGCTCGTTTCTTTATAGAACACGTAATAACTCATTACAAGCACTTAAAATAATTGTCTTAGTTAATATCCTTATTTTAAATACAAGTTTTTTTACAAATTGATTTTTTATCAATTTTACCCAACAAAAAAAAAAAATAAAATAGTCTAAAAATACAGTGAGTTAAAAATATTCACAAAAGAATATAGTAGTATGACTTTCGTACTTAAATGTAACAAAACAATTACAAAAGACAATACAAAAACTTTCATCTATAAATATAAGACAATAATAGAAATAAGCGATTTATTAACCAGTTTTATTATTGAAATATTCCATACATTGTTTTTTACTTTATATTTACAAACACTACAAAAGAATAAAAAAACACTAAAGGTGAATAAAAAATCAAAAAAAAGAATAAATAAATTATAAACGTTCAGTTATCAAAGAAGTTAGCCAATATGATGTATATTTTATACGCGCGTTTTATCAAAATTATTAAAATGAAATATAGAAAATAAACACATATTGTTCTTTTTAAAATCAAATGGTGAAAAATAACAATTAAACATTCACATACTGGTTCATAAGCGATAAAGTCACACATAATTAGAATTGTTAACTGAGGAATGCTCATGGAATTGAATCAATGGGTTGATGAACTATTTGAAGTATTTGACGTAGATAAAGACGGGGCAATAAGCCGTAGTGAATTCGTTGAATTAATCGATGTATTGTTACAAGATAAAGGAATTAAGATGTGTGAAACGATTTTCCATCGTTTCGATAAAAATCACAACAATTCTATATCTAAGAGTGAACTTAAAGAGATGGTGATTGAACTCGCTTTATAAACACTTAATTTTGACGAATGCTACATGTGAGTACCATTCGTCAAATTAAATCATTTCTCAGCAGCAACCACACTGATTTCTACTAATAAAACATCACGCGCCATAGCCGCTTCTACACAAGCTCTAGCAGGGGCATGACCTTCTGGTACCCAAGCATCCCAAACAGTATTCATTTCTTGAAAATCAGCCATTTTATTAAGATATATAGTCGCTGATAGGATATGTTCACGATCACTACCCGCAGCAATTAATAATTCATCTACCTTATCTAGCATCGTCTGTGTTTGCTCTGTAATACCTTTAGTCGCATCAGCACACACTTGACCACATAAATAAATAGTACCGTTATGTTTAACGATACGGCTCATACGTTGTTTTGTTTCAATTCTTTCTATTGTCATAATAATTTCTGCTCGTCCTAGTAGAAACTTTATCGGCATTGTTTTCATACTTTATTTCATCACTTATAGTCATAAGCTCAAAAATAAAGTATTCAACGGCTTTGTTAAAGTTCCAACTAGTTAGAGCTTTTCCTTGTGCGTTAAAAAGAAAACCCCAATGTTTTTCAACAATGAGGTTTAATTAAAATTTATTGCTTAAGTATTGTTTAAGCGCTAATTAATTCGCTGAGTTTTTATTGAAAGCGTAGGTAAAACATTCAAATACAAGGCGGAAGCACGGAGCCTATAACTATAGGTGAGTACTTCCAACGCGGTAGTTGGATGTTATAACAAGCTTACAAAAAAAATTACTCCCATTCAATAGTCGCTGGTGGCTTACCTGATATATCGTAAACTACACGAGAAATACCATCAATTTCATTAATAATACGATTAGACACTAATCCTAAGAAATCATATGGTAAGTGTGACCAACGTGCTGTCATAAAATCAATAGTTTCAACACAACGTAAACTTACAACCCAATCATATTTACGAGCATCACCCATAACACCAACTGATTTAACAGGTAAGAAAACAGTAAAGGCTTGGCTTACTTTATTGTACAAGTCATGCTTGTGTAGCTCTTCAATAAAGATGTGATCTGCGCGACGTAGTAAGTCACAGTATTCTTTCTTCACTTCACCTAAAACACGCACACCTAATCCTGGACCAGGAAATGGATGACGATAAAGCATGTCGTAAGGTAAACCGAGTTCTAAACCAATTTTACGTACTTCATCTTTAAAAAGTTCACGTAGCGGTTCAACTAAACCTAGCTTCATGTAGTCAGGTAAACCGCCCACATTATGATGAGATTTAATAACGTGTGCTTTACCTGTAGCTGAAGCCGCTGATTCGATAACATCAGGGTAAATAGTACCTTGTGCAAGCCATTTAGCATTGTCTAATTTGTTTGATTCTTCTTCAAAAACATCAACAAATACATTACCGATGATCTTACGCTTCTTCTCTGGATCATTTTCACCCGCTAAACGGTCTAAAAAGCGATCTTCTGCATCAATTTTGATTATGTTGAGACCAAAGTGGTCACCAAACATATCCATAACTTGCTCGCCTTCATTTAAACGTAACAAGCCGTTATCAACAAATACACATGTTAACTTATCGCCAATAGCTCTATGTAACAACATAGCCACTACAGAAGAGTCAACACCACCAGATAAACCAAGAATGACTTCATCATCGCCAACTTGTTCTTTCATTTTAGCGATAGCATCTTCAATAATTGACGCTGAAGTCCAAAGCTTTTCACACTTACAAATATCAAGTACAAATTGCTCAAGAATGCGTAAACCTTGTTTGGTATGAGTTACTTCTGGGTGAAATTGAACACCGTAGAATTTCTTTTCTTCATTAGCCATTGCTGCATAAGTACAACTTGGCGTTTGTGCAACAGATACAAAACCTTCTGGAATAGCAGAAACTTTATCGCCGTGACTCATCCATACGTCTAATAAAGCATTACCCGCATCATTTACGCTGTCTTCAATATTCTTAAATAAAGCCGACTCAGTGATCACTTCAACAGAAGCATAACCAAATTCTTTATGATCAGAACTTTGAACGCCGCCGCCTAATTGTTCTGCCATAGTTTGCATGCCGTAACATACACCTAAAACAGGCACACCAGCATTAAACACGTATTCAGGTGCACGAGGTGAATCTAGTTCGGTAACACTCTCTGGTCCACCAGCAAGGATAATACCTGTAGGATTAAAACCTTTAATTTGCTCTTCTGTTACATCCCAAGCCCATAGTTCACAGTAAACACCAATTTCACGTACGCGACGTGCGATTAGTTGAGTGTATTGTGATCCAAAATCTAAAATTAGTATGCGGTGATCATGAATGTCTTTACTCATGGTTCTTCTCTCATATTAACGGCTCGTCATGAATAACTTTTAAACTGCATTCAATTAGAGCGAGGTATTTTAAGTAAAAAGGCTGAGCTTCTCATTACAAGATTTCAACTCAGCCTATTTGAATTTTTTAAGTCTTTTACATCATAAAAAGACTAAGAATGGGTTAGTTCAAAGTTAGTTAATACAAGAACAAAGCAGAAGCACAGAGCTGACAATAGTCAGTGAGTACTTCTAATGCCGTTATTGTCTTAACTAGCAAAGAAATAATCTATTCGATTAGCCCATGCGGTAGTTTGGAGCTTCTTTCGTGATGGTCACATCATGTACGTGCGATTCACCCATACCTGCTGAAGTTATTTTCATAAACTCAGGCTTAGTACGCATGGTTTCAATATCTTTTGAGCCCGTTAGTCCCATAGATGAACGTAATCCACCCATTTGCTGATGGATAATTGCTGCTACAGGGCCTTTATAAGCAACACGACCTTCAATACCTTCAGGAACTAATTTATCAGCTTCGCCATCAGATTTTTGAAAGTAACGATCGCTAGAACCTTCTTTTTGGCTCATTGCGCCTAAAGATCCCATACCACGGTAAGATTTATAGTAACGACCTTGGTAAAGTTCAACTTCACCTGGTGACTCTTCAGTACCAGCAAACATGCTGCCTACCATTACACAGTGAGCGCCAGCAACAAGCGCTTTTGCTATATCACCAGAAAAACGAATACCACCATCAGCAATAACAGGAATACCTGTACCTTTTAATGCTTCTACTGCATTTGAAATAGCTGTTAATTGTGGAACACCAACACCTGTAACAATACGAGTTGTACAAATAGAACCTGGGCCGATACCTACTTTAACAGCATCTACACCAACATCAGCTAATGCTCTAGCACCAGCACCTGTTGCTACGTTACCTGCAATAATTTGTAAATCAGGGTATTTGTTACGCGTTTCAGCTACGCGATCTAAAACACCTTGAGAGTGACCGTGAGACGTATCAATTAATAAAACATCAACACCTGCAGCCACTAATGCATCAATACGTTCATCAGTACCTGCGCCAACACCAACTGCAGCACCAACACGTAAACGACCTAGTTCATCTTTACATGCATTAGGTTTACTTTCTGCTTTTTGATAATCTTTAACTGTAATTAAACCTTCAAGTTTAAAAGCATCATCAACCATAAGGATTTTTTCGATACGGTGTACATGCATTAAACCAAGAATTTCTTTACGTTTAGCGCCTGATTTAACAGTCACTAGCTTTTCTTTAACTGTCATCAGTTTAGAAACAGTTAATGTTAAGTCAGTTTCAAAACGTAAATCACGACCTGTAATGATACCAACAAGCTTATTGTCAGCATCAGCAACAGGAAAACCAGAAAAGCCTAGTTTATCTGCAAGTTTCATTACATCTTCGATAGTGTCATCAGGAGAAACAGTAACAGGATCAGAAACAATACCACTTTCATATTTCTTAACTTTAGAAACATTTTTAGCTTGTTCTTTAATTGTCATGTTTTTGTGAATAAAACCAATTCCGCCTTCTTGAGCAAGGGTAATAGCTAAAGGAGCTTCGGTAACTGTATCCATAGATGCAGAAATCATGGGTACATTAAGATCAATTTTACGAGTTAATTTAGTTTTTAAATCAGCTGTATGAGGAAGTACCTTTGAATGGGCAGGTACAAGTAGAACATCGTCAAAAGTTAACGCTTCTTGGGCAATTCTTAGCATCGCAACATCTCACTAATAAGGGGGTGATCAGGAGTAAATATTGCGGCAGAATTTTAACCGCTTTCGAACATAAGGTAAACTTAAATTTTAGTAAAATGCAAAATAAATCACCTTTAAAATAATTAACCACGATATAATGTGGTTTTCCCCTCCTCAAAACTAAAATAAAACGAAAAGTCGACATGAATCAACATATTTTACAAGTTAGTGAATTAACCAAAAAAGTCCGTTTTATTTTAGAGAGTGAGTTGAATACCGTTTGGTTATGTGGCGAAGTTTCCAATTTTATTGCTGCAAGTTCTGGTCATTGGTACCTGTCATTAAAAGACAGTAAATCTCAAGTAAAATGCGCCATGTTTAAAGGTAACAATCGCAAAGTTAGATTATCTTCTGGCTTACCTAAAAACGGTCAACAAGTATTAGTTCGAGCTAAAGTATCTTTATATGAACCACGTGGCGATTTTCAGTTAATTATCGAACAACTTGATGATGCGGGCGAAGGCCTTCTCAGACAAGAGTTCGATCAACTCAAAAACAAATTACTTGCCGAAGGTTTATTTAATTCATTAATTAAAAAAGAAATACCTAAAAACATTCGTACTGTAGGTATTGTTACCTCGCCTACTGGTGCTGCTGTAAAAGATATACTTACCGTTTTAAAACGTAGAAACCCTCTGCTTAATGTCATTATCTACCCTGCCTTAGTTCAAGGAACTCAAGCTAAGTTTGAAATAGAACAAGCGATTAATACAGCAAATATAAGACAAGAATGTGATGTACTGATTGTAGGCCGAGGTGGTGGTTCATTAGAAGACTTATGGTGTTTCAATGAAGAAAACGTTGTTAGAGCAATATACCGAAGCGAAATACCAGTTATCAGTGCTGTAGGTCATGAAATAGATACAACACTTTCTGATTATGCTGCAGACCTTCGAGCGCCAACACCTTCAGCAGCAGCTGAACTGGTGTCTTCAAATATTGAAGAAAAGTTACAAAAATTTGCATCACTAAACCAAAGAATACGTCAGGCAAAACAAAGAAATCTGACTCACCATAAAACCAGACTTGATCATATTAAGCATAGACTATCTTTATTACATCCAGCGCAAAAGTTAACCGTGCAACAACAACGGTTTGATGAATTAAGTTTTAGGCTCAACAATAATCTAAAGCAATTAAAGTCACGTTTAGCGTTACAAAAAGATCAGTTTGATCAGCGTTTATTACTCCAATCACCGCATAAAAACATTCAAAATAAACAGCAACAGATCAGTCGGTTAAAAGCACGCTTAATTCACGCAATCCAATCGACTAATAAGAGTAAACAGAATCAATTCAAATACACTATTGAACAATTACACTTAGTTAGCCCTTTAGCAACAATTGCTAGAGGCTATAGTGTGACTAAAAATGATAAGAAAAAAGTTATAACGAGTGTTTCACAAACTCAGGTGGGTGATAATGTTTCCATACAATTAATGGATGGTTTTATTTCAGCGACAGTGAATGAAAAAACTGAAGTAAAATAGAATATTATTAGTTTAAGTTTGTTTAACTTAAATTTAACTGAGTAAAATTAACCTAGTTTGAACTGTGATTAACTACACTAAAGAGTCGAGCTAGATTTCTGCAACCACGGCATGTTGCACTAGCTTAGTTACATTTTCTTTACTCTCATCTAAAAATTTAACACCTAAAGACACACCAGCAATCTGCGATTTTGTATTACAAACATCAGCACTTAAGTTGATGTTTTGCATCCCAAGAAAGTCTTCAACAATAATATTAATATTCTTATCCGAAGTCAGGGTTAATGACTCGCCATCACTTATAGTTATTTGACAGCCATGCACTGAAATATTGCTGATAGAGCCCTTCCAATATTCATTATCAATTTTGACTTTCACTGGAATATTTACATCAATTCTTAAAGAAGAACGTAAACTCTGTAAGGTAACTTTTTTAGGGAATTCTAATACGATCATTCTTGAAGGCATTTGCACGGTTTGCTTAACAGAAGAAGCAAAAGCAACAACAGAGCCTTCGTGACCTTCAATTAGACCACGTACCGTGATTGATGTACCTTGAGATATAAAGCTTGTGAAATTACCTAATTTATTACTATCCGGAAATTGCACCAAAACATATTTTTTAGGTAAATAGCCAATAAAAAAAGTACGAAATTTTCCTCTTTGTCCGGCTGGAGTCACAATATCTAAAGACACCATAGTACCTGGTAAAAGAAGAGCTAAGTGATTACTTAACCTATTCGTTGTATTAACTTCTTTAGCGCTCAATCTACTCGACCTATACCTAATGTTATTATTATTTACAGTAGCTAAATCACTACTTAAAAGCAATATATACCCGCTACAGCTTATACCAAACGGATTAATTTATTGAGCAACTTAGAACTACATTAGCAAGCTTAGAACAAGCAAAATTGATTAAACATAGTTATTCTATATTTTTTTAATTTTGTGATGTTATCAGTTTGCTAATGAGCTCCCGAAGGGCGAGAATTTAAAGGCTCATATGCCGCATTATTGATTTTGACAAGGTTCCTACATGGATGTAGGACATTAGGGTAACGCAGGAGCAGTTACCGAGAATAACCATTATCTTCAATCAATGCCTCGCCTACATGGATGTAGGTGCTTAGGTTCAGTCTGGAACTATGAACCTGTGCCTCTAAGCCTTTAAATTCTCGCTAAGTGAACAATAAATTAATCCGTTTGGTATTAAATATCGCACATAAAAAAAGCAGCTAAAAAGCTGCTTCATTTGAATTAACTCAATGCGAAGAGTTAATCTTTCTTATAACCTTGTGTCAATCTAGCAAGTTTCTTTTGCTCGGTATAATTTAACTTTTTCTTACCTGCAAATGGGTTACTTGTTTCTCTAAATTCGATTCTGATTGGTGTACCCATTATTTTTAATGACTTACGGTAATAGTTCATTAAATAACGTTTGTAAGACGGTGGTAACTTCTTAGCTGAGTTACCATGAATAACAATAATAGGAGGGTTGTAACCACCAGCATGAGCATATTTTAACTTAATACGACGACCTTGATGCATAGGCGGTTGATGATCAAACACAGCCATATCTAATATCTTAGTTACCATAGACGTTGAAATACGTTTAGTTGCAGAAACAAAAGCTTCTTCAACTGACTCATATAAATGACCAACACCTGTACCATGCAAAGCAGAGATAAAATGAATGCGGGCAAAATCAATAAACCCTAAACGTCGATCTAATTCAGTTTTAATACGATCTTTTACATGATCGTCTAAACCATCCCATTTATTAACAGTAAGTACTAATGAACGACCTGATTCTAAAATAAAGCCAAGTAAGCTTAAATCTTGATCAGTAATACCTTCTTGAGCATCTATAATTAATAAACACACGTTAGAGTCTTCAATCGCTCTTAATGTTTTAATTACTGAGAATTTTTCAACTACATCGGTTACGTTTTTACGACGTCTAATACCTGCCGTATCAATTAACGTATATTCGCGACCGTTATGTTCCATTGGAATATAAACACTGTCACGTGTAGTACCAGGCATATCGTAAACAACAACACGTTCTTCACCCAAAATACGGTTAGTTAATGTTGATTTACCAACATTTGGCTTACCGATAATAGCGAGTTTAATTTTGTCGTTTTCATTAGGTGCTTCATCAATTTTTTCTTGATCTGATAACTCACTCTCCATCTCGCCATCAAATTCATCATTCTCTTCAACTTTAGGCGCTGACAATGCTTCAATATGTGGTGTTAATGCTAACGTCAATAACTGAGTTACACCGCGTCCATGGGCTGCAGCAATTTGATGAACAGTATCGCCTACTCCTAATGAGTAGAAATCAGCAACAGCAGAGTCTGCATCAATACCATCGATTTTATTAGCAGCAAGAAATACTTTTTTATCTTGTTTACGTAAGTATGTTGCTATACCGATATCTGCAGACGTTAAACCTGCTCTAGCATCTACCATAAATAATACGGCATCAGCTTCCTCAATAGCCATTAATGACTGTTCAGCCATTAATGCATCAATTCCTTCTTCATCTCCTTGAATACCACCCGTATCAATAACAATAAACGGATGTTCTTCAACTTCTGCCTTGCCATATTGGCGATCGCGCGTTAAACCCGGATAATCTGCAACAAGTGCATCTCGACTACGAGTAAGACGATTAAATAGCGTTGATTTACCTACATTAGGACGACCAACAAGCGCTACAACTGGAAGCATGAATACCTCGATTTAAAAAGAATGATAAGTTTTGTACTTATGCCAAAACTCAATATGTAAACTAAATTTGAGATAATGAATTAACTAACACATTATCTCAAATTCAGCTTATTTATGTTTTTATTAAAATAAACAACGGCTCCAACACTAGATGTGAGGAGCCGTTATAAAATTTTAGAGCTTTGTGATTTAAGGCGTTTTAATTGCCTGTAAATCACCATTTCGTGCTTGTGAATATAAAATACCTTCATAAACAATCGGTGCAACATGAGTACCGCTTGAATCAAGCTCATGACGAGAAACAATTTCGCCAGTACTACTGTCTAACCAATGTAAGTAACCTTCATAATCACCAACAACAATATAATCTTTAACTTCAACTGGCGCTGTTACATCGCGATTTGTTAGAGAAAGTTGACTCCATTTCTCAGTACCATTTACTCTATCAACAGCATAAACATGACCTTTAATATCGGTTAAGTAAATTGTGCTCGGCGTAACAAGCAAATCCGTATAAGACGAATATTTACGTTTCCAAACTATTTGACCTGTTCTTAATTCAATAACAGCTAAGTTGCCTCGAGATGAAATCGAATAAATTTTATCGCCAAATACAACAGGTGATGAATCAACGTCAATTACACGTTCAAATTCAGTAGAACCTGAAGGTTCACCTACAACAGCTGACCAACCTTGTTGACCATTCTCTAAAATATAAACAGAAAGGTTACCGTCTGGCGTACCAATAAAAACACCACCAGAAGAAATACTAGGAGCACTAATACCACGTAAAGTTAATGCAGGTGTGTCTTGGTCTATCTTCCAAAGTTCTTCGCCATCTGTTGCATTAAAAGCTTTCATAACACCTGATGAGCTATTCACAACAACAACACCAGAGTCGATAGCAGGAGCCGAAAGCACTTCGCCTTTAATATCGGCTTGCCAGTCTACTTTACCTGTCTCAGCATTTAATGCGTAAACTTTACCGTTTTCACTACCTAAAAATATTTTGTTAATACCAGCAACAATACCACCACTAATTAAGGCAGATTTACGACTTTCAAAAAAGCCACGTTTGTTGTCAATATTACTTAAATCAGCTGACCAAATTTCGTCACCTGTTTTAAGGTCGATTGCTGCAACATCGCCTCTACGATTACTAGTAAACAACTTGTCGTAAGCAACAACAGGAGTAATACGAGAGAAGTAACCTTCTGCACCACCACCAATATTTTCTTCCCATAATACTTCAGGTTCGAATTGTTCGTTAACTTCAGTTAATTCAACAGGTAAGCTTTCATCAATTTCGTCGGTAGATGAACATGCTGAAATACCTAATGTCATTAAAAAAACTACAGCAATTTTATTTTTTAAACTTTTTTTATCAAAAATTAGCACATCAAAATCCACTTATTGGTCATTAAACATATCGAGCGTTATCTTAAGACAACACAATTCGAAAAAAAGTCACTCTATATGTTATTTTTTACATTATTTTAAAGACTTAAGCTAACGCTCTACTTTAAAACAATATTTTCCGCTAAATCATCTAACTTCATTTGAAGAGATTGACTTGCTGCACCAGCAGTTGCGGCTATCGCGTCTTGGTATGATATACGCGCTAGATCTTTTTTATCTTGAAGTAAGTATGCATCACCTTTAACTTCTTCAATTGAAGATTTAAATGATTGCGGTAATGGCGCACTTAATGTTGTTAATGCTGCATCTACTTTATCTAACTGTATTTGAACTCTTGCTAAACGGAGCGTTGCAATAGCTTTAATACCTTCATCTTTAGATGATTCAATAGCCGTTGTTAAATACTTTTCAACTTGTGGCCAATCTTGATGACTTGCTGATTTTTTAGCTAATGATAAAGCCGTTAATCCTGCATAGCTTGAGTCTTTGTTATCAGTAATGAATTTTTCGCCTGCAGCAATAAAGCCTTCAGGTTTCTTTTCAATTGATTCAACTAATGTTTGATAAGCATCTGATGTTGCTAATTCTGTTTCTAGTTGTGCATCTTTATAAAAGTTAAAGCCGACAAAACCTGATAAGCCAAGAACGATACCTGCAATTATCATATTACCATTTTTGTTCCAGTAGCTTTTAATCGCATCTACTTGTTGTTCTTCTGTTTCGTAAATTTCCACAACTTTTCCTTAAATTAATTTTTCTAATAAGCTAGGCACTTGATCAAATGCTACGCTTTCTTGTTCATGTTGACCGCGCAAATATTTTACAGTAACTGTTTGCTCAGCTAATTCGTTTTCGCCTATTATCAAAGCGACTTGAGCACCTGATTTGTCAGCGCGCTTCATTTGTTTCTTCATATTTCCGCCGCCACAATGGTTTTGCAATCTACATTCTGGCACGGCATCACGCCATTGTTCAGCTAACTCAACAGCTTTTAATTCTTCTGCTTCACCTAACATAATAAGGTAAGCATCAACTTGTGGTCGAACATTGTTTACTTTTTCTAAGCTGGTTAGCATTAGTACTAAGCGTTCTATACCTAAGGCAAAACCAACACCTGGTGTTGCTTTACCGCCTAGCTGCTCAACCAAGCCATCATAACGACCACCCGCACAAACGGTACCTTGTGAGCCTAAGCTCGTTGTTACCCATTCAAATACGGTGCGATTATAATAATCTAAACCACGTACTAAACGATCATTAATTATGTAACTAATACCCGCAGCATCTAAACGACGACAAACTTCTGCAAAATGTGTTTTAGATTCTTCACCAAAGTAATCAGATAATTTAGGCGCGCCAACTAAAGCTTCTTGTACCGCTGGATTTTTACTATCAAGTACACGTAAAGGATTAGTATGCATTCTGCGTTTACTGTCTTCATCTAACTGATCTTCTCGTTCAGTTAAGAAAATGACTAATGCATCTCTGTATTCTTCACGTTCTTGATTAGAACCTAAAGAGTTAAGTTCTAAAGTAACATGTTCACTAATACCAAGCTCTCGCCATAAGCGAGATGATAATGTGATAATTTCTGCATCAATATCTGGAGTTGCTAAGCCAAAAGCTTCAAGACCAAACTGATGAAATTGGCGGTAACGACCTTTTTGAGGACGTTCATGCCTAAACATTGGTCCCATATACCATAAGCGTTGCTCTTGGTTATACAGTAAACCATGTTGATTTGCGGCTCTTATACAAGAAGCAGTACCTTCTGGTCTTAATGTTAAACTGTCACCATTTCGATCATCAAAAGTGTACATTTCTTTTTCAACGATATCAGTTACTTCACCGATAGAACGTTTAAAAAGTGCAGTAGATTCAACAATCGGCATACGAATTTCAGCAAATCCATAATTGCTAGCAACACGTCTTAATGCTGTTTCTACCATTTGCCAAATATTAGTTTCAGATGGCAGACAATCGTTCATGCCTCTTATCGCTTGAATTGCTTTACTCACTAATCTACTTCTCTTTGTATAATCAAAATGGTTAAATTACTGCGCGCATTATAGGGGTATTAAGGTTAAACGTAAATAATACCTTGCACGGCTCGCGTTTGATCTACGTATTAATCAATCTCTTTTATGTCAATACTGTTTTCTTTATCAAGCATCTTAGCTTTTGCGCGTATACGTGTTTCAAGTTGGTCAACTAAGTTGGTATTATCAAAACGCTCTTTCTGTCTGATACCGTCAAGGTAATAACCACTTTTTTTGCTACTACCCGTTAAACCTAAATCTGAAACGATAGCTTCACCTGGACCATTAACAATACAGCCTATAATTGAAACATCCATAGGTGTCATAATATCTTCAATACGCTGTTCAAGCGCATTAACGGTAGCAATAACATCAAACTCTTGGCGTGAACAACTTGGGCATGCAATTAAGTTAATTCCACGGCTGCGTAGCTTAAGTGATTTTAAAATATCAAAACCGACTTTAATTTCTTCTATAGGATCTGCAGCTAAAGAAACACGCAATGTATCGCCTATACCTTCAGCTAATAATAAACCTAACCCTACAGATGATTTAACTGAACCTGAACGTAAACCGCCCGCTTCAGTAATACCTAAATGCAATGGATTATCTATCTGTTTGGCTAGTAATCGATAAGCACCAACAGCTAAAAACACATCAGATGCTTTTACACTGACTTTAAATTGATCGAAGTTTAAACGATCTAAAATATCTACATGACGCATTGCCGATTCTAATAAAGCTTCTGGCGTTGGTTCGCTGTATCTTTCTTGAATATCTTTCTCTAAAGAACCACCGTTTACACCAATACGAATGGGAATATTATGATCACGAGCTGATTCTACAACAGCTCTAACACGGTCTTCTCTACCTATATTACCTGGATTAATTCTTAAACAGTCTGCGCCATATTCAGCCACTTTAAGCGCAATACGATAATCAAAGTGAATATCGGTAACCAGTGGTACATTAACTTGTTTCTTAATTTCTCTAAAGGCTTCAGCAGCGTCCATAGTCGGTACACTTACACGAACAATATCTGCACCTACGGCTTCTAATGCTTGAATTTGAGCAACAGTAGCAGCAACATCCGTTGTTAAAGTATTTGTCATCGATTGAACGGTAATAGGAGCATCGCCACCTACTGGAACATTGCCAACCATGATTTGACGAGATTTACGTCTTATAATAGGAGATTCTTTAAACATAATTATTCTTTCGATTAGTGATCATTATTCTAAGATGACTGTGTAGTTAATGGTAAAGTGAACTTGGCAATATGTCCTTTAGGAAAAACAGACATATCAATAGCTTCTCTACCAAAGTTAATTTCTACTAACTCTGGCTTGCCAATAGTTATTTTTAGAGGAGATTGTGCATCAATGGTCATTACATAACCTGTTTTTTTAATGCCCCAAGCGATCCTTTCACCTAATGCGTCATAAATATTTACCCAACAATCACCAGAAAAAGTAAACACAACTTGTGTTAATTCAGCTTGATCTAAAGTATTTGCTTCAGATGCATTTTCTGTTTGAGAAGTTAAATTATTTTCTACTAAGTCACTTTCAGTTAATGACTCGGTTACTGTATTTGCCAGTGCTTGAGTTTGTTGTGCAGGAGTATCTGTTCCTGCTGGGTTATCTTCAAGTTCATTGATGTTTTTATCTAGTACGTTTTCTGTCGAATCAACTTGTTCATTAGAGCCAGACTGAGTAACTTCTGAGCTTGATAAATTTTCAGTGGCAACCGCTACAGCATTTTCTTTATTAGCCTTATCACCTTGTAACCACCACATGACGGTAAAGCCAATAAATATGGCAAGGATCAAATATGTTATCCACATCAACATACTATTTTGAGCTTTTTTCATGGTGCCATTTGAAAAGCTCTGCATTTTTGCAGGGCTAATACCAATTCCATTCATGCTTTCATATAAACCAATGACATCAGCATTAGGAATATTAACTAACTTTGCATAATTTTTTAAATAACCACGATTAAACGTGTCTGGTAAGTTTTTGTCATAAATATCGGCTTCAATGTTTTTAACTAACGACACTCGAAAATTTAATCTAGCGGCTACGTCCTCAACACTTAAACCTTGGCTAGCTCTAGCTTCAGCTAAAAGACTTCCAGGACCAGCTATTACGTTTTCTACTTCAGGTAATTCTTTACTCATTTAAGTAAACCCACTAGTGTTTAACTGCTTTTTTAGGATCAGCTAAATAAATAACATCCCCTATCTTTAAAACTTTAGAGCGCTTAAAGCCATTCCAACGTTCGATAAGATACATTTTAATATTATGTTGTTTGGAGATTGAATATAAACTATCGCCTTTTTCAATAACGTGTATCGGTAAAGTTAACATTTTATTACCGTCATCATCTGTTGAAGCTTGTGCTATACCCGTATTTGATGAATCCTCAGGCATTAGTTCTAATGTTTCTAATTCAGCCTTTTCCGTTATTTCAGAGGTATTAGTATCCTCATCAACTTCAGTATGTTGACTTAACTCTTTTTTAACTTGTTGTTTAACTGTTTGGTTAGCTTCGTCATTTTGTTCGGCTACTTTGTTCTCAACTGACTTACCTTCTGACTCTACAACCTTAGGTTTCTGTGGAGTTTTCGAATCAGATGCTATTGAAATACCTGATTTTTTATTTGGTGAGAGCACCATAACTCGTTTTTTAGGTTTATTACTATTTTGGCTATTAACTGCAAAAAACTTTTCAGCTAAATCATCAGCTTCAATATACTGCAAACCATTTAAAATGTACTGCTTTGCTTCGTAAGAGTTAGGAAACATTTTTACCAGTAAACCCGCATAGTTTTTGGCTATACGTCGGTTATGCATTTTTTCATACACTTTGTAAGCTAATGCTAATGCATTAGGTGTAAAGCGTCTGGTTGATTTTTCATAGCGTCTTAGGTATTCAACAGCTTCACTGTAATTACCCATAGCGTATTGTAAACGTAGCATTTGTAATAAAGATGACGCACGGCCAGGGCTGTGAGAAATTGACTTAGCTAAATACATTTCTGCTTTTTCAAACTTGTTATATTCAAGTTGGCAAGTGGCTAAATTCTCATAACTTTGAGAAACTAAAAGGTAGCTTGGGATAGCAATAGCTTTTAGTAAAATCTTTTCAGATTCATCATATCTTTCACGTTTACAAAGAAAAACGCCATAATTATTTAATGTATCAGCATCATCTTCATCTAATGACAATGCACGTTCAAAAGCTTCTATGGCTTGTTCTGGCTCATCAACAACATCAAAATATTGAGCAAAAGCGGTATACACTTGCGTTAAATTAGGTGCGTAACGTTTTGCTTTTTCTAAATTAAGCTTTGCTTGCGTGGTATTGCCCATATTTAAATAGCCCATACCCAACGAAATACGTGTCATCGCTATTTCATTATTAGTTGAAGTGTTTTCAACTCTAGGTGTATCTTCATTATTTTCGTAATTTTGAGTAACGCAACCACTCAGCAAAGAGGAAAGCATACCCACTGTAATAATGTGACGAATTTTTAGCATTAGACGCAAAGTCCCTTAATTTAGAATAAATTGCATACGCATCATAACCATATCAGATAACTTTTACTGTTATTTCTTCTGTTTTCACTTGGTTTTTTTCATCTTTATTTGCTGTACGTTTAGTTCTATCTAAAACATCACCTGCTAACTGCCCACAAGCAGCATCAATATCATCACCACGCGTTCTACGTGTAATAACCGTTAAACCGTAGCTTTGTAAGACTTTATCAAAACGATCTATACGAGAATTACTTGATCTTTTATACGGTGAACCTGGGTACGGGTTAAATGGTATTAAATTGATTTTACTTGGTAAATCTTTCAAAGCGATAGCAAGTTCATGAGCTTGTTCTGTGCTGTCGTTAACATGATCAAGCATTACATATTCAATAGTTGCTTGTTTGTTAGCTTTTGAACCATCTATGTATCGACCTGCAGCTACTAAGAAGTCTTCTAAAGGATACTTTTTATTGATAGGCACCAGTTCATCACGCAACTTGTTATTAGGCGCATGAATTGAAATAGCTAAAGCACAATCAATTTTTTCTTTAAGCATGTCTAAAGCAGGAACAACACCTGAAGTACTTACCGTTACTCTGCGTTTAGATAAGCCATAACCTAAATCGTTAAGCATAGTATCTAATGCTGGAATAAGGTTCTTCATATTTAATAAAGGTTCGCCCATGCCCATCATTACAATGTTAGTGATCGGTCTTTTACCTGCGATACGTGTTGCGCCAATATCGTTAGCTACACGCCAAACTTGACCAATAATTTCAGACATTGATAAGTTGCGATTAAAACCTTGTTGCGCCGTTGCACAGAAAGTACATTCAAGTGCACAACCTACTTGAGAAGAAACACACAAGGTTGCACGATCGTTTTCAGGGATCCAAACGGTTTCAACTTCTTGACCGCCTTCAAGCCTTAATGAATACTTTATGGTGCCATCTTTCGACACTTGTTTTTCAGAGATATTTGGAGCAACAATTTCAGCTGTACGTTGAAGTTTTTCACGTAGCTTTTTATTGATGTTCGTCATTAGCTCGAAATCGTCATAACCAAAGTGATATATCCACTTCATTAATTGATCCGCTCGAAATGGCTTTTCACCTAACGACGCTAAAAACTCACGCATCATTTGGTGGTCCAAATTAAGTAGGTTTACTTTTTTAATAGACTCTTGCGATACTTCAGCCACTTCACTCATGATAAACAAATCTCGAAAACACATTTAAATAGGTGAAATACTCATCTTTGATTAAGAGGAATATTTCATAAGGTTTAATACCTATCCCAATATTTAATAGGGTAGATATAACGATAAAATCGTAATATTGAGCATTCTAAGAAAAAAGACTCAATATTAAAATCTTAAGAATAGCATTCACATTACTAATAAAAAGCTAATCGCTATTTAAAACAAAAGGATTTTACCGAATATTCAGTAAAATCCTTTCTTGATACTTTTATATTATTTGCTACTTAACGTAACAGCCAATATTAACGCGTACGTGAACAAACTTCATCGTCAGCGAAAAAGTAAGCAATCTCACGAGCTGCAGATTCTAAAGCATCTGAACCGTGACAAGCGTTTTCATCAATTGAATCAGCGTAGTCTGCACGTAAAGTACCTGCTAATGCTTCAGCTGGGTTAGTAGCACCCATGATTTCACGGTTTTTTAATACCGCGTTTTCGCCTTCTAACACTTGAACCATAACTGGACCAGATGTCATGAATTCAACAAGTGCGCCAAAAAATGGACGTTCACTGTGTTCAGCGTAAAAACCTTCAGCTTTTTCTTTGCTTAGGTGAACCATTTTTGAAGCAACGATTTTTAAACCAGCAGTTTCAAAACGGTTATAGATTTGACCAATAACATTTTTAGCTACTGCATCAGGTTTTACAATTGAAAAAGTACGTTCGATAGCCATGATAGCCCTTATAAGATTTTAGTAAGTATAAATTTTGCGCGAGATTATAGACGAATTACAATAAAAAAACTAACACTATCAGAAGAGAAAAATGACTTAATTTACTAAGACGCTATTATGATTGAGGAATTGTTAAAATATACGCAATTAACTATAGATAAAGTTTGTTCTAAAGTGGATTAAGTAAACAACAAAAGCATCAGTTCGCTTACATATCTAATATTTGTTTTATGTCATTTGTTATTTGTTCAATATTATCTACATTGGCAGGAGCAATAAAAATAGTATCGTCGCCAGCTAATGTGCCTAAAATACCTGCTGACTCACCCATGCTATCTAACATTCTAGAAATTAACGGTGCTCCACCAATACCTGTTTTCACAATAATCTGCATGCCATTATGTTTAACACTTATAACAACAGACTGAATCGCTTGTTTAGTTCTAGGTACTGCTAGCTCATCAGGTAAAATATAAACCACCTGACTTGACGCATTTCTCATTTTAACTGCACCTAATTTAGATAACAGACGAGAAATTTTAGCTTGAGACATATTCTCATAGCCATGTTGTGCAAGTGCTTCAGCTAATTGACTTTGAGAACCATAACGCTGATCTTTCAACAAACCTTTAAATATTTGAATTAATACAGACTCATTTTTTTTACGGGTGCTTAGCATATTAGCTCTATGGTTTTTTCTGATTATAAAAGACGCCTTATTATAATCTCAAAATCTAATAATAGATATCTCCTTGAGATTATATGCATAAATATAGGATAACTAACTGTTAATTTAAATTACACAAGAATGTTTGAGCCAGTTCGAATGGTAATAATTTCATACGAGAGACAGGTTATACTGCACACTATTCTCATTATTATGATGCCTCACTTCAAGAAGATTAATCGTTAAGCCACTCCTTCACTCCTTCACTCCTACTCATATTCAAAGGCTATAGCTAATCATTAAAGATAAGATCTTCATTCCACCGCAATATTCACAACATGATTCTTTAATAACATTATTTTGAAATATTATTGATCTTAAATTTATATCTCACCGTATAGGTTAATAAGAGTCACCTAATTCACTGTTAATTGTTATATTATGTATATACCTTGGACATATAATTCAGCACCAACTGAAATCATTATAAGAAATTCAACAATGAATTCTAATGAACAACAACAGCTAAAAAGTTGGCTATACGATATAGCAACTGACAGAGATAAAAGCGCATTTACGGCTTTATTCTCTTGGTTTGCGCCTAAAATCATTCGATTTGGTATACAAAAACTTAATACCGAAAGCGCAGCCAATGAATTACTTCAAGAAACCATGACAAATATATGGCGTAAAGCTCACCTTTTCGATGGAGATAAAGGTGAAGCAACAACTTGGGTGTATAGCATAATGCGTAACTTGTCGTTTGACATGTTACGCAAAGTTAAATCAAACCGTGAAGACACATTAAGTGAAGATATTTGGCCTATGGCTGAAGCTCAACTTGTAGAAGATGATGTTTTTGACGACCATTTGATGAACTCTACTCTTCTCAAACATATTAATGTTTTGCCTGATCCACAAAAAGAAGTGGTGAAAGGTTTATATTTTGAAGAGATGTCTCAAGAGCAGCTCGCCACTAAACTTTCTATTCCGTTAGGCACAGTAAAGTCTAGGTTAAGGTTAGCGCTTATTAAACTAAAACAACAGTTAGGAGAATCGAAATGATCACTCATCATCCGCAATACGAACTCCTTAATGCCTTTGTTGAAGGTGTATTGCCCGCTTCGTTAAGTGCTGGTATTGCAGTTCATGCTGAAATGTGTGAAATATGCGCTAAAAACATTGAGCGTATTACTGAAGAAGCTGCAGCGAATACATTTTCTGAAGATGCAAGTATTTACAATAGTCTTTCTGGAAAAGTAATCACTGACAAAGCGGTTAGTAATGACAGTACCTTTGACCTCATGATGAAATCCATCATGGAAGATAATTCTATCAGTGAAATGATTACCCAAGAACCTTTAGATATAGAAATTAAAGGTACAACTTACCCATTACCTACAGCTCTTAGATCTATGTCTATGATGGGTTGGCAAAAACTAGGTAAATTGAGCCGAGCACGCATCGACTTAAATGAAGGTTCACTGCATACAAGTTTATTGCACATAGACAAAGATGGCGGCGTCCCCTCACATACTCATAAAGGTTTTGAGCTAACATTATTGTTAGAAGGTACCTTTGAAGATGAAAAAGGTACTTATGTTAAAGGTGACTTTATTTGGTTAACCGATAAAGACACACACACACCTCATACTAAAGAAGGTTGTTTGTGTTACACCGTTGCAGACGACGCGCTTCAGTTTACTCAAGGTTTAAGCAAACTACTTAATCCTATCGGTATGTTTATTTATTAACGCATACGAGTCGCTTTACGTTAGCTATTCATCAATATTGGTTTTATTCAAACTGACAAATATTGATAAATAGCTAACCCCCTTTAATTATTTAACTCATTCTTATTTATTATTGATATTTCAATCATCAATATAGAGATAACTTCATCTCAAATTAGCTAACTAATCATAGAGCAGCTATATATTAGTATATAGCGCTTGGCGCCTAGCATAAGGATTTACAATGAAAGAAACACTTAGCAAGCCTATAATCGGAATGAGCGCCTGTGTACATGGCGAACCTGTTCGATATGATACAGGTCACAAAAAGTCTGACTTTTGTATGTCAGAGTTAAGTAAACATGTGGACTACAAAACCTTTTGCCCTGAAGTTGCTATTGGATTACCTATTCCTCGCCCAACGATTAGACAAATACTTAAAGATGACATTATCCACGTCAGTCAACCTGATGGATCAGGCGATGTTACTAAAGCATTAACAGAGTATGGACAAAAAACAGCACAAAAATTTGGCGACCTAAGCGGTTTCATCTTTTGTCAAAAAAGCCCTAGCTGTGGCATGGAAAGAGTAAAGGTATATTACGATCATGGTAAAGGTTGTAAACATGATGGTGTGGGATTTTTCGCTAGAGAAGTGATGAAAGCTAACCCACTTTTACCTTGTGAAGAAAATGGTCGTTTAAATGATATTCCATTACGAGAAAACTTCATCATACGTATTTTTACATATCGTCACTGGCAAGACATGCTAGCTTCAGGTTTAACAAAACATAAGTTAATTACCTTTCATAGCGAACATAAATACTTAGTCATGAGTCATCATGTGCAAAGCTATAAAGAATTAGGTCAACTTTTAGCGAGAGCAGATTTACCGCTAGAAGAACAGGCTGACTTATATATTTTAGGTTTAATGACAGCTTTGAAAAAGCTTTCAAACAGAAAGAGCCACAGTAATACTTTAATGCACTTACAAGGCTATTTTAAGAAGTACTTAACTCCACCTCAAAAACAAGAGTTAGTAGAAAACATTAATCAATACCGAGAAGGCATTTTACCTTTATTAGTACCGCTTACTTTAATTAACCATTATTTAAGGGAACACACAGAAGAGTATTTATCAGCACAAGTTTATTTATCTCCTTACCCTGCTGAATTGAAATTAAGGTATGGTTTTTAGTTATTTATTTTCCATTAACTGAAACATAAACGTTCTTCATATGTAACAAAAAACGGTTAACTCCTAAAAGTTAACCGTTTCAAATTATTCTATTTTCTTATTTTAGTTTTGAGATAAAGCCGATACGGTATTAGATATATTAGCCGCACCTATTTTAATTTCTTCCATCACCTCAGAAACTTCAGACATTTGAACTCGACCTTTTTCAACAAAGTCAGACACAGAATGCATACCTTCTTGTACGCTTATAGTAATGGATTGGTTATTCAGTACAACCGATTCAATCTCGCTAGTTGATTGGCTAGTACGTAAAGCAAGTTGACGAACTTCATCAGCAACGACAGCAAAACCACGTCCTTGTTCACCCGCTCTTGCTGCTTCAATAGCTGCATTTAACGCTAATAAATTGGTTTGGTCAGCAATACTTTTAATGGTTAATACAATCGCTTGAATACTATCTGCTTGTTCGCTCAGTTTAGATATTTGTGCCGTAGTGATCTTAGCTTTTTCAGAAACATCGTTTGAAAGCTGCACCGACGAATCTAACAATTTAGCAGCATGATTTGTAATTTTTACCGTTTCAATCGAAGTGCTATTTGCCATATTAGAGGCTTCGCGCACAGCACATTCTTTTTCAATGTTTTTAGTAATATCACGTGCAAACTTAATAACTTTGATAACTTTTCCGTTGCTATCCATTATCGGATTATACGTTGCTTCAAGCCAAATTGAAGCGCCATATTTATCCTTTCTTAAAAACTGACCGCCTTTAAATTGACCTTGTTGTAAGTCTTTCCAAAACTCTGGATTTTCTCTATAGAATTTATCTTCACAAAATATTCTATGATGCTTACCAACAATTTCATTTAAATTATATTTAACTGTTTGAGTAAAGTTTTCATTCGCTTCTAGAATGTTTCCTTCAGGTGTGAACTCTATAATTGCTTGTGATTTATTTAAAGAATCAAGCACTTGTTCTTTTGCTAAAGATTCAATTTTCTTTTGAGTAACATCGGCAGCAATCTTCATTATTTTTACTACTTTATTATCAACAGTAATAGGAAAATAAGTGGCTTCAAGCCAGAGGATATCGCCATTTTTATTGCGTCGTTCAAACGTACCTTTATTAGGTTTACCTGAGCGAAGACTCTCCCAAAACATTTGATAAGAACGACCTGAAGTGTAGCTATCATCACACATTACAGAATGGTGTTTACCTAAGACTTCGGATTTTGAATAACCTGCAACAGAAAGGAATAGATCGTTAGTATCAAGGATATTTCCCTGAGGGGTGAATTCGATAGTTGCTACACTATTTTTTATAGCTTCAATAACTGATTGCGATTCAATTAGTTGCTCATTGCTATTTTTTAGTTCTTCTTTAATTTTTCGATTAAACATATGGACTCATTTATTAAACTAGTTGTTTGATTAAAAATGTCCGTATTGCTTAACCACGATTTACCCTCCAAACAATTAAACATCAAAAATATTTAATAATATACTGATCTTATTATTATATATTTTCGTAATGTAGATAAATGAAAGAGGTATTTGTGAATTCTTCTCAAGTGATTTTTTAACTTATAATTATTCTATCTGAGTAACATCACTTATACCCTTTTGAGACAAGCACAATTAAAAGTACCGCGATATAAAAACAATAGCCACTAATAATGTTTTTATAACTCCTCGGAATATGTTTTTTACTGCAAACGTAAAAAGTAAATATATTAAGTTAACTATAGGCATGCCTCATGGATCTAATTTGGTTTAGAAAAGATTTACGTATTTATGATAACCCTGCACTTACTAACGCAACTGAAAACGGCAACTGTAAAGCAATTTACATTTCAACGCCTGCTCAATGGCAACAGCATCATATGGCCCCCATTCAAGCAGATTTTATTGAACGTCATTTAAATTTATTAGCAGAACAATTGTTAGAGTTAGGCATAGAGTTAGAACATATAGAAGGCACTGATTTTAACGATCAAGCGGAGCAATTATTATCTTATTGCCAAGCCAATAAAATCGATAATATTTATGCTAATAGTGAAGTTGAAATAAACGAACGAAATAGAGACAAAAAAATACGCCAAGCACTTAAGACTACAAATACCTCATTTTATCTGTTTGAGGCAGACGTTATTGTGAGTAAAGGCAAAGTACTTAATGGTGATGGCGAAATGTATAAAGTTTTTACGCCTTTTAAAAATAATTGGGCGAATTATCTTACTCAAAATGCTTTAAACATGAGTCAGCCACCAACAGCAGTAAACGCAACAAAAAACAAATCAGTTACGCCAGAAAAAATCACGTTAAACACACCCAAAACATGCTCTAAAAAGTGGCCTTTATCTTCAGAAGTTTATGAAAAAGTAATACCAAGCTTCTTAGAAAAAAAACATGGTGAATACAAAGAGTATCGAGACTTCCCTGCTTTAAAAGGCACTTCCGGCTTATCTCCTTATTTAGCTATAGGCGCGATTAGTCCTAAAGTTTTGTTGTTTAATGTGCTAAAAAAATATCCTCATATATTAGAAAACCCAAAAGCTGATGTATTTTGTTGGCTTAATGAATTGGCATGGCGTGATTTTTACAAACATCTTATTTTTCATTTTCCACATCTTTGTAAACATCAAAACTTTCAGAAAAAATATGATGGACTGTTTTGGCGTAATACACCTGAACATTACAAGGCTTGGTGCGAAGGTAAAACGGGCTACCCGCTTGTTGATGCTGCAATGAAACAACTTATTACCACAGGTTGGATGCACAATAGGTTACGCATGGTAGTAGCTAGCTTTTTAACAAAGCACTTATTAATTGATTGGCGTTTAGGTGAAACATTTTTTATGAAGCACTTAATTGATGGAGACTTTCCTGCAAACAATGGTGGCTGGCAATGGGCAGCAAGTACAGGATGTGATGCTCAACCTTATTTCAGAATATTTAATCCTATCAGACAAAGCGAAAGGTTTGATCCTGATGGCAGCTTTATCAAGAAGTACCTTCCAGAACTCAGTAATGTTCCTGCAAAACAAATACATTTCCCTCACAAATATTTAGCCAGTGTAGGAAAAGACGATATTTATTGTGAAGCTATTGTTGATCATAAAACAGCAAGGTTAGATGCATTAGCCCTGTTTAAACAAGGTTAAGAAAAAAATTATACTAATAAGTACGCTAATTACTTGTTAATATTAAATAAGATGTCTATTACTAATATACCTCCATAAAAAAATAATGATAAAAGGAAGTGAAAATTTCAATATTTCGATTAAAAGTTGATCTTTAAATGCCTAAGCTTCGTATGTATGTGTAACGTAGCGTTTAAACGTGTACAAACATTACATACGACATTAACCCAGCTTTTGAAGACAAGCTAAAACATCAGGGAAGTAATAATGAGTGTTTTACAACCAAGTCAATTACATGGCCTTAATACACCTCACTGGTTATGTAAATTTCAGATGATCTACCAAAACCTATCGAAAGGTAATTTAGTGTCTTTAAAAGATATTTATCATGAAGATATTATTTTCCAAGATCCTTTACATAAAGTAGAGGGTTTAGCAGATTTTATTGCCTATTTTGAGAATTTATACACTCATGTTCTTACCTGCACATTTAAAATTACCCATATTATGAATACGTCAAATGAAGCCGCTGTTTATTGGGAAATGTGTTATCAGCATCCTAAACTTAACTCAGGGAAAATGATCGTAGTTACGGGTCACTCACATATAAAATCTGAAGATGGCAAAGTTATCTATCAACGCGACTTTCTTGATGTAGGTGCTATGATTTACGAGCATGTACCTCTGCTTGGTAAAGTTATTCGTTATTTAAAACAACGTATGAATAAATGAAGACTATACTCATAACAGGTGCTTCTTCAGGAATAGGTGCAGCTATCGCATTATTATATGCGCACAAAGGTTTTATGGTATTTGCTGGAGGCAGAAGCCAAGAAAGACTAGCTGATTTAGCCGTACAACATGAAAATATAACAACTTTTTCATGCGACCTAACCTCTAAAGAAAGTATTGAAAATTTATCATTAAATATTCCCGCTCTAGATATATTACTTCTCAACGCGGGTAGCTGCGAATATATAAACGACGCGTTAAATTTTGATGGTGACTTATTTGCCAGAGTAATGACGAATAATCTTATAGCAACAGGATATTGTTTAGATGCCTGGTTAAAATTAGTAAAACCAAACGGACAACTCGCTATAACCAGTTCTTGCGCAAGCTTTTTACCTTTACCACGAGCTGAGGCATACGGCGCTTCAAAAGCAGCGTTAACTTACTTAGCTAAAACCTTAGCGATTGACTTAAAGCCACACAAGATTGATGTAAGTGTTATTAACCCTGGCTTTGTACAAACCAGTCTTACAGATAAAAATACATTTAAAATGCCTTGTATCATCACCGCAGACCAAGCGGCGCAATATATCTTCAAAGGCTTATCTCGAAAAAGTAGTGAAATTAACTTCCCGAAGCGTTTCACGTACACATTAAAGTTACTTTCTATATTGCCTTCTAGCCTATGGAAATACCTGGCAAGTAAAATGGAAAAAGGAGCATAACAATATGAAAGATATAGCGATCATAGGATCTGGAATTTCGGGGCTTACTTGTGCTTATTTACTTGAAAGAAAACACAACATTACTGTATTTGAAAAAAATGATTACATTGGCGGGCACACAGCGACAAAAGATATTGTATATAATGATAAAACCTACGCTATAGACACTGGTTTTATTGTTTGTAACAACAAAACCTACCCTAATTTTTTAAAGTTATTAAAGCTACTTAAGGTTGATTTACAACCTACAGAAATGAGCTTTAGTGTTTTAAACAAACAAACAAACCTTGAATACAATGGTAATACACTAAATAGTTTATTTGCCCAACGCAGTAATATTTTTCGCTTAAAGTTTTGGCGTTTAGTTAAAGAGATCATCAATTTTAATAAACACTGTAAAGCAACCTACCTTGCTGACAATATGAATACAGAAGATACTTTAAGCGACTTTTTAAAAGAACATAACTTTTCTGACTATTTTAAACAAAACTACATATTGCCTATGGGCGCGGCTATTTGGTCTACAAGCTTAAGTGAAATGGAAGACTTCCCACTGCATTTCTTTATACGTTTCTTTTATAACCATGGCTTACTCAATATTACCAACAGACCACAGTGGTATGTTATTCCTGGTGGTTCAAGAGAATATATAAAACCGTTAACCGCTTCTTTTTCAAAAAACATTGAGCTAAACAGTCGAATTCAACATGTTATAAGACATGAGAATCAAGTAGAAATGGTTTTTGAAGATGGCACAACCAGAATTTTTGACGATGTTGTTTTTGCTTGTCATTCAGACCAAGCACTTGCGTTATTAAAAGATCCTACTTCAAGCGAAATAGATATATTAGGTAGCATTCCTTACACAGGTAATGAAGTGGTATTACATACCGATACTAACCTATTACCAAAACGCAAATTAGCTTGGGCAAGTTGGAATTATCTTCTAGACAATACAACAACAGATAAACAACTCACCAACCCATCATGTGTTACATACAACATGAATATTTTACAAGGCCTTGATAGTACTGACGCTACATTCTGCGTTACGTTAAATCAAACCGACAAAATAGACCCAAGTAAAATAATTAGTCGTTATGTTTATCATCACCCCGTTTTTAATCACCAAAGTTTACAAGCTCAATACCGACGTAAAGAGATTTGTGGTCAAAACAACACGCATTTTACAGGTGCGTATTGGCGTAACGGTTTTCATGAAGACGGTGTATTTAGTGCCTTAGTTGTTGCTAAACGATTTGGTATTGAACTGTAATCATGACTACAGATATAGCAAATAATGCAGACTTATTTAAAAGTAGTATTTACCAAGGGCTAGTGTCGCATAAGCGTTTCTCGCCTAAGGTTAATGAGTTTTCTTATCAAGTATCTATGATTGGTATTATGTTAGATGAACTTGATCAAGTGACCTCTCAGCACACATTATTTGGTACTCAATGGTTTAACCCCGTTCGCTTTAATGAAAAAGATTACATAAAAAGTGAACCAGGAACTTTAAAGCAACGTATTGCTAATAAAGTTAAAAGCTTAGGTGGTGAATGGGATGGTCATAAAGTATTGATGATCGTGCAATGCCGCTGTTTAGGGATTTATTTTAGCCCCATTAACTTTTACTACTGTTTTGATAAAAATCAACAATGTTTATACATGTTAGCTGAGGTGAGCAATACCCCTTGGAATGAAAGACATTATTACCTTGTGAATGTACCCAAAGAGAAAAAAGATAAAACTGAAGGTAAAAGTAATATAACCAAAAAAGATTTTCACGTTTCTCCTTTCATGGAATTAAACATGAATTATCATTGGAATATTACTCGCCCTTCAGAAAAACTATTTATTAATATTCAAAATTTTACGCAAGATACTAGCGAAAAAGTATTTGAAGCAAACATGAAACTAACCAAGCGACCACTTAAAACGCTTACGTTAATAAAGTCTTGGTTAAGTTTACCTTTTACTATAATAAAAATTATGACGTTAATTTATTGGCAAGCCATAAAGCTATTGATTAAACGTGTACCTATTGTAGATAAAGCCTAATAAGATTTGAGGTGATTATGGAACAAACAAACAGCCTAATATTCAATAAAAAACTCAGCTGGTTTGAGGAAAAATGTAGATCACTAGTTTTACACACATTAGGTAAAATGAAAGATGCATGTATTGAAATTCATGAAAATTCATACATCAGCACTTACGGTGATACTAATGCCTCGTTAAAAGCGCATATGCATATTCATGATCCATCAATTTATTCAGATATTATCAAAGGTGGCAGTATTGCTGCGGCTGAAGGTTATATATCAAAAAAATGGACATCTTCTGATTTAACGCAATTAATTCGTATTTTTGCACGTAATCAAAAAGCCCTCGATGAAGTTGAAAATAAAGGTGGCTGGATAAACACATTACAAAATAAGCTACTCAACTTTAAAAACTCGAACACAGTTACAGGCTCTAAAAAGAATATATTAGCTCATTACGATTTAGGCAATCACCTCTACACTCGATTTCTTGATCCTCAAATGATGTATTCTTCAGCCATATACTCAGACGAAGATACCACTTTAGATCAAGCTCAAACCCTTAAATTAAAAACCATATGCGACAAGCTAAACCTAACAGCAGATGATCATTTAATTGAAATTGGTACTGGCTGGGGCGGCTTAGCTATTTATGCAGCGACCCATTATGGCTGTAAAGTAACGACTACTACAATTTCAGATGCACAATTTGAATACGCTCAAGCACGTGTAGATTCTCTAGCCTTGAACGAAAAAGTAACCTTACTGAAAAAGGATTACCGTTTACTTGAAGGGCAATACGACAAGCTCGTTTCAATAGAAATGATTGAAGCTGTTGGTCATAAATTTATGGGCGAATTCTTTGACAAATGCAATAGCCTACTAAAACCTAATGGCAAGCTACTTATTCAAGCCATCACCATTGCTGATCAGCGCTACGATGACTATCGAAAAAACACAGACTTCATTCAAAAATATATATTCCCTGGAGGATGTTTACCTTCAGTTGCTGTAATTAGTGAACACATAGCAACCTCTACCGATATGATGATCGATAACATCTCAGACATCGGCCTACATTACGCAAGAACCTTAAATGACTGGCGTGTAAATTTTGATAAAAATTGGGCTGACATTAGCCAGTTCGGTTTCGATGAGCAATTCAAACGCTTATGGCATTACTACTTTGCTTATTGTGAAGGTGCATTTATTGAAAGAGTGATAAGCACACATCATATTGTTGCCCGTAAGCCAGAATATAAAGATGCGTTAGATGAGACTATTCTCACTTATTAATTTAGCTGTTTTTCAGCTTAATTGGTTTTTGTCTGCGACTTATCAAGAAAGTGCAATACCCATAATCATCGCATTAATGTGTATCCACTTTTTGTTTAGTCCCTGTAAAAAATCTGATATTGAAGTGCTACCTATTGCCTTAGTCGGCATCGTTGTAGATCAGCTTTTAATGGTTTTACAAGTAATACAAATACCACAAAGTTCATCTTTAACCTTACCTATTTGGTTGTTATTTTTATGGTGTGTTTTAGCTTGGTGTTTCAACCATAGCTTAAAATGGTTAAGCCATTTATCTCTATATAAAGTGAGTGGTTTGGGTGCAGTTTTCGGCACATTAAGTTATTACGCAGCTCTACAACTTAATGTATTTAGCAGCGCATATTCACCTTTATATTTTATTGTGATCATGGCTGTTGTTTGGGCGTTATTACTACCTTTTTTAACACGTTTACATACCTTTATTATTGAGTCAGAAAAATAACGCTACAAAGGAAAACAACATGTACACTCAAAAATTATTCGTCTTTTTACTATTTAGCCTATTTTCTGTTGTAAGCATTGCAGCTGACACAGCTACATCAAAAGATCATGATGTAGAGTCAACCTTAGCGTCTTCACTTCAAAAGCTTGGTGAAGGCCAAATGAACATACTCTTTTGGAAAGTATATAAAGCTGATTTTTACAGTGCTGACTCTCCTTATAATGAAAAAACATACCCGAAAGCGCTAAAGCTAACTTATCAAAGAGATATAGAGAAACAAGAGTTTATCGATGCTACACAAGGTGAATGGGTCAAATTAAATGCAAACTTTAGTGAAAGATTAATTCCTCAAGTTCAAGAAGATAAATGGTTAACTCAATTAAGCGAAATTTTCCCTGATATTAAAGAAGATGACGTTATCCTTTTTACTCTTAGTAAAGAAAAACAAGCTAACTTCTATCTTAAAGCAGCCAGTAACAGTGAAAGTAAATCTTTAGATTACCAATTATTAGGCAGTATTAACGAACCAACATTTGGTGATTATTTTCTGTCAATTTGGTTATCAGAAAAAACCTCAGAACCTAAATTAAGAAAAAAACTAATAGGCCAATAAACCTAAAAATAACGAGAAGCTATTATGAAAAATACAGCAATAAAAACAGCACTGCTTTTTTTATTTATTTGTTTAACGTCGTGTTCTTCTCCACAAGTAACCGACTATAAAAACACAACACCCGATTTAGTATTAGAAGAGTTTTTTGACGGCAGTCTCAGCGCTTACGGAATGGTATTAGATCGTAATGGTAAGTTGTCGCGTCGATTCACAGTAGTACTTGAAGCTGAATGGAAGGGTAACAAAGGCACCATTAACGAATGGTTCGATTTTGACGATGGTGAAAAGTCTACAAGAATATGGCAATTAACTAAGCAAGGTGACAACAGCTATACAGGCACAGCAGGCGATGTTATTGGTACAGCAAAAGGTCAAACAAGCGGTTCAGCACTTTATTGGCAGTACGATTTATTAATTGAGGTAGATGGTACTGAATATCAAGTTACGCTTGATGACTGGATGTACTTAATAGACGATAACAGACTGTTTAATAAAACCAATATTATAAAATATGGATTAAAGGTAGGCGAAATTATTATTTATATCGAGAAAAACGAATCTTAACCTCATAAAGTTTACATTAAATTCACATCTAATTAACATTAAATATTTCATATAAAAGTATAATCAGTGTACTATTGTCGGTAATAAATTTTTACAAACCACTTTAGTTGTTATTTCTTTGATGAAAAAAATTCTTGTTAGCCTCATTACCTTCATGGTATTTCTTCTAAGTACGGTAGAAGTAGCAACAGCTGACGAAAAAAAACCATGGGTTTATGTTGTTAGTAATGGAGATAGTCTTTGGAACATCAGCAGTAAGTTCTTAAAGAACATTGATTATTATACCCAATTACAACAATTAAATAACATTAAATACCCTAAGAGAATGAAACCAGGGACTGTTATTCGTATTCCTATGGAGTGGATAAAACATACCCCTGTATCTGCTCATATTTCATTTCTAAAAGGTGAAAGCCAATTCCTCCGCAATAAAGTTTTAAACCCTTTAACATCTTCAACCACTTTAGTGCTTGGTGACGAAGTTCGTACTGGCGATAACGGTAGTGCAACCGTAATTTTTGCCGACGGCAGTGAAATGGTTCTATTTAAAAATACAATTGTTGCCTTTGATCATCTATCTGCCTACGGAAAAACAGGTATGGTAGATACACGCATCAGAGTGATTCAAGGTAAAGTAGAAACAAATGCTCAAAAAAATAAAGGCCCAGGATCTCGATTAGACATATCTACACCTTCAGCTATTAGCTCGGTAAGAGGAACTGTTTATCGTGTATCAAATACAGGAAAAAACATTTCAACCGTTGAAGTATTAGAAGGCACAGTTGCGGTAGCGGGTGAACAACCTAACAATATAATTAAGGTAGCTACAGGCCAAGGAACACGTATAGAAAAGGGTGAAGAGCCAACTAAACCTGTACCATTACTAGCGCCACCTACTATAACAACACTGCAAACACTTTTTGAAAAAGCACCAAAAATACAATGGGTTGAAAATAACAAAGCCGAAAAATATAACATTCAACTTTCAGAGCAAAATAACTTCAAAAGTATTCTTTGGGGACAATCTACCTCAAATACTTCAATCATATTACCTGAGCTAGCAGACGGTATTTATTATTACAGAATCACAGCTACCGACACATTAGGCATTGAAGGCTTACCTGTAGTTAAAAAATTCACATTAAATTTAGTACCAAGTGCTCCGAAACTAAATCACTCTCCTAAAAAAATATTAGGTTATAACCAGTTATCTACTCTTGAGTGGGCAGCTTCTATTGATGGAGCCGATAGTTATCAAATAGAAATAGCTAAAGATGAACAGTTTACTGAAACGGTTGTAAACAAAACAATAACAGCCACACAAATCCAACTGTCTGAAGACTTAGCTTTTGGTGATTACTTCTGGCGTGTGTCTTCGATTAAAGACCTAAATACAGGCATTGATAAAGGCCCTGCTTCTGACGTATTAGCTTTTAACTGGAAAACAATTCTTACAGCGCCTAACTGTAAAGCTGAAGCAGATTCAGAATCTGATTCAAACACAGTAAGCGTTATTTGGTCTCCAATAAAAAGTAATCAAACAGCCATTATTCAAATTGCTCAAGATGCAGAATTCACCAAAATAACAGAAACATATCAATTCGATGCCAACACCTCAACGGTTCAATTCGACGCTAATGAAGAAGCTTTTGTTAGATGTAAATTAAGCTTAAATGACTCCTCTCTAGAAAGTCAGTGGGGCAATACTCAACATATTTCTCAATTAGATAAAGGCATACTTTCTATGTTTGGCTTTCTCCTATTAGTAATATTAATATGAATTTGACTGTTGATAATCAACAATCAAAATCGTCAATCACTTGGCGCAATAATAAGCTGCGTGTTGCTATATTTCTATTGGGTGTTTTAGTTTTATTTACCAATGAATTTAGTAAATTAGACACGCTTATTTATGATTGGTTATTAACATCTAAACCCCATGCCGTTGAACAAAATACCGTAATAATTGCGATAGACGATAAAAGTCTAGCCAAAATAGGTCGATGGCCATGGTCAAGAGATGTGCATGCCACATTACTCAACACATTAGAAACATCAAAAGCTAAAGCGATTGGCTTTGATATTCTATTTACTGAGCCTGACAACGCGCATCCAATAAGAGACAGAAACTTTGCTACTGCTATAGCAAAAAATAATTCAGTTATATTAGCTGTAGCACCACTCGCTCCTCAAAACACAATTGCTTCTGAGCTTTTACCGATTCCTATTTTATCGGATAAAAGTGCAGGCCTAGGCCACGTAGATTTAGAGTTAGATGCTGATGGTTTTGTTCGTTCTATATATCTTTTTGCAGGCTGGAAAGAATCAAAATGGCCAAGCTTTTCTCTCGCTTTAGCGCAACTTGCTAAACCCGAAAAAACCTTTGAAACAACTACATTAACATTAGGAAATCATTGGACTAGACGCCAACCTATTCTGATCCCTTATACAAATAATCCAGGCTCTATCCCTACTTATTCATATATCGATGTATTAGACAAAACCATTAATATTAATAACTTTAAGAATAAAGTGGTGATTGTTGGAATAACCGCTGCAGGGCTGAGTGAAAGATTTACTACACCGTTTTCTTCTAACCATCAGAACATGACAGGTGTTGAAATAAACTCTCATATTGTTAATGGCTTAATTAACGACAAGTTCATATTAAAAGCAGACCCTTGGTTAAACTACTCACTTAAGTTTGTCATTATTCTACTCAGTTTACTTTGTACTTACTTCGTTGCTAACCTATGGCTTATTCCAAGTTTAGTCGTACAAGTATTAGTAAGTATTTCAGCAAGTGCCCTACTGCTATTTGGTTTTAATTTATGGTTTGAACCCGCTTTAATGATTGTGGCTCAAATACTTATTTATTGTTTAACATCCTTTATACACACCAAAAACACACATAAAAAAATAGCGGTTTTAGAGAGACACATTGGCTACGATCCTGTCACTTTATTACCAACACAGCCGCAACTAAAAAAGAATATAATTAAAGCTCTGCGACAATCGAATGGTATGTTGAACTTTGCGGTTGTAGTGATTAATTTAGGAAAATTCAAAGACGTAAATGAGCTATTAGGCTTTAAAGCTGGAGATCATTTATTAAATATAGCCTCAACCCGAATCAACACTTGTATAGATCAAAAGCATGAATGTGCTCGATACAACGGACCCGAATTTGCTATATTTTTTAAAGATATTGAGAATAAAGAACAGTTAAGTATTTATTGCGATGCATTACATGACTTACTAGGTAAACCTTATCAAATACAGAATGAAAAATTCGTATTACCTATTAGCATAGGAGCCAGCTTTTATCCTGAGCATACTAAAAAAATAGACGAACTATTTGATGCTTCAATTACGGCTATGCAAAAAGCTAAAAAACAAAATGATCGTGGTATTTGCTATTACGATCAAGAAATAAAGTTAAACATTATTGAACACAATAAACTTGTTAATGATCTAACCATGGCGTTAGAGCGTGATGAAATAGAAATTTATTACCAACCACAAGTAACCGCAGAACACAGTAAAATAATTGGTGTTGAAGCACTTGTTCGTTGGAATCATCCTGAACGTGGCTTGATCCAGCCTGATGACTTTATTCCTGTAGCCGAAAGTACTGGGCTCATCATACCCATAGGTAACTGGATACTTGAAACAGCTTGCTTGCATTTAAAATCTTGGCACAACGCAGGACATCAAAATCTAAGAATTGCTATTAACTTATCAGCTGTGCAATTTTCATCACCCGATTTGTTAGAAAAAGTATCTCATGCATTAAACAATGCACAGTTACCCGCTAAATACCTTGAATTAGAGCTAACTGAAAGCTGTCTAATGAAAGATATGAATAACGCGGTAGATGTACTAACAAAACTCAAAGGAATGGGTGTTAACCTATCTATAGATGATTTTGGTACGGGCTATTCGTCATTAAGTTATTTGAAGCAATTCCCTATCGATAGAATAAAAATAGACAGGTTATTTATTAGCGAATTAGATACGAGTATTGATGCAAAAGAAATTACCTTAGCGATAATATCAATGGCGCACTCTTTGAAAATGTCAGTCATTGCAGAAGGCGTAGAAACAGAAGAGCAACAAAACTTTCTCAATTTGAATAACTGCGAAGAACTACAAGGCTTTTACTTCAGCAAACCTATTACTCAGAGCAATTTATTACAACTACTTAACTCTGCGACTCACTCTATTCAAAAATAGTTATCCACCTCTACAACTATAGTTTCCCTCTTTAAATTTCACATAAAAAAAACGCGCATACAAAAGTAAGCGTGCTATAAATAAACATGAAAAATAAGAGAAAACATGACTCTTATTTAATCAGAGTACAAACCTATCAATTAGTTCAAAACTAATTAATTTCAACTTAAGCTAATACTTCTGAATGCCTCCTCACAAAGAAAATGAAACGATTGAGTATAAGATTGACTAATAAAATGATTAAAAACAGTTAACCTCGAAAATAACCATGCCAAAAATATGAATAACTATTCCAGTAAGCATTTATACGTTAAAAATAAAATCATTTTACTTTATAAATTTAAAACAAAAAAAACGCACTTACAAAAGTAGGTGCGTTAAAAAAATAAACATGAAGTAAGAGAAAACATGACTCTTACTTACTAAGAGTAGTAACAATAAAATAAGTTCGATTTTATTTATTATTTTTGCATAACTACCTATTACACTTTCACTCTCACCTCCATACTCATACAATGTCAGTTAAAGTTCAAGCAATAAAAACGTATATAACAACCTATTTTGTTATATATAGCCTAACATTCACGTCAATAAATATTGTAGTTCAAATTTACGTGTAAGGATTTAAGTTATAAAAAACGGAGCTAGAGTGAATAATTATTAAAATAAAAAATAATTCATACAAGCTAAAAGAATGAGATAAATGCTTTATAAAAAAAACGCACATACAAAAGTATGCGCGCTATAAAAAACATGAAACAAGAGAAAACAACCCTCTTCACCATTAAGACTAGTAGTAAATATTCATTTTCACAATTATTTATTTCTTATGCATAACTATCTAATTAAACATGTTTTGTATTTGAAGACAATTCACGCTTCTCAGCCTGAATAAATATGAGTACAAAAGTTGTGACGAAGCATTCATTTATTAAAATGTTTTATCTAAGCCTACACTAAAGAAAGTTCTTATCTCGTTTAGTAATACGACTATTTATGATTTATTTACCAAGTAAGATCTATGATTAAAATTTGGATAAAACCTAGACTTTAAATTTTTATAATTTCTAAAAATCAGGCAAAAAAAAACGTACATACAAAAGTAAGCGCGTTATAAATAAACATGAAATACCAGGGAAAACATAATTACTATAAAGTAAGAGTGCTGGTATTCGAATTAGTTCAAAATATTATTTTATTTTTATTTAAACCCTTAATCTATGAAAAATAATTTTCAGTACAGTAATTACATCTGTAACATTTAAAAAGATCTTTCCATATAGTTACAATGATTCGACGGTTCGCTTATCTAATGCTCCACTGAAGCGAGTAAGTAAAAGCGCGACCAAAACTACAATTGTAGCAACCCAAGGAGTATTCATTAATCCCGACAGCTCAACAATCAATCCTCCTCACCAATCGCCAAGGGCAATCCCTACATTAAATGCTGCTATATTCAAACTAGAAGCCAGTTCTACTGCATCAGGTGTATATTTCTCAGCTAATTTAACGACATATACTTGTAGTCAAGGTACATTACCAAAAGCAAAAGATCACCAAACTAAAATAGTAATTATCGCCGCGATACGATTAACAGCTGTAATACTAAAAATAAATAATATAACTGCCAATCCTGAAAAATAAATAGTAAGAGCTTTTATAGGTCCAATTTTGTCGGCCATTTTTCCACCCCAAATATGACCTATAGCAACAGACACACCATAAACCAACATAACTAAGGCGATTACTTTTGGATTCAATCTAGTAATTTGATTTAAAATTGGGGCTAAATACGTAAATGCGATAAAGCTACCCCCATAACCAACGGCCGTAATGGCATACACTAATAATAACCTTGGCTGCGTTAATACTTTTAATTGTTCAGATATTTTTGCCGGCTTAGCTTGTCGTAAATTATTAGGCACCTAAAGAGTACTAGGTAGTATTGCAATTAGCACAAGCATAAACACTGTTAAGAATGTTGTTTCCCATCCAAATTGCTGTCCGATATATGTACCTAATGGGTACGCCAGTTACTAATACCACAGTTAACCCTGTAAATATTATAGCTATTTCACTCGCTGGTTTATCCTTTGCTACTAAACCTGGAACTAAAATAATCTCAGCTTTTTAGATTTTATAAAACCACTATTAACCCTAGACTAATGAGTGTAAAACTTAAATCTTCTCTTGGAGGTAGCTATAAAGATATATGTTCACTAGCTCTATTATCAGATCTAAATTTCGAGCAAAAAAAAACGCACATACAAAGGTAAGTGCGTTATAAATAAACATGAAATACAAGGGAAAAACATAATTACTATAAATTAAGAGTACAGATATCCATGTTAGTTCAAATTAATAAAAATTTTATTTACTTATTCTTTATTTAACACTTCAACACCCTTTTCACATTCATGTTTATCAATATAATTCTGAATCAAAGCCCTCTTGCTACTTATCTAAATATAAAGCAAAAAAAAACGCACATACAAAAGTAAGTGCGTTATAAATAAACATGAAATACAAGGGGAATACATGATTTCTATATACTCAGAGTGCTGTTATTTACATTAGTTCAAATTAATTAAACTTTATTTACTTATTCTTTATTTGTTCTTTATTTAACACCTCAACACCCTTTTTAAATTAATGTTTATGAATCTAACTCTTACCCTGGATAATTACACTGGTTATGCCACCCAATTACATCAGAACTGCCAGTCATTATCATTCAACTCTGCCACCTAATAATATTTAATGTGACCATTGAATAATATTAGGTTTGCCACAGATAAAAATGATCACTTGATGCGCATTGAAGACGTTAGCAACTGACTGGTCTTTAGGTCAAAAGCTAGCCATAAGCTGACATTAGCTTTTGTAAAATCATAAATATATTAGGGGCAATTTTAACCAGAAATCACTACAAGTTTGAGGGACTGGTGTAAGCTCAAAGGAAACACTGATTTAGAAATAGTTAACGGCTACTCTGAGCACAGCGGATTAAGTTTTGCTCATAACTATTCCACAAAACGTTCATAATACCGTTCTAATATATTACAAAATGGCGATGAGCCATTTTGTAACTCCGATGTGTATTATTTTTTTATAAGCGTAAATAATACGTGTTACTGAGATCTCAGTAACACGTAAGATATTTATTGAAGTTAGTAAGAGTATGATTTATATTGATTAAATAATCATTGCGTTAATGGAGTAACTGAAACTTCTACATAATAAGCTGTAAGTGCGTCAAGCGAAGCTTGATGCAGGGTGTAAGTTCCTGTCAGGTGAGGATTAAACTTTATCAGGCCATCCATAATAAATTTTTAGAGAGTTTTAAGGATACGTATTTCAGCTGAGTCAGTTTTTCAATAAATCAGCATTTAAATTATCTAAATGAATGAGCATTAATGTGTCATTGTTGCATACTATTATCATGGGTGGTTAGATAACCTCCTTTTACTTAGTTATTTAAATTCACCCGTTTAAGGATTAACTTATGATTTAAATTAGTCGTCATGACTTTCAATTTTAGTTTTCGCAAACATCAGAAAAAGCTGTAGAGGCATTTACTTGAGGATCAATAATGCCGTAATTGCTATATGTTACCGTGCAATCTTGCTTCCACCACAGGCCATCTGGCCATGAAATCAACCATGAAGTATACGCGCCACCATTAGCAGCGCCCTCGCTTCTTACTTCAACAGCAAAATCTTGATCTATCAATAAACCAATACCTGTGTCTTCGTCAGCCCTAGGCCAACCATTTAACATCTCAACAGTTACGCCACCGACATCAATAGTAGAGTCTCCACTTTGGCTACAACTAGAGCTCACTAAACATTTAGAAAAAGCTAAGTTAGCAGCACTTTTAATAGATCCTGATAATGCATCATGTCTAGCTTTTTTAGCGTCACTACTAATATCAATAAATTTCGGAGCAGCAGTAACCGCTAAAATACCAAGGATAACGATAACGACTACCAACTCAATTAAGGTGAATCCCTGTTGTTTTTTACGATTATACATCTATATTAATCTCTACATATTTTATTTAAGAAGCTATTTTTGACGGACAAAACACGATCGTCCATTTGATTTAAAAACAACTAAGTAGTATGTGAAATTATATACTTACTGCATTTGGGATATCAATATATATTATGACTTACATGATTTATTTTGAGAAAGGAATGGAATTAATTCTCGCGTCACAAGACTATTGAATTTATGTATGAAGTATGACCGGAAAGCTGCTCCTCGTGCATCTAATTATTTATGCTACCGATAACAGATAAGCATTAAAATGGAATTTTTATTAACGTCAGTTATCGTATCTTTGTTGACATAAGTCTGCCTAATTTTGAGGACTAATTTAGGTTAGGAATGTGGTAAAAGTGTATGTTAGTGGTGTTCAATATATCCAAAGATGACAGGTCTATTAAGCTCGAAATATTGTGGCATAGCTGAACGCAATTGGCTGGCTTAGTTAAATGCAATTAGGTGGCACTGATACTAGAGATTTTCCACTTACCCGAAGTCCCCTTGGTACTCTCCTAAATTTAAAGCAAAAAAAAACGCACATACAAAAGTAAGTGCGTTATAAATAAACATGAAATACAAGGGGAAAACATGATTTCTATATACTCAGAGTGTTGTTATTTACATTAGTTCAAATTAATTAAACTTTATTTACTTATTCTTTATTTAACACTTCAACACCCTTTTCAGATTCATGTTTATCAATATAATTCTGAATCAAAGCCCTCTTGGTACTTATCTAAATTCAAAGCAAAAAAAAACGCACATACAAAAGTAAGCGCGTTATAAATAAACATGAAATACAAGGGGAAAACATGATTTCTATATACTCAGAGTGTTGTTATTTACATTAGGGGCTGTTGATCTTTCACATTGACAGCCAAATCATTGCGCACGCCAGTGCTAGCATACTCTCGAACTGTAATTTCAATTTATCATACCTTGTAGCTATAGAACGGAAATGTTTTAGCCTTGCAAATGCATTTTCAACTAAGTGCCTATATTTATACAAGCACCAATCAATATCACCATTACCTGTTTTTGAATTTTGCTTTCTCGGTATTATAGGGATTGAGTTGCGCTCTCGAACTTTATTTCTTATAGCTTCACTATCATAGCCTTTGTCTGCGATAACAAAATCACCTTGAGGTAATAATTCAATCAGCTCATTTGCCACTTTACTATCATGAACATCACCACCTGTAATAATAAATTCGATAGGCAAACCATAACTATCAACAGCTAAGTGAATTTTACTCGTATTACCCCCTCGACTTAACGCTATCGCTTGCTCTTGTTTAGATGCAGCACCTGTACTGTGTTGGTGTGCTTTAATATAGCTACCATCAATGAACTCCCACTCTACATCACTATTAGCGGATAACGATTTGAATAACCTCATCAATATTCCCTTTCTCGACCAAAGAAGGAACCTGCGATAAATGGTATTCCATAAACCAAAACACTCTGGTAAGTCACGCCATGGGCAGCCGACACGCAAGCGATATAAAATTCCTTCCATCGTTTGTCTGTGTTCAAGCTTGTTATAAACTCTATCTTCAAGCAAAATAGCTTTTAGCTTCGACCACAACTCATCAGTGAGCATTAATCGGGGCATGGTGATCTCGTAAGGTTTGTTTTTGGCGAAGTAAATTATACGAGATTACCGCTTACGTATAAAATTAAAACAAAGATCAACACCCCCTAGTTCAAATTAATTAAACTTTATTTACTTATTCTTTATTTAACACTTCAACACCCTTTTCAGATTCATGTTTATCAATATAATTCTGAATCAAAGCCCTCTTGGTACTTATCTAAATTTAAAGCAAAAAAAAACGCACATACAAAAGTAAGCGCGTTATAAATAAACATGAAATACAAGGGGAAAACATGATTTCTATATACTCAGAGTGTTGTTATTCAAAGTAGTTCAAATTAATTAAACTTTATTTACTTATTCTTTATTTGTTCTTTATTTAAAACCTCAACACCCTTTTTAAATTCATGTTTATCAATATAACTCTTACCCAAAGTCCCCTTGGTACTCTCCTAAATTTAAAGCAAAAAAAAAACGCACATACAAAAGTAAGTGCGTTATAAATAAACATGAAATACAAGGGGAATACATGATTTCTATATATTCAGAGTGCTGTTATTTACATTAGTTCAAATTAATTAAACTTTATTTACTTATTCTTCATTTAACACCTCAACACCCTTTTTAAATTCATGTTTATCAATATAACTTTTACCCAAAGCCTTCTTGTTACTTATCTAAATTTAAAGCAAAAAAAAACGCACATACAAAAGTAAGTGCGTTATAAATAAACATGAAATACAAGGGGAAAACATGATTTCTATATACTCTGAGTGTTGTTATTCAAAGTAGTTCAAAATTTTTTTCAATAAATATAAATAAATGTGCTCGGTTAATGATCTACTTGTCTAACCTCGCTTATCACAATATAACTCGACTAATTAACTTGATATTCCGCTCTAATGATCTCAATAAAAGCTTTTGCGGCACTTGAAAGTGGATAACGTGTTCGAGTAACAATACCCACTCTTCGACTTATTGTAGGCTGCGCTAATGGGCGACAAACAATACCTTGAGCTTGGAGCTGGGTTTTACATAATGATGGCATAGCACTGATCCCAAGATTAATAGAGACCATTTGACCAATAGTGACCAACTGATTGGCTTCAAGCTCTACGTTCAAATCAATGTTTTCATCTTTTAAAGCACTGTCGATCAAATGCCTAATGCTTGAAGGTCGTTGCAACATAATAAACGGATATTCTGCAACCATAGGCCATGTAATACTGTCATGTTTCAATAGCTCATGTTTTTCAGGTAAAGCTATAACAAAAGTATCAGTGAAGAGTGGCTCAAAATTCAGATAATCTTCTTCGTCTGGATCAAAAGTAAGCGCCAGCTCTACTTGTCCATTTTTAACCATATGAACAGCATCTTCGGCAATCACATCATGCACTTTTATATTAATTTTAGGATAATTGGCTTTAAACTTTTGTAATTGCGTGGGTAATTCACTACTGGCAAAAGAAGGCATGGAAGCAATAGTTAATTTACCTCTATTAAGAGAAAATAAATTATTCAAATCATTAAAAGCATCATCCCAATTCACTAACAAATTCTGCGCTACAGGTAAAAAAGCTTCACCTTCTGGGGTAAGAGAAACACTGCGCGTTGAACGAATAAATAAAGCGCCACCTACAATAGACTCTAAATTTTTAATGGAAATACTTAAAGCAGGTTGAGACAAATGCAGGATTTCACAAGCTTCTGCAAAACTATTACTTTTTGCCACCATCACAAATGCTCTAATTT